>NZ_SLVF01000007.1 GCF_004345365.1 Kribbella sp. VKM Ac-2568
CAACTCCTTGACACTGGTGTCGAACGGCTGCTGCAGCAGATCCAGCGCCCAGTTGTAGAAGATCCAGCCGACGACCGCACCCAGCACGATCGCAACCACACACTTGAGCAACCGATTGCGCAGCTCCGTGATGTGCTCGCGCAGACTCATCCGCCCGGCGTCCTCCTCCACCGGATCGAGCTGCTCGACACTCATCGGGGTCTTCTAGCCGCGGTGATCTGGGAGAGGCTCCGCCGACAGTTGCTCGTCCGTACTGCGCTCCGCGGGCCGCGTATCGGCGCCGAGCTCACCATCAGTCTTGTTGCCGTGGGCCCCGACTTCGTCCTCCCAGATTCTCTTCGACCTGCCGAGCTGCCTCACCAGCGCCGGCAGCTTGGCCGACCCGAAGAGCAGCATCACGATCGCGAGGATGACGAGCCACTCCGCTCCCTGCGGCATACCGAGAAGTGCCAACATGACGTCTCCTGTTCCTTGATGGATAGCTCAGGGACAGTCGCGGGACGGCACGACCGACCACAAGGAACTTCGAAGCCACTCGTCCAAGGGATGGGTCGGCTGCTGCCTCAAGGGGTGGGGATTGGCACGAGGTGATCGCCCTGGAGCCCACGAGCGCCACCGACCAGTCGAACACCCGCATCAGTGACTTCTGGCAGATCTCCACCTGGCAGGCCGCCGGGTCAGGGTGTGGTGGGTGTCGGCGTCATGGGATCGACCGGTGCTGGTGCGGGGTCCGAGGTGGGGACATCGACGGGTTCGCTTCCGCCGAGGTCCAGGCGGAATGGGGGGTAGGCGTCGGTCATCAGCGCCGCGTAGCCGGCTACCCGCAGAGCCCACCGGTTCATCCCGACGACCAGGTCGAACAGCGAACGCGGGTAGGAGCCGGTGAAAGCGAGGATGACCGCGGCAATGATCACCAGGATGCCGACCAGACCATTGCTGCCGAGGACGTTCCACTGCCAGTTGTCGGACTGGTTGGCGGCCCATACTCCTCCGCCGACGAAGATGCCGACGATGATGTATTGCGGGATGGCGAGCAACCACCACTTCACCAGGACAAGGCCCCGGGACAGATGCGTCGGGTAGTCCACCGAGAAGTGCGCCGGGTAGTCCTCGACCTCTCGCAGGGTGAACGGCGGGTAGCGGTCTGTTCCGAGTGCTCCGTAGCCGTAATAGGTCACCCGCCAGGACCACCGCAGTACCCCGACGTTGTAGTCGAAGAGCGCTCGCGGATAGCGCCCGGTGAAGAGGATCGAGAAGAACGCAGCCACCCAGGCGACCGCGAAACCGAGCCACAGGAACAGCAGAACGACGTAGTGCGGGATCAGGAGGATCCATTTGACCAGCCACAACCACCTGGACGACTTCGGATCCAGCGCAGTATCAACATGCACCGGGTACACCACAGATGTTGCCATCACAACCATCTCCAAGCGGCCTTGCTCAATGAAACTTAGGTCTTCGTACTGGGTTCCACCCTCAGCGAGGTGGGGTGGTGAGATGCGGCAGCGCTGGGATCGGAGTGACCTCGGCGGCAGGGAAGAACACGCCCGCCACAAGCGCGGTACGTCGCGTGCTGCTCACCATCCTCGGGAGGACAGCCCCTGTCAACGTTGAGATCTTCGAGCATGGACAGGGCTGCTGGAAAGGAACATGCTGAGGTCAGCGCGGTCAGAATTGCGCTAAGTGATCCGTCAGGGTTGCCACGGTTTCGTGTCCGTGCTGGGGGCAGTTCGCATGGACATAATCAGCAGTCAGCAGCACACGAGCGACGCAACACAGCGGTCCATCGCGGAAATGCTCTCTCCGACCGCGTCGCGGCAGAGAATTGCTCGAGTGACCGGGGCTCTGTTCATCGCTTCCACCGTGGCTTTCATGATCGCGGCGACGGTGTTGTCGATCACCTTCGACTGGCCTGACATTCTGCGGCAGCCGCCGGATGTCGTACTGCCTGAGTTCGCGGCAGGTGGGGCGAGTCTGGTGTGGACCTGGTTCGCGGTCGCCTGGACGTACGCAGTACTGGCGGTGCCGATCCTGTTGCTGCCGACCGCGTTGGCTCGTCGTGGAGACGCGGCGCTGCGAGTGGCCACCTACCTGGGGGCTGCGTCTGTCTTGTTGTCGCTGATCGGGTTTCTCCGTTGGGTTTTCGTCGTACCAGCCTTGGCGGATTCCTACATGAGTGGTGATGCGACCACTCGTACGGCGGTGGCTGCGGCCTGGACTGCTCAGCACCAGTACGGCGGAGCGCTGCTGGGCGAGCACCTCGGACAACTCCTTGGCGTCGCCTGGTCGGTGACGGTCAGCGTCATCATCCTGCGCTCCAAGGTGATGCCGGCCTGGGTCGGTTGGCTGGGGCTGCTCGCGAGTGCCTTGTACTTCGTCAACCAGGGCGACATCCTCGCCACCGCGGTCTCCGGATTCCCCGTCTGGGAGCTGGGCGGACTCATCGGAAGTTACCTGTGGGCGGTGTGGCTGCTCGTGCTCGGTGTCCTCCTGCTCAGACGGGTGAACGGCGGTATTCGCTGATCGCCAGGAACACCAGACAAATGCTCGCTGGCCTGGCGACGAGCACCCGCAGTACAAGCCGGTCGGCCTGCGCCGACCTCAGGAGTTGAGCACCATGACCGCATCCGCAGCATCACCGACCTTCCTACGTACCTGGTTGATCTGGACCGCCGGGTTCCTCGCCTTCCCCATCGCCGGTCTTGCCGGTGCCGCGGTGGCGGGCCGCGTCAACGATCCGCTCGCCGCGTTGCTCGGCGGCATTGTCACGGGGATCGTCGTCGGCGCCGGGCAGACGCTGGTAAGCCGCAAGCGGCTCGATCCGCGCAGATGGATACCGGCCACCGCCATCGGCATGGGCATCGGGCTTCTCCTCGGCGCAGCCACTGTCGATTACGGCACCTCGTTGGGCGAACTGGCTCTCATGGGCGCCCTCACCGGCGTCGTCCTCGGCGTGGCGCAAGCCGTGGCCCTGCCACGGCATACCCCGATGGGTTGGGCATGGGCCGTCGCGATGCCCGTCTTGTGGGCGCTGGGCTGGACCACCACCACACTTGGTGGGATCAGCGTGGACAACCAGTTCACGATCTTCGGCGCCTACGGCGCGGTGACCTTCTCGGCACTGTCCGGCCTGCTGCTCCACTACCTGCTGCCGTACCGCGCCGAGGCGGGCCCGGCTTCGACCCAGACACGCATCGAGTCCAAGGCATGAGCCCTCCCGGCTCATTGGCTCATGGAATCGACAAGGCTGGCTCCATCCGCAATTTGACTACTGACAGTGCTGTAACGACCCCACCTGCTCACACGATGTAAGGATTGGATGGCTGGGCGGAGGCAACTCCATCCATCGGCAATCGGGGGGACCTGCGTGCAGGACGATTGCCGACCGTGTCGGCGGCGAGGCAGCGATGCTTCGCCGCCTGCGCTGTTTCTAGGCAGTCGCGCCGATCACCGCCGAACTGGCGGCTGGGGTCCCGATGCTGACAGACGACCTAGTGAGATGTCATTCGGCCAGGAACTTCATCACCAGCTGATTGAAGTCTTCTGGGCGCTCCAGCGGCATCACATGGGATGAACCGTCGCCTGTGATGATCTCGAACCGGGCTCGCGGGATCCCGTCGGCCACCTCGCGCGCGACCCACGGCGGTGTCAGCAGATCCTGCTCACCGACGATCACCAGAGTGGGAGCCTCGATGCCGCCGAGCCGATCGAGGGCGTCGAACTGCAGGTAGGCCTGGGCCTGTCGCCCGTAGGCGTCAGGCTCGACCGGGTTCGGATTGCTCGCCAGCATCGCCATCGTCTCCTGCACCGCCTGCTGATTGCGAAGGAAAGCCGAGGAGAACAGCCAAGTGAACTGCTGACTGCCGAACACCTCTCCGCTGGAGTCGTTGGCCCTGACCCAGTTCCAGATCGAGATCGGGTCGACGGCGCTTCGAGCGGGCGCCGCATTCGGACCCGCCAGCACCAGCCGATCCAGCCGATCCGCATGACGCAGCGCGAACTCCACCCCGATCATGCTTCCCATCGACAAGCCCAGCAGATGGGTGCGGTGGATAGCGAGAGCATCGAGCAGACCGGCCACGTCGTCAGCCATGTCCGCGACGGCGTACGGGCGGTCGGCTCGGGCGCTGCGGCCGGCATCGCGGTTGTCGAGGAGGACGACACGGAACCGGGTAGAGAGAGCTGGGACCTGTTGAAGCGTCCACAGCGATGAGTCATATCCGATCCCCATCAGCAGGACGAGTGGCGGCCCGTCCCCATGAATCTCGTAGTACAGCTCCTGCCCGTTCGTGCGAACGGTGCCCGATCGCGGGACGTCCTTGATGTTCATGGACGTCGGTTCATCTTTCGAAGTGGCGGTAGCGTTGGTCATGAGTCCTCCTCGGACTGCCTCGTTGCCTCGGGGACCCCGTGGTCCCCACCCTGGATGCGTGAGCAAGCCGGTTACGGCGGTAACCCTCACGGTTACGATCGGCGCCGGCTGACCCCCGACCTCCGACCGGCCACGAATTCGGGAGGCGTGCGATGACCGACGGCGCTGGTCCTGGTCTGGTCGAACGCGCCCGTGATGCTGCAGCCAGGGGTGATTGGCAGGAGGCTTTCGACCTGCTCATGGAGGCGGACGCGGAGGGCCTCGTGGCGTCCGCGGATCTACCGCTGCTTGGGGAGGTCGCCTATGCGGCCGGCCATCTCGATGTGACCATCGAGGCGTGGGAGCGAGCCCACGCGGCGTGGGTGCAGGCGGATGACCGGGTCGCCGCCGCAGCTGCGGCCGTTCGCGTCGCGATGCACCTGCTCTTCGACACAGCGCTCATGGCACCGGTGCGCGGCTGGCTGGCACGAGCGGAGCGGCTTCTCGAAGGTCTCCAGAAGACACCCGCGCACGCGTGGTACGCGGTTGTCCGCAGCTATGAGCGGATGCTGACCGGCGACATCGCCGGCGCTCGGCAGTGGGCCCGGAACGCCATCGAGGTCGGTTCGAAGTGTGACCCGGCGGCGCTCGCCATTGCACGAGTGGCAGAGGCACGGGCGCTCATCTTGGACGGCGATGTCCGGCAAGGTCTGGCGCTGCTCGACGAAGCCGGGGTGGCGACGATCTCCGGGGACCTCGACCCGTTCTCGACAGGCGTCGTGTACTGCGAACTCGTCTGCGCGCTTCAGGGCGCAGCGCAGTACGACGTGGCCGAGGAATGGACCGAGGCGATGGAGCGGTGGTGCGAGACGAATGCCATCGGCAGCCTGCACGGACGCTGCCGGGTCCACCGCGCCGAGATCCTCAGGTTACGCGGGTCGTGCGACGAGGCGGAGAGTCAGGCGCTCGTGGCCTGCGAGGAGCTTCGCCCCTACCTGCGACGTGAGCTAGGGTGGCCACTTAACGAGCTCGGACGGATCCGACTTCACAGGGGAGACATCGTCGGCGCGGCGGAAGCCCTGCTGGCCGCTCATCGCGCCGGATGGGATCCTCAACCGGATCTCGCGCTGGTGCGTCTGGCTCAAGGCGACGTGGCCACTGCGGCTGCCTCCATCCGAGACGCTCTCGAGCACCCCTTGCGAATGCCGTCGAAGGAGCGGCCCCCGAACACCGATCTGCAGCGCGCGCCATTGCTCGAGGCACAGGTCGAGATCGAGATCGCGGCCGGAGACCACGAACGGGCTCGATCGGCCGCCGACGAGCTGGAACTCGTAGCCGGGCGATTCGAGAGCAAGGCGTTGTTCGCCGGCGCCGCCCTCGCTCGAGGAAGAGTGCGGCTCGCCGACGGCGATGCGACGGGCGCGGAGCAGTCCTTCTCCGAAGCCGTACAGCTCTGGAACGAAGTCGGCGCGCCCTATGAGGCGGCGGTCGCACGCATGGGCCTCGCCGAAGCCCACCGCGCCAGCGGGAGCGAGCACCGTGCCGTCTTGGAGGACCAAGCGGCGCGCACGATCCTCGCAGAGATCGAAGCCGCCCCGACGGCGCTCCCAGCGGATGACATCGCGCACCGCGACGAACCCACCGAACCGGCTAGGAGCGTCAACACCTTTCGTCGCGAAGGTGACTACTGGACCGTGGTCTTCGAAGCGCAGACCGTCCGCATGCGCGACCTCAAGGGTATGCATTACCTCGCACGGCTCCTCGCCGATCCGGGCCGGGAATATCACGTGCTGGATCTCGTCGGCGCCGAGATTGACAGCGGTGCGCAGGTCGACAGCAGCCAAGGTGCCCGAGTGCCGGGACCGGCACTCGGCGATGCGGGCGAGATGCTGGACGTACGAGCGAGAGACGCGTACCGCCGACGCCTCGCCGAGATCGACGACGACATCGAGCAGGCGCGCGCCATCGGGAACGCCGAGCAAGCCACGCAGGCTGAAGCCGAGCGCGACTTCCTCCTCCGAGAGCTGGCGCACGCGTTCGGCCTTGGTGGTCGCGATCGACGAGCCGCATCCGCGTCCGAGCGTGCTCGAGCCGGCGTGACCCGCGCGATCCGCCAGACGATCACCCGGATGACTGAGCACCATCCCCAGCTCGGCGAGCATCTCAGCCGCACCATCCGCACCGGCACGTACTGCGGCTACCACCCCGACCCTCGCGCCCCCGCCCGGTGGCGGTTCTAGCGTTCGGCCGGCGGCGGCCAAGAATCGCCCCCTGCGTCCCGGTCCGACCCCGGTACGCCACCCGCTGCGGCAGCGACGGAGGCTAGTTCGCTGCCTCGAAGGCTTCGCGGATGTGGTTGGGGACGCGGCCGCGGTCGTTGACCTCGTAGCCGTTGGCGCGGGCCCACTCCTTGATCGTTCTGACGTCTGCGCCTACCTGCGTGCGCCTGACCTTCACACCGCGGCTGGTTCGGACGGGGCGAGCCGCCTCGACGTACGGCGCCAAGATCTTGCGTAGTGCCTTGCTGTTCTTGGTATTGAGGTCGATCTCATAGGTCTTGCCGTCCAGCGCGAAGGTGATCGTGCCTCCCCTGCCGGCTGAGATGGTCGTACCCTCGAGGTCGTCGGTGAGGAGAACCTCTGTTCGCTGCACCATGATAGTCGGCCTCCATCTGCTCAAGAATGTTGCCTATAGCATGCATCAAGACGCCGTTCGATGCGACGATCACGAGCCGGGGACCATCCACTTGTACCGTCGGTCATCACCCTCGACCGCGAACCGGGACAGCGACTTGGCGCGGGAACTCACTTGACGCTCCCCCACGATCAGGGCACGACCACGACGACGGGTGCGTCCTTGCGGCAGGTGAGTCGGTGGCTGAGAGAGCCGGCGAGATGGTGCCGCATCTTCGCGGACCGGCCGACCACGACAAGAGTGGCGTGGACCTTGCGCGCGATGTCAGTGAGGGTCTGGGTGGCGTCGCCGTAGTCTGTGACGAAACTGATCGAGATGCCGATCTCGCGGGCACGAAGCTCTGCTTCGTCCTTGAGCTCGCTGGCAACCTCTTCTCTGAGGTTCTCGGCGCCGGCGTAGTCGTACGGCACGCCGTAAATGGCCGCCGGGTCGGTGAAGGGCATCACGTAGACGACGATGAGTTTGCCGTTGGAGCGCGAGGCTGCCCCGGCTGCCCAGGAGAACGCATCCCAACTGGTCGGCGAACCATCCACTCCGGCGACGATGATCTGTGCGGGGTCGGCCGGGCTCGCGGGATTCGGTGTCCGCTCTACGGCGGCGTCTTGGCTCATGCGATCACCTCATTGATACGGATGGTCAGCCGGTGTGGCTGTCCTGACTTTCGGCGGCAAGCTCGGTCAGGCGGAGCAGCGCCGGCAGCGCCGCATCGAGCGCTTCGGCTTCCTGTTGGTCGAGCTTGTCGATCAACCCCGTGAGCACCGCCGCGCCGGCGTGGCGCATCGCGCGAAGGTGCTGCCGTCCGGCCCGCGTGATGGCGACCAGCACAACCCGAGCGTCGGCGGGCTCGCGGCGGCGTTCGGCGAGGCCGAGCCCTTCCAGCTGAGTCACCAGAGCCGTCATCGACGGCTGGGTCACTTCCTCGTTGACGGCCAGGTCCGTCAACCGCCGCGGGCCGGTGCGCTCCAACGTGGCCAGCGTCGACGCGGCGGTCAGACCAAGGCTGCGGTCCCGGCGCCGGATCACGACGCCGGCTATCGCGAAGAGTGTCTCACCGAGAACGGCACTGTGTTCGACCACGACACAAGTATAGGCGGGCCTATATAGATGCGTTAATGGAACTTGCCGCACGGACCGGCGATCACCACACCGTCTCGGCCTGCGTACAGATCCACCATGGCGCCGGCCCGTCGGGGCATCGCTGGGACCAGATTCCTCTCTGCTGAGAACCAGAAAGTCGCACAGATCCAGCGCCGAGCAGTACTTCGGGAACGCTCAGCTGCTTGACTGGCTGACCGTCGGCTCTGGCAGTGCTCGAGCAGGACGGCGCCGCTTTCAGTACCGGCGGAGGCATCCAACGCATAGACGGAGGTTCAGATCATGACCATCACACCACTACCACCCCCGAAGCTTCGTCTGGTCTTCCACATCGACGCCGTCATCGGCACGCCCGTCGATCTCGGGCAATCCGCCGACGGCCGGCGACGCCGAATCGTGCCCCATGTCGGCGGCACCTTCACCGGCTCGGAACTGACCGGGAACGTCGTACCGGGCATCAGTGGCGACTGGCAGACGATCAACCCGGACGGATCCAGCGTCGGTGACATCCGGATGGGCCTGCACGCCACATCCGGAGCCAACCTCTACCTGCAGATGCGCGCCGTACGCCACGGACCGCCCGAGGTGCTCGCACGGCTAGCGGCCGGCGCGGAGGTCGACGCCTCGGAGTATGTCTTCCGCGCCACCGCACAGATCGAAACCGCTCAACCGGATCTGAACTGGCTCAACCTCGGTGTGTTCACCGTCGTCGCCGGCCGCCGGCCCAACGGGGCGTCCTACGCCGTCTACCTCGTCGAGTAACCGCCCCGATCAAATGAGGAACTGACGAAAGGATCCGTACCCACAGCCGCTCCGCCCGGCCGCACTGTCAGCTACGAACTTCACAGGTTGGCGGCTGGAGAGGAGGATCTGAGGCAAGTGGAGAGTCTTGGGCGCTGTGAGGTCCGGGGGGACGAAATGTCTGTGGAAGCTCATGTGGTGAAGGAAGCCTGGCTCGATCGTGCGCTCCAGAGCGCGGGGGTCGATCGAGCGACTTGGCGGCCCGCGCGTGGTTTCGCCGCGAACCGGCGGACGGTCGAGGCTGTGTATGACTACTACGGCAAGCTGTTCCTGGCGCACTCGCACCTCGAGTGGGCTGGGATGGCGAGCCTGATCGGCCCGTCGTTCTACGCCGGGTTCAAGGATCTCGGATTTCTTCCGGACACCGCCCGCAAGCTGGCCATGGCTGTGTTCGGGCGGCCGGTGAGACACCTGACCGGGTACAGCGTGGCCGATCTGGGTTTCTATGCGACGACATTCCTCCGGATGCAGAAGAAGATCTTCGAGGACCAGGCGACGATGCACGAGGCGTACGTCGCCGGCGGTCTGCCCAAGATCCAGGAGCTCTACCAGCTGCGCATCATCGATGTGGCCACCCTCGAGGCCTGGCGGGACATCGACCGCGGTCAGACGATGAACGATGCGACGCTGATCGCTCGCGGCAACCGCACTCTGCTGTTCCGCGAGCAGTTCGACATCATCGACCGTTTCTACCTCCAGATGCTGCGGCACGATCGGCCGGAGGGGATGCTGTTCACGTATCTGCTGACGCTCGTCGGCGCACCATCGATACCCGGTGTCCACTCTTTCCCTGAGCGGTTCCCGTTCGCGCTGGTCGCGCACCTGCCGCGAGCCGTGATCAGCGTGCGAACACCGCTGGCCAACGGGAACATCGCCGTGTTCGCGAACCGCTGGAAGCTGATCGAGGACGACACGCTGCCGAAGTACCTCGCCTTCGTCCGGGAGCACGCGGATGAGGCACGCAAGCTGGCCGGCACGCCGGTGTCCGAGCGCGCGGTCGGCCAGCGGCTCCTCGAACGCGCCAGCCGCCTCATCACTGGTGCTTTCACCCGGTGGGACGTGGACGTCAGCGCCGGCGGAACTGGAGGCGTCTCCGCGATCCCACCGACGAAGCCGCTGACAGAGGCCTTGACCGAGAATCGGACGATCGATCTGACGAGCCCACCCGGCCGCGCCTCGGCTGGGTTCGACACGGACTCGGACAGCCGGGTCTGGATGAATCCCAACCGCCGGCCATTTGATCTCAGCGTGCTACTGCCAGGCGGGCGGATGTACCGCACGCAGGCGGCGGAGGCGGTGATGCTGAGTTCGACACCGGTGAGCGATCCCGACCGGCTGATGGTGCAGCCACCGGCGGCCGGCCTCGACGCCGATGCCACCCAGCGGCTCATCGCCGAGTACGCGGCCGAGTGGGGCTTCCCCGCCGCCGCTGCAGCGGACTGGCGAGCTGGGGTGAACCGCCGCGTCGGGAGCGACCGCAGCTACAGCACCCATGTGTTCACGCCCGACGATGTCGGCTTCGTCCACCTCGAATTCCAGGTCTCCCACCACGTGACCGAGGGCACCTTCGTGGTGTCGACCTTGTTTTCCTGGCCTAGCACAGTCCGCGCCACCAATTAGGCGACACAGCCAGGTAATGCCGGGGCTGCGGCTCATCGTGGCTCAAGCGGCTTCCGGTGCTGGCTGCTTAACACCGGAAACCTCGGGTGTCGACCCAACTCATTGGCCAGCCGGCGCCCGTGAGGGCCACGGTGCCCTACTTTCCGGAGAACATTCGTCACGGTCAGTACGCGGAATTGCAGATGTCGGACACACGTTGCGCGACCATGCTGAGCTTGGTGCGCGTCCGTCGCCGGTTGGGGCGAGCCGCTTGTGGGCACTCGGCGGGTATGAACGACGAACGCTTGGTCGTCACAGCGCGCAGGCTGGTCGAATCGCTGACTCCTGGTGATCTCGACCATACGCTCGGTCGGATCACCGCGGCGGCCGTCGAAGTGTTGCCCGACGTGGAGTACGCCAGCATCACGGTGCTGCACGGCGACGGCAAGCTGGAGACATTCGCACCGACCGCCGATCTCCTCTGGGATCTCGACGCCGCGCAGTACGAGTTCCGCGAAGGGCCCTGCTACGACGCGGCTGTGGACACGGCGCACGTCATCTCGCCGAATCTGGTCGCCGATGAACGCTTCCCGAAGTACGCCGCGGAGGCATCGAAGGCAGGTATCCGAGCCCAGGCGGGGCTTCGCCTGTACGAGGCGCCCAAATCCCAAGGCGCTCTCAACCTGTACGCCACCAAGGTCGGCGCGTTCGAGGATCTCGGCACGCTCGGCCCGCTGTTCGCCCATCAGGCGGCAATCGCGATCGAGTATGCCCGCGAAGTGCACAACCTTCAGGAGGCGCTGAAGACTCGCCGGACGATCGGCCAGGCCATCGGCATCGTGATGGAGCGCTACCAGCTCAGCGATGCAAGATCCTTCGCGTTTCTCACCCGGCTGTCCCAGCACCGCAACGTCAGACTCAACAAGATCGCCCAGGAACTCGTCGACACCGTCGGAACACGACCTCAAGACGATTCGCGCTGACCCGCCAACGACGTGAGCCGTCCAGCCGACTCATCGCTGATCGGCAGCGACCACCGGTCGACATCCAGGGCGGAAGTGCACTTTCGGCCCGGGTAACAGCGGCGGCCGGTTGCGTTGTCTTCCGACCACGGTGAGGTGGCTATCGCCACGCGTGTTTGTGTCGCCGGTCGCCGGGTACCGGCGGATTGGCTGGGGGCCTGGTACGTGGTCGTGAGATGCATGATCAGAATCAGGGAGGCAGGGACATGGCCGGAACAGGCGCAGCGGGCAGGCTCGTGAAGGCCTGGGGCACAGGGGTGAAGGACTTACCCCGGAATACGAGTTGGCTGCTGTCGAAGGCATTGACGCCGTTGGAAGCGACGAAGGACGCAGCTGGCAGCGCGACCCAGGCGGCGGGAGGCGGCCTCGTGGACATGGCTCGCCACGCAGGAGCTTCTGTCATGGATGTGCTGCCAGTGGGCGACTCGATCGAGCTGAGGCTCCAACGAGCCAGAGCCGCGGCCGACGAGGCCCAACAGGCGGAGGAAGCGGCAGTACACGAGGCCGAGGAGGCGAAGGCGCGCAGCGACGAGGCGCGTCAGGTCGCCGAGCGGTGCCGAGAGTACGTGCGTGAGGTCGAGCGGGAGCAGACTCAGGAGGTCAGCGAGAAGGTCGCCGAAGCCCGCCGTGAGGCCGATGCGCGGGTCGAGCGGGCCCGTGCTTCTGCACAGGCAGACGCCGACCGCGTAGTGCAACGGGCGAAGGCGGAGGCGGACGACCGGGTCTCGAAGGCACGCGAGGAGGCGGAGGCCGCGCAGTCGAAGGCAAAGCAGACAATGGCCGAAGCGACGGCCAGCCTCGCGGAGGCCAGGCGGCTGGCCGACGAGGCCACCGAGGCGACGAAGGCAGCCGCCGAGGAGGCACACCGACAGGCCGCGCAGCTTGCTGCGAACGCCGATCGCGAAGCCAGGAGCGCCGACGAACGAGTGGCCGAGGCCGAAAAGGTCCGATCTCGCGCCCGCGTCCAGCCGAAGCGGAACGGACGGACTCAACGCACCACTGTCGACTTCAGCGAGATGACCAAGACGGACCTGCTGAACCTTGCCACCACCGAGGACGTCAAGGGCAGGTCGGCGATGAACAAGACCGAGCTGGTGACCGCCCTCAAACGCTCGACCGGATCAAAGCGGCGATAGCCAGGAGTGGAGACGACCATGGGACTGTTGCACAGGAAGAGCCGGTGGGAGAAGTTGGTCGAGCCGGTTGCGACCGGCGCTACGACCGCGATGCGCCGTGGGGCTGTACGCAACGGCCTCGCCGCCGCCGCGGCGGCGATCGGCATGAGCGCGGCCAGCGCGGTGGTCTCCTCGCGGCGGCAGAAGGACAAGAAATGAAGCTGCGCAGTCTCGCGGTGTTCGGCGTGGGGTACGTGCTGGGAGCCAAGGCGGGACGTGAACGCTATGTACAGATTGTCGAATCGGTCCAGAGGGCGTCGCAGCGGCTCGACGAGGCGCGCCGGCAACGCGGTAAGCCTCCTTCCCGACGGGGGGAGAGCAACGGGCTCGACAGCTATCTGGACGAGACCAGCCGGAACTAGCACCCTGGCCGGCGGCGCCGTCGTACACACCTCGCTGGTCGCCCGGCTGTTCGGAGTGCGACTCCTGACTGTGGAGGGAACGGTTCTGCTGTCACCGGTATCGTTCGGTGACCCACCACCGGACGTTGCGCGCACGACAACCCGGACCACAGCCCACGTCGACGCCAAAGCCGTGCCCAACGGAATCGGGGCACGGCTCGGTCCGTCGGCGCGGTTGATCGACGAAAGCATCGACGAGCTGCGAGCGCTGGACCACTGAACGAACGGGCCGTGTTATTGCTGTTCGGCCGACGGCTGGAAGGTGCCTATGCAGGCCTTGTTGCCATCTGGGTCGGCGAGGATGGTGGTCCACGGCGCCCGGCTGGCGTCGACGATGGTGGCGCCCGCGGCGACCGCGGCGGCGATGCGCTGGTCGGCGACGTCGTACGGCACCTGGACGTCGACGTGGAACCGCTGCCGTGGAGTCGGGTGCGCATCGGTGTCCTGGAACCACAGGATCGGTACCCGGTTCGTGGCATCGCGTACGTCGTCGCCGATGGTCCCTCGGCCCTGGGCCTCTGTCCCGCCGGTCAGCAGCGCCGACCATACCGGCGCCAGGCTGGTGGCGTTCGCGGTGTCCAGCGCCAGTTCGATCGCCGTGATGGAGCCAGGATCCGCGGCGAGCGACTGCTCGGCGGCGATCTCACTGATCCGCCGCGCGAGGTCGATGTCCTGCTGGGTCACCCACTCGACCTGATGCTCGGTGCCGGCGTCATCGCGGTAGATCGCGTCGTCGCTGATCAGCTTCAGGTCCACCCGAGATGTGTCCATCCGAACCTCAGGATGATGCCCCGCGGCTTCCCCGGCGTCGGCGATGGCGCTGATGAATTGAGCACCCGCGCGGAAGTCCCTGCTGACGAACCGGGCATGCAGCCCCTGACCAAGCTTCCGCCAATCCGTCAGACCGGCCGCGGTGATCTGCTCGCCGCTCAGCATCTCCATGGTGGTGCCTCCCGTCCGCAGGTGATGAGGCGACAGTAGCGCCGGCTATTGCGACGTGTGCAGCGTCGGCACAGAGTCCGGTAACGAAACTCGAGCCCGCTCGAGGCGCTGTGGAGGGTTGATATCGGCACGCGCGACACGGCCAGCAAGGTCCCCCACTTTGACTCTGCCCTGGCTAGATTGATGAAATGGCTGACCTCGGTACCGGCGCTCAGGTAGGTCTTGCTCTCAGTTCCGGTTTCTTCGCACTCGTCGGCGTGGCTCTGAGCCAGTCCCTTTCGAGCCGCAGCCGACGCGCGGAGCTCGACCACGAAGATCGGCGGGAAGCCCAGAAGCAGATGCTTGCCTCGTACTCCGTTTGCCTCGCCCTGGCCACCGAGTTCGACTCGCGACTGGATCTCTTCACGCCGGCACCCCATGAGTTGGGCGCGCTCAAGTCGAATGTCGACCTGCAGACACTGTTTGACGAGCACTCCGCGAAAACCGGAGAACCCTCACCCGAGCTGCCAGATATGGCGCCCTTGGTCGACGGCGCCGCACTTCCTGGTCTCAAGGATCTGCTCGCTCGGGTGACCTCCAGTGCTTCCACCGTTGAGATCGTGGGCTCGGCCGCTGCGTCGGAGGCGGTCCGAGACCTTGTCAGAGCCCAGCGCTACTGGCTCCTGTCCCTGGAACGCGATGATCCTGCCGCTGCGGCCGACGGCCTCATTCAGGCCAGGCCGTTGCTGGCCGGGTTCCGACGAGTGCTTGCCAACGACTTCGACCCCAAAGCCTCTCTGACTCCATAGGATCGCCAACGCCACGATTCAAGGACCCCCGAATCAGGCACGCAGTACAGCACTCGCAGGTGCGGCGGACTGCACTCTATTCCCCCGCATCTGCGGAGGGGGTTTCGTGTCGCGATCCAACGGGGCGGCGCGGCTTTACGATGACGGCACTGTGACTCCTACTCAGCTTCGTGCCTTCTCGGCGGTCGTCCGGCTCGGGTCGGTGAAGGCGGCTGCCGCAGAGCTCCGCGTCACCGAGGCGGCGGTCTCTTTGCACGTCGGTCAACTGCGCAAGGAACTCGGCGACAAACTCTTCACCCGCACCGCCTCCGGCCTCGCGTTCACGCCGGGTGGCCTTCGTCTGGCGAGCCGCGCCGCTGAGCTGCTCGGACTGCAGGACCGGACCATCCTGGAGGTCAGCCAGGCCGGCCGCGGCCGGAGGATGATGCGGCTGGCAGCTTCCACCCTCTTCGCGGAGCATGCGGCACCCGGCCTGATCGAGTTGTTCGCGGGCCGTGCCAACGACCTTGATGTCGAGCTCAGCGTGCACCACCCACGCGAATTCGCCGCCCTGCTGTCGGATCGCGTGGTCGATGTGGCGCTCGGCCCCGTGCCCAGTGGGTTGCCTGACTCGATCAGGCGGGTCGCCTTCCTGAACTACCGGATCGTGGCGGTTGCCGGGGTCAACCATCCGGTTTCGGCAGTCCCGGCACGACCGGCTCAGCTCCGCGAACAGACCTGGTTGCTCGGCCCGTCCGCGGTCACCGACGGCGTGGTGACAGCGATGCTCCGCCGGCTCCAGATCCCGGAAAGCCGGCAACAGATCTTCCAGAGTCATGCCGCGGCAATCGACGAGGCCAAACGCGATGGCGGAATCGCCGTGACGCTCTCGTCCGCGGCGGCCAATGATGTGGCCGGGGGCCGCTTGACGATTCTCACGGGACGCGGGCTGACCGCGGCCGGAGTCTGGAACGCGATGACGCTGCCGAGCCATGCCCTCGTCCCCGCGGCCGCGGAGCTGACCCGTTTCATCACTACTCCCCGAGCCACCCAGGCGATGCTCCGCGGCTCAGGCGTGAACGTCGGCCACTTCCGCCCGTCGATCCACGTCACCTTGTGGAGCTGACCACCTCCTCCAATGCACGCAGGGTGTGCCCCGACAACAGTTCATCGCAGTACGGCCGGGCCGCGGCCATCCCACCGGCCAGCGGCTGGTAGCCGGGAGCCGCCGCACGGGGGTTCATCCAGATCACCCGATAGGCGCGCCGGTACAACCTGGCCATCACTCGACCGAGTTGTTCCGGATCATCGGAATCCCAGCCGTCCGAGGCGATGATGACGACGGCTCCCCGCACCGCCGTCCCATGCCGCGACCGCAGCAACGTCCGCAGGTTCCCGGCGATCCGGGTCCCGCCGAACCGGTCCGCGACCAGGTTCGTCGCCTGCTGCATGGCGACCGACACGTCGTGGTGGGCCAGCACTGTCGTGAGTCTGGTCAGCGTGGTGGCGAACGCGAACACCTCGGCGTCGGCCGACACTGTCGCGGCACGCATCAGATGCAGATAGGTCCGGGTGAAAGCCTGCATGGACTGGCTGACATCGCAAACCATCACCAGCCGCCGCGGCTTGTCCAGCTGTCCTTTGCGGACCAACTCGGACGGCTCCCACCCGGTACGCCGTGCTGTGGCGAGAGTGGCTCGTAGGTCGATCCTGCGCCCCGACGTACGACGTACCAAGCGGCGGCTGCGGCGGGTCGGCCAGTGGTTTCGTGCTTCCTCCAGCCAAGCGCCGACCGCCGCGAGCTCGGCAGGGTCGAGCTCGTCGAAGGGTGTGTCGAGCAGACCGGTCAACCGGCTCGGGAGGCGCTCAGGAATACCAAGTGCCAGGTCGGTCTCCGCGGCCGACCCGGTCACCGCGGGCAAGGTGACCCAAGGCAGTCCAGCACCATCCTGCTCAGCGGAACCAGTCGCCGGGACCTTCACGTTGACATCGCTCGCGCCGGCGGCGGTACTGCGCGGCTGCCTTCGGGCATTTGGATCCACCGGGAGCATCGCGTCGGCGAACACGGCGGCGAAGACAGCGTCGTACGCCGCGAGATCGCGCTCGTCGCGCACCAAGGTGATCCGGCTCAGCCAGTAGAGCCGTCCCCGGTCGATCGGTGGCAGCACCGCCAGAGAACGGCTGAAGGTCTCGGTGGCGGTGAGATCGACCGCGATGCCGGCGCCACGAAGCCGCTGGGACAAAGCCACGGCGAAGGCCGCGCGGTCGATCGCGCGGAGCAGGACAGACTCAGCGGGCGACGAGATAGACGATCACCGCCAACACAACGACGACGCCGAGCAGCACAGGCAGCAGACGTTTCGCCACCGAGCCCCCAGCGACCTGCATCAGATCAAGCGCGGCAGGCTCCTCCGCGTTCGTCACGCTGCCGCCTCCAGCCCCCTGCGCGGCGGTTGCCGGCGATGGCGAGGTCTCAGCCGGTGGCGTCACAACAGAAGCTGCTTGCCCAGGGGCGGCGGTTGGTCCCTCTTCGGTCCGGCCCAGATCATCTGCGGCGAGTTTGGCTTCCAGACAGTCGACGAACTGGCCGAGGAGTTTCTCGGACACCTGTTTGATCATGCCGCTGCCGAACTGGGCGACCTTGCCGGAGATCTTCAGGTCGGTGTCGATGCTGACCACCGTCTTGTCGCCGTCGGCGCGCAACCCGGCGCTGATCAGCGCGGACGCATTCCCCGCGCCGCGAGAGTCCTTGCCGCGGGCATCGATCACCGCGCGGTACGCCTGGTCGTCCTTCTCGGCGAACCGGGCGGTGCCGGAGAAGTCGCTGATCACCGGACCGAGCTTGACGCGCACCTTGCCCTGATAGGTCTCGCCGTCGAACCCGGTCAGCTGCGCCCCCGGCATACAGGGGGCGATGCCCTCCAGATCGGTCAGTACTCGCCAGGCCTGCTCAACCGGCACGCTGACGGTGAACTCGTCGGTGACCTTCATCGGACCCCTTCGATCGGTTCGAACAGTTCGGCGATCGCGTCCCGGTCGTCTGGCGTCTTGGCGATCGCGCCCAACGTGCGCAGGCCGTCCTCGCGGCCGAGCGACGAGGCACCCAGCACCGTGAGCGCCGACACCCAGTCGATGGTCTCGGCCAGTCCTGGCGCCTTGTCGAGGTCCAGCCCACGAGCTCTGCCGACGAACTCGGTCGCACTCGCGATCAGCGCCTGGTTCGCCGTCGGCACCCGGCGGCGCACGATCCTGACCGCCCGTGCGGGCTCCGGGAACTCGATCCAGTGATACAGGCAGCGCCGCCGGAGCGCATCATGCAGCTCGCGGCTCCGGTTCGACGTCAGTACGACGTACGGCCGGCGCGCCGCGGTGAACGTGCCGAGCTCGGGAATCGTCACCGACGCCTCCCCGAGGAACTCGAGCAGCAGTGCCTCGAACTCGTCGTCAGCGCGATCGATCTCGTCAACCAGCAGAACTGGCGGAACCGGACCTGTTGCGCGGACAGCGCGCAGGATCGGCCGTTCGGACAGGAACTCCTCGGTGAACAGATCCGCGTCCGCGAGCTTCTCGTGGCGAGACTCGGCCAGCCGGATCGCCAGCAACTGACGCTGGTAGTTCCACTCGTAGAGGGCCTCCCCCACCGTCAGGCCCTCATAGCACTGCAGCCGGATCAGAGGTGCCTCGACCGCTGCTGCCAGGGCGATCGCCGAAGCAGTCTTGCCGACACCGGGCTCTCCCTCGAGCAGCAACGGCTGTCCGAGCGTCGACGCGAGAAACAGGGCGGTCGCGGTCCCCTCGTCGACCAGATGATCGACCGCGTCGAGGCGGCTGATCACCTCCTCGGGGTCGGCGAACGGGCCGCCGGCGAGTCCTGTCATGTCTCCGCCCCCCGCGCCAGCAGAGCCCGGTAGCCGTCCCAGTCGTCGACGTCCAGCGGAATGTTGCCCGAGGCCCGTACTTCCGTGACCGGACCGCGGCCGGACTCGATCAGCTTCCAGACCCCCTTGTCCCCGTGGAGGCCGGCCAGGTCGCCGAACACCTCCCGCCCGAACCAGAACGGATGCCCGCGCCCATCGTCGTACCGGCTGACGCCGATCGCGGTTCGAGCGTGCCCTACCAGTGACCGGACGGTGGCATCGGTGACTCCCGGCTGATCGCCGAGCAGCAACACGATCCCGTCCGATCGCGGATCCACTGCCGCCAGAGCCGTCACGAGGGACGACGAGCAACCTGTACCGAACGCTGTGTTCTCCACGATCTCGGCGCCGCTCAGGTCCACCTGGTCACGCACTTGGCCGGCGGCTCCGCCCAGCGTGACGATCAACTGGTCGAAGTCGCATTCCCGAGCGGTTCGGAGGACCGAATCCAGCAGAGTGCTGGCGCCGTACGGCAGCAGTTGCTTCGGTTCGCCCAAGCGTCGCGAGCCACCCGCCGCGAGAACCAGGCCTGTGACGAACACCGCGTCTCAACCCGCGACCTGTACTGCGTAGGCGTCCCGGCACCCGGTTCCACAGAACCAGTACTCGACTCCGTCGACCACCAGGTGGGGAGTCTCTGGGGTAACCACCACGGTCATGCCGCAGACCGGATCGATCACCTGGACAGGCGCGACAGGAGCTACGTCGGCCGTCGGGTGCAGGTTGTCCACCCGGATCGCCCGGACCAGTTCGGCCAGGACAGACAGGGCGATCTCCCCCGCCGTCTCGGCGCCCAGCTCGAGGCCGACCGGAGTACGGACCCTGGACCGTTCCTCGTCGGACAGGCCGAGTTCGGCCAGTACGGCCTCTCCTCTCTTGCCGCTGGCAACCAGGCCCACATAGCCGACCCCGGCATCCAGCGCTGCCCGCATCGGACCGAGTTCGTCGCGCCCTAGACCGGCAATGACGACAGCCGTGGTTCCTGGGGCCGGGGGCTTGCCGTCCAACCGGTCGATCGCGAAACCCGCCGCCGCCCCGACCGTAGCGATCGCTTCGGCGATCGGGGTGTCCCCCACGACTCCCACCAGTGCTGCCGGGATCTCAGGATGCAGGAAGATCTCCACCGCACCTCCGCTCAGACAAGGATTGGTGACGACCCTGGCCCCGGGGACATCCGGGAATCCAGTTGCATCCTCCGGCAGGATCCGGAGCAGAACCGCTTGACCGTCGGTCAGAGCCGAAAGTGCAGCTGACCGGACCGAGCCCTCCGTGCAGACACCGCCGACGAAGCCCTCTAGCGAGCCGTCCGCGAGCACTATCGCGTCGTCACCCGGCCGGGCCGAGGTCGGGCTCTCGGCTCGGACGACCACGGCGTGGACGAACGGCACCCGGGCGCCGGTCAGCTCGGCCACCCTGCTCGCCACTCGCTGAGTCATCGCCGGCTCACACCGGTGGGGTCGGGTGGCCTTGCATGGCGTCCCAGACGCGGGACGGCGTCAGCGGCATGTCGGCGTGCCGGATGCCGTACGGCTTCAGCGCATCCACGATCGCGTTCACGACGGCCGGCGGCGACCCCACCGTCGCCGACTCACCGATGCCCTTGGCGCCGATCGGGTGGTGTGGCGACGGAGTCACAGTGAAGCCCGTCTCCCAGTCCGGCACCTCCAGGGCCGTCGGGATCAGGTAGTCCATCAGCGATCCGCCCAGACAGTTGCCTTCCTCGTCGAACGCGATCATCTCCATCAAGGCCATCCCGACCCCGTCGGTGAGGCCGCCGTGGACCTGCCCCTCGATGATCATCGGGTTGATCCGGGTCCCGCAGTCATCCACCGCGATGAACCGGCGGACCTTCACCTCGGCCGTCCCGGGATCGATGTCGACCACGCAGATGTAGGCGCCGTACGGGTAGGTGAGATTCTCCGGGTTGTAGCAGATCTGGGCCTCGAGCCCACCTTCGATGCCGTCGGGCAAGTCACCAGCGCCGTGCGCCCGCATCGCGATGTCCTGGATCGTCACCGCGCTCGTCGGGTCGCCCTTGACGTGGAAGGAACCCTTGGTCCACTCCAGGTCGGCCACCGAGACCTCGAGCATGCCGGAGGCAATGATTCTCGCTTTGTCCCTCACCTTCCTCGCGACCAGGGCCGCGGCCGCTCCTGACACCGGCGTCGATCGGCTGCCGTAGGTGCCCAGCCCGAAAGGTGTGTTGTCGGTGTCGCCGTGGACGACCTCGATGTCGGCCGGCGGGATGCCGATCTCCTCGGCGACGATCTGCGCGAACGTCGTCTCATGCCCCTGTCCCTGCGTCTTCACCGACAGCCGTACGACCGCCTTGCCGGTCGGGTGGACCCGCAACTCGCAGCCGTCTGCCATGCCGAGACCGAGGATGTCCATGTCCTTGCGAGGCCCCGCGCCGACCGCCTCGGTGAAGAAGGCGACGCCGATCCCCATCAACTCGCCCCGCGCACGCTTCTCGGCCTGCTCCCGCCGCAACTCGTCGTACCCGGCCATCTTCATCGACAACCGCATCGTCGTCGCGTAGTCGCCGGAGTCGTAGACCCAGCCGGTCTTGCTCTTGTACGGGAACTGCTCGGGTCTGATGAAGTTCTTCAGCCGGAGCTCGGCCGGATCCATCTCGAGCTCGTAGGCCAGGCAGTCGACTATTCGCTCAACCAGGTAGACCGCCTCGGTGATCCGGAATGAGCAGGCATAAGCGACACCGCCCGGCGCCTTGTTGGTGTAGACCGCGGTCATCTTGCAGTACGCCGCTTCCAGGTCGTAGCTGCCGGTGAAGACCCCGAAGAAGCCGGCGGGGTATTTCACCGGGGCCGCGGTGCCGTTGAACGCCCCGTGGTCGGCGAGCACATTGGTGCGGATGGCAAGGATCTTCCCGTCCTTCGTCGCGGCGATCTCACCCTGCATGATGTAGTCGCGGGCGAAGCCGGTGCTGACCAGGTTCTCCGACCGGTCCTCCATCCACTTGACCGGCTTGCCGAGGACCAGTGACGCGACGATCGCGCACACGTAGCCGGGGTAGATCGGCACCTTGTTGCCGAAGCCGCCGCCGAGGTCCGGCGCGATCACCCGGATCTTGTGCTCCGGAAGTCCCGAGACGAGCGCGTAGACCGTGCGATGGGCATGCGGAGCCTGACTGGTGGTCCACAGTGTCAGCTTGCCGTCGACTCGTTCATAGTCCGCGACACAACCACAGGTCTCCATCGGCGCCGGATGCACCCGGGGGTAGACGATGTCCTGTTTCACCACCACATCGGCCTTGGCGAACACCGCCTCGGTGGCCGCCTCGTCGCCGGTCTCCCAGTCGAAGCAATGGTTGTCGGTCTTGCCTTCCAGGTCGTCACGGATCACCGCGGCGTCGGCAGACAACGCAGTACGGGCGTCGATGACCGGGGCGAGGATGTCGTAGTCGACATCGATCAGCTCGAGCGCGTCGCGAGCGGCGTACCGGTCCTCGGCGACGACGAAGGCGACCTCCTGGCCCTGGAAGCGGACCTTGTCAGTGGCCAGTACCGCCTGGACGTCGTTCGACAGGGTCGGCATCCAAGCCAGGCCCTTCTCCGCCAGGTCGGCACCAGTGATCACTGCCTTCACCTTCGGGTGAGCCTGGGCGGCAGTGACGTCGACACTGACGATCCGGGCGTGGGCCACCGGCGACCGCAGGATCGCCAGATGCAGCATGCCGGGCAGCTGGATGTCGTCGCAGTATTTGCCCAGCCCGCGGATGAAGCGCGGATCCTCCTTGCGCAGCATCCGTCCGTGGCCGATCGGCTTCTGATCGTTGTCGTCGAACTTGTCCACCGGGCGGGCATCCAGCGTGGTCATGTGATGCTCCCTGCACGTTCCGGAACTGCCTCGGTCGCCGGGTCGGGAACCTCCAGGTCGGCCGGCTCTGCCTCGGGCTGGTTCTGGTCGACACCGTTCGGGTGGGTAGCGGCCCAGCGAACGGAGCGGACGATCGTGGCGTAGCCGGTACAGCGGCAGATCTGCCCAGAGATCGCCTCGCGGATCTCCTGCTCGCCCGGATCGGGATTGCGGTCCAGCAGTGCGCGGGCCGTCATCATCATCCCCGGAGTACAGAATCCGCACTGCAGCCCGTGGCACTGCATGAACCCCTCCTGGACCGGGTCAAGCCCATCCTCGGTTTCGAGCCCCTCGACGGTGCGGACCTCGTGGCCGCCGGCCATCGCCGCGAGCACGGTGCACGACTTCACCGGCTCGTCGTCCATCCAGACCACACACGTCCCACAGTTGCTGGTGTCGCAGCCCCAGTGCGTCCCGGTCAGCCGGAGCTGGTCGCGGAGGAAATGCACCAGCAGCGTCCGGCCCTCGATCTCGGCGGCCACTTCCTCGCCGTTCACGGTCATCGTGACCTGCATGATCAGCTCTCCTCCAGAGATCGGGGACCACTGTTGATCCGGTCCACCGCGGTCCGCAGCGCCCGCTGGGTCAGCTCATCGGCCAGATGCCGCTTGTACTCCGCGCTGCCGCGCATGTCCGTCACCGGGTCGCAGCTGGCGGCGGCGATCTCTCCCGCACGGCGGTAAAGGTCCTCCGATGGAGGACTGCCCCGCAGTGCTTCCGAGATCGCGGGGATGCCGGTGGTGTTCGGCCCGACCGCGGCCAGCCCGACGCGGGCATCGCTGATGACGCCGTCCTCGAGCCACACCGCTGCACCCGCCGATACCACGGCCCAGTCACCGGCGCGCCGCTCAACCTTGTGATAGGCGCTCGATCCACCCGGGCGAATCGGCAGACGGATCTCGATCAAGATCTCGTCCTCCCCCACGGCAGTCTCGTACGGCCCCCGGTAGAACTCGTCCATCGTGACGACCCGTTCCCCCGACGGGCCGCGAATCACGCAGCTCGCGTCGAGCGTCGTACAGACGGCTGAGAGGTCTTCGGACGGATCCGCCTGGCACAGCGAGCCACCGATCGTGCCGCGGTTGCGGACCACCGGGTCGGCGATCACCTTCTCCGCGTCGCGAAAGATCGGGAAGGCCTCCGCCAGCTCCGCCGACTCGAGCAACTCGCGGTGCCGGGTCAGCGCCCCGACCCTGACCTGGCCGGGCTCCACCGTGACGTACCCGAGCTCGCCGTGGAGGTCGTTGATGTCGATCAGGTACTCGAAGTTGGCCAGCCGGAGCTTCATCATCGGCAGCAGGCTGTGGCCGCCGGCGACCAGCCGAGCCGTGCTCCCCAACCGCTCCAGCAATCCGATGGCCTGATCGACACTCGTCGCACGTTCGTATTCGAAGGGCGCTGGAACCTGCATACGGGGCTCCTTCAGGAGGTTGTGTGCTGATCGCACCGCCTGTTCCATCGATGTGTCAACGGCTACCTAAGACAACGCTTAGGTGCGCAGGCGGAGCGGACACCAACTGATCGCGGAGACCCCGGCGAGTGGCCCGGTCCGGCTACCGTCGACCGCGGGAGGAGGCTCGCATGCGGGATCTGCTGGACGACATCGATCGCTGGCGCGCCGATGGCTGCGCAGTGGTCATCGCCCGGGTTGTCGACGTGGATGGCTCGGGTCCGCGCGGGCCCGGCGCGGCAATGGCGATCAATGACCGGCTGGAGGTGACCGGCTCGGTCTCGGGCGGCTGCATCGAGGGTGCGCTGGTGACAGCGGCCGAGGAGGTCTTCGAGACCGGAGCGCGATCGGTCCATACCTTCGGTTACTCCGACAGCGAGGCGTTCTCGGTCGGACTGACGTGCGGCGGCACCATTCGGGTCTTCGTCGAACCACTCGACTGGTGACAACCTTGTACGACGAACTGGCGGTGGCGCTGCGAGCCGAGCAACCGATCGCGCTGGCCACCGTCGTCGAAGGACCTGGAGCGGGCAAGAAGCTTCTCGTTCCCGATCGGGGCGAATGTGTCGGGACCTTGGGTGATCCCCGACTGGACCACGCTGTCAGCCGCGACGCTCTCGGCGCCCTGGCCGCCGGAGCCACCGGAATCCGTCACTATGGAGCGCACGGCGAGCCGGAGCACGACGAGGTGACCGTCTTCATCGAGTCCTTCGCCGCCCCTCCCCGAATGATCATCTTCGGCGCCGTCGACTTCGCCGCCGCGCTCACGAACGCCGCCAAGCTACTGAAGTACTCCGTCACGGTCTGCGATGCGCGGCCGATCTTCGCCACCCCGAACCGCTTCCCAGCGGCCGATGAGGTCGTCGTCGACTGGCCCCAACGACTGCTGGCCCGGATCGGCCCGGACCTCACCAGCCGGGACTCGATCTGCATTCTCACCCACGACGCCAAGTTCGATGTCCCGGCAATCGTCGCCGCCCTCGACACCGATGTCGGCTACCTCGGCGTGATGGGCAGCCGCAGCACTCACCGCGACCGGCTTGCACGCCTCCGCGCGGAGGGTGTCACCGACGAGGCCCTGACCCGCCTACACGCCCCGATCGGCCTCGACCTCGGCGCCCGCACCCCAGAGGAGACCGCTGTCTCCATCTGCGCCGAAATCATCGCCACCCGCGCCGGCCTCAACCAGATCCGCCCCCTGAGCCTGGTCAAAACCCCCATCCACCACTAACCACCCTCGACCTCGCCGTACTGAGCAGCGTCGAGAGGGTTGGCGGCCATTCTGGTGCTGAGGCCGGACTGCACTGCGCGTGCGGCGGAGCTGCCGGTCTTGCGCTCGGCCTGAGCCTGGAAGCAGGCGAGGAACTCGTCAGCGAGCCCGAGACGGGGGTGCTGCTGGAGTACTTCGGCCCGGAAGGCAGGACTGAAGTCGTCGATGTTCTTCCCCACGATGTCCAACGCCGCCGCCCGCGACATCAGGTGACCTTCGGGATCGCCGGCTACGTCCACGTCGGGCCACATGTGCCTGACGATGACTTCGCCGAGGCGTTCGCGGCGTTCGCGCGGCCAGCCTGCACCGGCGGTGAACACCCGGGCGATATGGCCGGCGGCCTCCTCGAAGGAGACGGAGTGACTGTCGAACTCCGGCACCAGGCTGATGTCGTGGAACATCGCAGCCACGAACAGCAGCTCGGCGTCGTACGGGATGCCGTGCAGCCTGCCGTAGGCAGCCGCCCACACGTAGACGCGGCGCGAGTGGCTCAGCAAGGCGGAGGACTGGTAGGCGGAGGCAATCTCCAAGGCCGCCGACGAGGCGGCCGTGTCAGGAATCACGAGGTCGTCCAAAACGATCATGCTTCGACGGTACGGCGCGGAAGGCCCGCGCCCCTGGTCCATTCCGATCCCACGATCATGGGCCATTCACCGCAGAAGCGGCCCATCACCTCCACCTCCAAGTGGCCCAACCACGGCGGCCCGCGAGTGCGTACCGTCGAAGTCGAACCAGTACAACGACTACCGCGAGGACCTTCATGCGTGCCATCACTGTCCGGGACCGCGAGGCCGGCGTCGGCGGACTGTCCCTGACCGAGCTGCCCTACCCCCACGCCGCCGAGAACGACGTCATCGTGCAAGTCCACGCCGCCGGCTTCACCCGCGGCGAGCTGGAATGGCCAGCGACGTGGACCGACCGCGCCGGCCGCGACCGCACCCCAAGTGTCCCCGGCCACGAACTGTCGGGGGTGGTCGTCGAGTTCGGCTACGGCACCACCGGTCTCACGATCGGTCAGCGGGTCTTCGGACTGACCGACTGGGCCCGCAACGGTTCGCTCGCGGAGTACGCCGCCGTGGAGGCCCGCAACCTGGCCTCGCTCCCCGCCGACGTCGACCACGTCGCCGCGGCCGCTCTACCGATCTCCGGCCTGACGGCTTGGCAGGCCCTGTTCGACCACGCCCACCTGAAAGCAGGCCAAACCGTCCTCATCCACGGGATCGGCGGTGCCGTCGGCTATATCGCCGCACAACTGGCCCGCGAGGCAGGAGCCCACATCATCGGCACCGGCCGAGCCTCCGATCAGGACGCGGCCTCCGATCTAGGCGTCCATACCTTCCTCGACCTGGATGGCGAACACTTGGAGGACGCCGGCGAGGTCGACGTGGTGCTCGACGTGATCGGCGGCGAGATCCGCGACCGCTCCACCGCGCTGGTACGCCCCGGCGGCACGCTCGTCACGATCGCCGGTCCACCCACCATCCAGCCCCACGACGGCCGAGCCATCTTCTTCGTCGTCGAGCCCAACCGCGAACAGCTGACCCAGCTGGCCACCCGCCTCCACGGCGGCCGGCTCACACCGCTCGTCAACACCGTCCGCCCCCTGACCGACGCCCCCGCCGCCTTCACCCCCGACGGACGCACCCGGGGCCGAACGATCATCAAGGTGACCGCGGACTGACATTTGCGCTCAGGTGGCGGCGGGGCCGAACCACTTGGGGAGATGGGTGAGGAGATCCTGCTGGTCCTCGCCGACCCAGGCCACGTGGCCGTCGGGCCGCAGCAGCGCCGCGGGGAGGTCCAGTTCCTCGCTGACGTCGACGACGTGGTCGACCCGGTCTGCCCAGCCCGCCACCGAGAGCCGGCCGGTCTGGTCGAGCAGCAGACCGCGGCCTCCGTGCATCAGCTCGTAGAGGCGACCCCGCTTCAGCTCCACGTCCCGCAGCCGTCCGCCGAGCAGCGCATGCCCCTCGCCGAAGTCGTAGCGGATCCCGATCGCGGTGATCTTCTCGACCAAGTACCGGTTCACGTCCTCGAAGTCCATCAGTTCCTCCACCAGCCGGCGCGCTGCCTGGGGACCCGGCTCGGTGGACATCAGCTCCATCTGCGCACGGGTGTTGTTCAGCACGTCGGCGGCCACCGGGCGCCGTTCGGACTGGTAGCTGTCCAGCAGCCCTTCCGGTGCCCAGCCGTTGACCTCGGCGGCCAGTTTCCAGCCCAGGTTGAACGCGTCCTGGACGCCGAGGTTGAGCCCCTGCCCGCCGGTCGGCGGGTGGATGTGGGCCGCGTCGCCGGCCAGCAGCACCCGGCCGGTCCGGTAGCTCTCGGCCAGCCGGGTCGCGTCGCCGAAGCGGGAGAGCCAGCGCGGTGAGTGCGCGCCGAAGTCGCTGCCGGCGGTCACCCGCAGCTGCTGCTTGAGCTCCTCGAGGGTCGGTGGGACTCTCGGGTCCTCGGCCACCCCCTCGGCGGGTACGCCGACGCGGTACACCCCATCCCCGAGGGGCATGACGCCGAACCGCAGCTGGGTCTTGCGGACTTCGGTGTTCGCGGCGGTCAGCGTCTCCATCGACGCGGTCAGCTCCATCTCGCCCAGCAGGGTCTCGACCGTGGTGGGCTCACCGGGGAAGCCGATGCCGAGCAGCTTGCGCACCGTACTGCGGCCGCCGTCGCAGCCGACGAGGTACCGCGAGCGCAACTGCGTGCGGTCGGCCAGCTCGGCGGTCACTCCGTCCTCGTCCTGGCTCAGCCCGACCAGTTCGCAGCCGCGCCGGAGCTCGGCACCGGCCTCGATCGCATGCTCGGTCAGCAGGCGGTCGGTGGTGGTCTGCGGGATGCCGAGGATGTACGCATGTGCGGTGTCCAGCCGGTCCGGTGCCGGCTTGCGGATGCCGGCGAAGCCGCCGACCGGGTACTGCGTGCCGAGCGCGAGGAACCGCTCCAGCAGACCGCGCTGGTCCATCACTTCGATGCTGCGCGCGTGCAAGCCGAGCGAGCGGACGATCGGGGTCGGCTCGGTGTCCTTCTCCAGCACGAGCACGTGCACGCCGTGCAGCCGCAACTCGCTCGCCAGCATCATGCCGGTCGGTCCGCCGCCGGCAACGATCACGTCAATCATGTAAAACCCCCGATTCGACAAGGCAAAAGCACACATACTTCGCGGATCCCTGATCTCCGCAGGTTCTGGCCTCGGCTGGAGATTCTGCTGCAAGACCCGGGTCTTGCCGCAAGCCCCCTGGTGCGCTATACCTTGGGAGTGGCAAGGAGTGAGTAACCTCCTTGCCTTTCCTTTTGCCCTCCGCGGATGGACGGACAAGCTACAGACGCC
The DNA here is from genome assembly GCF_004345365.1 of Kribbella sp. VKM Ac-2568. Classification (GTDB taxonomy): domain Bacteria; phylum Actinomycetota; class Actinomycetes; order Propionibacteriales; family Kribbellaceae; genus Kribbella; species Kribbella orskensis. The sequence continues at coordinate 28,686 of NZ_SLVF01000007.1, forward strand.
TGCGGATCGGCGCTGGGCTCGTCTTCGCCGGTCTTGGCAGCGGGTGGTTTGTGCCTCATATTGAGACTCAGCCGGACGGCAATTCAGGGGTGGAGCGCCGCGGGCCGGCTTCATATCAAGCGGGGGGTAATGATGAGTGACGTTCAAATCCCGGCGAAGGCCGTGTCTGCCACCGGTAAGGACATTCTGGATCCGACGGCCGCGCTGCTGCGCGGAATGAACCTTCTCGGAACGACGGCGGACAACAAGAAGGCAGACAGTTTCGGCGCCACCTTCAGTGGTCCGCCGGCGAGCGTCGCGCTGATCGAGGCAGGCGCAACCGCCGCGAGCAAATGGTGGGCGACGGGCCTGGCCGCGGGTGTCGCTGTGGCCTGGGGGCGGGTCGCCGTCTGGTGGAACGGCCAGAATCCCGACACCCAGCGGGCCGTCCTCCTGGCCGCCGGCATCGTCACCGCGGCCGCCGTGCTCGGAATCGCGTACCTGCTGGGCTCCGACGTCCGAGGCCGTTCGATCGCCGCGGTGGCAACGATCGAGGCCCGCGCCCGGATAGCCGAGGCGATGGTCCGAACCGCTCAGGCATCCGCCGCTGCTCCGACGGCAACGGGGACGCCCTCGACACAACTGGTGACGCTGCCCGAAGCCTTCGCCGTGAGCCATACGGCGATGTCCGGAGCCAACGAAGCCGGCTGGCGCGCGGTCGCGGTACTGACCGACGGAAAAGACATCATCAAGTACCTGGTCATCAAAGGCACCGCCCACGAGTGGGTCGACGCCGCCGGGATCGACACAACCACAGCCGCCTGAGAGCAGGTAGGCCCCTACCTCTGTTTGTTCGGTGGTCATCGAAGAATCGGCGGTGGGCTACGTCGGGGTTCCAGGGTGGCAAGGCGCCGAATGGTCGGCGTCAACCCCCCGGGAGTCCGCCCCCACTGGCCGCCGTGGTCCCTACCCGAGCCAGGTTCCGCCGAAGACGAACAACGGGAATGCGCAGCTCATCGGCCTCGTTTCCTGGCTCCCGCTGCGGCTACTGCCAGGCCGATCACGATGATGATGGGGCCGGCCACCGCCCAGAAGGTGGTGCCACTCATCGCGCTGCCGCCGATGACGTTGGCGCCCTGCAGGGTGAAGAGAAGCCCTAGCAATGCCACCACACCACCGACGACGACCCACAGAGGTTTCCTCATGTTGTTCCGCTCCCTTCTAGACCATCCGTCGCCGGTTGCGAACGGATGGGTTGCGCTGCTGCTCGCTCAGCAATCGCTCCTGTGGTTCCGCGGCTCTGGTTCGAACAATGCTTCTCGGCGATCCCAAGGCAGCCTGCTGAGCCGCACGGGGTCGAATCAGTAGCTGGAGTTGCTCGACGAGTTGTTGGCGGAGGCCTGGGTAGTGATCTTCTTGCCGTTCGCACCGATGACCCACCAGGTTCCGTCGACGGCCTGACCGTTCACGTCACCGGCCTTGGTGTCGTTGGCGAAGTAGTAGAGGGGCGAACCGGCGAGAGTCAACTGCTTGGTGCCGTCCGAACGCGTCACGGTGCCCACCAGCGAGGCGGAGACGCCGCTCACCTGCGGCGTACCGGTGCCGGCCGGCAGCGGTGGCCACAACGCCGCGCACGATCCGTCGCAGTTCGACTTCGAGGGGTGCGAGGTGTCCAGGTCGTAGACGTACAGCGTGCGACCGGTGCCGTCGACAACGATCTTGCCGAAGTTCCCGGCGGTGGTGGTGGACAGCTTGGCGGTGGCCGACGGGTTGGGAGTGCTTTGCGCGGGGGTGTTCTGGGGAGCCGGGGTGGCACTGGCGCCACCTCCGCAGGCCGTCAGGGTGGACAGGCCGAGAACAGCCGTACCGACCACCAAGGCGATGCGCTTCATGCGAGGTTTCTCCTTGATCTGTTGATCCTTCGATGCCTCCAAAACGTTCGATCGGACGGCCTTGTTCACTGGGCGGAGCAGGATTGCGGCTGACACCCAGCGCGGGTTCCTGCCAGCAGGTACGGACGATGGGCGGCCGCCGGGACGACACGATGCCTCGGTGCGCGGAAGGTTGGCCAGATGAAGGCGCTCGCTGAACTTCCCGGTCGAGATTCAGGTGTCAGCCAGGTCGGTCGGCTTACGAGCCTGACGGAGAGCACGGTCCCGGTCGCGCCGGCCATCAGCACTTCCGGCAGATTCCGTGGGTCGGCGCAGCCGTCGGGACGACTGATCGCAGGTCGATACCGGCTGCAGTCACTCCTGGGGCGCGGCGGCATGGGCAGGGTCTGGCTCGCGGAGGACGAGTTGCTGCGTCGCCCGGTCGCTCTCAAGCAGTACCTCGCGACCGATGCGGAGTCGGAGGACGCGAGCAGGGCGGCCCGGGCGCGCGCGCTCTACGAAGCCCGCGCGGCCGCGCAGGTCAGCCATCGCGGAGTGGTCAGAATCCATGACGTCGTGCGAGAGGGCAGCCTCCCCTGGATCGTGATGGAGCCGCTCTCGGGCCGAACGCTGGCAGAGACGCTCGCAGGCGAAGGACTGCAGCCGATAGACCGGGTGGTCGACCTCGCGCTGCGGCTGCTCGACGCGCTGACGGCCGTTCACCAGGCGGGCGTCGTGCACCGCGATGTCAAACCTGCCAATGTGCAGCTGTGTGATGACGGCCGGGTGGTGCTGACCGATTTCGGCATCGCCTGCCTGGACGACGAGCTCGACCTTCCCCGTGACGTGCTCGAAGGTAGCCCCGCCTTCATCTCACCCGAGCAGCTTCGTGGCGAGAAGCCCGCGCCGGCGTCTGACCTCTTCTCGCTCGGCGCGACGCTGTACGCCGTCCTCGAGGGCAGAGCTCCTTTCGCCAAGACCGACGTCTGGGCGACCCTGACCGCCGTTGTCGAAGAATCGCCCCGGCCGTCACCGCGCGCAGGCCGGCTCGGGGCTGTCATCGAGGGCCTGCTCGCCAAGGAGGCCGCGCAACGGCTCACCGCGGACGCGGCACGTGCCGCCTGCTCGAGCTCCGGCCCTCAAGATTCCAGCCACCCGGTACAGAGGATTGCCGCTGGCATTGAGGTCGGAAAGGCGCCTGGACGGAAGGGTTGTGACTGTGTCGAAACCCAGGAGCCAGTCCAGGCAGCGGTGGATCGTGATGACCTTGCTGGTGGCAGTGATACTGATCGACCAGGCAACCAAATGGTGGGGCTGGCGGCATGTTGCCGGACCGATCATCAATCCTGGTAGCGAAATCGCCGGCCGCGTGGTCGGCCACTGGTACGAGGACCCACTCGCAGGCGCGTTCCTCGACCTGTTCGGGCTGGGAGCGCTGACCACCGCCCTCCTCGTGCTGATCCGCCGCCGCCGTCCGGCCGCCGTACTCGTGTCCGCGGCCCTGCAGATCGGCGGATGGGCCAGCAACCAGCTCGACCGGTTGGGCATGCACACCTGGACTGCTCCCGGCAGCGTTCGCGGAGCGATCGACTTCATTGCTGTCAGCCACTACCGCTACAACCTCGCCGACGTCTTCATCGTCGGTGCGACGATCCTGTTCCTGGCATCGACTGGCTACCTGCGGGGACGCGGAGCGTACGACCGCCTCCGTTCCGAGCGTGAGACCTCGATCACTCCGCAGGCCGGCCACCGTGCTCGGACCCCGGTGCGATCGACCTGACCGATCGTCACAAGTGTCCTGCTAGCCGGAATGCGGGCGGCGTACCTGCTTGAAATGCTGACCACATGCTTCGCTGCCTGATCGTCGACGACAGCACCCGCTTCCTCGAGGTCGCGCGGACGGTGCTGGAACGTGACGGCATCTCGGTCATCGGTACGGCGTCGACCGGTGCGCAGGCGCTGAGCCTCGCGGCCGAGCTGCGACCCGACGTCATGCTGGTCGACATCGACCTCGGCGGCGAGAGCGGGTTGAGGCTGGCCAGGCGGCTGGCGGAGCAGGCCGGCGGGGCCCCGGCTCCGATCATCCTGATCTCCACCCACTCCGAGGAGGACTACGCCGACCTGATCGCCGCCAGCCCGGCGATCGGGTTCCTTCCGAAGACGGCCTTGTCCGGCACCGCCATCAGAGGGACCCTGCATGGTGTCAGCGGACCTCGAGAAATCTGAGCACGGCGGGATGAGGCGTGGCCTGACCCGTCGCACGATGATCGCGAGCGGCCTGCTCGCCGTGACCATCGGCGCCACGTTCGCCGTACTGCTCTCGTCGGTGGCCGACCTGCGGGGAATGGAACACCGGGCGCAGCAGTCCGAAGACGTGCTGGTGGCAACCAACCGGCTGGAGCGGCTTGTCGTCGACCTGGAGACCGGCCAGCGCGGATTCCTGCTCACCGGGTCTGACCAGTACCTGCAGCCATGGCTGGCGGCACGTACGGCGTTCCCTCAGCAGGCCACTACGTTGGAGCAGCTCGTCGCAGGCAATGCCGAGCAGCACGCCCAGGCTGAGCGCCTCACCCAGGCCGGCACCTCCTATCTCAAGGACTACTCCGAACCGCTGATCGCCGCCGCCCATCGGGACAGGGCGTCGGTCAACGTCGTCGCGGCGACCGCGGAGGACAAGCGGCGGGTCGACGCGATGCGAACACAGTTCGATCAGCTGCTCGCGGTCGAGGACCAACTGGCCATGGCACGCCAGCACAAGGCGGACGACGTCGCCCGCCGCGCGATCGTCGCCGCGGCCGCGGGCCTGACCGGCTCGGTCCTGCTGGTGGCGCTGTTCACCTGGTACCTGAACTGGAGAATCCTCCGCCCGGTACGCCGTACCGCCGCCATGGCCGGGCGACTCGCAGCCGGCGATCTGGGAGCCCGGGTGCCCGACCGGGGCGTGGGTGAGATCGGAGTACTGCAGCGCAGCTTCAACACCATGGCCGCGGCAGTCGAACAAGGACGGCGAGAGCTGGCCAGGTCGCGGGTCCGGATCGTCGCGGCCGCTGACCGGGCCCGCCAGCGCATCGAGCGCGACCTGCACGACGGCACTCAACAGCGGCTCGTGTCGATCGCGCTGCAGCTGCGGGCAGGAGAGGCGGTGGTGCCGCCTGAGCAGCCGGAGGTGCGTGCCCAGCTCGCCAATGCCGCAGACGAGCTCACCACCGCGCTCGACGAGCTGCGAGAGCTGTCCCGGGGCATCCACCCGGCGATCCTGACCGAGGGCGGCCTCGGTCCGGCCCTCAAGTCGCTCGCTCGCCGCAGTCCGATCCCGTCGGACGTGGCCGTGGATGTACCGGCCAGGCTGGCCGGGCCGGTCGAGGTCTGCGCGTACTACGTCGTTTCCGAGGCGCTCGCCAACGCAGCCAAGTACTCCGGCGCGTCGGAAGTGTGGATCGACGCCCGGGTCAGCGCGGGGCGCCTGCACCTGTCAGTACGAGACGACGGCCAGGGCGGCGCCGTACCCGATCGCGGGTCAGGCCTGACCGGGCTGGCGGACCGTGTCGAGGCGCTCGACGGCACGATCTCGGTGACCAGCCCGGTCGGCGCGGGCACCACGTTGCTGGTCGACCTTCCGATCGACACCGACCACCAACTGCGCCCGACGCCATCCCGTCCCGACGCCTGACTGTCACGCCGGGCGACCACTGCTCGTCCCCCGCTCAGGTCGTCCGCGACCGGCGGACAACCGCGTCGAAGCCCGCGGCGAGGAGCAGCACGGCGCCGGTGACGACCCACTCGTAGCCCGCCGAGTTGGCGCCCTGGATGAGGTCGCTCATGCCGTTGATGATGACCGCGACCACCAGGCCGCCGAGAACGGCGTCGATGATCCGGCCGTGCCCACCGAACAGCGAGGTGCCGCCGATGACCGCCGCACCGACCGCCAGCAACAGGGTGTTGCCCGCACCGGCGTTCGACTGGACCGACTGCAGCAACGAGGCCGCGATGATGCCGGAGACGGCCGCCATGCCGGAGCAGATGACGAACACCGAGATCCGGATCCGGGACACGACGATGCCGGCGCGCCGCGACGCCTCCTCGTTACCGCCGACGGCGTACAGGTGGAGGCCGTACCGCGTGCGGCTGAGGACGAAGTTCCACACCGTGAACAGGATCAGCAGCAGGACGACGACCCACGGCATGCCCTGCGCCTTGTTGTTGAAGAACGCATTGGTGGACAGGTTGCGGTTGACGCCCATCTCGTAGGTGAAAGCCGCACCGAGCACCGCCAGGATGACGACCTTCGCAGCGATCACGGTGAACGGCGCCCTCGAGATTCCGGAGCGCCGGCGTCCGAGTTCGTCGTTGACCTTGGTCGCGGCGTATCCGACGACGACCACGGCCAGCAGGACCCACCCCAGCCAGAGCGGCACGAAGCTGTTCTCGAGCTTGATCAGCGGCGAGTTGTCGGGCAGGATCACCGACCCCTGGCCGCCGATCAGGATCAGGGTGACGCCCTGGAAGGCAAGGAACGTCGCCAGCGTGATCACGAACGACGGGATGCCGACCCGGGCCCGCAACCACCCCATGGCGAATCCGATGACGAGGCCGGTGACCAGGCCGACGATCAGCGCCAGCCACCACGAGGCCCCTTGCCGCAGAATCAGCACCGCCGTGATGGCCGAGCACAGGCCACCCGTCGTACCGGCGGACAGGTCGATCTCGCCGAGCAGCAGCACGAAGACCAGGCCCATCGCCATCACGATGATCGGCGCCGCCTGGATCACCAGCGCCTCGAGGTTGTAGGCGCTCAGGAAGCCCTGGTGCACCAGGGCGAAGACCCCGGTGATGACGACGAGGCCGACCAGCGCCGGAATCGAGCCGAGCTCGCCGCCTCGTACGCGGGCGAAATAGTCCCTGATGTAGGCACCCAGCGCGGCCAGTCCCTCGGCCGGCTCGTCGGGTTCAGGCTCGTCCTGCTTGACGAGGTCGTCGGTCTGCGCGCTCATACTGCGGCTCCGGAAGATTCTTCGGGCGACAACCCCAGGTCACCCGAGCGGCCCGCGGTGATCAGCTCGACCACCTGCGTCTGGGTCACGTCCTTGCGTCTGACCTGGGCCGCCATCCGGCCCAGGAAGAGTACGCCGATGGAGTCGGCGACCTTCATCACGTCATTCATGTTGTGCGACACCAGGATCACCGCGACACCCTGCTCGGCCAGCCGGCGGACCAGGTCGAGTACCTGCCCGGTCTGGGCGACGCCGAGCGCGGCCGTCGGTTCGTCCAGGATGACGACCTTCGACTGCCAGAGCACCGACTTGGCGATCGCGACCGTCTGGCGCTGGCCGCCGGACAGGCTCGCCACGTGCTGGCGTACCGATCGGACGGTTCGCACCGACAGCGAGTCCAGCGCCTGTCGTGCCAGCTTCTCCATCGAGTTCTCGTCGAGCGTGCGCACCCGGGTGATCTCCTCGCGGCCGAGGAACATGTTCTGGACGATGTCGAGGTTGTCGGCCAGCGCGAGATCCTGGTAGACGATCTCGACCCCGAGCAGCGCGGCGTCCCGTGGTCCGTTGACGGTGCGGGGCGTCCCGTCGAAGATCAGCTCCCCCGCGTCGACGCGATAGATGCCGCCGATGCACTTGACCAAGGTCGTCTTGCCCGCCCCGTTGTCGCCGACGAGGGCGGTCACCTCGCCCGCTTTCGCGGTGAGGTTCACCGACGACAACACATGGACCGGACCGAACGACTTGTCGACGCCCCGAAGCTCCAAGGTGGGGACCGACGTCATGGCGTCTTGATGCCGTTGGCCGAGCACAGCTGCTGCAGCGCGGCGGTGGGGCAGACGGCCGCGGCGGTCACGTAGCCATCGGTCACGGGCAGGGCTACGTTCGCCTTGGTGATCACGGTCGGGCTGGCCAGGTACGCCGGGACCTCGCGGCCGCTGGTCGGGTCCTTGACCGTCGTCGGCGCGGTCGGCTTCTGACCCGCCAGGATCTGACCGGCGAGCTTGATGGCCACATCCGCCTCACCGGCGACCGGCTTGTAGATGGAGAACGCCTGCGTACCGGCCATGACGTTGTCGAGTCCGCCGGCGGAGGCGTCCTGCCCGGACACCGCGACCTTGCCCGCGAGGCCCTGGGCCTTGAGCACGTTGATGACCGACTGCGCCATGGTGTCGTTGGCAACCATCACCGCGTTGATGTTCGGGTGCTGGCCCAGCATCGTGGTGAACACGGTCTGCGCGGTGGCGGCGTCCCAGTTGCCGGTCTGGTCGGCAAGCTTGGTCCAGCCAGGCTGCTTCGAGAGCACCGAGTTGTAGCCCTGAGCGAACTGGGCGGCGTTGTTGTCGGTCGGCGCGCCGTCGATCTCGACGTAGTTGACCGCAGGCTTGCCCTTCACCTCTGACGCCTGGGTCAGCGCAGTGCCTTGGTCCTCCCCGACCTTCACGTTGTCGTAGGACACGTAGTACGACGCGGTGCCGCCGGCGGTCAGCCGGTCGTAGTCGATCGTGACGACGTTGTGCTGCTGGGCGAGAGCCTCGATCGCCTTGCCGGAGCCAGAATCCAGGTTCACGACCAGCAGGACGCCGACGCCTGAGTTGATCAGGGCCTGCGCCTGAGACTGCTGAGTGGTCGCGCTGCCGTTGGCGTTGTCGATGTAGCAGGTCAGCTTGTTCGCCGCGCACTGCTTGCGGAGTTCGGTGGGGTCGGCGGAGACCCAGCGCGGCGACGTCGCCGTGTCGGGCAGCAGGATGCCCACTTTGGTGTTCGCGGGCGGGGCACTGCTGCCGCCCGACGAGGAGGCGTTGTTGTTGCCACAGGCGGTCAGCCCGGCCATCGCCGCGGCAACACCCGTCAGCGCCAGGGCGGTTCGGAGTACGTGCAAATTAGCCTTCATACTGCGCAAGACTCGGCCGACCCGACCCGCAAATCATCCCGGCAGGTGTCCATCTCCCCTACCCACTAGCGGGGATCCCGCGGTACCCACGAACTGCAACACCGAGGAGCTTGCTGCCAGCGAGTACCGCTGGTGCCTGGCAGCGGGAATCTTGGTCGGTCGCGGGCGATGATCCTGGTAGCAGGAATGCCCTGAGGCCGGACGCGTACCAGGCTGTAGTCATGGCGCTGCGCTGCATGATCGTCGATGACAGCCCTCGCTTCCTCGCGGCCGCACGCGGTCTGCTGGAGCGCGAGGGCCTGCTGGTCGTGGCCGTGGCGACGAATGGCGCCGAGGCGATCCAGTACGCCGTGGAAGCCGGGCCGGACGTCACCCTGGTCGACATCAACCTCGGCGAGCAGAGCGGCTTCGACGTCGTACGGCGGCTGACCCGCGAGGCCGGCCTGGCCCCGTCGACGGTGATCCTGATCTCCACTCACGCCGAGGAGGACTACGCCGAGCTGATCGCGGCGAGCCCGGCCGCCGGCTTCCTTCCCAAGGCCAGGCTGTCGGCCGGCGCCGTGCGTGACCTGCTCGGCTCGTCGGCGTGACGCGGCCTCGTGCCGTCAGCGACTCTCGAGGAATGTGACTACCGCGAGCACCCGGCGATGATCATCGTCGGTCTCCGGGAGGCTCAACTTGGCGAGGATGTGCCGGACGTGCTTCTCGACGGTGCCCTCGGTCACCCAGAGCCGGCGCCCGATGCCGGCGTTGGACTTTCCCTCTGCCATCAGCGCCAGTACCTCGCGCTCCCGCGGACTGAGCTCCGCGAGCGGGTCGTTGCGCCGGCGGGCGCTCACCAACTCCTGGACGAGCGCCGGATCCATCACCGAACCACCCTTGACGATCCGCTCCAGCGTCTCGATGAACTCGCCCACATCCGTCACGCGGCTCTTCAGCAGGTAGCCGATCTTCTGACCGGTGGCCAGCAGTTCCATCGCGTGCTCGACCTCGGCGTGAGCGGACAGCACCAGGATGCCGGTCGCCGGGAACTCCTTGCGGATCTCCCGGGCGGCGTCCAGTCCCTCGGTGGTGTTCGTCGGCGGCATCCTGATGTCCACGACGACCAGATCCGGTGTCAACTCGCGGACCAGCGGAAGGATCCACGCACTGTCGCCGGTCTGCCCCACGACCTGGAAGCCCGATCGGTCGAGCAGGCTGGCGAGCCCCTCCCGAAGCAGGACGTCGTCCTCCGCCAGGACGACGCGAGCCCTGGTCGCACCGCCGTCGGTGCCCGTTGCGCTGTGGTCGGACGGCTGGATCACCATGCCACAGGTTATCGCCCACGTCAGGCCGGCTGCATTCCAGGCAGCAGGTAACCCTGATGGCGGCTGGCCACGACGAAAACCGGCCACCGGAGCGGGACCGTTGCAGTGGACAGCACACGTCGCCGCCGGATCGACCAGTACTCCGGCTGAGCGGCCGCGCGACGTAGGGAGCACGCCAGGTGACCACAACGAACCAGGGCAGACGGGGTTCTGCGCAACCGACCGGATCGGCCGGGTCGGGGCCACCACCAGACCTGGCCGGCTATCCGCGGCGCTGGCGGGTGCTGGGGGTCAGCCAGCTCGCCGCTTTCATGGCGCTGCTGGACGTCAGCATCGTGAATGTGGCCCTGCCGTCCATCGAGCGAGGCCTCGGTGTCTCGGCTGGAACCGCCCAGTGGGTGGTCTCCGGCTATGCACTCACCTTCGGGCTGGCGCTGGTACCGGCCGGCCGGCTCGGCGACATCCTGGGCCGGCGCCGGATGTTCCTGATCGCCCTGACAGCGTTCGTCCTCGCCAGCGCGCTGACCGGTGCGGCCCCGACCATCGGTCTGCTGATAGCTGCCCGGCTGCTGCAAGGCGTCGCCGGCGGCATGCTGGTGCCGCAGAACTCCGGTTTGATCCAGGAACTCTTCCAGGGAGCTGAACGGGGCAAGGCGTTCGGCATCCTCGGCGCCACGATCGGACTGGCCACCGCAACCGGCCCCGTGGTCGGCGGTTTGATCATCACCCTGATCGGCGGGCCCGACGCCTGGCGCTGGGTGTTCTACGTCAACGTGCCGATCGGGCTGGTCACCCTGGCGCTCGCCGCACGGCTGATACCGAACAGTTCGACCGCCGGCCGCCGCGACACCCACCTGGACCTGATCGGGTCCCTCCTGCTCGGCGGTGGAGTGCTCTGCCTGCTGCTCCCGGCGGTGAATGCGGAGCGCAGCGGTCTGGGCCAGGACTGGTGGCTGCTCGTGGCGGCCGTACTGTTGCTCGCCACCTTCGGCTGGTGGGAGCTCCGAACCGTACGCCGGGGGCGGGAGCCAGTGCTCGACCCACGGCTGGCTCACACGTCCGGCTTTGCCGCCGGCTCGATCATCGGCCTGGTCTACTTCGTCGGCTTCACCGGCATCTGGCTGGTGCTGGCGCTGTTCTACCAGGACGGGCTCGGTTACTCACCGCTGCGCTCCGGCCTGGCCGTGACTCCGTTCGCGATCGGGGTCGCGGTTTCCGCGGCGATCGCCGGCCGCCTGGTCGCGAGGTTCGGTCGCGTGCTGACCGTGCTCGGCCTGACTGCGACAGTCGCGGGGCTGGTTGCCACTGCACTGCTGTTGCGGCACGTCGGAGGTGATGACGCCGCGTTGGTGGTCGCCGGGCCCTTGCTGGTAGCCGGACTCGGTGGCGGCCTGGTCACCTCGCCCAACATCACGCTCACCCTGCAGTACGTGCCCGTACGGATGGCCGGCGCGGCCGGCGGTGCGCTGCAGACCGCCCAACGGATCGGCGGGGCGATCGGCACCGCAGTACTGGCCACGATCTTCTACCGGGTCCTCATGGGCTCGGCCCATGACTATCCGACGGCAGTGTCCGACGCGCTGCTGTCCGCGACCGCGCTCATGCTCGTAGCTCTACTGATAGCCACCGTCGACCTGATCCGGCACCGGCCGATCGATGGGTAGACGGACCTCGATCACCGTGCCGTGGCCGACGGGGCTGACGACGTCGATCGAGCCGCCGAGAGCCTCGACCCTGTCGTGCAACCCGACCAGCCCCGAACCGCCTTGCGGCTCCGCACCACCGACACCGTCGTCGCGGATGCGCAGCCACAGGTTGTCAGCTCGCTCCTCGAGGATGACCTCCGCACGTGATGCGGCGGCGTGCTTGCTCGTGTTGGTGAGCGCCTCGGAGACGACGTAGTACGTCGCCACCTCCACCGGCATCGGATACCGGGACTCGGTCTCGACCTTCAGTTCCACCTCGACGGGCGAGCGGCGGGCCAGTGTACGCATCGCGGGGCCGAGGCCACCCTCGGCCAGGACCGCCGGGTGCAGGCCACGGGAGATCTCGCGCAGCTCTTCCAGCACCTCGGTGAGATCCTCAGCCGCCTGGGCGAAAACGGTCCGAAGGTCCGGCAGCTCGGGGGGCACGGTCTCCCCGGCGAAGCGGAGCTCGAGCGCCAGCGACACCAGCCGTTGTTGGGCTCCGTCATGCAGGTCCCGCTCCAGCCTGCGCCGCATCTCGTCTCCGGCGGCGACCACCCGCCCACGGGACGCCACGAGCTCTGCACGGCTCTCCGTGTTCGCAATCGCGGTAGCAGCGATCTCGGTGAACTCGACCAGCCGTCGTCCCGTGGCGGCGGGGAAGGGACCCTGCCGCGACGCGACGCTGATACCGCCCCAGCAGCGGCCCTCGACGATGATCGGACTGGCGACCACCGACCTGACGCGCCACTCCCGGAGGAACTCGGGGAAGCTCTGGAGCATCTCGTCGTCCACGTCGTACCGCGCGGGCTCGCCAGTCGCCTGGACCGACGCAATCGCTGCGGGCTCCTCCAACATCCGCCGTGCGCCGACGGGTATCTGGTCCTCGGACAAGCCGTGGTTGCCCATCGTGGTCGCCGTGCCATCGGACTCGAACCGGTAGATGCCGGTGACGTCGGCGCCGGTCAGCTGACCGAGCTCCTGGGCGATCGCAGCGAACACCAGATCCGGTGCGGCCCCGCCGGCGACGAGTGTGGCCACCCGTCGCAGGGCGGCCTGCTCGTCAGCCAGGCGGCGAAGCTCGGCGCGGGACTCAGCGTTCTCGACGGCAGTGGCGACGAGCTCGGTGAAGCTGGCGATCTGCAACTCCGTGTTCGGGGGGAACGGAGCATCGTTCTTGGTCGAGGCGGCGATCACGCCCCACAACCCCCCGGCCACGACGATGGGGCAACCGACCGACGCGTGGATGCCCAGCGCACGCGCCTCGACGGCGATCGTCCCCGTGGCGCCGGTGAAACTCTCGAGCCGGACCGGCTCCCCGGTCAGCTGTACCTCGCGGGCAACACTCATCCCGCCGAGGTCGAACTGCGTCCCGACGGCCAGCTGACCTTGGCCCCGGCTCCACGCAGCGACTCCGGTGACGGTCCCGTCCGGTTCGTAACGCTCCATCCGGGCCAGATCGGCGCCGGAGAGCAGGCCGACCTCCCGGGTGACGGCCTCGAAGACCGCTGACGGGGCGACCGACTGCGCGACCAGTGTCGCGACCCGCCGCAGCGCCGACTGCTCCTTCGTCAAGCGCGCCGACTCGACCGCCGCGCGCCGGGAGCGCGCTGCCAGCTCCGATACGACGACCGCGGTCACCAGGAACACCCCCAGCGCCACCGCGTTGCGTGAGTCGGCAACCAGGATCGAGCCGGCTGGGGGCAGCAGAAGCGCGAAAACCGTGACGCTGAGAACCGAGGTGACCGCCGCCAGCCGCGCTCCCCACAGCACGGCAACCGGCAGCACGGCAAGCAGGTAGAGCACCAGCAGACTCAGGGTGGGGACGTGCGGCCTGAGGAGCGCGATGACGCCGGTCACCGCAGCGACCATCGCCACGCTGACGAGCAGCCTGCCCGACCAGCGAACGACGGGCGAGCTCACCCGGCTCCGTGCCATCCGATCGCTTCCCTCGCCGAGCGCCGACGGCCTTGGTTGCCGCTGACGTCGCCCCGGCTGCTGAAACTACGTCGATTCTGCCGTCCGCGGTTCTAACCGTCCAGAAGCGCGGGCCCGCAGGCGGATTCAGCGTCCCGTGCCGGTCGACCAGGTCCGGCACCGCGGTGCGCCAGACGTCACGAAGAATCAGGTTGCCGGTCGGCTGGGTCCGGCCATTATTTGGAGGGCGGCGACCAACCGGAGGGCGGCGAGCTCGATCTCCGCGAGCTCGGCGTGCAACTTCAAGACCTCGCGCTCACCCCAGTTCGGCGAGCTGATCTGGTGATGCGTGATCGCCGTGACCATCAGGAACCGGGCCTCCGTCGAAGTGAAAGCACCATCCAGCCAATCTGCGCGCTCCATACCGTCCGCCTCCTGACACATCGCCCACGTCCAGCGACGACGTGGCTTCGGATCTCTTCAAGCTGCCTGCGAAAGGCGTTGACCGGCTGCTGCTGGGGGCGCGATCCGCTCCCTGAGCGCTTTGCGGCCACGATGCAGCCGTGACATCACGGTCCCGAGTGGGACGCCGACGATTTCGGCGATCTCCTTGTAGGCATAGCCGTCGACGTCGAAGAGCAGGACCACCCGCCGGTACCGTTCGGGCAGCGCCGACAGCGCCTCCTGAAGCCGCCCGTCGGGGATCGAGTCGATCACTGCGGCTTCGGCGGATTCCTCGACGTTGCGCAGGGCGCCGTTGGTGTTCCGGTGCCAGTCCTCGGGAACGGTCGGCAGTTCGCGCTGGCGCTTGCGATACCCCTGGATGAAGGTGTTCCGGAGGATCCGGTACAGCCAGCCGGCCACATTCGTGCCGGGCTGGAAGCGGTGGAAGCCGCGGTACGCGCGGAGGTAGGTCTCCTGCAGCAGATCCTCGGCGTCGGCGCGATTGCCCGTCAGCCGCAGCGCCGCGACGTACAGTCGGGGACGCAGCGGCACCGCCTCGGCTTCGAAGCGGCCCTTGAGGTCTTCGGGTCGGCAGGATGATCTCACTGCACGAGCATCGCCGGGAGGAGCCTGCGCTGTCGTCGAGGCAAGCCCCCAGGCCACAGTCCCGCTGCCCGGAATTCTGACCTACCAGCTAGCAGGTATCCGCGATCAAACTGACGGCTCGCTGGAGAGCGCACTCGTCTGGTCAGTCGGGGATCGAGTCGGCCTTCACGGCATTTCGTTGGCCGAGGGGGCGGGGTTCGCCCTTGGTGGTGTCGCGCGCGGTCTGCTGCTCGGCCTCCGCGTTGACCTCGGCGCCGAGCAGTACGGCGTACGCGGTCAGCCAGAGCCACAGCATCAGGACCACCACGGCCGCCAGGCTGCCGTACGTCTTGGCGTAGTTGCCGAACGTCTCGACGTACAGGGAGAACCCGAACGAAGCGAGCAGCCAGATGATCGTGGCGACACCGGCGCCGATGGAGACCCAGCGCAGCCGCGGCGCGTCCCGATCGGGCCCGAGTCGGTAGACGACCGCGAGCGCGACCGTGATCAGGACCACCGCGAGGACCAGCCGGAGGGCCCCGAGGAGGAACCGGAGCGGCGTGGGTAGGTCCTCACCGATCGCCGCGCCGGCCGCGAACAGGGCGATGGCGAGCAGGACGAAGACGATTGCTCCCAGCGTCATCCCGAGAGCGAGCAGCTTCCGGCGGACGAATCCGCGCGTCTCGTCCTCGTCGTATGCCAGGTTCACGGCGGTCAGCAGATAGCCGACACCGCCGGCTGCGCTCCAGAGCGCAGCCGCCACGGCAATGGCCAGGCCGATACCCAAGCTCTGCCGCGGCGCCGACGTCAAGGCGTCGATCTGCTGAAGCAGCAGGTCCCGACTCGAGGCCGGCATGGCCTCGGTCAGGTCCTGGACCTGGCTGCGGATCTGAGTCGGATCCGCGACCAGGCCGTACGTCAGCACCGCCGCGACGATGGCGGGGAACAACGACAGGAAACCGAAGAACGCGACGCCGGCGGCCAGGAGCGGGACCTGGTCGGCCTTAGCCTCCGACCAGGCCCGCTTGATGACCTGCCACCAGCCCGACGCGGGAATCTCCGTCGGCTTCTCGGCATCCAATCCCGGCACAGCGTGCCGCCGCTCCCCACTCATCAGCTGGAGGAACCCGCCTGCCGGACGTGGTCCGCCGAGCTCTTGGTCTCATCGGCGACCTGGTGGGCCGCGTACCGGCCTTCGTCGCCCACCTCGGTGGCCGCCTGGGAGGCCGACTGCTTGACGTGCTCGACGGCTTCCTGCGTCGGCTCCTGGAGGTTGTCCTTGACCTCCTGCATCACCTGGGTCGCCTGCTCCTTCACCGGGCCGACGGCATCCATCGCCTTGTCCTTGGTCTCCTGCGCGAGGTCACGCTCCCGCGTCGACGCGGGAAGGGCCGCGGCCACCATCCAGCCCGCGGCAAAGGCGATCAGCCCGGCCGCGAGCGGCGTACCGCGGGTTCGGGCGCGGGCCAGGTCGGGTGCTGAACCGACAACGTCACCGACCTTGCTGCCCGCGTCCTGCACCGACGACATCGCCGAGCCTGCCGAGTCGGTGACCGAGCCACCCACGGACTCCGCGGAACCCATCACGCGGTCCTTCAGCCGATGGACACCGCCTCGGGCCCGGTCGACCCGCCGGCCGACGACGCGGCTCGGGCTGACCTTCTCCGTCAGGGCATCCACGTCACGGCCGACGTTCCGCCTGGTCTCTTCGATGTCCCGCTTCAGCTCTTCCGGGTCAGCCATTTCGCGTCCTCCTTGAGGGATTCGACCGTCTGGTCGGGTTTGGGGTTGACGTCCTGGAGCTCCTTGCGCCCCTTCGTCGCGAGCACGGCCGCGACAACCGCCCAGAGGGCGGCGACGATGAGCGCTGCCCAGATCAGGTCCATGGCTTCGTCCAGCGCCCACATCACCGTGAACGAGAGGAACAGAGCCACCATCCAGCCGGCGAGGGTGGCGCCGCCGAGCATGCCCGCGCCCTTGCCGGCCTTCTTCGCCTCCGCCTGGAGCTCGGCCTTCGCCAAGGCCAGCTCCTGGCGGGTCAGTTGCCCCAGATCGGTGGTCAGCTGGGAGACCAGTTGACCGACCGACTCGTCCATCGACAGCTGGTCCGGTCTGCTACCGGGGAGCGATCCGTCGAGCGTCATCTCAGCGCTCCGATCCGGGCCCGAACTCTGGCGTCACCGGAGTTCCCGGGTTGGGATCGGGCGCCACCGGCGTGGGCATCGGCGGCGGTGCCGTGGTCGGAGCCACCGGCGGCGCTGACCTGGGCGTGGCGCCGGGCCGTACGTCGGACCATGCGTCACCCGTCGGCGCGGTTGAGCCCGGCGCGTCCGTTGACGGCGGCGGGACGAGGTATTCGTCGGAGACCGGATAGGCGACCGACTCCCGGCGCGTACTACGCCCGTTCGTGGTACCGCTCGGCGCGTCGGTGGCGCCTGCGGCCAGTGCGCGCGTGAGGCGGCCGGCCACAACGCCCGCGGCCACTGCAACCAGCAGGAACGTGCCCGGCTTGCGCCGTGCGTAGCCGCGAACCTCGTCCAGCAGGTCTCCCGGCTCGCGCTGCTGCAGGAAGTCGGCGGCCTGGTCGGTGAACTTCGCACCGTGCTGCGCCAACTGGGCGCCCAGCCCGGAGTCACCGTGCTCCGCCATCCCGCGCAACTCGTCGCCTACCGAGCGCAGGCTCTTGGTGGCCCGCTCCTTCTGCTGGCTCGCCTGATCCAGCAACTGGTCGCGCGTCTGGCCCGCCAGTCGCTGGGTCTGCTGACGAACATCCGACGTCACGTCGGAGGCCTTCTCCTTCACGGTTCCGGCGACCTGGCGAGCAGCGTCGGCGGAAGTCTCCTTCAGCTGCCCGGCTTCTTCCCGGGCCGTACCGGTCACACCGTTCCCAGCGCCGTGCTGCGGTCCGGGTGGACTGTCGGCGTCCCAGTGATTCGTCGTGGAGGTCATCTGACGGTCTCCTTCCAGGAGGATGGACGGGACCCGGCAGCCGTCGATCATGGGTGCCGAAGCCCGGGTGATGAGGGTTCGCGATCTGCTCGCGAACGTTGCCCGCTGCTCGCGGAGTCGATGAGAGGGAAGTTCGTCAGGAAAAGAGCGCAATCGCTCTCCCCCCGCAACCTGACGTCGCGGATGGCACACTTCCGTACCACTGCCGAATTGAGCTGCCGGTACCCATCCCGAAACCGACAACACGGAAACTATTCTTCGCCGGCACGAACAGCCGAAAGCCAGCACTGCAAGGAGTTTCGCCCGCTGCACAAATTCCGCGTCAGCCAGGATCGGGACGGGTACCGGTCCACCGACCAGCTCGCCACGGGACGACGTTGTGCTACCTGATCGCGGGCCGGTGACAGTGCGGCTCAGTCGTCGAGTGCTAGGAGGGCGTTGCTGACGACTTCGGTGAGGGCGGGGTGGATCCAGTAGGGCCGTTTGGCCAGCGTTCGAGCGTCGATACCGAGCGTCATCGCGAGCACCAGCGGCTGGATCAGCGTCGCCGCCTGCGGACCCATCAGGTGTGCCCCGAGCAATCTGCCGCTCCCCCGCTCGGCCAGGACCTTGCAGAAGCCGGTGCGATCCTCCATCGCCCACCCGTACGCGACATCGGCGTACCGGGCGGTGCCGACAACGTAGTCAGCGCCGGCCTCGCGACAATCCTGCTCGGTCGCGCCGACGGACGCGATCTGCGGGTTGGTGAAGACCGCCGCCGGTACGACGTCGAGGTCCGTCGCGATCAGGTCGTCGGGATGGCGCAGGTTGTGCGCCACCACCTCGGCCTCCCGGTTCGCGACATGCTTCAGCTGGTACGGCGCGCAGCTATCGCCCAGCGCGAAGACACCCTCGACATCCGTGCGCTGGTACTCGTCCACCACGATGCGCCCGTCGTCGTGCGTGCTGATGCCTGCGGCGCCGAGGTCGAGCCGGTCGCTGTTCGGAGTCCGGCCGACCGCGACCAACAACGTGTCCGCCGTGAGCCTGGTCCCGTCGTCCAGTGTCAATCGAAGAGCCCCGGCCTCGCCCTCGAGTTGGGTGAGCTCACGCCCAAGGTGCAGCTCGAACCGATGCCGGGCCAACTCCGTGTACTCCCCGGTGATGCTCTCGTCCTGCGGACCCAGCAGCTGCTCGGCCTGCTCGATGATGACCACGTCGCTCCCGGCCGCGGCGAACACCTCGGCCAGTTCCGCGGCGATGTAGCCGCCACCGAGCACGGCCAACCGACGGGGCGGTGCGTCGATCCGCATGATCGAGTCCGAAGTCTCGAACGGCAGGCACGATTCCAGCACAGGTGGCGGCACTGTCGGCCGGCCGCCGGCGGCGATCACGATCTGATCGGCCTCCACCGCAACGGACTCCGCGCCCAGCTCGATCTGCAGACTGCGCGGGCCCACGAATCGCGCGTGCCCCGAGTAGACAGTGACGAAATCGCTGTCCTCCCGAGCCGCGCGCCCCTCAACCGAATCCGCGTCCACCCGGTCGAACACCCGATCCCGTACGTCGGTCCAGCGCATCCCGCGCAAGGTGGCATCGACACCGAGAGGCCCGGCCCCACGAACGACCTCGGCGACCTCGGCCGTGTACGCAAGCATCTTGGACGGGATGCACCCCACGTTCAGACAGGTGCCGCCGAAAGCGCGCTCCTCCACGATCGCCACATCCAGCCCGGCGAACGAGTCGTCGACCATCATGTTGCCCGAACCCGCCCCGATGACCACCACATCGTGATGCCGCATGCCCAGCAGTCTAGGAATGCCGACGACAACGATCCCGGCGACGCCACGCCGACGGCTGGGCTGGCGAAGGCATAGGTGATCAGGGGCTGATCATGGTCTGGTGCGATGGATCAGATTGAGAGCGCTACTTCTCGTCAACCTCGGCCTGTTCGCGCTCTTCTTCATCGGCGTACTGCTCACCGGACACGCGCACGAGAACGACGAACTGACCGAGCACGGGCAACCACCGCAGACCCTGGCGCAGTACGCCGGGTCGTCGTCGTTCGGGGAAACCGTCTTCGAGAACTGGGAGTCGGAGTTCCTGCAGATGGGCTCCTACGTGCTGCTCACCGCCTTCCTGGTCCAGAAAGGCTCGGCGGAGTCGAAGCCGGTCGACGAACCGTCACCGCAGGACGAGGACCCCCGCGAGCACCGCAACGACCCGGACGCGCCTTGGCCGGTCCGGCACGGCTCCACGCTGGTCCTCAAGCTCTACGAGAACTCACTCGCCATCGCCTTCGGGATCTGCTTCGCCCTCTCCATCTGGCTGCACGCGGTCACCGGCGCAGGCGCCTACAGCGAGGACCAGCAACTCCACGGCGGCCAGGCCGTCACTACCTGGCAGTACATCCGTACTTCGCAGTTCTGGTTCGAGTCCTTCCAGAACTGGCAGAGCGAGTTCCTCGCCGTCGCCGCGATCATCGGCGGCTCGATCTACCTCCGCCAACGCTCATCTCCACAGTCCAAACCGGTCCACGCACCCAACCACCAGACCGGCGACTGATCCGCGCCAACCAGCAACTGTCGGTCGACCGACACCGCAGGGTGGCCGGCCGCGCGGGGGAGCCTGGGGGGAGTTGGCTCTACTCACGCGCAGTCGACCACGGAACCATTGTTACTCCGGATGGCCGGGGATTCGAGAACTACACGGTTAGAAATCACGCCGGGTTCTGTGAAGGTCCCTCAGCGCGCTAGCCGGCAGAGAGTCCCGGCTGGAAAACCGCCTCGACCCTCGCGCCTGCCAGCAGTCTGACGACAGCAGGATCGGACGCCGCGACCAGGAACCGGCGCCAACTGGCCTGGAAGCGGCCTTGCGTCTCGCGAACGACCCGCGCGAGCAGTTCTGCGCCGTCGACGGAGATCAGCAGATGCAGTCGCAGCGTGTCCGGCGCCAAGCTGGTTGCCTCGTGGAGCACCTTGCGCAGCGCCAGCACCAGCCGGACGTCGATGGTGCCCGCCACAGTCACCGTCACGGTCTCCCCGGCGGTGGACAGCACAATCTCACCCGGCAGCTCCGCTGGGTCGTCCCCGCTCTGGCTCACCGTTTCACTCCTGCCATCCGGCTCGGGCCCAGTCTACGGCTCGACCGGGTCGGGCACTTCGGGCTCGGGTACCGGGGCGGCCTGGAGATCCCACGGCCTGGAGTGGTCCAACGCGCCCTCGCCGGTCGGCAACCCGCTGAGAACCGGCGGCTGGGCGCTGATCCACCCTGATCCGGCCGACACCGCGGCCGCCTTGGATGCGCACACCGCGGGCGATGGACAGGCTTGGCTGGACCTGTACTCCGACTGGGAATGCGTCGGCCCGGCGATCACCCAAGCTCTGCTCACTCCGTTCCCTCCGGTCCGAGCAGGCGTCGACCTGCTCCGCCACCTGCTGGGTCCACGGGGACTGAAGCGTCTGCAACTCCTCATCGGCCCGGTCCGCTCGGTGAACGACAGCCGGTTCGCGGGCGAGGCCCCGAAGTTGCTACTGGCAACCAACTCGCAGCACGCGGACATCGCGCCGCGGTCAGCCGGGTCTGGGACAGGCGTCCGGCGCCGCCGCGGGGTACCGGATATCCATGCTGCTGCGCTCTCTACGGTCACCTGATCCCCCGGGACGACCTGTCGTACCGCGTCCGGCAGCGGTTGCGGTTCTTCAAGTGGGATCCCGGCACGACGACACGCGTCACGGCGTCAGCAGCACCTTCACGGCACCGTCCTGCTTCTTCTGGAACATCTCGTACGCCGCCGGACCTTGGGACAAAGGCAGCCGATGAGTGGCGAAGCCGCCGACACCGAGAGGGTCGTCATCGGTCAACAGCGGCAGGAGGTCGTCCACCCAGCGACGTACGTTGCCCTGCCCCATCCTGAGCTGGATCTGCTTGTCGAACATCGTCAGCATCGGCAACGGATCGGCCGCGCCGCCGTACACGCCCCTCAGCGAGATCGTGCCCCCGCGACGGACCACCTCGATCGCGAGGTAGAACGCGGCAAGCCGGTCGACGCCGATCGTCTGCATCATCTTCTCGGCGACACCATCCGGCATCAACCCGACGAGCTTGTGGGCAGCCTGCGCCTTGGGCGATCCGTGTGCCTCCATGCCGACGGCATCGATGACGGAGTCCGCTCCACGACCGTCCGTGAGCTCCCGCACCTGCTCAGCCACCTGGTCGGAGTACTCGAGGATCTCCACTCCGCGCTCCTGGGCTCGCTTGAGCCGCTCGGGCACCAGCTCAATGCCGATCACCCTGTACCCGCGGTGTAGCCCGATCCTGGCGGCCATGTCACCGATGGGGCCCAGGCCGATGACGGCCAGGGTCCCGCCGTCGGGCACAGCGGCGTACTCGACTGCCTGCCAAGCGGTCGGCAACACGTCCGAGAGGAAGACGAACCGATCGTCGGCAGGCCCAGGAGGCACGACGATCGGGCCGTACTGCGCCTGTGGCACGCGCAGGTACTCCGCTTGTCCACCCGGAACCTGTCCATAGAGCCTCGTGTAGCCGAAGAGGGCCGCGCCCATTCCCTCGGCACGAACCTGGGTCGTCTCGCACTGCGACTGCAGACCGCGGTCGCACATGAAGCACCGGCCGCACGCGATCCCGAACGGGATGACCACCCGGTCCCCCGCCTTCAGGTTCGTCACCGCCGCGCCGGTCTCGACCACGATGCCCATCGGCTCATGCCCCAGCACGTCCCCCGGCTCGAGGTACGGACCCATCACCTCGTACAGATGGAGGTCCGAGCCGCAGATGCCGGTCGAGGTGACCTCGATGATGGCGTCGGTCGGTTCCTGGATCACCGGATCCGGCACCTCGGAGTACTCGATCTTCCGCTTTCCCTGCCAAGTCAATGCCTTCATGCCGCCCGCCGGTACCCGCATCGTCGAAGGCGAAGCCGTCCTCGCCCTGTTTCCTTCCCGGGTACCGGCGCGACATGACTCCCCCTCGAGATGCCGCGGCAGTGGCGCGTGAGCTGAGGCGGCTGGTGGACAACGGATCCCTCGAGATTCCGGATCCGGGGCTCGGACGGACCGTGGAGCGGTGGGCCGCACTGGCTTCGCTCGGTTCCCGGGACCTGACCCTCGCGCGGCTGGGCGAGGGCCACCTCGACGCGATCTCGATCCTGCACCAGGCAGGCCGTACCGCAGTACCAGGAGCTCTGTACGGCGTGTGGGCTGCTCGATCAGGCGGCACCGGCGCGGTGCTGACTGGTGATGCGTTGTCCGGCACGGTCAGGTTCTGCTCCGGGGCGCACAGCCTCGACCGGGCTCTCGTGGCCGCCCTCACGCCTTCAGGCGATTCGGTGCTAGTGGACGTGGATCTGCGCGACTCGCGGATCCAGCGCAAGCCCGACACCTGGCAAGCAGTCGGTATGGACGCGTCGGACAGCGCTGACGTCGTTCTCGACAGCGTGCCGATCGCCGAGGGCGACAAGGTCGGACCGCCTGGGTTCTACGTCGGCCGTCCGGGCTTTTGGTGGGGTGGCGGTGGCGTGGCCGCGGTCTGGTACGGCGGGGCTCGCGGCCTGGTGGATCGCGCGGTGGAACACCTGCGTTCGGGCCAGGGCCCCGACGAGCATCAACTGGCTCATCTCGGTGATCTCGAGGCGACGCTCGCGGCGACAGCATCGTTGCTCAAGGCAACCGCCCGGTTGATCGACGAGGCGCCGGACACCGACGTCCTGCGGGAGATCTGGATACTCCGGGCGGCCGTCGAACGCGCGGTCCGGGCCACGATCGACCAGGTTCCGCGGATCACCGGTCCGACTCCGCTGTCCCGCGATCGCGCCTTCGCCCAGGCGCTGGCGGATCTCCAGGTCTACGTGCGCCAGCATCACGCCGAGCGCGACCTGGCCGCGCTCGGCCGCCTGATCAGCGAAGGGAAGGACGACGCATGGCCCGCCCGGTAACGGATGAACTGGACTGGCGGACGTTCCTGGACGCGCGCGACCTGCCGACCTTTGATCCCACCGGGTTGCAGAGGGTGATGGTGCTGGCCGCTCATCCCGACGACGAGACCTTGGGTGCCGGCGGACTCGTGCAGGTCCTGCACGCCGCCGGAGCGGAGGTCTCGCTGATCGTCGCAAGCGATGGCGAAGCCGCCTTCCCGGCGCTTGACCCAGCCGAACGCGTCGACCTGGCCGCCACGCGCCGGGAGGAACTCACAGCCGCAATAGTTGCCTTGGGCCTCGATCCGGGCGCTGTCCTGCTGCTCGGACTGCCCGACTCGGGCATCGCGGACTACGAGGCCGAGCTGGTCGAGCGGCTCGACGTACCGCTGCGCGACGCCGACTGCGTCATCGTGCCGTGGCCCGGCGATCCGCATCCGGACCATGCCGCCGTAGGGCGCGCCGGGTTGGCCGCCGCTCCCGTGCAGGCGCACTGCTGGTCCTATCCGGTCTGGATGTGGCACTGGATGGGCACGGACGACCCAGCCATTCCGTGGCAGCACGCGGTGATCTGCCCGCTCGGCGACGACCAGCACATCCGTAAGCAGAACGCCATCAACACCTTCGAGTCCCAGCTGACCACCGGTCCCAACGGCGAGGACCCGATCGTCGACAGCGCGATGCTCACCCACTTCGACCGGCCGTTCGAAGTACTGTTCCGTGAACCGGCGACCACGTCCGCACCGATCGAGCGGTTCGCCTCCCTCTACGCGGCCCAGGCGGATCCGTGGCACACCGCCGACAGCTGGTACGAACGCCGCAAGCAGGCGGTGATCCTGGCGAGTCTGCCGAAGGAGCGCTACCGCCGGACGCTCGAACCCGCGTGCGGCATCGGCGAACTGACCAGGCACCTGGCCGATCGCAGCGACCACGTCATCGCCTTCGACCCGGTCGAAGGGGCCGTGCTCCGCGCAAAGTCCACAGCACCGGCCGCTGAACTGAGCGTCACCGCCCTTCCGACCACCCCGACGTACGAGTCGGTCGACCTCATCGTCCTGAGCGAGATCCTCTACTACCTGAGCGATGCCGACCTCGAAGCCAGCCTGGATCGCCTCCTGGAACTGCTGGAACCGGGCGGCCACCTGCTCGCCGCGCACTGGTGCCCCTGGCCGCCCGAAGGCCCCCGAGACGCGACAGCCGCGCACCAGGCACTCCGCGACCGACCTGAACTGGAGCAACTGATCGAACACGTCGACCAGGAGTTCCTCCTACACGTCTTCATCCGCCGATGATCGAGGCTGCCGGAGAGTCCGACCGTGGCATGATCTGCACTGTCGACCCCGAGAGTCCCGCACGCGTGCTCAGGAGGTGTTCGTGAGCGACTCGAAAACGACAGAGAAGGCGTCCGAACCGCTCGTTGTCCGGGCCCTGGACGTGGATACGTGGCCTGCGTTCGCGCGGTTGGTCGAGGTGAACAACGGCGTGTGGGGCGGCTGCTGGTGCATGGGCTTCCACGTCAAGCTGGGCAAGGGACGCACCGCTGCGGACAACCGGGCCGAGAAGGAGCAGCGCGTCGCCGAGGGCCGCACCCACGCCGCGCTGGTGCTGGCCGGCGACGAATGTCTGGGCTGGTGCCAGTTCGGGTCCCCCGAGGAGTTGCCGGAGGTCAAGAGCCGGCGCCTGTACGAGAAGGGCCTCACGGCCCTGCCGGACTGGCGCATCACCTGTTTCTTCACCGGCAAAGGCCTGCGCCGCCGCGGGGTCGCGGATGCCGCGCTCGGCGGGGCGCTGGTCGAGATCGCCCGCCTCGGCGGCGGCACGGTCGAGGGCTATCCCGAGGAGACCGACGACCGCACCGTCTCCGGTTCA
Organism: Kribbella sp. VKM Ac-2568; assembly: GCF_004345365.1. GTDB lineage: Bacteria > Actinomycetota > Actinomycetes > Propionibacteriales > Kribbellaceae > Kribbella > Kribbella orskensis. The sequence continues at coordinate 54,085 of NZ_SLVF01000007.1, forward strand.
TTCCTGCACACCGGCCCGATGGCCGCCTTCGAGAACCACGGCTTCACCCGCACGCGCCCGATCTCCCCGCACCGCTGGGTCGTCACCCGCACCGTCGACCCGGCCTGACCCGCCTCGAGCTCCCGAGGCTTCAGGGGGCTGAAGTCGGGGTACCGGAGTGGTGGCTTCGTCTGGCAGTAGGCGAAAGTCGACTGTTGTGCGGAAGCGAGGGATCAGCGATGACCTTCGGCGGTGTCGACACGTACTACGACTACGACGAGCGGCAGTGGAAGCTCCGGCGCCTGGGTGGCGGTCCTGTGCGCAAGGGACGGGTTTGTCCGGTTGCGAAGCCCAGCTCCGACGAGAGCGCGAACCGTTCACCAAGCGCAGCGGAGTCACCTGGTGCGGAACCACCTAGTGGTGGAGTGCCAGGCCGTACCTGGTGAGGGCTTCGGGAAGGGTTCCGCGCTCCTGGGCCACGATGAACTGCGCGGCCACTTCCCGGACTTTCACGTTGGCGTTCTGCGAGCCGCGTTTCAGTACCTGGAAGGCGACGTCCGACCCGAGGCCGTACTTGTGCATCAGCAGACCTGTGGCCTGGCCGATCAGCTCCCGGGTCTCCAGCGCCGTCTGCAACTGCCCGACCAGGGCCTTCGCGTGATGGAACAGCTGAGCGTTGTCGAAGGCCACCCCGGCATGCATTGCGAACAGCAGGACGACGTCGTACGTCGTGTCCTCGAAGGCGCCGACTTTGGAGGAGAAGAGGGCGAACGCGCCGGCTGACCCTCGGCTCGAGGGGAGGGGCAGCAACAGGCAACTGCAGACTCCGGCCTTCACCATCGCGGCAGAGAACTCAGGCCAACGCGGATCAGCAGCCGCATCGCTGAGATGGTGGGGCTCCCCGTAGGTGAGTACGTCGTGCAGAGGACCGCCGTGGTGCAACAACTCCTTGGCGAGCTCGCTGCGGGACTGCTCCTCGAGCGGATCCGCCGCGATGCGATGGCTGCTGATCAGCTCCGGTCCGGCCTCGGACAGCACAGCGATCGCCGCTTCTTCGCAGTCAGGCAGCATCCGGACCACCCGCTGGACGAACCGGTCGAGGGTGGCCGGGACATCGTCGTCCTCGATGAGCCGGGTGACCTCCGCCAACTCCCGGCCCAGCTCCATGATGTCCTGAGTCATCCGGCTACCTCTTGTTCCCTCTCCGGCCGAACCAGCCCAGACCTCAATGGAACGGGCCGTAAACACCCCCCGTACCCCGCTCCAAACTGGAGCCCGCGTCAGCGCCAGATACGGCGGTCGGCGGGGCCGCCGGGAACGGGTTCGAACGCGACGTCCTCGGCAGGTACCGGTTCGCCGTTCTCGTCGAGGAAGCCGACGGTGGCGAGTCCGCCGGTTCGGGTGTTGCGCCGCAGTACTGTCGGGCCGTCTGCGCGCGGCACGTGCACGTCACCCCACTGTTGCAAGGCCGCGAGCACGATCTTCAGGTCCACGCCGGCCGGCGTGAGGTGGTACGACGACCGGGTGCGCTCACCCTCCGCCCGGTACTCGCGCTTCTCCAGCACTCCCGCCTCGACCAGCGCGGCCAGCCGGTTCGCGAGGATGTTCGGTGCGATGCCGAGTACTTCGCGGAAGTCGGCGAACCGGGTGAAGCCGCGGTGCGCCTCACGCAGGATCAGCAGTGCCCACCGATCGCCGACCAGGTCGAGCGCGCGGGCGATCGAGCAGGTCGGCAGGGTGTCAGTCTCAGTGCTCATCTCAGGGCTCATCTCAAGGCTCATCTCAGGGCTCATCGAACCTCCTCGGCCACGCTACCGCCGCCCCGTACCGCGAGAAGCCGCGCCACCGCGAAGGTGAGGAGTGCGACCACGCCGATCGCCAGCACACCCAGCAGCAACGCGGTGCTCAGGCCGGACGCCGTGGCGATCAGTCCGAGCGTGAGCGCGACCGCGCCTTGGCCCACGTACGCCACCAGGTAGACACCGGCGACGGTGCCACCGCGATGGTGAGCCGGGGCGTGGGTCGCGATGAGTCCGAGTCCGCCGGAGAAGAGCAGACCGTAGCTGACGCCGCCGAGCAGGCTGGTGACGATGAACAGCGGCAGCGAGTGGGCCGTGGCCGACACTTCCAGCAGCGCGAGAGCGGCCAGCACGGTGCCGGTGCCGATCTGGACCTGGCGGCCTGCCGGCACGCTCCGGGTGGCGATCGCGGTCAAGCCACCCACCGCCGAGAGGATCGCCAGCACCAGACCGATCACGAAGATGTTCGTCGAGCCGATCAGATCACGCCCGAGCTGGGCGCCGAGCGCCAGGAAGACCGAGCCGAACGCGTACGACGTGGTCACCGCGAGCGCGGACGCGGCGTACAGGAGACGGATGCCCTTCGCAACCCTGATCGGGCGCGGCCGCCAGGGGCCCTGCGACTCGTCCTTGGTGTGTCGCGGCATCATCCAGACGAACGGGACCACGGCCGCGATCACGCCCAGCAGGACCCAGAAGTCCAGGTGCTGCGGCGCCGGCGCGTACTCGATCAGGCCGCCGCCGACGATCGTTGCCAGCGCCAGACCGGTCGCCGTCGCGGCGGTGGTGATGGATGAGGCCCGCGCCACCTTGCCACGAGCGCTGAACTCGACCGCCGCGGCGGTCGCCGGGGTGAGCGCCAGACCGACGCCCGCTCCCATCAAGGCGCGCCCGGCGTAGACCCAGCCCACCGAGGGCGCGAGCGCGAACAGGAGGACGCCGGCCAGCAGGGCGCCCACGCCGTACAGCATCGTCGCGCGGCGGCCGATGTAGTCGGACAGTTGGCCGAAGACCAGCAGGAACACCACCAGGACGATGGGGTAGACAGCGAAGATCGCGGTCGTCGCGGTCGGCGTCAGATGCCAGGTCCGGGCGTACAGCGGGTAGGTGGTGGTCGGGGCCGCGCTCGTCCAGAGGCTGAGGCCGGCGACGGCGGCCGCCGTCCAGAAGCTGGCCCGGCGGCTCAGAGTGCGGGGCGCCCGACGCGTCGCGATGGCGGGCAGTTCGGCGATGGTCATGCGGTGATCCGTTCCGGGGGCCGCGCTGTCCGGTCCCCTGGGTTGCTCGATGCAACCCAGAACGCCTGAGTAGCGTCACGCAATCCAGCCCATCGTGTGACCCTGATCACGAGGCTCGCCGCCGCCTTCTGGCCGGAGCCGCCGAGCCGCCTCGAGGAGTTCGATCAAGTCGATGGGTATCGATTGACATTCAATCGATTGTGAGTGATCTTCGATGCACGGGTATTGCTGAGGTCGCTCGGCGGGGGCGTCGAGCCAGTGCCCGGTCCACGAGGTCGTCGCGCGACAGGAGTTGAGGATTCATGCGTCATCCGAGTGAAGGTGTGCTTCGCCGGCTGGTCGACGAGCCGGCCGGGGTCGCAGACTCCGACCGCGAGCACCTGGCCGGCTGCGAGCAGTGCCTCGGCAGACTGGCCGCGGCACGCGACAACCGCGCATCGGGTGACCGCAGCAGCCACGGCAGGGGTGCCTCACCGGTCCCGCGCACTTTGGCGGCGCCCTCTCGTCGCGGCCCTCGCCCTGGCGGTCACTCTCACCGCCGCCGGTACTGCGGCCGCCAACGACTGGTTGCCGATCTTCCAGACGAAGGCGATCGCTCCGGTGAGCTTCAGCGCCGGCGACTTGGTCGGGCTGCCGGACCTACACGCATACGGCGTCGTCAAGGTGACCGGTGACAGCGGACTGAGGCGAGTCCCCGACGCGGCGGCGGCCGCAGTACAGACCGGGCTCGACGTGCCGAAGGTGAACACCCTGCCGCGCGGGGTCAGCGGCGAGTCCGAGTACCGGGTTGCGGGCAAAGTGAGCGTGACCTTCACCTTCTCGACCGATCGGGCCGCGCAGGCTGCCGAGAAGGCGGGGAAGACGTTGCCGCCTCCGCCGCCGGGGCTCGACGGTGGTCAACTGCGGCTCTCCGCCGGTCCGGGGGTCGTGCAGGTCTGGTCGTCGGACGCCGGGGCGCCGGCCCTCATTGTCGGACGCGCCGTCGCTCCGTCGGCATCGTCGTCCGGGGTGCCAATCGCCACCGTCCGCGACTACCTCCTTTCGCTTCCCGGCGTACCCGAGAAGGTCGCGGCTCAGCTCAGGACTTTCGCGGGTGATGGCTCGACCTTGCCGCTGCCCGTTCCGGCCGACCAGGTGACCACGTCATCGGCCACTGTGAACGGGAGCTCAGCGACTGTGCTGACCGCGCGCGACCAGACGATGGCCGCCGTCGTCTGGGTGAATGACGGCATCGTGACTGCCGTGGCCGGGTCGCTCGACCCCGACGAGCTCCTGCCCGTCGCCCGGGAGCTGCGGTGACCCTGGATCCCGACCCCGTCGACACCGAGACCACTAGCGGAACTCCGTCTGTTGGTGACGACGCCGCGCGTCGGGCGGCTGCGGCGTTGGTAGCGGGTTTGCCGCCGTCGGCCGCTGTCTGGTGCTCCGGCGTGCGCAAACGCTATGGCCGACGGCCGGCCGTTCAGGACGTGTCACTGGAGGTCGGCCGCGGCGAAGTGGTCGGACTGCTCGGCCCGAACGGCGCCGGCAAGACCACCGTGATCAAGATGCTCCTCGGCCTCACCCACCCCGATGCGGGAGAGGTCATGCTGCTCGGCCGCCCCGCGACGGATCCAGCCGCCCGGGCCCGCGTCGGCTATCTCCCCGAGCTTTTCCGGTACCAGCCGTGGTTGAGCGCGTCCGAAGTACTCGCCCTGCACGCCCGGCTGGCGGGCAGTGGCGTGCCCACGCAACAGCAGCTCGACTGTCTGGCGCTCGTCGGCCTGGCCGAACGGGCCCGTGATCGCGTGGGTGGCTTCTCGAAGGGAATGCAGCAGCGCCTCGGACTGGCGGTCGCCCTGGTGGCCAAGCCCGAGCTCGTGATCCTGGACGAGCCGACCAGCGCTCTGGATCCGCTCGGCCGGGCGGACGTCCGCGACATCGTGCTGGACCTGAAGTCCCGCGGCGTCGCCGTACTGCTCAACTCGCACCTGATCGGCGAGGTCGAGCGGGTCTGCGATCGGGTGGTCATCCTCGGACGATGCAACGGTCATTCCCGCTCTGGTACGGGACCTCGTTGCCCAGGGCACCGAAGTGCACGCCGTCGAGCCTGCCGCATCAGCTTGGAGGACCGCCTGCTCGGCATCCTCCGCGCGGATCAAGGAGACGACCGATGAGGATCGTGGTGATCGTCGCCGGACTCACCCTGCGCGAGGCGTCCCGCCGGCGGGACGCGAGGCGTCCCGCCGGCGGGTCCTGCTGGCTCTCGCCGTGCTGACCCTCCTGCTGCTCGGGCTGAGCGCGTGGGGATTCTCGCGCCTGGCCGCCGAGTCCACCCAGGGCTCACTCACGAGTGGCGAGGCCCGGCTGGCGGCCTCCCAAGTACTGAACCTGGTGATGTTCGGTTTCAGCCTGATCGCAGCCCTCGGTACGGCGTTCCTGGCCGGGCCGACGCTGTCCGGCGAGACGGAGTCGGGGATCGCCCTGGCCGTGCTGGCCCGGCCGATCCGCCGTTCCGCGTTCCTGCTCGGCATGTGGCTGGGACTGGTTGCCTTCGGCAGCGGTTTCGTCGTACTCGCCGGGCTGGCCCAATGCCTCGTGGTCCGGTGGACGGTGGACTACTGGCCTCCACATCCCGCGGCCGCGCTCGCCCTCCTCGCCGGCGAGACGATCGTGCTGCTCACGCTCGCAGTACTGCTGTCGACGGTGGTCTCACCGATGGCTTCAGGCGTGGTCACGGTCGGCCTGTTCGGTGCGACCTGGGTGGCCGGTGTGGTCGGAGGCGTCGGCGCGGCCCTCGGCAACGACGGCATCGCACGGGTCGGCACTGTCTCACGCATCCTCCTACCCACCGACGGCTTGTGGCGCGGGGCGATGCACGCGCTGCAGGACCCGGTCGCCCTGGCCCAGTTCGGCTCCGAGATGCAAGGCTTCCCCTTCCTGAGCGACGCCCCTCTGGCGGGCGCCTACCTCGCCTGGGCCGCGCCGTGGGTAGCCATGGTCTGGGCTCTGACAGCAATCTCCTTCCTACGAAAGGACCTGTAGCAGGCCTGGCTCTGATCCCTTGATCTGCGGTCTGTCAGCGGAACACCTCTCGGAATCCCTCTCGCCAGGACGGGTACTCCAGGGTCCAGCCCAGCTCCGACTTGGCCTTGGCGTTGGTGGCCGCGGGGAGTTGGTTGCCGTAGTACACGGCTTGGACGCCGAGCGTCTTCTCGGCCTCCTCCACAGAGACGCACCACGGCAGAGGTGCGTCCAGGATTCCGGCCAGGTACGGCAGCCACTCGGCCTGAGCGGCAGGCTCGTCGTCCACGACATTGTAGACGCCGGGGCTGCCGCGGTCGACCGCCTGCACGGTGGCCGACACAGCGTCGGTCACGTGCACGAACGGGTACCGGCCGGCACCAGCGCCGACGATCGGCAGGTCACCCATCTGGACCTTGACCGCCTGTTCCCCACCCGGCCCGATCGCGGTGCCCGCGCCGTACAGGAACCCGTAGCGAAGGACGACGCCTTCGATTCCCGGTGTGCCCAGCACCAGTTCTTCGGCCGCGAGGTTCGCCTGGATGTGGCTTCCGATCGGCCCCGGACCTTCGAGGTACAGGGGTGACGACTCGTCCGTAGGACCGGATCCGGGCTGGGTCATGAAGCTGGCGCTCTGTGCGACGACCCGACGGCTGCCGGCTTCGCGAGCCGCGCTCATCACTGTCTGCGTTCCCTCGCTCCGCAGCCGGTTGGTCGCTGCCAGCCACTTACCGTAGTCACGGGACGGCAGGGAGAGCGCAGTCATCAGGTTGACGATCACCTCCGGTCCCGCCTCGAGGATCACCAGACGCACCGCGGAATCGTCGAAGCCGTTCATCACGACCGGCCGCGCACCGAGTGCCTCCACTACGCGGAGGTTGTCCGGCTGGGTGGTGCTGGCCGTGACCTCGTGGCCCCGGTCTACCAGCGCATCGACGAGCGGCCGGCCCACGACCCCTGTTCCCCCTGCGACGAAGACTCGCATGGTCATCTCCTTGCTGTCATGGCTGGGTGTGGCTCGTTCACCGTCGCTCACTGGAGCGGCGTTCGCACCCTGGGGAGTCCCTGGTCCGGCCACGTGCCACCGATGACTTCGGTACGGCGGGCGTCGGTCCCGCCCGGACCGCATGCCCTCGAACCGATGGGCCGACGCGTGCCCAGTGTCTGTACCAGGGCATCACCCAGGGGCGACCAGGGCGCCGGCGGCGAAGACTGCAGACAACCCCCGACAACGGACCAAGGAGTTCACTCATGACCAGTTCGCAAGTTGCCGAAGGCAACGCGGCAACGGCATCCGGCACGACGGCTGTCCCGTTCCGGCTCGAAGTCGTCGTCATCCCGGTCGCCGACTTCGACCGCGCCAAGGCGTTCTACACAGGGCTGGGGTGGCGGGTCGACGCCGAAGCCGACCTCGGCGACGGCTACCGGCTGATGCAGCTCACGCCGCCCGGGTCGAACGCCTCGATCATCTTCGGCACCCAGGTCACCGCCGCGCAGCCTGGGTCCTTCGACGGGCTGCTCCTGGTGGTCGACAACATCGACGAGGCCCGCAACGCCCTCCTCGCGCAAGGCGTCGAGGTGAGCGAGGCATTCCACGATGCCGGTGGCGGCCCGATCGGCGGCTTCCAGATCGGCGACCAGGGACGCGCTCCCGGCCACGACCCGCAGGGCCGGTCCTACGCCACCTATGCCTCGTTCCACGACACCGAGGGCAACCGCTGGCTGCTGCAAGAGATCACCCAGCGACTTCCCGGTCGAGTCTGACCGCAGTCGCCCCGGCGCTCGCTGTGCTCTTGCCTCGAGGTCAAGCAGCCGCTCGGCGAGCGGCCGGGGCCGGCGCATAATCTATTAGCCGACCCCTTGGAGGTCCCTGATGAGTAACACCGATGTGGCGTCCCTGGCAGACCTGCTGCATGAGACCGCCGAGCGCCACGGCGCGTTCGAGGAGGCTGCCCCACCGCACGACTGGTGGGACTGGTACGCGGCGTATATGCGTGCACGCGAGAACGGGAGTAATGCGGACGAGGCGTCCTCGGCTGCCGACCGGTACATGGCGGAGGTCAAGCACATCGTCGTCACCCCCACTGGCGCAGGCTAGCGATTGTGGGCATTCGGCTCAGACGGCGTTGGTCGCCTCGAGTGCCTCGCGCAGCTGTTTGCGTGCGGTGATCCCGAGCTTCGCGAACACCTTGCGCATGTGCCACTCCACAGTGCGAGGGCTGATGAAGAGCTCGGCACCGATCTCGGGGTTGGTGAGGCCCTGCGTCGCCAACCGGGCGATGTGCAACTCCTGCGCGGTGAGGTCCTGACGGGTGTCCACCGTCCGCTTGCGCACCGTCTCGCCGGTGGCGGCGAGCTCCCGCCGGGTCCGCTCGGCGAACGCGTCCATCCCCATCGCCGTGAACGCACCGTGGGCGGCCCGCAGCTGCTCCCGCGCCTCGACGCGTCGGCCTTCGCGCCGCAACCACTCGCCGTACAGCAGCCGCGCCCGGGCCAGCTCGGTGCGCACGTCGGCGCGGCCGAGGCGGTCGATCGCCACCCGGTAGAGGTCCTCGGCCTTGGTGCCCTCGTGCAGCTGCGCTTCGGAGCGCGCCGCCACTCCGAGCGCCCACGCGGTACCGCTGGCCTGCGTCATCTCGGAGACCTGCTCGAACGCGGCGGCTGCGGTGGGACGATCACCAGCACGCACAGCCGCCTCGATCAGCTCGACCAGTCCCCAGTTCGACACCCCGATCTCCGCGGGGAAGGCGGCGGCCTCGCGGCCGGCGGCGCAGGCCTCCGGGTATCGGCCGAGTCCGTTGTACAGCAACGCTTGGGCCCAGTTCGTGAGAGACACACCGATCCCTTCACCGCGGGCGACGACGTCGTCCTTCGAGGCCGTGATCAGCGGCATCGCCTGCTCCTCGTGACCACGGAAGGCTGCCAGCCCGATGGCAGCGTACGGCGTCAGCTTGCTTTCGGCTGCCTCGGTGACCGCATTGATCTCCTCGACCAGAGCGGAAGCGGCGGCCAGCTCGCCGGCGAACAGGTCCACGAAGACGCGCGTGTTCAAGGCCAGCGGCAGCGCGCTGAGCGCACCGGCGTCGCGGACGATCTTCAGGTGCCGGCGGGTCAACCGGTCCCAGGCGCGCTCGTCCCACAGATCGGAAGCCACGACAGCCGCCAGCCACATGAACCGCACGCCCTCCTCCAGGGACAGGTCGTCGCTGTCGAAGGCCTGCGTCGCTCGCCTGAGCAACGGCGCCGCGACGGGGTAGCCGTCGGCGAACAGCATGGCTACGCCCCGCAGCAGAACGTCTCCTCGTCGCGGATGCGCCGCCGACGTCAGCGCGTTGCGCGCCGCCTGGGCCACCTCCACCGGCCCCGGTCCGGACGCCAGGCGCCCGGCGAACAGGGCGGCGGTCAGCGCGTCCACGTAGCTGTCGAGAGCTAGCTCGGCGTCGAGAGGTTCCAGCCGGCGAGCGGCGACCAGAAGCAAGGGCAGCGCTTCGTTCCCACGCAGGGATGAGAAGCCGATCTGGGCGCGGAGCACATCGATCCGAGCACGTTGCAGGGCACTGAGCGGTCCGTGTTCAGCCACGGCCAGCAGGTTCAGTGCCGCGTCGAAAGTCCCTCCGTGCAGCATCGCCTGGGCCGCGTTGAGCTGGCGCTCGGCGCGGTCGCCTGCGGCCGGGGTCAGCATGGCCGCGCGCTCCAGGAACGCAGCCGCCGCGGCCAGTCCGCCATGGGCCAGCGCACGGCCGGCGGAATGCTCGAGCTCTGCCGCGACGGCTTCATCAGGACCTGTGGCCGCATGAGCGCGATGCCAGGCACGTCGATCCGGATCCAGGTCAGCATTCGTGACCTCCGCGAGCGCGCGGTGCGCTGCCTGTCGTTCCGGCGCTGCCGCGGACCGGTAAGCCACAGACCGTACCAACGGGTGCCGGAACCGGACCGTCTCACGCAACTCGATCAGTCCGGCCTTCTCCGCCGGGCCGGCGGCCTCCACCCCGATCCCGGCTCGCTCGGCCGCGCGCCACAGCAGACCGACGTCACCGAGGGGCTCTGCCGCCGCGGTGAGCAGCAGACGGCGCGACTGCTCCGGCAGCGGCTCCAGCTGACGTCGGAAGCCCTCCTCCATGCGGCTGAGCAGCGTCCGCGGCTGAGCAGTATGCGGACCGAAGGTCAGTTCCGTCGCCGTCAGCCACCGCGGCAACTCCAGGAGCGCCAGCGGGTTTCCGTGGGCCTCGGCCAGGATCCGGTGCCGGACCCGATCATCCAGCGGACCCATCATGGCCGACTCGAGCAGGCTCTCGGCGTCTGTGTCCGGCAGGCCACGGACCGTCAACTGCGGCAGGCCGGCCCATCTCTGCTGGTCCACGCTCGTTCTGGCCGCGATGACCAGGACGACGGATTCGGCTGCCAGCCGGCGGGCCACGAAGGCGAGGACCAGCGCGGAGGCCTGGTCCAGCCACTGCGCATCGTCGACCAGGCAGAGAAGTGGTTGCTCACGGGCGCCCTCGGCGAGCAGGCTCAGCGCGGCGAGGCCGATCAGGAAACGGTCCGGCGGGGTTCCGGTCCGCAGCCCGAAGGCGGTGCCGAGGGCATCCGCCTGGGGGGCGGGCAGCCGCTCGAGCCCGCCCAGCAAGGGTTCGCACAACTGCTGCAGACCGGCGAACGCGAGCTCCATCTGCGACTCGACGCCGGCCACGCGCAGGATCCGGCTTCCCGACGCAGTGCCCGCCAGGTACTCGAGCAGGGCCGTCTTTCCGATGCCCGGTTCGCCTTGGACGGCCAGTACGGCGCTGCGGCCTGATCGGGCGGCCTGGATCAGACCGGACAGCGTCTCGCACTCGCTGCGCCGGCCACGTAGCCCCGGCCACTGACTGTTCGGTCGCGGCGACACGTCCTCCTCCAAGCACTAGCTCCCAACGTTCCCATCCCGATTACCGCCACGCAATGGCCCCCCACCGGTCCGTTCGAGCTGACGGACACCAGGCGAACGCCGTACCCGTGGACCAGGGAGGGGACCAGGGAAACCCACTGGTGCAAGGGATCGCGGCGATGGCCAGGCTCGATGACATCGACAGAACACCGCGGTTCTGTCCTGTTCGAAGGAGTTTCGCGATGAGCATCCCTCCCTCAGAGTCGCCCAGCCAGGCCGGTGGCGCCGAAGCGTCTACGCGGCGGTTCTCCCGCCGCGGCTTCGTCGGCACCGGCGCCGCTGTTGCCGGTGGCTCACTGCTCGGTGGGTGGATGGCGTCTGCCTCAGCTGCCGCCTCGCCCTCGAGGTCGGTGCCGGACGGGTTCGGCTCGGTCTCCACCGCTCCGAGGCTCCCGGCCGGCTTCACCAAGACCTTCAGGAGCCGGTTCGTCCAGGCCAACGGCATCCGTCAGCACGTGGTGATCGGCGGTGACGGTCCACCGCTCCTGCTGGTGCACGGCTGGCCCGAGAACTGGTACGCCTGGCGCTTCATGATGCCCGCCCTGGCTCGGGACTTCACCGTCATCGCCGTCGACCAGCGCGGTATCGGGCTGACCGAGAAGACCCGCGACGGGTACGACGCGGGCACCCTCGGCGACGACCTGGCCGCACTGATGACCGAGCTCGGCCACCAGCGGTTCGCCGTGGTCGGCCACGACACCGGGTACATCATCAGTTACGCGCTGGCAGCCGATCACCGCGACCGGGTCGCCCGCCTGGTCGTCGCCGAGATCCCCGGACCACCAGGAGTGGTGGACCCCCTGGTCCCGCCCCCGCCCCTGTTCCTCCCCGAGTTCCTCAACAACAAGCTGTGGCACATCCCGTTCAACCGGGTCGACGACGAACTGATCGTGGACATGGTCAAGAGCAACGCGGACGCCTACTACCGCTACGAGTACTCCATCCAGGCCGGCGGCCCGACGCTGCCGGACTACGCCATCGACTACTACGTCGCCCTGTACACCCGCGACCGGAACACGCTGCGCGCCAGCTTCGGCGTCTACCGTGCCTGGGACGCCACCCTGGAGCAGAACGGGATGCGTCAGGAGACGAAGCTGACCATCCCGGTTCTCGGGATCGGCGGGGAGAACAGCTGGGGTCCCGCCGCCGCAGGGGGAATCAAGCCCGCCGCGACCGACGTACAGACCCTGGTGATCCCCGGCGTCGGCCACTGGGTGGCCGAGCAGGCTCCCGCGGAGATGCTCGAGGCACTGGACACCTTCCTGGCCCCGTATCTAAAGGCCGGATAAACGCCCGCGCTGAACGGACGGTGTCTTGCCGGACCCCGGTGCCGGTGGAATGGTGAACAGGACGGCCCCACCATCCCCCTGCCCCGGGGCCGGTTCTGTCCGGGACGGTGTGCCATGTCGAAGTGGCCAGGTCTGCGTGGCCGTGCCAGCGAGTGCGAAGTGCTGAGCGACCTCGTGACGAATGCTCGAGCCGGCCGGAGCCAGGTGCTGGTCCTGCGAGGCGAAGCCGGGATCGGGAAGACCGCGATGCTCCGGTTCCTGCTCCAGCATGCCGCGGACTGCCGGGTGAGCCGTGCGGCCGGCGTGGAGTCGGAGATGGAGCTCGCCTTCGCGGGCCTGCACCAGCTCTGCGCGCCCTTCCTCAACCGGCTGGACGAGCTGCCGGCCCCGCAGCATGATGCGCTCGCCACCACGTTCGGACTCCAGCCGGGAAATCCACCGGACCGCTTCGTGGTCGGCCTGGCCGTGCTGACCCTCCTGTCCGACGTGGCCGAGCAGCAGCCACTGATCTGTGTCATCGACGACGCCCAGTGGCTCGACCAGGCCTCCGCGCAGACGCTCGAGTTCGTCGCCCGCCGCCTCAGCGCCGAACGGGTGGTGATGGCCTTCGCGGTCCGCACCTCGGATCAGCCAAGACTGACCGGACTCCCCGAGCTGGAGCTACAAGGTCTCGCCGGCCGTGACGCGGCCGCGCTGCTGGAATCGGCCGTAGGCCCACTCGATGACCGGGTCCGGGGCCGCGTCCTGGCGGAGGCCCACGGCAATCCGCTGGCTCTGCTCGAGCTGCCTCGCCAACTGTCCTCGACCGAGCTGGCGTTCGAGCCCGGCCACGGACCGGCGAGCGACACCACCCTCATCAGCCGCCTGGAGGAAGGGTTCCTGCGCCAGCTGCAGGATCTCCCTGAGCAGTCCCGCCGACTGCTCCTGCTCGCGGCCGTCGAACCGGTCGGTGATGTCGATCTCCTGCGGCGCGCCGCCCAGCGGATCGGCCTCGGGTACGACGCAACGGGGGCGGCCGACACGGCAGGTCTGGTCCAGTTGGGCCACCGGGTCGAGTTCCGGCACCCTCTCGTCCGATCGGTCGTCTACCGCGCGGCCACGGCGGAGGAGCGCCGTACCGCTCACCAAGCCCTCGCGGACGTCATGAACCCGGACAAGGACCCGGACCGGCGGGCCTGGCATCGCGCCCGCGCGGCGGCCGGCCCCGACGAAACCGTCGCCGCCGAGCTCGAGCAGTCGGCTGACCGCGCTCAACGGCGCGGCGGAGTCGCGGCAGCGGCCGCGTTCCTGGAAGCGGCCGCGACCCTGACCCCGGACCCGGCCCGGCGGGCCAAGCGCTCCCTGGCGGCCGCCCAGGCGAAGGCGACCGCCGGCGCCTTCGACGATGCCATGGCGCTCCTGGCGGTCGCTCAGGCGGGACCGCTCGACGAGGCCGAAGGCGCGCGGGTCCAGCTCCAGCATGCGCAGATCTCCCAATACTCCCAGCATGGCAACAAGGCGCTGCCGCTCCTCCTTGCCGCGGCCCGACGACTGGAGCCGACCGACCCGAGGCTTGCCCGGGAGACCTACCTCGACGCTCTCGCGGCGGCCATGTTCGCCGGCCGGCTCGCCTCCGGGACCGACACCGGCATGCGACAGGTCGCCGAGGCGATGCGCCAGGTGCAGTTGCCCACAACACCGAGCAAATCCGACCTGCTGCTCCAAGGGGCCGCGGTGCTCTACACCGACGGGTACGCCGCGGCGGCGCCCGGTCTGCTCGACACCGTCCGGGCCTTCGGTCACGACGACCTGACGGTCGACGAGGCCGTCCGCTTCGCGTGGCTGGCGGCGTGCGCGGCGACAGACCTTTGGGACGACGGCAACTGGGGCGTCCTCACCAGGCGACATCTGAACGCGATCCGGGACATCGGTGCGCTCGGCGTACTGCCCGTGGCCCTCAACAGCCGGATCATCTACGACCTGTACAGCGGCGACCTGGCCGAGGCCGAGGCCCTGGTCGCGGAGTGCGAATGGATCGCTGAGGCCACCGGCGGCCAGAACGCGATGATCCCCTACGGCGAGGTGAGCCTGAACGCCCTGCGCGGCCGTACCTCACTCGCCGAGGGCCAGTTCAAGAGGCTGCTGGACGACATCACCGCGCGCGGCGAAGGTGTCGGCTTGAACATGATCAGCTGGTTCCAGGCGATCATGTGGAACGGCCTCGGCCGGTACGACGATGCGCTGGCGGCCGCCCGAACGGGGGCGGCGTCACCCCTTGAGCTCGGACCGCCCAAGTGGGCCCTGGCCGAACTGGTCGAGGCAGGCGTGCGCAGCGGGAACACGGACGAGGCCGCGGGCGCGCTCGAGCAGCTCGCTTCCTTCGCGCAGGCCAGTGGCACCGAAGCGGCACTGGGCGTGCTTGCCGGGCGAAGCGCTCTGCTCCGCACCGGTGACGCCGCAGAGGCCTGCTACCGCGAAGAGATCGAGAGACTCGGGCACACCACACTCCGCGTCGAACACGCCAGAGCACGACTCCGCTACGGCGAATGGCTGCGCCGCGAAGACCGCCGTACCGATGCCCGCACACAGCTCCGCACCGCCTACGAAACCCTGAGTGCGATGGGCGTCGACGGATTCGCCGAGCGCGCCCGCAAGGAGCTCGCGGCGACCGGCGAGGCCGTCCACCATCGCACCGTGGAGACCTCCGGAGACCTCACCAGCCAAGAGGCCCACATTGCCCGGCTCGCCGCGGAAGGGCTCACGAACCCAGAGATCGGCGCCGCCCTGTTCATCAGCCCACGCACCGTCGAATGGCACCTGCGCAAGGTGTTCTCCAAGGTCGGCGTCACCACCCGACGCCAACTCAGGCAATCACTGCCGGCCTCCGTCCGAACGCTTCAGCAGAACTAGAGCCAGCGCCGGGAACAGCAGGACGGACAGCAGTCCGGCGCACACCAGAGCGGCGGAGGTGACCGAGGACATCAGCCCGGTCGCCACGCCGAGCTGGGTCGCCGCGACGATGAACGGCAAGGATGTTGCCTGCAGCAACGCCATCGCCGCGGTCGGCCGCGCACCGAGCCGCCGGACCCAGAGCAGCGCGGGTACGCCGCGGGCAGCCAGCAACGCCAGCAGGAACAACGGCACGCGCAGGAGCGCGGCGGGATCGTCGAGCAGCCCGCCGAGATCGAGCCGCAGGCCACTGGTGATGAAGAAGACCGGGATCAGGAATCCGTAGCCGATCGCCGCCAGCTTGACCCGGAACTGCGGATGCGTGCTGGAGTCCCGATCCACCAGCCCGACCACGGCGCCGGCCAGGAACGCACCCAGGATCGTCTCGAGCCCGAACTGTTCGGCCAGGACCACGAAGGCGACCAGCAGAACCACAGCCGCCCGGACCCGGATCTGCGCGGTCGTGTCCTGCAGCCGGAACAGCGTGGCCCCGACCCGCTGCGAACGTCCGGCCGTCAAGACCGCCATGCCGGTGACGGCGACCAGCGACGCGAACAGGGCGAGCATCACCAGCCGCTCGCCCGTACTACCGCCCTCGGTCGAGAAGACCAGCGAAAGCACCAGTACCGCGGCGAAGTCCGCGACCGAGGCGGTCGCGATGGTGGACTGCCCGACCTCGCCCTCCACCCTGCCCGCATCCTTGAGCACGAGAACCACCAGGCCGAGCGAGGTCGCCGAGAGGGTGACCGCCAGCAGCGAGGGATCCTGCACCCAGCCGGCCACCGAGAATCCCCAGCCCGCAAGGCCCCCGATCACCAGCGTGACGAGGTAGCCGAGCACGGCCAGCCGCAGAACCCGGCCTCGCAAGCGGTGGACGTCGATCTCCAGCCCGGCAAGGAAGAGCTGGAACCCCAGTCCCAGCAGCGCGACGATCTGCACCGGGAGATCCACCTCGACCAGGCCGAGCCCGTACGGTCCGACACGATGCCTGCCACGATCTCCAGCACCACCGCCGGAACCCGAAGTACCGGAGCAAGTCCCAGCAGCAGAGGTGCCAGCAACGCGATCAGCGTGACGAAGAGCAGGTTGGCGAAATGGACTTCCGGCATCACGGCCCCTCGATGAGCCTACCTACGCGGCGACTTCAACCAGTTCATTGTCACCGACCCCGCCGCTCAGCCTGCGAGGTGGTCTCGATGGTTCGAGCTGATCGTCGCCGGCTCTCGGGACCAGCGCTCCTCGATGTTGCCGAAGTGCCAGATCGCGAGCGCGAGGATCCACGCGGTCACGAAGAGGCCCACGATGCCGTAGCCGGCGTAGTCCAGGGGGATGGCTGCGACCGCGGCGACGGGACCGGTGGTGATGTTGCCCTGGTCGGCCACGACTCCGATCAGCTCGATCGTGCCGATGACGAGGGCAACCGTCACCGAGATGGTGGTGATGGTGAGGTTGTAGAAGACCTTGCGGACCGGACGGGCGAAAGCCCAGCTGTAAGCGGCGTTCATGAACACCCCGTCGACGGTGTCCATCAGGCACATGCCTGCGGCGAAGAGGATCGGTAGCACGAGGATCGAGTAGAAGGGCAGGCTGAAGACGGCGGCGCCGCCGGCGAGCACCAGGAGACCGACCTCGGTGGCGGTGTCGAAGCCGAGTCCGAACAGCACCCCGACCGGATAGATGTGCCACGGCTTGCGCACGGAGCGGGTCAGGCCGCCGAGGATTCGGTTCATGAATCCTCGCCTGTCGAGGTGAGCCTCGAGCTCCTGGTCGTCGTACCGGCCGCGGCGCATGTCGCGAAAGACGCGGAGGATGCCGAGCAGCACTATGGCATTGACGATGCCGAGGATCCAGAGGAAGGCTCCCGAGACCGATGCGCCGACAACACCGGTGATCGAGTGGAGGCCGGAGTCACCGTCCTCGACCGGCCCCGCCAGGGCTTTCACGCCCGCCGACAGCAGGAGCGCCAGACCGAAGACGATGGTCGAGTGGCCGAGTGAGAACCAGAAGCCGACCGACAGTGGCTTGGGGGTGCCAGGGGCGACGCCGGCCTGGTCGGCGAGGAGCTTGCGTGTGGTGTTGTCGACAGCGGCGATGTGATCGGCGTCGAAGGCGTGCCGCAGTCCGAAGGTGTAGGCGAGTACGCCGACTCCGACGGTGAAGACAGGATGGTCGCCGCCGATGTGGTAGTGCCGCGGGACGACGAGGCCGAACAGGATGCCGAAGCCCAGTACGTGCAGGACCACGATGAACGCGGACATGCCGGCCAGGCTGCGCCAGTCGGTTCGGCCGAGGGAACGGCGGAACCGGGCGAGTCCGGCGGCCTCGGTGCTGGGGGGTGGCATCTGAAGTTCTCCTTGTCTGGTGCGTTGACGAGCAGTTCTGGAGGCCCGCCCGAGCCGGCCGCCGACTCTTGTCGAACAGCAGCCGGCCAGGGCGGAATGAAGGTCCGCGGATCGGTCTACGCGCCGAGGCCGGATGGATAGGCGTCGTCCCAGTCGCGCTGCTCGACATCGAGATCGAAGTCGCCGGCCGCCTCGAACGTCACGTGGGTCATCCCTTCGCCCGGGACGGCTCCGTGCCAGTGCCATGCGCCTGGCGGATTGCTGATGACGTCGCCAGTGCGTACTACGTGTACGCCGTCGTCGTCGGCAACCACGCCGACGCCTTCGACGATGACCAGGTGCTGACCGCCGACATGCTGGTGCGGCACCGTCCTGGCACCGGCACCGAAGTGAACTGCCAGTGAGTCCAGACCAGGCAGCGCGCAGGGCAGGCCCTGCACTCGTACGTCGTCTGGGTTGTTGAAGAGCGAGCGAAGCTGGTCCGGGACCGGATCGCCTGACTGCCCTGTGGTGTTGCCGAACGCATCCATGATTCTTCCTCTGTCCTCTATGGGTGAGTGGGCGGCCGGATCATCGGTGTGTCCAGGCCGCGCCGAGATGAATCGAAGGTAGGTCGCGAGCGAGGGCCAGGGCTTGAGTCATCCGACTGCACCTGGCTCGTTGCGACGCGCGGAGTCGAGATCAGCGACGTCGAAGCAGTCGAATGACCCAAGCCTCGCGCGGCGCGAACGCGTCACTGTGGCGGAGGCGGTTCGACGAGATCGCCGTCGCCACATCCGTTACCTGGAAGGGAACCGACATGTCCCACCACCTCGACTCGCCGCTGGCTCGCAAGGACCCGCGGCTGAACATCACCGATCACTACGTCTTCGACTCGGGTGCCGGCACGGTCTTGATCATGAACATCCGGACGTCGCTCGCCGGCGACCCGGATGGGGACCCGTTCCACCCCGAAGCCCGCTACGAGTTCAAGGTCCACTTGGACGGCGACGAGCGGGAAGCGCTGACCTACCGCTTGGCCTTCGACCCGACGGAGGACTCTGGACAGCTGTTCACCGTAGAGCTGCTCGCGGGCCCGGCAGCTCTGGACGACGCGGGCAGCGGACCGGTGATCGCCCGCGGCGTCACCGGCGACATGCTGCAGACGACCGAGGGCGGTCAGGTATGGGCCGGAGAGGCGGTCGAGCCGTTCTTCCTCGACCTCAAGCAGCTCGACGTCGTCGATCAGACGGTCCTGCACGGCCAGGATGGTGACTTGACCCGGTGGGTCGCGGGCGTGGCGGAAGACACCTTCGCAGGTGCGACGGTCCGATCGATAGTGCTCGCGGTGCCGACGGGCGCTGGTGCGTTCACCGCGGGGCGTCGCATAGCCACCTGGTGCACCAGCAAACTGGCGACCGATGCCGGCGGCTGGCGACAGGTAGGACGGACCGCATTGCCGATGATCTGGCCGATCTTCCGGGACGCCGACTCCGACGAGGCGAGTCACTCCAACCAGACGCATCCCGCCGACGACGTCGCGCAGTACGGTCCGGTCATCGCTGACCTGGTGGCTTCGGTGGTTCGTCGTCGAGGAACCTCTGATCGTCCCGAGATCTACGCCGCCGACGTCGTGAAGCGGATCGTCCCCGACCTGGTCCGGTACGTGGTGGGTACGCCGGCGTTGTTCGGGTTCTCCGGCTTCAACGGCCGCCGGCTCGCCGACAACACAGCGGAGATCATGTTCTCGCTCGCGACGAACTCGGCCGTGACCAGCGGCCTGACCGCCGATCCGGGTCGCAGCCAGGACGTCTTCCCCTTCGTCGTCCCGGCAGCGCGCTGATCAGCCCACTTCGTCGGGTACGGCGCTGGACAAGACGCCGGCGAGCTCGGAGCGCGAGCTGATGCCGAGCTTCGGGAAGAGCCGATAGAGGTGGGAGCCGATCGTGCGGTGCGAGAGGTAGAGACGCCGGCCGATCTCGCGGTTGCTCAATCCTCTCGCGGCGAGCTGCGCGATTTGCAGCTCCTGAGGCGTCAGGCGATCTCTCGCATCGGGTGTTCGGGGCATGCTCGTCTCCCCCGACGCACGGAGCTCCTGACGCGCCGCCTCAGCCAGTCCGCCGAACGCGAGGGCATCGAGGTTCTCCCAGGCGGCTCGAAGCGGCGCGCGGGAGTCGGCGACTCGTCGCTGGTGGCGGAGCCACCGGCCGTAGTTGAGCAGCAGACGTCCTCGGTAGCCGGGCCAGTCGGACAAGCCGGCGCTCAAGGCCGCTTGGTAGAGCTCCTCGGCCTTGTAGTCCGGCGATAGAAGCGGCCTCGCGTAGCTGAGTGTGGCCCGCAGGAACGGTCCTGAGGTCGCGGCCGCCAGCGACTCGAGCTGTTCGAGGTACAGCCGTGCCTTGTCGATGTTCCCGGAGCAGGCCGCGGCTTCGACGAGGTCGGCGAGCGCCCAGGCGCCGACGAAGGGATGGTAGGCGATGTCCCTGGGGTCCAGTATCCGCCTCAGATGATCGAAGCCGATCGAGTACCGCTGCTGGGCGATGGCGTCGCGGCCACGCGCGAACTGGACCAGCGAGAGCATCGCGTGCGGGCCGATCGGCAGCAGCTCCTTCTCCGCTCGATCGGCCAGGGCGGCTGCGATCTCGGAGTCACCGCGCTCGCCGGCCAGGACCGAGATGGCAAGGTCAGCGGCCAGCGCCCACCGAGCTTGGCTGGTCTCGCGGGCAAGCCGGGCGGCTTCGTCGGCCGCCGACAGTGCGAGTGTCTCCTGTGCAAGATGGATCGCCGCCCAGGACTGGGCAACCAGCGCCTGGGCAAGCAACCCGAAGCGGCCTTGCGCTCGCAGACCGTCGACAGCGCTGGTGAGGAAGCCCAGGGCGAGGTCGAACGCCCACACCGCGGACGCGGCCGCGCCGACGAGATGCAGAGCTACCGGGTCGCCGGTCGCATCCGGCGTCAGCTGTGAGATCCGGTCGATGACGAACGCACCCTGCTTCACCGGATCGGCCCAGGCGAGAACCGCAAGCCGGGCAGGGTCATCCTCCGCGACCGGGAGGCGTTCCACCGCGGCGACGACCAGATCGCGGGTTTCTTGCGTGGGCTTCCCCAACCAGCAGCCCAGAGCGACCGTCAGGAGACACTTCAACGCCGTCGCCGGCCCGTTCGCGGTTGTCAGCTCGCTTGCCAGCTCGGCAAGGGCCGCCAGTCTGTCGGCGCTCGACCAGCTGTCCTGATCGGACGCGTCGAGCATGAACGTCAGCTGTGTCCGCTCCTCCTGCCCGAGCTCCAACGACTTCGCCTCCGCAACGTGCCTGCGGGCGAGTTCCGAGCGCCCGAGCTCGAACTCGATCTCGGCGGCACGGACCAGCAGGTGGCCGCGACTGGATGCGAGCTCAGTGAGCTGCGCCGCCCGTTCGAGCGCTGCTGCCGCCCACGCAGGTGCCCCTTGGCGTAGCGCCCGTTCGGCGACGGCGGTCAGGTCGGCAGCGACTTCCTCATCGGGGCCCGTCAACTCCGCTGCCCGGTGCCAAACGCTCCGCTCCGGATCCGCAGCGCACGTCTGCGCCAGTGCCTGGTGGGCTGCCCGCCGCACCGAGAGCGCGGCGGTAGAGGAGATCGCCGCCCGCACGAGAGGGTGCCTGAACCGCGCAGCCTCACGGTTCACCGACACCAGTCCGGCCGCTTCCGCCGGGGCGAGGTCGTCGACCGTGACAGGGCGGTTCTCGACGAGCGACGCGGCCGCGAGGATCTCGCTGAGACCTGCGCCTTCGTCCAGTGCCGCGACCAGGAGGAGCGAGCGCGTCGCCGTCGGAAGCTCGGCCACCCGACCGGCGAAGGCTCGCTCCAGCCGCTCTGTCAACGGCAACGGTGCCGTGGCCGACAACTCACCGCGTTCCCTCGTGTCGAGGGCTCGCGGAAGCTCGACGAGCGCGAGCGGGTTGCCACGGGCTTCGTTGAGCACACGCCGTCGAAGGTCGGAACGAAGTCCGGGAGCGCCGGCGTCGAGCAGGGCCTTCGCACTTGCGTCGTCCAGCGTTTCGAGTCGGAGCTCTCGCAGCCCTGCGTCGTCGAGAAAGGTGGCGTACCCGTCCCGGACCGCGAGGAGGAAGACGATCGGCGCCATCTCCACCCGTCGTGCCATGAAGGCGAGGACATCCCGGGTGGCGGCATCGAGCCAGCGCACGTTCTCGATGACGAGAAGAAGCGGGGCTTCACCCGCTCGGTCCGCGACCAGGTTCAGTGCTGCCAGCGCGACCAGGAAGGTGTCCGGCGTCGGCCCGCCACTCACACCAAAGGCGACCGACAGGGCCTCACGCTGAGGCTCCGGGAGTGCGGTGACCTCCTGCATGCGAGGTCGCAGCAGTCGTTGCAGGCCGGCGAACGGCATCTGCGCCTCGAGGGGCGCTCCGGAAGTGCTGAGCACCGACATACCGAGCTGCTCCGCGCGTCTCCTCGCCTCGGCGACCAGAGCGGACTTGCCGATACCGGCCTCGCCCGTGATCAAGAGCGCTCCGCCATGACCGCCGAGGTTTTCGAAGAGCTCGCTCAGCACCGCGAGCTCGCGCTCGCGACCGAACAGCTGACTGACATGACGTTCGGCCACGACGGGTCCGGTACCGCCGGTACCGATCGCAGCGACAGGGACCGAGGCTCGATCTACGAGGGTGACCATCGCCTGTCTGCCGGTATGCATGCGGACCTCGCAAGATTTTATGGGTGTGGCTGTGTGACGACCTCACTGTCACCTTTGAGCGGTCCGCATCGCCCCCGGGGGGCCCCGGGATCGACCCCTGGTCTACGCCGACGAGGTGGGAGGGCTCGGATCCGGCAGGGCGCGGCGCAGTTGTCTGCGGGAGGTGATGTCGAGCTTGGCGAACACGTGGCCGAGGTGCCACTCGACGGTGCGAGGACTGATGAACAGGTGGGCGCCGATCTCGGAATTCGTGAGATCGTCGCGAGCCAGCCGGGCGATCTGCGCTTCCTGTGCGGTCAGCTCCTCGGACGTCTCGGCCTGCCGCTTGCGCACGGACTCACCAGTGGCCAGCAGCTCGCGGCGGGCACGCTCCGCGAAGCCCTCGGCCCCGGCTCTGCTGAACATGTCATTGGCCCGGTGGAGCTGCCAGCGAGCGTCCAGACGCCGGTTCTCGCGACGCAACCATTCGCCGTACAGGAGGTGGGCTCGGGCGAGGTGCACGGCGATACGGCTCCGGGTGAGGCGCTCGATCGCCTCCCGGTACAGCGCGTCGGCGGCGTGGCCGTCGCTCAGCAACGCCCGTGAGCGGGCCTCCATTCCGAGCGCCCAGTCCGTGCCCACGGCGCCTGTTCGTTCTTCGAGTCGTCGCAGGGCGCCACTGCCGATCTCCAGATTGCCGCTTCGCGCGGCCGCCTCGATCAATTCGACCAGGCCCCAGCCGAAGAGACCCAGATCATCCTGCTCGCAGGCCCGTTGGGCGGCCGCGAGCGAATCCTGGTAGCGGCCGAGACCGTTGTACAGCACCGCGGTCGCGTATTCCGCCAAGGCGATCGCCCTTCCCTCACCCCTGCCGGTCGCATCCTCGACACTGGCCCGAACCAGCGCCAATGCCTGGGCCTCCTGACCACGCCAGGCGGCGAGCACCAGGGAGGTGTACATCAGGGGGACGCCGGCGGTTGCCTCGGTGATCGCATCGGCCTCGTCGATCAGCTCCGCCGCGGCAGAGAACTCACCGGCATGCACGTGCACGCCGGCACGGTAGGTGAGCGCGATCGGCAGGACGGCCAGCGCGCCGGCATCGCGGGCGAGCCGCACCTGGCGGGTAGCCAGCTCATGCCATGACTCGTCGTCCCAAAGATCCGCGGCAATGCGGCACCCGAGCCAGAGCCGGCGGATCTGGTCGAAGCTACGGCCCTCCTCTCGGAGAAGTGCGTGCAGCCCTTCTTTGAGCGGTTGCACGCCTGCCGCGTAGCCCTCGGTGAAGCGTGACACCAGACCATCGAGGAGGAGATCGATCGGCCGTGGCTGCTGCGGTGCGGGCGGCGCGGCGCGGGCGGCCTCGGCCGCCTCGATCACTCCGCGGCCGCTGCTGAGACGGCCCGCGAAGATCATTGCTCCGAGCGCCTCGAGGTACGTCTCACGCGCCAGCTCCGGGTCCAGCGCCTCGAGTCGCCGAGCGGCGTCGAGCAGCAGCGGCGGAGCGTCGTTGCCGCGTCTCAGTGAGAACGCCACCTCCGCGCGCAGCCGCTCCAGCCCGGCGCGCCGGAGGTCGTCGAGCGGTCCCAGCTCGGCCGTTGCCAGCAACACCTCGGCCTCATTCGGCGCGCCTGCATCGAACTTGGCCTGAGCGGCGGAGAGCGCACGCGCTCCCCGGCGCGCAGGGTCCGGCGTGAGCTCGGTCGCTCGCTCCAGGAACGCGGCCGCCGCGGCCGCGCCGCCGCGGGCCCGCGCCCGGCCGGCAGAGCGCTCCAATTCGTCGGCCACCGCCTCGTCAGGCCCCGACGCCGCCCGGGCACGATGCCACGCGCGACGATCGGGATCGACCTCCGGATCGGTCGCCTCGGCCAAGACCCGATGCACCGCTTGCCGGTCCGCCAAGGACGCCGGCCGGTAGACCGCCGAGCGGACGAGCGGATGACGGAACCTGACCCGGGCGCCGAGTTCGACCAACCCCACGGCCACGGCCGGCGCGGCCGCGCCGGCTCCGATCCCCTGCAGTTCGGCCGCCCGCCACAACAGCGTCGCATCGCCGATCGGCTCAGCGGCCGCGGTGAGCAGAAGCCGTTGCGTGTCGCGCGGAAGTGATTCGAACTGCCGGTGGAAGCTCTGTTCGATCCGACTCTCTACTGGCTCCGTGGCCGGCAGACCGAAGCCGCCTGCCAGCTCCGCCGGCGTCAGCCCGCGGGGCAACTGCAGCAACGCCAACGGGTTACCGCGCGTCTCGGCCACGATCCGGTCCCGCACCTGGTAGTCGAGGCGTCCGCGAATCGCTGATGCCAGGACCAGGCGGGCGTCGCCTTCGCCGAGCCCGTGGATCTTCAGCTCTGGCAGGCCCGTCAGCTCGGGTTCGTTGCTGGACTCACGCACGGCGAACACCAAGGCCACGGGATCGGCTTCCACGCGTCGCGCAACGAACGCAAGAGTCTGTACTGAGGCCCTGTCGAGCCACTGCACGTCGTCGATCAGACAAGCCAGTGGCTGTCCTTCCGCCACACCGGCCAGCAGACTCAGGACGGCTAGGCCGACAAGGAAGCGATCCGGAGCGTCGCCCCGTTGCAGCCCGAAGGCGACGCGCACCGCATCCCGTTGTGGCACCGGTAGCTCCCCGACACGATCGAGCATCGGCGCACAGAGCTGGTGCAGGCCGGCAAACGCGAGTTCCATCTCCGACTCGACGCCGACGACTCGTGCGACGCGGAAACCCGACGCGCGCTCGACCATGAAGTCAAGCAGCGCCGACTTGCCGCAGCCGGCCTCGCCGCGCAGAACCAGCACGGAACTCCGGCCCGCATGCACCTGGTCCAGCAGCCCGGCCAGCGCCTCGCACTCGCCGCGCCGACCATGTAGGACGGAACGCGGGTGATCCCTGGACGCGCCCATGATCGATGGTAGGGATCGCGTCCACTCGATCGGCAAGGCGCCGCAGCCTCCGCGCTCCGCTGCGGTGACGGGAGAGGCCCCAGTTGTCAGGCGGGGTCCTCGGGGGTGTTGATCATCGCCGCGGCTGTGGTGGTGAGGGAGTTCCACAGTTCCTGTTCGATGGGCGGGGGCAGGTGCAGCGCGTCGAGGGCGGTGCGCATGTGGTGGAGCCACGCGTCGTGGGCGGCGCGGTCGACGCGGAAGGGTGCGTGGCGCAGGCGCAGGCGGGGATGGCCGCGGCGTTCGCTGTAGCTGCGCGGGCCACCCCAGAACTGGATGAGGAAGAGGGCCATGCGTTCCTCTGCCGGGCCGAGGTCCTCCTCCGGGTACATGGCACGCAGTAGCGGGTCCTCCGCCACCCCTTGGTAGAAGAGGTGAACCAGTCGGCGGATGGGTTCCTCACCGCCGACTGCTGCGAAGACGGTCCCCGGGTTGCTGGTGATGTCGATCTCGATTTCGTGCCACCGCCTCGGCCGGTCTCATCATTCGTCCGGGCTCGGCGATGCCGCCCGGCTCGTGGTTTGATCGTACACGAATGATTTGTGCCCTAACTATAGGGGGAACCGTGACGGAGAGCGTTGGATCGGCTCAGCGGAAGGTGCGCTCGGAGGGCCAGTGGGCGGCTGGTGACCGCCTGCCGCTCAACGACAACGAGCGGATCAAGCAGGAGGACGACGGGCTGAACGTCCGGCGCCGCATCGAGGAGGTGTACAGCAGGATCGGCATCGCCGGTGTCGACCTCACCGATCGGCGCAGCCGGTTCCGCTGGTGGGGCATGTACACCCAGCGGAAGCCTGGGATCCCCGGCAGCAGCATCGGGTCGATCGCGCCGGAGGATCTCGAGGACGACTGCTTCATGATGCGGGTGCGGATCGACGGTGGCGCGCTGACCACCGGGCAACTCCGCGTGCTGGGCGAGGTCTCCCGCGAGTTCGCCCGGGACACCGCCGACCTGACCGACCGGCAGAACGTCCAGCTGCACTGGGTGTACGTCGAGAACGTTCCGGAGATCTGGCGGCGGATCGAGGAGGTCGGTCTGACCACCGTCGAGTCCGCGGGCGACACACCACGGGTCGTGCTCGGCTCGCCGCTGGCCGGGATCGCCGAGGACGAGGTCCTCGACATCACCCCAGCCGTCGCCGACATCACCGGACGGCTGCTCAGCAACCCCGAGTACTCCAACCTGCCCCGCAAGTTCAAGACAGCCATCTCCGGGTTGCAGGACGTGGCCCACGAGATCAACGACGTCGCGTTCGTCGGCGTGGACCATCCCGAGCACGGGCGGGGCCTGGACGTGTGGGTCGGCGGCGGACTGTCGACCAATCCGAAGATCGCCCAGCGGCTCGGTGCGTGGGTGCCGCTGGCCGAAGTCGGCGAGGTGTGGGAAGCGGTGGTCGCACTGTTCCGCGACCACGGCTACCGCCGGTTGCGGAACAAGGCGCGGCTGAAGTTCCTGGTGGCCGACTGGGGTGTGGAGAAGTTCCGGGCAGTCCTCGAGGAGCAGTACCTGCAGCGCAGGCTGATCGACGGACCACCTCCGCCGCAGTTGTCACGCCCCCGCGATCACGTCGGGGTGCAGCGGCAGAAGAACGGGCTCAACGCCGTCGGTGTCGCCCCGGTCGCCGGCCGGGTCGGCGGGACCCGGCTGGTCGCGGCGGCCGCGGCGGCCGAACGAGCAGGTTCGCGACGGGTCCGGATCACTCCCCTGCAGAAACTCGTCGTGCTCGACGTCCCCGATGCGCACGTCGAGGAGCTCATCGCCGAGCTCGGCGCGATCGGCCTGCCCGCGCGCCCGTCGCCGTGGCGACGCGCCACCATGGCGTGCACCGGAGACGAGTTCTGCAAGTTCGGGATCGTCGAGACGAAGGCACGCGCCGCCCGGCTCATCGACGAACTGGAGGAACGGCTCGCGGACGTCCAGGACACGCTCGAGTCGCCGATCAGCATCCACCTCAACGGCTGCCCGAACTCCTGCGTGCGGATCCAGGTCGCCGACATCGGCCTGAAGGGCATGGCCCTCCCGGCCGCCGACGGCAGCCAGGAAGACGGCTTCCAGGTACACCTCGGCGGTGCCCTCGGATTCGACGGCGCCTTCGGCCGAAAGGTCCGCGGCAACAAGGTCCGCTCGGCCGACGCCGCCGACTACATCGAGCAGGTCGTACGCCGCTACGCCGATCAGCGCACGGCGGGAGAATCCTTCTCACAGTGGGTGGCGCGCGCCAGCGACGCGGATCTCGCCTGAGAGGGGCCCTACGGAGCAGATGCCTGTCCGCGCGTGGCCCGGTGGGAGGTGTTGGCCTCGTTGGCGGCGGCGATCACCCGGGTGAGCACCTGATGCAGGTGCTGGAGTTCGCTCACTTCCATTCCCAGGCGTCCCACGATCGCCGCCGGGATCTTCTCGGCTTCGTTGCGCAACCGCCATCCCGCGGGGGTGAGGGTGACCGCGAGAGCGCGCTCGTCCTCACTGGCGCGCGGGCGATGGACGAACCCACTGGCCTCGAGGCGTTTGAGCAGTGGCGACAACGTGGCGGGCTCGAGCTGCAGCAACCGGCTGAGGTCCTTGACCGAAAGCGGTGCGTGCTGCCACAGCGCCAGCATCACCAGGTACTGCGGATGCGTCAGCCCCATCGGCTCCAGCAGCGGGCGGTAGACCGCGATCACGCCGCGCGAGGCGACCGCCAGGGCGAAGCACACCTGGTTCTCCAGGTCCAGCGGGTCGGCATTCTCGCCGAAGTCGACCAAGGGGCACCTCCGTGAGACGTCAGAAGCCCACGGTACAACAACTGGCATACTAATCATTAGTGTACTAATCATCTGGTGGAGTCCGGGGACAAGGCATAGCTCCCGACGCCACCCCCATTTGCCCGGGAGAAGCTATGAGCCGCTCGAACGTACTTGTCGACGCCGACTGGATTCTGGAACACCTCGACGACTCAGGCGTCGTCCTGGTCGAGGTCGACGAAGACGCCAGTGCCTACGACGAGAACCACCTCCGCGGTGCCGTGAAGATCGACTGGAGGGAGGACCTGCAGGATCCGCTCCGCCGCGACTTCATCGACAAGGCCGGCTTCGAGGCCCTGCTGTCCCGCAAGGGCATCGCGAACGATGACACCGTCATCCTCTACGGCGGCAACAACAACTGGTTCGCCGCCTACGCCTACTGGTACTTCAAGGTCTACGGCCACCGCGACGTCCGCCTGCTCGACGGAGGACGCAAGAAGTGGGAGCTCGACGGTCGTGAGCTGTCCGCCGAAGCGGTGAGTCGACCCGCCACGCAGTACCGCGCCCAGGAGCCTGACGCTTCGGTCCGCGCCTACCGCGACGAGGTGATCGCCTCCATCGGCACCAAGCCCATCGTCGACGTCCGATCGCCCGATGAGTTCTCCGGCAAGATCCTCGCCCCGGCACACTTTCCCCAGGAGCAGCCTCAGGTGGCCGGTCACGTGCCCACGGCCAGGAACGTCCCCTGGTCCACGGCCGCCAACGACGACGGCACGTTCAAGTCGGACGAGCAGCTATGCAGCCTGTATGGCGAGGCGGCGGTCGATCCGGACGCGAGCGAGACCATCGTCTACTGCCGCATCGGCGAGCGCAGCGCTCACACCTGGTTCGTGCTCAGCGAGTTGCTCGACCGACCGGGCGTCAAGAACTACGACGGTTCCTGGGTCGAGTACGGCTCGCTGGTCGGCGTCCCCGTCGAGCGCGGGTCCGCCGCCTAGTCACATCCGGTCGCCGGGGTGCTCCTGAAGCGCACGCAGGAGCGCCTCGGCATCGGCCGGCGACATCTGCTCGACGAACCGCAGCAGAGTTCTGGCGTTGTCCCCACTGCCGTCGAGGGCCTGCCGCATCAAGCGGGCGCAGTACTCCGGCCTGGTCGACTCCGGCCGGTAGCGATACGCGCGGCCGTCGAGCTGCCGGCTCAGCCAGCCCTTCCGGTGCAGGTTGTCCATCACCGTCATGACCGTCGTGTAGGCGAGCTCGCGGACCCGGCGCAGGTCGTCGAGAACCTCCCGCACCGTGGCGGGATCGTCGCGAGACCAGAGCCGGTCCATCACAGCGGCCTCCAGATCGCCGAACCCGCGCACGCCACCCTCCTCGTGTCGGCCTGTCAGGCCCGCTGTCGCCTCCGAAGGTCCGAGGTGACCCGTCTTCGCGGTCATTCCACGACACCTCCTCTGTTCTGGGATCGACCGGAGGGGTGAGGCGGTGGGTGAGGGCAAGTTCAACCTTGTGCGATTGTGAAAACACTCTGGACACTCAGAGCACGTCCCGACCCCGGAGGTGCTCCGATGCAGATCCTGTTGAGTGAAGTCGAGGAACGACACGCGGCCCTGGTGGGGCTGCTGCAGCGGGCGGCCTGCCGCCAGAACAGCGCGGCGATCCCCGGCGAGGTGCGCGACAACACCGACAGGTTCCTCGCCGCGGCCAGTCGTCACGGGGCCGCGACGGCGCGGGTCCTGCTCCCCGCGGTGAAGAAACACCTCCACGGAGGACGGGCCGAGGTTCGCGACTTCGTCCGGCTGTCCCGCCGGCTCGAGCGGATGCTGATCCGCGCGAAGGCGAAGCAGTACGGCGGCGCCCAGACCGTCCACCATTCGTGGAGTTCGGTCTGGAACGGTGTGCGCAGCCTGCTCACCCAGACCCTCGCCGCCGAGCGCCGCCTGGTGGCGATGCTCAGGCGGCACCTCGGCCCCGATGACGAGCGGCGTCTGCGCAACCACTTCACCCTGGCCATCGCGGCAGCACCGACCCGTCCGCATCCGTGCCTCCCGCGCACGGGTCCCGCGGGGCACCTGACCAGGCTGATCTGCGCCCGCTTCGACGCCGTCTGGGATGAGCTGGAGGGACGGGTGACCTCACCCGCTCTTGTCAGTCGAGTCCTCGAACACGCTGCTCCCGTAGATGTCGTCGGCCGTCAGCGTCACAAGGTCCTCCTTGCGCAGCGGCCGCCGCAGTTCGACCAGCCGGCGAGCCTGCCGCAGACGTGACCGCTCGATCGCGTTGCGCACGCTCCGCGCGTTGGAGAACCGAGGCTGCTCCATCCGCCGGCTCAAGTACTCGGAGAAGGCCTGGTGGGCCGCCTCGTCGAACCGGAAGTTCTCCGACGCGACCATCAGGCCGGCGATCTGCAGGAGCTCCGGGTAGCTGTAGTCGTCGAACGCGATGTGATGAGGAACCCGTGAGCTGAGCCCCGGGTTCGCCGAGAAGAACGTCGCCATCCGGTCGGGGTACCCCGCGAAGATCACCACCAGGTCGCCGCGCTCGTTCTCCATCTCGGTGAGCAGGATCTCGATCACCTCCTGCCCGTAGTCCCGCTCGTTCTCGGGGCGGAACAGGTAGTAGGCCTCGTCGATGAACAGCACTCCCCCGGCGGCGCGAGCGATCGCCTCCTTGGTCTTCGGTGCCGTGTGGCCGATGAACTGGCCGACCAGGTCGTCGCGGGTGACGGTGTGCACGCGCGGCGCACGGATGTAGCCCAGCGCATGGAGAATCGCCGCCATCCGCAGGGCGACCGTGGTCTTGCCGGTACCCGGCCCACCGGTGAAGCTCATGTGCAGGGTGGGCCGCGACGAGGTCAGCCCGAACCGACGACGGGCGCGGTCCACCTGCAGCAGCGAGGCGATCTCGCGGACCCGGCGCTTGACCGGCGCGAGGCCGACCAGCTCCGCGTCGAGCGAGGCGAGGGTCTGCTCGACGCGGGCGGCGGCCTCGTCCGCGGACAGGTCGAGCTCCGCGTCGTCGGCGAGGGTGACCGATTTCGCCGGCTGCTCCTCGGGCTCCGATCCAGCCGGGCCGGTGGCGGATGGACGCGGATAGCCGAACCCGTTGGGCGTGTCCATGACGGTCATCCGCTCACATACCGAGACCCGGCCGGGCGGCTCGTGGCGTACGACGTGACGGCGTACTGCTGGGTCCGGTCCACGCCCTCGATCCGGGTGAGGAGGAAGCCGGGCTCGTCGGCCGGGCGCTGGACCAGGAACTGCATGGCGGTGGTCTGCCGGCCGAGGCTCGCGTCGTACGCGAGCACGCGCACGTAGTGGTTCGGGAAGGTGGCCCTGCACTCGTTGATCTGGGCAAGCACCCCGTCCGGCTCGGCGAGGTCGAACATCGGCAGACCCCACATCTCCCAGTAGATGTTGCGCGGGTGAGGGTCGTCGGTGTGCTCGACCGAGACGGGCCAGCCGCGCTGCAGGGCGTAGCGGATCTGCGCAGCGATCTCCTCGTCGGTGAGGTCCGGCAGGTAGGAGAAGGTTCCGTGGCGGAGTTTCATGGCGTGCTCCTGTCGGTGGCTCGGGTCAGGCGGAGGGCATTGCGGTCGGTACGACGTCGGGCGCGTCCGTGCTGGTGTAGTCGAAGGTGACGTTGCCCCAGGTGGACAGGGCCGCCTCTAGGGGTGCGCAGATCTTCGCCGCGTTCCGCAGTACGTCGGGTCCCTCGCGAAGGAGATCGCGTCCCTCGTTGCGCGCCTTGACCATCGCCTCGAGCGCGACGCGGTTCGCCTCCGCCCCGGCCGCGATGCCGTAGGGGTGGCCGATCGTGCCGCCGCCGAACTGCAGGATCACGTCATCCTGAAAGAGGTCGAGCAACTGGTGCATCTGGCCCGCGTGGATACCACCCGACGCCACCGGCATGACACCGGGCATCGAGATCCAGTCCTGGTCGAAGAAGATCCCGTTCTGCGGGTTCGCCGGCACGTGGTTCTCGCGCAGCGTGTCGTAGTACCCCCGGGTCGTCGCCGGGTCGCCCTCGAGCTTGCCGACGACCGTGCCGGCGTGGATGTGGTCGACCCCCATCAGGCGGCACCACTTGGCGATCACCCGGAAGCTGACGCCGTGCGACTTCTGCCGCGTGTACGTCGAGTGGCCGGCCCGGTGCAGGTGCAGCAGCATGCTGTTCTCCCGGGCCCAGTGCGCCATCGACTGGATCGCGGTGTAGCCGATCGTCAGGTCGATCATCACGACGACGCTGCCCAGTTCCTTGGCGAACTCGGCGCGACGGTACATCTCCTCCATCGTGCCGGCGGTGATGTTGAGGTAGTGGCCCTTGATCTCGCCGGTCTCCGCCATTGCCTTGTTCACCCCCTCCATGCAGTAGAGGAAGCGGTCGCGCCAGCGCATGAACGGCTGGGAGTTGATGTTCTCGTCGTCCTTGGTGAAGTCCAGGCCGCCCCGGCAGGCCTCGTACACGACGCGTCCGTAGTTGCGCGCGGACAGCCCGAGCTTGGGCTTGATCGTTGCGCCCAGCAACGGGCGGCCGTACTTGTTCAGCAGCTCGCGCTCCATCACGATCCCGTGCGCGGGGCCCTGGAACGTCTTGGCATACGCGACCGGGATCCGCAGGTCCTCCAGCCGCAGCGCCTTCAGCGGCTTGAACCCGAAGACGTTGCCGATGATCGACGAGGTGAGGTTCGCGATCGACCCCTCCTCGAACAGGTCGATGTCGTAGGCGACGTAGGCGAAGTACTCACCCGGCCGCCCCGGCACCTCCTCGACGCGGTACGCCTTGGCCTGGTAGTGGGAGTTCGCGGTGAGCCGGTCGGTCCACACCACGGTCCAGGTCGCGGTCGACGACTCGCCGGCGACCGCGGCCGCGGCCTCGATCGGCTCCACGCCGTCCTGCGGCGCCACCCGGAAGACCGCGAGCACGTCGGTGTCCTTCGGAATGTAGTCAGGGTTCCAGTAACCCATCCCGGCATAGCTCTGCACGCCCGGATCCCAGCGTTCCTTGGTCTTCGCGCCGTCCTCGATGATCGTCATCGGCTCTTCCCTCTCGGTTTCGTCAACCTGCCGTGGATCCAGTCTGGATGGCACGATGCATCACCTACAATTGAATCTTTACTTGCTATAGATAAGGCATCGGTGAACTATGAAGATCGCCGGAAGCACCGATCTGCCGGCCGCGGCGACCTGGGGACGCCTCCAGACCTTCCTGGCGGTCTATGACGCCGGCAGCGTGCGAGTGGCCGCGGAAACGCTGCATGTGACGCCGCCCGCGGTATCCGCGGCGATCGCTGCGTTGGAGTCGGCACTCGGCACCACCCTGTTCAGCAAAGCCGGCCGCGGCATCGTCCCGACCGACTCGGGCGAGACGTTCGCGTCGTACGTCCGCAAGCTCCTCGGTCTGCTCACCGAGGCGGCCGGCGCCGTGCGGGAGGCCGGGCGGGGACGGTTGAGGGTCGGCACGGTCGCGACGGCGAGCGAGTACGTGCTGCCACCGCTCATCGCCTCGTTCGCCGAGGAACACCCCCACGTCGAGCTGTCGCTCTCCGTTCTGCCCCGGGACGAGCTGTTCTCCCTCGCTGTCGACCACGCCGTGGACGTGGTGCTGGCCGGGCGTCCACCCCGTGGTTCGGGGCTGCTGACCAGGGCCCGACGGGCGAACCAGCTCGTGCTGGTTGGTCGCCCGGGCCTTCGTGCGGATCCACTGACGACGACGTGGTTGCTCACCGGACAGGGGTCGGGCACCCGGGACACCACGCTGTCGCTGCTGACCCGCCTGCAGGCCTCACCTCCGCTCCTCACGCTGGGTACGTCGGGAGCCGCGGTCGCCTCCGCACGTCAGGGACTCGGCGTCACGCTGGTGCACGAGGAGGCCGTCCGGGACCAGCTGGACGCCGGCCACCTCGCGCAGTACGCCGTCCAGGGCACTCCCGTGGACCGACCGTGGCATCTGTGCACGACTGCCGAGCCGACAGCGGCGACCCGGCTGTTCCTGCGGCACGTGTGCGACCCGGAGCTGGTGGGGGCGGCGGCATTTCACACCCGGCTTCGCCCGACGGGGTGAGGCCAAGGCACGCAGTACGGTCAGATGCTGCTCACCATGACCACAACGCTGCCAGCTGACCTCGCGACACTCTCCGACACCGCCCGCCGGTTGACCCAGGCCGGCCGCGGCATCCTCGCAGCCGACGAATCCATCAGGACCATGTCGGCCCGCCTCGAGAACGAGGACATCCCGCCGAGCGTGACCACGCGTCGGGACTACCGCGAGCTCCTCGTCACCGCCGAAGGCCTGTCGGAATCGGTGAGTGGAGTCATCTGGTGCGACGAGACGTTCGGGCAGGCGCTCAGTGACGACCGGCCCTTCCCGGTGGCCGCGCGCGAGCTGGACATCCTTCCCGGCATCAAGGTCGACACCGGGACGAAGAAACTGCCCGGCCGCGACGGCGCCCTCATCACCGAGGGACTCGATGGCCTCGACGACCGGCTCGCGTCGTACGCCGAACGTGGCGCGGCGTTCGCGAAGTGGCGGGCGGTCTTCGACGTCGCCACGATCACGCCGTACACCGCTCGGGCCAACGGTCACGCACTCGCCCGCTATGCGGCCGCGTGCCAGGCGCACGGCATCGTCCCGATCGTCGAACCCGAGGTGCTCTGCACCGGCGGCCATTCCCTCGGCGAGTCCGCCCAGGCGTCGCGCCTGGCCCTGAACGTCGTCTTCGACGAACTCGCGCAGGCGGGCGTCGAGCTGTCCGGCATCGTGCTCAAGCCGAACTTCGTGACGCCTGGCCTCGCGGCGCGGGCGGCGACCGCGCGCACGGTCGCCGCCGCGACCTTCGACGTCCTCCACGACGAGGTTCCGGACGCTGTGGCGGGGATCGCCTTTCTGTCCGGAGGGCACCCGACCGCAGCCGCGTGCGCGTTCCTCGATGAGCTGAAAGCCGTGCCGGAACGCCCGTGGCCGGTGACCTTCTCCTTCGGCCGCGCGCTCGTCAGCGAAGCCCTCGGTGTCTGGGGCGGCGACCCCGGCAAGGTGAAGGCTGCCCAGGAGGCTCTGCTCGCCAACTGCCGCCGGGCCGCGCGTACAACCCGGTGACGATGGTCAGAGCGGGAGCTCGACCAGCAGCGTCGTACCGCGACCGGGCACCGACTCGATCCGCAGGGAGGCCTCGATCAGCGCGCAGCGCTCGGCGATGGAGCTGAGCCCGAAGTGTTGCGCACCGTCGGCGTCACCGGCCCGGGCGGTGCGGCGTTCCGCTGGATCGAAGCCCAGACCGTCGTCGGCACACCCGAGCACGATCGAGTCGCCGACCCGTCGCAGCGAGAGCACGACGCGGTCGGCCTCGGCGTGCTTGACGGCGTTGGCCAGCGCCTCCTGGGCGATCCGGTACAGCGCCGCGGCCGCGTGGTCGGCGATGTCGTCCAGGGCCGCCTCGGGATCCACCAGCAGGTCGATCGACGGACCGTCGTCGCCGCCCGCTGCCGTCTGCACGAGGGACTCCATCGCCGCCACGAGACCGAGATCGTCGAGGACCAGGCTGTGCAGTCCGGAGATCGCGGCTCTCGTCTGGTCGTAGGCCAGGTCGGCCAGCTTCGCGGCGCTCACCAGCTCCGCCCGCGCCCGCTCGAACTCCTGGTGCGACGGCGGCCCGGCCAGAAGATCCCGTGCCGCGAGCTCGGAAACGGTCAGATCGGCGGCGGACAGATGGAACGACATGGACGCCAGCGCTGTGGTGACACCGTCGTGCAGGTCGAAGGCGATGCGCCGGCGTTCGGCTTCCTGGGCCGAGATCGCCTGCTTGATCAGCCGGTCCCGCTCTGTGCGATGACGGTTGACCGCCCGCCACAGCTGCTCGGCGTGCAGCCTGAGACCGAGCACAGTGGTGTACGGCGCCGCCGCGGCGAGGTCGTCGGACCCGAAAGGCCTGCGGGGACTGCGATGCGCGGCCAGGACACCGACGATGCGATCCTCGAGGCCCGGCAGCGGCAGGCACATGCGGGCGACGGTCCCCTGCGGCTCCAGCCCGAGCAGTTGACGGTGCAGGACGTTGCGCGGGGAGTCGGCGTCGAGCAGTACAGGTTTGCCGTTGCGGGCGACGAGTCCGGTGACGCCGAACCCGACCGGCAGGCTCAGCGCGGCGGCCGCGGGATGCGCCGGCCAGATGTCCGCGACGGTGAGGTCCTGGCCGTCGCTGGCGAACAGCAGCACCCCGTCGGCGTCGAGCAGCGGCGCGAGTTCCTCCGCGCCCGGAACCGTCCCCGCGTCGGTGGTCAACGGAACAACCCCTCGCGCAATGCGACGGCGATCGCGCCGCTGCGGTCGGAGACTCCGAGCTTTCGGTAGAGACCCCGGATGTGCGTCTTCACCGTGTCCTCGCTGACGACCAGCTTGCTCGCGACCCCCTTGTTCGAATGACCGGAGACCAGCAGCTCCAGTACCTCCGACTCGCGCTGGGTGAGCCCGAGGTGCGCGCCCGGCCAGAACTCCCCGGCACTGAGCCGTGCGGCCGACAGGGCCACCCGCCCCGCCAGCGCGTGGTCGATGACGGTCTCGCCCTCGCGGACCCTGCGCAGATGGCCGACCAGCTCCTGGCCGTCGATGCGTTTGAGGATGTAGCCGGAGGCACCGACCCGGAGCGCCTGGTAGAGGTAGTGCTCGTCGTCGTAGACGGTCAGCAGCACGACCTTGGTCCCGGGGTACTGCGCGGTGATCTGGCGGCAGAGGTCGAGGCCGCTCTCCTTCCCGATCCGCACGTCGCACAGCACCACGTCGGGTCGCTCCTCCGCCACGATCGTGAGGGCCGCCGACGCGGTGGTCGCCTGTCCCACGATCGCCACCTGCTCGGGGAAGTGACCGAGCATGGCGACGAGGCCGTGCAGCACCATCTCGTGGTCGTCGACCAGGACAAGGCGCAGAGGCGTCGCTGAGGGTGGCCGCATACAGGCAAGAGTAGGGCCATCCACCCCTGCGCGCCTTTACCCACAGGGAATCTCACCCACTGCGCCACCCACTCGGGTGAGTGCGCGATCGGCGCGGCGCGGTGTGCTGGAGCACCCCGACAGGAAGGCCTCTGCCCATGACCAGGTCCCCCCGTCTCCGGCGGCCCCTCATCGTGCCCTCGGTGTTGCCCGCGGACTTCGACCGCCTCGGCGAGGAGGTTCGCGAGCTGTGCGACGCCGGCGTGGACCGGATCCAGTGGGACGTGATGGACGGCGCCTTCGTGCCCAACCTCACCTTCGGGCCGGACGTGATCGCGGCGGCCCGCCCGCACAGCGACGTCCCCTTCGAGGCACATCTGATGGTGATCAACCCGGACGAGCTGCTGCCGCGGTACGTCGCCGCCGGGTGTGAGCTGATCATCGTGCACGCCGAGGCATGCACCCACCTCCACCGCACCCTCGGCCGGATCCGCGATCTCGGCGCGCGCAGCGGTGTCGCGCTGAATCCGCACACTCCGGCCGATGTGGTCGAG
Source organism: Kribbella sp. VKM Ac-2568 (assembly GCF_004345365.1). Taxonomy (GTDB): domain Bacteria; phylum Actinomycetota; class Actinomycetes; order Propionibacteriales; family Kribbellaceae; genus Kribbella; species Kribbella orskensis. The sequence continues at coordinate 91,371 of NZ_SLVF01000007.1, forward strand.
AACGTCCTGAGCGAGACCGATCTGGTGCTCGCCATGACCGTCAACCCGGGGTTCGGCGGACAGGCCTACATCCCGACTGTGGAACGGAAGGTCGCGCGGCTGCGCCGGCTGATCGACGACTCGGGCCTGCCGGTCGAGCTCGAGGTGGACGGTGGCATCACCACCGAGACCATCCCCGGCGCGGCCGCCTCGGGCGCGGACGTCTTCATCTCCGGCTCGTGGCTGTACGCGCATCCGGACGGAAAGCCGGCCGCTGTCAGGCAGCTCCGCGCCGCCGCGGCAGGCCGGTACCAGGGAGAGGCAGCCTGATGACCGACGTTCTGCAGCGCGAGTCCGCCCTGTCCGTCGAGGTCGACCGGCTGGCCGTGGACACGTTGCGCTTCCTGGCCGCGGACATGGTGCAGGCGGCGAACTCGGGACACCCGGGCATGCCGATGGGTGCCGCACCGATGGCCTGGGCCCTGTGGAGCCGCCACCTGCGGCACGATCCCTCCGCCCCGGACTGGGCCGATCGCGACCGCTTCGTGCTCTCCGCCGGCCACGGCTCGGCCCTCCTGTACGGGCTGCTGCACATCTTCGGCTACGACCTCCCCCAGGAGGAGTTGCGCAGGTTCCGTCAGCTGGGCTCGCGCACACCCGGCCATCCCGAATTCGGGCACACTCCCGGGGTCGAGTGCACGACCGGACCGCTCGGTCAGGGCCTCGGCATGGCGGTCGGCATGGCCCTCGCCGAGCGCATGACTCATGCGCGCCATCCGGAACTCACCGACCACCACACGTACGCGATCGTCGGCGACGGCTGCCTGATGGAGGGCATCAGCCACGAGGCCGCCTCGTTCGCCGGGCACCTGGGGCTCGGCCGGCTGATCGTCTTGTGGGACGACAACTCGATCACCATCGACGGCGCCGTGGACCGGTCCTGCAGCGACGACCAGCCGGCCCGCTTCGCGGCGTACGGCTGGCACACGCAGACCATCGAGGACGGCACCGACGTCGAGGCGATCGACGCCGCCATCTCCCGCGCGAAGGCGGACCCGCGGCCCAGTTTCATCGCGGTGCGCACCGTCATCGGTCACGGCGCCCCCGGCGTGGAAGGCACTCCCAAGGCCCACGGGTCGCCACTCGGGGAAAGCGTACTGGCGCACGCCATGCAGCAAGCGGGCTGGGAATATCCCCCGTTCGCGGTACCGGAGCAGGTCCGCGCGACCTGTACTGCGCTAGCCGCTGCCGGCGCCCAGGAGCACGCCGACTGGCGGGCGGCGTACTCCGCGTTGGAGGCCGGGGCACCGGAGCGCGTGGCGGAGATCCGCCGTGTCCATGACCGGGCACTGCCGGACGGCCTGGGTGATGGGCTCGCAAAGGTCATCGGCGATGCGCCCCGGGCCACCCGGCAGTCCTCGCAGGCCTGCTTGACCGAGCTGACCCGCCTGATGCCAGAGCTCGTGGGCGGATCGGCAGATCTCTCCGGTTCGACCGGTACCGCGATCGGCGGCGCCATCGTGACGCGCGCCGACTACCGAGGCTCCAGCATTGCCTTTGGCATCAGGGAGTTCGCGATGGCGGCGATCATGAACGGCATCAGCCTGCACGGGGGGTTCCGCGTCTACGGCAGCACGTTCCTGGTGTTCGTCGACTACCTGCGCCCTGCCCTGCGGCTGGCGGCGCTGATGCGGCAACCCGTCATCCACGTCCTCACCCACGACTCCATCGCGGTCGGTGAGGACGGACCGACCCATCAGCCGGTCGAGCAGCTCGAGTCCCTGCGAGTGATTCCGGGACTGCAGGTGCTGCGGCCCGCCGACGACGACCAGACCGCCGAGGCATGGAGACTCGCGCTCGAGCGGACCGACGGGCCGACCGCACTGATCCTGTCCCGCCAGGCGCTGCCTCAGCTCCCGGCCTGGAAGGCGGGCGACCACCCGGCCACGATCGAGCTCGTCGCAACAGGGTCGGAGGCGTCGCTTGCCGCGGCAGTCGGTGACCGGCTGACGGTGGAAGGCCACGTCGTCCGAACGGTGTCCGTCCTGGACAGGTCGCAGTACTCGCCCGATCCTCAGGCGACCACGATCAGCATCGAAGCCGGAAGTACGGCGGGATGGCGTGGTCTCGTGGATCTCGCGATCGGTATCGACGAATTCGGCACCTGCGGCCCCGGGGACGAGGTCCTCGCTCACCACGGCTTCACGGTCGACTCCGTGCTGGCCCGGGTCCGCGAGCACCTCGATCGGTCATGACCCGGCTCGCCGCGGTCGTCTTCGACGTCGACGGAACGCTGGTCGACAGCGAGCGCGACGGACACCGGGTCGCCTTCAACGCCGCCTTCGCGGAAGCGGGGCTGCCCGACCACTGGGACGTCACGACGTACGGCGGGCTGCTCCCGATCGCCGGGGGTGCGCGGCGCCTGGCGTCCTGGTTCGAGAGCACCGGCCGGACGCCCGTAGAGGCCCGGAGTCTCGCTGAGCGGTTGCACGCCCGTAAGACGGAGATCATGCGCGACCTCATCGCGGACGGACGGGTGCAGGCTCAGCCCGGGGTTCATCGGCTGCTCGACGAACTCGATGCGGCCTCCATCCCTGTGCACGTGGCCACGACCGGCACGCGCGCGTGGGTCGAACCGCTGCTCGAGCGTGTCTTCGGGCCCCGGTTCCAGACTGTTGTCACAGGCACCGAAGTGCCCGAGCTGAAGCCCAGCCCCGAGGTCTACCTCGAGGTGCTCCGCCGGACCGGCTGCCCGGCTGACCGGACCGTCGCAGTGGAAGACTCCACCAACGGCGTCCGGGCGGCCGTGGCCGCCGGCCTGCGCTGCGTCGCGGCGTACAACCCCTACACCCGCGACGACGACCTCTCCGGAGCGACGCTCGTCACCGGCGGACTCGACGATCCCGCACTGGTGGCCTGGTTCCGACTGCACAACTGAACCTGAGCAAAGGGAACCGGACACGAGGATGCCCCGCAGCGTCGCCTGCGGGGCATCAGTTCGTGGTGACCGATTCGTCGCGGCTAGACCGTCCAGGTCGCGAAGACGATGGCCCGCTCACGCCAGGCCTGGATGTTGGCGTCGAGCACGTCCAGGGGGTTGAACGGGATGACGCCCTTGATCAGGTCGTCCTCGCGCATGCCGTACAGCGCACCCATCGCGAAGCGACAGGCATACACCTTGGCGCCCTCGTCGATGAGCGTCCTCAGCTGCTTGTTGTAGCCGAGGTTGCCCGGGAAGCCCTCGTTGCCGACTGCCGGGTACCCCCGGGCGGCGGACGCCATCAGGACGCCCGGGCCGTAGAGGATGAAGGTGAGCTCGAAACCCTTGCGCTGCAGGCGGGTCGCGGTGAGCATGTTCACCAGGCCGACGGACCCCTCGAAGGGCACGGTGTGCATGAAGACGTACGCCTTGTCGCCTTCGTTTGCCTTGTAGTCGGGGAAGATCTTCTCTTCGACGTCGAAGAGGATGTCGCCTTCCTTGGGCGGCTCGATGGTGACCGTCTTCGGCATGTGCTGACTCCTTGGTGGTGTGGATGATGCGGCCGTGCTGTCCTGCCTCGCCCGGCCGGGCGAGGCAGGTGGTTCACTGGTCGTTCGGCGAGATGTACTCCGGCTTCGGCCACCCCTTGCGGTGGCTGCCCGGGATCCGTTGCATCAGCACCCGCCGCAGGCCCCAGGGGAGCAGCCGGTAGACCGGCGCGAAGACCTGGCGCCACCAGCGGTCCCTGACGGCGTGCGGACGGGCCGGCGGATTCGCGTCGTACTTCGCGGCCATGCGGCGCTGCGCGTCCCGCAGCAACGCGTGCTCGGAGTTCGACCGCAGCCATCGGGAAAAGGTCACGGCAGCCACCTCAGAGCTTCGCCACGAGCGCTTGCGCCGCCATGGCGATGGGTTCGTTCAACGCCCCGATGGCGGGCGAGTACACGTTCTCCATCGTGGCCAGCGTTTCGATGGTGATGCCCGTCCTGGCCACGATGCCGAGGAAGTCCGCCCGCTCCTTGATCCCTTCGCCACCGACCATCTGGGCCCCGATCAGCCGCCGGGTGTTGGGATCGGCGAGCAGCTTGACGGTGATCGGCTTCACGCCCGGGTAGTAGCGCGCCCTGGTGATGCCGTTGGCGACGCCGGTCACGAAGGGCAGCCCGAGAGCCGTTGCGAGGGTCTCGCCGAAGGAGACTCCGCCGATCATCCAGGAGCCGGCCAGCATCCCCCACGGGACGTACACGGGATTGTGCGTGCGCGTCCCGCCGGCGGCGTTGATGCCCGCGGTCTTGCCCTGCGCGTAGGCGTGGCTGCCGGAAAGGCCCTGGAGGGGGACGTTCGACACTCCGTGCGGGATCTCGGCGCAGTCGCCCGCGGCGAAGACGTCCGGGTCGGAGCTGCGAAGGTCCGGGCCGACGACGACGCCACCCGTGCTGCCGAGCTTGATCCCCGCCGACTGCGCCAGCGCGCTGTTCGGCACCTTGTGACTGCCGATCACGGCGATCTCCGCCGGCACGTCACCGAAGCTCGTGCTCACGTGCGTGAGCGTGTCCGCGCCGTTGAAGGCGGTGACGTGTTCGCCGAACTTGAGGCTCACGCCGGCCTCCTCCCAGTCCTTGCGGACCGGCTCGACGATGTCGGGATCGATCACGTCGGCCATCGGCCACGGACCCGGGTCGACCAGGGTCACCTCGATGTCGCGATGCCGCAGCGCGGAGACCATCTCCATCGCGATCGGACCCGACTCGACGACGACCGCCGACCGTACGTCGTCGAGCCGGCGGTCCCACTCCATCGCCGCCCGGATGTTCTTGACGTGGTAGATGCCACCGAGCTCGGCGCCCGGGATGTCGGGGGTGTCGTAGTTCCAGCCGGTGGCGAGCACCAGCTTGTCGTAGCCGACCTCGCCCTCACCGCGGACCTTGATCGTCTTCGACCTGGTGTCGATGCTCTCGACGGTGGTCTCGTAGTGCACGTCGATGCCCTGGGCAACGTACTGCTCCTTGGTGGCGAGGAACAGCTTCTCGAAGGACTCGATCTCCCGGCCGTGCACGAACGGGATGCCGCACGGGCTGTAGGCGACGTCCTCGTACTCGGTGTACACCACGACCTGTGCCGACGGGTCCTGCCCCTTCGCGGCGCCCGCGGCGCCGAGTCCGGCGGCTCCGCCGCCAATCACAACAATCTTCACGAGAAGCGCCCACTCTCCGCTGTACGTCTTAAGTTCAATGAGTGTTTCCGATAGTAAACAGAGCCGGCGCGCCGGTCAATGCTCGACGGCGATCGCCTCGGTGGTCAGCTCGACGCCGGCGCGCAATGTGTTGGTCACGTAGCAGACGCGCTCGGCAGCCCGGACCAGCTGATCCAGCTCGGCCTCCGGCACACCGACGCGGGCCTGCACGTGGATCGCACTGAACCGCTGACCGTCGTAGCTGCCGGTCACGTCGACCGACAGGTCGGACAGCTCGATCTCCCGCTTGCGAGCCGCATAGCTGAGTGCCATCAGGAAGCAGGAGGCGACCGACGCCAGGAACAGATCGGTCGGTTGCGGCCCCAGATCGGTCCCGCCGACCCGCACCGGCTCGTCGACCTCGATCGTGAACGACCCTGCTCGCACCGAGCAGTGGTACCCGGATCTCCACTTGCCCGTGACGGTTCGCCCGGCCGCGACGCGAGCGTCAGTGGTCATGGAGGCCATGCTCGTCATCACGATGGTCATGGCCCGCCGGCCGATGACAGAGAACGTCCGCACGGTCGTCGACGTCCTCCAGCGAGACGACGCCCCGCTGGAAGAGCAGTGACTCGAGGGCGCCGACCCAGCGGTCGTAGTAGCGATACTCCCCGGGCCCGGACTCGTCCGCGGCGACCTCGGCGATCAACCCGGTCTGGAAGTCCCGCCACGAGAACAACCCCTGGTCGGCCAGCGCGGCCGCCAGGCCGAACGCCCGGCTCTCCCAGGGCTCGTCGAAGACCAGCTCGCCGTTCGCGCGAGGCAGCGCCGTGGCGCCGACGGCGTCGAGGGCCTCGGCCCCGGTCATGAGGCGACCTTCACGTCGGCGACGCCCACCATGGCATCCCGGCTGACCAGGGCGGTCAGCTCCTCCTCGGACAGGTTCTCACTGCCGGCCGGGCGGCGCGGCAGCACGAAGTACCGGTTCTCCGCACTCGAGTCCCACACCTTGATCTCGACGGCGCCGTCGACGACGAGGCCCATCTCCGCGAGCAGCGCCCTCGGCTCCCGGACGACCCTGGCGCGATAGGCCGGGTCCTTGTACCAGTTCGGAGGCAGGCCGAGCACCGGCCACGGGTAGCAGGAACACAGCGTGCAGACCACCACGTTGTGAACCTCGTCGGTGTTCTCGACCACGACGATGTGCTCGCCCTGCGGTCCGCCGAAGCCGAGTTCCTTGATGGCGCCGGTGCCGTCGGCGAGCAGGCGGGCGCGGTAGTCCGGGTCCACCCAGGCCTTGGCGACGACCTTGGCTCCGTTGAGCGGGCCGACGTCGTTCACGTAACGGTTGATGAACCCGTCCAGGACGTCGGTCTTGACCAGGCCTCGCTCGGTCAGCAGCGCCTCGAGTGCCTCGGCGCGCAGCGCGGCGGGAGGCCGGTCTGCAGTGCGGGAATCGGCGGTCACAGTGTCTTCTCCAGGTAGCTCTCGAACAGGTCGATGTAGACGGTCGAGACCTCGGCGTCGGAGCCCCAGAGATCGGTCGACTCGAAGCGGACGGTGTAGACGTGCTGCGCGTCCTCACCGGTGAAGTGAGCCGTGCTGTCAGGCAGGACGGCCGCCGGCCGCCGGGCATCGACCACACCGGTCCGCCCGCGGACGTAGGCCGGCATCCTGGTGTGGCCTCGCTTGCGGAGATCGCGGGCACGCACCTGCTGCCCCACCTCGAAGGCGGGCTCGTCGTCGATCTGGCGTAGCGAACCAGGACCGCCACGCTCGTACGACGGCTTGCACACCTCGACATCCGCGGGCTCGACGACATCTTCACCACCCAGGCGGCGGGCTCGGGCCTCGACAGCTCCGGGCGCGAGCACACCGCTGTCGACCAGCAACAGCTCAGCAGCCGCGAGCCACCTTCCGTAGTAGCCGTCGGCGAGGTACTCCACCGGGTGGAGCCGCTCGAGCGCGTGCCGGAACGCGTCGAGGTTGGTCCCCGATGCGCCCATCGACGCCAGCCCGAGGGCGAAGGTCCGGGCGTGCCACTGCTCCTCGAACACCGGCTCGTCCGGCTGGATGGCGACCGTGCCCCAGCCGTGGGTGCCACCCATGTCGTGGATCCCGTCCATCCGCGGCCTCCTCCGGTTGCGCTGCGCAACATCTCCTATCCGATACGGCAAAACACTATGTGAGACATAGCGGGCCGTCAACTATCAGAGCTAGGCTGTCGGCTACTCAACGGCGCGTTCCCGACGAAGGAGAGAGCATGTCCCCCTCAGCCACCAGCTCCGGTGGCGTTCGCGACGACGCAGCGGCCGACCGGCTCGCCGCGGCGCCGCTGCCGGAGACCGAGGTCTCAGCGGTGGTGTCCGGTATCGGTCCACGGCTGCGCTCGCTGCGCACGCGACACGGCCTGTCGCTGCAGCAGCTCTCGGACCGCTCGGACGTCTCGCCGGCCGCGATCCACAAGGTGGAGCAGGGCACGATGGTGCCCACCATCACCACGCTGCTGAAACTCGCGGCCACCTTCCAGGTCCCGGTGGCCCACTTCATCGGCGAGGTCGAGGCCCCCGACTCGCCGGTCGTCTACACCCCGGCCAAGCAACGCCGGACCCGCACGGAGGGCGACGGCGACGTCGTGGTGGGATCCATCTCCGCGGAGTCCGGCCCCTTCGACCTCGCGGCGAGCGTCACCGAGATCGGTGCCGGCGCCCGGTCCGCCGAGGACAACCGGCACCCGGCCGGCGAGTCCCTGGTGCACGTGCAGTCGGGGACGTTGGAGCTCACCGTCGGCCGCCAGGTCTTCCGGCTGACCGCCGGTGACTCGCTCCACTTCCGCTCGGAGGAGAGCCACTCCTGGCGTAACCCGTCCGGCCGCACCGCCAAGGTGCTGTGGGTGTCACTTCCCGAACGCCGCGCCTGAGCCGATCAAGGCCGGCTGCGGAACCAGCTCGTTCGCCGGTGGCCTGACGTTGCTGCGGGCGGACACCATCTCGACCAGGTCGAGGAGCCGGTTGGCGTAACCCCACTCGTTGTCGTACCAGCCGAACAGGCGTACGGCGGTACCGTGCGACTCGATGTCCTGGAGTGAGATCACGCAGGAACGCGGGTCGCCGAGGATGTCCGACGACACCAACGGCACGTCGGTGACGCCGACGATGCCGGACCAGCGGTCCGAGCGGGCTGCCTCGATGAAGGCCTCGCGCACCTGCTCGGCCGTGGCGCGCTCCCGGAGCATGGCCACCACGTTGCTCAGGGACCCGTCGGGAACCGGAACGCGCACCGCGACGCTGTGGACCCGGTCCTTCAGCTGCGGGAGCACCAGCGCCAGGGCGCGGTCCGCCCCGGTGCCCGTCGGCACGATGTTCTGGCCCGCGGCCCGCGAGCGCCGCAGGTCGTGGTGCGGCAGGTCGAGGAGCTGCTGGTCGTTGGTGAAGGCGTGCACGGTGTCGACCCAGCCGCCGTCGACCCCGAAAGCCTCGTCGAGGATGGCGAACATCGGCGCCACGCAGTTGGTCGTGCAGGAGGCGTTGGAGATGATCCGGTGGACGGCCGGGTCGAGGGCCGCCTCGTTGACCCCGACGCAGATCGTCACCTCGGCCGAGTCGGTCGGCGTGGAGATGATCACCCGCTTGGCGCCGGCCAGGAGATGACCCGCGGCCCGTTCCCGGGTGGTGTACTGGCCGCTGCACTCGGCGACGACGTCGACTCCGAGGGCGGACCACGGCAGGTTCGCCGGATGGTTCGACCGCAGTACCTGGATCCGCCGCTCCCCCACCCGCAGCTCGTCGCCGGCCACCTCGATGGGCACGCCCAGCCGGCCGTGCACCGAGTCGTACTCCAGCAGGTAGGCCAGCGTCGAAGCAGGCGTCAGGTCGTGGACCGCGACGACGTCGACCGCCGACTCGCGGGCGAGGATGGCGCGGAGGAAGGCCCGTCCGATCCTGCCGAGGCCGTTGATCGCGATGCGGGGCGCGTCGGTCATGGGGTCACTCCCGCCTGTCAGACCGTCGCCAGGGCACGCGGTACGGCGTCCGCTGCGGTCTTCTGCAGCGAGGTCACCGCCGCCAGCCGCCGGGAACGGGAGGGGAAGGCCACGGACGCCAACGCCACCAGGGCGTCGAAGACACGATCGCCGTCCATCCACGCGTGGTCCTCGGCGAAGGCGATCCACTCGGTCGGAGGGATCACCGGCTCGGTCTCGCCGTACTCGATCTCGTCCCAGGTCGCGGCCATCTCGATCAGCTCGACCAGGGCGGTCATCGGCTCTCGCTCGAGCGAGACCAGGCGGCGGTGGTGGGCGGGCGCGTGCTGCTCGAAGCGGCAACCGCAACGGTCGGGTTCAACACTGAACGTCTCCATGAACGGATGGTGGCCGCCGCTGTTGCACAGCCGTTGCACGGCCGTTTGCCGGCCCGGCACGACAGCTTGCGGCACCTGTCAGCGATGCTGGTCCCCCGCGACCTGCTCGGCCTCGGCGATCAGCCGCGCCTCCGCCGCGGCGTACTTCTCGAGCTCTCGCTTCGCCCGGTAGCCCAGGTCCACGGCCTTCGCGAGGTACTCCTCGGTCATGGCATCGACCGCCTCGGGTGCCGCCCCACCGAGGGCGCTCCGCGTCGCGACGATGGCACGGGGGTCGAGGACGGCTCTGACCTCGTCGGCTTCCAGCTCCAGCGATCGCCCGATCACGCGCTGGGCGGCGACGTCGAGATCCTCCGGGCTGATGTCCACGCCGCGGATCCCGCGCCTGCTCGCAGCGCCCACCACCTCCCCGACGATCAGGTACGCCGCCCGGTAGTCGACCCCGCAGCGGAGCATGACGAACTCCGCCAGGTCCGTGGCCTGCGTGAAGCCCTCCTCCAGCCGTTCCCACATGCGACTCTCGTTGACCGTCAGCGTGTCGACCACCCCCTCCATCAGCGCGGTGATCCGGGTGGCGAACTCGACCGCCCGGGGAATCTCGCCGTACGCGAAGATCAGGTTGTCGCTGCGGGCCGAAGGGCTCTTCACCACGGCCAGGAAGCCGGTGAGCCGTCCGATCAGGACTCCCCCGGCGCCGCGGACGATCGACAGCGCATAGGGATTGCGCTTCTGCGGCATCAGCACCGAGGCGCGCGTGTACGGGCCGGCCAGGTCGACGTAGTCGAACTCCTGGCTGGACCAGATCTCGAGGTCCTCCGCGAGCTTCGACTGGTTCGACAGCAGGCTGACACCGGTGGCAAGGACGTCGATGAAGGTGTCGGTCTGCCACATCGCGTCGCGGGTGTGGGTGATGACATCGTCGAAGCCCAGCAGGTCCGCGATCACCCGGCGGTCGTCGAGCAACCGGCTGCCGTTGACACACCCCGCGCCACCCGGGCTGCTGTTCAGCTGTGCGAGCGCTGCCACCAGCCGCTCACAGTCGCGGATCGCCGGCGGCACGAAGCCGAGCAGGTAGTGCCCGAACGTCGACGGTTGCGCCTGCTGGAGATAGGTCTGGTCCGGCATGAAGACCTCGCGGTACCGCGCTGCCGTGCGAGACGAGGTGGCCGCGAACTCGGCGGCGCCCGCGGCGAGCTCGGCGGTGAGCCCGCGGAGCAGGATGCGCAGCGCGACCCGCGCCGCCTCGCGCCGCGGCCGGCCGGCGTGCAACCAGCCGGCGTCGTCACCGATCGTGGCGACGAAGTGCCGCTCGCGCGAGTTGTAGGGCTCGCCGTACGCCGCGTCGTACGGGAAGTCCTCGGGCCTGGTCCGATACGCCTCCAGGAGTACGCCGAGCAGTGCGGCAGCCGCTCGCTCGGGGATGATCCGGCGGTGGCGCAGATCGAGCACGTGCGCGATGTCGGCGAGGTTGAGGCCGTGGTGGAGCAGCGGGGCGTCCGCGATCTCCCAGGCGAACCCAGCGTCGATGAGCTGCTGGGCCGGCCGATCCTTGGACGGGCCCTCGACCCGGCGTCCCGCGTTGACCGCTGTCATGGGTTTGCCTCCGCGCCGACGGCCCCGGATCCAATCCCAGCCTCGGCGAACGTAGTGATGAGTGTGTCGGCGGCCGCGAGTGCGCCGCCGGTGCTCCAGTAGACGGTCGGCTCCCGCAACTCGGCGCGGTGGTCGGCCAGCCAAAGGAGGGCCTTCACGTTGTAGACCGGGTCTGCGACGAGACCGCTGTGCCGGAGTGCGTCCCGGGTCAACCGATCGGCCTCCGGACCGGGACCGCCGGCCCTGCCGTCGACCAGCCGCCAGCGGGTCGACGGTTCGCCGCCGCCTAGCAGTCGTGCGGTCTCCAGGGCGCAGGCGGCGATGCGGGGCTCGACTTCATCCGGAGGACGCGAGACAGAGACTCCGACGATGTCGACCCGGTCGGCGTGACCGTTGGCACCGAGGCCCGCGAGCAGCCCGGCAATGCTGCCGCCTGACCCGACGGGGAGGACGACCGTGGCCCGGGGAAGGTTGCGCTCGGCAAGCTGCGAGACCAGCTCGGCCGCTGCTCCGGCAAAGCCACAGGCGCCCACCGGCGTAGCACCGCCCCGCGGTACGGCGTACGCGAGGGCTCCCTCTGCGTTCAGACGTTCGACGAGCTCGCGGGCGCCGATCTCCATGCTCTGGCGGTCGTCGGAGCCGGTGAAGACCACCTCCGCGCCGGCCCTTCTCGACACCTCGAGCGCCGCGGCGCCACGCGGCGAGCCGTAGCAGACCTGTCTGATCGCCACTCCCTTCGCGGCGGCCGCGACGGCCAGCAGGGCGGCGAAGTTGGAACCCGGTCCACCGGCGACGACGAGCGTGTCTGAACCGCGCTCCAGGGCGTCGCCAAGCACGAACTCGACGGTCCGGACCTTGTTGCCGCCCCACGCGAAACCGGTGAGGTCGTCCCGTTTGAGCAGTAGGTCCTGCAGGCCCGGAGCGAGGTCGGCGACGTACTGCATCGGAGTGGGGAACAGTCCGAGCTGTACCCGCGGGAGGTGGTCTAGCGCCATGAGGTGCTCTCTTTCTCGCGCCGGCGGCGGGCGCGGGCGACCACCTCGTCAGCCATCGCGGCGGCCGCTCCGGTGTGCACGCGGTCCAGCTCGGCGAACTCGTCGGCTTCGACACGACCCTCGAGCACCGCCTTCAGGGTTCGGCCGGACTCGCTTGCCTCGCGGTAGGCCTCGTGGAGGGCGGCCTGAGCATGGTGCTTGCCGAGCCGTTCGGACATCGCACTCAGCAGGCGCTCCGACGTGGCCGAGCCGGTCGCCTCGAGGTTGGCACGCATCCTCGTCGGGTCGACCTCGAGAGAACTGATCAGCGAACGCGTCATGCCGGTCGCGGTAAGGGCGTAGTGGCACAGCTCCGGCAGCACGACCCATTCCGTCTTCCACGATCGGCCGTCTCGCTCATGCTCGCCGACCATGGTGTCGTTGAGGACGCCGGACAGGGAACGGACCAGCCGCGCGAGGGTGACGACCTGCTCACTCACCTCGGGGTTGCGCTTGTGGGGCATGGAGATGCTGCCGACCGTGGCCGCCGAGGTGGGCTCGCGGAGCTCACCGAGCTCTGCGCGCGCGAGCACGTAGACCTCGTTCGCGATCCGCGCCGCCGACGTCGTCAGGCTCGCCACCACCTGTGCGAACTCGGCGAGCCGGTCCCGTGTGGTCAACCAGGAGATCGCGGGTTCGGCGAGCCCCAGCCGCCGGCAGTACGCCGTCCGCAGGGGCATGGCCCTCGAGCCGAAGAAACCCAGTACTCCGACGGCGCCACCGAGCTGCCCGACCAGCCAGCGGTCGCGGCCCGAACGGAGGCGTTCGAGGTTGCGTCCGGTCTCGTCCGCCCAGGTCGCCGCCTTGAATCCGAAGGTGATCGGTGCGCCGGGCTGACCGTGCGTACGTCCCACCATCGCCGTCTCGCGATGCGTGGAGGCCAGGGCGAGCAGCTCCGCCTCGATCGCCCACAGGTCCCGCCACAGCAGGTCCGCCACGGCCCCGATTTCCAGCACCTGAGCGGTGTCGGAGATGTCTTGGACGGTCGTGCCGTAGTACACGTGCTCGGCGGCGTCGGCCGGCAGCAGGGTGCGCAGTACCTGGATCATCCCCAGGGTCGAGTGCGACGTGGCGCGGGTGCTCTCGCCGATCGCGGCGACGTCCAGCTCACGGTCGCGCAGTCCCGCGATGGCAGCGGCGGAGCGGGCCGGAATGATCCCGACCTCGGCCTGGGCCTGCGCCAGCGCGATGACCACCTCGAGCCAGCGCCTGACCCGCGACGGCTCGGCGAAGATCGCGTGGCTCTCCGGCGTGCTCCACTGGTGGCCGAAGATCTCGGAGTCGATCAGATGTGCGTCCACGTCACCTCCGACGTTTCGACCAGGAGCTCGATCGCGGCCCGTACTTCGGCCAGGGAGGCGCCCCACGGCACCAACCGGGCCGGCCCGTCGGCCTCGATCCCCTCCTGGATCAGGCAGCAGCGGGTGAGCGTCGGCCGTCCTTCCGAGGCCAGCCACTGCCGGGGGCAGATGTCGACCCGGTCGGGCGTGCTGCCGTAGAACCAGCGATGGATCTGGTTGGACCGCTCGCACCCGAGCAGCGTCCACTCGCGCTCGGGCGGGCGCTCGTCCAGGAAGGAGACCTTGCTGCCGGGGAAGTCCATCCCGGAGCCGCGACACGGGATCAGCAACTCGGCCGGCTGCTCGTCGTACTGGTCGGCGAGGAGGTCACGGCTGTCGACGATGTCGGGGACGACGACGACCGGCGGCAGGTCCTCCGCTGCGCTGAGCACCCGCTGGACCTGGTCGAGCAGTTTGGGCGGCCCGGGTGGATAGACGTCGACCAGCCGGATCCGCAGCGGGGCGGGGTTGAGGATGAAGCTCACGTGGGAGTACAGGCCTTCGACGATGACGCACCGGGCGCCGGAGCGCTCGGCCGCGGCGGCAAGCTGCGAGGGCACCGCGGTGTCGAGAGACTCGTCCACGACGAGGGCACAGTCCTCCGGCCCGGCGAGCACTCGCGCGGACCGGGTCATGGTGAACAGCTCGGTCGTCGGGAGCCGGTCCACCTCGACCAACGCCGCCCTGCTCCCCTGACGAGCGACCACGAACCGGGTCCGGAAGTACACCTCACGGCCGGTGAAGTGCTCGGCCAGCCAGTCCGGGTCGAGGCTCGGGACCGAGGCCACGGCGACCTGGCGGTAGCGCGAGGGCACTACGTTCGGCGCCAGCGGATCCGTGGCCCGGTCGGCGGCACGTGCCGGCTCAGCGAGCACGGACCGGCTCCCCGATCTCGATCCCCAGCCCGATGGTGTCCGAGCGCAGGCCGAGGCGGAGCGTCTCCAGTCCCATCACGTCCTCGAGCGCGACGTTCCCGAGGTTCACCCCTGGTCCGAGCCGGCGCAGCAAGTGCGCCTGCTGCGACCGTTGCGGAGCCTCGTAGATGATCCTGCCGGCCGCGCCGGAAGACGCCAGCTCGTCGAGCAGGGATTCCCGGACCGAGCCGTCCGCGTCGTACAGGCCGACGGTGCCGCTCTCCCGTCCCTCCGCCACGATCCAGGTCGCGCCGGCGTCCAGGTCGCCCTGCAGCTCGGCGATCCAGTCGACCGCCGAGACGAGTTCGAGCGGATCCTTGCTGCCGACCTCGGCGAAGACCTCGAACCCGAGCGACCTCGCCAGCTGGATGAGCTCGCGCTTCTCGGTCGGCGGCAGCTCCGTGGCGCCGCGGGACACCTCGACGCACTCGAAGCCGGCCCAGGTCGCGAAGTCGAAGAACTCCGCCACCCGGTCCTGGAGCCAGGCGATCTCGAGCAGCGTGCCGCCGGTGCACGGCTTGACCTGATGGTCACGGAGCAGGCGGATCTTCTGCGCGAGCGCGGGCTCGACGTACGCCGTACCCCAGCCCAGCTTCCAGACGTCGATCCAGCCGGAGTAGGCCTTCAGCACCGACCGCACCGGGTCGAGGGAATACCCTTTGTCCAACACATGGGTGATGCCGGCGGATCGTGGCTTGGCGGGCCGTTCCGGCACCGTGAGGAAGCTGGGAGGTGCCGCGTCCATCGCACCCGTTCCTTTCCGCTCGGCTCGACTGCGGGACCGAAGTCCCTCTACGATAGGTGACGATTCTACACTATAGGAGATGGCCGAAGTAATTCCTGGAGAGGAGCGGTGTCTCACGATGTCCACCAGTCCTCCGCCCTCGACGGTGTTCGTCCTCGGCGGTCTGCGCGTCACCGACGCGCAGGGTCATCCGCTCGGCCCCGTTCCCGCGGGCAGGGCGGGCATCCTGCTGCGCAGGCTCGTCGCCGGCGGCGGCGCCGTCGTCGAGACGGACGCACTGATGGATGCGTTGTGGGACGACGACGCCCCGGCGACGGCGGATCGCGTGATCGCCTCGCTGGTCAGCCGGGTGAGACGGGCCATCGGATCCGACGTCATCACCGGTTCGGTGTCCACCGGCTACCGCTTCAACGCGGGCCGGACCTGGACGAGTGACCTCGCCCAACTGGAGGAACTGACCAAGTCGGCGCAGGCGCGAGCCGCGCTGAGCCCGGCCGTGACGGTGACCGCGGCGCGGCGCGCCTTCGCGCTGCTGGCCGGCGGCAACCCGCAACTGCCTCCCGCGTTCGCCCAGCACAGCTGGGCCGAGGAACAGCAACGTCATGTCGACGCACTCACCCGTCGCCTGAACCGCGCGCGGTGGGATGCCGAGGCTCGCCTCGGCATGTGGAGCGACATCGCGAGCCAGGCCGAGGCGGTTCTCCGGCACATCCCGCACGACGAGCTGGCGGGCTGCGCGCTGATGGACGCGTACTGGCATCTCGGCGACCGGGTGGCCGCTCTGCGTGTGTACGAAGAGCTCCGGCTGCAGCTCGGCAACGAGCTCGACGTCGAGCCGAGCCCGCAGAGCGACGCCCTGTTCAGCGCGATCGTGAGCGGGGCCGAACCAGGACCGGTGTCGGTTCCCGGTCCGGCCGCGACCGGGACCTCCGAGCTGATCGGCCGGGCGGAGGATTTCACCTCGATCGTCGGCCGCTGGCACGATGCCGCCGCTGGTCACGCCGGCTCGGTGGTGATCACGGGAACCCCCGGCTCCGGGCGCTCGTCGCTCGCCCAGGCTCTCGCCGACAACGCCGACGGCAGTGGCGCCCGGGCGATCCGGGTCGACTGCTTCGAGGGCGAGCGCTCCTCCCCGCTCCAGCCGCTCGTCACCGTGCTGAGCCGGATCCTGCTGTCGACCGCGCCCGAAGACCTGCCGGCTCTGCTCGGGTCCTGGACGGACACGGCGGTCGAGCTGGTGCCCGACCTGCGTGATGTCGTCGGTACGCCCGACTACCAGCGGGCAAGCCCGGAGATCGAACACCGGCGCGTGCTCAACACCATGCGCCACGTCCTCGCGACCGCGGCCGAGGAGCAACCGCTGCTGCTCTTCTTCGACGACCTGCACCTGGCCGGCACCGCCACCGTCGAGGCGCTCCAGTGGCTCCTCCACTCCTTCGGCGAGGTGCCGCTCCTGGTGGTCGCCACGGTGCCGTCCGACCGCTTGGACGCGGAACTGGGCTCCCTGGCCGACAGCAGCCTGCTGGTCGAGCTCGGTTCGCTGACCGAGTCGGAGGTCGCCCAGCTGGCGGCCCAGGCCCGAGTCCCCGACGAGGCGGCCTTCGTCTGGGAGCTGACCCAGGGCCGGCTCATGTTCGTGGTCGAGGTGCTCGCGGCGCTGCGCCGCGGGGAGGACCGCTCGGACATTCCCGGCACGCTGAGATCGATGGTCCTCAACCGGGTACGCCGCAGCGGCCGCGGGGTCGAGGACCTGCTTCAGTCCGCCTCGGTGATCGGTACCGCCTTCGAGCTCGAAACGCTGGAGCGCCTGGTCGGACGTCCGGCGGTCGACTTCATGCCGGCCGTGCAGCAGGCGATGGCGGCCGGCCTGCTGGCGTCCCGCAACGACCTGTTCGTCTTCTCGCCGCCGATCCTGGGGCAGACCCTGTACGACAACCTGCCCGGACCGATCCGGGTACTGCGCCACCGGCAACTGGCGGAGATCTTCTCGGCGAGGCCGGAGCTGCGGGCACTCCACCAGGAGCGCTCCGGGCTGACACCGGCCGCGGCCAGGTCGTGGTACGAGGCGGCCGTGCTGGCCCGTCGCTCGTTCGCGAACGCCGATGCCGTTCGGCTGTTCTCCTCCGCCCTCGACTGCGCCCGGAAGGCAGCCGACCAGGAGCTGGAAGGCCTGGCCCTGATCGGCCGGGGTGCTGCTCACGAGGAGCTCGGCCAGTTCGACCTGGCGACCGACGACCATCAGGAGGCGGAGTCCCTCGCGGTCGCGACCGGGCAGCATTCGCTCCGGGCGACCGCGGTCGAGCGCCTCGGCTGGACGGCGTACTACCGCCGCGACGTCGAGGAGGCCGTCGCCCGTGCCGAGGAGGCATCGCGGATGCCCGGCGCGGGGCCGAGCGCCTGGAACCTGCTGGGCCGGACCAAGCACTGGGCCGGCGACTTCGACGCGGCGTACCGGGCGTACGAACGAGCCCTCGACGGGCTCGGCGACGAGGAGGAAGCGGTCCGGGTCTCGGTACTCAGCTGCCTCGGCGCCCTGCTGGCCCACGCCGACCGCTACGGCGAGGCGATCGACGTCCTGGACGAGGCGGTCGGGGCCGCGCACCGGATCGGCGCGTTCCACCCGCTGCTGCGCGGCCTGTTCTTCGCCGGTCTGGCGCGCGCAAACGCCGGAGACCTCTCCGGAGCGTTGACGGCCCTGCAGACGAAGGCCGCGATCCTGGAGCGCTACGACGTCTCGTTCTACCGAGCGCGGACGAACACCTCGCTCGCGTGGGTCTGGCGCGAGCTCGGCGAGCCGACCCGGGCCCACGACCTGTCCGAACTGGCGCTCGAGCAGTCGCGGGAGGTGGACGCGGGCAGTCTGCAGATCGAGCAGGAGCTCCACGCCCTCTGCTCATTGGCCGACTCCGAGCGTCTGGACGGCCAGCTCGACCGCGCGGCGGAGCGGCTCGAGGTTGCGTCCGAGCTGATCGAGCACTGGCTGCCGTTCAAGTGGCGCGCCGACCTGCGGATCCGCGAGGTGCGTTCGAGGTTGCGGCTCGAGGATCCCGAGGCCCTGCTCGAGGCTGCGCGGGCGGCCGGCTCGGTCAAGTACCAGGCCCTGGCTCTCCACCTGCAGGGCCGTGGTGAGGACGCCGCCGTCCTGGCTCGGCAGACCGGCTCACTGCTGCTCCTGGGCGAGGTGGGCGCACCTGACGAGGCGCGAGATGCCCTCCGCCGCCTCGAGGCGAGGCTGCCGCGCCAGCTCAGGCCGAACTTCTCGCAGGCGGGACGCCTTCCGGCCGGACGAGGTTGACGCTCGCGGCGGTTGCGAGGCCGATCCCCCACAGGAGCGCGATGCCCGACGAGCCGCCGATGGCCGAGACGGTCGTGACCGCGTGGTCGAACGCCGGGCGGTCGTAGGCGGCCGCGCAGGCGACCAGGTCGTGCACCGGCGCCACGCTCTGACCTCGGGCAGCCCAGGCCAGGAAGGATCGGCTGAGGTTCGTGGTGGCGGTATCCCGCGCGACGCGCAGCAGAGTGTCCTCGTCCTCGCCGCGCCACGCGTGCACGAGCAGGAGACCGGCGAGTACGTCGTCGCCGGTGGGCGTCAGACCTCCCCCGCGGCCTTCGAGCAGCTCGCGCGACGCGACGAGATCGCCGGCCGCCACGGCACGTCGTACCGAGTGCCATCCTCGCGCCAGGTCGGCGGGGACAGCCAGCGACTCGAGCATCGATCCGAGTGCCGCCTCGGCGTGCAGCAGGTCCGCGCGAGCGGGCTGCCACGGTGCGAAGAAAGCTGCTTCACCGAGCTCGACCTGCCAATGCGACGAACGCAGCCGGGTGCCGTCGCGCCAGACGGCCAACCCCTCGGTGGCGCGAGCGGGCGGCGCGGCCACGATCAGATGGATCGGCCCGGGCGCGACGGCGGGACCCGCGATGGCGTAGACCTCGCCGCCCACCTGCACATAACAACCGTGCCGGAAGATCCCGACCACGGTTCCGTGGGCACCGTCGACGTGGGCGGCATCGACCCCCGAGCCCACGACGAGAGGCCGCAGGTGCGCGGGCATCGCGTCAGGCCAGACGACGGTCGAGGTCGAGCAGGGCGTCGATGAAGCAGGCGATCGGAGCCCAGGCCACGCCGGCACCCACCTGGCCGCTGCCGTCCGACGCGTGGATGACGCCGGTGTTGACCGCCGGGGTGATACCCAGCTCGACCACCTTGCGAACGTCCACGCCGACGGGCGTGCCGATGTTGTCCAGGATGGGCAGCCGGAAGCGAGGACTCTCCCCCGCGCAGATCCGTTGCATGCTGCGCGTCGCGGCGATCGCGTCGGACATCCGGCCACCGAGGAAGCCCGCGACAGCAGGCGAGTTGGCCGCGGCGGGACCACCGAGCCCCACCAGCTCGAGCACGGCGCTGTCACCGATGTCCGGCGCGCTCGTCTCCGGCCCGTATCCCGGGTAGTACAACGCATCCTGGATCGGCGGTGACGGCGCGAGGAACCAGTCGCCGCCGCCGGCGAGGCGCACGCCGTACGTCGAACCGTTGCGCGACATGGTGGTGACGATGCTGGACTCCGGCACGTCACGGGCCCACTCCACCAAGGACTTGGCGGCGGCCATGGCCACGTTGAGGAACATCAGGTGGTTGCCACTGAGGAAGGTCGCCACCTCCGGCGCCGCGGGGTGGGTACTGCGGACCAGGTAGGGAAGCAGGTCACGCAGGAAGAGGTTGGTGGTCGCCTGGACCCGCATGTGGACGTCGTCGCCCATCGGGACACCCTGGGCGGCAAGGGCGAACACGTCGACCGGACCGCGCGACGCCAGCGCCTCGGCCAGCACCGGTCCGACCGCGTCCCGGACGAACCGCAGCCGCTCGATGGCGTGATCGTTGTCGACCCCGAACCACTGCACGGCACCTGAGCCCTGGTTGATGCTCGAGTACGCCGTGGTACCCCCGGCCTCGTTCTGCACGACGTACACCGGTGCGGACGGGCCGATCGACGTGGCCATCGGTACGACGGTGCTGTGCTCGTTGGCCGGCTTCAGCCGTACCTGGCCGGACTCGACGAGCGCCCCGGCGGCGGCCACATCCTCGGCCCAGCCCTCCGCGACCACGGCGGCGCGCACCGAACGCTGCAACGGGTCCGGCATGTCCTGCCAGGCGATGGCCGGACCGCAGTGCAGGACGTCCCGCCCACCGAAGCCCGGGATGACGTCGCCGGCGCGATCGATGCCGACCAGCATCGGCACGCCTTCGTTGAGCCGGCGGATCACCTCCGCGTTCGCACGCTCGATCCGGTCCGCCCGCGGGCCGAGGAGCCGGGCCAGCGCAGCCACCGCCTCGGAGTCGCCACCGGCCGGGATCCGCCAGTCCACCCCGATGACCGCTTGTTCCTGGGCGCGCAGCGCCGTCTCGAACAACGGCAGCCCGATGTTGACCACGTCCACGACGTTCGGCAGTTCGACGACAGGGGGCACACTCATCAGGAAGCCTTTCGACGGTTGATCCGGCCGGGCTGACATCTCTCGACCGATATGGGCATTTACTATAAGATACGCGACATGACCAGTCCACCCCTGCTCCGCACCGAACCTCCGCTGGACGACCTGGTGGCGGCGGTGCGTTCGCACGCCGGCGTCTCGGGCAAGTCCGCCATCGCCCGGGTCCGGACCTTCGTCGACACCAGCGACCCCGTGCACGGTCCGGGCGACGACGGCGCGGTGGTGGAGCTCGACGGAGCCAGCGCGGTCGTCTGCGGTGAGGCGATCGCCCCCGCCTTCGTGCGCAAGGACCCGTACGGCGCCGGCATCGCCGCGGTACTGGCCAACGTCAACGACGTCGCCGCGATGGGTGGCATCCCGAAGGCCATCGTCAACACGGTCGTCGGTCGCGACGCGGACGTCTCGGAGGTACTGCGCGGCATGCGCGACGCGGCCTTGATGTACGACGTGCCGATCGTCGGGGGACACCTGACCCGGGCGGACTCCGACGCGTCGCTGTCCGCCTTCGCGCTCGGACAGGTGCGGCGTCCGTTGTCGATGGCAAATGTCCGGCCGGGCCAGACCGTGCTGTTCGCCGCCTGCCTGGACGGCACCCTGCGCGCGGACTTCCCCTTCTTCACCTCGATCGACCAGCAGTCCGCGACCCTCGCCCGCGACGTGCGCCTGCTCGCCGAGGTCGCCGGCACCGGGGCCGCGGTGGCCGCCAAGGACGTCTCCATGGCCGGGGCTCTCGGCTCGCTGGCCATGCTGCTCGAATTCACCCGGCACGGCGCGCGGGTAGACCTCGACCTGATGCCATACCCCACGGAGACGGATCCGCTCCGATGGCTGCTCGCCTTTCCTACCTACGGATTCTGGCTCACCACGACGGCGGACCGGGTCGCTGACTGTCAGACCGTGTTCCATCGGCACGGCCTGACGTGCGAGCCGGTGGGCGAGGTGACCGGGGCCAGCCAACTGACCTTGGCGCGCGGCGGAAGCGAGGCAATCATGGTGGACCTCGCCACCGAGGCCGTGACCGGTCTGTGGATCTAGCTGCCAGGATCTAGCTGTCGGGATCTAGCCTGCCCGCAGGCTCGGCGTCTCCATCGCGTCCTCGAGCAGCACCTGGTCTGGCCGGCCGAGGTGCTGCGGTGCGAGCGCCTCAGCCAGGTCGAAGAGCATCGGCTGGTGGTCGAACCCGCAGTACGGCTCGGGATCGCCGGAGCGGACCCAGCCGAGCCGCTCGAAGAACCGCACGTTGGGCAGCTGGATCTGCGCCCGCATCCAGCCACCGCCGTTGGCGGCGGCGGTCGCGACCGCGAAGCGGACGAGCTCGGCGCCGATCAGGGACGAGCGGTGTGAGGGAAGCACGGCGAGCCGGTCTCCCTGCCAAAGACCGTTCTCCAGGGGATAGACGCGCACCGTGCCGGCGGCCCGTGCTCCCCGGGCGGCCAGCACGTGGATCGTGCTCGGCTCGATGTCACGCAGGTCGATGTCGGTCAGCATCATCACGTGCTGCTCGAGCACGAAGACCTGGTGACGGATCGAGTAGTGCACCGTGAGATCCGGCCCGGCCGCGCGCCAGATACCGATGTCCGCCGAGCGGTTCACGACGCACGCCCCGGCAGAGCGCCCCCAAGCTTGGGCATTCCCAGCTGAATGGTCCGCTCCAGCGACCCGAGAGCGGAGCACGCCTGGCACCTCGCGCAGCCCGCCGAGACCTTGTCTGCAGTCAGCCCGCGCTTGACGAGCTCCGGCGCCACCGCCCGGGCGATCCTCTCGGTGTACGCCCGGCTCGGCGGGGTCGCATCCGCCATCAGACTGCCCGGGACCGGCCGGAGCGGGACGATGAACGGGTAGACACCGATGTCGATGGCCCGCTTGCACCCGGCCAGGGTCACCTCGGGATCCTCGCCCATCCCGAGGATGACATAGGTCGAGACCTGCCCCTCGCCGAACCGCTCGACCGCGTACTCCCAGGTCTCGAAGTACCGCTCGATGCCGGTCCTTGCCTTGGGCGGCGCGACTCTCGCCAGCACGTCGGGGTCGAACGACTCGACGTGGATGCCGAGCGAGTCGATGCCGAGGTCGTGCACCCTGTCGATGACGGCGAGATCCGTCGGCGGCTCGAACTGCACCTCGACCGGCAGACCCGAGGCCTCCTTCATGGCATGACCACACTTGCTGACGTAGTAGGCGCCGCGGTCCCTGCCCAAGGTCGAGCCGGTGGTCAGCGTGATGTCCACTGCGCCGTCGAGGTCACGAGCCGCGACGGCGACCTCCGCGAGCTGCTCGGGCCGCTTCACCTTGACCGTGTTGCCCGACGAGAGCGAGACACCGATCCCGCAGAACGTGCACTGGTCGTCGTTGCCCCAGTAGGCACAGGTCTGCAGGACAGTGCTCGCGAGAGAATCCAGGTGCATCAGGGCGAGCTTCCAGTACGGCGTCCCGTCGGCGGTCGTGAGGTCGTAGAACCGCGGCCGACCGGCCGGCGTGGCGGAGGCGAGCCTGACCCCGTCGCGGTAGATCGCGTGACCGGAATCCTCGGCCACCAGGGACAACGGCGTACTCGCAACGTATTCGGCATCGACCGGAACGGTGACCGGCGTGCCCTCCACCCAGATCATGCCGGCGTCCGAGGGTCCGGCACCGCCGGGCCTTCGCTCCAACGGGCCGGTGACCTTGAGCCCCTTCTCCTGAAGCTCGAGGATCAGATCGCTCAGTCGACTACCGTCGTCGATGGTGGCAATGGCTGTCCGGTTCACGAGGGCTCCTTCCGAGCGCGCCACGCTGTCCGCGAGGCGGGCAGGTCAATGACTCACCATACTTCATATACGACACAATCGTCCATTATCCGACACGTTCCTTGAGTGGCGACCTCTTCGACGAGTCCGCGCAGCGCGACCTCGCCGCTGCGGAACGAGGTGCAGTCGGAGTACGTCAGGTCCGCGATCCCCGGATCGTCGTCGACCAGCTCGCCGTTGAGCGGATCCAGGCCGACCACGGTGAGGGTGTGGGCGACGGCCCCGGTGGCCGGGTCCGGCTGTACGCCGGCCACGATCGCCAACCCGGAGGTGAGGTGCAGCCGGATCGAGCCGTAAGGGTCCGCGAACCCGGCGAGCGGGTCGCCTGTCTCGTGCAGGGCGACCCACTCCGCACCCTCGGCCCGCGCGGCGGCGATGAGCTCGGCCCGCGCGCGCCGGGTCTCCGCCTCGCGCAACGCGGCATGGCGGAGCGCGAAGCCGGCGCCGGCGACCTGATCGACAGGCAGCGACCCGAGCCCCAGCCCGGCGCGCTCCGCGGCAGCCGCCACGATCGCGCCGGCGTCCGGCCACCTGTCGACCAGAGTGGCCGTCGACTCCGTCTCGCGCAGTTCGTCGAAGACCGCCCGCACCAGCATGACAGCGCGTTCGTAGCGCCCGACGTCGCCTCCACCCATCGAGTAGAGGGTTTGCTCCGCGGCTTGCCAGGAGGAGCGAAGCGCACGTGCGGTCATCTCGTCGGTCATGGCACATCTCCGTCGGTCAGGCGGCTCTTTCATCTACTATACGACACGTCCGTCTGCTATGTTCTAGTCGCTGGCGCAGATTCGTCCGACAGTGGAGCTGTTCATGAGTGATATCGCGGTCATCGCCCTCGGCGGCAACGCCCTCACCCGCGAGGATCAGCGGGGAACCCTCGACGAGCAGTACCGGAACGCTCTGGCGATGGCCAGATCGGTCCGGTCCCTGCTGCGCAAGGGCTGGCAGGTCATCATCGTCCACGGCAACGGGCCGCAGGTCGGGAACCTCGCCATCCAGCACGAGGAGGGCGCCCGGCTGGTCCCGGCGCTTCCGCTGTTCTCCCTCGGCGCGATGACACAGGGCGCCCTCGGCAGCCTGATCTGCCTTGCTCTGCACGAGGTTTGCGGCGCGGAGGTCTCAGGTGCGGTCTCCGTGGTCACCCACATCGTGGTGGACAAGGACGACCCGGCCTTTGCGAACCCGAGCAAACCCATCGGGCCGTTCTTCCCCGAGGCCGAGGCCGCCAAGTTCGCCGAGAGCCGCGGCTGGACGATGGTTCCGGACGCCGGCCGGGGGTACCGGCGAGTCGTCCCCTCCCCCACGCCGCAGGCGATCCTCGAGGCCGACGCCATCGCGGCACTGACCCGGTCGGGTCACATCGTCGTCGCGGCCGGCGGCGGCGGTATCCCGGTGGTCGACGACCACGGCGTACTCCGGGGCGTGGATGCCGTCATCGACAAGGACTTCGCGGCCGAACGCATCGCGGTGGCGGCGCATGCCAATGCTCTGGTCATGGTCACCGGCGTCCCGTCGGTCAAGCTCGACTTCGGGACTCCGCGGGAACGGTCCGTCGAGGACCTGACGGCGCGCGAAGCCCGGCAGCACCTCGCGGACGGCCAGTTCCCCGCCGGGAGCATGGGTCCCAAGATCAGCGCGGCGATCAAGTTCGTCGAGGGTTCGACCTCGGCGGAGCGGCCGCGCTTCGCGGCCATCACGACCCCTGAACTCGTCTACGCCACCCTCGACGAACCACACGGCGTCGTGGAGGGAAACCGTGGCACCCGAATCCTGGCTGCTGATGTTCCCACCTCTGTCGACACCAAGGAGCTTGTCGG
This sequence comes from Kribbella sp. VKM Ac-2568, assembly GCF_004345365.1. Classification (GTDB taxonomy): domain Bacteria; phylum Actinomycetota; class Actinomycetes; order Propionibacteriales; family Kribbellaceae; genus Kribbella; species Kribbella orskensis. The sequence continues at coordinate 116,578 of NZ_SLVF01000007.1, forward strand.
ATGAGCACCCGCGTCACCGTACGCAAGAACTCTTACAAGGACAGCGTTCGTCTCCTCGAGGCGACCCGCGCCATCCTCGGATCGCCCGGCGTCTCGTGGGGCTGGGCCCTGATGGCCACGCCGGCGAACCTCGCGACCCTCGAGGAGCAGGGCATCGCGGGCGATTCCGGTGAAGCCGCGGCGAACGATCTGGTGCTCGCTGTCCGGGCCGACGACGACGCGGCGGCGACCGCCGCCCTCGAGAGCGCCGAGGCCACTCTCTTCGCCGCGAACACCGGCGAGGACGAGGTCGCCGCGCAGAGCACCACAGATCTCGCCGGAGCGGTTGCCGAGCACCCCGACGCCAACGTGGCCATCGTGTCGGTACCAGGCGCCTACGCGGCGCTGGAGACCCACAAGGCGCTCAGCGCGGGTCTCGACGTCCTGCTGTTCAGCGACAACGTGCCGCTCGCCGACGAGATCGAACTCAAGGAGCGGGCCCGCGACCTCGGCCGGCTGGTGATGGGACCCGGAGCAGGTACCGCGATGATCGCCGGTGCCGGGCTCGGGTTCGCGAACCGGGTGGCGGCCGGGCCGGTCGGCATCGTCGCCGCGGCCGGGACCGGCGCCCAGGAGGTGATGAGCCTGCTGGACCGCTGGGGGGTCGGGGTGTCCCACGTCATCGGCGTCGGCGGCCGCGACCTCTCGCCGGAGGTCGGCGGGCTGATGGCCGAGTCCGCGATCCGGGCCCTCGACGCCGACGACCGGACCCAGGCGATCCTGCTGGTCTCGAAGCCACCGGCCCGCGATGTCGCCGAGCGGCTGCTCAAGGTGCCGTCCAAGCCGACGGTCGCGGCGCTGATGGGTCTGCGCGACAAGCTCTCGACCGCCGACAACGTCACCGTCGTGAACACACTCGAGCAGGGCGCAATCCGGACCCTCGGCCTGATCGGCGGCTCCGCCCCCGACCTGGTGCAGGACCTGGCCGAGCAGGTGGCGGGCCTGATCACCGGCCTGGATTCCACCCGCCGCAAGGTCGTCGGTCTCTATAGCGGGGGCACGCTCTGCTACGAGGCTCTGACGATCGCGACCGACCACCTCGGCCCGATCCACTCCAACGTGCCGCTGGACAAGTCGTTGACCGTCGACACCGCGGCGCCGGATGCCCACCTGTTCCTCGACCTCGGCGAGGAGGAGTACACCAAGGGCCGCCCGCACCCGATGATCGATCCGCAGGCCCGCATCGAGTTCCTCGAGCGCCAGGTCGACGACAACCGCGTCGCGGCCGTCCTGCTCGACGTCGTCATCGGCGACGGCGCACACGACGACCCGGCCGGCACGCTCGCCGCCGCGATCGAGAAGGTCACCGCCTCCGGCGCGGCGGTCGTCGCCTACGTGCTCGGCACGGAGCGCGACCCGCAGGGCTTCGCGGCCCAGCAGGAGACGCTGCGACAGGCGGGCTGCATCGTGACAGAGACGGCCGCGCGGGCAGCCCTGGCGGCATCGGCGATCGCCCTGCGCGACCCGGCCCTCGTCGCCACCGAGCTGTAGGGGGCGCCCGATGGGATCACCCCTGCGCCTCGCGCTCACGACGTACTCCGTCAAGCCACGCGGTGGCGTCGTCCACACCCTTGAGCTGGCGGAGGCGTTGCAGGCCGAGGGAGTCGACGTCACCGTGGTGGCGCTGTCCGAGAACGGCCGCGGGTTCTTCCGCGAGGTGGACGTGCCGGTGCACCTGGTCGACGCACCGGAGCCGGCGGCCACGCTAGAGGAGCGCGTGTTCGACTCGATCGCGGCGCTCACCACCGCGCTCGGCGAGATCGGCGACCGGTTCGACATCGTGCACAGCCAGGACTGCATCTCGGCCCGGGCCGCGGCCAGGGTGCGGGACGCCGGTACGCCGTACCGGGTGATCCGCACGGTGCACCACGTCGACGACTTCACCACCCAGGCCCTGATCGACTGTCAGCGCAACGCGATCCTCGAGCCTGACGACGTCCTCGTCGTGAGTCGGGGCTGGCAGCAACAACTGCTGGACGACTACGGAGTCAAGGCCGACATCGTCACCAACGGGGTACGCACCGACCGGTTCGGCGCCGGTATCACCGAGCAACGCCGGCAGGAACTCCGTGATCGCATCGGTGCCGGTGACCGGTTCCTCTACCTGACCGTGGGCGGCATCGAGCCCCGCAAGGGCACCGCCCATCTGATCGATGCGATGGCGCAGTTGAAGGCGACGCACCCGCACCCACCCATGCTGGCGATCGTCGGCGGCCACTCGTTCCAGGATTACCGGGCGTACCGCCAAGGAGTGCTCGACTCGCTGGAATCGAACGGGCTGCGGCTCGACGAGGACGTCGTACTCCTCGGCACTGTCTCCCACGACGAACTGCCGGAGTGGTTCGCCGCCGCGGACGGCTTCGCCTTCCCGTCGATCAAGGAGGGCTGGGGCCTGGTCGTCCTCGAAGCCATGGCTGCCGGTCTCCCTGTCGTCACTTCCGACATCGACGTCTTCCACGAGTTCCTCACGCACGAGCGGGACGCGCTCATGACCAGGGCCGGCGACTCCGACTCCCTGTCCCGGGGCCTGGCTCGGCTGGTCGACGATGCGGCCACGCGGCAGCGGCTCGCCGAGCGCGGGCCGAAGGTCGCCGCCTCTTACTCGTGGGCCGGCACCGCCGCGCAACACCTCGACGTCTACCGGCGCGCGCTCGACAACGCGTCGCCGGAACCCGTCCGTCCATCAACCAGTTAAGGAGACACGACCATGTCGAGCACCGTCACGCCAGCAGCAGCTCAGCGGGTCCCTGCCTGGGCCTATCTCACCGCCCTGCTGGCCATGCTGCTGCTGTACCTGATGCTCCAGGACAACGGCGCCCTGCTGTCAGGCATCGCGCCGTACGTCCACGAGTTCACCCACGACGGCCGTCACGCGCTCGGCGTGCCGTGCCACTAGGCAGTGACCCGATGAGCCTGTGGCCAACCACGCTTCGAGCCTCACTCATGGGCGGAGCCGCGGCGGGTGGCGCCGCCGCGGTCTTCTCCCTGCTCGTCGTCGAGCCGACGATCCGGATCGCGCTGGCGGTGGAGGAGGGCCGTGCGACGGCCGAGCACTCGCACAGCGGCCCCACCCCCGAACACACCCACGACGCAGAACTCGTCGGCCGTGGCCTGCAGCAGGTGGGAGGCGCGCTCGCGGTGATCGCCGCGGCGCTGCTGCTCTCGCTCGTGTACGCCGTCGTCCTGGCCCGCGTCCGCCGTACCTGGGACCTGGGCGAGCTGCGCAGCGCCCTGCTGGTCGCGGTGGCATGCTTCGCCGTCCTGGCCCTCGGGCCCGGTCTCAAGTACCCGGCCAACCCGCCGGCCGTGGGTGACCCGGACACGGTCACCCAGCGCACGACTCTCTACGTCACGTCGATCGTGGTTTCGGCACTGATCGCCGCGGCTGTCGTCACCGTCGTCCGCACCGGCCACCGGCGGAGCTGGTCGTCCACGCGCATCTCCTGGGCCGCCGCAGGGATTCTGGCCGTGGGCTGCGTGCTGCTGTTCGCCGGTCTGCCGGCTGCTCCCGACGCGATCCCCTCCGACGTCGGCGCAGCGCTCGTCTGGCGATTCCGGGTCCAGTCGTTAGGCCTGCTCGCCCTGCTGTGGGCGACCCTGGGGCTGGTGGCCGGCTCGGTGTTGTCACGAGCCGGCCGGCGCCCTCCGGTCACCACCACCGTCGCTTGAACGATCGGTGACCCTCCTGCCTGCTTGCGGTGGACGACGCCGAAGCCGTCACTCACGAACGCATCAGCGAGCGCCCAGCTCGGTACCGAGCTCGTCGATCGTGGTCACCGGCTCACGCGCCTCGTCCGACCAGGGCGACGAGGTCGGCCAGCCGGTTGGAGTAGCCCCACTCGTTGTCGTACCAGCCCACGACCTTGACCTGGTTGCCGAGCACCTTGGTCAGTGGCGCGTCGAAGATGCACGACGCCGGGTCGGTCACGATGTCGGAGGAGACGATCGGGGCCTCGCTGTACCGGAGGTAGCCCTTCAACACCCCCTCGGCGGCAGCCCTGACGACCTCGTTGACCTCGGCAACGGTCGTGTCCCGCGATGCCTCGAAGGTGAGGTCGGTCGCCGAGCCGGTGGGAACGGGGACCCGGAGGGCATAGCCGTCGAGCCGGCCCGCGAGCTCGGGAAGCACCAGCCCGATGGCCTTCGCCGCCCCTGTCGAGGTCGGTACGACGTTGATCGCGGCCGCGCGGGCCCGGCGCAGGTCCTTGTGGATGTTGTCCTGGAGGTTCTGGTCGGCGGTGTAGCCGTGGATCGTGGTCATCAGGCCCTTGACGATGCCGAGACCGTCGTGCAGCGCCTTGGCCATCGGCGCGAGGCAGTTGGTCGTACAGGACGCGTTGGAGATCACCGTGTGCGCGTCCGCGTCGTACTGGTCGTGGTTGACGCCCATGACGAAGGTGGCGTCCGCGTTGGTCGCCGGCGCGGAGATGATCACCTTCTTCGCGCCGCCGGCGTCGACATGGGCCCGGGCCTTGGTGGCATCGGTGAAGAAGCCCGTCGACTCGACCACGACGTCGACGCCGAGGTCCTTCCACGGCAGGTCTGCGGGGTCACGCTCGGCCAATGCCGCGACGGAGGCGCCACCGACGACGATCGAATCGGTCGTCACGGTGACGTCGGCGTCGAGGGGGCCGAGGATCGAGTCGTACTTGAGCAGATGCGCCAGCACGGTGTTGTCGGCAAGGTCGTTGACGCCGACGATCTCGATGTCGGCCCCCGACGCGCGGACGGCGCGGAAGAAGTTGCGGCCGATGCGGCCGAAGCCGTTGATTCCAACACGAACAGTCACAGGCGATGGCCTTCCTGGGTGGGGGAACTCCGAATGTCAGGGCGGGTTCAGGGCGTCTTCGGACGGCGCTCGAGCAGCCGCCACAGCATCGGCGTGAAGATCAGCTGCATCGCCAGATCCATCTTTCCGCCGGGGCAGACGATGGTGTTCGGCCTCGACATGAACGAGTCGTGCAGCATCGACAGCAGGTAGGGGAAGTCGATCCCCTGCGGATCCTTGAAACGGATCACGAGCATCGACTCGTCCGGCGCCGGGATCGTCCTGGCGATGAAGGGATTGGACGTGTCCACCACCGGGACGCGCTGGAAGTTGACGTGGGTCCGGGAGAACTGTGGGCACATGTAGGTCACGTAGTCGTGCATCCGCCGCAGGATCGTCTCCGTCACGGCCTCGGTGGAGTAGCCGCGCTTGGCCTTGTCCCGGTGCAGCTTCTGCGTCCACTCGAGGTTGATCACGGGGACGACGCCGATCAGCAGGTCGGCGTGCCGGGCGACGTCGACCCCCTCGGTGACGACGGCACCGTGCAGCCCTTCGTAGAACAGCAGGTCGGTACCCGTCGCGAGATCCTCCCAGGGCGTGAACGTCCCGGGCTCCTGCCGGTACGGCGCGGCCTCCCCCTCGTCGTGCAGGTACCTGCGCACCCGCCCGCCACCCGTCTCGCCGTACTCGCGGAACAGCGACTCAAGTTCCTCGAACAGGTTGGCCTCGGGGCCGAAGTGGCTGAAGGTGTGGTCACCACAGGCCAGAGCCTTCTCCATCTGCTCCTTCATGCCCATCCGGTCGTAGCGGTGGAAGCTGTCGCCCTCCACGAAGGCGGCGTTCACCTTCTCCCGCCGGAAGATCTGCTCGAAGGTGCGCATCACCGAGGTGGTGCCGGCGCCGGACGACCCGGTGATCGCGACGACAGGGTGCTGGGTGGTCATGGGCGCTCCTCAGCTGGCGGACCGGTAGAGGCCGCGGAAGCCGTACAGGGGGTGGTCCTGCTCCTCGGCGTCACCGCCGGAGTGCTCGGCGTGGTAGCGCTCGATGCGCTCGACTTCCTCACGCGCACCGAAGATGAATCCGATCCGCTGGTGCAGCTGCGCCGGCCTGACGTCGAGCACCCGCCCGTGTCCGGTCGACGCCAGGCCGCCCGCCTGCTCGATCAGGAACGCGATCGGGTTCGCCTCGTAGAGCAGGCGCAACCTGCCTTCCTTCGCCGGGTCCTTCGAGTCGCGCGGATACAGGAACACGCCACCGCGGGTCAGGATCCGGTGGGTCTCGGCCACCAGCGAGGCGACCCAGCGCATGTTGAAGTCCTTCTGCCGAGGACCCGAGGTCCCGGCCAGACACTCGTCGACGTACCGCGCCACGGCCGGCTGCCAGAACCGCCGGTTCGAGGTGTTGATCGCGAACTCCGCCGTCGAGGCCGGCAGCTTGATGTCCTGCCGGGTCAGCAGGAACTCGCCGACGCTCGGGTCGAGCGTGAAGGCGTGGACGCCGGTGCCCACGGTGAGGACCAGGACGGTCGACGGACCGTAGATCGCATAGCCGCCGGCAACCTGCTCGGTGCCCGGTTGCAGGAAGTCGCCGGGCTGGGCGTGGGCGCCGGGCACCGGTGCGCGGAGGATCGAGAAGATGCTGCCGACCGACACGTTGACGTCGATGTTCGACGACCCGTCGAGCGGGTCGAACGTCAGCAGGTACTGCCCCCGCGGATGGCGCGACGGGATGGCGTAGGGCAGGTCGAGCTCTTCGGACGCCATGCCGGTGAGCATCCCGCCGCCCTCGTTCGTCCGCAGGAAGATGTCGTTGGCCAGCACGTCGAGCTTCTGCTGCTGCTCGCCCTGGACGTTGACGACGTCGTTGCCTCCGAGCACACCGGTGAGGGCGCCGGTGGTGATCCGGTGCGAGATCGCCTTGCAGGCAAGGGCGACGTCGGCGATCAGTGAGCTGAGGTCCGCGCACAGGCCGGGATGACGTCGCCGCTCCTCGGCCAGGAACTGGGTCAACGTCGAGCGTTCGGTCGGCATCGGCACTCCTCGCGTGGATTAGTGGGCTGGCCCGTCCAGCACACCTCGCGCCGGAGCTGCGGGCATCCACCCCAGGGGTGACCGCAGGGGTGGTCGCAGGGTTCGCTCGGGACAGGTGGTCAACGGGCAAAGGTCACCCGCGACCTCAGCCGCAGGGGTGAGGGGCCCAGCGGCGTTGACTCGTAGCGTCGAACGGGACACCGCCACCCTTCGTTGCAAGGAGTCCTGATGCGCACGATCGAGGAGACCGCGGCGGCGATCCTGGCACCGCCCAAGGGGATGCTGGTCGCCGACGAGTACGCCGAGGCGCTCGTCCCGAGCACGGCAGAGCTGGCGCTGCGCGAAACAGCGCTGACAGACCACATCTCTGCCCTGCTCCTGACAGCGGAGACGTTCGCGGCGACACTGCCGCTGCGCCGGCAGCTGTCCGAGTCGCCGGCCGCGCCGCCACTGGTCGGAGTACGGATGGCGCCGACCGGGACCGGCGTCCGAGACCGGCTTGTCGAGGCGGCGCGGGACGGCGCCTCGTTCGTGGAATGGCGCGCCCACCTCTCTCCCCTGGACGTGCCCCACGGCGCCACCCACATCGAGGCCGACAAGCTCGCTTCCGCTGCGGCAGCAACCCAGGCGGCGGGTCTCCTGCCGGTCCTGACGATCGCCATGCCGGATCTCGGCTCGTCCAGCATCACCGTGAACCAGGCCACGACCACCAACGCCCTGCTGGCCCTGCGCGACCAGCTCCAGCGGACCGGCGTCGATGCCCGACAGCTTCTGATCCGGGTCAACATGGTTGTCGCCGGGCTGTCGCACCCGTCCCCCGCCGCTCCGGACCAGGTGGCCCGACAGACCCTGCAGCTGCTGGAGTGGGCCCTGCCGAGCGGTACGCCCGGCGTACTCCTGCTGTCCGGCGGGCAGTCGCTCGACCAAGCCTGCGCGAACCTCGGTGCGGTCAGCGCGCTCGCCGCAGAGCAGGGCGTGCCGTGGCGGGTGACCTTCGGGTTCTCGCGGGCTCTGGTGGCCGCGGCGAGCGGTGCTCCTGGCGATGACGATGCCGCCGCGCGTCAGTTGCTCGTGCAGAGTGCTCGCCGGGCGAGCGAGTCGACGACGGCTGCTCGCGTCCCCGAGAAGGCGGGTTCGTGAGCGCAGCCCGCAGGCCGTTGGTGGCGAACTACCGCGGAGTGATCTGCGACCTGGATGGTGTCGTATACCGGGGGTCGAAGGAGGTGCCCGGCGCGATCGCGGACCTCAACACCGTGGTCGCCGGCATGCCGGTGGCGTTCGCGACGAACAACGCGTCCAGGCCGCCGGCCGCGGTCGCCCACCATCTCCGGCGGTTGGGACTGGAACCTGCCGCCTGGTCCGTCGTCACGAGCGCGCAGGCCGCGGCGGCATACCTGGCAGGCCGGCTGTCGCCGGGCACCCCGGTGCTCGCGGTCGGTGGTCCGGGCGTCGCCGAGGGGCTGACCGAGGCTGGTCTGACTCCGCTCGGCGTAGCGGAGCTTTCCGGTACGACGGCTGTCGAAGCCGTGGTTCAGGGGGCCGGTCAGGAGGTGAGCTGGCGCGAGCTCGCGGAAGTGGGCTATCTCGTTCAGGCAGGTGCGATCTGGGTTGCGACCAACCTGGATGCGACTATCCCGACCTCGCGGGGACAGGCTCCCGGCAACGGAGCTCTCGTCGGGGCGGTGCGGACGACGACCCCGGCCGTCCCCCACGTCACCGGCAAGCCGGAAGCGGCGTTGTTCGACTTCGCGCGTTCCCGGCTCGGCACCGAGCGGGACGCGACCATCGTGGTGGGCGACCGGCTCGAGACCGACATCGCCGGTGCGCGCTCGGCGGGACTCGACTCGATGTTCGTGCTGGGCGGGTCCAGCACCCTGCAGGATCTCGCCTTCGCCGAAAAGAACTCCCGGCCGACGTACTTCGCGTTCGGTCTCAGCGGTCTACTCCAGCCGGGGCTGTGCCGCCTCGAGCAGACCGACGGGATCGTGGACCTCACGCCGACTGGTGCGCTCGCAGTACTCGAGGCAGTCGAACCAGTACGACTCCTGCAAGCCGTGATCACGCTCGCTTGGGACGCCCTCGACCGCGGCAGGGCACTGCTCGACGACGAGGCGATGTGGACGGATCTCGAGTGCCGCATGGGCGTTATCCGTCCCTGAGGGCACCCTCGACGGCGCGACCCAGCCCGAGGAGCGGACCGTCGGTTCCTGGCCGGCCGAGCAGCTCCAGTCCGACCGGCAGCCCGGCGTCCGTCGTACCGGCGGGCAGGGTCAGCGCCGGTAGATCGGCCTGCGACGCGATCAACGTGTTGACAGGAAGGAGCCGGCTGGGGAGCGACTCGCGGTTGCGGTCTCGAAGGGGTGCCGGCACCCGCACGGTCGGGTAGACAAGGGCGTCCAGGCGGAGACTCCTCATCTCGCGCACGACTGCGTCCTGCAGCCGGCGTCGGTTCGCCAGTCGCTCGGCACGCAGCTGGACGCTGGACTGGCTGCGCGTCGCGAGCAGCTCGGCCAGGTCGAGCGATTCGGGGAACACCTCGGCGTAGTACAGGTCGAGGAAGGAGCTGCTGCCGAGCTCGGGGCGTGAGGCGAGGAACGCGTCGATGTCGTCTCGTGCGGTGGTGAGGTACAGGGAGCTGTCGCGCATCAGCGCAGGCAGGTCCGGCACCACCACGTCATCGAGGATGCGGGCACCCTCACCGGCCAGCCGTGCGAGCGCCGCGTCGACCACGGCGGCGACCTCGTCGGCGCCATCCCATACCACCGGCTCGGCGGGCAAGGCGAGAACACCGAGCCGGTAGCTACCGAGCGGGCGGCGAGCCCCGTCTACCGGCCGTTGGTGACCAGCGAGAACCTGCAGCAGCACAGCGGCGTCGTCGACACAGCCGGCCAGCGGACCCGGGGTGTCCTGCGCCGTCACGAGCGACGACATGCCATCCGGGGACACCAGCCCCGTGGTCGGGCGTAGGCCGACGACCCCGTTGAAGGAGGCCGGCACCCGGACCGAGCCGCCGGTGTCTGACCCGAGGCCCGCAGGAGCGAGCCCGGACGCCACCGCCACTGCCGACCCCGCACTGGAACCACCGGGCTCGTGCGCGGCCGATCGGCTGTTGACTGTGTTGCTCCCGTTCGACGAGTCGGAGAGCCAGGACATCGCTAGATCCGGAGTACTGGTCTTGCCCAGCACGATCGCGCCGGCCGCTCGGAGCCGCCGTACGGCGACCGCGTCCTGCCTGGGCACGTAGCCCTGGAACGCCGCGCAGCCGAAGGTCGTCGGGATGCCCTCGGTCTCGAAGACGTCTTTGATCAGGACCGGGATTCCGTGCAGCGGGCCGCGCTGCCGCCCGGTGCGTTCAAGCTGCTCATCCGCAGCCTCCGCCTGCGCCCTCGCCTGCGGGTTCAGCGCGAGGACGGCACCCAGCCCGTCGCGTCCCGAGTCTAGCTCTGCGATTCGGCGAAGGCACTCGTCAACGAGAGAAAGCGACGTCCGCTCCTGTGAAACCAGAACACGCACCAGCGCTGCCAGGGTCGGCCTCGCAGCGCCCGGGGCTGTCATGTCTGGATGCCACACCTTCACGTACGAGCTCCCGCGCGACCTAGTCAGAAGGGCAGGGTCCGCCGGCCGGACGGGGTCCGTGTGTCCGGCAGTTGCGGTACCGAGGGTCGCTGGGGCTTGGGACGAACGATCCGGATCTGCTTCACGACCGCCACCCCCCTCAGCACGCCTCGGCCAGCGAGCCGGCCCCGGACTCGAGTCGATTCGCATCGGCCCGCAGCAACTGAGCCGCGGTCCAGTGCACGTTCACCGAAGGCGGGCACGCCTGCCAGTACGGCACCCGGCAAGCCTCGTCGGCCGCAGCCTGCTCCGCGCGACCGGCGAGAAGGTAGAGCTCCCGACAGACCGCCGCGACAAGTTCCTGGTTCCTGTGTTCTTCCGTCATGTTCTTCATCACGATCTCCCTGGGAATACGGTTCAGTCCCGAACCAGTCCATGAGTAGATCGTGAGCCGCCGTGTTGCACGGCCGTTGCAGCAGCTTGCAACCAGGCCCGCCTGGCTCGACCTCGGGCGCAGCCGGGATGCGCGGCAGCGGCGTGAACGAGAAGCCGAGCCGCTCGTAGTGTCCGATCGCCGTGTCGAGATCGCGAGTGATGGGTCCGACGTGATGCAGGATATTGGCGTCACTGGCCATCGTGGTGCCGCTTGACTGCGAGCTGATGTGACAGGTGAACGCTCGTTCACCTGTTTCAAGCTGACGAAGAGGTTGTGATGGGTCAAGGAGTGTTGCGTACTACGAGACGTTCGCGCTGGCGCGCACCGCGAGAGCGTCGCCGCGTTCCGGACCCGGCAGCGAAGGAACAAGTCGTGAGCCGGTCGTGTCCCCCGCACCGCTTCTCGTTCGTCTTTCAGGTGAGAGCCCACTGCCCTGGAGGTTGTGATGCAGTACGCCCTGCTCATCTACGCCGAGCCCGGCTACCAGGAGGCGCTGCCCCAAGCCGAACGTGAGGCGGCGTACGCGGAGTACTTCGCGTTGGCCGATGACCCCCGCTGCGTCGAGAGCGCACGGCTACAGCCGGTCGAGACGGCCACCAACGTGCGCGTGGCCGGTGGCCGGACGCTGGTGACTGACGGCCCGTTCGCGGACACCAAGGAAGTGCTCGGCGGCTTCTGCCTGATCGAGGCGGCAAACCTGGACGAGGCGATCGAACTGGCCGCACGCATCCCGGCCGCCCGGCTCGGCGGCGTTGTCGAGGTCAGGCCGGTACTGCGGCGAGACCGTGCTTGAGGAGGTCTTCCGGGACGAGTGGGGCCGGGTGCTGGCCTCGCTGATCGGGTTCCTCGGGGATTTCGACAAGGCCGAGGAAGCCGTGCAGGACGCGTTCGCGACCGCAGCGGAGCGCTGGCCTGTGGCGGGCGTGCCTGCCAACCCGGGTGCGTGGCTGGTGACGACGGCCCGCAACCGGGCGATCGACCGGATCCGGCGGGAGCGCACCCTGGCCGAGAAGATCCACCTGCTGCCGGTGCCGGAGAACGTCATGGACGAGTTGGACGACACGGTGATCAAGGATGAACGGCTCGAGCTGATCTTCACCTGCTGCCACCCGGCGCTGCCGCTGGAAGGGCAGGTAGCGCTCACGCTGCGGGCGCTGGGCGGCCTGGAGACCGCCGATATCGCTCGGGCGTTCCTGGTCTCCGAGGAGACGATGAAGCGCCGCCTGACCCGCGCCAAGTCCAAGATCAAGGCGACCGGGATCCCGTTCGCGGTGCCCGGCGCGCACCTGCTTCCAGACCGCGTCGATGCGGTGCTGGCCGTCATCTACCTGATCTACAACGAGGGCTACAGCGGCCGGCTCGACCTCGGTGGCGAAGCCATCCGGCTGGGGCGACTGCTCGTCGCGCTGATGCCGGACGAGCCGGAGGCGCACGGGCTGCTCGCGCTGATGATGATCCACCACGCCCGGCGGCAGGCCCGGTTCTCCGGCGAGGACCTCGTCCTGCTCGACGATCAGGACCGTTCGCTGTGGGACCTGCGCCAGATCGCGGCGGGACGGGCGGTGCTCGACCGGGCGATGGAGCTTGGCGGGCGTGGCGCCTACGTCGCCCAGGCCGCGATCGCGTCGCTGCAGGCTCGGGAGCGGATCGACTGGCCGCAGGTCGCCGAGCTGTACCGGCGGCTGGTCGAACTCACCGGCTCCCCGGTGATCGAACTCAACCGCGCCGTGGCGCTGGCCCAGGCCGGCGACCCCGCCGCGGCGCTGCGCACGGTCGATGGACTCGACCTGGACGGCTACCTCTATTTCCACTCGACCCGCGGCGAGCTGTTGCGGCGTCTCGGCCGTGACGAGGAGGCCCGGGCGGCGTACCGCCGGGCGCTCGATCTGGCCACCTCGGCCCCCGAGCGGCGGTTCCTGACCCGGCGGCTCGAACAGGTCTGACGCGGGCTGTCCCCCGGGCGGGTGCTCGTTCGTCGCCTGGGTATGAACGACACCCTTTCGTCAACTGGCCAGGAAACAAGCAACAAAGCGGCGTTCAGGCGCGTCCTCGACGCCAGCAACACCCACGATGAGGAACTCATCTCGACGACTGTCGACGAGGTCTTCCAGCCCGATGTGCGGATGAGCACCCCGTTACCGATTCTGGAGACCGGGGCGCGAGCGATCAAGGAGGTGTACGCGAGGCTCCACCGAGCGTTCCCCGACCTCCACATCGCCGTCGAGGATCTGATCGAAGAGGGCGACAGGGTGGTCGCCCGGCACACGGTCACCGGGACCCACCAGGGTGAATACATGGGCTTACCACCCACCGGCAGATCCGTTACCTACAACGAGATCTTCATCCTCCGCTTCGCCGACGGCCGGATCGCCGAGACCTGGGGAGTCGTCGACGTCCTCTCACAGCTGAAACAGCTCGGCGCGATTCAGACCTAGCAAAGCCCTATCCGACAGCCCGGGTCACGCGGCTGACCTGGGCTGCCGGAGGTTCGGTACGCCGAGGGAGGTGGTGATTGCTGAGTAGAGGGTGGTCAGCGGATCTGTGGCGGCGGTTCGGGAGCGCCAGGCGACGTGGCCGTCGGGGCGGACGAGGACGGCGCCGTCCTGATCGATGCCGTAGAGGTTGTGGAAGGTGCCGGTCGGGTCCTGGAAGTCGGTGCCACAGCGCAGCACGACCAGCGGGCAGTCGGCGATTGCTCCTTCCCACGGGTCACCAGCAGCGCCGAGCAGCAAGGTTAGATGTTCGCCGAAGAGGTCCTGGGTCGACACCGCGCATCCCTCTACGCAGACCTGCAGATGAGGGGCACGGTCGCCGGGGCGAGCCGACTGACGGAACTCGCCCGAGTCCTGTCCACCACCATCGGGGATGACCTCCGAGCAGTACCTGACGCCGAGGTCGTCGGTGAGGCCGTCGGCGTTGGACCGGCCGGTGTCACCCATCGATCTCAGCGTGTTCCGTACGCCGACCGGTCGCCGCTCGGCCTCGTAGCTGTCCAGCAGCGCCTCGCCAGCCCAGCCCCGCAGTACCCAGGCCAGTTTCCAGCCGAGGTTGTGGCCGTCCAGGAAGGCGGTGTTCATGCCCATCCCTCCGACCGGGGTCATCCGATGGGCGGCGTCCCCGACCAGGAAGATCCGGCCCTCACGACTGCGTTCGGCCACCTGCGCCGCGAACTCGAACGCCTGCACAGCAACAACACTGAGGTCCAGCTCCGGCAACCCGGTCGCTGCCCGGATCAGTTCGGTGCAACGCTCGATCGTGTAGTCCGTCAACTGCTCACCGAGCTCCGGATGCCACTCCCGCCCGTACACCCAGCGATTGCCAGCGCTGGTCGGCAGCAGAACACCCGCGGCCTCCGGCGTCTCGATCCGGTACAACCCGCACGGCCGCTCCCCCACCGTGTCCCGAAGGTCGGCGCGGAACAGCGCACTGACGAGGTTGGCGAGATTGTCCGGCCCCTCCATCCGCACCCCGAGGCCCGCCCGGATCGTGCTGCGGGCACCGTCGGCGCCCACGACGTACGCAGCTCGCACCACTCGAACAGCCCCGGTACTGCGGTCGCGCAGCGACACCGTCACCCCAGTGGCGTCCTGATCAAAGGAGACCACCTCAGTCTCGAAGACCAGTTCGCCGCCGAGACCAAGGAGGTGCTCCGCGAGGACAGGTTCGAGGTGGTCCTGCGGGCAAAGGCACGGCGTCGTGGGGCTGATCGACCGCAGTTCGCCGGCCGACGGGACTCCCATCGACACCAGCGTGTGACGGGGGTCCGCCAACGTGGCCGACACCGACATCATCGGCTGGACGTCCATCCCGCCGGCCCGGACGTCCTCGTCCAGACCCCAGGTTCGAAGGCACTCCATCGTCCGGGTGCTGACGAGCGTCGCCCGCGGGAAGATCGACGTACCGGGATGCCGTTCGACCACGAGCGGCGAGCTCCCGTGGCGGGCCAGACTGATCGCGGTGGCGAGACCCGCAGGCCCCGCGCCCACGACGAGTACGTCGATCTGCTCGACTCTGCTCGTCGTGGACTTCCGGTTCGCGCTCACGGCCGGCGTACCGGGTAGTCGCGGAACTCGGGCAGGGACGGCAGCGAGTACTGCGCTGCCGAGGCGAAGGCGATCGCCCGCAGAGCCGCCATCAGCCGCGGGCGCCAGCGTGATTCCTTGCCCGCACTGAAGTGGCATCGGTCCGCATCGCGACGGTGGTCGGCGATGCGGCCCTGGGCGATCGCACCCATGTAGTCGTAGCCGATGATCATTTCGGGAGTCCTTCCGGTCCGGACCTCGTCTGGACACGAGGTCAACAGCTCCGAGACTCCGCCTGCGGCACCGCCCGCGGATCCGTGCTCCCTACGGACTTAAGGCATCGCGATCAACCCGTGCCGCGTACGCGACGAGTTGGGCCCGGCTGGTGGTCCCCGTCTTGGCCAGCAGGTTCGTGACATGGGTTTCCACCGTGCGCGGCGACAGGAAGAGCCGCTCGGCGACCTGCTGGTTCGTCAGCCGATCGGCGACCAGGCCGAGGACGTCCATCTCGCGGCTCGTCACCCCGATCGCGCGCAGCGCCGGCGGTACTGCGGCGCTCCCGCGGCCCCGGCGTACGGTCACACCGGCTCGGCGCAGCAGCGTCCGGCAGGTCCGCGCGAGCTGGTCGTCGCCATCGGCTTCGAAAGCGGTGAGGTCCGCTCGCAGCAGGGAGACGGGGTCGCCCCACTCGTCGGCGATCATTGCCTCGGCGGTAAGCAACAGCAACAGCCTGCGCCACCAGTGCTGGCTCGGCAGGATCTCGGTTCCGGCAGCCAGCAGGGCGATCGCTTCAGCCGAGCGGCCCGCTCGGCCGGCGGCAACCGCGTCGGCGAAGTCCAGTGCGGCTCGATTGATCGCCCGCATCACCGGCGGCGCGTGCCGCAACGTCTCGCGAGCCTCGGCTCCCCGGTCGTCGAGCACGGTCCGGACCAAAGCCCACAGGCCCCAATGGCCGATCGGCGCCGACGAACCACGCGCCGCCAGCGCGCCGATGCCGAGGTCGAGCAACTCTCCGGCCCGCGGCAGATCGTGGCCGACGAGCGGCACCATCGCCTCGATGCAAGGCCGCCCGGCGGTCACCTCGAACGGTGCGTCGGGCCGCCGCGCGGCAGCATCGAGAGCCGCCGCCATCGCCGCCAGATCACCCCGCGCTCCGGCTCCGGACGCCACCATCATCTCGGTCATCGCCTGTACCCGGTACAGCCGGATGCCCGCGGCCAGCTCCGCAGTACGCCGACCCGCCGACTCGCCCGCCGCAGGACCGTCGACGACCAGAGCGCAATCGGTGAGCAACTGGTCGATGTCGCACACCCGGCCGAGCATCCCGCAGTCGAGCGCCAGCCGGCGGGCTTCCATCAGGGTGGCGGACGATTCCGAGTCGAGCAGCTCGATCGTGCCGAGCGCGAGCAGCGCACTGATCCTGGCGGGTGTCAGTCCGTGGTCGGCGGCGACCTGCGCGGCCCGCCGGAACGCGGCGGCCGCAGCTTCCGGATCGGTCTCCCGAGCGCAGCGCCCGAGGACCTCCAGCGCCGCGCAACACTGCTCCGGCATGTCGTCGCGTTCCGCCTGCTCCACTGCCCGGTGGGCGAGTTCTGCCGCCTGGCTCACCTGACCGTTGCCAAAGGCAACGTCAGCGGCGATCGCTGGAGTACGGGCATCCGCCGGTCGGCCGGCTCGCTCCAGGTACCCGCTTGCGCGATCCCAGCGACCGGCCGCCAGCGCGGCCTGCGCCAGCTGAAAGCACAGCTCGGCATGCCGGTCGCCCGACATCTTCCCGAGGGCCGCGTCACCTGTTGCGAACGCGGCATCCATCCGCCCCGACAACGTCTGGACCCGGACCCGCTCGGCAGCAAGATCAGACCCGCTCGGCGCAAGCCGTACTGCGTACTCGAGCTGCTCGTCCGCGGTACCGAGGGCACCGACCGCGATCGCCTGCCGGGCAAGGTCGGTCAGTAATTGCGCCGCGCGTGGCCCGTCACCTGCGACGACGAAGAGCTCTACCGCTGCGGCGATGTCGTCTTGAGCAGCGCTGGTCCCGCTGAGGTGTGCCTCGGCCGCGCGGCGGGCCAGCACGCTGTGCTCACCGGGTCCGAGCATGGTGAGGACGGCGTCACGGATCAGCCCGTGACGCCAACTGAGCCGCCCAGGAGACCCGGCCGGTACCAGCAGGTGATTGTCGGCGGCGGCACGAAGCCCGCCGAGAACGGCGTCCTCGTCGAGGGTGGACACCAATGGAAGCAACGCCCAGTCGACCTCACGGCCGAGCACCGCGGCCGCGTGAACGACCTTGCGTTGATCCTCCGTCAAAGCCGCCAGGCGGCGGGCCACGAGTGCCGCCAGTCCGGCCGGAACAGCTAGTTGCTGTACGTCGCTGGTCGGGGCTCCCGACTCCACCAGCCCCGCCAGAAGCTCTTCCACCACGAGCGGCACGCCTTCGGAACGCGCCACGATCAGGTCCTCGAACTCCGGCGGCAGCTGCGCCTCCTGCTGCCAGCGGCTGGTCAGGAGCGCGACGATGTCCTCCCGGTCGAACCGCTCCAGGGCGATGGTGAGCACGTCCTCGTTCGCGACGAGCCGGTCCCGAGCCCACCGCTCGTCGGACCGTGCTGCGCCCAGGACCAGGATTCGCGACGTACCGACCGCACCGGCGAGGAACTCGAGCAACGCGAGACTGTCGGCATCTGCCCAGTGCAGGTCATCCAGGATGACAACACATCCGGTGTCACCGCCTACCCTGCGCAGGAGCCTCAACAGACCCTCACCAAGGACAACCACGGAGTCGACGGCCGGATCGGCGACCGGGTCCGATCCGGACCAGCCGGGGATCAGGCGAGACAGCGCGGACCGGAAGGGCCTCAGGTCCGGCGACTCGGTGACCGTTGCGTCACGCAACTGTCCGAGCAGAGCATCCACCAGCGGACGATAGGCCCCGCCCTGCGGGACCGCGCGTCCCGACAGCACCGTCAGGCCTGCTTCTGCGGCAGAGCGGGCGGCTTCACGAAGCAGTCGCGACTTGCCGATGCCCGCCTCGCCGGTGACCACGACGACCCCGCCCGTGTCGGAGCCCACCCCGTCGACCGCGCGCCGCAGTACGGCCGCTTCCTTGTCGCGACCGATCAGTGCGGACAGGCCCGGTGCCGCAGTCACGAGTCTCAGTAGACCCCAGAGCCCTGCCGCTGAACAGGGAGTTGCCGTGGGCTAACTCCGTAGCTGCCACGGATGTCCGGGCGGCGGGTATCGCCGCACTCTCGTTGCAACACCACTACTCGTACAAGGAGAAGTTCCAATGCGCAGCATCCACACCGCCGCGGCCGTCGTCACAGCCTGCCTCGCCGGCGCCCTCGGCGGATCGGTCGCCTACGGGTCCGGCGGCGAAGTACTCAACCTCACCGCCCATACCGAGCAGTTCGCCGTCATCGACGTCGGCACCCCCGGACCCGCCCTCGGGCTCGGGGACCAGATCGTCAGCTCCGACAAGGTCTTCCGCAACGGCAAGCCCGTCGGCACCGACGGGGTCACCTGCACCGTGGTGAAGGCGACCCCGCAGGCGATGACCTGCAACTGGCAGATGACGATCGCCCTCCCGGAGGGACAACTCACCCTCCAGGCCATCGCCGACGGCCCCACCGGACCACCGACCGAGCCGCTCAAGACCACGTTCGCCGTCACCGGCGGCACCGGCCGCTACCGCAACGCCCACGGCACCGCCGACATCACCGACAACCCAGGAGGCACCGAGCAGATCACCGCCCACCTGACCAACTGACCCACGTGGGGCCGGTACTGCGGGACGCCGGCGGGCGACGGCGGTACAGCTGGCGTGAGCCCCAGCGCACTCCAGGTCAAGCCAGAGCTGGCCGGAGTTCGAGGACCGGATGTTCGCTCGCCTCGGCGACGAATGCCTCGACCGGGTCATCGATCCCGGCGGCGAAGCAGTGTCGTGTCCGCGTAGCGACCGTGGCGTAGCGCTTGAGGACCGGCCCGGCTTCGGTCGGTGTCGCTTCGCGCACGGTGTAGCTGATCCGCTGGCGCCCGTAGGACAGGACTACAGCGCCGCCGGCGAGGGCGTTGTGAACCCAGCCGACCGGTCCGTACGGCGCCACCAGCCACCTCGAGCCGGCGTGGTCGATCGGTACGACGGGCACCGTGTGCGGGCGCCCCGTCGTACGACCGGTCGTGGTCAGCAGCGCGATCGGCCCGACTCCCGCTCGCGCGAAGACGGTGACGAGCGCATTCCCCAGGCGCCACCGCCACCCGCGAAGGGTCCGCGCGGACACGCGACTCGCACGTGGTCCACCGTCACGCCTACCTCGTTGGTCCTCCACGGTCACCATCTCCCAGCCTGTGCGATGACAAGTTACATACCCGCTAGTATTATATACCTGTTGGTATCTAACTGACCGAGGAGCTGACATTGCGACAGGCAGAACGCCGTGCGCAGACGACGAACCGGGTGCTGGACGCCGCGGCGGCCGAGTTCGCCCGGAGTGGCTTCCATGCCGCCACCATCGACGACATCGCCCGAACCGCCGGTTATACGAAAGGCGCGGTGTACGCCAACTTCGCCGGCAAGGACGCGCTCATCCTCGCTTTGATCGACCGCCACCTCGAGGACCAGCTCGCCCAGCTGGACCTGCTGCTCGAGAACGCCTCGACTGCCGACCTGCGCACCAGCCTGCGTGACGCAGCGATCGAGCAGAACGCCGCGGGCGGCTCCTTCGGACTGCTGATGCTGGAGTTCTGGCTGTACGCCGCCCGCGATGCGGCAGCGAAGGCCGCCCTCGCCGAGCGTTACCAGCGGATGCGGGACAGGCTGGCCGCTGCGATCTCCGAGCGTGACGCGGCACGTGGGGACGAGCTGCCGCTGACGGCGGACGAGGTGGCTGCCCTCGTGCTGGCGCTTGATGCCGGTCTGTTCCTGCAGCAACTCCTCGACCCCCACGCCGTCACACCCGAGCTTCGCGCGAACGCCCTCACCGCGGTGATGGATCTGCCGCGTCCGAAGGGCTGAGCCCGGCCGGCCGGCCGCCGTACCGGTCGGGTGGGTCGATCGCCTCGACGGAGATCAGGACGGCGCCGAGGTCGCGCAGCTTGGTGAGCAGGCCGTGGAGTTTCGCCTGGTCGATCCCGGCGCCGCGCAGCGTGGTGGTGCCGTCGGCCCCGTGGGTGAGGGTCAGACCGTCCAGCCAGACCGACCAGTGGTCGTCGAGGTGTCCGTCGATCCGGAACTCGTAGTACTCGGGTGCGTGCGGCCGCGGGCTCATGGGGACCCCACCAACGCTGCTCTGGTGCGTGCTCGGCGAGCCGCCGGTCGGCGGATGACCCACCCGGCGACGGCGAGATTGATGACCCAGGCTGACCCCAGCATGAGGTCGGTGCGGATCGCGCCGGCACCGAGGACGGCCTCTCCGATGCCCTGGGTGAACACCTGGGTGCCGGCGCCCAGGGCCAACGCGTACGCACGGATCATCCAGGCACGGTGGCGGGCGATCTCACGGTTCCGGATGGCGGCGAAGCCGAGGATGATGCTGGCGCCGAGCCCTGAAGCGGCCAGCAACCGGAACAGGTACAGGAGATCACCGGTGTTCTCCTGGCGGGGGTAGAACAGCGTCAGCCACAGGGCCGAGAGCGCGACCACCAGGCCGAGCACCACCAGCACGCGCCCGGCGCGACGGTGCCAACGCGGCCGGCGGCGACGGATCCCGGCCGAGAACTGGAACGCGCCGAGGACGGCGAAGCCGATCGCGGACACGACGTGCAGGACGATGGGCACAGGCGAGGCCTCGGAGCGAGGATCCGCCGGGAGCAGCATCTCCGGGCCGCCCGCGAGTACGACGAGCCGGGAGATGCCTGCGAGAACGGGAATCAGGCTGAGCCCCACCAGCGCGACAGGAACCCACCGCCCCGATCGGGTCCCCTTCACAGCGGCCGGACGGTTTCGGTCGACTGGCCGGGGTCGCGGGGTCATTCCGCACCGGCCGGGTCGAGCTGGGCGTCGCGCACAGTGGGCACGGAGATCAACTGCAGGCCGGCGACAACCGCCGACAGGCCGGCTGCCCGGGTGAGCTTGGTGGTGGTGACGGTCATGACCGCTTCCCTCGTTCCGAGTTGCCGAGGCGGATACCGCGGCTTCAAGGCGAACCTAGGAAGCGATGTGGTGACCGGGCATCACATCGTCGATGTGATTGAGGTGGTGATTCAGCCCGGTCGGACAGCCGGTGACCTGGAGGAGGCCGCAGGCGCGGGCGCGGCCATCACGGCGCAGAGATCGCCCTCCTACGCGACCTCTACCTCCGCCTGGGCCAATAGCGCCGATGGTTGCCTTGGGCAACTTCAGGACGCCGTACGGCGATCCCATTCCGCCTTGGTGACAGAGAACTGGCGGTAGAAGCTGGTCGTGCCCAGAAAGGCCTCTTCAGTGCCTTTCCCGGTCTCGGTCATGGCGAGCGAGGTGAGGATGCGGACTGACGCGTGGTTCGCATCCATGGCTTCGGCTCGGAGCTCATCGAGGCCAAGGTGGTTGAAGCCGTGCTCGAGGCCGGGTTTCGGGTCGGTGATCAAACTGCGCCAGTGCGCCTCGTGGGCGGGCAGGGGTTTGTCGACGGTCCAGCCGGCGTGTTCGCAGAAGCGGCGGTCCAGGCCCCAGAAGGCGTAGATCTCCACGTCTGGCAAGGCGAGTGGGCGGAGGAACACCGGCGTCGACGGAGTGTTCATGCGGCGAGACTATGCGTGACCGCCGTACTGCGACGTCCTACCGCCGGGCAAATTGGCGAGCAGTAGGGGCGCGTGGTCTGGGAGACTTTCGGCATGTGGGGCGGCGGATGAGGGACTTGCCGGCGGGGAGGGTCTCGATGTTGTTCTCGGACATCGAGGGGTCCACGCTGCTGCTGACTCGGCTCGGGCCGACTTATGTCGACGTGCTCGACAGTCATCGCCGGATCCTGCGGGGCGTCTGGGCGGCGACCGGCGGTACTGAGGTCGGTACGGAGGGAGACAGCTTTTTCGTCGTCTTCCCGACGGCTACTGATGCGCTGGAGGCAGCCGCGGAGGGTCAGCGGCGGCTGGAGGACCATCACTGGCCGGGTGGCGAGCGGCTGCGTGTGCGGATGGGGATCCATACCGGCTCCCCCGGCGTGCACGATGGCGACTACTGGGGGATGGACGTGCACCGGGCCGCGCGGATCTCCTCGGCCGCGAACGGCGGTCAGGTGGTGATCTCCGCCGCGACCGGAGACCTCGCCGAGCTCCCGGACGGCGTCTCCCTGCGTGACCTCGGCACCCACCACCTGAAGGACATCCACGAACCCGAGCATCTCTACCAACTGACGGTCGCGGGCCTGCAAGAGGAATTCCCACCACTCCGCACCCTCGGAACGCCGACGAGCCTGCCCGCCACGGCGACTCCGCTGCTCGGCAGAGAGCCCGACCTGGCGCGGTTGACGGAAATGCTCTGTACTCCGGACAACCGCCTGGTGACACTCACTGGACCAGGCGGCTCCGGCAAGACCCGCCTCGCCATCTCGGCGGCCGCTCAGCTGAAGACCAGCTTTCCCGACGGCGTGTACTTCGTACCCCTCGCGGCGGAGGTCAGCGAGGAGGTGATGTGGACGTCGATCGCCGAGGTGCTCGACCTCGGGGCGAGGGAGCGCACCCCGGCAGGCCTCCTGAACCACCTGGCACGCCACGCGCTGCTGCTCGTCCTCGACAACCTGGAGCAGCTCGAGGGCGCCGCCAAGGTCGTCGCCCAGATCCTCGAAGCGGCACCTCGGGTCGCTGTCATCGCGACGTCGCGACGACCGCTCGGACTCATCGCCGAACGGCAGCACCCGGTGACACCGCTGACGTTGCCGGATGACCTCACGCTGGCCGCGGCCCAGAGCTCCGGAGCCGTGCAGCTCTTCGTGCAACGCGCCCAGGCCGTGCAACCCAGGTTCACTCTCACCACCGACAACGTCGACGACGTGGTGGCCATCTGCCGCCGCCTGGACGGGCTCCCCCTCGCCATCGAGCTTTGCGCCACCCGGGTCCGGCTGCTCAGCCCCAAGGCACTGCTGGACCGCATCGACCAGTCCCTCGACATCGTCTCACCCAGCAGCGTGACACCCGAGCGACAGCGGACGCTCCGCGACACCATCGCCTGGTCCTACCACCTGCTCACCCCGGTACGGCGTCGCGTCTTCCGGCAACTGGCCGTCTTCTCGGGTGGCGCCGACCTCGATGCGGTCGCCACGGTCGCCTGCACGCCTCAGGAGGACCCGCTCGACATCGTCGCGGAACTCATCGACGCCAGCCTGGTCACGATGTCGGAGGGCCCGGACGGAGGTCCGCGGATCGCGCTGCTGGAGACGATCAGCCAGTACGCCGACGACGAACTGCGGGCGGTCGGCGAGGCGGAGGCAGCGCGCGGCGCGCACGCGGCGTACTACGCGGCCGTGGCCGAGAAGCTCCTGGCGATGCGGGAGGAGTCCACACACGTGACCGCGCTCGAGCTTGCCGAGACCGAGCTCGACAACTTCCGTGCCGCACTCGGCTGGGCCGTTCCGCCGAACGACAACGCCACCGGCGACCTCGCGACCGGTCTTCGTCTCTGCGCGGCCCTTGGCTGGGTCTGGGTGTTGGGTGGCTACTTCGCCGAGGGTCGCCGCTGGCATGAACTGGTGGTCGCGCGGGCGGGCGCGGAACCGTCGCCGGACCTGGTGGCGTGCCTGCGCGGGCTGGGGAATCTCCTCGTCATGCAAGGTGAGACCGCCCGTGCCGAGGAGCTGGCGACGAGAAGCCTGAAGCTGGCCGAGGCGCTCGACGACCACGCCGGTATCGCCCTGGCGCTGAGCCTGCTGGGCACGGTTCAACTCCAGCTCGGCGCTCTCGAGACCGCCCGCGACAGCCTCGGGGAGGCTCTGGACCGGCTCCGCCTGCTCGACGACAAGAGGCAGCTGGCCAGGGTCCTCGGCAACCTCGGCGGCGTGGAGGAGGAGCTGGGCCGGCTCGATCGCGCGGAGACGATGATGATGGAGGCGCGGGAACTCTTCGAAGACCTCGGCGACGTCCACGAGGCCGCGGTCCAGGGGCAGAATCTGGCCTACCTGCTCGTGGTCGCGGGCCGCGTCGACGAGGCGAGCAAGCTGGCCCGCGGCCTGGTCGACACCGTTGTGACGCTGGGCAGCCCGAGTCTCCTGATGGCTTTCGCCAACACCGCGATGAACATCCTGATCCGTCAGGGTGAGCCGGCCCGCGCAGCTCGGCTGTTCGGCGCGGAAGAGGCGATGAGGGACCGTCTGGAGATGCCGAACCCCTACCTCGACGAGGAACTCGAGGAAGCCCTCGAGCTGATCAGCGGCGTGATGTCTCGTGAGGACTGGGAGCGCCACCGCCAAGAGGGCCGACAGGCCCGGGTCGAGGAGCTGATCGCCCAGTTCCCGCCGGCCGCCTCTTGAAGCCGAGGATCCTGTCAGGCAAGGAGTTTCTCGAAGGAGTCCGGCGAGTCGAAGGGGTCGGGTGGCAGCGGCGACTCCCGCCGGTCGACCTCCCGGGCCAGTTCTCCTGCGGCTCGGTCGATCCGGGTCGCGAGCGGGCTCTCGGACTCCGCGCCGGAGCCCCAGTCCTCGGGGGCGGCGTACACGCCGGTGGGCATGACAACCGCGTGCAGGTAGGAGAACAGCGGGCGGAGCTCATGCTCGAGAACCAGCGAGTGCCGGCCGGTCCCTCCGGTCGCCGCGATCAGCACGGGCTTGTCGATCAGCGCGCTGTCGTCGAGCACGTCCACGAACATCTTGAAGAGCCCGTTGTACGACGCACTGAACGTCGGCGTGACGGCGATCAGACCGTCGGCCCGGCTGACCCGGTCGAGCACCTCCTCGAGCTGCTCGGACGGATAGCCGACGATCAGGTTGTTGACCAGGTCGTGCCCGTGGTCGCGCACCTCGATCACCTCGAGGTCCACCTCGGCGCCGAGCGCTTCGAGCTGCCGCCGGGCCGCCTCGGCCAGCCGGTCTGCCAGCAACCGGGTCGACGACGGCTGCCGCAGCCCCGCGCTGATCACGACGATCTTCCGGCTCATCGGACCGCCTCCGCCGACAGCTCCTTCGCCGCCTTCAGGGACGCGTGGGTCGGTGCGTCCGGGACGTGCTCCGGACGGCCGACGGCGAACTCCTTGCGAATCACCGCGGCGATCTCCCCCAACTGCTCGATCTGCTCGAGCACCGCCCTGTGCGGGATTCCGAGTCCGTCGACGTTGAACAGTTGCCGCTGGTAGTCGCCGGCGGCGTACTCACGGAACTGCAGGATCCGCTCGATCACCTGGTCCGGGCTGCCGACCAGCAGCGCCGTGTCCTGCGAGGTCTGCTCCAGCGACGGGCCGCCACCGTAGACCGGCGACGCGTCGTAGTACGGCCGGAACTCGTTGATCGCGTCCTGCGAGTTCTTCCGGACGTAGAGCTGGGCGGCGAGTCCGACGATCGCCTGGTCGGCCGGACCGTGCCCGTAGTGCTCGAAGCGGCGGCGGTACAGCTCGATCATCTGCCGCACGTGCCGCTTCGGCCAGAACAGGTTGTTGTGGAAGAAGCCGTCGCCGTAGTACGCGGCCTGCTCGGCGATCTCGGGACTGCGGATCGAGCCGTGCCACACGAACGGCGGTACGTCGTCCAGCGGCCGCGGCGTCGAGGTGAAGCCCTGCAGCGGGGTGCGGAACTTGCCTTCCCAGTCGACCACGTCCTCGCGCCACAGGCGGCGCAGCAGCGCGTAGTTCTCGACCGCCAGGGCGATGCCGTTGCGGATGTCCTGCCCGAACCACGGGTAGACCGGGCCGGTGTTGCCGCGGCCCATCATCAGGTCGACCCGGCCGTCGGCCAGGTGCTGCAGCATCGCGTAGTCCTCGGCGATCTTCACCGGGTCGTTCGTGGTGATCAGCGTCGTCGACGTCGACAGCTGCAACCTGGACGTCCGGGCGGCGACGTACCCGAGGATCGTCGTCGGCGAGGACGGTATGAAGGGCGGGTTGTGGTGCTCGCCGATCGCGAACACGTCGAGGCCGACATCCTCGGCCAGCTGGGCGTACTCCAGCACCGCCTTGATCCGCTCGTGCTCCGTGGGTGGGCGACCGGTGACCGGGTCGGCGACCACATCTCCCACTCCGAAGATCCCCACCTGCATGACCACTCGCCGTCCTCTCGTGCCATTTGATTGATACGTCACTCATCATAGGTTGACACGTCAACTCAAACAAACCACGAGCAGTGGGCCGGCGGTCAGGTGGAGGCCGGGGAGGCGTCTTGCTGGGCCGGTGCCGCTCCTCCATAGTGAGCAGGGTGACCTTCTGGCCGGTGATCGGCGCGGTGCTTCCGCAGGCGCTGGGAATCGCGTTGAGTCCGGTGCCGATGGTCTGCATCGTGCTGGTGCTGCTGTCGAGGCAGCCGATTCGCGCCGGATCGAGCTTCGCGGTGGGCTGGGTCGGCGCCCTGGCGATCGCGACCGGACTCGTGGTGGTGCTGACGGACGTGGCCACCGATGACGGCTCGGAGGCGGCGCATGACGGTGTCGACCTCGTCAAGCTGGCGGTCGGCGTGCTGTTCGCGGTCCTGGCGGTCCGGTACTGGCGCAAACGTCCATCGCCCGGTGAAACCCCGCCCCGCCCGGCGATCGTCGACAAGATCACGACGCTCTCCGGCCCCGCCCTGGTCCTGACCGGAGCGGGAGCGGCGCTGGCGAACCTCAAGAACCTCCCGCTCGTCATCGGCGCGGGCACCCAGATCGGTGGATCCGGCCTCACCACGGGACAGGAGGTCGGTGCGACGGCCTGCTTCGTCATCGCGGCGTCGCTGACGGTTCTCGTCCCACTGCTGGCCGTCGTCATCGCGGGAGCGGAGCGGTCGGCCCCGACGCTGAAGACGCTCGAGAAGTGGCTGCTGAGCAACCTGAACACGATCCTCGTCGTTCTGCTGGCGGTCCTGGCCACCGTGATGATCGGCCAGGGCCTCGACCTGTTCCGCTAGCGCCCCAGCCGGATCAACGGGCCTTGCGCCGGATCAGCGGGCCTCAGCCCGGGATCAGTGGGCTTTGGCCCCGATCCACACCGCGACCGCGATGAGCGCGCCGATGCCGACGAACCAGCCCCAGAGCCCTTCCGAGACCGGGCCGAGCCGTCCCAGACCGAAGCCACCCGGATCCTTCTGATCCTGCAGGCTCACCACGTAGGCGATGATGTCGCGCTTGTCCTGGGGCAGCAGCACCTGGTCGGAGAAGACCGGCATCTGCTGGGGTCCGGTCAGCATCGCCTCGTAGATGTGCCGGGGCGAGCTGTTCATCAGCGAGGGCGCATAGCGTCCGTTCGGCAGGGCGCCGCCGCGGCCGGCGAAGTTGTGGCAGGCCGTGCAGTTGGTCCGGAACAGTTCGCCGCCGCGGGCAATTTCGTCGTCTGTCGCCTTGCTGACGTCGTACGCCTCCGTGGCCGGTATTGCGGGGCCCGGCGCGAGGGAGGCGACGAAAGCGGCCAGCGCCGCGATCTCCTCATCGGTGTACACCGGCTCCTTCTGCGCCACCTGGGCACCGGTCTGGGTCGCCGGCATCCGGCCCGTACCGACCTGGAAGTCGACCGCGGCCGCGCCCACCCCGATCAGCGGCGGTCCGGCCTGCTCGCCCTCGCCGTCAGTGCCGCCTTCGGCGTTGAGCCCGTGGCAGCTCGCGCAACCGACCGCGAACAGCTTGCGGCCTTCCTCGATCTGCTGCGACTGGGGTCCGTCGGCGCCCGCCGCCCCGTTCGGCACCAGCAGGCTGTAGGCCATGCCCGCGACCACCAGAGCCAGCCCGATCACGACCGCGCGCGCGAGTCCGCTTCGCCGCCAATGCTGCCGGGGCGTGTTGTCCGCCGCTCCCATGACCGCACCTCCCAGCAGCCGGCGCCGTGATCGTCGATGACCCTAGTGTGCGCCATCCAGCGCCTGGATCACCTCTTTCGGGTGAGTATTTCGGCGGCGGCGGCAGCGATCCTTGACGAAGGGTTGTGTCCCGACCGGCGCTTCGACGGCTGATCTCGCGGAACCGCCACCTTCGCCGGCCGGTGCGCCACGATTCCAGCGCGGAGGAGATCGAGATGTCCGATCCACCCAGCGGGCAGCCCGCGCCGGACCCCCCGACGCCCGCCCCGGACCCTGCGCCGGGGGCGCCGACGCCCACCCCGGGACCAGCGCCGGACGCCCCGACTCCCGCCCCGGAAGCTGCGGCGCCGGCCCCCGCCGCACCGACCTCCGCCGGCGGCGTACTCCGGAACCGAACGCTGCTGGCCGGCATCGGCGGAGCTGCTCTGGTGGGTGCGGTCATCGGCGGACTCATCGTCTGGGCGCTGTCCGACGACGGGGCCACCACGTCGTCGGCGGCAGGCAATCCGCAAGCGGCCGGCCAGGTTGCCATGTGCGCCGCGGCCCCGGTCGCGAACCAGGTCCTGCCGTCGGTCGTCACGATCTCCGCCCGCCGCGGCGGTCAGGCCGGCAGCGGATCGGGCCAGATCATCCGCGACGGCGGCTACATCCTCACCAACGACCACGTGATCTCGCTGGCCGCGAACGGCGGCAGCGTGTCGGTGCTGTACAGCGACGGGCACAGCTCGGACGCGGAGATCATCGGCCGTGACCCCAGCACGGACCTGGCGATGCTGAAGGCGGCCGACGCCTCGAAGGGGTATCCGGTGATCGCACTCGGGTCGTCAGCGGCGCTGGAGGTCGGCGACCCGGTCGTCGCTCTTGGCGCGCCGCTCGGCCTCTACAGCACGGTCACCTCCGGCATCGTCAGCGCCCTGGACCGGTACGTGCCGGTGCCCGGGGACGACGTCACCCACCACCTGATCGGCGCGATCCAGACCGACGCCGCGATCAACCCAGGCAACAGTGGTGGCGCGCTGGTCGACTGTTCGGGCCGGCTGGTCGGGGTGAACAGCGCCATCGCGACCGTGCCGAACTCGGCCGGGGTCTCCGGCGGCGGCAGCGTCGGCCTGGGCTTCTCCATCCCGGTCGATCTCGCCATGCCGATCGCTGACAAGCTCATCGAGACGGGCCAGGCCGGCCACCCGACCACCGGGCTCCAGGTGCAGGAGCTTCCGCCGGAGATGGCCAGGGCCTCAGGCACCGAGCCGGGGTTGTTCGTCCTGGCCGTCGAGCCAGGCAGTCCAGCGGTGAAGGCGGGCCTGAAGCCCGGCGACATCATCACCATGATCGACGGCAAACCGGCCCGCAGCAGCGAGGACATCGTGGTGGCTACCCTGACCCGATCGGCCGGCGACACCCTCGAGATCACCTACCTGCGATCGGGGGTGACGGCAACGACCACCCTCACGCTGGCAGCTTCCTGACCCGGCAGGGACAGAATTGTCCGTACGCGCGCCTCTCCCGCAACGGCCACGGACCGACTAGTCTCCAAAAGAGAAACTCAGGAGCACAGGCGCAACAGAAGACCCAGAGGAGTACCGGCTCAACGCGAGGCACGCAAGCCAGGGAGGGCGGCGCGTGACGATCTTCGAGCCCGAGCACGCGCACGACGGAACCAGGCGACCGGCCATGGGAGGAGCCCCACGGCCACCGTTGACGCTGGTCAGTCGTGAGCGGCTCCGTGCTGCACTCGACCGTGGCTCTGCGGCACCACTGACCATGCTGGTGGCACCCGCAGGCACCGGCAAAACTGTCCTGCTGTCCGACTGGGCGGCTCATCGGAGCACGTCCGGACGCTCCGTGCTGTGGGTGTCCGGCCAGGATCCGGACTCGCTGGAGGACGTCCTCAGCCAGGCGTCCGCGGCGGCGGCGCCCGAGCCTGTCGTGGTGGACGACGCTCATTTGCTCTCCGCAACGATGTTGACCACTTTGTCCACGCTGCTGAAGAAGTCACCGCAGTCGGTCCGCCTGCTGCTGGCCACCCGCTACGACCTGCCCCTGCCGCTGACCGAGCTGGAGCTGCGCGGCCTGGCGTCGACCTTGCGCTCGCGTCAACTGCGGTTCAACGATGCAGAGGCCGCCGAACTCATTCATGCGCATGATGAAAACGCCACCGCGGCAGACATCTCGCTGCTGCAGGAGAAGACAGCGGGCTGGGCCGCGGCCCTCGTGCTCGCGGCCCGGACGATCACCGTGTCGCGCGACGCCGGTACCCGGATGCTCAGTGAGCAGCCGGTGCTGGACCTGCTGCTCGGTGAAACCTTCGCCACCCTTGACACGCGGACCCAGTCGATGCTGCTCAGCACCTTTGCTGCCAACGGGCTGACAGCGCCGCTGGCCGCCATGCTGAGCGCCGACCCCAACGCCGAGGCGCTGCTGGCGGATCTCGCCGGCAACGGGCTGCTCGTCACCGCGTACACCAACGGCGCGGACAGTGAGCCCGTCTACCGCTACCACCCACTGCTCATCGAGCTCCTGCACCGCCGCGCCGCCGGCAGTCCCGAGGACGCCAAGGTGGTCACCGCGGCGCACCACCGCGCGGCCCTGTACTACGAGAACCGTGGCGAAGGTTCTCTTGCCCTGCGCAACGCACTCGACGCCGGCGATCCAGGGCTGATCGACCGCGTCCTGCTCCGGTACGGGCCGGCTGTCCTCGCCAGCGGCGGCCACGAACTCGTTGCCGCAGGCTTCGAAAACCTCCCGGACGGCTATCTGGACACCCATCGGCACCTGCTCGGTGTTCGCGGCATCCTGCACCGCCGCTCGGGTGACGTCACCGGCGCGGTGATGGACACGTCCTCCGCCGACCAGGCGTCGATCAACTCGGCGTCGGAGCCCGCGACCCCGGAGGACGACGCACTCCGGGCGGACGCGCTGACGCTCCGGCTGTGGGAGTCCCGCTACGGCTGGTACGACGTCCGCGAC
Source organism: Kribbella sp. VKM Ac-2568 (assembly GCF_004345365.1). Classification (GTDB taxonomy): domain Bacteria; phylum Actinomycetota; class Actinomycetes; order Propionibacteriales; family Kribbellaceae; genus Kribbella; species Kribbella orskensis. The sequence continues at coordinate 147,267 of NZ_SLVF01000007.1, forward strand.
TCGCTCGCCCGCGCCAGGTCGCTGCTGGTGCTGGACCGTACTCCGGACAACGGCCGGCGCCCGGCGGTGCTGGCGCCGGAGCGGTTGTCCCTGCTCCTCATCGAGCTCGCGGCGACCGAGACGTGGGTCGGCGATCTCGACGAGGCGCTCCGCCATCTAGACGAGGCACTGGTCTCGGCCCGGATGGCCGGTCATCGCCAGCTCATCGCGGGCGGTCTGGCCCATCGCGCCGTCGTGTACTACGTGCGCGGCCAGGTGGAGAACGCCGCCGAGTCCGCGCGGGCCGCCCTCCACGAGGCCGGGGATCGCGTCCTCTTCAAGGACTACGCGGTCCGGGCGCACGTGGTACTGGGCCTGGCGGCGTTGAGCCAGCTCGACCTGGCCGCGGCGCGGCACTGGCTCGAGCAGGTGGCCGACACCGACGTGGCCGCTTCGGACACGGTGGTCGCCGGTCTGCGCGCGATCCTGCGCGCCTCGCTGCTGATCGAGAACGGCCAGCTCGACCAGGCCGGTACCGAGCTCGCCACGGAGCCGACGGCGGCCGGCCCGCTGCCGTCGTACCTGGCGCGCGACTTCGCGCTGCTGCGGTTCTGGGTGGCCGCGCTGATCGGCGACCAGGGCGGCATGGACAAACAGCTGCGGATCCTTTCGGAGGCCAGCTGCACCGCGGAGGCCGACCTGATCCGGGCCATCACCAGCATCACCGACGGCGATTCACAGGCAACGCTCGACGCGATGGATGCCGCACTGGCCCGCCCGGGCGTCCACCCTGTCCTGGCGGCTTCGGCGGCATCGGTCCGGACCGTACTGCTGTTGCGCCTCGGTGACGAGGAGGCCGCCGAGACCGCGCTGGTGGACATGCTGAACCAGACCGCTCCCCAGCGGACCCTGCACGCGCTCGCGCCGGCCGGGATGGAGCCTGCCTTCGTGGGCCTGTTGCGCAGACATGTCGAAGGGCCGAACGTCCATCCGTTCGCGGCGGTCGTGCTGGACAAGCTGACCGGGTACGGAGCGGAGTGGAGCAAGGCAGGAGGGGTCACTCTGCTCGGCCGGACCCGGCCCGACGGGCAGGTCTCACCGCCCCGGCGCCTCGACGCGGTCATCAACGGCGCCAAGATCCGGTTGACCGCGCGGGAGGCGGACGTGCTCGACGAGCTCGCCCTGGGCAGTTCCTACACCGAGATCGCCAACGCGCTGTTCATCACCGAGAACACCGTCAAGACCCACCTCGGGTCGCTGTACCGCAAGCTCGGCGTCGTCAGGCGGTCAGCCGCCCTCCGCGTAGCCCGCAACGCCGGCCTCACCTAGCCCGCGACTCCGGGGATCACCTGGCCCGCCAAACGCCCCTCACCTGGCCGGAGGACCTGGGTCGACCGGCCGGTACCGCACCGCCATCCGTGCCGCTCCGGTGAGCAGCGAGCCGATGGCGATCCCGATGACGAGGTTGATCAGCCCGGTGGCGACCTTCGACTCGGTCGACGCGTTGGTCGCCAGCGGCGCCAACGCGGCCGCCACCGTGGCCAGGGCGATGATCCAGCCGAAGAAGCGCAGTGGCCGGGGTGTCGACAGCAGCAGCAGGTGCAGCAGCCCGGTCGCCACCAGGGCGGCCAGAGCGGCGAACAGGGCGTACTTCCCCGTGTCGGCGTCGCCCCAGGTGCCCTCGCCCTCGGGGGCGAGTACGGCGACATCGAAAACGCCACGGGCCAGCAGGATGCCGACGACGGCGATGAGCGCGCAGACCACCGCGGTGGCCGCCCCGCCCGCCCACAGTCGGCCGGCGTCGATCGTCTTGGCGTTGCCTTGGGCGTAATGAGCAGTCAAGTCCATCCCTCCTCGAACGACGACACTGCGACAGCGGCAGCCGCCCTCCGCAGACCGCGCACTCCTGAGCCTGACCGAGCGCAGCCTTCGCACCATCCCCCGCGAGGGGTGAACTACCCAGCGCCACCGCTTGGCGGCTCCCGGACGCCGTTCTGCGGATCATCGGCCGAATCCGGCCCGGCGTACTCATCCCTGCGGGGTGAAGGAACTAGTCACCCAATTCGGATGAGGTCGGCGGGCTGACTTTTCTGATGGCATGAGGCTCACAGCGCGGAGCGGGGTGACGCGCGACCAGGCGACGGAGGAGTCCAGCAATGACGCATCTCGTGGTTCTAGGTCTGAACAGTCGCGACGACGCCGAGCGCGTCCTCGCCCTGACCGAAGACCTGGCCAAGCAACAACTGCTGCAACGCGACGACGCGGCCTATGCCTACAAGGACGACAAGGGCAAGGTCCGCATCCACCAGACGATGAACATGACCGGGGCCGGCGCCGCCGGTGGCGCGCTGTGGGGAACCCTGATCGGACTGCTCTTCCTGAATCCGCTGGCCGGCCTCGCTGTCGGCGCGGCGACCGGTGCCGTGGCCGGCAAGCTGACCGACGTCGGCATCAGCGACGACCTGATCAAACAGGTCGGCAAGCAGTTGCAGGATGGCAAGTCGGCCGTGTTCCTGCTGGCCCGGTCGGCCACCGTGGACCGCGTGATCGATGCGCTGAAGCCGTTCAACCCCACGGTCATCCAGACCAACCTCACGAAGGAACGCGAAGAGGAACTGATCGCGGCACTGCAGTCCTGACCCCGGCTCCGCCGGAACGACATCCGCGCCCCCGTCGAGCTGTAGCCGGAGGAGAACTCGTGAACACGTCCGCTGATGACTTCGACCCGATCCCGTCCACCCGGCACCGGGTGGCGATCAACGTCGCCTCGACGGAGCAGGCGGAGAAGGAGGCCGACGCGATCGCCGTACCGGTCGCCACCGGCGCCGAGCCGCCCGCCGCCTTCGGCACCGACTCGGCCGGCCTGGCGTCGGCGGGCTTCACCGGTGAGCGTGGCCAGACCCTTGTGCAGGCGCGCTGGGGTGACGGTCCCGTGGCGGTTGCCGTCGGCACCGGCAGCGCGGAGGAGGCCGACCTGACACTCGTCCGCGATCTGGCCGCAGAGTTCGCCCGTGCGGTCCCCTGGCACAAGCGACTCGCCGTCCAGGTCCCCTCGGCCGACCTCGGCATCTCCGCCGGCGACTTCGCCCAGGCCGTGACCGAAGGGGTGCTGCTGGCCCGCTGGCGGTTCTTCGTCGGCCAGGGCGGTGACGAGCCCACGCTCGAGTCCCTGCTGCTGGTGGCGGACGACGACGTGGCGGAGCAGGTCAGCGCGGGAGCGGAGCGGGGTCGCATCATCGCGGAGGCGTGTTCCCTGGGCCGGGATCTGTCCAACTGCCCGGCCACCACGCTGTCCGCCGTACGGATGGCCGAGGTGGCCCAGGAGGTCGGTACTGCGGCCGGCCTCCAGGTGGAGGTCTTCGACAAGGACCAGCTGATCGAGATGGGCTGCGGAGGTCTGCTGGGGGTCAACCGCGGCAGCGTGGAGCCACCCCGGATGATCCGGCTGCGGTACGAACCGGCCGACCCCACCGGCCGGGTGACGTTCGTCGGCAAGGGGATCATGTACGACTCCGGCGGCATCAGCCTCAAGCCGAGCGACGAGTCCCACGCGCAGATGAAGAACGACATGACCGGGTCGGCCGCGGTGCTCGCCTCGATGACGGCACTCGGCCGGCTCGGCTGTACGACCGCGGTGACCGGCTACCTGATGTGCACCGACAACATGCCGTCCGGCTCCGCGATGAAGCTCGGCGACGTGCTGACGATGCGGAACGGCAAGACGGTCGAGGTGCTGAACACCGACGCCGAGGGCCGGCTGGTGATGGCCGACGCGCTGGCGCTGGCGACCGAGGAACCCGTCGACGCCATCGTCGACATCGCCACCCTGACCGGCGCGTGCCTGCGCACGTTCGGCGTCGAGATCGCCGGCGTGATGGGCAACGACTCCGGGCTGGTCGACCAGTTGAGACAGGCGGGTGATCGGGCGGACGAGCCGGTCTGGGAGTTGCCGCTGCACCGGTCCTACCGGTCGCAGCTCGACTCGTCGATCGCCGACCTGACCAACATGGGCGGCGTGAACGCCGGGTCCATCACCGCCGGGCTGTTCCTCGAGGAGTTCGTCGACGGGCATCCCTGGGCCCACGTCGACATCGCCGGAACCGCCCAGTTGCCGGCCCCGAGAACGTGGCGGAACAAGGGCGCCACCGGCTTCGGCACCAAACTGCTGATCGACTTCGCGCTCGCCTTCACCCCGCCTGCCCGGGCCACGGACCAGGCGGTGCGGTCATGAGCGAGGAGGCGGTCGAGTCGGAACAGCCGGCCAAGAAGGGCGGCATGCAGCGGGTTCTCGACGGCATCGAGAAGGTCGGCAACAAGGTCCCGCACCCGGCCCTGATCTTCCTCGGGCTGATCTTCCTCGTGATCGTGTTCTCGCACATCCTCTACCTGACCGACGCGAGCGTGACCACCCAGGTCGCCGAACCCGACAGCGTCCAGGTGATTCCCGAGTACCCGGGTGGCACCAGCGTCGCCGGCAACGACGCGCCGCCCGCGCCCGCGATCCCCGACTACCACCTGGAAGAGGAGCGGATCACCGCCGAGAGCCTGCTCACCGGTGACGGCATCCGCTTCATCTTCACCACCGCGGTGCAGAACTTCAACGACTTCGGTGTCGTCGCGGTCATCCTGGTCGCCATGATCGGCGTCGGCGTGGCCGAGGAGGCCGGCCTGATCGCCGCCCTGATCCGCAAGATGGTCAAGGTCGCGCCCCGGAGTGCCATCACCTTCATCATCGTCCTGCTCGGAGGCATCTCGAGCGTGGCCTCCGACGCCGGCTACCTGGTGCTGATCCCCCTGGGCGCCGCCGCGTTCGTGTCCCTCGGACGACATCCACTGGCCGGCATCGCGGCCGCGTTCGCCGGGGTCAGCGCAGCCTTCTTCGTCAACATCCTGATCACCCCGGCGGACGGCATCATCACCGAGGTCACCAACGAGACGATCGGCCTGGTCGCCCCCGGCGTGACCCTCAACGTCACCCAGAACTTCTTCTTCAGCATCGCCTCCACCATCTTCTGCGCCGTGGTGATGACGATCATCACCGAGCGCATCCTCGAACCTCGGCTCGGCAAGTGGGATCGGGCCGAGGGGCCCGAGGAAGCCCCGGTCGAGCACCAGGCCAGCGACGAGGAGATGGCACTGGAGTCCCGCGGCCTGCGCTTCTCCGTGTACTACCTGCTGGTCGCCGTCGCCATCGTGTCGGCCCTCACCTTCATCCCGGGGGCGCCACTGCGTAATCCCGAGACCGGCGAGATCTTCGGCACCTCACCCTTCATGAGCAGCCTGCTGTTCATCATCTCGATGCTGTTCCTGGCCGCCGGCCTGGGCTACGGCCGCGGAAGCCAGTCGCTGACCGGCAGCACGAATGTGATCAACGCGATCGTCAAGACCTTCAACGGTCTGGGCGGCCTGATCTTCCTGATGCTGCTGATCGCGCAGTTCATCGCCTACTTCAACTACTCCAACATGTCGACGCTGGCCGCGACCGGCCTGGCCGACCTGCTCGAGCGGGCCGACATCGGGGCGCTCCCGCTGCTGATCGGCTTCATCCTGCTCGTCCTGGTGATCGATCTGATCATGCCCGGCGTGATCCCCAAGTGGGCCATCCTGGCGCCGATCTTCATCCCGCTGTTCTACCGGCTCGGCATCGCGCCGCAGACGGTGATCGCGGCCTACCGGGTCGGCGACGGTCCGGCCAACGTGATCACCCCGCTCATGGTCTACCTGCCGTTCATCGTGCTGGTGTGCCAGAAGTACCGGAAGAAGGCCGGTATCGGCACCGTGGTGTCGATGATGCTGCCGTACACCATCCTGGTGCTGATCACCTGGACGCTGTTCTACATCGCCTGGTACCTGATCGGGATCCCGTGGGGCCCGGACGCCCCCGTGCACCTCGGTTAGAGGCGTCATGGATGACAGCACCCTGAGCCTCATCATCCTGGGGCTCACCGTCGCCCTGTTCATCTGGAACAGACTCCCGGTGGATCTCGTCGCGGTGCTGACCGCGCTGGCGCTCTGGGCCACCGGGGTGCTCGACGCGACCCAGGTGGTGGCGGGCTTCGGGGACCCGGTCGTCATCTTCATCGCCACGCTGTTCGTGGTCAGCGAGGGCATCTACGCCACCGGCGTGACCACCTGGCTGGGCCAGACGATCGTCCAGTACGCCGGACTGAACCGCACCAGACTGCTGATCGCCATCACCGGCCTCTGCGCCGTGCTGACCGCCCTGATCACCCTGAACGGGGCGGTCGCGGCGCTGCTGCCCCTCGTCGTCATGCTCGCGGTGCGGATCGGGGAACCACCGTCGCGGATGCTGATGCCGCTGACCTTCGCCGGCAGCGCGGGATCCCTGTTGATGCTGACCGGCACCCCGGTCAACATCATCGTCTCCGAGGCGTCCCGCGAAGCCGGCGAGGGCGCGTTCGCCTTCTTCTCCTTCGCCGTGCTCGGCATCCCTCTCGTGATCGGCACGATCACGATCTCGGTGCTGCTCGGCCCGCGGCTGCTGCCGGACGCCAAGCCGGCCCACTCGACCACGGATCTGGCCCGGCACAAGCACACGCTCGACCTGCACTACGCCCTGACCGACGGCTTCTACCGGCTGCGCGTGCGCGAACTCTCCCCGCTGCTCGGGCAACCGCTGCGGGAGATCGACCTCACGGCGTACCCGGGGGTGGAGATCATCGGGGCACAGGACTCACAAGGGCGTCCCCGGCTGGACGGCGAGCTCGAGATCGGCGACGTGCTGGTGGTGACCGGACCGTCGGACTACGTCGGCAGCCTGACCATCGACTCCGTGCTGTCGGTCTGCATGGCGCCGACGCAGGCCGACGACCTGCTCACCCGCGAGGCCGGGATGGCCGAGGTGGTGATCCCGCCGCGCTCCACCCTGGTCGGCGAGACGGTCTTCCCGGGCATGCACCGGGCCCACGACATCGTCATCATGGCGGTCCAGCGGATGGGCAAGGACCGCGGCAACCAGCCGACCACCCTGGCCGAAGGCGACGCGATCCTGGTCCACGGTCCCTGGCCGGAGCTGGACGAGCTCACCAAGGACCGCAGCATCCTGATCGTCGACTCACCGGACCTGATCCGGCGGCAGGCCGTGCCCTGGGGAGCCAAGGCCTCGGTCGCGGTCGCCATCCTCGGCGCCATGGTGGTGCTGCTCGCCACCGGCGCGGTCCCGCCCGCCATCGCCGGCCTGATCGCGGCGACCGCCATGGTGCTGACCAGGGTGGTCGGAGTACAGCAGGCCTACCGGGCGATCTCGTGGCAGGTCGTCGTGCTGATCGGGGCGCTCATCCCGCTGACCACCGCGATCCAGGCCAGCGGCGCCGCCGACCAGGTCGCCGAGATCATCATCGACGCGGTCGGCCCGGGCCGTCCGTACCTGCTGCTGCTGGCGCTCTTCGTCCTCACCTGCACGCTCGGCCAGATCGTCAGCAACACCGCGACCGTGCTGATCGTGGCTCCGATCGCGGTCTCGGCCGCGCAGGCGACCGGGGTCTCGGTGCGCCCGGTGCTGATGCTGATCGCCGTCGCCGGAGCGGCGTCGCTGCTGACCCCGATCTCCACGCCGGCCAACATGATGATCATGAACCCGGGCGGCTACCGCTTCGGCGACTACTGGAAGCTGGGTCTGCCGGTGATGGCCTGGTGGCTTGTGGTGGCGCTGCTGGTCATCCCGCGGGTCTGGGACTTCTGAAGCCCCGGGAACGAGGACCGATGAGTCTCGATCCACCGGACCCGCGCGGGGTCGACCGCTACGTCTCGACCGGCGAACTGCCCCGGCCGCGAGCGGTGACCCACCTGGTCGACGACGCGCACCGGATGTTCCGAGGCGTCGACGACGGCACGGTCTCGGACGTGTACCCCGCACTGGCCCGCGTGGACCCGGACTCGTTCGGCCTGTGCGTCACCGCCTCCGACGGTACGACGTACGAGGCGGGTGACTCCCGGGTGCCGTTCACCATCATGAGCGTGGCCAAGCCCCTCGTCTTCGCGCTGGTCTGCCAGGAGGTCGGGCTGGAGACCGTCCGCGACCTGGTCGGGGTCAACGCGACCGGGCTCCCGTTCAACTCCGTGCAGGCGGTCGACCGGTCCGAGCGTGGGAGAACCAACCCGATGGTCAACTCCGGGGCGATCGCGACCGTGTCCCTCGCGCCCGGTGACTCGCCGGAGAGCCGCTGGCGGTTCATCGTCGACGGGCTGTCCCGCTTCGCCGGGCGACCGCTCTCACTGGACGAGGAGACCCTGGCATCGGCCCTCGCGACGAACCACCGCAACCGTGCCCTGGCCGCGCTCCTCTCGAGTGTGGACGGCCTGGCGGGCGACCCTGGCGACGCCGTCGACCTGTACACCAAACAGAGCTGCCTGAGCGTGACCGCGGTCGACCTGGCGGTGATGGGTGCCACGTTGGCGGATGGTGGAGTCTGCCCGATCACCCAGGAACGGGTGATCGCGCCGGACGTGGCCCGGGCGACCTTGGCCGTGATGGCGATCGCCGGGCTCTACGAGACCTCCGGCGACTGGCTGGTCGACGTCGGCGTACCGGGCAAGAGCGGCATCGGCGGCGGCATCGTCACGGTGTCACCGGGGAAAGGTGCCCTCGGCACCTTCTCGCCGCGGCTCGACCAGGCCGGCAACAGTGTCAGAGGACAGCTGGCCGCTCGCTACCTTGCGCATCACCTCGGCCTGGACCTGTTGGCGTCGCAGCCGGTCCAGCCGGCGGTGTCTCCTGCCTGACAGCCACCGCGCGATCGAAGTACAGGTAGGCGACGGCCAGGGCGGCCAGGGGCATCGCGACGGCGAAGAGCAGCGACGACACCAGGTTGATCAGCGAGGCCGACAGATCGGTGGCGAGCAGCAGGATGATCCCGGCGATCGGGCCTGCCGCGACGCCCAGACCGACCACGATGACCAGCGGTACGGCGGTCCGCCACCATCGGCCCTGCACCAGCCTGCGGCTCCGCTTGAGCGCCTCGGATCCGGAGCAGCCCTCGGCCACCACGATCGGTATGGCGAACGCCCGGCTGACCGCGTAGTAGATCGCCACCGGGATGGTGGCGACGAAGAACGTCAGCGCGGCGAGCACCACGTAGTACTGCAGGGCCACCCTGGCCAACGGCCGCCACAACGAGATGACGTGGCGGAGCGCATCTCCCGTCGTCACGGACTGCCCGCGGTCCAGCTGGTCGAGGGTCCGGGTCAGGGCCGCCATCATCGACACGTACGCGACCAGCGTGAGGATCGTGGTGACCAGTGCCACCACGGAAAGCCAGAACCCGGCCGGGTTCTGGGTGGGTGCGCCGAGATCGGCAGGAGCATCGCGGCGGTCCGCCTGGAGGCCCGCCAAGGTGACCGTCACAAGGCTCAGGACGACGAACACCAGCACGAACCCTGCGAAGGTGCCCGGCCGGCCGAGGAAGAGCCGGGCAGACGACACCACCGCCTGCCCCCAGGCCCTCTTCTTCCTGGCCGGCAGTGGATCGGCGTCGCTCCAGCGCGTGCGACTGGCCGCGAACCACACCAGCGCGACTCCGGCGACGAGCAGCAGGATGAGGAGCCAGAGCCGGTCGAGGGTCTCGCGGAGCAGGTTCGACCCTGTCGCGACCGCGGCGCAGAAGACGGTGGTGCTGCTCGGCCCCAGGATCGAGCCCGCGGGCACGGTAGTGCTGTCGTCGCGCCAGGTGACCTCGGCGTCCTGGATGGGCGTGACCCACGACTCCTTCATGTTCGGCCCGGTCGGCCCGTCGAAGAACGAGCGCTGCCGTTCGCCCCACCGGCCCTCGAAACCCAGCCAGGGGTAGGCGGCGACGTAGTCGGTGGTCGCGAGCGGTACATAGGCGACCCGCGGCGTCATCCCGGCTTTAGGTCTGGTGGTGTCGTCACACCCCAGTCCCTCCGAGCCACGCCCGAGGTACAGGCGCTGGCCGTACTTGTTCGCGTGCGAGCCGGCGGCCGGATAGACGACCGGGTGGGTGCCGTCGACCACCTCGAGCTTCTTGTCACCCCACAACGCGCGCTCGGCTCCCCCGTGCTGGCTGTACCCGACCGCGATCGGTTCCTGCGCGAGAGCCGCCGCCGGGTCGGGCGCGTCGAAGATGAGCTGGATCGACTCCCAGTCACCTTCGTGGGTGTTGTTGTAGTCGTTGAAGACGTAGAAGAACCAGTACTCCAGGGAGAGCTTGTCCGGGAACTTCGGGTCCGAGGCCAGATGGGCGTAGACCGTGGCCGGGAAGGCCGCGTTGATGTCGGCGGACCACTCGGCGTACCCACAGCCCGGCCGGAGCGGATCGCCCGGGAAGTCCAGGAAATGCCCGGGGAAGCCGAGACTGATGTCCTTGGCCTCCGGCTGCGTCCGGACCAGGTCGGGTGGCCGCCACGGCCCACGGAGAGCGACCTGCTGATTGCCCAGTACGGCCTCGACGTCGGTCGGCTGGAACTGCTCTCCTTCGTCACAGCGCGACGCGTCGACCTGCAACTTGACGACAGGGGCGTAGCGCTCGGCGAGCTGACGCCCGGCGTCGTCCGGTGTGGCCCGGGTGGTGGCCGCGGCCGGGGCGGGCAGAGCGAGGATCGTCAGGGTGAGCAGTCCCGCGACCGCCACGAATCTCGTCCACCTGCGCGGCGCCATGGCCTAAGAATGCAGTACGCCGGTCCGCCTCAGCTCACCTCGTGAGTGTGATCCCACCCGGGATCCCTTCTGGTGAACGCCGGACGCACGTTGCCAGGCATCTCACCCGGTCTAGGTGATACCGCCGTGGCCGGCCGGTTGGGAGAATGGCGGCACGGCCGCGTGGTCCCCTGCTGAGCGACTCCGCGCCTCCACCCGACCGGCCAGGAGGCCAGATGTCGACTTCGACCGACGCAGCGGCCCGGGCCAACGACGTACTGGGGCCGATCGATCTGCTCGTGGTGCAGATTCCGCCGGAGGGACTCGGTCCCGACGGGTTCGGCGTCCTGCTGGACCTGGCCGAGCGGGGGGTCATCCGGATCCTCGACCTCGAAGTCCTGAGCAAGGCCGACGACAGCTCGGTCGCACCGGTCAAGCTGGCGTCCGACATCCTGCCGGAACTGTCCGCCCTGGCGCCGTTCATCGGCTCGTTCTCCGGGCTGATGAACGCCGACGACCTCCGCGAGGCCGGGTCGCTGATCGAGGCCGGCCACCTGGGCGTCGTCGTCATCTACGAGAACGAGTGGGTCGTCTCGCTCGCCGCCGCGCTGCACGGCGAGGGCGCCCGCCTGGTCGCCTCCGGCCGGATCCCGGACGACGAGTTCGAGGCGGCGCTCGGCGAAGGTACCGGCTGACAGAGGGGATGTTCCGATGGGATTGTTCAGAACGGCCGCGAGAACCGCTGTCGTCGCCGGTGTGGCGACCCGCGTGCACCAGCGCGTCTCCGAGCGGCAGCAGGGCACGTGGGCGGCCTCCACCAACGCCCCGGTCCCGACCTCGTTCGCGCCCCCCGCGACCCAGGCCCGGTCCGCGATGCTCGCCCAGCTGAAGGAACTCGGCGAGCTTCGCACGGCCGGGGTGCTCACGGACCAGGAGTTCGAGCACCAGAAGGCCGAGATCCTCGCGGAATCCAAGCAGAAATGATCGCCCGGGAAGGGTGATGCCGGCCGGGGACCGGAGCAGCACAGTCAGTCCCGACCATCCTGAGAGGGCAACGACATGACCCACTACGTCATCCGCGTCAAGGGCACGTTGTCCCGCGAGCTGACGAACGCCTTCCCGTCCATGGAGGTCCACTCCGAGCCCGCGCAGACCGTCCTGCACGGCTACCTGCACGACCAGGCCGCCCTGGCCGGCGTCTTCAACCACCTCGACATGCTCGGCGTCGACATCCTCGAGGTGATGCACGTTCCTCAACCGGACGACCGAGAACCGGACTGAGATCCACCAGGCGACCCTTGGGGGTCAGAGCTTTTCGGCCAGGCGGGTCAGGATGGTGGCGGCCGGCTCTTCGGTGGCGTGCCTGAATCCCGTGCCGGCCCAGAGGTGCAGGTGCTCCTGGTCGCCGGCTGCCGCGGCGGCCTTGCGAAGACCGCTGGTCAGGTGGTGCAAGGCCGGATAGCCGTAAGGCGCGAGATCGCTGTACTGATTCGTGAAAGCGTTCGGCAGAGCTCGTGCGGGACGCCCGGTGAACGCGTGGGTCACCACGGTGTCCGCCCGGCTGGGATCTGCCAGCGCCGCCCGGTGGGTGGCCGACGTGCCGGCCTCGTCGCTGCGCAGGAGAATGGTGCCGACGGCAACGGCATCCGCACCGGCCCGGATCACCGCGGCCACCTCCTCCGCGGTCGCCAGGCCGCCGGCGGCGATTACCGGCAGCCCGACGGTACGCCGTACGGCCGCGACCAGGTCGTTGATCGGAACCTCTACCGGCGGCTGCTTCGGGGTGAAGGTGCCGGAGTGACCACCTGCCGCTGAGGCCTGTACCACCAGGGCATCGACGCCCGCGTCACTGGCGGCCTTGGCCTCGTCGATCGTGGTCACTGTCTGCAGGAGCAACGCGCCGGTGGCACGCAGTACGGCGAGGTCGTCGCGGCTCGGGACGCCGAACGTGAAGCTCACCACCGGGACCGGGTGGGCGCGCAGTACCTCGAGCTTCTCGTGCCAGCGATCGTCATCCTCGATCGGTTGGGCGGCTGCTAGCTCGATGCCGTACCGGTCCGCCTCCGCGGCGATGAGCCCGGCGTAGCGGCGGAACTCCTCACGATCGACAGGCAACGGGTTCGGCGCGAACAGGTTGACCCCGAAAGCCGTGGACGGCGCCGCGCTCAGCTCCTGATCGAGTGCCTCCGGTGACTTGTACCCGGCGGCCAGGAAGCCGAGGCTGCCGGCCTTCGCCGCCGCGTCGACGAGCCGCGCCGTAGTGGCGCCGCCGGCCATCGGAGCGGCGAACACCGGGAGGTCGAGACCGAGCTGATCGCTGAGCATCACAGGCCTTTCGTCGGAAGCATCTCCCCGGTCGCGAACGGGGCGGCTCTCAAGGTAGGTGATCATGCTTGCTCGGTCCCTGCCGGCTTCACCACGACCGAGTTGCTCTCTGCTGAGAGGCAACGCCTCCCACCGCCTTACGATCGACCCATGGAGCTTCGCCAACTGCGGTACTTCGTCGCCGTGGCCGAGGAGCTGAACTTCGGCCGGGCCGCGGCTCGCCTGCACATCGCCGGGCCGTCGCTCTCCCAGCAGATCAAGTCCCTCGAGCGGGACCTGGGCGTCCGGTTGTTCGACCGCGACCGCCGGTCCGTCACGCTGACTGCCAGCGGCCAGGCGCTGCTGTCCTCGACGCGGGCGCTGCTCGAGCAGGCCGACGAGTTGCGACGTTCCGCGAGCGGTATGGCGGCGAGCGAACCGGTCCGGCTCGGCTACGTCAGCTGGCACCCGGCCGACCTCGTCAGCCGCGCGTCCGGTGTCGCCCAGCTCCTGATCGACGCCTGGGTGCTGCCCTCGCACGCCCAGGCGGCGCGGGTCGCGGACGGCACCCTCGATCTGGCGATCTGCTGGGTACTGTCCGACGACCTGGCCAAGCTCGACCTCGACGCGCAGGTGATCGGCGCGGACCGGCTGTTCGCCGTTGCCGTCGGCGCCGACGCGTCGCCGGTCCGGGCGAAGGACATCCTCGTCCCGGTGGACGCCGACACCGCCACCTGGTCGTCCTGGAACGCCTATGGAGAGGAGTTCGCCCACGACACCGGCGCGAAGCTCGAGTACATCGACGACGGCGGGATCACCGGTGACGCCTTCTTCGACAACGTACGCCGCCTCCGCCGTCCCCTGCTGAACTCGCCGAAGAGCCAGCTCGGGCCGCTGCCACCCGACCTCGTCCGGCGCCAGGTGATCGACCCCTCGCCGTACTGGACCTGGTGCCTGGTGACGCGGCGCGACGAGTCCCGGAAAGCGGTGCACGCCACCGTCGAAGTACTGACCCGCGACCTCGCCTCGCTCGACCTCGAGACAGCCTGGCTACCGGCCGGCGACCCGTACCGCACGGCACGCACGCACTAGGCCCGGGACAAACCAGGGGATCCCACTGGTGCGAGTTCCTCCTGATTCCCGCAGTGTGGGAGGCATGTCCCTTGAGCAGGCAAGCCCGTCCGTCCCGCTGAGTAGTAGGACGGGAATCGCGGTCATCTGCGCGACCGTGCTGGCCTCGATGATCGGGTTCCTCGATGCCTCGGTCGTCACGGTCGCCTTGCCTGCCATCGGCGAGGACCAGAACGCCGGCGTAGCCGAACTGCAGTGGGTGGTGACGAGTTTCCTGGTGACGGTCGCGGCCCTCCTCCTAGTCGCCGGTGGTCTCTCGGACCGCTACGGACGGCGACGGATCCTGGCGGTCGGGCTGGTGATCACCCTGGGGGCGTCGGTGCTGTGTGCGCTCGCTCCGTCGGTGGGTCTGCTGATCGCGGCTCGGGTGCTCCAGGGAATCGGCGGCGCCCTGGTGGTGCCGAGCAGCCTGGCCCTCCTCAACGCGACCCTGCGCCCCGAGGACCGGGCCCGCGGGATCGGCATCTGGGCGGGGCTTGCGACACTCGGTATGACGGTCGGTCCGTACGCGGGTGGCTGGCTTTCGGACACCTACTCCTGGCGCTGGCTGTTCCTGCTGAACGCGCCGCTGGTGATCGCCGCGCTGCTCGTACTGCGAAGCGTCCCGGACAGCAGGGATCCCGCGGCCAGCGGCCGGCCCGACGTGCCGGGTTCGCTGCTCACTGCGGTCGGGTTCGGCGGGGTCATCTACGCGCTCACCGAAGGTGCCGCCAAGGGCTGGTCCCGTCCTTCGGTCGTGGTCGCCGGCCTGGTCGGTATCGCCTGCCTGGTGACGCTGTTCCCGTTCGAGGCGATGCGGCGGCATCCGATGTTGCAGCTGCGGCTGTTCCAGTCGCGCCAGTTCGACGCGATCAACGCCGGCACGCTGCTCTTCTACGGCGCCCTGGCCGCCTCGTCGTACCTGCTCTACCTGCAACTGGAGCTGCAACTGGGCTACAGCGCGAGCGCCGCGGGAGCCGCGCTGATCCCCTCCTCGATCGTCTTCCTGCTCATCTCGCCGGTCAGTGGGTCCCTGGTGGCCCGCTTCGGTCCCGGGTGGTTGATGGCAGCAGGGATGACCATCGTCGGGATCGCGTTCGTCTACCTGTCCGCGCTCGGACCGGGTTCGAGCTACCTGGGCGGTGTGCTCCCGGGGAATCTTGTGTACGGACTGGGACTCGGACTGGCAGTCACACCATTGACTGCCGCTGTGCTCGCGGCGGTGAGCAGCGCCGACCTCGGTGAGGCCTCCGCGGTCAACAACACCGTGTCGCGCATCGGTGGCGTGGCCGCGATCGCAGTACTCCCGGCACTGGCTGGCGGCGTCGACCTCAGCCTCACCGAGACAATCGCCGCAAGCTTCCGCCCCGCGATGCTCGCCACCGCGGGGCTCTGCTTGGCCGCGGCGGCAATCTCCGTCGCCTTCGTCTCCAAGACCACCACAACCTCCACCCCACGCATGGCTCCTCCACCACCCCACGCCTGCATAGCCAACTGCGTGCCCCCAGAGAAGGTCTCCGCATGACCTTCAGCGGGCCGGCGCTTCGGGGGTGGGGGCGAGGCCGTTGAGGATGTGGGTCAGGCCCCAGAGGAACTGTTCGGTGGTGAAGTACTTCGCGACGGTGGCGGCAGTGCTCGTGGTGCGGGGGTAGGTGGTGGTGGAGATGGTGTCGAGGGTGGCTCGGCGGGTGGTGATGCGTTCGGACTCGGTGAGATCGGCGTGGTCGAGGCCGGCTACTTCCAGGGCGATGGCGCCGAGAACGTAGACCACCAGGACGTACGAGGCGCGGGCCGCGTCGTCGGCGGTGGCGCCCGCGTCTGCCAGTACTCCGGCGAGGGACTCGCGGAGCATCAGCGCGTTGGGGCCGTCCATGGGACCACCCAGGAGCAGGTGAACCGCGCCCGGGTGAGCCACCAGTCGGGTTCGCAGCTCCAGGGCAAGGGCTTCGACCCGCTCTCTCCAGGGCATCTGCCGATCGGCGAACCGGTCGTGGTTGACCTCCCCGAGGAATCGCTCGACAAGGGCCCGCAGTACGGCGGCCTTGTTGGGGAAGTAGGTGTAGACGGCGTTCGGCGCGATACCGAGCTGGGCGGCGATCCCCCGGACCGACACCGAGGCCGCGCCGCCGGTGTCCAGCTGCGAGAGAGCGGCGTCGAGGATGGCTTGCTCCGTGACGGCGCGCGGCCGGCCCATCCGGCGGTTCGGCGACTGCGTCATCCAAGGGCTCCCGGCTGTTGACTTTCTGTACGACGTACATATTGTGGAACGGAGTGTCAAAGACCCGGTCACCGGGTCTCACCTTTGGCGATCGGTGTGCGGGGCAGGACCACCGGAGGTCCGTATTTCTTGGGGGTTGAGGCAGACCTCCGCTCGCTGAGGGGGTTGGCCGGCATGTCCAGGCCGAACGCACCGCAGAATCCAAGATCCACCGTCACAGTCCCATCGAGTTCGTCACTGGCACCACTGGCCCGATTGGCAGGGCCTCTCGCCCTGGCCGCCGGGACCCTGATGATCGTGGTGGAGCTGGTGATGTTCCCCATCGTCGACAGGGACGATCGGCAGGGCACCTCGCAGAACCTCGCCTACCGGATCAGCGGAATCGTGTACTTCGTGGCCTTCTGCCTGCTGATCCTCGCCGCCGTCGCGGCGTACAGCCGGCAGGCACACAAGGCCGGCCGGTTCGGTGTCGTCGGGCTGATCGGGGCCCTGGTCGGCACCATGTTCCTCGGCGGCGACCTGTGGTTCGAGACGTTCTACGTCACGTACCTCGCCGACATCGCGCCGCAGATCCTCGATGCGGATCCGTCCGGTCTGATCGTCATCGGCGCAGTGTCGAGCTATCTCCTCTTCGCCATCGGCTGGGCGCTCTTCGGCCTCGCGAGCCTGCGTGCCGGCGTGTTCCCGAAAGCGATCTGCATCGCCATCGTGGTCGGCGGCCTGCTCGGCTTCAACGCGCTGCTGCCGCCGTGGGGCATCGGCCTCGGCCTGGCGATGGTCTGGCTCGGCGTCTGGATGATCAGGACGCCCGCGGAGGTCGTCTCATGACCACGGCACCGACCAACCCCAACCCGAGCCAGGTCGCGCCTCAGAAGCGACCGTGGAGTGCCTGGCGCACCCTGTTGATCATTCTCGGCAGCGTGCTCGTCCTGCTCGGTGGCTGCCTCCTCGTCGGTGGCGGGATCGGGCTGTGGGCGCACCAGCAGCGCGACGGCGACGGCTACTACACGGCCGGGCCGGAGCAGTTCCAGACCGACACGTCCGCGTTGTCCGTGCCATCGATCGACGTCGACCTCGCCGGTCCTCAGGTCGGCTCCGGGCAGGGGATGCTGGGCAAGATCCGGATCCGCGCCGAGATGATGGGTGCGGACACACCACTCTTCCTCGGGATCGGCCCGTCCGCCGAGGTGGCGAAGTACCTGGAGGGTGTCGGCCACGATGAGCTGTCCGACATCGACGTCGATCCGTTCAAGGCCACCTACACGACACGACCCGGCACCGACAGTCCCGCGGATCCGGCCGGGCAGTCCTTCTGGGTCGCCTCCGACAGCGGAACCGGGCCCCGCACGCTGGTCTGGGACGTTGCCGACGGCGACTGGACGATCCTGATCATGAACGCCGACGGCTCGTCCGGTATCGACGCGAGCGTCAGTGCCGCGGCCAAGCTGCCGATCATCCTGCCGATCGCCATCGGCGCGCTGATCGCCGGTGGCACGCTGCTGCTGATCGGTTTGCTGATGATCGTTCTGCCGATCGCGGTCCGCGGGAACAGCACCCCTGCGCCCAGGCCGACGACGGGACCCCGACCGATGTGACCGCGGCCGATGATGCGACCGCGGCCGATGGCGTGATCCGCAGGTGGATTGGCGCGTCTTGCTAGTGCCTGACCGGCTGCCGTTGCCTACCGTCATTGTCAGGTGGTCATCGGGACCACCTGGCGAGGAGGCAGGTTCGTGAAGACCGTTCTGGTGACCGGCGCATCGTCGGGCATGGGCAAGGCGACGGCGGAGCGGTTGCTCGCCGACGGGTACGTCGTCTACGCGGCGGCGCGCCGGGTGGACCGGATGCGCGACCTGGAAGACCTCGGCGCGACGGTGCTGGCGATGGACATCACCAAGGACGACGACATCGTGGCCGCGGTGGACCGCATCACCGCTGAGCGCGGCGGTGTCGACGTGCTGGTCAACAACGCCGGTTTCGGCATGTACGGCGCGATGGAGGACACCACGATCGCCGACGCCCGGTACCAGTTCGAGGTCAACCTCTTCGGCCTGGCCCGGCTGACCCAGCTCGCGCTGCCGGCCATGCGCGCGAAGGGCGCCGGGAAGATCGTGAACCTGTCGTCGATGGGCGGCAGGATCTACACCCCGCTGGGATCCTGGTACCACGCGACGAAGCACGCCGTCGAAGGCTGGTCGGACTGCCTGCGGCTAGAGCTCAAGCCGTTCGGCATCGACGTGATCGTGATCGAGCCGGGCATCATCGAGACCGAGTTCGGACACGTCCTGGTCGAGCCGATGCTCGAGCGCTCCGGCAAGGGCCCGTACGCCGACCTCGCCCACAAGGTGGCCGGCACGACCCGCGAGAGCTACGAGGCCGGCGGATCACCTGCCTCGCTGATCGCCGGGGTGATCGCGGGCGCCCTCGAGGCACGACGGCCGAAGACCCGGTACGTCGCCGGCAAATACGCCCGCCTGCTGATCACCGTACGGAAGTTGTTCGGCGACCGGGTCTACGACCGCGTCATCATGGCTCAGCTGTGATCGAAGGAGTCCCGATGACCGGGTTCACCCTGAATCCCTCGGCCACGGTGCTGCTGACCGATCTCGGGATCTCCGTGCCGAACGTACTCCGCAGGGCATCCCTGCCCGAGGTGACCTTCACCGAGGCTGCCGCGACGCTGACGGTGTCCCAGTACTACGCGCTGTGGCGGGCGCTCGACGAGGAGGCGGACGACCCGCACCTGCCGATCCGGATCGGCACCGCGATCTCCGTCGAGGCGTTCGACCCGCCGATCTTCGCCGCGCTGTGCAGCCCCGATCTCAAGCTCGCCGCGACCCGGATCGCGCAGTACAAGAAGCTCATCGGGCCGTTGCGGCTGGCAATCAACTCGTCGCCTGGCACAACGACAATCGAGACGCACTGGCCGCACGGTTCGAACCCGCCGGACGCGCTGGTGCTCACCGAGCTGATCTTCTGGGTCGCGCTGGCCAGGATCGCCACCCGCACCGAGGTCCGGCCCGTCCACGTCCATGCTCCACTGCGGCTCGCGGATCCCGCCGCCTACACGGAGTACCTCGGCGTGACGATCGAGCACGCCGCCACTGCGTCGATCACCTTCTCCGCCCGCGACGCCGAGAAGCCGTTCCTCACCGCCAACTCCCAGATGTGGGAGTACTTCGAACCCGGCCTCCGCCGGCGCCTCAGCGACTTGGACCGGGACTCCTCGACGACGGAACTCGTCCGGGCGGTACTGCTGCGGCTCCTTCCGGCCGGCTCGGCGACGATGCCCGCCGTCGCCCGTGAACTGGCCGTCAGCACCCGCACCCTCCAACGGCGCCTGAACCTCGAGTCCACCACTTTCCAACTCGTACTCCGCGAGACCCGCGAGTCCCTGGCCCGCCACTACCTCTCGACCCCACAACTCACCGCCGGCGAGATCTCGTACCTCCTCGGCTACGACGACACCAACTCCTTCTACCGCGCCTTCCACACGTGGACCGGCCGGACCCCGGAACACGCCCGCACCCAAGCCTGATCAAGCGACGTCGTCCGGTGAGGTTGCCAGGTGGAGGAATCGGGCTCGGCGGCGTTCGCGGTGGTGTTGTTCTGGCTGGGTAGACGCGCCGGCGAGGGCTTCTGTCATCTCTTGGGCGGCCTCGGCGAAGCGGTTCTCGCGGGCCAGCAGTTCAGCTCGTACTGCGTGCCAGCGAGGGCTTGGCGGGAGGTCGTTCAGCAAGGCAAGGCCGGTCGCGGGGTCGGCTGCCTCGGCTGCAGCGACTACTCGGCCCAGCGCGGCGGCATCGCTGGGGGCGATCGAGATGAGCAGGTCGTACAGCCGCAGGATCTCCGCCCAATCGGTCTCGGCATAGCTCGGAGCGCGAGCGTGCTCGGCTGCAATGGCGGCTTGGAGTTGGTAGGCGTCCGCCTGGCCGTGAGTGCGGAGCAGTGACTCGTTCAGCAGGTCGATACCGCGGGTGATCGCCGGCGTGTCCCAATGGCTCCGATCCTGTTTGTCGAGGGTGACGACGTCCCCTTGGTCGTCGACCCGCGAAGGCCGCCGGGCGTCGGTGAGGAGCAGCAGTGCCAGAACGGAGGCCGGCATCGTCTGCTCCGGAAGCAACTCGTGCAGGAGTTCGGCAAGCCGGATCGCCTCGGCACACGCGTCCACGTCGTACGCCGCCTGACCGTCGACCGGCGCATGGCCCGCCGTGTAGAGACTGTGGATCACCCCGCACACCGCAGGAAGTCGCCCGGCCAGCTCACCCTCGGCCGGTACGCGGTACGGGATGTGGGCGGCGGCGATCTTCTGGCGAGCCCGGGTCAGGCGCTTGGTCGTCGCGACCTCGGTGGTGAGGAGTACCCCGCCGATCTGCGCGGGCGTGAGACCACACAGCGTCCTCAGCGCCAGGACGATCCGGGTCGCCGGCGAGAGCGCGGGGTGGCAGCAGGTGAAGATCAACCGCAGCAGGTCGTCGTGGACGACCTCGTCCGGCGGTATCTCGGACCCGCTGAGTTCCATCATCATCAGCCCGTCCCGCTCCTTGTCCGGCCGGGCCCGCTCGCGCCGGAGGATGTCGATCGCCTTCCGCCGGGCGGTCACCGTCAGCCAGGCTCGCGGCTGCGGCGGTACCCCGGTGACCGGCCACGCGCCGAGGGCCGCCAGGCTCGCCTCCTGGACGGCGTCCTCGGCGAGCTGCACGTCGCCGACGGTCCGGATCAGAGTTGCGAGGATGCGCGCGCCCTCGATCCGGACAGTCTCGGCGACCGTGTCGTGCGCCGGATGTGGGGTCATTTGGCCAGGATGACCGGCCGTACCTCGACCGCGCCGCTCCAGGCCGCGGGAAGCTCGGCCGCGATCCGCACCGCCGCCTCGAGGTCGTCCGCCTCGATCAGGTAGTACCCGGTCAGCGCTTCCTTCGTCTCCGCGTACGGCCCGTCCGTGGTGATCACCTCGCCGCCGCGGGCACCCTCGACCCGCACCACGGTCGCCGTACTGGTCGGGTGCAGCACGGCACTCGCCTTGATGGTGTCGGCGTGGTCGACCCCGAACTTCCGGTACTCCGCCAGCTCGTCCGCCTGCTCGGGCGCCCACCAGTCCACGTCCGCCGTGTAAGTCAACGCAAGGTACTGCGGCATCGAACTCTCCTTCATCGCCGTGGGCCCGTCTGGCCCCTCAAGAATGGAACGAACGGGGGGCTGGCAAAAGGACATCGCCGGATTGTCGGTAGGCCCTGGTAGTTCTGAGCGGGTGATGAGACCGGGCACGCGGGTGTTGTGGTGACGACTACTGAGGCAGTTGAGGGCGAGGCCGCGCGGTGGTGGGAGCTGCTGGGTGATCGGGTCCGAGGCGAGGTGGTCGGTGCGCGGACGATGGCGGGCGGGGCCTCGGGGTCCGCGGTATACGGGCTTTCCGTGGACCAGCCCGCGGGTGAGTTCGTGCTGAAGGTGGCCTCTCGGCCGGGGTTGCGGGAGCGGGCACGGCGTGAGGTGACGTTCTATCGGGAGCTGGCCGCGCAGGTGCCGGTGCTGGTGCCGGAGTTCTTGGTCGGAGGCGAGGTCGAGGGCAGTGCCTACTTGCTTCTGACGGCTGCGGGCGTGCCGACGGATGCCAAGCGATGGTCAGAGCTGCGATGGACCGAGCTCGCCACGGAGCTCGGGCGGCTGCATCGCGAGCAGGTGCTTGCAGTGACCATCGACCGTGGCGCGACTGCGCGGGAGCCGGCTTCGGCGGAGAAGCTCGCGGCCGGCGAGCGCGCCTGGATCGAGCTGGGGTGCGAGCGGCTGCTGGCGCCGCTATGGGCCAGCTTCGAGGCCCTCGGCGCCGCGATCCGGCAACTGCCCGCCTGCCTGTGTCACGGCGACTTCCACCTGGGCAACCTCCTGACCGATCCGGCGGACCGCTTCGTCTGGATCGACTGGCAGGAAGTCCACATCGGCCACGGCCCCGGGGACTTGGCTCTGCTGTGGCAGCGCGCTGGGGTCGACGGGGTGAACCCGCCCCGCGAGGCGATGCTCACCGCGTACGCCGCTGCCAGGGGAATCCCGGACGACGCGCTCCTGCACCGAGCGGCCGTCGCCTCCGAACTGACGCTGGTGATGCTCGAGTGGCCCACCTTCTTCCCCTATGTCCCCGAGCCCGGCCGCGCCCGCATCCGCAACCGCCTCGAACACTTAGTCGCCGTCTGGTACCGGTGATCTCTCGTCGAGCACAGCCAGGACGGACTCGCACCAGTGGATGTTCGCCTGCTCGTACAGGCGTCCGCCCATCAGCGTGAGGTACGGCCCAACCCGCTCAGCCTCTGCCAGATGAGCGGCATCGGTGCGCCCGTCGAGGAGACCGTCGTGAAGGTGGTCGTAGAACGCGAGCTTCTCCCGCGCCTGTTGCCGCCGTTCCTCAATGGCCTTCCGTACTGCGGGCAGGTCGTCCGGCCCGGCGGCCTGGACCTTCACGAGTAGGTCATCCCGCATCGCGCCCGGCCGCGTCGGCTGAGCGATAAAGGCCCGCAACTCCGCCCGCCCGGCCGGGGTCAAGGCGAAGACCCGCTTGTTCGGCCGGCGCTGCTGCTCGACCACGCGTCCCTCGACGAACCCCTCGCTCTCGAGCCGCTCGAGCTCGCGGTACAACTGCTGCGGAGTGGCCGACCAGAAGTTCGCGACGGACACGTCGAACCGCTTGGACAACTCGTACCCCGCGGCGTCCCCCTCCAGCAGCGAGGCAAGCACAGCGTGACGCAATCCCATCTGGACAGGTCCTCCGTCGGCGGAATAGTCTCAAAGACACCTATTCAACAAGTTGAGTATACGGGAGTCCGCTGTGCACCCTTTCCGCACCGCCGTGGAAGCAAGAGACCTGGACGCGATGGTGGGCCTGCTCGCGGAAGACGTGATCTTCCGCAGCCCGGTCGTGTTCAAGCCGTACCAGGGTCGCGCGGCCGTCGTACCGATCCTGAGGTCCGTGCTCGAAGTGTTCGAAGACTTCCGCTACGTGCGAGAGATCGGCGCGGCTGACGCGGCCGACCACGCGCTCGTGTTCCAGGCGGCCATCGGTGGGCGCGAGATCGAGGGCTGCGACTTCCTCCACGCGGACGAGACCGGCTCGATCACCGAACTACCGTCATGGTCCGTCCGCTCAGCGCCGTCGTGGCCCTGGCCGAAGCCATGAGCGCCCAACTCACCTCTGACGCATCCTCATGACGAGCGACCTGCCCTACGTGGACACCCACCAGACCACGGTCGACGCACCCCGCGAGCGCGTCTGGAGCGCGCTTCTCCGGTACGTCGACACCTCGCTCGGGGCTCGCAAAGCGGTGCCGCTGGCCTGGGTTCTGGGGACCAAGCCGCAGAGTGGATTCGAGCCGATCCACGAGATCCCCCAGCACCAATTGACCCTCGCCGGCCGCCACCGCTTCGCGAAGTACCAACTGATCTTCGACCTCACCGACACTCCCAACGGCCAGACCGTCCTGAGCGCCCACACCTACTCAGCCTTCCCCGGCCCCCACGGCCGCCTGTACCGGCTGCTGGTCATCACCACCCATTTCCACGCGCTCGCGACCACCCAACTCCTCCACACCATCGGCAGCCGAGCCACGCGTTAGGTCCGGCCAGCCCTGTTGGAGAGGTGACAGTTCCCGGTTGGCCCGGGATGGGTCAGCCACTCGAGCGGATCCTAGGCCAACCAGTACGGGCCGCCCCGGATCGGCGGTGCGCGTCACTCACTCCGCCCGATCGGCGGTGCGCGTCACTCACTCCGCCCGATCGCGGTGCGCGTCACTCACTCCGCCCGATCGCGGTGCGCGTCACTCACTTCGCCCGATCGCGGTGCGCGTCAATCACTCGGGAAGATCCGCAATGCTGGCCGTCGGGCGGGCGGGCGCACGACGCCTCGCCCGGCGTGGCGTGATCTTCGGTTGCCCTGTCCGCACGAGGTGCGCTGCGTCGTGGGACCGTCAGCCCGGTCGGGCGCACGGCGGTCCTGGCCTGGGCTCCGTGAACCCCGTGACGGAAGGGCGCCGGTCCCGATCCCGGTGATCGGTGGTGGTGGCCGGTGGCGGGTTGTTGGCGTGGTGCAGCGCCCGGTGACCTGGATTCGGGTCGTCGGGTGGACGGGTGTGTTTGCCGGAGCCTGGTTCGGGCGGGTCGGCATCGCCCCAGGGGTCGAACTGCGCGACCGCGGTGTTCCCGGTCGTGGTGCAAGCCGGATCGTTGGCGTGGTTCCGGACAGGGCCGGGCGACGCCGCAGCTCCGCCGTAGCTGCTGGCGGGTCTGCGGTAGCGGTGCCGGGTCGGGGCGGGTTCGGCCCAGGCGGGTCGGGCGACGGTGACGGTGCCGTGGTGGAGGGTGATGGTCCAGTGGCCGTGGTGGGTGTCGATGTGGTGGCGGCGGCAGAGCAGGACCAGGTTGGTCAGGGCGGTGGGGCCGTTGTCGATCCAGGAGATCAGGTGGTGGGCGTCGCAGAAGATCGGCGGCGCCTTGCACACGACGCAGCCTTTGTCGCGGGCGTTCAGGGCGCGGCGCATGGCGCGGTTGACGAAGCGTTGGGCCATGGCGACGTCGAGGGGTTCGGAGTTCGCGCCGAGCACGATCGGGATGATCTGCGCCTCGCACGCCAGCCGGCGGATCGCGCCCGCGGACAACCCCTCGCCGTGCACCAATGTGCCGACCGCGTGGGCACCGGCGTCGGTGAGGTCTTTGAGGTCGATGGTGACCGTGACGTGCGCTTTCGGGCCGTACCCGGCCTCCGCCACACCACGGCCTGCAGCGCCACTGCCGGCTGCACTGCCTGCGGCACCGCTCGCGGCTGCACCAGTCGGGGCGGCGCTACCGGCCGCCTGTCGAGTGCCGTTGCCACTTGGCGATCCGGCGGTCTCGGCATCGTCCAGGGTTGCTCCGGCCGTGTCAGCTGGATCGGCTGGATCTGCCGGGGTGGCGGCGGTGATGGCGTTGGAGGCGACGTTGAGTACGTCGGTGAGGGCGTCGGCGCGGCGCTTGTCCGGTGAGCGCGGGTCCAACTCACCGGTGACGGTCTTACGGGGCTTGGCACCGGACAGGATCAGGGCCTGGAACAGTTCGGCGTTCTCGTTGGCCAGGAAGCCACTGAACTTCACACCCCGGTCCGCCGGCCTCACCCGCAACTCTTCCCGGGCATAGGCCTTGTCCTCTTCCGGTGCCGGGCCGTCGGCGTCCAGCAGGTCCCGGACCCGGCGGGCCGCCTTGCGCAGCTCCGACGGGTTGAAGTGGCGACCCAGGGCGACGAGTTGTTGTTCGGCCACGGCCAGGTCCTCGACCGCGACGGTCTTGGGCACGCTCTCCAGTTCGGCCACGATCGCCGCGGCCTGCGCCGGCGACAACACCACCCCCACACCCGCACCGGCTTCGGCATCCGCGTCGACGCCGTCGGCGTCCATGCCGTCGGTGTCGGTGTCGGTGTCGACGTGCGGGTTGACCGGTGGGAGGGCGTTGGTGATGGCGGGGTACTTGCGCAGCGCTTTGGCCAGGGCCAGGTCGCGCTTGATCACGCCCGGGTCCAGGCGGTGCCGGAACGCGAGCAGCCTCGCGGTATCACCCGCGCCGAGGGTGGCGGCGTGACCGGTCGCGTCGTAGGCGGCCAGAACCTGCAGGCGGTAGGTCTGCAGCCGGGAGATCTCGGCCTGCAGGGCGTCGAGAGTGGACAGCTGTTCGCTGTCACTCATCGACCACACCGGCCGCTCGCCCAAGATCTCCATACCTCAGACCCTAGACACCCCCTCCGACAGTTTCCGGTCCGGAAGGCCCTTATCTGTAAGGGATTCCAAAGATTGTCCGGAATTGTGCCGACACTCCGGATCCGGACGAGTTGTCCACAACCCCAGCGGGCCTGTGGATCTAGGGGAAGAGTGTGGGGACGAATGAGAAGCCGAGCACGATCTACAACCAGAACGCCAGCCAAAGAGAAATCGGAGCAGTGGGTGCAGGTGTCGGTGCGGGGATGTAGGGACCACCCGGACCACCCCCGGCGATGCGTGGCGCCGAGGCGGAACACCTCTCTACGTCAGCTGCGACGACGGAGCCGTACCTTGGATGGGTGGGAGCAGCAGGGGTGGAGGTCGCAGCACGGACCCGTCCTGGGATGGCGCTATGAGCGACGTCGGGTTTGCCGCGGCGGCTGATGGGTTTCGGATCGCCTACCAGATGAGGGGTTCCGGTACGCCGTTGGTGTTGTTGGCGGGGCAGGCTAACAGCCATCGGTGGTGGGATGCGGTGCGGGGAGACTTCGAGGACTCGTGTCAGACCATCACGTTGGACTGGCGCGGGACCGGCGACAGCGACCGGCCGGATGACATCTACAGCACGCAAGGTTTCGCCGATGACGTCGTGGCGGTGCTGGATCACCTCGGGATAGAGGTCGCCGATGTCTATGGGACCTCCATGGGTGGGCGGGTCGCGCAGTGGGTTGCGATTCGGTACCCCGGGCGCGTCCGGCGATTGGTTCTCGGCTGCACGTCGCCCGGCACGAAGCACGGGTTCGAGCGGAGTCAGGAGATCCGGCGAGCACTCGCACGGGCCGATCAGGCCGGGCGGGACCGGATCCTGCTCGACCTGATGTACACGCCCGGCTGGCTCGCCGAGCACCCCGGCCCGTACGACGTACTGGGTGATTCCACGATGCAGACGTACGCGCGGGGGCGGCATCTGGTCGCGAGCAACAACCACGAGGCGTGGGAAGAACTGCCGGACATCAAGGCGCCGACGTTGATCCTGCACGGCGCGGACGACGTGTTCAGCCCGATCGCCAACGCCGCAGTACTGGCGGACCGCATCCCCGACGCCCACGCTCACGTGATCCCAGGCGCTCGGCACGCGTATTTCCACGAGTTCCAGACGACAGCGAGTCCGCTGGTGCTCGATTTCCTGGCTGGTCAGACCTTCAGCTGAGCAGCGAGCCGGTCCGCGCCCGGTCCGGAGGTTCCGGTCAGTCCGGCGGGTCGGCCGGTCGCCAGCAGCAGGAGATCGCTGACCGGACCGCGGACTTCCTCCACACCGCCACCCGCAGCCCAGTCCGCATCCGTCGCCACCAACCTGAGGCCGCGGAATCGCTTGCGCGCTCCGTAGAAGGCACTCGTCCGCGCGTGTTCCAGGGCGGCCAGCGCCGGCTCGACAGGCACTGCCCGCTGACGCCCGAGGGGTCGCGCGATGTCCTGCCCGTGCACCAACGCGTCGAGCAGCGGATCGAGGGGCTTCGCGCCGGGGGCGCGCCGAGGCGAAGCCGCCGTCTCCCGGATCTGGGCGATCAGCTCGGCGGACGTGAACCGTACGGCTCGCTCCTTGGCGAACCTGTTCTCCATCCGGTCGAAGCTGCCGCCGGCCCGGATCGCACCCCTGATCGCGAGGCCGAGCGTCAGCCGGGTCGACATCGTCAGGTGCGCCGCGACCTCCCGTACGGTCCACCCGGCGCACAGCGAGTCCACCGACCACTCGTGCTCTTCAAGATCCTCCAGCAGATCCGCGAAACTGAGCCGCTCCGCCTCAGTCCACGCCATCACCTCACTCACGCGTCCACCACCTGCGCGGCGCCGCCGCTCGCCTGCGCAGCCGCCGCACCGCCCACTCCCGCGGCCGCCGCACCGCCCACCTGCGCAGCCGCCGCACCGTTCACTCGCGCGGCCGCGGCGTCGCTCACCCGGGCGCGGTACTCGTCCCACCAGGCGGGGTCGTCGGATGGCAGGAAGGGTTCGTCGCGGGAGAGCCCGGCGGTCCCGTCGATCAGTTCGCGCACGATGTCAGCATGACCGACGTGCCGGTGGCACTCGGCGACAACGTGCACGAGTACTGCGTGCAGCGAGAGCCGCTGCATCGCCGGCGAGAACCAGGGCACGAAGCCGACCGCGTCCAGGTCGAGCTCGGCGATCGTGGCGTCGGCGTGCACCGCGGCCCGACGGTAGAGATCGAGGATGTCCTCACGAGTCTCGTCGGCCGTCGCCCAGAAGTCCCCGTTGACCTCGCCGTCCTGGCGCACCAGATACTCGGGCGGATTCTCGACGGGCCGGTCGAACACGAGCCCGAAGTACAGGAACTCGACGACGGCCAGGTGTTTGACCAGACCGAGCAGGTTGGTCCCGGTCGGCGTGAGCGGCCGCCGGACGTCGTAGTCGGAGAGGCCTTCGAGCTTCCAGAGCAAGTCCTCGCGGGCGGCCTGGAGGTAACGGTGCAAGTCAGACTTCGGGTCCATCGGGAGTCCTCCTGATTCGGCTGGTTCGCAAGTAGGACTCCCGGGATGAGGCAGACTCATCGGTGTGAGCGAACACTCTTTGCCGCAAACCGACCTCACCGCACAGCCCGACCTCGCCGCACAGGAGGACCTCGCCGCGCGAGAGAACCTCGTCGCGCAGCCCGACCTCGCCGCGCAGGAGAACCTCGCCGCGCAGGAGGATCTCGCCGCGGCCCGGGTGGGCGACGACGCTGCGTTCACGCGACTGGTGGTGCCGTTGCGGCGCGAGTTGCACGCCCACTGCTACCGGATGCTCGGCTCGTCCCATGACGCCGACGACGCTCTGCAGGACGCCCTACTGCGCGCCTGGCGCGGCCTGGCGCGCTTCGAGGGCCGCAGCACTCTGCGCTCCTGGCTCTACACCGTCGCAACCCGCACCTGCCTCGACCTGGTCGAGAGCCGCGGCCGCCGCGCGCTGCCGATGGACCTGAGCCCGTCGAGCGACCGCGCGGTACTCGAAGATCCCCCGCTGACCGAGATCGCCTGGCTCGGCCCGTACTCCGCGGGCGACCTCGCCGGCGGCCCGGTGGCTCGCTACGAGCAGCGTGAGGCGGTCGAGCTCGCCTTCGTCGCGGCGCTGCAACACCTGCCGGGCAACCAGCGCGCGGCCTTGCTGCTGTTCGAGGTGCTCGGGTTCAGCGCGGCCGAGATCGCCACCATGATGGACACCTCGACGGCGTCGGTGAACAGCGCATTGCAGCGGGCTCGCAAGCTCGTCGACGAGAAGGTCCCCGCCGTCACCCAGCAGCAGACGATCCGTGAGATCGGCAACGCGCGGCTGGAGGAGATCGTCACGCAGTACTCGACCGCCCTCGAACGCGGGGACGCCGACGCACTGGTCGCACTGCTCACCGAGGACGTCACCTGGGCGATGCCGCCGATGGGCCACTGGTACAGCGGGATCAAGGCGGCGATGGACTTCGCCGTCGAGGTCCCACTGACCAGATGCCCGAGCTGGCGCAACAGGACGATCACGGCGAACGGCCAGCCCGCGGTCGCCTGCTATCTCGGCACCGCCCCGGACGCCGAGCATTTCGGCTGGGCGATCACCGTGCTGACCCTGCGCGGCGACAAGATCTGCGGGATCACCTCGTTCGTCGGCCCCGAGCACTTCGCCCTCCTGGGCCTGCCCGCGTCTGTCGACTGACGAACTGCGTCGCTCAGCTGACAAACTGCCTTGCTCAGCTGACGAACTCCTTCGCGAACCGCCTGATCGCCTCCGGATCGGTCGACTGATGGAACCCGACGATCAACTCCTGTACTCCGGCCGCCTGGTACGCGTGGATGCGTTCGCGCACAGTGTCGAGCGTTCCGTACAGGAGATACGACCCGAAGTCGCCCGGGTAGAACAGCCCCATCCCCGGGGACAACGCGGCCCGGGCCTCCTCGTCGGTGTCGGTGATGAAGCAGTGCGTGGTCACCGTGCGCCGGATCTCGTCGTACTCCCGGCCGACCGACGCACAGTGGTCCCGCAAGATCCCGAACTTGCGTTCAGCGCCGGCCGGCGACTCCATCACGTTGCAGAGGTCCGCGTACCTGGCGGCGAGTTTCAGCGTCACCTTCTCGCCACCACCGGCGACCATCAGCGGGATCCGCGGCTGCTGGATCCCCCGCGGCTGGTTGACCGCGTCGACCAGGTGGTAGTACTTCCCGTCGAAGTTGGTGACGTCGTTCGTCCACAGCGACTGGATGACCTGGATCGCCTCACCCAGTTGCCGCAACCGCTCGGGCGCGGGCAGGAACTCGAACCCGTAGGCGTCGTAGTCGCGCTGGTACCAGCCCGCGCCGATGCCGAAGGTCAGCCGCCCCTTGGAGAGCACGTCCACGGTGGACGCCATTTTCGCCTGCAGCGCGGGGTTGCGGTACCCGTTCCCACTGACCAGCTGGCCGATCCGGATCCGGTCGGTCCGCCCGGCGATTGCCGACAGCAACGACCAGGACTCGAACAGGTAGGCCTGCGAGGGTGGCACGGTCTGGAGATGGTCCGGCGTCCAGACGGCATCGAACCCGCTCTGCTCGGCGGCCTCCACCAGCTCGAACAACAGGTCGTACGCCTCCCCCGGATCGGTGAACCCGGCCAGGTCCTGGCCGAAGCCGGTCGGCAGGAACAGGCTGTACTTGAGTGGCATGACGGGAGTCCTTCCAACGTGAGTGGGTCGCGTGATCGGATAGACCACGCACCACCCCGAAAGGAATCGCTCCACCCACAACCGCCCACCCCGAACCGCTCGCTCCACCACAGCCTCACACCCCGAACCGCGGGCTACCCGATCCGCTGCAGCGCCCTCTCCCGGCGGCCGGCCACGCTCGACCCCGACTCCCGCCGAGCCATCCGGCGCAGTACGACCGGAGTGACGAGCAGACCCGCCACCGCCCACACTCCGAGCACCCCGATCGTCTCGAGGTGCCGCCAGGAGTCGCCGATCTCGACCCCGACCGCCGCCTCCGGCAACAAAGCAGAGCGCATCCCCAGCCCCAGCCAGTAGATCGGCGTGAGCTGTGCGATCCACTGCAGCCAGTCGGGCAACGCGGTGATCGGATAGAAGATCCCCGAGATCGCGATCAACGCCAGGATCGGCAGCTGAATCAGCCCTTGAGCCCGCGCACTGGTGAACACCGACCCCAGGATCGCGCCGATCGGCAACGTCGCCAGCAGCCCGAGCACCAGCACCCAGCTCAGCGTCGACCAAGACTCGGCACTCCCGGTCGCCAGCCCGTCGATGATGATCAACCCCGGCACCAGCAGGATCGCCAGATCGACCAGCAGCCCCCCGGCGACAGACACCACCTTGCTGACGAGGTAGCCGAGCATGCCGTTGGGCGTCGCCTTCGCCCGCAGCAAGGTGCCGTCCTCGCGATCGGCCGTCAACTGCTGGCTCATCGAGACCATGCCCATCGCCGCGTTCATCCCGAGCATGCTTGGCAGCACCAGCGCGCCGAGCTGGAACCCGCCGAATGCCTTGTCCCGCAGGAAGAACAGCGCGACCAGCATCAGCACCGGCCAGAGGAAGTGGCTGAAGAGTTCCGCGCCGTTGGTGAACGACTGCCGCAGCTCGATGACCCCGCGCTGCCAGCCCGCGCGCATCGCCACCCCGCGCGGGTTCACCGGGCCACCTCGCTCTGCCGGACCAAGGTCAGGTAGGTGTCCTCCAATGAAGCCCGGCGAACCTCCAACTCTCCGATCGCTTCTCCGTACCGCGTAAAGAGTTCCCGGACGAAGACCGTGGAGTCCTTGGTGGACTCGACGCACGGTTTGCCGTCGAGTGTCCAGCGCACCTCGTCCTCGCCCGCGATCTGCCGGGTCAGGTCGGCCGCAGTACCAGCGGCGACGATCCGTCCGGCGGTGAGGATCAGGATGCGGTCGGCGAGCTTGCCCGCCTCGTCCAGGTCGTGGGTGGTGAGCAGGATCGTGGTCCCCTGATCGCCCGCGAGCCGTTGCACGAGTTCGTGGAACTCGTACCGCGCGGCCGGGTCGAAGCCGACCGTGGGCTCGTCCAGGAAGAGCACCTCGGGCCGGCCGACGATGCCGATCGCGACGTCCAGCCGACGCCGCTGCCCACCCGACAACGTCCTGATCTTCTGGCCCGCGTGCTCGGTCAGCCCGACCGCCGCGATCAACTCGGCGGCGTCCCACGGTCGCTGGATCGCCCCGTCGGAGTACGGCGTGTAGTAGCTGCCCAGATGGGTCAACAGCTCATGCACCCGCCACTTGCCATGATCCCGCCACGATTGCAGTACTACGCCCAGCCGCGCGCGCCACCGCTCGTCACCGTGCGCCGGGTCCACGCCGAGCACCTCGACCCGGCCGGCCGATCGCAGCCGGAACCCCTCGAGGATCTCGATCGTGGTGGTCTTGCCCGCGCCGTTCGGACCGAGCAACGCCAGCACCTCGCCCCGATGGGCCCGCAACGCCACGTCGTGCAGCACCTCGGTCGCGCCGTACCGCATTCGCAGCCCGTCGACGTCGAGCACGACTTCACCGCCAGTCATCCAGCCTCCTCAGCATCTCCGTGATGTCGAGGAAGCTACGTTGCGTTTCCTGCCCAGGCAACGCTCACAGGACGATACGCCTAGGAAATCGAGCGCCTGAAAGGCTATTGTTGCAATGGTTTTGACGACAAATGCAACGCAGTCTCAACAGCCGTTGCAATGAGCTGGCGGTGAACGCACCGAGAAGGAGCCAAGCGATGCCAGGAGGCCGACTGAGCCACGAGGACCGTCTGGCGATCGCTGCCGGGCTGACAGCGGGACACGGGTACGCCGAGATCGCCCGGCGGCTGGATCGCCCCACCTCCACCATCAGCCGCGAGATCGCGCGCAACGGTGGCGCCCGCGGCTACCGGGCCGACCACGCCCACTACGCGACCAGTTCTCGCGCTCGCAGGAGCAGGCCGGCCGCCACCATGGAGGAGCCTGCGGAGGTGGATGCCTACGGCCGGGATCCCCAGGCGGTCCGCGAGTTCGCCGAGCGCTTCGCGGCAACGATGGTCGACACCGGCGTCCCCCGGATGGCCGCCCGCGTCCTCGCCCACCTCTACACCGCGGACTCCCCGAGCCTCACGGCCGCAGAACTGGTCCGCCACCTGCAGGTCAGCCATGCCTCGATCTCGAAGGCGATCGGCTACCTCGAGCGGGTGGAACTGGTCCGCCGTGAGCCGGACGACCGAGGAGGCCGCCACGAGCACTACCTCATTGCCGAGGACGTCTGGATCCAGGCTTGGAAGACCAGTGCCCGCGCGAACGCGAACTGGGCGGCAACCGCCCGACAAGGTGCCGAGTTGCTCCAGTCCAGCACTCCAGCCGGCGCACGGCTGGAGCAGATGAGCCAGTTCTTCCAGCAACTCAGCAACGACATGTCAGGCGGCCCCGCCGCGGGCGCCGCGGAAGACGCGATGACCGTCCTGGCCGCCCTCTTCCACGCAGCCCGCCCACTCACCGCACCCCAGTTGGCAACCGCCCTCGACTGGCCAACCGACCGCATCACCGCCGCCCTCAAGACAGCCCACACCTACAAAGACTTCACCGACCCCCTCGTACTCCGCCCCGCCGCCACCGCCGCTTACACAGTCGACGCCAGCCCCAACCGCCTGACACCAACCCAACGCACCGCCCTCAAAGCCTGACGAGCTTGTCGGCATCAGTTGCCAGTAGCAACGTCCCGCTGCCGTTCTCGAGCCACCCGGCGTACCGCTCCCGGCGGATCGCCCACGCCGCTTCCGCAGTACGGACCGGCCAGTCGTCGCGGGCCACGGCCCGATGTGCTCGACCCACCCTCGCACGAGCAGGCTGCGGAGGTGTTGTGGTTCGGGCGGCGGTCCGGAAGAGTCTGCGAGGTGGAAAGACACCCTGCCTTCAGCGACATCGCCCTGCATACCGACGACGAGCTCGCCGAGGCGCTGGGTGCTCCGATCGAGGAGCGCGAGACCATCCACGTGTGGCCGCTGTCGTGTGTCCAGCGGGTGCTGCTCGGCGATGGCAGGACGCTCGTCTACAAAGCGCAACTCCCGCCGACCGTGGAGCCGGAGTACTACCAGGCAGCCTCGTCGAAGCTGCTGCCCGGCCACCAGGACCTCGGCGGGTTGGACGCATCCCGGTCGATGACGATCGAGTGGATCGACGCCCCACTGCTGGCTGACCTGGAGCTGGAACCGACCGAACTCGTCGAGCACGGACGTCGCCTGGTGACCCAGATCGGCGAGATCGGCGGGCAGCTGCCGACGTACCTCACGATCGGAGACGAACAGACCTGGTCGGACCTCGTCGATGAGGTGCTCGAACGGCACGAGAAGCTGCTGGCGGACGGACGCTTCACGCTGACGAACCACGAGAGTGTGCGGAAGGTTCGAGCCTGGGCGGCCGGTGACGCGGTACTGAACGCGCTCACCGCGACTCCCCAGGTCATCCACGGCGACCTCAAGGCCGACCAGGTCTTCATCACCTCCGACGGCTACCGCGTCATCGACTGGCAGCGTCCTGTGCTCGCTCCTGCCGACGTCGACCTGGTCCTGCTGCTGGTCGATCAGGGCATCGATCCGCGCGAGTTCATCGACCCGGCGATCGTCGGGATCTTCTGGTTCCTCCGGCTGCACTGGGCGGTCGAGGCGCAGTACACGCTCTTCCCGGACAACCGCTGGCGCCTGTTCGACGAGTGGTCCCAGGAAGCCATCACCACGATCCTCGGCTAACGGCTACTTCGTCACCAGCCCACGAAGCATGGCCGGCGTGATCCGCCCAGCCGCGAGCCCGAGCTCGACCAGATCGTCGAAGACGCGCTGATCGGCCGCAGAGGCTCGGATCCCCGCATCGAGGACCCGCCCAGACCGGGTCAGGCGCGCCGTCAGCGCGGTGTGCCGCAGATGCCGAGCAAGCAACCGAGCCGTCGATCGCCTGTACTCCGAACCCGCGCCGCCGTCATCCCGCCGGACAGCAGCGGCAGCCGCCCGTCCCGCCAGCAACCCCGTGGCGACGGCGTAGTAGATCCCCTCCCCAGTCATCGGATTGATCAGCCCAGCAGCATCTCCCGCGAGCAGCACCCGCCCATCCGAAGGCCGCCAGGACCAGCTCGACAGCGGCAGGTGATGCCCTCGCCAATCGATCCCGCCGGCCCCGGCGCCTGGCAGCAACTCCTCCAGCCGGTCGAGCAGTTCGGCCCGCGTCGGCCGAGAACGACCCGCCATCAACTGCTCCCCGTATCCCACGTTCGAGAGCCCATCACCCCGATCGAACGACCACGCGTACGACGGCTGCCGCGCCGTCCCGAACACGATCACCTGCCGGGCGGAACGACCGTCAGGCGTCGGCGCATAACCCCTCAGCGCGAGCGCCGTAGGTCCCACCGGAAGCCCCAGCGTCCGGCGCACCACTGACTGCGCGCCATCCGCGCCGACCACCACCCGTGCCTCGAACAGGTCGTCCACCCGCACAGCCGAGCGCAGTACGTCGAGGGCGCGAACGCGGTGCCGGCGGAGTTCCGCACCGGCCGCCTGGGCCGCCTCGACGAGCCGCTGGTCGAAGATCGTCCGGGGAACCACCCACGCCGGCCGCTCCATCAACCGGTCGACCGCGAGCTCACCGCGGCGCAGTGCGAGCCGGCGAACCGGAGTACGGTCGTCGACCAGACCGGTGACCCCGACCTCGGCCAGCAGATCGAACACGTGCGGCGCGATCCCGTCACCACACGCCTTGTCCCGCGGGAAGTCCTGGCGATCGAGCAGCAGCACGGACAGCCCGGGCTCGGCAGCCAGCGCACCCAGCGCCGCCGCCGCACCAGCAGGCCCGGCCCCGACCACCACCAGATCCCAGTCCACAGGCCCTCCCGCCATCAACCGAACGTACCCCTCCAGCCTGCCTCCGGCCGCCAACCCGCGATCAGCTGAGCTCCGGTGTGCCGAGGTCGCGGACCACCTCGAGGAAGCCACGGATGAGCGGGCTGTCGGGCTCACTCCGCCAGACCAGCCCCCATCGCAGCAGTGGAGCGTCGTGGTACGGCAGGTACACGACGTCGGGCCGCGGGTGGTAGCGGATCACATGCCGACCGAGGGAGTTCACGCCTTCGCCCATGCTGATCAAGGTGTAGAGGTCGTCGAGCGTGGCGATCGTCCGCTGCCGCTCGACCGGCCTGCCGCTGGGCGTGTAGAACGGCGTGAACGCGTCCTCCCAGTAGTCCGGTGCCGGCTCGACGGCGCCCAGCGACCCGAAATCTCCCAGCACCTCCCACGACACCGTGTCGCTCCCGGCCAGGACGTGGTCGGACGCGACCGCCAGCACCCGCGGCTCGCAGAAGATCATCGGTCCCACCGTCAGATCCCGCTCCTCCACCGGCAACCAGCTGACCAGCAGGTCGATCTGGCCGCGGCGCAAGGGGCCGAAGGGGTCCATGAACTGGTTGTGCCGGACCCGCAACCCCCACTGCGGATGCCGCTTGCGGAACGTGTCCCAGAACGGCCTCAGGTCGTGGGTGTTGCTGGGGATCATCCCGATCCGGAGTACGTCGGTCACGCCGCGGGCCGCGTCCCGCGCGCGCTGCACCGACTGCTTGAGGCCGTGGTAGATCGGCAGCAGGTCGCCGCGCAACTGCTCCCCGACCGGCGTCAGCCGCACCGTCCGGCTCGAGCGCTCGAACAGCGCGCCGCCGATCCGCCGCTCCTGCTGCTTGATCGACTGGCTGATCCGGGCCTGCGACACGTGCAGCCGCGCGGCGGTCCGGCCGAAGTGCAGTTCCTCGGCCAGGGTCAGGAAGATCTCGATGTCGCGCAGCTCCAAGGGGGCGGTCCCTTCGAACGATTAGCTCCGGGTTATCGGATGGTACGGGATCAGCGGTTGATCCCCACCGTCCTTTGTCAGCAGGCTGGGAGCTGTCCGGAAGGGCCCTTCCGATCCATTGCTCATCCCTAGCCAAGGAGCGCGAACAGCCATGCAAGCAAGGATGAAGAACCCGGCGATGGTCCTCCCGGACGCCATGCAGCCGATCCAGAACCTGTTCAAGGTGACGTACTCGAGCGGGGTCCGGCAGACCACGCTCGAACTCGTGCATCTGCGGGCCAGCCAGATCAACGGCTGCAGCGCGTGCGTCGACTCCGGCGCCCGCAACGCCCGCAAGGCCGGCGAGACCGACGAACGGCTCGCGACGGTGGCAGCCTGGCGCGAGACCCCGTACTTCAACGACGCCGAGCGCGCCGCCCTCGCACTGGCCGAGGCGGCCACCCGCCTCGCCGACCGGACGAACGCCGTACCGGACGAGATCTGGGCGGAGGCGGCCAAGCACTACGACGAGAAGGAACTTGCGGGCATCACCTTGATGATCGCGGTCACCAACTTGTTCAACCGCCTCAACGCGACCACTCGCCAGCTCGCCGGCGACTGGGGTTGACAGTCGGCCGGGCGCGACCGACTCCGGCCGCGCCCGGTGGGCTCCAGCGTCCGCCGCCGCACCCGCGTGGGCTCAGCGTTCGCCGCGGCGGCCGTGGCGGTACGGGCGGCGCGATGGCGGAACGGCGGGGATGCGGCGGGCGGCGCGGGCAGCGCGGCGGTCGGCGTGGCCGGTGCCTTCGGCCCACGGCGTGACCGGCCGGGCCTCGTCGAGGTCGATCCGCTGCGGCGGCGGCGGAAGGTAGGCAGGCGGAGTGAGAGCCGGCACCGGCTCCGCGCGGCGACCGAGCTCCGCCTCGTCGTACATAGGCTCTTCCACCTGCTGGACCTGTACCGGCTTGGCGCGAGCGGCGGCTTCCTTGCTCACCCGCGGCTTCGGCCGGGCCAGCGCGGGCGGCGGCACATACTCCTTCTTCCTCTTCTTCGGCAGCTTGGTCTTGAGGTCGAGCCGGAGGCTGCGAATGAGGTTGCTGGTGGCAACGATCGTGATGGCGACGGACAGCACCGTGCAGCCGGCGAACAGGATCGCCCGGCCACCGGCCCCCCAGTCCGACGGCCCGGTCCGGCGCATCGCCGAGACCATCGCCACCACCACCACATTGGTGATGCCGACGGCAACGGTCGCGACGATCGTCCGGACCAGCACGCGGCGTTCCAGCTCGAGGTCGTCGGCGGCGGCCACCAACCCGGCGATCAGCCCGGCCAGCACCGGGATCGTGTAGACCGCCGCCAACGTCAGCCCCGGGCTCGCGACCAGGTAGAACACGTCGAAGACCAGCGCCGTGAGCGCCAGGGCCGCGGCGAAGCAGACCACCATCGGTGGGTAGGCCCGCACGATGGTCGCCGCGTCCGCCGGCAGCGTCCTGATCATCCTGAAGGGCAAAACGTCCAGTCTCCGTGGTCGATCGCTACTGAGACTTCTCATTCTGCCCGCATCCGGCGCGGTCCGGCACCACCCGGGCGGATGATTTGTTCAGTTGCCCTCGGCCACGGCGGCCGAGCCCGCTCGAGCACCGTCAAGCTATGTCACGCAGTTTCAGGCAACGGCCGGCATCGGGGACAACTTGTCCCGAAGCTCGTCGAGGATGCGGCGCAGCACCCGGGACACCTGCATCTGGCTGACACCGATGTCTTTGCCGATCTCCGACTGGGTCCAGCCCTCGATGAAGCGCAGATGCAGGATCCGCCGCTCCCGCGGGCCCAGGTCCTCCAGCACCGGCTGCAGCATGTCGACGGTCTCCAACTGATCGACCGACCTGTCGTTCTCGTCGGCCACCACGTCGGCCAGCGTGAGATCGGCGTCCACGTCGGACGGGCGATCCAGCGACAGCACGTTGAAGCAGCCCTTGGCCGCCATCGCCTGCTCCACCTCACCGGCCTCTACACCCAGGTGCTCGGCGATCTCGGCCGGAGTGGGTTCGCGGTTCAACTGTTGCTCCAGCACGGGGAGCTTGGCGGCGATCGTGCCCTGCATCTCCTGCAGCCGGCGCGGGATCCGGACGGTCCAGGCGCAGTCACGGAAGTACCGCTTCACCTCGCCGCGGATGGTCGGGATGGCGAACCCGATGAACGGTGTGTCCGCGTCCAGCCGGTAGTGGTGGGCCGCCTTGACCAGACCGAGGTAGGCGACCTGCTCGAGATCCTCCGCCTCGGCGCCCCGGCCGCGGAACCGACGGGCGATA
Organism: Kribbella sp. VKM Ac-2568; assembly: GCF_004345365.1. Taxonomy (GTDB): domain Bacteria; phylum Actinomycetota; class Actinomycetes; order Propionibacteriales; family Kribbellaceae; genus Kribbella; species Kribbella orskensis. The sequence goes on from NZ_SLVF01000007.1 coordinate 186,290, forward strand.
CCCCGGGCGATCTCGATGTTCAGCTCGATGACGGCCTCGAGCAGCTCCTGCCGCTCGAACTCGTCGGTGCTGGCTTCCCTGCGCTCCAGCAGTTCAATGGTGGCCGATTCCCTGGCGGCCCGTTCCTCGGCGGAGGAACACTGCGTCGGCACGGGCTCGGTGCTGGAGTGGAAAAGAACGGTGCTGATGGTGGAATTCATGGATTGACCTCGCGACGCATAGTCACGGCGTGGCACATCTCTGGACCACGGTCAAATACCTGACTACGCCCGTACCCCGATCCAGCTGGTTCATGCATCGTCACTGTCTGTGGCGTACCCCATAGAGAATCGCCCCCAGCAGCAGAACCGCCCCACCGGCGAAAACTGACGACCACGGCAGCGCGAACGCCAGCGTCAAACACCCCACCAGCCCAACCGCCGGTACTGCGCGCGGCGGCCGCCCTTCGTCCGGGCGGAGGGTAGCCGCGGACAGGTTGGCGATCGCGTAATAGAAGAGCACTCCGAAAGAGGAGAACCCGATCGCCTGACGGACATCCACCAGCGCAGCCAGTACTGCGACCACCGCCCCGACCGCGAGCTCGGCACGATGCGGGACCTGGTACTTCGGGTGGATCTCGGCAAGCGCGGTCGGCAGATGCCGGTCACGCGCCATCGCCAGCGTCGTCCGCGAAACCCCGAGGATCAGCGCGAGCAGGGAACCCAACGCCGCCACGGCCGCGCCAATCCTTGCCACCGGCACCAATTCCGGCGCACCCGCTTCCTGGACCGCGGCCGCCACCGCGTCAGGACTCGCCGCGAGCCGCTCGGGCCCGAGAACCACCAGCAGCGCCAAGGCCACTGCGACGTATGTGATCAGGGTGATCGCCAGCGCGAGCGGTACGGCTCGCGGGATCGTGCGGCCGGGATCACGAACCTCTTCGCCCAGAGTCGCGATCCGGGCATAGCCGGCGAAGGCGAAGAACAGCAACCCGGCCGCCTGGAGCACACCTCGGTACGTCGCGTCGCCACCGATCTCGAGGCGGCCGGGATCGGCGCTGCTAGAGGTCAGGCAGACGACCACGACCACGGCCAGGACCAGCAGGACGACGGCGACGATGATCCTGGTGAGCCAGGCCGCCTTCTGGATCCCGAAGTAGTTGAGTGCGGTCAGGGCAACGACCGCCGCGACAGCGACGGCGTGCGCCTGGTCAGGCCAGAGATAGGAACCGACCGTCAGAGCCATCGCCGCGCACGAGGCGATCTTGCCGACCACGAACGCCCAGCCGGCCAGGTACCCCCAGAACGGCCCGAGCCGCTCGCGGCCGTAGACATAGGTGCCGCCCGATGCAGGGTACCGCGCGGCGAGCCGCGCCGACGAGGTCGCGTTGCAGTAGGCAACTACCGCGGCCACCGCCAGGCCGATCAGCAAGCCCGACCCGGCCGCCTCGGCGGCCGGCGTGAAGGCGGCGAATACCCCCGCGCCGATCATCGACCCCAACCCGACGACGACCGCGTCCCTCAGCCCCAGCTGCCTGCGCATCTCCACCACGAAAGCAGTGGATCACGAGGACAACGAAAAGCGCGCGTCCCCGGAGGGTCGCGCGCTCTTCACTGTGCTGGAAGGGGGTCAGCCCTTCTTGGCGATCCCTGCCATCAGGATGCGCTGGTACGGCTGCAGGTCCTCGGCGTCGGGCACGTCGCCTTCCGGGTCCTCCGGGAACCAGCGGGCCAGGAAGTCCAGGCCCGGGGGCACCAGCGGCAGACCGAGGAAGTGCTGCTCGATCCGCTCCGGGGTCCGGATCCAGCCGTTGCCCAGGCTCTCGAGGCCGGCCTGCTCCATCGCCTTCTGCAGCGGCTCGCCGGTGTCGACGAAGTCGGTGATGAACAGGTAGCTGCCCGGGGCCAGCTCGTTCATGATCGTCCGGACCCACTCGTCCGGCTTCTCGTCGTCGTGGAAGTGCATGTGGATGCCGACGATCATCAGCGCGACCGGCCGGCTGTAGTCCAGGTGGTTCTTGATCTCCTCGTTGTCGAGGATGCTCTGCGGGTCGCGCAGATCCGCGGTGACGACGATGGTGCTGTTGTTCGTCGCCAGCAGCGCACGCCCGTGGGCGAGCACGATCGGGTCCTTGTCGACGTAGACCACCTTGGCGTCAGGGTTGATCTCCTGAGCCGCCTGGTGGGTGTTCTTCTGCGTCGGCAATCCGCTGCCGATGTCCAGGAACTGGTCGATCCCCGCTGCACGCACCAGGTACTGAACACCCTTGACGAGCGCCTCCCGGTTCTCGATCGCGCAGCGACCGGCGTCCGGGACGTACTTCAGATAGGTCGCCGCACCCTCGCGGTCGGCGGCGAAGTTGTCCTTACCACCGAGCAGGGCGTCGTAGACGCGCGCGATGGTGGGTTGGGAAGTGTCGAACTCCGGAGGAGCTTCCGGGCCGTCGGGAGTCGCCATCGGCGCAGCCTTTGTGTTGTAGGGAATCGATGCCGTCATCGTAGTGCACTCGCATACCAGTAGAAGTCCGGTGTGGCGCCGGCGGGAGTGTCCTGGCAGAGATTTGACGAAGCCTTGCGTGGTGCCTGATCTCTCAACTACGCAAGGGGTTCCGGAGTTACGCCCCGAACGTCCTGACATAACGATTCAATTCCGGTAGAGACCTGTTCCGCCGGTTCTCCGAGCAGCTTCGCCAGGTTCTTTCATCACCTCTCACCGGCCTGCTCCGGCACTTCCTCACCAGGCTCTCCGCCGACCCCTCGACCGGGCACCGCTGATCCGCGCGCGAGCCCCGTCACCCAGGGGTCCGCCGGCACCTCCCGACCGGTTCTGCTCCGGCTTCTGTCACCGAAAGCGACCGCCACGCCGGTCCTGAGCGGCACGCCAGCACGCTTCGTAAAGGACCGGACACCACGGCCTCCAACGTGTACGATGCAAATGCAAGCCCAAATGCACGTGCATATGCCAAAGACGTACGGAAGGTGCAGCTGATGACTGCTGTCTACAACGGCATGCCCGGCGACTCGATGAGCGAGCTGACCTGGCGGAAGAGTCAGCGGAGTGGCCCGAACGGCAACTGCGTAGAGGTAGCGAAGCTTCCCGGTGGCGGTGTGGCGATGCGGAACTCGCGTCACACGGACGGACCGGCGCTGGTCTTCACCAAGGCCGAGATCGAGGCATTCCTCGGCGGCGTTCAAGACGGGGAGTTCGACGACCTCGCCTAGAGAGTTTCCGGAAGGCAAGAGGCCCCTTCACCAGGCGAGTGGTGAGGGGGCCTCTTAACGTCTGCGACCGCCCGGCAGCGGCCCCAGGAAATACAGCCGACCGCCGGGAACGACGAAGGCCGGCCTTCCGCTAGAAGGCCGGCCTCGACCGGTACTGCGCTCCGCGACGCGAGGCTTTCCCTGGCGCCCGCGCCGCGGCCTAGGACTAGTGGGACATCACTAGTGGCAGGGCTCGCTCTCCTGCACTCTCAAGAGCAGTACTCCTTACCGAAGCGGCTCTATTACTACCGAGCCGCCCCGGACATCACTGGACCGTCAGCGGCCAGAGTTGTTCGCTGGGAAGCTCCGAGGCCGCATTCGGGGCGGCGGCGCTGTCCACGGTGATGCGCAGACCGGTGAACTTGGGCGTCATCACCCGCTGGTAGCGCGACGCCCGATCCGGCTCCGCGACGTACTCGGCGATCAGGTGGTCGCCCAACCAGATCCGCACCATTTTTCGGCCTCCTCGATCGGTGTTCATCCCAGGCTCACGATCGGATCCCCGTCGAGATGACGGACGCCGCGAAGCCAGCCTTCGAAGGCCCAGCGCTGCTGCTCGGGGCAGCGCGCCACCAGGTCCTGGATCTCCCGTTCGGTCAGCTCGTCCGGGGCACGCTCGCCACTGGTGTCGGCGACGTACTCGACGGGCTCGGTGTCGTGGTTGCTCATCGACTCGGGTTCCCCAACCAGTCATGCCGGCGGTACCGCGCCGACGGATCTGTGGACCGGCCTGCTGATCACACGATGTCACTATTCGCGAGATTCAGCTCACCTTCTGTGCATGAAGCAATCATGGCGGTCGCACGATACGAATGCAAGCGCCCGATGCACGTGCATTCGCACGTTTTTCAGTTGTGACCATCGGGACGGCCTCTGAGCGTGCCGAAACCGCCGATCTGAGTCTCGAACCTGCCGATCTAGCTGACCGGGAAGCGATTTCCGCATCCGCGAGCCCGGCCGTGCGGGTCCGGTCCGGCTGAAGTGCACCCGATCGGGCACTCACACAGAGTCACGAAGAGGCCGATTCGGCTGGCATCGATGCCACCCGGGTGTGCCGGTGGACCGGAAATGCGATACCTATGTAAGAACTTCGACAGATCGCGGTCTCGACGTGCGATGATTTGGTCGGGGTGGGCAGACACCTGCCGTGGATTCGAGCTGGGGCGTCGGAGGTGAGTGTGACGGAGTCGGGCGCTCAGAGCGGGCCGACCGCGCTTCGCATCATTCTCGGAGCGCACTTGCGGCGGATGCGCGAGGCGGCCGGGATCACCCGGTCCGACGCGGGGTGGGAGATCCGCTCGTCGGAGTCCAAGGTCAGCCGGATGGAGCTGGGCCGGGTCGGGTTCAAGGAACGCGACGTCCGCGACCTCCTGACGCTGTACGGACTGGACGACGGGGAAGAGCGCGACCGCTTGATGGCGCTCGCGCGCGACGCGAACAACCCCGGCTGGTGGCACCGCTTCGGCGACGTGCTGCCCAGCTGGTTCCACTCCTACCTCGGCCTCGAGGCCGCCGCCCAGCTGATCCGTACCTATGAGCTGCAGTTCGTGCCCGGCCTCTTGCAGACCCAGGAGTACGTGCGAGCCGTCGTCCAGCTCGGCCGCGGGCTGATCCCGGCCGAAGAGGTCGAGCGCCGCGTCTCCCTGCGGGTCAGCCGGCAGGAGGTGCTGACCAGGCCGAACCCGGTCCGCCTCTGGGCCGTGGTGGACGAGTCGGTGCTGCGTCGGCCGATCGGTGGCGTCAAGGCGATGCGGGTCCAGCTCGAGGCGCTGATCGAGGCGACGCACATCCCGCACGTGACGCTGCAGGTGATGCCGTTCGACTCCGGTGGCCACGCGGCCACCGGTGGTGCGTACAGCATCCTGCGTTTCCCGGAGCAGGACCTGCCGGACATCGTCTACATCGAGCACCTGACCAGCGCGCTCTACCTGGACAAGCTCGAGGACCTGGACCAGTACACGGCCACCATGGAGGCGCTCTGCGTCGCCGCTCCCCCGCCGAGCAAGACCCGCGACATCCTGGCCGGCATCCTGCACGACTTCGACAGCTGACTCAGGCGTTGGCGGCGATCCAGTCGAGGAACGGCCCGGTGGCGCGCCAGTCGCGGCGGATCTGGTCGACCAGCTCGTGTGAGTGGATGATCGGCTCGAAGCCGTAGGACCGGCCCAGCGTCATCGACTTGTGCCGGAGCAGGTCGATCCGCGGATGCTCGGCGTCGTACCCGCGCGGTGTCGTCTTCAGCTTGTCGCCGCCGAGCGTCCAGCCGTCCGTCTGCAGATCCGCGAGCAGCTTCTCCAGTTCGGAACCGCGCCGCTCGTCGTCGATCGCCGTACGGATCCGCGCCAGGCGGTCGGACGGCGCCTCGTAGAAGCCGGCGCCGACGCGCACCCCGGGCGCCGAGATCTGGACGTACCAGCCGGTCGAGGGACCGAGGTCGATGAACGCGCCCTGGTGCGTCTTGTACGGCGTCTTGTCCTTGGCGAAGCGGACGTCGCGGTACGGGCGGAACATCTTGGCCGTGCCGAACTCCTCCTCGAGCTCCGCGAGCAGCGCTGCCATCGGTGCGCGGACCGACTCCTCGTACACCTGCTTGTGCGCCGTCCAGAACGTCTTGGTGTTGTCCATCTCCAGGTCGTCGTAGAAGTCCAGGGCGGCCGTCGGGAAACCGGTAAAGCTCATGCGGTCACGATAGTTCGCTGAGCCGGCCCGGATCTCGCGGCCTAGGGTGGTGGGCATGCGCACAGTCGTCGTCGGCGGTACCGGTCATATCGGTAGCTATCTGGTTCCGGAGCTCGTGCAGGCGGGCCATGAGGTGGTCGTCCTCAGCCGGGGGCAGCGATTGCCGTACCGGGCGAGCTCGACCTGGCGGCAGGTCGAGCTGCAGACCGTGGACCGGGCGGCCGAAGATGCGGCCGGCACGTTCGCCGCGCGGATCCGCGACCTGCGGGCGGACGTGGTGATCGACCTGATCTGTTTCACCGAGGACAGCGCCCGGCAACTGGGTGATGCGCTGCGCGGCGAGGTGCGGCACTTCCTGCACTGCGGCACGATCTGGGTGCACGGGCCGAGTGCATCCGTACCGACCCGTGAGGACGCGCCCCGGACGCCGTTCGGCGAGTACGGCATCGCCAAGGCCGCGATCGAGCGCTACCTGTTGAATCTCGACGGCCTGCCCGCGACCGTGATCCACCCGGGACACATCAGCGGACCCGGCTGGGCGCCCGTCAACCCTGCCGGTCACCTCGACCTCGCCGTCTTCGAGACGCTTGCGCAAGGCAACGAACTGGCGCTGCCCAACCTCGGGCTCGAGACCGTCCAGCACGTGCATGCCGCCGACGTGGCCGGCGTCTTCCTGGCCGCGATGGCGAACCGGTCCGTCGCGATCGGCGAGAGCTTCCACGCCGTCGCCGACGGCGCGCTGACGCTTCGCGGGTACGCCGAGGGCGTGGCGAGGTGGTTCGGCCGCGAGCCCCGGCTGATGTTCCTCCCCTGGGAGGAGTGGACGGAGACCGTGTCCGAACAGGACGCCCAGACCACCCGCGACCACATCGCCCACAGCCCCCACTGCTCGATGGAGAAGGCGTCCCGCTTGCTCGGCTTCCGCCCTGGCCACTCCGCCCTGAGCACCACACTCGAGGCGATCGCCTGGCTGGTGGACAACGGCAAGATCAAGGTCGCCTGAAATGCGCGCCATTCAGGTCAGCCGGTTCGGTGGTCCCGAGGTGCTCGTCCTGAGCGAGGTCCCCGCGCCTGTAGCGTCAGCAGACCGGCTCCTGGTCGAGGTCGCCGCAGCCGGCGTCAACTATGCGGACACGCACCGTACCGACGGCACCTACCGGGCCACTCCGAAGCTCCCGTTCATCCCAGGCACCGAGGTCGTGGGCCGTACTCCGGACGGCCGCCGGGTGCTCGCGCCGATCTTCGAGGGCGGCGGGTACGCCGAAGCCGCGGTGATCTCGGCGGCTGACGCGGTCGAGGTACCGGAGCAGGTGGGTGACGGCGAGGCGCTGACGTTGCTCGTCCAGGGACTGACCGCCTGGCACGTACTCCGGAGCAGCGCGCGCCTGCTGCCCGGCGAGTCGGTCCTGGTCAACGCTGCCGCGGGTGGCGTGGGATCCCTCGCGGTGCAACTGGCGCGGCACTTCGGCGCGGCCCGGGTGATCGCGGCTGCATCCACTGCGGCGAAGCGCGACCTCGCAATCAGCCTCGGTGCCGATGCCGCCGTCGACAGTGACGTCCAGGGCTATCGCGAGCGAGTCCTTGCCGCCAACGAGGGACGCCCGGTGGATGTGGTACTGGAGTCCACTGGTGGCCCGGCGGTCGAGGCGGCGCTGGGGGTGTTGGCCGGGTTCGGCCGATTGATCAGTTATGGCAACGCCGGAAGGCACGAGCACCGGCCGCAGATCGACCCCAGTGCACTTGCCGACGGCAACCTGATCGTGGGCGGCTTCTGGCTCCGGCCGGCACTCGAGCTCCCCGGTGCCTACCGCGAGCCGTTGACCGAGCTCCTGGAACTGACCGCGACCGGCGTACTCCGGCCGCTCGTAGGAGCGGAGTACGCGCTGGCCGACGCGCGAAAGGCGCACGAGGACCTGCTCGCCCGGCGGACGACCGGCAAGCTCGTTCTGCGCCCCTGAGTCAGCGCAAGGTTCAGCGTAGCGTTCGGAAGAAGGCGCGGATGTCTTCGACGAGGACGTCGGGGACCTCCATTGCGGGGAAATGGCCGCCGTGTGGGTATGAGGTCCAGCGGGTGATGTTGTTCGTACGGTCGACGATGTGGCGGAGCGGGATGAAGTTGTCGTGGGCGAAGTCGGCGAGCGCGGTCGGGGTGGCGGAGGGCTCGATCGGCTTGCCCCAGTAGTCCGCGTGCGCGCGCTCGTAGTAGATCCGCGCGGCCGATCCGGCGGTCCCGGTCAGCCAGTAGAGCATCACGTTGGTGAGCATCTGGTCGCGGTCGACCGCCTCCTCCGGACGCTCGACGGAATCCGTCCACTCCTTGAACTTCTCCACGATCCAGGCAAGCTGGCCGACCGGGGAGTCCGTCAGCGCATAGGACAACGTCTGCGGCCGGGTCATCTGCAGGTCGGCGTACCCCTGCCGATCCTTGACCCACGCCTCGTACCGCCGCCACGAAGCGATCGTGCGTTCGCGCTCCGACGGTTCCAGCGGCGCCAGCTCGTCTTCCGTCGGCTCTGCGGTCGCCCCTGCGCCGGGGATCAGATTCAGGTGTACTCCGACGACGCGCTCGGGATGGATCCGCCCGAGCTCCCGCAGGATCCCCGCGCCCCAATCACCACCCTGTACGCCGTACCGGTCGTGGCCGAGGCGATCCATCAGCTCGGCGAAGGCGCGGGCGACTCGCAGGAGCTCCCAGCCGGTCTCCCGCGTGGGCCCGGACAGGCCGAAGCCCGGGATGCTCGGGATCACGAGGTGGAACGCGTCCGCCGGGTCGCCGCCGTACGCGCGCGGGTTCGACAGCGGGCCGGCGACCTGCTGGACTTCCACGATCGACCCGGGCCAGCCGTGGCTGATGAGCAGCGGGGTGGCGTCCGGCTCGGGCGATCGCAGGTGCGCGAAGTGCACGGTCGCACCATCGATCGTGGTGGTGAACTGCGGCCAGTCATTGAGCTTCGCCTCTTCCGCCCGCCAGTCGTACTCGTCCCGCCAGTACGCCACGAGCTCCTTCAGGTAGTCGCGCGGAACGCCGTAGCTCCACCCGACTCCGGGCAACTCGTCCGGCCACCGCACCCGGTCAAGCCTGGCGTGCAGATCGTCGAGCTCGGGTTGGGGAATGTCGAGACGAAACGGTTCGATGGTCATCGCGACTACCTTGCCTCAGAGTCGTCATCCGCCGCAGACAATTTCCTCCCGACCGCGTCCGGCCGGAGACACTTCAGTCGAGGATGACCATCAGAGCCTCGAAGCCGATGGCGGTGCGGCTCGAGTGCCCGCCACCGCTCCTGGTAGTTCGACCTCGTCGCGGTCAGACCCGGATGCGGTCGCGGAGGACCTTGATGGCGAGAGCGGTCGCCAGGCAGAGGGCGCCGGCGACCATGACCAGCGTCACGATGGTGGACGAGCTGTTCAGCCGGCCGTCACACGCCATCGGGGTGATACCGGCGGCCGGCTGGAACACCGAACCGCAGTTCGTCCCCGCGGCCGAGATCGACCGGAAGCCGAGCGCCAGGCCGCCCAGCAGCAGAACCACTCCCGCGACCGCCAGAATCTTGTTCACCGTCGTCACGCTGACGCCGGCTTCCGCGGGCATGCCGACGGCACGACCCGACTGCCCCGTTGCACTTCGCTCACTCCTGACTTCGACTGACACCTCTCTGAACTTACGGTTCTCAGCCCTCCGGGCCACATCCACAGAGCCGTCAGCAGCGAATCTTCACACAGTCCTTACTCAGGACATACTTCCGCGTGACGATCGTCTCAAACCCCACGACCGTTGGTGACAGTGGCATCACTGTGCCACGACGCCGACCCGCCGGCCGACTCTTGACAGCGACTGTGGCGGGGCTTACTTTTCTACTAAATTTAGTGCCGAAGTAAGTTTCCGAGGAGCGTGCTCGTGGTCAACTCCCCAGGTCCGATCCCCCGCGGCGATCTGGTGCCGTCGGGAATCGTCGGGTTGCTGGGCACCCAGGGCCCGACCTCGCGGACCGAGATCGCCCGCGCCCTCGGCCTCAGCCCGGCCACCGTCACCCAGGTCACCAAGGACCTGATCGCGCGGGGCCTGGTCGAGGAACTCGAGTCCGTGCCGTCGAAGGGTGGCCGGCCGGCCCGGCTGCTCGGCCTCGTCACCGACGCGGGTGTCGCACTCGGCGCCAAGGTGACCGCCGACCACGTCGCCGTCGTCACCGTCGAACTGGACGGCACGGTGCGGTCGTCGGTGGAGCACGAGTACGACCCGACCGCCGAGGACGCGATCGGCCGGTTGAGCCAGATCCTGGCCGAGGAGATCGCCGAGCTCGACGATCGCCTGCTCGGGGTCGGCGTCGGCGTACCGGGCTCGGTCGACTCGCAGGCGTCCGGCATCGTCGACGCCCCCACGCTCGGCTGGCAGGCGGCTCCGGTCGGACCGGCCCTGCGCGCGGCGATCGGGACCCCGGTTCTGGTCGACAACGACGTCAACACCCTGGCCGCCGCCGAACGGCTGTACGGGATCGGGCGGGACCACTCGGCGTACCTGGTGGTCACGATCGGGCGTGGTATCGGCTGCGGCATCGTCGTGGACGGCGGCATCTACCGCGGCGCGAACGGCGGCGCCGGCGAGATCGGGCACATCCCGAGCTGGCACCCCGTCGGCGACGAGCCGCCCTGCACCTGCGGCTCGACGGGTTGTCTGGAGGCCTACATCGGCGCCGCCGGACTGGTCCGGACCGGCCGGGGCCGTGCGGTGATCGGCCCTCGCGGCACCCTTTCCACCTTGTTGCAGGCAGCAACGACCGGGGACGGCAAGGCACAGCAGATCTTCGAGGAGGCCGGCGCGATGCTCGGACGGGCGCTGGCCGGCGTGATCCACACGGTCGACCCCGAGGTGGTCGTCCTGATGGGTGAAGGGGTAGACGGATGGGATTTCTGGCAGACCGGGTTCGAGCCGTCGTTCCGGCGATCGTTGCTACCGGCCCGCAAAGAGGTACCGGTCGTGGTGGAACCGTGGACGGAGGATCAGTGGGCCCGCGGGGCCGCGTCACTGGTGCTGTCGTCCCCGTTCGACTCCGCCGGGAACGGCGGCGAGCAGAGCCGCCTGGTCCGGGCCAAGCTCGGCGCCAGATGAGCCGACCCGCGAGGTGGAGGAACCTCGGCTGGGTGCTGTTCTTCCTGCTGCCGAGCGCGATCCCGCTGTTCGTCTTCACGCTGGTCCCGATGGTCTCCTCGCTCTGGGTGAGCCTGCACAGGTGGAATCTGATCTCCCCGATGGAATGGGTGGGGCTGAGCAACTACTCGAACCTGCTCACTGACCCGATGACGCGCCGCGTCTTCCTGCACACCCTGATCTACGTGGTCGGCTACCTGCCGATCGTGTACGCCGGTGGGCTGGCTCTCGCGCTGGCGCTGAACCAGAGGCTCAAGGGACGCGCGTTCCTGCGCGCGACGTACTTCCTCCCGGTGGTGACCAGTTGGGTGGTGGTCGCGCTCGTCTGGAAGTGGTTGCTCAATCCAACGAACGGCCTGGTCAACCAGGTGCTCGGGGCCATCGGGCTGCCGGAGCCGGGCTGGTGGACCGACCCGCACTGGGCACTGCCCGCCGTGATCCTGTCGTCGGCCTGGAAGGACCTCGGCTTCGTCATGGTGATCCTGCTCGCGGGTCTGCAGTCCATCCCGGGCGACCTGTACGAAGCGGCCAAGGTGGACGGATCGAACGCGTGGCAGAGGTTCTGGCGGGTCACCCTGCCGCTGTTGTCACCCTCGACCTTCTTCGTGGTGGTGATCTCGTTGATCAACGGGTTTCAGGTGTTCGACCAGGTCTACGTGATGACCGCCGGCGGCCCGGCGGGGTCGAGCCAGGTGGTGGTCGGGCAGATCTACGACCTGACCTTCCGCTACGGCCGTGCGGGTGAGGCCTCCGCGCTCTCCTGGATCCTGTTCGCGCTGATCCTCGTCATCACCGTGGTCCAGATCCGCGGCCAGCGCCGGTGGGTGCACTATGCATGACAGCCGGCGCCGGAGCACGCAGTACAGCGGTCCTGAAACGCGGTCGCTGACCGCCAGGCTCGCCCTGTACGCCGCTGTGCTGGTGGGCGCCGCGATCATGCTCTTCCCGTTCTTGTGGACGGTGATCACCTCGATCACTCCTGAGGGATCGTTGGCCGACGGCCCGACGCTGATCGTCGACAACCCGACGCTCGGCGCCTACCGGACGCTGGTGGACGCGCTGCCGATCTGGCGGATCGTTCTGAACTCACTCGGGGTCGCCGTCGCCTCCACCGCGTTCCAGCTCGTCACCGGGTCGATGGCGGCGTACGGGTTCGCGCGGTTGCACTTCCCGTTGAAGAACGTGGTGTTCGGGTTCTACCTGGCCACCCTGATGGTGCCGCTGCAGGTGCTCGTCGTCCCCCTCTTCATCGAGATGAAGACGCTGAACCTGCAGGACACGTACTTCGCCCTGCTGGCGCCGACGATCGCCTCGGCGTTCGGGGTGTTCCTGCTCCGGCAGGCCGTCAGCGCCGTACCGCTGGAACTGGACGAGGCGGCCACCATCGACGGCGCGGGGCATCTGCGCATCTTCACCACCATCGTGCTGCCACTGATCCGGCCGGCGCTCGCGACCGTCGCGGTGTTCGCCTTCATGGGCAGCTGGAACAGCTTCCTCTGGCCGCTCGTCGTGATCCGGTCGCCGGAGTTCATGACGCTTCCGCTGGGTCTGTCCACTCTGCAGGGCCAGTTCACCACCCAGTGGGACGTCGTGATGGCGGGCTCGGTCGTCTCGATCGTGCCCATCGCCATCGTCTATCTGCTCGCGCAGCGCCACATCATCGCCGGTGTGGCCCATACAGGAATCAAGTAAGGCCCGGCATCAAGTGAGGGGAACAATCATGCGTCTACTCAAGTTCGGAGCGATCGGCGTGACCGCCGCGCTCGCACTGACGGCCTGCGGGCAGGGCTCGGCAACCAAGGAAGTCGCGGCGCCGGAAGGCAAGTCCGTCGTGCGCTACCTGAACTTCTCCAGCAACGACGGCCACGAGAAGGACCTGACGGCGATCGTCAACGCCTTCCAGACCGCCAACCCGAACATCACCGTCCAGGTCGAGACGGTGCCGTACGCCAACTACTTCACGAAGTTGCAGACCGCTGTCGCTGGTGGCACCGCGGCCGACGCCTTCGAGCTGAACTACGAGAACTTCGTGACGTACGCGAAGAACGGCTCGCTCGCCGAGCTCAAGGACGTCGACTCGGCCGCGTACAAGAAGTCCCTGTACGACGCGTTCACCTCCGACGGCAAGCAGTACGGCGTACCGGAGTCGTTCTCCAACGTGGTGCTCTTCTACAACAAGGCCCTCTTCAAGAAGGCGGGCGTGGCGGGGCCGACGGCCGAGTGGACCTGGAAGGACGAGCAGGCCGCGGCCGCCAAGCTGACCGACAAGGGCGCCAAGGTCTGGGGTGACTACCAGCCCGTCTCGTACAACGAGTTCTACAAGGTGCTCGCGCAGAACGGTGGCGAGTTCCTGAACGCGGATCGGACCGAGGCGACCTTCAACTCCCCGCAGGGCGTCGAGGCGGCGAAGTTCCTGATCGACAAGGTCGGCAAGACGATGCCGACCGAGGCCGACGGCGCCGGCACCCCGGACTTCGACTCCAAGCTGTTCAAGTCCGGCAAGCTCGCGATGTGGCACACCGGCATCTGGATGTTCGCCGGGATGGCCGACGCGCCGTTCGACTGGGACGTCGCGGTCGAGCCGGGCAACACCCAGAAGGCCTCCGCGATGTTCGTCAACGGACTCGTCGTCTCGGCCGCGTCGAAGAACGCCGAGGCCGCGCAGAAGTGGGTCACCTTCCTGGCTTCCTCCGACGAGACCACCAAGACCCGGCTGGCGACCTCGTGGGAGTTGCCGCCGGTCGCCGACGAAGCCAAGCTGGCGCCGTACCTGGACCAGCCGAAGCCGGCCAACCGTGAGGCCGTCTTCACCGCGCTGGAGGACACTGTGCTGCCGCCGGTGATCGAGCGCCAGCAAGAGATGCAGGACCTCGTCACCACCGAGCTCACCTCCGCGGCCGCCGGCCGGAAGCCGGTCGAGAAGGCCCTCGCCGATGCCCAGACCAAGGTGAACGGCCTGCTCAAGAAGTGACCGACCCGATGATCACCTCCGCCCCGGACCTGACCGAACTGACCCGCCTCCGCGAGCTGGTCCGGCAAAGCCACGCCGTCATCACCGAGCACCAGGATGCCGGCGGGGCGTATCCCGCCGCGCCGACCTTCTCGGCGTACCGGGGCTATGCCTGGCTGCGGGACGGCTCGTTCACGGCCGAAGGAGTATCCCGATACGGCGATGTCACCTCGGCCGGGCGGTTCCACGACTGGGTGGACGGCGTACTGCGTCGTCGCCGCGCGCAGGTGGACGACCTGCGCGCGGCGCTCGGCCGGGGCGAGGTGCCGTCGAACGAGGCGATGCTGCCGACCAGGTTCACCTTCGCCGGGGACGACGGATCCGATCCGTGGTGGGACTTCCAGACCGACGGGTACGGCCTGTGGCTGTGGTCGGTGGTCACCCACGCAACGCGGTACGGGCTGGACCTGTCGCGGTGGCGGGCGGGGATCGACGTGGCGGTGGACTATCTGGTCGCGTTCTGGGACCGGCCTTGTTACGACTGGTGGGAGGAGCACGTCGAGCATCGACATGTCTCCACCCTGGGGGCGATCTACGGCGGACTGGTTGCGATCGCACCGCATACTTCGGCGCCCGTGCTGGAGATTGCCGAGCGCATCCGTCGCCTGGTGGTTGCGGAGGGCATCGAGGACGCGCATTTGACCAAGTGGCTGGGTGATTCGGCGGTGGACGGGTCGTTGCCCTCATGCATCGTTCCGTTCGGGCTGGTTGCCCCGGGCTCCGACGTCGCGAGTGAGACGCTCGCGGCAGTGGCCCGGGATCTGGATGTCGACGGCGGGGTGCATCGGTTCACCGCGGACGTGTTCTACGGCGGTGGGCAGTGGATCCTGTTGTCCGCGTTGCTCGGGTGGAACCTGGCCGCGGCCGGCGACACCTCGGGCGGACTTCGCCACCTGAGGTGGATCGCCGCCCAGGCGGACGAACACGGCGACCTGCCCGAGCAGGTCCCGCACCACCTGCTGCACCCCGGCTCGCGTGACGAGTGGATCGCGCGCTGGGGGTCCGTGGCGAGCCCGTTGCTCTGGTCCCACGGCATGTACCTGATCCTCGCCGACGAACTCGGCATCACCGACAGGATTGACTGACATGATCACGCACCGCCCGTTCGGCATCGAACACCCGTACGCCGTCTCCCCGGACCAGCGCGTACCGGTACTGCCATTGGCCGGACAGCAGGTCCGACTCGGTGTCGTGGTGTCACCCGACGTCGAGCGCGTGGTCTGTGAATGGGGCGCGACCGAGTTGACGTTGACGCCGGCCAAGGCAGACACCGCCGATGCCGCCGCGCTCGCGGGCGGAGAAGGTCACCTCGCCGAAGCCCAGGCGACGTCCCTCGGCGCAGACGGTGGCTGGTCGGTCGTCACCCCGCCGGTGACCGAGCCCACCAAGTACCGCTTCCACGGCTACGGCACAACGGTCGAGACCACCGAGTGGTTCGAGGTGGCGCCCGCTGCCTGGGCTTCTGAGGGTGGCGAGCTGCGAGGTGGCGAGGGTCGCGTGGAGTGTGTCGAGTGGTTGGTGTCGGCTGCTGGAGTCCACCGGGCGAGGTTCAGCATGCTGTTGCGGCCGGATGAGCATCTGGTGGGGTTCGGGGAGCGGTATGACGCGCTCGACCAGCGGGGGCGATCACTCGATGCCGTGGTGTTCGAGCAGTACAAGTCCCAGGGCGTGCATGGGCGGACGTATCTGCCGATGCCCTTCGCTCATGTGGTGAGCGGATCGGGCGATGGCTGGGGATTCCACGTGCGGACGTCTCGGCGTACGTGGTACTCGTCGGATGACAGCAACCTCACCGTCGAGGTGGCCCTTGGCGACGAGTCTGTGGTCGACCTGGGCATCTACGAGGGGTCGGCGACCGCAGTACTGAAAGCGTTCCTGGACGAGGTCGGGCGGGCTGAGGAGCTGCCGTCGTGGGTCTTCCGGTTGTGGGCCTCGGGCAACGAGTGGAACACGCAGGATCTGGTGATGGCGCGGATGGACGCACACCGCGACCTGGCGATCCCGGTCGGCGCGGTGGTGATCGAGGCATGGAGCGACGAAGAAGGAATCACCATCTGGCGCGACGCGCGGTACGAGGTGAACGCCGACGGCGGCGCGCACCAGGCCGGGGACTTCGAGTACCGCGCTGACGGCGCGTGGCCCGATCCGAAGGCGATGATCGATGAGCTGCACGCGCGCGGGGTCAAGGTGATCCTGTGGCAGATCCCCTTGCAGAAAACGGAGTTCAGCACCGGCCAGGTGGCATCCGATGCCGAGGCGATGGTCCGGGACGGACACGCGGTGCTCGACGCGGACGGTACGGCGTACCACAACCGCGGCTGGTGGTTCCCGAAGGCGCTGATGCCGGACCTGTCCGTGCAACGGACCCGCGACTGGTGGACTGCGAAGCGGCGCTACCTCGTCGAGGAGCTGGATGTGGACGGATTCAAGACCGACGGCGGCGAGCACGCCTGGGGGCACGACCTCGTCTACGCCGACGGCAAACTCGGTGACGAGGGCAACAATCTGTTCCCGGTGCATTACGCCAGTACCTTCGGTGACCTGCTGCGGTCTGCCGGCAAGGCGCCGGTCACGTTCTCGCGATCGGGGTTCACCGGGTCGCAGGCGCACGGCATCTTCTGGGCCGGAGACGAGGACTCGACCTGGGAGGCGTTCCGCTCCTCGGTGACCGCCGGTCTGACCGCGGCCTCGTGCGGAATCGTCTACTGGGGCTGGGATCTGGCCGGCTTCTCCGGACCCGTCCCCGACGCCGAGCTCTACGTCCGCGCCGCGGCGGCGTCGGTCTTCATGCCGATCATGCAGTACCACTCGGAGTTCAACCACCACCAACTCCCGCTCCGCGACCGCACCCCCTGGCACGTGGCGGAGACCACCGGCGACGACCGCGTGATCCCCCTCTTCCGCTCCTTCGCCGGACTCCGCGAACGCCTCGTCCCCTACTTGACCACCCGGGCCGCGCAGACCATCACCACAGACCGCCCACTGATGCGCCCCCTCTTCTTCGACTACGCCGAGGACCCCGAGATCTGGAACCACCCCCACCAGTACCTCCTCGGCGACGCCCTCCTCGTCAACCCGGTCCTGGAACCCGGCGCCACCATCTGGACGACGTACCTCCCGGAAGGCGACTGGATCGACGTCTGGACTGGCGAGCAAGTCCCGCACGGCCTGACCACGCGCGACGTCCCCCTGGAGATCGTCCCCGTCTACTGCCGAACCACCGCCTGGCCGGAGGTCGCGGGCTACTTCGCCTGATCCAGTCGCTCGAGGGCAGGCTTCACCGCGGAGAGCAGGAACGCCTCCTTGGAGTCGAGGAGCTCGGTCGATCTCATGAGCGCTCCGGCCTCCGGGTCTGGGAAGCGACGGCCACTAGGTGTCTGGCGACAGGCGTGCCCGCGAGTCCGAAGACCTGCCACTGCCCACGTGCGCCCGGCGCGCGTGGTGATCTCTGAAGAAGGCCATCGAGGGCTACTGGAAGGGCACCGTCAGCGCGGATGCCCTCCGGCAGACCGCCGCCGAACTCCGCCGAGCCAATTGGCAGCAGCTCGCCGCCGACGGCATCGACGAGGTCCCGACCAGTGACTTCTCGTACTACGACCACGTGCTCGACACGACCGTCATGCTCGGCGCGATCCCCGACCGGTACCGCGCTGCCGTTGAGGCGGACCCGCTGGACGGCTACTTCGCGATGGCGCGCGGGACGCAGGAACTCGCGCCGCTGGAGATGACGAAGTGGTTCGACACGAACTACCACTACCTCATCCCCGAGCTCGGCCCGGACACCGTCTTCACGGCCGACTTGACCAAGCAGGTCGCCGAGCTGCAGGAGGCGGTCGCGCTGGGTCTCAAGGCCCGGCCGGTTCTCGTGGGCCCGGTCACCTACCTGCTGCTCGCGAAACGCGCATCCGGTGTTCCCGACAGCTTCGAACAGCTGTGTCTCCTCGACAAACTCCTTACGACGTACGGAGAAATCCTGGCGGACCTGCGCGCGGCCGGGGCCGAGTGGGTGCAGCTGGATGAGCCCGCGCTCGTCCAGGACCGTACTGCCGACGAACTGGACGCCGCCGCCCGCGCGTACGCAGTGCTGGGTGGGCTCACGGATCGCCCGAGCTCCTGGTGGCGTCGTACTTCGATCGCCTCGGCGAGGCGCTGCCCGTGCTCGCGAAGGCGCCTGTCGAAGGTCTGGCGCTCGACTTCACCGGGCCCGCCGCGGCCAACCTAGACGCGCTCGCGTCGGTCGCCGGGCTCCGCCACAAGCGGCTGGTCGCGGGCGTCGTCAACGGCCGCAACATCTGGATCAACGACCTTTCCAGGTCGCTGTCCACTCTCGCCACGCTGATGGGGATCGCCGGGCAGGTGGACGTGAGCTCGTCCTGCTCGCTGCTCCACGTCCCGCTGGATGTCGCGGCGGAGAAGGACATCGACCCGGAGGTCCTTGCCTGGCTCGCGTTCGCCCGGCAGAAGACGGCCGAGATCGTCACGCTCACCCGCGGAATCACCGAGGGTACGGAGGCGATCGAGGCCGAGCTCACCGCCAATCGCGCGGCGCTAGAGGCACGAGCCGGTTCGGCGCTGACGAACCGCCGCGATGTGCGCGCACGCGTCGCCGCCGTGACCGAGGACATCCACTCACCCCGCGTGCCCGGCACGCCCGAGATCGTCTCCTTGCTCCGGAAGGGCCTGGCCGCGATCCCGGCCGAACGCCTCTGGGTCAACCCCGACTGCGGCCTGAAGACCCGCGGCTGGCCAGAGGTCCGCGACTCCCTGCAGCACCTGGTCGACGCGGCCCACGAGGTACGGAACGACCTTCCGTCCTGACCTCCTGACCGACCGGGACCAGTCTTTGTCGGAAGGCTGGTCCCGGTCCTCACCGCGGGGACTCGCGTGGGGCGGGCGGATCGGATACCGTCGACGTATGAAGAGTTCTGCAGATGTGCAAGCTCCAGCCCCGATCGACGCCTGCAACGTGCGGCTGGTCGATCCGGAGCAGGTGGCGGCCGTCCATGCCAGGATGCCTTCGGAGCAGGATGTCGTCGACACGTCCGATGTGTTCGGGCTGCTCGGCGACCCGCGGCGGCTGAAGTTGCTGGTCGCGCTCCTGGACGGCGAACTGTGCGTCTGCGATCTCGCCGCGGTGACGGGGATGAGCGAGTCCGCGACCTCCCACGCGCTGCGGTTGCTGCGTGCCCACCGCGTGGTCTCGGTCCGCCGGGACGGGCGGATGGCCTACTACCGGCTCGACGACGCGCACGTCCGGATGCTGGTCGACCTCGCGGTCGCCCACACCGAGCACACCGACGCGATCCACCCGGAGCGCAGTTCATGACCGCCGGCCAGGACCACCGCCACACCTCGAGCGCCAGCCAGAGTGCCACCCCGAGCCCCGGCCACGGCGCCACCACAAGCGCCGGTCACGGCCATGGGCACGGGCACGGCGTCAAGGCTGATGCCGACCGGAAGTTGCTGAGTGGCGCGCTCGCGCTGATCCTCGCCTTCATGGCGGCCGAGGTGATCGTCGGGTTTGCGGCCGGGTCGCTGGCGCTGATCACGGACGCGGCGCACATGCTCACCGACGCCGCCGCGATCGCCCTCGCGCTGATCGCGATCCGGCTGTCCGCACGGCCCCCGGCCGGCGGGTTCACCTACGGGCTCAAGCGGGTCGAGATCCTGTCCGCGCAGGCCAACGGGATCACCTTGCTGCTGCTGGCGGCGTTCTTCGTGTACGAGGCGATCAACCGGATGATCCACCCGCCCGAGGTGGAAGGCGCGCTGGTGCTGATCACCGGTGTCGTCGGCATCGTGGTGAATCTGATCGCGGCCTGGCTGATCAGCAAGGCGAACCGCTCGAGCCTGAACGTCGAGGGCGCCTTCCAGCACATCCTGAACGACCTGTTCGCCTTCGTCGCGACCGCGATCGCCGGTCTGGTCGTGCTGCTCACCGGCTTCGCCCAGGCCGACTCGATCGCCGCGCTGATCGTCGCCGCGCTGATGCTCAAGGCGGGGATCGGCCTGGTCCGCGACTCCGGCCGGATCTTCCTCGAGGCAGCACCCGCGGGCCTCGATCCGGCCGCGGTCGGCGCCGAGCTGTGCGCGGTACCGGGGGTGGTCGAGGTGCACGACCTGCACGTCTGGGAGATCACCTCGGGCGAGCCGGCGGCGTCGGCGCACATCCTGGTCCGCGAGGGCCTGGACTGTCACCAGATCCGCGGTCAGATCGAGGCGCTACTCGCCGAGCGGCACCAGCTGACGCACTCGACGCTCCAGGTCGACCATGCCTCCGGCGACGAGTGGGACGTGCACTGCAGCGACGCGCACGGCGTGGTCCATCGACCCGCCACCGGCACGATCACAGCCGCTGGAACAGAATCTGACCAGGCCATTCCGAGTCTTTGACCGGTACTGCGAACTGCTCGGCGCGGGTGAACCCCTGCTTCTCGTAGTACCGGACCAGGGCGCCGTCGCCACCGGCGAAGCAGTCCACCCGGAGCAGGTCCACGCCGAGCCCACGCGCCAGTGAGCGGGCGTGCTCCAGCAAGTCGGTACCGATGCCGGTCCCGCTGGAGGCGCGGTCCGTCACCAGCAGGCGGACGTACAACTCCGGCTGGGTCGCGGGCGGCACGTACGGCATCGCCGCGCCCACCGCGAGCGCGCCGACGACGCGTCCGTCCGTGGTTTCCGCGACCCACAAACCCTCGTCATCGACGAAGCCGTTGATCTGCTCGATCCGTCGCGGATTGGTCGAGTGCGGCTCGGTCCCCCACTGGTCGGTCCGCCCTCGCGCCACCAGCCATTCGGTCGCGCCGTCAAGGAGCCTGAGCACCGCGTCCACGTCCGCCCGGGCGCCCCGTCGTACCGTCAAGGAAGAAGTCACCGGCCCATCCTTCCACTCGTTGTCGAAAGCGGGCCGGTGGCTTCCACGTACTGGGTGAAGGCACACTGAAACCCGGTCAGGAAGAGGAACCACCATGAGCACCAAGCTGGACAAGCAGTTCACGGCGCCGCTGCTGCAGAGCCCGGCCAAGGGTGGCTGGACCTACGTCAAGATGCCCGGCTCGGCCGAGTATTTCGGAACCCGCGGGCTGGTGAAGGTCCGCGGCACGATGGACGGCCACCCGTTCGAGAGCTCGTTCATGGCCCTCGGCGACGGCACCCACAAGCTGCCGGTGAAAGGCGAGCTCCGCAAGCTGATCGGCAAGTCGCCCGGCGAGGAGATCACCGTCCACCTGGAGGAGCGGCTTTAGCTCAGCCACGTTGTGGCGGCACTAGCCGGGCCGTCAGGTGGGGCGGCTTAGCCGAGGCCGAGGCGGTAGGCGTAGGCGACGGCCTGCGCGCGGTCCCGCAGGCCCGCCTTGGCGAACAGGTGGTTGATGTGGGTCTTGACCGTGGCCTCGCTGACCACCAGGTGCCGCGCGATCTCGGTGTTCGACAACCCGGCCGCGATCAACCGCAGTACCTCGGTCTCGCGCGGCGTCAGCCCGTCCGCCGCCGCATCCCGCGGAGTCGGTACGGCGGTGCTCGCCTCGACCAGGCGGCGCTGGACGTCACCATCCACGATCGACTGGCCGGCAGCGGCCGCCTGCAGAGCCCGCCCGATCGACTCCGCGTCGGCGTCCTTCGTCAGAAACCCGCGCGCTCCGGCGCGCAGCGCGGCCAGCACGGAGTCGTCGTCGCTGTACGTCGTCAGCACGACGACCTCAGTGCCCGGGTACTCCGCGCGCACCCGCCTGGTCGCCTCCACCCCGTCGCAGCGGGGCATCCGCAGATCGACGAGCAGCACATCCGGTTTGTGCGCGGCGACCAGCTCCACCGCTTCCTGCCCGTCCGAAGCCGCGGCGACCACGTCGATCCCCGGCAGCAGCCGCAGCAGCGTCACCAGGCCGTCGCGGACCACTGTCTGGTCGTCCGCGACCACCACCCGCAGATCGCTCACGCCGGCACCACCAACCGAACTCGCCACCCGTCCTCCGTCGGACCGACCTCCAGGCTGCCACCGATCAACTCGGCACGCTCCCGCATCCCGACCAAACCGTAGCCGCCCCCGACCACACGCGCCGGAGGCCTGCCGGGATGGTCCTCCACCGTCAGCGCAGTCCGCCCGCTCTCAGATGCCAGCCGTACTTCGACCGCAGCGCCCGGCGCGTGCTTGCGGGTGTTCGTCAGCGCCTCCTGCAACCCCCGGTACAACGCGATCATCGCCTCGGCCGGCAACTCCCGCGGCTCTCCTTCTACCTCGAAGGTCGCCGCGCCACCGCACTCCAGCCTGAATGCCGTGACGAGATCGGACAGCGCCCGGACGTCGGGGACGGCGTCCTCGCGCAACGTCGCCACCGCACGCCTTGCCTCGGCCAGCCCCTCCGCCGCCAGCCCCTGCGCCCGGGTGACCTGGCCGATCGCCTCCTCCGATGCGCCATCGCGGACCAGCATCAACCGCGCACCCTGCAGGCTGAGGGACAACCCGGCCAGCGAGTGAGC
Organism: Kribbella sp. VKM Ac-2568; assembly: GCF_004345365.1. GTDB lineage: Bacteria > Actinomycetota > Actinomycetes > Propionibacteriales > Kribbellaceae > Kribbella > Kribbella orskensis. The sequence continues at coordinate 208,833 of NZ_SLVF01000007.1, forward strand.
CAGTACGTCGTGCACGTCCCGCGCGATCCGGGCACGTTCCGCCAGAGCGGCCGCGCGGCTGTGCTCCTCGATCGCGGCCTGCTTGCGGGCAAGGGATACCTGGAGGTCGTCGAGCTGCTGTTCCCGGACCCGGCGGTTGATGGAGGCGAGGAGCAGCGCGACGGCGCCTACCGCAGTACCGACGGCTCCGCCAGGAGAGCCGTGGTTGAGCAGGATCGGCAGGCTGGCACCGACGATCCCGAGCAGTACGACGATGATCTCGACCGGGCCGGGCATGCGGTAGCGGACGGCTGTCCGGACCGCCCAGAACGGGAGGACCACCAGGACGCTGTCGGGTAAGGCGAACCAGAGCAGCGACCCGGCGATCACGAACGCCAGCAGGCCGATCGCGCGGCGCCGGCCGAGTGGTTCGCCGTACCGCAGAGGGAGCATCGCCAGGTTGCCCAGCACAACAATTGCTGCGAGCAACAAGATGACCGGGAACGGCAGTTGGCGGCGCTCCGGCGAACCGGCTGTGCGGATCAGCGTCGCGATCACCAGGCCGGTCGGCACCAGCCGGAGCACGGTTCCCGGAACGGGCGAGTTCCAGAACGCCACCAGCCGGTGCCACGTCTGCTGCAGCCAGCCCTCTCGCACGGTTCGCTCAAGGTCTGGATGCGGCAGCTCCGTCATACCGTCATCATGCCCGCTCGGCTGCCAGCGGGATGTTCAGGCGCTGCGCTCGCAGGTAGACCGCCACGTTCTGGGCCGCGATGGTGAGGCCGAAGGTCAGAAGCAGGGCGGTGCTGGTGAGCGAGCCGTTCAGGCCCATCGCGGAACCGAGGAGGCCCGCGCCGACGCGGATGGCGATGGTCAGCAGCCAGAGCGCGAGGGTGAGGCCGGTGCCCTTCTGGTACAGGCCTCCCTCCCGCTGCGACAAGTGGGTGCTGGCACCGCGGGCGAAGCCGATCAGCACGAGCACGACCACGTCGAAGACGAAGAACGCGAGTTCGCCGGGCGTCGCCGCACTGAACGCGTCCCGCGCGGTCAGCAGGCCGACGGCGACCAGGATCAGCGGCATCACCACCAGCGACTTCTGGGTCACCATCGAGCCGCGCACCTGGCGGCCGATCACCCGGACCACGACGAGAGCCCCGATCAGGATGCCCAGCAGGAGGTTGACCGACATCACAGTTCCTTTCCGGCGAGTTTGGCGATTCCAGACTCGCCGGAACCACCGCACCGGACGTCGGCCCTCGGGTTGGACCCGGATGGATCCCGCTCTCAACCCACGGGTTGAGATGCGTCCGGCCAGACGAACGCCGGGTCACGTTCGTAGTCGTCTCGCCGCCAGCCGAGGGCCATCCGGACCATCTCGTGGGCGCCCGCGCCGATCACCTTGCGCAGCGGCGGTTCCGGCTCGTCGAGCAACGCCAGCAACGCCTCCGCCGCCACCCGCGGCTCCTCATCCACCGCCATCTCCTCCGCAGCCACTTCGCCCGCAGCGCCCTCCGCCGCGGCCGCTTCGTCTCCGGTACCCTCCGCCGCGGCCCCTTCGTCCGCAGCGCCTTCCGTCGCGGCCCCTTCACCCGCAGCACCCTCCGCCGCGGCCCCTCCGCCCGCGGCACCCTCCGCCGCGGCTTGGTCGGCGGCGGCCTGGATCATTTCCGGGGTGGGGTAACCGGGCATGCCGAGGATGGCTGTGCGGGTTCCGTCGTACGCAAGGTCGGCGGTGGTGAAGCGCATGCTCGAGCCGGCCCAGTCGGTGGCGAAGCCGCCGAGTTGCAGCAGGTGGACGCCGATGCCGAGCGGCTTGACCTCCTCGGCAAGTCCGGCGCTCAGCCCTTCCAGCGCCCACTTGGTCGCGTTGTAGGCGCCGAACAACGGCAGATGCCCGACCGCGCCGACGCTGGAGACCTGCACGATCCGGCCCGATCCACGTGCCCGCAGATGCGGCAGCACCGCCTGCGTCACCCAGACCGCGCCGAACAGGTTGACGTCGAACTGCGCCCGGATCTCCTCCTCGGACAACTCCTCGACCGCCCCGACCAGACCGTATCCGGCGTTGTTGACGACCACGTCCGGCGTACCGACCGTCGCCGCCACTTCATCGACGACCCGGAAAACGTCGTCCCGTACTGCGACGTCGAGCCGGCGCGGGATCAGCCGGTCGCCGTACTCCTTGGCGAGGTCGTCCAGCACCCCGTCGCGGCGGATCGTCGCGACCACCCGGTCGCCGTGCTCCAGCGCGACCTCGGTGAAGGCGCGGCCGAGTCCACGCCCTGCGCCGGTGACGAACCACAGGCGTTGCGTCATGTGCGGCCCCTTACTAATCGAGCGAGCGAGTTCTTGTGTTCTTACGAGACGAACCGTATCGTCTCGTCTGTGAAGAGTCCAGACAGCAAGCGCCGCAGCGACCGGGCGCAGACCGCGATCCTCGACGCGGCTACCGCGGCGGTGGCGGAGCTCGGCTACGGCAAGACCACGATCGAGGGCATCGCCGCGCGGGCCGGAGTCGGCAAGCAGACGATCTACCGCTGGTGGCCGTCGAAGGGCGCCGTGATCCTGGACGCACTGCTGGCCGAGCAGGCCGAGGTCGAACTGCCCGACACCGGTGACTTCACCGCCGATCTACGGAAGGTGCTCCGGGCAACAGTCGACGAGTTCGCCGACGCGAACACCTCGGCCACCCTGCGGGCGCTGATGATCGACATGCAGCACGAGCCGGCTCTGAGCGAGAGCGTGCTGGAGCGGATGCTCGGTCCTCAACTGGCGGCGACCAAGCGACGACTGGAGTCAGCCCAGCAGGCCGGCCAACTCTCGGCCGACCTCGACCTCGACGTGGCCGTGGAGATCATCTTCGGCCCGATCTACCACCGCTGGCTGCTGCAGACGAACCCGCTCGACCAGGCCTACGCCGACTCCCTCACCAACCTCGCCGTCCGCGCCCTCAGCTAACCGGACAAGCGCCACTAGTCGAACGAGCACCGCTAGCCGGAGCGCCGCTAGCCGGGGCTTGCGCCGCTAGTCGAACGAGCACCGCTAGCCGGAGCGCCGCTAGCCGGAGCTTGCGCCGCTAGTCAAACGAGCACCGCTAGCCGGGGCTTGCGCCGCTAGTCGGCCTTGCGGCGGCGATAGGCGGCGGAGGCCATGCGGTCGTTGCAGAGTTCGCAGCAGTAGCGCTGCCGGTTCGCCTTGCTCCGGTCGACGTACACGCACCGGCAGGGATCGCCCGCGCACGTCCGCAACCGGTCCCCCGCGCCCTCGGCGATCGCCCGCGCGAGCGCGTCGGCCGACGCCACGGCCAGCCGGGCCACTGGATCGGAACCACCCGTCGCCGCCAGCCGAGGCGCCGAAGTCCCCAACGCCGCCGAAGTCGATCGCCTCTCCACCAGCCGCGGCGTAGCGCCGTACGAGTCGAAGAGCCGATTCAGTACGCCGATCTGCGCGTCCATGGAGTCCGCGGCGAAGACCTCGTAGAGCTGGTTCCGTACAGCGCGCACGCGCTCGAGGTCATCGTCGGCCAGGCCGGGCGGCGGGAGTTCCGAGCGATCGGCCAGGCGGGCGACTAGCGGCATGCTCAACCGATCGGGCGGATCCTCGAGCAGGTCGTAGGTGTTGCAGAAGTCCAGCACGAAGCCCAGCAAGGGATCAGCCGTCGGCACTCTGCTCACGCCGCACATCCTCCCCCGGCCTTGACCGTGCACCCAGCCCGCTCTACCGTCATCAGTTATCAACAGACTTTAGCAACTGATGATCAAAGGGGTGGGGATGAAGCGATTCCTGGTGGCGACCGTGGTGGGTGCCCTGATACTGGGCGTCACCGCGGCGGGTGCATCGAACGCGGGGCAGCTCGACCGGCCGAGGCAGCCGAACCCGATGGTGGTGACGGACATCCAGATCCCGGTGAAGGGGCAGGCACCGGTCACGGCGTACCTGGTCCGGCCCGCGCACGTGGACCGCTCGGAGAAACTGGCGGGTGCGCTCTACCTGCACTGGTTCGCGCCGCCGAACTCGACGCAGAACCGGACCGAGTTCCTGGCCGAGGCGATCGCACTCGCCGGGCGAGGCGCGGTCGCGATCCTGCCTCAGCTGACGTTCCCCTGGGAGGGTGACCCGATCGGCGACAATTCGGACCGCGCCAAGGTGACGAACCAGCTCGCCGCGGTCGAAGCGGCGTACCAGGCCCTGCTCCGGCAGGACGGGGTTGATCCGCGCCGGACCGCGGTGATCGGGCACGACTACGGCGCGATGTACGGATCCATGCTGAAGAGCCGGGCACACGCGCTGGTCTTCATGGCGGGTGACGCGACCTGGGCCAACTGGTTCGACAAGTACTGGCTGGGGCTGCCCGCGGACCAGGCCGTTGCCTACCGCAAGGTTTTCACCGGCCTCGACCCGATCGACACGGTCGGCCGTGTCAAGCGGGTCTACTTCCAGTGGGCCGGCCGCGACATCTTCGTCTCGCCGGAGATCCGGGCTGCCTTCAGCACCGCCAACCCGAAGGCGACCGTCAGCCTCTACGAGACCGCCGAACACTTCTTCAACCAGCAAGCCAAGGACGACAGGCTCGCCTGGCTCACCGACCAGCTGGACCTGCGCTAGTCGGACCGGGGCTAGCGATCGCAGGGAAGCCGAAGACGGGGAACAAGCCCGGGTCACCGAACACGGTGATCCGGGCGATCCCGTCCTCCGCCACCTCCAGCACCGCGATCCCGAAGGCCTCGTAAACCCCTGCTCCGGTACGCCGGTACGCCGCCGCCGCGGGTTGTCCATTGGCCTTGGCTGCGAGCATCCGCCAGTCGCCGGGTGAGCCCAGCGCGGAGGCGGCGAAGAACGGCATACAGGTCCGGAGTCCCTTGAACCAGGTGCGTGCCGGGGTCATCTCGAGCACGGTGTCGCGACGCAGGACCTTCTCCAGCTCCGCCGGGTCGGAGTGCTCGAAGGCGGCGAGGTAGGCGTCGAGGAGCTCGGTCGCGCGAGCGTCGGTGGGCTCGGTGATCGTCTCGCGGTCGGCCTCCAGCTCGGCCAAGGTGGCCCGGGCTCGCTGCAGGCTGCTCTTCACCGCGGGCACGCTCAGCTCGAGCATCTCCGCCACCTCGGCCGCGGAGAACGCGAGCACCTCCCGCAGTACCAGCACCGCGCGCTGCTGCGGCGGAAGATGTTGCAGGCTGACGATCAGCGCCAGCCGAAGGTTGTTGCGCTCGGCCACGATCTCCGCCGGATCGACCATCGCGTCGGGAATCGGCTGGACCCACTTCGTCCCCGACGCCGCGAGCTCGACCGGCGCGTGAGGATCATCCCCGGGCGCGCCAAGCCCGGACGGCACGTACCGCCGGTCGCGGTGCTGCAGAGCGCTGAGGCACGCGTTGGTGGCGATCCGATAGAGCCACGTCCGCACGGATGCCCGCCCCTCGAACTTCCGCCACGCCCGCCAGGCCCGCAGATAGACCTCCTGCACGAGATCCTCGGCGTCATCGACCGACCCGACCATCCGGTAGCAGTGAGCCACCAACTCCCGCCGGAACGACTCGGTCGCCCCGACAAACTCCTCCGAAACCGCCACCTGCACCAGTCTGCCTCCCTTTCTCCAGAACCCTCCGTCGATAGACAGACCAGAGCCAGGCGCGAAAGGAATCGCTCCCGCGAGGCAGGCGGAGGTAGACACCGCCGAAACAAGTGAGGGTTCTGCCTCGGTACAGGCGGACGTCGTCCCACCAGGACAGGCGGAGGTGCTGCCATCGGTATTAGCGCGGGTGGTTGCGTCCCCGGGCTGCGTGATGGTGCTAGTCGGGGTGGTGTGCGTCAAGAGCGCTTCGCGTCCCTTCGGGATCGGAACAAGTTCCGACTCTGGACCCACACCACCCCGACCAGGGAAGGAACGCAGCTATCCCGGAGCCGCTCAGAGGTGTGGCGACAAGGCCCAGGGAGTTCCTTCGCCCAAACGTCGGGGAGCTGCCTCGCTTGGAAGCTCGGGGAGCTGCATCGCCGGGTAGTTCGGGGTGTTCCTTTGCCCGGAGGGGAAGCGGGGCCTCCCGAAACCGGCACCTTGTGCACCACCCTGAGCCGATCCCGGCGACCCGGACACTCAACGCGTGCACAAAGTGCGGGCTCGGACACCAAGTCGCGACCCCGGACACGACATGACCTGTCCCAGGGCCCCACACCGTGTCCGAGGTCCCCCCAACCGCACCGCCACCGGCGGTCACACCCCCAAAAAGGTGTCCGCGGTCCCCACAACTGCACGGCACCTGTGCCGCCGGCGGACCCGGGCCGGCGATCGGCCTCCCGATGACGGGTTGTCCGGCCGCTGGCGCCTAACAAGCCGCCAGTGGTCGAACGACCTGCCAGTGGTCGAACAACCCGCCAGCACCAGCCCCCGAATCGGGCACAACCACCACCCACCGGGACGAAAACCCATCCCCGGGGCCGCTGGCGTACCGACGGACCGGAAGTAGTCGCTACACATACCACCCCGACGCGCCACCCACACCTGGAACCTCCGCGACCACCCCAGTACTACCTGTCGGTCCGTACACCCACCCCCGAAAGCACCACCCCGGACCGGCTCAGACCCCTCCGCGGGATCCGCGTAGCTGCGTCCTTCCCTGGTCGGGATGGGGTGGGTCAAGAGTCGAAACTTGTTTCGATCCCGAAGGGACGCGGAGCGCTCTTGACGCACACCAGCACGACTAGCACCATCACGCAGCGGAGACCGCGTACCACCTCGGCCTATGCCAGACGAGACACCCGCACGCATGCCGGGGAACCCCGCACCCATGCCGGGGAACCCCGCACTCTCGCCCGGGGAACCACCCGCACTCACGCCGGGACGAGCACCCCACCCCATGTACCGACGTACTGGCCGAAACCGTGAACACACGTACCCACCGAGCCACGGACCGGCGTACTCGCGGAGTGGCGGGTACGGCGGTCCGTGGGTAGGGGGTTAGGCCAGGGAGACCAGGTCTAGGTAGTCGTCGGTCCAGAGGTCTTCCGTGGCGTCGGGGAGGATGAGGACGCGGTCGGGGCGGAGGGCTTCGATGGCGCCTTCGTCGTGGGTGACCATGACGATCGCGCCGGGGTAGTTGCCGACTGCGCCGAGTACCTCGTCGCGGGAGGCCGGGTCGAGGTTGTTGGTCGGCTCGTCCAGCAGGAGCACGTTCGCGCCCGAGTGGACCAGGCCGGCCAGGGCCAGCCGGGTCTTCTCGCCACCCGAGAGCACCCGGGCGGGCTTGTCCGCGTCGTCGCCGCTGAACAGGAAGGACCCGAGCACGTTCCGGACCTCCCCGTCGGTCAGCCCGGGAGCCACGGACGCCAGGTTCTGCCGGACCGTGCCGGCCAGGTCGAGCGTGTCGTGCTCCTGAGCGAAGTACCCGAGCCGCAGCCCGTGCCCGTGGACCACCCGGCCGGAGTCGGGTTGTTCCCGGCCGGCCAGGATCCGCAGCAGCGTGGTCTTGCCCGCGCCGTTGAGCCCGAGGATCACCAGCCGGCTCCCTCGGTCAACGGCGAGGTCGACGCCGTTGAGCACCTGGAGTCCGCCGTACGCTTTGGTCAGGCTGATCGCGCCCAGCGGGGTCCGTCCGGACGGCGCTGGGTCGGGCAGCCTGATCCGGGCCACCCGCGTCACCCGGCGTACCGGCTCCAGGTCGGACAGCAGCTTGTCCGCGCGACGAGCCATGTTCCGGGCGGCCACGGCTGTGGTCGCTCCCGCGCGCATCTTGTCCGCCTGGGCGTGCAGCACCGCCGCCTTCCGCTCAGCCGTACTGCGTTCGCGGGCGCGGCGGCGCTCGTCGGTCTCCACCTGGTCGAGGTACTTCTTCCAGCCGGTGTTGTGGATGTCGATCGTGGTGCGCTGCGGGTCCAGGTGGAATACCCGGTTGACCGTGGCGGCGAGCAGGTCGCGGTCGTGGCTGATCACGACCAGGCCGCCCTGGTAGCCGAGCAGGAACGACCGCAGCCACAGCACGGAGTCGGCGTCCAGGTGGTTGGTCGGCTCGTCGAGCAGCAGGGTGTCGTGCTCGGCGAACAGGATGCGGGCCAGCTCGACCCGACGACGCTGGCCGCCCGAGAGCTCCCCGACGGGTTGCTCGAGCGCACGGTTCGGCAGACCGACGCCGGCCGCCAGCCGGGCCGCCTCGGCCTCGGCCGCGTAGCCACCACCGGCCTGGAACTGCGCCTCGGCACGGGCATACGCAGCCATCGCGCGATCCTGGGCCTCGCCGACGGCGTGGCTCATTGCCGCCTCGGCCTTGCGGAGCCGCTGTACTGCGACGTCGAGGCCGCGGGCGGACAGGATCCGGGCGGTGACCGTGATGTCGGGGTCGGCGGCGCGCGGGTCCTGCGGCAGGTAGCCGATGGAACCGGTCGCGCTGACGGAGCCGACCGCAGGGCGCTCCTCGCCGGCCAGGGTCTTCAGCAGGGTGGTCTTGCCCGCGCCGTTCCGGCCGACGAGACCGATGCGGTCGCCGGGGCTGATGTGGAAGGACAGGTCGGACAACAACAGGTGGGCGCCGACGCGGATGTCGACACCGCGGACGGTGATCATGTTGGTTACTCTCCGTGGTAGCTGGTGGACGCACTTCTGGTGTGGAAGCGGGTCGCGCAGCTAGACACAGAGGCAAGTAGCCATGCCCCAAGAGTAGATCCGGCCCCAAGGGCACGTCAGGTGATTTTCCGGCCGACCGCCGGTCAGCCCGTGCCGAGGCGGGCTCAGCGGGACTTGGTGGGGAGTTCGACGATGAAGCGGGCGCCGCCCTCGGGGCGGTCCTCGACCATGATCAGGCCGTGGTGCCACTCGACGTGCCGGGCGACGATCGCCAGGCCGAGGCCGATCCCCCGGCTCTGGCCGTCGCCGCCACCCCGGCCGAACCGCTCGAAGATCCGCTCCCGGTCGGCCTCGGGGATCCCCGGGCCCGCGTCGTCGACGTACACGATGACTCCGCGGCCGCCGGCCCGGACACTGACGCCCTTGCAGCCGCCGGCGTGGACCTCGGCGTTCTCGACCAGGTTCGCGATCACCCGTTCGAGCCGTCGCTTGTCGGCCTCCATGGTCAGGTCGGCCGCGTCCTCGGCGACGTCCGTGATCGACCGGCCGGCGGTCGCGTCCGCGGCGGCCCGGACCAGGTCGGCGATCCGGACCGTCTCCCGCAGGCCCTGGTCGCCGCCGTCGTCACGGGAGATCTCGAGCAGGTCGATCACCAGCCGGCGGAACCGGTCCAGGTCGTCGCCGAGCAACTCGACCGGTTCTCGCACCACCGGCGGCAGTTCGGTCCGGTGGTTCTGGATCAACTGCATCGAGTTCATCATCGTCATCAGCGGCGTCCGCAACTCGTGGCTGATGTCCCCGGCGAACCGGGCATCGGCCACCACCCGCTGCTCGAGGGCCGCGGCGGTCTGGTTGAACGACCGCGCCAGACCACCCAGATCCGGGTCGTTCTCGGCCTGCAACCTGGCATCGAGCCGGCCACGAGCGACGGCCGCCGCGACCTGGGTCAGCTCGGCCAACGGCCGCAAGGCCAGCGTGCTGGCGAACCTGCCGACGGCCAGGCCGAGCAGCGCGGTCACGAGGGCGGCGAAAATGAGGGTGATCTTCAGCGTCCGCAGGGTGTTGTCGAGACCGGTCAGCGGATGCCACTCGAAGAAAGCCTCACCGGACCGGGGCAGCGGCACTCCGACCGCCAGCACCTGCTGACCCCCCACCTCGATCCGGCGGTTCACCACGGTCCCGGACTTGGCTGTGTTCACCATGTCGGCCGGTAGATCGGCCGGCTGGCCGGCCGCGGAGTACCAACGGCCGTTGAAGAACAGCAGCGAGGCGGCGGAGTCGGTCGTGGGCAGCCCGTCGAGAAGTGCCATCACGTCCGGGGCCTGCCGCGGGATCGGGACGGTGGTGCACTCGCCGGGGTTGTTGCGGCTGGGCCGGCAGGGCGGCGCGGCCTCGAAGAGGCCGAAATGCAGGGCCGCCGCGTTGTCGGCTGTCTCCACGATCGCCGACGAGACCCGCTGCCCGGTGAGATAGTCCGACACCACATGGAAGGTGACGAGTGCCAGGGCGCCCGACAGCCCCAGGGCGAGCAGCCCGTAGGCCAGCATCACCCGATCCCGCAGGCCGAACCGTCGCCGCAACGTCAGTTCACCAGTCGGTACCCGAGGCCTCGGGCGGTGACGAGGTGCTTGGGGGTGGCCGGGTCGTGCTCGATCTTCAGCCGCAACCGGCGGATGTGGACGTCGACGATCCGGCTGTCGCCGAAGTAACCGTAGCCCCAGACCTGGGAGAGCAGTTGCTCGCGGCTGCACACCTTGCCCTCGGCGCACGCGAGCTCGGCGAGCAGCTTGAACTCGGTCCGGGTCAGCGGCAGCACCTCGCCGTCGCGGACCACCTCGGCGGCCCCCACGTCGATCTCCAGGTCGCCGACGACGTACAGGTCGGAGGTCCGGGTGCTCGCCGGCTCCACCCGCCGGAGCAGGGCCCGGATCCGGGCCGAGAGCTCCTTGGCCACCAGGGGTTTCGTCACGTAGTCGTCCGCGCCGGCCTCCAGCCCCGCGACCACGTCGTGGCTGTCGGTCCGGGCCGTCACCATGATCACCGGGACGTCGCTGTTCCGGCGGATCTCCCGGCAGACGGTGAATCCGTCCCGGTCCGGCAGCATCAGGTCCAGCAGGACCACGTCGGGCGGCTCCCGGCGGAGGGCTGCCAGTGCGTCGAACCCGTTCGCCGCCTCGGAGATCTGGTAGCCCTCGTCCTCGAGGGCGAGCCGAAGGACTCTCCGGATCCGCGGTTCGTCGTCCACCAACAGCAAGCTATGCGCCACTGCCCAAGTGTTGCTCGCGAAAACGCGAACGAAAGGGTGACATCTGTCATGACTTCGACATCTGCCCGCGCGGCCCCGATGACAAGGGTTTGACACTTCCGTGAACCACCCCCGGATTCTGGCCGGCCGACCCTACGTTCGGCCTCATCGAGTTTCCGAGGAGGACCAATGGCCAGTTCCACCAGACGCTTCGCGACCGCGACCATAGTTGCCGTCGTGGGTCTCACGCTGGCAGCCTGCAACGCCGGCAACAACGGCACCGTCGGCGCGGCGGGCGGGGGTACGACCGGCAACCCGGTCGCGGGCGGCACCCTGAACATGCTCGGGGCGGGTGACGTCGACTACATGGATCCGAACATCAGCTACTACTCCGTCGGCTACCTGAACATGCGGATGTGGAGCCGTCAGCTGTTCACCTACCCGGCCGAGCCGGGCGGCAAGAACACCGCGCCGGTGGCGGACCTGGCCACCACGATCCCGACCGCGGCCAACGGCGGGATCAGCGCGGACGGCAAGACCTACACGATCCACCTCCGGCCCGGCGCGCAGTGGAACACCTCCCCGGCCCGCCAGGTCACCGCCGCCGACATGGTGCTCGGTGTGAAGCGGACCGCGAACCCGGTGCAGCCGTTCGGCGGCATCCCGGACTTCGCGAACCTGATCGTCGGTTACAAGGCGTTCGCGGACGGTTTCACCAAGGTGGCGAAGACGCCGGCCGCGATCGCGGACTACATCAACAAGACGTCGCTGCCGGGCGTGGTCGCCAAGGACCAGACGACGGTGGTCTTCAAGCTCACCCAGCCGGCCACCTACTTCGTCGACATGCTGACGCTGTCGGCCTTCTCGCCGGCTCCGGTCGAGGTGCTCAAGTACCTGCCGGCCAGCACCGAACTCGGCAACCACTTCCCCTCCGACGGCCCGTACAAGGTGGACTCCTGGGTGCCGACGAAGTCGGTCAACTACTCGCGGAACCCGGCCTGGAACGCCTCCACCGACCCGGTCCGCAAGGCCTACGTGGACAAGATCGTGGTGAACGAGACGACCAGCCAGGACTCGGTCCAGCAGCAGTTGCAGACCGGTACGCCGAGCGCCGACCTCGAGTGGGACGTCGCGCCGCCGCCGTCGCAGATCCCCGCGCTACAGGCGAAGAAGGACCCGAACCTGAACCTGGGCGACACGGCGAGCAGCAACCCGTACGTCGTCTACAACACGGCCTCGCCGAACAACAACAAGGCGCTGGCCAACCCCAAGGTCCGCCAGGCGCTCAGCTTCGCGATCAACCGTGACCACATCCTGCAGGTGCTCGGCGGCCCGACGCTCAACCCGCCGCTGACGCACGTGCTGCCGGACGTGATCGTCGGCTCGAAGCAGATCGACCCGTACCCCTACAACCCGGACAAGGCCAAGCAACTGCTCGCCGAGGCCGGCTTCCCGCACCTGACGTTGAAGTTCCTGTACCGCAACGCCACCGAGGGAAGCAGCAAGTCCTTCCAGACGATCCAACAGGACCTGTCGAAGGTGGGCATCACCGTCGTCGGCGTACCGTCGCCCAACGCGGACTTCTACGTGAAGTACCTGCAGGTGCCGAGCGTCGCGCAGCGCGGCGTCTGGGACGTCTCGCTGGCCGGCTGGGGAGCCGACTGGTACGGCAACGCGGCCGTGTCCTTCTTCAACCCGCTGTTCTCGGGTGAGCCGTCCTTCCCGCCGGTGGGCAGCAACTTCGGCCTCTACAACAGCCCGGCGGCCAACGCCCTGATCGCTCAGGCGGTCGCGGCACCGACAACCGACGCGGCGGCCACACTGTGGGCCAAGGCGGACGCCCAGGTGATGGCGGACGCGGCGTTCTACCCGCTCACCAACAACAAGCAGGCGAACTACCACGCCGAGCAGGTGAACAACGCGGTCTACGTCCCGTCGCTGCAGAACTTCGACCCGACGAACGTCTGGCTGACCAAGGACAAGCAGGGCTGATCGATGGCTTTGCTGGAAGTCCAGGACCTTCGGGTCTCGTTCGACACCCCGGACGGCACCGTCCGCGCCGTCCGGGGGCTGTCCTTCAGCGTGGACCGCGGCCAGACCCTGGCCGTGGTCGGCGAGTCCGGTTCGGGCAAGAGCGTCGCCACCCAGACCATCACCGGTCTGACCCGCGGCGCGCAGATCTCCGGTACGGCGTACTTCGAGGGCACCGACCTGATCAGCGCGGACGCCGCGACGTTGCGGCGGTTGCGCGGCGCCGAGATCGGGATGATCTTCCAGGACCCGCTGTCCAGCCTGCACCCGCACTACCGGATCGGCTGGCAGATCGTCGAGATGATCCAGGCGCACGACCACGAGATCTCCAAGCGGGCGGCCCGCCGCCGGGCCGCCGACCTGCTCACGCTGGTCGGCATCCCGCGGGCGGCGGAGCGGATCGACGACTACCCGCACCAGTTCTCCGGCGGGATGCGGCAGCGGGTGATGATCGCGATGGCGATGGCACTCGACCCGGCGCTGCTGATCGCGGACGAGCCGACCACCGCGCTGGACGTGACGGTCCAGGCCCAGGTGCTGAACGTGATGCGGCGGCTGCAGGAGGAGTTCGGCACCGCGATCATCCTGATCACCCACGATCTCGGGGTGGTCGCGGAGATGTCGGACGAGGTGATCGTGATGTACGCGGGCGCGATGATGGAGCGGGCGCCGCGCCGGGACATCTTCTACCGCAACCATCACCCTTACACCCAAGGGCTGCTGGCCTCGTTGCCGGCGCAGAGCGGCAAGCGGCTGACCCCGATCGCGGGCAGCCCGCCGAGCCTGATCAACCTGCCGAAGGGCTGCCCGTTCGCGGCCCGGTGCCCGCACGTGTTCGACCGCTGCCGGGTGGAGACCCCGCCGGCGACCGACGTCCAGGGGGATCCACGGCACCAGTCGGCCTGCTGGCTGGACCACAACGTGACCGAGGCGGTGGCTTCATGACCGAGGCGCTGACACAACCCGTGACCCAACCCGTGACCCAACCGCTGTTGCGCGTGCGGGACGTCCGCAAGGAGTTCCCGACGCACGGCCGGGAGGTCGTCCGGGCGGTCGACGGAGTCTCGCTGGAGGTGCGCAAGGGCGAGACCCTCGGCCTGGTCGGCGAGACCGGCTGCGGCAAGTCGACCCTGGCCCGCTGCATCGCCCACCTGTACGACGTGACGTCGGGCTCGGTGGAGTTCGACGGGACCGAGCTGACCGGGTTGTCCCGCCGGGCGATGCGGCCGCTGCGCCGCGAGATCCAGATGATCTTCCAGGATCCGTACGGCTCGCTGAACCCGCGCCGCCGGGTGGGCTCCATCATCGGCGACCCGTTCGCCATCCACGGCATCTCCGCCGGGGCGGAGCGGAAGCGGAAGGTGCAGGACCTGATGGAGGTGGTCGGGCTCAACCCCGAGCACTACAACAGGTTTCCGGCCGAGTTCTCCGGCGGCCAGCGGCAGCGGATCGGGGTCGCCCGGGCGCTGGCGCTGCGGCCGAAGCTGGTCATCTGCGACGAGCCGGTGTCGGCCCTGGACGTGTCGATCCAGGCGCAGATCATCAACCTGCTCGCCGATCTGCAGAAGGAGTTCGACCTCACCTACGTGTTCATCTCGCACGACCTGTCGGTGGTCCGGCACGTGAGCGACCGAATCGCGGTGATGTACCTGGGCAAGCTGGTCGAGGTCGCGCCGACCGAGGAGTTGTTCCAGCAGACCCGCCATCCCTACACCCGTGCGCTGCTCTCGGCGCTCCCCGTCGCCGACCCGGACACCGCCGACAGCCGCGAGCAGATCATTCTCGCCGGTGACATCCCGTCGGCGACGAACCCGCCGCAGGGGTGCAGGTTCCACACCCGGTGCCCGAAGGCCCGGGCGACCTGCGCCGCCGCGGAACCCGGGCTCGACCCGGTGCTCGACGACGGCCCGGCACACCGGACCGCCTGCTTCTTCCCGTTGACGATCGGCGAGGACCTGTCGACCGCCGTACCGGATCTGAAGGCGTCGTGACCGCGTCCCTGGAGATGCTCGAGACGTCGGCGCCGGCGATCGAGGGGCGGAGCCCGTTCCTGCTGGCGTTCCGGCGGCTGCGCCGGGACAAGGTGGCGATGGTCTCGCTCGTGGTGATCGTGCTGATCGTGCTGATGGCGGTCTTCGCGCCGCTGTTCGCGACGATCACCGGACACCCGCCGAACGAGCAGTACCGCGACATCGGGCTGACGCCCGACGGTCTGCCGCGGGGTCCCAACGGGACGTTCTGGCTCGGCACCGACGATCTCGGCCGAGACGTGCTGGTCCGGATCGCCTACGGAGCAAGGGTTTCGCTGCTCGTCGGCGTCGCCGCGACCGCGATCACCGTTGCCGTCGGCATCGTGCTGGGACTGGCGGCCGGCTTCCTCGGCGGGGTGGTGGACACCATCCTGGCGCGGTTGATCGACGTGGTGCTGTCGGTGCCGTTCCTGCTGGTGGCGATCGCGCTGGTGTCGGTGACCGGGCCGAGCCTGTCGATCACCGTGCTGGTGATCGGGTTCTTCAGCTGGGCCTCGGTGGCCAGGATCGTCCGCGGCCAGGTGCTGTCGCTGCGCGAGCGCGAGTTCGTCGAGGCGGCGCGCTCGCTCGGCGCCGGGGACACCCGGATCATGTTCGTCGACGTGCTGCCGAACGTGCTCGCACCCGTGATCGTCTACACCACGCTGCTGATCCCGGTGGTGATCGTCACCCAGGCGACGTTGTCCTTCCTGGGACTCGGGCTGCCGCCACCCACCGCCGACTGGGGCGGCATGATCAGCGCCTCGCAGAACTACTACACCACCGCCTGGTGGTTCATCCTCTTCCCCGGTCTCGCGCTGCTGATCACGACGCTCGCCTTCAACCTGTTCGGCGACGGCGTCCGGGACGCGTTCGACCCGCGGGCGGACCGGCTCCGGTGAGGGAGGTTCCGACATGCTGGTATTCCTGATCCGCCGGATCGGCCACGGCATCCTGGTGCTCTGGCTGATCACCCTCGCCGTCTTCGGCCTGTTCTTCGTTGCCCCGAGCAACGTCGCGCAGTCGCTGGCCGGCCGGCAGGCGACCCCCGAGACGATCGCGCTGGTCAAGCACCGGCTGGGACTCGACCTGCCGATCTGGCGGCAGTACCTGAACTTCATCGAGAACGCCGCGCACGGCAACCTGGGGTTCGACTACTACCACCAGGTGCCGGTGACAACGATCATCGGGCAGGCGCTGCCGGTGACGGTGTCGCTCGCACTCGGCGCCGCCGTACTGTGGTTGCTCCTCGGGGTGTTCAACGGGGTGATCTCGGCGGTGCATCCGCGCTCGCTGGCCGATCGCGGTCTGACCCTGTTCTCGTTGTTCTTCTACTCGTTCCCGTCGTTCCTGCTCGGGCTGCTGTTGCTGTACTTCCTGTACTTCCGGCTGACCCTCGCCGGGTTTGAGTGGTTCCCGGCCGGCGGCTACACCGGAATCACCCAGGAGCTGGGGTCCTGGGTGCAGCATCTGATATTGCCGTGGCTCGCGCTCGCGCTGTTGCTGGCAGCGACGTACACGCGGTTGACCCGCGGGTCGATGCTCGACGTACTGGGCGAGGACTACATCCGGACCGCGCGGTCGAAGGGCATCCGGGAGAGCCGGGTGGTGGTGCGGCACGGTCTGCGGAGCGCGCTCACACCGGTGGTCACCCAGTTCGGGATCGACCTCGGCCAACTGGTCGGAGGTGTGGTCGTGATCGAGTCCGTGTTCAGCCTTCCCGGGTTGGGCAAGACCGCGGTGACGGCGATCAACCAGCAGGACCTTCCGGTGATCATCGGCATCGTGCTGTTCGCGTCCGCCGCCGTGGTCGTCGCGAACATCCTGGTCGACATCGTCTACGCCGTACTCGATCCGCGGGTGCGGTTGCACTAGACGGCCCCCGGGCCGCGGCACCGCGGTACCAGGGGGAGGCGCCCGAGCGGTCAGGCGCCCATATGAAAGTCAGCTCGTCCGCTGAGCTCGGGATGGGCCACGCTCAGCGGACGAGCTGGCGACGTCGTTCGGCTCAGCGGGGGAGCTGGCGGTACCGCGCGGGCGACTGGCCGGTGACCCGCTTGAAGGCGGCGCTGAACGCGCTCTCCGAGCCGTAGCCGAACTCGGTCGCCACGGAGTACACCGTGCGATCGGTGGACCGCAGCGCGCGTCCGGCGGCCTGGATCCGCCAGCGGGCCAGGTAATCCAGCGGCGGCAGGCCGACGAGGTTCTTGAACCGCAGGGCGAAGCTGCTCCGGGACATGCCGACCTGCTCCGCGAGCTCGGCGACGGTCCAGCGGTGCGAGGCCTTCCGGTGGATCAGGTCCAGCGCCGTCCCGATGCTCTCGTCCGCCAGCGCGCCGAGCCAGCCCGTCGGACTGTCGCCGGACTCGATCATCGCCCGCAGCGCCTGCACGAAGAGCACCTTGGTGAGCTGCTCGCGCACGTTCATCGAGCCCGGTGAATCGTGCAAGGACTCCTCGCCGAGAAGTTCGAGCAGCGGACGCAGCGCTTTCGCAGTACGGGTGTCTGCGCTGATCCGCACACTGGTCGGCAGGTGGTCCAGCAGCAGCGCCGCGGTGGTTTCGTCGAAGCGAACGGCGCCACCGACGATGACAGTCCGGTCGGGATCGTCGGGGGTGGTGTTGTAGTAGACGGTCTTGGGATAGACCTCCTCGAAGACCGCGTGGCCGTCGACGGGCTCGAGCGTCAGGTCCGAGGCCGTGCCGAACTTCCGCGCGCTGGCGAGCAGGTAGCAGTCACCTGTTGTCAGCAGCAACGGTTCGGCGCCGTCCGCGGTGATCCAGCACTGCCCGGCCAAGATCGCGCCCACCTTGATGTGCTGGAACTCCAGGAACTGCAGCGACCAGTCGCCGCCCGCCTCGAACCGCGACGGCAGGGCGGCCTCGACGTTGAGCAGGGTCAGCATCTCGGACAGCGGATCCATCCGGTTCTCACCTCCGGGACGATCGAGCAACTAGTCAGGACTTCCGCTCATGGAGTATCGCCGATCGCGTTCCTAGGTTGGAGGCAAGGTCACCACGAAAGGACATCGATGAAATTCGCTCAGCTCGGCGCGACCGGTCTCTACGTCTCGAGGATCTCCCTGGGAGCCATGACGTTCGGCGGCGCCGGCACCCAGCCCTGGGACACCGTCGGGGCCCTCGACCAGGCGGCCGCGGACACCCTCGTCGGTACCGCGCTGGACCACGGCGTCAACCTGATCGACACCGCGGACATGTACGCCGCCGGCGAGTCGGAGGAGATCCTCGGCCGGAGCGTGAAGTCCCGCCGCGACGAGGTGCTGCTGGCCACCAAGCTGGCCGCCCGGATGGGCCCGGGCCCGAACGAGGTCGGCCTGTCCCGGCATCACGTGATGAACTCGATCGAGAACAGCCTGCGACGGCTCGGCACCGACCACATCGACCTCTACCAGATCCACAACTTCGACCCGGTGACGCCGATCGAGGAGACCTTGCGCGCGCTCGACGACGCAGTACGGCAGGGCAAGGTGCGGTACCTCGGCGCGTCCAACCTCGCCGCTTGGCAGCTCGCCAGGGCGCTGGGCAAGTCCGACCGGTTCGGGCTCTCGCGGTTCGTCGCGTCGCAGTCGTACTACTCGCTGGCCGGCCGTGACATCGAAGCCGAGCTGGTGCCGTTGCTGACCGCGGAGAACGTCGGGCTGCTCGTCTGGAGTCCCCTGGCAGCCGGCTTCCTGTCCGGAAAGTTCGATCGGAACGGGTCCACCGACAGCGACGCCCGCCGGGCCAACGCCGAATTCCCGCCGGTCGAGCTGGAGCGGACCTACGACATCATCGACGTACTGAGGAAGGTTGCCGAGCGCCGCGACGCCACCGTCGCGCAGACGGCACTGGCGTGGGTGCTCGCCCAGCCCGCGGTGACCAGCGTGATCGTCGGGGGCAAGCGGCCCGACCAGCTCACCGCCAACCTGGCCGCGGCGGACCTCGAGCTGACCGCCGAGGACCTGGCCGCGCTGGACGAGGTCAGCCGTACTCCGCTGAGGTACCCCGCGTGGCTCCAGGCCGACCAGAGCTGGCGTCACCCGGCTGCCTGATGTGGGTGGGTGGTTGCTAGATCTAGGTAGCTTTTGCCGATGAGCAGGGTGCGCTGGGCGCCGTACAAAAGAATCGCCGGTTCCTCGAGGGACCGGGTTTCACACGATTCTTTTCCCAGGGGGACAACGAATGACGCTCACACCTCAGTTGCTCGAGGTACTCCGGACGCACATCGCGGGCCGGGTCGTCGGGGCCGACGACCCGGCGTGGGACTTGGAGCGGGGTGCGTGGCATCTGCTCGCGGACCAGCGGCCTGCGGCCGTAGTACACGTCACCGGCGCGGACGACATCGCGGCCACGATCCGCTTCGCCCGCCGGCACGAGCTGGCGGTCTCCGCTCAGCCGGTCGGTCACGGCGCCTCGCCGGCGGTGAACGGGACGATCCTGCTCCGCACCGGCGGGCTCACCGCGATCGACGTCGACATCGCCTCAGGGGTGGTGCGGGTCGAGGCGGGCGTTCGCTGGCGTGACCTGAACGACGCGCTGACCGGGACCGGGCTGACCAGCCTGCCGGGCAGTTCCGGTGACACGACCGTGGTCGGGTACACCCTCGGCGGTGGGCTGAGCTGGTTCGGCCGGAAGTACGGGCAGGCCGCGAACACGGTGCGGTCGTTCGAGCTGGTCAACGCGCGGGGCGACTTCCAGCGGGTCACCCACGAGTCCGACCCGGAGCTGTTCTGGGCGCTGCGTGGCGGTGGTGGCGAGTTCGGCATCATCGTCGCGATGGAGCTGGAGTTGCGGCTCGCGCCGGAGATCCAGGGCGGCCGGATGCTGTGGTCGATCGAGCACGCGCGCGACGTACTGCGGGCGTTCGCCGACGTCACCGCGACCGCGCCCGACGAGCTGACGCTGTGGGCCTGGTTGCTGAACCTGCCGGACGTGCCGTTCGTGCCCGAGCCCTTGCGGGGCAGGTGGGTCGCGGCTGTCGACTCGACGTTCCTCGGGTCCGAGGAGGACAGCGAGAAGCTGCTCGCGCCGCTGCGTGCGGTGGCGGAGCCGATCGCCGATACCGTCGCGAGGGTTCCGCTGAGTGAGCTGGGGTCGATCGCGCAGGAGCCGGATGAGCCGGTGCCGGGGCTGCTCAAGACGGTGCTGCTGTCCGGGTTCGACTCCGACGCGATCGACTCGCTGCTCGAGGTCGCCGCCCCGGGTACGCCGTCGCCGCTGTTCGCCTTCGAGGTCCGGCACTTCGGCGGTGCGCTGGCTCGCCCGGACGCATCTCAGGGGGTCGCCGGGGTGATCGAGGAGCCTTACTTCCTGCTCTTCGGCGGTTTCGTCGCAGGTCCGGGCATGGCGGAGGTGATCGAGGCAGCCATCGAGGGCGTCGAGGCGAAGATGTCGCCCTGGATCACTGGCCACAACACCCCGAACTTCAGCACCACCGAGCCGTTGACCGCCCTGTACTCCGCAGACTCCCTCGCCCGCCTAGGCGCGATCAAGCACCGGGTCGACCCTCACGCCACCATCCGAGGCAATCGCCCGATCGCCTAGTTCCCTCCCCCACCCCGCCGCCATCCCGTACTCACGGGGAGGCGGCGGGCCTCGTTCTCAGGCCGATTGGCGGGAGTCTTCGGTTAGGTCGAGGGTTTTGGCGATGGTGGCTGCTTCTCGGCGGGTGCGGGCGTCGAGGCGGGACAGGATGGCCGAGACGTGGTGGTCGACCGTGCGCACCGACACGACCAGCTTCTCCGCGATCTCCGCGTTGGTGTGGCCCTCGACCAGGAGGCGCAGTACGTCGACCTGGCGATCGGTGAGACCGGCCGGGTTGTTCCTGGACCGCGCTTGGCTGCCGCGGGGGATGCGGCTCACGCCGAGCTCCCTGAGCTGCCGGCGTACCAGCGAGGCGGCCGGTGCCGCGCCCAGGTTGAGCAGGATCTGGAGCGCCTGCAACGTCGGTTCGCGCTCCCCCGAACCCGCCATCGCCAGCGCCTGCTCGTACGGCGTGTCCTCCCAGGCGTCGGCGTACTCCAACCCAGTGCACCCCCGACCGCCCTTCCCCAACGCGTCAGACCAGTCGGCCGTGGCATCGGCGAGGGTGAGATACCGGCAGAGTTCGCGATACGCCGGGGCCGTCAGCACCTCATCGCCCAGATCATCGCGAACGACTTCCGCGAGAGCGGCCCGATCGTTCAACCAAGCCCACTCGACGTACGCCGTCGCGGCATAAGCCAGGCCGAGCACCGACCGCTGACGCCGAGACCGCTCCCACGCATCGGCAAGCAACTCCTCCGCCGCGGCATCACCCCGACGAGCAAGAACGCGGCCGAGGCTGGAGGCGCTGAGCACCGACAGCATGCCCGGCTCCTCCACGGTGTCGATCAACCACCGCAGGTGTTCCTCCGCGGCCGCCAGGTCTCCTCGGCGCATGGTCAGCAACCCGCGATGGGTCTCCAGGTTGTACGTGTGCGAGCCGAACCCACGCTCCCGGGTGAACTCGAGGCCGGCCGAGATCGTCTCGTCCAGCTCATCCCACCGACGAGCGCGGTACAGCATCTCGACGAGGTTGGTGTACCCGCGGGCGACGGCTTCGAAGTCCCCGGTGGCCAGCGCGGCGTCGATGCTGATCCGCAGGTTCTCCAACCCGCCGGGCCGGTCCAGGTCGCAGTACGCCAGACCGAGATAGTTCAGGCAGAGTGCGGCCAGATCAGTACGCCCGGCCTGCTGGGCGAGACCGTGCGCCTGCTCCAGCGCCGGGATCGCCTCCTCGGCAGCCCCGGTCAGGACCAGCAGCATGCCGCGACAGCCGATCGCGGCCGGCAGAACCTCATCGTTGCCTTGGGCAACTTCCAGTGCGCGGCCGACCGCAGCCAGCGCTGCATCCGTCTCACCGGCCAGATAGCAGTGCCTCGCCAGCTGGAGCAACGTCTCAGCCCAGGGCATCGGATCACCCAGCTGCTCGAACAGCTCGACGGCATCCCGGCACCGCTCGACCGCTTCGGGAAACCTGTGGGCGATGTGCAGCTCCCACGCGTACCCCGCCAGCACCTCAGCCCTCGCGGCGGGCGGCAGGCGGTCGCAGTACGGGAAGACTGCTTCGTACTGCGCCAGCGCCTGGCGGTGGGAGCCGGCGCGGGTGGCTTGCCGTGCTGCGCGCGGCGCGTACTCCACGATGGTCGCGATGTCGCCCGCGCCGACGGCGTGATGCACGAGGGCGCAGAGCTCGCGGTCGACGTCGCAGCCGAGGATCAGCCGCACGATGGTCGCGTTCAGCTCTCGCCGGCGGATCGCGGGGAGCGACTCCTCGATCGCCCGCCGTGCAAGCTCGTGCCGGAAGCGGACGCCTTGCTCGTCGGTCTCCAGCACGCCGCGCTGCTCGGCCCGGGCGAGAGCCTCGATCCGACCGCCGACCAGCGTCCCGATGTGCTCGAGGTCGACCGGCGTGGGGACGACGGAGAGTTGCTCCACCACGGCCACGCTCTCGGGATCCAGGGTGTGCAGCCGGGCGAGCGTCGCGTCGACCACTGTCACCGGTACTGCGTCCGCGGGACCGGCGAGCGCCTCGGTCAGATAGAACGGGTTGCCTCCGGTCAGCCGGTACAACTCCTCGACATCCCGGCGGGTGCCGACCGCCATCACTCTGACGGCCTCGGCCGAGAGCGGCTTCAGGCCGACCCGGTGCACAGGCACATCCGTCAGCGAACCCAGCAGCGACCGCAGCGGGTGGCGCGGGTCGATCTCGTCGGCTCGATAGGTCAGAACCAGTACTGCGCGGAGACGCTGCAGCCGGCGAGCGAGGTACCGCAGGAGATCCAACGTGGCGTCATCAGCCCAGTGCACGTCCTCGACCACCAGGACAGTCGGCTGGGCTCCGTCGAACTCGGCCACGATCGCCTCGAACAACCCATCCGTCGCCTCCGCCTGAAGCGCAGCCTCCAAAGGCCCCCCAGACCCCCGAACCGCATCCCGCAAAGGCTGCAAAGGCGGCGGCGCCAACATGTCATCACAAGCCCCCCGCAATACCCGAACCCCACCCCCCAGCCGAGCCACCACCTCCCGCACGACACTCGTCTTCCCGACCCCCGCCTCCCCGGTAACCAGCACCAGCGCCCCACTCTCACGCCGGGCCCCCTCAACCGCCCCCACCACTTCGGCGATCACCCGATCCCGCTCCACCAACCGCCCCACCACAACCCCCGATCCGAAAACCTCCACAAAACCCCACCCGACCCTTCCACTCCCCGCTGTGGGAACCGCTGTGCCCGCTCACGCCACCAGCCGGAGGTGGCTGTGTGCAGGTGGCGAACCACGGGCGGACGTTTCGGCAGGTGGTCCACCACAGCCCGGCGTACGGGAAGTTGAGTCGAACCAGGCAGGCGTTACCTACCTGCACATGCGCGCCTGCGATCGGCCGCCCCGCGAGGGTTGATCCACAGCAACCGTCCCTGCGTGCGCCAACCACAACCCCGCAGTACGCGATGTCGAGGAGCGCACTGAGCCCCATCCCGGCTGACAGGACGGGGCTCAGTCTGCTCAGCGCGAATCCGCGGGGCCTCGGTATCGAACGTCCCGGGGCTCACTTCGCGCTGCGCAGCCGCGGCTCACTGCCCAGGCGCCAGCACCGGGCTGTTGTGATAGGCGGCGATCAGCCACTGGCCGTCCCGCTTCTCGAAGACCCAGGTCGCGTTCACCTTACGTTGGTCGTCCGGAACCCCGGTCTCGCCGGCGAACAGGATGCCGGATTCGCTGATGACGATCGCGCCGTCCCTGCCGACGAAGCGGATGCTGAGCTGCTTGTTGTAGGTCGAGCTGCCCTTGAGTGGCCCCTCGAAGCCCAGGGCCATGTTCTTGCGGATCACGTCACGGCTGTCGCGGAGCGAGCCGGTCATGATGGCGGTCGCGTCCGCGGTGTAGTTGGCGACCATGCCGTCGGCGTCGCCAGCCTCCCACGCCTGGTAGGAATCAACCAGCACGGCCTGGATTGCCGCCACGTCTTCCGCACGACTGTTCGACATCGGATCTCCCTTGTGATCGGCTCGCCCGGGGTGTTCCGGCGAACTCGCCAATACATACCGGCGGCGGGTTCGAAACTCATCGCGCCCGCGGTCAAGAGATCTCGAGGCGTGCTCGACAGGGGAGAGGCTGCCGTAGCAGTCGCCGGGTGCCCTGCTGCCACTCGACCTGTCATCCCCCTCACCCGGCTACACACCACCCCCGCCGTTGACAAGGCCCTGGGCGTCGAGGCCGGCCGCCAGACCGAAAGACGCGAAGACCTCGGAATCCTGGAACACCGAATTCCGGCTGATGCCCTCGGCGGTGACGGTGAAGATCTGGAGCGTGTGCAGCTCGTATCCGCCACCGACGCGCCGATAGGCGGCGAATCCGGGCTGGCCGCCGTTGGCCGCGACCTCCTTGAGAAGCCAGTCCTTCCCGGCCGCCCCGAAGACCCACTCCATGAACAGGCCGTAGTTGCTGCGGCCGACGAACCAGTTGACCATCGGCGGCATCTCCATGAGCACGTCCTCGGTGAGCAGCCGCTTGAGACCCTCGACATCGGCCTGCTCGAACGCCTTCATGTAGCGATCGACCCAGGCGCGCTGCTCGGCTGCGGACGGCTCGCTGAGAGGTTCCTGGCGGACCCCGACTTCCTTCACCCGGGTACGTGCCCGCTGCAGGGAGCTGTTCACCGATGCGGCGGTAGTGCCGAGGATTTCCGCCGCCTCGGCCGCGGAGAAGCTGAGTACGTCACGCAGGATCAGCGCACCGCGCTGACGCGCCGACAGGTGCTGCAGAGCGGCGGCGAACGCCAAGCGCAGGCTGCTGCGGTCGATCACGGCCCTAGCCGGATCGCCCGCGTCCAGCAGCGAGTCCGGCAAGGGCTGAAGCCAGGCGTTCTCTCCCTGGACAAGCGGGCCGAGCGGGTCCGACGCGGCCACCAGCCCCGACGGCAGCGGTCGCCGGCCGCGAACCTCCAAGGCGGTCAGGCAGGCGTTCGTCGCGATCCGGTAGAGCCAGGTGCGCAGTGAGCTGCGAGTAGCGTCGTACTGCTCCCGCGCCCGCCACGCCCTCAGGTACGTGTCCTGGACCAAGTCCTCGGCGTCGTGAGCCGAGCCGAGCATCCGGTAGCAGTACGCCAACAGCTCCGTTCGGAACGGTTCGACCAGGCGATCGAAGCCGTCTTCTCTCCCTGTCACTCCCATGCCCCTTCTCTGCTCCCACCAAGACCGCCAAACCCGAGGGCAGCGACACCCATGGCGGGTTCCAGCAGGCGAGGCAGGACCATGGCGCCGCGCAGGTCCACGTGTACGTCGTAGTCGTGCGCGAGGCGCGTGGCCACGCGATTGACCGGGCGGATGCCCGCCTCGTCGACCCAGTGATCGGTCAAGGACACGGCCTCGACCGCCATGGCCGCCATCGCGGCACAGAGATCACGCAGGAAACCCCGGAGCCGCGTCACGGATCTCGATGACCGTGGGCTCACTCTCCACGGGGATGAGCAGTGCCTTCACCGGGCCGACTGTACCAAGACCTCCGATGCCCGCCGGCCGGGCGCCGACCCCGGGAACAACCACCCAAGGGGCCAATTTCGCGAAGCGTTGACACTACTTCCCGTACGCCGGGTTGTGGCTGACCTGCCCACGCCACGCGTGGGGCGGCCCCACCTCCCGTCCCCTGGGTTGTGGTTCAGGGGTCGAGGAGGGCTGTGGTTTGGGGGGAGGGGGTGGTGTTCAGCTCGTCGGCTAGCAGCGTGGTCAGGTGGTTGTACTGGCGGACTGCTTGGGCTCGGTTGCCGGTGGATAGGTGGAGCTTTATCAAGGCCTGGTGGGCTGTTTCCAGGAGGGGGTCGTGGGCTATGGCTCGTTCGTAGAGGGTGGCTGCGTCCTCTGGGTGGCCTGACCTGTAGTGGTGGTCGGCTAGGCGGAAGAGGGATTGTTCGAAGAGGTGGCGGAGGGATTGGCGGCGGGAATTGGCCCAGGTGGCGGAGAGGTCTGTCAGGTAATCGCCTTGGTAGAGGTCGATTACGCGCTGCAGGTCGCCGGCCGCCGCGGCTGACTCGAGGGCGGCTACGTCGTAGGTGTGGTCGAGGGTCTGGTTGAACTCGTATCGGCCCTTGCGGAAGGTGATCCAGTCGGATCGGCCGAGGGTGCGGCGTAGTTGGTGTAGGCAGCTGTGGAAGCTGTTGCGGAGTGAGGCGGCGGAGGCCTCGGGCCAGAGTTCCGCGCCGATCTGGTCCTTGCGGACGGGCCCTGAGCCCAGCAGGAAGTAGAAGAGTTCGCGCGGTTTCGCATACCCCCAGTCGCCGGCGTCCAGCAGAGTCTCGTTCCGCCGGACCTCGGACGTCCCGAGCGCCACGATGTGCAGCGGCTCCACCCGCGACTCCGCGATCCTCAGCGGCGAGGAGGTCCGCCGGCCGGTCGGTTGCGCTCCGAGCACCTCGTCCAGGCCGAGGATCTCCCCCTCGGTCCAATGCAGCCGGAACTCCTCAGCCGGCAACGCAGTACGAGCTGCCGCCGCGGTCTCGGAGACCTCAGACTGCTCGACCGCAGGCACCGGAGTACCGAGCTTCTCCCGGATCAACGCGGCATGACCCAACAGCCGGACAGCCCGCGGTACGTCGGGCCGCGCGAGGGCGGTCGCCGCCAGTGCCTCCAGGATGCTCGCCACGCGCCAGCGATTGCCGGAGTCGTTGTGCAGCTCGAGGCTCTCCCCGAGCAGCTGATCCGACTGGTCGAGATCACCGTCGCGCCGGGCTTCCTGGCCGAGGAGTTGCAGGCTCCACGCGAGGGTCGCGGTCTGGCTGTTCGCCTCACTCCGGCGCCGCGCTTCCGTCAGCAACGTGTGCGCCACAAGGCGATCGCCTCGGTAATGCGCGACGGCCCCGAGCAACATCGTCACCCAGCCGAGCCCTTCGCCATCGCCATCGCGCTCGTACCGGATACGAGCCTCCCGCGCCAGAACCTCGGCCCGATCGAGCTCACCGGCCAGCAGTTCCCGCATCCCCTGGAAGTCGAGCGCACGCGACAGCTTCGACTCATCCCCGAGCTCGCGCCACAGCTCCACGCAGCGCTCCCCCAGTCGCCGCGCCTCGGCGTAGTCACCTCTGCGCATGGCGACCCCACCGCGCCAGTTGAGCTCCATCGCTTCGCCGGAACGGTCTCCAGCTTCTCTATACGTTGTAAAGCCTTCTTGGAGCCGGGTCTCCGCCACCTCGGCATCACCCTGAAGATGAGCCAGCGTGCCAACGGCGACAAGGGCTTCCGCCCGCAACGCGGAGGGCAACTCGCCCGGCAGTCGCAGGACCTCCTCCAGCCACGTCCGCGGCTCGCCGTACCGGCCGAGGAGGTACGCGGCCCACCAGGTCCCGACCGCGACCCGCGCCGCCGACTCCACTTCGCCCTGCTCGATGAACCAGCGCAGCGCAGTACGGATGCTCTGCCGTTCCTGGACGAGCGTTTCGACCCACTCCTGCTGCTCGTCACCCGCGAGCTTCCCGGCCGCCTGTTCGACCAACGCGAGCATGTACTGCGCATGCCGCCGGGCCGGGCCAGAGTCACCACCGAGCTGATTCGCGGCGTACTGCCGAACGATCTGCAGCAGGCGATACCGGAGTACCTCGTCCCCCTGTTGCACCATCACCAGCGACCGGTTCACCAACCGCGACAACGACTGCAGCACGTCCGCATCGCCGAGGTCCGCCACCGCCTCCACAGCATCGACAGTGAACCCGGCCGGGAACACCGAGAGCTGGGCGAGCAAGTCGCGTTCAGGAGAAGACAGCAGATCCCAACTCCAGTCGAGCGCGCCGCGCAGCGTGCGATGCCGGGGCATGGCCTCCCGATCGCCGCCGGTCAGCACGCGGAGGCTGTCGTCCAGCCGATCGGCGATCTGGGCAGGCGAAAGCGCCGGCACCCAGGCGGCCGCGAGCTCGATCGCCAGCGGCACGCCGTCGAGCCGTTCACAGATCGACGCGATGTCGGCCGCGTTCCCCTCGGTCTGCTCGAAGGTGTACGACGCCGCCTGGGCACGTTCGACGAACAGCCGGGCGGACTCGGCACCCAGCGGCGGCACAGTGAAAACGACCTCGCCCGGATTCCCCAGCGCCTCCTGACTCGTCGCGAGCACCTTCAGCGGAGGGCAGGCACGCAGCAGCCGCCGGATCAACCGCGCCACCGGGTCCAGCAGATGCTCGCAGTTGTCGACCACGAGCAGCAGCGGGGCATCGGCGAGCTTGGCGGTCACCGCCTCTTCTGTTGCCTCAGGCAACCCAAGAGCATCCGCGACAGCCGGCAGCACGACCTCGGCGTCGGCGATCTCCGCCAGGCCGACCCAGCGGACGCCGCCGGAGTACAAAGGGCGCAGCCGATCGGCCAGCGTCAACGCCAGCCTGGTCTTTCCCCCGCCGCCTGGCCCCGTCAGCGTCACCAGCCGGTGCACACCGGCCAGCTCGGCCAGATCGACCAGCTCGGACTCCCGCCCGACGAAGCTGGACAACCGGACAGGCAGATCTCCCACCGCCATTGGCCCAGCCTAATCGGCCGCCCTCTCCCTGCGGCACCTGGAAACGACGGAAAAGGACTGGGCAGAAGCGGCCGGTAATTAGGCAGTGGTTACCGATGCCCGGCCACTGTCGGCGAAGGGACAGTGACAGCACCAACGAAGGCAAGCAACGATCGCAAAGGATGCCGACAGATGCCCAAGATCCTTCCCCGGCTGCTCGCCGGTGGAGCACTCATCGCCACTCTCGGTCTGACCACAGCCAACGCGTCAGCGCCCGCGAGCCCGCAGCTCACCTCGGGCAACGAGACAGCCGCACTGGACCGGTCGCCCGGCACCACCTTCCTGCGGACCGAGCTGTACTTCGGTTCGCAGAAGCCCAAGGGTCAGGTGACACCGGCGCAGTTCGACTGGTTCGTCGACAGGGTGGTCACGCCGCGTTTCCCGGACGGGCTGACCCAGCTCACCGGCAAGGGCCAGTTCCTCGGCACGACCGGGCCGATCGAGGAGAAGTCGTTCGTGCTGATTCTGCTCTATCCGGTCAGCGACAGCGCGGCCAACCTGGAGATCGAGGAGATCCGCAAGTCCTACCGGCACCTGTTCCAGCAGGAATCGGTGTTGCGAGCGGACAGCCGCGACCTGGTCTCGTTCTGATGGCCGCGCCGAACCACCCCACCCTCCTCAGCGCCGTCGTGCCCGCGGGTGGTGGGGCTCCCGGTGTGCCGGAGACGCTGATGGCTTTCGCCAGGTCCGAGCGGCTGGTGAACACGCCGGACTTCGCGATCGGGCACCTGGGGATCAGCTGGATGGGTGACCGCCTGGGCGGCTCCCTGCGGTTCCGGCATGCCCGGACCGGGTGGAGTTCCTGGCAGCCGCTGAGGCCGGGCGACCCGTCGAGCAGCGGCCGCAGTACTGCGCTCATCCCCGCGGGTGGCGCCCTGGCCTATCAGGTGATGCCGCCCGCAGGGGCGGAGGATCTGCAGACCGTCGCGATCAACACCACGGACGGCCCACTGGTCGCGCAGGCGGCCGCGAGCCGGGAGGTGCAGGGGTTCCGCTTCGTCAGCAGGGCCGGCTGGGGCGCCGACGAGAGCCTGCGGTTCGCACCGGACGGCAGCGAGATCTTCCCGCAGGCCTACTTCCCGGTGCAGACGCTGACCGT
Source organism: Kribbella sp. VKM Ac-2568 (assembly GCF_004345365.1). Classification (GTDB taxonomy): domain Bacteria; phylum Actinomycetota; class Actinomycetes; order Propionibacteriales; family Kribbellaceae; genus Kribbella; species Kribbella orskensis. Next base: position 238,291 of record NZ_SLVF01000007.1, read on the forward strand.
CCACCACACTGTGACGGCCAACTCCGACCCGGACCCGGCCGCGACCGTCCGCGCGATCTACTTCTTCCACACGGTCAGCGAGGACTTCAGCGACATCGGCTACCACCTGCTGATCGACCAGAACGGCACCGTCTACGAAGGCCGGTACTCCGGACCCGACGCGACCCCGGTCTTCCACGGCCGGTCCGGCGACTCCCCGCGGATGTGCAACGCGGCTCATGTCGGCGGGTTCAACGCGGGCAATGTCGGCGTCTCCCTGCTCGGCGACTTCACCATCACCCAGCCCACCCCGGCGACCCGAGCAAGCCTGGTCAGAGTCCTCGCCGCACTCGCCGGCTCCACCGAGATCGACCCGCTCGGTCAGGTGGACTACGCAAACCCGATCAGCGGCGCCACCCGGACCGTTCCTGCCATCTCAGGCCACCGCAACTGGTCCGCCACAGCCTGCCCGGGCGACGCGTTCTACCCCCACCTCCCCGCCATACGCGAAGACGTCGCGAGGCTGCTCGCAGCCGGCGAAACAACAGAAGAGTCAACGGACGCGCTCCGACAGCGAGTCCCCGTCGATGGTCTAGGCGGAAGTGGTCAACCGAGTACTACGCGACGGCGGAGCGGCTGAGGGCGGCGGCTCTGACGTCGCGGCGGGAGGAGGCTTCCAGACGGGTCAGGATCGCGGAGACGTGGTTGTCGACCGTCGGGACGGATGCGCTCTGATGGACCCTCCAGCAACTGACCGGCGAGACCGCGCCGCTGCCCGACCGCGACCTTTCCGCTTGGATGGGGACTGACCGCACCCGCCGGACCCGCAAGGACCGGGTGGTGCCGACGAGGAGGACGTTGTGAGGATCGTGGTGTACGGCGCCGGCGGGATCGGGTGCTACGTCGGCGGTCGGCTGGCTGCGGCCGATGCCGACGTGACGTTCATCGGGCGGCAACGGCTGGCCGACGAGCTTGCCGAGCACGGGCTGCACCTCACCGACTACCTCGGCGCGGACCTCCGAGTGCCGGCAGAGCAGATCCACTTCGAGACAACGCAGGACGCTGCCGCCGAGGCCGACCTGGTGCTGGTGACCGTGAAGAGCGCCGCAACAGCGACGGCCGCAGACGAACTCGCCGCGGTACTCAAGCCCGGCGCTGTCGTGGGGAGCTTCCAGAACGGCATCCGCAACGGCGAGATCCTGCGCGAGCGGCTCCCCGACCGGGTCGTCCTGACCGGCATGGTCCCGTTCAACGTCCTCAACCGCGGCGGCGGCGCCTTCCACCAAGGCACCGAAGGCGGCCTCGACATCGCGAAGCACCCGGCGCTCGACCCGTACGTCGAGACGTTCGCGCGCGCCGGGCTGCCGCTGACCCAGCACGACGACATCCTCCCGGTGCAGTGGGCGAAGCTGTTGCTGAACCTGAACAACCCGGTGAACGCCCTCTCGGACCTGCCGTTGCGCGACGAGCTCGCCCAGCGCGCGTACCGGCGCTGCCTCGCCGCCGCGCAGGCCGAAACCCTCGAGCTGCTGACCGCGGCCGGCATCACGCCCGCGCGGCTGATGGCCGTGCCGCCGCACTGGCTACCCATGCTGTTGCGGTTGCCGGACTTCCTCTTCCGGCGACTCGCGAGCAAGATGCTGGCGATCGATCCGCTCGCCCGTACGTCGATGTGGGAGGACCTGGAGGCGGGCCGTCGTACCGAGATCGACTATCTCAACGGCGAGGTGGTCCGGCTGGCCGAGTCGCTCGGGAGGACGGCGCCGGTGAACGCCAAGCTGATCGAGTTGATCCGTGCGGTCGAGTCCGGTCGCACAAGGGGCATGACCGGACCCGACCTGCTCAGGGAACTCACCTCGACCCACTGACCAAGCGGACTCAGAGGCCCATCGGCAAGGCGAGCGGCAGGGCTGCGCGGACGTCGATGCTGACGGCACCGTAGGCGAAGCCGAGGTGTTCGTTCAGGCGGCGCATCGAGTCGTTGCCGCGCTGGGTCCAGGTGTAGACATCGGTGATGCCGTGCTCAGCAGCCCAGGCCATGCTCATCCGCTTGAGCGTCGACGCGACCGCCTTGCCGCGCCACTCCCGCCGTACCGCGGTGTAAGCGACCTCCGCGTGCTCCGGCCGGTCCTCGTCGAGCATCAGTCCGGCCACACCGATCACCTGGTCGCCGTCGACCGCGACGAACATCGCCGCCGGGTCGTTGATCCACTCCTTCTCCCAGTGCACCGCGGACACGTTGAGCAGGCTCGGCACGTCCATGTCGGGGAAGGTCGGCAGCGCGACCTGGTGGTACGCGAGCGGCCAGAGTTCCGGCCGCTCGGCGACGGTGAACACCTCGAAGGCGGTCGGCGGATCCGGCCACGGCTCGACCCCGATGCTGCGGACCTGCTCGACCTGGCGGCTGGTCTCGACGAAGCCGAAGCGCTCGGCGAAGGCCAGTGAGCCGTCGTCCTCCACGCCGGAACCAGCCCGGTCATAGCCCTGCCCGACGGCGTGCTCGGCGAGGGCCAGCAGCAACTTCGTCCCGACACCCCTTCGTCGTGCACCCGGGATCACCCGCGGTGCCAGCCCGGCGCGGCCAGCCTCGTCGGACCTGTCCGAGAGTCCGCTGCCGACTACCTCGTCACCGAGTTCCGCCAACAGCAGCAGCCGTCCCGGCCGGTCCATCTCGCGCATCTCGAGCACGGTCGGGCACCGCTCGTTCGGCAGTACTGCGAGACGCACGCCGCGCCACGCCTCGTAGTCGGCATCAGTGATCGCCTCGCGGATCCGGATCATCGTGGTCACCTCCTCAGCTTGCCCCAGCCACCCGGAATCGGCGCGGTAATTTGCCGGCCCCATCGCTGCCTCCAGCCTCGCCGCTGCACTCTGCCCCATCACGCCGCCTCCTCAGGACGCCACGGCCTGGGCGGTTTCGCGCAGGTGTGGGAGCAGGGTGGCGAGCCGGCGCTGGGCCCGCGAAGTACGGCTCTTCACCGTGCCGAGGGCGATATCGAGCTTGCCGGCGATCTCGCTCTGGGAGAGGCCTTGGAAGTAGGCAAGCTCGAGCACCTGGCGCTCGTCGCGGGACAACTGGTCGAGCGCCTCGCGGACCTGCCAAGACCGCCAGATCCGGTCCATCGAAGGGCCGTCGTCGGACGGTTCGCGAACCACCTGGAGCGAGACGTGGCCCGCACTGCGGCGCTCGCGCCGGTAGACGTCGACGGCCGCGCGCCGGGTGATCGCGTACAGCCAGGGCTTCAGCTCACGGCTCGGGTCGAACCCGTCGGCGGCCCGCCACGCCTGGACGAACGCCCGCTGGACCGCGTCGGCGGCCTGCTCGCGATCGCCCAGCAGGCTGATCGCGGTGACGAACATCGGCCCCGCGTACCGCCGGTACATCTCGTGCAGCGCGTCGTCCTCGCCTCGCTGGAACCGCGCCCCCAGTGACTCCTCGTCCCGTGGCTGTGTCTCCCCCCGTGTCATTCCGAACCCCTCCTCTGGTGTCCTCTCCAGAGTTGAGGCGACGGGATGGACAGGGCATCGGTAAGCCCTACCTATCAACCTGCCCAGCGCTGCCCAATTGGGCCGCGGGCGGCAGCAGCCGCGGATCCGCCACCGGCCAATCACCCGGCGAGTCCCCCAGCCGCCGCAGCTCGGCCACCTGCAGCAGACACCACGGCGAAAGCCCTGCCGGTACGCCGGATCCGGGCGCCGCGGCGAACCGAGGCGATCCATCGGCATCAAGCTGTACGTCGAGAGCGGCCCAGGTGGTCCATTGGAAGGCGGCGACCTCGTCGGGGTCGGGGGTCGGTTCCCCATTGCAGGTGACCCGGTACACCGGGCACAGCTCGTTCTCGACCACCCCGTCGGGCATCTCCGCGCGGTATCGGAACGCGGGCAGCACCAGGTCCACCTGGATCGCGATCAGCCCGAGCTCGTCGGACAGCCTCCGGCGTACGGCGTCCTCCAGCGGTTCGCCCGGGAGCGGGTGCCCACAGCAACTGTTCGTCCAGACGCCCGGCCAGGTCCGTTTGCCGAAGGCACGCTGGGTCAGCAGCAGGCGGCCGGCCTCGTCGAACACGTAGCTGGAGAAGGCCAGGTGCAGCGGGGTCGCGGCATGGTGGACCGTCGCCTTGTCCTGGCTACCGATCGCCCGGCCGGTCTCGTCGACCAGCACCACCTTCTCCGTCGTCACTGCCCGAGGGTATCCGCTCCGAGATAGGCAATCACTACCGATGCCGACTCCCCCCACGGTCATTTAGAAAGGACTGAGAAGGAGGAGAGACCATGGATCGCGGTATCAAGAACCAGCTCGCTGAACGGCTGACGAAACTGCTCGGCCTCGATCACGGAGGCGTATCGAGCGGCGCGGGACCCGGCTGGGCGCTGGAGGAGGTCGGCTACGCGGCGAACTCGCCGACGACGGCCGGGCTGTACCGGATCCGGTTCACGAGCGGGTGGAACTCGTTGTTCGTGAAGGTCCTGAGCACCTACGAGCGCTGGCCGATGGTTCACCTCCTCGCAGAGGACTTCCGCGCGGTGGCACTCGGCACGGACCTGTGGCGCTACGAGGCGGACGTGTACCTGGACGGCTTGAGCGGCTCACTCCCAGTGGGCCTTCGGCTACCGCAGGTGTACTGCGTGGAAGAGCTCGACCGCGATCATCTGGTCATGGTGGTGGAGGACGTCGAGACCGCGCCGGCTCCGTGGGACCGCGAGCGCTACGGCCATGCCGCCGAACTCCTGGGCAGGCTGAATGCCCGCCTGACCAGGAACGATGCGTTGCCGGCGTCTGCGGTACGCACGCCCGGCTGGTTGACCCGGAGCATGTTCAGCGGCTTCGTCGAGAGGTTCGCCCTGCCGCCGCTGCTCGATCCCGCCACCTGGACCCATCCTCTGCTGGCCGAGTCCGACCTCCGGCAGGACCTGGCCGACCTCGCCGACCGGGTCCCTGCTCTGCTCGACGACCTGGCGAGGCGGCCGCAGTTGATGAGCCACGGCGACGCGTGTCCACAGAACCTGCTGGTCCCGGCCGATCAGCCGGACGGTTTCGTCGCGATCGACTGGACCGCGAGCGGACTGGTCGCCGCCGGGGACGACCTCGGCCAGTTGCTGATCGGCCGCGCACACTCCGGCGAGCTCGGCGTCGCGGAGCTCGCGGAACTACGCGAACTGGTGATCGGCCGCTATCACGCCGGCCTGGTCTGCGAAGGACGCGCGGACATCGACGAGGACGACGTACGGGCTGGGCTGGACGGTTCACTGATCGCGCGGAACGCGTTCCTGTCCGTGCCGTTGGACAAGTTGCCCGAGCCGCTGACGGACGAACTCGCGGCGATGGTTGCGCAGCGGCTGCAGCTAACTCGGTATCTGGTCGGGCTCGGAGCTGCTAGCCTGACCGCGTGATCAAGCGACCCGCGCAGTATCGACCGGCTCTGGGACGAGCCGGCCTGCTGTAGTTCGCTTCCACCCCAGAGCCTCCGAGGCAGGAACCCGTCGTGGTTCCTGCCTCTTTCCGTTGCCGGAGGCATCGAGCTGGGTGCCTCTCCCCTGATACCCCGAGAGGTCAGCGATGACTGAAGTGAGCGCCGTGCTCGAGCGGCTGCGGCGGACGACCGACACCATCGTCGGCGAGACCGACCTGGCCGAACGGCTGGCCTCGGGCCGCCCGCTGCGGATCAAGTACGGCGTCGACTGCACCGCGCCCGACCTCCACCTCGGCCATGCGGTGAACCTGTGGATGATGCGGCACCTGCAGGACCTCGGCCACCAGGTGGTGTTCCTGCTCGGCGACCTGACCACCCGGATCGGCGATCCCACCGGCCGCTCCGAGACCCGCCCGGTGCTGACGCCCGAGGAGATCGAGACGAACGCCGCGTCCTTCCTCGTCCAGGTCTCCCTCGTACTGCGGACCGAGCCGGAGGTGTTCGAGGTACGGCGAAATTCCGAGTGGTACGACGCGATGGACGTGGCGACGTTGCTCGGGTTGTTCAGCCAGGTGACGCATGCCCAGCTGATGGCGCGGGACATGTTCCGGGAGCGGGTCGCCGCGGGCCGGGAGATCGCGCTGCACGAGCTGACCTACCCGGTGCTGCAGGCATACGACAGCTTCGCGACGAACAGCGACCTCACGATCGTCGGGTCCGACCAACTCTTCAACGAGCAGCTGGGCAGGCACTTCCAGCAACGGCTCGGGGCGGCTCCGCAGGTCGTCATCACCAGCACGATCACGCCGGGCATCGACGGCGGCGCCAAGCAGTCGAAGTCGCTGTACAACTACATCGGGCTGACCGACAGTCCTAGGGACAAGTTCGGCAAGGTGATGAGCCTGCCCGACTCGCTCGTCCAGACCTACGCCCACGTCTACACGGAACTCCCGATAGACGTCGTCGCCGGCCTGGGCGAGGCAGCGACGCAGGGCGGTCCACCCGCCCGTGACGCCAAGCTCCGTCTCGCCTCGGCCATCGTCACCCGCTACCACGGCGCCAACACCGCCAAGGCCGAACGGGAAACATTCATCCAGCTCTTCAGCGAAGGGAGCCGGCCGACGGACCTGCCCGAGGTGATCGTCTCGAGCGCAACGGTGCTCGAGTTGTTGCTGGCAGCACGTCCAAGCGACAGCCGATCCGAGCTGAGACGGTTGATCGGTCAAGGTGCGGTATCCCTCGACGGCCGCAAGATCAGCGACCCGGACGAGCCGATCACCTTGACCGGACCGACGACCCTCCGCTCGGGCCGTCGTATCTGGCACCGTCTCGTTCCCCCGGCCTGATACCTGTCGGAGTCTGCCTAGCTTCCGTGGCTGAGCGGGAAACCCGGTTGGCGGCGGTCGGGGCGGACGCGACACTGACGAGGTGGAGACGGACGGGCATGGAGGGCGGGCGGGCACGGAGACGGACGGGCACGGAGACGGACGGGCACGGAGACGGACGGGCACGGAGACGGACGGGCACGGAGACGGACGGGCACGGAGACGGACGGGCATGGAGACGGACGGGCATGGCGAAGGGCGGGCTCCCGCGAGACGGGGTCCGGCGTGGTCTTCGGAAATCCCGGCGCAGGCGTGTGAGCCTGCGTCTCGGCTCCTGTTACGGGCCTTGGGCCGAGGTCGCGTTGTCAGCTGCCCGCGGTGAGCCGGGGGCCAGGTTATTGGTTGGGTGACGCAGGATTCGTGTGGTGGCTTCGGGGTTGGGGTCATCGCCCCACGCGTTGAGCGCGGTGGACTCCGCAGAGGTGGGCCAGGTGTTGTCACCGGTCCACGGCCAAGGGGTAGACGGCCGCTGTGGGTCGGTCGCGGATGATGGGCGGTTCGGTCTGAGGTTCAGCCGGCTGCCGGGAGATGGTTCGGCCCAGGTGGGCCGGGACACGTGGACGACGCCGTGGGCGATGCCGATGGTCCAGTGGCCGGCGTGGACATCTGCGTGGTTGGCGCCGCACAGCAACACCAGGTTGTCGAGGCTGGTGTTGCCGCCCTCGTACCAGGGCACGAGGTGGTGAGCGTGGCAGTTCGGGGGCGGTGCCTTGCAAATGACGCAACCGCCGTCGCGCTTGATCAGGGCAGTGCGGATCGCGGAGGTGACGAACCGTTCCTCTCGGCCCACGTCCAGCGGTTGGGAGTTGGAACCGAGCACGATCGGGATCACCCCGGCATCACAGGCCAGTCGGCGGACGGCCGCGGCGGACAGGCCGTCGCCGAAGACGACGTCACTGGTCGCACCGGCGGTGGCATCACACAGGTCGGCGTAGTCGATGGTCACCACCAGCCGCGGGCGGCCAGGAATGCCGTTGCTGCCGGCGGCCAGTTCGAGCACCACCACCAAGGCGTCGGCCTGCCGCTTGTCACGGGACCGCGGATCCGGTTGACCGTCGACTGTCTTGTGTGGTTTCGCGCCGGCGTGGATCAGGGTTCTGAGGAGTTCGGCGTTCTCGTTGGCCAGGAAGCCGCCGAACTCGACCCCCTGGTCGGCGTTCTTCAACCACAGCTTCTCCCGCCGGGCCGCCTTCTCCTCGGCCGGCTCCAGACCATCGGCGTCGAGGGTGTCGCGGACCTTCTTCCCCAGACTCCGCAGGTCCGACGGCGACAGGTGCCGGGCGGCCTGGATCATCTGTTCCTCGGCGACGACCAGGTCATCGACGGGCACAGTGTCGGGGACTTGCGCCAAGGCGCTCACGATCGCCTCGGCCTGCGCAGGGTGCAGCAACACCGCCGGCTCCTCGACGAGCGCGTCAGCGAGCGGATCGGCTTGCGGATCAGGCAGGGCAGCCGCGATGGCTGGGTATTTCGACAGCTTGGTGGCCAGCTTCAGCTCGCGCCGGACCTCCTTGGCATCGCGGCGATGCCGGAACGACAGCAACCGCACCGTGTCACGGGCCCCGATCTCCTTTGCGTATCCGGACTTCTCGAGCTCCGCCATCAGCTGCAGGCTATAGGTCTGCAATGACGCGATCGTGGATTGCACGGCGTCGAGAGTGGCCAGCTGCTGGCTGCCACTCATCGACCACGCCGGCCGCATCTCCACGAGTTCCATACCGATGACACTACAACCCAGCGCCGACACTTTCCGACTCGAAAGCCCTTATTTTCAAGGAACTCCGTGATCGGCCGGATCTGGTCACCTTGTCCACAACGGCGACAGAGCTGTGGACGAAGAACGCTGTTGCCTCGCTAGCGAAGTAGCTTTAGCGGCCCCCTCGGCCACCACTGGGAATCGGCAGACCGTTGGGCAACTGGCCGCCGCCCACGTGACCACCCGTTCCGTCCGAAGAACCTTGGGCTTTGACCACAGGTGAAGTCTCGCCGCCCGGACAGACTTCGGCGGGCGTCACCCCTGAGGTGACGCCCGCCGTACTGCGGGGTGGTGGGTTCAGCGCATCCGGTCGGCTGCCCAGGCGAGGATCTCGACCTTGGCGCGGCCAGCAGACCGTTGTGGTCGACCCCCGGGCACACCTTGAACGGCAGGTCGTTGCCGACGGCACGCAACTGGTCGGCGGTGACCGTCATGGCCGGGCCGAACACCACGGTGTCCGCGGTTCCCTGGGCCAGGAAGATCGGCTCCGCGTGACGCCGTACGGGGATCTCGCCGTCCTTCTCCAGCAACTGCAGCATCTGCTCGGCGTCGACGGAGTACAGGTCCTGGCTCTTCTTTCCGGCCGCCTGCTCCGCGATGGAGCTGTAGCAGTCTGTCGCCAGCGTCTTCTGGAAGAGCTCCATCCCGTACGCCGTGAGGTAGCGGCTCGGGTCGAACTCCGGGTGGACGCCTTGAGTTCGCCCATGATCAGCACGATGAACGGGTTCGCCGGAGTGTCCGGCGTGAACGGGCGGACCGCGTTGAAGGTCATCTGCCACTGGGAGATCGGTTTTGGTCGAGATCGTGCCGCGGAAGTCCAGTTCCGGCGCGTACTTGCGCTGGAGGTCTCCGGTGAACAACACCCCTTCTGATGTCAGAACTCATGCATCTTTTGTAGGTTTCCGCGGGCCTGCGCGGCATCGGTAACCGCCACCTATCTCGGCACCGGACTACCTAGGTAGGTGAGAGGTGATCAGCCAGGCGGCGGAGTCGTAGGCGATTCCGTCCGTTGTCTGGTGCTTCGCGAGATCGTTGCGCAGGGCACCCAGTGTCTGGTGACGAGCGTCGTCGTCCAGATCGGCCAGCAGCCAGCCGAGCACGCCCAGGACGAAACGCTCGGCGGTGCGGACGTCGGGGCCGAAGTACATCGGCTCGGCGTGGGCCTCGAAGGTCGGGGCAGCGAGTCCGGCGTCGATCAGGATGCGGCTCACCTCGTCCGGGTCGGACTGCGAGAACGGCCCGGGTGCGTCCGGCGGCGGGACAGGCAGTTGCCGGCCGGCGGCGAGTGTGGTGGTGAACGAGCTGAACCACTCGTTCCGCGGGGGCGGCTGCCAGGTGAGCAGGACGAGCCGTCCGCCCGGCTTGGTCGCCCGCGCTAGATTGCTGAAGGCAGCGGCGGGATCGGCGAAGAACATGCTGCCGGTGCGACTCAGCACGACGTCGAACTCGTCGTCCGCGAACGGATGAATCTGCGCGTCGACGTGTGCGAAGTGTGCGTTGGGCAGGCCGATCGCGGCGGCCGTTCGTTCGGCGATCGCCAGCATCGGCGACGAAAGATCCACCCCGAGCGCAGTACCGGTACCGGCGAGCCAGGCCGCGGCTCTCGTCGTACTGCCCGTTCCGCAGCCGAGGTCGAGCACCTGGTCGCCGTCCCGGATCCCCGCCGCGCGAAGCAGCGCGTCGTCGTACCGGTGCAGCGCGTGCTCGAACAACTCAGCCTCCTCGGCCCAGAAGACACCTTCGGCGATGTCCCAGGCTCGGAGCTGATCCGCGTTCCCAGGATCGATCCACGTCACGTCACTCATGATGTTCCCCTCTCGTCTCCACCCACTACGCCAGCCCACCCTCAACCGGTTCACCCCCAGCATCTGGCAGGCTGGCGACACGATGACCCTGAAGGCATGCCTCAACGGCGACCGCTCCCGCGCCGACCACCCCGCAGTACCGGTGACGCCGGCCGAACTGGCGGAGGGGGCTCACAGCGCCGCCTCGGCCGGCGCGGAGGCCGTGCACTTTCATCCGCGCGGTCAGGATGAGAGAGAAAGCCTGGCGTGGAGGGACATCCAGCCAGCGGTCGCCGCAGTCCGTGAGCGTTGTCCCGGGCTGCCCCTCGGAGTGGCAACCCGGGAGGAGATCGTGCCGGATCTCCCGACCCGGCTCAGCTTGCTCAGCGAGTGGGAGACCGGTCCGGACTTCGCCAGTGTGAACTGGCATGAAGAAGGCGCTGAGCAGGTCGCGGAGTTGCTGCTGAAGCGCGGCATCGGGATCGAGGCCGGTCTCTTCACGCCGGCCGCGGCGCGGAAGTTCCTGACCTGGCAAGGCCCGATCGTCCGCGTACTGGTCGAGGCGCTGCCCGGGATCTCGCCTGGTGACGACGGGATCTCGGCGGCACGGGCCATTCTCGGCGAACTGCCGGACACCTTCGACTTGGTGGTTCACGGGGAGAACGAGTGGGCGTGGCCGGTGCTGGAGTGGGCGAGAGGCGAGCGGTACGGACTGCGCGCCGGGTTCGAGGACATGCTGGCCGGGCCGGGCGGGAAACAGGTTCGGAGTATCGGTGAGCTGGTGGACTTCATGAGGGGGAAGCGATGACCGTGCTGGTGACTGGGACGACGGGCAATGCGGGTGGAGCGGTGGTTCGGGCTCTTGCGGATAAGGGGGTTGCTGCCAAGGCGCTGGTACGGCGTGAGGTCGAGCTGCCTGCCGGGGTGGAGCCGGTACTGGGTGATCTCAACCGGCCGGACACCTTCGTCGATGCGCTGCAGGGTGTGTCCGGGATCTTCCTGATGAGCGGGTACGAGAGCACCGACGAGTTGCTGGCCAACGCCGTTGCCGCCGGGGTGGAGCGGATCGTGCTGCTGTCGAGCAGCGCGGTGACCGGGACCGACACTGCCAACGCGATCGCCGAGTACCACTTGGCTGCCGAGACCGCCGTACAAGACTCAGGGATGGAGTGGACCTTCCTGCGGCCGAACACCTTCATGTCGAACACGCTGCGCTGGCTCGACCAGGTCCGGGCGGGTGATGTGGTCCGCGTCCAGTTCCCCGACGTGCCGATCTCCACGATCCACCCGGCCGACATCGCCGACGTCGCCGTCGCCGCCCTGACGGAAGACGGCCACGCGGGTACGGCGTACCGGTTGACCGGGCCGGTCGCATTGAGGCCGGCCGAGCAGGTGGAGATCCTCGGCCAGGCACTCGGGCGGTCGCTCACCGCCCACGAGCTGAGCCGGTCCGAGTCCCACGACGAGTTGGCCGCCGCGATGCCTCCGCAGTACGCGAGCGCGATCGAGAGCTTCTTCGGCGACGGCATCGTCGATGAGACCAGCGTGACGCCGACCGTCGAGACTGTCACAGGTCATCCGGCGCGCACACTGCAGGACTGGACCAGGGAGAACGCCGGCCTGTTCAGCTGACCCTCAGGCGGCCAGGGTGCGGAGGTGGGCCGGACCGCACTCGTGACCGGCGGCAACAGCGGGATCGGCCGGGAGGTCGCCAACCAGCTCGCCGAGCGCGGCGCACACTTGGTGATCAGCGGGCGTGACGCCGACCGTGGGCCGCCGCGGTGGCAGCGATCCGCGCGGCAGGCGGCACGGCCGACTTCGTCCGTGCCGACTTGGACGACGTGACCAGCGTGCGGGCCCTCGCCAAGGAGGCACTCGCGCTCGGAGGCCACGTCGACGTACTGATCAACAACGCGGGCGTGTTCCCGTTCGCGCCGACCGCTGAGGTACAGGCCGAGGACTTCGACTCGGTGTTCGCCGTCAACGTCCGGGCGCCGTTCTACCTGGTCGCCGAGCTCGCGCCGCTGATGGCCGAGCGCGGCCACGGCTCGATCATCAACCTGACCACGATGGTGGCGAACTACGGCCAGGCCGGGATGGCGCTCTACGGCTCGTCGAAGGCGGCGCTGCAACTCCTGACCAAGTCCTGGGCAGCCGAGTTCGGCCCGTTCGGCGTCCGCGTGAACGCCGTCAGCCCCGGGCCGACCCACACCGAGGGGACCGCGGAGATGGGAGACGCTCTCGGCGACCTCGCCGCCACCGGCCCGCTCAACCGCGTCGGCACCGCCGCCGAGGTGGCAACCGGCATCGTCTTCCTCGCCTCCGACGCCGCCGCGATGATCCACGGCACCACTCTCCCGATCGACGGCGGCCGCCTCGCCGTCTGATGCCAGACTGGGTGTCCTCCGTGAGGGAAGGACCACCCGATGGGCATTCAGCCTCAGCTGTCCGTACGTCGCGGCCGGGCGGCGGTGGAGTTCTACCGACAGGCTTTCGGCGCGATCGAGATCTACCGCGTCGGCGGCACGGACGAGAACCCGGAGGTGGTCTCGCAGCTGAGGATCGGCGAGGACCTGTTCTGGGTCTCCGACGAATCACCGGAGCACGAGAACTTCAGCCCGGAGTCCGTCGGCGGCGGCACGGTCAGGATGCTGCTGGTGGTGACTGACCCCGATACCTCGGTCGCGCAGGCCGTCGCGGCCGGTGCGACCGAGGTGGCGCAGGTGACAGACGAACACGGCTGGCGCCTGGGCCGGGTCCGCGATCCCTTCGGCCACCACTGGGAGATCGGCAAACCCCTCGTCGAGTGGCCGCCACACCTCCACTAGAGACCGACCGCTCGCCTAGTAGCGGGGCATCTCTTCAAGGGGTTTGAGGTCTTCGCGGCCCGAGCGGGCTTGGACGGTGCCGTCCGTGACGGCGGCAACGTCCTCCCACGGCAGGTATAAGACAGCACCGAGGCGGCGGTGGACCAGCCAGCGGAGCAGGGCAGGGCCGACGTGGCGTTCGTAGCCGAAGAGGCGGGTGGCGTGTTTCTCCACCACGATCAGGCCGTCCACGCGGAAGGCGGCCTGCATCGACGGCTGGAGCGGTCCGTCCTGGACCAGGCGGACGTCGGCCACGCCGCCGATGTCGTCACCGGCGCGGTCGAGGACCCGATGGCCGAGCAGCTCATTCAGTCGCATCGCCGGCTCCTGGAATCTTGTCGATGATGTGCTGCTCGACCCAGTCGTCGCCCTTGGTCAGGTCCAGGTCGCCGGGCAGGATCTTGATCGCCGAGTCGATCGCGACGATCTGGGTGGCCGGGATCCGTTCGTGCCCGGAGATCAGCGCCGTCAGCACCGGGATCCCGGCGTCGAGGTCGAGCTCGACATCGTCGACCTTGCCGAGCAGTTCGCCGGTCCGCTCATGGATCAGCTGCCGGTCCAGCAGATGCAGCTGTGCGTGCAGCACCCTTCCTTCGGCGGCCATCTCAACGCCCCGCTCTCGTCACGATCATCAGCGGGATCGCCGCGATCGATGCCAGTAGCAACAACCCCAGGTAGACCAGGGCGAAGAAGTTGAGCACCCGGCCGTTCTTCTGCTCACCCATGTAGTCGGGATCGTTGGCGATGATGAGGATCGGCAGATAGGTCAACGGCAGCGCCATCGCCGCGAAGACCACGGAGTACTCCGTCACCTTCACCGGGTCCACCGCGGTCATCAGCACCAGGATCGACAGGATCAGGCAGATGATCATCACCACGTGGAACCGGGACGCCTGCCGCGGCCGCACGAACTTGCCCCACTGCCAGCCGAAGTACTGCGCGATCGTGTAGCCGCAGGACAGGGAGGTCTCCAGCGCCGCGCCGAAGGTCGCCGCGAACACCCCGAGCAGCACGATCGCCAGCCCGAGCTTGCCGAAGGCGACCGCCGCCGGGAGGGTCACCTGGCCGAGCGTCTCGACCTGGACCCCGATCGGCAGGTAGAGCACGGCCGCGCACCCGGCGATCGCGAGCGACAGCAAGCCGCCCAACGGGAAGCCGATGAACACGTTCGACCGCTCGGTGACCAGGTCGCGTCGGTCCCACTTCTCCTCGACCCCACCGGAAGAGAAGAAGAACACCTCGTACGGCGTCATGGCGGCTCCGAACAGGGCGATCCCGTAGTAGGCGTAGGTGGCCCAGGTCTCGTGGCCGATCGGGCCCGGACTGGTCGCCTGCTGCACCAGGTCACCCCAGTCCGGGCCGAGCTTCCAGAGCGCGACGGCGAACACGATCAGCAGCAGGCCGAGCAGGCCGAACACCTGCTCCAGATGCGAGAACTTGACCCGCCAGATCACCAGCCAGACGGCGAATGCGGCCAGCGGCATCCAGAGCAGGTAGTTCACCCCGCTGGCCAGCTCGAACGCCAGCGCCACACCGCCGATCTCCGCGATCAACGTCAGCAACGTGACCAGGAACGACGCGATCAACGCGAACAGGCCGGTACGCCGCCCGAGCCGCTCGCGGATCAGGTCGAAGACGGGCCGCCCGGACACCGCGACCACCCGGCCCGACATCTCGGCGTACAGACAGATGCCGATCACCCCGACCACCACCACCCAGGCCAGCCGCATCCCGAAGCGGGCGCCGACGAGTGCGTTCGTGACCAGGTCGCCGATGTCGACGAAGCCGCCGATGGCCGTGAGGATGCCGAGGGTGACCGCGAACAGCCGCTTCACTGGGCGCGCTCCCCCAGCTGCTCCAACTGCTCGGCGGTCTTGTCCAGCTGCGCCACCAGCTGCCGCACGGTCTCCAGGTCTCCGCTGCGCACCGCGATCCGAAGATCGGTGACGCCGTCCGCGGCGTTCGCCAGCGCCTCGGAGTACAGGTCGTAGGTCTGGCGGGACTCGTCGGTCTCCGGCTGCCGCGCGTCGAAGGTGGTGGCGACCTGGCCGAGGGCGTCCTCGGCGTCGGTGACCATCACGGTCGCCGGCTGGGCCCAGATCCTGCCGCCGAGCAAGGACTGCGCCGCCAGTTGTGCCGTCCTGACTCCGGACACCGCCTCCCGCGCCGAGCGGGCACCCTCGGACAGCATCTGCTGGTCCGGATCACCGCAGCCGGCCAGGCCCAGGATCAGGCTCAGAACCAGGCTGGCCGTCACCCCGAATGCCGCGAGTCTCCGCCGCATGTTCCCTCTCCCCAGTCCGATAGTCGTGCGGCGAACCGGTACCCACGGGTGCGGTCGGCAAATCGTGGACTAAGGGTCTACTTCCTACCGAGGCGGCGGTGCAACCAGGTAGCGTCGCAGGGGTATGAGCAGCCGAGGAGGTCGCGCGGTGAACCAGTTCCTGGCCCGGGTACGGCTGTTCTGGCTGTCCCGGAGCCCCCGGACGCGAGCGCTGGCGGTGCTGGCGCCGTTCATCGCGGAGTACCAGGCGATGACCGGGATGGATCTCTCCGATCGCGTGCTCGGCGACAGCGTGCTGCTCAGCCTGGCCGCCATGTACACCTCGCTCCCCCGGGCCGCCGAGCAGAGCGCCGAGAACTGGATGCGCGACTGCCAGCTGGCGGTGGATCGCGCGGCCAACCCGAACTGGCAGCTCAACCAGCAGGCGAACGAGCTGCTACCCGAGGTCTCCGAGGCGATCCGCCGGCGGCTCCGCTATCTGGATACCCATACTCCATAAGCCTTCACTGCTGTGGACTCAAGGCGGCGACGTACTCCGTGCCGGTGCAGGTGGTGCCGAAGCGCGGGAAGATGTAGCTGACCGCGAAGTCGTGGGCGGCTTCGTCCAAGCCGGTCATCGCGTCGGTGACGAAGACCGTGTTGTAGCCGTGCTCGTCGGCGGCGCGCCCGGTCGACTCGACGCCGAAGTTGGTCGCGATCCCGCCGAGCACGACCGTCTCGATGTCCCGCGACCGCAGTACATCGTCCAAGCCGGTCTGGTGGAACGCGCCCACCGTGTGCTTGACGATCTCCACGTCACCCGGCTGCGGGTCGAGCTCCGGCGCGAGTCCGCTGCCCTCGGGCTGGACGTCGACGCCCGGTCGCTCGACCCGGACGTTGACGACCAGCCCGCCGACGGACCGGGTCGCCTCGGCCAGCGCGACACACCGCTCCAGCACGTCCGGCCCGGACAGTGGCGCCGTCTCCAGCGCCACTATCCGGGGCATCAGGTCGATCAGGACAAGTGCGGTACGACGCGGTTCCAGCTCGAGAGTGGTCACGTCTGCCGACATTAGTTGAGGTCGTCGGCCAATCGGTTGGCGAGGGTGGTGTCCTTCTCGGTACCGGAGAAGCCGAACCGCCAGGTGCCACCGGAGTACGAGCCCGGGGGCAGCGCGCGGCCGCCGGGTTGCCACAGGGGCTGCCAGGCAACGGCTCCGTTGGGCGGGTCGTACCAGTGGTTGTCCGCCGACCAGGCCGATCCCTGCTTGTAGGCGGTGACGACGCTGAGACCTGAGCCGGTCGCCATCGACCAGTCCGGGAGTCCCGCGACGTCGCCGTTGCGCCCGAAGCCGCCGGGATCGCCTTGGTCGCCCAGAGCCGAGTCGACGTTGAGCGCGACCTCCCAGACGGGTGCCGTGGTCTGGCCGGCCACGTTCCACCGGAGGTTGGTGTCGAACGTCTTCGTGCCGAAGGAGAACGACCAGTCGGCGGTGATCGGCTCGTCGCCGAACGGGATGCCGTTCAGCTCGATCCTCGCCGACTTCGCCTTGACCCGGGCCGCGGCGCCGGCGGTGTCGGTGGCACCGAACGTTCCGACCGCGAGATAGGGCGCGGTCGATCGCGAGGACGAGTCCAGCGCGGGCTGGTAGCTACCCCGGCCGGACGGGTCCACCTCGAGCTTGGTCAACGCGGCCCTGGGTTGGCTCTGCACAGTCGCCCGGTAGTACTTGCTGCTGACGACCCGGCCCTTGGTGATCTGCAGCGAGTCGAAGTCGAGCGGCGCGACGTACAGGCCGCCCTTGCCCCAGCCCGCGCCAGTGACGTACCACTTGCTGCCGTCCTGGACCACCTCGGCAGCATGGGCCGCGATCGTGCCGACCTGCTGATCGATGGTGAAGTGCAGCGGGTCGTTGCTCTTGTAGACCTTGGTGACCTCGTAGCCGCCGTCGCAGCAGATGAACAGGTACCAGTCGCTGCCGCGCTGCACCACGAACGGCGACTCGGTCGGTCCGCCGAAGGTGCCGGTGGCCGGGTGCTCGAACGCCGTCTGCCGGTCGCTCCAGTGCCGCAGGTCCGGACTGGTGCGGTAGGCAACGATGTGGTTGCCACCGCTCGGGGACGAGTTGGCGGTGTAGTACATCACCCATTGGTTCCCGACCTTGTGCACCATCGGGTCCCGGCCGTCGAACCCGTCGGTGAACAGCGGGTTGGCTGCATCCCTGGTCCAGTTGACCAGATCCGTCGAGGTCGCCAGTTGCATCCGGTACGCCGTGTGGTCGGGCGTCCCACCGGCATAGAACATGTAGTAGGTGCCGGCGTCATACGTGACGTACGGCGCCCAGATGTGGCTCTCCCCGGCGGCCGGATCCGCGACCAGTGCCGGTGGTTGCTTCGTCCACGGACCGTTCGGCGTGGGTGCCGTGGCGTGGCCGAAGCTCTTCTCGTCGAGCGGGTTCGCCGGCTCGGCGTGCGTGATCGCGTAGACGTGCCAGGTGCCGGTCTTCCGATCCTGTACCAGCGTGTGGTCGTTGTAGTACCAGGGACTGGTCTCCCCGACGCTCGGGTCGTAGACCTTGACGAACTTGCCGGCCGCGACCACCTTGTCGACCTTGACGAACGGCACGCTCTTGACCTTCGGCCCGCTGGTGGCAGCCGCCGAGAGCGGTACCGCCGCCAGCATCAGTCCCGCGAGCGCGGCGACGAACTTGTTCCACCGCCGGGTCATCAGTTCACCTCCAGATCGAGCAGGTCGACACCGACGAGGTAGCCGATCGCGGCCGGGTTCTTGCCGGTGATGGTGATCTTCAGCTGATGCTTGCCCGCCGCAAGAGTTGCGTTGCCGAGGTCAACCGTCTGGGTGGAGACACCCGCGGCGGCGTACCCGTCGAACGAAGCGAGCTTGGTGCCGTCGACAGCGAGATCAGCGATCCCGTAGTCCGCCGCCTTCGTGAGCACGGTCGACAGCTTGTAGTTCCCGGCGCTCGGTACGGAGAAGTCGAGAACCACGTTGTCGCCGGCCTTCGTGCCGTGCACCCACAGTTGCGCGCCACCGGACCAGCTGACCCCGCAGCAGTTGCCCTGCGGATCAGCCGGAACCGTCCCGGAAACCACTGGCAGCAAAGTCTCCGCCTCGACCCGGACCGTGTTGCCCGAGGTCGCCTGGGCGGTGGCGGACTTGCCGCCCTCGTGCCCGGCGAGGTCGACCGCGGAGACCCGGTACTCCCAGGTCTCGTTCAGTCCGATTCCCTTGTGCAGGAATCCCGGGGTGTTGCTGGTGCCGATCAGCTTCTCGCCCGCGCCGGACTTCGCGCCGTACACGTTGTACTTCGCGATGCCGCTGTCATCGGCGGTGTCGGACCAGGTGAGGGTGATGGCGTTGTCGGTGCGCCCGGTGGCCGTGAGGTTCTGCACCTGCCCTGGAGCCTGCCGGTCGGAGTACGGGATGACGGAGGACTGGACCACGTAGCTCGCCGCCGTCCAGCTCGGGCCACTCGGCTGCAGCTCGACGGTGAGCTCGGTCCGGCCGAAGGTGAGTGCCGCCGGCAACTGGAAGTTGTCGTCGAGCCAGCGTTGCCGGTCGTTGCCCAGCGGCTGCAACCAGGTCCCCGCATCCTTGCCGTCGACAACCACCTTGGCCGACTGCCAGCCGGCGTTCTGGTCGCTGGTACGGCGCAGCGTCACGCCGCGGTTGACCGGATCGACCTCGACGGTGAACCGGATCGGAGCGGTCGTGGCGCGCACCTGGTCGGTGAATACCGTGTCGTCGTGATCGCCCTCGTAGACGCTGGTGAGGTCGGCCTGGGTCGCCTGTGCGTCGGTGTACCCGTGCTGCTGGCGGCTCTGCGCCGAGCCGACGTCGATCCGGTCGGTCTCCCGGGCGCCGAACTGCCCCGCGGAGTACAGGTAGGCGGTGGAGCCGTAGACGGCCGGGTGGTCGTTCTGCTGGCCGTGCTCGATGCCGAAGGTGAGCTGGTTCTGGAAGTCGACGGCGTCGGTGATGTGCAGGCGGAACGCGCTGTCGCACTCGTTCTTGCACTCACCCGCCTGGACCTCGTGGCCGGAGTTGCCGTGGAAGGGCGTCGAGTAGGTGCCCTGGTTGAAGTACCAGCCGGACTCGTAGTAGTCCTCGGTGCCGGTGCCGTGGATCGCCGGGGTGCGCTCGCCGTCGACATACACGCGCTCGTCGCCCTCGAGGTACCCGCGGGTGTTGCCATCGGGCTGCAGGCCCTCCATGGTCTGCGAGACGCCGACGAACTTGCCGCGTCCGGTGGTGTTCGCGATGGTCCAGTCGCTGCCCATCGCCGGCTCCGCCCGGTTCGAACTCGTGGTGAAGTAGCCGCTCTTGCCGGTCACCAGATCGACCGCGACCTTGGCGTCCCGCGCCGAGGTGACCTCCGCCTGACCACCCGACAGCTTGTACTGCGAGGTGTTCACCAGGGTGACGGTGGCGCGGGCGAGGTACGGCATCGGCCACCAGGAGGAGTACCAGCCGTCCGGGTCCATCGCGAAGAACAGCGAGCGGACCTCGTTCTCACCGAGGCCGGAGCCGAAGAACTCGCCGATCGGCGAGTCCACCCGCTTCTTGCCATCCACGGTGACCTGGACCCGTACGCCGGAGAGCAGCGCGTCCGAGGACTTCACCCGAGCCGCGTCCTCCGCCGTGGCGGCGTACGGCATCGAGTGGGAGCCTTCCCAGTTCTGCTTGGTGATCGTGTAGCCGTGCGCCTGCTCGTCGGCGACGTGCGCGGGTCCGACGTCGAGGGTGTCGGTGCGCTTGGCGGTGCCGCCGACGATCGAGTCGGCCCAGTAGGTGAACTCGTTGAAGTCGAGGTCGGAGGAGACGAACTCGTTCCGGATCTGGATCTGCGACTTGCCGGCGGTCGCGCTCGCCGGCAGGTCGACGACCTGGTCCGCCCACTGCGCACCCTTGGCCGGGAGCGGCGTCCACTCGCCTGCCTGGACGCCGTCGACGAGGATCTTGGCGCGCTGGTTGCCGATCCGCAGATCCATCCGGCGGATCAGCTTGACGCCGGTGTTGGCCGGGTCGATCTTCAGGGTGAACTGGCTGCCGCCGAGGAAGGCGCGGCCGTCGTCGGCGAACGACTGCAGGTCGAGCCCGACGATCTGCGGCAGCTTCAGGCGGAGCGCGCTCAGCTCACCCGGTCCCTGGTTGTCGGCCACCGTGAGTTGCTTGCCAGGGGCAAGGTCCACCGGCTTGGCGGTCGTCTTCGCATCCGGCTTCGCGGGCTTCGGGTCCTTCGTGCCGAACGACTTCAGCAGCGCGACGACGTCCGCGGCCTTGTCGGTCGGGTCGAAGGTGGTGACGCCGCTCGCGTCCGGGAACTCGCGGTAGTCGACGTGGTAGAAGAGCGGGTTGTTCTGGACCGTCACCCGCATCGAGTTCTTGTACGGCATCGGCACCCGGAGGTAGACGCCGCCACTCGTCTCCAGGGCGTTGGCGACGAGCGGGTAGACGAAGGGCGAGCCGAGCTTGCCGTCCACGACGTCCTGCAGGCTCGCGTCGACGACCTTCTTGCCGTCGACCTCGACGGTCAGCTTGCCGGTCTTGCGGACGTCACCCTCGTCGCGGGTGAACCAGATCGAGGCGATCTCACCGGGGCCGGAGTCCTCGGCGAGCACGCAGCCCGCGGCGGTCGTCCTGAGGCACGAGTACTTGCCGTCGAAGCCGTCGTTGTTGGTGCCGTCGCGGCCGAAGCTGGAGAACTGCTTGCTGCGGACAGCCGTCGGCAGTTCGGGGAGGCGGTCGAGCCGGCGGTAGACGTCCCACCCGACCGGGCCATTGCCGCCTGCCAGGGACGCGGCGTCCGCAGTACGGGCTGCTGATGAGCCCGCGGAACGGGCTTGTGGGGTGGCGGCGGCGGTCGACAGGGCGGCGGCGGGAAGCACGAGAACTGCTCCGAGCAGCACCGTGGCGGTGCGTCTCAGCAACCTGGTCATGGGCGGACCTCACGATCTGGGAAATCGATTTCTCAGATATCTACCATCGGAGCGCGGTGCTTGAGAAGAGTTCGAAGGCGTTTACTTCCTGCACACGAACTGCTATTACGCGCGCCCTCGCGCAGTTGCGGCAGAAGCGGAATCGAACCGGTTGTCCACGAGTTGGCACCCGGTAGACCGGGCCGCTGCCATCAGCGCCAGACTGGGTCCCGGCACTCTTTCCCAGCACTCACCCGCAGGAGAATTCCATGAGCAGTGTGCATGCTGACCCCACCCCACCACCCCGGTCAGGTGCTCCAGCCCAGATCGCCGTCACCGGTCTCGCGGTGATGGGCCGCAACCTGGCCAGGAACCTGGCGCGCAACGGGTTCCGCGTCGCCGTCCACAACCGGTCCCAGGCCCGGACGGACGCGCTGATCGAGGAGTTCGGCCACGAAGGTGAGTTCACCCCGGCCGCCGACCTGCCCGCGCTGGTCGCCTCCCTGGAGCAGCCGCGCAAGATCATCATCATGGTCAAGGCCGGCGAGCCGACCGACGCCGTGATCGACGAATTGGTGCCGCTGCTCGACGAGGGCGACATCGTCGTCGACGCCGGCAACGCGCACTTCGCCGACACCCGGCGGCGCGAGGACGCGCTGAAGGCCAAGGGCCTGCACTTCGTCGGCAGCGGTGTGTCCGGCGGCGAGGAGGGCGCGCTGAACGGCCCGAGCATCATGCCGGGCGGTTCGCCGGAGTCGTACGCCGCGCTCGAGCCGATGCTGACCAAGATCTCCGCGCACGTGAACGGCGAGCCGTGCTGCGTGCACGTCGGCCCCGACGGCGCCGGCCACTTCGTGAAGATGCTGCACAACGGCATCGAGTACGCCGACATGCAGCTGATCGCCGAGGCGTACGACCTGCTCCGGCACGTGCTCGGTCTCAGTGCCACCGAGATCGCCGACGTGTTCCTCGAGTGGAACAGGGGCGACCTGGAGTCGTTCCTGATCGAGATCACCGCCGAGGTGCTCAGCCAGGTCGACGAGTCGACCGGCGGGCCGTTCGTGGACGTGGTGCTCGACCAGGCCGAGCAGAAGGGCACCGGCCGCTGGACCGTGCAGGTCGCGCTCGACCTCGGCATCCCGGTCAGCGGCATGGCCGAGGCCGTCTTCGCCCGCTCCCTGTCCGGCGACGTCGTACGCCGCACCGCCGCGGCCGGGGTGCTGCCCGGGCCGTCGGAGGCGAAGGCCGACGTGGACCGGGACGCGTTCATCGACGACGTCCGGCACGCGCTGTACTCGTCGAAGCTGGTCGCCTATGCGCAGGGCTTCGACGCGATCCGCGCGGCCAGCGACCAGTACAACTGGAACATCGATCTGGGCGCGATGGCAACGATCTGGCGCGGCGGCTGCATCATCCGGGCTCGCTTCCTGGACCGCATCAAGGAGGCCTACGACCGGGACGCCGACCTGCCGTCGCTGCTGGTGGACGACTACTTCAAGGACGCCGTCACCAGCGGCCAGGACGGCTGGCGTCGCGTCGTCGCGACCGCGGCCACGGTCGGCGTACCGGCTCCTGGCTTCTCGGCCGCGCTGTCGTACTACGACGGACTGCGGGCTGAGCGGCTGCCGGCTGCGCTGATCCAGGGGCTCCGCGATCTGTTCGGTGCGCACACGTATCGACGTACGGACCGCGGGGGCACCTTCCACCTCGACTGGTCCGGCGACCGCAAGGAACACCAGGCCTGATCTTCCGGCCTGATCTTCCGGGACTCGTCCTGTCGGCCGGCCTCACGGCCTGATCTTCGCAGCGAGCCCGGCCCGATCTCACCGAGCGGGCAGGGCTTGTCGCGTGGCGTGATTGGCTTTCTGGGTCGAACATGTGTTCTAATACACTCTCAGCGCCAGCCCGCTTCGGCGGGGACATGTCACCCAGGGAGATCGCCGCAACGATGACTGTAGACACTTTGGCAGTAGAACCGCAGACCGACGTCGCCGACACTCCCGACGACGCAGGTGTCATCACTTCTGCCGACTCTTCCGTTGCCGCGGAAGCAACGTCGGGCGACTCGCCAGCCGGCACCTCTTCGGCTGACGCGGACGCCCCGGCGGCCGAGGCCGTCGCGGAGAAGCCCAAGCGCGCCGCCAAGAAGGCGCCGGCCGCGAAGAAGACCAAGACGCTCGAGCTCACCCTGACGGTGACCGGCACTGCCGACGGTGAGTGGCACGCCGAGCTCAAGCAGGGCAGCAGCTACCTCGCCCGCAACCTCGCGGTCGCGGCCGCCGCGGTCTCGCGCGCCGCCAAGGAACTGCACGAGGACCTGTCCGGCCCGATCGACGAGGTCATCGACGCGGCTCGCGAGCAGCAGGCCGCGAAGGTCGCCGCCCTGGAGGCCGAGCTCGAAGCAGCCCGCAAGGCCCTCGCCGAGCTCGCCGAGTAGTTCCCCCGATCGGTTTCTCGCAACACCCCGATCGGCTTCTCGATCGGTTTCTCGTAACTCCCGATCCGTTCTCGCAACACCCCGATCGGCTTCTCGGTCGGTTTCTCATCTGGTTTCTCGACGGTCCGGGCCCGAGGCGTCCGGCGCGGAGTGGTCGGGAAGGTAATGGGGAGGTGCCGGATCGGTGACCTGTGGTGATCCACAGTGTGACCGATCCGGCACGCCGCTTCCCTGGGCGAGGCGGTGTCGCGCGTCGTACCGTGTTGGCCTGGGCCGGTCCCGTTGGGCCCTGACCGCTCCGAACAGAAGAGGTCAGATGAGCACATTCCAAGACCTGGGATCGCTGTTGCTGGTTCGCGGTGCGGACGAGCTGGACCACGCCGGCGGCACCCTGTACGTGCACCTCCACCGGGTCGCCAAGCGGCTCAGAACGCTCGGCGCCTCCGAGACCCTCGTGATCGCCGGCCTCGCGCACGCGGCGTACGGGACGGACGGATTCCCGACCCACCTGTTCGACTGGCAGCAGGAACGCCCCGTCCTGGAAGCCGTCATCGGCACCGACGCGGAACTGCTGGTCTACCGGTACGGCTCCTGCGAGCGCGAGACCACCTGGCGCGACCTCGCCGAGCACAACACCGTCACCGACCGCTTCACCGGCACCTCGGAAGAACTGACCACCGCGGAGCTCCGCGACTTCGTCGACCTCACCATCGTCAACGAACTCGACGTCCTGGAGCACGCCCCGAAGCTCGAGCCCAAACTCCGCCCGTTCCTCCAGGAACAGATCCCCCGCTGGCAGTCCCTGGCCTCGCCCGCCGTCCTGGCCGACGCCCACCGCGTCCTGGACGTCCAGCCCCAGGCCCACCCGGCCTGACAGCCACGCCTCGACCTTCTCCGTCACGGCCTGCGCCACCTCGTCGCGCCACTACGAGGTCTGGCCGGTATTCCTGGAAATCGACCCCCGGGCGACGCATGATCGAACCATGGCCCGCTACGAAGTGATCGCCCGCGCCAAAGTCGACCGGCGCCTGTCCAACTCCACCTACATCGACGTGGCCCTGATGTCACAATCCCTCGACAAGGGCATGCGTCTGCAACGGATCGAGGACCTCCCGGACGGCGGGATCGCCATCGTCCTGCAGCACAACCTCAGCAAGCGCAAGCACGACGCAGCCGCCGGAATGGCCAACCGCAGCCTCGCCCAACTCGGCATCCCCGCCGCACAGGTCCAGCAGATCGACCTCCTCCGCCTCTCCCGCAAAGGCCGCACCCTAGTTCGCTCCTGGGTAGGCCCCGACAACCCACCCGGCCCAGACCCCGCCGGAGACCGCGAGCCCCGCAACCCCCTCCCCACCCCACCCCACCTCAAGATCTCCCTAGACCTCCCCAACAACTGACCCCCACCAGCCGCCCCTTCAACTAAGCGTCGAGTCGTGGATTGAAGGTGTGGTAAATCGGTTGCCTCGATACGAAATCCACGACTCGACCGCGGGTGTGCCGAGGGTGTGGATAACCGGCGACCTCATGCGACGGAATGCGCGATCGTGGTGGGGTGGAAAGGGGTGACGGGAAGCCGTTCAGTGTGAGCGAGGCGCGGGCAGCAGGGATCACGCCGCAGATGCTCCGCGGCGATCGGTACACGCAGGTACTTCGCTCGGTGTACGTGCGCGCTGACGTAGTCGTCTCCCCGCGAGTACGGGCTTAGGCAGCACTGGTGTTGGTCCCGGAAGGAGTGCTGAGCCATCACACGGCGCTTGAGTTGTGGGGCGGCAGTGGTCCCGTCGATGACCAGTTGCACGTGAGTGTTCGGCGTGATCCGAAGGCGGCACTGCCACGTGTTCACGGCCTGCGCGTGCACGAAGTACAGGAGCTGGAAGTCATAGGGTCTGCCGGGTTGCCACTGACGCCGCCTGCGCGAACCTTCATCGACCTGGCGAGCTGCTGCGGATTGAGCGATCTCGTGACGGCCGGGGACTCACCCCCCAAGCCGCCTAACCACCCGCGCAAACCCATGAGCCCCCACTCACTCGTGGATAGGCGCTACCACCAACGCATGAGCTGCCGCTCATTCGTGGATCGGAGTCGTCGGCAACCGCTTTCCCGTCCCTAGATCCACGACTCGGCGAAATAGCGGGTGGCGCACCCCGGGCCAGCGCGGGGGTGAGGTGGCGGAGGGATGGGGTTACGGGGTTAGGACTTCGAAGGCGGCTGCGTAGGTGGTGCCTAGGCGGGTGCCGGCGGCGCGGGAGATGCCTTCGAGGAATTCGCTCGGGTCGAAGTGGGGCCAGTTGAGGCCTTCTATGTAGGCCTTGTGGGCCTTCAGCGACTGGACGCCCAGGTCGAAGGTGTCGGTGGTGTCGACGGCGTGCCGGGAATGTGGGGAGCCGCCGGCCCAGACCTGGCGTACTCCGTTCCAGCGTTCGCCGTCGCCCTCGAAGATCCAGCGGTTCGCTGCGTCGCGGACCGCGTCGAGGGTGGCGCGGCCGGTGTTGATGTGGTCCGCCTGGTTCAGCGTCGCGTTGCCGTCCCAGGTGTCGCGGAAGTTGTTCGTGATGACGATCTCCGGCTGGTGCCGCCGCACCGCACCCGCGATCAGCCGGCGCAGTTCCACGCCGTACTCGATGGTGCCGTCGGGTTGTCCGAGGAACTCGACCACAGGGACTCCGACGATCCGGGCCGACTCGATCTGCTCGGCCTCGCGCAGCGGGCCGCACTCGGCCGGCGGGATGCCGTCGATGCCCGCCTCGCCGGAGGTGAGCAGGCAGTAGACGATCTCCTTGCCCTGCGCGGTCCAGCGGGCGATTCCGGCGGCGGCGCCGAACTCCAGGTCATCGGGGTGCGCCACGACGGCCAGGGCCTTGGTCCAGTCCTCGGGCAGCGCTTCCAGCGGCTCAGGTGCAGTCATGCCCGAAGGCTAAGCCCCGAACACCTGCCGTGTGTACGGATTACCGAAGACCCGCTGCGGGTCGAGCCGGTCCCGGACCGCGAGGAAGTCGTCGAACCGCGGATACCGCTCGCGGAGTTGCTCCGCGCCGAGCTTGTGCAGCTTGCCCCAGTGCGGCCGGGCGCCGAAGGGCGCGACAATCTGCTCGAACGCGTCGAAGTACTTGTCGTGCGGGAGCCGGTGGTACTGATGGATCGCCACGTACGCCGTGTCGCGCCCGTAGGCGGTGGACAGCCAGATGTCGTCGGCGGCGGCCACCCGCACCTCGATCGGGAACGGGATCCGCTCGCCCGACCGGTCGATCCAGGCCCGCAACTGCCGCACCACCTCGACCACGTGCTCCCGCGGTACGGCGTACTCCGACTCGCGGAACACCACGTTCCGTTCGGAGCAGAACACCTTGTACGACGAGTCGACGTACTCGCGGGCCGACAACGCCCGGGAGGCGAGCCGGTTGATCCGCCGCACCAGCCCGGGTCGCCGTACGGACAGGCGGTTGGTCAGCTCGAAGACCCGGTTGGACAGGAGTTCGTCGTCGACCCAGCCGCGGATCCGGCCGACCGGGGACGGGCCGACGCCGGGCGCGACCCGGTTGTTCCGCTTGGTCAGCGCGATCTCGGTGTGCGGGAACCAGTAGAACTCGAAGTGGTCGTTGCCGTCGGCAAGTTCATTGAAACCGGTGAGCACCTCGCCGAGCGGCAGCGGCATCTCCTGCGCGCGAAGCAGGAAGGCAGGTACGGTCTGCAGCGTCAGCGCGGTGATCACGCCGAGCGCGCCGACCGACACCCGGGCGGCGTTGAAGACGTCGGCGTTCTCCTCGGCCGAGCAGTTCAGCACCGAGCCATCGGCGGTGACGAGCTCGAGCCCGACGATCTGGGTGGCGAGTCCGCCGAGCTTGGCGCCGGTGCCGTGGGTGCCGGTGGAGATCGCCCCGGAGATGGTCTGCTTGTCGATGTCGCCCAGGTTCGCCATCGCCAGGTCGAATGACGTCAGGCCGGCGTTGAGCTTGGCGAGGCCGGTGCCCGCACCGAGGGTCACCTTGCCGGAGACCGAGTCGGCAGAGGTGATCGAGGCGAGCCGGTCGAGCCGGACCATCACCTGCTCGGGCACCGAGCATCCGGTGAACGAGTGGCCGGCGCCGACCGCCTTCAGCCGTTTCCCCTGCTCCGCGGCGACTTTGACCGCTGCCGCGACCTCGTCCACGGACGACGGCCGCAGGACCTCCAGCCCGGTCGCCGACTCGGTGCCGGCCCAGTTGCGCCAGGTGCTCATCCGAAGTTCTTCCCCTCACCCCGGTACGTTACGAGCTCGGTCAGTTCGTCGCCGTCGATCGCCTGCAGACGATCGAATCGTTCCAGCATCTCGCCCGCTTTGGCATAGCGCATCCACACTCGATCGCCGATCCGCAGTCCCCGCGCGTTCTCGCCCTGCACCGGAGTCTGGACCTCGCCCGCGCCCTCGGTGCCGAGCAGCTTCAGCCCGAGCGGCCAGGTGGGCGAAGGCAGCCGCGACTTCTTGGCCGGTCCGGAGGCGATGTACCCGCCGCCGTACAGGGTGGCGATCCGCGGCGTCGGGCGGCGAACCACCCCGAGCGCGTAGGCGACCGCGTGCTCCGGCTGGAAGACGTCGTACTTGTCGAAGAGAGTAGGGCCGTAGAGACCCGAGCCCGCGGTGACCTCGGTGACGGCCGGGTCGGCGCTGCTGACCTCGATGCTGCCGGTGCCTCCGCTGTTGACCAGCCGCAGCGGCGCCACCTGCTTGAGGGCATCGACGACCGCGCCGCGGCGGTCCGACAGCTCGGAGGCGGACAACCGCTTCACCAGGCGAATCGCCGGCGAGGTGTCCGGCAGGCCCGCGATCTGCGCCTCGTAGAACATCACGCCGACCAGTTCGAACGCGTTGTCCGCGACCACCCGGCGGGCGAGGGCGAGCACTTGCTCCGGGGTCCGCAGCGGCGAGCGGCGAACGCCGAGGTGCTGGCCGAGGATCCGCAGCGAGGCGTCCACGTCGAGGCAGACCCGGATCCGCTCGCCTCCTCCGGTCGCCGCCTTGATCAGCGCGAGTTGCTCGTAGTCGTCGATCATCAAGGTGATCCGCGCGGCCGCTTCCGCGTCCGCGGCGAGCTCGCGCAGGGCCCCGCGGTGCACGGTCGGGTAGCCCATCAGGATGTCGTCGACCCCGTTGCGCGCGAGCCAGAGCGCCTCGGGCAGCGAGTAGCCCATCACTCCGTGGAAGCCGGGCCGGTCGAGCGCGGCCGTGATCAGCGCACGGCAGCGCACCGACTTCGACGCGACCCGGATCGGCGTCCCTCCGGCGCGACGCACGAGATCGTCCGCGTTCCGCCGGAAGGCCGCCAGGTCGACCACCGCGTACGGCGGCTCGAGGTCAGCCGTCAGCCGCTCATACCTGTCGAAGTCACCCATGTCAGGAGTTTAAGGGCAACAAATACTGAAAGGTAGTACATTTTTACGGCGAATCGACCACAGCCCGAAGTTCCGGTACGACGCTCCGCGCCCAGGCGGTCTCGCCGGCAGGCGCGGCCGATTCCGCCGCCAGCAAGGCCACCGTGGCCCCCTGAACCACCGAGACCTCCACGAACGCTTCGGCCCCGGCGTACCGGCGTACCGATGCAGCGGCCGTGTCCTCGGACCACAGACTCTGTACTGCGAGTTGGGCGTTGGCGTCGTTCCCACAGGCGGTCATGCGTGCCTGGTAACCGCGGTAGTAGGTAGTGGCCTTGTCCGCGTCTCCGAAGCGAAGCACCAGCGCAGTGGCGGGTGTGGCGCGACTGGTGCGATAAGAACCCTGCAGAGCGTGCTGCGGGACAGGCAGCGAGTCCTTCGGCAGTTGCTTGGCGCAACCGATGGGCAGCGCCTCGAACGCGGCCTGGTGAGCCTCACGGCGACGCGTCCAGGTTTCGTTGCCCTGGAACCCCGCCTCGGCTCCACCGGGATCCGTGTAGGTCTTCCAACCGGCACCGAGCTTCGCCGCGGCCGGCAGGTTCTTGGCCGACACCGGACCGGCCGCGGCGGGTGGAGGTGCCGTGGCCTGCTCCGGAATCTGCGGAGGCTCGGCAGCATCCGTGGGCTTGGCCGTGCTCAGGGTGATCGTCGGAACGGGCACCGTTCCACCTGCGTTGGCCGGGGGCGCGGGAGTGGGCGCAGCAGCGGGCTTCTCGGAACTGCTGCAACCCACCAGCAGTCCGAGAACAGCCACGGCCGCTACTGCGAGCCTCACTTCGGCTCGAAGTGCTGGTAGTCGGGCTTGCTCCAGCCGGCACCCCAGAAGAAGCCCAGGCTGCGCAGTGAGCGGGTCGGCGTACTGGTGCTGAAGAGCATGCCGGGACGGGACACGCTGCGGTTGCGATAGGCCAGGCCGTTCGACGGGTACCAGACGTTGTTCGCCGCGAGGTACGGGTTCTCGACCGTGTTGATGTCGATCGCGAAGCCGTAGGAGTGCGGCGACAGGGCATACGGGTTGCCTGTCACCTGGCGGCAGTTGAAGACCGAGGTGTTGTCCGCCGCCATCGCCCGGATGTCGCTGCCGTCGAAGACGTCGACGCGCTGCATCCGCCGGATCGGGAACTTCGCGTTGAAGGAGGCGGTCCAGACGGAGATCATCTTCGCCACCGCGGCGTCGCGGACGATCAGTTCACCACGGTGAACGACGTGGTCGAAGCCCCAGTAGTTCACCAGGAGCCGACGCAGCGAGGACGGCCGGACCGGGCAGCCCGCGCGATAGGTCTTCGACACGAGCCCCGTGGTCACCGCGAAGACCCTCGCGTTCACCAGCGCCTTGATCGTGATCACCGCGTACGCCGACGCCTCGACCGAGGCGGCCCCCACTCCGAGGGTGATCACCCGGACGGTCTTGGTCGTCGGCAGGTTGTCCGGGACCGGCACGGCGAAGGTCCCGTTGGGGGCGATCCACGCGCTCGTCAGGGTCCGCCACCCACTGCCGTACCGGTCCTGCAGGCCGACGAGTCTCTTGCCGGGCTCGGCCGGGGTCAGCCGGCCCGTCATCTTCACGCCGGACACGACGACGTACGACGCGGCCGGCTTGTTCATCACCAGGGTGCGGTTGAGCACGGTGACGGTGCGGTCGGGTGAGCCGCCGTTCGAGCTGGGGAAGAGGACGCCGACGTTGGCCCGGAAGAGGTTCTTCGACGGGTTCGGCGAGATGTAGACGAACTTGTAGGCCCCACCGGTGGTCGAGCGGGTGCGAGAGCGCATCACCCAGGTCGTGCCGACCTTCTCCCACAGGGTCAGGTAGAGACCGTTGTAGCCGTTGAGCACCTTGCCGGTGAAGGTGATCGGCCGGTCCTCCCACGCTGCCGCCGGCTGGTTCAGCGTCAGCGCATACGGCACCGCGGTCGGCGTCGGTGGCGGCGTCGTCGGCGGCGGCGGGGTCGGAGGTGGCGTCGTCGGGTCGTCGGCGGCAGCGCCGGCGTCGGACTTGGTGACGGTCGCGGGAGGCGCGGTGGTCGGGTCGTCCGAGGCAGCGCCCGCCTCCGGCGACCCGGTGTCGATCGCGGCAGGTGTGTCTGTCGGCTCCGGGGACGCGGCGAGGGCCGCTCCCGGAACCAGTCCTAACAGCAGCGCTGCCGCTACAGCAGCCGAGCCGAGGCTACGAAACTTCATGGCCAGTCCTCTCCACCCCAGGAGAGCCCTTTTGGCACCCCTACTACCTACTAGAGGCAGTCACCAAGGAAGACGTCACACCGGCCCCGAAAGGTTCGCCTAGTCCTGCAGCCTTTTCACTGCTGCGTCCACCCGCTCGTCCGTACCGGTGAGAGCAATCCTGACGTGCCGGTCGCCCGCTGTTCCGTAGAACGCCCCCGGAGCGACCAGGATGCCTCGATCTGCCAGTGCTGCGACGGATCCGTACGCATCGTACGACGGGTGCTCGGCCCACAGGTAGAGCCCGCCCTGGGACAAGGTGATCGTCCAGCCGGCGTCGGTGAGTGCCTGTCGCAGGACCGAGCGGCGGCGCAGGTAGCGCTCGCGCTGCTCGTCGACGTGCGCGTCGTCCGCGAACGCGGCCGCCATCGCCGCCTGGATCGGTGACGGCACCATCAGCCCGGCGTGCTTGCGGACGGCCAGCAGTTCCGCGACCACCGCCTGGTCCCCGGCGACGAAACCGGCGCGGTAGCCGGCCAGGTTGGACCGCTTGGACAGCGAGTGCACCGCGAGCAGGTTGTCGAAGGAGCCGCCGCAGATGTCCGGGTGCAGCACCGACACCGGCTTCGCGTCCCAGCCGAACTCGGCGTAGCACTCGTCGCTGACCAGCAGTACGTCGTTGGCCCGGGCCCACTCGACGGCCGCGCGCAGGTCGTCTGCCGAGGTGATCTCGCCGGACGGGTTCCGCGGGGAGTTGAGGTAAGCCACCCGGACCGGACCACCGTCGTACTGCGTGGGATCGGCGACCGGGATGCTCGTCGCCCGGGCGAGCGCCGCGCCCGCCTCGTACGTCGGGTAGGCGAGATCCGGGATGAGCACGGTGTCGCCGGCGCCGATGCCGAGCAGTGTCGGCAGCAGCATGATCAGTTCCTTGGTGCCGATCACCGGGAGGATGCCATCCAGCGGATCCACGCCGGGCACCTCCAGGCGGCGGGCCAGCCAGTCGGCGGCTGCCTGCCGCACGATCGACGTACCGATCGTGGTCGGGTACGACGGCGCGTCGGCCGCCTCGGCGAGCGCCTTCTTCACCAGGTCCGGCACCGGGTCGACAGGACTACCGATGGA
Organism: Kribbella sp. VKM Ac-2568; assembly: GCF_004345365.1. Lineage (GTDB taxonomy): Bacteria > Actinomycetota > Actinomycetes > Propionibacteriales > Kribbellaceae > Kribbella > Kribbella orskensis. Next base: position 270,801 of record NZ_SLVF01000007.1, read on the forward strand.
CAGGTCGACGATGCCGTCGGGATGCGCGGCCGCCTTCTGCTTGAAGGGAGCGAGCTTGTCCCAGGGGAAGTCGGGCAGACGGCTGGAGGTGGTTGCGAAGGTCACCCCTACATTCTCTCCCGTACTGCGAACGCCCCGTCGGCGACCGCCCGTTCCCCGGACACCTGAGGGCCGTGACCGGCTCTGGCGTACGGGTGGGCCGCGGCGAGGAACCGCCGGGTGGACTCGACGACCTCCTTGTCCCAGAGCACCCGGTGATGGCCGAGCCCGTCGGTGAGCTGGACGGTTGCGCCCGGCCACACCTTGGCAGCCGCCAAGGTCCCCTGGTACGGCGTCTCGTGGTCGCCTCGGTCGTGGATCGCCAGCAGCGCGGGCAGTTCGCGGTCCTCGGCCAGAGCGTCGATCACCAGGTCCATCCGATAGCTCTCCATCGTGCCGAACTTGCGGGTGAACCGGCGCAGGAAGCTCGCGCGGACCCGCGGCCCGAACCCGAAGGCCGTCTGGAACATGTCGAGCGTGTGCACGAAGTCCGTGGCCGCCGCGAGGAACACCACCCGCCGGGGTGCGAACCCGCTCCGCAGCGCCAACGCGGTAGCCGCCGCGCCGAGCGAGTGAGCCACCACCCCGTACGCCGGACCCTGCGCGGCCACTACCGCCTGGAAGGCCTCCGCGAGCTCGGGGAGTGAGCTCCGGGTCGGGCCGTCCCGACCGGCGTCCGAAGCACCGTGGCTCGGGCCGTCGTACGTGACGACGCGGAAGCCCTCAGCGACCAGCGGCGGGATGTACGCGGCCAGCTGCAGACCCCAGCCGCCCCAGCCGTGCACGAGGTAGACCGTCGGACCTTCACCCCAGGCCTGACCGCGCAACATTCCGCCCTGGAAAGGGACCTCGAAGGTTTCTGCCGCGGGGAGTTCGACGCGGAGCCGCCGCGCCTTCTCGGAGATCGGCGGGAAGCGGAACCAGGCGCGGTCCAGCAGTTCGGCCCCGACCCCGGGCGCGATCTTCTCGAGGATGCGGAAGGCTCTGACTAAAGACCGACCGTTCGTGCTTTTCTTTGCCGCCACGGGGTGCTCCTCGTTCACAGGGGATTCAAGCTCAGTTCCGGGCTCTACTTCTTGGCCGCTCGGATCAGCGCCTCGAAAGCGGTGCGCGCCCGATCCTGGGCCTTCGGGTCAGCCAGCAGCCGGCTGGCGTGGTGGCAGGAGAGCAACACTCCCCTGATGTCGAACGCATACTGCTCGGGGTCGGCATCGGCGCGGAACTGGCCTTCGCTGATGCCGGTCCGGAAGACGGTGGCGAGCGTGTCCGCGTAGTCGAGCTCGACCTGGACCAAACGGTCGCGGACCGGGCCCGGCGGAGCGTCGTCCAGCTCGGCGGACACGCTGGCGAAGAAACAACCACCAGGCAGGGAAAGGTCCCCACTGTCCCAGCGGAGCTTGCGGTCGAACAGTTCCCGCAGCCGCGGCTCCCCGCGAGGCGTCTTCAGGGCCGGCCGGATCACCCGCTCGGCGAAGAGCTCGACGGCCCGGTCGATCACCGCGACCTGCAACTGCTCCTTGGACTTGAAGTGGGCGAACAGCCCGCTCTTCGACAGCCCGGTCCTCTCCGCGAGCAGACCGATGGTGAGGCCGTTCATCCCGACCAGGCTCACCTGCCGCGCGGCTTCGTCCAGCACCGCGGCTCGCGTCTCCTCACCCTTGCTCATACCAGCCATAAAAGCACGAGCGTTCTATTCGCGGCAAGAGAATTCCTGCCGGGCGACGGTCAGATCCGGTCAGTAGGGACCGGCGACGTCAGCAGAGACCGGCGCTTCAGGTCAGCAGGGGCCGGCGCTCGGATCGAGTTTCTGGTGGATGGCGGCGCCGATGGCCTTCAGTTGGGTCAATTGCTCGGGCGTAAGAGCGTCGATGACGTACTCGCGGACGGTGGCGACGTGGCCCGGCGCGGCGGCGACGACCTGGGCATAGCCGGCCGCCGTGAGGGTGGCGACCGTGATCCGGCCGTCCTCCTCGGAGGGACGACGCACCACGAACCCGCGCTTCTCGAGGCGCTTCACCACGTGCGACAACCGCGACAGCGAGCCATTCGCGAAGCCGGCCAGGTCGCTCATCCGGCGCGAATGCCCGGGCGACTCCGACAGGCCTGCCATCACCAGATACTCGAAGTGAGTCAGGTCGGAGTCGCGCTGCAACTGATAGTCGAGCGCACCCGGCAACTTGAACAGCAACGCGGCCAGCGCCATCCAGGCCTCCAGTTCAGCAGGCTCCAGCCAGCGAACATCCTCGCCCGCCGGGCGAGGTTCCTCCCGCGGCAGACGAGATCTGCCGCGGCGGCTGCGTGCGTAGTACGGACTAGAGATAGAGGCCGGTCTGGCCGTCCTCGAGGCGGCCGGCGGCGACCGCGTGCAGGTCGCGCTCGCGCAGCAGCACGTAGTCGTCGCCGCGGACCTCGACCTCGGCCCGGTCCTCCGGGTCGAACAGGACCCGGTCGTTCACCTCGACGGTCCGGACGTTCGCGCCGACCGCGACGACTTTCGCCCAGGCCAGCCGGCGGCCCATCTGCGCGGTCGCGGGAATCAGGATGCCGGCCGAGGACTTGCGCTCGCCGACCTCGGGGTCGAGCGAGACGAGCACCCGGTCGTGCAGCATCCGAATCGGCAGCTTGTCGTCGTCGGAGAGACGTTTGCGAGGAGTCACCGGCGACCCACCAGGCGGCGGATCATCAGCAGCATCCCGACGACGCCCACCACGGCCCCGCCGACCGCGATCAGTTTCTGGGTGCGCAACTGGCCGCGCTCGTCGAAGACCTGCGCCTTCACCTGCTCGACCTGCCGCTTGGCGACGTTCTTCGGGTGCGCCCGGTCGACCAGTTCGTCCACGGTCGAGGCCAGTCGCGCACGGGTGGCGGTGATGTCCGCCTCGATCTGCTGGGTGCTCCGAGCCTGCTGCTTGGCGCTCTGAGCCTGCGTGTCCGACACCAGGGCTCCCTTCACTGTGTTTGATCACATCCTCGCAGGTCAGGCGCTGAGGTCGACGACCACCTTGATGTCGTCGGGCTCCCTGACCAGGGCCGTGGGCCAGTCCGACAGCGGCACGGTCCGGGTGATCAACCTGTCCACCCACTCCCGGTCTGCCGCCAGCAGCACGTCCACAGCGTCCGCGTAGTGCCGTTTCGCAGCGTTGACCGAGCCGACCAGCGCCGCGTTCCGGATCACCAGTTGCCGCGTCAACGCGTCCATCTGTACGTCGATCGCCGCCGGGCCCGGGGAGATCCCGGTCAGGCACATCACGCCCGCCCAGCCCAGCAGCTTCGCGCAGTCCACCACGACCTGCCCGGCGCCCGTGGCCTCGATGACCACGTCCGGTACTACATCCAGGTCGGCAAGGCTGGTCAGGTACTCAGCACCCAGGTCCCGCACCAACTCGGGCTTCGGCCCGTCCATCGCCCGGTCGAGCACGTGCACGGTGTACCCACGCTGCCGAGCGATCAGCGCCCCGAGCAGACCGATCGGCCCGGCACCGGTGATCAGCACCTGCTCCGGGGAGAACCAGGATCGCGCCGCCACCTGGTCGACCTGGTCCCAGGCCTTGGTGAGGATGCTCGTGGGCTCTACCAGTACTCCGAGGCCCCCGAGCTCCGTGGGAACCGGTACGGCGAAGTACGGGTCGACTCTCCAGCGCTCAGCGCCATACCCGTCCATCTCTTTGATGCCGCGCTCGGTGTAGCGGCCGTTGCGGCAGAAGTCCCACTCGCCCCGGGCACAGGCCGGGCAGGGCTCGGGGTCGGGCCTGCGGACGATTCCGGCTACGAGGTCGCCGGGGTTGAAGCCCGAGCCGAGCGGAGCATCCAGGACCCGGCCGAGGGACTCGTGGCCGATCACCAGCTTGTCCGAGCCGGGGCGGCCGCTGCCGAAGGCGCCGGAGACGAGTTCCAGGTCGGTGCCGCAGATGCCGGTGAGGAGTCCCTCGACCAGGACCGAGCCGTCCGCCTCGGGCGGTTCGGCCAGCTCGCCGACAGCGGCAGAGTCAGCCTTGCCCGGCACCACCGTCATCGCCCGCATGGCTCCACTCCACCCCGCCCCACCCCGACACGCAAGTCACCCCGCCGTTCCCCGGCTCCCGGCAACCGGGTCAGGCGAGCGGGGTACCACAGGCACCAGGAGCCACTTCCGCCTCGCGAACCGGCGTACGGCAGAATGTCTGACAATCAACCGATCCGTGGAGGGGCTCCTGATGTCCGAACGTCTGTCCGTCGGCGACGCCGCACCCGACTTCACCCTTCCCGACGCCGATGGCAACGACGTCTCCTTGGCGGACCTGCGCGGCAAGAACGTGATCGTGTACTTCTACCCGGCCGCGATGACGCCCGGCTGCACCAAGCAGGCCTGCGACTTCCGCGACTCGCTCGACTCGCTCGCGGCCGCTGGGTACGCCGTACTGGGGGTCTCCCCCGACAAGCCGGCCAAGCTGGCGAAGTTCCGGGAGCGCGACGGGGTCACCTTCCCGTTGCTGAGCGACCCGGACAAAGAGGTCCTGTCGGCGTACGGAGCGTTCGGGGAGAAGACGATGTACGGCAAGAAGGTGACCGGAGTGATCCGCTCGACCTTCGTGATCGACCCGGAGGGCAAAATCGCCGTCGCGCAGTACAACGTCAAGGCCACCGGCCACGTCGCCAAGCTGCGCCGCGACCTCGGTCTCTGATCTCACCTCCCCGCGGTTCGCCGCGGCCGTGAAGCCGGTCGGCGATCGTGAAAGACAACCTTTTCGGCACGGCAGGGTCTACTGGCTGCGGTCGTTGTCATGTCAAGGTTCGAAGGGAAACCCGCAACCGTTTCATGGGCATGGTGCATCCAACGGTCGCTTGAGCGACCAGTCACTGTGATTTGGATCACACGCCGACCTCACCGGACTGGAGTCGCTTAGCTACCCTCCGCGATATTTCGAGCCTCCTCAGGGACGACCAGTACCAGCCGCGCAGTCGGCGTCCAGATGCAACCCCTGGTCCACGGCGTGAACAAAGGTCGCCAACTTCGCCCTGACCAGTGCAAAGCGGGTAATCTGCGCCCGCAGTCTGCCTCTGGGAGGGAGGGACCTGCCGCGATGGGAAAACATTCCTCTGCGGTGACGAAAAGTAACAACAACCGTCGTCCGGTGTATCTGACCGCCGTCGGCCTACTGGTGCTGTCATTGGGCGCCGTCTTTGTGGTCCGCTCCTTCGGATCGGAATCGGGTGCCGACGGGTTCCTGGGCGGGAAGTCGTGCGACGACCCCACCCAGATCCGGCTCAGCACGACACCCGAGCTCCAGCCGCAGTTGGAGTCGGCCGCGAAGTCGCTGGCGAACAAGGACAACAACGACGGTCCGTGCTTGCAGTTCACCATCAGCGCGGCTCCCTCGGCGAAGGTCGCCCAGGAGGTCAAGAACGGAAATGACAACGGGCCCGACCTCTGGGTGCCCGACTCCTCGCTCTGGATCGCCCAGGCCGATGACGGGCAGACGGTGCCGGCCATCGCCGTGCCGTCGGTCGCCAGCTCACCCCTGGTGCTGGTCAGCCGGAGCGAGAACTTCGCGAACACGTCGTCGTGGCTCAGCTCGTTCGCGCCACCGAACTCGCCGGCGCTGCTCGACCCGCTGACCCAGTCACCCGGCACCTTGGCACTGCTGTCGATCGCGTCGGAGCGGGCGAAGACCAGCGCGACCGACCTGCAGACCGCCGGGGTCCTGATCCCGCTGGCGCAGCGGCTCGGCTCGATGGCCAAGCCGTACACGGACGTGAACGGGTTGTTCGGCCGGGCGAACCAGGACGGCAGCAACGTCGTCGTCCCGGCGTCGGAGGCGAGCTTCGTCAAGTACCAGGAAGAGCACCCCGAGGCGCAGCTGAGGGCGATCCTGCCGCGCACCGGAACGCTGGTGCTCGACTACCCGGTCGTCGTCACCGCCAAGACCAACAACGAAGCCGTCACCGAGGCGGGCAAGGCGCTCGCGGCGGAGATGCTCACCGACGCGGCCGGCCAGGCTCGCGACGACGCCGGCTTCCGGGACCCGCAGCTCAGCCCGCTCGGCGGCGGGCGTGGGGTCGGCGATGTCACCCAGTTGACCAAGCCGACCACGGCGGCGATCAACAAGGGCCTGCTCGAGTGGACCAAGCTGTCGCTGTCGGCCCACTCGCTCGCGGTGATCGACGTGTCCGGCTCGATGGCCGAGAAGGTCGGCAACAAGACCCGGATGCAGCTGACCATCGAGGCCGCCGCCAGCGGTCTGAAGCTCTTCCCGGAAAACGCGGCGCTGGGCCTGTGGACCTTCTCGACCAAGATCGGTGACCTCGGTGCCGATTTCCGGGAACTGGTCCCGATCGCCAAGCTGACGCCGGCCCAACGGCAGAGGATGCTCGGCAGCCTGACGACCCAGACAGCGATCCCGAACGGCGGCACCGGTCTGTACGACACGGCCATCGCCGCGGTCCGGGCGGTCCGGAGCAGCTACGACCCGAGTGCGGTCAACTCGGTCCTGCTGTTCACCGACGGCAAGAACGACGACCCGGGCAGCCTCAGCCTGGCGCGTGCCGTGCAGACACTCGAGTCGCTGCGCGACCCGGCCCGGCCGGTCCGGATCATCGCCCTCGGTATGGGGCCGGACACCGACGCCGGGGAACTGCGCCAACTGGCCCAGGCGACCGGCGGCCAGAGTTACGTGGCCCGCAACCCGTCGGACCTCCAGCAGGTCTTCATCGACGCGCTGCAGAACCGCTGAGCACGACCACCGGGCGAACCGCGTTCCCAAGTCCCTAAGATGGCGCTTGGGAACGCGGTTCCTCGTTGCCAGAGTGGTGGAACGGCAGACACGCCGGCTTTAGGTGCCGGTGCCTTCGGGTGTGCGGGTTCGAGTCCCGCCTCTGGCACCCTTCACTAGCTGATGATCCCGTGCCTGGTGTTCCAGTTCCTGGCGCCTTGGTAGGCGTCGATCATTCCCCAGACCCAGACGGCCGGGACCAGGACGAAGCCGATGATCACCAGGGTCAGCACCCAGGCGACGCAGTACGCGGCGAAGATGGCGATCCCGATGCCGACGCTTCCGTTGATCAGTGAGCCCAGGCCCGGGACGAAGAACGACGCGACGAGCGCCAGCCCCGGATTCTTCGCTGCCACCTGTTGGTGCGGATAGCCGATCCCGTACATCTGCGGATACCCCGCCTGCTGCGGCATCGGATGGTTCCCGTACTGCGGACCGCCCGGCGGCTGCTGCGCCGGAAGCATCGGCGGCTCCGGAATCGGCTGGTGCGCGGATGGTTGCTGCTGGTCCGGATACTGCTGAGACATGACAATTCCCCCTCATCCCCGAGCCCCCCTCGGGATGTGGGTCACCGTAACGCTCCGTGTCGGAAATGCCTAGGGCCTGGCGCGGATCGTACGAACTGTGACCGTGGGTCAGACAGTGGCGAGGTACGCCGCGCCTCGGGGGCTCAGCTCGTAGCCGGTTTCGAGGCTGTAGGTGAGGCCGAGGTTCTTCAGTTTGCGGACGTCGAGTTTGAAGGCGGGGGTCTCGCGGTTGAGGTCCGCGGCCAGGTCGCCGGCCCGGACGGCCGGCTTGGACTGGATCAGGCGCAGCGTGTCGGTGGTCCAGGCGCCGTGGCGGCTGAGCTCGTCCAGCTTGGCGAGCCGGGCCTTGAGGTCCTCGAGCTCCGCCGGCGAGAAGTCCGCGGAGGCGGCCAGCTCCTCGCGCGGGTCCGGGCCCTCGACCAGGTGGAACTTCACCAGGAACGTCGGCCAGTCCTCGTTGCCGCGCAGCCGGCGGCGGACGTCCTTCGCGTTCTGCCGGTCCGCCGCGATCACGTCGGCGTCGTTGTCCGCGATCAGGTCCGGGTTGACCTGGCGGACGCTCTCGATCTCGATCCGGCCGGCGTTGGTCCGGTAGATCCGGCCCTCCACCACCCGGGCCTCGGACCAGCGCCGGTAGGCGGTGGTGATGCGCCCCTCGGCGACCCCGTCACGATCGGATCCGGCGAACAACATCTCAGGCCTCCAGCGCTCGGGCGACGATCGGGGCGATCTCACGCAGGGCCTTGCCCCGGTGGGAGATCGCGTCCTTCTCCTCGATCGACAGTTCAGCAGTGGTCCGGTCGTACCCCTCCGCCTGGAAGAGCACGTCGTACCCGAAGCCACCGGTACCACGCAGCTCGCGGATCACCGAGCCGGGCATCTCGCCGCGGACGATGACGTCTTCCGCGTCCGGCCGGCAGAACGCGACAGCGGCCACGAACGACGCACCCCGGCGCTCGTCCGGCACGTCCTCCAGCTGGCCGAGCAGCAGCAGGTTGTTCGCGTGGTTGTCCTTCGCCGGGCCGGACCAGCGCGCGGACAGCACGCCGGGCATCCCGTTCAGCGCGTCCACGCAGATCCCGCTGTCGTCCGCGATCGACGGCAGCCCGGTCGCGGCCAGGGCCGCCTTCGCCTTCAGCAGCGCGTTGCCCTCGAAGGTCGGCTCGGTCTCCGCCGGCTCCTCGTACGGCGCGACATCGGCCAGGCCGAGCACCTCGATGCCCGGCACGATCGGGGCGAGGATCCGGCGGAGTTCCTCGAGCTTCTTCTGGTTGTTCGAGGCCAGCAGGATCTTGCTCATGCCAGCGCCTCCTGCTGGAGCTTGGTCAGCTCGGCGCAGCCCACCGTCCCCAGCTCGAGCAGGCTGTCCAGCTCGGCGCGGTCGAAGGGGGCGCCCTCGGCGGTGCCCTGCACCTCGATGAACTTGCCGTCGCCGGTGAGCACCAGGTTCATGTCGGTCTCGGCCCGGACATCCTCCTCGTAGCAGAGGTCGAGCATCGGGGTGCCGTCGATGATGCCGACGGAGACCGCGGACACCGAGCCGGTCAGCGGTTCGCCCTTCAGCGCCTTGCGGTCGCGCAGGAACGACACCGCATCCGCGAGCGCGACGTACGCGCCGGTGATCGCCGCAGTCCGGGTGCCGCCGTCGGCCTGCAGCACGTCGCAGTCCAGCAGGATGGTGTTCTCGCCGAGCGCCTTGTAGTCGATCACGGCGCGCAGCGACCGCCCGATCAGCCGGGAGATCTCGTGCGTCCGGCCGCCGATCCGGCCCTTCACCGACTCCCGGTCCGAGCGCGTGTTCGTGGACCGCGGCAGCATCGCGTACTCCGCGCTGACCCAGCCCAGGCCGGAACCCTTGCGCCACCGCGGCACACCCTCGGTAACACTGGCCGCGCACAGCACCCGCGTCTTACCGAACTCGACCAGCACCGATCCCTCGGCATGGTCGAGCCAGTTCCGGGTCAGGGTCACCGGCCGGAGCTGGTCAGGGGTACGTCCATCGATACGAGCCATGCGGGAAACCCTACGTGGTCTGCACCTCCGCATCGGCCGACGGGACTGCTGTCCGGGTGAGAGTAGGGGTGGTCGTGGCGCGCGGGGTTGGTGGGCGTAGTTGGCTGAGGGCCATGCGGGCGGCCCAGGGAGTGAGGTCGCCGGCTCGGCGGCCGAGCCAGGGGACGCCTTCGCGGACCATCCACAGGGCGTCCGCCCACCTGGTCGGCGGCTCCCCCGCACAGTCGAGCTCAGGCGGCACCGCGATCCGCGTCCCACGCCGGTGGAGTTCGTCGGAGAAGGCTCGGGCCAGCCGCCGGTGCCCCCGCTCACCCGGGTGCAGCCGGTCGACGCTCCAGAAGTCCCGGCGGTACACCTCTGGATAGTCCGCCATGTCGATCCGGATCCCGCCGAACCGCGAGTACAGCTCGTCGTACACGGTGTTGACCTGCTCGATCCGCTGCCACAGCGGCCGGCGCAACCAGGACGGCAGGCCGAACACCTGGCCGTGGTCGTGGAAGCGGACGGTCAGCAGCAACGCGCCGCGGGCGGTCAGGTGCTCCGCGCAGTACTGCAGGCAGTCGCGGATCTCGCCGCGGTCGAAGGTCGAGCGCAGCGTGTCGTTCACCCCGACGATCAGTGAGGCGAGGTCGATCGGGCCGGTGCCCGTGGCGGGGAGTTGGTCGGCCGCCACCATCGATGCGGTGGCGCCACTGGTCGCGAGGTTCGAGAACGTCACACGGTGGGAACTGTCCAGGGCATCCGCGAGCAGCGAGGCCCAGCCTCGCCACCCCTGCCCCGGCCGCGCTCCGGCACCGGAAAGGTCGGTGGTCGTGCCATTCAGCGGGTCCCCGACACCAACGGTGGTCGAGTCGCCCAGTGCCACATAGTGGAGGCTCACATTCCGTCATGGTGACCGGACTGGTCGATGCCAGGGTGAGACGCAGGTGACAGCCTGGTGGACACCTCAGGAGCGGACGGGTGTTGAAGGTCGGAAGTGTTCGGACATAGGCTTCTGCAATCATCTACGTGCAGGAGCCTGGTGCATGAGTACTGAAGACCTACGGTTCGGTGTGGTCGGCCTCGGGGCCCGGAGCAAGATCGCGCGGCACGCGCACCTGCCCGGCGCGGGGTCCCGCCTCGTCGCGGTGTGCGACCCGAGCGAGGTGCAGCGGAAGGCGACGCTCGACGAGTTGCCGGACGCAACGGCGTACGCCGAGCACCGCGAGATGCTCGACCTGAAGCTGGACGGCGTCTTCCTGACCACCCCCGACGACCTGCACGAGGACCCGGCGATCGACTTCCTCCGGGCCGGCGTACCGGTGTTCGTGGAGAAGCCGCTGGCGATCACCACGTCCGGCTGCGACCGCGTGCTGCAGGCGGCGTACGAGAGCGGCGCCCGGCTGTACGTCGGCCACAACATGCGGCACATGCCGGTGGTGCTGACGATGCGCGACCTGATCGCCTCCGGCGCGATCGGCGAGGTGAAGGCGATCTGGTGCCGGCACTTCGTCGGGCACGGCGGCGACTTCTACTTCAAGGACTGGCACGCCGATCGTCGCCGGACCACCAGCCTGCTGCTGCAGAAGGGTGCCCACGACATCGACGTGATGCACTGGCTGGCCGGCGGCTACACCACCCGCGCGAACGCCTTCGGCGGTCTCACCATGTACGGCGCGATCGAGGACCGGATGGATCGTTCCGGGCAGCGGTTCGCCGACTTCGTCTCCGAGGACAACTGGCCGCCGTTGAGCCAGACCGGGATGGCGCCGGTGATGGACGTCGAGGACCTCTCGATGGCGAATCTCCAACTGGACAACGGGGTCTACCTCACCTACCAGCAGTGCCACTACACCCCGGACTACTGGCGCAACTACACGGTGATCGGCACGGCCGGGCGGCTGGAGAACTTCGGCGACGGTCCGGGTGACACCGTGAAGGTGTGGAACAGCCGCCGCTCCGGCTATCGCGAGGACGCCGACCAGGTCGTCGAGATCCCCGCGGCCGAAGGCGGTCACGCCGGTGCCGATCCCCGGCTGGTGGCCGAGTTCGTCCGCTTCGTGCGCGACGGCGGCGCCACCTTGACCTCGCCGGTCGCCGCCCGCGCGGCCGTGGCAGCCGGCTACGCGGCGACCACCTCGCTGCGCGCCAACGGCACCCCGATCGACGTACCGGCGCTCGATCCGGCCCTGGTCGAGTACTTCGACCGCGGCCAGAGTCCTAGCTGAGCAAGGCCTTCAGTACTTCGCGAAGCGCGTCCGGCCGCTCCCGCAAAAGGGAGTGGCCGGCGCCTTCGATCAGGTGCAGTTCATGGTCGGGGATGTGCCCAGCCAGAGCCCGTACTGCGCTCGCCGGCCGCGGGTCACCCGTGCCGTGCACCAGCCATACCGGCATCGGGAGGTTCCCTGCCACGGCAGCCTGGTGACCGTCGGTCCAGGAGTCGGTCTCGGCGTTGATGGCCTTGTTCGCCGCGAAGTTGATCGGCAACGGGACCGCGGCATCTTCCAGCGCCCAGATCCAGGCCTGCTCGCGATCGGCGTGATCGGTGAACCACGAGAGCGCGCGGAACTCGATCTCCTCTTCAGGGCTCCGGCTCTGACGCTGCAACTCGGTCAGGCGAGCACGCTGCTCGTCGGACATCCGAAGCGTGCGCTCCCGGTCGTACGGCGTGTACCAGTCGCCGAGCCCGACACCGGAGAGGTAACCCACCCGAGCGACGCGCGAGGGATGGGCCGCCGCATAGGTGAGCGCCAAGGTCGCACCGAACGAGTGGCCGACGACAGCGATCTGCTCATGACCCCAGTGCCGGCGTAGCTCATCGATGTCGTCGCAGAGTCGTTGCATCGTCTGCTCGTCCGAAGGATCCGAACCACCGCAACCCCGCTGGTCGAACCGGTGCACCACCGTCAGGTCGTCCAGCAGCGCGGCGACGGGCTCGAGGTAATCCCACAGCCCCGGACCACCGTGCACGAGGATCACCGGCGGCCGGGCGGTCGCAGTACCGGTTGTCCAGGTGCGCAGGCGGGTGCCGTCTGGGAGTGCGACGAACTCCATCAGATCTCGAAGAGCTTGCCCGGGGTGGCCACCTGGACGTCGCCCGGGTAGGTGCGGCGGGCAGCTTCCGCCTGGGTGTCGCGGTCGAACCAGGGCGGTACGTGCGTGATGACGAGGCGTTTCACCTCGGCTCGCTTGGCGTGTTCGCCGGCATCGGCCGGAGTCATGTGCAGATCGTGCGGGTTGTTCGGATCGCCGTCGCGCAGGGCGGCCTCGCAGAGCAGCAGATCCGCGCCGCGGGCGAGCTCGACCAGGCCGTCGTTCGGGCCCGTGTCGCCGGTGTAGACGAGCGCTTTGTTGCCGTGCTCAACCCTGATCGCGAACGCCGGGACCGGGTGCACCATCGCAGTGGTCCGGACGGTGAACGGGCCGATCCGCTGGATCGCCTGCCAGGTGTGGAACTCCAGTTCCTCCTGCATCCCCGGATCCTCCGGCAGGTCGTAGGCGAGCGCCATCCGGCCGGCCGTACCGGGTGGACCGTAGACCGGGATCCTCGGCAACGGTGACGTCGGCGAGTACTTCGCCGCGACGTACAGGCCGCACAGATCCATGCAGTGGTCAGGATGCAGATGGGACAGGCCGATCGCGCCGATCTCGCTGACGGCGAGGTAGCGCTGCAAGGCTCCCAGCGCACCACTGCCGAGGTCGAGGACGAGGTTGAACCCGTCCGCGGTGACCAGATAGCTCGAGGCGGGCGAGTCGGGCCCGGGGACGGACCCGGAGCAGCCGAGCACGGTGAGCTTCATGACTGGAACATTACCGGCGGGTTGCCGGCTTCGCAGGAAACGTTGTGTGGTGCAGGCAACTACTCAGCGCACCCAGGCGAACTGGTCGACGCCGGAGATCACCGGTCCGAGGAAGCGCGAGCCGATCGCCGCGAACTCGGCCGGGCTCCCGGTGGTGACGAAGCGGTGCCGGGGCTCGGGCAGGTCGTCGGCGCGGAGCAGGCCGCTCTTGGTGAGCACGCCGTACACGTCCTTCGCGCACTCCTCCGCACTGCTGACCAGGGTGACGTTGTCGCCCATCACGTACGAGATGACGCCGGTCAGCAGCGGGTAGTGCGTGCAGCCGAGGATGAGCGTGTCGACACCGGCCTCCACCAGCGGATCAAGGTATTCGTGAGCGGCCGCGAGGAGCTCGGAACCCGACGTGACGCCCGCCTCGACGAAGTCCACGAACCGCGGACACGCCTTGGTCAGGAGATCCACCTGCGGCGCCGCGGCGAACGCGTCGTCGTAGGCCAGCGAGGTCGCCGTCGCCTGCGTGCAGATCACTCCGACGTGCTGGCTCCGGGTGGCGGCGACCGCACGACGTGCTGCCGGCAGGATCACCTCGACCACCGGTACGTCGTACCGCTCGCGGGCGTCTCTGAGCATCGCGGCGCTGGCCGAGTTGCATGCGATCACGAGGGTCTTCACGCCGGCCTCGACCAGGTGGTCGAGACACTCCAGCGCATACTCCCTGACCTCGGCGATCGGCTTGGGACCGTACGGCTGGCGGGCGGTGTCGCCCAGGTAGAGGATCGGTTCGTGCGGGAGTTGGTCGAGCACCGCGCGGGCGACGGTGAGTCCTCCGAAGCCGGAGTCGAAGATGCCGATCGGTGCGTCTGCCACGAGTCGAACCTTAGCTGTGCGAGCCGACAAGTCCGGTAGCGGGCAGAGCTGAAGTAACCCTTACCTAAGCGGGGTGAACGACACGCCGGAGTTGTCCACATCTTTACTCTGCGGAATTGCAATCTGACGTGACCCAGGCCACTCTTGACGGATGTGTTTGCAACCGCCCTCAGCGATGCCATGAATCTGGCAGTCCACCTCGCGGTGGCCCTGAGTTCCACCGCCGCACCGAATCCGCATCCCACCAACGCCGCGGCAGCAGGCTCGGCCGCCGGTCAGGCTGCGGAAACGAACGCGTCCAGCACCAGCGCGGACATCGCGACGACTCTCGGCCCGACCGGAATGCTGCTGCTCCTCGCCGTCGCCGTCTTCGCCGCGTACGTCATCTCGCTGTCGTTGCACCCGAACCGGAAGTGCAATCGCTGCAAGGGCGCCGGACGGCACAAAGGCGCGTTCTTCAGCTACGCGCAGCGCCCCTGCAACAGCTGCAAGGGTCGCGGTGTGCATCCCCGACTAGGACGCAAAGTGCTCTTCAAGACCTGATCCCACCCGCCGGCATTTCTCCAGCAGGCTAAGGAACCTCAGGCCCAGAGCTGGCCCTCGAGGCGGTCCTCGGCCTCGTCGATGGTGCCCTCGTAGGCGCCGGTCGAGAGGTACTTCCAGCCGCCGTCGGCCACGACGAAGGCGATGTCCGCGGTCTGACCGTCGCGGACGCACTTTGCCGCCTGACCGAGGGCCGCATGCAGGATCGCCCCGGTGGAGATCCCCGCGAAGATGCCCTCGTTGTCCAGCAGTTCCCGGACCCGCCGTACGGCGTCTCTCGGGCCGACCGAGAACCGCGCGTCGATGAGCGTCTCGTCGTACAACTCGGGAACGAAGCCTTCGTCGAGATTGCGCAGGCCGTAGACCAGTTCGCCGTACCGGGGTTCGGCGGCGACGATCCGGACCTCGGGCTTGTGCTCACGGAAGAACCGCCCGGCGCCCATCAGCGTGCCGGTGGTGCCGAGGCCCGCGACGAAGTGCGTCACCGAGGGGAGGTCGGCGAGGATCTCCCGGGCCGTGCCGTCGTAGTGCGCGGCCGCGTTCGAGGGGTTGCCGTACTGGTAGAGCATCACCCAGTCCGGGTGCTCCTCCGCGACCTGCTTGGCCACCCGGACGGCCTCGTTCGAACCACCGGCGGCCGGGGAGGAGATGATCTCGACCCCCCACATCCGCAGGATCTGCCGGCGCTCCTCAGAGGTGTTCTCCGGCATCACGCAGACCATCCGGTAGCCGCGCAACTTGGCCGCCATCGCGAGCGAGATCCCGGTGTTGCCCGAGGTCGGCTCGAGGATGGTGTTGCCCGGTCGCAGCCGGCCGTCCTTCTCGGCGTCCAGCAGCATCCGCAACGCGGCCCGGTCCTTGATCGAACCGGTCGGGTTGTGGTCCTCCAGCTTGGCCCACAACCGCACGTCCGCCGTCGGGGACAACCGTGGCAGGCCGACCAGCGGAGTACCGCCGACGGAGTCGAGCAGACTGTCGAAGCGCATGACCGGGGCTCCGTCAGCCGCCGGCGACCGCGGGCAGTACGACGACCACGTCGCCGTCCTTCACCTCGGTCTTGAGGCCACCGGTGAAGCGCACGTCCTCGTCGTTCACGTACACGTTGACGAACCGGCGAAGCTCCTCCGGCCGGCCCTCCACGATCCGCTCCTTCAGGCCCGGGTGGTTGCCGTTCACGTCGTCGATGAACTCGGCCAGCGTGCTACCCGCCCCGTTCACCGCCTTCTCGCCGCCGGTGTACGTGCGCAGGATCGTCGGAACCCGCAGTTCGATCGCCATATCAGTTCTCTCCTCGGTCTTTACTGTTGCCAACATCCGCCGCTGGTCGGGTCATTCCGCCGGGTAGGCCGGGACGACCTGGACCTCTTCCTCGGTGACCTCGCCGTCGATGATCCGGTACGACCTGAACTCGACCGGTCCGTCGTACGACGGGGAGTCGGCGCCGTCCCGGGTCGAGACCAGCACGTAGTGCGCGCCGGGCTCCTGGGCCAGGTTGATGTCGGTGCGCGACGGGTACGCCTCGGTGGCGGTGTGCGAGTGGTAGATCACCACCGGCTCCTCGTCGCGGGAGTCCATCTCCTTGTACAGCCGGAACAGGTCGCCCGAGTCGAACTCGTAGAACGTCGGCGACATTGCCGCGTTCAGCATCGGGATGAACCGCGCCGGCCGGTCCGATCCCTCCGGCCCGGCGACCACGCCACACGCCTCGTCCGGGTGGTCCCGGCGAGCATGGTCCACGATCGCCTCGTACGTCGCGGTGTCGATGATCAGCACGCCCCCACGGTACGGCGGCCACCGCACCCACCCCGCCAACAGCGAGGTCGGTCCAATATGCGGACAGGTGTTACCAGCGGTTGTGGATCTGAGGGCGGATCAGCTCGTCGTAGACGGTCTGGACGGCCTTCAGTTGGCCTTCGGTGAGCGCGGCGAGGGCGGCGGCGCCGAGGTTGCCGCGGACTTGGTCGGGGTTGCGAGCGCCGGGGATGACGACCGAGACGCCGGGCTGCTCGAGGATCCAGCGGAGGGCGAACTGGGCCATCGTGGCGCCCTCGGGGACGATCGGGATCAGCCGCTTCACCGCCTCCAGGCCGGTGCCGAAGTCGACCCCGGAGAAGGTCTCGCCGACGTCGAAGGCCTCGCCCTTGCGGTTGTAGTTGCGGTGGTCGTCCGGGCCGAAGGTGGTGTTCTCGTCGTACTTGCCGGACAGCAGGCCGCTCGCCAGCGGGACCCGGGCGATGATGCCGACACCGGCGCGCTGGGCGGCCGGGAGCACCTCGTCGAGCGGCTTCAGCCGGAACGCGTTCAGGATGATCTGCACCGACGCCACGTTCGGCCGCGCGATCGCCGTCAGCGCCTCCGCGCAGGTCTCCACGCTCACCCCGTACGCCGCGACGCGCCGCTCCTGCACCAACGTGTCGAGCGCGTCGAACACGGCGTCGGTGGAGTACACCTCGGTCGGCGGGCAGTGCAGCTGGACCAGATCGATCGTGTCGACGCCCAGGTTCTCCCGGGAGCGGTCGTTCCAGGCGCGGAAGGCGTCCAGGTTGTAGTTCGAGGGGATCTGCTCGACCCGGCGGCCCATCTTGGTGGCCACCGTCAGCTCCAGGTGCTCCTTCAGCACCTTGCCGACGAGTCGCTCGCTGCGCCCGTCGCCGTACACGTCGGCGGTGTCGATGAAGGTGACCCCGCCCTCGACGGCCGAGTTCAGCACGGCGAGCGCGTCGCTCTCGTCCACCTCGCCCCAGTCCGCCCCGAGCTGCCAGGCCCCCAGCCCGACCACACCGACATCCCGACCGGTCCGACCCAACGTCCGCTTCTCCATGCCGCCCACACTAGCTAGGCGCCCGCCGGGAACGAGTCAGCGGATGTTGTGGAGCAGGGCGGACTGGAGGTAGCCGAGCCAGTCGTAGAGGTCGTAGGTGAGGCGCCGGGGATCGTCGTCGGGCAGCTTCTCCCAGACGGAGTAGTCGTCCTCCTCCTTGATGTCCAAGCGGGTGCCGATCGCCAGCCGGAGGTCGTTCAGCGCGCGGAGCCAGGCGAGCTGGTCCTCGCCCTCGAGCACGATCCCGTCCTCTACCGCGTCGGCGTCCTCCAACGCGGCGAGGACCCGCTTGGCATCGGACGCCTTGCCGTCGCGCAACCCGCGCTCGGTGAACCGCCGGAACTCCGACGACGCCTGGTCGTCCGCGTTGTACGCATCCGGCAGCAGCCGCTGCAGTACCACGTCCTCCGGCGGCGAGGTGGGCCCGTCGTTGTCGAGCAGTGCCGCCAGCGGGTCGCTCGACTCGCTCACACGCGGCGGCATCCCGTCGTACAGCAGCTCCACCAGGTTGCGGAGCAGGTTCGCCAGGATGTCGGCCTCGTGCTCGGCGAAGCTGACGATCACGGTCTTCTTGCGCTTGCGGAACCTCGTCACGACTTCTCGCAGGTGGCCCAGAGGCCGTAGCTGTGCATGGCTTCGACGTCGCGTTCCATCGCCTCACGGTTGCCGTTCGACACGACGGACTTGCCCTCCTGGTGGACCTGCATCATCAGCTTCTCCGCCTTCTGCTTGGAGTAGCCGAAGTACGTCTGGAAGACGAACGTGACGTAGTCCATCAGGTTGACCGGGTCGTTCCAGACGATGGTCACCCACGGTGGGCTCAACTCGATCGCCTCGTCGACTTCGGGGCTCTCGAGCTCGCTCGGTGCGGTGGTCACTTACCCATTCTCTCCATCATCGGTTCCCGGCTCGCAATAGGCAGTGTCCTCCGCCGGTCGTTCGTGCTTCAGCTCCGGTGTCCAGGTGCGTGCCTGGGCACCGGAGATGTGCACGAACGACCGGCGGAGGACACTACCTCTGTGAACGCTACGACAGCCTTGCTGACGGACCACTACGAGCTGACCATGCTGCAGGCCAGTCTCGCCGACGGCACGGCGCATCGCCGGTCCGTCTTCGAGCTGTTCGCCCGCCGCCTGCCCGACGGGCGCCGGTACGGCGTGGTCGCGGGCGTGAACCGGCTGCTCGACGCCCTCGAGCGGTTCCGGTTCGACGAGCAGACGATCGCCTTCCTGGCCGACCGGGGCATCGTCGACCAGGCGACGGCCGACTGGCTGGCGGACTACCGGTTCACCGGCGACATCTCCGGCTACGCCGACGGGGAGATCTTCTTTCCCGGGTCGCCGGTGCTGATCGTGGAGTCCAGCTTCGCCGAGGCGGTGCTGCTGGAAACCGTGTTCCTGTCGATCCTGAACCACGACTCCGCCGTCGCCAGCGCGGCGTCCCGGATGACCTGGTGGGCCGGCGGCCGCCCCTGCATCGAGATGGGCTCGCGCCGTACCCACGAGGAGGCGGCCGTCGCCTCGGCGCTCGCGGCGTACATCGCGGGCTTCGCGACGACCTCCAACCTGGAGGCGGCCCGGCGGTTCGGCATCCCCAGCGCGGGCACGGCGGCGCACTCGTTCACCCTGCTGCACGACACCGAGCGGGACGCCTTCACCTCCCAGGTGGATGCCCTGGGCAAGGGAACCACGCTGCTGGTGGACACCTACGACCTGACCGAGGCGGTGGCGATGGCGATCGACGTGGCCGGCACCGACCTCGGCGCGGTGCGGCTGGACTCCGGCGACCTGCCGTCACTGGCGGGCCAGGTCCGCGACCAGCTCGACTCGCTGGGCGCCACCAAGACCCGGATCATCGTGACCAGCGACCTCGACGAGTACCAGATCGCGGCCCTCGCGCCCGCGGCCGTCGACGGGTACGGCGTGGGCACCTCGCTGGTGACCGGCAGCGGCTATCCGACCTGCGGGTTCGTCTACAAGCTGGTCGCCCGCGAGGACTCGAGCGGCGCGTTGCTGCCGGTCGCCAAGAAGAGCCCGGACAAGATCTCGATCGGCGGCCGCAAGTACGCGTTGCGCCGCCGCTCGGCCAAGGGCGTCGCCGAAGTCGAGCTGATCGGCGTCGGCGAGCCGCCAGCGGACGACGGCGACGACCGCGAACTGCTGAAGCCGCTGGTCGAGGCCGGCAAGATCGTCGGCCGGACCACCCCGGACGAGTCGCAGGCGCACCACCTCAAGGTCCGCGACGAACTCCCGCGCAGCGCGAGCCAGCTCAGCCGCGGCGAGCCGGCCATCCCGACGGAGTACATCGGCGACCTGAACGCCCGCAATCCCTTCGTCTCCCGGAGCGCGAGGTGACCACAGCCGACGGTACTGCGGAGCGCGGGCAGCCCGCCGCGGCCGGCGAGCCGTTGCGGTGGGACCCCGACGCTCCGGCCAGCGGCGGGGACATCCTGATCGCCCTGCGGTTCGCCGATCGCGCGGCCCGCAAGGCGGTCAGCGACGAACTCACCGGCACCGGCGTCCACACCGGCCAGGAGATCGTGCTCGCCAAGCTGCTGCACCTCGGCTCGCTCCCGGTCGCCCAGCTGGCCAAGGTCCTCGACGTCGAGGTGCCGACGGCCACTCGCACGACCCAGCGGATGGAGGCGGCCGGCCTGGTCCGCCGGCTGAAGAACACCACCGACGCCCGCCAGGTCAGCATCGAACTCACCGACCGCGGCAAGGAACTGGCCAAGACCGTCCAGCAACTCCACGCCCAGGCAGGCGACCGCGCCCTCCAAGGCATCTCCCCCGAACACCGCCGCCTCCTCCGCAACCTCCTCTGGACCATCACCGCCAACATCGACGAACTCCCCGGCTAGCCGCTTCCCCACGCTCGGCTCCCCCGGGTTCCAGGTCCGGCATGCCGGCGTGCCTCTGAGGGGTCAACCCCGGAGTGGGTGGGTTGCCCCCTCGGATTCCGGGCAGGCATCCCCGCCTCTGAGGGGTTGTCCCCTCAGGTCCGGCATGCCGGCGTGCCTCTGAGGGGTCAACCCCGGAGTGGGTGGGTTGCCCTCTCGGATTCCGGGCAGGCATCCCCGCCTCTGAGGGGTTGTCCCCTCAGGTCCGGCATGCCGGCGTGCCTCTGAGGGGGTCAACCCCGGAGTGGGTGGGTTGCCCTCTCGGATTCCGGGCAGGCATCCCTGCCTCTGAGGGGTTGTCCCCTCAGAGGCAGGCGATCGGCTGGCCAGCAGGCTGCGGGCGGAGGGCATCGCGGCGGGCATCGTGGGGGTTACCTGCCGGTGTTGTGGGTTGTCCCACCGGAGGTTCGACAGGTAAGGCACAACAACAACAGGTAACCCACCCGTACTTTGCGGTTGCCGAGGGCCGAGGGCCCCCGGGGGGCATCTAGCGCGGTTCGGAGAAGTCGGTGGTGGCGTTGGTTGTGACGGTCAGTCTCTTAGGACCGTCCAGGCTCCGGCTGCCAGCATGAGGTCGGTGTCGGCAGTTTCGCCAGTCAGAAGGTCGACGCCGCCGCCGGGGAGGGCGACGGGGTGCGGGGTGTGGTTGAGGATGAAGCGCCAGCGGGTCTTGTTCGACCTTCGCGTGATCACCTCGACGCCTTCCGGTAGGTCGGGTGGGATGATGCCGGCGGCGCGGATCACCTTGTCTACAAGGGACTTGTACGACGGGTCGTCGAGCCAGGTGGAGACGTACCAGGCGTTGTGGTGGCGGGTGATCGCGGGCAGGCCTTCGAGTGGTCCGCCCTGGTAGCGGGCGAGGGCCTCGGCACCTTCGAGGCGGAGGCGTTCGCTCCAGCCGGTGCCGTGGTCACCCGTGTCCAGGTCGACCGAGTCCACCGGGAGGAACTCCTCCACCCGGATGCCGAGGACATCGCGGAAGGCGCCGGGATAGCCACCGAGCCGGATCTGCGAGGTGGCGTCGGCGATTCCGCTCAACGAGGTCACCAGCAGTTGTCCACCACCCTCGGCGTACCGGTTGATCGCGGCGGCGGCCTCGTCGGAGACCAGGTAGAGGCTCGGCACGATGACGGCGCGGTACCGGCTCAGATCTCCTGTGGGATGGGCAAAATCGGCGCTGACGCCCAACGACCAAAATTGCCGGTGCGCCGCTCGTACGGCGGCCAGATAGTCGATCTCGGGCGACGGCAGACCCGGCCCGTCGGTCGCCCACCAGGACTCGGCGTCCCACAGGATCGCCACCTCGGCGTCGACCGCACCCTCGTCGGCCTCGGCGAGCCTCGGCAACGCCTCACCCAGCGCGGTGATCTCGCGGAAGGCCCGGCTGTCCGGACCCGCGTGCGGAACCATCGCGGTGTGGAAACGCTCGGACCCACCCCGGGACGCACGCCACTGGAAGAACAGCGATCCCCGCGAACCTCTGGCGATGTGCGAGACGCTGTGCCGGGCCATCCTGCCGGGCTCCTTCGCATGCATCCGGCCGCCGTCGTTGAGCGAGCCGGCCGCCTGCTCCATCAGCAGCCACGAACCACCACCGGCCCAGGACCGCGCCAGGTCCGCACCGAACGCGGTCTGCTGCTCGGCCTCGATCCCCGCACCCTCCGGATAGTGGTCGATGGCAACGAGATCCACCTCGCGGGCCCAGCGCCAGTGATCCACCGGCACCCATGACCCGAACACGAAGTTGGTCGTGATCGGGATCCCCGGACTCAGCGACCGCAGTACCGCTTTCTGTTCTCCGTACGCCGTAAGGAGTTCTTCCGAGAAGAACCGGCGGAAGTCCAGCACCTGCGCGGGATTCGCCAGGTACTGCGTCCGCCGCGGCGGGAACACCTGCTCCCACGCGGAGTACCCCTGGCTCCAGAAGGCGGTCGTCCACGCCTCGTTCAGCGCGGCCAACCCGTCATACCGGTCCTCCAACCACCGCCGGAACGACACGGCCACCTGGTCGCAGTAGCAGGTGCTGCCGTACTCGTTGTGCACATGCCACATCTCCAGCGCCGGGTGGCTGCCGTACCGCTCCCCAAGAGCCCGGGCGAGCCCGACAGCGGCCTCTCGGTACGCCGGGCTGCACACGCAGTACGTGTCCCTACTGCCATGCAGAAGCCGTACGCCGTCAGCCGTGACGGGTAGAGCCTCCGGATGGGCAAGGCTGAACCACGGCGGCGGAGAGGCAGTCGGCGTCGCCAGATTCACCCGGATCCCGTTACCGGCAAGGAGATCCAGCACCCGGTCAAGCCAGCCGAACTCGTACCGGCCGGGCTCCGGCTCCAGGCTCGACCAGGAGAACACCCCGACGGTGACCAGGTTCACCCCGGCCTGCCGCATCAACGCCATGTCCTCGGCCCACACCGCCGGGGACCACTGCTCCGGGTTGTAGTCGCCCCCGTAGTACAGCTCAGCCACCGAGTACGACCTTCACCTCGTATCGCTCGCAGACACCTTCGACCACCCTGCTCTGCGCCGTACCGTCCACCAGAGTCAGCTCGATCACCGCTGCAGGCGCCCCGTTCGGCCCGGGGAGACAGACACGGGCCACCTCGCCTTCGACCGGCTCGAACCAGCGCAACTCCACGTCCTCCACCCAGTCGTACTCAGGCCGATCGTCCACGGACCCGAAGGGGATCACCGCCCCCTGCCGGACCAGCAGCGGCAACCTGCCAAAGCCGTAGGTCCGAGTGACCCACCGAGAACCAGCCAGCCGCTCCCCGGTCAGTAGGTCCGTCCAAAGACCCTCCGGCAGGTAGAACCTGGTCGCCCCCTCGGCACTCATCACCGGAGCCACCAGCAGATCGGGCCCGAGCATGTACTGCCGATCGAGATAGGCGACCGCCGGGTCTGAAGGGAACTCCAGCACCATCGGCCGCATCATCGGCGTACCAGCCGTGTGGGCTTCGGAGACCGCCACCGCCAGGTAGGGCATCAGGGACATCTTCAGCTTGGTGAACGATCGCAATACGTCGACTGCCTCGTCATCGAACGCCCACGGCACCCGGTAGGACCCGGAGCCGTGCAGCCGCGAGTGCGACGACAGCAGCCCGAACGGCACCCACCGCTTGAAGACAGCCGGTTCCGGCGTCCCCTCGAAGCCTCCGATGTCATGGCTCCAGTAGCCGAAACCCGAAGCAGCCAAGGACAATCCGCCCCGCAGCGACTCCGCCATCGCCTCGAACGTCGACTCGCAGTCGCCACCCCAGTGCACCGGGAACTGCTGCCCGCCGGCCGTCGCCGACCGCGCGAACAGTACGGCGTCGCCCTCGCCGCGGTTGTCCCGCAACAGGTCGAACACTGCCTCGTTGTAGAGGTGCGGGTAGTAATTGTGCATCCGCCCGGGATCAGATCCGTCGGACCAGACCACGTCCTCGGTCGGGATCCGCTCACCGAAGTCCGTCTTGAAGCAGTCCACTCCGATATCGATCAAGGCCTGCAGCTTCGAGCGGAACCACGCGGTCGCCGCCGGGTTGGTGAAGTCGACGATCCCCATCCCGGCCTGCCACATGTCCCACTGCCAGACCGAGCCGTCCGCACGCCTCAGCAGATAGCCGAGCTCGCGCCCCTCCTCGAAGAGCACCGAGCGCTGGGCGATGTACGGGTTGATCCAAAGGCTGATCCGCAGGCCCCGCGCCTTCAGCCGCTGCAGCATCCCCGCGGGGTCCGGGAACGCCGCGGGATCCCAGAGGAAGTCGCACCAGTGGAACTGCCGCATCCAGAAGCAGTCGAAGTGGAACACGCTCAGCGGCAGGTCCCGCTCGGCCATCCCGTTGACGAAGCTCGTCACCGTCGGCTCGTTGTAGTCGGTGGTGAACGAGGTCGACAACCATAACCCCATCGACCACGCGGGCACCTGAGCCGGCCGCCCGGTCAACCCGGTGTAGCGGGTGAGCACCTTCTTGGGCGTCGGCCCGTCGATGACGTAGTAGCTCAACTCCTGACCCTCGACGCTGAACTGGTTCCGCGAGACCACCTCAGACCCGAGCTCGAACGACACGTGCGCCGGCGTGTCCACCAGGACGCCGTACCCGGCGCTGCTCAGGTAGAACGGCACGTTCTTGTACGCCTGCTCGCTGGACGTGCCGCCGTCGGCGTTCCAGATGTCGACGACCTGCCCGTTCTTCACCAGCGGACCGAACCGCTCGCCCAGGCCGTAGACCGTCTCACCCACGCCCAACGCCAACTGCTCGTGCACATACGTGCACCCGGCCGGATCGGTGATCAGCCCGATGCTGCTGGCAGCCGACCCGGTCAGCAACCGCCCATCCCGCTCGAAGCGCACGTTCCAAGGGCCCTCGAGCGCGATCACCACGGTGAGCCCACCACTCGTCAGCCTCGCGGTCTCCGCATCCACCTCCACCTTGACCGGGTGCTCGTTCCCGCTGTTCAGCCGGTACGCCGGACGCGGTGGCCGGCCGCCGCTGTGATGCTGGACGCGGACGCCGATGATCCCGAGCGCGGGCGAGCTGAAGGTGATCGTGAACAGCGGCTGGTTGAGGGTGTCGCCGCGGTGCACGATCCGCTTGGCCGGTGCGTAGACGGTGAGCGAGCGCTCGCCGGCCTCGACACTCTCCACCTCGGCCGGCCGGAGCCTGGTCAGGCCCTCGCGAAGCTGCCAGTGGCCGTCAGTGAACTTCATCTACTACCTCTTTGCTCGTGCACTCCTGGCCGTCTTCCTCTTCTTCGCCCGGCCGCTCGTCCCCCGGACCTCCAGCGCACAGGGCAACAACTCCTCGTACGTCGAACCGTCGTCCTCGGCGAGCCTCTTCAGCAGCACCCGGGTGGCCGCCGCGCCGAGCACAGCCCCCGGAGACGTCATCGCGGTCAGCGCGGGACTCGCCAGATCGGCGACGACTTCAGAGGTCACCATCGACACCACCGAGACATCACCCGGTACGTCGAGGCCGGCCTCGCGCAGTTCCGCGAGGATCCCGAGCGCGGCGTTCTCGTTCATCACCAGCACGCCGGTCAACGCCGGGCACTCCTCGCGCGCCCGCTGGATCGCGGCCCGGCCACCGGCGGCGGTGTCCTCGGTCGGCACCATCACGCCGGTGATCCCGTGCCGCTCGAGTGCCGCCTGGAAGGCCGCCTCGGTCCGTTTGGCGGGGCCGTAACCGCTGGCCAGGCTGGCGGGAGAATGGTTGATGTAGGCAATGGTCTCGTGCCCGAGGTCGACCAGGTGCGCGACCGCGTCGTCCACGGTCTGCTCGAAATCGATGTCCACACAGGCCAGTCCGGCGCCGTCCTCGGTCCGCCCGATCAGCACGAACGGCGACTCCAGCTTCCGGAGCAGCTCGACCCGCCGATCGGTCAACTGCACCTCCATCACCAGGAAGCCGTCCAGCAACCGCTGGGTCGCCAGCGACTGCAGCTCATCACTGTCAGCGGCGCCGACCGGACACAGCATCAGGTGGTACCCGGCCTCGCGCGCGGCCTCGGTGGCACCGGTGACGAACGCGGTCTCGGTGGCACCCAGCCCACGCCCGGTGAGCGGCAGCAGCAAGCCGACGATGTTGCTCTTCCGGCTGGCCAGCCCGCGCGCCATCGCGTTCGGCTGGTAGTCGAGCTCCGCCATCGCCGCGAGCACCCGGTCCCGGGTCGCCTCCGAGATCGGCCGCGTCCCGGTCAACACGTACGACACCGTGCTCACCGACACCCCGGCTCGCCGAGCCACGTCGGTCATCGTCGCCATGCCCGCCTCCGGCGATCATCGAAACGCTTCGTCGAAGCGTTTCGACAAAGTTAGGCCAAGGTCTCCGGGGCGTCAACCGTTGACCTGCTCAGCGGGCAGTGATTGTTTGGCCTCAGGGTGCAAGGGGGGCCGGTTCGATGGCCAAGCTCAAGATGCGTGACGTCATCGTCGTGCTGCCCGGAATCACCGGCAGCGTGCTCTCGCAAGCGACCGGGAACGGCGACCGCCGCGACCTGTGGGACGTGTCCGGCCGGGCCCTGTGGTCCTATCTCCGCTCCCGCGGCGACAGCCTTCAGCAGCTCGCCGTACCGCAGCACGATCCCCGGTCCGACCCTCCCCCGACCGATATCACCGCGACCGGCCTGGTCGACGGCTTCCACGGTGTCTTCGGCCTGGCGAAGATCGACGGCTACAAGCCGATCTACGACGCGTTGGAGAGCAGGTTCGACGTCACGCCCGGGAGTTGGTCGGACCCCGGCCCGGCGAATCTGCTGACATTTCCCTACGACTGGCGCTTGAGCAACCGCGCCGGCGCACAGGCTTTCGAGGCCGGTATCCGGGACAAGCTCGCCGCCTGGCGCGACCACTCCGGCGAGCCCGAGGCGCGGTTGATCCTGGTCGCGCACAGCATGGGCGGATTGGTGGCCCGCTACTGGCTCGAGGTACTCGAGGGATGGCGCGAGACCAAAGCCCTGGTGACGTTCGGTACGCCGTACCGCGGGTCGCTCGACGCGGTCGGCTATCTGGCCAACGGCTACAAGAGAGCCTTCGTCGACCTGACAGCGGTGCTGCTCAGCTGCCCGTCCGTCTACGAACTGCTGCCGATCTACAGATCTGTGCGGCAGGACGGCGAGTGGAAGCGCCCGAGCGAGGTCCGATTGCCCGTGGTCGAATCCGGTTTCGAGGAAATGGCAGCCCGCTATGTGGCGGCCGCCGCGGAGTTCCACGACGAGATCCGCTCGAAGGTCGACGAGCACGCCAACGACCCGGCGTACAACAAGGCGTACGCCGTCGTGCCCTTCGTCGGCGTCTACCAGGACACGCAGCAGTCGGCTCTGCTGCAGGACAACCGACTCACGGTGAACAACGAACTGCCGGGCTGGATCGAGGACGACGTCTCCGGTGGTGACGGCACGGTGCCCCGGATCTCGGCCATCCCGATCGAGATGGAGTCCGCCTTCGCCGCCACCTTCGTCGGGGCCAAGCACAGCGGTCTGCAGAACAGCGCGTCGGCGCTCGACGACCTGGTCGAACGGCTCCGCCAATCGCAGAGCATGCACATGCGGGACATCCAGGGCAGCTACGCGCCAGGGATCACCGCCGTCGATCTCGTCGTCGACGACGTGTTCCTGCCGGACGAACCCGTCGTACTGCGCGCGCGGCTGGTCGACAGGGAGAACCACCCCGTCCAGTCGGTACTGCGGGTCGTGGTCGAGCCGACCGGCGGAGTGGGCGCCACCACGCAGATCGTGCTCCCCAGGACCGACGACTACGCCGTCGCCGAGCTGGGGGAGCTCGCGCCAGGCCAATACCGGGTGACCGTCGGGGTGGCGGGTCCGCAATACCGGGCCCTTCCGGTGACGGACGTGTTCGAGGTGGCCGGATGACCTGGCCGGTCTGGCCGAAGGGCAACGAGAAGGCTCTGGCTGGTTACGTGCTCGCGAGCACGGCCGGCTCGGTCCGGCTCGCCTCCCCGACTGCCGACGCACACGCCGCGGGAAACCTGAGCCTGATCCTCCGCGAGTTGTACGAGGCACTGCTGGCGATGGACATCCGCTGGTCCCGCGAGATGTACCGCGCCGACGAGGCTCGCCAGGAAGTGCGGCCGCCCGACGCGATCCTGCGCGGTGCGGGTGACGGCACTTGTTTGGACCTGGCCCTGCTGCTGGCAGGAGCGGCCCTGGGTAAGGACCTGCTTCCCGTCGTCGTGGTACTCGACGGACACGCCCTCATCGCGGTGTCGACGGGCACCGACAGACGTCGCGCGGACAGCGGAGTCCGCAGGCAGCGCGAGAACGGCGGCGCGTTCACCGACGGGCTGTTGACGGACAGCGAGGTACTGCGCGAACTGGTCACGCGAGGCGAGTACGCGTTGGTCGAGTGCACCGGCTTCGCGATGGCCAGGGAGGCCATCAATCCGGCCACCCCCGAGGGCAGCGGGCGAACGGACGGGCTGATGTCGTACGACCGCGCGACCGAGGCCGGACTGGAGCAACTGGCCTTCCCAGGCAGGGAGTTCCAGTTCGCCATCGACGTCGCCTATCTGCAGGACATCGTCGGGATCGAGGTCTACGACCCGAAGCCGGACGGCATGGAGCGGATCAACGCGGACCTGCGGCTGCGCTATCGCCAACTCATGGACGAGTACTCGTTCGTGGCCGGGCGGGAAGAGCAACTCAGCACCCTCGACCGCTTCATCGCCGACGAGCCGTCGGGCTACTGCCTGGTGACCGGTGACGCGGGCACCGGCAAGACAGCGCTGCTGGCCGAGTGGCTCCGGCGCCTCACCGACCGGGTCGACGTCAGCCCGGTCTATCACTTCATCAGCAGGCAGTACGGCACGGCCGACCGGGAGTTCGACTTCTTCCAGTCGTTGCTGCAGCAGGCCTCCTGGGCGTGGGGGCGGCCGGTGAACGCGACCGGGTCGCTCGGCATCCTGGAGGCGAGCTGGCTGGATCTGCTGGACGCCGGCCGCCCGCCGCCGGGGCCGGTCGTCATCGTGATCGACGGCGTCGACGAGATCGAAGGATGGTCCCTGTCGAAGGCGACCCTGCCGCGTGAACTGCCCGCCGCGGTGCATGTCGTGCTCTCCGCGCGGTCCGTCGCGGGAACCGACTGGCGCAGGGAACTCGGGCTGCGGAACCCCCAGGTGCTGAGGCTCGGAACGTTCGACGACGCCGCGGTACGCGCCATTCTCGAAGGCGCCGGCGCGCCGGCCTGGTTGCTCGAACCGGAAGCCTTCGCGGTTCTCACCCAGCGCGCCCAGGGCGATCCGTTCTACGTCCGGCTGCTCTGCGACCAGGTCGTCGATCACGAGATCGCGAACCTCGACGACCTCGCCCGCGTCGAGCACGGCCTGCGGGACTACATCGGGGCTTGGTGGGCCGATCTGAACCGATCCGCGCCCAACGCCGAAGTACGGACGCTGCTGTCGTATCTCACCGTCGCGCTCGCGCCGATGACGCAGGCCGAGCTGATCGACATCAGTGGGACCGACGGGCTCGACTTCTTCTCCTTCGGACCGGCCCTGAACACCGTGAAGCGTTATGTCCGGGGCGATCTCGAGGAGGTGGGAATCGCGTTCGCGCACTGGCGGCTCAAGGACTATGTCTCCCGTGGACTGGGCATCGAGGGCACCCGGCAGGCGCGAGAAGCGATCCTGTCGTGGTGTGACCGCTGGCATGAGCATCACTGCCGGTATGCCCTGGCCAAAGGGGTCAGCCACCATCTGGAGGAGGTCGCGAACACACCACCCGCGGACCAAGGGCCACGGCTACGCGCGATCGTCGAGCTCACCCGCAACCACGACTACCAGACGGCGCGGGTCGAGAAGGTCGGCGACGGCGCCGGCCTGGTGGCCGACATGAACCATCTGATCGAGCGCCTCGCCGAGGTCGAACCCATCGACGTCAGCACCCTCGCGACCATGTCGTTGGAGTTTGTCGACGCCCGCACTCGCTGGCTGCAACCGGCCGCCGTCTTCGATCTGGCCCGGCGCGGGCAATGGGAAGAGGCGGTCTGGCGTCTCGAGTTGCTCCCCGCCGGCGACCTCTGGC
Organism: Kribbella sp. VKM Ac-2568; assembly: GCF_004345365.1. Classification (GTDB taxonomy): domain Bacteria; phylum Actinomycetota; class Actinomycetes; order Propionibacteriales; family Kribbellaceae; genus Kribbella; species Kribbella orskensis. Next base: position 300,557 of record NZ_SLVF01000007.1, read on the forward strand.
GGACCGCCGCCCGGTTGTGCATCGCCTGGCTGGCGGTGGATCAGGCCGGAGACGAGGTGCGGCGGTTGCTGGACGACGACGGTGGTGGGATGTCCCTGCTCGGGGAGTTGACTGTCAGAGTCCGCGGGGCGATGGCACGGGATCCCCAGCCTGCCGTGTCCTCGCCGGGAGCCGATGACGTCTTGCTCGACCAGGCGCAGCAGATCATCACGGCGCTGTCGGCCGGCAGCAACCTCGAGGGTCTGAGCTCCCGGGCGTCCAGCTATAGCGAGGGTCCCGATCAGTCACCGGAATTCAGCGTCGACGCCGAGGTCCAGGTGCTGGTGAACGCGGCGCTCGGGAACCCGGGCCACGGCGACGCGCTGCTCGACGCGTACATCGACCTGCAGGGCGCCAACCCGTACGCCGACTACCGGAACCGCGCGCTCGCGGTGCTCCTCGATGCCATCGTCCGGCTGCTCCCGGACCCGGCCCAGGCGCGCCTCCACATCGTCCACGTGGTGGAGAGCGCGCTGAACCCGTCTCCGGTCCGGTTCGGCGACTCTCTCCGGTTCAGCGTCGACCGACGGGCAGGCGCCGCCGCCCGGCCGGATCTCACCGAGACGGCGCAGGATCTCGAGCGTACGGCGGACTATCTGCTCGATCACGCCGAGGGCCGGCCCGCGCCGCACCACTCCGGTGGCAACGATCTCTGGTCGTTCCACCGGCGCCGCATGGCCGCGATGGCCGAGACGCTCGCTGGTGCCGGCGATCCGGTCACGGCCGGCCGGCTCCTGGACAAGGCCGCGGGTCTCCGGCTCGGCTTCGCCGGTTTCAGGGCGCCCGCGTTGCTCACGCTGGCCGAGGCGAACCTCGTCGTACGGCCTGAGTTCCCGCAGCGAAGGCTCCGCTGTCTGGAGCTGGCGCGGCTGGCCGCGCACAACATCCAGGATCCACCGTTCGCCGCCCGGATGACGGCGATGGTGAACTGCCTGGCGCAGCGGCTGGAGCCGCCGGCCGACCTCCCTACGCAGGTCGAGGACTTCGTCTCCTCACCCTCGGCGCGAGCAGCCGACTTCGGCAGCATGCACCGGGTCGGCGAGCAGTTCTTCCTCCGCAGGCGCGAGGACCACGTCGCGATGGACGTCGTCTCCCAGGCCAACACGATCGAGCGGCTGGCTCTCGACGTCTTCCACCTGCCCATCGCGGCTCTCGCCTACGCCAATCCCGATCACTCGCGCTCCGACGTCCTGCCGGACGGCTCCTGGGTCGTGGTGCCGGACCCGGCGTTCGCGCCGATGATGGCCACGTGGCTGTCCGCCGAGGTCCTGGCCGCCAACCTGCCCGAGATCGAGACGACGGCACTCATCGCCCGCTTCGTCCCCGTTGCCCTCAGCAATCCGACCGCGCTCGACACGCTGCTCGCACGGCTGGTGGGAGCTGCGCCGACGGTCGAGATCGCCGCGCTGACCGAAGCCTTGCCTCTTGCGCGAACCTTCGAACCGCAGTCGGGCAGCGAGTACTTCGCCTCGTAGCCCTTAGGCCGACGGCAGGTAGGTGTCCAGGTAGTCGTTTCGGAACTTGCCGGCCGGGTCGTACTTCGCGGCGAGGCTGATGAACTCGGGGACCTTCGGGTAGCACTCGCGGAGGGTGGCGGCGTCGGTGGTGAAGACCTTGCCCCAGTGCGGGCGGGCGCCGAGCGGAAGGATGGCCGCCTCGAGAGCTCCGACCACCGGGCGGATGGCGGCCTCGTCCTGGATCCAGGTGAAGTGGAGAGCCACGGTGTCGCGGCCCTGGCTCGGGCTCAGCCAGAGGTCGTCCGCGGCGATCGTCCGTACCTCGGAGATCTGCAGGAGCCCCTCGAAGCGCTTGCCGAGGGTTCGCATCTCCTCGAACGCCTGACCGGCCACGGCGCGCGGCAGGAAGTACTCCGACTGCAACTCCTCGCCGTTGCTCGGGGTGAACTCGAGGCGGAAGTGCGGGAGCCGTTCGTTCCACGGTCCGGGCACTCCGCCCTGCTGGGTGGCGAAGTCGGCCGGCATCGCCTTGATCGGGTGCCGGGCCCCATCGGCGATCCGCCCGCCGAGCCACTCGGGCTCGTACGGCGTACCGGCGCGCAGCTTGCGCCACACCATCACGTCGGGGTCGAGCCAGTCGGTGAAGGCGCTGACGCTGTACGCGCTGGCGAAGATCTCCTCGAAGTCCGGGCCGAGCCGCCCGACCGGGACCCCGTCGTACACGACCTGGCTGATCTCGTACGCCGGCCGTGTGTCGAGCGTGAGGCGGACCGTGACCCCGAGGGCGCCGAGCGAGATCACCGAGCCGAGGAAGTCGGGGTCGTCGCGGGTGAGCGTGACGAGCTCGCCGTCGGCGCCGATGAAGGTGATCGCGGAGACCGCAGAGGCGAGGGTGCCGTTGGTGTCGCCGGATCCGTGCGTGCCGGTGGAGCAGGCGCCCGCGACGGAGATGTGCGGCAACGACCCGAGGTTGTGCAGGGCTCGCCCCTCGGCCTGGAGCGCGGCGGTGACCTCGCCGTACCGGAGGCCGGCGGAGACCGTGACGGAGTCGCCCTCTACCGTGATCACCCGCGGCAGGTCGGCCACCGAGACCAGCGTGCCGGTGGTGTCCGCGATCCGGTTGAACGAGTGCCCGGTCCCCAGCACCCGGACCCGATCCGAGTCCCTGACCAGCTCCTGCAGCTCCGGCACGGATTCCGGCCGGCGGACCTCCGTGGAGAAGGTGATGTTGCCGGCCCAGTTCGTCAGCTCGCCCACTTCGACACACCCTTCATCCCGCACCGGCCGACCGGCACTCTCGTGTCGAGCCTTACACAACCCACACCACCGCGGGTCCCCAGGTCGACCCCGGTCGCCGCTTAGGGTCGAAGGACCTGAACGATCGAGAGAGGAATTCATGAGTCGCATCACCATCCTTCGCCGGCACCGGGTCGCCACCGCGATCGGACTCGCGAGCGTGCTCGCCGCGGGTACAGCGGTCACCGTGGCGGTCAAGGGGTCCGACGCCTCCCAGGCGGCCACCAGCAGCACCGCTGCCGCGACGGCGATCAGCTGCAGCACCGCGACCGGCGGCAAGCCGTTCTACGACGGGCCGTCGGCCTCGAAGGTCTACGACGCCCGCTTCAGCAACAGCGCCGCCGTACCGAACCTGGGCAGCTACACCCCGCAGGGCGTCGGCACCTGGTGGAACTGGGACGGCTCGAAGGACCTGCTGCTGGTCACGGCGTACCGGACGGGCGCGAACTCGCAGATCATCGGCATCGACCCGGCCACCAACAAGACGGTCGGCGTGGTCGCCATCGCCGCCACCCACGGCGGCGGCATCACCACCAGCAACGGCTGGGCGTTCGTTCAGGGCAGCACCAACGGCATCCGCAAGTACAAGCTGTCCTCGCTGAAGTCCGCGATGAAGGCGGCCGGCACGCCGTACCTGAAGGCGGTCGGCACAGAACGCAAGGTCTACGGCGCGTCCTTCCTGACCAGCTACGGCGGCTACGTCTGGTCCGGCAAGTTCAACGACAAGGGCCGCGACAAGATGTACCAGTACAAGATCAACAGCAACGGCTCGCTGACCACCATCAACAAGGCGTGGGAGGTGCCGACCAAGACCCAGGGCCTGCTCGTCACCGGCAGCCACTTCGTCTTCAGCACGTCGTACGGCCGCGACAAGCGCAGCAACCTGTACGTCGTGCGCCGCGGCCAGCCGGATCTGGACAAGGCGAAGCTGAGCTGCTTCCGCGCTCCGAGCATGTCGGAGGGCATCACGGAGTACGGCGGCCGCGCGTACCTGGTGTTCGAGTCCGGCTCGCACGTCTACCGCTCGGACCCGAAGACCCTGAACGTGATCAGCCACCTGCACAAGGCCACGATCTCGTCCCTCACCAGTCTGGCCTGACGCCACCGCAGTCCGGCCTGAGGCCACCGCCCGATGGCGGTCAGTTCAAGGAGCACCCGTGCACAACGTCCTGGATCCCCGCGACCTCGTTCCCGACGAGGCCGAGCAGTTGCTGAGCGCCGGGTACCCGGCCGGCAACCTGCTCGACCGGGCCCGCGCGGCGGCCGCGGCGGACGATCCGCACGAACTGGCCGCCATCGAGTACGCGCTGCGCGACCTGCGCCGCCGGGAGGACTGGCCGTACGACGAGCCGTCGGACCTGTCCTCCCTCGGCGCGGGGGCGGCCGTCACCCCGGCCGGCGACGACGTACCGGACCGCATCCGCGGCGCCTGGCTCGGCCGGGCGATCGGCAACACCATGGGCAAGCCGGTCGAAGGGCTAAGCCACACCGAGGTGGAGCGCTACCTGCGGGCCGCGGGCGACTGGCCGTTGAGCGGCTTCGTCCCGTTGGTGGACCCGCTCCCCGAGGGGATCGGTTCGCTGCACCCGTCGGCGGCGGAGGCCTCGGCCGGCCGGTTCGACGCGATCCCCCGGGACGACGATCTCGACTGGACCATCCTCGGGCTGCATCTGCTGGAGACCTACGGCGCCGAGTTGTCGACCGAGGACATCGCCCGCGAGTGGCTCGACCGGATGCCGTTCACCCAGACCTACACCGCCGAGCGGGTCGCGTACCGGAACCTGGTCAGCGGCCTCAAGCCACCGAACACCGCCACCAACCGCAATCCGTACCGCGAGTGGATCGGTGCCCTGATCCGGGTGGACACCTACGGCTACGTGAACGCCGGCGACCCGACCAGTGCGGCACGCATGGCCCGCACCGACGCGGTCCTCTCCCACACGGCCAACGGCATCTACGGCGCCCAGTGGGCAGCCGCGCTGGTCGCCCAGGCTCTCGTCGCCGACACCGCCGCCGACGCACTCCGTACTGCGCTGTCGGTGGTTCCATCGCGCTCACGGATGGCCGAGAGCCAGCAGAAACTGCTTGACCTGTCCGAGGCGGGCGCGACCGCCGCCGAGGCACTGGACTGGATCGACCACAAGCTCGACTACAACTGGGTCCACACCCTGAACAACGCGGCGATCATCAGCGCCGGGCTGCTCTGGGGTGAGGACGACTACGTGCGGACGCTCGGACTGGTCGTCGGCGCCGGGCGGGACACCGACTCGAACGGCGCCACCGCCGGCAGCGTCTTCGGCGCTCTCCACGGCTCGGCCGCGATCCCCGCGGAACTGGTTGCCCCTGGCAAGGGCATTGTGCGCAGCGCGGTCCGTGGTTTCGACCGGATCACCATCGACGAACTCGTCACCCGGACCGAGGCGGTCCGGCAGGAGTTACGGTCCGGCAACCCGCCCTCGTGATCCGGCGGTGAGTGCTCGGCCCGTGGTTTGATACCCGGCGTGATCATCTCGTTCGGCATGGCCGGGGTCTGGCTCGTGCTGTTCCTGGTGAGCTTCCTGCGCGATCAACGGCTGCTGCGCAACGGGGTGTACCTCGTGCTGATGTTGCTGTTCGCGGGTCTCGGCGTGGTGTTCGCCCTCGAGAAGGTCTCGGAGTCGGCGGCCAAGGTACTCGTCGTCGCCGTTCTCGTCTGCATCCCGCTGAGCATCGCGGTGCTGGCGGTGTTCCTGATCGCCAACGGCGTGGTCATGCTGCGGCGCGAAGGCCGCCGCCCGGCCAACCTGCTGTCGCTGCTGGCCGGGCTGGGCATCATCGGGTTCGTCGTGTTCAGCGTGCTGGTGCAGCAGATGGGCTGGCGTCCGCTGGAGATCGTGCGGAGCGTGCTGATCGGGGTCCTCACGTACGTGTCGTTCCTGTTCGTCTGCTTCCTGCTCTACGCCTTCGTCTACGGGCGCTTCAGGTTCAGCCGGAAGGTCGACTTCATCGTCGTGCTCGGCGCCGGACTCCGAGGCAGCAGGGTGCCACCTTTGCTGGCCAGCCGGTTGGATCGCGCCCACGCCGTCTACGACCAGCAAACCCGCAAAGGCCGAACTCCGCTGCTGATCACCTCGGGTGGTCAAGGACCTGACGAGGACGTGCCGGAGTCACACGCGATGGCCGACTACTTGATCGAGCACGGCATCCCCGCCGACCGCGTACTGCGCGAGGACCGCTCGACGTCGACCTTCGAGAACCTCACCTTCAGCCGCGAGATCATGGTCGGCCTGGTCCCGAAGTACCGCTGTCTGGTGGTGACGAACAACTTCCACGCCCTCCGCGCCGCCTTCATCGCCCGCAAGGCGAAGGTCAACGGCCAGGTGATCGGCTCCCCGACCGCCGCGTACTACTGGCCGAGCGCAACCATCCGCGAGTTCATCGCCATCCTCGCCGAGCACCGCCTCGCCAACACGATCATCGTCCTGCTGATCCTCGCCCACGCCCTCCTGCCCGTCATCTGATGGGCGATCGCTTGTCCAGGTCAATGGGCACGCAGGAACAGCTAGCGGAGCATCACGATGGCGGCGGTGATGCCGGCCAGGACGATCAGGATGCGGAGGAGGGTGGGTGGGAGCCGGCGGCCGATGTGGGCTCCGGTGTAGCCGCCTACTACCGAACCGGCAGCCAGTAGACCGACCGCGGTCAGGTTGAGGTCGGCGACGAAGACGAAGATCAGCCCGGCGATCACGTTCGCGGCGAGCACGGCCAGCGTCTTGAGTGCGTTGACGACCCGCAACTCCAGGTCGAGGCCGAGCCCGAGCACCGCCATCATCATCACCCCGGACCCGGCTCCGAAGTACCCGCCGTAGACGCCGGTCAGCGCGGCGAAGAAGGTGGTGACCGGCGACATCGACGTCCGCGGCTCGAGCGAATCCGGGTCCTCGTGCCGCGACCGCAGCCAGCGCGAGATCCACGGCTGCGCGCCGACGATCAGGCAGGTGAAGAGGATCAGCCAAGGTACGACGACCTCGAACACGCCGGCAGGCAGGCACAACAGCAGCGCCGCTCCCCCGATCGATCCGATCGCACAGGTGGCGACGACGTACCAGGTGACGTGCGGCTGCTCCCGCAGTTCGCGGCGATAGCCCAGCGAGCCGCTGAGCCCGGCCGGGATCAGGCCGACCGTGTTCGAGGCGTTCGCGACCACCGGCGGGATACCGATCGCGAGCAGCACCGGGAAGCTCACCAGCGAGGCGACCCCGACCGTCGACGTCAGGATGCCCGCGATGAGCCCGGCCGCCAGGATCGCCACCTGTTCGAGCCCCGTCACGGCTGCTCGCGCAGCAGCGCGACGTCGCTGACCAGCATCACGTGGTCCACCCGGTTATCTGTTCGGCGACCTGCTCATACAGCCGGGTACGGAGTACGGGGCGGGGGAAGCGGTCGTCGGCCATGAGACCACCTTATTGACAATGGGTCACTGAGCTATTGCTAGGCCAGTGAGTCACGCCGCGCCAACGCGGCACTTCGATCGCGCCGTACCAGGCCCTCGAGGTCGCGGACCGCCGCCTCCCGCCGTACGCCGACCGCCTTCGCAAACAACTGGCCGATCTCAGCTGAACATCTCCCCAGAGGTGTACCGTCAAGTGCAACAACCGAGGCCCAGGAGTACCGCGGCGTACGAGGTTCGCCCAGCGAACCCAGCCCATCCGAACCGAGCCCCGGAGCCCGAGATGTCCAAGAACAAGGGCGGACGCGAAGTCCGCAAACCCAAGCAACCCAAACAGCCGAAAGCCAACCCCGGCGACAGCACGATCATCCCGCCCACGAAGCAGGGGCGTAAGTAATCAGCGCGGTCAGTTTCTGAGGCCGTTGGCTAGGAGCCGTCCGTAACTGCCGGTCCGCCTTGGATTCAGGTTCTCCGAGCGAGCAGGTAACCCTGCGGAGTGGATTCCTGCTCCTCGGCGGGCCGGCCGGCCCAGAACGCCGTCGCGAACCCGGCGTCGGCGAGCCGGCGCTGCATCTCGTCCGCCGACAGCCAGTACCCGTCGAACTCGACCCCGAGGCCGGCGCTGCGGCCGCCGCGCCGGAGCTTGCCGTCACCGTCCTTGAAGGCGGTGACCAGGTAGCCCCCGGGCTTCACGACGCGGGCGAGTTCGCCGAAGGCGACCGGACGGTCGGCAGGCGCGAGGAAGATCAGCGAGTACCAACACACCACCCCTGCCAGCGAGGCGTCTGCGAAGGGCAGGTCCCGCAGGTCCGCGACCTCGAAGGTGAAGTCCGGATAGTCACGCCGGGCGACGTTGACCATCTCGGGCGAGAGATCGACCCCGCGTGGGGTCACACCGTGCCCCTTCAGAAAGGGAGCCAGCCGGCCGGTCCCGCAACCGATGTCCGCGACGTCGGTGCCGAGGTCTGCGGCAAGGGTCATTTCACAGAACAACCCAAGCACCGCCCGCTCGATGGGCATCGCGTCCAGCGCTCCCACCAGGCGCTCGGCATACCACTCCGCAAGCACATCGTGTGCGGCCCTCAGCTCGTCAGTCTTGGCATCCACGGACGGAACCATAGTTGACCGAGTTCTTCGGCGCTCGGGGGGCTAGCAGGGCGGCGAGCCGCGACGCGACGGCGTTAGTCCGCGTCTACTTCGGCCACCGAACGCGGAGCGGAAACCTTCTCGAAGCGGATGTTGCCCGCAGGCACCATCCAGGTCATCACCTGTACCTCGAGGCGGCCGGCCCGCACCGCCGGGTCGGCACTGCACAACTCGCGCGCGGTCTCCGGGTCGACCGACATCACCGAAGCTCCACGCAAGCGCTCGTCGTCCTGACCAAGCAATGGCCCGCCGGCGACGAGATAGCCCTGCTCGCGCAGATCCGCGCGGAAGGCGAGGTGTGCGTCCTGGAGCGCGTCAGCCTCCTGCTCGCTCAGCTCAGGCGCGTCCGCCGGCGGCACCAACAGAACGAGAGTGTGCTGGTCGAACTTCATGCCGCAAGCCTAAGTGACAGGCTCAGCCTGTACGGGCGCCTGTGACGCGAGGTATACGTGATTGAACTGAAGACGCCTGCGGACATCCAACGCATGCAGGTGGCCGGGCGTTTCGTCGCCGAGGTGCCCGGCGTGAACCGAAGGAACCCGATGGCCCGCGATCAGCTGTGGGTCTCGGGCGCCTTGCAACCGAGCGCCGCTCGGATCTGGCTTAGCCACTCTGTGCCCAGTTGGCGCCCGTTCGGGAGTTGGTCGCCTCGATCCCAGCGCCACGTTGTGATCATCGCCAGCACAAGGATCCGGCACTCGCGCAGCAGATCCTGATCGACATCTGGATAGTGCTCGCTGACCTCTTCGGGTGCATGTGCGAGGTCGAATTCGACAGGCCCACGGCAGCACGTCTCAAGATCAATGAACAGCAGCCCGGTCTTCGTGGTGAGCAGGTTGCCTGGATGAGGCTCGCCGTGCAGAAGCTGCTCGGCGGGGCCGCTTTCGTCGATCGCTCGTCTCAGGCTTCGTAACGTGTTACTCAGGAGCTCCCGGTCCGCGTCGGCAAGCGCTGGGGTGAGGTCACGGCTTGCCAAGAGTTGTTGGGCACTCTCAACTCGATCTGTGAAGTGCGGCGTCGGGATATCGAGCTTGCGCATGCCGGCATGCAGCCGCTCGAGCGCATGGGCGTAGTCGGCTGGTGAGACCTCTTCAGGTGTCACGGGTTCGTAGTAGGTCCACAGCGTGACCACGAAGCCATCACGCTCATAGACACGCGGTTCCACTCGAGGCTCGAGAGCAGCCACAGGGCTCCCGGACTCGGCGAGGCGTTGAGCAAGCTTGATCTCGAACTGTGCGACCTGCTCGGCCACAGGTGCCACCCGGGCCAGGACGTCACAAGGCAGAAGACGCAGAGTGAGCTTGTTCGAGTCATTGAGAACGATCGCGTCGTCGACCGGCAGTCCGAGGGATGAGGCGATAGACATGGCCGCAGCCACCGCACGCTGGGCCTCTGACGCCCGCATCGTTCGCCTTGCCCCTCTCCTCTGAGAACCGCCGAATCGCTCCAAGCGGCACAACCCGGGCACCATACCAAGTTGTCGATATGGCGCCATCGTGCGCTGGCTACCAGAAAGTTTCTTGGAGAAATCCGGGAGGCGCTGTCGGATCGGGGCAGAGACGTTCGTTGCAGGGGTGAGCGGCCGCACATGAGGGCGCTCGCTCCACCGCTACTGACAGACTGTGAGCTCGGTGTGACGCCTGACGACGGCTCGGCGGCATCGCACTCGCCAGACAACCAAGGAAAGGCGACATGAGGCTTCTTCTCACTTCCGGTGGCGTCAAGAACGCGAGCATCCACGACACGCTGGTCGACCTGCTAGGCAAACCGATCGCCGAGTCCAACGCCCTCTTCATCCCCACCGCCATCTACCCCTTCCCCGGCGGCCCCTACATGGCGTCGCGGGCGATCAGCGGCGAGACTCCATCGAAGTTGTGCGAACTGGGGTGGAAATCGTTGGGGATCCTGGAGTTGTCGGTGCTGCCGAGCATCGAGGAGGCTGCTTGGGTGCCAACGGTCCGCGACGCCGACGCGCTGCTGGTAGGGGGCGGCGACCCCCTGTTTCTCGCAAACTGGATGCAGCGCTCCGGTTTGGCCGATCTCCTGCCGACGCTGCGCTCCGAGGCGGTCTACGTGGGGGTGAGCGCCGGGAGCATCGCTGCTACCTCCACCTTCGTCGAGACCTACACCGAACCGCCCCGCGGAAACGACGGACCACTGAAATCGGAGGACATCGTCTTCGCCACACCCCAAGGAGACGTCGACAGAATCCTGGTCACGGGACAGGGAGTGGGACTCGTTGACTTCGCGGTGATCCCGCACCTGGACCACCCCTACCACCCCGACGCTTCCTTGGCCAACGCAGAGAAGTGGGCGGCACGGATTCCCGCGCCGACGTACGCGATCGACGACCAGACCGCCATCAAAGTGACCGACGGCACCGTCGAAGTCATCTCCGAGGGCCAGTGGAAGTTGTTCACCCCCTGATACACGAAGGGGCCGCGATACCACCCTGTGGTCAGGATCCCGGTCTTGCTCGCGATCGCCCTCTTCGCGGTCGAATTCACTGCGCGGTCCCGCCACTTCAGTTTCGTAGCGCGCCCCGCCGGACATGCAGTGTTCGTCCGGCAACTGCTTTGGCGAGCTCTAGTTGCACCGGGCCCCCTTCGGTACGAGCGAAGGGGGCCGGGCTGCGCCGGGTATGGCTCACATTCCGCGTGAGCCGTCGAGGGTCTCGCGGATGATGTCCGCGTGGCCGGCATGGCGCGCGGTCTCTTCGATCATGTGGAACAGGACGTATCGCACGTTGCACTCGATGAGGTCTGGCCGCGCGCATGGACTGTCAAGATCCATCGAAGCCGCGACAGCGCGGGACTGCTCAATCTGCTCCCGGTAACACGCGACCCAGTGGTCCACTGTGTCGTTCTCACCGACCATCAGGTCGGCGTCTCGGGGCTCGGTTTTGACGGTGGGCCACTCGTCGGGAAACTCACGTCCGCCCATGACGACTTGGAACCGTCAGGTAGTGACAGTGACTCCCGCAGTGCGCAGGTCGGTGATGGCCTGCTCGGTGCTGGCCGGTGCCACCCCTGCGGTGAGCCGGGCCAGCACCGTCGTACCGAAGCCTGCGTTGTTCGCGTCGAGGGCGGTCGCGCGGACGCAGTAGTCGGTGGCGATCCCGCACACGTCGACCTGGGTGACGCCCTTCTCCTGCAGCCACGCGGCCAGCCCCTGGCCGTCCTGGCACTTCCCCTCGAACCCGGAGTACGCCGCGGCGTGCTCGCCCTTGTCGAAGATCGCGTCGAACGGTTGCGGGTCGAGGTTCGGGTGGAAGCCGACGCCGTCCGTGCCGGCCACGCAGTGCCGGGGCCAGGAGGTGACGAAGTCGGGATTCGCGGAGAAGTGGTCGCCCGGGTCGACGTGGTGGTCCCGGGTCGCGACGACGTACGCGTACTCCCGGTCCTTCTCATCGGCCTCGTGCCACTGGTGCAGCAGCTGCCCGATCCGGAACGCCACGTCGGCGCCGCCGCGGACGGCCAGGCTCCCGCCCTCGCAGAAGTCGTTCTGCACATCGACCACGATCAACGCCCGCGTCATCGCAACGCTCCTTCAGAGTGTCCTGACAGCTACGGTACAAGCCTCAGGCCTGATCTCCGGGCGTTGCCGTGTCGCCGATGTGGCGCGATCGGTCAGGCCGGGATCGGCGAGCCGCCGTTGACGCGGATGATCTCGCCCTGCGTGGCGGTGGTCCGCGGCGAGCAGAGGAAGACGATCGCGGCCGCGACGTCCGCCGCCTCGGGGAGCCGCCGGGCGGTGAACTTCTGTGCGATCTCCGCCAGCGCGGGCTGCGGGATCACCCGGTGCTCGCCGTTCTCGAGGGTGATGCCGGGCATCACGATGTTCACGAGTACGCCGTCCTGGCCGAGGTCGTGCTGCAGGCTCGCCACCATGCCGTGCAACCCGGCCTTCGCGGCGCCGTACGCCCAGGAACCGGCCATGCCACGCTCGGCCAGATCCGTCGACAGCAACACCAGCCGGCCCTGGTTCGACTGCCGCAGGGCCGGAGCCGCCTGCTGGACAAGGTGGAAATTGCCCTCCAGGTTGGCCCGCATCACCGGCACCCACTGCTCGGCCTGCGCATCCTCGATCCGGGTCGGCCGGTCGTGGAAGCTGCCGCTCCCCCAGTTCACCGCGTTCCCCACCAGCACGTCGAGCCCACCCCACGCGGCGACAACCGCCCCGACCGCCTCCTCGACGGACTCGGGCTCCCGCAGGTCCATCGGTACGACGAACGCCTCGCCGCCGGCGGCCTTGATCTCCCCGGCGACCTCCTCGGCCGCGTCCAGTCGGGAGTTGTAGGTGATCGCCACCCGAGCCCCCTCCCGGGCAAACCCGACCGCCGTCGCCCGCCCGATCCCCGAAGACCCGCCCGTCACCAACACGGCCGCGTCGCGCAATCCCAGATCCATGACCATTCCATCCTTTAGTCGGCTAACCAAAAACTTAGCCGACTAATCACCCGCCCGCAACCAGGCTCGAGGACCCAGGCTCCTGCACCCTGGCCGAGCACCACTCCCGGCGGGTTGACTACTTCTGCACGAACCCCAGTTCATTGCCGTCGCCGTCGCGGATTCGGCGACCTCGAAGTTGAACCGCGCACCCGTCGCCGGCGCCGGCTCGTACTGCCCGAGAGCGAACTGCACGGGCCCCAGAGTGAAGTGGACGGAGGTGCCATCACCCGGGCGACTGGTGATCTCGGCAACCAGCTGATCGTTGCCCACAGCCACCACCACTTCCACAGACATCCCGGATGCATGCTTGCATCCGCTGCCGACGTACCAGTACGGACTGAGTCGTGGATTTCGGGGCGGGAATGCGGTTGCCCAGAACGCTGATCCACGAATGAGCGCCGGCTCACACCTCGCGTGCGTTCTCGAGCAGCGCGGAGGTGTGAGCCGGGGCGGGGAGGAGGGGGCGGGGGAGTCAGGGCGTGATGACGACGGGGGCGCCGTTGGCGGTGAGGGACCAGTCGGTGGTGTGGAAGGTGTTCGGGTTCACTTCGCCGGTGGTGGTGACGTAGTCGATCATCAGCTGGCGGATCTCGACCTGGCGGTTGTAGAGCACCGGGGCGGTCTTGACGTGCGGGAAGTTCCCGCCGCCGGACTGGCGGTAGTTGTTCACCGCGACGACGAACTGCTGGTCGGCCGTCACCGCCTCCCCGCCGTACGTCAGGTCGCTGATCCGCGCCCCGACCGCCTTCGCGATGTCGATCTTGTACGCCAGCGGCTTCGCCAGCCCGCCGAGGATGTCGTAGTTGTAGTCCGGCGTCCCGCCCGGCGCGGTCGGCGTCGGCGCGTTCGTCACCTGGTCCGGCGTGAACGGCCCCGGGCCGCTGACCTGCTTGAAGTACTGCGCGGAGAACTCGAGGTAGTCCTTCACTTGAGCGCCCGTCATCGTCACCGCGAGCAGGGTGTTGTCGAAGATGTACAACCCGGCGACGTCCCGCACGGAGACGTCACCCGCGGGGATCGCCGCCGCCCGGTTGAACGGCGCCGCGATCGCGAGCACGGGCAACGCCGCCTCCGGAGTACCGGCGAGGGCCTTGCTGACCGCGTCGGCCTGGACGAAGTTCACGAAGTCCAGCGCGGCGGTGTCCTCCCAGGGCGCGGTCGCCGCGGACATCGCCTCGGTGCAGGTACCGATCTTGGAGTTGACGTACTCGACGACCTTGTCGTGGTCCTTCTGCAGCAGCTTGGTGACGTTCGGGTCGGCGGCGACCGTGTTCGCGTTCAGCACCTGGCTGTGCCGGCCGACCACCTTCCACTGGCCGCGGACCTTCTGCAGGTCCAGGTCGATCAGAGCGAGCCGCATGCCCCACTTGAGCGGCTCGACCAGTACTACGGACTCGCCCGTCGCCTTGTTCGTCACGAGGCGCTCGGGGATCTCCAGGTGCGCGTGCCCGACGAGCACCGCGTCGATGCCCGGGACCTCCTCGGCCATCAGGGCGGAGGCGTTCTCCGGGACCGGCAGCGCGTCGCCGTACGAGGAGGACAGGTCCATGCCGGAGTGCGCGGACACGATCACCACGTCGGCGCCGGCCTTGCGGACCCGCGGCACCCAGACCTTGGCGAGCTCGACGATGCCGCCGAACTTGACCTTGTTCTCGACGTTCGCCTTGTCCCAGATCGCGATGCCCGGGTTGGTCAGACCGAGGATGCCGACCGTGATCGGCTTCTCGCCCGGTACATGCACCCGCTTCAGCACGTACGGCGGGAAGACCGGCAGCCCGGTGGTCCAGTCCTGCGCGTTGGCGCCGAGCAGCGGGAACCGCAACTGCCGCTGGAACTTGCGGAGGATGTCGAGCCCGTAGTTGAACTCGTGGTTGCCGAGTGCGGCGGCGTCGTACCCGATCTCGTTCATCGCCGCGGCCATCGGGTGCACGTGGCCGCCCGTGATCGGCTCGATCTTGGCGAAGTAGTAGGCCAGTGGGGTGCCCTGGATGGTGTCACCGGCGTCGAGCATCAGCGGGGCCGGAGTACGGCGCTCCTTGGCGATCCGGGCGCGGACCGCCTTGACCAGGGTCGAGACCTTGGCCAGGCCGATGTCGTTGTGCGCGGTGTCGTCGTACTCGGTGTTCTTGAAGTAGTCCCAGTTGAAGACGTTGCCGTGCAGGTCGGTGGTGCCCATCACGCTGAGCCGGACCGTCCGTCCGTTGGATCCCCCGCTGTACGAGCCGCCGGCGTACGCGGGGACCGCCTGGAAGCCGGCCGCGGCCAGGGCCGTCGCAGCGGCGCCCCCGATCACCGTTCGCCTGCCCATGCTCCGGTCAACCGCCTGGTCCTCGCTCCTGCTGTCCGTCATGATTCGCCTCACGCATCGTTGGGTTCTGGCTTCAGGGCGCTGTCCTCCCGGGCGGGGAGGACCTTTGTCCTCTGGTTCCCGGGCGGGGAGGACGCGGCCTGGGCTGCACGATACGGGCGACACACCCCGGGGTGGTGATGGGATGGCCCCTTCCCCGCGAGAAGATGCCGCCCATGACCTTGCCGCCCGGCAGACTCCTGCTCGTCGCTGCCGTCCTGTTCGGGGCCGCCCTCGCCCAAGCAGCCAAGCCCTCCTCCGACCACGCGACCGCGGGCCCGGTCGCGCAAACCGAGGTGAGACCCGCCGCGAACCACGGACCGCTGGCCGTCGTACCGGAAGGCCGCCATACGACGCCGCCGGCGCGGCGGACCGGGCAAACGTCCCACCCGGTCACGCATCAGGGGAACGCCCAGCCCCACGGGCCTGGTGGGAAGGTGCTCTACCTGACCTTCGACGACGGGCCGCAGCGGGAGTGGACGCCGCGCGTGCTCAGCCTGCTCGCCAAGCACAAGGCGAAGGCGACGTTCTTCGTGCTCGGCCGTGAGGCGGCCGCGCACCCGGACCTGGTGGCACTGGAGAAGCGCCTCGGGCACCACGTCGGCAACCACACCTGGGACCACCCGATGCTGACCCACCTGACGCCGGCCAAGATCCGCCAGGAGATCTCGTCGGGCGTGCCGTCGAAGTGCTTCCGTCCGCCGTACCGCGCCACCAACGCGCACGTGGCGGCGGTCGCGGCGTCGTACCACCAGCGCCAGGTGCTCTGGGACGTCGACACCCTCGACTGGGAGAAGCCCGGCACGGCGAAGATCGAACGCGCGATCCTCCAGGGCGCCCGCCCCGGCGCGATCATCCTGATGCACGACGGCGGCGGCAACCGTGCCCAGACGGTCGCCGCCCTGGACCACGCCCTGACCAAACTGACCGCCCAGGGCTACACCTACCAAGCCCTGGGCTGCTGAGCCGTTCTCAGTGCTCGATGCCGGCCGTGCCGCCGGAGAAGTGCTTGAGCGCCTGGTCGATCACGTGGACCGGCTGGTCGAGCGCGTTCACGAGGTACAGCCCGGTCGGCTTCAGCAGCGGACTCGGCTTGATGACAGCGCGCACGGCCGGCTGATCGAGTCCCCGTACTCCGGCCGTGGTGGCCCCGATCCCCGGAGCCAGCCGCAGCTCAAGCACGAACAGCCGGAAGATCTTCACCTGCCGGAACCCCTTCACCGTCTTCCAAGGCAGGATCACCGGGAAGGCAGCGCCTTCGACCGCGAGTTCGAGCGCCTTCGGCGACATCCGCATCGCGACCGGCGGCAACTCGTTCGCGGCGTACCACTCCTGCCGCTCCTTCTCCAGCCTGAGCGCAAGCACGGTACTGAGCACCAAGGGCACCATCGCCGCGATCAGCAGCAACGCAAACGGCCACAACCCCGCACCCCGGAAGGCAACCAACGCGACCAGCGCCACAAGGATGCCCAAGGCCCCGATCACCAACGTGACCCAAGCCCCCCGCCGCTGCACCCTGCTGACCAAACCCCGCCGCCGCAGCACAACCTCCCGATCAATGCCGACAACAAACGTCTGCACCGGCGCCCGCTCACTCATAGGTACACAATCGCAGCACCCAAGGTCCCCCGCAGCGACACACCCCCAGTACTCCGGCCCGCCCCACGCGCCGACCGCCCGGACAGCTGACGGAGCAACCCCACAGCGGGCACCAAAACCGCCCCGGTCTGTTACTCCGTGGCGTCGCCCCAGGTCGACGTACCGAGTGACAGGAAGTAGTCCAGTCGTCGGCCCCAGGCCCCGCGTGCCAACTCCCGCAAGATGACCGAATCCCGTCGACCTCCTGTCACTCGGTACGCCGCCCCCGGCAACCGGCAGGGCTGACACGCACGTTCGGGCAGTCGCCCACTGAACATTACGGTCTGCAAGCAGGAGCCGCGGCCGCGCCCACCGAGTGGGTGGGGGCCGCGACGCAGGAGGGGCGTGGGATTAGACGCGGCGGCCGGCCCAGGTCCAGGCGTAGACCCCGTCGTCGACTGCCGCGCCGCCTTCGCCGAGTTCCAGGGGACGGAAGGTGTCCACCATCACCGCCAACTCCTCGAACCGGTCCGCGCCTAGAGACGCCTCGATGGCCGACGGTTGCGGGCCGTGGGCGTAGCCGCCGGGGTGCAGGGAGATGGAGCCGAGGCCGATGCCGGAGCCCTTGCGGGCTTCGTAGTCGCCGCCGCAGTAGAACATGACCTCGTCGGAGTCCACGTTCGAGTGGTAGTACGGCACGGGCACCGACAGCGGGTGATAGTCGACCTTCCGCGGGACGAAGTTGCAGATGACGAAGTTGTTGCCTTCGAAGACCTGGTGCACGGGTGGCGGCTGGTGGATGCGGCCGGTGATCGGCTCGTAGTCGCTCACGTTGAAGGTGTACGGGTAGAGGCAACCGTCCCAGCCGACCACGTCGAAGGGGTGGGTCGCGTACGTCATCCGGCTGCCGACGATCCCGCTCGGCCCGTTGCCCCGGTGCTTGACGAGCACCTCCACATCGTTGCTCTCGACAACGAAGACGTCACCTGGCGTCTGCAGATCGCGTTCGCAGTACGGCGCGTGCTCGAGGAACTGGCCAAAGCGACTGAGATAACGCTTCGGCGGCGCGATGTGACTGTTCGCCTCGATGCAGTAGGCCTGTACTCCGTCCGCGCCCGGGATCCAGCGGTGCGTGGTGGCTCGCGGGATGATCACGTAGTCGCCCTCGGCTGCGGCGAGCACGCCGAACACGGTCTCGACGGTCGCGGAGCCGCGCTCGACGTAGACACACTCGTCGCCGATGGCGTTGCGGTAGTACGGCGACGGTTCGGCGGCCACGACGTACGAGATCCGGACGTCGCCGTTGCCCAGCACAAGCCGGCGGTGCTCGACCGCGTTGTTGTCGATGCCGGCCTTGAACAGGTCGTGCAGTTTCAGGTGACGCGGCGTCAGCGGGTGGTTCGGCGTGGTCGAGAGGTCCGGCAACTCCCAGACCTGCGAATCGACGATCGCCGACGGCACCCCCGCGTGGTACAGCAGCGACGAGTCGGACGAGAACCCCTCCTCGCCCATCAGTTCCTCGTAGTACAGCCCACCGTCGGGCTTGCGGAACTGGGTGTGTCGCTTCGGCGGGATCTGCCCGACCTGCCGGTAGTGCGCCATGGCTCCTTCTTCCGAACGGAAACACACCGGTGACCGACCGGTGTCGTACGTTTATCGGACGCTTGTGTCCGCTTACCGAAAGCATCCGTTAGGCTCACCAGCATGTCAACCATCCCTGCCCTGTTCCGGCACCTGGTCGACGACGCGGCGATGTTCCCGCCCGGGGACCTGCCCCTGGTCGAGGCCGTGGCCGCGCACCGGGCGCACCGGAAGTCGGACCATGCAGACCTCGTCGGCCCGTTCGTGTGCACCGATGACGACCTGATGAAGGTTGCCGCCGAGGCGGCCCGCACCGGCGGCGGCCCGCTCGAGGTCAGCGTGGTCATCATCGGCGGCGCCGGCGGCATCGAGCCCGCCGTCCGGTACGGCGACCGCTCGTCCGAAGTGGTCGTCAAGTCGGTCGAGGTGCGACTCCGCGACGAGGACGACCTGTCCCGCAACGCGCTCCGGGTGGTCCGCGTCTGCGACGACTGCCTCGACGAGGAGAACGCCTTCGTCGAGATCGGCCTGGACGGCGCCTGGGAGCGGGCGCTCGACGTGGTCGCCGACGCGGGCTACGCGGCCAAACTGCGCACCGGCGGCCTCGACGCCTCGCTGTTCCCGAACGCGGACCAGGTCGCGGCGTTCATCACCGCCTGCCTGGATCGCGAGGTCGCGTTCAAGTGCACCGCCGGCCTGCACAACGCCGTCCGGCACACCGCGACCGACACCGGATTCGAGCATCACGGCTTCCTCAACGTCCTGCTCGCCACCCGGGCCTCGCTCGACGGAGCCGCCCAGGACGAGATGGCCGCGCTGCTGGAGAATCGTGACGGCGAACCACTCGCCGCACAGGCGAGGGACCTGTCCGAGGCTCAGGCCGTCGGCACCAGGAAGTGGTTCACCTCGTTCGGCTCGTGCAGCATCGACGAACCCCGTCACGACCTGACCGAACTCGGCCTGCTGGAGACCAAGTGACCTGGATCGAGATCCCCGCGAACTCCCCGTTCGGACCCGAGAACCTGCCGCTCGGCATCTTCCGGGCCGGGGACGAGGAGCCCCGGGTGGGCGCCGCGATCGGCGACCAGGTGATCGATCTGGCGCTGGTCGCGTCGGCGCAGATGCTGGACGGCGCGCAGGTCTTCGCCGAGCCGACGCTGAACGCGTTCCTCGCGCGCGGCCCGCGGATCTGGCACGCGACCCGCGAGTGGCTGCTGCAACTGGTCTGGAACTCCAACGAGCGGGACGCGGTCGAGCCGCACCTGATCCCGCAGTCCGCGGTGACGATGCTGATGCCGTTCGAGGTCGCGGACTACGTCGACTTCTACGCCTCCGAGCGGCACGCGACGAACCTCGGGCGGCTGTTCCGGCCCGACTCCGCACCGCTGCTGCCGAACTGGAAGCACCTGCCGGTCGGGTACCACGGCCGCGCCGGCACAGTGGTTGCCAGCGGCACCGACATCGTCCGCCCCTCGGGGCAGCGGAAGGCCCCGGCCGACGACGCCCCGACGTACGGGCCGTCGCAGCGGCTCGACATCGAGGTGGAGCTCGGCTTCGTCGTCGGGAGCCCGTCGATGCTCGGAAAGCCTGTCTCCGTTGATGATTTCAAGGACCACGTGTACGGCGTGGTCGTGGTGAACGACTGGTCCGCCAGGGATCTGCAGGCCTGGGAGTACGTGCCACTCGGGCCGTTCCTCGGCAAGTCGTTCGCCACCTCGATCTCCCCGTGGGTGGTCTCGCTGGAGGCACTCGAGGCCGCGGCCGTCCCACTCGGCAAGCAGGAACCCGCCGTCCTCCCGTACCTCGCGGGCGACGGGCTGACGAACTACGACATCACCTTCGAGGTGTACCTGAACGGCCAGCTCGTCAGCAGTCCGCCGTACAAGGAGATGTACTGGTCGCCGGCCCAGATGCTCGCTCATCTGTCGGTGAACGGCGCCTCGGTCCGCACGGGCGACCTCTTCGCCTCCGGCACGGTCTCCGGGGCCGGGAAGGATCAACGCGGCTCGCTCATCGAGCTGAGTTGGGGCGGTCGCGAGCCGCTGACCGTGAACGGCGAGGAGCGCACCTTCCTGCAGGACGGCGACGAGGTCACCATCACCGCCCACGCCACCGCCGCCGACGGCACCCCCATCGGCCTCGGCTCCGTCACCGGCCGCATCCTCCCAGCCATCTGAAGCCCCTCGAAGCCCGTCCCCGGTTGACCGATCGGAGGCGGGCTTTGTGCTGTCAAAACCGCCAATCCTGTTCATAACTGTTCGTTTCTCTTGACTGATGCTCGTTCCTGCGCACAGAATCCGGATCGACACCCCTTCCGTCCTTCCAGGAGTGCGCCCGTGATTCCCATTCGCCCAGCGGCTCTGACCGCCGCTATCGCCCTCGCCGGCAGCCTCCTCGTGGCCGCCCCGGCACTCGCCCCAGCACAGGCCGCCCCAGCCGCGGCAGACCCGCTCACCCTCAGCTCGAACGAGCTGACCGTCACCATCGGCGCCGACTTCCCGCGCGTCATCCGGTACGCCGACACCGCGTCCGGCAGGTCCCTCGGCGGCCAGCCCGACGCCATCTCCACGATCACCATCAACGGCACCGCCCGGACCGCGCACCTGGCCGGCCCACCGACGATCACCGGCAGCCGGGCGTCGTACAAGCTGGCTTTCGACGCGCTCCCCGGAGTCGAGCTCGACGCCAGCCTGGCCGTGACCGGCCGGGTGACCAAGTTCAGCATCGACGCGGTCAGCGACACCGAGACCAGCCGGGTGAAAACGATCGACATCCCCGACCACGACCTGGTCTCCGTCGCCAGCACCGACGCCGGCGCGACCACCGCCTTCACCACGCTGGACCCGGACTCCACCCGGACCGCGGACAAGATCACCCCGGTCACCCCGACGACTCCGGCCGAGCCCGCAGCCACCGGAGCGGCGTACGCGTTCGTCAACACGAGCGGGCTCGCCGCCGGGATCGAGTCGAACTCCGTTTACGACAAGCCGTCCGGGCAATCCGTGGACGACGGTGCGCGTTTCTGGCACCGCGCTCGCAAGGCCACCGACGGGACCAGCCGGGTCGGCGTGTGGAGCGGCCAGTGGACCTACCGCGCCGACACCTCGCCGTACACCGAGCCGCTCCCCTGGGCGAAGGTCGTCGTGACGCCAGATGCGAACAACGACAAGACCGTCGACTGGCAGGACGGCGCGATCGCGTTCCGCTCGATCATGACCGAGCCGAAGGGCGGCGACCAGGTGAAGAACCGGGTCGTCACGCACATCCCGTTCAACTTCGCCAGCCAGGCGACGCACCCGTTCCTGCGCACGCTCGACGACGTGAAGCGCATCTCGCTCGCCACTGACGGCCTGGGCCAGATGGCGCTGCTGAAGGGATACGGCTCCGAGGGCCACGACTCGGCTCATCCGGACTACGGCGGCAACTACAACATCCGCGCCGGCGGTCTCGCCGACCTGAACACGCTGCTGACGACGGGCAAGGACTGGAACGCCGCGTTCGGCGTACACGTGAACGCGACCGAGTCGTACCCCGAGGCGAACGCGTTCAGCGAGGACCTGGTGGACAAGTCCAGCAAGGGCTGGAACTGGCTGAACCAGAGCTACTACATCAAGCAGCGCCCGGATCTTGCCACCGGCAACATCGTGAAGCGCTTCCAGCAACTGCGGGACGAGACCGACAAGAACCTGCAGGAGCTCTACATCGACGTGTACTACCAGTCCGGCTGGCTGGCGGACGGCCTGACCAGGCAGCTCGCCGACCAGGGCTGGCAGGTCGCCACCGAGTGGGCGGACCGGCACGAGCGCACCTCGCTGTGGTCGCACTGGGCCAACGACCTCGACTACGGCGGCGCCACCAACAAGGGCCTCAACAGCAAGATCATCCGGTTCGTCCGTAACCACGAGAAGGACGTCTGGAACGCCGACCCGATCCTCGGCCAGTCGTCGATCGTCGAGTTCGAGGGCTGGACCAGCGAGACAGACTGGAACAAGTTCTACGCCAACATCTGGCAGCGCAACCTGCCGGCCAAGTTCCTCCAGCAGCAGAAGATCAGCGACTGGAACCCGAACGAGATCGCCTTCACCGGCGGCGTCCGCGGCACCGTCGAGAGCGGCAAGCGCAGCCTGTACGTCGGCGCGGCCAAGGTGCTCGACGGCGACAAGTACCTGCTCCCGTGGGATGACAACAAGAAGCTCTACCACTACAACCCCGAAGGCGGCCTGACCGCGTGGCGGGTGCCCGCGGCGCTGGCGAGCACGAGCAAGTTCACCGTCTACAAGCTGACCGACACCGGCCGGGTCAAGACGACCACGGCACCGGTCCGCAAGGGCGTCGTGACCCTGAACGCCGAACCCGGCCAGCCCTACGTCCTGTACCCCGACGAGGCCCCGGCTCCGCAGGCGGTCAACTGGGGCGAGGGCAGCCACCTGAAGGACCCGGGCTTCAACGCGGGTGACCTGAAGGCCTGGAGCCCGACCGGTTCCGCGAAGCTCGACACCCTGGCCAACGGACAGCACGTCGCCGTCATGGGACCCGACCAGACCACGCTCAAGCAGCGGATCACCGGCCTCACCAAGGGCCGCACGTACAGCGCCTCCGCGTGGATCGAGGTCGAACCGGGCAAGTCCCGCAAGACCACGATCTCGGTGAACGGCGTCAGCACCTCGCTCAGCCGGTCCACGGCGCAGAACAAGGTCGCGTCCGACGACAAGCAAGACCTGTACTACCAGCGGGCGCGCGTGCTCTTCGACGCCACCGGCTCCACCGCCGACCTGAGCATCGGAGCCGCGGCCGGCAACGCCAAGGTCCGCATCGACGACGTCCGGGTGGTCGAGACGAAGCGGCCGAGCGCCGGCCTGGTGGACGACTTCGAGAACGTCGACCAGGGCTGGGGACCGTTTGTGAAGGGCGATGCCGGTGGCACCACGGACCCGCGGACCAGCCTGCTGAAGAAGCACGCGCCGTACACGCAGGCCGGCTGGAACGGCAAACTCGTCGACGACGTGCTCGACGGCGACTGGTCGCTCAAGTCGCACGAGGAGAACGAGGGCCTCGTCTACCGGACCGCACCATGGACTGTCGACTTCAAGCCGGGCCACAAGTACAAGGTCAGCTTCGACTACGAGAGCGGCCAGGCCGGCCAGTACACCTGGGTGCAGGGTGTCGACCGCCCGCAGTCCGTCGAGGTGAAGTCCACCCCGATCGGCGCGCAGCGGACCAAGGCGACCTTCGACCAGGAGTTCGTGGCCGGTTGCGGCGGCGACTACTGGGTCGGCCTCCGCAAGCTGTCATCCGGTGGCGACCAGGCCGACTTCATCATGGACAACTTCGCCGTCACCGACCTGGGCGCATCCAGTGAAGCTGCCGACTGTACTTCGCTGAACCTGTCCGGGGCGGGCCTCAACGGCATGGTCTCGGGCGAGGCGAACACGGTGGTCACCACCTTCGCCAACAACGACGTGGTTGCCGTCAACAACATCACGCTGGCCCTCACGGCGCCGGCCGGGTGGACCGTCGAGGCAACCACTCCGGCGGCCCACCCGACGGTTGCCGCCGGCACCAGTGTCACCACGACCTGGAACGTCACCCCACCGGCCGGGACACCGGAGGGCAAGTACGTGCTCACGGCAACCGGTGGTACGGCGACGACCACGGCCGAGGCTACGCTCCTGCCGCCCGGGATCGTGCCGCAGTCCCGGATCAAGGTGGCCGACGTGAGCAGCGAGGACGTCGCCACCGGCGGCCCGGCGATCGCTGCCCTCGACGGAAACCCCAGCACCCTTTGGCATTCCGCCTGGTCCGAGGTCCCCACCCCGGCCACGTATCCGCACCACATCACGCTGGACCTCGGTACGACGTACCAGGTGGACGGGTTCAGCTACCTGCCTCGGCAGAGCGGCACGAACGGGATGTTCAAGGGCTACGAGATCTACGTCAGCGCGGACGGGCAGGACTGGGGTACACCGGTGCAGACCGGTGAGTTCCCCAACTCCATCGCCGTGCAGCGGGTCGACTTCCCCGCGAAGGCCGGCCGCTACGTGAAGTTCGTCGGCACCAGTTCGCTGAACGGCGCCGTCTTCGGATCGGCCGCGGAACTGAACGTCTACGGCACCCGGTAGGGACTGCCCGAACAGCAGACAGCGGCGCCATCTCCCCCGAGAATGGCGCCGCTGTCCTGGGTCAGGAGCTGTGCTGGGTTGGCAGCTGTCCTGGGTTACGACTCCGTGTCAGGAGTGCCGGGGAGAACCAGCCGGGCGCAGGCGCCGCCGCCGGGCGCCGTACCGAAGGTGAGTTCCGCGCCGAGGACTTTCGCGTGGCCGGCGGCGATGGTGAGGCCGAGTCCGTGACCGACCCCGCGCTCGGCCATCCCGGACCGGAACCGACGGGGGCCCTCGGCAATCAACTCCTCGGGATAACCGTTGCCGTGGTCCACTACCTCGATGGTCCGGCCCTCCACCGTCACCTCGATCGGCGGCCGTCCGTGCCGCAGGCCGTTGACGATCAGGTTGGCCAGGATCCGCTCGATCCGGCGGGAGTCGGTGGACACCACTTCCTCCCGGCCGACCCGGTGTACGACGACGCTGTCCGGGGCGAGCGACTGCTGCATCCGGAGCCGGCCGACCGCGGACCCGACGAACGCGCCGAGGCCGACGTGTTCCAGGTCGGCCTGCTCGACACCGGAGTCGAACCGCGCGATCTCCAGCAGGTCCTCCACCAGCCGCCGCAGAACTTTCGCACGGTCCCGGACCAGTTCACTCGGACGGCCGGGCGGCAACAGCTCAGCCGCCGTCAGCAGCCCGGTCACCGGGGTTCGCAGGTCGTGTGCGACGTCCGCGGTGAAGCGGCGCTCGGCCTCTAGCTGGCCCCGCAGGGAACTGGCCATCGTGTCCAGCGCGGTCGCCAGCGATTGCACCTCGTCCTTGCCCTTGCCGGCCACTTCCGCCGCCGAGGCATCGAGATCACCGCCCGCGATGCGACGCGCGGTACCGGCGACTGCGACGATGCGGCGGGACAGGCTGCCGGCCGCGACGACACTGACCAGGGCGACCAGGGCCACCGTTCCGATCCCGCCCAGGATGAGGGCGCGGCGCAGCGCGCTCATCGACGCGTCATCGGTGTCGTAGTCCTGCACGATCGACAGGATCCGGCCGTCATTGACCCCGACGGCCGCCCACATCTTCGCGTTCGGCGACGCCGTCTTGAAGGTGGCCCGCTTGCCTTCCAGCACCGCCTCCCGCAACTGCGGCGGCAGGTCCGGATCGTCCAGCCGGGCGCCCAGCCCCTGCACGTCGGTGCGGTTGTAGATCTCCGCGGCGGACTGGATCCGTTCGTCGGCGAAGCTGCGGGTCCGGTCCAGCCGGGACGACTGCGCCTGGGTGTAGACCGCGACGCAGAGCACCAGGATCGCGAGTGAGGAGACGAGCAGGATGATCAGGCCTAGTTTGCTGCGGAGGCCCATCCGTGTCCTCCGTCCGGGGTCAGTGCGTCAGCTCCGGCGTCCAGGCGGGTGGATCGCAAGGCGGAGGAAGCGCTCGATGCGGGGTTCATCGTTCGCTTCCGACAACGCAGCGAGGCGCCCGCCTGGACGCCGGAGCTGGCGTGCGGATCTCGGACGGAGGACACTAGGCCCGCAGCTTGTACCCGAATCCGCGCACCGTCTCGATCCGGTCCGCGCCGATCTTGGTCCGCAACCGCTGCAGGTGGACGTCGACCAGCCGGCCGTCGCCACCCCACTCGTAGTCCCAGACCCGCTGCAGCAGGGTGGACCTGCTCAGCACCACGCCCGGGTTGTTCGCGAACTCGATCAGCAGCTTCAGCTCGGTCGGCGTGAGCTGCACGGTGCTGCCGGCCCGGCGGACCTCCAGCGCCTCGCGGTCGAGCTCGAGGTCGCCGAACGACTCGATGCTCGCGCCCGTCGACGGCGCGGGCCGCTCCGGGTCCGCGACCGCGCGGCGCATCACGGCGCGCAACCGGGCCACCAGGACCTGGGTGTCGAACGGCTTGGTGACGTAGTCGTCGGCGCCTGCCTCGAGCCCCAGGACCACGTCGAGCGCGTCGCCGCGGGCGGAGACCATCACGATCGGGACCGTGCTGGACTCCCGGATCCGCCGGCACACCGAGATGCCGTCCAGGCCGGGCAGCATGATGTCCAGCATCACCGCGTCCGGGTGCAGCTTCTCGAAACTCTCGATCGCCTCCAGGCCGTCCTCGGCCGTGGTGACGTCGTACCCGTGGCGTTCAAGGCTCAACTGGGTCGCCTCACGGATCACCGCGTCGTCCTCGACCATCAGGATGCGCGCTGCCGGTTCTTCCGGTACCACCGAAGTTCAGTCTCCCTTTTGATCCTGCGAGCTCACCTTGGTCATCTGCCCGCCGACCCAACGGTAGACCTCTACCCGGGTTCCGGACGGACAACAGGGCTTGTCGTCCAGGTCGAATAGCTCCGACTGGACGATCAGCTCGCCTTGCCTACCGGCATTGATCTTCAACTGCTGAGCCGCGATACTCCAAACCCGACGTGGCGGCGACGGCTCCGGCGCGATCAGGAACGCGCCGAAGACGAAGGGGTCCAACGTCTGGATCAGCACCACCTGCTGGGGCCGGCCGGTGTGCATCGCGTCGACGGTGGGGCCAGGCTTCAGGCAACGCGTGGTCACGGTGCACTTGTCCAGCACCTTGCGCGACTGCTCGTCCAGCTTCTTGTCTGCCAGCAGGATCTTGCGGACCTGGTCCAGGCTCAGGGTGACGGCCGGGACGGTTTTCGCTGTCGGCTCCTCGCTCGATCCGAACCCTTGTTTGGTGGACATCGACGGCGTCGACGCGGGGGCGGGCACGTTGGAGTCCTCGACCCGCAGCCCGCTGCCGTTCGCACAACCGGCCGGCGCCAGCAGGCTGCCCACGGCGAGTGCAGCCGGGATCAGCTGCCGTGCGCGCATGGGTCTCCTCCTGCCTTGCCTCAAAATCTCCCCCGCTGGTTCAGTCAACTGCCTTCCATGGTGCGGCCGGCACGTCACATTCGACGGCCATGAACGTCCTGTGGCCGCGGCAGTTCCGTTGCGGTTGAATCACAGAACTTGAAAGAACCCTCACATCACGACCTTGCCGGGATTGAGAAGGTTCTTCGGGTCCAGCGCGGCCTTGATCGCGTGGTGCACCGAGACCGCCACCGGACCGATCTCCTGGACCAGCCAGTCCCGCTTCAGCACGCCCACCCCGTGCTCGCCGGTGATGGTGCCGCCGAGCTCCAGACCGATCTCCATGATCCGGTCGAACGCCACCTGGGCGCGGCGGGCCTGCTCGGGGTCGGTCGCGTCGAAGACCACGGTCGGGTGCATGTTGCCGTCCCCCGCGTGGCCGAGCACCCCGACGGTGATGTCCAGCTTGGCGGAGAGATCCTCGACCGCGCCGATGAAGTCGGCCAGCCGCGACCGCGGTACGCAGACGTCGTCGATCATCGTGGTGCCCAGCGTCTCCAGCGCGGTCAGCGCCACCCGGCGCGCCTCGAGCAGCAGTTCGCCCTCGGCCGGGTCGTCCGCCTCGATGCACTCGATCGCGCCGAACTCGCGGCAGAGCTTCGCCACCGTCGCCACGTCCGCGGCACCGGCCTCGCCGCCCGCGTCCGACTGCGCGATCAGCATCGCGGCGGCCTCGGTCGGCAGGTCCATCCGCTTGTAGTCGTTCACCGCCGAGATGGTGGTGCGGTCCATGATCTCCAGCAACGACAGCGAGACGCCGCTGCGGATGATCTCGATGATCGCGTTGCCGGCCGTC
Source organism: Kribbella sp. VKM Ac-2568 (assembly GCF_004345365.1). GTDB lineage: Bacteria > Actinomycetota > Actinomycetes > Propionibacteriales > Kribbellaceae > Kribbella > Kribbella orskensis. The sequence continues at coordinate 328,652 of NZ_SLVF01000007.1, forward strand.
ACACCCGAGTCGAACAGCGCCGCCATCGTGCGCGGCCGGGCCGCCGCCGGCCGCAGCGCCAGCGTGGCCTCGGTGATGATGCCGAGGGTGCCCTCGCTGCCCACGATCAGCTTGGTCAGGTCGTAGCCCGCGACGCCTTTGACGGTACGGCGCCCGGTCCGCAGCACCTGGCCGTCCGCGAGGACGACCTCGAGGCCGAGCACGTAGTCCGTGGTGACGCCGTACTTCACGCAGCACAGGCCGCCCGAGTTCGTCGACAGGTTGCCGCCGATCGAGCAGAACTCCCAGCTGGACGGGTCCGGCGGGTAGAAGAGTCCCTGCTCGGCGACGGCGCGCGACAGCACCGCGTTGAAGACGCCGGGCTGCGTTACGACGTACCGGTCGACGGGCTCGATCTGGAGGATCTTGTCCATCTTCTCCAGGGACACCACGATGCAGCCGTCCAGCGCGTTCGCGGCACCGGACAGGCCCGACCGCGCGCCCTGCGGCACGACGGGCACCCCAGCCTCGGCGGCGATCCGCACCGCCGCCTGGACGTGCGCCGTCTCTCGCGCCAGCACAACCGCGATCGGCTCACCGGCCGGGCAGAACATCGCCCGGTCATAGCGGTAGCTCTGGATCCGGTCATGATCGGTTACCAGCGCCTCCGGCGGCAGCACCTGCCGAAGACGCTCGACTAGATCGTTCATACCGGTTGAGCCTAGTGCGCCCAGCGGGATGTGGCAGGACTTGTCAGCGGGTCCGGCTGGTCGCGTTCTCCGAGATCTCCTTGAAGCCGCCACCGTAGTTGTGGAACTCGCGGCCGACCGCCACGAACGTCACCCGGCGGTCGGTCGACTTCACCTTCGGCGTCCGGCACGTTCGCTGCCCGGCGATCACCGCGTCGGTGCCGCCGCTGCTGTCGCACGACAACGTTCGGCCCGCATTGGCTCCGCCGTACTGGACCAAGTAGGCGTTCGCCCTAGCGTTCTTCGGCAGCCGCGAGATCATCGTGATCTCGGCCCAGTACTGCGAACAGCTGTCCCGGACCAGCCGGACGCTGCCGAAGCCGGGTGGCTTGTGGTCGCGCAGGATCCTGTTGGACGAGATGGATGTCGCACCCGAGCAGCTGGCGGCTTCGGCCGCCTGAGCTGGGGTGGCCAGGGCGAGAACGCCTACTCCGGCCAGGCCCGCGGTGCTGAGCAGAATGCCCAGTGTTTTCATCGAAACCCTTCCTGAGCGTACGCCCCGACGCACACTCATTGGGCAGAGTACGCGAACCTCCCCTGACCTGACACTCAATCCGGTAATCGGACAATGAACGCGCCCGGAACGGAGTGTCCCGGGCGTGTCACCGTGCGTGTCGCGAAGTTACCGATCAGTCGGGCGGTCAGAGGTTGCCGCGGCGCTCCTGCTCGCGCTCGATCGCCTCGAACAGCGCCTTGAAGTTGCCCTTGCCGAAACCGAGCGAGCCGTGCCGCTCGATCAGCTCGTAGAACACCGTCGGCCGGTCCCCGATCGGCTTGGTGAAGATCTGCAGCAGGTAGCCGTCCTCGTCCCGGTCGACCAGGATCTTGCGCTTCTGCAGTTCCTCGATCGGCGCCCGCACGTTGCCGATCCGGGCCCGCAGCTCCGGGTCCTCGTAGTACGAGTCGGGCGTCTCCAGGAACTCCACGCCGTTGGACCGCATGATGTCGACGGTGCGCAGGATGTCGTTGGTGGCCAGCGCGATGTGCTGGGCGCCGGCGCCGTCGTAGAACTCCAGGAACTCGTCGATCTGCGACTTCTTCTTCGCGATGGCCGGCTCGTTCAGCGGGAACTTGACCCGGTGGTTGCCGTTGGCGACCACCTTGCTCATCAGTGCGGAGTAGTCGGTGGCGATGTCGTCGCCGATGAACTCCGCCATGTTCACGAAGCCCATCACCTTGTTGTAGAACGTCACCCACTCGTCCATCAGGCCGAGCTCGACGTTGCCGACCACGTGGTCGACGGCCTGGAAGAGCCGCTTCGGGTGCCCCTCGGGCCGGACCACCGAGGTCTCGGCCTCGACGAACCCCGGCAGGTACGGGCCGTGGTACCCGCTGCGGTCGATCAGCGAGTGCCGGGTGTCCCCGTAGGCCGCGATCGCGGCGCGGCGGACCGTGCCGTGCTCGTCGGTCACGTCGTGCGGCTCCTCCAGCACGGTGGCGCCCGCGACCCGCGCGTGCTTGATGCACTTGTCCACGTCCGGCACCTCGAGCGAGATGTCGCTGACTCCGTCGCCGTGCTTGCGGTGGTGGTCGTGCAGCGGGCTGGCCGGGTGCACGCCCCCGGTGATGACGAATCGCGCCGAGCCCGCCTTCAGCACGAACGCCTTGCTGTCCTTGTTGCCGGTCTCCGGGCCGGAGTAGCCGACCAGGTCCATCCCGAAGGCGAGCTGGTAGTACTTCGCGGTCTGGGTGGCGTTGCCGACGACGAACACCACGGCGTCCATCGCGGTCACCGGGAACGGGTCGGTGCTCTCGTCGTAGGGCACCAGTCCGACGAGCTGCTTCAGCTGGTCGAGATCGAGATCGGCGTCGAGCTCTGCGGGGGTGAGGTCGGTGCTGGTCATCGGGGTCCTCCCGGTCGGTGGGTCGGTCGGGTTCGGCTTGGTGGTGAGCTTGGCCGGATGCGGACAGGTTGCGCAACAGTTCTCTGTTTGACTGCGCAGGTTGATCAGTATTCTCTAGGTTCTATTGGGCTATTTGGTCACCATGACTAGGAGGAAGCCAGTGACTGGAGTGGACGCGCTGGACGCGCGCATCCTCGACCTGTTCGCCGCCGAGCCGCGGGTCGGCGTGCTGGAGGCCTCGCGCCGGCTGGGGGTGGCCCGCGGGACCGTGCAGGCCCGGCTGGACAGGTTGCAGCGCGACGGCGTGGTCCGCGGCTGGGGCCCGGACGTCGACACCACCGCGATCGGCTACCCGGTGACCGCGTTCGCGACTCTGCAGATCGAGCAGGGCTCAGGCCACACCGCGGTAGCAGCCGCCCTGGCCAGGATCCCCGAGGTGCTGGAGGTCCACACGATCACCGGTGCCGAGGACCTGTGGTGCCGCATCGTCGCCCGCTCCAACGCCGACCTGCAACGCGTCATCGACCAGGTGGTCATCGTCCAAGGCATCCAACGCGCCTCCACCGTCATCGCCCTGGCCGAACAGATCCCCCACCGAGTCCTCCCGCTCCTGCACGCCGCCACGAAGCCGTGATTCTCGGGCGTGTCGCGGGCGGTCAGGCGAGGCGTTTGGCTACTTCTACGGCGGCGCGGGCTACTCGGGGGCCGACGAAGTCGCGGTCGAGCTTGCCGAGGACAACGACGCCGATCGAGGCTTCGACGCCTGGGACGCCGAGGACCGGGGAGGACACGCCTTGCGCGCCGGCCTGGAGTTCGCCGGCGGTGATGACGAAGGGGCGGCCGGCCGGATCCGGCTTGCGGCGGCCCGCGAGGATGGCCTTGCCGGCGGCGCCCTGGTCGAGCGCGTGCCGTGATCCCATCCGGTACGACACGTGGAAATCGGTCCAGCTCGGCTCGATCACCGCGATCGCGAGCGCCTCATCACCGTCAGCCACGGTCAGGTGTGCCGTCGCACCGGTGTCCTCGGCCAGCGAGCGCAGTACCGGCAGGGCCGCGTCGCGAAGGGTGGGCTGGACGCGGCGGCTGTAGTGCAGCACGGCCAGCCCGAGCCGGGCTCTGCCCTCACTGTCGCGCCGGACCAGCCGGTGCAACTCGAGGGTGTTCACCAAGCGATAGACGACGGTCCGGCTGACGCTCAGCGCGGCGGCCAGTTCGGTGATGGACAGGCCGTCCGGGGCGTCCGCCAGCAACTCGAGGACGGTGAGTCCCCGGTCGAGAGTCTGGGACGTCTCTGCGGGCACAGGCGAAGCGTAACCGTTTTTCGGCCGCGGCCCGATGGCCCCGTATCTTGCTGCCGTGCGAAATTACTGGGCGCTCCTCCCCGCCATCGCCTTCTGCGTCGTGCTGATTCTCGTCTACGCCGTCCCGACGCTGATCAATCCGCGCTGGACGAGCAACGTTCTGGGGCTGTTCCGGCAACAGCCGACGGACGCGACGGCCGAGGAGGTCGAGGACGCCGATCGGCTCGGCGACAAGCAGATCCGGTCCCGGCGAATGCTCGCCGGCACCCTGGTGATCGCCGCGCTGGCACTGATCGGCTTCAACGTCTCGCTGAACCGGGAGGCGAACGGCTGCTACCAGGCGGCCAAGGCGTGGGGCGCGGTGGACGACCAGAAGACGATGGCCGATCCGTGCATCAACATGATCTTCGGCGAGTTCTTCAACACCGGCAGCGGCGAGGCGTTCGAGAAGACCCAGCAGCCGGTCCCGGCGTACCAGATGGTCGAGGGCAAGAAGCCCAAGTACCTGAAGTGGATCCAGAACAGGCCCGACTACGACGAGGCGGACTTCCTGGTCGGCGTGGGCGCGGACTGCACGATCGACCTGAAGATCCAGCAGACCGACGAGAAGATCTCGGTGCTGTTCGACTCCACCGAGCCGTGCCCGCCGGACGACGCGATCTCGCTCACCCCGGTCAAGCTGAAGAAGCCGCTCGGCGATCGCAAGATCGTCACCGTAGGCGACAAGCCGATGACCCAGATCAACCCGGACATGGACTCCTGGCCCACCGTGCTCAAGAAGCTCGCCACCGGCGGCTGATCAGCGCAGGGCGCGGACTTGCGAGTCGTAGCGGCGGAAGGGCTTGTTCCAGGCGAGCAGGATGAGCAGGCCGACGATGCACACGCACGCTCCGCCGAGCAGCGCGATCGTGGGCGTGGTGAGTGAGGCAGTCGTGCCGGCGACGAAGTCCCCGAGCCTCGGGCCACCCGCGACCACGACGATGAACACGCCCTGGAGACGCCCGCGCATCGCGTCCGGCGCCGCCGACTGCAGGACGGTGTTCCGGTACGCCGAACTCACCATGTCGGCGGCTCCCGACAGCGCGAGCAGGCTGACTCCCAGCCAGATCGTGCGGGACAACCCGAACAGGCCGACCGCGGCGGCGTACACGGTGATCGCGGCAACGATCGCCACGCCCTGGCGGCGTACCCGGCTCACCCAGCCCGAGAACAGCACTCCCACCAGCGCCCCGATCGCGGGAGCCGCCTGCAGGAGGCCGACGGTCCGTACGCCGCCCCCGAAGAAGGAGCCCGCCACCGCGGGGAAGAGCGCGCGGGGCTGCGCGAAGACCATGGCCAGGATGTCCGCGACGAAGGTGGCGAGCAGGACCGGTGCCGCCCTGAGGAAGGTGAATCCCTCCAGCACCGAGCGGAGTCCCGCGCGCCGGACCGTGCCGGTCGGTGGGACCGGGGGTAGCCGGAACAGCGCGTACAGGGCGGCGGTGAAGGTGATGACATCGACCAGGTACGCCGCGCCGAACCCCTGCCAGGCGATCACCGCGGCTCCGAGCAGTGGCCCGGCGGTGAAGCCGAGGTTGAAGGCCGCCTGGCTGAGCGTGTTCGCGGCCGGCAGCAGTTCCGGGCGGATCAGCCGCGGGATGATCGCGGAGCGCGCCGGGCCGTTCACCGCGAAGCACGCCGACTGGACGGCGACCACGGCGTACAGGACCCAGACCTGGTTCCAGTGCAGCTCGGACTGGACGACCAGCAGCATCGAGAGCAACCAGAGACCGCCCGAGGACACCAGTGCGAGGAGTCGCCGGTCGACGGCGTCAGCCATCGCCCCGCCGTACAGGCCGAAGACGACCAGGGGCACCAGCGAGCAGAGTCCGACCAGGCCGACCGAGAACGTCGAGTGGGTCAGGGCGTAGACCTGGATCGAGACGGTCACCGCGGTCATCTGCTGCCCGAGCTGCGAAACCGTGGACCCGATCCACAACCGCCGGAAATCGGCCGACTCCTTGAGCGGACGGATATCAGTCAGCAGGCGGGCCACGGTCAGAACCTATGTCACGACCAACTCGCTCGTTATAGCGGCCGGGTGGCACCGCTTGGCGGACCATCTGGTTCGGGGGCACCGCGGACGGGCGGCGTGCGTCAGTACCCGTTATGACGAACCAGCCGCAAGCACCGACGCTCACCTGCCCACTCTGCAGCTGCCCGCAGTTCCAGCAGGAGGAGGCCCGCAGCGACTCGCGCTGGGGCTTCACCTCCCACCGGATGACCCTGCTGATCTGCCAGAACTGCCGCTACGTCCTGCACTTCTACGACAAGAACTCGATCTTCGACTTCGACTGACACATTCACGCCCGACCTGACTGCACCGCGGCTTCGGTGGCGGCCTCAGCCGGGGCGTGCTCTCACCAGGGCAGGCGGCCGGATTCGGCGTGGAGCTCGCCGGAGGGGCCGTCGGGCGTGAGGGTGGCGAGGCGGACGGCGACGGCCGCGCCCTGGGACGGCGTGCGTGCGGCGTCCCAGCCGCCCATGTCGGTGGCACAGTTGCCCGGGTCAGCGGCGTTCACCAGGATGCCGGTGCCTCGCAGCTCGTTGGCCAGCATCACCGTGACCATGTTAACCGCGGCCTTGGACGAGTTGTAGGCGAGCGTCCGCACGGTCGACATCCGCGACTCCGGATCCCCCACGCGGGTCAGCGACGCCAGCTCGCTCGACAGATTCACGATCCGCGCGTCGTCCGCCCGGCGAAGCAACGGCAGCATCGCCCGGGTGCTGAGAACCAGCCCGATCACGTTCGTCTCGTACCCCGCCCGCAGCGCGTCCGCCGAGATCTGGGACACCGGCCCGTCGCCCTCGGGGATGATCGCCGCGTTGTTCACCAGTACGTCGAGCCGCCCGTGCTCGCGCTCGATCGCGGCCGCCGCGGCGCCGGTGGACCGTTCGTCCGTGACCTCGAGGTGGACCGCCCGAGCGTCGATGCCGTCAGCAACGAGCTCCTTGGCGGTGGCCTCACCGCGGGCCAGGTCCCGCGAGCCCACCAGGACCGTGTAGCCGAGTTCGCCCAACTGCCGGGCGATCTCCTTGCCGATTCCCTTGTTGGCGCCGGTGACCAGCGCGATCTTCTTGTTCATACGGTCCAGGCTGGGCGGGATCCCGGCTTCCAGGCAGAGCGAGCCGAACCAGGGATCGGCGGTCCCTGGTTGGGACTTTCCGCGCTTGAGATCCTTGGAGATATGGACAGGGCACAGTTGGCGGAGTTCCTCCGCATCCGGCGGGAACGCCTGCGCCCTGCCGATGTGGGACTGCCCGCAGGCCTCCGGCGGCGCACTCCGGGCCTGCGGCGCGAGGAGGTCGCCAGCCTCGCCACCATGTCGACGGACTATTACACGCGCCTGGAGCAAGGGCGTGGTCCGCGTCCCTCCCGGCCGGTGCTCGCCGGACTGGCCAGGGCGTTGCGGTTGTCCGATGCCGAGCGGGATCACCTCTTCCGGCTGGCGGGCGAACAGCCCGCGCCTCCGCCGGGACCACCTGCCGAGGTCCGGACCGGAGTACTGCGGATGCTGGCGCGGCTCGACGTACCGGCTCTGGTGCTCGACGCGAAGTACGACGTGCTGGCGTGGAATCCGCTGGCGGCCGCGCTGATCGCCGACTTCTCCGCGTTGCCGCCGCGGGAGCGGAATCTGTTGCGGCTGCGGTTCCTCTCCGGCGACCGGCAGCGGGAGCGGTTCGGGGAGGAGGCGACGAACGACTTCGCCCGGGAGACGGCGGCCGATCTGCGCGCCGCGACCGGCCGGTATCCCGACGATGCGGCGATCTCGGCGCTGGTGGCGGACCTGCTTGCGGGCAGCGAGGAGTTCGCCCGGATCTGGGCGCTGCACGAGGTCGCGAACCAGCAGAGCATGTGCCAGACGATCTTCCACCCGACGGTCGGCCGGATCGACATGATCTGCGAGGTGCTGGTGATCCCTGAGCGCGACCAGCGGGTGATCCTCTACACCGCCGCGCCCGGCTCCTCCTCCGACGAGGCTCTCCGGCTTCTCGATGTCGTGGGGACCCAGTCGCTGCTGGCTGATTCTTGAGCACGCAGCGTGATGCACCTCGAGCACGTCCCGTCTATCGCACACCCCCGGCGCCGTCTCGGCCTCACGCCCGTAGGACGGCCTGGGTTGGCGGCCGCGCGGGGTGTCGTCAGGGGCGGAGGGCGCCTTCCTGGGGGTCGTAGCAGGTCAGGCCCTGCTCGGCGGCCAGGCGGGCTGCGTACGGGGCCACCTCGTCGGCGCGGCTGGAGTCGATGCTGAACGGGAAGACGTCGCCGACCGCGTCGGCGATCAGCGGGGAGACGACCCACGGGCTGTCGAAGGCATCGTCGAGCTCAGGCCAGCGGCGGACGAGAGCCGCCCCGTAGGCCACCAGGCGCGGGTTGGGTGGGGTGTTGTCGGCGTTCGCCTCGAGCAGGTCCATGACTTCCTCGTACCGCTCATCAGCCTCGGCTGCATCCTTCGGCCGCTTCCCCACCCAAACCACCAAGTCATAACTCATCACCGGATCCTGCCACCTCAACCACCCACCCCCAAACAATCCCACCCCCAGGCGCGGCGTCAGCAGCCACCAGCGCCCAGGAGGTCGGCGTACGGGGGTGGGTCAGGCTCGGCGTTGGGTGGCCCAGTCTCGGATGAGTTCGATGCGGTCGCGGAGTTCGGTGGAGGAGGCGTGGGCCGCGGCGGGGCCGCCGAGTTTGCGGCGGAGGTCGTTGTGGATGACTCCGTGCGGCTGGCCGGTGCGGTGGTGCCAGGCGGCGACCAGGCCATTGAGCTCGCGCCGGAGCAGGGAGACCTGCTCGTGGGTGGCGAGTTCCTTCGGCGTCGGGTCCCTGTCGTCGGACGCGTCCCCGCGCCGCGAGCGCTTCTGCGCCGCCAGCGACTTCGCCTGGCGCTTGCGGAGCAGTTCACGGACCTGGTCGGGCTCGAGCAACCCCGGCAGACCGAGGAAGTCGAGCTCCTCGTCGGACCCGATGTCACCACCCGTGCCGTAGTCGCCGCCGTCGAAGACCACCCGGTCGAACGTCGCGTCCGACCCGAGCGCCTCGAACTTCGCCTCGAGGTCGTCGCTGGCTCCCTCGGCCTGGTTCGCCTTCTTCAGCAGATCGTCCTCGAGCGCGAAGATATCGCCGTCCTCGTTGGAGTTCTTCCGGCCGAGGACGTGGTCGCGTTCGACCTCCATCTCCGCCGCGAAGCTCAGCAACCGAGTCACCGACGGTACGAACACCGACGCCGTCTCACCTCGCTTGCGCGCCCGCACGAACCGCCCGACGGCCTGCGCGAAGAACAACGGGGTCGAGGTGGGCGTGGCATACACCCCGACCGCGAGCCGCGGTACGTCGACGCCCTCGCTCACCATCCGGACCGCGACCATCCACCGCTGCTCGCCCTCGGAGAACGCGGCGATCTTCTTGCTCGCCGCCTTCTCGTCGGACAGTACGACGGTGGGCGCCTCGCCGGTCAGCTCGCGGAGCACCTTCGCGTACGCCCTAGCCGTGTTCTGGTCACCCGAGATGACGAGCCCACCCGCGTCCGGCATATGCCGCCGTACCTCGGTCAGCCGCTTGTCCGCAGCCGCCAGCACCGCGGGCATCCACTCGCCGGTCGGGTCGAGCGCAGTACGGAGGGCTTGGGCGGTCAGGTCCTTCGTCAACGGTTCGCCGAGCCGCGCCGCGACCTCGTCGCCGGCCTTGGTGCGCCAGCGCATCTCACCCGAGTACGACATGAAGATGACCGGCCGTACGACGTGGTCGCGCAGCGCGTGGCCGTAGCCGTACGTGTAGTCCGCCTTGCTCCGGGCGGCCCCGTCGTGGCCGTGCTCGTAGGTGACGAACGGGATCGGGTTGTCGTCTGACCTGAACGGAGTACCGGTCAATGCCAGGCGCCGGGTGGCGGGATCGAACGCCTCCCGCACGCCGTCACCCCAGCTCAGCGCGTCACCGCCGTGGTGCACCTCGTCGAGGATCACCAGGGTGCGGAACTTCTCGGTCCGGACCCGGAAGGCGAGCGGGTTCACCGCGACGCCCGCGTAGGTGACGGCGACACCTTGGAAGTCCTTGTTCGTCCGGCCCCGGCGGCCCGCGAAGGCCGGGTCGATCGCGATCCCGGCCTTGTCAGCTGCGTCAGCCCACTGGACCTTCAGGTGCTCGGTCGGCGTCACCACCGTGATCCGCTCGATCACCCGGCGGTGCAGCAACTCGGCAGCAACCGTCAGCGCGAAGGTGGTCTTCCCCGCGCCCGGCGTCGCGACCGCCAGGAAGTCCTTCGGCTGCTGGTCCAGGTACAGCTGGAGCGCCTCCGCCTGCCAGGCCCGCAGCTTGCTCGCAGTACCCCAAGCAGCGCGGTCCGGATAGGCCGGAGGAAGCACGGCAGGTGGTGCGGGCGCGTGCGAATCCACGGACGGCATACTCCCCCGATAGTCGACTGTCGGCCGTGCAGGAACGTTACCCGACAACGCCTACGAGGTCAGATCGGCAGGCACCACCGTCACCGCGAACGGCACCTCCAGGCGCGCCACCTCATCCCCGGTGACCTTCGCGACCTGCGCATATGCCCCATCCCGCATCTCCCACGCGATCAGGCTCGGCGTGTCGGGATCCACCACCCAGTACGCCGGACAGCCGGCCGCCTCCAGCCGCGACCACTTCAGCATCAGGTCGACCCGCTTGGTGCTCGGCGACAACACCTCAACCGCGAGCAAAGGCGCCTTGGGCAGATCCCGCTCGGTGAAGTCATCGCGACGAGCGACCAGGACGTCAGGCTGAATCACGGTGTCGGGCGCTATGACGACATCAAGTGGAGCGAACAGCACTTCCAACTCGTCGGGACAGGCCGCGAACAGCGCGCGGTAGACCGCTGCGACGGCTCGCTGGTGCAGGCGTGAGGGCGCGGGCGTCATGATCAGCGCACCGTCGACGAGCTCGTACCGGTGCCCGTCATGGGGCATCCGATCGAGGTCGTCCCTGGTCAGCGGCCGGTTGGGTGGCCAGGGAACGGTGTAGTCGTCCTGCACGGGATCCACGAGCCCCATGGTGCCTCCTTCAGTAGTCCATGCCTACAACGTGCCGTCATCTGCCCGCGGCTGCCCCGGTTGTCCACAGGGATGTTTCTGGTGCGGGCTTGTGGACAAAGTGCGGGTGTTGGTGGACGGGGCGACCTACACTCTTGGGCATGAGTACTCAGCTGAGCCCCGGCGCAGAGACGGTCATCGACGAGCGCACCAAGCCGTCGCTGGACGAGGGCGATCACGAGCGGTTCTCGCACTACGTGCCGAAGGACAAGCTGACCGAGGCGATGGTGATGGGCACGCCGGTCGTCGCCCTCTGCGGCAAGGTCTGGGTCCCCAGCCGCGACCCGCAGAAGTTCCCGGTCTGCCCGGAGTGCAAGGAAATCTGGGACTCCCTGAACCCCGGCGACGACGACAACGACGAGTAGTCCCCACGCCAGCCTGAGGTCGCTCGCCGAGTAACTCGCGTGCCCAGCCAGGCACGCGAGCAAGCACGCCAGCTGTTGTAGGGCGCCATTCGGCCCTAGCCACCGCACGTACTGCGCGCTCCCGGCCGCCGCTCGTACTGCGCGTCCCGCCGCCCACGCCGCCGTACTCCGCTTGCCCGGGCTTAGGACAGCTCATACTGCGCGTTCTCAACCGCTCCGCCGTACTCCGCATGCCCGGCTGAGGACACCTGTCGAGTAACTCGCGTGCCCGACGGAGGAGTCGCGGGGCGGGGTGAGTGAGAGCTGGTGACCGATGAGCCTCAACGACTGGGGCAAGCCGTGGAGGTGGGCTTGCCTCTGGGTGGGCGAAGCGGTGTTGGAAGGTTGAAGCGCGCGCCGCAATCGCTGAGGACGGGCAAGCGGCGTACACAACGACAGGAAGTACTGCGTTCTCTGCGCCCCTCAACCGTCTGGATAGGTGTGGAGGTTGACCTCGCGAGCGACCTCTTCCTGTTGTTCGGTACAGCAGTGCCGGAGCAGCAGCTCGAGGTGGATTTCCTGTCAGACGAGCCGGGCCTGACAGCCTCGCGGCGGCCTGGGACGAGACCGCCTCGCCGTGCGGCGCGAAGTACGCGGGGCGTATCGGCGAACCACCCCGAGCCCGTCCGGCGATTGTTCGCTCCGCTGCGGCTACCCGGCATTCGCTGAGCGGCGACGGAGCAGCCGCGGGCCGGGGTTGGGTGGGAGCGAGCGGCGTAGGAGCCGCGTGGGGCAGTACCAGTTAGTTCTGCGTGGGGTCGTCTGGATACGTGGCCAGATACGCCATTTGGTCGCCTTGGCGGCGGAGGACTCGGCGCCAGAGGCTGTCGGGGTGGAGGCTGAAGACGTCGTCGGGTTCGGAGGGGACGACGTACCAGGCGCCTTCGGTGATCTCGCCTTCGAGTTGGCCGCTGCTCCAGCCCGCGTAGCCGGCGAAGATGCGCATTCGCTGGATCGCGCCTTCGAGCAGGGCGGGTGGGACGTCCAGGTCGATCAGGCCGATGCGGCCGAAGCATCCGCGCCAGCCCGGTGGGTCGGCGGACTCGATCACCTCGGCGACGGCGAGGGCGCTGTCGGTGCCTACCGGGCCGCCCATGAAGAGCACGCCCGGCTCGCTGACGGTGGTCGACCAGTCGGACAGCACCCGGTCGACCTCCAGGTCGGCGGCACGGTTGACGACCACCCCGAGTGCGCCGTCCTCGTCGTGGTCCAGCAGCAGGATCACCGAGCGGCGGAAGGGCGGCTCGTCGAGCAACGGGGTCGCCACCAGCAGCGAACCGGTCAGGGTCGAGGCCGTCATGCACCCATCATGTCGTGCCCGGCAACCTTTTGGGCCCGCAGAGCCCGAAAGCCCAGCCAGGCACCTAGCGCCAGCCCGCAGAGATCCGCGACCGTGTCCAGGGGATCCCCGCTGCGCTGCGGCAGCAGGAAATGCTGGACCAGCTCACTGACGATCGTGTTCGCGGCCAGCACCGGAAGCAACCACCGAGCCGGTACGCCGACGCGCAGGCCGAGGTAGGCGACCGAGCCGAACAGCAGCAGGTGGGCCAGCTTGTCCTCGAGCGGGAAGCTCGCCTCGGGTCCGGCCTGGTGCGGCGAGTACAGCCCGTACAGGTGGATCAGGCAGGCCAGCACGAACGCGGCCCGCCACAACCGGACCCGCCAGACTGCACGCGGGCCGGACGACTTCACAGCGGTCGTGCTCAAAGTGACGGGGAGTCGTCCGGGAACACTTCCGCCGCCGGCGCCTTGCCTCCGCAGGCGTCACGAACGGCGTGCGCGACCATCGTGTGCACCTCCGGGTGGAAGACGCTGGGCACGATGTAGTCCGCGTTCAGCTCGTCGTCGGTGACCACACCGGCCAGCGCCCGGGCGGCGGCCAGTTCCATCTCGATCGACACCGAGGAGGACTGCGCGTCCAGCAGACCGCGGAAGACGCCCGGGAAGACCAGCACGTTGTTGATCTGGTTCGGGAAGTCGCTCCGGCCGGTCGCGACCACGGCCGCGTGCTCGTGCGCCGCCGCCGGGTCGACCTCGGGATCCGGGTTGGCCAGCGCGAACACGATGGCGTCCTCGTTCATGGTGGCGATGTCGTCGCCGTTCAGGATGTTCGGTGCCGAGACGCCGATGAACACGTCGGCCCCGGACAGCGCGCCCTTCAGGTCGCCGCTGTACTTCGCGGCGTTGGTGTTCTCCGCGATCCAGCGCAGCTCCGGGGACAGCCCGTCACGCTCCAGGTGGATGACCCCCGCGATGTCGGCGACGATCGCGTCCTTGACTCCCGCGGCGGTCAGCAGCTTGAGAATCGCCGTACCGGCCGCACCAGCGCCGGACATCACCACCCGAACGTTGCTGATCTCCTTGTTGACCACCCGCAGCGCGTTGAAGAGCGCGGCCAGTACGACGACCGCCGTACCGTGCTGGTCGTCGTGGAAGACCGGGATGTCCAGTTCCTCGCGCAGCCGGGCCTCGATCTCGAAGCAGCGCGGCGCGGAGATGTCCTCCAGGTTGATGCCGGCGAACCCGGGCGCGATCGCCTTGACCACCTGGATGATCGCCTCGGTGTCCTGGGTGTCCAGGCACAGCGGCCACGCGTCGATCCCGGCGAACCGCTTGAACAGGGCAGCCTTGCCTTCCATCACCGGCAGGGCGGCCTTCGGGCCGATGTTGCCGAGCCCGAGTACCGCGGAGCCGTCCGTGACCACGGCGACGCTGTTGCGCTTGATCGTCAGCCGGCGGGCGTCGTCGGGGTTGGCCGCGATGGCCAGGCAGACCCGCGCCACCCCCGGGGTGTAGATCATCGACAGGTCGTCGCGGTTGCGGATCGGGTGCTTGGCCTCCATCGAGATCTTGCCGCCGAGGTGCATCAGGAAGGTCCGGTCGGAGACGCGGCCGATCTCGACGCCCGGTACCGCCCGCATCGCCTCGACCAGGCGGCCGGCGTGCTCGGTGTCGGCGGCCGCGCAGGTCACGTCGATGCGCAGCCGCTCGTGGCCGGAGGCCGTCACGTCGAGGGCGGTGACGAGGCCACCGGCCTGCTCGACGGCGGTCGTCAGTTTGCTCACCGTCGAGCCACCGGCGGGGACCTCGAGGCGGACGGTGATGGAGTAGGAAACGCTCGGCAAGGCAGTCACGCCCGCGATCTTCTCACGACGCCCGGACCGCCCGCAGGTTCCGTACATTGCGTTCACCCGGATCGGCTGGGTAATCCTTTACTCGCAGGCTACCCTGAGGCGTCGAAGGGAGGGCGGACGTGGCCACCATCAGTGATGTCGCGGCCCGGGCCGGGGTCTCCACGGCCACCGTCTCGCGGGCGCTGAACGGCAAGTCCACCGTCGATCGCGACCTGGCTGCCCGGGTCCGCGAGGCCGCCGAGGAGCTCGGCTACCAGCCGAACGGCCCGGCGCGGAACCTGCGGCGGCAGGAGGCCGCGGTCGTCGCGCTGATCATCTCCGACGTCGAGAACCCGTTCTTCACCGCGATCGCCCGCGGCGTCGAGGACGTCGCGCACGAGGTCGGCTACTCCGTCGTGCTGTGCAACTCCGACGAGAGCGCCGACAAGGAGAACCGCTACATCGACATCGCGATCCAGGAACGCGTCGCCGGCGTCATCCTGTCCCCCAGCGGTACGACGACCAGCGTCGAGAAGCTGACCAGCCGCGGTACTGCGTTCGTGGCGGTGGACCGGCCGCTGCCGGAGCAGGAGAGCGACGTCGTGCTGGTCGACACCAGGCTCGCCGCGAGGCAGGCAACCGCGCACCTGATTGCCCAGGGCTACGACCGGATCGGCTGTATCACCGGACCACTCGGCGTCCGTACTGCGGACGACCGGCTCGCGGGGTATCGCGACGCGCTCAAGGCCGCCCGTCTCCGCAGCACGACCAAGCTGGTACGGCGTACGGAGTACAAGGCGGCGGGGGCTCGGCGGGCGGCGCAGGATCTGCTCGACCAGGCCGAGCCGCCGGACGCGTTGCTCGTCGCGAACAGCGCGATGGCGGTGGGTGTTCTACAGGCGCTGCAGGAGCACGGGATCCGGCCGGGCAGGGATGTCGGGATGGTTGCCTTCGATGACGCGCCCTGGGCGGAACTGGTGGATCCGCCGCTCTCGGTGGTCGCCCAGCCGGCGTACGAGATCGGCACCGTGGCCGCGAGGTTGCTACTGGCAAGAATCGCCGACAACAGCCGCCCTGCCACCACTACCACCCTTGGTGCTCGCCTGATCGAACGCGGCTCCTCCCACCGCGGCTGACGACGGCTTGCGTCCGAAGAAGCGCGGAGCGGGGTCCGCACTTCTCCGGACGCCAGGGCATCGCGGGGTGGGTCAGCCGGTGGGGTTTTCTTCGGCGTAGATGGAGGCGGCGTTGGACTTGTCGATCAGGCGGGTCTGGAGGGTCTGGGTCTTCTCGATCGTGCCGCAGTCGACCAGGATCTTCTTCGCCGCGGCGATCGCTTCCTTGCCGTTGGTCGGGTAGGTGAAGGTCGCACTCAGGCGGCCCTGCTCGACGGCCTTGATGCCGCCGGACGGGATCGGCAGCGCGTCGATGCCGATGAACTTCATCTCCTTCTCCCGGCCGACCGCCTTCGCCGCCAGGTACGCGCCCTCGGCCATCGGGTCGTTGTGCGCGTAGACCACGTCGATCTTCGGGTTGGCCTTGAGCAGCGCGTCCATCTGCGCCTGGCCTTTCTCGCGCAGCCAGTCGCCGCTGGCGGTGGCGATGATCTTGATCTTCGGGTTCGGCTTGATCCCGGCCGCGAAGCCCTGGTTGCGCTCGGCCTGCGGGGTGGCGCCGGCCAGGCCCTTGATCTCGACCACGTTGCCGCCGCTCGGCAGCAGCTTCTCGGCCACGAACTTGCCGGCCGCGGTACCGATCTCGACGTTGTCGCCACCGATGAAGCCGGTGTACGCGTCACCCTCGACCTTGCGGTCCAGCACGATCACCGGGATGCCCTTGTCGAAGGCCTTCTTCACCACCGCGGTGAGCGGCTTGGCCTCGTTCGGGCTGATGATCAGCAGGTCGATCTGCTGGGTGAGGTAGTTCTCCACGTCGGCGACCTGCTTGGCGTTGTCCTGCGCCGCGTCGGCGAACTTCACATCGAACTGCGGCACGTCCTTGGCTGCCGCCTTGATGTCGTCGTCCATCCGCTGCCGGTAGGGCTCGGCGACGTTCGCCTGGCTCATCCCGATCGTGTACTTGCCGTCGGCACCCTTGCACTCCTTCGAACTGCCGGCCTGCGGCTCGGCCGAGGTTCGTTCACTGGTGGTTCCACAGCCGGCGAGTACCAGGGCGGCAACGGCCGCGGCGGCTAGCGGGGCTTTCAGGTTTCGCATGTCGAGCCTTTCTCTGGGCGGAGCGTCACGAAGCGGGACGGAGCCGTTGCAGCGCGGCCGCGGCGACGATCACGAGTCCCTTGATCAGGAGCTGGATGTTGGAGTCGATGTTGTTGAGGGCGAGGATGTTGTTCAGTACTCCGAGCAGCAGCGCGCCGGCCACCGTGCCCGCGACGGATCCCCGGCCGCCGGCCAGGCTGGTCCCGCCGATCACCACCGCGGCGATCGCGTCGAGCTCGTAGCCGATGCCGTCGTTCGGGCTGCCCTGGTTCAGCTGGACCGCGTGCACGATGCCGGCCAGCGAGGCGAGCAGCCCGCAGATCGCGAACACCGCGATCTTGACCCGGATCACGGGCACACCCGACAGACGAGCCGCCTTCTCGTTGCCGCCGACGGCGTACAGGTGTCTGGAGAAAGCGCTGACCCGGAGGAAGACGATGGCGGCGATCGCGACCACCGCGAAGATCAGCACCGGGATCGGGACCAGGCCGCCGAAGGTGCGTTCGCCCAGGATCGCGAACGAGTCCGGCGCCTCGTTCGGACCGTTGCCATAGGCGATGGCCACGCCCTGGCCGTCGGACCAGATCCGGGCTAATCCTCTGGCTATCTGCAGGCCCGCCAACGTCACGATGAAGGACTGGATCCCGATCATCGCCGTGGCCATGCCCTGCAGCGCGCCGAAGACCAGGCCGATCGCCAGCACCACGACGATCGACGGCAGGAAACCCCAGTCGTTCTCGACCATCAGTACTGCGGAGCCGACCGCGGCCAGGCCGAGCACGGCGCCGACCGAGAGATCGATGCCGCCGATCAGGATCACGAACGTCATCCCGACGGCGATGATGCCGATCTCGGAGACCGCGCGGACGACGTTGGCGAGGTTGTCCGCGCTGAGGAAGAGGATCTCGCCGTCGCGCCGGGGCGAGAAGATGATCGCCGCGATGAACACCGCGAGCAGCCCGAACACACTCTGGAACCGGAACAGCGTCGCGACCACACCACCCGAGCTCTCGGCGACCGCCGTCGGCGCCTTCGCGGCGCTCACGGCCGTCGTCGTCCCCGCCGCCGTCGGCGGGACAGCTTCCGCCTGCCGGTCGGCGTCCGCCGGTGCCGTTGCCGATTTGTCCTGAGCGTTGGTCACTGCGGTCCTCCGACCTCTTCGAACACGGCCCTGCCTTCGAATTCGGCACGGTCTCCCATAGCGGCAGCGAGCAGATCGCCTTCGCTCGAGTCGGCCGTACTGAACGACGCCACGTCGCGCCCGTCCCGCAGTACGACCACGCGGTCGCAGACACCGACCAGCTCCGGCAGCTCTGACGAAGCCAGCAGTACTCCGATGCCCTGCCCGGCCAGTTCGCCCAGCAGGCGGTAGATCTCGGACTTGGCGCCGATGTCGACGCCGCGGGTGGGCTCGTCGAGCAGCAGCAGCCGCGGTTCGGTCAGCAGCATCCGCCCGAACACGACCTTCTGCTGGTTCCCGCCCGACAGCGTCCCCACGTCGTCCTGCAGCCGGCCGAACTTCAGCCGCAGCCGATCGGCCATCCGTACCGATGCCGCGCGCTCCATCCGCCGTGCGATCACCCCGAGCCGCCCGTACGACGGGAGGCTGGAGACGACGGTGTTCGCCAGAATCGAGTGGAAGAGCACGAGCCCCGAGGTGCGCCGGTCCTCCGGGACGAACCCGATCCCCTGGCTCAATGCGTGCCGCGGACTGCGAGGCTGGATCTCCTTGCCCTGCAGGACGATTCGCCCGGAGCGTGACCCGCCCGGCGCAACGCCGTACAGGGTCTCGAGCAACTCCGTGCGGCCCGCGCCGAGCAGGCCGGCGAGGCCGACGATCTCGCCGGAGCGGACCGTCAGGGAGATGCCGTCGGGGTCGCGACGGCCGGGGCGGGGACGGCGTGGTTTGAGGACGAGGTTGTCGACGCGGAGGAGTTCGTCGCCGGCGGCCGCGTCGGGGGTGGTGAACATGGTCTGCACGGGGCGTCCGACCATCGCCTCGACCACCTCCGTGGTACTGAGCCTGCGCGGATCGAAGCTGGTCACGAACTGCCCGTTGCGCAGCACCGTCGCGCGGTCCGCGACCTGCGCGATCTCCTCCATCCGGTGCGAGATGTAGACGATGCCGACGCCGCCGCGGCGCAGTTCGCGGATCACCACGAAGAGGCGTTCGACCTCGGAGGTGGTGAGCGCGGAGGTCGGCTCGTCCATGATCAGCACGCGCGCGTCGAGCGAGATCGCCTTCGCGATGGTGACGAGTTGCTGCTCGCCGACGCGAAGCTCGCCGACCGGGCGGCGGGGGTCGAGGTCGACGCCGCTGCGTTCGAGCAGGGTGCGCGCCTCGCGTTCCATCCGGCGGCGGTCGACCGTCTTCCAGCGGGTGCGGAGCTCACGGCCGAGGAAGATGTTGTCCGCGACCGACAGCCCGGGAACCAGGTCGAGCTCCTGGTGGATCATCGCGATCCCGGCCGCCTGCGCGTCCGTCGGGCCGGCGAAGCTGACGTTCCGGCCGTTGATCTCGATCTGCCCGTCGTACTCCGTGACGTCGCCGGACAGGATCTTCATCAGCGTGCTCTTGCCGGCGCCGTTCTCCCCCAGCAAGGCGTGCACCTCGCCCGCGCCCAGGGTGAAGTCGACCTCCCGGCAGGCCTGTACACCGCCGTACCGCTTGCCGATCCGGGACATCCGGACCAGGTCGGCGACCTCGGCCATGGCACCTCCGCGATCGGGTGAGTAATCGATTTCCCGGACGCTAGACCCGAGCTCCTCAACCCGTCAACCCCTTACCCCCACCCCACCCCCAACCGTGACCCCTTCACCACCCGCGCACCCCATCGCGAGACCAGGGTCGCCGCAGCCCATCGAAGGGGTCGCGGACCGCCACCACTCACCAACCGCCGAACTGCCGCTCCAGGACCGGGCCGCCACGCGTGAGCCGAGCCCGACGGCACCGCTTACTGAGTGCCGGCGGTCCGGCCTTCGTCGAGCCAGGCTCTGACGGAGGTGTTGTGTTCGCCCAGGCGGGGTGGGGGGAGGTTGGTCCGGCGGGCGCCGGCGTGGGGGTTGTCGTCGAAGCGGAGGGGTGGGCCGGGGAGGTTGATGCGGCCGAGGGTTGGGTGGTCGACTTCGATGAGGAGGCCCTGGGAGAGGGTTTGGTCCCACTCGTAGACCTGTTGGAAGTCGCGGACCTTGCCTGAGGGGATTCCGGCCTCCGAGAGGCGAGCGAGCCAGACGTCGGCGGGAGCCCCGGCGAAGGCGGACTCGATGGCTGCGGTCAGGGCGTCGCGGTGGGCCACGCGAGAGGAGTTCGTGGCGAAGCGCTCGTCCAGGGGATCCAAGTCGACGATGGGGGCGAAAGTGCGCCACTGGCCTTCGCTGCCGACGGCGACCTGGATGATGTCGTCGGTCGTGTGGTACATCCCGTACGGCGCGATCTGCGCGTGGTGGTTCCCCACGCGTTCGGGCAGTTCACCAGCCACCGTCCACTTCGTGCCGTGGAACGCGTGCACCCCGACCACCGACGCCAGCAGACTCGTGCGCACCACGCGCCCCTTGCCGGTGATGCTCCGCTCATGGAGCGCGGCGAGCGCACCGTAAGCGCCGTACATGCCGGCCAGCAGATCAGCGATCGGTACTCCGGTCTTGGTGGGCTCGACCGCGCCGGTGATGCTCATCAGCCCGCCCTCGCCCTGGGCGATCTGGTCGTACCCCGCGCGTCCGCCCTCGGGTCCGTCGTGCCCGAACCCGGTGATCGACAGGATCACCAGACTCGGGTTGAGCTCGTGCAGCCGCTCGACGGAGAACCCGAGCCGGTCGAGCACCCCGGGCCGGAAGTTCTCGATCAGCACATCCGACTTGCGGACCAGCGCGGTCAGGAACTCCTTGCCCTCGGCCGATTTCAGGTCCGCGGTGACGGATTCCTTGTTCCGGTTGGCGGAGAGGAAGTACGTCGACTCCTGCTCGCCGTCAGGCCCGACGAACGGCGGCCCCCAGCCCCGGCTGTCGTCGCCACCGTCGGGTGACTCGACCTTGATCACCCGCGCCCCGAGGTCCCCCAGCATCATGGCGGCCTGCGGTCCCGCGAGCGCCCGGGTCAGGTCCACGACCACGACATCCGAAAGCAGATTCTGCACCTCGCCACACTAGGCGAGTGGCACCCCGATCGGCCGTGACGCGTTACTCATTCCGACGAACCAACCGCGGCGGCATACCGGGTGGTGATAGCGGACCACGCATGGCCCGTGCGTTCCCGGCGGGTGGACGCGGCCGGTTCGCCGAGCTTGTCCCAGCCGGTCTGTTCCAGTCGTACTACGGTGCCGTACGGGTGCGGGGTGAACGTGAGTTCCACCTCGGTGGCTTCGCTCGGGTCGAAGAAGAGGTGCCAGCGGAAGCGCAGGCGCCCGGGTGGTTCCCAGTCGAGGATCTCGCCCCAGAGGTGTTCGTCGCCCGCGGGTGAGGTCTCGAAGATCCGGCCGCCCGGGCGTGGTTCGAAGGTGATCGCGTCGGGGTTGCCGCTGACCGTGTGGCTCGGCGGCCACCAGGTCGCGCACCGTCCGGTCCACACGTCGAACGCGTGCGTCACCGGCGCCGCGACCTCGAACTCGACCACCAGCGGCTCGATCATGTGCCCCCTCCCCCGGACCCGCGGCGATCGACCCCGGAGCCGTGGTGATCGCGGGGTTCGGTGTTCTCGGCGACGATACGGAAGCGGGTGGACGCGGCACCCCAGACCTCGGCGAAGTAGTCGCGGATCGCTTCCACCCCGGCGGCTCTGAGTTGGTACACACGTCGAGTACCGTCCGGCTCGTCGTCGACCAGGCCGGCCTCCTTGAGCAGCCGGAGATGCCGCGACACCGCCGGGCGGCTGATCGGCAACCGCTCGGCGATCTGCTGCACCGACAACGCACCGCTCCCCAGGATCTCCACGATCGCCCGCCGGTTCGCATCCCCGAGCGCCTCCAGCGCACGCCCGCCCTCGGCCGGTACGGCGGCCCCTCCCGCACGGTCGGCCGGCGATCGACTGGCTGGCTCCGACATCGTCCCGACCCCTCTCCGACCCTGCCGAACTCGGTAACTTCGGTGTTACGGTAACCGAAGGTTGACGGACAACCAAGGGAGGGAACGGCGATGGCCTTCACCGGGTCGGGGACGAAAGAGGACCCCTGGACAGTGAGTACGCCGCCGGGCGGCTCGCAGTACCAGGTGTATCGGGACGAGACGGCGGATCCGCCGGCGTTGATGTGCCAGGTGGGGAGCACCAAGCTGAGCTACCAGTTGCGGTGCATCGACGACCTGCACGAGATGCTCAAGGGGTACGGGGACTGGATGCCGCTGGGGAACGCGGACGAGCAGAAGCCTGCCGCGCCCGGGACCGTCGAGGCTTGGGCTCGCGCCGACGACAACCCGGTCGGCGGATGGTACGGGCTCAAGAAGGGCTTCCGCGGCCGGTTCGCCAACTACGTGCCACCGGTGCTCGAGGCACTCGGTCTCGCCGAGGTCGAGCACAACGCCCGCAACAACCGCATGCGCGCGATCTAGGCCAACCCCCGCAACCCCGCGACCGCAGTACGGCGTACCTGGGAGGGGCCGGTACGGCGTGCCCAGGCCGCGGTACGGCGTACCTAGGCGGCGGCGGTACGGCGTACCAGGGAGGCGAGGCGCTGCGTCACATCCCGGGGCCGCTCCTGCATGAGCATGTGCCCGGCGCCCGGGTACATCCACAGCCGTGCCGACGGTAGTTCGTGCGCCATCCGGTTGCCGTGCCGCGGCGGCAACAGCCGGTCCCGCGTGCCGTGCATGATCTCCACCGGTATCCCGTCGAGCGCCTTCAACGCATGCCCGAGCTCATGGCGGGTGATCGCCTCGAAGAACCCGCTGAAGGACCGCCCGGGCGTGTGCGCCAGATCCGCCATCAGGATGTCCACCTCGGCCGGATCCGCCTTCTTGCCGAACACCAGTTGCCGTACTGCGGGCCGTCGCATCCGCGTCGACGCCAACTCCACCCAGGCGGCCCGTTGAGCCCGTACAGCAGCTTCGGACTGCCGAGTGGCCCGACGCAGAGCACGGCGCTCGATACGTTCGCCTGCAAGGTTCATCGCCCGCGGCGCGACCGCCGCCGCGGCACCGTCGAACCGCGCGGGCAGCCCGAACGCGCGCGAGGAGATCTGCCCGCACGACGTACTCACCAGCGCCGCACCGGCGATCCGCGAGCCGAACAACTCCGGGTGCTGGTCCGCCAGCGCCATCAAGGTCATCCCGCCCATCGAGTGGCCTGCGTAGACGACCGGCCCGTCCCCGACGACCTCGTCGAGCACGGTGACGAGATCATCGGCCAGCTGCTCGATCCGGGTGGTCCCAGCCGGTGCGGCATCGGACCGCCCGTGCCCGCGGTGGTCGTAGGCGACGACGCGTACTGCGGACGAGCCGAGCACCCGCGGCAACCCGTCGAGCTGGTGGTGCCAGCTCCGGGTCGAACACGTCCAGCCGTGCGCGAGAACCACGGTCACCGGCGCATCCGCCGACCCACTGGTCTCCACGTGCAACCGCACGCCGTCCGGAGTCACCACCCCGGCACGGTCCGCCTGAATCGTCATATCTTCCCCAGTTTGTCAGTCCACTCGCCCAGTCCACCCTCGCGCCGCTGCTGCTTGGTCCGCAAGCCGGTCACGCAATCTCCCTCGCCCGCTCCTGCGATTCCAGGTGCGCGGCACGCATCCGTCCACCGCGAGCACCTCGACCGACGAGCCAGGCGATCCCGAGGATCTCCAGCGACCCGACCACCGCCAGCAGCGCATAGCCGCCGTTCCACATCCAGCGTGGTACGTCGGTCCGCTCCTCCCGGCGCAGCACCTGCTGCTCGCCGATGAACTCGACCGTCTGCCCGTCCGAAACCTGCACGGCCGGCTTCTGGATCGCCAGGTCCTCGGGTGCGTAGACCCACATCGCGACCAGATCCCGCTGTCCCTGGTGCAGCCGGACCATCGACTTCCACTTGCCGTACATCGGCAACGGCTCGGCCGACCGGTAGATGCCGTCGGCAACCTTCATCATCCGGTGCGTCATGAACCCGCCGCCCTGCCACGACATGGCCTCGAACCAGCGCGCATCCACCGCGGCGTCGGCCGGCTGGAGCTTCACCGTCACGTACGCCGTCGGCTCGGCACCGGTGGCCACCCGATCCAGCGTGACCGTCCCGCTCACCCCGGGATCAGCCGACCGCGGTACACAGAAGAAGAGAGCCGCCAGTACTGCGACCAGCCCGATCGCGCCGAGCTGGTGAGTACGGCGTACCGACGGGGTGGCTCGAACCTCGCCCGCGACCTCGGCGTACCGGGTGGCCAGCCAGGCGCCGACCAGACCCGCGCCGATCCCGGCGACCACCCCGAAGCCCAAGGCGGACGGGATCATCGACGAGGGCCACGGGATCGGCATCCACACTGTGCTCCACCAGTACTCCGCGAGCACGCCGACGGTCCCGATCAGCGCGCCGGAGACCAGGCCCAGGCGGAAACGGTTCTTGTTGCCGAGGGCAAGCGCGACGACCTCGACGATGACGGCCTCGACGATCAGCAGCGGGAAGTGGCCGAGGATCTCCCCCAGCGGCTGGTTCACCGCCCAGGCGATACCGCCCCGGATGATCAGGTAGACGGCCAGCGCACCGAACGTCGTACCGGGACCGCGCCGGGCACGCAGCAGCGTGAACGCCAGCGCGGCGCCGAACACGATCAGGATCGGCTGCAGGATCAACGGGAACTGCGGCACGCCGTAGTTGAACTCGGTGCTGAACAGGTCCCAGGCGATCAGCAAGGCGCCGACGGCAACGATCTCCTGGAACCGGCGGCGCAGGTTGATGCCGACCAGTTGCTCGACCTCGGCGGACGCCAGCAGCCGGGCGAAGATCGACAACACCACGCCGCCGATCATCAGCAGATGCGTCGGACCCCACAGGGTGACGTCCTCGCCGAACAGCCGGTGCCACGCGTCGTCCATCGGGAACCCGACCAGTGCGAACGTGCCGCAGAACGTCACCAGCGCCGCACTGCACGGGATCCGCCAGCCCTTGGTCAGCTTGATCGTCCGGGCGGGCAGCGGCTTGCGGGCGAGCGCGATCGGCAGCACGCCGGACACGATCACGCCGAGGATGCCGAAGAAGATCGGGTAGTGCGCGGGGGTGCCGAACGGGCCGGTGTCGCGGCCCTTGTCGATGTGCACCGCGATGTCCCACCAGACCCCGAAGGCGCAGGCGAGCAGCGAGACCGCATGCAGGTACGGGGTGATCGCGGCCCATCGGGGGACTCCGTCCAGTCTCCCGATGGTGTCCGCAAGTCTCCCTACCAGCGTGGGCCTTCCGGTGCGTTCGCGCCACAGGAGCACGGCGAGTGCGAGGTACAGCAGCGAGACGAGGCCGGTGACGATCGCGATCTGGTCGAACGTCGCGGTTCCGGTCGAAGTCGCCAGCGGGACGGACATCGGCACTCCCCTCGCTAGGCCTTACAGTCAGCATGCGCCATGAATAATGTTACATAAGATATGTAACGTGGAGTCTGCAACACTGTCAAGGGTGGGAGGACAGATGCCGGCGGAGTCGGCCAGCGAGGAGTTCACGGTCGACCAGCTCGCCGCCAAGGTGGGCATGACGGTCCGCAACGTGCGCGCGTACGCCGGCCGCGGGCTGATCCCGCCGCCTCGCCTGGCCGGCCGCACCGGGTACTACGGCGCCGACCACGTGGCCAGGCTGACGCTCGTCCGCGAGCTGCTCGACAAGGGCTACACGCTGTCCGCGGTCGAGCGGATGATGAGCGAGCTCCCCGACGGCGCGCTCGCGCTGGGGGTCTTCGAGACGCTGGTCAGCCCGTGGACGCCGACCGAGCCCGAGGTGATCACCGAGCTCCAACTGGCCGAGCGCGCTGGTATCCCGCACAACGCCGCCACCATCGCCAAGCTGGTCGAGCTGGGCATCGCCGAGCGGCAGGACGACGGCCGGCTGCGGATCCCGAACCCGGATCTCCTCCGCACCGGCCTCGAGGTGATCAAGCTCGGCGTCCCGCTGGAGGCGATCTTCGAGATGCTGCCGAAGCTGTTCCACCAGGCCGACGAGGTCGCCAAGATCTACGTCGAGCTGTTCCGCGGTACGGTCTGGCGCCAGTTCGCCGACGCCCGGATGCCGGCCGACGGCTGGCCCGAGATCCAGCGCACCCTGGAGAACATCATCCCGCTGGCCGGCCAGGCCCTCGTCGCCGCTTTCCGCGAGGCGATGGGCCGCGAGATCGAGATCGCCGCCTACCAAGAACTCGGCCTTCCCCCGGACACCGCCTCCTCCACCGGCTGACCCGACACTTCAAAACGTTCAGCGGACAGTTATCGTGTGACAGCACTCAGTCACCACGCTTGATCACAAGAGCCCGTCGGCCCGCCCTGAGGACGTTTGATGAAGAAGCTGGTTCTTGCAGTCGTGACCGCTGCCGCCGTGCTCGCCGCGGCGCTGATCCCCTCCGGGCCACCGGTGGAGGCAGCCACGACGGGCTTCGCCTCGGCCGTGTCCGCGATCAAGCAGACGTCGTGGCAGACCAACGCCAGCGTGAACGCACTCGCCGTCGCCGGGAACACGGTGTACGCCGGCGGCCTGTTCACCCGGATCCGCCAGCCAGGCAAACCGGCCGGACAGGGTGAGGCGGCCCGCACTTACATCGCCGCGTTCAACCGCACCACCGGCGCGCCGACCACCTTCGCGCCGAGGCTCAACGGCGCGGTCTGGAGCATCGCGACCAGCCCGGACGGCAATTGGGTGGTGATCGGCGGCGACTTCACCACCGTCAACGGCCTGCCCCGCCAACACATCGCGATGTTCAGCGTGGCGACCGGCCGGATCGTCTCCGCCTGGGACCCGGTGGTCGGTTACCGCGTCAAGGCGCTGGCGATCTCCGGCAACCGGGTCTTCCTGGGCGGCTCCTTCGGCCGGTTGGACAACCAGGTCCGCAACCGGCTGGCCGCGGTCCGGCTGATCCAGGGCGACCTGCTGGCGTGGAACCCGGATGCCGACGACGAGGTCTACGCGATCGACGTGTCCGACGACGGCACCCGCGTCTTCGTCGGCGGTGGCTTCACCACGCTCAAGGACAACGACCACAACGCGCTGGCGATGGTGAGCACCACGACCGGCAACGCCTACTCGATGCCGGCATCCGAGGCGATCCCGGAGGCGTCGCCCGACTGCACGAGTCGGGTCAAGGACATCGACACCCTCGGCGACAAGGTCTTCGTCGCCAACGCCGGCAGCGGCATCGGCTGCTACGACGGCGTACTGGCTGCCAACGCGACGAACGGCAAGCTGGTGTGGCAGAGCAACTGCCTGGGCGCGACCGAGGCGATCAAGGCGATGGGCAACTGGCTCTACAAGGGGTCGCACGCGCACGACTGCAGCCAGGACGGCGGCTTCCCCGACAAGACCGGCATGCACCACCTGCTGGTGGAGAACGCCATCGACGGCAAGCTCGGCCCGTGGTACCCGAACACCGACGCTGGCGGCACCACGGAGGTCGGCCCGCTGGCGTTCGCGTCCGGCGGCAACGACCTCTGGGTCGGCGGCGACTTCACTCGCGTGAACGGCGTGGGGCAGCAGGGCCTCACCCGGTTCACCAACCCCCCGGGCGGTGCGCGGCCGGGTCTGCCGGTCGCGCCGAAGGCGTCCAGCAAGCGCCCCAACCAGACGACGGTCACTTTCCCTACCGTGGTCGACGTGGACAACATCTCGCTGACCTACACCCTGTAGCGGGGTACCACGAAGGTCGGTAGCTGGTCCCGCTACTCGTACTCGTGGACGAAACCCACGGTGACGACGTTCACCGACACGGGTGTGAAGAGCGGCCAATCGGTCGGCTATCACGTCGAGGTGAGCGACGGCCGCAATGTCAGGAACGGCGCAGCCGTCGCGGTCAAGGTCCGCTGAACCGCTGTCCACTCTGTGGCATGGCCGGCGCTGACGGGTTCTCGTCCGGCGGGGTGAGATCGCCGAGGTCGGCGTCCCAGTCGTCCTCGTCGTCCACCGCGCCCGCTTCGTTGCGCCGAGCGATCTTCAGGAAGGCGATGATCAGCAGGATCGGGCCGAGGAACATCGCGGTCTCGGGAATGCCACCCAGGTGCAGGACGATCATGAGGCCGTCACCAGCGCGATCCCACCGGCCGTGAAGGCAACCATGGCCGCGAGCATCGGGTACTGCGCGCGCCGCAGCTGCCGCCGCCGGAAGAGCCCAGCGGCGCGATCGTGGGCGGACACCGCCCCTGTGACATGTCCGAGCACAATCGCGCCGATCTGGACCCTCGCGATCAGCCCGGTACCCAGGAAGGCGTAGTCGATGCTCGTGTCACCGGCACCGAGCAGGTCCCAGCCGCGGCCGAACGGATCCGTTGCCAGCAGCACCCCTTCCTGGCCCTGGAACATCGCGAACGAGAAGTAGCGCGCGACGGCGTACCCGATCGCGATCGGCACCAGCGAGTGCACGAACGCCCCGGGCAGCCCGGCGTTGCCCACAGCCCCGGGCCGGACCTGCGCGACGCCGGTAGCCCGCGCCGCGAGCACGAACAACCCGGACACCACGGCGACCGCCGCGAGCAGACCAGCCGTGTGTACTGCGATGTGTCCCGCGCGGCCGAGTTCGCCGGTGAGGTTCGTCCAGGCGGACCACCGGCTGATGCCGTCGAAGGCGGTCGAGCCGAGTAACAGGCAGAGCAGTCCGACGATGCCCGGCTCCTGCGGGATCGTGGCCAGCCCGGCGAGCGGGTTCCGCAGTACGAGCCGGCGCTGGTCGTCGCGACCGATCTGGCTCAGCTTGGCGAGCACCTCGGCGTACACCTCGAAGCTGTCGCCGATCGAGGACCAGCGCGGGCCGTAGACGATGCCGGCGGCAACATTCACGAGCGTGTAGGTCGTCACGAAGATCGCGACCACCAGCGGCTCGGAGCCGTCCGGGTAGGCGAGTTCCAGCCAGAGGAACCCGGCCAGTCCCGCGACTGCCGGCCAGTAAGCGATGCTGTCAGGGAGGTCGCGGTAGGTCTTGCGCCGGATGAGGGCCGCAAGAGTGCGCAGTGGGTTGGCGAGCCGCCAGATCGGGCCGAAGAGCAGCGAAAGCGGGATGATGCCGACCCAGATCCAGACGTAGAGCCAGGTCGACGCCGGGTTGAGGCTTGGCGAACTGCTGCCGAACCACGCCGAGCCGAGCAGCAGCGCGAGCGCCGCCAGCCCGATGACCTTGAGGAACCACCGGGTCGCGCGAGCGTCGACGATCCGCGTCAGCCGGGCGAGCGGCGTACCGGCGGTCAGCTCGAAGCGCGGCCGGGACCAGAAGGCTGCCAGCGCGAAGAAGGACACCGCGACCGCCGCGGCCGCCGAGTAGACCGCCAGCCACAACGGCACCGGGAGGTCCCCTCGTCCGCCGATACCGTGCATTGGAATCAGCAGCGCCACGGCGCCCTCCGATCAGCTCGCTATATGACCGATCGAATGTAACACGATCGATGTCACATAGCCAGGGCGTCAGCGGGTCAAGTACTGGCTGCGGTCGAAGTGCCTGGTCAACTGGCGGAAGCGGAACGTGAAGGACGGCCAGAGTGTGGTGTTGCGGCCCTCGGCGTCGAGGTACCAACTCGTGCAGCCGCCGCGGGTCCAGACCGTGTTGCGCATCGACGAGCGGACCCCGTCGACGAACTCGCGCTGCACCTCGGGGCGGACCTCCACCTCGCGCAGACCGTTCGCGTCCATCGTCCGGATCGCGTCGAGGATGTAGGCGATCTGGGACTCGATCATGAACACCATCGAACTGTGACCGAGGCCGGTGTTCGGGCCGATCAGCAGGAAGAAGTTCGGGAAGCCGGCGATCGCCGTGCCGAGGTGGGCCTCCATTCCGTGCGCCCAGACCTCGCGCAGGGTCCGGCCGTCGCGGCCGTGCAGCATGTCCATCACCGGCAGGTCGGTGACCCGGAAGCCGGTGCCGTAGATGATCGTGTCGACCTCGTGCTTCACGCCGTCCTCGGTGACGATGCCGGTCGGGGTGACCTCGAGGATCGGATCGGTGACCACCTCGACGTTCGGCTGCGCGACCGCCGGGTAGTAGTCGTCGGAGATCAGCACCCGCTTGCAGCCGAGGGTGAATTCCGGCGTCAGCTTGGTGCGCAGTTCAGGGTCGCGGATCTGCTGCTGGAGGTGCCGCTCGGCGATCTTCTGCCCCTGCTTCATGATCGCCGGGAGCTTGGCGAAGCCGAGCACGAGCGACTCACGACCCCAGTAGATGCCGGCCCGGACGGCCTTCTGCACAAGGGGAAACCGTCGGTAGATTGCCTTCTCGACGCCGCTGATCTTGCGGTCCGGGCGCGGCATCACCCACGGCGGTGTGCGCTGGAAAAGGTGGAGTTCCTCGACGTCCGGCTGGATCGCCGGCACGAATTGGATCGCCGACGCGCCGGTGCCGATCACGGCCACCTTGCGGCCGCTCATGTCCAGGTCGTGGTTCCACTGCGCCGAGTGGAAGACGTCGCCCTCGAACGACTCGATTCCCGCGAGCTTCGGGTACGACGGCTCGGCGAGCGGGCCCATCCCGGAGAGCAGCAGGTCCGCGGTGAAGTCGCCCTGGTTCGTGTGGATCAGCCAGTGGTCGCCCTGCCAGTGAGCGGACTCGACGGCGTGGCCGAAGCGGATGTGCGGCCGGACGCGGAACCCGTCCGTCACCTTCCGCAGGTACGCCTCGATCTCGGGCTGCGGGGAGAACGTGCTCGACCAGTCCGGGTTCGGTGCGAACGAGAATGAGTAGAGGTGCGACGGCACGTCACACCGGCAGCCCGGGTACGTGTTGTCGCGCCAAGTGCCGCCGACATCATCGGCCCGCTCCAGTACGACGAAGTCGTGGTAGCCGGCCTGCTTCAGGCGGACCGCCATCCCGATCCCGGCGAACCCGGTCCCGATCACCACGATGCGGTGCTTCTGAGCTTCGGTGCGGGGCTGGTGATCCTGCGCGGCTGCCATCGGAACCTCCGGGGCGAGAGTGAACTTACTCCCAGTAAGTTACTCGGAGTCAGTTAGACTGCGCAAGTGACCTCGACCACCCCGGCCGCTGACAGCGCAGTACCGGTCAAGCGGCGCCGCGACCGCGCGGCCCGCGAGCGGGAGATGCTCGACGCGGCCGAGCGGATCTTCGGCGAGCGCGGGTATCAGGGCACCTCGATGGACGAGATCGCGGCCGCCGTCGGCGTCTCCAAGCCGCTCGTCTACCAGTACTACGGCTCCAAGGACGGCCTGTTCCTCGCCTGCCTGTCCCGACTCCGGGCGCAACTGCTGGACGCCGTCTCCGACGCGGTGCTCGGGGCGAGCGATCCGGAGGACGCCATGTACTCCGGGTTCGTCGCCTGGTTCACGTTCCTCGACGAGCATCCGCGGGCGTGGTCGGTGATCGTCGACGAGGGGATGCTCTCGGCAGGTCCCGCCGCACAGGCCGCGGACGAGGTCCGGGCCGACTTCGTCGAACTGATCGCGACGATGGTCCGGCTCAACCTGCCGGCGGACCGGGCGATCGACGAGGAGCAGATCCAGATCGTCGCCCAGTCCATCTCCGGCGCCACCGAACGCCTCGCCATCTGGCGAACCCAGAACGGCGGCTCCCCCACCCCGGAGAAACTGGCCACCACCCTGCAGGAACTCCTCTGGCGAGGCCTCGACGCCCTCCGCGGCTGACCCGCGGACCCCCACCCCATCAATCGGCGCCCACCACGCACCGTCCGCGCTCGACACGGAGGTCTCCTCCGGCCGATCCCTGGTGATTGATGGGCTGGGCGTCCGCCGTCCACACCCCGGGCCTGGCACGGCGGCACCGGAGCGGCGTGATCTGATCGATTTGTGCGTACATTGCGGGTGCCGCCGACGGCGATGGTGCTGGGTGGGGTCGTCTCCGTCCAGTTCGGCGGGGCGTTGGCGGCGAAGCTGATCCAAACGTTGGGGGCCCCGGGCACCGTTGCGCTCCGGCTCGCGATGGCTGTCCCGATCCTGTTGCTGATCGCCCGCCCGTCGCTGCGGAACCGGACCAAACGCGACCTGCTCGCGGTGGTTGCCTTCGGCATCGTGCTCGGCCTGATGAACCTGTCGTTCTACCTGTCGCTCGAACGGCTCCCGCTCGGCGTCGCCGTCACCATCGAGTTCATCGGACCGCTCGGACTCGCAGCCGCGATGTCCCGGAAGCGCCGCGACCTGATCGCCGTCGCGGCGGCCGCCCTGGGCGTAGTACTGGTGAACGGGCAGGAGCTCGAGGCCGTCGACTGGGTAGGCATCGGCTTCGCGGCGCTGGCCGGCGCCCTGTGGGCCTGCTACATCCTGCTCAGCGCCGAGACCGGCCGCCGGTTCGCCCAGCTCGACGGTCTGGCGCTCGCGATGGTGGTCAGCGCGCTCATCACCGTACCCATCGGCATCAGCAGCGCAGGCGCCGAACTCCTGCACTGGCACTCCCTCACCCTCGGACTCGCGATCGCCCTGCTCTCCTCGGTTCTCCCCTACTCCCTGGAGACCCTCGCCCTGCGCCGAATGAAGCCGGCCGTGTTCGGCGTCCTGATGAGCCTCGAGCCGGCCGTCGGCGCCACTGCCGGCTACCTGATCCTGGGCCAGCGCCTCGCGCCCATCCAACTGATCGGCATGGCCTGCGTCGTCGGCGCCTCCATCGCCATCACCCGCACCCCCCGCTCCGAAGCCCCCGACATCTGACGGCCCCTGAGGTCGGCCCTGACGGGCGACCCTGATGTGCGGCTGACGGATGTCATGGGTACGTCGTGACGGCCGAACCAGGGCCGGTACGCCGTGCGCCAGCAAGCTTCTGGGTATGACGACAACGACTGCGGTCACCCTGAGCGGCGTGACCAAGGAGTACGGCACAGTCCAGGCCGTGGCCGGGGTGGACCTCACCATCCGGTCGGGCGAAGTGGTGGCGCTGCTGGGCCCGAACGGCGCGGGCAAGTCGACCACGATCGAGATGCTGCTCGGCCTGGTCCGGCCCGACCAGGGCAGCGTGCAGGTTTTCGGTACCTCTGCCGTCGACGCGATCGCCGCGGGCCAGGTCGGCGTGATGCTGCAGAGCGGCGGGATCATCGAGGACGCCAAGGTGGGCGAGCTGCTGACCCTGGTCGCCGGGCTGCACCGCAAGCCGCTGCCGGTGAAGGAGGCACTCGACCGCGCGGGGATCGCGGACCTGGCCGACCGCAAGATGAAGGGCCTGTCCGGCGGTCAGCAGCAGCGGGTGCGATTCGCGATGGCGATCATCCCGCAGCCCGACCTGATCGTGCTGGACGAGCCGACCACCGGGATGGACGTCGAGTCGCGCCGGGACTTCTGGGCCTCGATGCACGCCGAGACCGCGCGCGGCCGCACCGTGCTGTTCGCCACCCACTACCTCGAAGAGGCCGACGCGTACGCCGACCGCGTGGTGCTGATGCGGGACGGCAAGGTCACCGCCGACGGCACCGCCGCACAGATCAAGGCGAGCGTGTCCGGCCGGACCATCCGGGCCACCGTGCCCGGCGCTGACCTGGCCACCCTCGCCGCGCTCCCCGGAGTACGGACGGTGGAGACGCGTGGCGACGTAGTACTGCTGCAGTGCGCCGACTCCGACGACACCCTGCGCTACCTGCTTTCCAACACTTCCGCCCATGACATCGAAGTGACCTCGGCCGACCTCGAGGACGCCGTACTGGCGATCAGCGCCGAACAGGAGACCCTCGCATGAACCTCGACTACCTGCTCTTCGACATCAAGCGCACGCTGCGCAACCGCCGGGTGCTGATCTTCTCGATCCTCATGCCACTGATCCTCTTCGTCATCTTCGGGATGAGCCTGAAGCAGACCGACACGGAGGCCGGCATCTCCGCGATCGCCTACGTGATGGTCAGTATGGCGATGTTCGGCTCGCTGTCCGCCGCGATGAGCAGCGGCGGCGTGATCGCGATGGAACGCGACGGCGGCTGGAACCGGACCCTGCGGCTCACCCCGCTGAAGCCGCAGGCCTACGTGGTCACCAAGGTGATCCTGTCGCTGCTGCTGGCGATCCCGCCGCTGGTGGTCGTGTTCGCGGCCGGAATGATCTTCGGCCACGTGCACCTGAGCGCCGGCCAGTGGGCCTCGGTGGCGCTCGTCTCCTGGCTGGGCGCCCTGCCGTTCGCCGGGCTCGGCCTGGTCATCGGATACGTCGCGAAGCCCGACAGCGTCCAGCCGATCACCGGTCTGACCACCATGTTGATCGCCGCCTTCGGTGGACTGTGGCTGCCGGTCGAGTCGATGCCCTCGCTGATGAAGCACATCGCCGAGTTCACCCCGGCGTACTGGACCGGGCTGAGCTCCCGCAGCGCGCTGTCGCAGAGCGGCCTCGACATGCACGCCCTGCTGGTGGTGCTCGGCTGGACCGTGGTGCTCGGCGCCATCGGCCTGCGCCGCTTCCGCGCCGACACCGCCCGCGCCTGACTCCGGTCCTTCGACCCCGACAGATAGCGTGACAGCGTGACGTTCATCAACCAGCCGATCCCGGACGGGCCGGTGCCGGGACCCTTCGGGGACCTCCGCCGGCGCGCCGGGATCGGCTGGCTGTTCGCGGGGGTCTGGCTGGTCTTCCTGAGCAAGCCGCTCGGCGAGATCCTGAAGCACCGGGAGATGGCCGAGCGGGTGCTCGGGATCGCCGCGCTGGCGCTCTTCGCGCTCGGCTACCTCGGATTCTTCGGCTGGGCCCGCTACCAGAACCGTCAGGGCACGCAACTGCCGGTCGTCGTGCGGATCGGCTTCCTCGTCGCCCTGCTCGCCATGACCGCGCTGATGATCCCGGCCGCGGGCGAGAGCAGTCTGACCACCCTCGTGTACGTCGAGGCGCTGGGCATGATGTTGCTCCCCCTGCGAGCCGGGGTGTTCCTCGGGCTGACGCTGCTGGCGCTCGTCGAGATCTCCCTGCGGCTGGTCCCGGGCTGGCACGACGACGGCACGTACGGATTCTCGATCGTGCTCGGCGGGTTGGCGGTGTTCGGGCTGCGGCGGGCGATCCTGCGCAGCGTCGAGCTCGCCGAGGCCCGGAAGGACTTCGCCGAACTGGCCGTGCAGGAGGAGCGGAACCGGTTCGCGCGGGACCTGCACGACATCCTCGGGCACTCGCTCACGGTGATCACGGTGAAGGCCGAGCTGGCCGGGCGTCTGATCCCGGCCAATCCGGACCGTGCGGCCGCCGAGGTCGCCGATGTGGAACAACTCGCACGCGCGGCGCTGGCCGACGTACGGGCGGCTGTTGCGGGGTACCGCGAGTTGAGTCTTGCAGGCGAGCTGGTGGCTGCCCGGGCGGCGCTGCAGGCGGCTGAGATCAGGGCGGACCTCCCGACGACGGTGGACGAGGTGCCGGAGAAGAACCGCGAGCTGTTCGCCTGGGTGGTGCGCGAGGGAGTCACGAACGTGATCCGGCATTCGGGCGCCAAGCGATGCCGGATCGAGCTCGGCAAGTCGTCGATCGAGGTGATCGACGACGGCAAGGGACCGACTCCCAGCGGTGAGATGTCCGGGCACGGGCTGATCGGGCTGCGTGAGCGGGCGAACCAGACCGGCGCGACCGTGACCGTCGGGACCGCGCCGAACGGTGGGTTCCGGCTGGCTGTCAGAGTTGACCCGTGAGCATCCGACTGCTGATCGCGGACGATCAGGCACTCGTCCGGGGAGCCCTGGCCGCGCTGCTGGACCTGGAACCGGATCTCGAGGTGGTGGCCCAGATCGGCCGGGGCGACGAGGTCGTCGAAGCCGCTCGTAGTTCGAAGCCGGACGTGGCTCTCCTGGACGTCGAGATGCCCGGGCTGGACGGGATCGAGGCAGCCGCCGCGCTGCGGTCCGCAGTACCGGGGGTTCGGGTGCTGATGGTGACCACGTTCGGCCGGCCGGGGTATCTGCGCCGCGCTATGGAGGCCGGCGCTGCGGGATTCGTCGTCAAGGACACCCCTGCCGCGCAGTTGGCCGATGCTGTACGGCGGGTCAGCCAGGGGCTCCGGGTGGTCGACCCGTCGCTGGCCGCTGAGACCCTCGTGGCGGGCACGAGCCCGCTGACCGCTCGGGAGTCCGACGTACTGCGGACCGCTCGCGAAGGGGGCACCGTCGCGGACATCGCGCGCGAGCTCCACCTCTCTGAGGGGACCGTCCGCAACCACCTCTCCGCCGCCATCGGCAAGACCGGCGCCCGGACGCGGGCCGAAGCGGTCCGGATAGCCAACGACAACGGCTGGCTCTGACCGGAGACCGGACGCCACACCGGGCGATGACTGGTAGTGAGGTTTGAATTAGGCTGACAGCTGGGGGAAAGGGGCCTTGTGATGTCGATCGAGCATTTCAGTACCAAGGGGCGGCTGGCCGACACGGGTGAGGGGATCACCGGCGACGAGTTGCAGTTGGCGGCCCGGAATCACGGGATCCCGCTGGAGGCGTTGCGGTACGAACTGACGCCGCCCGGGTTGCACTACGTGCTGGTGCACTACGACATCCCGGCCACGAACGCGTCGACCTGGCGGCTGACAGTTGATGGTTGCGTCGAGCAACCACTGTCTTTCGGGCTGACCGAGCTGCGGGCGATGGGGCGGGAGACCGTCCGGGTCACCTTGGAGTGCGCGGGCAACGGTCGTGCCGGGCTGCATCCGCGGCCGATCAGTCAGCCCTGGCTGATGGAGGCCGTCGGCACGGCCGAGTGGACCGGTGCACCGCTGGCGAACCTGCTCCGCGCGGCCGGACTGCGCGAGGACGCGGTGGACGTCGTCTTCACCGGCGCGGACCACGGCTTCGAGCGCGGGGTCGAGCAGGACTACCAGCGCGGGCTGACCGTCGCCGAAGCACTCGAGGCCGGCGCGCTGGTCGCCTGGGAGATGAACGGGATGCCGCTGCCGCCGCAGCACGGGTATCCGCTGCGGCTGATCGTGCCCGGCTGGTACGGCATGGCCAGCGTGAAGTGGTTGCGATCGATCGAGGTGATCGACCACGAGTTCGCCGGGTACCAGAACGCGGTCGCCTACCGGTTCCGCCAGGAGTCGGGCGAGGACGGCGTCGCGGTGACCCGGATCGAGCCGCGCGCACTGCTGATCCCGCCCGGCCACCCGGACTTCATGAGCCGCCACCGGTTCGTTGCCGCAGGCACCGTCACGCTGCAGGGCCGGGCGTGGTCGGGGTGGGCCCCGATCGAGCGGGTCGAGGTCAGCGTCGACGCCGGAGTCAGCTGGCAGGACGCGAAACTCGATGCCGCGAGCGACGACCTTGCGTGGCGTGGCTTCGAGTACGACTGGGACGCGCGTCCGGGCGAGCACGTGCTGACGGTCCGCGGGTACGACGAGAGCGGCCGGGTGCAGCCGATCGAGGCGCCGTGGAACCGCGGCGGCTTCGCGAACAACTCGGCCCAGCGGATCACCGTGCTGGTGCGGTAATCACCTGGGTGCCACTCAATACGTCGTACGGAGTTCGCGGTAGGAGGATCGACCAGAGCCAGGCGAGCAGTACGCCGTACGTGAGGATCGTGAGGACGGTCAGCCAGGCGCCCTCGGAGCCGGCCGCGAACCCGTAAGCGACCGTGTGCCCGAGCTCCCAGGGCAGCGCGACCTTCAGGGAATTCCGTACGAGCGTGCGACCGAAGGTGGCTCGTTCGCCTAGTCGGCCGACCACCCTGAGGCCGCGGAGGCGCTTGCCGGGAGTGGCCTGGTGCGGTCCCGACTCGCACCAGGCCAGCCAGCAGGTCACCGGCACGATCAGGATGAGGAACGCGCCGAGGTTGAGCACCCACCCGGGGACGTCGACACCCGCGCTGTGCACGAGCAGGCCGATCGGCACGAGTACAGCCGGCAGGATCAGGATGCAGAGCCAGTCGACCAGCCAGGCAGTCAGACGGCGCCAGGCCAGCTGTCGGGTACGCATGCGCCCACCCTTTCGCATCTTCGCGACCAGCCGCGTGTCGGGTCGCGAAATCGGCGTCCGGCGGTTTCATGATGGGAAGTGGGCAACGCACGATTTCTCACCTCACGGGGATGCGGGCGATGAACACACTGGGCACGGAGATCCACCTGCACGCAAGAGTCTTCCGAGCAGGCTGCGACTGGTACGCCGACATCGACGACCACCTCGACCCACAACCGGACGACCCCTTCTGGTACGGCTACTACGACACCCAGCGAGCCGCCATCGATGCCGCCTGCGAACGCATAGCCGCCTTCAACCGAGCCCGCGCCGAACGCATCAGCCAACAGTTGTTGTCGTTGGCAAGTATCAGCTGAGGGCGGTACCCGGTTCCGGACCTTGTGCACGCTCCGAGCATCCTGCCGTGCGCAGACCGCTCAGGCGGTGCACAAAGTCAGCTCGGCACCTGGTCGCGGTGTCGAGCGGCCGATGGAGGAGGCGCGATGCGGGCCGAAGGACAAGTCACTCCGGTTTGTTGCCTACGGCACCGCCGATCTTGTACGGCGTGCTGACGCCTTCGTAGGCCAGATGCGTCATCAGCCCTTCAGACGCGTGGGGGAGGTTGTGGCAGTGGTCCATCCAGATGCCTGGGTTGTCGGCCAGGAAGGCTATTTCATAGCTTTCGTCGTCGCCTACCTCGAGAGTGTCGACCCACCACGGTGAGCCCGTGGCGGCCACTCCGTTGCGGGAGAGGACGACGGCGTGGTGGCCGTGGAGGTGCATGGGGTGGGCCTGGCCGCTGGTGTTGCTGATCTTCATCCGCACCACGTCTCCCTCGGCGACCATGAACATCGGCACGTCAGGGAACTTGTGGCCGTTGATCGTCCACCACAACCCGGGTACGCCGTCCAGGAACCCCGGCCGTCTGCCGATCCGGTACTCGAAGGACCGGTCCGCCTTCGCCGGGTCCAACCCCAGCGGCGCCGAAGTCCCATAGCTCAACAAATCAACGGTTTCCGACCACAGCGCGTCCCCAGGCACCTCAGCATCGGCCGGTCCGATCGCCATCGACACAGCAGCAGAACCAGCATCCAACCGCAAGGCGCCCCGCGCAGGAACGACCGCCTCGAGATCCACCCGAGCCCCAGCGGCCAACGCATATCCAGCAGTCACAGGAGTCGGCCCGTGCACCTCACGCCCGTCGACCGCGATCACCTTGTACGGCGCCCCGACCAACCCCGTCCGGACGATCGCGTTGTCCGTGTTGATCACCCGCACCCGGACCGACGTCCCGGCAGGCGCATCCACTCGCTGAGTGCCGGTGCGCCCGTTGATGGTCCGCTTGCCGTCGTACGTGTGGATCGCGGCAACCACCTCGTGAGCACCGGCCTCACGAGCACCAGCCCCGCGACTGCCGGCCGCAGTACCGCGCGGCGAGATCACGATCGTGCCGAAGAGACCACCGCGGACCTCCTCGCTCGACACCTGGTGCGAGTGGTACCAATACGTCCCCACCTGCTCCGCCCGGAATCGGTACACGTGCCTCCCTCCGACCGGTACTGCGTCCTGCGTGACCCCGGCGACCCCGTCCTCCGCGTTCGGTACGTCGATGCCGTGCCAGTGCAAGGTGGCTCCGTCCGGCACGGACTCGTTCACCAGGGTCACCTCGACAACGTCACCCTGACGCGCCTGGATCAGCGGGCCCGGCGAACTGCCGTTCAGGGTGAACCCGTCGACCGATTCCCCGCTGGCGAGGGTGAACTTCTGCTTCCGAGCGGTCAGCGTCACCGCGACATCCGGCGTACTGGAGGTCGGACCCACCAGATCCGCCACGCTCTTCCCGCCATGGTGCATGTGCTCCGCGGACGACGGCCCGCCACCGTAGTCGGCGTACCCCATGTCCATCGCCGAGTAGTTGCCGGGGACGAGGCTGGTCGCCCAGAGGTAGGCCAGCGGTACAAGCACCGCCAGCGCCACCCCGAGGGCGACCAGTCGCCCCTTCCACCTAGCCACTAGTCGCGGGCTGGGCCACGGTGGCGGCCCGTCGGGACGCGGCGCCGGCCACACCGGCGATCGCGAGCCCGTTGATGCCGTGCAGGATGCCGAGCGCCGGTACTCCGAACGACACGATCGCGAGCAGGAACTGCAGGACCACCAGACCGACGACGATCCCGGCCAGCGTGCGGCCGCGCGGTACGTCGGTCAGGAAGGACACGATCAGGAACACCAGCGCGAGCAGCCCGATCGCCGTACCGGCGATGCTGTGGAAGCTCTGCCCGAAGTTGCTGTAGTCCGCGCCGATGGTGGTCCCGTCCTCGGCGTCGCTGGCGATGGTGAACCCGGCCAGCGCGATCGACGCGACCTGGAGCACTACCGCCACCGCGATCGCGGACGCGAGCACCCGATAGACCGCCCTCATGCCCGACGCTCCTGCTTGCGCTTCTTGTAGATCACGACGCCGGCCACGATCAGCAGCAGCGGCAGCACCGGCGGGTGCCCACCGCCGACCACACAACCGATCGACGCCAGTACTCCGATCACAGCGAGCGCGATCAACAGCGGGAACGGGATCGTCCCGAACGGCTCCTTCGCGGCCCACGGCGGCCCGGCGCTGCTCCACTGCCCCTGACTGGGACCGCCCTGACGTGCGGCGTTCGTGTCCTGCGGCGCGGTCCACGGCGGCCGCGTCCAACCCCACGGCGCGCCTTGCTCAGCCTGATCCTCAGCGGCCGGCCGCTCGCCGGGAAGATCCGCGAACAACCCCGCGAGGTCCTCCTGGGTCTTCGCCTGCAGCGCCTCGCCGACGCGCTCCTGGTGCTCCTCCGCGCTCAACCGGCCGGCCTCGTAGTGAGCGCCGAGCCGCTTGACCGCGTCTTCCCTCTCCTGGTCGCCAATGCGGATGCTTCCGCCCGGCCTCTCCTCGTTCATGACACTCCTCGATGCTCGCGATTTCCGACTGCACCGATCGTGTCCTCCGGGACCCCTTCACCGCGTCGCCTCGGCGGCTACACCTCGGCTACTCCAGCCGACGCACCCTGCACCCCTGGACGCAGTACGACGTACTCCCGCTGGGGTATGCCGTACCAGGGACCGGGCCAGGGTCGAACCCCCAGCGGGCGAAAATCGGATGATCCGGAAACGCTGATCGGGTTAGGGTCGACAACGGTCGCGCCGATCCGTGTGGCCGCCGGCAGACTCCGGCTATCCAGTGAGGCGGCTCCCCCAGTCTGCGTGGAGTCGCGGAACGGATGGCGTCCCATGCCCAAATCCGGCGAACCAGCGATCCGCGCCGAGGGACTCACCAAGACCTACCGCTACACCGAGCAGAGCCCCGGGTTGACCGGTGCGCTGAAGGGCGTGTTCCGCCCCGACCGGCGGGAACGCCTGGCGGTCGACGCCCTCGAGTTGACGGTGCCGCGCGGCCAGATCATCGGCCTGCTCGGTCCGAACGGCGCGGGCAAGACCACCACGATCAAGATGCTCTGCGGCCTACTGCGGCCGACGGAAGGCGAGCTCGAGGTTCTCGGCCATCGACCGTCCCGCCGCGGCTTCGACTTCCTGTCCCGGATCTCGGTCGTGTTCGGCCAGAAGTCGATGCTCTGGTGGGACGTCTCGACGTACGACTCGCTGGTGATCCATCGGGAGATGTATGCCATCCCCAAGCCGCGGTTCGACCGCAGCGTCGACGATCTCGCCGAACGGTTGGGGATCCAGGACATCCTGCACGTCCCGGTCCGGAAACTGTCGCTCGGACAGCGGATGCGGTGCGAGTTGGTGCTGGCGTTGTTGCACGGCCCGGAACTGCTGTTCGCCGACGAGCCGACCGTCGGTCTCGACGTGGTCGCCAAGCTCAGCGTCCGCAGGTTCCTCGCCGAGCTGAACCGCGACCTCGGTACCACGATCGTGCTCACCAGCCACGACATGAACGACGTGGCCGCACTCTGCGAACGCGTCGTCGTGATCAACCACGGCGTGACCATCTTCGACGGCGATCTCACCGCCCTGCGCGGCCACGCGGACGCCGGCGGCGAGGCGGATCTCGACCAGGTGATGTCGAATCTCTTCACGGCGGGTTCATGACCGCCGCCCCCAAGCTGAGGATCCTTCGCGTACTGCGGGTCCTGGTCGCCCGGGAGATCTCCCTGGTCCTGCACTACCGCTGGTGGCTGGCCATGATGCAGCTCAGCAACATCATCGCGCCGGCGATCTCCTTGCTCGTCTGGCGCGGAGCCATCGCGCAAGGGGCGACGCCACCGGTCTCCGAGTCCTTCCTCACCACCTACCTCGTGCTGGTCAGCCTCGTCTCCATGCTCACCTCCAGCTGGACCTCGGGTTTCCTTGCCGCCGGCATCCGGTTGGGCGAGCTGAACTCCTGGCTCGTCCGGCCGTGCTCGACCCACGTCAACGGCCTGGCCAACAACGTGGCCGAGAAGCTGATGAAGCTGACGTTGCTCGCTCCGCTGGCGGTCGCCCTCGGCCTCCTCTTCCGCGACAAGGTCGCCCTGCCGCCGCCCGGTCTGCGGTGGATCGCCTTCCTGGTTGCTCTGTTCATGGCCGCGGGAATGACCTTCGCGCTCGATGTGGTGATCGGCTCGCTGGCCTTCTGGTTCGAGGATGTCTCCGCGATCGACAGGCTGCGGCAACTGCTCGCCAGAACGTTATCCG
The DNA here is from genome assembly GCF_004345365.1 of Kribbella sp. VKM Ac-2568. Taxonomy (GTDB): domain Bacteria; phylum Actinomycetota; class Actinomycetes; order Propionibacteriales; family Kribbellaceae; genus Kribbella; species Kribbella orskensis. The sequence goes on from NZ_SLVF01000007.1 coordinate 370,929, forward strand.
GGGCACTGATTCCCCTCGCGCTCTTCCCCGCCGCGTTCTCCGGGTTCCTGACCGCACAGCCGTTCCGCTTCATGGTGTCCTTTCCGCTGGAAGTGCTGCTGGGCAGGCCATCCGATGAAAGCTACCTCCTGGCCGTCGGCTGGTTCACGACCTTCCTCGGGGCGGCCGTCGTGATCTGGCGGATCGGTCTGCGCAACTACCAGGGAGCCGGCGCATGAGGAGGTTCGCGCGCCTGTGGTGGAGCTGCTTCGTGCAGGCGATCAGGCGGGATCTGCAGTTCCGCAGTCAGACGATCATCACCGCGGTCTCGTCGACGACCGAGCTCATCCTGGGCGTCATCCCGGTCCTGATCCTCGCCGACGTCTCGGCCACGGCCGTCGGCTGGAACGGACCACTGACCCTGGTAGTGGTCGGCCTGTACGGCGCTTGCACCGGGCTGATGGACTGCTTCGTGGCGCCGAATGTCCGCCGGATCGACGGCTACGTCCGCCGCGGCGAGCTCGACCTGATCCTGATCCGTCCGGTGAATGCCCAGCTCTACGCGACGCTGAGGTGGATGGAGCCGGCAGAGCTCGGCCGGGTCGTCACGGGACTCGGGCTAGCGGTTGCGGGCGCCCATGCGGCTCACCTCTCGCCGAGCCCCGGTCTGCTGCTCGTTGCCCTGCTCTGGATGGCGATCGGCTTCGTCGGCTTCAGCCTACTCTGGGCGAACCTCGCGTACCTCGCCTTCTGGGTCGACAGCGCGGAACCCGTCAACGAGGTCGCCCAGCAACTCCGGGAAGCAGGCAAGTATCCCCTCGCCTACTTCCCGAAAACGGTCCAGCTGATCCTGGCGACGATCGTCCCGGCCGGGCTGATCGCGGCCGTGCCAACCGGCGTTCTGACTGGTTCCACCGCCGCGATCTCCCTGGCGATTCTGCTGCTGGCGGCCGGCTTCACGCTCACCGTCGTGCACTGGCGCGTCGCCGGCCGCCGCTACAGCAGCGCGAGCTAGGAGTTTGCGGACAGGATCTGGTTGACGTCGATGGCCTGAACTTCCAGCAGGATCGCGTTTTCGGGCCACTGCGTCGGCACCTGTAAGCCGACCGCGGCGAGGGCTGCGCCGTTGAGCTCCACCCGGCCGCCGTCGACCCACCACGGCGCCGAGTTGCGCGGCTCCGGGCCGGGGGTGGCGACCTTGCTCACCCGATACGTCCGGTTCGGGTCGAGCCCGGGCAGCCGGACGCGGCCGACATCGGAGGTGACCGACTGGGCCATCTGTACGGCGGAGTAGACGGCGCGGGATCCGTCCTGCGCGACGACGCCGTGCAGCAGGAAGTCGTCCGAACCACGGTCGGCCCGGACCACCCGGCCGGTGTGCAGCAGCGGCCGGAGTTCCTTGTGCAGCGCGACCCACCCTGCCAGCTCGGCGCGCTCCTCAGGAGTCGCCGCGCTGATGTCCCACTCGATGCCGAAGTGGCCGAACAACGCGGTCGTCGCCCGGAACGCCAGGCTCTGGGTCCGGCCCGTGGTGTGCGCCTTCGGTGGGCCGACGTGGCAGCCGATCAGCTCCGGCGGCAGCAGCATCTGGGTCCAGCGCTGGATCTTCTGCCGCTCCAGGGCGTCGTTGCTGTCGCTGCCCCAGACCCGGTCGGTCCGCTCCAGGATGCCGAGGTCGACGCGAGCCCCACCGGACGAGCAGGACTCGATCTCCAGGCCGGGGTGGCGGCGTTTGAGCTCGTCGAGCAGCCGGTACACGCCCAGCGTCTGCTCGTGGATCCCGGCGGTGCCGGTCTGCTGGTTGCCCCCGTCAACGAAGTCGCGGTTGTGGTCCCACTTGAGGTAGGAGATGTCGTACTCGTTCAGCAGACTGTCCAGCCGCTCCAGCAGGTATTCGTAGGCCTCGGGGATGCCCAGGTTGAGCCCCTGCTGGTGGCGTGCGGTCGGCGGCATCCGGTTGCCGGTGGCAAGGATCCAGTCCGGGTGCTCACGGGCCAGGTCGGAGTCGGGGTTGACCATCTCCGGCTCGACCCAGAGGCCGAACTGCAGCCCCAGCCCGGTGACATGGTTCACCAATGGGTGCAGCCCCTTCGGCCAGATCCCCTCGTCGACGTACCAGTCGCCGAGCCCGGCGTGGTCGTCGCGGCGGCCGCGGAACCAGCCGTCGTCGAGCACGAAGCGCTCGGCTCCCACCTCGGCGGCCGCGTCGGCGAGTGCCTTCAGCTTGTCGAGGTCCAGGTCGAAGTACACGGCCTCCCAGGTGTTCAGCACCACCGGGCGGTCGGTCTTCGGGTGCGTCTCCCGCGCCCGCAGGTACTCGTGGAATCGCGTCGACACCCGGTCGAGGCCAACGCCGTACGAGCCGTAGATCCAGGGGGTGGCATAGGAGCCTTGCGCTTCGAGACGGCCCTCGCCGGGGAGGAGGAGCTCGCCGCCGCCGATCACGGCGTACCCGCTCATGCCGCGTTCGGCGTACGAGCGGTGGTTGCCGCTCCAGGCGGTGTGGACGGCCCAGATCTCGCCGGAGCCGAAGTCGAAGCCGCGGGTGCCGGCGATCAGCAGCAGAGTGGCGTCGGCGCCGGTGCGGCCGCGGCGGTTGTCGCGGATGTGCGCGCCCTGGGTGAACGCGTGCCGCTGCGGGACGCGCTCGCCGATGTGCCGGCCGGTCATGTCGAGCAGTTCGGTCGCCTCGGTCGGCACCGGCAGCGCGAGCACCAGCCCGTCGACCGTGTACGCCGAATCGCCGGTGTTCGTGAGCTCGGCCTTCGTCCGGATCAGGCCGGAATCCGTCAGCTCGATGGTGAGGTCGACCTTCAGACCAGCCTGCTGGTCCGACGCCTGGACCTGGACCGTGTTCCCGGTCTGCTCGACAGCGGTCAGCTGGAACGACGCGGAGAAGTCGTGGCCGTCGCGGTGCCCGTTGAGCCCGGGCAGGCCGAACCAGCCGGCGGAGTACTCGGGGATGATCGCGACCGGCAGGTTGTCGTCGAGCCCGTTGCCGGCCTGGACCGCGCCGGCGCCCCGGCGGAGATCGGCCAGCGCGGCCTCGTCCATGGCTCCCAGGTCCGCACCCCAGTGCAGGACGGACGGAAGGGCAGGACCGGAGCAGTCCAGGACCAGGCTGACACCCGCCGAGCGGAGCTGCAGCACCTTGATGTTCGACACTGTTGATTCACTCTGCTTTCTGATTGTTTCAGGACGAAACTATTTACCCAATCACGGCAGGTGTCAATAGCTTCACGCAGTTAAGTAAATACCTTAGAGGGTGCCTCCCCCGCTGCACAGGGCGCGCCTGATGCGGCCACGCTCAGCGCAGAGCCGGCCACCGATTGACCGCTATCCGGTCACCTCGCGGGACGGCTCAGCCTGAGCAGAGCCGCGTCCTCGCGGGAATGCTCAGGCTGAGCGCAGCCGCGTCCTCGCGGGAATGCTCAGGCTGAGCGCAGCCGCGTCCGTGCGAGGAGGTTGTGAAGGGCGGCGTCAGCAGTCGGCCGGTCCGCCAGCTTCGAGTCGGTCTCGGCCTGGTCGAGTGCTGCCTGGAGCGCGACCACATCCCGCTCGAGCAGGTCCCTGGACGGCCCGGTCAGCGGCCCGGTCAGCGGCCCATGCTCAGCCTCCGCCTTGGCCGCCATCAACTCCCCCAGATACCCCGGCGCCTCGGCGACGATCGTCTGCAGTTCGCGCAGATCAGCCTGTACTTCGCCCGCGCGCATCAGGTGGATGCCGGTGAGCAGCACCCGGAACGTGTAGAGCAGGGGCTTCAGCTCGCCCGACTTCCCGAACAGCGTCCACTGAGTGCTCGCGAACCCGCGGTAGTGATGCGCGTGCCACTTCGTCAGGCAGCCCGGCGCCAGAGCGACGAGTTCCTCATGCTCCGGGGTCGTGGCGACGACGAGCGGCGACAACACCTGCTCCAGCACGTAGCCGTTGCGCCGCAGCATCAGCCGGGCGAACTTGGCCGGGTCGTGGGTGACGAGATCGACCTCGGCCTCGTTCTGGAACCAGGTGCGGTCGAGCGTCTCCGGTCCAGTGGTCAACCCGACGACCTCCTCGGCGGGCAACACATGCACCCCGCGCAGGTCGATGTCGGAGTCCCTGCTCGGGAAGCCGTACAGGTGAGCGCCGGAGACCGTTGCGAAGAGCAACATATAGGGCTGGTCGGCGATGACGCCGCGCAGCTCGTCGTAGTCGAGCTGCCGCATGTCACGCGTCACCGATGCTCCTCCGCCGGACCGATCTGAGCCAGGCGTCGACCCTACCGACATCGGGCGTGGCCGGCAGCACGGTTTTCCGCAACGCCTCGTCGAGCTCCTCGTGCAGGCCGAGCCGCCAGCGTTCCACTTCTTCCCATTCGACGGCCCCGGCCTTGACCGCGAGCAACCTGTCGCGATGCGGGCCGACGTCGACGACCAGCCGGCCCTCGCGCAGCAAAGTACGGGCTGCAAGCAACAACCGGATCAGGTGCATGACGTGCTTCCACTTCGGCGCCCCGTCCCGCCGGAAGTCCGCCTCGAGCTTCTTGAACTGGCTCAGCACGTAGCCGGAGTACGTCTGGTAGGCGAGCTGCGACAGGAACACCTCGCGGAGTCCGACGAGCTCCTCGCCGAGCGGGGTCTGGCGGACCACTAGCGGCGAGTGGAGCACCTCGAGCAGGTTCGGGTTCGCCTTCAGCGCGAGCTCGCAGAACCGCTCGACCTCCCAGGAGAACCACTCATCCTCCGGCCCGTCCACGTGAGTCGGCGGTTTGGCAAGCGACCAGAACGCCTCGGTCGGCGCGACGTACACCCCACGCGTGTCCGTGTCGGAGGCGTCGGTGTCCAATCCGAACGCCCGCGACCCGACCACCGCCGCGTAGATCGTGTGCTCTCGGACCATCTTGTCCCCATCGGGTTGATCCACGGCGACAGCGTCGTCCTGGTACGCCGTACGCAGACTGAGCTGATCCCGCTGAGCCGTGGCGTCCCGCCCATCGACCAACCTCACGGCGTACCGCCCGTCCGGGGTGACGCCACTGACCCGCCCGGTAGCCCCGCGCTGCGCAGTCCCACCCGCGCCATCCGTCCGCGCCACCCGCAGTACAACCTGAGTCCCCACCGGCAACTGCGGCCCCTCAACAGACATGCCGCCCATGCTCTCTCACTCCCGGACCGCCACCACTCACCAACCTCCCGCCACCGGTCGCGCCGAGCGTGAGCGCCCGGTCGGAGACCGTATTGGTCAGTGCTGCAGCTCCGGTCTGGCTTATTGACAAATGAAACTGTCAATACGAGTCTGTGGGCATGAAGTTGCTGGAGGAGCCGGAGAAGGTGCGGGCTGCGCTGTCGCCGTTGCGGCGGAAGCTGCTTGATCTGCTCCAGGAGCCTGCCTCGGGAACTCAGTTGGCGGCTGCCCTCGAACTGCCGCGGCAGCGAGTGAACTACCACCTGCGCGAACTCGAGAAGGCCGGGCTGGTGGAGTTGGTCGAGGAGCGGCAGCGGCGGGGATGTGTCGAGCGGATCCTGCGTGCGACCTCCGGCTCGTTTGTCGTGGACCCGTCCGTGATGGGGCGCACCTTCAGCCGGATCGGCGACCAGTACGCGGCCGAGCACCTGGTGGAAGTTGCCGCTGGCACCGTTCGCGACGTGGCCCGGATGCAGAACAAGGCCGATGCCGCCGGCAAGCGACTGCTGACCTTCACGCTCGAAGCCGAGGTGCGATTCACCGAGCCGGGCGATGTGCACCGCTTCACGGACGCGCTGACCGAAGCCGTCCGGCAGACCATCGAGGCCTTCGACGCCGAAGGCGGACGCCCGTACCGGGTGATCGCCGGCGGCCACCCGGCACCCCGCAGTACAGAAGGAGGGAAGTCATGAGTGACGAGACCCCGGTGATCGTGGTGACGGTGGCCGCGCCCGTCGAGGCGGTCTGGGACGCGCTCCGCGACAAGGAGAAGATCCGGCACTGGCACGGGTGGGAGTACGAGGGGCTGGACGCCGAGATCGACCTGATCTTCTTCACCGGGTACACAGAGGACGCCGGGGAGAGCGAGAGCCGGATGCTGGAGATCCACGGCGGCGACCGGTTCGTGGTGGAGCCTGCCGAAGGTGGTTCGAGGATCACGTTGACGCGCGCACCGCACGGCGACGACCCCGAGTGGGACGCGTACTACGACGACATCACCGAGGGCTGGATCACCTTCGTCCAGCAACTCCGCTTCGCTCTCGAACGGCATCCCGGTGAACCCCGCCGGACGTTGTTCTACTCGGGCGCGGGCGACCGCAGTACGGGTCCGGCCGAGCAACTGGGGATCACCGCGGCGGTCGGCTCGGAGTACGAGGTGGACCTGGTCGGCGAGCGGGCGACCGGGCGGGTGTGGTTCCGGTCGGACAACCAGGTGGGGCTGACGGTCGACCAGTGGGGCGACGGGCTGCTCGTGCTGAGCCACGTCGGCGCCGGCGAGAAGAAGCCGAACGGTGCGGCGATGGCCGTGCTCACGTTCTATGGGGTGGACGATGCCGCTCTTGCCGGGACTGACAAGCGGTGGAGCGACTGGTGGTCGCTGCGGTATCCGTCGACCGAGTGACACGGTGGTGACAGGGCGCATACGTGCCAGCACTCTCGGTCTATCCTTCGACGTTACTCAGGAGTACATTCTCGCTGCACGGTGACCACCACGGGGTCCAAGTGGTCACCGACCTTCGGCGAGGAGGCCTTCCGGTGCTCAGTCCGCGAAGTCGTCGTTTGTCCTTGACCATCACCACTCTCGTCCTGACGGCCGGGAGCCTGGTCGTCACCACCCCCGCCGCCCACGCGGACGGCCCCGGCTCCGGTACGCCGTACGTCGTGACCGTCGGGGACTCCTACATCTCGGGTGAGGCCGGCCGCTGGGCGGGCAGCTCGAACAACTCCGAGGCACCCGCGGACGCGCTCGGCGCCCACGCGTACCACGACAACGCGGCCGGCACCGCGGAGACGATCGCCAAGTGCCACCGCAGCAGATCCGCCGAGGCGTTCATCGGCGGCGGCGTCGGCGGGCTGAACCTCGCGTGCTCCGGCGCCCGTACGAACACCACGACCGGGGACACCTTCAAACCCGGACTCGACTTCTACGACGACGGCGCGGGCCACCTCGGCCAGGCGAGGATGCTGCAGCAGTTCGCCTCGACCCACAACGTGAACCTGGTGGTCGCCTCGATCGGCGGCAACGACTTCAACTTCGCCTCGATCGTGACGTCGTGCGTGACGGACTTCCTGCTGTCGCCCTCGTGGTTCCCGGACTACTGCAAGGACGACTCGTCGGTGGTCGCGAACTTCACCTCGGCCAACGTCACCGCAGTACGGGGCCGGATCGCGACCTCGTTCCAGAACATCCGGACGGCGATGCGCAACGCGGGCTACGCGGACAACGCGTGGAACCTGCTGGTGCAGACGTACCCGTCCCCGATCCCGCCGGCGAGCGGCTTTCGCTACGGCCAGACCGGCTACACCCGCCAGAACATCGGCGGCTGCGGCTTCTGGAACGCGGACGCCGACTGGGCCAACACCACCGCCCTGGCCACCATCAACAACACCGTCCGAGCCGCCATCACCCAATCAGGCCTCTCGAACACCCGCCTCCTGGAACTCCAATCCACCTTCAACGGCCGCCGCCTCTGCGAAAAAGCCGTAGGCCTCTACGAAGAGGTAGGCCTCTCCTCCTGGACCGCCCCCGCTGCGGTAGACAAAACCGAATGGATCAACCAAATCCGCACGGTAACCACCATCGGCTCCAACTACTACATCCAAGAATCCCTACACCCCAACTACTGGGCCCAACTAGCCCTACGCTCTTGCGTCCGCCAGTCCTACACCGCCAACCGCGGCGGCGCCTGCGCGATCACCGGTCCAGGCCTAACCAACGGCGAACCGAGAATGACTTTGAACTAGCACTGGGTATGACAAAGTCCCGGCGGTTTGCGGGCTGCCGGGACTTTGTTCGACTTCCAAGAGGTGCAGGTGGCTGGGCTCGGCCCCGCTCCTGCCTCCGCCAGTGAGACCACTCCTCGAGGCACCTGCGCTGGGGTGCTCAACGGTGAACCAAGGGTGACGCTCAGCCGACGGGCATCCCTTCCTCTATCCAGTGCCACCCGTCCATCTTCATGTTCGTGATGTCGACGTTGACGATGTCTCGAACGACGTCATCGGCAAGGGGGTACTTGGTGTCGTCATTGGCGGACGCCCAAAGCGAGGCGAACGACAGAGCGGATCCCCATCTGGACGTGAGAGTCTGGGCGACAGTTCGGCACTGGGCGCGGACGATCTCGCGGAGCGCATATCCTGCGACGCCTTCCTCAAAGTCGTACCCGAACTCGATGTCCGTGTCGACCCCATCCCTCTCCGCTAGTTGTCCCAGCACAAATGGATCGATGCGTGGATAAGGCCCGAGGACATCGTCTTCAGAGAACGGATGCTCACCGGGATAGCCTTCCCCATATGCACGCGCATAGAACTCGCGAGCAAGGGCGGCCAACGCCAGAAGTCGGCACACGACGCGGGCCCGCTCAATTTCGGTGTCAAACCGAGTCAGTCCTGCACTGCCGAGACATGCCCATGCGTATTCGGCCCATTCGATCTCCGTGCCTCCGTACCAGGTCCGGAAGATGTCCTCGGCAATGCTGCGAAGATCGCCGAGATCCTCGACCTCGTCTGCACGGCTTTCGGGCGCTGTCACGTCGTCAGAAAAGCCGGACTCGTCGCTCAGATCGCCCTGAGTCGTTGAGTCGGGTTGCATATCTCTCCTCCTGCCGATCGATGGACTACTGCTGATCCGTCGAGTGCCGGTCGCGAGCTCACTGAGCATCGCTACTAGTCGGTCAGCAGATCCAGAAGATCGTCGCTGCTGACTTCGAGTTCTCGACGCACCCTATCGACGACGTAAGCCCACCTTGCGACTGGCACGTTCTCGCGAATGCTCGCGGCAATGGACGAAGCGACAGTGTCCGCGACAAGACGACCGAGGTCGGCGACGACCGGAGCATTGGATGATGCCATGTCTACGGACCTAGTCGGGCTTGATACATGCCTTGTCTGTGACAGCGTCGCATCGGTACTGGGGACGACAGCGATCTCGAACAGAGAGTCCGGTGCTGAGGCTGCCCGGGGACCTCGACTTGCCACCATAGATGCAGCACCAGCGGCGGGCGTCATCTCGATCTCGACTGGACTCGCCAATGAGGTCGCTTCATCCTCTGTGGAACGGACAGCGATGTCAGCCCGAATGGCCGCCTGCTCTTCCATCGTAATGGCGGACGCGTCGAGCTTGCTGGGAAGCAAACGTCCCGTGTACGTCACCGTGAGGTACCGCGTGGAGCGCGTAAGCGCCACGTAAAGCAGCCGCAAGCCGCTGTCGGATTCGGCGACGATCGCCTCGGGTTCGATCAAGACCACGGCGTCGAACTCAAGGCCCTTGGCCTCCTCGGCAGACAGCACGTTGATCGATTTGCTCAGATCGCCTTTGCTCGCGTCGCTCCAGGCGATGCCCGCCTTCCGAAGTTCCTCGACGAGGAACTGACGCATCGAATCAGCCACGACGAGCCCGACGAACAATCCCCGTCCTGCGTAGTCCCGTGCAGCGTCCAGCGCGTGAGGGATCCGCTGATCGTCCTCACATTGGATCAGGGTGGGGTCTGCGGGTCCGGATCTGACGATGCGAGGCGGCGTGATGGACGGCGCCGCCTCCGGGAGAAGACGAGCGGCAAGCTCGTAGATCTGCAGGGGAACGCGATACCCAAGTGTCAGTTCCTCAACGGTGGTCGGGAAATCCTGCTGAAGCGCTTCGACAACTTCGTCCCACGTATCCCTTGCCCAAGGTCCAGTCGACTGGGCGACGTCACCGACGATCGTCATCGATCCATTCCGTGACCGCCGCCGCGCGGATCTAAGCTGCATCGGTGACAGGTCCTGCGCCTCGTCGATGACAACGTGTCGGTAGGTGTGGCCGCGGCCGTTGATCAAGAAGGCGGCTTCATCGACAAGTGCGATGTCGGCATCGCTCCAAGTCTCTTCGCTCAGACGTCCAGCTGGCTGCCTCAGGAGACGACTAACGTCACCTGCCGTGAACTGGTCACCAGCGGCCGCCACAAGGCGCTCTCGGGATCCAAGTAGATCTCGCAGAAACAGTTGGGGGGTGAGGGACGGCCACACGCGCTCGACGGCTGCGTCGACCTGCGCGGGACTGGCTTCACTCGTCACCTCACCCGCGAGCCAGCTTCTGAATCCATTGCGGCCGGCCGCGTAGGTAGGGGCGTTCTGGAGGAACCTGCGCAGCTGTCCTTCGACATCAGCAGCCCCCAGCCGGGTTGGACGTGTAGGCGGCCCAACCTCGATGATCTCGACGCCCGCTGGAAACCGTACGCGCTGCTGCAGGGCAGTCTCGAGCAGCGCCGCCATCCTCCCGCTGCCCTTGAGACGCTGTACGTCAACATCTTCGGGTCGCGAGTTCGATGAGATCGGCCCTAGAGAACGCAGGTCCCGGTGGACGGCTTCGGCATCGCCCAGACCGGGCAGGACCGCCCGTATATAGCGGGTGAACGTAGGGTTCGGGCCGATCACGAGCACATCGTCGGCTGCCAGGCTCTGCCGATGGTTGAAGAGCAGCCATGACACGCGGTGCAACGCCACCGCTGTCTTCCCGGTTCCAGGTCCGCCCTGGATAACGAGAAGCTGGTCAAGCGGCGAGCGGATGAGCTTGTACTGAGCTGCATGAATCGTTTGGACGATATCGCGCATCTCGCCGGTGCGGTCCTGCTCAAGGTCTCGAAGGACGGAGTCGTCGATGCCGTTTCGATCCGCCTCGGTGATGTCCTCGACGGCCTTTGCCAACTCGGCGAACAGGACCTCATCGAAGTCGATGACCTTATTTCGCTCTGTCACGAACTTGCGTCGCCGAAGGACGCCGCAGGAGTCTTCATACGATGCCTGGAAATAGCGGGAGGCAGCGTCTGCCTGCCAATTGATCACGAGCTTATTCCGCTCGGCGTCACTGATCGCGTGCTTGCCAAGGTAGAGCCTCTCACCCGACTCGTCCTCGAACATGGCGAACGAGACGGCTTCATCAGCGTCTGCCACATTGTCTAGCAGCGACTTTGCGCCCCGATTGACGGCCGAGGCGGCAGCACGCGAGCCAGCAGCAGCGGCTGAGGCTGAAGAGAGCGTCTGCCTAGTTCGCTCTCGTGCCTCAGCCGCCCTGTCAAAGTAGGTCTGCTCTTCCTCGAGCTCGGCAACGCTAGCCATCCCGTATCCCCTCCCAAGATCGAAACCTGTTTGATCTATTCATCGGCAACGCGTCATTAGAATCGAGCGGTCGGCAGGTGGGCACCTAGGTAGCCGACGTACACCTTCCCCGTGCCAGCCGCGTCGTCATAAAAATGCAGGCGTGGTGCCGGCGCTCCTCGGCGTACCACCTTCACATGAGCCGGCATGTACTTGCGGCCGGTCACAGCGACCTGTGTCGGCACTGCGAATGTACGGGCGTTGCGGAGGTCGGACGACGACTCCACCGACTCACTCTCGACCATGGCAACGGCCGTTGCTGATATCGCGGGCTGGCCCGGCGGGGGCTCCTGGCACCACGCGTAGAAGGAGTTGTGGAACATGCCGGCGCTCCTGGCCTGGGCATACGCATCCAGGGCGCAAAGCGCAGCCCAGCTCTTGATCGCGTACAGCTGGGCACCGCCGTGCAGATCGAGTTCAGCGGCGTCTTCTTCGATCTCTCCTACGTGGATTGCGCTGAGATGCTGCCTTGCGAGTGCCACAACCTCAGCCACGGAAGATGGAGCGGTCGGGAGTTCTTCATCGGTGCCCACACCCGGGTCGCCGAGGTCACGTACGCGTCGTTCCAGCCAACGGACGCGGCGATCGAGGCTATCAACCTCTTCTCTCGCCTCAGTTGCCTCAATGGTGAGATCGTCGTAGGCCGTTGTTAGCTGGCTAACCAGCAAAGCGCGGTCCTCGATGTTCTCCTGCGCTTCGTTGAGTAGCTGTTCAAGCGCCTCGCGTTCCTCAGTTTCCCGCACCAGCTGGCGACGGAGTTCGACCTCAGCCACCGGCACCAGGTCGTGCACAGCTGGAGCCTGCGTAGCAAGGCTAGACACCAGCTCATCCAGAACTACGTCGAATGCCTCTAGGTCGTCTAGGCTCAACGTCGACGCAGGTGCAAGGTCATTGCCGCGGTGGTTTCTCAGAGCTCGCCGCATCCGATCCAGCCGCTCGTTCAGCCAGGTGCGGCCGATACCGGCGGCTGCGGTGGCGGAGACAGACCGTCGGACTCGTTCCGAAGGTGCCGCGACCGACTGGGCGGATCGGAGCGCCACGGGTGCGGGGCGCCGCGTCGAGAGCTCGAGAATCTGGTCCTTCACGGCAGGAAATGCCCTGCTGCCGAGGGCTACGAGCGAAGTCCGACCAAGGATCCGGTGCCGCGACGCCACATCGGCGGGGTCGGATATCGCCCCGGGGAGATAGGTACGCATTGCCCCGCCATAAACGGCATAGCCCTCGGGCAAGCTGTTCGCGAGCTGCTCAGTGGCCGAGGCGTCGGCGAGCCTGAAGACCGCGGCCACACCGGCCACATCGCGCGCAAGACGCCGTGTCAGGTGCGGCTGGTCGTAGGCATCTTGCCCGTCGTGCGCGAACACGATGACCGGAACAGATCGGTGCGGCGACGAAATATAGGACGCAATCTCCGCGACGTGGCTCTGCTGCAGAGTCCAGTCTTCAGCAGTCAGGGGAACCGGTCCGTCATACCCTTCCCCTGCCGCCAGGAGCTCGCGGACGAGTCGAGGGCTCCCAGGCCGCACGGGATTGGCTCTCCGGACAGGCTCATGTTCGAGATCCACCCAAATCCGGGCAGGACTAAGTTCGACCGAGGTAGCGTCGCCGGCTGGCCGGATCGCAGCTGCGGTCGTGATCCAGCGTGCGTCCGCCGTCTCCTCGATCAGGCGCACGCGGTAGATTCTGTCGCCGTTCGGCAATTGCGTGTCGAGCTCTGTTGCCCACGCGATGGCACCATCGTCGGATTCGAGGGCGGACCCTCGCTGTGAAAGTCCCGACTTCGGCAGGCGCAGAGCCTTCGAATCCAACCACCGCTCGAACTCCGGGCGGAGCGCGGTTGCGATGCGACCGTCAGAGTCGTTGAAGACAGAGCGGTAGACCAGCGACATCTGCGTTCAGTTCCCCTCGAAGTCCCGCAAACCACAATTGCCATTGTGCGGCGCGCGATGGACAGGTGACTGGCCAGGGCCGCAGAAGACGAAAACTCCGGCTGACCAGAGTCGCTCATTGCCTCTCCTCGAAGCCCGCATGATCGAGCTTCAGCGCGCGGCCGTTCTCGCAAGGGACATCGTCCTCTGAGAGCCAGCCGAGTGCCTGTTCGCCAATCTCGACTCGCAGCTTGAGGTTGGTGCCCCGCGTGATGAAGTGCTACGACACCTCGCCAATCAACTTCCTGAAGTCGAGAGGGGCACATGGCCGCCGTCACGATGTTCCCCCGTTCCCTGACAGTCGCGACAAGCGCAATCCAACCCGATCCATCCCTGGACTTGTCATCCGCCTATCGCTGAAGAGGCTTCATCCGTTACACCTCGTATCCGGCAGCGTTCAGATCGCCCCGACCACAGACATGACGAAGCCCCGGCAGCTTTGGGCTGCCGGGGCTTCGTCCAACTTTTCAGGGGTGGAGGTGGCGGGAATCGAACCCGCGTCCTTCAGCGTCGATCCAAGACTTCTCCGGGCGCAGTCTGTTGTGTCGTTTTCTCAGTCCCAGCACTCGTACAGACACGTTGCCGACAGACTCAGTCGCTGTAAATGTCCCGCGTTAACCCCGCGACCGGGTTAACGAAGCAAGCTTCCTAGCTGAGGCCAGGAACCGGGTCGGAAGCAACCCCGGGCTGACCGCTTCTTTTAGCTCAGGCCGTCAGGCGGCGAGAGCGAAGCTACTGCGCGCTTTAGCGTTGGCAGTTATTGTTTTCCAGAGATCGTTAACGAGATAACCCTGGATCCTCGGCCCGCTTCTCTTGGAACGTACGTCCAAAGTCGAAACCGTTCACCCCCTGTTGAGTTGTCAATCTCCCGTGGTCCGGTAGCGCTCTGACTGACCGCGGAAGGTCCACACTATCAAGTCCAACAAGGCTGCCGCACCACAGATTCCCGTCACCGTGGGTCACTTGATCAGGCGGAGGGTGAAGGGGTAGCGGAAGTTGGAGCCGAGGAGGGTGGCCAGACCGCCGATGCCGGTGAGGACGAACCAGACGAGGCCTACCAGGGGGAAGAGGAAGCCGGTGAAACCTTCGGTGACGCCGGTGACCACGCCTAGGAGGGCGAAGACGGCCAACGCGCTCAACTGGAAGTTCAACGCCTCTACCGCGTGCTTGCGGACCGCAGGGTTCTCCTTGCCGGCGGTGGCCACGATCAGCGCCGGGCCGACGAAGAAGGTGGGATACCCGAGCCAGTGGGCGATCGTGCCGAGGCCGCGGCCCTGGCTGTCGTACCGCTTGACCGGGGCGGGTCGGGTGAAGGCCGCCGGCACGTACGTCGGGACGGGGCGCGCCACCAGTCCGTCGAAGGTGCCGTTCAGCTCGGCCCGGGTGCGGGCCTTGAGCGCCAGTTCCAGGCGGGTGTCGAACTCGACACGCTCGACCCGGCCGTCGGCGTACATCTCTTGCAGGATCTCGACCGCTCGGTCCCGTTGGGCCGGCGTCACCAGCAGCTCTGAAGTGGACATGCCCCCAGCCTGACGCCGGACCACCCCGCAACCCATCGGGTGACGCCCGGAACCACCCCTGGGGAGACCCCTAGCCCTTCCTGCGGTCGCTCAGTGCTCGCTGGGCCTCGCGGTTCGCCTGGCGCTCGGCCAGGGCGTGCCGCTTGTCGTAGTCCTTCTTGCCGCGCCCGGTGGCGAGCTCGACCTTGGCGTAGCCGTCCTTGAAGTACAGCGACAGCGGGATGAGGCTGACGCCCTGCTGCTCGACGGCCTTGATCAGCTTCTGCATCTCGTCCTTGTGCAGGAGCAGCTTGCGGGTACGCCGGGGCTCGTGGTTGGTCCAGGTGCCGTGCGTGTACTCCGGGATGTGCAGGTTCTGCAGCCACAGCTCGTTGCCCCGCACGGACGCGAAAGCGTCGACGAGGGAGGCCCGACCCAGCCGCAGGGACTTCACCTCGGTCCCGGTCAGCACGAGTCCGGCTTCCACCACGTCGTCGATGTGGTAGTCGTGTCGCGCCTTACGATTCTGCGCGATCGGCTTCTGGCCGGTCTGTTTCACCATCCGACCAGTATCCCAGACAACTCACAACCACTTCATCGGGTTAACCACCCGTCCGTCCTGGTAGACCATGAAGTGCAGGTGGCAACCGGTCGAGTAGCCGGTGGTGCCGACGTAGCCGATCACCTGGCCCTTCTTGACCCGCTGACCGACGCGCACCTTGTACCGCGACAGGTGGTTGTAGACCGTGGTGATCGACGAGCCGTTGATCACCCCGTTCGACAGGAACAGCCGGTTGCCGTAGCCGCCGTTGTAGTAGCGGTCCGTGATGACCCCGCTCGCGGCGGCGTGGATCGGCGTACCGCAGCCGGCGCCGAAGTCGGTGCCGTCGTGCAGCTTCCAGTAGTGCAGCACCGGGTGGAACCGCATCCCGTACGGCGAGGTGATGTAGGTGTTGATCGGGTAGCTCAGCCCTGAGGAGCTGCCCGGGTCGTCCGGTACGTCGCGCGGCGGCCGGTGCTCCTTCTTCGCCTTCGCGCGCTCCCTGGCCTCCGCCGCGGCCTTGCGCCGGGCGGCCGCAGCCTTCTCGGCCTTGGCCCGGGCGACCAGGATCGCCTGCACCCGGTTCCGCTCGGCGACCAGCGCGTTGTACTGCGCCAACTCGCTGTTCTTGTCCTTCTCGGCGGCCTTGTACGCGACCAGTCGTGCCTGAGCCAGCTTCGCGGCCTCGGCCTTGTCCTTGGCCACCTGCAGCGTGAGCGCGGTGACCTGCTGAACGGTCCGGGCGGCCTCGGCCCGCTGAGCGGCGACGATCTTCTCCGCCTGGGAGACCTTGGCGCGCTTGTTCGCGAGCTGGGCCTGGGCATTGTTGAGCTTGGTGATCGTGTTGCCCTGGATGCCGAACACGTTGCGCTGGACCTGCACGCCGGTGGCGACGTCGGCCGGCGACGCGCCGTTCAGCACGATCGACAGCCCGACCAGGCTGTTCTGCTGCTGGTACGCCGACTGCGCCGCGCGGCCGGCCACGTGCTTCTGCTCCAGGATCACCTGCTCACCGGCGTCCACGTCGGACAACGCGGTCTGCAGCGCCTCCTCGGCGGCCTTCAACTTGCTCGCGGCAACCACATCGGCGGCCTTCGCGGCCGCCAGCCGGCCCTGCGCCGCGGCGTACCGGACCTGGACGGCCTTGTACTGCGTCTCGGCGAGAGTGTACGAGGCGGTGGACTTGGCGAGCTGGTCGTACGACTCGTGCAGGTCGGCGCGCGACTCCTGGATCTGCGAGTCGAGCTGTTTCTTCTTCGCTGCTGGATCCGGTGGCACCGCCTGGGCAGACGGGACCACCGCCAGGACTCCGGCGGACATGGACAGGACAACGCAGCAAGCGGCGACCATCGTCGGCCGACCGGCAGGCCCGCCCAGGCGTTGCCTGAGTGTCCGTCGGTTCGGTAGTTCGGTGGTGCCGATGCTGTCGTCTCGCTTGATGCTCCCCCGCCTGAGCGGGTTCGCACCGGGGAAGTGCGGGACCACAGTCGACCCCTTGCTATGGATTGAGTTGTCGTGCTACTGCACGATAAGTCACCCGGGTCAGACTTTGAGGTATTTCCGCGTTGTCAGGAATGTCGGGATCACCGCGAGCACCAGACCGACGACCACCATGATCAGGGTGGCCCGCAGCGTCTCGGAGGCGCCGACCCACTGCCAGACCCGGAACGTCTCCTCCGCCTGCTTCTTCACCAGGAAGTACACCCCGAGCCAGAGGGTGCCGCAGGCAAGGACCGCGCCGATCAGGGCCGCCAATATCGCTTCCAGCAGGAATGGCAGCTGGATGTAGAAGTTCGAGGCGCCCACCAGGCGCATGATGCCTATCTCCCGTCTCCGGGCATAGGCAGCCAGCCGGATCGTGTTGGAGATCTGCATCAGCGCGGCGACCAGCAGCAACCCGGCGGCCAGCAGCGCTCCCCATCTCAGCTTGTTCAGCGCGTTGAAGAGTGGATCCAGATACTGTCTGAGGTCCTGGACCGTATCGACCCCCGGTAGACCCACGACCGCGCTGATCAGGTTCTGGTAGCGCTGTGGATCCTTCAGCTTGACCCGGTAGGACTCCTGCATCTGGTCCTCGGTCACCGTGCTGACGATCGGGGAGTCCTTGTAGAGCTTCTTGAACTGGTCGAAGGCTTCCTTCTTGGACTCGCCGAACACGCCTTCCGGCGCGGTGTCCGGGTTCGACTCGATCACCTGCTTGATCCGGTTCTTCTGCTCCGTGGTCACCTCGGCGCCCGAGCAGCCGCGGCCGCCGGAGTCCTTGGTGCAGAGGAAGATCGAGATCTGGATCTTGTCGTACCAGTTCCCCTTCATCAGGTCCACCTGCTCGCGGGCGAGCAGGGCGCTGCCGAACAGCGACAGCGAGACCCAGATGGTGACGACGACCGCGATCGTCATCGAGAGGTTCCGCTTCAGGCCGATGCCCAGGTCGGAGAGGATGTAGTTGAGTCGCATAGGAGAGTCAGTTCCGTATCGTCGTGGGTCTCAGTGCTGGTAGCCGTAGACGCCACGCGACTCGTCGCGGACGACATGGCCGTTCTCCAGCTCGATCACGCGCTTGCGCATCTGGTCCACGATCGAGACGTCGTGGGTGGCCATCACCACGGTCGTCCCGGTGCGGTTGATCCGGTCCAGCAGCTTCATGATGCCGACCGAGGTGCCGGGGTCCAGGTTTCCGGTCGGCTCGTCCGCGATCAGGATCATCGGCCGGTTCACGAACGCGCGGGCGATCGCCACCCGCTGCTGCTCACCACCGGACAGCTCGTCCGGCAGCCGATCCTCCTTGCCGTCCAGGCCGACCAGCTCGAGCACCTCGGGCACGGTCTTGCGGATGTGCGAGCGCGGCTTGCCGATCACCTGCAGCGCGAACGCGACGTTCTCCGCGACGGTCTTGTTCGGCAGCAGCCGGAAGTCCTGGAAGACGGTGCCGATCTGGCGGCGCATCTGCGGGATCCGCCAGCTGGCCAGCCGGTTCAGGTCCTTGCCGGCCACCATGATGTGGCCCTTGGAGCTCCGGTGCTCACGCAGGACGAGACGAAGGAACGTCGACTTGCCGGACCCGGAGGTGCCGACCAGGAAGACGAACTCGCCTTTCTCGATCTCGACGTTGACGTTCAGCAGGGCAGCCTTGGACTGACCCTCGAAGGTCTTGGAAACATTCTCGAAGCGGATCACGGGAGCTTCCGGCCGTGGTCGGGAACAGGGAGCAGCGCACAGGTAGCCACCAAGGCACCGTACGCCACCGGAGCGGCCGTCGATCAGTGTAGGGGCTTCCCGGGCGTGGTCCGAGCAGGCGTCCCGGCTCGGGCGTCACTGTCCTATAGCCGTACTGCGCTGCGCCGGCTGAGGTGGGCGGGCACGGCACAGGCAGTCACTGGCTGAGTACGCGAGCAAGCTCGCAGCAGTGGCTGGAGTAGCAGATCAGGCCGGGGCCGGAGTCGGGCCGTTGCCGTTCTCGGGGCGGGCGCCGGCTATCCGGGCGACGCCGGCGTCGGGTTTGCGGCCGGCCTTGCGGGCGGCTTCCACGTGCAACCTGGCCAGCTCGACCGCCTGGCGGGAGACCTTGACGGTCTTCTTCTCAGCCATCGGCATTGTCTCCCTCGACCACATCGGCATCTTCTTCCGCGATATCAGCGTACGCGGCCTGCCCGACCCGGTCGATCGCTACAGCGGCCGTCAGCGCGGCGACCAGGTCGTAGTCCTCGGGCTGCAACAGTTCCGATCTCATCAGTGAGCGCAGCGTCACCACCCCGGCGTCAGTCCCGGCCTCGTCGCCGTCCAGGATCTGCTCGACGGCCCAGCGGACCATCCGCATCGTCTCCTCGCGGTGCCGCCAGGTATCCAGCTCGCGGTCGGACTTGCGGGTCAGGTAGGCGCCCAGCGCGACGCCTCCCAAGGCGAGGAGCGGGCTCAGCACGGTGACCACGACGCCGATCACCGAGATCCAGGTAGGGATCACGGACACGCCTCAGAACTCATCAAGGTCCTCCCAAATCCATGGTGGTGGCCGGTCGATGATGCTACGAAGGACAGCACACCACCAGCCACCGACAAGTCATCGTCGAGACACAACCAGAGGGGGCAGTGTCACCGTGAAGGACGACGAGCCCTGCTACGACGTGTTCGTGCAGGGGACCGTGTTCCTCGACATCGTGCTGACCGGCCTGGAGTCCGCTCCGACCACCGGTACCGAGATCTTCGCCGAGGGCATGGGCTCCTGCCCGGGCGGTGTCGCCAACTTCGCCATCGCCGCGAGCCGCCTCGGCCTGCGCAGCGGCCTGGCCGCCGTCTTCGGCGACGACGTGTACGCCGACTTCTGCTGGCGCACGCTCGCCGACCAGGAGAAGGTCGACCTGTCCCACTCGCGCCGGATCGGGCACTGGCACTCCCCGGTCACCGTGTCGATGTCGATCGACCGGGACCGCGCGATGGTCACCCACGCCCACGAGGCGCCGGGCGATCCGAGCAAGCTGGTCGGGCCCGGCCTGAAGACCAGATCCGCGATCGTGCCGGTCGCGGAGGAACTGCCGAGCTGGACCGCCGAGGCGCGCCAGTCCGGCGCGCTGCTGTTCGGCGATGTCGGCTGGGACCCGACGGACGTCTGGTCCCCCGCGGTGCTCGACGTCCTCGACGGCTTCCACGCCTTCACCCCGAACGCGGGCGAGGCGATGGCCTATACCCGGACCGACTCCCCCAAGGCCGCCTTGCACAAACTGGCCGAGCGGGTCCCGCTGGCCGTCGTGACCAATGGGTCTGACGGTGTCCTCGCGATCGACTCCGAGACGGGCGAGGAGGAGTACATCCCGGCCCTGCCCGTTCGCTCGTACGACCCAACCGGTGCGGGCGACGTCTTCCTTGCCTCCCTTGTACTGGGGACGCTGCGTGGCTGGCCGTTGGCTCACCGGCTCGCGTTCGGCAACCTGTGTGCCGGCCTGTCCGTCCAGCACTTCGGCGGATCCCTGGCGGCGCCGGGCTGGGGCGACATCATCGACTGGGTCCGCGACCACAGCCGTCACCGCCCGGGCGACGTCGACCCCGAGGTACTGCGCCACTACACCTTCATCGGCGACGTCCTCCCCGAAGGGCCGGTCCCCATCGTCCGCCGAGCCAGCGCCACCATCGCCCGCCTCTCCGACGCCTGACGTCGGCGAATCAGTCCAGAGTCCCGCGCGGCGCCACCCAGAGATGCGGCTGCCCCGTGGTTGCGGCGATGTGCTCGAAATCGGCGTCGTAGTGCAGGATCACCGCATCGTGTTCCTCTGCGACGGCGGCGGTCAGCAAATCCACCACTCCGGCCGCGCGATGATGCCCCCGCGCCGCCATCCGAAGCTGGACTTCACGGGCCCGATCGGCGATGGCCTCAGTGACCGGAAGCACCGTGTACAACGCCTTCCTCCGGGCGGCGATCGTCCGTAGGTCCTCAAGATCCCGGCCTGAGTAACCGGCTTCGAGATCGACGGTGACGCACGTTGCGGCCGCACGATCCACGATCAGACCGGCGATCACGGTTCGCACGGCCGGATGCCGACTGCGAGCCTGCGCCGACGTATCAACCAGATAGAGCTTGCCCACACCGGTCACCGTGCTCAACGGCGAGCCTCCCGCATGATGTCCGAATCGGCGATGTCAGGCCCGACCCCCAAGGCGAACGGGTCGTCGAGCAGGGCCTCGATACGTTCGCGTCTTCTGGCGACGAACTCCAAGGCGGCGTTCACCGTGTCCTTCTTCGTCACAGTTCCCAACTCCTTCGCCGCGAGCGCCAACGCCTCGTCATTGAGATCGATCATCGTCTTCATGTAGACAACGATATAGCCATGTATATATACCCAGACATACTCCGTCGCCAAACCGATACCTGTCACCGCTCGCCACTTGACTCTCCCGCTTTCCGCGCTATATTCAACTCATCGGTTTAGAACCAAGTAGTTGAATAGGAGCCAGCGACCATGCCGACCGACCAGCTCAGCCGCACTTTCGCGGCTCTCGCCGACCCGACGCGACGCGCCATCCTGGCGCGGTTGTCGACGGGTGAGGCGACGGTCGGCCAACTCGCCGAACCCTTCGCGATGAGCTTCGCCGCGGTCTCGAAGCACCTCCGGGTGCTCGAGACCGCAGGTCTGGTGACCCGCGGCCGGGACGCGCAGTACCGGCCGGCCCGGCTGGACGCGCGGCCGCTCGCCGCGGCGTCGGAGTGGATCGGCGACTACAAGAAGTTCTGGGCCGACAGCTTCGACACGCTCGGCAGCTATCTCGACAAGCTGCAGCAGCACAACACGCCATCCAACGACAGCCCAGCCAACGACACCCCAGAAGAACGGCCATGAGCCAAGACGTAGTCGTCACCCGCACCTTCAACGCGCCCCGCGAGCTCGTCTACGAGGCGTGGACCAAGCCGGAGCACTTCTCCGTCTGGTTCGGCACCGACGCGGTCGACGTACCGCTGGACACGCTCAGCCTCGACGTCCGGGTCGGCGGCGCGTGGAACGCCGTGATGCAACTGCCCGACGGCAACCAGATCCACTGGGTCGGCGAGTACACCGAGGTCGACCCACCCGAGCGCCTGTCGTTCACGATGACCGACGACCCCGCGAACCCCTCGGACGTCCCGATCGTGGTGGTGTTCGCGGAGGTCCCCGGCGGCACCGAGATGACCCTGACCCAGCTCCGCGGCGACTTCACCCAGGAGCAGGTCGAGGCCACGATCATGGGCTACAACGGCTTCTTCGACGCGATGGAGAAGCTGCTCGCCGCCCAAAGCTGACGTTGCCGACCCTGCCGACCGTGCTGATCGCGCTGACTCTGCTGAGAGAGCTGACCAGCGCGACGGCTAGGAGCAGCAGCCCCGCGGCCAGGAAGCCGTGGGAGGGAGTCGTGCGATCGATCGCGAGGCCGGCCAGCGACGAGCCGGCCGAGCTGCCCAGGTTGTTGATAGTGTTGATCCACGTGCTCGCCTCGGTCCGCTCGTGGGCCGGGGTGAGCTCGTCGGCGGCCAGGTAGGACACGACGAAGAGCGGGGCCACGGCGAGTCCGCCGATCCCCAGCACCACACCCAGCACGATCAGGTTGCCGGCCATCGACGCAGCAAGGAATCCGACGCCCAGCAAGGCGATCAGTCCGGCCAGATGCTGCCAGTGCGAGCGAGCGTGGGTACGGCGGGCCCAGGCCAACCCGCCGATCACACTGCCGAGGCCGATAGCGGCTTCGACGAACCCGGCCGCCCCAGCGCGACCCTGGCCCTGCGCAACGCCTGCCACGCAGACATAGGCGACGCTCACCCCGGCGGCCACGAAGAAGATGACGACCAGAACCCGCCGCAATCCCGTACTGCGGAGCGGCCCGGGATCCAGGAACCTCCGCGGAGTCGGAGGTTGTTCCGCGACGTGACGAGCCAGCGGCGTCGTCACCATCGCGAAGGTCCCGCAGACCATCAGCACCGCCGTGCACGACAACGCGACCGGCGCGGACCAGAAGCTGATCAGGAGTCCGGCGATGAGCGGACCACCGAGGTAGAGCGATTCCTCGCAGATCGCGTCGAGGGCATAGGCGCGCTGCTTCAGGTCGGACTTGTCGGTGATGAGCCGCCAGGTCGAGCGCATCGAAGGCCCGAGCGGCGGGGCGAACACCCCGGTCAGGCCGACGAGGAGCACCAGCTCGGCCGCGTTCGGAGTACGGGTGACGGCTGTCGCGGCCAGGCCTGATCCGCAGAGGGCTGCCAGTGGTGGGAGGACGCGGCGCTGGCTGTAGCGGTCGACCAGGCGTGCCTTCCACGGCATCGTCAGCGAGGCGAGGCCGAACGCGGCGACGGCCGAGCCGGCGGTCGCGAAGGAGTCGGTGGCTTGTTGAACGGTGAACAAAGCAGACAGCGGGAGCAGACCGTACGACAGCCGGCCGAACAACGCCGGCACGAAAGTGCGCAGCGCGTACGGCAGCAGCAGGACGTCGCGGTAGCTCCCGGCACGAGAGGTGCCGGACACGAGAACGCTCCTAGAGCAGTAAAAGGACAGGGCTCAGCTCCGCGACGACGTCGCGGGGAGCGCTCTCTAGGCACGGGGGTCGGACATGCGCACAGCCTACCTCTGATCGCCGCTCGAAGTCGTGGGTTTTTCACGGGCTGGAAAGGCGGTCCGGAGACACCCACCGGTCGTAGGGTCGAAGGATCGGCGCGCGGGCTGTGGGACCGCGCCCCCGAGCGGTGGAGGTACGGCGAGATGTCGGGTGCTGGAGGCAACGGGTTCGATCGGCGGCGGTTCCTCGCAGTAGGAGGCGGGCTGGCTGCGATGGCAGTCGCCGGGTGTGGCTCCGACACAGGTCGCTCGGACTCCGGCGCGGGCGGCTCGGCGGATGGCAAGCCGGCGCTCGCGCAGTGGTACCACCAGTACGGCGAAGCCGGCACTCAGCAGGCCGTTCAGCGCTATGCGAAGGAGTATCCGGACGCCACGGTGACCGTGCAGTGGTCCCCGGGTGACTACGACAAGAAGGTTGCCTCGGCACTCCTGACCGACGGTGGGCCGGACGTGTTCGAGTGCGCCAACGGCCCGAGCATCGACGTTGTCAAGGGCGGTCAGGTGGTCGACCTGACGGACCTGCTGGGCGACGCCAAGTCCGACTTCACGCCGTCGCTGATCTCCCGGATGACCTACCAGGACAAGCTTTACGCGATTCCGCAGGTCACGGACATGCAGCTGCTCGTCTACCGCAAGAGCCTGCTGTCGGCCGCCGGAGTCCAGCCGCCGACCACAGTGGACGAGTTGATCGCGGCCGCGAAGAAGCTGACCACCGACACGGTGAAGGGGTTGTTCGTCGGCAACGACGGCGGTGTCGGCATCCTCGGCGGTCCGGCGCTCTGAGCGGCCGGGCTCGACTACCTGACCGACGACGGCAAGTTCGGCTTCGACGACCCGGCCGCAGTCGAGTCGCTGCGCAAGCTGCGCGAGCTGCGCGAGCTCTTCACCTCCAAGTCCTTGTTGCTCGGGGCACCGACCGACTGGTCCGACCCGTCCGCGTTCACTCAGGGCCTGACCGCGATGCAGTTCACCGGCCTCTGGACGTTCCCGCAGATCCAAAAGGCGCTCGCGGACGACTTCGGCGTACTGCCGTGGCCCAAGCTGAACAGCACGACCGGCGAGCCGAGCGTGCCGGTCGGCGCCTACAGCTCCGCGGTCAGTGCGAAGTCGAAGAACGTCGACGCGGCCAAGCAGTTCGTCCAATGGTTGTGGGTGGACCAGAGCGACAAGCAACTCGACTGGGCCCAGTCGTACGGCTTCCACATCCCGGTCCGCAAGAGCCTGGCCGAGAAGGCGGACAAGCTGAAGTCGGGCCCGGCCGCCGACGCGGTCAAGTTCGTCAACGAGAACGGCCGCGCCCAGACCCCGTTGCTCTGGACCCCTCAAGCCAGTACGGCGTACTCCGACGCGCTCAACCGGATCATCAAGAACGGGACCGACCCGGCAACCGAGATCAAGGCGGTCAAGGCCGTCGTGGAGGCGGAACTGAAGCGCATCGCCGGCTGGACGCAATGTCGACCCAGACCCAGACCCAGACCCAGACCCAGACGCGGACGCCGACGACGGCGCAGGTGCCGGTCGCGGCGCGACTGCGCGGTGCTCCGGGACGCCTCGTTCCGGTCCAGCCTGCTCGCCTTCGTGGTGTTCGCGCTGTTCATCGTGCCGACCACCTTCGTGGCGTCGCTCGGCCTTGCACTGCTGGTGAATCGCGCTTCGTGCTGGTCTCTACCCTGGGCTGGGTGAGCACGTTGCGCGGCCTGATCATCCCCGGGTTGTTCCAGGCGTTCGCGACGTTCCTGTTCCGCCAGTACTTCCTCAACTTCCCGCGGGCACTGGAGGAGGCGGCGCAACTCGACGGCACGGGGTACTGGGGGACGTTCTGGCGGGTGGTCGTGCCGAACTCCAAGGGTTTCGTCGCCGCCATCGGTACGATCACGTTCATCGGCTCCTGGAACGCGTTCCTCTGGCCGCTGGTCATCGCCCCCGATCAGAACTCCTGGACGGTTCAGATCGCACTCTCCACCTTCCTCACCGCGCAGACCATCAACCTGCCCCAACTCTTCCTCGCCGCCGGCATCGCGATCCTGCCGCTGGTGGTGATGTTCGTCTTCCTCCAACGCTGGATCGTCGAGGGAGTCGAACGCTCAGGGATCAGCGAATAGCACGGAAAGAGAGGCATCGTGACACTGATCGACGACCTTCGCGGTCGCGTGGCCGGCCCGGTACTCGGTCCGGCAGACGACGACTTCGCGAGCGAGATCGCGGCCTGGAACACCGCGACCCAGCACACCCCCGAGGTCGCCGTCGGCCTCACCTGCGAGGACGACGCCGCCGCCCTGGTACGCGCCGCGGCCGAGGCCGGTACGCCGATCCAGGTGCTCGCCACCGGCCACGGGTCCGCCACGCCTGTCACCGGCGGCATCCTCGCCACCACCTCCCAGCTCACCGGTGTCACCATCGACGCGGAGAACCGGATCGCCCACATCGCGGCGGGCTGCCGCTGGGCGGAGGTGGTCGCCTCCGCGGCCGAGCACGGGCTCGCACCGATCACCGGGGCATCCGACACCGTCGGATGCATCGGCTACACGCTCGGCGGCGGCCTCGGCCCGCTGTCCCGGACCTACGGGTTCTCCTCCGACTGGGCTCGCGGCTTCCGGATCGCCGTCGCCTCCGGAGAGGTCTTAACCGCCAGCGCGACCGAGAACCCGGACCTCTTCTGGGCGTTGCGCGGCGGCAAGGGCGGCTTCGGGATCGTCACGTCGATGGACTTCGAACTCGTCGAGCTCACCACGCTGTACGGCGGCTCGGTGTTCTTCGACGCCCCCGAGATCGGCGCGGCGGTGTCCACCTGGGTCGACTGGACCAAGACCCTGCCGGAGACCGCGACCTCCTCGGTCGTCATCCTCCGGCTGCCACCGCTGGAGTTCATTCCCGAACCGCTGCGAGGCAAGACCGTGCTCAGCGTGCGGTTCGCCTTCGTCGGCGATCCAGCCGAGGGTGAGCGACTGTTCCAGCCGATCCGCGACGTGGGCGCCACCCTGATCGACGCGGTCGGCGAGCTGCCGGCGTCGGCGATCGCGACGATCCACAACGACCCCAAGGACCCGGGGCCGGGCTGGGATCGTGGCATGCTGCTGAACGAGATCGACGCCGAGTACGTCGCGGCGTTCCTCGCAGCGGCCGGTCCGGACCAGCAGGTGCCTTTCGTCGCCATCGAGATGCGGCACCTCGGCGGAGCCACCCGGCGCGACGTACAGGGGGGCAGTGCGGTCGGCGGTCGTGGTGGCGACTACACGCTGTTCATGGTCGGTGTGCCCGACCCGAGCCTGTTCGAGAAGGTGCTACCCATGGCCGCCGACGCGTTGCTCGAGCCGCTGCGCCCGTGGATCGCCGCCGAGAACACCGTCAACCTGGCGGGCGGTCTGACGGTCCCGGGATCGTACGAGGCGTCCTGGCCGGCCGAGACCTTCACGCGGCTCGCGGAGGTCCGGGCGACGTACGACCCGAACATGCTCTTCCCCTACGGCCCGCCGAGCTAGGGGACACCAGGCAGCCGCACTTCGCCAGCGCGGAACCACCACGTGAGGGCCTCGGGGTCCAGCCAGCCGGCTTGGACCGCGGGGTCCTCAGCGGCGTACTGCCGGGCTTCTTCCACTCCGACGCGGTAGATGCACAGACCGCTCAGCGTCGCGTCCATGCCGTCGCGGAACGGACCGGCCGCCGCCATCAGACCGCGCTGCCGCAGCGAGTCGAGGAAGTCGAGGTGCGCCTGCTGGATCCGGTTTGCGCGCGCAGTACCGCTTGCGCTGGCTGCCGGTCGACTGGAGGTCAGCTGACGTCCGAGGCCGAAGGCGCCCAGGGAAAGGCCTCTGGCAGCAGGTCGCTGATGCGGACGCTGCCGGTCCCCTGGGCCGTCGGGATGATCACGCGGATGTCCGGGTGGTAATCGAACAGGATCTGACGGTCGCGGCCGCAGGGACCGTGGACGCCGCGGCCCTCGTTGCCGACTGCAACGATCGTGGTGAGCTCGCGGGCACCCTCGGCCCGGGCGCGGCCGAGTGCGACCAGCTCCGCGCAGGGACCGCCAGTGAAGTGGTAGAGGTTGATGCCGGCGAACATCCGCCCGTCGGCGGCGCGCACCGCCGCGCCCATCGTGTAGACACCGTCGGGCCCGTCCGTGTTCTCGTCCACCGTCCGCCGGGCCAGCTCGATCAGCTCGTGATCCTCAGCGGTCAACGGCCGCACCTCGATCGTCATCCGCCAACGCTCCCACACCTCACCAGGCCGCTGCCATCGGATTCCCGGTTCGCCGCACTCCGCCACGGCGTACAAGTCAGAAGGCGGGGATGATGTCCTTGCCGTACGCCGCCAGGGTGTCTTCCTTCGCGTCGTGCTGCAGGTAGATGGCGAACTGGTCGACGCCCAGGGCCTTGAGCTCCTCCAGCCGGGCGAGGTGGTTCTCCACCGGGCCGAGGATGCAGAACCGGTCGACCACCTCGTCGGGGACGAAGTCCGTGTGGGTGTTACCCGCCCGCCCGTGCTCGGCGTAGTCGTAGCCCTTGCGCCCGGCGATGTAGTCGGTCAGCGCCTGGGGGATCTCCCCCGAGGTTCCGTACCGCTCGACGATGTCCGCCACGTGGTTGCCCACCATCCCGCCGAACCAGCGGGTCTGGTCGCGCTGATGCGCCAGGTCGTCCCCGACATACGCGGGCGCGGCCACGCAGAACTTGATCTTCGCGGGATCACGCCCGGCCTGTTCGGCGGACCGGCGTACGGCAGAGATCATCCACGCGGCGATGTCGGGGTCGGCCAGCTGCAGGATGTACCCGTCGCCCACCTCGCCGGTCGCCGCGAGCGCCTTCGGCCCGTAGGCGGCGACCCAGACCTCGAGCGCGCCGTTCTCGACCCAGGCGAACTTGAGCTCCTGCCCGCGGTACGAAACCGTGCGGCCGGACGCGAGCTCGCGGACCACCTCGACACACTGCTTCAGCTGGTCGACCGTGCCGGGCTTGGCGCCGAGCGTGCGCAGCGCCGAGTCGCCCCGGCCGATGCCGCAGATCGTCCGGTTGCCGAACATCTCGTTCAGCGTGGCGAACTGGGACGCGATCACGGTCCAGTCGCGGGTGCCCGGATTCGTCACCATCGGGCCGACGATGACTCGCTCGGTGGCCGCCAGGATCGCGCTGTAGATGACGAACGGCTCCTGCCAGAGCAGGTGCGAGTCGAAGGTCCAGACGTAGTCGAAGCCGGCCTCCTCGGCTTTGCGCGCGAGGTCCACCACCGCGGCCGCGGGCGGATCACACTGGAACACCACTCCGAAGTCCACGGCGTCTCCCCTCCCCATCAAGCATTGTCAGATCAGGTACGACGAGAGCCCGCGACGCAGGTACTTCCCGCGGCCCTTGCGGCCATGGTAGTTGCCATCGGCCACGATCACCTCGCCGCGCGAGATCACCGTATCGACCCGGCCCGCGATCTCGGTGCCCTCGTACGCCGAGTAGTCCATGTTCATGTGGTGCGTCTCGACCCCGATCCGGGTGGTCCCGTTCGGGTCGTAGACGACCAGGTCCGCATCGGAGCCGGGGGCAACGATCCCCTTCTGCGGATAGAGCCCGAACATGCGGGCCGGCGTGGTCGCGATCGTCTCCACCCAGCGCTCCAGCGACAACTGGCCGTCCACCACGCCTTGATAGATCAGGTCGACGCGGTGCTCGACGCCGCCGATGCCGTTCGGGATCTTGGAGAAGTCGCCGACGCCGAGCTCCTTCTGGTCCTTGAAGCAGAACGGGCAGTGGTCCGTCGACACCACGGCGAGATCGTTGCTTCGAAGCCCCTTCCAGAGGTCCTTCGCGTGTGGCTCGTGCTTGCTGCGCAGCGGCGTCGAGCAGACCCACTTGGCACCCTCGAAGCCGGGCGCGCCGAGTTGGTCCTCGAGCGTCAGGTACAGATACTGCGGGCAGGTTTCGGCGAACACGTTCCGGCCCTGGTCGCGCGCCTCCGCGACAGCCTCAAGCGCTCCGCTCGCCGACAGGTGAACGATGTAGAGCGGGCAGTCCTGTGCGACGGACGCCAGGGTGATCGCCCGGCTGGTCGCCTCCGTCTCCAGCGCCGCGGGCCTGGTGATCCCGTGGTAGATCGGATCCGTCTCGCCCCGGGCCAGCGCCTGCTGCACGAGCACGTCGATCGCGATGCCGTTCTCCGCGTGCATCATGATCATCGCGCCGTTCTCCCGCGCGGTCTGCATGGCCCGGAGGATCTGCCCGTCGTCGGAGTAGAAGACACCCGGATAGGCCATGAACAGCTTGAAGCTCGTGATGCCCTCGTCCGCGACCAGCTGATCCATCGCCTTCAGCGCGTCGGTGTCGACGCCGCCCAGGATCATGTGGAACGCGTAGTCGATGTGGCAGTTGCCCTCCGCCTTCGTGTGCCACGCGGCCAGCCCGTCCTGCACGACCTCGCCGGTCCGCTGCACGGCGAAGTCGATGATCGTCGTGGTGCCACCCCAGGCCGCGGCGCGCGTCCCGGTCTCGAAGGTGTCGCTGGCCGCCGTCCCACCGAACGGCAGCTCCATGTGCGTATGCGCGTCGATCCCGCCTGGGATCACGTACTTGCCGGTGGCATCGATCACCTCGTCGGCCTGCACGGTCTGGCTGTACGACGGGTCGAGCAGCGCGGCGATCTTCTCGCCCTCGACCAGCACGTCGGCCGGTTGCGCACCGGTCGGCCCGATCACGGTTCCACCCTTGACCAGCAACGACATCCTCGACGCTCCTTCTGTCGAAACCCGGCTCCGGCGCTTGTATCGTCTACTACGGCTTTGTCAGGTCCCCGTACGCGTCCGGCCGGCGGTCGCGGTAGAACTGCCAGCGGTCCCGGACGGTGTCGAGCAGGCCCAGATCGAGGTCCCGGACGATCAGTTCGGGGTCGTGGTCGTGCCCGACGTCCCCGACGAACTTGCCCTCCGGGTCGACGAAGTACGACGTACCGTAGAAGTCGTTCTCGCCGAAGTCCGACTCGATGCCGACCCGGTTGATCGCGCCGATGAAGTACTCGTTGGCCACCGCGGAGGCGGGCTGCTCGAGCTTCCACAGGTACGACGAGAGGCCGCGGCTGGTCGCCGACGGGTTGAACACGATCTTGGCGCCGGCGAGGCCGAGTGCCCGCCAGCCCTCGGGGAAGTGCCGGTCGTAGCAGATGTAGAC
This sequence comes from Kribbella sp. VKM Ac-2568, assembly GCF_004345365.1. GTDB lineage: Bacteria > Actinomycetota > Actinomycetes > Propionibacteriales > Kribbellaceae > Kribbella > Kribbella orskensis. Next base: position 401,367 of record NZ_SLVF01000007.1, read on the forward strand.
GCCGATCCGCCCGACCGCGGTGTCGAATACCGGGTAGCCGAGGTTGCCCGGGCGGAAGTAGAACTTCTCCCAGAACCCGTTCACCTGCGGGATGTGGTTCTTCCGGTACTTGCCGAGGTACTTGCCGTCAGCATCGATCACCGCCGCGGTGTTGTAGAGCACGCCGGGCTGCTCCTGCTCGTACACCGGCAGCACCATCACCAGGCCGAGCTCGGCGGCCAGCGCCTGGAACCGCTCCACGGTCGGCCCCGGCACGGACTCGGCGTACTCGTAGAACTTGGGATCCTGCAACTGGCAGAAATACGGCCCGTAGAACAGTTCCTGGAAGCAGATGACCTTCGCCCCCGCCGCAGCCGCCTGCCGCGCGTACTCCTCGTGCGCCTTGACCATGGACTCCTGGTCACCCGTCCAGTTGGTCTGCACCAGCGCCGCCCTGACAACCTCCGCCATAGCCAACCTCCCTAGCCGAGCCCCCATCCTTCATCCGCCACCCCAGCCCCGTCAACGACGGGATGGCAGCAGGGAGTCGCCGGCGGTGGTGAGGGGTTGACGGAGTGGCCGGGCGGGTTGGTGAAGATCCGCACGGCGGCTAGTTCGTCGGTCGGTGGGACGACCGGCGGAGGGAACGGGTCAGAAGACGAGGATTGCGGCTACTACGGCGATCAGGACCACGACTGCGCCTACGACGGCCAGCATGCGGCCGTTGACCTTCGGCTCCTCGGTGGGGGACACCTGGCCCTCGTTGACGAAGGCGCGGAACATCTGGGTGCTCGCTCCCGGATCGTGCTCGTTGTCCGTGACGTTGTGGTCAGCCATGGCGCAGACCCTACCGGTGCCCCGGACCGCCGCCGGCCACCGCGGCACGATCTGACCGGACTCTTACGCTCCACCCCCGCGCGGTGTTCACCCTCCGTACTCCGCCCGGGCACGCTCCGATAACCGTTGCGGCCGAGCCAGATCGATGTACCATTTGGTACATGCGCTTCGATCACTCAGTCACAGTCCAGGCCCCACCCGAACGCGTGTGGGCGATCTTCAGCGATGTCGCCAAGTGGCCCGAATGGACCTCGACGATCGACTCGGTCGAGCGGCTCGACGAGGGCAGGATCCACGTCGGCGCCAAGACCCGGATCCGTCAGCCGAAGCTCCCGGTCGCGATCTGGGAGGTGACCGAGGTCGTCGAGGGCGAGTACTTCGAATGGGTGTCGCGCGCTCCCGGCATCAGGACGATCGGCGGCCATCGCGTCACCGCGACGCCCGAAGGGACGGTCGCCACCTCGACGATCATCCAGGAGGGACCGATCGGCTGGGTGTTCGGGAAGCTCTACGCCGACCTGACCCGCCGCTACATCGCGATCGAGGGCGAGAGTCTGAAGAAGGTCAGCGAACAGGCGACCCCCGCCGCCGATCCAGAGCCGGGCAACCGGGCTGCTGGGCCGGGGTCGACCGGGTCGGGGTCGGGCGAGCCGGCTGCCGGGCCGGCGTGAGTCGCGAAAGCCTTCTCGACGGCGCGGTCGAGCACTTCGCCAAGAACGGGATCGGTGACGCGAGTCTGCGCAGTATCGCGGCCTCGATCGGCACCAGCCACCGGATGCTGATCTACCACTTCGGCTCGCGCGAGGGGCTGCTTGCCGAGGTGGTCCGCACGGTCGAGGCGCAACAGCGCGACCTGCTGGCCATGCTCAGCGAGAAGGATCTCCCGCTGGCGGAGCAAGCCGAGCAGTTCTGGCGACTTGTCACGGAGGCAGCGCTGATCTACGGCCCGCTGTTCTTCGAACTGTCCGCCCACGCGATGCAGGATCTGCCGCACACCGAGGCACTGAAGGCAGACCTGATCAACGTCTGGCTGCCTCCGCTGATCGACCTGTGCATCCGTGCGGGCCTCCCGCCGGACGACGCGCCGGCGTACGCACGGCTCGGGCTGGCAGCATCGCGCGGCCTGCTGTTCGACCTACTGCTGACCGGCGACCGCACCGGCGTCGACGCGGCCTCGGACCTGCTCAACAAACTCTTTACGCCGTAAGGATTACCGCGCCCTAGAGATCATTCCGGTTCGGTCGGCTCGGCGATCCAGCCGGCGACCACCGGGAGGCGGGAGTCGCGGTGCACCGCGACGAAACCGAACGGGCGGTCGAGGGAGACGTCCAGCCGGCGCTCCTGCTTGGTCGGCATCGACGCGCGCATCAGGCCCATCGCCGTCACGGCCGCCGCCTCGAAGCCGGTGGCGAAGAACCGCGCGAGCACCGTCTGCTTGGCCTGGCCCACCACCAGCGATTCCGGGCTGATCGCACTGAAATGCCCCGGCCCGTTAGGCGGCGAGCTCACTGTGCCGAGCCCGAAGAGTTCGCGCTGCGCCAGCAGGTCGTGTTCCATCTCGACCTTGAAAGACGGCAGCGACAGCTTCACCTCCGGCACGGCCGAGGTCGTCAGCCCGATCTTGATCCCCGGCGCGACCTCCTGCCCCGGCTGCCCCTGCTGAACCAACGCCGCACCCGGCTGACCACCCGCAGGCTTCACTGACGCAGCAAGAAGCCCAGCCAGTACTTCGGGCTGCGCCGCGCCGGGCGAGCCGATTCCGAGCAGCACATCCACATCGGCGTCACCCTGCACGGTGATCACGGTGAGCCCGCCCTCGTACAACCGGACCGAGTCGAGTTCCCGATCGCTCCGCTCGAGCCAATGCCACGACCCACCCGCCCACGGCCCGTCGTACTGGCGCTTGATCTGTTCCTTGAACGGGCGCGTCCAGGTGGTGCGCAGGGAGAGCGCAGACGCCAGTACTACGGACAGGTCCGGCGTCACCTCGAGTGGCATCTCGCGGATCAGGTTATCCGTGTGCCGCGCGGCCCAGGCGTCGAGTTTCGCCTTGTCGGCGGACGAGTCGCCGGTGAGCGTGCCGGTCAGCTCGGTAGGGATGACGCTGTCGAACGACTCGCTCAGCTTCAGCTGCTCGTGGACCCAGACGCCGAGTGCGGCGTGCAGATCGGCGGACTCGTCGACGGTCCGGATCAGCTCGACCGCGTCGGCCGCGGCGCTGTCGGCAGCGACGCCGGCCGCGTCGGCGAGCTCGGTGCGTCCGGGTTCGTCGGCGGCTGCCGCGAGGAGCGCGAGCAGAGGCCAGAGGCCGAGCCCGGACACGACGGTGTTGCCGGGCGGCAGTTGCTTCGCCCAGCGGGAGGTGAGGCTGTTGACGGCTTGCACGACGTCGGCATCCATATGGACCACAGTGCCACGTGGAAGGTCATCGGACCCGTCGAACGGGAGTCTTCAGGGGCCGGTCAGGGCGATCGCGACTATTCGCCGGAATGACGCTGATTTTCATTTCACCGCTGCTGTCCGTGCTCGTGCGGGCGCGTTCCGCGGTGTCAGGATGCCGCCCATGAGCACTCCCGCGTACTCCGCCGAGGCCACCAAACCCCCAGATTCCCCCAACCACCCCGGCAACTCCCGGCGCCCCTATGACAAGAACTCGATGGGGTCGTCGATCGAGTTCACGGCGACGTTGGCGGTGCTGGTCGGGCTGGCCTTGTTCGGGTGGACGATCTTCGCCGGGCTGTTCACCGACGACGGGGACGGCAGTCCCCGGTCGCGGCGAAACCGATCGCGCCCAAAGGCCACTCGTGGCTGGCCGACAGCGCCCAGGGCGACACCCCGGTACCTTTGGCCGTGCGCGACTACGCCGTCTGGGCCGTTTGGGAGAAGGAGAGCATGAAGGCCGGAGCTTCCAGTTGACCGGGTTCATGACTCCGGGCAAGAACGGCACCTGGTACGTCTCCCGGATCGGGCTGACCTGCTGCGTCGCCGACGGCACCGCGTTCATGGTGGAGGCCCGCGGCCAGGCCGCACCGCCGAAGAACCAGTGGGTCACCGTCACCGGCGAGTGGGCTGAGCCGACGAAGCGCGCCGACGGGGACGCCGCCGCCCTCACCATCACCGGGCTGCGGAACGTGACACGGCCGGCCAACCAGTACGAGTGATCGCGCCGCTCAGCACTGCCGACCTGATCGAGAGTCTGGCGTCGGGCCTGCGCTACAAGTACGTCTTCTTCTGGGGTGACACGCCGAGGCACGACCGCTCCGTCGACGCGAGTTGCCTGAGCCAGTGGTTCCACGCGTCGTTCACCGTCGACGGGGTTCGATACTTGACCGCCGAGCACTGGATGATGGCCGGCAAGGCGCGGCTGTTCGGCGATTGCGAATCCGAGGAGAAGGCGATCGCCGCCGGGCACCCGGGGCAGGCTAAGGCGATCGGCCGGACCGTCCAGGGTTTCGACACCGAGACCTGGCATCGGCACCGCTTCGACCTGGTTGTCGAGGGCAACACTCACAAGTTCGGCCAGAACCAGCCCTTGCTGGACTACCTCCTCGGCACCGGCGATCGCGTCCTGGTCGAGGCGAGCCCGGTCGACCGGATCTGGGGCATCGGTCTGGCCGCGCAGGACGAACGCGCCCAGCACCCGGCCCAGTGGCGGGGACTCAACCTACTCGGCTTCGCCCTGATGCAAGCCCGCCTCAGACTTGCCGGTGAGCCGTCTCGGTGACCCACCCGGCGATCACCGGGATGCCGGTCGGACGATGCACGGCGACGAAGCCGAACGGCCGGTCCAGGTGGACGTACAACGCCTGCGCACCAGGGGTCGGCGCTGACCCCGGTGCCATCGCGAACGCGGTCACCGCCGCCGCCTCGAACCCGGTGGCCGAGAACCGCGCCATCACCGCCTGCCTGGCCTGACCCACCGCGAGCGGCATCGGGCTCAGCCCCGGGAAGTGGCCGCGCGAGTTGTCCGTCGCGGTGACCAGGCCGAACACCTCCGCGTGCTCCAGCAGATCGTGCTCGACGTCGACCTCGAAGTACGGCATCGAGAGGATTGCGGTGGGTCTCCCCGACATCGACTCGATCACCTCGACTCCCGGCGCCTCCCGGCCGGCGAGCAACGCGGCTCCGCCGACTCCTTCACCTTCGAGGTCGAGAACAGCAGCCAGTACTGCGTTCCGCCCGCGCCCGGGTTCCCCCATGACCAGGCGGACGTCGAACTCCCCCTCGCCGAACACGGTGATCACGGTCAACGGACCGCCCGGGCTCTCGTACCGGCGTACCGACTCCAGGTCGTAGTCGGAGCGCTGCAGCCACCGCGTCCCACCCTCCGTGAACGACGTCTCCCTGAAGGCCAGCCGCCAAGTGATCCGCAGCGCCAACGCTGACGCGAGCACCAACAGCACGTCAGGTGTCAGCATCACCGGCATCCGCTGAATCAGACCGCCCGTCTGCTCGACCACCCAGTCGTCCAGCACCTGGTGGTTCGCCAGCACGCCGCGAATCTCCGGCGGCAGCACCTTGTCGACACCCGGCTCGAGCGGCACCTCCGGACGGGTCCACAACCCCAGCGCCATCCGCAGTTCGGGGGCCGAGGCCAACAGCCCCTCGTACTGCGCTCCCGCGGCGGCCGCCAACTCCGAGCGGGCGGGCTCATCCGCCAGCTCGGCGAGAATCGCCAGCAGCGGCCAGACCCCGAGCCCGGACAGGACCGTGCTCTCCTCGCCGGGCAACTCCCGGATCCACTGAGCGGTCAGACGGCTGATCTGCTGAGCATCCACTCGGCCGAGTCTGCCTTGTCCCAGGCTCAGGCGGCTGCTCCGGTGAGCGCCTGCTCGGGTGAGTTCGCGGCAGGCCGGGCTCGCCGGCGAAGTACGGTGCACGCCATGCCGCCGATGATGAGGACGGCCGCGATTCCCTGCTGCAGGCCGACCGTCTCGCCACGGAGCAGCCAGGCCGCGGCCATCCCGACCACCGGGACGAGCAGGGAGAACGGCGCAACGGTGCTCGCGTCGTACTGGCGGAGCAGGAAGCCCCAGACGCCGAAGCCGAACAGGGTGGCCATGAACGAGAGATAGCCGATGGCGCCGACTCCGGTGAGGCTGATGTTGCGCAAGGCATCTAAATCGCGGTCTGCTCCCTCGGTCAGCAGAGAGAGCAGCAACAGGGGCAGTACCGCGACCGCGCTGACCCAGACCATGAACCGCAACGTGTCCTGCGGCTTGGCGTGCCGGGTGACGATGTTGGACACACCCCAGCACGCTCCCGCAGCTATCACGAGCATTAGCGCTCCGACCGGCGCCGCCAGCCCGTGGTCGAGCATGATCAGGACCATGCCCGCGCAGGCGATCGCGATCCCGGCCAGCTGCGTACGGCGCGGCCGCTCCCGCAGTATCAGTACCGCGAACAGCAGCGTGAAGATCACCTGGCACTGCAGCACCAGCGACGCCAACCCGGCCGGCACACCGCGATCCATCGCGATGAAGAGCAGGCTGAACTTCGCCACGCCGAGGGCGAGGCCGACCGCGATGACGTAACGCCAGGCGACCCGTGGTCTGCCGAGCAGGAAGATCGCCGGCACCGCCGCGAAGAAGAACCGCAGGGCCGAGAAGAGCAGCGGCGGGAAGCCTTCCAGGCCGACCTCGATGACGACGAAGTTGACACCCCAGACGACCACGACGGCCAGCGCGAGGAGCATGTGACGCGGGTTCATGGACTCAAGTCTGGGCTGGTCTACAGTTAAGGACCAGCGAAGATTGCTATGGCTGACACTGTAGGAGTGCTACATGATCGATCTGGGCAGGCTCCGAGCACTGCACGCCGTCGCGATCCACGGCTCGGTCGGTAGCGCGGCCGACGCGCTCGGCTACACCCCGTCGGCGATCTCGCAGCAGCTGGCCAAGCTGGAGCGCGAGACGCGGACCGTCCTTGTCGAGAAACGCGGTCGCGGGATCGTCTTGACCGATGCGGCCCAGCAGCTCGCGGCCACGGCTGCCCAGGTCTTGGAGCTCGTCGAAGCTGCCGAGCTGACCCTGGAGGAGCAACACGGCCAGGCGATCGGGTCGCTCCTGATCGCCGCCTTCCCGACGGCCGCCCGCGGCCTGCTGCCCGCCGTACTGCCGAGGCTGATCGACGACAACCCCGCACTCGACGTGCGGGTGAGCGAGACCGATCCGTTCGAGGCAGTGGCCGCGGTGGCGAGGGGTGAGATCCACATCGCGGTCGTGCACGACTGGCACAACACTCCCCTCGCCCTGCCCGACGAACTGTCCCGGGTGAAGCTCGGCTCCGACCCGGCCGACGTGTTGCTGCCCGCTACGCATCGCCTGGCAGGTAAGGAGTTCGTGCGCGCCGACGACCTCGTGGGCGAGCGCTGGATCTGCCAGCCGACGGGATCGATCTGCCACGACTGGCTGATCCGCACGATGCGCAAGGCCGGAGTGGAGCCGGATGTCGCCTACTCGGTCGCGGAGTACCAGACCCAGCTCGCGATGCTTGCCCGCGGCATCGGTATCGGCCTGCTCCCCCGCCTCGGCCGCGGACCCCTGCCCGAGGGAGTGGTGGCGGTACCGCTGCAGCCGGCCCCGAGCCGGCGGCTGTACGCCGTCTGGCGCACAGCCACAGCCCGCCGCCCCGCCATCGCAGTAACCCTCGCCGCCCTCAAAGCAGGCTGGCAGCACCGCGACACCGCTTAGTCCGCACGGTCGAAGGCCGAGCTGAAGGTTTCACTGCTAGCCGTAGACCAAGGTGTGGAGCTTGGCCTCGGTCTCCTCGTCGACCGGGGTGTAGACGGTGGCGCGGACCTGACCGAGCTGGGTCAGCCACAGATTGGCCGGCTCCATCCTCAGCAGGCCGACCTTCTCGTTCTGCAGCAGCTTGATCTTGGCGCTCGGCGCGGCCACGTCGTACCGCTCCCAGAGCTCGGCGAACAACGGGGAACTCGCGAGCAGCCGATCGGTGAGGTCCTGCCAGCTCGGCTCGCCGAGGTGGTCGGCGAGCGCCGCACGATATCCCGCGACCAGGTGCATCTTGATCGAATCGCCGTCCGTGAACGCACACCGCCAATCGTCGGACACGAAGGTGAGCCAGAGCAGGTTGCGCTCCTCCAGCGGCACTGCCGCCATGTCGAGGATCACCTTGGTATACGCGTCATTGAAGGCCAGTACGTCGTACCGCGCGTTCATCACCTGCGCGGGATAGGGCGAGAACTTGTCGAGCATCTTCTGGATGGAGGCGGGCAACGCCGCGCAGGCAGCCTTCGCCGGACCGAGGGCGATGCCCGCGAGCGTGTAGAGGTGGTTCCGCTCCAGCCGGTCCAAGCGGAGCGTGCGCGAGATCGCCTCGATCACCTGGGCCGACACGTTGATGTCGCGGCCCTGCTCCAGCCAGGTGTACCAAGTCACCCCGACGCCGGCGAGCTGGGCGACCTCCTCGCGCCGCAGGCCCGGAGTACGGCGTCGGCCGCCCGGCGCGAAGCCGACCTCTTCGGGCTGGATCCGCTCCCGCCGGCTGCGCAGGAACGCCGCCAGTTCCCGCCGCCGCTCGGCCTTGTCGGTGGTGGCTGGCATGCTGGTCAGGACGCTCACATCTCCATGGTGGTCCGTCTGCCCGGGTGGCGAAAGGCTGGTGCCAGGTGCTGCCAATACCAGGATAAACAGGCTCTCACCACCAGGCTCGGAGTCGGCGCAGAGTGGGTGACATGACAGACCAGCTCCAGACCGCCCGCGTAGCCACCGAGCCGCGCACGGCGTCACCACTCGGCCCGGTGGCGCTCACCACTCTGCTCTTCGGCGCCTTCCTGCCGATGCTCTCCTTCTTCATCATCAACGTCGCGCTGCCCGCGATCGGGTCCGACCTGCAGGCCACCTCGGGCGAGCTCCAACTCGTCGTCGGCAGCTACGGCATCGCCAACGCCACCCTGCTCGTGGTCGGCGGTCGCCTCGGCGACGGCTTCGGCCGCAAGCGGCTGTTCCTGCTCGGCCTGACCGGGTTCACCGTGATGTCGCTGATCTGCGCGATCGCCCCGACGATCGGCGTACTGCTCGCTGCCCGGGTCGTCCAGGGCGCGGCCGCCGCGGCGATGACTCCGCAGGTGCTCGCGTCGATCAGCAGCCTGCTCACCGGCGAGCACCGTGCTCGCGCGATGGCGATGTTCGGCGTGGCCGGTGGTGCTGCTGCCGCGCTCGGCCAGATCCTCGGCGGCGTTCTGGTCGAGGCCAACGTGTTCGGCCTCGGCTGGCGGGCGGTGTTCCTGGTCAACGTTCCCGTCGGCCTGGTCGCGCTGGCCGCGGCTTTGAAGCTGCTCCCGGAGACTCGCGCCGAGAAGGCCCAGCGGGTCGACCTGGTCGGTGCGGGCCTGCTCGCGCTGGCGTTGGTGCTCCTGCTGCTACCGCTGACCGAGGGCCGTCCGCTCGGCTGGCCGACGTGGACCTGGATCTCGCTGGCCGCGACGATTCCAGCCGTCGGGCTGCTCGGCGTACACCAGCATCGGTCGGAGCGGACCGGCTCTGCTCCGCTGATCCCGCCGTCGGTACTGCGGTTGCGCCCGATGCGGATCGGCCTGCTGCTGGCCGTGGGCTTCTTCACCACCTTCGGCGGCTTCATGTTCGTCTTCGCGCTGGCGACCCAGGGTGAGGCCGGGATGTCTCCCTTGGAAGGCGGTCTCAGCCTGCTCCCGATGGCCGTCGGCTTCCTGATCACGTCGATCTACGGTCCTCGCCTGCAGCAGCGGTACGGCGCCGGCCTGATCCTGCGCGGCTGGATCGTGCAGTCAGTCGGGTACGCCGTACTGGCTGTGGTGGCTCTGACGCTGTGGCCTGACGTGACTCCGTGGTCCCTGGCGGTACCCATGCTCATCGCGGGGTTCGGCAGCGGCCTGGTGATGGTCCCGCTCATGGGTGTGGTCGTCGGCCAGGTCCCACCGGCACAGGCTGGACTTGGCAGCGGAATCCTGCTCACGAGCCAGCAGACCTGCTTGGCACTCGGCGCGGCCACGGTCGGGACGGCGTACCTGTCGCTGGCTGGGACCTCGTGGGGACAGGGTGGCGCGCTGGCCGCGGTCTCACTGGCGATCACGGCGATCTCGTTGCTGATGACGCCGGTGACTCACCAGCTCAGGACGCGGTAGTGCCCTGGCACTAGTTCCAGTGCGACGGCCGGTTCAGCGCGGTGGGCAGCTTGGTGGCTTGATTGCCGCGAGCCGCGTTGACCTGGGACTGCGTGAGGAACAGGGCACCGCTGAGATCCGCGCCTTCGAGGTTGGTGTCCCGCAGGTCGGCGCCGATCAGGTCGGCCTTCCGGAGATCGGCGTCCCTCAGATCGGCCGCGATGAGGTAAGCGCCTCGGAGATTGGCGGAGTTGAAGTCCGCGCCGCGGAGTCTGGCCCCGAAGAGGTCGGCTCCGCGGCGCTCCTTCTTCTTGCTCTGCTTGCCGCGAACCAGGGCGCTCGTCCGCAGCAGGAGTTCGTTGACCGCCTCGCGCTCGCCGGGCAGGTCGACCGTCGTCACATCGGGCTCGAGGGTGAGCTTCTCGATCCGGTCGCTCGCGGCTCGCAGGTCGGGGTGGATCGACTTGGTCTCCGGGCGTTCGAGGGCCTCCGCCAGATACCAGAGCAGCTCGTGCAACTGCCGCATGATCGGCAGCGCCTCGAACATCTGCTGGCCCGGCTGCTCGCGCCAACTGCTGCCGGCGAGCTTCGAGATCTTCTGCCCGGCGCCGAAGCAGTCGTAGACCGTGCAGCCCTGGAAGCCCGCTGGGCGGAGCTTGCTGTGGATGCCGCAGCGGAAGTCTTCCTGCAGGTTCGGACACGGCTCGCCCGCGTCCTTGTCGATCGCGAAGTCGGCGGACTTCGAGAAGGTCAGCGCGACGCAGCAGAGTCCGTAGCAGCTGCCGCAGTCCGCGCGGAGATCTTCTCGGATCACGACTACCTGGACCGCCGCGAGCGCAGTACTAGTTCTGCTCGGCGGCCGTCTGGCCCGTGCGGCGCCAGCGGATGCCGGCCTCGATGAACTCGTCGATCTCGCCGTCGAAGACCCCGCTGGTGTTGCCCGACTCGTACAGCGTGCGCAGGTCCTTGACCATCTGGTACGGGTGCAGCACGTAGGAGCGCATCTGGTCGCCCCACGAGCCCTGGACGTCACCGCGCAGCGCGTCGATCTCGGCCCGCTCCTCGGCCTTCTTCAGCGCGAGCAGCTTCGCCTTCAGGATCACCATCGCGCTGGCCTTGTTCTGCAGCTGCGACTTCTCGTTCTGGCAGGAAACCACCGTGCCGGTCGGGATGTGGGTGATCCGGACCGCCGAGTCGGTGGTGTTGACGCTCTGACCACCCGGGCCGGACGACCGGTACACGTCGATCCGCAGCTCTTCCTCGGGCACGTCGATCTCGTCGGTCTGCTCGAGCACCGGGACCACCTCGACCGCGGCGAACGAGGTCTGCCGGCGGCCCTGGTTGTCGAACGGCGAGATCCGGACGAGCCGGTGCGTGCCCGACTCGACGCTCAGCGTGCCGTAGGCGTACGGCGCCTTGACGCCGAAGGTGGTCGACTTGAGCCCGGCCTCTTCCGCGTACGACGTGTCGTACACCTCGGTGGCGTAGCCGTGCCGCTCCGCCCAGCGCAGGTACATCCGCTGCAGCATCTCGGCGAAGTCCGCGGCGTCGACACCACCCGCGCCGGACCGGATCGTCACCAGCGCCTCGCGCTCGTCGTACTCGCCGGACAGCAGGGTGCGGACCTCGAGCGACTGGACCAGCTTGGTCAGCGCGCCGATCTCCTTCTCCGCCTCGGCCAGCGTGTCCGCGTCGTTCTCCTCGCGACCCATCTCCATCAGCACGCCGAGGTCGTCGATCCGGCTGCGCAGCTTGGTGACCCGCTCCAGGTCGGCCTGCAGGCTGGACAGCCGGGACGTCACCTTCTGCGCGTTCGCCTGGTCGTCCCACAGGTCGGGCGCGGCCACCTGCTCGCCGAGGTCGGCGATCTCTCGGCGCATGCCCTCCAGATCGAGCACTTTCTCGATCGAGGTCAGGGTTGCGTCGAGTTGCTTCAGGTCAGCGTCGAAATCAGGTCCAGCCACAACCAAGCAGCGTACCCGCTCCGTGCCCCACGCCGGGAATCAGTGCGTTGGCTCCGGTGTCCAGGTGGGTGCATCGCAAGGCGGAGTGAAGGGCTCGATGCTTTTCCATCGTGCCCTTTGCTCCAACGCCGCGAGGTGCCCGGCTGGGCGCCGGAGACGACGTGCTGATTCCCGGCGTGGGGCACTGGCCCCACGCCGGGAATTCAGCGCCTCAGGCCGGCGCCAGGGACTCGGCACCTCAGGCCGGCGCGCTGGGGGTCAGGCCGTGGTGCAGGACCTCGAAGACAGTGTTGACAGCTTCTTCGAGCGCACCATCGGCGTGGGCCACCTGGACTCCTGAGGGGCGGTCGGGCACGAAGCGGGCGAACTCCGCCTCCAGCACCTTCTGAGCGGCCGCGTACTGAGCGGCGATGAGCCGCGCCATTAGCGGTCGAAGCTGATCATCGCGTTCCAGTAGGGCCGCGGCCATCAACTCCTCCATCTCCTCCGCGTTCTTCCGCCGCCGGGCGAGCAACGCCGGGCTCTCCTCGATCGTGCGGGTGAACGATGCCCACGTCGCCAGGTGCCCCGATTGCAACCGCTCGCGGATCTGCCTCTGATAGTGCTGCTTCAGCGCCTCGACGACGTCGTCTCCGGGCGCGGTCTGCTGGATCGCCTCAGCCGGTCCGGTCCACCAGCCGGTCTGGTCGAAGAACAGGTCTTCCTTGGTCGGGAAGTGGTTGAACACCGTCTGCACTGCGACATCGGCCGCCTTGGCGACCTCGGCCACCGTGACCGCGTCGAACCCGCGCTCGATGAACAGACCGGTCGCCACGTCCGAGATGGCCTGCCGCGTCTGCTTCTTCTTCCGCTCCCGCCGCCCCTCGCTCTGCATGGACACACTCTAGATCGCCATGCTTTACTTCCTCCATTCTTGTAGTCACTACATTTTTGGAGCTAGTCCATGACAATCCTCATCACCGGTGGTCGCGGCAAGATCGCCCGTGCAGTCCGCGCCGGCCTGGTGTCCAGCGGTCGCGAGGTCCGCGTCGCCAGCCGCGAACCCGACCTCCCGGGCACCGTCGCCCTCGACTCCGCCTCTGGCTCGTCCTGGTCCACCGCCCTGAAGGACATCTCCCAGGTCTTCCTGTACTCCGATCCGTCGACCGCGGGGTTGTTCGTCGAAGCGGCCGAGGCGGCTGGGGTGAAGCAGGTGGTGCTGCTGTCGTCGATGTCGTCCCAGGCCGGCAACGAGGTCGCCGCGGCCGGATCCGAGCTCGGCGGCCGAGCGGGTGATCCGCACTTAGTGGTCGAGCGGTTGATCCTCGGCGGCGCGTTCGCGAGCACCCGACTGCAACCCGGCACCTTCATGACGAACGCGATCTACTGGTCGCACCAGGTCCGCGCCACCGGCCAGATCCGGCTGCCGTACCTCGATGCCGAGGAAGCGCCCATCCACGAGCAGGACATCGCGGACGTGGCGATCAGGGTGCTCCTGGACGGCCCGGGGGCCGAGCACGACGGCCGCGGCTATCCGATGACCGGGCCCGAGTCGATGACCCGACGTCGTCAGATCGACCTGATCACCGAGCTCACCGGCGTACCGATCGAGCAGGTCGAGCTGACCCCGGCCCAGGCTCGCGAGGAGATGGCGGCGACCATGCGCAATCCCGCGCAGCTCGAGTCCCTGATGTCCTACTGGGCCTCCCGCGTCGGCACACCGCATCCGGTCGAGCACACCGTCGAACGGCTGACCGGCCACGCCGGCCGCACGTTCGAGCAGTGGCTGAAGGACAACCCGACTGTCTTCTAGGGAAGGATCGAGTCGATGTAGCCGCCGTCGACTCGTACTGCGCCGCCGGTGGTCGCGGAGGCCTGTTCCGAGCTGAGATAGACGACCATGTTGCCGATCTCGGCGGGCGCGATCAGCCGCTGGATCAATGAGTACGGGCGGTGCTCCTTCATGAACTGCGCCTGCGCCTCGTCCCAGGGCAGCTCGTCACCGACCAGTTCGTGGACGAAGTCCTCGACGCCCGGCGTGTGCGTCGGCCCGGCCATCACCGAGTTGACGGTCACCCCGGTCCCCGCCGCGGCCTTCGCACAGCCCCGCGTCACCGCCAGCAACGCGGTCTTCGTCATCCCGTAGTGCACCATCTCGAGCGGGGTCACCACGGCCGAGTCGCTCGCGATGTTCATCACCCGCCCGAACCCGCGCTCCATCATCCCCGGCAGGTACATCCTGATCAGGCGGACCGCCGACAGCACGTTCACCTCGAAGTACCGGCGCCACTCGTCGTCGTCGATCTCCAGCACCGGCTTCGCGCCGAAGATGCCGAGGTTGTTCACCAGGATGTCCAGCTCGCCGACCTGCTCCTTGAGCTGCTCGGCACCCTCGGCCGACGCCAGGTCCGCGGCGATCGGGATCAGCTCGGCCCCGGGCACCTCCTTCCGGATCTCCTCGGCCGCCCGCTCGGTCTTGTCCTGGCTCCGGCCGTTCACGACGACGGACGCCCCGGACCGCGCGAGCTCGGTCGCGATCGCCTGCCCGATCCCCTGACTAGACCCCGAAACCAACGCCCGCCGACCCGCCAGATCGATATCCATCACCCCATCGTGCCCGACAACCCACACAGCCCGAGGGCACACCCGCCCTGCCACGCGACCGTCAACGAATTGGTACGACGGCCGCCGCGTCCGACGCGATCTCTGCCGAGCCTTGCCAGCCGGGTGGCTCGAACGGGAGGTCGACCGATGAGCTCAGCTGGACCGTCACGGTGGTCCCGGTGACATCGGCAGACCAGTCCAGTCCGTCGAAACGGTTGCCTGCACCAACGGAATCCAGGTACTCCGCGGTGAGCCTGCGAGCTTCCTCCGGATCGATCTCCGCATTCCCACTCGCACCAGCCTGCGCATAGACAGCCGCCAACCCGTTGGCGGCGGAAAGCACCGCACCGTCAGCAGTCGCATCCAGATCCCGCCGCACCAGAAACACCTTCGAGATGTCGGTCACCACCACGATCATCATCAAGATCACCGCAGCAAACCCAACAATCAAAACCGTCATCTGCCCCCGCTCCCCCCGCCGCCCTTTGAACGCCGTACCGGTCGTCATCCGTTGCCCTTGGCTTCTCGGTAGTCGCCGTAGGGCTCTGAGTGCGAGGCGCTGACATGGACGGCCGGACGCTCTCCACCCAGCGCGTCCGGGATGAACGGCAACGGCACCTCGGCGTCCAGCTCAACCGTGACGGTGGAACCAGGCTCCAAACACGCCGGATTGCAGCTGATCTTCAACTGCCCTGGGCTCAACTCCACCCCTTGGTCCTTCATCGCGAGCCGCGCCGCCTCGAACGCACGAGTCCGCGCATCATCCTCCGAGAGCCCGGCCGGCACGATGACGAACGCCCGCCCAGCCGCCCGCGTCGCCGCCGTCGCCCCATACGAGGTCCGCTGCACGTCGAACACCCCGAGCATCACGTACACAAGCGGCACCAACAGCAACAACGCCAACCAGGAGAACTCCACCACCGCATTCCCCTTCTCCTCCCGCCGGTACGGCGACATCCACAGCACCACCAGGCCCGGAAGTCGGCAGCTCATTCGCCCGTCTCCTTGACGGCGTGCCCTTCGACGGTGAACTCCACGCCTGGCCCCCACAACCCGAGCGGCGGCATGTGCGCCTTCACGACGATCAGCACGCCCGGCTGCCCGTCAACGTCCGTCGTCTGCCCCTCGACCGACTCGATCAGTTCGTTGCGCACCACGCCGCTGACCAGTTCCCGCGTCCGCGCTTCCCCGTCCACCGGCTCACGATTCAGCACCGCCGCGTAGTGCGCGCCCTCCGACGCAGCCGCCGTGATCGTGTTCCGCACATACAAGAACAACCCCACCTGCAGCACGCCAAGGAACAGCGGCACCACCAACATCGCCACCATCACAAACTCCACCACCGCCGACCCCCGCTCACCCCGTAGGCGGAGTGAGCCGATACCACGGGTGGACCGGCTGACTCGAAGAAAGCGCAGGAGCCGAGTGCTTCCCAGTGCGTGCAGAAGTCGGATGCCGGTGGGGACGCTGGTGGGCCGGCCATCCGATGGGACGCGGACGGGCCGGCTAAGCGCAGGGACCGGGACTGGAGTCACTTGTTGGCTACGGAGTCCAGGGCTTTTTGGAGCATTTCCTTGAGTTGGTCGGCGGCTAGACCCCAGATTGCTACTACCAGGCCGGCGGTCATCACGGTGATGAGGACCCAGCCGGGGACGTCGCCGCGCTCCTGGCGACTCGGCCGCGGCTTCATCACCAGAGTCAGGAACAGTCTGGTCAGCAACAGTGACATGGCATCTCCTCAGTTCATCCGGCGATCAGCCGGATTCCGACAGCACCCGGATAGAAGGCGAAGGCGATCGTCACCGGCAGCACGAGAAAGACCACCGGAACCATCATGGCTACTTCCCGGCGCGCGCCGGATTCGATCAGTTCCCGTCTGCTCGACTCACGGATGTCGCCCGCCTGCGCCCGCAGTACGTCGGCCAGTGGGGTCCCTCGCTCGAGAGCGACCGCGAGGCCGTCCGCAAATCGGGTCAAGGCCAGCAGGCCGCTCCGGTCAGCCAGCGCGTCGAGAGCCCGCACCAACGGATCACCCGCACGGGTCTCCGAGAGCACCCGATGCAACTCGTCGGCCAACTCACCACGACACGAGCGAGCCACGCGATCGAGAGCTGCGGCGGGTCCTTCGCCCGCAGCGACGGAGAGCGCCAGGAGCTCTGCGACAGTAGGCAACTCGGCGAGCAGGCGACGTTCCCGACGCCGCACTTGGCTGGTCAGATAGGTGTCCCGCGACAGCACCCCCAGTACCGCGAGGATCCCGCAGAGGACGAGTAGTCCGACCGGATTGCCGAGTCCGAGGGACAGGGCAACCAACGCGATGAGGAGTCCACCGCCGAAGCCGGCGGCGCCCCAGAGCAGCTGCTCGATCCGGAATTCCTCAACGGTACGGTCGATCCCGGCCCGGGCCAGTCGCCGCCGGATGGAGGTCGCTCCGCCCAGGATGCGCTCGAGGCGGACCGCGCCGGCGCGGAGCGACGGACCGAACAGCCGCAGGATCGCGTAGAAGGGCGAGCCCGAGTCGACCACGCCGAGGAAGACGTCCGAGCCGTCGATGTCCCGCAGGTACGGGCCGATGCGGTCGTCCACGGAGGGCTTCCGCAGGAACGGCAGCCGCCGCACGATCAGCAGCAGGCTCGCCCCGAACGTTGCCCCGAGCAACCCACCGACCAGGACCGGACTCATCGCAGCACCCGCTCGGGCTCAGGCAGTCGACCGATCCGCAGCATCACGCGGTAGGCGACGACGCAGACGACAGCGCCGATCCCGATGATCAAGGCGCCGACCGGTGAGTTGTACCGCTGGATCACGTCACCCTGGAACGACAACATCGCCAGCACGAGCCAGGGAGCCGCCACCGCGACCCGCGCACCGTTGACCGACCAGGACTGCCGCGACTCCAACTCGGACCGAGTGCGGGCATCGTCCCGCAGAAAGCTCGACAACGACCGCAGCAACCGGCCGAGGTCACCGCCACCGACCTCGCGGGCGATCCGCAACGCCTCGATCACCCGGTCGCCGACGGGATCGGCCAGCCGCGCCTTCAGCCGATCCAGCGAATCCGCGAACCGGCCAGTCGACGCGTAGTCGGCCCCGAACCTCCTGAATGGCTCCCGCAACGGCAACGGCCCGCGCTCCCCGACCTGAGCAAGCGCCTCCGACAAGGACAGACCGGCCCGTACTGCGGACGCGATGTTGTCCACCACATCCGGCCAAAGCTCCCGGAACTCGGCCAGCCTCCGGCGAGCGCGACTCTTGAGCAAGGCCACCGGCACGCCACCCGCCATGATCCCGAAGATCAACCCGATCGGCAGCGTCGCCGAGACGACGAACATCAGGACGAACGCCACGAAGCCCGTGATGAAGCAGGCACCGATGAAGGCCGAAGGGGTCACGCCTTCGACTCCGGCGCTCGCGAGCAACTCTCGGCTCCGGCCGGTCAGGCGGCCTTCGGTGCGCGGCTTGGCGTCAGCGGGCGCGACGAAGGTCCAGATGATCAGCAGCAGGCCGATACCGAAGAAGAGGCCGAGAAGGAGTCCCATCAGCTCACACCCCGCGGCAACTCGGTGAGCAACCCGGCAGGCGAGTAACCCGCTTGCTGGAACCGCTCCGGATGCGGCAACTGCCCTTCGGCGCGACGCAGGTGTCCGTCGATGGTGCCGAACAGCGTCTCGGTCTCGATCGCCTGATCCTCGATCCGGCCGCTCACGGCCACGATCTCCCGGACCCGCCGATGCCCGTCGGCCGCGAGTCCGAGGTGCACCACCAGGTCGACACAGCCCGCCACGGTCGGCAGCACGAACCGTGAGCCGATGTTCTCCCCGGCCAGCAACGGCAGGGTGCACATCTTCGTCAGCGCCTCGCGCGCCGAGTTGGCGTGGATCGTGCACATGCCGGGAAGTCCGCTGTTCAGGGCCAGCAGGAGGTCGAGGCATTCCTCACCGCGCACCTCGCCGACGATCACCCGGGACGGCCGCATCCGCAGGGACTCCTTGACCAGGTCGCGCAGCCGCACCTCGCCGGTGCCTTCGAGGCCGGCCTGCCGGGTCTGCATCGAGACCCAGTCCGGGATCGGCAGCTTGATCTCGAAGACCTCTTCACAGCTGATCACCCGCTCGCTGCCCGGGATCGAACCCGCCAGCGCGTTGAGCATCGTGGTCTTGCCTGCCTGGGTGCCGCCGGAGACGAGGATATTGAGGCCGCAGGCAACAGCCGCATCAAGCACCGCGGCCGCGTGCGGGGTCAGCGAGCCGAGCGAGACGAGGTCGGCCAGCCGGGTCGCGCGGACGGTGAACTTACGGATGTTGATCGCCGCGTACCGCTGGGTGATGCCGCCGAGCACGATGTGCACGCGGCTCCCGTCCGGCAGCCGCGCGTCGGTGAACGGCTGGGACACGTCGATCCGCCGCCCGGTCGTCTTCAGCATCCGCTCGACCAGATCGCTGACCTCCTCCTCGGTCAGCACCGTGGTGGTCAGTTCGTGCCGGCCCTCGCGGGCGATGAACACCCGGCTCGGCTCGTTGATCCAGATCTCCTCGACCGCCGGGTCGTCGAGATAGCGCTGCAGCGGGCCGAACCCGGCCACCCGGTCGTGCACCTCGCGGCTGACCGCCTCGACATCACCGATCGGCGGCACGATCCCGGTCAGGCTGCGCTCGTCGTACTCCTTCACGACCATCGCGACGATGGCATTCACCGCGCCGGGGTCGCGCAGCGGGTCGATGCCCTCGCGCCGGACCACGTCGCGGACCTGCGCGTCGATGAGTTCGACCGCACCACTCCAGCCGGACCGGCGCGCGGCAAGTCTGTCGGCTGTCATCGTCTCCCCAGTTGACGTCTCGACCGGTGACCCTACTGGTCACTGTGCGCGACCATCCTCGCAACCCAGGGTGTATCGGCGCCAACCCGATCCCTGCTGCCTGTGGATAACCCTGATTCGGCACAAGCTCACAGAACGTATCCACTCGCTCACGCTTAGGTCCAGCCGACTGCACCTTGTTGCAATCCGCCGCACTCCCGCCGTCCCCTGATCGTCCCGACCGGGGTGTAACACGCAGGTCCAGCCGGGGCGTCGTAGAGAGTGAGACCACGACGGAAGGCAGTGATGAGACCGACGACGGATGATTTCGAGGAGTTCGCCAGGGCGCGGACGCCTCATCTGTACCGGACGGCCTGGCTGCTGGCGGGCGACCGGCACCACGCCGAGGACCTGGTCCAGGAGACGCTCGCCAAGATGTTCCGCGCCTGGCGGGGCCTGCAGCGGATCGACAACCCACCGGCGTACGCGCAGACCGTGCTGGTGCGGACGTTCATCTCGCAGCGCCGCCGGCGCAGCTGGACCGAGCAACCCACGTCGGCGCTGCCGGACCGGGCCGAACGCCCCGGCGACGTCGAACTGCGGTTGTCGCTGCAGCAGGCGCTGGCCGAGCTCGCCCCTCTCGATCGTGCGGTGCTGGTGCTGCGGTTCTTCGAAGATCGCAGCGTCGAACAGGTCGCGCTCGATCTCGGCAAGAACGCCGGTGCGATCAGAACCAGGACCTCCCGGGCGCTGGACCGGCTCCGGGCCGTCCTCGGTGACGACGCCGTCCACCTGATCGCACTCTGACCTGACGTCCCAGGAGACAGTCCGATGAACAACTTGAACGACACCCTGCCCGACCTGATGCGCCGGGCCACCGAGAACCTCGAACCCGAGTCCACCGACCTGGTCGAACGCGGCATGCGCCGGGGCACCATCCTGCGCCGCCGCCGGACCGCCCTGCTCAGCTTCACCGGCGCGGGCGCAGTACTGGCGACCGCCGGCATCGTCATCGGCGGCACCCAACTGTTCGGCGGTACGGGCGAGGCACCCGCCGCCGGCACGGCCGGTCAGTCGGTTACGGAGGAAGCGACAGGTCCGGTCACCCAGAAGGAGACGCTGGCGACGCTGATGAAGCTCCTGCCGGCCAATCTGAAGGTCACCAAGCCCCAGTCCTGGGGAGGCAACGGCTTCCATGGCGCATCTGTCGTCGTTGACGACGGTCATGGGCCGTCCAAGATCTCGCTCGGTGTGACCGCGCCCGGTGCGGACGGCACCTGCGCCATGGATCCCGGAACCTGCAAGACGCGCCCGGACGGATCACTCATCAGCGTGGAGGCCTACGGACCCACTTACGGGGAAGGGAATCCGGGCGGGGTGCTCCGGAACTCGGTCACCATCGTCCGGCCCAGCAGCGGGTCGATCAGCCTGATCAGCTTCAACGCCGCGGAGGAGAAGGGCGTCGACAAGTCCCGCGCGAAGCCGGCGCTCTCCGTGGAACAGCTGATCACGATCGCGGACAGCCAGACCTGGCGGTTCCCGCTACAGCAGAAGGTGCCGACAACCGGTCCGACCAAGCCCGAGCCGAAGTCGCCCGGCGCAGGGAAGCCGGTCGTGCCGGTGCAGCAGACCCTGCACAACTTGAAGAAACTGCTGCCGCGCGACCTGACCCTCACCAGGCCGGAGACGTGGGGCGGCGGTACCGCGGGCCACAACGGTGCGGCCTACGTGATCAATGACGGCAAGGGGTTGTCGCGGATCGACGTGTTCGTCTCGTACGAGCAGCCCGTCACCAAGTGCGGACCGGAAGGTATCGCGCACTGCCAGGTCCGGTCGGACGGTGCCGTGGTCGGTTGGGTGAAGGACGATCCCTCGTACTCCGACGCGCGCCAGAAGGTCAACGGGGTCCTCGCCAACCGCGTCGAGATCCACTACCCGGACGGCCGCATGATCGGCATGACGAGCTACAACGGCCCGCAGGAGAAGGACGCCAGGCACACCCGGGTCAAGCCCGCGTTCACCCCGGACCAGCTGATGGCGATGGCCAACGACAAGGCCTGGAAGTTCCCCGGTACCGGGACGAGGTAAGGCTCGCCCTCGTCCGTCGCTGGTCCTCTGAGGGGTGGATCAGCGATGGACGAGGGTGTGTTCGAAGGCGTAGCGGGAAGCGCGGAACAGGTGCGACCCGTACTCCACCGCACGCCCGTGATCGTCGTAGGTGATCCGCGTGGTCGCCAGCAGCGGACAGCCCGGCTCTTCCATCAGGAGCCGGGCTTGCTCTGGTGTGGCGGGCTGGGCCGAGATCGTCTGGTGCGCCACCTTCAGGCGGACTCCCTCGGCTCTGAGCAGCTCGTAGAGCCCTCGCTCGGCCAGAGTGTTCGGATCCGTGTCGAGCACCTCCGGCGGCAGCCAGTTGCGCATCAGCGCCAGCGGTTCGCCGTCAGCCCTGCGGAGCCGCTCCAGGCGCAGTACGCGGTCTCCTTGCTCGCACTGCAAGGCGGTAGCCACCTCTGCGCTCGCCGGCACGATGCCGAAGCGCAGCACGTCTGTCTGCGGTTTGCGGTGCGCCGCCGACAGGTCGTCGTACAGGCTGGTGAGCTCCAGTGAGCGCCGTACCTGGCCTGAGTTGCCCACCACCTGCGTGCCGACGCCGCGCTTGCGTACGAGCAGTCCTTGATCGACCAGCCGGGCTATCGCCTGCCGGACCGTCGGGCGGCTCAGACCGTAGGCCTCTGCGAGGTCCACCTCGTTGCTGAGCCGAGAACCGACCGGGAGGTCACCGCCCTGGATCGCCGCTTCGAGCTGCTGCGCGAGTTGTACGTGAAGCGGAGTGCGACTGGTGCGATCAACGCTGACCTGGACGGTGCTCATGGGCACATCTTGGGGTGTCAGGGGCTTACCGTCGAGTCAGAGCGCGGATTTGATCAGATCTCTTCGTTTGTGAATGCGTCCCGGAACCGGCGCAGTGCGAGCTCACTATCGCTTTGTGCAAAGGCTTCGAGACCGACAGTGCCGGAATAGCCGATTCTGCGGAGCGCGGCGGCGATCGCCGGATAATTGATCTCCCCCGTGCCCGGCTCGCACCGCCCGGGCACGTCGGCGACCTGGAGCTCACCGATATAAGGGAGCGTCTTTTCGAGCAGGGAGATGAGATTCCCCTCGCCGATCTGGGCGTGGTACAGGTCCAGCATCATCCGCAGATTCGGATGATCGACGGCTTTCACCAACGCGTAGGTGTCCGCGGCTTTGGCGAAAGGCACGCCCGGATGATCGACCTCGGTGTTGAGATTCTCGAGCACGAACATCAGGTCGTGCCGAGCGGCGAGTTCGGCCAGTCGCGTCAGCGTCTTGGCTGCTGTCAGCCACATCTCCCCGCTCATCCCGTACTGCGGTACGCGGGGCAGGCCACCTTCGCCCAGTTCGGTGCCGTGCAGGTTGAGCCGCGGGCAGTTCAGGGCCTTCGCGACCTCGATCGATTGCTCGGCGGTCTTCAGCAGTTCGTCCTGGTCGAACGTGAGAGAACCGCGGACGTATCCCGTCATCGAGGAAAATGTAGCGCCGGTGCTGACCAGTGCGGCGATGTCCTTGGTCGCGTGGTCCCAGATCTCCACGTCGAAACCCCGCTCGTGAATGCGCTCCACGCGTTCGACGAAGGGTTTGTCGGTGAACATCATTTCCGCACAGACGGCGAGCCTCATACGGCGGCGCCGAGTTTCACCGGTCGGCCTTCTTCGTGGGACTTCATCGCGGCGAGCGCGACTTCGAGCGCTCGGCGGGCGTCCTCGCCAGTGACAGGCGGGACCCCCTTGCTGCGAACGGCCTCCGCGAAGTCCTCCAGTTCCTGGGTGTAGGCGTCGACGAACATCTCCTCGTCGCTTCGCAACGTGTGCTGCCGGATGCCGTGCTCGCCGTAGTGCAGCATCGGGCTGTTCGCGTGCCGCCCGGCGGTGACCATGCCCTTCGAGCCGAACACCTCGCCGCGGACGTCGTACCCGTAGAGCGCGGAGAAGTTGGCCTCGGCGGTGGCGATCGCGCCGTTGTCGAAGGTGATCATCACGGCGGCGGTGTCGAGCAGACCGCCGTCCTTGTACTCCGGGACGACCAGCGCGTCCGCCTTCGTGTAGACCTCGATCGGCTCGGCTCCCGGGTTCAGCCAGAGCAGCATGTCGAAGTCGTGGATCAGGGTCTCGCGGAAGATCGTCCAGGGCTTCACGTTCGCGGCGTTGCTGAGCCCGGCCGGCCACCCCGGATCACGGGTGAGCGAGCGCATCAGCTGCGGAGTACCGATCTCGCCGTCGACGACGGCTTTGCGCGCCGCCGCGAAGTCCGCGGCGAACCTTCGGTTGAATCCGACCTGGAACGGCACCCCCGCCTGCCGGGTCGCCTCGATCGCGCGGTCCATCTCCTCGAGCGTCAGAGAGGCGGGCTTCTCGCACCAGACCGCCTTGCCCGCCTCGGCCGCCCGCACGATCAGCTCGCTGTGCACCGCTGCGATGGAGGTGATCAGCACCGCGTCGATGTCGGGATCCTTCAGCACGTCGTCGATGTCACCCGTTGCCCTGGCACCGTACTTCGCGGCGAGCCGCTGGGCCGCCTCCTCCACCGGGTCCACGACCGCTGCCAACTCGGCGCCGGCGACTCGGCGCGCGACGTTGCCCGCGTGCATCGTGCCGATCCGCCCGGCACCGATCAATGCCGTACGAATCACCTGCAATCCGTGGTCTGTCCGCATGGCCGCCCGCCTCCCGTGAATTACTAGAGCGCTCTAGTCACCGGCTAGCGAACACTGCTTTGATAGGGCTCGTCAAGTATCGATCCGAAGGAGTTCTCGGGATGAGCCGTCCGACGATGGAGGACGTTGCCGCCCGTGCCGGTGTCTCCCGAGCCCTCGTCTCCATCGTCTACCGAGACGCCCCCGGCGCCAGCGAGGCCACCCGGGCCCGGGTGCTGGAGGCCGGCGCCGCGCTCGGTTATCACCCGGACCACCGCGCCAGGTTGCTCGGCCGGACGCGCACCCGCCTGCTCGGTGTCACCTTCGACGTACAGGCTCCTTTCCAAGGCGATCTGGTCGAGGCTCTGTACGCCGCGGCCGAGTCCTCCGGCTACGACCTCGCTCTCAGTGCGGTCGCCCGGACCCGGAGTGAGGCTCGGGCGGTCCAGTCGCTGCTGGACTACCGTTGCGAAGCTCTGATCCTGTTGGGCCCGCAACTCTCCGCGTCCGCGCTGGCAGACCTGGCGACGCATCAACCCGTGGTCGTCGTAGCCCGCAAGGTCAAGGCCGCCGGCGTCGACGTAGTACGGACCGACGACGTCGACGGCTCCCGCCAGGCCGTCCGGCACCTGATCGACCTCGGGCATCGCAACATCCTCCACGTGGATGGCGGCAAGGCGCCGGGAGCCACGGAACGGCGTACCGGCTATCGCAACGCCATGCGGCGAGCCGGCCTGACCCCGGTAGTCCTCCCTGGCGGCTCCACCGAGGACGCCGGCGTCAACGCCGCGCAGACCTTCCTCAAGGACCCCGGCGAGATCACCGCCGCCACCATCTTCAACGACCGAGCGGCCGTGGGTTTCCTCAACACCGTCCGGGATTCCGGCCTCCGCGTCCCCGACGACCTCTCCGTCATCGGCTACGACAACACCACCCTCGCCACCCTCACCCACATCGACCTCACCACCATCGCCCAACCGACGCCGGCCCTCGCCAAACTGGCCGTGGAACGGGCAACGGTGAGACTCACCACCAAGACCCCACCCACCGAAGAAGTAGTAGCCCCCCACTTGATCCCCCGCAGCACCACGGCCCCGAGCTCAACCTGAGCTCGAGAACACGCCAACCGAAGGCCGTGTCAGTTGGAGACGGGGGTTCGGTTGGGGAGGTTGTGGGGCGTGATGGGGTGGATGTTGGACGGGAGCGAGTGGGGGGCGTTGGGGAGGAGGTGGTGGGACTGGAGGAGCGCTTGGCAGGCTCGGCGGAGGTCGGTGGGGAGGTCGTGGTGGAGGACGAGGGTCAGGGCGCCGGTGCGGAGTAGGGCGTGGTTGTCGGGGTCCAGGTCGTGGGCGACAAAGCAGCGGTAGGGGCGGTTGAGGGAAGTGAACGCCTCGACGATGGCTCGGTTGCCGCCGCCGATCGAGTAGACGGCGTTGAGGGTGAGGTCTGCGGAGAGGGCGGCCAGGGCCAGGCCGTGCATGGTGGTGTCCAGGCCGTCCGTGTTGTTGAGCTCCACCAGCGAGCGTTCGGGTGCGAGGCGGCGGAGCGTCGTACGGAAGCCCATTTCTCGTTCTTCTTCGCCGCGAAAGGTGTCGCGGCTGAGGGTGGCCAGGATGTTGCCGGGGGCATCGCCCAGCCATTGGGAGATGAAGTACGCCGCGGTGGCGCCCGCTGCGCGGTTGTCGATGCCGACGTAGGCGGCTCGACGGCTGGTGGGCAGGTCGGTCGCCAGGGTGACGACGGGGATGCCGGCGGCAACGAGCAGGTCCACGGCTTCGACGACCTCGGGCTCGTCGGGGGCTTTGAGGATGACGCCCTGGGAGCCGCGGCGGCGTACGCGGTCCAGCGTCTCGACCATCGCAGGAGCTGACGCGGTCTCGTCGAGGGCGAAGCGGGCGCGGATCACAGCGGGGCGGAGGCCGGGCAGCTCGCCTTCCAGAGCGGAACGGACGGCGCCGGAGAAGCGGGCGGGAGCCTGCATGACGAGGTCGATGACGAAGGTGCGACCGCCGAGGCGGACCTGGGACTGCTGCCGGTCGAGGTCGCGGATCGCCTGCTCGACCTGCCGTTGCGCGCGGACGCTTACGCCGGCCCGGCCGTTCAGCACCCGGTCGACCGTCGTCTCGCTCAGCCCGGCCTGTACTGCGATGTCCCGCACCCGGTAGGCACGTCCCACGCGGCAACCTCCCAAAGACGGGTTTTTGACGGATTCCAGGTGTACCAATCCCATCAGCGAAGCACCAGGCTGAGTTCCAACGAGAGGAGCCACCGATGACCTGGCTGAACCCCGCAGACGCTCGCCTGCAAGATCTGCTGAAGGTGCTCGAGGACCACACCGACCCTGCGGACTACCCGTTCGCGGAGGAGATCGTGCAGGAGGTCCCGCTGTACGACGCCCCCCGGCTGCGCAAGGAGGATCCGCTGCAGGTGCAGGCGGAGTTGACCCGCGCGTTCAGTGAGGGGCCCGGCATCGTGGTGCTGAAGGGGGCCTTCGGCAAGGACGTGGTCGAGGCCACCAGCGCCGAGTTCTACCGGATGATCGACGACCAGCATCGGGCCGGCACCGCCGCGGGCGACCACTTCGCCAAGCCGGGCGCGAACGACCGGGTCTGGAACGCGCTGGAGAAGCTCGCGATCCGGGCCCCCGAGGTGTTCGCCGCCTACTACGCCAACGATCTGCTGGCTCTCACGGCGAAGGCCTGGCTCGGACCGGCGTACCAGGTGACTTCGCAGGTGAACGTAGTGAATCCGGGAGGTGAAGGTCAGACCGTACATCGCGACTACCACCTCGGATTCCAGTCGAACGAGGTCGCCGCTGCCTACCCTGCTCATGTGCACAAGCTGTCCAGCGTGCTGACGCTGCAGGGGGCGGTCGCACACTGTGACATGCCCGTCGAGAGCGGGCCGACGCTCTACCTGCCGCACTCGCACAAGTACGAGCTCGGCTATCTGGCCTGGCGCCGGCCGGAGTTCGGCGAGCACTTCGTCGCCCATCACGTTCAGTTGCCGTTGGCCACGGGTGACGCCGTGTTCTTCAACCCCGCGCTCTTCCACGCGGCCGGCACCAACCACACGACCGACATCAAGCGGATGGCGAACCTGCTGCAGATCTCGTCCGCCTTCGGCCGGGCGATGGAGAGCGTCGACCGGGTCCGGATGGCGGTCACCCTCTATCCCGTACTGCGGACACTGCGGCAGGATGACGCCTTCGATCTGGACAACGTCATCGCCGCGAGCGCAGAGGGCTACGCTTTCCCGACAAACCTGGACCGGGACCAGCCGATCGGCGGACTCGCTCCACCGACCCAGGCCGACCTGGTCCGGCAGGCCCTCGCGGAGGACTGGCCGGACGACCGTCTGCAGCAGGCCCTCGACGAGCACGCCGTACGCCGCCGTACGGATGACATCTGAGTAAGGGAGAAGGCATGGAACCGCTTCGCATCGGCATTCTCGGCGCGGCCCGGATCGCGGGCAAGGCGATCGTCGAACCAGCCCGCCTGACCGGCGCCCGGCTGGTCGCGGTCGCCGCCCGGGACTCCGAACGGGCTCAGGCGTTCGCCGCCGAGCACGGTGTCGAGCGGGTCCATGCCGGCTACGACGACGTGATCAACGATCCCGACGTCGAGGTGATCTACAACCCGCTCGCCAACGGGCTGCACGGGCCGTGGAACCTGAAGGCCATTGCCGCGGGCAAGCACGTGCTGACCGAGAAGCCGTCGGCCAGCAACGCCGCCGAGGCCGCGCAGGTCCGGGACGCGGCGCGTGAGCAGGGCGTCGTCGTGATGGAGGGCTTCCACTACGTCTTCCACCCGGTCACGCGACGGCTGCATGAACTGCTGAGCAAGGGCGAGCTCGGCGAGCTGCAGCACGTCGAGACGACCATGGTGATGCCGCCGCCGGCCGACGACGACCCGCGCTGGTCGCTGTCGCTCGCGGGTGGCGCGGTGATGGACGTCGGTTGTTACGCCCTGCACGCGCAGCGGATGCTGGCTCCCTGGGGCGGCGGCCTGCCGACCGTGGCGACCGCCCGGGCCGGTGAGCGCAAGCGTCTCCCTGGTGTGGACGAGTGGTTCAACGCCGACCTGGTCTTCCCCAACGGCGCGACCGGCGCGGTCCGGACGAGCATGGCCGCCGAGCAGGTCGACTTCAGCTGCCGAGTCATCGGCAGCCGAGGTGAGGCCTTCGCACCCTCCTTCGTCCTGCCGCACCTGGACGACCGGATCACGGTGACGACGAAGGAGGACACCTGGGTCGAGCACCTGGGTCGCAAGTCCTCGTACACCTACCAGCTCGAGGCCTTCGCCACTCACCTGCGCGAGGGCACGCCGCTCCCGATCGACGCCGACGACGCGGTCGCCACGATGGCACTCATCGACGCCTGCTACCGCGAAGCCGGCCTCCAGCCTCGCCCCGTCACGACCATCTAGCCCGCACTCTCTAGCGCAGCGCCCCCTAGCCCGTACTGCGTTGCGCTACCGCGGTTGACCGTCCGGCGTCCGAGTGCCGGGCGGTCGCGCGGGCGAACTCCTGGATGATCGGGTGCGGCCGAGCGGGATCACCCGCGAGCTCAGGCTGGAAGAGCGAGGCCAGGAAGAAGGGGTGCCCCGGGAGCTCGGCGATCCGCGGGTCGCCGTCGTCGTCGAAGGCGCTGAACACGAGCCCGTGGTCACGGAGCAGGTCCAGCCTGGTCGAGTCCAGTCCATAGGAGCAGTGGTACCGCTCAGCTGACCGCTCGACCCCGAGGATGGACGCGGCGAGAGTTCCAGGCGTGACCTGGACTGCGCCCTCGTGCCCAACGAGGGAGCAAGCCAGCGGGACGATCAGCAGGTCGTCGGCGTCCGGCGAAGTTTCGCCGTGCTGGACCTGCGTCGCCCCACAGACGTTCCGCGCGAACTCCAGTACGGCGTGCTGGAAGCCGGCGCACGTCCCCAGGAACGGAACCATTTGCTCCCGAGCCCAGCGGACAGCGGCGATCGCACCCGCCTCACTCTCGTACGGACTGCCGGGAAGCAACCAGATCCCGTCGAAGCCTTCCAGCGAATCGACCTGCGCGGTCGGGACCCAGTAGACGTCGAGGTCGAACTGCTCCCGCTCACGGAGTCCGTTCAGCAGCGCCGGCACTCGCGCGTGCGAGCGGACGTGCGGCGAACGGTCACCGACGAGCGCGATCCGGGCGGTGTAGGCAGTGTTCATGCCTTCATCCTGAGTCCCCGGACCAGATCAGCGCCAACGATGATCTCTGCACAGTGGATAAGCGATACTGATCGGCGTGGATCCGCACCTGCTGCGCACCTTCGTCGCAGTCGCCGAGTCCGGCTCGTTTTCCGCCGCCGCGGGGAAACTCGGTTACACCCAGTCCGCTGTCTCCCAGCACATCGCCGCCCTCGAGAACGACCTCGGTACTGCGCTCCTGCACCGCCGACCGGTGACTCCGACGGTCCCCGGCGAGCGCCTGCTCGAACACGCGGCCCCGATACTGCTCCGGCTGGACGCGGCCCGCGCGGATGTCCTCAGAGCCGTCGGAGAGCCACCTGGGTCGCTCGTCCTCGGCGCAACTCCACTGTCGGCGTCACCCGCCCGCGCGCTGACCGAGCTCCGCCGAAGCATGCCGGGCCTCAGCGTCACCCTCGAGATCGCCGGGCGCGAGGCCGTCGCTCAAGGTGTCGCGGCCGGGGAGTTCCACCTGGGGTTGATCGACGGAGTCGCTGCGCCGAGCGACCCGCTGAGATTGTTCGACACCGGCGCGCGGCGAACCACCGCGATCGCCCACGAACCACTAGTGGTGGCGCTCCCCGACGACCACCCGCTGGCGCGGCGGAAGCGGCTCAACCTGCATGATCTCGTCGATGCCCGGTGGATCGACGCCCCGGAGATCGCCGCGCCGTTGGCCGACCTGCGCGCCGCGACCGAGACGGACGGGCTGCGCGCGTCGATCACCTATCCGGGCACGGACACGCTGACCCTGCTCGCATTGGTTGCCGCCGGCCACGGTCTCGCAGTGCTGCCTCGATCTGTCGCTCCGTCGACGGGCGTCACCCTGCTGGCTGTCGAAGCACCGCGGCTCGTGCATCGCACGGAGCTCCTGCACGGCCACATCGACGGACCCGCCGCGGCGACGCTGGCCGCAGTACTCAGCGGGTGACCTCGACGACCCGGCACTCGGCGGGTGACTCCGACCCCGCGGCTAAGGCGGCGCGGCTCGGGTTGTGAATCAGATTGCCTGAAGTTGCCACCGATGACACCTTGACGCGCATTAATGCGCAGTGGCTAACTGTCTGCACCCGTCCTGCCTTGAGGAGACTCGATGCGCTTCCGCCCGCACCCACTCCTGTCCACCGTCGGCGCGATCGCGCTGGCCGCACCATTGGCGCTGGTCCCGCCAGGAGCTGCGGCCGCCGACACTCCACCGAGTGAGGCTGCCCTGGTGTCACCCGAACCGCAGCAGCTGACCCAACGAGCCGACGGCTTCCCGATCACCCCGGTGGTCGGGCTGG
The DNA here is from genome assembly GCF_004345365.1 of Kribbella sp. VKM Ac-2568. Classification (GTDB taxonomy): domain Bacteria; phylum Actinomycetota; class Actinomycetes; order Propionibacteriales; family Kribbellaceae; genus Kribbella; species Kribbella orskensis. Next base: position 431,833 of record NZ_SLVF01000007.1, read on the forward strand.
TCCGGGGGAAGGATTCGGACGCAGACTCCGAGCGCGCACTCCGGCAGGTGCTGCAGCGCGCCGGTGTGACGACAGTGCGAACCACCGACGGTAGTGACCCCGGTACGCCGACCACCTTCTGGCTCGGCCAAGGCGATGCGCCCCTCCAGCATCTGCACCTCAACGGCAGTGCGGGTCTCGCTGCGGAGGGCTATGTGCTCGCCGCCGGGCGGGACAAGGAGGGCCGCGGCCACGTGGTCCTGGACGGCGTCGACACCGACGGCACGTTCTACGCGGCGCAGTCGTTGGCCCAGTTGGTGCAGGCGCGGCCTGGCACAGACTGGATGCCGGGCGTGGCGATCAGGGACTGGCCGACGATGCGGTACCGCGGCTCGATCGAGGGGTTCTACGGCACGCCGTGGTCCCACTCGGACCGGCTCGACCACCTCGACTACCTCGGCGCGCACCGGATGAACACCTACGAGTACGCGCCGAAGGACGACCCGTACCACCGCGAGACGTGGCGCGAGCCGTACCCCGCCGACAGGCTGGCCCAGCTCGGCGAACTGGTCACCCGGGCCCGTCAAAACAAGGTGGACTTCACCTTCGCCCTCTCCCCCGGCCTCGACATCTGCTACACCTCCGAGGCGGACTTCCAGGCGCTGGTGGCGAAGTTCGAGGCGCTCTACGCCCTCGGCGGCCGGTCGTTCAACGTGCCGCTCGACGACATCGACTACAACGTGTGGCACTGCGACGCCGACCGGGCGAAGTACGGGACCGGCGGTGGTGCGGCCGGCCGGGCCCAGAGTGACCTGCTGAACCGGGTCCAGCGCGAGTGGGTGGAGACCAAGCCCGACGTGGCACCCCTGCAGATGGTGCCCACGGAGTACTACAACGTCACCGAAACGCCGTACAAGAAGGCGTTGCGGGAGTTGCTCGACTCCGACGTCGTGGTGCACTGGACCGGCATCGGGGTGGTACCGCGGACCATCACCGCCGCGCAGGCCGCACAGGCGAAGGCGGTGTTCGGGCACGACATCCTGATCTGGGACAACTACCCGGTCAACGACTATGCCGCCGGCCGCCTGCTGCTGGCCGACTACAGCGGACGCGAACCGGGCATCGCCGACCACGTCGCCGGGGTGATCTCGAACCCGATGAACCAGGCCGCGGTCAGCAAGGTGGCGCTGTACTCGTTCGGCGAGCTGGGCTGGAACCCGGCGACCTACGACGAGCAAGCCTCCTGGTTGCGGGCACTCGACGAGCGTGCCGGTGGCGACGACGCGACTGCCCGGGCTCTGCGGGTGTTCGCCGATCTGAACACGTACGACGGCACGCTGCACTCGGAGAGCGCACCGGAGTTCGGAGCGGCGGTGGATGCTTTCTGGAAGACCTGGCGCGCCGGTGATCGGTCTGGAGCGGTGAAGATGCTGCGGCCGCAAGTGAACGCCGTGGCAGCCGCACCGGCCGTGATCCGTTCCGGTGTCGTCGATCCAGCCTTCTCTGACGAGGCAGAGTCGTGGCTCAAGGCAACGGAACTGTGGGGACAGGCGATGCAGCGGGCGCTGGTCCTGCTGGCCGCCCTTGACGCCGGCAACGGCGCGACGGCCTGGACCGAGCGACAGCAGATCACCACGCTGATCAACCAGGCGAAGGCGATCCGGGACAGCCGGGCACCTCACAACGGAACCTATCCGCGGATCGGCGAGCGGGTGGTCGACGAACTGCTGGCCGAGGTCGGCAGGGTGCACGACCGCTGGCTCGGCGTGGTGCCGGGCCGGACTGCCACGACCTCGCTCGGCACCTACCAGGACAACGTCCCGGCACGGATGGTCGACGGCGATCCGAACACCTTCTTCTGGAGCAACGGCAGCCCCGGGCCGGGCGCCGAAGTACGGGTGGATCTTGGCGACAGCACGGAGATCAGTGACATCGCCTTGCTGATGGGCAAGTCGAACAGCCCGAACGACTACATCCACTCCGGAGCGCTGGAGTACTCGGTCGACGGGACGCAGTGGACGGAACTGGCTCGCGGCACGACCGCAGAGGTCCGCGCGACCGCGCCTGTCGGCACCAAGGCGCGGTATGTCCGCTACCGCGCGCTCACCTCGAACGACTTCTGGCTCGTCGTCCGGGAGTTCTCCGTCCAGACCGTCGGCAGCGACAAGACCACGCTGACCGTCACCGGCTCGCCTACGCCCGCCACGGGCTCGTCGTACCAGCGGGCTGCCGATGGCAACGTCGAGACGGCGTACGTCGCTTCGGGTGCTCCGGCGCAGGGTGATGCCCTGGTCGCGACCTTGTCGGCCCCTCGCAAGCTCGCCGCGCTGACGGTGCTCCAGCAGGCCGGTGGTGTCGGCCAAGCGCAGGTCGAGGTACGGGTCGGTGGCGAGTGGCGCCCGGTCGGGTCTGTGGGCACCGCCTATGCCGAGCTCGACACCCAGGATCTGCTCGCTGAGGCGGTCCGCCTGGTGTGGAAGGACGGAAGCCCTGCTCCGCAGGTGGCCGAACTGGTACCGCGCTGGGCCGATACGCCGTTGGTGACGCTCAGTGTGGATCCGGCTGAGGCCGATGTCGTGCGCGGCCAGGCGTCGACAATCACCGTCAACCTCTCGCCCGCCGGGGCTCAAGATCTCACCGGCACGCTCGCGATCACTGCGCCAGCGGGTTGGGCCGTCACGCCATCGAGCACCACGGTCACGGTGACCCGCGGCTTCACCCGGTCTGTCGCCGTGAAGGTGATGCCGCCGGCCGACGCGGCGCTGTCTTCGGTCGACCTTCCGGTGACCTTCAGCGTCGGCAGCGACACCTTCACCACCTCTGCTGCCCTCTCGGTCCGGCCGAAGACCTCCACAACCAACGTGGCCGTGCACAAACCGGTGACCGCCTCAGGCGTCGAGCCCGGCACGTCGTACACGCCTGAGCTCGCGGTCGACGGAGACCCCGCCACTCGCTGGGCCTCCGGGTACGACGATGCGTCCTGGCTGCAGGTGGACCTCGGTGCAGCGACAGCGCTCGGCAAGGTCGTACTCCGCTGGGAAGCGGCGTACGGGAAGGCCTACCAGGTCGAGGTGTCCGACGACGGCAACACCTGGACCACGGCCGCGGAGGTCGCGGACAGCGACGGTGGCGTCGACACCGTCTGGCTCGACGCCACCGGCCGCTACGTCCGCCTGCAAGGCGTCAAGCGAGCCACCACCTACGGCTACTCCCTCTACGAACTGGAGGCCTACCCGACCACCCAGTGATCAGTCGTGGGTGGGGAAGCCCAGGTTCAGCCCGCCGTGGGACGGGTCGAGCCAGCGGGAGGTGATCACCTTGCCGCGGGTGAAGAAGTGGACGCCTTCGGTGCCGTGCGCGTGCGTGTCACCGAAGAGCGAGTTCTTCCAGCCGCCGAAGGAGTAGTAGGCCATCGGCACCGGGATCGGGACGTTGACGCCGACCATGCCGACCTCCACCTCCGTCTGGTACCGGCGGGCGGCGCCACCGTCGTTGGTGAAGATCGCCGTGCCGTTGCCGTAGGGGTTGGAGTTCACCAGGTCCAGCGCCGCGTCGTACGACGGGACGCGGACGACCGAGAGCACTGGGCCGAAGATCTCGTCGGTGTAGATCGACATGTCCGGGGTGACCTTGTCGAACAGCGTCGGGCCGAGCCAGAAGCCGTCGTCGCCACCGTCGAACGGACCTTCGCGACCGTCGACGGCCAGCTCGGCGCCTTCGGTCACGCCGGCCTCGACATACCCGACGACCTTGTCGCGGTGGGCGCCGGTGACGAGCGGGCCCATGTCGCAGCCGCGGGTGCCGTCGCCGGTCTTCAGCGTCGCCATCCTGGTCCGGATCTTCTCGATCAGATCGTCCGCGACGGGCTCGACCGCGATCAGCGCGGAGATCGCCATGCAGCGCTCACCCGCCGAGCCGAAGCCGGCGTTCACCGCGGCGTCCGCGGCGAGGTTGAGGTCCGCGTCGGGGAGCACCACCATGTGGTTCTTCGCGCCGCCTAGTGCCTGCACCCGCTTGCCGTGCGCCGTACCGGTCTCGTAGACGTAGCGGGCGATCGGGGTCGAGCCGACGAACGAGACGGCCTTGATGTCCGGGTGCTCGAGCAGCCGGTCGACGGCCTCCTTGTCACCGTGCACGACGTTCATCACGCCGTCGGGCAGACCGGCCTCCTTCCAGAGCGCGGCCACCGCGTTCACCGCCGACGGATCCTTCTCGGACGGCTTGATCACCACGCTGTTTCCGCAGGCCACCGCGATCGGGACGAACCACAACGGCACCATCGCCGGGAAGTTGAACGGCGAGATCACCGCGACCGCCCCGAGCGGCTGGCGGATCGAGTACACGTCGACGTTGGTGGAGACGTTCTCGCTGAAGCCGCCCTTCATCAGGTGCGGGATGCCGCAGGCGAACTCCACCACCTCGAGGCCGCGGGTCACCTCGCCGAGCGCGTCCGACAGCACCTTGCCGTGCTCGGCGGTGATCAGTGCGGCGATCTCCTCCTTCCGCTCGTTCAGCAGCTCGCGGAAGGCGAACAGCACCTGCGCACGCTTGGTGAGCGAGGTCCGGCCCCACGCCTTGGAGGCATCGTGGGCGACTTTCACCACCTCGTCGACAGTCGCCGCCGAGGCCAGGTCCAGCTCGCCGGTGGCCTCGCCGGTGGCGGGGTTGTAGACCTTGCTGGTGCGCTCGGAGACGCCCGTCCAGGGGGTCCCGCCGATCAGATGGGTGATTCGCTCAGTGCTCACAGCTGCATCCCTTGCTTCATCAGTAAGTCGGTGATCTTCTCCCGCATGAACGTGCTCGAGTCCCGGGCACGTTCCTCCCAGGCGAAGACGCAGGCGGTGACGGTGCCGTCGAACCCGACCGCGGCCAGGCTCTCGAACAGCTCGTCGAAGTCGACCTCGCCCTGGCCGATGTCCAGGTGCTGGTGCACCCGGACGGTCGAGCCGGGCGGGTTGACGATGTAGCGCAGACCGGACGACCCGGTGTGGTCGAACGAGTCGGCGACGTGAACGTTGGTCAGCAGGTCACCCGCGTACCCGATGATCCCCGGAGCGTCGTTGCCCAGGTGGAACGTATGGGGTGCGCAGTACAGAAAGCTCACCAGCGGGCTGTTGATACCGCGGATCAGGTCGATCGCGGCGCGGCCGCCCTCCTCGAAGTCGTCCGGATGCGGCTCGAGGACGAGCCGGACCCCTTCCGCCTCGAAGACCGGAAGCAATTCCTCCATCGACCGCCAGAACTGCGACTCGCTCCTGGCGGCCTGCTCGGGCCGACCGTTGAACTCGGAGTTCATCACGTCCACGCCGAGCTCGGCGGTGATCCGGATCGCGCGCTTCCAGTACCGGACCGCCGCCTGCCGGTCGTCCTCGTCGGGCCCCGACCACTTGTACAGCGGAAGCACCGACGAGACCCCGACCCCTGTCGCCGCCAGCTCGGCCTTGAACGCCGCCACCCTCGCGTCATCCACCCGCGGGTGGTTGAAGAAGGGCAGGAAGTCGTCCCGCGGCGAGAGCTCCAGCCACTGGTAGCCCAGGTCGGCCACCAGTCCGGGGAGCTCCAGCATCGGAACGTGCCGGAACATGTAGGGGTCGAGGCTGAGTTTCACCCGAACACCTCGCTACGGCTGACCATCTCGACCTCCACCGGGCGACCTTCCTGCAAGGACTGCACGCCGGCCGTGCAGACCGCGGCGGCGGCATATCCGTCCCAGGCCGTCGGGCCGTCGATCTCGCCCTTCGCCGCGGCGTTCACCCAGCGCTGGACCTCGATGTCGTACGCCAACCCGAAGCGGACCCGGAAGTCGTCCGGCACCGCACCACCCCAGTGTCCGGCCGCCCTGGTCAGCACGTCGACCCCTAGGCCGATGGTCGCGCTGCCCCGCTCGGCGACCGCCTCGCAGCGCACTTCGTAGCCGACCTGGAAGTTGACGAACACCTCCACGTCGGCCAACGCGCCGCTCGCCATCTCGAACACCGCGAACTGCGGGTCGAGCACGCCTTCGCCGACCAGGCTCGTCGGCTTCGGCGTGTGCAGGGTGATCCGGGTGATCTCGTCGCCGAACAGCCACCGCGCCACGTCGACCTCGTGCACCATCGAATCGCGCACGATCATCTCGCTGCGGAACGTCTCGGGGACGGTCTTGTTCCGGTGCACGTTGTGCAGCAACAGCGTCCGCCCCAGGTCACCAGAGTCCAGCAACCGCTTCAGAGCGGCGTACTCCGGGTCGAAGCGGCGCATGAACCCGACCTGGATCAGCGGCCGGCCCGTCTTGTGCTCGGCCTCCACCACCCGCAAGGACGACTCGGCGTCCATCGTCAGGGGCTTCTCGCAGAGCACGGGCTTTCCGTGCTCCAGGCACGCCATCAGCTGGTCGGCGTGGGCGAAGCCGGGGGACGCGATGATGACCGCGTCCACCTCGGCGTCGCCGATCAGGGCCAGCGGATCGTCGATCACCCGGACGCCGTCGAGCGCCGTCGCCAGGGTGGTCGCACGGGCCACGTCGGGATCGGACACGGCGACCAGCCGGGCGCCGGAGGTCCGCCGCGCGACCCGCTCGGCATGATCGGCGCCCATCATCCCGACGCCGATGATGCCGATCCTCAGCTCCGTCATCCCGCCCCCTTGTCCAGTGGAGATTCGACCGCGACCTGTCCGTTGCCCTCGACTCGCTCGACGACCAGCTCAGGGTCGACGCCGCGCAGCTCGTGGCTGAGCGCCTCGAGCTCGGACCCACCGGCCATCTCGTTGGTCAGTTGCTCCAGGCTGATGTCGGCCCGATGGGTGTCGAGCGAGACCCGGCCCAGCTTCAGCACCACGAAGTGGTTGCCGACCAGGTAGGCGTGGTGCGGGTTGTGGGTGATGAAGACGACTCCCAGGCCGGCGTCACGGGCCTTGACGATGTACTTCAGCACCACGCCGGACTGCTTCACGCCGAGCGCGGCGGTCGGCTCGTCCAGGATCAGCACCTTGGCGCCGAAGTAGATCGCCCTGGCGATCGCGATGCACTGGCGCTGACCGCCGGACAGCATTCCGACCGGCTGCTCCAGGTTGGGGATCGAGATCCCCATCTTGGTCAGCTCCTCGTGGGCGATCCGCTTCATCTTGGTGGCGTCCATCGTGCCGAGCGCCTTGGTGATCTCGTTGCCGAGGAAGAAGTTCCGCCAGACCGACATCAGCGGCGCCAGCGCCAGGTCCTGGTAGACCGTGGCGATCCCGCTGTCGAGCGACTCGCGCGGCGAGCTGAACCGGCGCTCCTCGCCGTTCACCGACAAGACCCCGTCGGTGTGCTCGTGCAGGCCGGCGATGATCTTGATCAACGTCGACTTGCCCGCGCCGTTGTCGCCGAGCACGCAGGTGATCTCACCCTGCCGGACGGCCAGGGTGACACCACGCAACGCGTGCACGTTGCCGTAGCTCTTGCCCACGTCGTCCAGATGGACGATCGGCGAGGTCGGACTGGTGGTGGCCTCTTCCGCGAACCCTGTGGTGGTACTCATCTCAGATCCGCCCTCCTCTTCACGGCAAGGTTGACGATGGTTGCCAGCAGCAACATGACGCCCAGGAACGCCTTGAACCAGTCGGCGTTCCAGCCGGCGTAGACGACGCCGAGCTGGGTCATCCCGAAGATCAGTGCGCCGATCGCCGAACCCACCACCGAGCCGTAGCCACCGGTCAGCAGGCAGCCGCCGACCACCGCCGCGATGATGTAGATGAACTCCTTGCCGACACCCTCACCGGACTGCACGACAGCCTGGTTGAAGAGCAGGTGCATGCCGGAGAACCAGGCGAAGACCCCGACCGTGATGAACAGGCCGATCTTGACCCGCTTCACCGGCACGCCGACCGCCCGGGCGGCCGCCGCGTCACCGCCGACGGCGAAGATCCAGTTGCCGACCTTCGTCTTCAGCAGCACCCAGGTCCCGAGCGCGACGAACACGATCCACCAGACGACCAGGATCTTCACGTTGAGCGGGCCCAGCTTGAACTCCGAGGCGAACACCGCCTGGGCCGAGGAGAACCCGTCCATGTCGCTGATCGAGTTCGACGAGACCGTGCCGGACAGCACCCGGGTGACACCCAGGTTGAGGCCCTGCAGGATGAAGAAGGTGCCGAGCGTGACCAGGAAGCTCGGCAGCCCCGTGCGCATCAGGAGCCAGCCGTTGAACGCACCGATACAGATCATGACGACCAGCGACACTGCGACGCCGACCCACACGTTGGTGCTGAACTGGTAGGAGAACAATCCTGCGGTCAGACCTGCCGTCGTCACCGCGACACCGGCCGACAGGTCGAACTCACCGCCGATCATCAGCAGCGCCACCGGCACGGCCATCACGCCGATCAGCGCGGACTGGTAGAGGATCGTGCCCGTGGTGGCGAGCTCGCGGAACGGCGGCGCGACGATCAGGAAGAACACCAGCACCACCACGGCGCCGACCAGCGACCCGACTTCCGGCCGGCTCAGCAGTCGCGCACCCAGGGACCGGGACGATACCCGGTCGTCGACCGTCGGCGGCGCCGTCAGTGTGGAAGCCATGACGATCCTCAGCGCGTCCCGCCGGCGGCGAACTTCTCCACCGCTGCGACGTTGCCCTTGTCGATGAAGGCAGGACCGGTCAGCGTGGGCTGGCCACCGCCGATGGTGTTGCCATTGGTCTTGTAGAGCCACAGGCTGTCGACCGCGAGGTACCCTTGGAGGTACGGCTGCTGGTCCACGGCCCACTGCACATCGCCGGATTTGATCGCGCCGATCAGGTCCTTGTTGGTGTCGAAGGTGCCGACCTTGGCGCTCGAGCCCGCGTCCTTGACCGACTTCACCGCGGCCAGCGCGAACGGCGCGCCCAGGGTGACGACGTAGTCGATGCTCTTGTCCTGCTGGAGCTTCGACGTCATCGTGGTCTGGCTGCCAGGCATGTCGGTGCCGGTGATGTAAAGCTTCTCGACGTTCGGGAACTTGTCCTTGACGCCCTGGCAGCGCGCCTCCAGGCCGACGTGGCCCTGCTCCTGGATCACACAGACGGCCTTCTTGGCGCCGAGCTCGGTCAGCTTCGCGCCCGCGGCCTGGCCGGCGATCCGCTCGTCCTGACCGAAGTAGCCGAGCGCACCCGCCGCCTGCCAGGCCTCGATGCCGCCGTTCAGCGCGACCACCGGGATGCCGCCGTCGGCTGCCTTCTTCACGTTCGCCTGCATCGCGTCCGGCTTCGCCAGGGTGACGGCGAGGCCGTCGACCTTCTGGTCGATCGCGGTCTGCACCAGGTTGGCCTGGTCGGCGCCTTCCGGCGCACCGGAGTACTGCAGTTCGACGTTGTCCTTCGCCGCGGCCGCCTCAGCGCCCTTGCGGACCAGGTCCCAGAACGTGTCACCTGGGGCCGCGTGCGTGATGAACGCGACCTTCATCCGCGGGGTGTCCGCAACGTTGCCCGCGGCCCCTCCGGAGCTCTCTTCCTCCTGCTTGCCGCCGGAGGAACTGCACGCACCCAGCGCCGCGACCAGCACGAGCGCCGCCCCCGTGGCCACCGCCTTCTTCTGCCACCGAACCATGACTACAACCAGCCTTTCAGACGTTTCCGCGGTAACGCCGCGGCGTGTGGGTGTGACCATGCAGAGTCACTCTGCTGGTCGTCAAACGGATACACCACCCCCGTGGCTCCTGAGGTAGGACAAAGTCCGCTCCGCGATCGGGAGCGGGACGTCGGGTGGGCAGGGATACATGTCCTGCTCCACGATCGCGAACAGGTCCGCGTCGAGGCCGGTCAGCGCGTCGAGCACGGGCCCCAGCTCGGGAATCCCGAGCGGCGGCTCGCACATCACGCCGCGCTTGACCGCCTCGTCGAAGCCCAGTCCTTCTTCCTGCACGGCCGCCAGGACGACGGGGTCGACCTGCTTGAGGTGCACGTACCCGATCCGCTCCGGGTACTGCTGGATCAGCTGCAGGTTGTCGCCACCGCAATAGCTGATGTGCCCCGTGTCCAGGCAGAGGTTGACGTGCTCACCGTCGGTCTCGGCGAGGAACCGCTCGACCGTCTCCTGGCTGTCCACGTGCCCGTCCGCGTGCGGGTGGAACTGCGTCTTCAACCCGTACTCCGCGGCGATCCGCCGGCCGAGCTCGGTGACCTGGTGGCCGTGCCGCGCCTGAGCCTCATGATCCAGGCGCGGTTCGACCACCTCCCCGTTCGGGCCGCGCCACATCGAGGGGATCACCACCAGGTGCCTGGCTCCCATCGCCGCGGCGAGCTCGGCCGCGGCCGAGACGTCACGCCAGGTCGAGTCCCAGGAGTCCGGCCGGTGCAGGTGCTCGAAGATCGTGCCGGCGGTGACCTCGAGGCCACGCTTGTCCAGCTCCTCCTTCAGCCGCGAAGGATCCGTCGGCAGGTAGCCGAAGGGGCCGAGCTCGATCCGCGTGTAGCCGGCGGCCGCGACCTCGTCGAGGAACCGCTCCCAAGGCGTCTGCTGGTCGTCGTTCGCGAACCAGACGCCCCACGAGTCCGGCGCACTGCCGACCTTGACCTCACCCATGGTTGTCCCCCTCGATCGGCGCCAGGTACGGGCGTTGTGCCTTCTTGGACTCCACGTACGCCGCGGAGGCGGTCTGCGTCGTCTCCAGGTCCGACACCTGGCTGACCGGGACGTCCCACCAGGAGTCGCTGTCCGGCGCTCCGATCAGCGGATCCGTCTTCACGTGGATCGCGATCGGCCCGGTGGCGGCCTTCGCCGTACCGATCGCCTTCTCCAGCTCGGCGCGGCTGTTCACCTCGATCACCTCTACCCCGAGGCTGCGCACGTTCGCCGCGAGATCCACCGGCAGGTAGTCCCCGTCGAGCCGCCCGTCGCCGCTGCGCCGCCGGTACGACGTACCGAACCGCTGGGAGCCGAGGGATTCCGACAGGGCGCCGATGGAGGCGAAGCCGTGGTTCTGGACCAGGACGACGATGATCTTGACGTTCTCCTGGACCGCGGTGACGAGCTCGCTCGACATCATCAGGTACGACCCGTCGCCGACCATGACGAAGACGTCCCGGTCGGGAGCGCCGAGGCGGACGCCGAGCCCGCCGGCGATCTCGTAACCCATGCAGGAGTAGCCATATTCGACGTGGTATCCCTTCGGGTCGCGGGTCCGCCAGAGCTTGTGCAGGTCGCCCGGCATCGAGCCGGCCGCACAAACCACCACATCACGCGGCTCCGACAATTCGTTCACGGCGCCGAGCACCTCGCCCTGGGTCAGCAGTCCGTGCGCGAGGTTGTCCACAACCTCCGCAGGCGGGTTGTACGCCTGCTCGACGGTCTCGTCCCAAACTCGCGCCAGCTCGGCGGTCAGATCCTTGTACTTTTCCTGTACAGACCAATCGCCGACCGCGGATCGCAAGGAAACAAGGGCTTGTCTGGCATCCGCGACGAGAGGGAGACCGCCATGCTTACCACCGTCGAACCGCGCCACATTGATGTTCACGAACCGCACGTCCGGGTTCTGGAAGGCGGTTCGCGACGCCGTCGTGAAGTCGGCGAAGCGGGTCCCGACGCCGATCACCAGGTCGGCGTCCCGCGCCAGCGCGTTGGCCGCCGTCGTACCGGTCGAGCCGACCGCGCCCACCGATTGTGGGTGGTCGTAGCGCAGCGATCCCTTGCCCGCCTGGCTTTCCGCCACCGGGATACCGGTCGCCTCGGCGAACTCGCGCAACGCGTCCTGCGCCTGCGAATAGGCCACGCCACCGCCGGCCACGATCAGCGGCCGCTCCGACGACCTCAGCAGCTCTACCGCCTTGTCGACAATGGATGCCTCGGGCAACGGCCGGGCGACGTACCAGGTGCGCTCGGCGAACAGCTCCTCCGGCCAGTCGAACCCCTCGGCCTGGACGTCCTGCGGCAGGGCGATCGTGACGGCGCCGGTCTCCACCGGGTCGGTCAGCACCCGCATGGCGTTCAGCAGGGCCGATGGCAACTGCTCCGGCCGCCAGACCCGGTCGAAGTACTTCGAGACCGGGCGGAACGCGTCGTTCACGGAGACGTCCCCGCCGGTGGTGCTCTCCAGCTCCTGCAGCACGGGTGTCGCGACCCGGGTCGCGAAGACGTCCGAGGGAAGCAGCAGCACCGGCAGCCGGTTGACCGTGGCCAGGGCCGCGCCGGTGATCATGTTGGTCGAGCCGGGCCCGATGCTGGCTGTGCAGGCATAGGTCTGCAGGCGGTCACGGGTGCGGGCGAACGCGGACGCGCTGTGCACCATCGCCTGCTCGTTGCGGGCCAGGATGTAGGGCAGCGCCTCCGGATCCTCGAGCTCGGCCTGCAGCAGCGCCTGACCGAGGCCTGCCACGTTCCCGTGCCCGAAGATGCCGAAGCAGCCGGCGAACAACTTCTGCCGCTGCCCGTCGCGCTCCGAGTACTGAACGCTCAGGAATCGCACCAGCGCCTGCGCGACCGTGAGACGGACCGTCATCGCTCTCCTCCGAAAGATCGCCGCGGATTTGCTGTCGGGGACATGGTCATCGGTCCTCGCCGAACGGCAGGCGCGGGTCGATCGGCTGGGTGTTCCACAGCTCCCGGACCCAGCCGTGCTGCGGGTCGTCGCTGATCAGCCACTCGCGTTCGGTGCCGGGACCGGCCATCACGTTCAGGTAGTACATGTCATAACCAGGAGGCGCCATCGCAGGACCATGCCAACCGTGGGGCACCAGCACCAGATCCCCGCCGCGCACCTCGGCCAGGACGTCGATGGGGCGGTCCTCGGTGCCGTAGACCCGCTGGTAGCCGATCGGGTCGTTGCCCTTGACACCCTCAGGGGCATCGTCGGACAGCTGCAGCTCGAAGTAGTAGATCTCCTCGAGCTCGCTCTCCTTGCCCGGCTTGTGCTCGTCGTGCTTGTGCGGCGGGTAGGACGACCAGTTCCCGGCCGGGGTGAGAACCTCGCACGCGATGATCGAGTCCGCCTCGAGCACCGCGGGTGTACCGAAGTTCCGCACCTGCCGGGAGGCGACACCCGCACCGCGCAGCTCGGTCTCGACCTGCTCGACGCCGATCCGCCGGAACGGGTAGTCCGAAGCGGCCTTCGCATGTGGGAAGGCGATCCGGGCGCCACCCGCGCTGACCACGGCGACGGTGGTACCCCGCGGCACGTAGGCGAAGTCGGTCGGGCCCGCGAAGACGTCCGCGCGACCGCCCAGCGGCAGGGTCTCCCCATCCACGACCACCTCGGCGGAGCCGCTCAGCGGGAGTACCAGGAACTCGGAGTCACCCGTGTCGAACTCGACCGACTGCCCGGGCCGCAACGTCGCGACGTACAGGCCGGTGTGGTGCCAGTCCTGCTCGCCCGGGCTGACCGCGAGCTCGAAGCCGTCCCGCGCCGTGGAGCCGGCGGGCCTGAACCAGGCGGTCATGCGGCACCCCCTCGGGTGGCTACGGCAGCTTGAGGAACATGCGGCGCGGTCATGCGGCACCTCCGTGGACTAGGGCGGCGGCTTGGTCTACGGCTGAAGCTACGTCGCCGTCCGGGGGGAAGAGGAGAGCTCGGCCCACTACGAGGCCGCGGACCGACGGAAGGCTCAGCGCCTTGCCCCACGACGCGTAGGTCTCCTCAGGGGCAACCGTCGGGTCGCCACCCAGCAACAAGGTCGGCAGCGTGGTGGCCTCCATCACCCGGGCGAGGTCGTCGACGACCGGGAGCTTGAGCCAGGTGTACGCGCTCGTCGCGCCGAGACCGGAGGCGATGTGCACCGACTTGATCACCGAGTCCGGATCGAGCAGGTTCGTCACCCGACCCTCCTTGTGGACCGACCAGAATGGCTCGACCATCGCCATCAGCTTGCGCTCGGCAAGCTCGGTAACAGCCTTCGCGCTGCTCTCCAGCGTCGCCACCGTGCCGGCGTCCTCGAGGCAGATCCTGGTCAGCATCTTGCCGCCGTCCAGCCGGCGCGCGGCGATGTCGTCCGCCGAGCCGTATGCCGTGAACCGGTCGTCCAGCTCGAACGAGGCACCCTGCAGGCCGCCCCGGTTCATCGAACCGATGACGAGCTTGCCCTCCAGGGCGCCAAGCAGGAGCAGGTCCTCCAGGACGTCGGGGGTCGCGAGCACGCCGTCGACACCCGGCCGCTTCAGCGCGGTGCAGAGCCGGTCGATCAGCGCAGGCCGGCTAGCCATCGCCATCCGGTCGTCGCGGACGCCGAGTGCGCCGCGGGCCGGGTGATCCGCCGCGACGATCAGCAGTCGCCCATCCTCACCGACGACCTCCCGTCGCCGCCGCTGCTGCCATGCCTCGGCAATCCGCTCAGGATGCCTGACCCTGATCTCGGTGAGGTTGATGTTGCTCAGCTCGCTCGTGCTGAGCCCGTGCTGAGTAGGGTTCAGGCTCGCGCGGCCGGCCGTGCCGGCGGTGTGGCTGGTGGGGTGGTTCATGCAGGCTCACCCATCAAGGTCAGGACCTCAGACTCGGTGGGCATGGCGGTGGAGCACTCGAGGCGGGAGGCGACGATGGCGCCCGCGGTGTTGGCGAAGCGGATCACCTTCTCCAGCGGCCAGCCGGCCAGCAGCCCGTGGCACAGCGCGCCGCCGAAGCCGTCGCCGGCGCCGAGCCCGTTCACCACCTCGACCGGGAACGGCGGTACCTCGACCCGCTCGTCCCGGGTCCGAGCGAGCGTGCCCTTCGGCCCCTGCTTCACCACCGCAAGGTCGAGCCCGCGATCCAGCAGCGCCTGAGCCGCCTTGTCCGGATCGGTCTCGCCGACCGCCACCTCGCACTCCTCCTTGTTGCCAACAGCAACGGTGCAGTGCTCGAGTGCCCGGCTGACCTGGGAGTGCGCCTCGCTCGGGTCCGCCCAGAACATCGGCCGGTAGTCCAGGTCGAGCACTGTGATCGGCTTCCGCTCGCGAGCCTCCCAGGCGGCGAAGTGCGCCGACCGGCTGGGCTCGGCCGACAACCCCGTCACCGTGGACCAGTAGATCCTCGCGTCCTTGATCGCCTGCAGATCCAGCTCGTCCGGATTGATAACGAGGTCCGGCGCCTTCGGGAAGCGGTAGAAGTAGAGCGGGAAGCTGTCCGGCGGGAAGATCTCGCAGAACGTGATCGGCGTCGGCAGCCCCTCCACCGGTGTCACGAACCGGTCGTCCACGCCGAGCTCGAGCAGCGTCCGGTGGATGAAGGTGCCGAACGGGTCATGACCGGTTCGGCTGATCACCGCCGACTTCCGCCCGTGCTTCGCCGCGGCGACCGCGACATTGGTGGCACTGCCGCCGAGGAACTTGCCGAAGCTCTCGACGTCCTCCAGGTGCGTGCGGGTCTGCAGCGGATACAGGTCGACGCCGATCCGCCCGATGGTCAGTACGTCGTCAACCATCAGACTGCCTCGGCCAGACGCCGAAGGTGCTCGATGCTCGCCCGTACGTCGACCAGTGGTCCCTCACCGTTCGGGCGGTCCTGCAGGATCGTGTCCTGCTCGAGCACGTACCAGCCGCTGTACCCGGCCTTCTCCAGCGCCCCGACGATCGCGGCGATATCGATGTCACCACCACCGAGCGGGCGGTACATCCCCTGCCGCACAGCATCGGTATAGCCGACCTCACCGGCCTGGACCTTCGCGGCCCACGCAGCGTCCACGTCCTTGAGATGCGTGTGCACGATCCGGTCCGCGTGCTTCAGCGCGAGCGCCACCGGGTCGACCCCGCCGATCAGCAGGTGACCGGTGTCGAGCGTCAACCCGATCGTGGAGCCTCGCAGCACCCGGTCCACGTCCGCCGCGTTCTCCACCATCGTGCCGACGTGCGGGTGCAGCGTCGCGGTGACCCCGTGCTCGGCGGCGATCCCGGCCAGCTTGTCGAGATTGGCGAGCAACGTGTCCCACCCGAGGGAATCCAGCACCGGGCGGTCGTCGTACCCCTCCTGGCCGGTCGCGGCGGCGAGCACGAGCGTGCCGGCCCCGGCCGCGACGAATCCCACGAGCGACCGCAGCACCTCCGCGGCCGGATCGTGCGAAGGATCATGCAGTACTACGGGGACGAATCCGCCGACGGCACGGAGTCCCAGGTCGGCGAGCGTCTTCGCCTTCAGCGCCGGGTCGTCCGGCAGGAAGCCATCCGGGCCGAACTCCGTCGCGGCGATCCCCACGTCGCGCATCTGCGCGAGCACGGTCTCCGGGTCGTACTGCCAACCCCAGCCCGGGACCTCGCAGACACCCCAGGAGATCGGGGCTCCGGCGATCCTGGCAGCAACGTCACTCATCGACCGATCTCCTCCAATGCCACCACGCGGTTCTCATGACGGGACAGTTCGCAAGCGTCGGCGATCCGGAACGCCTGCAGGGCGTCGCGGACCGTGCAAGGCACCTCGCGGGTGCCGGCGACCACCTCGGTGAAGGCGGTCAGTTCGGCGATGTAGGCCGGCCGGAACCGGTCCATGAAGGTGGCGTGCGCCGGGCCGCCGGGGAAGGTCACGCCGGCTTCGGCGGACTTCAGCGCGGTGTGTTCGTCGAGGCCGACGGCGACCGAGCCCAGGCTGCCGAGCACCTCCATCCGCACATCGTGGCCGGCCGCGTTGTAGCGGGTGCCGCTGACCGAGACGAAGGTGCTGTCGTCGAGCGTGAGGAGCGCGGCGGCCGCGTCGACGTCGCCGTAATGGCCGAAGAAGGCCTCGCCACGGTTCGCGCCGGTGGCGAAGACGCTGACCACCTCGCGGCCGGTGACGAAGCGGATGATGTCGAAGTCGTGCACCGTGCAGTCGCGGAAGAACCCGCCGCTGGTCGGGATGTACTCCTGCGGCGGCGGGAACGCGTCATTGGTGTTCGCGCGGATGTGGTGGATGAAGCCGAGGTCACCGGCCTGGACCTGCTGCCGCGCGGCCTGGTAACCGAGGTCGAAGCGGCGCTGGAAGCCGATGTGCACCGGCACGTCCGACGCCTCCACCAGCGAGACGACCCGCTGGGTGTCGGCGAGATCCTGGGCGACCGGCTTCTCGCAGAAGGTCGGCAGCCCGGCCGCGACGCCCTTGGCGATCAGGTCCGCGTGCGCCGAAGTGGCTGCCGCGATGACGAAGCCGTCCAGGTCGCTACCCAGCAACTGGTCCACGTCCGCGGTGAACTCGAGGCCGAGATCCTTGGCGACCAGCTCCGCCCGGCTCGCGTCGGCATCGGCCACCACCACCTGGTCCACCGCCGGCAGGCTCTTCAAGGTCGCCGCGTGGAACGCGCCGATCCGCCCGACTCCGACCAACCCGATTCGCATCCTGTGCCCTCTCGAAAGGCTCGTGTCTGAGTGATCCAGGGCCGCGGGAGGTCGCGCCAGTCGCAGCACCGGTTCGTTCCGGTTAGCCTCACCCGGTCGGGCAAGAGTGTCAATACTTTGTTAGCACATTTTCACATCGGGACATACAAACGTCCTTCATGTAACCTCCTGCCATGGCCGCCCTGCCGATCCAGATCGATCGGACGAGCCCGGTGCCGCTCTACCACCAGCTCGCCGAGCAGCTCACTGCTGCCATCAGCGACGGCACCCTGCGTCCGGGCGACCCGTTCGAGAACGAACTGGCGATGTCCGACCGCCTCAGCCTGTCCCGGCCGACCGTGCGCCGCGCGATCTCGGAACTGGTGAACAAGGGTCTGCTGGTCCGCCGCCGCGGCATCGGCACCACCGTCGCCAACCAGATGGTGCATCGCCGCGCGGAGCTCACCAGCCTGTACGACGACCTCGAGCGCGAGGGCAGAACCCCGCGGACCGACGTCCTGTCCCTGGTCCGCTCCGCCCATGACGATCGCGCCGCCGAGGCCCTCGGGCTTCCTGCGGGCACTCCGCTGGTCTCGATCGTCCGGCTCCGGTACGCCGACGACCTGCCGCTGGCGATCCTGCGCAACTGGTTGCCCCCGGCAATGGACGACCTGACTGTCGAGCAGCTCGTGGCCGACGGCCTGTACGCCGTACTCCGGGCCCGCGGGGTCCGCCCGACGGTGGCCCGCCAGCGGATCGGCGCCCGCAATGCCACCGCCGAGGAACGCCGCACCCTGCACATGTCCAAGGCCGAGCCACTGGTCACCATGACCCGCAGCGCGTACGACGCCGACGGCTCCCCCGTCGAGTTCGGCGACCACTGCTACCGGGCCGACCAGTACTCCGTCGACGTCATCGTCAGCGAACGCTGACCCCTGCCACCACAAACGCAGTACGTCCGAACAACCGAGCGCCATAGCGCTCAGTTCTTCGGACGCAAGCGACAGCTGCGGGGGCGGGGGGTCAGGCCTGGTTGCTGAGGAGGGTTCGGACCAGGCGGAGGCCGACGGAGAGGTGAGCCAGTTCCGGCCCCTCGGTGTCGACGATCTCGTCCATCATCGTGGCCGCTCGGGACAGTGCCGTCTCGTTCATGTCCTGCCAGGCGATCACGCGGTCCTCCGGCTCGGCCGCGTCGTCCGTCATCTCGAGCACCTGCGCCGTGAGGCGGGCGTGCACCGCGTGCAGGTCGTCGCGCAGGGCAGCACGGGCCATCGTCTGCCAGCGGTCCATCCGCGGCAGGCCGATGATCCGCTCGAGGAAGAGCCCGAGCTGGAGCCGTTCCCCGAGGGCGAAGTGGACCTTGGCGACCTCCAGCACGTCGAGGTCCTTGCCGTCGGCGGTCTCCACGATCCCCAGCGCCGCGTACGCCGGCGGGAGGACCGCGATCCGGGTGGCGAAGTCCGCCGGGACCCCCTTCAGCACCAGGGCTTGCCGGCGCTGCTCGAACAACGCCAGCTCCCGGCCCCGCAGTACCTCCGGAAGCGCGGTGGTGAGTTTGGCGATGCCGGGCGAGAAGAAGTCGATCAGCTCGGCGATGTCGACCGGCGGGCGGCGGTTGCTGACCAGCCAACGGGTCGCGCGCTCGACCAGGGTCCGCGTCTCCAGCCGCATCGCGGTCTGGGTCTGGGCGTCGACGACGTTGTCGAGCTCGGAGTTGCGGGCGAGCAGCTCGGGCTGGGCGAAGATCCGCGACGCCGCGAGGTTCGCCCGGACCACGTCCTCCACCGAGCCGCCGGTCTCCAGCGAGAGCCGGTGGTAGGCGGTGATGCCGGAGGAGTTGATGAACTCGTTCACCACCTGGGTGGTGATGATCTCCCGGCGCAGCTGGTGCGACTCGACCTGCTCGGCGAAGCGGTCCTGGATCGCCCGCGGGAAGTAGCTGATCAGCTTGGATTCCAGGTACTCGTCGTCGGGCAGCGTGCTCTTCAGCAGCTCCGCCTCGAGCACGATCTTGGTGTAGGCGATCAGCACCGACAGCTCGGGCGAGGTCAGCCCCTTGCCCTCGGCCTTGCGGCGCTTGAACTCCGCGATGCTCGGCAGGAACTCCAGCTCCCGGTTGAGCAGCCCCTCGCGCTCGAGCCGGCGGACCCAGTCCTGGTGGACGTGCATCAACGCGGGCGCCTGCGCGGTCGCGTTGGCCAGGCCGATGTTCTGCCGGTAGTTGCTCTTCAGCACCAGGGCGGCCACTTCATCGGTCATCGACGCGATCACGTCGTTGCGCTGCTTCTCGGTCAGGTCCCCGTCGGCGACCACCTTGTCCAGCAGGATCTTGATGTTCACCTCGTGGTCGGAGGTGTCCACACCGGCCACGTTGTCGATGAAGTCGGTGTTGATCCGGCCGCCCTTGGCGGCGTACTCGATCCGGCCGAGCTGGGTGAAGCCCAGGTTGCCGCCCTCGCCGACCGCCTTGGCCTGCAGGTCCTTGCCGTTGATCCGGATCGCGTCGTTGGCCTTGTCGCCGACGTCCCCGTGCGACTCGGCGCTCGCCTTCACGTAGGTGCCGATCCCGCCGTTCCAGAACAGGTCGACCGGCGCCTTCACGATCGCCTGCATCAGCTCCGCCGGCGTCAGCGTCGACGGGTTGCCCTCCAGCCCGAGCGCGGCCCGGACCTCCGCGGAGATCGGGATCGCCTTGTCGGTCCGCGCGTAGACCCCGCCGCCGGACGAGATCAGCGCGGCCTCGTAGTCCGCCCAGGACGAGCGCGGCAGGTCGAACAACCGCCGCCGCTCGACATACGAAGTCGCCGCGTCCGGGTTGGGGTCGAGGAAGATGTGCCGGTGGTCGAAGGCCGCGACCAGCCGGATGTGCTCCGACAGCAGCATCCCGTTGCCGAACACGTCACCGGACATGTCGCCGACGCCGACGACGGTGAAGTCGGTGTTCTGGCAGTCGTGGCCCATCTCGCGGAAGTGCCGCTTGACCGACTCCCACGCACCGCGCGCGGTGATGCCCATCGCCTTGTGGTCGTAGCCGACCGAACCACCCGAGGCGAACGCGTCACCGAGCCAGAAGCCGTACTGCTTGGCCACGCCGTTCGCGATGTCGGAGAAGGTCGCCGTGCCCTTGTCGGCGGCGACCACCAGGTATGCGTCGTCCCCGTCGTAGCGGACCACTTCGCGCGGCGGGACGATCGCACCGGCAACGATGTTGTCGGTGATGTCGAGCAGCCCGGAGATGAACGTCTTGTACGACGCGATCCCCTCGGCCAGCCAGGCGTCCCGGTCCGCGGCCGGGTCCGGCAGCTGCTTGGCGTAGAAGCCGCCCTTCGCGCCGACCGGCACGATCACCGAGTTCTTCACCATCTGCGCCTTGACCAGTCCGAGCACCTCGGTACGGAAGTCCTCGCGCCGGTCCGACCAGCGCAGACCACCGCGCGCGACCGCGCCGAAGCGCAGGTGCACGCCTTCGACCCGCGGTGAGTAGACGAAGATCTCGTACGCCGGACGCGGCTGCGGCAGGTCCGGGATCGCCTTCGGCTCCAGCTTGATCGAGATGTAGTCGCGCGGTTGCCCGTCCGGTCCCGGCTGGTAGTAGTTCGTCCGCAGGGTGGCCTTGATGACGGTCAGGTAGCCGCGCAGGATCCGGTCCTCGTCCAGGCTCTGCACGGTGTCCAGGGCGGCGACGATCTCCTTCTCCAGCTGGTCCACCGCGTTCGTCCGGTCCGGGTCGTCGGCGGCACCGTGAGCGGGGTCGAAGCTGGTCTCGAACAGCCGGACGAGCAGGTTCGCCACGTCGACGTGGTTGAGGAAGGTCCGCTCGATGTAGAGCTGGCTGAACGGCGTACCGCCCTGCCGGATGTAGCGCTGGTAGGCGCGCAGGATGGAGACCTGCCGCCAGCTGAGGTTGCCGCGCAGTACCAGGGCGTTCAGGCTGTCGCTCTCGGCCCGGCCTTCCCAGACGGCCTGGAAGGTCTCGGAGAAGAGCCTGCGCAGCTCCTCCCGCTCCTGGTAGCCACCCGGCGTCCGCAGTCCGAAGTCATAGATATACGCCGTGTCCGCGGGCCGGCGGATCTCGTACGGCCGCTCGTCGATCACTTCGACACCCATGTGCGTCAGCAGTGGGAGCACCTGGGACAGCGACAGCGCGGTACCGGTCCGGTAGACCTTGAAGCGGCGCTCGCCCTCCCAGGCCTCGTCGATCGGGGTGTAGAGGGACATGGCCAGGCCGTCCTCGGCGGGCAGGCCGTCCAGGATCGTCACGTCCTTGACCGCGACCCGGGCGTCGAAGTCCTCCTTGTACGCCTCCGGGAAGGCGGTGGCGTACTGGCTGCTCAACCGGGTGACGGCGCCGTCGCCGCCGAGGGCGTGCAGCGCGACGTTGAAGTCGTCCTGCCAGGCGCGGGTGGCCTCGACCACCTTCTGCTCGAGCAGGTCCGCGTCGAACTCGCCGACGGTCTCGCCCTGCTTCATCCGGACGACGAAGTGCACTCGGGCCAGCACGGACTCGGTCACGTAGGCGGCGTAGTCCACAGACTCCGCGCCGATCGCGTCCTTGAGGATCTGCTGCATCTTCAGCCGGACCGCGGTGGTGTAGCGGTCACGCGGTAGGTAGACGAGGCAGGACAGGTACCGGTTGTAGACGTCGCGGCGGACGAACAGCTTGACCGCGCGGCGCTCCTGCAGGTGCAGCACGGACTGCACGATCGGCAGCAGGTCCTCCACCGGCGCCTGCAGCAACTCGTCGCGCGGGTAGGTCTCCAGCACGTCCAGCAGGCCCTTGCCGCTGTGGCTGTTCGGGTCGAAGCCGGTCAGCCGGAACAGCTCGAGCGCCTTGCGGCGCAGTACGGGCACCTGCATGACGCTCTCGGTGTACGCGGTGGACGAGAGCAGGCCGATGAACCGCAGCTCGGACACCGGCTCGCCGTCCTCGTCGAACTGCTTGATCCCGACGTAGTCCAGGTACGACGAGCGGTGCACGGTCGAGCGGGAGTTCGCCTTGGTCAGGATCAGCAGCTTCTTCTCCCGGGCCTTGGCACTCACCTCCGGCGGCAGCAGTCCGGTGTTCTCGTCCAGCTTCGGGTCCTGGCGCAGGATGCCGAGGCCGGTGCCGGGCACGCCCCGCAGGACGCCCTGCTCTCCGCGCATGGTGAAGCTGTACTCGCGGAAGCCGAGGAAGGTGAAGTGCTCATCGGCGAGCCATTCGAGCAGCTCCCGGGCCTCCTCCACCTCGCCGGCGCTGACCGGCAGTTTGCTCGGGTCGAGCCCGGCGGCGATGTTGATCGCCTTCTCGTGCATTTTCGGCCAGTCCTCGACCGCCTCGCGGACGTCGTTGAGGACCTTCAGCAGCGCCTTCTCCAGCTCCCGGTGCTCGGTGGTGTCGGAGATGCGATCCACCTCGAGGTGCATCCAGCTCTCCCGGACGAGGTCGTGCTCGTCGGCCGGGGCAGCGTCGTCGAGGACCTCCTGCAGAGTGCCGGCGATGTCCCGGCGGACCACGAACTGCGGGTGCACCAGCAGCTGCAGCTCCAGGTTCCGCTCGGTGATCACCATCGCGGCCGAGTCGACCAGGAACGGCATGTCGTCGACCACGATCTCCACCACGGTCTGGCCGTTCGCGGTCCAGCCGTGCTCCTCGAGCGTCGGCGTGAACACCTGCACCTTGGCGGTGCCCTGCGGCCGCGACAGCGCGGACTTGTAGTGGTGCCTGGCAGCGCCCAGACAGTCGGTCGGTTGCCGCTCGGCGACGTCCTCGGCGGCCACGTAGCGGTAGTACCGCTCCAGGAAGGTCTTCAGCTTCCCGGGGTCGACCGACTTGTCGTGGCCGTGTGTTCCGGCCTCTACCGCCTTTGCGAGAACATCCGCCTTCTGGACGTCCAGCTTGCTCTGCATTCCCCACCGTCTCCACGCGTGACATGACGCTCTGCGCCGGGCCGCACGCCTTTGTGCGCCTCCCTCAGACATTAGTCCACTTCAGTCACTGGTGTGATGTCGGGACGGTCCTTTCCGATGCCTTACAGATCACCTTCAACACCTCTGGACAACCGCAGCGCGAGGGCTGGACAGGCCAGTACCGCGCGGCGTGCGTTCGTCACTTCACCGCGGGTGATCTCGCGTCCCCGGAGCACCGGGAAGCCCCACTCGTCGAGCACCACGTCGTCCGGGAGCAGCGTCGCGCAGAGGCCGTGTCCGTCGCACCGGGTCCAGTCGATCTCCAGCTTATTCACCACGCACCTCCAGGCACCGGTAGGACTCCTCGTACTGCGCGACCGCAGCCGCCGGCGCCCAGGTGGCTCCGGACGTCCTCACCGAACACGTCGAGCGCAGACGCCAGGAAGCGGGCCGAACCGTCGGGGTGAGCGCAGGCTCCTCGCCCCGGGACGAGGCCCAGGTGGCGCTGCGCGTCGTGCCAGCCGGCGGGGTCGCCGTTCAGCAGCCGCCCGAAGTCGTCGACCAGTGCGGCCAGACCGAACACGCACGGCCCGCACTGCCCTGCCGACTGGCTCGCTAGCCACTCGGCGACCCGGTGCACCTCGCCCAGTGGACAGGTGTCCGTGCCGAGCGCCAGGACGATCCCAGCACCCACCCGCACGTCCGGCCGGCTGAGCTGTACGCCGGTCGCCTGCGGCAGCCACCGACCGTGGTACCCGCCGATCAGGATCGCGCCGGTCTGCGGCGCTCCGGCGAACTGGAGAACCGTCTCCAGCGGGATGCCCGTCGGTGTCTCGATCACCCCGGGCCGGTCGACTGCCCCGGCGACCGTGAGCAGGTGTGTGCCGGGTTCGCTGCTCAGGCCGGTGCTGCTGAACTCCCTGGAGCCGAGCCTGGCCAGTACTGCGAGCTGGGCGAAGGTCTCCACGTTCGACAGGAACGTCGGGCGCCGGTGGTACCCCTTCCGCGTCGGCAGCACCCTCCGCCCGGGCGGTACCGCGAGCCCTCCTTCCAGAACACTCAGCACGGCTCGGGCCTCACCAGCCACGAAGCGGCCAGGCGTATCGGCCACCTGGACGTCCACCGCGTCCTGGCGCTCCAGCAGCGCGGCCCGGATCGACGAAGCCGCTGCCGCGTCGTGGACCGCTACCAGGACCTGTGGGGCGCCCAGTGCCTGCGCCAATCCAGTGGCTCCGTCCAGGACCAGGTGAGGGGCCAATGTGAGCAGCAGCCGGTCCTTGCGACTCAGTGGCTCGCTCTCGGAGCCGTTGACGACCACAGCCTCGATGCCCCTCGAAGGTAGGTCCGCCAGCTTGAGCGCGACCGGGAAGGCGGCTCCGCCCCGGCCTCGCAGCCCGACTGCCGTCGCCAACTCGGCGTAGGTCTCCCTCGACAGCTGCGGCATCGGCCCGTGGGTCCAGAGGTGCCGGTGCAGCTCCGCCCGTCCTTCCTTGAGCCCGGCGAGCAGCCGCGGCTGTCCGATCGCCCGAAGCTGTAGTGGGTTCTCCTGCAGGATCGTCATTGGAATCTCCCCGCGCGCGCCAGACTGAGCGGCGTACTGCGTTGGTCCTCGCGGCGGCGGAGGCGCACGGCCACGGAGGTACCGACTGCGGCCAGGCAGCCGATGGTGATGGCGAGCATCCAGGGCGTACCGCGATCGGTACCGGCCAGCAGGCTGTGGCCGATCGACAACAGCCAGCCGAGGGAGGCTGCGAGGTGAATCGACCGCCAGCGCTTCGTGAAGGCCTCAGAACGGGCCAGCCGTCCTCTGGCAGCGCCGACCAGTGCGGCGAACACCAGGCTGTAGGCAGCGAGCGCTCCGACGGTCACGGCGAACGGGCGGTAGCCGGAGCCGAACGGCCAGACCACTGCCGAGGCGCTGATGTCCACATAGCTGTCGGAGATCACCGCGATCACGTGTGCGACCAGGAGCAGCAGGCCGGTGACTGCGGCCGAGCGGTGCACGTACTGCAGCCAGAACCGCCGCTCCGGCTTACGACTGCCCGCGCCGAGGGCTCCGAGCGACGCCGCGATCGTGAAGAAGACCAGAGCCATCACTCCGGCCGCCCGGGCCAGGTACCACAGCGTCATCAGGCGGCCCTACTAGCTGCGGGCCAGCCGGCCAGCTCGATGACTTCGCCGTCCTCGTCCACCAGCCGTGCCGGATGCCCCGCCAGCGTCAACCGCCCGAGGGCCGTGTCTCCCGTGGCCACGAGCGCAGTACTGAAGGTGTTCGCCCGTACTGCGGACGGCGCCCAGACCGAGGCGGTTCGCCAAGGGCCGTCCGCGGGTCGTCCCGTGCGGGGGTCGATGACGTGGTGCGCGAAGCCGCCCGGGGTGGACCAGCGCCGCGCAGTACGGGTGGAGGTGGTGAGGCCGCCGTGGGCCAGGGTCACCGCGACGCCGGGGTCACCTTCGCGTTCGGCGACTTCGATCACCCAGGGCTCGGCCGGAGTACCGGCTGCGCGTAGGTCTCCGCCGATCTCTACGAGTACTGCGCACCCGTGGCGCTTGCTGAGTACGAGTGCTGCGCGGTCTGCGGTCCATGCTTTGGCGGTCGCGCCGAGGTCTAGTGTCGTGCCCTTCGGGATACCGATCAGGGCGAGTCGGCGGTTCAGCTGGACCTGCTCCCAGCCGGGGACAGGACCGCTGGAACCGGTCGCCTGC
This sequence comes from Kribbella sp. VKM Ac-2568, assembly GCF_004345365.1. GTDB lineage: Bacteria > Actinomycetota > Actinomycetes > Propionibacteriales > Kribbellaceae > Kribbella > Kribbella orskensis. The sequence goes on from NZ_SLVF01000007.1 coordinate 457,585, forward strand.
GGGAGGCGACGGCGTACGGCCTCGATGTCGTCGTCGTAGCCGGCGGCCACCACGGCGCCGCCCACGGTCGGATCCACAGCGCCACCGCTCATGGAGGCGGCTACCAGGCTCACGTCGACGAGGTCGACCAGGAGCCGCGAAACCGGGACCATCGAGCCGGCCCGGGCATTGATCGCGGACAGCTCGGAGTCGGGGCGGAATCGGCTTGCCGCCTTGTCCACACGATCCATCAACGCCTTGAGCGCTCCGCAGGCCGCACTTAGGACAGCGGGGTCATCGACCGTCAGGCGAACTGTGCAGCTCCACGCCTTCCAGCTTCGCGAGGCGGTCATGAGCCGTGGCTCCCGCCCTGGGTCGGGGAATCCTGCTGGGCCGAGCCCAGACCGCCGCTCCCGCTGTCGCTGCTGCCGTTGTCGCTGGAGCTACTGCCTGAGTCGCTGGGGCCGGAGCTGCTCGAAGTGCCGTCGTCGGTGCCGGTGGTGGCCTGGGTGCCACCGGAGTTGTCGGGCTGGCGCGCGGCCAGGACGGCAACGGCGAGGCCGGTGCCGGTGACGCCGAGCACGGCGGTCGCGACGGCTGCCGCCGCGGACCGGCGGAGCCAGCGGGTGCGGTCGGGGTGCGGATCGAACGCTTCAGTGGTGACCATGCCGGCAGCGTCGCGGCGCGGGCCCTAGGCGCACGCCAAGAGACCATCAAGCCGAGGTCAAGTTCTGCTGAGACTCTCCTGAGAGACCACCTTCAGGAACTCGGCGTCCGACCCCGCCGATGTCAGGAAGAGCTGGTCAGCAGAAGCCGCGGACTTCTGGGGGGCAGGTGGTCTGCTCGTGCTCCTCGACGGCGGCGATCACGTCGTCGGCGGCCTTGCCCAGCTCTGACATCCGGTCCTTGCCGAGTACGTCGACGAAGAACTCCCGGACCCGGCCGGCGTGCGCGGGAGCACAGGCCTCGATCGCGGCCCGTCCCTCGTCGGTCAGCACGATCTCCGGGTAGCGGGCGTCGCAGGCCTCCTTGCGGATCAGCCCGCGTTTCTCCATCCGGGAGAGGTGGTGCGACATCCGGCTCTTCTCCCACTGGGTCGCCTCGCCGAGCTCGAAGGCCCGCATCCGGCCGGTCTCGGACTCGGACAGGTTGACCAGGATCTCGAAGTCGGACTCGGACAGGCCGAACTCGCGCTGCAGGTGCCGGGACAGGTGCGTCTCCAGCGTCCTGCGCATCAGCAGATAGCTCCGCCAGGCCTTCTGCTCGTCGTCGTCGAGCCACGGTTCGTTCGCCACGAGACCCATCCTAGCGCGGCCGGTTGACACATCAACCTAGCGCGCTACCATCGACGGAGTTGACACATCAACCCGACAGATTTCGAGGGAGAAATTCCGATGACCGAGCAGAAGTTGATCGCCGTAGTGGGCGCCACCGGTTCGCAGGGCGGCGGCCTGGTCCGGGCGATCCTGGCCGACCCCGACCGGCAGTTCGCAGTACGGGCGCTGACGCGGAACCCGCAGTCGGCCAAGGCGCAGGAGCTCGCGTCCGCGGGCGCCGAGGTGGTCCAGGCCGACCTCGACGACGAGGCCAGCGTGCGGAAGGCGTTCGACGGCGCGCACGGGGCGTTCGTGGTGACGAACTACTGGGTCGAGCGGACCCCGGAGGAAGAGGCCGCGCGGACCCGCGCCGAGATGGAGCTGGAGCAGGCGGAGATCGCCGCCCGCGCAGCCAAGGACGCCGACGTGCAGCACGTGATCTGGTCGACCCTGGAGGACACCCGCGAGCACTTCGGCGACGACGAGCGGGTGCCGAGCCTGGATGACGGCCGCTACAAGGTGCCGCACTTCGACGCCAAGGGCGAGGGCAACGAACTGTTCATGAAGTACGGCGTGCCGACCACGTTCCTGCAGACGACGTTCTACTTCGACTCGATGGCGATCCCGGGCGTCGGCCCGGTCCGCGGCGAGGACGGCAAGCTCGTCATCAGCCTGCCGATGGCCGACCAGCCGCTGTCCGGCATCGCGTCCGAGGACATCGGCAAGACCGCGCTCGGCATCTTCAAGCGCGGCGAGGAGTTCGTCGGCCGGACGGTGAGCGTCGCCGGTGAGCACCTCACGGTCGACCAGTACGCCGCCAAGCTGACCGAGGCGCTCGGCGAGGAGGTCGTCTACCGGCCACTGACCTGGGACGAGTTCCGCGCCCTCGGGATCCCGAGCGGCGTCGAGATGGCGAACATGTTCCAGTTCTACGCCGAGGACTCCGACCGTTTCACCGGCGACCGCGACCTCGAACTGGCCCGCGAGCTGAACCCGGAGCTGAAGTCCTTCGACGACTGGCTGGCCGACCACAAAAACCAGCTCAAAGCGGCAATCAACTGACGTTCTTCAAGCCTGAAGCGGCGGCTCGGCCCGGCAACCCGAGCCGCCATCCAAAGGCAGCCGACCGCTTCGCATCACTAGCCGATGTTTGGCAACGTCCCACGGAGCAGGGACGGAGCAGGATCCTGCTGCATCGGTCGTCGACCGGCAAGCTGGAGGCAGCGTCCTTTACCGCATGGAATCGCGGTGCTGTCGATCATCGATCTGACGTCGGCATGGCGGATCTTCAAGCTGCGCTGAACCGGAACCCACGCGACAGTGGCCGTCAGCGGTCTGGGAGGTTGAGTCGCTTCAGGCGTTCGTACGCGCCGAGGATGTGTTTGTCGATTCCGTCCTGGGCAGCCTGTGGATCGCCCAAGGCCAACGCATCTCGTAGCTCCTTGTGCTCGCTGTAACCGACGTCGAGGAAGTCCGGAAAGCTCGCGTTGCGGGCCCGCAGGAAGACTGTCACCTGACCACGGATGGACTCCCATACCCGCTGCACCCGGGCATGATCGCAGTAGGCGTAGATGATGTCGTGGAACTGGAGGTCCAGCCGTACGGCGTCCTCCGGATCGATCTTGGTGTCGACGCTTTTCATCTGCTCCAGGACCGCATCCATCTCAGCGAATCCCTCACCCTGCATCCGCGTACACGCCCGGCCGGCGGCCAATTTCTCGATGGCACCGCGGAGAGTGTGCACTTCGTCGACGTCGGTCTTTGTCAAGGTGCTGACAAACGCTCCGCGCGGCATCGGACGGGCGACGGCGATGCTCCTCGCCGAGCGGGGGTGGAGCATCGGCATCCTCGACATCGACGAGCACGGCGGCCACGCGCTCGCCGCAGAGATCATCGAGAAGTACAACGTCAAGACCTCCGTCGCCGTGGCCGATGTGTCGAAGGAAGATCAGGTTCGTACGGCGATCGACGAGCTCGAGGCCGCGCTGCCGCCGCTGGCAGCGCTGGCCAACATCGCCGGGGTCAGCTCACCGATCCCCTACCTCGAGCTGACTGCTGACGAGTGGCACCGGGTGATCAACATCAACCTGAACGGCGTGCACTACGTCACCCGGCGGGTCGCCGAAAGCATGGTGCGGTACGGCTACGGCCGGATCGTCAGTGTCTCCTCGACCTCGGCTCAGCTGGGCGGCGGCACCTACAGCAAAACCCCTTATTCCGTTGCGAAAGCCGGCGTGATCGGACTGACTCGTGCTCTCGCACGAGAACTCGGTCCGCACGAGATCACGGTCAACGCGGTGGCCCCCGGTCCGATCGACACCGACATCATGGGCGGACCGCTGACTCCCGAACGCCGGGCGGCCCTGGTCGACGACCTCCTGGTCAATCGCGTCGGGCAGCCGCACGACGTCGCGTCCGCGATCGCGTTCCTACTATCCGAACAATCCGGCTACATCTCCGGCCACACCCTCAACGTCGACGGCGGCCTCTACATGCATTGATCCCGGATCCCGAAGGTTCGCTGGATCTGGCGCCGCTGAATCTGACGATGACCTGCTCGCCCCGATCGGTGATGAGGCCCTCATCGGGGGAGCGAGGGTCTCGACCGGGACCAGAAACTGCGCCGCCAGGCCGACGCACTGACTGCACCCACCAGATCCAGCGCATCAGCGGACAAGGCCCACTGCGTGTTCGGGCCGACGATGCTCTTGATCTGGCCCTCCGCTACTTGACCGCAATGACGTCGATCGTCCGGATCTCCGCGTCGGCGGCCGCGAGCTCCCGCCCCTTCTCGAGGAACGCGCGCAGTTCCTCTTCCTTGCCCGGCTTGGCCTCCAACGTCGCAAGCAGTCCCCGGTCGATGCTCATCTCGGTGGTCCTCTCGTGATTTCCCTCCTTGGACCGTACGGGTCGCCGGTGGGGCCCAGATTGCCAGCGGCTGATCAGATCGACCAGGACCTCCTCGGTCGCCGCCGATGATCGTCCAGCCGCTCCACCCGCTCCTGCTAGCCAGAAGGCCGGATTCCGGCTGGCAGGGGGCGGGCTCGGGGGCTCGTCGGGATGCCGCGAGACCGCTGGAGCGGCACTGTCGCAGTTAGGGCCGAGTCCTCCGCGTGTCGCCCGACACGGTGGCACGTAGAGGCCACGCGGCCGGCTACCAGGCAGGTCGGTGCAATCAATGGAAAGGAACGGACAATCGTGAGAGTCCGGTTTGTCAGAAGCTCAACGCGCTGCTCGCTCGCCGCGCTCGCTTTGGTGGCAGCAGCGGCGACGCTCGCGGCCGCGTGCGACAACAATTCGGGCTCGTCGAGCTCGTCGGGTTCGGGTGCGTACGGCTCCGGCGGCTCGTCTTCAGCATCCCCGGCGGCCGGGACGTCGGGGGCGGCGTCGGTGGCGGTGACCAAGAGCAACCTCGGGTCGATCCTGGTCGACGGCAGCGGGCGGACGCTCTACCTGTTCGAGAAGGACAAGGGCAGCACGTCGTCGTGCTACGGCACCTGCGCCACGGCCTGGCCTCCGTACACCACGACTGGGTCGCCGCAGGCCGGCGGCGGCGTACAGGGCCCGCTGCTCGGGACCACGAAACGGACCGACGGCACAACCGAGGTCACTTACCACGGCCACCCGTTGTACTACTTCGCCGGCGACAGCAAGCCCGGCGATACCAACGGCCAGAAGGTGAACGAGTTCGGCGCCGAGTGGTTCGTGCTGTCCCCGGCCGGCACCGAGGTCAACAGTGACGGCTCCTGACCGGGAGAACCGCGCCGCGACAGTTGGGCACCACAACAGACTCCAAAGGACGGTAAACACATGCCAGCCACACCACTGAACAAGATCCTCTACACCGCCGAGGCGGTCACCGAAGGCGGCCGAGCCGGACACGGCCGCACCTCGGACGGGCAGTTGGATCTCAAACTGTCCGTACCCGAGGACATGGGCGGCCAGGGCGGCCCCGGAACCAACCCCGAACAGCTGTTCGCACTCGCCTACGCAGCCTGCTTCCAGTCGGCGCTGCTGGCGGTGGCCCAGGGCCGCCACCTTGACGCCGAGGACGCCCAGGTCACCGCCCGGGTCAGCATCGGCCCGACCGGACACGGCGGCTTCGGACTGCAGGTCACCCTGGACCTGCATGCCCCACAACTGCCACCGGCCGAGGCCGCGGACCTCATGGCACGAGCCGACCTGCGCTGCCCGTACTCCAACGCCACCCGCGACAACGTCGTAGTCACCCTCAGCGTCGACGGCCGACCCGTCGAGCAGACCGCGCCCGCAGTCTGACCGCGGCGTCGACGCCGGCCAAGTGGAGCGCACCGGCCCGCGGCGGTTGACGGAGCTGGCCGTCAACGAGGAAGTGACAATCGAGTGCAGCTCTCCGTTGGCGACCAGGTCCCGTACGAAGCCGACGGGGCGGCGCAGGAGCCGGGCGGCCTCTGACAGTGGGATCGGTTCACCCGGTCCCTGAGCTCTTCGGCGTCGATGCCGCGGTCAGACTGCGGGCGCGTATGCGGCGGCTCGGATCAGCCGCCGCTGCCGTACGGACGGGTGAGGATCTCCAGCCAGTGCCCGTCAGGACCCTCCCAGTAGAGGCCGCGGCCACCGTCCCCGTGGTTGATCTCTCGCAGTTGGCGCTTGAAGGGGTCGGCCCACCACTGGCGGCCGTCGTCCCGCAAGCGACAGAGGATGAGGTCGAACTCCTCCTCACTCACAAGGAAGGCGTAGTGCTGGCCGTGGATCTCGCCCTCGGTGTCCATGAAGTCCAGGCTCGCAGCGTTGTCCAACTTCAGCTCGGCGAACGGGCCGTACGCTCTCGCCTCCGGCAGACCGAGCACCTCGCCGACATCGCGAGCGGCAGCCCATCGGTCCTTCACGTGCACGATTGTGTGGTTCAGCTCGATACTCATCGGGCTCTCCTGGCGGGGGACCGGTCCTCAGCTGGCGCGTGGTCACCACTCTGCACCCCGAATCCGTTCCCGTGAAGACCTCCACGTTGTTCCACCCTAGGCAGTAGCGGTGGGCCTGCCGCGTCGAGCGAAAACTGGCAAGGACTTGTCGGGGCGATAATTCTGCTGGCTCCGCAGCGAGTTCAAGGGCGGCCTTCTCCCGGCGTTCAGGTGGTGACCGAGCACGTTGCGACGCATCAACTAACGGATACCCTGGTCCGGCCACGACTTCCCAGTCCGTACAGCCAGGCCACCGTCTGCCCCTGGCTGGATCGTAGCCACTTGCGGAGCGCAGAACCTCCAGGAACACGTCGCGACCATTCGGTTGCGTCCCCTCGCCGCGACTGTCTACCCCCTGCCTTGCAAAGGCGCTTCGACGTGTCCAGTGTTCCTCAGCGCTGAGTTCCTGAGCGCAGGCCGAGCTGATTGGTGACCGTGACTGACCGGTTCGACCCGTCGTTCTGCGTCTGATGTGGCACGTTTGTGGCATGGCGAGCGGGGTGGGTTGCTCAAGTCGACCGTACGATGACCGAATGCGAGAGGTGACTTCGCGCAGGCTCAACGTCGCGTTGGATGCGTGTATCGCCGTTGTCGGCGCAGTCTTTGGCGCGCGATTCCTCTCGCGCGGCGACTACGGTCTGGCGGTCATCTTCCTTCTCGGCGGCGTCGTATCGCTGATCAGGTTCGGGTTGTGGCTGCGGCGCGGAAGCGCAGATGTGACCGGCGGCCCGAGCCCAACTGATCCGTAGTCGAGTTCAGGGCGTCCATCGTTGACCACAGCACGCCTGAGCGCACGCATTGATCTCGCGGAATGTCCAGGGTCGTCCGGCCCGATCCGTGGGTGCTGTTAGCAAGCCTGTTAGCAGCGGCGACCATCAATCAGTGGGCGTGCCTTGCATGGACTCCCGTGCGGTCTGGTCCTCCCTGCGGGCGAACCGTACTGCCCAGAAGACAATCGCCAGGACAACTGGGATTCCAGCCAGGACGAGGAGGCGCGTCGGCCAGTCGGGCACGACCACTGCCGCCCGGACCAGTGCCGCCAACACCACCAACGTGCCTGAACCGAGAACTGCCGCACCAACGATGATCCGCTGTTTACTCCAACGGCGCGGCGGCGGTGGGTGCTTCACGAGCCTGTACAAGATGACGCCACAGAGGACCATGGAGAAGGCGGGCGAGAGTGCTGCCCTCGGACCGTCCATGACGAGGAATGCCACCGTGCAGGCGGTAGAGATGACCAGCGCAACTCCGAGGCCGATCCGTTGGCTCTTCACGCCGGAATGCTATGCGGAGATGCCGGGCTCGGATACCTGCACCTACGCCGTTCTCGCGCCCCTGCACATCGGCCGACCTAGCGTCTTCCCGTCTGCCGTTCAGCCCACGCGTAGCGCGATCAGGAGACACCAGCGGGGCCAAGATGGAGCGCCCCGCAACATCGGCAGATGAGTGCGCTCAGGCTGAGGCAACGCGAGGTGGGTGCGACGCGCACAACGTGTCGCATACCAGGTGGCGGAGATGTGTCGCAGATCTGCTGGCGGATTCTAGCTAGCGGGCGCGGATTGCCTCGATGAGTTCGGCTCGGTTCGCCAGCCCTGATCGCGCAGGTCATCCACCCAGGTCCACACCGATTGTTAGCAACTCCGGCGCGACCTTCTCATTACGAGTCCGTTCCATTGAGCGCCTCTCCGCGCCGGGCCGCCGACCGGGAGCGCTGATCGCACTCAGGGGTCGGCGGTCGTTGCTGGCTGTTCAGAGCCCTTCGGGGGCACCTCAGGGGCACGTCCTTGTGAAAGCCGAACGACCGCGATGAGAGCGCGGGCGCGGTATTGCGCTATGGGACAACGAGACTGAGCATGGCAGCGTATAGGGAGAAAGCACTGGTTCCAGGATCGGGGGCGGCGACATGACGCACGAAGGACGGCGGTCATATCTGGCAGCATCGGTATTTGCCGGTGTGGCCGCTATCACGCTCGCGGCGTGCGCCGCTCAGCCCAGCGGTCCCGGCACAGCCGGCGGCTTGCTGCCATCGTGTTACGGCCCAGGGCCAGATCACAATCTCACGCCGAGTCGGGTGGTGGAGGTGTATCAGAACGGCAACCTGGTGAGGCGCCACGCGTTCCGTAGCGACAAGGATCATCAGCACTACGAGTTCGAACTGACACCGGGCAGTTACGACATCAAAGGCCCAGGGATTGCGCCGATCCCCATTCGGGTGAAGTCAGGCGAATATGTAACCGCCGACCTGCCGATCCCCCTATGCCTCTGACTGGAACCGACGGATTAGAACTCACGACCTTCTCATTACGAGTCCGCTTCAATGAGCGTCCACACGCAGACGACCCCGATCCTGAGCGCCAATTGTGCACAGTGGTCGAGGGTCGTTGATGGCTGTTCACGGCCCTTCGGGGGCCTCTCGGGGGCCTCGTTGTCCGCGAGATTCAAAGTTGCTGAGCGGCCGTCCAAACCCGTCCTTGGCTGCCGTTCGGCGGGTGGCACTACGCGGAACACGACCCACGACCGTCTGCTGCCGTCCACCGCAGTCCGCCGCCCCTGTTAGCAAATCCGCTAGCAAGCCTCGTCCTAGCAGTCGGGGTCGCTGAGGGCATCGGCGCGTGGCTCGCTGGAATGGTGAACATTGTCGAACGGCTGAGCGCTGCGTGGGCTGACCACCGGGTGCGCCGGGCACGCCGTGCCTACTACGGCGCCTGTCCCGCGTGCGGTCACGACTGGCGTGAGCACATCGCCGGCGAGGGCTGCGGGGAGTGTCACTACGAGATCGTTGATGCCAGGCGGTTCGCAGGCGGAATCGGTTGCTGTCAGCAACCGCATCTCACAGCTCCGCACCCGCGATCAGCGCGGGAGGAATCCGTGCAGGACAACGGGTGAGCAGCAGGACAGCCCCGGGCCGCCGCCAAGAACCGGCTGATCAGTGTGGCGTCCCATAGTCCTCGTGCCGACACCTGTCGCATCTCAGCCATCCGTGCCCCTGCCCTGGCGCGTGGCGGCACGTCCGTGCTGGCCCGCACCTGGGTGCCGTGCTGGCGCCGACGCGCCCGGCGGGGTGCCGGTACGACGCTCGAGGTGAGTTCCACCTCGACACGAAGGAGTCGCCATGACCAGCACCGAAGAATTCTCCCTGGACGCGTGCGGCCCGCTCGTGCGCACCGCGGGGACACGCCGCGTCGGACTCGCCCTCGCGATGTTTCTTGCCCCCTGGCTCATCGTCGCCGCCGAGGTAGGCCACGCGGTGATGACCCTGCACGGGGGTGATGACCTCGAACCGAGCGACGACCTCACCCTGACCGGCGAGCACCTCACGTTGGTCCGCTGGGCCAGCTTGGCCGCCTTGGCCGGGGCCTTGCTGCTTGTACCCGCCGTCCTCGGCGTGATGCGACTGGTCCGCGTCCGTGCCGCGCGTCTGGGCCTTGTCGGCGGTGTGCTCACCGCCGCGGCGTACGTCTGCTATTTCGCGATGGTGTTCCAGGGCTTCACCACGGCCGCGATGGTCGAGGCCGGCGGCTCGACGAGCCAGAACGTCACGGTGTTGCAGGCGGTCCTGGACGAGCCGTTGACACGCTGGGTCTATCTGCTCTTCGTCCTGGGCAACCTCCTCGGCACGTTCCTGCTCGGCCTGGCCCTGGTACGGGCGCACACCGCGAATCGGCTCGCGGGATTCGGGCTGATGGCCTGGCCGGTGTTCCACGCCATCAGCTTCCCGTTCTCGGACGTGATCGGGACCGCAGTGCAGGCGATCGGCTTCGGACTGGCTGCGATGGCACTGCTCCGACGGCGCGACCCGCGGACGGAGCCGGAGCCCTACGAACTGTTGCGCAGGTAGGCCAGCACTGCCAGGACGCGGCGGTGGTCGTCGTCGGAGTCGTACAGTCCGAGCTTGACGAAGATGTGCCGGACATGGGTCTCCACAGTGCGCTCGGCGGTGTGGAGCCGACGTGCCACTGCCGCGTTCGAGCGGCCCTCCGCGACCAGGCCCAGCACCTCCCGCTCGCGCTCGGTCAGCTGGGCGAAGGCGGGCTCGGGATGCATCGGCGCCAGCAGCGACGCGACCACCTCGGGGTCCAGCGCCGAACCTCCGGCCGCGACCCGGCGGAGGGCGTCGAGGAAGTCGTCGAGGTCGAGGATCCGGTCCTTGAGCAGGTAGCCGAAGGCTCCCGTCGCGACGAGCTCGGTCGACTGGGTCGTCTCGACGTGCTGGGACAGCAGCACCACCGGGAGCCCTGGCCGCACAGTCCGGAGCTCCCGCGCCGCGCGAGCACCGTCATCGCTCATGTTCGGCGGCATCCGGATGTCGGTGACGAGGAGGTCGGGCTCGTGCGCCAGCACCGCCGCCACCACGCCGGGCGCGTCACCAACACGTGCAACGATGTCGTGGCCGGCCTGGGCGAGCAGCAGCGCCAGACCCTCGCGTACGACGGCGGAGTCCTCGCCGATCACGATCCGCACGGCAGCCTCGCCTCCACTCGCGTACCGATGCCGGGGCTGCTGTCCACAGCGAGCTCACCCCCGGTCGCCGCCACGCGGTCGCGCAGCCCAGCGAGCCCGGACCCGGCGCACACCGTGGCGCCGCCGCGACCGTCGTCGGACACCACCACCCGCAGGTCCCCGTTGCGGTGGGTGACGTCGATGACGACCGACCGGGCTTCCGCGTGCTTGAGCGCGTTCGCCAACGCCTCGGCGGCCACGTAGTACGCCGTCGTCGCCACCACGTTCGGTACGGGATCGGCGGTCAGGTGGACCTCTACCGGCACCGGGCTGGTCCGGACCAGGCCGCGGATCGCGGCTGAGAGACCCTCGTCCAGCCCGCGTGGGCGTACTCCTCCGGCCAGCTGACGGAGCTCGCCCAGGGCTTCCTGCAGGTCCCGTACGGCGGTACCGAGCACCTGTTGCAGCGGATCGGCCGGGTCCGCGCGCTGCTGCGCCAGCCGCAGGAACATCCCGATCGCGACCAGCCGCTGCTGGGCGCCGTCATGTAGGTCGCGCTCGAGCCGGCGACGCTCGGCGTCGCCGGCCTCGACCAGGCGCGCCCGCGAGGCACGGGTCTCGGCCAGCGCGTGGCGCAGAGCGATACGGGAATGCGCCAGCTCCAGCGGCAGGTGCGCTGCTCGCAGCGCCTCCCGGAGCAGCCGGGGGCGCCGCACGGCCAGGTCGTAGCCGACGGAGCCCAGCAGTCTGCCGGCCACGGCGACGTCCAGCGCAGGGTCCTCCGGTCGGGCCGACGGCTCGCCGTCACCAGTACGCCATGGCGTCGTCGGGTCGGAGGGAAGCCAATAGACCACGCGCAGTCCCGGATCGTGAAGCGCCTCACGCAACGCCGACTCGACCTGCTCCGGCCCGGTGCGACCATCTCGCACCTCGTCGAGGAACCGGTCCAGCCGGATCAAGGCGTCACGCCTGCCGCGGTCGAACCGGGCGTCCACGAGCGCCTGCACCCGACGCCGCAGCAGTCCGAAGGAGGCCGCGCACACCAGCGTCGCCACCGCGGTCGGCAGATCGGAGCCACGTCCCGCCACAACCCCGATCCCCACCGTGACGGCCGCGAACACCGCCACCAGGCCACCGGTCAGCACGATGTAGGCAACCGTGCGGCTGACCAGCGTGTCCACGTCGTACAGGTCGTGCCGCAGAACCGCGATGGCAACGCTGACCGGCATGCTGACGAAGACCAGCAACAGCCCGACCTGGACCACGACTCCCGCAACGTCGGTGAGCAGGTACGCCGCCCAGGTGACGATCAGGACGATCGGCAGCAGCAGGATGCTCAACACGAACCACTTCAACTGTCGTCGTACCACGTCGCCTCCTCGGCGGAAGCGCACGACCACGCGCACCACCGATCCGACCAGCAGCGCGAGCAGCAGGATCAGCGAGCCGACGCCGAGCACGGTGTCGACCCAGTGCGGCACCTCCACCGGCGGGCTGCCTGGGATCTGTCCGGCACGGCCGCCATAGTTGCCCGCGTCCAGGGCGACCGCCACGTGGAACGCGACCAGGAAAAGGCCCCAGCCCGCCGGGAGCACCCACCAGCCGCGCCCGAGTCGACCGTCCGGGAAGTACGCAGCGAGCAACGCAGGCGGGACGTACAGCCACACCCACCCGGCGAGGGAGGCCACCGCGAGGAGGAGGCCGAGGCCGTGCGGTGGCGACCGGCCCGCCACCGCGGAGTCGGGCGAGAGCATGGCCAGCGGGAGCAAGCCGAGCGCCACGAGCAGCGCACCGACGACGCGTGGTCCACGAAGCAACAGCAACAGACCGAGCACGACGCCCGGCGCACCCGCCACGCCGGCCACCGCGACTTGCCAACCCGTCATCGCCACGCCCCCACGTCCAACTCACACCACGACCCCTGACCAGACCGGGACGCCATGCGTTCCCGATCCCATGATCAGGTGCAGACGCCAAGAAAGCATGCGTACTGACACGCACAGCGCAGCCGGCCCGGGTAGCACGCCTGGCGCGCCGGCCCCTCCGGATACCCACCACCGCCTCCGTCGCTGCATCGAACGACCCGAGGGTGACAAATGCTGGGCCCTCGAGCGGCGCCCCGCACGGATGCGGACCTCGAACTGGCCCGCGAGCTGAACCCGGAGCTGAAGTCCTTCTCCGAGTGGCTGGCCGAGCACAAGTCGGAGATCGTGGTCTGACGAGCTGGAGCTAGGGCGCGGCCAGAGTCAGGTGGACCGACGAGCCCGTGGGCAGGTTGGGGTGGATGGTGAGCCTGCCGCCGGCCGCCTCGGCGCAGCGGCGGGCGATGTCCAGCCCGAGTCCGGTGGAGCCGCGGTCGCTCCGGCCGCGCTCACCGGCCCCCAGCGGAATGCCGGGCCCCTCGTCGGCGACCACGATCAGTACGCCGTCGCTGCCGCCGACGGGTTGCCTGGTCAGGATGATCCGCGCGGAGGTCCCGTCAGGGGTGTGGGCGACCACGTTCTCCACCAGGGCGTCCAGCGCGGCGCCGAGATCCTCCGCCGACGACCTCACCATCGCCGGCGGGGTCGGCAGATCCAGGACAAGTTCGCGGCCCTGATCCTCGAACAGCGGCTCCCAGAAGGCGGCCCGCCGTCGGGTCACCTCGACCGCGTCGCAGTGCGGGACCCGGCCCTCGCGCTGAGGCCGTCTCGCCGCGCTGATGACCGCGGTCAATGTCCGTTCGAGGCTGTTCACCTGGGTGTTGAGCTCCTCGGCCCGCTCTCGGTCCGGTAGCGCCTCGACCTGGAGGCGGAGTGCCGTCAGCGGAGTACGGAGCCGGTGGCTGAGATCCGCGACCGCCTCGCGTTCGACCGCGATCACCTCGTCGATGCGATCCGCCAGACCGTTGAGCGCGGCACCTACTTTCGCGACCTCCGCGGGACCACTCGTCGGGGCTCTCGCATCGACGTCACCCTTGGCCAGACGTTCCGCAGTACGGGCGGTTTCTTCCAGTGGGCGGGCCAGGCGGCGGGAGACGAGTTCGGCGCCGAGGATGCTGAGGAGCAGGACGAGCAGGCTGCCCGCGAGCAGGAAGAGGATGCGCGGCAGGAGCCCGTCGTACAACTCCTCGGAGGTGAGGAACAGGCAGACCGACGCCGGCCCGTTGTGGGTGTCGACGTCGATCTCCGTCGCGACTCCGCCGGCCACCGTGCGCGTCGACGTGTCCGAGATCTTCGGCGGCCCCTTCCGGTCGTCGCCGTCATCGTCGCCGTGATCACCCGGAACCGGCTTCGGCGCCGCGACCCCACCGGGAGGCGGATCGCCCAGCGTCGTACCGTCGGCCATCCGGACCGAGATCCGGCCTGGAACATCGTTCTTGGCGGCCTCGATGTACGCCGTGACGTCGGCGGCCGTGTGGTTCCTGTCGCCGACGTAGTACGCCACGTTCTTGGCGGTGTAGCTCGCGGCCTCGAGCGAGTCGTTCTCGGCCGCGTTCCGCAGCAGGATGGTCAGCGGTACGGCGAACGCCAGTACCACCAGCGTCGTCATGCCGACGGAGAGCAGCAGGATCCGGCGGCGCATGGTCAGGCGCCTGGTTCCGGCGGGGCGAGCTTCACGCCGACCCCGCGCACGCTGTGCAGGAACCGCGGCTCAGCGGCGGTCTCGCCGAGCTTGCGGCGCAACCAGGACAGGTGCACGTCGACGGTCCGGTCGCCGCCTCCCCACGGCAGACCCCACACCTCGGCGAGCAGTTCGCGCTTGGTGACGACGGCGCCCGCGCGCCGCGACAACGCGAGCAGCAGGTCGAACTCCTTGCGGGTCAGGTCGACCGGATCGCCGTCGACGGTGACCTCGCGGCTGCGCGGGTCGATCTCCAGAGCGCCCAGACTGAGCACGGACTCGCCCTGCTGGTCGGGACCACGACGACGCAGTACGGCCCGGATCCTGGCGTCGATCTGCGCTGAGCTGAACGGCTTGATCACGTAGTCGTCGGCGCCGGCGTCGAGCAGTCTCACCACGCTGGCGTCGTCGTCGCGGGCCGTCGCCACGATGACCGGGATATCGCTGACAGCGCGGACCATGGCGAGCACGTCGCGACCGTCGAGGTCGGGCAGGCCGAGATCGAGCAGCACCACGTCGGGCTTCTCGCGAGCCACCGCCGCGACCCCCTCGGCTCCACTGGCCAGTGGCGTGACGACGTGACCGGCGGCCGTGAGCGACTTGCTCAGCGACGTCCGGATCGCGTCATCATCCTCAACCAGGAGTACTCGCACCATGCCTCTGAGCGTAGACGGTCCTCCCCAGACCGCCCCTGATTCAGGCAGGCGCCGGTTTGGGCGCCTTCAGGCCGGTACTGCGCAACTCCAGGTCGGCGAGTTGGGCTATGACGGTGGTGTCGCCCTGACGCCAGGCCCCGACCGGGTCGTCGGAGATCTTGGCGAGCCGGTGCATCGGCTGGTTCGCCATCGCCCGGAGCGCGAACAGGTCCAGGTCGGCCGCGTTGTCGATGAACTTCTGCGCGGCGGTCGCCCGCCGGGAGAACCGGATCCGGCGAGGCAGCCAGATCAGCAGCGCGAACAGTACGGGCAACCCGATCGTCACGGCGGCCAGGAGATACGCCAACTGCTCGACCGCGTGCGCCTGGTCCCGCCCGGCCTGCGCCAACCGCGCCGCCGCGCCGGCCGCACCGTCGATCGGCGCCCGCAACTCGTCACCGACGGCCGGCACCTTCCCGACCGGCTCGGACATCTTCCGGAGATCCCCCGCCAGGCCGTCCCCGGCCTCGGCCGCCTTGCGCCCCGGATACCCCAGCGCGTTGGTGATCTTGAAGACGGTCAGGCCTAGCGCAGTGCAGAACGCGATCCAGGCGACCAGCATCAGATCCCCGAACATCTGCCCCACCCGCTGCACGCCCACACTCGAGTAGAGCTTCACCAGCAATCCCCTTCGTCGACTACTCCTCTAATGCCCCGCTCGGCCAAAGGCGACACTACTGACCGCCGCGGCGCCGAGGGGTTACCGTGATGCGTGTTCGCGATCGAGGTGGACGCCGTCTTCGACGGTGAGCGTTACTCCGGTGACGGTGCGGTCGTGATCGTCGACGACGGACGGATCGCAGGCGTCGAGCCCCGCGGTACTGCGTTGTCGTGCGAGGTGACGCGCTTCGAGGGCTGCACGTTGTTGCCGGGACTGATCGACACGCACGTACACCTGTGTTGTGACAGCGGACCCGGCGCACTCGACCGGATCCCCAACTTCAGCGACGCCGAGCTCGTCACCGTCATCGAGAACTCCCTGAAGGCGCAACTGGCCAGCGGGGTCACCACGGTGCGCGACCTGGGCGACCGTTCCTTTGCCGTCGTGGACTGGCGGTCCGGCGACAGTTCGTTCCCGACTGTGGTCGCGAGTGGGCCGCCGATCACGATTCCGCAGGGACACTGCTGGAACATGGGAGGCGCCGTCCGCGGTGCCGACGAGCTCCGCCGGGCGGTCGCCGAACGTGCCGAGCGCGGCGCTGACCTCGTGAAGGTCATGGCCAGCGGCGGCGCCAACACCCCTGGGACCGATCCAGCCGTGGTCCAGTTCAGCGCCGAGGAAATCCTTGTGGTCGTTGACGAATCCCACGCCCGCGGCCTCCCCGTCACGGCCCACGCCCACTCCCTGGAGTCCATCAAGAACTCCCTCAGCGCAGGCGTGGACAGCATCGAACACTGCTCCTTCATCACCACCAACGGCGTCGACCTGGACGAGTCGGTGGTCGCCGACCTGATCACCTCCCGTACGACGGTCTGCCCGACCCTGGGAATCGTCCCGGGCGCGCACCCACCTCCCGCAGTACTGGAGATGCTCCGCCGCACGGGCACCACCTACGAAGCCCGCACCCACCTCTTCGCAGGCCTTCACGAATCCGGGGTGCGCCTGGTCTCCGGCTCCGACGGCGGCATCAACCCCGGCAAAGCCCACGGCATCCTCCCCGAAGCAGTAATCGGCCTCGTCCAGGGCGGCGTCTCCCCCGAGGCCGCCCTGACCACAGCCACCTCCACAGCCGCCACCACCTGCGGCCTAACCACCAAGGGCCGCGTCCTCGCCGGCTTCGACGCCGACCTCCTGATCATCCAAAGCAACCCCACCGCCGACATAACCCGCCTCCGCAGTCCCCAAGCCCTTTACCTACAGGGAAACCGCGTGGACTTCTAGCCAACCACCGACTGGGCCGTCGGGCCCGTCCTGGGATCAGGCTGGGTTTGTCGGAGGGCCTCGTTAGGGTGGCGGGGTGGTTGAGCTTCCGTTGTTGCCGCTGGGGTATCACCAGGCCGTGCTGTCGCATGTGCGCCGGGTGGACGAGCGTGCGTGGGAGGCGTTGCGGCCGGCGGAGGCTGACGATCCGGGGTTGACCGAGACCTTGCTGAGGAACACCTACCGGCTCGAGGCGGGTGGTCATCCGGCGTTGCACGAGGCTGGGTGTCGGGCGGCCGAGGCGTTGGGGCTCGAGGTCGAGGTGGAGTTCTTCCAGGCGCAGGGGGCGGGACAGCCCAACGCGTCACTGCTGCACCAGAGTGAGAAGGCGGTGATCCTGTTCGAGGGTCCGCTGCTGGACAGGCTGACGCCCGACGAGCTGGCAGCAGTCTGCGGCCACGAGTTGGCGCATCGCCTGCTCTGGACCATCGACGACGGCGCCTATCTCGCCGTCGACCGGTTGCTCGACGCCGCGGCGGGTGACGCGCGGACACCCGCGCAGTACCTGGAGACTCATCGCCGGTGGGTGATGGCGTCGGAGTTGTTCGCCGATCGCGGCGCGCTCAAGTCCTGTGGAGACCTCGGTACTACGGTCCGCGCGCTCCTCAAGGTGCAGACCGGGTTGTCCGGCGTGGACCCCGAGGCCTATCTGCGGCAGGCCGGCGAGCTCGACCTCAGCACGGGCAGCCGCGGCACCACTCACCCTGAAGGTGTCGCCCGCGCCTGGGCCCTGCAGAACTGGATCGCAGGCGAAGACGTCGAGGTGCTCCTGACCGGTCCGCTCGACGTGGATGCGCCCGATCTGCTGGACGCAGTGCTCCTGCGCGAGCTGAGCATGGACTTCGCTGCGCACATCGCCCAGACAGAAGGCCTGCGCTCGGACACCGTCGCCACATATGCGGCCGGGTTCGCGGATCCGCCCGGGCCTCTCGGCGTACCGGGTGGCGCGGTGCCGCGGTTCGACGAGCCGCTGGCGATCCGGCCGGTGGACGGCGCACCGATTCCCCGGCCGCGGGCGTTGACCGCCGCCACGAAGCAGTACCTCTGCTATCTCCTGCTGGATCTCGCGACGGCCGATCCCGATGCCGGAGACGAAGGACTGGTCGCGTCCCTGCGACTCGCCCGCCGCGCCGGACTCACGCCGTACGACGATCTGGCGGACGACGAGCTCGGGTGGAGCGACAAGCGCCGGGCGGAGCTGGCCGCGGCCGCGGACGGGGTGATCCAGTGAAGGATCTCGTCGCCCTCGCGGTTTCCCAGGGTGGTCTCGGCAACGACGCGTTGCTGGCGGCCGTGCTGCCGCTGTTCCACGCGACCGCGGAGGTGCACGAGCGCGGCCTGGTCGCTCCGCTGCGTGGGCTCGACCGGATCACGGTCGACGAGCAGACCCGGCTCGGGTTCGCCCCGGAGGATGCGTCGAGGCCGGTGCTGGCGCCCGACGAGATCTCAACCAGGGAAGGGCATCGGGACTCTGCAGTCGAGGTGGTCGCGCACCGCCAGGTCGAGACGGATCTCGGCGAGAGCGGTGGCCAGGGCAGGCTCCAGGTCACCGAACCGGTGCCCGAGGCAATCACCGCGCCCGTGCTCGTGCCCGGCTGGCAGAGCTGGGAGCATGTCGTCGGCAACCACGACCCGCTGACCGACATCTTCAGCCTCGGCCAACTGCTGATCGCTCTCGGCTGCGGCCTGGACCTGTCCCGCCCGGAGGACGTCGCCCGGCTGATCGGGGCCCGAGGCAACCTCTACACCCTGACCAGCACGCTGCACCCGGTGATCGTCTCGGTCGCGGCGCAGATGGCCGAGCCGGACCGGCACCACCGGGCGCAGGATCTCCGGTCGCTGATCGGGCAGCTCGACGACTACCGCGACCAGCCGCTCGACTTCGACGTCGCCGCGATCACCCGCGGTAAGGCGGACCGGCGCGCGGCTGTGCTGAAAGCCTTGCGGGACAGGCTGTTCGACCTCTCCCGGCGCAACCGGCTGGTCAACTTCCGGCACACCGCGCAGACCCTCAACCTGACCGAGGTGTCGGTCCCGCTGATGCTCGACGTGCGCAACATCCGCGCCGAGCAGCTGTTCACCTGGAACGCGGAGCTCGCCGCGCGACTCGTCGACGGCAAGGCGCAAACCCTCGGGAAGTGGATCCGGTACGACGAAGCCCCGTACGCCGCGTCCTCGCTGGACAAGCTGATCTCCACGGCCCGGCGGGACCGCGCGGAGTACGGGCAGGATCAGTTGCGGCTGGTTCCGGCGTTCCTGCGCTGGCACGACCTGAAGAACGACCCCGCCACCCGGCTGTCGTCTCCCCTGGTGCTGGTGAAGGTGGAGCTCGCCAAGAAGCGTGGCGTCCGCGACTCCTACACCCTGCGGATCACGGACCCCATTGCCGAGGTGAACCCGACGCTGCGGCATCACCTGCACCAGCTGTACGGGATCAACCTGCCGGACAAGGTGGATCTGGCCGAGCCGGACGCGCTCGGCGTACTGCATGAGCGGTTGCGCGCCGAGTTGCAGGCGTCGGAGCCCGGGCTGCAGTTGCACCTGCGGGAGAAGCCGCGGATCGACCTGGTCCGGCAGCGGGCGATGGTGAAGCTGCGCAACTACCGGCGGCGGCAGCACGGAAACACGGCGAACGAGTTCGGCGGACGGCACTACGCGTACTCCTACCAGCGGCCCGACTACCAGCCGCTCGGAGTGCAGATCTTCCGCAACCAGCTCGCAGTACAGGACCTGCCGCTGAGCATCGTGCTGGGCGAGCCACGGCGGCCCGGGGCGATCGAGACGGACACGTACACGCTCGAGACGGGCGATGACGGGAGCCCGTACTCGTGGGATGTCGACCTGTGTGCCGTGGCGCTGGCCAACTTCAACTACCGCACGCTCGGTCTGGTCCGGGACTACGACGAACTGCTCGACACCGGCCGGTCGTGCCAGTCCTTCGACCAGTTGTTCTCGGATCAGCCGCGACCGATCAGCAGCGAGCCACCGGAGCTGCCCACCGCGGAGCGACATCTCGTCGTACCGGCGGACGGCTCGCAGGTCGCGGCGGTCGCGCGGGCGCAGCGAGGCGAGAGCTTCGTGATCCAGGGTCCGCCAGGGACGGGTAAGTCGCAGACGATCACCAACATGATCGCGGACTTCGTCGCCCGCGGGCAGCGGGTGCTGTTCGTCTGCCAGAAGCGCGCGGCGCTCGACGTCGTGCACGCGCGGTTGGCGAGCCGCCGGCTCGACGGACTGTGCACGCTGATCCACGACTCGCAGGCGGACAAGAAGGCTTTCGTCCACAGGCTGCGCGAGACGTACGAGGCGTGGCTGGCCGCCGAGGACGACCTCGACGAACTGACCGGACGCCGGGACGCGCTCGTGGCGCGGGTGGATCGCCTGCTCGCGACGGTCGGGCAGTTCGAGACGCAACTGGCCGGTGATTCGCCCAGCCTGCGTGCGGTGGTGAACCAGCTGGCCGGGCTGCGGGATCACCAGTGGGGTTCTGAGCTGGAGCCTCTCGAGCGTCGACTGATTCCATCGCCTGGCGACTGGTGGACCGCGCGCGAGACTGTGACCGGGTTGGCCAAAGTGCTGGCTGAGGCTGATCCGTCGAGCAATGGGTTGTTGGCGCGGAGTCCTCTTGGCCTCGTCTCCTCTGACGTGTGGGTGGCGCCAGGAGCGGACACCGAGATCCCGGTTGCGGCTAGTCGCGCTCGCGATGGCTGGACGGCGGTCGCGAATGCCTTGGCTGAAGCCGATCCGTCGGCCTCCGCTGAGACCTGGGGAGCGCTGGGGCTGGACGAGGTTCGGCGGCTGGCCGAGCTCGGGATGGTGATGCAGCCGCTGTCCGAGAGAGGGATGGGTGCTGCTCTCCAACCTGGGTCGGCTGCCGCGCAGCGGTTGCAGGCCGCGGCGGGCGACCATGAGGCTTTGGTCGCGACGGCGAGCTCCGCTTGGGCGGAGGCCGATGGCTGGTCCGAGCCGCTCGCGCCCAGGGATGCACGGGCCGCGCTGACAGTTGCCCAGGGCAAAGAGGGCGGGCTGTTGTCGTTCCTCAGCGGCGACTGGCGGCGGGTGAAGACGCTGGTGCGGTCACGCTTCGATGCCTCGGGCCGGGACGTTCGCCCTTCGGTGACAGAGATCCTGACCACCTTGGTCGCCGCGCAGGACGCGTCCGCCGCGGTCCAGCAGAACGCCGAGAAGTCCGAGCGCGACTGGGGTTCGGCGGACCCGGTCGGCCTGGCCCGCCGGATTCGCGCAGTGGAGCAAGATCCTTCGCTCGCTGACTGGCGTTCGCGGCTGGCCGAGGATCCGAAGGTGGCTGCTGCGCTGGTTCGGGTTGCCGCCGTGCTGGATTCCGCCGAGGACGCCACTCGCGGGTTCCTCAGTGACGACTACGCCCGCCTGACGCTGGCCGGAGTACAGGCTGCTGTCGGGGCCTTGGCGTCGGCGGGGTTGGTGTCGGCGATTCAGCAGGTGATCCCGGCGATGCGTGCGTTGGCCGAGGCGCCGACGTCGGTGCAGGCTGCTGTGCGCGGGTTGGAGGCAACGCCGGAGCAGCTCGAGTACGCGGTCTGCGCGTTGCACTGGGAGCGGGCGCGGGCGGCGACGCCGTTGCTGAACGAGCTCACCTCCGCGCGTTTCGACTCGATCGTCGGCGAACTGAGCCTCGTGTACGACGAACTGACCACGGTGAACGCGGAGGTCGTGGTCGCCGGAGTGCGGCGGCGGTTCCTGACCGAGCTCGCGCACTCCGAGCTGAGTGTCACGGGGATGTCGTCGGAGGACCGGACCCGCAAGAAGAACTTCAGCACCGGCCGGCGCGAGCTTGAACACGAGTTCGGCAAGGTGATGCGCTACAAGTCGATCCGCGATCTCGCCTCGGGTGCGCCTGGCGAGGTGGTGTCGTTGCTGCGGCCGGTCTGGCTGATGAGCCCGTCGTCGGTGTCGGACACGTTGCCGCTCGACACCGCCTTCGACGTGGTGATCTACGACGAGGCGAGCCAGATCCCGATCGAGGAAGCGATCCCCGCGCTGCACCGCGCGCCTCAGGTGATCGTCGTCGGCGACCAGATGCAATTGCCGCCCACGCAGTACTTCCGGGTCAGCACGCCGACGGTGGACCCGGACGACGACGAGGCCGAGCAGGTCGGCATCGCCCTGACCGACGACAGCTTCCTCGCGATCAGTGCCCTGAGGCTGGCCTCGACCATGCTCACCTGGCACTACCGCAGCCGCTCCGAGGCACTGATCTCCTTCAGCAACGCGGCCTTCTACCAAGGTCGGCTCGCCACCATCCCCGACCGCCTGCCAGCTGCCAGTGCACAACCGTGGGCCGTCCGCTCGGTGCCGCAGGACGAGGTACCGACGCTGGATCCGGGGTCGGCTGGGTTCGGCAGTGTCGTGGACGGAGTGCTGGCCGGCAGCATCACGTCGGTGCGAGTGGTGGACGGGATCTACGTACGGCGGACGAACCCGGCGGAGGCGAGCTGGATCGCCGGGCTGGTGCGGGAACTGCTCTACCGCGACACCGGCAAGAGCATCGGGATCGTCGCGTTCTCCGAGGCCCAGCAGGGTGAGATCGAGCGTGCGCTGGACGCCCTGGCGGAGGCGGACCCGGACTTCGGCGCGCGGTACGAGGCCGAGCAGGTGCGGAGCCGCGACGAGCAGGACGCCGGGTTGTTCGTGAAGAACCTCGAGAACGTCCAGGGCGACGAGCGCGACATCGTCATCATGAGCGTGTGCTACGCCGCCGGACCCGACGGCCGGATGCTGATGAACTTCGGCCCGATCAACACCGCCGGTGGCGAGAAGCGGCTGAACGTCATCTTCAGCCGCGCCCGCGAGCACATGGTGATCGTCTCCAGCATCGAGCCCGACGCGATCACCAACACCTACAACGACGGCGCCAACACCCTGCGCCGCTTCCTCACCTACGCCGACGCAGTCTCCCAAGGCAACCCGGAGGCGACCCGCGCCGCCCTCAACCCTTACCAGTCCACCCACCGCCCAACTCTCACCGCCCGCACGGCGTCCCGCAGTACGGGCGGTCCCGGTGCGGAGGGCGATGGGTCTGCCGTAGTCGAGCAGTTGGCGGCGGCGCTCCGAGCACGTTGCATCGAGGTGGACACCTCGGTCGGCGAATCAGTGTTCCGATGTGACCTCGCGTTGCGTCGTCCAGGCGACGTCGGCCATCGGCTCGCAGTACTGGTGGACACACCGGAGCGGGTGGCCGCCGACTCCCTACTGGAGCGGCTGAGCACCCACCCGCGAGCACTCACCACCGGCGGCTGGCGAGTCCACCACGTCCTAACCACCGACTGGACCCGCACCCCGGACGCGGTCCTGACCCGCCTCCTCGACACCCTCGACCGCCCCACTGACAGCTGATCGCCCCGGCACCCACCGGGCCCGGCACCTGCTGCCCCGCCCGACACCTGCTCGGCACAGCACCTGAACCACCCCCGGTGCCCCGCCCGGCAGCTGGTCCGGCCGACGCTCGCCCTGCCAGACGCAACGCTGTTGCCGACCACGCTGTCGGGACTGCGGTCACCTCGTGAGGACCTTGAACAGGTCATTGCCTGTCCGAGGTCCCCAGTTGGTGTTCAAGGTCCCACTCAGCGGACCCAGCTACCCGGAGTCGGGGATAGGGGTGGGCAGCGGGTCAGAGGGTGGTGCGGAGGTCCCAGAGGAGGGGGTAGTAGCGGAGGTCCAGGCGGCTGCGGAGGTAGCCGGCGCCGGAGGAGCCGCCGGTGCCTGGCTTGGTGCCGATCATGCGCTCGACCATGACGACGTGACGCGCGCGCCAGGAGGCGGCCAGCTCGTCGTGCTGGAGCAGCGCCTCGGCCAGTTCCCAGATCGCGGCGTGCTGGCCGCGATCGCCCGCGACGGTCTGCAGCGCCTTGCGGAGGTCGTCCTCGGTGGCCGTGGAGAAACCGGCCTTCTCGACCACGGCGAGGAACGCGTCCCACAGGGTCGGCTCGGACAGGCGGCGCTCGAGCCGCGTCTTCTCCGCCTTGGTCAGGCCGCGGAACCGCTTCACGAACGACGGGTCCTTGGCGCCGGAGAGGAACTCGATCTCCCGGAACTGCACCGACTGGAACCCGCTGGCCGGTGACAACCGGTGCCGGAACTCGCCGAAGTCCTGCGGCGTCATCGTCTCCAGGATGTCGACCTGCTGGGTCAGCGTCCGCTCGATCGTGTGCACCCGGCGGAGCAGGTGCTGCGCCAGCCAGACCTCGCCGCCCAGCATCGCGTCCCGGGACGCGGTCATCTCGTGCAGAACCTGCTTGAACCACAGTTCGTACACCTGGTGGATGGTGATGAACAGCAGTTCGTCGTGCGCCGGAGGGTCGGACTCCAGTCGCTGCTGGTCGAGCAACTCCCCCAATCGCAGGTAGCTGCCGTACGTGAGCCGACCGCCTTCCTCACCGAAGTGCACGTCGACCCCGTCCCAGCGGCCGGTGACCGCATCACCGCTGGGCTGAACCCCGTCTGTCTCGCTCGCGCTGCTCACGCGCCGAGGATAACCGCCACTACATCCCGTCACGGGCGCTCCACAGACCAACACCGGCTCAGCAGGCAGCGATGGTGTGACCGCGATGACAGTCGCTCGTTAGTTGATCGGTGTCGGTGGAGCAGTCGGAACTCCGACTGCGCGCGATGGGCGTGCAACACCCGCAGGGCGCGATCATCGAGGCCACGCTCGAAAAGGGTGCGGCAGGCTGCCTGAGCGGTCCCCTGGACGCCTCTGTCTTCGACCCCTGCTCAGTGCCGCTGGCCCCGACCGACCTGATGCGCCGCAAGGCTCGCGGCCGCGCCGTGGCGATTGCAGTAACCGCCGTGCTCGCAATGGCAATCCTGGCCTCCCTGATTACGGGTGTCGGCGAGGACTCCACCACCGGCTCCACCCTCACTCCGATCGGCCGGCCCGGCTGACTTCGACCTCAACCGGCAGTCGACGTTTTGCACAGGATCGATCACCTGGCGTATTGACCCTGTCACTGGGTGCGCCGTAGTTTCGGTGAAAGCGCTCTCTTCCTACCGCCCCAGGGACAATCACGATGCAGTTCTACAACTACGGGACCGGGTTGTTCGACACCACCGGCTGGTGGAACTCTGCAAACGCGCTGAACGCGATCATCGACAACGCCCGGGTGACCGGGATGGGCAGCTACCGCTACGCGATCGCCCGGACGTACGACCTCAACCTCAACGCCCAGCAGGGCCAGTTCCGCAACGACTACCTCGACGACACCGGCTGGTGGGGTCTCGCCTGGGTCGCCGCCTACGACCTGACCGGCGAGTCCCGCTACCTGCAGACGGCTCGCGCCGACGCCGACCACATGGCGGCGTACTGGGACAACACATGTGGCGGCGGGGTCTGGTGGAGTCAGGCGAAGACGTACAAGAACGCGATCTCCAACTCCCTCTACATCCAGCTCAACGCGGCGCTGCACCAACGGATCGCCGGCGACAGCACCTACCTGCAACGGGCGCAGAGCGGCTGGACCTGGTTCCAGCAGACGGGGATGATCAACAGCTCGCACCTGGTCAACGACGGCATCAACCTGTCCACCTGCAAGAACAACGGTGATGTTGCCTGGAGCTACAACCAGGGAGTGTTGCTCGGGGCCCTCACCGAGTTGTCCAAGGCAACGAACAACACGAGCTACCCGACCACCGCCAGGCAGCTCGCCGACGCGGCGACGACCTCGTCCGCACTCAACACCGCCGACGGCATCCTCCGGGAGCCCTGCGAGTCTGGCGACTGCGGTGGCGACGGCCCGTCCTTCAAGGGCGCGCACGTCCGCGGCCTCGGCAAGCTGAACGCGGCGCTCGCCGACCACCCGTACACGACCTACCTCCAGCGACAGGCCGACCGCGCGTTCGCCGCCGACCGCACCCCGATGGACCAGTACGGCCTCCGCTGGTACGGCCCGATCGACAAACTCGACGCAGCCCGCCAGCACAGCGCCCTCGACCTGATGAACGCCACTCCCTGAAGCGTTTTCCGCCCGTTCTAACCTGGGGGCTGTGAGGCGCAAGGACATCCTGTACGTCGACCCGTCGAGCGACCTGATCGTCAGTACCGACTTCTCGTCGTCCGGCGAGGGGACCTTCACCTTCGAGGAGCTCTACCGCGGTCCCGAGGAACTGCGCGGCCACAGTTACGACCTGAAACTCCCGTACTCCGAGGTGCCCGTGCTCGGGGCGTTCCTGGTCGGGCGGTTCGGGCTGGAGGTGCTCGGCGATCCTGCGGAGCAGTTGGTCCACTGCCTCGAGGAGCTGATCACCCGCGGCGAGCTGAGCCCCGATGGTGGTGGCTCCGCGCTCCGCGATCAGGTGTTCGCCTGGTGCGAAGAGGCCGGGCTGGCGCCACGCCGCGGTGGACTCGATCGGCACGAGGTGTTGCTCGCGCGGGGCGAGGCGTCCGTCGAGCTGACGATCAACTCCTACAACCGGCAGATCATCTTCCAGGAGTGCCACGGACCCGCCGCCGACAGATCAGGTCTCTACCAACTCCACCTCGGCCACACCACCCTCGACGCCCTGATCGAAGTACTGGAAGGCAGATCGCTCGACCCGACGCCGCCCGAGGAGGTGCCTGGCAAGTGGAGGCCGGGTGTGGAGTTGAGTCGGGATGATCGGTTGTTTGCCGCGTTCCGGGCGGTGGCGGCTCGCGGGGAGCTCGAGCTCGGCGAGCCGGGCGCGGTACGGGATCGGGTCGCCGGGTGGTTGGCCGCGGCCGGGGTCCCGTTCCAGAGCTACGGATCCGAGTGGAAGACGACCTTGCTCAAGGTGCACCGGCAACGGAACGACTGCATCTTCGCCCTCCGGATGACGTTCGACCCGGAGCGCGGCGCCGAGGGGATCCGCTTCACCGAGTCCTACGACTATCTCCCGCTGGCCGACGACCCCGGCCGCGAGTACGCGTACACCGTGCACGCGCCGTACGACTCCTTGCCTGCACTGATCACCTACTTCGACCAACGACTCCGCCGCACCAGCACCGGCTCGCCCCAGGCGCGCTTGATCGACTGCTTCGCTGCCCTGATCACCCGAGGCGACCTGGGCGACAACCTCCCCCTCCGCGAGAACCACCTCCGCGTAGGTACCTGGTTCGAAGCCGCCGGCGCCCCCACCACCACCGACACGTGGTCCTGGCTCAACTCCGACTAACCCACGAGCAACCCGGCGGCCGTGGCCGGGGTGGGCGGTCGACGTACGATGGGGCCCGCTCGACTGGGGAAATCGAGTTCTTGGGCTTGGCCGTCAGTGTTGCCGGGTGAGCTGCGCCGTCATTGGATCGGAGTTGTGAGCGCCGGGAGGCGATCTGTGCTGAAAGCTGCCGGCCTCAGTGAGACGAAGGAAGCGACGTACCTCGCGCTGGTCCGGCAGGGCAGCGCCTCTGTCACGCAACTGGCCGAGCGAGTTGGGCTGACGGTCGTCCAGGTACGCCGGGCCGTGGCCGCCCTGCAGCGCGAGGGGTTCGTGCACCGGACGCCGCCACCACAAGAGCTCGTCGTACCAGTACCGCCCGAGTTGGCGGTCGAGCAGTTCATCAAGAGCCAGGAGCTCGAGCTGGAACGGACCCGTGCTGCGGCGCAGCGGCTGGCTGCAGAGGCCTACAGCCGACCGATCAACCGGCGGACCGAGGAGCTGATCGAGATCGTCTCCGGCCAGGCCGCTGTCGGGTGGGCGTTCGACCGGGTGCAGCGCACGGCCCAGAAGGAGATGCGAGAACTGGTGGCGCCGCCGTACGCGGCTTCCACGGAGGTGAACCGGACCCAGCTCGACCGCCAGGCCGCCGGAGTCGCCTATCGAGTGGTCTACGACAGCTCAGCTCTCGCAGACTCGGTGCTCGCCGCCAGCGCCGTGAGCCACGTCCGGTCCGGCGAGCAAGCCCGGATCGCGGACGCGCTACCGACCAAGCTCGCGATTGCCGACCGGGAGCTCGCACTGCTGCCACTCGACTGGACCACCCCGGCCCACGACGCGGCGCTGCTCGTCCATCCGAGCAACCTGCTCGACGCGCTCGTCGCGCTCTTCGAGACCGTGTGGGCGCGCGCCAGCCCGCTCTCGGTGACCGAGTCGGGCGGGCTGTCGGAGGAAGCCTCGATGTCCGCCGAGGACCGCTACCTGCTGTCTCTCCTGGTCGCCGGGCTCACCGACGACGCGGCCGGAGCCCGGCTCGGAATCAGCCGCCGGACAGTCGCCCGCCGGGTCCAGCAACTGATGGAACAGACCAACTCCCGTTCCCGCCTCCAACTCGGCTGGCAGGCCCGCGAACGCGGCTGGCTCTGAGTTCACCGGACGAGCCGCACTGGGCAAGCGGTGCTGGCGGGATTGGTCGTGACCGGTTTGCGCCACGGTTCTTCGTGGCACGGCGGCGTCGGGCGTGCCTTTAATCAGGGGCTTCGCGAACGCCGACCCTTGGAGTCCCCTTGTCATCGTCCTCCAGACGCGGGTTGATCGCGCTTGGTGCCACACTGGTAGCTCTGACCGCGGCAACGCCCTCGATGGCGCAGACCGGCCCGGCGACCACCCCAGCACTCGCAGCCGCCCGCAACCTCGCACCAGCTGGTCCTCCGCGCACCGTCACGCTCATCACCGGCGACAAGGTGACGGCGACCGTCACGAGTGACGGTCACACCACCGCGACCGTGCAAGCCCCCAACGGCCGCCCCGCCGGCGCCCACATCATGACCACCGGCAAGGACACCTACGTCTACCCCGACTCGGCCCTGCCCTATCTCGCGTCCGGCGTTCTCGACGAGCACCTGTTCAACGTCACGGAGTTGCTCGCGGACGAGTACGACGACGCGCACAGCGACCACCTACCGCTGATCGTCTCGTACACCGACGCCGCCACCCGCTCCCGCAAGCAGGTCGTCCCCGAGGGCGCCCGGCAGACCCTGACGCTGAGCAGCATCCAGGGCGCCGCGCTGTCGACCGACCGCTCCCGCGCCGCCGACTTCTGGACCTCCATCACCGGCACCTCGACAGCCAACCGCTCGGCCGCTCCGACCACGCAGGCCGTACTGCGAGGCGGGATCGCCAAGATCTGGCTCGACGGCAAGGCGAAGGCGACCTTGTCCGACACCACCGCGCAGATCGGCGCTCCCGAGGTCTGGCAGGGCGGCGACACCGGCCAGGACGTGGACGTCGCCGTACTGGACACCGGCATCGACGCCGCGCACCCGGACTTCGGCGGCCGGATCGCCGCGACGGCCAGCTTCGTCCCGGGCCAGGACGTCACTGACCGGCACGGCCATGGCACCCACGTCGCCTCGACGATCGCCGGTACCGGCGCAGCCTCCGACGGCAAGGAGAAGGGTGTCGCCCCGGGCGCCGACCTGCACATCGGCAAGGTCCTCGACGACGACGGCAACGGCCAGGACTCGTGGATCCTCGCGGGCATGGAGTGGGCGGCGCGCGACCAGCACGCCAAGGTCATCAGCATGAGCCTCGGCTCCGGCCCCACCGACGGCACCGACCCGATGAGCCAGGCCGTCAACGAACTCAGCGCCGAGACCGGCGCGCTGTTCGTGATCGCCGCCGGCAACTCCGGCCCGGACCCCTACAGCGTGAGCGCGCCCGGCGCAGCCGACGCGGCGCTGACCGTGGGTGCGGTGGACGGCGCCGATCGCCTGGCCTCGTTCTCCAGCCGCGGTCCTCGCGTGGGCGACAGCGCCCTCAAGCCCGATCTCACCGCTCCCGGTGTCGACGTCCTCGCCGCGCGCTCGCAGTACGCGCCGGAAGGTGAGGGCTCATACCTGACCATGAGTGGTACTTCGATGGCGACGCCGCACGTCGCGGGTGCCGCCGCCCTCCTGGCCCGGACGCACCCCGACTGGAACGGCCAGCAACTCAAGGACGCCCTGGTCAGCACCACCAAGACCACCGTCCAGTACAGCCCGTTCTCGGCCGGCAGCGGTCGTCTCGACGTGGCCGCCGCAGTGAAGAGCACGCTGTTCGCCACCGGGTCTGCGTCCATGTCAGCCAAGTGGCCGTACCCGCCGAGCCAGACCGTGCAGAAGGACGTCACCTACACGAACACCGGCTCGGAGCCGATCACGCTGGACCTGGCTCTCAAGATTCAGGGGATTCCCGCCGGTCTGTTCACGCTGACGACCCCGCAGGTGGTCGTGCCCGCACACGGCACCGCCACGGCCGGTGTAGTGGGTCATCTGGAGGCGGCTGTCGAGGACGCCGGCTACAGCGCAGTTCTCACGGCGACCGGCCAGGACGGCGTACTGCGTACTCACACGCCTGTCGGCCTCAACAAGCAGAGTCAGCGGGTCAAGCTCTCGGTCACGGCCAAGGACCGGCGCGGCTCCGCACTGCCCGGCATGCTCGTCATGAAGGACATCGCGCGGGACACCGTGCCGAAGGTCTACCTGGTCGACGAGAGCGGCAGCCTCGACCTGAGCATCCGGCCGAGCACCTACGCGGCTTGGCTGTACGCCGATGTCACCGGGCTAGACGGGCCGCACTCGCTCGGGCGCGCAGTACTCAGTGAACCGGAGGTGGTGGTCGCCAAGGACCGGACGCTGACCTTCGACGCCTCCACCCTGCGCAAGGTCAGCGCGACGACGCCGCAGCCGACCACCAACAGCTACGTGCGGGTCGATCAGTACCGGAGCTACGGCGACCTGCACCGGTTCGTCGACACCTATCAGCTCGAGCCCTGGATCTACGACAGCCTCTGGGCCACCCCCACCCGCAAGGTGACGCAGGGCTCGTACACCTTCGCCACTCGCTGGCGTCAGGTGCAATCGCCGCTGACGGTTGCTGTTGGCAACCAGTCCTACGACAGCATCATCCAGAGCTTCTCCCCGAAGCTCCCGCAAGGCACGGGTTCGTACTCCGTCGTCGACGTCGGCAGCGGATCGGCCGCGGAGTTCGCGAAGGTCAACGTACGCGACAAGATCGCGCTGGTCCGCCGGAACGACGTGACCGTCCCCACCGCCCAGGCAGCCACCGCCCAGAAGGCCGGCGCCAAACTCCTCCTGCTCGTGAACGACGGCTTCGGACCGCTGGACGCGTGGGCCGATCTCCCACAGGAGGAGGCATCTCCCCTGCCGGTGGCCTCGCTGAGCACCGACCAGGGCAAGCAGCTCATCGACCGGATCCAGCGCGGCTCCAAGTCGCTGAAGCTCACCTCGCACCCGTACCCGCAGTACCTGTACGACCTCGTCCAGCACCATGACGGCGCCATCCCGCGCGATCCCGCCTACCGGCCGGGAGCGAACGAGCTGGCGAAGATCGACGAGTCGTTCCGCGACACCAAGCAGGGCGAGGCTCTCGACATCCGCTACGACCTGTCCACCGACTTCACCTGGGCAGTGAGTGCGGCAGGGACACCAGTCGCTGCCCAGGGCAACTACACCGCCTGGGTCACCGCCGGCTCGCAATACAAGTGGCTCACCCAGGCTGCTGTGCCGGACCTCACCCAATTGGGCTCGTCCCTTTCCTACCAGGCGCGCAGCACCACCAAGGAGACCTGGTTCGCCGGGATCCAGCGGCCACGGCTGCTGAGCGACAGCGCGGTCTCCACAGCTCCCTCGCGGGTCGGCGACATCATCAGCGTGTTCGGGATGCCCAGCTGGGGCGACTCGGGTCGCCACCAGGGCATCATCTGGGGCGGCTTCACGCTGGAGAGCTCGCTCTATCAGGGCGACAACCTGCTTGCCCAGGGCAGCGACATGCTGTCCGCCGAGGTCACCCCGGACGAGCTCCCGTACCGGCTCGTCGTGGACGCCACCCGCGACCTTCCCGATCGGCCGTACTCGCCTCGCACCCACACGGAGTGGCGTTTCGTCTCGGACCAGGCCGACTACACAGCGCTGGAGGCATTGCCGCTGATCCAGCTCGACTACGACGTGTCCACCGACCTGGCCGGACGCGCCCACCGGAGTACCGACCTGGCGGTGACGCCGTCGCATCTGCCGGGCGCTGCCGAGGCAGGCAAGATCAGCGCGGTCACCTTGGAGATCTCGTACGACGACGGCGCGACCTGGCGGACAGCCACGCTCCGACGCTCGGGCAACGAGTGGCTGACCAAGCTGGACGCACCTTCGACGAGCGAGTTCGCGACCGTGCGTGCAACAGCCAAGGACACCAAGGGCAACAGCGTCACGCAGACGGTGGTCCGGGCCTTCGGTCTCGAGTAGGCCTCAGGCCCTGAACGTCAGGCACTGAAGCGGAGACCGTCGACCAAGAGGTCGAGGAGGCGGTCGGCCAGTCCTGGTGGTTCCTTGGCGGCGATCAACGTGATCCCGCCAAGGGCCATCAGGACATCCGCGGGGGCCGCGTCGGCGCGGATGGCGCCGTCGGCGGCACCCGCCTCGAGCAGTACTGCGAGGGCGTCGGCGAGCAAAAGGCGTGACCCCATCCGCAGCTCACCCGAACTGCTGAGCACCACGGGGAGCGCGTCGCCCATGCCGTGCTTGGTGTCGATGTACTCGACGAAGCGATCCATCCAGACCCGCAGAGCCTCCAGCGGCGGCTTCTGCTCGAGCAACTCGGTCGCGGCGGCCCCCAGCCGGGCGGTCTCGTTCCGGTAGACCGCCTCGACCAGCACCTCACGGTTCGGGAACCGGCGGTACAGCGTGCCGATCCCGACGCCCGCGTCCTTGGCGATGTCCTTGAGCGACGCCTCGGTGCCCTGCGTGCCGAACGCCCGGGCGGCGGCATCCAGCAGCCGGTCGTGGTTCTGCTGCGCGTCGGCTCGCATGAGTCCTCCCTTGATAAGTGGAGCCGCGTCCGGTTACAGTGATGATTAACCGGATCCGGCTCCGCTTATCAGTCTATAGGAGCACTCACATGACCACCACCAACCCCTTCGGGCCGTCCTCCACCGCGGCTGAGGTGATCGCCGGCGTCGACCTGACCGGCCGCCGCGCGATCGTCACCGGCGGCAACTCGGGCATCGGCCTGGAGACCGCCCGAGCCCTGGCCTCGGCAGGCGCCGAGGTGACGCTCGCCGTCCGCAACGTCGAGGCCGGCCGGCAGGTCGCCGACGACCTGATCGCCGGCACCGGCAACAAGTCCGTCCTCGTCGCGCCGCTGGACCTCTCGGACCGCCAGTCGATCGCCGACTTCGTCGCGAACTGGCACGGCCAGCTGCACATCCTCGTCGACAACGCCGGTGTGATGGCGACCCCCGAGACCCGCACCGCCGACGGCTGGGAGCTGCAGTTCGCCACCAACCACCTCGGCCATTTCGCCCTCACCACCGGCCTGTACGACGCACTCGCCGCCGCGGGTGACGCGCGGGTCGTGGTGGTGAGCTCGCGGGGTCACCTGCAGGGCGAGGTGCTGTTCGACGACGTGAACTTCGAGCACCACCCGTACGACCGCTGGGCGGCGTACAGCCAGTCGAAGACGGCCAACGTGCTCTTCGCGGTCGAGGCCGCACGCCGCTGGACCGCCGCCGGGATCACCGTGAACGCCTTGGCCCCGGGCCGCATCCGCACCAACCTGATGCGCCACATCGGCGACGAGACCACTGCCAACGCCCCGACCTCTTTCGGCGCCGTGGACCCGTCCATCACCTGGAAGACCACCGAACAGGGCGCCGCCACCTCAGTCCTCCTGGCCGCCTCGCCTTTGGTACAAGGCATCACCGGCACCTACTTCGAAGACTGCCAGCCGGCTGAGCTCGCAGTACCGGGCGGCTTCGACGGGGTCGCGGCCTACGCCATCGACCCCGCCAACGCCACCCGCCTCTGGGAACTCTCGGAAGGCCTGCTCAGCTAGCCATCAGTTCGCGGACTCGGGGGGCGACCTGGGTGCCGAAGAGTTCGATGTTGGTCATCAGGGCCGCGTGGGACAGACCGCCCATGCCGTACTTCAGGTCGAAGCGGTTCGCGCCGAGGGTCTTGAGGTTCGCCGCGATCTTCTGCGCGACCGTTTCCGGCGAGCCGACGAAGAGGGCGCCGTGCGGACCGACCTCGGCCAGGAAGGACTGCTTGGTCGGGATCGCGAAGCCGCGGGTCTTGCTCACATGAGTGATGACCTCCAGGTACCGCGGCCAGAACTCCTCGCGGGCCTGCTCGTCGGTCGCCGCCACGTGGCCGGGCGAGTGCACCCCGACCGGCAGCGGGTCGCGGCCGAAGCTGTCCAGCGCCTTGTGGAAGAGCTGGGAGAAGGGCGCGAAGCGCGACGGGCTGCCGCCGATGATCGCGAGCATCAGGGAGAACCCGTAGTGCGCGGCCCGGATCACCGACTGCGGGCTACCGCCGACACCGATCCACGTCGGCAGCGTGCCGTTCTCGAGATGCGGTACGACGTCCTGGTCGTGCAGGGACGCACGGGTCTTGCCCTCCCAGTTGACCGGGCTGCCCTTGAGGAGTTCGGCGAAGAGATTCGTCTTCTCCTCGAAGAGGTCCTCGTAGTCGGCCAGGTCGTACCCGAACAGCGGGAACGAGTCGATGCTGGAGCCGCGCCCGAGGATGACCTCGGCGCGGCCACCCGAGAGGGCGTTCAAGGTCGAGTACCGCTGGAACACCCTGACCGGGTCGTCCGAGCTCAGCACGGTGACGGCCGAGCCGACGTGGATGCGCTCGGTCCGCGCCGCGATCGCGCCGAGCACGACGTCCGCGGCCGAGAGCGGGAAGTCGTCGGTGTGGTGCTCGCCGATCCCGAAGAAGTCCAGCCCGACCTGATCGGCCAGAACCCCTTGTTCTACGAGGTCCCTGATCGTCTGGGCATGCGAGAGCGGGCGGCCCTGCTCGTCGGAGGTGAGGTCGCCGAAGGTGTCGAGGCCGAGGACCAGCGGGAATCCCCCGCCGGCCTCTGGTACTGCTGTGGTCATGATTCGTTCTCTCTCTGAAGTTGTGAAAGTCGTTGGAAACAGGGGATTCAGGCTGCTTCGGCGCTGACGGTCGACTCGAACTCCGCGCGGCTCAGCGCCACTCCGAAGACGGGACCGCCCGGTTCGAGCAGCCGCCCCGCGCGCAGACCGTCGAGCCGGACCGTGTCGTAGCCGATGTCCTCGATGACACCCGCCACCAGGTCGACCGCAGTACGGCCTCCGGCGACGCCGAGTGCCCGCCGTTCCGGAGAACCAACGGGTCGGCGGTCGTCGGCGAGCTCGTGGTAGCCGAGGTGGTTGAGGGTCTTGACCACGGTCGACCGGGCGAGCCGTCGCTGGACGATCTCGCTGCTGCCGAAGCGGTCATCGTCGAAGAGTTCCTGGACGCCGTCGACCGGTGGCCAGTAGTTCATCGTGTCCACGACGAGCTTGCCCGCCACCAGGTCGGGGTCGAACGTCGCGAACTTGTGCAGCGGGATCGACAACACCACCAGGTCGGCGTCGGCGACGGCATCAGCGGCCCAGCGCGCTTCGGCGCCCGGCACCAGCACCTGGGTGATCAACTCGATCTCCGCCGGATCACCCGAGGCCGAGATCGACACGTCGTACCCGGCCTCGATCGCGACGCGCGCGATCACCGGCCCGACATGCCCTGCACCCAGTACTGCGATCCGGGTCATCGCGCCGCCACGTGCTTCTGCAGGGTCTGCATCACGTCGGCGAGCGCGTCGAACTGATCAGGCGTCAGCGCATCCGCGAAGTACTTCTTGATCGCCTTCGTGTGCGGTGCGGTCGCTCGCCGGAACGCGGCGGCTCCCTCGTCGGTCAGCACGACCTCGGCACCGCGGTTGTCGGTCGCACAGTCCTCCCGCCGGATCAGCCCGCGCTTCTCCATCCGCCCGAGGTGGTGGGAGAGCCGGCTGCGCTCCCACTCCATCTCCGCCGCCAGCCGCGACGACCTACTCCGCTTGCCTTCGGCCTCGCTCAGCGCGAGCAGCACCTGGTAGTCCGCCGGGGACAGCCCCGACTCCTCGGCCAGCTGAACGCTCAGCAGCCGCCGGAGCTCGGCGGTCGTGTCGACCAGCGACCGCCAGACCGTCAACTCCTCCACCGTCATCCGCCGCCGGTCCACCGCGGCCGTCCTGCCGTTCCCCACCATCCCGCCTGCCTCGCTCTGTCGTCCCGTATCCGATTGATGTATCAATGATGACACGTCAATCAAATCCGCGAACGAGAGACCCTACGAACCCGCATCGCGCCTCCTACCTAGAAGCCTGCCCTGCATTGGTAGGAAACTTACGAGCGGCTATCACTGTTCGGTAATCACTTTCCCGTAACACTCCGTCACTGTCGCGGCACGGCTGCATCACGACCTCGGTGACCGATCAGTAGTGCCATGATGTGCGGCATGGAGCTGAAGATGTCGGCGTCGTACGACGCCACCCCTGAGGAAGTCTTCGCGATCGTCAGCGACGCCACCTTCCGCGAGCAGGCCTGCGAGAAGACGAAGGCGCTGTCGTACGACGTCAAGGTGAGCCAGTCCGGCGGCGACACGATCGTCCGGGTGCAGCGCGAGATGCCGTCCGACGACGTGCCGGACATCGCCCGGAAGTTCGTCGGCCAGACGCTGACCGTCGTGCAGACCGAGACCTGGCACCCGGCCAACGCCGACGGGTCGCGCGACGCCGACGTCAAGGGCGAGATCGCCAACACCCCCGTGACGCTCAAGGGCAGCGCACGGATCGCCGCGAGCGGCAGCGAGACCGTCCAGTCGATCGACCTCGACGTCAAGGTCGCCGTCCCGCTGATCGGCAAGAAGATCGAACCGTTCGTCGTCGGCGCGATCCGCTCCGGCCTGCAGAAGGAGCACGACCTCGGCCGCGACTGGCACAACGGCACCAACTGACGATCGGCCCAACGACACGCCTGCTGAACCGTGTCGCTGACCTGGTGAACCCACCTCCGGTGGCAGTCTGAAAAGGACACTCGGAGGTGGGTTTTTCATGCGTACCCAACGCCGCAGGCCGGCAACCGACGACACGCAGTACTGCGTCCTCTGCGACGCCGTGGTGCTCTTCGAACGGGTCGAGACCGGGGATCACCCCGAGGACGACCCGGCGGCCGAGTGGATCTGCGTGATGTGCGGTTTCGCGTTGTTGATCGGACCGGCCGCGCAGCCGCTGCACCGCACCGCCTGAACCACGGCGCGGGACGAAACCACAGCTGACCCAGCGGGCGTGAGCCGGGTCGAGCGCATTGGCGACCAACTGGGCGACGGTTGGAGTCGAACGCGAGCCCGACATGTCCGACGAGCTCGGCCGGCAGGCGTCAGTACCCAGAGTTCGGGGTCCCGCCCCGGGGCCGGCGGAGACCCCCGAAACCGGCACTTTGTGCACGACCTGAGCAGATTCCTGCGCCCCGACTACTCAACCGGTGCACAAAGTGCCGCCCCGGAAAGACGGGACGCCGGCCGAGCGTGACCCGGAACAGGTCGAGACCCTGATCGACGACCTGACTGCCTTCTACATCACCGTCCGCCGCGGCCTGTCCCGGTAGGGCCTTCCGATCGCGGTCATCTGACTGATACCGCGGCGACGGGCTCGGCCTCATCCTTAGGGGTGGGAGGCGATGATCCGTGCTTGCGAGGTTGGTCCGACGCGTTCGGTCGACCTGGGGCGAGGGCGTGCTGCGGACTTTCGGGACCGGTGGACTGGGACTCTGGCACATGCGGCCGGCGGCGGGAGGACCGACAGGAGAAGTGCGGCGGATGCCGGAAGCGGCACCGCCGGCTGTTACGCCTGCTCGCGGTGCTCGTCAGCCTGCAGGTCGTCGGCCTGCTGGGGCTGGCGGCCTTCGGTCTGGGCGCACCGACCTGCCAGCCACCGGCGAAACTGACCGTGAACCAGGCGGCGGCCTACACCCGCAGCGGCGCCAGTCCGGCGGTATTCGCCCGCCAGGTGTTGACGGCCGGCCAGACCGGGCTGGCGCTGACCTACGCGAAGACGCGGGGCGCAAACGTCTGCAGGTTCGCGCCGAACGGCAATCTCGTCGCGCGGATGGAGTCGGGATTCGCCCGCGGGGGCACGATGTACGGCCACGTGTTCCTTACCTATGCGCACGACGACTACTCGTACCGCGAACTGCGGTCGATCAAGCGGCATGAGACGCGGCACACCACCCAGTGGGCGGCGGGCACTCTCCTTGGCGGGCCGCTCGCCTTCCCGGTCGCGTACAGCGCCGACGAGTTGGTCGCGCCTGGGCCCTACAACCACTTCGAGCGAGCCGCCGGGCTGACCGATGGTGGGTACGAGGTTCCGGACCGCCCTTCTCCGACTCTCACCCGCGTGTTCATCGCCGCGGTGCTGGTCGGTCTGGTGCTGTTCGAGCGGCACCGCTTCCGCCGCCAGTTCCTGCTGCTCCGCACTCACTTCCTTCATCGTCGAGCGACCCGGGCCAGTGGGCAGGTGCCGTGGTGGCACGCCGGGACGCAGCCGATCGCCCGCGGGCGGATCCTGCGCCTGCTGAGCCGGGTCTCGCCCGGCGCGGCGAACATGCTGGAAGAACACCGCCGTCTGCAGCAGGTCGGCTGCCCGTCCTGCGGCGCGATGCCGGACAGTCCGAACAAGAAACGACCGGCCGAGGCAGGTGCGCCGGCCGGTCGTCTCTAAGCTGCCTGGTTGGGCTCAGCCCTGGTGCGGGTAGCGGTAGTCGATCGGCGGGGCGAAGGTCTCCTTCATCGAGCGGGGGCTCGCCCAGCGGATCAGGTTCCACATCGAGCCGGCCTTGTCGTTCGTGCCGCTCGCGCGGGCGCCACCGAACGGCTGCTGGCCGACGACCGCGCCGGTCGGCTTGTCGTTCACGTAGAAGTTGCCGGCCGCGAAGCGCAGGTACTCGCTCGCCTCGGCGACGGCGGCCCGGTCTTGGGCGATCACCGCACCGGTCAGGCCGTACGGCGCCGCACTCTCCATCTGCTGCATCACCTTGGCGTAGTCGCCGTCCTCGTACACGTGCACGCCGAGGATCGGTCCGAAGTACTCGGTGGTGAAGATCTCGTCGGTCGGGTCGTCGGAGACCAGCAGCGTCGGGCGGACGAAGTACCCCTGGGAGTCGTCATAGGTGCCACCGGCAAGGACCTCGATCGCGTCGGACTGCCGGGCCCGGTCCAGCGCCGCCTTGTGCTTGGCGAACGCGCGGTCGTCGATCACGGCGCCGATGAAGTTCGACAGGTCGCTGACGTCACCCATCGTGAGGGAGTCGGTCTCGGCGGCGATGTCGTCGCGGATCTTGTTCCAGACCGAGCGGGCGACGTACGAGCGGCTGGCTGCGGAGCACTTCTGGCCCTGGTACTCGAAGGCGCCGCGGACCATCGCGGTCTTCAGTACGGCGGGGTCGGCCGAGGGGTGCGCCAGGATGAAGTCCTTGCCGCCGGTCTCGCCGACCAGGCGCGGGTAGGTCTTGTAGCCGGCGATGTTCTGCCCGACGGTCCCCCACAGGCTCTGGAAGGTCCTGGTCGAACCGGTGAAGTGGATGCCGGCCAGGTCCGGGTGGGTCAGCGCGGCCTTGCTGACGTCGATGCCGTCACCGGTGACCAGGTTGATCACACCGGCCGGGAGCCCGGCGGCCTCGAACAGCCGCATCGTCCAGTGCGCCGCGAACTGCTGGGTCGGCGACGGCTTCCAGACCACGGTGTTGCCCATCAGCGCGGGCGCGGTCGGCAGGTTGCCGGCGATCGCGGTGAAGTTGAAGGGGGTGATCGCGTAGACGAAGCCCTCGAGCGGCCGGTAGTCGACCCGGTTCCAGATCCCCGGCGAGGAGATCGGCTGGTCGTTGATGATGTTGCGCGCGAAAGCGACGTTGAAGCGGAGGAAGTCGATCAACTCGCAGGCGGCGTCGATCTCGGCCTGCTGGACCGTCTTGGACTGGCCGAGCATGGTCGCCGCGTTCAGGGTGTCGCGCCACGGGCCGGCCAGCAGGTCGGCCGCCTTGAGGAACACCGCCGCGCGGTCGTCGAAGGACAGCGAGCGCCAGGCCGGAGCGGCCGCGAGCGCGGCGTCCACGGCCGCCTTGCCGTCCGCCTCGGTGGCGTTGCCGAGCGTGCCGAGCACGTGCGCGTGCTTGTGCGGCTGGACCACCTGGACCTGGGCGCCGCCGCCGAGTTTCTGCTCGCCGCCGATCGTGCAGGTCAGGTCGATCGCGCCGGCCGCGTTGAACTCCTTGAGCTTCGCCTCCAGGCTGCCGCGCTCTGGGGAGCCGGGCGCATACCCGCGGACGGTCTCGTTGACAGGCGTGGGGACGGCGGTGACGGCATCCATGGTGTGCGGTGCTCCTAGATCGGCTCGGCTGGTTCTCGGCCCGGCTGGGTCTGTCGACTGCTGGCGGCTCCCTCGTGGGGCCCGATCGGGGCCTGCCGCGACAGGTTCGCGTCTTCATGCTGCCACGTCGGACGCCTTACCACGAACCCGACTGGTCCGCTCCTGAACCCGTCACACCCCGCGGCACCATTTGTAGCATGCGTTTCAGCCGAACACCCGGCACAGCAACGATGCTGAGACGGCACCGCTGCTGCGTGCGAGCAAGATCACCCAGGGCACCACAATGCCCTGACGAGAGCTAGATCAGGCGTGACCCCTCAGGGACGCCAGGGCATGTGCTGGAGGGTCCAGGTGTTGCCATCGGGATCGGCGAAGGATGCGTAGAACACGCCGCCCATGTCTTCCACCGGCGCAACGTCGACGCCGCGGCCGACCAGTTCCGCCCGGGACGCTTCGATGTCGGCGACCACCAGGTGAAGGCCCCGGATCGAGCCGGCCGGCATGTCGAGGGTGGGGAGACCCGAGCTCAGGGTGATCGAGCAGTACGAACCAGGCGGCGTCAGCTGGACGATCCGTACGCCGTCCGCCGGGGTGACGTCGACGTCGACCTTGAAGCCGGCCTTCTCGGAGTAGAACGCCTTGGCCCGGTCGATGTCGGTGACGGGCACCGGCACGAGTTCGAGCAGATAGACACCCGCCTCGACCGCCGCCGTCGGGTTCTCGATCGGATTCTCGCTCATGACGGGCCTCTCGCCTCAGGAACAATCCGCCAAAGATCCCACAACACCGTGTGATCGGGCAGGTGTTGCCGGAGGATCTCCCGGAAATTCACCGGTCGAGATCCTCCGGCCACCCGGAGTCATCAGGCGGACTTCTTCGCTGCCTTCTTGGCCGCGGTCTTCTTGGCCGGGGCCTTCTTCGCGACGGCCTTCTTGGCGGGAGCCTTCTTCGCCGCGGGGGCGGACTTCTTGGCGGCGGGCTTCTCCTCCGCGTCGCCCTTGCCGCCACCGCCCGAGCCGCCACCCGCGCGACGGGCCTTTGCGGCTTCCACCGAGGCACGGAGCGCGGCGACCAGGTCGACGACCTCGGCGCCCTCGGTCTCCTCCTCCTCGGCCTCCGGGATCGGTACGCCGGCGGCCTTCGCCTCGACGACCTGCTCGAGCGCCTGCCGGTACTCGTCGTGGTACTGGTCCGGGTCGAACTCCCCGCGCAGGGTGTCGATGTACGACTCGGCCATCGCCTTCTCCTGCTTGCGGATCTCCACGTCCTCGGACGGCGCCGCGAAGGAGGAGTCGCGGACCTCGTCCGGCCAGAGCATCACCTGCAGGACGAGCACGTTGTCGTGGGTGCGCAGCAATCCGAGGCTCTCCCGCGAGCGCAACGCCACCTTCACCAGCGCGTACAGCTCGGAGCCTTCCAGCGCGTCCCGGAGCAACACATACGGCTTCGCGCCGGGCCCACCGTCAGCCGCCAGGTAGTACGACTTGCCCAGGTAGAGCGGGTCGACCTGGTCGGACGGCACGAACTCCAGCACGTCGATGACCTTCTTGCTGGACAGCGGCAGGTCGGCGAAGTCCTCCGGCTCGAGCACCACCATCCGCCCGTCGGCCATCTCGTAGCCCTTGCCTATGTCGGAGTACGGGACTTCCTCGCCGCACTCCTGGCAGACGCGCTTGTACCGGATCCGGCCGCCGTCGGCGACGTGGACCTGCCGGAAGGAGATGTCCTTCTCCTCCGTCGCCGAGAACACCTTGATCGGGATCGTCACCATCCCGAACGAGATGGCACCCTTCCAGATCGCCTGCATCGCCATCAGCTCCCTGTCAGCTCAACCGGTCAGGCCCGGAGCCCGCCGCGCGGGCCTTCCGCGGCGAGGAGATCCGGGATCTCCTGGGTCGCGTACCACAACAGATCTTCACCCTCGCACGAGTCGAGGGCGAAAACAGCGTCCTCATCACCCCCATTTGCAGTGTCACCGTGGGCGGCGTCCCAGGTGTCCGCGGCCTTCCCGACCACCCCCGCGGCTGCCACCGCGTCCACGTGTACTGCGGCCACCTTCGTCCACGGGATCACCACGCGCATCTCCAACCGGGCGTCGCCCAGCTCCACCGTGCCGTCGGCCGGCGGGACCGCGCCGACCTCGCAGGCGATGACCACCCGTCGCCGCGCCGCGCTCGGGTCGGCCGCGAGCAGCCCGACCGAGGCTCGCGCCGCCTGAGCCATCGCGGCGTACTCGAGCTCCTCGTCATCGCCGCCGGAGTACCACTCGCGCAGCGCCGGCGTCACGGCGTACGCCGTCAGTGGCGCCGGTCCGATCTCCCCGGCGTGGCAGGCGGCGTCGAGCAGGGGAATGGTCGATGGGACGTAGATCCTCATCATGAGTCCGCCTTCTTCGTGCTGCGAGGGTTCTTCCGGCCGCGCGAGGCACGGTTCCGGCTCCCCTTGGTGGTGTCGAGCAACTCGTCGAGCGCGTCGGTGACGCACTGGGCGAACACGGTCAGATCCGGCATCGCCGTCCGGTCCGCGTTCAGCCCGAAGGACACCTTCCCGTCGTACGACGTGACGCCCACCGACAGGCCCTGGCCGGGCATCAGCGGGACGACCGGGTACGACGCCAGCATGGGCGCGCCCTGTGCGTACAGCGGGAACTGCGGCCCTGGCACGTTCGTGATCACCACGTCGTCGATCGGCCGCACGGTCGCGGTGGCCACCCGGGCAGCGAGCGCGTGCAGGGTGGTCGGCGCGAAGCCGGCGATGCCGACCAGCGAGCGGGCGCTCACGGCCCGGCCGGTGTCCTTGTGCACCTTCGTCTGGTAGGAGATCTGGTGCAGCCGCATCACCGGCGAGTTCTCCCCGACCGGCAGGTTCACCGTCGACGAGATCACCCGGGAACCGAGCGAGGTCGGCTCCTCGTCATCGTCGTCGCGGATGCTCACCGGCACGACCGCGCGGACCCCACGGGTCGGGCTGACGCTCTCACCCCGGGTCATCATCCAGGCGCGCAACGCGCCCGCGACGACCGCCAGGACCACGTCGTTCACCGTGCCGCCGTGCATCGCCCGGACCGTGCGGTAGTCCTCCAGGTCCGTCTGGACCGTGGTGAACCGGCGTTGGCCTGACGTCTTCACGTGCAGCGAGCTCTCCTGGACGTGCCGCTGCGCGACCACCGAGCCGACCACGTCACCGAGCACCTCGCGGACCGAGGTGGACCCGGTCAGGCTGGCTATCTCGGCCCGCGCCAGCTCCAGCACCGCGGTCGGGTGGCG
This sequence comes from Kribbella sp. VKM Ac-2568, assembly GCF_004345365.1. Taxonomy (GTDB): domain Bacteria; phylum Actinomycetota; class Actinomycetes; order Propionibacteriales; family Kribbellaceae; genus Kribbella; species Kribbella orskensis. Next base: position 500,866 of record NZ_SLVF01000007.1, read on the forward strand.
GGTGGCGTCGGCGAACACCCCGGCGAGCAACTCCAGCGCGGACGGCGGGTGCGCGGGCTGCCAGGTGTCGGTCGGCGTGTCCCGCGGGTGGGCGGTCGAGTCGAGCACCACCTGGCCGATGTCGACCGTGCTGGTGCCGTCGACAAGCGCCTGGTGGGACTTGGAGATGATCGCGAACCGGTCCCCCTGCAGGCCCTCGACCAGGTACATCTCCCAGAGCGGCCTGGCCCGGTCGAGCCGCCGCGACATGATCCGGGCGACCAGCTCGAGCAGCTGGGCGTGCGTCCCCGGCCGGGGCAGGGCAGACCGCCGTACGTGGAAGGTGATGTCGAAGTCTTCGTCGTCGACCCAGACAGGCCCGGCGAAACGGCCCGGCACGTTCTGGACGCGCTGCCGGTACCGCGGCACGAAGGCGATCCGGTCGCGGATCAGCGCAACCAGGCGCTCGTAGTCGAACCCGTCGTCGCCGTGCACCGGCGGCTCGAAGATGTCCACGGTGCCGACGTGCATCGGCGTGGCCGGACTCTCGGCCTTCAGGAAGGTCAGGTCCAGCGACGTCAACCGGTCCGGCATCCAGGCCCTCCTTACTCCTCAGGTACGTGTGCAGTCACCCTAACGGTGTGCGCCGACAGTGGGCTGCGACACTGGCTGGGCGAGGCGGACGTGGCCCACAGCGATCGTGACACGACCGATGGTGCATACCGGGAACACTGGACCGGGCGCGTTCGTCAGGCAAGAGGGTGCGTCACGCGCCCGCGTACTGGAACCGACCTGCTGAAAGGCCCCTCGTCTCATGCGTTCGACGCTCTCCCGCGGTACCGCGCTCGCGCTCCTGCCCGCCCTCGGCATGCTGGTTCTGGCCGGCTGTGGCGGCGGCGACGACTCCGGCGCGGGCGCGAGCCCCAGTCCGTCGGTAGCGCCCACCGCGTCCCCGACCGAGACGCCGAGCGGCACGCCGAGCACCCCGGGTGGGCCGAAGACCAACACGCCGTCGAACACCGCGGACCCGTCCGGCGACCAGGCCGACGTGACCCTGAACGTCACCGTTGCCAACGGCAAGGTCAACCCGAGCGGTTCGAGCATCAAGGTGAAGGCCGGCCAGACCGTGCTCATCACCGCCGTCAGCGACGCCGCGGACGAGCTGCACATCCACGGCTACGACAAGGAGCTCGAGCTGGCCCCGGGCAAGCCCGCCTCGGTGAAGTTCACCGCGAACATGAAGGGCACCTTCGAGGTCGAGACCCACGAGAGCGGCAAGCTGGTCGCCAAGCTCGTCGTCTCGTGACCGCGCTGATCCTCCCCACGCAACTGGCGACGCCGCTGCTGCTGCCGCTGCACGGGATCGGCGGCCGGCAGGACCTGCCGATCCCGTTCGGTCTGGCCGTCGGCGGCGCCGCGGTCGCGATCGCGCTGTCGTTCGCGATCCTGGCCGTGGCCTGGCGGAACCCGAGGTACCGCGGCAACGCCTCCGGCAAGCCGTTGCCCGCCGCAATCACCCGGACGGTCGACTCGTCCGGCTTCCGCTGGTTCGTCCGGCTGGTCGGGCTGGCGATCTTCCTCTACGCGATGGTCGCGCTGCTGTTCGGCGTGGACCGGCTGACAAACCCGATCTTCGGCTTCGTCTACATCCTGGTCTGGGTCGGCCTGGTCCCGATCTCGATCCTGCTCGGCCCGGTCTGGCGCACCCTGAACCCGCTCCGGACGATCCACCTGCTGATCAGCAAACTGCTGCGGCAGCCGCCTTCCAAAGGTCTGTTCGAACTGCCCGCGGGGCTCGGACTCTGGCCCGCGGCAGTCGGCATCTTCGCCTTCACGTGGCTGGAACTGGTCGCCCCCGACCGGGCCACCCTGCCGGTACTCCAGGCCTGGCTCGCCCTGTACGTCGTGATCATGCTGTTCGGCGCGATCCTCTTCGGCGACCGCTGGTTCTCCACCGCCGACCCGTTCGAGGTCTACGCCACGCTGATGTCCCGGCTGTCCCCCTGGGGCCGCCGCACCGACGGCGCCCTGGTGATCCGCCGCCCCTTGGAGAACCTCGACGGCCTGAAGCCACAACCCGGCCTCGTCGGCATGGTGGCCGCCCTGCTCGGCTCAACGGCGTACGACGGGTTCTCGAACTCGACAGCGTGGATCGGGTGGGCCCAGAACACCGACTACTCGATGACCACGCTCGGCACCTTGGCGCTGCTCGCGTTCATCCTGTTCGTGCTGGTGACGTTCTCGAGTGCCGCCCTGCTTGCCGGTCGGCTGTCCGACAGCTCCCGTCGAACGCTGCCGAGGCTGTTCGCGCACTCCGTCGTACCGATCGCCTTCGGGTACGTCGTCGCGCACTACCTGACCCTGCTGATCCTGGAAGGCCAACGGTCGCTGATCTACCTCAGCGACCCCCTGAGCAACGGCGCCAACATCTTCGGCACCGGTCTGCTCGGCCTCAACACCGGCATCACCAACCACAGCACCACGATCGCCGTCATCCAGGTCCTAGCAGTAGTAGGCGGCCACCTCATGGGCGTCGTCTCAGCCCACGACCGAGCAGTAGCCCTCTTCCCCCGCAACAAAGCCCTAGCCGGCCAAATCCCCCTGCTGATCGTCATGGTCGGCTACACAGTCGGCGGCCTCCTATTGCTGTTCTCCGCCTAGTACTACGTCCCGCGCCGGGTTACCTCCTCTTGTTGTGGGTTACCCCTGCGCAGACGACTAGGCAACCCACAACAAGAGTGGGTAACCCAGCAGCGTGCGGGCTGCCACGGGCATCGCTCCAAAATCGGTGCGTCGGCTGATGGGGGCGGGGTTAGGTTGGCGGGATGTTCAGTGTGCGGGATCGCGAGCAGCTACGGGACGAACTCGTTGCGGCAGCCAAGGCGGACAGCAGGATCAGTGGGGCGGCTCTGACCGGGTCCGGGGCTGTTGGCGCTGAGGACGAGTGGTCTGACATCGACCTGGCCTTCGGGCTGGTCGAGGGGGCCGATCAGGGTGAGGTGATCGCCGACTGGACTGCCCGCATGTATCGGGAGTACGGGTGTGTGCATCACATGGACATAGGTCGGCGGGGGACGATCTATCGGGTGTTCCTGCTGGAGAACACGTTGCAGGTGGATGTCGCCTTCGCGCCCGCGGAGGAGTTCGGCGCCTACGCACCGACCTTCCGGCTGCTGTTCGGGGAGGCGGTCGAGCAGGAGCAGGCGCAGGAGCCGGCGGCGATCGACCTGGCCTCGATGGGGTGGCTGTATGCCCTGCACGCTCGGTCGAGTATCGCTCGCGGCAAGGCGTGGCAGGCGGAGTACATGATCAGTGGTGTTCGCGACCAGGTGCTTGCGTTGGCCTGCCTTCGGCACGGCGTCACCTCATCGCAGGGCCGCGGTCTCCACCTGCTGCCTGTGGCTACCACCGACCCGATCAAAGAAACCTTGGTCCGCTCACTCGACCAGGACGAGCTCACCCGCGCCCTCCGCGCCGCGGTCGCAGTACTGCTGACCGAGATCGCCCACGTCGACCAGGACCTGGCTAGACGGTTGACGGGGCCTTTGCAGGCGCTGGCTTAGGCAGCGAGCGGCTGGTGTAGGCCAGGATGAGGAAGGCGATCATGCCGAGGATCAGGTGGGAGTTGCCGGGGATCGACTGCCAGAACGACCAGCTCAGCTCGCGGTCGTCGCGGTACGGGACCCACCAGATCGACCTGAGCACGAACAGGCCGTACCAGAGGATGCCGGTGGCGACGGCCGGTCGGTAGCCCCACTGGCGGTTGACCGCGCGGATCAGGCTGACGCCGAGCGGGATGATCCAGACCCAGTGGTGGCTCCACGAGACCGGAGACGCGTAAAGCACGGCCAGGGCCATCACCGAGATCGCGGTGACCCGTTCGTCGGCCAGCCAGAAACGACGCGCCAGCCAGAGCACGGCCAGGCCGAAGACCGCCGACAGCAGGAACCAGGTCGGTTCGACCCAGGACGCCTCGTCGCCGAGCCGGCTGAGGAATCCCATGAAGGACTGGTTCGCCGTGTAGGCCAGACCGCCGACGCGGTTGGCGTTGCGGATGACGACCGTCCAGTACTCCCAGGACTGGTTCGGCACCACCGCGAAGCCGATCGCCATCGTCGCGAGCAGTCCGAGCACCGCGTTCCGGAAGGCCCGCCACTGCTTGGTGATCAGCAGGAACGCCAGGAACGGCAGCGGCGTCAGCTTCACCCCGATCGTGACCCCGACCCAGAACCCACGCCACTTCGCGTTCGCCGGCCGGACCAGGTCCAGCAGGATCATTGCGGTGAGCAACAGGTTGATCTGGCCGAACTGGATCGTCTGCCAGACCGGCTCGAGCAGCAACGACAAGCCCGTCAACGCCGCCAGTACTACGATCCGCCGCTCGCGCCACTGCCCGGGCAGCAGGGACCAGGCCGTCGCCGGGAGGCTGGCGCGCCAGATCAGCCCGATGCAGAGCACCGAGATCGTCGTCCAGACCACCAGGGCGACACCCCAAGGAACCGCCGCCAGCGGCACCATCGCGATCGCCGCGAACGGTGGATAGGTGAACGGAAGACCCGAGCCCGGCAGCTGCGCGTCGTACAGGGACTCGCGGTCGAGCAGGACCGAGCCGCCCATCCGATAGACCTGCAGGTCGATCATGCCGTCGAAGAGCCCGTAAGCCCAGGCGCCAAGGGTGACGAAGATCGCGCAGCCCAGGATGGCGGCGACGATCCAGCGCCGGTCGGTGGTTCGCGAGCTGGAGGTCATGGTCACGTCAGGTCGACTCCGAACAAAGACTCCAGCTCGCGCCGCGTCTCGTCGTACGAGGTGTGGTGGATGGCGGTCATGCCGAGCGTGCGGGCACCGTCGACGTTGAGCTCGAGGTCGTCGATGAAGACGCATTGCGCCGGGCGCAGGGCGATCCGCTCGGCCGCGAGCTGGAAGATCTCCTTCTCCGGCTTGCGCAGCCCGACCTCGCCGGAGATGACGATGTCGTCGAACATGCCGTCCCAGGTGTCGCGCGGGTAGGTGTTGCCCCAGGAGTTGGACAGCAGCGCGGTCCTGATGCCGTGCGACTTGGCCCGCCGGATCAGCGCGGACATCTGCGGCTGGTGCTCGAAGTGCGCGAACATCCGCTCGATCAGGCCCTCGGCCGGGACCGGGGTGCCGTCGCGACGGATCAGCACGGCGGCGAGTTTGCGCTCGAAGTCGGGGACCGCGATCTGACCGCGCTCGAGCGCGTGGATCGGGTTCAGCTCGGCCTCGGCCGGCGTCGCGGCCAGCCAGTCGACGATCGCCTGGTAGTAGGCGTCGAAGTCGAGGTCGTCCAGCTCGGCCCACCGGCCCAGGGCCACGTCGAGACCGTCGGTGAGCACGCCACCCCAGTCCACCAGCAGGCCGCGCAGGTCGGGCTTGTCGTCAGGCATGCGCGCAAGACTACTCAGGACATACGGGCGGTCCCCCGGGGACATACGCGCGGTCCCCGGCGGTCACTCAGCGGTGGTACTCCACCGTGACGTCACCCGAGGACGTCTCCGCCTTGATCGTACGGAGCGAGGAGGGGTCGATCTTCACCCTGGCGGACTCGTCACCCGACGACGTGTCGGTGTCGACCCTGTACGCCTCGTCACCGCTGGGCAGGAGGACCGTCACGTCGCCGGAACTGGTCTTCGCGTCCACCGACGACGGCGCCTCGGTGAAGGTCAGGTCGACATCGCCCGAACTGCTGTCGCTCTTCACCGACGACGCGGTCAGGTCGTGGGCCTCCAGGTCACCCGATGAGGACTCGAGCGTCAGCACCCCGCCGATCTGGTGCGCCTCGATGTCGCCCGAGTTCGACTTCAGGTCGGCGCCGCCCGCCAGCCCGGATACCTTCAGGTCGCCGCTGCTGCTGTCGATACTCACCTTCAGATCCTTCGGCACGGTCACCACGTACTCCGTGTCGCAGCCGAAGGAGAGGAATCCGCAGCCGGTGTCGCGGATCTCCAGCTTGCCGTCCTTGTACTTGTCCTTCGGGTCCGAGCCGAACACGTTGCGCTCGAACCGCCGGTCCACGGTGATCTCGCTGACATCGCCGGACCGCACCTCGAGATCGGTCGAGCTGGTCTTGATCGACAGGGCGGTGCCCTGCACGGGGTAGGTGTCGTGGCTGTTCTTGGTGCCCTCGGTCAGGCCGGTGAGGGCCCAGTAGAGACCGCCGAGGATCAGGGCGACCGAGATCGCGATGCCGTATCTGCGCTCGGTGCTCATCGTGCTGGCCGGACGGCCCTGGACCTCGGACATGACTCTCCCCTGGCGCTGCTGCTCTACCGCTCTGCTGCTCCCACGGCCGGTGACCGTTTCGTCAACCCTGGCATATCCCCGGTCCGTTGTCGGTGGGGTTTTCCCCCCTAAATCAACTGAGGAGATCCCTGAGAACCCCCGCCGCCAACTGCTGCATCCCCTTGCGGAGCTTGCTCGACTTCGCCGCGTCGGCCAGACTCCGCCCGTGCGACAGCGCCGCGTCACACGCCGCCTGGTCGAACGGCAGCAACGCCGCCGCCTGTACTCCGGCGTACCGGCTGAGCGCCTCCGCGACAGCATCGGCAGGGGAACTCCCCAGCGACCCTGAGCGAACCCTGTTCACCACGACCCGGGTGTTCGCCGACGGCACCACCGCGCGGAGTTCGTGCAGCGCGCGGATCAGCCGGGTGAGGCCGACCGGGTCGGCGGTCCCGACCACGATCACCTCGTCGGCCTCCTCCAGGGTTGCCAGGGTCGCCCCGTTGCGCCGGGGCGCGAGAGTGTCGAACGAGATCTCCTCATCGCTCTCGATGCAGAAGCCCGCGTCGACCACCGTGCAGGGCGCGAGATTCCTGGCCGTGGACCAGACCGACTCGATCGCCGTCGGGCGGAGCTCGGTCCACCGGTCGGCGCGGCTCAGCCCGGTCAGCACCAGCATGTGCGGCCCGACCTGCCTCGCCTGCCGGGCGAGCACCGCCACGTCGAGCGAACCACCGCTGGCCGAACGCGCCGCCGCGGCGAGCCCCGAGGTCTCGTCGAGCATGCCGAGCAACTGAGCCACCGTTCCGCCGTACACGTCGGCGTCGGCAAGCAGTGTGGAGACCCCGCGCGCAGCCAACTCCGTGGCCAATCCGACCGCGACCGTACTGCGGCCCGGGGCGCCGGTGGGACCCCAGACGGCGATGACTCGGCCGGCTCCCTGACCGTACGGCTCGTAGCCGTTTCGTTCTGGGTTGGCCACGGTCTCGCTCGAGAGGGGGACGAACCCGCCGGCGAAGTGCGACACGGTGGCCGGCGGTCCGGACTCCACCGCGTCGGTGATCGCCCGGCCGAGGTCCTCGGCGCTGACGTCGGCCGGGAGGATCCGCTCGATCCCCATCCGGCTCAGCCTGTCCTCGGCGCCGGTGGGCTCGCCGTTGTCGGACGGATCGACCAGTGCGAGCACGGCGATGCGTCTCGCGTGCAGAGCCGCTACTGCGTCAGACGTCAACCTGGGAAGGTCTTCTGCGAGCAGGACCGCCCTGGCCTGTCCACTAGCCGCCGCGGCCATCACGTCGGCGATGTCCACGCATCTGCGGACTACACGGATCCCCTGGGCTCTTTCGGCCCGGCGTACGACGTCGGCCTCCCACGGCGCGCCAGTCACCGCAAGGAGGACTGGTACCGACATCAGCGGCCCCGCCGGATCAGCACTGGCTCACCGGTACTCATCATGGCCAGCGCAGCAGGGAGTCTCGTCAGTTCTCTCGGCTCGAGGCCGACCAGGACCTGTCGTCGGGACGATCCGCCGGCCACCCCCTTCGCGGTGTCCACCTGGATCACGCGGACCTCGGCCCAGAGTTGCTTGGCCGGCTGGTCGGCTGCCTTCGGCACCACCCAGATGTCGACGTGGTCTCCGGCCACTGTGTCCGCGGGGAGACGGCCGGTCGCGATCGACAGCGGTAGTTCGGTGCGCTCGCTGTCCGCCTGGGTGACCGCGGCCTGCCTCGGGACGAACTCGCCCTTGCTGACCGCCCGGGTGACGACCAGGCCCTTGAGATCCGCGTCAGCGGCGACGTACTGGCCGGCAGCCGAGTCGCTGGTGAAGCGGACGCGGACCGTGGTGAGGTCCTGGCTGGTCAGCTTGGTGCCGGCCGGCAGATCCCGCTCCGCGGCCCAGATGGCGGTGGTGTCGTCCGCGGCCGACAGCAGTTTGGCGCCACCGAGTGCGGTGATGGCGACGAGCAGCACACCGAGCAGCAGGCGACCGTCCTTCCATCGGGCCCGCCGGTTGCGCAGGGTCGGTGTGGACGGCGCAGCGAACCCGCTCCGCACCACTGGACTGTCGGCCACTCGAACTCCCCAGAAATTCTCGGTTACCGCCTGATCGCTCTTGGCGACGACATTCTGCCGTGTCCGCGGTCTGGCCGTTGACCGTCGTCCACAGGGCGGGGACGCCTGGGGACAAACTGGCTGATTCGGATGCCAACCGTGGCAAACTGAAGCAACCAGCCCGTCACCGACTCGAAGGGGAACAGCACGCATGCCGGCTCCGCGCTTCCTCCAGTTGTCCGACGTCGCCGAGGTGCTGAACATCTCGGCAAACCAGGTGTATGCGCTGGTCCGTCGCGGCGACATCCCGGCGGTCAAGATCGGCGGCCGGGGCCAGTGGCGGGTGGAGTCGTCCGAGCTGGAGAAGTACATCGAGCGGCTCTACACCGAGACCAAGCAGTTCATCGACACCCATCCCTTCGGCGAAGAGGCCGAGGCCGCCGACTCCGAGGACGTCCGCAGCTAACGGCGGCGTACTGCGTCCAAGGCGCGGGTGGGGACGAGGCGGGTGTTGTAGACCTCGGTACGCCGGCGCGGCGCGTCCAGCGGGTGCTCCGCGATCTCCAGGAAGTCGGCGCCGACCCGGTCGATCGTGCCGGTGACCGGGGTTCCACCACAGAACAACGTCACAGGCGAACGATCCCGAGCGATTCCCCGCAGCAGGTGCGACAGACCTAGCTTCGCGGCGACGGCCCCCTCGGCAGGCTCCGCCCACGGACCCAACCGGTGGACCGCGGTGAGAGCGGCGTCCGAGATCAGCCATTCCTCGTAGCGCTCGGCCTCGAGCAGCAGGCAGTCCTTGCCGACCCGGCTGAGCGTGCCCTGGACCGGATCGGCCTGGGTGAGCTCGACCCGTACGACGGTGCCGACCGCGCCGCGCAGCCGGTCGAGCACGGTGATCTTGCCGACCTCGGCGCGGATCCGGTCCGCCACCTCGCCGTACAGATCGCCGTCCTGCATCGCCTCGAACTGGGACTCCAGATCCTCGAACAGAGCTTCCAGACGCATGCCGCGAACCTACTCGGTCGAGCGGTCATCGCCGCCACTTTCCGTGCGGCGGACTCACCGTCCGTGACACTTTCATATGATTTCGACTTGCCAAGAGCAGGCTAGGCGGGTCTATATTAATCAAGCTAAAGCAAACTCAAGCAAACTCATGGATCGAAGGCGAAACGAGATGAACGCGATGATCCGGGGTCTGAAAGGGCTTCTCGCGCTCGGCGCACTGGGTGGGATCGGCCTGCTGCTGCGCTGGGTCACTGCAGACTCCATCGGTTCCGCCACCACGCAGGACCTGACCTCGATGGCATCCCTGGCCGTCGGATCGGTCGCGTGGGTCGCCTATGCCTGGCTCCTGATCGCCGTGCTTGCCACCGTGCTGGAGCAGGTGCCGGGCGTCGTGGGCCGCTCGGCCTCGATCGTCGCCACCCGGATCACCTCACAGAGCTCCCGAGCACTCCTCCGCTCAGCCCTGGGCGTCGCCGCCGTCACTCCGCTGACGATCGGCGTCGCTCACGCCACCCCCGGCGACGGCAACCACCAACGCCCCTGGACCTCGGTCGAACCCCGCTCCACCATCCAACTCACCGGCGACCCGTCCAACTGGCGAGCCACCGAACCCCCATCCACCCTCCGCCTGACCACCACCCGCCCCGCCCATCAGTCCCCTTCAGCACACCCGCACTCCGCAGCCCCCGGCGAGCGCCCGACGGACCGCACGTCGGTTCCCGAGAAGCCGTCGGGGCTGAGCCTTTCCGGCGACTCGGCGAGCCCGACGGGCCGCAGCGCCACGCGGCCCGCAGTACCGGCGAGCCCGGATGTTCGCTCCACTGCGCCGCAGCGGACTAGCGCTGAGGCGGCGCCTCGTCAGGCTGCCGTCGAGCCGCGGTCCGTGGTGGATGGGGAAGGGTCTACGGGCCGAACCTCGGTGCCTGAGCAGGCTTCTGGGTTGCGCCTCACCGGGGACTCGAAGCAGCCGACGAACGCCGGCGCCGAGCCAGGGTCCGCAGTACCGGCCGATCGCGGCTCGGCGCGGACGTCGGGGCCGGATCAGGTGGCTGTGCCGGATCGGCCTACCTCGGGAGCCGCCACGCGGTACACCGACCTCAAGACGGGCCAGCGAGTCCGGCCGGCTTCGCACATGGTCCAGCCCCGGGAGTCGCTCTGGTCCATCGCCGCGGCTGAGCTCGGCCCGGCGGCGACAGACGAGGAGATCGCGACTCGCTGGCCGCAGTGGTACGCGGCGAACCGCCAACTGATCGGCTCCGACCCCGACCTCATCCACCCCGGCCATGTGCTCCGTACCCCGGCACCCACGTCCGTCCAGCCCGTGCCGCCTACCCACCAGGAGAAGTGACATGAGTCAGCCCTCACACCTCGTCGCCATCCACCCCCTCCCGACCTCCAGCACAACCCCGCACCCCGTCCCCGCACCCCAACCGCCCACCCCCACCCAGCGACCTCAGACCGCAACTCACCCCGACCTCCAACTGCCCGAAGCCGGAACCCAGCCGATCGCCAAGCTGCACAAGTCCGAAGGGCAGCCAGTCGGCGGACCGCCGCGGACCGGCGGCGAGCCCGGGCAGCCAGCTGCGCCGACTCGGCTTCCTGTTCGGGTGGCGAAGGGCGAGGCCCAGCGTGGGCCGGTGACGGATGGGGCGCTGGCTCTGCGGTATCAGGATGTTCCGGAGGTGCAGGTCGCGCCGGCTCGGCCTGTGCTGCGGCTGGTACCTACTGGGCCGTCGTTGCCCGACGCGCAGGCGTGGGCTCCTCGGCTGGTTCAGGCGCTGGCGGAGGTACTCGCCGGTGACCGGCCGATCGGTCAGTTGGTGCGGTTCACCGACACCGTGGTGTTCGCCGACGTCAGCCGCCGGGTCCGCGTGCTCGGCCTGACCACCACCGCCACCGCCCGCGGCGCCAAGGAGCGCAGTGCCGTCCGCTCGGTCCACGTGTTCACGCCGGCCACTGAGGTCGCCGAAGTCGCCGCCCACGTCCGGTACGGCGACCGCTCCCGCGCGATGGCCCTCCGCCTCGAGGTACACCGCGGCCGCTGGATCTGCACCGCCCTCGAACTCGGTTGACCTCCCGGCGTCCTACCCGGCGCTACCGGATCGTGCACCGGCGTCGGCGTCGACCTCCGCCAGTACCAACCGGCCACCTGAGGACGGCGCAACGGAAATTGTCGGTGGGGCCGCTCAGACTGGTGGGGTGAGTCAAGTGGTGCAGCCGTATCGCGAGCGGGTCGCCCGGATGCCGGGGGCCGTGGTGTGGACGCGTACGACGGACGGCGGGCCGTACCGGATCCTGCCGGACGGGTGCATGGACTTGCTCTGGGTCGAGGGAAAGCTGGTTGTCGCCGGGCCCGATACGCGGGCCTACCTCGGGACCGCCGAGCCGGGCACCCGGTACGCCGCCATCCGGTTCGCGCCGGGGATCGCGCCGGGCTTCCTCGGAGTGCCCGCCAAGGAAATCCTCGACCGGCGAGTGGCTTTGTCGGACCTTTGGTCGCCGGGGCGCAGCCGCCGGTTGGCGGATCGGATCGGGAGGTCGCCCGATCCTGCGACAACACTCGAGGATGCGGTCGCCGACCTCTTCAACGAACCGGACCACCTGGTGAGCCATGTGCTGCGTGGCATCCGCCGCGGCGTCGCAGTACCGGCTCTGGCGGGGGATGTCGGGCTGAGTGAGCGGCAGTTGCATCGGCGGTGCCTGGACGCCTTCGGGTACGGACCGAAGATGCTCGACCGGGTCCTCCGGATGAATCTGGCACTCGACCGGGCGCGCACAGGTCTCTCGCTCGCCGAGGTCGCCGCCCGCACCGGGTATGCGGACCAGGCCCACTTCACCCGCGACGTGAAGGCGTTGGCGGGAGTCCCGCCGAGAACCCTCCTCGCCTGACAATCAGGCATGAGCTTCTCCCGACGCGCAGCCGGAGCCACGAACGCCACGGCCCTGCGGCACAACCCGCTGAACGCGGTCACCGCGACGGTCGAACGGATCACCGACGCGGAGGGACACACGCTGATCCGCAAGGAACTGCAAGAACCGACCGGCACGGATGGTCCCTGGAAGGCCTCCGAGGATCCGCGGCACTGGAACTACTGGCGGCGCGAGCTGGAGGTCTACCGAGACGACCGACTGCGCGAGCAACTCGCCGGCACGGGTCTCGTGCTGCCCGAGGCGGAAGTCGAAGAACACCCGGCGGCGCGGTTCTCTTCCTGGAGGACATTGAAGGTCTGCCTGGCACGGAGTTCGCTCTCGACGATCATGCGGCACTGGCGCGAGCGTGTGGGCGGTGGCAGGCGAGGCCCGCGGATGAAGTGCCGTGGACCTCGGTCGGGTTTCTCCACGACTACTCCACGACTCGCGATGTGCCGTGGAAGTTGCTCGATGACGACGCGGCCTGGAAGCAGCCGTTGATCGCCGAGAACTGGCCTGCCGGGCTCAGGTCCGATTGGGCCGAACTGCTTGCCCATCGCATTGAATTGCTCACGCTGGTCGAGGGCCTGCCGCGAGCGCGGTGTCACCTCGATCTGTGGGTCTGCAACGCGATCCGCAGGCCCACTGGTGAGATCGCCTTGCTGGACTGGGCGTTCACCGGCGACGGCGCCCTCGGCGAGGACATCGGCAACCACATTCCAGACGCCGTCTTCGACCTCTTCTGGCCCGCTGAGCGGATCGCCGAACTGGCCGAGACCTGCATAGACAACTACCTCGAGGGTCTCCGCGAAGGCGGCTGGCGAGGCGATGCCGACCTGGTTCGCCTGGCCGTGATGGCGTCCGGAGTCAAGTACGCGTGGCTCCTCCCCGGCCTCCTCGGCCGAGCCTCAGAACCCACCCACAACGCCTACCACCAACAAGCCGACTCCCAACACCTCTTCCACCAACGTGGTCAGGCGCTCTCCTTCATCGCCACCTGGACCGCCGAAGCCCTCCGTACCTCGAACTGAGGCCCGGTGAAGGCGTCGACCGGTGAGGCCCGACCGCTGGCGGTGAGTGACGCGCCGACGGCGACCGGGTGAGCGTCCGGTCGCCGTCAGTGTGACGGGCTCTAGACGCATTTTCCGCATTGCGATGAGTTGAGTGTCGTCACGATCGCGCTGTCAGGCTGTTGCCGTGGCGGCGCGATCTGTTGTGTTGCGG
>NZ_SLVF01000008.1 GCF_004345365.1 Kribbella sp. VKM Ac-2568
GTCAAGCGCTTTGGGCGGTAACCCAGCAGCCACCTCGGGTGCATCGGCAACCCATCTAAAGCCGCCGACACCCGCCATGCTGCACCAGTGAGCGCCTTCGGCGTCCCTTCGGATCGAGCAAGCTCGACTCTTGACCCACCCCACCCCGACCAGAGAAGGACGCAGCTACGCGGATCCCGCGGAGGGGTCTGAGCCTGGTTGTTCGGCCGGCTTGTGGCTCGTGGCGGGTCCACTGGCCGGTTGTTCGCCGACTGGCGGCTCGCAAGGCGCCAGCGGCCGAACAGCCCGTCAGCGGGAGGCCGATCGCCGGCCTCGGGGGCTGACGGCGTGCGGCGGTGGGGAGGCGGACACCTTCTCGGGGGTGTGCCAGCCGGTGGGTGCGGTTATGGGGACCTCGAACACCGTATGGGGACCTACGACAGGTCATGCCGTGTCCGAGGTCCCGAACTTGGTGTCCGAGGCCCCACCTTGTGCACCAGTTGAGCGTCCGGAGGCCGGGATCTGCTCAGGTGGTGCACAGAGTGCCGGCTTCGGGGCGCTCGCTGCCCCTTCCGGGCAATACAGCTTCCCCGAACGTCTGGGCGGAGGACCTTGTCGCCACACCCCTCAGCGGCTCCGGGACAGCTGCGTCCTTCCCTGGTCGGGGTGGTGTGGGGCAGGAGTCGGAACTTGTTCCGATCCCGAAGGGACACCGAAGGCGCGCTTGACGCACACCAACCCGACTAGCACCATCACGCAGCCCGAGGACGCAACCACCCTTGCTCATGCAGGCTGGAACCTCCTCCTCCTATGCCGGTGGGGGGCGAAGTACCAGTCAGTTGAGGTTGAGGGTGGTGGCGGCCTTGGTCGAGGCGTCAGCGCCGTACGCCGAGGCGAGACGGTCCAGGAAGGCGGGGCGGTTCAGGGTGTATTCCTGGGTGCCGACCGTTTCCAGGACGGTGGTGGCCAGCGTGCAGCCGATCTGGGCGGCGGCCTCGTGGTCGAGGCCGGCGGTGCGGCCGGTGAGGTAGCCGGCGCGGAAGGCGTCGCCGCCGCCGGTCGGGTCGACCAGGGCCGGGGTGGGGACGGCGGGGATCTTGGCGATGGTGCCGGCGACGTTCTCGATCACGACGCCGTCGCCGCCGTGGGTGGTGACACGGACGCCGACGCGGCTGAGGATCTCCTCGTTGCTCCAGCCGGTCTTCTGCACCATCAGGCCGGACTCGTACTCGTTGCTGAACAGGTACGCCGAGCCGTCGATCAGCTCGCGGATCTGCTCGCCCTCCATCCGGGCCAGCTGCTGCGACGGGTCCGCCGCGATGTCGATGCCGTTCGCCTTGGCCAGCGCCGTATGGCGGAGCATGCCGTCCGGGTCGTCCGCGCCGATCAGGACCAGGTCGATGCCACCGGTCGCGGCGTGGATCGCGCTCAGGTCGATCTCCCGCGCCTCGGCCATCGCGCCGGTGTAGAACGAGGCGATCTGGTTCGCGTCGAGGTCCGTGGTGCAGGTGAAACGCGCTGTGTGCACCTGGTCGCAGATCCGCACGTGCGAGATGTCGACACCAGCCGCGACCAGGGCGGCGCCGTACTCCGCGAAGTCGGAGCCGACCGAGCCGACCAGCAGCGACGGCTGGCCGAGCTGGGCCATCCCGTAGCAGATGTTGGCGCCGACCCCGCCACGGTGCACGACCAGCTCGTCCACGAGGAAGGACAGCGACACCTTGTGCATCTGTTCCTCGAGGAACTGGTCCTTGAAACGTCCGGGGAACGTCATCAGGATGTCGGTCGCGATCGATCCGGCGACGGCGATACGCATACGGAGGCTCCTCGGAAGGGGTCGGTGTCGTGCGGTTGGACAGCGCGTAGAGACTACAGGCGAGACAACGACACCACAGAGGATGGCGGAATTCGATGGGCAATCAGGTTCTGGTCACCGACGAGTTGCACGAGTACATGGTCGCTCACGGCATGCCGCTGGACGAGATCGCGCGGGAGCTGGTCGAGGAGACCCACAAGCTGGGCGGCGTGTCGGTGATGCTGACCACGGCCGACCAGGCGGCGCTGCTGACCACGCTGACCCGGCTGATCGCGGCCCGCCGCGCGGTCGAGATCGGCACCTTCACCGGGTTCTCGGCGCTGGCGATCTCCCGGGGCCTGCCGGACGACGGCGAGCTGATCTGCCTCGACGTGAGCGACGAGTGGACGTCGATCGGCCGCCGCTACTGGGAGCGGGCCGGCGTGGCGGACAAGATCGACCTTCGGATCGGCGACGCGCACGAGTCGGCGGCGAAGCTGGAGGGCGAGTTCGACCTGGCCTTCGTGGACGCCGAGAAGCCGGGGTACATCGACTACTTCGAGCAGTTGGTACCGCGGATCCGGACCAACGGCCTGCTGCTGTTCGACAACACACTGGCCGGTGGCCGGGTGGTCGGGCAGCACGAGCAGGACCCGGTCGACCGCAAGGAGTTCAACGCGCACATCGCCAGGGACGAGCGCGTCGACGTGGTCATCCTCGGCATCGGCGACGGGCTGACCCTGGTCCGCAAGCGATGAGCAAGGCCGCGCCCCGGCTGGCCGTGAAAGGCCTGCGGCATCTGTACGCCGAGCGCCCGGTGATCGAGGACCTCACCTTCACCCTGCGGGCCGGCCAGGCGATCGCCCTCGTCGGCCCGAACGGCGCGGGCAAGACCACGGTGCTCAAGTGCATCGTGGGTTCGGCCGAGCCGGCCGCCGGCCAGATCCTGCTGGACGGGTTGCCGATCGACGAGCGCGTCGAGGTGGTCCGCCGGGACGTGGCGTCGCTGCTCGACGACCTCGACTTCTTCCCGGACCTGAGCGCCGCCGAGCACCTGGACCTGCTGGCCCGGGCGCATGGCAACGCGGAGCCGGAAGATCTCGTGGACACCCTCCTCGACGACGTCGGCCTGCTCGCGGCCGCGGATCAGTTGCCCGGGTCCCTCTCCTCCGGTCAGCGTCGCCGGCTCGCCCTGGCGACCGCCCTGGTGCGGCCGCGGAAGCTGTTGGTGCTGGACGAACCCGAGCAGCGCCTGGACACCGCGGGCGTCACCTGGCTGGCCGAGCGCCTGGTGGAGGAGAAGAAGTCCGGTACGTCGATCCTGTTCGCGAGTCACGACACGACGCTGGTGGACGCCGTCGCCGACCACACCGTCGCGCTCACCCCGCTGCCATGAGTACGGCGGACCCGGTGGACGGCCCGGTCGTCTTCGACCCGGCGGACTTCGGTGCGATCCCGACGTCGAAGGAACTGCGCCGCTGGATGCGCAAGGTCCGCCGCGGCAAGGCGGATCGCTCGGTCTGGCAGCAGTTCGAGGACATCTACGTCGTCATCTTCGCGCTGGCGATGCTCGGCGCCACGGGTGGCAACGTCGTCCTCAACCTGAACGACCGCAGTGCCGGCTGTACTACGGCGTCCTGTGGGTGGTTGCTGGACACGGTGCCGCTGATCCTGGTTCCGCTGCTGGTGTCGGGGATGCTCCGCGTGCTGCTGAGCATCGGCCCGGTCTCCGCGTCGCGGGCGACGGGGTTCTGGCTGCTGGCGACCCCGGTGGATCGCGCGTCGCTCCTGCGGCCGTCGTACCGGCTGGTGATGGTCGGGGCGGTCGTGGTGGGTGCGTTGGCCGCGGTGGTCGGCTGGGCGTTGTTCGGGGCGAACTGGTCGACCGTCGGTGAGGCAGCGGTGCTGACGACGGTCGTGCTGCTCTGCACGGCCTGTGTGACCGTGTGGGCCCAGCAGACGGGCGCACGGTCTCGCTGGGCGCTGCGGGCAGCCGACGGCCTTCTGGTCCTCGCTGCCGTGCCTGCGCTGCTCCTCGCGGTCCGTCCGAGGGAGGAGGGCGCGGCTGCCTCCGTCGTCCTCGGCTTGAGTACCGTGCCCGCGTCGGAGCCGTTCCTGAGCGCGGCCGAGGTCAGGCTGCTGGTGATCAGCGCGGTCGCTTTGCTGGTGGCCGTGGCACTGGTCGTGTTCACCGCGCGGTCGCTGGACAAGCTGAGCCGGCAGAGCGTCGTCGCCGGGGGAGAGCTACTCGCCGGGATAGCGGGCGCTGCCATCACGCTGGACGTCAGCCTGCTGGCGGATGTGGTTGCCGGGCGCCACTGGCGTCAGGTGGGCCGGGTGAAGTCGCGGCGCGGCCGTGGTTCGCGGGGCGTCGCGATGATCCACCGGGAGTTCCTGCGCGTACTGCGGTGGCCCCGGCGGCTCGTGATCGGCTTCGCCTTGCTGGTGGTCCCGTACGCCGTGGCCGGCACCGGGTACGACGTACTGGTGCCTATCGTGGCTGGACTGGCCGGCTTCATAGCCGTGCGGCCGCTCATGGACGGGCTGCGCTCGGTTTGCCGCTCCATCGGGCTCGTCCGCGCGCTCGGCATGGACCTCCGCGAGCTACGGGTGATCATGTCCGTCGTACCGGGCGCCTTCGCGGCTCTGTGGGCGGCGCTGGCTACCCCGGCGCTGGGGAGCCCTGCTGTGGCGTTCGCTGTTGCCGTAGGCATGCTCACCGGCGCCGTGCGTCAGGCCTCAGCCCGGCCCCCGTCGTACAGCGGGCCGCTCGTGGCGTCGCCGATGGGCGCCATCCCACCCGGCCTGTTCTCGACCCCCATACGCGGCTTCGACCTACTCCTCCTCTGCCTGGCCCCGGTCCTCCTTGGCCTCAGCGGCACCTGGGTCGTAGCAATCCCCGCCGCCGTCTGCCTCATCCTCTTCGCCGTGAACCCCAAGCAGGCCTGACGCCGGCCCCTAGCCGAGCTCGTGGGAGAGCCACTTGCGGTCGACCTCGCGTGGTACGTCGACGTCGAAGTGGCGGGCCAGGAGCAGTAGTTGGCAGAACACGTCGGCGAACTCCAGCTGGAAGGCGTCGCGGAGTTGCTCGGGGGTCTGGCCCTTGGTGCGGGCTCGGCCGGTGACCTGGAGATAGGCCTGGGTCAGCTCACCCATCTCCTCTTGCAGCTTCAGCAGGAACCAGTCGCCGTCGCGATCTATCCCCAGGTACTCGCCGTACCGCGCTGAAATCCTCGCGATCCGCTCTGACAGCTCCTCGATCTCCACCTCGCTACCCAATCACCCACCGCCGACAGAGTGACCGCGGGCGTTGGTGGTGGGCAGAATCGGGGGATGGACGGTGGAGTCGAGTGGTTGCTGGGGTCTGAGGAGCCGGCTGTTCGTGGGATGGCTCGGCGGGACTTGCTGGGGGAGGACTTCGGCGAGGACGTGCTGGGCGGCGCCAAGGTGCGGGCGTTGCTGGATGCGCCTTCGGAGAAGCATCCCTACAAGAAGTGGACCGGGGCGCACTGGCGGATCGTGTCGATGGTTGAGCTCGAGGTGCCGGCCGGGGAGCCGCGGGCGATGGCTGCGGCTGACGAGGTGCTGGAGATGATCACCCGGGCGCACCGGTACGACGTACCAGTGGTGAACGGGTTGGCACGCAGCCACGGGTCCGTCGAAGGCAACGCGGTGGCGGCGTGCTCCTTGCTCGGGCTCGCCGATGACCCGCGCACGCAGGAGATCGTCCAGGCGCTGCTGGAGTGGCAGTGGCCGGACGGTGGCTGGAACTGCGACAAGAGCCCCGATGCCCACCGCTCGTCGTTCCACGAGACTCATTCGGCTGCCTGGGGTCTGCACGAGTACTGGCGTGCTACCGGAGACCAGGCGGCGCGCGACGCCGCAGTACGGGCGGGGGAGTTGTTCCTGGAGCACCGAGTGTTCCGAAACCTCACTACCGGCGAGGTGATCAACAAGAGGTGGCTGCAGCCGAGCTACCCGCCGTACTGGCACTACGACATCCTGCAGTCGCTGCTGGTGTTGTCGCGGCTCGGTCTGGTGAAGGACCCGCGGGCAGTGGATGCACTGGACGCGTTGGAGCAGCAGCGGCTTCCCGACAGTCGCTGGAAGGTCCGCCTGCAGTGGTGGAAGCCCGCGGGCGGCACCAGCGCGCAGGAAGTCGTTGACTGGGGCCGCTCCGGGCCGAACGAGATGGTGACCCTCAACGCCCTGCGGGTCCTGAAAGCCGCAGGGCGCTGAACGTCTCAACCGCCCTGAGGAACGCTAACCTCCTTACTTAATTCAAAGTCAGGTTAAGTACGTGACGGTTTCGGAACCGCTCCCGGTTCTCGCGGGGGTCTAGGGCCTCGGCTCGGTGGGGTTGGCGGGGTCCGCGGGCTCGGCGGGCTCGGTCAGGTCCGCGGGGTCGGCTGGTTCTTCGGGGAGTGGCGGGAACGGGATCTGGTCCTCGGGGTCTGCGGGATCTGCGGGACCTGCCGGATCGACTGGATCGGTGGGGTCGACCGCGTCGCCGGACGCCTGGCCGGGTCGGGGTTGAGTGGCCCAGACAGCGGCTGCGGCGCGGGCCGCGTCGGCGGCGTCGGTCTGGCGCTCGAAGTTCTTCATGTCGTTCGTGTACGCCTTCACGATCCGCTCGACCTCGGGGACCATCGCCTTCTTCACCCACAGCGCGTACGCCTGGGTGCGGGCCTCGATGAAGTTCTTCAGTTCCTGCATCTGGGCGGGAGTCATGTCGTCCTCCGGAGCGCTGTTCGGGGTGAAGTCGCCGCGCGCGATGGCGGCACGGGCGGCAGGCCCGGGGCAGTCGGTCGGATCGGGCCGGACAGCGGAGTGCGGCCGGATGGCGGTCCCTCGCGGATACAGCCGGCGGAAGTCCGCGACGACGCCCCGGACCGTCGCCTTCATCGCGGCGCTCGGCTGCTCACCGGTGACGAGCACCAGCAGGATCGCGCCGTACTTCTGGTTGAGGTCCTGGTCGCCGTTGGCGCCGGACTGGGTTCGCAGGCCACGCAAGGTCCACGCCCGGCCCGCCTGATCGACGGCGACCTGGTAGGCGATGTCCGACCAGCCGCGCTGGTCCATGTGGTACGCCTGCCAGCCGTGCAACGCCGATGCCACGGCCGCCTGCGAGTGGATCACGCTGGTAGAACCGGTCCCGGGCCAGTGGATCACCACCCCTTGGACCCGCGATGCGACCAGTGAACCGGGCCCCGGTCCGGGAGCGCGTGCCCTCCACGCGGATCGCGGCAAGTATTCGACCATCAAAACTCCTCACTTCAGCAACAGGGCGTGGCGAAGTGCCCACCCTCGGTGCATACCACCGCACCTTGCTGCCAAACCCCCCAGCCGGATTTCCCAGCAGAAGCCCAGGAACCTACCGACAGATCCACCGGCCCGTCGAGCGATCCACCCGCGCGTCGGCCAACCAGTTTGCAGTACGCCCAACTCGCAGTACGGCCAGTTCGCGGTACGGCTCGAGCAGGGACCAGCCCGACCGCCGACTCATTCATGCCTGGGAGTTGTGGACCTCAGTGGGATTCCCTGTTGGGCCCTCGCGGGCGGCGCGCCGAGGATGCTGAAGAGGTCTCGCCGACGACTCGGAGGATGACGTGACGAAGACACCGGACCGCTCGCTCGGAACCGACGGCCCGACCGTCAGCGCGCTCGGGATGGGGTGCTGGGCGATCGGTGGGCCGCATGCCCGGCAGGGGAGTCCCGTCGGCTGGGGTGTGATCGACCACGACGAGTCGAAGCGGGCGTTGCGGCGGGCGTTCGACCTGGGCGTGACGTTCTACGACACCGCCGACGTGTACGGGTGCGGGCACAGCGAGAAGTTGATCGCCGCCGCCCTCGGCGACGTGCGGGACCAGATCGTGATCGCGAGCAAAGCCGGCTACACGTACGACGAGGAGACCCGCGAGGCACCGGGCGAGAACGGCGACCCGGAGTACATCCGCTGGGCCTGCGAGCAGAGCCTCCGGCGGCTCGGGACGGACCACCTCGACCTGTACCAGTTCCACCTGGGCGGGTTCGACGTCGACCGGGCGGACGACGTACTGGCGGTCTTCGAGGAACTCGTTGCTGCGGGCAAGGTTCGCGCGATCGGCTGGAGCACGGACAGCCCGGAGCGGGCGGTGTTGTTCGCGAAAAGCGAGCACTGCAAGGCGATCCAGCAGTCGTTCAACGTGTTCGGCGGGAACGTCGACGTACTCGAGCTGTGCGAACAGCGCGGCCTGGCGAGCATCGTGCGTGGGCCGTTGGGGATGGGCCTGCTGACCGGGAAGTTCGCCAAGGACAGCACCCTGCCGGCCGACGACGTACGGCACGGCTGGGACTTCCGCACCGGCAACCAGGCCGAGTCCCTCCGCCGCCTCGACGCGATCCGCGACGTCCTCACCACCGACGGCCGCACCCTCGCCCAAGGCGCCCTGGCCTGGCTCTGGGCCCGAAGCCCCGCCTTCATCCCCATCCCCGGCTTCAAAACAGTAGCCCAGGTAGAAGAAAACGCCGCCGCCCTCGACCACGGCCCACTAACCCCCGAGAGCCTGACCCAGATCACCACCATCCTCTCCGAGACCTGACCCCAGCCCGCAGTACCTACCCCAGAACTGACCGCGGCCAGGCGCCCCGCAGTACGCCGAGCCGCCGTCAGCGCTCCTCGGCCAGCAGCGGCAGTAGTTGGTCGCCGGTGCGGATGATCTCTTCTCGGTAGGGGGTGTCGGAGAGGATGAAGTGGGTGATGCCGAGGTCCTGGTATTTGCGGAGGGACTTGGCGACGTCCTCGGGGGAGCCGACGAGCCAGGTGGTGCCGGCGCCGCCGCCGCCGTACTTGCCGGGAGCGGTGTAGAGGTTGTCGTCGAGGACGTCGCCGCGTTCGGCCAGGTCGAGGAGTCGCTGCTGGCCGGTCGCGCGGAAGCGTCGTGGGTCGCGGTGATCGGCGTCCTGTGCCATTTTCTCGACCTTCGCCTCGGCGTCGGTCCAGGCCTGCTCGGTGGTGTCGCGGACTAGCGTGGTGATCCGCAGGCCGAACTCGAGCGGCTTGTGTTCGCGGCCCAGTTCCGTCTGCAGGCTTTTGAGGCGATCGATGCGCTCGGCGATCCCGTCGAGCGGCTCGCCCCAGAAGAGCTGGACGTCCGCCTCTGTGGCCGAGACGCGCTCCGCGGCGGCGGACGCGCCACCGAAGTACAGGCGTGGGTGTGGCCGCCCCTCCCGTACTACGGGACGCGTGGCGACGGTCGAGTCCGTGACGGAGAAGTACTCGCCGGTGAAGGTGACGTCCTCCTCGGTCCAGAGTCGGCGTACTAGCTGGAGGAACTCCTTGGTCCGCGCGTACCGCTGAGCCTGGTCGCCCTCACTGTCCCCGTACGCCGCGAGGTTGTCCTGCCCCGACACGATGTTGATGAGCAGGCGGCCGCCACCGAACTGGTCCAGGGTGGTCGACGCTGACGCGAAGTGCGCGGGATGCCAGTACCCGGGCCGGATCGCCACCAGCGGCTGGAAGGTCGTCGTACGGGCCGCGAGCGCGGTCGCGACCGTCAGGGTGTCGGGACGACCCCAGCCGGTGCCGAGCAGGGCACCACCCCATCCGTGCTGCTCCGTGAGTTGAGCGAGCTCAGTCAGACG
The DNA here is from genome assembly GCF_004345365.1 of Kribbella sp. VKM Ac-2568. GTDB lineage: Bacteria > Actinomycetota > Actinomycetes > Propionibacteriales > Kribbellaceae > Kribbella > Kribbella orskensis. Next base: position 9,398 of record NZ_SLVF01000008.1, read on the forward strand.
CTCCAGGCTGTTGTGCCCCGGTCCGGTGTCGTCGCCACGATGACCAGGTGCGACCTGGTTCGGGATGTACCAGAGAAACTCGAGACTCATAGGTGCTCCTTCGGCCCAGGACAACGACCAGCGGAAGCCGTCGTCGCGACTCGAAGAAGTCTATTCAAACAAACTTACTAGACTTAGCCTGTCTCATTCCTTGGCGCTACGTCGCCGGCGGCCAGGGTTGAGTTCTCCCAGCCGCCGACGTCGAAGCCGCTGTCTGTCGACAGCACGACCTTCGGTGTCGCGTTCATCCAGGCGGCCAGCTCGCCGTCCGCGGTAGTCCAGTACCCGGCCATCTCGGGGAGCGACTTGCGGCCGACGATGATGGTGTCCGCGACCGACCTGAGCTCGCCCGTCAGTTTGTCGCCGAGCTGCGGGTCGTCGGCCATGAAGCCGAGGTCGTTGTCCGGTCCGGCCATGAATCCGTCAACGGTGACATCGCTAAAGATGATCAGTGGTCTCATCTGCGTCCTCGGATCGTTGTTGGTAGGTGCGTCGAACACTGGTGCCATTGCTGAGGTCCGCGCCGTACACGTGCAGCGTGATCGCGACCGTGTCGCCCGTGTTGCAGACCCGGTGGATGTCGTCGGGCGGGGCAACGCCACTCACCGAACCGGTCGGCCGCTGCCGCTCGCCGAGCTCGACCAGGTGGTCGCCGTCGATGTCGTACAGAGTCTCGGTCTCGGCGCCTTGCAGCACCATGAAAGTGCACCACACCAGGTGGTCATGGATTTCGGTGATCTGTCCAGGTCTCCACACCACGGCAGTCAGTGAGAACGTCGCCTCGGCATGCAAGGTGTGCCTGGTGTAGCTCTCGGGCGATCCGGCCCGTTCCTCCTCGGTGAGGAGATCCGGACTGGGACGCAGCTCAGTCAGTACTTCGGCCACCTGCTGGGCGATCGTCGCGGCGTCGGCCCGTTGCCGCGCGACCGGCTGGATCCGTTGCACCAGCTCGGCCAGCCCGGTTCTGCGTGGTGTGTGTGTGGGAGCGTTCATCAATTCGGTCATGCAATCGATGGTGCGCGAGTAGTGTCATGACGTCTAATGCCAATAGGCCAGGACAACCATAGGTAATGTTGATCTATGTTGAACCTGACCCACCTCAAGGTGCTGGAGGCGGTCGCCCGGCTTGGATCGGTGACTGCGGCCGCGAAGGAGTTGCACTACTCCCAGCCGTCCGTCAGCCACCACCTCGCCCGCCTGGAGGCTGCGACAGGTGCCAGGCTGATTCAACGAGTGGGCCGCGGGATCCGGCTCACGCCTGAAGGAGAGCTCCTGGCTCAACGAGCCACCGAGATCGTCGGGCGGGTGGACGCGGCATCCAGCGAACTCGCCGCACATCTAGGGCTCCGCGCCGGCCGAGTGAGAGTCGCAGGCTTCCAGACGGTCCTCAGCAGCATCGTTCCGAAGGCCGCCGCCGAGCTGTCCCGGTCGCACCCTGGAATCGAGCTGAATCTGGTTGACGTCCACCCGGTCGAGGGCTTGCACCTGCTGCGCACCGGACAGGTCGACATCGCCTTGATCTTCCGCCACGCCGACACTCCGCTCGAGGAGGAGGGCTTCCGCCTGACCCACCTGCTGGAGGATCCGCTTTACCTCGTCAGTCAGGAACCCGGCCAGCGTCTCGAGGATCACCGCGACTCCACCTGGGTCGGCGGATGCGAGCGCTGTCGCGCCGCTCTGGTCACCGCCTGCGAGCGCGCCGGCTTCACGCCTCGAATCGCCTACTCCAGCGACGACATGGTCGTCATGCAAGCCCTGGTTGCAGCCGGAATGGCAGTGACCACGCTCCCCGGGCTCGCCCTCGCAGTGCACCGAGCACCCGGAATTCACGCCACAGAACTCCCCGACAACGCTCGCCAGATCTACGCCGTCACCTACGGCGACCCACCGGACCCACCCGCCACCACCGCCCTCATCAACATCCTGAAGTCGACGACGTAGTACCGCAGTACCAACCGGAAACGGCGGTCGGCACCTGGGAAAGTGCCGACCGCCGCTCCGTCGTACAGGTGAAACTCAGACGTCGTAGTACAGCTCGAACTCGTGGGGGTGGGGGCGGAGCTGGATCGGGGCGATCTCGTTCTCGCGCTTGAAGTCGATCCAGGTCTCGATCAGGTCGCCCGTGAAGACGTCGCCCTCGAGCAGGAACTCGTGGTCGGCCTCGAGGGAGTCGATCACGGCCGGCAGCGAGGTCGGAACCTGGTTGACCGACGCGTGCTCCTCCGGGGGCAGCTCGTACAGGTCCTTGTCGATCGGGTCCGCGGGCTCGATCTTGTTGCGGATACCGTCCAGGCCGGCCAGCAGCTGGGCCGAGAAGGCCAGGTACGGGTTCGACGACGGGTCGGGGCAGCGGAACTCGATGCGCTTGGCCTTCGGGTTCGAACCCGTGATCGGGATCCGGATGCAGGCCGAACGGTTGCGCTGCGAGTAGACCAGGTTGACCGGCGCCTCGAAGCCCGGCACCAGGCGGTGGTACGAGTTCACTGTCGGGTTGGTGAAGGCCAGCAGCGACGGGGCGTGCTTCAGGATGCCGCCGATGTACCAGCGGGCGACGTCGGACAGGCCGCCGTAGCCGGACTCGTCGTAGAACAGCGGGTCGCCGTTGCTCCACAGCGACTGGTGGCAGTGCATGCCCGAGCCGTTGTCACCGAAGATCGGCTTCGGCATGAAGGTCGCGGTCTTGCCGGCCTCCCAGGCGGTGTTCTTGACGATGTACTTGAACTTCATCAGGTCGTCGGCCGCGGTCAGCAGGGTGTCGAAGCGGTAGTTGATCTCCGCCTGGCCCGCGGTGCCGACCTCGTGGTGGGCGCGCTCGACGGTCAGGCCGCTGATCTCGAGGTGCTTGGTGATGTCGTTGCGCAGGTCGGCGAAGTGGTCGACCGGGGGCGCGGGGAAGTAGCCACCCTTGTAGCGGACCTTGTAGCCGCGGTTACCGCCCTCTTCGACCCGGCCGGTGTTCCAGGCGCCGGCGACGGAGTCGATGTGGTAGTAGCCCTCGTTCTGCTTCGTCTCGAACCGTACGTCGTCGAAGACGTAGAACTCGGCCTCGGGAGCGAAGAACGCGGTGTCGGCGATGCCGGTCGACTTCAGGTACTCCTGCGCCTTGCGGGCGATGTTGCGCGGGTCGCGCGAGTACGCCTCACCGGTCAGCGGGTCGTGCACGAAGAAGTTGATGATCAGCGTCTTGTCCCGGCGGAACGGGTCGATGTACGCCGTGGTCGGGTCGGGCAGCAGTGACATGTCCGACTCGTGGATCTGCTGGAAGCCGCGGATCGACGAACCGTCGAACTGCAGGCCGTCCTCGAAGACCTCGGGACCGAATGACGACACCGGGACGGTGAAGTGCTGCATGATGCCCGGCAGGTCGCAGAACCGGACATCGATGAACGCGACGCCCTCGTCCTTGACGTAGGCGAGCAGCTCCTCAGCGCTGGAAAACATACATACTCCTCGGGGTGGCTCAGAGATTGTTCTGAACGTAGGCCCTGCCGATTACTCGGCCGTGACCCCAATGTTTCGCGGATGTTACGCCCAGCGTGTCCGCGCTGACCCACTGGTGTGGGCGGGCAGGGGAGTGAGATCCCGGGCCGCCTCGGTAGCCTCGTCATCATGGCATCATCTGCACAGTCCGGCGCAGGCCCCACCGACGATTTCCGATATCCGGGCAATCGCCTCGGCCTGCCCGAGGCCGGTCAGGGCTCCGTCGCGGGCTGGGGACGACGCATCGTCGCGCTCTTCGTCGACTGGCTGATCGCCGGCCTGATCGCCTCCGCGATCGTCAGCAAACCCCTCTGGGCCGGCGGCAATGACCTGAGTACCGCCCAGTTGGTCACCTTCTTCGCGATGACCGCGATCCTGACCGGCCTGGGCGGCGCCACCATCGGCCACCGCCTGCTCGGCCTCCGCGTCACCCCCACCAAACAAGGCGGCACCACCGGCTACGCCGCCCAGGTAGGCCTCCTGGCCGGCGCGATCCGAGCCGCCCTCATCTGCCTGGTCATCCCCGCCGTCATCTACGACCGAGACCGCCGAGGCCTCCACGACAAAGCCGCCAACACCATCGTCACCCGCCGCTGACCCTCCGTACTCCGCCCGGCCGGGTACGTGTCGAACGTCACCTCAGACGGCGACGGAGGAGCGGCGTGGGCCGGAGTACTCAGCGTTTGGTGAGGAGGAGTTGGACGTCGTCGAGGTAGCCGGCCCGGAAGCCGGCTTCGGAGTAGGCGAGGTAGAACTCCCACATGCGGCGGAAGGTGGGGTCGAAGCCGAGGTCGGCGATCTGGGGCCAGCGGTCGATGAAGCGGTCGCGCCAGACGCGGAGGGTGCGGGCGTAGTCGGCGCCGAGGTGGCGGATCACGTGGGCCTGCAGGCCGGTGTGCTCCGCGGTGACCTGCTCGATCACCTTCACGGACGGGATGAGACCGCCGGGGAAGATGTACTTCTGGACCCAGGTGAAGGTGTTGCGGGTGGCGAGCATGCGCTCGTGCGGCATCACGATCGCCTGGACGACGGCGACCCCGCCCGGGGCGAGCCGCCGCTCGATCGCGTCGAAGTACACCGGCCAGTACTTCTCGCCGACCGCCTCGATCATCTCCACGCTCAGTACCGCGTCGAACACGCCGATCTGGTCGCGGTAGTCACGCAGCGCGACCTGGACACGATCGCTGACCCCCGCGTCAGCGATCCGTCGCTGGGCGAGCAGCGCCTGCTGGGACGCGATGGTGATCGCCGTCACCCACGCACCCCGCTGAGCCGCGCGGATCGCCAGGCTGGCCCACCCGCACCCGATGTCGAGCACGCGTGATCCTGACCGAACCCCCGCGGCGTCCAGGATCGAGTCGAGCTTGCGGAGCTGGGCCTGTGACAGTTCGTCGTACGACGCGGTCGCCAGGTCGGCGGTGACGTCGTCGAAGTAGGCGGCGGAGTACGTCAGCGACGGGTCGAGGAACTCCGAGAACATCGCGTTGCTCAGGTCGTAGTGGCGGCTGACGTTCTCGCGGGCGCCGGCGCGGTCGTTCTCCTGGTCGCTGGGCAGGCTCCGGGTGACGAGCCAGCGCAGCGACTGGGCCCACTTCGGCAGCAGGTGGCGGTCCTGGTCGGAGCTGAACCGCTCCGCGAACGGCATCAGCAGATCCGCGAGGTCGGTGCCGGGCTCGGGGTCCCAGTCACCGGCCAGGTACGCCTCGCCGAACCCGGAGCCGGCGTCCTGCCCGAGCCGGTCGAGGAACGGCCCGGTCCGGTGCACGAGCATCCCCGGACCGCCCCGGCCGTACTTCCGGTTGTCCATCGTGATGGTGGCAGGCAGATCCCGCGCGATGAAGCGGATCGCGGCGGCCGCCCCGGCCCGGCGTACCGGGTTCGAGCGCGGCGGCGCCAGCGAGGGCCACGTCTCCACGGCCGGTTCGTGCACCGCGGCGTAAAGATCGGTCATCTGTCTACCTCTGGTTTTCATCCGTTCCTGGTCGCACCCTAAGGCCGGTGAATGACTATCGGGCGCGACACGAGGAGCGGGAGCTTCAGCCGGCCCGTTGGCCGAGAACTAGCAGGTTGCCGTCGGGGTCCTCTGCACGCTTCCGTCTCCCGCGGCGCCGTCGGGCGGGAACTGGTACACCTTCTCCCCGCCGAGCACGTCGGTGTAGAACGGCAGCAGCCGCTCGAGATCAGCACTCGTCACGATGGGGAAAACGTCGTCGACGGCCATCGGGTTACCTCCTCATTCGTACGGATGCTCTCACCCTTGTCCGACGAACGAGGATTTCCCGGATCGACCGGCCCGGCGGACCCGCTGAACGGCACGGAGCGCCAGCCCACGCCGACTCGGAGTACAGGCTCGATCCGACCCGCAGTACGAGAGGCGGGCCGGACGGCAGCGCAGCGAAGGGCTCAGCGGCCCTTCATGGCCTGACGGGCGCCCTTCATGCTGGTCGGCACCGGGCCCTTCGGCATCGGCACCTGCGGGCGGACGGCGTCGAGCGCCTTCAGCCGCTGCAGCAGGTCGGTGATCTCGGACGGCTGCAGGGCGGCCGGGAGCTTCATCACGTGCTTGGTCAGCTTGCGGATGTCGATCTCGCCCTCGCCCTGGCCGGCGACGATCTGGATCACCGGCGCGCCGCCCGCGACCCGGGTGTGCTTCTTGCCCTCGGCGGCGAGCAGGTTCTTCACCCGGCTCGGCTGGCCCTCGCCGACCAGGACGATACCCGGGCGGCCGACCACGCGGTGCACGATGTCGGCGTTCTTGGTGACCGCGACGGCGGGCGTCACGTTCCAGCCCCGGCGCAGCGTCTGCAGCGCGGAGGCCGCGGCGCCGGCCTGGCCCTCGATCTGGGCGTACGCCGCCTTCTCCACCCGGCGACCGAAGATGATGGTCGCGCCCAGGAAGCCGAGCGCGACGCCCAGCGGGATCCACACCAGCAGCGGCCCGACGAACAGGCCGAGGGCCACGAACACGACGACGACGCCGAGGAAGATCCCGGCGAGCACCAGACCGATCCGCGGGTCGGACTTCTTGGTCAGCTGGTACGCCGACCGGATCTGCTTCAGCCGGCTGGTCTTCTCGGCGGGCGCGTCCTTCTTGGCCATCTCTACCTTGTCTTCGTCAGGCGGTTCAGTCGGTCAGGCGGTCTGGGTGGTCTGTGCCGTGGAAGCCGCCGACGTCATCCGGGACTCCACAGCCTGACGGTACAGCCGACCGGCCCGGTACGACGAACGCACCAGCGGTCCGGACATGACTCCGGCGAAGCCGATGTCCTCGGCCTCCTCCTTCATCTCGACGAACTCCTCGGGGCGCACCCAGCGCTCGACCGGGTGGTGCCGCACGGACGGACGCAGGTACTGGGTGATCGTGATGATCTCGCAGCCCGCTCCGTGCAGGTCGCGCAGCGCCTGGCTGACCTCTTCGCGGGTCTCGCCCATCCCGAGGATCAGGTTCGACTTGGTGACCAGGCCGTAGTCGCGGGCCTGGGTGATGACGTCCAGCGAACGCTCGTAGCGGAAGCCGGGGCGGATCCGGCGGAAGATCCGCGGCACCGTCTCGACGTTGTGTGCGAACACCTCGGGGCGGGACGAGAACACCTCGGCCAGCTGCTCGGGGACCGCGTTGAAGTCGGGGGCGAGCATCTCGACGCCGGTGCCCGGGTTCTGCGCGTGGATCTGGCGGATGGTCTCGGCGTACAGCCAGGCGCCGCCGTCGGCCAGGTCGTCGCGGGCGACGCCGGTGACGGTCGCGTAGCGCAGGCCCATCTTGGTGACGGACTCGGCGACCCGCCGGGGCTCGTCACGGTCGAGGGCGAGCGGCTTGCCGGTGTCGATCTGGCAGAAGTCGCACCGCCGGGTGCACTGGTCCCCACCGATCAAGAAGGTGGCCTCGCGGTCTTCCCAGCACTCGAAGATGTTCGGGCAGCCGGCCTCCTGGCACACCGTGTGGAGCTCCTCGGACTTCACCAGCGCTTGAAGCTTCTGGTACTCCGGGCCCATCTTGGCGCGCGTCTTGATCCACTCGGGTTTGCGCTCGATCGGGGTCTCCGCGTTGCGCACTTCGAGTCTGAGCAGCTTCCGTCCTTCTGGAACGATCGTCACGCCCACCAGAGTACGCGGCGCGCCGGGTGACCCGGCCGCCCACCCGTAGGCTGGTCAACCATGTCCACCTCCCAGCCCGGGACGCCACCGGCGACCGGTACGCCGAACATCGAGTGGCTCCGCCCGGGGCCGACCCGCAGCGAGCAGCGCCGGGACATCCTGCTCGGCGTTGGGATGGCCGCGGCCGGCGTCTTCGGCACAGAGCTTGCCAAGGGCACCTCACCCGGCCCGGTGGAGATGGGGGCCGGAGGCATCGAGGCGTACGTGCTGAGCGCGGCCGTCGCGCTGCCGCTGTGCTTCCGCCGCCGGTATCCGCTGACCGTGCTGCTGGTCGTGTCGGTGCTGTTCTTCACGTCCGGTGAGCGGGTGCCGTTCGCCTTCGCCGGCAACCTGGTGACGCAGATCTCCCAGTTCATGGCCCTGTACTCCGCGGCCGCCTGGGCGAAGGACCGCCGCCGGATGAAGCTGACGATGGTGGTCGTCTTCGTCGGCATGTTCGTCTGGCTGTTCCACGGGTTCGTGGAAGCCCTGCAGACCGACGCGATCAAGGGTGCCGACCAGGGCATGCTGTCGCCGTACGTGTCGTTCGTGCTGCTGAACTTCGCGCTCAACGTGCTCTACTTCTTCGGCGCCTATTTCTGGGGCCGAACCGCGTGGGGCGTGGCGCGGCAGCGGCACGAGCTCGAGCAGCAGGCGATGGAGCTGGCCACCCAGCAGCAGGAGAACGCCCGGCGCGCGGTGATCGACGAGCGGCTGCGGATCTCCCGCGAGCTGCACGACGTGGTCGCGCACCACATCAGCAGCATCGGCATCCAGGCCGGGGGAGCCAGGCGGGTGATGGCCTCCGACCCGGAGGCGGCGAAGAACGCGCTGAGCGTGATCGAGAACTCCAGCCGGACCGCGGTCAACGAGATGCGGCAGCTCCTCGGCATGCTCCGCGCGGCTGACCCGGACCTCGACGAGGAGATCGGCGTACCGGCGCTGAAGGCTCCGCAGGCGGGTGCGGACCGGCTGCCCGCTCTGGTCGCCACGGCCGGCGGAGAGGGCCTGTCGGTCGGGTTCCACCAGATCGGGCAGCCGGTCAAGCTGCCCGAGACGATCTCGGTGTCGGTCTACCGGATCGTGCAGGAGGCCCTGACGAACGTACGGCGGCATTCGACCGCTCGCTCCGCCCACGTCACGCTGCGTTATCTCGGTGACACCGCGGTCGAGGTCGAGGTGATCGACGACGGCCGCCCGAAGCACGCACCCGTCGGCAGCCGGCTCGGCCACGTCGGCATCCGTGAGAGGGTCGGCCTGCTCGGCGGCGAGAGCGAGATCGGGCCACGTCCAGTCGGCGGCTTCCGCGTCCGTGCCCGGATCCCGCTACAACCTTCCTCGCCGTCCACCGGTGAACCGCAGACCCCCGAGGATTCCGGGGTAGACAGTTCCGCCGTCGAAGGAGCACAGCAATGAGCGAGGCCGGTACGCCGATGCGCGTGCTCCTGGTGGACGACCAGGATCTGGTCCGGGCGGGATTCCGGATGATCCTGTCGGTGGAGCCCGACATCCAGGTGGTCGGGGAGGCGGCCGACGGCGAGAAGGCGGTCGAGTTGGCGACCGACCTCCGACCGGACGTGGTCCTGATGGACGTGCAGATGCCAGGGCTGGACGGGATCGCCGCGACCCAGCGGATCGTCTCCGCCGACGCGGGCAAGGTGGTGATCCTGACCACCTTCGACCGGGACGACTACCTGTTCGAGTCGCTCGGTGCCGGGGCCAGCGGGTTCCTGCTGAAGAACACCGCACCCGAGGACCTGGTCGAGGCGATCCAGGTGGTCCACTCCGGCCACGCCCTGCTGGCCCCCGAGGTGACCCGGCGGGTGATCAAGCGGTTCACCGGCGGCGGCGAACGCGTCTACCGCCCCGACCTGGTCGCAGACCTGACCGAACGCGAACGCGAGGTCTTGGGCCTCATCGCCCGCGGCCTCACCAACACCGAGATCGCCACCCAGCTCTTCGTCGGCGAGGCCACCGTCAAGACCCACGTCTCCCGCGTCCTCCTCAAACTCGGCCTCCGCGACCGCGTCCAAGCAGTCGTCTTCGCCTACGAATGCGGCCTCGTAGTACCAGGCGACGAGCACTGAGCGGCGCCTGCCGACAACGTTTTGGGCTAGGCCCGATGGGCGCCGATCCACACCCGCTCCGCCTCGGCGAGGAACTGGTCGAACCACGGATCCGTGGGCTGGAGAACGAACTTCGGTTCGCCTTCAGCCTGGAAGGTGTAGTACTCGACGAAGATCGCTGATGTCGGTCCGCGCTGGATCTCTGGAGCATCGACGGCGATCACGCCGGTAGCTATCGGATGCCCGGTGAGGCGGACTTCAAGCGAGCCGCCGGTGGCCGCTGCCAGTTCGGCCAGTAGGCGCAGGGACTGCTCGATGCGAGCTTTCGCCGTGTCCTGGGACCGCTCGGCGTAGTACCGCTCGGCGGCGATCCCGACCGCCGGCGAGGTGGGTTCGATGAGGAGGAACCGGATCTTGCAGCCGCGCTGAAGCCACTTCTCGAATCTGGTGTAGTTCTCGGTCAGCAACGTCGTGCGGGCGACGCCGGTGATGAACAGATCCTTCGCGGACTCCATCGACGTGAGGAGTTCGGGCCCGAACGAATCGACGAAGCTCGGCCGGGCGATCGCGTCGAGTCGCTGCTGGTGGGTTGGCGGCCACGGCGTACCCGCGGCCCACAGTCGCTCGGCCTGCCGCTCGTAGAAGCTGAACCAGCCGCCGGCGGATTCGTCGAATCGCATGATCGGTCCCGGCTCACCGGCGGGATGATGCTCAGCGTGCTGGATGGTGATGCTGGCCGACTTCGTACCGCGTAACAGGTTCACGCCGAGAGGCGGCACGAACTGCGCCACCCGGATCTCCAGATCTCCGCGGGTACTGGTCTGTAGCTCGACCAGTTCCTCCAGCGTGGTCCTGATGCGCTGGGACAGCAGCGCCGTCCGTCCAGGAGGACGAACCAGGGTTCCCTGGCGAACCAACTGCTCGTCAGTCGGGTCCAGCAGGAGCACGCGGAGCCTGGCGCCGCGAGTCAGCGCCCGGTAGAAGTCGTCGCGGGAGCCCTGGATCGTCCGTGCCATGGCGATCCCGATGAGGAGAATGTCGTTCGCTTCGGCTCGCTGCCTGGTCAGGGCCTCCGGGAATTCGCGCAGCAGTACCTCGCGGGAGGCCGCGCCGTCTGTCGCGATCTCGGCGACCAGCTTGCGGGATTTGATCTGAGCGAACGCCAGCGCGGCCAGCAGGGCGAGGATGGCGGCGCTCAGGACATTCATGCCGGCGACGTCGACGATGCCCAGCACCGTAAAGACGCCTGCCGTGGCGGTCAGCAGCCAGAGGTCTACGTTCTCGTCGGTCAACGCTTGGTGGACGGCGCGCGCAATCGCGCGGACGGATTTCACCCGCCAACCTTACGGGCGGTGAGGTGTCTCCCGGGGCCCCTCCGAGTGTCCCGGATCAGACTGGGTGGAGTGGTGGTCCGCCCTGGGGATGACCTGGGTGATCACTCTGCTGGGCGACGTGCGGTGGGGTGGGTGCTGACTAGCGTGAGAGTCACTTCCCGACGGGAGTGGCTGGGCGTGTGCCCGGTCAGGGGGCCGGAGCAGTAGAGGATCGGTGACGGGATGCTGAGCGTGGCTGGGTTGACCCGGCGGTTCGGTGATCACCTTGCGTTGGATGACGTGAGTTTCGACGTCGTACCTGGTCGGATGACCGGCTTCGTCGGGGCGAACGGCGCCGGCAAGACGACGACGATGCGGATCATCCTCGGCGTGCTGGCCGCGACCAGCGGCGAGGCGCGGTGGAACGGCGCACCCCTGACCCACGAGGTCAGGCGCGACTTCGGCTACATGCCGGAGGAGCGAGGGCTGTACCCGAAGATGAAGATCCGCGACCAGCTGGTGTTCTTCGGGCGCTTGCACGGGATGGACTCGACCCGGGCCGCCGAGCGGACAGACAAGATCCTCGGCCGGCTGGGTCTGGCGGAGCGAGCGGGGGACGTGCTGGAGACGCTGTCGCTGGGGAACCAGCAGCGGGTCCAGATCGCCGCCGCCCTCGTGCACGAGCCGATCGCGCTGGTGCTGGACGAACCGTTCAGCGGACTCGACCCGCTCGCCGTCGACGCGATGGTTGACCTGCTCCGCGACGAGGTCACGCCGGAGGTCCCGGTGCTCTTCTCCAGCCATCAGCTCGAGCTGGTCGAGCGCCTGTGCGACGACCTGGTCGTGCTCTCCCGGGGCAAGGTCGTTGCCGCCGGCTCCGTTGCGGAACTCGCCGCCGGGCCGACAGCGACGTACCGGATGGTGGTGGACGGCGACGCCGGCTGGCTGCGTGACATCGCGGGCATCAAGGTGCGCGACGTGGCCGGTGCGACCGCGCTGTTCGACGTGGAGGCCGCGGGCCAGGAGCAACAGATTCTGCAGCAGGCTCTCAGCCGCGGGGCGGTGCTCGAGTTCGGGCCTGAGCGCGTGGCGTTGAGCGACGTCTTCCGGGAGGCGACCCGATGAGTACCCAGACGCAGAACAGGACGACCCAGAACAAGGAGACGCTGCGCAAGGCGACCCCGCGCAAGGAGACCCTCCGGCACCCGTGGCAACTGGTGGCGCACCGCGAGATCAGCACCAAGCTGCGTGACAAGACCTTCATCGGGTCGACCGCGTTCATGCTGATCATCGTGATGGCGGCGGTGATCATCCCTGCGCTGATCGCGGGCAACAACAGCCCGGACAAAATCGCAGTACTGAACGACGCCGGCGCCAAGGTCGTCCAGACGGCTGACGCGATCAACGGCGGCGACAGCTACCAGGTCACCCGCGCGGCGGATCCGGCCGCGGCCGAGCGGATGGTGGTCGACGGCGACGTCAAGGCCGCGCTGCTGCCGGGCGACAACGGGTACCTCGTACTCGGTGACGACCGGGTCGACACGGACCTGCAGAACAGCCTGCGCGAGGCGGCGGTCAACCTCGGGATGGAGCAGAACGCAGCGCAGGCAGGGTTGACGCCGGAGCAGTTGCGGGCGAACACGCAGGTGCAGGAGCGGTTGCTCAATCCGGGACCGCTGCCCGAGATCGTGGCAGACTTCGTCAACATCGGCCTCGCGCTGGTCTTCTACATGACAGCGCTGGGCTTCGGCATGATGATCGCGCAGAGCGTCGTCCAGGAGAAGGAGAGCCGGGTCGTCGAGATCCTCGCCGCCGCGGTGCCGATCCGGGCGCTGCTGTGGGGCAAGGTGATCGGCAACACCGTGCTCGCGCTCTCGCAGATCGTGGTGATCGCGGCCGCGTCGCTGATCGGGCTGCTGGCAACGGATCAGGCCGACATCCTCGAGGTGCTCGCGCCGGTGGCGGGCTGGTTCGTGGTGTTCTTCGTGCTCGGGTTCGTCGCGCTGGCGGGGTTGTGGGCGGTGGCGGGTTCGCTGGCCACCCGGCAGGAGGATCTCGGCTCGACCACCCTGCCCGGTCAGATGATCCTGATGATCCCGTTCTTCTTCTCGGTGTTCGCCGGGGCGGAGGCCAAGACGGTCGCGTCCTTCATCCCGATCGCGTCGTCGATGGCGATGCCGGGCCGGATGCTGACCGAGGACGTACCGGTCTGGCAGCCGCTGCTCGCCATCCTGGTGCTGCTGGTGGCAACGGTCCTGATCGTGCGCCTCGGAGCCCGCCTGTACGAGCGGACGCTGCTGCAGACCGGCCGCCGGCTCGGTTACCGAGAGGCGATCGCGATCAAGGCGTCATGACATATCGTCACAGGATCGCTAGCGTTACAGGAATTTTGTAGGCTGTGACAAAACCGCAACACGCGACAGCTGTGTGTGGAGACGGCAACTCGACTACGGTCACAACGCATGAACGTCGAGCTGCGCCACCTGCGGGTGGTGGTCCTGGTGGCAGAAGCGGGGTCCGTCGGACGGGCCGCCCGCTGGCTGAAGGTCAGCCAGCCAAGCCTGACCGCGCAGCTGAAACGGATCGAGTCGGCGTTCGGCGGTGAGCTGTTCGAGCGCTCCCGCACCGGAGTCACCCCCACGCCGCTGGGCCGGTACGCCGTGGACCGGGCGCGGGCGATCCTCGTCGACGTGGATCACCTGTCCGCGACGGTCTCGGCGATGACCGCGGTGGAGTCGAGCGCGGTCCGGCTCGGCGGGTTCCCGACGGCACCGATGTCGGGGATCGCCAGCCGGCTGCGCGACCACGGCGAGATCGAGCAGGTCAGCATCGAGGTCGAGTGGGCCACCAGCGTGCTGCTCCAGCAGCTGGAGAGCGGCCGGCTCGATTTCGCCCTGCTGCGGGAGTTCCCCGGCTTCGAGCTGCGGCTTCCGACCGGGGTCGACGCGTGCACGATCGTGGAGTCCGAGAGCGCCTACGTGGTGATGGCGGCGGATCACCCGCTGGCGGTCTCGACCAGGCATCGCGCCGAGATCGACCTGGCCGATCTGTCCGACGAGGAGTGGATCGGCGAACCACCGGACGACAGCGGCTTCCACGTGCTCTTCCGCGCTGCCTGCGAAGAGGCTGGATTCACTCCGAAGGTCGAGCACCACTCGGTCGACACGTCCGTGCTGATGGGCTTCGTCACCAGTGGTCAGGGCGTCGCGCTGATCTCGCCCACGTCGTACCGGATGCTCTCCAGCGACGTGACGACCCGGCCGCTCGTCGGCGATCCGATCCACCGGCGCCTGATGCTTGCCTGGAGCACCGAGTCACCGCGCGCTCAGATGGCGCCGGACGTCTGCCAGATGGCGATCCGCGCCTACGACGAGGCATTCGCCGAACACGCCCGCTGGGGCCAGCACCAGCGCATGCACGTCGCCTGAACTCACACAGAAGGCCGGCTCCCTCGAGGGTGCCGGCCTTCTATGTGTGCTTCTGCTGTGATTCGGGGTCAGGCGCCGGCGGGGCGGAACTGCCCTGGCATATCCATCATCCGCGGGCCCTGCGGTCGCGCCCCCTCGGAAACCGGAGAATTCTCGAACGCCCCCACGTGGAACTCGCCGGTGTCGTCGACATCCGGCCCGTCCATCCGCTCCCGGTACTGCTGTCCCATCTGCTCATTGCGCTCCGGCCGCTGTCCGGTCGCCGCCACGTCGTACCGCGGCGCTGCGGCAGCCTTCGGGGCTTCACGCTCAGGGACGGACGCCGCCGGTAAATCCGGCATCGCTGCCTTCGGCGCCTCGGGCTGGGCTGCCGTCGGAACCTCGGGCGCTGCGGCCTTCGGCACCTCGGCTTGCGCCGCCCGCGGTACATCGGGTTGCGCAGGGGTGCTCGCTACACCGGATGCCGGTGCAACCGGGGACGCGGCAGCAGCAGGCGTGGGCGCCGCGGGTGCGGGTGAGTCTGCGCTAGGGGAGGCGGGCGTTGATGCAGCGGGTGAGCCCGCGGCCGGTGAGGCAGGCGTGGATGCAGCGGGTGCGCCCGCGCTGGTGGAGGTGGGTGCCGGCGCCGGTGCGGATGCTGCTTGCGCGGCCGAGGCGGGAGCGGCGGCGGGGGCGACCTGAGTCTCGTCGTCAGCGCTTCCGGTGCCCTCAGCAACAGTCTCGTCCTCGGCAGTCGCCTGACGGTCAGATTCTTGAACCGTCACGTCCTCGTCGGCTGCCTCGTTCGACTCGTCCGGCCTGCTCGTCGCCTCGTCGCGAGATTCGGCGGCGGGAACGGTCACGGTCTCGTCGCGATCCGTCGGCACGAGCACTGTCTCGTCGGCGGTGTCGCCGGCGTCCGTCTCATCGCCCGCGCGGCGGTACTCCGAGGTGTCGTCCCGCCCCTCGTCCACCGCGTCGTGATCGACGCCCGACGTGGCGAACTGCGCGGTCTGCTCGTCCGCCTGGTTCCGCGGCGGGTACGGTGCCGGGTCTTCGTCGAACAGGTCGTCGTAGTTGCTGTTCCCGAAGTTGTTGCCGAACCGGTTGTCCGCAGCCGGCTGATAGTCGCCCCCGGCAACCGGATACTCCGCGGTCACGTCCGCCTCCTGCTGCGCCTGCGCCAGTTCCTGCTCGCGCTGGAGCCGGTCTGCGTCGGCGCGATCACGCCGACGCCGCTGCACCGCCTGGACGATCAGCTGGATCCCGAAGACCAACGAGATCACCGCGAGGATCGGCACCACGCCGTTCAGCGTGTACTGCTTGATCCCGTCGATCATCCCGGTCGTCACACCCGGAACGTCGGTCAGGAAGTTCGTCATCCGGTTGGGGATCCAGTGCACGGTGTAGATCATCGCGCCGAAGGTCAGCGCCGCACCGAGCGCCGCGGCGCCCGAGAAGTACGACACCACGGTCCAGAAGATCAGCGCCCCGATGCCGTAGGCAAGCGCCATCTCCTTCGCATTCAGCTTGACACCGCCGTCCGCCGCGAGCACGCCGAACATCGCAGGCCCGGCGAGAGCTACGGCGATGCCAAGGAGGAAGCCGAGAAATTTGGACACATCCCCACCGTAGCGACGTTTCCCCTCCGCACCCCGCCGACACTTCGCGCAATCTTTACGTCTAACCCGGCGCGTATCCCCACGTAATCCCCCGGCAACACGCCCACACCACCCCACCCCGCACACACCCCGCACCACCCCAGTCACACACGGCATCCCCACAAACTCCTGCCGACCGGCATGAATACCAACCACCTCGCAGTGCTGCGGGCACCATCACGCACTACCCCGCGGTACTGCGCGAACCACCCCGCAGTACCGCGGGGGTGGTGGTAGGGCGCCATCCCGCACCAGCGCGCTCCCGTCGCGCCGGGTTTGTTCCATGCAGGCGCAAATGCCTGCCTCGACGGACCAGCCCTCCAACCTCCCGGGCAAGGCGGAGCAGCGGACGCGAAGCATCGCCCCGGCAGGTGTGGCGTCCACAATTCACCGCCAACGTCAGGTGGGCGACCGCAGGTCACTGCCGACTTCAGGTGGTCGTCCGGAGGTTCACCCGCAACGACGGGCGGCGGTTGTTCGCCGGTGGGGCGTCAGACGGTCAGGCCGTAGGTGATGCCTGCTGGGGTCGGGTCGTCTTCGTGGTCCAGGTCGGGAGTGCGCACGTACTCTTCCCAGGCGAGCAGCTTGTCCAGGTTCCGGCGTACCGGTTCGAGGACTTCGGCGACGGAGACGTCGCGGCCCAGTTCCTTGGCGAGCGTGGTGACATCGGCGTCGGAGATGCCGCACGGGACGATCCGGTCGAACCAGGCGAGGTCGTTGTCACAGTTCAGCGCGAACCCGTGCATGGTGACGCCCTGCGCCACCCGGATCCCGATCGCCGCGATCTTCCGCTCGCGCCCGCGCTCGTCCGCGGGAACCCAGACGCCACTGCGCCCCTTCACCCGTCCGGTCCGTACGCCGAGCTCCGCGCATACCGCGATCAGGGCTTCCTCGAGCCGGCGGACGTAGTCCACGACGTACACGTGTGAGGCGAGTTTCACGATCGGGTAGCCGACCAGTTGGCCCGGGCCGTGCCAGGTGATCTTGCCGCCCCGGTCGACGTCGACCACCGGCGTACCGTCCATCGGCCGCTCGTGCGGCTCGGTGCGCTTGCCGGCCGTGTAGACCGGCGGGTGCTCGAGCAGGATGACAGTGTCGGATCCGGTGCCCTCGGCAACTTCCGCGTGCAGGCGGCGCTGCTCGGCCCACGCCTGCTCGTAGTCGACCGCGTCGGCGCCGAAGCCGGCCTCCACATAGTTGATAGCCCTCACACCTTCGAGTGTATGCCGACCGCCACGGTGCCGTTCGCCCCCGTCCACAGGACGCCGGTCCGGCCCTTGCTGTGGATAACTCCGGCGGGTGCGACGACGATTCGTGCACTCTCTTGGACATGGCACTCGAAGACATCGCCGGCTACAGCCTGCGCCGTGGGCTCGGGTCCGGATCGGTCGGCGCCGTCTGGCTGATCCGGGACCTCGCCTCCGGCCGGCACGCCGTGCTCAAACGCATCCCCAAGTCCGCTATCCCGACGCCCAATGACTTCCGCGACGACCTGGCCCGTGCCCGGGGCATCGACCACCCACACGTGGCCCGCCTGCTCGAAGTACGCCAGACCGATCGAGAATGGCTCCTCTTCAGCCAGTACGTCGCAGCCGGCACGCTGACGGCCCTCCTCCAACGACGGGGACCGCTTTCCCTAGGCGAACTGGTGACCCTGATCAGCCCGCTCGCTCAAGGCCTGGCCGCAATGCACCGCGCCGACCTGACTCACACCCGCTTGAGCTCGGACAACATCATGTTCGACGCCGACGGCCGCCCCGTCCTCACGGACCCAGGCCTCCGCCTAACCTCTCCGAACACCCCCGCCGACGACCTCAAAGCCCTAGGCGCCCTAGCTCTCCAGTCCGGAGCAGACCCCAAACTCTTCCCGCCCACCCTCTTCACCACTCCCGGCGACGACATAGCCCAACACCTCCTCTCCCTAACCCCACCCACCCCCATAGACCTCGGCTTCACCCCCGCCACCGCACGCCCGGCCCCGGAGTCAACCGCCCCGCCAACCACCGCCCCGGAGACAACCGGCCCGGCGACCACCAACCCCGACACTGCACACTCCAGCGGTCCGGACTACGCCGGGGACAACCAGGCGAGCTCAGGGCCCGACCCCGAGAAGTCCGTAGACAAGCAACCCGTCGACCAGCATCCGGTTGACCAGCAATCCACCGACCATGTAGCCCCCGTTCGGGAAGCCCTCGATCATGTAGCACGCGGGGAAGGAACCATGGGGGAGAGGCGCGGGGTCCTGGACTTCACCACCACCACCGCCGCCGAACCGACCACTGCCGGTTCCCCGGCCGCCAGATCCACCAGTCGTAGCTCCACAGGCATTGCGCCGATCGGCCCCGAGCCCACAAGCCCTGGTTCCACAAGGCCCAGCACCGCCGGGCGCGGGCTGACCCGCCTGCGGTCGTCCGCCATGGGATCCACCCGAGCTGGGCCCATCGGCTCCGGCCGGGGTCGGGCAGGAGTGGGGCGTGGGGGAGCGGATGGTCCGGGGACCACGAGCCGCCTGGGGCGTGGGGTCACGCGCGGCGGGTCCTCACGGCATACGAGGTCTGCGCGCGGGCGCGTTCGCAGTACGGGGAAGGCGGGGACTCACCGGGGTGGATCTGTTGCGATGATTCGAGAAGGCTTGCAGGCAAAGCGTTCTACCTACGGAGTCCTCGTGGCTTGTGGAGTCGCGGCACTCATCGTGCTTGGCGTTGGTCTTGCAACGGTGGGTGTACTGGGGCAAGCAGCAACCGGGTCGACGACAACCGCAGGCACCCCGCAGAGTTCCTCAGCAACAAGGCCGGTCGCGACTTCATCTCCGAGCCCTAGCCCTCAGAAGACGAACCCCAGCCCTCAGGACCCGAGTCCCAGCGCTAGGTCGGTCGAGAGCGCGAGCCCGGGGCCTGTCACGCCTTCTGGAAAGCCGGGGGAGCCTCCGGGGGAATCCACGCGGGCGGCTGAGGACAGCAAGCGGTGGTTGCAGACTCTGCAGAGCCTTGACCGCCGTAGATCGCAAGCGTTCTCCACCTTGAATCCGGCTGACCTCGACGCGATCTACGTGCCCGGTAGTCCGCCGTGGTCGTCCGACCGTTCTCTGCTTGCCTCCTACCGTAAGCAGCAGGTCCGCGTGGAAGGCTTACGCATGCAGATCGAAACCCTCATCGTCGAACACCCGGGCGACGAGACCGTCGTACTCCGAATCGTCGACCGGTTGATCGCCGGCGCGGCTGTGACCCGTTCCGGCGACCGAACAGCGCTCCCGCCTGGTCCACCGACCACCCGCCGAATAACCCTCACGGCCAGCAATACCAGTTGGCGAATCTCAGCAATCACCACCACTTGACCGAGCTCTCCAGGCAACTACCGGACCGCCTTGTAGTGGTGGCGGCTAATGGTTGAGGGCGGAGGCTAGGGCTTCGGGGGAGGTGGGGTGGGTGAAGGTGAAGCCGGTGGATTGGAGGGTGGTGGGGAGGGCTCGTTTGCTGCCGATGAGTTCCCAGGCGAATTCGCCGAGTGCGGTGGTGAGGGCGATGGCCGGGATCGGGATGAGTGACGGACGGTGGAGCGCGGCGGCCAGGTCCCTGGTGAACTGGCTGTTTCTGACGGGATTGGGGAGGACGACGTTCACTGGGCCGCTGACCTGGTCGTTCTCGGCTGCGTGGCGGACTGCTCGGAGCCAGTCCGTCAGGGAGACGACCGGGAAGTACTGCTTGCCTGAGCCGAGGCGACCGCCGACGCCAAGACGGAAGGGGAGGGCGAGGAGTTGGAAGGCGGGGGCGGCGTGGTCCAGGACAACGCCGGTCCGGAGGGTGGCGACGCGGCAGCCGGCTTCGCGGGCCGGGTCGGCGGCGCCTTCCCAGAGACGGACGACGTCGGAGAGGAAGCCTTCGCCGAGCGGGGTTTCCTCGGTGAGGATCTGGTCGCCGCAGTCCTTGCCGTAGCCGCCGATTCCGCTCTGGGTCAGGAAGACGGGTCGGCGTTCCATCTGCGCGGCGGCGGTGGCGAGAGTCGAGGTGGTGCTGACTCGGCTCTCGCGGATCGTCTTCTTGTACGTCGGGGTCCAAGGGCGGCCGACGTTCGCGCCGGCGAGGTTGATCAGCACGTCGGCCCCTTCGAGGGCGGCCGGATCCAGTTGGCCCTTGGCGGGATCCCAGCGGACCTCTCTCGGCTGGCTCGGGGCGCGGCGTACCAGCCGGACGACCTGGTGGCCGTCGGCAAGCAGATCGCGCGCGAGGGACTTGCCGAGGAAGCCGGAAGAACCAGCCAGCACGTACTTCATCGTCAGATCCTCCCGGGATCGACTCGGAGTTCATCGACCCGCCGCCAGGTCGCCGACGCGTCGAGCCTGCCACGCCGGGCAACCCGCCGTGCAGAGTGACTCGCCGCCCGGCGGTCCGGTACCCGGGGTTAGTCGTCGTGGATGTGCGCCGGGCGGCGGCTCGCACGGTTGCTGCCATCGACGGTCGAAGTTGCTGTCATGGGTGGAAAAGGCACCGACCCGCCGCGTGAGGGGTGCTCAGGCGGCAGGTCGGCGACGAGGTGGTGCGGTGGTCAGCCGATGGTGCGGGCTGCCACTGGTAATCAGACGTCGAACTGGGCTTCTTCCAGGCGCTGCTTGACCGCGGTCAGGTAGCGGGCGGCGTCGGCGCCGTCCACCAGGCGGTGGTCGTAGGTCAGGGCCAGGTAGACCATCTGGCGGATGGCGATGGTCTCGCCCAGTTCCGGGTGGGTGATGACGACGGGGCGCTTGACGACCGCGCCGGTGCCGAGCATGCCCACCTGGGGCTGGTTGAGGATCGGGGTGTCGAAGAGAGCGCCGCGGCTGCCGGTGTTGGTGATGGTGAAGGTGCCGCCCGCCATCTCGTCCGGCAGCACCTTGTTGTTGCGGGTGCGGTCGGCGAGGTCGGCGATCTTCTTCGCCAGGCCCGCGATGTTCAGGTCACCGGCGTTGTGCACGACCGGGACCATCAGGCCCTTCTCGGCGTCGACGGCGATGCCCAGGTGCTCGGCGGCGTGGTACGTCACCTCACCGGCCTCGTCGTCGATCGAGGCGTTCAGCTTCGGGTACTGCTTCAGCGCGTCGATCGCGGCCAGCGCGAAGAATGGCAGGAAGGACAGCTTGACGCCCTCGCGGGCCTGGAACTCGGCCTTCTTGGCGTTCCGGAGCTTGGCGATCTCGGTGACGTCCACCTCGACCACGGTGGTCAGCTGCGCCGAGACGTGCAGCGAGTTGACCATGTGGTTGGCGATGGCCTTGCGGATCCGGCTCATCTTCTCGGTGGTACCGCGCAGCGGGCTGATCGCCGGAGCGGCCTTGGCCGGAGCGGGCGAGGCCGCTGGAGCCGAAGCCGCCGGAGCAGCGGCGGCGGCCGCCTTCTTCGCCTCGGCAGCGGCGATCACATCCTGCTTGCGGATGCGGCCGCCCACGCCGGTGCCCTGTACTGCGCCGAGGTCGACCTGGTGCTCGGTGGCCAGCTTGCGGACCAGCGGGGTCACGTAGTTCGGGCCGTCGGAGGACGAGCCGTTCGAGGAGGCGGCCGGGGCCGGAGCCGAAGGAGCGGGCGCCGAAGGAGCCTGGGCCGGTGCCGACTGCGGGGCAGGAGCCTGCGCGGCGGGCTGGGCCGACTGCGGTGCGGGAGCCTGGGCGGCCGGCTGAGCAGCCGGTGCCTGAGCCGGAGCTGCCTGCGGGGCAGGAGCAGCAGCCGGAGCCTGGGCCGCGGGGGCTGGGGCGGGAGCGGCGGCGGGGGCCGGAGCAGCCTCAGCAGGAGCGGGAGCGGACTCGGCCGGAGCGGCGGGGGCCGGGGCGGAGGCGGCGGGGGCCGCGTCGCCGGAGCCGACGATTGCCAGCTCGGCGCCGACCTCGACGGTCTCGTCCTCGGCGACCTTGATCTCCAGCAGCTTGCCGGCCACCGGCGACGGGATCTCGGTGTCGACCTTGTCGGTGGAGACCTCGAGGAGCGGCTCGTCGACGGCTACGTCGTCGCCGACCTGCTTGAGCCAGCGGGTCACGGTGCCCTCGGTGACGCTCTCACCCAGCGCGGGCAGGGTTACCGACGTGCCCGAGGAGGCCTGGCCTGCCGCCGGGGAGGCCGCGGGGGCTGAGGCCGCTTCGGCCGGAGCTGTGGTGGGGGCCTCGGCAGCGGGGGCCTGCTCGGCCGGAGCCTGAGCAGCTGGAGCCTCCTGGGCGGGTGCGGCCTGAGCCTCGGCGGCCGGGGCCTCCTGGGCAGGAGCGGCCTCCGGCGTACCAGAGCTTTCGCCGGCGTCGCCGATCACGGCGAGCTCGGCGCCGACCTCGACGGTCTCGTCCTCGGCGGCCTTGATCTCCAGCAGGGTGCCGGCCACCGGCGAGGGGATCTCGGTGTCGACCTTGTCGGTCGAGACCTCCAGCAGGGGCTCGTCCACGGCAACCGCGTCACCGACCTGCTTGAGCCAGCGGGTGACGGTTCCTTCGGTGACGCTCTCCCCGAGGGCCGGCAGGGATACAGAGGTCGGCATGACGGTCGTTGCTCCTTCGTCTGATCGGTCGAGTGTCAGCCTACGGTGCCGCTGGAACAGGCGCCCGCCGGGTCACGGCGGACACGCCCGTCACAGCAGCACCAAACTTACTCATGGAAGTGCAGTGGCTTTCCGGCCAGCGCCAGATGCGCCTCGCCGAGAGCCTCGTTCTGGGTCGGGTGGGCGTGCACCAGCGGGGCGACGTCGGCGGGGAAGGCCTCCCAGTTGTAGATCAGCTGGGCCTCGCCGATCAGCTCGCCGACCCGGGAGCCGACCATGTGCAGGCCGACCACGGCGCCGTCCTTCGCGCGGACGAGCTTCACGAAGCCCTGGGTCTTGAGGATCTGGCTCTTGCCGTTGCCGCCGAGGTTGTAGTTGAGGATCTCCACCTCGCCGTACTTCGCCTTCGCCTGCTCCTCGGTGAGTCCGACGGAGGCGACCTCGGGCTCGGAGTACGTGACGCGCGGGATGCCGGCCTCGTCGATCAACGCCGGGTTCAGCCCGGCGATGTGCTCGGCGACGAAGATGCCCTGCTGGAAGCCGCGGTGCGCGAGCTGCAGGCCGGGCACGATGTCGCCGACCGCGTAGACGCCCGGGACGCTGGTCTGCAGGTGCTCGTCGACGGTGACGAAGCCGCGGTCGAGGGCGACCCCGACCTCTTCATAGCCCAGGCCGGCGGTGTTCGGGCCGCGGCCGACCGCGACCAGCAGCACCTCGGCCTCGATCACCTCGCCGCCGGCGACAGTCACCTTGACGCCGTTCTCGACCAGCTCGACGGACTCGAACGGCGTGCCGGTCTTGAAGCCGATCTTGCGCTTGCGGAACGCGCGCTCGAGCGTCTTGCTGCAGTCGGCGTCCTCGGACGGCACGAGCCGGGGGAGCGCCTCGACGATGGTCACCTTGGTGCCGAACGAGGTCCACGCGCTGGCGAACTCGACGCCGATCACGCCGCCGCCCAGGATCACCGCGGACTCGGGCACCCGGTCCAGCGTCAGCGCGTGCTCGCTGGCGATCACCCGGCGGCCGTCGAGCTCCAGGCCCGGCAGGGACTTCGAGTAGGAACCGGAGGCGATGATGACGTTCTTGCCCGTGTACGTCGTACCGGCGACCTCGACCGTGGTCGGGGAGGTGAGCCGCCCCTCGCCCTCGATCATGGTGATGCCGCGGGCCTTGATCTGGCCCTGCAGGCCCTTGAAGAGCCGGTCGACGACGCCGTCCTTGTACTTGTTCACGCCGCCCATGTCGACGCCCTCGAGCGTCGTCCGGACCCCGAACTGCTCGCCCTCGCGGGCCGAGTCGGCCACCTCGGCGGCGTGCAGCAGCGCCTTGGTGGGAATACAGCCGCGGTGCAGGCACGTGCCGCCCAGCTTGTCCTTCTCCACCAGGGCCACGGACATCCCCAGTCCCGCGGCCCGCAGCGCGGCGGCATAGCCACCGCTACCGCCGCCGAGGATCACCAGGTCGTAGTTCGTGCTGCTCTCTGCCGTGTTCGTCACAGGTTCCTCCGTGGGCGTCAGGTCGGCGGGCGGCCCCGGATCGCGGAGTTCCGGCCCGGCGTCATCTTGTCACCGCCGCGCCGCCGCGTCGCTCCCGGGCTGGATTTGCCGGAATGGTGGACACTGGCTCCCATGAAGTGGTTCGGTCGCCGGCAGAAGCCGGGCACGATGCGCAAGTCGGACACTCCCGACCAGGCGCACCTGCGAGAGTTCGCCCAGACACGTCAGGGCGTCGAGGGATTCGTGGAGCCACGTACGGCGGTGACTGACTACACCCTGCTGCTGGTCGCCATCGACGGTGAGTGGACCCGTCGCCGGGTGCCATCGGTCCAGTGGGCGCACACCTTCGCGAACAAGCTCGGCATCCCCTCGTACGACGCGGCCGTGGTCGGTTACCCGCCCCGCATGCGTGAATACAACGCCCGCAAGAAGAACGGCCTCATTTGAGCCTCAGTCCCGACCAGCGCCCGCCACCGGGCTAAAGGATCGCGGCCGGCAACAGCGTGCTCGGTCGGCTGTACGACAGTCTCTGCGCTCGGCACGTCCTGCTGGGCGTCGTGGCCCTACAGCGAAGTGCCACCCGTCGCCAGGACGTGCTCTCGGAGCACCAGGCGATCGTGGACGGCCTGGCCTCGGGTGACGCGGCCGCGGCCGAGGCGGCGATCCTCCGCCACCTCGACACCACCGGCTCCATCCTCATGAAGGGCTGAGCAAGCCCTCACTCAGATTCGCTGGAGGTATCTGTGTCCGAAACCCTCCGATTCACACTGCCCGGCGAGTGGGCGCTGATCGTCGGCGACGGCCCGGACGACCTGCTGCTGACGGCAGCGTGCGACCACACCGATCGTGCGCTCGAGGTGCACGGCGTTGCCTGGAGCAAGCAGTCCGCCCCGGACCTGCTCGGCGACGTGGCCTGGCCGCTGGCCGCGATCGAGCATGAGCTGGACGCCTTCACCCTGAAGGCCTGGGTCAGACACGGCGAGCGGGAGCAGCTCATCCAGGACGGCACGCGGGTGGAACTGACCGATCCCCGCGGCCTGACCAGCCGGATCCTGTACTCCGTCGAGCGGCTCGCGGCGGCCTGGGAATGAAGTCGCAGCACGAGTTCTTCACCGCGACGGACGTCCCGTGGACCGACGGCGGACAAGGGATCAGCCAACGGGTGCTCAGCAGCGACCCGGCGGACGGGACGCTGACCAGGATCGCGAGGTGGGCGCCCGGGACGAGCTCAGGCGAAGAGGTGATCCAGCACGAGTACTTCGAGGAGGTCTACCTGCTCGAGGGAACGCTGACCGACCTCACCCTCGGCAAGACCTTCGGCCAGGGGGATTACGCCGCTCGCCGGCCCGGTATGCCGCATGGGCCGTACCGGACCGGCGAGGGGTGCACGATGCTGGAGATCCGTTACCGAACCAGCTAGAAGGACCAGCTGGAAGGGCCGGCTGGAAGGGTCAGCCGGCGGCGGCGGCCAGCTCGACCAGGGTGCGAACGGAGTACCCCGTGCCGCCGGCCGAGGTGTAGCCGGAAGGCCCGCCGTCGTTGAAGGCCGGGCCGGCCACGTCCAGGTGGACCCAGTCGATGCCCTCGGCAACGAAATCGCCGAGGAACGCAGCCGCGGCCAGGGCGCCGCCCCACGGCTCGCCGGTGATGTTGGCCAGGTCGGCCACCTTCGAGTGCGAGCGCAGCTTGTCGAGCATCTCCGCCGGGATCGGCAGCGGCCACATCTGCTCACCGGCGGCGACCGCGGCGTCGACCACCCGGTCCCGGGCGGTGTCGGTGTTCGCGAACGCGCCGGCCACCTTGGTGCCCAGGGCAACGACGCAGGCGCCGGTCAGGGTGGCCACGTCGACGATCAGGTCGGGCTGGTCCTCCGACGCCCGGACCAGGGCGTCACCCAGCACCAGGCGGCCCTCGGCGTCGGTGTTGAGCACCTCGACGGTCTTGCCGCCGTACATGGTCAGCACGTCGGACGGGCGGGCAGCGGACCCGGACGGCATGTTCTCCGCCATCGCCGCGTAGGTGGTCACCTGCACGGGCAGGCCGAGCCGGGCGATCGCGATGGTGGCGGCGACCACGGCGGCGGCGCCGGCCATGTCCGCCTTCATGCTGATCATGCCGCTGGCGGTCTTGAGCGACAGGCCGCCCGAGTCGAAGGTGATGCCCTTGCCGACGAAGGCCAGGTGCGTCACCGGCTTCTTCGGGGTGTAGCTGATCCGGACCAGCCGCGGCGGGTTGGTGGATCCCTGGCCGACGCCGAGGATGCCACCGTACCCGCCCTTGGCGAGTGCCTTCTCGTCCAGCACCTCGACCTTGACGCCATGCTCCTTGCCCAGCTTCTGGGCGTGCACGGCGAACTCGGCCGGGTGCAGGTCCGACGGGGGAGTATTCACCCAGTCGCGCACCTGGTGGACCGCGTCCGCGACGACCTCGGCGCGCTCCAGGGCGGCCTTGGCCTCCTTGGCACGGGCCAGGTCGGTCAGCACGGTCAGGTTGCCCGGCGCCTCGGTGGTCGCCTCGGACTTGTAGGCGTTGAAGGTGTAGCGGCCGATCAGCGCGCCCTCGGCGACGGCCCGGACGCACTCGGCGTCGGGGGTCGGCAGTGCGAACGCGACCGACTGGCCGGTCTTGGCGGCGCGGACGCCGACACCGGCGGCGGTGCGCAGGTCCTCGGTCTTCAGGGCGCCGTCCGGCGCGGCACCGAGGCCGACGGCGATCAGCGTGGCCGACTTGCCGGGCTTCGGGCCGGGCACCTTGGTGACCTCGCCGGTCTTGCCGGTGGCGCCGAGGCCGGACAGCACCTCCACCAGCTTCCCGCCGTACGCGGCGTTCAGCGACTCGGTGCCGGCGGGCAGGGCTACGCCGCCGTCGAGCTTGACCACGCCGATGACCAGGACGTCGGTCTTGACGCCGGACGCATCGGACTTGCTCAGGGTGATGGTGCTCACGAAATCCTCAGTCCTCCTTGACCGGGTGGCAGGTGCCGGTCGTGACGGTACGTGAATGCTGCCTCCGCATGCTACGCCGAGGCGCTTCCGGTAAGTTCCGCTGCATGACCGAGTCTCCCGCCTTGAAGAAGTCCCCGTTGCACGAGCGGCACGTCGCCCTCGGCGCCAAGTTCGCCGAGTTCGGCGGCTGGGAGATGCCACTGGAGTACAGCGGAGTCGTCGCCGAGCACACCGCGGTGCGGACCTCCGTGGGCGTGTTCGACGTGAGCCACCTGGGCAAGGCGACCGTCAAGGGTCCCGGCGCCGCGGCGTACGTGAACTCCTGCCTGACCAACGATCTGGGCAAGATCGCGCCGGGCCAGGCGCAGTACACCTTGTGCTGCGCGGAGGACGGCGGGGTGGTCGACGACCTGATCGCCTACCTGCATGCCGACGACGACGTGTTCCTGATCCCGAACGCGGCGAACACCGCCGAGGTGGTCCGCCGGCTTGCCGAGCAGGCGCCCGACGGGGTCGAGGTGACCAACACCCACGACGACTACGCGATCCTCGCCGTCCAGGGCACCAACAGCGACGACGTAGTCGCCGCGATCGGCCTGCCGACCGGCCACGACTACATGTCATTCGCCGTCGCCGACTTCGCCGGTACTCCGATCGTCGTCTGCCGCACCGGGTACACCGGTGAGCGGGGCTACGAGCTGGTGGTTCCGAACGAGGC
The DNA here is from genome assembly GCF_004345365.1 of Kribbella sp. VKM Ac-2568. Lineage (GTDB taxonomy): Bacteria > Actinomycetota > Actinomycetes > Propionibacteriales > Kribbellaceae > Kribbella > Kribbella orskensis. Next base: position 37,143 of record NZ_SLVF01000008.1, read on the forward strand.
GGCGGTCGGGGTCTTCGACGCGCTGCTGGCGGCAGGAGAGCGGTACAGCATCGTCCCTGCGGGCCTGGGCGCGCGCGACACCCTGCGGACCGAGATGGGCTATCCGCTGCACGGCCAGGACATCTCCCCGGAGATCACGCCGGTGCAGGCCCGGTCCGGCTGGGCCGTCGGCTGGAAGAAGGAGCACTTCTGGGGCGACCAGGCCCTGCGCGCGGAGAAGGAGGCCGGCCCGGCCCGGATCCTCCGCGGCCTGCGCGCGGTCGGCCGGGGCATCCCGCGGCCGCACATGAACGTGGTGGACGCCGCCGGTACGGCGGTTGGCGAGGTCACCTCCGGCACATTCTCGCCGACGCTGAAGAAGGGGATCGCGCTCGCCCTGCTGGACGCGCGCGTCAAGGAAGGCGATCAGGTCGCCGTGGACATCCGCGGCCGGCAGGAGGCGTTCGAGGTGGTGAAGCCTCCGTTCGTCACCGTCCACGTCCGCGAGAGCTGACCAGAACCGCCCTTACTTCTCGGGCCGTTGCGCGGGTGTTTGTCACCCCGCAGCGGCCCGACGGCGTTCGGAACGGTCATTCATCGGGGCATCCGGAAGTCCCGGATTGCCCGATGACTGCTGGCAAGACCGCGTTTCGAGGCCGTTCACCCATTCCGGAATGCGTTGTTCGAGTGGTGCTGGTCACTCGTCACCGGACGCGTGACGACGTTCACTCCGGGTGACAATCTGGCACAATCTGGCCACTGTCGGTGCTGTGCCGCCGCGTTTCGCGAAGGATTGCTCGCAGTCGGTAACCATTGGGTTGAAATGTTCCGGTCCGGCACCCCTTCCGGTAACGATTTGTGCACTGGTGCCGGGCACCGCTGGTTTGGGGTCACAGTGTCGGGCAGGCTAGCGCGCGGTTGTGGCAGAGGGCCGGCGTCAAGGCAATTTGACGCCGGCCCCCTGCAAGGAAAAACTCGGCACGATCTACAGACCGTTGCCGGGTCTGAAACCGGAATCTGGCCGACAGAAGCTGACGGAGCGCGAATGACTATTGGGCAACCTGACTCGACTGTGGGCGTCCAGGACCACCCGGCGTCCGCCGAGCCGGTTCGTCCGGCGACGGTTGCCCATGGCAAGTCCCCGCTGCGGATCGCGATGGACCGGCTGCGCAAGGACAACGTTGCCGTCATCTGCGCCGTGATCATCCTCTTCTTCATCCTGGTCGCGGTCTTCGCGCCGCTGCTGTCCAAGATCGAGGGCCAGGACTTCGGCACCTTCCACCCCGACCTGGTCGACGAGTACGGCTACCCGACCATCGGCCTGACACCCGACCACTGGTTCAGCGTCGAGCCGAAGACCGGCCGGGACAACTTCGCCCGCTGGGTGTACGGCGCCCGCCCGTCGCTGATCGTCGCCTTCTCCGCGACCGTGTTCGGCACCATCGTCGGTGTCGTGATGGGTCTGCTGGCCGGCTTCCTCGGTGGCTGGGTGGACCGGGTGATCTCCTGGATCATCGACTTCGTCCTCAGCCTTCCGTACCTGCTGTTCGCGATCGCGCTGGTCCCGATCGTCGAGTCGATGCGAGGCGGATCGTTCAACCTGACGCCCGAGGAACAGGCCTCGACGAGATTCTTCGTGCTGATCTTCGTGCTGTCGTTCTTCGGCTGGGCCGGCCTGGCCCGGATCATCCGCGGTGAGGTGCTGTCGCTGCGCGAGCGCGAGTTCGTGCTGGCAGCCAAGGCGATCGGAGTGCCGACCCGGCAGGTCCTGTTCAAGGAACTGCTGCCGAACCTGGTCGCCCCGATCGTTATCTCAGCGTCACTTTCCTTGCCCGCGTATGTGACATTGGAGGCAGGCCTGTCCTTCCTCGGTGTCGGACTGGTGGAGCCGATTCCGTCCTGGGGCCAGACGATCGCGAACGCGACGAACTGGTTCAAGGCGGACCCGATCTACCTCTGGCTTCCCGTGGTCGGCATCACCGCACTGGTGCTCGCGCTGGCCCTACTCGGCGACTCGATCAGAGACGCCTTCGATCCCAAGACTCGCCGGTAGGTCGGCGATTGCCCGTGCGGCAGAAAAGGAGAAACTCCATCATGCAGTGGAAACGGATTACCGCGGTGGCGGCGGGGGTCATGCTGGCCGTCGCAGCTTGCGGCAGCCCGTCCTCGAACAGCGGTAACGAGGCCGGAGGCTCAGGCGATCTGGGTGGGGCGCAGGTCAAGGCGATCGACGCCACTGCCAAGGGCCCCGCCAAGGAGATCGACGGCGCGAAGAAGGGTGGCACCGTCACGGTGCTGTCGGACGTGACGCCCGACACCTTCGACCCCACGAACATCTACTACACCGACGGCAACCAGATCGGGAAGCTGATCTACCGGGCGCTGACCCAGTACAAGCTGGACCCGGCGAGCGGCAAGCCGACCCTGGTCCCGGACCTCGCCGAGGACCTGGGCACCAAGTCGGCCGACGGTCTGAGCTGGACCTTCAAGCTGAAGAAGGGCATCAAGTACCAGGACGGTTCGCCGGTCACGGCCGCCGACTTCGCGTACTCGATCAAGCGCTCCTTCGCGCACGACCTGTATGACGCGGGACCCACGTACCAGATCCAGTTCTTCAAGGACGGTGACAAGTACAAGGGCCCGTACGCCAGCGGTGACAACTACGCCGGTGTCGAGACGCCGGACGACAGCACCCTGGTCATCCACCTGGCCAAGAAGTTCGACGACCTGCCGTTCTACGCGGCCTTCCCGATGTTCACGCCGATCCCGAAGGCGAAGGACACAAAGAAGAACTACGAGCAGCGTCCGATGACGACCGGCCCGTACCAGGTCACGTCGTACACCCCGGGCACCGAGCTCAAGCTGGCGAAGAACCCGAACTGGGACCCGAACACCGACCCGGTGCGCTACCAGTACCCGGACGGCTGGGACTTCAAGTTCGCCCAGGACACCATCAAGGCACAGCGTCAGGTGCTGGCCAGCGCCGGCCCGGACGCGAACGCGCTGAACTACTCCAACCTGGACGTCAGCCTGCTGCCCGAGGTCAAGGACCAGAGCCAGCTCGTCAAGGGCCCCGGCCCCTGCACGCAGATGTACACGATGGACGCGCGCAAGATCCCGCTCGAGGTGCGCAAGCTGATCGCCAAGGCGCACCCGACCGACTCGTGGCGCAAGGTTGCCGGTCTGAACCCGTCGGACTCGCCGCCTGCCTCCACCATCCTGCCGCCGGCCGTCCCGGGCTTCGAGAAGTACGAGCTCCCGGGTCTGACCGGTACCGGTAAGGGTGCCGAGGACGACGCCGTCGCCGCCGAGGTGAAGTCGGAGCTGGCCAAGCTGGGCAAGTCGAACTTCGAGCTGAGCTGGTACTACTCGATCGACGACAAGATCTCCACCCAGGTGACCCAGCTGCGCAAGCAGGTCTACGAGAAGGCCGGCTTCAAGGTTCGCGCCATCGGTGTTCCGAAGGCCAAGCTGCGCACCTTCGTCGGTGACCAGAACGCTCCGGTCAACATCGGCAAGACCCCGGCCGGCTGGTGCTCCGACTGGCCGAGCGGCACCTCCTGGTTCCCGGTGCTGTTCAAGTCCGACGCGATCGAGCTGGGCAACTCCGTCGGTCAGCTGCAGGACAAGGCTCTGGACGCCGAGATCGACCGCGTGTCGGCCATGACTCCGGACGAGCAGCTCAAGGAGTGGTCGAAGGTCGACAAGATGATCCTGGAGAAGTACCTCCCGGTCGTCCCGCTGTACTACACCGGTACCAACTCGCCGGTCGGGAAGAACATCGGTCACGCCGTCAACGACATGACCCAGGGTCTGCCCGAGTTCACCTCGATCTACCTGAAGCAGCCCTGATCTTCAGTCAGGGTGACGAACATCTGATTCAGTAGTTCCGACGGTGGGGTGGTGCCCGGACCTGGTCCGGGCACCACCCCGATCGGTGAGGAGATAGCCCGTGTTGTACTTCGTGGCGCGACGTCTGGTGAGCGCCCTCAGCGTCGTGCTGGTCACGCTGATCGCGACCTTCGCGCTGTTCTTCATCGCTCCGACCGACCCGGCCGGGGCGATCTGCGGCGACCGCAACTGCACCCAGGAGCGGTACAACGAGATCAAACAGAATCTGCACCTGGACAAGCCCAAGGTGCAGCAGTTCGCGGAGTACACCGCCGGGATCTTCGTCGGCCGGGACTTCGAGACGTCCGGCGTGGTGCAGCACTGCAGTGCGCCGTGCCTCGGGTTCTCCTTCAAGAACGACCGGCCGGTCACCCAGATGCTGGCCGACCGGTTGCCGGTGACGGTGTCGCTGGTCGCCGGCTACGCGGTCATCGTGCTCACCATCGGCGTCTATGTCGGGTCGATGGCAGCCAAACGAAGAGGCACCTTCGGCGACCGCGCGCTGATGACCAGCACGCTGGTGGTCAGTTCGGTGCCGTACTACATCGTGGCGCTGATGATCGCGCTCTACCTGACCATCCTCTACCCGATCCTGCCCCGCGGCGGCTGGACGCCACCGTCCGAGAGCGTGGGGAAGTGGTTCCTCGGGTTGCTGACACCTTGGCTGGTGCTCGGCATCTACAGCTGTACCTCGTACGCCCGGTACTCCCGCGGCTCGATGGTGGAGACGCTGAGCGAGGACTTCATCCGGACCGCGCGGGCCAAGGGCCTGTCCGACCGGGTGGTCACCTACAAGCACGCGCTCCGCTCGGGCCTGATCCCGGTCATCACGATCTTCGGCCTCGACGTGGCCGGCAGCCTGGCCGGCGCGATCTTCACCGAGCGCATCTTCGACCTGCCAGGCCTCGGCGTCCTGGTGCTCGACAGCCTGAACAACTACGACCTGCCGGTGATCATGGGCACGGTGCTCGTCGCCTCGGTCATCCTGGTAGTCATGAACTTCCTGGTGGACATCGCCTACAGCATCATCGACCCGCGGGTCAGGCTCGCATGACGACACCGGAGAACGAAGGACGGAAGGACACCCCCGACACGATGGTCGGCACCGTACCCGGCGACGGCCCAGTTCTGCCGGACGCCAAGCGCAACCCGTCGATCGCGACCCGGGAGCGTCGCGACACGGCGTACACGCCCAGTGGCGAGACGCCGTACCTGGTCGTGCAGGACCTCACGGTCCAGTTCCCGACCGCGGACGGGCTGGTCAGCGCTGTCAACGGCCTGAGCTACGCCGTACCGCTCGGCCGCACGCTGGCGATCGTGGGTGAGTCCGGTTCCGGCAAGTCCGTGTCGAGCATGGCCGTGATGGGCCTGCACGACCGGAAGCGGACCAAGATCAGCGGCTCGATCCAGCTCGGCGGCGACGAGATCGTCGGGATGCCGGAGAACGAGCTGATGAAGGTCCGCGGTGACGCGGTCGCGATGGTGTTCCAGGACCCGCAGTCGTCGCTGCACCCGCTCTACACGGTGGGCAACCAGATCTCCGAGGCGTACCGGGTGCACCACAAGGTGTCCAAGGACGTCGCGAAGAAGCGCGCCCTGGAGATGCTCGACCTGGTCGGCATCCCGAACCCGATCCGCCGGTTCAAGCAGTACCCGCATGAGTTCTCCGGCGGTATGCGGCAGCGCGCGATGATCGCGATGGGTCTGGTCAACGACCCGAAGCTGGTGATCGCGGACGAGCCGACCACCGCGCTCGACGTCACCGTCCAGGCGCAGATCCTGGACCTGCTGAACAACCTGCAGAAGGAGTTCGGCTCTGCCATCGTGCTGATCACCCACGACCTGGGTGTGGTGGCCGAGATGGCCGACGACGTGCTGGTGATGTACGCCGGCCGCTGCGTGGAGTACGGCACCGCCGAGGACGTGCTGGCCCGGCCGCGGATGCCCTACACCTGGGGTCTGCTCGAGTCGATCCCGACCGTCTCGGCCGCGAGCGAGAAGCTCCGCCCGATCAAGGGTCTGCCGCCGTCGCTGCTGAGCCTTCCGGGCGGCTGTTCGTTCAACCCGCGCTGCCCGTACACGGACCGCGTGAAGGGCGAACGCTGCACCACAGACCTGCCCGAGCTGCTTCCGGTCGACGGTGCCGGCGCGCACACGTCCCGTTGCCACCTGCACGACAAGGCCTCGATCTACGAGGCCGAGGTCGCGCCGAGACTGGGCTGAGGAGAGAGATGAGCAAGACAGTGCGCAACGCAGACGCAGCCTCGGCCGGCAGCAGCAGCGCCACCCCGCTGCTGCAGGTCCGGGACCTCAAGATGCACTTCCCGATCAAGGAGGCCGCGGGACTGGGCCGGACCAGGAAGGTCGTCCAGGCCGTCGACGGGGTCAGCTTCGACCTGCAGCGCGGCGGCAGCCTAGGCCTGGTCGGCGAGTCCGGCTGTGGCAAGTCGACGACCGGTCGGATGATCACCCGGCTGCTCACCCCTACCGCGGGACAGATCCTCTTCAAGGGCACGGACATCGCCCAGCTGAAGGAGAGGGAGCTGCGCCCGTTCCGGCGTGAGCTGCAGATCGTGTTCCAGGACCCGTACAGCTCGCTGAACCCGCGGCAGACGGTCAGCAACATCATCAGCACGCCGTTGCGGGTGCACAACCTGGTGAAGAAGGGCAAGGAGCTCGAGCGGGTCCAGGAACTCCTGGAGCGGGTCGGCCTCAACCCGGAGCACCACAACCGGTACCCGAACGAGTTCTCCGGCGGTCAGCGCCAGCGCATCGGCATCGCCCGGGCGCTCGCGGTGGAGCCCGAGGTGATCATCGCCGACGAGCCGGTGTCCGCGCTGGACGTGTCCATCCAGGCCCAGGTGATGAACCTGCTGGAGGACCTGCGCCGCGACCTCGGTATCGCCTTCGTGTTCATCGCGCACGACCTCGGCGTGGTCCGGCACTTCTGTGACCAGGTCGCGGTGATGTACCTGGGCAAGATCGTCGAGCAGGGCCCGCGCGAGCAGATCTACAGCGCTCCGCAGCACCCGTACACCCAGGCGCTGCTGTCGGCCGCACCCGACCTCGGCACCATCCGCGGCGTGCCGCCGAAGGAGCGGATCCGGCTGGTCGGCGACGTGCCGTCCCCGATCGACCCGCCGAGCGGTTGCCGGTTCCGGACCCGCTGCTGGAAGGCCGAGGACATCTGCGCCACCCAGGAGCCGCCGCTGATGACCCAGGCCCAGTCGGGCCCCGGCCACACGGCTGCATGCCACTTCGCCGAGCCGAAGATCGACCTGACCGCCGCGACGGCCTGAGCAACGCCAAGAAGAAAGGCCCCCGCCGCCGGCGGGGGCCTTTCTTCGTCACCCGGCTGATTCGTGGTGGTGACGGAGCACGTCACGTTCGCGGGCGTAGTGGATGGACTCGTAGGCGACCAGCGCCGCCAGCAGAGCAGCCAGTACTGCGAGTTGGCCTAGCGCCGGCACGTCTGTGAGGGTCAGCGCGGCCACGATCGCCAGAGCGGCGGTGATCAGCCGGCTGACGCCGAGGGTGTGCGTGGTCCGCCACTTGAAGCCGACGTGGCCCAAGAGATAGAGGACAACCCCGCCGAAGAGGGCGAAGAGGCCGATGCCCTTCAACGGGTCGTCGAGGTGGTGGTGCTCGGTGTCGCCGACGTACTCGAGGACCTTCTTCAGACCGAGGGCGAGCAGCACGATGCCGGCCACCATCGGGAAGTGCAGGAACGTATAGGCGTCGCGGGCGAGCTTCGGGCTGGTCTCCGGCGGTTCGGCGGCCAGGGCCTGCTCGCCGTAGTGCACCGCCGCGTCGAAGTAGATCCACCACAGCGCCGAGGCGATGGCCAGGCCGAGGAGTGAGGCGATGATGATCGGCCAGGAGATCGGCAGGTCGGTAACGCCGACGCCGATCGCCACGATCGACTCGCCCAACGCGATGATGATGATCAGCCCGTGCCGTTCGGCGAAGTGCGCCGCCGAGCGGAGCCTCCAGCCGCGTGCGTCGATCAGGTAGGTGCCGCCGTAGTCGGCCGCGAGGGCGAGTGCCCAGAGCAGCGTCTGGGTGTTCCCGTGGAACTGCGAGGCGACCAGCAGCAACGCGGTACCGGCGAGCATTGAGGGGGCGAACCGGAGCAGCGTCCGGCGCAGCACTCTGTCGCCGTCGGCGATCAGCCAGAACAACCACAGGTGCATCGCCCGGAACGCGAAGTACGCGAGGGCGATCACCACCGGACCGAACAGACCGCCCGGGAGGTCGTGGAACGCCTCGGGGATGGCCAGCGCGATCAGGAACATCGCCGCCATCGCCGCGAGCATCACGCCGCGGACGGACCCCTCGTCGGCCTTCACCAGGTTGCACAACCAGGAGAACCCGATCCAGCTCCACCAGAGCAGCCCGATCAGCAGCACGCCGCGCAGTACGCCGTGCCAGGTCATTTCGTGCGCCATCAGCGCGGTGATCTGGGTCAGGGCGAACACGAATACCAGGTCGAAGAACAACTCGAGCGTCGTGACCGACTGATCCTCAGAGGTGGCCTCCGCCCGGATCGGCACCTTCCGAGTCGTCATACGGCTCATTGTGTCCGATCCGGCGGTTATCGGAAGGCGATAACGCCCCTTTCGCCACACCGGGAGCACCGACACCATCGGACCCACCGATCCCCAAGACCGGAGGGAAGTGGCCCCAGATGAAGGCTGTCCGAGTCCATGAGTACGGCGAACCCCCCAGCCTCGACGAGATTCCGGACCCCAAACTGGACGGTCCGCTGGACGTCATAGTGAAGGTCGACGCGGCCGGGGTCTGCCGCACCGACCTGCACATCATCGAAGGACAGTGGGCCGAGAAGAGCGGCGTCGAGCTGCCGTACGTGATCGGCCACGAGAACGCCGGCACCGTCGTCGAGGTCGGCGAGGCGGTCTCCGGGGTGAGCCCAGGCGACAAGGTGATCCTCCACCCGCTGGTGACGTGTGGACTTTGCCGGGCCTGCCGTGCGGGCGACGACGTGCACTGCACGAACTCGGAGTTCCCCGGCATCAACCGCGACGGCGGGATGGCGGAATACCTCCGTACGTCGATCCGCTCCGTGGTGAAGCTGGACGACGGCCTTGCGCCTGCCGATGTCGCGGCACTCGCGGACGCGGGACTGACGGCGTACCACGCGGTGCGCAAGGCGGCTCCGCTGCTGCACCCGGGCGACCGCGTGGTGATGATCGGCGCCGGGGGACTGGGCCACATCGGCCTGCAGTGCCTCCTCGCTCTGACGCCCGCGCGAATCACGGTGGTCGACCGCGCTGCCGAAGTACTCGAGAAGGCCAGCAGGCTCGGAGCGCACGACACGATCCTGAGCGACGGCGAGCAGGTCCAGCAGGTGCTCGACCAGACCGGCGGTGAGGGCGCCCAGGTGGTGCTCGACTTCGTCGGCGAGCACGGCACCGAGGCCGACGGCATCGCGATGACCCGCAACTCCGGCTCGTACTTCGTGATCGGGTACGGCGGCAAGGTCGACGTGCCGACGATCGACATCATCTCCCGCGAGATCAACGTGATCGGCAACCTGGTCGGCTCCTACAACGACCTGGTCGACCTGATGACGCTGGCCGCACAGGGCCGGGTCCGGCTGGCCACCAAGCAGTACTCCCTGGACGACGCGCTCACCGCGCTGGACGACCTGGACGGCGGCCGGGTCCCCGGCGGTCGCGCCATCCTGACTAGCTGAGCAGTCCGACGAGCTGAAGGAGCAAGCATGTACAGCAAGGACGGGAACGACTACTTCATCGTCGACAGCCACGTGCACGCGTGGGACGCGACCCCGGCGAACCAGGCGAACCGGTACGGCGAGGGCTTCATCAACTGCTTCTACGACTACCACCGCAACCTGTCGCCCGCGGACAAGGTGTGGACGCTGGAGGAGTTCCACAAGCAGTCCGAGGAACGGATCATCAAGGACCTGTTCACCGACGGGTACGTCGACCGGGCGATCTTCCAGCCGACGTACCTCACCGACTTCTACGTGAACGGCTTCAACACCACCGAGCAGGACGGCCAGATCGCCGAGAAGCACCCGGACAAGTTCATTGTCAACGGCTCCTGGGACCCGCGCGACGGCGAGGCCGGGCTGGACAAGCTCACCGAGCTCGCCGAGCGCTGGGACCTGCAGGGCGTGAAGCTCTACACGGCCGAGTGGAAGGGCGACTCCAAGGGCTGGAAGCTCACCGATCCCTGGTCGTACCGCTACTTGGAGAGGTGCGAAGAGCTCGGGATCAAGAACATCCACATCCACAAGGGCCCGACCATCTACCCGCTGAACCGGGACGCCTTCGACGTCGCGGACGTGGACGACGTGGCCTCGGCGTTCCCCGGGCTGAACTTCATCGTGGAGCACGTGGGTCTGCCACGGCTCGAGGACTTCTGCTGGATCGCCACCCAGGAGCCCAACGTGTACGGCGGCCTGGCCGTCGCCATGCCGTTCATCCACAGCCGGCCGAAGTACTTCGCGCAGATCATCGGCGAGCTGCTCTACTGGATCGGCGAGGACCGGATCACCTTCGCCAGCGACTACGCGATCTGGACACCCGCGTGGCTGATCGAGAGGTTCGTGGACTTCGGCTACCCGGCCGACCTCGACGAGTACCCGGACCTCTCGGTGACCGTGAAGAAGAAGATCCTCGGGCTGAACGCCGCCAAGCTGTACGGCATCGACGTACCGGCCGAGCTGCGGGTGCCGGAGAGCGCGGACGAGACGACCGCGGTCGGCTCCGAGCCGGTGTCGGTGGCCTGATGACGGCCGAGGTGACGGCCGGGACGCCTGGCGCCCGGCCGGCCGGGGTCGACGACGGGATCTGGGCCGCGCTGGGGACGGTCCGCGATCCCGAGCTGGACGCGCCGGTGACCGAGCTCGGCTTCGTCTCCGGCGTGGCCGAGGACGCCGAGGTGGTCACCGTCGAGCTCCGGCTGCCGACGTACTTCTGCGCGCCGAACTTCGCCTACCTGATGGTCGCCGACGCGTACGACGCGGTCGCCGCGCGGGCGGGGTCCCGCGCGGTGGTGATCAGGTTGCTCGACCACTTCGCGTCGGACGAGATCAACGCCGGGGTCGCGGGCGGGCGTGGTTTCGCCGGCTCGTTCCCGGGCCTGGCGGACGGGGAGCTGGAGCAGCTCCGAGTCACCTTCCAGCGCAAGGCCCACCGCGCGTGCCAGGAGCAGGTGGCGGCACGCCTGCTCAAGGATGGGTGGTCGGTGCCGGACCTGGCGGAGGCGACACTCGCCGATGCGCTGCCCGGGGACGAGCTCGACCGGCTGCGGAGACGGCGTACAGAGCTCGGGTTGCCGTCGGGACAGTCGGCAGCGTTGCTGCTGCAGGACGACGGCTCGCCGATCCGGCAGCTGGACCTGCCGGTGCAATTGCGGCTGGCGAAGACCACGCGGATCAGCATCGAGGGCAACTCGGGCCTCTGTCGCGGTCTGCTCTCCGTCCGCTACGGCCTGCCACGCCCCGACGGCGTCGACCAGGTGATCGCCGGGTGACCGCGGGGACGCCCCGGCGTCGGGGTGCGGCGGCTCTCCTTTCGGGGCAGGCTGTCAGGATGAGTACGTCGGCGCCGAACCTCGACCCCCCAGCGGTGAACGGGTCAAGCGCGCCCGTGTCCGGGACGGTGCAGTCGGTGTCACGAGCCCTGCGGGCGATGGAGTTCGTCGCGGCCAGCCGGGACGGGGTGACGGCCAAGGAGATCGCCGCTCACCTGGAGCTGGCGTTGCCGTCGGCGTACCACCTGCTGGCGACGCTGACCGAGTCCGGGTATCTCGTCCACCTCGCGCAGGACCACCGGTATGGGCTCGGGTATCGGGTCCGGCTGCTGGAGCAAGGGCTCGAGCGGCAACTGGAGGTGCCGGCGCTCATCGCGTCGGCGGTCAGACGGCTGCACCTGGAGGCGGACGCCGCCGCGTACTACGCCGTCTACCGCGAGGTGAACGTAGTGGTCGCGCACGTGGTCGACTCGGAACGCCGGCGGCGTGTGCAGGTGCTCGATATCGGCTTCCACGAGGCGACGCACGCGACCGCCTTCGGCAAGGTGATGCTGGCCGCGATGACACCCGAGGAGCGCGACGCGTACCTCGACCGGGTCGGACTCCGGCGGTGCACCGCGAACACCATGACGGACCGGTCGGCGCTGGAGACCCACCTGGACAACGTACGGCGGTCTGGGGTGGCGCTGGAGATCGGCGAGTTCCAGGACGGGCTGTCCTGCCTGGCCGCGCCGGTCCGCTCGAGCGCGGGTGCCGTGCTCGCGTCGGTGGCGATCTCCCTGCCCTCGGCAGATTTCGCCGCCCGCCGGTGGGACCTGGAGCGCGCCGTACGCCGGGGTGCGCTGGTGGCCACCCGGGCGGTCAACTCGCTGTAGTACCGCAGTACGGACGGGAACGGATCGCCACTCCGGGCGGGGAGTGGCGATCCGTTGTTGGTACGGCGGGCTGCTGCCGATGCAGGGGGTCAGGCAGCAACCCACCGGTCTATGCCCGGCCGTGCGCCTGCCTGCTGCGACGGCTCAGCGAGTCGATCGTGACGGCGATCAGCAGGACTGCCGCGGTCACCATGAAGCGCACGCTGGAGTCGAGGCTGAGGAGAGCCAGCCCGTTCGAGATCGACATGATCACCAGCGCGCCGAGCAGTGCGGAGTACGCCGAACCGCGACCGCCGAAGAGGCTGGTGCCACCGATGACGGCGGCGGCGATCGCGTTCAGGTTGGTGTCGTTGCCGCCGCTGCTCTGGTTCACCGCGACCAGCCGGGAGGCGGCCAGCAGACCGCCGACGGCGGCGAAGGTGGAGCAGGCGGCGAAGACGGACAGGTAGATCATCCGCACGTTGATACCGGCGCGGCGGGCCGCCTCGACGTTGCCGCCGACCGCCATCACCGAGCGACCCCAGCGGGTCTTGCGGATGGCGAAGTCGGTCGCCACCACCATGGCCAGGAGTAGGACGAACATCGAAGAGACCCCGCGGTCGCCGTTCAGCACCGCGACCGGGACGGCGAGCACCAGCGCGAGCGCGACCGCCTTGAGGCCGATGATCGAGTTCGGCGCGGCCGACAGACCGGCCGCGAGGCGCTGACCACGGGCGCGCAGCCGGCTCGCGATGTAGAGCGCGACCGTCACGACGACCAGACCGTAGGCGACCGCGGGCGACAGGAAGCTCTGCGTCGCGAACTTGACGATCGCCGAGTCGAACGGGAGGTTCAGCGAACCCTCCTTGCCCAGCACCCACAGTTGCAGGCCGAGGAAGCCCAGCAGGCCGGCCAGCGTGATCACGAAGCTCGGCACGCCGAAGCGGTTGTAGAGCGCCCCGTAGAACAGGCCGATGACCAGACCGACCGCCACACTGGCGAGGATCGAGACCGCCAGCGGCCAGCCCTTGTTCACGAAGGTGACGCCGAAGATGGCCGCGGACAGACCGCTGACCGAACCCACCGACAGGTCGATCTCGCCCAGCAGCAGGACCAGAACGATGCCCAGGGCAATGACACCGACCGAGGTGGTCTGCAGGGTCAGGTTGACCAGGTTGCGGCTGGACAGGAAGTTGCTGTTGGCGATCTGGAAGACCGCCCAGATGATGACCAGTCCGACCACCACCGGGACCGAGCCCAGATCGCCGGAGCGCAGCCGCGCGGTGAAGGCGGCGATCGCGCCGCTCACACCGTGGCTGGCGATCAGCCGCTCGTCCTGCAGGTCGGCCGGCAGCGCGGCCTCCTGGGCCGGGTCCTCCACGGTGTCCTGCACGGGGACCTTCGATCCGTCGACCGGGGTGGTCATGATGCGGAACCTTCCTCACGGGTCCGGCGCGCCGCGCGCTCGGAGACTGCGTTGTCCGTGGCACCGGTGATGGCGGCGATGATGTCCTGCGTCTTGGTCTCGCTGACCATGAAGACACCGTTGTTGCGGCCGAGCCGCAGTACCGCGACGCGGTCCGCGACGGCCATCACGTCGGCCATGTTGTGGCTGATCAGGATCACCGCGAGACCACGCTCGCGGAGTCGCTCGACCAGGTTGAGCACCTCGGCGGTCTGGGCCACGCCCAGCGCCGCGGTCGGCTCGTCCAGCATCACCACCTTCGGCTGGCCGAGCAGGCTGCGGGCGATCGCGACGGTCTGCCGCTGACCACCCGACAGGCTGGCCACCGGGATCCGGACGCTCGGGATCTTGGCCGACAGCTGGCGGAGCAGCTCCCAGGAGGACCGCTCCATCTCGACCTCGTCGAGAACCCTGCCCCTGCGCAGTTCCCGGCCGAGGTAGAGGTTCGCGACCACGTCGAGGTTGTCGCACAGGGCCAGGTCCTGGAAGACGGTGGCGATGCCGAGCTGCTGCGCCTCAGCAGGACTGGCCACCCGCACCTCCCGCCCGTCGAACACCATCGTGCCGTCGTCGGCCGTGTAGACCCCGGCGATGGTCTTCACCAGCGTCGACTTGCCGGCGCCGTTGTCGCCGACCAGGGCGAGCACTTCACCAGCGCGCACGTCCAGGTCGATGTTCTTCAGCGCCTGGACCGCGCCGAAGCGCTTGGAAACGCCCCGCAGCGCCAGCACCGTGCCGGTGAGGGGCGGGGAGGTGGGAGTGACAGTCATCGATCAGCCTCCTGAGGCTTTGACGATCCGGCCTCGGTCCGGGTGGGTTCGCGGTGCCTACCCGGACCGAGGCGTTCCTCGAGGCCGGCCCCGCTCAGGGGACCCGGCCTCGGGGCCGGGGTTACTTGAGGCCGGCGGCTGCGCAGGCGGCCGCGAACGACGCGGTGCAGATGTCCGACACCTTGTAGATTCCGTCCTTCACCACAGTGTCGTTGATGTTCGCCTTGGTGACGGCCACCGGGTCGAGGATGGTGGACGGGACACCGGACTTGTCGGTGGTCGACTCGGGCTTGCCACCGGTCGCCAGTGCGACGGCGCCCTTGGCGGCGGCCTCGGCCTGCGGCTTCACGGCCTTGTAGATGGTCATCGCCTGGTCACCGCTGACGATCCGCTGGATCGCGGCGAGCTCGGAGTCCTGACCGGTGACCGGCGGGAGCGGCTTCACGCCGCCACCCTTGAGGGCGGCGATGGCGCCACCGGCGGTGCCGTCGTTGGCGGCGTAGACGCCGACCAGGCCGGCCTTGATCGCGCTCAGCTGGCCTTCCATCCAGGCCTGGGCCTTGTCCGGGCTCCAGTCCGGGGTGTCGAACTCGGCGGCGACCTTGAAGCCGCTGGAGTCGAGCACGCTGTGCGCGCCCTTCTTGAAGTCGGCCGCGTTCGGGTCGGTCGGCGAGCCGTTGATCATGGCCAGGTTGCCGGAGGTCTTGCCGGCCGCCTTCAGGGTGTCGACCAGGGTCTGAGCCTGCAGCTTGCCGACCGCCTCGTTCTCGAACGAGACGTAGTAGTTGGCGCCCTCGATGAAGCGGTCGTACGCGATCACCGGGACGTTCTGGCCCTTGGCGGAGGCAACCACGGCGGCCGCGGCCTTGCCGTCGACCGGGTCGAGGACGAGCACCTTGGCGCCCTGGGTCAGCGCGGCCTCAGCCTGCTGCTGCTGCTTCGCGGCGTCCTGGTCGGCGTTGCTGTAGATCAGCTCGCAGTCGGCGCAGGCGGCCTTGAGGGCCTCGGTGAACAGCGGGCGGTCCAGACTCTCGTACCGGGTCGTCTTCGACTCCGGGAGCAGCAGGGCGATCTTCTGGCCACCGGCGGAGCTGCCGCCGGTCGAGGACGGCTCGTCCGATCCACAGGCCACCAGCGAGAGGGCTAGGGCCGAGACGGCGAGGCCGAGGCCGACGAAACGGGTTGGTGAGACGGACATAGAGCAACTCCTTGACGTGAGGGCCCGAGTAGGCCTGTCCAGAGTCAAAGGCACATCGCTCTTGACGTCAAGGCTTGAATTCAAGAAATAGACATATCGTTGTTACACGGTTGTCTCCACCGGCTTGGCCGCCCGCGAGTGGCTGAGGACGGACGCCAATTGGATGGCACCGAGGACATCCGCTTCGTCACCGAGTTCAGCCGCGCGTAACTCGACTGTCGCGGCGGCACTGGGGATCGCGCACCGGTCCAGGGCCTCGCGCATCGGCAGCATGATCAGGTCGCCGGCCTCGGCCATCTTGCCTCCGACAACGATCACCTCGGGGTTGAAGAGGTTCACCAGACCGGCGACCGCCACGCCCACGCGACGGCCGGCATCCTCGACCACCCGACGGCAGCCGAGATCCCCGGCCAGCGCGCGAGTCACGACGTCCCGGAGCCGGAGCGGGCCGTGCGACGCCTGCAGCGAACTGAGCAACGCGCGCGACCCGACGAACGTGTCGAGGCAGCCGCGGTTGCCGCACCGGCAGATCGGCCCGTTCTCGTCGATCGTGAGGTGCCCGATCTCGCCCGCCGTACCGGCCGAACCCCGGAAGACCTCGCCGCCGAGCACGATGCCCGCGCCCACGCCGTACGAGAACTTGATGTAGCAGCCGTGCTGGACGCCGCGGAGTGCGCCGCTGCGGAGTTCCCCCAGTGCAGCAAGGTTTGCGGTGTTGTCGAGGGCGACCGGCGCGCGGAGGTGGGCGCCCATTGCCTCGGCGACGTTCACCCCGCGCCAGCCGGGCAGTACTGCGTCCGACCCCGCCTCGCCGCTGACCGAGTCCACCGGCGCGGGCAGGCCGAAGCCGATCGCGCCGATGTCCTCGACGCTGGCGCCGATGGTCTCGGTGAGGTCGGCGATCAGGCGGGCCGCACGCTCCATGCCGTCGTCGGCGACGTGGTCGGCCTGCAGCGGCATCAGCTGCTGGGCGAGGATCTCGCTGCTCTCCGACGCGATCGCGACGCGGACATCCCGTTCACCGAAGGCGACACCGGCGAGCAGGCCGCCACCGGAGGCCAGGGCGACGAGGACGGCACGGCGGCCGTTGCGGATGCTGGGGGACAGCGCGACCATGCCGGTCTGGTCGAGTTCCTTGACCATGTTCGACACGGTCGCGGCGGAGAGACCGGAGGCGGCGGCGATCTCGACCTGTGTCAACGGGCCGTGCTGCCGGACAACCCCCAGGACGCGCTCGCGGTTGGCTTCGCGGAGCGAAGCCTGCGAGCCAGGCGCTGGGCGGGTTGCGTTCATTACATAAAGATAACGGATCGCGGGGCTTTCGCTCCCGAATCACCGATATCGATCCCGCGAGTGCTCGCCATCTGTCCTCACCATCACGCCCGCTCCTGCCCATCCCAACCCCCGCGAGGACACTAATGCACGCCCAGCCCACCCCCCCCAACACCCACCCCTCCACCCCCACGATTCCCCCCACCCCCAACCACCCCAAACCCCCGCCCCCTCACACCCCGCCCTCACGTCCGCCCCCTACAACCCCGCCCGGAACCCCGCCCTCACGCCGCCCCCGAACCCCCGCCCCTCACGCCCGGGCCCCAGAACCTCCGCCGCCTGCCTCGCGGGCTGCGCGCGCTGAGTACGCCGCTCCCTTCACCGAGTCGTGGGCTTCGGCTCGAGAGGCGCTCACCGAGAACCCGTATCCACGACTGAGAAATCGGATCCACGACCGAGCAACGGCTCCCACCCCAACGCGACCGGTCGCCTCACCGGTGCCGGGCGACCGCATGCGCGCGGAGTACGCCGAGTCGTTCGCCGAGTCGTGGATTTCCGGGAGGGAAAGCGGTTGCTGGGAACCCGGATCCACGACTGAGTGGCGGCTCACACTGTTCGCGTCCTGTCGGTCGGTACGGCGGCGGGCGGGACCCGGAGGGCCGCTGCGGGAGGGGATTCAGGTGGTTAGGGCGAGGGGCAGGAGGGTGGTGGGGAGGGGCTAGTTCGATGGCGCCGCCGGGGTCGCCGGGGGTCGCGGGGTCACAGGTGATGCCGCTGAGTCGCGAGGTACCGAGCGACAGGCAGTACGCCGCGATCAGCCCGTCTGCGAGTTGATGCCGCGCTTGGCTCGGCTGCGGGCGCGAAGTACTGCCTGTCGGTCGGTACACCGCCGGGCTGTCGGGGGGAAGTCGGCATCCGACCGCCGGCGGCGATGGCGGTCAGGTGCTTAGGGCAAGGGTTAGGAGGGTGGTGGGCTAGCTCAACGGGTGGGGCTGAGGGGCGCCGGGGGTGGGGCCGAGGTCGCCGGTGATGCCGAGGCCGTCGGTGATGTCGCCGGGTCGCGGTGTACCGAGCGACAGGCAGTACCCCCGCGATCAGCCGGTCTTGGGCTGATGCCGCGCTTGGCTCGGTCGCGGGTGCGGGGTACTGCCTGTCGGTCGGTACGCCGCCGGCTGCCGGGTGGGTGAAGTCGGCAGCCGGGGGGCGGTGCGTGGGGGTGGGTTAGGTGGTTAGGGCGAGGGTTAGGAGGGTGGTGGGGAGAGCTAGTTCGAGGGTGGCGCCGAGGGTGTCGCCGGTTATGCCGCCGAAGGTCTTAAGGGATTTGTGGTTGGCGGCTAGGGCGACGGCGGTGGAGGCCAGGACGGCTGCGGCGGCGCCTGGTACTGCGAGTAGGTGGTTGCCCGTCAGCCAGAAGAGGAGGGCAGTCAGGAGGGCGGTGGTGAGGGTTAGGAGGGCTGCCGTGGTGGGGCGGACGGTGGAGGCGACCATGGCGCCCAGGCCTTCGGGGCGGGCTGAGGGGATGGTGGTTCGGCAGGACCAGGGGAGGGTGAGGCGGCTGGCGACGGCTCCGACGAGGAGGGACTGCCAGCCGTAGCCGGACTGGATGCACGCGGTGAGGGCGGCTACGTCGATCAGCAGTACGGCCGCGATCGAGGTGACTCCGAACGGGCCGATGTCGCTCTGCTTCATGATCCGCAGCATCGTCTCGCGATCCCGCCGGCTCCCGAGCCCGTCCGCGCTATCGGCCAACCCGTCCAGGTGTAGCGCGCCCGATAGCGCCACTAGCACCACAACCCCGAGCACCGCGGCCAGCAATGGCGCATCCGGCCGCAATGCCTCAACCCCGGCGACCACCGCACCAGCGATCCCGCCCAGCAGCACTCCAACCGCAGGCGCCAACACCATCGCCCGCCCGGCCACCTCCCGATCCACTCTCCCCGGCGGCCTCACCGGCAACACAGACAGCGTCCCCACGGCCAACCTCACCGCGTCCCTCACTGCGCACCCCCGAAGCAGCTGCCGGCACGGTCCATCCGGCCGAAGACCAGCGGACCGCCATCGCTCCCTAAATGACGTGGGTCCACAGCGTCGGGGGGCGTGGCGGCGCTCCGGGCGGTGGTCGCCGGGGCGGGGGTGCTGGGGCCGGATGCACCGGTGGCGGGGGCGGTGGCGCGCTCGGCCGCTCCGCGCCGCGGCGTGGCGGTGGTGACGGCGGCAGTGGCGGTGGTTACTGCGCGCGCGGCGTGGTGGGTGCGGGTCATAACTGGATGGTTCTGCCGGCGAGGGTCCAGAGGACGGTGGTGGAGTGGTGGGCGATGGTGGTGTTGAGGCGGCCCATCAGGTCGCGGAAGAGGCGGGTGCCGGGGTCGGCGGGGACCACGCCGGCGCCTATGTCGTTGCTTACGGCTACCACGGTGCGGGAGGTCGAGGACCAGGCCGCGGCGAGGTCTGCGATCCGTGCCTCGACCACGGTCGCTCGGGTGAGGTCGGACCAGACTTCGCAAGCGTCCATCGTGCGGGAGAGCCAGAGGGTCAGGCAGTCGATCAGCAGCGGCGGTCCGGGAGACGCAAGTAGCGGGACGAGGTCGATGGTCTCCGCTAGACCCCAGCTGGCAGGACGGCGCGCGCGGTGCAACGCGATCCGCGAGGCCCACTCGGGATCGGCGGACCCATCGCCACCCGTCGCGACGTACAGGGTGTCCGCACTATCGGCGAGGAGACGTTCGGCCTCGGTGGACTTGCCGGAGCGTGCTCCACCGAGGATCAGCGTCCGCTGCGACGAGGTCGGCGCCGTCCAGGACACCTGCTCCCCGTCAGGCGTCAGTACGTCGTACCGGAGTCCCCGGGCAGTCCGCGTGGTTGTGACCTCGTACCCGGCGATAGTGATCCCGTCAGCGCCCAGCCGCAGTACGCCGTCCACCACCGCGCCGTCGGGCCCGGTCACCAGTTCAGCCATGGGTACCTCTCTCGAACGTCACCGGTACGTCGAACGCCGCCTTCCGCGCAGTACGCCGGAACGCCACCAGGATCGGCCGTCCCAGCACCAGCACCAGTACTGCGCACAGGATCCCGCGCGGGATGTCCCACCCGAGCGACGTGGCCGCCACGAACAGGAGGTAGCGGTGCAGGTTCTCCGCCAGCGAGTCGCCCTGGATGAACGAGAAGTCGCTGGCGAAGGTGGCGTACGGCCAGAACCACAGGTTCATCACGAGCCCGTAGAGCACCCCGGCGAAGAGGGAGTACGCGGCAAGCAGCAGGATCTCCAGCCGACCGCCCAAACGCGGCAGCAACCCGGCAAGGCAGCCCACCCAGGCGCAGGCGAACATCTGGAACGGCATCCACGGCCCGACCCCGCCACTGACCAGTGCACCGGCCAGCAGCGATACAGCGCCCAGCACGAACCCGAACCCGGCCCCGAAGGCACGCCCCGCCAGGATCAGCAGGAAGAACCCGGGCTCGAGTCCCGCGGTACCAGGGCCGAGTGCACGCAGCGCTGCACCGACAGCCGCGAGCATGCCGAGCAGGGAAATCACCTTGGCGTCGATCCCGGACTCGGCCAGCTCGGCCAGTACTACGGCGACCAGGAGCGGCAGGAGGAGCACGAACAGCCAGGGAGCGTCGGTGGTGTGCCCGATGGCCGATTCGCCCACCTGCGAGGTTGCCCAGAGCAGGGGCCAGCCGAAGGCCAGCACCCCGACGATCGACGCCAGCAGCAACGTCGCAGTACTACGCGGCCTCAGCTGAACGAGTCGCGGAGTACTGCGGGGCTTGAGCCTCATGAGGCCTGCTCCAGGGCGGTGGCGACTTCTCCGACAGTCAGGAAGGGCAGCGGCGCGAGGATCTTGGCCACCTGCGGCGCGAAGGCAGGGGAGCCCGCGATGACGGTCGCGGTCTCGCCGTCACCCACCAACTCGCCCTCCGCCAGCACCAACACCCGGGAGGCGACCTCGGCGACCATCTCGACGTCGTGGGTCGACAGCACGACCGCATGCCCGCCAGCGGCGAGCTCGCGCAGGATCTCGACCAGCCGACGCTTCGCGCCGTAGTCCAGACCGCGCGTGGGCTCGTCCAGCAGCAACAGCGGAGGAGCGCCGCACAGTACGACGGCCAGCGCCAGGCAGAGCCGCTGTCCCTCGGACAAGTCACGCGGGTGCATCTGTACGTCGATGCCGGGCGCCAGCCGATCCAGCAGCGCCCGGCAGCTCCCAGCCGGCACCCGGAAGTCGCTATCGGCCCCGGCGCACTCGTCAGCCACAGTGGCGGCGTACAGCAGGTCGGCAGGCTCCTGCGGTACCAGTCCGACTGCCTTGACCAACTGGGACGGCTTGGTACGCCGGGGGTCGGCACCGGCGGCGGTGGCACGACCAGAGCGGGGCTGGACGAGTCCGACGAGCGCATTGAGCAAGGTGGACTTGCCGGCGCCGTTCCGCCCCATCAGAGCGACCACCTCGCCGGCCCTGATGCTCACCGAGACACCACGCAACGCCGGGATGTTGCCATAAGCAACCACCAGGTCCTCGCAGTGCGCCAGCTCAGGCCCTTCCACGGCAATCAGCCGCCGCGGGGCAAGGTCGGTCAGCCGGCTTCGCAGGGCGACCGCGGCGCGCCGTGCGTCCCGGACGGACAGCGGCAGCGGCGACCACCCGGCAAGCCGTCCGAGCTCGACCACGGGAGGAGCGACCGGCGCAGTGACCATCAGATCGACCGGGAGCCCGGTGGAGACGGCCGCAGAGCCACCAGGCACCTCGATCACCCGATCGGCGTACTGGATGACTCGCTCGAGCCGGTGCTCGGCCATCACCACAGTGACGCCGAGGTCGTGCACCAGCCGTTGGAGCGCAGCCAGGACCTCTTCGGCGGCCTGGGGATCCAGGGCCGAGGTCGGCTCGTCCAGGACCAGCACCGCAGGGTGCGAGGTGAGCGCCGAACCGATGGCGGTCCGCTGCCGCTGGCCACCCGACAGGGAGGTCAGAGCGCGATCCCGTACGTCGGCCAGGCCGAGCAGGTCGAGCGTCTCCTCGACCCGGCGGCGCATCACGTCCGGCGCGATCCCGAGGGACTCCATGCTGTAGGCGAGCTCGTCCTCGACCGTGTCGGTGACGAAACCTGCCATCGGCTCCTGTCCGACGATGCCGACCACGTCCGCGAGGTCGCGGGGACGGAAGTCGCGGGTGTCGCGGCCGTTCACCAGCACCCGGCCTGCCAGCGTGCCGCCGGTGAAGTGCGGGACCAGGCCGTTGATGGCCCGCAGCAGGGTGGACTTGCCGGAACCGGTCCGGCCGATCACCAGCGCCAGTTCGCCCTCCGGGACGCTGAAGCTCACCTCACGCAGCGCGGGCCCGGCAGCACCGTCGTACGTGACTGACACCCGGTCGAACTCGATCATGCGGCCACCAGCTCACGTCGTCGGGTCAAGGGCGGCGCGACGATGGCGGGAGCCAGCCCGACCAGCAGGCCGAGCACCGGCACCAGCGGGACCGGCGGCACAACCAGAGGCCCGGCCAGCACGAGCCCCTCCACTCCACGGTTGGCGGCGACGATCATCGTCCCCGCGGCGATAGCACCCGACAGAGTGACGAGCCACTCGGGCAGAGCCCACGGATCCGGCCGGTACCGCGTACGCGCGACCCGCTGGTGTCCCACGGTCATCGCGCCGACCGCCAGCAAGAGGCCGACCGCCAGGGCCGTCGCAGCGATTGGGAAGGACATCGCGTCGGTCAGCAGCGAGTAGACGCCGAGAGCGATGCCGAGCAGGCCAAGAAGTACAGAACCGCCGGTGATCCGACGCTGGTTGCGAGGCACTTGGGCGGTTCTGCCGTAGCCCCTGGAATCCATCGCAGCAGCCAGCTCGACGGACCTGTCGAGAGCGCCCTCCAGGACAGGCATCGCGGTGGTGCGGAACGACCCGCTGGTGCGTCCGCGCAGCCGGCGAGCCGCGCGGATCCGCCGGGCGTCGGTGACCAGTTGCGGGGCGAAGGTCAACGCGACCACGCACGCGACCCCCATCTCGTAGAGAGCCCCGGGCAACGACTTGAGCAACCTCCGCGGGCTGGCCAGCGCATTGGCCGCGCCGATGCAGCACAGCATCACCGCGAGCTGGAGTCCGTCGTACAGGGCTGTCAGGAGGGCTTCAGCGGTCACCTCGCCGCCGAGCTTCACTCCGGTGGCCCACGCGGGCAGCGGGATCAGCGGCAGGGTGAAGAGGATCGTGTTGCCTTGGGACCTGGTCGACAGGAGAGCCTGCAGGACCACCCGGACCGCGATGACGACCAGGCCGAGCTTGAGGAAGGCGACGTAGCTGTTGGCCCAGGGAGCGTCGCTGCGGCGCGCGGCGACCACGAAGCCGGCTATCACCAGGATCAGGATCAGCAGTACCGGGTTTCGCGTCCTGCTGGCGGCTACTGCGAGCCCCAGCGCCCATAACCACCAGGCCCCCGGGTGGAGTGCCCGGGGGAGCGTCAGGTGATTGGCGGCACGCACTAGGCGCGCTGACCCGCGCGCCGACGGCTGAGAGCGAAGCCGCCGCCGGCTAGGAGTAGAACGACCGCAGCGGCGATGATGATGCCGGTCCACGGCGCTCCATCGTCACTCTGCTCGGTGGGTACCTGCGCCGAGTTGGCCGGCGCCGCCGACGGCGTGTTCGCCGCACCGACGGCAGCACCGATCTCCAGCTGCACCGGCTCGTCAGTGGCGGGCACCTTGATGTTCTTGACCGGGTCACCGCAGCCCGTGGCCGGGTAGCCCGCGATGCCACAGGTCAGACCCTTCTCGATCCGGACCTGCTTCACTGCGGACAGGATCTTGGCGCCGGTCGCCTTCACATCGGTGACCACACAGGTCCCGCTGGC
Organism: Kribbella sp. VKM Ac-2568; assembly: GCF_004345365.1. Lineage (GTDB taxonomy): Bacteria > Actinomycetota > Actinomycetes > Propionibacteriales > Kribbellaceae > Kribbella > Kribbella orskensis. The sequence goes on from NZ_SLVF01000008.1 coordinate 60,944, forward strand.
CGGGGGAGGCGCCTCGCCCGTGCTGGAGTCCGCCGCAGTACCCGGGTCGATCACCAGGGCGACCCGCTTCTTGCCGGACTCGGCCGGCGTCTTGCCGCAGACAGCCTCGAAGTCACCCGCCGCACGAGGCACCCGCGGCTTCGCGCCACCCAGGGCGTACCGCCAGCCCTCGACGCTGCCGTCGGCCGGGACCACTGCGTCGGAACCCTTCTGAGAGAAGGCCCACTGACCGTTCGTCCACTGGTAGTAGCCCCAGAAGCGGTAGCCGTCCTCGGCGCTGGCGGTGGTCGTGACGGTACCGGCGAGCAGCAGCCCGGCCAGCAGGCTGAGAACCACCCGTGCGGTCCTGTGTGCAGTCATCTCGTGTCCTCGATCGGGCCGGACCCGGTGGAGGAGGGCTGTCCGCGCGCAGGCGGGAGCCGGGCTCCACCCGCGGACCTCGGCGGGTAGGTGAGCCTGTCTACCTGAGGCGCAGTGGTCCGGCTCGCCGCGGCGGGACGCGGCCTACGGTTGCGGGTCAGCGCCGGCTTCGGACCGGCTTCCCTGCGCCACAGGAGTTGGTTCTCGCCGCAGCTTACCGCCGAGCATCCGGACAGAGTTGAGCCCGTACTGCGAACGTGCGGCAGGCCACAGTTCGCGGTACGGGCTCTCAGCGGTGCCAGGGCCGGTGTCTACTCCGGTGCGGCGAGGCTCATCGGGCCGTAGACCTCGCGGCCGTCCTCGAGCAGGAAGACCTGGCCGACGCCCTTCTCGGACAGCTCGCGCCAGATCTCGCCCAGCCAGCTCTCCGCGTCACCCTGGGCGGAGAACTCCGCGCCGGTCAGGTCACCCGGGTCGGCCGGCTCGCCCGCGGCGGTCTCGAACCGCCAGGTCCAGCTCACGAGCCCGGCCGGGTCTGCGGCGAGTTGCGCGCGGTCATCGCGGCGTCGCGGACCACGATCGTGCCGAGCACCTCGTCGATCTGCTTCAGCTGCCCGTCCTCGAGCTTCACGCCCGCGGCCTTCACGTTCTCGGTGACCTGCTCGGGCCGGGAGGCGCCGGTGATCGCCGAGGAGACGTTCGGGTTCTGCAGCACCCAGGCGATCGCCAGCTGGGACAGGCTCAGCCCGACCTCGTCCGCGATCGGCTTCAGCTCCTGCACCCGGGTCAGCACGTCGTCGGTGAGGAAGCGCTTCACCATGTCCGCGCCACCCTTCTCGTCGGTGGCGCGCGACCCGGCCGGCGGCTGCTCGCCCGGCTTGTACTTGCCCGTCAGGACGCCCTGCGCGATCGGCGAGAACACCACCTGCCCGATCCCGAGCTCCTCCGACGCCGGCACCACCTCGGCCTCGATCACCCGCCAGAGCATGCTGTACTGCGGCTGGTTGGAGACCAGCGGGATCCGCAGCTCCCGGGCCAGCCGGTGGCCCTCCTGCAACTGCTCGGCCGTCCACTCCGACGTACCGATGTAGAGCGCCTTGCCGGCCCGGACGACGTCGGCGAAGGCCTCCATCGTCTCCTCCAGCGGCGTCTCCGTGTCGAACCGGTGCGCCTGGTAGACGTCCACGTAGTCGGTCTTCAGCCGCTTCAGCGACCCGTTGATCGACTCGTGGATGTGCTTGCGCGACAGCCCGACGTCGTTGGGTCCGCCCGGCCCGGTCGGCCAGTACACCTTGGTGAGGATCTCCAGCGACTCCCGCCGCACGCCCTCGAGCGCCTCACCCAGCACCGTCTCCGCCTTGGTGTTGGCGTAGACGTCCGCGGTGTCGAACGTGGTGATCCCGGCCTCCAGGGCCGCCTTCACGCAGGCCTTCGCCTGCTCGTTCTCCACCTGCGAGCCATGGGTGAGCCAGTTCCCGTAGGAGATCTCGCTGACCTTCAATCCACTGTTGCCGAGATACCGAAAGTCCATGACCCCGACCCTACTTCCCCGGCTCCTCCCACACCCGCCCGCGTCGCCGGACAGCCGCAGTACTGCGGGACGCCGGGCGCGGGTGAGCCGGGGGTGCGGGAAACTTCGGGTGGGTGTCGATCCGGACCATGCGTGTTCGTGTTGGTGGTGAGAAGCGGCCTGCGGGCCGGACGATTGCTGACCAGGGAGTGACGAGATGAAGCAGTATCTGTTGGCAGTGCAGCTGGTCGAGGGATCCCAGGCGCCGGAAGCTCCGGACGAGGGAGGCGACGTGGACGCCCTGAACCGCGAGATGGTGGCGGAGGGTGTCTGGGTGTTCGGCGGCGGGCTGGAGCCGCGGTCGACGGCCTCGGTGGTGCGGGCCGACGGTGGCGAGGTGCTGATCACCGACGGGCCGTTCGCGGAGAGCAAGGAGTACATGGCCGGGTTCTGGGTGATCAAGGTGCCCGACCTGGACGCCGCCCTCGTCTGGGCGACCAAGGCGACCAAGGCCTGCCGCCAGCCGGTCGAGGTCACCCCCTTCGACGACGAGGTGGCGTGACCAACGCCTGCTGACCGCCGGCTGACCGCGGCAGTCGGTCAGGGGTTCCGGGCGATGAGTTCGACGAGCTTCGCGTGGGTGGCGGGATCGGCGGCCGCGAGCAGGCCCGGGCCGGTGTGCAGGGGTTGCCCGCGGAGGTCGGTGACGACGCAGCCGGCCGCCTGACAGAGGGCGATGCCGGCGGTGAAGTGGACACTGTCGCGCAACTGACCGTTGGTCACGTACGCCGCGCGCCGCCCGGCCGCCACCCACGCGAGCGCCAGCGTGGTCGACGACACCCGCGGCCCGAAGGTGTCCCGGAACTCCGGGTCGAGCAGGATCTTCGCCGGCATGAGCTCCGCGTCCGGCGGCGCATCGACGTCGATGTCCACGATCCGCGAACCGGCCGAAGGCTCCAGCGGTGAGTCGGAACCGCCACGCCGTACTGCGGCCGTGGTCCCGTCGGTCCAGAACACCTCGTCACTGAGCGGATCCGCCACCGCTGACACGAGGCGCTGACCACTCGCCTGGAGCGCGACGTTCGTGCAGAACAGGGGAGTCTGCGCCGCGAAGTTGAGCGTCCCGCACAGCGGATCGACCAGCCAGGTCCGGGTCTGCCCGTCACCAGAACCGCCGTTGGCGCCGTACTCCTCACCCACCACGGCATCGTCCGGCCGGGCCCGCCGGAGCAGGTCGACGATCGCCCGCTCCGCCTCGAGATCGGCATCGGTCGCGAAGTCAGTGGCCGACTTGTCGTACCGCCCCACCGGCCTCCCGTACTTCCTCCGAACCACCCCAGCCCCGGCCAGCGCCGCCTCAACCGCTACCTCGACATCCACCCCACCATCCAACAGCACATCAGCCTTCGGTGACGTGGATGTCGAGCGTGTGGTGGCCGGTCGAAGTCGCAGGCACGGCGGTGGTCGGGTCCACGGGATGACCATCCAGGGAGACCGCGGCTCTGGTTCCGGTGCCGGACACGGTCAGGTCGAGGGTCGCCCGGCGGTAGCGGAGTCCGGTCAGGCGGAGGTTCTCGTAACCGGGTGGGACCGTCGGCCGGATGGCGATGCCGCTCGGGGTGAAGTGGAGGCCGAAGAGGCCCTCGTGGATCAGGCGGAGGAGGGCCGTGGCCGACCAGGTCTGGTCCGGGAGGGATTCCCAGGGGCGATCGACCTGCCAGCCGCCGTCGACAGCGCCGGTGGTCGCGTTGTAGAGCTCGAACAGGTCGTCGTCGCTGCGTGGAACAGCCGGATCAGGTCATCGAGCGTCTGCCCGAAGACCGCGACGTCGCCGACGGAGGCCGCGGCCGCTCCCCACAACCCCATCACCATCGGCCAGCAGATCGCGTTGTGCCGGCCGGGGTGCGCCTCGTCGTACCGGTCGAAGTGCGGCCAGACGTTGACCAGGCCGTACGGCTCGCGGTGCACGCTGGCCAGGATCCGCTTCGTGCGCTCGGGGCCGGCGATGCCGAACTCGATGGCGAGGGCGAGTCCGGCCGTCTCCTGATGACGATCGAGACCACTCGGGCCGAGGAAGTAGCCGTACAGCCCACTCGCCTCGTCCCAGAGGTGCCGGTTGATCGCCTCCGCGAGCGCATCGGCCCGCTCACTGAAGATCGGCTGATCACCGAGTTGCGCAAGGCAACGGAGTGCCTGGACGTAGATCGCGTTCGTGGACAGGCAGCGCAGTTCGGCGGCCCCTGGATGGTCGAGCACGAACGACGACCGATTTCCCGCCTCGTACGGCGGCTCCGGGAACCCGCTGATCCCGTCCTGCATCAGCGAGGGCCCTTCATAGAGCCCGGTCGCCGCGTCGTAATGCTCCCGGTCGAGGATCTCCAGCGAGTCACACCCGATCCGGTACGCCGCGGCCGCGAACGCGGTGTCGCCGGTGACCAGGAAGTGCTGCCAAGCGCCGATCACCCAGATGATCTGGTCCCACCACTGGTAGTCCTGGGCAACCACCTGGCTGCCGTCGGGTCTGGTCTCGCAGACCTTCAGCAGTGTCGCCCGGGCCGTGTCCGGCGCGAGCAGGCTCGCCGCGTGCCAGCAGTTGATCGCCGCGTCGCGGGTCCACGGCTCGGCGTACCCGGCGCCGGCGCGGATGAACCCGTCCGCCGTGACGGTGGTGTCGAGCAGGTTCCGCAGCGCGGCGCCGTACAGGGCTTGGAGGACAGGAGGAGCTTCGATCGTCGGGGGCACTGGCCCAATCCTTCCAGAGCCGGTCCGCACGCTGAGTATTACGTCTGCTTGGGAGTCACGGTGACGAGTCGGGCTTCCATGCCGTCGAGGATCGCCTCGAGGCCGAACTCGAAGCTGCTGTCAGGCGCGGCCCCATAGCCCGCGCCGGCTGTCTCGAGGCGGGCGCGGAGCCGGGGGAACTGCGCCGCGACTTCCGTCGCTTCCGTCATCCCGGCGTCCATGAGCTTCTCGCTGTCCCCGCCGTCGCGGCTGAGCTCTCTCCGGAGCGATGCCGCGGCAGCCGGACCGATGGCGTTGCCGAGGACGAAGGTGAAGACCGCGGCCGCCGCCTGGTCGGCCTGGGCGGCAGTGAACCCGGCGGTCTCGTAAATGGCGAGGTTGTGGTCGTCGTGGCGAGCCTTGCGAGGGCCGAACATCAGGTACGCGCCGAAGGCCTGCACCAGCCAGGTGTGGCGGGCGAGCATCGCCTGCAGGTCGGTGGCCATCGTCGTGGCGGCCGAGCGCCAGTGGCCCGTGGACAGGTCGGGCAGGGTGATCTCGTCCCACACCCGGTCCCCGGCCAGCCCGATGAGGTTGCTCTTGCTGCCCACGTGCCAGTAGACGGCGGTGGCCGCCGAGCCGAGCCGCTTGCCGAGCGCCCGCATGTTCAGGCCCTCGAGCCCTTCGTCGTCGAGCAGGCCGACGGCGGCGTCGACGATCTGGTCGCGGGTCAGCGTGTCACGCGGCATGCGCCCAAGGTAGTCCAGCGGCCCATCCACTTGCACACAGTTCAAGTCACCTCGGTCGCCGGGGCGCTTGAACTGGGTGCAAGTCGTACTACGCGGGCTTCTCGCCGCGGGCGACCATCGGCTTGGGGAGGCGCCAGCGGCGCATCTGCATGGTGCGGCGGACGGCGTAGAAGCCGATGCCCTTGGTGGACTCGTTCGCGAACTTCTTCGCGATCGCGCGCTTGAGACCGGCCGAGAGCAGGAACCAGTCGGCCGCGATCGCCAGGATCATCACCAGGAACAGGATGTTCACCAGGCCGGGCAGCCAGCGGAAGGTGCCCGAGAAGACCACGCCGAGCAGCGAGATCACGAGCAGCACCGGCAGCGCGAACTCCATCACCGACCAGCGGGAGTCGACGTAGTCGCGGGCGAATCGGCGGACCGGGCCCTTGTCGGCGGCCGGCAGGTACCGGTCGTCGCCGGTCTTCATCGCGTCCTGCATCTTGGCGCGCTCGATCCGGACCTTCTCGCGACGGTACGCGGAGGCCTCCTTGCGGTTGCGCGGCTTCTTCAGGGCGGACTTGCGGGCCGCCTCGGCCTCCCGGCGGGTCGGGGTCGGACGTCCCTTGCCGCCCGGCTTCGGCTGGGAGGCCGTGGTCGCGGTTTGCTGCGGTGTCTCAGACTTGGTACGACGGAACACGGGGACTGAACCTCATTCGGGAAACTTGCTGCGCTGGTCACCGGGAACGCCAGGGATCGCGGCGCCTCCGGACTCGGGGTGGTCCCCGGACCTTTGCACCACTTTATCGGGGCCGGTCCCGATGGTGTGGTGACCCGTAGGGACATAGGGTGGTTGACACGCACGCCGGGTCCACTCTCCGGCTCAGAAGGGGTACGGATATCGATGAGCATCTTCAAGAGGATGTCGACGATCTTCAAGGCCAAGGCCAACACGGCGCTGGACAAGGCAGAAGATCCTCGCGAAACCCTTGACTACTCGTATCAGAAGCAGCTCGAACTGCTGCAGAAGGTGCGGCGTGGTGTGGCCGACGTTGCCACCAGCCGGAAGCGGGTGGAGCTGCAGGCGTCGCAGCTGCAGTCCCAGTCGCAGAAGCTGCAGGACCAGGCCCAGAAGGCGCTCTCGATGGGCCGGGAGGACCTCGCCCGCGAGGCCCTGACCCGCAAGTCCGGGCTGCAGGGTCAGATCGACGACCTGACCGCCCAGCACGCCCAGCTGCAGGGCGAGGAGGAGAAGCTCACCCTCGCGTCGCAGCGGCTGCAGGCGAAGGTGGAGTCCTTCCGCACCCGCAAGGAGACGATCAAGGCCACCTACACGGCGGCCGAGGCGCAGACCCGGATCAACGAGGCCTTCTCCGGCATCTCCGAGGAGATGAGCGACGTCGGCCTGGCGGTCCAGCGTGCCGAGGACAAGACCCAGCAGATGCAGGCCCGGGCCGGCGCGATCGACGAGCTGCTCGCCTCCGGCGCGCTCGACGACGCCACCGGGACGAGCAAGGACAGCATCACCCTCGAGCTCGAGCGGATGTCGTCGAACTCCGACGTCGAGGACGAGCTGGCCGCGATGAAGGCCCAGCTGGCCCCGGCCGAGGCGCCGAAGCAGCTGTCCCAGGACGCGCCTGGCGCGGCCCAGCCCCAGCAACCAGCCCAGCAGCCCGTGCAGCAGCCGGCTCGACCGCAGGACGGAGACGCGTGATGATCGTCCGGATCATGGGTGAGGGCCAGTACCGGCTGCCCGACGAGAAGCTCGACCAGCTGAACGTGATCGACTCCGACCTCGAGAAGGCTGTCTCGGCGGGCGACGACGGCGCTTTCGGTCCGGCGTTCGCGGCGCTGCTGGAGTTCGTCCGCAGCGGCGAGCGGGTGCCCGACGACGAACTGCACGACTCCGACGCGATCCTGCCGCCGGGCGACAGCACCCTCGCCGAGATGCGTGAGCTGATCAGTGGCGACGGGCTGATCGCCGGCTGATCGCCCTCCGTAATCATTTCAAGACCCCTGAGTCCGAACGGACCCGGGGGTCTTGGCGTTCCGGGGCCTGTCGACTGCTCCCGGGTAAACACTGGGATTCGCTACTGTCCTAACGCTTCCAGGCGTAGTACTCTCTGGGTCATTGCCGTTGTGGGGGCGGCATTACATCGAGGTCTGCGGCGGGGTGTGGGGATGTCGCAGATGTCGATTCGCCTGTGGGGGGTGACTTTCTGTGACAGATTTTGTCGTGTCCGAAGGTTTGGCCGACTCGGCTGATCGAAGGCCGGTAGCGGTAGGGGACCGTCGCCGGCCGTTGTGGGTGGTGCCGGACGAAGTTCCGGCGATTGTGCCGCGCTCCGCCCGGTTCACCGAGGCGCGCTGGGTCGCGAAGTACCGCTGGGCCGCGCTGGGTGGCGATCTGATCGCCGCGCTGGTGGGCGTCTCGCTGGCCCTGGTGGCCCGGTTCGGGGCTCAGATCAACGAGGGCTACTTCGTGCTGGGGGCGGTGCTGCCGGTCGCCTGGCTGGCCTGTGTGGCCCTGGAGCGCGGGTACGAGACGCGCTACTTCGGCACCGGGCCGGAGGAGTTCCGGTCCATCCTGCGAGCCGCCGTGGCCTTGACGGCGCTGATCGCGGTCACGTCGTACGCGACCAAGAGCAACGTTGCTCGTGGTTTCGTCGTGCTGGCCGTGCCGATGACCTGTCTGGCGGCGCTGCTGGTGCGCTGGCTGCTGCATCGCAGCCTGGCCGGCCGGCGCTTCGTCGGTCGATGTATGCGCCGGGTGCTGATCGTCGGGCGCAACCAGCAGGTGACCACCTTGCGGAAGCACCTGGAGGAGAGGCCGGCGGACGGCTACACCGTCGTCGCGACCTGCCTGCCACGTGGTGACGTGAGGGCGGAACCCGAGGCCGGCTCCGCCAAGCTGGGGCGGACCGAGGAGGACATCCTCGCCGCGGTCGACATGTACTCCGTCGACGTGGTCGCGGTGGCCGCCGACCCGGAGCTCGCGGGGCAGTCCCTGCGCAGGCTCTCCTGGGCCCTCGAGCAGCGCGGCATCGACCTGGTCGTGTCGCCCGGCATCGTCGAGGTCGCCGGGCCGCGGATCTCGATCCGGCCGGTCGCGGGACTCTCGCTGCTGCACCTCGAGCGGCCGTCGGTGAGTGGTGGACCGCATCTGCTGAAGAACATCTTCGACCGGGTGGTCGGCTTCTTCATGCTGCTGCTCGCCGCACCGATCCTGCTCGTCGCCGCGGCACTGGTGAAGTTCACCAGCCGTGGGCCGGTGCTGTTCCGGCAGACCCGCGTGGGGCGGGCCGGCGACGAGTTCTCGATGCTGAAGTTCCGCAGCATGGTGGTGGACGCCGAAGAACGCAAGGCGGACCTGCACGAGCAGAGCGACGGCAACGACGTGCTCTTCAAGCTGCGCGACGATCCGCGGGTCACCCGGGTCGGCCGTTACCTGCGGCGCTTCTCGGTGGACGAGTTGCCGCAACTGGTGAACGTGCTGCGCGGTGAGATGTCGCTGGTCGGGCCTCGGCCGCCGCTGCCGACCGAGGTCGCGACGTACGCCATCGACGACGCCCGCCGGATGCTCGTCAAACCAGGCCTGACCGGCCTGTGGCAGGTGAGTGGCCGAAGCGACCTGACCTGGGAGGAGTCAGTCCGCCTCGACCTGCGCTACGTGGACAACTGGTCCATCGCGCTCGACCTGCTCATCTTGTGGAAGACCGCGCGCGCCGTGTTCGGCCGCGACGGCGCTTACTGATCGCACTTTCTGTCCCACAGTCCGGCGGGGGGTCGCCGGCTGTGCGCAAGTCGCACCACATCTCCGAGCACCACCACATACGAGCATCAAAGACAGATGTGTGTTCCCGAGGGGGGAATCCATGCCGAATCTCAGTGTCGGCGGCGTTACCGACAAGGAAATGCAGGCCCGTTCCGAGGCCGCGAGCCTGGCCATCCTGGCCGCGGCCGGGGACCAGGCGGCCTGGAGCAAACTGGTCGACCACTATGCCCGGCTCGTCTGGGCCGTCACCAGGAGCTTCCGGCTCACCGACAGCGACGCGTCCGACGTCTCGCAGATGGTGTGGTTGCGGCTGCTCGAGCACATCGACCGGGTCGATCCGGTCCGGGTCGGCGCCTGGCTGGTCGTCACCACGAGGCGCGAATGCCTGCGGGTGCTGGCTTTCCGCAAGCGCGTGCTGCTCACCTACGAGTCGGACGCCTTCGAGGTCGTCGCCGGCGACCAGCCGGAGCTGGACGCGGAACTGCTGGCCGACGAGCGGGCGGTCGACGTACGGCGTGCGCTGGAAAGCCTGCCGGACCGCTGGCAGCAGCTGCTCGGCATGCTGATGGCGGACCCGCCCGCCCCGTACGCCGAGATCTCCGAGAAGCTGGACATCCCGATCGGCAGCATCGGCCCGATCCGCGGCCGCTGCCTGGAGAAACTCAGAGTGCTGCTCGCCTCCTGATCCCCCCGGGGCGCCCGGCCGCCGGCTCCTCCCGAGCCGACGGCCGGGTTGCTCTGCGCGCCGACCGCCGGGCAGTCCCGCGGAGGGGCCGGAGTATCACCAGCGGCCCGGGACGGCGGGTGGATCAGAGCAGCCTCAGAGCAGGATCCAGGCCGTGCGGACCGGGCGCTGGGCGCCACCCGGCCAACGGAGCAGGAAGCTCACCAGCCGGGGCGCCAGCGGCCCGTCCACGTCCGTCCCTCGCGCTTCCACCAGCACCGGACCGGCGGGGGACACCCTGAGCTCCACGGTCAGGTGCGCCTGCCCGCGCACCGCGACGTCGAGCGAGTGTCCGTGCCCGGCGAACCGCAGCCGCCGTACCTCGTCGCCGCTGCTTCCCGGGCTGTCCACCAGGCTGTCGAAGACCAGGTCCAGTACGTCGAGATCCCGCTCGTGCCGCCCGAACGCGGCGTAGCCGACGGAGCGCAGCAGCTCGAGCTGCTCGCTTGCCGCCTGCTCCGGGGGGCCGGCCATGGTCCTCAGCGCTGCCCTTGGACCTTGATCACGCTGTCGCGGTCCTGGTCGTACGGCGCGCCCTGCCAGGCGGACCAGTTGACCCGGGTGCCCTGACCGTGCACGACGAAGTTCCACGGGCCGCCGTAGGTGTTGCTGTAGAAACGGTTGCTCTGGTCGAACGTGATCGCGTCCTGGATCGTCTTCTCCTTGTACGGCGACCAGGCGGGGAAGGTGCCCCAGTTGGAGAACAGCCCGTTGTAGCCGCAGCCGCTGCGCGAGGCGCAGGACTTGCCGATCTTGTCCGGGTCGAGCGAGAAGACGTTGTCGTGCACGCGCACGTTCTGGGTCTTCCACCGGCAGTCGCCGAGGTACGGCTGCTTGCTGATGGTGGTCGCGTTGCAGGTCTTCACGGTGACCGTCTTCGGGTTCACCAGCGTGCCCGAGCCGGTACTGGTGTTGGCCGGCGAGCCGGCGAACCGGTCCGCGTTCTCCCACAGGATCACGCCGGCCCAGTTGTCGGTGAACAAGTTGCCGGTGATCTCGAACGTCTCGTTGAAATCGGTCGCCACCCGCTTGTCGCTGCCGGACTCCGAGATGTACACGGCCGAGGTCGGGAAGCCGCCGTTCCCCGGTCCCTTGCCGAGCCCGTTGCGGGCGAAGGTGTTGGCGCGGATGATCGCGTTGTAGCTGGTCTCGTAGACGATGGCCTCCGAGGTGTTCTCGGCGAAGTAGTTGCCCTCGATCGCGAACCCGGCGTTGTTGGTGTCGGCCCAGATCCCGGCGCTGTTGTTGTTGTGCACCCAGTTGTTCCGGAACATCGCACCGGTCGTCTCCCAGAACTTCCCGCCGCCGGTGCAGCCACAGCCCGGCTTGAGGGTCTCCCAGTCGTCCTTGTTGTTGCCGGTGATCTCGTTGTTCTCGATCACGATGCTGGTGACCTTGTTCGGGCTGTAGGCGTTGAACCCGTACTGGCCGTTGTCCTGCAGGCAGTTGCCGCGGATGAGGTTGCGGCTGCCGACCATCACCCCGGCGCCGGCGTTCTCGCGGATCGTGTTGCCCTCGACCTTCCAGCCGGTGGCGGCGTTGTGGTTGACCACGCCCTCGTCGCTGTTCGTCTTCGGGGCGCCGAAGTTCTGGATGGTCAGGTTCTTCACGGTCACGTTCGCCACGTAGCCGGTGAAGGCGTAGCGGTTCTTCTTCTGGCCGTCGAGGATCGCGCCGGGCGCGCCCAGGTAGACGTTGCCCTCCTTCGGGATCACCTGCGCGAACGGGCCGACGCCGAGCTTGTGCGTGCCGGCGACCAGCCAGAAGGTGGTGCCGGCCGGGCTGCTCTCGGTGATCTCGTTGAGGTTCTGCGTCGTGGCGACGGTGACCGCGCCGGCCGGTGCGGTGCTCGGGCCGGACAGCGCTGCCGTGTTGCCGCAGATCTTGGCCGGCGGCGCGGTCGGGGCGGTGACGGGTTTCGCCGATCCCGTCCCGGTCGGGCCGGTCTGGGCCGCGTCCGCCGGCGCCTCACCGTCGGTGACGTAGGTGTACCCGCCCACCAGCAGGCCGGCGACCAGGACCAGGCCCGCGGTGATCAGGACGCCTCGGCGCCGGTACCACGCGGGGCCCTGACCGGTCGGCCGGGACGAATCGCGTTGTTCCATGACACTTCCTTCGGGGGGCGAGCGGCTCGCGTGGGCTAGTGGTGAGCTGACACCGACTGCCTGATGGCGAACCGGTAGATGTCGAGCAGTTGCTCGATGTTGCGATGGGGGTCGTGCTTTTCCTCGTACGTCGCCCGGGCGTGGCGGCCGTACTCCTCGTACCGTTCGGGCGACGTGTCGACGTCGAGCAGCAGCTTCCCCAGCGCGTCCGGCTGCCCCGGTTCGAAGAGTGCGCCGTCGACGCCGTCGCTGATCAGGTCGGGGAACGATCCGTGGCCGGAGGCGAGCAGCGGTACGCCGACCGCCATCGCCTCGACCACCACGAGCCCGAAGGTCTCCTCCCACTCCGACGGGAGGAGCACCGCCCGGGACCGGCCGATCAGCTCGAAGCACTGTTCCTTGCTGAGATGCCCGGCGAGCTCGACCGACGGGCGGTCCGCGGCCCAGGCCGTCACCTCGTCCAGGAGTGGACCGCCACCGGCGATGACGAGCCGGAGCGCGTCGTCACCGGCCAGCGCGCGGTACGCGTCCCAGCTCTTCATCAGCAGCGGCGCACCCTTGGGCGCGTCCAGCCGGCCGACGTAGGCCACCTGCCGCTGCCGCTCTCCGCCGACCGGTCCGTCGTACGGGACCAGGTTGTGCTTGACGAAGGTCCGTTCCGGCTCGAACCCCATCGCGCCGAGCAACTGGCGCTGCGAGTCGGAGATGAAGATGTACGCCGAGACGAGGTCGCGCCAGCTGCGCCGGTGCGTGCGTGCGGCCAGCACCGTCGGGCCGGTGGCGAGCACCGAGCCGCGGTAGCAGCGGTGGACCAGCGCGGCCGTCGGGTTCCCGCCGGCACAGTCGTGGCAGACCTCGCCCTCGCGGAAGAAGTCACCGCTGGCGCAGAGCAGCTTGTAGTTGTGCAGGGTCGCGACGACGGGGACCCCCGCGTCGCGGCACGCATACAGCACGGACGGGCTGAGCAGCGGGAAAGTGTTGTGGACGTGCACGACGTCAGGCTGGTACTCCGCCAGGGTCTGCGCCAGATCCCGTTTGCTGGTGGGATTCCAGATCACCCGGACGGGCAACGTCGCCTTCTGCCAGGCCGGCCAGCTCTCGATCTCGTCGCTGAGCCGTCCGAAGGTCTCGACCTCGTGGCCGAGGGCGGCCAGGGCGGCACCCTCCTGCTCGACCACGCGGTTCTCGCCGCTCGGTGCGGTGGATCGGTAGGTGTTGTGCACCAGCAGGATCTTCATCGCACTCCTTCGCGGGAGGTACCCGAGTACACCAGGCACGCGGCCAGCGTGAGCTCGAGCAGGTACGGCGACGCGTCGCTGAGGCCGCTCTCGGTGAAGGAGGCGACCACGCAGTAGACGACGAGGAAGAGCGCCAGGGCTCGGCGCGGACCCTGCGGCTGGAACCACGCGGCGGTCAGGAGGAACAGCAGCATCGCCACGTTGATGGCGACGCCCACCAGACCGATGTCGTAATACGTGCCCAGCCAGTTGCTGTCGATCGGCAGGCCGTTGAAGGACTTGTTGGACAGCCCGAAGCCGAACAGTGTCTCGAAGCTGGAGCGCGGCGCGGCCAGGATCGACTCCCAGACCATGCGGCGACCGGTCAGGGCCGCCAGGTCCTCCGTGTCCTGACCACGGGCGAGCCAGGTGGTCACCACAGACCCCACCGTCAGCGCTCCGACGGTGAAGAAGGCGAGGCCGATCGCGAACGACTTGCGCACCCGTGCCCGCGACATGAACAGGCTCAGCCCGCCGACCACGACGCCGGCCAGGAGAGCGACCAGCGCCGTACGTGTATGGGTCAGCAGCAGGACCGGCACGGCCAGCAGGACACTGATCAGCGCCAGGTTGCGGCGGAGCAGCCCGGACAGCCACAGCACTGTGGTCAGACCGGTCGCCACCGCCGCGTAGTGACCGACCTGGGTCGGCGGGATCGGCCAGAGGATGCCTCCGAGCCGGTCATCGGTGAGTGCCACTCCCGGTGCGACCAGCAGGCCGACCAGAACCGAGCCGAGCACGATCCACAGAAACATCAGATGCGTACGCAGCAGCAGCATGTCGCGGCGGGTCCACCACGGGGTCAGCAGCCAGAGCACCGCGACGAAGAGGAACAGCCGGACGGCGCGGAACAGGGCGCCGAAGAGGAACTCGGCTCCGATGCTGGCCAGCATCGACTCCGCGGCCAGCAGCGCCACCAGGAAGATCCAGACGCTCGGCCGGATCCGCGCCGGCCGGTTCACGCTCAGCACCAGCAGCAGTGCGGCCGGCAGGGACGCCTGGGCGATCAGTTTGCCCACCATGCCCGGGATCGGCACGAGGTGCGGCGCGCCGGGGAAGAACGTCAGCACGTTCAGGATCAGCAGACCCCACACCGCCTGGACCCGGCGGCGGCGCCGGCGTTCCGGTGAGACGACCCGCCGCCCGCCGGCGTCGCCGGCCAGCCGCGCGCCGACCGTGGCGATGGGGTTCATCGGCCGAACATCTCGATGTCTCCGGTCCTGGTCGACCCGGCCTCGGCCTCGGCGACACCGACACCCTCGTCAGTACGGTCCGCGCGCAGCACGATGGCCGTGTCGATCTGGAGTCCGGCCAGCCGGAGCATCTCCCCGGTGGCGTGGATCTTGGTCGCGGTGGTGCGGCCCGACGTCACCACGACCGCGGCGCGCGACGCCCAGGTGGCCAGGTGGTCCGCGCCCAGCGCCGGCGTCAGGGTGGCCAGGGTGAGCACCAGGTCGGCCACGTCCCAGGCCGCGTCGAGCGAGATGTTCCCGGAGTCCGTCGGACGGTTGTTGTCGCCCAGGCGCAGGTAGCACCCCTCGACCGGACCGACGTCGGGGTCCGGCAGATAGACGTCGAGGCGCGTGCCCGGTTCGCTGAACCGCGACTCATGGGCGCCGGTGGTCTTCACCCCGAGGGTCGCCGCGAGGTGTCCCGTCCCGGTCAGGTCCGCCACCAGGACGTGCTTGCCTTCCCGGGCCACGGACAGCGCCAGCGAGGCGACCGCCAGCGCACAGGCCGGCACGTCGTCGACGCTGACCACGGCAAGCGCCGGAGTCGGCACCTTGCCCCAGTAGATGCGCTGGTCGAGGTGCTGCACCATGAGCCGGATCTCGGGATGCTGCTGCTGGGACTCGCGCAGATAGGCCGGGAAGGGCCACCAGCGCAGCCGCGGCGGTCGTCCGGTGCTGAGCCGGATCCGGGCCCCGAGCGACTTGGCGATGTCCTGGCGCTTCCACAGCTTGTCGGACAGCAGCGCCCGGACCACCACGAAACCGATCCCGATGAAGAGCCCCGCCATCAGCCCCGAGACGGCGCTGATGAGCAGCGTCCGCTTGGCCGAGACCGGCACCGGAGCGGCCTCGTCGAGCAGCCGGCTGCTGTTCATCCGGGAGGCCGCGACCTCCTGGTCGATGATCTGCTGCTGGATGTACGTCAGCCGGTCCCTGGCGATGTTGAGCTTGGACATCTCCGCGCTGTTGGGGTCCTTCGGATCGCTCAGATTCTCGCCGGCAGCCCGGGCGGCGGCTTCGGCCTCGGTGACCAAGGTGGTCGCCACGACCTGGTCACGGCGCAGCGGGACCTCCTGCTGCGCGACCTGCTCCTTGCGGAAGGTCAGGTAGGTCTGCGCGATCACCGTTGCGATCCTGGTGGCCTCGTCAGTGGTCTCGGCGCCGACCTTGATCTCGAGGACCCGGTCGGTGAGCGCGGTCGCGGTGTACTGCTTGAGCAGGTCGTCCGGGGTCTCGGGCAGCTTGAGCCGGTCGATCACCCGCAGCGCGACGGTGTGCGTGGTCACCAGACTCACATCCGTGGCCATCGCGCGGGCCGGGTCGTCGCCGTCGCGGTGGGTCAGCAGGATCCGGGCCGACGACACGCTGGCCGCCGGCAGCAGTGTCGGCATCGCGAGTCCCAGCGCCAGCCCGACGGCCGCGAGCACGAGCGGGACCCGCAGGTGCCGGCGGATCGCGTCCCGCAGGAACCGAAAGGTGACCAGGCTGTCCGGCGGGAAGGCGCTCGACCGCTCATCGGCGAACAGGTCGTCGTCATCGTCCCAGACTTGGTCGGCGCGGTAGGGCTGCTCGGAGTACGGCTGGTTGCTCATCTGTTCGTCCTCCGCGCCGTACCGGTCAGGAGGGTGGGCAGCCGCGAACCGGAGCGGCGGGACGATTGCGAGACCCGGCCGATCGTGCGGTCGGACGGATCGGGATCGGTGACCACCAGTCCGTCGATGTTCCGGTCGTCGGCGGCGGCCGCGACGGCGAGCCGGGCCAGTTCCTCGGCGGTGACCGATCCGGCGGACAGCGCGACGATCGTGCTGGTGGTGCGGGCGGCGCCGGTCAGGTGCGGCGCGTCCCGGTCGACCACGACCAGATGGATGCCGAGGGCCACCTTGCCGGCGGGTTCGTGGTGGGTGTCGACCACGATCGAGGTGGAGATGCCGATCGAGTTCGCGAAGGCCGCGAGCTGCGCGCCGAGCGCCACCGACTTGTCGTCCTCGGCGAACGAGATGACGCTCAGCGAGACCGGCGCGCCGCCCTTCACGTCCAGACCGAGGTGGTGCAGCGTCTTGCGCAGGCTCCAGGCGTCGACCGCCGTCGGTGAGTAGTGCTCGAGCAGGTACGCCCAGTCCGAGATGTCCTCGGCCCGGTAGGAGGAGACCGACGCGAGCACGGGCAACCCGACCGCGTCCGAGATCTCGTCCCGCAGTCGCAGCCGGCGATCGCCGCGCACCCTGGCCAGCACGCCGATCGAGCCGGCGACGGCCCCCAGCAATGCCCCCAGCAGGCCGAAGATCCCCAGATGGACCGCCATGTTGCCGCCTCTTGCGGTCGTTGCTTCCTCCAGCACGCGAGCCCCCGTCTTCTTCCCCAGGTCGCCGGGGAGCTTCTGGTCCGTGGTGACGAAGACCAGATAGACCTCGGCGACGGCGTTGGCCAACCGCATCGCCTGTGCTGCCGAGGTTCCCCGTGCGTCGATCTTGATGACGTCCTGTGTGACTGCGGCGACCTTCACCCGGTCGCGGACCACCTCGGTGGCCAGCGGCGGGGCGAGGTTCTGGCCGGCGCTCTTGAGCACCGGCTCGCTGTCGGCGATGAACACCTGCGTCTCGATGGCCTGCGTGCCGGCCGCCTTCTCCGCGTCGGTCGCGGGCGGCGGTGGCAGTACCACCAGAGACGTGGCGGTGTGCAGCGGTGGCTCCACCAGGGCGTAGACGATCCCTCCCAGCAGACCCACCGCGGCTACCAGTGCGACCCAGCGGCGGTGCCGCCGGATCGCTCGCCAGGACTTCTTGACGTCCAGCTCCTGTGTGCTCACAGGCCCCTCCAGTCGAACGCCGTCGGTTGGTTCCTGTAATAGAGGGCGCTGAACGGAGGCTGATACAGGAAAAGGCCGGTCAGTGACGGAATCGGAACTTGCTGACCAGCGGAGTCCCCGCTTCGGCCCGTCCGGAACCGACCAGGGTGGTGCTCGCCACCTTGTGCCCGAAGCGCGGCGAGTACCAGCCGAGGATCGGCTCGGTCTCCCCGCGGTGCGTGCTCCAGACCAGTCCCGCCGGCAGCTCCACGGTCGCAGTACCGGTCGGCCACTGGAGTTGAGCGACGGAGCCGTCCAGCTCGACGCTCACCTCCGGACCGAGGTGCCAGGCCAGCCGTACGGGCGCTGCCGCATCGACCCGGTCCTCGACCCGCAGTACTCCGTTGTCCAGTCTGACCGCTCGCTGATGCGTGACTGGCGGCTCGGAGGCCTGGTACCCGTCGTGCTCGGCGCTCCAGGTGGAGGCGTCGCAGTCGGCGGAGTAGTTCTGGGCCCGACCGGTCGCGCCGCGGAGCCAGAGGAACGCCCCGCCCTGCACCGATTGCTCGGCACCGGCAACCTCGAGGGTGTTGTGGCCGATCGTCGAGCGGAAGTAGTTCCGCCAGTCCTCTTCGCCGTGGTAGCAGTACGTCCCGGGGTCGGCCAGGATGTCCACCCCGCCGACCCGGACCTCGAGCGAGAGCGCATCGGAGTGGGCGTGCGCCGCGATGGACAGGAAGCCGTGCGGCCCGGCGTCACCGCGGCACCAGATCTCCGGGCCGTCGTCGCGGCTGTGCAGGATCGTGAGGCCCGCGTCCGGGAAATGCTCCGGCCGCTCGTCCGGCCGATCAACCTGAGAACGCTTCTTGACCAGGGATCCAGCCAGTACTGCGGCCGTCGTGGCAGGCGTCTGTGGCCACCAGGAGGCACGCCCCACCAGGGCAGCACCCAGGGAGAGGAAGGCCGACCAGTTGGTCAGATCGGGTGGGTCGAGCACCAGCACCTGGCCCTCGTCGTCGTCACCCTGGCGCGGTGGGCGCAGGCTCTCGTCGACGATCGCCGCGGCCACGTCGACCGTGCGCGTCAGCAGGGACCAGGTCCGGGCCGACAGCGGATGACCTGATGCGTCAGCCTCGACGGCGGCGTACAGGCCGAGCTCGGAGACGAAGCGGTGATAGTCGGTGGCCAGCTCACGATTGACCCCGGACGGGAACGTGTTCGCCTCCAACTCGCGCTCCAGCAGCGTCGCCGCGTCCCGCCGCCACCGGCTGCTCTCGGCGTACCAGGGGAACGCGCAGGCGGCCACGAGTTGGCCCGCCGCCTCGGCGATCACGTGGTTGTTCGCCGACGACCCGCGGCTGCGGAAGGCGGCCAGATAGCGCTGGTGCCAGTGGATCTGCCGGACCGCGAGCTCATTGTGCTCGAACAGGTCCCCGACCTCGGGCCAGTCCTCCAGCAACCGCCGGATCCAGGTCCAGCTGATCAGCCGCGTGCCGACCTCGATCCCGCTGGTCCAGTGGATCCCGGACAGGAACGGGTTCGTCCGCCACCAGTCGTTCAGCTGCTCCGCCACCCGGTCGGCGTAGGCGTCGTCGTGGGTCAGGCACCAGGCCGCGGCGAGCTGCGTCAGGTGGTGGTGCCGGGACAACTCCCAGACCTGCTTGACGTTCCCGACGAGTTCCTCGGAGCGGTGGTTCAGGCGGAACGCGTACTCCGCGGGGTCCGACCGCCGCCTGGTGACCGGGTCACGGAACCAGTCCGGCGACCGCAGATCGGTGCGGTCGACGCCGAGCACCTCCAGTTCGCCGGCCATGATCGCGTCCGCCGTGGAGATCACCGCCTTGGCGGCCTCCTCCGGTACGGCGGTCACCGTGGCGGGCGGCAGCGTCGAGGCGAAGGGCCGCTCGTACCGCCCGGGCGGGTGCCCGTTGACATCCTCGCCGGGTCGCACCTGCTGATACGCCCAGGTTGTCCGGCGGGCGTGGTCCCGGGTGCGCCAGACCAGCTCGGTGGGCGACATCCGCCGCAGGCGGCGGAGGTACCAACCCACTGACTGGCGGCTCACACGGACTCCGGACGGCCGCTGGCCAGGCTCCGATCCACGGCGATGGTGGCGCGAGTGGTGGCGATCAGCGAGTCGAACGAGATCGGCATCGGCCCACCCGAGCGCACCGCGGCCACGAAGCGCTCGAGCTCGTGCCGCTGGCCCTTGTCCGTGCCACCGCGAGCCTTGCGGGTCGCCGGCCGCCGGCCGGTCCACAGCGACGCCTTCTGGAAGTTGTCGAACCGGGCGTTCCGGCCGCTGCCGGTGATGTCGATCGTCTCCTTCGGGAACCGCGCGTTGCCGCCACTGAGGTAGCTGATCGTGCCGGTCGAGCCGTTCTCGAACCGCAGGTTCACCGTCACGTCGCCGGCGTCCGGGCCGGGCATCGCGTAGACCTCGGTCGGCAGGCTGTCGAGCCACCACGACACCGTGTCGATGAAGTGGCCGCCCTCGCCGGCGAACCGGGTGCCCTCGCGATCCTGGTCGAGGTACCAGCTGCTGGAGTCCAGCCGGCCGGCGTTCACCAGGTAGCGCAGCGACGAGCCGCCGCCGGGATCGCCGTACCGCGACCGCAGGTCGGTGAGCAGCGGGGCGAACCGGCGGTTGAAGCCGACCATCAGCCGGTCGTTGCCGGTGGCATCGACGACGGCGACGATCCGGTCCACCTCGGCCGCGGTCAGCGCCAGCGGCTTCTCGACGAAGACCGCCTTGCCCTGTTCGAGCGCGCGGCAGGTCAGGTCGGCGTGGCTGCTGTGCCGGGTGACCACGAACACCGCGTCGAGCGAGTCGTCGCCCAGTACCGCGTTCGCGTCGGTCGAGATGTTCTCGAAGCCGAACCGGCGCTGGGCATTGGCCGCCGACAGCGACTTGTTGGTGGCGACGTGGGCCAGGGCGGCGTCCTCGTTCTTCGCCAGGTGTGGCAGCAGCATCGACGACGCGTAGTTGCCCGCGCCGACGAACCCGAGCCGGACCTTGCCCGTAGTACCGGTGGTCGTCCGTTCCGGCCTCACCGGCTGCTGGGCAGGTTGCGGTGTGGCCTGGGGGAGCGGCCCGGAGTCCGGGTACTCGAAGAGGAAGCCGACGCCGGGCAGGGCACCTGTGCTGAGCTGCTGGTAGACCTCGGTCGCGTCCGCGATCGGGAAGATCCGCGCCACCAGCGACGACACGTCGATCTGCTCGCGGGCGATCAGGTCGATGAAGCACTCCAGGTTCCGGCGCTCGGTCCACCGGACGTACCCGGCCGGGTAGTCGATGCCCTCGAGCTCGTACCGGTCGTCGTACCGGCCGGGTCCGTACGACCGGGAGAACCGGACGTCCAGTTCCTTGTCGTAGTAGGCATTCCACGGCAGGTCGAGCTTGGTCTTGCCGATGTCGACGATGCGGGCCCGGTCGCGTGCCAGCCGTGCAGCCGTCTCGACCGGTCCGTTGGAGTGGCCGCCGGCGGCCAGCAGGACGTGGTCGGCGCCGAGGCCGTTGCTCGCGCCGAGCAGGGCCCGTTCCAGTGTTGCGATCCCCGCCTCGTCCGCGGACGAGCAGGCGATCGCGCCGGCCTTCTCCGCCATCCGGCAGCGGTCGTCGACCGTGTCGATGCCGAACACCCGCACTCCCGCCGCGACCAGCAGCCGCACCACGAGCTGGCCGACCAGACCGAGCCCGATCACCACCGCCGTGTCGCCGAGCTGGACCTCCGACTGCCGGACGCCGTGCATCGCGATCGCGCCGACCGTCGAGAAGGCGGCCTGCTCGGCCGGCACCCCGTCGGGCACCGGCACGCACAGGTTGACCGGGATCCAGTTGTACTCCGCGTGCAGGGCGAACTCGTTGCCTGCGGCAGCCACCAGCTGGCCGACGCTGAACTCCTCGGCGCCCTTGCCGACCTCGACGACCACCCCGCACAGCGAGTAACCCAGCGGCGTGTACGAGTCGAGCTTGTTCATCACCTTCTTGTAGGTGTTGACCGCGCCCTGCTGGACGACGGAGTCCAGCACCTTCTTCACCTGGTCCGGACGGGCCCGCGCCTTGCCGACCATCGACAACCGGGCCTCGCCGACCTTCATCAGCTCGGTACCGGTGGAGATCAGCGAGTACAGGGACCGGACCAGCACGCCACCGGGCGCGCAGGAGGGCGGTGGCACGTCGAGAACCGCGAGCTCACCGGACTTGTAGTTCTGCGCTACCTGCTTCATGGTCGTCTCTCGCTCGGGTAAGAGGGTCATGTGCTGACAGTCTTTTTCGTAGCTATCGCACGTCTCTTCATGTGCTGACGCCTTGCTCCTTCAGATGCCGGCACCAGGTCTCCAGCGTGAGCAGCTGCCAGATCTGCTTGGAGTAGTCCTGCCGGCCGGCTCGTTCGTCCTCGACGAGGCGGGCGACGGCCTGCCGCTGGAGGAAGCCGCTGCCGACCAGTTCGCCGTTCAGCAGCACGTCGTCGACGAGCTCGCGCAGGTCGTTGCGGACCCAGGCGCGCAGCGGCGCGCTGAACGACGCCTTCGGCCGGTAGATGATCTCCTTCGGCAACCAGGCCTCGGCCGCACGCTTCAGCGCGACCTTGCCCTGCCGCCCCTGGATCTTGTCCTTGCCCGGGATCGAGAACGCCGCGCGGAACACCTCCGGGTCCACGAACGGGGTCCGCACCTCGGTGGACGCCGCCATGCTGGACCGGTCGGTGTACGCCAGGTTCAGGCCGGGCAGGAACATCCGCGAGTCCGCCAGGCACATCCGGCTCACGTGGTCGTCGAGCGTGGTGTCGTGGTACAGGTCGCTGTGCTCGGCGAGCAGCTTGCCGACGTACGGCTCGAGGTCCGGGTTCAGCAGCCCGGCCAGCTCGTCGGCGTCGTACATCGTGTAGCTGCGCCGGAACGCGGCCTCCTCGGGCAGGTCCGCGAAGGTGAGGAACCGCTTCGCCCAGCGCGCGTACCGCAGCCCGCGGCCGTTCGCCGTGACGGGCAGCCGCCGGACCGCGGGACCGATCATGCCGTTGCGTACTACGCCGGGCAGTTGCTGGTAGCGGGCGCCCATCACACAGGCGAGGTGCTTGCGGTAGCCGCCGAAGAGCTCGTCGGCGCCCATCCCGGACAACAGCACCTTGACCCCGGCGTCGCGGGCCGCGTCGCACATCAGCAGTGTGTTGATCGCGGCCGGGTCGCCGATCGGCTCGTCCAGGATGTCGACGATCCGGGGGAGCAGCTCGACCACGTCCGGCGCGATCTCGATCTCGTGCAGGTCGACCCCGAACTGCGCCGCCACCTTGCGGGCGTAGATCGCGTCGTCGGGCATCGCCTCGAGCTTCTGGTCCTCCGCCCGGAAGGTGATCGTGTAGGCGTCGATGTTCGGATCGCTGCGCTTCGCCAGTACGGTGACCAGGCTCGAGTCGAGCCCACCACTGAGGAAGGTCGACACCGGTACGTCGGCAACCAGGTGCGCGGCGACCGACTCCTCGATCACCTGCCGCAGGTCGGCCGGCGGCCCGGCGGCTGCCTCGGCCGCGACGTCCGCCACCCGCCAGTACGTCTCGTGCCGGCTGGTGCCGTCGGGGCGGAACTCGGCCCACGAACCGGCCGGGAGCTTCTCCACGCCCTCGATCGCACAGCGCTGCTCGGGCAGCCAGTAGTAGAGCATCGACGCGATCAGCGCGCCGGGATCGGTCCGCAGCTCAGGGCCGACCGCCGAGACGATGGCCTTCAGCTCGGACGCGAAGATGACTCCGCCGTGCCGGCGGAGGAAGTACAGCGGCTTGATGCCGAGCGGGTCGCGGGCGAGGTACAGGCTGCCGCTCTGCTCGTCCAGCATCGCGAACGCGTACATGCCCCGGAACCGGGGCAGCGCCGCCGGACCCCAGCGACGCCAGGCCTCCAGCACCACCTCGGTGTCCGAGCTGGTGACGAAGGTGGAGCCGGACGCGGCCAGCTCGGCCCGCAGTTCCTTGTAGTTGTAGAGCTCGCCGTTGTAGCTGATCGTCAGGCCCTGCTTCGACAACGGCTGGTCGGCCGCGCCGGACAGGTCGATGATCGAGAGCCGGCGATGCGCGAGGTAGGCGTTGATGCGGCCGTCCTCGACCCGGTGGACCCCGGTCGCGTCCGGGCCGCGGTGCGCGATCCGCTCGCTCATCGTCTCGGTCAGGACGAGCCCGTCGTGCTGCTGGTAGCAGCCGGCGATTCCGCACACGTCAGGACCCCGTAACCCGGGCGGCCCCGCCCACGCTGTCGCCGACCCCGGTGTTGTTCCGACCGGTGAGCCGGTCGTAGACCTCCAGGTAGGCCTTCTGCTGGTGCTCCCAGGCGAGCACCTGCTCGACCCGTTCGCGCCCGAACTTGGCCATCCGGCGGCGGCGGACCTCGTCGTCCAGCAGTTCGACGATCGCGTGGCCGTACTTCTCCACGTCGTTCGGCTCGACGTACACGGCGGCGTCGTCGGCCGAGACCCGGGTCTCGACCAGGTCGAAGGCGACCACCGGGAGCTCGTAGGCCATGTACTCCATCGTCTTGTTCATCGTGGAGACGTCGTTCAGCGGATTCTTCGGGTCCGGCGACAGCCCCAGGTCGGCGGTGGACATCACCCGCTGGACGGTCTCGTCCGGCACCCGGCCGGTGAACTCGACGTGGTCGGCCAGGCCGAGCTCGTCGCGCAGCGCCACCACCTCGTCGAAGGAGTCACCGCTGCCCATCAGGGTGAACGCCACGTCCGTGCGGCCGAGCCTGTTGACCACCTCGTGCGCGGCCCGGACGACGATGTCGACGCCGTCCTGCGGGCCCATCACGCCGATGTAGGAGACCAGGTACCGGTGGCCGCGCCGGCAGGACTCGTCGGCCTGGCCCCGCCGCAACTTGTCGGGGTCCGGGCCGGTCCGGACGACGGTGACGTCGTCGGTCGCCTTGCCACTGCGGGTGATCGCGATCTTGCGGTACGAGTCGTTCGTGGAGATGACGTGGTCCGCCTTGCGGTGCGTCATCCGCTCCAGGAACCGCAGGCCCTTGTACGGCAGGCCCGCCGCGTCCGGGAAGCGCGACTGGTAGAGCTCGGGGCAGAGGTCGTGGTGGTCGAAGACGAACCTGGTGTCGTCGATCCGGCGCAGCAGCATCGCGATCGGCCAGAAGATGTCCGGCGGGTTGCACGCCTGCATCACCTGGAACTTCCCCGCCCGGCGGGCCCGCAGTACGAGCCGGAGCGTCTGGACGAAGGAGTACACGTACTCCGCGATGTAGCCGAACTTGCTGCCACCCGGCGAGTAACCGCGGTACTGGTGCGCGACGACGCCGTCGATCACCTGGTACGCCGGGTCGCCCGGCCCCTTCGGGCAGACCACCGTCACGTCGTACCCGGCGCCGACCAGCGCCTGGCACTCCAGCCACACGCGCCGGTCGAACGGGATGTGCAGGTTCTGGATGATGATCAGTACGCGTGGCGTCTTCACCAGCCGACTCCCTCGTACCCGGCCAGCGCCTCGACCTGCGCGCCGAGCCGGCCGCTGAGGTCGATGGTCCGGGCCGGCGGGTGGCTGAGCAGCGCCTCGACCGCCTCGGCGTCCGTGGTGGACACCAGGGCCAGGTCGGCGCCGCGCAGTGCCTCGACCGGGTCGCCGGTCAGCACCCGTTGAAGGTGCGGCAGCTTCGACTCGACGTGCCGCTTGTTCGCGCCGACCAGCCGGCTCGGGTTCACGATCGAGTCGTAGATCCGCAGGTTGTAGCCCTTGCCGATCAGCCGCTCGGCGAGCTCCACGCTCGGGCTCTCGC
Source organism: Kribbella sp. VKM Ac-2568 (assembly GCF_004345365.1). Taxonomy (GTDB): domain Bacteria; phylum Actinomycetota; class Actinomycetes; order Propionibacteriales; family Kribbellaceae; genus Kribbella; species Kribbella orskensis. Next base: position 85,934 of record NZ_SLVF01000008.1, read on the forward strand.
GCAGGTCGTCGGTCGCGGTCTTGAAGCTCAGCCCGAGCAGCGCGACCTCGCGCCCGGGGCTGGTCAGCACGCGGTCGACGACGTCGCGGACGATCAGCTCGTTGGTGGCCAGCGTGCCGGCCAGCAGCGGGAGATCGGTGTCGTTCGTCCGGGCCAGGTGCAGGACCGAACGGAGGTCCTTGGGCAGGCACGAACCGCCGAACGCGAAGCCCGGCCGCAGGTAGTACGGCGAGATGTTCAGGCTGGTGTCCTGGCAGAAGATCTCCATCACCTGGCGCGAGTCCACGCCGTAGAAGCGGAAGATCCGGCCCATCTCGTTGGCGAACGACACCTTCGTCGCGTGGAACGCGTTGCAGGCGTACTTGAGCGCTTCGGCGGTGCGCACGTCGACCACCTGGACCGGTGTGGGCAGGAAGCCGAACAGCTCGGTCAGCGCGTCGCCGACCCGGGCGTCGGCGGTGCCGACCACGACGAACGGCGGCGCGAAGAAGTCCGCCAGGCCGGAGCCTTCGCGGAGGAACTCGGGGCACATGGCGGTGCCAAAGGTGAAGCCGCCTGTCGACAGCTCGCCGGCCAGGGCGGGGCCGACGACGTCGTCGACGGTGCCCGGCGGCACGGTGCTGCGGATGACGATGCTGTGGAAGCCGGAGTCCGGCGGGGCGACGTCCTTCGCGGCCGCGGCGATGTCCTGGACCGCCCGGCGGATGTAGGTGAGATCGGTGCTGCCGCTGGCGGTCGACGGCGTCCCCACGCAGATCAGGGACACGTCCGCCCCTTCCAGGGCCAGGTGTGGATCCGTGGTCGCGTGCAACCTGCCCGCGGCGACCCCGTTCGCCATCAGCTCGTCGAGACCGGGCTCGACGACGGGGCTGCGACCTTCGGTGATCGGATCGACCTTCGCGGTGTCGACGTCCACTCCCCAGACGTCGTGGCCGTTGGCGGCGAGGCAGGCGGCGGTCACCGACCCCACGTAGCCCAAGCCGAATACGGCAACCTTCATAACGCCCCCAATGTGTGCGGTCCAGGCAGTGCTGAAGAGAGCAACGGCACACCGGGCCTGATACAGAAACTTTTCGATGTATCAGACGCCCCTGTCGCGGATCTCTTCTAGTCGGAAGCCGGAAGTGGTCCGGCCAGCGGGAAGTGCGGCGAGGAGATGTCGATGAGAGTTCTGGTCACCGGGGATCGCGGCTACATCGGCGCGGTGCTCGTTCCGTTCCTGCGCGACGCGGGCCACCAGGTCGACGGCCTCGATCTCGGCCTGTACGAGGGCTGCGACCTGCTCGGCGGTCCGGACCCGATCGGCAGCCGCCCGCCGCTGGACATGCGGGACGTCCGGCCGGAGCACCTGGACGGCTACGACGCCGTCGTCTGCCTGGCCGCGCTGTCGAACGACCCGCTCGGCCACCTGAACCGCGACACGACCTACTCGGTGAACCTGGACGGGACGCTGCGGGTCGCCGAGGCCGCCAAGGCCGCCGGCATCGAGCGCTTCCTGTTCGCCTCCTCCTGCAGCCTGTACGGCGCGGCCGGGTCCGAGGCGGTCGGCGAGGACGCCGACATGTTCCCCGTCACCCCGTACGGCGAGACCAAGGCGCTCGCGGAGAAGGAGCTCTCGAAGCTCGCGGACGACAACTTCAGCCCGACGTACCTGCGCAACGCCACCGCGTACGGCGTGTCCACCCGGCTGCGGCTCGACATCGTGGTGAACAACCTGACCGCGATCGCGATGACCAGTGGCGAGATCCGGATGGAGAGCGACGGGTCGCCGTGGCGGCCGCTGGTCCACATCGAGGACATCAGCCGCGCCTTCCTCACCGCGCTCGAGGCACCTCGCGAGGTGATCCACGACGAGGCCTTCAACGTGGGCCGGCCGGAGGACGTCGTGCAGGTGCGCGACATCGCCGAGATGGTGGGCGAGGCGGTGCCCGGCTCGAAGGTGTCGTTCGCCGAGGGCGCCGGGCCGGACCTGCGCAACTACAAGGTCGACTTCTCCAAGCTCGGTGACACCTTCCCCGAGCTGAAGCTGCAGTGGACGGTGCGCGCCGGGGTCGAGGAGCTCGCCGCGGCGTACCGGCTGCACGGCCTGACCCTCGAGGACTTCAACTCCGCGCAGTTCGTCCGGCTGCGCAGGATCAACCAGCTGCTCAAGCTCGGACTGGTCGACGACCAGCTCCGCAGGACCACCGACGACCAGTTCCCGGCACCCGGGTCACCTGTTTTCGAGGAGATGCACTGATGGGGGAATCTCTCGGCTGCCGCCTGTGCGGCGAGCCCTTGACGCGTACGTTCGTGGACATCGGGATGTCGCCGCCGTGCGAGAGCTACCTGCGCGCCGACCAGCTCGAGGACGGGGAGACGTTCTACCCGTTGCACGTGCGGATCTGCGACAACTGCCTGCTCGTCCAGCTGCCGGCGTACGTCGCGGCTGACGACGTGTTCAGCGACTACCTGTACTTCTCGTCGTTCTCGACCAGCTGGGTGGAGCACGCCCGCAGGTTCGTCGTCGACATGCAGGAGCGGCTCGGCCTCGGCGCCGAGAGCCTGGTGGTCGAGGCGGCCAGCAACGACGGCTACCTGCTGCAGCACGCGGTGGCGCTCGGTATCCCGGTGCTCGGCATCGAGCCGGCCGCGAACATCGCCGAGGTGGCCAACGAGAAGGGCATCCGGACCGAGAGCTACTTCCTCGGCGAGGAGACCGGACAGGACGCGGCGGCCCGGTACGGCAAGGCCGACCTGGTGGTGGGCAACAACGTGTTCGCGCACGTGCCGGACATCGTCGACTTCGCCAAGGGCCTGCGGGCGCTGGTGAAGGACGACGGTCTGGTGTCGCTGGAGTTCCCGCACCTGCTCCGGCTGATCGAGGGCCGGCAGTACGACACGATCTACCACGAGCACTACTCGTACCTGACCTTGAAGACCGCCTCGGCGGCGCTGGAGAAGGCCGGCCTGAAGGTGGTCGACGTCCAGGAGCTGGTCAGCCACGGCGGTTCGCTGCGGGTCATGTCGACACCGGTGGAGACGGCGGGGGAGCCGTCGGACCTGGTGCTCAAGGTGCTGAAGAACGAGGAGGACGCGGGGCTGCACACGGTCGAGGGCCACGCGGGCTTCGCCAAGGACGTGTTCGCGATCAAGGCCGACCTGGTCGAGTTCCTGGTCGGCGCCGCCCGCGAAGGCAAGTCGGTGGCCGGCTATGGCGCACCCGGCAAGGGGAACACGCTGCTGAACCACTGCGGGATCCGCGAGGACCTGCTGTCGTTCACCGTCGACCGCAGCCCGTACAAGCACGGCATGTACCTGCCCGGGACGCACATCCCGATCCATCCGCCGGAGCGGCTCGCCGAGATCCGTCCCGACTACATCGTGATCCTGCCGTGGAACCTGCGGGAGGAGATCGTGCACCAGCTCGGCTACGCACGGGAGTGGGGCGCCAAGTTCGTCGTCCCGATCCCGCGCCTCGAAGTGATCTGACCAGCCGGCATTCACCGGCGAACGACCAGGGAGGGGTTCCATGAAGGTCGTTATCTTCTGCGGGGGGCTCGGACTGCGGATGCGCAGCGGAGTCGACTCCGCACCCAAACCGATGATGACGATCGGCGACCGGCCGGTCCTGTGGCACGTGATGCGGTACTACGCGCACTTCGGCCACACCGAGTTCATCCTCTGTCTGGGGTTCGGGGGAGCCGCGGTGAAGGAGTACTTCCTGCGGTACGAGGAGACCCACTCGAACGACTTCGTGATGACCAAGGGCGGGCAGCAGATCGAGCTGCTCGACTCCGACATCAGCGAGTGGAAGATCACCTTCGTCGACACCGGCATCGACACCAGCATCGGCGAACGGCTCCGCCGGGTCCGCCCGTACCTGGAGGACGACGACGTCTTCCTGGCCAACTACGGCGACGTGCTGACCGACGCCCCGATGGACAAGATCGTCGACCAGGTGCTGGCCAGCGACGTCACCGCGAGCCTGCTCGCCGTCCCGCCGCAGGCGTCCTTCCACATCGTCGAGTTCGGCAACGACGCCCGGATCAACGGGCTGCGCTCGGTCACCGAGCTGCCGCTGTGGATCAACGGCGGGTACTTCGTGCTGCGCAAGGAGGTCTTCGACGTCCTGCACCCGGGCGAGGACCTGGTCGGCGACGCGTTCCCGCGGCTGGCCGCGATGAACAAGCTGCAGGCCATCCCGCACCACGGATTCTGGGCACCGATGGACACGCTCAAGGAGCGCAGCCAGCTCGAGGAGCTGTACCGGTCCGGCACGAAGCCGTGGGCGGTCTGGACCCGCGAGGCGAGCAACCACCAGGGCAACGGCTTCCACATGAGCGGCCAGAACGGCAACGGGCACAGCGCCAACGGGCACAGCGCCAACGGACGCAGCGGGTCCGTGCCTGCGGCTCCGCCTTCCGCGGACAACGGCGTCGAGCTGCCGGCGCCGGCGGTGGTGGCGATCTGATGCTGCCGTTCCAGCTCGGCCTCAGCGGCCGCCAGAGCCACCTGGTCGCACTGGGCGCGCATCCGGACGACATCGAGATCGGCTGCGGGGGCATGCTGCTCCGGCTCGCCGAGACGGTGCCGGGCCTGACCGCCGAGTTCGTGATCGCCACCGGTAGTCCGCTCCGGCTGGAGGAGGCCCGCCGCAGCGCGGAGCTCTTCCTGCCCGGGTGCGAGGTGACGATCACGTCGGCCGAGCTGCCGGACGGCCGCCTCCCGACGTACTGGGAGGACGTCAAGGAACTGCTCGAGACGACGGCGCGGGGGCGCCGGCCGGATCTCGTGCTGGCGCCGAGCCGGACCGACGCGCACCAGGACCACCGCGCCATCGCCGAGCTGGCGCCCACGGTGTGGCGCGACCACCTGGTGCTGAACTACGAGATCCCCAAGTGGGACGGGGACTTCAGCCGCCCGTGGCTGTACGTCGCCCTGACCGAGGAGCAGCTGCGCGAGAAGGTCGCGCGGCTGCACAAGGCCTTCCCGTCGCAGGTCGAGCACGACTGGTTCGACGAGGAAGTGTTCGCCGGCCTGGCCCGGCTTCGCGGCATGGAGTGCCGCGCGCAGTACGCCGAGGCGTTCACGACGGCCAAGGCGACCTTGACATGGTGAGTGACATGGTGACCGGAGGGGGACAAGTGGAGAGCTTCAGCTGTCGTGGATGCGCCGGCGACGACGTCGTGCCGGTAGTGGATCTCGGTGCTCAGCCGTGTGCGGACCACTTCCCACCCATCGACACACCGGGCGAGGATCCGCGCTGGCCGCTGGAGCTCTGGCTCTGCCGCGACTGCAAGCTGGTGCAGCTGGGACCGGTCGAGCCGCAGCTGCCCGAACCGCCGCTGGCGGTTGAGTCGGCGACCAGCCTGGCCCACGCCGAGGCGTCGGTGAAGGAACTGCTGGGCGATCACCCCGAGCTGACCGGCAAGACCGTGTTCGAGTTCGCGAGTCACCACGGCGGATCCTGGCTCGACCATCTGCAGGCCGCGGGCTGCCGGATCGCGACCGGTTCCGAGCTCGCCGACCTCGTGGTGGACGTGCACGGCATCGCCCACGAGCCGGCCGTCGGCGAGATGATGAAGCTTCGCGCGGACCGGTTGGCCCCGGGTGGCCTGCTGGTGCTCGAGTTCCACCACCTGCTGCCGCTGTTCATCGGCAACCAGTTCGACACCATCCGGCACGGCCACTGGTCGTACCTCTCGCTGGGCGCGGTGATCCGCCTCGGCACGCTGTACGGCCTGGCGGTCGAGTCGGTCCAGCGGATCGACATGTTCGGTGGCAGCCTCCGGGTGATGCTCCGGCACGAAGCCGAGGCCCGGCCGGACGAGTCGGTCACCGAGACACTGCAGGACGAGGGCGCGGCCGGAATCTCCGACGAGATCCAGCTGGCCGGCCTGCAGGAGGCGGCTTGGCACGCGGCTGGTGCGCTGCATGACGAACTGGCCCGGCACAAGGCGGCCGGTCGTACCGTTCTCGGCTACGGCGCGCCTTCGAAGGCGCCGGTGCTGCTGGACCTCAGCAAGGTCGGCACGGACCTGCTCGCCTTCACGGTCGACGCCGCGCCCGGCAAGCACGGCCGGCGGATCCCGGGTTCCGGGGTACCGATCCGTTCGATCGACGAACTGCGGGCGGCCCGGCCGGAGATCGTCCTGGTGCTCACCTGGGACATCGCCGACGAGGTGATCTCGCAGCTCGAGGCCGATGGTGGCGGCTGGGGTGCCACCTACCTGGTCCCGCTCCCCGAGCCGCACGAAGTCGTGGGCTGACCATGAGAGGGGTCCTGCGCCGGCTCAGCTGGGGACTTGCCGACCAGGCCGTGACGAGCATGGTCAGCTTCGTGGTCGGCATCGTCGTCGCCAGGTCGCTGGGCGCCTTGGAGTTCGGCGCCTTCAGCCTCGCCTGGGTGACGTACGGCGTCGTGGTCAACATCTCCCGCGGTCTGGCCACGGACCCGCTCGCGGTCCGCTTCAGCGGTGTATCACGGGCGTTGTGGCGGCCGGCGGTGGCGAGCGCGTCCGGGATGGCGATCGCCGTCGGCCTCGGCACTGGCGCGATCTGCGTCGCCGCGGGTCTCGCCCTCGGCGGCAAACCCGGCGCGGCCTTCGTCGCGCTGGGCGTCGTGCTGCCGGCCCTGACGCTGCAGGACAGCTGGCGGTTCGCCTTCTTCACCTCCGGCCAGGGCGGCAAGGCCTTCATCAGCGACATCACCTGGGCCATCGCCTTGGTGCCACTGCTCTATCTGGCCTCACATCGCGCCAGCGTGACCATGTTCGTGCTGGCCTGGGGTGCCGCCGGCGCGTTCGCGGCGGTGGTGAGCGGTCTGCAGGCCGGTATCCTGCCGAGGCTGTTCCGGGCGCGTCTGTGGTTCACCCAACATCGCGATCTCAGTCTGCGCTACCTGGCCGAGAACCTGACGATCAGCAGTGCGTACCAGTTGCGCATGTACGGCCTGGGGGCCTTCGCCGGCATCGCCGCGGTCGGTACCGTCCGCGGCGCCGAGATGCTGCTCGGCCCGTTCTTCATCGTGCTCTCCGGTGTCGGTCTGGTGGCGGTACCGGAAGCGGCGCGGGTGTTACGGCGATCTGTGAAGAAGCTGCGGACCTTCTGCCTGCTGCTCGGTGGCGCTCAGGCGACCGCGGCACTGATCTGGGGCCTGGCGCTCATCCTCCTCCTGCCGCACGAGTGGGGCCACAAGCTGCTCGGCGAGGTCTGGAACTCTGCCGAAGCCTTGTTGCTCCCGGCAACGTTGTCGGTGATGAACGCCAGTTTCTACACCGGGGCGGCAGCCGGGCTGCGCGCACTCGGGGTGGCCCGGCGGAGTCTGCGGGCGCAGCTGTGGGCGTCCGCGGCCTACCTGGTCGGTGGTGTCACCGGAGGCGCCCTGGGCGGCGCCGAAGGATCAGCCTGGGGATCGGCGTGCGCGACCCTGGTCGGCGCGATCGTCTGGTGGGTGTACCTCCGTGCCGGGATCCGGGAACGTCTGCAGGCCGAAGCGCAAGCTGAAGCCCTGCCGTACGTCGCCGAGGTCGGTACGGACCGAGAGGAGATGCCAGAAATGAGGAGCACATGAACGCGGCACCGCGGTTGACCGTCGGACTCCCCGTCTACAACGGCGAGAAGTACCTGGCGGAGTCCCTGGACGCCCTGCTGGGCCAGAGCTACGGCGAGTACGAGCTGATCATCTCCGACAACGCCTCGACGGACGGCACCGAGGAGATCTGCCGGGAATACCTGGCCCGCGACGAGCGGATCAGCTACGTCAAGCAGCCGGTGAACATCGGCGCCGCGCCGAACCACAACTACGTCTTCGAGCAGTCCCGGACCGAGCTGTTCAAGTGGGCGTCGCACGACGACCTGTACGGCCGGGACCTGCTGCTGCGCTGTGTCGAGGCGCTCGACGCCGACCGGGAGCTGGTCCTGGCGCACGCCTGGCAGGCGATCATCGACGAGAACGGAGACGTCGTCCTCAAGGTCGACTACCCGCTGGACACCGACAACCCGAGCGCGCCCGAGCGGTTCAGGAGCATGCTGCTCACCGTCGGCGGCGACGACTTCTACGGGGTGATCCGCTCCGAGGTACTGCGCCGGACGCCGCTGCACGCGAGCTACCACCACGCCGACCGGACCATCATGGCCGAGCTCGCCCTGCACGGGCGGTTCCACCAGGTGCCGGAACTGCTGTACTTCCGGCGCGACCACCCGGACCGGGCGGAGCGGGCCAAGCCGACGATCCGGTCCCGCGCCGCGAACATGGACCCACGCCGGGGTGACTGGCGCAACCCGACCGCCCGGCTGCTCGCGGAGTACATCGCGGGCTTCGTCGGGGCGATCCGGCGCGCGCCGCTGTCGTCCGCCGACCGGCGCAAGTGCCACTTCTACCTGACCCAGTGGCTGGCGAGCCGCGCACTGCCCGGCTCGTCACACCGGATCGAGGACAGCGCTCCGCCGGCCGCACCGACCACGATTCCCGAGGACGCCGCGGTCGCCGGACACCGGAGGGTGTCGTAGGAATGACAAGACCCCCAAGGATCGCCATCTTCGGCCTGCTGGGTTCCGGCAACCTGGGCAACCACGGGTCGTTCGACGCGATGCTTCAGTTCCTCCGCAAGGAGCACCCCGACTCCCCGATCAGCTGCGTCTGCCCGGGGCCCGAGGAGGTGGAGAAGCAGTACGGCATCCCGTCCTTCTCCATCACCTGGTACCAGCCGCACCGGGCCGGCGGGTCACGCCTGAAGACCGCCGCGCTGAAGATGTTCGGCAAGGTGGCCGACCTGGTCCGCACCCCCCGGTGGGTGCGCCGGTACGACATCGTCATCGTGCCCGGGATGGGGGTCCTGGAGACGACGATGCAGCTGCGGCCGTGGGGCTGGCCGTACGCGCTCTTCCTGGTCTTCTTCTCGGCGCGGATCTTCGGCGCCAAGACCGCGCTGATCAGCGTCGGGGCGAACGTGGCCCGCGAGCGCGCGATCCGGTGGCTGTTCGTCGGCACGGCGAGAAACGCGACCTACCGCTCGTACCGCGACGCCTACTCGCGGGACGCGATGCGGCAGATGGGCCTCGACACGAGTCGCGACGAGATCTATCCCGACCTCGCCTTCGCGCTGCCGCTGCCGGCCAGACCGGAGGCACCGGTGTCGTCGGGACCATCGTTACGAACCGTCGGGCTCGGGGTGATGGCGTATCGCGGTACCAACGCCGACCGGGCCCGCTCGGAACAGATCTACACGAGCTACGTCGAGAAGATGATCGAGTTCAGCCGGTGGCTGGTGGACGAGGGCTACCGGATCCAGTTGCTCACCGGCGATCCGTCCGACGAGGCGGTGGTGACCGCGGTGGTCGAGGACCTCCGCAGGACCCGGCCGGAGCTGGCCGACGCGCGGCTGGTCCGGGAGCCGGCCGAGACGCTCGGCGAGCTGATGGAACAACTCACCGGCGTCGACCTGGTGGTTGCCTCGCGCTACCACAACGTGCTGTCCGCGCTGAAGTTGTCGAAGCCGACGATCTCGATCAGCTACGCCACCAAGAACGACATCCTGATGGAGGGGATGCGGCTGGCGGAGTTCCGGCAGCCCATCCAGAGCCTGGACGTCCAGCGGCTGACCGAGCAGGTGCGGGCGCTCGAGGCCCGGGCCTCCCGGCTGGAGAGCGACATGCACGACAAGAACGCGGAGTACGTGGAACAACTCGAGCAGCAGAACGCCGTTCTGACCGCGACCCTGTTCGGCTCCGGCCGGACCGGGTCGGGGCGGACAGCGACTAGGGGGAGGGCTTGATGGACGTCATCCAGGTACCGCGGATCGCAGGAGCGCTGATGTTCCTGCCGACGCCGCACGTGGACGAGCGCGGCTTCTTCTGCCGCACGTTCGACCGCGAGATCGTCCGGACCGCGGGTCTCGATCCCGACGCGTTCCAGCAGGACAGCGTCTCCCGCTCGAGGAAGGGCGTCGTCCGCGGCATGCACGTGCGCTCCGGCGACGGCGAGGCGAAGCTGGTGCGCTGCTCGTACGGCGCCGTCTTCGACGTGGTCGTCGACCTGCGGCCCGACTCCCCGACGTACGGCAATCGCGAGTACTTCGACCTCACCGGCGAGAACCAGGTCACGGTCTACGTACCGGCCGGATGCGCGCACGGGTTCCAGGCGCTGACCGACCCGGCGGACGTCTCGTACCGGATCGACCGGGCGCACGATCCGAGCGAGGACGTGTCCATCGTGTTCGACGACCCCGACCTGGACATCGCCTGGCCGCTCCCGGTCTCGCTGATGTCCGACCGGGACAAGGCGGCGCCCTCGCTCGCCGAGGCGACCAGGAGGCTCTCATGACCACGCGCGCCAAGTCCTTCAAGCGATCCGGTGACCTGAACTCCCGGTTGCACGCGGCCATCCCCGGTGGTGCGCACACCTACGCGAAGGGCGAGGACCAGTACCCCGCGGGTATGGCGCCGGTGATCTCGCACGGGCTCGGGGCGCACGTCTGGGATGCCGACGGCAACGAGTACGTCGAGTACGGGTCCGGCCTGCGCGCGGTCAGCCTCGGGCACGCGCATCCTCGCATCGTCGAGGCGGTCCAGCGCGAGCTCGGCCGTGGCACCAACTTCGTCCGGCCGAGCGTGATCGAGCTCGACGCGGCGGAGCGGTTCCTCAGCACCGTCCGGACCGCAGAGATGGTGAAGTTCGCCAAGAGCGGGTCCGACGTGACCACGGCCGCGGTCAAGCTCGCCCGTGCCGTCACCGGACGGCCGCTGGTGGCCATCTGCGGCGACCAGCCGTTCTTCTCCACCGATGACTGGTTCATCGCGACCACGGCGATGTCGGCCGGCATCCCGGAGGCGGTGGCCGAGCTCACCGTCCGCTTCCCGTACGGCGATCTCGCGGCGACCGAGCAGGTCCTGCAGGAGAACGACGGGCGGGTCAGCTGCCTGATTCTCGAGGCGGCGACCCAGCACGATCCGCCTGAGGGTTACCTCGCCGGCCTGCGCGACCTCGCCCATCGGTACGGCGCGCTGCTGATCTTCGACGAGATGATCACCGGCTTCCGCTGGTCGGAGAAAGGGGCCCAGGGCATCTACGGGGTGACGCCCGACCTCTCCACCTTCGGCAAGGCCCTGGGCAACGGTTTCTCGGTGTCCGCCCTGGCCGGCCGGCGCGAGCTGATGGAGCGCGGCGGACTGCACGACGGCCGGGAACGGGTCTTCCTGCTGTCCACCACGCACGGCGCCGAGACGCACTCCCTGGCCGCGGCGATCGCGGTGATGGACACCTACGAGCAAGAGGGCATCGCGCAACGACTGCACGAGATCGGGGACCGCCTCGCGACCGGGGTACGAGAGGTGGCGGCCTCGGCGGGCGTCGCGGACCACGTGGTGGTGCGGGGCCGGTCGAGCAACCTGGTCTTCGCGACCCTCGACGAGGACCTGCAGCCGTCGCAGCAGTACCGCACGCTCTTCCTCCGCGAACTGATGCTCGGCGGAGTGATCGGCCCGTCCTTCGTGGTCAGCGCCGGATTGACGGATGACGACATCGGCCGCACCGTGGAGGCAGTAGCACGAGCATGCGCTGTCTACCGCAAGGCCCTGGATGCTGGTGATCCCAGCGGGTGGACAGGAGGACGACCGGTCAAGCCGGTGTTCCGCCGGTTCGCGTGACCAGAAAGCTTGGCAGGACGGCCGCCCCGCCGGACCTGACCGGGGGGAACGGCCCGGGCACGATCTGTTGCCCTGGGCTATGACTGAGCGCTAGAGCTCGTGACAGAGGGGGTTTCACCAATGCATGCGATCTACATCGACGCAGACATCACCGACGATGAGCGCAGGGAGAAGTTGTACGACGGCGACCTGTTCGTCTACTCGCCGCGTCCGTCGACGCTGGCGTTGACGGAGTTCGCCGCGGAGCTGGCCCGCGAGGCCTTCGCTCCACTCGATCCGGAGACCGCGCAGTTCGACATGGCGGTCGAGGAGTACGCCGCGCTGCTCGCCGAGCTGAAGCCGCGGTTCATCCACCACCCGGAGTCGAAGCGGTTGATCCAGGACATGCTGGTCGATCTCGGCTGCGACCCCGAACAGGTGTACTTCGACGTGCCGCGGATGCGCAGCTCGACGTCGAACGACTACCTGACCACCGGGATCGCGTTCGCCTTCCACCCGCACCGCGACACCTGGTACTCGGCGCCCTACTGCCAGCTGAACTGGTGGTTGCCGATCTTCCCGATCAGCGTGGACAACGGCCTGGCCTTCCACCCGCGGTACTGGCAGACGCCGGTGAAGAACAGCTCGCGGGTCTACAACTACGCGGAGTGGAACGCGACCAGCCGGCTGATCGCGGCGACCCAGATCGGTACCGACACCCGGGTGCAGCCGGTGCCGGAGGAAGAGGTCGAGCTGGTGCCGCAGATCCGGCCGATCTGCCGGCCGGGCGGGATCATCCTGTTCTCCGGGGCGCAGTTGCACTCCAGCGTGCCGAACACCTCGGGACGGACGCGGTTCAGCATCGACCTGCGCACCGTGCACCTCGGTGACGCGGCGGCCCACCGGGCGGCGCCCAACATCGACTCGGAGTCGACCGGGACGACGATGGGCGACTACCTGCGGACCAGCGACCTCGAGCACCTGCCCGAGGGACTGATCGCGGCGTACGACATCCCGAAGCCCGCGCCGGCCGGCGCGGACGGCTCGCAACCCGGAACGGACGCCCCCAGGCCCGCGACGGTGTGAGTCCTCCGGCCGGCGCAACCCTCGGCGCCGGCTGGGCCCAGGGCGTGCCTCCCTTGCTCTCGTGCGTATTCCGGGACCGGGAGGCACGCCCTTGCGGCGTGTGGGCTCTAGCGGCGTGTGTTCAGCTGCTGTTTCCCGGCGAACCGGTCGATCAGCAGGGCCGTCGCCGGGATGATCAGCAGGGCGGAGCCGAAGCCGCCGATGGTGTCGGTGGGGTAGTGCGCGGTCAGGTCGATCTGCGACCAGGCCATCAGCCCGCCACAGATGACCGCCAGCCCCAGCACCAGCGCAGTACCGACGAGGCGGCCCGCCTTCGTCAGGTCGGCGACCAGGAGGCCCAGCACCAGTCCGATCGCTGTCGCGGCAGCCGTGTGGCCACTGGGGTAGGACAGGAAGTCTCCGTGGATCCGCCGGTCCACGAGATGCTTGAGCACCAGAGCGAGCACAGTGGTCAGGAACGTGCCCACGACCGCGGTGATCGCCAGGCGCCGGCGCCCGGTGAGCAGGCAGATCGCTGCCACGATCAGGACCGTCACCACCCGGCCGGCCGGCTCACCGGTCCAGTCCACGACCAGCGCGAGCTGCCAGAGCCCGGCAGGGGTGTTGACGGCCGGCTGGATCCACCGATCGATCCGGTTCGGCCCGCGGTCGCCGGCGTAGAGGAGGGCCGGCAGGACGAGGAGCAGCGCCCCCAGAACCATCAGCACCACGGCCGATCCCCGCAACGCGGGGATGACCGCCGGTTTCCGTCCACGCTCGACCGGACGCGCGGGACCTGCGTTGTCTGTCGTCATGTCCCCCCACCCGATGCAAATTCTATCCCCAGGTTTTGGCGAGGCCGGTCGCAGACGACCGGTGACCGTAGTACCCTGCGGTGACTTGCCGCCGACGGGTTGGTGAATTCTGGGGATGTGGAGTCGCGGACACATGGTGGTGCGGACTGGTTCACCGGGGGGTGGCCGGAGAGAAACGGTCGGTGGAGGAGTGTGCTGTGTCTGAGTCCGGTGCGATGACTCCGCAACGGATCGGGAGTGGGAACAGGTACGTCGCGCAGGCGTGGCTCCCACCGATTGACAGTGCTGACGGGCAGACTGCAAACTGCCCCGGGCGGTGGCGTAGAGTGCCCGGGCGACAGCAGCGTGAGACGAGGGACCGGTGTGAGCGGAGTTAGACGCGTGCCCGCGACGCCCGGCGAGGTCACGGCTCCGGAGAATTCCTCTGCCCTGAACGTCACCAGCGTCGGCGCGAGCGTGCGTGAGCCGGTCGCCGAGCTGGGCTCCGACCGGCTGGACGCACCCGCCGTCGACGTCCACGCCGTCGATGTGCACGGGCCCATGTGGGTGGTGCCGCACGAGGTGCCGGCGATCGTGCCGCGCTCGTCGCGGTGGACCGAGCCGCGCTGGGTGGGCGTCTATCGCTGGGCCGCGGTCGGTGGCGACCTGCTGGCCGCGATGATCGGCATCTCGATCGCCCTGCTGACCCGCTTCGGGTACCACGTCGGCAGCAGCTACCTGCTGATCAGCAGCCTGCTCCCGCTCGCCTGGGTCGGTGTGGTCGCTCTGTCCAAGGGCTACGACTCCCGGTACTTCGGCGCCGGGCCGGACGAGTTCCGCTCGCTGCTGCGCTCGGGGGTCGGGCTCACCGCCGCGGTCGCCCTGGCGTCGTACGCGACGAAGACCGAGATCGCTCGTGGCTTCGTGGTGCTCGCCATCCCGGTGATCGTGGGAACCGCGCTGGTACTGCGGTACGGGCTGCGCAAGGACCTGCACCGGCATCGTCTCCGAGGCCGCTGCATGCACCGCGTCCTCGTGGTCGGCCGAACAGGGCCGGCCGCCACTTTGTGTGAGCACCTGGAGAGCCGCCCGACGGACGGGTTCCGGGTGGTGGCGACCTGCCGGCCGCGCGGTGATTCCCGCTCGAGCGGCCCGTTGCAGCCCGACGAGCTCGACGAGGCGGACATCCTGGCCGCGGTCGACCGGCATGCCGTGGACGTGGTCGCGGTGGCGACCGATCCCGAGCTGGCCGGCCAGTCGCTGCGCCGGTTGTCCTGGGCGCTGGAGCAGCGCGGCGTCGAGCTGATCGTGTCACCCGGCATCATCGAGGTGGCCGGCCCGCGGATCTCGATCCGCCCGGTGGCGGGCCTGTCGCTGCTGCACCTGGAGCGGCCGTCCGTGAGCGGCGGGCCGCACCTGATGAAGGCGGTCTTCGACCGGACGCTGGCCCTCGGCATGCTGATCCTGCTCGCACCGCTGATGATCGGCCTCACCATCGCGGTGAAGCTGTCCAGCCCCGGACCGGTGCTGTTCCACCAGCGCCGGGTCGGCAAGGGCGGCGCCGAGTTCACCATGCTCAAGTTCCGCAGCATGTACGCCGACGCCGAGGCGCGCCTCGGCGACCTGTACGCGCTCAGCGACGGCAACGGCGTGATCTTCAAGATGCGGGACGATCCGCGGATGACGCCGCTGGGCAGGCTGATCCGCCGGTTCTCGCTCGACGAGCTGCCCCAGCTGTTCAACGTACTGCGGGGCGACATGTCCCTGGTCGGGCCACGCCCCCCGCTGTCGGAGGAGGTCGCCCTGTACGCTGCGGACGACTCCCGGCGGATGCTGGTCAAGCCCGGCATCACCGGACTGTGGCAGGTGAGCGGCCGCAGCGATCTCTCGTGGGACGAGTCGGTCCGTCTGGACCTCCGCTACGTCGACAACTGGTCGATGACGCTGGACCTGCTCATCCTCTGGAAGACCGCGCGTGCGGTGATCTACGGAGCAGGAGCCTATTGATGGTCATCGACCGACGGTCACCGGTGTACGTCGCAGGCCACCGGGGACTGGTCGGGTCGGCGATCTGGCGCCGGCTCGAAGGTGACGGCTTCACCCACCTGATCGGCGCGACGTCCGCCGAGCTCGACCTGCGCGACCGCGCCGCGACGTTCGCCTTCCTGGCCGAGCACCGGCCGGCGGTGGTGATCGACGCGGCCGCCCGGGTCGGCGGCATCCTGGCCAACCGGGACCACCCGACCGAGTTCCTCAGCGAGAACCTGCGGATCCAGGTCAACCTCATGGACGCCGCTCTGGAGGTCCGGACGCGGCGGCTGCTTTTCCTCGGCTCGTCCTGCATCTACCCGAAGTTCGCCGCCCAGCCGATCCACGAGTCGAGCCTGCTGACCGGGGAGCTGGAGCCGACCAACGACGCGTACGCGATCGCCAAGATCGCCGGCATCATGCAAGTCCAGGCCGTCCGCCGGCAGTACGGGCTGCCCTGGATCTCCGCGATGCCGACCAACCTCTACGGGCCGAACGACAACTTCGACCTGACCAGCTCGCACGTGCTGCCGGCGCTGATCCGGCGGTTCCATGACGCGAAGCAGGCGGATGCCCCCGAGGTGGTGCTGTGGGGGACCGGGACGCCGCGGCGGGAGTTCCTGCACGTCGACGACCTGGCCGACGCGTGCCTGTTCCTGCTGGAGAACTACGACGACCCGCAGACCATCAACGTCGGTGTCGGCGAGGACGTGACGATCCGCGAGCTCGCCGAGCTGGTGGCTCGCGTCGTCGGGTACACCGGTGCGATCGGCAACGACCTGTCCAAGCCGGACGGCACCCCGCGCAAGCTGCTGGAAGTGAGCCGGCTGCGGGCCCTGGGCTGGAAGCCCGCGAGAGACCTCGAGCGAGGCGTCGCGAGCACGTATGCCTGGTACCTCGAGCACCTGGGGGGTGAGGCATGAGGAAGGCCCTGATCACGGGGATCACCGGTCAGGACGGTTCGTACCTGGCCGAGCTGCTGCTGAGCAAGGGGTACGAGGTGCACGGCCTGATCCGCCGAGCCAGCACGTTCAACACGCACCGGATCGACCATCTGTACACGGATCCGCACGAGCAGGACAAGCGGCTGTTCCTGCACTACGGCGACCTCACCGACGGGTCGCGGCTCGTCACGCTGCTCGCGTCGATCCAGCCGCACGAGGTCTACCACCTCGCCGCGCAGAGCCACGTGCGGGTCAGCTTCGACGAGCCCGAGTACACCGGTGACACCACCGGGATGGGAACCACCCGGCTGCTCGAGGCGATCCGGATGATCGGGCTGGACTGCCGGTTCTACCAGGCCAGCAGCTCGGAGATGTTCGGCGCCACCCCGCCACCGCAGAACGAGGACACCCCGTTCTACCCGCGCTCGCCGTACGGCGCCGCCAAGCTCTACAGCTACTGGATGACGCGGAACTACCGCGAGGCGTACGACATGTTCGCGGTGAACGGGATCCTGTTCAACCACGAGAGCCCGCGCCGCGGCGAGACCTTCGTGACCCGCAAGATCACCCGGGCGGTGGCCCGGATCAAGCTCGGCCAGGAGAAGCGGCTGTACCTCGGCAACCTGCAGGCCTGCCGCGACTGGGGCTACGCACCGGAGTACGTCGAGGGCATGTGGCGGATGCTCCAGCACGACACCCCGGCGGACTACGTGATCGCCACCGGTACGTCGTACTCGGTGCGGGACTTCGTCTCGCTGGCCTTCGACCACGCCGGGATGGACTGGAAGGACTTCGTCGACTACGACGCGCGGTACGAGCGGCCGACCGAGGTGGACTCGCTGATCGGTGACGCCTCGAAGGCACTGGAGGAGCTGGGCTGGAAGGCCCAGGTCCACGTGCCGGAACTCGTCCGCATCATGGTGGATGCCGATCTCGACATCCTGACCCGCGAGGACTGAAGCAATGACTGCCGAGCTGACGGACCAGCACTTCACGCAGGGATCGGCCCGCCCTGCCGACCGGCCGCATCCCCGGGTCGACGTGCTCGGGATCCATGTCAGCGTCACCGACATGGACGAGACGGTCGAGACGTTCGCGCGCTGGATCGACTGGGGTGAGCGGCACCTGGTCTGCGTCTCGGACATGAACTCCGTGCTGCACGCCCGCGCCGACGAGCACCTCACCGAGGTCTACAACAACTCCGGGCTCACCGTCGCGGACGGGATGCCGCTGGTCTGGGCGGGTAAGCGGGCCGGCTTCGACCGGATGGCCCGGGTCTGCGGACCGGACCTGCTCGAGCGGGTGATGGCCGAGGCGGCCGAGCGCGGCTGGTCGCAGTACTTCTACGGCGGTGCCGACGGGGTCGCCGAGCAGTTGCGGGAGAACTTCGTCGCGCGGCACCCCGGCCTGCAGGTGGCCGGCGCGTACTCACCGCCGTACCGGGCTCTGACCGAGGCCGAGGACGCCGAGATCGTCGACCGGCTGAACGAGGCGGAGCCGGACATCATCTGGGTCGGGCTCGGCGCGCCGAAGCAGGAGCGCTGGATGGCCGAGCACCGGGACCGGCTGGACGCCGCGATCCTGATCGGCGTCGGCGCCGCGTTCGACTTCCACACCGGCCGGCTCGACCGGGCGCCGGGCTGGATGCAGCGGTCCGGGCTGGAGTGGAGCTACCGGCTCTACAAGGAACCGCGCCGGCTCTGGCGCCGGTACGTGCTGGGCATTCCGCGCTTCGGGGTCGGCATCCTGCGCCGGCCGCCGCGACCGGTTTCTTGAAGTTTCGGAAACTGGCCGGACCGGCCGGCCGGGCGGGCTGGGGACTGGCCGATCAGGGCCTGTCCAGCCTGAGCAACCTGGCCGTCGGGGTTTTCGTTGCCCGCAGCGGCACTGTCGCCGACTTCGGCGTCTATGCCCTCGCGTTCGGCGGCTACACGATCGCCCTGAACGTCTCGCGGGCCGTCGCGACCGAGCCGCTGGCGGTGCGCTACACCGGCGACCGCGACCCGGATTGGCAACGAGCGGTCAGGGCCAGTACTGCGACCGCGGTGCTCGTCGGCCTGCTCTCCATGCTCGTAGCGCTGGCGATCGCGGCGGTCCCCGCTGTTCCGTCGAAGGGCGTGCTGATCGCATTCGCGGTGACGATGCCGGGCCTGCTTCTGCAGGACGCCTGGCGCTGGGCCTTCTTCGTCGTCGGTGAGGGCGGTCGCGCCTTCCTGAACGACCTGATCTGGTTGCTCGCGATGGGAGTCTTCTTCGCCGCGCTCTACCTGGCCGAAGCGGCGACGGCGTTCTCGCTGACGCTGGCGTGGGGCCTGGGCGCGGTGGTGGCCGCGATCGCCGGGCGGTTCCAGACCCGGTTGGCGCCGCGCCGGCAACTGATCCAGGAGTGGGTGAAGACCCACTGGGACCTCACCCCCAAGTACGTCGGGGAGATGCTCGCCGTGAGCGGCACGATCCAGGTGTACATGCTCGGGATCACTGCCGCAGCGGGAATCGCGGCCACGGCCGGTATCCGCGGCGCGCAGGTCCTCCTGGGCCCGGTGAACGTGCTGAACCAGGGGATCCGGGTGGTCGCAGTACCGGAGGCGGCCAGGGCGCTCAGGCATTCCTACCGGCGGCTGTGGCTTGTGGGCCTGGCGATCTCGCTAGGAGTCGGCGCGGGGGCCTTGGCTTGGGGAGCGGTCTTCCTGCTGCTGCCCGAGGACGTGGGGGAGTGGCTGCTGGGCGAGGGCGTCTGGGCCCAGGCGAGCGCCGTGATGGTGCCGGTCATCCTGCTGCAGGCGTTCGGAGCCTCCAATGCCGGCGCGTTCGCAATCATCCGGGCACTTGCGGCCGCTACCAGGGGTTTGCGGGTCCGTCTGGTGTCCTCGGTGATCCTGATCGTCGCGGGCATCGGAGGGGCATTGCTAGGCGGTGCCACGGGTGCTGCCTGGGGACTTGCCACCGCTTCCTTCTGCACTCTGCTGCTGTGGTGGCACGAAGCCCACCGGGCCATCGGCGTCCACAAGGCTGCTGCCAGCCGACGGTGACGCCTGGGGCCTGCCCCTTTGCAGGCAGACCCCAAGCGCTCCCTCTAGCGTGCGTCGAAGTGGGTCTGCACCTGGTCCGCGCTGAGTGCGGCCGGGTAGATCGCCACTTCGTCGATGGTTCCTGCCAGACCGCTGCTCGCCGGCTGGTTGGGCCAGGCGTTCAGGTTGTCGTTGCCGATCCGCCAGTAGCCGGTGTAGCCCTCGGCGTTGTTCACGCTCTGGGTGCCCTGCAGGACCCCGTCGAGGTAGAACTTCATCGAGCCCGGTGCGAACGTGCCGACCACGTGGTGCCAGTCGCCGTCGTTGGTGCCCGGCGCCGAACTGATCGTCCGGGTGGACCCGTCGTAGATCCCGAAGGTGACGGCGCCGTCGTTCTGCAGGTAGAGGTGCCGGTCGTACTGGCTGCTCGTCCCGTTCGAACTGTTGCCGAAGCCCACGAGTTTGCCGCCCTGCGTCGAGGTCGTCCGGTACCAGGCTTCGACGCTGAAGGTCTGCGGCTGGCTGATCGCGGTCTGCCCGATCATCCGTCCGTTCCCGGTGAAGTCACCCGCGGTGTTGCCGCTCGTCAGCGCACCGGCGACGCCCAGGCTGACCCCGGAGTACGGGCCGGTGTTGTTCTGGCCGGACGAGTCGGCCGCTGTGGCCGTCCCGTTCGGTTCCCCGAGCCGCCAGTACGCCGTGGGCCCGTCCGCCAGCACCTGCTGGTCGTACGGCGCGTCGACGGCAGCCACCGTGACCGGTAGGGAGTAGTCGCCCCGGAGGGTGCTGTTCCCGTCGGTCACCTCGATCCGGTAGACCTGGGACGACCCCGGGGTCAGTCCCGTGTCGGTGAAGGACAGCCACGGACGGCTCCAGAACCTCGAGTCCGCCGTGTAGGTGGCGACCACGGTGTTGCTGAAGCTGCGCAGTACGCGGTAAGTCAGGGTGATGTCGTCGTTGTCGACGACGGTCTGGAAGTTCACCTTGACCTGCCCGGCCTTGTAGCTGACCGGAACCACCTTGGCGGGCTTGGCCGGAGCCGCACCCGGTCCGGTGTTGGTGAAGCGGACCAATCCCTGCTGGGTGGCGCCGTTCACCGTGGTGAAGTCGCCGCCGACCCAGAGATCGCTGCCACCGGTCGCCGACACGAGCGGGCCCACCTGGGTCGGTGCGCCGGTGTTCGTGTTCGGGAACCACGGGCCGAGCTCGCCGGTGTCGAGGTTCTGCGTCAGCAGGAAACGGCCCGCGCCCTGCGGGAACCCGTTACCGCCGAGGTAGCTGCAGTCGTGTGCGTGGGAGCCCTTGTAGAGCCAGCCGTTCACCACCGTGATGGCCTCGGTCGCGCCCAGGCAGTTGTTCTTCCACAGCAGGCTTCCCGAGCCGACGTCCGCCGCCCAGGTGCCGTCGAAGCAGCCGCCACCGTCGCCGGCGTTGGCGAAGTACACCCGATCCCCGCTGGTCTCGATGTCCTTGACCCGCGAACTGCAGCCTGGCGCCGGATCCGGGACCGCGCTCGCGGCCGGGAACGCCTGCAGCGAGCCGTCGACCGGGTCCAGGCTGGCCACGGACCAGCGCGGCGTACCGTTCACGGTCGAGAAGTTGCCACCGGCATAGACCCGGGAGCCGTCGTCAGCCACGTCGATGGCATAGACGTCGTTGTCCAGCTGCGGCGCCCAAGGCAGCAGCGCCGCCGTACTGGTCGTCACCGCGGCCAGCCGCGGCCTGGCGATGTTGTTGACCAGCCCGAACGAGCCGCCCAGATAGACCGTGCTGCCGGAGACCGCGAGGGCCTTGACCCGGTAGGAAACCGACGGCTTCCAGTTGGAGACCAGGGCGCCCGTCGCGGTGTCGAAGGCCGCGATCCGGTTGCGGGTCTGGCCGTCGACCTTGGTGAAGTCACCGCCGACGAAGACCCGGGAGCCGTCGGCCGAGGCCGCGATCGCCCAGACCATGCCGTTCAGGACGTGGTCGAACCCGGTGTCGAGCGCACCGGTGCTCTGGTTGAACGCGGCCAGATAGGTCCGCGCCTGTTCGCTGGTACCGGCCGCGGCGCCCGGTGGCCGCACCGTGGTGAACCGTCCCCCGACGTACGCCTTGCCGTTCGCCACCGCGAGTCCTTGCACGCTGGCGTTGGTCTGCCACGCCGTGCTCGTCAGAGCCGACAGCGAAGCACCGATGCTCTGAGCGGGCGCTGGTGCCAGCAAAGCTGCCACCAGCGCCCCACCCAGCGCGAGAATCCCCACCTTCTTCAAAACATCCCCCCTCAAGGATGTACCCCTGTGCGCCGCCTGGTGCGGCGAAGGGTCACACGGCCCGGATCACCGGACCTTCACCGACACCGCCGGCCCCTTCCGGATGTTGCGTCCGTCGTGGATCTCGATGTGGTAGCTGACTGTCTGGCCACTCTTCACGCCGGTGTCGACGAAGGTCGTGGTCAGCCGCTGCCGCCAGTAGTACGTGTAGTACTTGTAGGTCTTGACCAGGGTCGAGCCCCGGAACACGTTGTAGGTCAGCAGGATGTTGTCCAGGTCGTAGCCGTCGGTGAACTGCACCGTCACCTGGTTGGCCACCGTGCTGGACAGCACGGGAGCCTTAGGCGTCAACGGGAACGCGCCTCCGGGCACGTTCGTGAACCGGGTCAGGCCCTGCTGGACCTTGTTGTTGACCTTGCTGAAGTCGCCGCCGACCCACAGGTCGTTGCCTCCGGACGCCATCGCCAGCGGTCCGACCTTGGTGGTGCCGCCCGCGTCGGTGTTCGGGAACCACGGGCCGAGCTGGCCGTTGACGGCGCTCTCGACCAGCAGGTAGTGCGTGCCGGTGCCGTCGCCGAATCCGCCGCTGGAGCTGCAGTTGTGCGCGTGCGAGCCCTTGTACACCCAGTTGCCGATGGCCTTGATCGCCTCGGTGGCGCCCAGGCAGTTGTTCTTCCACAGCAGCTTGCCGGTGGTCGAGTCCGCGGCCAGGACGCCGTCGTAGCAGCCCGAGCCGTCGCCACCGTTGGAGACGAAGACCTTGGTGCCGAGGGTGTCGATGTCCTTCACCCGGGTGGTGCACGTCGAGGTGGGCTTCGGGATCGCCGCGGCGGCAGGCATCGTGTAGGCCGCACCGGTGGTGGTGTTCACCATCCCCAGCGAGTAGTGGTCGATGCCGCGCAGCGTGGTGAAGGGGCCGCCCACGAACACCCGGTTGCCGTCGTCGGACACGTCGATCGCGTACACGTCTTTGTTGGCGTTGGGGTTCCACGCCAGCAGATCGCCCTGGATCAGCCGGAGTGCCGCCAGCCGGTTGCGCACCTGGCCGTCGACCGTGGTGAACGAGCCACCCAGGAAGACCCGGTTGAACTGGTTGATGGCCAGCGCCTTGACGCGGTAGCTGACTACCGGGTCCCAGGCCGAGACGATCCGGCCGGTGACCACGCTGAACATCGCGATGTGCTTGCGGGGCAGGCCGTTGACGGTGGTGAAGTCGCCGCCGATCACGACCCAGTTGCCGTCCGGGCTGGTCGCGATGCTCCACACCGCGCCGTTGAGCTTCGGCGCGAACGAGGTCGGCGCGCCGGTGGTCCGGTTGAACGCCGCGATGTAGGTGCGGACAGCCTCACCCTGTCCGGCCGGTTTGCCTGGCTGGCGGATCCGGGTGAACAGACCGCCCGCGAAGACGGTGTTTCCCGAGACCGCGAGAGCGTTCACGCTGGCGTTGGTCTGCCACGACGTCTGCTTGACCGCCGAGACCGCGGAGGCGAAGCCCGGCTGGGCGGCCTCCACCGGAGCTCCGGACGGGATCAGGGCAGCGGCGAGTACGGCGGCAGCCGTCACGACTGCCAGAACTAGCTTTTTCATCAAAGTCCTTCGGACTGGGGCGGGCGGGGCCATTAGCACGCGAATCTAGCGCCGGTGGGAGGTCGTCAGGAAGGCGACTTCCCACCGGCGTTATGACTTTGTGCTATAGGAGGTTAGCCGTCCGCTCAGCGGGCACTGAAGTGGGCCTGCACCTGCGCCGCGGTCAGTGCGTAGGGATAGACCGCGGCCTCGTCGATGGCCATGTTCGTCTGGGTCGCGCCACCGCCGGACCAACTGTTGATGTTGTCGTACCCGATCCGCCACCAGCCGTAGTACAGCGACGCCTGTCCGGTGGTCAGGCTGCCGGCCGACACGCCGTCGACGTACAGCGTCATCGCGCCGTTGTCGAAGGTGCCGACGACGTGGTGCCACTGTCCGTCGTTCTTGTTCGAGGCGCTGTTGATGGTCTGCTTGACGCCGTCGTTGACGCCGAACGTGACCTGGCCGTTCGAGCGCATGTACAGCATCCGGTCGGTGGAACTGCTGTTGCCGGTCTTGGAGTTGCCGAAGCCGATGATCCGTCCGCCGCGGGTGACGGACTGCTTGACCCACGCCTCCACGGTGAACTGCTGCGGCATGCTGTAGGCCTTCTCGCCGACCATCCGGCCGCTGCTGGTGCTGATCGTCGCCGCGGTGTTCCCGGCGATGGCGCCGGCGCTGCCGAGCGTCATCCCGGTGAAGGTGCCGTTGTTGCTCTGGCCGGAGGTGTCCACCGACGTGGTCGCGCCGACCGGCTCACCGAGCCGCCAGTACGCCTGCGGGCCGTCGGAGGCGATGATCTGGTCGTACGCCGTGCTCGCGGTGGTCGCCACCGTGAGCGGGTCGGAGTAGTTGCCCCGGAGCGTCGTACTGCCGTCGGTCACCTCGACCCGGTAGTTCGTCACTTCGCCCGGCGTCACGTCGGTGTCGGTGTAGTGCAGCCACGGGCGGTCCCAGAACGTCGACTTCGCCGTCCAGGTCGCGATCGTGGTGTTGCTGAAGCCCTTCAGCAACCGGTAGGTCAGCGTGGTGTCGTCGTTGTCCACCACGGTCTGGAAATGCACCTGTACCGCGCCCGGCTGGACGCTGGAGGGGAGGACCTTGGCCGGCTTGGCCGGAGCCGCGCCCGGGCCCGCGTTGGTGAAGTGGGCCAGACCCTGCTGGCCGAGGCCGTTGGTCTGGGTGAAGTCGCCGCCGACCCACAGGTCCGAGCCGCCGGTCGCGAAGGCCAGCGGACCGACCTCGGTGGGCGGACCGGCGTTCGTGTTCGGGTACCACGGGCCGAGCGTGCCGTCCTCGAGGGACTCGGTCAGCAGGAACCGGTAACCGGCGCCCTGCGGGAAACCGCCCGCGCCGGCGTTGGCGCAGTCGTGCGCGTGCGAACCCTTGTAGAGCCAGCCGTTGACGACCTTCAGGGCTTCGGTCGCGCCCAGGCACTGGTTCTTCCACTTCAGCGCGCCGGTGGCGACGTCCGCCGCCCAGGTACCGTCGAAGCAGCCGCCGCCGTCGCCACCGTTACCGAAGTAAACGGTGTCGCCGCTGGCGTCGATCGCCTTGACCCGGGTGGTGCAGGAGCCGTTCGGCGGCGGGACCGCCGAGGCGGCGGGGAACGGGAGCACCGCGCCGGTGGTCGGGTCGAGGCTCGACACGGTGTTCTGGTTGGTGCCGTTGACGGTGCTGAACTGGCCGCCGGCGTAGACCTTGGACGCGTCGTCGGCCACGTCCACGGCGTACACGTCGCCGTTGACGGCCGGGGCCCACGGCAACAGTGTGCCGACGTCGCCGGTGACCGCTGCCAGCCGGAGCCGCTCCACGTTGTTGACCAGGCCGAACGAGCCGCCGAAGTACACGGTGCTGCCGGACACGGAGATGGTCTTGACCCGGTACGAGACCGAGGGCTTCCAGTTCGTCACCAGCTCGCCGGTGGCGGTGTCGAAGGCGGCGATCCGGTTGCGGGTCACGCCGTTCACGGTGGTGAAGTCACCGCCGACGTAGAGCCGGGAGCCGTCGGCCGACGCGGCCACGGCGTACACCTGGCCGTTGAGGACCGGGTTGAACGCGGCGACCAGGTCGCCGGTGCTCGCGTCGAACGCGGCCAGGTAGGCCTGCCCGACCTCGTTGGTGCCCAGCGCCGAGCCCGGCGGGCGGACGCTGGTGAAACGACCGCCGACATAGGCCTTCCCGGCCGCGACGGCGATGCCCTGGACACTTGCGTTGGTCTGCCAGACCGGGCTGTCCTGTGCCGAGAGCGAGGCGCTGATGCTCTGGGCGGGCGTCGGTGCCAGCGTGGTCGCCAGCAGGATGCCCACCACCCCCAGGCGCGCGAGCAGCCATCTCTTCTTCATACCGCGGTGTCCCCCCTCGGACAGGCGCCATCCCGGCGCCGCACATGGTTCGTGAATCCCCCGACAGGAGAGTAGGCCACACCAGGTGAGTGTTTGACCAGTCTGTTCAGGCCTCATTTCAGCAAATTGTCAACAAGCGTGACCGTGCGTGAGCGTTACGGACGATTGCCGTTCCGACGGCCGGGAATCCGGTCGTCCGGGGACCCGGCCCGGGGCCGGTAACGACGGCCTGCTGATGCCTATATCCTGGGCCGTCGAACTCGAATTGGGGGGCCGGATGGAACCGGGCACCGTGGTCTGGCGGGACACCGCCCAGGCGCTGCTCAGGCACAAGTGGCTGATCATCGGCTGCATCCTGCTTGGCACCGTCGGAGCCGCTGTCTTCTCGCTGTCGCAGACCGAGCGGTGGACCGCGTCCAGCCAGGTGGTGATCGGTCCGGCCGTGCCGCCGGCTCTGGTCGGCAACCTGCCGACCGGCGCGGACAAGACCGGCCCGCTGGGCCTGGACCTGCCGGCCGAGACGCAGGCGCGGGTGATGGCGAGCCCGACGATCCTGCGTGAGGTCGCCAAGTCCCTCGAGCTGCCGACCACCGACGACTCGGTGCAGGCGCTCGCCGGGGTGACCCGGGTGAAGGCGGTCACCGACAACGCGTACCTGATCACCATCGACGGTCCGACCGCCGACGAGGCGGTCCGCCGGGCGAACGCGATCGCGCGGATCTACCTGGCCCAGCGCAGTACCGAGGCCAAGCAGTTGCTGATCACGCTGGCCAGCCAGGCGTCTGACCGAGCCAAGACCGCGACGGCCCAGTCGAAGACGCTGGTCAGCCAGATCTCCGAGGCCGTGGACCGGGGCGACACCCAGACCGCCGCGGCGCTGCGCGACCAGCGGGTCGGCCTGGCCACCGAGGCCCGGCAGGCCGCCGACGACGCCGCCGCGATGAACAAGGCGCTCTCCGGCGTCGGCGCGAGCAGCCAACTGGTCACGCCGGCCACCAAGGACACCGCGACCTCGTCGCCGCTGGTGATGCGCGACATCACCGTCGGCGCGATCCTCGGCCTCGTGCTCGGATTCGGCGTCGCTCTGCTCTTCACGCACCTGAGCCCGTTCGTGCTGACCCGCGACCAGGCCGCCCGCGCCGCCGGCTCGCCGGTCATCACCGCCTCCATCGGGCGCCGCCGGTTCTGGCGCCGCGCCGCGCCGCAACTGCCGCCCTCAGAAGTCACCTCGCTGGGCACCGAGGCGAGTGGCGCGCTGGCGCGTCGCGAGCTGAACCCACGCGGGATCGGTGCCAGTGGCGCCGGCGCACTGCTCGTCGTGTCGGCCTCGCCGACGCCGAACTCGGCCGGTATCGCGCTCGCGATGGCAGAGGCGAGTGCCCGCGACGGCCGGGAAACCCTGCTGGTGCTGGCCGATCTGCGCGGCACGCCGCTGCTTTCGCACGTCACCGACCACGAGGGCCTGACCGACCTCGTCACCGAGCCGGCCGCGACCCGTGCGGTCCGGGCGCGCAAGCTGTTCCGCCCGGGCACGGTGGCCGACCTCTACGTGCTGCCGCCCGGTCTGAGCCAGGAGGAGTC
Organism: Kribbella sp. VKM Ac-2568; assembly: GCF_004345365.1. Taxonomy (GTDB): domain Bacteria; phylum Actinomycetota; class Actinomycetes; order Propionibacteriales; family Kribbellaceae; genus Kribbella; species Kribbella orskensis. The sequence continues at coordinate 113,124 of NZ_SLVF01000008.1, forward strand.
GGCGCTCGCCGTCGGCCCGTCGCTGGTGCCGGGCATCGTGGCGGACCTACCCCCGGGGTACTCCGTCGTGATCCACGGCCCGGCCTCTGTCGGCAGGCACGGGATCTCTCCGTTGGCCGCCGCCGTCGATGCCTCGGTCCTGGTGGTTCAGGTCGGCCACGACAAGGAGACCGACCTGTCCCGGCTCACCGCCGCCCTGAAGTTCGCGGGCGCGCCGGTCCTGGGCGTAGTACTGATCGGTGCTTCGCGGCACGACGAGACCTTGGGTATCCCGCTGAACTTCAGCCCGGCCGAGCCCGCCGCGCCGCCGATCCGCTGACGGTGCGCCGATGACCCTGACGGCACCGCCGGTGCCGGGAACCACACCCCAGGCCGAGGGCGACAAGTCGAGCTGGCTGTGGATGGTCATGTGGTGCCTGCTGGTGCTCGGCGTGCAGCCGTGGTCGTCCAGGGCCGCTACTCCGCAAGGAACGACAGGGTCGACCAACAGCCTGATGAAGGGCGTGCTGCTCGGGGTGATCTTCCTGGTCACGCTGGCGGCGACCAAGCCGGGCTTCCGGACCCGCCTGAGCCCGACCACGAGCATCTACGTCGGCTATGTGCTGTTCGCGAGCGCCACGGCCTTCCTGCTGGCCGATCCGGGTGGTCCGCTGCTGCGGCTGGCGCGGTTGATGATCGGGTTGTTCCTGCTGTTCATGCTGTGGCGGCCACTGATCCGGGAGCCGGAGCGGTTGATCCGGGCCCACCTGCTGGCTCATCTGCTGCTGGCACTGACGGTCGTGCTGAGCCTGATCTGGCGACCGGAGGTGGCCTGGCGGCCGCTGAGCGCTTTCGGCACCGGCTACCGCCTGCAGGGCGTCCTCATCCCGATGCTGCCGCCGCGCGTCGGCGAGGTCGGCGCGATCCTGCTGGGCCTGGCGATCATCGCATTCGTGTCCCGCAAGCTGACCTTCTTTCCGGCGAGCGCCTGCATCGGCCTCGGCCTGGTACTGGTCGCGCTGAGCCGCACCCGTACCGCGGCCGCGGCCGTCGCCTTCGGGCTGGTGCTCGCGCTGCTGCTGACCCGGAAGACCTGGTGGGGGCGAATAGCGTCGATCTCCGTGCCGGCGTTGATGGGGCTGGCGTTCCTGATCATCCCTTCGCTGCACACCTGGTTGTTGCGCGGGCAGGGCGCGAAGCAGATCAGCTCGCTGAGCGGCCGGACCACCAGCTGGCAGTACGTGCTCGACGAAGAGGTGTCGCTGCAGACCGCGATCATCGGCCACGGACTCGGCAACAAACGGGTCCTGCTGCGGCGCGGTGAGGGCGACATCGACGTGATGGCGATCGACAACAGCTGGCTGAGTCTCTACTGGGAGACAGGTCTGCTCGCCGTCACGATCGTAGGCATCGCGATGATCGTCGCCTGGGTCTCGGTACTGCGCGCGCCGACGCCGTTCGTGAAAGCGAGCGGCGCGCTGCTGCTCGGCTATGTCTCGGCGGCCTCGCTGAACGAGAGCGGCCTGTCCGACCTGAGCTCGATGACGCTGCACCTGCTGGTCGCGGCCGCGGTCTGCGACTCCGACCGATTACGCGCCAGAGCCAGGGCGCTGGCCGAGAAACCAGCGCCGCACACGCCCCAATGGCGATGACCAGACCTGCAAGCACTCATTAGTGCTTGCAGGGTGGTTGTTGCCGGCTAGCTGCTGACGCTGTCCTGGTCGAAGCCGGCGGCCTGCCACTGGGACCAGGTCATCGTCTGCCCCCGGTAGGCGAAGCGCTCGGCCTGCTTGTCGCCGATCAGGTAGCTGTTCCGGCTGAACCTGATCGCGCCGTCCCCTGCGGGCGACTCCTTGTTCTCGACCACCCCGGTGCTGGCCGTCTTCGCGTCCATCACCACCTGGTTGGCCTCGATCACGATGTCCTTCAGCACGTACTTCCCGCGCGGTCCGTCGCCGCGGGTGCGGGACTGGATCGCGATGCCGTTGCGGTTGTCCTTGACCAGGTTGCCGGCCACGGTGACACCGGACGAGGTGTTCACGTTGATGCCGCCGCCGTCCCACAGACTCGGGCCGGAGCCGCGGCCGGTGCCGAACCCGTTGCCCTCGACAACGTTCTGCTCAATGGTGGCCTGGTAGCTGATCTCGTACCGGATGCCGTCCGCGGCGTTGTCGCGGATCCGGTTGCCGGTGATCCGCCGGTCGAACTCGGCGATGTCGCTCCACATCCCGATCCCGCGGTTCGCCACGATGTCGTTGCCGGACACCTCGCCGGACGACCGGGTCGACTTGATCCCGCCGGACTCCCAGTCGGCGATCCAGAACCCGTCGGTGTTGTTCCGGGTGACCAGGTTGCCGGTCAGCTTCACGCCTTCGGAGCTGTACTGGCCGATGCCGAGCTGCCCGTTGTCGGCGACGGTGTTGCCGCTCACCACGGCCTGGTCGCCGTCGATCACCATGATGCCGACCGCGTGGTTCCAGCGGACCTCGTTCGCGGTGACCCTCCAGCCCGGACCGACCTGCAGCGCGCCACCCTGCGGCTTGCCGGCGAAGTGCTCGATGGTCAGTCCGGCGATGGTGACGTCCGGTGCGGCGGCCTCGATCGCGGTCTGCGTCCGCGACATCTCGACGTCCTTGCCGGTCGGGTCGTCCGCGAGGTACACAGCATTCGCCTTGTAATCCCCGAAGAAAGAGCCCGGCTTGAGCTGATCGAGGGCCATCACCCGCGTGAGGTGCTTCCCGGCCAGGAAGACCTGCTCACCGGGCTGACACGGGTTGGTGTTCTCGTCCTCGCACTTGCCCTTGAGCTTGTACGCCGCGGGCAGCGCGCCTCGCACCACCCAGTGCCGCTGATCCTGCTGCCAGCCGGTGAGCTCGACGGATCCGCTGAGCACCGCGCCTTCGCTGCTCGCGAGGGTGATCCCGGCCTCGGGACGGAGCGCGTGGGTGATCCGGTGGAGTCCCTTGGTGAAGCAGAACATCTTGGCCGTGGGGTTCGCGCCGATCACCTGCTGGGGATCCGTGCCGACCGGGATCGGTACACCGTCGCACTTCGGCGCGGTGGACGGACCGGTCGGGCCGAGCTTGATGTTCGCCGCCGGGGGAGCGGCTGTCGGGACCGCGACCGTCGGTGTCGGTGGGGTCTGGTTCGACGCCGGCGTGGCCGGGTCGTCGGTGCATCCGGCTACTACGAAGACAGCGAGCAGAGCTGCGCCCGCCGACATGATCCCGCGTCTCATCGATTCCCCCACGTCGCCGGCCCCAAGAAGTCGCCCAAACTATAGGTCCTCGCCCGGTCCTCGACTTCAGGGCTTGCAATCGGTACCCAGCTACAGCCTTACGGTCGGGTCATGAGCACTTCTGAGAACCTCTGGGTCCCGTCGGCCTGCACCCTGCCGACGGTCGAGCAACCGCTCCGGGTCGCCGAGTTCGACCAGCTCTTCGCCCGCTCCGTGCAGTCGGTCCGCCGAGTCGATCCGGCCACGCTGGACCTGACGATCGCCTCCACCGCGGAAGCCGAGACCCGCGATCTAGCCCGCCGCGAGATCGCCTGCTGCTCCTTCTTCACCTTCGACTTCCTCCCTGCCGACGACGCGCTGGTACTGCGGATCGGCGTACCGGTGAGCGCCACCTACACCGCAGTAGTCGACGCCGTGGAGGCTCGGGCTCTCACGGCGCAGTCGGGTGGTCAGCAGTCGGGTGGTCAGCGGGCGGGTGGTCAGCGGGCGGGTGGTCAGCGGGCGGGTGGTCAGCGGATGTAGGTGGTTCGGGCGAGGTTGTAGGCGAGGTCCTTGGCGACCTGGAAGGCGTCGTCCTCTTCCAGGCGGTGCTCGACGACGAGGTTGGCCAGGTAGCCGGCGTCGATCCGGCGGGCCAGGTCGTGCCGGGCGGGGATGGAGAGGAAGGCGCGGGTGTCGTCGACGAAGCCCGAGGTGTTGTAGAAGCCGGCCGTCTCGGTGACGAGCTCGCGGAACCGCCGTATCCCGTCCGGGCTGTCGAGGAACCACCACGGCGCACCCAGTCGCACGGTCGGGTAGACCCCGGCGATCGGCGCCAGCTCGCGCGAATAGGTGGTCTCGTCCACGGTGAACAGCACCATCCGGAACCCGTCGGCGTGCCCGAACCGCTCGAGCACCGGCCGCAGCGAGCGGGTGAACTCCGTCGCCACCGGGATGTCGTGCCCCTGGTCCGGCCCGTACGCCGCGTGGATGTCCGGGTGGTGATCGCGGAGCACGCCCGGGTGGAGCTGCATGACCAGCCCGTCCTCGGCCGACATCGCCGCCATCTGGAACAGCATGTGCCCGGCGAAGGCGCTCGCGTCCTCGGCGGAAACCTCGTCCCGCAAGGCGCTCTCGTAGATCCGCGCAGCCGCTGAGTCGTCGAGCGGAGTCGCGGCGGCGCTCAGATGCCCGTGGTCCGTGGCCAGTGCGCCGGCGGCCAGGAACGCGTGACGACGCTGCCGCAATGCGTCCAGATACCCGGCGTACGTCGAGGTGTCGGCGCCGGCGAGCTCCCCGAGCTGCCGGGTCAGGTCGCTCCAGCCGGGCCGGTCCAGGTGGACGAGCGCGTCCGGGCGGAACGTCGGGATCACCCGGCCGGGCAGATCGGCGGCGAGCTTCGCGTGGTGCGCGAGGTCGTCCGTCGCGGCATCCGTGGTCGAGATGACCTCGATGTTGAACCGGTCGAGCAACGCGCGCGGGCGGAACTCCGGCTCGGCCAGCCGCGCCGAGATCTGGTCGAACAAGGCGTCGGCCGTCTCCGCGGAGGGCGCCACTTCGACGCCGAGCACCTCGGCGAACTCGTGCTCCAGCCAGTACCGGCTCGGCGTCCCGAGCAAGAGGTCCCAGTGGGAGCAGAACTCGCGCCAGATGTCGCGGGGCTCGGCGGTTCTGGCGCCGTCGCGGCGGGGGAGTCCGAGGCGGTCGGGGGCGACACCCTGCGAGATCAGCATCCGGGTGACGTAGTGGTCGGGCACCACCAGCAGCTCGGCGGGGTTGCCGAACGCCTCGTCGGTGGCGAACAGCGCGACATCGACGTGCCCGTGGAAGCAGAGCAGTGGCAGGTCACGGGTGGACTCGTGGATCCGGCGGGCCACCTCGCGGGCCTCGCCGGCGGGCAGGGCACGGTCCGGATGGGGGCGCAGAGCCTTCGGCATGAGTCCTCCGTGAGGGGTCGGCTGCAACGGCTGGTGCAAAGGATTGCAGGCAACCGAGCCTCACACAAGTCCATGAAACAAGGGAGATCAAGCGGTTGTCCACATCCGGTCATCGAGCTCTTGACACAACACTGCAAGCGATTGCAGACTCAGCGGACGACCAGCACTGGAGGTGGAGATGCCCGCAACGCTTCGTGATGTCGCACGCCTTGCCGGGGTGTCGCCGTCCACGGTGTCCCGGGCCTTGTCGACGCCCGCGGTCGTCAACGCGGCCACCCGGGCCCGGGTGCAGGCCGCCGCCGAGCGCCTGGGCTATCAGCCCAACCGGGCGGCCCGCGGGCTGATCACCGGCCGGACCGGGAACATCGGCCTCGTCGTGCCGGACCTCGCCAACCCGTTCTTCCCGAGCGTGGTGAAGGGTGTCCAGGCCCGCGCCCGGCAGTCCGACGTCGCGGTCTTCCTGGCCGACACCGACGAGGACGCGGTCGAGGAGGTCGTCCTGGTCCGTGCGCTGGCCAAGCAGGTCGACGGCCTGATCCTGTGCTCGCCCCGCGCGAGCGAGGAGGACCTGGTCGCCGTCGCGCAGGAGACCAACGTCGTGCTCGTCAACCGCCTGGTCGAGGGAGTCCCCGCGGTCACCTTCGACAACGAGGGCGGCATGCGCCAGGCGATCGCCCACCTGGTCGCGCTCGGCCATCGCCGGATCGCCTGGGTCGGCGGACCCAAGACCTCCTGGTCCAGCGCGCACCGCATCATCGGCCTCTACGCGGCCGCCAACGACAACGGCGTGGCCCTGCTGGAGGTCGGTCACTTCGCACCGACGTACGACGGCGGCATGGCCGCCGCGGACCAGGCCGTCGCCACCGGAGCCACCGCGGTGGTGACCTACAACGACCTGGTCGCGATCGGGCTGCTGGCCCGCTTGCACGCCCGCGGAATCTCGGTGCCCGACGACCTCAGCGTGGTCGGCATCGACGACATCGCCATGTCCCGGATGACCCGCCCCGCCCTCACCACCGTGCGGCTGCCGAAGCAGAAGGCCGGCCAGATCGCCGTGGAGTTGCTGCTCGCCGTCCTCGACGACCCGGATCCCGACACCATCATCGGGACCCGCGGCACGTTGCACGGCGAGCTGATCGTGCGGGACTCCACGGGAGTGGCCTCAGACCCTGCACGACCCTGACAGAGGAGAAGTCCGATGCGCCCCTACCGGATGATCGCCGCCGTCGGCACCCTCGCCGTTCTCGCGGCCTGCGGTGCCCCGACGACCAACCAATCCGCGGCCGACAATGCCGGCGACGTGCCGGACAAGCCGTCGAAGGCCGTGACCCTGAACATCCTCGACGTGGCCGGCAACCTGCAGCTGACCCAGGGCATGATCGACGAGTTCGTCAAGCAGCACTCGGACGTCATCTCCAAGGTCACCTACTCCAAGTCGCCCGCGCCCGAACTGGCCGGAAAGATCAAGGCCCAGCAGAACGCGAACCGCGTCGACATCGACCTCGTGCTGACCGGCACCGACGGCCTGTCCGCGGGGCAGCAGCAAGGCATCTGGAACGACCTGCTCCCGAAGTACGCCGATCGCCTGCCGGGCATGAAGGACTACCTGCCGCCGGCCCAGAAGATGCAGGAGCTGGCCGGCAACAGCGGCGTCACGGTGACCTACTACCCGTCCGGCCCGCTGCTGGAGTATCTGCCGGCCAAGGTGGCGAAGCCGCCGGCGTCCGCCGAGGAACTGCTCGCCTACGCGAAGGCCAACAAGGGCAAGGTGATGTACGCACGCCCCTCGAACTCTGGACCAGGTCGCACCTTCCTGATGGGCCTGCCGTACGTGCTCGGTGACAAGGACCCGAAGGACCCGGTCAACGGCTGGGACAAGACCTGGGCCTACCTCAAGGAGCTCAACCAGTACGTCGACTACTACCCGTCCGGTACGGCGGACACGATGAAGGCGCTGGCCAACGGCTCGTCGAACATCATCGTCAGCACCACCGGCTGGGACATCAACCCGCGCGTGCTGGGCACGGTGCCGAAGGAAGCCGCCATCAGCACGCTGAACGGCTTCCACTGGGTCACCGACGCGCACTACGCCGTCGTACCGAAGGGTGTCTCGACCGACAAGCAGGCCGCAGTCCTGCAGCTGCTGCAGTTCATGCTCACGCCGGAGCAGCAGGCCAAGGCCTACGACAAGGGCTACTTCTACCCAGGCCCCGCGATCAAGGGCGTCGAGCTCACCCAGGCGCCGCAGGAGAGCCAGGACGCGATCAAGGAGTTCGGCCGAGCGGAGTACGACAAGCTCATCGCGGACAACCCGACCGAGGTGCCGCTGGACGCGAAGAGTCTGGTCGCCGCCTTCGACAAGTGGGACCGCGAGGTCGGTGGCAGCAAGGTGAAGACGTCGTGAGCGGATTCGACCAGCTCAGCCTCGACGGCGTTGGCCGCAGGTTCGGTACCGCGGACGCGCTGGCCGACCTGGACCTGACGATCGAGCGCGGCGAGTTCATCGCCCTGCTCGGGCCGTCCGGCTGCGGCAAGTCGACCGCGCTGAACTGCCTGGCCGGGCTGCTCCCGCTGACCGCGGGGAGCATCTGGCAGGACGACCAGCGGATCGACACGCTGCCGCCGGAGAAGCGCGGGTTCGGCATGGTCTTCCAGAACTACGCGCTCTTCCCGCACCTGACCGTGCGCGACAACATCGCCTTCGGGCTGCGGATGCGCCGGCTGCCGAAGGAGGAGGTGCGCCGCCGGACCGACGCGGCGATCGACATGGTCCGGCTGGAGGAGCACGCCGGCAAGCTGCCCGGCCAGTTGTCCGGCGGTCAGCAGCAGCGCGTCGCGATCGCCCGGGCGACGGTGCTCGAGCCGTCGCTGGTGCTGATGGACGAGCCGCTCAGCAACCTCGACGCCAAGCTCCGGCTGGAGATGCGGACGGAGATCCGGCGGCTGCACCAGTCGCTCGGACTCACCACGGTCTACGTCACGCACGACCAGGAAGAGGCGCTCAGCATGGCCGACCGCCTGGTCGTGATGCGGCTCGGCCGGGTCCAGCAGATCGGCACGCCCGAAGAGGTTCACACCAAGCCGACCACCTGGCACGTCGCGGACTTCATGGGCTATCGCAACCTGCTGCCCGTGTCGGCGAGCCGGGTGGACGGCGACGCGGTGACCGTCCCGCTGGGCGGCACCACCGTCAACGGCGTGGCCCAAGGGCGGGTCGTTGCCGGGGACGAGGTCGTGGCGGCGGTGCGCCCGGAGGATGTCCGGCTGGGCAACGAGGACGTCACCGGACTCAAGGGCCGGGTCGAGGTCGTCGAATACCAGGGTCGCGAGCTCGCCGTGGAGGTGGCGCTCGAGGACGGCGTCCGGCTGCACGCCCGCACCGATCGCAAGGTCGAGGCCGGCGAGCACGTCACGATCACGGTCACTCCCGGACGGCTCCTGGTGTACCCGTCCGAGGGTCCGGCCGATCGTCCCGCGGCCGAGCTGGCGTCGGCAGGTCTCGCGGTATGAGTGCTACTGCCGGACCCGGGCCGACGCTGAACTGGCGGCATCGGCTGGCCGAGCGCGGCGTCGACCGGAAGCTCTGGTTGTTGCTTCCGGCCACGATCTTCGTGCTGGTGCTGTTCATCTACCCGTTCCTCTACGGGCTGAGCCTGTCGTTCCAGCCGATGAACGGCGGCAGCGTGCTGGCGAACTACCAGCGGTTCTTCAACGACGCCTACCAGCGCGACACCATCTTCACCACGCTCAAGATCGCGCTGCCGGCTGCACTGCTGAACGTGTTCGCCGCAGTCCCGATCGCCTTCCGGATGCGCGGGCGGTTCCGCGGCAAGCGGCTGATGACGACCGTGCTGGTCGTCCCGATCACCCTGGGCACCGTGCTCACCGCCCAGGGCCTGCTGAACTTCCTCGGCCCGACCGGCTGGTTCAACCGGGTCCTGATGGGGCTGCACCTGATCGACGGCCCGATACGGCTGACCAACAACTACTGGGGCGTGTTCTTCTCGCTCATCATCACCGGGTTCCCGTTCGCGTTCCTGCTGGTGCTGTCGTACCTGAGCGGCATCGACCCGACCCTCGAACGCGCCGCCGCGACCCTCGGCGCGTCCCGTTCGCAGCGGTTCCGCCGGATCACCCTGCCGCTGCTCGCGCCAGGTCTGGCGACCACCTTCCTGCTCACGTTCGTGCTGGCCTTCTCGGTGTTCCCGTCCGCGGTGCTGGTGGGTAACCCGGCCGGCTCGACCCGGGTGATCTCCCTCGCGGCGTACCAGGCGGCGTATGAGCAGTACGACTACTCCTACGCCTCGGCGATCGCGATGATCATGGGCGCGGTGGAGCTCGTCGTGGTGGCGATCGTGCTGGTCTGGCGGGCGCGGCTCTACACCGGATCCACCGGAGGCAAAGGATGACCGCCACGACCGCAGCAGCACCGCCGGCCCGGCGCAGCCTCAGGGCGACCCCGACCGCCTGGGTGATCTGGGCCGTCGTGATCTTCTTCTTCGTCAACCTGGCCGGCGTGGTCGGGTCGGTGCTGGTCAGCTCGTTCGGCCAGCGCTGGTTCGACACCTGGCTGCCGAGCGGCTTCACCACCCACTGGTACGGCGACGCCTGGCGCGAGTTCGGCCTGCTCCAGGTGATCACCGTGACCCTGGTCGCGTCAGCGCTGGTGGTGGTCCTGTCTGTGCTCATCGGCGCGCCGGCCGCCTACGTCCTGGCCCGGCAGAACTTCCCGGGCAAGCGGCTGGTCTACTTGAGCTTCCTGCTGCCGATCCTGATGCCGCCGATCACCTACGGCATCCCGCTGGCCACCGTGCTCTACAAGTTCGGCTTCGCCGGGCACCTGTCGGGCGTGGTCCTGGCGAACCTGGTGCCGTCGGTGCCGTTCGTGATCCTGACGATGACGCCGTTCATCGAGCAGGTGGACCCGCGGATCGAGAGCGCGGCCAGGATGCTCGGCGCCGGCACTCGGGCCGTCTTCCTGAAGATCCTCGCGCCGCTGCTGGTGCCGGGGCTGCTCGCCTCGGCGATCCTGGTCCTGGTCCGCACCGTCGGCATGTTCGAGCTGACCTTCCTGACCGCCGGGCCGGACTCCCAGACCCTGGTGGTGGCTCTTTACTACTCGATGTCAGCCGCCGGCATCCGGGCCCAGCAGTCCGTCGACGCGATGGCCGTCATGTACACGGCGATGATGCTGGTGCTGCTCGTGGTGGCGCTGCGCTTCGTCAACCCGACCCAGTTGGTGGCTCGGGTCAAGGAGGAGCCGGAATGAGGATCACCGCCGCCCGGGTCGTCGTCACCAGCCCCGGACGCAACTTCGTCACTCTCAAGCTCGAGACCGACGAAGGCGTCCACGGGGTTGGCGACGCCACCCTCAACGGCCGGGAACTGGCCGTCGCCGCCTACCTGAACGAGCACGTGGTGCCACTGCTCATCGGTCGCGACCCCGCCCGCATCGAGGACACCTGGCAATACCTCTACCAGGGCGCGTACTGGCGTCGTGGCCCGGTCACGATGTCCGCGATCGCGGCGGTCGACACCGCGCTGTGGGACATCAAGGGCAAGGTCGCAGGGCTACCGGTTTACCAGCTGCTGGGCGGCCGGAGCCGCGACGGCGTCACCGTCTACGGGCATGCCAGCGCGGAGACCACCGAGGAGCTGCTGAAGGAGGTCGACCACTACGTTGCCCTCGGCTACAAGGCGGTCCGGATCCAGACCGGGATCCCCGGACTCACCTCGACGTACGGCGTCGGCCATGCCAGCGCGACGGCGGGGACGACGTACGAGCCGGCCAACGCGGAGCTGGCGTTGCCGGAGGAGAGTCTCTGGTCCACCGAGAAGTACCTGGCGCACGTGCCGTCGGTGTTCAAGGCGGTGCGCGAGGAGTTCGGCCCGACACTGAGGTTGCTGCACGACGCGCACCACCGGCTGACTCCGATCGAGGCCGCCCGGCTGGGCAAGAGCCTCGAGCCGTACACGCCGTTCTGGATCGAGGACCCGGTCCGGGCCGAGCTGCAGGAGGGCTTCCGGCTGATCCGGCAGCACACCACCACGCCGATCGCGGTCGGCGAGGTGTTCAACAGCATCTGGGACTGCCAGCAGCTGATCTCCGAGCAGCTGATCGACTTCATCCGCACCACCGTCGTGCACGCGGGCGGCATCACCCACCTGCGCCGGATCTTCGACCTCGCCGCGCTGTACCACGTCCGCAGCGGCTCGCACGGCGCGACGGACCTGTCGCCGATCTGTCTGGCGGCGGCGCTGCAACTGGACATCTCGATCCCGAACTTCGGCCTCCAGGAGTACATGCCGCACTCGCCGGAGACCGATGCCGTCTTCCCGCACAGCTACAGCTTCGCCGACGGCTACCTGCAGCCGAGCGACGAGCCGGGCCTGGGCGTGGACCTCGACGAAGAGGCCGCGGCCAACTACCCGTACCGCCCGGCCTACCTGCCGGTGAACCGCCTGGAGGATGGAACGATGCATTCATGGTGACGACCGAACGACTGAACCTGGCCAGCCTCCCCGCCGCCCACGCGCCCGCGGTGGACCCGCGCGAGCTGACGGTCGGCATCGTGCACCTCGGCCTGGGCGCGTTCCACCGTGCTCACCAGGCCGTCTTCACCGAGCAGGCCGCCCTGCTCACCGGCGGCACCCGCTGGGGCATCTGCGGCGTCAGCCAGCGCTCCGCAACCGTCCGCGACCAGCTAGCCCCCCAGGACGGCCTGTACTCCGTACTGACCCGTGGCGCGGGTGATCCGTCGATCCAGGTGATCGGGAGCATCCGTGACGTGCTCACGGCGCCGGAGGACCCGGCCGCCGTGGTCGCGCGGATCGCCGATCCCGACGTCGCCGTGGTGACGTTGACCGTGACGGAGAAGGGGTACCGGGCCGCGTCCGGCGGTGGGCTCGACCTGATCGATCCGGAGATCCAGGCGGACCTGACCGGACGGCCACCGCGAACCGTGGTGGGACAGCTGGCGGCAGGTCTGGCTCGGCGTGCGGGGATCGGCGCAGGCCCTCTGACTGTGGTTTCCTGCGACAACTTGGTGGCCAACGGCCCCTTCCTCCGCCGCCTGATGGAGGACTACTCAGCCGCGGGCTCAACCGCGGGCTTGGCAGAGCAGCTCGAGGCCGCCAGGTTCCCCGCGAGCATGGTGGACCGGATCGTGCCGGCGACCACCGAGGCCGATCGGGACGAGGCCGCGCGGCTCCTCGGCGTACGGGATGAGGCTGTGGTGGTCGCCGAACCGTTCCTGCAGTGGGTGATCGAGGACGACTTCGCCGGAGCCAGGCCGGCCTGGGACAAGGCGGGCGCAGTACTGACCGCGGACGTGGCTCCGTGGGAGCAGGCCAAGCTCAGGATGCTGAACGCGACGCACTCGATGCTGGCCTACCTAGGCGGCCTGCGTGGTTACGAGACGATCGCCGAGGCGGTGCGCGACGACGAGCTCGCCAGGTACGCCACCGAGCTGATGACGGCTGACGTGGTTCCCACCCTCACGCCGCCGGACGGGCTCGATCTGGCGGCGTACGGAGCGAGCGTGCTGGAAAGGTTCGCGAATCCCGCGCTGAAGCACCGCACGGCTCAGGTCGCGATGGACGGCTCGGTGAAGCTGCCGGTCCGCCTGCTCGGCACCGTGCGGGATCGCCTGGCCGCCAACGCCGAGCCGCGGCTGGCCTCGCTCGCGGTCGCCGCCTGGATGGTCTACGTCAGCAGTGGAGTGGACGCCAAGGGCAACGAGTTGCACCTCGACGACCCCCAGGCAGGGAAGCTGCGAGCCGCTCTCGATGGAGCCGACTCACAGCCTCTCGCCGTCGTCGACGCGCTGCTCGGGGTTCGCTCGGTCTTCGGCGACGACCTCCCCGACGACAAGGTCTTCCGCGCCCTGCTCACCGACCAGGTCGCGAGCCTGACCAAGTAGTTACCCGGTGGTGAACCGGCTGCCGGCGTCGAGGCCGGCCTGCTGCCACTCGCCGGCGCTGAACCACTGGCCGAACTTCTGGAACCGTTCGGCGCTCAGGCTGTCGAGCACATAGGTGTTGTCCTTCAGCACCACCTCTCCGCTCGGGATCACGGCGCCGGAGTTCTGCACCATGCCGGTCGCGGTGGTGCCGCCCTTCATGGTCACCTTGTTGCCGGTGACGACGACGTCGCGGAGCACGTTCAGGCCCCACGGTCCATTGCCCCGGGTGCGGGACTGGATCGAGATGCCGTTCACGTTGTCCTCGACCGTGTTGTTGCGGACCTGGACGTTCGACGAGGTGTTCACGTTGATGCCGCCGCCGTCCCACAGCGACCGGCCCGAGCCGCGTCCGGTGCCCAGGCCGTTGCCGGTGATGACGTTGTTCTCGATCACGCCGTTGCGGCCGATCTCGTAGCGGATCCCGTCGGCGGCGTTGTCGACGATCTGGTTGCCGCTGAACACCCGGCCGTCGTCGTACGCGTCGCTCCACAGGCCGACGCCGGTGTTGTTCTTGATCAGGTTGCCCGCCACCGAGCCGTTGGTGGACCAGGTCGTCTTGATCCCGCCGGACTCCCAGTCGGCGATCCAGAAGCCGTCGGTGTTGTTGTTGCTGACCTGGTTGTCCTTGATGGTGCCGTTCAGCGTGCTGTACTGCCCGACGCCGAGCTGTCCGTTGTACTGGATCAGGTTCTTCTCCAGAGTGGCGCCGTCGGCGTTGACGAGCATCGCGCCGACCGCGTGGTTCCAGCGGATGTCGTTGGCGAGGACCTTCCAGCCCGAGGCGAGCACGACGGCGCCGGACTGCGGGGCAGTGGCGAAGTGCTCCACGGTCAGGCCGCGCACCGTCACGCCACCCGCGTCGGATTCGATCGCGGTCTGCGTCTTCGACATCTCCACGGCCTGGCCCTGCGGGTTGTCACCCAGGAAGACCGCGTTCCCGGCATAGTCGGCGTAGAAGGTGCCCGGAGCAACCTTGTCCTGGCTGTTCACCCGCTTCAGGTGCTTGCCGTTGAAGAAGACCTGCTCGCGCAGGTAGCAGACGTTCGCGACGTTGTCCTCGCACTGGCCGGTCTGCCCGTAGGCGGCCGGCAGCACGCCCTTGATCACCCAGTCGCCGTTGCTCGCGGTCCAGCCGGTCAGCGGCACGGACCCGGTCAGTACGGCGCCATGGTCGCTGCCGAGCGTCGAGTTCGTCTTCGGGTGGATGGTGCGGCTGATCCGGTGCACGCCCGCTGCGAAGCAGTACGTCGTACCAGCCTGGCCCTTGTCCACCACGTCGGCGGCGTCCTGGTCCGGCGTGATCGTCACCCCTGTGCACGCGGGCGCCTGGGACGGACCGGCGGGGAAGCTGCCGGGGGCGGGCGTGGTCGGCTTCGGCGTGCTCGCCGGGGGCTTGGTCGGCGTCGGGGACTCCGTGGTGGGCTGCGCGGTCGGGGTGGTGGGCGGCCGGGTCGGGACCGGCGGCACGCTGGGCACGCTGATGGTCGGCGTGGTCCGGGGGCGCGGCTTGTGCGGCCGGTCGCCGGGCAGCACGCCGGAGCCGACTACCTTGTCCTCGGGCCCGAAGGCCGAGGCCATGTTGGAACGGGTGCCGGCGACGATCCCGGTGATGGCGACCGCACCGGCTGCCGCGACAGAGATGATGGTCACTGACTTCTTCACGTAGGGCCCTCCGGGGGTTCGGGTACTCCTTTGTGCACCCCCCTGGTGCGGCCTTCCCCAGAAGACTACTACTTCACGTAGTCGTGACAATGCGCAGAGTGGTTGCGCTTGCCCCCCGAATGCCGATCAGACCTCCCTGCTGAAGGGATATCGGCATTCTCCGAGTCGTTGCCCCAGGCGTGTATTGCACAAGGTCGTGGTCGGGTGCATCAATTGCGGTCGCGCTCAGTCATCGACATCGCGCTGCGTGACACGTGCGCTCGGTGTTCCGTGCGGACCGTGATACTTGCCCGGGGCATCGGGCTGGAGGTCGGTGCGGTTCAGCTCGTCAGGAAGCTCCCCGCGGTGTCGAGGCCGGCGCGTTGCCAGCCGGTGGCGTTGAGCTTGGCGCCGAACCTGGCGAACCGCTGCGCGGAGGCCTTGTCCAGCAGGTACCGGTTGCCGCTGAAGGTGAGTTGCCCGGCGGGCACCTCGGCCCCGCTGTTCTGCACCATGCCGGTGGACTGGGTGCCACCCGTCATCCCGATCGTGTTGCCGGTGACGCGCACGTTGCGGAGCAGGTAGTGGCCCCACGGTCCGTCGCCCCGGTTCCGGGACTGGATCGACACGCCGTTCACGTTGCCGGTCACGGTGTTGTTCCGGACCTGCACATTCGAGGAGGTGTTGACGTTGATGCCGCCGCCGTCCCACAGCGAGGTGCCGGAACCACGTCCGGTGCCGAAGCCGTTGCCGGTGATCGTGTTGTGCTCGATCACGCCGTTGCGGCTGATCTCGAAGCGGATGCCGTCGGCGGCGTTGTTCGCGATCTTGTTCGAGCTGATCACCCGGCCGTCGTCGGCCACGTCCGCCCACATCCCGATGCCCTTGTTGGCCCGGATCACGTTGCCGCTGACGGTGCCGGAGGAGCGGGTCGACTTGATCCCGCCGGACTCCCAGTCGGCGATCCAGAAGCCGTCGGTGTTGTTGTAGGTGATCACGTTGCGGGTCAGGTTCGCCTTGAGCGAGTTGTACTGCCCGAGACCGAGTTGGCCGTTGTGGTGCACCAGGTTGCGGTCGATCCGGGCTTTGTTCGCCTTGACCAGCATCAGACCGACCGACTTGTTCCAGCGCACCTCGTTGGCCGTGACGGTCCAGCCCGGACCGGAGACCAGGGCGCCGGCCTGGGCCGGGCTGGCGAAGTGCTCGATGGTCAGGCCGCGGACCGTGACGCCCGGCGCGTTCGACTCGATCGCGGTCGGCGTCTTCGACATCTCCACGGTGTGCCCGGCCGGGTTGCTGCCGAGGTAGATCGCGTCGGCGGCGTAGTCGGCGTAGAAGGTGCCGGACTTCACCGCTGCGAGGGAGGCGACCCGGGTGAGATGGGTGCCGTCCACAAAGACCTGCTCCCGCAGGCTGCAGATGTTCGCCGTGTCGTCCTCGCACTGCCCGCTCTTCCCGTACGCCGCCGGCAGCGCGCCGCGGGTGACCCAATGGGTGCCGGTCTTGCTCCAGCCGGTGAGGGGGACCGAGCCGGACAGGACCGCGCGGGAGGCGCTGGCGATCGTCATGTCGGCCTTCGGCCGGATCGTCTGGCTGATCCGGTGCAGACCGGCGGCGAAGCAGAAGGTGGAGCCGGCCGGGCGCGCGTTGATCACCGACTGCGCGTCCTGGCCGGGCTTGATCACCACACCGCTGCAGGAGCCCGCGACAGCCGGACCCGCGTTGCCCTCACCCACGACCGGCTGGGCAGGTCCGGCGGAGGTGGCGGTCTGCTTCGGCTTCGGGGCTTTGGCGGTGGTGGACGGGACCGGCTTCTTCGTCGGGCGGGCCGTCGGCGGCTTGCTCGAGATGGCGGCTGGAGGCTTGGTGGTCGGCTTGGTGAGGGGAATTCCTGAGCCGGCAGCGGACTTTTGCTCGATGTCGCGTGACTTGCCTGCGGATGCCGCGTTCTTCAGGTGAGAGATGACTGGATAAGCCGCTGTAACGCCGACCACCGCCATCGCGATAACCGCTGCGAACCACAACTTCCTCAAATCACCCTCCGGGTGTGGCGGCGCCCGCATGTCTGCGCCGCAGGGGCGGTCCCACGAACCAGGTGTCACCACCGCGAGACTTAAGGTAGTGCCATGCGGGTCGCCATGTTGCACAACCGTTACCGTTCGGGTCAACCCAGTGGCGAGAACACGGTCGTCGATCAAACGGCTGATTTTTTGCGTGCCTCAGGACATGTCGTTGACCTCTACTCGCAGAACAGCGACGGAATCGCGCAAATGGGCCGGAAAGATCGCGCGCTGTTACCGCTTCGCTCCGTATGGTCATACTCCGCCGAACGCGATTTAACATTCCGATTGCAGGCGCGACGTCCTGACGTCGTGCACGTGCACAACACCTTCCCGCTGTTCAGTCCCTCGGTACTGCGGGCCGCGCACCGGCTGGATCTCCCGGTGGTGGCCACGCTCCACAACTTCCGGCTGATGTGCGCCAACGCGGTCCTGCAGCGCGACGGTGGTCCGTGCGAGGACTGCGTCGGCCGGATCGCCTGGCGGGGCGTCCTGCACGGGTGCTACCGCGACTCGAAGGTGCAGAGCCTGCCGCTGGCGACCGGCATCAGCGTGCACAACTCACTGCACACCTGGCGGCGCTACGTCACCACCCTGGTGGCGCCGTCGGAGTTCGTCCGCTCCCGGTACGTCGCGGGCGGGTTCGACCCCGAGCAGATCGTGGTCAAGCCGCACGCGGTCCCGCAGACGGGCGCAGTACGGGAGGGTGCGGGTGACTCCGTGGTGTTCCTCGGCCGACTGCAGGAGGACAAGGGGTTCGCCGACCTCCTCCAGGCGTGGGACTCGTCGCTGGGGGAGTTGGTGGTGGTCGGCGACGGCCCGCTCCGCGGCGAGGCCGAGGCGCTGGCCCAGCGGGACCCGTCGGTCCGGGTGCTCGGGCAACTTCCCTGGGCCGACTGTATGGAGGTGCTCCGCTCCGCGCGCGTCGTCGTCGTACCTGCTCGTTCCTATGAGACGTTCGGTCTCGTGGTGGTGGAGGCGTTCGCGCACGGAGTACCGGTGGTCGCGTCCAGGATCGGAGCGCTGGCGGAACTGGTGGACGACGGAGAGACCGGCGCGCTGACCGAGCCGGGGGATCCGGACGGGCTGCGGAAGGCCCTCGGGTGGCTGGTAGACCCCGCCACTTCGATAGCCTGCGGGCAGCGAGCCCGACAGGTCTATCTCGACCGCTTCACCCCGGAGCGAGACCTGGAGGCCACGGAGAGGATCTACACCGATGCGATCGCCCGCCGAGCGGCCTACGGCCGGTCGCGCTAGGCGGGCTGTGAGCGCGCGGTATAAGGTCAGCGCTGACGTGGGGGGTCACGTCGGTCGTTGGTGGGGGCCGGTTGTCCGGGTGTTCACCGGCAGTTCGTCACGCAAAGAGTCGCCCTGGGGGCGCCGAAGGGTCCGCGAGGACTCACAGGGGGAGCAGAAGGTGCCGCAACGCATCGGATACCTGACCGGGGTCTTCGATCTGTTCCACGTCGGTCATCTCGACGTGCTGGAACGGGCCAGGGAGAAATGCGACCGGCTGGTGGTGGGTGTGCTGACCGACGACTGGGCCGTGGACGCCTGGGGAGCGCGGCCGTTCGTGCCGCTGGTCGAGCGGGCGCAGATCCTCGAGCAGTTGCGCTGTGTCGACGAGGTGGTTGTGGTGGAAGGCGTCCAGCCCGAGTGGCTGATCGGCGTACTGGGGGTACGGACCGTGTTCGCTGCCAGTGGTACCGACGGCGTGCTGGGCGCCGACGAGCTCGACGGGATCCCCGCCGGGCTGGTCAGCACCTTGCCGGCCGGCCGGGGTTCCAGCAGCCAGATCCTGCGCGCTGCGATCGACCAGCGACAGTCGCGCAGCTCCGTCGCATGACGCGCCGCTCCCTCGGCGACGTCGTCGCCGAGCTGGCCCGAGCCCAGAAGTCTTCGGCCGGCACGCCGGCGTACTCACGGTTCGTCAACCGGCGGATCGGCCGGTACCTGGCCGCCGCCGCGTTCCTGGCCGGCCGTACGCCGAACCAGGTCAGCCTGGCCAGCGGGTTCTGCTCGCTGATCGGCATCGTGCTGATCGCGCTGGTCGAGCCCAGCCTGCCGCTCGCGCTGGTGGTGACGGCCCTGCTGGTACTGGGCTACGCCCTGGACTCCGCTGACGGGCAGCTGGCCCGGTTGCGCGGTGGCGGGTCGCCGCTGGGGGAGTGGCTCGACCACATGATCGACTGCGTGAAGGTCGCGCTGCTGCACAGCGCGGTGCTGATCTCGCTCTACCGCTTCGATGCCCTGAGCAACGAGCTGGTGCTGCTCATCCCGCTGGCCTACCTGTGCGTGTCCACGGTGATGTTCTTCGGGCTGATCCTGATCGACCAGCTCCGCCGCCGGCACGGTGGCGCGAAGCCCAACGTGCGCGGGGACTCCGTCGTCAAGTCGTTGCTGATCGCACCGACCGACTACGGCATCCTCTGCCTGGTCTTCCTCGCCTTCGGCCGGCCCTCGCTGTTCATCGTCCTGTACGCCGCGATGCTGGCGGCGAACCTGGTCTTCCTGCTCGCCGCGATCGCCAAGTGGTACCGCGAGATGGCCGCGCTGCAGCCCGCCGCCCGCGTCGAGGTACAGGGCTGATGGGCGTCGTCGGCTACGCCCCCGGGGTGTACGACATGTTCCATATCGGCCACCTGAACATCCTGCGGAGGGCAAGCGAGCATTGCGACTTCCTGATCGCAGGTGTGGTCGAGGACGACGTGGTGACCCGGATCAAGGGCCGGCCGCCGGTGGTGCCGCACCACGAGCGGATGGAGGTCGTCCAGGCGATCGGCCTGGTCGACCAGGTGGTCAGCGACTGGTCCAGCGACAAGTTCGAGATGTGGAAGCAGTTGCGCTACGACGTGCTCTTCAAGGGCGATGACTGGAAGGGCACCGAGAAGGGGACCCGGCTGGAGAAGCTGCTCGGCGAGGTCGGTGCCGGCGTGCACTACTTTCCGTACACGGCCTCCACCTCGAGCACCGATCTGCGCAGGCTGCTGGAGGGAACGTGACGGTGACCCGGCCGAAGATCCTGCTCAGCGCCTACGCCTGCCGCCCGAAGGGTGGGTCCGAGCCGGGTGCCGGCTGGGCCTGGGCGAAGGCCGCCGCGCGCGACCACGACGTCTGGCTGCTGACCCGCGGCAAGTTCGCGCACGAGATCGCCGAGGAACTCGCGATCCGCCCGGTGCCGTCGTTGACGGTGGTGCCGCTCGAGCTGCCGAAGTGGGTGCTGAAGCTGCGGCGCCGACCGGCCGACGTGTACTGGTACTACCCGTTGTGGCAGCGACTCGCCGGGCGCACGGCCCGGCGGCTGCACGCGCAGTACTCGTTCGACGTGATCCACCACCTGACCTTCGCGGTCGACTGGATGTCCGCGGGCGTGGTCCGGCCCTCCTCGGCGAAGGTGATCTGGGGTCCGGTCGGGGGATCGACCTCGGCGCCGCTGCCGATGGCGCACTGGCTCGGCCCGCGCGGTGTGTCGGCAGAGCTGGTACGCCGGGCCTACACCGGGATGCTCCGCAAGGTGATCGGCCGGAAGCTTGCCCAGAGCGCCGATCTGGTGGTTGCCCAGAACAAGGATGTCGCCGAGGAGTTCAAGGACTCCGCGGCGGAGGTGGTCGTCGAGCCGAACGTGGCGATCAGCCGCTTCGCCACCGCCAGTGGGCCGCGTGAACCCTATGGTGCCCCGGGCGTCAAGACCGCGCTGTTCGTCGGCCGGCTGATCCCGTGGAAGGGGTTGCTGATGGCGATCAGCGCCCTGGCCCGCCCGGAAGCCGCGGGGTGGGAGCTCCGGGTGATCGGCGACGGTCCCGACTGGCGCCGCGCCGAACGCCTCGCCGAGAACCTCGGCATCCGCGATCGCGTCGAGTTCGTCGGCCAACTCCCGCGCGAAGAGGTCCTGGACGCTCTCCTGCGCGCGGACGCTCTCCTGGCACCCGCCATGCGCGAAGCAGCCGGCTGGGCTGTCGCCGAGGCTCTCGCCAGCGGTTGCCCGGTGGTCTGCCTCGACCGAGGCGGCCCCTCGGTGATCGTCGGCCCCGAAGACGGAGCCGTCGTCTCCTGGCGCGGTGACGTAGTCGGCGAACTGGCCAAGGGCCTCGCCGGTCTCCACGGCCGCATCGAGCCCGTCAACCGCTGGTCCCCGGAACGCCTCCCCGAGGTCCTCGCCACCTTCTACGCGCCAACCCGCGTCGCCAAGTGAGGGGCTCCGAACCGCCAGCCCATCATTGGCCGGGCGACGACCGCGCGCTGCGCCTACGGACCACCCGAGGATGGGCCGTTTGATGGTGTGGCGGTCCGGCTAGTCCCGAGCTGTCTTGCCAGGGAGCGCGAGCATGCGGTCCAGGGCGATCTTGGCGTACTTCTCGGTGTCGGCGTCGACGGTGATCGGGTTGACGACCGTGCCGGCGACCAGGTTCTCCAGGGTCCAGACGAAGTGGGGGAGGTCGATGCGGTTCATCGTGGCGCAGTAGCAGACCGTCTTGTCGAGGAACACGATGTTCTTGTCGGCGTGCTGCTTCGCCAATCGCTGCACCAGGTTGAGCTCGGTGCCGACCGCCCACGACGTACCAGGCTCGGCTTTGGCCAGGGTGTCGATGATGTACTCCGTGGATCCGACCAGGTCCGCCTTGATGACGACCTCGTGCTGGCACTCGGGGTGCACGATCACGTTGACGCCGGGAACGCGCGAGCGCACGTCGTCCACCGATGCGGCGGTGAACCGGCCGTGGACCGAGCAGTGCCCGCGCCACAGGATCATCTTCGCCGCGGCCAACTGCTC
This sequence comes from Kribbella sp. VKM Ac-2568, assembly GCF_004345365.1. Lineage (GTDB taxonomy): Bacteria > Actinomycetota > Actinomycetes > Propionibacteriales > Kribbellaceae > Kribbella > Kribbella orskensis. The sequence goes on from NZ_SLVF01000008.1 coordinate 134,693, forward strand.
GCGGGTGAGACCGCCGCCCGGCTTGTGCGGGTCGTACACCACGCACTCGTCCAGGCTGATGCCCATCTTCAGTACGGCGGTGTTGCGGCCGAGGTGCTGGTCGGGCAGGAAGAGCACCTTCTCGCCCTGCTGGAAGGCCCAGTCGAGCGCGACGTCGGCGTTGCTCGAAGTACAGACAGCGCCGCCGTTGCGGCCGCAGAACGCCTTGATGTCGGCGCTGGAGTTCATGTACGTGACGGGCACGGTCACGTCGGCGACACCCGCGTCGGCGAGCGCGTCCCAGGCCGCCTCGACCTGCTGGATCCGGGCCATGTCGGCCATCGAGCAGCCGGCCGCGAGGTCGGGCAGGATCACCGTCTGGTTGTCGCTGGTCAGGATGTCCGCGGACTCGGCCATGAAGTGCACACCGCAGAACACGATGTACGGCGAGTCGGGGCGGGCCGCCGCGTCACGGGCGAGCTTGAACGAGTCACCGGTGACATCGGCGAACTGGATCACCTCGTCGCGCTGGTAGTGGTGGCCCAGCACGAACACCTGGTCCCCGAGCGCGGCCTTGGCCTTGAGCGCCCGCTCGACCAGATTCGGGTCAGAGGCGGGCGGGAGCGCGCCGGGGCACTCAACCCCGCGCTCCGAGTGGGGGTCGGTGTCCCGGCCGAGAAACAACAGCGGGAGAGACTTCGAACCCTCAGCGGTGGTCGTCACGCCAACCATCGTGCCATGGAGACCCCTTCACCCCTCGTGGTGCACGTCACTGCCCACGATGCGAAACTCCCGGCCACGGCCGGATCCTTGGCAACGGCACCGAACCGGGGTGATTCTGATCAGATGAACGTCGTCGGCTCCGCGGCAGAGCTCGCCGAGCGATTGCGCGGAACCGGGTACCTCGCCGATGACGGCCTGGCCACGGTCGGCTACCTGGCGCTCGTGCTGGACCGGCCGCTGCTGCTGGAGGGCGAGCCGGGCACCGGCAAGACCTCCCTCGCCGAGGCCATCGCCCTTGCGCTCGGGCTGCCGCTGATCCGGCTCCAGTGCTACGAGGGCATCGACGCCTCGCAGGCGCTGTACGACTGGGACTTCCCGCGGCAGATCCTGCACCTGCGCACAGTCGAGGCGACCGGGAAGGGCGCGAAGGTCGAGGACGTCGAGAAGTCCCTCTTCGACGAGCGCTTCCTGCTCGCCCGGCCCGTACTGCGTGCCCTCCGCGAAAGCCCGGCCGTCCTCCTGGTGGACGAGATCGACCGCTCCGACGACGAGTTCGAGGCGTTCCTGCTGGAGGTCCTCTCGACCCACGAGGTGACGATCCCCGAACTCGGCACGGTCGCCGCGAAGGTGCCGCCGATCGTCGTGCTCACCTCCAACCGGACCCGCGAGGTGCACGACGCGCTGAAGCGCCGCTGCCTGTACCACTGGATCGACCACCCCGGTCTGGAGCGCGAGGTCGAGATCGTCCGGACCAGGCTGCCGGAGGTGTCCGCACGGCTGGCCGAGCAGGTCGCGCGGTCGGTCCAGCGGATGCGCGAACTGGACCTGCTCAAGCCGCCCGGCGTCGCGGAGACGCTCGACTGGGCCCGGGCGCTCGACGCGCTCGGCACGGACACCCTCGACGTCCAGGCCGCGGCGGCGACGCTCGGGGCGGTGCTCAAGTACCGGGAGGACACCGACCGGGTCCGGGAATCACTGGACCGGCTGCTGGCGAGCTGACTGCCATGACGATCCGCGGCCCGGACCCATCTCCCGACCACCTGCTGGTCGGCTTCGGTTCCGCGCTGCGGCACGCGGGCCTGGCGGTGACGGCCGACCGGGTGCAGGTCTTCCTGCGCGCCGTGGCCGCACTCGATGCGGGCGTCGCCGCCGACGTCTACTGGGCCGGCCGGGCCGCCCTGTGCAGTGGTCCGGACGACACCGCCCGGTACGACGAGGTGTTCGCCGCCTGGTTCTCCGGCGATCTCCCGCGGACCGCGCAGCGGCCGCGCCCCGCCGCGACCACCTTGCAGGCCGGGCTCGAGTCACCGGATACCGATGCCGATGGCAACGACCGGTCGATCGCGGTGGCCGCGAGCCAGACCGAGATCCTCCGGCACCGCGACGTCGCCGAGCTCTCCGCCGCCGACCGCGCCGAACTCGTCCGGCAGTTCGCGACCCTGAGACCGCGAGCCCCGGTACGGCGTGGAGCCCGGCGACGGCCGTCCAACCGGGGCGAGATCGACCCGCGACGCACCCTGCGGGCCCAGCTCCGCCAGGTCGGCGAACCTGCTCGCGTGCTCTACCGGCGCCGCGGCACCAGACCTCGCCGGGTCGTCCTGCTCATCGACGTGTCCGGCTCGATGCGCCCGTACGCCGACAGCCTGCTCCGGTTGGCTCACTCGCTGGTCCGGGTGGCCCCGCGCCAGGTGGAGGTGTTCACCGTCGGCACCCGGCTCACCCGCGTGACGCCCGCGCTGCGGCACCGCGACCCGGAGTACGCGCTGAGGCTGGCAGGCGACGTCGTACCGGACTGGTCGGGAGGCACTCGGCTCGGTGAGGTGCTGAAGGTGTTCCTGGATCGCTGGGGTCAGCGTGGAACCGCCCGCCGGGCCGTCGTGGTGGTGTGCAGCGACGGGTGGGAACGCGGCGACACCGCGTTGCTGGGGGAGCAGCTGCGCAGACTGGCGGGACTGGCGCACCGGGTGGTCTGGCTCAACCCTCATCGCGGCAAGCCCGGCTATCTGCCTGTCCAGGCGGGGATCGTGGCTGTGCTGCCCTATCTGGACGACCTGATCGCGGGGCACAGCCTGGCCAGCTTCGCGGATCTTCTGGAGGTGGTGGCGGATGCGTGACGTTCTGGATCAGCTGGTGAGGTGGTGGAGCGCCGGCCATCCGGTTGCCGTCGGCACCGTTGTCGCGACGTTCGAGTCCGCGCCGCGGCCACCGGGCGCGATGATGTTGGTCGGCCCGGGTGGCGAGGCTGTCGGCAGCGTGTCGGGCGGCTGCGTCGAGGGCGCGGTCTACCAGCTCGGCGAGGAGATCCTGGCGGCGGGCGAGCCGGTGCTGCAACGGTACGGCGTGAGCGACGAGTCGGCCTTCGCCGTCGGGCTCACCTGCGGCGGGATCCTGGACATCTTCGTCGAGCGGGTCGATCAGGCGTCGTTCCCGGAACTGGGCGAGGTGGCCGCCGACATCGCCGCCGGCCGCCCGGTCGCGGTGGCGACCGTGGTCGCACACCCCGACGCGTCCCGGGTCGGCCGCCGGTTGGTGGTGCGACCGCAGGGGCAGCCGACGGCCGGCAGCCTCGGGTCGGAGCGGTCCGACGCCGCGGTGGCCGACGACGGGCGCGGGCTGCTCGCGACCGGCCGGACGGAGACGCTGGAGTACGGGCCGGACGGGCAGCGCCGGGGTGAGGGGATGCGGGTCTTCGTCGCGTCGTACGCCCCGGTGCCGCGGCTGCTGGTCTTCGGGGCGATCGACTTCGCGGCGGCGGTGGCGAAGCTCGGCTCGTTCCTCGGCTACCGGGTGACCGTCTGCGACGCGCGCGGTGTCTTCGCGACGGCGTCGAGGTTCCCGTCGGCCGACGAGGTGGTGGTCGACTGGCCGCACCGATACCTGACCGCCGAGGTGGCCGCCGGGCGGGTCGACTCCCGGACCGTCGTCTGCGTGCTCACCCACGACCCGAAGTTCGACGTACCGCTGCTGGAGGTGGCGCTCCGGCTGCCCGATCTCGCGTACGTCGGGGCGATGGGCTCGCGCAGAACCCACGACGACCGGCTGAAACGGCTCCGCGAGGCCGGGCTGACCGAGCCCGAACTGGCCCGGCTCGCGAGCCCGATCGGGCTGGACCTGGGCGCCCGGACCCCGGAGGAGACGGCGGTCAGCATCGCGGCCGAGATCATCGCGCTGCGCTGGGGTGGGGCCGGCGACCGGTTGTCAGCGCAGGCCGGGTCCATCCACCACTGATTCCCTCCCTTGTGGTGCGCGTCACACCAGGCGCACGATCGGAGGACATCGGCACTGCTCATTGTCATTGTCTGGAGGCTGGGATGTCCCGGATCACAGTGAAGGTCGACGGAGGCGGCTACACGGACGACGTGGAGCCTCGCACGCTGCTCGTGCACTATCTGCGCGAACAGCTGGGAAAGACCGGCACCGTGGTCGGCTGTGACACCGGCAACTGCGGCGCCTGCACGGTGCTTCTCGACGGGCGGAGCGTGAAGTCCTGCTCGATGTTCGCGGTCCAGGCCGACGGACACGAGATCACCACGATCGAGGGGCTCGCGACCGACGGGCAGTTGCACCCGATGCAGCAGGCCTTCCACGAGAACCACGCGTTGCAGTGCGGCTACTGCACGCCCGGCATGATCATGCAGTCGATCGACCTGCTGGCCGACAATCCCGACCCGACCGACGACGAGGTCCGGCTCGGGCTGGAGGGCAACCTCTGCCGGTGCACGGGCTACCAGAACATCGTCCGGGCGGTCCGCGCGGCCGCCGCCGCGGGAGGTGCGCGATGACCACCACCCAGGAGCGGCCGGCCGCCGAGGTCGGCAATCCGCGCCGGCGCAAGGAGGACGCCCGCCTGATCACCGGCCGGACCCGCTGGACCGACAACGTGGTCCTACCCGGCATGTTGCATCTGGCAATGGTCCGCAGCCCGTTCGCGCACGCCCGGATCACCGGGATCGACACCGAGGCGGCGAGGTCGTCGTCCGGAGTCGTCGCGGTACTGACCGGGGCCGACCTGGCCGAGGAGCAGGGCGGGCTGCCGTTCGCCTGGACGGCCACGCCGGAGCAGAAGGCGCCGGCCCACCCGTCCATCGCGGTCGACACGGTGAACTTCGCCGCCGAGATCGTGGCCGTGGTGGTGGCCCGGTCGGCCGCCGAGGCCAACGACGCGGCAGATCTCGTCGACGTCGACTACGAGGAGCTCCCGGCGGCACTGGACTTGAAGGCGGCGGCCGCCGACGAGGTGCTCGCGCATCCCGATCTGGGCACCAACGTGTCGGCCCGGTTCAACTTCGACTCCGCCGAGGCGGGCACCGGCGGGGATGTCGACGCCGCGATCGCGGCGGCCCGGGACGGCGGCATCGTGATCGAGCGCGAGTACCGCCAGCAGCGGTTGATCCCGGCGTTCATGGAGCCGCGGTCGATCGTGGCCGATCCGACCGGTGAGCAGCTGACGGTGTGGTCCTCGACCCAGGTCCCGCACTTCGTCAAGATCTTCATCGCGCTGGTGCTCGGCATCCCCGAGCACAAGATCCGGGTGATCGCCCCCGACGTCGGCGGCGGCTTCGGCGGCAAGCTGCAGTTCACCCCCGAAGAGGTGCTGACCGTGATCGCGGCCCGGCGCACCGGCAAGCCCTGCAAGTACTCCGAGACCCGTTCGGAGTCGCTGCAGGCCGCCCACCACGGCCGGGACCAGTGGCAGAAACTCACCCTCGCGGCGGACCGCGACGGCACCGTCAGGGGACTCAAGGTCGAGCTGCTCGCGAACATGGGGGCCTACCTCGGCCTCGTGTCGGCGGGCATCCCGATCCTCGGTGCGTTCATGTACAACGGCATCTACAAGTTCCCGGCCTACCGGCTGACTTGCACCAACGTCTTCACCAACAAGACCTGGACCGACGCGTACCGCGGCGCCGGCCGGCCGGAGGCGACCTTCGCGGTCGAGCGGCTGATGGACGAGCTCGCGGCCGAGGTCGGGGTCGATCCGCTGGAGATCCGCGAGCGGAACTGGATCAAGCACGAGGAGTTCCCGTTCACGACGGTGTCGGGCATGCACTACGACTCGGGCAACTACGAGGCGGCGACCGCGAAAGCCAAGGGCCTTTTCGGGTACGACGACCTGCGCGCCGAGCAGCAGAGACGCCGCGAGTCGGGGGACCCGGTCCAGCTCGGGATCGGCATCTCGACGTACACGGAGATGTGTGGGCTGGCCCCATCGCGCTGGCTCGGCTCGATGGGCTACGTCGGTGGCGGCTGGGAGCACGCGTCGATCCGGATGCTGCCGACAGGCAAGGTCGAGGTGATCACCGGCACCAGCCCGCACGGTCAGGGACACGAGACCGCGTGGAGCCAGATCGTGGCCGACCGGCTGGGCGTTCCCTTCGAGGATGTCGAAGTGCTGCACGGGGACACGCAGGTCTCGGCCCGGGGCCTGGACACCTACGGGTCGAGATCGCTGGCCATCGGCGGGATGGCGGTGCTCGCGGCGGCCGACAAGGTGATCGAGAAGGCCAAACCGATCGCGGCCCAGTTGCTCGAGGCCAACGCCGACGACCTCGAGTACACCGGCGGGCGGTTCGGAGTCCGGGGTACCGAAGCGGGGATGAGCCTTGCCGAACTCGCTTTCGCGGTGTTCCAGGGACACAAGCTGGACGGCGGCGCGGAGCGCTCGCTCGACGCCGACGCCACCCTCGAACCGGACGACTTCTCCTTCCCGCACGGCACCCATCTGTGCGCGGCGGAGGTCGACACCGAGACGGGCGCGGTGACGATCCGCTCGTACGTGAGCGTCGACGACGTGGGCAACGTGATCAACCCGGTGATCGTCGAAGGGCAGGTGCACGGCGGTGTCGCGCAGGGCATCGGGCAGGCGCTGTTCGAGGAAGCGGTGCACGACGAATCCGGCACCTTGGTGACCGGCTCGTTCGACGCGTATCTGGTGGCGGCGGCACCGGATCTGCCGTCGTTCGTGACGGCGCGCACCGAGACCCCGGCGACGACGAACCAGCTCGGCGTGAAGGGTGTCGGCGAGGCGGGCACGATCGCCTCCACCCCGGCCGTGGTCAACGCGGTCGTCGACGCGGTCCGCCATCTCGGGGTGTCCGACGTCGAGATGCCCTGTACGCCGTACCGGGTCTGGAAAGCCTTGCAGGAAGGGGCGAAATCATGATTCCGGCAGCGTTCGACTACTACGCGCCCACGTCGGTGGACGAGGCGCTCGCCCTGCTGCGCGAGCATGACGACGCCAAGGTGCTGGCCGGCGGCCAGAGCCTGATGCCGGTACTGCGGTTGCGCCTGGCGGCGCCCGAGGTGATCGTCGACCTCGGGCGGATCGAGGCGCTGCGCGGGATCCGCGACGACGGCGAGGCACTGGTGATCGGCGCGATGACGCCGCACAGCGTGGTCCAGGCCGACCCGTCGATCGCCGAGCACGCGAAGCTGATCTCGCTCGCGGCCGCCGCGATCGGCGATCCGCAGGTGCGTCACCGCGGCACCTTCGGGGGATCGCTGGCGCATGCCGATCCGGCGGCCGACCTGCCGGCGGTGGTGGTCGCGCTCGACGCGGAGATGGTGATCCAGGGTCCGGACGGTCGCCGTACGGTCGGTGCCGCGGACTTCTTCGAGGGCGTGTTCACCACGACCCTCAGCGAGGACGAGTTGCTCGTCGAGATCCGCGTCCCGAAGTACACCGGCTGGGGCGCGCACTACGAGAAGTTCAGCCGGGTCGCGCAGCAGTGGCCGATCGTGGCGGTCGCGGCCGCCGTACGGCTGGACGGAGGGACGATCGCGGAGGCGCGGGTGGGGCTGTCCAACATGGGGTCGATCCCGATCCGGGCGACGGCGGTCGAGCAGGCACTCGTCGGTCAGCCGGCTACGGCCGAGGCGGTCCGGGCGGCCGCGGCCCGCGCCGCCGACGGGACCTCGCCGCCGACGGATCTCAACGGCGATGCGGAGTACCGCAGGCACCTCGCCTCGGTGCTCACCCGGCGGGCGGTCCTGAGCGCGGCAGGCGCTGGATGAAGCTCGAGCACCGCTTCGTCGTACCGGTGCCGGTCGAGCAGGCCTGGGTCGCGTTCAACGACCTCGAACGGGTGGTGCCGTGTTTCCCCGGCGCCACCCTGACGTCGTGCGACGATGTCGCGTTCGCCGGGTCGTGCAAGGTGAAGCTCGGCCCGGTGGCGTTGCAGTACACCGGGACCGGCACCTTCGTCGAGCGCGACCCGGCGAACCACAGCGCCGTACTCGAGGCCAAGGGCAAGGATCGGCGCGGCAACGGCACCGCGACCGCCCGGGTGACCGCGCAACTGACGCCGACCGGTGACGCGGCCACCGAGGTGACGGTCGACACCGACCTGGTCATCACCGGCCGCCCGGCCCAGTTCGGCCGCGGCCTGATCCAGGAGGTCTCCGACAAGCTCCTGGACCAGTTCGTCGACTACCTGACCGTCCAGCTGGCAACTCCGATCGAGCCGGCGAGCCCGGCCGAATCAGCGAGCCCTGCCGAACCGGTGAGTCCGGCCGCGCCCACGCCACCCACGCCACCCAGGCCGCCGACGCCCTCGCCCGGTCCCGCGCCTTCTTCCGAGGCCTCCCTGAACCTCGCCTCCACCCTGCTCCCGGCCGTGGCCAAACGCGTCGCCCCCTACTTGATCGGCGCCGCCGTGGCTCTCCTTCTCCGTCGGCTCCTGCGCCGCTGACATCGCCTCGGGAACTGTCCGGGGGATGGCCGCGGTGCAGCGCGGGGGAGTGGGCGTAGGAGAGGATGTCGGCTATGCGCGTGCTGATTGCTCCGGACAAGTTCGCTGGGACGTTGACCGCTGTCGAGGCCGCGGCTGCTATCGAGGAAGGGTGGCGGCGGCGGGATCCGCAGGCTGAGGTGCTGGTGGCGCCGATGGCGGATGGCGGGCCCGGGTTCATCGACGTGCTGACGGCGGTTGTTGACGGCACCTTGTTGTCGGTGACCGTGCGTGGGCCGCTCGGCGAGGAGGTTCCGGCGACGGTGCTGGTCGCGGGGGAGACCGCGTACGTCGAAACCGCCCAGGCGTGCGGGTTGCATCTGGTCGAGCCGAAGGATCGCCGGCCGGAGGATGCAACCACGTACGGCGTGGGCCAGTTGATCGCGGCGGCGGTCGACGCCGGGGCGAAACGGATCATCCTCGGCCTCGGCGGCTCCGGCACGAACGACGCCGGCGCCGGGCTGCTCGCGGCCCTCGGTGCCACCGCGGTCGGCGGCACCCTCGACGCGGGTGCGACCGGGCTGGCGACGCTCACCGAGGTGGACCTGGAGCCGGCCCGGAGCAAGCTGGCCGGGGTCGAGTTCGTGGCGGCGAGCGACGTCGAGAACCCGATGCTCGGACTGCGGGGCGCGACCAATGTGTTCGGCAGCCAGAAGGGCATCACCGACGACCGGAAGCCGGAGGTTGACCTCTGGCTGACCAAGTTCGCCGAGCTCGCCGGGCGGAAGACGGCCGACGCCAAGGGTGCGGGTGCCGCCGGGGGACTCGGGTACGCGCTGCTGCTGCTCGGCGCCGAACGCGTCTCCGGGATCGACCTGGTGGCGGAGCTGACCGGGCTGCAGGTGAAGGCCGCGCAGGTGGACATCGTGCTCACCGGCGAAGGCGCCTTCGACTTCCAGTCCCGCGACGGCAAGGTGATCTCCGGCGTCGCGAAGGTGGCGAACGACGCGATGCGGCCCTGCGTGGTGCTCGCCGGCAAGGTGCAGATCGGCGCCCGCGAGATGCGCACGATGGGCGTCGAGTCCGCCTACTCCCTGGTCGACGCCGTCGGCGAGGAGCGCGCCTTCGCCGACCCCCACGGCTCCCTGGCCGCCGTCGCCGAGCGAGTGGCCCGCACCTGGGCCCGCTGAACCACCTCCTGCGTACGCCGTACGCGGTGTCCGGGTTCCGTGCCGCGACCACCCGCCGTGCGCCGTGCCGTGGTCAGCCGGTGAGCCGACTGCTTGATCGGGGAAAATGGTGTGCGACCATGGGAATGGTTCGGGATCGGCGTGTGTTGGCCCGAATGACAGCGGACTTTCCGCGCATGGCCGCCTGCCCAGAGCGGCCGGGCGCTCAAGAGATGACTGGAGTCAGGAATGACTGAAGCGCAGACCGAGCAGGCCGCAACCACGGCCACCGGCATCCTGTTGACCGACGGGGCTGCCGCCAAGGTGAAGGCGCTGCTGGACCAGGAAGGTCGCGACGACCTCGCCCTGCGGGTCGCCGTACAGCCGGGCGGTTGCTCCGGTCTGCGGTACCAGCTGTTCTTCGACGAGCGTCAGCTCGACGGTGACGTGGTGGCCGACTTCGGTGGTGTGAGCGTCGTCACGGATCGGATGAGCGCGCCGTACCTCAAGGGCGCGTCGATCGACTTCGTGGACACGATCGAGAAGCAGGGCTTCACGATCGACAACCCGAACGCCACCGGCTCCTGCGCCTGCGGCGACTCGTTCAACTGACCTAACCCAAAGCCCCGCTCTCCCCAAACCAGGGCGAGCGGGGCTTTGTCATGCCCTCGCCCCAAAGCGGCACGTTGTGCAGCACCTGAGCAGATCCTGGCGCAAGAAACGCTCGAAGAGGGAGCGGTGCACAAAGTCCGCCTTCGGCCACCACATCGGGACCTCGGCCACCGCGTCGGGTCCTCGGCCACCACATCGGGACCTCGGCCGCCGCGTCGGGTCCTCGGCCACCACATCGGGACCTCGGCCGCCGCGTCGGGTCCTCGGCCACCACATCGGGACCTCGGCCGCCGCGTCGGGTCCTCGGGCTGCCGCATCGGGCCTCAGGCATCAGGCCGGGCCGATGGCCTCTCCCAGATCCGGGCCAATGGCTGGTTGTTCGCCGGCTGGCGCCTCATAAGCCGCCAGCCGGCGAACAGACCGCCAGCCGCGCCCCGGAATCGGTGAAAGCCATCGCCAGGCTGTAGGTCGCCGTCAGTTGGGGGGTAGCCGGTCAGGTGCTGTGTTGTTGCTCGGGTCTGGGGGTTCAGTGCGCTGAAGCGCCCTCGCGGGCTCGCTTCGGGAGTAGGTAGGTGACGAGCAGGCTGACGGCGAAGAGGGCGACGGCGACCAGGGTGGCTGACTTGGTGGCGCCCAGGAAGGCTTGGTCGGGCAGGAGCTCGAAGAAGATGGTGCCGATGACGGCTACTCCGATCGCGCCGCCGAACTGCTGCATCGCGGTCAGTACTCCGGACGCCGAGCCCGCGGCCTGGTCGTCGATCGAGGCCAGGATGATGTCGAAGAGCGGGGCGAACACCATGCCCGCGCCGATCCCGCTCGCCAACGTGGCCGGTACCAGTTTCCAGATCGTGGTCTGGTCGCCGTAGACGTGCAGGGTGAACCACACGCCCACCATCGAGACCGCCATCACCAGGATCCCGAGCTGCAGCGCCTTCCGGCCGAGCTTCGGTGCGAGCAGCCCGCCGGACAGCGGCGCGCCGATCGCGATGCCGAGCGAGAACGGCACCATCGCGAGTCCGGCCTTCAGCGGGCTGTAGTGCAGACCGAGCTGGGTGAACAGGTTGAAGACCAGCATGAACCCCGACATCGCCAGGAAGAACGTGGTGATCACGCCGAGCCCCGCGACGTACCCGCGGCTGCGGAACAGCGACGGGTCGATCACCGGGTTGCCCGAGCGGCGCTCCCGCCAGCCGAACAGCGCGAACACCGGCACGGCGGCGACCATCATCGCGATCGACCACACCGGCCAGTCGAGCTCGCGACCCTGCACCAGCGGGTAGATCAGCAGACCGCACGCCAGGCTGACCAGGATCACGCCGGTGGTGTCGAGCCGGGACGCGCCCGGCGTCTTAACCTCGGGCATGTACCGCAGCGCGCCGAAGAGGGCGAGCGCACCGATCGGCACGTTGATCCAGAAGATCATCCGCCAGCCGGCGTCGAACCAGTTCGCGTCGATCAGCGCACCGGCGATGATCGGACCGGCCACCGCGGACAGCCCCATCACCGGACCGAACAGCGCGAACGCCTTGCCGATCTCGGCGGGTGGGAAGACCGCCTTCAGGATCGCGAAGCCCTGCGGGATCATCACCGCGCCGAGCAGCCCTTGCGCGACCCGGCTGCCGATCAGCATCTCCGGTGAGGTGGCGAGCCCGCAGATCGCGGAGGCGACGGTGAAGCCGACCGCGCCGATCACGAACAGCCGGCGCCGCCCGACCAGGTCGCCGAGCCGGCCGAAGCTGATCAGGCCGATCGCGAACGCGAGCGTGTAGCCGGCCAGCATCCACTGCAGCGCGGCCTCGGAGCCACCCAGTTCGGCGCGGATCGACGGTGCCGCGATGTTCACGATGGTGGCGTCGACCAGGTCCATGATCTCGGCGACCAGCACGGTGCCGAGCACGATCCAGCGCCACTTGTACGCCGGCGCGCCGGCGGGCGCCGGTGGATCGACCTGCGCCGGGGAAGTGGTTGAGGTGCTCATCGGTGGCGCCCCTTTCGAAGGAAGCGAACGGTGTTCGTTGACGAACACTGTTCTACTCACGAACAGTGTTCCTGTCAAGTACGGTGTTCGCTACAGTGGGGCCATGAACCAGTCGCGGTGGCAGCCCATCAGCCCCGAGAAGCCGGCCCGCCCGGTCCGTGAACCGTTGACCCGCGACCGGATCGTCGACGCGGCGATGGAGTTGCTCGTCGACCAGGGGTACGAGGCGGTCTCGATGCGGAAGGTAGCCCAGGCGCTGAACACCGGTCCGGCCTCGCTCTACGCGCACGTCGCGAACAAGAAGGAGCTGGATCAACTGCTGGTCGACCGCGCGGCCCAGGGGATGGAGTTCCCGGCCGAGCCGGATCCGGAGCACTGGCAGGAGCAGCTCAAGGACTGCATGCGGTCGATGCTCAAGGTGATGCGCGCCTATCCTGGGGTCGCGCGAGCCGCCATCGGGCAGGTCCCGCTCGGTGAACGGGCGATGCAGAGCACGGAGAAGATGCTCGCGATCCTCAAGGCGGGCAACGTTCCCGACCAGGCCGCTGCCTGGGCCGTCGACCTGATCCCGCTCTACGTCACGGCGACCGCGTTCGAGGAGAGCGTGCAGCGGGCCTGGGAGTGGACCGAGGACGACATCGCCAAGTTCGTCGGCGAACTCCGGCAGTTCTTCCAGTCGCTGCCGGCCGAGAAGTTCCCCTTCACCGTCGCCCTGGCCGCCTCGATGACATCTGGCGCGAACGGCGACGAACGCTTCGAGTTCGGCATCCAGGTCATCACCGCCGGCCTGGCCTCTTTCGCCGATCCCGCGCGATCGCGTTGATCAAGGTGCCCGAGACCACGCGGTGCCCGCTGAACGGTACGGCGACCCCGGGGACCGAGGAGGCGCTGCCGCCGGTCGAGCTGGAACCGGCTAAGGCCTGATCGGTTCCTGCAGTTCGGTGACCCACAGCGAGGGGTCGTCCGGGCAGTCCAGGTAGAGCTCGCGCGCCGGCCCGCTGGAACGATGACCGTTGTCGTCGATCCAGCGGGCCAGCGCCTGCCAGGTGGGTAGTACGGCGTCGATCCGGCCGCGGTGCACGATCGTCGCGGCGCGGGTGGCCGCCAGGTCCACCACGAGCAGCCCGTTGAGCTCACCCTCGGCCTCGACCGCCGCGGGCACTCCTGCGTGGACGAGGACCTCGTCGCCGGCGGCCGCATACCAGCAGGTCAGCCTTCCGGTCGGCTTCACAGCCGTTGCCTCAGGCAAGCGTCGGCCGAGCTCGGCACACAGCGGGTTGACCACCGGGCCGATGTCCTCCGGCGTGAAACTGGCCGCGGTGCTCGACAACGCGACCAGCCGGGTGGCCGGAAGATCCTTCAGCACAACAGCCGGTACTTCGTCGCCGAGTTCGATGCTGCGCAGGCGGGACTCGACCTGGGCGAGCCTGGCGGCGCCCTCGGCGACCTCGGACTCGAGCTCGGCCCGTCGCAGCGTGAGCATCGCCCGCACCTCCACCAGGCTGACCTCGTCGGCGAGCATCGTGCGGACCTGCTCCAGGGTGAAGCCGAGGTCCTTCAGCGCGACGAGCCGGTTCAGCTCGGCGAGTTGCGCGGCCTCGTAGCTGCGGTATCCCGTCGCCTCGTCCACGTGCGCCGGGCGCAGCAGGCCGATGGCGTCGTAGTGGCGCAACATTCGCACCGACACCCGCCCGTGCCTGGCGAAGTCTCCGATCGCGAACAACTCCTGCTCCCGTCTGTCTCGTCAGAGTCAACCAGCAACCGGCCCGATGACGTCGGCGGCGAGCTCGGCGAAGGTGATCACGGTGTCGTCCCCATGCCACGGACCGATCACCTGTACTCCGACCGGCAGCCCGCTCGTTGCCACCGGCATGCTCAGCGCGGGAAGACCGGTCAAGGAAGCCTGGGAGATCCAGAACGCCTGCGCGTCGTACGGCGTACCGTCGATCGCCCGCTCCTCGAAGGGCCGCTCGTCGTGGGGGAAGGCCGTGGTGAAACTGGTCGGGCAGAGGAACACGTCGACGTCCGCGAAGTACCGCTGCCAGGCGACTCGCGCCGCGATCCGCTGATGCTCCTGCTCGAGTACATCGGCCAGGCTCGCGAAGTCCGGATTCTCGCCGTTCACGGCGAAGAACAAGCCGAGCTGGAAGCCCAGAGCCTCCGCCTGCCCGATCGGGTCGACCTCTGTCGGCCAGCCCTCGACGATCTCCACGCCGTTCTTGCTGAGGGCGTCCACAGCGTCGGACAGCGCGGCGCCGACCCCGCTCGTCACGGGTGCCTGCTCGTGATCGAGCACGACACCGACGCGGTAGTCGGCGAGCACCTTGTGTCGCGGCGGGAGCAGCTTCCATGAGTAGGGAAGTTCAGGGGAGTAGGGAACAGTCGGCCCGCCGGTGACCTGCAGAGCGATCCGAAGATCGGCCGCGGTTCTTGCGAGCGGGCCGAGACTCGACAGATCAGGGAACTCGGTCGGGATCGCTGGAGGTCCTGGAGGTTGGAAGCCGTGCATAGGCGCAACGCCAGCCGTAGGCCTGAGCCCGTAGACACCGCAATAGCTCGCGGGCAGACGGATGGATCCGACAAGGTCCGATCCGTACTCCAGATAGGTCATCCCTGCCGCCAACGCCGCGGCGCCACCTCCGCTCGAGCCTCCCGGCGTACGGCTCGGGTCGTGCGGGTTGTTCGTCCGCCCGTAGACCTCGTTTGAGGTCTGCCCGAAGTCGGCGAGCATCCTGGGCACGTTGCTCTTGCCGACGATGATCGCGCCGGCCGCGGCGAGGCGCTCGACCACAGTGGCATCCCAGTCGGCGACGTACTCCGCGAAGGCCGGATTGCCCCAAGTAGTGTGCAGTCCGGTCACGTTGAAGCTGTCCTTCACCGTCATCGGCACGCCGTGCAGCGGACCCACCTCACGGCCTGCCGCAACGGCTTCATCAGCTGCGGCCGCCGCCTCCAGGGCGAACTCCGCTCGCGTCTCCACCACCGCGTTCACCGTGGAATCCGCCGCGATCCGCTCCAGCAGCCGCGCCGTCACCTCACGAGACGACACCGCCCCATCCCGGATCCTCGACGCGATCTCCCCAGCCGTCCAGAACTCCATCTCAGTCATAGCAGCAGGTCTACGACCTGACACGGTGTCAGGGTCAACAAGAACCTGCGCCTTGCGAGGATGTCGCACCCTCACAAAGCGCCGGTTCTCTGCCTCGGTTCAGTTGGTGTCGCGGCGGTAGAGCAGGACGGTGCCGATGATCAGAAGTGCGAAGGTGTAGCCGCCGAAGAGCAGGGCGTTCTCCGGGCGAGTGAGGGCGACGGCGATCGAGTCGGCGGTGGCCGTGTCGGACTGGATGGCCAGCAGACCGTTGCCGGCGAAGAACGGGAGGAAGCGGGCCACGGTCGCGGGGAGGAACAGAGTGAGCAGGTTCTCGACGACGAGCCAACAGACCAGCAGGCTCGAGATGGCGCCGGAGCCGTGGCGGATGACCATCCCGACGCCCAGGCCGAAGAGCGCGGCCAGCGTGGTGAACAGCAGCGCCCACAGGGTTGTCGCAGCCATGCCGGACGTGTCGCCCAGTTCGAGGCCACCGGCCACGGCGCCGACGTACCCGGCAGCCATCCCGCCTGCGCCGAGCACCAGTCCGATCGTGCTGGCGGTGACGGTCTTGGCGGCGGCGATCACCCATCGCGCGGGTTGCGCGGTCAAGGTCCCGGCCAGGGTGCCGTGCTGGGCCTCGGAGGTGAAGAGCAGGATCCCGGCGACCGCGGCGAACACCGCGGTGAGCACGGTCGAGTAGATGTAGACGACGGAGACCACCAGAACCTCGTCGGTGATCAGTGTCGCCACCGCCCAGGAGGTGAAGCCGCCGGCCAGGATGGTCAGGGCGAGGATGGCCCGGTTCGCCCGCAGGGTGGACAGCTTGATCCACTCGCTCTTGAGCACGGCCGGGAAGGCCGTGAAGTCGTCGGCGCGGCTACGTTCGGCGAGGCGCTGGTCGGGCTGGCTGATGGTGGTGGTCGGGGTGGAGAGAATGGCAGTCATCGCTGGTCCTTCACTGAACAGTCGGGCTGAATGTCGGAAACGCAGTGGGCGGACCTGCGGCAGGAACGGTGGAGCTCAGGCGGACGCGAACTCCGCTGACGCGCGGGTCAGGTCGAGCAGGCTGTCCTCGAGCGACCGCGAGGTCTCGGTGAGCTCGACCAGGCGGATGCCGTGGTCGAAGGCGATCTGCGAGACCGCGGCCTTCGTCGTCCCGCGCACCTCCAGCCGGTCGCCCTCGATCTCGACCTGGACATCAGGCGAAGCCAGTACTGCGGCCAGCGCCGCGGCCTGAGGTGTCTCGGCAATCACGGTGCCGGCGCTCCGGGCGCTGATCGCGTCGACTGACTCCGCTGCGAGCAACCGCCCACCGCCGACCACCACGAGGTCATCGGCGAACATGCTGAGCTCGGCGATCAGGTGGCTCGACACGAAGACCGTGCCACCGCGGTCGGCGAAGTTCCGCAGATACGTCCGCAACCAGCGGATACCGTTCGGGTCCAGACCGTTCGACGGCTCATCGAGCAGTAGGATCTCGGGATCACCGAGGAGTGCGCCGGCAAGGGCCAAACGCTGACGCATGCCCAGGGAGAACCCACCGACCCGCTGATCCGCGGCCGTCTCCAGCCCGACCTCGGCCAGTACCTCCTCGGCCCGCTTCGCCGGTACTCCGCTGAGCGCCGCCGTGGCCCGCAGGTGATTCCGGGCGGTGCGCCCGGGGCGCATGCAGCGGGCGTCGAGAACCGATCCGACGATGCGCGCGGGGTTCTTCAGGCTGGTGTAGCCGATGCCGTGGTAGCTGACGTCGCCGCTGTCCGGCCGGGTCAGACCGACCATCATCCGCATGGTCGTCGACTTGCCGGCGCCGTTCGGGCCGACGAATCCCGTCACGCGGCCAGGGGCTACCTCGAACGTCATGTCGTGAACGGCGAGGCGCTTGCCGTAGTGCTTGGTGAGTCCGGAGACGGTGATCATGCGCTGCACTCCATGCCTTTTGCAGGGGCCTTCCGAGAAGGCGACCTTACGCTGTAAGGTTGGTCCTGACCCTAGACTTACGGTGTAAGGTTGTCAAGGAAGCAGCCGAACGAAGGAAAGAGATCATCCGTGCCGAAGAAGACGGCAGCGCGAGTCCCGGTGACCCGGGAGCGAGCTCTGCAGACCGCCGTGGCGCTGGCCGACAAGGAAGGGTTGGGGTCACTCTCGATGCGCAAGCTCGCGCAGGAGCTCGGTGTCGAGGCGATGTCGCTCTATCACCACGTGAAGAACAAGGAGGACATCCTGGACGGGATGGTCGACCATGTCTTCGCCGAGATCGAGCTGCCGGTCGAGGGTGACGAGTGGAAGCCCGCGATGCGGGACCGGGCACGCTCGGCCCGGGCGGCCCTGACCCGTCACCCCTGGGCGATCAGCATCATGGACTCCCGTGCCGCGCCGGGCCCGGCGACCCTGCGGCACCACAACGCGGTGATCGGCGCCTGTCGCCGGGCCGGCTTCTCGGTCCAGATGGCGGCACACGCGTTCTCACTGCTCGACAGCTACATCTTCGGCTTCGTGCTGCAGGAGGTGAACCTGCCGTTCGACGAATCGGCGGTGATCCCGGAAGTGGTCGAGTCGATGATGCTGCCCTACTCACCCGAGGACTACCCGTACCTGACCGAGTTCACCACGGAGTACATCCTGCAACCGGGTTACAAGTTCGGCGCCGAGTTCGAGTACGGCCTCGCTCTTCTGATCGACAGTCTCGAAGCCGCGGCTCATCCGTGACCGCGGTTCCTTGCAGCGATGCATCCCTTGCAAAGAAGGCAAATCATGGCTACTGCCATCACCACCAACCAAGCGATCACGCAAGCGGCCTACGGGTCAGCTGATGTACTGCGACTCGGGCAGCTCGCTGTGCCGGAGATCAAGGACAACGAGGTGCTCGTCCGGGTCGGCGCCGCCGGGCTCGACCGGGGCACGTGGCACATCATGACGGGCAAGCCGTACCTGCTGCGTCTCGTCTTCGGCCTGCGCAAACCGAGGAACCCGGTGCTCGGGAGAGCCCTCGCCGGGACGGTTGTCGCCGTGGGGCCGGCCGTGACCAGGTTCTCCGCCGGCGATGAGGTCTACGGCGTCGGCCACGGATCCTTCGCGCAGTACTGCGCTGCGCCGGAGAGCAAGCTGGCTCGCAAGCCGGCCAACACCTCCTTCGAAGGGGCCGCGGTGGTTCCGATCTCCGGGCATACCGCGCAGCAGGCGCTGACCGATGTCGGCAAGGTGCAGGCCGGCCAGAAGGTGTTGATCACCGGGGCATCCGGGGGCGTCGGCAGCTACGCGGTCCAGTTGGCGAAGGCCCTCGGCGCCGAGGTCACCGGCGTGGCCAGTACCGCGAAGCTCGACCTGGTGCGGTCACTCGGTGCCGACCACGTCATCGACTACACCAAGGAAGACTTCGCCGACGGCGTGACCCACTACGACCTGATCATCGACATCGCCGGCAACCCGAAGCTCTCGCGGTTGCGTCGCGCGCTCACCCCGACCGGAACGGCCGTCCTCACCGGCGGCGAGGGCGGCGACAGCGTGACCGGCGGCATGGGCCGTCAGCTCCGCGCCCTGGTCACCTCGTGGTTCTCCCGCCAACGAATCGCCAGCTTCATCGGCAACGAACGCGGCGCCGAACTCGAACGCCTCACCGCCCTGATCGAGGCGGGCAAGCTCAAGCCGGCCATCGACAAGAGCTACCCGCTGGCCGAAGCCGCCGAAGCCATGCGCCAACTTGAAGCCGGCCAGGTCCGCGGCAAGATCGCCATCACCGTCTGACGGGCAGGGACCCGGACATGGACGACAGCGGGCCGCTGCGCAGTACGACGGTTCTCATCACCGGCGCCACCAGTGGCATCGGCAAGGCGACCGCATTGGGTTTGGCTGGGATGGGCGCGCACGTTGCCATCACCGGCAGGGATCGTGAACGCACCGAGCGCGCGGCGCGCGAGATTCGGGCCGTAGGCGGCGGGGACGTGGATGTGTTCGTCGCGGACCTGTCGTCCCAGGCGGAGGTGCGGAGGCTGGCCGACGAGGTGCTGCAGAGGTTGCCTCGGCTCGACGTACTCATCAACAACGTGGGCGGCTACTGGGACAACCGGCACGTCACCGCGGACGGGCTCGAACTGACCTTCGCTCTGAACCATCTCGCACCGTTCCTGCTCACGAAACTGTTGCTGGACAGGCTGAAACAGAGCGCCCCGGCGCGGGTGGTCACGGTCTCCTCCAACGCGCAACGGATCGGCCGGATTGATTTCGACGACCTGCAAGGGGAGAAGTCGTACTCCGGGTCGCGGGCTTACGATCAGTCGAAGCTGGCCAATCTGCTGTTCAGCTACGAGCTGGCCCGGCGGCTGGAGGGTGATGGCGTCACCGCGAACGCCCTGCATCCCGGGGTCGTCAGCACTTCCTTCGGTGCTGAGGATCCCGGCCGGATCCAGCGGCTGTTCGTGCCCTTCTTCCGGCCCTTCATGAAGACGCCTGAGCAGGGGGCCGCGACGTCGATCCACCTGGCTTCCTCGCCCGAGCTGGAGAACGTCACCGGTCTCTACTTCGTGAACAGCAAGGCCAAGAAGTCTTCCGAGCGTAGTTACGACCTCTCCGCAGCCGCCCGGCTCTGGAAGGTCAGCGATGAGCTGGTCAGCCCGTCGAGACCACGCGGTTCCACACGTCGATGACAAGGATCGGTCGCATGCCGACCCCTCGGTAGAGGCCGAGGGCCGGGGTCGGGTTGGCGCTGTCCACATGAAGGATCGTGCCGGCTCGACCGGCGGCCGCGTCGACGGCGAAGGCGTTCTGAAGCAGGTACTTCGCCAGGCCGCGGCCACGTGCGTCTGGCAGTACGCCGACGCGCCCCACGTAGCCACAGTCATCACTGTCCAGGAAGTCGTCCCGGCACTCCATCGCTGCCACCGCGCGGCCGTCGATTTCGAGCATGGTGAGCTGGGACCAGTCGAAGGTCGTCCGCTTCTCCCGGGTTTCGACCCAGTCGTCGTACGGGAGCGGCGTCGCGCCGTCCTGGCCCTCGAACGATTCGACCATGACCTGGTGAGCGGCGCGGCTGATGTCCTTGCCGGTTCGCTGGACAACACCTGCGGGCAACGTGGGAGCGGTGACCGGGCTGTCATGGTCGATGCGCAGCCGCTGGAAGGTGGTGCTCTGGGCGAACCCTTGCTCGGCGACGACCTCCAGCAGTTGCTGGTCGGCGCGGAGCAGGCCGAGTCCCACCGTCACCTCGGCGTGGTCCTGCTCGCGGCCGAGCTGCCTGGACCGGTCGACCGCTTGGGTCAGCAGCCAGGTGGCGACCTCCCGCGACTCCGTCACGAGATCGATGTCGAAGCGGTCGCCTGCAACTTGCTTGCTGGTGGTCGCGTAGCCGATCAGCCGACCCGCCCCGTCGTGCGCGACCCAGCCGTCGAGGGCTGGATCGAAGCCGGGTGAGCTGAGCTGGTTGGCGATGTTCGCCAGCGGCCTGCCCACTCTGCCGAGCAGACGCACGCTGTACGCCGAGATGAGCTCCGCCATGTCCTCGGCGTCGTTCAGGTGCAGTGGTCGGGTCGAGAACCCAGCAGCCAGCGTCATGGCCGCAAAGCTACTGCGCGGAGGGTTGAACCCCGTGCGGTTAATTGGTGACTGCGTCGGCGCAGGGGGTGGCGGCCTCGTCGATCTCGTCGGCGTTGACCACCAGGGCTGGGATGAAGCGGACGACCTGGTTCCAGGGGCCGCAGGTGAGGAGGGGTAGTCCTCGGCGGGCTGCTTCCTGCTGCGCGGCGGCGGCCATATTGGGATCCGGCTTGCCGTCGGCGTCGCGGAACTCGTTCCCGATCATCAGGCCGAGGCTGCGTACGTCGGTGAACAATCCGGTCTCGGTCGCGAGGGCGGCCGATCGGGATCGACGAGTTCCTCGAGACCATGTACATCGGAATCGCGTTGGCCTGATCCCGCACGCCGGCTGTCGGTCCCATGTAAACCAACTTCTGACGACGTGCGCAGCGCCGGGGCACGCGCGCTCGGCTACAGCGGCGTCACCCCGACCGCCTTCTGTCTGACGGGGGATCCGGGCGAGGCGTTGACAAGATTTAGACAGTGTGCAAATACTTCGAACTGTGGTAAAGACCTCGGTGGCGAGTGGGTGGCGGGAGGCTCGGCGGGAGAACGCCCGGGCGGCCGTGCTGGCGGCCGCGTGGGACCTGGTGCGGGAGGACGGGCTCGCCGCCCTGTCGCTGCGGGAGTTGGCGCGGCGGGCGGGGATCACCACCCCGACGGTCTACGCGTACTACGAGTCGAAGAACGCGATCTTCGACGCGATGTTCGCCGAGGCGGCGCAGACCTTCGTCGACCTCAAGGCGTCGCTTCCCGTCACCGACGATCCGCGCCGGGACCTGCTGACCGAGACGAGGGCTTTCGTCGACTTCTGTGTGTCGGACGTGCCCCGCTACCAGCTCCTGTTCCAGCACTCGGTGCCCGGCTTCGAGCCGTCGCCGGAGTCCTACGAGCTCGCGGTCAGTGCCCTGGGGGTCACTCGCGAGCTCCTCGCACGCAACGGCGTGCACGATCCGCGGTACCTCGACATCTGGACCGCTGTCACGACCGGCCTGGTCGATCAGCAGGTCTCCAACGACCCGGGCGGTGACCGGTGGAGCCGGCTCGCCGACGACGTCGTGCAGATGTTCCTGGCCCAGTTCTCGAAGAACTGAGCCGCTGAACCAAAGGGGGCAAGTCATGTCCACAGTCAGTCGAGCAAGTCTTCATCATCTGGCGCTGACCGTCACCGATCTGGAGAGCAGCGTCGAGTGGTACGGGCAGGTGTTCGACGTCCACCCGGTGATGGACGTCCCGCACCCCGGCGGCGTCGGGCGGATCCTCGCCGATGCCGACCACCAGCTGATGATCGCGCTGCACCGGCACGAGACCAACGGCGGCGAGCTCTGCGCGGAGACGAGGACCGGGCTCGACCATGCCGGCTTCACCGTGCCCAGCCGCACCGACCTCGAGCAGTGGCAGGACCATCTCGAAGCTCACGGCGTCGTCCGCAGCGACCAGGCCGACAAGCCGCTGACCCAGTCGCCGATCACCGACGAGCCGTACGCCTCGGTCCTGGTCTTCCGCGACCGGGACAACATCCAGCTCGAACTCTTCGCACCGGCGCAGCAGTAGCTGCGGGAGCGACCTGTACTGCGACCTGGCGCGAGCGTCAGCGATTCGTCAGGCGGGTGATGGCGTCGTCCATGTGTGCGGTGACGAGGCGGTCGACGAGGTCCGGGTCGCCGGTCTTGATGGCTTCGGCCAGAGCTCGGTGTTCCTCGACCCGGACCTCGGAGGCCGAGTAGGTCTCCAGACGGTCACCTGGTTCGCGGTGGGCACCGGTTTGTCGACGGCCGCCTCGAGCTCCTCGATGATCGCGTGCGTGTGCATCGCGGTGTCCGGCACCAGGATCGCCTCGGCCTCCGGGTGATCGGCGGCCCGGACCATCGCGACCACCTCGTCGGTGTCGAGGGTGCCGACCTCGGCCGCCGTGAAGATCCCGTGGCTTCCCATCGCCACCACCTCGGCGCCACCAGCGGTCCGGAACCGGACGAAGTGCCGCGCCACGTCGTCGGGGTACGACGCCGCCACCGCGGGCTGACCCGCACCGGAATGGGTAGATTGTCGACAATGCTAACCCCGGCGCAGTCTACCCAGCGATCAGTGAGGAGTTCCCGCCGATGAGCCAGTACGACGTACCGCGGCTCGCCCGGGAACTCGGGGGGCAACTGCGCGGGTCCGTCGGCGCTGACGCGAGGAGCCGGGCGCTCTATGCGGCGGACGGGTCGAACTACCGGGCCGTGCCGGATCTGGTCGTCGTACCGGCTGATCGGGAGGATCTGGCCGCCGCGGTGGCGCTGACCGCGGCGGCGGGTGCACCGGTGACGTTGCGCGGTGGCGGCACGTCGATGGCGGGGAACGCGATCGGCGGGGTCGTCATCGACGCGTCGCGGCACGTGAACCGGATCCTGGCCATCGACGCGGAGTCGCAGACCGCCGTGGTCGAGCCCGGAGTGATCCTGACCCACCTGCTGGCCGCTGCGAAACCCCACGGGCTGGCTTTCGGCGCGGACCCCTCTTCGGGCAGCCGGGCGACGCTCGGCGGCATGATCGCGAACAATGCCTGCGGCGCCCACTCTGTTGCCTGGGGCACCACCGCGGACAGCCTGGTCGACCTCGACCTGGTGCTTGCCGACGGCACCAGACTCACCGTCGATGCCCCCGGCACCAAAGGACGCGAGTACTACGCCGCCCGGCCCGGCCGCGAAGGGGAGCTCCACCGGGCGCTGCAGGCGTTCGTGGACCGGCATGAGCTGTTGATCAGCAGGAGATTCGGCCAGTTCAGCCGGCAGATCTCCGGGTACGCGCTGCACAGGTTGTTGCCTCAGCACGGCTATGACGTGGCGCGGTTGCTCGCCGGGAGCGAAGGCGGCTTTGCGGCGACGCTGCAAGCCACCGTGCGGCTGACGCCGTTGCCTGCGGCAAAGGTGCTTTGTGTGCTCGGGTTCGGCGACTCGATCACCTCGGCCGACTGTGCGCCGGTGGTGCTGCGGCACGGTCCGCTGACGATGGAGTCGATCAACAGCGATCTCGTCGAGCGGTTGCCCGCGGAGGTCCGGGACGCGGCGGTCCACGCAGGGCTACCGGCCGGGCGAGCCTGGCTGCTCGTGGAGCTGGGCGGCGGCGATCAGGCCGCTGCCACGATCGCCGCGGAGAAGATGCTCGAGGAGCTTCGCGATTCGGGTTCGCCGGCGACCGCTTCGCTGGTGACCGATCCTCGCGCGCAGGGCGTCCTCTGGCGCTGCCGCACTGATGCCGCCGGACTCGCGACCCGCCGGGCCGATGGTGCCGAAGCCTGGGGTGGTTGGGAGGACGCTGCCGTCCCACCCGAACGACTCGGCGCCTATTTGCGTGGCCTCGACGAAGTGCTCGCTCGCCACGGGTTGTCCGGCGCGTCGTACGGGCATTTCGGTGAGGGCTGCATGCACATGCGGATCGACTTCGACCTGTTCAGCGCGCGCGGCCTCGCGACGTACCGGGATTTCGTCGAGCAGGCGACCGATCTCGTCGTCGAGTTGGGTGGATCGGTATCCGGTGAACACGGCGACGGGCGGGCGCGGTCGGAGTTGCTCGCCCGGATGTACGGCGCGGACGGCGTGCGGCTGTTCCGCGAGGTGAAGGAGATCTGGGATCCGGCCGGGGTGATGAATCCCGGGATGATCGTCGATCCGCCGCTGTTGGACGCGAATATCCGGCACGACGGGCCGGCCAAGGACCGCGAACTGCTGACGGTGTTCGCCTATCACGACGACGACCACGACTTCGCCCAGGCGCAGCGGCGGTGTGTCGGGATCGGCAAGTGCCGGCAGACCTCCGGCGGGGTGATGTGCCCCAGCTATCAGGTCACCCGGGAGGAGTTGCACTCGACGCGGGGGCGCGCACACCTGCTCTGGGAGATGCTCCAAGGGGATGTGATCACGGACGGCTGGCGGTCGACCGAAGTACGCGACGCGCTCGACCTCTGCCTGTCCTGCAAGGGCTGCCTCTCCGACTGCCCGGTGAACGTGGACATGGCGACCTACAAGGCCGAGTTCACCCACCACCACTACGCAAGAAGGCCGTGGGCCCGGCCACTGTCGCACTGGTCGATGGGCTGGCTACCACTCTGGGCGCGCCTGGCCGCCCGCGCCCCACGCCTCGCCAACAGGTTCGCCGCTCTCGGTTTGGTGAAGCGCCTCGGCGGGATCGCTCCCGAACGCGAGGTCCCCCAGTTCACCCACCAGACCTTCACGGACTGGTTCCTTGCCCGGGGCAAGCATGGTCCGGGTGAGCGCGGGAGAGTGGTGCTCTGGCCGGATACGTTCACCGACCATCTGTCGCCGGAGATCGGGCGCGCGGCCGTCGAGGTGCTGGAGGCGGCGGGGTTCGAGGTGCTGCTGCCGGACAAGCGGGTCTGTTGCGGGCTCACCTGGATCTCCACCGGTCAGCTCGGCGTCGCCCAGCGAGTCGTGAAGCGCTCTCTCGCGATCCTCGCCCCGCACCTGGCAGCGGGTACGCCGATCATCGGCCTCGAGCCAAGCTGCACAGCCGCCTTCCGCCAGGACGCCCCCGACCTGCTGAGCGACAACCCGCTGGCCCACGCAGCCGCCAAGTCAACCGTCACCCTGGCCGAGTTCCTGACGAAGTCCGACTGGATCCCGCCACAGGTCGGGGGAGAGGCCTTGGTCCAGCCGCACTGCCACCAACACGCCGTCCTAGGCTTCGACGCCGACAAAGCCCTGATGGCAGCCGCCGGCATCACCGCCACCATCCCCGACGCCGGCTGCTGCGGCCTAGCCGGCAACTTCGGCTTCGAACGCACCCACTATCAAGTCTCCAAAGCCGTAGGAGAGCGCGCCCTACTACCCGCAGTCCGCGCAGCAGGCGACGACACCACCATCCTCGCCGACGGCTTCAGTTGCCGAATCCAAATAGCTCAGGGCACCGATCGCCGCCCGCTCCACCTGGCCGAACTACTCGCAGCCGCGCTCCGTGACGGGCATTGAAATACTCGCCTGTTTTACGAGCGAAGGGGTGACGGAGCGTGATGTTGGGCGTAGCATCCGGCTCAAGGCTGGTCGCGGTCCCAGGGGGTGGACCGCGGCACCGGCCAGGGGGCTTCGATGAACGTGCCAGGAAATCCGAGCTACAGCGGCCAGAGTGCTCCGAAAGAGGAGATCAGGTTCGCAGTCGTACTCAACGGTGGAGTGAGTCTCGCGGTCTGGATGGGTGGGGTGGTGCGTGAGATCGACCGCGTCACCCGGCAATACGGTCCGTACGGCAGGCTCTTGAATCTGCTCAATGCCAAAGCACGTGCCGACGTCATCGCCGGCACTTCGGCCGGGGGGATCAACGGCGCCGCCCTTGCGCTGGCGCAGGCCAACAAGAACGCTGACGTCGGGCTGATGCGAGACCTATGGTCGGAGCAGGGCCGGATGGACTCCCTTCTGCAGCGTCCGTTCCGGGGATCGCCGGCATCGCTGCTGCGTGGTGACGACTACTTCCTGCCCAAGATCCACGAGGCGATGAAGCAGCTGAGTAAGAACTGGGAGGGCAGTACTGCGGCCGACAGGCCGCTGGAACTGATCATCACCACGACCTTGCTGCACGGAGCCCGGACCGTGACAGTCGATTCGCTGGGCCAGCAGCTTCCTCAGATGTTGCACCAGGGACACTTCACGTTCAAACGCGACGATCCGATGATCGGAGAGCGGAACGACTTCGGACCGGGAGCGGACGACGACATCACTGCCGGATTGGCGATCGCCTCGCGGTGCACCGCCAGCTTCCCCGTCGCCTTCGAACCTTGTTTCGTGCCTGCCAAGGGCCGTCTGGGCAAGGTCCTGGCATCGGACGGTCAGGCGATCGTCGACCTGACCGACCCGGGCCGGCGGCCGGACCTCGGCAGCCACGTGTCGTGGCGGACGGCCGGTCCGGCAGAGGCGCTGCCTGATGACAGGTCGCGGTTCGCCGTCGACGGCGGGCTGCTTGCCAACACCCCCACGAAGGCTGCCCTGGAGGCCATCGGTCGAATGCCCGCAAGCGGCCTGGTCCAGCGCGTCATGCTGCTCGTCTATCCTCATGCGCCAACCAACCAGCCGGACCCGGCAGATCGCTCCGACGAACCTCCCACTGTGACCGCAGCCATGGGAGGACTACTTGGTGCCTTGCTGAGCCAGGGCAACCGGACCTTCGTTGATGAGATCGAAACGCACAATCAGGCCGCGGCAGCCCGGCGCGGAACGCGGCTGGACATCATGGAGGGCCTCAGAGACCCCGACGGTCTCAAGAGTCTGGCCGAATGTGTTTTCCAGCAGTATCGCAACCAGCGGGTGCGGCGGGCTGCCCACGAGCTCGTCAGTAGGGTCCAGCCGCCGGCGGACTGGTCGTACCAGCGAATCCGCAAAGCCATCGAGTCGGCAGAACGCGACTGGATGCGTGACGATCCGCAGAACCCAGCGCGGCCGACGGACCTGCCTTATGTCCCCCACGCGTTGCCTCGGGACGATGACCCGCCCGCGGCCTACTGGAACTGGGGTATCACAGCAGCGCTCGACCTGGCGGACACTGCGCTGGACCTGCTTCATCGACTGATCAGCGTCACGTCTGATCCGGAAACCTGCAACTTGCTCGCCGAAGGGCGGCGCGACGTCAGCCAGGCGCGAGCCGAACTCCTCAGGATTCGCGATGAACTCGACGAGGCCTGGACCGCCGACTCCGTCCTCACCACGCTGCCTCCCAGCAAGAACTTCTGGACCGTGTGGCTGGCGCACTACGCCCGCGCGATGACCAACGATGAGAGCATGGTCGACCTGGCCGAGGCCAAGCTCAGGGACGAGCTCAGGCGGGACTACATCAAAAGGCGATTGACCGATTCCCAGCTCGAGGAACGAGCTGCCGGCATCACCAATGCCTTGATCGGGCTGCGTAACCACATGCCGACGGCCAAATTCGGCCTGCGGGCCACCTCCGCGGTTCGCCACATCGTCGACTCGGTCGTCAGCGCGCTGGCACCGTTGAAATCTGTGCACGATGCGGTCGCCGACTCAGCCGGGCTGCGGCACTGGAAGATGGTGTTCAGGGATCTGCCGACGGAAGTCGGGTCGGCCGGACTCGGATCGGCCCATGCCATGGCTGATCACAACAGGGTTCATGCACGGCTGCTGTGGCTCCATGTCGCCGCGTGGACCCTCGCCGACGACTCGGGCACCGGCAGCAGCCACGCGATGGACCTGGTCCAGATCTCGCTGCAGACGCAGAACGACTTTGCGGTGCAGTCGACCACCCTGGACGACAAGGTCGGCGGCATGTCGCTCAACCGCTTCGGAGGTTTCCTCAAACGGTCCTGGCGTATGAACGACTGGACCTGGGGACGGATGGACGCGGCGACCATGCTGTGCCAGATCATCCTGTCGCCGGAACGATTGCGTCGACGCGCGATCCAGCGGAGACAGAGCGACAGCCCGGAGACAGCGAGCGGCTTCGTCGACACACTCATCGGCGAACTGTTCACCACACCGGTACCGGTGGAGGTGGCGGAACTGTGGGCCGCCGCGGTCAGCGAACTCGAGCCGGTCTACTCGCCCGATGAGCAGGACCTGCCGTCCAGCCTGCCCAACCTCGCCGCAATCGCGGCCTGGGCTGTCCACATGCGGGCCGCGGTCGAGGAGCTGCCGACGATCGCTGCCTCGGTCGCGGCCGATCGGAGCGACCGGGCGAATCCGTCCTCCAACGGTGAGCTGTTCCTGACCCAGAACGCATCTCTGCTGAGCAGTCTGGATGACAGACCTGACTCGACGGGTTCGGATCCACTGTCGCAAGAAGAGATGAGACTGGGTCTGAGGGCATTGCGGGCATTCGACCGAGCAGGCATCGGCCGCGAACCACTCGACGAAGAGGCTCGCAGTGATCAGATGATCCGTACGGCGGCGACGGCGGCGAGCGTCGCGGTGACTCTGGCCGACAGCGGCCGGTCGGGCCTGGGAGCGATCAAACCGGTCACCCGGACTCTTCGCGGCGGCATGCTGGTGCCGTACTGGACCGTCCTTGGCCTCACCGCCGGCGGCGCCATCGCTCGCTTCCTGGCGCTGATGACGCTGGCTTCTGGTGCACTCCTGCTTTCGCTGTCCCTGCTCGGGGTCATTCATGGGTGGGCGGCCGGACCAGCCGCGGCGATCGGGCTCGGGGCGGTCCTTACCGCCTTCGGCTTCGCCGCGATGCGCACCGGCACCTTGCTGCACAGCGTGGTTCTGCTGACGCCTGTCATTCCGCTGGTCGTGTACGCGGCAGATCGCTGGGACGAGCATCGAGGAGACGGGGGCCTGGCTCTCGCTCTGGGCGCCACCGGGACGATCCTGGCGTTGGCGCTCGCCTTGATGTTGCTGGGTAGCCTGCCCTCCCAGGTGGTCAGTCCCATCGCGACCCTTTACCGCGCATTGGATCGGATCGGGGCTCTCTACTTCCCACCAAAGACGGACTTGGCGCAGATGTCGGCCGGCCAGCGATTCGGGCGAAGGCTCGCCGCCGCAGGGATTTGGATAGCCTTCTCGGTCCTCCTGCTCGCAGTGATGGCCGCGATCGCCTATGGTCTGGTTCTCCTTGTCCCGTGGGTCGTCGACCAGCCGCCACAGTGGAAGAAACATCCTGGCCGGGTCATCGCGATCGCTTCGGTAGCAGTACTGATCGGCTGGATGGTCGGCTATTGGGCGGGCTGGCGGTTGCGGTCCTGGACCGAGGTCGGCGACGGCTCGGGCTCCGTCTACCGGATCCGCGGCGTCGACCATTCGAGCGGCGTTGCAGCAACCTGGTCCGTCGTCTACGGCACAGTGTTCGCTCTCGTCGCGGGCGGAATCGTCTGGCGATGGCCGGCCCAGCCGGGGCTCGTATGGCAAGCCGCGCTTGTTACCGCACTGGTTTTCGCCCTTCTGCTGCTATACGTGGTGCCTGTCGTCGTACTTCTCGGGTCGGTCCGGTCTGTGCTCCATCGGTTGGTCAAGGACGCAAGGTGCGCCGCGATCGTCTGGCCTCCACCTGAGGCAGACCTCAGCAACGTCATCAACCTGCTGTGGAAGCAAGACATGCGCTACCGCTGTCTTCTCAAGCCGACAACACGCGCGGCGACGACTCTCACCTTGACCGGAGCAGGAATTCGGCTCAAGAAGCGAGTGACCAAGACTCTCGCGACCACTCCCTAGAGCCTGGCTTTCCCGGCCGAGGTTGATCAGCCGAGTAGGCGCAACGCTGTGAGGGCGTAGGCCCGCGCGGCGGTCGTGAGCTCGGAGATCGCTACCGACTCGTCGGCGCGGTGGGCCTGTGAGGTGACCGATCCGGGGCCGAGGACGACCACTGGTACGTCGAGGTCGCGGGCGACGAATCCGCCGTCGCAAGCGGCGGTCCATCCGCCCAGCGGAAGACCGGGACCACCGGCGTCGGCCAGAGCAGCGTTGGTGATCCTCACCAGCTCGGCATCCGCAGGTGTCTCGAAAGCAGGCATTTCCATCGGCATCTCGAGGTCGACCGACAGGCCACGTTCTTCGAGCTTCAACCCCGCCACCCGAGCGCGGAGATCGTCGAGCACGGCCGCCGGGGACTCCCCGGGCAGCAGCCGCCGGTCGGCGACGATGACGCATTCGGCCGGGACGATCGAGCCGCCGGTGCCGCCGTTGATCTGGCCGACGCTCCAGGTGGCCGAGCCGAGCAGAGGATGCGGGGCGGCGGCGAGTTCCACGTGCAGGCGTTCGATCTCGGCGACCACCGCGGCCGCTCCGTAGATCGCGTTGGCGCCGTCGGCCGGGTTACCCGCGTGGCTCGCACGCCCATGGATCTCGACCCGCAGGTACGAGTCACCGCGCGCACCGATGATCGTCTGCAGGTCCGTCGGCTCCGCGGTGATGCACCCGAGCCACGAGCGGGACGCAGTACCGACGTACGAGCGGATGCCTTTGCCGGTCTCCTCCTCGTCCACGAGTGCGGCCAGTTCGACCGGGCCGCTGAGCCCGGCGCCGCGCAGGGCTGCGAGCGCGACCAGTGCGGAAGCGAGGCCGCCCTTCATGTCGGAGGCGCCGCGGCCGTAGATCCGGCCGTCGGCGACCTCCCCACCGAACGGGTCCTTCGTCCAGCCTTCCCCGACCGGTACGACGTCGGTGTGGCCGAGCAGGAGCAGGCCGGGACCGTTGCCGCCGGCAAGGATGATGCTCAGGTTGTCCCGGCCGGGTTCGACCCGGGTGGCGACCACGTCCAGGCCGAGCTCGATCCCGGCGGCACTCAACGCCCCGACCGTCGCCGCCTCGTCACCGGGCGGGTTCTGCCCGGTCGCCTGCAGCAGACTCCGGGTGATCCGGACGAGGAGTTCCTCGTCGATCCGGTCGAGGACCTGCTGTTCCGCGGGCGTGATCGTCATGCACGGCATGCTAGGCCAGATAGCCGCGCCAACTGCCGTGCTCCGTGATCTCGCGGTCGGGATCGGCTCCGTCGGCCGTGCAGACGAAGCCGAGGACCCGCCGCCCGTCGGACAGCTCCAGGGGTTCGAGCGCCAACGGCGGCTCGACAGTCGCCGCGAACCCAGCGAACTCACCGGCCGGCAGACTCCAGACCTCCACCTCGATCCCAGGTCCGCCGGCCAAAGGCGCGACTGTCCGAGTCAGGCCGGGCCGAGGACCTTCCAGCAAGTACATCCGGTACTCCGGTGCCGTCCGCGCGCCGAACGCCAACCGCCCGCCACGTCGTACCAACTCGTGGTTCAGCGGCTGGCCGGACAGATGCGCACCCGCGAGGGCGAGCAACACCTCGGACGAACGCGTGGGTTCACCGCACCAGACGGCGGCCAGGTCGATGACCACGTCGTCGTGACCGGCCGGTGCGAGTAACTGGATCCCGAAGGGCAGCCCGTCGGCCCGAGCAGGACCGGGAAAGGCGACCGGATCACCGAACCGACCGGCCCGGTCGCGCGATCGGCGTACGGGACGGTTCTGAGCGTGGTCATGGGGTGTTACCTCCGGATCGTCAGTTCCTGGGGTAGGTCGGTCAGGCGTTCCACACCGGTGGGGGTGACCACGGCGGGCTCGGACAGCTCGTAACCCCAGCCGTCCATCCACAGCTCGAGGATCACGTGGAACGCCATCCCCGCGGCGAGTTGGCCGAGCACGTGGGATGGGCCGATCACCTAGTGCTCGCGGCGCCGCTGACGCCGGCGACGTGTGGTCTGGTGAACGATCAAGTGCTGTCGGCAATGAAACCCGATGCGCACCTCGTCGACGTTGCCCGTGGCCCGATTGTCGACGAGGCGGCGCCCCCTGGCGCGGTAGTTCGCCGCCAGCGTCCGACGCTGGCTCGCGGGTGAACCCCTGCTGAACGTGGTGGACAAGAAACTCGGCTACCTCTCGGGAGAGCGATGACTCAGCAGGCAGTGGAACTGGTCGAGGGCTACCGGACCGGCGCGCTCTCCCCGGTCGAGGCGCCCCGGGCCGCGCTGGACGCGATCAAGCCGTACGACGACCGGGTGAACGCCTTCGTGCTCGTGGATGCCGAGGGTGCCCTGGCCGCCGCGAAGGAGTCGGAGGCCCGGTGGCATTCACCCGTCGCGACTAGGCGTCGGTCAAGGGGCGTGGGAGATGACGCCCAGGCCGTGGTCGGCGGTGACGATCGTGACGGTGTGGAAACCGGCCGTCTTCACCGCCTCCGCGACCAACGCGGTGACCCGGTCGCCGCCGGTCGGCCCCTCCGCGCCGTAGAGGATGAACAGCGGAGCACCCGAGCGCAGACCTTGCCGGAGTACGGCGAGCTCGGCCTCGGCGTGGCTGACCCAGAAGAGGTTCACGTTGACGCAGAACGCCCCGCCGTGCGATTCACCGCCACTGCCGACCGATCCGTGGCCAGCAGGTGACCGGTGGTGAGCCGCTCGCAGACCAGCTGCGCGGCCGCCCCCGGTCCGCAGCCGATCTCGAGGATCTGCTCACCGGGCTGGGGATCCACCTCTTCCACAGCCCACCGGATCCGATCGGGAACGGTCGCCATCTGCCCTCCTCGGGGAGCACTCAGCTCCCCTCAGAGTTCTAGTCCCCTAGAGGCCGTGGCGGAAGCCCTGGCGCCAGGAGGTGTAGGTGGGTTCCCAGTCGAAGGTCGCTTTGGCGAGGGAGTTGTCGGCGCCGCGGATCTTGGTGAAGGCGGAGACACCGACCTCGCCGACGGCCAGGCGGGCCAGCCAGACGGGGATGTGCCGCGGTGGTTTGGCGCCGAGGATCTTGGCGAACTCCGGCAGCCAGACCGAGGCGGGCGCCGGGTCGTCGTCGGCGATCTGGTAGATCCCGGTGGCGCTGCTTTCGACCGCCTTGACGGTGGCGTCGGCGGCGTCGTCGTAGTGGATGAACGACCAGACGCCCGAGCCGTCGCCGACCACCGGCAACTTGCGCTGCTCGATCAGCTTGACGATCTCGCCGCCCTTGCCGATGAAACCGGTCGGACCGTAGAAGCCCGCGTACCGCAGTACGACGCCTTCGATGCCCTCGGCACCGGTCACGGCCGACTCCAGATAACGCAGCCCGGCCATCGTCTTGCTCGTCGCCGGCACCGGGTCGGGGTCCATCGGGATCCGCTCGCTCTTGATCTCGGAGCCACCGCGCTCCAGGTTCCAGCCGGCATAGCTCTGGATGACGAACCGCCGTACGCCGGCTGCCTGGGAGGCGGCGAGCAGGTTGTCCGTGCCTTCGGTCCGCAGCCGGTTCGTCAGCGCGAAGCTCTGGTCGAACTTCTTGAAGTCGATGCCGCCCTTCAACGCGGTCATCTGATGTACGACGACCTCGGGCTGGGCGGCAGCGACAGCGGCCTTCACCGCACCGGCGTTCAGCCCGTCCGCGAGCACCACCTCAGCGCCCTGCGCCCGGAGATCGGCCGCACTCGACTCGGACCGCACCATGCCGGTGACGTCGTGTCCTGCCGCGATCAGTTTCGGCACCAGCGAACGTCCGAGCCCGCCGGTCGCGCCTGCCACTAGAACCTTCATCTCATCCTCCATGTCACCTTCAGTCGACCCAGGGGACACGGCGAACGCCGCCGGTGTGACAGTGACCTAGCTCACATCACAGCGAGTGCAGGGTGAACTCCGTCGGGCCGAAGGAGACGTTGTACCGGACGTCGATCGTCAGGGAGTCGCCGTCCGGCCGGCAGGTGAACGTCGCCACGTAGGGGGTTTCCAGGTAGCGGAAGGTAGCTACGAAGGCGTCGTTGCCGGTCGACGCGTTGGTGACCATTCGCTGAGGTGGGTCCA
Source organism: Kribbella sp. VKM Ac-2568 (assembly GCF_004345365.1). Classification (GTDB taxonomy): domain Bacteria; phylum Actinomycetota; class Actinomycetes; order Propionibacteriales; family Kribbellaceae; genus Kribbella; species Kribbella orskensis. The sequence goes on from NZ_SLVF01000008.1 coordinate 168,702, forward strand.
CCAGGTCGTCGGTCAGTTCGCGCCAGTCGCCGGGAGCGCAGACGACGTCCTGCGTCGTGCCGGCTGGAACCGTGGTGTCGAAGTCGTGGGAGCTGACCTCGAACGTGAAGGTGCCGGTGCCGTCCGGGTCCAGCCGCACCGCCGACAGTGACGCGACGCTCGGGTCGAATCGGTAGGTGCGGCCGTCGCCACTCGGAGCCTTGCCCACGGGAGCCGGGATCTCGAGCTTCGCGGGCCGAGCCAGGTCGGCTCCCGACTTCCCTTGTAGTACAGGGAGAAGGTGCTCCCAGACGACGTCCAGGGTGGCCTGCATGTCGGGTGAGGCGCTGGTGATGATGAGGGCGGCGTCGTGCTCCGGGAAGATCAGGCAGTACTGCCCGAAGGCGCCGTCGCCGCGGTAGGTGTCGTGCCGCGACCGCCAGAACTGGTATCCGTAGCCCTGCTGCCAGTCGGGGTTGTCCTCGTTGTTCGGCACCTGCTTCGAGGTGGCCGCGTCGATCCAGCTCGCCGGCACGAGCTGCTGCCCCTCCCACGACCCACGCTGCAGCAGGAGCTGCCCGAAGCGGGCCAGCGACTCGGTGTTGAGGCTCAGACCCCAGCCGCCCTTGGTGATGCCCTCGCGGGAGATCTCCCAGGTCGCCTCGCTCGCACCGAGCGGCTCGAACAGCCGCGGGCGGAGGTAGTCGAGCAGGGTCTCGCCGGTGATCTTCTGCAGGATGGCGGAGAGCAGGTACGTCGCGCCGGTGTTGTAGACGAACACCGTGCCCGGCTCGTGCTCCACCTCCAGGTCGAGGAAGATCCGCACCATCCGGCGGTCCCGCGACAGCGCCTCGACGGTGTCCTGCGAGTGCCCGGTCGTCATCGTGAGCAGATGGCGGATCTCCATCGCGGCCAGGTTGTCGCTGATCTTGTCGGGCAGGTCGTCGGCGTCGAAGAATGACACCACCTTGTCGTCGACCGACAGCTTGCCGTCCTCGACCAGCAGGCCGATGCCCATCGAGGTGAAGGACTTCGACACCGAGAACAGCAGGTGCCGGTCCCGCGACCGGTACGGCGCCCACTCCTCCTGCAGCACGACGTGACCGTGCCGGAGCAGCATCAGGGTCTGGATCTCCTGGTCGGAGGCGTCAAGCGCGGCGACGAAGGACTCCAATGCGATAGCGGACAAGTTCTGGGCTTCTGGCGTACTCCGTGGAAGGCTGCTCACCTCATGCACGCTATCCCCTCGAACGGACAAAACTGACGTGAGCCCTCGTGCCGCCGTGATCATGAACCCGATCAAGGTTCCCGACCCGGACGAATTCCGCAAGAAGGTCGACACGGCTCTGACAGAGCGTGGCTACGAAGACGCCCTCTGGCTCGAGACGACCGAGGAGGACCCTGGCTCGGCGATGGCGAGACAGGCGATCGAGGAGTCCGTCGACCTGGTCGTGGTGGCCGGCGGCGACGGCACCGTCCGGGTCGCCTGCGCGGAAGTGGCCCAGTCGAACATCCCGGTCGCGGTGCTGCCCGCCGGCACCGGCAACCTGCTCGCCCGCAACCTCGGCATCAACCTCGATCTCGACATCGCGCTGACCGAACTGCTCGGCGGCAACGAGCAGCGGATCGACAGCGTCCAGGTGGAAGGCGATGGGCTCGACGCCGACCGATTCGTGGTGATGGCCGGGCTCGGGCTGGACGCCGCGATCATCGCCGACGCCCCCGACGAGCTGAAGAAACGCGTCGGCTGGGCGGCGTACGTGGTGTCGACGCTGAAGAACCTCAACCACCCGTTCGTGCGGGTCGAGATCATCGTGGACGACCGGCCGCCGCTGGTCCGCCGGGCGCGCACGGTGGTGATCGGGAACGTCGGCACCCTGCAGGCGAACATCCCGTTGCTGCCGGACGCCGTGCCCGACGACGGCATGATCGACGCGGTCGTGCTGGCTCCGCGCCGGATCAGCCACTGGCCCCGGCTCGCGCTCAGCCTGGTGATCAAGTCCATGCAGGAGGGCCGCAACATCGAGCGGTTCACCGGCAAGCGCATCCAGGTCAAGGCGAGCAAGACCGTCCGCCGGCAGCTCGACGGCGACGAGATCGCGGACGGCCGGACTCTCACCGCGACGGTGGACCCGTCAGCCCTGCTGGTCCGCATTCCCTGAACCCAGGGGCTGCAGATGGGTGAGCTTGTCGGGGTTCACCACGCCGTGGATCGCGACGACGACCCCCTCGGCGACCAGCAGTGACCAGACCGCCAGGGTCCGGTCCTCGGCGCCGCACATCCTGAGGGCCGGTTGCCCGCCGACGTGCACCGGCTCGATCCGCAGACCGAGCCGAGCGAGTCTTCCGAACGCCCCGATCAGCGTCCGGGCCACCCGGTCGGCGCCGAGGATCGGCCGAGGGAAGGCGTCCGCCTTGCCGCCGCCATCGCCGGTGAACGTCGCATCCGGTGCGAGCAGCTCGAGGAGTCCCTCGAGCTCGCCCTCACGGCACGCCGCCAGGAACCGCTCGGCGAGCTCGTCCCGCTCGCGCGGCGAAGCGTCGTACCTGGGCCTGCCGTCCGCCAGCTGCCGGCGAGCCCGTACCGTGAGTTGCCGGCAGGCCGCCTGGCTCTTCAGGACGATGGCGGCGACCTCCTCGTAGGAGTAGCCGAACACGTCGTGCAGCAGGAACACGGCCCGCTGGTCCGGCGACAGCCTTTCGAGTACGACGAGGAACGCCGTGGACAGGGAGTCCGACAGAGCCGCCCGGTCGGCGAGATCGACGTACTCGTCGACGGCCGGATCGGGCAGCCAGGGGCCGATGTAGGTCTCGCGTTGACGCCTGGCCGACCGGAGTTGGTCGATCGCGAGCCGGGTGGTGACCGTGGTGAGGAAGGCCTTGTCCGATTCCACCTCGGGCTCGCGGTGCAGGCGCAGGTACGCCTCCTGCACGACGTCCTCCGCGTCGCCGAAGCTGCCGAGCATCCGGTACGCGATCGACAGCAGCAGCGGCCTGAGCGTGTTGCTGGTGTGCTCCATCACGTCCTCTAGGACGATCGAGGCCCCCTGCTTGTGACAGCTTCCTGTGACAGTCACGGGAGACCGTCGTCGTTCGTCTCCGACCGTAACCGAAGAGTTGGAGGACTGAAGATGAATGTCGCAGCCTGGATCGTCACCGGACTGCTCGTGGCCGTGTTCACGGTGTCCGGCGTGGCCAAGTCGACGATGTCCCGCGACCGCCTGATCGCCACCGGACAGACCGGTATCGCCCCCTTCCCGATGCCGCTCGTCCGCGTGGTCGCACTCTGCGAACTCATGGCCGTCGTGGGCCTGCTCGCGCCCTGGCTGACGGACACCGCCCGCTTCCTGACACCAGCAGCAGCAGTCGGTCTCGGCATCGTCATGATGGGCGCCGCCACGTCCCACGCATCCCTGAAGGAGCCGGGGCCGGTGGCGGCGAACGTCCTACTCCTCTCGGCCTGCGCCTTCGTAGCAGCCCAACGCTTCGCCGCCCTGAACTGACCAAGAGACCATCGCAGGTCACGTTGTCCCACAGCAGCGGGGGCCGACGAGGTCGAGGTGGATGACCTGCTCGCCAGGGTGTTCGCCTGACGAGCAGGTCGCGCCGACTACTTCTGGACCAGTACTGCGACCGTGCGGGCCGGGACTGACACTGTGCCGGTTGACGCGGTCCAGGTGGTCTGCTTGACGACCGGGTCCGAGCCGGCGGCTTGGATGGGGGACAAGGACAGGTTGGCGCCGGTCAGGGCCTGGACCTGCTGGGTGACCGGAGCGCCGGTGGAGTTGAAGACGACCAGGGCGCCCTTGAGGGCGGGGTCGACGTTCGGGCCGATGGTGTCGTCGATCCGCATCACGACAACGCCGGGCACGGCGGCCGGCGTACCGCTCAACGGGTAGGAGACCTTCTGGTTGATCAGGTCGGCCGAGCCAAGCCGGAAGAGCGGAGTGGAGAACCGCAGCTTCAGCAGATCGACGGCCTGGTTGTTCGCCGTCGCCACGTCCGCGGCAGACGGCTTCAGCGCCGCGTTGCCGAGGAGCGGCTTCATGAACGACCACTTCGCCTCGTTGTCCGGCTTCGGCGGCAGGCCGTGGCCGAACCCGTTGTCCGCGCCGGTCCAGTCCAGCGTGTTGAACCAGTCGCCCGAGTCGTACGAGTTCCGGTCGAGCGACTTGCTCCGCAGCAGGTCCGCGCCGGCGTGCCAGAACGACGGCGTCTGCGCCAGCGCGGTGGTTGCCAGCGACAACGTGTTCATCCGGACCCGATCAGCCATCGGCAGATTCGCCGGCAGCTTGAAGGTGAGCGAGTCCCAGAGCGTCTCGTTGTCGTGGGCATCCACATAGGTGATCACCTCGACCGGCTGATCGGCGTACCCGGCGGGTGATCCGTTGTAGTCCACGCCGTCACCTCGTACGACGGCTCCGGTCTCCGCGGACCTGAACGAGAACGCCCGCAGATTCCCCGCCAGCCCGAGCTGGACCAGATCCGTGTCGTGCGCGAGCCGCTTCGCCCGGTCCTCCGGCGAACCGTTGACCGGGGCACCGTTCGGGTCGCTGGCCGCGCCGGAGCCGAAGCCCTGCACCCGCGGGTCCTCGTCGAACGGCCCGCCGCCGCGCACCGCGTCGCGGAGCCGGTCGGAGAAGGTGCCGATCCCGGTGCCGCCGAGCTGGCCCTGAGTTGCCTGGACGAACAGCGCGTTGTTGGCGACCTCGCCGAAGTTCCAGCCCTCGCCGTACAGGTAGATCTTCTGACCGTCCACCCCGTCGCGCGCCAGTGTGAGCTTGTCGAGCGCGGCGCGCACCTTGAGCATGTTCGCCTTGCTGTGGTGGCCCATCAGGTCGAACCGGAAGCCGTCGACGCGGTAGTTCTTCGCCCACGACACGGTGCTGTCGACCATGATCTTCTCCGCCATCGCGTGCTCGGTCGCGATGTTGCTGCAGCAGGTCGAGGTCTCGACGCCACCGGTCGAGTTCAGCCGCTGGTAGTAGCCGGGCACGACCTTGTCGAGCACGGAGGTCGGTGTCTGCCCGGCCGCCGGCGTGTGGTTGTAGACCTGGTCGAGCACGACCCGCAGGCCGGACTTGTGCAGCCCGCCGACCATCGTGCGGAACTCGGCCACCCGCGCCAGGCCGTCCTTGGCCGTCGCGTAGGAACCCTCCGGCACGAGCCAGTGGTACGGGTCGTAGCCCCAGTTGAAGCCGTCCTTCGCCGCCACCGCGGTGACGCACGCCTGCTGTTGCTCGGAGTCTGGCGGGAACGACTTGAGATCACACGCGGGAGTCTGCTGCCCGGTCTCCGGGATCGAGGCGATGTCGAACGTCGGCAGCAGATGCACCGTGTTCAACCCGGCAGCCGCGAGCTTGCGCAGGTGCTTCGTACCGTTGCCCTCGTCCGCGAACGCCAGATACGTCCCGCGGTGTGCGGCCGGGACGGTGGAGTCGCTGATCGAGAAGTCCCGCACGTGCAACTCGTAGATCGTCGAGTCCACCGCCCGAGCCAGCTTCGGCGACGGCGTGCGCGACCACTGCGACGGCATACCGGCCGGATCGTTGAGATCCACCGCCACCGAGTACGCCGAGTCCGTGGCGAGCGCGAGCGAGTACGGATCGGTGACGACGTTGGTCTCCACCTTGCCGGTGCTCGGCGCGAAGACCACCACCTCATAGCGGTAGGTCGCGTTCTTCCAGGACCGCGACCCGTTCACATACCACGAGCCGTCGTCGGTGGCCTGCATCGGCACCCGCTGCGACCCGACGAGCAACGTGACCTTCTGTGCGGTAGGCGCCCAGAGCGTGAAGGTCGGAGCACCCCCACGCCACGCCACGCCGTACGAGCGCCCGGCGGCCGACGCGCCGTACAGGTCGTCCAGGACGCCAGGGATCTGTACCCCGGTCGCGTCGAGCAACCGCCCCGAATCGTCGTACTGCGCGAGCCCGAGCTGTCCCGTGAGGATCTTCCGGGCGTCGCCATGATCGAGCCGGAGCGCCGTGTATCCCTTCAACGCGGGGAACTTGGCGAGCACCTTCGGTGGGATCCCGGCCGGGTCGACCCGCAGCCCGGCAGAGGATCCACCGATGTCGTCGGCATCCACCGCCAGCGAGCCCGTCGCCGACCAGTGCAGCCGCCAGCGGGACCGCTCGGGATGAGCGACGGCCGGTACTGCGAGGAGGTCCTTGCCGAGCCAGTGCGCCTTGGCCTGCTTGAGGTCTGGTTGTGCGCCCGGCTTGGCCGTCGTCACCGTCAGCACGTGCGTCGCCAGGACGTAGGAGAAGGTGACGACGAGTCCGTCTCCGGGCACGGTGATGGGGATGTTGCCGCCGGTCGGGCTGCCGCCGGCGCCGTAGCTCTCGTCCCAGGACAGGCCGTGCGCGACCTTCGCCTCATAGCTGCCCGCTCCGATCTTGCTCGTCGACCAGGTGAACGTGCCGTCTCCGTCCTGGTCGGTCAACCAGGGTCGCATGCAGTCGGGTGACCAGTCGGCCGGACAGCCCAGCTCGGACTGGAACGAGCCCGGCACGGTGACGATCGGTCCCTGCGCGGTCGACGTGACGAAGTGCCGGCCGTGCTCGTAGTAGAACGTCACCGGTCCCGTGGGTCCGGTGTAGGAGATGTTGGCGCCGTTCGCGGCGCCGCCGGCTCCGTAGTTCTCGTCCCAGGTCTTGTTGATCGCGGCCTTGTAGGCGTGCTCGCCCTGCAGCCCGGTGAAGGTGCCCTTCCAGACGTTGTCCTTCGGGTCGAGCGTCAACTGGGCCTGGTCGCAGTCCGGGGACCAGTCCGCGGGACAGCCCATCTCACTGTTGTGGTCGCCGGGCACGCTCACGTTCGCGGGCTGGGTGACCGGGTCCGTGCCGCCGCCGCCACCGCCGCCGGGTGTCGGAGCGTCACCGACGATCCCGTACGAACCGGAGACCGAGTAGTTGCCGGACGCATCCTTCAGGACCGCCCGGTACTCGAGCAGCGTCCCCTTCGGCAGGCCGCTCACGTCGTGGAACACCCGGTACGGCGCGTTGTCGTCCGCCCCGAGCCGCTGCCACGCCGTCGTACCGACCGGGCGGTAGCCGAAGGTGACGGTGACGGGGGTGTTCTCCGGCACGGCCGCGGCGATCTCCGCACGGCCGCCGACCGTCGCGCCGGCCTCGGGCGAGCTCATGTAGACAGCGGGTGCCTCCGAGCGGTGCGGCAGCGTCGACGTCGCACGGTAGACAGTCACGGACAGCGGATCTGCCGTAACCGACACGCGTCCCTCGCGATCAGTCCTGAGGTCACCGCCACCGCCGTAGATCGGCTTGAACCGGCTGTTCTTCAGGTACGTCGGGATGGTCGCCGACTTCGCGGTGGTCGCGTTGTTGGCGACGACCACGTACTCCGTCTTGTCGTTCCCGAAGCGGCTGAACGCGTACAGTCCTCCCGCGTTCGACGAGTAGCGGTGCACCTGGGTGCCGTCGGCAAGCGTCGGGTACTGCGCCCGCAGCTTCTGCAGCGCGGCGATGTGCTTGTACATCGGCGCGTTGACGTCGAAGCGGTCCTGGCTGCCGATCGTGGTCGTGCCGGTGCCGTCGACCACCTCGTCGTCGGTGTAGTCGGCGGTCTTCGTCGCGAACATGTCCTGCCGGGCGTCCTTGTCACCACCCGGACCGGTGAAGCCCTGCTCGTCGCCGTAGTAGATCACCGGCTGGCCGCGGGTCAGGAACATCAGCGAGTGCGCGAGCTTGTCCCGGGCCAGGAGTTCTTGCCCGGCCGCGCCGCCCTGCTTGAGGAACAGGCCGATGCGGCCCATGTCGTGGTTGCCGAGGAAGGTCGGCAGCTGGTACGCGTTCGAGTCGGCGTCGGTGTAGTAGTCGTCGTTCGCGTAGAAGTCGCGGAGCTGGGTGCTCGGCTTGCCCTGCGCGAACGCGACCGCGTTCTGCTGGAAGCCGAAGTCCAGCGTCGCCTGCAGCGCGCCCTGGGTCGTGTAGGTCGACATGAACTTCGGGTCGGCGTCGAATACCTCGCCGAACATGAAGAAGTCCTTCTTGCCCGTGGCCTTGGCGGCTTCCAGGATCTTCGGCGAGAACTTCTGCCAGAACTCCATGTTCACGTGCTTGACGGTGTCGATCCGGAACCCGTCGATGCCCAGCTCGGCCCACGTCTTGTAGACGTCGATCATCCCGTCGCGCACCTTCGGCTGCTCGGTGAACAGGTCGTCCAGCCCGACGAAGTCGCCGTACTCGGCCGATTCGCCGGCGAAGGTCGAGTCGCCGCGGTTGTGGTAGAGCGTCGGGTCGTTCAGCCAGGCCGGCTGCTTCACCGTCTCGTCGGCCGGAGTCTTGAAGACCGGCACGTTCGGGAACGAGGTGTTGCGGTCCAGCGGCGGGAAGGTGTCGCCACCGGCGTACTGCTTGTCGTCGAAGACGTTGCCGTTCGCGTCCTTGTAGGGACTCGTCGACTTCGGGATGTAGCCGTACTGGCCGGACTGGTAGGCGATCACGTCCGCGGTGTGGTTGGTGATGATGTCGAAGAAGACCTTCATGCCCTTCTGGTGGGCGAGGTCGATCAACTGCTGCATGTCCGCGTTGGTGCCCAGGTGCGGGTCGATCTGGGTGAAGTCGGTGATCCAGTAGCCGTGGTACCCGGCGCTGACGTTCGCGCCCTCACCCTGCACCGGCCGGTTCTTGAACGACGGCGTCAGCCAGATGGACGTGGTCCCGAGCGACTTGATGTAGTCGAGCTTCTGCATCACGCCGGCCAGGTCCCCACCGTGGTAGAAGCCCTTGTCGGTCGGGTCGAGGCCGGTGGTGAGCCGGTCGCCGGTCAGGCCGCCCGCGTCGTTGGACTTGTCACCGTTGGCGAACCGGTCCGCCATCAGGAAGTAGAACCGCTCCTTGGTGAGGTCCTGGCGCAGACTCGGGCTCGCCAGCGCCTTGTCGGCCGGGGCCAGCCCGCCGGCCAGGTCGACCGGCTTCACCGACACCACGTGGCTGGTGTCGTCGTAGCTGAACTGCACCTTGGCCGGTCCTTCGAGCCGCAGCGGGATGTTGGGCCCGTTCAGGACTCCACCTGCGCCGTAGTTCTCATCCCAACTGCCGTTGACGGTGACCTTGTACTCATAGCCACCCGCGGGCACGTCGAAGACCTTGCTGTACTGCGTGCCCGTGGTGCTCTTGGTGAGCTCGCTCTGGGAGCAGGACGGAGTCCAGTCGCCGGGGCAACCGAGCTCGCTCTGCAGAGACCCGGCGACGGTGATCACCCGGTCGGCGGCGACGTCCGCGGGCGCGGCGACCGGCGTACCGAGGCCGAGCGCGACCACGGCCACCGCCGTCACCGCTGCGGTCAGACGTGCATGGGCATGGCGCAATCTGAACATCACGGGACCCCTCCCAAGGCAGGACAACCTGCGGGGACGCTAACCCGCGCACCCATCCAGCGGAAGGCCTCGAAGGTCGCGGTCAGGTCACTGCGGTCCACAAGACGTCGACCGGCAACGCCGCGAGCCTGGGCCCGAACCGGGTTGCCTCGGGGGCGGTGTGCAGCAGCAGACCGAAGGCGAAGCGATCTCCCAGCCGGTCAGCCAGGAACCGAAGTCCGCGCAGGTCATCCGAAGACGGAGTACTGGTCGCCTTGACCTCGATACCGATCACCCGCCCATCGGGGTGCTCCAGCACAAGGTCGACCTCGGCGCCGCTGCGATCGCGGAAATGCCACAACGTCGGACGGGAGGCAGACCAGGTCAGCTGCTTGCGGATCTCGTTGGCGACGAAGGTCTCGAGCAGTTGACCGAAAGGCCCACCGTTGCGATCGACCGTCGCACTGGTCGCGCCGACGAGATGTGCCGCTAGCCCGGTATCGGTGACCACGAGCTTCGGTCGTCTCACCACCTTGCTGCTCAGATTCGTGGACCACGCCGGAATGCGGTCGATCAAGAAGGCTTCGGTCAGCAAGCCGAGGTATCCGTCCACAGTGCGCGCCGGAAAGCCCAGGTCGCTGGCGATCGCGCTCACGTTGAGTTCGTTGCCGGTTCGGGCAGCACAGAGCTGGAGAAGGCGGGGAATCTCTGCGAGCCGCTCGATTGAGGAGAGGTCCCGGATCACCGACTGGGTGATCGTCTTCACGTAGCTGTCGAACCAGGCCCTGCGACGGCCGGGCTGCCGGTTGACGACCTCGGGGTACCCGCCGGCGACGATCCGGTCCACGACGTCGGCTCGGGTGACGGAGCTGTTGCGGATCAGATCGACGGGCGCATCGAAGAGCCGGTCGACGAATGTCTCCGTGACACCGGCCATCTCGCCCTGGGAGAACGGCCACAGGTCGATCGTTTCGACCCTCCCCACAAGCGACGGCGCCATGTCGTGCGCTGACAGCAGTCGGGATGAGCCGGTCAGCAGGAATCGCCCCGGCCGCCGGTCCCGGTCGATCTCCGCTTTCACCGCCCGGAAGAGCCCGGACTCCAACTGCGCTTCGTCGATCACGAAGGTGTCGACCGAGCGGGTGACGAAGTTTCGCGGGTCGTGCCGCGCGGCCTGTCTGCTGATCTCCTCGTCGAGATTCGCGAACTCCACCGTGCCCGGGTAGCGGAGGTTTCGCGTCAGAGTGGTCTTGCCGACTTGACGCGGACCGTTGACGACGACGACCGGCGTATCGGCGAGCGCAGCTTGGGCAACCGTGGCGGCCGACCGGTCCAGAAGAGTCATGAGACGGATTGTATTGCGGATTTGTCCCAAGGTGCGTCGCCGATTCGTCCCACGAGCTGCTGCGGAATCGTCCCATCGTTCAGGGAGGATTCGTCCGGTTGATCCATCGTGGATCTGCTGCGGGTGATCAGTCGGGCGAGGTGACGAGGGCGGGGAGGCTCTGTTCGATGGGAGTCCTGAGGACGGCGGCCGCTTGCTCGTCGTACGGCGTCGGCTCGGCATTCAGGATGAGGAGGTCTGCGCCGGCTGACAAGGCGACGTCGCAGAGGCCGGCGGCCGGGTGGACCTGGAGAGACGTGCCGATCGCGATGAAGAGGTCGGCTTGCTCGGTGGCGGCGACTGCGGCGTCCAGGACCGCCTGGTCGAGGGACTGGCCGAAGGAGACCGTCGCGGACTTGAGGATGCCGCCGCAGACCTCGCAGGCCGGATCTTCGTCGCCTGCATCGAGACGGGGGAGTACGTCGGCCATCGGGATCCGGCGGGCGCAGTTCAGGCAGTCGACGTACCAGACGGTGCCGTGGAGTTCGTGCACGAGTGCGGGAGAGGAGCCGGCCTTCTGGTGGAGACCGTCGATGTTCTGGGTGATCAGCCCGGTCAGGCGGCCCTGGCGCTCGAGGTCGACCAGGGCTCGGTGGCCGGCGTTCGGCTCGGCGGTCCAGGTCGGTGCGGCCAGACGGAACTTCCAGGCCTCGATCCGTACCGCGGCCGACGCGACGTACTCGTCGATGTCGAACATCACCTGAGCCGCTGGGTTCTTCGTCCACACTCCCTCTGGACCGCGGAAGTCCGGGATGCCCGACGCGGTGGAGATCCCCGCACCGGTCAGGACAGCGATCCGCTCGGCCTTGGCCACGAGTTCGAGGGTCACGCCTCCGAACGTAACGCAGCCTCCCAGTCCGGGGCCAAGACGGCCATCACGATGTCGTCGTAGCGCTCGCCCTCCCACAGCAGCGCCTCGCGCCGGACGCCTTCGACGACGAATCCCGCCTTCTCGTAGGCACGCCGGGCCCGCGGGTTGAAACTGAAGACGCCGAGCTCGATCCGGTGCAGGCCGAGCTCCTCGATGCCGTAGCCGACGATCAGCCTGGTCGCTTCGCTGCCGAGCCCGCGGCCCTGACCGGCCGGGCCGATCAGGATCCGGAAGCTGCAGGACTCGTCGTCCTTGCTCCACTCGTTCAGCACGGCCTCGCCGACGGTCTCACCGGTCGCCTTGTCGACGATGGCCAGATCCAGCCGGTCGATCTGGTCCTTGCGGGTCCGCAGCCACTCGCGGTACTCCGGCTCCGTGATCTCTCCGCGCGACCCGGTGAACCGGGTGACGTCCGGATCCAGCATCGCCGCCATCAACGCGTCGTAGTCGCCTTCGTCCAACGGCCGAAGGATCACCAGCTCACCGACCAACGTCGGCTTGTCCGAGAAGTCGCTCACGCCCCGGAGTCTCCCAACGAACCACCCCGCCCGGCCAACGGATTTAGGTCAGCCGGCGTACGACGTACTGGTGGTCGAGGGCGGAGACGAGTTCCTGGGCGCGCATCCGGCACCAGGCGGGGATGTCGGTGGCGGCGGCCGGGTCGTCGGCCAGGATGGTGATGGTGTCCCCGACCGCCACCGCGGGTAGCGCCTGGGCCAGTTTGATCACCGGGAGTGGGCAGAGCAGGCCGCGGCAGTCCAGGTCGAGGTTCACATCCCCACTTCAGCACGGATCCGCCGGACCAGCCCGGGCAGCACCTGGGCGAACCGGTCGATCTCTTCGTACGTCGTGGTCCGGCCGAGGGAGACCCGAACGTTGCCATGCGTGAGAACCCCCATCGCCGCCAGGACGTGCGACGGCCGCAGCGTGCTCGCAGTACAGGCCGAACCGCTGGAGACGGAGAAGCCCTCGGCGTCGAGCGCGGTGACCAGCGCCTCGCCGTCGACGTACAGGCAGGAGAAGGTCAGCACGTGCGGCAGCCGGTCGTCCGGATCGCCGACCACCTCGACGTCGGCGATGTCCGCCGCCACGCGCCGGCGCAGTTCGTCGATCCAGGCGCGGTGCTGCTTGTCCAGCGCCTCGGCCTCCTGGAGCCGCGCCTGCAAGGCGGCCGCCGCGGCCAGGGCCGCCGGGACGTTGGGATGCCCGGGGGAGAGGCCGTCCTCCCGCTCATCCACCGGCCAGGCAGGAGACAGCCGCGTCCCCTTCCGCACTGCGAGCAGGCCCACGCCGGCCGGTCCACCCCACTTGTGCGCACTGGCTGCCAGCACTGACCACCCACCGGGTACTGCGTCGCGCCCGATCGAGGCGGCCGCGTCGACGAAGAGGGGGACGCCTGCCTGGGCGCAGATCTCGGCCGCCCAGGCGATTGGTTGCCGCGTCCCTACTTCGTGGTTCGCCGCCTGGATTGCTGCCAGGGCGACTCCTGGCTGGGTGACCTGGGCGGAGAATGCGTCCTGGTCGATCCGTCCCAGGGAGTCGACGCCCACCTCGGCCGCGGTACCGGTTGCTGCCGCGGCGTGCAGGACTGCCGAGTGCTCCACCGCGGAGTGCACGATCGTCGAGCCGACCCGGCGGCGGGCGGCCGCTACAGCGGGTAGTCCGGAGTGGATCGCGGCGGTGCCGGAGGAGGTCAGATAGACCTCGTCAGGCCGTACTCCGAGGGCGTCCGCGAGCACCGCGCGAGCGTTGTCCAGCAGCAGTCTGGCGTTGCGTCCTTCATGGTGCAGCCGGGCCGGATCGGCCCAGCCGGAATCCAGTGCCGACAGCAGGATCTCCCGCGCTGCCGGATGCAACGATTCGGCCGATGCCGCATCCAGATACGCACGCTCGCTCACAGGGGAAACGCTAGAGCATGTCCGCCCATCCGGTGCCGCGCAGCACGCAGCGGATGGGCGGACATGCTCTAGCCCTACCTATGCGCAGAACCGAGGAAGGTGTCCAGTAGTGTTCTGTCGTCAGTCTCACCTGGGAAGGGAAAGGCGCCCCGTGGGTTCGAACGGCACGCCCGGAGTGCGCGCAGCAGGTCTGAAGAGGACCGGTGCGGGAGCACGTCCGGCGAAGCGACGCCTGCTGGTTCCGGCGGCAGTGGTGGTCGGCACATTGTTGCTGACCGGCTGTTCGCAGGCGAACAAAGAGCAGTGGAAACGACTCGGCCTGCCCGTGGGGGCATCTGACCGGACCGAGGCGATGGAGAGTCTCTGGATCGGCGCCTGGATCGCCGCGCTGCTCGTCGGCGTGCTCGTCTGGGGACTGATCCTGTGGGTGTCCGTGCGGTATCTCAAGCGCAACGAGGACGCCCCGCGGCAGACGAGGTACAACCTGCCGCTCGAGGTGCTCTACACGCTGGCACCGTTCGCGATCATCGGGGTGCTCTTCTTCTACACGATCGAGCACGGCAACGAGATCACTCACATGTCGGACGACCCGTCCCACACCATCAATGTGGTCGGTCAGCAGTGGCAGTGGACCTTCAACTACAAGGAGACGGTCGACGGGCAGGAGGGGGTCTGGGAGACCGGCACCCTCGAGAAGCCGGCCGAGCTCTGGCTGCCGATGAACGAGTCGGTGCAGTTCGACCTGACCTCGCCGGACGTCATCCACTCCTTCTGGGTGCCCTCGTTCTACTTCAAGCTCGACGTCATCCCGGGCCGGACCAACAAGTTCGAGCTGACCCCGACCAAGACCGGCACCTTCGCCGGCAAGTGCGCGGAGCTGTGCGGCCTGTACCACAGCCGGATGGTGTTCACCGTCAAGGTGGTCACCCCCGACGAGTACCAGGCGCACCTCAGGGATCTGGCCGCCAAGGGCCAGACCGGCGCCGCCACCGGTGGCCAGGACGCGACCACCATCCCCGGTCACGGTGAGCAGGAGGGCGAGAAGTGACGGAGTACGCCGAGCGCACCGGCACAGTCGGTGCGACGACGGCGCTGCCCAGGCGGCGCAGCAAGGGCCAGATCGCGGTCAAGTGGCTCACCACCACCGACCACAAGCTGATCGGCCACCTGTATCTGATCACCTCGTTCGTGTTCTTCCTGATCGGCGGTGTGATGGCGCTGCTGATCCGCGCCGAGCTCGCCAAGCCGGGCTTGCAGATCGTGAACGAAGAGGTCTACAACCAGCTGTTCACCATGCACGGCACGATCATGCTGCTGCTGTTCGCGACGCCGCTGTTCGTCGGGTTCGCCAACGTGATCATGCCGGTGCAGATCGGCGCCCCCGATGTGGCGTTCCCGCGGCTCAACATGTTCAGCTTCTGGCTGTTCCTGTTCGGTGGTCTGATCACCCTCAGCGGCTTCTTCACCCCGGGCGGCGCGGCCGACTTCGGCTGGTTCGCCTACGCCCCGCTGTCCAACGCGGTCCGCTCCCCGGGTATCGGCGGCGACCTGTGGATCATGGGTCTGTGGATGGCCGGCCTGGGCACGATCCTGGGTGCGGTCAACTTCGTCACCACGATCATCACCATGCGCGCGCCGGGGATGACGATGTTCCGGATGCCGATCTTCGTGTGGAACATCCTGATCACGTCGCTGCTCGTGCTGATCGCGTTCCCGATCCTGGCCGGCGCGCTGCTGATGCTGGAGGCGGATCGAGCTCTAGGGGCTCACGTCTTCGACGCCGCGAACGGCGGGCCATTGCTGTGGCAACACCTGTTCTGGTTCTTCGGGCATCCCGAGGTCTACATCATCGCGCTGCCGTTCTTCGGCATCATCACCGAGATCCTGCCGGTCTTCAGCCGCAAACCGATCTTCGGCTACATCGGCCTGGTCGCCGCGACGCTGTCCATCGCGGTCCTCTCGGTGGCGGTGTGGGCGCACCACATGTTCGTCACGGGAGCGGTCAACCTGCCGTTCTTCTCGTTCATGACGTTCCTGATCGCGGTGCCGACCGGGGTGAAGTTCTTCAACTGGATCGGCACGATGTGGGGCGGCTCGGTGTCGTTCGACACCCCCATGCTGTGGGCGGTGGGCTTCTTGACCACCTTCCTCTTCGGCGGTCTGACCGGCGTCATCCTGGCCTCGCCGGCGCTGGACTACCAGCTGTCCGACTCGTACTTCGTGGTCGCGCACTTCCACTACGTCGTCTTCGGGACCGTGGTGTTCGCGATGTTCGCGGGCTTCTACTTCTGGTGGCCGAAGATGACCGGCCGGATGCTCGACGAGCGACTGGGCAAGCTGCACTTCTGGTTGCTGTTCATCGGCTTCCACACGACGTTCCTGGTGCAGCACTGGCTGGGTGTCGAGGGTATGCCGCGCCGCTACGCGTCGTACGGGGCCAACGAGGGCTTCACTACCCTCAACCAGGTGTCCAGCATCGGGGCGTTCATCCTCGGGCTGTCGATGTTGCCGTTCTTCTACAACGTCTACAAGTCGCGTAAGTCGCCGCTGGTCGGGGTCGATGACCCGTGGGGCTGGGGCCGGTCGCTGGAGTGGGCCACTTCGTCCCCGCCGCCGCGGCACAACTTCGTCAGCCTGCCGCGGATCCGGTCCGAAAGCCCCGCGTTCGACCTGCACCATCCGGACATCGCGATGTCGGAGTACCCGGACTCCGGTGCACCCCGGGACAACCTGCTCGACGCGGGTGAGGACAAGGGCCGGGTGGAGAACCTGGAGCGCAACCTGAACGCCGGCACCGGTGTGGACACGGAGGACAAGGCATGAAGGTCGAAGCCTGGATCTTCGGCATCCTGACGCTGTTCGTTCTGATCGTCACGCCGATCTACTGGATCATGTCCGAGGATCCCACCGGCACCACCGCGCTGGTGATGACGTTCTTCCTGTCGCTGCTGGTGGCGTTCTACCTGAGCGTCACCGGCCGGCGGATGGACACCCGGCCGGAGGATCGCAAGGAAGCCGAGATCGTGGAGGGCGCCGGTGAGCTCGGCTTCTTCCCGCCGTACTCGTGGTGGCCGCTGTGGTGCGGGCTGACCCTGTCGGTGATCGTGCTCGGCCTGGTGTTCGGCTGGTGGCTGTTCATCGTCGGCAGTGGCCTGGGCATCATCGCGCTGTCCGGTTTCGTCTTCGAGTACTACCGCGGGGACCACGCCCACTGAGCTGCTTGAAACCGATCGGTTTCACCGATCGGATGTGATCCTTGTCGCGCCGGCCGTAACGTTTTCGGCCGGCGCGACGTCAACTAAAACGTGTGATCGAACGTCACCAGTACTGCGGGCCCGTGGGGGCCTCGCCGTACTGGTGATTTTGTGCAGTGCGCAGGTACGACCGGCCGGGCGGGGTACCGTTGCCCGGGCGGCAGATCGTTTCTCAGGGGAGCTCAGGTGTTGAGTAGTTCGGTGCGGAAGCACGGCCTTGCCGTGGCTGGGGTTTGCGCGATGCTGCTGGTCGGCGCCGCCTGCAGTGACTCGGAAGCGGCGGATCCGGCGCCCTCGGCGAGTACGACGCAGAGCAACTCCACGCCTGGCGCGTCCAGCAGTCCCGGCAGCACGCCCTCGCAGGACCCGGCCGCCGCGAACCTCCAGATCGTCCCGGCCAAGGGTGCCTCCGCGGTCCGTCCGGACAAGCCGGTCACCGTCGCGACCTCTTCCGGAACGATCGAGAACGTAACGTTGAAGGACTCCGACGGCGACAAGGTCGACGGCAGCCTCAACGACCAGAAGTCCCAGTGGACCTCCGAGCAGGGGCTCAAGCCCGGCGAGAAGTACACCCTCTCCGGCACCGCCAAGGGCAGCGACGGCCACGACGTGCCGATCAGCTCGACCTTCCGGACGCTGGCCGCCGCGAGCAACCTGAAGGCCTCGGTCGCCCCGCTGAACGGTGAGACCGTCGGCGTCGCGATGCCGATCCAGATCTTCTGGAACCACACCGTGAAGGACCGCGCCGCGGTCGAGAAGCGGCTGTCGGTGAAGACCTCGGTCCCGGTCGAGGGCACCTGGCACTGGTTGAACAGCAGGCAGGTCAACTACCGCCCGAAGACCTATTGGCCGGCCGGCACCAAGGTGTCCGTCAGCATCGACACCCAGGGCGTCAACGCCGGCGCCAACGTCTGGGGCGCCGCCAGCCGCAAGATCGACTTCACCATCGGCAAGTCCGTCGTCACCAATATCGACGTGAAGCGCCACGTGATGACGGTCGCGATCAACGGCAAGTTGGCCCGCACCATCCCGATCACCGCCGGCAAGGACGGCTTCACCACCCGCAGCGGCGTGAAGGTGATCATGGAGAAGTACGCCACCAAGCGGATGGACGCCCGGACCGTCGGCATCAAGCCGGGCGACCCGGAGTACTACGACATCCACGACGTCAAGTGGGCCCAACGGGTGACGAGCTCCGGCGAGTTCATCCACGGCGCTCCCTGGTCCGGTGGTGCGCAGGGGCGTGACAACGTCAGCCACGGCTGCGTCGGCATGAGCCTCAAGGACGGCGCCTGGTACTTCTCCCAGACCCTCCGTGGCGACCCGGTCGTCGTCACCGGCACCGCCCGCAAGATGGAGACCGGCAACGGCTGGACCGACTGGAACCAGCCCTGGGCCGCCTACAAGGCCGGCTCAGCCCTCGCCTGACCCACTCCTGGCGCTGCCTCCCCACGAGGGCTCGTAGGGAGGCAGGCTCCAGGTCTATGTTCGTGGGATGGCGGATGAGGTGGGGAGTCGCCTGATCGGGCTGGCCGGGGGCCGGGCGGTTGAGGTGTGGGAGGGCGGGGACGCGGACGGCGTACCGGTGGTGTTTCATCATGGGACGCCGTCGGGGCGGCTTCAGGCGCGGCTTGGCGAGGAGGCTGCGCGGCGGTCGGGTGTGCGGCTGGTCTCGTTCAATCGGCCGGGCTATGGGCGTTCGACTGACACGCCGCCGAGTCTGGCCTCCGTCGGCGTCGACACGCTCGCAGTGGCTGATGCCCTGGGCATCGGAGAGTTCGCCGTACTGGGTGCCTCGGGAGGCGGTCCGTACGCGCTGGCCACGGGGCTTGCCGACCAGGCGAGGGTGCGGGCGGTCGGGATCGCCGGTGGGGTCGGCCCGTGGCGGCTGGTCGAGCCGCCCGACCCTCTGGATCCCGATCTACCCATCCTCGCCCTCGCGGATGCCGGCGACATCGAGGGCGCGTTGAGGGGTTTCCGGGCGGAGGCGGGCGGTAGGTACGAGAAGCTCCTAGCGCTGCCGGATCCTGCGATGACGGAGGAGTTCTTCGACGGCGTGCCCGAGAACGACGCCATCTGGCTCACTGCGGAGAACAAGCGGCTCTTCGGCCTGGATCTTCGCGACACCCTGCGGACTCTCGACGGCTACGCCCGCGACAACGTCGCCTGGGGCGGCGAGTGGGACATCGATCCGGCCCGTCTCGAGGTGCCCACCTGGCTCTGGTTCGGAGATCTGGATCTGATGGTGCCGCCGTCGCACGGCCGTTGGTACGCCGAGCGAATCCCGAACGCCACCCTCGTCACCCGGTCTGGTATCGGCCACGGCAGCACCCTCTTCGAGTACTGGGACGACATGCTCACCACCCTCCGAGATCAGGTAACCCGCTGACCCCCTGGTGGGACGACGACGCCGAGCCCAACGGCATCACCCGCGGTCGGCGTCGCGACGTACGGGCGTTGGTCAACTGAGGTGCTTCTCGAGGGCTGCTGCTAGTTCTTCGGTTTGGGCTGCGGGAAGGGAGTGGTGGGTGGTTGGGAGGTGGGCGATGGTGGCTGTGGGGATGAGGGTCTGGACTCGGGTCGCGAGGCGAGCTGGGTTCTGGGACTTGCTGTGGTCGGCGATGACTACGAGGAGGTCTGGGTGGAGGGTGCGGAGGGCCTCGTCGGTGGGGCGCTTGGGGCGGACCGGGCGGGGCTTGGGGAACTCGGCGGCCAGGCCGGCTAACTCGAGCCAGGCGGGGTTGATGGGGACGCCCTGGGTTTCCCACAGGAGGAAGGACTTGGTGCGCGCTCTGGTGGGTTTGAGGAGGGACGGGAGCGCTCGCAGCACGTAGGAAGTTCGCAGTGGGGTGAAGCAGTCGGTGGGGTCGATCAGGGCGAGCTTGTCGACCCGGTCCGGGGCGTGGAGCGCGTAGCTGAGTGCCAGCCAGGAGCCGTACGAATGGCCGCACAGGTGAGTCCGGGGGAGTTGCAGGCCGTCGAGTACTGCGGTCAGCCACTGGTGGAGGTCTTCGGGCTTGGTGATCTTGCGCCCGGAATTCACGCTCAGCCCGGCATCGATGATCAGGTCGATCGCGTAGATCCGATGGTTCTGCCCGAGGTGGTTGGCCAGGCCGAACCAGACCGCGGAGGTCGCGCCATGCCCGGCCAGCAGGACCAGAGGAGGGGCATCCGGTGGGCCGCAGGCGTTCACGTGGGTGGAGCCGAACTCGGACTCCAGCGTCAGCGACTCCACCGGGAGCGTCCAGTGGTGGAGGAGTTCGGCGTACGCGGCGCGGAAGGCTGGGTCCATGCTGGCAGATTACCTCACTGAGTGAGGTAATCTGCAGTCTGTGGATACCCGTGAAGGAGTCACCCCGTCGGATCCCGAGCGCAAGGCGGCGCTCGAGCTGATCCACCAGTTGCGGGAGGTCGTCGTACGGCTGGAGTTGGCCGCGGGGGAGTTCGCACGGAGTACCGGGCTGCATGCGACCGACGTACGGGCGCTGATCAGGCTCCTGGACGCCGAGAGAGCCGGGGTGGAGGCGACGCCCACATGGCTCTCCCAACAGCTTGGAATGACCTCTCAGGCGACCACAGCAGTAATCCACCGCCTGGAGGTCGCCGGCCACGTAGAACGCCGCAAAAGCCCGACAGACGCCCGCAGCACCCACCTAGCCGTCACCGAGTCCGCAATAGCCCTCGGCTGGGACTTTTTCGGCCCCCTCCTAGACCGCCTGATCACCGTCACCACCCCCCTCACCCCCACAGCCCGCAGCACCATCACCACCTACCTAACCGCCATAACCGCCGCCACAAACCCCACCTCCACCTGACCCCCAAAACGAGGAGCCGCGTGGGGCGGAGTACAAGCGAAAGGCCCCGGCTTGGTAGCCGGGGCCTTTCGGGTGGTGCCGTGGTTAGTGCTCTACGACCTTGTGGGCCGTGGCGTCGTCTACCTCGACGGTGCCGGTGACGCCTTCGACTGCCTCGTGGTGGTCGTCCTCGTGGCCGTGGGCGGCGTGGGCGTGGGCGTGGGCTTCTTCGATCTCGGCGGCCGTGGGCTTCTGGACCGCGTCGGCGAAGTAGAACCGCGACAGGCTCGCGCGGACCTTCTTGAGTGCCCGGCGGGGTGCCCGGACGCCGTTGTCGTCGGTCTCGGGACCGATCTCGAGCGGCAGGGTGCGGTCGCGGGCAGTGAGCGAGTAGGCCTCGTACTTCGAGATCGGGCTGTGCTTCTCGTAGTACTCGCCGTCGGGAGACCGCACGATGATGCCGGATTCCAGCCCGTGCAGGAGCCGCTCGTTGTCGGCGCGCTGCAGCGAGATCGCGATCCGCCGGGTGACCCAGAAGGCGAGCACCGGGCCGAGGAAGACCGCGAACCGCAGGAACCACGTCACGTTGTTCAGCGAGATCCCGAAGTGGGTGGCGATCAGGTCGTTGCCACCGCCGATCCAGAGCAGGCCGTAGAACGTGATGAACGCGGCGCCGATACCCGTCCGGGTCGGCATGTTGCGCGGCCGGTCGAGCAGGTGGTGGTCGCGGTGGTCGCCGGTGATCCATTGCTCGATGAACGGGTACGCCGCGACCAGCGTGACGAACGCGGGCGGTATCAGCAGGGCCGGGATGATCAGGTTCCAGCTGAGCGTGATGCCCCAGAAGGTGGACTCAAACCCCGGCATCAGGCGCACGGAGCCCTCCAGCCAGCCCATGTACCAGTCGGGCTGTGAGCCGGCTGTCACCTCGGCCGGGTTGTACGGGCCGTACAGCCAGACCGGGTTGATCTGGAGCAGCGCGCCCATCAGCGCGGTGATGCCGAACACGACGAAGAAGAAGCCACCGGCCTTGGCCGTGTAGACCGGCCACAGCGGGTAGCCGATGACGTTCTTCTGGGTGCGGCCGGGGCCCGGGTACTGGGTGTGCTTGTGGTACACGACCAGGAACAAGTGGGCCGTGACCAGCGCCAGGATCAAACCCGGGATGAGTAGCACATGGATGGTGAAGAAGCGGGAGACCATGTCGTCACCCGGGAACTCGCCACCGAAGATGAAGAAGCTCAGCCAGGTACCGATCACCGGTGACGCCTGGATCATGCCCTGGGTGATCCGCAGACCGGTACCGGACAGCAGGTCGTCGGGGAGGCCGTAGCCGATGAAGCCCTCGATGATGCCGAGGAACAGCATCGCGAAGCCGATCACCCAGTTCAGCTCACGCGGCTTGCGAAACGCGCCGGTGAAGAAGGTCCGGAGCAGGTGGACCATCATCGAGGCGACGAACAGGATCGCCGCCCAGTGGTGGATTTGCCGCATCAGCAGACCGCCGCGGACGTCGAACGAGATGTCCAGCGTCGAGGCGTAGGCCTCGGACATGTGCAGGCCCTTGAGCAGGCTGTACGAGCCCTGGTACTCGACCTCGGCCATCGACGGCTTGAACCAGAACGTCAGGAAGACGCCGGTCAGGAGCAGGATGATGAAGCTGTAGAGGGCGATCTCACCGAGCATGAAGGACCAGTGGTCCGGGAAGACCTTGCGGAGGTTGTTCTTGCCGATCTTGCCGATGCCGAGGCGGTCATCGGCCCACTTGACCGGTGGGGGGAACTCTTTCGTAGCCACTGGTGTCACCCTCGTTCGAAGAAGCTCGGGCCGACCGGCTCATGGAAGCCGCTCTGCGCGACGATGTAGCCTTCCGCATCCACTGCCAAGGGTAGCTGGGGCAGCGGACGGGCAGCCGGCCCGAAAATGACCTTGGCGCCGTCGGCCAGGTCGAAGGTCGACTGGTGGCACGGGCAGAGGACGTGGTGCGTGGTCTGCTCGTACAGCGAGATCGGGCAACCGACATGGGTGCAGATCTTCGAGTAGCACAGGATCCCGTCGATGCCCCAGTTCTCCCGGCCGGGAGGCACCTGGATCTCGGCCGGTGGGATCCGGACCATGATCACCGCGGCCTTGGCCTTGGCGTTCTGGTACTCGACCGGGCTGTCCTCCTGCATCGCGGCCAGGTTCGCCGGCGCCCCGTTGACCAGCTGGCCGACGACCAGGTCGGAGGGCTTGATCGGGCGCAGCGTGACGTCGTTGACGACCCGGATGCCCTCGGCCCAGATGGTGCCGAAGAGCTTGCGGCCGGGCGCCGGGCCGAGGTCGCGCAGCAGGACGATGGCCGGCAGGCCGAGCAGCGCCATCGCGCCGATCAGCGAGCGGCGGATCAGCTTGCGGCGGGTGAAGCCCGACTCCTCGACCCCGACCTGGAAGGCCTCCGTGATCTCGGTCTTCTGCTCCGGCGAGGAGTACGCCGGGTGCCGGTCCTCGGAGATCTCGACGTCGACCATCAGCTTCTTCGCCCACTGGATCGCGCCGGCACCGATCAAGAACAGCCCGAACCCGAGGCACAGGCCCAGGGTGAGGTTGTTCGCGTTGCCGGTGAGCGGCCCGACGGTGACCTCGCTGTCGCGGGGGATCGCGAAGTACCCGACGCAGGCGAGCACCGCGAGCAGGCCCGCGAGGCTGAACATGGTGGCCACCTGGCGCTCGACCCGGTCGGCCGCCTTCGGGTCGATGTCGGTGATCCGGTTCTCGTGCGGCTCGATGCCCGGGTCCGGGATCGGCTCAGCCACCTGGACCTGACCGTGGTCCTCTTCCGCCGTCACGGCGGGAAGGTTCGCCTTCTCGTCGCTCATTCGGCCCTCACTCCCTTGGCCTTGACGCCCTTGGCGCCGATCCAGACCGCTACGCACACCAGCAGGCCGATACCGACCAGCCAGCCCCACAGACCCTCGGAGACCGGGCCGAGCCGGCCGAGGCCGAAGCCACCGGGGTCCTTCTGCTCCTGCAACGCGTTCAGGTACGCGATGATGTCGCGCTTGTCCTCAGGCTGCAGCACCTGGTCGGAGAAGACCGGCATCTGCTGCGGACCGGTGAGCATCGCCTCGTAGATGTGCTTGGGGTCGACACCCATCAGGGACGGGGCGTAGCGGCCGTTCGGCAGCGCACCGCCCTTGCCGGCGAAGTTGTGGCACGCCGTGCAGTTCGTCCGGAACAGCTCGCCACCGCGGGTGACCTGCTTGTCGGTGGCCTTGCTGATGTCGTACGACTCCTCGGCCGGGACGGCCGGGCCGGGGGCCAGCGACGCGACGTACGCGGCCAGCGCCTCGATCTCCGCCGGCGTGTACGACGGGGTCTTGCGCGGGATCTGCGCGCCGGGCTGCATCGCGGGCATCCGGCCGGTGCCGACCTGGAAGTCGACCGCGGCCGCGCCGACGCCGATCAGCGAGGGTCCGGCCATCTTGCCTTCGCCGTTGCCGCCGCCTTCGGCGTTCAGGCCGTGGCAGCTGGCACAGCCGACCGCGAAGAGCTTCTTGCCCTCTTCGATCTGCTGGGACTGGGCCGAGGTGTCCGCCACCGCGTTGTCAGGGGCGAACGCGGCGTACGCGGAGCCCACCGCCAGGAGGCCGAAAAGAAGCACGACGAGGCCGGCTGACCGATGCCGTCGTCGCGCGGAAAGGAAACGCGCCGGTGACAAGGAAAGTCTCTTCTCACTCATTGGAGCAGGTAGATGGTCGCGAACAGGGCGATCCAGACCACATCGACGAAGTGCCAGTAGTAGGACACGACGATCGCGGAGACGGCCTGTTCGTGGGTGAACTTGCGAGCCATGAACGTCCTGGCGAGGACGAACACGAAAGCGATGAGACCGCCGGTCACGTGCAGACCGTGGAACCCGGTGGTCAGGAAGAAGACCGATCCGTACGGCGACGACGAGATCGTCATGCCCTCGTGGACCAGGGCGGCGTACTCCGTCACCTGGCCGGCGATGAACACCGCGCCCATCAGGTAGGTCAGGATGAACCACTCGCGCATGCCCCAGGCGCGGACGTTCGCCAGCGAGCCGGACCGTCCGACCTTGCCGTGCTCCGCGGCGAAGACGCCGGCCTGGCAGGTGAACGACGACGCGACCAGGATGAACGTGTTCACCGAGGCGAACGGCACGTTCAGCATCTCCGTGGAGGTCGCCCAGAGCGAATCCGCCCCAGGTGCCGCCGCGGCGGTCGTCACCGACCGGATCGTGAAGTAGGCCGCGAAGAGGGCGGCGAAGAACATCAGTTCGCTCGAGAGCCAGACGATCGTGCCGACACTGACCATGCTGGGACGGTCGTGGTGTCCGTGTTCACGAGACGCTGGGAGCGCGGTTGCAGTGGCCACGCGGTCATTATGTCGGTCCCGGGATCAGACAGCACGCCCACCCCCATGCATGTCGGCGACCAATGCTTTCTACTGTGGAAGCGTGCTTCCCCTTCACGCCGGACCCGGCGACCAGATCGAGCCCTTCACGCCGTCGCGTCTGCTGACCGCGTGGACCTTCGAGCCGGTGTTACTGACTGTGATCGTGGTCGTCGGAGCCGTCTATCTGTACGGCGTGCACAAGCTCCGCGCGCGGGGTGACAAGTGGTCCCGCGGCAGGACTTTCTCCTTCGTCGGACTGGGTCTCGGCAGCGCGGTGATCGCCACCCAGTCGGCTCTGGGAACCTATGACACCGTGCTTCTGAGCGTGCACATGGCCCAGCACATGATCCTGTCGATGATGACCCCGTTGGCAATGGCCCTCGGCGCGCCGGTGACCCTTGCCCTGCGCACCCTCCCGGGTCGGCCGCGGCACTGGTTGCTCTCCGTGTTGCATTCGCGGTTCGCCAAGGTCATCTGCTTCCCGATGATCGGCTTCACGCTGTTCGTGCTGAGCCCCTGGGCGCTCTACTTCAGCGGCTGGTACGACGCGACGCTGCGCTCGGCGCCGCTGCATGATCTTCTTCACGTCCACTTCATCGCCGTCGGCGCGTTGTTCTTCTGGCCGCTGCTCGGGCTGGACCCGGTCCCGGGCCGGGTGATCTACCCGTTCCGGCTGATGCTGGTCTTCCTGACGCTGCCGTTCCACGCGTTCCTCGGCATCACGATCATGTCCGCGAACAAGCTGATCGCGGAGGACTGGTACACCAGCTTCGGCCGGTCCTGGCCGCCCTCGCCCCTGCACGACCAGTACATCGCCGGTGGCTTGCTCTGGGGATCCGGTGACATCGTCGGCCTGGTCTTCTTCGCCGTCCTGTTCGTCCAGTGGGTGAAGCAGTCGCAGCGCGAGGCCCGGCGCGAGGACCGCCGGCTGGACCGGTTGGAGGAACAGGCGCGCAGAGCCGGGCGGGCTCCCCGGTAGCATTCGCGATGTCCACTCGTCACAGACATACAGCTTGGGATGAATCGATGAGTTCAGAGCGTCCTCTGAAGGTGCTGGTCTACAGCGACGACCGCACCACGCGGGAGTCCGTCCGGCTGTCGCTGGGGAAGCGGCCCGCCGCCGATCTGCCCGAACTCGAGTACGTCGAGTGCGCCACCGAGCCGGCCGTGATCAAGACCATGGACAAGGGTGACGTCGACCTGGCCATCCTGGACGGCGAGGCCGTGCCCGCCGGTGGACTCGGGATCGCCCGGCAGTTGAAGGACGAGATCTTCCAGTGCCCTCCGGTGCTGGTGATCACCGGTCGTCCGCAGGACGCGTGGCTGGCCACCTGGTCCCGGGCCGAGGCAGCCGTCTCGCACCCGATCGACCCGATCCGGCTGGCCGAGGCCACCGCCGGACTCCTCCGGCAGCGGGTCGCCTCGCTGCCCGCGACCACCTGATCCCGTGACCGGCTTGTCGGGTGACCCGGCGCGCGAGCTGACCTGGTCACAGGTACTCAACCCGTTGCTGCGCCACGAGGACCTGGACGCGTCGGCGACCGCGTGGGCGATGGAGCAGATCCTGTCCGGAGCGGCGTCTCCGGCGCAGCTGGCCGGGTTCGTGATCGCGCTGCGTTCCAAGGGCGAGACGGTGACCGAGGTCGAGGGGCTGGTCGCCACCATGCGCGACTTCGCCACCCGGATCGAGGTTCCCGGCCGCACCCTGGACGTCGTCGGTACCGGAGGTGACCAAGCGCACACCGTCAACATCTCCACGATGTCGGCGATCGTTGCCGCGGGCGCCGGTGCGAAGGTGCTCAAGCACGGCAACCGCGCGGCCTCCTCTGCCTGTGGTGCGGCCGACGTGCTCGAGGAGCTGGGCATTCCGCTCGACCTGCGCGCGGACCAGGTCGCCGCGGTGGGGGAGCTGGCCGGGATCACCTTCTGCTTCGCCCCCGCGTTCCACCCTGCGCTGCGGCATGCCGCCGTACCGCGCCGCGAGCTGGGCGTGCCGACCACCTTCAACTTCCTCGGGCCGTTGGCGAATCCGGGCAATCCTTCCGCGCAGGCGGTTGGTGTGGGGGATGGGCGGATCGCCGGGCTGATGGCCGGAGTACTGGCGCGGCGGGGGATCGACGCGCTGGTGTTCCACGGCGACGACGGGCTGGACGAGCTGACCACGATGACCACGTCGCAGGTGTGGACGGTGGGGCGCGGCCTCGTCGAGGGTCCCGAGACGCTGGATCCGCGGGAGCTGGGGATCACCCCGGTTCCGGCGGATTCGCTGCGCGGTGCGGACGCGACGTACAACGCGAAAGTCGTCCGGACGCTGCTGGACGGGGAGTCCGGGGCGGTGCGGGATGTCGTGCTGCTGAACGCGGGCGCTGCGCTGGCCGCGCATGACGCGAGCACCGGGCCGCTGGTCGCGCGGATCCGGGCCGGGATGGATCGTGCGGCCGAGGCCATCGACTCCGGCGCCGCCAAGGACGTGCTGGACCGCTGGGTCGCAGCCTGCGTCGAGGTCCGCGCCTAGCTCACTGGCCGTCCACGGCCAGTGAGCGAGTGTCCGCTTGCCCCTCGACGTCTGGTTCTGCCGAACGTGCAAAACCCGCCCCGGTTCGGGGCGGGTTTTTGTCGGCTAGCTCACTGGCCGATCTTGATCTCGGAGACCTTGGCGCGCCAGATCGGGATCCATTGCGGAGTCGAGCCGGCGATGTCGCCGACCGCCACGTCCGCAGTACCGTCGCCGCGGTCGATCACCGCGACCATGACGGTGGAGAACGTCTCCTTCAGCTTCGGCTGGCTCACCACGACCTTGATGCTGAGCTCGTGGCCCGGGTGGCCGTCGACCGTGATCGGCTTGTGCACCGCCTTGCCGATGAACTTCACGTTCTCGTCGTACAGCCGGATGATCGCCCGGGACGCGGCCTGGATCGTCGCCTCCTTCCGGCCGGCCGGGGTGTTCGCGTACGGGATGTTCTTGGCCAGGCCGCCGAACGCGACGTAGTTGCCCCAGCTCGCGGTCTTGCCGTCGTAGTTCCTGTGCACGGTCAACCAGATCGCCGCACCGCCGTACAGGCCCGAGTTCTCGCCGTTGTCCGACCAGGCCGAACCCATCAACGGCATCATGTCGTTGTTGGAGGCAACCAAGTTGGAGCCGACCACCTTGCCCATCGGCGGCGGGGTCGGCGTCGGCTTCATAGACGGGCTGATCGTCGTCAACGGCTCGGGGTTGGCCGACGGCAGGGCGATCGGCGTCACCGCGTTTGCCTTGTCCCAGATCCAGTTCGCGCTCAACCCGGTAGTCAGCAGAGCAGCCGCCACCAGCCCGACCACTCCGATCAACCGAGCCCGCTGCCCCTGATCCCCGCCACCCCCACGAACCGCGTGCTCCGCCTCCTCATACGGCCCAGCATCAGTAACCCCATACGGCTGCCCCCCACCGTGCGGAGCCTGCCCATACGCCCCGTACTCCGCCCCACCGTGCGCGGGTCCACCATGCCCGGGTCCACCGTGCTGAGGTGCCCCGTGCCGCGGTGCGCTTTGCTGGGGTCCGCCGTGCTGAGGTCGCGCGTACTCCGGCAGCCCTTGCTGCTGCGCCCCACCCTGCGGCCCGGCTCCAAACGGCTGCCCAGGCTGCCCGTATGGTCCCGGCTGCCCGGCCCACTGCTGCCCGGGCTGAGACTGCGCGCCCGGCGTTTGCCCATACGGCTGCTGTCCAGGCTGGCCTTGCCCGTACGACTGCGGCGCGTGGGGTCCGCCCGCCTGGGATCGGCCGTATGGCTGCTGTCCCTGAGACGGGCCGGCCTGATGCTGCCCATACGGCTGCGAGCCGTGGGGGCCACTCGCCTGCGGCTCCCCGTGCGGCCGCGGCCCCTGAGGACCACCCACCTGGGGTCGGCCATACGGCTGCTGGCCAGCGTGCTGCGGGGCCTGCTGCCATGGACCCGGCGCACCTGGACCTTGCGGTTGAGTCCCGGGCGTCTGCGGCCGGGGTCCCTGCGGAGGTCCGCCAGCAGCGCCAGGAGCAGCGGATACGTGAGGACCTGGCCCCTGAGCAGTTGGCCCGTGAGTAGCCGGCCCCTGAGCAACTGGTCTCTGAGCAGTTGGTCCCTGGGGAGCCGGCCGCTGGGGGGCTTGTGGTTGTTGTGCTTGGGGACGTGGCTCCGCTGGTGGCTGCCTCCTGGGCTGTTGGGCCGCCGGGGCACGGGGTTCGGGCTGCGGCCACCACCCTGCTTCGGCTGGCTGCGGTGGTTGCTGCTCTTGCTCGAACCACGACTGGCCGGCCGGCTGCCTTCCCGGCTGCTCGCTCGCAGGCTGTGCGTCGACGACTGGCCGGGCGGAGTGCTGTGCCCGCGGCGGGGGAGGAGGCGGTGGTGCCGGCGCGCGGAAATCGCCGAACAGGGGATCCCCGGAAGACAACGGGCCCTGGCCACCCGACAGGGGGCCCGAAGGCTGGTCTGACCGCGCTTCCGCTGGGCGACTCGACAGGGGGTCTTCAGCGGATGGTGTTTGGGTGGACTGGGGTTGGGGCTGCGGTTGGCGCGGGGGGGCGCTGTGCCGGGCCGGGGGGCGGGGCGGGTGGGGGTTCTCGTTCTCAGCCAACGTTGATTCCCTTGTAGACCTGGGCCTCGGCCGTCCTCAGATCCGGCCGGTTCACGGGGATGTCACTGATGTAGGCGACCGCGATGCCGTCGCCCAGGTCGAAGACCGCAACGGTCAACGTCAGTACCCGTGATGTCACTTTCGTCGAGTTCACCGTCACGGTCTGCTGGTAGAACCAGCCCGCCTTGCCCGAACGCTTCACCGGGCCGTTCGCCCGCGGCTTGAACGTGACCGGGATGTCGCCGTACATCGAACTGCGGGCCTGCAGCATCAGGTCCGACGCGGTCGCCTGCGGGTTGCCGTTGAACGGCGTGCCGGTACCGAGCGCGCCGACGAACATGTCCGCGTACCAGTCGTTCTCGCCGTCGAAGTTCTCCTGCAACCGGACGTACTGCCCGCTGGAGTTGATCAGTTGCGCGATCAGCCGCTTGCGTTCGGACCACGGCTGACCCTGGCGCGGGAAGGAGATCGCCTCGGAGGCGACGCGCGGAGCCTCGTGCAGCTTGGGGTTCTTCGACTGGCCGGGCGCGCCGGTGGTCTGGTTGCCGGGCGTCGTCGGAGCGTTGGTCGGCGACGGCGGTGCGGAGGTGGGCGGAGGTGTCGGGTCCGGGCCGGCCGTCTTGTCGTCGCGTTGCGAGAGGAAGAACACACCCGCCGCGACGATCAGTACGAACGCCACCACCGCCGCGACGATCAGCGGCAGCTTGCTCCCGCCGCCCTTGCCTTCCTTGCCACCGTTGTCCGGCTTGATCCTTCCAGGCCCGCCGCCCTGCTCCACCGGCCACTGACCGGCCCCACCGGACTGCCACTGCCCAGCACCCTGCTCCTGACCAACGCCCTGCTGCTGACCCCCGCCCTGCTGACCGCCCTGCCAAGGCTCGGTCGCAGTCTGACCACCACCGCCGGCCTGCCACGGTCCCGCACCAGCCTGGTTGACCTGCCACGGATCGGCAGCAGCCTGCCCGTCTCCGGAGCCCTGCCACTGGTTCCCGCCGTGCTGCTGCTGCGCAACAGCCGCCTCCCACTGAGTCGGAGCTGTCTGCTGTCCCGCCGACGCCTCCCACTGGTTAGGCGCCGCCTGCTCGCCGGAGGCTTGCCACTGGTTGCCGGCGGTCTGCTGCTGGTCGGCCGAGACCTCCCATTGGTTGGGCGCGGTCTGCTGGTCGCCCGAAACCTCCCATTGGTTGGGAGTCGGCCGCCACGGCGGCGGTGGAGTTTGCAGGTCGCCGTGGTCCGGAACCGCCTGCTCGTCAGGCAAGCCCCAGGTGTTGACTGCCGTCTGCTCCTCGTCGGGGACAGCCTGGGTGTTCGCGGCATTCGCCTGCTCGTCGGGCAGACCCCAGGTATTGGCGGCGGCCGTCTGCTGCTCGTCCGGGATACCCCAGGTAGTAGCGGCGGTCGTCTGCTGCTCGTCGGGTAGGCCCCAGGTGTTGGCTGGCGTCTGGCTGTTGGTTGCCTGCGTCGGCTCCTGGCTCACAGGCTGGCTGGGCTGCTGCGTCCAGCTCGTAGGTCCCCAGCCTTCCGCCTGCTGGGCAGCGCTGATCGGCTCTGTCCAGGAGTTCTCTTGCCCGTCCTTACCCTGAGCCCCTGCATCCGATCCAGCAGCACCAGCGTCAGCGAGCTTGAGGGTCCAGCCAGTCTGAACAGGTTCAGTGACGGGCTCAATGACCGGCTCCGGAGCGGTGTCCGGCTCGTCCGGTGCAGGTTGCTGGGTCCAGTGGTTCGCGGCCGACGGGATCGTGGCCGGCTCCATCCAGGTCGACTTCGCCTTCTCCGCGGCACTGATCGCGGCAGCCTCGGTTTCCGCCTCAGCCGCGTCCGGAGTGACGTCTTCCTTCTCGGTCTTGTTGGTCCACTGGGTCCCGTTCCACCACCGCAGGGTGTTCGGCTGTCCGGTGGGATCCGGATACCAGCCGACCGGAGGGTTGCTCATGCGTTCACCGTAACTTCAGCGCGTGTCAGTCAGGCCTTCGAATTCCGGCCTTCAGACACCCTCGTCCTGACCGAGGCTGAAGGCCGCCTCTAGGTCGTGCGTGGAGTAGGCGCGGAAGGCGATGTGGGTCTCGGTGCTGACCACTCCCGGCACGCGGTTCACGTGGTCGGGAATCACCCGGGCGAGGTCGTCGTGGTGGGCCACCCGGACCATCGCGATCAGGTCGAGCGCGCCGGTCACGGAGTACACCTCGCTGACGCCGTCGATCGCCGCCACCTGTTCGGCGACCTCCGGGATGCGTGCGACGTCGGCCTTGATGAACACGATCGCGGTGACCATGTCGTCCTCTCCTCGAATATCAGCGCCTACCCGCTGAAGCATAGTGCCGGGCCGTGCCTGACGAGTCAGCTGGCGCGGGTGGCTCCGAGCGGCCGGAGCCGGCGGCGGCGTTCGCTCGGGGCTCGGTGGTCCTCGGAGGCGTGCGCGTTGTCCAGGCGGCTGATGTGGCGGCCCGCCCCGCTCACCGGGCAGGTCCAGGTGCCCTCCATCTCGACCAGCCGGATGCCGGGGGAGTCGAGCCAGCGGAGGACCAACTCGATCTCCTCCGGCGACGCGGACGCGACCGGTCCGATTCCGGGCAGAACGGTCTCGGCGGAGGCGCGCAGCATCTCCAGGTACTTGCGGGGATCCGTCCCGCGTGGGCTGATCCCGGCCGCGGCGAGCCGACCGCGCCGGATCACGTGCAACTCCCAGCCGCCGTCCTCGGTCCGCCGGGCGGCACAGATCTCCGCGCACCCGGTGACCGAGGCCATCCGCTGCATCTTCGCGCTGCTCCGGACGAAGGCGCTCAGCCGATCACGATGTACCGCCGCGTCCTCGAACCGCTCGTCCGCGGACAACAGGTCGATCCGCCGGTCCAGTGCCTTGACGACCGGCGCCGGATCCACCGTCAGCGCCGATCGCAGCGCGGTGACGAATTCGCCGTAGGTCTCCGGGGCAATCCGCCCGTCGCAGGGCGCGACGCACTTGCCCATCTCGGCGAGCACGCAGGGCGACATCCGCGGCGTACGCGACATCCGGTCCGTGCACTGCCGAATCGGGAACGCCTCGTGCAGCGCGGCCATCGCCCGCTCCGCCGTCTTGCGCGAGGTGAAGGGCCCGAGGTATCCCGCGTCGTCGTCGCGGACCTGTTTCACCAGCGAGAGCCGTGGAAAGGGCTCGACCGTGACCTTCAACCAGTGCTGGCGTTCGGGGAACTTGGAGCGCCGGTTGTACCGCGGTTTGTGCTCGGCGATCAGCCGCAGTTCCCGTACCTCGGCCTCCAGCGACGTGCCGCACTCGATGCCGCGGACGCCGGACGCGATGCCGATCATCTCGCCGATCCGAGTGCGGGTCTCGGAGGCGGTGAAGTACGACCGGACCCGGTTGCGCAGGTCCTTCGACTTGCCGACGTAGAGCACTTCGCCGCGGTCGTCGGTGAACAGATAGACGCCAGGTGCGTGAGGCAACGACTCGGCCAGATGCCGCTTCGCCCGCACCTGTGGTGCGACCCGAGAGGAGTACGTCTGCAGGTCCTCGAGCGTCTGCACCCCGAGCGATCCGACCCGCTCGAAAAGCCCGTGCAGTACGTCGACCGTGGCGCGCGCGTCGGACAACGCGCGGTGGTTCGGCGTCGTCGTGGTGCGGAACAACTTCGCCAGCGTGCCGAGCTTGCAGTTCGGCGTCTCGTCCGGGGTCAGCACCCGGCGGGCCAGCAGCGCGGTGTCGACGACGGCGAAGTCGGGCCAGTCGTAGCCGTGCACCTGGCTGTCGTGCTTGAGGAATCCCACGTCGAAGGGGGCGTTGTGCGCCACCAGCACGCAGCCGCGGGCGAACTCGAGGAAGGCCGGCAGCACCGAGTCGATCCGGGGTGACGAGGCAACCATCCGGTCGGTGATCCCGGTCAGCACGGCGATGAACGGCGGGATCGGCTCGGCCGGATTGACCAGGGTCTGGAACTCGCCGAGCAGTTCGCCGCCGCGCACCTTGACCGCGCCGATCTCGGTGATGCCGGAATCGCCGGGCGCGCCGCCGGTGGTCTCGAGGTCGACCACGCAGAAGGTGACATCGCGCAGCGGCGTACCGAGGTCGTCGAAACTCGGCTGCACGCCGCGGATCGGCGTCACCGGTCCGGACGCCGGGGCAGCGGCGGGATCCGGCAATGAACTGCTCATGCCCACGACGCTAGAAGCCCGCACCGACAATTCGTGGCTGACACGCGGCCGCCGGCGTCTCGCCCACGCTGAAACAACATGGCTAACGGGGCGCTACCGACTAGTCTCTGTGTATGCGTACACAAGCGATCACCGCGAATCCGGGCCCCGCGCCCGGTCGCTGTGGTCTGCGTCACTGGCTGAGCCAGACCACCGTTCCGGCCGGACTGCGGACCGGTGACTGAGGCAGGCACCGCCGCCGGCTCTGCTGCTACCACCTTGCCCGAACCCGTGCGGCAAAGAGTTCTGAACCTGGCCGCCCAGGCTCTGGGGCAGCTGCCCGCGACCGACATCCCAGCCCCGCTGCGGCGGTTCGCCAGCTTCGCGCCCGGCAAGCGTGCGAAGCTCTCGGCGTCGGTGCTCGGCCCGATCCTGGACACCGACGAGCACTTCCGCCGCCTGGTCGCCTTCGAGGTACGCCGGGAGCACCCCGAGCTCGGTGACGCCGTGGCCGAGGGAGTGCCGGTGCCGGCCGCGGAACCGATCGAGGTGGCCGCGCTGGCCTACCTGCTCCGGCCCGAGGAGTGGGAGCAGCGGGTCGCCGACGCCGCCCAGTTGCCGCCCGAGAAGCCGCGGGTGGACGACGAGGCCCTCGGACGCCTGACGGATCAGCTTGATCAGGCCCGCACGGAGACCCGCCAGGTGCGCGAACGCCTGCGCGAGCAGGTCTCCGAACTCAAGGCCGAGAACGTCACCCTCCGGCGCAAGCTGAACGAGGCCCGCCAGCGGATCGCCGGCCTGCAGACCGATCTCGAGAAGCGCACCGTCGAGGCGGAGACCGCCGACGAACGCGTCGACGCCGCCCGCGCCGAGGTCGAACGCGAGCTGCGCAAGCTCCGCGCCCGCATCACCGAGCTGGAAGCGGTCGAGCACGCGGCACGCCGTACTGCGGGGCAGGAGCGCGAGCTGGCGTCCACGAGGACAAGGCTGCTGCTGGATACGTTGGTCGAGGCAGCGGGAGGACTCCGTCGCGAACTGGCGCTGCCGCCCGGGGGAGAGCTGCGCCCAGCCGATACCGTCGCCGGAGTGGAGCCGTCCGCCGCGCCGATCGGGCGGTCCGCGCCGGACGACGATCCGGCCTTGTTCGACGAGCTGCTCGCGCTGCCGCAGGTGCACCTGATCATCGACGGCTACAACGTCACAAAGACCGCCTGGCCGAACTCCCCGCTGCACTCCCAGCGGCAGCGGCTCGTCACCGCACTCGGCGCGTTGGTGGCGCAGCGGCGGATCGAGGTGACAGTGGTGTTCGACGGGGCCGAGCTGTCCGGTCCGGTCCAGCTGAACCCGCCGCGCGGTGTCCGGGTCCGGTTCAGCCCGGCCGGCGTGATCGCCGATGAGGTGATCCGGCAACTTGTCCGCGCGGAGCCGCCGGGGCGTCCGGTGGTGGTCGTCTCCACCGACCGCGAAGTTGCCGAGAGCATCATCGCGATGGGTGGCCGGGCCCTGTCCGCGGCCAGCCTGATCGCCCGCATCGCCCGCGCCTGAACGGTACTGCGGTCCGCGGCGCGGCGGCTCGCCGTACGGGGTCGGTGACACATGGTCGGCGGAAACTGTCGGTGGGAGTCTTTAGCGTCCTTCTCAGCCGGATGCAAGTCCGGGTGCTTCCCCACTTTGGAGGACGTTGTGCTGATCGACTGCGACGCGTGTGTGATGAGAGGGCCGGGCTGCCCGGACTGCGTGGTCAGCGTGGTGCTCGGGATGCCGCCCGAGCAGAGTTCGCTGCGGGTCGACGACGAGGAGCTGGCCGCGCTCGACGTACTGGCCCAGTCCGGTCTGGTGCCGCCGCTGCGGCTGGTGCACGCCGTCAGCAGTGTCGAGCCGAACACAGCTGGTGACCACGGACCCGCGGCCGACGCGGTCTGATCCCGAGTCCTGCAAGGCCTTTCCCGACGTTAAGTTTGGATCAAACCAGAGGGGCGGATTGCACCGGTCACGAATCGGTTACTACTGTTACCTCTCGTTGCCACGGAGCGCCGGTTGACCAGACCGGCCCGGGCAGCACCGATTCAAGCCGAGGTGTGACCCGCCGGGCGTGCAGGAGTACCTGGTACTCCGGGCATCGCCGGGCGAGTTGACGGGGACGGCGTCGAGCAGAGGAAGGGACCGACCGGGCTGTGTCCATCGGCCGCACGAACCGCTTCAAAGGGATTGCCCTCGCCGCCATCACCACCACCGCCGTTGCGACGGGGGTGATTTTCATCCAGGCATCCGCGGACGCGGACCCCAAGCCGACGCTGGCTCAGGCGAGGGCCCAGGTCCAGGACCTGCAGCACAAGGCCGAGACCGCCGGTGAAGCGGCCAACGACCTGCGCGGCAAGATCCAGGCCTCCAACGCCCGGGTGAACGCGCTGAAGGCCGGCATAGCCAAGCAGCAGTCCCAGGTGGACGTGGTGAAGCGGCAGATCGGCTCCCTCGCGGTGGCCGGCTACCAGACCTCCGGGATGACGACGACGGCGCAGTTGCTGCTGTCGACGAACCCCGACCAGTTCCTCAGCCAGGCCTCCACCGCGCAGGCCTTCGCCGGCCAGCAGAACTCGGCGCTCCGCCGCTTCCAGTCGGCGCAGGGCAAGCTCACCGACCTGCAGGCCAGCGAGCAGACCGAACTCGCCGCACTGCAGTCCGTGCAGGCCCAGCAGGACGCGCTGAAGAAGCAGATCCAGACGAACCTCAACGCCGCCGAGAAGGTCCTCGACAAGCTGAGTGACGCCGAGCGGGCCAAGATCGAGGCCGAGAACGAGAAGGAAGCGCAGGAGGCCCGGGCCGAGCGCCCGAGCCGCGACGGCGACCGGATGGACGACAACCTGCCGGTGCCGGCCAACGGCCGCGCGGGCACCGCGGTCCAGGCCGCGATGGCACAGCTGGGTGACAGCTACGTCTGGGGCGCCGACGGACCCGACTCGTTCGACTGCTCCGGCCTGATGATGTACGCCTGGGGCAAGGCGGGCGTCTCGCTGTCGCACTCCTCCAAGGCGCAGGCCAGCGAGGGCCGCCGGGTCAGCAAGGGTGATCTGATGCCCGGCGACCTGGTCTTCTACTACTCGCCGATCAGCCACGTCGGGATGTACATCGGCAACGGCCGGATCGTGCACGCGAGCCGCCCGGGCAAGCCGGTCAAGACCGACCCGATCGACCTGATGCCGTACAACACCGCGGTCCGCCCGGGCTGAAGCACGCCCGTTCAGACATGCTCGACGGCTCCGGGGATCCTTTCCCCGGAGCCGAGTCGTTTCCCCCGCCAACTTGTGTTTGACTTGTCTGAGGAGGCACCTGACGTGACTCCCCTGACTGGGGCAGGTGAGCAGCGAGGGGCCGAGGTGATCGACGAGCAGAGCGGCGCGCGGTCTCATTCCCCGGTGGATGGTTTCCCGGAGCAGGCCTCGCCGTCCGAGCAGACCACGATCCAGATCCCCGCCCAGCACGCCGCGGCGGACGCGCCCAAGCGGCCGCCGACGTTCGAGGCGCTCGGCACCTGGACGCTTGCTCACGGCACGTTGCTCCGCCGGGTGGCCCTGGGCGTCGCGATCAGCGTGGTCGCCGTCACCGGGTACGTCGGTCTGCAGAAGCTCGCCGACGCGCCCGCCGAGCCGGGTGCCCCGGGCAACACCGCGCAGCCGCAGACGTCCTCGACCCCGGACGAGGCCGCCGAGGGAGTACGCCGGGCCGCGGCCGGCCAGTCGGTGCTGCAGAAGATGGCGGACGCGGTCCTGAACGAGAGCCGCGGCAGCTTCCTCAGCACCGTCGACCCGGAGGCGAAGGCGTTCGACGAGCAGGCGCGCATCATCTACACGAACCTCGGCAAGTTGCCGTTGGCCACGTTTCAGCTGCGCTACGTGAGCGACGACACAGGCGCGCTGGCGCCGGACCGGCAGGCCCAGCTGGGTGGCACGGAGTCCTGGCTCGCCCAGGTCGAGGTGTCCTGGCAGCTCACCGGCTACGACACCAAGCCGGCCCGGGAGACCCTGCCCGTGACGTTTGTCACCCGCGACGGTATGACGTACGCGGCGTCCTTCTCGGAGCGGTTCGTGGTGGGGCAGCGGCGGCCGATCTGGG
The DNA here is from genome assembly GCF_004345365.1 of Kribbella sp. VKM Ac-2568. Lineage (GTDB taxonomy): Bacteria > Actinomycetota > Actinomycetes > Propionibacteriales > Kribbellaceae > Kribbella > Kribbella orskensis. The sequence continues at coordinate 206,427 of NZ_SLVF01000008.1, forward strand.
CGCTGGGCAGCATCGACGTGGCCAAGGGCGACGACAGCCTGGTGATCAGCCTCGACTCGCAGAAGGACGCGGACGACTACGCCGTGGTGGCCGATCGCGCGGTCGACTCTGTCAGCAGGGTGTGGGGCAAGAACTGGAAGCAGAAGGCGGTCGTCTACCTGCCTGCCAAGCAGTCCGAGATGGAGTACGTGCTCGGCGCCCAGCCGAACACCTACACCCAGATCGCCGCGGTCACGATGGCCGAGCTGGACAGCCCGCAGGTCGGGGCGCCGGTGCGGATCGTGGCCAACCCGAAGCTATTCGAGGAACTCGGCAAGCAGGGCCGCCGGATCGTCCTGACGCACGAGACCACCCACGTCGCATCGACCGCTACCGCCTCGCCGGTACCGTTGTGGCTGGCCGAGGGTTTCGCCGACTACGTCGCCTTCACCGCCGTGTCCGTGCAGGACGAATCGGCGGCGAAGGAGCTGTTCAAGGCGGTCCGCGCAGGCAAGGTGCCGAAGACGCTGCCCCCGCCGGAGGCGTTCGCCGCGTCGTCGGCGGACCTGCCCCAGGCCTACGAGTCGGGCTGGCTGGCCTGCCGGCTGATCAGCGAGCGGGAAGGGCAGAGCAAGTTGGTGAAGTTCTACCGGGCCGTGCACGCGTCGAAGAGTCCGACCGGCCTGGCCGACGCCTTCCGGACCGTGCTCGGCACCACCGAGGCGGAGTTCACCGCCGACTGGCAGAAGTACCTCAAGAGGCTCGCCGGTGTCTGAGCGGGCCGAGAAGTGGGCGCCCCGGGGTGCCGCTCTCGTGCTCGCCGCCGCTCTGGTCGTCGTCATCGTCACCACGACGCCGTGGCACCTGATCGACCTGCCGAAACCGGACCCGGCGCTGGACTTCACCGCGGCCGAGATCGCCCGGCAGGAGCAGTTCCGGCGCGAGTTGTTGCCATGGTCAACGACCTCCTGGGTGTTGTCGCTGCTGGTCCCGCTGGTGATCGGCTTCAGCCCGCTCGGCCGGCGCCTGTACGACGCGATCAAGCTGCGCCGCTGGTACCTCGCGGTCCCGGTGCTGGTGGCCGAGATCGGCCTGCTGACCAGCGTGATCACCTTGCCGACGGACATCATGGCCGAGCGGGTCACCCGGAAGTACGGTCTCTCGACCGAGGCGTGGGACCTGTGGTTCCGGGACCGGCTGGTGAGCTGGGTGCTGACGTCGGTCGCGCTGATCGCCGTGGCCGTCGGGTTGATCGCCTTGGCCAAGAAGTGGCGGACGTGGTGGTGGGTGCCGGCGGCGATCGCCGCGGCGGTGCTGGTGCTTGGCGTCTCGTTCGCGTATCCAGTGCTGGTCGAGCCGCGATTCAACGACTTCACCTCTATGGCGCCCGGTCCGCAGCGCGACGAGTTCATGCAGCTCGCCCGCGAGGACGGGGTGCCGGTCAAGGACGTTCTCGTCGCGGACGCGTCGAAGCGGACGACCACGCTGAACGCCTACGTCTCCGGATTCGGCTCGACCCGCCGGCTGGTCGTCTACGACACGTTGCTGAAGACCGCGCCACCCGGCCAGGTCCGGCTGGTGGTCGCGCACGAGCTCGGCCATGCCGCTGAGAACGACGTCCTGCACGGCACGCTGATCGGAGCACTGGGCGCCGCCTTCGCCGTCGTCCTGCTGAAGTTGTTGCTCGGCGCCCGGTTGGCCGATCCGCGCCGGACCGCGTTGCTGCTCGCGCTGATCGTGGCCGGGACGTTCCTGGCATCACCGGTGCAGAACCTGGTCAGCCGCAAGATCGAGGCCCGCGCGGACTACCACTCGCTGCGGCTGACGAACGATCCGACGACCTTCGTCGCGATGCAGCATCAGCTGGCGGTGACGAATCTCTCCGGCCTGACGCCGAGCCGCTGGCGGTACTGGTTGTTCGCGACCCATCCGACGACACCCGAGCGGATCGCGATGGGCCGGGCCTGGGCCGAGGCCCACGGCCAGACGATCCCGCCACTGGTCCACCGATGACCGTCCTGGTCGTCACGAACGACTTCCCACCCCGCCAGGGCGGCATCGAGACGTTCGTGCGCTCCCTGTGCGACGAGCTCCCCGATCTGGTGGTGCTGACCGCCCGGATGCCCGGCGACGCGCAGTACGACGCGGGGTTGTCCTTCCCGGTCGAACGCGACCGTACGACGATGCTCCTGCCGACGCCCCGGGTCACCCGGTACGCCGTACAGGTGATGAGGCGGTACGGCGCTGACCGGGTTGTCTTCGGTGCGGCCGCTCCGCTCGGGCTGATGGGACCCGCGCTGCGCAAGGCGGGAGCAAGGCGGATCGTCGCGCTGACGCACGGGCACGAGACGTGGTGGGCCGGAACTCCGGGAGCACGCCAGGCGCTGCGGCGGATCGGCGAGGCGGCGGACACGATGACGACGGTGTCCTCGTGGTGCGCGGAGCAGATCGCCCCGGCCCTGTCGACGGCCGCGGCCGAGCGCATGCGGCGGCTCACGCCGGGAGTCGACACATCGCGGTTCTTCCCGGAGTGCGGGGGAGAGCAGGTGCGCAAGGGCCTCGGACTCGAAGGCGTGCCAGTGGTGGCGTGCGTGTCGCGGCTGGTCGCCCGCAAGGGGCAGGACACCTTGATCCGGGCCTGGCCGCGGGTGCTCGCCGCCGTCCCCCAGGCGGTCCTGCTGATCGTGGGCGGCGGACCGGATCGCGATCGGCTCGAACGACTCGCCGCAGACATCGGTGTCGCCCGGTCGGTCCATTTCACCGGCGCGATGCCGTGGGAGGAGATCCCGCCGTACGTCGATGCCGCGGACGTGTTCGCGATGCCCTGCAGAACAAGGCGATTCGGCCTGGAGCCGGAGGCGCTCGGCATCGTCACACTCGAGGCCTCGGCGACGGGGAAACCGGTGGTGGTCGGCGATTCCGGCGGGGCCGGCGACACCGTGCGGCACGGCGAGACGGGGTACCTGGTCGATCCCTACAACCCGGTCGCGACCGCAGTACGGCTGGTCGAGTTGCTGACGGATCCCGGCAAGGCTCGGGCGATGGGCGCGGCGGGGCGGGCCTGGGTCAGCGAGGAGTGGACCTGGTCGCGGTCCGGTGCGGTGTTGCGACAACTGCTGGACATCCGCTGACCGGGTGTCTGAAAAGGCCGTGACAGATCATGTACTGTTGACGACATGCATCAGATGTCCCGACTTGCAGCAGCCGTACGAGCTTTCCGCTCTCCGGCTGCCGCTGCCTGACATCTTCTTCTCCCACACCGGCGACCGGAAACGGTCCGCCGGTGTTTTGCTGTTCAGCCTGGCCAGCGGTCCCTTTCCGGTCTTCCTCCGAAAGGACCACTCCCATGAGCCTCGACAAGACCTTCATCGACTTCTTCGTCCAGCGCGGTCACATCCCCACCACGGGATCCTCGCTGATCCCACGACCAGGCGACCCCGTCCTCTTCACCACCTCGGGCATGCATCCGCTGACGCCCTATCTGGAGGGCGAACCCCATCCACTCGGCCGCCGGCTGGTCGGGGTGCAGCGATGCCTGCGCACCACCGATCTGGACGAGGTCGGTGATCCGACCCACCTGACAGTGTTCGAGATGCTCGGCTCCTGGTCGCTGGGCGACTACGGCAGCGAGCAGACCCTGCGGTGGGGGTTCGAGCTGCTCCGCGACGGGTTCGGCATCGACCCCGGCCGGATGTACGTCACCGTCTTCGGTGGTGACGACCAGGTCGAGCTGGACCGGGAGTCGCTGCGCACCTGGCAGTCCCTCGGCGTGCCGGTCGAGCTGACCACCGACGACAACTGGTGGTCCAACGGCCCGACCGGTCCGTGCGGCCCGGACTCGGAGATCTTCCTGTGGACCGGCGACGGCTCACCGGAGGGCACGCCGACCACCGACGACCGCTGGGTCGAGGTGTGGAACCACGTGATGATGCGCTACCGCCGGTACGACGACGGTTCGCTGGAACCCCTACAGCAGCGCAACATCGACACCGGCCTCGGTCTCGAGCGGCTGAGCATGCTGCTCGAGGGCAAGAAGTCCGTCTACGAGACCGAGTTGTTCGAGCCGTGGATGCGGATCATCCCCGAGCTGTGGAAGCTGGACGAGGAGTCCGAGCGGATCGTGATCGACCACCTCCGCTCGAGCATGGTCATCATCGGCGACGGCGTCCACCCGTCGAACACCGGTCGCGGCTACGTGCTGCGCCGGCTGATCCGCCGGGTGCTGACCCTGCTGTGGCGGACCGACGACTCGAGGACGCTGTCGGACCTGCCGCTGGAGCTGTTCGAGCACACGCTGCACCACTTCCACCAGGGTGAGGTCGTCACGCTGGTGCGGCGGATGCTGATCGACGAGGAGATCCGGTTCACCAACCTGCTCGAACGGGGCCGGCGGATCCTCAGCCACGAACGCTTCCAGAAGACGCTCGACCAGAACGACTTCGAGTACCTGCACGAGACCCACGGCCTCCCGCGCGAGCTCGTCCTGTCGCTGGTCGGCTAACCCCAGAGGGCGAGTTCGTCGGCCCGCGGGTTCTCCAGCACCCGGGACTCCGGATGTCCGAACGTCATCACCGGCCGGGCGGTCGCGTCGTACTGCGACCAGCCCGGGCTCCCGGTGGTCACGAAGCTCACCCAGGCGGCGTGCATCCGGTCGGCCAGTTCCTGCGGCGGATCCGGCTGGAACAGCGGGGACGTCGCCGTACCGAGGGTGTCGAACACGAACGGCAGCTCCAGCGCGTGGCACGAGCCCAGTCCGGCGAGCGGCGACCGCCAGCAGAACTCGTACCGGTACGTCGCCGCGTGGGCCGACTGCGCCTCGAGCAGGCGGATCGTCGGGAGCACGAAGAAGCCGTCGCTGATGATCGCGCTGAGCACCTCACCGGGGGACTCGCCCGGGCGGTTGGTCGCGTAGGTGTCCGCGATCGCGGGGTCGATGCCCTGGCCCCGAAGGAGGAGCGGGAGTGCTTCCGCGGTGACGGCCGCCGATTGGCCGCTGGGGACCGAGAACAGCCGGAACTCGTCGCTGGTGACCCCCATCAGCAGCTCGACACCTCGCGCGGCACCGGCCGCGATCGCGTCGAGCGGTCGTTCGTGGATCAGCTCACCATCGATGATCGGGAAGAACGGCATGATGCCGCCGCCGGCTTTGACCGTCGTGACGCCCCAGCGCTGCGGGTCCGGGAACTGCCGCAGCTCTATCGCCACCGCTCGTTGGGCGGCGATCAGTTCGGGGATCTCGACCGAGCCGAGCCCGGCCGCGGTTGGCGGGACATCCAGGCGCTTGGCGAGCTCGGCGGTGACCAGGGCGCCGTCACTAGCCAGCGCGGTGGCCTCGGCCGATCCGCTCTGCACGATCGCGCGCTGGAAGAGCCCTTGCGCGGCCGGGATCGACATCAGCGTCGCGACGCTCATCCCGCCCGCCGACTGGCCCGCGATCGTCACGCGACTCGGGTCGCCGCCGAACGCGGCGATGTTCTCCTGCACCCACCGAAGCGCGGCCACCTGGTCGAGCAGGCCACGGTTGCTCGGTCCGTCCGCGATCACGCCGAACCCCTGCACCCCCAGCCGGTAGTTCACCCCGACGGTGACCACGCCGTCCCGGGCGAACGCGCTCCCGTCGTACGCCGGGATCGCGTTGGAACCGTTGCGGAAGGCCCCGCCGGGGAACCACACGAGCACCGGGAGCCCTGTCCCTCCCGGTGTCCAGACGTTGAGGTTGAGGAAGTCGGGCCCGAGCTCGATCGGGTTGGTCAGCAGCACGTCCATCGGCGGCTCGTACGGCGGTTGCGGCGCGGTCGGCCCAAGCGTGGTCGCCTCCCGTACTCCGTCCCAGGGCTTCACCACCGCGGGTGCCTCGAACGCGGCCGGTCCGACGGGATCCCCCGCATAGGGGATCCCGAGGAAGGCGGTGATCCCTTCGGTCGTCCGGCCTCTCAGCTGTCCACTCGACGTCACCGCGATCGGATCCATGCGCCTATCTTCAGATGCCGGCGGTGTCCAGGTCGAGGTCGCGCGCCGGGGGATCGGCGTCGGGGATCTCCGGCGGCGCCACCTTGCCGACCGAGGACTGGGCCACGAAGGCGCCGAGCAGCACGATCACGCCGCCGATCACCTGGTTCGTCGAGAGTGTCTCGTTCAGCAGGATCCAGGCGAACAGGCTCGCTGCCACGACCTCGACGTACGCGACCGCTCCACCGATCGCAGCGGAGAGCCGCTGTACCGCGGCCGCTCCGGCGAGGTAGGCGACCACGGTGCTGATCACGATCAGCCAGGCGGCGAACACCCAGCCCGGCGCGGACCGCTCACCGATCGCGATGGTGTCCGTCAGCGCGTTCCACGGAATGGCCCAGGGCGCGGACACGGCCGTCAGCACGACTGCCCCGACCACGCTGCCCGCCGCCGTCATCACGAGCGGGTCGGCAACGCCGGTGAGCTTGTCGATCAGGATGAAGTACGTCGCCTGGCAGGCCGCCGCGCCGAGGCCCGCGAGCAGCCCGATCAGATCGAGTTGCAGGCCCGACCAGATCTCGACCACTGTCGCCAGCCCGACCAGTGCGATCGCCACCCCCAGCGCGGCCGACCGCGGCACGGCGACCTTGCGCCCGAACTTGAGCCAGGCGACCACGAGGACCGGTCCGGAGAACTCCAGCAGGATCGCCACGCCGACGGGGAGCCGGCTCGCGGCGATGAAGAACAGCGTCTGGCAGCCGGCGATCCCGGTGAGTCCGTAGAGCACGAGCGGCGGCCACGATGCGCGGGCCGCACGCAGGCCGGCGCTGCCGCGGAAGATCAGCACGAGCGGGACGAGCAGGGCGGCGGCGCCGAGGATCCGGATCCAGGCCGCCTGCTCGGGCGAGATCCCGGCCCCGATCAGCGCCTTCGCGAACGGACCCGATCCACCGAACGTGATCGCCGAGAACACCGCGAATCCGAGCCCGACGGACTTGGTCCGGGCGGCGTCCTGCTCTACCTGCTTGTACATGGGCATAACGCTCTCACACTCATTACAACGGCGTCGATAGGGATATGTCAGTAGATGGACAGCCGGGTGGCTCCCTATCCAGACCGACGCCGCGCGCCCCTTTCCTGGTCGGTTGGGTGATCAGAGAACGTTGATGGCGCGGGCGGCGACGATGGCGATCGTGAGGAGAGAGATCGCGGACTGGATGCCCATCAGGGTCTTCAACCGGGCGGTGAGGGGCATCGTGTCGGTGGGGCTGAAGGCGGTCGCGGCGGTGAAGGCGACGAAGAGGTAGTCGGTGAAGCCGGGGATCCAGCCCTGCCAGCCGGGGATGTCGACGGTCATCTGCGGAAAGAGCAGGTCCGGCCGTTCCTCCTGGTGCTCGTGCTCGGGCATCCGCGCGAACGGGCCACCGCGGTCGACCTCCCAGTACCAGACCGCGAAGGCGACCACGTTCGTCACCCAGATCAGCAGCGCCGACTTCACCAGCACCTTGCCGTCGGAAGCGTCACCGTCGCTCAGCAGCAGGATCAACCCGGTCAGATAGACGGCGTTGACCAGCACGAGCACCGCGAGCAGCGCCAGTTCGATCCACCGCAGCCAGGGCTCGTCCCGCTTCAGATGGAAGGGGTTCGCCCACACCAGCGGCAGCAGCAGCAGTGCTCCGAGGGCGGGCATGATCCACCGCGGTGCGTCCATGATCTGCGCGGGCACGGCGACCTGCAGCGCGAGGACGACGATCACCGCCAACGAGGCCGGCCACCTACGGGTATGCCCGGTGCCAGGCGCTGCCACTTTGGTCACCCCAGCATTCTCACCCGACTGAGGCATCAACGACCGCCTGCCCGACGTCCGTACGCCGATAGTGGACCTGGTGACCCGTACGGCGACGCGTGGCGAGCCCCGCTCCGTGCAGCGCGGCGAGGTGCTCCGCAACAGTCGCCAAAGCCAGCCCGTACTGCGCTGCGAGGGCGCTCGTCGTGGCGGGTGGATCCAACGCGACAAGCAGTGTCGCCCGGGTCCGCCCGAGCAACCGAGCAAGGGGATCGGGCGGCGCGGGTGCGTCGGACCAGAGCCGGGCAGCCCCGCGAGCGGGGTACACCAAGGTCGGTTGATAGCCAGGGTCGACGACCAGGACGAGGAACGGCCAGGCGAACACCCCGGGCACCAGGAGCAGCCCCTGGCCGGTCAGCTCGCGATCCTGCCCGCGGTACCGCGAGGCGATGAGGCGGTCGTCCTCCCAGCTCAGCGTCGGGTGGAGATCGTCGAACAGCTTCGCCAGCCCGCCGGAGGTGAGTTGTTCGCCGCGATAGGCGATGTCGTCCTCGAGGACCCGGCTGATCAGCGGCCAGTCCGGCTGGATCAGCGTGATCCAGGCGCTCTCGATCTCGTCCGCCATCCGCTCGCGGGTGCCGGCCGGATCGGCGAGCATCCGGTTGATCTCTGGGGCCGCCGGGTTGTTCAGCTCGTCCCGCGAGCGGATCAGTTCCGCCCGGACGAGGTCCAACGGGGTACTGCGAACCCGGGCGATCTCGGTCGCGAACCTGGCTCGCGAGGCCTTCGGCGGAGGTGTCAGGAAGTCCGGCGTGAAGCCGACGCGCGGCTGGACCGCCCGCAGCATCCGCAGATCCAGCCCGGCGGCCGCCTCGCTCTTGGCCGCGATCCAAGGGGAGTAGAGCGGTCGGTGCTTGTGGCCGTGCAGGACCCGCACCGCGGACATCGTCTCCCACAGCGGCGACAGGCCGAACCGGCAGCGCAACGCGTCGGCCTGGGTGAACCGCAGTACCGTCACGCCGATCCCCGACTTTCGGTCACAACCGAAAATCTATCGCGTCGATGGCGCTCCGAGGCAACCTCGGCCCGTGACCAACGGCTATCGAGCTGTCCTGCGCGTTCCCGGCCTGCGCAACGTGTTCGTCGCGCACGCCGTCTCCATGATCGGCACCGTGGCGGCGCAGGTCGCGCTCTCCATCCTGATCTTCGAGCGGACCGGGTCTCCGCTGCTGTCCGCGCTGGTGCTGGTCTGCTCCTTCCTGCCCTACGCTCTCGGCGGGATCGCGCTCTCTTCGATCTCGGACCGTTTCCCGGCGCGCCGGGTACTCGTCTGCTGCGACCTGATCAGCGCCGCCTGCATCGCGGTGATGCTGATCCCCGGTATCCCTGTCGGCGGTCTGCTCGGACTGCTCCTGCTGGCCGGCATCGTCGCCCCGATCTTCGCGGGCGCCCGCGCCGCCAGCCTGGCTCACCTGCTCGACGCCGACCTGTTCCCGATCGGCCGGTCGTTGCTGAGGGCAATCGGGCAGCTGACGGTGCTGACCGGGTTCGCCCTCGGCGCGGTCGCCGTCGCCGCGATCGGCCCGACCTGGTTGCTCGCCCTCGACGTCGCGAGCTTCCTCGCCTCGGCCGCCCTGATCGGCTTCGGTACGCCGTTCACCCCGGCCACGGGGATGGGTCGTAACACGGTGCGGGATTCGCTCAGCGGCCTCGGCTACATCTTCGGCTCCGTCCGGCTCCGTCGGCTGATCCTGTTGTCCTGGATCGTTCCGGCGTTCTCGTCGATGCCCGATGGACTCGCGGTGGCCTACACCGCGCAGACCGGCGCCGCAGCCTCGACCGCCGGCGTCCTGTTAGCCGGGTACGCGGTCGGGTCCGTGCTCGGTGAGATCGCCGCAGCCCGGCTCACGCCGGCCACCCGGCGACGCCTGGTGGTTCCGCTCATCCTGCTGAGCCAGGTCCCCGCGATCGCGTTCCTCGCGACTCCCGGGATCCCGCTGGCTGCTGTGCTGCTGGCGCTTTCGGGCAGCGGCTATGCGTTCAACCAGGGCATCGATCCGATGATCCTGGCCGCCAGCGACCCGGCGTACCGGGGGAGGTTGTTCACGGTGCAGACCAGTGGGCTGATGGCGGTGCAGGGCGTGAGCATCGCGCTGGCCGGTGCCATTGGCACGTTGCTTCGCCCCAGCCTCACCATCTGCCTGGCCGGTGTCCTCGGCACGATCGTCACTATGGTCCTGGCCCGGAGAGCGCTCACTCCCCAAGAAACAGAGGTCGAGCTCTCGGCATCGTAGAAGCTGCTTGTGGGACTAGGCGCTGGCGCGGACGACCAGGGGAGCGGTGACAAGGCGGCTGGGCTGGTCGGGGTCGCCGCTGATCTCGCGCAGCGCCCGGTCGAACAGACAGACGGCGATGTCCCGCAGCGGGATCCGCGCCGTCGTCAGCGGGGTGTCCAGCATGCTCGCGAACGGAAAGTCGTTGAACCCGGTGACCGCGATGTCCTGCCCGACCTTCACCCCGTGCCGTTGCAGGTGCGCATCGCCACCACGGCGAAGGCGTCGTTGTCGGCGACGAACACAGACGTTGCGGGCGATGGTGCCGTGGTTGGACTCGATGGTGTTGGCGGCGGTGAAGGTGACGCGGCCTCGGGTCACGATCAGGACGGTGCTGCCGACGTTCTGGTTCGCGGGCTGTCCGACGAGCGCGGTACCGGTCAGGACCAGTCGGCCAGTCTCGGCATCGATGAAGGTGGGCCCCGAGATGTTGTAGCGACGCGACTCGTCGGTCTCGAGGTTCGTCACCGTCGCGGTCACCGCGCCGGTGACGATGAGGTTGTCGCTCGTCGTACCGGGCCTGACGGTCGACGCACTGACACCCGCGATCCGGAGAGCGAACGGACAGAACTCGCCGGCCGGTGCCACCACTTCGAAAGGCGTTCCATGCGCCGGGACTACCTGCCACCGCGCTCATGGCCCGTCTGGCGAGTCAATGCCTCGTACTCCGCGTCGGTGATGCGGAGTACGAGGCCTTGTCGCTGCAGCGGGTCAGGCGCTGGCCGGCCGCGGTACCGGTGTACTTCTCGCGCTGCGCCCACTCGTGGCACTCGGCGATGACGGGGCAACTGGTCAGGCAGAGCTCGCGCGCCTTGCGTTGTTCCCAAGCCGTCGCGGTCTCGTCGTAGGCGGGTGCGTGTCCGATGCAGGCTGCCTTGCTCATCCAGCGGTCCGCGGGGTCTGCGATCACTGTCAGGGTCGGCCTCATAACGCTGACGGTATGCGCCCTCACACATACTTCGTGGCGCGTCTTGCTATATGAGAGTTAGTTGACTGGACTACTGCATTTAAGCGCCCTGTCCGGTTCTTGCCGACGGGTGCGACGTCTCTGCTGAGAAGGCCAATCAGCAGAGAGGTGCGGGATCATGAAGGTGACCACTGATCGACTGGTGGCGGGTGGGGTGGTGGCTGGACCGTTGTTCCTGGCGGTCTGGGCGGTGCAGGCATTCACCCGGGAAGGATTCGACCCGGGCAGGCATCCGATCAGCCTGCTCGCGTTGGGCGGCGCGGGCTGGGTGCAGATCGCGAACTTCGTCCTGACCGGAAGCCTGTACGTCGCGGCCGCGGTCGGGCTGAAGCGGGCAGGCCAAGGTACTTGGGGGCCACGGCTCATCGGCGCCTTCGGGGTCGGGCTGATCGTGGCTGGGGTGTTCGTCACCGACCCTGGCGCCGGGTTCCCGGAAGGCGCGCCCGAGGGGGCGGGGGAGCTGAGCTGGCACGGGGTGCTGCACGAGGTCGGCTTCGGTATCGCTCAACTCGCCTGGACGGCAGCGGCGATTGTCTTCGCGCGGCGGTTCAAGGGCCGAGCCCGCTGGGCAACAGTCGGCACCATCGCGGCCGCACTGGCCGTAGCCGCCTGGCCTGATCTCGACAGCCTGAGCATCCGCCTGGTGATCGCCTCCGCCATCCAGTTCGCCTTCGTGGCGGTCCTGTGCCGGACCTGTCAGCCGAGGCGGGTGGCTACTGCGGAGGCGAGTTTGGTGGTGGCTTCGGGGGACTGGGGGAGGAAGAGGTAGGGCTCGATGAGTTCGAGCTCCATCAGCAGGAAGCGGCCGTTGGCCAGGATGCCGTCGACGCGGGCGTACACGGGGGAGCGGCGGGTGTCGGCTGCGGCGAGCGCCGCGGCCGCACCTTCCAGTACTGCGGCCGGCGCCTCCAGCAGCTCGGCGGTTCCGCCGAAGTCGTCCTGGACCCGGTAGTCGCCGTCGGCCGGGCGCTTCAGCACCGCGTGGGTGAACTCGCCGTCGATGAAGATCAGCGACCACTCGCCCTCGGACTGGATCTCCGGCTGGAACGGCTGCACCAGGTACACGATGTCCGGCAGGTCGTCGATCGCCCGGCTCAGCTCCTCGGAGCCCGCGGTCCCACGGATCGTGAGGTGGGCGGTCGCGCTGACGGTCGGCTTGATCACGACTTCCTGGCCGTTCAGCCCGTTGACCACGTCCCGCAGGCAGGGTCCGGCCGCCACCTGGGACGGCACGATCGCGACACCGCGCTCGCGCAGTTCCATCAGGTACTGCTTGTCGGCGTTCCAGCGGACCAGGTCGGTCTCGTTGAGCACCGGCACCCCGGCCTTGTCGAGCTGCCCGAGCCACTCGGTGAACTCGAGGTACCGGACGTGGTAGTCCCAGACCGAGCGGAGCAGGACGGCGTCGTACGAGGACCAGTCGACCGACGGGTCGGTCCAGACCTCGGCCACCGGGTCGAGACCGGCGACGCGCAGGGCGTCGGCCAGCGGCAGGTCGTGCGGGTGCAGTTCCGCGTGGTCAGCGGAGGTTGCCAGTGCGATACGAGGAGACACGCGGATCAGTGTTGGCACGCCTCGACCCGTTCGTCAAACGGCTTCCCAGGATCGGACGGTGACGTACGGTGATCGCGATGACAACGATGACAGCGGCGGTCAGGTGGATCAGCCCCTGCCGGACGTCGTGCCCGAAGCTCGCGTAGGCCAGGTAAGCGGCGACCGGTACGGCGAGCCACTCGAACCGCCCGGCCAGTACTGCGAGCGCGATCAGCGGGAGCCCGTACCACGGGTAGGTCGGGGTGGTGACGAGCAGCGCGGCGCCGTACAACCAGCAGCAGGTGACGGCGATCGGCTCTCGTCCGTGCCGGTGGATCGCCAGCAGCGCGAGCCCGACCGCGAGGAGGCCGGCGGCGAGTTGCCGGGCCTCAGGAGGCAACACCAGCGCGAGAATCGCCGAGCGGGAGCTCCCGTCGGAGAACCCCTCCTGGGTCAGGTAGCCGGGCAGGAAGCCGATCACCAAGGTGCCTGCGGCAAGCACGTGCGGCAGGTAGGACCCGGCGAAGGTGGCGACGGCGGCCAGCGGCGTACGGAGGTCGCGACGGCGGATCGCGATGAAGGCGGGGAGGAGCAGCAGGGGAAGGAGTTTGACCGAGGCGGCGGCTCCGAGGAGGACGCCGGCCCAGACCGGTCGGCGGCGCGCGGCGAGGACCACGGCGGCGACGATCAGGAGTGCCGCGAGCACGTCGACATGGGCTGCGTTGCCGGCCTCCAGCGCCACGATCGGTGACCAACCCCACAGCAAGGCCCACCGGGGATCGCGGCCGCGGCGCCGGAGTTCGACCACAAGCAAGCCGGTCAACGCCACAGCGAGTGCGGCGCCGGCTACCTGGAGTCCGAAAGTCCCCGCTGACCAGGGCGTGAAGAAGGCGACCACGGTGAAATAGGCCTGGGCCACCGGCGGATAGATGGTCGGCACGCGCGGCCGGTTGATCAGTGTCCGAGGGTCGTCCGCGCTCAGCGCCGCGACGGTGGCTGGATCGTGAGGCACCCGCGGCGGCCCGGCAACTCCCGAGCGATCCTCCGCCGACAGACCTGGGAAGAGCAGCGGATCCCGCAAGCGAGCAAGCGCATCATCGAGCGGCACATGCGAGTACGGCGAACTCCCCGACAGTTGCACCCGCCCGTCCCACACATACCGATAGGCATCCGTACTGGTGATCGGCGCACTGACCAGCCCCGGCAACTGACACAGCACCGCACACGCAACCACCGTCCACCCAGCCCGAGACCCCACCGGCCGCCGCACCACCAACCAACCGAGACCCGCCACCACCAGACAGGCGCCCAGCAAGGTCAGGTTCGGCCACCATTGAGCCGCCTCCGCCACGATGACCCCGCCACAGGCCGCGGCAGCAATCGCCCCGCCAACCACCACTGGAAGCCCTCGGCCGAGCATCATGCCCGGGCCAGGCGGGCAGGAGTGGCGATGCGGCGGAAGGTCAGGAAGGCTCGACTGTCGGCTCGCCACTCCTCGGTGGCGACGAGGTCCGTGCCGAGGGCGTGACGGAGTACGGCGCGCGCACCCACCCTTGCCCAGGGCAACGGCCTGGAGCGGCGGCCGCCGTCGCTGTGCAGGACGATCGGCGCGGAGTCGTCCAGGTTGTCGTCGGGGTCTACCTCGACGAGGACCAGACCGTCAGGGCGGACCAGTTCGGCGCAGCGCCGGAGCAGGACGTCGGGCGCACCGCCGATGCCGATGTTGCCGTCCATCAGGAGCACGCTGCCCCACCGTCCCTCGCCCGGCAACGGCTCCTGGACCGGCCGACGCAAGGCCGGCGCACCGCGCTTCGTGGTCTGCAGGACCGCCTGCGCGGAGATGTCCACGCCCAGCGCCGGAATGCCGCGCTCCGCCAGCGCCGTCACGATCCGCCCCGGCCCACAACCGATGTCGAGCACCGGGCCTTCACAGCGGCTCAGCGCCAACCGGTCCACCGCGTCTGCCGGCGCCCGCCAGCGATCGACCTCGGCGATCGACGGCACGACTCGCCCATCGATGCCCGTGGCAACCACCCGCGCACCCTGCAGCGCCTTCTCGAACAGCAGTCCCGGATGCGCCGAATGCTGCAATCTCCGGTGCAATCGAGACATCCGCAGCGCCGGGAACCGCTGCGCCAATGCCGCTGCATCCGCCGAGGTATCCATGTCCCGCAGGGTCGGCAGCAGCAACACCTGGTAGCCGAGCAACCGCAGCCGCGCCAACTGATCCACCCCGGTGTGGTCCGTCGACATCGGTACGCCGATGAGCACGCGCCGGTCCGGCTCACGCAACCCCAGACACCAATACCCGCCATCCTCGGTCAACCCCAGTACTGCGTCATGCCCGGACCAGTCCACCCTCAGCAGGTCACTCGTCAGCTGCGGAGTATCCATGCCCACGAGCAACATCGGAGTACCGGAGTAGGCGTCCTCGAAGGCGGCCGCGAGCCTCTCGTCGAGGCCGTCGCCGCGCTGGGGAACGACGTCGAATCCCGGTGGCAGCCAGGACCCGGGCCCACCTTCCAACGCGAGGACGTACCGGCGTACCGGGGTGGAGCGGACGGCGGCGAGGGTGTCGGTCAGCGAAGCGCGGGCAAGCGCGGCGGCCTCGGCGGGGGTGAACTCGGACTGCAGCCGCGTCTTGACCCGGCCCGGCACAGGCTCCTTGGCAATGACGATCAGAGTCTCGGCAGTCGTCATGCGGAGAGCACCTTCGTCATGTCCTTGACGGCACGAGCAGCGCCGAGCGGAGTACCGGTCACCTTCGAGCGCCCCGAGCGCGGCAGGTAGTCGACGTCGACCTCGGCGATCCGCCAGCCAGCTTCGGCAGCCTTCACCACGGTCTCCAACGGATAGCCCGATCGCCGGTCGGCCAAGGCCAACGCCAGCAGGGCTTCGCGTCGTGCGGCACGCATCGGCCCGAGATCGTGCAGCCGAACCCCGGTACGCCGACGGATCCGGCGCGAGAGTTCCGCATTGGCCAGGCGCAGGTGCCACGGCCAGGCCTCCCGCGAGATCGGGCGTCGTCGGCCGAGCATCAGGTCGAACTCGTCCGCCAGCACGGGGGCGGTGACGCGCAAGAGCTGTCGCGGATCCAGCGACGCGTCCGCATCGAGGAAGGCGACCACCGGCGCCGTCGAGGCCTCGAGCCCGGCATGGCAGGCGGCGCCGTACCCACGAACCTCGCAAGGAACCACCAGAGCGCCGAGACGGGCGGCGAGCTCGGCTGAGTCGTCGGTCGAGCCGTTGTCGACGACAACGGCACGCACCCCGGCGGGCAACCGGCCGAGCACCCACGGCAGGGCCGCGGCCTCGTTGAGGCACGGGAGGACGAGATCGACTTCAGCAGGAGGCACCTTTCGACCGTAGGGAGATTCCCATGCCGAGCGGGACCGAACGCGGATACGGCTCGCTTACGTCCCACCCCGGACCGCAGCGGAAGGCGGTCCGGGGTCACCGGAAGATCTACGCTCGACCCGTGGCTACTCGTGTGCTCGTGGTGGACGACGACCCGACCGTGTCGAACGTCGTCTCGGCGTACCTGACCAAGGCCGGGTACGACGCTCGGGTGGTCGCCGACGGTGCGACGGCCGTCGAGGTGTGGCAGCAGTGGAAGCCCTCGGTCGTGGTGCTGGACGTGATGCTGCCCGGCCTGTCGGGGCTGGAGGTACTGCGCCGGATGCGCGCGGCCGACGACGGTGCCGCGGTGATCATGCTGTCGGCCCGCGGCGAGGAGGAGGACCGGCTGGTCGGGCTCGAGTTCGGCGCGGACGACTACGTGGTGAAGCCGTTCAGCCCGCGTGAGCTCACCCTGCGGGTGCAGGCGATGCTCCGGCGCGAGGAGCGGTTGGCCGGGCTGGACCTCACCCCGACCAAGCTCACCGCGGGCCCGGTCACCGTCGACACCGCCGCCCACACGGCCTTCCTGGACGGCGCCGAGCTGTCGCTCACGCATCGGGAGTTCGATTTGCTCGCCTTCTTCGTCGCGCATCCGGGCAAGGCCTACACGAAGGCCGAACTGCTCCGCCGGGTCTGGGGCTGGGACTTCGGGGACTCCTCGACGGTGACCGTGCACGTCCGCCGGTTGCGGGAGAAGATCGAGGTCGATCCGTCCGATCCACAGCTGGTGCTCACCGTGCCGCGGACCGGCTACCGCTTCGCAGGTGAGGCCGAATGAACCGCGACCAGCTCACGATCCTCGGCCTGACGGCTGTCTGGACCCTCGTGGTCGCCGCGATCGGGGTGGCCGTCCTGTGGCGGTTCCGCCGGCGCTCGCTGCGGACCACGATGATCGTGGCGAGCCTGGTGCCGATGCTCGCAGCCCTGGCCGCCGTGACCCAGAGCGTCCGGGCGATGTTCATCTCCGCGCACGACTCGCTCGTCGTGCTGTGGACCCTGGCGTTCTCGGGCCTGCTCGGCCTGGCGATCTCGGTCCTGCTCGGTCAGTGGATCACCACCAGCTCCCGCGACGTCGGACGCCGCCTGCGCCACCTCGGTACGTCGTACGAGCCGGTGGCGGGTGGCAGCAACGGCAACGTGCCGGCGGAGCTGGCCGCGATCACCGACGAGCTGGAGATGACGCGGAAGCGGCTGGCCGCGTCCCACGACCGCGAGCGTGCACTCGAAGCCAGCCGGCGCGAACTGGTCGCCTTCATGTCCCACGACCTCCGTACGCCGCTCGCCGGTCTGCGGGCGGTCTCGGAAGGACTGGAGGACGGGGTGATCGATGACGTCCCCGGGGCGCTGCGGCAGATGCGGACGACAGTGGATCGGATGACCGGGCTGGTGGACGACCTGTTCGAGCTGTCGCGGCTGTCGGCGGCTCCGCCTCCCCGGCGGCGGACGGCCGTCAGCCTGCGGGAGCTCGCCGAGGACGTGGCGGGGGAGACGTGCGAGCACGCCCGGTCCGAAGGTGTCTCGTTGAAGGTGTCGACGCCGCCGGACGACGACCGGCTCGCGGTGCACGGCGACGCGGACGAGCTCACTCGCGCGGTGACCAACCTGGTCGGCAACGCGATCCGTCATACCGAGCCCGGCGGAACGGTGAAGCTGACGGTGGACCGCGATACCGACGGACGCGTCCGCCTGGCCGTGACCGATGGCTGCGGCGGGATCCCGGACAACGACCTGGAACGAGTCTTCGACATCGGCTGGCGCGGCGACGAACAACGCACCCCCACCAGCGGTTCCTCCTCCACCAGCAGCGGCGGCGGCCTCGGTCTCGCGATCGCCCGCGGCGTCGTCGAGTCCCACGAAGGCACCATCGGCGTCACCAACATCGACGGCGGCTGCGCCTTCGAGATCGACCTCCCACCCGTCCCGACCGGCTCCAGTTCTTGAGTCCTAGTTCCTCAGGAGGTCGGCGATTCCGGTGGTGAGGTCGTAGTCGGGTTCCCAGCCGAGGTCTGCGCGGAGGCGGTCGGAGGAGGCGGTGATGTGGCGGACGTCGCCGAGCCGGTAGTCGCCGGTGATGACTGGGTCCGGGCCGCCGTAGGCGCGGGAGAGTTCGCCGGCGAGGTCGCCGATGGTGCGGACGGTCCCGCTGCCCACGTTGTACGCCGCGAACTGCGGGTGGTCGGCAACGGCCGCGGTGGAAACCGCTGCGGCGACGTCGCTCACGTGGACGAAGTCGCGGCGCTGCCGCCCGTCCTCGAACACCTTCGGCGCCTCACCGCGTTCCAGCGCCGACCGGAAGATCGCCGCCACTCCCGCGTACGGCGTATTGCGGGGCATGCCTGGTCCGTAGACGTTGTGGAAGCGCATCGCCGCCACCCGGCCGCCGGTCTCCCTGACCCAGGCGGTGGCCAGGTGTTCGCCGTTCAGCTTGCTGGCGGCGTAGATGTTGCGCGGATCGGCAGCGGCGTCCTCGGTGACCAGCCCCGGGCGCAATGGCTCGCTACAGATCGGGCAGGGTGGCTCGAACTGTCCGGCGTCGAGGTCCTCGATCCTGCGCGGACCAGGCGCGACCTCGCCATGCCGGTCGCACTCGTAGTGGCCTTCGCCGTAGATCACCATCGAGCTTGCATAAACCAGCCGTCGCACCTTCCGTCGGCCAAGCTGGCGAAGCAGGACGGCGGTGCCGAGGCTATTGCTGCTGACATAGTCATCCATGTCATCGAGGTCGACACCCAGCCCGACCTTGGCGGCCAGATGGACGACCGCGTCGATGCCAACCAACGCCCGATCGACCGCCTCGCCGTCGCGGATGTCGGCGACGATCAGGTTGTCGACGGCCGGCATCGTCTGATGGACATCTGGTCTCAGGGAGTCGAGAACCCTGACCTCGTGACCATCTGCGAGCAACTGGGCGTGCACGTGCCGCCCGATGAAACCGGCTCCACCGGTGAGCAGGATCTTCACCAGTGGCCCTCTCCGGCGGTGCCGTCCAACGCATGCCGGCAGCCGCAGTCGGCGTCCGGTTTCGGGAGCTGGCCGATCACCTCGGTCAACAGGCCTTTCAGACGATCGATGCTGCGGCCGAAGACTGCGAGCACCTCGGCCTGGGTGACGCCCTCACCGGCGTCGACACCGGCGTCGTGATCGGTGACGACGGCAACGGAGGTGTAGCAGAGCGCGAGTTCCCGGGCGATCGAGGCTTCCGGCGCGCCGGTCATGCCGACGATCGACCACCCCTGGGCCGCATGCCACCGGGACTCTGCTCTGGTGGAGAATCGCGGCCCGTTGATCACCACCATGGTTCCCCCGTCGACCACCTGGCCGTCCTGCTCGTCGTGGAAGCTGTTGCCTGCGGCAAGCACGGTCGCGCGGCCGGCGGCGCAGTACGGGTCGGCGGAGGAGACGTGGACGACCGGCGCTCCGTCGTACACGGTGTGCTCGCGGCCCCAGGTGCGGTCGACGAACTGGTCGGGGACGACGAACGTGCCAGGGGTCAGCTCGGGTTTGAGTGACCCGACCGCGCACGGGCCGAGCACCTGGCGCACACCGAGGTGACGCAGTGCCCACAGGTTGGCGCGGTAGTCGACCCGGTGTGGCGGGAAGCGGTGGTCGGCACCGTGACGCGGGATGAAGGCGACCTCGCGCCCGCTCACCTCGCCGACCACGGGTGGTTCGCTCGGTGGCCCGAACGGAGTCTCCACCTCGACCACGCGGGCATCGGAGAGGAAGGAGTAGAAGCCGGATCCACCGATCACGCCGATTTCAGCCATGTACTCGACCCTAGAAGCGCGGCCGCCGCCGACTACCCGATCTGCCCGGACCGTCAGCGCTCCGTAATCGGTGGTCGAATGGCCCCGTGACGCTTCCGTGGGTGCTGGCCGTCGTGGCCGTGCTGGTGCTCCTGCTCGGCGCCTACTGCAGCTGGACCGCCGGTCGGCTGGACCGCCTCCACCACCGCGTCGCGACCGCCCGGGCGTCCCTCGAGACGGAGCTGGCCCGCCGCTCGGCGCTGGTGGCCGAGCTCGCGAGCAGCGGCGTACTGGACCCCGCGTCGTCTTTACTGCTGCTGGACGCGGCTCACCGCGCCCGTACGGCGACCCCGGACGAGCGGGAGAAGCGCGAGTCGGCCCTGACTCGCGCGATCGGCGCCACCTCGACCGATGTGGAACCGTGGGCAGGGGAGCTGGGACTCGCGGTACGGCGGGTGCAGTTGGCCCGGCGGTTCCACAACGACATCGTGGTGTCGACGCGGGAGTTGCGCCGGCGGCGTCTGGTGACCTGGTTCCGGCTGGCCGGGCACGCGCCGATGCCGGGCACGATCGAACTGGAGGACGGCAGCTGATGACCGTGACCGACGAGGCGACCTTCACCGCCGAGGTCGAGAAGTACCGGCACGAGCTGCGCGTGCACTGCTACCGGATGCTCGGCTCGTACGACGACGCCGAGGACCTGGTGCAGGAGACCTTCCTGCGGGCCTGGCGCCGGCGCGAGGACTTCGAGGGCAGGTCCAGCTTCCGGGCCTGGCTGTACCGGATCGCGACCAACGCCTGCATCGACGACGTCCGCCGGCCGCAGCGGGTATTGCCGCACCAGTTGGAGCCCGCGTCGTTCCCGACCGAGGCGATTCCGGCGCGGGACGACGTGCCGTGGCTGCAGCCGTTCCCGGACGTGCTGCTCGACCGCGCCGAGGAGCCCGACGCCCAGGTGGTCCGGCGCGAGACGATCGAGCTCGCCTTCCTCATCGCGATCCAGCACCTGCCCGCCCGGCAACGCGCTGTGTTGATCTTCCGCGACGTGCTCGGCTGGTCCGCCAAGGAGACCGCCGCGGTGATGGACCTGACCGTCGCCTCGGTCAACAGCGCCCTGCAACGAGCCCGGCCGGTACTGCGCGAGCACCTGCCGCCCCGGCGTACTGAGTGGACCCCGTCGGGTGATCCGACCGCGGCCGAGCAGGAGTTGCTCGCGAAGTACATGGAGGCGTTCGAGCGGGCCGATGCCGCCGGGCTGGCCGCGCTGATGCACGAGGACGTGCGGATCACCATGCCGCCGTACCCGTTCTGGTTCTCCGGCCGGGATGCCGCCGAGGAGATCCTCGGGGCGAACCTGCACCCCGACGGCGCGGCGTACCGAGGGGAGTGGCAGTTCCTGGTCGCGGGCGTCAACCGGCAGCCCGCGCTGGCCGCCTACCTCCGGGTGCCGGGCGACACGATCTACCGCCCGTTCGGCTTCGACGTCTTCCGGATCGAGGACGGCCTGGTCGCCGAGATGGTCGCCTTCGAGATCACCGACTTCCCGCTCTACGGACTCCCGGATCACTTGGCGTCGGCATAGCACTCCACGATCGCGGTGGTGAACGGGAACCGAGTCGGGGTGTCGCCGAAGGTGATCCGGCCGGCCAGGTCGCCGGCGGTCTGGATCGCGGCGGCGACCTCGTCGGCCTCCTCGGCCGGGCAGTGCACGATCACCTCGTCGTGCTGGAAGAACACGAGCTCGGCCTTCAGGTTCGTGATCGACTGACGCAGCGCGGCCATCATCAGCAGAGCCCAGTCGGCGGCGCTGCCCTGGACGACGAAGTTCCTGGTGAAGCGGCCTCGGGCCCGGGCGTGCCGCGCGTCGGTCTTCGGCTCCTCGGACGGGCCTTCCAGCATCGCCTCGTCCATCGGCGAGCCCGACGGCGGACAGGTCCGGCCGAGCCAGGTGCGAACCAGCCGGCCTTCCTCGCCGGCCCTCGCCGCATCGTCCACATACGCGACAGCCTTGGGGAACCGCTTCCGCAGCGCCGCCAGATTCTTCAGCCCGTCACCTGACGTCTGCCCGTAGACAGCGCCCAGTACTGCGAGTTTGGCCATCGCGCGATCGCCGGAGAACGCCTTGTCCGAAACGGCCTTGTAGAGGTCACCCGCGTCGCCCGCGACCTCCATCAGCCCAGGATCCCGCGAGATCGCGGCCAGCACCCTGGGCTCCAGTTGCGAGGCGTCGGCGACCACCAGGCGCCAACCCGGATCGGCGACCACGGCGCGGCGGATCACCTTCGGGATCTGCAGGCCGCCGCCACCATTAGTCACCCAGCGCCCGGAGACCGTGCCGCCAGGGATGAAGCCGGGGCGGAAGCGGCCGTCGTGGACCCAGTCGTTCAGCCACGCCCAGCCGTTGGCCGTGTAGATCCGGTAGAGCGTCTTGTACTCGAGCAGGGGCGCCACTGCCGGATGGTCGACATGCTCGAGCTCCCACTTCCTGGTCGAGGTGACCTGATGTCCCGCCTGCTTGAAGGCCTTGAGGACATCCGCCGGCAGGTCCGGCCGCACGCGTCGACCGAACGCCTCCGACACCTGATCGGCCAGCTCGGTCAGCCGTCGCGGCTCGCCGGAGCCCGCGAAGCGTTCGCCGAGCAATTCGGTCAGCAGGGCGCGATGCGTCTCTGCACTCCACGGCAACCCGGCGCGGTCCATCTCGGCGGCCACCAGCATCCCGGAGGATTCCGATGCCGTGAGCAACCGCATGCGCTCCGGGTACTCCGCTTCCTGGTGCCTTCGCAGTTGGTCGGCATAGACCCGGAGCAGCGCCTCGAAGGAGATCGGCTCGTCCTGGATCTCGAACAGCGACGACTGCTCGCCCGGGTTCGCCGCGCGCAGGGGTGGATCGGCCGGCACCGGCTTGTTCGTCAGCCGGGCCCAGGCGGCCGCGGCCGACCGTGGCTCGCCGAGCCGCCCCTCATGCCCGAGGAGCAGCACCTCGGCGCACTCGATGTCGAAGCACCGCTCCACCCGTACGCCGGACGCGAGCAGGCGCGGGTAGATCTCCGGGGTCCACCGCCACACCCAGCGGGTGACGTGCGGGCGTGATCCCACCGCGGCCGCGAGATCGGGCTCGCGGAGGATCTCGCCGGCCGGCTGACCGTCCGGGTGCAGGGCGACGAGCAGCGCCCCACCACCCTCCGCCGGCGCGATCGCCCACCGCTCGTCCATGGCTGAATCCTCACACTTGCCGCCGACATTCCGGCCGGCCGTGTTCGCCTGTCGGCAGGTCGGCGCAGGACGTGAGGCCAATGGTGGGAGACTGGACTTATGTGGCGGGGGAGCGACCTGGATCCGGCGGACGGCACGAAGACCGAGCAGGTCGAGGCGCTGGTGCTGCGCCGGATCGAGCGCGGGGACCTCTCGATCGGTTCGAGACTGCCGTCCGAACGGGTCCTTTCCGAGCGACTCGGCCTCAGTCGCGTGACCGTAGTACGGGCACTGGATCAGCTGCGGGCGGACGGGGTGCTCGAGACCAAGCGGGGCTCGGGGACTCATGTGCGGCCGCTCGACCGGCTGCTGGACCCAGTGGCGCCTGCTTCGACCGTCACTGCGGGGGATCAGCCCGTCCTGGACCTGCGGTTCGCCACTACTGCGGCTCCGCACGATGTGGCCGAGGTCGCCGCGCAGATCGTGGCCGAGGGCCTGCCCCACGCGATGGGCGGCGACGGCCCGCCCTCCGGCGGCTCACTAGAACTCCGTACTGCGCTCGCGGAGCGCCTCACGCTCGAGGGCGTCCCGACGGAGCCGGGCCAGCTGACTCTCACAGTGGGTGCTGCCGCCGGGCTCAACGCGGCGCTGGCTGGACTGGACCTAGGACCGGGTGTGGCGATCACTGAGTCCCCGACGTACCCCGCGGCCTTCGACCTGCTGCGGAAGCACCGGCTGGACGTAGTGGGCTGGCCCGCGGGCGTGTGGGACACGGACCAGCTCGCGCACCTTTGCCGACGCCACAAGCCGAAGGTGATCTACCTGCAGGCGGACAACCACAACCCGACCGGGTTGAGCCTGCCAGCGGACCGGCGTACGGCTGTGGTGGAGATCGCACGGCGGTATGACGCCGCACTGATCAGTGACGAGACGATGCGGCCGCTGTGGCTCGCCGGCGGGGAGCAGGCGGACCCGCTGAGTCGCTACCCGCGGACGGTGAGCGTGGGATCTCTGAGCAAGACCGTGTGGGGTGGACTGCGCGTCGGGTGGGTCCGGACCGGACGGCAGCTCCGCAGACGGATCAACACCGCGGCGCAGCTCAGTGTCACCTCGCCGAGCGCACTGGACGACTTGCTGGCCCAAGCGATCGTGGGTCGGCTCGATCGGGTGATCTCCCGGCGGAAGACCCGGCTGCGGGCGAACCTGGCCGCACTGGAGACCGGGCTGAGGACCTTGGACGGCGTGGCATGGCCCACTCCGACCGGGGGCATGACGTTGTGGCTGGAGCTGACCGCAGTACGGTCTCGGCGGGTGCTGGAGGCGGCCCGGGAGCAGGGGCTGCTGCTGGGGGCCGGCGACCTGTTCACGCCGGACGGCACGGACAGGCGGCACATCAGGATCCCGTTCACCGCGCCACCGGCGACGTTGCGGCTGGTCGTCGCCCGCCTCGAGGTAGCCCTGGAGCGGGCCGGCTGATCATCAGTCCAGTGGATTCGAGGTGGACTGAGGGTTGCGCTGGACAGCGTCCTACGCTGGAGGCGTGTCAAGCCGCGACCAGGAGGATGTAGTGACCGAGACTCAGAACAGCCCGCAGACCGGTACCGCGAAGGTCAAGCGGGGCATGGCCGAGATGCTCAAGGGCGGCGTGATCATGGACGTCGTCACCGCCGAGCAGGCCAAGATCGCCGAGGACGCCGGAGCCGTCGCGGTGATGGCGCTGGAGCGGGTCCCCGCCGACATCCGCGCCCAGGGGGGCGTCTCCCGGATGAGCGACCCGGACATGATCGACAGCATCATCAGCGCCGTCTCGATCCCGGTGATGGCCAAGGCCCGGATCGGCCACTTCGTCGAGGCGCAGGTGCTGCAGAGCCTCGGCGTCGACTACATCGACGAGTCCGAGGTGCTCACCCCGGCCGACTACGCGAACCACATCGACAAGTGGAACTTCACCGTTCCCTTCGTCTGTGGCGCGACCAACCTGGGCGAGGCGCTGCGCCGGATCACCGAGGGCGCGGCGATGATCCGCTCCAAGGGCGAGGCCGGCACCGGTGACGTGTCCAACGCGACCACCCACATGCGCCAGATCCGCCAGGAGCTCCGCAAGCTGCAGAACCTGCCCGAGGACGAGCT
Organism: Kribbella sp. VKM Ac-2568; assembly: GCF_004345365.1. Classification (GTDB taxonomy): domain Bacteria; phylum Actinomycetota; class Actinomycetes; order Propionibacteriales; family Kribbellaceae; genus Kribbella; species Kribbella orskensis. The sequence goes on from NZ_SLVF01000008.1 coordinate 231,444, forward strand.
GTACGTCGCGGCCAAGGAGCTGCAGGCGCCGTACGAGCTGGTCAAGGAGGTCGCCGCGGCCGGCAAGCTCCCGGTGGTGCTGTTCACCGCCGGCGGCATCGCGACCCCGGCCGACGCCGCGATGATGATGCAGCTCGGCGCCGAGGGCGTCTTCGTCGGCTCCGGCATCTTCAAGTCGGGCAACCCGGCCCAGCGAGCCGAGGCGATCGTCAAGGCGACCACCTTCTTCGACGACCCGGACGTGCTGGCCAAGGTGTCCCGCGGTCTCGGCGAGGCCATGGTCGGCATCAACGTCGACGAGATCCCGCAGCCGCACCGGCTCGCCGAGCGCGGCTGGTGACGACTCCCGTCAGTGACCGGACGGCCAGGGAGCTGCGGGGACTCGCCCGCGTCCTGGTCCGTTCCGGGTACGCCGACCGCGCCGCGGTCAGCGCCGCACTGACCGAGGCCGTCCAGGAGGACGCCCCCTCGGCCGACCCCGCAGTACTGGTGCCGGAGCTCATCTCCGGCGCCGAGGCGGAGCTGGCCGAGGACGCGGCCACCTGGCCGGCCGAGACCGACCCGGACCGGCTGGACGCAGTACTGGCCGAGCTGGAGGCCCTCGGGCTCGTGGTGGTGCGCTACTGCGCCGACCATCACGAGGCTCGCAAGGGCCTCGAGGCCGCGGCCGAGCCGAGGGGTTTGGTCTTCTTCACCGACACCGATGTCTGGCACGCCGTCGACTTCGGCATGCTCGAGCTGAAGGTGTGGCATCCCGACACGGCCAACGTGGCGCCGGGGGAGCCGTTGCTGGCGGACGTGCTCACCCTGCTGCGCGAGCGTGGTCTGCCGGCCGTCTTCGACGAGGGCCGGATCGAAGTCACCGTGAACTGGCAACGGAGGGTTCAGCTTTGACCGTCATCGGCGTTTTCGCCCTGCAGGGCAACGTCCGCGAGCACCTGGCGATGCTGGCCAAGGTCGGCGTCGAGGGCCGGCCGGTACGCCGCCCGTCGGAGCTGGCGGAGGTCGACGGCCTGGTGCTGCCGGGCGGCGAGTCCACCACGATGGACAAGCTGGCCCGGTCGTTCGAGCTGTTCGAGCCGCTGCAGAAGCGGATCGCGGACGGGATGCCGGTCTTCGGCACCTGTGCCGGGATGATCATGCTGGCGAACGAGATCACCGGCGGGATCGAGGGTCAGGAGACACTCGGCGGGCTCGACGTGACGGTCCGCCGGAACGCCTTCGGCCGCCAGGTGGACTCGTTCGAGGCGAACCTGACCTTCGCCGCGTTCGACGCGCCGTACCACGCGGTGTTCATCCGGGCACCGTGGGTCGAGCGGGTCGGCCGGGAGGTCGAGGTGCTGTCGACCGTGAGCTCTGGCCCCGACGCAGGGTGGGACAGGGTGGGGCCGGAGGCAGAACGCAGTAGGATCGTCGCGGTTCGCCACGATCGGCTGCTCGCCACGTCGTTCCATCCGGAGCTGACCGGGGACGCCAGGCTGCACGGATACTTCGCCGATCTGGTGCGCGACCACTAAGTCAGTTCGGCGGTAGAAGGGTTGGGTTCGCGATGTCAGGCCACTCCAAATGGGCCACCACCAAGCACAAGAAAGCGGTCATCGACTCGAGGCGCGCCAAGCTCTTCGCGAAGCTGATCAAGAACATCGAGGTGGCCGCCCGCACCGGCGGCGGCGATCTCGCGGGCAACCCGACCCTGTACGACGCGGTCCAGAAGGCGAAGAAGTCCTCGGTCCCGAACGACAACATCGACCGCGCGGTCAAGCGCGGTTCCGGCGCCGAGGCGGGTGGCGCGGACTGGCAGTCGATCACGTACGAGGGCTACGGCCCGAACGGCGTCGCCATGCTGGTCGAGTGCCTGACCGACAACCGGAACCGAGCCGCGGCCGACGTCCGGACCGCGATGAGCCGCAACGGCGGTTCCCTGGCGGACCCGAACAGCGTCGCCTACCTGTTCAACCGCAAGGGCGTCATCGTGCTCGCCAAGGAGCAGGACGGCAAGACCTACACCGAGGACGACGTGATGGAGGCCGTGCTCGAGGCCGGCGCCGACGAGGTGAACGACCTGGGTGACTCCTTCGAGGTGATCAGCGAGGCGAGCGACCTGGTCAAGGTCCGCACCGCCCTGCAGGACGCCGGGATCGACTACGAGTCGGCCGACGCGTCGTTCGTACCGTCGATGACGGTCGAGCTGGATGCCGAGGGCGCGGGCAAGATCTTCCGGCTGATCGACGCGCTCGAGGACAGCGACGACGTGCAGAACGTCTACGCCAACTACGACGTCTCCGACGAGGTCATGGAACAGGTCGGCTGACCTGTCCGCCTTCGACGCCCGAGGAACCGGCCGGTTCTTCGGGCGTCGGTCTTTTCCGGGCCCAGGTTGGTAGGCGACAACTGCTGTTACCTGTGGGTAACATCTTCCATATGGCGACTCAGGTGCTGGCGATGTGGGAGAAATTCCGGGGCGTGCCCGGCGGTCAGCGGGCGTTCTCGCTCGCGTTCACCTGGAAAGCGCCGTACTTCCGGTCGATCCGGCCGCGGTTCGTCCAGGTGAGCCCGAACTACGCGTCCCTGGTGCTGCCGAAGCGGCGCGCGGTGCAGAACCACATCGGCACCGTGCACGCGATCGCCGTCTGCAACGGCCTGGAGGCTGCCATGGGCGCCCTGGCCGAGGCGACCGTGCCGAATGGGAAGCGCTGGCTCCCCAAAGGCATGGAGGTCGCCTACCTGGCGAAGTCCACGTCCGACCTGACCTGCTCGGCCGAGACCGACCCGGACGCGTGGGCCGCCGGCCCCGACGTACCGGTCCGTGTCAAGGCGACCCGCGACGACGGCACGGTGGTTGTCGAGGGCACCATCAACCTCTGGGTGACCGATAAGAAGTAGCCGTTGTCCGCAGGGGGTATCTGTGTCGCCGGGCCCGAGGCCTTCGTCGTAGGGTCAGGGCGTGACTGATGCTTTGCGACTGGTCGACATCACTGCGGAACACCTCGACGACGTGATCCGCGTCCGGTCCAGGTCGTTCGGGCCGCTGGGGGTGTCGAACCGGGAAGAGTGGATCAAGGACGCGCAGGAGTTCATCGACGGCAACCGGTACGTCGGAGTCGCCGACGGAGACGAAGTGGTTGCGGCGGGCCGGATCTGGGACTTCCGGCAGTGGTGGGGCGGTCGTCAGGTCCCGATGGCCGGCATCGCCAGCGTGGTGGTCTCCCCGGAGTACCGGGGTCGTGGTGTCGGCAGCATGCTGATGCGCGGGGTGCTCGCCCGGAGCGTCGAGCAGGGCTTCCCGCTCACCGCGCTCTACCCGGCGACTACCGTGATCTACCGACACCTGGGTTACGAGTTCGGTGGCGGTCGCTACCGGTTCTCCTTCCCCGCGGCGGATCTGCGGTCGCTCGGTGGCAAGGACGTGAGCATCCGGCGGGCCGGTCCCGCCGACGCCGGGCGGTTCCTGGAGTTGGTGGCCGAGTCGCATGCGGCCGGCCGGGTCAACGGGCCGCTGGTGTGGGCCGAGTCCAAGGTGGCCGAGTGGCTCGAGGACGAGGACAACTTCGGCTATCTCGCCGACGACGGTTTCGTCGTCTACAACTGGCATGACTCGGACCTGCGCATCGACGAGATCGTGGCGGGTTCCGAAGCGACCGCCCGCGCTCTGTGGGCCACCGTCGGCTCCGGCTCGTCGATCGCGACCAACGTCCAGGCCTACATCGCTCCGAACGACCCCGTGCACCTCCTGGTCAACCACGAGGCCGACAAGCACGCCCAACTCCAGCGGTGGATGCTCCGGGTGCTCGACGCTCCCGCGGCCATCGCCGCCCGCGGGTTTGCGCTCGGCGCCTCGGTGGAGGTCGACCTGGAGCTCGAGGACATGGAGGTCAGCGGAAACACCGGACGTTGGCACCTCTCCGTCGCCGACGGCTCGGGCTCGCTGACGCTGTCCCCCGGCGCCGGCGACACCCTGCGCCTCGGCTCCCGCGGCCTCGCCGCCCTGTACGCCGGTACCCCGCTCGCTGCGCTTCGCCGATCCGGCCTGGCTTCGGGTGGTTCCACCACCGCGGACGGGCCGATCGACACGGCCTTCGGCGGCGCCACGTCGTACATGCTCGACTTCTTCTGATCACTCCGGCGGGTTCTCTGATCGAGACGGCGGGTCTTCCGATCGCCCTCGCGGTGGCGGGAATCCGTTGTCCACAGGCCCCGGCGCGTCGATTTCGCGGCCTGTCACCGGGCGTCTAGGGTTGTCGAACAAACGTTCGGAGGTGGTGTTCATGCGAGTGCTCGGCGTCGACCCGGGACTGACCCGGTGCGGCCTCGGCATCGTCGAGGGCACGCCCGGACGACCTCCGACGCTGATCGCCGTCGGGGTGATCCGGACACCCGCCGACCTGGACGTCGCGAAGCGGCTGGTCCTGATCGAGACGGGGATCGACGAGTGGATCGCCGAGCACCGGCCGGACGCGGTCGCGGTGGAGCGGGTGTTCGCCCAGCAGAACGTGCGGACCGTGATGGGCACCGCCCAGGCGTCCGGAGTGGCGATGGTGGTCGCCGCGCGGCGCGGACTGCCGGTGGCGCTGCACACGCCGAGTGAGGTGAAGGCGGCGGTGACGGGGTCGGGCCGCGCCGCCAAGGAACAGGTGACCACGATGGTGACCCGGATCCTCAAGCTGGCCGAGCGGCCGACCCCCGCCGATGCTGCGGACGCGTTGGCCCTGGCGATCTGCCATGTCTGGCGAGGCGGAGTGACGAACCGGCTGCAGGAAGCCTCCGAGACCCGGGCCAACCTCGAGGCGCAAGCCCAGGCCCAATCCCGCCTGCAGGTCGCGCGTCTGCGCGCCGCGGTGGCAGCCCAGGGCGGTAAGTGATGAGTGTTGTTGATCAAGCGATGGCTGTTGTCGAGGTAGAGCGGGTCGGAACGCTGGGAGGTTGGGGATGATCGCGTTCGTGCGCGGGCCGGTGGCCGCGATCGGGCTGGACAGCTGCGTGATCGAGGTCGGGGGAGTGGGGCTGCAGCTCTTCTGTCACCCGGGGACGCTGGCGACTCTCAGACCGGGTCAGGAGTTCAAGCTGGCCACGTCGATGGTGGTGCGCGAAGACTCGCTGACCTTGTACGGCTTCGCGGACGCCGACGAGAAGGAACTGTTCGAGCTGCTGCAGACCGCCTCGGGAGTCGGCCCCAAGCTGGCCCAGGCGGCACTGGCAGTACTGAGCCCTGATCAGCTCCGGCAGGCGGTGGCGCAGGAGGATCTGGTGATGCTGGTGAAGATCCCGGGTGTCGGCAAGAAGGTGGCGCAGCGACTGGTGCTGGAGCTCAAGGACAAGATCGGCCTGCCGTCGCAGACTGTTGCCGGACGCCCGCTGCAGCCGACCGAGGCCTGGCGCGAGCAGGTGCACGCCGGTCTGGTCGGGCTCGGCTGGTCGGCCCGCGATGCCGACGACGCGGTCATCGCGGTGTCGCCGCTCGCCGCGGACTCCGCCGAACCGTCAGTGCCCGACCTGCTCCGTGCCGCCCTCCGCGCACTGTCGAAGGCGTAGCGGATGGAAGACAACGTCAGGCCGCTGGTGTCCGCGGACGCGGCGGATCTCGAAGAGCGCAAGATCGAGTCCGCGCTGCGTCCCCGCACGCTTGCCGAGTTCGGCGGGCAGCGCCGGGTCAGCGAGCAGCTCGAGCTGGTGCTGCACGCGGCCCGCGGACGCAATCGGGCGCCGGACCACGTGCTGCTGTCCGGGCCGCCCGGCCTGGGCAAGACGACGCTGGCCATGATCATCGCGAGCGAGTTGTCCGCGCCGCTGCGGGTGACGAGCGGCCCGGCGATCCAGCACGCCGGCGACCTGGCCGCGATCCTCTCGGGGCTCAACGAGGGCGAGGTGTTGTTCCTCGACGAGATCCACCGGATGTCGCGGCCGGCCGAGGAACTGCTCTACATGGCGATGGAGGACTTCCGGGTCGACGTGATCGTCGGCAAGGGACCGGGAGCCACCGCGATCCCGCTGGAGATCCCGCCGTTCACGCTGGTCGGGGCGACCACCCGGGCGGGCCTGCTGCCGGGGCCGCTGCGGGACCGGTTCGGGTTCACCGGTCACCTGGAGTTCTACGACGCCTCCGAGCTGGAGAAGATCGTGAACCGCTCGGCAGACCTGCTCGAGGTCGACATCACCGCGGAGGGCGGTGCAGAGATCGCCTCCCGGTCGCGGGGGACACCCCGAATCGCTAACCGGTTGCTTCGCCGCGTGCGCGACTTCGCGGAGGTGCGGGCCGACGGCATCGTCACCCTCGCGCTGGCCAAGGCGGCACTCGAGCTCTACGAGGTCGACAAGATGGGCCTGGACCGGCTGGACCGCTCGGTCCTGGACGCTCTCTGCCGCCGCTTCGGCGGCGGACCCGTCGGCCTGTCGACGTTGGCAGTTGCCGTAGGCGAGGAACGCGAAACGGTGGAGGAGGTCGCCGAGCCCTTCCTCGTCCGCTCCGGCTACTTGGCCCGCACTCCACGCGGCCGCGTAGCCACCCCAGCTGCCTGGCGCCACCTCGGCCTCTCAGTCCCGAAGGGCGCAACCTTCGCCGACACCCTTTTCGACACCGAAGACGAGTAGAGCGGCAGGGCTTGCCTTTCGTATGGGTGGCGTCGAAGCCCCAAGCCTGCGTGCAGACAGCGCGGCGACGGCCAGTCCTGCGACCCAACGAGACTCATGTGATTCCTCCCCAGTCGGATACCACTGATGTCATTGCGTAGTCGGGCTGTAGCTCACGGTGATCAGATCGGGAAGCGACGTAGACTGGCGGTCAAGGCAGGTCGTCAGTGACGCAAATGTGACCGTGGGTCAAGGTGGCAGTGGTTGCCCCCGGCGTTAGACTCGCCGTTGGCCTGGCTCCAGGCCGTCTCGCCGTACCTGCATGCCATTTCGCAAGTGCGCGGGCCCCGCTAGCTACGAAGGATTCTGAGTCCCGATGGAACTGATCGCCGCACCGATGGCCTCCTCCGGGGGATCGGGCATCACGCTCCTGCTCCCGCTGATCCTGATCGTCGGGATGATCTGGTTCATGAGCCGCACCCAGCGCAAGCAGCGCCAGCGTCAGGCCGACACGGTCGCCGCGCTGGAGCCGGGCACCAAGGTGGTCACCACCAGTGGCGTGGTCGGCATCGTCGAGGAGGTCGACGACGAGTACGTCACGCTCGAGATCTCCGAGGGCGTGCTGGTGCAGTTCGTCAAGGCGGCGGTGGGCCGGGTTCTCCCCGAAGAGGACGACAACACCAACGACCACACCGACGACCACGCCGACGGGACCGCGGACGAGACCGTCTCGGAGGCGGCCGAGGAGCCGGCCGTGGCCAAGGATTCCGTCGAGGTGCCGGACGCCGGCGGCGAGAAGGTGCAGGACAAGTCCAAGCTGCCCCCCACGCACACCGAGAACTGAACCACCCCTCCTAATCGGCGTGCGGCGCGCGAGCGGTCCCTGTGATGCTCGCGCGTGCCCTGTAGCGCAAGGAAGAATTTGACGTGGCAACGACGACGACATCCCGCCCCGGGAGACTCCTGATCGTCCTGGGAGTCATCCTGGTCCTGTTGTTCGGGATCATGGGCCTCACCAAGAGTTGGAGTCCCAAGCTTGGGCTGGACCTGCGTGGTGGCACCACCATCACGCTGACGGCCGAGTCGCTGGCCGGTGGCGGCCAGGTGACCGCCGAGCAGTTGTCCGAGGCGAAGAACATCATCTCGCAGCGCGTGAACGGTGCCGGTGTCGGCGAGGCCGAGATCACCACCGCCGGCGCCAACCACATCACCGTGGCGGTGCCCGGGTCCAACCAGGACGCCCTGGTGAAGCAGGTCGGCCAGACCGCGCTGCTGTACTTCCGGATCGTCTACGGCAGCCAGCCCAGCGCGCCGGCGCCGACCACGCCGCCGTCGCCGACTCCGACCGGGAAGCCGTCGACCACGCCGAAGCCGAGCACCACGCCGAAGGCCGGTACGACGGTCAAGCCGTCCACCTCGGCCACGCCGAAGGGCCGGGCCTGGAGCAGCGCGCTCGCGGACGCCGACCCGACGCCGACCCCGACCCCGTCGGCCAAGCCGAGTACTCCGGCCGCCACGCCGTCGCTCCCGCCGGTGACCGGTGACCCGCTGCAGTGGCAGCCGGACGCCGCGACCCAGGCCGCGTTCGCCGCCTTCACCTGCGGGGACAAGCCGTCGTCGGAGGACCCGAAGCAGCCGCAGATCACTTGTGACCGCGAGGGGACGACGAAGTACCTGCTCGGCCCGGCGATCATGCAGGGCACCGACCTCGAGGACGCCAACGCAGGTATCCCGCAGGGCGGCTTCCAGTGGCAGGTCAACCTGAAGTTCACCGGCGACGGCGGTGACAAGTTCCTCAAGGCCACCACGGCGATCTCGAAGCTGCCGCAGGGCCAGAACCTGTTCGCGATCGTGCTGGACAACGAGGTCATCTCGACACCCAGCGTCGACAACCCGATCCCCGGCGGTCAGGCCGAGATCAGCGGCAGCTTCACCGAGGCCGAGGCCCGCGACCTGGCGAACGTGCTGAAGTACGGCGCGCTGCCGGTCTCGTTCGACGTCTCCTCGGTCGAGACGATCTCTGCGCAACTCGGCGGCGACCAGCTGGCCGCGGGCATCATGGCCGGCCTCATCGGCCTCGGCCTGGTGGTCCTCTTCTCGTTCCTCTACTACCGCGGCCTCGGGCTCGTCGTCGTGCTGTCGCTGACGGTGGCTGGACTGCTCACCTACGCGTCCGTGGTGCTGCTCGGCAAGGCGATCGGCTTCACCCTGACACTGGCCGGAATCGCGGGTCTGATCGTGGCGATCGGTATCACCGCCGACTCGTTCGTCATCTACTTCGAACGTTTGCGTGACGAGGTCCGGGAGGGCCGCAGCCTGCGCTCCTCGGTGGAGACCGGTTGGGCGCGCGCGAAGCACACCATCATCGCGGCCGACTCGATCTCGTTGCTCGCCGCGGTGGTGCTGTACGTGCTGGCGGTCGGCAGCGTGAAGGGCTTCGCGTTCACGCTCGGCCTGACCACCCTGATCGACCTGCTCGTGGTGTTCATCTTCACCAAGCCGCTCGTGACGCTGCTGGCCCGCACCGACTTCTTCGGTCACGGGCACAAGCTGTCCGGTCTCGACCCCGAGCATCTGGGCGTCGAACGGCTGCCCGGCCAGATGAAACCGACGGCCCGTCCGGCCAAGCCGACGACGCGCAAGCCCGTGGGAGGCGAGGTCTGATGTCGAAGCTCGGAACCATCGGTGCCAGGTTGCACCGCGGTGAGGTCTCCTACGACTTCATCGGCCATAAGAAACTGTGGTTCACCGTCTCGCTGGTGCTGATCGCGATCTCGCTGATCGGGCTGTTCGCCCGCGGCCTGGCGCTCGGCATCGAGTTCAAGGGCGGCGTCGAGTACCAGGCGAACGTCAAGGTCACCAGCAGCACCGTCGACGACTTCACGTCCGCGGTGAAGGCGACCAACGCGAAGGACCTCGGCGACCCGGTCGTCACCACGATCGGCGAGGACAAGGTCCGGGTCCAGACGAAGCCGCTGGCCCAGGACGACATCACCAAGGTCCGGGCCGCCATCGCCAAGGAGGCCGGGGTCTCGCCCGACCAGGTGAGCAACTCCCAGATCGGCGCCTCCTGGGGTTCCCAGATCGCGAACAAGGCGATCCTGGCGCTGATCGTCTTCCTGGTCCTCGTCTTCGCGGTGATCTGGATCTACTTCCGAGAACCGAAGGCGTCGATGGCGGCGATCATCGCGCTGCTGCACGACGTGCTGATCACCGTCGGCGTCTACGCGCTGATCGGCTTCGACGTCACCCCCGCCACCGTGATCGGCGTACTGACCATCCTCGGCTACTCGCTGTACGACACGGTCGTGGTGTTCGACAAGATCCGGGAGAACACCCGCGGAATCACCGGGTCGAACCGCTACACCTACAGCGACGCGACCAACCTGGCCGTGAACCAGACGATCGTCCGGTCGATCAACACCACCCTGATCGCGCTGATGCCGGTCGGGTCGATCCTCGTGGTCGGCACCGTCGTACTCGGCACCGGGCCGCTGAAGGACCTGTCGCTGGCGCTGTTCATCGGTATCGCCGTCGGTGCGTACTCGTCGATCTTCATCGCGCCGGCGCTGCTGGCCACCTTCAAGGAGCGTGAGCCGGGCATGCAGGCGCTGCGCCGCCGGGTGCTCGCCAAGCGCGCTGCCACTGGCACTACCGCCGTCGGCAAGCCAGTGGCGGTAGCCGCCGCTGGGACCGGCGGCGCGACCGTGGCGACGGATACGCCGACCGCTGCCGGAGCCAAGGCGGGTGCATCGGCCAAGAAGGACCGGCCGAAGGCGAGTTCGCCGGTGGCCTCGAGCCGCCCGGTGAAGTCGACCAGCGGCGCGGGTCGCCCGCAGCCGACGCGCAAGCCGCGGTCCAAGCGCGGTAAGTGATGCGTTCGCTGGAAGAGGTGCTGAAGGCCGGCATCCGGGACATCCCGGACTACCCGCAGGCGGGGGTGGTGTTCAAGGACATCACCCCGCTGCTGGCGGACCACGACGGCTTCGCCCACGTGGTCCAGGCGCTGGCCGAGTCGGGCAAGGACGAGGACGGCAACGTCGTGGTCGACAAGGTGGTCGGGATCGAGGCCCGTGGCTTCATCCTGGCCGCCCCGGTCGCGCTCGCCCTGGGCGCGGGATTCGTCCCGGTCCGGAAGAAGGGCAAGCTGCCGGCCGCGACGTACGAGGAGTCGTACGCGCTGGAGTACGGCGAGGCCACCATCGAGGTGCACCAGGACGCATTCGCTCCGGGTGAGCGGGTGCTGGTGATCGACGACGTCCTGGCGACCGGCGGCACGGTCGAGGCCTGCCTCCGGCTGGTACGCCGCTGTGGCGCCGAGGTGGTCGGCACGACGGTGCTGCTGGAGCTGTCCTTCCTGCCGGGCCGGGAGCGGCTCGCGGAGGAGCAGTTGACCGCTCTCGTCACTGTCTGAAGTCAGTCGGCCCACCCCGTCGGCGTGTTGTCCACAGGCCGTGTCAGCCGCGTTGGTGGCTTCCCCCTAGACTGGTGATCTGTCGGCGGAGGGAAACAACGTGGGCGAAGACCCGGCGATGACTTCAGCGGTGCCGGACGTGGTACCGCATGAGCCTCCGCGCGCGCCCGCGAGCCGCCCGGCGGCCAGTCCTTCGCCGTCCCCAGCCGCTGCCGCGCCCCCTGCGGCGCAGCCGCCCCGGATAGCGCCGGCCCGGGTTCGCGCGCGCCTGGCGCGGCTCGGCGGCACCCGGCACCCGAACCGGGCGCCGATGCTGGAGCCGCTGTTCCGGGTCGTCCGTGCGACCCACCCCAAGGCCGACCTGGCGATCATCGAGCGCGCTTACCGGACGGCCGAGAAGTACCACACCGGCCAGCTCCGCAAGAGCGGTGACGCCTACATCACCCACCCGCTCGCGGTGGCCACGATCCTGGCCGAGCTGGGTATGACCGCGCCGACGCTGTGCGCCGCGCTGCTGCACGACACCGTCGAGGACACCGACTACACGATCGACCAGCTGACCAAGGACTTCAGCGAAGAGATCGCGATGCTGGTCGACGGCGTGACGAAGCTGGACAAGGTCAAGTACGGCGAGTCCGCGCAGGCCGAGACGATCCGCAAGATGGTCGTCGCGATGGCCAAGGACATCAGGGTGCTGGTGATCAAGCTCGCCGACCGGCTGCACAACATGCGCACCCTGGGCTTCCTCCGGCAGGAGAAGCAGGAGCGGATCGCCCGCGAGACGCTGGAGATCTACGCCCCGCTGGCACACCGGCTGGGTATGAACACGATCAAGTGGGAGCTCGAGGACCTGTCGTTCTCGACCCTGCACCCGAAGGTGTACGACGAGATCGTCCGGCTGGTCGCCGAGCGCGCCCCGTCCCGCGACGAGTATCTGGCGTCCGTGATCGACCAGGTGCACGAGGACCTGCGCGCCGCGAAGGTGAAGGCCACCGTCACCGGGCGGCCGAAGCACTACTACTCGATCTACCAGAAGATGATCGTCCGCGGCCGCGAGTTCGGCGACATCTACGACCTGGTCGGCATCCGCGTGCTGGTCGAGTCGGTCCGGGACTGTTACGCCGCGCTGGGTGTGCTGCATGCGCGGTGGAACCCGGTGCCCGGCCGGTTCAAGGACTACATCGCGATGCCGAAGTTCAACATGTACCAGTCGTTGCACACCACCGTGATCGGGCCGCAGGGCAAGCCGGTGGAGCTGCAGATCAGGTCCTTCTCGATGCACCGCCGCGCGGAGTACGGCATCGCCGCGCACTGGAAGTACAAGGAAGACCCGAACTCCCCGGCGCCCGAGGTGGGCACCCCGCCGACCACCGAGATCGGCGCCCCGAACGACATGCCATGGGTCCGGCAACTGGTCGACTGGCAGCGGGAGACCTCCGACCCGTCGGAGTTCCTCGACTCGCTGCGGTTCGAGATCAACAACTCCGAGGTGTACGTCTTCACCCCGCGCGGTGACGTGATGTCGTTGCCGACCGGGTCGTCACCGGTCGACTTCGCCTACGCGATCCACACCGAGGTCGGGCACCGCTGCATCGGCGCTCGGGTGAACGGCCGGCTTGTCCCGCTGGAGAGCACCCTCGAGAACGGCGACGTGGTCGAGGTCTTCACCTCGAAGGCGCAGGGCGCGGGTCCGTCGCGCGACTGGCTCACCTTCGTCAAGAGCCCCCGGGCGCGGAACAAGATCAAGCACTGGTTCAGCAAGGAGCGCCGCGACGAGGCGATCGAGCACGGCAAGGACGCGATCGCCAAGCAACTCCGCAAGGAGGGCCTGCCGCTGCAGCGTCTGCTGTCGCACGAGACCCTGACCGCGGTCGCAAACTCCCTGCGCTACCCGGACGTCACCGGCCTGTATGCCGCCGTCGGCGAGAGCCACGTCAGCGCCCAGGCCGTAGTACGGCGCCTGATCGAGACGTACGGCGGCGAGGAAGGCGCGGCTGAGGAGCTGGCAGAGGGCGTTCGGCTCCCGGCGACGCGCGAGCGCCGCAAGCGCACCGCCCGCGGCGACGCCGGCGTCATCGTCAAGGGCGCCACAGACATCCTGTCGAAGCTCGCCCGCTGCTGTACTCCGGTGCCGGGCGACGAGATCATCGGCTGGGTCACCCGCGGCGCGGGCGTCTCGGTCCACCGCGCCGACTGCGCCAACGTCGAGAACCTCCAGACCCAACCCGAACGCATCGTCGAGGTCGAGTGGGCCCCCACCGCCCAGTCCGTCTTCCTGGTAGCCATCCAGGTAGAAGCCCTGGACCGAGCCCGCCTCCTCTCCGACATCACCCGGGTCCTCTCCGACTACCACGTCAACATCCTCTCGGCCGCCCTAACCACCACCCGGGACCGCATAGCCAAATCCCGCTTCACCTTCGAAATGGGCGACCCCACCCACCTGGGCCACGTCCTGAAGGCAGTCCGCTCGGTCGAAGGCGTCTTCGACGTCTACCGAGTAACCCAGTAACCCGCAATGAAAAGCTTGTAAATCAGGCGAGGCTTCGGCGGCGGATGCGGAAGGTGTACTTCGGACGCGTGTTCGCGTCCTTGGGTGGGCTGGACGTGTCCCAGGCTGCGGTGGTGGCGATGTCCCAGCCGCGTTGGTCGCGCATGTGGCGGGCGAAGGTCCTCAGGTCCCTCACCTCACACCCACAGTCCAGACGCGCCTCCACCGACACATACGCGCCAGTCGGGCGGTCCTCCGACGGGCTGATGCTCCACCGCACCTGATGCTTGTGCTCCTGCAGCCCCGTCCGCACCGGATCATGCTGCAACCCGAGCGCCTTCTCGTATTCGTCGATGTCGTCGATGAAGAACAGATCGCTCCGATAATGCCCCGGCCAGACCGCATACAGCCGACTCTCACCCCGGCGCACCCGATCCTGCACGCGCTCTTCCGGCGGAGACGTCACACCCCCGTCAGCCCCCACCTCGATATAACACACCGTCGCCAACCCAAACGGAAAGTTCTCCGACCCACTCGCAAGCCGCAGCATCATCAACCCCACTCACCCGGGACTTCCGAAACACGGGACCTCCCGAAGAGCGTAGTGCGAGAACCCCCGATACTCACCAGCGGCGAGGAAGCCCTGGTTCGGTGCAGAGAAGGCCTCCGACGGCCAACTCGAACGCTGGGTAGGCACCCCACAGATCAGTGCGGCGGACGGAGATGATGTGCCACCCGAGTACAGGTCAGGCGCTGGTCAGCTGAAGTCGTTGAGGGCGTTTTGGGCTTGGGTCAGCCATTCTCGGCGGGCTTCGATGGCTTCGCGGGCTTCGGTGGCCTTGCGGGTGTTGCCTTGGGACTCGTATTTGGCGGCCTGCTTCTCCAGGTCGGCGATGAGGGACTGGAGTTGCTTGACCGTCGCCTCGGCGCGGGCCCGGGCTTCGGGGTTGCTGCGGTTCCAGACCTCGTCCTCGGCGGACTTGACGGCCTGCTCGACCGCGCGGAGGCGGCCGTCGATGGCGCGCATCGAGTCGCGGGGGACCTTGCCGATGGCGTCCCAGCGGTCGAGGAGGTCGCGGAGCTGCTCGCGGGCGGCCTTGGCGTCCTTGACCGGGAGGATGGCCTCGATCTCCACCAGCAGGGCTTCCTTGGCGGCGAGGTTGGCGACCTGCTCCTGGTTCTCCTCGGCCTGGACCGCGTCGCGGGCGCCGAAGAAGGCGTCCTGGGCGCTGCGGAACCGGGCCCAGAGCTTGTCGTCCACCTCGCGAGGCGCCGGACCGGCGGCCTTCCACTGGCGCATCAGGTCGCGGAAGCGGCCCGAGGTCGGACCCCAATCGGTGGACGAGGACAGCCCTTCGGCCTCGGCGGCCAGGCGTTCCTTCACCACGGCGGCCTCGTCGCGCTTGGAGGACAGCTCGGCGAAGTGCTGCTTGCGGTGCCGGGTGTACATCGTCCGCGCGGAGGAGAACCGGTGCCACAGTTCGTCGTCGCTCGACTTGTCGAGCCGGGGGAGCGCCTTCCATTCATCCAGCAGCTCACGCAGGCGGGTGACCCCGTGCCGCCAGTCGGTGCCGGCGGCGATCGTCTCGGCCTCGGTGGCGATCTTGGTCTTGGCGTCGCGGGCTTCCTCGACCTTGGCGGCGCGTTCGGCCTTGCGCTTCTCGCGCTGCTGCGCGACCAGCGGGGTGAGGGCTTCCAGCCGGGTCCGCAGGCCGTCCAGGTCGCCGACGGCCTGGGCCTCGTCGATCGCGCTGGTCACCTTCTTCACCGCGGCGCGGGCGTCGTCGGGGGACACGGTGCCCGCCTGCACGCGCTTCTCCAGCAGGTCCACCTCGAAGGCGAGAGCGTCGTATCGGCGGGTGTAGAAGGCCAGGGCCTCCTCCGGGTTGGCGTCCGGCCACTGGCCTACCGCTCGTTCGCCGTCCTTGGTCCGTACGAAGACCGTTCCGTCCTCTGCTACCCGGCCCCAGCTTTCCTCGGCCACAACTCGCCCCTTCCGGCGGTATGTACTGCGCTCGTGCCCATTCTGGTCAGTCCCCGGTTCAATCCGGGCAGACAGAGCCAATCCGGGCGCGTCGGGAGCTCTCCCCACGCGTATCACTGAACAATCACAAACTCCCAGGCGCTACGCAACGGGGTTGCGGTCACAATCCGTCGAACGAGCCGCTATCCGGTTCGATCTCGGTACTGCGTGACCGGTAGCCTTGGGTGGTCCCGAAACGTTCCAGGAAGGTCTGTCGTGCTCATCGCCGGGTTCCCCGCGGGTTCGTGGGGCACGAACTGCTACGTCGTCGCCACCGGC
Source organism: Kribbella sp. VKM Ac-2568 (assembly GCF_004345365.1). Lineage (GTDB taxonomy): Bacteria > Actinomycetota > Actinomycetes > Propionibacteriales > Kribbellaceae > Kribbella > Kribbella orskensis. The sequence goes on from NZ_SLVF01000008.1 coordinate 247,212, forward strand.
CAGGGCGCGGAGTGCATCGTCATCGACCCCGGGCAGGACGCCGCCCAGGGGGTCGACGAGGTGGTCCGGGAGAACAAGCTGAAGCCGGTCGCCGTGCTGCTCACCCACGGGCACATCGACCACATGTTCTCGGTCCTCCCGGTCTGCGGCGCCTACGACAGCACCGCCTGGATCCACCCCGACGACCGGCATCTGCTGAGCGACCCGATGGCCGGGATCAGTGCGGAGAGTGCCCGGATGCTGCTCGGCGGTGACTACTCGTTCGCCGAGCCGGACGATGTCGCCGAGCTCAAGGACGGCCAGAGCCTCGAACTCGCGGGTCTGCGGTTCACGGTGGACCACACCCCTGGGCACACCTGGGGCTCGGTCACCTTTACGACGCCGTACGACGGGCCGGAGAACAACGGCGCCGTGCCCGCCGTCTTGTTCTCCGGTGACGTGTTGTTCGCCGGGTCGATCGGCCGGACGGATCTGCCAGGCGGCGACCATCCGACCATGCTGCATACGTTGGCCACCAAGATCCTGCCGATGCGCGACGAGATCGTCGTCCTGCCGGGTCATGGCGGCCAAACCACGATCGGCCGGGAGAAGGCGACCAATCCTTACTTGCAGGACCTGGAGACATAGAGCAATGAGCAAGGCCAAATTGTGAGCAAGATCAGCCCCATCAGTGGGTTCCCCGAGTTTCTTCCCGCGGACCGGATCGTCGAGCAGCACTTCCTCGACGTGATCCGGGAGACGTTCGAGCTGCACGGCTTCGCGTCGATCGAGACCCGCGCGGTCGAGCCGGTGGAACGCCTGTCCAACCAGGGCGAGGACGCGGACAAGGAGATCTACGGCGTACGGCGGCTCGGCGCGTCGGCGGACGACGAGGGCCCCGGCCTCGGGTTGCACTTCGACCTGACGGTGCCCTTCGCGCGGTACGTGCTGGAGAACTCCGGCAAGCTCGCGTTCCCGTTCCGGCGCTACCAGATCCAGCGGGTGTGGCGTGGCGAGCGCCCGCAGGAGGGCCGGTTCCGGGAGTTCACCCAGGCGGACATCGACATCGTCGGGGATGGCATGCTGCCGTTCCACTACGAGGTGGAACTGCCGCTGGTGATCGCGGACGCGTTCAGCAAGCTGCCCATCCCGCCGTTCCGGATCCAGGTCAACAACCGGCAGATCCCCGAGGGCTTCTACCGCGGCCTGGGGATCGAGGACGTCGCCGCCGTACTGCGGATCGTCGACAAGCTGGACAAGATCGGCCCGGACAAGGTGACCCAGTTGCTCACCGCAACGGACGGTCCGGGACTGCCGGCGGAGACCGCCAAGCAGGTGCTCCGGCTGGCGGAGATCTCGGCGACGGACGCGTCGTTCGTCGAGCAGGTCCGGGCGCTCGGCGTGCAGCACGAGATCCTGAACGAGGGCCTCGAGCGGCTCGCCGCCATCATGACCGCGGCCAACGATCACGCGCCCGGTCTGCTGGTCGCCGACCTGAAGATCGCCCGCGGGCTCGACTACTACACGGGCACGGTCTACGAGACCCAGCTGATCGGCCACGAGTCGTACGGTTCGATCTGCTCCGGCGGCCGGTACGACTCGCTCGCCAGCGACGGCAAGACGATCTATCCGGGCGTGGGCATCTCCATCGGTGTCTCCCGCCTGCTCGCCCGGTTGTTCAGCCAGGGGCTGGTGAAGAGCACCCGCAGCACGCCGACCGCAGTACTGGTTGCCTTGAACAACGAAGACGAGCGCGGTGACGCGCTGCGTACGGCGGCAGCCCTGCGGCAGCGGGGGATCCCGGTCGAGGTGGCCCCGGCGGCGGCGAAGTTCGGCAAGCAGATCAAGTTCGCGGATCGCCGCGGGATCCCGTTCGTGTGGTTCTCCACCGAGACGGGCCCCGAGGTCAAGGACATCCGCAGCGGCGAGCAGGTGCCGGCCGACCCGGCCACCTGGACGCCGCCGGCGCAGGACGTACGACCAGGCATCGAAACCCCTCAGGAGAACTCGTGATCCGTACCCATTCCGCAGGCTCCTTGCGAGCCGAGCACACCGGCGAGACCGTCACGCTGGCGGGCTGGGTGGCGCGGCGGCGCGATCACGGCGGCGTGGCGTTCATCGACCTGCGCGACTCCAGCGGCACGGTCCAGGTCGTCATCCGGGACGAGGACGCCGCGCACGGCCTGCGGGCGGAGTACTGCCTGAAGGTCGTCGGCGTCGTCTCCCCGCGGCCCGAGGGCAACGCGAACCCGAACCTGCCGACCGGTGAGATCGAGATCATCACCGAGGAGGTCGAGATCCTCAACGAGGCCGCGCCGCTGCCGTTCCCGGTCGAGGAGCACCACGCGACACCGGTGAACGAGGAGGTCCGGCTCAAGTACCGGTACCTCGACCTGCGCCGTCAGGGCCCGGGGTCGGCGCTGCGGCTGCGCAGCAAGGTGAACAAGGCCGCGCGGGACGTGCTCGACCGGCACGACTTCGTCGAGATCGAGACGCCGACGCTGACCAAGTCCACCCCCGAGGGCGCGCGGGACTTCCTGGTCCCGGCCCGCCTGCAGCCGGGTTCGTGGTACGCGCTGCCGCAGTCGCCGCAGCTGTTCAAGCAGCTGCTGATGGTGGCCGGGATGGAGCGATACTTCCAGATCGCGCGCTGCTACCGCGACGAGGACTTCCGCGCCGACCGGCAGCCCGAGTTCACCCAGCTCGACATCGAGATGAGCTTCGTCGACCAGGACGACATCATCGCGCTGTCCGAGGAGGTGCTGGCCGAGGTCTGGAAGCTGGCCGGGTACGAGCTGCAGACGCCGATCCAGCGGATGACGTACGCCGAGGCGATGGCGCGGTTCGGCAGCGACAAGCCGGACCTGCGGATGGGCCTCGAGCTGGTCGAGTGCACCGACTACTTCAAGGACACCCCGTTCCGCGTCTTCCAGGCGCCGTACGTCGGCGCCGTGGTGATGCCGGGTGGCGCCGACCAGCCGCGCAAGCAGCTCGACGCGTGGCAGGACTGGGCAAAGCAGCGGGGCGCTCGCGGTCTGGCGTACGTGCTGGTCGGCCAGGACGGGGAGCTCGGCGGACCGGTCGCCAAGAATCTGTCGGAGCAGGAGCGCGCGGGTCTCGCCGACCACGTCGGGGCGAAGCCGGGGGACTGCGTCTTCTTCGCGGCCGGCCCGGTCAAGACCTCGCGGGCGCTACTGGGCGCGGCGCGGCTGGAGATCGGGCGTCGTGGCGGTCTGATCGACGAGTCGGCCTGGTCGTTCGTGTGGGTCGTGGACGCGCCGCTGTTCGAGCCGGCCGACGACGCGACGGCCGCCGGTGACGTGGCGGTGGGTTCGGGGGCATGGACCGCGGTGCACCACGCGTTCACCTCGCCGAAGCCGGACTCGCTGGAGACCTTCGACACGGATCCGGGCAACGCGCTGGCCTACGCGTACGACATCGTCTGCAACGGCAACGAGATCGGTGGCGGGTCGATCCGCATCCACCGCGAGGACGTGCAGAAGCGCGTGTTCAAGGTGATGGGGCTGACCGACGAGGAGGCGACCGAGAAGTTCGGGTTCCTGCTCGACGCGTTCAAGTTCGGCGCGCCGCCGCACGGCGGGATCGCGTTCGGGTGGGACAGGATCACGGCGCTGCTGGCGGGCACCGAGTCGATCCGCGACGTGATCGCGTTCCCGAAGTCGGGTGGCGGGTTCGACCCGCTGACCGCGGCGCCGGCGCCGATCACCCCGGAGCAGCGCAAGGAGGCCGGCGTCGACGCCAAGCCGGAACCCAAGGGCGAGAAGGCAGAAGCCAAGCAGTAGCCGGCTGATCCACACTCCCGGGCAGTAGCAGGGCCATGGCAGTTAGCTGCCATGGCCCTGTGAGCTGGGTGGCTACGTCACCGTCGCGTACGTCGCGATCCCCGAGGACCAGTCAGCCGTACTCGATGTCGCTGGAGGTGACGCGGCCGGCCTTGTCGAGCGTCCGGTAGTCGATCTCCATCGCGCGCTTCTCGTGGATCGCGCCCGGCTGCGAGGCCGTGACGTACCCGCTGCCGTCCACCACCGCCACGCCGTACCAAGGTGAAGCGCCGCCGGTCCAGCGGATCCTGATCTCGACCCGGGCCACGTCCGGCATGGTGACGAAGGTGAAGTCGGTGAAGAGCAGCGTGGACCGGCCGTCCGGCAGGTCCCTGATCGTCCAGCTTCCGTTGATCGGCTCGGCCGCGTTCAGCGGCAGTGCCCGTTCGCGAGAGGTGCCGGCCAGGGCCGGGTCGAAGATGTCTGCCAGTTGCGAGTCGAGGCACTCGACCCAGACGTTCTTCCGGGTGGTGAAGGTCTGCAGCAGCATCCGGTCCCTGGCCGGACGGAGCTCGCCATCCTGACCCGGGAGAACCTTCAGCCAGCGAGCCTGGTGGACCGTGGCCGTCTCGGCATCGGCCGGGGTGGCCGGGTTCGGCGCCCCTGTCGCTGCGGCTGACTTTTGCAGGCACTGCCGCGCAGCTGCCTTCGCCTCTGCGCCCGAGGCCGGCCCGAGATCGAGCGACACCTGCCGCGACTTGCCGGCTGGGACCTTCTGTACCTGTGCGGGGCTTGGCGTGATCGTCGCGGGCGCGGAGGCGACACCGGATCCGTCGCCGCCCGACCCATCACCGCCAGTCCGGGTCAGGACCACGACGCCGATCGTGATCACCGCGATTCCGCAGGCAGCGGCCAGCGCGGGGACCCAGACGGACCGGTGGCGCCGGCTGCCCCATGCGTCCTCCACGAGCCGGCCGCGGACTCGGTCCGCGTAGTCAGGGTCGAGTTCTTCGACCGGGGGTGGGGTGGTGAGGTTCATCGGGTCTCCTCCGGTCCGGTCTGGTCCAGCAGTGCGGGCAGGCGGCGCCGGGCCCGGGACAGCCGCGACTTCACGGTCCCTTCGGCGACCCCCAGTACTACGGCCGCTTCGGCGACAGGCAGGTCCGCCCAGTACACGAGCTCGACTGTCTCGCGCTCGTGAGCGGGCAACTTCGACAGTGCCTGGCGGACCGTCTGGATCCGCTTCTCGGAGTCCACCCGGGCGGCGACAGCCTCGGCGTGGTCCGGATGGTGAAGGGGATGCTGGCGGCTGATGAACTGCGCGAGCCGGCGCCTGGCCCGGGTCGTGTTGCGCAGTTCGTTGCGGGCGATCGTGAGCAACCAAGCCCTGGCCGTGCCGTGCACGAGCGGGCCCGGATCCGACCGGGTGAACTGCCGCCACACGGTGATGAAGGTCGCCTGTACCGCGTCGTCGGCGAATCCGTAACTGCCGGTATGACGAACCGCGTATGCGTGCACGACTCCGGCATACCGGCTGAACAGATCGCCGAGGGCCTCCGGCTCGTGGCGGCGCAGTGCTTCCCACAACTCGTGGTCGGTCGGTCCGGGTGGACCCGCGGGCGGCGCGGCAGGCGGAGGTTTGTCCTGCCTGCTCGAGGTCATGGTCATACCCAACAGGGTCCGCGGGTCTGGATCAGGTTGCCGCGGTTTGCTGAGGCCTCGCCCGGATCCAGGTCTGATCAGGCGTCAGATAGTCGACCAGGTCCAGCCCGGAAGCGCACAACTGATCGGTGAGCTGCTGCTCGCTGAGGTTCTGGACCAGGATGTGCTGGGACCAGGTCTCCTCGCCGACGGTGTGGGTCATCGTGGCCGACTGCCGGTCACCGGGTAGCTGCTGGACGTCGGAGATCACAAGCCGGTGGTTCTCCCGCTCCAGTACTGCGTTCTGCGCGAAGGAGCGCCGGTCGTGCTGCTGGAGCAACACCGTGCCGTCGGGCTTCACATGCCGCGCGCAGGTGTCCAGGAGGCCACGGCGGGCATCGTCGTCAGGGACGTTGATCAGGAACGACATCATCAGCACCAGGTCGAACCGGCGGTCCAGGCGCAGGTCCTCGACCGTCGAGCACAGGGTCTCCGTCTCGGTGATCCGGGCGACCATGTTCGGGTGATTCGTCGACGGCGAGCACCTGGTGGCCCAGGGCGAGGAGCGGCCGGGTGATCCGGCCGGTGCCGCAGCCGAGCTCGAGGATGCTGCTCCCCGGGGAGATCACAGCGTTGATGAGTTGGTCCTCGCCCCGAGCCTCCGCGCGCTCGTACATCTCGATCGGGCTCCCGTCGGGACTGATCGGCCCGGGTCCGCTGCCGCCCTGGCCCACTCTGTTCGGTATCACCATGCCGACGACCCTCGTGGACGCCTTCCCCGCTGTCCAGACATTCGCCAGGAAGCGAAAGTTGTTCCAGCTCTGGCCGAAGGGGTGCTTCGTATACGATAGACCGGGTGACTTCGAACTCGGTGCTCGTGGGGGACAGCCATCTGCCGCTGCGTGACGTGGTGGCGGCAGAGCTGCGCCGGTTGATCCTGGAAGGTTCGCTGAAGCCGGGGGATCGGCTGGTGGAGGATCGGCTGGCTCAGCAGTTGGGCGTGTCGCGCAACCCGATCCGCGAGGCGATGCGGGTGCTGGAGGCGGAGGGATTCCTCGACGTGGTGTCCCGCCGGGGGGCCTTCGTGGCCAAGCTGACCGCGCGCCAGGCCGACGACCTCTTCCATGTCCGATTGGCCCTGGAGCCCCTCGGTGCTCGGCTCGCTGCCTCCGCCGAGGAGCCTGAAACCGGCCTACTCACGAGAGCCTGGGCGATTCTCGACCTGGTGAACGAGTCCGGCCCGGACCAGGACCGCGACACGCTGGCGACTCTGCACACCGAACTGCACTCGCTGATCTTCGAGATGACCCGGAACGACTACCTGATCGCGATCGCGATCCCGATGGTGAAGCGCGGCCAGTGGCTACTGCGCCAGAACGCCCAACTGCAGACGCCGTCGGCCTGGTCCGAGCACCACGGCCTGATCGCGGCGATCGAGGCCGGCGACCCCGACCTCGCCGAGGCTGCCGCCCGCCACCACGTGCTCAGCGTCCGAAGCTCCCTGCGCCCACGGCTCGAGCCGGCCTGACCTGGACCGGACGCCGGCGCGAAACGGTTGATCGTATACAAGATCTGACCTTACCGAACCCTGGGGTAGCGGGCGGCCGGCGTGGCAGAGTCGGGGGGTGACGATCGCTCAGGTTCCGATCGAACTGCTGCCGCACCTGCGCCGTGCCCGGGATGTTGCTGATCGCAACTATGCGGAGCCGCTCGACCTGGCCGGACTGGCCGCGGCGGCGGGCGTCTCGAAGTACCACTTCCTGCGCTGTTTCGCCGCGGAGTACGGCGAGACCCCGATGCAGTACGTCACCCGCCGCCGGATCGAGCGTGCCGCGGACCTGCTCCGGGCCACCAACCTGACTGTGACGGAGGTCTGCGGACTGGTCGGGTACAGCAGCCTCGGCTCGTTCTCCCGGCGGTTCGCCGAGTTGGTCGGGGTCAGCCCGTCGCAGTACCAGCGGACCCAGGCGGGGCCGAGGATCCCCGGCTGCTTCGTGTTCATGCTCGGACTGAACTCAGCAATTCCGGAGAAGCGCGCGGGGTCACCGCAGCCCTACCGTCGTACCGACCGCGACGACGAGGAGGAACCGTGATCACCAACGTCAGCCTGGTGACCGTCTATGTGAACGACATCGACGAGTCCAAGGTCTTCTACACCGAGAAGCTGGGGTTCGTGCTGAAGGAGGACATCAAGCTGCCGGACTTCCACTGGTGCACCGTCTATCAGGCCGACCACCCGGAGCTCCGGCTGGCGCTGATGAAGCCCGGCCCGCCGATGGACGAGGAGTCGGCCGAGTCGATCCGCCGGATCATGGCGAAGGGGTCGATGCACGGCTTCGGCATCCGCGTCGACAACTGCCGCAAGACCTTCGACGAACTGGTCGCCAAAGGCGTCGAGTACATCCAGGAACCCTCAGACCGCCCGTACGGCGTGGAGGCCGTGCTGCGCGACAACTCCGGCAACTGGCTCGTCCTGATCGAGGAGAAGCCCTACAGCCCGGACGACTTCGCCTGACCTTCCGGCAGTGCTTGACTCCGGGTTGTTTGTATCAATACAGTTGACACAAACAACCCGGGGAGTCATGGGAGTGGCGAAGCTGATGTCGGGTACGAAGTGGGGGCTGCGGCGTTCGCAGCGGGTGGTCGGATGATCATTTCGGTGGATCCGGCCGCCTCCCGGCCGCCGTACGAGCAGGTGAAGCAGCAGATCGAGCAGCTGATCCGGCGGGGAGAAATGGCGCAGGGGACGCGGTTGCCGACGGTCCGGCAGCTGGCCGGCGATCTGGGGCTCGCGGTCAACACGGTCGCGCGGGCGTACAAGGAGCTGGAAGCGGACCGGCTGGTGGAGACGCGCGGGCGGAACGGGACGTTCGTGCTGGCGTCGCGCAGCCAGGTCGACGACGAGGAGACGCGCGCGGCGGCGACCGTGTTCGCCCGGGCCGCGCGACGGGCGGGTCTCAGCATCGCCGAGGCCACCCGGGTTCTCAACGAAGCCTGGTGATCCCGGAGCTGCGCGAAGTCGGTTGACCGGTTCCGGACGGAAACGATTCCAAGCAAGTTGGCGGTAATTTGCCGACAACGTTGTCCGAGTTCTCGACACGAGGAGTGAAGGTGGCTAATCTCCCCGTCATTTGACAGCGATGTCAACCACAGGGGAGTGGTCACGATGGTGTCGAGACGAACGTTCCTGGCGGGTACCGGCGCCCTGACGGCCGGCGGGTTCGGGTTGATCCCGGGCCAGTCCGCCGTGGCGGCCGGAGCCGGTGGCACTGGTGATGCCGCCGCCGGCCGGTTGCTGCCGGCCTTCGGCAGGCCGAAACACCTGCACTACGGCGATGTCAGCAAGCTCAGCGGCGGCGACCAGACCCTGCTCACCACCTTGCAGGGTGTCGTCAACCGCAGCAGCCCGGAGCTGTACTTCCTCTTCTCACCGGGCGGTCCGGACGGCGTGGACGCCCGCTGGCTCAGGGACACCGGGATCCCGACGACCCGGTACGCCGATCCGCTCGGGCTGGTCGCGAAGTACCGGCATCGCGTGAGTGGCGCGATCGTCCACGACCCGGACGTGCCCGACTCGCTCAACGTGGCGACCACCCTGGCCGGCCTGGAGAACGCGGTGGTCGCGGATGCCGCGCAGGCGAAGGCGTACGGACTGCGGATCGTCCAGGACCTGCGCGGGAAGTTCGACGGCGACCGGGTGAAGACGTATCGCTGGCAGCTGGAGAACCTCTTCCCGCGGTGCACTCACCAGCTCCTCACCGGGCTGCCGCCGACGATGGTGGTCCAGGCCGAGAACCTCACCTGGCACGAGATCGCCCGTGAGACCCGGCAGATCCGTGACTCGTCGAACCGCGGCAGCTACACGCTCGACGTGTCGCCCGCGCTCGGCAAGGAGGCCGTGTACGTCCGCTTCGGGGACTCCTTCGGCGACGACGGCTGGGGTGCCTCGGTGGCCTCGGTTTCGGCCAAGGCGAACGGCGTCGAGATCGCGAACTTCCTACCCGGCACGGACGCCGAGGCGCCGTTCCTCTTCGACGGACTGAACTCCTCGATCGGCGGCGAGGGCAACCGCTTCAGCGACGGCGGCGGCTACTTCATCTACAAGTTCACGCCGCCGGCCGGGACCACCTCCCTGACCGTCACGGTCGAGATGTGGAACCAGTACCTGGTCACGGCCACCGACACCGCGCCCACCCGCGTCGAGGCCTTCCCGTACTTCCGGGACTACGTGGTCGCGACGAAGGCCCTCGTCAGCTGGCTGCCGCCGAACGGCCCGACCGGCGACCTGCTCAAGGAGCACTTCGACAAGGTGGCGCCCACCACGCCGTACGCCGGTTGGTTCTCCAACGACGTCGCGGGGGAGTGGAGTGGTGTCGATCTCGCCGCGCAAGGCGGTGTGGAGGTGTTGCCGGCGGACTTCTACATGAACGGCACCGTGCACTCCGGGGTGTCCGCGCCGATCTCCGACAAGGTCCGCAAGCTGACTCCGGCCAAGCCCGGGAACAAGGTATTCCTGACGCTGACCTTCGGCGAGGGCGACAACGTGCAGTACTGCCAGCGGCACATGCGTGACCTGTGGGACGACCCGCACCGCGGTGAGGCGCCGGTCAACTGGACCGTCAGCCCGTTGCTCGCGGAGGTCGGTCCGGCGCTGTTCAGCCACTACCAGCGCACCGCGACCAAGAACGACCTGCTGATCTGCGGGCCGTCCGGAGCCGGCTACACCTACCCAGGGGCCTGGCCGGCGGATGAGGTCGACGAGTACATGAAGCTGTCGGGGCGGTTCATGCGCAGTACCGGTATGGATCTCGTCTACGCCTACAACCACCGCGAGAACGAGAGGTGGGTGCCGTTCTCCGAGGAGATCGGCCGCTCGTACGCCGAGCACACCCCGCTCCGCGGCATCATCCAGTCCTGGGAAGCGGGCGACCTGCTCGTACGCCGTGGCGGTATCCCCGTGATCGGCAACTTCTCCCCGCCCGGCAAGGCCGCGGAGTACAAGGCCGCCTTGGACGCCCACATCGCCGACTGGGACGGCAAGTCACCCTTGTTCATCGCCGGCGCCATCAACGCCTGGTCCTGGACCCCCACCGATGTCGCCGAACTCGCCAAACTCCTCAAAGCCCCCTACGAACTACTCCTCGGCAACACCTTCTTCGACCTCCTCAACCGCACCCTCTGACCGCGGCTGGACCTGCCGTGGGGGGACGGCAGGCCCAGGTGGGGGTGGGGGTGACTACCAGCGATGGGCGACATCGACGACCACGCGGCTGGTGTTGCCGGGGCCGGTGAGGGTGATGACGCGGAACGGGAGGCGGGCGCGGACTCCCAGCCCGATCGTGGTCTGGCCTTCGAAGCTTCCGGCGTAGGCGACCTGGCGGAAGGTCTGGTAGCCGGTGACGTTCGTCAGTTCACGTCGGTTCGCCGGGTTGTAGGTCGAGACGCCCGCGTCGTTGTAGTCCGCGCCGCGGACGACCAACTGGAGCTTGGCGCCACCGCGGAGCGGGACGAGAGCACCCTGACCGTCGGTGTAGACGTTCTTCACGTACGACACGTGGTACCCCGTCGGCTTGCCCGCGAGGTCGAAGACGATCCGGTCGAAACAGGCGTGCCGTCCGGTCCGGACGTTCGTCAGCTTGGCGGCGCTCATCTTGTTGTTTGCCTCGAGCAACGAGCCCCAGCCGGTCGGGCACTTGGTGGTGGCGGCGGCCATGGTGGCCGTCGTCCTGGACGTCGTCGTCTGGCCGGCGAGTGCCGGCACAGCGATCGCGGCCGCCGGAACTGCGGCGATCGCCAGGACGGCGAAGGCGGTGCGGATCGGTCGGTGGAGCGGATTACGGATGGTGTGGAAGTGCTTCATGATGTCCCCCCTTAGAGACAACTGTTAGATGCGTTTCGGGGGACCTGAGTTGACATAATCCATCGGTAATTTCAGGTGCCCGAGTGAGCACCCACGGCGATCAGTCATCCCGGGGCAGAACGCCCGAAACCGCGACCAGGCAGCCGGACAGGACCAGCGGCAGAACCATCGCGTGCTGGACGCCGAAGTGCTCGACCAGTTGGCCGATGATGGCCGGCCCGACGAGGAAAGCGGCGTATCCGAAGGTCACCACGATCGCGAGCATGCGACCACCGCCGACGTGGCCCGCGACCGCGTAGACCTGTGGGGCGACCAGTCCGACCCCGAGGCCGACAAGCGCCCAGCCGACCAGCAGCAAGGGCAGCGGCTGGGTGAAGACCGTCACCAGGTAGCCGGCGATCGCCGTGATCGCACCGACGCGGACCACAGCGCGACGCCCGACGCGTGCGACAGCCTGGTCGCCAAGCAAGCGGATGATCACCATGAAGCCACTGACCGCGACCAGACCGAGTGCTCCGGTCGACGGGTCGATCTTGGCCACGTCGGTGACATGGACGGACGACCAGTCGACGGCTGTGCCCTCGGCGAGGCCGAAGCAGAACGCCATCAGCCCGAGCGCCCAGGCCAGCCGGGGGATCGCGGTCCGGACGCCGTCCAACTTGTGCTCGATCTTCCGGCCGACCGGTACGATCCGGAAGCAGACCGCGGTCGAGATCAGCCCGGCTATGCAGAGGGTGCCGAGCGCCGGCCCGACGTTCCCGCCGCCGGTCCGGTCGAAGATGCGCGCGATCAGCACGATCGTGCCGGCCGCGGTCAGGTTGCCCAGGCTCCAGAACGCATGGAACCGGCTCATGATCGGCTTCGGCCGGGCTTGTTCCACTTCGACGCCGAGCGAGTTCATCGCCACGTCCATCGCGCCGTTGCCGAGCCCGGCCAGCACCATCGCGACGATTGCCCAGGGCAACGATGAGGTGAGGGCGAGCAGGCCGACTCCGGCGGCCAGCAGGGTGAGTGTGCAGAGCGCGACCGGCCGGGCGCCGATCTTGTCCGCAAGCCGTCCACCGATCTGCATGGAGATGACAGCCGAGGCGGCCAGGCAGAACAGCAGCAGGGACAGGCCCGAAGCGCTGACGTCGAGCCGCTCGCGCAGAGCCGGCAGCGAGCCGCCGACCCCACCGATCAGAGCGCCATTGGTGATGAACAGCAGCCCGACCGCGACAGCTGCGGTCCGGGTCGACATCACCGGCGGAGTGTCCGTGGCCGTCATCAGGCGAGCCGAATCTCGACGTCAGCGGATCGATAGACCTCGAGCGCCTCGGCGTCGGCGTCTGCGTCGGTCACGAGCACGTCGACGGCGTCAGGTCCGGCCACGGTCACCATCGCGGTCCGCTCGAGCTTCGCGGACTCGATCGCGAGCACCACCCGCGCCGACGACTCGATCAGCGCACGCTTCATCGCCGCGTCCGCGAGCGTGTTCGTGGTCAGCCCGTGCGCCGGCAGCGCCGCACAACTGCTGACCACCGCCGTGTCGAAATGAATCCCTCGTACTCCGGCCTCGGCGGTCGCGCCGTACGACGCGAGCTCGGGCGAGCTGACTTCGCCGCCGGGCATGATCAGCTTCGTCCGGGCGGAGTCACCGAGCACCACGGCCGAGTGGAGCGACAACGGCATCACCGTGATCGCGCGGCCGGAGAGTTCGCGCGCCACCGCGAGGCAGGTGGTTCCGTTGTCCAGGGCGATCGCCTCACCGTCGCTGATCAGCTCGGCGACGGCGGCGGCCAGTCGGCGCTTGACCTCCTTGCCTTGCTTGTCGCGCAGCGTGAACGGGATCACTTCGCCCCGCAGCGCGACACCGACCGCGCCGCCCCGGACCCGGCGTACCAGTCCTTGGCTCTGCAGCAGGTCCAGGTCGCGGCGGATCGTCATCTCCGACGTGCCGGTGTCGTGGGCGAGTTCGGCGACCCCGACCCGGCCGGTGCGGGCCAGCTCCTCGACGACGAACCTCAGGCGTTCCTCACTGTTCACCTGTCCATTCGAACAGGCCTGGTGTTCGTTCGCAACCCAGTTCGCGGGTCGCGTTCTCACCAGTGGTCGCAGCGGACAAGATGGCCCCTGATGACACCTGATGAGCTTCTCGACGTGTTCCACCGACGCATCCGCCTGCCGGACGCCGACACCATTCCCGGCTGGAAGCAGGAACTGGACGGCCTCGTGCATCGCTCGTACGCCGAGGGGCCGGGTGGCGGCGGATTCGTCGAGACGCCGCGCGGGCTCGGCGACGATCCGGACGCGGTGATCGCCGGCCAGATCGAGTTCTTCCGCGAGCGTGGGTTGTCGTTCGAGTGGAAGACCTACGCGTACGACGAGCCGGCGGATCTGGGGGAGCGGCTGGTCCGGGCCGGGTTCGTGGCGGAGGAGCCGGAGACGCTCATCCTCGGCGAGGTGGACCGGATCCTGGAGCGGCCCAGCGCGTTGCCGTCGAAGGTGCGGCTGCGCGACGTGCAGGACCAGGCCGACTTCCACCGGATCGCCGTACTGATGGACACGCTCTGGAACAACGGGCTGGAGCGGATCGAGGACCGGCTGGCGAACGAGTCGAGGATGTTCCCCGACCGGCTGGTCGTCACCTTGATCGAGGACACGCTCGCCGGGCCGGACGGACCCGCGCTGACGGCCGCGTGGATCCGGTTCCACCCGGGGACGGGGTTCGCGAGCCTGTGGGGCGGCGGGACGCTGCCGGAGTGGCGGCGGCAGGGGTTGTACAGCGCGATCCTGGCGCACCGGGCGCGGATCGCGAAGGACCGCGGGTACGACTTCCTCCGGGTGGACGCGTCCGAGGACTCCCGCCCGATCCTGCAGAAGCTCGGCCTGCACGCGGTCACCACCACCACCACGCCATACCAGTTCTCCGTCTGACTCGCCCCGGGCCGGTGCGCGGAACGAGCGGCCGAGGTTGTACGTTGCGGAGATCATGGCCATGAAACTGACCTCGCGCTTCCGCCGGCTTCTGCAGCGCCCCGGCTCGATCGACCTAGGCCCGTACGAGAAGCTGACGGCTCTGGTCGCTGCGGCCGAGGAGTCGCTCCAGGAGCTGACCGACGACGAGCTCACCGAGGTCGTCACCGAGATGCGCAAGCCCAAGGCGCTCGACGAGGACGACCTGATCGAGTTCCTCGCGCTGGCTCGCGAGGCGGGCAAGCGGGCGATCGGCGAGCGAGCCTTCGACGGTCAGATCGTCGGCGCGCTGGCGCTGCTGCGCGGGCGGATCGTCGAGATGGCCACCGGTGAGGGCAAGACCCTGGCCGGCGCGTTCGCCGCCGCCGGGTACGCGATGGGCGGCCACCGCGTCCAGGTGATGGCTGTGAACGACTACCTGGCCCGCCGCGACGCCGAGTGGATGGGCCCGGTCTACAAGCTGCTCGGCATCTCCGTCAGCTACATCGGCCAGGCGTCCACCCCGGAGGAGCGCCGCGAGGCCTACCAGGCGGACGTCTGCTACGCCCCGGTCAGCGAGCTCGGGTTCGACGTACTGCGGGACCGGCTGGTCGACGACGTCGCGGACCGGGTGACGGTCAAGCCGGACGTGGCGCTGGTCGACGAGGCCGACTCGGTGCTGATCGACGAGGCCCGGGTGCCGCTGGTGCTCGCGGGCGCGACCCGGACCGAGGAGCTGGACGACGACGTCGTCGCCCTGGTCCGCACGTTGCGAGCCGGGATCGACTACGAGATCGACGGCGACGGCCGTACGGTCGCGCTGACCGACAAGGGCACGGACAAGGTCGAGGAGCACCTCGGCGGCATCAACCTCTACGAGGACGAGAACCTCGAGCAGCTGACCCAGATCAACGTCGCGCTGCACGCGGAGGTGCTGCTGCGCAAGGACGTCGACTACCTGGTCCGCGACGGCAAGGTCAACCTGATCAACAACAGCCGCGGCCGGATCGCCAAGCTGCAGCGCTGGCCCGACGGCCTGCAGGCCGCGGTCGAGGCGAAGGAGGCCGTGCCGGTCAGCGACTCCGGCGAGGTCCTCGACAGCATCACCGTGCAGGCGCTGGTCAGCAGCTACCCGACCCTGTGCGGAATGACCGGTACTGCGGTTGTGGTCGGCGAGCAGTTGCAGGAGTTCTACAAGGTCGAGGTCGCGGTCGTCCCGCCGAACAAGCCGAACGTCCGCGTCGACGAGCAGGACCGGCTCTACCTGACCGTCGAGCAGAAGAACAAGGCGCTGGTCGAGCACATCGCCGAGGTGCACGAGACCGGCCGCCCGATCCTGATCGGCACGCACAGCGTCGAGGAGTCCGAGCAGCTGAGCGATCTGCTCGAGGCGGCCGAGGTGCCGCACGTCGTACTGAACGCCAAGAACGACGCCGAAGAGGCCGCGATCGTCGCCGAGGCGGGTGTGCCGGAGACGGTGACCGTGTCGACGCAGATGGCCGGCCGTGGTACCGACATCCGGCTCGGCGGACGGGACGAGTCGCACGACAAGGACCGGGCGGTCGAGCTGGGCGGCCTGTACGTGATCGGCACCGGTCTGCACGCCTCACGCCGGCTGGACGACCAACTGCGCGGTCGCGCCGGCCGCCAGGGCGACCCGGGCGGCTCGCTGTTCTTCGCCAGCCTCGCCGACGAGCTCGTCACCCGGTACTCCGTGACGTCGGGGCTGCGGCCGTCGCCGGACGAGAACGGGCGACTCACCGACCGCAAGGCGATCGGGACGCTCGAGCACTCCCAGCGCGTCGCGGACGGCGCGAACGCCGAGCTGCACCGCACAACGTGGTCGTACCACCGGCTGACCGGACAGCAGCGGGCGATCCTGCTCGACACCCGCGAGAAGGTGCTGACCGAGGATCTCGCCGCCGATGAGCTCGCCGAGCGGGCCAAGGAGCGGTACGACGAACTGGTCGAGGAGATCGGCGAGGACAAGGTCAAGGACGCGGCCCGCAAGATCGCGCTGCACCACCTGGACCGGAAGTGGACCGATCACCTGGCGTACCTCGCCGATCTGCGCGAGGGCATC
Organism: Kribbella sp. VKM Ac-2568; assembly: GCF_004345365.1. Lineage (GTDB taxonomy): Bacteria > Actinomycetota > Actinomycetes > Propionibacteriales > Kribbellaceae > Kribbella > Kribbella orskensis. Next base: position 263,491 of record NZ_SLVF01000008.1, read on the forward strand.
CATCTGCGGTCCCTGGCCGGCGGCATCGTGCACCTGAAGCCGATCGACGAGTTCAACAAGTCGGCGATCGCCTCCTTCGACAACCTGATCGCGGACGCCTGGAAGGAAGCGGCGGAGACGTTCACCGAGGCCGAGATCACCGAGGACGGCCTGGACGAGGCAGCCTCCGGCGTACCGCGGCCGACGGCGACCTGGACCTACCTGGTCAACGACAACCCCTTCGGCACCGAGGCCGACCGCATCCTCGGCCGCCTCCGCAACGCCATCAAGCCCGAGTCGGTGACCCAGTCGGAGGAGATCCCCGCCGAGCACTTCGACGATGACGACCTCCCGGAAGAACTCCGCGAAACGGACGACGACGATCTCCCCGAGGAACTCCGCGACGCCGACGACGACCTCCCGGACGACCTGCGCGAGGTGGATGACGACGAACTGCCCGAGGAACTGCGCGAGGCAGACGACCAGGACGAGAAGAAGTAGCCCCGAGCCGGATCGCCCAACCCGAACTGAAACTTCGGAGACCTCGGTCAGAAAGCCGGCACCTGGCCCCCATCTTGGGGAACTTGGCACAGGGCGTGGGGTCTGGGGCTCGAACTGGGGGCTTGGGACAGGACGTGGGGATCTGGGGCCCGCCCGGGACTTGGGACATGGCCCGGGGTCCTGGGTCCCGAACTGGGGGCTTGGGACAGGACGTGGGGATCTGGGGCCTGCCCGGGACTTGGGAAATCGCCACGGACTCGTAGCGAGAGCCTGGTGGAGGATCTGACCTGGGGCCCAACTGGGGACTTGGGACAGGACGTGGTGGGCTGTGGGACACGTCATTTCTTGTTCGAGGTCTCGCTGACCTGTCCGAGGTCCCGAGAACTCGCCCGCGCCAGGGTGTGCGATGTGGGTTCCTCGCCGGGCCGGTGGAGGGTTGTTCGACCGGTGGCGCCCTACGAGGCGACAGTCGCCAAGGAAGCTGCCATGGGCAACCTCGCCCCTCGGCAAACCTCGCCCCTCGGGCAACCTCGCCCACTCGGCGACCTCGGCAACAGTCGGCAGACCTCGCCCGCTGGGCGACCTCGGCCCCCTCGGCAGCAGTCGGCAGACCTCGGCCGTCGGGCAACCTCGCCCACTCGGCGACCTCGGCAGCAGTCGGCAGACCTCGCCCGCTGGGCGACCTCGGCCCCTCGACAACACTCGGCGAACCTCGCCCGCTCGGTGGCCTTGCTGGGCTGGGCTCCGCCTGGTTGGGGGGAGTGTCGGTGGGCGTAGGTAGGCTCGTCGGGTGAGTGACGGTCTGTTCGATCTTCCCGGTGCGCCCGCGCCTGCTCGTGGGGGCGGCAGCCTGGCTGATGTCGACCACACTTCCGCCCCGCTGGCGGTCCGGATGCGACCGCGGAGTCTGGATGAGCTGGTAGGGCAGCAGCACCTGCTGGCCCCCGGGTCACCGTTGCGACGGCTGGTCGAAGGCGACCAGCCGATGTCGCTGCTTCTTTGGGGCCCTCCCGGGACGGGGAAGACCACCATCGCGGCGGTCGTCTCGCACCAGACGAACCGGAGGTTCGTCGAGCTGTCCGCCGTCACCGCGGGAGTGAAGGACGTCCGCCAGGTGATCGACGGCGCTCGGCGCGACCTGGCCCGGCCAGGCAACACCGTCGAGACCGTGTTGTTCATCGACGAGGTGCACCGCTTCACTAAGGCCCAGCAGGATGCTCTGCTCCCGGGTGTGGAGAACCGCTGGGTCACCCTCGTCGCCGCGACCACCGAGAACCCGTTCTTCTCCGTCATCTCCCCGCTCCTCTCGCGCTCCCTGCTCCTGACGCTCGAATCACTCACCGACGACGACATCGCAGTACTGCTCGATCGGGCGCTGACCGACGAGCGCGGCCTGAACGAAGAGTTCGAGCTCGACGAGGACGCCCGCGCGCACCTGCTCCGGATGGCCGGGGGAGACGCGCGTCGTGCACTCACGTACCTCGAGGCGGCCGCCGGTGGAGCCCGCGCCAAGCAGGCGGCCACGATCGACCTGAAGACCCTGGAGACGGCGGTCGATCGGGCGGCGGTGCGCTACGACCGGGCGGGTGACCAGCACTACGACGTCGCCTCCGCTCTGATCAAGTCGATCCGCGGCTCCGACGTCGACGCCGCAATGCACTACCTGGCCCGGATGATCGAGGCCGGCGAGGACCCCCGGTTCATCGCCCGACGCCTGGTGATCTCGGCGAGCGAGGACATCGGCATGGGCGACCCGACCGCACTCGGCGTCGCGGTGGCGGCGGCCGACGCGGTCCAGCTGATCGGCATGCCCGAGGCCCGGATCAACCTCGCGCAGGCGGTCGTCGCGCTCGCCCTGGCGCCGAAGTCGAACGCGGTGATCATGGCGATCGACGCCGCCATCGCCGATGTGAAGGCGGGCAAGGTCGGCCCGGTCCCACCCCACCTGCGCGACGCCCACTACGCCGGCGCGAAGAAGATCGGCCACGGCTCGTCGTACCAGTACTCCCACAACGACCCGCGCGGCGTGGTCCCGCAGCAGTACGCGCCCGACGTGGTGGACGATGCGGAGTACTACAAACCCACCCGCCGCGGCGGCGAGGCGGCGTACGCCGAGCGCCTCGCCAACATCCGCAAGATCCTCAAGGACCGCTGAGCCCATGGACCGAGTCGCGCAGCACATCGAGGCGTTCAACCACGCAGTCGGCACCGGCGACTGGCAGACCTTCAGCAAGCGCTTCGCCGCCGGCGCCCGGATGTCGTTCGTCGGCGTCCCCGCCGGCCCGTACGTCGGCCGCCCGGCGATCGCCGAGGCCTACGAGACCAACCCACCCACGGACACCATCGCCACCTTCGAAACCACCAACCCCACCAGCGACACCGTCCACTTCAGCTGGTCCTCCGGCGCCACCGGAACGATGCGGTTCGCCTGGGCCCCGACCGGCGAAGTACAGGAACTCACCGTCACCTTCGACTAGCTCCCGGCGGGAGTTGGTGAGGGACTGTTATGTGGGGGATGGTGTCCCTGGGACGAGCCGGGGCCTGCCGCGCGATAAAGTCGGGCGGTCCACGAGGTGTACCAACGGAAGGTGGATCGTTTCCATGAGCGTCGGTGAAGTCGCGGGGCTGATCGCGGCCTGCGCGCTGCTGATCCTGGTGGGCCTGCTGGCCTATCCGATCCTGAAGCTCGGCAAGGTGTTCGACGAGACTCGGATCCTGGTCAAGGGGGTCTCGGACGAGACCGTGCCGCTGCTCGGAGAGGTGACGACCACCGTGGCGACCACGAACGCCCAGTTGCTGAAGGTGGACACCATCACCGACAACGCCAGCACCGTGACCACCAACGCGGCGGCGCTCACGTCGCTGTTCGCGGCCACCGCCGGCGGCCCGCTGGTCAAGGCCGCCGCGTTCTCGTACGGCGTCCGCCGCGCGCTGGGCGAGAGCCAGCGCCGCGACGTCTCGCGCCGGGTGAAGGAAGAGATGAAGGCCGAGCGCAAGGCGAAGAAGCGCGGTGACGTCCGGTGAAGCGGATCCTGTGGTTCATCATCGGCACGGCCGTCGGCGTCTACGCGGTGACCCGGCTGAAGAAGCGGGCCCAGGTGCTCGCGCCCGAGAGCCTGCAGCAGTCGGCGGAGAAGGTGGCCAGCGCGATCCGGCACTTCGGCGACGAGGTGCGGGCGGGCATGGCCGAACGGGAGACCGAGCTGCGCGACGCGCTCGGCATCGACACAGCACCAACTGAACGTGAGGACTACCGGTAACACCATGGAAACCAGTGAGATTCGCCGGCGGTTCCTGAGCTACTTCGAGGACCGGGGCCACACGGTCGTGCCGAGCGCGCCGCTGCCCTCGCCGGACCCGAACCTGTTGTTCAACGTCGCCGGGATGGCGCAGTTCGTGCCGTACTTCGTCGGCCAGCAGACCCCGCCGTACCCGCGCGCCACCAGCGTGCAGAAGTGCGTCCGGACCCTCGACATCGAGGAGGTCGGCAAGACCACCCGGCACGGCACGTTCTTCCAGATGAACGGCAACTTCTCCTTCGGCGACTACTTCAAGGAGCAGGCCGTCCAGTACGCCTGGGAGCTGGTCACGAAGCCGCAGAGCGAGGGCGGCTACGGCTTCGACGAGTCGGTCCTGTACGCCTCGGTCTACTACGAGGACGACGAGGCGATCGACATCTGGAAGCGGGTCGCCGGGCTGCCCGACGACCGGATCGTCCGGCTCGGGATGAAGGACAACTTCTGGTCGATGGGCATCCCGGGTCCGTGCGGCCCGTGCTCGGAGATCCTGATCGACCGCGGCCCGGAGTTCGGCGCCGACCGGGACTGGGAGGCGGGCGACCGCTACCTGGAGTTCTGGAACCTGGTCTTCATGCAGAACATCCGCGGTGAGGGTGGCGGCAAGGAGGGCTACCCGATCCTCGGCGAGCTGCCGAAGAAGAACATCGACACCGGCCTCGGCCTCGAGCGCGTCGCGTACCTGCTGCAGGGCGTCGACAACATGTACGAGATCGACGAGATCTACCCGGTGATCGAGAAGGCGTCGGAGCTGAGCGGCCGCAAGTACGGCGCCGACCACGTCGACGACATCCGCTTCCGGGTGATCGCGGACCACGTCCGCAGCGCGCTGATGCTGATCGGCGACGGCGTCACCCCGGGCAACGAGCGCGGCGGTTACGTACTGCGCCGCCTGCTGCGCCGGGCGGTCCGCTCCATGCGCCTGCTCGGCTACGAGGACCCCAGCCTGGTGGAACTGCTGCCGACCAGCCTGGAGCAGATGAAGAAGTCCTACCCCGAGCTGGAGGCCGACTTCGGCCGGATCAGCCAGGTCGCGTACGCCGAGGAGGAGGCGTTCCGCCGTACTCTCACGGCCGGTACGAGTGTCTTCGACCTGGCCGTGAAGACGGTGAAGTCCGAGAGCGGCGCGGCCCTCGCCGGGGCGCAGGCGTTCCAGCTGCACGACACTTACGGCTTCCCGATCGACCTGACCGTCGAGATGGCCGCCGAGCAGGGCCTGCAGGTGGACACCGAGGGCTTCAAGACGCTGATGACCGAGCAGCGCGAGCGGGCCAAGGCGGACGCGCGGGCGAAGAAGGCCGGCCACGCGGACACCTCGGGCTACCGCGAGCTGCGGGAGAGCGGCGCCACCGAGTTCACCGGGTACCAGGAGCTCACCACCGACTCCCAGGTCCGCGGCGTACTGCGGGACGGCGTGGTGACGCAGGCCGCCGAGCCGGGTGACACCGTCGAGGTCGTGCTGGAGAAGACTCCGTTCTACGCGGAGTCGGGTGGCCAGATCGCCGATGAGGGCCTGATCGTGGCCGACGGCGTCAAGCTCCAGGTGCTCGACGTGCAGCGTCCGGTCAAGGGCCTGATCGTGCACCGGGTGAAGGTGCTCGAGGGTGTCGTCCAGCCCGGGCTCGACGTGCACGCGCAGGTCGATCACGAGTGGCGGGTCTCGGCCTGCCAGGCGCACTCCGGCACGCACGTCGTGCACGCGGCCCTGCGCCAGGTGCTCGGCCCGAACGCGCTGCAGAGCGGCTCGTACAACAAGCCCGGCTACCTCCGGCTCGACTTCGCCTGGTCGTCGGCACTGGACTCGGCCACTCGCAGCGAGATCGAGGAGGTCGCGAACCTCGCCGTCCGCCAGGACCTGCCGGTCTCCGCGCAGTACATGTCGCTGCCCGAAGCCCGGGAGTGGGGCGCGCTGGCGCTGTTCGGCGAGACGTACGACGAAGAGGTGCGCGTCGTGGAGATCGGTGGCCCCTGGTCGCGGGAGCTCTGCGGTGGGACGCACGTCAAGCACTCCTCGCAGGTCGGCGCGCTGACCGTGACGAGCGAGTCGTCCGTCGGTGCGGGCGTCCGCCGCTTGGAGGCGTTCGTCGGCATGGACGCGCTGCATTACCTGGGCAAGGAGCGGGCGCTGGTCCGGCTGCTCTCGGAGTCGCTGAAGACCCGGCCGGAGGAGCTGCCCGCGAAGGTGGCCGACCTGTCCGAGCGGCTGCGGATCGCCGAGAAGGAGCTGGAGAAGGTCCGGGCCGGCCAGGTGCTGGCCGCGGCCGCCGAACTGGCGCAGAACCCGAAGGATGTCTTCGGGGTCGCGTACGTCGGCCACCGGGCTCCCGACGGCGTGAACGGCGGGGACCTGCGCAAGCTGGCCCTCGACATCCGTGGCCGGATGCCGGCCGACCGGCCGGCGGTGGTGTCCGTGCTCAGCGTGAACGACGGCAAGCCCGCCGTGGTGGTCGCCCTGAACGACACCGCGCGCGAGTGGGGCCTGAAGGCCGGCGACCTGGTCCGGATCGCCGCCGAGCAGCTGGGAGGTCGTGGCGGTGGCAAGGACGACGTCGCGCAGGGTGGCGGCACGGACGCGACCGGCGTGGACAAGGCGCTGGCCGCGGTCGAGCACTCCGTCGGCCAGTCGGTCACCGGCTGACCGTGGGACCGCAGTCGACCTGGCGCCGGGGAAGGGCACACCGTGTGTGCCCGCCCGGCGCCGCTGCGCGACCCCCCGCGGGGGCACTCTAATGCGCCGGGGTGTGCGGATCGCGCTCGATATCGGCGACGCCAGGATCGGCGTCGCGACCAGTGACCCGCACGGGATTCTCGCGACACCGGTCGAGACGGTGCGCCGTGGACCCGGGGATCTTGACCGGATCGTTAGTCTCGTAGCCGAGCTAGACGCGTTCGAGCTCGTGATCGGCCTGCCCCGATCGTTGTCCGGCGGTGAGGGACCGGCCGCGGTCCGGATCCGCGAGACGGCTGAGCAGGTGCGGTTGCTGGTGCACAAGGTAAACCCGGAGGCGACAGTGCGGATGGTGGACGAGCGGTTCACCACGGTCACGGCCGAGCGGATGCTCCGGGACCGGGGAAAGAAGGGTTCCAAGCGGCGGGCCGTGGTCGACCAGGCCGCGGCGGTCGTGATCCTGCAACACGCGCTCGACTTCGAGCGTGAGACCGGCAACCCGCCCGGGAGGCCCCTGTGAACGGAACATCGGTGAACGAAGACCGTGAGGACCTGGACGACCATCTCGGCCTGCGGCCCGAGAGCCGCACCGAGCGCCGGGCGAACCGGCGCAAGGCTCGGGCGCGGCGTGGTTTCGGGTGCTTCGCGGGGCTGGTCTCGCTGCTCGTCGTCGGCGCGCTGATCGGCGGTCTGGTGGTCGGCTACGGCAAGGGCCGGGACGCCCTGGAGCGGATGTTCGCCGCACCGGACTACGAGGGCACCGGCACCACCGCGGTGACGGTCGAGATCACCCAGGGCCAGAGCGCCCAGGCGATCGCCGACACGCTGGAGAAGAAGGGCGTGGTCAAGAGCGCCAAGGCGTTCGAGCGGGTCGCCCGCGACGATCCCCGGTCCCGCCAGATCCAGGCCGCGACGTACACGCTGAAGAAGGAGATGTCGGCGCAGGCCGCGCTGGACCTGCTGCTGAACCCGGCCAAGTCCGTGCTGGTCACCCGGATCAGCATTCCGCCAGGCCGGACCAAGGCCGAGGTGGTCGCGCTGCTGCAGAAGTCCAAGTCCGCGAAGCTGCCGGCCGGCGCCGCCCTGGTCGCGATGGCCAAGGGCCAGAACCTCAAGCTGCCGTCGTACGCGAACAACAACCCGGAGGGCTTCCTCTACCCGGGCACCTACGACATCCCGAAGAACGCCAACGCGACCACCATCCTGCGACTGCTGACGGCGCAGTACGCGAAGACCTCGGCCGAGCTGCAGTTGCCGCAGACCGCGCAGCGCAAGAAGCTCGATCCGTACCAGGCGGTGATCGTCGCCAGCATCATCGGCGCCGAGACGAACCGCCCGCAGGACTACGCGAAGGTCGCCCGGGTGATCTACAACCGCCTGCAGATCGGCAAGAAGCTGCAGATGGACTCGACCGTGCACTACGTGACCGGCCGGGACGGCAAGGTCTTCACCACCGACGAGCAGCGCCAGAAGGACTCGGCTTACAACACCTACATGTACTCCGGGCTGCCGCCGACGCCGATCAACTCTCCCAGCAAGGAGACCTTGCAGGCGGCGCTGAACCCGGCGAAGGGGAGCTGGCTGTACTTCACCCTGGTCAACCTCGACACCGGCGAGACCATGTTCGCCAGCACGGGGGACGAGCACCAGGCGAACGTGAAGAAGCTGCAGGCCTGGTGCGCGTCCCACGCCGGCCGGTGCTGATGACCCGTTGTGCCGTGCTCGGGCAGCCGATCGCGCACTCGCTGTCCCCGGCGATGCACCGGGCCGCGTACGCCGAGCTCGGGCTGGACTGGCGGTACGACGCGTACGAGGTCGGCGAGGACGAGCTCCGGGGATTCCTGAGCACGCTCGGCGGCGACGTACGCGGGTTGTCGCTGACGATGCCGCTGAAGCGGGTCGCGCTGGACCTGGTGGACACGGTCGACCCGGTCGCGGAGCTGATCGGAGCGGCGAACACGATGTTGTTCGAGCCCGACGGATCCCGGTCGGCCCACAACACCGACGTGCCGGGGTTGGTGGCCGCGTTCGCGGAGCGCGGGATCACCGGCGCGGACACGGCCGTGGTACTGGGTGGTGGGGCGACGGCGGCGTCGACCCTGGCCGCCCTGCGGGGGTTGAAGGTCAGCGAGGTCACCCTCGTCGTCCGGGACCTCGGCAAGGTCGAGCGGCTCCGGGACCTCGCGGCCGAGCTCGGACTGAAGACGTCGGTCACGGATTTCGGCCAGGTCGAGCAGATCGGCGGGTTCGACCTGTGCGTCTCGACGTTGCCGGGTGGCGCCGTCGATCCGTGGGCGGAGCACTTCGCGCAGGTCGCGCCGGTCGTCTTCGACGTCGCGTACCACCCGTGGCCGACCCAGCTCGCGATCGTGGCGCACCGGATCGGTACAGAGCTGTTGAACGGCCTTGATCTACTCGTGCATCAGGCGACTCTCCAGGTGGAGATGATGACAGGTAGGTCGCCCGCGCCCCTGGCGGCCATGAGGGCCGCAGCGCGTGAGGAGCTCGATGAGCGTGAGCCAGGTTGATCGCCGTACCTTCCTGAGAGCAGGCGGCGCTGTCGCTGCCATTGCTCTCACCAGCTGCTCCGACACGAAGCCGGCGAGCGCTGGTTCTCCCAGCGCTCAGACGGCGGTCGCGGGCCCGGACTGGAACGGGCTCAAGCGAAGCCTCAGAGGCACCCTGACCCTGCCGGGCAACACCGGGTATGCGGCGGCCCACCAACTCTTCAACCCGCGCTGGGACTCGGTCCAGCCGGCCGCGGTGGTCCGTGCGGCCGGAGCGAACGACGTGCGCGCGGCGATCCTCTTCGCCCGGAAGAACAAGCTCGCCTTCGTCCCCAAGAGCGGCGGGCACTCCTACGTCGGCGCGTCCACGGTCAGCAAGGGCCTGATGCTCGACCTCGGCGCGATGCGCGGGATGAGCTACGCCAACAACGTCCTCACGGTGTACCCCGGCGCCAGGTTGTACGACGTGCACGCGTTCCTCGACAAGTACGGGCGTTCCCTGCCGACGGGTACCTGCCCGACCGTCGGAGTGGCGGGCCTTGCGCTCGGTGGCGGGATGGGCATCCACACGCGCACCTACGGGCTGACCTGCGACCGGATCCTCTCGATGGGCGTGATCACCGCCGACGGCACCGCGCGGGTCGTCAGCCCTTCAGCGGATCCGGATCTGTTCTGGGCGCTCCGGGGCAGTGGCGGCAGCAACCTCGGCGTCGTCACGTCGTTCCGGTTCGCGACCATCCCGGCGACGAAGCTCGGGTTCTTCCGGCTGACCTGGCCGGAGTCGAAGGCCGCGGCGGTGGTCCGTGGCTGGCAGAAGTTCGCCCGGTCCGCACCGGCGACCGCCTGGGGCAACCTGCATATCGATGCCAAGAGCAACGGAACGCTGTCGGTCCACGTGCTCGGCGTCTCCACCACCGGTTCGGCCACGGCGGCCGCGGCGCTGCTCGAGCAGTACGTCGGGTCGAAGGCGTCCGTTCGCTCGATCACCGTGAAGACCCAAATGGAGGCGGTGAAGTTCCTCGGCGGCGGGACCACCAGCCCGCGGACGGGATTCCTCGCCGGCTCCGACGTACTGCATCCGATGAACGCGGCAGCCATCACGGCGTTGCTCGGTGCGGTGAAGACCGCGGCCCGGGCGAAGCTACCCGCGGCGGCGATCCTCGACCCGCTGGGCGGGCAGGCCGCGAAGGTGCCGACAGGCGGTTCCTCGTGGGGCTGGCGGTCCGCGCTCGGCGTGGTCCAGTGGTACTCCGGGCTGCCGGCGCATCCGACCGCGGCCCAGGTCAAGGCAGCACAGACCTTCATCACCAACGGCCATCGCGCGGTCCGACCCGCCACGGCCGGCGGGTACGTGAACTACGTCGAGACCGGCCGCTCGGTCAGCACCTACTACGGCGCCAACTACAGCCGGCTGCAGACGGTCAAGAAGAAGTACGACCCCACCAACTTTTTCAGGACCGCGTACACCCTTGCGTGACTAGCCTTCCGCCATGAAGTTGTGGCGGTCGATCGCGGGGGTGCTGGCGTTCGTTGCCGTGGGCGCGGGAGTCTCGCCTGCCTGGGCGTGCGCGTGCGGCGGGTATCTGTCGGATGCCGGGTCGCGGGCGCGGGCCTACGGGGAGAACGCACTGGTGCGGTTCGACGGCACGCAGGAAGAGATCGTGCTGTCGATGTCGATCCAGGGGCAGTCGAAGAAGGCGGCCTGGATCATGCCGGTACCGGCCGCCGCGAAGGTGGAGCTCGGCGACCGCGACCTGTTCTACCGGCTGGAGTCGATCACGCGTCCCAAGGTGGTCATCCGCAAGACCTACTGGCCGTTCCGGGATCTGGGGATCATGGGCAGCGGCCGGGGTGACACCGCCGGCGCAGCGCCAGGTTCGGCCGTCAACGTGCACCAGCAGATGGTGCTCGGCCCGTTCCAGGTCGCGCGGCTCGGTGGGACCAGCGCGACCGCCGTGACGGACTGGCTCAGCAAGAACGGGTACGTCGTACCGGCCGGGTTGGCGACCAACCTCACGCCGTACATCACCGAGAAGTGGGAGATCGTCGCGGTCAAGCTGGCACCCGAGCGCGAGGGTGGTTCGATGAGCGGGTCGACCCCGCCGTTGCGGTTGACCTTCCCGTCGACGCGCATCGTCTACCCGATGCGGTTGAGCAAGGGCGCGACCACCGACCAGACGGTGACCGTGTATGTCGCCGCGCCGTACCGGGTGGACACGACCAAGCTGCCGGACCCGGCGGTCAAGCCGGAACTCCTGTACGCCGGGCGAACGGAGGGGGAGTCGTATGCGCAACTGGCCGCGCCGACGTCGTTCCTGACGGCGTACACGGTGTCCTACACCGAGCCCGGCCGGATCACCGACGACTTCGTCTTCGCCAAGGCGACCACGGACGCGGAGTACCAGCGGGTCACGTACGTCACCCGCAACGACGGGTTGCTGAGCACGATCGGGGTGATCTTCGGGATCCTGCTGCTGGTCGGTGCCGGCGCCGCGGTGATCGCCCGGATCCTAGTGCGCCGGTCCGCCTCCTGAGCTATCCACAGGGCGCGGTTGGCGGAGCGGCGGGCGGCCGCCGGATCGTCTAGGCTCCTGGATCGTGCCGGCTGATCACGCGTTGCTCGCCGCGAGCGCCGGTGTGGTGCTCTGCGGCCCAGCGGCGTACCTGCTCGGCCCGTGGCTGCTGCGCCGGATCCCCGAGCCGGTCCTGGACGAGGGGGAGACCAAACCCCTGTACGCCGAGCTGGCCGGACCGCGGGCGGCGTACTGGTGCGGCGTTACCGCCGCGGTCGCGGGCGGGCTGCTCGGCTGGTCGCTGGGGAACTCGCCGGCGCTTGTCGCGTGGCTCATCCTTGCTGTGGTTGGTGCTGTGCTCGGTTACATCGACACCCGGACGAGGTACCTGCCGTCGGCGATCATCTGGCCGTCGTACCTGGTGGTCGGACTGGCGCTGGTGGTCGGCTCGGCGGTGTCGGGGGAGTGGGGATCGCTGCGGCGGGCGGCGATCGCGGGGGTGATCGGGTTCGGGGTGTTCTACGTGCTCTGGTACGTGTTCCCGCGCGGGGTGGGGTTCGGCGACGTGCGGCTGTCCGGGTTGCTCAGCATGGCGCTCGGCTGGCTCGGCTGGGGTGAGCTCGTCACTGGTCTGTACGGCGGATTCTTCCTCGGCGCGGTGATCGGGATCGTGCTGACGCTGGCGAAGGTGTTCAAGCGCAAACAGCTGTTCCCGTTCGGCCCGTTCATGCTGGTCGGTGCGCTGATCGGCGTACTGGTCGGTGGTCCGCTCGAACGCCTCTACCTGGGCTAGGGCCGATACACCAGCGGGTCAAGGCGACCTGGGACCCGCGTAATCTGTCGGGCACAAGCTTTCGATCGAACCGGCCTGACGGCTGACCTGAACCGGCCGGGGCGCCGGGCCTGATCCTCGGGGGACGGGCCGGACGCCCCGGCCCGCCTGTCAGTGACGTTCTTCCAGGCCGATGGCGTCGCGGAGTTTCTGGGTGGCTTCCCGGAGTGCTGGGTCTCACCAGCCGGGGTAGCGCTGGCGCCAGCCGGTCTCGGGGCCGTAATCGCCGTGCAGCCTTGACTGCTGGGTGAACTCGAACACCAGGTCGTCGGCCAACTCGAGGATCACGCCGCGGCCTTCGACAGCGAACACGAGTTCCGGCGGCAACGCGGTCTCCCCATGCAGCGCGCCGAGGATGTTGCCGCAGATCGCGCCGGTCGAGTCGCTGTCGCCCGAATGCGTGACCGCGAGGGCCAGAGCGTCGAGGAACTGCTCGGGCTCGGGATACACCAGAGCGCAGTACACGCCGATGCCGAGCGCTTCCTCGGCGATCCAGCCGCCACCGAGTCGTTCCACGGTTGCCTGTCCTGGCTGGCTGTTGGCCGCCAACTCGCGCGCGGCGGCGAGCGCAGTACTGGTCTCTTCGTGGCCGGGTTTCTGCGCGAGTAGTGCTTGCGCGGAGTCGAGCGCGGAGTTGAGGTCGGCGCCTTGGCAGATGGCGTGGACGATCGCGGCGAGCGCGCCTGAGGCGAGCTTGCCGGTCAGGTGTCCATGCGTGTATCCCGCTGCTTGCGCCGCCGAGTCGAACGCCCACTCGGCACTGAACCACCTCGCCGGCAACAGCCCAAACGGCGCCGCCCGCATGACTCCGCCGCACCCCTTGGAGTCGTTGACCGCCTGCCCGCCGAACTGCTGGATCCTGTCGCCACCCTTGCGAGCCTCGGTCAACGCCGACAGGCAGGTGTTGCCGGGAGCGCGGCGCGCGTACAACCACTGCTCACCCTGCAACCACCCGTCGAGCTGCCCACTCGGCCCCGGCAACAACTGCGTGTCGAGCCACCGGTCGTACGCGTGATGCACCACCGCCACCGTGAACCCAAGCCCCCGATCGGTCCGCACCCCCGCGCGGATCAACCCCTCGACGGTGAACAAGGTCATCTGCGTGTCATCGGTCACCGTCCCGGCAGGCCACCCCGTGCCCCCGGCAACAAACCCCCGCAACCCCTCCGGATGAGCAGCAACAATCTCTTGCCCCTGCGAGAACTCAACCGGCCCCCCAAGCGCATCCCCGATCGCCCCACCCAACAAACAACCCCGAACCCTGGACCGATAAGCCTCATCATCCGCACGCGTCACCCGCCGAGCGTACGACGAGAAGGAGCCACTCCCACGCCACCTCCTCCGTCGGCGCCACCCCGGGTCGCGGCTCCTTCGTCGCCCGCTCAGCAAGAGCCAGGCGACACGTGGGTCGGGTTCACATCCCCACCTCAGCACGGATCCGCCGGACCAGCCCGGGCAGCACCTGGGCGAACCGGTCGACTTCTTCGTACGTCGTGGCCGGGCTGGTGGACCACCTCGTTTCTGCTGAGCGGCGACGGAGGGCCGCGACCCGAGGGTGGGCGGGCCGGTAATCGCTGAGGACGAGCGAACGGCGTACGCAACGACAGGTAGTACTGCGTTCTCCGGGCGTCTCGACCGCATCGCTGAGCGTGGAGGTTGATGTCGCGAGCGACCTCATCCTGTCGTTCGGTACAGCCGTGCCGGAGCAGCAGGTCAGGGTGGACTTCTTGTCATGCGAGCCGGCCGCCCGACCACCTCTGGTACGGCAGGCCGGCCTGATGACGACCTCTGGTACGGCGGGCCGGCTGCCTGACTACCTCTGTACGGCGAGCTGGCCGCCTGACCACCTCGCCGCGGTCCAGTGACCACCCCGGGCCCCGTCCGGTAATCATTCGCTCCGCTGCGACGAAGGAGCCGCGACCCGGGGGCGGGCGGGACCAAGCGACAGAGGGGCTGCGTGGGCAGGTTGTCCACGGGGTGGGCGGGAGCGGGCGCCGTGGGAGCGCGTGGGAGGATTGCGGCATGCTGCGCTGGCTTACCGCCGGCGAGTCGCACGGACAAGCGCTCGTCGCCGTACTCGAAGGTCTTCCCGCAGGCGTCCTGGTCACCACGGATGATGTGGCCGACGCCCTGGCTCGTCGTCGTCTCGGTTATGGCCGGGGTGCGCGGATGAAGTTCGAGCGGGACGAGGTGACTTTCATCGGCGGGTTCCGGCACGGGGTGTCGCTCGGCAGCCCGGTCGCGATCCAGGTGGGGAACACCGAGTGGCCGAAGTGGGAGCAGGTGATGGCTGGCGATCCGGTCGATCCGGAGGTGCTGGCCGATCTCGCCCGCAATGCCCCGCTGACTCGCCCGCGCCCTGGTCACGCCGACCTCGCCGGGATGCAGAAGTACGGCTTCGACGAGGCCCGTCCGGTGCTGGAGCGCGCGAGCGCCCGGGAGACCGCGGCCCGGGTCGCGCTCGGTGAGGTCGCCGCGCGGTTCCTGAAGCAGGCGTACGGGATCACCATCGTCAGCCACGTGGTCGAGCTCGGCACCGTGAAGGCACCGTACGGCGTGATTCCCTCGGCCACCGATGTCGCCAGGCTCGACGCGGACCCGGTGCGCTGCCTGGATCCGGACGCGAGCAAGCAGATGGTCGCCGAGATCGATCAGGCACAGAAGGCCGGTGACACCCTCGGTGGTGTCGTCGAGGTTGTCGTCGACGGCCTCCCGCCGGGCCTCGGCAGCTACGTGCATTGGGACCGTCGGCTGGACTCCAAGCTCGCCGGCGCGCTGATGGGCATCCAGGCGATCAAGGGCGTCGAACTCGGCGACGGCTTCGAGTTGGCCCGTACGCCTGGATCCCAGGCGCACGACGAGATCGTCGCCGAGAACGGAGAGGTACGCCGTACCAGCGGGCGCTCGGGTGGTACCGAGGGCGGCATGAGCACGGGGGAGACCCTGCGCGTGCGTGCCGCGATGAAGCCGATCGCGACGGTGCCGAGGGCGCTGCGCACGATCGACACGGTCACCGGCGAGGCGGCTTCGGCGCACCACCAGCGCTCCGACGTCTGCGCCGTACCGGCCGCGGGCATCGTCGCCGAGGCGATGGTGGCCCTGGTCCTGGCGGACGTGTCGATCGAGAAGTTCGGCGGGGACTCGGTCGGGGAGACCTCGCGCAACCACAAGTCGTACCTGGCGAACCTGCCGTCGACGATCGCCGCGCGCGAGTGGGCCCAGTGAGCCCGGTCGTCGTCCTGGTCGGTCCGCCCGGTTCGGGCAAGTCGACCATCGCCGCGCTGCTGGCGACGCGGCTCGGCAGGACGCACCGCGACACCGACACGGACGTCGAGAACGAGGCGGGCAAGCCGATCTCGGACATCTTCGTCGACGCCGGCGAAGCCGCCTTCCGCGCACTCGAGCGGGCCGCGATCGTGGCCGCTCTGAAGGATGACGGTGCGGTGCTGTCGCTCGGTGGTGGCGCCGTGCTGGACGCCGAGACCCGTGCCGATCTGGCCGGGCACAACGTCGTCTACCTGGACGTTTCCATCGGCGAGGCGGCCAAGCGGGTCGGCCTCGGAGTCGCCCGGCCGTTGCTGCTCGGCAACGTCCGCACCCAGCTGAAGAACCTGATGGACGCCCGCCGGCCCTTGTACGTCGAGGTCGCCAAGCTGACGGTGACCACCGACGGCCGGACGCCGGAGGAGATCGCCGACGAGATCGTGGAGCACCTCGGATGAGCACCGAATCCGGTACCAACGGCGTGGTGGACAAGACCCGCAGGATCAGGGTCGAGGCGGCGTCGCCATACGACGTTGTCATCGGCAACAATCTGCTGGCTGAGCTGCCTGCCCTGGTCGGTGATGACGTACGCCGGGTCGCGGTGATCCACCCGCGGGCCCTTCGCACCAGCGGCGACGCCATCCGCGACGACCTCACCGCGGGCGGGTTCACCGCGCACGCGATCGAGATCCCGGACGCCGAGGAGGCCAAGTCTGCCGAAGTGCTGGCTTACTGCTGGTCGGTGCTCGGCCAGGCCGGCTTCACCCGGTCCGACGCGATCGTCTCGATCGGCGGTGGTACGACGACCGACCTCGCGGGATTCGTCGCCGCGACCTGGCTGCGCGGTGTCCGGGTCGTCCACATCCCGACCACGTTGCTCGCCATGGTGGACGCGGCCGTGGGTGGCAAGACCGGCATCAACACTGCCGAGGGCAAGAACCTGGTCGGCGCCTTCTGGGAACCGGCCGGGGTGCTGTGCGACCTCGCCGCGCTGGAAACCCTTCCCCGCAACGACTACGTGAGCGGCCTGGCCGAAGTGGTGAAGTGCGGGTTCATCGCGGACCCGGTGATCCTCGACCTGGTGGAGAAGGACCCGGCCGGCGCGTCCGTACCGGCGTACGAGCACACCGAGGAACTCATCGCCCGGGCGATCCAGGTGAAGGCCGACACGGTCGCCGCCGATCTGCACGAGCGAACGACGACCGTCGGCGGTCAGGTCGGGCGGGAGGCCCTGAACTACGGGCACACTCTCGGCCACGCGATCGAGCGGGTCGAGCGGTACAAGTGGCGCCACGGTGCCGCGATCAGCATCGGCATGGTGTTCGTCGCCGAACTCGCCCGGGCCGCGGGCAAGCTCGACGACGCCACGGCCGACCGGCACCGCGCAGTACTGGAGTCCCTCGGCCTGCCGACGTCCTACCGGGCCGACGCCTGGTCGCACCTGCAGGACGCGATGAAGCTGGACAAGAAGACCCGGGCCGACCGGTTGCGCTTCGTGGTACTGGATGGGTTGGCCAAGCCGACCATCCTCGAAGCGCCCGACCCGAGTCTTCTCGTCGCCGCCTACGCCGAGATCAGCTGAGGTTCAGCGCGGCTTGGTGCTGTCGGCCTGCAGTGAGATGACGGAATGCTTACCCTCGTTGGTCAGGGCGACGACATAACGCTCGGTTAGCGAGGCGCTGACAGGCTTGCCGGCCTGGTCCAGCAGCCGGGTCTCCAGCTGGACCTTGTCGCCGGCTACGAGCTTCGCCTCGGCCTGGGCCTGAACGTAGCCGAGGCCGTCGGTCACCTCGCTCGTGAACCACGGCGTCGGCTTGCCCTTCACGACGATCCGGCGCTGGACGGTGGCGGCCGCCGGGGGGGCAACGACCCACCGGCTCGTCGACAGCTTCGTCGGTTTGCGCCCACTCAGGTCAATGATCAGCCCGACGCCATCACCGGTACCGCCGAGGCCGTCCGGGTACTTGGTGCTGAAAGTCCCGAACTCGTAGTCGCGTTGCACGTGGCCGTGCGCGTCTTTCGTCGGCATCCGGCCGACGCAGGCGTAGATGCGGTCGCCTGACTTGACCGCGACGGTCCAGCGCGTGCTGCCGGGGGGCGGTCCGGCGACCTGTCCGGCGATCTGGGTCGCGTGCAGAATCTTGTCGACCTTCGCTCCGGCTCCGGGCCAGTTCAGTGGCGCCGTTCCGGAGGTCTGCCCGGGAATGTCCTTGGAACCGATCCACTTGGCGCACTCGGTCCCGAACGCCTTCGCCTGGGCGTCGGTGAGCTTGCCCCGGTCGATCGAAACGGTCTGCTCGGTCGGCTTGTTCGTCGCCGCCTTGCTCGCACCGACCGACTGCCCGGCCGCGCCCGGGTCGTCATGCTTCAGCAGCGACGGCACGGTGAGAGCGCCGGCGGCAACCACCGCGATCGACGCGGCGGCCGTAACCGGCAGCAGCCAGCTCCTCCGGCCACGCTTCTCGTCGGTCTCGGCCAGTAGGTGGTCAAGGATCGTGGTCTTGTTGGGGAGCGGTCGCTCCGCCGGGATCTGCTTGGTCATCCGAGCCCCTCCGTGGTGCCGAGATCGAGGAGGCCGGCCAGGCGCGTCCGCGCTCTGGACAGCCGGGATTTGACGGTGCCTTCCGGTACGCCGAGGGCTCTGGCCGCCTCGGCGATCGAGCACTCCGACCAGATGACGAGCTCGACGGCCTCGCGCTGCTTGGCCGGGATCCGGTCGAGCAGCCGGCGGATCTCGCTCATCGCGCGTTCGTCGTCGACCCGGTCCGCCGCCGCTCCCGAATGGTCGGGGACGGTGCCGCTGTGATCGATCAGCTCGACCCGGTCCGTCAACGCTGTCTGTCGCCGTGAGGACCGCAGGACGTTGCCGCACTCATATCCAGCCATCACCAGCAGCAGCGGCCGGGCGGTGGCGAGTGTCAGCCGGTCGATCCGGCCGGCGCGAGCCCGTCGCCAGAGCGCGACGAAGGTCGCCTGGACGACATCCTCGGCGCTCGCCCACGACGACGTCCGCCGGAAGGCGAAGTTGTAGACCGCGTCGCTGTGGCGATGGAACAGATCGGCCAGGGCCTGCTCGTCGGCGACCCGGAGTCGTTCCCACAGCTCCCGGTCGTCGCTGACCGTGGACCTGGGGCTCGCCTCCATCCGCCGCACTCCCATCGTTGCTGTTCTTGTGCTCATACCGGGGAGAGTCCGGCAGTCGCGGCGCGGGTTCCATCGGGCTCGAAGTCAGCCCAGTTCGTCCGGCAGCGGGCGGTGGTGCAGGACGTCGAGCCGGGAAACCGCTCTGGTCAGCACAACATAGGGACGGTTCAGGCCGCGGGTTTCGGCCTCGATGATCGCGGCCGGCTCGACGGCGATCACGCCGATGGACCCTTCTTCCTTGAGCGCCGATCTCGCTCTGCACCAGATCTCCGACCACGCCCATGAAGCCGCCCGGGTCGTGCGGGCGTCGGCCGCCTCGCCGGTCGAGGCACTGCGCGATCACTTCCTGGCCGGTCTGGAACGGCGCGACCCGGTCACCGGGCTGAACGACCGTCCCGAGGTGCTCGCCTATTACCGGCTGAGGCCGTCGACGAGGCGACCCGCGCGTACGGGCGGCTCACCACTAGGGTGGAGCTGTGACTGATGTGGCTGGTGGGCGTCGTGTACTGGTGCTGAACGGACCGAATCTCGGCCGGCTCGGATCGCGCGAGCCCGACGTGTACGGCGCGACGACGTTCGCGGATCTCGTCGCGGAGTGCGAGAAGACCGGCGCCGAACTCGGCCTCGAGGTGGAGGTCCGGCAGACCGACGACGAGGCAGAACTGGTCGGCTGGCTGCACGAGGCCGCCGACACGAAGACCCCGGTGGTGCTGAACCCGGCGGCCTTCACCCACTACTCGTACGCCCTGCGCGACGCCTGCGCCCAACGCACCGCCCCGCTGATCGAGATCCACATCAGCAACCCGGCGGCCCGCGAGGAGTTCCGCCACACCAGCGTCGTGGCCGCCGTAGCCACCGGCACCATCGCCGGCTTCGGCCTGAACTCCTACCGCCTGGCTCTCCAAGCCCTCACCACCCTCCCGTAACCCCCGCACCCCGGCCCGCTGCGCTGTCCAGTACGTCTTCCGTGCTAGCTCGGTTGTTTCGTCTTAAGGCTGGCTGAAGGGTGGGTGGGGAGGATGGGTGCGTCGAATGGGGGTCCGGTGTGAGTACAGAGGTTCAGCGCTCTGGGGGAGTGGGGCTCATGACGCAGCAACGCGTGCCGGTGTGGGTGCAGGCGCTTGATCCGTTGTCGCGGTTCGGGTTGATGCACGCGTTGAGGCAGCGCCGGGAGATCCTGCTGATCAGCGACGCCGACCTGGCGGAGTTCCAGCAGGCGCAGGCAGACCAGCGCACCGCCCCGCCGCTGGTTGCGCTCATCGTCGTCGACTCGCTGGACACGACGGCGGTCCAGGTACTGCGATCGGCCGCGCAGCGCGGGTGTCGCAGGATCGTGCTGATCAGCAGCACGATCGACGACGACGCGCTGATGACCGCGGTCGAGTTCGGCGTCTCAGGAGTACTGCGACGCGCGGACGCCACGGCCGACCGGATCGTGCACCTTCTGCAGTCGGCCGCCGCCGGCAACGGCAACCTGCCACCGGATCTGCTCGGCCGTCTGCTCGGCCAGGTGTCCCGGATGCAGCGCCAGGTCCTCGCGCCGCGCGGCCTGTCCCGCACCGGCCTGTCCGACCGCGAGACCCAGGTCCTGCGCCTCGTTGCCGACGGCAAGGACACCCAGGAGATCGCTCGCGAGATGTCGTACTCCGAGCGCACCGTCAAGAACGTCCTCCACGACATCACCACCCGCCTCCAACTCAGGAACCGCTCTCACGCCGTCGCCTACGCCCTCCGCGAAGGCCTCATCTGACGCGCACACCAAGCGCTCAGGTCCTTTCGAGAACGGGGACGAGCACCGGTGGCGCGGGTGCCTTCTTCTTCGTCTGGGCAACTACCAAGGCGGTCAGCACGACGAGGCCGCCGATGAGCTGGGCGGGGCTCAACCGCTGGTCGAGAGCGAGCCAGCCGAGGACGGTCGCGACCACCGGGCTGAGGAGTCCGAGGAAGGTGACGTCGGTGGGGGAGAGGCCTCGGAGCCCGCGGAACCACAGGGCGTAGGCCACAGCGGATCCGATGATCGTCAGGTAGGTGTAGCCGGCCAGGTTGGCGAAGGTCAGAGACGCGGGCAGCGCTCCCTCGACGATCCAGGCAATCGGTAGGAGAAGGATTCCTCCTGCGACGAGTTGCCAGCCTGTGGTCGCCAGCAGGGGAGCCGGTGATGCCCAGCGCTTGCTGAGCACGACCCCGGTCGCCATCACGACGGCACCTCCGAGCGCGGCGACCACGCCCCACGCGTCGAGCCGCGCGTCGGCCCGCAGTACGAGGAGGCTGACGCCGGCCACGCCTGCGATCGCGGCCAGCAGCTTCCGCGTGGACAGGCGCTCGGCGAGCAGGCCGGTCGACAGTACGGCGACCAGCAGGGGCTGCAGTGCGCCGACGGTCGCCGCGACCCCGCCCGGCAGCCGGTACGCCGCGATGAACAGCAGGGCGAAGAACACGCCGATGTTGAGCGCGCCGAGGACGAAGGCGCGCCACCACCAGATCCCTTGCGGCAGCCGCCGGGTGATCGCGACGAGCAGCAGCCCGGCCGGGAGGGCGCGGATCACCGCGGCGAGGAGCGGACGGCCCGGCGGGAGCAGTTCCGTTGTGACCAGATACGTGGTTCCCCACAGCGACGGCGCGATGGCCGTGACCAGGATCAGGGTGAGTCGATTGCTTAGCACTAAGACAATATATCTCAGCGCTAAGCAATCTTTCAAGATTTTAGCTCACCGCTAAGAGATCCACTACGCTGAACGGATGGCGGATCATGTCGACCTGGTGCTCGAACAGTGGGGCGAGCAGCGCCCCGACCTGGACGCGTCGCCGATGGCGGTGCTGGGCCGGCTGAAGCGGCTGGCGCTCCTGGTCGACGGCGAACTCCGGCGCAACTTCGCCGCCCACGACCTCGACTCGGCCTCCTTCGACGTGCTGGCGACGCTGCGCCGGAGCAACGCGGAGCACAGCCTGACCCCGGCCGGTCTGATGCGATCGTCGATGGTCACCTCCGGCGCGATCACCCAGCGGCTGGACCGGCTCGAGTCTCGCGGTCTGGTCACCCGGAGCCGCAGTGAGACCGACGGCCGCGGCGTCGAGGTGACGCTCACCCCGGCCGGCCTCGAGTTGATCGACGCCACCCTGCCGACCCACGTGGCCACCGAGAACCGGCTGCTGGAAGCGCTGTCCGGACCGGAACGCGAAGCCCTCGCGGACACGCTGCGGACCTTGCTCGAATCCCTCGGCGACAAGACGGACTGACGGTATGACCGCGGCCGGCAACGACCCCCGGTACGCCGAGAGGTTGCGCTCGGCGCTCACCGATCTCCTGGTGACGCAGGGCGTGATCCGCGACGAGCGGGTCGAGGCGGCCTTCCGGGCAGTGCCGCGGCACGTCTTCGTGCCGTTGGTGCCGCTGGAGATCGCGTACACCGACGACGTGGTGCTGATGAAGCGCGACGAGGCCGGGGTCGCGATCAGCTCGGTCTCCCAGCCGACCGTGGTTGCGATGATGCTCGAGCAGGCGGACATCCGGCCGGGGCACCGGGTACTGGAGATCGGCTCGGGCGGCTACAACGCCGCGCTGCTGAAGGAACTGGTCGGTCCGGACGGCTCGGTGACCACTATCGACATCGATCCGGACGTCGTGGACCGAGCGCGGGCGAGTCTCGCCGAAGCGGGATACCCGGAGGTCAGCGTGGTCTGGACCGATGGCGAGTTCGGGTTGCCGGAGAGCGCTCCCTACGACCGGATCGTGGTCACGGTGACGGCCTGGGACATCGCCCCGGCCTGGATCGACCAGCTCGGCGCGGACGGGCGGATCGTCGTACCGCTGCGGGTGCGGGGGCAGACGCGGTCGATCGCCTTCGACCTGGAGGACGGGTTCCTGCGGAGCCGGTCGATGACGCTGTGCGGGTTCGTGAACATGCAGGGGGCCGGGGCGAACTTCGAGCGGGTGGTCCCGATCCATGGGGACAAGGTCGGGTTGAGCATCGACGAGGACCAGTCGATCGACGCGGCCGCGCTCGACGGAGTACTGCAGCAGCCGCGGGCGCGGGCCTGGTCGGCGGTGCTGATGAACCGCGAGGAGCCGGTGTCCGATCTCGATCTGTGGCTGGCGTCGACGCTGCCCGGGTACTGCGTGCTGACTGCCGGGCGGTCCGCGCGGAAGAAGGGGCTGGTGTCACCGACGCCGCGCTGGGGAGCGTCCGCGATCGTTGCCGGCGGCACCCTTGCCTACGTGACCTCGAGAGCGACCGCCGACCCGGACTTCGTGGAACTCGGGGCGATCGGACACGGACCGGACGCGGCCGACCTGGTCGAGCGGCTGGCCGCCCAGATCCAGTTCTGGCATCACCACCACCGCCACGGCCCCGAGCCCGTTCTCACCGTCCACCCCGCGACAACCCCCACTGCCGAGCTTCCCACCGGCCATCACATCACCACCCGCCACACCCGAACAACCATCACCTGGCCCTGACGATGCGGCGCTCGGTCAGCTAGGCGTGGGTTCCGGGGATCGGCTGTGGGTCAGTTGTTCTGCTGGGGTGGGCGGCCGGCGTTGCGGACTGTTTGCCAGAGCTCGTCCATGTCGGTGCGGTCGTCGGGCTCGGGCTTGTCGACCCAGCCGCTGGCCCAGACGTTCTCGTCGGGGTCGGTGTCGAAGACGGATTCGGCGAACGCGGCGGAGCCGACGTACCGGGTCTCTTCCTCGGCCGGCTCGGGGCGGGGAGCGCTCTCGGGGCTCTCCTGGATGTTCTGATCGGCCTTCGGGCGGCCCGGGGGAGCGACCAGGCTGCGGGCATACTTCTGGGCCTCGATGATGCCCATGTCCCGCTCCTCGCAGAGCAGCCGGACCGCGGCGACCTCGTTGCCGGAGGCCATCAGTTCACGGATGCGCTGCTCGAACTCGCCCTTCGGGGTCGGCAGGTTGTTCTGCGGCGGCCGGTGAGACTGCTGCCAGACGACGGGCGGAGGCGGCGGGTACTGACCCGACTGGAACTGGGCGGGCTGGTACTGGCCTGGCGGCGTGTAGTTCTGCCGCGGACCCGGCCCGGAGACCTGCCCGGACATGGTCGGCGCGGGACCGGAGTACTGGCCGGGTGCTGGGTACTGACCGGGACCGGCGGCTTGCTTTCCTGCCTGGAGGAGTTGGTGGAGCATGCCGGCCAGTTGCGCGCTGCTCTGCGCCCGGCCGGACCCCTGGCTCTGAGGAGCGGGCGACCTGTTGCCCTGGCCCTGGCCGGCGGGTTGTGTGTACTGGCCCTGCAACTGGGTGGGCTGCGCGCTGGACTGCTGTGCTTGCATCCGCTCGATCAGGCGCTGCACCCGTGGGCTGGGGTTGCTCTTGTCCGCCTTGCGGTTGCCCGCGTTCTTGATCAGCGCGCCGACGATCAGAACCCCGATGAAGACGATGAACTCCACCATCAAATGCCTCCCGGCGCCGCTCACTGAACTACCTGGTACTCAGCGTAGGGGCACCCCGGTCCTCCCGCGGGCCACCGGCCGGGCGGTGAGTCCGGCAGCGAGTGGGCGGGGAGTCGGCCGCAGTACGTGGTGCCCGCTACAATCTGGCGTACCGCTGATCACTTTCGAAGGGTTTCCCGCGTGGCAACGACGAACGACCTCAAGAACGGCATGGTGCTCAACCTGGATGGGCAGCTGTGGTCCGTCGTCTGGTTCCAGCACCACAAGCCCGGCAAGGGCGGTGCCGTGATGCGGACGAAACTGAAGAACGTGCTGTCGGGCAAGGTGGTCGACAAGACCTTCAACGCCGACGTCAAGGTCGAGGTGGCCAATGTCGACAAGCGGGACATGACGTACCTGTACAACGACGGCGGTTCCTACGTCTTCATGGACAGCTCCACCTACGAGCAGGTCCATGTCACCCCCGAGGTGGTCGGCGACGCCTCGCACTTCCTGCTGGAGAACCAGGACGCCATCGTCGCCGTGCACGAGGAGCTGCCGCTGTACGTCGAGCTCCCGCCGTCGGTCGAGCTGACCGTCGAGTACACCGAGCCGGGCCTGCAGGGCGACCGCTCGACCGGTGGCACCAAGCCGGCCAAGCTCGAGACCGGCTACACGATCAACGTCCCGCTGTTCCTGACCACCGGCGAGAAGGTCAAGGTGGACACCCGGACCGGGGACTACCTCGGCCGCGTCACGTCCTGAGCCCCGAAAGCTGACAACAGAACATGTCTGCCCGTAGCAAGGCCCGCAAGCGCGCCCTCGACGTGCTCTACGAGTCGGAGGTCCGCGGGCTGCCCGTCGGCGGCACCCTCGGCGACCGGGTGGCTGACAACGACCCGCCGGTGAACGAGTTCACCGTGGCGCTGGTCGAGGGTGTCTCGGACCACATCGACGCGATCGACGAGCTGCTCAGCACCCACTCGGTGGGCTGGACGCTGGACCGGATGCCGGCGGTCGACCGCAACATCCTGCGGATCGGCGTCTACGAGCTGCTGTTCGACGAGCAGGTGCCGGACGTGGTGGCGGTCAGCGAGGCGGTCTCGATGGCGCGCGACCTGTCCACCGATGAGTCGCCGGCCTTCGTGAACGGCCTGCTGGCCCGGCTGTTGCAGCTCAAGCCGACCCTCGGAGTCTGAGCTTCGGCGTTCGTGCTGCCGGAGTCTGAACAGACCCCGGTGAGGACAACAGGCCCGGTACCGCCACGGTACGGTGCCGGGCCTTCTCAGCGCCCCCGTTCCTCGGCGCGGGGGGAACGGCCCCGGCCTGGTTACTGAAAATGCCTGGTACTACGTGCTTCAGGTCCTGCTGTGGCCCGTCCTCGTGAAGGAGGGCGGGCAGGCGGCCGTGGGCAAGCTGCTACGAGCCCCGACCGTCTTGTCGCGCCCGGCTCAGCCGGCTGCTTCGGACTCCTCGACGTCGCCCTTCGCCTCCGGGTTGAGTACGCCCCAGGAGATGAAACGCTCGGTCAGAGTCGTCGGCGACTCGTCGTAGATCACCGCAAGAGTGCGCATGTCGTCCTGACGGATCGACAACACCTTGCCGTTGTAGTCCCCGCGCTGAGCCTGGATCGTGGCCGCGTACCGCGTCAGCGGACCGGCCTCGCTCGCGTCGAGGTGCTGCAGAGCCTCCAGATCGAGGATCAACCGGGGCGGAGCTGCAGCCGCAGCAGCCGCACTGGCGGATCCAGGAAGCAGCTCACGGATCGGCACGCCGTAGAAATCGGCGAGCTCCGCGAGCTTCTGGACGGTGACGGCCCGATCGCCACGCTCGTACGAGCCGACGACGACCGCCTTCCAGCGACCCTTGGACTTCTCTTCCACGCCGTGCAGCGATAGTCCCTGCTGCTGGCGGATGGCGCGCAACTTGCCGCCCAGTGTCTTCGCGTATTCGCTAGGCACGCTGGTTCTTCCCTCCGACTTTTGATCGATTACCGAGTGGCCCGGATGGGTGGGCCGTTTTGGTGAAACCCCCCACGATTACACAGAGTAACAATATTCCGGCCGCGAGGCCAGCGTCAAGACGGCGTGTCACATCCGCTAGCATGTCAAGCGGTCCGAACGTCCTTTAAAGACCCGTCCAGAGAGGCGGGAAAGGAGGAACGGTAGCGATGAGCCCTGCCTTGGTACCAGAGCCCGCGCCCGAGTCAGTCCCCGAGACTGCCCCGGTCGCCAAGGCCGTACCCCGCACAGTGCTGGATGCTTCCGACATTTCCCGGGCACTGACCCGGATCGCGCACGAGATCCTCGAGCGCAACCGCGGTGCCGACCCCGTGGTCCTGCTGGGTATTCCCACCCGAGGGGTGGGGCTGGCCAGCCGCATCTCCGACCGCATCGCGGCGGTCGAGGGGCGGAGCGTGCCGACAGGATCACTCGACGTGACGATGTACCGCGACGACATCGGCCTGAAGCCGGCCCGCGCGCTGGAACACACCGACATCCCGCCGGGTGGCATCGACGGCAAGGTCGTCGTGCTGGTCGACGACGTGCTGTTCTCCGGCCGCACCATCCGCGCCGCGCTGGACGCGATCGGCGACATCGGCCGCCCGAGGGCGGTCCAACTGGCCGTGCTGGTCGATCGCGGGCACCGCGAACTGCCCATCCGCGCCGACTACGTCGGCAAGAACCTGCCCACCTCGCTGGTGGAGCGCGTCACGGTCCACCTGACCGAGTACGACGGCTCCGACGCCGTCCTGATCGCCGACCAGGCCCACCCGGACAAGACCCGCCCCGACAGGACATCGGCTGAGAAGAAGTCCGGCAGCACCGACAAGACGGGAGCCTCCGCGTGATGCGGCATCTGCTGAGCGCGGGCGATCTGAGCCGCGACGACGCGCACCTGATCCTGGACACCGCCGAGGAGATGCGCTCGCTGGCGGACCGGCCGATCAAGAAGCTGCCGGCACTGCGCGGCCGCACGGTGGTGAACCTCTTCTTCGAGGACTCCACCCGGACCCGGATCTCGTTCGAGGCGGCCGCCAAGCGGTTGTCCGCCGACGTGATCAACTTCTCCGCCAAGGGCTCGAGCGTGAGCAAGGGCGAGAGCCTGAAGGACACGGCGCTGACCCTGCAGGCGATGGGCGCGGACGGTGTCGTCTGCCGTCACGGCTCCTCGGGCGCGCCGCACCTGCTGGCCAACTCCGGCTGGCTGACGGGCGCGGTCGTGAACGCCGGTGACGGCACTCACGAGCACCCGACCCAGGCGCTGCTCGACGCCTTCACCATGCGACGCCACCTCGGCTCGCTCGAGGGCCGCCGGATCACCATCGTCGGCGACGTCCTGCACAGCCGGGTGGCCCGGTCGAACGTGCTGCTGCTCTCGACCCTCGGTGCCGACGTCACCGTGGTGGCGCCCCCGACGCTGCTCCCGGTCGACATGACCACCTGGCCCTGCGAGACGTCGTACGACCTGGACGCGGCGCTGGCCAAGAGCGACGCGGTGATGATGCTGCGAGTCCAGCGCGAGCGGATGAACGACGCGTTCTTCCCCAGCGCCCGCGAGTACACCCGCCGCTACGGCCTGGACGTGCACCGGATGGCGCAACTGCCGGACGAGGCGATCGTGCTGCACCCCGGCCCGATGAACCGTGGCATGGAGATCAGCGCCGAGGTCGCCGACTCGACCCGCTCGGTGATCGTCGAGCAGGTCACCAATGGCGTCGCGATCCGGATGGCCGTGCTCTACCTGCTGCTCTCAGGAACGTCCGAAACACCGAACACCGAGGAGACCACCGCGTGAGCGAGCGTAGCGAGGTCACCATCCAACACAGTCCGTCTTGCGCCTCATCGGCGCCCGGAGCGAAGCGAGGACGTCGATGAGCTCGTACCTGATCACCGGAGCGAGCATCGTCGGCGGTGAGGTGGCGGACCTGCTGATCGACAACGGCGAGATCGTCGCCATCGGCAACGATCTGGACGCGCCGGCCGATGCCACCACGATCGACGGCACCGGCAAGATCGCGCTCCCCGGTCTGGTCGACCTGCACACCCACCTGCGTGAGCCCGGTCGCGAGGACGCCGAGACCGTACTCACCGGCACCCGGGCCGCGGCGCTGGGCGGGTTCACCGCCGTGTTCGCGATGGCCAACACCGAACCGGTCGCCGACACCGCCGGCGTCGTCGAGCAGGTCTGGCGCCTCGGTCGCGAAGCCGGGTACGCCGACGTCTACCCGATCGGCGCGGTCACGGTCGGCCGGCAGGGGACGCAGCTCGCGGAACTGGGCGCGATGGCGGAATCGGCGGCCCGGGTGCGAGTGTTCTCCGACGACGGCGACTGCGTCTGGGATGCCGCCCTGATGCGGCGCGCGCTCGAGTACGTGAAGGCCTTCGGAGGCACGATCGCCCAGCACGCGCAGGAGCCCCGGCTCACCCAGGGCGCCCAGATGAACGAGGGAGCGCTCTCCGGTGTTCTCGGCCTGACCGGCTGGCCGAGTGTGGCCGAGGAGTCGATCATCGCGCGCGACATCCTGCTGAACGCGCACGTCGGGTCCAAGCTGCACATCTGCCACCTGTCCACCAAGGGCTCGGTCGAGATCGTCCGGGCCGCGAAGCGCCGGGGGCTCGAGGTCACCGCCGAGGTGACGCCGCACCACCTGCTGCTGACCGAGGACAAGGTCGAGTCGTACAACCCGGTCTACAAGGTGAACCCGCCGCTGCGAACCAAGGAGGACGTCGAGGCGGTCCGCGAGGGGCTGGCCGACGGGACGATCGACATCGTGGCCACCGACCACGCGCCGCACCCGGTCGAGGACAAGGACTGCGAGTGGAGCGCGGCGGCGTTCGGGATGACCGGGCTGGAGACCGCACTCTCGGTGGTCCAGCACGCGATGATCGACACCAAGCTGATGACGTGGGCGGACCTCGCCGACCGGATGAGCTACCGCCCGGCCGCGATCGGCCAGGTCAGCGGCGAGCACGGACAGCCGCTGGCAGCGGGCGCGCCCGCCAACCTGGTCCTGGTCGACCCGGCCGGTGAGCGCACCGTGGTACCGAGTGAAACGGCTTCGTTGTCGCGGAACACGCCTTTCGACGGGATGACGTTGCCCGGTCGCGTCGTCGCGACCTTCCTCCGCGGGAAGCCGACCGTGTTGGACGGGAAGCTGACCCGGTGAAGACGGTTCTGGGCATCGTCGGCACCTTGCTGGTGATCGGCGCGGGCTGGTTCGGCATGTACCGCGGCTGGCGCAACCGCCAGCAGCGGCAGGCCGATCTGGCCCCGCTCCCGGCCGTCCCGGCCGACGTCAAAGGCACCAAGACAGAGGGCGTGTACGTCGCGACGACGACGGCAGGCGACTGGATGGACCGGATCGCCGTGCACGAGCTCGGAGTCCGCAGTACGGCGGACCTGGCCGTCAGTGAGGCCGGCCTGATCTTCCACCGGCAGGGCGCGGCGGATGTCTTCATCCCGGCCGGCCACCTGACCGGGGTCCGGACCGACCGCGGCATCGCCGGGAAGGTGACCGCCGAGGCGTCCGGTCTCGTGGTGGTCACCTGGACCCACGACGGCCACGAGCTCGACACCGGCTTCCGGCCCCGCCGCAAGGCCGACACCGCCCCCTTGACCGATTCCATCTCGATCCTGATCGGAGCCGAGTAAATGAGCCAGGCAGCTTCCACAGCCGCCCTGCTGGTCCTCGAGGACGGCCGCGCCTTCGCCGGTACGTCGTACGGGGCGACCGGCGAGACCTTCGGCGAGGCGGTGTTCACCACCGGCATGACCGGCTACCAGGAGACGCTGACCGACCCGTCGTACCACCGCCAGATCGTCACCCAGACCGCGCCGCACATCGGCAACACCGGGGTGAACGACGAGGATGACGAGTCCCACCGGATCTGGGTCGCCGGGTACGTCGTCCGCGACCCCGCCCGGGTGCCGTCGAACTGGCGCGCCAAGCGAACCCTCGACGACCAGCTGAAGGCGCAGGGCATCGTCGGGATCTCCGGCATCGACACCCGCGCCCTGACCCGCCACCTGCGCGAGCGCGGCGCGATGCGGGCCGGCATCTCCACCGAGATCCTGGACCCCGCGGCGCTGCTGGCCAAGGTGCTCGAGCAGCCGCCGATGGTCGGCGCCGACCTGGCCTCCGAAGTCACCGCCGCCGAGGCGTACGTCGTGCCGGCCGAGGGGGAGAAGCGCTTCACGGTCGTCGCGCTCGACCTCGGGATCAAGTCGATGACGCCGAAGCGGATGGCCGAGAGGGGGATCGAGGTCCACGTGCTGCCGGCCACCGCGACGCTGGAGGAGGTGCTGGCGGTGAACCCGGACGGCATCTTCATGAGCAACGGCCCGGGCGACCCGGAGACCACCGAGCACCCGACCACCCTGCTCAAACAACTCCTGGAGCAGAACAAGCCGTACTTCGGCATCTGCTTCGGCAACCAGGTCTTCGGCCGGGCTCTCGGGCTCGGCACCTTCAAGCTGAAGTACGGCCACCGCGGCATCAACCAGCCGGTGCTCGACCGGGCCACCGGCAAGGTCGAGATCACCGCGCAGAACCACGGGTTCGCTGTGGACGCGCCGATCGACGAGAAGGTCGAGACGCCGTACGGGACCGCCGAGGTCAGCCACGTCTCGCTCAACGACAACGTGGTCGAGGGTCTGAAGCTGACCGGGCGCGACGGACGGGTGCTGGCCTTCTCGGTCCAGTACCACCCGGAGGCCGCGGCCGGTCCGCACGACTCGGCCTACCTCTTCGACCGCTTCGTAGAACTGATGGCTTCGACTTCTGAGAGGGCCAGCTGATGCCCCGCCGTACAGACATCGAGTCGGTGCTGGTGATCGGCTCCGGGCCCATCGTGATCGGCCAGGCCTGCGAGTTCGACTACTCCGGCACCCAGGCCTGCCGGGTGCTCAAGGAGGAGGGTTTCCGGGTCATCCTGGTGAACTCGAACCCGGCCACGATCATGACGGACCCGGAGTTCGCCGACGCCACCTACGTCGAGCCGATCACGCCGGAGTTCGTCGAGAAGGTGATCGAGAAGGAGCGCCCGAACGTCCTGCTCGCCACCCTGGGCGGCCAGACCGCGCTGAACGCGGCAATCGCTCTGCACGAGAACGGCGTGCTGGAGAAGTACGGCGTCGAGCTGATCGGCGCCTCGGTGGACGCGATCCAGCGCGGTGAGAACCGCGAGTCGTTCAAGGCGATCGTGGAGAAGCTGGGCGCCGAGGTCGCGCGCTCGGTGGTCTGCCACACCCTCGACGACGTGCTCGCCGCCGCGGTCGAGCTGGGCTACCCGCTGGTGGTCCGGCCGTCCTTCACGATGGGCGGCGTCGGCTCCGGGATGGCGTACGACGAACCGGACCTGCGGCGGATCGCCGGGGCCGGGCTGTCCGCCAGCCCGACGACGGAGGTCCTGATCGAGGAGTCCATCGTCGGCTGGAAGGAGTACGAGCTGGAGGTGATGCGCGACAAGGCCGACAACGTGGTGATCATCTGCTCGATCGAGAACGTCGACCCGATGGGCGTGCACACCGGCGACTCGGTCACGGTGGCGCCGGCGATGACGCTGACGGACCGTGAGTACCAGGTGATGCGCGACCTGGCCATCGGCATCATCCGCGAGGTCGGCGTCGACACCGGCGGCTGCAACATCCAGTTCGCGGTGGACCCCGCCGACGGCCGGCTGATCGTGATCGAGATGAACCCGCGGGTGTCCCGGTCGTCCGCGCTGGCGTCGAAGGCGACCGGCTTCCCGATCGCCAAGATCGCGGCGAAGGTCGCGATCGGCTACACGCTGGACGAGATCCCGAACGACATCACCAAGCAGACCCCGGCGAGCTTCGAGCCGACGCTGGACTACGTCGTCGTGAAGGTGCCGCGGTTCGCGTTCGAGAAGTTCCCGGCCGCGGACGCCACGCTGACCACGCACATGAAGAGCGTGGGCGAGGCGATGGCGATCGGCCGCAACTACACCGAGGCGCTGCAGAAGGCGCTTCGCTCGCTGGAGAAGCCGGAGGCGCGGTTCACGTGGGCCGATGCGCCCGCGAGTGAGCTCGAGCCGTTGCTGGAGGCAATCAGGACGCCGCACGACGGCCGGCTGCGCACGATCATGGACGCGATCCGCGCGGGGGCGAGTCCCGAGCAGATCTTCGACGCGACCAAGATCGACCCGTGGTTCGTGGACCAGCTGTACCTGATCCACGAGACCGCTCTCCAGGTCGCGGCCGCACCCCGGCTGACCCCGGAGATCCTCCGGCTCGCCAAGCGCCACGGATTCTCCGACCTCCAGCTGGCGGAGATCCGCGGGCTCACGGAGGACGTCGTACGGGGTGTCCGGCAGGCGCTGGGGATCCGGCCGGTCTTCAAGACGGTGGACACCTGCGCGGCCGAGTTCGCCGCCGCCACGCCGTACCACTACTCGTCGTACGACGAGGAGAGCGAGGTGGCTCCGCGCACGGAGCCCGCCGTACTGATCCTCGGCTCGGGTCCGAACCGGATCGGGCAGGGCATCGAGTTCGACTACTCCTGCGTGCACGCGTCGATGGCGCTGCGCGACGCCGGCTACTGCACCGTGATGGTGAACTGCAACCCGGAGACCGTCTCCACCGACTACGACACCTCGGACCGGCTGTACTTCGAGCCGCTCACCTGCGAGGACGTGCTGGAGATCGTGTACGCCGAGCTGCAGGCGGGCCCGGTCGCCGGGGTCATCGTGCAACTGGGCGGGCAGACTCCGCTCGGACTGGCCCAGCGGCTCGCGGACGCGGGGGTGCCGATCGTCGGCACGTCACCCGAGGCGATCCACCTGGCGGAGGAGCGCGGCGCCTTCGGCAAGGTGCTCGCCGACGCCTCGCTGCCCGCGCCGAAGCACGGCACCGCGATGTCCTTCGACCAGGCCCAGACGATCGCCGCCGAGATCGGTTTCCCCGTGCTCGTGCGGCCGTCGTACGTGCTGGGTGGGCGCGGCATGGAGATCGTCTACAGCGAGGCCGAGCTGACCGCCGCGCTGCAGCGGCTCAGCGGTGACGCGATCGCGGCGAACTGGGAGCACCCGGTGCTGATCGATCGGTTCCTGGACGACGCGGTCGAGATCGACGTGGACGGGCTGTACGACG
Source organism: Kribbella sp. VKM Ac-2568 (assembly GCF_004345365.1). Taxonomy (GTDB): domain Bacteria; phylum Actinomycetota; class Actinomycetes; order Propionibacteriales; family Kribbellaceae; genus Kribbella; species Kribbella orskensis. The sequence continues at coordinate 296,691 of NZ_SLVF01000008.1, forward strand.
GCGACGAGTTGTTCCTCGGCGGCGTGATGGAGCACATCGAGGAGGCCGGCGTGCACTCGGGCGACTCGTCCTGCGCGCTGCCGCCGATCACCCTCGGGAACGCGGACATCCAGAAGATCCGCGAGTCCACCGAGGCGATCGCGCGCGGCGTCGGAGTACGGGGTCTGCTGAACGTGCAGTACGCGCTCGCCGGCGACGTGCTCTACGTGCTCGAGGCGAACCCGCGCGCGTCGCGGACGGTGCCGTTCGTCTCCAAGGCGACGGCGACCCCGCTGGCTAAGGCCGCGGCCCGGGTGATGCTCGGGGCAACGATCGCCGACCTGCGGGCCGAGGGGATGCTCCCGGCTCAGGGCGACGGTGGCACGCTGCCGGCTTCGACGCCGATCGCGGTCAAGGAGGCCGTGATGCCGTTCAACCGGTTCCGGACGATCGACGGTACGTCCGTCGACACCCTGCTCGGGCCGGAGATGCGGTCCACCGGCGAGGTGATGGGCATCGACGACACCTTCGGTACCGCGTTCGCCAAGTCCCAGGCAGGGGCGTCCCAGCCGCTGCCGGGATCCGGCAAGGTGTTCGTGTCGGTCGCGAACCGGGACAAGCGGCACATGATCTTCCCGGTCAAGCGGCTGGCGGATCTCGGCTTCCTGATCTACGCGACCGAGGGAACGGCCGACGTACTGCGGCGCAACGGGGTCGAGGCGGTCACCGTGCGCAAGAGCAGCCAGGGCCCGGGGCCGAACGGCGAGCCGACGATCGTCCAGATGGTCCAGGACGGTGAGCTGAACCTGATCGTCAACACCCCGATCGGGATCACCCAGGGCGGTTCGCCGCGCATCGACGGCTACGAGATCCGCAGCGCGGCGGTGGCCCGCAACATCCCGTGCATCACCACGGTGCAGGGCCTGGCCGCGGCGGTGCAGGGGATCGAGGCGCAGCAGGCCGGGGACATCGGAGTGCGCTCCCTGCAGGACTGGACCTCCCGGATCCGCGGCACGGCCGACTCGGCGCCGGGTGCCGGCGCTAACGTCGGCGCCCGTTCGGCCAGTGGGGGTGTGGAGAGCTGAGCGGCGTGTACCGGAAGGTGATCAGGCCGGTCCTGTACCGCCTTGGCAAGGGAGATGCCGAGGTCGCGCACGAGCAGACCTTGCACGGGCTGCGCCGGCTGAGCCGCGTTCCGGGCGTGGTGAGCGCTCTCTCGCGTTCCTACGGTTCTCTGCCTGCCGGGCTCGAGCGGACGGTCTTCGGTGTCCGTTTCCCGAGCCCGGTCGGGCTGGCCGCCGGCATGGACAAGAACGGTGTCGCCCTGCCGGCCTGGCGGGCCCTCGGGTTCGGGTTCGTCGAGGTCGGCACGGTGACGGCTCACGCTCAGCCGGGCAACGAGAAGCCGCGGTTGTTCCGGTTGGTCGAGAGCGAGGCCGTGATCAACCGGATGGGCTTCAACAACCTCGGCTCGGCGGCGCTGGCCGACCGGCTGGCGCAGTACGGCGATCTCGGGTACCCGCTCGGGGTCAGCATCGGGAAGTCGAAGGTGACGCCGCTCGAGGACGCGGTGGAGGACTACGTCACGTCGCTGCGGCGGCTGTACCGCTTCGGCGACTACTTCGCGGTCAACGTGAGCTCGCCGAACACGCCGGGATTGCGCTCTCTGCAGGACTCCGGGCACCTCCGGGAACTGATCACGGCCCTGCACGACGAGGCTGAGTCGCTGAGTTCCGGTGGTCGCGGGCCGAAGCCGATCCTGGTGAAGATCGCGCCCGACCTGACCGAGCAGGCGATCGACGAACTGCTCGGTGTCTGCACGGACGTCGGCGTGGCCGGGATCATCGCGACCAACACCACCATCGGCCGGGGCGGGCTCGCGCCGGCCGACGAGCGGCTGGCGGGGGAGGCCGGCGGTCTGTCCGGTCGTCCGCTGACCGAGATCTCCGCCAAGACCGTGGCCCACATCAACGCCGAGACCGGGGGAGCGCTGCCGATCATCGGCGTCGGCGGCATCCTCGATCCGTCCGACGCGGCCCGCCTGCTCGACGCCGGCGCCAGCCTCGTCCAGATCTACACCGGCCTGATCTACCGCGGACCGGGCCTGATCCGCCGGACCAACCGCCACCTGGCCGGCCAGAGCCGATGACTTCTTTGAGCTTGAGGACTTCGATGAGAGAGCGAGAACGCCCCATGAGCAGCCAGCCCTTCGGAACCCGGCTCCGGGCCGCGATGACCGAGCGCGGCCCCCTCTGCGTCGGGATCGACCCGCACGCGCACCTGCTGGAGGCGTGGGGCCTGCCGGACGACCCCGACGGCCTCGCCTCGTTCACGTACGGCGTGGTCGACGCACTCGCCGAACAGGTCGCCGTGTTCAAGCCGCAGTCAGCGTTCTTCGAGCGCTTCGGGTCGGCCGGCATCGCAGTACTGGAGCAGGCGACGATCCGCCTGCGCGAGGCCGGTGCGTTGGTGATCATCGACGCCAAACGGGGTGACATCGGCTCGACCATGTCCGGTTACGCATCGGCCTACCTGTCCGAGAAGGCGCCGCTCGCGTGCGACGCGCTGACGGTCAGCCCGTACCTCGGGTTCGGCTCGCTCCAGCCCGCGATCGACGAGGCCCGCGAGGCCGGCGCCGGTCTGTTCGTGCTGGCGCTGACCTCGAACCCGGAAGGCCCGCAGTTCCAGTCCGCCCGTACTGCGGCCGGGCCGACCGTGGCCGGGGCGGTTCTCGACGGGCTGCGCGAGCTGAACGCCGAGGCGGACGACCTGGGCTCCTTCGGTGCCGTGGTGGGCGCCACGATCCAGCCGACCGATGAGAACCTCGACATCCGTGGCCCGCTGCTCGCCCCCGGCCTCGGTGCCCAGGGAGCCACGCCCGCAAGCCTGTCGAAGGTCTTCGGCACCGCGGTCCGCAACGTCGTACCGTCAAGCTCCCGCGAGATCCTCGGCGCCGGCCCCGACCCGGTGGCCCTCCGAGACGCCGCTGCCCGCTCCAACGACGCCTTCCGGACGGTCCTCGGCTACTGATCGTTGTAGAGCTCTGTGAGCAGAGCTACGGCTGCCTGGGTGGCGGGGTGTGGGTCGTGGCGGCGCCACGCCAGGTGGACCTCGACCAGGGGAGCGTCGCGGACGGGGCGGTAGACGATGCCGTCCCGCCGGTACTGCGTGACGGTGGCTTGCGGGGTCAGGCCGACGTACCGGCCGGTGGCGATCGCGGCCAGCCAGTCGTCGATGTCCTGGGTGTACTCCAGTTGCGGCCGCGAGCCTTCCGGCCAGAGGTCGGTCGTGGTCGTCCCGGTCCGGCGATCCACCAGCAGGGTGCGTTTCCGTAGCTCGTCCATGGTGATCGAGCGACGCCGCTTCCAGGGGTCGTCCGCGGCCATCGCGCAGTACCGGCGTTCGTCCGCGATCTTGGCGTGCGCGAACCGCTGGCTGTCGATCGGCGTCCGGACGACAGCCAGATCGCACAGCCCTTCCGCCAGCCCGCCGGTGGTCGTGTTGGTGCGGACCAGATGCAACTCGACGTCCGGGTAGAGCGCGGCCCACCGTCGCTGGAACTCACCCGTGTGCTGCCCCATCGCCGACCACGCATGCCCGATCCGCAACCGCGTATGTCCGGTCGTCGCCTCCCGCACCAGATCGTCTGCCTCGGCCAGCAGATGCCTGGCCCGCGCCAGCACCTGTACGCCGGCTGTGGTCGGGCTGATGGTCCGGCTGGTCCGATGCAGCACACGCACCCCGAGAACCTGCTCGAGACCGAGCAACGTCCGCGACACCGCCGCCTGCGAGATCCCCAGCTCGATCGCGGCGTCGGTGAAGGTGCCCGAGTCCACGATCGCCACCAGGCACCGCAACTGCCGCAGCTCGAGATCCATGACTTCAGCGTATAGATCCCCTCGTCGATGCATTTTGCGGATAGTTGGCACCAGCGCAGCCTCGAACCATGACAACCGCCAGTCATACCCACGAAACGCCGGCAACAGCCGACCCTCAGCCCGCGCTGGGCGTGCTGATGATGTTGGGGAGCGGGCTTTCCAATCAGGTCGGGGCGGCCATGGGAGCCCTCGCGTTCCCGGTGATCGGGCCGGTGGGTGTGGTGGCGGTGCGGCAGTTGGTGGCCGGGCTGTTGCTGGTGGCTGTCGGGCGGCCCCGGTTGCGGGAGTTCACGGCGCGCCAGTGGTGGCCGGTGCTCGGGCTGGCGATGGTGTTCGCGACGATGAACCTGTCGCTGTACACGGCCATCGACCGGATCGGGCTCGGCCTGGCGGTGACATTGGAGTTCGTCGGGCCGCTGACGGTGGCGCTGGTGGGCTCGAGGCGGATGATCGACCTGGTCTGTGCGCTCGCCGCCGGGCCGGCGGTGGTGGTGCTCACCCGTCCGCAGGCGAGCACTGACTATCTGGGTGTCGGGCTGGCGCTGGTGGCGGCGGTCTGTTGGGGCTGCTACATCCTGCTCAACCGCACGTTGGGACAGCGGGTCCCGGGAGCCCAAGGGTCGGCCGCGGCGGCCGCTGTGTCGGCGCTTGCCTACCTCCCGGTCGGAGTCTTCGTGCTGTGGCACCGTCCGCCGACGGTCGCGGCGATCGGATACGCGCTCGCAGCCGGACTGCTGTCGTCGGCTGTTCCGTTCCTGGTGGACCTCCTGGCGCTGCGCACGGTTCCGGCGCAGTTGTTCGGGGTCTTCATGAGTGTGAACCCGGTACTGGCTGCCCTGGTCGGACTGCTGGTGCTCGGTCAGCGGCTCGATCACCTCGACTGGTTCGCCATCACCGTGATCGTCGCGGCGAACGCCGTCGCCGCGGGGACGGCCGGCCGACGCGCCAGATCGGTGCGTGCTGCCGTGGCGAACGGCGGCTGACGCGAGAGGTTACGGGCTGGTTCCAACCAGGTCGTGCGACGTTGTTCACGGTGTGGGGTGCGCGGTGCTGACCCCGGTGTTCGGAAGGGTTGCCGTGACGGGAGGCGAACGGCTTCCCGCGGCAACAGATGGGACTGGAATGCGTAAGGTTGCGGCCCTCGCGGCGGTAGTGACATTGAGCGTCGGCACTTTGACGGCGTGCTCGGGTGGCGACTACTGCAGCGAACTGCAGAACTATGCCGAGGCGGTCAAGAACGCCGACATCAAGGACTCCGAGACCGTCGACAAGATCCGCGCCGAGTCCGGCAAGCTGTCCAAGTCGGCGCCTGACGACCTGAAGGACGACTGGAAGGTCGTGACGGACTTCCTCGACAAGGCGAAGGACGCGAACGGCGACCAGGCCAAGCTGGCCGAGCTGGCCAAGAACGAGGGCCAGAAGATGGGGACCGCCTCCGAGGCGATCGCCAAGCAGGCGAAGGACACCTGCAAGGTCAGCATCGAGAACTGACCCCGCCCGCTCCGGCCCGCGCCCCCGTACCCCGGGCGCGGGCCGGGCCACGTTCGGAGTACAGGTGTCGACTCTCGGGGACAGGTGGGATGAGAGGTGCGGGCTTTCACCGAGCGTGGCGAAAAGGTGGGTTTTCGGTTGGTTTGGTGACGGCCGGTAGCGTCTGCGGCAACACCCCCGAGGACCACTCGAGACCCCCGAGGATGAGGAACAGATGCGCACAGTTGTGATCACCGCGACGATGATCGCCGCGGCCGCCGGGCTGACCGCCTGCACCGAGGAGCAGGCGTACTGTGTCGACCTGGCCGGCTACGCGGCCTCCGCGGTGAACGTGGACCCGCAGAACCCCGCCGACTACGCGAAGATCCTCGAGGACGCGAAGAAGCTCGAGAACAGCGCGCCGGCCGAGGTCAAGGACGACTGGGCCAAGATCGTGACGATCGCTGAGAAGGCCCAGAAGGCCGGTACGGATCGTGTCGAACTGGCTCGGCTGAGCAAGGAGACCGGGCCCGCAATGGCTGCCTACAAGTCGATCGCGACCCATGCGAAGGACTCGTGCAAGGTAGATGTCCCTGAGCTGAACTGAGGCCGTCCTGTCGCGTGTTAGGTTCAGCGGCGAAGCCACAAAACGGGACAGGTGAAACGGTGCCACTTCCTTCTTTGACCCCAGAGCAGCGTGCGGCTGCTCTGGACAAGGCCGCGGCCGCACGGCGTGAGCGTGCGGAGATCAAGAACCGGATCCGGCACTCGGGGGCGTCTCCTACGGAGGTGCTGCACGAGGGGCAGACGAACGACGTGATCGGCAAGATGCGGGTGAGCGCGCTGCTGCAGTGCATCCCCGGGGTCGGCAAGGTCCGGGCCCAGCAGATCATGGAGCGGGCCGGGATCTCCGATTCCCGCCGGGTGCGCGGCCTCGGGACGAACCAGATCGCCGCGCTCGAGCGCGAGTTCGCCGAGTGACGCTGATGTCGACGGATCTGATCACGACGCAGCAGGAAACGGGCCGGAAGATGGATTCGGACACGGGGAACGATGCGGAACGCGGTACCGGCGGGGCCCGGCTGACCGTGCTGGCGGGCCCGACGGCCGTCGGCAAGGGCACCGTCGCCGCCGACATAAGGGAGCGCTTCCCCGACATCTGGATCTCGGTCTCGGCGACCACTCGCAAGGCCCGGCCGAACGAGGTGCACGGGGTGCACTACCTGTTCGTGTCCGACGAGGAGTTCAACCGGATGATCGCCGACGACGAACTGCTCGAGTGGGCGGTCGTGCACAAGGCGGCCCGCTACGGGACGCCGCGGCGGCAGGTGCTGGACAAGCTCGCCGAGGGCCGGCCGGCGTTGCTGGAGATCGACCTCCAGGGCGCGCGGCAGGTGCGCGAGACGATGCCGGAGGCGCAGTTCGTCTTCCTGGCCCCGCCGAGCTGGGACGAACTCGTCCGCCGGCTGGTCGGCCGGGGCACCGAGACGGCCGAGGAGCGGGAGCGCAGACTGCAGACGGCTACGCTGGAACTGGCGGCCGAGAAGGAGTTCGACGTCACGATCGTGAACGCCTCTGTTCGGGAAGCGGCCGATCAGTTGGTAAAGTTGATTCGATCACCCTCCATCTCTGGAAAGAGCTGAACTTGTCTGCCAACCAGCCCGTCGCCATCGGCATCACCTCCCCGCCGATCGACGACCTGCTCACCCACACCGACTCGAAGTACAAGCTGGTGCTCTACTCGGCCAAGCGGGCTCGGCAGATCAACGCCTACTACTCCCAGCTCGGCGAGGGCCTGCTGGAGTACGTCGGACCGCTGGTCGAGACGCACGTCCAGGAGAAGCCTCTGTCGATCGCCATGCGCGAGATCAACGAGGGTGTGCTGACCTGCACGGACATCGACCCCGAGGCCGAGGCGGAAGCTGCCGCCGCCGCTGCGGAGAAGTCCGAGTAATCATCCGTCGATGACGACGCCGGGTTCATGTCTGTGACCGCACAGCAGCGGCCGTCCGTGGTTCTGGGTGTCGGCGGCGGGATCGCGGCCTACAAGGTCTGTGATCTGCTCCGCTGGCTGACCGAGTCCGGGCACAGCGTCCGGGTGGTGCCGACCGCGGCCGCCCTGGAGTTCGTCGGCGCCGCGACCTGGGCCGCGCTGTCGGGTCAACCGGTCACCGCCGACCCGTTCGACGACGTGCAGGAGGTCCCGCACGTCCGGATCGGCAAGGGTGCCGACCTCGTCGTGGTCGCGCCCGCCACCGCGAACCTGATCGCGAAGGCCGCGCACGGCCTGGCCGACGACCTGCTGACGAACACCCTGCTGACCGCGCGCTGCCCGATCCTGTTCGCGGCCGCGATGCACACCGAGATGTGGGAACACCCGGCCACCCAGGCCAACGTGGCGACCCTGCGGTCCCGCGGCATCACCGTGCTCGACCCGGCGGTCGGCCGGCTGACGGGGACCGACACCGGCCGCGGGCGGTTGCCCGAACCGGCCGAGATCTTCGCGATCAGCCAGTTGATGCTCGCCGACGAGACCGCCCGCGCCGCCGGGCAGTCCGTGGCGGATCTGACCGGCAAGCACGTCCTGGTCAGCGCCGGCGGCACCCGCGAGCACCTCGACCCGGTTCGCTACCTGGGCAACTCCTCGTCCGGCAAGCAGGGCTACGCGCTGGCGCGGATCGCCGCCGCCCGTGGCGCCAAGGTCACCCTGGTCGCCGCGAACTCCGAGCTTGCGGACCCCGCGGGAGTCCAGGTCGTTCAGGTCACCAGCACCCGCGATCTGTACGAGGAGATCACCAGCCGCGCAGTGGACTCTGACGCGATCGTGATGGCGGCTGCTCCCGCCGACTTCCGTCCGGCCGATGTCGCGGAGCACAAGATCAAGAAGACCGGCGACGGTACGGTGCCGGCGGTCAATCTGGTGGAGAACCCCGACATCCTCGCCACGATCTCGCACGACCGGCAGCGGTCGGACCAGGTGATCGTCGGGTTCGCCGCCGAGACGGGCGACGCTCAGCGCAGCGTGCTTGAGCTCGGTCGCGCCAAGCTAGAGCGCAAGGGCTGCGACCTGCTGGTGGTGAACGACGTGTCCGGCGGCAAGGTCTTCGGCAGCGACAACAACGAGGCCGTCATCCTCGATCGCGACGGCGGCGCCCTCCCGGTGCCCTCCGGCAGCAAGGACGCCCTGGCCGGGGTCATCTGGAACCTCGTCGCCACCCACTGGCACTGATCCGTTCAAGGCGGTCACTGGACAGATCGCCCTGTCCCGTGTGCAATATATTGCATGCCAGTGCCGCAGAGTCGAGGGCTCGTCTCCAGGACGCTCCTGCGAGAGAACGCCTACCGCGCCATCCGGGACGCGATCGTGGATGGCACTCTCGCGCCGGGGGAGCGCCTCAACGACGTAGACCTGGTCGAGTGGCTGGGAGTCAGTCGTACGCCGGTCCGCGAGGCGCTCACGCGGCTCGAACGGGCCGGTCTGGTGCAGACCAAGCCCGGGCGCTCGACCACCGTCAGCCCGCTCGACGTCCGCGAGATCCGCTCCGCCCAGCTGGTCACCGCCGCGATGCACGAGCTCGCCGTACGCGAGGCGATCCCGAACCTGTCTGCAGCCGAGCTCGACGCCATGCGTGAGGCGAACAAGCGCCTTGCCGATGCCCTGCGCCGCAACGACGTCGACGCCGCGATCGCCGCCGACGACGACTTCCACGGCGTACCGGTCGCCGCCTGCGCTAACCGCGCGATCGAGTCCGTCCTCGAACAGTTCACCCCCGTACTGCGACGCGTCGAGCGGCTGAGGTTCTCGTCGCTCGGCGGCCGCGGCTCGGTCGCCCAGCACGACAGGATCATCGCCCTCTGCGAGGCGGGTGACGTCGAAGGCGCCACCGCCGCGACCCGCGCGAACTGGCAGACCCTCGTGCCCCTGCTCGACAGCTCACTCCAGGAGATCTAGATGCCCATCGACGCTTTCGAGCGCTACCCACTCCTGTTCGGCCCGAGCCCCGTCCATCCGCTGGATCGGCTGACCAAGCACCTTGGCGGTGCGCGGGTCTGGGCCAAGCGCGAGGACTGCAACAGTGGTCTGGCCTTCGGCGGCAACAAGACCCGGAAGCTCGAGTATCTGGTCGCTGATGCGCTGGCCCACGGCGCCGACACGTTGGTGAGCATCGGCGGCGTGCAGTCCAACCACACCCGCCAGGTGGCCGCGGCCGCGGCGAAGGCCGGGCTGAAAGCCGTGCTGGTGCAGGAGAGTTGGGTCGACTGGCCCGACCCGGTCAACGACAAGGTCGGCAACATCCTGCTGTCGCGGATCATGGGCGCCGATGTCCGCCTGGTCCGGGCCGGCTTCGGAATCGGCTTCAAGGAGAGCTGGCAGCAAGCGCTGGAGGACGTCCAGGCCGGCGGCGGTACGCCGTACGCGATCCCGGCCGGGGCGTCCGACCATCCGCTCGGTGGGCTCGGCTTCGCCAACTGGGCCGAGGAGGTCAGGCAGCAGGAGCAGGAGCTCGGCGTGTTCTTCGACACGGTGGTCGTGTGCAGCGTCACCGGCAGCACGCAGGCGGGCATGATCGCCGGTTTCGCGGGCCAGGATCGTCCGCGCCGGCTGCTGGGTATCGATGCCTCGGCCAAGATCGACGAGACCCGCGCGCAGGTGGCGAAGATCGCCCGCAACACCGCGGAACTCATCGGCCTCGGCCGGGATCTCCGGGAGGACGAGATCACCGTGCTCGAAGGCTGGGCCGGCGATCTCTACGGCATCCCGGTGCAGTCGACGCTGGACGCGATCCGGCTCAGTGGCAGCCTCGAGGCGATGATCATCGACCCTGTCTACGAGGGGAAGTCGATGGCCGCGCTGATCGACCTCGTGCGCGACGGCGAGATCCCGAAGGACTCGAACGTGCTCTACGTCCACCTCGGCGGCCAGCCCGCCCTCAACGCCTACAGCGGGCTCTTCCAGTAACGCGCTCTCGTCAGGATTCGAAGCGGTCAGGACCTGACCGCTTCTCGTTCTAGCCTCAGAGACATGAGCGAGCAACTGAAGTGGAAGGCTGTGGTCGCCCGTCGGATGGCCCGGCATCACCTGGCGGTTCCGGCGGCGAGCAGCCCGGCGGACGTAGTACGGGCGATATGTGGGGCGCATGCGCAGGTGTTGTCGGCCGGGGAGGTTTCGGTTGCGCTCAGGCTCGACGGGGCGACGCGGACGGACGTTCAGAAGGCGTTGTGGGAGGACCACAGCCTGGTGAAGACCTTCGGGCCGCGCGGGACCGTGCATCTGCTGCCGGCCGACGATCTGCCGTTGTGGACTGGCGCTCTGTCCGCTTTGCCGAAGGGTCCGGCGGCGCCGGCGTACATGCGACTGACCGACGACCAGCGCGATGAGGTGATCGCTGCGATCGGCGCCGCGCTGGCCGACGATGACCTGACTGTCGACGAACTCTCCGAGCAGGTCGTCGCGCGGACCGGTTCGTGGGCGGGCGATCTGGTGATGCCGGCGTTCCAGGTGTTCTGGCCGCGCTGGCGTCAGGTCATCCCGGACGCGGCCAACGCGGGCATGCTTGCCTACGGCCCCAATCGCGGTCGCAAGGTCACCTACTCGAACCCGCACCGGTTCACACCGTTCCAGCCGATGAACGGGCAGGAAGCGCTCGCTGCGCTCTTGGACCGGTATCTCCGCAGCTACGGCCCGGCGACTCCCGAGCAGTTCGCGAAATGGCTCAGCACCTCGACGGCCTTCGTGCGGAACCTGTTCGACGGCCTGCCGGAGGTCGACCTCGAAGGCAGTCGCGCGTGGCTCGCCGAGGGCGACACCTCGATGACGGACAAGCCGGCCACCGGCGTCCGGCTGCTGCCGTACTTCGACGCGTACGGCGTGGGCAGTCATCCGCGTGATCTGCTCTTCCCGGGCCGGGCATCGAGCCGGGCGCTGGCGGGCGGACAGGCGGGCAACTACCCGCTGCTACTGGTGGACGGAATCGTCGCCGGGGTGTGGCATCAGCGGAAGTCGGGCCGCAAGCTCCACGTCACTGTCGAGCCGCTGAGCACCCTCAGCCCCACCCGTCTGCGCGCGCTCGACGCGGAGGTCGATCGCCTTGGTCACATTTTCGACGCGAGCCCGGTGCTCACGATCGGCCCGGTGGAGACCGGTCCGCACGCCTGACCGAGCGTGAAACTCGCTCCGGGTAGGATCGGCATCACCATCCGCTCACACCGATTTGTCCACTATATGGCGCGCAATCTCACGAAGCGAACGGATCGGGCCGTCGTTCGGGACCTTGGCCGGATCTGCTGGCATACTTCCCAGATACATCGCGTGGGGCGGTGCTGTGACGGGGGAGAGGCTGCCCTGTCATGTGGCGAACGAGGAAACCCGAGGAGAATCCGTGGCACGGCGCCTGTTCACGTCCGAGTCGGTGACTGAGGGTCATCCGGACAAGATCGCTGACCAGATCAGCGACTCCATCCTTGATGCCCTGCTGGCCGAGGACCCCAAGAGCCGCGTCGCGGTGGAGACCCTGGTGACGACCGGCCTGGTCGTCGTCGCCGGCGAGGTCACCACCACCGCGTACGTCGACATCCCCGGCATCGTCCGGGAGCGGATCCTCGAGATCGGCTATGACTCTTCGCTGAAGGGCTTCGACGGCGCTTCCTGTGGAGTCACGGTTGCCATCGGCAGCCAGTCGCCCGACATCGCGCAGGGCGTCGACACGGCGTACGAGACCCGTTCGGACGCGTCGTCCGACGCGCTCGACCTGCAGGGTGCGGGCGACCAGGGCCTGATGTTCGGCTACGCGTCGAACGAGACGCCCGAGCTGATGCCGCTGCCGATCACCATCGCGCACCGGCTGTCCGCGCGGCTGTCCGAGGTCCGCAAGGACGGCACGATGGCCTACCTGCGTCCCGACGGCAAGACCCAGGTCACTGTCGAGTACGAGGGCGACAAGGCGGTTCGGATCCACACCGTCGTGGTGTCGAGCCAGCACGCGGCCGACATCAGCCTCGACTCGATGCTGAGCCCGGACGTGAAGAAGCACGTCGTCGACCCGGTGCTCGAGCAGTTCGACATCGACTCGACCGACTACAAGCTGCTGGTCAACCCGACCGGCCGGTTCGAGATCGGCGGCCCGATGGGCGACGCCGGCGTGACCGGCCGCAAGATCATCATCGACACCTACGGCGGCATGTCCCGCCACGGCGGCGGCGCGTTCTCCGGCAAGGACCCGTCGAAGGTGGACCGCTCGGCGGCGTACGCGATGCGCTGGGTGGCGAAGCACATCGTCGCCGCCGGGCTCGCCTCGCGGGCCGAGTGCCAGGTCGCCTACGCGATCGGCAAGGCGGCGCCGGTCGGCTTCTACGTCGACACCTTCGGCACCGAGACCGTGCCGGTCGACAAGATCAGCGACGCGGTGCTCGAGGTGTTCGACCTGCGTCCGGCCGCGATCATCCGCGACCTCGACCTGCTCCGGCCGATCTACGCCCAGACCGCTCGCAACGGCCACTTCGGCCGCACCGGCGAGGACTTCACCTGGGAGCGGCTCGACCGCGTCGAGGCGCTGAAGGCCGCGATCGCCCAGTAGTTCCCCGCGACCGCCCGCGACCCGACGAGGTCGCGGGCGGTTCGCATGTCCGGACCTGTGCCGCGGTTGTCCCCAGGCCTCCCGGCGGTTGTCGGCCGGCCCGACTAGAGTTCACCGGTGGCACAGAACGGGGACTCACCTGAGCAGTTGACGCTGCTCCGCGAGACCGTTCGCCGTTCCCGCACCAAGGAACCGGCCGGCATCACCTCGACGCTGCCGATCGCCCAGGTCGCGGTGGACATGCCTCTGCCGCATCTCGACCGCCCGTTCGACTATCTGGTGCCCGACGATCTGGCGGACGCGGCGCAGCCCGGCGCGCGGGTCAAGGTGCGCTTCGCAGGTAAGGATCTCGACGGGTTCGTGCTGCGCCGGCTGGAGGCCTCGGACCACGACGGCAAGCTCGCGCGGATCCGCAAAGTGGTGTCACCCGAGCAGGTGCTGACTCCCGAGGTCGCCGATCTCTGCCGGGCCGTCGCCGATCGGTATGCCGGGGTCTTCGCGGACGTGACCCGACTGGCGGTCCCACCCCGGCACGCCAAGGTCGAGGCCGAGCCGCTGAAGTGCTCACAGCCCGTCCGCCCGGTCGTGTCCGCCTCGCGGTCGGAGTGGTCGCCGTACCCGGTGGCCGGTGGGTTCCTCGACGCCCTGACTCGTTCGGAAGCCCCCCGAGCCATCTGGACCGCAGTACCGGGGGCCGACTGGGCGCTCGCGTTCGCGCAGGCAGCGGCGGTTTGTGCGTCCTCGGGCCGTGGTGCGCTGCTGCTCGCGCCCGATGCGCGTGACCTGGAACGTCTGGCCGACGCCTGTACCGCGGTGCTCGGGCCGGACGGATTCGTCTCGCTGTCGGCTGACCTCGGCCCGACCGCGCGGTACCGGGCGTTCCTCGCGGCGTTGAGAGGTTGCACCCGGGTGGTGATCGGCACGCGCGCGGCCGCGTTCGCGCCGGTCGCGGATCTCGGGCTGGTCGCGCTCTGGGACGACGGCGACGACTCGTACGCCGAGCCGCGCGCGCCGTACCCGCACGCGCGCGAGGTGCTGCTGCTGCGGGCGCATCGGCAGAAGTGCGCCGCTCTGCTGGGTGGGTTCGCCCGATCCGCCGAGACGGCCGCGTTGCTGGAATCCGGCTGGGCCGCCGCGCTGATCGCGGATCGCGCGGTGGTCCGGGCGGCCGCTCCAGCCGTGCACATCGCCGGGGAGTCGGACACCGATCTCGCCCGCGATCCCGCTGCCAGGGCCGCGCGACTCCCTCACCGGGCGTTCGAGATCGCGCGCGAGGGTCTTCGCTCGGGCCCGGTGCTCGTCCAGGTGCCGCGAGCCGGGTATCTCCCGAGCCTGGTCTGCCAGACCTGCCGTGCGCCGTCCCGATGTTCTACCTGCGGCGGGACGTTGCGCCGCACCGGTGGTTCCGGGCCGCCGAGTTGCAGCGTGTGCGGCCGGCCGGCGGCGGACCACCGATGCCCGGAGTGCGGCGACACTCGGATGCGCGCCGCCGTCGTCGGAGCCCGCCGTACTGCGGAGGAGTTGGGCCGGGCCTTTCCCGGGGTCCTGGTCCGTAGTTCGGGCGGCGACAACATGCTCGACAAGGTGTCCGACCAGGCGGCCCTCATCGTCACCACGCCCGGCGCGGAACCAGTGGCTGAAGGCGGTTACAGCGCTGCCCTCCTGCTGGACACATGGTTGCTGCTCGCCCGGCCGGATCTGCGCGCCCCGGAAGAGGCGGTACGGCGCTGGTTCAACGCGGCGGCCCTGGTTCGTCCGGCTCGCGACGGTGGTGCCGTGATCATGGTGGGCGAGCCGTCCTCCACGCCGTTGCAGGCGGTGGTGCGGTGGAGCCCCGAGGGATTCGCGGCCCGCGAGCTGGAGGAGCGCCGTACCGCGCGGCTGGCTCCGGCGGCCAAGCTCGCGGAGCTCACCGGGCCGACCGAGGCGGTGTCCGATCTGCTGGCCCGAGTGCGGCAGTTGGTCGATCCTCAAGCAGGGTTGGAGGTTCTCGGCCCGGTGGCGATCGACGACGAGACCTCGCGAGCGGTCGTGCGGACCCCGCGATCAGCCGGTACGAGTCTTGCCCGGGCCCTGAAGGAAGGGCAGGCCGCGCGCAGTACCAAGAAGTTGGTCGGATCCGTGCGGGTCCAGGTCGACCCCGCGTCCTTCGGCTGATCGTCAAGCGGTGGCTGCGGCGAGGCCGGCCGGGCGGGACGCCGCCAGCAGGTGGTTGCCCAGCGACGTGCGGGAGTAGAGCACGGCCCGTCCGTCCCGGCGCGAGTCGACCACGCCCGCCGCGCGCAGGATGCTCAGGTGGACGCTCAGCGTCGGCGCCGAGACCCCCAGCTGATGCGCCAGGTGCGTGGTCGACATCGGCAGATCGAGGTGGCTCACGATCGCGGCGCGGGTTCTGCCCACCAGTTCAGCGAGCGGGGACTCGCTCACGTCCTCCTGGCTCTCCCAGAGCCGCCCTAGGCCGCGCGGCGGATACGTGATGGTCGGCACGTGCGGCGCGGCTGTCACGGGGAGCGCGGCAGGCCAGGTGAAGACGCAGGGCACGAGCAGCAATCCCTGGCCCGGCAAGGGTTCGCCGTTGCAGCTGTACGGCCTTTCGATCTCGATCCGGTCGCCGGTGAAGCGCACCGACGGATGCAGGTTCCGGAACAGCCGCTCCACGCCGCCGCTCGCGAGTTCCTCCAGCCGGAACGCCAGATCCTCCTGGAGCAGCGAGCGCATCCGCCGCCAGTCGGGCTCGATCGCCTGATGCCAGTAGTTGTCGAGGGCTGAGGTGATCCGCTCGAGGGCCTTGCGCGGATTCGCGATCAGCCCGGGCAGCAATGGGTGCGGGGTCTCCGTGTGCAGCTTGGTGAGTTCGTCGACAACTAGGTGGTGCGGTGTCGCCGCCACCGCGGCCAGGCCCGACTCGAAGCTGGTCGACCGTCGCGGCGGCGCGGGGGTGATGAAGTCCGGGATGTAGCTCACCGGCGGGATCAGGGCCTTGAGCAACAGCAGGTCGTCGTCCGGGTCCGCGCAGAGCGGGCGGACCTTGCGCAGCCACGGTCCGTGCACGCTGCCGGCCGTGCTGTTGCTGAGCGCCCGGACACTCGTCACCGTCTCCCAGACCGGCGAGAACGCGAACCTGATCCGGCTCACGTCGTCGGTGCTGAGCCTGATGGTGATCACCTGAGCACTGTAACTCCGCGGCAACTCGGCGATCGACGATTAGTCCTCCGCCTAATGTTCGACAGCCTCTCTCGCGGGCTCGACAGTGGAGCCATGAACGCGCGTGCTGATGCCCCGGCCCTGCCAAGAGCCTTCTGGGCACTCTGGGTCTGCCAGTTGGTGAACCGGCTCGGGAGCTTCGTGCAGCCCTTCCTGGTGCTGTACCTGACCCAGGACCGCCACCTGTCCGCCGGTACTGCGGGTGCCGTGGCCGCTGCTGTCGGTGCGGGTTCGGTCGTCTCCCAGTTGGTCGGCGGCTGGCTGTCGGACCGGGCCGGGCGCCGCCGGACGATGCTGATCGGCTTCTTCGGTACGGCGGCCGCGCTGATCCTGCTCGGCTCGGCGCGCTCGATGGTGACGATCTGGGTGGCGGCCTTCGTCGTCGGCCTGATGGGCGACCTGTTCCGGCCTGCGGTCCAGGCGACCGTCGCCGACATGCTCCAGCCGAGAGAGCGCGTTCGCGCCTACGGGCTGCTGTTCTGGGCGATCAACCTCGGCTTCTCCGTCTCCACGGTCAGCGCCGGCGTCCTCGCGAGCATCGGCTACAACCTGCTGTTCTGGATCAACGCCGGTACTTCGGTCGTCGCGGCGCTGGTGATCCTGCGGATGGTGCCGGAGACCCGGCCGGTCCTGGACGAGGGACCTCGCCGGCCGTTGCTGCCGGTGGCCCTGCGCGACACCACCTTCCTGCTGATGATCCTGCTCCAGATCGGCTACGCGACGATCTACTTCCAGGGCTACTCGACCCTGCCGCTGGCGATGGCGGACGACGGACTGCCCTCGTCGACGTACGGGCTGGTGATCGCGCTGAACGGGGTGGTGATCGTGCTGGTCCAGCCGTTCGTCAACCGCCGGCTCTCGCTGCTCGACCGGCCGAAGTTGCTGGCCACGTCGATGCTGATCGTGGGAGCCGGTTTCGGCCTCGGCGCGGTCGTGCACAGCTGGTGGGGGTACGGCGTGTCGGTGGTGGTCTGGACGATCGGCGAGATCGGCTTCGCCGCTGTGATCGGCGCGGTCTTCGCCGACCTCGCTCCGGTCGACCTCCGCGGCGGCTACATGGGTCTGGCCGGCAGCATGTCGTTCGGCCTCGGCAGTGTCATCGGCCCGCTGCTCGGCACCAACACCCTCGAACACGCCGGTCGTACAACGGTGTGGCTCGGTTGCGCCGTGTTGGGGGTCGTCCTCTTCGCTGCCCAACTGGCTCTGGCTCCCGCTCTTCACGCCCGGGCCCTCGCTGCCGCGGCGATTCCGGCGCCGAGTCCTTCCTGAGCGGCCAGGGACCATTCCGTAGGGTTGTGGCCATGACGGAGCAGAAGGTCGACCAGGTCGTGTTCGATATCGGTGGGGTGCTGCTGGACTGGAGTCCGGACTACCTCTACGAGGAGCTGATCCCCGACCAGGAGCAGCGCGAGCACTTCCTGACGAAGATCGCCACCCCGGTCTGGAACCAGCAGCAGGACGCGGGCCGGCCCTGGGCCGAGGCGGTCGCCGAGCTCACCTCCCTGCACCCCGAGCACGCGGAGTGGATCGAGGCTTACGACACGGGCTGGCTCAGGATGGCGAAGGGCCTGTTCGAGGACACCGCGGCCGTGCTCACCGAACTCCGCGAGCTGGGCGTCCCGACGTACGCGCTCACCAACTTCTCGGATGAGAAGTGGGCCGTGGCGCAGGAGACGTTCCCGATCCTGGCCGGATTCGACGGCGAGGTGGTGTCCGGTGCCGAGCGCACGGTCAAGCCCGGCGAGACGATCTACCGCATCCTGCTCGACCGCTACGACCTCGATCCGGCGCGCAGTTTCTACATGGACGACAAGCAGTACAACGTGGACGCTGCCCGGGCTGTCGGCTTCGAGGCCGAGCTGTTCGTCGACGGTCAGACCCTGCGCAACCAGCTCAGGGACCGGGGGATCAACCTCCGTCCCTGACCGTCAGGCGGTGGTGGCCTGGAGCGCTTGTGGCAACAATGTGGAGGGGCTCCGTTGCTCTCAGCCACCAAGCCGGTCTCGGAGCCGGACGGCGGGCGGGAGGAGGAGGGTGCTGTGGCGCACCACTAGACTTGGCTGGTCCCCGTTCGGTGAGTGTAGTGGAGTTTGCGTGTCGGTCCAGCCCATCCGCCTGTTCGGCGACCCTGTCCTGATCACCAAGGCCGACCCGGTCGTCGACTTCGACGCCGAGCTCCGCCGGCTGGTCTCGGACCTCACCGACACCATGCAGGCCGCGCCCGGCTCGGGCCTGGCCGCCCCGCAGATCGGCGTCGGCCTGCGCGTCTTCACGTACTTCGTCGAGGGCGAGCTCGGCCACCTGGTCAACCCGGAGCTGAGCCTGTCGGCCGACGAGCAGTTCGGCCCGGAGGGGTGCCTGTCGATCCCCGGCCTCACCTTCGACTGCCGCCGCGCCCAGCACGTGATCGCCAAGGGCTTCAACATGTACGGCGAGCCGGTGGTGATCGAGGGCTCGGACCTGCTGGCCCGCTGCATGCAGCACGAGACCGACCACCTCGACGGCGTGCTGTTCGTGGACCGGCTGGACACCGTCACCCGCAAGGCCGCGATGAAGGCGATCCGCGAGGCGGAGTGGTCCGGCCTGGCCGGCCCGCCGCAGATCAAGGTCTCGCCCCACCCGACGAACGGATTCGGTCTGTGAGAATCGTCTTCGCCGGCACCCCCGAGGTCGCCGTCACCGCGCTGAAGGCCATCGCCGCCAGCGGCCACGAACTGGTCGCCGTGGTCACCCGCCCGGACGCGCCCGCCGGCCGCGGCCGCAAACTCGTCGCCTCTCCGGTTGCCGAGTACGCCGAGGAACTCGGCGTGGAGATCCTGAAGCCGGTCAAGCCGAGCGACCCCGACTTCCTCAAGCGGCTCCGCGAGATCGCCCCGGACGCCTGCCCGGTCGTCGCGTACGGCGGGTTGCTGCCGCAAGCCGCGCTCGACATCCCGCGGCACGGCTGGATCAACCTGCACTTCTCGGTGCTCCCGGCCTGGCGGGGCGCCGCCCCGGTGCAGCACTCGATCATCTCCGGCGACGACGTGACCGGCGCGAGCACCTTCCGCATCGTGAAGGCGCTCGACGCGGGACCCGTGTACGGCGTACTGACTGAGCGCATCGGCCCGAAGGACACCGCGGGCGATCTGCTCACCAGGCTCGCGGAGTCGGGCGCCAAGCTGCTGGTCGACACCCTCGACGGCATCGAGGCGGGTGTCCTGGAGGCTCGGGAGCAGCCCGGCGACGGAGTCACCCTCGCGCCGAAGATCAACGTCGAGGACGCCGAGCTGGACCTCACCGCGCCCGCCCAGAGGGTCGATCGGCTGGTTCGTGGCTGCAACCCCGCGCCGGGGGCGTGGACCACGTTCCGCGGGGAGCGCCTGAAGGTGCTCGACGTCGACCTGACCGACGAAGAGCTGAAGCCGGGTGAGCTGGTGGCGACCAAGTCGAGCGTGACGGTCGGCACCGGCAGCAAGGCGCTCCGGCTCGTGACGGTCCAGCCGCAGGGCAAGAAGCCGATGGCGGCCGCCGACTGGGCCCGAGGCGTCCGCATCATCGACGAGGACCGCCTCGGTGCCGAGCCAGGCGCAGAAGCAGACGCAGAGTCAGGCCCGGAGTCGGGCCCGGAATCAGGCGCCGAGTGAGCGACCGTAGTCCTCGCAATCGTGCGCCGCAGCGTCGCCCCGACAAGGTCCGCCAGCTCGCCTACAAGGTGATCCGCCAGGTCACCTCCGAGGACGGCTACGCCAACCTCGTGCTGAACAAGGCTCTCCGCGACCAGCGGCTCGGCGGCCGTGACGCCGCCTTCGCCACGGAACTCGTGCATGGCACGCTGCGCTGGCAGGGCACGTACGACGCGATCCTGGCGCGCAGCGTGTCCCGCCCGCTGGCCGAGCTGGACCCGGAACTTCTTGACCTGCTCCGCCTCGGCGCGCACCAGCTCCTCAACATGCGGGTCGACTCGTACGCCGCGGTGAACGAGATGGTCACGCTGGCCCGCGCGGAGATCGGCCAGAGCCGCAGCGGCCTGGTGAACGCGGTGCTCCGCAAGGTGAGCCAGCGCTCTCTCGACCAGTGGATCGCCGCGGTCGCTCCCGCGCTCGACGACGATCTGTTCGGTCACCTCGCGATCGCGAAGGCGCACCCCCGCTGGATCGTCGAGACCTTCGCGGACGCCCTCGGCACGGACGGCGACGAACTGGACGAGCTGCTCGACGCCGACAACGATCCTCCCCGCGTGACGCTGGTGGCCAGGCCCGGCCTCGCGGACCTGGACGAGCTGGTCGAGGCCGGAGCCACCCGCGGCCGCTGGTCGCCGTACGCGGCGGTGCTTCAGGGTGGCGGTGATCCGGGACGGATCTCCGCGATCTCGTCCGGCCGCGCCGGAGTACAGGACGAGGGATCGCAACTGGTCGCTGTCGCACTCGCGTCGGCGCCGCTCGAAGGATCCGACGCCAAGTGGCTTGACCTCTGCGCCGGGCCGGGCGGGAAGTCGGCGCTGCTAGCGGCGATCGTGAGCCAGCGGGACGGGGTGCTGACCGCGGTCGAGCCGCAGCCGCACCGGGCCGAGCTGGTGCGGTCGAACCTGCGCGCGGTGCCGGGCGACCACCAAGTGCTGGTCGGGGACGGGACGAAGCCGACCTGGCCGGAGGGTTCGTTCGACCGGGTGCTCGCCGACGTGCCGTGCAGCGGCCTCGGGGCTTTGCGCCGGCGTCCGGAAGCGCGCTGGCGCCGTACGCCGGAAGACGTCGAGGAGCTGCGGCCATTGCAGGAACAGCTGCTGGATTCGGCGATCACATCGGTGCGTCCGGGCGGAGTGGTGGCCTACGTGACCTGCACGCCGCACCCGCGGGAAGCCGGATCCGTCGTCGACGCGGTGCTCGCCCGGCGGTCCGATGCCATGCTCGAGGACGCGCGCTCGCTGCTGCCTGGCGTGCCGGGGCTGGGGAAGGGGCCCGACATCCAGCTCTGGCCGCATCTGCACGGAACGGACGCTATGTACCTCGCGCTGATCCGGCGTACCTGACACACCATCCGTGGACCGGTGACAGGGGCGTTGGCCTCGACGGTCATGATGGAGGGGTGACAACGACAGCATCCCGCCCCGTCCGCTCCGACCGCCCGGTCCGCTCCACCCAGCGGCACCAGGTGATCGGACTGACCGCGGCCTTCGGTATCGGGACGCTCGTCGCGGTCCAGTCCCGCGTCAACGGTGAACTCGGGGCCCGGCTCGGCGACGGTGTTGCGGCCGCGCTGATCTCCTTCGTCTCCGGGCTGGTGATCCTGCTGGCCGTCTGTGCGATGGTGCCGCGGATCCGCCGGTCGGTGGGACGGGTCTGGCAGACCGTCCGTAGGCCGTCCGACGGGCAGGGCTCGCTCCGCTGGTGGCAGTGCATCGGCGGCCTCGCCGGCGCCTACCTGGTCGCGACGCAATCCATCACCGTCGCGGTGATCGGCGTCGCCGTGTTCACCGTCGCGGTGGTCGCGGGTCAGGCCGTCAGCAGCCTCGTGGTGGACCGCCTCGGCTTCGGCCCGGCCGGTCCGCAGCCGTACACGCCGCTACGAGTCTTCGGCGCGTTGCTGGCTCTCGTCGCGGTCGTGCTGGCCGTCTCCGATCGCTTGAACCACCCGTCGGGCCTGCTCCTCGCAGTACTGCCAGCGCTGGCCGGAGTCGGTACTGCGGTGCAGCAGGCCATCAACGGGCGCGTCGCGCACACCGCATCCCCGGACGCGTACGGGGCTGTCGCTGCCGGGCTGATCAACTTCCTGGTCGGCACGACCGCGCTGCTCCTCGTGTTCCTGGTGGACCTGATCGTGCGCGGCGCCCCGCACAGCCTGCCGACCGAACCCTGGCTGTACGTCGGGGGCGTGTGCGGCGTGATCTTCATCAGCGCCGCGGCCGCGGTGGTCCGGGTGGTGGGCGTGTTCGTCCTGGGGCTCGGCACGATCGCCGGCCAGCTGCTCGCCAGCCTCTTCATCGACCTCTTCCTGCCCGCCTCCGACCAGGCCGTCACGCTGCCGGTGGTCGCCGGCACTCTGCTCGCCCTGGCCGCGGTCGTGATCGCCTCGATCCCCAACCTCCGCCGCAGCTGACGCTGCGCCGTCAGGCGGTTCCGCGGACGCGGCGGATGTAGTTGCCGTACTGGCGGCGGCCGGCGACCTTCCAGATCAGCCTGACCGGCGCGGGCAGGTGTGACAGGAAGTTCCGCTCCTCCTCCGGCGAGGTCTCCTCGAGGATCGCGCCCAGGAAGAGCAGCCGCTTGTGCTTGTCGTCGATCGACTCGGCGCCGCGTTCACCGAGCTTGCTCCACTGCTCGACCGTCAGGTACTTGCGGACCAGCGGCAGGATCTCCTGCTCCTCCTCGGCCATGTGCTCGTCGACGATCGCCGATGCGTCGCGGACGGCCTGGGCCAGGGCGTCGCGATCGGCCGGGTTCGCCGTGGCCCGCCAGGCCGGCGTCAGCTTGTCGATCTGGTCGAGCGCCGTCGACAGTGCCGCGTGCTGGAACTCCATCCGGTGCACCAGGTCGGTGTGCAGCGTCGCCGTCTCCAGCAGCGGTGGCCACAGCAGGTCGTCCTCGTTCTCGTGGTGATGGTGCAACGCCGCCACGATGTCGCTCAGATGCTCGCCCACGATCGCCGCGCGGCCGGTGTCGCCCGGGCCGACGCGGCTGATCACGTCGGGCAGCAGGCGGAACTCACGCCGGAACACGCGGTGGATGACGACCATCTCGTGGGTGTCGGGCTCTGCGGTGGTGCTCATCTGTTCCTCCCCGGAGAACGCGGCTCGGTCGCCCGTGGAGTCGAGAATCACCTGGCGCCGGCGGTACCGGAGTACAGGTGTCTGCTGCCACGCTGCCGGATGGTTCCCCCCAACCGACGCGATGCCGCCGTTTCACGGTACCGGAGCCGGCGTCACCTTCGTCGGGGTTTTCTGGTGGCCGGCGGAGCGGGGCAGCCGGATGATGCCCTGGGAGACGGCGACGCCGGTGAGCACCACGAGCGCGCCGACCGGCTGGTACCAGGTGAGGTGCTCGTCCAGCACGATCACGCCGACGACGATCGCGAAGATCGGCATCACGTAGGTGACCATCGAGGTCATGCTGGCGCCGATCAGCCGGATCATCCGCAGGTTGAGCACGAAGGCGATCCCGCTGCCCAAGGCGCCCAGGGCAACGACGCTGGCGATCACCTCCACGGACAGCGACCACGGCGTCGGCGGCGCGTGACCGGCGATCAACGGGGCGATCACGGCCAGCTGGATGGTGGCGCAGAGCAACAGTGCGGCCGACAACGCGGTACCGGAGAGGTTGCTGCCGGCGATGAACCGCTTCTGGTACGGGATGGCGACGCCGTACGAGAGCGCGGCGCCCATGCAGAACAACTGGCCGATCAGATCCGCGCCGCCGTGCAGCTGCCAGGCGCCGAGCACGACCATCATGCCGAGGAAGCCGACGAGCAGGCCGAGCACTCGCTGCAGGGTGAACTTCTCGGTCCGGAACACCAGGACCGCGATGGGGAGCACGGCCAGCGGGGTGATCCCGTTCCAGATGCCGGCCAGCAGGGACGGGATGCGCTGCTCGCCGTACCCGAAGAGGGTCCAGGGGAGGGCGGAGCCGATGGCGCCGACGACGAAGGTGTGCGCCCAGATCCGTGGCGAGCGGGGCAGTGCCTCGCGCTTGACCAGCAGGATCGCGAGCAGCACGAGCGTGCCCGCGAGCACCCGTCCGAGCGCGAGGTAGGCCGGATGCAGTTCGCGGACCCCGATCGAGATGAAGAGGAAGCTGCAGCCCCAGATCGCGGCGAGGACCAGCATCGTGGGGGCCCAGGTCTTGACCGGCGGCTTGTCAGGAGTCGTCAGGGTGCTCACTCCTGACATCCTGCAGTAAACCTCCGACATTTTCAGATTTTTGTCTGGAACCGGGCAGATGGACGACCGGTGGCAGGGCAGGGGTGCGGCGGGGGAGGATGGCGTCATGGGTGACTTTGAGGTTGATGCTGTCCGGAAGCAGTTCCCGGCGTTGGCGGAGGGGGCGGCGCACTTCGACGGGCCGGGTGGGTCGCAGACTCCGCAGGCGGTGGCCGACGCGGTTGCGCGGACGATGGTGTCGGCGCTGGCGAACCGTGGCCGGTTGACCGCGGCCGAGCGGCGCGCGGACGACATCGTGGTCGGCGCGCGGCAGGCGATGGCGGACCTGCTGGGGACGGATCCCGGTGGCATCGTCTACGGCCGGAGCATGACGCAGTTGACCTACGACTTCTCCCGGACTCTCGCGAAGAACTGGGGGCCTGGCGACGAGGTGATCGTGACTCGCCTGGACCACGACGCGAACGTCCGCCCGTGGGTCCAGGCCGCCGCGGCCGTCGGCGCCACCGTGCGCTGGCTTTCCTTCGACCCCGCCACCTCCGAACTCGACGACATCCAGCCGCTGCTCTCCGGACAGACCCGCCTGGTCGCGGTGACCGGCGCATCGAACCTGCTCGGCACCCGCCCGGACCTCGAGAGCATCGCGGCCAAGGTCCATGCGACCGGCGCTCTCCTGTACGTCGACGGCGTGCACCTGACCGCGCACGCGCCGGTTGACGCCTCGTTCGCTGATTTCTACGCGTGCTCGCCGTACAAGTTCTTCGGGCCGCACTGTGGGGTGCTGTCGGCTTCGCCCGTGTTGCTCGAGGGACTCCGGCCGGACAAGTTGCTCCCGGCAAGCGATGTGGTGCCCGAGCGGTTCGAGTTCGGCACCCTGCCGTACGAGTTGCTCGCCGGGACCACCGCCGCGGTCGACTTCATCGCCGGTCTCGGGGGAACGGGGGCGACCCGGCGAGAGCGCTTGCTCGGATCTCTCGCGTTGCTGGAGAACTACGAGGACGAACTCCGCGCGGACCTGGAGCCCAGGCTCGCCGCGATCGACGGAGTCACCTTGCACGGCAAGGCCCAGCGCCGTACGCCGACTCTGCTCTTCTCCGTCGACGGGTGGGAGCCACGCGCGGTCGCCGCGGAGCTCGCGGAGGCCGGGGTCAACGCGCCGGCCGGCACTTTCTACGCGCTGGAGACAGCCCGCCACGCTGGTCTCGGAGACATCGGCGCCGTGCGCGCGGGCCTCGCGCCGTACACGGATCGTACAGACGTCGACCGTCTGGTCGAGGCGGTCGAGCGCCTAGGTTCCTGACCCCGGCAAGGTCGTCAACGCTGCTTGACGGCCGTCGAATCGACTAACTAAAGTCTGTGGAGTAAGTCGGTCAACCATCTCCGCACCACGGGTGGGCGGCACGCGGAGGTGGGGGATTCGTCGTGCTCGGACGCGTTTCTGATCAGGCTGCGAAGGAGCACGCGGAGTGAGAGAACCGAACAAGGTCTTCGTCCAGGCCGGTCCGTCGGACGCCCTGACCGCCGCCCCGGGCACCGGCAACGGCTGGTCCGCGGCAGGTATCGAGGTCCAGTGGACCCCGGTGGGTGAGGTGGTTGTCAGCGCGGTGGGTGGAGTCTGTCGCGTGGCGCTCCGGTGGGACGAGGCAATACCGGCCGAGGCGCTCGTGCTCGGTGACGCGTGGGAGCGGTCGTACGGCGACCTCCAGTGGCGGCACCTGCAACCCGAGCGGCTCCTGCCCTGGTACTGGCTGGCCCACGACCGCCAGACCGGCACCACGACCGGAATGGGCGTGGACGTTCACCCGGGCGCGTTCTGCTCTTGGACCGTTGACCAGACCGGCAGCACCCTTTGGCTTGACCTCCGCAATGGCGGCGGCCCCACCCAGCTCGCCGGCCGCGCGCTCACCGCGGCGACGGTACGGCGCTTCGAGGACGCCGGCCCCCCCTGGCTCACCCTGAACGCCGCGGTGGCAGCCATGAGCTCCCACCTGCCCGAGCGCCCCGCGCCCGCGCCGGTGGTCGGGGCGAACAACTGGTACTACGCGTATGGCGAGGGATTCGACGAGAAGGCGGTCCTCCAGGACGCGGCCACGGTGGTCGAGCTGGCCGACGGCCACCCGGTGAAGCCGTTCAGCGTCGTCGACGACGGCTGGAACCCAGGCGGCAATGGTTCGGGTGGCCCCTGGGAGAGCGGAATCCCGGGCCTCTTCGACGACATGGCCGGGACCGCCGCCGCGGTGAAGGCGATCGGCGCGCGCCCGGGTCTGTGGTTCCGCCCGTTGCTGTCCCGGGAGAGCGGTCCCTGGGGTCGTGCCGGCAAGGCCGACGGACCAGGCCGTGCCCTCGACCCGTCGTACCCGGAGGTGCTCGACCTGGTTCGGGCGGACCTGCGCCGGTTCAAGGACTGGGGGTTCGAGCTGGTCAAGCACGACTTCAGCACGTATGACGTGTTCGGCCGCTTCGGCCCGGCGATGGGCTCGCGGCTGACGGATTCCGGCTGGCAGTTCCACGATCCGGGCCGGACCACAGCCGAGATCGTGCTCGCGCTCTACCGCGAGATCCGCGCGGCGGCCGACGACGTCGTACTGATCGGCTGCAACACGGTCGGCCACCTGGCCGCCGGCCTGGTCGACGTGCAGCGCACAGGTGACGACACGTCCGGGCGGGACTGGGAGCGGACCCGGAAGATGGGCGTCAACTCGCTCGCGTTCCGGCTGCCGCAGCACGACCGCTTCTTCGCCCTCGACGCCGACTGCGTTCCGTGCACGCCGCAGACGCCGTGGGAGCTGAACCGCCGGTTCCTCGATCTGGTGGCTCGGTCAGGAAGCGCTCTCTTCGTCTCCATCGATCCGGCCGCGCGCACCGAGCAGACCGATCGCGATCTTGGCGACGGTATACGGTTGGCGCTCAGTGGTGGCGACGCAGGTGGGATCGAGCCGGTGGACTGGCTGGTGAACACGACGCCGAACGTCTGGCGCACGGGCGCCGGCACGGTGCGCTACGACTGGGGGCAGCCGTGGGGTGCTGACCCGGCTTCGGGCTAGGGGTGCCCGTGCAGCGAGGACAGGGGGAGTGGTGAGCACCGAACAGCCGCCGGCCGTGGTGCGCCGGGGTACGAATCTCGACCGGGTCGGCGGATTCAACGACACGGTCGTGCTGGACGCGATCCGCCGGGCCGAGCAACGCCTCAGCCGGGTCGAGATCGCGGCGGCGACCGGACTGTCCGGCCAGGCGATCTCCAACATCACCCGCCGCCTCCTCGACGCCGGGCTGGTCCGCGAGGCCGGCCGGCAGAAGAGCACCGGCCTCGGCAAACCCCGCACGCTGCTCGAACTCGAGCCCACCGGCCAGTACGCCGTGGGCGTGCACCTCGACCCGGCGGTCGTCACGGTCGTCATGCTCGACCTGACCGGCCACGTGGTCGCGCGGCGGCGGGCGGAGACCCCGGCCTCCGACGATCCGGACGTGCTGATCGCCGGGATCGCGGCGACGGTCGAGGACGTCATCGCGGAAGCCGGCGCACCGCGCGAGCGGGTGGTCGGCGTCGGGATCGCGGCGCCGGGCCCGATCGACGTCGACCGCGGTGTCGTAGTCGATCCGCCGAACCTCACCGCCTGGCACCTGGTCCCGCTGCGCGATGCCCTGCGCGAGCGGACCGGCCTGCCCGTGCTGCTCGACAAGGACGTCACCGCGGCCGCGTCGGCGGAGAAGTGGGCCGGTGGCCCGAACGGACGCGGCAGCTTCGTCTTCTTCTACCTCGGTACCGGTGTCGGCGCCGGGCTGGTGATCGGCGACGAGGTCGTCCGGGGGGCGACCAGCAACGTCGGCGAGATCGGCCACATCATCGTCGATCCCGACGGTCCGCTCTGCTACTGCGGGCGCCGTGGCTGCGTCGGCGAGACGAGCCAGCCGCGCTACCTGGTCCAGCAGGCCGCGCAGGCAGGAGTCGTTGCTGCAGGCATCGATCTCGACGATCGGCACGCGGTCGACCTGGCGTTCGCGCAGCTCTGCGCCGACGCTGCCGCCGGGCCCGGGGTGGCGCGCGAGATCATCGCCGCGCTGGCCGAGAGGATTGCCAAGGTGGTCGAGGACATCGCGAACCTGCTGGACCTGGAGCGAGTTGTCTTCGGTGGTCCGCACTGGGACCAGCTCGCGCCGTTCTTCGACGAGTCCGTCCGGTCCGCGCTGGAAGAGCGCTTCCTGGTCCGTTCCGTGCACCCCTTCGTGGTCGCCGGGACCGCGCTCGGCGAGGATGTCGGCGCGGTCGGAGCGGCCAGTCTGGTGCTGGACCACACGTTCTCGCCCAATCCGTCCGTGCTCCTGCTCGGGCCGACGGAGAGCGCTCCCGCAGTCGCTCAGGTCGGTTCTGCTGAAAGGTGATGTTGTGATGACCGGTATCGATGCCGATGTGCTGGCGCGCGCCGCCGACGAGGTCCGCCGGGCGACCGGCGACCAGGTGATCGCGGACATGTTCCAGCGGTCGATGGCGGAGAACCTGCCCGCGGTCGCGGAGCGGCTGCCGGACGGGACCACCTTCGTGCTGACCGGCGACATCCCGGCGATGTGGCTGCGCGACTCCGCCGCCCAGCTCCGGCCGTACCTGGTGCTCTGCGGCGACGACCCGGGGCTGCAGGACGTGCTGATCGGCGTACTGCACCGGCAGTTGGAGTACCTCGCGATCGACCCGTACGCGAACGCGTTCAACCGTGAGGCCAACGGGGAGGGTCACACCACCGACGAGACCGAGATGTCGCCGTGGGTGTGGGAGCGCAAGTACGAGATCGACTCGCTCTGTTATCCGCTCGAGCTGGCCTACCGGCTGTGGCGGATCACCGGCCGGGAGGACGTGATCGACGACCGGTTCCGCGCCGCCGCGGACGCGATCCTCGAGCTCTGGACGGTCGAGCTGGACCACGAGGCGCGATCGGCGTACCGGTTCCAGCGGCACGACGAGGAGCCGACGGACACCCTCGTCCGGGAGGGACGTGGGCGGCTGACCACGCCGACCGGGATGTCGTGGAGCGCTTTCCGGCCGAGCGACGACGCCACCGAGCACGGGTTCAACGTACCCGGGAACATGTTCGCGTCGGTGGTGCTCGGGTACCTGCAGGCGATCGCGTCCGAGGTGCTCCGGGACGAGTCGCTGGCGGCGCGGGCGAAGGAGTTGAAGGCCGGCATCGACGAGGGGATCGCGCTGTACGGCGTCGTCGAGCACCCGACGTTCGGTCGCGTCTACGCGTATGAGGTGGACGGCGCGGGGGAGCGGTTGCTGATGGACGACGCGAACATGCCGAGTCTGCTTTCCCTGCCGATGACGGGGTTCGCGGCCGCCGACGACCCAACGTACCTGGCGACTCGGTCGCTGCTGCTCAGCTCCGAGAATCCCTACTACTACAGCGGAACCCATGCGTCCGGGATCGGCAGCCCGCACACGCCGCCGTCGCACGTCTGGCCGATCGCGCTCGCGGTCCAAGGCCTCACCAGCACCTCGGCCGAGGAGCGTCAGCAACTGCTCGAACTCCTCCGCGACACGACCGGCGGCACCGGCCAGATGCACGAGTCCTTCCACTGCGACGACCCGACCGTCTTCACCCGCGAGTGGTTTTCCTGGGCCAACGCCATGTTCTGCGAACTAGCCCTGGCCCACGCCGGCCACACCCTCTGACACGCCGCCCCTTCAGCCCATCCTGCCTGGTCAGACGACGTCTCGGCGGCGCGTGGTGACGGCGGCCAGCAAGGCGAAGACCAGGGTGTAGCCGAGGAGCGTCAGGAGAGCGCGTTCTCCGCTCACGGCGTCTCGGACTCCGGGAGGTGCGTCGGCAGCGATCATGCCGGTGACGCTGAAGACCAACGCGCCCGCGTTCGCCCCGGGCATCGCGTCGGACAGGAACTCCAGAGCAGGCAGCAAACTGCTGACCACCCCGGCCAGGAGCGCCTCGACGCCGAGGATCCAGACGACGCCCAACCCGATCGGCAGCGCGACGTTGCGGAAGGCAACCGCCAGCACGACGCCGGCAAGACACCACATCGTCAGAACCAGCCAGCCGCCCGCCAGTGCCTGCAGGATGTCGACCGCACCCGGCCAACTCATCGGCGCGTTCTCGGCGGCGGCGATCCCGACGCTGCACAGGGCACAGGCAACGAAGGTCCCGAGCACCCAGACCGCCAGCATGGTCAGCAGCCCGAGCAGTTGCCCGGCCAGCATCGCGCCACGTCCGGGCTTCTGGGTGAGGATGGTCTTGAGCGTTCCCCAGGTGTACTCGCCGCCGACCACGATCGCCCCGAGCACCAGAGCGAGCGCTCCCGCGAACACCGGGAAGCCGCCGATCGTGTTGTCCAGCACGCGTTCCGGCAGCAGCCCGCGCAACACCTGCGCACGAGGTACTCCGCTGGTCTGCTGGTTGTCGTCGCCGGTCGCGTAGCCCAGATACGGCAGCAGATATCCGAAGACGAGGCTCAGCACGAGCCCGGCTCCGAAGAGCACCCAGACGGCTGATCGTTTGCGGAGCTTGAGCAGCTCGGCGCGATAACTACCCAACATCGGCCTTCTCCTCCGGCTGGGTCGTAGTGAGCTCGAAGAACACGTCCTCGAGAGCCCGTTCGGTACTGCGGAGCTCGGACACCGCGATCCCCGCCTCGACCAGGACCCGGTTGACCTCGGCCGCGCGGTCCGGAGCCACCTTGACCCGCAGCGTGTCGTCGTACAGGTGGACGGTGTCGGCGCCGAGCGCCTCGGTGAGAACGGAGCGAGCGCTCTCTCGCGGCGCTGCCCTGATCACCAGTTCCTGCTGGCCGCGCAGTTCCTCGACGTTGTGCTCGGCAACCATCTTGCCTTCGCTGATGATGCCGACGCGGTCGCAGATCTGCTGCACCTCGCCGAGCAGGTGGCTGGACAGCAGCACGGTCCGGCCGTCGGCGCCGAGCTCGCGGATCAGCCGGCGCATGTCCCGCATCCCGGCCGGATCGAGTCCGTTCGTCGGCTCGTCGAGGATCACCAGTTCGGGATCCTTGAGCAGCGCCGCCGCCACCCCGAGCCGTTGCTTCATGCCGAGCGAGTACGTCGAGAAGCGGTCGCGCGCGCGGTCGGTGAGATCCACCAGTGCCAGGACCTCGTGGATCCGGGCGCGGGGCACCTCGGCGTACTCGGCGAGCAGGCGGAGGTTGTCGAGCCCGGACAGGTAAGGGTAGAACGCGGGCGACTCGATCATCGACCCGGTGCGGGCGAGCACCTGAGCCTGGCCGGGGGCGCCGCCGAGCACGCGGACGGTACCGCTGGTCGGGGCGATCAGGCCGGTCAGGATCCGCAGCGTGGTGGTCTTGCCGGCGCCGTTCGGCCCGAGGAACCCGTAGACCTCACCGGGCCGGACCGTCAGATCGACACCGTTGACAGCGAGGGTGTCGCCGTAGCGTTTGGTCAGGCCGGTGACCTCGACCAGCGGGGCTGCTGTTTCACTCATACCCCGACCTTGCCCGCCACCACCCGTCTGCCGCGTCGCCTCGGGGGAGTGACCCGGGCTACCGCCAGGGGAGTATCCGGGGCAGCCCTCGTAGTACTAGCCGAGCCAGCCGGGACGAACCAGGCCGGTCTGGTAGGCGACGACGACGAGTTGGGCGCGGTCGCGGACGCCGAGCTTCACCATCGCGCGGCTGACGTGGGTCTTGGCCGTGGCCGGGCTGAGCACCAGGCGTTCGGCGATCTCGTCGTTGGACAGACCTTCGCCGACGAGCGCGACGATCTCCCGTTCACGCTCGGTCAGGACGTCGAGTTCCTTGCTGGCATGCGGCTGCCGGCTCCGCGTTGCGAACTCGGCGACCAGCCGGCGCGTCACCCCCGGCGAGAGCAGCGCGTCACCACGGGCGACCACCCGGACCGCCTGGAGCAGCTCGACCGGCTCGGTGTCCTTGACCAGGAACCCGCTCGCGCCGACCCGCAACGCCTCGAACACGTACTCGTCCAGGTCGAACGTCGTCAGGATCACCACGTGAACCTCAGAGAGCGCTTCCTCGGCACCGATCTGCCGAGTCGCCTCGAGCCCGTCGGTGCCCGGCATCCTGATGTCCATCAGCACCACGTCCGGCTTCTCCGCGCGAGCCACCTCCACCGCGGCCGCCCCGTCGGACACCTCGCCGATCACGGTGATGTCGTCCTCCGCGTTCAGCAACGAGCGGAACCCAGCCCGCACCAACGCCTGATCGTCAGCCAACAACACCCGAATCATGCGCCCACGCTAGAGCATCCCCCGGTCAGGCGAGCCCGGCGTCGTGGGCGAGGAGGGCTATTTGGGTGCGGTTGCCCAGTTCCAGTTTGGTGAGGATGTGGGAGATGTGGGCCTTGACGGTCGCCACGCTCATGTAGAGCTCGGTGGCGATCTGCGCGTTCGCTTTGCCCTGGGCAACGGCCAGCATGACGTCGTACTCGCGGGGGCTGAGGCGAGAGAGCGCTTCCTGGGCCTCGGTGTGGGAGTCCGCCTGGGTGGCCGCGCGATCCATCAGCCGCCGGGTGATCGCGGGAGACAGGATCGGGTCACCCGCAGCGACCCGGCGTACGGCTTCGACGATCTGGGCCGGGGGAGTGTCCTTCAGCAGGAACCCGCTCGCGCCGGCCCGGAGCGCGTGGAGAACGTTCTCGTCGGTGTCGAACGTGGTCAGCACCACCACCTCCGGCGGGTTCTTCCGCGCCCGGAGCCGCCGGGTCGCGACGATCCCGTCCACCCGCGGCATCCGGAGATCCATCAGCACCAGATCGGGGAAGTGGGCGTCGATCGCCGCGGGTACCTCGTCGCCGTCGGCCGCCTGGGCGACCACCGAGATCCCGTTCGCGCCGTCGAGCATCATCTCCAGACTCGCCCGGACCAGTGCGTCGTCGTCCACCACCAGGACCCGGATGGTCTCGCTGTCGCTCATGCGGGCCACGGTAGCGAGGCGTGCAGCCGGAACCCGCCACCGGCCGCCCTTCCGTGGTCCAGCGTGCCGCCCGCGAGATGCACCCGCTCGGTCAGCCCGACTAGCCCGGTGCCGCTTCCCGGAGTGAGCGGTACGCCGTTGCCGCCCGGGTTGGTGAGCTCGATCTGCAGGGATTCACCCGGCCGCCCCTGCACCACCAGCGTGACCGGATACCCCGCCGCATGCTTCCTGGCGTTCGTCAGCCCCTCCTGGACCACCCGGTACGCCGTACGCCCAGTTGCTGGTGGCAACGAACTCGGATCCGCGACGGTCTCGTCGTACCGGATCTCGGCGCCGGCGTCTCTGGACTCCGCGACGAGTTCCCGCAGGTCGCCGAAGGTGGGTTGCGGGCGGCCCCCGGGCAGTTCGTCGATCTCGGTGTCGCGCAGGACGCTGATCACCTCGCGCAGTTCGTCGAGCGCCTGGTGGACCCCGGTGCGGATCACGCCGGCGGCCTTGGCGAGCTTCTCGGGGGAGGAGTCGGGCCGGTACTCCAGCGCACCGGCGTACGTCGCGAGCAGGGACAACCGGTGCGCGAGTACGTCGTGCATCTCGCGCGCCATCTTCGTCCGCTCGAGCGTGCGTGCCTCCGCGACCCGTCGGCCTTGCTCGGCCTCGGCGCGAAGAGCGCGATCTCGGAGCGAGTTGACCAGTGCACGCCGGGCCTGGATCCACTGGCCCCAGCCGAGCAGCGCTGCGTGGACCGCGAGGTCGAGGACCGCGAACCAGAGCAGGCTGAGGCCGTTGATCGGCCGGACGATCTCCTGGACCAGGTGGCCGGCGACACCCGCGAGCGCGACCAGCGCGGCCACCCGCAATGGACGCCGCTGGGCGACGGTCAAAGTGCCGACCGTGGACGGCGGCGTGGCGGCGGGGGAGAGCATGGCGAGCGCGGCCAGGACCAGCGCGATCGGGACCGGGCGACGTCCGAGCAGCGGAATGAGCCCACAGGCGACCACCCCCACCACGATGTCCAGCACCAGCCAGCCGACGCCGGGCGTGCTCGTGTGCCGCCCGACGATCGTCAGCGCCGAGAGCGTTCCGATCGCGCCGACGGCGAGCACGTTCGCCGTGCGCTGGTGCGGCGGCGGGCTGCAGATCTCTTCCATGGCGCAGAGGCTAGGCCGCGGCCGGGCTCGATCGCCACCGACCAAAGTCGATACCCCGCAGACTTCCGGCCGGGTCGCCGCAGCCTCGCGGCCGATGCCCCGAGGACGCGCTCTCTTGAATCCTGGGGCTCATCCAAACAACG
This sequence comes from Kribbella sp. VKM Ac-2568, assembly GCF_004345365.1. GTDB lineage: Bacteria > Actinomycetota > Actinomycetes > Propionibacteriales > Kribbellaceae > Kribbella > Kribbella orskensis. The sequence goes on from NZ_SLVF01000008.1 coordinate 330,840, forward strand.
GCCACAGTGGAAGGACCCACCATGAGCACCACGAACAACACTTTCCCGAGTACTTCCGAGGGCGCTCTCCAGGGACCCACTCGGGTCGCAGGTCGCAGTAGGCTGGCTGTAGTCGGGGTCACGGTGGCGGCAGCACTCGCAGTCTGGGCGGTGCTGTCACCACTGGCGGGAATCGATCTTCAGGCCAGGCAGGGCTCGACGATGCAGATCGGCGCCGTGTCGGTTCTCTTCGCCTCGGCAGCGATGGCCTTCGCCGGCTGGGGGTTGCTCGCGATCCTCGAACACAACACCGTCAACGCTCGCAAGGCGTGGACAGTGGTCGCGGTGATCGCCTGCGTCACCTCGCTGGGGAGCCCGATCTTCGGCGGCATCGGCGTCGGTGCCAAGCTCGGCCTGGCCTCCCTGCACCTCGTCGTAGGCGCTGGCACCATTTTCGGCCTCCGCCGCACAGCCCTCTCCGTCTCAGCCCGATGCAACGCCGTGGACTGTGAGTGAGATAGGGAGATGGTACGGATGGATGCGAGGTCTTGGGAGGAGGCGGGGCGGATGAGTGGCTGGGCGGCGTACGACGCGAAGAAGCGGGAGCTGGTCGGCGGGCTGAGCGGGACGGTGCTCGAGTTGGGTGCGGGCAAGGGCGCCAACTTCGGGATGCTGGGCAAGGGTGTCGACTGGATCGGTCTCGAGCCGCACGCCGCGAGCCGCCGCACGCTGGGAACCACGGCAGCCGCCTGGGCTGCTCGGACCGGTGGGAGTTACCGGGTCCTCGACACCGAGGCCGAGCAGATTCCGTTGCCCTCAGCAAGCGTTGACGCGGTGCTGTCGACGGTCGTCCTCTGCTCGGTGCACGACCTCGGCGGAGTACTGACCGAAGTACGGCGGGTGCTTCGTCCGGGTGGGCGCTTCGTCTTCTTCGAGCACGTCGGCGCGGCTCGTGGGAGCTGGGTTCGTCGCCTGCAGGGCCTCATCAGGCCGATCACCCGCACTTTCGACAAGGGCTGCGATCCCACCCGCCAGACGGACGACGCCATCCACGCGACCGGCTTCACCACCGTCACCCTCGACCGCTACACCCTGCCCGGCCTCGTCCCCATCCCGTACATCGCCGGCACCGCACACCTCTAGTTGCTCAGGAGGTGGAGAGGCGGGCGGCCAGGTAGAAGCCTTCTATGTGGTCGGTGATCAGGTTGGCGGCCTTGGTGGGCTGGCCGGCGCGGATGGCGGCGACGATGGCTCGGTGTTCCTCGCGGAGCCCGTGGGCGGTGGCGTCCCAGTCGGCGAGGTTGGGGACGGCGGCGAGGACGTAGCTGTGGATGGCGGTCCGCAGTGACGACATCACCGCCGCGATCAGCACGTTGCCGGCCAGCGCCGACAAAGCGACATGGAACTCCGCATCCAGCAGATGGAACTCCTCCGGCGTCAACCCAGCCGCATCCATCCGATCCAGCAGTTCCTCGGCGACCGTCAGCCCGTCGTCGGCCTGGTCCGCAGCCTCGCCGGCGCGGTTCTGGGCTGCTTGGCGGGCGGTCCAGGACTCGAGCAAGATGCGGGTCTGGACGATGTCGCCCATCGGCAAGTGGTTCGTGGCCAGGTGTAGGCGGAGAAGCGCTGTCAGGGGAGAGGCGGGTTCGGCGACGATCACGGCGCCTGCTTCGGGGCCGGAGCCGGTGGAGGTGCGGACGACGCCCATCGCCTCGAGCACCCGGACCGCCTCGCGGACCGAGGGCCGGCTGATCCCGAGCTGCTCCGCCAGCGTGCGCTCGCCGGGCAGCCGCTCGCCGAGCCGGAGTCTGCCCGCCGCCAGATCGGCCTCGACCCGGCTCAGCACCAGCTCGTAGTTCTTCACATCGGCGAGTGTAGCCCTGTGGTCGGACCACAGACTATGCTGTGGTCCGACCACACCGCCGACTGCCTGAGAGAAGTCCCATGACTGATCGCCAGATGCCTCGCTGGTCCGAGCTCAAGCCGTTGCTGCGGCCCAAGCCGGTCACCCTGAACGCGACCGACCGCCGCCTGGAGAAGGCGCTCACCATCGCGGATCTGCGTGCCATCGCCAAGCGCCGTACGCCGAGATCGGTGTTCGACTACACCGACGGCGCGGCGGAGTCGGAGATCAGCCTGGCCCGCGCCCGCCGGTTGTTCGCCGAGATGGAGCTGCAGCCGTCGATCCTGCGCAACGTCGCCGAGATCGACCTGAGCACCACCATCCTCGGCAAGCGCTCGGAACTGCCGTTCGCGTTCGCGCCGACCGGGTTCACCCGGATGATGAACCACGAGGGCGAGAGCGCGGTCGTGAAGGTCGCGCAGAGGATCGGCATCCCGTACTCGCTGTCCACCATGGGCACTACCTCGATCGAGGACGTCGCGGCGGCCGCGCCGAATGCGCGGAAGTGGTTCCAGCTGTACGTGTGGAACGACCGCCACGCCGGCGAGGACCTGGTGAAGCGGTCGGCCGCCGCCGGGTACGAGGCATTGATGCTGACTGTGGACGTACCCGTCGCCGGGGCGCGGCTGCGCGACGTACGGAACGGGTTCACCATCCCGCCGTCGCTGACGGTCAAGACGGTGCTCGACGCTTCACTCCACCCGGCGTGGTGGGCCAATCTGCTGACGACCCGGCCGCTGACGTTCGCCTCGCTGTCGAGCTGGGGCGGGACCGTCGCGGAGCTGCTGAACCAGCTGTTCGATCCGACCATGACCATCGAAGACCTCAACTGGTTGCGGTCGATCTGGGACGGGCCGCTGATCGTGAAGGGCATCCAGACGGTCGAGGACGCGCGCCGCGTGGTCGACGCCGGTGCCGACGCGATCGTGCTGTCGAACCACGGCGGTCGCCAGCTCGACCGCGCTCCCACACCGCTGCGGATCCTGCCGGAGGTGAGGAAGGCCGTGGGTACCGACGCCGAGGTGTACCTCGACACGGGCATCATGAGCGGCGCCGACATCGTCGCGGGACTCGCGCTCGGAGCGGACGCATGCCTGGTCGGCCGGGCCTACCTCTACGGACTCATGGCCGGCGGCGAGCGCGGTGTCGCGCGCGCGGCCGAAATCCTGACCACCGAGGTACGTCGGACCATGGCGCTCCTGGGCGTCCCCAGCGTCGCCGAGCTCAACTCGTCGCACGTCCGCCTGCCAACCAACTAGTACTGCGTACGCCGCTTCCGCTGGGCGGTCAGGTGTGGGCCGGGGCCACCCGACGATCGGGTTCACCTCGACCGAGGTCCGCGACTTCGACGGCGAGACCTTCAGTGCCTGTTCCTGAACTGGATTCATGATCGGCGGGTCGTGGGTGGGTATGGCGGAAACTCCTGGTAGGTCGATCGGTGTCGAATCGCCGGTCCGCCAGGAGTTCCGTTGCTATCGTGCCGTATCCCCGGGCAGGAGTCTGTCCCGCAGGTGTCATGTTGTCGTCTCGCGTCGGTTCATCACTACGGCGTGGCTCGCCCGCGTCGGTATCCGTAGGACACCACCGATGCGCAGTGGCAGCTCATCGATTCTTTGCTGCCCGATCCGGCGTGGCTTGGCGTCCACGGCGGCCGGCCGGAGCGGCACTGCCGCCGTCAGATCGTGGACGCGATCTTCTACCTGGTCGACAACGGCATCAAGTGGCGGGCGATGCCGGTCGACTTTCCGCCGTGGTCCACGGTCTACAACTTCTTCGCCACCTGGGCGGCCGCCGGCGTGACCATCGACCTGCTCGACGCGCTGCGGGAACGAGTCCGTATCGCCGAGGGGCGCACGGCCACCCCGACCGCAGCAGTCATCGACTCCCAGTCCGTACGCGCTGCCGAGACGGTCTGGCGTTCCAGCCGCGGCGGGGACGCGGCGAAGAAGGTCAACGGACGTAAACGCCATCTCGCTGTCGACACCATGGGCCTGCTGATCTGTGTCCTCGTCACCGCGGCCAACATTCAGGACCGCGACGGCGCCCGGCCGCTGCTGACCCGACTCGCCACGGTCAGCCACCGCATCCGGCTCGTGTGGGCAGACTCCGGCTACGCCGGCGCCCTGAGCGACTGGGCCCGCGACACCGTCAACGTCGCCGTACAAATCGTCAAACGCACCGAGCGACATCGCTTCGTCGTGCTACCCCGCCGTTGGGTGGTCGAACGAACCCTGGCATGGATCACCCGACATCGCCGATGCGCCCGCGACTACGAAGGACTGCCCGCACACCACGAAGCCATGGTCTGCTGGGCCATGATCCGCATCACCAGCCAGCGACTCGCCCACCACTAACAGGAACAGGCACTCAGCGCGACGACTACACCGTCCTGCTGTTTCGCGCCTCGCGGCTGGGCCGAGCCGGTCGAGTTCATGTATCACTGCAGCACTAAGTGGGCCATCGTCCTGATGAGCCTCGAGGATCTGGTCGAGACCGGCACGGCGCGCCGGCGCAGGACGACGTCCGGATCAGCGACTGGCACTGACGATCAGCGGGACGCCACCTCGGCGTCCCAGTACGGGGGCAGGTCGGCCGGTTCCCACGACGGATCGGGACGGAAATCCGTGTACCGGCCGTCGAACGGGAACCGGCCGGCCTCGATGTCGCCGATGATGCGCTCGCCAGCGGCGCGGATGCGGTCCGCCTCGACCGCCGTCCAGTACGCCGGATGATCGACACGCTCGACCACCTCGTCCTCGTCCTTCCAGGACCAGCTGCGATCGCGCGCGACCACGATGTCGAGCGCGTGATCGAGGATGTCGGTCCCGGCCGACCAGCGGCGCACCGGGGACTCCAGGTTCACGTACCAGCCTTCGAACCGCATCTCCAGGTCGAAGAACCACCACACCGAATGGTCGGCCTCGGGTTCGGTGCGGATCAGCACGTGCCGGCCTTCCCAGCGCCGCGGCCAGAGCATGGACGGCGTACGGTCCCGCTCCGCCAGCGACATCTTCCGGATCGACGCGCCGTCCCGAGTGCCGCGCAGCATGCAGTCCGATCCGGACGCAGTCCAGGTGAGCAGCGCCTCCGCGTCGTCGCGCACGACCCGCGCGGTCTCCACCGCGGCGATCATCCCGTTGCGGTGGACGTCGCGGCGGGCGATCGATCGACCAGGAGCGAAGATCATCGGGCCATGGTACGGCCGTCTGGGCCACGCCGCAGCCCGGCCATGAGGTTCAGGAACAGGCACTCAGCCTGATCGGCGAGCTGACGCTTCACGGCGTCACCCGGACCGTCCAGCTGGACAGCGAGTTCCTCGGCGTCGTCGACGACCCGTCCGGCGTGGAGCGCACCGGCTTCTCGGCGACGACCAGGATCAGCCGCGCCGCGTTCGGCGTCGATATCCAGTTGGGCTTCGGCGCCGGTAACGTCGTGGTCGCCGACACCATCGAGATCGCCATCGAGATCGAGTTCACCTCTGACGGATCGGAGCCGCGATGAGCAAGGTCGTGCTCTACATGTCGATGTCCGTGGACGGATTCATCACCGGCCCGGATGACAGCAAGGAGCAGGGGCTCGGCGTCAACGGTGAGCGGCTGCACGACTGGCTGGGCGCGGGCGGCGTGGACCCGGCGTCGTACCGGCCGGTCGACGAAGCCAGCGCCACTGTGTTCGACGAGTTGATGGACACGGGGGCGGTGATCACCGGCCGGCGGACCTTCGAGTTCGCGGGTGGCTGGGCCGGCGATCACCACGACGGCGTACCGATCTTCGTCCTGACCCATTCCGCGCCCGACGAGCCCCCGCCGGGATCCGCCCGCTATGTCACCGACGGCATCGAGTCCTGCGTTGCGCAGGCGAAGGCCGCGGCAGGTGGGCGCGACATCCTGCTGCACGGCGCCGCGACCGCACAGGAGTGCCTTCGGGCCGGGCTGCTGGACGAGCTGGAGCTGCAGTTGATGCCGGTGCTGCTCGGCCAGGGCCGTCGGCTGTTCGACAACCTGCCGCCGGACCATGTCGAGCTTGAATTGATTCGCGACCTGGATGCGCCGGGTGTCCAGCACCTGCGGTATCGCGTGCGGTCGGAGGGCTGACCGATGGCGCAGATCCGGCTCTACATGACCATGTCCCTCGACGGGTACGTCGTCGGACCGCAAGACAGTACGGACAACCCGATGGGCATCGACGGGTTCCGCCTCTTCGACTGGCTCGACCGGCGCAACGACCCGGGACCGAGCAGCGAGGTGTACGCCGAGTCGCTCGCCACCCGCGCCCTGATCTCAGGCCGCCGGACCTACGAACATGCCAACCATTGGCAGGGCGATCACCACGATGGCGTCCCGATCTTCGTGCTCACCCACGACGTCCCTGACGGTCCGCCGCCGGGGAGCGTCCGCTTCGTCACCGATGTGCGTGAGTGTGCCTCGCAGGCTCGTACAGCCGCCGGGGACGGCGACGTCATGGTGCACGGGGCCGGGGCGGCGCAGTCGTTGCTGCTGGCAAGGGAGCTCGACGAGTTGGAGTTGCACGTCGTGCCGGTCCTGCTCGGGCAGGGGAGACGGCTGTTCGACAACCTGCCGCCGGAGCACATCGAGCTCGACCTGGTCCGCCGCGTGACCACCCCGGACGAGGAGCTCCCACAGCGTGTCACCCACCTCCGCTACCGCGTCCTCCGTCCCTGACCCCTCGCGCCGCCTTTCCTGAACCGTGGAGTCAGGGGAGGGGGAGGGGAAGTTGGGCGGTGATGCGGAGGCTGCCGGTGGGGGTGCGGGTGGTGGTGAGGGTGCCGCCCAGGGCGGTGGCTCGCTCGCGCATGCCGACGATGCCGTTGCCCTCCTTGGGTGGACCCGCCAGAGACTTCCCGTCGTCGTCCACCTGCAGCAGGAGCGACTCCTCGCCGTACTGGATGCGCACGGTGGCCTCGGTCGCCTTGGCGTGCCGGACGATGTTGGTGAGCGACTCCTGGATGATCCGGAACGCCGCGCGGTCCAGCCCGGTCGGTAGCGGCCGTGCCTCGCCATGTACGACCGTGTGCACCTCCAGCCCGGCCATGGCGGTCCGGCTGACCAGGTGCTCCAGCCGGTCCACCCCGGTGACTGGTTGGCGCGGTGCCGACTCGTCCGACTGGCGCAGTACTCCGACGATCGATCGCAGCTCGACAAGTGCTTCCTTGCTTGCCTCCTTGATCGCCGCGAGGGCGGGACCGGCCTGCTCGGGCTGCCGGTCGACCAGGTGCAACGCGGTGGAGGCCTGCACGTTGATGAGCGAGATGTGGTGCGCCACCACGTCGTGGAGCTCCTGGGCGATCCGCAGGCGTTCCTCGCCGGCCCGGCGGAGCTCTGCCTCGCGCCGGGTCTTGTTGGCCGCCATCACCCGTTCCCGGTGGCCGCGGAACAGCTCGGCCACGAAACCCAGTACTACGAAGCACGTGCCGACCAGGAGGACCTGGTAGACCCCCTGCTCGTTGATGCCGAGGATGAGCCGCCCGAGCACATGCCCGGCGTACAGGGCGACGAGGCCCGCCCAGCCGGCCAGGCGATGGCCGGTCCGGATCACCGTGAAGACGGCGATCACGAAGCTGAAGATCACCGGGCCCCAGGGGTACTCCATCAGCATGTAGACGAGCGTCGACCCGACCGTTGCCCACAGCACCGGCACCGGGTGGGTCCGGAGCCAGTAGAGGGACACAGTGCCGATCAGGAGCAGCACCACCATGAACCAGTCCGCCGCGCGCCTGTCCTCCTGGCCGCGGGATGCCCCGAACGACCCGAAGACGGCGACGAACGACAGCACGGCAGGCAGCGCCAACCGCTTGACGCGGTCCCCGAGAGTCGGCTCAGAAGTGCTCACCCTGGAACCGTAGAGGTCGGGATCACCCGGTGTCATCGTCGCCACGGCGTACTTGGAGCTGCTCCATACGGAGTAGTTCAGTACTTGACTTTATAGATGCCCTCTTCGTACTGCGGCCCGTAGTACGTCTCGAGCGTGGTCAGATCGTCGTCCGGGCGGTCCAGGGCCTTGGCGATCTTCGCCCGGCTCGGCATCGCGTCCGGGTTCCAGGTCTCGGGCTTCCACAGCTTCGAGCGGAGGAACGCCTTCGAGCAGTGGTGAAAGATCTCCTCGATCTCGACCACCAGCGCCAGCTGCGGGCGGTTGCCCTTCACCACCATGTCGTCGAAGAACGGCGCCTCGCGGACGATCCGGGCCCGGCCGTTGATCCGCAACGTCTCACCGCGACCCGGCAGCAGGTAGATCAGCCCGACGTGCGGGTTGGTGAGGATGTTGGCGAAGCCGTCGATCCGGCGGTTCCCGGCCCGCTCAGGGATCGCGATGGTGGAGTCGTCGAGCACCATGGTGAAGCCGGCCGGGTCGCCCTTGGGGGAGACGTCGCAGCTGCCGTCGGCCGCGGAGGTGGCGATCAGGCAGAACGGCGACTCGGCGAGCCACTGGCGGTCGAGCTCGTGGAGCTCCTTGCGGGTCTTGTCTACTGCGTGCTGCAGGGGCTCGGGAACCACCTCGCGCAGTTCGTCGTACGAGGTGATCTCGACCAGTCCGGGGATGTCCATCAGGCGGCGCACTCCTCTACCAACGACGGCTGGACCACCGGGCCGGCGGACCGCGTCCGTGCCGCCCATCGTACGGCGGGACCAGTCGCGCAACTGGTCCCTAGGAACAGTGCGCCGACCACGATCCAGCCGACGGGACCCCAGCCGAGTACCAGCGTGGTGAGCAGCGCCGGGCCGAGCATCCGGGCCACTGCGGGGCCGGTTCCGAAGAAGCCCTGGTACTGGCCCTGCTTGTCGACGGGGGCCAGACCGAAGCTGATCTCCCAAGCACCAGAGGCCAGCTTCATCTCGCCGAGAGTCAGAAGCGCCGCAGCGACAGCCAGTACTGCGGCGGCTCCGGCCGGGCCCAATCCGAGCGCAGAGAGGGCGAACACCCCGCAAGCGGCCAGCATTGCGACTCCGGCGAAGCGGACCGAGCGCGTCGCCGTACGGAGGTCCGTAACGCTCCTCGCGATGCGTACCTGGAACAGGGTGACTCCGATCGTGTTGATGATCAGCAGGGACGCGACTACCCAGCCCGGCGCGTTGGTGCGCTCCACGATCCACAGCGGCGCCACGAGGCTCAGCAGCGGCATGAACATCAGCATCACCGCATTCAGCAGAGCCAGTACTGCGTAGGGGCGGTCGCGCAGTACTGCGAGCCGAGGCTCTCCTACTACCCGAACAGTGACGGCGGCGACCGCGGGGACCCGGTGGACCAGCGCGGCGGCGACCAGGAAGCTGGCGGCGTCGATCGCGAACACGGTCAGGTACGCCGGGGCGGTGTCGAACCGCAGGGCGACTCCACCCATCGCGGCACCTACGGCCAGACCAGCGTTCGTCGTCGACTGCAAGAAGGCGCGGATGCGGGTACGCTCCGCCGGCTCGACCAGGCCGGCGAGGAGGGCCTGACGGGCGGCAGTGAGGCCGGTTTGGCTGCTCGCGTACGCCACTGCGGCGATCACGAAGAGTGGGAAGCTCCGGACGAACAGGAACGACGCCACCGAGGCCGAGGTGGACAGCGCCAGCAGGATGGCGACACCGCGGGGTCCCTTGCGGTCGGCGAGGTTCCCGAGCGGTACCCCGGTGAGGAAGCCGACCAGCCACGCGATGGTCAGCCCGAGCCCGACCTGCGCCGTGGAGAGTCCGACCACCCGGGTGAAGAACAACGCCGACGTGACGATGAACGCCCCATCACCCACCGAGTTGGCCAACTGCGCGAACGCCAGGTTCCGAGGCGCCCCCGCGGGCGGCAACAACCGGCTGGTACGACGATCGGTGTCAGTCATCTCAGTCTCCCTGGGCTCTCTCGATATCAAGAGCCTAGAAGCCCACCGGCCCACCAGTCAGATCCACTTGCCCCCCCATTTCATGGGCCAATTCCCATCCACCACCTTGACCACCCACCACTCCAACCCGCGCCCACCAGCGACGACAGAACCGGTGGCCACCCGCCGCACCGCACCACCACCCAGCCGCACCCGCCCGGCAAAGTCGAGGGGTTACCCACTCCTCTTGCGGGTTACCCCCCGAACCTTCGAGAGGGGAACCCACAACAACGGCAGGCAACCCCCCGCCGCGAACCGCGACCCGCGAACCGCGACCCGTGGTCCCGCTATGCAGTGATCGCCCTCTAAGGGGTCAACCCCTCAACCGCAGGGATGCCCGCTCAGAATCCGAGGGGGCAACCCGCACCCTCCGGGGTTGACCCCTCAGAGGCGCGCCGGTACGTCGGGTGGCTGCCCGGATTCCGAGGGGGTAGCCCGCATCCTCGGCGTTGACCGCCCGGAGAGCACGCCGGTACCTCGCGAGCCGCCGGGGATCGGGGACGCGGGCGAAGGGGAGCGGTGCCAGCCGGGGCGTACCGAAGGATAGGTAGTGGGTTGCCGCGCGGGCCACTGCGGGGTGCGGCACGCGCCTGGGTCTCCGGGACTCCACCTGTACTGCCTGTCGCCCGGTACACGTCCACCCTGGAAACACCACCCGAACCGGCTCAACCTCTGCGCGGGATCCCGACCAGCACCCACCACCACAGCCGAAGGCACCTGCACAGCAACCCCGCCGGCAACCCCCGCTGACGCGACCTGCCGAGGGCCAATTCTCGGGCTCAGCGGACGCCGGCTGGGCGGAACTGGATGCTGATGCGAGGGCCGATTCGGCCAGAGGCTTTGGGGATGGCGTGTTCCCAGGTGCGTTGGCAGGAGCCGCCCATCACGATCAGGTCGCCGTGGCCGAGGGGATGGCGGATCGTGCTGCTCACCGGTCCGCTGGTGTTGCCTGGGCGTGGGCGGAGGGCGAGGACGCGGGGTTCGCCGACGGAGAGGATCGCGACCATGGTGTCCTCGCGATTACCCCGACCGATCCGGTCGCCGTGCCAGGCGACGCTGTCCCGCCCGTCGCGGTAGAAGCAGAGCCCGGCAGTCCGGAACTGCTCGCCCAACTCCTCCGCGTAATACGCACTGAGCCGATCCCGCGCCTCGTCGAGAATCGGCAGCGGCAGGTCTTCGTTCTCGCCGTAGAAACAGAGCAGCCGCGGTACGTCGACCATCCGGTCGTACATCTGCCGGCGCTCCTCCTGCCACGGCACATCCGCGGCCAGCCGCTCGTACACCTGGTCCGCCCCGGTCAACCACCCCGGCAACACATCGATCCACGCGCCCCGGCTCAACTCGGTCCGCTGCATCCCGCCCAGCGAACCCAGCGCGGGATCCTCGAACGCATCCAGCAACGAGGCCTGAAGGTCAGCACCCATGAACCCCACCATACACTGCACTCGAACATCTGTTCCCATCGATCCACAGACCACCCTCAGCGCCGGCGTGGAGAAAGGTGAACCCTCGAGATGGAGAGACTGAGGCAAAGCGCTGAGTTGGAGGATTGATGGCGGGTCTGGTGGTCAGGGGCTGTTCGGTGCTGGTGGTGCCGGAGGCGGGGGAGTGTCGCGTCGAGGAGGCGCGGGACATCCATGTCGAGGACGGCGCCATCACCGCGATCACGCCGACCGGTGAACTGCCGGCCGAAGGCGAGGTGGTCGACGCGAGCGGCATCATCGCCGTACCGGGGTTGATCAACTCCCACACGCACAGCCCGATGGTGATGATGCGCGGTGCGGCCGAGGACGTGTCGATCGACGACTGGTTCAACAAGAAGATCTGGCCGATGGAGGTGAACCTGACGCCCGAGCGGGTCCGGGTCGGCGCTCGGCTCGCGTGCGCGGAGATGTTGCTCGCCGGGGTGACGACCTTCGTCGACCACTACTTCCACGCCGACCAGATCGCCGAGGCGGCCTTCGAGACCGGGATCCGTGCCGACCTCGCGCCGACCTTCTTCTCCTCCACCGGCACCGAAGGACGCGAAGCCGCGTACGACGCCGCGCGGGAGATCCGGGAGGCCGGGGCGACGGCCGCCCAGGGTCGGATCACCGCCAGCCTCGGACCCCACGCGACGTACACGGTGTCCGACGAAGACCTCGCCCGCACTGCGGAGGTCGCGCGCGCCGAGGGGTTCCGCATCCACCTGCACGCGGCGGAGAGCGATGACCAGACAGGTGCCTCGCGGGAGAAGCGCGGGCTGACCCCGATCCAGGTGCTCGCGCGGACCGGAGTACTGGAGGCCGGCACGCTGATCGCCCACGGCTGCGGGATCGTCGACACCGACCACGCCCTGCTGAGGAAGTTCGCGGACCGTACTGCGGTCGCCGCGTGCCCGAAGGTCTACCTCAAGCTGGCGATGGGCTCGACCACGCCGATCAGATTCCTGCAGTCGTTGGGCATCCCCGTCGGAGTAGGCACGGACGGAGCCGCCGTCCACAACACGCTCGATGTCTGGGAATCCCTGCGCCTGGTGGCGTTGACCCAGAAGCAGCGCGAGCAGGATGCCGAATGGATGACGGTCTCGGACACCCTTCGGCTGGCAACCCGAGGCGGAGCCGCCGCGGCCGGCCGCGCGGACAGCATTGGCGCGCTGGAGGTCGGGCGCAGAGCAGACATCGCCCTGATGGACCTGTCCGGCCCACACTGCCAGCCGCTCCACGACCCGAGGGCAGCACTCGTCTACTCGGTCCGTGCCTCAGACGTCGTCACGGTGCTGGTCGACGGCAAGGTCGTAGTCCGCGATCGCCGGCTCACCACCTTCGACCTGGACGAGATCCTCAACGACGCAAGGGACCTCGCCCACACCCTCGTCGATCTCTCCAAGGGCGGAACGGTCCAGCACTACGCCCCCTGAACGACTGGGCCCGCTGAACGACTGGGCCCTGAACGCCAACGTGCCCCCGACCGTACTGGCCGGGGGCACGTGGCTTACAAGCTGGCGATCAGCTCACGCTGAGCGTCTTGTTCGCGCTGATGGACTGGGCGTGGTCGGCATCCGCCGTGAACACGACCCGGTACGCGACCAGCCCACGAGCCTTGGGCTTGATGCCGAACGCGTAGTACCCCGTCGAGGTCTGCTTGACCGACGCGATCGTCGTCCAGACCTTGTTCCCGTACTGCTGCAGGTAGACCAGCCGGGCCGAGTGCGCCGGGTTGACCGTGCCGGACAGCCTGGTGGTCGCCCCGAGCTTGATCGCCGCCGGTGCCAGCGTCGCCGACACGATCGGCTTCACCTCGACGGTGATGTTGGCGGTCCGGGTGCCCATCAGGTCCCCGTTGCCGAGGAACGCCATCGCGAACACCGACGACACCGCCGGCTTGTACGCGTAGCTCACGCTGCCGGTCGTCCCCGTCTTCAGGGTGGTGAGCAGCTTGAACGTGGAGACATTCTTAGGCCGCACGTAGACCGCCACCGGCAACCCGGCGTACGCCAAGTTGTCGATCCGTATCACGCTGCCCTTCAGCGTGATCGCACCACCGTAGTTGATCAGCGATCCGTTCGTGCTGATCGCCGACTTCATCCCGAGCAGTTGAGTCGTCGCAACGGGGCTGACCTTGCCACTCCGGTCCTTGACCCAGGCAGCGAACGTGTACGTCGTCCCCTGCAACAGCCCGGTGTTCTTCACCGTCGTGCCGGTCCCCGCGTAGACCAGCGTCCCGGTGGTCGACGTCGGTGGCTTGCTGCCGACGTTGCGCCGCACGATCACCTGGTCGAAGTCGGGAATGGCCGGGATCTTCCAGCTCAGGGTGGCCGCCAGGTAGGCGCCCGTCGCATCGAACGTCCCGGCCACCGGCGGCACCAGGTCGACGGTGCGGAAGGTGGTCGTGAACGGCGCGATGGTGGCGCCGGCCGGGTTCTGCACGCCACTGAGCCGGATCCGGTACGCCGTCGCCTCGACCAGCGGGCTCGTCGGGGTGAGGGTGACCTTGTTGGTCGCGGCATCGTAGGAGGGGGTGACGGGGACGGCCGCCCCGGTCTTCCCGTTGTAGAGGCGAACCGTGTCGGTGGTGACAGTGGCCGGCGCCAGGTCCTGCGTGAAAGTGATCGACGGCGCGACGTTCTGTGCCACGTTCACGCTGAAGTCCGGAACCGAGGCGTCCTTGACCAGGAGACGGGGCTCGGACGCACCGGGGCCACCCACACCGGACGGGTTGACGGTCAGCGTGTACTGACGGCTGTCCCGCGACCCGTTGTAGTTGCGGACCGAGATGTAGGCCGCTCCGGCGGGGAGGCTGACGTTGGTCGAGGCCGACTGGATCCCCGGGATCTCATAGCCGTCCGCGTCCTCGTCCGGCCGCGGCTTCTCAGCGGAACCGATCTGCTGGAAGTTCTGGTCGTAGACGGACACGACCGGGCCGAAGTTCTGCGCGAATTCCACCGAGTCGTACAGCGGGCCGGAGACCTTCACCGTGACGTTGCGGGCGGCGGCGGAGTCGACCTTGTACCAGTCGACGTCGCCCTCGGCGCCGATCGCCGCGGAGATGGAGCTACCCGTCAGCGGAGTCGCCCGGGCCGGGAAGTCGTTCCCGTCGGCGGCCGCCTGCGCGAAGTCCGCCGCCCACGAGCCACCCAGAGCGGCGTACGCGTCGAGGATGCCGGCACCGTAGTACGGGTCGATGCCGCGCGGGCCGGCGTCACGGGCGGTGGCCTTGAGCCGCGCCACCACCTGGGCCGCCGTGAGGGTCGGGTACTTGTTCCGCACCAGCGCGGCGACGCCGGACACGATCGGGGCCGAGAACGACGTGCCGCTGCCCTGCCAGTACGGGAAGCTCGGGTCGAGGAACCTCGGCCCGGTGCTGACGATGTTGTAGCCGGGGGCCGAGATGTCGACCCAGTCGGCGTGCGAGCTGAAGCTCGTGGTCACGGCGTTGTCGTTGGTCGCGCCGACGGTGAGCGCCTCCGGATAGGCGGCTGGGTACTGCGGCACGTCGTCGCCGCTGTTGCCGGCGGACACCACCACCACAACGCCCTGGGAGACGGCGTTGGCCACCGCGTCGCGCAGCACCGGGTCATCGCCAGGACCGCCCAGGGACAGGTTGATCACGCGGGCGCCGTGGGTGACCGCCCAGTTGATGCCCGTGACGATGTCGGCGTCGCTGCCGCTGCCGTCCCGGTCGAGCACCTTGACCGGCATCACCTTGGCGTTCCAAGCGACTCCGGCGATGCCTTCGGTGTTGCTCGTGTTCGCGGCGATGATGCCGGACACGAACGTGCCGTGGAAGTTGTCGTCGTTCGGCGTCGTGCCCGGGTTGATCGTGTTGTAGCCGGGCACGGTGCGGCCGACCAGATCCGGGTGGCCGGCGTCGACACCGGTGTCCAGTACTGCGACCGTCTGGCTGCCGGCGGTCTTCGACAGGTCCCAGGCCTGGGGCATCCGAACGGTCGACAGGTACCGCTGGACGCCCTGCGCGTACGCGTCGTCGTTCGGTACCGCGCTGGCCTTGCGGGTGTAGTTGAGCGACGCCAGTTCGACGCTGGGCTCGGCCTTCAGCTTCTTCAGCAGGTCAGGCGCGGGCACGGATCCGGTCACCTCGACCACATCGGACGTAACCGAGGTGGCGGCCTTGCCCGCGTGCTTGCTGAGTGCCTGCTTGCGGGCTGTGGTGGTGGCCTTGTCGCGGAACTTGACGACGACCGAGTTCGGCTCGTACGCCGGAGTGGCTTGGATCCCCGTGGAGAACTTGCGCTGCTTCGGCTCAGGCTGGGCGGCCTGGCCGGAGGAGCCGGTCACGGTGATGAGGGTGGCTGCTACCAGGGCGGCGGGGATGCCGAGGCGCAGTACGTGGGCAGGGCGGAACAACAAGGGACCCCCCCAAGGGTCTTGATGAGACAGAGGGCCGGAGTATGTCAGATGCGGGCGGCCGATCCGCAACTCGGTTCTGATGTCAAAAGCTGCAATCTTGCCTCGACGTCACTTTCGTGGACCGCCCTTGCTGGGTGGGGTTTCCGCGCGACGACGAGGAGAACTTATGAAGTACATGCTGCTGATCCGGCCGGAGGTGGACTTCGACGGCGAGGTGCCGGCGGAGATGGTCGCGGCGACGCGGGCCTGGGTGGCGGAGATGACCGAGCGGGGCGTGCGGCAGCAGGGCGCGGCGTTGCGCCCGCCGGCCGAGGCGACCGGGGTCCGCCGGCGGGCCGGCAAGGTGGTCGCCACCGACGGGCCGTTCGCCGAGTCCAAGGAGCAGATGGGCGGCTTCGACCTGATCGACTGCCGCGACCTCGACGAGGCGATCGAGATCGCCGCCAAGCACCCCGTGGCGGCGATCGGCATGGTCGAGATCCGCGCCCTGGAGGAGGACTTCGACGCGTAGTCCCGATCCCGCACTCCGGGCCGTACGGCGGGGCGCGCCCTCGCGCTGCACGGCGGGGCGCGCCCAACACCCGGTCGGCGGCCTCTTCGGGTCCTACGCTGGTTGATCCCCGAGGCGAGGAGATCTCGAGATGGCCGGTACCGCACCGAGTTCCGACCTGACCGGCTGGCGGCGGGCGCCCTTCAGCGGTGCAGGCCTGACCTACGACTGCTACGAGAAGGGCTCGGGACCGGGCGTCGTGCTGATCCCGGAGATCCCCGGCATCACCCCGTACGTGCTCGGGCTCGGCGATCACCTGGTCGGCGAGGGCTTCACGGTGGTGATCCCGTCCCCGTTCGGTGAGCCCGGGCGGCCGGAGTCTCTGGGCGCGGTGGCCCGGGTCATGCCGCGGCTCTGCGTCTCGGCCGAGTTCCGCGCGTTCGCGGTCGACGCTCAGCGCCCGATCACGGCGTACCTGCGAGCCGTCGCTGCCGACCTGGCCACCCGTACGCCGGGACGCGGCGTCGGCGTGATCGGGATGTGTTTCACCGGGGGATTCGCGCTCGCGACGGCGGTGGACGAGGCCGTCCTCGCGCCGGTGCTGAGCCAGCCGGCCACACCGTTCCCGGTGAGTGCGAAGCGGCGCCGCGATCCGGGGGTCTCGCGGGGCGAGCTCGAGCGGGTGGTGGAGCGCTCTCGCACGGACGGGCTCTGCGTTCTCGGCCTGCGTTTCAGCGCGGACCGGGCGGTCCCGGACGAGCGGTTCGCCACCCTGCGCGAGCACCTCGGCGAAGCCTTCGAGGTGATCGAGCTCGACTCCGGCCCGGGCAACCCGGGCGGCTTCCGGAAGAGCGCTCACTCCGTTCTCACCGGCGAGGTCCGCGAGGATCCGCCCAACCCGGCGCTCGACGCCCGCGCCCGCGTGGTCGCCTTCCTCCGCACCCACCTCACCGGCCCCACCCCACCCCTGGACCCCAGTCACATCATCTGACCCACCCGGCACCAGCTCTGGACATCGGGTCCCGTGTCCGGCCGGTCCGTCGTAGTGTTGGCCGAAGTCCTTGTACTGAAGGGATCCGGGGCTCCTTTGTTACTGGGCAGTTCAAGTGAGATCCAGGTGTAGTCGTGTGAGGACGCACTGTCACGCATCCTCACGTACGGCTGCGGAGTGTTAAGTCGGCGTATGGAATTCGGTCTGTGTGATTCGGCCGGGGAAGGGTTGGGAACTGGTTTAGGTTAGGACTGGTTGTTGTTGCTCTGGGGCGGGATTCCGGCGGCAGAACCGTCCGAATCGTTGCTCTGTGCAAGGCTTGTTCAGCCCTGTGTGACGCTCGGTGATTTGCTCTGGCCGCACCCCCCGCGGACATGGCACCATCGGCCACCGGGGAGCTAAGTATCAGGGGGCTGCGAATGGCGAAGACCAAGCGGGCGAACCACAGGACCGGAACAGAACGTAGTTCCTGGACGGCGAACGGTGCGGTCGACGAGGCAGGCGCGGACCAGGCAGACCGGGACCCCGAGGACGGCCCGGCTGATCACGCTACCGGCAGGAATGGTCACTCAGAAGACGTGTTCGCTGGCAATGGAGTATCGACGCCGGGGCAGAACGGCCGCCCCGGATCCAATGGCACGTCCGGTCCCAAGGGTCCGGGCGGCGCGGCAGGCGGCCAGAACGGCCGAGGCCAGCTCGCGCCGGCCCCGCGCGACGGCGCGCCGGGCCAGGCCGGCCCGCCAGGCGGCCCGGGCCAGAACGGCCACGGACCGCACGGACCGGCCCAGAACGGAACCGGCCAGAACCAGACCGGCCAGGACCAGACCGGCCAGAACGGACCAGCCCAGACCGGTCCAGCGCAGCAGGCCCGGCCGGCGCAGAACGGACCCGGGCAGAACGGGCCGGCGCAGAACCTGCCCGGAATGCCGCAGAACAGGACGAACGGTGGGAACGGGCAGGCCCGCGACCCGCAGGCTCGCTCGGCCGGATTCGGTACGCCGGTCCGGGTGGACGAGATCGCCGTCGCGGCCATGGCCTTGTCCGAGGGGCTTCATGCAGCCACCCGGGGCCTGCCCGAGTCGGTGGAGTCCCGGCAGTTCCGGCGCGACCTCGACGAGGCGGCGGACACGTTCCGCAACGTCGCGAGCGAACTGGAGACGACAGCCGGCAACCTGATCCGTCTCGCCGCGAGCGAGGGTCAGGCCTGTGGCGTGACCTGGGGCATCTGCCCCGAGCACGGCCTCAGCCTGATGAGCGTCGGTGAGACCGTCACCTGCCGCGTCCTCGGCTGCTACCGCGAGAACGAGGACGTCGTCGAGCAGTGCACGCAGCCCGTCGCCTATCGGGTCGTCGACGCCGTGGGCCCGGCTCTGATGACCTGCTCCGGCCACGCCATCGCCTGCCGCCTGCACCTCGATGGCGCCGTCATCACGCTCGCCTCGGACAGCCTCGAGCTCCTCTAGCTCCAGGATCCGCACGCGCGCCCGCCCCCGGCCTCTGGTCGGGGGCTTCGGCGTGAGCCCCCGACTCCACCTCCGCCAGGGCATGAAGCCGGGTGGCCTTCGCGTTCTAAAGCCGGGGCCTTCGCGTTCTACTGGATGCGGCAGGACGTGAGGTGGTCGTTGGCGTTGGGGGAGAGGGCGACGAAGTTCGGGGTGTCCGCGGTACGGGTCCAGGACTGCCCGGTGAAGTTGTCCTCCGCGTAGATCGTGACCGACCAGCCCGCCGGAACGTCCGCCTTCATCTCCGACTGCATGTTCGTCCAGCCGGTGGCGTCGTACATGATGTAGAACTTCCGGCCGTGCTGCTCGGCGGCCTGGCGGACCTTTGCGGCCATCGCGTCCCGGGTCGGGCCTTCGCCGCCGGTCGGGTTGAACCGCTGCAGCGCGGCGGTGTCGCAGCCGTTCTGCTGCATCCACTGGAAGTGCGTGTTGACCGTCTGCTGGTCGTACGACGAGAACAGCTTGGCGGGCTGGCCGTTCCCGAGGTTCGAGTACGCCGTCTGGTAGGTGGCGGTGTAGTCGCGGACGTCGGGCCAACTGCCGAGCGCGTTGTTGGTCGGCGCCGGGGACTGGCCCGAAGGGGCCGGGCAGGACTGCGGAGAGTGGCACCGAGCGTACAAACCGTGGCGGCAGGAGACAAGACGGCATCGCAAGATTTGGGCTTGAGTCTGCAAATTGCGATCGACAGCTCACGGAGAGCGTTCCCCGAGTCAGAAACGGCAGAGCCTCACGCTCGGCTGCAATCTCGCGGTGATCTGAAGAAACCTGCTCGCAACGTCTTGACGCAGTGTGCTCGGATACTTAGTTTGTTGGCTCAACAGACAAAGTCTGTGACTGGCATCACAACCACGCCGAGGGGCCTCATGAGGCGGCGTGCGGGGATGCCGTTCTTCTGTCGGGGGAGAAGGGGGTGGGGCTGATGACGCTGACCGAGGGCAGTCGTCCGGGCCGCGGGGTTGTCGCGGCCGATCACGTGTCGCTCCGCCGCAACAACCTCTCCGTCGTCCTGCGGCACGTCCGGGAGAACGGATCGCGCTCCCGCGCCCGGATCGCCGCGGACACCGGCCTCAACAAGGCCACCGTCAGCAGCCTCGTCGCCGAACTCGTCGAGCGCGGCCTGCTCCGCGAAGGTCAGGCCGAGTCCGAGCGCGGCGCTCTCGGCCGGCCGGGTCAACTGGTCGAGCTCGACGGCCGCAGCGTCTGCGGCGTCGGCGCCGAGATCAACGTCGACTACCTCGCTGTCACCGCGCTCGACCTCAGCGGCGAGACGGTGACGGAGCGCCGCGTCCCCCTCGACGTCGCCCACCTGGACCCCGGTACGACGCTCGACCACCTGGCTGAGCTGATCCGCGAGGCGGTGGCGGCGGTGGGCGCCCGAGGTGGCCAGACGGCCGGGGTCACCCTGGCCGTGCCCGGGTTGGTCCAGAGCACCACCGGCTCCCTCAAGCTCGCCCCGAACCTCGGCTGGAAAGAGGTCCCGGTGGTCGAGGAGATGCGCGCCCGCCTCGGTGACCCGGCGTACAAGGTGCGGGTGGACAACGAGGCGAACCTGGCCGCGCTGGCGGCGTACTCGGAGATGAAGGGTGACGACGGCAAAGTCGAGGACCTGGTGCTGCTGACCGGCGCGGTCGGTGTCGGCGGCGGCATGGTCACCGGCGGGCACCTGCTGCGGGGCGGCCACGGGTTCAGCGGCGAGGTCGGGCACATGCCGGTCGCCCCGGTCGGCGGCACCTGCGGCTGCGGCCGCACCGGCTGCTGGGAGACCGTCGTCGGCCTGACGGCCCTGCTGAACAAGGCGACCGATGCGGACGACCCGGTCCGCGACCCGTCGCTCGACGTGGAGCAGCGACTGGCGGAGATCACCCGGCGGGCCGAGGCCGGGGGAGCCCGGACGCTGCGGGCGTTGGCAGATGTAGGTACCTGGCTGGGAATTGGGGGAGCGATCCTGGTGAACATCCTGAACCCTGACGTGCTCGTGCTGGGTGGCTACTTCGCCGTCCTCGGGCCGTGGCTGAAAGAACCGCTGGAGAGCGCGATCCGCGAGC
The DNA here is from genome assembly GCF_004345365.1 of Kribbella sp. VKM Ac-2568. Classification (GTDB taxonomy): domain Bacteria; phylum Actinomycetota; class Actinomycetes; order Propionibacteriales; family Kribbellaceae; genus Kribbella; species Kribbella orskensis. Next base: position 351,472 of record NZ_SLVF01000008.1, read on the forward strand.
GCGTGATCGCTCCGGACGGTGGCGGTTGCCGGGTGGTGCAGTCGGAGCTCGGCTTCGCCGCGGCGGTGCGCGGTGGCGCGCAGATCTCGCTGGACCAGGTCTTCCTCGACCCCACACTCGTGGGTCGCGACGCGGCAGGAGTAGCCCAATGAGTGACGAACTGCTGCGGATGACCGGGATCGTCAAGGAGTTCCCCGGTGTCCGGGCGCTCGACGGTGTGGATCTCGACGTCCGCCGGGGTGAGGTGCACTGTCTGCTCGGTCAGAACGGCGCCGGCAAGTCGACGCTGATCCGGGTGCTCACCGGCGCCCACCAGCCCGATGCCGGCACCATCCACGTCAATGACCAGTTGGTCTCGCTGAACAGCCCGACCGACTCGATGCGCCTCGGCATCGCCGCGATCTACCAGGAGCTCGACCTCGTTCCCGACCTCACCGTCGCCGAGAACGTGTTCCTCGGCCACGAGCCGGCCCGGTTCGGGCTGACCCGCCGGCACGAGGCGAACACCAAGGCTCGCGAGCTCCTCAGGGGACTCGGCCACGGCGAGATCCCGCCCGGCCGCACGGTCGGACTGCTCTCCGCGGCAGGCCAGCAGGTGGTGAGCATGGCCAGAGCGCTCTCCCGGGAGGCGCAGCTGATCGTGATGGACGAGCCGTCCGCGGTCCTCGACTCCGAAGAGGTCGACAACCTGTTCCGGGTGATCCGCGACCTCACCTCGCGGGGCGTGGCCGTCGTCTACATCTCGCACCGGCTCGAGGAGATCCGCCAGATCGGCGATCGGGTCACCGTGCTGAAGGACGGCGCCACCGTCGCCACCGGCCTGGACGCCCGCCAGACCCCGACCTCCGAACTGATCCGGCTGATGACCGGCCGCTCGATCGAGTACGTCTTCCCGCCGCGGCAGGAGCTGCCGGCCGACGCGCCGGTTGTGCTCGAGGTGGAGAACCTGTCCCGGCCGAGGGAGTTCGCCGACATCAGCTTCGCCGTCCGGGCGGGCGAGATCGTCGGCCTCGCGGGACTCGTCGGCTCCGGCCGTTCCGAAATTCTCGAGACCGTGTACGGCGCTCGCCGGGCCGCGACCGGCGTCGTACGGGTGGACGGGAAGTTGCTGCGGGCGGGACGCGTCCAGGAGTCCGTGAAGGCGGGGGTCGGGCTTGCTCCGGAGGAGCGCAAGAGCCAGGCGCTGCTGCTCGACGAAGCGGTCTACAAGAACATCACCGTGTCGAGCATGGGGCGGTTCGCCAGCGGCGGCTTCCTCAACGCGCGGGCCGAGAAGGAAGCGGCCGAGGAGCTCACCAAGGCGCTGGACGTCCGACCGGCCGGGGTGGAACATCCCGTGCGCAACCTGTCCGGCGGCAACCAGCAGAAGGTCGTGCTGGCTCGCTGGCTGCTCCGGGACTGCCGGGTGCTGCTGCTGGACGAGCCCACCCGGGGAGTCGACGTGGGAGCGCGCTCCGAGATCTACGGGCTGGTGCGCAAACTGGCCGACAACGGCGTCGCGATCGTGCTGGTCTCCAGCGAGGTCGAGGAAGTGCTCGGTCTGGCCGACCGGGTCGTGGTGATGCGGGAGGGGCGGGCCGTGCACACCGGTCCCGCGCAAGACATCGACGAGCACCGGGTCCTCGACCTGGTGATGGAAGGAAGTGCCGTGTGATGAGTGAGGAAGTCGCACGACCCCAGGCAACGCAGGACCAACCGCAAGACGTGCCGACCCCGTCGGGCCAGGCGATGATCGAGGTCGACCCGACCGAGACCGCGCCACGCAACGGCCGGTCGGGCGGCGACGGCGGCGGCGGGAACGTGGTGGTCAACCTGCTCAAGAGCGGTGCCGGCCGCAACGTGGGTCTGGTGATCGCGCTGGTCCTGCTCTGCATCGTCGGCGTCGCCACGGCCGGTGACCGGTTCGCCAGCACCGCCAACGTGCTGACGATCCTCCGGCTCGCCGCGGTGATCGGCGTGGTCAGCATCGGGATGACGTTCGTGATCACCGGTGGCGGCATCGACCTGTCGGTCGGCGCGATGGTCGCGCTCGCCTCGGTCTGGGCGACCACGCTGGCCACCCAGCAGTTGGCCACCGACTACCACTGGATCTTCATGGTCAGTACCGCGCTGCTGGTGGGCGCCGCCTGCGGCCTGGTGAACGGGCTACTGATTGCCTACGGCAAGATAGTGCCGTTCATAGCGACGCTGGCGATGCTGGCCGGCGCCCGGGGTCTGGCCGAGATCCTGGCCGACCGCAAGACCCAGATCATCAGCGTGAACTCGTTCGTGGACTTCTTCGGCGGTTCGCTGATCGGCATCCCGGTGCTGGTCTGGATGTTCGTCCTCGTCGCAGCGGCCGGCTGGGTGCTGCTCAACCGGACCACCTTCGGCCGCCGTACCTTCGCCGTCGGTGGCAACGCCGAGGCGGCGCGGCTGGCCGGTATCAAGGTCCAGCGGCACACGGTCGCTCTCTACGTGCTGTGCGGGCTTTGCTGCGGCATCGCCGCGGTGATGCTGATGGCGCGAACGACGACCGGTAGTGCCACCCACGGCCAGCTTTACGAGCTGGACGCGATCGCGGCCGTGGTGATCGGCGGCACGCTGCTGTCCGGCGGTCGCGGCACCATCGTCGGCACCGTGTTCGGCGTGCTCATCTTCACCACCCTGAACAACGTCTTCACCCTGAACAACCTGTCCATCTCCGCCCAGTCGGTGGCGAAGGGCCTGATCATCGTGATCGCGGTCCTCCTCCAGCAACGCCTGGCCGCCCGCGCTCCCTGACTGGGGCGGTGGGGTGCGGTAAGCAATGACACCGCGCCCTGGCTGTCCGCACCAACCGCACTGGCAACACCCTGTAGAAACACCATCTTTTGGAGGACCAGATGTCCGTACGTTCCGCCCGAGTGCTGCTCACCGCAGGCCTCGTCGGGCTCAGTTCGATGGCGTTGATCGCCTGCACCAGCAACACCCCGGAAGCCGAGAAGACCACCGACGACAACGCGACCCAGGCGGTCGCCGCCGGTGGCAACGACGAGCCGGGCAAGAAGGTGAAGATCGGCTTCTCCGCGCCGGCCGCCGACCACGGCTGGATGGGCGCGATCACGAAGGCGACCCAGGAGGAGGCCAAGAAGTACTCCGACGTCGAACTGGTCGTGGCCGAGGGCACCAACGACGTGAACCTGCAGATCAGCCAGGTCGAGACCTTCATCAACGACAAGGTCGACGCGATCGTGCTGCTGCCGTTCGACGGCGCCGCGCTCACCCCGGTGGCGACCAAGGCGATGGAGGCCGGCATCACGGTGGTGAACGTGGACCGCGAGTTCGACAGCACCTTCGCGGCCCGGACCACCGTGCTCGGCGACAACAAGGGCATGGGCGTGTCCGCCGGAACCTACATCTGCAAAGAGATGAAGGGCAAGAAGGACGCGGTGATCGCCGAGATCGCCGGTATCGACTCGCTGCCGCTGACCCAGGCCCGCAGCGCCGGGTTCAAGGAAGCGCTCGCCGACTGCGGGCTGAAGGTCAACAACCGGGTGGCGGCGGAGTTCACCGTCGAGTCCGGTGAGAAGGCGGCGGCCAACCTGTTGCAGGCCGCGCCGAAGATCGACGCGATCTGGAACCACGACGACGACCAGGGTGTCGGCGTGATGGCCGCCATCAAGAACTCCGGCCGGAAGGAGTTCTTCGTGGTCGGCGGGGCCGGCTCGGCCAACGTGATGCGTGACATCAAGGCCGGCAACACGCTGATCCGCGCGACCGTGATCTACCCGTCCACGCAGGGCGCCGACGGCCTCAAGCTGGCTCGTCTGCTGGTGCAGAAGAAGTCCCTCAGCGACCTGGTGGAGGTCGAGGTGCCGCGCACCGTGCAGCTGTACGCGCCGGTCGTCACCAAGGACAACGTCGACCAGTACCTGCCGACCGCCTTCGAGTCCTGAGCCACTGAGGAGAAATCTGTATGACGAACCTGGGCATCGGCCTGATCGGGTACGCCTTCATGGGCGCGGCCCACTCGCAGGCGTGGCGGAGCGCGCCGCGGTTCTTCGACCTGCCGCTGGACCCCACGATGAACGTGTTGTGCGGGCGGAACGCGGAGGCGGTCCAGGCCGCCGCGAAGAAGCTCGGCTGGAGCGACACCGAGACCGACTGGCGCAAGCTGCTCACCCGCGACGACGTGCAGCTGATCGACGTCTGCACGCCGGGGGACAGCCACGCCGAGATCGCGATCGCCGCGCTCCAGGCGGGCAAGCACGTGCTCTGCGAGAAGCCCTTGGCCAACACGGTCGCCGAAGCGGAGGCGATGGCCGCCGCCGCGGCGGACGCGGCGGCCAAGGGCATCAGGTCGATGGTCGGCTTCACCTACCGGCGGGTGCCGGCGATCGGTCTGGCCCGGCAGCTCGTTGCCGACGGCAAGATCGGCACCGTCCGGCACGTGCGGGCGCAGTACCTGCAGGACTGGATCGCGGACCCGGAGGCGCCGCTGTCGTGGCGACTGGACAAGGAGAAGGCCGGGTCCGGTGCGCTCGGTGACATCGGCGCGCACATCGTCGACCTCACGCAGTACATCACCGGCGACCGGATCGCCGAGGTGAGCGGCCTGCTGGAGACGTTCGTCAAGGAGCGCCCGGTCGCCGCCGCGCACAGCGGGCTGTCCGGCGAGGCCGGCACCGAACGCGGTCCGGTCACGGTCGACGACGCGGCGATCTTTCTGGCCCGCTTCGGCTCCGGCGCGCTGGGCGTGTTCGAGGCGACCCGGTTCGCGACCGGGCGCAAGAACGCGATCCGGATCGAGATCAACGGCAGCCTGGGCAGCCTCGCGTTCGACTTCGAGGACATGAACGAACTGCACTTCTACGACGCTACCGAGGATCCACTGACGGCAGGGTTCCGGCGGATCCTCGCGACCGAGGCGGTCCACCCGTACGTCGCCGCCTGGTGGCCGCCCGGCCACCTGCTCGGGTACGAGCACGGTTTCACCCACCAAGTGGTCGACCTGGTCGGCGCGATTGCCGAGGGCAAGGATCCGGCGCCCTCGTTCGCGGACGGACTGCAGGTCCAGCGGGTGCTGGCCGCGGTCGAGGACAGCTCGACCTCCCGACAATGGCAGGAGATTCCTGAATGAGTCCCTACACCCCCTCGAAAGACGACAAGTTCTCCTTCGGCCTGTGGACCGTCGGCTGGGAGGGCGTGGACGTCTTCGGTACGGCGGTCCGCGCGCCGCTCGACCCGGTCCTGGCGGTGGAGAAGCTCGCCGAGCTGGGCGCCGCCGCGGTGTCCTTCCACGACGACGACCTGGTCCCGGACGACAGCCGCCGCCAGCAGGTGCTCGAGCGGTTCACCAAGGCGCTCGGGGACACCGGGCTCGTGGTCGAGATGGCGACCACCAACCTGTTCAGCCACCCGGTCTTCAAGGACGGTGGCCTGACCGCCAACGACCGCGACGTACGCCGGTACGCGCTGTCGAAGGTGCTGCGCAACGTCGACCTGGCCGCCGAGCTCGGGGCCAAGACGTACGTGCTGTGGGGCGGCCGCGAAGGCGCGGAGTCGGGTGGTTCGAAGGACGTGCACGCGGCCCTCGACCGGTACAAGGAGTCGATGGACCTGCTCTGCGCCTACGTCCGGGAGCGGGGCTACGACCTGCGTTTCGCGATCGAGCCGAAGCCGAACGAGCCGCGCGGCGACATCCTGCTGCCGACCATCGGGCACGCGATCTCGTTCATCAACGGGCTCGACGATCCCGACCTGGTCGGCATCAACCCCGAGGTCGGCCACGAGCAGATGGCCGGGCTCAACTACGCGCACGGGATCGCCCAGGCGCTGTGGCACGGCAAGCTGTTCCACATCGACCTGAACGGTCAGCACGGCCCCCGGTTCGACCAGGACCTGCGCTTCGGCGCCGGCAACCTGCGTGAGGCGTTCTGGACGGTCGACGTGCTGCAGGGCACCGCGGGTGGACCGGGCTACGACGGCTACGTGCACTTCGACTACAAGCCGCCGCGCACCGAGGACCTCGAGGGGGTCTGGGAGACCGCACGCGGCTGTATGCGCAACTACTTGATCCTGCGCGAGAAGGTGCAGTCGTTCCGGGCCGATCCGGAGGTCGCCGAGGCGCTCGCCGCGGCACGCGTCGGTGAGCTCTCGCACCCCACCCTGGGCGCCGGCGAGACGCTCGACGAGTTGCGCAAGGCAACGTACGACGCCGAGGCCCTGGCCGCTCGCGGTCTCGGGTTCGAGCGTCTGGACCAGCTCGCCATGGACCACCTTCTCGGAGTCCGCTGACCACTGTGTGAGGAGTCCCGGGCAGGGCAGAGCACGGGAAAGCGGTAGCTGAACAGCACCACCAGGGCCGACGTCCGGGGACCCGCCCCGGGAACTCGTGCACCTGCACGAGCCAGATGGAGCGCGCACCTTATCCGACCCATGAGGAGCTCCCGATGATCCAGCTACGCAGGCACGGAACTCTGATCCGTGCCCTCGTGCTCGCCCTGATCGCCGCGCTGGCGATCCCGCTGACCGCGACCACCGCCCGAGCCCACCCGGGGCACGGGGACGAGACCTTCAACGCGCTCGTCTTCAGCAAGACCGCCGGGTTCCGGCACGACTCGATCCCGGCCGGGATCCAGACGATCAAGGACCTGGCCACCGCGAACGGCTTCACCGTCACCGCGACCGAGGACGCGGCGATGTTCAACGACACCGAGCTCGCGAAGTACGAGGTGGTGATCTGGCTGTCCACCACCGGTGACGTGCTCAACGCCGACCAGCAGGCGGCGTTCGAGCGCTACATCCGCGCCGGTGGTGGGTACGCCGGGGTGCACGCCGCCTCGGACACGGAGTACGACTGGCCGTGGTACGGCAAGCTCGTCGGGAGCTACTTCGACAGCCACCCGGCCGGTACGCCGAACGCAACCGTGAAGGTGGAGGACCACGCGCACCCGTCGACCGCGGGGGCGCCGACCAGCTGGCCGCGGACGGACGAGTGGTACAACTACCGGACCAACCCGCGCGGCGCCGTGCACGTGCTCGCCTCGCTCGACGAGACGACGTACACGGGCGGCAACATGGGCCCGGAGCACCCGATCGCATGGTGCCAGGACTACGAGGGCGGCCGCGCCTGGTACACCGGCATGGGCCACACCATCGAGTCGTACGCCGACCCGGTGTTCCGCAACCACCTGCTCGGCGGCATCAAGACCGCGGCCGGGGTGGAGCCGGCCGACTGCGGCGCCTCGCTGAGCGACAGCTACCAGAAGGTCACCCTGGACGACGACACGTCCAACCCGATGGAACTGGCCATCGCCGCCGACGGCCGGGTGTTCTACATCGACCGCAACGGCGCGGTGAAGATCGTCAAGGCCGACGGCACCGTCCTGACCGCCGGCACCCTGAACGTCTACACCGGCCAGGAGTTCGGCCTGCTCGGCATCGCGCTCGACCCGGCGTTCGCGCAGAACGGCTTCGTCTACCTGTACTATTCGCCGGCCGGCAACGAGCCCTTCGACCGGGTCTCCCGGTTCAAGGTGAACGGCGACACCCTCGACCTGACCAGCGAGAAGCAGGTACTGCGGGTCGACACCCAGCGGGACCAGTGTTGCCACGCGGGTGGCGCGCTCGAGTTCGATGGCCAGGGCAACCTCTTCATCGCCACCGGTGACAACAGCAACCCGTTCGACTCCGACGGCTACTCGCCCCTCGACGAGCGGGCCGGTCGCGCGGCCTGGGACTCCCAGCGCAGCGCCGCCAACAGCAACAACCTGAACGGCAAGGTGCTCCGGATCCACCCGGAGGCCGACGGCAGCTACACCGTTCCGGCCGGGAACCTGTTCCCGTCGGGCACGGAGAAGACGCGGCCGGAGATCTACGCGATGGGCTTCCGGAACCCGTTCCGGATCGGCATCGACCCGACCACCGACCACCTGTTCGTCGCGGACTACGGGCCGGATGCCGGCCAGGTCAGCCCGACGCGGGGACCCGACGGCCGGGTCGAGTGGAACATCCTGGACAAGCCGGGCTTCTACGGCTGGCCGTACTGCGTCGGCAACAACACGCCGTACAACGACTACAACTTCGAGACCGGTACGTCCGGCGCGACGTTCAACTGTGCCGCGCCGGTCAACAACTCGCCGAACAACACCGGTCTCACCCAGTTGCCGGCGGCGATCCCCGCGAACCTGTGGATGGGTAAGTCGACCACGGGTGTGCCGGAGGTCGGCGGCAGTGGCGCGCCGATGACGAGTGGCGCGTACAAGTTCGACCCGGACAGCGACTCCGACCGGAAGTGGCCGAGGTACTTCGACGGCAAGGCGGTCTGGGCCGACTGGAACGACAGCCGGCTGTTCTCGGTGCAGTTGAGCGACGACCGGACGAAGGTCGCGGACGTCTCCCGGATGCTGCAGGAGATGAACTTCATCCGGCCGCACGCGCTGCAGTTCGGACCGGACGGCGCGCTTTACGTGATCGAGTGGGGCAGCGGGTTCGGCGGCAACAACGCGGACTCCGGGATCTACCGGATCGACTATGTGCAAGGCAACCGCGCGCCGATCGCGCAGTTCAGCACGGACAAGACGTCGGGGCCGGTGCCGCTGACGGTGGCCTTCGACTCGACCGGATCGCGTGATCCGGACGGCCAGCCGATCACCTTGGCCTGGGACTTCGACGGCAACGGGACGACGGACAGCACCGAGGCCAAGCCGTCGCACACCTACACTGTGGCCGGCGTTTTCACGGCACGATTGACGGTGACGGACACCGATGGCCGGACGGCCGTGTCGAACCGCACGATCACGGCCGGGAACACCGCGCCGACGATCACGGTGGAGGCGCCGCTCGACGGCGGGTTCTTCGACTTCGGCGACACCATCAAGTACAAGGTGACAGTCACCGATCCCGAGGACGGCACGGTCGACTGCAACGACGTGATCACCCAGCCGGCGCTCGGCCATGACGAGCACGCGCACGGGTACGAGCAGTACCACGGCTGCGAGGGGACGTTCCCGTTGCCGGGCGACGAGGGCCATGTCGGGGCGAACATCTTCGGCATCGTCACCGTCACCTACACCGACAAGGGCGCGCCGGGCTCCGGCCGGATCACCACCCAGAAGGTGGTCCAACTGCAGCCCAAGACCCGGGAAGCGGAGTACTTCGACGAGACGGGCGGCCCGGGGTCGACACCCGGAGTACAGGTCGAGGACACCGGTGACGTCGCCGGTGGCGGGAAGAACATCGGCTTCATCGAGGACGGCGACTGGTGGGGCTGGAACCCGACCAACCTGACCGCGATCGACCAGATCCAGTTGCGTGCCGCTTCGCCTGACGCCGGTGCGACGGTGCAAGTGCGGACCGGTTCGCCGACCGACGGCCCGATCGTCGCGACGATCCAGGTGACACCGACTGGTGCGTGGCAGACGTACGCCAACTTCACCGCGCCGGTCAGCGGGGCGACCTTGGCCAGCGGTCCGTTGTACTTCGTCAAGACGACCGGGCAGCTGAACGTCAACTGGGTGAAGTTCATCGGCAAGGGCGTGACGGAGAATCAGCGTCCGGCGGTGACCATTACGGCGACACCCGTGCAGGGCAAGGCGCCGTTGAAGGTCGACTTCACCGCCGCGGCGACCGATCCCGAAGGCGACCTGCCGCTGTCCTACACGTGGAGCTTCGGTGACGGCGCCACCGCGACTGGTGCTTCCGTCAGCCACACCTACACCACGTCCGGGACTCACGTCGCGACCGCCACGGTGACGGACGCCCGCGGAGCCTCTGGTACGTCGACCGTCCAGGTGAAGGTGGACGTCACCGCGCCGCCGACCTGCCTGACCGGCCGATCGGACGGCTTCGAGGGTACTGCGGTCGACACCGGCCGCTGGGATTCCATTGTCCGAGGCAATCAGGAGCTTGCCGTCAGCAACGGTGACCTCGTGCTGCCGCTGACCGCGACCGACATCTACGGCACCGGCAACACGGGCACGCCGAACATCGTGCTCCAGCCGTTGCCCGCGGGCGCCTGGCAGGCCACGGCCAAGCTGACCCTGCCGGCCCGGCTCGCCTATCAGCAGGCCGGGTTGATCGTCTACGGCGACGACGACAACTACGCGAAGATGGTGCTGCAGGGACGCTCGACCGGCGCACCGTCAGCGGCCGACCGGATCTTCCAGTTCATCCGCGAGGAAGCCGGTACGCCGAACGAGGTGGCCGCGTCGAACACCGCCAATCTCGGTGCGGCGTACCCGGACACGGTGTGGGTGAGGTTCAGCAGCGACGGAGCGAACCTGCGCGCGGCGTACAGCGCTGACGGGGCGACGTTCACCGACATGCCGGAGACGAAGCAGTTGGCCGGCATCTCGAACCCGAAGATCGGGCTCTTCGGTCTGGCCAACCGGACCGAGGCGTTGCCGTTGGCCGCGCAGTTCGACTACTTCACCATCACCCCGGACGACACCGCCGAGGTGCCGGCTCCGGACGACGAGTTCGACGGTACTGCGCTTGACGCCTGCCGGTGGTCCGCGAGCGTGCGGCCCGACGCCACGGCGTACCGACTGACGGGTGGAGCCGTCGAGATCGACACCAGCAAGGGCGACATCTACCAGGGCACGGCCACCAACCCCCGGAACCTGTTGCTCCAGCCGGCACCGGACGGTGACTGGACCATCGAGACGAAGGTGGACGGGTCCGCCTTCAACGAGGCCTACCAGCAGGGCGGCCTGATGGTCTACGGCGACGACGCGAACTACGTGAAGCTGGACTTCCTCACCACGAACGCCTCGGGTGGCTCCGTGACGCGGGAGATCGAGCTGCGCAGCGAGGTCGACAACGCCATCGTGCAGCCGGCACCGAACGCCTCACCTGCACCCACCCAGGGTGTCTGGTACCTCCGGCTGGCCAAGAGCGGGACGACCTTCACCGGGTCGTACAGTGCGGATGGTCTGGCCTGGACAGCGCTCCCTGCCGTCACCAACACCGCGCTGAGCTCGGCGAGCTTCGGGATCTACGCCTTCGGGGTCGACCAGGTCGCGTCGAAGACGGCGAAGTTCGACTACTTCAAGCTGGTTAGGGACACGGTTGCGCCACAGGTGAACCTGTCGGTGAATCCGTCGGCGCCGTCGGGTCAGAACGGCTGGTGGAACGATGCGGTCGTCGCGACGGCGATGGCGACCGACAACCAGCCCGGGCAGCTCTACCTGGAGCAGAAGATCGGCGACGGGGACTGGGCCGAATACACGACTCCGATCACGTTCTCCGCGGACGGGACGCATACGGTCCAGGTCCGGGCGAGTGACACCGCGGGCAACGTGTCCGCGCCAGAATCCGTGACGGTCAAGATCGACCGCACCGGTCCGAAGGCGGCGGTCACCGGCCTGGCCAGTGGCGGGAAGCTCGGAGTCGCGAGTGCTGTGAACGTCGCGGCGACCGCCACGGACGCGCTCTCCGGGGTCGACTCGGTGACGCTGGCCGTCGACGGGAAGCCGGTGGTTGCCACCGGCAAGCTGGATGGCGCACTGCTCGGGCTGGGAGCACACGAGCTGGTCGCGACGGCCAAGGACAAGGCCGGCAACACGTCCGTGACGAAGGTTCCGTTCACGGTCTTCGCCTCCTACGCGGAGGCGACCAAGCTGGTCGAGCGGTATCGGGTCGCCGGGACGGTGCCGTTGGCCACCGCCACGGTGATGAAGATCCAGCTCGGCCTCGCCGAACAACAGCAACGCAGAGGACGTGACGTCGCCGCCGCCGTCGCCCTGGATCTGTTCATCGCCAAGGCGCGCACGGTGTCCGACGTACCGGCCCGGACGCTGTTGACCGCCGTCGGTCAGGACCTGAAGAGGGCGCTCTGATCCGACCGATGGAGACGTCACCGTGCGAGATCGCATCCTGTCCGACGCGGAGAGGCGTGCGGGAGCTTCCGTGCCCCGGGGCGGTTCGGCCCCGCCCCGGGATCCGGGAGAGCGATCTCGCGCGGTCGGCGGGGGACCGGTCCGCCGGTCCTCGTCCCCGGCGTCGCGACCTGCGCTCCGGTCGCGGCGCCGGGGGCACCACCACGCAGTACGGCAGCACTCTCGTTCAGCAGGACGCTGGTTCAGCAGAACGCTTGTTCAGTAGCACGTATGTTCAGTAGCACGCCTCGAGAAGGAGTAGACCGTTATGGCTCGACCGATCACCCTGTTCACCGGCCAGTGGGCCGACCTGCCGTTCGAGGAGGTGGCCCGGCTTGCCTCCGAATGGGGGTACGAGGGGCTGGAGATCGCCTGCTGGGGTGATCATCTCGATGTCCGGAAGGCCGCCGAGGACGACGCCTACGTGCAGAACCGGCTGGACGTCCTGGAGAAGTACAACCTGAAGGTCTGGACGATCTCGAACCACCTGCTCGGCCAGGCGGTCTGCGACGACCCGATCGACCAGCGGCACCAGGCGATCCTGCCCGCGCACATCTGGGGCGACGGCGACGCCGAGGGCGTGCGGCAGCGCGCGGCCGAGGAGATGGCGACCACCGCCCGGGCGGCCCGCCGGCTCGGCGTCGACGTCGTGGTCGGCTTCACCGGGTCGTCGATCTGGAAGACGGTGGCGATGTTCCCGCCGGTGCCGCCGGCCATGATCGAAGCCGGGTACCGCGACTTCGCGGACCGGTGGAACCCGATCCTCGATGTGTTCGACGAGGTCGGGGTGAAGTTCGCGCACGAGGTGCACCCGTCGGAGATCGCGTACGACTATTGGTCGACCACCGCGACGCTGGAGGCGATCGGTCACCGGGAGGCGTTCGGGCTGAACTGGGACCCGAGCCACTTCGTCTGGCAGGACCTCGACCCAGTCGGCTTCCTCTGGGACTTCAAGGACCGGATCTACCACGTCGACTGCAAGGACGCGAAGCGCCAGGTCGGCAACGGCCGCAACGGCCGGATGGGCTCCCACCTGGCCTGGGGCGACCCACGCCGCGGCTGGGACTTCGTCTCCACCGGGCACGGCGACGTCCCGTGGGAGGCCTGCTTCCGAATGCTCAACACGATCGGCTACACCGGCCCGATCTCAGTCGAATGGGAAGACGCCGGCATGGACCGCCTGGTCGGCGCCGCCGAAGCCGTCAACTTCGTCCGCTCCCTAGCCTTCGACCCCCCGACAGCTTCCTTCGACGCCGCCTTCTCCTCCTAACCACCGCTTCGGCCCCCAACCGGTTGGCCCGCGCCAGGTGAACACGCCGGTCGGCCACATGTGGGTACGCCGGTTGGCCGGACGCCGGTACGCGGTACGCCGGACGGGTCGTTCCGCGACACCCGCGCGGGCGGACCGTCCGGCACGATCGCGGGTGATTCCGCCGGACATGCGGTCGGGTGGTCCGCCGGGCATGGGTGCGGGTGGTTCGCGGTCTCCGCTGCGTGAGTGTTCTAGTCGTGCTGGTGTGCGTCAAGAGCGCCTTTGGCGTCCCTTCGGGATCGAAACAAGTTTCGACTCTTGACCCACCCCATCCCGACCAGGGAAGGACGCAGCTACGCGGATCCCGCGCAGAGGTCTGAGCCGGGTCGGGGTGGTGTTTCCGGGGGTGGGTGTACGGACCGACAGGTAGTGCTGGGGTGGTCGCGGAGGTTCCAGGCGTGGGTGGCGCGTCGGGGTGGTGTGTGTAGCGACTACTTCCTGTCCGTCGGTACGCCGGCGGGCCCGGGGGGGTTTCCGCTGCGGTGGGTGGTGGTTGCGGCGATTCGGGGGCTGGTGCTGACAGGGTTGTTCGACTGCTGGCGGGTTGTTCGTCCACTGGCAGGTTGTTAGCTGGCTGGCCGGTTGTTTGGCCACCTGTGGCTATTTGCGGGTCCGCTGGCGGGTTGTTCGCAGGCTGGCGGCTTGTTAGGCGCCAGTGGCCGAGCAGCCCGTCATCGGGAGGCCGATCGCCGGGCTGGGCACGAACGGCGTGCGGTGGTGGGGACCGCGGACACCTTCTGGGGGGTGTGACGCCGGACGGCGGTGCGGTTGTCGGGACCGGGGACACCGTGTGGGGCCCAGGGACAGGTCATGTCGTGTCCGAGGTCCAGACTTGGTGTCCGAGGGCCCACCTTGTGCACCGGTTGAGCGTCCGGGTCGCCGGGATCTGCTCAGCTGGTGCACAAGGTGCCGGTTTCGGGGAGTCCCGCCTCCCCTCCGGGCAAAGGAACACCCCGAACTTCCCGGCGAGGCAACTCCCCGAACGTCTGGGCAAGCCAACTCCCCGAGCGTTTGAGCGAAGGAGCTCCCCGGCCCCTGTCGCCACACCTCTGAGCGGCTCCGGGATAGCTGCGTTCCTTCCCTGGTCGGGGTGGGGTGGGTCCAGAGTCGGAACTTGTTCCGATCCCGAAGGGACGCGAAGCGCTCTTGACGCACACCAGCCCGACTAGCACCATCACGCAGCCCGGGGACACAACCACCTCCGCCTATGCGGGTGGAACCTCCCGCACTGATGCGGGAGGCAACCACCCGCACTGATGCGGGACGCAACACCCCAGTCGATGCCGGAGGCAACCACCCGCATGGGCCTGTGGGACTGATTCTCTGGCCCGTCAGCTGATATCGGATGTGGCGACCTGAGGTGCCGGGGCTCTGCCCGGGTCCCGGCACCTCAGGGGTTTGTTAGATCGTCGGTCTGCCGGGGAGGCGGTAGTTGTCGCCGAGGATCTGGCCGCGGTCGGGCTTGTAGAAGTCGAAGCCCTTCGAGTTGCACTGGCGACCGCCGTTGATGCAGTGGCTCAGGTTCCGGGTACCGCGGCCGGCACCCGCCGACCCCCCATCTGGTCCCTCGAGAATCCGCCTGAGAGCAGGAGGCCGCAGTGGGGCGGGCGTTGAGCGCCGTAGTTGGTCAGGGCTCGAGGAAGCTCTCGACTGCCTGCAACCAAAGTTCTGGTTGATCGATGTGGGCCATGTGGCCGGCCTCTTCGAGGATCACGGGGATTGCCGTGGGGATGAGTGCTGCGGCTTGGTCGGTGAGGTGGGCTGGGAAGGTCATGTCCTGGCGGCCGGGGAGGAGGAGCATCGCCAGGCCGAGGGTGGCGAAGCGCTCAGGGGCATCGGCGTATCGCGGCGAGGGGAGGATGCCGGCCAGGTAAGGAGCGTCCCAGTCGTCGGTGAAGTGGACCTGGTCGAGCCGCTCGAGGTAGTCGTCCAGCACGTCGTCCCTCCATACGCCGGTGCGAGCACCCGCGACCGCCTCGGCACGGTTACGGTCTGCGCCTTGGAGATCGGCGGGGAGCAGAGCGGCAGCCTCCGCGTTGCGGGTGTCGCGTTCCTCCCAGCCTGAGAAGGCGTCGGGTGGGACGGGCAGGACGCTGCTGGAGGCAACGATCAGTCGCCGCACCTGGCCGGTCTTCAGGGCGAGGCGTTGCGCGATCATCCCGCCGTACGAGAAGCCGAGGACGTCGGCCTGCTCGAGTTCCAGGTGGTCGAGCAGGCCGACGAGGTCGTCGATGACGAGGTCCGGGGTGTAGCGGTCGGGGCTCAGGCCACCGGTGGAGCGGCCGCAGCCGCGGAGGTCCGGGAAGACGAGGTGGTGACGTGGCGCCAGGCGGATCAGCGGTTCGCGGAGGTAGGTGTGGTCCCAGCAAGGGCCGCCGTGGATCACCAGCAGGGTGCGGTCGCGTGGACCGGGGGATTGGGCGACGAACAACTCGACCTCAGCGGACACCCGGATGTGATCCTCACTCAGCACCCGGTGAGTCTGGCATCGTCAGCCGACAGTTTCGTTCATCATTCCGGCGGTTTGAGCTTCCAGCCAGGCGAGAGCGGCCTGGCGGGACCAGCGATTGACCTCGGTGGCGAGGGCTGTGGAGGCGATGGGGTTCCCCTCGTCCTTGGCCAGTACTGCGAGGAGGGTTTGCTGGGCGAGGGTGCCTAGGAGGTGGCCGACCTTCTGGCGGAGTTCGGTGGAGCGTTCCCACTGGGTGCGGGCGAGGGGGAGGTCGCCGGCGGTGTGCGCGTGGTCGCCCAGGTGGCGGAGCGCCAGGGAGACGAGGAGGTCGTCGCCGGATCGCTCGCCGAGTTCGAGCGCGGAGGTGTAGGCGGCGAAGGCGTCGGCGGGGAGCATACGGAGGTTGTCGGCGATCACGCCCGCGTAGAAGGCGGCGTGCCCGGCGCGCGCGTCGTCGGGTGCGAGGTCGCGAAGTCGTTCGACGCGCTTCGCCAGAGTCTCGGCTGGTTCGCGGTCGCCGGCGACGAGGGCGATGCCGTAGTCCTTGCGGAGGTGGAGGAAGTCGGCATCCCAGGCAGTAACCGGATCAGCTGTTTCAGAAAGAGCATCAGCCAGTACCGCGAGGGCGTGGTCGGCGTTGATGGTCTGTTGGGCGAAGTCCTGGTCGACGGCGACTTCGGCCAGGGCGGCGGCTATCGCCAGCCGTTCGGCGGGCGTGGCCGGGGTGACGGCCTGCAGCAGGGTGGTTGCCGTGCCCCACCTGCCTGCTCGCATCAGAGCGGCGCTGGATTCGAGCAAGGGAGAGAGCGCGATCTCTGCCATCGATCTGGCCTCACTTTCGACTCGGAGAATCACTCGCGGCTTGGAGAGCTGCAGAGTATTTCGACATCGAAACTTTTGACAACAAACCTTCAGTCGCGGAATAATCCAGTGCGTGAAGGACTCGATCGACGCGCACGTCGAGCTCTGGGCCCAGGAGCTCCCCGGAATGGATCTCCGGGTGGAGGGGATCGCGACCCGCCTGCAGGCGCTGGCGAAGTACCTCGATCGCAGGCGGGACGCAGTACTGGCTGAGCATGGGCTGCAGTGGTGGGAGTTCAAGACGCTGCACATGCTGCGGCGCGGCGGAGCGCCGTACCAGGCGACGCCGGGGCAACTGGCAACCCAGCTCGGTCTGTCACCTGCTGCGATGACGAACCGCATCGACGCTCTCGAACGCCACGGCTACGTGGAGCGCCACCACGATCGCGACGACCGCCGCAAGGTCGTCGCCACGCTCACCCGGTCGGGACTCGAGCTCTGGCAGCAAGCGCTCGGCGACATCACCCAGGTGGAAGTCGACCTGGTCGGCCACCTCACGACCTCCGACCAGGACAGCCTTATCGCTCTCCTCCGCGGCCTGATGTTGGCGACCGAATCGACGCCTCGCTGAGAACCGCAGCAGCCTCGCCGAAATTCGCAGACCAGAAAATGTATAGGCGGGCGGGCCGGCTCCGACATACCGGTGGAAGCGCCCGAGAGGGAGGCGCCCACAGGTAGGAGTGCGGAGTCATGGAAGCGCTGAGTGTGATCGTGAACAGCAAGATCGTCGCCGACGACACCCGTCGGTCCGTGGCTGGGGACCTGCCGTTCGACCGGCCGAGGCGTCACCCTTTGCGCGCTCTCCGGCGGAAGCTCCGCCGACGCGCAGTACCGGCGAGGCAGGGAGCGGGTAGCCCCCGGCTCGTGGCACAGTCCTCTGGTGACTGAACGAACGAGTGATGACCAAGTAGCTGTCCTGCTCGCGGCGTACGACGAGCAGCTCCGCGGCGGGAGTGAAGCCGCGGACGTGCCGACGAGTACCGATGGACCGCTGATCCGGGTCGAGTACCCGGGGCGCGGGTTCGTCAGCTATCGCTCCCTCGAGGGGATCGACGGCGCTGAGCTGGACGCGCTGATCGCCCGCCAGCGGGACTACTTCGCGGCCAAGGGCGAGCCCGTCGAGTGGAAGACGCGGGGGCACGACCAGCCGGCTGACCTGACCGAACGGCTGGTCGCGGCCGGCTTCGTGCCGGAGGAGCGGGAAACGGTCGTGATCGCGGAGAGCGCTCACGTCGTGGAGCGCCTGAGCGGCCGCGACTCCGTGGACGGCGTCACCATTCGCCGGACCACCGAGCGGGCCGACTTCGAGCGCATCGCCGCGATGGAGTCGACCGTCTGGAGCCAGAACTGGTCCTGGCTCGCCGACGACCTCGTACGCCGCCAGGCCACCGCGCTGACCGACGTCTTCGTGGCGGAGGCGGACGACGAGGTGGTCTCGGCCGCCTGGGCCGTCTACAAGAAGAACACCGACTTCACCGGGCTGTGGGGCGGGTCCACCCTCGCCGAGTGGCGAGGCAAGGGCATCTACAAGGCGCTCGTCGCGGTCCGCGCCGCCCGGGCCGTGGAACTCGGCTACAAGTACCTGCAGGTAGACGCGTCCGACGACAGTTCGCCGATCCTCCAGCGCCTGGGATTCGTCGCGGTCACCACGACTACGCCGTACGTTCACACGCCTGTTAGCTGATACACAGGTGCCATGCACCAACTCCGCGCGCTGGGGATTTCCGCCGAGGCCGAGGCGATCTACCTCGACCTGATGGCGCGCGGAGCGCTGAGTATCGACGAGGTCGCTGAGGGTGCGCCGGGGTCGGTGGACGGGCCGTTGGACGAGTTGGCCGCGGTCGCCCTGATCGAGCGGTCCGACGGCAAGGTGTTGCCGCAGCCTCCGCATCTCGCGATGGAAGCGCTCGCCCAGCGGCATACGAAAGAGGCCGATCTCGCCCGGGAGAGCGCTGCCTTGCTCTCCGAGCTGTGGACCGCCGGCATCGGGCAGCAGACGTACGTCGAGTTGCTGCCGTCGGCAGAGGCGGCGTGGTCGGTGCTCGGTAACGTCCAGGTCGATGCCCGTGAGCGGGTGCGGGCGATGACCGTGGGCAACCAGGCGTCGCCGCAGCACCGGATCGTGGACGGCCTGTTCGACGCCCTCGCCCGCGGCGTGACGTACGAGGTGATCTACGGGACCCAGGTGCTCCAGGATTCGGAGGCGCTGCGGAAGGTGCAGCTGTGCGTCGACGCGGGGGAGCAGGCGCGGGTCTTCCCGCAGGTGCCGCTCAACCTGACCCTCGTCGACGACCGCTGGGCCCTGGTCTCCGCGCGCACGACAGTCGGCGGGATCACCAGCACCGCCGCGATGGTGGTGCACCATTCGCCGTTCCTGACCGGTCTGGTCGGGGTGTTCGACGCGTTCTGGCGGATGGCGGTCCCGATCACCAGCGGGACCGAGCCGAGTGACGTGACGGGCGCGCCCTCGCTCGAGACGAAGCGGTTGCTGACCTACCTGAGCGCGGGGCTGACCGATGAGTCGATCGCCCGCGAGTTCGGAGTCAGCGAGCGGACCATCGCCCGCCGGATCAGCCGTCTGCAGGAGACCCTGGGCGCCCAGACCCGCTTCCAGCTCGGAGTACAGGCGTCTCGTCAGCAGTGGCTGTAGCTCGGATCTGGTGGTTGGGTGGGCCGTGTCGAGATCGGGAAGTCGGCTCCGACGTTGCTGATAGGCGACCCCGGTATGGAGTCGTAAACGACGGATCAGAAGGAGCGGGATCGATGAAGTACATGCTGCTCATGCACGCGAACAAGCAGGGCTGGGACGACATGCCGAAGACCTGGTCGCAGCAGGACCTCGAGGTGATGGTCAAGTACATGCACGAGCTGGACCAGGACCTGAGGGACTCCGGCGAGCTGGTCGAGACGCGCGGCCTCGCTGGGCCTGACCAGATGAAGACCCTGCAGGCCCAGGAGGATGGCGAGCCGATCATCACCGACGGTCCCTTCAGTGAGACCAAGGAGGTGCTGGCCGGCTACTGGGTCGTCGACGTCGCCTCCGAGGCGCGCGTGCTGGAGCTCGCCGAGCACATCTCCCGCACCCCCGGCCCCGGCGGCCTCCCGGTCAACCAGGCCGTGGAAATCCACCCCGAAGGCGTCGCCCCCGCCTAACCACTCGCCATCCCGGCGCCCCCACCTCGCCCTGCCACCCGTACGCCGGTGAGGCGGGCGGCGCCGTCGGGAGCAGCCGCCGACCCCACCCCGAAGCCCTCGGAGAGCGCTCTGGCGTCTCCAGACCGAGGACCCTCGGAGCACCCCATGGCGCCTACTCGGAGCGGAGCTTCTGGAGGATCAGGTCGGCGACGGCAGCCATTCCGGCCGCGTTCGGATGGTACGGCGCCGCGCCTGGGCGCAGGGCGAATCCGGTGGTCCAAGGCTCGGCCGAACCGATCGCGTGATCCCTGCTCGCAGCCGAAGCGGCGATCAGGTCTGCGCCGGTCTTCTCGGCAGCAGTCGCGAAGGCACCAGCAAGCCCGTCCGCGATGAAGCCGATGCTCGGGAGTTGCTCCTCGTTCAGCGGTACGTCGAGCCGCGGCCGGGTGGCGGGCCCGACCAGCGTCAGATAGTCGACCAGCAGGATCCGGCTCTGGGGAGCGCGTTCCTGGATCCTCGTCACGACCTCCGCCAGCGAGGCGGCAGCCGCGTCGTACTCCGACTGCGCCTTCAGGTAGCTGACTCGCGCCCGGATCCGGTTGGCGACGCGGCGGCCGAGCAGGGTGGCCGGCTTGGCGAGGGTGTTCATCATGCTGCCGCGCAGGAACGTGCCGATGTACTCGAGGTCGTTGCCCCCGGCAGTGATCGTGACCAGCCGGGTCTCGGGCCCGACCGCCTCGATCTGCGGAGCGGCCCTGTCCTGCGGCTCGGACAGCAGGTTCGCCGTCGTCGCGCCGGAGTACGTGACGTCCACCAACCTCAGGTCGAGCGCCTCGGCCACCAGATGCGCGTAGTTCCGCTCCGAACGCCCGGCGGCCTTGTCGACCAGCGGCTTGATGCCGGGACCCGCCGCGAACGAACTGCCCATCGCGACATAGAGGCTGCCAGGAGAGATCACCGAACAGAACCTATCCCGCCCCGCCACGATGAGCGAACGCCCCTCACAGCCGAACGACCCTGACAGGAACGGCACCTCCATACGTGGCGTTCGCGGTCGGACTGGCTCTCGGCGCCGAGCACGCTTCAGGGTGGGTACCGGGAGGCTGCGCGACAACTCACCGCAGGAGGAGCCATGGAGAGCAGAGCGAGGGCGGCCGGGCACAGCATCCACCCGGTCCTGATCGTCTATCCGCTGGGGCTGTTGACCACGGCGGTGGTGTTCGACATCTTGGGGCTGATCACAGACCGGCCCGGCTTCGCCGTCGCGGCGGCGTACACGATGGCCGCGGGGCTGATCGGCGGCGTGGTGGCCGGCGTGTTCGGACTGGTCGACTGGCTGGCAGTGCCGAAAGGGACGCGAGCCCGCCGGGTCGGGGCGCTGCACGGCCTGACGAACGTCGTGATGCTCTTGCTCTTCACCGTCAGCTGGTTCGTTCGCAACGGCCACGACGACTGGGAACCGGGGTGGCTGGCCGTCGTGCTCGGCTTGGTCGGGGTGCTGCTCAGCGGCATCGCCGGCTGGCTGGGCGGTGAGATGGTCGAGCGGCTGGCGATCGGCGTGCACGAGGGTGCCCACCCCAACGCACCCAGCTCCCTGAGCGGCTGGCCGGCGAGCGCCCCCAAGTGACCGTGCCCGCGGCTGACCGGCCTCGTCGCTGAGGCGCATCGCGGACCGGCGGACCGGCCCCGGTGGCCCCTCGTCAGCTCACCGGGCTGGGGCGGCATACTCGCGGGGTGACTGACGTGTTCGGGAGTGGTGGGATTCGGGAGCGGGTGCTGGCCGGGTGGGTGGCGGCGCCTGTTCGGTTCCGGGAGGATGCCAACGCCGAGGAGGATCTGGCGCTCGGTGGGTATCTGGACCGGGTGGTGGTCGAGCTCGCCCAGAACGCGGCGGATGCGGCCGCGAGGGCCGGGGTGCCCGGGCGGGTGAGGTTCTCGTTCCGGGACGGGACGCTCGTCGTCGCGAACACCGGTACGCCGTTGTCGGCCGAGGGGGTCGAGTCGCTGGCCACGTTGCGGGCGTCGGCCAAGCGGGACGATGCGGAGAGCGCTGTCGGGCGGTTCGGGGTCGGGTTCTCGGCCGTGCTGGCGGTGACCGACGAGCCGGTGATCCTGTCCCGCTCCGGTGGTGTCCGGTTCTCACGGGCCGACACCGCAGCCGCTGTCGCCGAAGCCGGTCGGCAGTCACCTGGCCTCGAGACGGAACTCCGCCGTCGAGACGGCCAAGTACCCGTACTGCGCCTCCCGTTCACGGCGGAAGGTGAACCGCCGGAGGGCTACGACACCGCGGTGATCCTGCCGCTGCGCGATGAGGCGGCCGCGGAGCTGGTCCGGCGGTTGCTCGACGAGGCGGATGACGCGCTGTTGCTGGCACTGCCCGATCTCGACAGGATCGAGATCGAGGTGGACGGCTCGGTGCGCGTTCTCACGGACGCGGAGTCGCGGTGGTACGTGCAGCGGGCCGCCGGCATCCTCGACGAGAACGACAGAGAGCGCTTGCTCGCGGACCGCCCGACCGAGGAACGCTCCCGGCCCTTCTGGTCGGTGCTCTGGGCGCTGCCGCGGGACGCCGACACTCAACCGCCGCGGACTGTCCACGCGCCGACGCCGACCGATGAACCGTTGTCCCTGCCGGCGTTGCTGTTGGCAACTTTCCCGCTCGACCCCTCGCGCCGGCACGTCGCCCAGGGACCGTTGACCGACCGGCTCGTGCAGGAGGCGGCGTCCGCCTATGCCGAGCTCCTGCGCACCCGCGCGGAAGATGGCGCCGACGTCCTCCCGCTGGTCCCCACCGGCCTCGCCGCGGGTGCACTCGACCGGGCTCTCCGCGAGCTGATCCTGACCGAGCTCCCCGGTACTCCGCTGCTGCCCGCGGTCGAAGACGGCACGCTGCTCAGGCCTCGCGATGCGGTGGTGGTCGAGGGCTCCGACGATGCGTTCAACACCGTTCTCGCCCCGATCGTCGGCGGCCTGATCAGGTCGGCCCGCCAAGATCGGACCGCCCTGGACGCATTGGCTGTTCGCCGTCTCGACCTCGCAGACCTGGTAGATCAGCTCGGCGCGGCGGCAGAAGCGGAATCGCCGGAGTGGTGGCGCGAGGTCTATGCCGCGATCTCCGCCATGGTCACGGACCCCCTGCTTCGTGAGTCTCTCGGCACCCTGCCCGTCCCGTTGGCCGACGGCCGGCTCGTCCGCGGAGTCCGTGGCCTGCTCCTGCCGGGCCACGAACTGCCCGCCGGAGTACTGGCGACGTTCGGCCAGTACGGCGTACGCGTCGTGCATCCCGATGCGGTGCACCCGTCGCTGGAGAGGCTTGGAGCGCTCTCCGTGTCTCCGCGGGCGTTGCTCGAGGACAGCGCGGTACGCACCGCGGTCGAGCATTCCGGCGAGGCCGACGACCCCGACGCGATCGCCGAGGCCGTCCTGGCCGTGGTCGCCGCCGATCCTTCCCAGGTAGACGGCTTGTGGTGGCTCAACGACCTCGTACTGCGGGACGCCGACGGCGAGCTGGTCCCGGCGAACGCGCTGGTGATTCCCGGGTCGGACGCTGAGGCCGTGCTCGACGACGAGGAGGTTGCGCCGATCGATCGCGCGATCGTCGAGCGGTTCGGGATCCCCGCGGTCGAGGCTGTCGGAGTACTGCGCTCGCTGGGAACGGTGTCGGCGTCCGACGTCGCGCTCGACGAGTTGCCGGAGGCAATGGCGGATCTGGACGGGATCCAGGACTGGGCGTACGACGTGGCGCCGGACGGGTCACGGTTCGGCGCGACCGTGGGGGAGGTGGCGGCGGTTCGCGACCTCGACTGGATCGTGGACGACGCCTGGCCGCGAGTGCTCGAGATCCTCGGCTCGTCCCCGGAACTGCGTCGCGCTCTGGTCGAACCGGTGCGCGTGGTCGGCCCGGACGACCGACCGCACGGCGCTCCGTCATACA
This sequence comes from Kribbella sp. VKM Ac-2568, assembly GCF_004345365.1. GTDB lineage: Bacteria > Actinomycetota > Actinomycetes > Propionibacteriales > Kribbellaceae > Kribbella > Kribbella orskensis. Next base: position 375,009 of record NZ_SLVF01000008.1, read on the forward strand.
CGGCCTGGTGGATCAGAGAGCGCGTTCTGCTGCCGGACGGTGAACCGCTGGCCGGCCGGGCGGATCCCGAGGCCGACCCTGTGCTCGCGAACTTCCTCGACCGGGCGCCGGAGTGGAGCGCACGGCTGGACCCCGCCGTGCGCACGGCGGTGGGTCTCGTCAAGGTGGTCGGCGACCTCGAGTCCGCAGGGGTCGGGCTGCTGCTCGACCGGCTCGCGGATCCGGAGCGGGTGGTCGAGGAGAGCGCGCTCTTGCGTCTCTGGGGTCAACTCGGCTCGCTGACGGCCTACCCCGCGCAGACTCCGGAGCGAGTCCGCGTGCTCGGCGCCGGGGGTGCGACCCGCGTGGTGGCAGCAAGTGGTGCGGTGGTCGCGGATGCGCCGATGTGGTTGCAGCGTGAGGATCTGGGCGGATTCGTGGTCGCTTCCGGGGTGGTCGCCGACGGGCTGAGCGACCTGCTCGACGTGCCGATGGCGCAGGAAGTTGCCGCAGGCAAGATCGATGGCGAGGGGACCGCGGCCGACATACCGGACATCGTGCGTGAACTGGTGCCTGAGGTCCCGGACGTCTGGTGGGAGCATGAGGAGCTGACCGTCGACGGCGCCGAGGTCTCCTGGTGGGTCGATGAGGAAGGCGAACCGCACGCCGCGACCTTCAACGGACTGGCGAAGGCGCTGGCCTGGTCTGCCGGCCGCTGGGACCAGCGCCACGCGATCCTTGCCATCCTCAACGATCCTGGCCGCGCCTCCGAACTCCGCATCGACGCCACCTTCGACCACCCGGCCACGCCGCCTGACTGAACCCGCCTGCCTGAACCGCCTGAACCGCCTCACTGAACCGCCTGACCGGCCCCCGAGCCAGGCGGAAGGGTCAGTCGGCGAGCGGCCGGCCGTAGGTGATCGCCTTGAGGACCGCGGGCGGAGCGACAGTCCTGTACTCCGCGTCCGGTCGCGCGCCGAGGGCGTCGTTCACAGTGGACAACGCGATCCGCAGCGCCACGAAGGCGGTGATCGCGAAGATCTGCCGATCCGTCCATCCGGTTTCACCGAGCGCACGAACGTCCGGCGCCGAGGTGGTGTTGGGATCACGAGCTACCTTCCTGGCCCACTCGGCGAGCGCGTGTTCGGCGGGGGACAGACCGGAGTCGTCCCCGCGGAGGACACCGGCCGCCAGGTCCTCATCGGCCACCCGCGCGAGCTTGGTGCCCCAGGCAACGGAGCAGTACGAGTCGCCCAGCGCCGAAGCGCACGCGGCGACAAGAATCCCGCGCTGGCGATAGCTCAAACCATGCTCGTGGACCAACTGGCCCAGAAGCTCGAAAATCCCCTCATACACTGCCGGCTGATAGGCCCACAACCTCGACGCGTTCATCACGAAACCCACCTCCTCGCGGTCATGCGCGAAGATCGCCTCGGACCTGGCGGTCGGCTCCGGCCAGTCGATCAGACTCATCACCCAGCCGCCTTCCGTGCCAGATACGCCGTCACCGCGAGCTCGGCCCGCAGCGGCAGCCCGTCGCGCACCCGCTCCTGGGCCTGAGCAACCGCTCTCTGCAGGAACTCGGCCTCTCCCACGTTCTGGATCGCCTCGTACGCCGGCCCGGTGGACGCCAGCGCGCGTGCATAGTGCACGGGATCGGCGAACTCCCAGGCGAACGGCAGGCTGACCCGCTCCACCTCCACGAATCCGAACCGCGGGAGCAACTCCTCCCCGACACCAGGCCGCCCGAGGGACACCATGTTCGCCTGGTTCTGCACCTTCGCCGTCGACGCGAGCCGGAACGGCTGCAGTGCCCACACCCCAGGGGCCTTCTTGAGATGTCCCCAGACACTCAGTCCGACGCGGCCACCCGGTGCCAGCACGCGGTGGATTTCGGCCAGCGCGGCGGGCGTCGTACCCCAGACTCCGCGGAAGCTGGTGACGACGTCGAAGCTGCCGTCGTCCCAGGGCAGCGCGTGCATGTCGCCCACCCGCACGTCGGAGACAGGGTTCCGGTCCTTGGCAATGGCAACAAGTCGTGGAGCCGCGTCGATGCCCGCGCAGCGAGCACCCCGAGCCCGAGCGAGTTCGATCGAAAGCCCTGCCCCACAAGCGATATCGAGCAGTCTGTCACCGTCGGTGACGCCGAGCCGGTGGTGCAGAGCGACGTACTCGCGGCAGTTCGCGGGCTCGCTCAAAGTCGCGAAGTCGACTGCCCGACGGCCCCAGCCCTCGTCGACCAGCGTCCACGCCGCCGCAGCGGTACTGGTGGTCATGGTGTCTCCCAAGATCAATGAAGTAGTGCGGTGAGGGCGGGATTGTCGATGCCGGCGGCAAGGAGCCGGGCGGACCCGGCGGCCTGCTCGTCGCCGAGTCGGGCCTGGTGCAACTTGGCCCGGACCACGAGCTCCCGCATGTCGCAACGTGCAGCCAGGGCAGCCAGCTGAGTCACCAGCGGCTTGGCCCGTACGTCGTCGTCGCGATCCAGCGCGGTCGTGATCGCCGCATCGAGCACGTGCGCGTGGATCCACTGGTAGCGGTCGGGTTCGCGGCTGGACCGGCTGGCTGCCTGGTCGAGCCACTCGGTGGCGCCCGCGTGATCGCCGCGGCCGGCGCTGAGCATGCCGAGCCCGCGGCCCGCCATACCTTCCCAGCAAGGGTCATTGAGCTGGCAGCCCAGCACCCACGCCTGCTCGAATCCGTCGACCGCGGCGTCGACATCACCCCCCACGAGGTCGAGCTCGGCCTTGAGTGCTTGCGGCCATGGCAGGAAGGCGATCCAGCGTTCTTGCCGGACGAGATCGAGCGACTCCCGGACGATCAGGTTCGCCTGGCTGTGCTCGGCCCGGAGCAGGTATGCCCGCCCAAGCAACGACAGGGACCACGCTTGCTGGCGGCGATCCCCGCATCCACCGGCGAGCTCGGCTGACTCGGCGAGCTCCTCGAGTGCGGCCGGATAATCCCCGACGTCCGAAGAGTTCATCCCTTGTACTCCGAGGATCGCCGCCTGCTCCTCATCCGTCTCGGCCAGCGCCTGGGCCTTCGCCAGCCACGTGGCCGCAGTACCGCGTCGTCCGGCCTGGACCTCCACGAAGCCCAGTTCGCGATGAGCGGTCACCGAGGTGACCCGGTCACCTGCCTGGTCGGCGACCAGGATCGCTTCGTGCAGGACGATTGCGCCCTCTTCGTCATGACCGCGGATCGCGTGCACGAGAGCACCGCCGAGAGCGGCGAGAGCGCGACCTCGGAGCACGGTGTCGCGGCAGTGATCAGCCTCGGCGACCGCTCTCCGCAGACACTGGACTCCGGCGTCGACCGCACCCGCCACGATCGCCGCCCGGCCTGCCTCCAACTGGCTTGCCGCAGCGGCTCGGCCACTCAGCGGCGGACCCGATAGCGAGCCCGGTCCGACTGCCGAAGCCTCTTTGAGAGTGGCAGAAGCAGAGACCCCGAGCTCTCGTCGGAACAGGTCCTCGCAGACCGCGATCTGCCGCAGCGCGCCCTGCCGATTGCCTGAGATCGCGAGGCTCCGGACGAGCAGTTCGTGGTTGCCCTGCTCGAGCGGATTGATCGCCACCGCCTTCGACGCATAGGGAATCGCGTCCTTCGCGTGCCCGGAGGCCACCAGAGAGACCGCCGTCTCCCGCAGCCGTGCCTCGATCGCGGCAGAGAGCCGCTGCCGCTCCACCAGCAACCACGAGGCGAATTCGGGGCACGAGGCAACTTCTACCCCTTCGAGAAGTTCCCCGCCGAATTTCAGCAGCGGCTCCGGATCGGCAGACTCCGCGGTGACCAGCAAGACGTCCACGCTCGTCCGCCCGTCGAGTGTCGTGACGACAGGATCCCCGGTCAGGACGTCATGCGCGTCCATCGCGCGCCGAAGCTCGGCCAGCGTCCAGCGCAACGCCCCCAACGGATCGTCCGCGTCCGCGAACAGCAACTCGGCCAGCTTCTTGCGGCTCGGCGGGCGATCCGTCAGCAGTAGGTAGGCGAGCAGGGCCCAGGCCTTGCGGCCGCGGGGCGGACGAACCGGACTGCCGGCATGCTCGATCGTCGGCGGTCCCAGCAGCCGGATCGTCCCCATTGTCACCCTCCCCCTGGAGATCTCAGTGTGACCTGTCAGTGCCTGATGCCGACAGCTTCGAGGTACTCCGCGCGGGCGGCGACCGTGCCGTCATCGGCCTTGTTGAACGCGCGCGGCACCTCGGCGAGATCGGCCGCGAACTTCGCGAGGTCGTCGCCGGACAAGGTGCCCGCGAGCTTGGTGATCGGGCCGTAGAACTGCCGGAACCATTCGGAGAAGTGGTCGAGAGAGCGGTACCTGAAGACGTACTCGCGCTTGGTCAGGCCGACCCACTCGACCCGGTCGCCGAACAGCGCGGCCAGGTGCTCCTCGGTTCCCCACAGCGTGGCGGGCTGGACGCCCGCCGGCGGCGGCGCCCACTTGGACACCGTCTTGAACAGCTGGCCGACCATCCCGGCCGGCGTCCAGCTGGCCAGCGCGATCTTGCCGCCCGGCGCGGTGACCCGGACCAGCTCGTCCGCGGCCTGCTGGTGGTTCGGCGCGAACATCACTCCGACCGTGCTGAGCACCAGGTCGAACTCCTTGTCGGGCACCGGCAGCTGCTCGGCGTCGCCCTCGAGGAACGTGACCGGCAGCTGCTCGGCAGCCGCCCGCTCACGGCCCTGAGCGAGCAGGTTGGCCGCATAGTCGACACCCGTCGCGTCGGCGAAGCGACGCGCGGCGGCCATCGCGGCGTTGCCCTGACCGCAGGCGACGTCCAGGACCTTCTGGTCCGCGCGGACGTCGGCGGCCTCGACCAGCAGCTCGGCGATGATCTGCAGCGTGTTGCCGACCCGGGGATAGTCCCCGGTCTCCCATCCGGCGCGTTGCTTGTCCTTGATGGCCTTGAAATCGACAGCCGTGCTCGTCATGCGTTTCCCCCTACCGATGTTGGTGCGTTCCCCAGCAACGCCACCGCCCCTTGCGGCGTTGGCTCGATCAAACCAGCCGGGCGTGTGATCGGCCGTGTGACGGGAGCGGCGAATCCTTGGTCACAGAGAGCAAGGCAGCGTTGTCAGGGGTTGATATATCGACTGACCAGCGGGTTAGGCACCCGCATTGCAACGTTGGAGCCAAAGTCTTGCCAACGTTGTCATCGCTACTTATAGTCCGAGGAACATTCCGGGCTGTAGTCAGCGCCCAGGAGCAAGGGAAATGGAGGTGGCTTCCATCACACAGGTCGGCGCGCGAGGAAGCGCCGGGTGAGGGCGCGAGAGCGCCGAGTGAGGAGAGTCCCGCGGGGGACTCGGAACCGAAGGGATCCACATCGTGACCGATGCGCCGCGCCCACAGTTCGAAGACGTAGCAGACGTCGTCCGCCACCAGCTGAGCCGCCCGTTGAGCAGGCGCCTGGTGGTCGGTGGCGGAACAGCCGGCCTGGCCGCCTTCCTGGCCGCCTGTTCCGGTAACGGAGGGTCGTACTCCGACAAGCCCGCCGACAAACCCGCCGCGACCAAGTCGATCCAGATCGGCAAGGCCAACATCCCGGTCCCACGGGACCAGTCGGTCATCGTCGGCCAGGTCGAGTACACGGTCTTCGACAGTTTCAACGGGATGATCCCGAACGGCACGCCAGGCGGCGCCGGGGTGGAGCTGAGCACCGAGCCGATGTTCTTCCTCAGCTTCGCCACGGGCAAGCTGACGCCGTGGCTGGCGACGGAGTACAAGTACAACGACAGCCACACCGAGCTGACCATGAAGTTCGACCCGAAGGCGCACTGGAACGACGGCCGGCCGCTGGGCGCGAACGACTTCAGGTTCACCATCATGCTGCTGAAGGATCGTCCCGACCTGTTCGGCGGCGGCGGTGACTTGAAGGAGTTCGTGAAGGACGTCGAGGTGACGGACGACAACACCGCGGTGGTCAAGCTGCTCAAGCCGACGCCGCGGCTGCACTACAACTTCATCGCCGCGATCGCCGGCGCGCCGATCAACCTCATGCCCGAGCACGTGTGGAAGTCGCAGGACCCGACCAAGTACAAGGACAACCCGCCGGTCCGGTCCGGACCGTACAAGCTGAAGCAGGCGATCCGGAACCAGAAGATGTTCATCTGGGAGAAGGACCCGAACTACTGGAACAAGGACAAGCTCGACGTCAAGCCGCAGTACGTGGTCTTCCAGAGCACGTCGAAGCAGCTCGACCAGGCGTCGCTGGCGTTCGAGCGGGCCGAGTTCGACGTCGGCTCGGTCGACGAGCAGCACGCCAAGCAGTTGCGCAACACCGGGTACCCGAATCTGGTCACGACCCAGTTCCACGACCCAAACCCGCGGGTGATGTGGCTGAACTGCGACCCGGCCCGGGGCGTGGTCTCGGAGCCGAAGATGCGCTCGGCGATCAACTACTGCCTGGACCGGGAGAAGATCGGCAAGTCGATCTGGCCGATCCAGGTGCCGCCGGCCCAGTACCCGTGGGCGGACTACCCGACCAACGACAAGTGGAAGAACGACGAGCTGGCGAACAAGTACAAGTTCGAGTTCAACCTGGACAAGGCGACCGAGCTGCTCGACGAGATCGCGCCGAAGAACGCCGCCGGCAAGCGCGCGTACAAGGGCAAGGAGGTCAACCTCGAGATCATCACGGTCTCGCCGGTCGACGGACCCGAGTACGCGATGGCGAACGTGCTGAAGTCGGACCTCGCAAAGGTCGGCGTACCGGCCACCCTGCGCAGCCTGGCCGGCAGCGTGCACGACGAGAAGTTCCAGCGCGGTGAGTACGACATCGACTCGAACTGGGCCGGCTTCGCGATCGACCCCGAGCAACTGTACTCCGACTGGGAGAGCAGCAAGGCGCAGCCGATCGGCAAGAACGCCGCCCAGAAGAACAAGATGCGGTTCCGGAACGCCGAGTTCGACGCGGTGTCGTCGAAGCTGGCTCAGCTCGACCCGGAGTCGCCGGAGGCCAAGCCGCTGCTCGACAAGGCACTGGAGATCTACTACCAGCAGCTGCCGTTGCTGCCGGTGATCCAGACCGGCTACCCGTCGTACTTCAACACGGCGTTCTGGACCGGCTGGCCGACCGACGACGATCTCTACGAAGTGCCGCTGAACTGGTGGCCGCATTTCATCTTCGTGCTCGGCAGGATCAAGGCCACCGGGCAGAAAGGACCGGCGTGACGACGGAAGCGCCGCCGGTCGTTGCTGTCGACAGGCCGCAGGACTCCGCACCCACGACGGGGGTGCGGGCCTGGCTGTCGCGGCATCCGCTCGCGGCGTACGCGATCCGCCGGTTCGGGCTCTACCTGGTCGAGCTGTGGGGCGCGCTCACCATCGCGTTCTTCTTCTTCCGGCTGATGCCGGGTGATCCGATCCAGACCCTGATCCAGACCCTGCAGCAGAACTACATCTACAACCAGCAGGCCAGTGCGGAGATCATCGCCCGGTACCAGCACGAGTTCGGCCTCGACGGCAACTTCTTCTCCCAGTACCTCAAGTACATGGAGAAGCTGGTCCTGCACGGCGACCTGGGGCCGTCGCTGATCAACTACCCGACGCCGGCCCAGGATGTGATCCTGCGGGCATTGCCCTGGACCATCGGCCTGCTCGGGATCTCCGCCGTCCTGGCCTGGGTGTTCGGCATCATCATCGGCGCGGTCGCGGGCTGGCGGCGCGGCAAGCTCGGATCGTCGGTCGCGACCAACCTGTCCATCGCGCTCTCGCACGTGCCGTACTTCTTCATCGCGCTGATCCTGGTCTATGTCTTCGCGTACTCACTCGGGATGCTCCCGGCCCGATCGGCGTACGACTCCCGGATCGAGCCGGGACTCAGCCCGGACTTCATCGGCAGCGTGCTGAAGTACGGCCTGTTGCCGGGGTTGTCGATCGTGATCATCGGGACGTTCAGCTGGATCCTGTCCACCCGGATGCTGATGGTGCCGGTGCTCGGCGAGGACTACCTGGTGTACGCCGAGGCCAAGGGCCTGAAGGGATGGCGGATCCTGACCCGCTACGCGCTGCGGAACTGCTACCTGCCGCAGATCACCGCGTTCGGCATCTCGCTCGGCTTCATCTTCAACGGCAACGTGCTGGTCGAGCAGCTGTTCAACTATCCGGGTCTCGGGACGACGCTCGTCACGGCGATCCAGCAGCTCGACTTCAACACGATCCTCGGGGTGACGAATATCGCGATCTTCTCGGTGCTGACCGCGGTCCTGATCCTCGACCTCCTGCTCCCGTTGCTTGACCCTCGCGTCAAGTACTGGAAGTGATCGCGATGAGATTTCTGGAAGCGGTTCTGCGAACGGTCCGGCACAGCCGGCGGCTGGCGACCGGACTGGTGATCCTCGGGCTGATGGTGCTGCTGGCCTTGCTCAGTCCGTTGATCGTGAAGGCGATCGGTGGCAGCACCGATCCGCTCGAGCTGGCGGCGTACGAACGCTGGCTGGTGCCGGGGCCGGGCCATCTGCTCGGCACCGACCAGTTCGGCCGGGACGTGTTCGCGATGGTGATCAGCGCACTCGCGGTGTCGCTGCAGATCGGGGCGATCGCGGGTCTCATCTCAACCGTCGTCGGTGTGATCGTGGCGTTCGTGGCCGGGTACAAGGGCGGCTGGATCGACGGGCTGCTGTCGACGTTCACCGGGATCCTGCTGGTGATCCCGACGTTCCCGTTGCTGATCGCGCTGTCGGCGTACGCGAAGAATGTCAGTCTGTTCCAGGTCGGCGTGATGATCTCGATCTTCTCCTGGCCGTTCGCGGCCAAGACGATCCGCTCGCAGGTGCTCAGCCTGCGCTCGCGGCCGTACGTCGACCTGGCCCGGGTGAGCAAGGCCCGGGACCTGGAGATCATCGGTACCGAGTTGCTGCCGAACCTGCTGCCGTTCATCGGCGTCGGGTTCGCCTCGTCGGCGCTCGGCGCGATCTTCGGGCTGGTCGGGCTGGAGGTGATCGGTCTCGGCCCCGGCGGCGTGATCGACCTCGGGCAGATCATCTTCAACGCGATCAACACCGGCGCCCTGACGCTCGGTGCCTGGCCGATGTTCGTCGTCCCGATCGCGTTGCTGACGCTGCTGTTCGCCGCGCTCAACATGATCAACATCGGGTTGGAAGAGGTCTACAACCCACGGCTGAGAGGAGTGGCCGGTGAGTGAGCAGGCCGTTCTGGAGGTGTCCGGCCTCGAGGTGACGTATTCGACCAACCGGGGCGACGTGCGCGCGGTGCAAGGTCTCGACCTGTCCGTACGCCGGGGCGAGATCCTCGGAGTCGCGGGGGAGTCGGGGAGCGGCAAGAGCACGCTCGCCGTCGCGCTGCTCAGGTTGCTCAAGCCACCGGGCAAGGTGACCGCCGGCTCTGCGATCTTCCACCCGAAGGGCAGATCGCCGGTCGACCTGCTGAAGGTGGAGGGCGAGGAGCTCCGGGTACTGCGGTGGAGCGCTCTCTCCTATCTGCCGCAGGGATCGCAGAGCTCGCTCAACCCGGTGATGCGGGTCGAGGACCAGTTCAGGGACGTCATCCTGGAGCATGCGCCGCAACGCAAGGAAGCGCTCTCCGAGCTGATCCACCGGTTGCTCGCGCAGGTCGGGCTGGAGCCTCGGGTGACCCGGATGCACCCGCACGAGTTGTCGGGCGGGATGAAGCAGCGCGTGCTGATGGCGATCTGCGTCGCGCTCGAACCCGACCTGGTGATCGCAGACGAGCCGACCACCGCGCTGGACGTGACGATCCAGCGGGTGATCCTGCAGAGCCTCGCGGACCTACGGGACGACTTCGGCGTCACGTTGATGGTCATCTCGCACGACATGGGGGTGCACGCGCAACTGGCCGACCGGGTCGCGGTGATGTACGAGGGCCGGCTGGTCGAGGTGGGCGACGTGCACCAGGTCTTCAAGGACCCGCGGCACGAGTACACCCGGCAGTTGATCGAGTCGATCCCGCGGGTCGGAAGGAGAGCGTCATGACCGACAAGGTGATCGAACTCCGGGGCGTCCAGCAACGGTTCCACGCTCGCGGTACCCCGGACGGCTACCTGACCGCGGTCCAGGACGCCAGCTTCACGCTGGCGGCCGATCCGCCGCAGGTGGTCAGCCTCGTCGGTCAGAGCGGCAGCGGGAAGAGCACTATCGCCCGCAACGTCCTGGGCCTGCAGAAGCCGACGGCCGGCACGGTGACGTATGGCGGCAAGGACATCTTCAACCTGTCCCGCGCCGAGTACGACGAGTACCGCAAGAACGTGCAGCCCGTCTTCCAGGACCCGTACTCGATCTTCAACCCGTTCTACCGGGTCGACCGGGTGCTCTGGAAGGCGGTGAAGAAGTTCTCCCTCGCGTCCACCCGGGAGGCGGGGGAGGCGTTGATCGAGGAATCGCTCAAGGCGGTCAGCCTGGATCCGGGTCGCGTGCTCGGCAGGTATCCGCACCAGTTGTCCGGCGGGCAGCGGCAGCGGATCATGCTCGCCCGGATCCACATGCTGCGCCCGGCGTTCGTGATCGCCGACGAACCGGTCTCGATGCTGGACGCCCAGATCCGCAAGATGTTCCTCGACATCCTGCTGGACTTCCAGCGGGAGCACCGGATGACGACCCTGTTCATCACCCACGACCTGTCGACCGTGTACTACCTGGGCGGCCAGGTGATGGTGATCACCAAGGGCGTGATCGTCGAACGCGGCCCGGTCTCGTCGGTGATGCACGAACCCAGTCACCCCTACACCCGGCTGTTGCTCGACTCCATCCCCCAACCCGACCCCGCCAACCGCTGGACCACCCGCATCAAGGTCGACGAGTCACCCGACGCCGACACGACCGCGGCCGAGGCGCCGGAACCACGGCCGCTGCTCTAGGCGGACGCCCAGGCCATCAATCGCACGACAGCCGGCCCCATGGCCGGCTGGCCGAGCGCCTGCGCGGCGGTGCGGGGCGTCAATTGATGGGCCGGAGGTCCGGCCCCCCCGGTCAGTCCGTGATGATGGCGGGGTCGCTGAGGCCGGGGTCGCCGGTCTCGACGTGGCCGGCGAGCCTTCTGAGGAGGGCGTCGGCGGTGACGACCACGTCGTACCAGCGGCGGCTGTGGGCGAGGTCGACCGTGTACTTCGCGTGGCTGCCGGCCCGGAGCTTGAGGGTCTTGGGCTTGCCGCCGTAGGTGTTCGTGATGGTGACCGTGGCGATGGCGTCGCCGTTGTTGGTGATCGTCAGGTCGAGGTCACCGCTGCGGGCGTTGTGCTTGGCGGCCACCTCGAGACCGGCGACGGGCTTGCCGTGGAAGGTCCGGAGGAATCCGTTCGGGCCGTGCACGGTCAGTTCGTACAGGCCGCCGGAGTGCGCGGTGTTCCAGGTGTCGGCGATCGACTTGCCGGCCTCGGTCGTGTAGGTCCAGGGGCCGTCGGAGCGGTTCCCGGAGGTGACCAGGAACTGCCCGCCGGCCGCCGTACCGGACCGGAACGTCAGGCTGAACTTGCCGCCGGCAACCACCGCGCCGTCCACGGTCGGTGCGTAGGGCAACGGCCTGGTACGCCGCGCGCCGCGCTCCTGGCCCGGCACGCTCCCGACCGCAGGCGGCGTCGGCCGGTAGTCCGGGTGCCGCTCGTTGTCCGGCGGCTCGTAGGCAGACGTGTCGGGCAAGCGGTCGGGCCGGTTGTCCTCGTGGCTGAAGTCGAAGGCCGACGTCAGGTCGCCGCAGACCGCCCGGCGCCAGGGCGAGATGTTCGGCTCGTGCACGCCGAACCGGCGCTCCATGAACCGGATGATCGAGGTGTGGTCGAAGACCTCGGAGCAGGTGTAACCACCCGTGCTCCACGGCGAGACCACGAGCATCGGCACGCGCGGACCGAGGCCGTACGGCCCGGCGGCGTACCGCGGGCCACCCGGGTAGAGGTCGGGGGCGACGTCGGTGGTGGACAGTCCCTGCGCCGCCGACGACGGCGGGTACGGCGGTACGACGTGGTCGAAGAAGCCGTCGTTCTCGTCGTAGGTGATGAAGAAGGCGGTCTTGCTCCAGACGTCCGGGTCGGCCGTCAGCGCGTCGAGCACCTGCGAGATGTACCAGGCGCCGTAGTTCGACGGGAAGTTCGAGTGCTCGGTGAACGCCTCGGGCGCCGCGATCCAGGAGATCTGCGGGAGGTTGCCGCTCTTGACGTCCGCGCGGAGGTGGTCGAAGAGGCCGTCACCGGCCTTCGCGTTCGTGCCGGTGCGGGACTTGTCGTACAGGGGATTGCCGGGGGAGGCGTTGCGGTACTGGTTGAAGTACAGCAAGGAGTTGTCGCCGTAGTTGCCCCGGTATGCGTCCTCGATCCAGCCCCAGCTCCCGTCGGCGTTCAGGCCGTCGCCGATGTCCTGGTAGATCTTCCACGACACCCCGGCCTGCTCGAGCCGCTCCGGGTAGGTGGTCCAGCCATAGCCGAGTTCGTCGTTGCCGAGTACCGGGCCGCCGCCCGTGCCGTCGTTGCCGGTGTACCCGGTCCACATGTAGTACCGGTTCGGATCGGTGGCGCCGATGAAGGAGCAGTGGTACGAGTCGCAGATGGTGAACTTGTCGGCCAGCGCGTAGTGGAAGGGGATGTCGTCCCGGGTCAGGTACGCCATCGTCGGCGCCGTCTTGGCCGGCACCCACTGGTCGTACTTGCCGTTGTTGATCGCTTGGTGGCCGTCCGGCCAGCTGTGCGCGAGGCCCTGCAGGAACTGCATGCCGAGATCGTCGGCCTCGGGGTGGAAGGGCAGAACCTCCTTGCCGCCGCCGGTCTGGTGGAAGACCGACTTGCCGCTCGGCAGCGTCACCGGCCGCGGGTCACCGAACCCACGGACGCCCTTGAGCGAGCCGAAGTAGTGGTCGAAGGACCGGTTCTCCTGCATCAGCACGACGATGTGCTCGACGTCCTTGATGGTGCCGTGCCGGCGATGGGCCGGGATCGCGGCGGCCTGCTCGATGCTGTTCGACATCGCTGCGAAGGCCGCGGTACCACCGGCCAGCTGGAGAAACCTCCGGCGATTGAGCTCTGGCATGACTGGGTCTCCTCATCGGGGCGGACGGGTGGAGCGTTCAACACCAGCGCTGCATCGCAGGCACCCTAACCGGAACACCCGATGGACGGAATATGAAGTTTCATGTTCACTACCCCCAGCTTCCAAGCTGTATTGCGCGAGGTTGTCCCAATCGTCCTCAGCCGGAGGCGACCGTGTGTTGTCGGCGTCCGGCATCTTCGGCACACTCGAAAGGGGGTCGCCGGTGGTCCGGCGATGGGGAGGACGCGATGGCCGATCGGGCGCCCGCTGGGGGCGCCGTCACTGCAGTGGAGCACGAGCGGCTCCGACGGGATTTCACGGCCCTGACCGACCAGTTCGCCGCCGCCAACGAGGTGCTGTCCGCGATCGGCCGGTCGGCCGGTGACCCTGACAGAGTGCTGACCACCATCGTCGAGAGCGCCCGCCGACTGTGCCGATCGCAGGCCGCCCACCTCTACCTCCTCGAGAACGGCTTCTACCGGTTGATCAAGGCGGTCGGGTTGTCCGAGGAGTCGATCCGCTTCATCACCGAGCATCCGATGCCGATCGATCGCCAGACTCTGATCGGCCGCGTCGGCCTGGACCACACCACGCAGCAGATCGCCGACGTCCTCGCCGACCCCGACTTCGGCCGCCAGGACCTCCAACGGGTCACCGGCTTCCGCACCACGATGGGCGCACCGATGCTCGTCGACGACGAGGTTGTCGGGGCGCTGACTGTCTGGCGCAACGTGGTCAGCCCGTTCGACGACCGCGAGCAGGCCATTGTCACCGCCTTCGCCGGCCAGGCAGCGATGGCAGTCAACGGCGTGAAGTTGGTTCGTCAACTCGAGGCCCGTGGTGCCGAGCTGGCGCGGAAGGTCGGGCAACTGGAAGCGCTCCGCGAGGTCGGCGAGGCGGTCAACTCCAGCCTCGATGTCGCCAACGTGCTCTCGACCATCGCCAAGCACGCGGTCAGGCTGTCTTCGACCGACGGCGGTTCGATCATGGAGTACGCCGATGACGAGTGTTGCTTCCTGGTGCGTGGGGTCTACCGGACCGAGCCGAGTGTCGTCGAGCGTCTGAGGGCCACGCGGATCCACCTCGACGAGACGCTGGTCGGCCGCGCCGCGAAGCTCGGTCGACCACTGGTGCTCGCGGACCTCGGCGCGGCCGACCTCGATCCGCATCTCCAGGTTCTCTACGACGCAGGCTGGCGGTCGGTCGCCGCGGTACCGATGCTGCGAGAGGGGCAGATCGTCGGCGCCCTGGTGGTACGCCGTAAGCAGCCCGGAGAGTTCTCCGAGGAGTCGCTTGCTCTGCTGGAGATGTTCGCCGATCAGTCGGCACTTGCCCTGCTCAACGCTCAGCTGTACCGCGAGCTGGAGGAGCGCAGCGCGGAGCTCGAGGTGGCCAGTCGCCACAAGTCGGAGTTCCTGGCGAGCATGTCCCACGAGCTGCGGACGCCGCTGAACGCGGTACTTGGCTTCTCCGAGGTGCTGCTGGAGCAGATGTTCGGCGAGGTCAACGAACGCCAGGAGGAGTACCTGCGCGACATTCACGGCTCGGGCAAGCACCTGCTGGAACTGCTCAACGAGATCCTCGACCTGTCCAAGGTCGAGGCAGGCCGGATGGAACTGGCGTACTCGACCTTCGAACTGCATGCGCTGCTGGACAACACGGCCTCGATGCTGCGCGAGCGAGCGGCCCTGCACGGGATCGACGTCAGCGTCGAGGTCGGTCCCGACGTCGGGACCGTGTACGCGGACGAGCTTCGGCTGAAGCAGGTGGTGCTGAACCTGATGACGAACGCGGTGAAGTTCACCAGGGACGGCGGCTCGGTGGTGGTCCGTGCGTCCCGGACCGGTTCGGAGATCGAGATCACCGTCACCGACACGGGGATCGGCGTACCACTCGGGGACCGCGAGCGGATCTTCGAGTCGTTCCAGCAGGGCGGTAGGGGACCGTCGCAGGAGGAGGGCACGGGGCTCGGCCTGACTCTGTCCCGCCGCATTGTCGAGCTGCTCGGCGGCAAGATGTGGCTGGAGAGCGAGGTCGGCGTCGGAAGCACCTTCGGGTTCTCGCTGCGAAGCCGTGAGGTCGTGGACCGGCCGGGCCCGACGCGTCGGCCGGTCGGTGCTGTCGTCGTGATCGAGGACGACCGGCCGTCGCTGGACCTGATGACGGCCTACTTGGCCGGTGCCGACCTTCAAGTCACTACGGCCGGCGATGGTCAGACCGGTCTCGACGCGGTCCGCCGGGTGCGGCCGGCGGCCGTACTGCTGGACATTCGGCTACCGGGCATTGACGGCTGGGCGGTGCTGCAGGCACTGAAGACAGAGCCCGAGACAAGGAGAATCCCGGTGATCGTAGTGTCGATCGTCGACGAGCAAGCTCGCGGTGCCGCGCTGGGAGCGGCCGCCTATCTGGTCAAACCGGTCAGCCGCGATGCGTTGCTGAACGCCCTCGTAGCGACGGGCGTCCTGGGCTCGGCCGAACCAGGGATCGAGGGGCCGCCGTCATGAGTCCGGGCCGCATTCTGGTGGTCGAGGACAACCCGAAGAACCTCAAGCTGGTCAGAGACGTGCTGCAGTACTCCGGGTACGAGGTGCTCGAGGCGACCTCAGGCGAAGACGGGGTCCGACTGGCCGTGGAGGAGTCGCCTGACCTGATCCTGATGGATCTGCAACTCCCTGGGATCGACGGCGTCGAGGCTCTCCGGCAGATCAGGGCGAGCGATCGGACCCGCGGCGTGCCAGTGGTCGCGGTGACGGCGTTCGCGATGGACCACGACCGCGAGCGTGCCTTCGACTCCGGCTTCTCCGGCTACGTCGAGAAGCCGATCAGTGTGCGTCGCCTTCCTCAGCAGATCCGCGATTTTCTCAGGCTCGGAGGCGTGACATGACCATTTCCAGCTCCACCGTGCTCGTTGTCGACGACCAACCGGCCAACGTACGGCTGCTCGAGGCGATCCTCGCGCCACGCGGGTACGACGTACGGACGGCGTCGTCGGGGGACGAGGCACTGCGGACGATCGCCGCGGACGATATCGACCTGGTCCTGCTCGACATCGTGATGCCGGGGATGGACGGATACGAGGTCTGCCGGCGGATCCGGGGACAGGTCGACACCGCCTACCTGCCGGTCGTGATGGTGACCGCCAGCGGGGATGAGCAGAAGTTGAAGGCACTCGAAGCGGGAGCGGACGACTTCCTGACAAAGCCGGTCAACCAGAGCGAGTTGCTGGCACGGGTCGCCTCGCTGGGGCGGATCAAGCGGTACCAGGACACCATCAAGCGGCAGGCTGCGGAGTTGGCGGCGTGGAACCAGGAGCTGGAATCGCGGGTCGAGACCCAGGTGACACAGCTGCAGCGGATGAGCCGGCTGCGGCGGTTCCTCTCACCGCAATTGGCCGAGCTGATCGTGGACTCCGGCGACGAGTCCCTCCTCGAGAGCCACCGGCGCGAGATCGTGGTCGTCTTCTGCGACCTGCGTGGCTTCACCACGTTCGCCGAGGCGAGTGAGCCGGAAGAGGTGATGGGCGTGCTGGAGGAGTACCACCACGCGCTCGGCGACCTGATCTTCCGGTTCGAGGGCACGCTGGAGCGGTTCGCCGGCGATGGCCTGATGGTGTTCTTCAACGACCCGGTGCGCTGCGAGGACGGACCGCTTCGTGCAATCCGGATGAGCGTGGCGATGCGAACGCGGGTACGCGGGCTGGCGGAAGCCTGGCGCCGGCGCGGGCATGACCTGGGGCTGGGGATCGGGATCGCCCAGGGCTACGCCACCCTCGGCAAGATCGGCTTCGACAGCCGGCTCGACTACGCCGCGATCGGGAGCGTGACGAACCTCGCGGCCCGGCTGTGCGCAGATGCGGACCCGTGGCAGATCCTGGTGACCGAGCGGGTCTACTCGGCGGCGGGCGACCTGGTCGTCGGTGAGGACAGCGGCAACCGCGAGGTGCGTGGCTTCAGCCGGTCCGTTCATGCCTTCAGCGTCAGGGGCATCGACAACGCCAGGACCGTGTCATGACCGGCGACTTGTGGACCGCCGAGCGGGCCACCGCGGTCAGACTTTCCGCACTCAGCGAGCAGGATCGTTACCGGTACTTCGACCGCCTGCAGGCGCGAATGGCCGCGGTGTGGGACGTGATGAAGCTCAACTACGAGGACGAGTCGGTCGTCATCATCCCGTCGATCTCACTGGACAAGGCGGAGACGGTCGGGACCGGGACGATCATGGAGGCCTATGAGGAGAGGTTCCTCTTCCTCTTGATGCTGCTGCGCGAACCGCGGCTGCGGCTGGTCTACGTGACCTCGATGCCCGTCGCGCCGGAGATCGTCGAGTACTACCTCAGCCTGCTGCCCGGAGTGATCCCCAGCCACGCGCGAGCGCGGCTGTCGCTGATCGCGGTCAACGACGCCTCGCCGGTCCCGCTGAGCGAGAAGCTGCTGGACCGGCCACAGCTGATGCAGCGCATCAGAGCGCTCATCCCGAATCCCGCGCGTTCCCATCTGGTGCCGTACAACACCACCGAGCTTGAGCGTGACGTCGCGCTGAGCCTCGGCATTCCCATGTACGGCGCAGATCCACGGCTGGCGGATCTCGGATCCAAATCCGGGTGTCGCCGGTTGTTCGCCGAGGTCGGAGTGCCTCATCCGCTGGGCGCGGAGAATCTGCGCACGGTCGATGACATAGCGGACGCCTTGGTGCGGATGCGAGCCGAGCGACCATCGATGGACAGCGCGATCGTGAAGCTCAACGAAGGCGTCTCGGGAGAAGGAAACGCCGTGGTCCGGCTGACCGGCCTGCCGGCGCCGAGCTCGACGGATGAGCGGGCCGAGGTGATGAAGCGGTTGCAGGCGATGGAGCTGGAGTCGCAGACCACCGCCTTCGAGGCCTACATCGCCAAGTACGCCGAGAATGGCGGAATCGTGGAGGAACGGATCGTCGGGGAGGAGCTTCGCAGCCCGAGCGTTCAGCTGCGCGTGCTCCCGTCCGGCGAGGTCGAGCTCCTCTCCACCCATGACCAATTGCTCGGGGGCGCGAGCGGTCAGAGCTACCTGGGCTGTGTGTTTCCTGCGGCCGCCGAGTACGCGCGCCTGATCACCGAGCACGCCGAAGCGATCGGACAACGCGTCGCTCGCGAAGGCGCGCTCGGGCGGTTCGCAGTGGACTTCGTCGTGGTACGTGGCTCCAGCGGGGAGTGGACGCCCTATGCGATCGAGCTCAATCTGCGCAAGGGCGGCACAACGCATCCGTTCCTCACCCTTCAGTTCCTGACCGATGGCCGCTACGACCCCGTCACCGCGCTCTTCATGACACCAGCGGGACACGAGAAGCACCTGGTGGCAACCGACCATCTCGAGTCCGACCTGTTGCGGGGACTCGCGCCGGCCGATCTGTTCGACATCGTCGCGCGGCATCGACTGCATTTCGACCAGTCGCGCCAGGTGGGCATCGTCTTCCACATGATCAGCTGCCTGACCGAACTCGGCCGGGTCGGGCTGACGGCCGTGGGCGACACGCCGGCCGACGCGGACCGTCGCTACCGTGATGCCTCACGCATTCTTCTGGAGGAGGCGCGCCTGGCCTTCGACGAACGTCCCCTACCGGTCTGAGAGGCTCGATGCAGCGAGTCTGGTACGTCGCTTATGGGTCGAACCTCGCATTCGAGCGGTTTCGTTGTTACCTGTCGGGAGGCCGTCCCGCGGGTGGGATGCGGGAGTATCCCGGCTGCCGGGACAGGCGGGACCCCGAGCAGGTGGTGAGTCTCAACGTACCGGGTGGGTTGATGTTCGCAGGCGAGTCGCGGGCGTGGGGCGGTGGAATGGCCTTCTACGACGTGAAGGGCGCCGTACTGGTCGCGTGCAGGGCGTATCTGCTGACGGCCGAGCAACTGGGAGACGTTGCCGCGCAGGAGATGCGGCGCGAGCCGGGTGGGGAGTTCGCGCGGGATCTCGCCGGGCTGCTCGGAGACGTCGAGGTCGTGCACACGATGGGCCCGGGCCGGTACGAGACGGTTGCGCGGCTGGGGAGTCGGGACGGCGTACCGATGTTCACCGTGACCCACGGCGACGTGTCCGAGTTGGAGCCGGCCGCCCCGAGCGCGACGTACGTGGGCTGGATTGCGGCAGGGCTGCGTGAGGCGCACGGATGGTCGGCGGACCAGATCGCCGACTACCTGCTGGCAGCGCCAGGAGTGAGCAAGACCTGGACAAGAGACGAACTCACGATCCTGGCGACCGGTGGGGACTGACGGGCTGCGACCGAACAGCTGTGACGGCGACGTGGCGCGATTCTTCCCAGTGGAAGCGCCACCATTCGGCGGTGTGGAAGGAGAGAGCCTCCGGTCCGGCGATCGCTCTGACGTGCTCCGGGAGGCCGCCAAGTTCGCGCGCCTCGACGGTGCTTGCAAGGGAGGCGATCGCCAGGATGCCGTGTGGCTTGAGGAAACGGGTGACATACCCGAGGTAGAGATCGTCCGTGCCGAAGTAGTGATAAGTGCCGATGGAGACGATCGCGTCGAACTCGCCCTGCTGGAACGGCAGCGCACGCGCCTCGGCATCGACCGCCTGCACGCGACCACCGAGCCCGGCCTCGTCGAACCGTCGCTGGTTGGCGGCAGCCGGGATCCAGTGGTCCGCGGCAACCACCTGGACGTCGTACTCGCGGGCGAGAAAGACCGAGGTCATCCCCAGTCCACAGCCGAGATCGAGCACACGCATCCCAGGCCGCAGCTCGACGTCGCGCAGCAGATCCTCCAACAGCCACAGGGGATTCGGACCCATGCAGAGGTCCACCTGCCACTGGAAGTCGTACTGCGCCGACCGGGGATAAGCCGGTCGGCGCAGTACCTCAAGAGCCGGCATGCAGTTCTTCAAGAGCAGGCATGCAGCTCATTCTTCGAACTCGACCCCATCAGCGGCAAACGAATTTCGACTACTCCGCGATGGCGACGCAGGTGGTGGTGGACTTCTTGGTGGGGTCGCTTTCGGAGGTGGCGGTGAGGGTTACTCGGGCTACCTTGGCGGCCTCGGGGGTGGCTTTGGCCTGGACCGGGATCTTGATGGTGGAGCCGGCCTTGGCGGTGGCCAGGGCGTTCGGGAGGGCGACCGACCAGCCGCGGCCGTCGATCTTGGCCGCGACGCGGTAGACGTCACCGTTCAGGTACTGCGTGACGTCCTCCGGGTGGCCGCCGGCCGGAGCGGTCTTGCCGGTGTTGGTTAGCGGGAAGGCGCAGGTGGAGACGCCGTCACGGCCGGGGAGCCCGACGGTCGGCAGCAACCGGACGCCGCGCTTCTGCGGGCCTGCTCCGTCGAGGGACTTGACCGCCACCGTGTACGAGAGGACGCCGACCTTGTCGCGGCGCACGTTCGTCACGTAGAAGTGCAGCTTGTTCGCCGCGTCGACGTACTCGAACTCGCTGCCGGAGTTGGTGCCGGCGTGGAACAGCGCGTCCGACAGTTGGCGGTAGTCGCCGATCGTGATCGGGACCTCGGTGCCGTCGGGCAGCACGTAGTCGGTCATCCCGATGTCCTGCGGGTTCGCGTCGACGACCCACTCGAAGGGCGCCTGGTCCTGGTTCTTGGTCTTGGCCAGCAGGACGCCGGAGTCGGGCGTGAACGAGTCCGTGCCGACCCGATCGACGACCTCGAGCGTGTAGTTGTTGTAGCCGCCGCCGTCGCACAGCGGATCGGTGGTGACGTTGCACGCCGGGGAGAGATCGCCGGTGCCGAGCACGAGGTTGATACCCGACAAGCCCTTCGGCCCGGGCTGGTTCACCCGGGCGGTCACGTCGGCGATCACCACGCCGGACTCGGCGAGCCCCTCGCGCGACAGCCGGAGTACGTTCTGCTCGTCGACCATCTGCAGCTTGATCTTGTTGCGCAGCATGTGTTGCGCGCCCATCGAGGCGCCACCCGTGGCCGGGATCATCCAGCGGCTGTGTGGACCACCCGGGCCGTTGAACGTACCGCGGCTGAGCATCTCCCAGATCCCGCTGTACGCACGCCGGGGTGGTACGCCGTACGGGTTGTTGTAATTGTCGCCGATGCCGAGCACGTGGCTCAGTTCGTGCGCGAAGACCGACATGCCGGAACTCTCGGCCTGCGTGGTGGATCCACCGCCGGCGTTCGGCCAGAGGGTCGAACCCGAGGCCCAGGAGGTCCACTCGACGTACCGGGTGCGGGTCCAGTTCGGCAGGGCCGGGTCCGGCGGGCCGAAGGTGTCGGAGACGTCCTCCTTGGTCGGGAACTTCATCGGCCCGAACTCCTGCCAGGTGGACGACTCGTCCTGCCCGGCGCTCAGGTAGAAGACGAAGTCGAACCCGGCAGGCACCTCTGCTCCGACGTCGGCGACCCAGGCGGCTCGCGCGTCGGTGCGCAGGTTCTTGTTGCAGGAGTCACCGGCCGGGCAGCCGGTGCCGCCCTGGAACTCCATCGCGTACTCGTACGACTTGCCGGGCATCTGGTAAGCGCCGAACGAGGTGAGGTCGACGCCGTACCGGCCGCCGGAGTCCTCCATCCAGTACTCGTGGATGGTGTGGCCGCGGTTCAGCGCGCCGGGCTTGTTCAGGAAGTCGCGGTAGAAGTCGGCGACCTCGGCCCGCGGTACTCCGTTGGCCTCGGCGCTCGGGTTGCCGAACGGCGTGGAGCCCTTCGGCTGGGTGATCACGAACGGCTGGTTCGGGTAGTCGACCAGCACGAGCGCGCCCTTGAAGGTCCGGACCGAGCCCTTCTTCGAGGGATCGGCCCAGTTGGTGCCGGGCGGCAACTTGTAGTCGGCCCACGTCATGTGGTCCGGGTTGACCCAGTTCTGCGGGTCGATGGGCGCGCCGAAGCCGGGCTGGGCGAGCCGGTTCGCGATCAGGGGGGACGACTGCTGCCACGGCTGGGTCTGCGGCCAGTGGTCGTACTGCCACGGGTTGGCCGGGTCCGGCTGGGCGGAGGCCGGCGCCGGATCGGCGGCGGCCGTGATGGGGGCGGGAGCGGCGAGTGCGACTCCCGCGACGGCGGCTGACCCCAGTACTGCGGCCAGCCTCAGGGCAAGGCGGGACTTCCGTTGAACGGGCACGGGCGGTATCCGATCGACGATGGGCGGACTTTCGTGCCCCCAAGCATGCCCCTCCGGTCAGCCGCGAAGCGACGGTTTTCCCCTGTCCACTTCTGGCCGCTACCGGCAAACTGCCGCCACCCGGCGCCGGTTGGGGCAGTAAGAAATTTCCTGAAGATGACGCAGGGTGGTGCATATATCACGGAGCGAGAGTACAACTGAAAAGACATGGGTCGATCCGCCCTGAGACCTAGGAGGAATTGTCATGGCTGGAGTGAACGGCGAGGTTTCGTGGTTCTGTTGCGGTAATTCGTGGGGCCCGTGCGGCAGCGCGGGAACCGGTGCCTGTGGCACCTGTCATTCAGGCAAGTTCCAGCACGCGTGGCCGAACACGTCGGACGCGTGCTACTCGATCACCCGGCCGGACCGCTGTGGGGTCACCGCGATGTCGCGGCGGACCTGCGGGTTCCGGCACTCGACCACCAACCTGTGCAACGGCGCCCGGGTGGTCACCTCGATCGCGGACTGCGGTCCGCAGACGGATCTGTTCTGCGGCGAGCGGGCCTGCTGCGGCGGCACCTGCGCGTCGAACCGGATCATCGATCTGACGCCCGCGGCCTTCAGTGCGATCGCGAGCCTGAACGCCGGTCTGATCCCGTGCTCGGTCAACGTGGGTTGAGGGGAGTGACTGAGATGACTGGAACGATCGGACGTCGCACCCTGCTCACCAGCGCGGTGCTCGGCACCAGCGCAACGCTCGTCGGCGCGACCGCGATGGGCTCGCTCGCACCCGAAACGGCCTTCGCCGCAAGGGCGCAACTGCCCGAGCCCGGCCAGCCGGATCCGAACTTCGCCGAAGGTCGCGTCGTCAGCCGCGACGGAAGCGTGGTGATGGCGTCCGGCTCGGACGGCCGCCTGCACCGGATCCAGCTCACCGGCGGGACCAGCGTCTGGAAGTTGCGGCCCACCACGGTCGACCAGGTGCTCGTCGGCGACGGCCTGTACGCCCGCGGGGTGCTGATGCCCGGCGGTCTGCTCGCCGCCGAGTCGGTCTGGGTGAACATCGTCAACCTCAAGGTGCACATCACCGCGATCGGCAAGAACGTGCTGTACCTGGACCACAACGGCCAGAAGGTGGTCGGCCACGTGGTGCCCGGGACCAGCGCGGCGGTCTACAACGGGACCGCGGCGATCTCGGACCTGTCGATGCTGAAGGTCGGCAAGCACGCCCAGGTGATCGGTGCCTGGCGCCCGGACACCAACGAGGTCGATCTCGCCACCATCTACGCGGCCGCCTGACCGGGGAGGTCGCAGATGCTGGGACAACTCGCGGCCGTGCAGCCGCTGGTGATCGGCCTGCTGCTGGCGTGGTCGTCGTACGGGAAACTCCATGGGCCGCACGTGGCCGCCAAGGCACGGCGTACGGCTCTGTCGGACCTGGTCGGTGACCGGTACGCCGCTCCGGCGTATCGCGCGGTCGGCGGGATCGAACTGGCAATCGCCATCGCCTTGCTGCTACCGCCCCTGTGGCTGGTGGAAGCGCTGGCTGCGGTGGCACTCGCGGCGGGCTTCGTCGGGTATGTCATCTATGCGCGGGTGGTCGTGCCCGAGTCGTCGTGCGGTTGCATGGGCTCGGCCGCGACGCCGGTGAGGTGGCGCGGGATCGCCCGAGCCGGGGTGCTCCTTGCCGCGGCTCTGGCGGCGTTGACTGCCGACATCGGCTGGTGGTCCGTGCAGCCGATGTCGATCGCGCTGGTGGTTGTGGAGGCGATGGTGTTCGTCGGCTTGTCGGCCGAGCTGGACCGGTACTGGTTGATGCCGCTGCGACGCCTTCGCGTCCGGCTCACGCATCCGCTGGCCGGTACAGCGTCGTACGAGGTACCGCTGGCGGCGACGCAGCAGCAGTTGCTGCGGAGTACCGCCTACCAGTCCGTCAACCCGTTCCTGCGATCGGACATCCGCGATCACTGGGACGAAGGCGACTGGCGCTTCGTCAGCTACACCGCGGCGTACGGCGAACGCCCGGCCACCGCGGTCTTCGCAGTACCGAGGCTGCGGTACGAACCCGACGAGGTGCGGGTGGCGATCGTCGACGAGTCGTCGGGGGAGACCCTCTACCGCCCGGCGACTCCGCTCGCTCTGGTCGACTGACGCCGGGGGTCGGCCGTCCTCGCGGCGGTCGGCCCTAGGCGGTGGTTCCGTGGAAGTCCTTGGCAGGGGAGACGTCGGCGAACCAGGACTCGGTCTCCTCCGGGGACAGCACCCGCTCGAGCGTCAGGGACCCGCGCATGCCAGGGAAGAACCGCCCCGCATCCCAGCCGCGGCTGTATGGAGGCTTGTCCAGTACTACGAGCCGGGTGCCTCGGACGGGAGTGATGTCGCTCGGCGTGCCCTCGTTCCAGATCCAGGTGCCGTCGGCGGTGACCAGGTTGAAGGCGCCGGTGGTCTGGATGAAGCCGGGCGCGTCCCGGCAGGCGGCAACCGCCTGCGCGCTGGGCGCATCGCCGGGCACGTGACCTCCGCTCACCAGTTCACCGGCCAGCAGAGTGTGCAACTGGAAGTTGTCGCCGAGCCCGGACATCCGCAACAGATAGCCGGTCCGCGTCTCGCGGTGCAGCGCGACCAGTGGCTCGTCGTCCAGCACGAGGAGTGCGTAGGTCAGACACTTCAGGTCACCTTGGGTTGCCTCGTAGAGCGACAGCGCGGCAGTCAACAGTTCGTCGCGGTCGGACAATGCCGTCCGGACGTTCTGGTCGTTGAGCATCGCGAGCGCCGCCATCTCCCACTGCTGCAGGGTCCACCAGGCCAACGCAGCCGACGCCCCGACCCGGGCCACCACCTCGTCGCTCGGCCCTTGCTGGTCGACCACCGGCAGTTCGCCGCCGCCCGTGGACGCCCACTGGTCGACGAACGCCCGCACCTCGGTCAGCACCGCGCCCACCTCCCGGAGTACGGCGGGAGCGCAGCCGGCCGGATCGGCCCCGCGCTCGACGCAGGCGCCGATGATCACCGCGAGCATCGACCGCGGACCGAGCGGTACTTCGGGCAGCAGCGCCGCCAGCCTGGGGGCGCCGGCCGCGATCTCGTCCGGGCCGGCCTTCGCAAAGCTCTTCTGCAGCTGGTCGAAGGCCCGGTCGGCGGCCTCGGTGTCGCGGGCGCGTACGCCCGTCTCGAGGTCCGCGATCGTGCTGGTGAACGTGCTGCGCCGGAAGATCATCGGGGCACTGTAGCGATCTCCGGGGTCGTGAGGTGGCTGGGGAGTGAGATGAGTGTATACAGTATGTACTAGAGCAGTTAGCCTGTCCGCTTGCGCACTGTCGTAGAGAACGGAGGACTCGTCCCCCATGTACGCAGTCACCAACCCGGCGACGGGTGAACTCATCGAGCAGATCGAGAACGCGACCGACGAGGAGGTCCGCGCTGCGATCGATCGCGTGCACCGCGGTTATGACTCGTGGCGGCGCCGTACGGTCGCCGACCGCGCGAAGATCGTCTCCCGGGCGGCCGAGCTGTTCGCCGAACGGGCCGACGAACTGGCCGCGATCATGACCCTGGAGATGGGCAAACGGATCAACGAGGGCCGCGGCGAGATCGCCATCGTGGTCGACATCTTCAACTACTACGCGGACAACGGGCCGGACCTGCTGACCGACGAGCCGATGACGATCAAAGGCGGCGAGGCGGTCATCACCAAGGGCCCGATCGGCCCGCTGCTCGGCGTCATGCCCTGGAACTTCCCGATCTACCAGGTGGCCCGCTTCGTCGCGCCGAACCTGGTGCTGGGCAACACGATCCTGCTGAAGCACGCCTCGATCTGCCCCCGCTCGGCCGTCGCGATCGAGTCCGTACTCCGCGACGCCGGCGTACCGGAGGACGTGTACGTGAACACGTTCGCGTCCTCGTCGCAGATCCCGGCGATCCTGGCCGACCCGCGGATCCAGGGTGTCTCCCTGACCGGCAGCGAGCAGGCGGGGATCTCAGTCGCCGCCGAGGCCGGCCGGAACCTCAAGAAGACCGTGCTCGAGCTCGGCGGGTCCGACCCGCTGATCGTGCTCGACACCGACGACCTGGACGAGACCGTCAAGGCGACGGCGACCGCGCGGATGCGCAACTGCGGCCAGTCCTGCAACGCGCCGAAGCGGATGATCGTGCTGGCCGACCTCTACGACGAGTTCGTCGATCGGCTGACCAAACGCGTGGCCGACTTCTACCTGCCCGGCGACCCGGCGGACCCCGAGACGAAACTGCCGCCGCTCGCCTCGATCGCGGCGGCCGACGAGGTGGCCGCGCAGGTCGAGAAGGCCCTCGAACAAGGCGCCACCCTGCGCACCGGCGGCCGCCGGATCGGTCCCGGCGCCTTCTTCGAAGCCACCGTGCTGACGGACGTGACGCCGGAGATGGACGCGTACTACGAGGAGATCTTCGGCCCGGTCGTGATCGTCTTCCGGGCGGAGACCGAGGAGCAGGCGATCGCCATCGCGAACGACAGCCCCTTCGGCCTCGGCGCCAGCGTCTTCGGCACCGACCGGGAACGCTCCAGCCGGGTCGCCCGCCAGATCGAGGCCGGCATGGTCTACCTCAACAGCGCCGGCGGGTCCCAGGCCGACCTCCCCTTCGGCGGCATCAAGCGCTCCGGCATGGGCCGCGAGCTCGGTCCGGCCGGCATCGAGGAGTTCATGAACAAGAAGTCCATCCGGCTCTGACCAGCCCCCTGCACGGAGCCCCGCCGCGCGCCGGGCTCCGTACGGCGGGGCTCCACACAGCAGGCTCCGTACCGGCGGGAAGGAATCCGGCGGTAGCGTTGCTGATGGTTGGTGGACCATTCAACGACCTGCGGGAGTCTCCTGATGAGCAAGCAAGCCGACCAGACCATCCAGGTCCTGCGTGCCGGGCACGACGACCTCGACAGACTGGTGGCGAAGTTCCGGGCGGAGGACCTCACTCGCGGGTCTGCCGCGTCGGAGTGGACGGTGGCGCAGGTCCTTAGTCACCTGGGCAGCGGCGCCGAGATCAACCTCGCCACCCTCGAGGGCGCGGTCGCCGGCACCGGCGCACCGGGCGGCGACTTCAACAAGGCGACGTGGGCTCGCTGGGACGCGATGTCGCCGGGGGAGCAGGCGGCCGGCTTCCTCGCCGCCAACGAGAAGCTGCTGCAGTTCTACGAGGGCCTGGACGAGCGTCAGCACGAGGACCTTCGGATCGATTTCGGCTTCCTGCCCGAGCCGGTCGACGTCGACACCGCCGCCCGGATGCGGCTCAGCGAGTTCACCTTGCACAGTTGGGACGTACGGGTCGCTTTCGATCCGGCCGCGGTGCTCGCCCCGGAGGCGACGGAAGCACTGCTCGACGGCATCGGTCAGACGCTCGCCTGGGTCGGCAAGGCTGACCAGCTCGACGGCGCCGCCCGGATCGCCGTGAACACCGTCGAACCGGACCGGGCTTTCGGACTGCTCATCGAGGACACCGTCCGCCTGGCCGAGGTACCGCAGCCCGCTGACGCCGTACTCACGGCACCGGCCGAGTACTTCGTCCGCCTGGTCACTGGCCGGCACGCCGCGCAGTACACGCCGGCCGCGGTGGAGTTCACCAGCGAGCGACTGACGCTGGACGACCTGCGCAAGGTCTTCCCCGGCTTCTGACGCCGACGACCCGGTACGCCGCTACGGCGTACCGGGTCAGCCCATTCCCAGGTGATGCCGATGATGCCGGCGCGCAGTACTCGGGACTGTCAGTAGCCGGTGGGTGGGCGCGGGCTGTAGGAGTCCTCGAGGGCGGTGACCTCCTCGGGGGTGAGCTCGAGGTCGAGTGCGGCGACCGCGTCCGGGAGGTGCTGGGACTTGGTCGGGCCGACGATCGGCGCGGTCACGACGGGGTTCTTCAGCACCCAGGCGAGGGCCACATGCGCCATCGGGACGCCGCGGGTCTCGGCGATGCGCTGCACGGCGTTGGCGATCGGCTGGTCGTTGGCGGCGAAGAAACGCTGACCGACGGGGTCGGTGTCGGCGCGGTGGGTCTGGGTGCCCCACGGGCGGGCGAGCCGGCCCTTGGCGAGCGGGCTCCACGGGATGCTGCCGACGCCCTGGTCGGCGAGCAGCCCGAACATCTCGCGCTCCTCCTCGCGCTGCATCAGGCTGTACTGGTTCTGCATCGAGACGAAGCGGGTCCAGCCGTGCAGATCGGCGGTGTACTGGAGCTTGGAGAACTGCCAGGCCCACATCGACGAGGCGCCGAGGTATCGGGCCTTGCCGGCCTTGACGACGTCGTGCAGGGCCTCCATCGTCTCCTCGACCGGTGTCTCGCGGTCGAAGCGGTGGATCTGGTAGAGGTCGACGTAGTCGGTGCCGAGCCGCGAGAGCGAGGCGTCGATGTTCTCCATGATGGCCTTGCGCGACAGTCCCGAACCGCCCGGCCCGTCGTGCATCTTGAAGTGCACCTTGGTCGCCAGCACGACGTCGTCGCGCTTCGTGTACTTGCCGATCGCCCGCCCGACGATCTCCTCGGAACTCCCGAACCCGTACACGTTGGCCGTGTCCCAGAAGTTGATCCCGAGCTCGACCGCCTGCCGGAAGATCGGTTCGGCCCCCGCGTCGTCGAGCGCCCATTCACTGAACCCCCGCGACGTGTCCCCGAAACTCATACAACCCAGCGCGATCCGGCTGACCTTCAGCCCCGAGTTGCCAAGACGTACGTACTCCATCAGTCGCTCCTGTGTCGCGTGGTCGAAAGAACAACATTTCAGTCGCGGGGCACGAGCCGCAGCGTGCCGGCGGCAGCCCCGTCTCCCACGACGGTACCGACGATCTGAGGACCGTAACGGTCGTACTTCGCGTGGTAAGCCGCATCGATCGCTGGATGAACCTGGCTCCCAGCCTCGGCGAACGTCACCCCGCGTTCGAAGCGACCCGCGCGGATCCGGCCCGCTCCGCTCGCCTTGGCCCGGCGGTACCAGGGATTGTCGGTCCCGTAGGCGGATCGCACGTAAAGCTCGTCGCCGACCCGGACGATCCAGATGGTGACGTAGGGGCGAACCGTGCCGTCCCCTCGCTCGGAGCTGACCTGTACCTCCGTCGTACCGCCGATGCGTTGAAGCTCCTCACTGCTCCAAGCTCTGGTCATCGGTCGGGATCTTCTTCGGGTGCGAAGAGTTCCTTGGCGAGGACGATCGCGGACATGGCCTTCGGCCAGCCGGCGTAGAAGGCCAGGTGGATGATGACCTCTTTGAGTTCCGTCTCGGTGAGGCCGTTGTCCTTGGCCCGGGTGAGATGGCCGCGGAGTTGCTCGGTGTTGCCGCCGGTGATGAGGCTGGCGACAGTGATGAGGCTCCGGTCCCGCGGAGACAGCTCGGACCGGGCCCAGACGTCGCCGAAGAGCGTCTCGTCGGTGAGGGAGACGAGCTTCGGAGCGAAGTCGCCGATGAGCTTCTGGGCCGGGGTCATTTGATCATCACCTTCAGGGCTTGGCGGGTGTCCATGGCCTCGTACGCGGCCGGGGAGTCCTCGAGGGAGACGGTTCGGTCGAAGACCTTGCCGGGGTTGACCTTGCCGTCGAGGACGTCGGGCAGCAGGCGCTCGATGTAGGCACGGGCTGGAGCCGGACCACCGGTGAGCGTGATGTTCTGGCCGAACAGGCTGCCGAAGCCGACCGGCGCCTCTTCGTACTGCGGTACGCCGACGCGGCTGATCACGCCGCCCGGGCGGATCACGCCGAGAGCCTGTTCGTAAGCAGGCATGTGCCCGACAGCCTCGAGTACTACGTGGGTCCCGTCGCCGCGGGTGAGTTCGCGGACCTTGGTGATCCCTTCCTCACCACGCTCGGCCACGACGTGGGTCGCGCCGAACTCGATGCCCAGGTCGGTGCGGTCCTTGTGCCGGCCCATCAGGATGATCTGCTCGGCCCCGAGTTGGCTCGCAGACAGGACTGCCAGGAGTCCGACCGCGCCGTCGCCGATCACGGTGACCGTCGTCCGCGCGGTGACTCCACCCTTGAGTGCGGCGTGGTAGCCGGTGCCGTAGACGTCCGACAGGGTCAGCAGCGACGGCAGCAGTTCGGAGTCCTCGCCCACGGGTGCCTTGACGAGAGTGCCGTCCGCCAACGGCACGCGGATCGCCTCGGCCTGACCGCCCCCGATGCCGTTGCCCGCCCAGAACCCACCGTGACGGCAGGAAGTCTGCAGCCCTTCGAGGCACAGGTCGCAGGTCCCGTCGGACCAGGCGAACGGCGAGATGACGAAGTCGCCCTTCTTCAGCGTCGAGACCTCGGCACCGAGTTCCTCGACGACGCCGAGGAACTCGTGGCCCATCGGCTTGCCCTCGGGCAGCACCGGCAGGTTGTGGTACGGGTGCAGGTCGCTGCCGCAGACGCAGGAGCTGACCACCCGGACCAGGGCATCGGTCGGTTGCTGGATCACCGGATCGGGTACGTCGATCACCCGTACGTCGCCGGCGCCGTACATGTAAGTGGCTCGCATGATGTCCAGTGAACTGCGTCGCGAGCGGGTGTGGGAGTGCCTGTTGTTCCAGGTAATGCCAGTGCCTCCTTCGCCACCGGGACCCGCCGTACGGTGGTAGGCATGGACCAACGAGGCGAGATCCGCGAGTTCCTCAGCTCCCGGCGTGCCCGCATCACCCCGGAGCAGGCCGGGCTCCCGGCGTACGGGGGTAATCGCCGGGTGACCGGGCTGCGGCGCGAAGAGGTCGCGATGCTGGCGGGCGTCTCGGTGGACTACTACGTGCGGCTGGAGCGCGGGAACCTGTCCGGCGCCTCCGAGACCGTGCTCGACTCGCTGGCCCGGGCGCTGCAACTGGATGAGGCCGAGCGCTCGCACCTGTTCGCGCTCGCCCGCGAGGCCACTCCTGCTCCGGCCTCCGGGCGGCGGAGCTCCCCGGCCAAGCAGGTGCGCCCGGTCATCCAGCAGATCCTCGACTCGATCACGGACGCTCCCGCCTGGGTTCGCAACGGGCGGCACGACCTGCTCGCCGCGAACCGGCTGGCCCGAGCCCTGTACGCGCCGATGCTCGCCGACCCGCGTCGTCCGGCGAACACGGCGCGCTTCGTGTACCTCGACCCGGCGTCGCAGGAGTTCTTCGTCGACTGGGAGCGGGCCGCATCCGACATCGCGGCGATCCTCCGCTCCGAGGCCGGCCGCAACCCGCACGACAAGGCGCTGACCGAGCTCATCGGCGAGCTCTCCACCCGGAGCGAGATCTTCCGCACCCGCTGGGCCGCTCACAACGTCCGCTTCCACCGGACCGGCAAGAAGAAGCTGCACCACCCGGTGGTCGGCACCCTCGACCTCGACTTCGAGGCGATGGAGTTCCCGTCCGACCCGGGCCTGGTCCTGCTCGTCTACACCGCAGCCCCCGATACTCCCACCGCCGACGCCCTGAAGCTCCTGGCCAGCTGGGCCGCCACACAGGACCACGCCGACCAACTCAGCGACGGTGAGGCGGCCTCCCGGACGGCATCAGACCAAGGCTGACGCACACCTGGATCAGGCTGTCGTAGCCACCTTCTGCGACTCGACCTTAGGCGGCTCCGCCTCGACCTTCGACGGCTCCGCCTCCGCTGCGATCGCCCGGGTTTCGCCATCGTTCACGAAGGCTTCCCGGGGGTGTTGCACGGAGGCCAGGGAGACGATGTCGCGGCCGTAGAAGAGGGCGGTCAGCCAGATGGCCAGCACGCGGATCTTCCGCTCCCAGGTCGGCACGGCCAGGACGTGGTACCCACGGTGCATCAGCCAGGCCGGGAACCCCTTGATCACGATCCGCCGGTACTGGAAGATGCCGCGCCCGAGGCCTAGGGTCGCCACGGAGCCGAGGCTGTGGTGGACGTAGTTCTTCGTCGGGCGGCCGCGCAGCGTCGCCAGCAGGTTGCGGGCCAGATGCTTGCCCTGCCGTACGGCGTGCTGGGCGTTGGGCACCGTCAGCACGTCGTGCGTCGGCGAGGCCAGGTCCGGTACCGCCGCGTCGTCGCCCGCGCCCCAGGCATCCGGCACGGGCTCGGTCTCGGTGCCGACCCGGAGATCGGCCCGGACCTGGAGCAGGCCGCGGTGGTCGACGGGCAGGTCGGTGTGCTTGTGGACCAGCGGGGTCGCGGCGTTGCCGGCCGTCCAGACGATCAGCTCGGAGTCGAACTCCGTACCGTCCGACAGCACCACATGGCCGTCCTTCGCCGACACGACCTGGGAGTTCAGGTGCACCTGCGCGCCGCGCTTCTCCAGCGAGCGCACGACCCACTTGCCCGGGCCGTCGGTGACCTCGGGCAGGATCCTGTCCTTCGCCTCCACCAGGTGGAAGGCGAGGTCCGCCGGGGACAGTTCGGGGTACGACTTGAGCAGGCCGGTCGCGAGCGACAGCAGTTCGCCGAAGCCCTCGACGCCGGAGAATCCGCCGCCCACGAAGGTGACCGTCAGCAGGCGTTGCCGCTGCGGTCCGGGTTCGAGCACGGCCGCCTGGTCGAAGGCGGTGAGCAGGCGGTCCCGGATCGCGACCGCCTCCTCGACGTGCTTCATGCCGATCGCCTGCTCGGCGACCCCGGGGATGGCGAACTTGCGGGTCATCGCTCCGGCGGTGACGACGATGATGTCGTAGCCGACGGCGAAGTCGGGTCCCTGCGCGGGGTGGACCGTGACAGTCCGGTGCGCGTGGTCGATCGAGGTGACCGTCCCGGCGAGCAGCTTCGTCCTGCGCAGGTGCCGCCGCAGGGACACGGCTGCGTGCCGCGCCTCGATCGATCCCGCCAGTACCTCGGGCAGGAACGGCTGGTAGGTCATGTAGGGGCGGGGATCGACCACCGTCACCTCGGCCTCGCCGCGGCGGAGTTTCTTCTCCAGCCGCCAGGCCGTGTAGAAGCCGGCGTAACCGCCACCCACCACCAAGATCTTGCGCACTCGCGTCCTCCATCTCTTGCCGTTCACCAGCTAAGACAAGACAGACCCCGATTCTGTGACATCTCGGGGGCACCTCGGGGACACCTCGCGACACCTCGGGTCCGCCACTGAGATGAGCCTTTCGCGGGGAACGCCGGGCGATCTAGCCTCGACACCATGGGTCGCTATGTCCGGCGGTGAGGTGGGGTCGTGGTTGCACGGCCGACGCGCGGAGTGTGCCGTGCTGGACCGGATGCTCGCGACTGTCCGGGCGGGGCAGGGGCAGGTGCTGGTCGTTCGCGGTGAGGCCGGTGTCGGCAAGTCGGCGTTGCTGGATCGGCTGGTCTCCCGCTCCGACGGGTGTCGCGTGGCCCGGGCCGCGGGCGTCGAGTCCGAGATGGAGCTCGCGTTCGCGGGACTGCATCAGCTGTGTACGCCGATGCTGGATCGCCGTGATCGGTTACCGCCCCCGCAGCGGAATGCGCTGGATGTCGCGTTCGGTCTGACCGGAGGCAGTCGGCCGGACCAGTTCCTGATCGGCCTGGCCGTGCTCAGCCTGCTGGCCGAGGCGTCCGAGAGCGAGCCGCTGGTGTGCGTGATCGACGACGCACAGTGGCTGGACCGGGCGTCTGCTCAGACCTTGAGGTTCGTGGCCAGGCGATTGCTGGCCGAGCGGATCGCACTGGTGTTCGGGGTCCGCGATCCGGTGGACTCGCAGTGGCAGGGGCTGCCGGACCTGGTGGTCGAGGGCTTGGCCGAAGCGGACGCTCGGACCCTGCTGGACTCGGCTGTCCCCGGACGCCTGGACGAGCGGGTCCGCGATCGCATCGTCGCCGAGACGCGCGGGAATCCGCTGGCGTTGCTCGAGTTGCCCCGCGGGCTGACGGCGGCAGAGCTGGCCGGTGGGTTCGGGCGCCCCGACGCGCGGCCGCTGGCGAGTCAGATCGAGCAGAGCTTCGTACGGCGGGTGCAGTCTCTTCCCGAAGACACTCAGCGATTGTTGCTGACGGCAGCGGCTGAGCCGCTCGGTGAGTTGCAGTTGCTGTTGCGCGCGGTGGGTCGTCTGGGGATCGGCCTGGAGGCGGCTGGACCGGCGGAAGCAGAAGGCCTGATCGAGTTCGGATCCCGGGTGCGGTTCAGGCATCCGCTGGTGCGATCGGCGGCGTACCGGACGGCCGGCGCGGGTGATCGCCGTGAGATCCACGGGGTGCTGGCCGAGGCGACGGATCCCGTCCTGGACCCGGACAGGCGGGCTTGGCATCGCGCGCAGGCCGCGGCCGGACCTGATGAGGCCGTTGCCGCCGAACTCGTCCGGTCCGCCGATCGGGCCGAGGCCCGGGGCGGTGTGGCCGCGGCCGCCGAATTCCTCCAGCGAGCCACCGAGCTCACCCCCGACGGCACCCGGCGCGGCTTGCGAGCACTCGCCGCCGCGCAGGCGAAGTTCGAGGCGGCCGCGCCGGACACGGCGTACGAGCTGCTGGCGGTGGCGGAGATGAGTCCGCTGGACGAGTTGCGGCGGGCCCAGCTGGAGCGCTTGCGGGCGCAGATCGTGTTCGCCCGGCGACGCGGCAGCGACGCACCGCCTCTGCTGCTCAGCGCGGCGAGACGGCTCAGGGCCATCGACGGCGGCCTCGCCCGGGAGTCGTACCTCGAGGCGCTCGGGGCGGCGATCTTCGTCGGCCGCCTCGGCAAGGGCCGTGGTGTGCTGGAGGTGGCCGAGGCGGCCAGGGACGCGCCGCCCGGAGGCGAACCGCCGCGAACGACCGACCTGCTGCTGGACGGCGTCGCGAAGCGCTTCACGGACGGGAACGCCGCGAGCCAGGCGCCGCTGCGGCGGGCGCTGCACGAGTTCCGGCTCGAGGCGGACCGCGACGACGGGGACGTGATGCGCTGGCTCTGGATCGCCTGCCCGGTCGCGCCCGAACCCATCGCCCCGGAACTCTGGGACGACGAGTCCTGGCACCAGCTGGCCACCCGTGCGGTCCGGTTGGCTAGGGACGGCGGTGCGCTCGCGGTCCTTCCGGTCGCGCTCAGCTATCGCGCCGGCGTGCACGTCCACGCCGGTGAGTTCGTCGAGGCCGCGGCGCTGATCGAGGAAGCCGACGCGATCACGGAGGCGACCGGCAACGCCCCGATGAGGTACACCTCGATGATGCTCGCCGCCTGGCGCGGCGACGAGAAGCAAACGCTGCACCTGGTCGAGACCGGTGTCCAGGACGCGAGGGCCCGCGGCGAGGGACGGGCGATCGGCCTGGCCGGCTACGTGACGGCCGTGCTGCACAACGGATTCAGCCGGTACGACGCGGCGCTGGCCGGCGCTCGGTGGGCCTGCGAGGACGAGGATCTGGGGTTCTTCGGCTGGTCGCTCGTCGAGCTCGTCGAAGCGGCGGCTCGCAGCGATGCCAGGGATGCGGCCGCCGACGCGCTCGACCGGCTGGCGGCGACGACGCGGGCGAGCGGTACCGACTGGGCGCTGGGCATGCTGGCCCGATCCCGCGCACTCCTGGCTGACGGCGGCGAGGCCGAATCCCTTTACCAGGAGGCGATCGAACGCCTCGAGCGAAGCCGCATCGTGGTCCACCTCGCCCGCGCGCACCTGCTGTACGGCGAATGGCTGCGACGGGTGAACCGCCGCCAGGACGCCCGCGAGCAACTCCGCATCGCCTACGAGCTGCTCGCCGGGATCGGCGCGAACGGCTTCGCCGAACGAGCCCGCCGCGAGCTCGAAGCCACCGGTGCTTCCGTCCACGAACGCACCGCGAAGCCCCGTGATCTCCTCACCGCCCAGGAGGCTCACATCGCGGCGCTGGCCGGGGACGGTCTGACCAATCCCGAGATCGCGGCGCAGCTCTTCATCAGCCCGCACACGGTCGAGTGGCACCTGCGCAAGGTCTTCGCCAAGCTCGGCATCACCTCCCGCCGGCAGCTCCGGGTGCAGACGACCTGATCAGCAGGCAGTGGGTCGCTGCCGGGCGGGTCAGCGCGGGATGTCGGCGGCGAGGAGTTCCTCGAGCTCGCCCAGGTCGCCACCGCCGGCCGCGGCGACGAGTGCCTGCAGAAGACGCCGGTGGGTGGTCCTGGTCACCGGCTGACGCCGGTCGGCGGCGAGGCGCTGACGGGCTCGGCTCACCAGCTGTCTCGCGTTGGCCGCGCCGAGCTGCAGGGTCTCCGCGATCTGCCGGTACGGGTACTCGAACCCCTCGCGCAGAACGTAGGCGGCCCGCTCCGACGGCGACAACCGCTCCAGCAGCAGGTGCACGGCCTGCTCGACCGCCTCGCCTCGTTCGGCCTCGGTCTGTGGATCGACGCAGGCGCCCGCCCGGTCGGGAAGCCACGGGCCGACACAGGTCTCGTGCCGCCGGCGGGCCGATTTCGCGACGTTGATCGCCAGCCGGGCGGTCATGGTCGCCAGGAAGGCCGGGGGATTGACCACCACCGTCCGGTCGGTGCCTTGCCACCGGAGCCAGACTTCCTGCATGACGTCCTCGGCCTCGCAGACGCTGCCGAGCACCCGGTAGGCCACCTTGAACAACCGGGGCCGCGCCGCCACGAAGACCGCCGTGGCGTACTCGAGATCGTCGGCCGTGACGGCCGCGACCGGCTTCTCCAACGTTGTGGTAGTCACTTTCCGGCTCCTCCGCTCGTCGGTCGCCAGGGGGTCCGCGAAGGGCGACTGCCATCACCGTCTCCCGCGGGGTCCGTGGTCCGCGCCCTGGAAGTCCGTAGTGGACCCCGTGGTCCGCGCACACCACGGACCAGACGAGTGGTTCAACCGGTACTACGTGGTCTGCTCCCGCGCCGCTTTGTCACAGCCACCCGGTCTGCCTGGTCATAGCCAGTACCGGCCCGAACCAGCCGGTGATCCGGAGCCGAGGAGCGACATGACGACCATCGACAGCGAGCGCCTGGTGATCAGGCCCTGGGAGGACGCGGACGCGGCGGACGCACTGGCGATCTACGGGGACGAGAAGGTGACCCACTGGCTCAGTCCGGTGATGAGCCGGGTCCCCGACGTGACCGCGATGCGCTCGTTGCTGCAGAAGTGGCAGGAGAACGGCGATCCGGCGCCGGCGGGCCACTGGGCGGTGGTTCGTCGCGACACCAGTCAGCTCATCGGTGGAGTCGGGCTGCTTCATCTGCCGCCCTGGCAGGGGGATCTGGAGCTCGCCTGGCAGTTGGCGCCCTCCGCTTGGGGACACGGCTACGCCGCGGAGGCCGGCTCGGCACTCGTGCGGTGGGCGATGCATCAAGGTGGCGTCGATGAGGTTTTCGCGGTCGTCCGCCCGGACAACACCCGCGGTGCGGCGACGGCTCAGCGGATCGGGATGGAGTGGATCGGCGAGACCGACAAGTACCACGACATGAACCTTCACCTCTACCGCATCCGCCACTACGACCTGTCCTACCGCTAGGACCAGTCCTACCGCAGGCCCGGAAACGGGCACGAGCGGGAACGGGGAGGGCATGCTGAAGGTCTCCGGTGGGGGTGACCGGAGACCGTCCAGTGGGTGCTCTACCGGGTGGAGATCCCCAGCGCGTCGAGGATCGAGGCCGTCACGACGTCCGGGTTCGAGACGCTGAGGGCGTGGGAGGCGCCGGCCACCTCGCGGGTGCCCTTCGCGTCGGCGCGATTGGCCATGAAGCGGTGCAGGGTGACCGGGATGTTGAGGTCCTGGTCGCTGAACACGAACCAGGACGGCAAGGTCGTCCAGGCCGGCGCCGCGGTCGGCAGTCCTTCGGTGAGAGCGGCCTCGGTGACCGGTCGCTGGGTCGCTGCCATCACGGCCGCCTGGTCAGCAGGCACATCGGCGGCGAACTGGTGGTGGAACGCGTCCGGCCGGATGGCGAACTCGTTGCCGCCGCTGGACACCGGATACGCGGCGAGCGCCTCGCCGAGCGTGCTGCCCGGGAACTTGCCCGACAGTTCCAGCGCGCTCTCGCCATGGTCCGGCGCGAAGGCGCAGACGTAGACCAGTCCGGTCACGGACTCGTTGCCCGCCGCCGCCTCCGTGATCACCATGCCGCCGTACGAGTGGCCGACCAGTACTACGGTTCCGCCGATCCCCGCGATCACGTCGCGCACGTAAGCGGCATCACCCGCGACGCTGCGCAACGGGTTGGCGGCCGCGACGACGTCGATCGACCTCGCCTGCAACTGCTCGACCACGCCGTTCCAGCTGGCCGACTCGGCGAACGCGCCGTGGACCAGGACGACGGTCGGGTTCTGCTCACTCATGGCTTCTCCTTCTCGTGGACTGCTGCTTCACCCACAAGGACCGGACAGCGATGCCCGTTGTGACGCTGGTCTCGATGGCCCCGGAACATGTCACACCGCCGGGCGCGGTCTTGTCCTTAGCTGTACAACCAGAGCTGTACAACCAGTCCCCGGCCGGCACAGAAACGAGAGAGCGAAGCGATGAACACAGCGGACCAACAGATCTCGACCTCGGTGCTGGTGATCGGTACGGGCGGCGCCGGCCTGCGGGCCGCGATCGAGCTGGCCGAGCGAGGTGTCGACGTACTTGCCCTGGGCAAGCGCCCGCGGTCCGACGCGCACACGTCGCTGGCCGCCGGCGGCATCAACGCGGCGCTGGCGACGATGGATCCCGAGGACACCTGGCAGCAGCACGCCGCCGACACGCTGGCCGAGAGCTATCTGCTCGCCAACCCGGTCACGGTGCGGATCGTGACCGAGAACGCGGCCCGTGGCATCGACGACCTGGAGCGCTACGGGATGCCGTTCGCGCGCGAGGCCGACGGCCGGATCTCGCAGCGCTTCTTCGGCGCTCACACCTACCGGCGGACGGCGTTCGCGGGCGACTACACCGGCCTGGAGATCCAGCGGACGTTGATCAACCGGGCAGTCCAGCTGAAGGTGCCGATCCTCGACACCGTGTACGTGACGCGGATCCTGGTGCACGACAACACCGTCTTCGGCGCCTTCGGCTTCGACGTGGAGACCGGTCACCGCTACGTCATCCACGCGGACGCCGTGATCCTCGCCGCCGGCGGGCACACCAGGATCTGGCGGCGCACCTCCTCGCGACGCGACGAGAACACCGGCGACTCCTTCCGGCTGGCCCTGCTCGCCGGCGGGAAGATCCGCGACCCAGAGCTGGTCCAGTTCCACCCGTCCGGCCTGATCGAGCCGGAGAACGCGGCCGGCACGCTCGTCTCCGAGGCGGCCCGCGGCGAAGGCGGCCAGTTGCGCAACGCCCTCGGCGAACGGTTCATGGCCCGGTACGACCCGGAGCGGATGGAGCTGTCCACCCGGGACCGGGTCGCGCTCGCGGCGTACACGGAGATCAAGGAGGGACGCGGTACGACGAACGGGGGCGTCTGGCTGGACGTGTCCCAGCTGCCGCGCGAGACGATCATGCGCCGGCTGCCGCGGGTCTACCAGACACTGCTCGAGCTGCAGATGCTCGACATCACCCAGCAGCCGATCGAGATCGCGCCGACAGCGCATTACTCGATGGGCGGAGTCTGGGTGCGGCCCGAGGACCACGGCACCGGCGTCGAGGGGTTGTACGCGATCGGCGAGGCGGCGAGTGGCCTGCACGGCGCCAACCGCCTCGGTGGGAACTCCCTGATCGAGCTCCTGGTGTTCGGCCGGATCGTGGGGGAGGAGGCGGCGAAGTACTCGACCGGCCGGCAGGTCCAGCGACGGTCCGCCGAAGCGCTGGGTGAGGCCCGGGCCGAGGTCGACGGTCTGCTCGACGCCGACGGACCTGAGAATGTCCGCGCGCTGCAACGGGCGGTACGCGACACCATGACCAACCACGCCGGCGTTGTCCGCGACGAGGCGGGGTTGCTCGCCGGCCTGTCGGAGCTCGAGTCCATCGAGGCCCGGGCCCAGCAGGTCGGCGTCCACCCCGATCTGGCCGGCTTCCAGGACCTGGCCCACGCGTTCGACCTGAAGTCCTCGCTGCTGTCGGCCCGGGCAACAGTGGAGGCTGCACTCGAACGGCGGGAGACCCGCGGCTGCCACAACCGCTCCGACTACCCGGACCTCGACAAGTCGCTCCAGGTCAACCTGGTGTGGTCAGGTCCCGGCGAGCTCGAACGGGAGGAGATTCCACCGATCCCCGAAGAGCTCAGCCGCCTGATGCGCCACGTTTCCACCATTGGCAAGCTCGTCGAGTAACAGGCCTCGCGGTGTGGAGACTCGGCCACGATGTGCACCGCCGACGGGTTGATGCGCGTGTCGTTCGGATAGGCGGTGCCGCCTCGCAGGAGCAGCGCGGCCTGGCCCTGACGATCATGGCCGGGGTGCCTTTGTAGAGCGTGGGCGGCGTCGAGCGGTTGGTGCGGACTCCGCGCCCAGCATGCGGCGCAGGCGACGCAGTACCTGGTCGGTGAAGAGGCCGGCCAGGCAGCCGGTCAGGACCAGGACGGCCACCCCCGCACTCGAGGTGGTCTCGTCACCGATGCTGATCAGGCCGGTGTTGACGGCGATGACGGCCACTGCGCCCAGCAGTGCCGACCACAGCGGACGCATCAGATACCACCAGGCGTACCGGCGCTCCTCGGTCCCCGTACTGCGGGCGAAGGCCATGCTCTGGTGAATGATGCTGCCGACCGCACCCGCCGCGGCGCCGACGATCAGCAGGCTCATGTTCAACGTGGCCGAGAAGTCCGGTCCCCACCATTGCACTACCCGGGTCGCCACCTTGCCCTCGCCGGCTGCTTCCTGGTCGGCCACCAGGCGTTCGGCCAGACCGTAGGCGGCCAGCAGACAGACCAGGCCGACTACAGCCTCGGTGACGTTGAGCGCGACGATCAATCGTTTGGTCGACCGCCGCAGCGCGGTATCCCTTCGGCGTCGTGGCTTCGCTGGACTCACAATCCTGGTCATCTCGAGCCTCCCCCGGGTGTATCCACCTTTCTCTTGGGCGGAGATCCCGGGACGCTCGCGAATACACGAGAAAATCCTTGTATCACGGCCGCCGCCACCGACTCCGCTCTATGTGGGGCACAGCCGGGGGGAGAGGCTGACGCGGTGCGCGAGAACCTTGTCAGGGGGAGGCAACTCGGCACCGCGTCAGCCAGCCGGCAGCGACGACGTTCGTCATCGACCAGCTGTTACGGCCCGATCGATGCCCCCGCGTCACCCGGCAGCAGGACCGGTCCGACGCCCGGCGCGGGTTGCGTCAGCGCGTAGGCCAGCAGTGCGTCCGCGGCCTGCCTGGCACTCTCGCCGGTGGCCGACATCCGCCCGGCGATCAGGCCCGCCACCAGCGGCGTCGAGAACGACGTACCGCTCCAGCGCGCCATCTCGGCGAAGGTGCGCGTGGTTCCCGTGTTCGGCGGCTCCGTGCAGGTGTAGGTCCCGGTCAGGAACGCGTTGACGAGATTCTCGCCCGGCGAGTAGACGTCGACCCAGGTGCCGAAGTTGCTGAAAGAGGCCTTGTCCCGCCCGTTCTCCGCCAGCGCGCCGACCGAGACCACCTCGGGAAACGCTGCGGGCCAGAAGTACTGGCGGCTGTTCTCGTTGCCTGCGGCAGCAACCAGGACCAGGCCGTTGACGCGGTTCAAACGCGTCTCGATGAAAACGTCGAGGCTCAGCGACGGAAGGTTGTTCCGGGTCGAGGTCCCGGCGGACAGACTGATGATGTCGGGCGACTCGGCCAGTACTTCGTCCAGCCGCACGGCCAGGTCGTCCTCGAACGCCGCGCCCGC
This sequence comes from Kribbella sp. VKM Ac-2568, assembly GCF_004345365.1. GTDB lineage: Bacteria > Actinomycetota > Actinomycetes > Propionibacteriales > Kribbellaceae > Kribbella > Kribbella orskensis. The sequence goes on from NZ_SLVF01000008.1 coordinate 416,563, forward strand.
CTTGTCGAAGTAGCTCTTGACCACAACCTCGGTGTTGCGCGCGATCGAGCGCACGACGCCGGCGATGAAGGTCCCGTGACCGGCGTACGGGCCGATCACCTTGGTCACCGGGTTGTACCCCGGCTCGGGGTCGCCGGTCACGCCGTCCAGCCAGTAGGCTGCCGGCGCGTCGGTCCAGCCGACATCCAGGACTACCACCTTGACCCCCCGCCCGTCGGTCGCCCCGGTCGGCAGCAGCGGGTCCGGCGGAATCCCTGGCGGTACTTCCTCCGGTTCGGTCGCCGGACAAGGGCTCACGCTGCACACATAGAAGAGGTGCCGGGGTGTGACGACGCCACGGCCGAACAGCTGGTCCCCGTACTCCAGGAAGCGTTGGGTGAGGCTGAACGCCTGTGGCGCCTCATCGGGTACTACGGACGGCAGGTCGAGGCGGGTGACGCCGCCGATGCCCCCCTCGTGCGGGGTTCCGCCTTCTTGCGGACGGCCGCGGCCGAAGGCCGTCATCACGCGGTCCAGGTCGGCATCCCGGACCAGCACGCTGCCGGCGTGGCACAAGTAACCCGCGCCCTCCCTGCGCCAGTCCTCCGGCCAGACCTCCACGACACCGTCCTCGAACTCACTGAGAATCAGCTCGATCTGGGAGATGTCTTTTCTCTTCGGATCGCCTTTCGGATCGCCTTTCGGCTGGTTGGAATCCCCGTCTGGTTTCGGCTTCTCCGCCATTAATTATTCCTCCCCTGAGAATCGCCGGCACGAGTGCTCGGCCAGCTAGCCTTTCACTGTGCCGACAACCGGGGGTGGTGTCGAGGTGATAGCGGCCCCGGAAGATCTGCTGCCGCTGGCTCTGTCGCGTCCGCACGACGCGATCGCGGGCGCGAAGGCGTTGCTCGAATCCGGTCCGGCGCCGCTCGCCGCGTCCATCGCCCATCAGGCGAGCGGGATCAGCCTGCGTCAGTTGGGAGACGTCGACGCCGCGATCCGGGAGATGCGGATCGCGCTGCGGCTCGCGACGAAGTCGGGTCAACGCCGGCGCGAGGCCGACGTCCTGGCGACGCTCGGCGCGACACTGGGGCGGGCCGGTCATGGCAAACAAGGGTTGGCTTGTCTCGACCGTGCGGTGGCTGGAAGCCGTGGTGCGCTGGCCGGGCGGGTACTCATCCGGCGCGCCGACGTCCTTCTGGTACTCGGGCGACATCAGGAGGCGCTCGACGACCTGCGGGGTGCCGTGACCCGACTCCGTCGAGCGGGAGATCAGGTGTGGGAGGCGCGATCGCGCAACTATCGCGGCTTCGCCCATCTCGCGCTCGGCAGCACCAGGCAGGCCGACGCGGACTTCGCCGTCGCGGAGCGCCTGTACGCCGCGAGCGGGCAGGAGTTCGAGTACGCCGAAGCCAGACAGAACCGCGGCCTGGTGGCATTCGCGCGCGGAGATCTTCCCCTGGCCCTCGGGTACCTCGGCGAGGCCGGGCAGCGGTTCGAGGCGGTCGGTGTCGTCTGGCCCGACCTCGCCATCGACCGGTGCCGGGTGCTGCTCGCGGCCGGTCTGACCACCGAGGCGCTGGACGAGGCGGATCGGGCCGTCGTACGGATGGAAACCGAAGGCGGTCAGGCAACGAAGAAGGCCGAGTTGTTGTTCACGGCCGCGACCGCAGCGCTCGGTGCGACGGATCCGGCGACCGCCCGCGAACGTGCCGAGCAGGCGCGTCGGCTCTTCTCCGCGCAGGGCCGCGCCTGGTGGTCGGCGCGGGCGACGTTGATCCAGCTCGAGGCTCGCCATCAAGGAGGCGAGCGAGGGCCGCAGCTGCTGCGCCGGGTGACTGAGACGGCGACGCGATTGGATCGGCTGGGCGCAGCTGAGGCACCCGCCGCGCACCTGCTCGCGGGACGGCTGGCTCTGGTCGAAGGGCGGCGAGTGGCCGCCGACCGGCATCTCGAACATGCTGCGAAGTTGCGGCGAGGCGCACCACCGCTGGCGCGCGCAGCTTCCTTGCTCGGCAAGGCTTTGCGGTCGGAGGCCGGCGCAGACGTCCGCGGGATGCTGGCTGCCTGCGACCGCGGGTTGGATGCCCTGGACGAGCATCGACTGACGATGGGCGCGACCGAACTTCGAGCCAGGGCAACCGCACATGGCGCCGAGCTGGCCCGGCTGGCGCTGCGGGAGGCCCTGCAGCGCAAGGACGCTCGCCAGTTGCTGCTCCGAAGCGAACGCTGGCGTGCGACCGCGCTGGCTGTGCCAGCTGTGCGGCCACCGGGGGATGGGCAACTGATCGCGGACCTCGCCGCGCTTCGCGATGTGGCCCGGCGGCTGGAGACATCCGGCGAAGACCTCAGCACTCCGGCCGGCGCGGCGTTGGGGCGGGAGCAGCGGCGGCTCGAGGACGCCGTGCGCTCGCAGACCTTGAAGGCTCGCGGCCACGATGCAGCCGCGAGTGCTCCGCCCTTCGACGTCGAGGAGTTGATCGACGAACTGGGCGAAACGGTGCTGGTCGAGCTGATCGAGGTCGACGATGTCCTGTACGCGGTGGTCGTCCGGGATCGCCAGGTCCGGCTCCATACCGTTGGCCCCTTGTCCGCCGCGGCGCACGAAGTGGAGCGAGCCCGGTTCCGCCTGCGATGGTTGGCTCGCGGTCGGCCGCCGACCGGGCCGTCGCTGGAGGTCATCGGGGCGCGGCTTTCCACGGCGCTGCTCGGAGCTGCCGCGGCCGACCTGGGCGACGGACCTCTTGTGGTCGTTCCGCCGAGCCGGTTGCAGGCGCTGCCCTGGGCCTTGGTTCCTGCGCTGGCGGGCCGCGCGGTGAGCGTTGCACCGTCGAGCGCGACCTGGTTGTGGGCTCGACGGTTACGCCCGCCCAACGGCCGTCGCGTGGTGTTGGTGCTCGGCCCCGGCCTGACCGCCGGCCGCGCGGAGATCTCGCAACTGGCCGAGCGCTACCCGGCCGCGACGGTGCTCGCCGAGGGCGCGGCGACTGCCGAGCAGGTACTGCGTGCGCTGGATGGCGCCTGGCTCGGGCACATCGCGGCGCACGGCACCTTCCGTTCGGACAACCCGTTGTTCTCGTCACTCCGGCTCGACGACGGACCCCTGACTGTGTACGACTTCGAGCGGCTGCGGCACGCGCCGTACCGGCTGGTGCTGTCGAGTTGCGAGTCCGGGCTGGCGAACCCGGTCGGCGCGGACGAGTTGCTCGGTCTCACCAGCAGCCTGGTGCCACTCGGCGCGGCCGGGATCCTGGCCAGCGTGGTACCGGTGAACGATCCGGCCGCAGTACCGCTGATGACAGCGCTGCACGGCAACCTGCATGCCGGCCGGTCGCTCGCGGAGGCGTTCTCGGACGCCCGGACCACAGGCGGTGACGATCCGGTCGCGCATGCGACAGGTTGCTCGTTCGTCGCACTCGGGGCCTGAATCTGGCCCTGAATCCGGAGGTATCAAAGAGCACGCGACGCTCTCCGTACCAGTGAGAGACGTCCTTGGCGGTGAGGGAGGCGGGGCATGCGCGACGATCCAGCGGTGATCCGGCTGGTCACAGGCGCCAGGGACGGGGACAAGAGTGCCTGGGACGAACTGGTGGAGCGGTATGCGCCACTGGTCTGGGCGGTCAGCCGGCGCTACCGGCTGTCGGCCGAGGACATCGACGACGTCGGCCAGAGCGTGTGGCTGCTGCTGATCGAGCATCTGCCCGGGCTGCGGGAACCGGCGGCGTTGCCAGGCTGGATCGCGACGACCACCCAGCGAGAGTGCCTGCGGGTACTGCGGGTCGGTCGGCGGGTCGAGCCGATCGATCCGGCGGATGCCGACCCGGACGTGCCCGACGCCGCGGTCGCGGTCGACGAGGAACTGCTTCTGCACGAACGCCGCGATGCGCTCCGGGACGCCTTCGGTCAGTTGGCGCCGCGTTGCCAGTTGCTGTTGTCCATGCTCACGCAAGACCCGCCCGTGCCCTACAGCGAGATCAGCCGGAAACTGCACATGCCCGTCGGCAGCATCGGACCCAACCGGGCCCGCTGTCTGGACCGGCTCCGGCAGGCCCCGGCACTTGTTGCGCTGATCGACACCGGGAACGAGACCGCCCATCGAACCGGAGGAGGTGAGCAGCATGGCAGGCCAGTGGTGGACAGATGACGACCAGCTGCTCGAAGTGCTGCAGGACGCGTTGACGATCACGCGGGAGATGTCTCCTGACTTCATCGACGTCGGCAAGGCCGCCTACGTGTGGCGGACGATCGATGCGGAGCTCGCCGCACTCACCTACGACTCGGTCTGGGACGGCGGGGAGCTCGCCCTCACCCGGGCGGACAGCGCGATGCTGCGGACGCTCACCTTCGGCTCGGACGCGCTGACCATCGAACTCGAGCTCACCTCGGACGAGGTGCTCGGCCAGATCAGCCCGCCCGAGGGGGGAACGGTGAGCCTGCGAACGGACACCGAGGAGCTCGGGCGGGCTGCCATCGACGACCTCGGCTTCTTCATCGTCCGGCCGGTTCCGGGCCGGCCGTTCCGGGTGCTGTGCCAGACGGACTCGGGTGCCACCGTGCTCACCGGCTGGGTGTCGCCCTGACGAAAGTTGATCATCATGGGGGGAAGTTCACGCCGGCCGGCCGGGATCCACCGGCTCGTCGGACAGCAGGACGCGGGAACGCCGGCTCGAGTTATGGCTGGTGTCCTGCTGGGCGCGCTGGTGCTGCTCGGGCTCGCGACGGCTGGTGCCGCCCACGCAACGAGTACCGGGCAAGCAGCGATGACAGCGCCGACGTTGTCGATCGAGCCGAGCAGCGGTGCGCCCGGTAGCAAGGTGACCGCGGTCGCCCGCGGGTACCAGGAGTGTCGCCCCGCCCAGGAGCCTGCTGTTGAAAAGCCTTCAGCAGAAGCGTCTCCGGACGGGGAGCCGGCTCTTGCCGACACTCCGGCCGATCAGGGTGCGGCGGGAGTTGTGGTGTTCGTCTGGGACACCAGCGTTGAGCTGAAGCGAGTCCCGGTCTCCACGGGTGGATCGGCGACGATCACCTTCACTGTGCCCGAGTCCGCGACCGCGCGGCGGTACTGGGTCGAGTCGCGCTGTGATGGTGTCGAGTCGATGACACAGACCGTTCCGTTCAGGGTGACGGGCACCGACAAGCCGTCGGTCGTCGTTCCCGGAGTCGTCGGCCTGAACGCCGATCAGGCCCGGAAAGCCCTGGCGGACAAGGGATTGCTGCTCGGCAGGACGTCGGGTGACGGGGACAAGATCCAGAGCCAGAACCCGGCCGCCGGCAAGGAAGTGGCGTCCGGCAGCAAGGTCGATGTGGACCTGGGCAAACTGCCGCCGCTGGTGGCCGTGCCGAACCTGGTCGACGGCTCGCAGGAGAGTGCCGAGGCAGCCTTGGAATCGGTGGGTCTGAAGCTCGGGAGTGTCGAGGGCCGCGGAGACGTCGTACGAGTGCAGAATCCGGTCGCCGGCCGCGAGGTGAGACGCGGTACCGCCGTCGACATCTCGGTCGTCTCGCTACCGCCGCAGACAGTCACCGTGCCCGACCTGGTCGGCGCGAGTGCCGCTGAGGTGCCCACCATCCTGCGCGGCCGCTGGCTGGTGCTCGGCCAGGTGTCCGGCGATGGCGACGTGGTCCGTCAGCAGAGCCCGAAGGCCGGATCGAGGGTCCGGATCGGAAGTGCTGTCACCATCAGTACGGCAGTCGGGGTCGATCCACCTCGGCTGGTTCAGGTCCCGGACCTGGTCGGCGGGAGGCTGGCCGCGGCCCGCTCGGCGTTGACCGCAGTCGGCCTGGTGCCGGGCGGTAGCCAAGACGGTGACCGGGATATCGCCAGTCAGCAGCCGGTCGCCGGAACTCTGGTACCGGCGGGAACAACGGTCACTCTGACCGTCGTACAACCGCTTCCCTGGCGGGCAGCTGCGGCCGCTTTGGTTCTCCTGCTGGGGATTGGGGCAGTCGGCTTCCGCATCCTGCGGAAGCGGCTGGAGCATCGATGGGTCCGCGGCAAGGTCCGGGTGACGGCGCGGCAGACTCCCGCAGCCACCCCGACGATCACGGAGTCACGGACGACGACGCCGATGCCGGTGGTGCGGATCGAACCGCACGCCGACGCCGGTAGCAGCATTTTCGAGGAGGTCTGACAGATGAGCAGTTCCACTCTCTACGCACCGCTGACAGCCGGGGCTTTCCTGTTCGGTGACAGCCCGGGTGCCCACACCGCGGACGCGGTCGCGCAGGCGATCAGCCAGCAGGGCGCCGCCCGCTCCGCGTTGCGGTCCGTCCGTCGGCTGTCGGCCTCATCGGTGGAGACCGTCGACCGCGAGATCGGCTCGGTCACCGGCCGGCTGCTCGATCTGGATCTCGGCGAGATCCTGGTGTCGAGCTGGCAGAAGTACTCGAAGCTGATCGAGTCGGCGGAGCGGACGCTGGCCGCTCCCGGCAGTGAGGAGATCGTCGAGCTCGTCACGCACCGGGTCAGCTCGACCTACGCCCCGCATGTCGACCTGGCGGTCGAGCGCACGCTGGTCCACTCCTTCGAGTTCGAGCTGGAGCTCGTCTTCGACGTGATCGGACTCGAGGCGGTCGTCCGCGACGGCGCCCTGGCGATGGTGCGCGCCGGCGAGTGCGTGGTCACGGCGACGCTGACGCTCGACGGCGCCCGGCTGGCGAAGAAGCGCCACCTGGTCAACCTCGACCTGATGGTGCGGCTGGATCCGCCGCGTCCGCTGATCTCCGAGTCCGACCCGGTCCGTACGCCGACCGCCGACTCCGCCGCCACGCCGATCGACGCCCGGCCGAGCCGCTGGCCCGAGGCGGTGCCTCTCCGCAGCAGAGGCCGCGGCTGACGAGCCGCGGTCTCGGACCTTGCCCTAGCCCCTGCGTCAGACGCTGCGCAGTACCGACACCACGATGCCCAGAATGACGGCGTTGTCGCCGTCGATCACGTCGTACTCCGGGTTGCGGGGCTCGAGGTACACGTGGCCGTTGCGGCGGCGGTAGACCTTGACGGTCGCCTCGTCGTCGAGCATCGCGGCGACGATCTGGCCGCTGTGGGCCTCGGTCTGCTGTCGGACCACGACGATGTCGCCGTCGCAGATCGCGGCGTCGATCATCGACTCGCCCCGCACCCGCAGGCCGAAGACGTTGCCCCGGCCGGTCAGGCCGCGGGGGAGCGAGAGCACGTCGTCGACGTGCTCCACGGCCGAGATCGGCGTACCGGCGGCGATGTCACCGACCACAGGGACGGAGACCGAATCGTCGGACACCGACCGGCCCGGCGCGTCCTGCAGGAACAACCGCACGTCGATCGGCCGCGACATCGAGGTACCGCGCCGGAGGAATCCCTTCTCCTCCAGGCTCGCCAGGTGCTTCGACACCGAGGACGCCGACCGCAGCCCGACCGCGTCGCCGATCTGCCGCGTGCTCGGCGAATAGCCGTGCTTGACCACCCAGTCCCTGATCGCCACCAGAATCCGCTGCTGCCGCTCCGGCAGACCTGAGGCGTTGAGGTGTTCGAAGGGATCGAGATCGTCATAGGTCACCCGCGAATGCTAGAGCCCACCACCCCCATTCCCGCGACCGGGGAGCCTGGCAGGATTACGGACCGTAGTGTGACCGCGGACTATCGCGCCAGGGGCACGGGTTGAACCGCGGCTCGACGTTCTCAGCGGCGGTCTATCCAGGCTTGCCGATCGGGATTCGGTGGTCGGCCCACGGATCGAACTGGGCGTCAGCGTCGGCGGCGACCGCTCGTGTCGGGCAATCGGTACGATCCCGATCCTGGCCAGCTGCGGTGATTCGTGGCGGGTTGTCGGTGTGGCGCCGGTCCACGTCCGTGGTGGCCGGTGCCGGGTTGTTCGCATGGTGCAGCGCCGTCTGACCTCGGGTCGGATCGCCGGGTGGACGGGTGTGGTCGCCGGAGGCTGGGTCGGGTGGGTCGGTGTCTGCCCAGGGGTCGAACTGTGCCACCGCGGTGTTCCCGGTCGTGGTGCATGCCGGGTCGTGGGTGCGGCTCCGGGCAGGGCTGTCCGCCAGTCCGCGGTCGCGGTGACTGCTGGTGGGGGTGCGGTAGCGGGTTCGGGTGGGGTTTGGTTCGGCCCAGGCGGGGCGGGCGACGGTGACGGTGCCGTGGTGGAGGGTGATGGTCCAGTGGCCGTGGTGGGTGTCGATGTGGTGGCGGCGGCAGAGCAGGACCAGGTTGGTCAGGGCGGTGGGGCCGTTGTCGATCCAGGAGATCAGGTGGTGGGCGTCGCAGAAGATCGGTGGGGCCTTGCACACGACGCAGCCTTTGTCGCGGGCGTTGAGGGCGCGGCGGATGGCGCGGTTGACGAAGCGTTGGGCCATGGCGACGTCGAGGGGTTCGGAGTTGGCGCCGAGCACGATCGGGATGATCTGCGCCTCGCACGCCAGCCGCCGGATCGCGCCCGCGGACAGTCCTTCGCCGTGGACCAGGGTGCCGACCGCGTGGGCGCCGGCGTCGGTGAGGTCTTTGAGGTCGATGGTGATCGTGATGTGTGCTTTCGGGCCGTGCCCGGCCACCGCGGCACCAGTCGCGGCGGCACCACTGGCTGCGTTGCCGGTCTGGTCGGTTGGGGTGGCCACGGTGATGGCGTTGGAGGCGACGTTGAGGACGTCGGTGAGGGCGTCGGCGCGGCGTTTGTCCGGTGAGCGCGGGTCCAGTTCACCGGTGACGGTCTTACGCGGCTTCGAACCGGACAGGATCAGGGCTTGGAACAGTTCGGCGTTCTCGTTGGCCAGGTAGCCGCTGAACTTGACGCCCCGGTCGGCGGGCCGCAGCCGCAACTCTTCGCGGGCGTAGGCCTTGTCCTCTTCGGGTGCCGGCCCGTCGGCGTCGAGGAGGTCGCGGACCCGGCGGGCCGCTTTGCGCAGTTCCGACGGGTTGAAGTGGCGGCCCAGGGCGACGAGTTGTTGTTCGGCCACGGCCAGGTCCTCGACCGCGACGGTCTTGGGCACGTTCTCCAGTTCGGCCACGATCGCCGCGGCCTGCGCCGGAGACAACACCACCGCATCGGCTCCGGCCTCCACGCCCGGCTCACCACCTGGGTCGCTGGCCGGCTCGTCGTCGTTGGCGTCTGCCGGATCCCCGACGCCGGTGGGTGGGAGGGCGTTGGTGATGGCGGGGTACTTGCGCAGCGCCTTGGCCAGGGCCAGGTCGCGCTTGATCACGCCGGGGTCGAGACGGTGCCGGAACGCGAGGAGGCGGGCGGTGTCGCCGGCGCCGAGGGTGGCGGCGTGGCCGGTCGCGTCGTAGGCGGCCAGGACCTGCAGGCGGTAGGTCTGCAGCCGGGAGATCTCGGCGTGGACCGCGTCGAGAGTCGACAGCTGTTCGCTGTCACTCATCGACCACACCGGCCGCTCGCCCAGAATCTCCATACCAGAGACTCTAGATGCCGCCGCCGACAGTTTCTGGTCCGGAAGGCCCTTATTTGTAAGGGATTCCGAAGATTGACCGAAATTGTGCCGACACTCCGGATACAGACGAGTTGTCCACAACCCGACGCCAACTGTGAACCCGCGCGAAGGCTGGGCGGAACGGGACCCTAGGCCCGGAGAACGCGAGGCGGTGGCAGGTCACGGCGAGTCAGGCCGTGAGGTGAGGTGGGCTGGCAGTGTGGAGCGGGATCAGCCGAGGCGAGATGGAGCCGATGGGGGCGAGGCGGGATCGGGCGAGACGGGGGCGAGGCGGGGCGGGGCGGGATCGGGCGAGACGGGTCGGGGCGAGATGGGGGCGAGGCAGGGGAGGCGGCGGGCTCGACATCTGCGGTCGGCCCGGCGGTGCGGGCCAGCCGGCTGAGCTGGGAAGGTGTGCTGGCCGCAACTGCCCAGGCGGGGCGCGTCCGGCGGTCGCGTTCCCGGCGGGTTCGATGCTAGCGGCAACCACCTGCGCAGCCAGGCGCAGGACGCAACTGCCTGCCGCCGCTGTGACGGAGCTGGCGGGCTGCTGAGCACTCCGGGCAGCGCGCGCTGGGGGCGCCGTGACTGCACGGCTCCAGACACCCCTGGCCCACTACCAGCGTGTTGGCTGAATGCTTGCTCGAGGGACGCCAGGTCGGGAAGAGACTTCAGCAGTGGGGGCACCTGGGCTGCTGCGAACCGGCGGTGGGAGTCGTCCGGTCCTCGTTCATGGACGAGTTCGCCTGGCCGTGGAGGAAGTTGAGGGCGATCGCCAGGCCGGTACCGAAGCTCTCCGGGCCGTCGATCCGGGCGGTGCCGCCGGTCGAGCGGTAGGCGTCGACGATCTGGCGCACGTTGTTCTCGTTGGCATGCGGCAGCAGCACAGATCCGAGCTCCCGCCACGGTGTCAGCCGACCGACGTTGTCCCAGTCGACGAGCCAGTGCGCTGAACGGCCGGAGGCGTCAACCTTGCCGTCGAGCGCCCGCAGTACGTTCGTGGTCTTCAGATCCCGGTGACAGCAGACCTGCTCGCCGATCGGCGCCGTTCACCAACTCCGTCAGCTCGCACAGCCTCGGCACTAGCCGCGCAGAGTCGACGCCCAGCTGACTTCGCCACGCTCGGCCACGTCCACCAGCGCCGGCCAGCCGACGTCGACCCGGTGGTAGAAGGGCACGACGTCGGTAGCCTCGTGAGCCGAGCCGTGCCAGTCGAGCGAATGGATACGGCCCATCTGCGCAGCCAGCCAATCGGCGTGGACCGCGTCGAGAGTGGACAGCTGTTCGCTGTCGCTCATCGACCACACCAGCCGCTCGCCCAGAATCTCCATACCCGAGACCCTAGATGCCCCCTCCGACAGTTTCCGGTCCGGAAGGCCCTTATTTACAAGGGACTCCGAACATTGACCGAAACTAGACGCGACCTCTGGATACGGCCAAGTTGTCCACAGCCGACGCCACCCTGTGGACCCAACGAGAATGCTGGGGACCGGGACTGTAGGCACGGAGAGGCCGAGACGGTTGCAGGTGGCAGGTCACGTGAGGTCAGGCGAGGCGGCGGGGTGGGGCAGGAGGCGTCGGTCGGTCAGCTCAGGATGCGGGAGATGCCGACGCCGCTGCGGGCGTCGCGGCCGTACTTCGCGAGCTCGGCGGCGAGGTCCAACGGCGCGACGCCCGCCTTCTGGCGATCCTCGTCGGTGAGCAGGTCGGCAGGGATGATCCAGACGATCTCGAACTCCAGGCCGCTCGGATCCTTGCCGTAGAGGGACTTGGTGGTGCCGTGGTCCGACGCCCCGACCAGGGCGCCCGCGTCGCTCAGCGTCTTCGCCAGGTCCTCGAGGTCGCCGAGGGTGTCCACCTCCCAGGCCAGGTGGTAGAGCCCGACGGTGGTCCGGCCGGCCCCGGACGGCCCGGCCTGGGCGCCGAGCTCGAACAGCCCGAGGTCGTGGTCGTTGGTTGATCCCGGCGCGCGCAGGAACGCGGCTCCCTGGAAGGAGTCCCCGCCGTCGGTGTACCCGAACCCGAGCACGTCGCGGTAGAAGGCGACGCTCTCGGCCAGGTCGCGTACGTACAGCACCGCATGGTTCAACCGGAAGATCGCCATGTCCTCAACTTTCCCTCGTCGTTTCAGTTTCAACACTAGTTGAGGACTCAACCGAGGGGTAGTGGCAGGCTTGCCCGCGGTTGTCGGCGAGGGCCGCGAGGCCCGGCGAAGGGACGGATGCATGGAAGAGCAGGGCGCCTACTCGCTCAGTGCACAGGAACGGTTGATCCTTGGACGGCTGGCGGACTTGGCGGTGCCACGTGACGAGTTCCCGTCGGCGGCCGACGTCGGTGCGGTGGCGTTCGTCGAGCGGGTTGTCGCCGAGGACCGGCCTGACTGGCGGCCCCGGGTTCTTCGGGCGTTGGAGGTGGCCGGTGCCGAACCCGACCTCGACGCCGTGCTCGCCGACTCCGACGGGGCCTGGCTCGTCCGCCTGGTGGCGCAGGGCTTCTACTCCGGCGACGGCCACAGCCCGTACGGCGAGCAGCCGCCGGCGTGGGCGATGGTGGGCTGGCGGCCGGACGCGGCCGGGACCTGGGAGACGACCCAGACCGAACTGACCGTCACCCCACGGTATGCGCTGGAGGGCCGCTACGACTGCGTGATCATCGGATCGGGCGCCGGCGGGGGAGCGGCAGCCCAGGTGATCGCCGAATCGGGCCGGTCGGTGCTGGTGGTGGAGACCGGCCGCTACCCATCCACGGAATCGCTGACCCGTGATCACCTGCGCAACCCTCGGTCCACGGTTGGCCTGCCGGCCTTCACCGACCCGGATCCGCAGGGACGCCCGAGGGTCTCCGTCGTCGACGGCGAGGCGCAGGTTGTCCTGCCACCCGATGGCGGCTGGGGCAACAACGCGTTCACTGTCGGCGGCGGCACCCGGGTGTACGGCGCGCAGGCCTGGCGGTTCGCGCCGCGGGACTTCACCATGGCGAGCACCTACGGCGTCCCCGAGGGCAGCGCGCTCGCGGACTGGCCGATCACGTACGCCGACCTGGAGCCGTACTACAGCCTGGCCGAGCAGCGGTTCGGGGTGAGCGGTGGTGGGGTTGACCCGTGGCACGAGTCGCGCTCGATCCCGCTGCCGATGCCGCCATTGCCGAGATCCGGTCCCGCGCAGCGGCTGGCGGATGCGGCCGATCGACTGGGTTGGGGCACCCTCGACGTACCGCTGCTCATCAACTCGGTCGACTACCAGGGGCGGTCCGGGTGCGTGCGTTGCGGACAGTGCGTTGGTTTCGCCTGCCCGGTGGACGCCAAGGCCGGCACCCACAACACGGCGTTGCCGGCGGCACTGGCGACCGGTCGCTGCACGCTGGTCACCGAGACAACAGCCGAACGACTCGTCACCGATGCCCGGGGTCGAGTCACTGGCGTGGCCCTGGTCGCCGCCGACGCCGACGGCCGGATCTGGCGTCGTACGGTCGACTGCGCTGAGGTCGTCGTCGCTGCCGGTGCCACCGAGACCCCGCGACTGTTGCTCAACAGCGCGCACGACCACGAACCACGGGGACTCGGCAACAATCGCGACCAGGTCGGCAGGTACCTCCAAGCGCACGTGTACGCCGGTGCGGCCGGAGTGTTCGACGATGAGGTGGTCGACCTGCTCGGCCCGGGGGTGTCGATCGCGACCTGCGACTTCCGGCACGGCAACGACGGGATCGTGGGTGGCGGGATGCTGGCCAACGAGTTCGTCGCCACCCCGGCATCGACGTACGACTATCTGACCGGGGCAGGCCTGATCCCACCAGCCGGAGCGGCCGGGAAGCAGGCGATGCGGCGTGAAGCGCTCCGGACGTTGCGGGTGGTCGGTCCGATCCAGGAGGTCACGTCGGCGGAGTCCAGGGTGCGGGTCGATCCGGATGTCATCGACCGGTTCGGCAACCCGGTGGTGAGAATCAGCGGCTCGATCCACCCCGAGGACGTCCGCACGCAGGCTTTCATGAGCGAGAAGGCCAGGCAGTGGCTGGTCGAGGCCGGGGCAGCCCGTACTGCGGTCGGCGGCGCCGGTACCCTGCGGCGGGCCAATGTCGGCCAGCATCAAGCCGGAACGTGCCGGATGGGGGCCGATCCGGCGCGCTCGGTCACGGATCCGTACGGCCGGGTCTGGGGGCACGAGAACGTCCGGATCGTCGACGGCTCGGTGCACGTGACGAACGGCGGGGTGAACCCGGTGCTGACCATCCTGGCCGGCTCCCTGCGCATCGCCGAGCACCTCGCGGGTGTCACGCGCTGACCCGAGTGGCCGCTGGCTTGGAAGAGCGGCGCTGACGTGAAGGAGCCCGGGATCGGCTGGTCCGACCCCGGGCGCCCGCGTCACCAGCTGTTGTTGGAGATGTCCAGGCCGAGGATCACCTGGTCGAACGTGTTGCCGTCGTTGTCGTCGGTGTAGGCGACGGCCACCTCGGACCACGGAGACACCGCGACCGCCAGCTGCTCCTGCCGGCCGACGGCGACCTGGCTGAGTTGCTGCGCCGACAACCGGCCGGTGTCCGTCCCGTCGGTGCCGAACCCGCGGACCCAGACGTCGAGGTCGGTGGCCTGGACCGTCCACCCCACGACGCTGTTGCTCTGGTCATCGATACCGACATCCGGGTCCTTGCCCCCGGCAGCGACCTGCACGTCCGCGAAGCGCGGATTGCCCGCCCCGTCGAAGGTGCGGGTCCATGCCCCCGCAGTACCAGTGTGGTCGGACTCCCAGGCGACGGCGAAGTCGCCGTTGAAGTTCGCCGCCACGGAGGCGTGCGTCTGCTGCCCGCCACCGTTGGAGTTCGCCGTACGGCGGGCCAGGGTGACCGCGCCGTTGGTCCGGGCCAAGCCGACCAGACCGATGTTGTACGACGCGTTGGCGTCGCCGTCCTCGTCCCAGACGACGATCGCGTCGCCGGAGGCGGACACCGCGACATCCGGGTTGTGGTGCTGACCGGTGGTTTGCGAAGCGGTCACCTGCCATGCCCGGGTCGTCGGGCCCGTGAACCCGGCCGCCTTGATCAGCGGCTGGGCTCCGGTCTGGATGTCCTCCCACACCACGGAGAAGGCGACCGCTCCACCGGCCGGCGCGCCGTCCGGATCGACGGCCACCCGCGGGTTGATCTGCTGACCGGTCGAGCTGTTGTTCGCGTTGCCCGAGGCGGTGACGGTGCCCGCGGTGTTCACCACCCGGTACGGGACGTTGTGGTAGCCGTTGCCGTCCGGGTCGTCGGCCCAGACCACGACGGCGTTGCCCCTGTCGTCGAGACCGACGTCCGGGTGGAGGTGGCGCCAGTTGGTGACGCCGCTGCTGCCGCCGGTGGACAGCTTCTTCTCGTAGACCGCCGTGCCGTTGCGGAACAACCGGAGGAAGATGTCGCTGTGGGCGTTGTCGGTCGCGGCGGTGGTGTCCCGGTCGTCCTCCCACACCACGGCGACATAGCCGTTGCGGTTGGTCGCGATCGAGGGAACGTCCTGGTCCCCGGTGGCCACACTGTTCGCGGTCAGCCAGGTCGGCGTCGCCACGGCGGCCTGGGCCGGGGTGGCGATGGTTGCGCTGAACAACAAGGACGACGCGGCAGCGCCAATGGCGAAGAGCTTCTTCATGTTCGGTCCCCTCACACGGCCTGAAGGCCGGGTCGGCCCTCTTCGATCACGAACGACTTCACCGTGGACGCCGCGGCGTCGTGCTCCGAGACCTTCGCCACGGCCCGGAAGTCGGCCCGCAGCTGCGTCGGGCTGATCGTCGTCCGGACGTAGCCGCGCCGGTTGTTGTAGAACTTCAGCCAAGGGTTGGTGCCGACGTCGGGGATCGCGGTGGCACCGTCGCCGTCACCGCTGGAGGTGACCGAGCTGGTCACCAGCTCGCTGCCGATGACGGCCGAGGCAGGATTGTTGTAGTCGGCAACCAGGTTGCTCGCCCAGGCGCGGTGGACATCACCGGTGAGGACCACGGGGTTCCGAGTGGCGCGGTCGACCCAGCCCTGCTGGATCCGGGCCCGAGAGGCGCGGTAGCCGTCCCACGAGTCCATGCTCGCGCCGGTCGAGTTGAACCGCCGCGCGAAGAACACCTGCTGGCCGATGATGTCCCAGGTGCCGGAGTGCTGGGCGAGTCCGTCGAGCAGCCAGGTCTCCTGGGCGTTGCCGGGCAGGCTGCGGGACGCCAGATCCGCGTCCGAGCAGATCTTCCAGCCGTCGCCACACGCCTGGTCGTTGCGGTACTGCCGGGTGTCGAGCATGTGGAAGGTGGCGAGGTTTCCCCACCCGAGCCTGCGGTACAGCGGGATGCTGTTGCCGTTGTTGGCCTGCGCCGGCCGCAGCGGCATGTTCTCGTAGTACGCCTGGTAGGCGGCGGTCCGCCGGGCGGTCCACTGGGCCGTGGTCAGCGACGGGGTGCTGTCCGCCCGCACCATGTTGGCGTAGTTGTTCTCCACCTCGTGGTCGTCCGGTACGACGATCCACGGCGCGACCGCGTGCGCGGCCTGCAGATCCGGGTCCGACTTGTACTGCGCGTAGCGGCGGCGGTAGTCCGCGAGCGACACGATCTCCGTGGCACCCAGGTGGAGTCGCGTGCGGCCCGCCGTGGCCGGGTACTCGTAGATGTAGTCGCCCAGGAAGAGGATCAGGCCAGGGTTGTCCTCGGCCATCCGGCGGTACGCGGTGTAGTAGCCCTCCTCGTAGTGCGCGCACGAGGTGAAGGCCATTACGAGATCTCGGCCGTTGGTGCCGTTGGCCGGAGCGGTGCGGGTCCGGCCGACGGAGGAGAGGTGACCCTGGGCGCGGAAGCGGTAGTAGTAGTCCGAGTCGGGGTTGAGGCCGTTCGCGACCACGTGCACGGAGTGGGCGGCCCCATAGGTCGCCGTCACCTGTCCCTGCGTGACAAGCGTGGTGAAGCGGTCGTTCGTCGACACCTGCCAGTCGACGGTGACGTTGGTGTTGGCCATGCCACCTTGGCCGTCGGCGTTGAGTGGCGAAGGGGCCAGCCGGGTCCACAGCACGACACTGCTCGCATCGGGTTCACCCGAGGCGACGCCGAGCTGGAACGGGTACGGAACTGCTGCGGTAGCGGTGATGATGCTGGAGTGGGCGGGCAGTGCGGTGGCACCGGCCGCCGCTAGTCCACCGAGGACAAGGGTTCGACGACTGATCGGTCTCATGGGCCTCACCTTCAGAAATGCGCATGGCGGCAGGCCCCTCGGACAGATGAAACGGGCGGAAACATCCGGGAACCTCCAGGGCGGTGGTAGTTCGTTCCCATAGTCACCGCAATTGCGTAACTTTTCTACGGCGCGTGACCGGGCAGTACCTCTCCGGCGCCGAAACGCCGGGCCGGTCAGGGTGTGACGCGGTCAGGTGTTGTCCGGGTCCTCGTTCTGGCGCAGGTTGTCGACCCGGCCCTGGTCCTCGCCGGCGTCGAGCAGGTTGTCCTTCGACGCACCGCTGTCGGGGTACTCCGACAGCGCGATCTCCGGGTGGTGCAGGTCGAACGCCGGGCTCTCGGACCGGATCCGCGGCAGGGTGACGAAGTTGTGCCGCGGCGGCGGGGACGAAGTGGCCCACTCCAGCGACCGGCCCCAACCCCACGGGTCGTCGACCCCGACCAGCGGCGATCTACGGGACTTGTAGACGTTGTAGAAGAACGGCAACATCGACAGCCCGAGGATGAACGCCCCGACGCTGGACACCTGGTTGAGCGTGGTGAAGCCCTCGTTGGCCCCGTACGTCGCGTAGCGGCGCGGCATGCCTTCCACACCGAGCCAGTGCTGGACGAGGAAGGTGGTGTGGAAGCCGATGAACAGCAACCAGAAGTGGAGTTTGCCGAGTCGCTCGTCGAGCATCCGGCCGGTCATCTTCGGCCACCAGAAGTAGAAGCCCGCGAACATTGCGAACACCACGGTCCCGAAGACGACGTAGTGGAAGTGCGCGACCACGAAGTACGTGTCGGTGACCTGGTAGTCCAGCGGGGGTGACGCGAGGATCACGCCGGTGAGTCCGCCGAACAGGAACGTCGTGAGGAACCCCACGGCCCACAACATGGGCGTTTCGAAGGAGAGGGAACCGCCCCACATCGTGCCGATCCAGTTGAAGAACTTCACCCCGGTCGGCACCGCGATCAGGAATGACATGAAGGAGAAGAACGGCAGGTTCACTCCGCCGGTGGCGAACATGTGGTGCGCCCACACGGCGATGGAGAGCGCGCCGATGGCCAGCGTCGCGGCGACCAGGCCGATGTAGCCGAAGATCGGTTTGCGGCTGAAGACCGGCAGGACCTCGGTGATGATGCCGAAGAATGGCAGCGCGATGATGTAGACCTCGGGATGGCCGAAGAACCAGAACAGGTGTTGCCACAGCAGTGCGCCGCCGTTGGCCGCGTCGTACACGTGCGCGCCCAGGGCGCGATCGGCCTCCAGCATCAGCAGGGCGCCGGCCAAGATCGGGAACGCGATCAGTACGAGCAGCGACGTGATCAGGGTGTTCCACACGAAGATGGGCAGCCGGAACATCGTCATGCCGGGAGCCCGCATGGTGATGATCGTGGTGACGAAGTTGACCGCACCCAGGATGGTGCCCAGACCGGCCATCCACAGACCCATGATCCAAAGGTCACCGCCGACGCCCGGCGAGCGAACCCCGTTCGACAGAGGCGAGTACGCCGTCCAGCCGAAGTCGGCGGCGCCACCGGGCGTCAGGAAGCCGGCCAGCGCCATGAGTCCACCGAACAGGAACAGCCAGAAGCTGAACATGTTGAGCCGCGGGAACGCCACATCGGGGGCGCCGATCTGCACCGGCATGATCACGTTGGCGAACCCGACGAACAGCGGCGTCGCGAACAGCAGCAGCATGATCGTGCCGTGCATGGTGAAGAGCTGGTTGTAGACCTCTTCGTTCACGATCTGCAGACCCGGCTTGGCGAGCTCGGCGCGGATCAGCAGCGCCATCACGCCGGCGGCCAGGAAGAACGCGAACGAGGTGATCAGGTACAGCTGACCGATCACCTTGTGATCGGTCGTGGTGAGCAGCCGCACGGCCACCACACCGAGGCGACGCCGGGGGACCGTCAGGGACGGACCGATCGTCGCCGAGCGGCGTTCGTCGAGGCTGGTCACTGTGGCCCTCCCGTCAAATCGGTGGCCGGGCAACGGTCCGGCAGGGGAGGACGGCGGCTGCCAGGGTCCTTGCCCCCTCCCCAGACTGCGCGCTTACCGCCCAGTTGTGAAGGGTCAGCCGGACAGCTGGGCGGCGTGGTCGGGGACCTGGGTCTGCATGTCACGCGGGGTGCGTTCGTAGCCTTTCGACGGGGGCCGGGGCGGGAGCGCGAGCGGCGGGCGCTGGACCTCGAAGTACGGGACGGTCGCGAGCAGGTGGGCGATCATGTTGATCCGCGCGGCGCGCTTGTCCTCGCTCTCGACGACGTACCACGGGGCCTCGGGGATGTCGGTGTGCACGAACATCTCGTCCTTGGCGCGGGAGTAGTCCTCCCAGCGGGCGATCGACTCCAGGTCCATCGGCGAGAGTTTCCAGCGGCGCATCGGGTCCTCGAGGCGTTTGCGGAAGCGGTTCTCCTGCTCGTTGTCGCTGACGGAGAACCAGTACTTGCGCAGCAGCACGCCGTCCTCGACCAGTAGCCGCTCGAAGATCGGGGACTGGTGCAGGAACCGGCTGTACTCCTGGTTCGTGCAGAAGTTCATCACCCGTTCGACCCCGGCGCGGTTGTACCAGCTGCGGTCGAACAGCACGATCTCGCCGGCCGCCGGAAGGTGCTCGATGTAGCGCTGGAAGTACCACTGGGTGCGCTGCCGCTCGGTGGGCGCCGGCAGGGCCACGATCCGGGCGACGCGGGGGTTGAGGAACTCCGTGACCCGCTTGATCGTGCTGCCCTTACCGGCCGCGTCGCGACCTTCGAAGACCACCACGACCCGCGCGCCCTCGACCCGGACCCACTCCTGCAGCTTGACCAGCTCTGCCTGCAGGCGGATCAGCTCCCGCTCGTACAGCTTCTTCGGCACCCGCTTGACGGGCTGCCGGCTCTTCTCCTTGTCGCGATTCATCCTCCGACGGTAATCGTCAACCGGTCGGTACGACGGCCGAGAGGCCGGCGGGTGGTGTCGAGGGTCGCGGTCAGCGGTCGGTGGACTTCAGGCGCTCGGCTTCCTTCTGGACCTCGGCCTGGGTGGCCCGCTCGCGCTGCAGCCACTCGGGGTCTTCCGCCCGCAAAGCCTGGATCTGCTCCGTGGTGAGGGGCTCGGTGATACCGCCGCGGGCCAGGCCGGAGATGGAGATTCCCAGCCTTGCGGCGACCACCGGGCGAGGGTGCGGGCCGGTACGGCGGAGCTCCCGCAGCCACTCGGGCGGGTCGGCCTGCAGGGCGTTCAGCTCGTCGCGCGAGACGACACCCTCCTGGAACTCCGCTGGGGTGGCCTCGAGGTACACACCCAGCTTCTTCGCCGCGGTCGCGGGCTTCATCGTCTGGGTGGTCTTGTGCGACGTCATACCGCCCAGGGTATCGACTGAGAGCCGGGCTCCCGACCACGCCGGATAGCCTGGCCCGGTGACAGCCCCGGACGAACGGCCCTCCTTCCGGCTCGCGTACGTCCCGGGCGTCACGCCGGCCAAGTGGGTGCGGACCTGGAACGAGCGGCTGCCCAAGGTGCCGCTGACCCTGATCGGGGTGACCGCGCCCGAGGCGGCCGACGTCGTACGGGCGGGTGGCGCCGATGCCGGGCTGGTGCGGTTGCCGATCGACCGGACGGGGCTGAGCGCGATCCCGCTCTACACCGAGACGACGGTGGTCGTGGTGCCGAAGGACCACCTCGTGACCGCGGCCGAGGAGGTCACCGCGGACGACCTCGCGGACGAGTTCGTGCTGCACCCGCTCGACGACTCCCTGGAGTGGGACCAGTTGCCCGGGCAACCGGCGTTCGACCGTCCCGCCACGACCGCGGCCGCCATCGAACTGGTGGCGGCGGGAGCCGGGGTGCTCGTCGTCCCGCAGTCACTCGCCCGGCTGCATCACCGTAAGGACCTCACCTATCGGCCGATCACGGACGCGCCGCAGTCGCGCGTCGCGCTGACCTGGCTGGAGGACCAGACCACCGACCTGATGGAGCAGTTCATCGGGATCGTTCGCGGCCGCACCGTCAACAGTTCGCGGGACCAGCCGACTCCACCCCAGCCCAAGCGCAAGCGCCCCGAGTCGGAGGGGCGAAAGCCCGCTCCCGGCAAGCGCAGACTGTCCGGCGCCCCCAAGTCCGCCAAACGGGGTAAGCCCCGCCGCCCCCGCTGAACCCACGAGGCCGCGCATCGTCCTGGTGGAGGGACGCCTGGTCGCCTGAGCGCCGAGGGTCGTCCGAATAGGGTGATGTGTGTCCGCTGAGCGGGTCCTAGGTTCGGGTGCGCGCTCGACATCGAGTCGAGGCGCTGGACCGGGAGGCCGGACAATGACTCAGAACCAAACCACCGGGCGGCAGCCCGTCTCGGACTGGGCGGTGGGCGGCGTCGTGTTCGCCGCCGCCATGCTGCTGATGAACGGCCTGTTCCAGGTGATCGCCGGACTCGCCGCGCTGATCAACGACGAGTACTTCGTCGTCGTCCGAGGCTATGCGTTCGACCTCGACATCACCGCCTGGGGCTGGATCCACCTGATCCTGGGCCTCGTCGTCGTGGGCGCCGGCATCGGCCTGCTCGTCAGGGCGAGCTGGGCACGCGTGGTCGCGCTGATCGTCACGGTGCTGAGCGCGATCGACAACTTCTTCTTCATCCCGTACGCGCCGTTCTGGTCGTTGCTGGTGATCGCGCTCGACGTGTGGATCATCTGGGCGCTGACTCGCCCGAACGTGCTCCAGCAGTAGCGGTCACGTCCGGTCTACGCTCAGGTAACCGGGAGGTGGCGACCTCCGGCTGGTCGACACCTTGTTCTTCGTCTTCCTGTTCAGCATCCTGACGATGCTCTACGACCGTTACCGCCCGGTCTACGAGTACCGCCGAGCCGCCGCGAAGCAGACCACCGCAGAGCGGTCTCAGTAGCGGACATCGCTTTGCAGCAACGGCGGGTACACCTCCGAAGGCTCGCCGTCGACCGTGGCACCCGCGAACTGCAGCATCGAGTTCTGCGCGCCGTGCATCGGTGCCGGGTAGTTCAACGTCGGGGCGGAGACCTCGTCCAGCCGCTGAAGCTGTTCAGTGCTGAGCTCCACGTCCAGCGCGGCGACATTGGTCTGCAGGTGCTCGAGGCGTCGCGCGCCGATGATCGGTACGACGGTGCCGCGGCGGGCGCGCAACCAGGCCAGGGACACGGCCGCGGCGGTGGTCCCGAGTTCCCCGGCCACCGCGGCGACGGCGTCGATGACGGTGAACTCGTCGTCGCTCGGCCCGCCGACGAACGCAGTACGGGCTGAGTCGGTGACCTGGGTGTCCCGCCGGTACTTGCCGGATAGGAAGCCGTTCTTGAGCGGACTCCACGGGACCAGCGCCATGCCTTGGTCCAGTGCCAGCGGCGCGAGTTCACCCTCCACTGTGCGGGCGAGGAGCGAGTACTCGACCTGCAGCGCGCTCAACGGGGTCCAGCTCTTCAACAGCGCCGTGGTCTGAGCCTGGGCGGTGAACCAGGCTGGGGTGTTGGAGAAGCCGATGTAGCGGATCTTGCCCGCCCGGACCAGATCGTCGAGGGTGCGCACAGTCTCCTCGATCGGGGTGTGCCTGTCCCAATTGTGCAACCAGTACAGGTCGAGATAGTCGGTCTGCAGGCGGCGGAGGCTCTCGTCGAGCTGGGCGATGATCGCGGAGCGGCCGGCACCGCCGCCGTTGGGATCGCCGGGGAAGAGATTGCCGAAGAACTTCGATGCCAGGACCACGTGCTCGCGCCGGCCGGGGTGGGCGGCGAACCAGTCGCCGAGGATCTTCTCCGAGTGCCCGTTGGTGTAGAAGTTCGCGGTGTCGACGAAGTTCCCGCCGAGATCCAGGTAGGTGGCCAGGATCTTCTCCGACTCCTCGACGCTGGTCCCGGCGGCGCCGGGATCCTCGCCGAAGGTCATCGCGCCGAGCGCGAACGGGCTGACCCGCAGGCCGGACCGGCCGAGCGTGACGTAGTGGTCGAGTGACATGAGATGGCTCCGATCAGTGCTGGAAACGGTCACCACCATCGAATCGCGAGGCACCGGATCCGAGGTAGACCGATCGAGCTCACCTCTTGCACAATCCTGCCGACCTCGCGTCGATCGAGTTGCGTGCGATGACCGCGGCTGCTTCGCTGAGGATGTGAACACCACCATCGACCTGCTGGCCGAGCTCAGGGGCATCATCGCGACCCACGCCCGATCGGATCTGGGGACGTCGATCGACGGACTGCTGCTGTCCAAGGTGGAGACCGTTGAGCCGGACTACTCGCTCACCGAGCCGCTGCTGGTCGTCATGGCCCAGGGCGGCAAACGCCTGCTGCTCGGCGACCAGGTGTACGAGTACCGAGCCGGCCAATGCCTCGTGGTCACCGCCGACCTGCCCGTCACGGGTCACTTCCTCGACGCCAGCCCGCAGGTCCCCGCTTTGGGTATCGGCCTGGTACTGCGTCCGGCCGTCATCGCAAGGTTGTTGCTGGAGGCACCGGCAGGCCGCTGGTCCCGCAGTACGGCGGATCTGCCCGCGATGGCGACCGGCGACGCCGACCCCGACCTGCTCGACGCGGTGACCCGCATGCTGCGGCTGCTCGATCACCCGGCGGACGCGGCCGTCCTGGCTCCGCTGGTGGAGCAGGAGATCCTCTGGAGGCTGCTCACCGGCCCGCACGGCGGGATAGTCCGGCAGATCGGCCTGGCGGACAGCAGCCTGTCCTACCTCAGCCGGGCGTTCCGTTGGATCCGCGACAACTACGCCGAACCGATGCGGGTCGAGGACCTCGCCCGGCTGACCGGGATGAGCACCTCCGCGTTCCACCGCCACTTTCGCGCCGTCACCGCGATGAGCCCCCTGCAGTTCCAGAAGCGCATCCGGCTCCAGGAGGCGCGCTCGTTGCTGGTCTCCCGCGCGGGAGACATCGCCGGCGTCGGGCATCTCGTCGGCTACGACAGCCCCTCCCAGTTCAACCGCGAATACCGCCGCCTCTTCGGCGCCCCGCCCGGCCAGGACGCCGTACGCCTGCGCACGACCATCACCCCGTCCGCCACCCCACACCTCCCGTAGCGCCAGTCATCCCGGTCCGTTGTCCAAGGTGGCGTCGGTCAGGTCCCGGCGGGAGCGGATACCGAGTTTGGTGAAGACCTTGCGCAGGTGCCACTCGACAGTGCGGGGGCTGATGAACAGCCGGGTCGCGATCTCCGGGTTCGAGAAACCGTCGCGGGCCAGCCGGGCGATCTGCGACTCCTGCGCGGTCAGCTGGTTCTTCGTCTCGCGGGTCCGTTTGCGGACCGTCTCGCCAGTGGCCAGCAGTTCGCGGCGCGCCCGCTCGGCGAACGCCTCCATGCCGATCGTGGTGAGCAGGTCGTACGCGATCCGCAGCCGCTCGCGGGCATCGACGCGACGGCCCTCGCGGCGGAGCCACTCGCCGTAGAGCAGGTGCGCACGGGCGACCTCCGGGCGGGGGTGGGTGCGGCTCAGCCGGTCGATCGCCTCGATGTACAGGTCTTCGGCTGTGTCGCCGTCGCTGAGCAAGGCCCGCGACCGCGCCTCCAACCCGAGGCCGAAGTCGGTGCCCGCCGGCCGCGTCGTCGAAGTCAGCCGGTCCAGCGCGGCCCGGGCGACCCCGAACCTGCGGCTGTGCACCGCCGCTTCGACCAGTTCGGGCAGCGCCCACATCGAGGAGAACAGCTCGACCTCGTCCGACGCGGCTCGCTCGGCAGCCGCCAGCGCGTCGTCGTACCGGCCGAGGCCGTTGTACAGGACGGCAGCGACCCAGTTCGCGCGGGTGAGCACGACTCCCGGCCCGCCGTCCGTGGCTTGGTCGATGGTGGCCTGGATCAGGGCGGAGGCGTCGGGCTCCCAGCCTCGGAGGGCCAGCAGCAGGAGCGCGGCGAAGGGCGCGGCGGGCGTGCCGGTGGCTGCGGCGAACTGGTCGGCTTCGGCGATCAGGTCCTCGGCTGCCCGGAAGTCGCCGCTCCAGGCGGTCGCCGTGCCCAGCGAGGCCAGGTAGATCGGCAACTGTTCGAGTGCGCCGGTGTCTCTGGCGACCTGGATCTGCCGTTCGTAGATCGCCTGCCAGGCGCGGACGTCCCAGATGGCCATACCGGCCGGTGCGGCCAGCCATCCCCACCGCAGCCCTTCTTCGAGAGACACCTCTCCGTCGGCGAAGGCGCTCGATGCCCGCAGCAGCACCGGTGCCGCGGCGCTCTGCCCTTCGATGGTCAGACTCGCAAGACCGTCCAGGAGCAGGTCGGTCGGCTGCTGATCCCCGGGTCTCGGTGGAAGTGCCCGCGCGGCCGCGGAGACTTCCCGCAGCTGGCTCGCAGAGCCCGCGAGCACGGCGGCGCCCCACGAGTTCAGGTACACCTCCCGTGCCAGGTCGAGGTCGAGCGGTTCCAGTCGCTTGGCGGCTTTGAGCAGCAGCGGGGTGGCGTCGCCTCCGACGCGGGAGGCGAAGGCGATCTCCCCGCGCAGCATGTCGACCCGGGCGCCCTCCAACTCGTCGAGGACCCCTGTCTCCGCCACCTCCAGGAGCTGGAGAGCCTCGAGGAACGCGCCGGCCTGAAGACTCGCTTGCGCGGCGGCGAGGGCGCGCTCGGCGCGGAGTACGGGCTCCTGGGTCAGTGTGACCGCGCGCTGCAGGAACGCGGCCGCGGCACTGAACCCGCCGCGCGCCTGCGCCCGACCGGCCGACCGTTCGAGGTCTGCGGCCACCGTCTCGTCCGGTCCCGGGGCGGCCGCCGCGAGATGCCAGGCGCGGCGGTCGGGATCGGCGTCCGGATCGGTGACCTCCGCGAGCGCCAGGTGCACGGTCTGGCGCTCCTCCGGCGACGCGGCCTCGTAGACGGCCGAGCGCACGAGTGGATGGCGGAACCGGACGCGCCGGCCGAGCTCGATCAAGCCTGACGCCTCAGCCGCGGCCGACGCGGCGGCGTCGGTCCCGAGCCCGAGCCGGTCCGCCGCACGCCACAGCAGCGTGGCGTCGCCGAGTGGTTCGGCCGCTGCCGTGAGCAGCAGCCGGCGGGTGTCGGACGGTAAAGGTTGAAACCGGCGGAGGAACCCTTCCTCGACCCGGCCGGAGAGCGCGGCCCTGTCGTGTACTCCGAACCCGTCCGCGAGCTCCGCGGTGGTCCATGCCCGGGGCAGTTCGACCAGTGCGAGCGGGTTGCCACGGGTCTCCGCGACGATCCGGTCGCGCACGCGGTCGTCGAGGGGGCCCTTGACCACAGACGCCAGCAACGTCCGCGCGTCCGCGTCGCCCAGGCCGCTCATCCTGAGCTCCGGCAGCTCCGCCAGCTCGGGACCGCTGCTCGGCTCGCGAACGACGATCACCAGGGCGATCGGCTCGGCCACCAGACGGCGCGCCAGGAAGCCGATGGCCTGCGAGGAGGTCCCGTCCATCCACTGGGCATCATCGACGAGACAGAGCAGCGGTTGATCGGCGCTCGCCTCGGCGAGCAGGCCGAGCACCGCGAGCGCGACGAGGGACCGGTCCGGCGGCTTGCCGGCGGTCAGGCCGAAGGCGGCCGCGAGCGCCTCCTGCTGGGGTGCGGGCAGGCGGTCGAGCCGGTCGAGGAGGGGTGCGCAGAGCTGATGCAGTCCGGCGAAGGCGAACTCCATCTCGGACTGGACGCCCGCGACGCGCACGATCCGGAATCCCTGGGATCGAGCGGACAAGTACTCCAGCAAGGCCGTCTTACCGACGCCGGCCTCGCCGCGCAGTACCAGCACCCGGCTCTGACCGATGCGCGCGGCAACGAGCAGCCGATCGAGCGAATCGCATTCGCTGCGTCGACCCAGCAACCTCGTTCCGGCATCGCGATTCGGCATCGTGCTCCAGTCGCAGGCTAAGTACTGCGAACCGCCGCTGGCAACGTGCTTCCACCCGTCGGGCAACAGGACTCGCGACGCTTGTTCTTGAATGATTCCAGAAAATGCGACAGACTCCGGGGCGTGCCAACACCGTCGGAGTACGAGCGCATGTTGCGGCGGGCCGCTCTGCGGGTGACGCGGCCCCGGGTGGCCGTGCTCGCCGCGGTGCACGACCGTCCGCACGCCGACACGGACTCGATCATCGGCGCCGTGCGCGAGGATCTCGGCGAGGTCTCCCACCAGGCTGTCTACGACGTACTCCGCGCGCTGACCGCGGCGAGCCTGGTGCGGCGCATCCAGCCGACGGGGTCCGTGGCGCGGTACGAGTCACGGGTCGGCGACAACCACCACCACGTCGTGTGCCGGTCCTGCGGTGCCATCGCCGACGTGGACTG
Organism: Kribbella sp. VKM Ac-2568; assembly: GCF_004345365.1. GTDB lineage: Bacteria > Actinomycetota > Actinomycetes > Propionibacteriales > Kribbellaceae > Kribbella > Kribbella orskensis. The sequence goes on from NZ_SLVF01000008.1 coordinate 443,332, forward strand.
TGCCCACGGCTCCGCGCCCTGCCTGACCGCCTCCGACGACCACGGCTTCGCCATCGACGAGGCCGAGGTCGTCTACTGGGGCCGCTGCCCCGACTGCTCCACCGCATCCAGTACTTGAGTACCCCCTAGTCTCCGGAAGGTCTTCCCGTGTCTGACAAGCCTGACGCCGTTGTTGGAGAGATGAATGAGGAGAGCGAGGCCCAGTGCCCGGTCGCGGGTGGGCATTTCAAGCACCCGACCGAGGGTGGGAGCAATCGTGAGTGGTGGCCGAACCAGCTCAACCTGAAGATCCTCCGCAAGCACCCCGCGGTGGCGAACCCGATGGGCGAGGACTTCGACTACGCGGCGGCCTTCGGCACCGTCGACCTCGACGCCCTGGCTCGCGACGTCGACGACGTGCTGACCACGTCGCAGGACTGGTGGCCCGCGGACTTCGGCCACTACGGACCGTTCATGATCCGGATGGCCTGGCACAGCGCGGGTACCTACCGCATACATGACGGCCGCGGCGGCGCGGGCGCCGGCATGCAGCGCTTCGCCCCGCTGAACAGCTGGCCGGACAACGGCAACCTCGACAAGGCGCGCCGGCTGCTGTGGCCGGTGAAGAAGAAGTACGGCGCCTCGATCTCGTGGGCCGACCTGATGATCTTCACGGGCAACCGCGCCCTGGAGACGATGGGCTTCAAGACGTTCGGCTTCGCCGGTGGCCGGCCGGACGTCTGGGAGCCCGACGAGGACGTGTACTGGGGCCCGGAGACCACCTGGCTCGGCGACGAGCGCTACACCGGTGACCGGGAGCTCGAGAACCCGCTGGCCGCGGTACAGATGGGTCTCATCTACGTGAACCCGGAAGGCCCGAACGGCAACCCTGACCCGCTGGCCTCGGCGCGCGACATCCGCGAGACCTTCGGCCGGATGGCGATGAACGACGAGGAGACCGTCGCGCTGATCGCCGGTGGCCACACGTTCGGCAAGACCCACGGTGCGGCCGACCCGGAGCAGTACGTCGGACCCGAGCCCGAGGGCGCGCCGCTCGAGGAGATGGGCCTCGGCTGGAAGAACAGCTTCGGCACCGGCAAGGGCCGGGACGCGATCACCAGCGGCCTCGAGGTCACCTGGACTGCCACGCCGACGCGGTGGAGCAACAGCTTCTTCGAGAACCTCTTCGGCCACGAGTGGGAGCTGACCAAGAGCCCGGCCGGCGCGCACCAGTGGAAGCCGAAGGACAACGCCGGCGCGAACACCATCCCGGACCCCGAGGACGGCACGCTGAACCGGGCGCCGTCGATGCTGACGGCCGACCTGGCGCTGCGGGTCGACCCGATCTACGAGCAGATCTCGCGGCGCTTCCTCGAGAACCCGGACCAGTTCGCGGACGCGTTCGCGCGGGCCTGGTACAAGCTGACGCACCGCGACATGGGCCCGATCCAGCGCTACCTCGGCCCGCTGGTCCCGCAGGAGACGCTGATCTGGCAGGACCCGGTGCCCGCGGTCGACCACGAGCTGGTCGGGGCCGAGGACGTCGCCGCGCTCAAGGGCCAGATCCTCGACTCCGGGCTGTCGGTCTCGCAGCTCGTCGCCACCGCCTGGGCGTCGGCCTCGACGTTCCGGGGCAGTGACAAGCGCGGTGGGGCGAACGGTGCCCGCCTCCGCCTCGAGCCCCAGTCGGGCTGGGAGGTCAACGAGCCTGACGCCCTGGCGCAGGTGCTGCGCACGCTGGAGGGGATCCAGGAGTCCTTCAACAGCTCCGGGAGCAAGAAGATCTCGCTGGCCGACCTCATCGTGCTCGCTGGTGGGGCTGCCGTGGAGCAGGCCGCCAAGACCGCCGGCTTCGACGTACAGGTGCCCTTCACCCCGGGTCGCACGGACGCCTCGCAGGAGCAGACGGACGCCGACTCCTTCGCCGCGCTCGAGCCGGTGGCCGACGGGTTCCGCAACTACCTCGGCAAGGGCACCCGGCTGCCGGCTGAGTACCTGCTGATCGATCGCGCGAACCTGCTGACCCTGAGCGCGCCCGAGCTGACCGTGCTGGTGGGCGGCCTGCGGGTCCTGGGCGCGAACTTCCAGCAGTCGTCGCTGGGCGTCCTCACCTCGACGCCCGGGTCGCTGACGAACGACTTCTTCGCGAACCTGCTCGACCTGGGCACGACGTGGAAGCCGACGTCCGAGGACGCGGAGACCTTCGAGGGCCGCGACGCCAGCGGCGCGGTCAAGTGGACCGGCAGCCGCGTCGACCTGGTCTTCGGCTCCAACTCCGAGCTGCGCGCCCTCGCCGAGGTCTACGCCAGCGACGATGCCCGGGAGAAGTTCGTCCGGGACTTCATCGCCGCCTGGACCAAGGTGATGGAGCTCGACCGCTACGACATCGCCTGACCCACCCGTCCAGGCCGGCCGGCCTGCACACGACAGCCAGGTCCACTCCCAGTGGACCTGGCTGTCGCCGATTTGGCTGGTACTGAGCCTTCCCGAGCGCATACGTGCCATTGGCAACCGGTTTCGTCAGGAAACTTCGGCGGGATCGGGGCCGTTGGTAGGAATATGAGCAACCTCACGAGCGAGTATGAGCAGCTGGCGGACGAGTACCACGGCACGGTGGATCCCGAGGGAGCTGGGCTGGAGGATCCGACGTTCGACGGGCTGGTGGGGGACGTGCGGGGGCAGCGGGTGGCCGCGGTGGCGTGTGGGCAGGGGCGGGATGCGCGGCGCCTGGCGGATCTCGGGGCCGAGGTGGTGGGGATCGATGCCTCGGGGTCGCTTCTCACCCACGCGCGCAGGCTCGAGCAGGAGACTCCTCGCGGGATCGAATACGTCCACGGGGATGCTCACGATCTCCGCCGGCTTCCCGACGCGTCGTTCGACGGAGTCGTGTGCCACATGGCATTGATGGACATCCCGGAGCTGGAGCCGGCTTTGCGCTCGATCGCTCGGATCCTGGTGCCTGGTGGGTGGTTCGTGGCGTCGATCGTGCACCCGTGCTACAAACCGCCCGCTCACGGGGAGCTGGTCGACCACGTCGATGGCTTCACCAGGCGGATCACCGGCCGCTACTTCGAGGAGGGCCCGTACAACAGCGTGACCCGCTGGGCGATCCTGCCACGCGTCTCCTACCACCGGACGCTGTCGACGTACGTGAACACTTTGGTGGCGGCCGGCCTGCCCATCACCCGGATGGCCGAGCCCGTCGGCGACCGCCCGGTCTGGAAGGAGGCCGCCGGCATTCTCTACTTCCGCTGCGAACTCAGGGATCCAGCCTGAGCGCTCCGATCTCCGAGAACGAAAATGGACTCACAAGTCCATTCCGTCGAGCCCCGGCCTGATCGGGTTCGGCGGCGTAGCCTGAAGGTATGGGTGGGGGCGGGCAGGGCTTTCGCGCCAGCGTTCGGTCGTTGAACAAGTTCCTCGGCGTGAGCGTACTGGCGGGCGCCCTGGCCGCGGGACTGATGGTTCCCTTCGCCGGGCTGGCCGGGTTCGGCTCCAAGAAGGCCGCGGAGTCGGTCGAGAGCCTGCCACAGGAGCTGGAGACGGAGCCGCCGGCGGTGCGGAGCAGGATCCTCGCGGCCGACGGATCCCTGATCGCCACCCTGTACGAGCAGAACCGCGTCCCGGTGCCGCTCAGCCTGATCAGCCCGATCATGCGTAAGGCGATCGTGGCGATCGAGGACTCGCGCTTCTACGACCATGGCGCTCTGGACGCGAAGGGCACGCTGCGGGCGCTGATCCGGAACCAGAGCGGGGGCTCGGTGCAGCAGGGTGGTTCGAGTATCACCCAGCAGTACGTGAAGATGAGCCTGATCGAGAAGGCGCAGACCGCCGAGCAGCGCCAGGCCGCCACCGAGGTGACCTACCAGCGCAAGCTGACCGAGCTGCGCTACGCGGTCGCCATGGAGAAGGAGTTCTCGAAGGATCAGATCCTCGAGCGGTACCTGAACCTGGCGAACTTCGGCGACGGCTCGTACGGCGTACAGGCCGCTGCCCAGCACTACTTCAGGACCACCGCCAAGAAACTCACGCTCCCGCAGGCCGCGCTGCTGGCCGGGCTGGTGAAGAACCCGACCGGCTACGACCCGACGAACGACCTCAAGCGGGCCAAGGATCGTCGCGACGTGGTGCTCCGCAGGATGCGGGAGCTGGGCGTGATCACCGCGAAGCAGGCCAACGACGCGATCAAGGCGCCGGTGATCGACAAGAAGAAGATCCTGAAGGTCCGCAACGGCTGCGCCAGCTCCCGCTACCCCTTCTACTGCGACTACGTCGTCTCCAAGCTGCTGGACAACCGGGCCCTGGGCCGGACGCCCAAGGACCGGGACCACTTCCTGAAGACCGGCGGCCTCACCGTGAAGACGTCGCTGGACCCGAGGATCCAGTCGGCCGCGCAGGCGTCGATCAAGGAGCACAGCAAGAAAACCGACACCGCCATCGCGGCCATCACCGTGGTCGAGCCCGGCACCGGTCTGGTGAAGGCGATGGTGCAGAGCAAGCCGCACGGCAACGGCAAGAACGAGACCGCGTACAACTACAACGTCGAGAAGTCCTACGCGGGTGGCTACGGCGGGTTCCAGAACGGGTCGACGATGAAGGCGTTCGTGCTCGCCGCCGCGATCCAGAAAGGCCTGCCGCTGACCTACCGGATCAACTCGCCGGCGCAGATCAACCTCAGCGGGAAGAAGTTCCGGACCTGCACAGGCTTCACGCGGGACCCGGACTATCGTCCGCAGAACTCGACGCGCAGCGGCAACCTGACCATGGTCGAGGCGGCCAGGTACTCGACGAACACCTATTTCCTGCAGCTCTCCCAGCGGACCGGGCTGTGCGCGCCGGCCACCATCGCCGCCGACCTTGGCATGTACAACGCGCAGACCCTCCAGCCGCTCGACCAGGTGGTGTCCTTCACCCTGGGTGTCGGCTACGTGACGCCGTTGATGCTGTCGAACGCCTATGCGACGTTCGCGGCGCGGGGCAAGTACTGCTCGCCCGTCGTCGTCACCACGCTGCTGGACAAGACCCGCAAACCCATCAGGACGCCCAGCATCGACTGCCGGCAGGCCATCGCACCGGAGGTGGCCGACGGGGTCAACCGGGTGCTCAGCGCGGTGATGGAGCCCGGCGGCACCGGTGGACGACTCAATTTCGGCAACTGGGACCTGGCAGGCAAGACCGGAACCATCCAGGACAACCGTGCCGTCTGGTTCGCCGGGTACGCGCCGAACCTGGCAGCGGCCGCCGTGGTCGCCGACGCGAACCTGCCGTACACCAACCTGATGTACGGCCACACCCTGGACGGCGAGGACATCTCCGACCCCACCGGCTCCGGTACTGCGGGTCCGCTGTGGCAGACCGCGATGGAGAAGGCGCTGGACGGTATGCCGCTGCGCCGCTTCGTCGCTCCCAGCAGCCGCGTGGTCAGTGGCGACACGGCCGACCTCCCGCCGGTCAGTGGCAAGAGCCCGGACGAGGCCGCCAACATACTCCGGCAGGCCGGTTTCGACGTCGTCATCTCCGACGAGCGGGTGGACTCCCCGGAGGCCGAGGACACCGTGGCCTACACCGACCCGCGCAGCCGCGACGGCGCCCCCGAGGGCTCCCTGGTGACGATCTACGTCTCCAACGGCCAGAACTAGCGCCCGCAGCAGGGTCGGGGGACCGTGCTGGGCCCGATCCGGGGGCCCGACTCGACGGTAGGCCCGGCTGCCTGGGAATGTGTGCGGTAACAGACTCGTCAACGACAGGAGTGCCGCCCGGTGTTCAACCGCATCGCCATCGTCAACCGGGGAGAGGCCGCGATGCGGCTGATCAACGCGGTCCGCGAGCTCAACGCCGAGACGGGGAGCCAGGTCGAGACGGTCGCCTTGTACACCGAGGCGGAGCGCACGGCGACCTTCGTGCGCGAGGCCGACCTGGCCTACCCGCTCGGCCCGGCCGCCGACCGCCCGTACCTCGACCACGGGAAGCTCGAGCAGGCCCTGACCGAGACGAAGGCGGACGCCGCCTGGGTCGGCTGGGGATTCGTCGCCGAGGACCCGGCGTTCGCGGAGCTGTGCGAGCGGATCGGCGTAACGTTCATCGGGCCGAGCGCGGAGGCGATGCGCAAGCTCGGCGACAAGATCGGCTCGAAGCTGATCGCCGAGGAGGTCGGCGTACCGGTCGCGCCGTGGAGCCGCGGGGCGGTCGAGTCGCTCGACGCGGCGCTCGCGTCAGCCGGCCAGATCGGCTACCCGGTGATGCTCAAGGCAACCGCGGGCGGCGGCGGCCGCGGTATCCGGGTGGTCCGCGACGACGACGAGTTGCGCGAGGTATACCAGCGCACCAGCGACGAGGCGGCCCGCGCGTTCGGCAGTGGCGTGGTCTTCCTCGAGCGCCTCGTCACCGGCGCCCGGCATGTCGAAGTACAGGTGATCGCGGACGGCCAGGGGACGGCGTGGGCGCTGGGCGTGCGGGACTGCTCGGTGCAGCGGCGCAACCAGAAGGTGATCGAGGAGTCTGCCTCGCCGGTGCTCGCGCCGGACCAGGCCGCCGAGCTGAAGGCGTCCGCCGAGCGGCTGGCGCTGGCCGTCGGCTACCGCGGAGCGGGCACGGTCGAGTTCCTGTACCACCCCGGGGACAAGCTGTTCGCCTTCCTCGAGGTGAACACCCGCCTCCAGGTCGAGCACCCGATCACCGAGCTGACCACCGAGGTCGACCTGGTCAAGGCGCAGTTGCACGTGGCCGCCGGCGGCCGGCTCGAGGGTCCGCAGCCGATCGAGCACGGCCACGCCGTCGAGGCCCGGCTGAACGCGGAGGACCCGGACCGCGAGTTCGCGCCGTCGCCCGGCCGGATCGCGCGGCTGCGGTTGCCGTCCGGCCCCGGCGTACGGGTGGACACCGGGGTCAGCGAGGGCGACACGATCCCGGCGGACTTCGACTCGATGATCGCCAAGATCATCGCGTACGGCCGGACCCGCGACGAGGCGCTCGGGCGGTTGCGCCGCGCGGTGGCCGACACGACCGTCGTCCTGGAGGGCGGCGCGACCAACAAGAGCTTCGTGCTCGACCTGCTGGACCAGCCGGAGGTGATCGACGGGAGCGCCGACACCGGCTGGATCGACCGGGTCCGCGGTGAGGGGCGCCTGGTCTCGCGCCGGCACTCCGGTATCGCCCTGGTGGCGGCGGCGATCGAGGCCTACGAGGAGGCCGAGCAGGTCGAGCGCCAGCGGTTGCTGGAGACAGCCCGCGGCGGCCGCCCGCAGGTCCAGCACGAGGTCGGCCGGGCCATCGCGTTGAAGCTGCGCGGCGCGGCGTACAAGGTGACTGTCGCGAGGATCGGGCGGCAGCGGTACCGGGTGGGTGTGGGGGTCGGCGACGAGCTGCAATACCTCGACGCCGAGCTCGATCGGCTGGACGCGTACGACGCGCGGCTGGAGGTCGCGGGCCGCCGGTTCCGGCTGGTCACCGCGACACACGGCCCGGTGCACATGGTCGAGGTGGACGGTGTCACGCACCGGGTCAGCCGCGACGAGGGCGGCGTACTGCGTGCGCCCAGCCCGGCGCTGGTGGTCGCGACTCCGGTCGCGGCCGGCGCCGAGGTGGAGGCCGGGGCGCCGGTGCTCGTCCTCGAGAGCATGAAGATGGAGACGGTGCTCTACGCGCCGTTCAAGGCGATCGTGCGCGAGCTGCCGGTGTCGACCGGGAGCCAGGTCGAGACCGGCGCGCCGCTGGTCCGGCTGGAGCCGGTCGGCGATGCCGACGTCAAGGTCGAGGCGACCGAGGGCATCGAGCTGGAGCTGCCCGAGCCGGCGGCCCCGCCGACCGCGGCGGAGCGCGCGGCCCGTGGGCTCGACGACCTGCGCAGCATGCTGCTCGGGTTCGACATCGATCCGCGCGACGAGGGCCGGACGCTGACCGGCTACCTCGCCGCCCGCGCGGAGCTGGCCGAGCCCCCGGTCGCGGAGGAGATCGACGTACTGCGGCTGTTCGCCGATTTCGCCGAGCTGAGCCGCAACCGGCCGGCCGGCGAGGACCTGAACACCGAGCTGCGGGTGCACAGCCCCAAGGAGCACTTCCACACCTACCTGCAGACCCTGGACGCCGAGCGCGCCGGGCTGTCGGCGGAGTTCCGCGACCGGCTGGCGCGGGTGCTCGTCCACTACGGCGTCACCGAGCTGGAGCGCAGCGACGAGCTGACCGACGCGGTGTTCCGGATCTTCCTCGCCCAGCAGCGCACGTCGCCTGACGTACTGCTGATGACGTCGCTGCTGCAGCAGTGGCTGGTCGAGCCGATGCCCGAGCCGCCGCTGGACGCCGAAGCGCACGCCGTGCTCGATCACCTGGTGCTCGCCACCCAGCTGCGCTTCCCGGTGATCGGCGACCTGGCCCGCAGTGTGCGGTTCCGCTGGTTCGACCAGCCGCTGGTGGACCAGGCGCGGGCCGAAGTACTGTCCGGCGTCGGCGACGAGCTGGCCGCGCTCGCGCTGGATCCGGACGCGACTGACCACGTCACGCGGGTGGAGGCGCTGGCGACGATCCCTGAGCAGATCGTGCGCTTCCTCGCGGAGCGGCTCGAGCGTGGCGTCAACGGCACCGAGCCGATGCTGGAAGTGCTGGTCCGCCGCCACTACCTCGAGTACGAGCTGCACGACCTGCGCAATGCGACCGTGAACGGCCGCGCGTTCACCACGGCCGACTACACGCTGGACAACCGCCCGACCCACCTGGTCAGCACGATCGGCACAGTCGACGAGCTGGCCGATCCCGAGAGCGCGCTGGTCCGCGATCTGTCGGCCGAGATCGACGCCCGCCCGGCCGGGCACGAGGCGGTCACCGACCTGTACTTGTCGTGGCCGCAGACACCCGGGACCCAGCAGGAAGCGTCCGACCGGCTGCGCGAGATCGTCGCGGCACTGCCCTTCATGCAGCACGTACGCCGGGTCGCGGTCGCCGTGGCCCCGGGTGGTGGCCGCGAAGTCTGGTACTTCACCTACCGCCCGTCGGCCGAAGGCGTGGTCGAGGACGGCAACGTGCGCGGCGTCCACCCGATGGTCGGGCGCCGGCTCAACCTGTGGCGGCTGCACGACTTCCGGATCACCCGGCTCGACGCGCCGGAGGACGTGCTGCTCTACCACTGTGTTGCCCGTGACAACGAGGCCGACGAGCGGCTGGTCGCCCTGGCCCAGGTCCGGCAGTTCGCCGTGGTGCGCGACGACGACGGCAAGGTCACCTCGCTGCCGCACGTCGAGCGGGCGATCGCGAACTGTCTGGAAGGCATCCGCCGGGCACGGACCGCGCGCGGCGCCGCCGGAGCCCGGCTGGAGATGAACCACGTCTGGGTGACGATCTGGCCGGTCGTCGACGCGCAGGTCGCCGAGCTCACCGCGCTGCAGCGCAACATCGCGCCGCTGACGGCCGGAGCGGGGATCGAGGAGGTCGTCGTCACCGGCCGGGTGACCGGCTCGAACGGCAACCCGTTCCCGGCCGTCGGCCGGTTCTACTACCAGCCCGGCGCGGGTGTCATCGCTGCCGTGGAGCGGCCCGCTACCGAACGGCTCAAGCCGCTCGACGACTATGCGCAGAAGGTCCTTCGCGCCCGTCGGCGCAACACCGTCTATCCCTATGAGGTGGCGGGGATGGTCGCGGGCGCGGGCGGCAGCTGGGTCGAGTACGACCTGGACGACACCGGCACGCTGGTCCCGGTCGAGCGGCCGCGCGGGCTGAACAAGGCCGGCCTGATCGCGGGCGTGATCAGTACGCCGACCCGCCGGTACCCCGAAGGCGTCTCCCGGGTGGCGCTGAGCGGCGACCCGACCAAGGCGCTCGGCGCGGTGGCCGAGGCGGAGTGTGCGCGGATCATCGCCGCCCTCGACCTGGCCGACAAGCTGGGCGTCCCGGTCGAGTGGTTCGCGGTCTCGGCCGGTGCCCGGATCTCGATGGACTCCGGCACCGAGAACATGGACTGGGTCGCGAAGGCGCTGAAGCGGATCGTCGAGTTCACCCAGGCCGGCGGCGAGATCAACATCGTCGTCGCGGGCATCAACGTCGGCGCCCAGCCGTACTGGAACGCCGAGGCGACGATGCTGATGCACACCAAGGGCATCCTGGTGATGACGCCGGACAGTGCGATGGTGCTGACCGGCAAGCAGACGCTGGACTTCGCCGGCGGTGTCTCCGCGGAGGACAACTTCGGCATCGGCGGCTACGACCGGGTGATGGGGCCGAACGGGCAGGCGCAGTACTGGGCACCCGACCTGGCCGGCGCGCGGGACATCCTGATGGCGCACTACGACCACACGTACGTCGTACCGGGGGAGTCCGGGCCGCGCCGGGCGCCGTCCACCGACCCGCACGACCGGGACGTCACGTCGTACCCGCACGATCCGGTGGACGGCGGGTTCAGCACGGTCGGGGAGATCTTCTCCGCGGCGACCAACCCGGATCGCAAGAAGGCGTTCGACATCCGCACCCTGATGCGGGCAGTGGCCGACCAGGACCACCCGATGCTGGAGCGCTGGGCCGGGATGGCCGACGCGGAGACCGCGGTCGTCGCGGACACCCGGCTCGGCGGCCTGTCGGTCTGCCTGCTCGGGATCGAGTCCAAGCCGGTACCGCGGCGGGGCTTCCCGCCCACCGACGGGCCGGACACCTACAACGGCGGCACGCTGTTCCCGCGGTCGTCGAAGAAGGCGGCCCGCGCGATCAACGGCGCCAGCGGCAACCGTCCGCTGGTGGTGCTGGCGAACCTGTCCGGTTTCGACGGGTCGCCGGAGTCGATGCGCAACCTGCAGCTCGAGTACGGCGCCGAGATCGGCCGCGCGATGGTGAACTTCGAGGGCCCGATCGTGTTCTGCGTCGTCTCGCGGTACCACGGCGGAGCCTTCGTGGTGTTCTCCAAGGCGCTGAACCCGGGCATGACGGTGCTCGCCGTGGAGGGCTCGTTCGCCTCGGTGATCGGTGGCGCACCGGCGGCCGCGGTGGTGTTCTCCGGCGAGGTGAACAACCGGACGTCGGCCGATCCGCGGGTGACCGAGGTGTCGGCCCGGCTGGCCAAGGCCGAGGGCGCCGAGCGGGCCGCCCTGGCCAACGAGCTGGCCGAGGTACGGTCGGCGGTCCGGGCCGAGAAGCTCGGCGAGGTGGCCTCCGAGTTCGACCGGGTGCACAACATCCACCGAGCCGTCACGGTCGGCTCGGTGGACGCCGTCATCCGCCCCGAGGAACTGCGTCCGCAGCTCATCGCCGCCCTGGAGGCCGGGCTGTCCAAGTGAGGAGCAGCCGCGCCGCGGCCCGCCCGGCCTGGACGTGGGCTGGCCACGTTCAGCCGGGTGGCGACGGCTTGACCGCCAGGGCGATCGTGAGGTCCAGAACGGTCTGTGGGTCGTCGAGGCGGGCGCCGTAGAGGTCGCGGAGCTGGCCCATCCGGTAGCGCACGGTCTGTGGGTGGACGTGCAGGGCCGCGGCGACCTCGTCGCGCCGGCCGAGGTGGAGCAACCATTCGCGCAGGGTCTCGGCCAGCCGCTCGGCGGTGGCAGGACGGAGTGCGTCGAACGGCGCGAGCACCTGCCGGCGGAGATCGTCGAGTGCCGCGGAGTCGGACGTCACCACGAAGGTGGTCAGGTGGCGCTCGGTGTCGACCGGCGCGTCGGGTTCGGCGGTCAGCCGGAGCTGCCGCGCCCGGAGGGCCCGCAGGTACGACGTACGCGCAGTCGTCCACGGCTGGGTCGGGCCCACCCAAGCCTGGTACCCGCGCAGGTTCCGCAGCAGAGCGGATCGCGCTGAGCCGTCGGCGTCGGGGACCAGCAACACCGCCACCTCGGCCGGGTCCTCGTCGACTTCGCCGAGTTCGGTGAGGTCGTCCTCGGGCCGTAGCGTCCGTGGATCCAGGGCGCCGAGAATCCCCCGCACGTGGGCGCTCGGCAGAATCACCGCCGTCAACGAGCGTGGCGGCTCCCAGTCGGCGAGTTCCGCCCGGCCTGCCAACTGGTCCGCGGGGTCACCCTGCAAGAGGCCCCGGCCCAGCTCCTGGAGGTAGCGCTCCCGGACCCGGCCCGTGGTCGCGAGCTCGTCGGTGTGACCGGAGACGCTGGCCGCGGACAGCTCGTCGATGTAGGCGAAGACCAGTTCGGCGAACTTTGCCAATGTCTCGGCCTGCAGACCAGCCTCCACGACGGTGCGGGACAGTTCGCGCCACGCGACCCGGGCGCCGACCCGGTAGGCAGCGAGCAGCGCGTCCATACTCCGGCCGCTGCGCGCTTCGCCGCGGCCCAGGACATAAGCACCCTCGAGTGCGGGGGCGAGCGGAGTTCCGGGGTCGCCGCTGCCGGTCAAGCGGAGGAATCCGCCGAGGGCGAGCTGGACGGCCCCTTCGATCTTGGCCCCCATCGGCCCGGCCAGCGCGTTGGTGTAGCCGGGGACCTCGGCGATGATCGCGGTGACAGTCTTTCCGGCGATGTCCGGCAGGCGGGATCGCAACAGCTCGATCGCGGCCTGGCCGAGCTCCAGCTCGGCGGCCCCTCGAGCCGTCCGGCTGGCGTGGCGGGTGGGGTCAGCGTCGGACAAGGTTGTTCCCTCCGAACAAATACGCGCGACAGATTCACCGCTGTCGGTCATGAAACTACACCTCGCGTCGAGGATGCTGGACAGCATGACCACCTTCGCGTCAGACCCTGACGCTCCGGCGACTCTCCGCGGCCGTCTGCGCGACCGGGTCTGGCGGGTCGCGGCCGCCGCCACCCATCCGCTCGATCCCGCCGACTATCTCGACATGTTCCGCCCGCTGCGGGCCGGTGCCGACCTCCGGGCCCGGGTTGTCGAGGTACGCCCCGAGACCTCCGACGCGGTCACCGTCGTACTGCGACCCGGCGCCGCCTGGCGCGGCCACCAGCCGGGCCAGTACGTCCGGATCGGCCTCGACGTCGACGGCGTACGACTGTGGCGCTCCTACTCGTTGACCTCCGCTCCGGGGAGCGAGCTCCTCACCATCACGGCGAAGGCGGTCCCGGACGGCCTGGTCAGCGCCCACCTCGCGCAGGAGTTGTGCCCCGGTCAGTTGGTGCACCTCGATCAGGCGGTCGGCGACTTCGTCCTTCCGGACCAGGCACCCCGCAAGGTCCTCTTCGTCACCGGCGGCAGCGGCATCACGCCCGTGATGGGCATGCTGAGGTCCGGCCTCGACCGGCTCGGCGATGTCGTCCTCGTGCACTCCGAGGCCTCCGCCGACGACGTGATCTTCGGTGCCGAGCTGCGCGAGTTCGCGCGCGAAGGCCGGCTCCGACTGGTCGAGCAGCACACCGACAGTCACGGCCGGCTCGACGTTGCGGAGCTAGCGGCTCTCGTGCCCGACCTGGCTGAGCGGGAGACCTGGGCCTGCGGACCGGCCGGTCTCCTTGACGCTCTCGAGGAGCAATGGGCTGACCTCGACCTTCCCGACCGGCTGCACACCGAGCGGTTCCGAACCGCACTCGCCGAGCCTGGCGAGGGTGGCACCGTTCGGTTCACCGGTGCGGGAGTCACTCTCGAGCTCGACGGCGTTACGCCGATCCTCGACGCGGGTGAGCAGAACGGAGTACTGATGCCTTCCGGTTGCCGGATGGGTATCTGCTTCTCGTGCGTGCTGCCGCTGCGTTCGGGCTCGGTGCGCGACCTGCGCTCCGGTGACGTCACCACCGCCGCTCCCGGTGACGGCGTACTCATCCAGACCTGCATCTCGGCCGCGGCCGGCGCCTGCGACATCGACCTGTGAGCCTGCGACATCGACTGGTAAGACAAGGATCCCTGTGACTGTGCTGCAGAAGAAGACCGACAACCCCATCGGTCACCTGACTCCCGACGACATCGAGGAGATCGGCCGTCGGCTGGACGCGATCCGCGCCGACATCGTCGCCTCGCGCGGAGCGACGGACGCGGCGTACATCCGCAAGGTCATCAACGTGCAACGGAAGCTGGAGCTCTCCAGCCGTGCCGTGCTGCTTTTGTCGCTGTTCCCGCCGGCCTGGCTGGTCGGTACGGCGGGTCTCTCGGTGGCCAAGATCCTCGAGAACATGGAGATCGGCCACAACGTGATGCACGGCCAGTGGGACTGGATGCGTGACCCCAAGATCCACTCGACCACCTGGGAGTGGGACCACGCCTCGCCGTCGGACCAGTGGAAGCACTCGCACAACGAGCTGCACCACACCTACACCAACGTGGTCGGCAAGGACAACGACCTCGGCTACGGCATCATGCGCGTCGACGAGGACCAGCGCTGGTACCCGCTCTATCTCGCGCAGCCGCTGTGGAACTTCATCAACGCCTGCTTCTTCGAGTACGGCATCGCGGCGTACGACCTCGAGCTGGGCAAGAACCTGGCGACGAAGAAGCGGCGCAAGGACCCCGAGTTCAAGGCCCGCGCCCGGCAGGTGCTGAAGAAGATCCGCGGCCAGATGACAAAGGACTACGTCGTCCACCCGCTGCTGTCCGGTCCGTCATTCCTGCACACCCTCGCGGCGAACGCGACCGCCAACGTGGTCCGCAACCTGTGGGCCCACTCCGTCATCATGTGCGGTCACTTCCCCGAAGGCGTGCAGACCTTCGAGCGGCGCTCGATCGAGGGCGAGACGCGCGGGGAGTGGTACCTGCGCCAGATGCTGGGCTCCGCCAACATCAGCGGCGGCCGGGCCATGCACCTCATGACCGGCAACCTGTCGTACCAGATCGAGCACCACCTCTTCCCCGATCTGCCGAGCAACCGGTACCAGGAGATCGCGCCGCAGGTACAGGCGATCTTCGAGGAGTACGGCCTCACCTACACCACCGGCCCGCTCCCGAAGCAGGTCGGGTCCGCGTGGGCGAAGGTCTTCCGCCTGTCGCTGCCCAACGACTTCGCCGAGAAGCTGACGGCCAGGTTGAGTGGCGGATCGCCTCGGCCGCTCACGTCCTGAACCGCTTGAACCGCTCACCGCAGGTCCTGGTCGGTGAAGGACGAACGCCGGTTATCGCAGATCTTCGGACAGTGCCTTGCCGGCCTGGGTGAGCAAGGGGACCGCGCGCTCCACCAGTTCCTCGGTCATGCGGCCGGCGGGACCCGAGATCGACATCGCCAGCCGGGACGGTACGTCGGGCACCGCCACCGCGACGCAGCGGACGCCGACCTCCTGCTCGCCCTCGTCGGTGGCGTAACCCTGTTCCTGGGTGGCGCGCACCTGGGCCATGAAGGCGTCCGGGTCGGTGATGGTGTTCTCGGTGTGCTTCGGCATGCCCGTGCGCTGCAGCAGTTCGCGCACCTCGGCTTCCCGCAGTTGGGAGAAGATCGCCTTGCCCACGGCTGTGCAGTGGGGGAGCACCCGACGCCCGACCTCGGTGAACATCCGCATCGAGTGACGGGAGGGGACCTGCGCGAGGTACACGATCTGGTCGCCGTCGAGCATCGCCATGTTGGCCGATTCGCCGAGCTCGTCGACCAGCCGGGCCAGGTGGGGGCGAGCCCACACGCTCAGCATGTCGGAGGAGCTCTCGCCGAGCCGGATCAGCTTGGGGCCGAGGACATACTGCCGGGACGGTTCCTGGCGCAGGTAGCCGAGGTCGACGAGCGTGCGGACGAGTCGATGGATCGTCGGCAGCGGTAGACCTGAGGCGGCGGCCAGCTGGGACAGGCCCATCATGCCGCCCGCGTCGGCCATCGTCTCGAGCAGCCCGAAGGCCCGCCCGATGGACTGGACGCTGCCGGAGCGGCCCTTGCCGCTGTTCTCTTCCGCCACTGGGGCCTCACTCTGCTCAGTACTTCCGGATGACGGAAGTTTAGCGCCAGATCCCGGAATAGGACGCCGTTGCCACTTCCGCAGAGTAGATATTAGTATCCGCAATACGAAATCTGAAGAAGGTAGGTTCGGTCATGAGTGAGCTCGACGCTCTCGTCGATGAGTTGGATCGGCGGTTGGCCGATGCCGACGCGGCGCTGGCCGCGTACTACCCGGGCGATCGCGGCGTCCGGCAACCCGTCCACACTGTCTACGTTCCAGCCGACCAGTACGACGCCGGGACGGTGCGCGGGTGGGCCGAGGAGGCCAAGGCCGCGCTCGGTCGGCACGGTGGGTCGGCGGCGGAACTGGCTGATGCGCTGGAGTTGCCGGCCGGCCTGGCGGTCGAGGTGTATGAGCGGGTTCGCGCCAAGCTTGATCGCGAGCCGATCGAGGACCTGCGCATCGACTTCGAGGACGGCTACGGAACCAGGCCTGACGAGCAGGAGGACGCGGCTGCGGTCGACGCCGCCCGTTCGCTGGCGGAGACCGTCAAGGCCGGCGCGGCCCCGCCATACCACGGCCTTCGGATCAAGTCCCTGGAGGCGCCGACCCGCCGTCGCGGCGTCCGCACGCTCGACCTCTTCGTCCGCGAATTGGCCGGCGCCGGGGCGCTCACGGATGGATTCGTGATCACGCTCGCGAAGGTGACCTCGGTCGAGCAGGTCGAGGCGATGATGCTCGTGCTGTCCGCGACCGAGCAGGCTCATGCGCTGCCCGCGGGGTCGCTGAAGTTCGAGATCCAGATCGAGACGCCTCAGGCGATCCTCGGCGCCGATGGCACCGCGCTCGTGGCCCGGATGATCAGGGCCGGAGCGGGGCGCGTCACCGGTCTGCACTACGGGACCTACGACTACTCGGCCTCGCTGGGCGTCGCCGCGGCGTACCAGAGCATGGATCACCCCGTCGCCGATCACGCCAAGGACGTGATGCAGCTGGCTGCCGCAGGCACGGGAGTGTTCGTCTCCGACGGCTCCACCAACGTTTTGCCGATCGGCGAGCGCGAGGCCGTGCACGCAGCCTGGCGGCTCCACCTGCGGCTGGTACGGCGTTCGCTTGCCCGCGGCATCTACCAGGGCTGGGACATGCACCCGGCCCAGCTGCCGAGCCGGTTCGTCGCGACGTACCTGTTCTACCGCGAGGGTCTGGAGTCCGCGGCCGCTCGGTTGCGCGCCTACGTGGGCGAGGGGGAGTCGGGCTACCTCGACGAGCCTGCGACAGCTGCCGCCCTGGCCGGCTACGTGCTGCGTGGTCTGGAGTGTGGTGCCGTCGAGATGTCCGAGGTCGACAAGCTGATCGGCGTGGATGCCGCCGGACTGACGAAGTTGGCCCGCCGCCCGCTGCGGTCGTGACCGTTCCCGGTGGAGACAGCTAGCCTCGCGACATGCGACTGGTAGCGGAATTCACGACGGAGCCCTTCGAGGTCGAGGGGCAGCCGCCCGCCCACGCCACTGAGGCGCTCCGCGTGGCCGAGGAGGCCGGCCTGGAGTGCGACTTCGGGCCGTTGGGCACCCTGGTGCGCGGTGAGCAGGAGCTGTTGCTGCCGGCACTGACGGGGGTGTTGGAGACCGCGTTCGCACACGGCGCCAGTCGAGTGACCTTGCAGGTGCGCAGCGATGGCTGAGCCCGCGCATCCGCTCGTCGTGGCGATCTCGCCGCTGGTGGAGCGCCTGAACGCCGAACTGGTGGCTCCGGACGACGCGCGCGCCGACGACGTACCGCTGGTCTGGGAAGGGAAGGTGGTCGCCGCCGTCCGCCTTCCCCGCAAGGCTCCGGCCGGCGGCGAGGGTGGCGTGACCGCGCTGCTCGAGGAGGTCGCCGACGAGCTCGGTGGGCCGTTGCGCGAGTTGGCGCGTAATGACAAGCAGCGGGCGGTGCTGCTGCTCGAGGCCAAGGGTGCGTTCGACTACCGCAAGTCGGCGGAGATCGTGGCCGAGGCGCTCGGTGTCACCAGGTTCACCGTCTACAACTATCTCAACCGGGCTCGCGACTGACGCCGGCTCTGGCGCCGCCCGGCAAAATTCAACAAACTGTTGACGGAGCGCCAGGCCCATGCCACCCTCTCGTCATACGGAAATTCGATTTCGGGATTCGAGAAGGTGTGATCCGTGGATCTGCAGGAGTTCAACTCCGCTCCGGCCGACCGGCTGCATCCGTTGCTGGCGGCCTGCTGCGACGTCCCCCGCTGGGTCGACGGCATCCTCGCCGGACGCCCGTACGGCGACGTCGTGGCGCTGACCCAGGCCGCGGACCGGGCTGCGAGAGATCTCGGCGACGATGAGGTCGACCGAGCACTGGCAGCCCACCCGCGCATCGGGGACCGGCCGGAAGGTACCGGTACCGAGGCCGCCTGGTCGCGCAACGAGCAGGCGGGGGTCGGCGACGACTCCGAGACTCGCGCGGCACTGGCGGCGGGCAATCGCGAGTACGAGCAGCGTTTCGGCCGGGTCTTCCTGATCTGCGCCACTGGCCTGTCGGCCCAGGAGATGCTCGCCGGCCTGCGCGAACGGCTCACCCATGACGAGGTCACCGAGGCCGCCGTAGTACGCGACGAACTGCGCAAGATCGCCTTGCTCCGGCTCACGAAAGTCGTCGATCAGGAGATGGCCGACAAGGAGGCCCGGGCATGAGCAGCGTCACCACGCACGTCCTCGACACCGGTCTCGGGCTGCCCGCTCGCGGTGTCCCGGTCCGGCTATCGCGGATCACGGCCGACCAGACCGTCCTCCTCACGGAGGGCGCCACGGACGACGACGGCCGGATCACCGGGTGGGAGCCGGGACTCGAGCCCGGCACCTACCAGCTCCGCTTCGACGTCGCCGCCTACGCGAGTACGTCCGGCCAGAGCATCTTCTTCCCCGAGGTCACCGTGACCTTCACGATCACCGACGAGCGGCACTACCACGTTCCACTGCTGCTCAGCCCGTTCGCCTTTTCCACCTACCGAGGGAGCTGATCCCATGGCGATCCACCTGGGAGCCAATCAGTACGGCAAGGCCGAGAGCCGGGTCGTCCGCATCTACCGCGACACACCCCGCCACCAGATCCGCGACCTGAACGTCTCGTCCGCCCTGCGGGGACGGTTCGAGGACGCGCACACGACCGGGGACCAGCGCGACGTGCTGCCCACCGACACCCAGAAGAACACCGCGTTCGCCTTCGCCAAGGAGAAGGGCATCGGCGCGATCGAGGACTTCGCGCTGACGCTGGGCGGTCACTTCATCGACTCCGCCCCGGCCGCCGACGGCGCGCGGATCGAGATCGAGGAGTATCCGTGGGAGCGGATCAGCGTCGACGGCGCGGGCCACGACCACGCCTTCGTCCGGGCCGGCAGCGGCATCCGGACGACGGTCGTCAACGTCGACGGCCGCGGCGCCGAGCGCAACGCGCACGTCGTCTCCGGCGTCCACGACCTCACTCTGCTCAAGTCCACCGGTTCGGAGTTCCACGGCTTCCTCAAGGACAAGTACACGACGCTGCCGGAGACGGACGACCGCGTGCTCGCGACCTCCCTAGTCGCCCGCTGGCGCTACGACCACACCGAGGTCGACTGGGACAAGTCGTACGACGAGATCAAAGGCCTGCTGCTCGAGCAGTTCGCTCGGATCCACAGCTACGCGCTGCAGCAGACGCTGTACGGGATGGGCGAGGCGGTGCTCCAGCAGCACCCCGAGGTCGCGGAGATCAAGTTCTCGGCGCCGAACAAGCACCACTTCCTGGTGGACCTGAGCCCCTTCGGCGTGGAGAACCCAGGCGAGGTGTTCATCGCCGCGGACCGGCCGTACGGGCTCATCGAGGCGACCGTTGTCCGTGACGACGCCAGCGAGCCGGGCAGCGCGTGGCACGGCGTCCCGGGCTTCTGCTGACACGGGGTGTGTCTGCCGTGTCGCGCGGCAGGCACACGCTAGGAGGAACCTCCAACCCGCAGTGCCCTCGAGGGCCGAAGTTTCGTGTCTCCTGCCGGTTACGGCTCATCGCCCGGCGGAGTTGACTGACCTCACTGAGGTGGCACCGGCCGCCTTCCCGTGAGGAGCAGGAAAGTGGTCCGATGAGCGCAGCCCCTATCGTGATCGACGGAGCGGCTGTGGTCACGCTCGACCGGGAGCGCCGCGAGCTGGCCACCGGGCATGTCGTTGCTGACGGCAACCGGATCGTCGCGGTCGGTGCCGGACCCGCACCGCGGTACGACGGAGCGCGGGTGATCGACGGGCGTGGATGTCTGCTCACGCCCGGCTTCGTCAACACCCACGAGCATCTGTTCCAGTGGGCGACCCGTGGGCTCGCTACCGACTCCACACTGTTCGGCTGGCTGACCACGCTCTACCCGGTGTGGGCGGGGATCGACGAGGAGTCCGTTCACGTTGCCGCGCAGGCCGCGCTGGCTCAGCTGGCCCGCACCGGCTGTACCACCGCGGCCGATCACCACTACCTCTTCCCGCGGTCGGCCAAGGACCTGCTCGGAGCGGAGATCCTCGCCGCCGCGGAGGTGGGACTGCGGTTCCACCCCGCGCGCGGCTCGATGGATCTCAGCGAGAAGGACGGCGGACTGCCGCCGGACTCGGTGGTCGAGGACTGCGACGAGATCCTGGCCGCGACCGAGGCCGCGATCGACCGCTGGCACGATCCGGGTCCCGGGTCGATGCTGCGGATCGTGGTCGGGCCCTGCTCGCCGTTCACCGTCACCGGCGAACTGATGCAGGAGGCCGCCGAGCTGGCCCGCCGCAAGGGCGTCCGGCTGCACACGCACCTGGCCGAGACCACCGACGAGGCCGATTGGTGCCACGAGAAGTTCGACTGCACCCCGTTGGAGTACGCCGCGCGCCTCGGCTGGACCGGTCCGGACGTGTGGTTCGCGCACGGCATCCACTTCGACGACGCGGAGATCAAGCAGCTGGGCCAGACGGCCACCGGTGTCGCGCACTGCCCGAGCTCCAACGCTCGCCTCGGCGCCGGGATCGCGCGCGTCGCCGACCTCCGGGCGGCCGGTAGTCCGGTCGGCCTCGGTGTGGACGGTGCCGCCAGCAACGAAGCCGGCAGCCTGGTCGAAGAGCTGCGCCATGCCTTGCTCTTCGCCCGTGCCCGGGGTGGTCCGCGGGCGCTCGATGTCCGTGCCGCGCTGGAGATGGCGACGCTCGACGGCGCCCGCATCCTGGGTCGTGACGACGAGATCGGCTCGGTGGAAGTGGGCAAACTCGCCGACCTGGCGCTCTGGCGAATCGACACCCTCGCGCACGCCGGCATCGCCGACCCAGTAGCCGCCCTGGTCCTCGGCACCCCACCGCCGCTGGAACTCCTCCTCGTGAACGGACGCCCGGTGGTCGAGCACGACACCGTCATCACCATCGACGAGCTCACCTTGGCCAAGCAGGTGGCAAAGGTCCAGCACAACCTCCTCGCCAAGGCCGGCTGACACCCGCTCGCAAGCGGGTTCTACGGCCACTGGCGGCTTGTAGGGCGCCAGCGGTCGGACACCCCGCCATCGGACGCCCGCGCTGTCCGCCGGGGAAGTTGCGTGCGGGTGTGGTTGCGCGCTTCAGGCGGGTCAGCCGGCGGAGGCCTGGTGGGTCGGGCTGCTCGAGGATTCATCGTGCAGGAGTTGGCCGTCGATCCAGACGGCGCGGACGTCGGCGGGGGTGCCTAGGGTGAAGATGCGGGCCAGGACCTCCTCGGCGTCGGCGGCGTGGGCGACTCCGACGGCCAGGGGTGAGCCGTCGGCTGGGCGTAGTAGCTGGGCGTCGAAGCGCTTGCCGACGCTCAGGTCGCCGACCTCGGAGCTCAGGCCGAGCGCCTCGGCGCCCGCTGTCGTTGCCAGGTGCAACAGGTGGGCGGCAGTGAGCGAACACCCCTGGTCGCCGAGCAACTGCTGGGCGAAGTACGCCTGCAGTCCTTCCTTCAGCAACGAGAAGCCCGTGCCGGCGCCGACGTCCGAGCCGAGGGCGACGCGTACGCCGGCTTGGAGGTGTCGTTCCAATGGGAACAGGCCGCTGCCCAGGGCGGCGTTGCTCGTCGGACAGTGGGCAACCGATGCACTGCTTTCGGCGAGCACCTTCAGCTCCACGTCGGTCGGGTGGACGTTGTGGGCGAGCACGCTCCGGCGGTCGACCAGCCCATGTCGGTCGTACGTCGACACGTAGTCGCTCCCGCCGAAGAGCTCGGCCACAGTCGCGATCTCCGCCTCGTTCTCATTGAGGTGCGAGGTGAACAACGCACCCGGGACCTCTTCGAGCACAGTGCGGCAGGCCGCGAGCATGTCGTCTGTGCAGGACAGGGAGAAGCGCGGCGTCACGGCGTACCGGTTGCGGCCGACGCCGTGCCACTTCTCTGCCAGGGCCAGCGATTCCGTGTACGCCCGCGCCGGGGTGGTGAGTAGCTCCGGCCGCAGCAGGCGGTCGCTCACGACCAACCCGCTGGTGATCCGCAGTCCGACCCGGGATGCCGCGGTGAACAGCAGGTCCACCGCGTCGGAGTAATGGGCACCGAAGACGAGCGCGCTCGTAGTGCCAGCCGCCGCGAGGCCACGGACGAATTCGGTAGCGACCCCCGTGGCGTAGCCGACGTCGGCCATCCGGGCCTCCTCGGGCAGCGCGTACTTGTCGAGCCACTCCAACAGAGGCAGACCCAGCCCACCGACTGCCCGGATCTGCGGGAAGTGGACATGTGTGTCCACGAACCCGGGGAGCACCAGGCCACCCGTGAGGTCCACGGTTTCCTCGGCGGGATGTGCGCTACGGATGTCCGACGCGTTGCCGCGAGCAACGATCATGCCGTCCTGGACCAGTACTGCGGAGTCGGTGGCGACCCGCAGATTGCCGCCGGTGAACGGGTTGTCCGGAGTGTCGAGGAACGTGCCTCGGAAGATCGTCATGCCTTTGCCTCACGATGGGCCGGCGCGGTGTTGCGCTCGGCAGAGAAGAGTTGGAGCAGCCAGGCCGCCACGCTGACCGCGATGGTGGCCGGCTCCTTGCCGGACAGTTCGGGTACGCCGATGGGCGTGGTGATCCTGGCGATCGCCTCGTCCGGATGGCCGTCGTCGGCCAGCTTGCGGCGGAACCGCGCCCACTTCGCGCTGGACCCGATCAGCCCGATGGTGGCCATCCGGCCGTCGCGCAGGGTGGCGTCGCACAGGGCGGCGTCCTCGGCGTGGTCGTGGGTCATCACCAGCGCGTGGGTGCCCGGCGGGAGCTCGCTGATCACCAGTTCTGGCAACACCGGCACGTGGTGCACGTGCACCCCGGCGACCGCGTCATCGAGTACGGACAGCCGCTCGGGCTCCAATTGCTCGGGTCGCGAGTCGACCAGGTGCAGTTCCACGTCATGCCGGGCGAGGATCCGCGCGAGCTCGAGACCGACATGTCCGACTCCGAAGATCGCCACGGACGGAACCACCGGCAGCGGTTCGAGCAACAGCTTCACCTCGCCACCGCAGCACTGGACCCCGTGCTGGTACGGCGCCTTGTCCGACAGCGCGAACTCGATCACCTCCGGCTCGGTGCCGCCGGTCGCGAGGAGCTCACGCGACCGGTCGATCGCGACCGACTCCAGATTGCCACCGCCGACAGTGCCCCAGACCTGGTCCGCCGCGACCACCATCTTGGCGCCGGCCTCGCGGGGTGCGTGCCCGCGGACCGACAGCACGGTGACCAGTACGCCGGGCCGTCGCTGCTCGCGTAGCCGGGTTACGGCCTTCATCCATTCCATTTCTGACGTCACACTCCACTCAGTCCGGCGGGGGAGCGCATCAGCTCGACCGTCTCCAGTTGCTCCGCGCGATGGCCGGACGATCGGGCCCCATCCAGCGCCCAGTAGACGGCCTCGGGCGTCGCCGGCGAGCGCAGTACGACGCTCGTCCCAGGCGGGCCGAACGCCGCCGCGGCCTGCCGTAGTGCCTCTCGCACGGAGAAGGCGAGCATCAGGGGCGGTTCGCCGACCGCCTTCGAGCCATAGACCGCGCCATCCTCGTGGGCCTTCTCCAGCAGGCTGACGTTGAAGACCTCCGGCATCTCCGAGAAGCTGGGCAGCTTGTAGGTGCTGGCCGCCTGCGTGGCCAGCCGGCCGCGGTTCGGGCCGTCGCTCTCGTCCCAGCGGAGATCCTCCAGCGTCAGCCAGCCGGCTCCCTGGACGAAGCCGCCCTCGATCTGGCCGAGGTCGATCAGCGGGCTGAGGCTGTCGCCCACGTCGTGGACGATATCGACCCGGCGCAGGGTGTAGGCGCCGCTGAATCCGTCCACCTCGACCTCAGCGGCGGCCACGCCGTACGCGAAGTACTTGAAGGGTTCGCCCCGCATGGCGACCGGGTCCCAATGCAGGCCTTCGGTGCGGTAGAAGCCGGCCGCCCACAGCTGGACGCGCTGGTGGTAGGCGTCGTTCACGACGTCCTCCCACCGCAACCCCTCGCCGTCGAAGGACAGCCCGCGGATGACGCCCTCGCTGAACCGCACGTCGCCGGGGCTGATGCCGAGGCGGCCCCCGGCGACCCGCGCGAGGCGCTCGCGGATCTGCTCGCAGGCGTTCTTGATCGCTGCGCCGTTGAGGTCGGCGCCGGAGCTCGCCGCGGTGGCCGAGGTGTTGGGCACCTTGTCGGTACGGGTCGGCGCCAGCCGGACGCGCTCCAGCGGTAGGCCGAGCGTGGTGGCCGCCACCTGCAGCATCTTGGTGTGCAGGCCCTGCCCCATCTCGGTGCCGCCGTGGTTGATCAGCACCGAGCCGTCCTTGTAGACGTGCACGAGCGCGCCGGCCTGGTTGAACGCGGTCAGGTTGAACGAGATGCCGAACTTCACCGGCGTCATCGCCAGCGCCCGCTTCGTGTCCGGGTGGGTCGCGTTGAACTGCTCGATCTCCATCCGCCGGCGTTCGACCTCGCCGGTCTCGACCACCTCGCTCCAGCAGGCCTCCAACCGCTCCGCGTGGCGGACCGGCTGCCCGTACGGCGTGGTGTCGTGCGGCCGGTAGAGATTGCGGCGCCGCAAGTCCATCGCGTCGCGCCCGAGCAGCGGCGCGCACCTGCCCAGCACCTCCTCCACGACGAGCATGCCCTGGGGACCGCCGAAGCCGCGGAAGGCTGTCTGGGAGGTCTTGTTCGTCTTGGCGATCCGGCCGTCGACGCGGACGTTCGGGATCCAGTAGGCATTGTCGATGTGGCACATCGCGCGGGCGAGAACCGGCTCGGACAGGTCGAGGCTCCATCCGCCGTCGGAGGTGAGGGTGGCGTCCAGCGCCACCAGGCGGCCGTCGTCGTCGAAGCCGGCCTCCCACTCGGAGTGGAAGCCGTGGCGCTTGCCGGACATCGTCATGTCCTGCGTGCGGTTGAGCCGCAGTCGTACCGGCCGGCCGGTCAGGGTCGCGCCGAGGGCCGCGATGGCGGCGAAGCCGTGGGGCTGCATCTCCTTGCCGCCGAAGCCGCCTCCCATCCGCAGGCACTGCACAGTCACCGCGTGGCTGGGCACGCCCAGAACGTGGGCGATGATCTCCTGGGTCTCCGACGGGTGCTGGGTGCTGCTCTGCGCGAAGATCTGGCCGGCCTCGTCGACCAGGGCCAGCGCGACGTGGGTCTCGAGGTAGAAGTGCTCCTGGCCGGCGAACTCGAACTCGCCCCGGAACACGTGGGTCGCCTGGGACAACGCCGTACCGACGTCGCCGCGATTCAGGTGCCGCCCGGTGCCCTGGAAGCTGCCGGCGGCGATCGCCTCGGGGACCGTCACGAGCGAGGGGAGAGACTCGTACTCGACTTCCACGGCCGCGGCGCCGAGCCGCGCAGCCTCCAAGGTCTCCCCGAGAACCCAGCAGATCGCGTGTCCGTGGAACATCACCTCGGTCGGGAACAGCGGCTCATCGTGCTTCACGCCGGCGTCGTTGACCCCGGGCACGTCCTCGGCGGTCAGCACTCGGACCACCCCCGGTACGTCGTACGCGGGCTTCACCTTCAGCGAGGTGATCCGGGCGTGGGCATGGGGTGACTGGACAGGCCAGGCGTGGAGCGCGTCTTTGGTCCGGACGACGAGGTCGTCGGTGTAAAGGGCGTTGCCGGTGACGTGCAGGGCGGCGCTCTCGTGCGGCAGCGGCAGGCCGACGATGGCCTGCCGTGGACGTTCGGACAGCTGGCTCATGCGCGTACTCCTTCCGGTGCACGGTGTTCGGCGTAGAACCGGAGCAGCGACTGGCCGAGCATCGCGGAGCGGTACGACGCGCTGGCGCGGTGGTCGTCCATCGGCGTGCCCTCGGCGGCCATCACGGCGGCCGCCTCACGCACCGTCCGCTCGGTCCACGGCCGGCCGGTGAGCGCCTCTTCGGTGGCTCGGGCGCGCAGCGGCGTGGCCGCCACGCCGCCGAGTCCGATCCGGGCCTGGCGAATGACACCGTCCTCAACCTCGACGGCATAGCCGATGGCGACGCTCGAGATGTCGTCGAAGCGGCGCTTGGCGATCTTGTGGAAGGCGGTCAGCGGTGCGAGCGGCAGCGGAACCAGGATGGCCCGGATCAGCTCGTCGGGAGCCTTGAGAGTTTGCCGGTACTCCGTGAAGTAGTCCGCGAGCGGCACAACCCGCTCCCCACGGCGTGAGGCCAGGACAAGCGAGGCATCGAGAGCCAGCAGCGCCGGTGGGGTATCGCCGATCGGTGAACCGGTGCCGAGGTTGCCGCCGATGGTGGCGCCGTTGCGGATCAGGCGGGAGGCGAACTGCGGGAACATCTGTGCCAGCAGCGGAACCCGTCCGTCGAGCAGCCGCTCGATCTCACTCAGCGTCAGGGCGGCACCGATACGCACCTCGTCAGCCCCGAACTCGAACTCCCGCAGCTCTGCCAGCCGGTCCACAGCGACGACCAAGGCAGGCCGGGCGCCACGCAGGTTCACCTCCACGCCGGCGTCGGTCGATCCCGCCACGACCTGCGCGTCGGCCCGGTCGGCCAGCACCTCGAGCACGCCGTCGAGGCTCGCCGGCCGGAGGAATTCTGATCCGGCGACCTCCATCGCGGTCGGCGCCGGTGGAGGCGGCGGGGCCAGCGTGCGCGCCGCGAACTTGTCGTCCGCGGCCGGACTACCGAGCGCGTACGCTGCGTCCCGGATCGGGCGATACCCCGTGCACCGGCACAGGTTTCCGCTGAGCGCGTGGATGTCGAAGCCGTTGGGGCCGTGCTCGTGGTCGCACGCCTCGGCCGCGGGCGCCGTACGGTCGGGACGGTAGTACTCGGCGGCCATGCTGCAGACGAAGCCCGGGGTACAGAAGCCACACTGGGATCCGCCGCGGACGGCGAGCTCCTCCTGCACCGGGTGCAGCGAGGCCGGC
Organism: Kribbella sp. VKM Ac-2568; assembly: GCF_004345365.1. Classification (GTDB taxonomy): domain Bacteria; phylum Actinomycetota; class Actinomycetes; order Propionibacteriales; family Kribbellaceae; genus Kribbella; species Kribbella orskensis. The sequence continues at coordinate 470,348 of NZ_SLVF01000008.1, forward strand.
GAGCCCAGTCCCTCTGAGGTGATGATCTCCTGACCGTCGAGGGCCGCCACGGGCAGCAGGCAGGCGTTCACCGCGGTCCACTCGGTCGAGGTGTCGATCCCCGGGCGGGCGACGAGTACGGAGCACGCGCCGCATTCACCCTCGGCGCAACCCTCCTTGGCTCCGGTCAGGCCACGGTCGCGGAGCCAGTCCAGCGCGGTGGTGTGGACGGTCACCTCACCGATGGCGGTGTCCTCGCCGTTGACCTTGAGCGCGGGTGCGCTCAGGGCCACGGGCCGGTGGTCGGCTGTAGTAGTCATCGGTTGCTGCTCCAGCGGGTTCGTGCGCTGTGGATGGGATTCGCGTCCTGAAGGAAGTCGTCGAACCGGTAGCCGGCGATCTTCGCGATCTCGAGCAGCGCGGCCGCGTGCTCCTGGTTCTCGCAGTTGCCCAGTCGCTCGCGGCCCTGCTCGACGATCCGGTCGAACGAGTCCGCGTCGCGAACCGAGATGACCAGCGGGAAACCGAAGCGCTCGCGGTACGCCGCGGTGATCGTCTCCAGTTCATCGCGTTCCGGCTCGGCAAGGAAGGTCAGCCCGCGTGCGGCCTGGTCCCGCAGTGACGCCTCACCGCTGAGGCCGTCGGCGACGAACTGCGAGCCGAGCTGCGGGTAGGCCTCGATCAGCTGGCGCTGCTCGTCGTGCGATCCGGAGAAGAGTGCCTCCTGGAACGACCGGCGCAAGGCGTGGGTGTCGGCGAAGGGCCGCATGTCCCAGGCGCGCTCGACCATCCAGCGGGGTCCCTGGAACAGGCCGGCGAAGGTCTCCACGAACTCCTCGCGGCTCATCTTGTTGACCTGGTCCAGCCGGACCGTGCCACCCGGCTGCCCGGCCACCGCGGGGCCGTAGTCCTTGCCCACGTGGTGGAAGAGGATGTTGAGCCCGATCGCGGTCAGGCTGCCGAGGGTGATGCCGCTGCCGAAGATGATCTCGGCCCAGCCCGGCACCGCCTGGGCGACCTCCGGCTGCGCCGTGACGTACATGGCGAGACCGACGCTGGTCGCCACGATGACGACGTTGCGGTGGTCGTGGAAGTCGACCTTGGCCAGCGTCTGGAAACCGACGACGGCCACGGTGGCGAACATCGCCAGGGCAGCGCCGCCCAGTACCGGGTGCGGGATGCCGGCGACGACGGCGCCTGCCTTGGGCACCAGGCCGAGCAGGATCATGATCGCGCCGGCCGCCGCGACCACCCAGCGGCTCCTGACCCGGGTGAGCCGGACCAGGCCGACGTTCTCGGCGAAACACGTGTAGGGGAAGGAGTTGAAGACACCGCCGATGGTGGTGGCCAGGCCGTCCGCGCGGAGCGCCCGGGCGATGTCCTCGCGGCCGATCCGCTTCTCGACGATCTCGCCGGTCGCGAACACGTCACCGGTGGTCTCGACCGCGGTGATCAGCATGACCACGACCACCGAGATGATGGCGGCGACCGAGAACTGCGGCCAGCCGAAGTAGAACGGCGTGGTGACGCCGACCCAGCCCGAGTCACTCACCGCGCCGAAGTGGGCGTCGCCGAAGGCCCACGCGACCAAGGTGCCGGCGACCAGCCCGACGAGCACGGCGACCGTCGCCATGAACCCCTTGAAGACCCGCTGGATCAGCACGATGAGCGCGAGTGTTCCCAGCGCGTAGGCCAGGTTCTTGCCACTGGTCGGGTCCGAGGTCGGCCCGGCACCACCGGTGGCGTCCCCGGCCGCGACCGGCAGCAGCGCCAGACCGATGATCGTGATCACCGAGCCGGTGACGACTGGCGGGAAGAACCGGATCAGCCGGCTGAAGTACGGCGCGATGAAGAAGGTAGCCAGACCGGCGACCAGTACTGCGCCGTAGATCACCAGCAGGCCGTCCGTGCCGCCGCCCGCGGCGAGGCCGATCGCGATCATCGGCGACACCGCCGTGAACGTGACGCCTTGCAGTAGCGGGAGCCGTACGCCGACCTTCCAGAACCCGACCGACTGGATGATCGACGCGATGCCACAGGTGAACAGGTCCGCGTTGATCAGGTGCACGAGTTGCTGTGTGCTCAGTCCGATCGAGTTCGCCAGCAGGATCGGGACGATCACCGCGCCGGCGTAGAACGCCAGGACGTGCTGGGTGCCGTAGACAACGAGCTTGCCAGGAGGCAGGACCTCGTCGACGGGGTGCCGGCCGGCGTTGCGGCTCGGTCGCGGGATTGCCTTCATCGGGCACCTTCCTCAGGGGCTCAGGAGGTCGCGGCGTTTGTGTGACCTGCACGACAGCATCGGCTCGTCACGGCCGCGGGGGCACCCGGTGAACCTCCGAAAGTCGGCCCGCTGGAGGGTCTGGATCTGTGCGATCACCCAAACCGGGCGGTTCAGAGCGACTTGAGCGCCAGGAACACGTCGACCTTGTCCTCGAGGCTCGACAGATCGCGACCGGTCAGTTGCTCCACGCGTTCGATCCGGTACCGGACGGTGTTGACGTGCAGGTGCATCGCCTCGGCGGTCCGCGACCACGAACCCGAGCAGGCGAGGAATTCCTGCAGCGTGGCGAGCAGGTCGGACTGGGTCCGGCGGTCGTGGTCGAGCACCGGCCCGAGGACCCGATGGGTGTAGGTCCGCCGGACGTCGTCGGGCAAGGTGGCGAGCAGGAGCACGTGTGAGGCGACCTGGTCCGAGGTCACCACCGACACCGACGTGCTGCCGGAACTGGCCACCCGATGGGCGAACCGCGCCTCCTCGAGCGCCCCCGCCAGCGCGTCGATGCCGGTCTCGCCGCTGACCCCGACTGCGAGTCTCGTCCGTACCAGTCCAGGCGAGAGCCGACCGAACGCCCGGCGCAACTGGTCCGGCAGTTCGGGGGACGACGGCAACAATGCGACCAGTACGCCGTCTCGCCCCGGCGCCACCACAGCCGGGCCGACCGTCAGAGCAACGTCCTCGAGCACCGTGACCGCCACCTCGCCCGGCCCGTCCTCGCGGAGACCGTGGCCGGGGCGGCCCGGTGGGGTGAGAGTCAGCTCCACCACCGCGACCACCATCGGCCGATCCGAGTGGGCGCCGGCTTGGCGGAGCCGCCTGGCGACGTCCGTGTGCGGTGCTCCGGACTCGACCAGTTCCAGTGCCTCAGCCACCAGGGGTCGCAGCGCGAGCCGCCCCTCGTCCCGGCGCGCGCGGTCCAGCGCGGCGATCGTGCACAGCTCGTGCACGGCCTCGACATGGTCGCGAGACCACTGCGTGTGGTCGCCGTCGATGACCAGCACCCACGAGGTCAGCCGGTTGCCCAGGCCCGATCCGACCGGGAAGAGGCTGTACGACGCGTCGCCGGCGACGGCGACGGCAGGGGTGCGAGCCGCCGTGAGGAACGTGCGGGTGACCGCGTCGAGCGTCTCGTCGTCCAGCTCACCAGGCCCCGGTACGACGTGGCGCCCCGTGGGCGTGATCACCCGGCAGTCGTGGCCGATTTCGTCGGAGATCCGGGCGGCGAGCTCGTCGAGGCTGCGGCCGGAGGCGATCGAGGACAGCAACTGGCGCTGGCGGACGAGACTCGCGGACAACCGGGCGCCGGTCTCGGCCGAACCCGCGGCGGCCACATGCTCGGTCACGTCCGCGAACGCGACCTCGGTGGGTACCTCGACGAGCGTGACCTGGTGCCGACGGCAAGCTTCGAGGAGGTCGTCGGGGACGAAGCCGAACAGCGCCTTGCCGGCCAGGATGGTGGCCGCGCCTCGCCCGGCCACTGAGGCCACGAAGACCTCGCTGTCGGTGTCGCTGCGGCGCCAGACCAGACCGGTGAGAACCAGTTCGCCGCCACTGAGATAGCGGCCGGGCTCGAGCAGGTCGGTGGTGACAAGGCGGCCGATCGGGCGCTCCAGCGCGCCGGGAGCCGCGTGCAGGAGGCGAAGCCGGAGTTCCGGCGCGTCGAGCAGGTCGGGAAGCAGCACGGCGCACCTCCTCTGGCCGATCCGATGGATGAAGCCGGCCCTTCAGAGGAACGTACAACGCCCGGACGCGCGCCTGATACCTCGACTCGGCTCGCGGCGAAAGCCTCGGGCCCCGTACTCCGCCGGTGCTTGACGCAGTCGCCGCCGTCATTCTATGGTCCTTTCGCAGAACAGAATTACATTTCCGCAATGCGGAATTCTCAAGGAGGGCGCCATGAGCCACGAGCCGCGCTACACGGTGAACTGCTCGATCCTGTTCACCGAACTGCCGTTGCTGGAGCGCCCCGCAGCGGCCCACCGGGCCGGCTTCGGCGCCGTCGAGTTCTGGTGGCCGTTCGCCGAGGCGGTGCCGTCGGACGCCGACATCGACGCGTTCGTCACCGCCATCGAGGACGCCGGCGTGCAACTGACCGGTCTCAACTTCTTCGCCGGCGACATGCCCGGCGGCGATCGCGGCCTGGTGTCCTCGCCCAAGCGATCCAGCGAGTTCCGGGACAACATCGACGCCACGGTCGGCATTGGAGAACGGCTCGGCTGCCGAGTCTTCAACGCCCTCTACGGCAACCGGGACGACCGTCATTCCGCGGGCGAACAGGACGACCTCGCCGTCGAGAACCTCGAGCTCGCCGCCCGGGCGGCCGCGCGGATCCAGGGCACCGTCCTGGTGGAGCCGGTCAGCGGCGCGGCGCAGTACCCGCTGCTGACCGCGGCCGACGCGCTGACCGTGATCGACCGGGCGCAGGCGTCGTACGGCGTACCGAACCTCGGCCTGCTCGCCGATCTCTACCACCTCGCGGTCAACGGCGACGACGTCGATCAGGTGATCGCGGACCACACCGACCGGATCGCCCACGTCCAGATCGCCGACGCCCCCGGCCGCAATGAGCCCGGCACCGGCACGCTTCCGCTCGAACGCCAGCTGGGCGCCCTTGCGGCCAGCGGCTACACCGGCTGGATCGGCCTCGAGTACAAGCCGTCCACCACCACCGTCGAGAGCTTCGGCTGGCTGCCGCGCGAGCATCGCGCCGTCGCCGGCTGACCCAGCATTGGAGATTCAGACATGACGAACATCGCTTTCATCGGTCTCGGCATCATGGGCAGCCCGATGGCCGTCCACCTGGCCAACGCCGGGCACCGGGTCGCCGGCTACAACCTCGACCCCGAGCGGGCCAAGCCCCTGGTCGAATCGGGTGGCCGGGCCGCGGAGTCGATCGCCGACGCCGTGCAGGACGCCGACGTGGTCTGCGTGATGGTGCCGGACTCCCCGGATGTAGAGCTGGTGCTCTCCGGCGAGGGCGGCGTGTTCCAGCACGCCAAGTCCGGCGCGCTGATCATCGACTTCTCCAGCATCCGGCCCGACGTCACCATCCAGCTGGCCGCCCAGGCCCGGGAGCAGGGCTTCCGGGTGCTCGATGCCCCGGTCTCCGGTGGCGAGGCGGGAGCCAAGAACGCCGCGCTGTCGATCATGGTCGGCGGCGAGGCCGGTGACTTCCAGACCGCGAAGCCGCTGTTCGACGCCGTCGGCAAGACCGTCGTCCATGTCGGCGCGAGCGGATCCGGGCAGACAGTGAAGGCCGCCAACCAGCTGATCGTCGCAGCGAACATCCAGGCGCTGTCCGAGGCGGTCGTCTTCCTGGAGGCGTACGGCGTCGACACCAAGGCGGCTCTCGAGGTGCTCGGCGGGGGACTGGCCGGTTCGGCGGTGCTGAACCAGAAGCAGGAGAACATGCTGTCGCGCTCCTTCCAGCCGGGCTTCCGGATCGACCTGCACCACAAGGACATGGGCATCGTCACCTCGGCCGCCCGCGAACGCGGCGTCGTCGTACCGCTCGGCTCACTGGTGGCCCAGCTCGTTGCCTCGGCCCGCGCGAACGGCGACGGCGGCCTCGACCACTCCGCGCTGCTCCGAGGCGTCGAACGCCTCTCCGGCAAGACCCAGGACTGAGGAGACGAGAACGATGACACGCATGCGCGCGGTCGATGCCGCGGTCCTGATCCTGGAGAAGGAAGGTGCCACCCAGACGTTCGGTCTGCCCGGCGCCGCGATCAACCCGTTCTACAGCGCGATGAAGAAGCACGGCGGGATCAAGCACGTGCTGGCCCGCCACGTCGAGGCTGCCTCTCACATGGCCGAGGGTTACACCCGTGCCAAGGCAGGCAACATCGGCGTCTGCGTCGGTACGTCGGGCCCGGCCGGCACCGACATGATCACCGGCCTGTACTCCGCGTCCGCCGACTCCATCCCGATCCTGTGCATCACCGGACAAGCGCCGGTGGCCAAGCTGCACAAGGAAGACTTCCAGGCGGTCGATATCACCTCGATCGCCAAGCCGGTCGCCAAGTGGGCCGTCACGGTGATGGAGCCCGCCCAGGTCCCGGGGACGTTCCAGCGGGCCTTCCACTTGATGCGCGAGGGTCGTCCAGGCCCGGTGTTGATCGACCTGCCGATCGACGTCCAGCTGGCCGAGATCGACTTCGACATCGCGACCTATGAGCCGCTGCCCGTGGCGAGGCCGGCCGCGACCCGGGCCCAGGCGGAGAAGGCGCTCGCGTTGCTCAACGACGCCGATCGGCCGCTGATCGTCGCCGGTGGCGGGGTGGTCAACGCGGATGCGGCCGACCTGCTCGTCGAGTTCGCCGAACTCGTCGGGGTGCCGGTCGTCCCGACGCTGATGGGCTGGGGCACGATCCCGGACGACCATCCGCTGGCCGCCGGCATGGTGGGCCTGCAGACCTCGCACCGTTACGGCAACGCCACCCTGCTGGCCTCCGACCTCGTGCTCGGCATCGGCAACCGCTGGGCCAACCGGCACACCGGATCGGTGGCGACCTACACCGAGGGCCGGAAGTTCGTCCACGTCGACATCGAGCCGACCCAGATCGGCCGGGTGTTCGCACCGCACTACAGCATCGTCTCCGACGCCCGCGCCGCCCTCGAGGTGTTCGTCGAGGTCGCGAAGGACTGGGCCGCTGACGGCAGACTGGTCGATCGCTCCGCCTGGGTGGAGGAGTGCCGGCAGCGCCGGACGACGCTGCAACGTAAGACGCACTTCGACAACGTCCCGATCAAGCCGCAGCGCGTGTACGAGGAGATGAACCGGGCGTTCGGACCCGACACCCGCTACGTCAGCACGATCGGGCTGTCACAGATCCAGGCCGCGCAGATGCTCCACGTCTACCGGCCGCGGCACTGGATCAACGCCGGCCAGGCGGGTCCGCTCGGCTGGACCGTGCCCGCCACACTGGGCGTCGCCACCGCCGACCCGGACAGTACCGTCGTGGCGCTGTCGGGTGACTACGACTTCCAGTTCCTGATCGAGGAACTCGCGGTCGGCGCGCAGTTCAACATCCCCTACATCCACGTCGTCGTGAACAACTCCTACCTGGGGCTGATCCGTCAGGCGCAGCGAGGCCTGGAGATGGACTACTGCGTGCAGCTGTCGTTCGAGAACATCAACAGTCCCGAGCTCAACGGCTACGGCGTCGACCACGTCAAGGTCGCCGAGGGCCTGGGCTGCAAGGCTCTGCGGGTGTCCGAGCCGGACGAGATCCTGCCGGCGCTGGAGCAGGCCAAGAAGCTGATGGTCGAGTTCCGGGTGCCGATCGTGGTGGAGATCATCCTGGAGCGGGTCACCAACGTTGCCATGGGCACCGAGATCGACAACATCGTCGAGTTCGAGGAGCCGGCCGAGCGTCCCGAGGACGCCCCGACCGCGATCGCGCTTGTCGGCTGACGATGGTTGATCTCCGGGTGGTCGTTGCCTCTGACAAGTTCAAGGGCACCCTCAGCAGTGACGAGGTCGCGGCCGCGGTCGGCATCGGCGTACGGCGGGTCCGCCCCGAGGCGTCCGTCGACTCGGTGCCCGTGGCCGACGGCGGTGATGGCACGCTCGCCGCCGCTGTGGTCTCGGGGTTCGAGTTGGTGCCGGTGACCGCCAGCGGGCCTACAGGTGAGCCGGTGCGAAGTGGCTTCGCGCGGCGCGGCGAGGTTGCCGTGGTGGAGTTGGCCGACGTCTCCGGGCTGATCCGGCTGCCCGGCGCCAGGTCCGCTCCGATGACGGCGACCTCGCGCGGTACGGGCGAGCTGGTGGCAGCGGCGATCGACAGTGGCTGCAGGCGGGTGATCCTCGGCATCGGCGGCAGCGCGGGTACCGACGGCGGAGCCGGTCTGGTCCGAGCGCTCGGCGGCCGGCTGCTCGACGGCGAGGGTGCCGACGTCGCCGAGGGCGGTGCAGCCTTGACCGCCGCGGCGTCCCTCGACCTGACCGCACTCCACGTGCGCCTGGCGGGAGTCGAGATCGTCGTCGCGTGCGACGTGGACAACCCGTTGACCGGGTCGGACGGCGCTGCGGCGACGTACGGAGGTCAGAAAGGCGCTAGCCCCACGCAGATCGAGCAGCTCGACATCGCGCTCACGCGTTGGGCCGACATCGTGGCTCGGGAGACCGCGCGCGATCTCCGGGGCACCGCCGGTGCCGGTGCCGCTGGGGGAGTGGGCTTCGCGGCGCTGGCGCTGCTCGGCGCGGAACTGCGCCCGGGCATCGACCTCATGCTCGACCTGGTCGGCTTCCACCAGCAGCTCACCGGCGTGGACCTGGTGGTCACCGGCGAAGGCGCGCTCGACGAGCAGACGCTGCACGGCAAGGCGGCCGCCGGAGTGGCCGCGGCGGCCGGAGCGGCAGGCATCCCCGTGGTCGCCGTCTGTGGGATCAACCGGCTCGATCCTGGTCAGTTGCGCGCAGCCGGCATCGCCGCGGCGTACGCGCTGACCGACCTCGAGCCCGACGTACGACGGTGCATCGCCGACCCGGCCCCGCTGCTCCGCCGGCTCGGTGAACGGATCGCGGCCGACCACCTCCCGATCGCGACCTTCCCGTGAGCCGAGCAGGAGTAGACCTACGATGACAGCAACCGAGAGGGGCCTCGCATGACCGCGTTGGAGCTCGTGATCCGGGCTCGCCGGGTGGCGAGCACTGCAGGCGAGGTGGCGTGCGTCGTCGGTGTCCGAGACGGCCGGATCGTTGCCGTCGAGCCGTATGACTCCGCACTCTGGGGTGAGCCTGCGGAGCGGGTGGAGCTGGCCGACGACGAGGTGCTCATGCCTGGGCTGGTGGATTCCCATGTCCACGTGAACGATCCCGGGCGCACCGAGTGGGAGGGTTTCACCTCCGCGACCAGAGCGGCAGCGGCCGGCGGCGTGACCACGATCATCGACATGCCGCTCAACAGCATCCCCCCGACCTGCGACGTACCGGCGCTGGAGGTGAAGCGGAAGACCGCGCAGACCCAGGCGTACGTCGATGTCGGGTTCTGGGGTGGCGCCATACCCGGCAACGTCTCGCAGTTGCAACCGCTGCACGAGGCCGGGGCGTTCGGGTTCAAGTGCTTCCTGCTGCACTCGGGTGTCGACGAGTTCCCGCCGCTGGATCCCGCCGAGCTGGAGCTCGCGATGCGCGAGATCAGCTCGTTCGACGGACTGCTGATCGTGCACGCCGAGGACGCCCACAGGATCGACCGTGCCCCGGCAGCACACGGCGGGAGCTATCTCGGCTTCCTGCGCTCGCGACCGCGCGAAGCGGAGTACGCGGCCGTTGCCGACGTCATCGGGCTCGCCGCCCTGACCGGTTGCCGGGTGCACATCCTGCACGTGTCCAGCGCCGGCGTCCTGCCGATGCTGGCCGAGGCTCGCCACGACGGAGTCCGGATCACCGCGGAGACCTGCCCGCACTACCTGACGTTCACCGCCGAGGAGATCCCCGACGGCGCCACGCAGTACAAGTGCTGCCCGCCCATCCGTGAGGCCGAGAACCGGGAGCTGCTCTGGGAGGGCTTGCGCGACGGGGTGATCGACCTGGTCGTCTCCGACCACTCGCCATCGACGATCGACCTCAAGTGCCTGGACACCGGCGACTTCGGCGCGGCCTGGGGTGGGATCGCCTCGCTTCAGCTCGGTCTGCCGGCGGTATGGACGCAGGCGCGCGAGCGAGGCTTCGACCTGGTCGACGTCGCTCGCTGGATGTGCCAGGCCCCGGCGGCGCAGGCGACCCTGCCGCACAAGGGCAGGATCGAGCCCGGGTACGACGCGGACCTCTGCGTGTTCGCGCCGGACGAGACCTTCGTGGTGAACGCCGCCACCCTGCACCACAAGAACGCCCTCACGCCTTACGACGGGCGGTCGCTGGCCGGGGTTGTCCGCAGTACCTGGCTGCGCGGCGAGCCCATCGACATCGAGGCCGGCCCACGGGGGCGGCTGCTGAACCGAGGAGGACAAGGATGACAGCGCCGCGCTACTACTCTCCGACCGGCGGACTGCCCGCGCAGAGCGAGCTGACCACCGACCGCGCCGTCTTCACCGAGGCGTACGCCGTGCTGCCGCGCGGCACGATGCGCGACATCGTCACCAGCCGCCTGCCGTTCTGGGAGGACACCCGGCTGTGGGTGCTCGCCCGGCCGCTGTCGGGGTTCGCCGAGACGTTCTCGCAGTACATCGTCGAGGTCGCACCGGGCGGCGGTAGCGACCGGCCCGAGACCGACCCCGGCGCCGAGGCCGTCCTGTTTGTTGTCGAAGGCAACCTGACTCTCACCGTCGCGGGCGAGAAGCACGAGCTCGGGCCCGGCGGGTACGCGTTCGTGCCGCCGGCCGCCGACTGGACGCTGCGCAACACGAGCGACCGGGTCGCCAGGTTCCACTTCGTCCGCAAGGCCTACCAGCGGGTGGAGGGGATCGACGTCCCCGAGGCGTTCGTCACCAACGAGGTCGACGTCCAGGGTCACGAGATGCCGGACACGCAGGGCCGGTGGTCGACCCAGCGGTTCGTCGATCCGGACGACCTGCGCCACGACATGCACGTCAACATCGTCACCTTCGAGCCCGGTGGCGTGATCCCGTTCCCTGAGACCCACGTGATGGAGCACGGCCTCTACGTGCTCGAGGGCAAGGCGGTCTACCTGCTCAACAAGGACTGGGTCGAGGTGCAGGAGGGCGACTTCATGTGGCTGCGGGCGTTCTGCCCGCAGGCCTGCTACGCCGGTGGTCCGGGCCGCTTCCGGTACCTCCTCTACAAGGACGTCAACCGGCACGCCAACCTCTCCAGGCAACTCCTCTGACTCGGATCCCGCTGAACGCCGAGCTGGGCGTCAGTTCGTCCAGGGGCGGAGCTTCTCGGGGTTGCGCACGGCCCAGATGTTCCTGATCCGGTCGCCCGCGATGTCGAAGGCGATCACCACCACGGTGACGCCGTCCTGCTGAGCCACCAGGCCGGGCTGACCGTTGACAGTGCGTTCCAGGATCGTCAGTGTCTCAGCCCTGTTGGCGAGATCGACGTAGTACCGCGCGATCGTCTCGCCGCCTTCGATCGGGTAGAGCGCGGCGCTGACGAGGCCGCCGCCGTCGCCGATCGCGGTGGCGTCGGGGTCGAGCAGGCCGATCAGGGCGTCGATGTCCTTGGCTTGCCAGGCCTGCTTGAAGTTCCTGACGATGTCGGCGCTCTGTGCTGCCGGAGTCGGGGGAGTCTGCGACTCGCGCAGGCGACGGCGGGCGGACGAGGCCAGCTGGCGGCAGGCGGCCGGCGTACGGCCGACGATCCCGGCCACGTCGGCGAACGGGTAGCGGAAGACGTCGTGCAGGATGAACGTGACGCGCTCGGCCGGAGTCATCGCTTCGAGGACGACGAGGAAGGCCATGTTGATCGACTCGTCGAGGGTGACCCGATCGGCCGGGTCCGCCGTGGTGTCGCCTGGCCGCGCCTCGAGCCACTCCGTCCGATCGGGCAGCGGCTCCGGGATCCATTCGCCGACGTAGTTCTCCCGCCGGACCCGCGCCGAGCCGAGCAGGTCGAGGCAGATACGACTCGTGACCGTCGTCAGCCAGGCGCCGGGAGACTCGATGGCCTCCCGCTGCTGCTCGGACTGGGCGTACCAGCGGGCGTACGTCTCCTGGACGACGTCCTCGGCATCGGCCAGCGAGCCGAGCAGCCGGTACGCGACGTTGATCAGCTGACGCCGCTCGCTCATGATCGCGCTCAGGCTCGGATCCGGCTCTGACTCGGTACCCATGATGTCGACGACTCCCTTGCTCGCAGCTGCTCTTACCCGTTCGACGAAACAGCGCGCCGAACTGTGAGGTCTGGCGCCGTCACCTCACATTCCGAGCGGCTGCTTCGTCGTAACCGCTGAGAGACAACACCATGCCAGCTCAGCGAGATCAGACGAGGGAGCAGGACCCATGAGCGACGTTCAGAGCATCGTCGACCGCTTCGAGATCGAGGCGCTCCGTGGTGAGTTCACCGACGCGGGGATGATGCGCGACCCCGACCGGTTCGCGGCGCTGTTCGCGCCGGACGGCGTCTGGCGGATGCCCCACATCGACGTCGCGCTCGTCGGCCCGGACGAGATCCGCGCCTGGATCGGGCGGGCCTGGCCGGTCTGGGAGTACTTCGTACAGACCGTGCACCCCGGCACGACCCGGCTGGACGGCGACACCGCGAGTGGCCGCTCCTACGTCGAGGAGTTCGGGCGCTTCCGCGACGGCAGGTCGCACCGGAACTACGCCATCTACCACGACCGCTACCGGCGCACACCGGACGGCTGGAGGTTCACCGAGCGTGCCTACGAGATCAGGTACGCCGACTCGACCCCGCTGGCGGGCTCTCCCGACCCAGCCCCATTCTCCTTCAGGAGCGACCAAGCATGACAACCACCACGAAGCTCGACGAGCTGACCGGCGACTACGTCCTCGACACCGCCCGGACGCGGATCGGCTTCGCCGTACGGCAGACGATCACCAAGGTGCGCGGGCAGTTCGACGAGTTCGAGGGCAGCATGTCCCTGGATGGCGACGACCCGTCCAAGTCCAGCGTGCGGCTCACGATCCTGACGAGCAGCATCCAGACCCGGAACCAGCGGCGCGACGACCACCTGCGCAGGAGCTTCCTGGGCACGGCCGACCATCCGAGCATCACCTTCGACTCCACCAACGTGGTGCAGGCCGGCAGGACCACCTTCAAGGTCACCGGCGACCTGACCATCCGCGGCGTGACCAAGCCGGTCACCCTGTACTTCGACCTGACCGGCGCCGAGGACGACCCGGAGGGCAACCTCCGGGTCGTCCTCGAGGGCACAGCCACCATCAACCGCAAGGACTGGGGCGTCGTCTGGAACGCCGCCGCGGAGGGCGCCGGCCTCCTGCTCGGCCACAAGGTGTTCCTGGAGTTCGAGGCCACCGCGATCCACCCGGCCCTGACCGACACCCGGCCCTGGGCGTTCACCTCACCCGGGCTGAGCGCGCCGCGTGTTCGATGAGCGCGGTGAACTGTGACGCCAGCCGGGTGATTCCGCCGACGTGACTGGCGGTGGGGTATTCGACGACGGTCGCGCCGACGCGTGCTGCCATCCAGCGTTCCTCGGCCGGATCGATCATGCGGTCCTGGCCGGACACGGCGTACCAGGACGGGACGTTGTGCCAGCCGACCGGGCCGGAGGGGGTCCCG
>NZ_SLVF01000009.1 GCF_004345365.1 Kribbella sp. VKM Ac-2568
GTTGAACGCCTTCGAGATCACCTTCGACGGGCGACTGTCCGCCGGACGCAAGTAACCCAGAGATCAACAGTTACACCGAAAACTAGACAGACCCGCGCGTCGGCCTGGACACGGGGCATCGGGTGTTCAGTCTTCGTGGGGTAGGCCGATGGTGAGGACGTTTCGCCGTGGTTGCCAACTCCGGTGAGGATGTGCAGCTTGGCCGGTCGCGGTTGGGTGTCGCGGCCGGTAGCGGGTACGCGGCAGAGCCGGACCTCGAGGCGGTTTTCGCCGGCGTTGTGGCGCTAGATGGCCTAGCGGGTCATGGATAGGACGTCCCAGAGGCGAATGCCGTCGCCAACGGCTCACTCTGGTTCGGGTCCAGGCTTTCCAAACGGATCGAACACCCCGCCACCGTTGTCGTCGCGACGGCAACCGGTCACCGCCAGGTGACGCGGCGCCCAACTGTTCGCACGGCAGACCTCGCCCTGGATCTGGGTGACGAGGTGGTCGACCTTGAAGTGCTGATTGAGGTACGTGAAGCCGGTCGCGCCTTCGTAACGGTCGGTGCTGCCGGTGAACTCCTGGGTGCCGCCGGCGTGGCCGAGGCCGGAGGCGGTGTCGACGTTGCCGATACTCGTCTCGAGCGCCATCAGCGTCGACCGCACCACTAAGAGCCGCGGCCAGGGCGATCCGCGAAAGGGGTGAACGCGCAGTTCTCAGCCGTTGTGGCGAGCGGTGAGTCCGAGCCCGAACGGTCTGGCGAAGGCGATCGTCTTCGCGACGTCGCCGGCAGACGCGCACTGCACGACCTCGCCGGGCGGAATGTCGTCGAAGTTCGCGATCGCCGGCCGGTGCGCCGCGTCATACCACTGAGAACCGGGCCGGTACATGACACCGCCGACCGCCCGCCAAGAGCAGCCCAGTGCGCGTCCGACACACCGTCCCCCGATTCTCCCGGCACCGTGGTCGTGCATGGTACGGGTCGGCGCCGGGGTGCGCGCTACGCCTCGACAAGCATTGGTTCGCCGGCAGTCACCGCTCGCGCCCTTCACGATCGCCTTCGAGCCCGAGGCGGACTGCCGCCGCCGCGGCCTGGACCCGGGTCTGCACCCCGAGCTTCTCGAGGATGTGCGTTACATGCACACTCGCGGTCTTCGGGCTCATGTACAGGGCGGCCCCGATCTCACGGTTCGTCTTGCCGTCCGCGACCAGTGCGAGGACCTGCCGCTCGCGGTCGGTCAGCGGCGCGATGTTTCCGGCCTGCTCAGCGATCGCCTGAACGTGGTGCTCGCCGGCGGACTCCTCGAGCTGGATCCGCGCGACTTTGCCGAGGTGCATGATCTGCTCCAGCAACGGCGCGGCGCCGAGCACCTCGGCGGTCTGACGTGCGGCGTCGAGCTCGCGGGCTGCCTGTTGGCGCGCCCCTCGCTGAGCGCGTCGGCCGAGCATCGCTTCGGCCGCCCGGAAGCGGGATCGCGCCTCCGGGTATGGCTGGCCCAGCCTGTTCCACTCCTGCGCCGCGGTGAGCCAGGCGGCGGGGTCGGGGTCGCCGAGCAGCCGCGCCCGCTCGCCCTCGACCGTCGCTGCGACGGCCGTTCCGGTCCTGTACTCCAGCGATCGTCCCAGCAGATCCACCAGACGCTCGAACGCCTCGCGGGAACCGACATCGACCGCCGCTTCGAGACCGACCAGCAGCAGGACTCCACAGCCTTGCTCGTCCGCGGTTCCGTGCAACACCTCGGCAGTCGACAGTGCAGCCGACAACGCTTCGGACGCTCGACCTTCCAGCAGGAGCACGGGCACCTGCGTTTCGGCGAAACCCAGCTTGAAAATGGGCTGGTCACCCTGTTCGAGGCGCAGCGACCGCTCCCGCAGCTTGGCGGCGGCGGCGAGGTCACCGCGCGCGGCGTGAACCTGCGCGAGCGGGATCTCGATCATGCCGAGCCCCGCCCACTCGGCAGGATCGGCGCCCCACGTCAAGGCCTCGTCCCAGCGTCCCGCATCGAACAAAGCGGTGACCAGGTTGCCCTCCATGACGTCCTCGAGCCAGTAGCGCTCGATCGTGAGGCGACGCAGCTCCGGCCGGACCAGATCCACGATTCCGAGGACCCGATCGGTCTGGCCCAGCCGCCAGAGCAGATCGGTGAGGCAGACCGCGGCGAGAGCAATGTCCTCGGGCTGGGCGAGTTCGCGGGCGATCGACAGCGCGCCTTCCATGTGTTCGCGGGCCTCGTCGAACCTCAGCCTGCGGTTGGCGATGGTGCCGAGGGAGGCCTGACAACGACAGATCGTGCGCCTGTCGCCGAGGCGACGAGCGATATCGAGTGCGAGCAGAGTCACCGGCTCCGCCTCGGTGTCACGCGTGCAGGTGCTCAGTGCCACACCTCGCTCGCAGAGAATCCGGGCGCGGGTCGCCTCATCCGCGGGTGCCGTCAACTGCTCGGCTCGCGCGAGGTCATCCAGCGCGCCGTCGGTGTCGCCGAGGCCGACCCGCAGCCAGCTACGGCCGAGCAGGGCCCGAACGACGACGGCGTCGGGCGCGTCGGGGTGGGCGAGCGGGTCGTCCAGCACTGCGAGCGCCCTGTCCTGCTGGCCAACGCCACCGAGCAGCGAGGCGGCCATGTCTGCCAGCTCCAGGGTCCCTGGCAGCTCGTCGCCCGGGGATGCGGCGAGGTTCCGCACCGACGATGCGACCGCGTACCAGTGCCCGGCCTCGGCGGGCGCATATGCCGCCTCCGCGGCGCGGGCCGCCCGCACCGACCACCTGAGGGTGGCGTCACGATCGTCGGCGCGACGGTACTGCTCGGCCACCTCCGCCACCGCCGACGCGCTCGCGTTCTCCGTCAGCTGATCCTCGAGGTGCTTCCCGAGCCTGGCGTGCAGGCCGCGCCGCTCCGCGGACAGCAGTTGCTCATATCCGACCTCCGCGAGGACGGGATGCCGTGCGGTCGTACCACGCGCAACATCGCGGATGACCAGTCCCGAGTCGCACGCTTCCCGCACGGCGCCGGTGTCACCACCGACGGCGGCCGACATGTCCTCGTCGGTCAGGGGACGAGCCAGGGTTCCGGTCGCAGCGACAACGAGCCGTGCGGCAGGCGACAGATCCTGCAACCGGGCCGACAGCACCTGACGTAGCGACGTCGACACCGTCGAGTCGCCGTCGACCAGCTCGGCGCTCAGATAGGGGTTGCCGGTGCTGCGTTCGTAGACGCTCGCCACCTGGGCCCCCGACAGGACAGGCTTCAGCCCGCTCAGCTGTTCGGCGGTCTCGTCGAGTGTGAGCCGGCGCAAGGTCAGGTCCACGACCGCGGGATTGCGCAACTGCTCGGCAAGCCAGCTCCGGTGTTCGGGCCCACCGTCATCATCCCGCCACGTGAGCATGACCAGCAGCCTGCGTTCTGGCAGGTTGCGCGTCATAAATGAAAGAAAGTCCAGGGTCGAGCGGTCGGCCCAGTGCACATCCTCGACCACCAGCACCGTCCCCGCTGGCGAGCGGTCGTCCAGCCCTTCGCGGAGCGTGTCCAGCGCCCACGCGCGGCCCGCCGCAGCAGACGGGAAGGGCTCCGCGGTAACACCGCCGCCGAGCACACCCCCCAACGCGGCATCGAGTCCGCTGTACGCCGTCGTACCAGACATCGGGGCGCAGGCACCGCGCAGGATCCGCACACCGTCGCCGGATTGCGCGTCGAGAACCGACCGGACAAGGAAGGTCTTTCCGATCCCCGCCTCACCGCGGACCATCGCGGCCGCCGACCGATTCGGCAGATCCGCGATCAACCCCCTCAGAACTGCGACCTCGACCCCTCGTCCGACCAACAGGCTGGCCATGCTCCATCATGCGCCCGATCGCAGGCTCGTCTGGCACCCGGGGCGCCGGTTTGTGCCGCCGGCGTCCCAGGTCCTCGCTCAGATCAACGCCCCTCACGTCGGGCCACGTCGGCTACGCACACCGAGAGCGAAGACGCACGCACCTCCCGCGGCCGCGGCATGAACCGCGGTCGCCGCGAACCGGTCGGCGCGGATCGTGCAGGTCAAGACCCCCACCCGTGGGTGGCGTGGTCGCTCCTCTGATTGATCCCGACCGACCGGCACACTGCGAACCCCATCATGCCGCTACCTGACCGCGGCGAAGGGATGACGGCAGCCCACTCCCGGGCCTGCCACCGCTGGGGGATACCCCGGCCATGACGAGCGCTACGTCCACACCCCAACGAATCCCCCACAGGAGTTCCGCAGGCTCTCATTCTCCGCTGTTCAGAGATCATGCGCCGGACGGCGCCGACGTCAAGGCCCTTCGACCGCTATCGCGGTCGGGCTACGCCCGAGCCCTGACCCCGACGCCTTACCTCGGCGCGTGCCGATCCCCAGCGAACAAGCAGAACAACGGTCACAAGCACCTCATGACCGGCCCCGCTCCTTCAGGGATGACCTGCGGTTTCTTGGGTGGGGCGGGTGGGACTCGAACCCACGACCCAGGGATTATGAGTCCCCTGCTCTAACCGGCTGAGCTACCGCCCCCGTGCGCGGAAGGATGCGCTCGCAGATGGTATCGGGTTTGGTGGGGGGTGGGGAGAGAGGGCTTGCCGTACCGCGGGGGGTGGCGGCGGGGAAACCAGGGGTGGGTCAGGGGGATGACGGACGGGGTGTGGGCCTGGGGTGGGGGATGATGGGGGTCAGGTCCTACGAAGGGAAGTCTGATGGGCTGGTTCATTCTGCTCGTGCTCATTGTGGGCGCGGTGGCGGCGTACAAGTATCGGGTGCCGTTGATCGCGAAGCTGACCGGGCAGCCGCAGCACCGGATTCAGCGGGCTATCGACAAGCGCAAGGAGAACCGCGGCTGACGGGGGCCTTGGACGGCAAAGAGGCCGGTTCCTGAGTGGAACCGGCCTTCTTGGTTGCTCCCGCGACTGGACTCGAACCAGTAACCTGCCGGTTAACAGCCGGCTGCTCTGCCAATTGAGCTACGCGGGATCGTTCTACTTCCCTGCCCTCGATCCCCGAAGACCTGAGTAGGTTAGCAGGCGCCCGGCGAACTACAAAAACGGGATTCGCCTGCCGGACCGGGGGTCTGAGGTCGCTGCCAGGTCAGATTCCGAACTCGTCGCGGACCGCCGCGAGAGCCGCCTCGGCGCCGTCGACGACACCTGGCTGATCGGGCTCCAATCCCTTGTCCAGAACGAAATTCCAGAACACCGTGTCGTTCAGGTCGGCCGGGTTGCGGCGGCCGACGACGCGGACGCCCTTCTTGCCGGCCAGTGGGACGTGGCGCTGGATCAGGACGCTCGCGTCGATGCGCTCGCGGAGCAGTTGCCCGAAGCGGCCGGGGTCGTCCACCTTGAGCTCGGTGGCGCGCAGCGGAGTACCGAAGGCGGTGGTCTCGTAGACGTGCAGGACTGACGCCTCGGAGTCCCAGCCGGCCCGCTCGATCTTCTCCCAGCCGACCCGGCGGACGGCACCCTCCGTGTCGGTCGGGAGATACACCGCCGCACGACCGCCGGCGACCCACTTACCGTCGGTGAGCTGTACTGCGGCAAGGATGTCCTCCTTGCCGCCCGCGGAGTGCCTGGAGGCGACCTGGACCGCCTCGGTGAGCTCCCGCGGCCACGACGTACGACGAAGTTTCAGCACAGCGCCATAATCGCAGCCGGGTCCAAGCGTCAGGCGGCGTACTCCCGCAAACCGATGCGGCACCTCTTTCGGAGCTCGCGGAGGGCCTCTGCCTCCAGGGCGCGAACACGGTCAGGATCAAGCCGGAGGATCGCCGCGGTCTCCTCGACTGTGGACTCCGCCACACCCCGCAGGCCGAAGCGGAGCCCGAGGATCGCCTGTTTGAGGTCGTCCAGGAACTCGAGCTGGTAGTGCAGGTCGCGCCGCAGGGCGGCTCGCAGGACGATAGCCTCGTCGTCCACGAGCTGGTCGGTCTCGTCTAGGTCGAGGGACTCCGGGCGGATCTTCCAGGCGTGAGCTCGTTCGACCCGGGCGACGGTCAAGGATGCGCCGACGGCCAGCTCGGCGGTGGACGGCTCGCGGCCTAGCCGTTGAGTGAGCTCGCGCTGTACTGCGGTGACGCGGCCGGCGTCGGTGTACGCCTGGGCCGGCATCCGGACGAGCCGCGACCGGTCGGAGATCGCGCGGCCGATGGCTTGGCGGATCCACCAGATCGCGTACGTCGAGAAGCGGTTCCCCAGCCTGTGGTCGAACCGCTCCACCGCCCGCATCAGCCCCAGGTTGCCCTCCTGGATCAGGTCGAGCAGCGAGATTCCCTTGCCGGTGTAGCGCTTGGCAAGTGAGACGACCAGCCGGAGGTTCCCCTCGATCATTCGCTGCCGCGCCGCTTCGCCGAGCAGGACGATCGCCTCCAGGTCCGCGAAGCTCGACGAGTCCGCGACGTCCAGATCCGCGATGGTCGGAGGGTCCGGGGCATCGAGTAAGCGCTCGGCGGCCAGCAGCCCCGCCTCGATCCAGTAAGAAAGCTCGTTGACCTCCTCGACGGTCAGTAGTTCATGACGTCCGATCCCGCGCAGATACGCCACCAGCGCGTTCACATCGGCGGAGTCGCAGTCCAGCTCGGCCATATCGGTTTCCCCTCTGTCACAAGGGATACTGCCGCGATTCACCCGCCCGGAACGGACTACTTCGAGATCGGTGGACAACTACCCTAAGTAACCACCGAGTAACAGAAGGCCTGTGGATGACCGCCCCGGCAACCCCCCGAAATGGCTTACCCTGCCGGCTTGCGAGCCTCGATCAGGAACGCCACCAGTCTGCAGGTCGAGGGCCGACTCGACACCCGCCAGCCGCTCACCGATCAACCACTGATACGCCCAGGACGGCCACTGCTCGGTCGCGCCCCTCGAACCAGGAGAGTCCCACCCCTCGGTCGGTACGGAGTTCCCTCCGCGACCAGATCCTCGAGGCTCCTTATCCAGAACCCGTCAGATGGCGCCTGAGATGGCTTGTTCGCGGAGTTCGGCGCGGTAGCGTTCGAGGGCGATGAGCTCGCCGAACATGCGGTTGTAGTCGTCGGCCCGGTCGATCGGGTTGGTGCGCTGGAGCTTCGACTTCAGGTCGGCGATGCGGCGCAGACAGGTGAGCTCCTGCAGTCGAGCAACGTGGGCTCGCGCGTACTGCTCGTCAGGCTCACGCCCGAGTCGCAGCGGATCCACCGCAAGGGCACTCACCACAGCAGCGGCCGGATCGTTGCCCATGGCCTCCCGTACTGCTACCACCCACGCCTCCCCCGGCGCAGCCAGTGCCGGACCACCCGCCTTCGCCATGGCGGCGCGTACTGCGGCCAGCCAGGGATGCGTGAAGTCCTGGTCGTCCAGTTCGTCGAAGGAGGCACCCACCAACCGCGGGTGCTGCATCAGGATCTTCAGGACGTCCCACTCGATCACGAAGCGCTGGTCCCGTGGCGACGGCAAATCCACGCGCGGCGGCGGAGGCGGCTCGGTCGTCACCTGCACGGGCCCACGCTCGGGAGCGGAAGGCACCGGCGCGGGACGGGAAGCAGCGCGGTGTACTTCGGTCCGGACCTGGTCGACCTCCATGCCGAGATGCCCGGCCAGTTCGCGCGTGAAGGCGTCCACCTTCGACCGGTCCCGGATCGAGATCACCAGGCGAGCCGCGTCGCGCAGCGCGTCGATCCGCGTATCCGCCCGGTCGAGGTCGTACTTCGACAACACGTTGGACAGCACGAACCGGTACAGCGGCACCCGCCGCCCGATCAGTTCGCGAACAGCCGCGTCACCCTTCTGCAGCCGCAGGTCGCACGGGTCGAGCCCGTCCGGTTCCACCGCCACGTAGGTCTGCGACGCGAACGCCTGATCACCTTCGAAGGCCTTCAACGCAGCCCGCTGACCAGCGCTGTCCCCGTCGAAGGTGAAGATCACCTCGCCACGGAACTGGTCGTGGTCCAGCAGCAACTGCCGAAGCACCCGCGCGTGGTCGTCGCCGAACGAAGTACCGCACGTCGCGACAGCGGTCTGTACCCCGGCCAGGTGACACGCCATCACGTCGGTGTAACCCTCGACCACGACGGCCTGGCGGCCCTTGGCGATCTCCCGGCGCGCGAGATCCACGCCGTACAGGACCTTGGACTTCTTGTAGATCGCGGTCTCACCGGTGTTGAGGTACTTGGCCTCGATCTTGTCGTCGTCGAACAACCGGCGCGCGCCGAAGCCGATCACGTCGCCACCGGCATCGCGGATCGGCCACATCAGCCGGCCGCGGAAGCGGTCGTACAGCCCGCGCTGCCCGTCCGCGGAGAGCCCCGCGGCGACGAGTTCGCTGTTGGTGAAGCCGCGGCCGCGCAGGTGTGCGGTCAGCGCCTCGCCACCGCGCGGTGAGAACCCGACGCCGAACAGCACCGCGGCGTCCCGGTCGAAGCCGCGCTTGTCCAGGAACTGCCGGCCGAGCATCGCCTCCGGAGCCCCGAACAGCTGCTCGGCGTAGTACTCCGCGGCGACCCTGTGAGCCTCGACCAGCCGCGGCCGCTGGTTCGGCTGCGACCGCGGCATCGGCGCGCCGGAGTCCTCGTAGCGCAGCTGGATGCCGACCTTCGCGGCCAGCGTCTCGACCGCCTCGTGGAAGCTGATCTGGTCGATCTTCTGGATGAAGTCGATGACGTCGCCGCCCTCTTGGCAGCCGAAGCAGTAGAAGAAGCCCCGGGCCGGCGTGACGTTGAACGACGGCGACTTCTCGTCGTGGAACGGGCACAACCCCTTGAGCGACCCACCGCCGGCATTCTTCAAGGTCACGTACGAGCCGACCACGTCGTCGATCCGAGCACGCTCGCGCACGACCGCGATGTCCTCTTCCTTGATCCTGCCTGCCACGCGGTGAGTCTACGGTCCAGCCGCAACGATCGGGACCACTGGGCCCTAGACCTCCGAGAGGTCGGTGGACGAATCGGCCAAACGAGCGGGGTCGACCTGCTTCTTGGAGCGGATCAGGTCCTGTACTGCGTCCAGCGAGCCCCAGGTGTTCACGTGCATGCCGGCCAGCACGTGATTGTCGTCGTCCAGCCAGAACGCCAGGTACGCGCCCGACGCCGGGTCACCCCGGAGCACCACGTGGTACGACGTGCCGCGCGGTACGTCGCCGGCGTACTCCATGCCCAGGTCGTACTGATCCGTGAAGAAGTACGGGAGCGCGTCCTGGGTCACCTTCTGGCCGAGCATCGCCTTGGCTGCGGTCTTACCGCTGTCCTTCGCGTTCTGCCAGTGCTCGACGCGGATCGAGTGGCCGAGCAGCGGGTGATCCCAGCGGACCACGTCACCGGCGGCGTAGACCTCCGGTACGGACGTGCGCAGGTCCGGCCCGGTGACGATGCCCGAGCCGTCTTCGCGGCTGGCAACCTCGATACCCGCGGCCTCGGCGAGCTCGGTGTTGGGCTGTACGCCGACTCCGACCACCACCAGGTCTGCCGGGAGCACGTCGCCGGTGGAGGTACGCACCCCGGTCACGTGGTCGTCGCCTTCGAAGCTCTCGACGCCGACACCGAAGCGCAGGTCGACGCCGTGCTGACGGTGCAGGTCCGCGTACAGGTCCCCGACCTGCTCCCCCATCACCGACGCGAGCGCGGTCGACTGCGGCTCGATCACGGTGACCTCGCTGCCACGCTCGCGCGCCGCCGAGGCCGCCTCCAGGCCGATCCACCCGGCGCCGACGACGACCACCCGCGGCTTCGCGGCGTACGCGTCGGTGAGGGCCTTGGACTCCGCCGCGGTCCGCAGGTAGTTGATGCCGGGCAGGTCCGCTCCCGGCACGTCGAGCTTGCGGACGCGGCTGCCAGTGGCGATCAGGAGCTTGTCGTACTCGACTTCGGAGCCGTCCGCGAGTGTCACCTTGCGAGCGCCCGTGTCGATCGCGGTCACCTTCGAGCCGAGGCGCAGGTCCACGTTGTTGTCGTCGTACCACGCGCGGTCGTGGAGCTGAGCGACCTCCGGCTGGTCCTTGCCGAGCAGCACGCCCTTGGACAACGGGGGCCGCTCGTACGGCAGCTCGTTCTCCTCCCCGATCAGCACGATCGGTCCGGTCCAGCCCTCGGTCCGCAGCGTCTCCGCCGCGGTCGCGCCCGCCAGGCTCGCTCCGACGATTACCATCCGCTCTGAGTCGCTCATGGCAAGACATTAATCCTTCAAGCGTCTTCGGGCGCGTTCATCCGGAGATGCGGACGGTAGGAGACACCATGCGGATGCGCCCGGGCGCGACTTCCGGGCCCGCATGCGTACTGCGTCAGCGGGTGACGAGTTGGGCGTGCCATGCCTGGGCTGAGGGATCGGTCAAGGAGGCGACCTGGTCGATGATCACGCGGAGCCTGGCGTTGTCGTCGGCCGCCTCGGCGAAGTCGGTGGCGAACGGCAGATCCAGGTGACGCGGCGCCGACTTCCAGAGCGCCTCCACCAGTTCGGTCAGCAGTTCGCGCTGGACCGCCCTGCGAGCCTGCCGCTCCGGGGAGTTGAGCACGTGGAACATGCCGATCCCCTTGAGCAGCGCGATCTCGGTGCGGATCCCGTCCGGCACGATCAGGTCGGCCTCGTAGCGAATCAGCCGGGACCTGCCGAACTGCGCGTGCGTCGCCTGCTCGGCCGCAGTACAGAACCGGCCGATCAGTTGGCTGGTCAGGTCCTTGAGCCCGCCGAGTGAGCGCCGGCTGTCGTCGAAGGCGGCCCTCGGCCAGTACGGCAGCCCGGTCAGCCGCCGCCAACCCTCGTCGAGGTCCACATCCGTTGCCTCGGACAAGTAAAACCGCCGCACCGTATCCCAGTACGGCGCCCGCTCGGCGCCGACCTCGTCCAGATCGATGTGATGGGCAACGATCCCGTCCTCCACGTCGTGCACGGAGTACGCCACGTCGTCCGCGAAGTCCATCACCTGCGCCTCGAGACACCGCCGGTACTGCGGGCCCGGGCCGGCGGCGGAGTCCACCCCGCGGCGCAACCACTCGAACACCTCGGCGTCATCGTCGTACACCCCGAACTTGCGCTCCCCGTCACGCCGGGGCCACGGGTACTTGGTGGCGGCGTCGAGGGTCGCGCGGCTGAGGTTGAGCCCGACGCTGCGACCGGCCGGGTCGAACGTCTTCGACTCCAGCCGGGTCAGCAGTCGCAAGGTCTGCGCGTTGCCCTCGAAGCCGCCGATCTCCTCGGCCAACTGGTCCAGCGCCCGCTCGCCGTTGTGCCCGAAGGGCGGGTGGCCGAGGTCGTGCGCAAGGCAGGCCGCGTCCACGATGTCTGGATCGCAGCCGAGGGTGCTCGCCAGTTCGCGACCGATCTGGGCGACCTCGAGGCTGTGGGTCAGCCGGTTCCGGACGAAGTCGTCGCTGCCGGCCGTGACCACCTGGGTCTTGGCGGCGAGCCGGCGGAGCGCAGCGCTGTGCAGCACGCGGGCACGGTCGCGCGCGAAGGCCGTGCGGCCGGGCCGTTTGACCGGCTCCGCCACCCACCGCTCCGCGTCGTGCTCGTCATACCCCTCATGCTGCTTCCTCATCAGGGCCCAGACTAACCACCGCGACCGACACTTTCGCCAACTCCAGTTGGCTTGCGTCCGAAGAACTGCCGAGCCGTCTCCGCGGTTCATCGGACGCAAGCAGACGGTCAGCCCCAGCCGCCCTGGACCATCGTCTGGAAGTGCCACTCGCCGGCGACCTTGAGCAACAGGTCGCCGTACCGGATCGGCTGGGTGTGGCCGCCGTACGTCATCGTGCCGTCGGTGATCACGAAGACCAGGCTGGCGGACAGGAAGTGCGGCGTCCGGCTCGTCTCCATCGTGACGTCACCGCCGCCGCCCATCACCTCGGCCATCTGGGCCACGAACCCGGCCCGGTCGAACTGCTCCGCCTTCGCCTGCCCCTTGCCGTCGTCGGTCACCTCGTTCAGAGGAAATAAGGCCTGGTCGGCCATCCCCTCGTAGTCCTGCGCCGCCGCCAGCCCGTCGTACCGCTCGAACCAGGCCTGGACGCCGGCCAGATCCGCCGCGTCCGGAACGTACCCGGACGTGCTGGGCATGCTCTGCGTCTCGCTCAAAACGAACTCCTCCACACCGTCGAGAACCAAACTTCGTACAGTGTACCCAGTTAGCCGATCCGTTCAAACCTCTGCCCTCAAGAGAGCCGGAAGGACAGGATCAGGCGGTGCAGTAGCGGAGCCAGACGACGCCGCCCTCGAAGGTCTCGCTGTTCGCGAGCCGCAGGTCCAGGCGATCGGCGAACGACCCATGCCACCGCGCAGCCGAGCCAACGACGACCGGATGCACGAGCAGGCTGACCTCGTCGATCAACCCCAGCTCCAGCAGTACTCCGACCAGCGCGCCGCCGCTGTCGACGCGGACGACCTGAGCGCCTCGCCGGCCGAGCAGCTCGAGGGCCTCGGCGAGGTCGACCCGGTCATAGCCGGTGACGATCTCCTGGATCTTGCTGTCGGGTTCCCGCGCCGGGGTCTGGTCGGAGTACAGCGCGATCACGTCCGACCAGTAGCCGAGCTCGCGCAGGATCTCCAGGGAGCGGACGCGGCGGCGGCTGTCCACCACCGCGAGCAGCGGACCGGCGGCGCGTGGACCCGGCCGCTCGGCGACACGGACCGCGCTCTCCTGGGCCAGGATCGTGTCCGCGCCGGCCAGCGTCACGTCCTCCTGCCACAGCGTCGCCATCGCGTAGAAGCGCGCTTGATCGGCCTCGAACCCGGTTGTCGCACCGTCGATCGAGACCGCCAGATGAGCCACCACATGAGGCCGCATATCCCCGAACCTAGAGATCACCGCCGACAGAAATCTTCCAGAGGACCCTTTGCAGAGGACTCTTGGCAAGTTACCGTGAGGCCATGGACCGACCGATGCGACGGATCGACGCGCGCAGCCTCCGCGGACTCGCTCATCCCCTGCGCATGCAGATCCTGGAGTTGCTGGAGCTCGACGGGCCGGCCACCTCGACCGGCCTGTCGGCGCGGCTCGGCGAGAGCACGGGCACGATCAGCTGGCACCTGCGGCTGCTCGCGGAGCACGGCTACATCGAGGAAGAGGTCGACCGCGGGACCAAGCGCGAGCGCTGGTGGAGGGTGCCGCAGGGGCAGACCGTGCTGAACCCGGCCGACTTCCGCGACGACCCCGAGACCAGCGGTGCGCTCAAGGTCTACCTACGGCATTTGGTAGAGCAGTACTTCGAGCGCGTGCGGCGGTATGTGGCTGAGGACTGGCCCGGCGAGTGGCAGCACGCGGCCGCACTCTCCGACTGGCGAGACCTCAAGCTCACCCCGGAGCAACTGATCGCACTCAACGACGACCTCACCGCCGTCATCGACCGCCACACCGAGCAGAACAAGACGGCCCTTGCGGAAAACACCGGCGACGAGCGGGCCATGCCTGTTGTGGTGCAGTTGCAGTCGTTCCCGCGGCGGCGGCAGTGAGTCTGCTGGTCCGGCACCGCGACTTCCGGTTGCTGTGGACGGGCGAGACGGTCAGCCGGTTCGGCAGTGCGGTGTCCACCGTCGCACTCCCGCTGATCGCCGTATCGGTGCTACAGGCAACAACCTTCGAGGTCGGCCTGCTGAGCGCCGCGGCCTGGCTGCCGTGGCTCGTCATCGGCCTGCCGGTCGGCGCCTGGGTCGACCGCCTGCCCCGCCGCCCGCTCATGCAGCTCGCCTCGGCGGCCTCTCTGCTCCTCTTCGCCACCATCCCCCTCGCAGCCGGAGCAGACCTGCTCACAATCCAACTATTACTGCCGATCGCGGTCCTGACAGGCATCGCGGCCGTGCTCTTCCAGACCGCCTACACCGCCTACCTCCCCACCCTCCTCGACCCACACGACCAGGCCGAAGGCAACGCAAAGCTCCACGGCAGCGCCTCCGCCGCGCAGATCGCCGGAGTCGGCTGCGGCGGCCTGATCGTCCAGCTGACCGGAGCCGTCAACGGCATGCTCGTCGACGCCTCGACCTTCCTCATCGCCCTGCTCTGCCTGACCCTGATCCGCCACCGCGAGCCAGCCATCCACACGGCGAACCACCCAGCCCTGGCCAAGGAGGTCCTCGCCGGACTTCGGCTGGTCGCCGGTGACGTCTGGCTCCGCACGCTGACAATCTTCGGCGGCGTCTCGAATCTCGCACTGATGGGCTACCAGTCGATCATCGTGGTCTTCCTGGTCCGCGAGGTCGGCGTCTCGGCGGGGGTGGTCGGCGCGATGATCGCCGTCGCCAGCAGCGGCGGAGTCGCCGGCGCTTTCGCAGCCCGCCGCGTCGCCGCCAGAGTCGGTACTGCGCGCGCCACCCTCCTGTTCGAGCTGATCCTCCCGACCGCGGCACTCCTGATTCCCCTGACCAGCAAGGGCGCAGGACTGACCCTCTACATGGTCGGCGGATTCTGCATCGGCGTCGGGGTGGTCGGCGGCAACACGATCAAGGCGACCTTCCACCAGTCCTACTGCCCACCCGAACTCCGCGGCCGACTCGCAGCGAGCGCGTCGTTCCTCAACTTCGGCACGATCCCCCTCGGCGCCGTCCTCGGCGGCACGCTGGGCGAAGTACTGGGCCTCCGTACGGCGCTGTGGATCACCACCGCGGGTGTTCCCCTGGCCGGTCTGATCCTGCTCTTCTCCCCGATCAGAGGAACGCGGGATCTACCCGATCACCACGGCAGCGCAGTACCGGCGGTGGCTGCCGCTTCGAGTCGGGCACGGATGGACTGACGCGCCTGGGCATAGACCCGGCCGTCGCCGTCCCGCAGGAGTGACGCCATGTTCGCGGAGTCGTAGAAGGCATTCAGCTCGAAGGCCAGCTGCACCGGATCGGCTGCGAGCTCGCCGCGATCGACCGCTTCGGTGATGGTCTGCTCGACGAGCTGGATCCACTCGCGGTTCACCTCGGCCAGGAAGTCGTGCACCGGGCCGCGGCGAGCGCCGTACTCGTGGGAGGCCTTGGCGAAGAAGCAGCCGCCCGGGAAGACGCGGCGCTTCGAGTACTCGAGCCAGCTCTCGCTCAACGCCCAGACCCGGCCGAGGCCGGGCTCGACCGCGAAGGCGGGCTCCACGACGGAGGTCGCGTAGATCCGCCGGGCCGCGCGGATGGTCGCCAGCTGCAGCTCCTCCTTGGAGCCGAAGTGCGCGAACAGGCCGCTTTTGCTGATCTCCAGCTCCTTGGCGAGCCGGCCGATCGACAGCCCTTCGAGGCCGTCCACCGAGGCGATGTCGACCGCCTTCCGCAGCACAGCCCGCCGCGTCTGGTCGCCCCGCACCAGCCGTCCGTCGACACGCGTCTCCACCGCCACCTCCTGTTCGGGTGATCTTAGTTCGGTTGACGGGAGCACAGACACGAACTAATAATACGATCGTTCGTATAGTTTCCATAGAGCTTCCACGCCGTCAGGAACGGACCTCATGACCTCAGTGCTGAGCGACCTCGATCCCCGCACCCTCGACCAGTCCGCCACGTCCCTCTGCCTGACCGCGGTCACCGCCGTCCGGCCGGACCAGCTCGATCTGCCCACGCCCTGTTCGGAGTGGAATCTGGGCGAGCTGATCGCTCACCTCGTCGCGGAGAACCGCGGCTTCGCGGCGAACGCGACCGGCGTGACCGATCGCGTCGCCTGGAAGCCCGGGCCGCCCGACGAGATCACGCTGGCGAAGTTCCCGGCCTCGGTCGACAAGGTCACCGCGGCCTTCGAGGAGTACGCCGTACTGGAGCGGCCGGTGGAGGTTCGGGAGTTCGGGGTGTTCCCCGGCCGGGTCGCCGTGGCGATGCACTTCGTCGACTATCTGGTGCACGCGTGGGACGTCGCGCGAGCGATCGGACGGCCCGACCCCATTCCCGACAAGCTGGCCGAAGCCGCCCTGCGATTGAGCCCGCTGTTCCCGGTCGAACGACCCGCGGGCGGCGCATTCGCGGCCGTAGTACCGGTGGATGCGGACGCTCCGGCGAGTGAGCGGCTGCTCGGGCTGGTCGGGCGCGACCCGAAGTGGAGCGCGCGATGATCCTCGAGGCGGTGCGAGCGAGCTTGAAGGTATTACCGCCGACCATCGCGGGGCGGGTCGCGTTCGAGCTTTGGCGGCGGCCGTTCAAGCGCGGCCAGGTGCGCGAGAGCGAACGCGAGGTCCACGAGGCAGCCACGGTCGAGGTGGTCGATGGAGTCGTCACCTACGCGTGGGGCGACGGCGCCCGGCCGGTCTTACTCGTGCATGGCTGGCGCTCCCGCGCATCCCGGTTCCACAAGTTCGTGACGCGCCTGGTCGAGCTCGGCTACAGCCCGGTCTCGTACGACGCACCCGGGCACGGCGACTCACCCGGCGCGGCCGGCACGATCCTCGACCACCAGCGGATCATCCGGGGCCTGCAGGACCGGCACGGACCGTTCGAGGGCGCGATCGCACACTCCCTCGGCGTGCCCTTCGTCCTGTACGCGATCCGCGAGGGTGTCTGCGTCGAGCGCGTGGTGACGATCAGCGGCCTCGCCGACTTCGGCTATCTCGCCGACGCCTTCTGCCGGGAGCTCGGACTCGGAGCCAAGGCGAACGCATCGCTGCGGCGCTCGATCGAGCGCCGGCTGTTCGACGGGGACGACGGGATCTGGACCAGGTACTCCGTGGCCGCCGGCGACGTCGACCTGCTGGCGATCCACAACGACGAGGACGACGTCGTGGATCCCACCCAGGCGCCGGTGCTGCTGGCGAAGTACGGGCCGCGGGCGCACTTCCTGCAGACCAACGGCCTCGGTCATCGCCGGATCATGACCGATCCGGAGGTGATCACCGAGGCCGTGGCCTTCGTTCAGGACTCGCTCGGCGTGGACTCAGATGTCGCGGAACGTCTCGATCTGGGCGCCTAGCGAGTTGAGCCGGGTGGCGAGTTCCTCGTAGCCGCGGTTGATCACGTAGACCGACCGCAGTACCGAGGTGCCCTTGGCCGCCATCATCGCGATCAGCGTGACCACCGCGGGCCGCAGCGCCGGCGGGCACATGATCTCGGCGCCGGACCAGTGCGTCGGGCCCTCGACCATCACCCGGTGCGGGTCGAGCAGCTTGACCCGGCCGCCGAGCTTGTTCAGGTCGGTCAGGTAGATCGCCCGGTTCTCGTAGACCCAGTCGTGGATCAGCGTCTGCCCGGTCGCCGACGCCGCGATCACCGCGAAGAACGGCAGGTTGTCGATGTTCAGGCCGGGGAACGGCATCGGGTGGATCTTGTCGATCGGCGCGTGCAGGTTGGACGGCCGGGTGGTCAGGTCGACCAGCCGGGTCCGGCCGTTCTCGGCCAGGTACTCGTCGGAGCGGCTGTAGTCCAGGCCCATCTCCTCGAGCAGCGCGAGCTCGATCTCGAGGAACTCCACCGGCGCGCGCCGGATGGTGATCTCGGAGCCGGTCACGATCGCGGCGGTGAGCAGGCTCATCGCCTCGATCGGGTCCTCCGACGGCGCGTAGTCGACGTCCACGTCGATCTCCGGCTTGCCGTGCACGGTCAGCGTGGTGCTGCCGACGCCGTCGATCTTCACGCCGAGGAGATCGAGGTAGAAGCAGAGGTCCTGGACCATGTAGTTCGAGCTGGCGTTGCGGATCACGGTGACGCCGTCGTGCCGGGCCGCGGCCATGATCGCGTTCTCGGTCACGGTGTCGCCGCGCTCGGTCAGCACGATCGGCTTGCCCGGCGTGACGGCCCGGTTCACCAGCGCGTGGTACTCGCCGCCGGTCGCCTTGATGTCCAGGCCGAACGGGCGCAGCGCGGACATGTGCGGCTCGACGGTCCGGGTGCCGAGGTCGCAGCCCCCGGCGTACGGGAGCTGGAAGGTGTCCTCGCGGTGCAGCAGCGGACCGAGGAACATGATGATGCTGCGGGTACGGCGGGCCGCCTCGGCGTCCATCGCGGCCAGGTTCAGGTGCTCCGGCGGCACGATCTCCAGGTCGCCGGCGTCGTTCAGCCAGGTGGTCCGGACGCCGATCGAGTTCAGCACCTCGAGCAGCCGGTTGACCTCTTCGATCCGGGCGACCTTGCGCAGCGTGGTCCGGCCCTTGTTCAGCAGCGAGGCGCACAGCAGCGCGACCCCGGCGTTCTTGCTGGACTTCACGTCGATCGATCCGGACAGCCGGCGTCCGCCCACCACACGGAGGTGGACCGGACCGCCACCGAGAGAGACAATTTCGGAGTCGAGTGCCTCGCCGATCCGGGCGAGCATCTCGAGAGTGAGGTTCTGATGACCCTTTTCGATCCGGTTAACCGCGCTCTGACTGGTGCCGAGCACATCGGCGAGCTGGGTCTGCGTCCAGCCACGGTGCTTACGGGCGTCCCGGATGAGATTGCCGATCCGGCTCAGGTAGTCGTCAGTCATGCGCCGCACGTTATCTCACATGTGAGATATCGCTTCATCGACCCGCCGCTCACAGCGTAGCCAATGTCACGCCGCACCGACCGGCCACCCCCGGTCACACTGCGGCCCCCTACAGTAGACGCCACCCTGCCCCGCCCGGAGAGGACCAGCAGATGCCCGACGACGTCGGCACCTCGTCAGGTGTGACCGAGTTCGAGGCGGAGTCCTGGCCGCTGGAGGCCGCGGCCGACGGCCTGGCCGCGGTCATCGACGGATTCCAGAACGGCGACACCCGGCCGCTGGTGATCGGCGACGGCGACCAGCCGGTGCTCGTGGTGCTGGCGGTCGCGGACCTGGCCGACTTCCGCGCCCGGATCGCCGACCTGCTCGGCAATCCGGTCGACGCGGGCTGGCTGCGGTACTACCTGCGCTCGAACTTCGACATGAGCTCCGAGACGCTGGTCGAGCAACTGGGGGTCGACACGGACCACGGGCTCTCCTCGCTCGCGAGTCAGGTGAACGTCGAGCAGGCCGCGGTACTGCTGCCCGACCATCTGCGCCGGACCGAGGCGGGCGGCAACCCGCTGATGCTGATCGGCGACGGGATGCTCGCCACGGCCGCGCTGATCGCGTTCCCGGCCTTCTCCGTGCTGCTCGCGATGGAGAACGAGGGCAAGACCGACGACGACTCCTGCGCGTACGACGAGGATGAGAAGCCGACCACTCCGCTGGAGGTGCTGGCCGAGCGGCTCGGGCCGATCTCCACCCAGCTCGTCGCACAGATCAACGCCGGCCGCGAGCCCGGGCTGCCGCGGTTCGACCTGCACTTCGAGGACGACCTGGTCGAGCACCTGCGCGATCTCGAGAAGCGCGCCCAGGCTGCTCCCGGCGGCGGCGCGTACGACGAGCTGAGCGATCTGCTGCACTCGTTCGACCAGATGCGCAGCGGGGAGCTCGAGGAAGAGGACGAGGAGCCCCACGAGGCGCCGTACATCGAGATGTCCGATCTGGCGGCCGCGCTGCCGCTGGTGCGGGACGCGTTCCGCGACGGCGCCGACGACCCGTACCTGATCGGCGTCGACGGGAGCCCGTTCGCCGGGCTGATCTCCTACGACCTGTACGAGATGCTGCAGCAGGTCTCGGTGGACCTGGACGGCACCGACGAAGCGCCGGTGCTGCCGCTCCCCCACCCGCTGTGGGAGAGCGGCCCGCAGGTGCGGACCTTCGAGGCAGCGCTCGAGGTCTGCGGCTCGGTGCTCGAGGACATCTCCAGAGGCGACGGGTCGATGCTGTTCGTGGCCGACGACCAGGGCGATGCCGAGATGGTGCTCGCG
The DNA here is from genome assembly GCF_004345365.1 of Kribbella sp. VKM Ac-2568. Taxonomy (GTDB): domain Bacteria; phylum Actinomycetota; class Actinomycetes; order Propionibacteriales; family Kribbellaceae; genus Kribbella; species Kribbella orskensis. The sequence goes on from NZ_SLVF01000009.1 coordinate 19,599, forward strand.
CCGCTGGTCTGGCTGTGGGCCTACGTCGACTTCCTCGACCTGGAGCCGACCGAGGTCTGACCTCGGGGCGTTGGGCCCCCTATACGGGCTTGACCGGAAAGAGCGGCTGCCACTCCTGCAGCGACGCGATCTCGTAGACGTCGGCCGGCGTGTAGGGGTCGTCGGCAAGGATCTCGCGCAGCTCGGCCTCGTCGGCGACGTCGTAGATCAGCAGCGCGCCGCTCTGGTCGGCGAAAGGCCCTGCGGTGAGGAGCTTCCCGGCCGCCCGCAACGTGGTCAGGTACTCCCGGTGGGCCGGGCGGACCTGCATCCGCCGGTCGGTGTCGGTGAAGGTCAACTGGAGTGCGAAGAGAGCCATGCCGTCGACCTTATAAGGGAGGCTCGCGGCTCGCGAGGAGAAGTTTGGTGCGGGAAGGGAGTCACGAGCCGCCACAGCGGCTGGTTCAGGTCAGACCCGAAAGTCGACGAGTGATCGCCCTTCCCGCTCGGATATCTTGACCACTCAATCAGCTGGATGCAAGAGGTTGGTTAAGGAGATTTGCTGCAGCCAGTTGAGTAAGGTAACGCTTCGTGATCGAGCCTCCCGCCGCGGCGATGAGAGCGCTGATACAGCCGTACAGTCCGTCACGAGCCTCAGCTGTCAAGGCCCGATGTCCCGAGTACGACGACAGCAGATCGAGGTACTCCGCGGTCGTGTAGCGCCGTTCCCACTCGTAACGGCGGAACTCCACCGGCCCGAACCGCCCGCTCGCGTCGAATTCCGCCGAGTCCGTCGGGATGGCGTCCGCCGGGAGCAGGCCCTCGCCGGGTGGGTCCGGGTTGAAGCGCTGGTAGCAGTCCTCGAAGTCGACGAACAACTGGTGGCTGCCGCCGGCGATGTGCTCGGTCGAGATCACCGCGAGCATCCCGCCCGGGCGCAGTGCGTCGGCTGCCTTCTGCACTCGAATGTCCGGGTCGATCCAGTGGAACGCCGTCGCCGAGAACACCAGGTCGAACTTCTCCGGCGGCAACTCCCAGCTCTCGAAGTCCGCTGTGATCACTTCCAGGTCCGGGAGCTTGGCTCGCGCGACCCGGGCCAGGTCCGGGCTCAGCTCGACCGCCTTGACGGACCAGCCGCGCTTGAGCATCGGGGCGGTCGCCTGGCCGGTGCCCGGGCCGATCTCCAGCACCCGCGGCCGGGTCGGATTCCCGAGCAGCCGGTCGAGGTCGTCGTACAACTTGTGGGGGTAGGTCGGCCGAACCCGGTCGTACAGTTCCGCGTCCTCGCCGAAGGTCTTGCGCAACTCCTGCCGGCTCATGGGGTGGACGCTAGTGCATGACGGCCTGAGAGCTCGATGAATTTGGTGCCGAACTGAGACGGGACCTCGGACACCAACGCGGCACCTCGGACACGAAACAGCCTGCCCCCCAACTCCCCGCGAGGTGTTCCAGGTCCCCGCAACTGCACGCCATCGGGGCTCGCTCGGCGATCGGCCTGCCCGATGACGGGTCGTTCGGCGGCTGGCACTTTGCAAGCCGCCAGCCGGCCAACAGCCAGCCAGCCCAAGCCCGAGTCCGTGCCCCCGGAATCGGCGGAAATCACCACGCACCTGGCGATACCCCCCCGGGGAGCCTGCCGCGTACCGAAGGGCAGTACGTAGTCGCCGAACAGACCGCCCCGGCCAGCAACCCACGCCTGAGGCCTCGGCGACTGCACCAGTACCGCCTGTCGCTCGGTACACCCCACCCCGAACACCACCCCGCACACCGACCTGGGCGCTGCGGTTCGTCCGCCGCTCGGGGACCCGGCGCCACGCGGCGAATCCCGCGGCCTCCCCCCGGAGCAACTCCACCCGATCCGGCTCAGACCTCCCCGCGGGATCCGCGTACCACCCGCGCTGATGCCAAGGGACGACCCTTCCGGCGTACAACCGCCCCGGCGCGATCGATGATCGGGCCGGGGCGGTCGGGACCTCGGGGGTCAGAGCAGGGTGGCCCGGCCGGCTTCCAGGCGCGCCACCGGGATCCGGAACGGCGAGCAGGAGACGTAATCCAGGCCCACCTCGTGGAAGAAGTGGATGCTGTCCGGGTCGCCGCCGTGTTCGCCGCAGATGCCGAGCTTGAGGTCGGGCTTGGCCGCGCGACCACGCTCGGCCCCGGTCCGGACCAACGCGCCGACGCCTTCCCGGTCGATCGACTCGAACGGCGAGACCGCGAAGATGCCCTTCTCCAGGTAGCGGGAGAAGAACGCGCCCTCGACGTCGTCTCGGCTGAAGCCCCAGGTGGTCTGGGTCAGGTCGTTGGTGCCGAAGGAGAAGAAGTCGGCCGCCTCGGCGATCTGATCCGCGATCACCGCGGCGCGCGGCAGCTCGATCATCGTCCCGATCGGCGTCTTCCACTCCACCCCGCCGGTGCCATCGGCCTCCGTCGATCGGTCGACCTCGGCGAGGACCGCGTCCACCTCGTCGCGGGCCAGCTGGAGTTCCTGGACGGCGCCGACCAGCGGAATCATGATCTCCGGGCGCGGATCCTTGCCCTGCTTGCGCAACTCGGCCGCCGCCGACGCGATCGCCCGGACCTGCATCGCGAACAAGCCCGGCACGACCAGGCCGAGCCGCACCCCGCGCAGACCGAGCATCGGGTTCTGCTCGTGCAGCCGCTCGACCGCGGCCAGCAAGGCCTTGTTGCGGCCCGGGTCCTCGCCCCGCTCCTCGGCGATCGCAACCTTGACCGCCAGCTCCTCCATCGACGGCAGGAACTCGTGCAGCGGCGGATCGATCAGCCGGATCGTCACCGGCAGCCCGTCCATCGCGGTCAGCAGCTCCAGGAAGTCCCCACGCTGCAAGGGTTCCAGCTCGGCCAGCGCGGCCTCGCGCTCCGCCGCGTCGTCGGCCAGGATCAGCCGCTCGACCGCTTCACGCCGCTCCCCCAGGAACATGTGCTCGGTCCGGCACAGACCGATGCCCTCGGCACCGAACCGACGAGCCCTGCTCGCGTCGTCGGCAGTGTCCGCATTCGTCCGTACGCCGAGCCGCCGGATCTCGTCGGCGTGGGTGATCAGTCGGTGCACCGCGGCCACCAGTTCGTCACCTGCATCGGGCGCCAGCGAGCCCTCGAAGTACTGCACCACCGGGGAGGGAACCACCGGGACCTCGCCGAGGAACACCTCGCCGGTGGTCCCGTCGATGGAGATCACGTCACCCGCGTTGATCGTCGTACCGTTGACGAGGATCTTGCCGGCGGCTACCTCGACGTCGAGCTCCTCGGCTCCGCAGACGCAGGTCTTTCCCATGCCCCGGGCAACTACCGCCGCGTGCGAGGTCTTGCCGCCGCGACTGGTCAGGATGCCCTGGGCGGCGATCATGCCGTGCAGGTCGTCCGGGTTCGTCTCGCGCCGGACCAGGATCACTTTCTCGCCGCGGTCGGCGGCCTCGACCGCGGCGGCGGAGGTGAAGACGACCTTGCCGGAGGCGGCGCCCGGGGAGGCCCCGATCGCCTTGGTGACCAGGTCCTTGTCCGCGTCGCTGTCGAACCGCGGGAACATCAGCTGGGCGAGCTGGGCGCCCTTGACCCGGCGCAGCGCCTCGTCGGTGTCGATCATGCCCTCGTCGATCAGGCTGGTCGCGATCCGGAAGGCGGCACCCGCGGTCCGCTTGCCGACGCGGGTCTGCAACATCCAGAGCTTGCCGCGCTCGACGGTGAACTCGATGTCGCACAGGTCGCGGTAGTGGCCTTCCAGCTTGGCCATGATCGCCATCAGGTCGTCGTACGACTTCTTGTCCAGCTGCTCCAGCTCGGCCAGCGGGACCGTGTTGCGGATGCCGGCGACGACGTCCTCACCCTGTGCGTTCTGCAGGTAGTCGCCGTACACGCCGGGCTGGCCGCTGGACGGGTCGCGGGTGAAGGCGACGCCGGTGCCGGAGTCCATACCGAGGTTGCCGAACACCATCGAGCAGATGTTCACCGCCGTGCCGAGGTCGGTGGCGATCCGCTCCTGGCGGCGGTAGAGGATGGCGCGCTCCGAGTTCCAGGAACCGAAGACCGCCTCGATCGCCAGGTCCATCTGCTCGCGCGGATCCTGCGGGAACTCGCGGCCGGTGTGATCCTGCACGGCGGCCTTGAAGGTCTTCACCAGCGCCTTGAGGTCGTCGGTGTCGAGGTCCAGGTCGTTCTTGGTGCCCTTGGCCTTCTTGGCCGCCTCGATCGCGCCCTCGAAGACCTCGCCATCCATGTCGAGCACGGTCTTGCCGAACATCTGGATCAGCCGGCGGTACGCGTCCCAGGCGAACCGGGGGTTGCCGGAGTGGTGCGCGAGGCCGTTCACGGAGTCGTCGTTCAGGCCGACGTTGAGCACCGTCTCCATCATGCCGGGCATCGACACGGCGGCGCCGGAGCGGACCGACACGAGCAGCGGGTCGTCCGCCTGGCCCAGCTTCTTGCCCATCTTCTGCTGCAGCGAGTCGACGTGATGGTCGATCTCGTCGGCCAGTTCGGGCGGCACCGAACCGGTCGCCAGGAACACCTTGCAAGCCTCGGCGGAGATGGTGAAACCAGGCGGCACGGGCAGGCCGAGATTGGTCATCTCGGCGAGATTTGCCCCTTTGCCGCCGAGCAACTCCTTCATGTCTTTGTTGCCTTCGGCGAAGTCGTAGACGAGTTTCGGCACGGTGACTCCCTGAGGATGTGGGCGGCGAGTGGTCGCTCTGTCCGGTCGCGGTGTGGTGACCGCTGGCCCGACGACTCCGATGGCGAGGGACGTCTTTTCAGGGTAAGCCCAAAAACCAGTCCAGTTGAACACTGGTCTCACGATGAGATGGTGACGCTGCCCACATGTCGATGGCCGGAAAACCCTTACCCCGTTGACAACCATGGACAATGGCAGGTTTTTCCGAGGAAACGCAAAGGCAGGGAGTACCCCACCTTCGAGATGGGTACTCCCTGCCGGATGAGCGCCCGTCAGCGCCCGGGACGGGCCTGCGTCAGAGCCTGCGGCGGGTTCTCAGGTAGTCGCCTACGACGGCTGCGCCGAGGCCGTCTGCGTCGGGGGCGAGCACCCGTCCGCCGCTGCGGCGGGCGAGCAGGTCGACGAAGGCGTTCAGTCGCGGATCGTCCCCGAGCCGGAACACCGTCAGGGATGCTCCGAGCTTGGCCAGCCGGTCCACCTCGGCGACGGTCTTGCGCAGTGTCGCCGGCCGCGGCGGGTAGTCGAACTCGGCCGTGCCATCCGGTTCGAGGTGAGCCGTCGGCTCCCCGTCGGTGACCATCAGGACCACCGGCTGGGCGTCCGGATGACGCCGCAGGTGCCGACCCGCAAGCAGCAACGCGTGGTGCGCGTTGGTGCCCTGCTCCCAGGTACCTTCCATGCCGATCAGCTGCGGCAGTTCCACCACCTCGGCGTACCGGCCGAAGGTGATGAGCTGCAGGGCATCGTTGCGGTAGCGGGTCGAGATCAGCTGGTGCAGGGCGAGCGCGGTCCGCTTCATCGGCAGCCAGCGACCCTCCTGGACCATCGACCATGAGGTGTCCACCAGCAGCGCCACCGCGGCCCGGGCCCGGTGCTCCGTCTCGGCGATCTCCACGTCGGCCACGTCGAGCTTCACCGAGCCACCTCGCCCAGCGCCCGCAGTACGCAGTACTGCGTTGCGAACCGTGCGCGACACGTCCCACGGCTGGGTGTCGCCGAACTGCCAGGCCCGGCTGGACCCGCTCAGCTCGCCGGCTGCTCCGGCCGAGGCTGCGTCGCGTTCACCGGACTGGCCGCGAGCCGTCCGGAGTACGTCGGCGAGCGCTGTCTGGCCTAGCTGGCGCAACGCCTTCGGGGACAGCTGCAGCGTGCCGTCGGGCGCACGCTCCAGCAGACCCTGGTCGCGCAACTGCCGTTCGAGCTCGGACAACCGCTTGGCGTCGACCGTCGCCTCGTCGCCGAGTTGGCGGGTGAGCGCGTCGAGGTCGATGTCCTCGAGCCTGGCACCCGGGTACGACTGGGCCAGCTGCTCGGCCAGCGCGTCCAGCTCCGCCAGATCGGACATGGCCCGCGCACCCTCGGCGAGGCCGAGCGGGTCGTCGCCACTCATCCGCTCGGACCCGGACCAATCCTCGCCCGGTCTGAGCCCCTGGAGCTGGGCATCCAGGTTGGCCAGCTGCTGGGACAGCTGCGGGTTGCCGAACGCCTGCTGCGAGAGCTGGGCCAGCTCGGCTCGCTGCTCCGCCGTCATCGAGTTGAGCATCCGCTGCGCGGCCGCCGCTCGCGCGGCCAGTACGTCGATCAGCTCGTCGACGTTGCGCGGGTTCTCCGGGAAGAACTCGCCGTGCTTCGCCATGAACTCGTTGAACAACTCGTCGATCTGCGGATGACCCTGCGCGTGGGCGGACAGCAGCGCGTTGAGGTCGGACAACATCTCGTTGATCCGCTCGATGTCCTCCGGCGTCGTGTTCTGCAGGGCCTCCTTCATGCCCTCGAAGCGCGACCCGAGCAGCTCCCGGCCGAGTGTCTCGCGGATCTCCTCGTACTTCTGCCGGGCCTCCTCGGACTGCCAGTCGTAGTTGGCCAGCTCCCGTACCGCGGCCGCCGTACCGGCGGGAAGCGCGTCGAGCTGCGCCTCCCGGAACCGGGCATCGTCGGACGGGTTCGGGAACAGCTCACGCCGCTCGGCCTCGAGTGCCTCGTCCAGCAGCCGCTGCACGTCCCGCAGCGTGCCGTCGAGGTTGTGGCGTCGCTGGATCTCGCGACGTCGCTCCCACAACCTGCGGGTCAGGTCGTCGAGGCCCTGGGTGTTGCGGGTGCCGCGCCGGAGCAACTCCTCCAGCGCGGACCTGGGTGACGACCCGGCCATCACGTCCCGGCCGAGCTCGTCCAGCGCGTCCCGCAGATCCACCGGCGGCGCCAGCGGATCCGGCCCTTCGTGCCACGGGCCGTAGAACCAGCCTTCGGGTATCGCGGCGGTCATGTCAGATCCCGTAGATCGTGGTGTCGTCGTCGGCGTCCTTGGCCAATCGCTTGGAGAGGTAGAGCGCCTCCAAGGCGAGCTCGACCGCGGCCGCGATCCTGCCTGGCGAGTCGTCCGGCTCGACGCCTGCGCGGGCTGCCACGTCGTGGAGGACGGGGAGCTCGGGAAGCGCCGAGAGTACGTCGCGGCCGGGGATCCGCTCGCCCGTGGTGACAAGGTGGCCGTTGGCAACGGCATCCGCGAGTGGGGTGAGGTCGAGCCCGGCGAACCGCTCGCGCGCGGTGTCGGCGACGGACCTGCGCAGGAGGTACTCGAGCAACTCGGTCTCGCGTCCCTCCTCCCCCGGCTCGAACTCGAGCTTGCCCCGCAGTACGGCGGGAACCGCGTCGAGGTCGACCGGCCGGGCGACGGCCGGCTCCTCACCGGTGATCGCGCTGCGGCGGAGCGCGGCGGCCGCGACCGTCTCGGCGGCGGCGACCGCGAACCGGGCCGAGACACCCGAGCGCTGGTCGATCGCGTTCGACTCGCGCAGGTGCCGGACGAACCGGGCGAGCACCTCGAGCAGTGGTTCGCCGACCTCGGCGGTGAGGTGGCTCTCCTGCCGGACGACGTCCACCTCGGCGTCGATGTCCAGCGGGTAGTGGGTCCGCACCTCGGCGCCGAAGCGGTCCTTCAGCGGGGTGATGATGCGGCCGCGGTTGGTGTAGTCCTCCGGGTTGGCCGTTGCCACCAGCAACACGTCGAGCGGCAGCCGGAGGGTGTACCCGCGGACCTGGATGTCGCGCTCCTCCATCACGTTGAGCAGCGCGACCTGGATCCGCTCGGCGAGGTCCGGCAGCTCGTTGATGGCGACGATGCCGCGGTGCGCCCGCGGTACCAGACCGAAGTGGATCGTCTCCGGGTCACCCAGGCTGCGCCCCTCGGCCACCTTCACCGGGTCGACGTCACCGATCAGGTCCCCGACGGAGGTGTCGGGCGTCGCGAGCTTCTCGGCGTACCGGAGGCTGCGGTGCAGCCAGGCGACCGGCAGATCGTCACCGAGCTCGGCCGCGCGGCGCTTCGACGCCGGCGTGATCGGCTCCAGCGGGTGCTCGGGCAACTCGGCGCCCTCGATCACCGGCGTCCACTCGTCGAGCAGGCCGACCAGGGTGCGCAGCAGGCGCGTCTTGCCCTGACCGCGCTCACCGAGCAGTACTACGTCATGCCCCGCGAGCAGGGCGCGTTCCAACTGAGGGATAACAGTGCGGGAGAACCCGACGATGCCGGGCCAGGGATCACGGCCGGCGCGCAACTCGGTCAACAGGTTGTCGCGGATCTCGGCCTTGATCGTGCGGGGAAGGAATCCGGCGGCGCGAAGCTCACCAGCCTTACGAGGAAGCTCAACAGGTGCACTAGTCACCCTGCTGACGTTAGCTCGCCCACCCCAACCCCCACACGCAATATCTCACCCCCTGTACTACGCCCCGCCCCGCCCGACAGCGGGACCTCGGACACCCCGCCGGGGGTTCGGACACCATGACGGGGGTTCGGACACGCCACGTCGAGTTCGGATATGTCGGGGGTTCGAACACTAGGCCGGGGGGTCGGACACTAGGCCGGGGGTTCGGACACTAGGCCGGGGGTTCGGACACCACGTCGGGTTCGGACATGTCGGGGGAGGTTCGGACACCACATCGGGGGTTCGGACACCACGTCGGGGGGTTCGGACACCACGTCGGGGGGTTCGGACACCACGTCGGGTTCGGACATGTCGGGGGAGGTTCGGACACCACGTCGGGGGGTTCGGACATGTCGGGGGGTTCGGACAGCGCGTCAGGGGTTCGGACACCACGTCGGGGGGTTCGGACATGTCGGGGGGTTCGGACAGCGCGTCAGGGGTTCGGACAGCAGGTCGGGGGTTCGGACACGACGTCGGGGGTTCGGACACCACATGACGTGTCCGAAGCCCCGACAACCTGTCCCAGGTCACCATCACCTGTCCGAGGTCACCACCACCTGTCCGCACCCGCGGCGCTAGGCCCCAGCACCAACCACCAACAGCCCGACCGCACAACCACCCGAAGGCTCCGGCAACCCCTGTCGCACAACCAACCGAAGGCTCCGCCGACCCCCGCCGCAACCGTCCGAAGGCTCCGCCGACCCCCGCCGCACAACCATCCGAAGGATCCGCGGACCCTTGCCGCACAACGAGCCGAACGCCAGGGCGACCGCCGCCGGCGACCTTAGCTGCTTCTGTCTTCCCAGGCCCCGGGGCACCCTGAGCCCCGACCGCCTGCGACGTTTTGCATAATCATTCAGGAGAGTGCATACTCTTCCTATGTCCAAGGTCCTTACTTCCCTTCCCATCGGTGAGCGGGTCGGTATCGCTTTCTCAGGCGGTCTCGATACTTCGGTGGCGGTCGCGTGGATGCGCGACAAGGGCGCCATCCCGTGCACCTACACGGCTGACATCGGCCAGTACGACGAGCCCGATATCGACTCGGTGCCGGGGCGCGCGGCGGCGTACGGGGCCGAGATCGCGCGGCTGGTCGACTGCCGCGCGGCGCTGGTCGAGGAAGGGCTGGCGGCGCTCGCCTGCGGTGCGTTCCACATCCGCTCGGGCGGTCGCGCCTACTTCAACACCACGCCCCTCGGCCGGGCGGTGACCGGCACCCTGCTGGTCCGGGCGATGCTCGACGACAACGTCCAGATCTGGGGCGACGGGTCGACCTTCAAGGGCAACGACATCGAGCGGTTCTACCGGTACGGTCTGCTCGCGAACCCGCAGCTGCGGATCTACAAGCCCTGGCTCGACGCGGACTTCGTCACCGAACTGGGCGGCCGGAAAGAGATGTCCGAGTGGCTGCTCGCTCACGAGCTGCCGTACCGGGACAGCACCGAGAAGGCCTACTCGACCGACGCCAACATCTGGGGCGCCACCCACGAGGCCAAGACACTGGAGCACCTCGACACCGGCATCGAGACCGTCGAACCGATCATGGGCGTCAAGTTCTGGGACCCGAACGTCGAGATCCTCACCGAGGACGTCACGATCGGCTTCGAGCAGGGCCGTCCGGTGACGATCAACGGCAAGGAGTTCGCCAGCGCGGTCGACCTGGTGATGGAGGCGAACGCGGTCGGCGGCCGGCACGGCATGGGCATGTCGGACCAGATCGAGAACCGGGTGATCGAGGCCAAGAGCCGCGGCATCTACGAGGCACCCGGGATGGCGCTGCTGCACGCGGCGTACGAACGGCTGGTCAACGCGGTCCACAACGAGGACACCGTCGCGAGCTACCACAACGAGGGCCGGCGGCTCGGCCGGCTGATGTACGAAGGTCGCTGGCTCGACCCGCAGGCCCTGATGGTGCGGGAGTCCCTGCAGCGCTGGGTCGGTACCGCGATCACCGGCGACGTGACGCTGCGGCTGCGGCGGGGTGAGGACTACTCGATCCTCGACACCTCCGGCCCGGCCTTCAGCTACCACCCGGACAAGTTGTCGATGGAGCGGACCGAGGACTCGGCATTCGGCCCGGTGGACCGGATCGGCCAGCTGACGATGCGGAACCTCGACATCGCCGACTCGCGCGCCAAGCTCGAGCAGTACGCCGGTCTGGGCATGATCGGCACGAACCACCCAGCGATCATCGGCGCGGCGCAGGCCGCCTCGACCGGCCTGATCGGCGCGATGCCGCAGGGCGGCGCCGAGGCGATCGCCTCCCGCGGCGACGTCTCCGACGACGACCAGATGCTCGACCGGGCCGCGATGGAGTTCGGCACCGACTGATCTCCACCACACAGGCACCTCCACACCATCGGCCCCAGGCGACCCCCTCCACCGCCTGGGGCCGTGTCTTGTCTCTCTGAGGATCTAAGGGGTTCGGCACCGTATCTGCGGGGGTGCGCCCGATGTGGCTGAGGTACCTGGCAGCCGAGCGTGAGAGCAGGCGGCAACTCCGTCGTCTCAGCTCACCGGGAGACACCATGAACCACACGTACTCAGCCCTCGCCCTGTCCGCACTCGCGCTGGGCACCGTCGTACTCACGACACCCGAGGCATCAGCCCTGCTCAAAGATCCAGGCGGCGCGTCCGCTCCCTACGCCGAAAGCCGGGACGACTAGCCGGCTCGGTGCGAGAGGAGGTGCAGACCGATGATGGCTATCCAGCTAATGGTCCTCGCCGCAGTGGCTGCCGGGGTGGGTCTACTGATCATGGTCAGCTGGTTCAGCCGACTCGAAGAGGACCCGTACGTCGAGTGCGCGAACTGGCGCCGAGTCAACGCAGAAGTGGTCTCCGTACTCCGGGCCGGCGACCGCGTCTTCCTACGAGTCCGCTTCACAGTAGGGACCTCGCTCATCCAGAACGACGTCCGGTACGACGTACCGGGCCCGCTGCCACACGCCGGAGAGCGAGTCGCGATCAAGTGGGACCCGACGGCCCCCGCTCGGCTGGTAGTCGCCCGACCCCCAGCCGCTCAGCAAACGTCGCAACTTCCACCCGGCTAGCGGTGCCGGTCTTCCGCAAGATGTTGAACACATGCACGCTCACGGGGGTCAGGCGGTACGCGGGGTCAAGTGATGCGCGGGGTGACTCGGCCGCTGGTGAAGAGGTGGGTGTTGGTGAAGGTGATGGGGGTCCAGGGCTGGTTGGGGGCGCTGCGGGTGACGAAGTGGTTGCCGTCGGCTGGGGTGGTTGGTAGGAGCTCGTATTCCTGGATCGGTTCCTCGGCGAAGGCGAGGCGGTCGCCTGTTGCCTGGTAGGTCAGCACCAGTTGGTCGTCACGGCGGAGGACCTCCAGCCGAGCGCTGGCCCGTTCGTACACGCCGATGTGCTCGTCACCGGCCCGAACGTCCTCGAGGGGTTCGGGAGGAAGCGGCGCCGCGGCGCCGACATAGTGGGTGAAGACCTCGGAGGCGATGGCGTCAAAGAGGGCCGGAGCGTACGCCGAGTTGGTCAGCAGGCACACCGCCAGCCGGGCTTCGGGGTCGATCCGGAGGAAGGCGAGCTGCGAGATCGTGGTGCCGTCGTGGCCGAAGAGCTTCCGGCCGGACCAGTCGTACAGCCGCCAGGCCAGGCCGATCGCCTCCACGCCGTTCGCGCCGCCCGGGAAGGACACCTGCGGCTCGCGCATCCCGGCGTACAGGCCGTCCGGGTCGTCGAGATGTAGTTGGGCGAAACGGAGGAGGTCGCCGGCGCTCTGGGTGATGAGTCCGGCCGGGCCGATGGAGCGCGGCAGGTTCCAGGTCTGGACCGGGGAGCCGTCCGCGACGTGCCCGAGGGCCGACCTGTGCAGGATCGCCTCCTCCGGCAAGGTCATGGTCGCCGACAGCCCGAGGGGGTCGATCAGGCGGGACCGCAGGGATTCGTCCCAGGTCCGTCCGTCGAGCACCTCGATGATCCGGCCGAGGACGACGAAGCCGGCGTTGCAGTAGGAGTACGCCGTCCCCGGCGCGAACAACTGGTCCACGTCGGCCAGCAGCGCGACGTACCGCTCGAGGCAGTCGTCGCCGCGGCCGGTGTCGGTGAACAGGTCCCCGTCGATGCCGCTCTGGTGGGTGAGCAGCTGACGGACGGTGATCCGTGCGTCGATCGGTGCCTCAGGCAACAGCTTCACCACGGCGTCGTCGAGATCGAGCCGGCCCTCGGCGGCCAGCTGGACGATCATCGTGGCGGTCCACGTCTTGGTGATCGAGCCGACCTGGAAGACCGAGTCGGCCGTCACCTCGACGCCGGTCCCCCGGTTCAGGACGCCGTACGGCGTGATGGTCTGCTCGCCGTCGGCCCAGATCCCGAGTACTGCGCCGGGCACTCCGGCGTCGGCGGCGAGTGCTTCCAGGCGCGAGGTCCAGTCAGGCATGACGCCTAAGTTACTTGGCCGTCTCCAGCTCGTTGAGCACGGCCCGGATCGCAGCCCAGGCAGCCGATTCGTCCAGGCCGAGCCCCTGCAGGACGGTGGTCGCGACACCGGCCTGGTCGCGGTAGAACGCGAGCAGCAGATGCTCGGTGCCGACGTAGTTGTGGCCCAGCGCGAGCGCCTCACCCGCGGCGCCTTGCAGGACGTGCGATGCGCGCCGGGTGAACCCGAGCTCCTCCTCGTTCACGGGTCCCTCACCGGCGGGGACTGCCGCGTTCACCGCTTCGGACACCGCCTGCTCGGTGACGCCGTGGGCAACGAGCACCTTCGTGGCGAGGGCCTCCGGCTGGGTGTAGAAGGCGAGCAGCAGGTGCTCGGTACCGACGTACGAGTGGGTGAGGCCGCGGGCGACATCGGCCGCCGCCTCGACGGCCGCGCGGGTCCGCGGGGTGTAGTGCTCGAACGCGGGCCGGCTCGTCCACGACTCGGCGAAGCGTTTGTGCGCGGCCTGCTTGCTGACGCCGAGCACGGTGCTGATCTCGACCCACGACTTGCCGGCGCCGCGGGCCCGGTCGACGAAGTAGCCGAGCGCGGCGTCGCTGGTGCTGGTCAGTTCGCTGATCGTGCTCGCGGCGGTGCCGAGCTGGTCGAGGACGTCGTCGGTGCCGGCGTCCGCACGGATGGTGTCGATGAGTTGTTGCAGATCGGGCCCAGGAGTCATCCGTCAACCCTAGGTTGACGCGGCGTGGTCGTCAACCCTAGGTTGACAGCCCCGCCGCCCTCAACAACCAGAACGACTGACCCGGCTTCGCCCACCACTCCTCCGCCCCGGAGTGGTGGGCGGACCGCCACCACTCACCAACCACCTCTGACGCGCACCCCAGGAGCCTCGGCAGGCGGACGCAGCATCGCTGCAGCGGGGTTGGTGAGTGGTGGCGGTCCGGCTTCGGAAGGTTAAGGTTCCGGGGTGCAGGAATTGCCCGACATCATCGCGCCTGGACTACGGGTGCTGTTCTGCGGGATCAACCCCGGCCTGGTGTCGGCCGAGACCGGGCACCACTTCGCCCGGCCCGGCAACCGCTTCTGGCCGGCGCTGCACCAGTCGGGCTTCACGCCGAGGCAATTCCGGCCCGACGAGCAGAAGGAACTCCTCGAGCTCGGCCTCGGGATCACCAACATCGTCGATCGGCCGTCAGCCCGGGCCGACGAGCTGAGCCGGGCGGATCTCGCCGCGGGTGGCGAGAACCTGGTGAACAAGGTCCTCGCTTATGAACCCGAGTGGCTCGCGGTCGTCGGCGTCACGGCGTACCGGGTCGCTTTCGGGGACAAGAAGGCGGCGATGGGGCGGCAGGATCGCCTGATCGGTGCGACCAAGGTCTGGATCCTGCCGAACCCCAGCGGCTTGAACGCCCACTACACGCTCCCCAAGCTCGCCGCCGCCTTCGCGGAACTGAAAGCCGCTGCCAGCTCACCGCACTGACAAGTCGGCGACCACCGAGAGAGCCCCGACGAGCGACCCCGGAGGCGGCCGCCGACGCCGGTCAGGCGAGGCCGGAGCGAGGGTGGTGATCGCGAGGTTGATCGCGGCCGTGACGGCGTGCTCGACGCGCAACGCATCGAGCATGACGAAGTCGTGGATGATGCCGCCGAACCGGACGGCTGTGACGGCGACGCCGGCCTCGCGGAGCTCGCGTAGGCCTCGCCCCTCGTCGCGGAGCGCTGATGGCGGCCAATCTGCCCGCCTGACTCCCCTGTTCGGCAGGATGTGGGGATGCATGCGACCGATCTGCTGAGCGCTCTCGATGGACTCCCGTACGGCGAACGCGCCCGGCTGATCGCGCAAGAGGCGAGGCGGCTACGCGGTACTCCGGACCTGGCCGAACTGATCGCCGAACTCGACACCGGCGAGCCCATCGAGCGCGCACTCGGTCTGCAGCTCGCGCAGATCGCGGGCGACACCGACCACGTGGCCCGGCTGCTCGCGGACCCTGATCCGGTAATCCAGGCACGCGCCCTCGCGGCGGCCGGTCGCGGTGTCGCGGTCTCCGACGACGCTCTGCGTGCTCTGTACGACGATGCGCCGGCCGCCCTCCGCGCCAGGCTCCTGTCGGTGATCCGCCGGACGGGTCGGCAGGACCTGGCGGCCCGGCTGATCGACGACCAGCGCGACCGGTGGGGCGACCAAGCGGCGAGCGCGTTGCTCAGCAGCACCGACCGATCCACCGTCCAGCGGCTCCTTTCGGATCTCGCCTACTGCCTCACCGCGGGCATGTGGGAGCGGTTGGCCAGAAGACACCCGGAATCGGTGCTCGACCACGCGACCCAGACTCTGCCCGGCGACGAAGGGGCGCGAGAGGAATGGTGGGGTGGGGTCGGCTTCGGAGTGGTCGGCGCCTTCGATCACGACGCGGAGCGCGTGTTCGCGTTGCTGAAGAATGCGCTCGCTCCGGATCAACTGCCGTCCGCGGTGGTCGGGATCCTTGGCCGGTTGGTTGATCTCGATCCGAGTGGTGTGCTGGCGATCCTGACGACGCCGGAGCGCGCCTCAGCAGTACGGGAGGCGCTGACGCCGGCTGTCCGGCGACGGCTGCATCGGTTCTCCGACGACGAGCTCGCTGCACTGGGCCGACTGCTTTGGCCGGCCGTGGGCGGGTTGCTGTCCGACCTGCCACCGGCTCGTCGTGGTGTCGTGTTCGAGAAGGCGACGAGCTCGATCGAGCTCGCCCGGACCGCGCTTCCCCGTTCTGTCCTGCGGGTTCTCCCCCAGGCCGTCCGGCAGGAGCAGGCACGCCGGATGCTCACGCTGCCGACGATCCGCGAAGACCATCGGCAGAGCTGGGAGGTCACCAGTCATCTGCCGTTCGCGAAGGCGTTCGCCTTGCTCGAGCCGGAGGTCCGCCGACCGGACGTCGACGACCGCGCGGCCGTGTACCGGACCGTCATCAACTCGGCCGGGCTCTCCCGGGAGCCCGCCTCGATCGAGCAGGCGCTCACCTGGGCCACGCGGGTCCGCAACGAACGGGACCAGGTCCGCAACACCGTCCTGCTCGCCGCGGCCGGACTCCCTCCCTCTCTCCTGACCGATCAGCACGTCGCCGCGCTGCAGACCCTCCTGACCGACGCACTCGAGGCGCGCGACCTGTCCTGGAGCTCGCGCTCGGCGCTGAACCAGCTCGCCGAGCTCGCCGTCAGACAAGGAGCCCTAGGCAACCATCAGGGATTGCTCCGGTGGGGACTCGATGCCCATGCCCGGCTGACCGAGAGCCGCGGCACCGTCGGACTCTACGGCCTGATCGACGGCCTGCCCCGCGGCCGCGAGCTCGCGATCTACGAAACCCTGCGCCCGTACGTCGAGAGCGCGGTGAAGCGGCGGGAATTCGACCTCGCCTTCGCGATCGCCGGCGCGTTCGGCCGGCGCGGCTGGACCATCGTCCATCTCCACGCGATCCTCGAACAGGCCGTCTGGTCGAACCAGGAGTACACCGTCGAGCGAGCCGCCCAGCTCTGGCTCGAACCAACCGCCACTCGCTCCGAACGCACCGCCCGGATCATCGGCCGCGATGTCGGCATGGCCCGCTGGCAACCCGTCTGGAATGCCGTCACCGAATACCGCACCGACCTCCTCGATCCGGTGCTCGCCGAGCCGGATCGGATCCGCCGGTTCACCCGCAACCACCCCGCCTGGCAGGTCTCCGACGCGGCTTTGCGCCGCTGGCTCCCCCGCCAGCACCGCCGGTACGCCGAACTGGTGGCCGCCGCCGCGAACGACTCCCGCATGCCCGAGTGGGCTCGCGCGGCCGCGGTGTCGACGCTCGGGCACATCCCCGGTGTCGGACGGGCCGCGGTCGAGCCGTTCCTCACCAGCGACGCGGTCCTTCTCCAGGAGGCTGCACTGGCCGCGCTGGCGTGGACGAACCGACCCGAGCAGGTGTTGCCTGCCTTGCTGCGCCACGGTGGGGACGACCGTGCGCGAGTGGCGCTCTACGCAGCCACCCGGGCCGCGCGATTCGTCAGGCCGAGCTTGCTGGCCGAGACGTTCCGGCCCGTGCTGGTTGGCGAGGGCGTCAAGGTGACCTCGCGCAAGGAGGCCGCGCGGCTCCTCGGCGAACTCCGCGCACCCGGCGCCAGCGAAGTACTGACTGAAGCCTGGGCGGACGCGCATCGGGATGTGAAGGCGGCGATCACCAGTACGGCGTCGCAGTACCTGCTGCATGAGCCGGCGAGTTGGGCGCTGTTGCAGGAGGCTGTGCACGATTCGCCTGCTACTGCGACGGTTCTGGCCCAGCGATCGCCGTCCACGATGGCGTCGAAGTACCGCTCGCACTACGCGGACCTGCTGATCGCCGTGACGAACAGGTCCGAGCCGGAGGTGGTGCGGCTCGCGCTGCTGTCGATGCGGTTCTGGGCGCGCTTCAACCCCGCCGCCGTGCCGGTGTGCGCCGCCTTCATCACGGACCTCAGCATCCGCAACAGCACCTGGTCCGATGGAACCAGCACCCTCGCCACCATTGCCGCCGCCACCCCGGAACTCGCCCTCGACGAAGTGCTCTCGGTGGTCCGTCTCCTCGTCCGGCTGGAGACCAACCCCAACATCCCCAACGCCACCCCGGACCGCGATCGCCCGGCCCGGCAGCGGCTGACGGCCTTCATCAACAGCTTGACCGCGGCCTTCGGCATGAAGTCCACCGAAGCCCGGCAGGCGTTGCGCTTGGTCGCCGACGAGGTCACCGCGCCCGAGTACGTGCACTGCCGGCTGCAGTTGCTCGTCAACGCGCTCCGGTGGGAAGTGCTGTACGACGAACTGTCGGCGCTGGCGAGCCTGGTCGCGGATCGGCCGGTGGCGACGTTTGATGCGGTGGACCAACTCAGCAAGAGGCTGAGCAACTCGCACGCCTACTGGACGCCCGACGACCTGGTAGAGCCGGCCGCCAGGCTTGCGGCGAGGTCCCGTACCGTCGATTCCCTGCTGGCGCTCTCGCTGACGGCGGCAGCAGGTCGGCGAGCGGGCTGGCCGCTGACCTGGCGAACGCAACTGGCCGAACTCCGCAACCATCCCGCTGCTGACGTTCGCCACGCTGCTCTGGATCTCGTCACGGCGTCCGAAAGCTAGCCCTTTTCCTCAACCTCTGACGCGGCCTCGCCTTCTGACTCGGCGGCTCGGCGGGCCGCGGCCTTGCGGCGTTTGCCTTCGTGCATGGCGACGACGCGGGCGATCGGGATGGTGTGGCCCTCCTCGATCAGCTCGGCGGGCAGCGTCTGAGGCGCCGGCAACTGCTCGGCCCACGGGTCGCCGTCGCCCAGGAGCGCTGGAGCCGTGTGCAGGGTGAAGTCCTTGGGTGTCACCTGATCGATGTCGTCCCAGCCGACGGGGAACGACACCGTTGCACCTGGCCGGATGCGCGGGCTGTACGCCGCGACAACCGTCGCCCCGCCGGAGCGGGTCGAGTCGACGAACACCTTGCCTTGCCGCTCTTCCTTGACGTACGCGGTGGTCGCCAGTGCCGGGTCGATCCGCTCGGCCCGTGCAGCGATAGCGCGGGTGGCCGCGGCTGCGTCCTCGATCGAGGCCCGGTCGTCGATCGGGACATAGACGTGGACGCCCTTGGCGCCGCTGGTCTTGACCGCCCCGCTCAATCCGATGTCTGCGAGTGCCTGCCGCACCAGATGCGCCGCCTGCACTGCCAGCTGGAAGGTCTCGCCCTCCGGCGGGTCGAGGTCGAGCACCAGTTGCGTGACGCGATCCCAGCGGGAGGCACGGACCAGCGTTGGGTGGTACTCCACCGCACGCTGGTTCGCGAACCACAGCAGCGTCTTCCGGTCATCGCAAACGGCGTACGACACCTCGCGCTTGGACGCCTCGGCCCACATCGGCACCGTCCGCACCCACTCCGGCGTGTACTTCGGAACGTTCTTCTGCATGAACGGCTGCTGCCCCGGCCGCACCCGGATCACCGACAACGGGCGCTCCCGCAACTCCCGCAGGATCCGCTCGTGCACGGCATCGAGGTAGTCCACCAGATCCCGCTTGGTAGCCCCGGCCCCGTCGAACAGCGGCTGATCCAGATTGGTCAGCGGCACCCCATCACGCGTCTCATCCGGCTTACTCGCCATGACAGGAGACTACGGGCAGACAGGCTCGTGGTGGTGCTGCCGAACAGGTCAGCCGTCAGAACCAAGACGGTCCATGCGGTGTGTACGGCTCTTCGAGTGCCTGGATCTCGTCGTCGGCGAGGTGTACGTCGAGCGCCGCGACGGCTTCGGGCAGGTGGTGCGGCTTGGTCGCGCCCACGATCGGAGCGGAGATGGCGACGTTGTTGAGCACCCAGGCGAGGGCGACCTGTGCCATCGGGATGTGACGCGCTTCGCCGACCCTCTGGACGGCGTTGACGACCGGCTCGTCAAGAGGTGAGTCGAACGACTTGACGACGTCGTCCACCGTCGAACGGTGAGACTGTTCGCCCCAGGGCCGGGCTAGGCGGCCCTTGCCCTGGGGTGAGTAGGGAACGACGCCTACGCCCATATCAGCGCACATCGGCAACAGTTCGCGCTCTTCCTGGCGCCTGAGCAGGTTGTACTGGTTCTGCATGGCGACGAAGCGGGTCCAGCCGCCGAGCGCGGCGGCATGCTGGAGTTTGGCGAACTGCCAGGCGTACATGGAGGAGGCGCCGAGGTAGCGGACCTTGCCTGCTTTGACGACGTCGTGCAGAGCCTCCATCGTCTCTTCAACCGGGGTGTCGGGGTCGAAGCGGTGGATCTGGTAGAGGTCGATGAAGTCGGTGCCGAGCCGGATCAGCGAGGCGTCCACCTGCTCGAGGATCGCCTTGCGGGACAGGCCTTGCCCGCCGGGGCCGTCGTGCATCTTGCCGAAGAGCTTGGTGGCCAGCACGACGTCCTCACGTCGGGAGTAGCGCCTGATGGCTCGTCCGACCAGTTCCTCGGAGGTGCCGTGCTGGTAGACGTTCGCCGTGTCCCAGAACGTGATGCCCAGCTCGACCGCCTGGCGGAAGAACGGCTGAGCCGCTTCGTCGTCCAGTGCCCAGCGATGCGCGGCACTGCTCGTGGGGTCGCCGTAACTCATACAGCCCAGCGCGAGACGACTGACCTGCAGTCCGGTGTTACCCAGCCGGGTGTACTCCATCATCGATCTCCTTTGGCGGCAGTCAGCGCGAGGGCTTGGTGGCCTGATCCGGCTGATGGCCCCAGGAACGAAGCGCCGGAATTACGCCATGCAATCAGGCTTCGGGCGGAGATGGGAGGCACTGGCTATCGGGGTACCGACACAACCCCCTCCATCGGGTGAGTCGTCGTAGCGGCATCAGTCAGCCGCCGGAGACTCCTATTTCGGCGTCAGCCAGGTCGGTGTTGAGGCCGTCGGTGTCGTCCAGCCAGCCTTGGGGGAGGACGACGTGGTCGCGGGGGCTGCCCTGGCGACCGCGGGGGGAGCCGAGCTCCTGGACGGGGAACGGGGCGGTCGGGTCGAGCTGGGCCAGGAGTTCGTCCAGGTGGACCAGGGAGTCGACCATGCCAAGGGCAGCGCGGAGTTCGCCGCCGGCCGGGAAGCCCTTCAGGTACCACGGGACGTGCTTGCGGAAGTCGCGGAGGCCGCGCTGCTCCCCCATCAGGTCGGCCAGGAGCTCGCCGTGCCGCCGCATCACCGCGGCGACTTCGCCCAGATTCGGCAGGTTGAGCGCCTCACCACCGGCGAACGCCACCGCCAGGTCGCGGAACAACCACGGCCGGCCGAGGCACCCGCGCCCCACGATGACCCCGGCACAACCCGTCTCGGAGACCATCCGGAGCGCGTCGGACGCCTCCCAGATGTCGCCGTTGCCGAGCACGGGGATGTTCACGTGCTCCACGAGTTCGGCGATCTTGCCCCAGTCGGCCTGGCCCGAGTACGCCTGGGCCGCGGTACGGCCGTGCAGCCCGATCGCGGCCGCGCCCGACTCCTCGGCGATCTTGCCCGCGTCGAGGTAGGTCTGGTGCGCGCTGTCGATCCCGATCCGGGTCTTCATCGTCACCGGGATGCCGTACGGCGTGGCCGCCTTCACCGCGGACTGCAGGATCGCGCCGAGCAGATTCCGCTTCCAGGGAAGGGCCGCGCCGCCGCCCTTGCGGGTCACCTTCGGCACCGGGCAGCCGAAGTTCAGGTCGATGTGCGCGACGCCGTACTCCGCGCACAACAGCTCCACCGCGCGCCCGACGTACACGGGGTCGACGCCGTACAACTGGACCGACCGGACCGTCTCGCGCTCGTCGAAGGTGAGCATGTCGAGGCTCTTCTGGTCCCCCTCGACGATGCCGCGCGACGTGATCATCTCGCAGACGTACAGCCCGGCGCCCTGCTCCGCGCACAGCCGCCGGTACGCCGCGTTGGTGATCCCCGCCATCGGCGCGAGCACCACCGGCGTATCGATCGTCAGGTCGCCGAGCTTCAGCATGTTGCTCAGGCCTTCGTCACCAGGATCTGGCCGTTGCCGGACACCTGCGCCTTGTAGGGCTGTACTGCGTTGGCGGTCGTCGTCACGTCGCAGGAGATCCCCTCGGACGTGTGCTTGACCACGGCGACGTCGTCCATCGTGCAGGTCACCTTGGCCGCGCCGGCGACCGTCCGCTGCACCGCGTCGACGACCTTCGCCTTCGCGACCGCCACCGAGTCCGAGGTGAACTTGTACGACGCGCTGTACTGCTTGGCGTCGATCGTCAGCTTGCCCGGGTACGACTTGCCCGCATAGGTGACCGTGCACGTCAGGTTGTGCGTGCCCGGCTTCTCCGCGTTGTCGATCCCCGGGCAGTTCACCGTCGTGGTGGCAGCCTTGCCCGCGGCGATCTGGGCCTGCTTGGAGATCGCGAAGCGGATCCGCTGCGCCAGCGGGGCATCCGATGCAGGCTCGCCCTTCACCTTGGGAGTCGGCCACGGCTTCGAGGGCGTCGGCAACGGCTTCAGCGTCGGCGTCGAGGCGGTCGGGATCGGCGCGGTCGAACCCGGCGCACTCGGGTTGGACGCCGACGGGGTGCCTGCGGCGTTGTTGTCCGGAGGTGAGTCCGAGCAACCGGCGACCAGGAAGACCAGCAGCGCGCTCAGACCGAAGACGGCCAGGCCGAACTTGGTGTGGCCCGGCGTCAGAAGTCCCCGCAGCGTCCGTTCGCTCATTGTCAGCAACCCACCAGACGCTGCGCGAGGTAACCGGTGACCTCGGTGAGGGCGACTCGTTCCTGCTTCATCGAGTCCCGCTCGCGGATCGTCACGGCCTGGTCGTCGAGGGTGTCGAAGTCGACGGTGATGCAGTACGGCGTACCGATCTCGTCCTGGCGGCGGTAGCGACGGCCGATCGCGCCGGCGTCGTCGAAGTCGACGTTCCAGTTCTTCCGCAGCTCGCCGGCCAGGTCTTTCGCCTTCGGGGACAGGTCGGCGTTGCGGGACAGCGGGAGCACCGCCGCCTTGACCGGGGCCAGCCGCGGGTCGAAGCGCAGTACGGTCCGCTTGTCCACGCCGCCCTTGGCGTTCGGGGCCTCGTCCTCGGTGTAGGCGTCGAGCAGGAACGCGAGCACGTTGCGAGTCAGGCCGGCCGCCGGCTCGATGACGTACGGCGTCCAGCGCTCGCCCTTCTCCTGGTCGAAGTAGGACAGGTCGACGCCGGAGTGCTTGGAGTGGGTGGACAGGTCGAAGTCGGTCCGGTTCGCGATGCCCTCGAGCTCGTCGAACTCCTTGCCGCCGAAGTGGAACCTGTACTCGATGTCGACGGTGCGCTTCGAGTAGTGGCTCAGCTTCTCCTTCGGGTGCTCGTAGAGCCGCATGTTGTCCGGGTTCAGACCGAGCCCGGTGTACCAGTCCCAGCGCGCCTTCAGCCAGTACTCGTGCCACTCCTCGTCACTGCCCGGCGCGACGAAGAACTCCATCTCCATCTGCTCGAACTCGCGGGTCCGGAAGATGAAGTTGCCCGGGGTGATCTCGTTGCGGAAGCTCTTGCCGACCTGGGCGATGCCGAACGGCGGCTTCTTCCTGGCGGTGCCCATCACGTTGGCGAAGTTGATGAAGATGCCCTGCGCGGTCTCCGGCCGCAGGTAGTGCAGGCCTTCCTCCGACTCGACCGGGCCCAGGTAGGTCTTCAGCAGGCCGTTGAACATCCGCGGCTCGGTGAAGGTGCCCTTGTTGCCGCAGTTCGGGCAGGCGATCTCGTCCAGCTTGACCTCGTCGGCGTCCTTGTTCTTGCGCCGGGCGAAGTCCTCGCGCAGGTGGTCGTCGCGGAAACGCTTGTGGCAGGACTGACACTCGGTCAGCGGGTCGACGAACTCCGACAGGTGGCCGGACGCCTCCCACACCTTGGTGGGCAGGATCACCGACGAGTCCAGCCCGACGATGTCGTCGCGGCTCGTCACCATCGAGCGCCACCACTGGGTGCGCACGTTGTTCTTCAGCTCGACGCCGAGCGGTCCGTAGTCCCAGGCCGACTTGGTACCACCGTAGATCTCGCCGCACGGGTAGACGAAGCCTCTCCGCTTACTGAGGCTGACGACGGCATCGACGGTATCCACGGGCACTTTTCGACTCCAGTTTGGTGGTACGGGAAGGGTCCAGGCTATCGGGCCGGGGAGGCCCTCGTCGCATTCGTGCTCGCGACGATCGATCGCCGCTCAGCGCAGCGGGGCGAACTCGCTCAGGTCGTCGTAGGCGGTCGGCTCGTCGATCGCCTGCGACAGCAGCGGCACCGCCGCCAGCTTCACCTCGTACGGCGAGAGCGCGCGGCGGTAGCTGCCGATGTTCTCCCACTCCATGCTCAGCGCGAGAAGTTCGGGGTCGTCCGCGTTCCGCCCGGTCCGGGCCGCGACGAACCCCTTCTGTCGCGACAACACCTCGACAGCCGTCTCCAGCCGCCCCAAGAACTCCGGCTGCGCGGTCTCGTCGACCCGGAACCTGATCACCACGAACACGCGCGCAAGCGTACGGCGTCACGCAGCGCGATCCACACCGCCCCGGTACGGCGTACTCCCGGCACCCGTCAGCGTTCCTGCTTCGGCCCACTCCGGGACGGTCCAGCCGAGGTGGTCGGACCCCCCGCCCGCCGAACTGCGCCGGATCAAGCGGCCTCGAACTCGAGAGCGGCTGCTGCCCCGCCCAAGCCTGAGCCACAGCCCGCTTCGCGTCGAGCTCGGGCTGCCGCTGCGACTGATTGCCTCAGGACGAGGCCGGGCGGTCGCCGAATCGGTTCAGGCCTGGTTGCCGGTCGTTCGGGTGCCGGTTCAGCCGCGCGCAGGTGTGCTCATAGATGTTGCCGCTCCCCTGCCGCGGCTTGATCGCCAGCAGCTCGCGCCTTGGCTGACCACCTGGCGTCGCCGGACCGCTCTCCCGGAAGACCAGCCGATGGTCGGCCTTCTTCTGCGGATCCGACTGCACATAAGCCGTCACACAGTCCCGCAGATCCCCCTTCCCCGACTCCATACCCCAACGGGTGATGCCCGTCGGTCTTGCCCTCCGCCAGATTCTTGATCTGACTCAGCACTTGCTTCCGGAGAAAGGCTCCTCGACCACTCGGATCCCGACGAGCATCAGCCGCGAGGCGCTGCAGGTCCTGGGCGAACCTCTCCCCCAGGACGATTTCGTACTTCGGCTCGGTCACTGGTCGGGCCGTCTTCGCGGCGGAGGTCCTCCAGATCCTGTACGGCCTCTGGGCCTATCAGGGCGGCGATCTCGTCGAGACTGAACGGTCTGCTGTCCGGGAGGGGCTCCGTTGCGTAGGTGCGCTTGGTGGGGTCGTCGACCACGCCGGCCGGGGGCTCGTCGTCACCGCGGAGGAACCGGTACTGCGACGTCGACAGCACCACCGCCTCGGGCTCGCCCTCTTCACCCCACACCAGCGGGGTCGGGGAGGCGCCGGCCCGGACCGCCGTGAGCTGCCTCGGCAACTCGGACGCCACCTGGGCCGGCTCCAGCACCGACGGCCCGAGGTCGAACTTGGCCTCACCACCGAGATCCTCGAACTCGTCGTACGTCAGGACCACAGCCTCCGGCACCTCGGCGCCGAAGCTGAAGGCACGGGTGGATCCCTCGCGGAACCGGCCCAGGATCCCCGGCAGGTCGCGGCTGATGTCGTCGACTGATGGCGAACCGTTCATCCACAGACTGTAACCAAAAGGCGGTCCGCGCGGAGGCGACTATCCACAGACGACCAGAGGGCTGGAACACTGTGGAGATGAGCAGCGCATCTCCCAGCAGTCAGCCGTCGAGTCCGCTCCGCGCGCGGATCACCAAGTTGAGCTACCCGGTGGTGGCGAAGCTGCACGAGATGCCGAAGCTGACGTTGCCCGGAATCACCCTGGTGCTCGCCCTGATCGGGGTGTTCGCGCCTGTCGCCGCAGGCGTCCCCGCGCTTATTCTGCTCGCGCTGCTGCTCGCCTGGCTCGGCTTCCTGTCGTGGCCGGTGGTGTCGAACGGCCAGCGCGCCATCCGCGTCTTCTCCGTCCTCGTCATCCTGCTCTTCGGCGTCTCCCGCATCGCCAACGGCTGAGCGACACCAACTGGGTCTGGCCTGCAGGGGTGCGGTCAGGCCTGCAGGGTGTCCACAGCGGCTGCGACAGCGGCGGCTCGAAGGTCGGTCGGGTCGACGTGTTCGAACATCACCGCGCAGTCGGAGAGACCGCCGAGGGCGACCATGCCGCGGACCTGCTGGTCCAGGGACGGATCCGGGCCGATCAGCAAGGCGATCAACCGCTGCCGCCAGTCGATGAACTTCGACGCCAGGTCCAGCTGGTGCAGCACGGTCATGTCGCTGAGGGCGACCTGGATCAGCCGCCGGTGCTTGTAGGCCAGGTCGAAGTACGACTCGAGCAACGCGCGCGGATCCGCTGACGCCGCGGCCTCCTGCGCTTCGACATAGGTGTTGAAGTCGTCGAACAGCGGTGTCACCAGGCTGCCGACCAGTTCTTCGCGGGACGCGAAGTGGTAGTACAGCGCGGGCTTGGTCACGCCCAGCCGGTCGGCGATCTGCCGCAGGCTGGTCTGCTGCAGGCCCTGCTCGGCGAACAGGTCCAGCGCCACCGCCTGGATCCTCGCCTTGGTGTCCCCGCTCCGTGCTCTCGGCATGCTGCGAACTTTAGCTGACCTACCGTTAAGTAAGCCATTGACAATGGCCTTCACGATTGCTTACCTTCCGTTAAGTAAGCAATCGGGCGAGGGGGTGGAGGCAATGCAGAACGTACTGATCTCCGGCGCGAGCGTGGCCGGGCCGGTGCTGGCCTACTGGCTGCGGCAATACGGCTTCGAGCCGACGATCGTCGAGCGCACGCCGGCTCTGCGCCACGGGCTGGGAGGTCACGCGGTCGACCTGTTCGGCTCCGGCGTCGAGGTCGCCCGGCGGATGGGGATCGGCGAAGCCGTCCAGGCGGCGCGCACCCGGACCGAGTTGATGACGCTGTTCCGCAACGGCAAGAAGCCGGTCGAGATCAACGTCGACAAGCTCAGCTCCGGCATCTCCGACCGCCACGTGGAGATCCTCCGCGGCGAGCTCACCAGCCTCCTGTACGACGCGACGCGCGACCGGGTCGAGTACCTCTTCGGGGACTCCATCGCCACCCTGAACGACGACGGCCAGGGGGTTGACGTCACCTTCGAGCACAGCGAGCCCCGCCGGTTCGACCTGGTGATCGGTGCCGACGGCATGCACTCCACGGTCCGGCGGCTTGCGTTCGGGCCGGAGGAGTCGATGCGCCGGCCACTCGGCGGCTACCTCGGCGTGTACTCGATGCCGGACGAACTCGCGCTGGGCAACCGGATGTTCGTACACATGGAGATCGGCAAGATCGCCAGCACCTACGGCGTGCACCAGACGGGCCAGGCCCGGGCCGCCTTCCTGTTCCGCCGGCGGGAGGAGTTGCAGTACGACTACCGCGACAAGGACCAGCAGAAGCGGATCCTGGCGGACGAGTTCCGCGACTACGGCTGGGAGGTGCCGCGCCTGCTGAAGCACCTGGACGCGGCCGAGGACTTCTACTTCGACTCGATCACCCAGATCACCCTCGACTCCTGGCAGCGCGGGCGGATCGGCCTGGTCGGCGACGCGGGGTACTGCCCGGGCCCGGCCGTCGGTGGTGGGACCAGCCTCGCCGTCGTCACGGCGTACGTGCTGGCAGGTGAGTTGGCGGCGGCCCGCGCCGATCTGCCGTCCGGGCTGCGGAACTACGAGAACAAGATCCGCCGGTTCGTCGACCTGAGCCGCGCGGTCGGCCCAAAGGTGATGGGATCGATCATCCCGGACAGCGCGACCGCTCTACGGGCGGTCCCGATCGCGGCAAGCGTCCTGCCGCACCTACCTCTCTGGGTGCAACGCAAGCTGTGGTCCCAGAACGGCGTCGGCAAGGCGCTCGACTCCTTACCGCTCCCCGACTACAGCGATCTGATCAGAGTGCCGCAGTCGTAGTCAGGTCGTCAGGTAGGCAACCTGGCCGACTTGCGCGACCTTGGTGAGAGAGAGCTGGGATGAGGTCTACACCGCGCCGGCGCTGAGATCAGACGGTTACCGCGGGATCAGAGCATCTTCTCGGCGCCGGATTCCGCACCGGGCGGAACGGACTCCGGCAGGCTGACCAGGTCGCGGGAGCGGTCGGCGACGGCCAGCGCGGCGAGCGCCGTGGTGAGCGGGACGGCGGCGATGATGCCGAGGCTTCCGACCAGGCCGCGGACGATCTCCTGGGCCACGATCTCGGTGGTGATGACATAGCCGGTCGACACCCCACCGATTGCGAAGGTCATGAGGATCGGCAGCGCGGCTCCGGCGTACGCGAGCACCAGGGTGTTGACGACCGACGCGACGTGCGCCCGGCCGATTCGCAGGCCGGCGCCGATCAGGCTTGCGCGACTGGCTGACGGGTTCGCGGCGGACAACTCCCAGACCGCGCTCGCCTGCGTCACCGTCACGTCGTCGAGCACGCCGAGTGCGCCGATCACCATGCCGGCTACCAGCAGGCCAGTGAGGTCGAGACCGGGCACGTAACTCTTGATCGCCGACGCGCCCTCGGTGGCGAGGCCGGAGAAGTCGCCGACCTTCACGAAGGCCCAGCCGAGGAATGCCGTCAGCCCGAGGGAGGCGATCGTACCGGCCAGCGCCACCGAGGACTGGGCGTTGATGCCGTGGGTCAGGTACAGGGCGATCACCATGATCACCGAGCCGCCGACCACCGCGACCAGCAGTGGATTCGAGCCCTTGAGGATGGCCGGCAGGATGAATTGCGTCAGGGTCAGCGCGGTGACGCCCAGAGCGATCAGCGCGCTGACGCCTCGCCACCGGGACAGGGCGATCACCGCGACCGCGAAGATGCCGGCCAGCAGCATGAGCGGGATCGAGCGGTCGTGGTCGACGTACTGGTACCTGCTCTTCAGCGGCGCGTCCTTCTGTACGCCGAGCAGCACCTTCTCGCCGACCTTGATCGGCACCGCGGCCTGCTTGCCCTTCGGCACCTCAACCGGTACTTCGAGTCCCTTGTCCGAGCCGGGCGCCTTGCGCAGTTTCACGGTCGCCAGATCACAGTCGGCCGGGGTCTTGGCGCACGGCTTGAGCGACACGACCGTGCCGCTCGCGCCGGTCTGCTCGGCCGCCGGCACCTTCAGATCACCGCCCGGCCACATCACGATCATGGCGATCACCGCGGCGGCGATCAGCGGGATCAAGAGGGCGGCGACCACTATTCGGACACGTCGGGCGACCACCGCGTCCGAGTCCACCACCGAGGTATCGACCACCGCGTCGCCATGGCCGTGACCGTGTCCGTGCCCGTGACCGTGCGGAATTTCGATCCGGCGCCCGCGGTTCGACCTGTTGTCGGCTCGCCTGCGCCCCACGTTCCGCCTTGCCATCCGTCAACTCCCTGTTTTGACAACCATCCCCACTTAAATGAAAATGATTGTCATGAGATTCGGTACTCGTGCGGCCGTCGCCGGCCTCGCCGCCCTTGCCACGATCACTCTGGCAGGTTGTGGCGACTCGTCCGCAGGCGGCTCCGGCGGCAAGCTCGACGTCGTCGCATCGTTCTACCCGCTCGAGTTCATCGCCAAGTCAGTGGGGGGCGACGCCGTGAACGTCACCACCTTGACCGCGCCGGGCGTCGAGCCGCACGACCTGGAGCTCACCCCGAAGCAGGTCGGGACCATCGCCGAGGCGAAGCTGGTGGTGTTCGAGAAGGGCCTGCAGCCGGCCGTGGACGAGGCCGTCGAGCAGAACGCGAAGGACGCCGGTTTCGACGTGGCACCCGCCGCCAAGCTTGAGGCCACGGGCGCGAACTTCGAGGAGCACGAGGAAGGCGAGGCAGCCGGCCCAAGCGGTTCCACTCCGACCGGCACGACCAAGCCCGCGGCGTACGTCGAGCCGGCCGCCGCCACCCAGTCCGCGGCGCACACCGAGGACGCGGCGCACACCGACGACGCGCTCGACCCGCACTTCTGGCTGGACCCGGTCCGGTACGCCGGGGTGGTCCAGGCCGTCACCGACAAGCTGGTCGAGGTCGACCCCGCGAACGCCGAGGCCTACAAGCAGCGCGCGACCACCTTGCTCGGCGAGATCACCAAGCTCGACACGGCGTACAAGACCGGTCTGGCGGACTGCAAGCTGAAGACGTTCGTGACCAGCCACGAGGCGTTCGCCTACCTCGCCAAGCGGTACGGTCTGACGATGGTCGGCATCGCCGGTTTCACCCCGGACGCCGAGCCCACCCCGTCGCGGATCAAGGAGGTCCAGGACATCGTGCGCGAGCAGAAGGTGACCACGATCTTCTACGAAGAGCTCGTCAGCCCGAAGGTGGCCGAGTCGATCGCCCGCGACGTCCACGTCAAGACCGCGGTCCTGAGCCCGATCGAGGGGCTCTCGGACGCGAACTCCCAGGAGACCTACCTCTCGCTGATGCGCGAGAACCTGCAGGAGCTCCGGAAGGCGAACAGCTGCGCGTGACACAGGACTCAAGCTCTACCGCGAACGCCGTCCAGGTCGCCGATCTCTCGGTCGACCTGGGCGGTCGGCTCGTACTCCGGGGCGTCGATCTGCAGATCCACCAGGGTGAGGTGGTGGCCGTGCTCGGCACCAACGGCTCCGGCAAGTCCACCTTGATCAAGACCATCGTCGGCCTGCTCCCGGCCGCCCGGGGCGAGGTCAAGCTCTTTGGTACTCCAGTGCCGCGGTTCCGCCAGTGGCAGCGCATCGGTTACGTACCGCAGCGGATCACCGCGGCGGGCGGCGTACCGGCGACTGTCCAGGAAGTCGTGTCATCCGGGCTGCTGTCCAAGCGGCGGTTGTTCCGGCCGTTGAAGGCTGCCGACCGGGCTGCCGTCGAGGAAGCGCTGGAGATCGTCGACATGGCGGACCGGCGCAAGGACGGCGTCGCCGAGCTGTCGGGCGGCCAGCAGCAGCGGGTACTGATCGCCCGGGCGCTCGTGTCGGACCCGGACCTGCTGATCCTGGACGAGCCGACCGCCGGGGTCGACCTGGCCAGCCAGGGCATCTTCGCCGAGGCGATCCGCGAACGCGTCGCCCGCGGCACCACGGTGGTCATGGTCAGCCACGACCTCGGCCCGATGGACGCGCTGATCGACCGCTCGGTGGTGCTGCGCCGCGGGCGGATCGTGTACGACGGACTGCCGCACGCCTCCCAGACGCACGCACACGTCCACCCGCACGGTTCCGCCGACGACGAGGCGGGGTGGCTGTCATGACGATGTTCGAGCTCGAGTTCATGCAGCGGGCGCTGATCGCCGGGCTGCTGACGGGGTTGTCGGCCCCGGCCATCGGCACGTATCTGGTGCAGCGCCGGTTGTCCCTGATGGGCGACGGCATCGGCCACATCGCGATCACCGGTGTCGCCCTAGGCCTTCTGACGGGGACCGCGCCGGTGCTGACCGCAGTGCTGGTCGCCATCGCAGGCGCTACCGCCATCGAGCTGGTCCGGGCGCGTGGAAAGGCCAGCGGTGACGTCGCGCTCGCTCTGCTTTTCTACGGCGGTATCGCGGGCGGGGTGTTGCTGATAGGCCTTGCCGGGCAAGGTGCGGCCACGCTGAACACCTATCTGTTCGGCTCGCTGACCACCGTGTCGCCCTCCGACCTGTACGTCGTCGTCGGGCTGGCCGTGACCGTGCTGGTGGTGGCGATCGGGCTTGGGCCGCAGCTGTTCGCGGTGTGCCAGGACGAGGAGTTCGCCCGGGTCACCGGGCTGCGGGTCCAGCTGCTGAACCTCCTGATCGCCGTGATGGCCGCGGTCACGGTCACCGTCGCGATGCGGACCGTGGGGTTGCTCCTGGTCAGCGCGCTGATGGTGGTGCCCGTGGCTACCGCGCAGCAGTTCACGCGGTCGTTCCGCACGACGTTCATGACCGCGTGTGCCATCGGGGTCACCGCCTGCCTGGCCGGGATCATCACCTCGTACAACGCGAACGTCGCCCCCGGCGCCACCATCGTCGTACTGGCCCTGGGTGGCTTCGTGGTCGCCGCCATCGCCGGCACCCTGGTACGGCGACGCCGTGGCGTCCTCGCGCCGCTGGCCGACGAGGAGCCCGAGATCGGCGTACCGGAGCCCGCGCCGCACGTCGTGAGCACCACCCACCAACACGCCCACGACAAGAAGTGCGGCCACCCGGCCGTCGAGCACGGCGACCACGTCGACTACGTCCACGACGGACACCTGCACGCCGCGCATGGAGACCACTGGGATGAGCACTAGTGCCTCGGGCTGGGGATCCTCCCAGCGATTGCGGTGTCCAGGTACGTGCATCGCGGTGCTGGGTAAGCACCCTCGATGCGGAGCATCGTGGGTGCTTGACCAGTGCCGCGAGGTGCGTGCCTGGCGCCGCAAGCGCGGGAGGATCCCCAGCCCGAGGCACTCAGTTGTTGACTTCTGAGAGAATTGGGCGGGTTGCCGGGGAAATCGCGGTGACGGAATGACAGGAGGAACGGTGGCCATCGGAACACGCTCGACCCGTCAGCGCGCAGCGGTCGCTTCCGCGCTCGACAATCTCGACGACTTCCGGACCGCCCAGGAGATCCACCAGGAGCTCCGCGGCGCGGGCGAGGCCGTCGGCCTGACCACGGTCTACCGGACTCTGCAGGCGCTCGCCGACTCCCGCGAGGTCGACGTACTGCGCACGGCCGACGGCGAGACGGCGTACCGGCGGTGCTCCAAGGGACATCACCACCACCTGGTCTGCCGCAACTGCGGGCGCACCGTCGAGGTGGAGGGCCCGGCCGTCGAGCGCTGGGCGGACAAGGTCGCGGCCGAGCACGGCTACGCCGAGATCAGCCACACCCTGGAGATCTTCGGCACCTGCGCCGAGTGCCAGCAGCCCGGCAAGGCCTGATCAAGCGGGCAGGTGCCGCCGGGACGAGGCCACCACCACGCCGGTGCATGCCAGCGTGATCAGAGCGATCCCGGCCAGCAGTACGGCGTACGGGGCGAGGTCGGCGATCGCCGCCAGGATCGACAGCAACAGGAAGCCCACGTAGGCGACCGAGTAGTAGACGCCGGTCAGCCCGGCCAGATCGGCTCCGCCGTTCGCTGCGGCGATGCGCTGGATCTCGAGGAGGCCGGACACGACCGCGATGCCGTAGGCGGCCCCGAGCAGGACTCCGTCGATCAGGCCGAGCCAGGGCAGGCCGACCTTCGCGACAACCGCGCTGAGGGCTACACCGGCTGACATCAGGATCATCGCGACGACGATGGCCCGGGCGGTCGAGACCGAGTCGAGGCGCTTCGCCAGCGGTTGGACGAGGGCGCCGGTGCCCAGCGTGCAGACCGTCAGCAGCGTCGCGTAGGCCAGGCCCCAGCTGCCTACTCGGTCGCCGACCAGTTGCGGAGTGACGGCGTAGGCGATGCCCGCCGAGCCGAAGATCCACGGTGCCATCGGGAGCACTACTCGCAGGAATCTCCTGTGCGCGACGGCGGGCACCTTCAGGAGCGACCACAGGCTGTCGGCCGAGCGCTGGGTGCGTCCGGGCCGGGTCCGGTGCGACGTGCCGCCTTTGGGGGTCCGGCTGTGCCAGGCGGCCTGTGCGGCGGTGGACTACTCGATGTTCCCGAGCTCCGCGGCGATCGTTGTGGTGTCGCCGTGGCCGGTGTGGACGACCGTGCCCGTGGGCAGGGTGAGCAGCTTGGTGCGGATCGACGTCAGGATCGTGGGTTTGTCCGAGTACGAGCGACCCGTTGCGCCGGGGCCGCCGTGGAAGAGGGTGTCGCCGGTGAAGACGGCCTCGAGCTCCTCCGCGTAGAGGCAGGTGCTGCCGGGGCTGTGGCCGGGCGTGTGGATCGCGCGCAGCGTCGTACCGGCGACCTCGAAGACCGTGCCGTCCTCGAGCTCGTGATCGGGCGCCACCTCGTACTGCGTGTCCCACAGCATCCGATCGGCCGGGTTGAGCCAGATCGGCGCCTTGGTGGCGTCCCAGAAACCGCCGGCGGCGTTGATGTGGTCGTTGTGGCCGTGCGTGCAGACCAGGGCGACCACTCGGCGGTCCCCGACCGCCTCGACGATCGCGGCGGCGTCGTGGGCCGCGTCGATGACGAGCACCTCGTCGTCGTTGCCGACCAGCCAGACGTTGTTGTCGACGTCCCAGGTCCCGCCGTCGAGGCTGAAGGTTCCCGAGGTGATGAGGTGTTCGATCCTGGCCGTCATCAGAAGAGCACCACCGAGCGCAGTACGTCGCCGCGGTGCATCTTGTCGAAGGCGGCCTCCACCTCGTCCAGCGCGATCGTCTCGGACACGAACCGGTCGAGCGGCAGCCGCCCCTGCAGGTGCAGGTCGATCAACAGCGGGAAGTCGCGGCTCGGCAGGCAGTCGCCGTACCAGCTCGACTTGAGCGAGCCGCCCCGGCCGAAGAAGTCCAGCAACGGCATGTCGAGCTGCATCTCCGGCGTCGGCACGCCCACCAGGACCACGGTCCCGGCCAGGTCGCGCGCGTAGAACGCCTGCTTCCACGTCTCGGGACGGCCTACGGCGTCGATCACCACGTCCGCACCGAAACCACCCGTGAGTCCCTGGACGGCCTCGACCACACCGTCGTGATCCAGTCCCTTCGAGTTCACCGTGTGGGTCGCGCCGAGCTCCTTGGCGACGTCGAGCTTCCGCTCGTCCAGGTCGATCGCGATCACCCGGGCGGCTCCGGCGAGCCGCGCGCCGACGACGGCCGCAGTACCGACGCCACCGCAACCGATCACGGCGACGGTGTCACCGCGGCCGACGTCGCCGGTGTTCACGGCGGCACCGAGGCCGGCCATCACGCCGCAGCCGAGCAGGCCGGCCACCTCGGGCTTGACGGCCGGGTCGACCTTGGTGCACTGACCGGCGGCGACCAGGGTCTTCTCGGCGAACGCGCCGATGCCGAGCGCGGGCGACAACTCGGTGCCGTCGGCAAGGGTCATCTTCTGCTTGGCGTTGTGCGTGTTGAAGCAGTACCAGGGGCGACCGCGCAGGCAGGCCCGGCAGTTGCCGCAGACCGCCCGCCAGTTCAGTACGACGAAGTCGCCGGGCTCGAGGTCGGTGACCCCCTCGCCGACGGACTCGACGACACCGGCCGCCTCATGGCCCAGCAGGAAGGGGAACTCGTCGTTGATGCCTCCCTCCCGATAGTGCAGGTCGGTGTGGCAGACGCCGCACGCCTGCACCTTCACCACCGCCTCCCCCGGACCCGGGTCGGGGATCGTGATCTCTTCGATGGTCACCGGTGCGCCCTTGCTGAGGGCGACTACTCCACGCACGGTCTGGTTCATGTGCCCGAACCTAACCGGCGCCGCCACCTCTCGTCTGCCCCAGCGCGCGTCATGCCGCGGATTTCCCGTACTCCGGACCGCCCGCCGCCGGTACTCCGAGCCGCCGCCGGTGGGCGGATCCCCGGCACCCGGCAGCTCGTAGTGCGGGGAGCACGTGGACCGGAGTACAGGGTCTGTCCCCCGATCGGTGGACAGCCGGTCCGTCGTCCGGCGCTCCCGGGCGGGGGTGCGCGGACGGGAAGGTTGACCCATGACCGACAACGACATCGCAGTACGGGTCCGCGGACTCGTCAAGCGCTATCCGGACAAGGTCGCCGTCGCGGGCGTCGACCTGGACATCCACCGGGGCGAGGTCTTCGCCCTGCTCGGGCCGAACGGCGCCGGCAAGACCACGACGACGGAGGTGCTGGAGGGGTACCGCCGAGCGGACGAGGGCGAGATCACCGTGCTCGGCGTCGACCCGGCCCGGGGCGACCGGCACTGGCGCAGCCGGATCGGCATCGTCGCCCAGTCCTCCCGGGACGAGGCCGAACTGTCGGTCGCCGAACTGGTCAGCCACTACGCCGGCTACTACCCCTCCCCGCGCGACCCGGAGGAGGTGATCGCGTGGGTCGGGCTGCAGGAGAAGCGCAAGACGCGGACCCGCAAGCTGTCCGGCGGTCAGCGCCGCCGGCTCGACGTCGCGCTCGGCGTGATCGGCAACCCCGAACTGCTCTTCCTGGACGAGCCGACCACCGGGTTCGACCCCGAGGCCCGCCGCCAGTTCTGGACGCTGATCGAGAACCTGCGGACCGAGGGCACCACCATCCTGCTGACCACCCACTACCTGGACGAGGCCGAGCACCTGGCCGACCGGGTCGGCGTCATCGCGGACGGCCGGATGATCGAGATCGGTACGCCGGAGACGCTCGGCGGCCGCGGCGCCCGCACCGCGCGGGTGTCCTGGCTGGACGCCGACGGAGCGCACGAAGTACGGACCGACCGGCCGACCGCGGAGGTCGCGGCGCTGATGGCACGGTTCAACGGCGAGGTACCCGAGCTCGAGGTACGCCGGCCGAGCCTGGAAGACATCTATCTGGAACTGATCGCGTCCGTGGGCGTCGAGCCCGCTGTTCTCGAAGGAGCCGTCCGATGAGCACGATGACCACCACGACCGCACCGACGCGCACCGCCAAGCCGTTGCCGACGCCGCTGAAGGTCGGACTGTCGCGGACCGGGCTGGAGGTGAAGCAGTTCTTCCGGGAGAAGGAGCAGCTGATCTTCACCTTCTTCTTCCCGATCATCTTCCTGGGCATCTTCTCCGCCGTCTTCAGCGGTACGGAATTCGCCGACGGCGTGGACGCGGCCACCTACTTCACGCCGGGCATGATCGCCTCCGGCATCTTCCTGACCAGCTTCCAGTCGCTCGCCATCACGATCGCGATGGAACGCGACGAGGACCTGCTCAAGCGGCTGCGCGGTACGCCGATGTCGCCGCAGTCCTACTTCATCGGCAAGATCGGGCTGGTCCTGGCGACGTCGGTCATGCAGTTCGCTCTGCTGCTGGTGATCGCCGGGCTCGCGCTCGGGGTGGACATCCCGACGGAGCCGGTTAAGTGGATCAACTTCATGTGGATCTTCGTGCTCGGTACGGCGTCGGGGTCCGTGCTCGGCATCGCCTTCTCCGTCGTACCGAAGTCCGGCAAGGCCGCCTCCGCGGTCGTCACCCCGGTGGTCCTGCTGCTGCAGTTCATGTCCGGCGTGTACTTCGTCTACGGCAGCCTGCCGGCCTGGATGCGGACGGTCTCCGAGTTCTTCCCGCTCAAGTGGCTCGCCCAGGGCATGCGGTCGGTGTTCCTGCCGGACAGCTTCGAGGCGAACGAGCCCGGCGGCTCCTGGCAGCTGGGCACCGGCGCGATCGTGCTGAGCCTCTGGCTGGTGGCCGGACTGTTGATCGCCCAGCGGGTCTTCCGCTGGACCCGCCGGGACGCCGGCTGACCGTCATGAGCGAGCGGCTGCGGTACTGGAGCAAGATAGTGGCCATGGAGCCCACGAGCGACAAGATCGACCAGCCGGTCTGGATCCGCACGCTGGTTGCCTGGCACATCGTCTTCTGGGCACTGCTGGGCGTCACCGCGATCGCGTCGCTGGTCTCGGACCTGAGCAACCGGGACCAGCTCATCTTCCTGGGCCTGCTGGCTACGCTCGGACTCGGCTACGAGTTCGTCGCCAAACCCGCGATGCTCTCCCGCCGCCTACTGCCGTCGTACCTGTATCGCCTGCTGATGATCGGTTGCGTCGCCGGAGCGGTCGCGATCTACCCGCAATCGGTGTTCATCCTGTTCATCGTCTCCCCGCAGATCTGGCTGCTCAGCGACCGGGTCCGCGACGCGATCTTCTTCAGCTTCCTGGTGCTCGCGGCGGTCGGCGCCGCCCAGCTCTGGTCGGCCGGCTGGACCCTCGACGCGTTCTGGGAGATCTTGCCGTGGATGCTGATCAGCCTGGTGGTCAGCATGCTGCTCGGCATCTGGATTGAGAAGGTGATCTCCCAGAGCCAGCAGCGTGCCGAGCTGATCGAGGAGCTCGAGGCCGCCCGCGACGAGCTGGCTGACGCGCACCACACGGCGGGTGTAATGGCCGAGCGCGAGCGGATGGCCCGCGAGATCCACGACACCCTGGCGCAGGGCATGACGTCGATCGTGATGCTCGCGCAGACCGCGGCCGTGGAGCTGTCCCGGGGAGCCACCGATCCCGCCGCCGCGCGACTCGCCGCGATCGAGGACACGGCCCGGGAGAACCTGGCCGAGGCGCGGGCGCTCGTGGCCGCGTTCACCCCGGTGGCGTTGTCCGGCGCCACGCTGACCGAAGCACTGCGCCGGCAGGCCGAGCGGTTCACCGCGGAGACGGGAGTCGACGTACAGGTGTCTCTCGACATGCCGGACGATGAGGTGGCCGCGTTGCCGCAGGGACAGCAGGTGGTGTTGCTGCGGGCGGCGCAGGAGTCGTTGGCGAACGTCCGCAAGCACGCCGGAGCCACCCGGGTGCGGATCACGTTGGGCATGTCGTCCGACGGGGTGGCGATCGAGATCAGCGACGACGGGTCCGGGTTCGAGCCGTTGGCGCCGGCCGCCGGGTACGGACTCGCGGCCATGCGCGGACGCGTCGAGGAGTCCGGCGGCACGGTCCAGGTCGACAGCGCCCCGGGTCGCGGTACCCGCGTGCAGGTGCTCATCCCAGCCACAGGTCAGGAGAATTCGTGACGGACAACGTGCGCGTGCTGGTGGTCGACGACCACCCGGTGGTTCGCTCCGGGCTGATCGGCATGCTGGCCGTCACGGACGACATCGAGGTGGTCGGTGAGGCAGGCGACGGCGAGGAAGCACTTGCCCTGGTCGAGTCCACCCGGCCGGACGTGGTTCTGATGGATCTGCGGATGCCGCGCCGCGACGGCGTCTCCGCGACCGGCGCGATCGTTTCGGGCTACCCCGCGACGAAGGTGCTGGTCCTGACGACGTACGACACCGACACGGACATCCTGCACGCAGTCGAAGCCGGCGCTGCCGGATATCTGCTGAAGGACACCCCGCACGCTGAACTCCTGGACGGGATCCGCGCCGCATCCCGTGGCGAGACGGTCCTCGCACCACCGGTCGCAGCCCGGTTGATGAGCCGCCTCCGTACTCCGGCCGCCCCCGCCGCGGTACAACCGTCTCCCCGCGAACTGGAGGTCCTGGCAGCGGTCGCCCGGGGTCTGAGCAACGCCGAGATCGGCCGCGAACTCTTCATCGGCGAGGCCACGGTGAAGACCCACCTCCAACGCCTCTTCACCAAGCTAGACGTCGACGACCGCACCCGAGCAGTAACAGTCGCCTTGGAGCGAGGCCTACTACCCTCGCCCCGCCGCTAAGCCCGGCAGCTACCTGTCGCGGTCGGCGCCTTGGGACGGGCCGGCGGATCGGTGCCTCAGGTCTTGCTCGGCGGTGCCTTGGCTGACACGTTGCGCAGCGGCCGGCGTCGGGTTCAGGCCGGCACGCGCCGCCGTCGCCAACTCGATGCTCTCCCGCGCGGCGGCATTGGCCTCTTGGCCTCCATCCTCGAGACCCTGCTGGAGGCCGCGCAACCCACCGCGGACGTCCATCACCCCTTCGTCGACGTTCCGACCGGCCCGCCTGATCGCGTCGGCCGCCTCCTCGCGATCCTGCACGCGCTCAGGCGACTGCCGCAGCCTGTCGAGATCCCGGCTCGTCTCCGCCAGCCGCTCACCCGCGCGGTCGGTACCCCGCCCAGCCGCCTCGACGACCTCGCTCAGCGAATCCAGCCGACGCCGCAACCGCGTCGTCGCCTCGCCCTGCTGCCCCGGCAACTGCTCGAGCTCCCCGAGCGACCGCCGTCCAGCTTCCAGCGCGCCCGAGGCCCGCCCCAACTGCCGCCGGACCTCGTCGAGCCCCTCATGCCCACGCCCGATCCGCCTGCCGATCTCCCCGGCCGCTTCCTGGGCATACATCATCTGGCGATCCGGCACGTCCGAGTCGTACATCCGGTTGGCCTGGCTGGCGAGCTCGCCGATCTCGTCCTCGGCCCGCCGCAACCCGGCGTCGACGTCCTGCGCGGCATCGGCTGCCAGCGTCAACGCGGTCTTCGCCGTCACCAGCGCGCTCGCGGTCTCGTCGGTCAGTTGAGCCGCGGCCTGCTCCTGCTGGGTGCTCATCGGCCCGCGTCCTCGTGCCCGGCGAGCTCGTCGTCCTCGGCGATCGCCTTCCGCAGCATCGACTCGACGTCGCGAATCTCCTTCCGCGCGGCTCGAAGACTAGGGTCCGGCGCCTGCACATCCGGTACTCCGGGCATCGGCTCCGTCGGCTGATCCTGCACGCTCGGCCCTTCCTCTCGATCACGCTGAACAATCCCAAGGAGCCTAGACGCCCTCCGGTCCACCGCCGTTCCCACCAGTTCCGCCCTCGCGGAACGCCCTACGCGAGCTTGCGCAGTACCGGCAACTGCACCCCGCCCGCGCAGTACCGGCGTCCGGGCGTGCGGCACACACGAGTGCGGTCGCCCCGCGTTCGCAGTACTGGTCAGGCGGGCTTGACCTCGTTGGGGATGGCGCCGCCGTAGCGGCGGTCGCGCTGGGCGTAGAGCTCGATCGCGCGCCAGAGGTCGCGGCGGTCGAAGTCCGGCCAGAGCGTGTCGAGGAAGACCATCTCGGCGTACGCCAGCTGCCAGACCAGGAAGTTCGACGTGCGCTGCTCACCCGACGACCGGACGAACAGGTCGACCTCGGGGATGTCCGGCGCGTAGAGATGCCGCGCGATCGTCTTCTCGT
This sequence comes from Kribbella sp. VKM Ac-2568, assembly GCF_004345365.1. Classification (GTDB taxonomy): domain Bacteria; phylum Actinomycetota; class Actinomycetes; order Propionibacteriales; family Kribbellaceae; genus Kribbella; species Kribbella orskensis. The sequence goes on from NZ_SLVF01000009.1 coordinate 59,387, forward strand.
TGATGCGATCCGGCTTGAGCTTGCCCGCGGCAACTTCCGCGGCGATCGACTTCATCGCGTCGGCGATCTCCGCCTGCCCGCCGTAGTTCACGCAGAACTGCAGCGTGATGGTGTCGTTGTCCTTGGTCCGCTCCTGCGCGTACTCGAGCTCGGAGATCACGCTCTTCCACAACCGCGGCCGCCGCCCCGACCAGACCACCCGCACACCCATCGCGTCGAGCTCGTCGCGCCGCCGGTGGATCACCTCCCGGTTGAACCCCATCAGGAACCGGACCTCCTCCGGCGAGCGAGCCCAGTTCTCGGTCGAGAACGCGTACGCCGAGATGTACTTGACGCCGATCTCGATCCCGCCCTTGATCACGTCCAGCAGCGAAGCCTCGCCGGCCCGGTGCCCCTCGGTCCGCGGCAGATTCCGGGCCTTCGCCCACCGCCCGTTCCCATCCATCACGATCGCCACATGCCTCGGCACCAACTCCCGCGGAATCGCCGGCGGCCTGGCCCCCGAAGGATGCACCTCCGGCGCCACCACCGGCCCCCGCCGACCCGACCCCACCACACCCCGACGACGACCAATAGGCGACATACCCAGATCTTCTCTCATCCCCGTCCTACCCCCAGCAATGGCCCAGGTAGTTGTCCACAGGCCCTCCGACGGCAGCCTCGAGATCCTGTCAGGCTGGGTCTCGTCACTGTCCGCGATTGAAGAGGAGATATACACTTGGGTGCCATTTGTATATACGGAGGTGCGCCGATGACCAAGACGCTGATCGACATCGACGATGCCCTCCTCTCCAAGGCAGCCGAGGCGCTCGGGACCACCACCAAGAAGGACACCGTCAACGCCGCGCTGGCCGAAGTACTGCGGGTGCGCGCGGCCGGCCAGTTCCTGCAATCCGCGCAGGACGGGCTGTACGACGACCTCCTCGACCCCGAGGTGATGAAGGGCGCATGGCGGTAGCGCGCTTCATGGTCGACAAGAGCGCGCTGGCGCGGTCCGCGAGTCCGCCCGTCCAGCAGGTCCTCGCACCACTGCTGGAACGCGGCCTGCTCGCGATCTGCGGCGTGATCGAACTGGAGATGCTCTACAGCGCCCGCAACGGTGACGCTCATCAGCAGATGCGCTACGAACTCGAGTCAGGTCTCGAGTGGCTGGCGACCGAAGACGCCGACTTCCGCCGCGCGACGGAGGTCCAGGGCCTCCTCGCCGCCAAGGCGAACCACCGAGCGGCCTCGATCCCCGACCTCCTGATCGCAGCCGTCGCCGAACGCCACCGCGTCACGCTCCTCCATTACGACGCCGACTTCGACCTGATCGCGCGCCAGACCACCCAACCGACCCGCTGGATAGTCCCCCGAGGCACCCTGCCCTGATCCTGCTGCAACTACCTGCAGCCTGTGGACAACCTCCGGGACGAACACCCTCCGTATGGCAACCTTGTACGGTCTGCAACAGCCATCGAACGGAGCCCCTCCCGCATGATCCGCCGACCGCTTCTCCCCGCCGCGGCCCTGTGCGCCACCCTCGCCCTAGCCGCCTGCAACAACTCCCCCGAAGCCGGTCGCCCGGACACGACCCCCACCTCAACCACCGCCACGCCAACCGCGTCGCCCACCCCGAAGTACACAGCCGAAGAAGAGGCAGCCATCACCGCCGCCAAGTCGCGGTACGTCGCTGCGCGCGGGGCGATCGACATTGCGCTGAGCGCACCAGAGAAGTCCAAGCGCGCGGATCTAGAGAACGCAGGCAACGGCGGAAACTGGCTCATCGGTGTCGTGGACGATGTCGAGTTCCAGCGCAAGAACGGCTGGTATCAGGCCGGCAAGGTCCAAGTTACCTTTGCCGGAGTTACGTCGGTGACGCTGTTGGGCCAGCAGCCTCGGGTCACTCTCAAGGTGTGCGTTGACGCTTCGAAGACTTCAACGCTGTTTCAGAAGACCAAGAAGCCAGTACCCATGGGTCCGAGCGACGGTAACCGGCACCTGACGGAGTCCGTGCTCGTCTACGCGCCGCCGACCGGGAAGACCACGAAGATGTGGTTCCTCATCGACGAGAAGGCCACTGGCTCATGCTGAGACAGGTCAGTCGGCTGCTGATACTCGGCCTGGCGGTAGCTGAACTGTTCTCGGCAGCCCAACTCCCCGCGAGCGCCATTTATCCGGTCGCGATCCCGCCCAAGCCCGAAGGCGACTATGTACTGATTTGCAGGTCGAATCACATCTGCACCTGGTATCTGCGCTCAATGATCCAGGGCGATGAGGAAGACGCGAACACGGGCAAGCCGGCTGCCGAAAAGGCGAAACAGGTCTGTCAGCACCACGGCGCTGCTCAGGCCTGCACCTCGAGTCACGGCAACTGGTCAAACAGCCAGCAGTGTTATCTGCAGTCGCTCAGTCCGCAGCCGCCCCTTTCTGATCCTGCGTGGCAAGGGCATACCGATGGGGCCGTATGGGCCTGCGTGCTCGAGCAGGGGTACGACGAGGGGCGGCACTTGGTGACCCGGTGGGTTTGGTTGCCGGGGGCGCCGGACACGGTTGTGGCTGATCCGGTGACGTTGGCTTATCGGGCCATTGCGGAGATGCAGTTGGCGCCGCCGCCGGTTAGGAGTGCGCCGGGGGTGGGGCAGGTCGGGTTGGTGAATATGCCTGTTTGGTTGTGGGTGGTGAAGTCGGAGAACACTTGGGGGCCGATTGTTCGGGAAGCCAGTGTGCCGGGGTTGACCGTTACTGCCAGGGCGCAGGTTAGGGCTATCAACTGGAATATGGGGGACGGTAAGACGATCCGTTGCGAGGGGCCCGGTACGGCGTACGGCAAGGCGACGGGAGTCAAGGATTCGCCGGATTGTGGGCATCGATATCGGAAGACTTCGCGTGAGCTGGCCGACTGCAAATACAAGGTCACCGCGACGGCTGACTGGGACATCACCTGGCAGAGCACGCTTGGGGATACCGGGCAAATCTCGATGACTCAGCAGGCCGGCATGCAGCTTCGGATCGGCGAGGCTGTGCCCGTGCTTGTCGACCCAGATGGGGATCAGGCCAGTCGGCCGAGCCCGCCGGTTGGATGTTGATCGGCTGGCATGTCACCACCTTCTCCCGCTCGCTCGTTGGTGAGGTGCCGTGGGGTGTACCTAGCGACAGGCAGTACTGGGGCTGGTCGCAGAGGTCGCGGGCGTGAGCCGGCCGTCGGCGTGCCCTGGGTGGCGACTACTTCCGTCGGTACGCCGGCGGTCCCAATGAGTTTCGCCCAATGCTGGTGGGTTGCGCCGATTCCGGGGCTGGCGCTGGCTGGTTGGTCGACGGCTGGCTGGCTGTTCGACGGCTGGCGGCCTATTAGGCGCCAGCGGCCGAACAACCCGACATCGGGAGGCCGGATCGCCGCCCGGGAGGCGAGGTTGCACGGTGGTGGGGACCGGGGACACCTTCTGGCGAGTTGGATCAGGGCATTTCGTGTCCGAGGTCCCGATTGGGTGTCCAAGGTCGCACCTTGTGCGCCAGTTGAGCGTCCGGGGCGGCGGGATCTGCTCAGGGGGTGCACAAGGTGCCGGTTTGGAGGCCGCTCGCCCTCCGGGAAGAGGCCCGGGCCCGGCGCCGTACGTACGGCCAGCGGGAGGAGCGGCAGCAGGTGGCCAGGCCGGACGGGGTCGGCCGGCGGGAGTCAGGCTGGCGGGAGTCAGGCGGGGGGGCAGGCCGGTGGGGGGTCAGGCGGGCGGGGGCAGGGCTTCGGCGGACGGGACCGCGTCGGGGGTTAGGTCTAGGTAAGGGAGGGAGCGGAGTTGGCGGTCTAGGTGCCAGGTTACGAAGGCTGAGACTAGGCCGGACGCTTCTCGGCGGGTTCGGGGGTCGGTGGATTCGGCGGTGGGCCAGTCGCCGGAGAGGAGGGCGGCTAGGAGGGTGACGGTGGTGGGGGCCGGCATGGCGGAGGCTGGGGGGCGGCAGGTGGTGCAGACCATGCCGCCGGCCGCAGGGTTGAAGGCTCGGTGGGGCCCTGGTTCGCCGCATTTCGCGCAGTCGGCGAAGGACGGGGCGTAGCCCGAGATCGCCAAGGAACGAAGCAAGAAGGAGTCGAGTACCAGGCCGGGGGTGCGTTCGCCGCTGGAGAGAACGCGGAGGGCGCCGGCCAGTAGGAGGTGTTGCTGGGTGGCGGGTTCCTTCTCCTCGACGACCAGGCGGTCGGCCGTCTCCAGCAGGACGGTGCCGGTGGTGTACCGGGCGTAGTCGCCGACGATGCCCTCGCCGTACGCCGCGATCGACTCGGCCTGGGTGACCACGTCGAGGGTCCGGCCGGTCGCGAGTTGCAGGTCGACGTAGCTGAAGGGTTCGAGCCGGGCGCCGAACCGGGACGACGTACGGCGGACGCCCTTCGCGACGGCGCGGATCTTGCCGTGACCGCGGGTCAGGAGCGTGGCGATGCGATCGGCTTCGCCCAGTTTCTGGGTGCGGAGCACGATCGCCTCGTCACGGTAGAGCGGCACTGGCCCATTCTCTCAGGTCGCGGACGAATACTCGGTCTCTCAGGTCGTGGACAGGTACTCGGGCAGCCCGATCGGCGGCTGGCCGGTGAGGTCCTCGACGGCGCTCGTCACCACGCTGAGTTCCCCGCTCGCGATCGCGGCGTACGACGTGACCCAGCCGGCCACCTCCCACGCCGGGGCGCCAAACCCTTCGCGCGACCGATAGGCCTCGTCGAGCGTCTCCGCCTCGTACCGCACCGGTCGCCCCTGGGCCTCCGAAATCCACGCGGCAGCCTCCGCCAAGGTGAAAGCGGTCGGCCCGGTCAGGTCATAGGTCATCCCCGAGTGCGCGTCCGAGGTCAGCACCCGAGCCGCGACGGCGGCCACGTCGTCCCGGGCGACAGCGGCGACCCGGCCGTCCCCGGCAGGCCCGCGGATCACCCCGTCCTCACCGGCGAACCCGGGGATGAAGTCCAGGTACATGTTGTCCCGCAGGAAGGTGAAGTCGATGCCGGCGGCCCGCAGATACTCCTCGGTGTGCCAGTGGTCCCGCGCGAAGGTGAAGGTCGCACCCGGCGAAGCACCGACGAACGACGTGTACACGATTCGCTGTACGCCGGCCGCCACCGCGGCGTCAATCGTTGCCTTATGCAAGGACACTCGATCGGCGGTCTCGGACGCGCTCACCATCAGCAGCGTGTGCACCCCGTCGAACGCGTCCAGCAGCGCGTGCTTCTCCCCGTACGGCGCCTGGGCCACCTCCGCGTCCCGCACCGACGGAGCGCGCGCCGGATCCCGCACGAGCAACCGCTGCCGTACTCCGGAGTCCGCCAGCAGGCGGGCGATCCGCGAGCCCAGCTGCCCCGTCGCCCCTGTGACCCCGATCAGCCCGGGCACATCCCCGGGCAGCCAAGACCCCGGAGCAGGCTCGGGATCGGTCTCGAAGCTCATCTGCCGACCAGCTTCATCCCACCCGGGGCGTACCGGTCCCCCGCCACCGCGTCCGCCGGGAACGCCTCGTCCAGCGCGGCGAGATCCTCCGCGGTCAGCGTCACGTCCACCGCGCCCAGGTTCTCGGCGAGGTACTTGCGCCGCTTCGTCCCCGGGATGGGCGCGATGTCATTGCCCTGCGCAAGCAGCCAGGCGAGCGCGAGCTGGCTCGGCAGCACACCCTTGCTCTCGGCGAGTTCCCGCACCTTGGCGACCAGGTCGAGGTTGCGCTGGAAGTTCTCGCCGGTGAACCGCGGCAGCCCGCGCCGCATGTCGTCCGGCTCGAAGTCGTCGGGCGACTTGAGCTGCCCGGTCAGGAAACCCCGGCCCAGCGGGCTGAAGGGGACGAACCCGACGCCGAGCTCGCGCAGCGTCGGCAGCACTCCCGTCTCCGGGTCACGCGTCCACAGCGACCACTCGCTCTGTACGGCGCAGATCGGGTGCACGGCGTGCGCGGCGCGGACGGTGTCACCCGACACCTCCGACAGGCCGAGGTACCGGACCTTGCCCGCCTGGACGGCCTCGGCCATCGCGCCGACGGTCTCCTCGATCGGCACCTCCGGGTCGCGCCGGTGCAGGTACCAGAGGTCGACGTGGTCCACGCCGAGCCGCCGCAGCGACGCGTCGATGGCGGTCCGCGCGTACTCCGGGCTGCCGTTCACCACGTTCGGTACGGCGACGCCGGCCGCGGAGCGCTGGAAGCCGAACTTGGTCGCCAGCACCACCTGGTCCCGGCGGCCGGCCAGTGCCCGCCCGACGAGTTCCTCGTTGGCGCCGTCGCCGTACACGTCGGCGGTGTCCATGAAGGTGCAGCCGGCGTCGATCGCGGCGTGCACCGTGGCGATCGATTCGGCGTCGTCGCCCTGGACGCCGTACGACTGGGACATGCCCATGCAGCCGAGCCCGAGGGCGGAAACGGTCAGTTCTCCGAGGTGGGATTCACGCATACTCCGAACCTACCTTCGCCGGACCGGCCGCGATCGGAGGGGCCGCGGTCGGAGGGAGACGAGATCACCCTCGGCGACCATCCGATACCAGCCCGCCACAGACAAGCCGGGTGCAAGCAACAACTAGGCATCGTTGTCAGCCGACTCCCTGCCGACGACCCTCACGATCCGTAGGTTTCGGCCGGAGGCAAGAAGTCACGGCGGCTGGGGGTTGTCACGCATGTTCCTGCGGCGAGCGCTGAGCTACCGGAGGTCCCAAGCTCTGGTGCTGGCGGGAGTCAGCCTCCTGATCGGGACCTGCGCGACCTTCGCACCGTGGTTCTCGCGGGCGGTGGAACAAACGGTGACCACCGAGACGCTCAGCAACCAGTACCTCTCGGCCAGCTGGCAGGTGGAGGCCAAACCGCCGAACAGTGTCGGCGCCTCGACCCCGAAGCAGCCCGAGGACCTGACTCAGCTCATCCCGGCCGACCTCAAGCCTCTCTTCACCCCGCCCGCCTACGGCCTGAGCGTGGACGTCCTCTGGGGACTCCGCGGGCGGGACCGTGAGATCAGCACCAAGGTGATCTGGCGGGACGGCTACTGCGCCCAGCTCGTGATCGTCCAGGGCCGCTGTCCCCAGGCCGCCGGCGAGGTCGTCGCCTCGATCGTCGACGAGAAGTCGTACGACGCCAAACCGGGCGCGGTGCTCGACGCGACCTCGGACAACTACGCGGGCGGCGGATCGCTGAAGGTGGTCGGCCTCTACCGGCCGGTGGACCAGAACGCACCGTACTGGTTCGGGCGGGGGCCGATCGGACGTTCGGGTCCGGCCACGGCCAAGACCCCGGCGACCTCCGACTACCTGCTCACCGTGCGGGAGACCTTCAACACCGGGGTCTGGGGCTACCGCTCCACCATGGACACCCGGCCGATTCCGGGTGTCGCCACCGCGGACCACCTGGAGCGCATCAAGGCGGTCACCAACCAGGTCGACGGCAACGCGGCCGAACAGGAGCTGGAGGCCCAGAACAGCACCGGGCTGGACGGCCTGATCGACACGATCCAGGCCGAGCGCAAGCAGGCGACCACGATCATCCCGCTGGTGATGGTGCAGGTCGCCCTGTTCGGGGTGGTCGTCCTCGCCCTCGCACTGGGCGCCGTGGTCGACCAGCGACGCCCCGAGGTCGCCGTTGCCCGCCTGCGCGGATCGAGCGCACGGCGTACGGGCAGGTCGCTCTTCATCGAGCTCGGCGCGGCGGTGCTGATCGGCACGCTCGCCGGGATCGTGACGGGCTTCGGCCTGCTGATGATCGTTCGTGCCACCTGGCTGAACGACGGCGCACCGCTCGAGTTCCCCTGGACAGTGCCGGCCGCACTTGCGGTGGCGGCGGTGGTCGGGCTCGCGGTGGTCGCCTGGTCGGTCCGCGCCGTCGTCCGGCAGCCGATATCCACCCTGTTGCGCCGCGTCGCGCCACGCCGTCGCGGGCGGGCCATCGGCATGATCGACCTGTCGATCATCGTGCTGGCCTCGGCCGGACTCGTCGCCGCGCTGACCGGCGGCGGCCGGGGTCCGCTGCCCGTGCTCACGCCGACTCTGCTCGCGCTGGCGGTCGGCCTCACCTTTGCCCATCTCCTGCTGCCGGCCGCCGGCCTGGTCAGCCGACAGGCGCTGGGCAACGGACGAGTCGGCCTAGCACTCGGTGCCCTGCAGGTCTCTCGCCGCCCAGCCGTAACTCGCATCGTCGCGGTCGTCGCGGTCGCGACAGCGCTGGTGTCCTTCGCAGGGCAGGCATCGTCGGTCGCCGGTCACAACCGGGAGGTCCGAGCCGGGTACGAGACCGGCGCCGACGGCATCCTCCTGATGAAGTTCCTCGACCTGGGCGACTTCACCCGGGCGATCGACAAGATCGACCCGGACCGGCACTGGTTCACCCCGGTGGTGTTCGGCCGGCCGCCGTCACCGGATGCGCTGCGCACGCTGATGATCGAGCCCGACAGCTTCCAGCGGATCGCCTTCCGCGGTGACCAGCTCACCGATGCGGAGGGATTCCAGCAGCTGAAGGCGCCCACCGGCCTCGGCCCGATCGACCTGCGGAGCGACCGCCTGCAGGTCACGGCGACCCCCGGCAAGATGACGCCGGTGCTGCCGCGGAGTGCCAGCGGCGAGGCTCCTCCCCCGCAACCGCCCGCGAAGTCCGTGATCATCGAGGCGAACGTGGTCAGCCTCCGCAACGGCGCGCGGTACCTGGTCCGGTTCGACCCGATGCCGCTGGTCACCGGCAAGACGTTCATCCTGAGCACCTCGATCGACTGCCTGGGCGGCTGCCGGCTGCTCCGTCTCGGGATCGGCCGCGACGTGAACGACTCGTCCGGCGTCCGCGGCGAGATCGCGATCAGCAAGCTCGGTACGCCGCGGCAACCGTCGCTCGCGCTGGGCAAAGCTGCCGACTGGAAGCCGATCCCGCAGCTCGGCGGCGACCTCGGCTCCTTGGCGACGAAGGACGGACCGGCCGGTGGACTCACGCTCGACGTGACCAGCCTGTCTGCCGAGCAGTTCGTTCAGTACGGCACCGTGCCGCCGACGATGCCCGCGCTCGTCACCCCGGAGTACTCCGTCGACGAGTCGACCTCCACGCCGGGCGTCGACGGCGGCGCGATGCTGATCCAGAAGATCGACCGCCTGCGCGGCCCGGCCAACCGGTACTCCGAGAAGACCGCCGTCGTCGACCTGGAGACGGTACGCCGGCTGGGTGGTTCGCTGGACTCGGGCAGCACGGACTTCCAGCTCTGGCTGAACGCCGATGGCCTCGCGAACCTCGACAAGATCACCAAGGGGCTCGCCGACGCGGGAGTCACCGCGAGCCTGGTCGACAAGCAGTCGGACCGGACGGACAGCTACGGGCGCTCCGCGAGCTCGCTCGCCCTGCAGCTGACCCCGGTCGTCGGTGTCGCCGGCTGGTCCCTGGCGATCATCGTGCTCCTGCTGATGGTGGTGACCTCGTGGCGGTCGCGCGCCCAGGACTACGCGAGCCTGCGGCTGACCGGCGTACCGGTGGGCACTACCGGACGGGCTGCTCGGTGGGAGCAGACCGGGCCTGTCGCGCTGGCGACGTTGCTCGGCACGGCCTGCGGCATCGTCGGCGCGCAGATCGCGCTGCCGTTGATCCCGCTGTTCGCAGAGACGTTGCAGGCTTCACCGATTCCGCTCGAACTGAGTACGAACTGGACTGTCGCTCTCGTGCTGTGGTTGATCGGCACCCTGGTGCTCACCACGACGACGCTGCTGCTGGGCACCGGCGTCAACCGGCGAGCGCAGTACACCCGGATCCGGGAGGAGCTGTCATGAGCGGGCTGGCGATCAGCACCAGCGGCCTGGTGCACATCTACCGCAGCCAGGGGCATGACGTCGCGGCTCTGTCCGGCATCGGGATCTCCGTACGGCCCGGCGAGCTGGTCGGGCTGCTGGGACCGTCAGGCGCCGGGAAGTCCACGCTGCTGCAGTTGTGCGGCGGGTTGCTGACGCCGAGCGCCGGGCGGTTGCAGATCGGCGAACACAACGTCGCCACGATGACCGAGGCAGAGCTCGACCGGATGCGGGCCGGCGATGTCGGCATCGTGCTGCAAGGAGCCGCACGCAACCTCGTCCCATACCTGACGCCCGAGGACAACGTCCGCTACGCCCAGGGCGCCGCTCCCCGCGACCGGACCCTGCCGTCGCCGGCCGAGGTTCTCGAACTCGTTGGCCTGAGCAACCAAGCCCGTACTCCGCTGGGCTCGCTCACGCCCGGGCAGATCCAGCTCTGCGCGGTCGCCGTGGGGATCGCGACCTTCCCCGGGTTGTTGCTCGCCGACGAGCCGACTTCCCAGCTCGACCACCACGCCCGGGACGAGGTGCTGGCCGCGATCTCGACCATCAACGCGACCACCGGGACGACAGTGCTGCTGATCACCCACGACCCCGAGGTCGCGGAGGTCCTCCCCCGGACCATCACGATCCGCGACGGCCGGATAGCGTCCGAAGGCCGTGCGGGCGAGGAGTTCGCTGTGGTCGCCACGGACGGGTCGTTGCCGCTGCCACCGCACGTCGCCGAACTGCTGCCGCCCGGCACGCTGGTCCGGGTCACCACTGCCGACAACGGCGATGTCCGCCTCACCCCGGTCGAGCAGGAAGGCCAAGCATGATCTCGGTGACGAACCTGACCGTTGCGTACGACGAACTGGTCGCCGTGGCGGAGGTGTCCCTGCAGGTGCCGCCGGGGTACGTCCTCGCGGTCAGCGGGCCGTCCGGCGCGGGCAAGAGCTCGTTGCTGTGGGCAATCGCCGGGGCGGTGCCGGTGAAGTCGGGCGAGGTACAGGTGGACGGGCTGACGATCACCGGGCGTCCCGCCGCCGCCGCTCACGGGGTGGTGCTGATCCCGCAGGGCAACGGTCTGGCGCGGGTGCTCACCGCGCGGGAGAACCTGTCGCTGCCGTTGCTTGCCGACCGCAAGTTGTCCGCCGACGAGGTCGAGCGCGAGGAGGCGCTGGAGTCCGTCGACCGGATCATCGAGAGAGCACTCACGGCGGTCGGGCTCGAGGAGAGCGGCGACCACCTGGTCGAGGAGCTCTCCGGCGGCGAGCAGCAGCGGGTCGCGGTGGCGCGCGGACTGGCTCAGCGCGGCAAGGTGATCCTCGCCGACGAGTCGACCAGCGAGCTCGACAGCTCGAACAGAGAGCGCGTTCTCGAACTACTCCGTGCCGAGGCGGACCGGGGTACCGCCGTCATCATCGCCACCCATGACCCGAGCGTGGCCGCCGGCGCCGACGGCCACGCGACCATGGATGAAGGCCGCCTCAGCTGGGAACGCCGGCTCTAGTCCAGCATGTAGAGCAGGACCGAGAGCGCGGCCATCACGACGATGATCCGGACGATCGCGACGAACTCCGGGTCGAAGCGCTGCCGCCGCGCCCTGTGGGGATGCGGGTCATAAGGCTCAACGGCCACCGTGACCTGCCAACACCGAATCCCGCACCGCCGGAGCCGGTGCCGGTGTACCGACGTCCGGGCCGACGAGGACCGGGTCGAGCTGGATGATGCTGATCCCGGACGGGGCCAGCAGCTCCCGCAGTACGGACTCGTGCATCCGGATCCACTCCTGCCGCGGGCCTGTTGCCGCCCGCAACAACTCCATACTGCTGAACGCGATGCCCACCCGGACCCCATCGGGACGTCGCCCGAACTGCAGCGCCGCCACATCAGCGGCGCCGGCAACCCGGGTGGGCACGAATAACGGAACGCTCATCGACTCTCCTGGCAATCGGCAACTCACATCACCGACGCTAGGCCGCGATCCACCCCCGAACGTCTTCTCTCACAGACTTCCCACACGGTTTCTCACACCCTCAAACACCGCTTCAGAGCTCGAGTTGGAGGGGGTGCTCGGGTGGGCCTTCGGCCAGGAGGGTCTCGAGGAGAACGCCGAGAGAGCGGGGCGAGAAGACGGCGGGGCCGGAGTAGGACTTGAGGTCGGACACGCTCCACCACTGGTGGCCGTGGACGTTCTCGGCGCGGAGCTCGTCGGCGGTGAGGTCGCCCGACGGGGTGAAGGAGTCGATACGAACGAGGAAGTAGTCGTTGATCACGCCGTCGTAGCCGTTGGCGTGGCCGTCGGCAACCACCACCTGGTGCCACAGATGCGGCGGATCGTCCGGCGCCTCGATGCCGACCTCCTCGCGAAGCTCGCGGACCAGAGCGTCATGGGCCGACTCCCCCGGCTCGACGCCACCACCCGGTGCGGCCCACACCGTCGGGCGGTCGTCGAACTCGAACCGCAGCAACAGAATCCGGTCGTCCTGATCCAGCACTACGCCCCGCGCGGCCGGACGCAGGCGTGGTACCGGGACCTTCAGCTCACACTCGACCAGCTTCTCCACCGGCCGGAAACCGAAGCGGGTATTCACCTTCTGCATCGCCGTGTTCGTCTCGGCGGTCCATGTGTGCAACAGCTTCTGGGTGGTCCGGTGCTTGGCCAACTGCTCGAGGTTCCTGAGCTTGAGGTGGGCGCCGAGGTTGTGGCCGCGGTGCTCACGCAGTACGAGGGTGTCGAGTTGCTGCGCGGTGTCCGGGTCGGTCCGCGGCAGGTAGATGACCGTGTAACCGGCCGGTCGGCCATCGGACGTCCGCGCCAGCGTCAGCAGGGACAGCCAGGTCTTGTCGACCCGCTCCTCCTGCGCGCGAAGCTTCTCGACGTCCCAAGGCGCCGGGTCCTTGGTCATGCCACCCGTCGGTATGTCGCGGTCCATCGCGGTCCGCAGGTCGGCGAACGCCTGCAGGTGCTCCTCCGGACACGGCCCCGCCCACGACGTCAGCTCGTATCCGTCAAGTGCCTCCACCTGCACGGAACCCTCGTAGGGAAGCGGCACGACGAGGTGATCCTCGATGTGCTCGACGGTGAAGCCGAGCTTGGCCGCGAAGATGCTCCCGGGCCAGGTCTGGGTGGTGAACCCCTCCGGCACCCCCAGCTCGCACTGGAAGATCGTGCGCTCCACGACCGCGGCGCGGGACCTCGCCCAGCCCCACAGCGCCGTACCGATCCCGCGACGACGTTCGGCCGGTGGGACACAGATCTCCACCTCGATCGAGTCCAGGTTGCTCTCGGTCCAGGTCTCGAAGAGCATCGCGCCGACGACTCGGTCCCCTGCGAAGGCGGCCACCGGCAGCCGCTGCTTCAGCGGGTTGGGAGTGCGCAACGAGTACGCGAGGGCGTCGTGGCTGCTCAAGATCGCGGCCGGCCGGTCGGCGACCGCGCCCGCCCGGTAGACGTCGTACCAGCTGTCGAAGAGGGTCTCGTCGGACGGGTCGATCTCGCGCACGGTGATCACCCGCCCGACCCAACCAAACGACAGGGCCACCCGCCACTGAATATGGCGGGTGGCCGTGGAGTCATCGGAGTCAGCGGGTGGCGCGGTTGATGGCGGAGACGACCGCCTTCAGCGACGCGGTGAGGATGTTGGCGTCCCGGCCGACACCCCAGAAGACCTCGTCGCCGACCTCGCACTCGACGTACGCCGCGGCGAGCGCGTCACCTCCGGCCGAGAGCGCGTGCTCGTGGTAGTCCAGCACCCGTACGTCGTACTTCAGCGGCTGGATCGCGTCGACGAAGGCCGACACCGGGCCGTTGCCCTCGCCGGTCAGCTCGTGCGGTACGCCGCCGGAGTACACCTGCACGCGGAGCTGGTCGCCCTGGCCCTCGCCGGACGTCGAGTTGACCGTGAGCAGCGACAGCTTGCCCGGCGCCAGGTACTCGGCCGCGAAGATGTCCCACATCTGCTGGGGGCCGACCTCGCCGCCCTCGGAGTCGGTGTGCTGCTGGATCACCCGGCTGAACTCGATCTGCAGCCGGCGCGGCAGGTCGAGCCGGTGCTCCGACTTCATGATGTAGGCGACGCCACCCTTGCCGGACTGCGAGTTGACCCGGATGACGGCCTCGTACGAGCGGCCGACGTCCTTCGGGTCGATCGGCAGGTACGGCGCCTCCCAGGCGATCTCGCCGACCGGCTTGCCCTCGGCCGCGGCCTGCTTGTCGAGCGCCTCCAGGCCCTTCTTGATCGCGTCCTGGTGGGAGCCGGAGAAGGCGGTGTAGACCAGGTCGCCCGCGTACGGCTGGCGCTCGGGGACGCGCATCTGGGTGCAGTACTCGACGGTACGGCGGATCTCGTCGATGTCGGAGAAGTCGATCTGCGGGTCGATGCCCTGGCTGAACAGGTTCATCCCCAGCGTGACCAGGTCGACGTTGCCGGTCCGCTCGCCGTGACCGAACAAGCACCCCTCGACCCGGTCCGCCCCGGCCATCAGGGCCAGCTCGGTCGCGGCCACCGCAGTACCGCGGTCGTTGTGCGGGTGCAGGCTGATCGTGCTGTGCTCGCGCCGGGTCAGGTTGCGGCCGAACCACTCGATCTGGTCGGCGTACACGTTCGGGGTCGACATCTCGACGGTGGCGGGCAGGTTGAGGATGATCTCGCGGCCCTCGGCGGGCTGCCAGACGTCACTGACCGCCTCGCACACCTCGAGCGCGAACTCCAGCTCGGTGCCGGTGAAGATCTCCGGGCTGTACTGGTAGCCGAACTCGCAGTCGCCCAGCATCTCGTCGGCGTACTTCATCACCGTCTCGGTGCCGCGGACGGCGATGTTGCGGCACTCGGCCTTGTCCACGTTGAAGACGACCCGCCGGAACAGCGGCGCGGTCGCGTTGTAGAGGTGGATCGTCGCCTTCGGCGAGCCCTGCAGCGACTGCACGGTCCGCTCGATCAGCTCCTCGCGGGCCTGGGTCAGCACCGAGATGGTGACGTCTTCGGGGATCGCGTCCCCCTCGATCAGGCTGCGAACGAAGTCGAAGTCGTACTGGCTGGCGCTCGGGAAGCCGACCTCGATCTCCTTGTACCCCATCCGGACCAGCAGGTCGAACATCCGGCGCTTGCGGGCCGGCGACATCGGCTCGACCAGGGCCTGGTTGCCGTCGCGGAGATCGGTGGACAGCCAGCGCGGCGTCCGGTCGACGGACTTCGTGGGCCAGGCCCGGTCCGGCAGCTGGATCGGCGGGAACGCGCTGTAGCGCTGGACCGGCATGCCAGAGGTCTGCTGAACGGGCTTGGGCTGATTCTTCGGTGCCATGATGCGGGTTCTCCTCGCGGGAAGCGTGTACTACGGGGTCGGGATGCGACCGGCGTACGACGAAACTCCGCGGCGAGGGAACCGGCCTACGTCAGGCCTCGCCGCGGCAGCGAAGGAGAAGAAGCTGGTGCCGCATGATGCCAGCGAGTCTATGCACAACCCCATCCAGAGGTCGAGCCGGGGGTCTCGCCAACCGAGACAAATCCGTCACCGGGAGTAGTACTTCCGAGTGTCACGGTCCGGCCCCTGATCTTGCGTCAGCGCCGGATCAGCGTCACAGTCCGTAACATGGGGACGTGTTCGAGATCCATGAGACCCAGTCGGCGACAGGTCTTACTGGCCGGCACCGTCGTGGCTGCTTCGACTGTCGCGGTCACCGAGACGGCTACCGCCGCCGGGGGCTACGGATCCGGTGACATCGTCGACTGGCGCGGGTTCAGCCGGGCGATCTCGAGCGAGGCGATCATCAGGAGCGTCCTGGCCCGCAACGGGGTTTTCATGTTCGGCGACAGCATCGCGGTCCAGGACGGCAGGTCCCTGGCGACCCGGCTGGCCGGACGGACGGGTGATCCGCTGGCCGTGCACAACTGGTCCGGCCGCCCGACGACCCCCGCCGTCGACGTGCTGGCGCAGTGGGCCCAGAACTATGGACTCCCCCGCCGCATCCTGATGGCGACCGGGACCAACGACATCTTCAATCCTCCGGTCTTCGCCGGCCAGGTCGACCGGACGATGGCCATCGTGGGCCGCACCCGCACCGTGGTCTGGGTCAACGTGCAGATCGCCCGGACCACCCAGCCGGCGGCTGTCCAGGTCGCCGACCAGCGCAACGGCGCCTGGATCAACCTGCAACTGTGCGAGGCGCAGCGACGCCACCCGAACCTGCGCCTCGTGCGCTGGGCCGAGTACCTCGCCGCCAAGCCCACCCGCCTCACGGTGTACCTGCGGTCAGGCGTCCACACCACGGTCCCGGCCGGGCAGAATGCCCGCAACGAACTGATCGTCCTGGCACTGGCGGCAGCCAGGTAGGTCACGACCGCGACCAGGCGAGAACTCTCGGCTACCATCTTCCGGTCTGGACCCGGGAACCGACCCGGGGCAACCGTGTAAGACGATCGAGGGGAACCGGGTGTCCGAGAAGTCGACGCCGGCCAAGCCGCATGTGGTGATGATGGTCGCCAACGACATCAGCAACGACGCGCGGGTGATCAAGGAAGCAGTGGCGCTGGCGCAGACCGATGTGCGGGTCACGCTGCTCGGCGTCGCTCCGGCCGGCAGCGCAGCCAACCTGGACTCCCTCGACCACCGGGTCGTGATGATGCGGTTGCAGGGCGCCTTCCCGCTGCGGGACGACCGGATCCGGCGGCGGAAGCAGCGGCGGGCCCGCCGGCTTCCGCTGGTGGGGTACCGCCTGACCTCCGACTCGGTCGTGCAGCAGATCCGGATCGACGCCCAGCTGGCCGATCTCAAGGCCGAGTCCGGGCGAGCCGCCGCGGACCGCAGGGCGGGATCGGCCGGTGCGCTGGGCTACAAGCTCGGAGTGGTGGGCCGCGGGCTGCGGCAGCGGAGGCTGCGGCTCGGCCAGCAGAGCATCACGGTTCGCAAGGGCCTGACCCGCCGGCAGAACAAGCTGTTCGCGTCCGGCTGGAAGACCTGGGACGACGTCCAGGCCAAGACCGAGCGGCCGGTGAACTGGCGCAAGGTCGTGCCCGAGGCCTACGACTACGAGAAGATCTTCGGTCCGGTGCTCGACGAGCTGGCGCCAGATGTGCTGCACGCCCACGACATGCACCTGATCGGCGTCGCCACCCGCGCCGCCGGTCGCGCATCGCTGCGGGGCCGCAAGCTGAAGGTCGTCTACGACGCGCACGAATACGTTCCGGGCCTTTCCAGGTACCACCCGCGGACACCGCGCTTCATCGCCGCCTGGGCCCAGCACGAGCGCGAGTACATCCGCAGCGCCGACCGGGTGATCACGGTCAGCCCGGCGATCGCGCGCAGGTTGCAGACCGAGCACCGGCTCGACCGTGAGCCGACCGTCATCATCAACACGCCCAGCCAGTTCGAGGGCACGGCCGACGTCGACGACCTGCGCAGCCAGGTCGGGCTGGCTGACGACGTCCCCCTGCTGGTCTACAGCGGTGGCGTCACCCGCGCCCGCGGCGTCGAGACCGCGGTCCAGGCGCTCCCCCAGCTCCCCGGTGTCCACCTCGCCGTGGTCTGTGTGCCGACCACGAAGATGAGGCCCGTCGACGAGTTGCGGACCCTGGCGGAATCGCTGGGCGTCGAGGACCGGGTGCACTACGTCGAGCCGGTCGGGCCGGACGAGGTCACCTCGTTCCTGCGCACCGCCGACATCGGGCTGATCCCGATCCTGCGGTTCCCCAGCCACGAGATGGCCTTGCCGAACAAGGTGTTCGAGTACATCTTCGCCGGGCTGCCCGTGGTCACCAGCAACATGCCGAGCCTGACCGAGTTCGTGAACGAGACGAAGATCGGCGAGGTCTTCGAGGTCGAGAACCCGACCGACCTGGCCGCCAAGGTCTCCCGCATCCTGGCGGACCCGGCGCCGTACCGGGAGCGGGCCGGCGACACCGAGCTCCGCCGCGAGGTCTCCTGGGAAGGCCAGGCCGACCAGCTGCGGAACCTGTACGCCGACCTCGTCGGCAGGGAACTGCCGGTGGATGCCGCTCAGCCGGCCCCACGGCAGGTCTTCATCGGCCCCGCCAACATCGCGGGCCAGGCCGGCCAGTGGGCCAAGGCGATCCAGCGCAACAACCCGGGCAGGTCGGCGGTGTCGATGCGGATCGAGGCCGGCCTGCAGGACTTCCCGGCCGACTGGACCGTCAGGCGGGAGCGGTACAAGTCGAGCGCCGCCTGGCGGGCGGAGACCGCGGACTACCTGCTGCACAACGTTTCTCACGTGCTGTTCGAGAGCGGCAGGCCGATCCTCGGTCAGTCGTCCGACGCCTGGTTCGGCAACGACCTGCCCGTGCTCGACACCGCGGGTATCAAGCACGGCGTGATCTTCCACGGGCCGGAGGTGCGGGACCCGCGCCGGCACGCCGAGATCTACCCGCACTCGCCGTTCACCGACCGCGAGGACAAGGCGACGACTCAGCTGCAGGTCGCCGTCGAGCTGATGCAGGCGCACCTGAAGGACTACGCAGGACCGCGCTTCGTCGCCACCCCCGACCTCCTCGAGTTCGTCGAAGGCAGCGTCTGGCTGCCCGCGGTCGTGGACCTGGATGACGACGCTCCGGCGCAGCCGGTCCTCGAACGCGACAAGCCGGTGGTCCTGCACGCACTGTCCAGGACAGATCTCAAGGGCACGGCCGACATCGACGCCGTCCTCACAGAACTGCACTCGAAGGGCCTGATCGAGTACCAGCGGGTCGAAGGTGTCTCCCATGCCGAGCTGACCAAGCTGGTCCGGGACGCGGACATCGTCGTCGATCAACTGCTGCTCGGTGCCTACAGCGCCTTCGCGGTAGAGGCGATGGCCGCCGGACGAGTCACCGTCGGCCACGTCGCCAAGCATGTCCGGGACCTGCTCCCGCTGGAGCTCCCCATCGTCGAGGCAACCCCGGACACCCTGGGCGACGTCATCGAGCAACTCGTATCCCAGCGAGGACCCGCCCGGGCAGCAGCCGCCGCCGGACCGCAGTACGTCAAGGAACTGCACGACGGGCGCAAGTCCGCCGAGGTCCTCGCGACCTTCCTGCAGTAGCCGGGGAGCTCAGCGGATCGGTTCGAGGAAGCTGAGCACCCGGGTCATCAGGAGGGCGGTCGCGTCCCTGTCGAAGGCCGGCAGGGACGAGTCGGTGAAAAGGTGCTCCTTACCGGGGTAGAGGAACAGTTCTGCCTGGTCGGTGGAGGCGACGAGAGCGCGGGCCGAGGCCAGGTCGCCGTCCTCCTCGGTGAAGAACGGGTCGGCGTCCATCCCGTGCACCTGGACGGGAACACCCTCGGGCCAGGCCTCGCCGAACTCCGAAACCGGGACGCACGAGTGGAACAGCAGCGCTCCCTTGGCTCCCGGACGGGTCTGGGCCAGCTCCTGAGCCGGCATGCCGCCGAGTGAGAAGCCCGCGTAGACCAGCGCGTCGCCGAGCCCCTCGGCTGCGGCGATCCCGCGCTGGCTGACCGTGCCGAAGCCGGTCTGCCGCGCGTAGTCCAGTCCCTCGTCAAGGGTGCCGAAGGTCTTCCCCTCGTACATGTCCGGCAGGTGCACGGTGTGACCCGCCTGGCGCAGTTCGTCGGCGAAGGCCCGCACCCCCTCGGTCAGTCCCTGCGCGTGGTGGTACAGCACTATCTCGGCCATGGTCTGCTCTCTTTCGGCGCGAATGATCCAAATATCTCGAACAAACCGTGATGCTAGTCTAATCCGATCATGGCGATCAATCCCCCGGTCCCGGACTACGACCTCAAGGACACCGTCGAACTCACCACGGCCGAGCAGGTGCGGGCAATCAGCGACCCGCTCCGGACGACGATCCTCGGCCTCCTGCACGAGCGCGCCGCGACCGTGACCGAACTGGCCGCCGCGGTCAAGCGGCCCAAGAGCACCGTCGCGCACCACGTCAACGTGCTCGCCGACGCCGGCCTGCTGCGCGTAGTACGGACCAGGCGGGTCAGGGCGATCGAGGAGCGGTACTACGGGCGCGCCGCGCGAATGTTCTACATCGGCCTGGGCCGGCGGCGCTCGGACGGCAAGGAGCTCCCGAAGGACTTCAACGACTTCGAGGTCGCCGCGAAGGAGTCCGCGACCGCCTATGACCTGGGTCAGCTGCGCTCCTTCATCCGGCACGCCCGGATCCCCGAGGAACGCGCGGCCGAGTTCTGGAAACGCGTCGACCAGGTGATCCACGAGTTCGACAAGCTCCCCCGCTCCGGCGACACGACCTACGGCTTCACCGTCGGTCTCTACCCGATGATCGACTACCCCACTCTCCCGCCCCGCCCCGACGAAGAGGACTGACCAGGCCCCCTCGGCACCCGAGGAGTCCTGGTCGAGCAGTGCCAGTGCGACGGCGGGGGCGGGGGCGGGGGAGACTCCCGAAACCGGCACCTTGTGCACCACTTGAGCAGATCCCGGCGCCCATGCCACTCAACCGGTGCACACAGTGCCGTCCCCCAGACACTCAGCCGGACCCCGGGGTGGCAGAAACTCCCGCAACGGCACTTTGTGCACCAGTTGCTCAGGTCCCTCCCCCACCCGGACGGGGGGCGGCGGTAACTCCCGCGAAATCGGCACCTTGTGCACCACCTGAGCAGACCCCCGCGCTCCGGCTGCTCACCCGGTGCACAAAGTGGCACCTCAGACACGAAGGCGGGTCCTCGGACACCAAGTGGGGTCCTCGGACACGAAGGCGGGACCTCGGACACCAAGGCGGCACCTCGGACACCAAGGCGGGACCGCGGACACCAAGGGGGGTCCTCGGACACGAAGCAACCTGTCTCCAGCCCCCACAAGGTGTCCGCGGTCCCCACAACCGCACCGGCCACCGGCCCCCCGGGCTCCCGGGCTCCCCGAAAGGTGTCCCAGGCCCCCCACTAGGTGTCCCCGGTCCCCATGACTGCACGCCAGCTGGTCTGGGCCGGTGATCGGGGTCCGATGGCGGGCTGTTCGGCCGCTGGCGCCTTATACAAGCCCGCCAGTCGGCGAACAACCTGCCAGCGCCAGCAGGACGAGCGGTACCCGCGCGAGAGCCGCAGGATTCTCGAGCAGTCCGCCGAGGACGCCCTGCTACTCCAGGTTCCGGCGGCTCACCTCGGCCAGGCCCTCGGTGGTGCTGGGCTCTGGCGACCGCTTCAGCGTCCAGTTGAGGAACAACGCCCGCAGGTCCTCGTACCGGGTCTCGGGCATCTCGGTTCTCCTTCGTGGCACAGGATGTCTGTGAAGACTCAGTGCCGCCAGCGTCCCCCAGGCGTTACAGCGGAGACGGATCCGCCTGCGCGTCGTGCCGGGCTGCAACTCGGCTGAACACAGCGCTGGTGAATTTCGTCCTGTTCTGTCCAGAATCGGTTGTCAGCTCCGATCACTGGGCGAGCCGGTACACCGTGACCGGACGCAGCCCGAGGAGAGATGGCCGATGAAGTACATGATCATGATGTTCGGCGGCATGGGCGAGACCCTGCAGGACCGGTCGCCGGAGTGGATCAGCGACATGCAGAAGCTGCTGATGGGCCTCGACGCGGAGCTCCGGGAGTCCGGCGAGCTCGTCGACAGCCAGAAGCTGATGGACCCCGCCGCCGCGAAGACGGTCCGGTACGTCGCGTCGAAGGCCGCCCCGACGGACGGCCCGTTCGCCGAGGTGAAGGAGTCCCTGGCCGGCTACTGGATCATCGAGGCGACCGAGGAACGGGCGCTGGAGATCGCCTCCACCGTGGTCGACTTCATCGAGTTCCCGATGGAGGTCCGGCAGATCATGGACCAGCCCCCGGAGATGTGACGATCCAGCATGGAGCAACCTGTCGAGGACCTGCTGCGCGAGCTCGCCCCGCAGGTCCTCGCCACGCTCGCCCGGCAGTACGGCGACCTCGACAGCTGTGAGGACGCCACCCAGGAGGCGTTGCTCGCCGCCCTGACCCAATGGCCGGGCGAGGGTGTCCCGAGCCGCCCGCGCGGATGGCTCCTGACCGTCGCCCGCCGATCTCTCGTCGACCACTGGCGCCGTGAGAGCGCCCGTCGGCAGCGTGAAGCGCGGGCCGGCGACTCACAGCCCCGCGCCCTCCCGATCCCGGGTGCGGACGAGCAACCGGCGGATGCCGACGACACGCTCACCCTGCTGTTCCTCTGCTGTCAGCCGACCCTCGCGCCCGCCGCACAGATCGCGCTGACGCTGCGGGCGGTCGGCGGTCTCACCACGAAGGGGATCGCCGGCGCCTTCTTCGTCTCCGAGGCGACCATGGCCAAGCGCATCAGCCGGGCCAAGCAGAATATCGGCCACACCTTCGAGCGCCCGAAGGATCTCGCCGCCGGCCTGGGAGCACTGCTCAGCGTTCTCTACCTGATCTTCAACGAGGGATACACCGCGAGCTCCGGGCCCACCCTGCACCGGGTCGATCTGTCCACCGAGGCGATCCGCATCACCAGACTTCTCCGTCGGTTGATGCCCGGCGACGGCGAGGTGGCCGGCCTGCTCGCCCTGATGCTGCTCACCGACGCGCGCCGCCCGGCCCGGACCGACTCCCACGGCTCGCTGATCCCTTTGGAGGACCAGGACCGCTCACTCTGGGATCAGGTTGCGATCCAGGAGGGCATCACGTTGCTGACCGAGACCCTCGGGCGGTTCCCGGTCGGCCAGTACCAGATCCAGGCCGCGGTCGCCGCCGTACACGACGAAGCACCGACGGCCGCCGACACCGACTGGCCACAGATCCTGGCGCTCTACACCACCCTGGAGCACGTCGCACCGGGGCCGATGGTCACCCTCAGCCGCGCGGTCGCCCTTGCGAACGTCCACGGACCACGGGCCGGCCTGGCATTGCTCGAGACCTGGAACGACGAGGACAAGACCACCCACCGCCTGGACGCCGTCCGCGCCCACCTGCACGAACTCGCCGGCGACACCGGTCGAGCCCGTGACCATTACCTTCGGGCCGCCCGGACGACCGCCAGCCTCCCCGAACAGCGCTACCTCCACCTGCGAGCCTCCCGACTCAACCCGCGGTCGATGCCTGGGAGCCGCTCATGAACCGGCACGGCGGCGGTGTGATCATCGAGGAGGACCTCAAAGCTCCGAGCAACATCCGACGCAGGGCACTAGGAGTGACCGATGCAGGATTACCCAGCGATGAGCGCCGCGGTCGACCGGGTGGAGCCGGTGCCCCGGCGGGTGCGGGCGATGGTCGGCGACGAGGTGGTGATCGACACGACCCGGGCGTTGTACGTGTGGGAGTGGCCGAGCTACCCGCAGTTCTACATCCCGGTGGAGGACGTCAAACCCGGCGTGCTCGTCGACGAGGACCATGTCCAGAAGCTGAAGCGTGGCACCGCTCGCCAGCAGGCCTTGCGGGTCGGCGACATCCATCGTCCGGCGGCGGCCCGCCTGTACGGCGACGACGCGGTCACCGGGTTGTCCGGCACCGTGCGGTTCGAGTGGAGCGCGCTGGACGCGTGGTACGAGGAGGACGAGGAGGTCTTCGTCCATCCACGCAATCCCTACACCAGGGTCGATGCGCTCCGCTCCACCCGGCACGTACAGATCGAACTGGACGGCCTGCCGCTCGCTGATTCGTCCTCGACCGTGATGGTCTTCGAGACGGGGCTCCCGACCCGGTACTACTTCAACCGCACCGAGGTCGACTTCAGCCACCTCGAATGGTCGGACACCGTCACGGCGTGTCCGTACAAGGGAAAGACGACCGGCTACTGGTCGGTCCGTTCCGGCGACGTCCTCCACGAGGACCTGGCCTGGGCCTATGACTTCACCACTGCGGCGCTCGAGCCGATCGCCGGTCTGATCGCCTTCTACAACGAGAAGGTGGACATCACGATCGACGGCAAGGCATTGACCAGGCCGGTGACGCCCTTCTCCAAGTGATCCGCTCAGGTGCCCCAGGCAACAGCTCGAGGGCTACCGCGGCCGACGCTCGCGCCAGGCCGAGTACGCCGTACTGGCGACGGCCAGATCCTGCCAGGCCATGCCGACGCCTTTGAAGACGGTGATTCCGTCGGCGGGTGGCACCCGCGGCCGATCGACGAGATCGACGAGGCGGTCCGCCTCGAGAGCACCGGCAGCGATCGCCTGGATGACGTCGCCGGCTTCGCGAAGCGCCGTCACACGATCCTCCACGACCACGTGACGCGCTCGGCTGAAGACCTTGTCGTCGAGCTCGCGAGCGTCCGGCTCGTGCGACCCGACGGCCACGACGCAGGCGTGGTCGGCGAGCAGCGCGCCATCGAAGACCGGCTGCCGAGCCGTGGTCGCGCAGACCACGACATCGGCACCACGAACGGCTTCGGCGGTACCAACCTCAGCCACCAGGTCGTCGGCGCGGAGCTGGTCGACGAGTGCCCGGACTCGTTCGAGGTTGCGTCCGACGACGGTGACCTTGCGGATCGGCCGCACCGCGCGGATCGCCTCCACGTGCCCCCATGCCTGCGGCCCGGAGCCGAAGACGACAAGCGATTCCGCGTCCACCGCGGCCAGGTCACGGACGGCCAGTGCGGACTGGGCCGGCGTCCGCAGCGTGGTGAGCGCCGTACCGTCGATGAAGGCCTGCGGTGTCATCGTGACAGCGTCGAACAGCACGTACACGGCCTGGATCCTCGGCAGCCCGGCTGCGGGGTTGCCCGGTGCGATCCCGGCCAGCTTGATCCCGACGACCTCACCTGTGGCGGCCGGCATCAACAGGAGCTCCCCGCCCGCGGTGGGCAGGGAGCTCCTGGGTGGACCTGACGCGATCCCCGCGGACAGCGCGTCCGCTATCGCCGTGATCGCGTCGCTCCACGAGACCAGCGACATCAGTTCGGACTCATCGATGTACGGCGGCGTCATCCAGCTCCTCAGGTCGGCGTCAGCGGCTGATCACCTTTCCGAGCATTATCGACGCTGGTCAGAAGAGGCGCTCGGCCCTGACTGCCTCCGGCTCCTCGAGGTCGAGTAGCTTCTGCTTGCGCTTGAGGCCGCCGGCGTAGCCGGTCAGCTTGCCGTTCTTCCCGAGGACCCGGTGGCAAGGCACGATGATGGAGACCGGGTTGTGCCCGACCGCCTGGCCGACCTCCTGGGCCAGCGACTTGTCGCCCAACCGCTCCGCGAGCTCCCCGTACGTCGTGGTCTCGCCGAAGGGGATCTCGTCCAGCAGGGCCCAGACCTGCCGCTGGAACTCGTCGCCCGACAGCTCGATCGGCAGGTCGAAGGTGGTGCGCTCGCCCGCCAGGTACTGCTCGAGCTGGCGGGCCGCCTTCGACAGCAGCACATCGGTGTCGACGGCAACCTCTTCGCCGAGCTGCGCGCGCTCCGGCCTGACCCAGTGGTGCGGGAAGTACAGACCGGTCAGCACGCCGTCCGACGCGACCAGGGTGAGCTCGCCCAACTCGGTCTCGACCACCGCGTGGCGGTTGTTCATGACCTCGAATCCTCTCCTCGATTCAGCTCTCACCTGTTGAACGTCTGAACCTGGCGAGGATGTGAGGCTAGCGGCGCTTGTTCTGCAGGTGGACCGAGTGCCAGGCGGTGTCGTCGACCGACGGTCCCCAGGTGCCGCGCTCGTACGAGGTGGGCTGGTCGGGGAGGTCGAGGACCGGTTCGACGATCCGCCACTGCTCCTCGATCAGGGCCTCGTGGACGAAGCGCTCGGGACGGCCGTCCATGGCGTCGTCGAGGAGTCGCTCGTACGCCTCCTGCTGCGGGCCGAGGGCGGTGGCGAAGTCGACGAGCAGGTCGATCGGCTGGCTCTCCGTCCGCGGTCCGGGCGTCTTCGCCTGTACCTCGATCGCGACGCCGCTGTCGTGCCCGAGGCGGAAGCGCAGCAGGTTCGCGTCCGGCACCTCGAGGTGGCTCGGGATCAGCCCGCGCGGCGGCTGCTTCAGCTCGACGACCACCTCGGTCGCAGTACCGGGGAGGCTCTTACCGGCTCGCAGGTAGAACGGCACGCCCTCCCACCGCGGGGAGTCGATCGTCAGCCGGGTGGAGACGAAGGTCTCGGTGGTGGAATCCGGTGCGACGCCCTGCTCGTCCAGGTAGCCGGCGTACTGACCCCGGACGGTCGAGTCCGTGGTCATCGCGCGCATCTGGTGCAGTACGGCCACCTGGGCCTGCCGGAACGCATCGTTGCCGTCGGCCACCGGTGGCTCCATCGCCAGCAGAGCGGCGATCTGGAGCGCGTGGTTCTGCACGACGTCGCGGATCGCGCCGGCCTGGTCGTAGAACCCGGCGCGGCCCTGCGTACCGAACTCCTCGGCCAGCGTGATCTGCACGCTGGCGATGTGGTCGCGGTTCCACAGCGGCTCGAACAGCGCGTTCGCGAACCGCAGTACCAGCAGGTTCTCGACGGCCTCCTTGCCGAGGTAGTGGTCCATCCGGAAGATGCGCTCGGGATCGAAGGTCGACCCGAGGATCGCGTCGAGCTCCCGGGACGACCGCGGATCGCGGCCGAACGGCTTCTCTACGACCACCCGGCCGCGCGCGGCGAGACCGGCCGCGCCGAGGCCGACGATCGCGTCACCGAACACCGTCGGCGGGATCGCCAGGTAGAACAAGGGGCGCTCGGCCGCCTCCAGCCGCTGCGCGATCTGCTGATAGGTCGCGGGATCCGTGTGGTCGCCGGTGACCAGGCTCAACGCCCCGGCCACCTCGCGCCACGCGTCCTCGTCGACGTCTCCACCAGTGGCCTCGACGATCGCCTTCCGGGCGGCCGTCTCCAACTGCTCGTCATCCCACGCAGACCGTGCGACACCGACCACCGGTACGCCGAGCCGGCCGCGGCGGGCCAGCTGGTACAGGGCGGGGAACAGCTTCTTGGAAACCAGGTCTCCGGTGACGCCGAAGATGACCAACGCATCACTGCGGGTACTCATTGACAACCTTCCGATTCAACTCAGGGCGGTACCGCCTCGGGGTATAACAGCGATCGACCCCGAGATATTCGCTCCGCCGGGGAGCCGTTTTGGCCGGATTCCTAGGCTTGGGGCATGACTTCAGATGTTCTTGGCACTCTCGGACGCAGCGGGCTGGGTGTACTGGTCACGATCAAGCGGGACGGGCGCCCGCAGTTGTCCAACATCACCTACCTGTACGACGGGGAGCGGATCAGGATCTCGCTGACCGACGACCGGGCGAAGACCAGGAACCTGCGGCGCGATCCGCGGGCGAGTCTGTACGTGAACGGGCCGCGCGGGCGGTCGTACGTGGTGGTCGAAGGGAAGGCCGAGCTGACCGCGGTGGCGGCCGACGAGCAGGACGAGGTGGTCGAGCAGTTGGTCGCCTACTACCGGGACGCGGCCGGCGAGCACCCCGACTGGGATGACTACCGGCGGGCCATGGTGGCCGATCGGCGGCTGTTGTTCACGATGACGATCGACCACGCGTACGGCATGGCAGGCTGAGCGGCGGCCAGGAACTTCTTGACTGGCGGTAAATGACTCGCCGTGATCGCCTGTCCGGGGGCACGCTGTGCTGGTGGACATTACGAGGCTTTCCCCCGACGACGAGGTCGGGTGTGCTGACGCCGTGGCGCTGATGAGCGCCGCCGAGAAGGTCGACTGCCCGGAATCGTTGCTGCCGACCCCGCGCGGCTACGCCGCCCACCTGAAGTACGGCTGGGACGGCAACCCCGGCGAGGCCTATCTGGCGCGCGACGACGACGGCGTCCTGCTGGCCCAGCTCAGCGTCCACCTGCCGACGTACGACAACACCAACCTGGCGTGGTGCGGCGTGGACGTCCATCCGGATCACCGCGGCCGCGGCATCGGCGGACAACTGATCCGGTACGCCGAAGAACGGGCGCGGGACGCCGGGCGGAACTCCATGGGCCTGAGCCAGTGGGACCTGCCGAAGGCCGACGCGTTCGCCCGACGGCACGGTTTCGAGCGCAAGGCGATCGAGGTGAACCGGCGCCAGGATATCGCCGGCCTCGACTGGACCATCGTTCAGAGCCTGTACGACGAGGCGGTCCGGGCATCGTCCGGCTACGAGCTGATCCGGGTGACCGGTCGCCTGCCCGAGGAGATGCTCGAGGACATGGTCGCACTGACCGCCTCGATCAACGATGCGCCGAGGGACGACCTCGACGTCGAGGACGACGAGTTCAGCCCGGAGAGGTTGCGCGCCTACGAAGAGGCCCAACTGGCGCACGAGCGGACCGTGTACCGGGCGATCGCCCGCGAGCGCGCCACCGGAGCGCTGGCCGGGCACTCGACCATCGTGGTCGAGCAGGAGCGTCCGCACATCGGCGAGCAGCACGACACCGCGGTCGACCGCGCGCACCGGGGTCACCGCCTCGGCGCGCTGGTGAAGACCGGGATGCTGCTCTGGATGCGCGAGGCCGAACCGGCGCTGGCGCAGGTGGACACCTGGAACGCCGAGTCCAACAACCACATGATCGCCATCAACGAGCAGCTCGGCTATCGCATCGTCGCCCGCGCGATGGCCTACCAGAAGACGCTCTGACAGACGTGCTCTGAGCTGCTAGAGCGGCTCGACGAGAGTGACTTTCATCCGGTTGCTGACGGTGAAGCCGAGGCCCTCGTAGAGGCGGATGGCGTTGACGTTGGTGCCACTGGCGTGCAGGAACGGGCGGTTGCCCTCAGCTTCGATGCCAGCGGCAACCGCTCGCATCAGCCGGCTGGCAAGCCCGCGCCCCCGGTACTTCGGATCGGTGCAGACGGCGCTGATCTCGACGTACCCAGGCGGGCGGAATCGTTCGCCGGCCATCGCGATCAGATCGCCGCCGCGGCGTAGGCCGAGATACCCGCCGAACTCGATCGTCCGGGACCGGAACGGCCCAGGCTCGGTGAGAGTCGTCAGCGCGACCATGTCCGCGAGGTCGTCGGGGCCTAACCCGACGGCGTCCGGTTCGACGGCGCCGAACGACTCCGGCGCCACCAGTTGCACGAGGTCGAAGAGGCGGACGACCTTGAAGACATCAGGAACCGACAGCTCCGGTCGCATCAGCGCGGCGACGTTTCCGGTGCCGACCAGCTCCGCCGCGTCCGCCCAGTCCTGGTCGGTCACGTCATCCGGCAGCCCGAGGAAGGGCGCCAGCTGCGCCGGGTAGCGACGGGCCTGCCCCTTGACCTCGGCCAGATCGGCGTGCGCTTCGGCGAGCGCGTAGTACGCCGGGTTGGTCAGCACATCCATCAGAAGCCGAGCTTGCGGAGGTGCTTGGCGTCGGTCTGCCAGTTCTTGGCGATCTTCACGTGCAGGTCGAGGTAGACCGGCGTTCCGAGCAGGGCCTCGATCTGGCGGCGGGCGTTGGCGCCGACCTCGCGCAGCCGGGCGCCCTTGTGCCCGATCACGATGCCCTTCTGGCTGTCCCGCTCGAGGAAGATGTTCGCGTAGATGTCGAGCAGTGGCTTGTCGTCCGGCCGGCCCTCGCGCAGACCCATCTCGTCGATGGTGACGGCGATCGAGTGCGGCAACTCGTCCCGGACGCCTTCCAGAGCGGCCTCGCGGATCAGCTCACCGACCAGGATCTCCTCGGGCTCGTCCGTGACGTCGCCGTCCGGGTAGAGCGGCTGACCGGCCGGCAGCAGCTTCACCAACTCGTCGGCGACCGTGTCGATCTGGTACCCCGAAGTGGCGGACACCGGTACGACGGACGCCCACTCGATGCCGACGGACTCCCCCAGCGTCTGGATCTCGGAGAGGTGCTCGACCATCCGCTCGGGCGAGACCAGGTCCGCCTTGGTCGCCAGCGCCACCTTCGGGGTCTTGGCCACCTTGGCCGCCTCGGTGACCAGGAAACGGTCGCCCGGGCCGATCTTGTCGCTGGCCGGCAGGCAGATCCCGATCACGTCGACCTCGGCCCAGGTGGTCTTGACCAGGTCGTTCAGCCGCTCGCCGAGCAGCGTGCGCGGCTTGTGCAGACCGGGGGTGTCGACCAGGATCAGCTGCGCGTCGGGGCGGTGCACGATGCCCCGGACCGCGTGCCGGGTGGTCTGCGGCTTCGACGAGGTGATCACGATCTTCTGACCGACCAGTGCATTGGTCAGGGTGGACTTGCCCGCGTTCGGCCGGCCGACGAAACAGGCGAACCCGGAGCGGAACTCGCCGCCGGTCGCCGGGGACTGCTCAGGTGTGGACGACATCACGAACCTCTCCGTTGCCATTGGCAACGACTACCGGAAGAGCGGCGCCGCCGAAGTAGCGGACCACCTCGACATCGACCTCATCGGCCTCGGTGACCACCGCGGCGGCCTCGATCCCCTTCACCCCTGACGATACGGCCATCGCCACCGCGAGCTGCAACGCGCTCAGCCGGACGGTGTCCAGCTGCACGGTGCAGGCGGCGTACGTGCGGCCGTCGGTATCGCGCACCGAGGCGCCCTCCGCGGCCCGGGTGCGGGCCCGGGCGGCACGCGCCAGGGTGACGAGCTTGGCGTCCTCGGCCGGGAGGTCAGCGGACAAAGGTCACATCCTTGGGAGTCAGGCGGTCTTGGGTGTCAGGCGGTCTGGATGTCAGCGGTCTTGGGTGTCAGGGGTCTTGGGGAAGTCAGGCGGTCTGGTGGTTGCTGTCCTGGGACTGGTCGGCGAGCTCTCCGCGCCGGACCAGCACGGTACCGACCTGGTTGCGGCGGCCGGACGGCCGCTCCGCGGTGAGCGAGAGCCCGAGGCCCTCAATCTCGACCTGGGCGCCGGGGATCGGCACCTTGCCGAGCAGCTTGGCCATCAGGCCGCCGACGGTGTCGACGTCGTCGTCGTCCAGCGGTACGCCGAACAGTTCGCCGAGCTCGTCGATCGGGAACCGGCTGGAGACCCGGTACGCCCCGTCGGACAACGCCTGCACCGCTTCCGGCGCCTCGTCGTACTCGTCGGTGATCTCGCCGACGATCTCCTCCAGGATGTCCTCGATGGTGACCAGGCCGGCGGTGCCGCCGTACTCGTCGACGACCATCGCGACGTGCATCCGGGCCGCCTGCATCTCGCGCAGCAACTGGTCGACCGGCTTGGAATCGGGGATGTACATGCAGGGGCGCATCACCGACTCGACCCGCTCGGTCGACTCGGACTGCGCGTTGTCGTAGACGCGGCGCATCACGTCCTTCAGGTAGACCACCCCGAGGATGTCGTCCAGCGACTCGCCGATCACCGGGATCCGCGAGTAGCCGCTGCGCAGCGCGAGCGAGGTGAGCTGGCGGAGCTTCTTGTGCCGCTCGATGTAGACCATGTCGGTCCGCGGCACCATCACCTCGCGGACGATGGTGTCGCCCAGCTCGAAGACGGAGTGGATCATCCGCCGCTCGCCGGACTCGATCACCGACGACTGCTCGGCCAGGTCGACCAGCGCGCGCAGCTCGGCCTCGGTCGCGAACGGGCCGGCCGCGAAACCCTTGCCCGGGGTGAGCGCGTTGCCGATCAGGATCAGCAGCTTGGGCAGCGGCCCGAGCACGCTGGTCAGCGCCATGATCGGGCCGGCCGAGAGGATCGCGAACCGGTCGGAGTGCTGCCGGCCGAGGGTGCGGGGCGCGACGCCGATGATCACGTACGAGACGACGACCATCACCACCGAGGTGATCAGGATGTGCTGCCAGGTCACCGTGAAGACGTTCGACAGCGCCTGGGTGACCAGCACGATCGCGGTGATCTCGAAGATCAGCCGGACCAGCAGCAGCGTGTTCAGGTAGCGCGGCGCGTCGGACAGCAGGTCGCGCAGCTTCACCGCGCGCAGGTTGCCCTGCTCGACCTGCTCGTTGGCGCGCACCTTCGAGTACGACGACAGCGCCGCTTCCGCGCCGGCGAACAAGCCCGCGAGCAGCACCAGCACCGCGGCCACTACCAGGAGAACGCCGTCGTCGTAGGTCACTGGAGGGTCATCCCTGTCCGAGCCTGTGAGTCCCTGTGTGTCACTGTCCGAGACTGTTTCCCGGTGCACGCCATGCTTCCAGCAGGCGGCCCTGGACGTCCCACATCTCTGCCTTCTCGGCGGGTTCGGCGTGGTCGTAGCCGAGCAGGTGCAGGATTCCGTGCACCGTCAGCAGCTCGAGCTCGGCCCAGGTGCCGTGGCCGGCCTTCGCGCCCTGCGCGGCGGCGACCGTCGGGCAGAGCGCGATGTCACCGAGGTGGCCGAGCGGCGGCTCGGCGTCGTCGTCGGCGCCCGGCCGGAGCTCGTCCATCGGCCACGACATCACGTCGGTCGGTCCCGGCAGGTCCAGGAACTCGACGTGGTAGCGCGCCATGGTGTCCTCGTCGACCAGCTTGATCGACAGCTCGCACTCCGGGTGCAGGCGCAACGACGACATCACGAAGCGACTCAGCCGCATCAGCCCGTGTGCGTCGATCTCCACGCCGGACTCGTTGTTGACCTCTACGTTCATCTCTTGAGCTCAGCGTCACTTTCGAACGATTCGTACGCCGAGACGATCCGCCCGACCAGCTTGTGCCGGACGACGTCGTGCGAGGTGAGCCGGCAGAAGGTCAGGTCCTCGAC
The DNA here is from genome assembly GCF_004345365.1 of Kribbella sp. VKM Ac-2568. Classification (GTDB taxonomy): domain Bacteria; phylum Actinomycetota; class Actinomycetes; order Propionibacteriales; family Kribbellaceae; genus Kribbella; species Kribbella orskensis. Next base: position 91,501 of record NZ_SLVF01000009.1, read on the forward strand.
GCCCTCCAGGATGTCCTGGACCACACGCAGACCCGAGTTCGTCCCGGTCGGCAGGTCCACCTGGGTGACGTCGCCGGTGACGACCATCTTGGAGCCGAAGCCGAGCCGGGTGAGGAACATCTTCATCTGCTCCGGCGAGGTGTTCTGCGCCTCGTCCAGGATGATGTAGGCGTCGTTCAGGGTCCGGCCGCGCATGTAGGCCAGCGGCGCGATCTCGATCGTGCCGGCCGTCATCAGCCGCGGGATCGACTCCGGGTCGAGCATGTCGTGCAGCGCGTCGTACAGCGGCCGCAGGTACGGATCGATCTTCTCCGACAGCGTGCCGGGCAGGAAGCCCAGCCGCTCTCCGGCCTCGACCGCCGGCCGGGTCAGGATGATCCGGTTGACCTCCTTGGCCTGCAGCGCCTGCACGGCCTTGGCGACGGCCAGGTAGGTCTTGCCGGTACCGGCGGGGCCGATGCCGAAGACGATCGTGTTCTTGTCGATGGCGTCGACGTAGCGTTTCTGGTTCAGCGTCTTCGGCCGGATGGTGCGGCCGCGGCTGGACAGGATGTTCTGGGTCAGCACGTCCGCGGGGCTCTCGACCGTGGCGGCCTTGATCATCACGATGCTGCGCTCGACCGAGTCCGCGGTCAGCCCGTGGCCGGTCCGCACGACCGCGATCAGCTCGTCGATCAGCCGCTCGGCCAGGGCCAGCTCGGCCGGCTCGCCGTTCAGCGTGATCTCGTTGCCGCGGACCATGATGTCAGCGTCGAACTCCTTCTCGACGATCCGGAGGAACTCGTCCCGGGCTCCGAGCAGGGCCACCATGTCGATGCTGTTCGGCACGACGATCTTGTGGGACGCCTTGTGACCGTCACTTGCTGCGCTGCGGGCAGCGCGCGCCGCATCCGGGTGCGACGGCTCGATACTGCGTGGCCTGGACAGCCTTTCCTCCTGATGCCGGGTGTACGTGTCCGACCATGCTAGCCGTCCGCTCCGACAGCACCACCCGATAAACCCCCGCGCACCCCTGGCGAGCCCCCACCCCACCCCCTTTCCGCGGTACGGCGGGCTTCGGCAGGGCCGTGTTCCAGCGCGGCGCGGCGGTCGCGGCGCGGGTGGATCCGGACCGCACCAGCGGAAAGTCGAACTCGTCGGCGTGGGTGTTCCTGCCGTCGTGGATTCCGACCAGATACCCGAGCGTGAACACGTGGAGTGACTGCACCGGAGCTGCCGGGCCTCCCTCGCACACCGAGCCCTCCCGCCAGGCGTGACCACCGCTGTAGCTGTCCTGCCGCGCGTGCGCCGCGGTCCCGAGATGCCGGAACTGGCCTCGCCACCCCACGAGCCGCCCTGAGCTCGCCGAGGATGTACTCCGCGTTCGCCGTCGCCGTGCTGCCTCATCCGGCCTCCCCGACCAGTCTGGTGCGGAGGGTCCCCTGCCGGTCGGAGATGTTGTCAACCTGGAACGCCGCCTCCGCGTCTCTGTCACGTGGCACAACCGGCCGTGGTGTATGACGAGTGCGTGGCACATGAGTCCTCGTGGGATGCGGACGAGGCGCTGACGGCTGTCTATACGGCGCACTACACGTCGTTGGTCCGCCTCGGCGCCTTGCTGCTGCGTGACAACGGCGCGGCGGAGGAGATCGTGCAGGACGCCTTCGTGGCGATGCACGGCCGCTGGCACCGGCTGCGCGACCCGCACAAGGCTCTCGCCTACCTGCGCACCGCCGTGGTGAATCGCTGCCGGTCCCGGCAGCGGCACCTGGTGGTTGTGGACAAGCACACGCCACGCACGCTGCCGGACGAGCCCAGCGCGGAGCAGGCGGTACTGCGGACCGCGGAGACGGACAGGGTGATCGAGGCGATGCGGACGCTGCCGGAGAAGCAACGCACCGTGATGGTGCTGCGGTACTACGGGGATCTCTCGGAGGCGGAGATCGCCGACACGATGGGGATCAGCCGGGGATCCGTGAAGAGCCATGCCGCGCGGGCGACGAAGTCGCTGCGCCAGGTCCTGGAGCAGAGCTTATGAACGACCACCCTGACGACCGGTTCGACGAGCTGATGCGCCGGGCGTTGGCCGAGGAGGCCGACCGGATCGAACCGGCCGACGGTCTGCACGAGATCCAGGCCCGGGTCCGGGACCAGCGCAAGCCGGTCAACCGGAGGCCCTGGGCGCTCGCCGTCGGCGCAGCCGTGGTCGGCACCGCCGCGGCGGTCGGCGCGTTCACGCTGCTCGACGACAACACCCGCAACGCCGACCAGCCCGAGGTCGCCGGCGGCCCCAGCACCACGGCCAGCGCGACGATCCGGCCGAGCACCGAGGCCTCCGCCGGCCCGTCGGCCCCACCCACCTCGGTGCCGTCCGTCAAGCCGTCGCAAACGATCAACTCGTCCACCGAACCCCCGAAGACGGTCGGCGTCCCCGAGCCCGAGGTGAAGGCCAGGGCCGTCCCGGTCTACTGGGTCGGCAAGACCATCGGGAACGACACCGGAGCCGGCGTGCGGCTCTACCGGACCTTCACCAGGATCAGCGGCCGGCCGACCCTCGAGGCGGTCCGGACGATGACCAGCGAGAAGTCCTCCGACCCGGACTACTACTCGCCCTGGATCGGCTCGGCCGTGAACTCCGTGACAAAGTCCGGCGACCTCGTCACGGTCGACTTCAAGCTGCTGCCGCGGGAGAAACTCGACCCGGCCGCTGCGAACATCGCCACCCAGCAACTCGTCTACACGGTCCAGGCGGTGCTCGGTGACTCCAGCCAGAAGATCCTGGTGACCGAGCAGGGGCAAGCCACCCGGGAACTGTTCGGACAGGCCTTGTCCGGGCAGCCGCTGAGCAGGGCGCAGGCCATGGACGTCCAGGCGCTGGTGTGGATCGAGTCTCCCGAGCAGAAGGCGACGGTCCGGAGCCCGGTCACCGTGCGCGGTACCGCCGCGGCGTACGAGGCCACGGTGAACTGGCAGGCCACCAACCTGAAGACCAGGACGGTCGTGAAGAACTACACGAACACCGAGGAGGGCATGAAGTTCTCCCCGTTCTCCTTCACCACCAAGCTCGCCCCCGGCGAGTGGCAACTAGAGGTCTTCATGCTCTCCGGCGAAGACGGCCACATCACCGACACCGACTCGAAAACCATCTTCGTCAAGTAGTCGTCGAGCGGGTCAGTGGGTGAAGGTGAACAGCCTCAGGCCTGGTTCGAGGGGGTGGGGGGTGGTGGTGAGGCGGTTGATGCCGACGGACCACCCGACGTTTTCGGGGGCGTCGAAGGAGAGTTCTTCGAAGCCGGCGTCGGTGAACCAGGCGCGGATGGTGTCGCGGATGTCGGGGTCGTGGCGGCCGCGCGTCCAGATGACTGTCGCGCCGGGGGTGCACAGCTGTGGGAGGGCGCGGACGGTCCGCTCGACGTCAGCCGGGACGATGTTGCCGAAGACGCCGCAGAACAGCACCATGTCGGCCGGTACCGCGTCGGCGTAGCTGTCGATCGCGGCCGCGTCACCCTCGATCACCTCGACGCCGGTCAGGCCGTTGGCCGTCGCTGCCGCGCGGGCGACCGCGACGTTGCGGGGGTCGAGCTCGACCAGTCGGGCGGTCACCCGGTCACGGGCCGGATGGGTCGCGAGCACCTCGATCAGGTCCCGCCCCTGGCCGGCGCAGGCGCTGATCGCGCGGATCGGGCCGTCCGGACGGGCGTCGAGATGCGCACGGATGCCGCGCTGGACCGATCTCAGCCGCCCGCTCAGTTCGGACGTCTCGTCCTCGTACGGCGTGTGCCACTCCAGCCAGTCCGTCGAGTCCATCCAGGTCCTCCTCGATTCCAGCGCGAGTCGTACGTGGTCAGTTCCAGTGCGGGCGAATCCAGGTGCGGTCGACGCGGGTGCGGGCCGATGGCGGACGGTCCACCCACCCGGTCAGATCCAGCGGGATCGGGCGAGGAGGACTGCGGCGGCGGCCACACCGGCGGTGGAGGTTCGCAGGACGGTGTCGCCGAGGCGGACCGGGTCCACGGCAAAGGCCTCCAGCTCAGCAGGCGAGATGCCGCCCTCGGGTCCGACGACGATGACGACGTCCCCTTCGGCCGGCACCTCCAGCGACGCCAACGGCACCTTCGCCTCCTCATGCAGCACCACCGCGAGTCCGGCGCTTCCGACGAGCTCGGCGACCTCCGCGGTCGAGGCGATCGGCGCGACCTCGCAGAACCACGAGCGTCGCGACTGCTTGCTGGCTTCGAAGGCCCAGGCCTGCCACTTGGTCAGCGTCTTGGCCACCCGCTCGGGATTGGCGCGGAACTGGCTGCGCTCCGCGTTCCACGGAACCACAACGTCCGCGCCGACCTCGGTGAGCATCTCCACCGCGAGTTCCGCCCGCTCCCCCTTCGGCAGGGCCTGGACGACGACCAGTCGCGGGCTCGCCGGAGCGACCTCGCCGCGGTGCTCCACGGACACGGTCAGCCCGGTCTTGGAAGCAGCCGTCACCGACCCTTCCGCGAAGGACCCGCGCCCGTCCGTCAGGCGGATCCGCTCGCCCGGTGCGATCCGTCGTACGACGGCCGCGTGACGGCCCTCGGCGCCGTCCAGCACGAGTTCGGAGCCCGACAGGTCAGGCAGGTAGAAGACGGCGAGTCCCATCGTCGCGCGGCCGTAGGCGTTTTCAGTGCGCGCCGAACGCGTCGCGCAGGCGTCCGAAGACACCCTTGTGCGCGGCCTGGACCTGACCCTGCGGACGCTCCTCGCCCCGTGCCTCGGCGAGTTGCTTCAGCAGCGCGGCCTGGGAGTCGTCCAGCTTGGTCGGGGTCTCCACGATCACCTGCACGATCAGGTCACCGCGACCCGCGTGCCGCAGCCGGGGAACACCCCGCGCGGTCAGCGTCATCGCCGTACCGGACTGGGTGCCGGGGCGGATCTCCAGCGGAGTGGTCTCGCCCTCGAGCGTCGGCAGGTCGATCGTGGTGCCGAGCGCGGCCGCGGTCATCGGCAGCGTGACCGTGCAGTGCAGGTCGTCACCGTTGCGGGTGAAGATCTCGTGCTGCTCGACCTCGATCTCGACGTACAGGTCGCCGGCCGGGCCGCCGCCGGGGCCGACCTCGCCCTGGCCGGACAGCTGCACCCGGGTGCCGCTGTCGACGCCACCGGGGATCTTGACGGTGACGGTACGGCGGGAGCGGACCCGCCCGTCGCCGGCGCACTCGACGCACGGGTTCGGGATGGTCGTGCCGAAGCCGCGGCAGTTCGGGCAGGGACGCATCGTCCGGACCTCACCCAGGAACGAGCGCTGGGTGTGGGTCACCTCGCCGCGTCCGTGGCAGATGTCGCAGGTGACCGGCTCGGACCCGGCGGCCGCGCCGGATCCCGAACAGGTCGGGCAGAGCACGGCGGTGTCGACCTTCAGCTCGCGGGTGGTCCCGAAGGCCGCCTCGCCGAGGTCGATCCGCAGCGGGATCAGGGCGTCCTGACCCCGCCGGGTGCGCGGCCGCGGCCCGCGGGTCGCCCCGCCGGTCTGGCCGAAGAAGGCGTCCATGATGTCGGTGAACGTGAACGCCTGGCCGAAGCCGGCACCGCCGGGTCCCCCTCCTGCCGCGCTGGCGAAGGGATCGCCGCCGAGATCGTGCAGCTGCCGCTTCTGCGGGTCGCTCAGCACCTGGAACGCGCGGCCGATCTCCTGGAACTTGTTGTGCGCGTCCTCGGAGTCGTTGACGTCCGGGTGGTACTGGCGGGCCAGTTTGCGGTAGGCCTTCTTGATCTCGTCCGGTGAGGCGTCACGGCTGACGCCGAGGACGGCGTAGTAATCGGTGCTCATACTCCAGACCAAATGTCGGTGGTAGTCGTCATGAGTCGGCCAGGATCTGGCTGACGTAACGCGCGACGGCGCGGACCGCGCCCATCGTGCTCGGATAGTCCATGTGGGTCGGGCCGACGATGCCGAGCGTGGCCAGCGCCTCCGACTTCGACCCGTACGCGGTCGCGACCACCGAGGTGGTGGCCAGTTCCTCGTACGGGTTCTCGTGCCCGATCCGCACCGTCAGGGTCTGTGGGTGCGTCGCCTCACCGAGCAGCTTGAGCAGGATCACATGCTCCTCGAGCGCCTCCAGCACCGGCTTCACGTTGCGCTCGAAGTCGTCGCCGTAGCGGGTCAGGTTGGCGGCGCCGCCGACCGCGATCCGCTGCTCGCCGTCATCGCTGAAGGCCTCCAGCAGCGACGTCACGATGGCGGCCACCAGCGGCCGATCGGACGGCGGGAAGGTCTCGGTGACGTTCGCCAGCGAGGTCGCCGCGTCGGTCAACCGCTGGCCGACCAGCGCGGTGTTCATCCGCGAGCGCAGGTCGGCGATCAGGTGCTCGTCGACATCGTGCTGGGTCTCCACGATCCGCTGCTCGACCCGCCCGGTGCTGGTGATCAGCACCAGCAGCAGCCGCCGCGGCGTCATCGTGACCACCTCGACATGCCGCACGCTCGACCGGATGAGGGTCGGATACTGCACGATCGCGACCTGCCGGGTGATCTGCGCCAGCAGCCGGACGGTACGGCGGACCACGTCGTCCAGGTCGACCGCACCGGCCAGGAAGGACGAGATCGCCTTCTTCTCGGCCGGCGACAACGTCTTCACCGTGCTCAGCTTGTCGACGAACAGCCGGTAACCGGCGTCGGTCGGGATCCGGCCCGCGCTGGTGTGCGGCTGGGTGATGTACCCCTCCTCCTCCAGCGCGGCCATGTCGTTGCGCACGGTCGCCGGGGAGACGCCGAGGTTGTGCCGGTCCACCAGCGACTTCGAGCCGACCGGCTCGTGGGTGGCGACGTAGTCCTCGACGATGGCCCGGAGCACGTCCAGTTTGCGTTCGTCCAGCACGCGCACCCACCCTCTCTCCACGTCGACACCTGTACCCAGCGCAGGGCTCTCCACTGAGGGCACCCTTGGCACTCCCGCGTTTCGAGTGCCAGTCTACCGAGCCGTAGCGACACCTACTCCCGCGTAGCGGCGTGGGACGCGTCTCAGACGCGCGGAGGAGCCGTCTCAGGCCGACTCGGGAGACGCTCCCAACGGTACGGCGGCCGGGCGCTCGACCGTGCTCGCCACGTCCACGGGCTGATCCTGGGCCGCCGCCTCGAGCAGCGACTCCAGTACGTCGAGCACGTGGTAGGCGAGGGCGCCGTTGGCCCGGTGGTCGCCCCCGGTACGGATCGCGCGCGCCATGTCGGCCACACCGACGCCCCGGCCCGCTCCCGCGTACCCACCGGCTACCGGGAGTTCCGTCCAGTCACGGGCGGTCGCGGTGGCGATCTCCACCTTGCCGTCGAAGTTGTTCGGGTCCGGCACCGACAGACTTCCCTCGGTCCCGTGCACCTCGATCCGCGGCAGCCGCGCGGCCCACACGTCGAAGCTCATCAGCACTGTCGTGAGGGCTCCCGACTCGTGCTCGAGGATGCCGGTCACGTGGGTCGGCACCTCCACAGGGAAGGTCTCCCCCGCTCGCGGACCGGTGTGGACCTTTCTCTGGTCATGGGCACGCCCCGCCCGCCCGGTGACCCGGCGTACCGGTCCTAGCAGCGTCACGAGGCTGCTGACGTAGTACGGGCCCATGTCGAGGAGCGGGCCGCCGCCGGGCTGGTAGTAGAACTCCGGGGCCGGGTGCCACAGCTCGTGTCCGGGCGTGACGAACGAAGCCGTCGCAGCAGTCGGTACGCCGATGTCGCCCCGGTCGAGGGCGGCTCGTGCGGTTTGGGTCCCCGTGCCGAGCACAGTGTCCGGAGCACAGCCGATCCGGAGGTTGCCGGCGGCCGCGAGCTTCAGGAGCGGCTCGGCCTCGGCACGATCGACCGCGAGCGGCTTCTCGCCGTACACGTGCTTACCCGCCTGCAGGGCAGCCTGGTTCACCGAGGCGTGGGCCGCGGGAATGGTCAGGTTGAGGATGATGTCGACCCCGGGGTCGGCCAGCAGGTCCTCGGATGACAGCGCCCGGATGCCCGGGTGCTGGTCGGCGATCGCCTGGGCCCGGCTGAGGTCCAGGTCGGCGACCGCGACCACGTCGACGCCGGGCAGCTTGGCGAGGTGTTCGAGGTAGGTGCCGCTGATGACACCGGCGCCGACGATGCCGATGTTGGTCACTTGCTCGCCCACAGCAATCCCCGCTCGATGATGGTGCGGACCTCGGGCACGTCCAGGTCCTCGAGGCTGTGGCCCGGCGTGCAGACGAACACCTTGCCCTCGCCCCAGGTGCGGGTCCAGACGGCCGGCATCGTCGCGCCCTCGATCCACGGGAAGTCCGGGTGCGCCCGGAAGGTGGTGGTCGCGAGCACGTTGTTGGTCGGGTCCGCGTGCACGTAGTACTGCTCGGTGTGCAGGTCGAAACCGGTGATGCCCTCGACGATCGGGTCGTCGGCGACGACCTCGATCCGGTGGTCCACGAAACCGCCCGGGTGCGAGACGAACTGGCCGCCGGTCATGAAGCTGTAGTCGCTGTTGCTGCGGAACGAGTCGACGATGCCGCCGTGCCAGCCGGCCAGCCCGGTGCCCGCGCGCACCGCGGCCTCGAGTCCCTTGACCTGCTCGTTGGTGATCTCGCCCATGCTGATGCACTGCAGCACCAGGTCGGTGCCGGCCAGGTCGAGGTAGCTCTCGGTGCTCTCGGAGACCTCGACCGCGAAGCCGTTGTCCCGCAGGAACGGGATGAACAGTTCGGTCGCCTCGGCCGGCTTGTGCCCTTCCCAGCCGCCTCGTACCACCAGTGCCCGTCGTGTCGTCACGCCGTCCGCCCTTCGCGTCGTTCCGGAAGATGAGCCCGGCGATCTCAGAGATCGGATGAATCACCGTCGCCTAGGCGACCCTAGGCGGCCGGACCCGGCCCTTCAAGTCCCGTCCCGACGACTGGATAGGGCTTACCCGCGGGACCACCGGGTCGCGGCGGTCCGCTGGGGTCGATCATCGCGGCTTTAGGGTCGAGAGATGGGATGGAAGTTCTGGAAGCGTGAGACGAATCCGATGGATCCGCAGCAGCTGCTCGCCCGCGCGCACGGCGAGCAGGCATTTCCCGGGTCAGGTGTGCAGGACAGGCACCGCGTGCAGGACAGCGTGCCGGGCGGAAGATTCGCGCTGACGGTCGAGGATGTGTTCTCGATCACGGGGCGGGGCACGGTCGTGACCGGCCGGGTCACCGCGGGCACGATCAGGATCGGCGACCAGGTCCTGATCACCCGGGCCGGACAGCAGTTCGCGACCAGCCGGATCACCGGCGTCGAGGCGTTCCGCAGGGTGCTCGCCGAGGCCCACGCCGGCGACAACGTCGGCCTCCTCCTCGAAGGCATCCCCAAGGATCTGCTCGTCCGCGGCGACACCATCACCAACTGACCACTCTCCCGCTGGAAGAGGCTGGTGGGGCGGCGGTTAAGGTCGGGGACATGAGCGCATGGGCCGAGCTGGGCGATCGGTGCTGGGTCCGTCGGTATCCGGAGTGGGACCTGAACGTCGGCCTCGTCGTCGGCTCAGAGGGTGCCCTGGTGATCGACACCCGCGCCACCACCGCGCAGGCCGAGGAACTGCTGGCCGAGATCCGCGAGCTCACCGACGCCCCGGTCCGCTGGGTGGTCAACACCCACGCGCACTTCGACCACACCTTCGGCAACGGCGTTTTCGCCGACGCCACCAGCTACGCCCAGGAGAACGCCGCGGCCGCGCTGGCCGAGCGAGGACCCGCACTCCAGCAGCACTACCGCGACAACCCCGGCCCGGACCCGCAGTACCCGGAGATCGCCGCCGAGGTGCTCGCCGAGCTCGCGGCCACCAAACTCGTTGCCATCGACAACACCTTCGCGGTGGCCAAGGTGATCGACCTGGGCGACCGCCGGGTGGAGCTCCTGCACCTGGGGAACGCGCACACCGACGGCGACCTGGTGGTCGTCGTACCGGATGCCGACGTGTACTTCGTGGGCGATCTGCTCGAGGAGTCGGCGCCACCGTCGTACGGCGACGACTCGTTCCCCCTGGAGTGGCCGGACACGCTCGACCGGCTGATCGGGCTGCTGACCGCGACCTCGAAGGTCGTCCCCGGGCACGGCGCGGTGGTCGACGCGGAGTTCGCGCGGGACCAGGCCGGCGACCTCGGCACCGTCGCGAACACGATCTCCGGCCTGCACCACAACGGCACGTCGCTCGAGGCGGCGCTCGCGCACACCGACGACTGGCCCTGGCCGATGACGCACGTGGAGCACGCCGTACGGCGCGGTTACGCGGTACTGGGGACTCCGCGCCGCCCGACCCTTCCGCTGCTCGGACCCGGCAAGTCGGAGTAGTCACCCCGAACCACCTGCACCGATTGTGACGCTGCGGGGTTATCCGTTGACATAGCGTCCCGCATCCCGCACCTTGGTCCGAAACGACTGTGGACGAGGTGGCGACCATGACCCAGACGGCACCATCAGTTGAGCAGATCACCCACCCGGACGGGCGCGTCGAGCTGAGCGATCCGGACGCCATCGCCGCGAGTCCCTACGGCAATGTCGAACTCGCCCCGACCCGACTCCCCGAACGCCGCTGGACGACGTACAACTATGCGGCGTTGTGGATGGGGATGGCGCACAACATCCCGAGCTACCTGCTCGCCGCCGGGCTCGTGGCGCTCGGGATGAACTGGCTGCAGGCGTTCCTCACCATCACCCTGGGGAACCTGATCGTGCTCATCCCGCTGCTGCTGAACAGCCACGCGGGCACGAAGTACGGCATCCCGTTCCCGGTCTTCGCGCGCGCCTTCTACGGCGTGCGCGGGGCGAACTTCCCGGCGCTGCTGCGAGCGTTCATCGCGTGTGGCTGGTTCGGCATCCAGACCTGGATCGGTGGGCAGGCGATCTTCGTGATCGTCGGCGAACTGGCCGGCTCCGGCTGGACCGAGGCGTCGGCCGTCGGCGGGCATCCGTGGACGCTGTGGCTGAGCTTCGCGTTCTTCTGGGTGCTGCAGATGGTGCTGATCTGGCGCGGGATCGAAGGCCTGCGGCGGTTCGAGAACTGGGCGGCGCCGCTGGTGACGGTCGCGTTCCTGGCGTTGATGATCGCGATCCTGGTGAAGGCCGGCGGGTTCGGGCCGATCCTGTCGCAGCCGTCCAAGCTCGGCTGGGACGCGGACTTCTGGAAGATCTTCGCGCCGTCGCTGATGGGCATGATCGCGTTCTGGGCGACTCTGTCGCTGAACATGCCGGACTTCACCCGGTTCGGCAAAGGCCAGCGTCAGCAGGTGCTCGGGCAGATCATCGGTCTGCCGACCACGATGTCGTTCATCGCGCTCGTCTCGATCATCACCACGTCGGGCACGGTGATCGTCTACGGCACCGCGATCTGGGACCCGGTCGAGCTCACTCGCCGCTTCGAGAACCCGGTGGTGGTGACGATCGGCCTGGTGATGGCGATCCTGGCCACCATGTCGTGCAACGTCGCCGCGAACGTGGTCAGCCCGTCGTACGACTTCGCCAACGCCCTGCCGCGCTGGCTGAACTTCCGCACCGCGGGTCTGCTCGCCGGTGTGATCGGTGTCGTGATCCAGCCCTGGCGGCTGATCTCCGACCCATCGATCTACATCTTCGTCTGGCTCTCCTTCTACGGCGGCCTGCTCGCCTCCGTCGCGGGCGTCCTGATCGCCGGCTACTGGTTCGTCAACCGCACCAACCTCTTCCTGGCCGACCTCTACCTCCCCGACGGCCGCTACTGGTACACCGCCGGCTGGAACTGGCGAGCCGTCGTAGCCACTCTCTTCGGCTCCGTCCTCGCGGTCGGCGGCGCCTACTCAGCCCCCGGTGCCGGCCCCTTCCCCGAAGACGGCCTGATCCCCTTCCTCCAACCCCTCTACGACTACTCCTGGGTGGTAGGCCTGATCGCCGGCTTCCTGGCATACCTCGCGCTCACCATCACCTCCCCCATCCGAGAAGCAACCGCCACCCACGCCGCCCCCACCACCTAGTACGACCACCCGCCCACCCCTCCTCCGTCGGCGATTCCACCCACCCGCCCCACCACGCCGCTTCTCCGTCGCGACTCAACGAGGTAGATCCGCAGCGCACGGGTGACTCGTCATGACCGGGTCACGGCGTGCTGCGGATCCTGCCCGGGCAATGCGGCGGACCTAGAGTTAGCAGACTTGACTAGTTAGGGGGATCCCGGCATGGAGGCGGCGCAGTACGACATGCACGAGGCGGAAACTCAGCTCTCCCGCATCATCGATCGCGTCGAGCACGGCGAAGAGGTCATCATCAGCCGCGCCGGCCGCCCAGTGGCGAAGGTGATTCCGCTGCCGAGTGTTGTCGAGCGGCGAGGCCGAGGGGCACTGAAGGGGCAGGTCGTCGCAGCGGCGGACTGGGACGCGCCTGAGACCAACCAAGAGATCGCCCGCGATCTCGGCCTCTCCTCGTGAAGCAACCTCCCCATCGGACCGACTGCTGCTGGATCGAGGAGCGCCGGTCACTGCTCGAAGGTGACGCCGTCCGGCAGTTCGACTGACGCGATGCTGAGGGTCAGGCGTCTGGTGTCATCGACGACCCGTTCGCCGTGGATCTTCCAGCGGGTGAGTTCCTGGCTGTCCTCGGCGGTCATTCCGCAGACGCTACCGGCGAAGGGCTGAGCCGTACGTCGCCTGCCCCGGGGCCCCTCCTGCTCGGGGCGGGCGGCGTACGGAGGTTAGGGGTTTGTCGGGCGGGGGACGAAATGGCTGCGGCGGTGGCCGGCGATGAGGGTGATGCCCAGGGCGGCGGTGCCGACGGCGATGCCGCCGAGGGCGATGGAGGTGGCGTCGAGGCCGCCGCCGGCTTGGGTGGCAACCGGAGTGACCTCGTACTGCGGGGCGTAGTTCGGGTAGTTCGGTGGGTCCGGGTACATCGCGGTCGCTGCAGACTCGGCCGACGGGGCTGGTTCGGTCGCGCTCGCCGGCATGGTGGTCGCCATCAGGAGCAGTCCGGTCGCTGCGCCGCCGGCCGCCAAGCTGGCGAAGGCTTTTCTCGGGGTGTTCGTGGTGTGTGCGGACATGATCCCGGTGCTCCTGTTCTCGCGTCCGGAGGAGCCATCGTTGGTGGTGACCCGGTGACGCCTGGCGCTGATCCCTTTGTCGCGCAGGCGGGTATCGCCCCGGTCTGCCCCGGTATCGCCGCGGTATCACCGCCGTTGACGGACTGCCTGCGGTGGCCGACAGTCGAGACGTGGGTATCGCCGTTCTCGGCCCGCTCACGATCGAGGGAGACCAGGGGCAACCGCAGGTTCTCGGTCGACGCGACCGGGTCGTGCTCGCAGCACTGGCCGTTCGTCCTGGATACGTGGTCAGCTCGGAAGAGCTGGCCGCTGTGGTCTGGGGGGAACAGCCCCCTTCGTCATGGCCGAAAGTGATCCAGGGCTGCGTGGTCCGGCTCCGCAAGATCCTCGGCGTCCACTCCATCGAGACGTTGCCGCTCGGCTACCGGCTCGCAGTACCGCTGGACGAGATCGACGCCCAGCGGTTCGAGCGGGCGATGGGCCGGGCCCGTGCGCTGTTCGCGGCCGACGAGGCCGAGCGGGCGGCGGTGGTTCTCGCGGACGCGTTGACGTTGTGGCGCGGCCACCCGCTGACCGAGCTGGACGGCTGGGACATCGCCCGGATCGAAGTGGAACGACTGGGCGAGCTGCGGCATGCGGCGGAGGAGTTGTATGTCGAGGCCGCGCTGAGCTCCGGGCAGCACGACAAGGTACTGGCGAAGGCCCGGGCGCTGGTGAACGAGGAACCGCTCCGCGAACGGCGGTGGATCCTGCTCGCCACCGCGCAGTACCAGGCGGGTCAACAGAGTGAGGCGCTGCGGACGATCCACCGACTGCGCGGCATCCTGAGTCGGGAGCTCGGCCTGGACCCGAATCCGGAGATCGACGCGCTGGAGCAGGCGATCCTTCGTCAGGACCCCTCTCTCGTGGCCGAGCACGCTATGCCGGAGCCCGACCGCGTCTGCCCGTACCCGGGCCTGAAGGCGTACGACCTGGACGACGCCGACACGTTCTTCGGCCGCGACGCCGACATCGCCGCCTGCCTGCGCAAGCTGACCGACACCTCAGTGCTGGCGGTCATCGGGCCGTCCGGCTGTGGCAAGTCCTCGCTGGTACGAGCCGGAGTCGCGGCCTCGTTGCAGCGAGACGGCCGGCGCGTCGTCGTGATGACCCCGGGCGTTCACCCGGTCGCGGCACTCGCTGCGACCATGCCGACGACCGGCCCGCCACTGGCTCTGGTGGTGGACCAGTGCGAAGAGGTCTTCTCGCTGTGCGGTGATGCAGCGGAGCGGGACACCTTCCTGACCGCGCTGACCGCCCATCAAGCGATGGCTCCGCTGATCCTGTCGTTCCGCGCCGACCGCATCGCCGACATCTCCGGCCATCCGGTCTTCGCCCGCACAATCGAACCCGGCCTCTATCTGCTCTCCGGGATGACGCAGACCGACCTGCGCGCCGCGATCGAGAAGCCCGCGCGGTTGGCGTCGCTGATCGTGGAACCCGGACTGGTCGACCTGCTGGTCAACGAGGTGGCCGACCAGCCGGGCGCCCTGCCGCTGATGTCCCACGCACTCGGCGAGACCTGGCGGCGTCGCGAAGGCCGCACCCTCACCGTGGCCGGCTACAACGCCTCGGGCGGGATCCGCGGCGCGGTCGCCCAGTCGGCCGAGCAGGTCTACGAACACACTCCGCCAGAGCAACGACCGGTACTGCGGGACCTGCTGCTGCGGCTGGTCACACCTGGGCCCGAGGGTGAACTGATCCGCAGCAGGTTGCCGCGACGGCTCGTGATCACCGGCGCCGAGGACGACGCGATGGTCGACCGGCTCGTCGGTTCGCGACTGGTGACCAGCGACGACGGAGTGGTCGGGCTCGCGCACGAGTCGTTAGCGCGGGCCTGGCCACGACTGCGCGGCTGGCTCGAGGACGACCTCGAAGGTCAGCGGACCCTGCACCACCTGGCAGTCGCCGCCGACTCCTGGGACAGCCTCGGCCGCCCCGACAGCGAGCTGTACCGCGGTGTGCGGCTGGCGAAGGCCTCAGACTGGCAGGAACGTAGGACTTCAACGCTGACGCCGACCGAAGGGGAGTTCCTGGCCGCGAGCAAGCGAGCGTCGCAAGGAGAACTGCGAGCAGCCGAGGAGCGCACCCGCCAGCAGGTCCGCGTCAACCGGCGGCTTCGTGGCGCCCTCGCCACCGGCGCACTACTCCTCGTCGGCGCCCTGATAGCCGGCTTCGCGGCAGTCCGCCAGACCGACCGGGCGGAGCAGGCGGTGGTCAGCGAGCTGGCCCGCCAGGTCGGAGCCCGCGCGCTGCTGACCGAGGGCATCAGCCACTCGATCCTCCTCGCCGCCCACGGCGTCCGGCTGGAGGACTCCCCGGAGACCCGAGCCAACCTGATTGCCGCGATCAACAAACACCCGAGCCTCCTCCGATCCATGCCGGCCCCGCTTGGCCGAACCGACGACCTCGATCTGTCCCCTGACGGCCGCCGCATCGTGGCCAGCGACGACAACTCGACCTTCCACTTGTACGACGCTCAGTCCGGTCAGGTGCTCGATTCATACAGCTTCGGGGAGGTATCCGACGGCAGCCAGACCTGGACCTTGTCGCGGTTCAGTCCGGACGGCCGATTCGTCGCCGCGATCGCCGGAAGTGTCCGGGGGCAACTCGCTGATCCGCAGTGGCCAGCGAGGCTGCTGCGCGCTGACACGTTGGAGCCGGTGACTCCACAGTTGGCAGTCCCTGAACCAACAGGGACGGCGAAGTGGTGGTTCAACAGCGTCGCCTTTAGCGGGGACGGGCGTTATCTGGCGACCAGCGTGTCTACGGATAACTTCGCTCAGGCCTCCTTCGGGCTGATCTGGGACCTGCATGCGCCCGATCATGCTCCGCGCAAAATCACCTTCGACAGTGAGAGTTTTGGCGTGGCTCTCAGTCCCGACGGCAGCACCATCTACACCAATTGGCCGCTCGCTGCGTTCGACGTAGCCACCGGCAGGCAAAAGTGGCAACGTCCAAACGTCCGCGGCGACGGCAACATCGAGGTCAGCACAGCAGGCGATCTGCTGGCGGTTCAACAACTCAGGCCCACCCGGCTGGATGCTGCCCCCATGGCGCTGATCGATGCGCAAACCGGCAAGACCGTCAGAACTATGCCCGTTCAATTCGACTCCACCCGCGGCTTCACCTTTTCCGCAGGCGACAAGCTACTGGCGGTAGCTGAGGAAGACGGTGAGGTCATCCTTTGGGACGTGGCGACAGGTACCGTGCGCGAACGCATCGAGACCTCGGAGGTGTCCTGGGCCGTCGACTTCAGTCCGGACGGGCAGACGCTGTACACCGCGGGCGACGAGGGCATCATGCGCGCCCACGACCTGAGCGGTCAGCGGCGCCACCTCGGGCTCACCTCCGCTGTTCCGGCCCGGGATTATCTCCACCTCCTTCCCTCCGCCGACGGCAGGACGACCGCATACCTGTGGCGTGACGCCAAGGGATCCTGGGTGACCTTCGCCGACACCGCCACCGGCGCCACCACCACACCGACCAAGCTCGGCATCGACCTCGAAAGGGAACCGTGGTCGCCCGCCGCCTGGAACCCGGACGGCCGGAAGTTCGCCGTCCACGACTCCGATGCGATCACCACCGTGGACGCCCGGACCGGCAAGGTGCTCGAGCTCAAAGAGAACCTGGACGTCCTCTCGATCAGCTATGTCGACAACGGCGCGCGCCTCCTGATCGGCAGCACGAACGGCATCGTCTTCTACGACCACGATCTCTGGCCCGAGGGACAGGACGTCTGGTGGCCGGCGGACTGCTGCCTGGCGACCTCTGCCGACGGCCAGTCCGCGGTGCTCTTCGAGGACTTCCCGGACGGCGCCGGCGAGCACTGGCGGATCATCAGCACCGACACCGGTTTGGTCGACCTGGAAGGTGATCTGCCTGTCGACCTCAACCACTCGGCCTTTTCCCCGGACGGAAAGCTTGTAGCCGGTGTCGGAGCCAGCGGCGAGGTGGTCACGATCGACGTAGAGCGCGGTCTGATCAAGCGGGCGCCGAAGGTCGGGCACAGCGACGAGGGGTTGTTCGTCCAGTTCTCCCCCGACGGGTCACGCCTGGTGTCGGGAGCGGAGGACGGCACCGTCAGCCTCTGGGACGCGCACACCCTCGATCTCCTCGGTACGGTCTCCATCTCCGCCGAGGACAAGCCGGTCGCCGCCATCCCGCACTTCACCGACGGCAGCGACATCGTGACGATCGCGGCGTACGACGGGAGGACCTACCGGTGGGACACCCGGATCGAACAGACCCTCACCTACGCCTGCGAGATGGCGGGCCGCAACCTCACCCACGACGAGTGGACCCAGGCCTTCGGCAGCCGCCCGTACGAGAAGACCTGCCCGTAGCAGCAGGGACCGCCCCGCAGTACGGGGTGTGTGGTTGAGCAGGAAGGGACGGCGGGCGGATTACGGTGTGGGGGTGGCTGATCGGTATGGGAATGACGTGTTGGCTGGGGACTGGCGGAAGCCCAAGAACGGGCGGACCGTCGAGATCGAGCTCGAGAAGGGGATGGTCGTCGAGGAGCCGTCATCGGGGTTCGTCGGCGCGGTGGTGCGGTGGGAGCACGGCGTGGTCGATCTCGAGGATCGGCACGGGAAGATCCGCACCTACCCACTCGGCCCCGGGTTCTGGGTGGACGGGAAACCCGTCGCGCTGAAGCCTCCCAAGAAGGCTGCACCGGCCAAGAACACCCGTACTGCGTCGGGCTCGGTGGCGGTGTCGAACGTCAGGGCCAAGGTCGCCCGGGCCAGCCGCATCTACGTCGAGGGCCGGCACGACGCGGAGCTCGTGGAGCGGGTCTGGGGTGACGACCTGCGGATCGAGGGCGTGGTGGTGGAGTACCTCGAGGGTGTCGACGACCTCCCCGCGATCGTGAACCGCTTCCAGCCGGGACCGGGCCGGCGGCTGGGTGTCCTGGTGGACCACCTGGTCGACGGGTCGAAGGAGTCGAAGATCGCGGCGCAGGTGACGAACCGGCACGTGCTCGTCGTCGGGCACCCGTTCATCGACATCTGGGAGGCCGTGAAGCCGTCCTCGCTCGGGATCGCGGCCTGGCCGAAGATCCCGCACGGGCAGGACTGGAAGAAAGGCGTGCTGCAGACGTTCGGCTGGCCCGCGACCGACCAGGCCGACGTGGCCGCGGCCTGGAAGCACATCCTGTCGAAGGTGAAGAGCTACGCCGATCTCGAGCCGCAGTTGCTCGGCCGGGTCGAGGAGCTCATCGATTTCGTGACGATGGACTGATCGGCGGCATCCGCTTCTCGATCCAGGCGCGGATCCGGCGCCGCTGGCGGCGGACGTACCACGAGCCGGCGAACAAAGCGCCGCCGACGGTCAGGACGAGTCCGGCGAGCAGCGACGCGATGATCCGCACCCCGGCGGCGTCGACCACGCCCGCGACGACCAGGAGCAGAACGCCCGCACCGACGAACGCCACCGGCAACCACTGCTGGAAGAGCAGTGGCCGGGCCGCGGGTTTGAGGTCGACGTTCTTCACCAGCCGATGCCAGAGGCTGTGGCGGGCCGGCTCGGTGAGCCAGCGGGCGAGCTTGAGCAACCAGGAGTCCGGCTCGTTCTTCCGGGCCGCCATCGCCTTGACCCAGTCGCCGACCTGCGGGCTCAATCCACCGGACACGTCGACCATCCGGTCGGCGAGACCCTTGGTCGTCGCGATGCCTTCCTTGGTGGTGTTCAGCTCGTTCCGCATCGTCGTCAGCGCGCCCAGCCCGGCCTCCACCGGGAAGTCCACGGCCAGTCGCTGCACTCGCTCGGCGACCTTGTCGACCTTCCACTCCTCGGCCTCGAGCACCTGCCGCTGGGTCTCGCGGATCCAGTCCGGGTCGGCGCCGAGCATCGCGCCGAGGTGGGCGACACAGTGCAGCCGGCCCATCAGCCAGTCCCAGCGCCGCCAGTCCGCCGCGCCGAAGGCGCCGAAGTGGCCGACCTGGGTGCCGTAGAGGATCCGGTCCTTCAGGTCGTTGGCGATCGACCCCTCCGGCAGGTCGTCGAGCAACGTCAGCGGGATGTCCGGTCCCAGCCGCAGGAACTGGAACGGAGCACTGCGCTGCTGCGGGGTCCGTGCCGAAGTACAGCGCGACACGATCTCCACCTCGAGCGCCGTCTCGACCACGTCCGGGCCGACGACCTTGATCAGCGCGTCCAGCTCGTCGCCGAGCGCGCGCCGCACCTGGAGCAGTTCGAAGATGTCGTTCAGCGCGACCGCGACCGCCTCGGCCCCGCCGGCGGGCTGCAGATCGAGGTCCGCCTCGGCGAGCTTCTCGGACAGGGCGTCCCGGACTGCCAGCACCTTCTGCAGACTGTCGCTGGTCGCCGTCAGCCGCCGCTCCAGGTCGGGCCGGTCCGCCGGCGGAGCCTTGTCGATCCGCGTGCGCAGGGACCGGAGTACCAGCCGCACGACGCGCTCGGCTGCGCCGGTTCCCCAGTCCCAGCAGGGGTTCTCGTCGATGTCGGTTCGCAGTGGCGCGGTCGAGCCGTCCGGCCCCGGTACCCACGGGTGGCCGGTGTTGAGGATGTCGTCGATCTCGGCCTCGGACAACGCGGTGGCGGCGTCGAGCACGGTCGACTGGTCGTGCGTCGCGATCGTCACCGCCTCCCAGACGCCACCGGCAGCCCGGCCGCGCGAGTACGCCGGTTGCAGCAGCTCGGCGGCCTTCCGCAGCCGGCCCCGCTCGACTGGTTGCTCCACGCAACGATCGAAGAGGCGCTGCGAGTCGGACCAGGATGCGTCCGCCTCCAGCAGCAGCCGCTCGAGCTGCTCCACGTCGGATCGGAAGTCCACCTCGCGCGGGAACTGCGCGGCCGACAGCGCCGACACCCGCCAGTTGGGCTCGGTCGCGTCCACCAGCCGCGTTTCGGCGGACCCGATGCCGGCCGACGGTACGACGTACAGGACGTACCGGCTGGCGCGACCGGTCACAGGGCGCCGGGCGACGACGTCGAGCACCGGGCCGAACGGCGCGTTGTCCAGGACGCCGCCGTCGACGAGCCAGGCGCCGGAGTCGGCCTGGTAGGGACCGGGCTGAATCCGCGGCGGCGAAGCGGCCAGCCTCGGCGTCTCCAGCACCGGCCCGAACGCGGCCGGGAACGACGCGGACGCGCGGGCCGCCCGGGCGAGCAGCTTGGTGTCCTTCAGCCCGTTCTTCTCCGAGACCGAGAACTTCCGCGTCGCGCCGTCGTACACGGCGGCCTTCTCACTCGTGAAGGCGAACAGGTACCGATGGTCCGGTACGACGAACCGCTGGCCGGCCGCGTCCTTCGCCTCGAACTGCTGGACTCCGAGGCCCGAGGCGGTCACGAACAACGTCACAGGCTCGGAGTCCTCCGACTTGCCTGCGTCGGCGACACCCTCCAGCAGGTTGTTCAGCTCGTTCAGGAAGTACTTGCCGTCGAGGACCGAGGTGGACGGCACGCCGACGGCCGGAACCAGCTTGCCGACCTCGAGCGAGCCGAGGCCGACCCAGCGCTGCCGCAGCCACGGTCCGTGGTCGCCGTCCGGGTCGAGCGTCGAGCCGTGCGAGATCGCCGTTGCGAGGAGTGACCCGTTCAGACCGCCCGCGCTGGTCCCGGCGATCACGTCCACGACGACCCGGCGACGTTCGCCGCCGCGATGGCAGAGCTCGCGCCACCTCTTGGCGAGCACCTCGTCGTACGGTTGCGCGGACGCCGTACCGGAGCCGGACGCGCGGCGGATCAGGTCGAGCTCGTGCGTGACCCCGCCCATCCAGACGGCGAGGCTGACACCACCGTTCAGCACCAGCGCGATCCGGATCTCACGGTCGGACATGCAGAAGCCCCCCTTGTCAGGCATCACAGATATCACGGCCGTGACCGGCTCCGACAGTCATCGCAGCGGAGAGTGAACAAAGAGGCAGCCGAACTGTTGTCGGGAGAAGCACGCACCGTCATCATGTGGTGGGGGTGGTCGTCGTGAATTCGTGGCGGACAGCGGCGCCGATCTGCGTGGTGCTGTTGATGCTGTTGGTGGGTTGCGGCGGGTCGAACGACGAGGCCGATCCAGGGACCACGTTGACGCCGACGGACACATCGACGACGGATACGACCGGCGAGCCGCCGGTGGAGCCGACCAATCCGGAGTCGACCCAGGCGACCCGGGACAAACCCTCCATCCAGATCGCGTCCGCGCCGATCGGCGGCAACGTCCAGACCGAGGGCGCGGACCAGTGCGCCGAGGTCAACTGGCTGGGCCGCAACCCGATCCCGGCCGGTACGACCATCCAGCTCGGCGAGGCGAGCCTGGACCCCACGGACCTCTTCGATCTCTACCAGGATGCGTGCGACACGGATCTGCGGCCGTGCACGGAGGTGACGTGGCAGACGACTAGCTTCACGCCCTGCTACGTCGGAGCCCGTCAGGTCGCCCGGGGCGACCGGGCCGCCAAGCTGATCATCGCCGTGACCGCGACCTGCGAGACCGAGGCGGACTGCCAGAGCCTGGCCGGCGACATCCCTGGCAGCCAGATCTCCTTCGCGCCGGGCGATCTCGTGTCGAATGGCTGATGAGCGGTCCCAGGCCGAACGCTGGGTGAGTTTCGCCGCCGGCATCGTCGCGCCGGTGACGTTGATCAGCGCCCTGCTGTTCTACTTCGGCTACGTCTCAGCGCGGTCGCAGTACGAGTACTTCGGGATCGACGTCGACACGATCGGCCTGAGCACCCAGGACTACGTGATGCGCAGCCCGCAGCCGCTGCTGGTTCCGTTGCTCGTGCTCACCCTGATCGCGGTCGCCGTGGTCCTGCTGCACAACGCGATCCAGCCGACCGCCGCCGGAATCACCCGCGCCCGCCGGGTGGCCGTCGTCGTGCTGCTGCTCGGAGTGGTCGGCCTCATCGGCTATCCGTTGCTCGGCGACCTGCCGTACTACGCGCTCGTCGTACCCGTGGTCATCGGGCTGGCGGCAGCCGCGCTCGCCTACCTCTCGTACCTCACCACCAAGCTGGAGCAGCGCAGACCGCACGCCGTCCTGCTCGGGCTGCTCGCGGTGGTGACCATCACCTGCGCGTTCTGGGCGACCGCGACCACCGCCCAGTACTCCGGACGCGGGCTGGCCAAGTCGGATGCCGAGAACCTCGACCAGTTCCCGGTGGTCATCCTCGACACCAAGGAGAAACTGCAACTCCGCTCGCCCGGGCTCGAGGAGACCGCACTCCGGCCGGGATCCGGGCAGACCTTCCACTACCGGTACCGCGGACTCCGGCTGCTCGTGGTCGGCGAGAACCGGTTGTTCCTGGTGCCGCAGAACTGGACTGCCTCGAACACCACGCTCGTCGTACCGCTGGACAACTCGATCCGGGTGCAGTTCCAGTTCGAGAACGACCCGCCCTAACGCTCTGGGCCGAGGTCAGGCCGAGCCGCGGATGATCAGTTCGGTGTTGAAGATCTCCGGGCTGGTCAACTGGGCGCCGCCGATCTTGGCGAGCAGGATCTCGGCCAGCCGGGCGCCGAGCAGTTCCACCGGCTGCCGCACGGTCGTCAGCTTCGGCGTGGTCGTGGTCGCCACTACCGAGTCGTCGAACCCGACCACCGCGACGTCGTCCGGCACCCGCCGGCCGAGCTGGGACAACACCCGCAGCGCGGCGGTCGCCATCAGGTCGTTCGCCACGAACACTCCGTCGAGGTCGGGGTGCTCGTCGAACAACTGCATCGCCGCCTGCTCCCCGCCGTCCGCGGTGAAGTCGCCGAAGGCAACGGCTTCGGTCACTCCCGCCTCGGCGGCGGCCTCCTTGTACCCGGTCAGGCGATCGATGCCGGCGGTCATGTCCAGCGGCCCCGCGATGGTGCCGATCTTGCGTCGTCCGATGGACACCAGGTACTCGACCGCAGTACGGGCTCCGGCGACGTTGTCGACGTCGACGCTCGCGACCGGTACTTCGACGCCGAGCGGGCGGGCGCTGAACACGATCGGCAGCGGCAACTGGGCGAGCTCCTGCAGCACGTTATCGCGACCGTGGTGGCTGACGATGATCGCACCGTCGACGTGCCCGCCGCGCAGGTACCGCAACAGGCGCTGGTCGTCACCCTCCGCGGGCTCGATCAACAGCACCAACTGCGATGAGGTGGGAGCCAGGGTCATGCTGACGCCGCGAAGGATCCCGGCGAAGAAAGGGTCCGAGAACACCCGGCTGTCCGGCTCCGGAACCACCAGCGCGACCGAGTCCGTCCGGCGGGTCACCAGCGCGCGGGCAGCGCGGTTCGGCACATACCCGAGCTCGCCGATCGCCCGCTCCACCGCGGCCACCGTCTCCGGCAGCACCTTCGGCGACCCGTTCACCACCCGCGACACGGTCGCCCGCGAAACCCCGGCGAGTGCGGCCACCTGCTCCAACGTCGGAGATCCACTGTCCTGACCTCGCATAGACAACGGACCTCCCGAGCTGATTGTGACGTTCACACCGTAGTACGAAGATGCCTCCGACCGCGCCCAACACCACACAAGGGCAACGAGTTCCGCGTCGGCTGAACTCGTTGCCCCTTCGGTGGTTGCTCGGTCAGCCGCCCTTGCGGGTGTTGGCGGCTTTCTCGCTGGCGTTGAGGGCCTGTCTCCAGGCGTCCTCGGGCTTCTGTTTGCCTTCGTCCACGCGGGCCAGGGCCTCGGTGAAGACCTGGTTGATCTCGCCGTCGCGAGGGCCCTTGTGCTGTTTGAGGATCACGTTCTTCGCGCGGTCGATGAAGATCTTGCCGACCGGCGCGTTGTTGAAGTACGGATTCACCTGGCTCTTCACCTGCGGCGCGTCGTACGCGTCCACGGTGGAGGGGAACGAGCCGACCTTCTTGAAGACCTTGATCTGCTGCTCGGGCGCGGTCAGCCAGGCGGCCAGTTTCGCGGCCTCCCCGGGCTGCGGCGACTGGGCCGGGACGGTCAGGTACGAGCCGCCCCAGTTGCCACCGCCGCCGGGGAACACGTTGGCGACGTCCCACTTGCCCTTGCCGTAGCTGCCGGCGTTGTCCGCGATCACCCCGAGCAGCCAGCCGGGGCAGGCCATCGTCGCGAAGGCGTCGGTGCGGAAGGCCTTGGTCCAGGCCGGGCTCCAGGCCGGCAGTTTCGCGGACAGCCCGTCGTCGGTACCGCGGACGATCTGGTCCCAGGTCTTCTTCAGCAGCGGGTTCTCCTCGCCCAGGTACCGGTCCTGGTTGGAGTAGTACGCCTGGATCAACTGGTTGCGCATCGCTTCCCAGGTGAGCACCGCGGAGTCGTACCAGGCGGAGTTCGGCACCTTCGACTTGAACCGCCGGCCGACGGCGAAGTACGAGTCCCAGTCAGGGAACAGCGCGGCGACCTTGGCCCGGTCGGTCGGCAGGCCGGCCTTGGCGAACAGGTCCTTGCGGTAGCAGATCGCCTCCGGCCCGATGTCGGTGCCGTACCCGATGATCTTGCCCTCACTGGTGGTGGCGCCGGCGACCTTCCAGTCCAGCCAGCGCTCCTTCAGGTCGTCGGCGCCGTACTGCCGCAGGTCGACGAACTTGTCGGCCTTGGCCAGGTACTTGTAGATCCAGCTGACCTCCATCGCCTCGATGTCGGCCATCCCGGAACCGGCGGCCAGATTCGTCTCGAGGTTCTTGACGTGGTCGTCGACCGTCTCGGCCCGGCGCTCGGTGATCTTGATGTTGGGGTGCAGGCCCTCGTACTCCCGGTAGAGGTCGCTGTACCCGAACTCGTTGAAGGTCGCGATGGTGAGCTCGACCCTCGGGCCGTCGTCGTCGCCGGACCCGGCGGAGCTCTCCTGATCGTTTCCACCGCAGCCGGCTGCCAGCAGAGTGAGGCTGCAAGCAAGGGCAATGACGGCACTGCATTGGCGGGCACTGGGCCGCATTGGAATGCTCCCTGTTACTGAGGACGGGTTGAGAGCGCTCTGATTTAAAAGTGACCTGAGTTTCGAGCGTTTCAACTGAGTGTGTCAAGGACCACACCGTCACTCTGAGACACGACACCGACTAGGTCAGTACATAGCGAGGCGGATTGTCACGGTGTGAACCACGCCGGTGACACAGGGCTGCATTTCCCGCTCTTTTCCTGAATTGACCTGACGAAGTCAACAACTTACGAAGCCGGGCCGGCCGTTCCGGCGAACACAGACAGTGAGCAGCTGGCGCCGAAACTTTCCGGGAAATCGCCGATAAGCGCCACGGCACCGTTTCGGAAAAGCGTCAGGGCAGCAGGTCGCGGACGACGGCGTCGGCGAGGAGGCGGCCGCGCTGGGTCAGGACCAAGCGGTCCCCGGATTCCACCAGCAATTCGTCGGCGATGGCTAGACGTGCCGCGGCGTGGCCGGGCTTGTCGAGCACGTCGACCGGCAACCCTGCCGACAACCGGATCTCCAGCAGGACCCGCTCCACCCGGCGGGTCTCCTCGTCGAGCACCTCCCGCGCGTACGCCGGGCTGTCCCCCGCGGCCAGGCGATCGGCGTAGGCGCTGGGGTGCTTCACGTTCCACCAGCGGACGCCGCCGACGTGGCTGTGCGCGCCCGGGCCGATGCCCCACCAGGTGTCACCGCGCCAGTAGAGCTCGTTGTGCCGGCAGCGGGCGTCCGCAGTACGGGCCCAGTTCGAGACTTCGTACCAGTCGAGGCCGCCGCCGCTGAGCAGTTCGTCGGCGAGCAGGTACTTGTCAGCGAGGTCGTCGTCATCCGGCATCGGCAACTCGCCGCGGCGGACCCGCCGGGCCAACTGGGTGCCGTCCTCGACGATCAACGCGTACGCGCTCACGTGGTCGGGCTCGGCGGACAGCGCCGACTCCAGCGACGTCCGCCAATCGTCGAGCGACTCCCCCGGCGTGCCGTAGATGAGGTCGAGGTTCACGTGCTCGAAGCCCGCCGCCGTCGCCTCCTTCGCCGCCTGCAGCGCGCGGCCCGGGGTGTGCTTGCGGTCCAGGATCTGCAGCACGTGGGGCGTGGCGCTCTGCATCCCGAACGAGACCCGGTTGAACCCGGCCTCCCGGATCGCGGCCAGATAAGCCGGATCGACGGACTCGGGATTGGCCTCGGTGGTCACCTCGGCGTCCGCCGCCAGCCCGAACTCGTCCCGTACTGCGGCCAGCATCCGGCCGAGGTCCTCCGCGGGGAGCAGCGTCGGCGTACCTCCGCCGAAGAACACCGTGTCCACCGGCCGGTCCAGGTCACCCAGAACCCGCCGGGCCATCCGGACCTCCTCCACCGCTGTCTGCGCGTAAGACGCTTGCGAACCGCCGCCACCGAGTTCCTTGGCGGTGTAGGTGTTGAAGTCGCAGTAGCCGCAGCGCGCGGCGCAGAACGGAACGTGCAGGTAGAAGCCGAACGGCCGGGTCGCCGCTTCGAGGACGGCCGACTCCGGCAGCGACCCGTCCCGGGGCGCAACCTCCCCCTCGGGCAGTGTCGATGGCACCCACCCATCGTACGTCCCACGCAATCCCGGAACCCACGCCGGCTTCGACGCTCGGTCCTGCGTCGCTCTCTCGTCGCTAGCTCCCCCACCCCAGGACGCGGCTTCTACGTCGCCGCAGTGTCCACGAGGCGTGCGGTTGGCCCGGCCTCTTCGGTTGGGGCGGGAATCCGAGACGGGATCGGGGTGGTTTGTGGTGGCGGGCTGTTCTGTGGTCGCTAGATTCAGGTGATGGAGACCGAGGCTCAGCCTGTCGGACGTGCCACGCAGAACGCCGTGGTGGTCGTGATTCTGCTGGGAATATTGCTCGCGGCCCTCGACCAGACGATCGTGGCGACCGCGCTCCCGACGATCGTGAGCGACCTGGGCGGGGCCGACCACCTGTCCTGGGTGGTCACGTCGTACTTGCTGGCCGCGACGATCATGACCGCGCTGGTCGGCAAGTTCGGCGACCTGTACGGGCGCAAGCCGATGTTCCTGATCAGCGTCGTGCTGTTCTTGATCGGCTCGGCGTTGTGCGGATTGGCCGACTCGATGCTCTGGCTGGTCGGCTCGCGCGCGCTCCAGGGTCTCGGCGCCGGCGGCCTGCTGGTGACCGCGACGGCGGTGATCGCGGACGTCGTACCGCTCAGCGAGCGCGGCAAGTACCAGGGCTTCATCGGCTCGGTCTTCGGCGTCGCGACGGTCGCCGGTCCGCTGCTCGGCGGGCTGTTCGTCGATCAGTTGAGCTGGCGGTGGGCGTTCTTCGTCAACATCCCGCTCGGCATCGTCGTGCTGGTCGTCGCCGCGATCACGCTGCCCTCGGTGAAGGCCGCGGTGAAACCGGCGATCGACTACCTCGGCATCCTGCTGATCGGCCTCGCGGCGACCGGGCTGACCCTCGTCACCACCTGGGGCGGCAACCTGTACGACTGGACGTCGCCGACCATCATCGCGATGACGGTGGGTTCGGTGATCGCGCTGATCCTCTTCGTACGGGTGGAACAGCGCGCGGCCGAGCCGCTGCTGCCGATCCGGCTCTTCCGAGCGCGGGTGTTCTCGGTCTGCGTGCTGCTGAGCTTCATCATCGGCTTCGCGATGCTCGGCGGGGTCATCTTCCTGCCGACCTACCTGCAGTACGTGCACGGCGCCTCGGCGACGGAGTCCGGGCTGCAGATGCTGCCACTGGTCGCGGGTCTGCTGGTCGCGTCGGTGGCGGTCGGCCAGACGATCAGCAAGACCGGCCGCTACCGGATCTTCCCGATCGTCGGCACGGTGATGATCGCCGGTGGGCTGTACCTGCTGTCGTTGATGGGCAACCAGACGAGCTACCTCCAGACGGCTGGATCGATGGCGGTGCTCGGGCTCGGCGTCGGTCTGTGCATGCCCGTACCTACAGTGGTCGTCCAGAGCACGGTCGACTATTCCGATCTCGGGGTCGCGACGTCCGGGGTGAGCTTCCTTCGGACGCTGGGCAGTTCCTTCGGGGTCGCGGTGTTCGGCTCCGTCTACGCTGCGCAGTTGCCCGAGCGGCTGGCAGGCGCGATTCCTCCTGGTGTCGATCCACGAGCTGCCCAGTCGGTCGAGGGCGTGCACTCGTTGCCGGCGGCGGCGCGTGATGCGATCACCGCCGCTTATGCCGAAGCGCTGCACGTGGTGTTCCTGGCCGCAGTACCGGTGGCTGCCCTCGGCTTCCTGGTTGCCCTGCTGCTGAAGGAAGTTCCGCTGCGCGACACCGCCCGGACGTCGGTGAACGCGAACTCCGGCGTCGGCGACAGCTTCGCCGCACCGGCCTCGGCCGACTCCGAACAGGAACTGCAGAAACTGTTCGCCTACGTCGTCCAGAACCACAAACGCAACCCCGGCCCCGAGGTACTGGCCGAGTCAGGCATCCCACTCTCGCTCGCGCAGACCTGGATGATCCTGCGTGTCTTCCGCGGCGGCACCGAGTCCGGATCCGCCACCCTGCAGGAGATCACCGGCGACCTCAGGGTCCCACCGGGCGTCTTCGAACCGCTGGCCGCCGAACTAGTTGCCGACGGCTACCTCTCGGAAACCCTCGGCCACTACCGCTTCACCACCCGCGGTCTGGAGATGTTCCAGCGCTTCGTCGGCGCCTACCGGGTCTGGATCCTGTCGCGGCTGGAGGACTGGGACGCAGAGAGCGCCCCCGCCTTCTCCGCCGCGGTAGACCGAATCGCCGAACAATTGATCGACCGAGGCCAGTGCCTGACCACCGGCAGACACGCCGCCCTCACCGGTGCGTGAGGGGTGCACGTCAGGAAGGGTTGGTGTAGATGCGAGTTGGCCGGACCAGTACTGCGGTTCGGCCTTCTGCTTTCATCACGCGGTCGTACTCGCTCCAGTTGTCGTGTGTGCCGCCGGCTGCGGTGAAGATGTCGCGCAGCAGGACGCGCAGTACGTCGTCGTCCGTCAGCCACTCGGGCCGGTCGTCCGGGCCCGCGAGTTCGGCGGTGCCCTCGACCGTGGCCCACTGCCATCCGCGCCGGAAGGTCACCGCGAGCTCGGGCCGGGCTCGCAGATTCTTGAGCTTCACCTGGCCGTAGGTGACGAAGGCGAGCACCTGCTCACCATCGTTCGGGTGAGCCATAGCTCCGACATTCACCACCGACGACTGGATGGTCCCGTCGGCACGCCGCGTCGCGACAACCGCGAGGCCCTGGTCCTCGCTCGCTAGGGCAGCCGCCTCCGACAACGTGGTCACGACGGACTCCCCTACTGGTGCAGCTTCGAGGGCCAGTTCGGCGGTACGCGACCCTCGGGACCCGGCGCAGGCTGGTCCTCGGGGTGGTGGTTCGGCGGCGCCAGGGCGGGGCCCTCCACGAACGTCTTGTTCCTGTAGTCCCAGTACCAGTCCTCGCCCGGCTCGAAGCTCTGGATCACCGGATGACCGGTCTGCTCCGCATGGCCGGTCGCGTGCTGCTCAGGCGAGTCGTCGCAGCACCCGATGTGTCCACAGGCCGCACAGCGCCGCAGATGGAACCACCAGCCGCCATCCTGCTCGCACTCGACGCACCCCGTCCCACTCGGCGGGACCGTCGGATCGATGGCCTGGGATTCCTGGTTCATGGGTACCTCCGTCAGTGGCAGGGGTTCTCGGTGCCGCGCCAGAAGTCCAGCACGGTTCCGCCAAACTTGCGAGCCTCCTCGCTATGAGCGAAGTTACCGACCGTCATACAAGGTGAGAACTCCACCACTGCCGGCAACGGTCCGTACTGCGACCCGTACCGGCCGTACAGCGACCGCACCGGTCGTATTGCGACCCGCACCGGGCTCGGCCGGCCGCGGACGGCCCGGGACGTTCGTACGATGACCCGATGGACGACAGCCCCGAATCGGACCACGAGAATCACGAGGATCACGAGGACGACGGCGGCGATGCGCGCGAGATCATCGCCGATCTGGTCCGCATCACGAGT
Organism: Kribbella sp. VKM Ac-2568; assembly: GCF_004345365.1. Classification (GTDB taxonomy): domain Bacteria; phylum Actinomycetota; class Actinomycetes; order Propionibacteriales; family Kribbellaceae; genus Kribbella; species Kribbella orskensis. The sequence goes on from NZ_SLVF01000009.1 coordinate 121,331, forward strand.
CCGCGCGGAGTGCAGGAGTCGCACCTGGCCCGCATCGGTGGAATCGACCAATGGATCTGCGTCCGCGGCCAGGACCGGAACAACCCGATCATCCTGTTTGTTCACGGCGGGCCCGCTTCGCCGCTGACTCCCACCCTCTGGCAGTTTCAGCGGCCTCTGGAGGAGTACTTTACCGTCGTCAACTATGACCAGCGGGGTGCCGGCAAGACGTACCGTGCTTCCGACCCGGAATCGATCGCGGCGACCATCCACATCGCGCAGTACCTGAGCGACGCCATCGAGCTCGCCGAGTCGATCGTCGCGAAGTACGGCGCGCGGAAGCTCGTGCTGATGGGACACAGCTGGGGAACGGTCATCGGATTCCACGCCGCGCTCGCCCGGCCAGACCTCGTCCACGCCTATGTCGGCATCGGCCAGATCATCAACACGAGGACCAACGAGCAGCTCAGTTTCACCTACGGACTCGAGCAGGCCCGGCAGGCGAACAACTCGGAAGCCGTCCGGGAAATGGAGTCGATCGCGCCGTACCCCGGCGAGACGCCGGTCACCCGCGAGCGGATCATCATCGCCCGGAAGTGGCCGCAGTACTACGGCGGCCTGACCGCCTACCGCGACAACTCCGACTACTACTTCTACGCACCCCTGCTGTCGCCCGAATACGCCGCTGAAGACATCGACGCCATTGGCGAAGGCAACGAATTCACGCTGGCGAAGATCCTGCCGGAATTCCTGGATGTCGACTTCACCGGTGTGCTGGAGTTCCCAATCCCGGTGCTGATGTTCATGGGCCGGCACGACTACACCACCCCGTCAGCCCCGACGGCGGCCTGGCTCGAGGCGGTGGACGCGCCGTACAAGCGCGGCGTGTGGTTCGAGAACTCAGCCCACATGATCCCGTTCGAGGAGCCCGGTAAGACACTCATCAGCCTCGTGACCCACGTCAGACCACTCACCGATCCACCACCCAGTGAGGTCTCCGCCGCCGACCCGATGACCTCCGCAACGGCGCCCAAGGGGCAATAACGTCCCCTCATGGACACCAGCGAATGGACCGTTGAACGCCATCTCGTTGGAACGGCAGTTCGCCGAGGCTTTCGCCGCGTATTGCGGTAGTCGCCACGGTGTTGTCACCGATCACGGTTCGAGCAGTCTCGTGCTCGCCATCGAGTCCCTCGGCCTCCCTGTGGGGCCGATCCTTGTGCCGGCAAGGCGTGGGTTGCAACGGCGACAGCCTCGCCGCTTGGTTCCTTGCCGCTTTCAAGTGACCTTCGGCGATTTCTACAGACCATCCAGTCGCCTGGTCATCTGGTCGAGTGTCGGCCAAGGAGGACCCTCGCGCAGCGAGCGCAGGAATTCCTCTCCGAATCGCCTCCCGTTCGGAAACTGGTCGCCAAGGTCCCAACGCCACGCTGCGACCATCGCGAGAACGAGCTGCCGGCACTCGTCCAGCAGTCCTTGGTCAACGCTCGGGTAGTGCTCGCAGACCGCCTCGGGAACATGGGCGAGATCGAACTCGACGGGTCCACGGCAGCACGTCTCGAAGTCGATGAACAATGGGCCATTCTTCGTGCTGAGCACATTGCCTTGATGCGGCTCGCCGTGGAGCAGCTGCTCCACGGCGCCGCGGTCGTCGATCGCCCGTCGCAGGCTTCGTAGTCTGCTGCTGAGGAACACGCGGTCTGCGTCGGCGAGCTCCGGCGAGAGATCCGGGTTGGCAACGACTTCTTCCGCCTCCGCGATTCGATCCGTGAACCGTGGGGTCGCCACATCAACCTTGCGCATGCCGGCGTGCAGCCGCTCCAGCGCCTTGGCGTAGTCGACTGGTGAGACGTGAGGTGTCACGGGCTCGTAGTAGATCCACAGCGTCACTGCGAAGCCATCGCGCGTGTACACAAGCGGGTCCACCCGGGGCTCCAAGGCGCCCACCGGGCATCCGGCCTCGGCGAGCCGTTGAGCGAGCTCGACTTCGAGCTGTGCAATTTCTTGCCCCACATGGGCGACCCGGGCAAGGACGTCGCATGGCGTCAGCCGCAGCGCCAGCTTGTTCGAGTTGTGGAGAACGATTGCGTCGTTGGCCGGCAGGTCGAGCGATGCGGCGACCGAAGTCGTAGCCGCGATCGCACGCGTGACGTCGGACATCTCCATGACTTCGTCAGGCTACATACGTGATCTTGTTCTGTCCTCGTATATTCGGCGGGGCTGCGGTAGCCGAGAGTCCTGTGCAGCCGGGTGCCGTTGTACCAGCCGATGGGGCGCCGTCGTTGCGGCGTGACGTGGAGCGGTTGTTCTGGCGTGAGGTCGCTAAGGGCCTGTCGAGCGGGGGCGAGCGCCGGAGCAGGCGTGGGCTAGTCGTACATCTTGTCCAGAAGATCCCCGTACGTCGTCTCCACGTGCTTGCGCTTGAGCTTCAGACTCGGCGTCATCTCACCCGACTCCACCGTGAGATCCCGGTCGAGGATGGTGAACTTCTTGATGGTCTCCCACCGGTTCAGCCCGGCGTTCAGCTCGTCGACGTAACCCTGCACCAGCTTCTGCGCCTCGTCCGACGTTACGATCTCGGCGTACGACTTCCCACCGAGACCGCTCTGCTCAGCCCATCCCTGGATCGCGTCCGGGTCGAGGGTGACCAGGGCGCTCACGAAGTTCCGCTGATTGCCGTGCACGAGGAACTGGCTGGCGTACGGGCAGATCATCTTGAAGCGTCCCTCGATCACCTGCGGCGCGACGTACTTGCCGCCGGAGGTCTTGAAGAGGTCCTTCTTCCGGTCGGTGATGAAGAGGAACTCGTCCTCGAAGTGACCGATGTCGCCGGTGTGGAACCAGCCGTCGGCGTCGATCACCTCGGCGGTCTGCTCCGGCAGGTTGTGGTACCCGCTCATCACGCCGGGACCCTTGATCAGGATCTCGCCGTCCTCGGCGATCTTGAACTCGGATGCCGGGAAGATCGGCCCGACGCTCCCGAGCCGGTACTGGTCGGGCCGGTTCAGCGTCGATCCCGCGGCCGTCTCCGACAGCCCGTAGCCCTCGAGGATCAGCAGCCCGGCCGCGTGGAACCACTCGGCCAGCTGCTTGTCCAGCGCGGCCGATCCGGAGACGAAGAAGCGGATCCGGCCGCCGAAGCGCGCGCGGATCTTCGACAGCACCAGTTTGTCTGCCACCGTGTACTGCGCGGCCAGTACTCCGCTGGGCTCCTTGCCCTGCTGGCGCAACTTGGAGACCTGCGTGCCGATCCCGAAGGCCCAGTGGAACAGTTTCGCCTTGACGCCGCCCTCGGCCTCCATCATCGTCACGATCCGGCCGTGCGCCTTCTCGAAGACGCGGGGCGCGGCAGCCATGAAGGTGGGCTGCACTACGGCGGCGTTCTCCACGATCTTGTCCACCCGGCCGTCGATCGCCGTCGCGAAGCCGATCTGGAACTGAACCGCCAGCAACACCTGGCCGAACACGTGCGACAACGGCAGCCACAGCAACTGCAGGTCGTCCGGGCTGAGCACCCGGATCCCCTCCACCGCCGCACCTTCGTACGTCCAAACCGAGTGCGGCAGCCGCACGCCCTTGGGCCGCCCGGTCGTACCGGAGGTGTAGACGAGCGTGCAGAGGTGCTCGGGCCGGATCTGCGCGAGCCGCTCGTCGATCGCGGCGGGGTTCTCGTCCAGGTGCTTGGCGCCGAGTTCGTCGAGCGTGGCGAGGCTGATGACCCAGTCGCCGTCGCGCTCCTCCGGCTCACCGTCGATCAGCACAACTTTGTGCAGCGACGGGGTGTCCGACTTGTGCTGCCGCAACTTGTCGACCTGGCTGGCGTCCTCGGCGAACACCACCTGCACCTCGGCGTCCGCGACGATGTACGAGACGTCCGCGGCCATCGTGGTCGGGTAGATCGTGGTCGTCGCGGCTGCCGCGAGCACCGCCGACAGATAGCACTGGACCCAGTCGAGCCTGGTGCTCGCCGCGACGCCCACCCGCTGCTCGGGCTCGACTCCCAGCGCGATAAGGCCGGCGGCGCGACGGCGTACGAGTTCTTCGGTCTGCTGCCAGGTCACCGACTTCCACTCGGAGCCGGCCGGATACCTGAACGCCTCCCGGTTCGGCGTCGCGGCGACGCGGTCGAGAAACATCTGCGCGAGGTGCTCTTTGCGGTTGCTCAGCAACGCGAGCTGGGGACCGTCGGCAACGGGCTTCATGTCTGGCCTCCATGGGGGGTCAAGTAACCGAACAGTAATGGGCTGAGGCGGCGGAGGCCATGGTCCTCGCTTGCCCGTCCGCACCATCTCGATTACGTTTCCGCAACATGCGCGCACGGTCTGTGGCACTCGTCTCACTGTCCGTTCTACTCCTCGGTTGGCTGTCACCTGCGACAGCCGCGCCGCCGCCTCCCGAGTTCGGCTCGGACTACGCCGATCCCCGGACTCCGGCTCCCCCTGTGGCGGTGCCGAATACCCGGCACTGCTCTGTCGAGATCGTCAGGCACGGCTTCAGGAACTTCGACCCCTACACCTCCACCTACACGCCGCCGGCGGACTGCCGCGGTCCCTGGTCGAAGGTCGTCCTGCGGATGAACGGCTCGGTGAAGGGCGTCCAGTTCGACCGCCTCGGGCACATCACCATCGGCGGTGTCGGCGTCTTCCGGACGTCGACTCCCGAGCCCAGCACAGACGGGATCAGCTGGCAGGTGGAGAAGGACATCAGCTCCTACAGCCCCTTGCTGCGTTCGACCCAGCCCGTGGTGATGGAGCTCGGCAACGTCGTCGACGACACCTACACCGGCGTCCTCGACATCACCGTCACCCTGGACTTCTACGTGACCGGCCGCGGAGCACCAGCCGCCCGTACCGCGTCCGCGGTGCTCCCGCTGCAGGACCAACGACGCGAGGACTCCGACCTCGTCGGTACGGCGACGCTGCCGCGCAACACCACCCGACTGCTCGGGGAGATCTACGTGACCGGCTCGGGTGGCGGCTGCGAGGAGTTCTGGGACACCTCGGCCCCGGCCTCGACGGGCTACTCGTGCCCCGACGGTTCGCCGTACCGGGAGGTCGAGGTGCTCGTCGACGGCAAGGTCGCCGGGATCGCGCTGCCGTACCCATACATCTACACAGGCGGCTGGTCGAACCCGTACTCGTGGCGCCCGTCCCCTGCGCCGCGCGCCTTCGACATCAAGCCGCTGATGTACGACCTGACGCCTTTCGCCGGACTGGTCAGCGACGGCAAGCCGCACGAGTTCCGCGTCCACGTCGCCGGCGTACCGGCCGGGCAGAGCGGCTGGTTCACCGTGCCCAACCTCCACGTCTGGACCGACGCGCACCTGAAGCAGACCCGCGGCGCACTCACGTCGTACTCCGTGGCGCCGCTGACCAAGTCCGACGAAGTCACCGGGTCGAGCGGCGCGCCGGGATCCGTGCTGACCAAGGCGTCCCGCTCGCTCAAGATCAGCGGGTACGTCGATACCTCGGCCGGGCGGATCCGGACGACGGTCGAGCGATCCCTGGCGAATACCTCCGACCACGCCTGGGAGGCGGGCGAGTCCCGCGACACCCTGGACGCCACCTGGCGCGACGTCTCCACCGTGACCACCGGGGCCCGGGTGGACCGGGTCGAGCTGAACTACGGCAAGAACGGCTACCTCAGCTTCTTGCCCAACGCAACGATCCCGGACGGCTACGACGTCATCACTGACCTCGACCTGGCCGACCGCAGCCGCACCACCACCCGCCTCGGCCCGCTCGTGCTGGCAGACCGTCACACCGAGGAGACCTACGACGGCCGCGCCACCTGGATCTACAACGTCCCGCGCGACCAACGTCACGCCACCGGTACCCAAACAGTCCGCTACCGCGCCCACGGCACCGGCGGCTGCTACGACCACACCTTGACAGCCGTCAATGGCACCTACACCGAGGACTACTACCGCTGCTGAGGCTTACGGGCGATCAACCGATGGATCGTCTTCCCGGAACTGCTGCTGGTCACCTCTTCGTCCAGCAGCAGTTCCGCTGGGGCAAGTGCGGTCCTGACGCCGGCCGCGTCGACTACGGCGTACAGACGGCCCGAGTCGTCGCGCTGGTCCTCGCCTTCGGTGACTCGCCAGGTGAGGTAGAGAGTCCCGCCCGGCTTGACGATGTCGATCAGCCTCGAGGCCGCTTCCACCGCGCTGCGCGGGTCCAGGTGCATGATCACCGTCTCGCACAGGACGTTGTCGAACGACTCGGCAGGGATGTTCGCCAACTCCGGCAACGCGGCCGACTGGAATTCGACCTCCGGATGCCGCCGGCGCGCCTCAGCCAGCAACTGCGCCGAAGGCTCGAACCCCACGACGTCGAACCCGTTCGCCGCCAGCCAGGCCGCATCCCGTCCACTCCCGCACCCGATGTCCGCGACGAGTCCTGGCCGGCGGAAGTAGCGCAGTACGAGTTCCTGCAGGTCGGTGCCGGCAGGCTGGCTGTCCCAGTCGTCCGCGAAGGCTGTCGCGGCGCGGTCGTAGGCGTGCAGCGTCAGGTTGTCCATGCCCGCATCCTGCTGCGGCAGGTCTCTCTATGTCAACTTTCTTGACGTCGAGAGATATCAGCGCTGCTGGAGGAGTTCGGCGATCTGTACTGCGTTGAGGGCGGCGCCCTTACGGAGGTTGTCGTTGGAGACGAAGAGAACGAGGCCGCGGTTGCCGGGGACGGACTGGTCCTGGCGGATGCGGCCGACGTACGACGGGTCCTTGCCGGCGGCATGGAGCGGGGTCGGGAGATCGGCCAGTTCCACGCCGGGGGCCTTCGCGAGGAGTTCCGTTGCGCGCTCTGGGGTGATCGAGTCGGCGAACTCGGCGTGGATGCTCAGCGAGTGGCCGGTGAAGACCGGGACGCGGACGCAGGTGCCCGCCACCAGGAGGTCCGGGATGTGCAGGATCTTGCGGCTCTCGTTGCGGAGCTTCTGCTCCTCGTCGGTCTCACCGGTGCCGTCGGCAACGATCGAGCCGGCCAGCGGGAGGACGTTGAACGCGATCGGACCGGCGTACACCTGGGGCTGCGGGAGGGTGATGCCCTCGGTCCCGTGCGCGAGCCGGCCGGAACCGTCGGCCAGGGCGTTGGTCTGCTCCTCCAACTCCCGTACGCCGACGCCGCCCGAGCCGGAGACGGCCTGGTAGGTGGAGACGATCAGGCGGGTCAACCGGGCTTCCTGGTGGAGCGGGCCGAGGACCGGCATCGCGGCCATCGTGGTGCAGTTCGGGTTCGCGACGATGCCCTTGGGGAGGTGGTCGAGGTCGGAAGGGTTGACCTCGGCAACCACCAGCGGGACGTCAGGGTCCATCCGCCAGCCGGAGGAGTTGTCGACGACGATCGCGCCGGCCGCGGCGACCTTGGGGGCGAACTCCTTGGAAGCCGTTTTGCCGTTGGAGAAGAGGGCCAGGTCGAGGCCCTTGAAGTCGGCGCCGGCCGAGTCCTCGACGGTGATCTTCTCGTCGCCGAACGGGAGTTGGCTGCCCGCCGAGCGCGCGGACGCGAAGTACCGGATCTCGTCGATGGGGAACTCACGGTCGATCAACAACTGGCGCATGACGCCGCCGACCTGGCCGGTGGCTCCGAACACTCCTACTCGCATGGAACAAGCCTAGTTGCAGGGATCTGCCCCTCAAGCCCCCTGTCCACCACCCGGTACCGCGCCCACCCGCTCATCCCGCCTCTCGGGGGTTGCCTCTCGGGGGTTGACCCCGGACGGTCGGGGTTGCCTGCTCAGATTCCTGCGGGGCAACCCACTCTCTCGGGGGTTGACCCAGGGATGGCCCCTCGAACGCCGGCGATCTACCGCGGGTCGGCGCGGGTGGTGTTCACCGCGGGGGGGTACCTGCTGGTGTTGTGAGTTGTGCCCCGCGGCGTTGGAGGGGTAACCCACAACTGGAGTTGGTAACCGCCCTCGAATCTGCGGCTGGGCGGGCGGCGGCGTGCTGCGGCGAGCACCGCTGGCGGGATGTTCGCTGGCTGGCGGTTTGCAAGGCGCCAGCGGTCGAACAGCCCGTCATCGGACACCCCCGCTGGGCGCCGTGGGGCCCGTGGCCGTGGGGCCCGTGGACGTCGGGCCCGTGGACGTCGGGCCGGTGGACGTCGGGCCGGTGGACGTCGGGCCGGTGGACGTCGGGCCGGTGGACGTGGGGTTGTGGGGACCTCGGACACCTTGTGGGGACCGGGGACAGGTCATGTCGTGTCCAAGGTCCCGACTTGGTGTCCGAGGCCCCACCTTGTGCACCAGTTGAGCGTCCGGTCCGCCGGGATCTGCTCTGGTGGTGCACAAAGTGCCGGTTCGGGGAGTCCCGCGGGCCCGGGCAGTGGAAGACCCCGAACTTCCGGGCGAGGCAGCTCCCCGAACATCTGGGCAAGCAGCTCCCCGAACATCTGGGAAAGCAACTCCCCGACGTGGGGGTTCCCCCCTGAGAGGGTGGGTCAGCGAGCGAGGTACCGGCCCGGTTCTCTGAGGCGGGAGAGGCCGGCGGGGAGAGTGTCGTCAGGAGTCGGAGACGAGGACTCCGCCGTTGGCTACGTCGGACTTCTCGATTTCCTGGAAGACGATGCGGACGGCTTCGCGCTTGGCGCCGAGGATGGCGATGGCGGAGTCGGTGACGGCGGCGACGAACTCGCGGCGCTGGTCGAGGGTGCGGCCGGACAGGAGTTCGACGGTGATGTTGGGCATCTCAGAGGCTCCTCAGCGGGGAATCGGGTTCTGTAGCGTGGAACATTGTTCCACGAATATGCGTCAGCCGACGGCGGCGGTCGGCCTGGCGGTCACCTCATCGGTCTCGACCGAGTCGGTGTTCAGCGAGCCGAGCAGGTCGTCCACGTCGGCCCGTCGTTCCGGCAGTAGCAGGCCGAGGCCGACGTACACGACCAAGGACGTTGCCAGCGGCAACGCGACGACCAGGGTGGTGTCGGTGGAGCCGATGCCCCACTTGACGATCGCCCAGACGATCAGGCCGGCCGCCCAGGAGGCAATCGCCGCGCGGGTGCCGCAGCGACGGAACCACGGCAGCAGGCCGAGCATCAACGGGATCGAGATCGGGCCCATGGTCGCGGCCACCAGGTCCACGACGATCTTTCAGGACGACGCCCTGCCCGTTGGTGATGATCAGGCCGGATGCGAAGGAAGGTTCCACCTGTCAGAACTGGGCGTCAAGATGCGGAACTCCGATCGAACCCAATCTGAGCCTCACGGCCCGTGACACGGACATCGTTTGACAGGGTGTTCCACTCAGTAGAACCTTGTTCTGTGAATTCGTCGGAGAAGGATCTCGAGGTCAGGCACGCCACCCACCCCGACCAGGTGCGCGGTTTCGACACCGCCGCGCTGCGCGGCAGCTACCTGGTCGAGGACCTCTTCAGCCCGGACACGATCAACGCGGTGCTCACCCACCACGACCGGATCGTGCTGGCCGGCGCGCGGCCGGCCGGCGGTCCGCTCACGCTGGGGACCTGGCCCGAACTGCGCAGCGAGTTCTTCCTCGAGCGCCGAGAGGCCGGCATCGTCAACGTCGGCGGGCCCGGCACCGTGACGGTCGACGGCACCAAGTTCGAGCTGACCACCGGAGCCTGCCTGTACGCCGGACGCGGTGCGCGCGACGTCGTCTTCGAGGGCTCCGAAGCCGCCTTCTACATCTTCTCCGCGGCAGCCCACACCGACTTCCCGACCACGCTGGTCCAGCCGGGCGAGGGGAACCGGCTGGAGCTCGGCGACCAGCAGACCGCGAACCGCCGGACCATCGACCAGTACATCCACGCCGACGGAGTCCGGAGCTGCCAGATCGTCCTCGGCGTCACCACGCTCCACCCCGGCAGCACCTGGAACACGATGCCCGCGCACACCCACGATCGCCGTACCGAGTGCTACTTGTACTTCGGCCTGCCGGAGTCCGAGCGGATCGTCCACCTGCTCGGGGAACCCGACGAGACGCGACATCTGCTGGTCTCGGATCGCCAGGCGGTGATCTCCCCGAACTGGTCGATCCACTCGGGCGCCGGCACCTCGGCGTACAGCTTCGTCTGGGCGATGGCCGGCGAGAACCAGGCGTTCGGCGACATGGACGGCGTCGACGTGAAGGACCTGCGGTGACGTCCAGCCCACCAGGGCCTTCCGTCACCCCGCTTGGGCCGTCCGTTGCCTCGCAAGCGTCTTCCGTTGCCCCGCAGTCGCAGGGGTTCTCGCTGGAGGGTCGCACCGCGCTGGTCACCGGGGCGCGGCGCGGGATCGGGGCCGCGATCGCCGCGGGGTTCGCGGCCGCCGGGGCCGACCTGATCCTGATGGCTCGCGACGCCGCGCTCGAGGACACCCTCGAGGCGATCAAGCAGAGCGGTGGTCGCGAGGCGACGGTGATCACCGCGGACTTCGCCGATCCCGCCGCCGTCGAAGCGGCCGCGACCGAGATCGCCAACAGCCGGACCATCGACATCCTGGTCAACAACGCCGGTACGATCCGGCGCGCGCCGGCGGCCTCGACCAGCCCGGCCGACTGGCATCACGTCATCGACGTGAACCTGAACTCCACCTGGGCCGTGACGCGGCCGGTCGGCGCCGCGATGGTCTCGCGCGGCGAGGGCAAGATCATCACGATCGCCTCGCTGCTCAGCTTCCAGGGCGGTATCACGGTCCCGGCCTACACTGCCAGCAAGCACGCGGTCGCCGGCCTCACCAAGGCCCTCGCCAACGAGTGGGGGCCCTCTGGTGTGCAGGTGAACGCGATCGCCCCCGGCTACATCAGTACGGACAACACCACCGACCTGCGGGCGGACCCGGAGCGGGAGGCGGCCATTCGCGACCGCATCCCGGCCGGGCGCTGGGGCAGGCCGGAGGACCTGGTCGGTGCTGCGGTCTTCCTGGCCTCGGCAGCCTCGGCGTACGTCAACGGGCATGTGCTCGCCGTCGACGGTGGCTGGCTGGCCCGATAGGCGGGTAGGAGACAGACGGCAGTGACGAGTGAACGGGAACGGCGCGAACGGGAGAAGTGACAGGATGAGCGACATGAGTTCGCCCTCGGCCATCGACAAGACGCTGATGGTGCTCGACGCCGTCCTCGAGCACTCGCGGTTCACCGACGTGGTGACGGCGACCGGGCTGGCCAAGTCGACCGTGCACCGGATCATGGCGTCGCTGGTCGAGCACGAGTTCGTCGCGCAGGCCGAGGACGGTTCGTACCATCCCGGCCCGAAGGCGCTGCGGCTGGCCGGGCACGCGCTCACCAACGTGGATCTCGCGACCGTCGCCCGTCCAGTACTGGCCGACCTGGTCGCGCAGACGCGCTGCACGGTGCACGTCGGGCTGCTCAACGGCGACGAGGCGATCTATGTCGCGCGGCTCGACGGGCCCAAGCCGTACCGGATGCCTTCGCGGGTCGGCAAGGCCTTCTGGTTGCACTGCACGGGAATCGGCAAGGCATTGCTGGCGGAGAAGGATGACGAAGCCCTCGATGCACTCGTCACCCGCACCGGGCTGCCCGCCCGGACTCCGCTGACCCACACGACCGCGGCCGCTTTGAAGGCGGATCTCGCGCAGGTGAAGGTACGCGGCTACGCGTTGGACGACGAGGAGAACGAGCCGGGAATCCGCTGCGTCGCCGCCGTCATCCACGACCACACCGGTACTGCGATCGCCGCCGTCAGCATCTCGACGCTGTCCCTGGAGCAGTCGATCGCCCAGGTCGCCCTGATGGCCCCCGCCGCCATTGAAGCCGCCCGCAAGATCTCCGCCGCCCTCGGCTACATGGAGCCAACTAACTAAAGGGGCTGCGCCACGAGAGACGCAGTACGGCGGGCTGCTGCCCAGCTCACCACCGGTACGAACAGGACCCCGACCACTGCGAACCAGACGCCGAGGATGATCCAGCCCGGGACTCCGAGGCCGAGTGGGAGCAGTGCGAGCACCGCCGGCGCGACCATGGTGCTGATCGACATGCTGGTGTTCCAGACGCCTTGGTATTGCCCTTGCGCCTCGTCAGCCGCCAGGTCGAAGCCGAGCAAGAACGAGCCCGAGGACTGCAGCAACTCCCCGATCACCTGGACGAGCGCGCCCACCGCGAGCAGGGCGATGGCAACGACCACGCCGCCTCCGGATGCACCGGCGAACAGAACCATCGATGCCAGCAGCAACAATCCTGCGGTCCTGGTCGCCCGCGCGGCGCTAGCAGGGTCGGCGATCCCCCGGCTCGACCTGACCTGGAACAGCGCGATCACGACGGTGTTGATGATCAGCAGCAGCGCGACCGTCCAGCGGGGCGCCTCGGTGTGGTCGACCACCCAGAGCGGGATCGCCACATCGAGGACGGCGTAGTGGATCGACATCCCCGCGTTGAGCGCCGCGACGGCCAGGTAGCCTCGATCTCGCAGAGCGATCCAGACCGGGCCATCCTCCTTCTTCGGCTGCGGTTCCACCCGCGGTACGGCGAACACGACGAACGCGGCGACGATGCTGAGGAACGAGTCCAGCACGAACATCACCCGGTACGCCGTGCCGGTGTCGAAGTGCAACGCCAGGGCACCGATTCCGGCGCCGAGCATGATCCCGATGTTGGTGATCGCCCGGAGGTAGGCGCGGGCGGCGACCCGGCCTGCGGCGCCCTGGGTGACTGCGGCGATCAGCGCGGCGCGGACGGCACCGGCGCCGCGGTCGATCACAGTCAGCACGATCGCGACGGCCAGGAATTGCCAGAACGTGTCGACTAGCAGGTAGAGCAGGGAGAGGCCGGAGACGAGCAAGCTCAGGATGACGAACAGGGTGCGAGGTCCCCGGCGGTCGGCCAGATGCCCCAACGGCACGGCGGACAGCAGCCCGAACAGCCCCGCGATGGTGAGCCCGACTCCGACCTGGGCGATCGAGAGCCCAACTATCCGGTTGAAGTAGAGCACGCTCACCGTCATCAGCAGCCCGTTGCCGACGCGGCTGAGCAACGTTGCCAAGGCCAACGGTCTCAACGGTCCGGGAGCAGGCAGCAGCCCCTTCACAGCCGGATGTCCGACGGCTTCGATGGCGTGGTCGGCTTCAACGGCGTGGTCGGCTTCAACGGCGTGGTCGGCTTCGGCATCCTCATGCGCGCGCGGCGATGCGCTGGGCTTCGTCTCTGAGTTCGTCCACCAGGTCTGCGTCGGAGTCGAGCATGCCTCGCATCTTGGCCGAGTCTTGCGCGGCGAACATGACGCCGATGGTGACCTCGTGGTCCGGCCTGCTGAGCACCTCGATCCGATCGCCGGCTCCAAGCGTCCCAGTCTTCAGAACCTTGAGGTAGGCGCCGGGCCGGCCCTCTTGATGGAACCGTTTCACCCAGCGAGGAATCCCCATCCGCGCCTGGAACGTGATGCACGGGATCCGCGGCGCCCGCACCATGACCTCGACCTCGTCCCCCAACCGCCAGACCTCACCGATCAGGGCGTTGGTGATGTCGAGGCCCTCGGTCGACAGATTCTCCCCGAACAACCCGGCCGGAATCTCCCGCCCCAGTTGCTCGGCCCACCACCCGGAGTCCTCCCGCGCATACGCGTACATCGCCTGATCGCGCCCACCATGATGCTCGGTGTCACAGACGCGATCCCCTTCGAGGCCGAGGAACCCGACCGGCACCCGCCGACTCTGAGGCCGCTTGTCGATGGCCGTGAGCCCGCTCTCCTTCGGCCCAGGAATCAGCTCTTCGACCACGTTCACCGTCAACACCCGCATACCCGGCATCCTCTCCCGGGCCTGGCGTCGGGTGCCACTGGGTTTCAGCCGCCGCGGCACAGGTCCGCTTCCAGCTCGCATGGTGGTAGCCGACATGGGAGCCCAGCACGGCGGGCCGGACGCAGGCCACCTCAACCACAACTGGTTCGTTCGCCGGAAAGGTATGCACTCAGGTCAGCCAACAGCGCGGGCGAGCCTACCCCAGGGGGCAGCACCCGGAGAAGCGCGGCACGGCTGAGGGCAACCGGCGGCGGGGCGGAGTACGGGTCAGTCCTGGATTGCCTTGGTGATGGCTATGTTGCGGGTGAGCCAGTCGTGGGGTAGGACCTCGTCGGTGCCGGCGTCGGCGATTGCGCCTTTGACGTTGACCATCTGCCGGACGATCACCCAGTCGCGGGCCCGGTCCTCGTCGAGGCCGGCGGCGTCGACGATCGCGTAGAACCGCTGCCGCAACGCGAACCTCAGATCACGCGCCTCCGCGATCTCCTCCCACCGGTTCCACAGCAGCGGCGCGACCTCATGATGCGGATCGCCGGAGAGCGGCTTCGGGTCGATCACCAGCCAGGGTTCACGTTCTGCCGCGAGCACGTTGAAGTAGTGCAGATCCGTGTGGATCAGCCGCCCGTCGGTCTCCGGATCGGCCGCGAAGTCCCGCGCCAGCGACGCCGCCTGCTCGACGTACCGCCGCGGTACCGGAGCCGACGGCGGCAGTTCCAGCAACTCCGCCGCCCACCGCTTCGACTCACCCGACAACGTCCGGAACTGCGGCCCGGCCGGCACGTGCAACCGCTTGTACAGCGACGCGATGATCTCGCTCGCCTCGATCGAGTCGAGCCCCATCAGATCCTGCGGCAGCGCCCGCTCCAGCAGCAGCGCGAACCGCCGCGGATCCGCCCGCAGCAGCCGGATCGCGCCGTTGCCATCCCAGATCCGCAGCGCGAGATGCTCGGTCTCGGCCTCCCAGTGCGGGAACTGGACCTTGAGCATCGCCGGCGTCCCGTCCGTGGTACGGACCGGGACTACGAGCGAACAGTTCCCGTACGCCGATGCGCCGTCGACCCGCAGATCCCACTCGGACAGCAGATCGCGCGCCAGGCGTGGCAATCCGTCGAGCCAGGCGGCCCAGTCGGCGCCACGCGAGGCGACCTTGCGGAACTCCTCAGGGATCTCGACCGGCACTACTTCTTGGCCTTCTCCCCCGGGGCGTCACTGGTCTTGAGGGCGGCGATGAAGGCTTCCTGCGGGACCTCGACCCGGCCCACCATCTTCATCCGCTTCTTGCCCTCCTTCTGCTTCTCGAGCAGCTTGCGCTTTCGGGTGATGTCACCGCCGTAGCACTTCGCCAGCACGTCCTTGCGGATCGCGCGGATCGACTCGCGGGCGATGATCCGGGACCCGATCGCGGCCTGGATCGGTACTTCGAACTGCTGCCTGGGGATGAGTTCCTTCAGCTTGCCGGCCAGCGCGACCCCGTAGGAATACGCGTTGTCGCGGTGCACGATCGCCGAGAACGCGTCGACCGTCTCGCCCTGCAGCAGGATGTCCACCTTGACCAGTGCCGCGGCCTGCTCGCCCGTCGGCTCGTAGTCGAGCGACGCGTAGCCCTTGGTCTTCGACTTCAACTGGTCGAAGAAGTCGAACACGATCTCGGCCAGCGGCAGCGTGTAGCGCAGTTCGACCCGGTCCTCGGACAGGTACTCCATCCCCTGCAGGTTGCCCCGCTTGGTCTGGCACAGCTCCATGATGACGCCGATGTAATCCTTCGGGCTGAGGATCGTCGCGCGCACCACCGGCTCGTAGATCTCGGCGATCTTGCCGTCCGGGAACTCGCTCGGGTTGGTGACGACGTGCTCCTTGCCGTCCTCCATCTCGACCCGGTAGACCACGTTCGGAGCGGTCGAGATCAGGTCCAGGTCGAACTCGCGCTCGAGCCGCTCCCGGACGATCTCCATGTGCAGCAGACCGAGGAATCCGCAGCGGAACCCGAACCCGAGTGCACCCGAGCTCTCCGGCTCGTACTGCAGGGCCGCGTCATTCAGCTGCAGCCGCTCCAGCGCGTCGCGGAGCGTCGGGTAGTCGTCGCCGTCGATCGGGAACAGCCCGGAGTACACCATCGGCTGCGGGTGCTTGTAGCCGCCGAGGGCCTCGGTCGCGCCGCGCACGGACGAGGTGACGGTGTCACCGACCCGGGACTGGCGGACGTCCTTCACGCCGGTGATCAGGTAGCCGACCTCGCCGACGCCGATACTGGGCGACTTCATCGGCTCGGGTGAGATGACGCCGACCTCGAGCATCTCGTGCACCGCGCCGGTCGACATCATCTTGATCTTGTCGCGGTGGGTCAGCTCGCCGTCGACCACCCGGACGTAGGTGACGACGCCGCGGTACGTGTCGTAGACCGAGTCGAAGATCAGCGCCCGCGGCGGAGCGTCCTTGACGCCCTTCGGCGGGTCGACCTGCGCGACGATCTCGCTCAGCAGGTCCTCGACGCCCTGCCCGGTCTTCGCCGAGACGCGCAGTACGTCGGACTCCTTGCAGCCGATGATGTGGGCCAGCTCCGCGGCGTACTTCTCCGGCTGGGCGCCCGGCAGGTCGATCTTGTTCAGCACCGGGATGATGTGCAGGTCCGCGTTCAGCGCGAGGTACAGGTTCGCCAGCGTCTGCGCCTCGATGCCCTGGGCCGCGTCGACCAGCAGCACGGCGCCCTCGCACGCCTCCAGCGACCGCGACACCTCGTAGGTGAAGTCGACGTGGCCGGGGGTGTCGATCATGTTCAGGATGTACGTCGTGCCGTCGGGCGCGAGCAGTCCGCCGGGGGTGTCGGGCTTCGGCGCGAACGGCAACCGGACCGCCTGCGACTTGATCGTGATGCCGCGCTCACGCTCGATGTCCATCCGGTCCAGGTACTGGGCCCGCATCTGACGGCCGTCGACGACACCGGTGATCTGCAGCATCCGATCGGCCAGCGTCGACTTCCCGTGGTCGATGTGGGCGATGATGCAGAAGTTCCGGATCAGCGACGGGTCGGTGCGACCCGGCTGCGGCACGGTCGTGGGGCCTACGGGCACGGAGGGTTCCAGTTCGTCTCAGGGTGGCTCACTGGGAGCGGGGCAACTCCTCAATCATCCCATGGCCTGCCACACCTTTCCGCATCCATCGTCCGACTGCTGCGTCCTGCGGTACGAAGTGGTCTAGGCCGGTCTTGCTCGGTAGGTGAAAATGGCTGCGGCTCGGGGCCGGTCCACCTCTACCCTCGGGAGGTATGGCGCACGCTGCTGGGGTTCGGCTGGCTTACGAGAAGGTGCCCGCGCGGGTGCAGGCCTGGGTCGAGCGCTCGCTCGGCTCATCGGTCGTCTCCGCCTCGACGCAGCAGGGCGGCTTCTCCCCCGGCGTCGCGGCGCGGCTGGTCGCCACGTCCGGCCGGCGCGCGTTCGTCAAGGCGGTCGGCTCGGAGCTGAACCCGGACACTCCTCGCCTCTTCCGCAACGAGATCGCCGCGATGCAGGGCCTGTCCGCGCACTCGCTGCCGCACACCCCTTTCCTGTACGACGTGTACGACGACGGGGACTGGGTGGCTCTCCTACTCGAGGACATCGAGGGATACCTGCCGCCGCATCCGTGGCATCCCGTGGACGCGGCCCGGGTGCTCGACGCCTTGGCGGAGCTGACGGAGTCCCTGCAGCCGTCGCCGTGGCCGGAGGCACCTGTGGCCGCAGTACGGAGTGAGGCGTTTCTGAGCCGGTGGGACAACGTGATCGCCGACGGGCTCGCTGTACCGGCTTGGGCGGCTGGGCGGGAGCAGGAGTTCGCGGAATTGGCCCGGATCGGGCTGGACGCGCTCGCCAAGGGCGACGGGCTCGCGCACTGGGATCTGCGCGCCGACAACATCCTGCTGACCGAGGGACGCGTCGTCTTCGTCGACTGGGCTCACGCGGCGCAGGCGGCCTCATGGGCCGACACCGTCATCCTGCACGCCGATATGCGCGGCTCGGTCGACCTGCCTGATCTCCCGGAGGACGACGGCATCACCGGCTTCCTCGCGGGCATCGCCGGCGGTCTCTGGTGGGGCGCGAGCCAGCCGGCACCTCCTGGTCTCCCCACGATCCGCGACTGGCAGCGGAAGTCAGCACTGGTCCACCTCGACTGGCTGCGCGAACGCCTGTCTTGACTGGACAGACGAACTGCCGGGAGCCCGCTGGATGCGGGGTCCCGGCAGTCAGCGTTTCTGTTAGCTGTCCACGCGGACGATGGTGGAGCCGGAGCCGTCGGCGCCGTCCGAATAGCCCAGGCGGCCCAGGTAGCGGGTGCCGGCGCTCAGACCGGACCAGGCTGCGGTGACGGACACCTGGCCGGCCGCTGTCACCGCTTGGGAGGCCGGGGTCGCCGTGAGGTTGCCTGTCGCGTCGCCGAGCTCCCAGTGGTTCAGCTTAACGGCCTGCTCGGCTGCTCCGGAGAAGAGGTCGACGTAGACGTCGTAGGAACCACCTGCCGGCGCCGGGAGGTTGACCTCTTCCTCTGCCGAACCACCCGTGCTGCTGCCGAGCACAGCCGTAGTACCGGCCTTGTAGACGAAGACGTCGAGGTCTGTGCCCGCAGGGTAGTCCGCGTCGAAGGTGGAGAACCGGGCGTGCTTGGTCCCGGCCGGCACGGTGACGGTGACCTTGGCGACGTGCTCGTTGGCCGCCGGATTGGTGGTCGGGAACGACACCCCGCCCGGGTTCCGCAGAGTAGCCTCGCCGACGGTCGCTGCCGTCAGGCCGCTCACCGTGGTCGAGAGGGTGCCGCTGTAGCCGGCGGTGATCGGCACCTGCACCGAGCCGCTGGTGCCGGTCCCGTTGACCTGGACCGGCGCCTTGACCGTCAGCGGCCGGATCGCGAGTGTGCTGCTCACCACGTGCCGGGCGGAACGCCAGTTGAGCTTACCGAACGAGTACTGCTCGAGCGGCGCCCCGTTGTGCTCGAAGGTCACCCGGTACGTCGCCGTCCGGCCCGGAAGTACGACGAGCAGCTTCGGCGTGACGGTGACCTTGACCCCGGCCAGGCCCTCGACCTTCGGGAAGTACACCTCAGCGAGCTTGCCGACGTTCCGCACGGTCCGCTTGACCGTCTGCTTGCCGGCCAGATCCCCGATCGCGATGGTCGGGTAGTTCAGGTCACTCGGGTCGACCTTGCCCTTCGCGCACAACTCGTGGGTCTCGGCGACCTGACCCGAGGCGCACACGAACTTCGCCCAGTCGTCGTACGACGAGTCGTACACGAGGCCCGGGTCCATCGCCAGCTTCGGCTGGACCAGGCCGGCGCCATACCCGAACGGGTTGCCCGGCGAGCCGGAATCGTTCTGGATCGGCTTGCCGCTGGTGTCGAGCGAGGTGCCGGTGGTGAGCAGGGCGGACTTGATCGCCATCGGGGACCAGGTCGGGTACTTGCTCTTGAGCACCGCCGCGGCTCCGGCGATGTGCGGGGACGCCATCGAAGTACCGCTCATGAACGCGTACTGACCACCCGCGGCGCTGAACGCGCTGGTCGCGGCGAGCACGTTCGTGCCCGGTGCCATCACGTCGGGCTTCAGCAGGTCGCCGTTTCCGGCCGGCGATGGGCCTCGGCTGGAACTGCTCGCGACCTTCGGCGCGTTCACCCGGACCGTCTGCGCCGCGCCGATCTGCGCGGTCGGGGACGCGGCGCCCTCGACGTACGCCTTGATCTCGGGGGCGGCGACGTGGTCCAGGTGGACGGTCGGGACGGAGTGCAGGTCGGAGTCGAGGGTGCCCGGGGTCGGGTTGACCAGGATCAGGCCGATGCCGCCGGCGTTCTTCACCTGCAGGCTCTTGTCGACGCGAGCGTTGACACCGCGATCGCAGACCACGATCTTCCCAGTCACCTTCGCCGGGTCGAGCGTGTTCGGCATGCAGAGCACGAGGTTGGTCGGGTTCGCGCCTGGCAGACCTGCGTCCTTGGCGAGGATCACCGGTGCGCTCGGCGTACCGGCCCCGATGCCCGCACCCGTGTAGGACTTGCCGTTGCCGAGGGTGACGGTGGTCTGGACCTCGCGGTCATGGGTGCCGTTGGCAACCGTCGTGACCCAGGGGAAGTTCTTGCCGACCGTGCTGACGCCCGGGCCGGTGTTGCCCGCGCTGGTCGCCACGAAGACGCCGGCCTTGGCCGCCCGGAGAAAGGCCAGGCCGGTCGCGTTCACGAAGGTCGAGCCGGAACCGGAGATCGAGTAGTTGATGACGTCCACGCCATCGGCGACCGCCGCGTCGATGCCCGCCACGATGTCGGCGTCCGTGCCGGAGCCGCCGCCGGTGGCGTCGACCGCCCAGAGCACCTTGTAGATGGCGAGCCTGGCGTGCGGGGCGATCCCCGAACCCTTGCCGTAGTCCCGGCCGAGCACGTTCATGTCGACGCCGTAGTTGCCGGCCGCAGTACTGGCCGTGTGGGTGCCGTGTCCGCCATAGTCCCGCGGCGAGCGGTACTCCTCGGGGATCGGGCGGTTGCCGATGCCGGCGTCGAAGTACCGGGCGCCGATGACCTTGTTGTTGCAGGCGACCGGGGCCTCGATGCCGACCTGGCAGGTGCCCTTCCACTTCGCGGCGATCAGGGCGTCCGACTGCTTGGTGGTCTTCAGCGGCGCGAAACTGGCCCGCTCCGGGACGTACCCGGAGTCGATCATGCCGATGATCACGCCGTCACCGGCCTTGTCGATACCGCCCGCCTGCTGCCAGGCGCCGCCCTTGCCGGAGAGACCGAGGTACCGCGGGGTGTCGACGGTGTCCTGGTGCTGCATCTCGCTCGGCTCGACGCTCTTCACGCCGGACGACTTGGCGAGCTTGACCGCCTCGTCGTGCGACATCTGCGCGGAGAACCCGGCGTATGTGTAGTTGTAGTCGTACAGCCTCTTCACGTCCGGGAGCGGGTCGAGGAGCCGGCTCCGCTCGCGGCCGAGGTGCTGCACGTAGGAGACGACCTGACCTGCGCTGCGGAGCAACTTGTTGCCCGGGAGAACGCGGGTCGCGGGGAGGCCCGCGATGTCACCGTCGTACTCCGTTACGGGTGCGTCGTCGAGCTGGACGATGTACGCGCCGGTGGGTGACTCCCTGACCTCGTTCGCGGCGGGGTTGTCTTCCCCTGTCGCGGCTCGTGTCGTTGCTGAGGCTTTCGCGATCTCGGTGGCGCTGGTGGTGGCGGTGGCTTGGTTGCCGAGGGCGACCACCAGGGCGGTGGCCGTCGCGGTGGCGACGGCGAGCACCCTGAAGCGGCGGCGGGCGGGAGCTGACACGAAGTTCCTCCAGGCGGGACGGAGCTGGGTGACCGGTGTGACGACCGAACACACCCCCACGGTGATCAGCGCCACGAGGGCCCGAGTATGCCGTCACCCTCCCGCGATGTCACGCTCAGTCCTACCCGTGTCACCAGGAATCACCGCGATACCGGGAGGCACAGGTGGAAGGGTCAGTTGAAAGCGCCCCAGAGCGCAGCTTCAGAGCAGTCGTTCCGGCAATCTCTCGGTTTGGTGCTGACGGCGGCTTGTTGCTAATCTGTCTGTTCGCGCGTGTGCGTTGGTACTCACCCGTGCACGCACCACCTTTCCTGTACTGATCCCAATCTCTGATCGAGGCTCTGCATCCGTGGCGAACATCAAGTCCCAGATCAAGCGCAACCGCCAGAACGAGGCTGCGCGGCTTCGCAACAAGTCGGTGAAGTCGACCCTCAAGACGGCTGTTCGCCGCTTCCGTGAGGCTGCCGACGCCGGCGAAACCGCGAAGGCTCAGGAGCAGGCCCGCGTCGCCGCCCGCCTGCTCGACAAGGCTGCCAGCAAGGGCGTCATCCACGCCAACCAGGCCGCCAACCGGAAGTCGTCCATCTTCAAGAAGGCCGCTTCCCTCTGACACCGCCCAAACGATCGGCCAGTCCCCCGGGGACCCGGCCGATCGTTTTCGCGTACCCAGAACCTGACGCGGTAGCCCCCCGCTACCCTCCCGAACCTCGACGTGCCGTCACCCGATACACCGTGGCCAACCTCATGACCAGGTACATCTAGTAGCCGACAGAGTCGATCGTTGCCGCGAGCGGCTCGAGGTCGGCGACGAGCTGGGCCACCTCGCCCGGCTCCAGGCTGTCGTACGCGGGGGCGGCGAGGGCATCGGTGACCGCCTCGATGCGGTCCTTCGTCTCGCGCCCGGCGGCGGTGAACGCAGCCGAGGCGTCGACGAGACCGCGAGCGCGCAGACCGTCCACGACCGCGGCCAGCTGCGTCGGCGTGAGGGGGTTCAGCCTCCCGTACTCCTCCGGCGTCATGCCCAGGGAGAGCGCGTGGAGCACGTGAGCCTCCTGCCCGCCGATACCGGCGGAGACCAGCGCGGCAAGGTGACCGTCGCCGCGGTGCTCGCGCAGCAGCGTCGCCGCGTGCCAAAGCCGGGCGACCGGCTCGTCAGGCACGGGGAGCGACCGCAGACCGGCGTAGAGGATCCGTCCCTCCATCGGCGCGCTGATCGCCACCCGGGTGGCGAGGTCGGCGGCCCGGCCGAGCGCGGGGGTGTCGGCCAGGTCGCCGAGGATGCGCCGCAGGGCTGCGACGCTGCCCTCCTGGCGGGCGGCGAGCACGGCCTCGGGAGTGGCGATGTCCCAAACTTTCGGGATGCAGGCGGCGACCTCGCCGGGGGCGAAGTTGTAGAAGAGTGCATCCACGACCTGGGCCGGGACCCGGCCCAGGGGTGCGGACCGCGCGGCGAAGTAGCCCGGCCAGTAGCCCTCGTAGCCGAGGGCCTGGAGTGCCTCGGTCGGCTCGGCGGACATGTAGCTGACGAGGTGGATCGGTTCCAGCAGCTGCTGACACAGGCGCCGCGCGATGGGTTCCATGCGAGTGACCTTCAGCAGAGGTTGAAGATGACGGGTCATGGTGACCTCCGGTGGTGAACCGACCGACCCGTTGCCGGTCTCTCACCCTGGCTACGAACGGGCTCGACACCGTTCGACAGGTTCCCGAGAGTTTCTCGAAGACTAACGCCGCCTTCAGGACCGTGGGAATTGGGTTGACGGTGAGGGGTGGGTGGCAAAGGGTGCTTGGCATGTTGTCGGATGCTGAGGTCGCGTCGTTTGGGCGGGATGGGTTTGTGGTGGTTCGAGGAGCCGTACCCCGCCCAGTGGTGGAGGCCTGTGTGGATGTGGTCTGGGAGGAGTTGGAGGGGCGAGGCGTCGGGCGGGATGACGCTGGGTCCTGGACGGCACCTGTTGTGCGGATAGACAGTCCCGAGGAAGGCGACAGGGGGCGGCCGTTCGCTGCGGCCGGGACGGCAAAGGTGTTGTGGGAGGCGTACGACCAGCTGATCGGGCCGGACAAGTGGTGGAAGCGCCAAGGGATGGGTGGGACGATTCCCGTTCGCTTCCCGCATCCCGCTGATCCGAAGGACGCGGGCTGGCATATCGAGACCAGCTACTGGAACGGCACCGATTGGCGGGCGAACATCCGGAGTCGCGAGCGGGGCCTGCTCGCGATCTTTCTTCTCACCGATGTCGGTCCCGACGATGCTCCGACCCGGATCCGCGTCGGCTCCCACGTCGACGCCGCTCGCGTACTGGCTCCCGCGGGCGACGAGGGCCTCGCTCCGGCCGAGGCCGGACCGCCGGTCGTACAAGCGAGCGCCGACCGACCGGTCACCGAGGCGACGGGTGCCGCTGGGGATGTCTACCTCTGCCACCCGTTTCTGGTCCACGCAGCCTCGTGGCCGCACCGCGGCACCAGCCCACGGATGATCACCCAGCCGGGCATTCACCTGCTGGAGCCGTTCCCTCTGACAGACCGAAGCGCCGCCTACCCCGTAGAAGCAGCCATCCTGGACGCCCTCGCCGACTGAAGCGCCGCGCAGATGCCCCTCGGGAGGGGTGCAGAGCGCTCAGGTCAGCGACGGAATGACTCGGGCGCGGTGGATAGGTGTGCGTTGGAGAACGGGAAGGTTAAGACTTCGGCGGCTAGGGTGACGTGCTGGGCGGAAGTGAGGTGTTCGGAGAGCCTGATGTCTACTCGGCTGCCCTTTCGGCCCCAGGCGCCAACGATTCGGCCGTCGACGAGGATGCCGTTGGGATGGAACGTGTCCGAGGCTGGGGTCAGGGTCCGTCTGCCCGGGGCAATGAAGAGGCCGTCGCGGTCCCGGCCGAGAAGGCGGAGATCCGGCTCGACCAGGAAACGCGTTCCGTGCGGAGTGGTTGCCTCGCCGAAGGACGTCTCCTCACCTCGCGGTATCCACGCGGGCGTGCCCTCGAAGTCCACCTCGAGCAGCTCCTCGGACAGCGAGTTCCAGATCTGGCGGGCATCGGCGGCGGGGAGCCCGGCCCACCAGGCGAACGCCTTCGGGGCGGTCGGAGCGAACCGGTGAACATGACGTCGGCACAGCCGGATGGTTCGCAGCCCGCGACTCGAGCGTGGAGGCCCAGGAGTGCGTCTCGAGGCGCCGTGTCCTGCAAGCCGACGTACGCCGCTTCCTCGTACGAGCCCTCCGGCAACCGGTCCACCAGGTGATTCACGCGCAGTCGGTACGACACCGCCTGCTCGCGGGTTACGCGCAGCCGGGTCAACGGCGGCCGTGGGCGTTGCTGACTGTTATCACCATGCGTTCGAGGGCGTAACCGGCGTCGCCCGAAGCACCTTTTACATCGGCGTCGGCTTGAGCCACTGCCTTGATGGCGGTCGCCAGGCCGCCGGCGGTCCAGCCCCGGGCCTGTTGCCTGAGCGTCTTGAGCTTCCACGGCGGTACGCCGACCTCGCGGGCCAGGTCTGCTTCGCGAAGACCGGTGGGAGCACTCGTGTACTTCGCCAGTCCGCGGAGGCCGCCTGCCGTGGCACTGGTCACCAGTACCGCGGCTACTCCGCAATCGAGGGCCCAGCGCAACTGCTCGAGGGCGGGCTCGGTACGTCCCGCGATCGCCGCGTCCGCCACGGCGAAGCTGGTCACCTCGGCGCGGCCTCCGAAGTACTGGCCGATGAGGTCGGGGTTGATCGGCTGGCCGCCGGAGTCGGAGACCAGCTGCGAGCAAGCGCCGGAGAGGGCGCGGAGATCGTGGCCGACGGCGTCGACCAGGGCGGCGGCGCCTCGCTCGTCGATGCTGCCGCCGAGGAGGCGGATCTCGCCGACGACGAACTGCGGGAGCTCCCAGGTCTTGGGGGCAGTGGCGACCACCTCGTTGACGGAGGCTTTGCGCAGCTTGTCGAGGGTGGCCTTGCCCTTCTGGCCGCCTGAGTGGACCAGGATGACGAGGACGTCTTCGGAGGGTGAGGCCGCGTAGTCGAGCAGGTGCGGCACCATCTCTGACGGGAGGTTCTCGAGAGTTCGGAGGACCATCACGCGTTCGGCCGCGAACAGGGACGGGCCGGTCAGTTCGGCGAACACCCCGACGTCGAGGTCCGCGCCGCCGAGGTCGGTGACCTCGACGTCGGCAGTCCCCTTCGAGACAGCCGCGATCGCAGAACGAACAGCCCGGTCGGCGAGGAACGTCTCCGAGCCGGTGACCAGCAGCACGTCGCCGAGCTTGGGCGCAGAGTTCTTTCGAGCAGCCATAACGCCCGCCAGCATGCCATGCCCCTCCGACAATCCTCCACCGCCACCACGACCTACCCACCAGGAGCAGGCACCGGACGCTGAGGTTGCGCGGGTGCGGTGTGGGTTAGGGGGTGGTGGGGTGGGTGGTCAGGGAGAGGTGGTTGTCGGGGGTTGACAGGGAGAGGGAGCCGGTGGTGTCGGTGCGGGCGATTTTCATGCCTTGGTGGGTTAGGAGGTCCAGGGTTCGGGGGGCGGGGTGGCCGTAGTCGTTGTGCTGGCCGGCGGAGATTACGGCCAGTCGGGCGTGGGTGGCGGCTATGAAGGTCGGGTCTTGTTGGGCTGAGCCGTGGTGGGGGACTTTCAGGACGTCGGCGCGGAGGTCGGCGCCGCTTGCCAGGACTGCTCGCTGGGACTCGGGTTCCAGGTCTCCGGTGAGGAGGATTCGGAGGCCGCTGGTTTCGACCATCATGGCGATACTGGCGTTGTTCTCCGGGGAGCCTTCATCGGTGGGGGTTGCCGAGGATTTGCCTGATTCCGGGAGAGCCGGGACCTTGGCCGGCCAGAGGGTGGTCCAGGTGATGGGACCGGCGGTTCGGCGTTCGCCGAGGGTGACTGTGCGGATGGGGATTCGATGCTGAGTAGCCAGGTCGGTCACGCGCTTGTACTCGGCTGGTGGGGAGAAATACGGGGTCACCTCGATCTCGCCGATCGTTCGTCCGCGGAGTACGCCGGCCAGGCCGCCGGCGTGGTCGGCGTGGAAGTGGCTGAGGAGCAGTACGGGGATGTTCTTGATGCCCAGGTCTTGCAGGCAGCGGTCCATGGCTGTGGGGTCTGGGCCGGTGTCGACTACTACGGCGGAGCCGTTGCCGGCGGATAAGGCAAGCCCGTCGCCCTGGCCCACGTCGCAAGCGACCATCAACCAGTTGTCGGGTGGCCAGCCGATTGGGCCGACTGGGCGGAGTACGACTACTGCCAAGATGGTGAGGGCTAGCAGCATGGCGATGGGGCGGGCGAGGATGCGGTGAAGGCTGAAGGTCAGGGCCAGGCACAGGACTGTTAGGACGCCTATGCCGATCACCGTGGCCGGCCAGGCGTTGGTGGCTCCGGGGAGGTCTGCGCCCTGTTGGGCGATGAGGATGATCCAGCGAGCGGGCCAGCCTGCTAGCCAGCCGATGAGTTGGGCCAGATTCGTGCTCAGTAAGGCGATCCCGGCTGCGGCGAAGCCGAGGATTGTTGCTGGACCGACAGCTGGGCCGGCTAGCAGGTTCGCTGCTACGGCAACCAGGGAGACCTGACCGGAGAGCCATGCAACGACTGGTGTGCAGGCGATCTGGGCGGCCAAGGGGCAGGAGATCGCTTCGGCCAGGCGGTCGGGCATCCAGCGTGCCAAGGCGTCTCGCCAGGCTGGTCCGAGAAGGACGATGCCTGCGGTCGCCAGGACTGAGAGCGCGAATCCTGCGGATCTGGCGAGCGAGGTGTCGAGCAATAGCAGGGTGACAACCGCGACGGAGAGACTTCGGACGGCTCGTCTCCCACCTCCAGTCATTGCGGCAAGGGCGACCAAGCCCATCGCGGCCGCTCGGAGCACGCTTGGTTGAGGTCGAGCGAGGATCACGAAGACCACCACGATCGCGAGACCCACGACGGTCAGCCCGCGAGCCCGTACTCCGAGCAGCCGGGCGAGCGGGAGGACGAACGCCAGCAGGAGGGTCAGGTTCGTTCCGGAGACCGCGGAGAGATGAGTCAGGCCGGTGGTCTTGAAGTCTTCGACCAGCTCCGGTGGCAGGGTGGACTCGTCCCCCATGACCAACGCGGGTACTAGGCCGCGGACAGCTTCCGACTCGTCGGCAACTGATTTCCGCAAACCCGCGCGGACCTGCTCGGCGGCTCGCAGCCACCAGGACGGTTCGTCGAGCACGCGCGGGGTCGAACGGGACGACAGCATCGCGGCCACGTCTGACCCGGCTTCAACCAACTCGAGTTTCCCTGTCGCCTCGACATGTTGGCCGAATCGCAGCCGCTGCCAATTCGTTGAGCCGATGACCAGGACCGGGGTGCGAACCTGGGTTGTCGTGCCTCTGCCGGTCACCTCCTCGATCGTTGCCTTGAGCACCACATAAGGCGGGCGCCGGGTGCCGGATCCGCTGCGGACCGATGGATCGCTGTCGATCTTCAGACGGACCTTCACTGCCGCACCCGACGAAGCCAAGTCCATGACAGGACCGGACCTCAGGCCTTGCACCTGCAGGGCGGCTGCCAAGGCCATGCCCACCACGACAACCCCGACTCCGATCGCCGTGACCCGGACGGTGGAGGAGGGAGTCAGCTCCTGAGGCCGAGTCCGTTGACGGTGGAGCAGGATCAAGCCAACCGTGGCGGCCAGGGCCACCGTTGCAACGAGTACTGCGGTCGCCGGTGCCTGGGAGACGAGCCAGACGGCAGTCAGCCAGCCGGTGACTGCAGGGACGAGCAGGCGAAGGTCGGGCCGCTCGCGAGTCGCCTGCTCCTCGGAAGGCGCCGGATGGTCGGGAGCGGGTAGGTCGGTGGCGGCTGGGTCGGGGGCGGGTGGGTCGGGGGCGGGTGGACTAGACGTGGACATGGGGTTTCAGGGATTCGAACTTCTTGGTGCCTACGCCGGTGACCTCCTGGAGTTCGTCCACTGAGGTGAAGCGGCCGTGCTCGGTACGCCAGTCGAGGATTCGCTGGGCCAGGACCGGGCCGACGCCAGGCAGGGATTCGAGTTGAGCGAGGGTGGCTGTGTTGAGGTTGACGGGTTCTCCGGACGTGGTGCCGGGGGTCGTGGGTGAGCCGGGTTGGGTGGCGCTGGGTTGAGGGGCACCGGAGACGCCGACGAGGATCTGTTCTCCGTCGGTGACGGGGCGGGCGAGGTTGAGGGTGGTCAGGTCTACGCCGGGGAGGGCGCCGCCTGCCATCGCGAGGACGTCGGCGACCCGGGAGCCGGGTTTCGCGCGGACCAGGCCGGGCCGCCGTACCTTTCCCGCCACGTGAACGACCACAACAGACCCCGATGACGGAGTTGCCGAGGGAGAAGCACCCGGTGGAGCGGAAACCGAGGCGCCAGGGACGAGGCCAGCGGAGGGCTGCGGGTCGGGGACCACCTGCGGGCGGGCTCGGAGCACTGAGCAGCCGGCCCAGGCCAGGCCGATGACCAGGACGAGGGCGACCACCACGACATGGCGTGGGGACAACGCGAACCTGCTCCCCCGCAACCGATCGGGCAGCATCGTTTCGGGAACCCATCCACCGCGCACCTCCTCATCTCCTCGCAGCTCGTCGGCGTCGCCCAGCACCTCTCCGGCCCGCACAACTCCGGGCGGTGAGGCATCACCCAATGACTTCCCGCCTCGCGCAGACCGTGGCGAGGCGGCATTGAGCCTCGCCAGAGAGCGCAGGCGGTCACCCGGATCGGGCGGTGCTGGAGTACGGCGTGTGACCTTCACGCCAGAGAAAGTACGAGCCTCGGACCGGCAGAACGGAGCCATCCGAGAACCTGGGGACAACCAGGTCCGAAGCAGCAACCAGGTCGGACCAGCGCCAAGGTCCGAAGCAACCAACTAGCGCGGTGCGACGACCACAGCCAGCAGTCCAGGCCCGACGTGGGCGCCGATCACCGCGCCGACCTCGCGCAGGACGATCTCCTCAGCCTGCGGCAGCCGCTCCGCCAGACCGTCCGCCAAGGTGTGAGCCTTGTCGAGATTCGCCAGATGGTGCACTGCGATCTGGACCGGGCCGTCTCCTGCACGTTGCACAGCGATATCGGCCAGCCTGGCGATCGCGCGGCTCGAAGTACGGACCTTCTCGAGCGGGACGATCCGTCCGCCGCTGATGGTGAGCAGCGGCTTGACCGAGAGCGCAGTACCGAAGAGGGCTTGGGCGGCGCCGATGCGGCCGCCTCGCCGCAGGTACTCGAGCGTGTCCACATAGAAGTACGCCGACATCGAGGCCATCCGGGCCCGGGCGGCCGCCTCCACGCCGGCCATGTCCTCGCCGGCGGCAGCCGCGGCGGCAGCGGCAAGCACCGGGAACCCCAGCCCCATCCCCAGAGACCGGGAGTCGACCACTCGCACCGGCACGGGCGATTCCTTCGCACCGATCATCGCGGCCTCGAAGGTGCCCGACATGTCCCCGGAGAGATGGATGGACACGATCGCCTCGGCCCCGGCCGCCGCGACCTCGGCATACGTGTCGGCGAACGACTGCGGAGCGGGCCGGCTGGTGGAGACCGGGGTGAACGTCTTGAGCGCCTCCGCGACCGCGTCGGAGCTGGTCGCGCCGTCGTCGTACGACGTGCCGCCGATGACGACCTGGAGCGGAACCACCGTCAGCGGGTGCCGGAGCACCTCGTGCGCCGACAGACCCGCGGTGGAGTCCGTGACGACGTGCACGCGGGCTGACATGAAGCGAGGTTACCGGACAGTTTTCGTCGGCGCCGGTGTCAGACTCGGCAGATGAAGGAGACCAAGGAGGAAGTCGCCGGTCTGCAGCGGCTGCTGGACGCCGCCTACGATCGCTCGACCGAGCATCTGCGCAACATCATCACCGACTCCCGCAAGCTGTCCGCGGCGGAGCTGGCGGACGTCCTGACCGGCATGTGCACGCTCACTCTGGCCACCGTCACGGCCAAGGGCGAGCCGCGGATCAGCGCGGTGGACGGTCATTTCCTGCACGCCCGGTGGGTGTTCACCACCTCCGGTACGGCGGCCAAGGCGCGCCATCTGCGGGCCCGGCCGGCGGCCAGTATCTCGTACGTGGACGGCGAGCGGATCGGCGTGTTCAGCCACGGTCAGGTGGAGTTCCTCGAGCCGGAGCACCCGGACTTCCCGGCGATCGAGGAGTATCTGGTGGCGCACTACGGCAGCTCCCCGTCGAGCTGGGGCGACGACATCGTTTACTGCCGGCTCGAGCCGAGCTGGATGGTCGGCTACGCCTTCGACAAGGCGGAGGTGCTGGGCAGGACGTAGAGCCGCGACAACGTCGCGCTGGGCAACCTCCAGCACCAGTGCGACCGGTACCGCAGAGCGCGTGCGCATGGCGAGGTGGTGGCCAACCCCTCCGCTGGCCTCCACCTCGCCGGTAGAGCTGACTCCCCCTCGGTGTCAGCTCACTGCGCTTGGTACCGGCATGGCGACGAGCCGTCCCCTGTGCGGCTCACCACCGATCCCCCCGGGAGGCCCCAGCGGCTGACCCACCGGCGGGTGACCAAACCCGCCGGCTTTCCCGTGTCAACCGGACCGGCACTCGTCCCCTGTGTCGTGTGCCCGGTCGCTGCTGGGGCCCCGCCCCGGGTCGCGTGCCCTGACGGTGCACGGCCCCCGGTGTGAGATAGGACAGACCCGCACGTGGCAGCACCCCGGAGATCTCGACAGCTGTTCGGCGCCCCCACCGTCCGGCCGTCGGATGTCCTCCGTGTCGCCTGCTCCGGGCTCGAAGTGTTTCCCGGCAGTCCGGTGCATCGTGTCTGCCTCGTCACGATCACCGCCCCCATTCTCTGCCCTTGTTACTCGAACCCGGTCTCGGATCTCTGTCTCGTGGAACCTGTCCTACGGCTGTAATTCTGGTTCCGCCGGGTATGTCCGGACGAGGCAGAAAACCCGGCAGCTTCCCGGCAGCTTCCGCCGATCGGCGTCACGAAACGTCACCTCACCCGTCGGCCGAGCCGCGCCGACGATGGCAGGAAGAGGCCACTCGGCCCACCGCAGCATGAGCCGCGCCACACAATCACCGGGCAGGCAGAGACCACCCCGGTACGGCGTACGCGGGGCGGGCGGGCGGGGTCAGGAAAGGGCGGCGAGGACGTCGTCGGCGAGGCGGCGCACAGCCTCGGCAGGATCGGGCTGCGGCCAGCCATCTGCCAGCTCGGCGCTTTCGCAGGACTCCTGCAGCACCGCCCAGGCCGTCGGGAGCATGGGCGGGTCCATCGTCCGCTGCCAGGCCAGGAGCTTCCCGCACAGCTCGTCCGCCTGCTCCGACTTCCCGAGCCCGTGCAGCACGGCCACAGCCTCCGGGAGGACGTCCAGCAGGTACACCACGCGTCCCTCGACCTGGAGCCGGTTCACCGCGTCCCGGATCGAGAGCTTGGCCTGCTCGAGGTCACCGGTACGCCGGGCCAGGCGGCTCCGGTACAGCATCACCAGATAGTCGAAGTAGCCGCGATGGCCCCGGATGTCCGCGTCGGCCTCATCGAGCAGTTCTCCGGCCAACTCGTAGTTGCCCGCCTGGAACTCCACCATCGCCAGGCAGCCGGCCACCTTGGTCCGCTCGGGGTCGTCCGAGGCCTGAGCCTCGCGGGCCAGCTCCGCCCAGCGGCGGGCCTCCTCCAGGTTGCCGAGCTCCAGCTCGACCCGGCTGAGCGCCATGTAAGCGATCTCGTCCGGATAGACGCCCGGGTTCACCAGAGCGGCCTCCCAGGCGAGCAGCAGCTCCTTTGCCTCGGGCAACCGGCCCCAGCGCGCCAGAGCCAGCCCGGAGATCGCCTGGACCGTGGCAGACCGCTGCACGTCGCCGTGCCCGCGGGCGTCGGCCACCAGGGTCGGGATCTCCGCCAGGCTCTGGGTGTCGAGCAGCAGCGAGCCGGACGACACCCAGCCGCCGCGAGCCATCAGGCCCATCTCCGACTCGGGTGCGACCAGCGTTCTGGCCTCGCCGTAGTGCCGCCGAGCCGCCCGGACGTCGCCGGTCAGGTTGGAGAGCCGCCCGGCGATAGCCAGCAGCCGACCGCTGATCTCCTTGTCCTGGACGTTCTCCGCGCAGACGCTCGCCCACTGGATGCCACTCTCGGCAATGCTCGCCTGGTACTGCCAGGCGATCCGGAACCCGAGCACGATCTGCGCAGCCGTGTCCCACTCGCCCAGCTCCGCCGCGCGCTCCAGGGCGACCTCGAAGGTGGCCGAGTTCGCGTTGGCCGCCCTGTACCGCCGGTCCCGGTCCGGGCTGGACCAGGCGCCGTCCAGGCCCACCACGTACTTCGCGCACCAGGCGACCGTGCGGTCCCGGTACTCGGTCAGGTCACTCCCCTGCGAGGACAGCCCGGCATACGCGTGCTCGCGGATCGTCTCCAGCATCTTGTACCGCGCGCCGTAGAGCGCCTCGAACTCCAGCACCGGCTGCAGCAGCGACTTGTCGACCAGCTCGGCCAACAGCATCGGCACGTCCACGGCCTCGATCGGCGCACCGGTACACACCCCGACCACCGCGTCGAGGGTGAACGGCGACCCGAGCATCGACGCGCGGTACAGCAACTGCCGAGCAGGGTCGGACAGCGCGTCCACGCTCCAGGCGATGGTGTCGGCCAACGTGCGCTGGTGCGGAGCCCCGAACCGCCGCGGCCCGGACAACAGCCGGAACCGGTCGTCCAGAGCCGCCAGGATCGTCTCGACCGAGAGTGACCCCGCGCGGGCGGCCGCGAGCTCCAGGGCCAGCGGCAACCCGTCCAGCCGCTGGCAGAGCCGCGCCACGATCGCCGCGTTCTCCGGAGTCAGCTCGAAGCCCGGCCGGACCCGCGCTGCCCGCCGGCAGAACATCTCGACCGCGGGGCTCGCCGCGATGTCGGTGAAATCCGTGTCGTTCGCCGGTACGCCGAGCACCTGGACGCGGCGTACGACTTCATCCGGCAGGCCGAGCGGGATCCGGGAGGTGACGAGCACGCCGATCCCCGGGAAGCTCCGCACCATCCGGTTGGCGACGGTGGCGACCCCGTCGAGGACGTGCTCGGCGTTGTCCTCCACGATCACCAGGTCACCTGGCTTCCGGCCGGACAACACGTCGTCGAGGTCCGAAGTACCGGGGGCTGTTCCGAAGGCGTCGAGGATCGCGGACGGTACTGCGGCGTCGCGTTGGACCGTGGTCAGGTCCACGACCACCACGGAGGTGTCGACGCTGGAGACCCGGTCGGCTGCCGCCAGGGCGAGCTCGGTCTTGCCGACGCCACCGGGGCCGACCAGGGTCACGAGCCGGTTCTGCCGCAGCAGCATCTCGAGCTCGAGGAGTTCCTTCTCGCGGCCCACCAGCCCGTCCGGGATCGGCCGGGTCCCGCGCCAGCGCAGACCGGTCGGGGCCGGGTCGGCCACCGCGATGACAGGCCGCACAGTCGCGTGGCCGGCCGCCGCCAGGAACTTGCCGGCGTCGCCGTCACGCAGCCCGAGTCCTTCGGAGAGCAGCCGGACGGAGTCCTTCCGCGGCCGGGCGACCCGGCCCGCCTCGAGCTCACGGATCGTGCGCACGCTCAACCCGGCCCGGTCGGCCAACTCCTCCTGGGAGAGACCCGCCTGGACCCTCAGGTCGAGCAGGAGATCGGCAAACCCACGCCGTCCCTCAGCCTGGCCATCCGCGTCCGACAAGCCCGCCACCCCTTCAGAGCCTCACAGGTCCTCGCACAACATAGCGTGACAGCTCGATGGATACCGTACGCACCCAGTGACCGCAGTACGGGACAGGCTCCGCCACGGGCTGGACAAACAGCTGATTCTAGCCTGGCGAAGGGTTACCAAGGCGGGATTCCCCGATGAATTCCTGACACCGCAAGAATGGCGGCGTCAGGCGCTGGCGCGAACCGCCCCTGGCTCATTCTGCGGAGCGAAATGCGTCGCGTCGTAAAGCGGGGCGGACTCGTAAAGGGAGAGGACGCCGACCCAGTCCTCGATCCGCGCGCTGGTGACGGCGCGCCCGGTCTCCGCGTTCAGCATGCTGCCGTCGCAGATGCTCCGGGTGGCGCGGACGATCAACTCGGTACCGAGACCGAGCCAGCGTTCACGCAGGATGTCGAGGGCTGCCATGCGAAGTATTCAAGCGGAGACGTGTTTCGCATGCGTAACGCAATCGGCAACATCGCGATAAGTCACCAAAATGCGGAATTCACTGGCTACCCGGTAGTCCCTCAACCGCTTTGTCTTTCAACTAGGCAGCCAGGAGAGCCGGACCTGCCGGCGCGGGTTGTCGACGTTGGTGTCCACCAGGCAGATCGATTGCCACGTCCCGAGCGTGAGTCGCCCGCCGATCACCGGGATCGAGGCGTACGGCGGGATCAGGGCCGGCAGCACGTGGTCGCGTCCGTGGCCCGGCGTACCGTGCTTGTGGTGCCAGCGGAAGTCGCGTGGCAGCAACTCCTCGAGCACGGCCAGCAGATCGGTGTCGCTCCCGGCGCCGGTCTCCAGGATCGCGATCCCGGCGGTCGCGTGCGGCACGAACACGTGCAGCAGTCCGTCACCCTGGGCCTGGTGGGCCTCAGCGGCGACGAACTGCTCGCACCTGCTCGTCAGGTCGAAGACGACCTCCCGCGAACCGGTCCCGACGTCGATCAGCTCTGAGCGCATCGGGTCAGCGTCTCAGGCCGGGACGATGTTGACCAGTTTCGGCGCGCGGACGATCACCTTGCGGGTGCCGCGGCCGTCCAGGGCCTTCTGCACCGCGTCGGAGGCCAGCGCCAGCTGCTCCAGCTCGGCGTCGGTGATGTCGGGCGACACCTCCAGCCGGTCCTTCACCTTGCCGGCGATCTGGACCACGCAGGTGACCGAGTCCTGGACCAGCAGCGCCGGGTCGACCTTCGGCCAGCCGGCCTTGGCCACCGTGGGCTCGTGTCCCAGGTTCTCCCACATGTCCTCGGCCGTGTACGGCGCGACCAGGCTCAGCAGGATCGCCACCGTCTCGACGGCCTCGCGCACCGCCGGGTCGGCCGCACCCGGGCCGGAGTCGATCGCCTTGCGGGTGGCGTTCACCAGCTCCATCACCCGGGCGACCATCACGTTGAACCGGTACGACTCCAGCAGCTCGGTCGCGTCGGCCACCGTGCGGTGGGTGATCTTGCGCAGCGCCAGGTCGCCGGTGCTGAAGTCCACGCCGGCCGGAGCCTCGACCGCACCGCTCAGCCGCCAGGCGCGCTGCAGGAACTTCAGCGAACCGCCCGGGGACAGGTCGGCCCAGTCGATGTCGTCGTCCGGCGGACCGGCGAAGACCATGGTCAGCCGGATCGCGTCGACGCCGAAGCTGTCCAGCTGGTCGCCCAGGTTCACCCCGTTGCCCAGCGACTTGCTCATCGCCTTGCCCTCGTTGATCACCTGGCCCTGGTTCAGCAGCCGGGTGAAGGGCTCGACCGCGTCCAGCATGCCCATGTCGTGCAGCACCTTGGTGAAGAAGCGCGCGTACAGCAGGTGCAGGACCGCGTGCTCCTTGCCACCGACGTACTGGTACGCCGGCATCCAGCGGCGGGCGGCCTCGGGATCGAACGGGCCCTCGGTGTACTCCGGCGAGACGTAACGCAGGAAGTACCACGACGAGTCGACGAAGGTGTCCATCGTGTCGGTGTCCCGCTCAGCGGGTCCGTCGCACTTCGGGCAGGCGACGTCGACCCAGTCACGGGCGGACGCCAGGGGCGAGATACCCCGGGGAGCGAGGGCGGCGCCCCGCTGGTCGGGCAGCTCCACCGGCAGCTGGTCGTCCGGCACCGGCACCTCGCCGCAGGACGGGCAGTGGATGATCGGGATCGGCGCACCCCAGTAGCGCTGCCGGCTCAGCAGCCAGTCGCGCAGCCGGTAGTTGATCGTCCGCTCGCCCAGGCCCTTGTCCTGCAGCCAGTCAACGATCCGCGCCTTGGCCTCGGGGATCGGCAGGCCGTTCAGGTCGACCTCGGCGTTGGCGCTGTTGATCGCCGGTCCGTCACCGGTGTAGGCCTTGCCGTCGAAGCCCTCCTCCGGCTGCACGGTCCGCACGATCGGCAGGCCGAACTTCTCCGCGAACTCCCAGTCCCGCGAGTCCTGCCCGGGCACGGCCATGATCGCGCCGGTGCCGTAGTCGGACAGCACGTAGTCGGCCGCCCAGACCGGGATCCGCTCGCCGGTCACCGGGTTGGTCGCGTACGCGCCCAGGAAGACACCCGTCTTCTCCCGGTCGGTGCTCAGCCGCTCGATCTCGGTCGACGCCTTGACCGCGGTCAGGTACTCGTCGAACGCGCCGCGCTGCTCGGGCGTGACCAGTTCCTCGGCCAGCTTCGAGTCCGGCGCGACCACCATGAAGGTGGCGCCGAACAGCGTGTCCGGCCGGGTGGTGAAGACCTTGATCGGCTCTTCCCGTCCCTCGACCCGGAAGTCGGTGAACGCGCCCTCGGACCGGCCGATCCAGTTCCGCTGCTGCAGCAGGATCTCCTCCGGCCACTGCAGCAGGTCCATGTCGTCCAGCAGGCGCTGCGCGTAGTCGGTGGTCTTGAAGTACCACTGGGTCAGCTCGCGCTTGGTCACCTCGTGCCCGCAGCGCTCGCAGCGGCCCTGGACGACCTGCTCGTTGGCCAGCACGGTCTGGTCGTTCGGGCACCAGTTCACGTACGACGCCTTGCGGTAGGCCAGGCCGCGCTCGAAGAAGCGCAGGAACAGCCACTGCGTCCACCGGTAGTACTCCGGGTCGGACGTGTGCAGGCGACGCGACCAGTCGAAGCTCAGCGCGTACCGCCGGATCGACTCCGCCTGGGTCTCGATGTTGGCGTACGTGTACGTCGCCGGGTGTTCGTTGCGCTTGATCGCGGCGTTCTCGGCGGGCAGCCCGAAGGAGTCCCAGCCGATCGGGTTCATCACGTCGTAGCCCTGCTGGAACCAGAACCGGGCCAGCACGTCGTGCAGCGCGAAGACCTCGCCGTGACCCATGTGCAGGTCACCGGACGGGTAGGAGAACATCGTCAGCGCGTAGCGGCGCTCCGCGGACCCGTCGTCGCGGGCCTTGAACGGGTCGAGCTTCTCCCAGACCGGCCGCCACTTCGCCTGCATGGCATGGAAGTCGTAGCCGCCCCGGTCGATCGGGGCGTCCGCCTCGTGCTCCACCTGCTCGCTCACCGTCGTACTCCTGCGTTCTAGAGATGTCATGGGAACCCTGCCAGAAGGTGCTGCCCAATGAAAAAACCCCTCACACAGGAGGGGTCGCCGCACTGACCGGCGCAGAGGCGCCTGGTTGCCAGTACGGCTAGATAAGGAGCAGGGTCACTCGCATATCACCAGATTAGCGCATCCCGCCAGCTGACCGTGACCGGGTTTCTACCGGGGCGACGTGCCGCCAGTCCGGCGGTGGACGCGAGCGGACGGACAGAACTGCTCCTCACGGCGGTCGGACACCGTGAGGAGCAGTTCAGCAGAGACCGGGCCCTCAGCCGAAGGTGACGCCGAACGTCGCCAACCAGTTCTGCACGACCGGGATGTCCACCCGCTGCAGGCCGCCGAGGTAGCGACAGTTGGCGGTGTAGCCGTAGCTGGTCACGGTCACCACGTATCCGCCGTGGAACGTCGGCCCGCCGGAGTCACCGAAGCAGGTGCCGCCGGTACCGCGGTTGTCGTTGATGTTGCCGTTCACCTGCAGGATCTGGTCGGTCAGCTTCTGGCCCGGCTGCTCGGCGAACCGGCGCAGCAGCGGGTACGTCATCGGCTGCGGCTTCTGCGGGCCCGAGTCGGGCTTCCGGACCTCTGTGCCGTATCCGACCGAGGTGAAGATGGTCTTGTTCAGAGTCGGCTGGGCGAAGTCGTCGAGGTAGTTCGCCGGTGCGATCCGCGCGGGCGCGATGGTCGTCAGCGGTCGGTCCAGGACGATCACGCCGACATCGTTCCAGTTGTCCAGGTCGGTGAAGTTCGAGTACGCCGGGTGCGTGTACGCGGTGCCGGACAGGTAACCGGCCGCCTCCAGCTCGGCCTGGGTGTAGCCGGCAGCCGGGTTGGCCGCGACCGGGAAGGGCGACGGTGGTTGCTCGGCGATCACCGATTGGAAGGTCACCAGGGTCTTGCCGAGGGTGCCGTCGGTGCAGTGGGCCGCAGTGAGCACGACCGTCGGCGAGACGAGCGTCGCGCTGCAGCGGAAGCGTCCATCCGGTGAGTAGAAGAGGATCAGTCCGACGTTGGGGTGCCGGTTGCCGTCCGGTTCACCGCCGGTGATCGCGCTGGCCGGCAGCGCCGGCAACAGAGCGACCACGAGAGCCAGTAGGGCAACGCCAAGCGTGCGGGTCAGTCGACTCATGTCATCTCCAGGGGATGGATCACGGTTCCGGCGCAATCGGATTGCAACACCACGCGGGCCGGCGGTCCAGAGGTCGCGCGCAAGGCGAGGGTCATCCTTCGGAAGCGAGGTGACGGGTACCCCCGGCTGCCCGGAAAGCTGTCGGCGACTGACCGTGACGACTCCGGAACGCTGTGCTGAACGGACGGACATCGGAGTAGCCGCATGCCCGCGCGACCTCGGTCACCGTTGCGCTTCCCTCGAGCAGCAACTGCGCTGCCAGGTCGAGCCGCATCAGCCGCAGAGTGGCCATCAGTGAAGCGCCGGTCTTCTGCCGGAACAGCCGCTCGGCGTGCCGTTCGGACAGGTGGACGGCCGACGCCACCTCCCGGACCGCCACCGGCCGGGACAGGTTGTCCAGCAGATGCCGCTGCATCGCCTCGACGACGTACGAGCCTCGATCGCGGGCCAGGCGTTCCACCTGCAGGTCCTCAGCCAGCGCGAAGGCCCGGGCCGTGTCCAGAACAAGCGCGGACCCGAGTGCTGTTATGGACGACCTGTACCCCGACTGCGGAGTCTCCGCCTCGGCAGCAAGTGCAGCGACCAGCCCCGGCAGTCCCCGGAGCTGCCGGGAGACCACCGGCCCGTCGTGCCGGGTCAACCCCGACCACCAGCCGGTGCCGGAGCCGCCCGACACCGGTCTGAAGGTGAATCCCCAGAAGGCGATCCCCAGCGGCGACGAGCGGCTCGACTCGATCTCGTGGACGTCACCCGGGCGGGCCAGGAACAGATCACCCGCGGCCACGTCGTACTGCGCCGTACCGAGGTTGAAGCGGCCCTCGCCGCTGAAGGCCAGGCAGACCTCGTGGAAGGAGTGGTTGTGCCAGTAGTTCCGCCAGTACTCCGGGCGGTAGTGCCCCCAGCTGACGAAGTCGGCGTGGAAGCCGTCGACCTCGCAGGACCCCAGCAGTCCCGCGAGGTCGACGAAGTGATCCGCTGTCGCTACGGACGTGAGGCTCAAGCGCCACTCCTGCCGGTCGGGTCCACTCCCCTCAGCATCATGCCCTGACCGAGCGAGTGGTCGTGGGTCTTCACCGTGGGCGGGTCGGCCGGGTCGCGGTACTGCACGAGCCACGTGGTCCGGGGCTCGTCGCTGACGTTCACCCCCGAGCCGTGCACGGTCAGGTAGGTGAAGAACAGCACGTCACCCGCCTCGGCCGGCTGCGGCACGGCGGAGTCGAACGGTACGTCGGGCAGGTGGTACGAGCCGGCCGGGTCGTGCTCCCGCGGACCGGCAAGGTGGCTGCCCGGGATCACCCGCACGCAGCCCTTCTCCTCGGGGGCGTCGTCGAAGTGGAAGATCGCCGCGCCGACCCGGTGGTCCCGGTGCGGGAAGAACGGGTAATCCTGGTGCAGCGGGAACGGCGACCCGTTCTCCGGCGGCTTCACGAACAGCTTCGTGTGGTGCAGCTGGACGTTCTCCACTCCCATCACCGCGGCGGCCACGTCGGTGAACCGCGGGTCCACCAGCAACCGGGAGAAGGCCGCGTCGTAGAACTGCGCGTCGTGCAGGTGCTGCAGCCGGGTCTTCGCGTCGGACATCCCCATCGCGGACTGCCAGGTGGGGTCGTCGTCGCGGTTGAGCTGCGCCAGCAGGCGGTGGCTCGTCTCCCGGTACGACGCCGCCTCCTCCTTGCTGAGCAGGCCTTTCACCAGCACGAACCCGTGCTCGGCGTAGTGCCCGGCCAGTTCCGACAACTCCGTCGTACTGGTGATCGTCATCGTTTTCCTCCAGGTCGAGTGGACACCATCGAGCCTAGGAAGAGCGGCGCCCGGGTGGCAGGACCAACCCGGACGCCGATGTTCGTCAGACGGACACGTTCAGAGCCCGGGCTGCCCCAGCCGCACGCTGATCCGCGGGTCGGTTGACACCACCGGCGACCCCGTCCGCACCCACGGGTCGCCCCCGAAGTACGTCTCGAAGATCTTCTCCGCGGTCCGGGTGGCCAGCGCCTGGCTGGTGCCGTTCTGCTGCGGTCTCCACCGGCACCACAATCGGGCGGAGGCGGGCCCAGAGGATGAAGAGGGCGGCGAGGACGAGCATCGCGATCCCGCCCCAGGCTCAACTGGTTGACCGGGACTCCTCGGTCGCCTGCCTCAGCCGGCTCGGCTGGCTAGTTTTGGGCGCGGCCAGTACCGAGCGACAGGTAGAACCAGGCAAATCGCCACGCCTGGGGTGCGCCGTGCCCTGCGCGAGCCGCCACGGCAGCAAGTACTACCTGTCGCTCGGTACATCAGGTAAGTCACAACAGCGGCAGGCAACCCGCCTACTTGCGCGCGGGCGCGGCTGGCGGGCGTGAAGTGGCGGGTCGCGGCTGGCAGGTTTCCTGGTCGCTGGCGGCGTGTAGGACGACAGCGGCCGGACAACACGCCATCGGGCGCCCCAGCGGCCGGCCGGCAGCCAGTGGAGGGTGTGGTTGCGGCTACCTGGGACAACCTGTGGGGGCCTGGGACAGGCTATTCGTGTCCGAGGTCCGACTTGGTGTCCGAGGCCGCAGTTCCTACTGCGGGCCGACACGATCGCGCTGAATCGCGCCGCGTTTCCTGTCCACCCCGGGCCTGGCCGCCGTGCCCTTAACTGTCGCGTTGTGACGTCCGCCGGATGCAACCGTCGTCAGACTCTGTTCCAGCTGGTTGCTGACGGCAACGTTGCTGAGGCAGGCGCCTGCCTTACCCAATCTGTGGGGCTGGGTCAGATGCGGATCTCGGCTACTACGGGGCGGTGGTCGCTGCCGGTGGAGGGGAGGACCCACGCTTTGGTGGGGGTGACGCCCCGGACCATGATGTGGTCGATGCGGGCCATCGGGAACTTGGCGGGCCAGGTGAAGCCGAAGCCGTGGCCGGCGGCGCCCTGGGCGGAGCGGAGGCCGGCAGTGAGCGGGGCGAGGCTGCGGTCGTTCGCGGTGCCGTTGAAGTCGCCCATCACCACGACGCCGGCCAGTTTCTCGGCGGCGATCTGCTGACCCAGTTGCTTGATCGTGTCGTTGCGCTGGTTCGAGGTGAAGCCGCCGGCGCCGACCCGGACGGAGGCCAGATGCGCCACGTAGACGGCGACCTTGCCCTCCGGCGTGCTCACCTCGGCCCGCAGCGCCCTGGTCCAGGCGAACCCCACGTCGACGGACTCGCTCTCCTCGACCGGGAACTTCGACCACAACGCCACCGTGCCGCGAGCAACCACGTGCGGGTACGTCGCGGCGAACCGGGCCTTGTAGATCTTCAGATCGGCCGGGGTGATCTCCTCCAGCGCGACCACGTCCGCGTCGGCGTCGATCAGGTCCTGCGCGGTCTTCTCCGGGTCCGGGTTCGCCGCGTCCACATTGTGCGACAGGACGCGGAGGTCATAGGCACCGCCGCCCTTGCCCGGAACAAGCAGATGCCCGAACATCAGCCCCCACACGGCCAGCGGCACCAGCAGAGCCACCCCGGCCGTGGCGGACCGGCGTACCAGGGCGGCAACGGCTAGGACCGGGATCGCGACGCCGACCCAGGGCAGGAAGGTGTCCAGCAGGCTGCCGAGGTTGCCGACCGAGTTCGGCACCCAGCGATGGAACAGCAGGGGCAGGGCCGTCAGGATCGCCAGCACGGCGATCACCCAGCCGCGACGCCACTTGCCGGAGCGGCGTTGACGCCGCGCGGTGGTGCGCGCGGGCTTCGGCTTCCGGCTACGTACGGCTGTCTGGCGGTCCGACATGGAGTGATTGTTGCGGACAGCGGCCCCGGACCAAAGTCTGGGCCGACATCCGTCCGCTGGCGCAGGCGTGCCGGCCGTCCGATTTCATCCGTTGGAACGACCGCTGCGTCCGAAGTGAGGATCCCGTCCACAGCCGTCTCCATTGACCGGTACGGCGTCGGGCAGGTCGGATAGGGTCCGGGCATGGCGGAGTTCAGCGAGACGGCGCAGGTGTTCAGCTGGGTGGATCCGGAGCAGTTGCTGGCGAAGGCGGCCACGTTGACCGGGCTGGAATACCTGGAAGGCATGCGGGACGGGACCATCCCGCCGCCACCGATCGCCGTCCTGATGCAGTTCCGGCCGGTGCACGTCGAGCCCGGCAAGGTCGTGTTCGAGTGCCGGCCGTCACACGCGCACTACAACCCGATCGGCATGGTGCACGGCGGACTCGTCTGCACCGTGCTCGACACCGCGACCGGCTGCGCCGCGCACAGCACCCTCCCCGCCGGCGTCGGCTACACGTCGGTCGAGATCAAGGTGAACTACCTGCGTCTGGTGCTCGCCGACACCGGCCCGCTGACCGCGACCGGTCAGGTGATCAAGGGCGGCAACCGGGTGATATTTGCCGAAGGCAACGTCACCACCAGTGCGGGAGATCTCGTCGCGACAGCCAGCAGTACCTTGCTGGTCCGGCCGCGCCCCGCCTGACGAGCCCGACTCCGAGCCGCTCGCTCCGGCAGGTCCCCCGCACTCCCCCGAGCACCACCCCGCCGCCGGCGCCCCCGTGACACCGTCTGCGTTTCATCCCCCTCAGCTCCGATCGTCGCTCAGCTCTGGTCGTCGACGATCGCGTCGGCGGCGTTCTTCTTCACCGAGGCGACGCCGTTCAGCGCCGAGTCCTTGCTCTTGTACCCCTCGGAGCTGGCGATGATCTGACCGTTCGGCGCCTTCAGCCGAAACCGGTACTCGCCCCGCCCATCCTTGAACACCTCGAACTTGGCCCCCACGATGCACCCTCCCTGGTTTCACATCGTCCTACGCCTGACTATCCCCCCGCGGGGTGTCGGCGTTACCGTCCGGGCCGGAGAACTTCCGGCAACCGGCCCGGAGTACTCGTGAAAGCTGTCCCGGGCCGATCAGCCCTTGGCGCCGAGGAGCTTCTCCAGGTCGTCCAGCGTGGCCATCGCGCCGATCGGACCGAGGCCGAGGAACCAGACCTCGTCGTTCACCCGGGCGACCTTGCCGGCCTTGACCGCGGGCAGCGCCTTCCACAGGTTGCCGTTGACCACGGTGTTCTCGGCGGTCGTGTCCGGCTTGCCGTAGCTGGAGTAGAAGATCCAGTCACCGTCCGCCTTGCCGATGTTCTCCTGCGAGACCTCGACGGCCAGGTCCTGCACGTCCTGGATCTTCGGCCGCGGCAGCCCGATGTCGGTGAGGATGACGCCGATGAAGGACAGGTTGCCGTACAGCCGGATCTCGCCCGGGCGGAACCGGACCAGCGAGATCGTCGGCGACCCGGTGACCTTGCTCTTCACCTCGTCGGCGCGCTTCTGGTAGTCGTTCAGCAGCTGGGTCGCCTTGTTCTCCTCGCCGAGGGAGTCCGCCAGCAGCAGGAAGTCCTCCTTCCACGGGAACCCGGGCCGGATGCTCATCACCGTCGGCGCGATCGCGCTCAGCTCGTCGTACAGGTCGTTGGCGCGCAGCTTGCTGCCGAGGATCAGGTCCGGCTTCAGCGCCGCGATCGCCTCGAGGTTCAGCTCGCTGATCCCACCGACCGTCTTGATGTCCTTGGCCTTGTCGGTCAGGTAGCTCGGTACGCCGTTCTGCCCGGCGGTGGTGGCCATCCCGACCGGGGTGATGCCGAGCGCCAGCACGCCGTCGAGCTCGCCGCTGTCGAGCACCACGATCCGCTCGGGCTTCTTCTCGAGCTTGGTCTCGCCGAGGGCGTGCTTCACCGTGCGCGGGAACGCGCCCGGGCTGGCGTCCGACCCGAGCTTCGCGGTCGCCTCGTCCGCGGTCGAGAACAACCGGCCGCCGGTGGCCACCTCGGTGTCACCCACTCCCGTGTCGGCGGACTTGTCGTCGTTGCTGCCGCAGCCGGCGAGCAGGACGGTCATCATCACCGTGCCCGCGAGCAGCCGGCGAGCCGATCCCATCACAATCATTTCCCTCTCGTAGACCGACGATTGAGATTACAACAACTTTGGGTAGGCATACCTAACCGGTATCGCATTCCGTACCCCGGTACAGGTTTACCGTGGGAGCCATGAGAAGCGGACAGGTGGCCGCCGCGGCCGGCGTCAACCTCCAGACCCTCCGGTACTACGAGCGCCGCGGCTTGCTGCCGGCTCCCGACCGCACCCTCGGCGGACATCGGGTGTATCCGCCCGAGGCTGTCACCCGGCTCCGCGTGATCAAGGTCGCCCAGCGCCTCGGCTTCACCCTCACTG
The DNA here is from genome assembly GCF_004345365.1 of Kribbella sp. VKM Ac-2568. Lineage (GTDB taxonomy): Bacteria > Actinomycetota > Actinomycetes > Propionibacteriales > Kribbellaceae > Kribbella > Kribbella orskensis. The sequence goes on from NZ_SLVF01000009.1 coordinate 165,688, forward strand.
AGATCACCGACCTCCTCGCCGCCGGCCACCAGCACGGCGCCCGGCGCCCGGCCAGGACGTCTGTCAAGCCCGGCCTGCAGGCGCAGGCCGCGAGCAAGCTCGCCGACGTGGAGGCGAGGATCGCCGACCTGACCGTGATCGCCGAGACGCTGCGCTCAGCGCTTGCCGTCGGCTGCGACGACCTCGCCGACTGCGCCACGGCCCCGGAGTGCCCCCTACCCTTCGCCGAACTAGCCCACTAGCCGTCGAGTTCGCTCGTCAGGTCCCGCGTCTCCCCCGCCTCCAGGCGGACCGAGATCGCCTGACCGTTGGGGCCACTGACGGCGAAGGTGCCCGGATGGTCCGCGGTGACTGTGGCGGTGGTGAGTTTGCCGGCCGACCAGGTGACGTCGAAGGAGAGCCCGCCACGAGCCCGAAGGCCGTGGTACGAACCGTCCGGCCACTCGGCGGGAAGCGCCGGGAGGAGGCGGATGACGCCGGTGTGGCTCTGGATCAGGAGTTCGGCCATGCCGCCGGTCATGCCGAGGTTGGCGTCGATCTGGAAGATGTCGCCGGTGCGATGCAACAGGTTGTCCGACACCAGGTTGCTCAGGTAGTTGCGGACCACCCACGCGGCCTTCTCCGACTCCCCCAGCCGCGCCCACAACGCGATCCACCACGCGCTGGTCCACCCACCCGGATCACCCGTCGACGTCCGTACTGCGAGTGACGCGCGCGCGGCGGCCGCCCAGTCCGCAGTACGGACCGGGTCGATCTCCGCTCCCGGGTAGAGGCCGTAGAGGTGGGACTGGTGGCGATGGTCCGGCTCGGAGGGCTGCCAGTCGGTCGGCCACTCCATCAGCCGCCCGTCTGTCGCGATCGGGATCTCCGGCAACCTCCCGACAGCACCGCGGATCCGCGACGCCAGGCCGGTCGACAACCCGAGCGCCTCCTCGGCCTCGACGACGTTCCCGAACAGCTCACGCAGTACCCAGAGGTCGTACGTCGTGGTCAGGTCGACCGACGCCTTCGCACCAGAGGGCAGGATGAAGTGATGCTCGGGAGCAGTGGACGGGATGAACTGCAGTCGCCCGTCCCGGTCCTCCACCAACATCGCGAGCGCGAACTCCGTCGCGCCGGCGAGCACCGGATACGCCCTGTCCCGCAAGTACTCCAGGTCCGGATGGAACCGGTAGTGCTCCATCAGATGCGCCGACAGCCAGATCCCACACGTCGCCGCCATCGCCCAGACCGGGTCGTCATCACCTTCGCCCACGGGCCAGCTGGCTCGCCAGATGTCCGAGTTGTGGTGCGACACCCAGCCCGGCGCGTCGTACAGGATGCGAGCCGTCTCCGCGCCGGACTCGGCCAGGCCTTCGAGCAGGCCGACGAGCGGTTCGAAGCACTCGCGCAGTCCGGTGACGTCGGCGAGCCAGTAGTTCATCTGGGTGTTGATGTTGTTGGTCCAGTCGCTCGCCCATGCCGGGCGGCGGTCCTGGTTCCAGATCCCTTGCAGGTTGGCCGCCTGGGTGCCCGGCCGGGAGGACGCCATCAGCAGGTACCGCCCGAAGCCGAACACCAGCGCGGCCAGATACGGATCGTTGCCTCCAGCACCGACTGCCCGGATCCGCTCGTCGGTCGGCAGGTCGACCGGCGTCCCGAGAGTCAGCTCGGCGCGGTCGTAGAGAGTCGTGTGGTCGTCGAGATGACGCTGCCGGACCTTGTCCAGGGCAACCCCATCCACCAGCCGGACAGCGTCGGCCACGGCAGTTGCCGGATCCTCGCCAGGCTTCGCGGACCAGCCGGCGAAAGTGCTTGCCGCCGACAACACCAGGGTGAGCGAGTCCGCCTCCTCGATGGTGATCCCGGCGCTTGAGGTCTGGACGATGCCCCCGGTGGCGAAGGCTCGCAGTACGACGCCGAAGCCGATGCCGTGACCCTCACGGTACTGGATCGGGTCCGGGCTGGTCCGGTACTCGATGGTCAGGTCCGAGGGCGCGTGGCCCGCCACAGCCACCGTCGTACCGTCAACGACCGAAGCCTCGACGGGATGCTCACTGGAGAGCGCGACCCGTACGTCGACGGCTCCCGGGGCGTCGGCGGTCAGCGTCCACACCATCACCTGGTCAGGCGTCGAGACATAGGTCTCACGGTGGTGGCGCACGCCGCCGCTGGTGTAGTCGACCGAGACGATGCCCGTCCGCAGGTCGAGGCTGCGACGGTAGTTCTCCGCAGTGTCGGTTGAGGTGATCAGCAAGTCGCCGAGCGGCTGGTAGGACTCGACCAGAGGTCCTTGCAGAGCGCGGGTGCGCTCGGTCGCGGCCAACTGGTCGCGTTCCTCCAGCAAGAGGCGACGGACGTCGGCCAGTACCTGCGGGCCGTCCGACACCTCCAGGGTGCGAGGACCGTCGCCGGACCAGACGTCGTCGAGGTTGAGCGCGATCCGCTCGTCGGCGACCCTTCCGAAGACCTTCGCGCCGAAGTGGCCGTTGCCCACCGGAAGCGCCTCGAACCAGTCGGCGGCAGGCGTACGGAACCACAGTTCGTGCGACATGCGGGAGCTTCCTTCACCAAGTGGCGGCCGCGCCAGGAGCCAGGACGGTGGCTCCCGGCGCGGCCGGTGGGGGTGCGGCCGGAGGGGACGGCCGACGGGTTACTTGTTGCCGGACTTGTACTTGTCGTAGGCCTGCTGCTGGATCTCCAGGTACCGCTTCATCCCGGTCGAGTCGAGACCCTTGACGAAGGCGTCCCAACCGGTGTCGATGTTCTTCGTGCCGGTGATGAAGGCGAGCTGGTTCTGCGAGACGTAGCTGTTCAGGTTCGTCTGCAGCGTGGCCAGCTCGGAGCCGAGGCTCGGATCCGGCCAGACCGAGGTCCCCGGGAACCACTGCGCCTTGTCCTCGTGACCCTCGTACTGCTTGGTCGCCTGGAACAGCCGCCGCTCGAGACCGTCGGAGCTGTAGATGTCCTTCGGCACGACCTGCGCGTTCCGGAACGCCAGGGTGATGTTGTACTGCGCCATCGCGTCCCAGGCGATGTTCTTCTTCGCCTTGTCACCGGAGAACCGGTACCAGCCCGGCTCACCATCCAGCGCGATGTCGCCTGCCTGCGGCTTGCGCCAGCCCTCGCCCTCCGGGCCCATCAGGCTGACCTCGCGGCCCTCGTCGCTGTAGATGTAGTCGAGCATCTTGACCGCGGCGACCTGCGCCTCCTTGCTGGCCTTGTTGGTCAGCATGAAGGTGTAGCCGGTCGAGCTCGGGTAGTTGTAGCCGGTGTAGCTCTTGCCCTCGGGACCGGTCAGCGGCGGCACCGCGTCGTACTGCTTGTCGCGGCCGTCCTTGGAGCCGAGCTGGACGAAGATGCCCGGCCACAGCACCGGCACCGAGCCGAGCGTGACGGCCTTCGGGTTGTTGCCCTGGGCCTGCAGCGCCTGCGCGTTCTGGGTGAACGCGGCCTGGTCGATCAGGCCTTCCTTGAAGAGCGAGTTGATGTACTTCAGGCCCTCCTTGAACTCCGGCTTACTCACCGGGGTGACGACCTTGTCGCCGTCCAGCGAGATCAGCGAGCGGACCCCGTTGTTGGCGCCGACCGGGTCGTAGGTGAACGCGTTCATCAGGTACGCGATCAGGCTGCTGTCCTGCGGGTCGGTGGTCATCGGGATCTCGTCGGCCTTGCCGTTGCCGTTCGGGTCCTTCGTCTTGAAGGCCTGCAGCACGGTGCGCAGTTCCTCGGTCGTCTTCGGCATCTGCAGACCGAGCTTCTTCAGCCAGGTGCTGTTGATCCACAGCTTGTCCGGGTAGGTGCAGTGGAAGCAGTCCGACCACTGCGGCAGGGCGTAGATGTGACCGTCCGGAGCGGTCGACATCTCCTTGAAGGTCTTGTTGGAGTCCAGCGCCTTCTGGATGTTCGGCGCGTTGTCCTTGATCAGGTCCTCCAGCGGCAGGGCGACGCCCTGGGTCCCCAGCTTGAGCACCTCGGCCTGGGTGAACCCGTCGACCCACGGGATCAGCATGAACAGGTCCGGGTAGTCGCCGCTGGCCAGCGCGATCTGCCGCTTCTCCTTGGCCGGCCCACCGTCGTACGTCGTGGTCTGCCAGCGGAACTGGATCTTGAACTTGTCGCTCATGATCTTGGTGACAGCGTTCGAGTCCAGCTTGTCGTCCGGGCCCTGTGGCGAGAAGGTGTCGATGACCACCTTGCCGTCAGCACTCACCTCGTTCGTCGCACCGTCGTCGGACTTGTCGGAGCTACAGCCCGCGACAGCCAGCGCGGTGGCTGCCACCAGGGCGGCCACCACCCTGCTCTTGGTTGAGCGCATTTTTCCCTGTTTCCCTTCTGGAACTTACTTACTAACCCTTGACAGCGCCGACCATGACGCCCTTGGTGAAGTGACGGGCGATGAACGGGTAGATGAGCAGTACGGGCAGACTCGAGATGACGATCAGCGCGTACTTGAGCACGTTCGCCAGCTGCTGCCGTTCGAGCTGCTGGGCGACGTCGGAGGCGGATCCTGTGGTGGAGTTCAGGATGAGGATGTTCCGCAGCACGATCTGGAGCGGATACAGGCCCGGGTCCTTCAGGTAGACCAGAGCGTCGAAGTAGGTGTTCCACTGGAAGATCGCGTACATCAGCGCGATGACGGCGATCACCGGCTTGGACAGCGGCAGCACGACCGACCAGAGGAAGCGCAGGTCGCTCGCCCCGTCCAGCACCGCGGCCTCGTAGAGGTCGTCGGGGATCGTGCTGCGGAAGAAGGTGCGCGCGATGATCACCTGCCAGACGCCGATCGCGCTCGGGATCACCATCGCCCAGCGGGTGTTCAGCAGGCCGAGGTCCTGGACCACCAGGTACGTCGGGATCAGGCCGCCGGAGAACAGCATGGTGAACAGCAGCACGCTCATGATCACGTTGCGGCCGAAGAACGTCTTGCGCGAGAGCGGGTAGGCGATCGCGATCGTCAGGGTGACACTGATGAACGTCCCGCCGACGGCGTAGATCAGCGAGTTGTAGTAGCCCTTCAGGATCTGCGGGTCGCTGAGCGCCTCGCGGTACGCGCGCAGGCTCGGCTCGACCGGCCAGAGGAACACCCGGCCGCCGCTGACAGCGCTCGCGCTGCTGAAGGAGTTGGCGACCACGTAGATCAGCGGGATCAGTACCGCGATCAGCGCGACGGTCAGCATGATCTTGATGCCGATCAGGAAGATCCGGTCGGTCCGGGTCTCGGCGATGGTGGTCTTCTCCACCTGCGCCCCGGGCTTGTTCAGCCGCGCCTTGAACGGCTGCAGGGTGACGCTCATCGGTTCTCCTCCGACAGGTAGCTCGAGCTCGCGGTCATGACCACAGTCCGTTCCCGGTGATCCGCTTGGCGGCGAAGTTCACGCCGAGGAGCAGGAAGAGGTTGATCACCGAGTTGAACAGGCCGACCGCGGTGGCCATGCTGAAGTCTGCGTTGAGCAGGCCGGTCTTGTAGACGTAGGTGGCGATGATCTCGGACTGCGCCAGGTTCAGCGGGTTCTGCAGCAGGAAGGCCTTCTCGAACCCGATCGACATGATGTTGCCGACGCCGAGCACCAGGATGATCACCGCGGTCGGCATGATGCCGGGCAGGTCCACGTGCATGATCCGGCGGATCCGGCTGGCTCCGTCGATCTTGGCCGACTCGTGCAGCGCCGGGTCGATGCCGGCCAGCGCGGCCAGGTAGATGACCGCGGAGTACCCGGTGGTCTGCCAGACGTCGGACCAGACATAGATATGGCGGAAGTAGTTCGGATCGCCCAGGAAGTCGATCGACGGGATGCCGAACAACCCGATCGCGTCGTCCACGAAGCCGATCCGGGGCGACAGCACCAGGATCGTCATCGAGACGACCACCACGGTGGAGATGAAGTACGGCGCGTAGGTGACCAGCTGGACGGTCTTCTTGAAGAAGCCCTGCCGGATCTCGTTCAGCGCGACCGCCAGAATGATCGGGATCGGGAAGCTGGCCAGCACCGTGTAGGCGGCGAGCAGGAAGGTGTTCTTCACCAGCGTCCAGAACACCGGGTTCTGGAAGAAGAGCTCGAAGTTCTTGAAGCCGACCCAGTCGCTGCCCCACGGGCCCTTGATCGGGCTGTAGTTCTTGAACGCGATCACCGCGTTGGAGATCGGGATGTACTTGAAGATGACGAAGTACGCGAGCGGGATGATGATCAGCAGGTAGAGCTGCCAGTGCCGGCGGAAGCTGTGCCGGGCTTCGGTCCAGCGGCTCGGCCGCCGGATCCGGGTGGTCGCCGCCGCCGCCTGCTTCACCACCGGCGCGGGTGGCGCCGGTTTCACCTCGATCGTTCCGCTCACACCTGCATCCCTTCGGTACAAATCCGCACCCACCCGACCGCCCGGTCAGGTGTCGTGCACATGCTGTGACGAGTTGTCACATCCTGGAACCAAACCGATATCCGATAGGATCTCGGCTCCACCGGGAGAATGACACAGAACCGGGCCGGGCGGAAGAGGCACCGTCACGGTCGATATCGGACCTTGACCGAGTGGCCTTCCGGCCTGCACCACAAAGGGATCCGCGCATTTGCCCAGGGCAACCAACGCCGCAAGATCCCGTGGCACACCACGGGACCTGGGCGGTCGTCAGCGCCGGGCGGACTCACTCTGAGCCGCGACCCCGGACCGCTGTCCGAGTTTATTTCCTTTGTGAACTATATGGCAGTCAACTGCCCCGCGCTCATCGTGTCAAGACGTGGATGATGAGATGTCACCGACCACCTCGGCAAGTGTGACGCGCCGTTTCTCGGTGGCGGATCGGACCGCGGCCTCGACCATCGCCAGGCTCTGCACGTTACTGTCCGCCGCGGTCGTGGACGGCTCACCAGTTCGCACGCAACGGACGAATTCCGCGAGCGAGCCATCCGTCTGTTCGGGATCGTCGTCGACCGGAACCTCCCGCGGCGGTTCCCCCGCGAGCGGAGCGTTGTCGCCGTCCCAGGTCGCCGTGCCGAGCTCACCGGCCACCCGCCAGCGGCTGTTCCACGAGGTCTCCTGGCCGGAGTTGCACCAGCTCCCGTTGAACACGAACCTGGCGCCACCCGGGAACTCGAAGATCGCCGTCGCCGCCGCATCGCCGGCGAACCAGCTCCAGGCCGGGTTGTACGACTCGCAGTACACAGAGACCGGGTCCTCGCCGAGCAGGGCGCGGGCGGAGTCGAACTGGTGGATCGCCATGTCGACGAGCAGCGGGTACGGCATCTGCTCGCGGAAGCCACCGAAGTGCGGGGCTGTGGCGAACTCGCAGGAGACGGACGCGATCGGGCCGAGCTCGGCGACCGCGTCGCGCAGGGCGGTGAACTGGTTGAGGTAGCGCCGGGACTGGCTGATCATCAGGAGCTTGCCGGTCTCCTTCGCGACCTCCGCGATCCGCTGGGCCTCCGCGACCGTCGGCGAGATCGGCTTCTCGCAGAGCACCGGCAGGCCGGCGCGCAGGGCTTCCTCGTTCACCGGGTTGTGCGCGCCCGGCACGGTCACGTTGACGACCGCGTCCGCGCCGACGAGATCCACCAGCTCGGTGAGCGACCTCGCGACCGGGACGACCGCGGCGAGTTCCTCCTCGCTGACGCGCTGGGCGAGCTCCAGATCCAGGTCGACCAGGCCGACGACCTCGGTGTCCGGGGACCGGCCGAGCGTGTGCAGCCAGGTGTGACCCATCGCGCCGGCGCCGACCAGGATGATCCGCAGCGGCGCGGCCGCCTTCCTCTGCTTCCTCCCCCGTGGCTCAGACACCGAAGTCCCCCACCGCGTGACGCTCGAGCGTCGGCGCCTTCCGCTCCGGCCGATCGGTGACCGCCCAGGCGACCCCGTTCGCGATCACCTTGCGGACGTCGTTGTGGTGGTAGACCGGGTACTCCTGGTCCCCAGGCGAGAAGTAGAAGATCCGGCCGTGGCCGCGGCGGAAGGTGCAGCCGCTGCGGAACACCTCGCCGCCGCTGAAGTTGCTGACGAACACGAGTTCGTCGGGCACCGGGATGTCGAAGAACTCGCCGTACATCTCCTGGGCCTCGATCTCGATCGGCTGCGGGACGCCCTGCGTGATCGGATGGGTCGGGTCGACGGTCCAGACCAGCTCGCGGTCGCGCTCGTTGCGCCAGCGCAGCGTGCAACTGGTGCCCATCAGCGCACGGAAGATCTTCGACCAGTGGCCGGAGTGCAGCACGACCAGGCCGAGACCGGCCAGCACGTGCCGCTGGACCCGCTCGACCACCTCGTCGGACACCTCCTCGTGCGCCATGTGACCCCACCAGACCAGGACGTCGGTGCTGGCGATCACCTCCTCGGTCAGCCCGTGCTCAGGCTCGTCCAGGGTGGTCGTCCCGACCGTGAACCGGTCGCCGAGGTTCTCCTCGATGCCTTCCTTGATCGTGGTGTGCATGCCGTCCGGGTACAGCTCGGCGACCCGCTGGTCGCGGTGCTCGTGCCGGTTCTCGCCCCAGACGAGAACGCGCGGGGTGTCTGCCATGAATGTCCGTTCGATCGCGTCGAGCTGGGCGGTAAAGCGATTAACCTGAGCCTAGCGGCGCGAGCGGCGCCCATGTCAAGACTTAGGGAGTACTGCGGGTGGCCACGGTGCGGGATGTCGCCGAGCGCGCGGGAGTGTCGATCGCGACGGTCTCCTTCGTGCTGAACGGGACCAAGCCGGTCACCCCGGCGACCCGGGATCGCGTCGAAGCGGCGATGGCCGAGCTCGGCTACCGCCGCAACGTGCTCGCCCGGGCCCTGGCGTCGCGCCGGACCCGGATCCTCGCTCTCGCCCACCCGACCCTGGAGCAGCGGTTCGGGAGTACGACGACGGACTTCGTCACCAGCGCGGCGCGAGCCGCCCGGGCGCGGGGATACCACCTGGTGCTCTGGCCGGCGGACACCGACGGCGACGAGATCCGCGAGCTCCTCAGCCAGGGTCTGGTCGACGGGGTGGTGCTGATGGAGGTGCTGCTCGAGGACGCCCGGGTGGAAGCGCTGACCGGCTCCGGCACCCCGTTCGCGCTGATCGGGCGTACTGCGGATCCGGCCGGGCTGATCCATGTGGACATCGACTTCGACCAGAGCATGGCGATCGCGCTCGACCATCTGCAGGAACTCGGCCACCGGAAGATCGCGCTGGTCAGCGCCGGCCACGCGCTCCCGGAGTACGGGCCGAAGGTGCGGTCGGTGGCGGCGTACCGGCGGCTGTGTGGAGAGCGGGGGCTGCGGCCGCTGCTGCTGGAGTGCGAGGCGAGTGTGGTGGGTGGGCGTTCGCTCGTGCCGCGGTTGGAGGGGAGCACCGCGGTGGTGGTGATGAACGAGTTCGCCGGCTTCGGGTTGCTGTCCGAGCTGGCGAGCCGCGGCGTCGCAGTACCGGGTGACGTGTCGATCGTGTCGTTCACTTCGCCTGACATGGCGGCGATCGCCGATCCGCCGCTGACGATCATGCGGTCGCCTGGCGCCACGCTCGGTGCGCTCGGGGTCGACGCCTTGATCGATCGGCTGGAGGATCCCGGGCTGATGCCACCGCCCCAGCTCCTCCCCTGCACCTTGGAGCTGGGCGGTTCGACTGCTCGGACTTAGGTGTCCAGTCGGGCTTGGTCGTCGGTGCGGAGGCGGCCGTGGAGGTGCCAGTCGTGCCAGCCGTCGGCGTGCTTGATCGCCTGCCGCAGGGTGCCCTCGTGCCTGTATCCGGTGCGCTCGGCGACGCGGCAGGACGCGGTGTTGGCGGTCGAGTGGTGGATGTCCAGGCGGTTGAAGCCGATCACGCCGAAGGCCCAGGCGGTCAAGGTATCCACAGCCCTCGCCGCGGTGGCTCTGCCGCGGGCGCTCGGCGTCACCCAGTAGGACAGGCTGGCCGATCCCTCGGCCAGGGAGATATTGCGCAAGCCGACCTGGCCCAGCGGTTCGTCCGCTTCGTCCACGACTGCCCAACTGGCCGCGCTCTCGTCATCCCAGCGCTGCTTCCATTGCCCGGTCCACTCCTGCGCTTCGTCGAGGCTGTCCAGCCGGCGAACGTGCCAGCGCTGGATGTCCGGATCCTCGAACGCGGTCCGTACCGCGTCGGCGTCGCTCCTCCGCCACGGGCGCAGTACGAGCTTGTCGGCCGCGAGCCGAGGCTGGCCGAGTGTGTGCAGAGTTCCCTTGGACAAGGCCGGATCCACGAGCAGAGGCATGCCCTGATTCTAGGGTTTCGGGGTTCCAGTCAGGCCGAGCTGGCGTTCGATCATGGGCAGGTCGAACGAGCCGGTACGGCGGCCGTCGGTCAAGTGCAGGTTCCAGGTCGCGAAGTCGCCGTGCACGATGGTCTGCGGCAGCTCGAGAAGGTTGTTCTCGGCAACGGACTTCTTCGCCTCGGCCATCGCGAACGCGGCCCAGGTCGAGGTCCGCGAGGTCGGCGTGCAGCGTCGCGAGCAAAGTCCCGCGCTCGTCGATCTGCGCCGCCGTCTCGTTCTGGTGCGGAGCACCCGGGACGTGGCGAGTCGCCGCCCACAGGCGTTCGTCGTACCGGATCGGGCCGGCGACCGGCGTCGGTACGGACCAGCCGCGCGCGGTGAGATGGCGCAGTACTGCGGACTCGTACGCGAGATCCTCGGCGGTGGAGCTGCGGATGCGGCCGTAGGTGGCCGGCGAGGTGCGAGCGGACGTCGGGTTCACCCCCTGACCCAGCGGCGCCTTTCGTTGCCGAGGTCAACCCGACCGGGAGCGTCGCGCTTTACGAAAGCCTGGGCTACCGGATCACGGTTCGGCAGCCCAGGTATCGCAAGGCCTTCTAGTCCACGATCGCGCCGCAGCTGAGGTTGACCACCGCGCCGGTCATCGCGCCGGCGCGGTCGGAGGCGACGAACGCGGCGGTGCCGGCCACCTCGGCGAGCCGGGGCAGGCGGTCCAGCGCAGTACCGTCGATCAGCGGCTTCAGGCTGTCACCGTCGAGATTCACCCACTCCGGATGGGTTTCCGGCGTGAAGTTCGGGCGGAGGGCGACGACGCGGACGCCGTACCGGCCGACCTCGCCGACCAGCGTGCGGGTCAGGCACTCGATCGACGCGCACGCGAGGCTGAAGCCGCCCATCTCGAAGCCGGACTCCCGCGCCGAGGAAGCAGACAACATCAGGATCACGCCCCCGCCCTGCGCGATCATCCGGCGCGCGGCCGAGGTGGCGGTGACGAAGTTGGTCCGGGCCGCGTCCTCGACCGGCCGGACGAGTCCTCCACCGACAGGTCGACGAGCGGCACGTTCTGCTTCTCCCGGACGCTGACCCCGTTGAAGCAGACGTCGATCGGCCCCTTCATCGAGGCCGTGTACGCCTCGACCGCCTCGGCGTCGTACCCGTCGACGACTGCCGTGGTGGCACGACCGCCGGCCTCGGCGATGTCGGCAGCGACCTTCTCGAGCTTGGCGAGCGTCCGCCCGGCCAGGTGCACGGTCGCGCCCTCGCGAGCGAAGGCCCGGGCGACCGCGCCGCCCATCGCGCCACCGCCTCCGTGGACGATCGCGACTTTGCCGTCGAGCAGCATGGTGTTCTCCTTCGTGCTCAGGGGGATTCCTCACTGAGACGACGAAGCTCGCGGGCGGATCTCTACACACCCGCTGACAGAAAAGACCCGACCCGACCATCACGGGGGAACGGCCGGGCCGGGCTAGTTCCGATGGTACCCCCGCGAGGGCTGCTCAACCGGGTAATTCGGAGGCGGAGAACGGCGGGTCTGCCTTACCATCGCGCACATGCAACGTCGCTCCTGAAAGCGCACCACCGCCCTCACCGGCCGGCGCCCGTCTCCACCTCGTGGAGCGGCGCCATCCTGAGCTGTGCCGTCGTGCGTCACGTCCGGCGCCTGACCGTCGCCAGTCGAACGGTCGCGCCTCGTCATGCCCGCACACGTGATGCTTTCAGGAGCTCCCGACGATGCCTTTTCCTGCCTATCGGGCCGCTGATCCGGTCCGCACCTACTACGCGTTCAACGGCGTCTGGTCTTTCCTGTCCGCGCTGACCTTCACGCTCAGCATGGTCTACTACGTCAAGGACGTGGGCCTCAGCCCGCTCCAGATGGTCCTGGTCGGGACCACCCTGGAGGTGGCCTGCTTCCTCTTCGAGGTCCCGACCGGGATCGTGGCCGACCTGTACAGCCGCCGGTTGTCGATCATCATCGGCTTCACGCTGATCGGCGCCGGCTTCCTGCTGCAGGGGCTGGTTCCGGCCTTCATCGCGATCCTGGCCGCCCAGGTGCTCTGGGGTATCGGCTACACCTTCACCTCGGGCGCCGACCAGGCCTGGATCACCGATGAGGTCGGCGAGGACCGGGTCGGCCGGGTGTTCGTCCGCGAGCAGCAGGTCAACCTGACCGCGAAGATCGCCGGCACGATCTCGGCCGGCGCACTCGGTCTGCTCAGCCTGCCGCTGCCGATGATCCTGTCGGGAGTGGGCATGGTGCTGCTGGCCCTCGGCCTGGCGGTGTTCATGCGAGAGGAGAACTTCCACCCGACTCCGAAGGCCGAGCGCGAGACCTTCCGGCAGATGGGCGACACCTTCAAGCACGGGCTGGCGGTCGCGCGCCGGCGTCCGGTGGTCCGCACGCTGGTGCTGATCAGCCTGATCTCCGGGCTGTCCAGCGAGGCGTTCGACCGGCTGTGGTCGGTCAAGATCCTCAACGACTTCAGCTTCCCCAGCCTGTTCGGTACTTCGGACCCGGCGGTCTGGTTCGCGGTGCTCTCGCTGATCGGCACGTTCCTCGCGCTGACCGCCTCGCTGGTGGTCAACAAGGTGTCGCCCGAGCGGGTCAACTCGTTGCACCCGAACGGACTGCTGGCTCTGCTGTCCGGCATCCAACTGGCCGGCGTGATCGGGTTCGCGCTGGCGGGTCACCTCTGGCTCGCGCTGGCGGCGATGTGGATCGGCACCGTCGCCGGCACCATCGCCTACCCGGTCGAGTCCGCCTGGCTGAACCGCAACGTCGATTCCCGCTCGCGCGCGACGGTGATCTCGATGGTGTCCCAGTCGAACGCCATCGGCCAGGTGGTCGGCGGACCACCTCTCGGTGCGCTGGCGGGCCGGACCTCCCTGCGTACTGCGCTGGTGGTGTCGGGGTTGATCCTCACGCCGATCCCGCTGCTCTACCTGCGGTTGCGGCCGGACCGGCGTACCGAAGTACCGGCCGAACCGGAGGCGACGGCGGCTTAGGCGCCTAGTCCATGCTGACGCGGCGGCGGTCGTACCCGGACTTGATCAGGCTTGCGACCGTCGTCACCAGCAGCGTGCCGGCGATGAACCCGAGTGAGGTGGCGATGCCGATGTGCGGCAGGTGGATCGCGCCGATGTCGTCGATGTGCGAGCCGTGCAGCGCCTCGATGATCAGCTTGACGCCGATGAAGGCCAGGATCACCGACAGGCCGACGTTCAGGTAGATCACCCGCTCCAGCAGACCACCGATCAGGAAGTACAGCTGGCGCAGCCCCATCAGGGCGAAGGCGTTGGCGGTCAGTACGACGTACGCGTCCTGGGTGAGGCCGAAGATCGCCGGGATCGAGTCGAGCGCGAAGATCACGTTCGCCATCCCGATCGCCGCGATCACGATCACCAGCGGGGTGAGCATCCGCTTGCCACCGACCTTGCTGACCAGCTTGGCGCCGTCGTAGTCGTGCTGCAGCGGCAGGATCCGGCGCATCCCGCGCAGGACGGCGTTCTCCTGGAAGTCGGTCTCGTCGTTCTCGCCCTCGAGCGCCAGCCGGACCGCGGTGTAGACCAGGAACGCGCCGAAGATGTAGAACACCCAGCTCGCGGCGGCGATCGCGGCGGCGCCGGCCAGGATGAAGACCGCCCGCAGCAGCATCGAGACGACGATGCCGATGTAGAGCACCTTGTCCTGGGCCAGCGACGGGACGGCGAACCTCGCCATGATGATGACGAAGACGAACAGGTTGTCGACGCTGAGGCTGTACTCCGTGATGTAGCCGGCCACGAACTCCGACCCGGAGGCCCCCGGTGTGAACAGGAACAGCGCGACCGCGAACAGCCCGGCCAGACCGATGTAGAAGAGCACCCAGCGGGTGGCGTCCTTGATCGTCACGGTGTGTTTGCGGCGGGCGATCACGATCAGGTCGAAGGCGACGATCGCGAGCAGACCGATGACGGTGATGATCCACACGTGGGTGGGCACAGCAGAGACCATGACGATCCTCCGGACGACGACAGGGGCGGGTCCGGAGGTCTCTTCCGCCCGAGTGACTCGGACCGACAGCACCGGGTCGACCGCCGTCCCGGCGGGGCCGGGGGTCTTCCGTGATGACGACGCTGCCGCGAAGGAATACTCCCCTCCACAAACGGGCCGATCCTACCCGCGCGAGTCCGTCAGGACCGTGCCCGGGGTCACAGCCCGTTGCATTCGTCGAGAATGGTATACCGGATACTGCCGCCACCACCAGCCCCAAGGTCTGCCGTCCCACCGTTTGCCGCCCCGGCCGGCCGGGCACCCGGAGTGCCGATGACACCCCGCCGGTCCGCCGGTACGGCGTGATCCACAACCTGAGGAGGCACGATGGGTATCGGTGCGGGAATCTTCCTGCTCGCATTCGGCGGGGTGCTCGCGTTCGCGGTCTCGGACCGGATCAGCGGCGTCGACCTGACCATGGTCGGCTACATCCTGATGGGAGCGGGCGCCCTGGGCCTGATCCTGGCGGTCCTGCTCAACAGCCGGCGCCCCCGCAGCGTCGGCACCCACACCACAGTCATCGAAGAAGAACGCCACACCCCCCGCGACCCCCGCGTGTAAACAACTAGCCGCAGGCGGCCAGGACGTCGGTGACGCCCCCGCCACGCCGGCGATCGCGTTGGTGCCGGCCGACCGGTGGCTGCGGTGATCGTGGGGCTGAGGACAACAAAACGGGACCTCGGACAGGTCATCTCCTGTCCGGGGTCCCCACTTCCTGTCCAGGGTCCCCACTTCCTGTCCGGGTCCCCACTTCCTGTCCGAGGTCCCCACCTCTTGCCTGAGGTCCCCACCTTTGTCCCAGGTCCCCACCCCACCTGCTGTCCGACGTCCCCAGTACCTGTCCGAGGTCCCCGCTTGATGTTCGGACCCACTACATGGGCTCGGCCGGGCAAACACCTGGGCGGGCGTGGGGTTGGTGGTCAGCCCGGACCGCCAGTACTCATCAACCAGGCCCGACCCTGGGGCGCGCTGCGTGGCAGCGCCAACCCAGGAGCGACCGGCCAGGTTGCTGAGTGGCGGCCGTCCGCTGGTCATGCGGGTCATCGCATCAGATGGGCCCTCGACGGGGGTTCGCCGTACTCGCGCTTGAAGGCTCGGGTGAAGGTGTCGGGTCCGGATCCTCGCGGCCAAGAACGCGGCTGACCCGGTCGGTCATTACTCCCGCTCCGACGTGCTCCGGCTTGCACTTCAACCGGCAGGCGAGGCCCAGGGGGGTCGAGACCGTCGAGGCGGATCTGGTGGAGGTCGACCGACGCGCGGAATATGGAGGGAGCGCCGTCGGCTGTAGCCGATATCAGCGACAGCATCTCCGAGGAGCTCCCGATGAAGGCAATCGTGCACGACCAGCTCGGCCCCGCCGAGTCCGTACTCCGCCTGGTGGACAGGGAGGTTCCCGAGCCCGGCGCCGGCGAAGTACGGATCCGGGTGACCGTGTCGGGCGTCAACCCGACGGATTGGAAGGCCCGGACCGGCCTGTACGGCGGTGAGGTGGTCGAGTCGGTCCCGAACCAGGACGGCGCGGGTGTTGTCGACGCGGTCGGGCCGGACGTGGACGGCCTCGCGGTCGGCGATCGGGTCTGGGTCACCCTGGCGGCCTACCTTCGGCCCACGAGCGGGACGGCGCAGCAGTACACGGTCGTTCCCGCCGAGCGGGTCTTCCCGCTGCCGGGTGATGCTTCCTTCGACCTCGGCGCGAGCATCGGGGTCCCGGCGATCACCGCGCACCGCGCTCTCACCGTCGCCGAAGACGGGCCGACGCGTCTCGCGCCTGGAGCTCTCGACGGCAAGGTGGTCCTGGTGGCCGGTGGGGCCGGCGCCGTCGGGCATGCGGCTATCCAGCTGGCTCGGTGGGCTGGAGCCACGGTCATCGCGACCGTCGGGTCAGCCGCCAAGGCCGGCTATCCGGAGGCGGCCGGCGCGCATTACGTCGTGAACTACAACGACGCGGACGCGGGTGCGCAGATACGCGGATTCGCGCCCGAGGGCGTCGATCTCGTGGTGGAGGTTGCCATCGGCGCCAATGCCGAGCTCGACCTCGAGGTACTGCGGCCGCTCGGCACCATCGCGATCTACGCGAACAACGGCGACAAGCCGTTCGCTGTCGACATCCGTCAGAACATGGGCCTGAACGCGCGGTACCAGTACGTGCTGCTCTACACAGTCGGGTGGGACAAGCTGACCGCGGCGGCGGAGGACATCAACGCCGCCATCGAGGCCGGCGCGCTGCCGGTCGGCGAGGACGCCGGCCTGCCACTGCACCACTTCACCCTCGACCGGACCGCCGAAGCCCACCAGGCGGTCGAATCCGGCGCCACCGGCAAGGTCCTGATCGACATCTCCTGACGGTCCCCGCGGCTGGGCGGGGTGGGCGGTCGATCGGCGGGCGCGGCTGGTGGGTTCCACGGCGGCTGGCAGCGTGTAAGGCGTCAGCGGGCGAACACCCCGTCATCGGGAGGCCGGTCGCGGGCTTGGAGCCGATGGCGCGCGGTTGAGGACGCACGTCAGCAGTTCTTCGCCGCCCTCCGATTGGCGGGCAACGGCGACTACACCTGGCTGGTCCGGACCGCGATCGGCTGGCCACCTCCGGCTCGTTCGTCGAGGCCGGCACGCTGTACGGCGGACGGGTGGTCCGCCGGCTGGGTCAGGCAGGTGGGGCGACGGTTGCGTCTGGGCGGTTGGAGCGGTGGAGGGAGCTGGCGACGAAGCCGTTGGCTTTCTGGTCCTCGATGAAATGCCGGAGGAACTCGACGGTCTCGGGGCGGCGCGACTTCGTCGTACCGAGGGCTTGCTGGATTTGCATGAAGGCGTCGTCGATCACGCGCAGGCCGTCGTTCGCGGCGACGAAGTCGGTGACTGGTTGTCTGATGCCGGCGCCGGCCTCGAGGCGGTCGGCGAGGAACACGTCGACGCCTTCGTCTCCGCGGACCAGCGTCGCGTGCTCGAGTGTCCGGGTCAGGAACAGGTCGTAGGCGGAGCCGTTCTTCACGCCGACACGGAACCCCTCGCGATCCACATCGGCAGACTTGGTGATCGCCGAGTCTTCCGGCACCGCGAAGACACCCTCGATGACGACGTACGGCGCGGTGAAGGCCACCTCGGCTTCCCGGGCCGGGTCGATCGCGAGGAAGCAGATGTCGGCCTGGCCGTTCACCATCGCCTCGAAGGACTTCCGCGCGGCGTCGAAGCAGACGAACTCGACCGGGACGCCGAACCGCGCCGCGAGCTCGCGAGCCAGGTCGACGGTCACGCCCGCCGGCGCGTCCGGCGTGCCCTGCGCGAGCACTGGATTGCCCAGGTTGATGGACGCCCGCAGGGTCCCGGTGGGCGCGAGATCCTCGATGACGGCTGAAGAAACGTTGCTCATGCCGCCCAACCTACGAGAGCGTTCACCAGCTGGTGTCGACGGGTTTGCCTTCGGTGTAGCCGGCTGCGCTCTGGATGCCGACGACGGCTCGCTCGTGGAACTCCTCAAGGTTGGCGGCGCCGACGTAGGTGCAGGAGCTGCGGATGCCGGAGACGATCGAGTCGAGCACGTCCTCGACGCTGGGTCGCTCCGGGTCGAGGTACATGCGGGCCGTCGAGATTCCCTCGCCGAAGAAGCTCTTGCGGGCGCGCTGGAAGGGGGTGTCGTCCGCAGTACGGAGGCGGACGGCGCGGGCGGACGCCATCCCGAAGCTCTCCTTGTAGATCCGGCCGTTGTTGTCGCGGTGCGGGTCCCCGGGCGACTCGTAGGTGCCGGCGAACCACGAGCCGATCATCACGCTGGACGCCCCTGCGGCGAGGGCGAGCGCCACGTCCCGCGGATGCCGTACTCCCCCGTCGGCCCAGACGTGCTTGCCAAGCTCCCGCGCCCGGGTCGCGCACTCCAGTACTGCGGAGAACTGCGGCCGGCCGACCGCGGTCTGCATCCGGGTCGTGCACATCGCACCCGGCCCGACGCCCACCTTCACGATGTCGGCGCCGGCCTCCACCAGATCGGTGACTCCCTGCGCCGTCACCACGTTGCCCGCCACAATCGGGACCTGCGGCTGCAGCGCGCGGACGAGACGCAGTACCTCGAGCATGCGCTCCTGGTGACCGTGAGCGGTGTCGATCACCAGTACGTCGATGCCGGCGTCGAGCAGGGCCTTCGCCTTCTGCTCCGCGTCGCCGTTGATCCCGATGGCCGCGGCGACCCGCAACTTCCCGGCCGCGTCGACGGCAGGCTCGTACAAGGTGGCGCGCAGAGCTCGTTGACGGGTGAGAATGCCGACGATGTGGCCGTCCGCGTCGACGACCGGCGCCAACCGGTGGCGACCGTCGTGCAACTGGTCGAACGCCTCCTCGGCGGCGATCCCGGCCGGCAGCGTAAGCAACTCGCGGGACATGATCCCGTCCAGTTGCGTGTACCGGTCGACGCCCTCACAGTCCGCGTCCGTCACCACACCGACAGCCCGGCCCTCGTCGACCACGATCACAGCGCCGTGACCGCGCTTCGGCAGCAGGTTCAGGGCCTCACCGACAGTGCCGTTGGGCGCCATCGTGAGCGGGGTGTCGTAGATCGTGTGCCGTTGCTTGATCCACGAGACCACCTCGGCGACCACCTCGACCGGGATGTCCTGCGGGATCACCGCCAGCCCGCCACAGCGAGCGATCGTCTCGGCCATCCTCCGCCCGGACACCGCGGTCATGTTCGCCGCGACGATCGGGATCGAGGCCCCGGTCCCGTCCCCGCTGGACAGATCCACATCCAGCCGAGACGCCACCACCGACCGGTTCGGCACCAGGAACACGTCACTGAACGTCAGGTCCTGCTCGGACACTCGATCATGAAGGAACCGCACGTCAACCACCTCACCGGCCAGTCGTCAGTTGCACCCGGCAATCACAACGAACCCTTCGGAGCGTACGTCATCGCCCCCACCGGTTCCCATGCATTCACCGAACAAGCCCGACCGGCCGCAAAGGGTTCAGAGAGTACGGCGGAAGCGGCCCGGGGTGGTTCCGACCGCCTCCTGGAAGGCCCGGGCGAAGGCGGACTCCGAGTGGTAGCCGACCTTCGACGCGACCGCGGCGACGGTGACTTCGCGATCCGCGAGCAGGTCGGCCGCGGCCATCATCCGGACGTTCGAGAGGAAGGCGCCGACGGTGGTCCCGGTGTTCTTCACGAAGCGCCGCAGGAAGGTGGCACGCGCGAGTGCCGCGATCCCGGCCAGCCTCTCGATCGACCAGTCGGCACCGGGATCCCGCAGTACGGCGTCGATCACGAGGGCGATCCGCTTGTCGTCGACGGCGGTCCACAGCGGGGTCTCGGCCGGCCGGCCGGTGGACTGCCGGAGCACCATCGCCAGCAGCGCGGTACAGATCGACGAGAGGATCGCGCTGGTCCCTGGACCTTCGGCGAGGGCCTCCTGCCGCATCAGCCCGCTCATCGTCCGGACCATGTCGCCACCCTCGCCGAAGGACACCACGAGCGGATCGGGAAGGCTGCGGACGAGCAGTACTCCAGCGCGCGAACCGAACGTGTAGTGCCCGCAGAAGAGGTCGATCACCCCGTCACCCGCGGAATCGCTACGAATGGTGTCGAAGAAGTCACCGTGGGTCTCGACGACTCCCTGCGCCCGACCGGCGCCCGCAGTACGGATGCGGTGCGGCGGGCTGCTCGGCAACAGGACCGCGTCGCCTGCCTTCAGGGCGTAGTTCTTGCCGCCTGCCTCCAGCGTGCACTCGCCGTCGAGCAGAAAGTGGAAGGCGGACTCGGCGTCGCCGTACGCCGGCACGTCCATCACTGTCGTGCCTGCGAGCAGGCAGCGCTTGTCCAGCCGGGCCTGCACCCGGGCCAGGTCCAGCAACTGGCTGATCGCATCCATATGGGACTCTCACGAAGAAAATTGGCATGGAAACACCTAGTGAGGATCATTCCCCACGGTGGAGGCTACTCCCCATGGACAACAACACCCTGCATGCCGACGTCGTGGTGATCGGATTCGGCAAGGGCGGCAAGATCGCCGCCGCGACCCTGGGACGGCTCGGCCGGAGGGTCGTGCTGATCGAGAGGTCGGACCAGATGTACGGCGGGACCTGCCCCAACGTCGGGTGTGTGCCGACCAAGGCGCTGGTGCACCACTCGGGCAACCGCCGGCCGGACGACTCGCCGCAGGAGTGGTTCGAGCACGCCGTCGGCCAGGTCCAGGCGCTCACCTCGCTCTTCCGGGCCGGCAACTACGACGCACTCAACGGCGCCGACACCATCACCGTGATCACCGGCGCCGCCGCGTTCGTCGACTCGCACACGGTGGCCGTCGGCAAGGGCGCGGATCGGATCACGGTGACCGCCGAGACGATCCTGATCAACACCGGGTCGGCGCCGGTGATCGCCGACATCCCAGGGCTGGCGGACAGCAGCCGGCTCGTGACGAACGTCGACCTGATCAAGAACACCACGCTGCCCGGGCGGCTCGCGGTGATCGGCGGTGGCTACCTGGGCATCGAGTTCGCCTCGATCTACCACCGGTTCGGCTCCCGGGTCACCGTGTTCGAGGCCTCTGCCCGGATTCTCGGCAGGGAGGACGACGACGTCGCGGCCGCCGCCGAGCAGATCCTCACTGACGAAGGCGTCGACATCATGCCGGGCTCCACCGTGCTGGAGATCCGCGATGGCGCGAACGAGACAACCGTCGTCTACGAGAAGAACGGCCGGCAGCACACCCTCGTGGTCGACGCCGTCCTCGCCGCCACCGGCCGCGCGCCAGTGACGGACGGCCTCGACCTGGAGAAGGCGGGCATCCGTACTACGCCCCGCGGTGCGATCGACGTCGACGAGTACCTCCGGACCAGCCAGCCGCACGTGTTCGCGCTCGGCGACGTCAACGGCGGCCCGCAGTTCACCTACATTTCCCTCGACGACAGCAGGATCGTGCTCGACCAGTTGACCGGCGAAGGCAAGCGCACCACCACGGACCGGGTCGCAGTACCAGCCACGCTCTTCATGACTCCTCCACTGGCCACGATCGGCATGACCGAGAAGCAGGCCCGCGCTGCCGGGCACCGGATCACGGTCGCGCGGCAGAACGTCGCCGACATCGTGGCGATGCCGCGCGCGTACATCGTCGAGGAGACCCTCGGCCTGATGAAGTTCGTCATCGACGCGGACACCGACCAGATCCTCGGCGCGGCCCTGCTCAGCGTCGACGCCCAGGAACTGATCAACACGGTCGCCCTCGCGATGCGCCACGGCATCACCGCCTCCGAGCTGCGCGATTCCATCTACACACACCCGAGCTCGACCGAGGCCTTCAACGACGTCATCGGCGCCGTCATCCACACGGACGACCCGCTGGACGTCTGACCGGGTCGATCCGGCCGGGGGTCGCGGTGCGTACAGGCTCTCGTCAGTCCCTACCACGAGAGTTGAACATGATGTACCGAATCCTCTTCGCCTTCCTGGCCTTCGGTTTCGCGGCCGGTGGCGTCGGAACCTTGCTGGGCGTCCGCTTCTACACCGACATCCTGGATCGGGTCGGGGTGGGCAAGCGCCTTGGCACGCTGATCTCCTGGTTGGAGATCGCGGCGGCCGCAGCGCTGGTCGCAGGTCTCTTCTATCCCTTGGCCGGCATTGCGGCCGCCATCGGCCTGGCTGTCCTGATGGTGGGCGCCCTGCTCTACCACCTCAAGGCCAAGGACTACAAAGGTCTGCCCACACCTCTGGTCCTGGGCATCCTCTCGGCCGCCGCAGCCCTGATCGCCTTACCCAGCGCCTGACAGCTTCCGTCGCCCTATGCTGAGGCCCGTGGTGCGGCGGGTCGGGTGGGGATTCATCTCTTTGTACGCCTTGGCGTACATGAGTACTTGTCTGGTGCTGATCGCGCCGCTGCTGGTCACGCTGGCCCTGAAGGTCAACTCGCTCGTAGGGATCGAGCGCGCGCCGAACAGTCTGGCGCTCGTGGCCGGGGTCGGCTCCCTGGTGGCGATGGTCGGAAACCCGTTCTTCGGCAAGGTGAGCGACCGCACCTCGTCGTCCCTCGGGATGCGGCGGCCATGGATGGTCATCGGCCTGATCGGCGGATCACTCGGGGTACTTGTCGTCGCGCTCGCGCCCACCATCGCGGTCGTGCTGATCGGGTGGTGCATCGCCCAACTCTTCTTCAATGCTCTCCTCGCCGCCCAGGTGGCGGTATTACCGGACCAGGTGCCGACGGTCCAACGCGGCATGGTGTCCGGGGTTCTGGGCATCTGCGTACCGATCGCGTCGGTGAGCGGGACCTTCCTGGTCAGGTTGTTCACCGGCAACCAGGTGGCCATGTTCCTGGTCCCCTGTGCGATCGGCGGATTCTTCATCCTGCTCTTCGCGATCGTGCTGAAGGATCGCCTGCTGTCCAGGGCGGACAAGCCGGCCTGGTCTCTGCGCGAGTTCGTCGGCACCTTCTACGTCAACCCGCGGACCAGCCCGGACTTCGCGTGGGCCTTCGCCGGACGCTTCCTCTTCGTGCTGGCCTATGCCTTCCTGGTCACCTATCAGGCGTACTACCTGCTGGAGAAGCTCGGCAGCGCGGAGGAGGACGTGCCCGGGCAGATCTTCCTCGGCACGCTCACCCAGTCCACCTTCATCGTCGCGGCCTCCCTGATCGGCGGAAGGCTCTCCGACCGATCGGGGCGACGGAAGATCTTCGTCATGATCGCGTCGATCGTGTTCGGTCTGGGGCTGTTCGCGGTGGCCGTGGCCGGCGACTTCAACGGATTCCTCGTCGGCATGGCGATCAGCGGACTCGGCTTCGGCCTGTACATGGCGGTCGACCTCGCGCTCGTGGCCGACGTACTGCCGGATCAGGACAACACGGCCAAGGATCTCGGCGTCTTCAACATCGCCGGGGCTCTGCCCTTCTCCGTCGGACCGGCGATCGCGCCGCTCATCCTGGCGATCAACGGCGCCGGCTACGGCGTCCTGTACGCCGTAGCCGGGATCTGCGCGATCGTGGGGGCCTTCGCCATCCTGCCTGTCAGGCGTGTTCGATGATCGGCGCGGGCTTGAACCCCTTCACGACCAGCCAGGCGCCGAGGGACAGCTCCCAGAAGAAGATCGGCGCGACCAGGATCATCGCGACCGGCGAGAACTGACCGAAGACGCCGAACAGCGTCGCGATCGAGGAGGCCAGCAGCAGCGGGGCTCCGATGAGTCCCACCGTCGGGATGATCCGCGGGACGAGGCCGGACTTGTACATCAAGGTGCCGATCAGCAGTGCGTTCATGGCGGCCATGAAGCCGGGGCCGAGCAGCATCGTCCAGTCACGGACGGCAACGAGCGACTGCCCGGCGACCACCAGTGAATCAGCCTCTGCCCCGGAGGCTCCGGGCTGTCGCAGAGTCACGATGGACAGCAGGCTCACGATGCCGATGACGATCACGGCGGCCTCGAAGAGTCGCGTGGTGACGAACCCGAGAGCCAGTGACTCGTTCTGTCGCTTGACCACCGGGAACAGCGCGACCGCCGTACCGATGGCGGCGAGAGCGTTGATGAAGTCGAGGAGGCAGGCGAACAGCACGCGGTTGTCGGCGCCGGAGCTGATGATGTAGTTCGCGTTGTTGAGCACGGGGTCGAGCAGCGGAACGGCCGGGATCGAGCTGGCGAAGGTCAGCAGGTAGAGGCCGCCTGCGATGAGTGCCGTCTTCCGGTAGAGGCCTTGCTTCTTGGTCGATGGCGCTGTCGTGGGTGGGAGTGTGCTGGTCATGTCGGTCTCCTTGGTGCTGTGACGAGTCATTGACGTTCAGTGGGATGCGCGGCGGGCTGATCGAGCTGCCGGAAGGACAGCAGCGGCAGCCCCACGTCGCGCACCTTCTGGAGCAGGCCGTGCAGCGCGGCCTGGTCGACCACCTGGCCGCGGATGAGGGTGGTGCCGTCGCTCTCGTTGGTGAGCGTCAGCCCGTCGAACCAGGCGGCCCAGCGGGCATCGAGGTGCCCCTTGAGGCGGATCTCGCAGCAACCGGTCTCGGGAGGTTCGCCAGTCGCCGCCTGCGTCTCGTTCATCGTGCTCCTTCCGCCGTTGCTCGAAAGCTAGAAGGAGATGTGGTGAGGCGGCGTCATCACTTGTAATGAACGAGGTGATGATCCAGCCGGCACCCCGGTACGGCGTACCGGGTGGTCGCCGCTGGTACGGCGTACCGGGTGGTCGCCGCGGGTACGGCGTTCCCGTCAGCGGTGATGGGTGAGGAGGTCGAGCTCCTCGGCGCGGCGGACCGCGGCGCGGCGGTTGTTCACGCCGAGCTTGGCGTAGATGTGCTGGGTGTGGGTCCGCACGGTGTTCAGGGAGACGATGAGCTCGCGGGCGATGTCCGGACCGTCGAGGTCGGTGCCGAGCAGTCGGAGTACATCTAGCTCGCGGTCGCTCAGTGGCTCGATCAATCCCTGCCTTGCGGTGGTTCCGTGCCGCCCCGTCTTGTCGAAAGCGGTGAGCAGCCGGACGACGTACTCCGTCTGGTGGGCTGCTTTCAGCAGGGTTGCCACGGGTGCGCCCTCGTCGACGAAGATCCGGAAGTAGCCCTCCGGCTCAGCCAATGCCAGGGCCCGCTCGAGTGTGACCAGCGCAGCGGGAACCTCGCCTCGCAGTTGCTGCGCGAGCGCCTGCAGCACCAGGATCTCGATAGTGCTCCTGCCGCCCTCGTCCGCTGACTGGAGGAGTCGCTCCAGGAGTCCGATTGCCTCGTCGCTCTGATGCTGCGCCAGGAGCGCCCTGGCCAGCGTCACGTGCTCGAACTCCCGCAGGTAGCTGAGCTCATCCTCTGACGACAGGCCGCGCTCGCTCACCCAACTGGAGACGTCACCCATACGACCCTGCGCGATCCACACCCGTGCTCTCATCGCCGGAACCGGCCGTACGTCGGGCGAGAAGTCTCCCACATAGAGCCGCTCCGCCTCGTCGTACAGGTCGACTGCTGCATCCAGATCGCCTTCCGCCTCACGGATCCGGGCCATCGCGACCCGCCAGCGGTACCGGTTCTGCGGCAGCCCCAAGTGCTCGCCGAGTTCCTGGCTCCTGTCCAGGTACTGCGTTGCTGCCTCGAGGTCGCCGTGTTCGCGGTGGAGCGCGCTGATTCCGACGTACATGTCCGGCGTTCCCCGCAGCGGCGGCCCGTCCTGCTCGGACGCAAGCCGCAGGGCTCGCTCGTACGTGCGCATGGCGTCGCCGAGTCGTCCTTGCACGATCCGGATGTCCGCCAGGGTGATCGAGCAACCGAGGACGTCAGCGATGTATCCCGCCTTGTGCAGGCTGGCGGTGGTTGCGGTGTAGGCCTCGTGGGCTGTCTCGAGATCACCACTTCCCCAGGACGCGAGCCCGATCAGCGCCGAAGCCGCTCCCTGCCCGAGAAGATCGTCGGGGTCGAGAAGGTCGAGAGCGCGACGTGCGTGCGTCATCGTGGCGGCTGGATCGCCCAACATCAGAGCCAGACCGGCACGGTAGACGGCGATCCACCCGGGCAGACGCCGTACCTCCTGCTCACCAGCTGGTGTGGCTTTCGTCGTCTTGTTCGCAGACTCCAGCCATCGCTCGGCGTCCCGCAGGAGTGACTCGACTCCCTCGGTCTGGTTGGTGGACAGCAACGTCCCGGCGTACCTGACCGTTAGCACAGGCCGGACCTTGATCACCTCGTCGGGTAGCGCCTCGAGCCAGCTGAGCAACGCCCCCTCGCGTCGATCCTTGAGCATCGCCGGGGTCGCCAGTTCCACCAGGTCCGCCGCATGGTCGAAGTCCTTGGCAGCCAGCGCGTGGTCGATAGCGACGGCCTGTTCGCCATTTCCCTCGTACCACGTGCTCGCGCGTCGGTGGAGCTCTGGAACGTCGTCGGGCTGCTCGTCGAGCAGGTGCGCGCGCAGTACGTCCGCGAAAAGCTGGTGATACCGGTACCACTGGCGTCGATCGTCAAGCGGTACGACGAACAGGTTGCCCCGCTCCAGCGCCACCAGCATCGCTTTGCCGCCGGGTTGGCCGGTGACAGCATCACACAGCGGCCCCGTCAGCCTCTCGAGGATGGAGGTCTGGAGCAGGAAACGCCGTACGTCCTCAGGCTGTCGTTGGAGGACCTCCTCCACCAGGTAGTCGACGACGTACCGGTCGTCTCCCGCGAAGCCAGCGATGAAGGCCCCAGCGTCATCGCGCCCTTGCATCGACAGCGCCGCCAGTTGCAACGCCGCGATCCACCCTTCGGTGCGTCCCTCCAACGCCTCGACATCCCTGGCTGTCAGGCCCAGTCCCATCACGCCGTTGAGGTACGCCGCCGCCTCGTCCGGCCTGAACCGAAGATCGGCAGCGCGGATCTCGACCAGCTCGCCGCGCGCCCGCAACCGTGCCAACGGCAAGCCCGGGTCAGCCCTGGCAGCGATCACCAGACGCACCTGAGGCGGCAGGTTCTCGACCAGGAAGGCCATCCCCTCCTGCACTACACGCGCCTCGATCACGTGATAGTCGTCCAGCACCACCACGATCTCGTTGGGTAGGACATCGAGGTCGTTGATCAGGGTGGCCAGGACCGCCTCGATCGGCGGCTTGCCCGACTCCAGCAACGAGAGTGCCCCGGCACCGACTCCGGGCTCCGCAATCCTCAACGCAGCAAGGAGATACGCCCAGAACAGAGCGGGATCGTTGTCCCGCCGATCCAGCGAGACCCAGGCCACCGAGCATCCGCACTCAGCAGCCCACTCGGCCACCAAGGTGGTCTTCCCGAACCCGGCCGGCCCCGAGACAACCGTCAGTTTGTCTCCACGCCGAAGCCGCTCCCCCAGTCGCTCCCGGCCCACGACTCCCCGTCGCCGCGGGATACGCAACTTGGTCTCGACCAGCACGTCACCACCACCCCCAACCCCCTGTGCGCGGTTCCACCGTACGCGTCGACCGGCGCGGCTGCTGCTGCCTTTTGCTGGTGCCTCTGCTGGCGTCTGCTGGTTTGCCTCGGTGATCAGGCTGGCGCTTAGAGTGACCGGCTCGAGCGCCGCGGACGCAGTACGGGCTGGGTCAGCGACCCGTTGGCCGCCTCAGCGGCGGACCAGCCGGGCGTGGGTGGCTTTCTCCGAGCTGACCAACTCGTCCACTCGGTAGTTCTCGGAGATGTCGCCCAGGTTGTCGAAGAGACGCTCGCCGCGGCCTGCCAGAAGGGGGACGATCACCAGGGACAGCTCGTCGATCAGATTGGCCTGCTCAAGTAGTCGAGTGGCCCGACCGTTCGGCCGGGCCGTTCGCGCGTGTGACGTTATTCCTTGCAGCTTGCTGCCTCAGCGCAACTGACGACGCCGACCATCGACGAGCCGCGACGTAGGAGTGGCGGAACGAGGGTGGGTGGGTGGGAGCAGCGACGGAGGTGCTGCGTTGGCGTGTCAGTGGCCGCCGAAGGTTTCCAGTAGAACCTGGCGCTCGGCGTCGGTGAGGTTTGTGTCTATGAGTTTGCTGTGCATGCCGTGGAAGCGTTCGCCGACCCGGTCGAGATCGCCCTGCTCGGTGACCGCGAAGAGAGCCGAGGTTCCTGGTGTCACCTCGGTGCGGATCTTCTCCAGTTGTTCCTTCGTGATGCCAGAATCCTGGGTCACCTTGCTGATCGCCCCGATCGCAGCGCCGGCCACACCGCCGATCACGGGCACGAAGAAGAGGGCCCCGAGGAGCACGCCCCAGAGAGCACCCCAGCCCGTCCCGCGCCAGTTCTCTTCGTGTCCCTGCTTGGTGGTCGGGTGGGAATCGCCCTCCGGCCAGGAAACGACCGCGTGATCGAGGATCTTCACCAACCCGTCCCGCTCGCAGCCCTTGAGGACCGTAGCGGCCTTGTCGGCTCCACCCGGACCGTCGAACTTCCACACCGTAAAGGCAGTCATCTCGTACTCCTTGCCTCGACCCGCTAACCCTTCTGTCCATCGCGGGCACTGCGGATACTCACCGTCGACACCGCCAACCGCCGACGAGCCGCGCCAGAGTGGCGTACCGCCCCGGCCGACCCGAACACCCGCGACGCTAAGCGACGGAGGAAAGGGGACGCATCACCCGCACAGGATGAGCCACTGGCGGTGGCGCGATACGACGGACCAGCTGTGCCGGAGCCGGGCCAGTCGGCAGACAGTGCAGAGTTACGCCCATGGGTTTCCTCCTCCTGCTGCTGTTCGTGGTGCTGGCCGGGTTCGGGCTGTGGTTCTGGAGCCGGTCGCTGGTGGGCGGCCGGTGGCGGTACAGCGCTGGCTGGTTCGCCGGTACGGCGGTACTGCTCGTCCTGGGAACGGGTGTCACCTACATCGTCGGTTCCCTGGCCGGAGCGAGCCTGGACCCGGAGGAGTCGTGCCATGCCGACGGCCAGACCTACGACCCGGCTTACCGCAGGGCGAACTTCGACGAGTACACCCAGTGGTTCCCCCTCCACGACAAATGCCACGCGAACTACGACCTGGTCCCGGCCTGGGTGAACCCGACCCTGGTCATTCTCCCCATCCTGGCCATCGCCTGCCTGGCATACGCAGTACGGCTAACCGTCATCCGCCGACACATCAAGGCAGGCACACCGTCATCGAGGTGATCAGGGGAGGTCAGCTGAACGACTGGGGGCCGAAGCGGGCGATGGCTACGAAAGCGATCAGGGCTAGGTAGGTCAGGTTCAGCAGGGCGTGCTTGGGCTCCTGGCGGCGGGTGGTCACGATCGCCGCGCCGGTCATGATCGTTGCCAGGCCGACGGCCGCGAGCGGTACCAGGATCGGTGCGACGTCGAGTGCGGCCGGTAGGATCAGGCCGACGGCGCCGAGGATCTCGACTGCTCCGAGGGCCTTGATGAAGCGGGCGCTGAAATCGTTGACCCATCCCCCGCCAGGCGCCTTGGCCAGTTTCTCCCGAGGAATGAACAGCTTGTTGGCACCCGCGACGAGGAAGACTGCTGCCAGCAAGCCGGCGATGATCCACAGAGCGAGGTTCATGAATTTCCTCCTGATCGGTTACCTCGGCCCGTCCGGGCCCGTCATCCCCCATGACGGAACTCGCTTGTGGGAGGTAACAACATGACCGGCTCTGGTCCGGAGGAAGCCGTAGCGGAAGCCTTCGAGGAGCAGCGCGGACGGCTGGTGGCGGTGGCCTACCGGATGCTCGGATCGCGGGCGGACGCCGAGGACGCAGTACAAGAGGCATGGCTGCGGCTTGCGCGCCAGGACCCGGCTGCCATCGACAACCTCGCCGGCTGGCTGACCACCGTGGTGGGCCGGGTCTGCATCGACGTACTGCGCGCGCGCAAGGCCAAGCCCGAGGCGTCGTACGACGATCGGCTGCCCGAGTTGGTGGTGACCGAGGAGGCCGACGGAGCGCCCGAGGACGACGCGCTGCTCGCCGAATCGGTCGGGCTGGCGCTGCTGGTGGTGCTCGATACCCTCCGCCCCTCCGAGCGGCTGGCGTTCGTGCTGCACGACATGTTCGCGGTGCCGTTCGAGGAGATCGGTCAGATCATCGGCAGGTCCCCCGACGCCAGCAAGATGCTGGCCAGCCGAGCCCGCCGGAAGGTACAGGGCACGCAGCGTTCAACCGATGAACCGCAGCAGCAGCGTGCGGTGGTCGATGCGTTTCTCGCGGCAGCGCGGAGTGGAGACTTCGAAGGGCTGCTGCGGGTGCTCGATCCGGACGTGACGTGGCACTCCCAGACCCCGCGTGGCGTGACCGTCAAGCTGGGGGCCACCGAGGTGGCCGCAAAGGCCAAGCTCGCGACGCGCGCGAAGCAGGTGACAACGCACCCCGTGCTCGTCAACGGTGAGCCCGGGGTGGTGGCGTGGGGCGCGAACGGCCAGGCGCTGAGCGTGATGGCGTGCACCGTCATCGACGGCCGGATCGTCGAGATCGTGTCAGTGACCGACCCGGAACGCCTCGCGTCCATGGACCTCCCCGGACGTCCCGTCCAGCGTCCGGCCGGAATCGATCAGTTTTGAAGAAGCAGGTACCGCGGGTCGCTGCATAGCATCAGGATCGTTGACATCGATCACGTAGACGGGACCCTCCGATGAACGCCACGCAGAGACGCACCGCGAAGAAGACCTCGGCCTCGCAGGACAAGTCGTACGGGGGCTTCACCGACGAGGAACGAGGCGCGATGAAGGAGCGCGCGAAAGAACTGAAGGCGGCCGCACGGGGCGCCGAGGCGGAAACCGCCGTAGTGGAAAAGATCGCCGAGATGTCGGAAGCGGACCGTACGATCGCCGAGCGGGTCCATGCCATCATCACGGCCAACGCGCCCGAGCTCTCGCCGAAGCTCTGGTACGGGATGCCCGCGTACGCCAAGGATGGCAAGGTCGTCTGCTTCTTCCAGCCCGCCGACAAGTTCAAGGCGCGGTACAGCACGTTCGGCTTCAACGACTCGGCAAATCTCGACGACGGCGACATGTGGCCGACCGCCTTCGCCCTGACGAAGCTGACCCCCGCCGTGGAGAAGCAGCTCATCGCCCTAGCACGGAGAGCCGCGAGCTGAGCACCATTCGCCAGGCCCTGGGCTGTCAGGCGCGGGAGCCGGGGCGGGTCTAGGGTCCGCCTCATGTCGCTCGGCCGCCTCCTGACCCACGGGCCGCACGGAACCCGCTCCCGACCGCAGCGGCACCCTGCTTGATGATGATCCGGCGGCCCGCCGCGGTGAGAGCGGGCCACCGGATTGTGGGTTAGCGCCCGGTGGCGAAGAAGGTTGAGAAGACGTTCTGGAGCGCGAGTGAGTCGACCAAGGTCGGGTTGGCGCTGCCCTGGTTGCTCCAGCCGTAGGTGTAGTCCATCACCGGGGACGGCACGAGCCGCTTCCACTCGGTCAGGATCGCGTGCTCCTGACTCGCGGTCGGCAGGTTGTAGTAGTGGCTCGTCGTCCGCTCCTGGCCGAATGCCTGGTACACGGGCACGATAGCTGTCAGCGGGACACCCGCCGCCCGAGCCGCGTCGACCTTCTGGCCGATCTTGCTCAGGTCACACTGAGGGTGGGCGATCGAGCAGGGGTACGGGTCGAGGCCGACCAGATCGACATGGCTGCTCGCCGGCGCGAACGGCTTGTAATCGGCCACCTTGCTGAGCACGATGAATGACTTCTGCCGCCCGCCGCTCGCGGCGCGAATGTAGTCCGCGCGCGACCGCAGCGCCGCGGGACCGCCTGGGCAGTCCCCGATGTGCGGCTCGTCGGACAGGTAGTAGGCGAACACCTTCGGGTTCGAGGCGAGGGCGTCGACCTTGGCCTTGAAGGTGCTGTCGGCCGGGGTCGGGCACTTCTGGCCCAGCCAGAACACCGACTGCACCCCGGTCGGCAAAGTGCTCAGACTGGAGACCGAGGACTTGTCGGCCAGGGTGTAGCCGAGGGCGAAGGGCGCGGTCGCCCCCTTGAGATTGGTCACGAAATGCCGGGTCGGCGTCTGTGCCTCCGTCTGGGCCTCCGCCTGCGCTCCGCCGGAGGTGGCGGTCAGGGCAACGACGAGGCTGGCGAGCAAAGCGAGCAGGCCGGCACCGAGGGTGATCTTGGTCGTTCGCGTCATTGGCGGCCCCTCTCGCCGCGGGTCGAGACAAGGCAGGGGAATGACAGGTGAGCGGGGATGGCGGACATGCAGCAACCTCTCGGGGCGCGTCGGATTACCGGACGGAGGGCGACCATCCGGTCGGCAGGTCACCACGGCATTCGTGCTGCGGTATCAGTTCCGCAGCGGCCGCATCATGGTGACTCAGGGGCGATTCCCCAGGTCACATCGCCCTCTCTGCCTGGCGCGTGACCTTACCGTGATGTTGCCGGGACAGCGAATGCCCCCCGGATACCGGTCGGCCAGGTCCGCTGGCCGTGCTCTCGTCAGAGGATGCCGCGATCCGCGAAGGCCTTCTGGACCGAGAGGTCAGCGGCTCTCCGCGTTGGGGCTCGTGGCGGCATGCCTCGGGGTGAACATCGTGGCCGCCTCCTACCAGGCGGTGTCACTGGATGGCGTCCGGTGCGTCCCCGTCATCGGGCACCAGCGCACCCTCCAGCTCGCCTGGTCGGCCGACAACGCCAACACCGCCCTGCCGGGATTCCTGGACATCGCCCGCCAGATCGCCCGGACCTCGCTTGTGCCCGGCGATCTACCGCTGGCCTAGCCCCGGGCCCGCAGTCCGCCCGGCCGTCATCACGCCGGAATCGCGGTCACCTTGCGCTCGCCCACAAGAGGACCCGGTTCCCACTGGATCGGCGAACCGCGAGTGGCGAGGCATGTTCTCACTATCCGTAGGCGGGTACTGCTCTGTTGCTCCGGCGGCGAGCGCACGCTGGTGGGCTTCGTCGAGCCCGACGACACCCAGTCCGAACGCGGACCTGTTCCCGTACTGGGGCTCGTCCGTCGATCGCACCCTGATATTCAAGAATCCAATGGCGTCGCCTTCTCCGAGGACCACCTGCTGGCTGGCTGACGCCTCCCCAGTTCTGAGAGTCGACCTTTGCCAGCGGCAACAGCCCGAGCTCGTCAGAGTGACGAAGCGTCGGAATCGACAGCCCGTCAAGCGGCGTACGGAACAACAGGAAGTACTCCGTCCCGCCTGCGCCTCAACCGCCTCGATTGGCATAGAGGTTGTCGCTGTGAGCAAGCTCTTCCTGTCGTTCGGTACGGCGGTGTCGGAGCAGCTGCTCGGGTGATCGTCTTGCGAGGTGGCCCGCCCGCCTGGACCCGGAGTCTGTCCTGTCGATCGTGAAGGGGATCAGGGTCAGCGGGTCAGGCGGATGTTGACGATGGGCTCAGTTTTGGATCAGGCCGCCGACCGGCACGGGAGGGACGTGGCCGGTTGCCGGTGCGGTCTGAGCCAGAGCGAGGCCGATGTCGACCAGCGATGAGCGGCGCAGGCCGGCGACGTCGAGGATCGGAGTCCAGACCGACTCGGCGGTTACGCCATTCGGCTCTGGGCGGAGTTGGCCGCCGGTGATACGGACCTGGTAGAAGATGCCGACATTCTGGTGCTCGATCCGCCCCCGCGCCTCGGCCGCGGGAATCACCCTCGAGTCTACGCCCAGCAGGCGTTCGACCAACCCGTCGCAGCCGGTCTCCTCAGCGACCTCCCGGATCACGGCATCGAACGGATCCTCCGCGTGCTCGACCCGGCCACCCGGAAGCGTCCAGTTGCTGTCGCCATTCGGTGATACGCAACGGGCGAGCAGCACCCGCCTGTCCGCGATGCACACGGCGTACGCCGCCAGCCGGAAACTCATCCCCGCACCCTAATTCCAACGTCCAAAGATCCACTCATCCCATGACCGTCTTGCCGCCTGCGCTCGAACATCTGACGATCAAGCGGATGGACCACGTCGGCGTCGCTGTCGACGACCTCGATGCTGCTATCGCGTTCTTTGTCGAACTCGTCGGCGAGCTCATGCAGTACGAGGACAGCTATCGGCTCTGCTAGGTCAGCGGCCCCGAGGGCATCATCGTCGCGCTGGCCGAGCAGCTCAGCTGAGCTACGGCCACGCAGTACAAGCAGAAGGCCGGTCTCCTGAGAGGGAGGACCGGCCTAGTGACTACTGGATGCAACCCTGGTGGCAGAATCAGCCAGGTGCTGATCGGGATGCTTGGTTCATTCGAGGTTCGTACGGACGACGGCACCTCCGCCGACGTGCCGGGCGCCCGGTTGCGCGGGCTGTTGATCGCCCTCGCCCTCGAACCGAACCGCGTCGTCCCAAAGGCGACGCTGATCGACTGGATCTGGGGTGAGCACTCCCCGTCCGACGCGTCGAATGCCCTGCAACGCTTGGCTTCCCGACTGCGGAAGGCGCTGCCCGGAGGCATGCTCGAGGGGCAGACGGGCGGCTATCGGTTGACGGTGGAACCCGAGGCTGTCGATGCCCTGCGGTTCGAACGCCTCGTCGGTCAGGCCCGCAACGAGGATGGTCTGCAGCGGGTTCGGCTGTTGCGCGAGGCCCTCGCCTTGTGGCGTGGGGCGGCCCTGCAGGACGTCGGTCTGGAGGACAGCGCAGCGTTCGACGCGGCGGTGACTCGGCTCGAGGGGCTACGCCTGGCGGCGATGGAGGATCGGTTCGAAGCGGAAGTCGGCCTCGGCCACGGTGCGGAGCTGGTCCCGGAACTGACCGACGCGGTGACTGCGCATCCGGTGCGAGAGCGGCTGGTGGCTGCGCTGATGCGTGCCCTCGCGGCAGCCGGTCGCGACAGCGAGGCGCTGCTCGTGTACGAGCGTATGAGGGAAGCCCTGGCCGATGCGCTGGGTGTCGACCCCTCGCCGGAGTTGTCGGCCTTGCATGTCGCGTTACTGCGGGGCGGGTTGGGCCGGCGGGAGGAGATCCGGAAGACCAACGTGCGTGCGGAGCTCACGAGTTTCGTCGGGCGGGAGGCCGATGTCGCCGCGGTCCGCGCACTCATCTCCGAGCATCGGCTGACCACCCTCATCGGGCCGGGCGGTTCGGGCAAGACCAGGCTCGCCACGGAAACCGCGCGGACGATGATCGGCGACCTGCCGGACGGGATCTGGCTGGTCGAGTTCGCCCCCATCGGCGCCGACGGTGACGTGGCGCAGACGGCGCTGGCCGGGCTCGGGCTCCGAGATGCCCTGCTCGGCGCGTCACCGAGCTCGGACCCCGTGGACGGGCTGATCGCCGCGATGCGCGATCGGGAGTTGCTGCTGATCCTGGACAACTGTGAGCATGTGATCGAGTCGGTGGCCGCGTTGGCGATGAGGGTGCTCGGGGAATGCCGGCGGCTGCGGATCCTGGCGACCAGCCGGGAAGGGCTCGGCATCACAGGTGAGGCGTTGTGGCAGGTCGAGCCGCTGGGCCTGCCGAACGGTGCCGGTCCGGCCGAGATCGCGTCGTCGCCGGCCCTCCGGCTGCTGCGGGACCGGGCCGGCGCGGTACGCAAGGACATCGGGATCGACGAACACACCAAGGCACTGATGGTGCGGATCTGCCGGTCGCTGGACGGAATGCCGCTGGCGATCGAACTCGCTGCCGCCCGGTTGCGCACCATGACCATCGAGCAGCTCGCCAACCGGCTCGACGACCGATTCCGCCTGCTGACCAGCGGGAGCCGTACCGCATTGCCGCGGCACAAGACGCTGCGCGCGGTGGTCGACTGGAGCTGGGAGTTGCTCACCGACGCCGAGCGGACGTTGCTGCGCCGACTGTCGGTGTTCTCGGGCGGGGCGAGCTTGGAGGCGGCCGAGCAGGTCTGTGTCGGCGATGTGGTCGAGCAGGATCAGGTGCTGGAGTTGCTCACCTCGCTGGCCGAGAAGTCGCTTCTGGTCACCCAGGGGGGCGGCGCGCCGCGCTATCGGATGCTCACCACGATCAAGGAGTACGCCGCGGATCGGCTCGCCGAAGCCGGAGAATCCGACCGGACCCGGCAGGCACATCTCGCCTACTTCACCGAGCTCACCGAGACCGCCGAGCCCCACCTGCGCCGCGCCGAGCAACTGGAATGGCTCGCTACGCTCGAGGTCGATCACGACAACCTCAGCGCCGCGCTGCGCGGGGCGATCGCGGCCGGAGACGCACAAGCGGCGATGCGGCTCGCTTCCGCCGCCGGTTGGTACTGGTGGCTGGGCGGACGCCGGTCCGAAGGCCTTGAGTCACTGATCGCCGCCGCCAACCTCCCGGGCGAGGTGACCGATGACATCCGTGCCATGACGTACGGGCTGGTGGTGCTCTACGTGACCTCGGGGCAAGGTGACGAACACCTGGGAGCGGAGTGGATCCACAAGGCGTATCGGTTCAGCCGGCTCAGCCGGAGCGACAACCCGCTGCTGGCATTCGTGATCCCGCTGGAACGCCTGCTGCAGGCACCGGAGGAAGCAGTGACCGCGTTCGAGTCGTTGCTGGACAGCGTCGACCCCTGGGTGCGCGCCATGGGTCGGTGGCAGGTCGCCAAGATGCGCACCATGCTCGGCCAGGGCCAGGACGGCCGGGAGGTGGAGACCCAGCTGGAGTTGGCGCTCGCGGAGTTCCGGACGCTCGGCGAACGGTTCGGGATTTCGCTGGTCCTGTCCGAGCTGGCCGGCCAACTTGCCCTGCGGGGTGAATTCGCCGGTGCCTGCGAGTACTACGAACAAGCGATCGCGGTCCTCACCGAGGTCGGCGCCGTCGAGGATGTCATCGAGGCGCGAACCCAGCAGGCCATGCTGTACTGGCTTGACGGCGATCGCGACGCCAGTGCTGCGTCCATCGCCGAGGCCGAGCGGAGCGCCGAAGGTGTCACCTGGCCGTACGCTCTGGTCTCCTTGGCGCTCGCCAAGGCGGGGCTTGCTCGCCTGGGCGGCGACGCCGAGGAGGCCCGCCGTCAGCTCGGCCTCGCGACCACCCTCTTGGGCGATGCCGCCGAGCAGGCGAACATTCGCGCGCAGATACACAACCAGCACGGCTACCTGGCCGACGATCTCCGGGAGACCCGTACCCACCGCGTGGCTGCCTGGCAGGCGGCGTCCGAGCTGGGACACGCCTTCCTGCTCGGCCCGATCCTCGTCGGTTTCGCGGACCTGGCAGCTCGCCTCGGCCAGTACGAACAGGCGGCGCGGTTGCTCGCGGCCAGTGTCGGCGTCCGCGGACTGGCGGATCTCTCGCAATCGGATGCGGCCAGAATCGAGCGGGACGCACGACGTCACCTCGGCGAAGCACGGTTCGCCGAGGTGACGCAGGAGGGTACGCAGACGGACTTGTCCGAGCTGATCGAGGTCACGCTCGCGTCGTGAGGGTCAGCTTGCGCGTTGAAGGGTGATGTCGCCGTGCCGGGTGCGGGCGTGGACCGAGACCTTGGCCTCGGACGGGCCCGGCTCGCCCTGCGAGGAAACGAAGTTGTGCACCGCCCCGCGCTCGCTGTTGACATCGATGGAGGCAGCGATGCCCTCGCTGATGCCGACCTCGATGTTTCCCGAGCCGTTCCTCAGCTTCGCCTGACCGTTGGTCATCCGGCCGATCCGGACGGCACCGCTGGAGGTCGCGGCGGTGACGTTGCCGTCGGCGCGGTCGATGTCGAAGTCACAGCTGGCACTCCCGAGATCAACGTCTTCCCAGGCATGGCCGATCCAGGCCTGACCGCCCGAGTTCGAGAGCTTGGCCGTGCCCTCGACCTCGCCGATCCGCAGCGCGAACGCGCCACCGTCGATCGTGGCGGGTCCGGCGATGTGGCCGATCACGACCTCACCGGACGCGATGTTCGCCCGCAGCGCGTCGAGGCGATCCAGCTGGACCTGACCCGATGCCATGTGCAGCTCGCACTCGCCGAATGAGCCGTCGGCGTGCACGGCCGAGTGCGCCAGGTAAGCGGCCAGGCCGGAGCCGGTGGGCAGGTCGATCGTGATGGCGACCGACCCGTTCTTGTTCCCGGAGACGGTCGTTTTGACCGACAGCTGGCCGTCGGCGAATTCGACCTTGGTCTTGTCGGCCACCTTGACATCCGACCGGTTCGCCTCGTCGATGGGTTCGACCAGGACGACGGTGTCGGTCCGGTCGCTCGCGGTGACCCGCACCCGGGCTCCGCCGACCTCGACGGTCGCGACGATGGGCCCTTGCGTGGCGAATGTAGGCATGACGAATTCTCCTTGTGTCTCGAACGTGAATGTGTTGGTGGGCGGCTCAACCCCGGCCCGGTCGGTCAGGCGCGCTTCTCAGCTGATCTGGCGCCGGTAGACCCGGATGGCGAGGACGTAGCCGAGAACGAGGATGCCGAGGCACCAGGCAAGTGCGGCCCAGATGTCGTTGCCGACCGGTTGCTGTGCGAACAGATCCTGGATGGTGTTGACGATCGACGTGACCGGCTGGTTCTCGGCGAAGGCGCGGACGGGACCCGGCATGGTGTCCGTGGGGACGAACGCCGAACTGATGAACGGCAGGAAGATCAGCGGGTAGGAGAAGCCGGCGGCACCGTCCACAGACTTCGCTGACAGGCCGGCGAGGACTGCGATCCAAGTGAGTGCCAGGGTGAACAGTGCCAGGATTCCGGCAACAGCCAGCCATGCCAGTAGGCCAGCCGATGTGCGGAATCCCATCACGAGGCCTACCAGCACGATGATCACGACCGAGAGCCCGTTGGCAACCAGCGAGGTCAGAACATGGGCCCACAGCACGGACGATCGTGCGATCGGCATGGAGTGGAACCGCTCGAAGATGCCGCTCTTCATATCGGTGAACAACCGAACGGCGGTGTACGCGATGCCCGACGCGATCGCGATCAGCATGATTCCCGGCAGCAGGTAATTGACGTAGTTGTCGGTACCTGTCTCGATTGCCCCGCCGAGCACGTAGACGAACAGCAGCATCATGGCGATCGGCGTGATCGCGGTCGTGATGATCGTGTCGACGCTACGGAAGATGTGACGCATGGAGCGGCCCGTCAGGACGGCCGTGTCTCCGAAGAAGTATGTGCTCATGACAGGTCCTTACTTGACTCGGCCTTGTTGTCGTTGCCCACCAGCGCGAGGAAGATCTCCTCCAGGGTCGGCTGCTTCTCGACGTACTCGACCTTCGCTGGGGGCAGGAGTTGCTTCAGCTCGCCGAGGGTGCCGTTCGCGATGATCCGGCCCTCGTGGAGGATGGCGATCCGCTCAGCGAGTTGCTCAGCCTCGTCGAGGTACTGCGTAGTGAGCAGAACGGTGGTCCCCCGGTTGGCGAGCTCCTGGATGACCTGCCACACCTCGATGCGTGCTTCGGGGTCGAGCCCCGTGGTCGGCTCGTCGAGGAAGATCACCTTCGGCTCCCCGATCAGGCTCATGGAGATGTCCAGGCGACGGCGCATGCCTCCTGAATACGTCGACACCTTTCGCGAACCCGCCTCGGTGAGGTTGAAGCGTGCGAGCAGGTCATCCGCGATCTTGCCCGGGTCCTTGAGGTGCCGCAGCTTGGCCACCAGCACCAGGTTCTCCCGGCCGGAGAGGATCTCGTCGACCGCGGCGAATTGTCCGGTCAGACTGATGGACTCCCGAACTCGGAGCGCGTCCGTCGTGACGTCGAATCCATTGACGGTCGCTGTGCCGGCGTCTGATCTCAGCAGCGTGGACAGGATTCTGACCATCGTGGTCTTTCCTGCGCCGTTCGAGCCGAGAAGCGCGAAGATGCTGCCCGGCGCCACCTCGAAGTCCACTCCCCGCAGGACGTGCAACTCCTTGTAGGACTTCTCTATACCCTGCACCCGGATCGCAGGTTCGCGGTCCCGCGTTCCTGATTCTGTGTTCGCTGAACTTGTCATGTGACAACCATCGGCGCCCGGCCTGACACACCCCAGCCACGCCCCTGACACGCCCACTGACACGGCCTTCCACCTCGTTGCGCCAGGCCAGGACACCGCGCAGAGCTGCGTGGAGCAGTTGCTCGTAGTACAGGCAAAGGCCGGGCTCCCGAGGTAGGAGACCGGCTCTTCGTGGGTGGAGCTCAGGGGTTCGCGGCACTCTAGACGAGGCGTCGTCGGGGCGGAGCCGGGAAGTTAATTCAAACGCCTTTCGGGGCGCTTTTGTTAGGATGAGCCCTATGGCGAAGAGAAATTACCTTGTCGAAGGCGGTTCGGGCACAGGCAAGAGTTCAGTATTTCGCGAGCTCCGAAGGCGCGGTTACAAAGCCATTGACGGTGATAATGAACTTGCTTATCAGGGCGACCCTGAAACGGGGAAACGAACCGAAGGCGTTAGTAGTCATGAGCATCACATATGGGATGTTGACAGAGTCAGAGAAATAGCAGCGAGCAAAGCGGATGAGATTGCTGTCTTCTGTGGCGGTTCAAGGAACTTCAATAAATTCTTGGACATATTCGACAAAGTAATCGTGCTGGACGTGGATACCGAAACACTCAAGCAGAGACTGGCTGGTCGTACTGCCGATGACTGGGGCGGGAATGAAGCGGAAAAGGAAAAGATACTTCGTCTTCATGCCACTAAAGAAGGTATACCCAAGGGCATGGTTATCGATACCGCACGTCCACTCGATGAAGTTGTTGACGCTATAGTCAAATGTATTGAAGCTTAGTTCTGACTTCCTCCACCACTGTCGCCGGCCTGCGAGCCCACGGCGCGGAACTCGTTGGAGAGGTGGCGCAATACCAGAACAGCTACCGGCTCTGCTACGTCCGCGGCCCCGAGGGGATCATCGTCGCGCTGGCCGAGCAGCTCAGCTGACACCCCGTCGCGGCCGAAATCTCCCGGTGGGATGTCGAGAACCCGCTCGCGGCTCCGTCCCCGGAGTGAACACGGCCACAGTGCGCCGTACGCGTAAGGAGAACATGATGGCCAAGTACCTGGCTGGAGGTTCGGCCGTTTCTGGCCGAGTCGCCCACGGTCACCGAGTGAACGAGCCGTTGCTTGCTCAGTGAGAGCGGGTTGGACATTGAGACGATCTCGCTGCTGGTCGGTCACAAGAGCACTCAGGTGACGAAGACCGTCCACCGCCACCAGCCTCGGCCTGTGCTCGCGGAGAGGGCCGAGGCGTTGGGCGGTGGAGCTTAGGGGATCCGATCCCTGACCTCTTCCATGTCTCATGGGTACCGACCAGGCGTGGTCACCGCTGTTTTGTCACGGATTTTGCTCTCCGACGGGACTCAAGGACGCCGATTTCGGTCAGCGCTTGGTCGTCGTGCCCGTTTGTCCTTCGAGGTCTCGGCCATCGATCGTCTGGCAACGGTCAGTCCAGCGAAAGCCGCGACCAATCCCGCCACCGATGACACCAGGCCGGCGACCGCCCCTATGACGTCGGTGACACCAGAGTCTTCGGGGATTACCGGTTGCGGTGGTGGCGTTTCCGGTTCTTCGCATGCCGTGCCCGTGCATGATGGTGTCGGTGACGCCGAGTGTGTTGATGATGGTTCCGGTGACGGCAGAGGCGGCCGCTCAACGCTCAGAAAGACCAGCCACAGCGTGACAATCCCAACTGCCAGCAGCACCAAGCCACCCGCTAGCAGGCTGAACCCGCGCAGCGTCCCCCTCACCCGCCCAGCGTAGTACTCCAGTCGCAGCAGGTGCAGGGTTCGAACCCTTGCGTGAGCACAAGCGGACAGATTTACAGACCGGGCCAAGACCTGCTCTGACCTGCGAGGTCAGGGGTCGGCTGGCGCGATTGACAGGCCATCAGCCTCCCGCCGCGGCGCCGTCCGCACCTCACCGAGGAACGGGAACTCGGCGATGCTGTGATGCACGCGCCGTCGCGCACGCCTTCGCCGTTCAAGAACAGATGAACCATGCCCCACTGTGAGGGAGCCCGGAGCGCTCACGCACTCCGGGCTCCTTGGGCTCCACCCGTCTGGAGGGACGTCCGGGCAGAGCTTTCTGCTACGGGTCGATCACGATCGTGCAGGTGTAGGTACCCGGCTGGAGGTTGGTCGCCGAGGCCGACCCGTCACCGTTCGCACCGGTGGTGCCGCTAGCCACGGTCCCACCGCCAGGTGCGGTGCAGACGATCGTCGACGCCGTACCGCCATTGATCTGCGAGTTGACCGAGACAGACAGGTCGGTGAGCGGAGTGTTGCTGAAGCTGACGGTCTCACCGAGGTACGGCGAGCCGGAGCAAGTCGCCACGTTGTCGACCACAACCGTCTTCGTGAGAGGCCCGTCGGCCACGTAGCCTGCCGGCAGTGTCTCGGTCACTGAGTAGCTCCCGAACTGCAGGTTGTCGAAGCATGTCTGACCGTTGGCGTCGGTGGTCTGAGTAACCCCGTTCACGGTGAACGCGACACCTGCATGCGGATGCGATCCAGGTCCATCGGCCGCGTGCTTCCTCGTCTTGGTGACCTTGATCGCGCCGCAGGTCGCGAGGTTGAGCGGCGTAGGAGCGATGAAGTCCTTCAGCGCCGATCCCGCGTCGTCCACCTTCAGGTTCGCGTCGGTGTCGATCTCGAAGTTGCTGCCCGGCAGACTGACCTCGGGATGCGAGGCCAGCGCTGGAGACGCGATCAGGGCGCTTGCCACCAGCAACAGCCCCGCGGCCCCGATCAACGGCCGCCGCGTCCTTGCCGTACAACGGTTTCATCACGGCTACTACCACGGCTCGGCCGACCACGTGGCGTGTTTCGATCGTGTGTGCGGATGGGGCATCGGCGGAGGCCTGAGCGTTGTGGTGATCACTGGAGCCAGTGCCGGAATCGGACGGTCTTGTGTCCCGGCGGACTGGACGCCCCGCGAGCTGCGGCACAGCTTCGTCTCGCTGCTCTCAAGCAGCGGAGTACCGATCGAAGACATATCGCGCCTGGTCGGCCACGTGAGCACCAACGTCACGGAGAAGGTCTATCGGCACGAGCTGCGGCCGGTGATGAGGAGAGGGGTCGCGAGGTCGAGAGCGGCGAGACGCTCGGGGTCGGCGGCGAGTGACTCGGGCAGGGAATGGTCGGCCACTGAGTCGGCCAGCCAGAGTCAATCGTCACGCGCCGTCGCCATCGCTGATGCGTAGCCCCGTAGTCCGTCAAGGTCGGTCACCACGATCTGGCGCCGGCGGGTTGCGATCAGCCCTTTGGTCCGCAACGTGCTGAGTCCACGAACGGCAGAGTC
Source organism: Kribbella sp. VKM Ac-2568 (assembly GCF_004345365.1). GTDB lineage: Bacteria > Actinomycetota > Actinomycetes > Propionibacteriales > Kribbellaceae > Kribbella > Kribbella orskensis. The sequence continues at coordinate 208,281 of NZ_SLVF01000009.1, forward strand.
GCGCGAAGTGGACATCAGGCTGGCCAACTCCTCCTGAGTCAGATGGATGCTGATATCGATCACTGATCCGTCGGATGCGCCGTAGCTCTCCACCAGCTCGACCAGGAAACTGGCGAGGCTGCGCGAGACTCCCATCGAAGCTGAGGCCTCGCGACGGCGATCCGCCGCCCGCAACCGGCTGATGATGACACGCACCATCACCAGCAACATCCGCGGATGCGTCTCGAGGGACGCCATGAACTCGTCGCCCGGGATCACGCGGCACTCGACGGGCAGTACAGCGACATTGCCCGCTGACCGTTGCGGCCTTCCTTCGATCACCTCGAACTCGCCGAGAAGGTCGCCCGCCCCCAGGACGGCCAGCACGATCTCGCGACCATCCGGCGTGTCCAGGGTGACCTTGACCAGACCCGAAAGAGTGAGGAAGACGGTGTCGCTGTGGTCACCCTGGACGATGATCCTCGCTCCTTGGCGGAAGCGTTTCGGATGACCGAGCCGAAGCAGGAATGCTCGGTCAGCCGGTTCGAGCCTGCCGAGAAACGAGCGGTGGTCCACCACCTCCCCGCTTGCCATCCATCCAGCCTAGTGCCGCAGATGCCCCGTTCGCTGTGCCTCATTTGAGGCGGACGCGGCCCGTCGCCGGAAGCATCCTGGATGGGTAGTTCCCGCCGGTCCGCCTTGTAGACCGGATCCGTCTTGTAGAGAAGGTGAGAATCATGAATCGGAAGCCACACTCCATCTGGCGAACGACCACCGCGGCAGTGTCGGCGGTTCTCCTCAGTGCAGCCCTGCCGATCGCGCCCGTCGCTGCAGACGCTCAACCCGAGGACCGCGGACAGGGACCCCGGTCTGCCGCCCCTGGATCCGGCCCCGCCGTCTATGTCCTCGACGGCCGGGTTGTCGCCATCAGGCGGGATCCGTTGCCTTCGGGGGCGTACGGGGGCCAAGGCGTCGACTATTCACCTGACATGACGGCTTGGATTCTCGGTCCCCCATGCGGCCGATGAGCGACAAAGCGACGCAACAGGGGGCGCGACATGACAACCCAGCACATCGAGGCGGACGGATCACCGATCCTGTTCATCCATGGGCTGGTCGCAAAACCATCTCTGCCGGCAGAAGCAGTACGAAAGTGCGCTCGCCGACGAATTTCGATTCGTTGCCTATGACCTCCGTGGTCACGGCATGTCCGAGGGACCGCTCGACAAGCCGGCCAGGACCTTTGAGCCAATCGCGACCTCACTGCTGTTCACTGGTGTCGTGGTTGCGCAGGACCAGCGCCTGGGGATGGCGCACTTGACCGATGGCGGGCGGGTGGCCTATGCCCTGACAGGCAGCGGGCCGTTCCTGCTGGTTGCGCCGGGATGGCTCAGTCATCTCGAGCTCGGATGGGCCATCCCCGCCGAGCGCATGTTCCACGAGTCGCTGTCGTCGGGCCGCACGTTGGTGCGCTACGACCGCCCTGGTTGTGGCCTCTCGGACGCCTACGACGGCCCTCGCACGATGGCGCTCGAGCTTGCCACGATCGCCGCGGTGACCGAGGCGCTCGGCGTTACCCGCTGTGACGTCCTGGGCTGGTCGCTTGGGGCGGCGGTGGCCGCGCAGTGGGCCGCCGATCACCCGGAGAAGGTTTCGCGTCTGGTGCTGTACGGCGGCTGGGCGACCGGTGCCGCCATCGGCGACGAGGACAGCAAGAGGCACATGCTCGGGCTGCTTGCCTCTCACTGGGGTCTGGGATCAGACCTGCTCACCGATCTCTTCGCACCCGAGGCTGATGCCGGCACCCGCCTCGCGCTCGCCCGCTACCAGCGCGCAGCCTCCTCGCCCGAGACAGCGGTCGCCTTGTTGCGTCTGGCTTACGGCCTGGACGTGCTTCCGAGCCTGGCGCGGGTGCAGGCACCGACACTGGTGCTGCACCGGAGCGGAGACCGAGCCGCTCCGTTCGACCAGAGCAGGGTGCTCGCCGACGCGATCCCGGGTGCCCAGCTCGTGGAGCTCGTGGGTCGCTCGCACCTTCCTGCCTTCGGGGATGTGGAGTCGCTGGTCGAACAGGTGCGACGCTTCCTCGGACTGCCACGGCTACGAAGGACCGTTCCGACGGGACTCACCGCCCGCCAGACAGAAGTCGCGGCCCTCGTGGCGGACGGCCTCACGAACCGCCAGTTGGCCGACCGTCTGGGCATCACCGAACGATCCGCCGAGTCGCACCTCGAGCGGATCCGGCTGCGGCTCGGGTTCAGATCTCGTTCCCAAGTCGCAGCCTGGTACGTCGCGCGACACCCGCACAAGTGAGGTAATTCCACGGCTGCGCCGGGGACGGCCACCCCCGCAGTATGGAGACATGTCCCGACACCCTGCCCATCTCCTCCTCTCGGCCGCCGCCTGGTTGGGGTTCGTCGTTGTCACCGTGTGGACGATGGCCTTCCTCGCCGGCGTGGTCGTCCCCAGGACCGTCGACGGACCCGACCGCACGACCACCGCTCGCGCGGTCGCCATCGACCTGGCGCTCCTGCTGTTCTTCGCCGTCCAGCACTCGGTGATGGCGCGTCGTCAGGTGAAGTCATGGCTGAGTCGGCGGATCCCGACGGCGCTCGAACGCACTTCCTACGTGCTCGCCACAGACATCTGCCTCGCGCTGCTGCTGGTGCTCTGGCAACCCTGGGGTGGGCAGATCTGGCACGCCGAGGGCCCGGTCATGGTCATCGCCTGGTCACTCTTCGCCGCCGGTTGGGCGCTGACGATCACCGCAACGTTCGCGGTCGATCACCTCGAACTCATGGGGCTGCGGCAGGCCGGATGGGCGACCGCCCGAGACCCCGGTCTCACCTCTGACCTCTATGTCGGCGGTCTCCACGCCGTCGTGCGGCACCCGTTGATGACGGGGCTGGTGCTGGCCTTCTGGGCGACACCACGGATGGGCGCATCGCATCTTCTCTTCGCCCTCGCCGCGACCGGCTACATCGCAGTTGGGATCATGTTCGAGGAGCGCGACCTCCGCAACACGTTCGGAGCGGCGTACGACGACTACGCCGCCCGCGTCCCCGCCCTCCTGCCCAGACTTCCCGTCCGGCGAGGCTCGGTGCACAGCCCAGACCCTTCGCGTCGTGCGATACGTCGGCGAACCGCCGCCGCTGAAGACGTTCGCACCGAGACAGGTGAGGACACGGGCTGAGGGCCAGGACCGCGGCACGGCAGGTAGCCCAGCTCTGAGCCTCGCGGACTGCCGAACAAAGCAGCACCGTCCTCACGCCTCCTGGGTGCCACGCATCCGCTCATTGGATGAGGTGGAGATGGGTCGGCCTGGTCGCAACGGATTGGACTCCCCGCGAGCTGCGGCACAGCTTCGTCTCGCTGCTGTCCAGCAGCGGAGTACCGATCGAGGACATATCGCGCCTGGTCGGCCACGTGAGGGTCCGCGACGATGGATCAGATCTTCAAGCGGATGGACGACCACGGGTGGGAACTAAAGTCTTAGTCTCCCGGGTCAAACAGAAGAGGCCCTTTCCCAACCGGGAAAGGGCCTCCGACATGCGGTGGAGCTTAGGGGATTCGAACCCCTGACCTCTTCCATGCCATGCACACCTGACCACCGAACGACGGTCGGACCGCACCCGGCTCTCGTCCATCAACTTCCGTGGATGTCTGGGCCTGTTCGGCTCCGTTGTCACTCACTTAGTCACTCACCTACGACCCCAACTCGGATGCGGTCCAAGCTCGGGTGCCGCTACCGGCGAAATCTTCTCCAGATCAGCACCGGAAGCATGCTCACGCTCGACGGCTGGGCTAATCACCTTGCCCCAGAAGGGGATTCCCAATCGGTCATCGGCCGGCTGCCGTCCACGCTGGGTCTAAGGCACCGGTGGGCGTGCGGCTTGCGGATCAGTCGCGAGAGCCCGCCAAAGGTCCCCACGAGAGTGTGCACGTACGCGCAATCGTGGAGAAGCCGAGCGACTCGTAGAGACGGCGCGGTGCCGAGTAGCCGTCGTCTCCGCGTGGAGCGAGGGACCGGTTCAGTCGCGCGTGCCCGGGGCCACCTCGCGCACCATCACGCAGTTGCCCAGGCCCTTGGGCCGGTCGTAGGTGAAGCCCTCGCGCTCGTACATCCTGCGGGTGCCGTTGTAGAGGAACGAGGAGTTCTTCTTCCGGACCCCGCCGGTGTCGTGCGGGTAGCCCTCGACCAGGCCGCCGCCGGCCCGCGCGATCAGCTCGACGGCTCCGCGCAGGGCGATCGCCGCCAGGCCGTGACCGCGAACGCCGCGCTCGACCAGGATGCAGGTGACCCGGTAGTCGGGCAGTCGCTCGGCAGTGGCGACGTACTCCTTGCGGTGCTGGATGTTGGGCAGCTCCTCGGGTGATCCGTACTCCGCCCAGGCGATAGCCCGGTCGCCGTCGTAGACCAGCGCCGCGTGTGCGATCCCGTCGGCCACCAGACGTTGCTTGAGCGCCCGGTTCCCCTCGGCGCTCTGGCCCTTCTCCGCGCAGTCGGGATGGAAATGCGTACACCAGCAACTGGCGAACATGCCCTTGTTCCGCTCGACGAGAGCGGCGAAGTCGTCGAACGTCTCCGGCGTGAGCGCCTTGATCGCGAAGTCGGACATGCCGACAACGTACCCCCGATTGCGGACGTTCTGCGTCCGGTAGCGATGGACGAGATCCTGCCCCGAAACCGGTAGTCACTCAGGTCATGCAAGAGGCCGGTCTCCCGAAGGGGAACCGGCCTCTGATCTGCGGTGGAGCTTAGGGGATTCGAACCCCTGACCTCTTCCATGCCATGGAAGCGCGCTACCAACTGCGCCAAAGCCCCGCGGTGTCTTGCGACTCCGGAAGTTTAGCGGATGGGGGGCCGCAAAGAAAAATCGGGTGGGGTGGGGTTGGGGGTGAGCAGGAGCACGTCTGGGATGGGTGGGTTGTAGGCGCTGATCGGGGTGTTGGACTGGTAGATGGGCGACCAGTTTGGGGTTGTTGGTGTGCTCTTGAGAAAGCTGTCTTCAGCACCCAGCCCGCCCAGTGTCATCCGTCCGGTGTGTCAGCGTTGGGGGTCGTCGGACATGACCGGTTCGGGGAGCGAGCCGGCGTTCCACTCTTCGATTCGCCAGCCGTGGCGGCCGGGGAGGAGGGAGATCCAGTTGCAGTTGGAGAGGCCTCCGAAGGCGGGCCAGTGGGCCTTGGGGATGCCCAGGAAGAGGCAGATGCCTACTCGGGCTGCCAGACCGTGGGTGGTTACGACCACGGTGTCGGAGGGTTCACCGTGCTCGATGGCCCGGGCCAGGGCTGGGGCGAAGCGTTCGGCTACCTCTTCGACGGTTTCGCCGGCTGTACCGCGGCGCTGGGGTTCGCCGGACCGGATACGAGCGGCTGCTTCCGGGTGGATCGCGGCCAGCTCCTCCATCGTCATGCCGGCCCAGTCGTCGACGTTGATCTCGCGCAACGCGTCGTCGTACTCGATCTTCAGGCCGGTCAGGGCCGCCAGCTCACCGGCGGTCGCGACGGCGCGCTGGAGGTCGCTGGAGAAGAGCCGCGTCGGCGCCAAGGACGCCAGTCGCAAGGCGGCGGCGCGGGCCTGGGCGACGCCGACGTCGTCCAGCGGGATGTCGGCCTGGCCCTGGATCTTGTCCTGCAGGTTCCACTCGGTCCGGCCGTGCCGCCAGACGATCAGCCGCCCCGCGGTCATTCGGCCGTAGCGGACGTGCCGGCGCCGGCAGCACCGGACGAATCAGCGCCGGGACCGGGAGACGGCAGCGGGATGATCGGGCAGTCGCGCCACAGGCGCTCCAACGAGTAGAAGCTGCGCTCCTCGTCGTGCTGCACGTGGATGACGACCTCGAGGTAGTCCAGCAGCACCCAGCGACCCTCGCGCGCGCCCTCCCGGCGGACCGGCTTGGCGTCGAAGTCGACTCGCAGCTTCTCCTCGATCGCGTCCACGATCGCGCGGACCTGGCGGTCGTTGGAGGCGGAGGCGACCAGGAACGCGTCGGTGATGGCGAGCTGCTCGGAGACGTCGAACGCGAGAACGTTCTCGGCCTTCTTGTCGTGGGCCGCCTCGGCTGCCGCGGTGAGCAGCTCGATGGCGCGTTCGGTGGCAGGCATGCCTAGTCCTTTGATAGTCGGCCTTCTAGTGGTTGGTGTAGAGCTGACGCTTGGCGATGTACTGGACGATCCCGTCCGGGACGAGATACCAGGTCGGGTTGCCCTTGGCGACCCGTTTCCGGCACTCGGTGGACGAGATGGCGAGGGCCGGTACTTCGAGCAGGGTGACGCGGTCCATCGGGAGCTTGTCCAGCGGCAGCTCGAGCGACTCGGTCCCCGGCCGGGTACAGCCGACGAACTGGGCCAGCTTGAACATCTCGTCGACATCGCGCCAGGTGAGGATCTGGGCCAGCGCGTCCGCACCGGTGATGAAGAACAGCTCCGCGTCCGGGTAGAGCTCGGCCAGGTCGCGCAGCGTGTCGATCGTGTACGTCGGCCCGGGCCGGTCGATGTCGACCCGGCTGACGGAGAACCGGGGGTTCGAGGCGGTGGCGATCACCGTCATCAGGTACCGGTCCTCAGGCGGCGAGACCTGACGCTCCGACTTCTGCCACGGCTGCCCGGTCGGTACGAAGATCACCTCGTCGAGGTCGAAGTACGCCTGTACTTCGCTGGCCGCCACCAGGTGACCGTGGTGGATCGGGTCGAAGGTGCCGCCCATCACACCCAGGCGGCGACCGGGTCGCACCCGTTCCGGAGAATCCACGTCAGCTCGATCCGCCGCTCAGCTGTGCGGCCGGCCCTTGCCCATGATCAAAGTGATGAGCAGCATCACGACCAGGACAGCCAGGGCGAACCCGCCGTACCACCACGGTGAGATGTGCGCAGCCTTCTCGGCGGCGTCTTCGGTGGCCGCCAACTGCGGCAGGAGGAGGGAAAGCATGAGGCAGAGCCTATCTCTTGCCGGCCTACGCGAGCGCGACCGGTGGGCCGGGTGGCCTGCCGGTCGCGCGGGAGTGGTGTCAGCTGTGCCGGATGTAGCGGGTCAGCAGCCGGCGCCAAGCGGAGGGGCCGACGTGGTCGCGCTGATGGATCGCGGCGATACGGCGCTTCTCGTCGATGTGGGCACGGGCGACTTCGGGGGTGATCATGATTCCTTCACATGGTTGTACCGGACGTCGGAGCGGGCGGCTTCGACACTTGAAATTGTACGACGCGTCCTGCTACTACACAAACGAATTAAAGGCAGATCAGCTGATCTCCCTACGAATCTGCGGTAAACGGAGGGGAACACATGGACGCGATCGATCGGCAACTGGTCGAGGCGCTGCGCGCTAACGGCCGCTCCAGCTGGGCAGAGCTCGGCCGCGAGGTCGGGTTGTCCGGCCCGAGCGTCCAGGAGCGCGTCAAGCGGCTGGAGGAACGCGGCGTGCTGCTCGGGTACCGCGCCGTGGTCGCGCCCGAGCAGGTGGGGCTCGGCACCAGCGCGCTGGTCGGGTTGTTCCAGCGCGACGACGTGGAGACCGACGACATCGTCGAGGGGGTCCGCCAGATCCCCGCCGTGGAGGACTGCTGGTTCGTCGCCGGCGATCAGGAACTGGTGGTCAAGGTCCGCGTCCCCGACGTCGGCCACCTGGAGGAGGTCGTCGCCAGCCTCCGCCGCGTCAACGGCGTAGTCCGAACCCGGACGACCGTGGTCCTCTCCACCCGCTGGGAAGCACGCCCCGCTCCCCTACCGGAGTAAGAACGAGCGGACCTCAGCGGCGATCCGTGCCACCGCCTCAGGGCTACCGGTGGAGTTGATCGGGCTCGGGTCACTCGACGAGCCGTGGTCGAGGCCGTCGAACTCGATCCGGCGACCGCGCGGCAGCACCTCGACGAGCGCATCCCGTGCGGGCTTCAGAAAGGGCAGCCCCTTGCTGCCACCAAGAACCAGTACGTCGGCCGCAACCTCGCGAAACTCGTCGAACCGACCGGCAAGCTCGACGATCAGCGCGCCTTCGTAATGCACGGTCGGCGCCAGCTTGCGCAGGGTGATGTCGTCAGGCCCCGCCTGCCGATCCTCCTTCTTCATCATCTTGTCGGTGATCGACGCCAGCAGTCGGCGCGGCATCACCTTGAAGATCGGCGGCGCCAGTTCCAGGCCGTACATGCTGGTGATCATCGCGGCGGCAACGTTGCCCTGAGCAATCTCCTGGTCGAAGCGGGCCAACCAGGCGGTGTGCGGAGCCGCATCCGCAACCAGGGCCGGTTCGTACACAGCCACCTTGCGCACGGCCGGCAGCGTCCGCGCGGCCTCCAGCACGATCGCGCCACTCGCGCTGACCCCGAAGGCCAGGTCGCCCCCGGCCTCGGCCAGCACAGCCTCGAGATCCTCGACCTCGGTGCGCGCACTGTGGTCGGGCCGATGCGGACCGGACATTCCCCGTCCACGCCGATCCGGTAGATAGACGGTGAAGTCGTCCGCCAGCGCCTGGGCGAGCAACGTGTGGCTGCGAGCCGATTCCATGCTGCCGTGCAGTACTACGGCCGCCGGTCCTCGGCCCGTCTTCAGGTAGCCGATCCGGGTGCCGTCGCGGGACGTCACCGATCCCTGGGTCAGTTCTTCAAGGTCTGATTTTCTCATGGATCGATAGTTACATGCGGTCTAGTTACATTGCAACTAGTTTCTCTGACCTCTAGACTGCTGCCATGCAGCCGACCTTCCGCCGTTCACCGCTGGCGCTCGCGATCCTCGGCCTGCTGGAGAACGGGCCGATGCACCCGTACGGGATCCAGCGGCTGATCAAGCAGTGGGGCAAGGACCAGGTGGTCAACGTCGGCCAGCGCACGAGCCTCTACCGGATGATCGTCCGGCTCGAGGACGCCAGGCTGATCGCCGCCGGCGACACCCAGCGGGACGAGCGGTACCCCGAGCGCACCACGTATCACCTGACCGAAGCCGGCCGGGAAGCCTCACGGCAGTGGCTCGCGGAGATCGTCGCCACTCCGCGCAACGAGTTCCCCGAGTTCCCGGCCGCCTTGTCGTTCGTGATGCTGCTGACTCCGCAGGCCGCGACGGAGCTCTTCGAGGAACGCCGTGACCACCTCGCGCAGCGCATCACCGAGCTCGAGGCCGACCTCGCGTCGGAGTACGAAGGCGCGCCGGTCCCGCGGGTGGCGCTGATCGAGACCGAGTACCAGCGGGCGATCACCGAGGCCGAGGTGCGCTGGATCGAAGCCCTGCTCGACGATCTTCGGACCGGCTCACTCACCTGGCAGGCCGCCCTTCGCCCCAGCCAAGCCGGCACCAGCCAGGTCGGCACCGATCAGGCCCGCACCGATCAGGCCGGCGCCGATCAGGCGATGGCATGACGAGCGGCCCGCGGGCCGTCGAGATCTGGTGGGCGCGGCTCCGCGATGCGCGGCCGGAGTTGGCCGCAGACCTGGATGCCGCCGAAAGAGGCCGCTTGGCGGCGTACACCAGGGATGAGGACAAGGCGCGTTTCCTGCTTGGCGCCGCGGTGATCCGCAGAGTGCTCGGGCGAGATCTGGAAGTACCGCCTGCCGAAGTGCGGCTGGATCGAACGTGCCCGGACTGCGGCCGGCCGCATTGGAAGGTCGCGACCGACGGAATGCAGTTGTCGGTGTCGCATTCCGGCGACCTGGTCGCCGTCGCCTTCCATCCCCGTGCTGCGGTCGGCGTCGACGTCGAACTGGTGGATCCGACCATCGATGCGGACTCCCTGGCCGCGGTCAGCCTCTCCGAGGTGGAGGCGGATCAGTTGGCCGAAGTCGATCCAGCCGAGCGGGCGCGCGCGTTCACGCAGTACTGGACTCGCAAGGAGGCGGTCGTGAAGGCGACGGGCGACGGGGTACGCGCCGATCTGCGGAAGGTGATCGTCAGCGCGCCCGATCAGCCGGCCGCGCTGCTCGAGTGGCCCGGTTACGACGGACCCGTCCGGCTGGTGGATCTTCCGGCGGGACAGGATTATGCGGCCGCGCTGGCCGTGCTGTCGGACGAGACCCCCGACGTGCGCTCGATCGACGCGGGCCCGCTGCTCAGCTCCGGATCTGCCCCTCGCCGGTGACGACGTACTTCGTCGAGGTCATCTCAGGCAGCCCCATCGGTCCGCGGGCGTGCAGCTTCTGCGTCGAGATGCCGATCTCCGCGCCGAACCCGAACTCCCCACCGTCGGTGAACCGGGTGCTCGCGTTGACCACCACGGCCGCCGAGTCCACCGCCTGGACGAACCGCCGCGCGGCCGCCTGCGACCGGGTGATGATCGCGTCGGTGTGACTCGAGCTGAACTTGCGGATGTGCTCGACCGCCGCCTCCAGCGAATCCACCACGGCGGCGGAGAGGTCCAGCGAGTGGTACTCCTTGCCGTAGTCCTCGTCGGTGGCCGCCAGGATGTCATTGCCCGCAGCAACAACCTGGGCGTCGCCGTGCACCGTCACACCGGCCTCGGCCAGCGCCGGCAGAGCCTTGGCCAGGAAGTCGTCGGCCACGGACGAGTGCACCAGCAGGGACTCCGCCGCGTTGCACACGCTCGGCCGTTGCGTCTTGGCGTTCAGCAGGATCTTGAGCGCGAGATCCAGGTCCGCGTCGGCGTCGACGTACACGTGGCAGTTGCCGACGCCCGTCTCGATCACCGGCACGGTCGACTCCGACACCACTGTCTGGATGAGCCCCGCGCCACCCCGCGGGATCAGCACGTCGACGAGCCCGCGCGCCTGCATGAGTTCCTTGACGGCGGCCCGGTCGCCCGGCACACCCTGGATCACGTCGGCCGGCAGTCCCGCCTCGGCCGCGGCGGAGCGCAGTACGTCGATGATCGCGGCGTTGGACTCGGCCGCGGAGGACGAGCCGCGCAGCAGGACCGCGTTGCCGGACTTCAGGCAGATGCCGGCCGCGTCGGCGGTCACGTTCGGGCGGGCCTCGTAGATGATGCCGACCACGCCGAAGGGCACGCGCACCTGGCGGAGCTCCAGGCCGTTCGGCAGCGTGTAGCCGCGGACGACCTCGCCGACCGGGTCCACCAGGCCGGCGAGCTGCTCGAGCCCGGCGGCCATCGCGTCCACCCGGCTGGGGTCGAGAGCCAGCCGGTCCACGGTCGACTCCGGCGTACCGGCTTCGCGCGCGGCGGCGACATCCTTCGCGTTCGCCGCGACGATCGGCTCGGTGTTCGCGCGCAGGGCTGCCGCCATGGCGTGCAGCGCCGCGTCCTTGGTCGCGCGGGAAGCCGCCGACAACGCGTAGGAGGCCTCCCGGGCCCGCCGGCACAACTCGATGATCTCGCTCACCCCATCATCGTAGGGCGACCTCCCACTCCCCCGCCCACCCGTCTCAAGCGCGGCCTAGGCGACCCAGTAGGTCCTCGTGTTCGTGAACTCGCGGATCCCTGCCGCGGCCAACTCCCGTCCGTAGCCGCTGCGCTTGGTCCCGCCGAACGGCAGCCGCGGGTCCGACGCCACGACCGCGTTGACGAAAGCGGCCCCGGAGGTGATCTGGCGAGCGACCTCAACACCACGCGACGGTGAACCGGTCCAGATGCTGAGCCCCAGCCCGTACTGCGTGGCGTTGGCCAGGGTGATCGCCTCCTCGACATCTGCGGCGACGGCGACCGCGGCCAGCGGGCCGAAGGTCTCCTCGTCGAAGGCAGGCATGCCCGGAGCGGTCCCGGTCAGCACGGTCGGCTCGAAGTAGTACCCGGATCCGTCGATGCTCCCGCCACCGGCGACCAGCACCGCGCCGGCCGCGACAGATTCGTCCACCTGCCGCTGCAAGGCCGCCCGCAGGTCGTCACGAGCCAGGGGGCCGACGGCGACCTCGCGATCGGTCGGATCCCCGACGGCCAGCGCCTTCACGCCCAGCACGAAGCGGTCGATGAACTCGTCGGCGACGGCCGCCTCGACGATGAACCGCTTCGCGCACACGCAACTCTGCCCGGAGTTCGCGAACCGCGCCCGTACGGCGGCCGCCGCGGCAGCCTCGATGTCAGCATCCGCGAGGACCACGAACGCGTCCGATCCCCCGAGCTCGAGTACCGAGCGCTTCGACGCACGACCCGCGGCAGCCCCGACGGCGGCGCCGGCCCGGTTGCTCCCGGTCAGCGTGACCGCGGCGACCCGGTCGTCCGCGATCAACCCCTCGATCGTGGCCGGCACCTCCGGCTCATCCACCACCAGCGTCGTGACGAGGTGTTCGGGGAACCCGGCCTCGACGAACACCCTCTCCAGTTCCAGCGCGAACCCGGTCACGTTCGGCGAGTGCTTCAGCAGTACTCCGTTGCCAGCGGCAAGCGTCGGTACGGCGAACCGGAACACCTGCCAGGCCGGGAAGTTCCACGGCATCACCGCGAGCACCAGCCCGACCGGCTCGTACGCCACCCACGCGCGGACCCCGTCGACCGGGACCTCCTCGTCGGCCAGGATCGCGCCGCCGTTCGCCGCGTAGTACTCGGCCGTGACGGCGGACTTCTCGATCTCGCCCTCGGCCTCCTTGATCGGCTTCCCCATCTCGGCCGTGATCAGCGCTGCCAGCCGTGCGGATTCCGACCGCAGGTGCGCAGCCAGCCGAGTCAGCGCCTGGAGACGGTTCTCGACCGGAGTACGTCCCCAAGCAGCGGCCGCAGCAGAGCCCTGTACTACGGCCTGCTCGATCTGCGCCGGGGTCATCGCCTGGTAGGTGGCGAGCGTGGATCCGTCAGCCGGGTTGATCGTGGTGATCATCGGGTCGTCAGCCCGCCCCGGTCGCTCTCCGAGAGGTGCTCGAAGGTCTCACCGGTGGCTGTGATCGTGCGGGTGACCTCGCGGCCGCCGTACACCCAGTAGATCCGCATCGGCTCGTCGCCGCGGTTGAGGAACCGGTGCGGCACGCCCGCGGGGACCCAGGTCGCCTCGCCGGCCACCAGGTCGAAGCGTTCCCCGTCGATCTCCGCGATCGCGAGGCCCTCGATGATCAGCACGGACTCCTCGACGTTGTGGCTGTGCACGGGCAGGCCGGTGCCGACGGCGAACACGGTCTGCCCGGTGGTGATGCGGTTGTCCTCGGCGTTCCAGCGTCCGACGTACGGGATGGTGACGACGCCGTTGCCGCGGTCGAACGGTACGACCTGGTCGGGACGGATCAGCAGGTTCATCGGTGGGCCTCCGGGCTGTGGTGGTGGAAGAGCCGGCGGGCCAGGGTGTTCACCTGACTGCCGGGCACGACGTGTTCGGCGACGGCCGCGCGCCAGACCTTGAAGTGCGGCGCGGCTCGGTGCGCGTCGACGGCCGCCTCGTCGGTGTAGGTCTCGTGCAGCGTGAAGTGGTGGTCGTCAGCGAGGTCCTGGCTGACGTCGAAGGCCAGGCAACCGGGCTCGTCGGTGAAGGAGCGCTCGGCATTGGTGCGGATGGCGTCGACGAAGGCGTCCAGGTGGCCCGGGACGACCTGCAGCGAGACGGTCAGGGTGATCACGGGAGTTCGACCCCTGTCTCCGCGCTCAGCGTCGCCAGGCTCGCCCAGGTGGCGTCGGTGAGCGTGATGCCGGCGGCGGAGAGTTCGGCGTGATGGCGGTCCTCGAGTTCACCGGGGACGAGGATCTCGTCGGCCCAGGAAGCCTTCTCGGCGGCGCGGGTCGCGTCGACGAGGGCCTCCACCCGTTCGCCGTACTCCGCTGGGTCGGCCATCGCGGCGACATCGATGGTGAGCAGGAGATGACCGGCGCCGCTGGTCGCGTCCGGCTGGTAGGGGCCGGCCACCTCGTCGCCGAACGCGCTGCCGGTGAGCACTCCGGCCAAGACGTCGAACATAAACGAGATGACGTATCCCTTGGGCCCCGCCATCGGGAGGATCAGGCCTTCGATCGCTGCCTGCGGGTCGGTCGTCGGGTTGCCTTCGGCATCGGCCGCCCAGCCCTCAGGGATGTCGGTCCCCCTCTCGGCCGCGAGGTAGACCTTGCCGCGGGCAACCGCCGTGTTGGCGAGGTCCATCACGACTGCGCCGTGCCGCCCGGCGGGAGCCGCGATGGACCAGGGGTTCGTGCCGATGCTCTTGTGCTTGCCGCCCCACGGAGCCATCGCCGGGCTGGCGTTCGTGCAGAGCAGGGCGACGCAGCCGGCTTCTGCCGCCCGGCGGGTGAAGTACGCCGCGGTGCCGAAGTGGCCCGAGTTGCGGACGCCGATGGAGCTCACGCCGAAACGCTTGGCTCGCTCGACACCGAGGGTGACCGCCCGCTCGGTGATGACTTGGCCGATGCCGTGGCCGCCGTCGAGCACGACCAGCGCGCCGGTGTCCCGGACGGTCCTGACCTGGGTGATCTTGCGCATCGCGCCGCTGCGGAGGCGAGCGACGTACCAGGGCAGCCGGAGCATGCCGTGCGAGGCGTGGCCCCAGAGTTCCGCCGTCACCAGGGTGTCGGCGAGCAGGTGGGAGTCCGCGGCCGGGACGCCTTCGGCGCGCAGTACGGCCTGGGTGAAGGCCAGGAGGGCGTCCGGATCCGTCCGCTGGGCGGCGGCGGGCGGGGATGCCGAAAGATGGGCCATGCCTTGCTCCGATCGGGTGCGAGACTGGAGCCAGAGAAGCATACTTGTATACAAGTACGCAAAGGAGAGTTCGTATGACGGACAGAGTGCGGCGCGCGTCGGGCGGTCAGGTCGTGTACGCCGAACTGAAACGGCGCATCCTGTCGCTCGACCTGCCGCCGGGGCGGAGGTTGTTCGAGCCCGAGCTGTCGGCGCAGTTGCGGGTGAGCCGGACGCCGCTGCGGGAGGCGCTGCGGCTGCTGCTCGCGGAGGATCTGCTGGAGCAGTTGCCGACGGGCGGGATGGTGGTTCGCTCACTGTCGGCGGAGGAGATCGACGAGCTGTACACAGTGCGGGCGTCGCTGGAGGGGCTGATGGCGGCGGAGGCGGCCGAGCGGATGACCGACGAGGGCGCCGAGGCGCTGACGCTGCTGGTGGCGCGGAACCAGCGGCTGGTGGAGTTCGCCGACGACGCAATGAACGCCGGCCACGACTTCCACCTGAAGATCGCGGAGATCGCCCGCCACGGCTGGGCCGCCCGCCTCCACGAACAGGTAGACGGCCAGATGGCCCGCTACCGGGCCTTCACCAACTCCTCCCAATCCCGCCGAACAGCCGCCCTCCACGAACACCAGCAAATCCTCGACTCCCTGATAGCCCGAGACGCCCCTCGCGCCCGCGCCCTGGCCGAACACCACGTCCTAGAAGCCCGCAACACAGCCCTAACCGCCATAGGCGAACGCCTCCCCTGACCAGCCCACCCCAAACGCTCAAGCCACGCACAAAGTCGGGCCTCAGCCACACACCCAGGTCACGCGCACCTTGTTGCGGTCCACCGACAGGCGAGTCGCAGACGCTTGCGTGGTCGGCGGGCAGGTCGCTCGCGGGCAGTCATCATCCGCTGGTTTCACGGTCCCCAGTCTTCTGACCTGAAGGCTTGTCAGCGGGGTAATGGGTGGTAGCGGCGTTCGGGGCGGCCGGCGGTGCCGTAGCGGGGGCGCATCTCGGCTCGGCCGATGGTGACGAGGTGTTCCAGGTAGCGGCGGGTGCTGCTGCGGGAGAGGCCGGTGGCTTCGGCGCAGTCGGTGGCTGACAGGCCGTCGTCGGAGGCGTTACCGAGGGCTCGTAGGACCAGGTCGGTGGTTTCCGGGCTGATCCCCTTGGGCGGCGGCACGCGGCCGCTCTGGGTGCGGAAGACCCGGTCCACCTCGTCCTGGTGCGCCTCCGTCAAATGGTGGAGTTCCGCCCAGTGAGCCGCGTAGTCCTCCAGCCGACTTCGAAGAGACTCGATCTCGAACGGCTTCACCAGATACTGGAAGACCCCACCACGCAACGCAGTACGAAGTGTGTCGAGGTCCCGCGCCGCGCTGATCACGATCACGTCCACCGGATAGTCGGCCGAGGATTCGCGGAAGCGGCGCAGTACCTCGAGTCCGCTCATGTCCGGCAGGTAGATGTCGAGCAGCACCAGATCCGGCCGAAGCGTGCGCACTGCGGCGAGTGCCTCGGCACCCGTGCGAGCGGCACCCACCACCTCGAATCCGGGTTGACGCGCGACCACGCTCGAGTGCAACCGGGCGACCATGAAGTCGTCGTCCACGACCAGGACCTGGATCATGCCTGAGCCGCCGTGGCGAGCATCGGCAGCGTGGCGACGAAGACGGCGCCCGAGTCGTTGTGCACCGTCACATCGCCCCCGCGCTTGCGGCAGATCACCCGGACGAGCGCCAGCCCGATCCCATGGTCGTCATCCGACTCGCTGTACTTCGTACTGAACCCGTGCGTGAAGACCCGATGCTGCATCGCACTGTCCACTCCAGGCCCCGAGTCCCGAACCTGGATCCGTACTGCGCCCGCGTGCTCGACCACTTCCACAGCGACAAAGGGATCCCGCGCTCCGGCAGCAGCGTCGAGCGCGTTGTCGACCAGGTTCCCGAGCACCGTGGACACGTCGGTGGCGAGTCGTTCGTCCAGGCGCGGCAGCAAGGTCGCCTGGTCGACGACGAAGCTGACCCCGCGCTCCGCCGCCTGGCTGGACTTCGCGATCAGTAAGGCCGCGACCGCGGGATCCGCCACCCGAGCAGTGACCCCGGCGGTCAGCTCGGTCTGGTCGGCCGCGATGCGCTGGATGTAGCGGCGGACGTCGTCGTACTCCCCCAGTTCGATCAGGCCGCTGACGATATGCAACCGGTTGCTGAACTCGTGAGCCTGCGCGCGCAGGGTGTCGGTGGTATTGCGGGTCAGGTCGAGCTCGCGCTGGAGTTCGAGCAGTTCGGTGCGGTCGCGGAAGGTGGCGACCCAGCCGATGTGGCGCCCGTGGCTGCGGACCGGCATCCGGTTCAGCGTGAGCACTCGCCCGTGCAGCGGCAGGACCCGGTCGGTCGCGGGTTCCGGCCCGTCGAAGATCTCCCCCAGCCGGCCGGTGTCGTCGACCTCGACCAGTGCCCGGCCCGCAGAAGTCAGCGGGATCCCCAGCAGATGCGCCGCCTCGTCGTTGACCATGGTGATCCGCCGCTCGAGATCGACGGCGAGCACGCCCTCCTTGATCCCGTGCAGCAGGGCTTCCCGTTGCTCGACCAGACCGGTGATCTCGCGCGGCTCCAGTCCCAGCGTCTGGCGCTTGACGGTCCTTGCCAGCAGCAACGAGCCGAGTACGCCCAGCAGGCTGGCGATGCCGAGATACGTCAGCAGGTTCGGCGTCGCGGTCGCGAGGTTTGCCAGCAGGGACGGGTACTGGCGGCCGACCGCGACCACTCCGTCGGTCTCGCGGGTCTCCACGTTGATGATCGGCGCCATCGCCAGCGCCGCGCCGGTCTCCTCGTCACGCCCCATCCACGAGCGGCCGAGGAAGGCGTCGGTCTCCTGCAGCCGCGCCACGGAGGTCTGCGGCACGGGATCGGTAGACGCGATGATCCGCCGATCCCGCAGGGCGACCTTCACGTACGTCGAGCCGGAGAAGGTCCGCCCGGACTCCACCACGGACTGCGCCTGGCTGACATAGTCGGGCGCGCCGTCCGAGCCGGTGGCCCCACGTGCTCCGGCTGCGGCGGCCTCGCGGACTCCGGCGGTCACCGCCAGCCGCTCGGCCACGGCGAGCGCACGGCGGCCTTCCGTGTCGCGGAACCGGGCGTTCGACTGAGCCAGCGAAACGGCGGCCACGCCGACGAGGACGATCAGCACGATCAGCAACTGCATGGCCAGCATCCGCCCGGCCAGCGTCCACCGACGCCTGCCCAGGAACGCTCTCCACCTCGCGGTCACGGGTTGATTGTGCGCGGCACCGCCCGATCTGGCCAGCAGGCCGTGAGCACAATGAGCACAACAGAGTTTGCGTTCGTAACGGTGACACCGGATCGGCCCCACGCCACGCTGACGGCACCCGCTCCACCGAAGACCAAGGAGGCCCCCGTGCAAGCACGGACGTGGTTCACCAGTATCACCGCCGCCGTCACCCTCGCCGTCCTGGCGGCCGGCTGCGGCGTCAGCGCCGACGACAACGCCTCCGGCGGAACCAGTTCGGGCCCGGTCGAGGGCCTGCGCATCCTGGTTCCGAACTCCCCCGGCAGTGGTTACGACACGACCGCCCGGGCCGCCGCCAAGGCGATGCAGGACGCGAAGCTCACCGACACCGTCGAGGTGTTCAACACCGCCGGCGCCGGTGGCACGGTCGGCCTGCAGCGGCTGGTGAACGAGAAGGGCAAGGACGACATCCTGATGCAGATGGGGCTCGGCGTCGTCGGGGCCGTCTTCACGAACAAGTCGAAGGCCACCCTGCAGGACACCGTGCCGATCGCCCGGATGGTCTCCGAGGCCGAGGCGATCGTCGTACCGAAGGGTTCGCCGTACACGAGCCTCGAGCAGCTCGTCACCGCCTGGAAGGCGGACCCGGGCAAGGTC
This sequence comes from Kribbella sp. VKM Ac-2568, assembly GCF_004345365.1. GTDB lineage: Bacteria > Actinomycetota > Actinomycetes > Propionibacteriales > Kribbellaceae > Kribbella > Kribbella orskensis. The sequence goes on from NZ_SLVF01000009.1 coordinate 226,632, forward strand.
CCGGTCGGCGGCGCCTCGAACGCCGGCGGGCCGGACCACCTGACCCCGATGCTGCTGGCGAAGGCGGTCGGAGTACAGCCGAAGTCGGTCAACTACGTCGCGTACGACGGTGGCGGCGAACTGCTGACCGCGATCCTCGGCAAGAAGGTCGCCTTCGCGGCCACCGGGATCGGCGAGGTCGCGGAGCAGGCCAAGTCCGGTGACGTGAAGATCCTCGCGGTGACCAGTGAGCAGCCGGTCGAGGGGATCGACGCGCCCACGCTGAAGAGCCTGGATGTCGACCTGGTGTTCACCAACTGGCGTGGCATCGTCGGCCCGCCCGGGTTGTCGGCGGAGAAGCAGCAGCAGTACAACGAGCTGCTGACCAAGATGCACGAGTCGTCGCAGTGGAAGCAGACGCTGGCCGACCAGGGCTGGACCGATTCCTTCCAGACGGGTGACGAGTTCAAGACCTTCCTCACCTCGGAGAACGACCGGGTCGCCGGCGTACTGCGAGAACTCGGCCTCGTCGCCTGATGAGCACCCCGACCATGAGCACCGTGAAGCAGGGCCGCTCCGAGCTGGGAGTGGCCCTCCTGCTCCTGCTGCTCGGCGGCTGGGCGATGATCGACGCCCTCCGGCTCCCGGAGCTGGAGACGCGGGGGCCGATCGGGCCGAGGACGGTCCCGCTCGCGGTCGGCCTCCTGCTGGTGGTGACCGCGGTCCTGCTCGCCATCGACATCCTGCGGGGCGGCCGGGGCGAGCAGGAGGCCGGTGAGGACGTCGACCTCGCGCACGGCAGCGACTGGCAGACCCTGGGCATGCTGGTGGCCGCCTTCGTCGCGAACATCCTGCTGATCGAGCGGCTCGGCTGGCCGGTCTCAGGGGCGGTGCTGTTCTTCGGCACCACCTACGCGCTGGGCAGTCGGCACCTGCTCCGCAACGCGATCATCTCGATCGCGCTGTCCGTCGGCAGCTGGTACCTCTTCTACCTCGGCCTCGGCATCCACTTACCGGCCGGGATCCTCAAGGGAATCCTCTGATGGACGCGCTCACAGAACTGCTCAACGGGTTCGTCACCGCCGCCCACCCGACCAACCTGCTCTACGCCTTCGTCGGCGTCCTGCTCGGTACTGCGATCGGTGTGCTGCCCGGAATCGGCCCGGCGATGGCGATCGCGCTGCTGCTGCCGCTCACGTACTCGCTGGAGCCGACGCAGGCGTTCATCATGTTCGCCGGCATCTACTACGGCGGCATGTATGGCGGCTCGACCACCTCCATCCTGCTGAACACACCAGGTGAGAGCGCGTCGGTCGTCACCGCGATCGAGGGCAACAAGATGGCCCGCAAGGGCAGAGCGGCGGCAGCGCTGGCCACCGCGGCGATCGGCTCGTTCATCGCCGGTACCATCGGCACGCTCTGCCTGGCCCTGCTGGCGCCCGCGATCGTCCAGCTGGCCGTGAAGATGGGCGCACCGGACTACTTCGCCGTGATGGTGCTCGCCTTCGTCGCTGTCACCACCGTGCTCGGCTCGTCCAAGGTCCGTGGGGTGGCCGCACTCGCGATCGGCCTGCTGATCGGCCTGATCGGGATCGACCCGACGTCCGGCCAGCAACGGCTCACCCTCGGGCTGCCGGAACTTGCCGACGGCATCGATGTGGTCGTGGTGGCGGTCGGGTTGTTCGCGGTCGGCGAGGCGCTGTGGATCGCCGCGCACCTGCGTCGTACGCCGGCCGACATCATCACCGTCGGGGCCGCCCGGATGAGCCGGGAGGACTGGCGCCGGTCCTGGAAGCCGTGGCTTCGCGGTACGGCGATCGGCTTCCCGTTCGGCGCGATCCCCGCGGGCGGCGCCGAGATCCCGACCTTCCTGTCGTACGTCACCGAGAAGAAGCTGAGCAAGCACCCGGAGGAGTTCGGCCACGGTGCGATCGAGGGCGTCGCCGGTCCCGAGGCGACGAACAACGCGTCGGCCGCGGGTGGCCTGGTTCCGCTCCTCACGCTGGGGATCCCGACCACCGCGACCGCCGCGGTGATGCTCGGCGCGTTCCAGAGTTACGGCATCCAGCCGGGCCCACGGCTGCTGGAGACGCAACCCGAGCTGGTCTGGGGCCTGGTGGCCAGCCTGTTCATCGGCAACGCGATCCTGCTGGCGCTCAACCTCCCGCTCGCCCCGATCTGGGCCAAGCTGCTGCGGATCCCCCGGCCGTACCTGTACGCCGGCATCCTGTTCTTCGCCAGCATCGGCGCGTACGCCGCCAACCTGTCCACCTTCGACCTGTGGCTGCTGCTCCTGCTCGGTGCACTCGGCTTCGCGATGCGCCGGTTCGGGCTGCCCGTCGTACCGGCGATCATCGGGATCATCCTCGGGCCGGTCGCCGAGGAGCAGCTGCGGCGCGCGCTGCAGATCAGCGACGGCCAGCTGAGCGGCCTCTACGACACCTGGTTCTCCAAGACCGTGTACTTCGTCATCCTGCTGGTGCTGGTGGTTCCGCCCGTGGTGAACTCGGTGCGGAAGCGGCGTAAGCCGACGGACCGGGAACTCCAACCCTCTGAGCGAGCGGGAGACTGATCGTGGCGATCATCGTCGGGTACGTGCCGACTCCTGAAGGCGTGGCCGCGTTGGAGAGCGCGATCGACGAGGCGCAACGCCGGCATCAGCGGCTGGTCGTGGTGAACTCCTCGCGCGGCGAGTCCCTGGTCGACAAGCGGTTCGCCTCCGGCACCGAGTGGCAGTCGGTGGAGGAGCGGCTCACCGCGTCGGGCGTCGACCACGAGCTGACGCAGCTGGTGGAGAGCAAGGATGCGGCCGACCAGATCCTCAAGCTGGCGAGCGAACTGAACGCGGAACTGATCGTGATCGGCCTGCGCCGCCGCACGCCCGTCGGCAAACTCCTGCTCGGCAGCCAGGCGCAAACCATCCTGCTCGAAGCAGAATGCCCTGTCCTGGCGGTGAAAAGCAGCTAGTGCCTGGTGCTGGCCGCTAGAGCAGGACGAGGTCGTCGCGGTGGACGACTTCACGCTCGTACGCCGCGCCGAGCTCGCGGGCCAGGTCCCGGGTCGAACGGCCCAGGAGTTCCGGGAGCTCGGCGGCGTCGTAGTTGACCAGGCCACGCGCGATCACCACACCGGCCGGTGACACCAGGTCGACGGGATCGCCCGCGGAGAAGGTCCCCTCGACGCCGCTGATCCCCGCGGGGAGCAACGAAGTACGGCGTTCGGTGACTGCCCGGACGGCACCTTCGTCCAACTGGAGGCGGCCCTGTCCCGAGGTCGCGTGGGCGAGCCAGAGCAGCCGGGTCTTGCGGCGGCGGCCGGTCGGGTGGAACAGCGTGCCGACCGGATCACCGCGGAGCGCCTCGCCGACGTGTCCGGCAGAGGTCAGCACGACCGGAATCCCTGCCTCGGTGGCGATCGCGGCCGCCTCGACCTTCGTCTGCATACCGCCCGTGCCGACGCCGGACGAGCCGGTACGCCCGATCTTCAGCCGGGCCAGGTCCGCCGGACCACGGACATCCGTCAGCATCGTGGTGCCAGGCTTGCGCGGATCCCCGTCGTACAGGCCGTCCACGTCGGACAGCAGGACGAGCAGATCCGTGTGGACGAGGTGGCTGGTGAGCGCGGCCAGGCGGTCGTTGTCGCCGAACCGGATCTCCGTGGTGGCGACGGTGTCGTTCTCGTTCACGATCGGTACGACACCGAGCTCCAGCAGGCGGGCGAAAGTCCTGTAGGCGTTGCGATAGTGGCTGCGCCGGGTGACGTCGTCAACGGTCAGCAGCACCTGACCGACGCGGAGTCCGTGCGCGGCGAAGGCGTCGCTGTAGCGGGCCATCAGCAAACCCTGGCCGACCGACGCCGCGGCCTGCTGGGTGGCGAGATCCCGCGGACGCGAGCGCAGTCCCATCGGGGCCAGGCCGGCTGCGATCGCACCGGACGAGACCAGCACGACCTCGGTGCCCTCGACCCGACGAGCCGCCAGGGCGTCGACGAGCAGGCGAAGGCGTTCCAGGTCGATCCTGCCGCGCTGGGTCAGTGACGACGACCCGACCTTGACCACGATCCGCGCTGCGTCGACAACCTCCGCGCGCCGCTTCATGAGCTCTCCCGCATCATGCTTCCTACGATCCCGTAGTGAGTCGGTCAGATCCCCCGCAGTCCACATACCGGCTCAGGTGCGCGCCGCCGCGTCATGCGTCCTGGTTGCTGCTCTCGGCTTCGATGTCGATGTCCTGGCCGGCCCTGAAGAGCCGCTCGGCCTCGAGCTCCCGAGCAGCCTCCAGCTCGCGGGCTTCCTTGCGCGCGAGCCTCTCGGCGGCCTTCTGGGCCGCCTTCGCCTCGGCCGGCGACAGGTCGACCTCGTCCGCGATCCAGCCCTTGCCGTACTCCGACAGGTCCACCGGGCGCTCGATCTCGCCGGACCTGAGCGCGTGGTACTTCTCGTCCTTGTCCTTGCGGCGCTGCGCGGCCGGGCGGTCCTCCTCCAGCCGGTGGTCCTCACCACGCCGGGCGAGGATCTCCGCACCGGCCTGGACCTCCGGCGCGAAGTCGAAGACGACCGCGTTCGGGCCGTCGCCGATGATCACGTCGTCGCCCTCCATCGCGCCCAGCTCGAGCAGTTCGCGCTCGACGCCGAGCCGGTTCAGCCGGTCGGCCAGGTAGCCGGTGGCCTCGGCGTTGCCGAAGTCGGTCTGCCGGACCCAGCGCTCGGGCTTCTCGCCCTGGATCAGCCAGCCGCCCTCCGGGGTCGTCCGGATCTTGAACTCGGACCCGCCGGTGGCCTGCGGCCGGATGATGATCCGGGTGGTGTCCGGCTTCTCGGCCTCCGCGCGCCGCTTGGCGACCAGCTCGGCCATCGCGAACTTCAGCCCGTCCAGGCCTTCGTGGCTCGCGGTCGAGATCGAGAACACGGTGAAGCCGCGCTGCTCGAGCTCGGCCGTCACCATCTCGGCGATCTCCTTGGCGTCTGGCACGTCCACCTTGTTCAGCGCGACCAGCCGCGGCCGGTCGTCCAGCCCGCCGTGCGCCGTCAGCTCGGCCTCGATCGTGTCAAGGTCGGTGAGCGGGTCACGGCCCGGCTCGTAGGTAGCGCAGTCGATCACGTGCACCAGCGCGGCACACCGCTCGACGTGCCGCAGGAAGTCGTGTCCGAGCCCGCGTCCCTCGCTCGCGCCCTCGATCAGGCCCGGTACGTCGGCGACGGTGAAGGTGGTCTCACCGGCCACAACGACGCCCAGGTTCGGGATCAGGGTGGTGAAGGGGTAGTCCGCGATCTTCGGCCGGGCGCGGCTGATCGACGCGACCAGCGACGACTTGCCCGCGCTCGGGAAGCCGACCAGGCCGATGTCCGCGACGACCTTGAGCTCGAGGACGACCGTGCGCTCCTCGCCGTCCTCGCCGAGCAGGGCGAAACCAGGGGCCTTGCGGCTGGAGCTGGCGAGTGCCGCGTTGCCGAGGCCACCCTTGCCGCCCTGGGCCGCGACGAACTCCGCGCCGGGGCCGACGAGGTCCGCCAGCACCTCGCCTTCCGGAGTACTGACGACGGTGCCGTCCGGGACGGGCAGCACGACGTCGCCGCCCTTGCTGCCGGCCTGGTGGTCACCCTTGCCCTGGGCACCGTTCGTGGCGGAGCGGTGGGCGGAGCGGTGGTAGTCGACCAGCGTGGTCAGGTCCGGGTCGACGCGCAGGATGATGCTGCCGCCGTCACCGCCGTTGCCCCCGTCGGGACCGCCGAGCGGCTTGAACTTCTCCCGGTGCACCGAGGCGCAGCCGTTTCCGCCGTTGCCACCGGTGACGTGCACCGTGACCCGGTCGACAAAGCTGGGGATCGCCATCGGTATCTACTTCCTGCTGAATCGGTTGCTGCTCTGACTGCCGTACTGCGTACCGCCGGTACCGCGCCGCGGTGGGAAACCGTTGCCGCAGTACCCCTTACACAGCCGAAGGGCGGGTCGCGCTATTCCGCGACCCGCCCTTCGGCAACTACTGCAAAGGCTTCGAAACTCCGGGTGGCGGTGTTACTCCGCCGGGGCCGGGACGATGTTGACGACGCGACGTCCACGACGGACGCCGAACTCGACCTTGCCCTCGGCAAGCGCGAACAGCGTGTCGTCGCCGCCACGGCCCACCAGGTTGCCCGGGTGGAAGTGGGTGCCACGCTGGCGGACGATGATCTCGCCGGCGTTGACCAGCTGACCGCCGAAGCGCTTCACGCCGAGCCGCTGCGCGTTGGAGTCGCGACCGTTACGGGTCGACGCTGCTCCCTTTTTGTGTGCCATGTCTGTCTCAGCTCACTTCTTCTTGGCGTCGATCGCGGTGATCTTGACCTGGGTGTAGTGCTGGCGGTGCCCCTGGCGCTTGCGGTAACCGGTCTTGTTCTTGTACTTGAGGATGTGGATCTTCGGGCCCTTGGTGCGGCCGAGAACCTCAGCTGAAACGGCCACCTTGGCCAAGGCGGCAGCATCGGCCGTCACGGTGTCGCCATCGACGACGAGGACTGCGGGCAACGACACCGTGTCGCCGACCTGATCAGTCAGGCTGTCGATCTCGATGACATCGCCGACGGCGACCTTCTGCTGGGTGCCGCCACTGCGCACGATCGCGTACACCGTGGATCTCACTCTCTGTTTGTTCGGAAGTCTTAAGGGGCCTGCACAGACCTACTGCGGCCCACACAAAGGAGGCACGCGAGACGCGCGCCGAAGGACAAGAATACGGCGCGCGTCACGAGTGGGTCAAACCGGGGTGGACTCCAGCTCCGGAGCGCTCACTCCGGCGTCGGATCCGTTGTTGCCTGCATCACTGTCACCGCTGTCGTCCGCCTTGGCACGACTACGGCCACCACGCCGGCGGCGAGTACTGCCACCGCGCCCGGAACCGTTCTGCTGAGCCTTCTCAGCCCCAGCCTCGGCACCGTCCCCAGCAGCACCCTCAGAACCCTCCTGAGCCTGCGCTGCGGAAGCCTGGTCACCCTGCGAGTGGTCGTCCTGCGGGCGCTCACCCTGCGACTGGTCGCTCGGCGAGCGATCAGCCTGATCCTGGTCACCGTGCGAGCGGTCGCTCTGGGCCCGGTCACCCTGGGCCTGGTCGCTCTGGGCCTCGGCGTTGGTGACGCTGGAGGCTGCGGCGATCTGGGCCAGGCGCTGGGCGGCGTCATGGCTGTGCTGCTCGGTCTCGGGCAACTCGTCCGGCCCGTCGCCACGACCACGGCCCTTGCCACGGTTGCGGCTGCGGGAGCTCTTCTTTGCGACCTCGCCGTCACTCGTCTGGTCGGCGTGCGACTGCTGCTGCCCGCGGTTGCGTCCGTCGTCCTGCCGGCGGCGGGACTCCTTCGGCTCGTCGTGCAGGATCAGCCCGCGCCCACCGCAGTGGTCGCAGTTCTCGCTGAACGCCTCGAGCAGACCGGTACCGATCCGCTTGCGGGTCATCTGGACCAGACCCAGCGAGGTCACCTCGGCGACCTGGTGCTTGGTCCGGTCGCGGCCCAGGCACTCCACCAGCCGGCGCAGTACCAGGTCCCGGTTCAGCTCCAGCACCATGTCGATGAAGTCGATCACGATGATGCCGCCGATGTCGCGCAACCGGAGCTGCCGGACGATCTCCTCTGCCGCCTCCAGGTTGTTCTTGGTGACGGTCTCCTCGAGGTTTCCGCCGGAGCCGGTGAACTTGCCGGTGTTGACGTCGACCACCGTCATCGCTTCGGTCCGGTCGATGATCAGCGAGCCACCCGACGGCAGCCAGACCTTGCGGTCCAACGCCTTCTTGATCTGCTCGTCGATCCGGTAGTTCGAGAAGACGTCACCGTCACCGGACCACTTCTCCACCCGGTCGGCCAGGTGCGGGGCGACGTCGGAGACGTACTCCTTGACCTGGTCGAAGGCGTCGTCACCGGAGATGACGAGCTTGGTGAAGTCCTCGGTGAACAGGTCGCGGACCACCCGGATCAGCAGATCCGGCTCGCCGTGCAGCAACTGCGGCGCCTGGCCGGACTTCGACTTCTTCTCGATGTCCTCCCAGTAGGTCTGCAGCCGCCTGACGTCAGCGGTCAGTTCATCCTCGGTGGCGCCCTCGGCCGCGGTGCGCACGATCACGCCCGCCTCGTCCGGGACGATGTCCTTGAGGATGCCCTTCAGGCGGTTCCGCTCGGTGTCGGGCAGCTTGCGGCTGATCCCGCCGTTGCCCCCGCGCGGCACGTACACGACGTACCGGCCGGGCAGGCTGATCTGGTTGGTCAGCCGGGCGCCCTTGTGGCCGATCGGGTCCTTGGTCACCTGGACCAGGACCGCCTGGCCGGACTTGAGCACCGACTCGATCTTGCGCGGGCCGTTGCCGCCGCCGAGCGTGTTCCAGTCGACCTCACCGGCGTACAGCACGGCGTTGCGGCCCTTGCCGATGTCGATGAACGCGGCCTCCATGCTGGGCAGCACGTTCTGCACCCGGCCGAGGTACACGTTGCCGATCAGCGAGACCTGCTCCTCCTGGGCGACGTAGTGCTCGACCAGGACGTTGTCCTCGGAGACGGCGATCTGGGTCAGGTCGCCGCGGGCGCGGATCACCATCGTCCGCTCGACCGACTCGCGCCGGGCCAGGAACTCGGCCTCGGTGACGATCGGCGCGCGCCGGCGGCCGGCGGCGCGACCCTCGCGGCGGCGCTGCTTCTTCGCCTCCAGCCGGGTCGATCCCTCGACCGCGGTGATCTCGTTCGAGATGGTCTTGCTGCGCGGCTCACGGACCCGTACGACGGTCTCGTCCGGGTCGTCCGGCGCCGAGCCCGGGTCCTCGCCCTTGCGGCGGCGACGGCGACGGCGGCGGCGCGACGAGGAGCCGGAGCCCTCCGTCTCGTCCTCGGGCTCATCGGACTGGCCGTGCTCGTCGGTGTCGTCCTGCTGGTCGTCGGACTCCTCCGAGTCCTCGTCCTGCTCTTCAGCGCTGTCGTCGGAACCGTCGGCGTCACCGGACTTGCGGCGGCGACGGCCTCCGCGGCGACGGCGGCGGCGACGGGTGCCCTCGCCACCTTCCTCGCCGTCGTTCTCGTCGGCTTCGGCGGCGTGGTCCTCGTCGGTGTCCTCGTCAGCCTCGGTGTTGTGGGCTTCCTCGATCACCGGCTCGGCGCGGTCTGCCGCTACCTCTTCGGCATCCCGGCTGCGACGGCTACGGCGACGGCGGGTGCTGCTCGGCTGCTCGTCGGCAGCGACCCCGGTCGTCTCGGCGACGACCTCAGGCGCGTCGGTGACGGCCGCCTGCTCGTTCGCCGCGGTCTCGGCCGCGCCGGAGCGCCGCCTGGTGCGCCGACCGGAGGGCGCCTCGGCAGGAGTGGCCTCGACCGGGCTGGTGGCTGCAGCCTGGGCAGGAACATCGACCGGCGCCTGGAACAGCACGGCAGCGGCGGCAGGTGCACGGCGACGACGCCGCGACCCACCCTCAGCAGGCTCAGCCTGAGTGGACTCGGCCTGGACGTTGGCCTGGGCAGCAGCCTCAGCGGCGGCGGCGAGCTCTTCCTCGGTCAGCTCTTCCTCGGCGACGTCCGCGGAAGCCACCGGGCCATCGCTGACCGGGTTGTCAGAGGTCAGCAGGTCGGCCTGCGGCGCGGCCGCGGCCTTCTTGCTGGTCCGCCGACGAGTCGTCTTCTTGGCCGGCGCAGCGGAGGCGTCGGAGCCACCCTGAGCGGCCGAGTCGGCGCTGGATTGCACCGGGCCGGCGTCGGCGAGGCTGGTCGACCCAGTGGCGGACTCCACGGCGGTGGCGTCCTCGGAGGCGTCGAGCAGGCTGTCCTGGCCGCTGTTGCGGGCGGCGGCCTTCTTGGCCGGGCGCTTGGCGGCCGCCTTCTTCGCCGGGCGCTTGGCGGCCGCCTTCTTCGCCGGGGCGGGTGCCGGATCGGCGGCCTCGGCGTCTGCTTGGGTGCTGATCGCGGTGTCGGCGTCAGCGGGGGCGGTCTGCGCAGCGGCCTTCTTGGTCGTGCGCTTGCGGACCGTCTTCTTGGCAGCGGCCTTCTTGGCAGGCGGCTGCGTGGGGGCGGTGGCAGCCGGTTCGGCTGCCTCGGTGGTGTTCGGCTCGTTGTCGAGCATGCAGTGCGGGTCTCCTCAGGCCCTCCGGCGCATCCTGCGACCCCTGTCACGGGTCCGGCGCAGCCAGAAAGCGGTCTCGGTCTCGCCGATCCCGCAGTGTCAGCCGGTCCGGCGGAAGCCATCTGGATCCGCTCCCCCGGCGCTCGTCAGGGCGCAGATGGAGCGGCGGCGTCGCCCTCCGCTACATGCGTCTGGTGGTCGACCGCCTGGCCGGTCGCGGTCGCCTGGGTGGCGTCGCGGTCACGAGCGAGCGGATCGTCCACAGTGCCGGTGGCCGCGATGAGCGGGCCCTGGGCGAGCCTGGTCAGAAGAGCCGGGCCCGTCACCGGAAGCGTCGCTACTTCGAGCACGCCGGCGAGAACGTCGTCGGGTCTCACGGCCGGGGTTCCGTGCCGTAACACCACTTGCAGTATCGCACACGTCTCAACCGGCGCCGGTTCACTGCCGACCGCGAGTCGGAGAACGGCGTCCCGACAGTCGAACGAGCGAGGACCCCGTTTGGTCATGCGCTCGACGATGATTTCCTCCCGGGCGAGGAACGCATCGACCGCCTGCTGGGCGTCGGCCGGATCCACGCCGGGCAAAGCGATCAGCCACTCACTGGCCTCCAGCTGCTCCGCGAGCGACCTGGCGCCGGCGACCACCACCTCGACGATGTCCAGCCCGGTCGGCAGCGCCTCGTCCAGGTCCGCGCGGACCTGCTCAGGGTCACGCTCGTGTGTGAGCGAGATCTCCAGGTATTCCGCCTCTGAGGCGGCCCCGGTCGGCGCGGCACCGGCGTACGAGATCTTCGGATGCGGGCTGAAACCGTGCGAGAAGGCGACCGGCAGCTCGGCGCGCCGGACCGCGCGCTCGAAGGCGCGCTGGAAGTCGCGGTGCGAGGTGAAGCGCAGCCGTCCCCGCTTGGCGAAGCGGATCCGCAACTTCTGCACGGCGGGAAGCTGCTGGGACGGCGGAGCCTGAACTGGTGCCACGAGCGCCATTCTGGCAGTTCCGCCGCGACGCGACTCATTCCGGGGCGGGACCCAATCCGCGGCGGACTCAGTCCAGGGCGACCTGGAGCACAGTGTCGATGAGGTTGGGGAAGCGGGATTCCAGGTCGGCGTGACGGAGGGTGGTCCAGCGCCGGTTGCCTTCCTCGCGCTGGTGGATGACGCCGGCTTCGCGGAGGACGCGGAAGTGGTGGGTGAGGGTGGACGGTGCCACCGAGACCGGGAAAGTGCCGCACGCGCGCTCGACGTCCTCGCGCAGGGTCCGGACGATCGTCAGCCGGGTCGGGTCCGCGAGGGCGTGCAGGACCTCGTAGACGGTCAGGTCCCCGGCATCGGGGTGGACCAGGGCCGGGCGCCGCGAGTTCGCCATCAAATTCCTTTCGACGATCGTCGTACATGAGCGTAGTCTCGAACTCGACGTACGACGATCATCGAAAGGAATTCGTGATGCGCGCGCTGCTGTTCGACCGACCCGCTCCCGATGCGTCCACCACCCGGGTGGTGGACTTGGAAAGCCCTCTCCCCGGGTCTGGCGAGGTGGCGATCGACGTCCGGGCGGCGGGGGTGAACTTCATCGACGTGATGGCTCGGCGGGGTGATCCGGGGTACGCGACCGGGTGGCCGTTCGTGCCTGGGCTGGAGGTCGCGGGCACGGTTCGCGCACTCGGCGCAGGTGTCGACGGACCTGCCGTCGGTACGCCGGTCGCCGCGTTCACGGGGTCCGGCGGGCTCGCGGAGGTCGCCCTGGTGCGGGCCGAACTGGTGGCGGCGATTCCGGAGGGCCTCTCGTTCGAGCAGGCGGCTGCCGCGCCGGGCACGCTCACCACGGCCGCCCTACTGCTCAACCGCCTTCAACCTGGTGAGTCGGTGCTCGTCCACTCGGCCGCGGGTGGCGTCGGCCAGGCGCTGGCGTCGCTCGCGCGGCTGCGCGGTGCCGGCCTCCTGCTCGGCACGGTCGGCGGGGCCAGCCGGGTCCAGGCCGCGGAGAAGGCCGGGTACGACGCAGCGATGGTTCGTGGTGACGGGTTGGTCGACGCCGTGCGCGAGCGGACCGGCGGTCAGGGCGTCGACCTGATCCTCGATCCGCAGGGCACGGAGTGGCTCGACACCGATCTGGACCTGGTCGCGCCGGGCGGTCGGATCGTGTTGTTCGGCAATGCTGGTGGCACTCCGCTTGCTCCCCTGGCGCTTGGACCGTTGTTCGGCGGGAACGCGTCGGTCGGCGGGTTCAGCATCCGTGGGTACTCCACCAAGGCGCCGCACCTGGTGGCTGCGGCCCTCACGGATGTGCTCGGCAAACTCGCAGAGGGCGCGCTGACCGTTGACCCGACGGTTGTTGACGGCCTCGACCGTGCCGCCGAGGCCCAGCAGGCCTTGGCGGACGGCCGCGGCGACGGGAAGTACGTCGTACGGCTCTAGGTGTAGCCGGGTACCGCTCTGGCGTACCCGGCCGGGACTTTGGTGACACCTAGGCCCGGTGGCGATGGCGGCGCTGTTTGTGGGGGTGCTGTTCGGACCCGGCGGCACCGGCGTGCTGGCCGAGTGCGCCTAGGGCTGGGTGGCGGATTTGCCGGTTAGGTAGAGGGACCAGGCGAGAAGGCCGAAGGCGACTGTGCTGAGGACGGATCGGATCAGGTTGTAGGAGCTCCACCGGGCCTCGTTGAACGCGGTGCGGGCGGCGGTGACGTCGATGGTGTCGGGGTCACCGGCCGCCTTGAGCGCGTCGTTCAAAGGGACGTTGATGGCGATCGTGATGATCACCGTGATCAGGTTGAGCACAAAGGCGATCGCGATCCACGCCAGCGCGTCCTCCCCGAGGCTCAGCAGTCCGGCGACGAGCGTGAGAACCAGGGAGCCGAGGAACCCCAAGCCCAGGAACAACGGGTTGAGGATCGCCCGGTCGACCGCCTGGAACGCCCCGACGAAGGTCTTGTCGTCGGTCTTCCCCAGCCCGGGCATGAAGGCATTCGAATAGATCACGTACACCCCCGCCATGAGCCCGGTGGTGAGGGCCGCCGCCAGCAGAAGGGCCACTCGCAGTCCGTTCATGTCGCCGTCCTCAGAGACCCGCGCACTGGCCTGCGCGCGGACCAGAGACCTGGTTCGGGGCTTGCAGGTTGACCGGGGCGGTGGTGTTGGAGGTGCAGTTGAGGGGGCCGTTGATCTTGTTGCCGGCCAGGACTACGGGCTCGGCGGTTCGGGCGCCGGTGACCGAAACCGGGCCGCTGACGGCAGTCCCGACCAGTACTGCGCTTCGGGTCGTGCCGTCCAGTGAGACCGGGCCGCTGACCGTACTGCGGAGCAGGTGCAGGTCGGCCGCCATGGCAGCGCTCACGGGTCCGGAGATCTTGGAGTCCGTGGCGACCAGTGAGGCTCCGGCGCGGATCGAGATCTCGCCGTTGATCGTTGCCCCCTGCAAGCAAGTGACGCCGGAAGCCACTACCAGCGGGCTGTTCCGGACCCCGGTGATCGTCGTCGTGCAGGTCGGAGCCGGGCGTAGCAAGGTGACCGCGAACCGGCGCGGGGTACCGATGTTGCCGGAGGCATCGATGGCGCGGTACTCGACCTGGTGCCGGCCGTAGCCGGACGGGACCTCGTCCCAGGGGACCACCCGCGGGACGCCGAGCTTGCCGTAGACGAGCTGGTCGATCTCGGTGCCCTCGGCGGTGAAACGGAACGGGGCGTTCGCGTCGGTCGGCCAGCCGTAGTAGTTGTACCAACCGTCGCCGTCCACCCGGAACTCCGGCACGACGTACCCGGTGCTGTCGTCAGTGGCCTTCAGGTCCATCGTGAAGGCGTCGTTGTAGATGTACTCCGGGCCGGCCGGCTTCTGCACCTTCAGGAGGGGCTTGGAGAGGGTGGAGTCCACGGTCGGCTCGACGCCGTCGACCTGCCAGGTGAGGGTGTCGCTGCCGACCGAGGCGGTCAGGGTGTGGGGTCCGGTCAGGTTCAGCGGGGCGAGGGCGAAGTCGCGGTCGTTCCCCGGCTTCGCCACCACGCTGCCGTCAACCCGCCACTCGACAGCAGGCTGGGCGGAGTCGGACTGCGTGGTCTCCACGTAGACCACCTCGTCGGCGTTCACCGGGTGTTCGGTGGAGGTCGATGTGGTGAAGGTTGCCTCACCGGCAGCGGAAGACGGGGCTGCCAGGGTGGGGTTGAGGGTCCAGGTGCGGGTGGCGGTTAGGGCGGTGGAGGCTCGGACTGCGGGGTCTCGGACGAAGGTTGTGGGGTCGACGATCTTGGCTGTCAGGGTGTGGGGGCCGGGGGTGAGCGTGAGGGAGCCCAGGTCCACCGCGCGGCTGTTGGCGGTGTTGAGGACTGTGCCGTCTAGGGTCCAGGTGACAGTTAGTTCGTGGCTGGCGGGGTGGAGGGTTTGGAGCCAGACGACCTGGTCGGGCGCGACCTGGCCGGCGGGGGTGCTGGACTGGAAGAGCGTGGCTCGCGACGAGATGCGCTGGGTCATGCGCTCGCGGGAGACCTGGTCGAAGTAGTAGCCGAGAACCTTCATCATCGAGTGTTTGCTCGGGCGCCAGACACCCGAACCGGCGTACATGCCGGCCTCGAAGCGGGCGATCTTGCCGCCCGACTCGCTGTCCTCGCCGAGCCAGCGGAACCACTTCTTCTGCTGGTCGAGCATCTGCTGCTCGGTCAGCAGCGTGTGGTGGATCGAACTGGGCTCCGGACCCTCGTACGGCGCACCGCGCTCGCCGCGGGCGTAGTAGTCGTACTCGTCCTGGAGTCCGCCGAGCGAGTGGCCGAGCTCGTGCGGGGTGATCAGCGCGGACAGCGCGTTGCCGCCTGATGCGGTGGCGTAGGTGCCACCGGCGCCGCCATAGGTGTCGCTGTTGCCGATAGCAAGAATCTGCCGGTTCGACGCGGTGGTGCCGGGCACCAGGTCGGCGTACTGGCCGGCGGCGGTGGAGCTGACGGTCAGCAGGCGCTGCACGCTGGCCGGGTTGCAGCCGCCCCAGAAGCCCATCTGCAGCGGGGTGTCCACCTTGGGCGAGGTGAGGTCCGGGTCGCAGTCGACGCCGCTCTCGGGCGAGGCGATCTCGACCGCGTAGACGTTGACGTAGTTGCGGTACGACTTGAACGGCTCGATGCTCCAGAGCACGTTCAGGTGCTTGTCCACCTGCTCACGGAACTTGGGCAGCTCGGCCTCGGTGTATCCGTCGCCCATCACCACGAGGTTGAAACGCGACGACGCCGGCCCGGTCACCTGCAAAGGCACCACGGTCGCAGCGCCCGCGGCGGCGCTCGCGGCGGCGCTCGCGGTGGCGGCGGTGGCGGTCGATGCGGCGGTCGTGGCGACCGGCAGGCCGGCGAACACCGCCGCCACCACGGTCAGGCTCGCCGTCAGTCTCCTGGTCCTCACAACCCGGCCCTCCCCAGCTCGGCGGACATGCTGTGAGAACCCTACGGATGGTGGGTACCGGATGTCAGTGGTTCCCGCGCGCCGACTTGGGCGGCAACCGCAGCGGCGGCGGGGCGTCGTACGGCATCATGAGGCTCGGGGAAACGTGAGGAAAGGACATCGATGACGGAACCGGCGCATTCGCCGCGGCCCGAGCCGGAGCAGGTGAACCCGGTCGACGACGGCGACGGTGATGGCAAGGGCATCTACTGGGTGCTGAAGAACGTGCTGCTCGGCCCGCCGGTCAGGCGTATCTTCCGGCCCAAGGTGGAGGGCGCCGAGCACATCCCGGCACTGGGACCGGCGATCATCGCCAGCAACCACCTCTCCTACGTGGACTGGATCTTCATGCCGCTGGTGGTCCGCCGCCGGGTCACCTTCGTGGCCAAGTCCGACTATTTCACCGGCGCCGGGGTCAAGGGCCGGTTCCAGCGCGGTTTCTTCAAGGGCACCGGCCAGGTGCCGATCGACCGGTCCGGCGGGTCCGCGTCCGAGGGTGCCATCCGGGCCGGCATGAAGGTGCTGGAGCGCGGCGAGCTGTTCGGCATCTACCCCGAGGGCACCCGCTCGCACGACGGCAAGCTCTACAAGGGCCGGACCGGTGTCGCCCGGCTGGCGCTGGAGGCGAAGGTCCCGGTGATCCCGTGCGGGGTGATCGGCACCGACGTAGTCGCGCCGCCCGGCAAGGTGGTCGCCTCGCTGGCTTCCCCGACGGTCAAGTTCGGCGAGCCGCTGGACTTCTCCCGGTACGACGGGATGGAGGGCGACCGGTTGATCCTGCGGGCCGTCACCGACGAGATCATGTACAAGATCATGGAGCTGTCCGGCCAGGAGTACGTCGACATGTACGCCACCAAGGCCAAGTCGCTGGAAGGCCGGGCGACCACCGGCGCCCCCAAGAAAGTCCGTAAGACGGACACCTGATCCAGAGGGTGAGACACCGTGGCGCTAGGCTGGGAAACCGTGAACGGACCGATCGCTTACCAGGGTGAGCCAGGCGCCAACTCGGCGATGGCCTGCACCGAGATGTTCCCGGACCGCGAGCAGTTGCCCTGCACGACGTTCGAGGACGCGCTCGAGGCGGTCAGCACCGGCCGGGCCGGGCTGGCGATGATCCCGGTGGATAACTCGATCGCGGGCCGCGTCGCGGACATCCACCACCTGCTGCCGGACTCCGGGCTGCACATCATCGGCGAGTTCTTCCTGCCCATCCACTTCCAGCTGATGGCCGCCCCGGGCACCTCGATCGAGTCGATCAAGACGGTTCGCAGCCACGTGCACGCCCTCGGCCAGTGCCGCAAGATCATCCGCGAGCACGGCTGGTCGACCGTCGTCGCCGACGACACGGCCGGCGCCGCCCGCGAGATCTCGGAGCTGAAGGACCCGACTGTCGCTTCGCTGTCGCCGGTGGCCGCAGCCGGGCTCTACGGACTGGACATCCTGGCCGAGGACGTCGAGGACGAGCACCACAACACCACCCGCTTCCTGGTGCTGTCCCGCGAGCCGCACGTGCCGCCCGTCGGCTCCGGACCGATCATCACCAGCTTCGTGTACCGCGTCCGCAACGTGCCGGCCGCGCTGTACAAGGCGATGGGCGGCTTCGCGACCAACGGCGTCAACATGACCAAGCTGGAGAGCTACCAGCTCGGCGGGTCCTTCTTCGCGACCCAGTTCTACGCCGACGTGGAAGGTCACCCGGACGACCCGCACGTGGCGCTCGCCCTGGAGGAGCTCGCCTTCTTCTCGGTCGAGGTCCGGCTGCTGGGCGTCTACCCGGCGCACCCGTTCCGCGAGCAGATCGCCGAACCGGCCGCCAACCGCGCCCTCCGCCCGCACCACTGACGCGCCGCCGAAGGACCAACGGACCGCTGAGGTTCTACGTTGGGCCTCATGGAGGTCGTGGGAGTCGACGAGGCGGATGAGTTCCGGCGGGCTTTCGGCGTACTGGCGTCGGTCGCCGCGGAACGGGAGTTCCCGACGCTGATGCCTGTCGACGAGGCACTCGTACTGCTGCAGTCGCCACCCGCGGACTACCGCTTCAGCTGCTTGGCCTCGATCGAGGATGACGAGGTGATCGGCGCGGCCTTGCTGACCTGGCCGCAGTCCGAGAACCAGCAACTGGTCGTCGTCGACCTCGGTGTCGTACCAGCTCACCGGCGCCGCGGCGTCGGGTCAGCCCTGCTGCATGCGGTTCGGGCCCAGGCGCGGGACGAGGGCCGGAGCGCGCTGCTCGGCGAGACGTTCAGCCCGTACGGCGCTGAGGTGGGCTCGGGTGCGGCGTTCGCGTCGAAGCGAGGTTTCGTCGCCCAGTTCGCGGCCCTGCACCAAGTGCTCACCTACCCGGTGAGTGACCTCGCCGCGCAGGCTGACGCCGTGGCCGAGCATCACCGCGACTACGAGCTGATCAGTTGGCCCGGGGCCTGCCCGGAGGAGTACCTCACGGAGTACTGCGGGCTGCTCAGCCTCGTGGACGAGGAGGTTCCGCTCGACGACCTGGAGATGCAACCCAAGCGCTGGTCACCCGAGCGACTCCGCGCGGCCGAGGAGCATCGCCGTACCCAAGGGCATTTCGGCAGTACTACGGTCGCGGTCGCGGCGGACGGGAGGCTCGCCGGCTACACCGAACTGACGGGGTCACCGCAGCAGCCCGGTCGCCTGAACCAGCGCGACACCCTCGTCCGGCCGGAACACCGCGGCCATCGCCTCGGCCTGGCGCTCAAACTGGCCAACCTCCAGGCCCTCCAGTCCGCCTTCCAGGACCCCGCCACGATCCACACCTGGAACGCCGAGTCCAACGCCCCGATGATCGCCGTCAACGACCACCTCGGCTTCCGCCCGATCGAGCACCAGCACGTCTGGCACTCCCCCGCCTGACTCGCACGTCGGAGATCTCCCCGAAAATCACCGGCGGCGAGTGGGTGCCGGCCCGTAGGGTCGCCGGGTGGACATCGTGACTGTGGACGGGCGGGACGCCGCGACCTTCGAGCGGTTCTTCCAGCTAAGGGACGACGTACGGCGGACGGAGCAGGAGTTTCCGGCCGGGCTCGGGCTGGAGGAGGCCCGGGTGTTGTTCGCGGGTGAGCACTCGGACATGCGCGTCGACGGGATCGGTCTGGTCGAAGGCGCCACCTGGCTCGGGATCGCCTGGCTCGACTGGTGGCTGAAGGAGAACACGCATCTCGTCGACGTCGAACTCGCCGTGGCCCCGCAGTACCGGCGTCAGGGTGTCGGAAGCCGGTTGCTCGAGATTGTCGCGGAGCGGGCGCGGCAGGACGGGCGGCGGTTGCTGTCGGGGATCGCGCTGGGCGACGCCGAGACCGGTGAGAGCGCCGGTACGACGTTCGCCGCCGCGCGTGGGTTCGTCCGCAAGCACGTGGATCTGCACCAGGTGATCGAGTTGCCGCTGCCGGCGGAACAGCTCGACAAGCTGGAGCGAGAGGCGCCCGGGTACGAGATCCTGCAGTGGCGGGAGCACATGCCAGAGGCGTGGCTGGAGGAGTTCGCCGACGCGCTCAGCGCGATGACCGTGGACGTGCCGACCGGGGACCTCGAGCTAGAGGCGACTCAGTGGACGCCGGAGCGGATCCGCGAGGCCGAGGCCCGCCGGGTGAAGCAGGGCCGGACCTGCCACACCACCGTGGCGGTCGCCGAGGACGGGCGGCTCGCGGCGTACACGCAGATGGGCGGCGCGGCCGGTACGCCGGACCGCCTCTACCAGTGGGACACCTTCGTCCGGCCGGAGCACCGCGGCCGGAAGCTCGGCATGGCCGTCAAGATCCCGAACCTCCGATCGCTGCAGGCCGAGCTCGATCACCCGGCCGTGCTGCACACCTGGAACGCTCCGAGCAACGCGCCGATGATCGCGGTCAACGAGCATCTCGGCTTCCGTCCGGTCGCCCAGCGTTCCAACTGGGAACGCGAGCTCTAGACGCGGCGAGGGCCGCTCTAAGCGAAGGTCCAGTCCGGATAGGACTTCTGGAGCACCCCGCGGTGGTCGGACCAGTCCGCGTCGCGGCGGGCCGGGTCGAGCGGGTCGGGATAGCCGCCGGAGAGGCGGTAGCCCCAGGTGAAGGCGGCGACCGGAACGAGCGAGCGGGTGCGGACCACGTCCGGCGCGATCACCAGAAAGGTGTCCGCCCGCCAGACTCCGTCCGGATGATCGGGATTCGCGGGCGCGTCGAAGAACGTCGGCAGGTGCCCGTAGCTGAACAGCGGGCTCGCCTCGGCGTGGAACGGCAGCGCGTCGACGGACACGTGCCCGTCGAAGTCCCGGGTGGCCAGTTGGACCCAGCCCATGATCGCGTTGATGCCCTGCCCGTGGTAGCGCAGCGTCGCAGTACAGATCGGGAAACCACGGAAGGACTCGGCGACCAGATCCGGGACGAGAAGCTGGTGGCCCGACGCCCAGGGGTCGTCGTTGGCCACCACCCGGACATTGACCAGTCCGCGTTGACCGCGTACTTCGAACGGCACCGACAGCTCTCTGCGCATCGAACCCTCCCAGGGGACTCCTGCTGCAATTCTCCAACGTGGACAAAGGAAACGGTGGAAATCGACTACCCGCGCCCGTGGGGTTGTGCACCGGCGGTGACGAGAGGAAGGTAGAACACGAGCAGCGTCTTGGGGGCAGCCTGTTCGGTGGGGGAAGACGGCCGGCGCCGTCTTCGGCTGGTACGTGGGTCTGGGGGATCTGGGAAGCGTCCCGGTCCGGGACCATGGGCACGCGTTGGCGACAGCGCCGCGGCCGGTTCCGTCCTGCTCCGTTCGCCCCTGCCTGAGCAAGGGGGAGAGATGCCGAGAAAGGCCAACGGGAGAGCGGACAAGACCGAACGGGCCAGCGACAACGGAATGCCGGGTGGCGCGATGCCGTCCGGCGGCGGTCAGTCGGCCAACGGGACGCCGGCCGGGAACCAGCCGACGTCGACGAGCTCGACCGGCCCGGCGATGAGCGGCTCCCCGGGTCCGGGAGGCTACGCGATGAGCGGCGGAGGCGGCGGCGCCTCGATGACCGGCGGTGGTGGTGGCATGACCGGCGGTGGTGACGACCGCGACGTCGAGCAGCCCACACGCCGGGAGTGTGGCGTGATGGACGTGCACCGGCGGCTGCTGTCGACGTCGGCCGAGTACGTCGCGGCCCGGTCCGCGCTGGAGAACGCGACCGCGCTGTACCTGGCCAGTGACCAGCGGTTCGACGGGGTGGCTCGGATCCCCTGCGTCGTGCACGTGGTCTGGAACAACGCTACCCAGAACATCTCGCAGGCGCAGATCGACAGCCAGGTCGAAGTGCTGAACCGTGACTTCCGGGCCACCAACACCGACATCGGCATCGTCCCCGCCCCGTTCACCGGCCTGGTCGCGGACCCGCGGATCGAGTTCCACCTGGCCACGACCGACCCGAACGGCAACCCGACCACGGGTGTCACCCGGACGCAGACGACCCGGACGTCGTTCAGTACCGACGACGCGATCAAGTCGTCCGCGACCGGCGGCATCGACCCGTGGCCGGCGGACAAGTACCTGAACATCTGGGTGGGACAGCTCGGTGGCGGCCTGCTCGGCTACGCACAGTTCCCGGGCGGACCGGCAGAGACCGACGGCGTGGTCATCCTGCACAGCGGCTTCGGGACCAACGGGACCGCGGCGGCGCCGTTCGACCTGGGCCGGACGACGACCCACGAGATCGGGCACTACCTGAACCTGTTCCACATCTGGGGCGACGACGGCTCGGGCTGCAGCGGCAGTGACGAGGTCGGCGACACCCCGAACCAGGGCGGTCCGAACTTCGGCGTACCGACGTTCCCGAAGCTGTCCTGCAACAACGGGCCGAACGGCGACCTGTTCGTGAACTACATGGACTACACCGACGACCGCGGCATGGTGATGTTCACCAACGACCAGGTGTCCCGGATGGAGGCCTGCCTGGACACCGTGCGGAGCAGTCTCAACCAGGGCACGGGGGCCGGCGCCGCGACGCCGGAACCGGCGGGTCCGGTGGTCTCGTGGGGCGCGGGCCGGCTGGACGCGTTCGTCGTCGGCACCGACAAGGCGATGTACCACAAGTGGTACGACGGCGGCTGGGGACCGTCCGTCGGCGGCTACGAATACATGGGTGGTGTCTGCATGAGTGCTCCTGAAGTCGCGTCGTGGGGTCCGGGCCGGCTGGACGCGTTCGTGCTCGGCACCGACCACGGGCTGTACCACAAGTGGTACGACGGCGGCTGGGGGCCGTCGGTCACCGACTACGAGCCGCTCGGCGGGGTCTGCATGAGCCCACCGCGGGTGGCCACCTGGGGACCTGACCGGCTGGACGTCTTCGTCACCGGAACGGACCGCGCGCTGCACCACATCTGGTGGAACGGCACCGCGTGGTCGGGTTTCGAGAGCCTCGGCGGCGTCTGCCGGGGCGAGCCCGAGGTCGTTGCCTGGGGCACGGATCGGCTCGATGTCTTCGTTCTCGGCATGGACAGCGCGGTCTACCACAAGTGGTGGGACGGCACCGCGTGGTCCGGGTTCGAGAACCTCGGCGGCGTCTGTGTCGGTTCCCCGACCGCGGTCTCGTGGGGGCCGAACCGGCTCGACCTGTTCGCCGTCGGCACCGATTCCGCGCTGTACCACAAGTGGTACGACGGGTCGTCGTGGTCGGCGGACTGGGAGAACCTGGGCGGCGTCTGCGCGAGCGCGCCGACCGTCGTCTCCTGGGGTCCTGGCCGGCTCGACGTGTTCGTGCTCGGCACCGACTCGGCGCTGTACCACCAGTGGTGGGACGGGAGCGCCTGGTCCGCGTTCGAGTACATGGGCGGGGTCTGCGTCGACCAGCCGCGGGTGACGTCTTGGGCGGCGAACCGGCTCGACGTGTTCGTCGTCGGAACCGACAGCGGGCTGTACCACAAGTGGTGGGACGGGAGTGCCTGGGGACCGTCGACCACCGAGTACGAAGCGCTGGGCGGCGTCATCACGGATTTCAAGCTCGACCAGCCGGCCCCCGACAAGGTGCCGGCGGATCTGCACTCGCCGATGCAGTCCTCGGTCGGCAACCGGGCGGTGATGAGCTGATCCCCCAGCCGCAGGGACGCCCGGACCAAGGTGCTGCGGGCCGGGTGGACCCGGCCTTGCTGGACGGGCGGTGGACGCATTCCTCGGAGGAGGACCACGACGGTGTGAGCGTCTACCGCCGCGAGGACTTCGCCTTCCCGCCGGCTCGCGGCCGGCGGGGGGTGGAGTTCCGCCCGGACGGCACCTTCGTCGAATGGCTGCTCGGCCGCGGCGACGCACCCGAGGCTGCACAGCCAGGCCGCTGGCAGCCGACCGGCACCGTCAGTCGCGTCTCAGGCGCGCCCGGCCGGGTCGTCGCGGCCACACCCGATCGGCTCGAAATCGCTTGGCAGGAGTGAGATGAGCACCAGCAAACCCGTTCGGTACCTCGTCGTGCCGACCGCCGAAGCCGCCGACGGCGCGAAGTCGGCCAGCGTCGGCGACAAGACGATCCTCTGGTGCCCGACCGAGGAGCACCTCGGACGGGCTTCCCGAACCGCCCCTGGCCTGCTGCTCGTGACGCAGGTCGGCCGCACCTTCCAGGACGAACACCCTGACGTCACCCCGCTGCTGGACCACGGACGCCACCTGGTGATCTCGGCCGCCGACAAACCCAAGCGCCGGTCGAACAACTGCTGGCGGGTCGAACCGCTCCGCCCGGGCCTGGTGGTCGACGTACCGGTCATGCCGCCCGCGCGGGTGGATCCGTCAGTGGCTCAATTGCTCAACGCGTTGTCGCCGACCTCTTACCAGGCGGACCTGACTTGGCTGGCGAGTCTGCCGACGAGGCACTCGCTGAGCACCTCGTTCACCGCCGCCGTGGACTTCGCCGCCGCGCGAATGGTTGCCCTCGGCTACACCGTGACCCGGACGCCGATCACGGTCGGCGCGGGCCACTCGGAGAACCTGATCGGCGATCGCCCCGGCACCGCACCCGGTCCGCGCGGACTCGTGGTCATCACCGCGCACCTCGACTCGATCAACCTCGCGGGTGGTCCGGCCGCCAGTGCACCCGGCGCCGACGACAACGGGAGCGGTTCGGCCGGAGTACTGGAACTCGGGCGGCTGATCGCCACCCGGAACTGGCAGCACGACGTACGGCTGATCCTCTTCGGTGGTGAGGAGGAAGGCCTGCACGGCAGCAAGCAGTACGTCGCCGCGCTGCCGCCTGCCGAGCGGGCGCGGATCCGCGCGGTGCTCAACATGGACATGATCGCGAGCAAGAACACCGCGACGCCGACGGTGCTGCTGGAGGGCGCGACTGTCTCGTCCGGCCAGATCGCCGTCCTCGCGGCCGCGGCGGCGAGCTACACGGGGCTCAAGGTGGAGACCTCGCTGAACCCCTTCGCCAGCGACCATGTGCCGTTCATCAACGCGGGCATCCCGGCGGTCCTGTCGATCGAGGGGGCGGACAGCGCGAACGGCCACATCCACTCGGCCTCGGACACATTGAACTTCCTCGACTGGTCGCTCGCCGCGGAGATCCTCCGGATGAACGCGGCCGCGCTCGTCGGCTGGCTCGGAGGCGTGGAAGCGGTTCGGCCCAACCCCGCGGGACCAGTGGTGTCGTGGGGTCCGGGCCAGCTCGACGTGTTCGTCGTCGGCGCGGATGCCGCGCTGCACCACAAGGCCTACGACGGAACTTGGCATGACTTCGAGTCTCTTGGCGGTGTCATAGGGCGTGTTGGTGGACCCTGAGCAGTCCCGAGTGCCGCGCAGCACGCTCAGGGTCCACCAACCCCTAAACTAGCGCCGGTGACGCAGCTTGAGTGGAGTGGTTGCCTGAACACGCGCGATCTCGGTGGACTGCCGACCCGGTACGGCGCGACGACGCGCGCGGGGGCGGTGATCCGGACGGACTCCCTGCACCAACTCGATCCCGACGGCCTGGTGGCCTTCGATGCACTCGGGGCCGGGTTGGTCCTGGATCTGCGCTCGGACTGGGAGATCGACGAACCCCACCCGCTAGGCGGAGACCCGGCGTATCGGCGGATCCCGTGGATCGACACACTCCGCGATGCCGAGCGGGTGCCGGCCGACGAGCCGCTGATGGCCGATATCTATCGCGGTAGCTTGGAGCGGAACCAAGGCCAGATCGTCCAGGCGTTGCGCGCCGTCGCCGAGGCTCCGGAAGATGCCGCAGTGGTGGTGCACTGCCGCGCGGGCAAGGACCGGACCGGGCTGCTGATCGCCTTGCTGCTGGAGCTGGTCGGAGTACCTCGTGAGGTGATCGCGGCGGACTACGCGATGAGCGAGGAGCGGCTCGGAGTCCTTGCTGCGTTGGAGAATCACCCTGGCTCTGAGGAGGAGCGAGCGGCAGCCGCAGTACTTGCGAGGACTTTGCCCGAGACGATCCTGGACTCGCTGGATCACCTCGATTCGCAGTACGGCGGAGTGCGGGCTTACCTGGCTGCGTGTGGGCTGACGGCTGGGGAGATCCAACGGCTGGCGACGCGGTTGGTGGAGGTGCCGATCGAGGCGGTCGTGTTCGACTTCGACGGGCTGCTGATGGACACCGAGACCACGCTGGTGGAGAGCTGGCGGTCCGAGTGGCAGTGGCACGGGCTGGAACTCGATGTCGAGGACGGGTTCTTCCCGGGGCATGGCGGAGACACCTTGGAGATGCACTACGAGAAGCTGGCGGCCGCGGTGGGGCCGGGGTACGACAGGGAGAAGAGCCAGGCGCGGCGGCTCGCTCACCGGGATGAGCTGCATCGGACGCTGGACTTCCGGCCGGGGATCCGCGAATGGTTGCGGGAGGCACGCGAACTCGGGCTGCGGATCGCCATCGCGAGCAGTTCGGCGCGGCCGTGGGTGGTCGGGCATCTCGAGCGGGTGGGAGCAGTCGGACTGTTCGACCTGATCGTGACCGGCGACGAGGTGTCCGCGCACAAGCCGGATCCGGAGATCTATCTGCTGGCGTTGAAGCGGCTCGGGCTGGATGGTGCGTCGGCGGTGGCGATCGAGGACACCGCGCACGGGGTGGCAGCGGCGGCTGCGGCCGGGATGGCGACGGTTGCGATTCCGAACCCGTTCGTGCTGGCCCAGGCGGTCGGGCATGCCGACCTCGTGCTCGGCCTGGCCGACGAAGTACAGCTCAGCGAGGCCCTGCTGGTGGTCTCCGCGAAGGCCTGATTCCTCTTTCTCAGACGACGGAGAGCGGGAGGAGCTTCTTGCCGGTGGGGCCGATCTGGATCTCGGTGCCCATCTGCGGGCAGACGCCGCAGTCGAAGCACGGGGTCCAGCGGCAGTCCTCGACCTCGATCGCGCCGTCCTCCTCGAGGGAGTCCTGCCAGTCCTCCCAGAGCCACTCGCGGTCCAGCCCGGAGTCCAAGTGGTCCCAGGGCAGCACCTCGGCGTACTCGCGCTCGCGGGTGGTGTACCAGGCGAGGTCCACCGGCTCGTCGGCGAGCGCCTTCTCGGCCGCGCCGATCCAGCGCTCGTAGGAGAAGTGCTCGCTCCAGCCGTCGAACCGGCCGCCGTCGCGCCAGACCTGCTCGATGATCCGGCCGACCCGGCGGTCGCCGCGGGACAGCAGGCCCTCGATGATGCCGGGCTTGCCGTCGTGGTACCGGTAGCCGATCGCCTTGGCGTACTTCTTGTCCGAGCGGATCGCGGCGTTCAGCTTGGCCAGCCGCGCGTCGGTCTCCTCGACGCCGAGCTGCGACGCCCACTGGAACGGCGTGTGCGGCTTCGGCACGAATCCGCCGATCGACACGGTGCAGCGGATGTCGTTGCGGCCGGACACCTCACGGCCGGTGGCGATCACCCGCTTGGCCAGGTCGGCGATCGCGAGCACGTCCTCGTCGGTCTCGGTCGGCAGGCCGCACATGAAGTACAGCTTCACCTGCCGCCAGCCGTGGCTGTACGCCGCCGCGACCGTGCGGATCAGGTCCTCCTCGCTGACCATCTTGTTGATCACCTTGCGCATCCGGTCCGAGCCGCCCTCGGGGGCGAAGGTCAGGCCGCTGCGCCGGCCGTTGCGGGAGAACTCGTTGGCCAGCGTGATGTTGAACGCGTCGACCCTTGTCGAGGGCAACGAGAGCGAGACGTTGCTGCCCTCGTACCGGTCGCCGAGACCCTTGGCGACCTCGGCGATCTCGCTGTGGTCGGCGGAGCTCAGGCTGAGCAGGCCGACCTCCTCGAAACCGGTCTGCTTCAGGCCGTTCTCGACCATGTCGCCGATGGTGGTGATGCTGCGCTCCCGCACCGGGCGGGTGATCATCCCGGCCTGGCAGAAGCGGCAACCCCGCGTACAGCCGCGGAAGATCTCCACGGAGTACCGCTCGTGCACGGTCTCGGCCAGCGGGACCAGCGGCTTCTTCGGGTACGGCCAGGCGTCCAGGTCCATCACCGTGTGCTTGGCGGTCCGCCACGGCACGCCGGGCTTGTTCGGCGCGACCCGCTTGATCCGGCCGTCGTGGAGGTAGTCGACGCTGAAGAACTTGGGGATGTAGACGCCACCGGACGCGGCCAGCCGCATCAGCACCTCGTCGCGGCCGCCCGGGCTGCCTTCGTCCTTCCACTCCCGGATCACGTCGGAGATGGCGAGCACGATCTCCTCGCCGTCACCGAGCACCGCGGCATCGATGAAGTCGGCGATCGGCTCGGGGTTGAACGCGGCGTGACCACCCGCCAGCACGATCGGGTCCTCGTCGCCCCGGTCCACGGCGTACAGCGGGATGCCGGCCAGGTCGAGCGCGGTCAGCATGTTCGTGTAGCCGAGCTCGGTGGAGAACGACAGCCCGAAGACGTCGAAGGCGCGCACCGGGCGGTGGCTGTCGAGGGTGAACTGCGGGATCTTGTTGTCCCGCATCACCTGCTCCATGTCCGGCCAGACCGAGTAGGTCCGCTCCGCGAGGGTGTGCTCGCGCTCGTTCAGCACCTCGTACAGGATCTGGACACCCTGGTTCGGCAGGCCGACCTCGTACGCGTCCGGGTACATCAGCGCCCAGCGGACGCTCACGGAGTCCCAGTCCTTGCTGACCGAGTTGAGCTCACCGCCCACGTACTGGATCGGCTTCTGCACACCCGGCAGCAGCGGCTCCAGGCGCGGAAACAGAGATTCAACAGTCATCACAGAACTTCCGGTCAGAGGTCAGAGCGCCTACCAGCCTAACGCCGCCGACCGCCCTGCTCCGCCATCAGGTGCGGACGAGACCCCGGTCGGCGATGAACGCGCGCCACTCCGCGTCCTGCTCCGGCGAGAACTGGTCCTTCGGCAGCGTCATCCCGCGACCGGCGACGACCCTGAGGCTCCAGTCGTTCTTGTCCTCTCTGATCGACCGCACCGCGCTCCAGGCGATCTGGAGCGTGGTGATCGCCGTCGCCACCTGAAGGTGGTCATCGCTGAGCGTGTAGGTGTACACCCGGCCGAAGGTGCGCCCCCAGACGCGGTGCCTGATGAGCGCGATCAGCTCCGGTCCCAGCAGGAACAGCACGCCGATGAGCATCAGGGTCAGGTCGTAAGCCAGGAGCCCCCAGACGACGTACGCCAGGCCGAGCAGTCTGACCAGCAGGCCGGCATGGTGGAGCTGTTCCCGCACGTTCCGCATCCGCCGTCCGAGCGTCAGCTCGACCACGATGGTGATGTTCACTCCGGTCCCCTCCTCCGCCGACCACCCCGGTCAGCCGGCGCAGCCTACCGCTGAGTGAGCGCTGCTTCAGGTGAGGTGGGTGAGGAGGAGGGGGCTGGTGCGGTCGGGGCGAAAGCTAACGGAGCACGATCTTGCGCAACTTCTCGCCGTTCAGGGCCGCTGTCACGCCTTCGGCATCGCCGCGGACGACAGCGACCACCTCCGGATCGCCGAACAGTGGCTGCAGCTCGGCCGGTACTCCGTCGGCGGGGCTGCGGCTGCCGATCTCGTCGATCCGCTCCGGGTAGCGCGCCAGGTAGGAACCCAAGCGCGGCCATCGGAGCGTCAGGATCGTCCAGAGTGCGGTTTCCTGCTCCCGGTCGTGGTCGTCCTTCAGGTTGAAGCCTTGCAGTGTCTCGATGCCGCGGGCGATGCCGTACGCGTTGACGAGGCGTTTCATCGTGCGTGGGTTGGGGTCTCGCCCGAGCAGGGGACGGAACGGCTCCAGAGTGTGAGTGTTCCGGACCTGGGCGCGCTCCGTCACCATCTCGACCGCGACGATCTCCAACCTGGCCTGGATCTCGGCCGCCGTACTACCCGGGTTGTCCGCGACCCGGCGGCGCGCCTCCTGGCTGTGCTGACCGCCCAGCTCTTCCTTGGCCACGGTCCGGGCCGTTTCCAGTTCCTTCTCACCGGGAACGCTGGGCGATCGGAGGATCCGGCCCCAATAGGCCTCGATCTGCGCCTCCGCCTGCGGGAGTCCGGTCGAGATCTGGAACGTTTTCTCCAGGAACAGGTATCCGACCGGCCGGCCGGGCTCCGCGGCCACGCTGACGAATTCCGTGTACTCCGCGGCGTAGCTGTCGGCCAGCCAGTCCCGATCGGCCGCGATCACATAGGTCACCGGCACATCGCGGAAGAGCGTCTGGATCCCCTCCAGCAGCTCGACAACGTACGGGCCTTTGCAGCGATCCAGGTCGTCGATCATCACGACGACGTCGTACTGGATCCAGGCGGCCAGGTCGGCCAGGTGCTCCTGGACGAGCCGCATCGGGTCGCTCGTGTTCGCGATGAATCGTCTGGCTCCGCGGGCGGACGTCGCGAAGATCCAGCGGCCCGCACCGTGCAAGAGTCCCCAGACAGTGAGGACGGGAGTGACGAGAGCGGCGATGGTCACCACGAAGCCGGTCGCCGTACCCATCGAGAACAGGTCCTCGCCACGCACTGCGTCCAGCCAGCCGGTCCGCCAGATCACCACCGCGATCGCGGCGACCAGCAGCAGAGCGAGGTAGCCCGGCCAGCCTCCCTTGATCCGCCAGAACCATTCACGCAGCCGGAGATAGATGGCGCGCCGACGGTCGAACTGCCGGAGATCGCGAACGGCTCCGGAGTACAGCGCAGTCATCAGCCACCACCACGGCGGTTCGATGCGCTGATGGCGCCAGGCGTTGAAGTCGACGACGACGCACCGCTTCGCCCCGTCTTCGGTACTGCGGAGCTCGGCGGCCAGGAAGTTGAGCAAAGAGGTCTTACCGGCCCCCCAAGGTGCGTGCAGGTGAAGGAGGAAGGCGCCGCCACGGCTGGTCCGGCGGCCGTCCACGGCACTCGCGTTGCGAGCTTCCTCGGTGCGTGCGTCCCGGATCCGCCGCGCCAGCACTCGGGCGAATCCCTTGCGGCCGAGTTCGTCCACCAGCGCAGGACTGTCGGTGTGGGTCGGCACACCCTCGGCCCGGTTCTGCGGACCCCGCGGTGGAGAGGTGGGGGGAACATGCGGCTGGGTCGCGCTGCTCGTGCTGTCGGGGATCGTGCTGCTCGTGCTGTCGCGGGCCGTGCTGGAGGAGGTGCTGCTGGGGGTCGTGCTTTTGGAGGTCGTGCTCTTGGGGACGGGGCCGGCGGTAGTCGGCGTACCGGCTCGTGAGGATCTGCTGCCAGCCGGCTTGGCCGACTGTTGGGGTGCCGTGGAGAGATCGGTGGCCTCGAGGCCCGGGATCTGCCCCATAGTCGCCGAGAGTTGGGCGAACAGTTTTTCGTTGAGGACGCAGATCCGGGCCGGGCCGTCCGGTTGGTGCGTTCTGAACCCGGCGACGATCGCCGCGAGCGAGCGGTCCGGCTCCAGTCCACCGGCTCCGGTGCCGAGCAGCGGAAAGGCAGTCACGCCACCGGCTCCTGCGGCGATCCTGCCGATCTCCACAGCCGCAGCCTCGACCACCGCCGCGGTCGTGTCCAGGTCGCTCGGCACCACCGCCGCCAGCAGGTAGACCGGTCCGGTCTTCCGGCCGGCCCTTGTCTCGACCCGCATCACGTCACCCGGCGCGTAGCCCCCACTGGTGGGAATCCGAACTCCGACGCTGTCGAGGCGCGTCTGGATATCTGGGGCGATGCTTCCGGTCGTGCTGCACGGGATGACCAGAATGTCCGCGCCTACCTCAAAGAGATCGGCCAGCACGATCTCGATCGCTCCCACGACCGTCGTAGCTTTCAGCGCGGCCATGGCGAAGCCCCCTCGTCAGCCGATCAGCATGCCTGCCAGCACAGTAGTGGCGCCGAGCAGTCACGGACAGTGCCCCCGAACTCGGAGCGGACGCGTTGGATCAGGTGAGGTGGGTGAGGAGGAGGGGGCTGGTGCGGTCGGGGTGGGAGTAGGTGACCAGGTGGGCGGCGTGGTCGAGGACTTCCAGGTGGGCGCAGGGGATCTGGGCGGCCAGCGGGATGACGGTTTCCGGTGGGATGGACGTGTCGGAGTCCGCAGTGGCGAGCAGGACGGGCGCGGTGATGTCGGCCAGCTTGTCGCGGAGATCCATCGAACCGAGCGCCTCGCAGCAGGCCGCATAACCCTCGTCCGAGGTGTTCAGCAGTTGCTGGCGGATCGTCTCCACCTCGGCGGGGTGGGCTTCGACGTACTCCGGGAGGAACCAGCGGGCCAGGGTGGGCTCGACGATCGCCTGGGTACCCTCAGCGCGGACCTGGGCGGCGCGATCAATCCACATCTGCTGCCCTCCTGCCGGGTATGCCGGCGGGCAGAACAGTGCGAACCGGTGGAACCGATCCGGGGCGTTCTCCGCGAGCCACAGCCCGACCGCCCCACCCAGCGAGATCCCGACGTACGACGCCTTCTCCACGAGCAGCTCGTTCAGCAGGTCGACGACGTCTCCGCCGAGGTCCTCGATCGAGTAGGGCCCGGGCGGCGCCTCGGATTCACCATGGCCGCGGTGATCGAACGCAACAACCCGGAATCGCTCCGCCAGCACGTCCAGCTGCGGAGCCCACATCGCGTGCGTCGTCCCGAGCGACGAGCCGAGCAGAACCACGGGCGCGTCCTCGGGACCGGTGATCTCGTGATGGAGTCGCATGAGCCCACCCTACGGAGATCTGAGTGGTTCAGGGCGACCATCTGAGGAGCAACGCCACTCAGGCCGCCGCCACCCATCGACGTGACTGTCATCCGTCGAGACCGCCGACCCGCTCGGCATAGGCGGCGGCCTCGACCCGATTCGCCGTACCGGTCTTCTTCAGGATGCTGGAGACGTGAACGCTGACGGTCTTGGCGCTGATGACGAGTTCTCTGGCGATCTCCCCGTTCGACCTGCCAGCCACGAGGAAGCCCAGGATCTCCCGCTCCCGCGAGGTCAGGAAGCCCAGTACTTCGGACTGCTCGTCCGTCACAGCGGCCGGTTCTCGGAGGGAGACCCGGGCCTGGCGAGCCAGCGCCTCGGCGCGTTCCCGCAAGCGCGCTGCTCCCAGCCGCACAGCCTGGTGATGTGCCTGGCGTAGCTGCTCGCCGACGTCGGATCGCCGTACTCCGGCCGCCAGCGCCCCGGCCACCAGCCGCAGGCGGGCGACGGCCTCCTCCCATGGTGCGCCCGCGTGCTCAGCCGCCTCGACGACTTCCGCCCAGCAGGTGATCTGGTCCGGGTCACCACGACAGCGCGCCGACTCGGCCGCGAACATGGCTTTCCACATCGCCTGCTCATTGGTCCGCACCGCAACGAACGGTTCGTAGGGCAACGCCGAGAGAAGACCCGCAACCGGCACGTCTCCTCGCGCATCGACCGCGCAACTTCGGGCACCTCCCGCGTCTCGCGCTGCCTGGGCGACCTCGGCAGCCGCGGCCGCGAATACCACCAGTAACTCACCGCCAACATCTTCCAGATCGTCTGCCGGCACAGGCAATCGAGGCCGGAGCCAGTCGACTGCCATGGCCGCCTGACCTTCTGCCAGCAGCACCTCTGCAACCACTAGCGAGAAGAGGTTCCGCATTCCGTCGAAGTCCGCGGAAGTCAGCTCCAGCGCCCGGTCCAGGTGTTGGCGGGCCTCGTCGAGCTGACCCCGCCGCGCTGCAAGTCTGGCGGCGGTCAACCGGACAGCCGAGCCGGCGTACTCCACCGGCCGGGCGGCCAGCCCGGCACGAAGCACCTCTGCGCTCTCGGCCCATCGACCCAGATGGATCAGTCCCTCGGCGTACACTGCGCCGAAGTAATAGGCACCCCGCGCGCCCATTGTGTGCATCTCGTCCGACAGGCGTCGGGCGAGTTCGGTCGCCTCTGCTCGCCGTCCGAGCCTGTTCAGACGCCAGACCCTGTAGAGGGCGGGCTCGAAAATGAGATCGACAGAGCCCAACGACCGGCCCAGCTCCTCGGCCTCCTGGGCGTCGGTCAGCACATTCGACTCCACCTCATGCTGATGTGCGCAGGCCCGCGCGGACAGCGCTACACACTGTGCCAAAGGTGATCCCGACCGCCGGGCGATCTGGACCGCCTCCTCGGCGTGTGCGATCGCCTCGCGATGCAGGGACTCCCAGTGCTCGGCGAAGGCGAGCGCCGCGAAGCAATGGGCGCGTTCGTCGCTGTCCGGATAGGGCTTGGTCAGCTCCTCCGCCTCGAGCAGGGTCGCGATCACCGCCTTGCCTGGATCTGCGGAACGCCAAGCCATCGCGGCCCTGGTCAGAATCAACTCCGCGGTCTGCAAGGGCGCCTCACTGCGGTCCATCATTCCCAGGGCCTGGTCGGCCAGCGGTATGGCGGTGTCCATCCGGCCGGTGACGCCGCTCAGGCCGGCTGTACGGACGAGTAGGTCAAGGTGGTCCTGCGGCGTGCCACGGAGCGCCGGTGATACCTGATCCCAGAGCGCACAGGCGTTCTCCAGATGAAGAGCCGTCTCGGCCGGCGCAGGCAAGCGTTCTGCATGCTCGACAGCGGCCATCGTCCAGCGGAACGCCTCGTCGAACCTGCCGGCCCGGCGACAGTGGATGGCAAGAGCAGCCGCTCCTGTGCTGGTGACCTCCGCGGCGAGCACGTCCGCATACGCGGCGGCGAGACGAACCACCTGATCGGGCAACAGGTCGCCGTACAGAACCTCTGCCAGCAGAGGATGGCGAAACCAGAGCTGGTGACGATCCTCCATCTGGATGACGCCGTGGTCTCTGGCCTCGCTCACCAAGTCGGCAACAGCGGCGGGAACGATCCCGTCATGTTGGGCAACGGCGACCAACGCGCGCAGTTCGGTTGGTTGACCCGCAGCTGCCAGGACTCGGGTCAACTGCCGTGCCGGAGCTGACAGGCTGTGCCAACTGGCGAGCAAGGCGTCCCGCAGCGCGATCGGAGTACTGCGTGGGAGCTCTCGCTCCACTCCCGAGAGGCCGACGGCCAGCAGTTGCGTGAGATATGGGTTTCCCTGCGAGCGCTCGTGGAGTTGTGCGGCCAGGGCGACGTCGGGTGGGCGGCCGAACAGCGCGTGCAACTGGGCCTCGGTGCCTTCCGGTGTCAGCCGTTGGAGGCGAATCTCCCGGAAGTGCGGTAGGCGGTGGAGGTCCGCCAGCCACCCGTGCAGTGGGTGTCCGTCGGCCCGATCTTCGTCGCGGCACGTGGCCAGGACGGTCAGGTACGGATCACTGGCGATGAGGTAGGCCAGGACATCGAGCGAGGACTGGTCGGCCCACTGCAGGTCGTCGACCACGAGGATGATCGGTTCCCGGCCGGCGAGTCTGCGAAGTACGAGGTCGATCAGCGGCACCAAGCGTGCCGGCTCGGGAGTCGGTTCATCGGGCGCTTCTGTCGATTGGCTCGCCCGCGAGTTCGCCCTTGCCGATGCTGCCGGTGGAGCAGCGCGGCGGGACTGCGGTGTGATTGTGGGCAGGATGCTGCCCAGCTCATCCGCACCTGCCAGGACTTCGGCGCGGCCTGCAACGTCTAGCCGTGAGAGACCGGATTGCAGCGCAGCGGCAACGACGGCGTACGGGATGCTTGCTGCGGCGAAGTGCACGCAGCTGCCCCAAAGTACGGAGGTGCCCTCGTCGCTGCAGGCTGTACGGATTAGCTGGGTCTTACCGATACCTGCCTCACCCTGCACCACCACGGCGCACGGGATGCCGCTCGCCGACGCAGTTACGACATCGGCGAGCAATTGGAGCTCGTCGGTTCGGCCCACCGGTCGGAGGCCCGGTTGGGGCCCACCCATCCCCACATCGTCATTCTGTCCCCGCCATCCTCTTGCCGCCAGCGATTTGACGGGCTGGGGTGAGTCCGGTTGATAGCCTGCGGCGGCGGCTGAGTTAGGAGTGGTTGTGGTTGTGGGTGTGCCGGGGATGGACCGGGTTGTGGAGTTGGCGGCGGTTGTGCGGAGTGGGTTTGTGGAGAGCCGGCACTTCGGGGTGGCGGTGGCGGTGGATCCGGGCGGTGACGTGGTGTTCGCGGCCGGGGATGTTGAGGCGGTGCTGTTGCCGCGGTCGACTGCTAAGCCCTTGCAGGCCGTCGGGTGCATCGTCTCAGGTGCTGAGCTCAGTGATGAGGAGACGGCGATCGCGGCAGGGAGTCACACCGGCGAGGATCGGCACGTTGCCCTGGTCGACGGGATGTTGAAGGCTGCGGGGCTTGACCGCGAGGCATTGGGGTGTCCGCCGGATCGGGCTCAGGACGAGCCCACCCTGTTCCGGTTGATTGCCGAGGGCATCGGGCCGGAGACGGTACGGATGAACTGCTCGGGCAAGCATGCCGCGATGCTGAAGGCGATGGTTGCCCACGGCGACGACCCGAAGGACTACCTCGACCCACAGTCTCCCGTGCAGCGAGTGATCGCGGCTGAGATCGAGCGGTTGACCGACTCGTCCACAGGCATCGTGACGGTCGACGGCTGCGGCGCTCCCCTGCTGGGGATGCCGTTGCGTGGGTTGGCGCTCGCCTTCAGCCGTCTCGCCACAGCAGACGCCGGTACTGCGGACAGCCGCGTGGCTGAGGCGATGCGCAGGTACCCGGAACTCGTGGGCGGCAAGGGACACCAGAACAGCGAGGTGATGCGCCTACTGCCCGGCGTGATCGCGAAGGGCGGCGCCGAAGGGGTGATCGGGATGGCGACCCCCGACGGTCACGCCGTCGCCGTCAAGGTCATCGACGGCAACCCACGAGCCACCACCGCCCTCGGCCTCACCCTGCTCGAGAAGTGCGGGTACGACGTGTCGGGCGCGGACGATCTCCGGGCCCTGCCAGTCCTCGGCGGCGGCAAGCCGGTCGGCCACATCACCCTCACGATCTAGCCCGGCCGGTCCCCAAGGTCCGCGACCGATCCCCGGCCTCGGCTGACGGGTTGTTCGTTGACTGCCGGCTTACAAGGTGCCAGCGGGCGAACGACGCGCTAGCGGTAGAGGGCGAGGGCTCCGGTCAGGGAGTCGACGGCAGGGCGGGGGCCGTAGATGGCCAGGCCGGTGTACTCGAGGTCTTCCTCCTTGGTGCCACTCATCGTCGCGAGGTACTGCTCGTACGTCCGCGAGGTCCGAGCCACCTGGTTGATGTCGTGCACTGCGACCCCATCCCGCGCGGCCGCCGCCTCTCGCAGTACCCGCAACCGCCCGGCATCAGCTTTCAAGACCGGGATCGGATGCACGCAGATCCCCGGATGATCCCCGCCCGAGCCGTCCCTCGAGTCTTCGCCGACCAGGTCCGTGACGTGCGAGCCCAGCCCGACCCCGAGCAGAGCAGCCGCGTTCAACGCCACCCCCACGGGCGCGTCCGCATCAATTACCACCACCAGCTTGTTCGCCAACATGTCGCAAAGTTAGCCGCCTGCACGCTGATCCATCCTGCTCACCGAACGATGTTCGGCCGATCTGCGAAACTGATCGCCATGGACGAACTTGATACGGCGCTCCTGCGGATGCTGCAGAACGATGCCCGCCGCACCAACCGCGACATGGCCGCCGAACTGGGGATCGCGCCGTCGACCTGTCTGGAGCGGATCCGCGGCCTGAAGGACCGTGGCGTGATCACCGGGTACCACGCCGAGGTCGACCTGCAGGCGATCGAGCGGTCCACCCAGGCGATCATCTCGATCAAGCTCCGCCCGCAGGCGATGGCCGTCGCGACCGCCTTCCAGGACTACGTGAACAAGCTGCCCCAGACACTCGAACTCTTCATGGTCTCCGGCGCCTCCGACTTCCTCGCCCACGTCGCCGTCAAGGACACCCAGGCCCTCCGAGACCTGGTCCTCGACCTGGCCAAACGCCAGGAAATCGGCGACATCCGCAGCTCAGTAGTCTTCGAACACCACCGCCGAACCACCGTCATGCCCCTCGAACGCTGACAGCTTCTCTGGGTTGGCTACGACTCGTACTGCGGTTACCAGGGATCCGTCGGATTGCAGGGTGAGGAGGTGGGAGGTTTCGCGGACTCGGAGGAGGAGGGCAACCTCGCCGACCGAGTGGATCGGTACGGCGGCTAGCTGGTCGCCTCGGGTGTAGATGCGGGTGAAGAAGCGGGCTACCTTTTCCTGGCCGAGTACCGGTTTGCGGGCCGTTTTCGGTTGGCCGGCGCCGTCGGTCCAGGCGGTTACCTCGGCGCGCAGCATGCTCTCGAGGCGTGCGAGATCACCTTCACGAGCAGCCGCGACGAAGTCCCGCAGCAACCGCTCCTGCTCCGCGCGGCTCGGGGTGAACTTCGGCCGACCCTTCTCGAGCGCCGCCGCTGCTCGCCGATGGAGTTGCCTGCAGTCG
Source organism: Kribbella sp. VKM Ac-2568 (assembly GCF_004345365.1). GTDB lineage: Bacteria > Actinomycetota > Actinomycetes > Propionibacteriales > Kribbellaceae > Kribbella > Kribbella orskensis. The sequence continues at coordinate 263,663 of NZ_SLVF01000009.1, forward strand.
TCGGCGGAACGATCCAGGATCGCGGCGACCTCGTCGTACGGGAGCACGAACGCGGTACGTAGTACGTAGACGGCGCGCTGCGGTGGCGTGAGTTGCTCCATCAGGTGCAGCATCGCCAGCGACAGGTCCGAGGTATCACCAGAGTCGAGCGAATCCAGCGGGAGCGGTTCGGGGAGCCAGTCGCCGACGTAGTTCTCGCGCCGGGCCTGCCGGGCGCGCAGCGAGTCGATGGCGAGCCGCGTCACCACCGTGGTGAGGTAGCGACGCGGCTCCAGCACCTGGGCGCGATCGACACGCGCCCATCGCAGGTAGGCCTCCTGGAGCACGTCCTCGGCGTCGTGCCAACTGCCGAGCAGGCGATAGGCCAGCCCGGCCAGCATCCGTCGGTGCTCGACGAACTCGTCGAGGATCAGGCTCCGGGTGGCGTCCGGCACGTGATCGCGATCCTGTTCCACAGGTTGATGGTGCCAATCGCGAGGAGCAGGTTGGCAGCCCCCTCCTCACCCCAGTGCTTCACCGCGTCGTCCCAGACCTCATCCGATACGCCGTGCTCGCCCAGCTTCGTGAAGGCATCCGTGAGGGCAAGCGCGGCCCGCTCCCCCTCGTCGTAGAAGGGCGACTCGTACCACGCGGCCAGCCCGAACAACCGCTCCGTGGACTCCCCCGCCTCCATCGCCTCGTGCGTATGCCGGTCCACGCAGTACGAGCAGGCGTTCGTCATGGACGCCCGCACCTTGACCAGCTCCAGCACGGTCGGCTCAACCGCCGACGCTACGTACCGCTCCACTCCCAGCACAGCCCTGAAGCCTGCGGGAACCACCTTCGAGATGTCTATCCGTCTCTCCATACCGGTACGACGGGCCGGCCGCGCGCCGACGTGACACCTCAGGAGGTGAGCCAGGTCACGCCATCAGCTGCCGGCGAGAACCGTGCGTGCCTTCTCGACGGCGGCCTCGGTGGCACCGTCGAGCTCGCCTTCCTGGCCGGCCAGGATCGAGACGGAGAGGATGACGTCGCCGATGCCGGTGGTGGCGGCGGTGAACTCGCGGCCTTCCAGCGGACCGGCGGTCCCGGTCAGCTTGAAGGCGAACGGTTCCTCACCGAACTTCGGCGCCGGGATCTCCACGACCTCCATCGGCGACGAGCCCTGGTCGGGGACCCGCATGGTCACCTTCTTGCAGGACTCGACGGCCTCCTTGTACGAGCTCTGCAGCTTCCGGACCGCCTTGGTGGTGACCATCGAGTCGATGCCGAAGTCGATGTACGGTCCCTCCTGGCTGCCCGAGAAGGACCGGGCCGCGCTTGTCTTGGAGCCGGGCGCCTTCTCGGAGTTCAGGTATTTCACCAGCGTCTTGCACTTGCTGGTCGGCGACGAGAAGGTGCCTGCGCTCTCGTCATCCGGGTCCTCCGGTTCCAGCGAGAACCCGCTCGGCAGATCCTTCAGCTCGAGCAGAGCCTTGGTCAGCTCGGCCTTCGTCCGCTGGGTCGGGCCGACCTCGGTCGGGGTCTCCGAGGGCGTCGGCTCGGCCGGAGTACTGACCGGAGCCGTGGGGGTCGAGGCGGACGGTGATACCGCTCCGCTGGGTTGGTCCGCGCCACATGCGGCGAGCGTGAACGTGAGAGCTGCGGCAACGGCGAGCGGGAACGGCGCGAGCTTCATAACCCATCCAGAACCGTCGAGGGCCTAGGGAAGGCTGAAGCGTACCCGACTCACACCTGGTGGGATCGAAGGTGGATGTTCTGCAGCAGCCCGACCGCCAGCAGCCCGGCGAACATCGACGAACCACCGTAGGAGACGAACGGCAGCGGCAGACCGGTGACCGGCATGATGCCGAGCGTCATGCCGATGTTCTCGAAGGCCTGGAAGGCGAACCAGCAGACCACACCGGTGGCCACCAGCCGGCCGAAGGCGTCTCGCGCGTTGACCGCGATCCGCAGGCCGCGCCACAGGATCAGCGCGAACAGGCAGATGATCGCGCCGGCACCGATCAGCCCGAGCTCCTCCCCCGCCACGGTGAACACGAAGTCGGTGTGCTGCTCGGGCACGAACGCGTTCTGCGTCTGCGATCCGTGGAACAACCCCTGCCCGAAGACTCCGCCGTTGCCGATCGCGATCCGCGCCTGGTTCACGTTGTAGCCGATGCCCTGCGGGTCCTGCGACGGGTCCGCGAACGCGGTGAACCGCGCGAGCTGGTACTCCTTCAGCACGTTCAGCTGGATCGCGAGTGCCCCGATCAGCGTCGCCGCGGTGACGATGCCGAGCATCCACCGCTTCGGTACGCCGGAGACCGCGATGATGCCGAACACGATCGAGCCGAGCACCATCACCGTGCCGAGGTCTGGCTGCAGCATCACCAGCAGCACCGGTACGGCGGCGACCGCGATCGCCTGGAGGATGTCGATCGTGCGGGCGTTCTCGCGGTGGTTCGTCTCGCCCTTCTCCGCGATCAGCAGCGCCATCCCGACGATCACCGCGAGCTTGGCGAACTCACTCGGCTGGACTGACATCCACGGCAGCTGGATCCACGAGCGCGACCCGTTGATCACCGCGCCGACCCCGGGCACCAATACGAGGATCAGCCCGACCACCGACGCGGCGTACAGGACGGGCGCGAGGATGCGGACGCGGCGGTGGTCGGTGACGGCGGCGCCGATCGCGAGCACCAGGCCGATCACGAAATTCAACGCATGCCGGACCAGGAACGCGTACTCGTTGCCGTCGGTGAGTGAGGTACGTCGGTAGGTCGCGGACCAGATCAGCAGCGACCCGATCGCCGACAGCGCGAGCACGCCGATCACGAGCACCCAGTCGGCGTGCCGGAGCGCGGAGCGTCGGTCGGCCCGCGGTCGCGACTGGCGGATCGGCGTCAACAGGCTCACTGGGCCGGCTTCTTCGCGGGCGGAGCGGGCTTGATGTTGTAGAGCGTCTCGTAGATCTTCCGTACCGCGTCGCCGGAGGCGCCGGACCCCGTACCGGCCTGGCTGATCATCATCACCACGGCATAGCGGTCCGAGTACGACGCCAGCCACGAGGTGGTCTGCTTGCCGTAGACCTCGGCAGTACCGGTCTTGGCGCGGATCGGGATCTGGTCCAGCGGGAATCCGGTGAACTTCCAGGCCGCCGTACCGGTGCGAGTGGTTTCCTTCAGCGCCTTGTCGATGAAGCGCAGGGTCGAGGAGGGCACCGGCAGGCGGGCGGCGACCTTGCTCGGGACGGCGCGCGCCTTGCCGTTTGGGCCGATCACCGCCTTCGCCACCCGGGGCTCCCAGAGGGTGCCGCCGTTCGAGAGCGCCGAGTAGACCGTCGCCAACTGTAACGGTGTCACCGTGGTGTCGCCCTGGCCGATGGCGAAGTTCACGGCGTCACCCGCGCGGTAGCGATAGCCGTCCGCGCAGAACTCGCGGGAGAACTGCTTCAGGAACGCCGACGTCCCGGACGGTGGATTCTCCGCGAGCTTGCAGTAGTAGTCCTTCTGCGCGTCGTAGTACTCCTTCTTCCACTTGCGGTCGGCGATCCGGCCGGACACCTCGCCGGGCAGGTCGATCCCGGTCGGCTTGCCGAGGCCGAACTTCTTCGCCATCTCGACCAGCGGGTCCACCGCGTTGATGTCACCGGAGTTGCCGCCTTCTTTGAGCCACAGGTTGTACGCGATCCGGTAGAAGAAGGTGTCGCAGGACAGCGCGAGCGCCTGGTCGAAGCCGATCATCCCGTGCGACGCGGACTCGTAGTTCTTGAACCTGCGGTTGCCGACCTCGAAGAACGACGAGCAGTCCAGCCGGGTCTTCGTGCTGTACCCGTTGGCCATCGCGGCCGCGGTGGTGATCGGCTTGAAGGTCGACCCCGGGGCCAGCTGGCCCTGCAACGCCCGCGACACCAGCGGCGTCCCCGACTTCGTGGAGTAGAGCACGTCCAGTTCGCGCTGCGAGATGCCGCCGACCCAGACGCCCGGGTCGTAGCTGGGGTAGCTCGCCATCGCGACGATCTGGCCGGTCTTCGTGTCCATCACCACGGCCGCGCCGGAGTCGGCGACGTACTTGCGCTTGGTGATCTTGTCGTACTGCTTGCGGGCCGTCACGATCGCGCCGCGCAACTGCGCCTCGACCGACGCCTGGACCCGTGCGTCGATGCTGGTCATCAGCGTCGACCCCGGCACCGGCGCGGTCTGCTTCTGCAGGCCGGTGGTGTACCCGACGGCGTCGACGATCACGTTCTTCACGCCGGGCTTCCCGCGCAGCAACTGGTCGTACGTGCGCTCGACCCCGGCCCGGCCGACCAGGTCCGAGCGGTGCGGCACCGAGTCCTGCCCGGCCTTCTCCAGCGCGTCCAGCTCGGTGGTGGTGATCGGCGACAGGTAACCGAGGATGTGCGCCGCGTTCACCCCGTACGGCGAGGGGTAGGCCCGCAGCGCGGCCGATTCCGCCGCCACGCCCGGGAAGTCCTCGCGGCGTTCCATCACCTCGATCGCCACCTGCTCGCTGACGTCCTTGGCCACCGGGATCGGCTGGTACGGCGTGCCGTTCCAGCAGGCGGGTGGCTTCGATGCCCCGGGTTCACCGCAGAGCATGGTCCGGGCGGTGAGGTCCTTCGGCTTCTGGCCGAGCACCTTCGCCAGCCGGGCGAGCACCACCTTCTGCTGGTCGTCCGGCAACTTGGCCAGCACTGACCGGTCGACGGTGATCACCAGCGACACCCGGTTGCCGACCAGGGTGCGGCCGGCCGCGTCGACGACCGTGCCGCGTGGGGCGGGAATGAGCACCTCGCGGGTGTGGTTCTGGGTGGCCGCCTGGGTGTAGTCGTCCGAAGACATCACCTGCATGTACCAGAGCCTTGCCAACAGGGTGAACATCAGCGAGAAGACGAGCACCTGGATCATGAACAGGCGCAGCCGCGGCTTCAGCGGCGCCGGGTTGAAGCTGTCGAAGCTCATCGCAGCACCCGCTGCCGTTCCCGGGCCGGGACGACTCGTCCCATCACCCACATCACCAGCGGGATCACCACGATCGCGCCGACCACGTCGTACCCGGCGGCGATCCCGACCCGGACTCCGAACTCACCCCAGTCGACCGCCGGGTCGTGCAACAGCGACCCGGTCGCGGAGTACACGGTCAGGGAGAGGACCGCGCCCAGTACTACGGTCAGCGCGACGCCGAGTGGTCCCACCGGTCCGGCGGACGTCTCTCGCCGGATCAGGCCCGCGGTGTAGCCGGCGATCGCCAGAGCAAGGGCCCACCGGCCGGTCGTGTGGTCCGCGGGTGGCACCACGTCGAGCATCAGGCCGCCGGCGAATCCCGCGATCGCGCCCCACTCAGGTCCTCGGGCGAGGGCGAGCGCGAGCACCACGATCATCACCAGGTCGCAGGTGACCCCGGCGACCGCGATGTGCGGCAGTACCGACGTCTGCACGGTGACGGCGATCATCAGGAACAGCGCGGCCAGGGCGATCCGGAGCGCGGGCAAGTCAGCGTCCCTTCTCCGGCGTCACCGTGGTGCGCGGCGCCCGGGCGGGTGGTCCGGTGACCACGCCGACCGTGTCGATGCTGCTCGGGTCGACGAACGGCTTCACCTGCGCGGTCGAACCGAGCGCGCCCTGCACCGGCGTCACCGAGGTGATCTGACCGATCGGGACCCCCGGGACGTACGGCGCATTGCCGCTCGATCCCCAGGTGACGATCCGGTCCCCCGGCTTCGGCTGCGCCTTCAGATCCACCAGCTTGTAGTCCAGCGATGCGTGCGAGCCCACCTCGCCACGGCCGGAGACAAACCCGAGCGCCAGCGTGGAGTTCAGCCGGCCGCCGACGGTCGAGTTCCGGTCGCCGATCAGCAGCACGGTCGCGGTCGCCTGGGTGGTGCGCACCACCCGGCCGACGAGCCCGTCGCCGTTGAGCACGGTCATGTCCGGCCGCACCCCGTCCGCAGTACCGGCGTCGATCGTGACCGTGTGGTTGAAGCTCTGCGCGCTGCCGATCCCGATCACCCGGGCCGGCGTCACCGTGTAGGCCGGGGCGACCTTGAGCAGCCGGTCCAGCTCCGCCGCGCGGCTGCGGGCGTAGTCGGTGGTCTTCAAGTCACTGTTGAGTTTTTCGTTCTCCGCTTTGAGTTTCTCGTTCTCTGCCTTGAGCCTATCCACTTCGGCGAACCGGTCCCGGAGGTCATCCACAGGCTGCCGCGCGTTGGTCGCACCCGACTCCAGCGGACCGAAGATTGCCGCCGCGGCGTGCCGGAGCGGCTCCACCGGAGAACCGGCCGAGCGCCGGGCGTCCAGCACGATCAGGGTGAACGAGGCCAGGATCACCAGCACCAGGATCGTCCGGCGGCGGCGGATCTCCCGCGGCAGACCGGCCGACCGGACCAGGCCCTTGGCCGGTGTTCCGAGGTCTTTGAGCATCGCGTCTGCCTCAGCGGCGGCGGTCGGTGACGAGGATGCGGTTCAGCGTCTCGATGTTGTCGACGCACTTGCCGGCCCCGAGGACGACGGCGTCCAGCGGGTTCTCGGCGACGTGGATCGGGATACCGGTCTCGTGCCGCAGCCGCTCGTCCATGCCCTTCAGCAGCGCGCCGCCGCCGGTCAGCACGATGCCGCGGTCGACGATGTCGCCGGCCAGCTCCGGTGGGGTCTTGTCCAGGGTGGCCTTGACCGCGTCGACGATCGCCGTGATCGGCTCCTCGATCGCCTGCCGGATGCTCGACGACGACACCTTCACGGTGCGCGGCAGCCCGGACACCATGTCCCGGCCGCGGATCTCGGAGTCCGGGCCGTCGGAGGTCGGGAACGCCGAGCCGATGGTCATCTTGATCTGCTCGGAGGTGGCCTCGCCGAGCATCAGCGAGTACTCCTTCTTGCAGTAGTTCACGACCGCCTTGTCGATGGCGTCGCCGGCCACCCGGATCGACTGGCTGGTGACGATGCCGCCGAACGAGATCACCGCGACCTCGGTGGTGCCACCGCCGATGTCGACCACCATGTTGCCGGTGGCGTCGCGGACCTCGAGGTTGGAGCCGAGCGCGGCGGCCATCGGCTCCTCGATGATGTAGACCTTGCGGGCGCCGGCCATGTACCCGGCGTCGCGGACGGCGCGCTGCTCGACCGCGGTGATCCCGGACGGCACGCAGACGACGATCCGCGGTTTGGCGAAGTACCGCCGGCGGTGCACCCGCTGGATGAAGTACCGCAGCATCTGCTCGGCCGCGTCGAAGTCGGCGATCACGCCGTCCTTGAGCGGCCGGATCGCGGTGATGTTGCCCGGCGTACGGCCGATCATCTTCTTGGCCTCGTGCCCGAAGGCGACCGCCTCACGCGGTTCGTCCGTCCGGGTCGCCACGACGGACGGCTCGTTGAGGACCACGCCGCGACCGCGCACGTAGACCAGGGTGTTCGCCGTTCCGAGGTCGACCGCCATATCGCGGCCGAGCATGCTGTTCGCCATCGGAGGCGCCCTTCCGCTCGATCCGGGTTCTCAGGCTAAGCGCGCGACCACTGTCGCCGCCGCATCGACACGGGCCCGACAAGTCCGGATTACCCAGGTCGACCGCCCACGCATCGTATCCGACTAGTGACCCCGAGAAACCCCCCGGGTCCCGTTGTTCTGCTTGGCATTGCGGGCCGTCAGTTGTCTGGCACCGTACCGCGAGCGACAGCGTGCGTCAGTGGCCGATATCCGGTCGGCGGCGTGGGCATCCAGCCGGCCGGCAGCTCCTGATCCGCCGACCGGCTGGTACCGCGGACTGCCGGTCGGTGTCGGGCGCGGGTCGGCGTACGGAACGACAGGTAGTACTGCGCTCTGGCGCGCCCCGATCGACCTCGGTGAGCGTGGAGGTTGACGTCGCGAGCGCTCCCGGCCACCCCGCGACCACCTGGTACTCACGAGCGGCGACGCAGGAGCCGCGATCGAGGTACGAGGCGGGCGGACCGGAGTACAGGGTCAGGGCAGGTCGGGGAACCAGATCTTGATCTCGCGGGAGGCGGACTCCGGGGAGTCGGAGCCGTGGACGAGGTTCTCGCGGTTGGAGAGGGAGAGGTCGCCGCGGATGGTGCCGGGAGCTGCCTTGCGGCCATCGGTGGCGCCGTTCAGGGCTCGGACCACCTCGACCGCCTCGTCACCCTCGAGGACCAGGGCTACCAGCGGGCCGCTGGTGACGAAGGCGCGGAGCGGCGGGTAGAAGTCGCGCTCGACGTGCTCGGCGTAGTGCTGGTCGGCCTGTTCGCCGTCGATCGTGCGCAGGTCCATCGCGACGATGGACAGGCCCTTCGCCTCGAAGCGGCCGAGGACCTCCCCGACCAGGCCACGGCGTACCGTGTCGGGCTTCAGCAGGACGAGGGTGCGCTGCGACATGTCTGTTCAACTCCGGGGTTTCTAGGCGGCCTTTCGCCGCTGAGCCTATCGATCACAACTTTTCACACGGATGGCGCATCTAGCAGGTAGCGGGGAAGGCGAGGGGGGCTTGCCGACTCTGTCGCGATGGGTTGCGAGCCGGCGTCACTGCCTCAAAGTGGCGCCGGCTCGCGTCAGCTCGGTTCTTCCTGCGCCGGCCCGCCTTGAGCGGACTGGGCCTGCGCCGCCTTCGCCTCGTCGATCCGCTTCCCGAGCACGATCGCCATCACCCAGAACGTGCCGAAGGCCAGACCGAGCGCGAACATCACCGGTACGACGAAGCCGAGGCCGACCGCCGCGACCTGGATGATCCAGCCCAGCACATAGCCGACCTGGGTCCGGAGCAGCCCGGCGGCGACGACAGCCAGTACTGCGAGCCCAAGGCACAGCGGGATCGCAATACTGGGTTCGACGTCCGCGACCGAGATCATCACGGGCGTGGCGAGGGCGAGCACGAGCGCCTCGAAGCCCAGCACGATCGACGCGAGCGATCTCATCGCGACTGCTCCTGGGACCGTGACCGGTCCTTGCGGACGAGCAGCGAGCGGGCCTCACCCGCGGTGATCACCGAGCCGGTGATCAGGACGCCGCCGGTGCCCATCGCGAGCGCGTTCTCCTCGGCCAGCCGGATCGCGTCGTCGATCGCGTCGATCAGCTTCGGCCGGACCAGTACCCGGTCCTCGCCGAAGATCTCCGCGGCGAGCTCGCCCAGCTCCTCGGCCGGCATCGACCGCTCGGCGAACGAGTTCCGGGTGCAGACGACCGTCTCCATGATCGGCTCGTACGCCTCGAGGAGGCCGTACACGTCCTTGTCCTTCATACAACCCAGTACGCCGATCAGCGGCTGGAACGCGAACGCCTCGGTCACGGTGGCGGCGGTCGCCTCGGCGCCGTGCGGGTTGTGCGCCGCGTCGACGATCACCGTCGGGCTGGTCCGCACGACCTCCATCCGGCCCGGGCTCGTCACCTCGGCGAACCCGGCCTCGACCAGATCGTTGGTGATCCGGTCCTCGGTCTGCGCGCCGGAGCCGAGCAGCGCCTCGACGGCCGCAAGGGCGGTCGCCGCGTTGTGGGCCTGGTACTCGCCGTGCAGCGGGAGGAACACGTCCTCGTACTCGCCGCCGAGCCCCTTGAACGACACCAGTTGACCGCCGACCGCCACGGAGCGCGCTGTGACGCCGAACTCCAGTCCCTCCCGCGCGACCTGGGCGCCGACCTCGGCCGCCCGGCGGAGCAGTACCTCGAACACCTCGAGGCTCTGCTGCGAGATCACCGCCGTACCGCCCGGCTTGATGATCCCGGCCTTGTCCTGCGCGATGGTGACGGGATCGGCGCCGAGGATGTGCGCGTGGTCGACCGCGACCGGGGTGATCACCGAGACGGTGCCGTCGGCGACGTTCGTCGAGTCCCAGGTGCCGCCGAGGCCGACCTCGACCACCGCGACGTCGACGGGCGCGTCCGCGAACGCCGCGAACGCCATACCGGTCATCACCTCGAAGAAGGACAGCGGGTGCTCGTTCTCGGAGTCCACCACGTTCACGTACGGCTCGATCTCGGTGTAGACCTCGACGAACCGCTGCTCGTCGATCGGCTCGCCGTTGAGCGTGATCCGCTCCCGGACCGACTCCAGGTGCGGGCTGGTGAACCGCCCGGTCCGCAGCCCGGCCTCCTGCAGCAGCGAGTCGATCATCCGCGCCGTGGAGGTCTTGCCGTTGGTACCGGTCAGGTGGACCACGGGGTACGTCTTCTGCGGATCGCCGAGCAACTCGACGAGCCGCCGGATGCGGTCCAGCGTGGGTGAGATCTTGTGCTCCGGCCAACGGGCCTGGAGCCGCGCCGACACTTCGGCAAACGAAAGGTCGCTCATCAGGGGGCCAGTCTAGGAGGGGGTGTGGATAACCGGTCGGAAGCACCCCTTGACAACCACTACGATTGGCGCATGACCGAAACGTCCCGTGTTCCTGACAAGCCCACCCTCGAAGGCCTCGAGGAGAAATGGGCTGCCGTATGGAAGGAACAGGAGACGTACGCGTTCGACCGGACCGCCGAGCGCGCCGACGTCTTCTCGATCGACACCCCGCCGCCGACGGTCTCCGGCTCGCTGCACGTCGGGCACATCTTCAGCTACACCCACACCGACCTGGTCGCGCGGTACCAGCGGATGCGCGGGAAGAACGTCTTCTACCCGATCGGCTGGGATGACAACGGCCTGCCGACCGAGCGGCGGGTGCAGAACTTCTACGGCGTCCGCTGCGACCCGTCGCTGCCCTACGACCTGGACTTCACCCCGCCGGCCAAGCCGGACGCGAAGAAGCAGATCCCGATCAGCCGCCGGAACTTCGTCGACCTGTGCGGCGAGCTGACCCACATCGACGAGCAGGCGTTCGAGTCGATGTGGCGCCGGGTCGGCCTGAGCGTCGACTGGTCGTACCTCTACACGACCATCTCCGAGGACTCACGCCGTACTTCGCAGCGCGCCTTCCTGCGCAACTTCGCCCGCGGTGAGGCCTACCTGGCCGAGGCCCCGACGATGTGGGACGTCACGTTCCAGACCGCCGTCGCCCAGGCCGAGCTGGAAGCCCGTCCGTATCCCGGCGCATTCCACCGGATCGCCTTCCACGGCGCCTCCGGTCCCATCTACATCGAGACCACCCGGCCCGAGCTGATCCCGGCCTGCGTCGCGCTGATCGCGCACCCGTCCGACGAGCGCTACAAGGATCTCTTCGGTACCACGGTCCGCTCGCCGCTGTTCGACGTCGAGGTGCCGGTCCTCGCGCATGAGCTGGCTGAGCCGGACAAGGGCGCCGGCATCGCGATGTGCTGCACGTTCGGCGACCTCACGGACGTCCAGTGGTGGCGCGAGCTCCAGCTCCCGGTCCGAACGGTCATCGGCCGCGACGGCCGGCTGCTGCGCGAGACCCCGGAGTGGCTGGAGGGCTCGGAGCTGTACGCCGAGCTTGCGGGCAAGACCGTCTTCAGCGCACGCGAGCTGATCGTGCAGAAGTTGCGCGAGAGCGGCGACCTCGACGGTGAGCCCAAGCCGACGGAGCGGATGGCGAACTTCTACGAGAAGGGCGACAAGCCGCTCGAGATCGTCTCCACCCGGCAGTGGTACATCAAGAACGGTGGCCGTGACGCCGACCTGAAGGCCGAGTTCATCGAGCGGGGCAACGAGCTCGCCTGGGTCCCCGAGCACATGAAGCACCGGTACCTGAACTGGGTCGAGGGGCTGAACGGCGACTGGCTGGTCTCCCGCCAGCGCTTCTTCGGCGTGCCCTTCCCGGCCTGGTACCCGATCGACAAGGACGGCGAGGCGGACTACGACCACCCGCTGATGCCGAGCGAGACCGATCTGCCGATCGACCCGACCTCGCAGGTCCCCGGCGGGTACGACGAGTCGCAGCGCGGCAAGCCCGGTGGCTTCGCGGCGGACCCGGATGTGATGGACACCTGGGCCACTTCGTCACTCACCCCGCAGATCGTCTGCGGCTGGGAGCGGGACGAGGACTTGTTCAAGCGAACCTTCCCGATGGACCTGAACACGCACGCGCACGAGATCATCCGGACCTGGCTGTTCTCCCGCGTCGTCCGGGCTCAGTTCGAGAATGGCACGCTCCCTTGGGCGCGCTCGATGATCTCCGGCTTCGTCGTCGATCCCGACCGCAAGAAGATCAGCAAGTCCAAGGGCAACACGATCCTGCCCGACGAGGTGCTGAAGAAGTACGGCTCGGACGCGGTTCGCTGGCGCGCGGCGATGGCCCGGCCGGGTCTGGACTCGCCGTTCGACGAGTCGCAGATGAAGGTCGGCCGGCGGCTCGCGATCAAGGTCCTGAACGCCTCGAAGTTCGTGCTCAGCTTCGGCGCCACCACCGTGGATGCCGCTGCCGTGACGCAGCCCGTCGACCTGGCGATGCTCGCTCAACTGCGCACGGTCGTCGACACCGCGACGAAGGCGTTCGAGAACTACGACTACACCGGGGCCCTCGAGGCCACGGAGCGGTTCTTCTGGACGTTCTGCGACGACTACGTGGAACTGGTGAAGGAGCGCGCGTATGGCGGACATGGTGAGGCCGGGGCCGAATCGGCCAAGGCCGCGCTCGCCGTCGCGCTGTCGGTCCAGCTGCGCCTACTCGCGCCGTACCTGCCGTTCGCGACCGAAGAGGTCTGGTCGTGGTGGCAGGAGGGCTCGATCCACCTGACCTCCTGGCCGGTCGCGTCCGTGGACGTCGCCACCCCGGAGCACGACCCGCGGGTCCTCGACGCTGTGGCCGAGGTCCTGGCCGGGATCCGCGGTGCCAAGTCCACCGCCCAGGTCTCGATGAAGACCGAGGTCTCCAAGGTCGAGGTCAGCGGCCCCGCCGACCGCCTCGCCCTCGCCGCGCAGGCTGAGGTCGACCTGCGCGCCGCAGGCCGGATCACCGGCGAGATCGTCTGGAGCTCCGACGAATCCGACACCGTCTCGGTCACCGCGACCCTCTGACGTTGGGCCCGACCGACCGATCTTCGTCGACCGGCTGACCTTGGTCGACCGGCTGACCTGTTCGACGGCCGATCGCAGCCTGGTAGCGCCCGCTTCTCGGAGGCGGGCGCTACTGCCGCGAAACAACCGACTACGCTGCGGAACCAGTTTGTCCCGATATGGAACCATCGGGACCGACACCCCGGCCCCACCCTGGCGAGTCCGTCCGCGCCCCGAGGAGCATCCATGACCGACCCCACCACCCCTCCCCCCACGGACGACTCCTCCACCCCCCGCGCCCAGACAACGCCGCCGGCCGACGCGACCACCCCGCCGGCCAGGAAGGTCACCCCGCGCCGCCGTACCAGCAAGAACGCGGCCCCCAAGCCAGCCGAAACCCCCGCCTCCGCGGAAATCCCTGCCACCCCCGCAACGCCCGCCTCCGCGGACGTGCCTGGCACCGGCGCCGGACCGGCCTCCGACGCTGCTGCGGCACTCACCGCCGCCTCCGAGGCCGCACGCCCCACACCCGCAGCCGCTTCCCCCGAGAAGCCCGCCGCCCGCCCCCGAAAGCACCCCACTAAGAAGTCCCCCACCCCCGCCACACCCCCAGAACTCCCCTTCGACGAAACCCGCGCAACCGGAGTACCGGTAACTCCCGCAGGCACGCCGTCTGCCCAGCCTGCAACACCCAGCCAGCAGACGGCCGCCACCTCCCCGGCGAGCGCAGCCACAGGCACCCCAACCGACCCCACAGGCAGCCCAGCCCTTGGTACGACGCCTGCTCCGGCACTCGGCTCCCCAACCAGCCCAGTGACAGGTACACCGGCCGCCGCCGCAACCGGCTCAGCAAGCAACCCGGCACCCAGCACCCCGACCGGCGCTCCGACGAGGCCAGGCACAGGTACTGCGGGCACCAACCGAGCCGCTGCCCCGCCAACCCCGGCTACTGGCACGCCGACTGCTCCTGTACCTGGCGCATCCAGCACCACACCAAGCACACCGACCAGCTCCCCGACAGGTGCAGACGCAGGAACTCCGCCCGCTTCCGCAGCCAGCTCCCCCAACCGCCCAACAATCGGTACGCCTGCCCCCGGCGCCACCAGTAGGCCTGGCGCTGGCGCAGTTGGTACGCCGGGTGCTGGCGCAGCTGGTACGCCGGGAGCTGGCGCAGCTGGTACGCCGGGAGCTGGCGCAGCTGGTATGCCGGGAGCTGGTGTGCGTGGCTCCGGTGGAGCGGCAGGCGTGGCGGGTGGTTCTGCTGTGGCTGGGAGCGCCGGAGCCGGCGCCGGCGGCTCGGCTGCTGGAGGCAGCGCGGGCCGCTCGGCTGCTGGAGGTGCAGCTGTTGGAGGCGGGGGTGCTGGCAGGCCCGCGAAGGCTGGTGCTGGTGCTGGTCCTGCCGGTGGCGGTGGAGTGGTCGGGCGGGACATTGCGGCTGATGACACCCAGCCGATTGCTGCGCAGAGCGCTGGTTCGCACACCGCTGGCTCGACTGCAGGCGGTGGTTCTGGGCTCGGTGGTCCGTCTGCGGCCGGCGGCGCAACTGCTGGCGGTGGCTCTGGTCGCGGAGCTGCGGCTAGCGGTGGCTCTGGGGCCGGTGGTGGGGGTGGAGCCGGTGGTAAGGGTGGGGCTGTGGTTGAGGAGGCATCGGTTGTCGGGAAGGGGCATAAGCGGGCTGGTGGGAAGGGTGGTTGGGGGAAGCGGGTCTGGGGGCGGGTTCGGAAGATTCAGTGGCGGCGGAATCCCTGGGTGACTGTCGGGGCCATTTTGGTGGCTCTGGTGGTTATTGCCGGGTTTGGGTATTTCGCGGGGATCGGGCCGATGAATCGGTTGAACGCGGCGCGCGGGATCGAGCCGCCGGCGAAGCTGGCCGGGCTGGATCGGATCACGGATCCGGAGATCCGTGGGCAGTTGCAGCTCGACCAGACCAAGGAGGCGTTGAGCCGGATCAACGACGGGAAGCAGGCAACGGTCGAGGCGTACGGGAACCTCGACGGCAAGCGGCTGTTCGTCGTGATCGCGATGCGCGGAAGGGTCGACATCGACAAGACGGTCAAGGATTCCGGGGCGACACCTGACCAGGTCAAGGTCGTCGGGAAGTCCACCTGCGTCGAGTCGACCGACAACCTGCCGACCCAGTGCTACCGCGGTTCCAACACCCTGACGGTGATCGCCCAGGCAGCCAACGCCGACGCCGGCGTGAACGACGTCGGCCCCGTCGCCGACGAAGCCTTCACCGCCATGAAGTAACCCACCAGAAGTCGCGACACACAACGAGAACCGCCGGAGCCCAACAGACTCCGGCGGTTCTTGCGACTCAAGACCTCAAGCCTCAAGCCCTCAAACCCCGAGCCCACCCCACCGCTGCACACCAGCCGGCACGTCAGGCCGCACGACCGAACCACCGGACATTGCCGTGGGCAACGGATCGAACGCCCTCTGGTCCGGCCGACACGTCGCCCTGTCTGCCGATCGAGGCGTAGTCATCCTCGCGGTTGTTCCACTCCAGCAACCCCCTGCGGCAACTTGCCAGCGGCAACAGTCGCCGTACACCCGGCCGCGTCTTCCCAGCAGCAGTCGCCAACTCGGCGACGGTGGATCGTCATCAACGCTAGGCGGGCGGTCCCTCGGTCCCCACATCCACCACGAGAAGGAGGCCGGCACCCGCTTGTCAGCGGACACCGGCCCCTTTCGAAACACCAAGCGGTCAGGCGGTCTTCTCGCGCCGCTCCCGCTTCCGCTCGATCTGGTCCCGCGGGATCAGGGTCGGATTCACGTTCTCCAGCACGACCTCACCGGTGACGACGACCTTGGCCACGTCCTCACGGCTGGGCACCTCGTACATCACGTTGAGGAGCACCTCCTCCATGATGGCGCGCAGGCCGCGGGCGCCGGTGCCGCGCAGCAGCGCCTGGTCCGCGATCGCCTCGACCGCGTCGTCGCTGAACTCCAGCTCGACGTTGTCGATCTCGAAGAGCCGCCGGTACTGCTTGACCAGCGCGTTCTTCGGCTCGGACAGGATCTTCATCAGCGCGTCCCGGTCCAGCGGGGACACGGTGGTGATGACCGGAAGCCGGCCGATGAACTCGGGGATCAGGCCGAACTTCAGCAGGTCCTCCGGCATCACGTCGGAGTAGCCGCCGACCTCGCGGGGCTTCTCCGGCTCGCGCTTGGCGTTGAAGCCGAGCGTCTTCTTGCCGACCCGCTGCTCCACCATGTGGTCCAGGCCGGCGAACGCGCCGCCGACGATGAACAGCACGTTGGTGGTGTCGATCTGGATGAACTCCTGGTGCGGGTGCTTGCGGCCGCCCTGCGGCGGGACGCTGGCCGTGGTCCCTTCCAGGATCTTCAGCAGGGCCTGCTGCACGCCCTCGCCGGAGACGTCGCGGGTGATCGACGGGTTCTCGCTCTTGCGGGCGATCTTGTCGACCTCGTCGATGTAGATGATGCCGGTCTCGGCCTTCTTGACGTCGTAGTCAGCGGCCTGGATCAGCTTCAGCAGGATGTTCTCGACATCCTCGCCGACGTACCCCGCCTCGGTCAGCGCGGTGGCGTCCGCGATCGCGAACGGCACGTTCAGCATCCGCGCCAGGGTCTGGGCGAGGTACGTCTTGCCGCAGCCCGTCGGGCCGATCAGCAGGATGTTGGACTTCGCCAGCTCGACTGCCTCGTCCTTGGCGTGCCGACCGGCGCTCGAGGCGCCCTGACCGTCGCGGACCCGCTTGTAGTGGTTGTAGACCGCCACCGCGAGTGCCTTCTTCGCCACGTCCTGTCCGACGACGTAGGCATTGAGGAAGTCGTAGATCTCACGTGGCTTGGGCAGCTCCGTCAGACCGACCTCGGAGCCCTCGTTCAGCTCTTCCTCGATGATCTCGTTGCAGAGATCGATGCATTCGTCGCAGATGTAGACGCCGGGACCGGCGATGAGCTTCTTGACCTGCTTCTGACTCTTCCCGCAGAACGAGCATTTCAGCAGGTCGCCGCCGTCACCTATGCGTGCCACCGGGACAGATCCCTTCTCTGAGCAGTCGAACCGGGCTGTCGAACCCGAACAGGGCCCGGATCCCGGTTTCGACGGTACCGCGCCGAGGGCCGAAACGCTGCGCTCACCGACGCGTTGTGACTACGCCGGTGGCGAACGCCCGTCCCCCTTGACAGCACCGTCGAACCGGGGATGGGCCGGTCAGACGCCGGCCGGGACCGGGGCCTTGAGACTCTGCAGGATGTCGTCGATCAGGCCGTACTCGATGGCCTGCTCGGCGGTCAGGAACTTGTCCCGCTCGATGTCGCGGGAGACCTCTTCGAGCGGCTTGCCGCTGGCCTCGGCGATCATCGTCTCCAGCAGCGCACGGAGCCGAAGGATCTCGTTCGCCTGGATCTCGATGTCACTGGACTGGCCGTAGGTGCCCTCGGTGGCCGGCTGGTGAATGATGATCCGGCTGTTCGGCAGCGCGAGCCGCTTGCCCGGAGTACCGGCGGCCAGCAGCACCGCGGCGGCCGAGGCGGCCTGGCCGAGGCAGACCGTCTGCACGTCCGGCTTGATGTAGCGGATCGTGTCGTAGATCGCGGTCAGCGCCGTGAACGAACCACCGGGCGAGTTGATGTAGATGCTGATGTCCCGGTCGGAGTCCATCGCCTGCAGGCAGAGCAGTTGCGCCATCACGGCGTTGGCGATCTCGTCGGTGATCGGGGTGCCGAGGAAGATGATCCGGTCCTCGAACAGCTTGGTGTAGGGGTCGATCCGGCGCATGCCGTACGACGTGCGCTCCTCCCACTGCGGGATGAAGTAGTTCATGCGAGTTTCCTTACTACGGAGTGGGAGATCAGGAGTTGGGGCTGCCGCTGCTCAGCTGGGCTGCGCTGGCCACGACGTGGTCGATGAAGCCGTAGTCCTTCGCCTGCTCCGCGGTGAACCAGCGGTCGCGGTCGGCGTCGTTCTCGACCTGCTCCAGCGGCTGACTGGTGTGCTCCGCGATCAGGCGGAACAGCTGCGCCTTGATGTGCAGCGACTGCTCGGCCTGGATCTTGATGTCGGAGGCGGTTCCACCCATACCGCCGGACGGCTGGTGCATCATGATCCGCGCGTGCGGCAGGGCGAACCGCTTGTTCTTCGCGCCGGCGCAGAGCAGGAACTGCCCCATCGATGCGGCCAGGCCCATACCGACCGTGGCAACGTCGTTGGAGATGTACTGCATGGTGTCGTAGATCGCCATGCCCGAGTCCACCGAGCCACCCGGCGAGTTGATGTACAACCAGATGTCCTTGTTGGGGTCCTCGGCGTTGAGGAGCAGCATCTGAGCGCAGATCGCGTTCGCGTTGTCGTCGCGAACCTCGGACCCCAGGAAGATGATCCGGTTGCTCAGCAGGCGCTGGTAGATGTGGTCGTCGAGTCCGCCGGATCCGTTGCCGCCCGCGGCGGTGGGGCTGGCTGCAAATGTCTCGTTCACGAAGCCGACATTACTGGTCCGTGGCGACAGACCTAAGGGTGGTCGGCAAGTGTTCGCTCACGGCGCACTGTGTCTGCTCAGAGCGAATACGCCCGACCTCACCACGCACACACGACAGCCGACCCGAAGTCGTGCAGTTTCTTCCGCTTGCGGACCGCCGGTACTGCGGGGCCACGCGCCGTACGCGCGGCTCCTGGAGATCCGTCACCTTCGGCTTCATCAACCGACCCCTCTCGCGGTTGGGAAGAACAGCCGCAAAGGTAGGGACGGTCGCTTTCAGATCGCTTTCACCAACGAACTACGGCCCGGATCCAGCAGGATCCGGGCCGTAGGTAGTGCTCTGTGCAGGGCTTGGTCAGGCCTTCGCGGGCTCTTCCGCCGGGGCCGCGGCCTCGTCCGTGTCGGCCTGCTCCGCCTCCGGGTCGGCGTACGTGCCGTCCGGCTGCAGGGTCTTCAGCTCGACCTCGTTGCCGGAGGCGTCGGTGACCTTGGCGTTCTCGACCAGGTGCGCGAGCGCCTTGCCGCGGACGACCTCGGAGACCAGGCTCGGCACCAGGTTGTTCTCGACCGCGTGCTGGGCGAACTGGTCCGGGCTGACGCTGGAACGCTGCGCGTGCCGGACGATGTGCTCGGTCAACTCCTGGTCGTTGACGCTCAGCTCCTGCTGCTCGGCGACCATGTCGAGCACGAACTGGGCCTTGATCGCGTCCTCGGAGCGCTTCTTCAGGTCCTCGTCGAACTCTTCCTCGGTCTGCTCCTCACCCTCGAGGAACTGCGCGAAGGTCATCCCGGAGTAGCCGAGCTGCTGCTCGAGGTTCTCCCGGCGGGCCGCCAGCTCGTCGGTCAGCAGGCCCTCGGGAACCGGCACGTCGACCATCGTGAGGATCTTCTCGAGCACCGCGTCACGGGCGTCGCCGGCCTGCTCGAGGCGCTTGCCGCGCTCCAGCCGGCCGCGTACGTCGGCGGTCAGCTCCTCGGCGGTGTCGAACTCCGAGGCGGTCTGCGCGAAGTCGTCGTCGAACTCGGGCAGCTCCTGCTCCTTGACCGCGGTCACCTTGACCTCGACCTGGACGTCCTCGCCCTTGAGCTCGCCGCCGACCAGCTGGGTGGTGAAGGTGGCCGACTCGTCCGCGGACAGGCCGATGACGGCCTCGTCCAGGCCGTCGAGCAGCTGACCGCTGCCGACCTGGTACGACAGGCCGGTCGCCTGCGCCTCCTCGATCTTCTCGCCGTCCTTGGTGGCCGACAGGTCGATCGTGATGAAGTCCTTGTCCTGCACCGCGCGCTCGACCGGGTTCAGCGAGCCGAACCGCTGCCGCAGCGCCTCGATCTGCTCGGTCACCTCGTCGTCGCCGATCGCGATGTCGTCGACACCGGCCTCGATCCCGTCCAGGTCCGGCAGGGTGATCTCGGGACGGACCTCGACCTCGGCGGAGAACTGCAGGCTCTCCTTGTCGTTGAACTCGGTCACGTCGACCTCGGGCCTGCCGATCGCCTTGACCTGGTTGTCCTGGACGGCCTGCGAGTACAGCTTCGGCAGCGCGTCGTTGATGGCCTCTTCGAGAACCGGCCCACGACCGACCCGCTGGTCGATCACCTGCGGGGGAACCTTGCCCTTGCGGAAGCCCGGGACGACGATCTGCTGGGCGATGCTCTGGTACGCCGCGTCGAGGCTCGGCTTGAGCTCCTCGAACGGCACCTCGACGATGAGCCGGACCTTGGTCGGGCTCACGGACTCGACGGTGCTCTTCACGGTGGCGGTTCTCCTTGGTAGATGACGTTCACAGCCGGGGCCGGACAGGCCACGCTGCACGGTGCTGCTGGGGTTTGTCGGGGCGACAGGACTCGAACCTGCGGTCTCCTGCTCCCAAAGCAGGCGCGCTAGCCACTACGCTACGCCCCGCAGTGACCGCACGAGTCTAGTGGACGCGGACCAGTGCTCGCTCCACCACCCTCCCCGACCCCGGAATTGGGTCCGGACCGCAGGATGTGGAATCATGTCCGAGCGCTCGCCGACCGCGACCGCACGCGGGTGTAGCTCAATGGTAGAGCCCCAGTCTTCCAAACTGGCTACGCGAGTTCGATTCTCGTCACCCGCTCCACACGACGAAGGCCCAGGTCAGAGGCACAAAACCTCCGAACTGGGCCTTCCGGCTGTCTAGCCCAATCGGGCCTTGGGCGATTAGCGGGCGATTAGCGCGCCAGCGCCGGAAGCCCGGTCCCTCCCTCGTCGTCGCCCGGCTTGTTCTCCCGGGCGACCACCTCGTTCAGCGCAGCGGCGATCTCCCGCGCCCGCGCGTCGGTGTGATGCTGGTATATCAGCGCGGCACGCATCGACCCATGCCCCATCCGGTGCATCAGCTCCCTCGTGGATGCGCCACTCCTCGACGCCAGGTGATTACCGGTATGACGCAGATCGTGGAAGTGGAACCCGGCGGGCAGGCCGGCCTCTTTGACCTTGGCCGTCCACTTCACGGTTGAGCGCCAGCTCCCCCGCTTCGGCGTCCCCCCGCGCTCGCCGGTGAAGACAAGACTCTCAGCGTGCGGCTCGACGTACTTCACCAGGTGAACCCGCAATTCCTCGACCAGCACGGCCGGGATCGGGACGGTGCGGATGCCGGCAGCCGACTTGGGCCGCTTTGCCACCAGCCGTCCACCGCTCAGCTCCGCGAAACTCCGGTGAACGCTGATGGTCGCGTCGTCCAGGTCGATGTCCACTCGCCGAAGCGCGATCAGCTCGCCCCACCGAAGTCCGGTGAGCGCGGCGGCCAGGACGAACACCCGAAACCGGGGCCCGATGGCCTCAGCCAGGGCGTACACCTGCTTGACCGAGGCGACCGGCCGCTCAGCCCGGGCAGCGGTGTCAGCTCCCTTGATCCGGCACGGGTTCCGCTTGATCCGCTCATCGTCCACGGCGGTGGTCATGATGGCGCGAACCAGCCGGTACGCCTTGGCCACGGTGTCGGCTGACCGATCAGCATCCTGCAAGTCCTTCCGCCACTTGCGCACGGTCTCCGGCCCGATCTTGGCCAACTCCTTCTTCCCGAGGAACGGGTCGATATGCAGCCGGAGCAGCGCCTTGTACAGCTCCCGCGTGCGCGGACTCAGCTCGTGCTCGTCCACCCAGCTCGCGCCGAAGTTGCCGAACGAAATGCGGCCGAGGTCCGGGTCGTTCCATTCCCCCCGGATCAGGTCCGCCTCTCGCAGGGTCAGCCATCGCCCTGCCGAGGTCTCGTCCGGAAAGGTGCTGGGAGCGAAACGCCGGATGCCGTCCGGGCCGAGGTAGCTTGCCTGCCACCGGCCGGACTCCCGCCTCCGCACGTTCCCGAACTGGCGGTGACCAGGCTTGTTCCCCACTATGCCGCCCCTGCAATCAATCGGCTCGACCGTGTTCGCCTCGACGTACTCCCTGATGGCCGACTCAGGAACCCCGGACGTTGCGCCCCACCCTGACGAACCGGATGCGACGCTGTGCGATCAGACGTCGAGCAAGGCGTGCCGATGTCGCCCCGAGGTACGGTGCCGCCTCATCGACCGTCAACAGCCGTTCCATTTTGGTGATGTCCTCTCACTCATGCCGCACTCGTCGCAGTCGCTTGGTCAGTTGCCGAATGGGTGTCTCCGGGTGGCGATGTTCCGTCGCGCGCACGTTGTTTGGCTTGCTCGTATTCGGTGCGCCATCGGATGCGTTTGGTGATGGCGTAGGCCATGACTTCTTTGTGCGTTGGTACGTCTTCGTCACCAGGTCTGACCGGGGTCCACACGAACCGCGGTTGTTCGTCGTCGCTGGTGTTCTGGGTGACAGACAGTGCGTTCTGGTCTTCCATCTGGACGCCGGCAGCGGCCAGGGTCTGGCGGATGACTTCGGCGCGGTCGGCGCGGTGATCGGTCAGGGTCTTACCGGTCCATTGGCGAGAGACGAGCACGCGCCGGCCACCGACGCCGAGGTGCTGGCGGTCGTGCGCTTTGGCGTCACACGCGCCCGGCGTGACGTTGCCGTCGGCATCCTTCGGGGTGACGCCGTAGAGGAGCCAGTTCGCGCAGGTGGGCGAGCACGGTAGGACCTTGACCTGGTCGTGGAGGCGGATCATGTGGTCGAGCTGGGCCGGGTGGAGTTCGTCCGGGTCGTCGCCGTAGGTCTCCGCGATCGCTTTGCCGAGGTACTTGGTCAGGTAGCCGATGGCCTTGCCGACCTTGGACCGATTGCCGGTGTCGTCGTCGGCCACGATGCCCTTGTAGTCGAGCTGCGCACCGAACCGGACCACGTGCGCAGGCTCAGCGGCATCGTCGGCGGCCAGGTCGTCTAGTGCTTCGTCCCAGGTGGGCAGGAGAACGCCCGTAGCCGGGTCGAGGAACCGTCCGGACGGCTCGTCCCACACTGGCAGCTCTCGGCCCGCGTGAAGGCCGTACAAGACCGTTTCGTGGGAGGGCCACCAGACCTGGTGATAGGTAGCTTCGAGGACCTTGCGGACAACCTCGCGCGGGATGGTGCCACGCACAGCCGCATGAAGATGCGGCGCGAGTCGTTTCTGTGGCTCGACCACGGCGAAGTACTGGGCCTTGTACCCGGCGCAGCGACGCAGGTTCTGAATGAACCGGTCCACACCTTTCGCGAAGTGCAACGCGTCGAGCGCGGCCCGCCGGTAGTCATAGGTCTTGGGGTCGAGCGGAGTCGACAGCACCGGCGAGTCGGCGCTGTGGTGGACTCCGCAGCCGCACGGAACCAAACCCCTGCCAGGAACCCGGTAGGGCAGCCGGTGAGTCGGGCCGTAAGAATCGCAGGTGACAGTGAGGAACATCGACGGCCGGTAGGTCTTGCCGTTCGGCGCGTGGAACGTCTTGCCCAGAGTGCGCTTGTCCATCGGTACGCGCGGCAGGTCCGGCGCGTCTTGACGGCGGCGGGTCGAGCGGACCCGGCGTGTCACCTCATCGGCCGGCGTCTCGTCCGATCAAGGCCGGCGACCGCCTCCCGACCGAGCAGGAGCTGCGCGAGCAGTACGACGTATCGCGGAACACCGTCCGCCTCGCGCTCGGCTTGCTTCAGAACGAAGGCATGATCAGCAGCGTTCAGGGCAGGGGCACCGTCGTGCGCGAGCAGATAATGCTCACCTATCACGCGGCATGGGCCGAGAGTCGGGACCGTGCTGCCAGCGACCAGACGGACGCCTTCTACGCCGAGATGAAGGACCAAGGGCGCACGGGCGAGTACCGCGACTTTGAGATGCGGATCAAGCCAGCCAGTGTCCAGCTCGCAGCCCGTCTCAGGGTCGAGGAAGGCGATTCGCTCGTATCGCGTGCGATCAGCCGCTACGTCGATGGGCAGCCGTTCAGCCTGCAAGACAGCTACTACCCCATGGACATTGCGCAGGAGTGCGGCCTCATCACCCCACACGACGTACCGGGTGGAGTCATCCGCGCCATGGCCGCCAAGGGACACGCGGAGATCGGCTACGTAGACGAGCTAACCACCCGGATGCCACAGCCCGACGAGGCGCGGAAGCTCGGGCTAGGTACAGGCACGCCGGTCATGGTGTACGTGCGCACGACCTACAGTGAGGTTCGGCCGCTTCGGCTCACCCTGACGATCTTCCCGGGCGACAAGAACCGCGTGGTCTACGAGCTCGGCGACCTCCAGGCCTACACGCCCACCACGAACGGCGCGGCGTCGTGATCGTCGAGCAGGCGACCATAGGCGACCTGCCCGTCATCCTCGCGATGCGCCAGGAGGCGAGCGACTGGCTGGCCAAGAAGGGGATCGAACAGTGGGCTGTCGCATGGCCCAATCCCGAGGCCTAGGCCGAGCGCATCCTCTCCAGCATCCGCGCCGGCGAGACTTGGATGATCCGGACAGATGACGGCGAGACGGCAGCTACTGTCGCGCTCGATTCGTTCTCCGACCCTCAGCTCTGGGTACCGAGCGAGCAGGCCGAACCGGCGATGTATCTGCATCGGCTGATCGTCCGCCGCAAGTACGCCGGTCTCGGAGACGACATCATCGACTGGGCATGCAGGCGCGCCGGACAGCTCGGAAACCACTGGGTCCGCATCGACGTGTGGACCGACAACGTCGGCCTGCATCGCTACTACGAGGAACGCGGATTCAAGCATGTCCGGACACTCGATCTGGACTATCCGTCTGGCGCCCTTTTCCAGCGTCCTGCGACCGATTGGCGCGAGCAGACGGATTCCGACGCGCTTGCCCAGCAGCCGCAAGCCCTGCCAACGCGACGAGGACGATTCGAGAACCTTCAGCGCACCCTTTGGCCGGTGCCGAGCGAAGCGGTCATCTGATGCTGCAGATCGTC
Organism: Kribbella sp. VKM Ac-2568; assembly: GCF_004345365.1. GTDB lineage: Bacteria > Actinomycetota > Actinomycetes > Propionibacteriales > Kribbellaceae > Kribbella > Kribbella orskensis. The sequence continues at coordinate 288,244 of NZ_SLVF01000009.1, forward strand.
GCTGGCGCTGCCATCGGTGCACTGGCCACCTTGCTTGTCACTTGGTGGTCGAACCGCAACAGCGCAAGCCGCACAGCTCGACGTGAGACGTATCTCGACCTCCTCACCATGCTCCAGGCCGCGCTGCGTGTTCAGCAGTCGGCGGTGTATGACCACACTGCTCCGATGCCCGACATCATCAGCAATGACAAGATCGACCAGTTCAACGCTCGACTTGAGATCGACTCCTCGCCTCAGGTACGCGAGCTTGCTAAGGCCTCTTTCCAGCTCATCCATCGGTTCAACGTCTCGCATATGTTGAGGGTCCCGATTGACGTTGACGACCACGGCCTGTTTCATCACAGATTCGATCTCGTGCGGGGGGTCGATGAAGAGGCCGCAAGCCTGCATATTCGAATGTCACTCGGCAAACTCCACGACGACCTTCAGAGCGCGATTGATCGACTCGCACGCCGGGTGCGTTACGAAGTTCATGGAGCGAATTGATAGACAGCTCGCTTACCTGTGATCCGCCAACTGCGGCGCAGTACAACGCGTAGTTCACGCCCCGAACGTGACGCTGAGCAGGTACTTGTCCTCGTCGAGCACGATCAGCACCACGACCGGCACCGCCGGCCCAGCGAGAACCTCGAAGAGGCCGAACACGTCGAGCGCTTCGCGGTTGAGGGCGAACGCCTTCGCGAGCCGACCCATCACGCTGCCCAGACTGCCCGAAACAGAACCCGGTCACCAGACGTCAGCGAAAGCGCATCCAACACCCGCACAGAGCCACCGACAGAGCGCGACCGTGCCGATGAGTGTTACGTTCGTGCCCGGTGCCTGGGTTCAGGCCGTATCGCGTTGCGCGGAACTCGCTGATTCCGGGAATGCTGATGTCAGGCGTCTGCGGTTGGGGTCCCCGAACGCTTGGGGGCGACCTTGGCCGCCTGAACAAGCGCCCTGATCACGGCACCGATCAGGACCAGGTCGAGGATCATTTGGGCCGTTACGATCGTGCGGGCGCTGTGGCTGGTGGCCAAGATGTCGCCAAAGCCCACCGTCGTAAAGACCGTGACCGTGAAGTAGAGACTGTCGCCGCGGGTGAGCCCGGTCAGGTTGAAGTTCCCCGGGTTGGCCTGCGACATCATGTAGTACGTCGAGGCGAACAGCAGCAGGAACAGCGGTACGGTCACGGCCAGGGCCTCAATCGCCTTGGCCGCCGGTTGGGCTGCCCGGATGATCGAGCGCACCTGGAGCATGGTCACGGCGGCAACAATGACGACACCGCCGGCGACAATCACGCCGAACGGTACCTTCGCCAGCTCGTCGAGTGGCAGAGTGAAGTAGGCCACCACGAGGACGGTCACGATGCTCAGGCCACGGACAACAGCGATAAGTAACACGCGACGCCGGTGAGCCGGCATCGGCGTCTGGACCTCCGCAGGGTCGGGCATGCCGCCTCCTTTGCTCGGGAATCACTGTCCACCAGTGTCCTTGGTGGACCACGAGGCGGCCGATGTCGTGGTGACAAAGAGTTTCCGCACACGCCGCGATCCGAGCTCAGTCACGTGCCGATGTGCGGATGCTGACGGCGACCCCGATGTCAGAATGCCGCATGCCCACTGAGCGCTTCGAGGGTGCAGCCAGGCGAGTGCTCGCCGGGGACGAGTCGGTTCAAGCGGCCCAAGAGCTGAAGTTGGTACGCGTATCCCGCTCGGTTCTGAGCATCCCTGAGAAGGCGAAGATCTGCCGGCTGTCTTCCACCCGCAAGAACTTACCAACGTCCGGACATGGCCGCGATCCGCGCGGTCATGGGGATTTGCGTGTGCCTTGTTGCGGGCGCCGGTTCTCATCTGAAGGTCCCGCCGCGTGGCGACCGGCCAGGGTCAGCGATCAGGCACCCGGCGCGTTGCTTGCCAGTTCTGGTTGTGGGTATCGCCTGGCCAGCCTGTCCGCGATGAGATGGAGGGCGGCCAGGCCGATGATCAGCAGGGCGACACCGGCGAGAATCTGGACCCCGCGTTCCTCGGCTTCGTGCGCGACGTCCCCTGGAGCGGCCAGGAACAAAACGAGCGCGAACGTGTACAGGCCGTACATCCGCCAGTACGTCGCCCGCTGCAGCACCGCGAGCAAGACTGCGACGATGGCGAGCGCGGTCATGGCCCACGGGGGCGGGGCGATGATCGCCACGACCACCGCGGCGGCCGCGCCGACCGCGGTGCCGAGCGCCTTGTCTTGAATCCGCTCACGGTGTCCCATCAACACGTACATGACCAGGACGAGGACCGGTTCTGGCACCCAGTACGGCTCGGTCCACGACAGCGCCACGCCAACGGCTGCGGCGGCACCCATCACCGCGCCGAAAGCGAGCGCGATGACGGCGGTGACTGGCAGCGAGTACCGGGCGCCATCGACCACCGCCGGAGCACCGAAACGACGCACGATCACGATGCCGTACCCGGTGCCCACCGCGACGATTGCGCCGAAGGTGACCGCGGATGTGGCGGTCGAGACCGGCGTGACGAAGGTGGCCGCGAAGGGAGCCATCAGCAGCGGGGCGAACCAGCCGAACCGGTACCCGGCACCAGCGATTGCGCCCGTTGCCGCCAGCAGCGCCACCCACCACCAGTCGTATGCGGTGTATGCGCCCAGCCCGGCAACGATCCCGACCAGCGGCGTCACGTAGAGCATCCTGCGTGTCCCGCCGAGCTTCGCACCGATAGCGCCCCACACCACGCCGGTGAACAACGCCGAGACACCCAACTCGCCCACCAACACGCCGACCACGACCGCAGGTAGCACCACCCCGACCAGCACCGCGCCGAGAAGATGGAGGATCCGACGACCACCCGACGGCCCGTCCGCCGCAGGCCCCGCAGCCTCGGTCGGCTCTTGGTCCCCGGGGCCGACATTCTCACCATCACCCATGTCCACCACCCACCCAAGAATCCGCCCGGCCCCGTGGCGACTCTACGCGCCGACCAACGGACCGAGCCACCCCGACCACCGAGCCACTCGACCACCGCCCGGACGGCTCCAGAACGGAAGGGCACGGAACCTAGCCTCGCGCGCGAACCGATCACGCTCGATGGCGAGCCGCACGCCCAGCACCACCACCGCCAGCAGCAACCAGACGCCCACAGCGAACCAGAGCGTGAGGGCAGAGAGGACCGCCCGATGGTCAGGGTAGAGATCGATGGAGACGACGCCGGAGGCCATCACGACCGCTCCCAGTGCCGGCCGGATCGCATCCTCCACCCGCCGCATGCGGGGCGGCCCAGACGCCGGGAACGGTCCCGCAGGGCTGGACACGCCTAGAGTCTCGCACGGTGCCGCCCCTTGATCGCGTGCCCTGCGGACATCCGGACATGCCGCAGTCCGCGCGGTCATGCCGATGACAACCATCAGCTGGCACTGGACTGTCAAGCATGAGCCGTGACAGGACAGGCGTACTGACGTCCCCGCTGCCGAGTTGACCTCTTATGGATCAAGGGCGCGCCTCCGGCGCGCCAGCCGGGGCCCCGCCCTCCGGGGGCGGGGCGGCCCATGCGGACTGCCGTCCGAACCCGCCCCGCCCCCGGAAGGCACCCCGGCCATCACCAGGAGAACGACCAGCTCCTGCGGTCATTCGACGTGCCGGCACGATCGAGCTGAGGCCACGACGGCTGGCAACGGGGAGGGTCGGGTCTCGCTGACGCACCAGGTAGTCGTCCAGCGACTCAAGCCGACACCACGCGCCGAAACCGGGGACCCGGCGTCCAGGTGCTCCGGGGCCGCCCCGAAGAAGTCGGGCTTCGTGCCTGCCCGAGTTTGTCAATAGAGGCTGGAGGCGCTGCCGCAAGACAGCGAACGTCACGGCGATCTGCCGTGCTGTCGGCTGGGCGATTAACGGGCGATTAGGAGGGGCCAGCCGAGGTCAACCGGGGCCACTTGGAGGGCACCGGTTGGCGGTCAGGGCCGCGCGGTGAGCATGCCTTCGTCCGATCTTCCAAACTGGCTACGCGAGTTCGATTCTCGTCACCCGCTCGGCACACGAAAGGCCCTCAGCCACAGGGATTCTGCGGCTGGGGGCCTTCGTCATGCCGAGATCGGTTTCCGGCGGCGTGCCCTCCACGTGCCCTAAGTGCTCGGGACCAGCACTCCGGCCGCCCGTCCTCATCGCCAGGCGTGCCCCCATCAGCAGCCTTGGTCTGTCGTTCAACTACCCCGTTCAGCTGGTCGGCGATCTCCCGAGCCCGCTCGTCCGTGGCGTGGTGGTAGATGAGCGCCGCACGCATCGTGGAGTGCCCCATGCGCTGCATCAGCTCCCGCGTGGACGCGCCACTCACCGAGGCCAGGTGGTTACCGGTGTGGCGCAGGTCATGGAAGGTGAACCCTGCCGGGAGTGCCCCGATGCCCCAAAGACGACCAGCAAGAAAGCAGCCATGACGAGCATCCGGCTCCTCCTTGACATCCCCACGCTAGTCAGCGGTGGCCGGTGGATCGACGCAGGGTGCGCACTGATCTCGGCATGAGCGTGCGTTGGTTCACTCGGTTAGTGCCGGATCGCGAGCGCGCCGAACCGTTCCCGCGAGGCGTACCATGCTGGGCCTTGCAACGGCCGGTCCGCTCGGGTTACGCCCTCGCCGCGCAGCAGCCAAAGGAGATGGAGACAACCCGCCTCTTGAGGGCGGGCTGTCTCCATCATCCTCCTACTTCGATCCAACAATCGAACATCGGTAGACCTCGTCCGTCGAGACGAGCGTGATTTCAGGATTGGCCCCAGCCGCAGCCGCCAGGACCTCGTCCTCAGACGTGAACTGGTGGGGAGTGACTCCCGCGTTGAAGACGATGAGGACCTGGTGCCACAGGGGGTTGAACCCCTCACCCTGGATTGCATCGATCACCGAAAGGAAGTCCTGCTCTTCGTCGAGGTCGTTCGAGGCGTAGATCGTGTTGACGCCCTTGTTGTGCGCGAGCAGCGGGTCAGACGCGGCCACCTCGAACATGTTGACGGTGACTTGCTGCCCCTCGTAGAAGACGGGCCTTTGAGTCGAAGCGCCGTTCGGGCTCCCCTGCGCGAGCGCGGTGCCGGCCGTGAGGGCAACGAACAGGCCAGCGGTGACGAGCAAGGCTCCGATCCTCGATGTGACTCTGTTCAGCGGCATGCTGAACCTCCCTTGTGTCGAAGCGGGACCTTCCCGCCCCGTACTGGGGACTACGTGCGGGTTCGTATCAAGGTTCACTGAAACGAGGTAAACGCTCGGCGACCAACCGTCTGTGAACAGCGGGGGGCCGCTCGACGCATCGACACTGAACACGGGGGCAGCGTCATCCAGACCGCCGGTGAAGATGAGGACCCCGGCAGCCTTCATCTCTGCCTGCCCTCAGCGCGCCGGCAGCCTTAGCCGCAGCGCGTAGATCCTCGTCCGTGAGGTCGGGCACCCACTCGTCGTTGAATGCGATGAGGTACTCGGTCATGTCACCTCCTTTTGCGGCGTGGCTCCAGCGGCCACTCTCCACCTTCTCCACGAACGGCGGCAGCCCACTCCGACACCGGGTCAGGATCTTCCGGCATCCGCGTGCAGGGTGGGCCGGTAGGTGAGCTCTTGGATGTTGCCGTCGAGCGTCCGGCTCTCGATCAACTCGAGGTCGAAGTCGGCCGCACCCTGGAAGATCGGGTCCACTCCGGTCTGACCGGTGATCACAGGAAAGATCGTCACCTGGACACGATCGACCAGACCGGCGGCCATCAGCGCCCGGTTCATCGACAGGCTGCCGTGCGAGCGCAACGGCACCTCGGACTCCTCCTTCAGCCGGGCGACGACCTCAACGGCGTCGCCGCTCACGAGGGTCGCGTCCGGCCAGTCGAGGGGTCCCTGCAGTGTCGTCGACACCACCGTTGTCGGCAGGTTCCTCATCCGGGTGTTCACTGGGTCACCCACCTCGGACTCCTCGGTGCTCGAGCCCAGCAACTGCACGAATTGCCGAAAGGTGTTGGCCCCGAGGACCATCCGCTGCTCCGCGCCGTACACGGCGAGGCGACGGTCGTCCAGCTCGGGGCCTTGCTTGCCCCAGTAACCGCCCCAGTCGCCACTGCTGTTGTAAGAGCCGAAGCCGTCGAGGCTGGAAAAGACGTCGAAGGTGTAAGTAGCAGTCATCATGCTCTCCTTGAATACGGTGGCGCGCCCTCGTGGGCAGCCGCTCACTCCTGCTACGAACACAGCGATCCCGCTCCGACACCACCTCCCCGATTTCCTCCGAGGACTTTCGGTACGCCGGTCGTGACTGCCCGGCCGCGAGACGGTTTCGGAGCGCACTGCGCCCGGACATTCGGGGTCTCGCCGAGAGTCGACGGGCCCCGCCAACAACCGCCCTTCCACTGCAGGTCCACAAGCCTGCTGCGCAAACGTCCTGTCAGGCCGATGAGCGCTCGACTGAACGGTAGTAGGCGCGCTATCCCTTGCCATGCAGGAGGAGTAGCGTCGAAGACTCTAAGCGCAGGAGGTGCGCCATGTTCGTCTTGCTGCTAGTCATCGTGCCCATCGGACTCCTAGCGATCTGGGCCATCGTCTACGACATAAAGCACCGTCGGGCGCCGCTGACGGACAACAACCCTCGAGCGGTCGCAAAGAATGTGAGGATCGAGGGTGAGGGCAAGTCGTCCGAGTGGGGAGCCGGAGGATTCTGACCGGCGACATCTGATCGGCAAGAGTCTCCCACGACGCGCGACCGCCCGGTTGCGTAGTGCATGCGCACGCTCGATGCGTTCACCGTCGTTCCACGATGAGGCCGAACCCGTAACCGCCGACTGGTTTCTCGCCCCTTGACTCTGCGCGGACGAGACCCCGCGCACGAGTCGCCAGGAAAAGTCCGGATTTGCGGCGTTCATGCCGATGTCCGGGCGCTGGGCTGAGGCCCGTTCCACGCCGATGTCGACAGTCGCACGCTGACCGCTGCTCGCCCAACCCCAGCAGCGCCGCGACGCGTCACTTCGCCCAGAGTGACAGCATGCCCACGATCCGCCCGGAGCCGAAGCTTGGGTACGTCGCCGCCTCCCAGGCCGAGGGGCACCCGGCCGACTCGGCCAATCACCGACAGCTTCGCTGCACTACTGCCAGCTCACTCGCTGTCGCTGGACCTCGGCGAAGACGCCGCTCAGCGGAGACCCAGGCCAGAGGGAACCCCTCTGCCTCGGTCCTCTGTTTACACCATGACGGCCTCGGGCTCGCGGGTGGCGGGTGGCGGGTGGCGGCGTAGCCTCCCGGGCCGTGGAGATTATTCGGGCGGCGGCTGGTGAGTTCGAGCGAGTGGTTGCGTCACTGCCGGCGGACGCGTGGGACAACGGCACTCCCTGTGACATCACGGTTCGCGAGGTTGTCGGGCATGTGGTGGCCGGCAACGTCTTCGCGGTACGGCTTCTGGCGGGGGCGTCGGCGGCGGAGGCGACTGCTGGGCTTGACGCGGATCAGTTGGGCGACGACCCGCTGGGCGCCGTGGTGGCGTCCTGCGAAAACCAGACGACGGCGTTCGCGGGCGCCGACGAGAACCGGGTGCTGCACCACCCGAGCGGCGATATCTCTCTGGATACCTTCGTCCGGTTCCGGCTCGGAGAGCTGGTCGTTCACGCGTGGGACCTGACGGTTGGCGGTGGCCTCGACCGGTCCCTGGATGCGGCTATGGTGGAGGCCCTGTGGGCTCTGGTCGAACCGAATCTCGACGAGATGCGCACGATGGGCGCCTTCGGTCCCGGCGCAAGCGCCAGCCTCTCAGACAACGCGTCACCCCAGAGCCGCCTGCTAGACGCCTTCGGCCGCCGCCCCTGATCACCTATACGTCAGATGTTCCGTACTGCGTGCCCCGTGGCCGAGGTCAGAGGTCGACTTCCAGGTTGACGGTGACGAGGTCGCCGAGTTCCAGGTCTTCGGCTTTTCGGACCCAGGACTTGATCGGGACGATGTAGGCGCCGTCCTTGGGCCAGAGGGCCGTCTTCCAGTTGGTCTCGCCGATCTGGGCGGTGACGGGGATCATGCCCCAGCCGTAGGAGACGGCGGTGGACGTCGCTTCCAGGTCGCCGCAATGGTCGTCGGGGACGGTGACGAAGTGCCACGGCGCAGGACCTTTCCAGAACCACATCTCACCGCTGAACTCCAGCTCCATCCCGCAAGCATAAGAATCCAGCCGCGGACACGCGTTGGGGCACCAGGTGAAGGAACCAGGAGAACCCCGGACGGATCGGTCACGCGGTTCGAGACGGTTTGTACTCGGATGCGGAAGCAGCCGGTGTAGACGAGAGCTGGCGGAGCGGTGAGAGGGCCACGGGCAGGGTGCCGAGGAGCATGCCGGTTGTGCTGAGGGTCAGGGTCAGGCGGAGACCCAACACGCCGGCGAGTAGGCCGGAGGTGAGGGCGCCGAGGGTTTGGCCTCCTATGACGAGGGTTCGCCAAGTGGCTGTGGTTTGGCCTAGGAGGGACTCGGGGACCAGCGACTGGCGGAGGGTTTGTTGGGGGACGCCGTAGAGCGGCATGCTCAGGCCGCTGAAGAGTTGGGCCAGGAAGACCAGCGGGGTTGCGGCCAAAGCAAGGAGGACGCCGCCGAGCGAGGCCAGGATTTGGCCGGAGAAGTAGGCGCGGCCCAAGCCGAGGCGGTTGCTGTACGCCGGGGCGACCGCCGCGCCGAGGACTGAAGCGGCGCCCGCGACTGTGATTGCCACGCCGACCAGCGCGGGCGACCAGTGGAGCTCTCGGACCAGGTACAGGACGACCAGCGGTCCCTGCATGGCACCGGCGACCGCGCCGATGGTCGCCGAGATGGTGAGCGGCCGCAGCACCGGATGAGCGAAGAGCACCCGCAGACCTGCACCTGTCAGCCGGCAACGCCCAGTACTACGCCTGTTCACCACCAGCGAAGCCTGTTCACTGCACGCGAAACACAGGCCCACGAGGAGTGAAGGGCAACGTCGCGGAGGCCGGGATCAGCCAGGCATGGTCGCGCCGCACCCGCACCACGTCGCAGTACCCGTCGGTGATGAGCAGGATCGGTCCGTTCGCCGGGAAGTCCTCGGCCTGCTCCAGGAGATCCACCCCCGGCTGCAGCACGGTCCCGCCCCGCCCACGCACCTGCACGCGCCCGCCGATGTCCTCGACCGGGATGTACCCCGCGTCGTAGGCGGCGGCATCGCAGTAGACCACCCGCGCCGCCGGAACGTCCCGCGCCTGCGAGTACGACGCGATCGCGCCGAGCGCCTTCCCCAGCAGTACCCGGTCCATCGAGCCCGAGGTGTCCAGCACCACCCCGTACGTCGGGAGCAACTCCTGCGACACCGGGCGGATCCACCCCGGCCGCGGGATGTCCGGCGTACTGGCCTGACGACGCGAGGCGCGCGCATACGTTCGCAAGCGCGTCACCGAAGGCACGTGTTCCTCGAACCACCGGGCCAACTGCGCGTCCCAGGCCAGTGGCGGGTGATCCAGCGCCCGGATCTCCTCCACCAGCCCAGCAGGGAGCAAGCCACGCGAGGGATCGTGGTAGGCCAGCCCGGTCGTCAGTGCGCGCCGGTAGATGTCGTCCAGCCCAGTGGCCCGGCGGGACTCGCCTGGATGCGGCAGTGGCTGTCCCAGCACGTCGCCGAGTCCCACACCGCGCAGTGTCGCCAGCTTCCGGTAGCGGCGCAGGTCAGTGGTGATCCGGTCGTACACGGCCTCAGCGGACAACCCCTTGAGCGCCGGATCGTGCAGTGCGCCGTCCGGCATCACGCCGACGCCCATCTCCAGTAGCCACCCGTTGATGACCAGATCGGCCGCCACGTTCCACAGGTAGGGATCCCGGCCGCCCACCCGCTCACCGTGCCGCAGGGCGGCGTGCAGCATCTCGTGGGCCATCACGAAGCGCCACTCGTTCTGCGTCAGCGACGTCAGCGGGTTGACATAGATCTCCCCCGCGGCGGCGTTCACGGCCGCCACGTGGATGTCCCAGCCACGCGCGACCTCGACGTCGGCTACCACCTTCGTGCAGGCGGCCATTGCCCCCAGCAACGGATAGGACGAGACGAACCAGCCGAGCGCGGAGTCCCACAGGTCGACGCGGCTCCGCGAGTCCGACAAGGACGTCCGCGCGCCGCCGGCCACATCCACCGCCGCGGTCGCCGCCGCCGACAACCCGGCCGCGAACCGCTCCTGCCACTTCGGTGGATCACCCCAGCCTGTGTACGCCGAGATCAGCACGTCTGCCCGTGCAGCACCCGCCACCCCGAGATCGCAGTACTCGGCCGGTACGCCGACGCGACGCCAGTGCCGCGCGAGGGCATCCTCCTCGGTGCCGGGGTACGACGGGGGCAGCTCGACGACCGGGCGGCCGATCTTGAGCGACCCGAGGAACCGGTTCACGGCGACATCGCAGGCCGCGGCGGCAGCGGCGTCCGGCGCGAGTCGATCGGATCCTGCGTGCCCGAGGCCGAGGTGGATCAGCAGGTGCGCGAAGACCCAGGTCCACTCCTCGACGGTCGCCCGCCGGGTCGGGTGCACACGGACCTGACCGTTCGAGTCGACGGTCGCCCAGCCGTCGCGGGGGAACTGGTCCAGGCGCTGCGGCAGCCGCCACTCACTCGCCATCGGTGCGAACAGCGGATGCGCCGAGATCACCTTCCAGGCCGAATGGATCGCTTCCAGCGCCGGATCCCGCCGCGCCTTCCTGCTAACCACCGCACACCGAACCAGGCACCGACCCACGGCAACTCCGAAGACCGCGGCGCCACGGACCACGCATCGGCGCGCTCATCAGGCCCGAGCAGCCACGAGGCGCGGCAGGTCCCGCGTCACCTCGACCAGGAACCAGGCCGGCAGCACCGGCCGGCCGTCCTCGTCCGACGCGATCACGATCTGCGCCACCTCGAGCGAGATCTCCGCCAGCTCCACCAGCAACGCCTTGCCCCGATGGGCCAGCTGCTTGGCCGCCGGACTCGCCGAGGCCTTGTCCGCCGCCAGTTCCTTCACCAGCCTGGCCCGGAACGTCTCGGCCAGGAAGTACAGCAGGTCGCGGTCCTCAGGCGCCGCCGGCCAGCCGGCCTCACCCTTCAGCACCGCCTCGAACCCGAAGGAGTTCCGGACCGTCTTCACGAACGCCCGGAAGGTCGAGGCGTGCGTCGCCGTCAAGGTGCCGAAGGCAAGCACCCGCAGCATCTCGTCGTCGATCGCGGCGCCGTACGAGTGCAACGCGTCCGACAACATGTGCCAGCTTCGCGGCGTCGAGAACGGCTCCTCCGTCTTCGGCGGCGCGGTCCACAGGTGATCCGGCCGGTTCCGCAGATAGTCGAGCACCCACGGGTGGATCCCGGCGCCACCGGCCCAACGCAGCCAGTCGTCCGCGGAGGCCCGCAGATGAAGGTGCACCAGCCGGTTCACCAACGCCGAGGCCATCGGCCGGGCCAGCGCGTTGTCCGTCGCCCGGTTGCCCGCGCCGATCACGACCGACCCCAGCGGCAGCTCGTACTCCCCGATCCGGCGATCCAGGATCAGCGAGTAGAACGCCTTCTGGACCTCGGCCGTGGACGCGTTCAGCTCGTCCAGGAACAGACAGTACGGCTCGTCCCGCGCGATGCTCAGCGGCGGCGCGAACCGGCTCCGCCCGTCCACGATCTGCGGTACGCCGATCAGGTCCTCGGGTGCGAGCTGGGTGCCGAGCAGCGTGACGCACTCCAGCCCGAGCGACTCCGCGAACGAGCGGACCAGACTGCTCTTGCCGATCCCGGGCGCTCCCCAGAGGAAGACCGGGCGGACCACGGCGACGTGCAGCAACACCTCGGGCAACTGGGCCGGTGTCACCGTGATGGCAGCCTGCATCGGGTCCTTTCCAACGGGAAATCGAATCCCCCTGAGGGTCCCGCAGCGGCCGCTCGCCTGTCACCTGGATATCGACCGGCGCTGTCCGATGACCGGCCGCAACGGTTATTGTTCCGCGGTCAAGGGGACACGCCGAGGGTGCGGCGTCCCCGGGGGAGAGTCACGCATGATGTTCCGTACCAAGGCGCTGGCTGGTGCCTGCGCGCTGATCCTGGTGCCACTCGTCGCGAGTCGGGTGATGGCTGCCGAACCGCCGGCCCACCTCGGGCAGGGCACCGCACTGGGGAACCGCCTGGTCGCCGACCCCGCGGTACAGATCAGGCAGGCGACGAGCTCGTACTACGTGACGTCATACGGGCAGGCGGACGACCAGTCGCCCGAGCCGTGGGAGATCCTCAGCACCACGAACGGCGCGCTCGTCCGCACCGACCCGCGACTCCGCGACGAGCCCGACAAGGCGCCCACCCTGCTCGGCAAGTACGTCGTCACCCCGAGCGCGGTGAAGGTGAGCTTCCGGGACATCGCCACCGACGCGAGCACCGACGTCGACGTACCGGCGGGGGCGACGTACCAGGGCGCGTACCCCGGCGGCATCCTGCTGTCCCGCGCGGCTGACGGCGGCTCGTTCGCCTTGCGCGCCGTGAACAACACCGAGAAGCCCGTCACCGGCGCGACCTTCGGCGACCCCACGATCCTCGACAGCACGGACACCGCGCTCCTGATCGGCGTCGCCGGCCACCTGTACGTCGTCGACCTGGCCACCGGTACTGCGACCTCGGCCGCGACCCTGGTCGCCAATCCCGCCTGGGCGCAACTGACCCCGAACAGGGTGATCTGGCAGACCGCCGCCACCGCAGACTCCAAGACGCTCGGCTGGAAGCAGCGGACGAGCGCGACGACCGGCAGCGTCGAGGTTCCGTTCGGCCAGCCCCTCCTGACCGTCGGCGACGACGTAGCGGTGCTGGTGCCCACGTCCAAGGTGATGGCGAAGGTCGCGGTCAACGACGGAACGGTGACCCAGTCCTTCCTGACCGGCGTGCATGACGCGGCCGACCTCGGCAACGGCCGGTTGCTCGTCTCGGCGCAGAGCAAGGTGGCCAGTGTCGGCGCCGACGGCGTGCTGCAGACCGTGAAGGCGACTCCGGCGTTCGCGGCGCAGGTCAGCAACGTCGGCCTGTCCGGCGCGCGCGTGGTCACCTCGGACAGCCAGCCGGACCACGGCCTCTACGAGACGACCACCGACGGCAGCACCTGGAGCGCGCTGAACACCAGTAACGCGACCAAGCCGCTGCAACTGGAAGGGACCACGCTGGTCAGCTACCAGGGGACCACCGCGCGTGTGCGTGGTTCCGCCGGGGACCTGACCTTCCCGGCGACCGACGAGGTCGTCCTCGGCAAGGGCGGCAAGCTGGTCTCACACCACGTGGCCGGCGCAGCCACCGCCGAGATCTACAACGTCGACACCAAAACCAAGATCGCGGACTACGCTCCCCCGTTCGCGCTGGCGGACAACACCGTCTGGAAGGTGACCGAGCCCGGCGTACTGGCCGGCAAGGACCTCGTCCTCGACACCACCAAGACCGTCACCGTTGCCAGTGGTTGTGCGGTCGGTGCGGATCGGGTCAACGGCCGCTGGGCTCTGCTGTCCGGCTGCAACGGCGGCAACCAGGTCGTCGACGTGAAGGGTCCAGAAGCTCCACGCATCCTGACCGTCGGCGCCGACGCCCAGCTCGGCAACGGGTTCGTGGTGCAGTCCTACGCGAGCGAGGACTCGAGCGGCCTGCCGACGAAGGAACTGCTCGTCACCGACCTCAACGACCAGTCGCTGGGCCAGCGTCGCTACGGCCCGATCCTCGGTCGCCTGCAGCCGGCCAGCTTCCGCGCGGACGGCGCGAGCGGTCCCAAGATCATCTACGCCGATGCCGACGCCCGACCGCGGATCGCCACGCTCAGCTGGCTGGCGCCCGACCCGCAGCAGCGGCCGGACACGACCGCGCCGACCCTGACGAGCGCCTCGGCGGGCGACCGCCTGCGGGACAACACGAGCATCTCGTTCGACTGGGCTTACACAGACCCGCAGGACCCGAACGCACCGGCCAGCGGCATCCTCTCGTACGACCTGAGGATCCAGCAGCGCCCGAACCGGACCTCGCCGTACGGCGCCTGGAACCAGGTGGCCGGCTGGCAGGGGCTGAAGGCCACAGCGGCCAGCATGAGCGCCGCGGCGGGCACCGATACCTGCTGGCAGGTCCGCGCCCGCGACTACGCCGGGAACCTGAGCGCCTGGAGCAGCTCGTACTGCACCGAGGTCGACGGCATCGCGCCGACGGCCGTCACCCTGCGGATCGGCGACCGGATCACCCTGACCAGCCCGACCACGGTCCGCTGGGCGTACACGGACGAGACCTCGGTCTCGACGTACGACGTCGTCTACAAGACCGCCGCCGCGGGTGCCGCGTTCGGGAAGTGGATGTACCCGGCAACCTGGCAGAACACCCAGATCACGTCGATCACCTGGGCTCCGCGGCTGGGCATGGACGAGTGCTTCATGGTCCGCGCCCGGGACGTCCTCGGGAACCTCTCGGCCTGGTCGCCGCAACTGTGCACGGTGGCTCCGCAGGACGACCGGGCCCTGATCTCGTCGTCGGGCGGCACCGTGACCAGGGGGACCAGCACGACGGCCTTCCAGGGGACCACCTCGACCCTGCTCAAGAGCGGCGCCTACCTGACCAAGACCGCCGAGGCCGGCGTGCGGGTCCTGCTGGTCACGATCAACGGCCCGGGCCAGGGCAAGGTGGACGTCTACCACGCGAACATCAAGCTCGCCACGGTGTCACTCACAGCCACCAGCACCCAGCGCAAGGTGACCTACCTGCCGATCACGCCGTTCCGCACCGGGGCGATCAAGATCGTCTCCACCTCGACCGCCCCGGCGGTCATCGACGGGGTCGCGTTCCTCCGCCAGAATCCCTAGCGGCCGCCGCGATCGATGGAGCAGCGCACTCGAGGTGCTGAGATCTATCACGATTCGTGATCAGTGTGAGCCCTGTCACCGCGCGGTGGCGGGGCTCACCCATTGCACAAAGCGGTAATTCATCACCCGGGAATGGAAATCGCAGGACAAGCGCTTACCTACTGAGCGATACTGGAAAGTGCGCCGTTTTCCGGTCGCGTCCCCCTCCCGTGCCGAGCATGTTGGGAAGTGCGCCCCTCCAGATGCCCTCAGAGCAACCTGTCCAAGCGCCGTCGATCGCAGCCCCTTCTAGCCGCCGTACCCCCAGGCGGAGCCAGAATCTCTGGCGGCTCCGCCCCTATCTCCGCCCCCACAAGTGGCGCCTGGCGATCATGTTCTCCACCGCCATGCTGGGCGTCGCCGTCGGCCTCACCGTTCCCCTGGTCACCCGGGCCATCATCGATGGACCGGTCACCCGCCACGAGATCGACCTGCTCCTCCCGCTGGCCCTGCTGGCCCTCGGCCTCAGCATCAGCGAGGTGCTGCTGGTCTGGGCCCGCCGCTGGGCGCAGTCCCGGGCCGTCAGCGACCTCGAGGCCGCTCTCCGTAACGACCTCTACATCCGGCTGCAAGCGCTGCCGATGGAGTTCCACAGCCGCTGGCAGAGCGGTCAGTTGCTGTCCCGGGTCACCGCCGACCTGTCCACCATCCGCCGGTTCATGGGCTTCGGCCTGCTGTTCCTGGTGATCAACGTTTTGCAGCTGGTGGTCGTCACCATCCTGCTGCTCCGGCTGTACTGGCCGCTCGGCATCGTGGTCCTGGTGGCCGCGGCACCGATCATCGTGGTGTCGCTGAAGTTCGAGAAGAAGTACCTGGCGATCTCCCGGCGGGTGCAGGACCAGCAGGGCGACCTGGCCACCCGGATCGAGGAGTCGGCGGTCGGCTTCCGGGTGATCAAGGCCTTCGGCCGCCGCGAGCACGTGAAGCAGCAGTTCAACGGCGGCGCGGTGAAGCTCTACGACACGTCGGTGGACAAGGTCCGGCTGGCGTCGCGGTTCTGGACCTTCCTGGAGGTGATCCCGAACCTGACCCTGGTGATCGTGCTGCTGCTCGGCGCGCTCGCGGTCGGCCGGGAGGCCATCACGCTCGGCACCCTGGTCGCGTTCATCACCTTGATGCTGTCGCTGATCTGGCCGGTGGAGTCGCTCGGCACCATCCTCGCGATGGCGCAGGAGGCGATGACGTCGGCGGACCGGATCAGCGAGATCCTGGACACCGAGTCCACCATCACCGACGGCCCGGACGAGCTGGTGAACCCGCGGGGGCACCTGCGGTTCGAGCACGTCAGCTTCCGGTTCAGCCCGGACTCGGCCGACGTACTGCGTGACATCAACCTGGACCTGCCGCCCGGTACGACGCTGGCGCTGGTCGGCGCCACCGGCTCCGGCAAGACCACGCTCACCTCCCTGGTCCCCCGGCTGTACGACGTGACCGGCGGGCGGATCACGATCGACGGGCACGACGTCCGGGATCTCACCCTGAAATCGCTGCGGACCGCGGTGGCCTCGGCCTTCGACGACCCGACGCTGTTCTCGATGAGTGCCCGGGAGAACATCACGCTGGGCCGGCCGGACGCGTCCGAGGCGGACGTGCAGCAGGCCCTGGAGATCGCCCAGGCGACCTTCGCGAACGACCTGCCCTGGGGTCTGGACACCCGGGTCGGTGAGCAGGGCATGTCCCTGTCCGGTGGCCAACGGCAACGACTCGCGCTCGCGCGTGCGGTGCTCGCCAGGCCCGCCGTACTGGTGCTCGACGACACGCTGTCGGCGCTCGACGTACACACCGAGGCCCTGGTGGAGGAGGCGCTGCGGAACGTGCTCGCGGCGACCACCGGCATCGTGGTGGCACACCGCGCGTCCACGGTGATGCTGGCCGACCAGGTGGCGCTGCTGGAGAACGGCACGATCACCCACGTCGGCACTCACGCGGAACTGCTCGCCACCGTTCCGGCGTACCGGACCTTGCTCGCGGCGGAAGAGGAGGAGGTGCACGCATGACGACGACCCAGCAGACACCTCCGCAGTCCTCGACCGACCAGCCTGCCGCCCAGCAGGACTCCTGGCGCGGGTACGCCGAGGAGGGCAACGACGAGTTGTCGAGGGCAACGACCGTGCGGCTCAAGGAGCAGTCGCGCAAGTTGCTCGGCGAACTCCTGCGGCCGTACCACAAGCTGATCTGGCTGCTCGTCGTGATCGTCGTGGTGGAGAACGCGGCGCGGCTCGCGGTGCCGTACCTGGTCCACCTCGGCATCGACAAGGGCATCCCGCCGATCCTGGCCGGCGAGGGCAGTAAGACACTGCTCACGGTGGTCGCGGCGGTGTTCGCCTCGGCCCTGATCCAGGCCGCGGCCCGGTGGCTCTTCCTGATGCGGTCCGGCCGGCTCGGTCAGACGATCCTGCTCGGCCTGCGCCGGCGGGTGTTCGACCACTTCCAGCGGCTCAGCCCGTCGTTCCACGACAAGTACACCTCGGGCCGGGTGATCTCCCGGCTGACGTCGGACGTCGACGTCATCGACGAGATGCTGGAGACCGGGTTCGACGGCCTGGTGACAGCGCTGCTCACCCTGATCGGAACGTCCGTCCTGCTGCTCACGCTGGACGTCAAGCTCGGCCTGCTCGCCCTGTTGTCGTTCCCGGCGCTGTTCCTGCTGACCGCGTGGTTCCGCCGCCGGTCGGCGATCGTCTACCGGCGCACGCGTGAGGCCGTAGTACTGGTGATCGTGCACTTCGTCGAGTCGATGACCGGTATTCGCGCCGTCCAGGCGTTCCGCCGGGAACCGCGCAACGAGGAGATCTTCTGGGGCGTCAACGACAAGTACCGCGAGGCCAACCTCGAGTCGTTCCGGATCAACGCGATCTTCATGCCGTCGATCAAGGGCGTCGGCAACATCACCATCGTCGCCATCCTGGCCTACGGCGGCTGGCAGGCCTACCACGGGCACGTCACGGTCGGCGTGCTGACCGCGTTCCTGCTGTACCTGCGGCAGTTCTTCGAGCCGCTGCAGGACATCTCGCAGTTCTACAACACCTTCCTGTCCGCGAGCGCCGCGCTGGAGAAGCTGTCCGGCGTGCTCAACGAGAAGCCCGACGTCGCCGAGCCGGTGCAGCCGGCCCAGCCGACCAAGGCACGGGGTCACCTGCAACTGCGCAACGTGCAGTTCTCGTACGTCGACGGGGTGGCCGTGCTGCCCGGGCTCGAGCTCGACGTACCGGCCGGGCAGACGCTTGCCCTGGTCGGGACCACCGGCGCGGGCAAGACCACGATCGCCAAACTGGTGGCGAGGTTCTACGACCCGACCGGCGGGCACGTGATGCTGGACGGGATCGACCTGCGGAAGCTGACCGAGGACGACCTGCGCGAGCGGGTGGTGATGGTGACGCAGGAGAACTTCCTGTTCACCGGGACCGTGGCCGACAACATCCGGTTCGGCAAGCCGGACGCGACCATGGACGAGATCGTCGAAGCGGCCAAGGTGATCGGCGCGCACGACTTCATCATGGCGCTGCCGGACGGCTACGAGACCCCGGTCGCGAAGCGGGGCAGCCGGCTGTCCGCGGGCCAGCGGCAACTGGTCGCGTTCGCCCGGGCCTTCCTGGCGGACCCGGCGGTGCTGATCCTGGACGAGGCAACCTCCAGCCTCGACATCCCCAGCGAGCGGCTGATCCAGCGCGCGCTGCGGACCATCCTGGACGACCGGACCGCGATCGTGATCGCCCACCGCCTCTCCACCGTGGAGACCGCGGACCGGGTGATCGTGCTCGAACACGGCCGCATCATCGAGGACGGCACCCCCGCCGACCTCATCACCACCGGCGGCAACTACGCCGGCCTCCACCAGGCCTGGGAAGACTCCCTCGCCTAACCCCGCAGTACCACGAAACCGCCCCGAGCCTCCCGGCTCGGGGCGGTTTCTGTTGCAGCATCCGGCTCTAGGCTCTCGGCATGCGCACTGCTGAGGAACTGAAGGACAAGTGGCTGGCCGAACTGCCATTGATCATGGCTCGGACCGGCATGTACGGGATCAACGGCGCCCACGTCCAAGACCTCTGCCGGCGACTACTGGACGACCTGTGCTTCCTCGACGAGCGGCATGACGGCTACTGGCGCGATTCGATGGACCGATACGGCAGTCGCGGGGTACAAGGACCGTTCCTGGAGATGTTCGGACGCGACCGCAACTGCACGGCCGAAGTTGCCTCCGTCTTTGCCGAGCATTTCCATCGGCTGGGCTATCTGGCCGTCGACCGAACGCTTGACGAGACGGACTGGCTGATGTTCACCTCCGCGGTTCGCGAGCGCTTCGGAACCACCGACGTACGACGGAGCGAGATCGTTGCGGAGTTCGGCGAGCCGAGTCTGGTCGTGGACAGACGGGTGCTCTGTTATGTGCCCGGCGACTCCAGCGGCTGGGCGTTCGTAGATTGCTGGACGGATTACCAGAGCAGCTACGTCCCGGGCGAAGGCACCTACGAAACGGCACGGGACGACGACCCCTTGGTCAGGGAGTTCCGCTTGCCTGCCGACACCTTCGAGTCGGGACTGCACCTGACACTGTTCGGGAAGGTACTGCGCTGGGGGCCGGGCTGGTGGATCCATCACCCGGACGACACCGTGCCGGCCGAGTCCCAGGCGATCGCGGCCCAACTCCGTCAGATCGAGTCGGACGACCCTTCGCTGCCGTAGGCAGTTGACCGGACACCTTGGTGGAAGGACTCGACTACGTGTTGGATCCGGTGGGCGGTGGGGAAGGTGGCCAGGTCGGGGGTGGGGCTGCCGTGGATGGCTTGGGCGAAGAGGGCTAGGCGGGTGGACTCCGAGGCGGGGGCGGGGAGGTCGAGGGAGGCCCAGGAGTTGCCGTGGGCAACGGATAGGGCGGTCCAGTTGGTGAGGCGGTAGGACTGCTTGGAGCCACGCAGGGTCCACTCGTACGTTGTGGGCCCGGCGGCGCCCGCGATGCCTGTCAGGTGCACTGGGATCTTGCCTGCTCGCAGTAGGCCGCACGCCGTTGTCTCGGATGAGGTGGGGTCGTGATGGTCCACTGCGACGTGGATCGGGTCGAGGGGGCCCAGTAGGCGGTCGGTGAGATAGGCGAAGTGGGAGAAGACCTCGCGGAGGAAGCCGCCCTGCTCACGGCCCGCGAGCCAGGTGGCCTCGGCTTGGAACTTGCGCGGCCACTCGGCGAAGGCGAACCGGATCTCGACCGCCAGTACGTCGCCCGCTCGCCCGTCGGCGATCGCCTGTTCGAGGTACTGCGTGGCCGGCTGGTTCGACAGGGCGAAGTTGACGGCAGTCGCTCGGCCGGAGGCTTGCGCCGCAGCCACCATCGCCTCGCCATCGGCGGCCGACACGGCCAGCGGCTTCTCGCAGAAGACCGCCTGCCCCGCCTCGAAAGCCGGTACTACGAGCGCCGCGTGCGTGGCCGGTGGAGTTGCGACATAGACGGCGTCGACCGAATCTGCGCCGATCACGTCCTCCACCTTCGTACTGAAGCTCACCCCGGACTCCACCGTCTCCCAGGCCGCGGCGACAGCTGCCGGGTTCAGGTCGACGGCGTGGGTGAGCGCGAAGTCGGGATGGGTCACGGCCTCCGCGAGCATCCGGCGGCCCATCGCACCCAGGCCGACGATTCCAAGGCGAATCGGAGCATCAGTCATAGCCCATTCTGAGCCCGCGAGCTCCCACCCGCTCCACTTGATCAACACCCAGCGACCCCCCGCCGGTGAGCGGGCACTCAGTCGTGGATTGTGTGCAGGGGAAACCGATTACCCGCAACGAGAATCCACGAGTGAGCGACCCCTCACCCCGAACCACTGACCCGGGCGCCGGGTTGCCACGGAGGCTGCTGCTTGGCGTCGAAGCAAGTTGCCGCGGCTTGTCGGAGGGCGCGGGTACGTTGGCGGGCATGTTGAGCACGCTCGCCATCGAGAACTACCGGTCCCTCCGGCGGCTGGTGATGCCGCTGGGCCGGGTGAACGTGGTGACCGGCGCCAACGGGACCGGCAAGTCCAGCCTGTACCGCGCGCTCCGCCTGCTGGCCGATGCCTCGCGGAACGGAGCGGTGGCGGCCCTGGCGCGTGAGGGTGGGCTGCCGTCGACCCTGTGGGCCGGACCGGAGAACATCTCCAAGGCGGTCCGTCGAGGTGAGCAGCCGATCCAGGGGACCGTCCGGACCGGTCCGCTCAGTCTGCGGATGGGGTTCGCGTCCGACGACTACGGCTACGCGATGGACTTCGGTCTCCCCCAGCCGACGCTGGGCGAGTTCAGGCGTCCCTCTGCCTTCAACCTCGATCCCGAGATCAAGCGGGAGGTGCTGTGGGCCGGGCCGTTCCTGCGGCCGGCCTCGCTGCTCGTCGAGCGGGGCGGCGGCGGAGTGCGGATCCGCAAGGCCGACGGGAAATGGCACGACGGCGGCCACGTGCTGCAGCCGTTCGACAGCATGCTGAGTGAGTTCGCCGACCCGGAGCGGGCGCCGGAGTTGCTCACCCTTCGGGAGCGGATCCGGTCCTGGCGGTTCTACGACCATCTGCGGACCGACGCCGACGCACCGGCTCGCCAGGTCCAGATCGGCACCCGGACCACGATCCTCGGCCCGGAGGGAGCCGATGTCGCCGCCGCACTGCAGACGATCCGGGAGATCGGCCCGAACGGCGCGCTGGACGAGGCGATCGACCTGGCCTTCCCGGGCAGCAAGCTCGAGATCCGCAACAACGCCGGCCGCTTCGAGATCGCGTTCCAGCAGCACGGACTGCTGCGGCCGCTCTCCGGTGCGGAGTTGTCCGACGGCACCCTGCGGTATCTGCTCTGGGTCGCGGCGCTCCTGACTCCGCGACCGCCCGAACTGCTGGTGCTGAACGAGCCGGAGACGAGTCTGCACCCGGATCTCCTGCCTGCGTTGGCGAATCTCGTCGTCACCGCGGCCAAGGAGACCCAGATCATCATCGTGACCCACTCGCGCCCGTTCCTCGCGGCGCTCCAGGCCGGCTCGGACGAGACCGGCCTCGACCTGCGCAGCGCCGAACTGGTGAAGGAGTTCGGCGCCACCACCATCGAAGGTCAACGCCCTCTGGACGAGCCGCCGTGGAAGTGGCCCAGCCGCTAAGACCGGCTAGTGGTTGGCCTCGGCCGGTTCGGACTCGTCCTTGACGGATTCGAAGCGGACCAGGATCAGCGCGCCGATCGCGGTCACCACGAACCCGGCCACCGCCCCGGCGTACCAACCTTCGCGTACGTCGTCGCCGAGGACCAGTACGCCGACCGCGGCCGGGGTGATCGTCTGCAGGGCGATCATCGGGGTGGTTGCCAGCGTCACCGAACCGCGTTGCAGCGCGAGCGAGTACAGCACGAAGGCGAGTGCTCCGCTGATCGGCAGGGTGTACGCCGTCGGGCTCCTCACGAGTTCACCGAACGAGCCGTCCTCGAGCAAGCGGGCCGAGATGGCGACTCCGGCGTACCCGAGTCCGGCGAGCAGTCCCAGCACGGCCGTGGCGCTCGCGTGCTTCGATCGGCTCGCCAGTCCACCGAGCACGGCGATGCAGACGAGTCCGATGATCAAGCCGACCGTCAGCCCGTGGTGGCGGGCGCTCTCCCCCGCGTCACCGGCCGACACCGCGAGCAGGCCGAGGCCGACGCAGACGCCGACCACCGCCGCCCACTCGATCGCGCTGAGCTGGTCCGCCATCAGCCGGGTCGCGAGCAGCGCGGTGACGACGAGGCTTGCGGCGATCCCGGCCTGGGCCAGGTAGAGGGGCAGCAGCCGCAGTGCGATGAAGTGCAGCCCGAACCCGGCGAGGTTGAGCACCAGGGCGCCGAGGAACGCGGGCTGCCGCAACAGCGCGCCCACGAACCCGACGAGCCGCCGCGGGTCAAGCTCCGACCCGGTCGGCACCTTGCGTGAGCCGACCGCCTGCAGGATCGCGGCGATGCCGAAGAGCACCGCCGCCCCGAGTGCGGCGCCCAGTCCACCTATCACTCAGTCAGCCCTGTCACTCGGTCAATCCTGCCACTCAGGCGACCTTGCGCCGTGGTACCCAGAAAGTGAGGTAGAGGCTGAGCCCGCCGTAGTACACGAGATAGGCGAGCGAGACTCCGACCACGATCGGGTTCGGGTCCGGCATCTGCGCCAGCAACACGGCGTACGCCGCCAGCCAGATCGCGGTGGTCACCAGGTTCATCGACCTGAACGCCTTCGTCCGCGACGGGTAGACGTACTTCACCGGCACGAACACCAGGATCGAGCAGATCAGCAGGATCAGCCCGGTCGCAGTCGGGGCGAGGCCGAGCACCACGACATAGAAGGCGACCACGTTCCAGTAGCTCGGGAAGCCCAGGAAGAAGTGGTCGTCGGTCTTCGCGTCGGTCCGGCAGAACTGGTAGCTGGAGGCAAGCAGCGGCAGTGCCGCCAGAGCCGCGCCGAGGAACCCGTTCGGCAGGTAGTCGCCGGTCCACAGCAGCACGATCGGCGCGAACGCGTAGGTCAGGTAGTCGACGATGTTGTCGAGCATCGCCCCGTCGAACCACGGGATCGTCTCCTTGACCCGGAGCCGGCGGGCGATCATTCCGTCCGTGCCGTCGATCACCAGCGCGGCCAGGCCGAGCCAGAGCGCCCGGACGGCGTCGCCGTCGATGGCGGCGATCACGATCAGCAGCGCGAGCACCGTTCCGCTCGCGGTATAGGCATGCAGTGCAAGTCCGGCCAGACGCAGTCGCGTCGACCCGACGAACGGTTCCTGCACCGCGTCGTGTGTGGTCAGGAGGACTCCCAGAACTCGGTCGACGCCTCGCGTCGGTCTACTGCGGTCAGCGTCTCACAAGGCGGGTGCCAGCCCGGTGACCGCATACCCTTCCGGGGTGGATGTTCTGACGGACCTTGATGGCAAGGCCCGGACCTTCCCCCTGATGAACGCGGGACTCGGGCTGCTGGTGCCCGGGATCCCCTACCGGGCCCTCTGGATCACCGACGGCGTCCTGAAGATCGCCGCCGGCTCCAGCATGGTCTGGCAGTTACTGAACGAGTACCTGCTGAACGTCTGGGTTACTGAACGGGCTCCAGCACGAACTGCGGGATTTTCCGGGTGGTCTTCTTCTGGTACTCGGCGTAGTCCGGGTAGGCAGCCACGGACCGCTTCCACCACAGCTCGTACTCCTCGCCCTCGATCTCGCGGGCGACGTACTCGCCGGTCTCCTCGCCGTCCTGCAACTGCACGGTGGGGTCGGCCTTGAGGTTGTAGTACCAGACCGGGTTCTTCGGGGCGCCGCCGAGCGACGCGACCGCGACGTACACGCCGTCGTGCTCGACACGCATCAGCGGCACCTTGCGGATCTTGCCGGACTTGGCGCCGCGCATGGTCAGCAGCACGACACCCCTTCCGCCGAAACCGGCCACGCTGGTGCTGCCGGTCTCCTCGATCTTCTCCACCGCGTTGCGGACCCATGCGGTCGGACTGGGGGCATATTCGTCTTCGGGAGGCATGTCGCCGAGTCTACCGTTGACGCGTCATCATCTCGTCGTCCTGCGTTTCCGCGTCGACGATCTGCGTTTCCGCCTCGGCGAGCTGCTTGATCACAGCCAGCCGCTGGTCCCACTGCGCCGCGACGTCCTCCATCCACCGGGCGGTCGCGGTCAACGCGTCCGGCCGTAACCCGAACCGGACCTCCCGCCCGCTCCTCAGACTGCCGACGACACCCGCCTCCTTCAGCACCCCCAGATGCTGTACGACGGCCTGCCGGGTGACGGGAAGTTCGCCCGCCAGGGAGGTCGCCGTACGGTCGCCCGCCCGGGCGAGGAGTTCCACCAGCCGGCGGCGGGTCGGGTCTGCCAGGGCGGCCAGGACCTCGCCCGTGGTCACAAGATCTCCCCGGTGATCACAGGTTCCGCGCGACGGCGGCCAGGCCTTCGAGCCCGACGTCCCAGCCGTTGGCGGCATCCTCGGCCTGCTTGGCCCGCACGTCCGCGGGAAGGTCGAGCCGGTCGAAGCCGCTCTCGACCACGCGCAGGCGGGTCCCCTCGCCCTCGGGCGTCAGGGTGAACTCGACCAGGTTGGAGTTGCCCGGCGCGGGATCCACGTCCGGGTCGACCGCATACCTGTAGGCGAACCGGCGGCCGGGCTCCAGCTTCTCCACGAAACCGCGGTACTCACCGTGCTCCTCCCAGCGCATCACCAACTGCCCGCCGGGACGGAGGTCGATGTCGGCACCACCGAACGCGTACCAGGTGGCGAAGTGCTCCGGCCGCGTCAGTGCGGTCCAGACCTGCTCCGGCCGCGCCTCGACGTACACCTCTCGCTCAACGCTGTCCATGCCCCCGGAGTCTGTCAGCTGGGCACCTGATGTGCAAGTACTTGCTTGCACATCAGAGAGGGTCTACAGCCGACCGGCTTCCTTCTCCCGCTTGGCCCGCTGGGCGCGCGCGACCTTGGCGGCCCGCTCGCGCTCCATCCGGCTGCGAGGATCCAGGTGGTCGGGCAGGCTGGCCGGGCCGGCGACGTGCAGCAGCAACCAGGTGAGGCGCCACCTGAAGCGGTACAGCAGACTCAGACCCTCGTTCTTGTTGCTCATCAAGACTCTCCAGACGTTTGGTGTGGCAATAGTTTGTGCACCAATTGATACTCTAGTCAACGCTGACCGAAGGAGAGAAATGCCCGGAACGTCTGAAACTTCTGAAGAGCTCGACCTGCTGGCGCTGGATCGTCAGGTCTGTTTCGCGCTCGCGGTGGCGTCCCGCAGCGTGATCGCGCTGTACCGCCCGCTGCTGGAGCCGATGGGCCTCACCCATCCGCAGTACCTGGTGATGCTCGCGCTGTGGGAGGAATCACCCCTGTCGGTGAAGCAACTGAGCGGCCTGCTCCAGCTCGACCCCGGCACCCTCTCCCCCTTGCTCAAGCGCCTGGAGTCCAGCGGCTACGTGCTCCGCCAGCGAGACCCCCGCGACGAACGCTCCCTCGCCGTCACCCTCACCCCCGCCGGCCAGTCCCTCCGCGCCAAGGCTCTTGCCATCCCCCCAGCCATCATCGACCGCCTGGGCATGTCCCTGACCGAACTGGAAAACCTGCACAAATCCCTCACCCGAGTCATCGCCGCAGCGACAGACTGACCACTCACAGGTCAGGTCTTCGAGTGCAACGGTAGGAATCCATTCCTACCGTCGGATGGTCTGACTGCATGACAGCGCGGAAGTTGTCGATCTCCGTACCGCCAGAGGTCGAGGAGACGATCAAGGCGGCCGCCGCCGAGGAGGGCAAGCCTGTCTCCGCGTGGCTGGCCGAGGCGGCAGTCGAGAAGGCGCAGGCAGCCGCAGCTCACGCCGCAGGCCGTGCCGCGGCCCGCGAGTTGATCACCGAGTACGAAGCCGAGCAGGGACCGTTGCCTGATGAGTCTCGTCAGCGTGCCCGTCAGTTCATGATGGATGCGGGTCTGCTGGACGATGACAACTGGCAGACGGCCGGCTAGTGCGCACCGTCGTCTACGACGCCGGCGCCCTCCTGGCAGCCGAACGACGCAATCCGGACCTGCTCGCACTCCACGACGAACTGACCGCAGCCCACATCCGTCCGCTGGTACCGGTTGTGGTGCTGGCCCAGGCCTGGCGGGGCGGACCCCAACGCCAGATCTCGCGACTGCTCAAGGGGTGCGACATCCTGTCGGACGATCAGCGGGCCGGTCGTGCCGCCGGGGTGGTGTGCAAGGCGGCGGGGACCGCGGACGTCGTCGACGCCATCGTGGTGGTGACCGCCGTGCAGCACCACGCGTCCGTCGTCACCAGCGATCCTGACGACTTGACTCACCTTGCGTCCTCGATCGGGGTCAAGCTTCAACTGTTCACCGTCTAGAGCGAACAGATGCGCCCTACGCGGTGCACTCCTGGAGTTGGGTGGCGGTGGCTATTTTGGCTTCGATCCAGCGGCGGCGGAGGAAGTGGGCCTTCAGGAGGCGATGGACGCCGTCGAGGACGACCAGGCGGCCGCGGTAGGCGACCAGGTGGATGGGGAAGTCCAGGTCAGTGTCCATCACCCGCTGGTAGTGCGGGCGGAAGTTCATCGGGGTGGCGGCGACCTGGTTCGGGGTGACCTTGAAGCGTTCGCCGTTCAGCTGCCACAGCGGCAGGTCGAACATCCAGAGCAGGTCGGCGACCTCGACCGGTTCGACCCGCAGGTCGAGGGCCCATAGCTTGCCGAGCTGCCAGCGCGTCGGCGGGAACACGTCACGCATCGAGTCCGGCGTCATCGCCAGCAGTTCCTCGAACGACACCTCCGGCGCCGTCCGGTCCGCGCCACTCAGATCCGGCTCGCCCAACCCATCGATCGTCACGGACGAGCAGGCTACGCCATCCACAGGCTGACTAAGGCCGCACTCCGCGCGAGGCCCGGTGTCAGAGCCGGAGGAGGGCTGAGCCGCGGCGGCGGAGCTGGGCGGCTCGGTCGGGCGGGCATTCCGGGGTGAGGTCGGCGGGGTGCATCCGGCGGTGGATGATGACGATGGCGGAATCGTCGCCCGGGCCGCCGATCTTCTTCACCAACTCGTCGGCGGCGCCCTTGAAGCCTTTCGCCACCAGGCGTTCGGCGTGACCGGCCAGCCGATCCGTGCCCTGGCCGATGTCGCGCTGCGGCGTCTCGACCATGCCGTCGCTGTAGAGGAAGAGCGCGTCCCCCAGCTTCAGCTGCCCCTTGTTCACCTGGAAGTCGGGCGCTTCCATCAGGCCGAGCAGCGGCCCGTCGGCGTCGCGGGTCTGCCAGCGCCCCGACCACGCGTCGAACTGGATCGCCGGCGGATGCCCAGCGGTCCGTACTTCGAAGTCGCCGCTGGTGAGGTTGACCGCGACGTGCACGACGGTGGCGAAGTCGTCGTCCCAGTCCTGCCTGCGCAGGTAGTGGTTCGCGGCCGGCAGGAACTCCTCGACCGGCACCACCCCGAGCAAGCCGCCGAAGGCACCGGACAGCAGCAGCGCCCGGGTCCCGGCATCGATTCCTTTGCCTGAGACATCGACCAGCGCGACCTCTAGCTCGTCACCGCGGGTCGTCGACACCACGAAGTCGCCGGAGAACTTCGCTCCCCCGGCCGACTGGATCGACTGCTCGGCGAGCCATTCCGCGGGCAGGTCCGGCAGTTCGCCCTGCGCGGTGAGGGTGTCCCGCAGCTCGATCAGCATGGACTCACCCCGGGTGCCCGGCACTCCCAGCCGGCTGCGGACCTTGGCACTGGTGAGCACGATCCAGGCCGCGATCCCCAGGGTCAGGACGAACCCGGTCTTCGGCAGCCCGGCCGCCCGTTCGGACACGACGTACGAGCCCAGCATCAGCGTGATCAGCGTCAGCGCGAGCAGCGGCCGGAACCTCAGCAACAATCCGCCGAGCAACAGAGGTATGACGAAGACGGTAGTGGGTATGAGGGACGGCAGCGCCAACGCGGTGACGCTCAGACCGACCGTGAAAACCAGCAGGCCGACGAAGGCCAGCCGGTGTGATCGGCGCGCGCGACGAAGCGCCGTCTCGACCCGTCGGCCGATCCGTCGCACTACAGCGATGCCAGCGCCGCCACTCATGGTGAGATGAATGTAACGGTCTGGTGCGATCCGCGCATCAAGTTGTCACAACTTGTCCGGTCGGCGAGCAGGATTCGGTGCGATCGTATCTCCTTCGAGACCTGCCGGCACACGATCAGCCCCTTCTGGTCAGCCCGGTGCGCTGGCACTTCGGGCACCAGAAGAGGTTGCGTCCGGCCAGGATCTCGGTCCGGATCACCGAGTTGCAGACGAAGCAGTGCTGGCCTTGCCGGCGGTACACGTAGACCTCGCCACCGTGGTCGTCCCGACGCGGGTCGCGACCCATCGCCTCGGGGGTGTGGTCGTCACCGACGGTGTCGATCCGGCCGGTCTCGACGCCGTACTTCATCAGGTCGAGCAGGTCTTCCCACACGCCCTGCCACTCGCGCTTCTTCACCAGGTGGCCGGGCGTCTTCGGGTGCAGCTTGGCCCGGAACAGCACCTCGGCGCGGTACACGTTGCCGACGCCGCTCAGCACCTCCTGGTCCATCAGCAACTGCCCGATCGGCTGCTTGCTGCGGTGGATCCGCTTCCAGGCCAGGGCCGGATCGGCGTCGTCACGCAACGGGTCCGGGCCGAGCCGGCCGATCAACGTCTCCCGCTCGTCCTCGGTCAGTACCTCGCACACCGTCGCGCCGCGCAGATCGGCGTACGCCGTGGCGTTCTGCAGGCGGAGCCGGACCTGGCCGACGGGTTCGGGGACCGGCGCCTCGCCGAAGTCGACCTTGCCGATCAGGCCCAGGTGGATGTGCAGCCAGCCGGCTCCTTCGAAGTCCGCGAGGAAGTGTTTGCCGTGGGCCTCGGTCCCGCGCAGCACGTGGCCGTTCAGCCGCGCGGCACCCTCGACAAACCGGCCCTGCGGGCTCGAGGCGGTGACGGGCCGGCCACCGAAGGCGTCCCAGACGTCGTTCGCCAGTCTGTGCAGGGTGTGACCTTCGGGCATGATTCCTCTTATGGGTGCGACATCAGGCAAGGGCCGGAGCGGTGGGCCCACTCCGGCCGTCGTGGGGACCGGCCGGTCGATGCGGGCCCGGGATGTCTCGAGACCCCGCACGGCCGAACAGCGCAAGCCTCAGAACAAGCAGAGCAAACAGCAGGACCAGCAGGACCAGCAGGATCAGGACGACGGCAAGGGCGGCAGTTCGCCGGTCTCCTCGTAGCGCGCGAGCATCTCGATCCGCCGGCTGTGCCGCTCCTCGCCCGAGTAGCCGGTGGCCAGGAACGTCTCCACGAACCCGGTCGCCTCCTCCTCGGAGTGCATCCGCGCGCCGACGCTCACCACGTTCGCGTTGTTGTGCTCGCGGCTGAGCTTGGCGATCTCGGTGCTCCAGGCCAGCGCGGCCCGGACCCCCTTCACCTTGTTCGCGGCGATCTGCTCGCCGTTGCCCGACCCCCCGATCACGATGCCGAGGCTGCCCTCGTCCTTGGTCACGGCCTCGGCCGTGCGCAGGCAGAACGGCGGGTAGTCGTCCACCGCGTCGTACACGGCAGGGCCGTGGTCGACGACGTCGTGGCCGGCACCGGTGAGGTGCTGGACCAGGTGGTTCTTCAGTTCGAAGCCGGCATGGTCAGAGCCGATGTGCACTCGCATGGGCCGAAGTCTTCCACTCACTTCAGCAGTCCGGGACGCCGGGGAGCTTGGCGCCGCCCGAGCCGACGTACACGTTGGTGACGTAGCCGCCGTACTTCGGCAGGTACGCCCACCACTCGCTGCTGCGCGGCGGCGCTTCGATGAGCTGGCCCTTCTTCTGACAGGTGACCAGTACGTCGACGCCCGCCGGCAGGGCGCCGAGGATGGCGCCCGAGGTGTTCGGAGCACTCCGCACCCGTACTCCGGAACCCGTGGTGGTCAGCCAGCTACCGGCAGACAACACGCCGCCTGGCACGTTCAGGGTCCGGGTGAGTCGGGTCAGGTCGGTGTACGCCTTCCCGTACGGCGTGCCGTCCGGGTGCAGGGTGAACACGGCAACGATGGTCCGGTCGCCCCTACCGACAGTCCCGGTGGTGTGCAGGGCCTCCCGGGTGAGGTCCACCCCGGCCGCCACGGGCTTGGCGCGATCGGTGCCGAACCCGCTCGAGCCGGTGAACCCGGACCAGCCCTGCTTGATGCTGAAGGCCGGGTCGAACACCGACGCGATCCCGAAGTACTGGTCGAACCCGTCGCTGCCGAAGCGGGTTGCCTGGTGCAAGTTGCCCATCACGAAACCGCGCACCGGCGTCGGCGCCTGGTCCAGCAAGTACCGGTAGATCCGGACCGTGTCGGCCGCCGTGAAGGCGACGTACCCCCAGAAGCCCGGGTGGGTGGCCGGCGGCCCGGCCGTGTAGGTCAGGCCGAGCCGCGGCACCATCCGGTCGACGATGTCGGCACCGCCGAGGTGCTCCCAGTAGTAGCTGGCCGCATCGTCGTCACTGCTGCGCAGCATGACTTCCAGCCGGGCCCGGTCGGCCGCGGGGATGTCGTACTCCGGGCCGCGGTCCCACAGGTAGTCGAGCGCGATCAGCAGCTTCACCACCGAGGCGGACCGGAACTGCAGGTCCGGGTTCAGCACGTCGGTGAACGTGTTCGCCTGCCGGTCGAACACCGCGACGCCGGCCGTGACACAGCCACGCAAAAGCTTCACTCGGGAACCTACTCACCATCCGACGATGTGCTTGGTGAGTAACCTTCGCCGCTGCTGGTCGAACGTTCAACCCTTGTCAGGCTGCTCGAAGGATCAGTCGAAGATCGGGCCGCGGTCGCGGGTGCGCTTGATCTCGAAGAAGCCCTCGGTGCCGGCCACCAGCCGGACTCCGTCCCAGAGCTTGCCCGCCGCCTCGCCCTTCGGGGCCGGCGTGACCACCGGACCGAAGAACGCGGATCCCTCGACCGAGATGACCGGAGTACCGACCTCCATGCCGACCTGGTCCATGCCCCCATGGTGCGACTTCTTCAGGGCGTCGTCGTACCGGTCGGTGGTCGCGGCCTCGATCAGCGAGGCGGGCAGGCCGACCTCGGCGAGCGACTCGGCGATCACCTCGTCGGCGCCGTCGCGGATGCCCCGGCCCTCGACGTGGATGCGCTGACCCATAGCGGTGTACAGCGGCAGCAGCACCTCGTTGCCGTGCGCCTGCTCGGCGGCGATCAGCACCCGGACCGGGCCCCAGGCGTGGACCAGGAAGCTCTTGTATTCGTCGGAGAGTTCGTCTCGGCCGTCGTTCAGGACGGCGAGGCTCATCACGTGCCAGGTGGTGCTGACGTCGCGGACCTTCTCGACCTCGAGCATCCAGCGGGACGTCATCCAGGCCCAGGGGCAGGCCGGGTCGAACCAGAAATCTGCGGGAGCGGTCATATGCACGATCGTACAAAGTGAAACCAACTCGGTCACCCCGGGGCGTGGCGGCGTCACGATCCGGCAACGGCCCCGGGCCGATGGATGCGCTTTCATATCCGTTTCGGAAGTCGCGGGGAAACCCTCGGCAATCGAAGCATCCAGGTGCATAGGATGCCGACATGCCTGGAACCAACCTGACGCGCAACGAAGCGCGTACCCGCGCCGGCCTGATCAGTGACGTCAGCTACGCGATCGAACTCGACCTGACCACGGCCGCGAGCGGAGCCGCGACGTTCGCGTCGACGACCACCCTCGGCTTCAGCGCCGAACCCGGCGCGAGCACCTTCGCCGACCTCATCGCGGCCACCGTCCGCGAGGTCACGCTGAACGGCCGCTCGCTCGACCCGGACACCGTGTACGACGGCGCCCGGATCCAGCTCGAGGATCTCCAGGAGCGCAACGTGCTCCGGGTGGTCGCGGACTGCGTCTACTCGCGCACCGGCGAAGGGCTGCACCGCTCGGTCGACCCGGCCGACAAGGAGACCTACCTCTACACCCAGTTCGAGGTGCCGGACGCGCGCCGCGTGTTCACCACCTTCGAGCAGCCCGACCTCAAGGCACCCTTCACCTTCACCGTCTCCGCGCCCGCCCGCTGGGTGGTCATCTCGAACGCCCCGACCCCCGAGCCCACGCCGTACAAGGGTGAGAACGGCGAGGACCTGGCCCGCTGGGAGTTCGCGCCGACGCAGCCGATCTCGACGTACATCACCGCCGTCGTGTCCGGTCCGTACCACGTGGTCACCGACTCCTACGACGGGCCGAACGGCAGCTACCCGCTGTCCCTGCTCTGCCGGCCGTCGCTGAAGGACGCGCTGGACACCGAGGATCTGTTCGAGGTGACCAAGCAGGGCTTCGAGCTGTTCGAGCGCGCCTTCGGTACGCCGTACCCGTTCGCCAAGTACGACCAGGCCTTCGTGCCGGAGTACAACATGGGCGCGATGGAGAACGCGGGCTGCGTGACGCTGCGGGACGAGTACCTTTTCCGCAGCCGCACCACGCACGCGGAGCTGGAGTCGCGGGCGAACACCGTGCTGCACGAGCTCGCGCACATGTGGTTCGGCGACCTGGTCACGATGACCTGGTGGGACGACCTGTGGCTGAACGAGTCCTTCGCCGAGTGGGCCAGCCACTGGGCCCAGGCGGTCGCGACGACGAAGTACCCCGACGCCTGGACCACCTTCTGCAACGCGCGGAAGAACTGGGCCTACCGGCAGGACCAGCTGCCCTCGACGCACCCGATCGCCGCGGACATGGTCGACTTCCACGCGGTCGAGGTGAACTTCGACGGCATCACCTACGCCAAGGGCGCGTCCACGCTGCGCCAGCTGGTCGCGTTCGTCGGCGAGGACACCTTCATCAGCGCGCTGAAGGAGTACTTCGCCGACCACGCGTTCGGCAACACCGAGCTGACCGACCTGCTCAAGCCGCTGGAGAAGGCGTCCGGGCGCGACCTGGACGACTGGACCGAGCGCTGGCTGCGGACCGCCGGGGTGAACACCCTGCGGACCGACTTCAGCGTCGACGAGGCCGGCGCGTTCACCAACTTCGCGATCGAGCAGACCGCGGCGCCGGCCTTCCCGACGCTGCGGCCGCACCGGCTCGCGGTCGGCCTGTACCGCAGGACCGACGACGGCCTGGTCCGGACCGAGCGGTTCGAGGTGGACGTCGACGGTCCGCGCACCGAGCTCGCCGAACTGGTCGGCGCTACCCAGCCCGATCTGGTGCTGCTGAACGACGACGACCTCACCTACGCCAAGATCCGGCTGGACGAGCGGTCCCGCGAGACGCTGGTCGACTCGATCGACCAGCTGAAGGACTCGCTGGCCCGGGCGCTGGCCTGGGGCGCGGCGTGGGACATGACCCGCGACGCCGAGATGCCCGCCAGCCAGTACGTCGGGATCGTGCTGAAGGGCATCCGTGCCGAGACCGACCTGACGGCGGTCCGCGCGCTGCTCGGGCAGGCCACCTCTGCGATCAACAGCTACGCGGCGCCGGAGAATCGCGCCGAGCTGCGCACGTCGTACGAGCGGACCCTGGCCGAGCTGCTCGCCGACGCCGAGTCGGGCAGCGACCACCAGCTCGCCTTCGCCCGGGCGTACATCGCCGGCGTCTTCTCCGACGCGGGCGCAGACCGGCTGGCCGGCTGGCTCGACGGCAACGACCTGCCACCTGGCCTGGTGGTCGACACCGACCTGCGCTGGACGCTGATCGTGGCGCTGGCGCGGCTGGGCCGGGTCGACGCGGACGCGATCGAGGACGAGCTCACCCACGACACCACCATCACCGGGCAGGAGCGGGCCGCCCAGGCGCGCGCGGCCCGGCCGACCGCCGAGGCGAAGGCCGACGCCTGGCGGATCGCGGTGGAGTCCGAGGACACCCCGAACGAGACGCAGTTCCGCACCATCCTGGGCTTCCAGCAGCCGGGCCAGGAGGAGCTGCTCCGCCCGTACGTCGGCAAGTACCTGAGCGCGGCCAAGGACGTCTACACCCGGCTCGGGTCCTCGATGGGCGAGAACGTGCTGGTCTACCTCTCCCCGCGCAACCTGCCCGAGGCCGCCACCCTGGAGGCTCTGACCGGCTGGCTCGACACCGAGGCGGAGTCGGTCGACGCCCCGACCCTCCGGTACGTCGGGGAGGCGCGCGCCGATCTCGAGCGGGCCCTGGAGGCACAGCGGCGCGACGCGGTCGGCTGATGGGTTCGGATCCCTCGTTAGCGGGCCGGTCCGCGGTGGCACTGACGGGACTGGCCGAGGCCTATCGACCTCGGCCGGTCACACCGTTGATGCCCTGGCGGTTCCCCGGCCGGTTGGTGAAGCCGTACGTGATCACCGCACGAGGACGATCCTGGGACGACCAGATGGTGGGGGTGGCGCGGGTCGCCGCCGCCCGCCAGCTGGAGTTCGACGACGCGATGGGCGCGCTCGGCCTGGCCGTGGTGATCCTGCACCTCGGTGACGACGGGATCTACCTGGTCGTGCAGAGCTGGGCGAAGGACTTCCAGTCGCGGCTGAGCATCTTCAGCGGCATCGACGTGGACGACCTCCGCCCGGCGCCGACCGGAGTCGCGCCGTGCGTCTGGGAGCTGGAGGTGCTCAGCCACGAGCGGGCGGCGTACGTGAACCACATCCTGAACGCCGAGGTCGACGTCGAGTCCTGGCTCGACGACTGTCTCGACACCCGGCCGACGCCCCGGACGGACGGCGTTCCGTCCGGAACATAATCCGGCCGGCGCCTAATTCGGCCGACGCCCAATTCAGAACGTGTCGTCGCGAATGCTCGCAGTGATATTCAAACGGCTGCTTGGCAGCGGATAGTCGCAGAGCGCCTCCGGTGCGCAATCAATTGTTTCACAAGGGATTCCCGTCACCTGAACAGTGCTCACTTTATTGCCGGATCGGCTTATGCTGACCGCGATATCCGCTCAGAGGACTTTGGGGAGGGCCTTTGTCGTGACACCCGTTGATCACCGGAGAGCACCCAACCGGGCCTCGCACGCAAGCCGGCCCGAGCACGGTCCCGCAGGACGCGCCGAGGGTCGCGCGGAGGGTCGCGCGGCTGCCCGGGCGGCGCGGAAGAAATCGAACCGGTCCCACAGCGCGGTCGGAGCCGCGATCGTCGCGGGTGCCGCGATGGTCGCGACTTTTGTTTTCATCATCACCAACGGCACGTCCCCGTCCCCATCGGCCGACGAGAGCCAGCCACCCCTGCCCGCGGCCTCGGCCCCCGTCTCGGCGCCGCCGAAGCAGAGCGCGAAGCCGGCGCCGGCGGCCAGCACCGCCAAGGCCGACCGGAATCCGCCGGCGACCGTGAAGTCCGCGGCCTCGCCGAACACCGGCGCGGAGTCGCCCGTCTTCAAGCGCGGCCAATGGATCGCCGTTCTCGACACCTACCCGACCGACGCCGGTCTGGAGGCGGACAAGCTGGCCAAGAACCTCGCGGCCAGGCTGATCGCCAAAGGCGTCCCGGCCAAGGCCTTGTGGGCGAAGGGACAGTACCCGGGGCTGGCGAGCAGCAGCGGAGTAGCGGTCAGCGATGCCTGGGTCGTCTACCTCGGCCCCAGCTCGACGTCCGAGGGTGCTCTCGACCTCTGCCTGGCACCGAAGACCCAGCAGGCCTACACGAACGCCGCCTGCCCGACCTACGAACCCGCCAGCTCACTCGGCTGATCCGTCGCACCGGATCCATCGCACTGGGGTCGGCCGCATCGGAGGTCCGCCGCGTCGGGTACGCCTCAGCGGGTCGTCCAGGCCGGTGCGTTCTGGTTGCCCGGGCTGCTGGACCAGATCGGCCTAGGGTCGCCCTTGCCGCTCGCTGCCGTGACGTAGATGCCGGTCCCGGCGCCGACGTTGCGCTTGAAGGCGAGCTGGTCCCCCGCCGGCGACCAGGTCGGATCCTGATCAAGCGTGCTGCCGTCGGTCACCTGACATTGCTTGCCGCCACCTAGTTCGTTGGGCCGGACCAGCCCCGCACAGGCAACATCTGCCCCATTCGCGTTCACCAGCAGGATCGCCCACGAGTTCGCCGTGATCGCGTGCCGGTAGGCGACGAGTCCGGGCGCGGTAGGCGACCAGACCGGATCGGCATCGGCGCCGGACGTCACCTGGACCGGCTTGCTCTTGCCGTCCGTCGCCACCACGTACGTCCCGAAGCCGGGAATCCGCTGGGCCTGGAAGGCGACCCGCCTGCCGTCCGGGGAGATGGCGGGATCGCTGACACCGACGCCTTCTCCGCTGGCGGTGAAAAGGGTGCGGAGGACTTTGCCGTCGGTGTTGACCAGGTACAACCCGGTGGTCTTGCCCGCGAAGCAGGCCAAGACGAGCTGCGTCGGGTCCTTGGCGTTCCAGGCCGGCCGGGTGATGCCATCCGCGCACTGGGTGGGCAGCTTCTGGAACAACGGCCGCGCTCCGCTGCCGTCCGTCCCGGAGACCCACGGGATGCCCTTGCCCGGCGCCGTCGCGTGCATGTAGATCATCGACCGCCGATCGGGCGACAGCGCGGGCCCGGAGTCGGTCCCCGGCCCGTTGCTGAGCTTGGTCCGCTTGTCGGGGTCCGTCGCATCAGCGAGATACAGCCGCTCGCCGTCCGGGGTCTTCAAGGGGATGACCAGCTCGGAGGCGCTCAGTGGAACCGGCGCGACCGGCAGAACCTTCAGCGCGGGCGGTGCCGTGGCCGGAGCCGAGGTCGCCGTCGAGCTCGCCGGAGCCGATTTGGACGGTGGCGGCTGGCCCCCGCTCGTCGCGGCGGCACCGGAGGGATCGCCGGTGAGCAGTTGCACTCCCACCACGGCTCCGATCGCGAGCAGTGCCAGGCCCCCAGCCAGCACGCCGATGCGGCGCTTGGCCTGGGCCGACAGCGGCTGCCTGGTCGGCTTCGGGAGCACGCCGGGCGCGGTACCGGCTGCTGCGCCGTTCGTCGAGGCGAGTGCTGCCAGCGGCTCGGTGGTTGCTTCGACGACGTCCGAGAACTGCACCGCGCCCATGGCGATGTCGTGCTTGGGGTGGGTGTCCAGCGCCGTCGGCGTGGCGAAGCGGGACTGCAGCAGGTGGCTGACCAGCGGGATCCGTGAGCTACCGCCGACCAGGACGATCGCGGTCAACTGCTCAGCCGTCGTCCCGGCTGTGCGCAGAGCCCGGCCGGTCGCCTCGACGGTCTGCTCGAGCGCGGGAGCGATCAAGGTCTCCAGCTCCGCACGGGTGAGGCGCACCGACGTACTGCGGCCCGGCAGCGTCACCGGGATCATCGTGTCCACGTCGACCGACAACGCTTCCTTGGCCTCGACGCAATCGCGGCGCAGCCTGGTGAGCGCGGCCCGGCCTTCCGGGGTGTCGAGATCGAGCTGCTCCAGCGCCGGGCCGAGCGCGCCGACGACGTGCTGGAAGACGGCTTCGTCGAAGTCGACCCCACCGAGCTGCTCGATGCCTTCGGGGTTGCCGAGGATGGTGAATCCGGTACCGGTCTTCTCCAGCACACACACGTCGAAGGTGCCGCCGCCGAGGTCGTAGACGGCCACCCGGTCGCCGGGTTGAAGGTGCGCCTGCGCGGCGTACTGGATGGCGGCGGCCTGCGGCTCGGGGCAGGTCACGGTGGGCCCGACGTCGGCGAGCGAGATCACCTGGTCGACCAGGTCGCGTTTGTACGCGCCCCAGTTGGCCGGGTAGGTCAGGACGATCTCGTCCGGCGCCGCGCCCCGGCGCTCGGTGGCGGTCGCGACCACCGACGCCAGCAGCCGGGCCGACAGCGCCTGCGCGGAGAACGGCGAACCGGCGACCATCAGCGGGATGGGGTCACCGATCCGTCGCTTGAACTCCCGGACCACCCGGGACGGGTCGGTGGCGCCGCGGCGCTCGGCGGCTTCGCCGACCAGGAACTGGCCGTCCTCCTGCAGGTAGAGCACGGACGGGATCTGCAGCGCGCGATTACCGAGTCCGAGCATGCTCGGCGGACCGCCGTTGCGTACCGCGGCGGCGGTGAAAGTCGTCCCCAGATCCACGCCCAGCCGATAGCCCATTCCCCACCCCGGATAGCCCGACGGTTCACTCATCGTAGGGCAAGTACTTACACTCGAGGCAGGATCGGAACAGGGGGTTCTGATGGCCAAACTGTCGATCGGGGAGATCTACAACGCCGCTCTGTCCGCGGGGTTCACTCCGCAGCAGGCGACGACGTGGACCGCTATCGCCATGGCCGAATCGGGTGGCCGGACCGGCGCGCTCAACGATCGGGGCGAGCACTCGATGGGCCTGTGGCAGATCAACGTCGCCTCCGACGGCAGCCGCGGCACGAAGTACGGCGATCTGAACGACCCGCTGAACAACGCCAGGGCGGCGTACGACATCTCCCACCACGGCAAGGACATGCGGCCGTGGACGACCACCCACGATTCCAACAAGGGCACCGCGGCCGACTACCGCACCTACCTGGACAAGGTGGAAGCCGTCACCGGTGTGCAGGGCGACGGTCGTGGCGTGGGCGGCTACGGCTCCCAACTGCCTCCGCCCCTGCCGTCCTCGAACGAGTCGCTGCAGCCGGCCGGGATGGTTGCCGCGTCGTACGACCGGATCGATGCCGGACAGACGGTCGGGATGCAACTGGACACCGACCGCGACGGTCTGACGGACGCGTTCGAGCGGGCCGCCGGGACCGGATTGAAGCTGGCCGACACGGACCACGACGGGCTGGCCGACGGGTACGAGATCGCCGTCAGCCATTCGAATCCGAAGCTGGCCGACAGCGACCTGGATAGCCTGTCGGACAGCACCGAGGCGACGCTCGGCAGCGATCCGCTGAAATGGGACAGCGACAACGACGGGCTGTCGGACCAGATCGAGGTGCAGTACGGATCGGATCCGCAGCACGCGGACAGCGGTGACGGGGTGATCCCCGGGACGCAGCCTGCCGGTACGACGCAGACCGTTGCCATGCAACCCGTAGTACAGACGGTTGCCACCCAGCCCGTAGTACAGACTCTGCAGGCTGCTGGTACGCCGTCGGCGGGAGCCGGTGGGAACACCAAGGTGGAGCGGTTCGTCGACGAAGCGCTGGCACAGAAGGGCGATCAGTACGTCTTCGGGGTCCGCGCCAAACTGGACGATCCGGATCCGGAGAAGTTCGACTGCTCCGAGCTGACCAAGTGGGCCGCGCACCAGGCCGGGGTGGAGATCCCCGACGGCGCGATGTACCAGTACCTGGATCTGAAGAAGCAGGACGCGCTGATCCCGGTCGACCAAGCGATGCACACCAAGGGTGCGCTGCTGTTCTACTTCTCGAACGAGCCCACTCCGGGTGGCGGCCGGCCGTCGAGGGCGCACGTCGCGATCAGCCTCGGCGACGGGCGGACGATCGAGGCCAAGGGCACGAAGTACGGCGTGGGCGAGTTCACCGCGCACAACCGGTTCAACTACGCCGGGGTGATCCCCGGGCTGGACTCGTCGCCGGCACCACCGACGAACCCGGCAGGCACCTCGATGCCGGTCGCGACCGTCGCCGCGACCAACCACTACGACCAGATCGACCTCGGTACGGCGATGGCTGCTCCCCCGGACACCGACAAAGACGGCCTCACGGATGCCTTCGAGAAGCTCGCCGGGACCGATCCGGCCTCGGCCGACACGGACAAGGACGGGTTGCCGGACGCGTTCGAGGCGATCAAGTCGCACACCGACCCACTGGTCGCGGACACCGACAAGGACGGACTGTCCGATCCGTTCGAGATCTCGTCGGGCAGCGATCCCGGCAAGATCCCGGGCGTCGCCGGAGTGGGCGGCCAGGGCCAGTTCGCCGAGGTGATCCGGGGCGGTGTGGTGGACACCGACCACGACGGGCTGACGGACACGTACGAGACCAAGGCGGGCCTCAACCCGAAGAGCATGGACACCGACCTCGACGGTCTGTCCGACAACACGGAACTGTCGCTGGGGACGAAGCCGACGATGCTCGACTCGGACGGCGACGGCCTCGGTGACGCGCTCGAGGTGCAGTTCGGTTCCGATCCGCTGAAGAGCGGTCTGGGCGGCGAACTCGGCGCCGGTGCGGGCGACGGAGTGGGCGGCACGGCGGCCGGGCTGGACGGCCTGGATCAAGGGGTCGGCGGAATCGATGGGCCTGATGGGCTGGGCGGGACCCCCGATGGTGCTCCACACTGAATCCTGACGTCTGTCACGCCGGGGGGCTTGCAGTGGGTTCAGTGGTGTTCAGGGAGAAGGTCCGTCGACCGGAGCCATCCGGCCTGTCCCGCGACCGCTTGGAACGTCCGTTGCTCGATGAATCGGGCCCCAGCGTCTGTCTGCTGCTGGCACCGGCCGGCTCGGGCAAGACGACCCTGCTCGGGCAGGTGGCCGCTACCCCGCTCCGGCCGACTGCCTGGTACCGGGCCAGACCAGAAGACCGATCCGAGGACGCGCTCGTCCAGCACGTGACCGAAGCTCTGTCGGTGGTGCTGCCGAACACGCTGGCTCCTTCCACCACGGTCGACCAGCTCATCGTCGCCACCGAGAGCGGGGTGCCTTCGCCGGCCCAGCTGATCGTCGACGACGTCCACGAGTTGGCCGGCAGCCCGGCCGAAGCAGCGCTGGAGCGGTTCCTCGAGTTCCGCCCACGCCATCTGCGGCTGCTGCTCGGATCCCGGCGGCCGCTCGCTCTGAACACGCCGCGGCTGATCGTGTCCGGGGACCTGCTGGAGCTGGACACCGACGACCTGCGGTTCCGCTCCTGGGAGGTCGAGGAGTTGTTCCGGTCGGTCTACCGGCAGCCGCTGTCACCTGAAGCGGCGGCCGCGCTGACCCGTCGTACGGGCGGGTGGGCTGCCGGGTTGCAGCTGTTCCACCTGGCCACGATGGGCAAGTCCAGTACAGAGCGGATCCGGGCCGCGACCGAGCTCGGTGGCCGGTCGCGGTTGGTGCGCGCCTACCTGACTCGCAATGTGCTTGCCGGGTTGGCTCCTGAGCGGCGGAACTTCCTGCTGATCACCAGTGCGCTGGGGCGACTCACCGGACCGCTCTGTGACGAGTTGCTGGAGCAGACCGGCAGTTCGGCTGTGCTGGAGGAGTTGGAGACGCTGCAGTTCTTCACGACGTCTACGGACGACGGCTCGACGTACAGGTATCACCAGGTGCTGCAGACGCACTTGGAAGGCTTGCTGATCGACGAGTTGGGTGCTGCGGCGTCGCGGGAGATCCACTCGCGCAGCGGGCACCTGCTGGAGAAGGCCGGGCATCCGCGCGAGGCGATGCGAGCACACGCACTGGCTGACGACTGGGCTTCGGTGGCGCGGTTGCTGCAGCAAGGCAACACGGTCGCGCACGACTGGGTTGCCCGGTCAGGCCTGCCGGACGACGACCCCTGGCTGGCGTTGGCCCGGGCCAGACGGCTGTTCCGGTCCGGTGCGGTCGATGCCGCTGTCGCTGCCTATCGGGATGCCGAGGCTCTGCTGGACGACCCCGAGTTCCAGGCGCGCTGCGCTGACGAACGGGCGCAGGTTGAGGTCTGGATGACGCAACCACCCGCGCAAGCAACACCCGTACGGCGTACTGGGCAGGTGATCCGGCAAGCGACCAAGCGGTT
Source organism: Kribbella sp. VKM Ac-2568 (assembly GCF_004345365.1). Taxonomy (GTDB): domain Bacteria; phylum Actinomycetota; class Actinomycetes; order Propionibacteriales; family Kribbellaceae; genus Kribbella; species Kribbella orskensis. The sequence continues at coordinate 330,016 of NZ_SLVF01000009.1, forward strand.
GCCTGGGCTGGGTCCTGGGCCGCAGGCGGCTCCGGGCGATCCACTGGCGGCAGGGACGATCGCCTTGCTGGGTGGACGATTCGACCTGGCCCGGGAGTGTTTGACGCCGGTGGCGGCGGACCCTGCGATGCGACAGGCGGGCCGATTGTGGGCCGCGATCGCTGTCGTCGTCACGGACCTCGCGGTGGGGAACTGGGCGCACGCGGAAATGCCGCTGGAGGAGATCGCGCTGTCGGCCGAGCTGGAGGAACTCCCCTGGCTGGCCCGGATCGCCCGAGGGCTGCAGGCCGCTGTCCTGCTGGCGACGCGACCCGAGGACTGGCGGCCGGACGGTTGCGCCGCGCTGGTCGACGAGTGCACCCGGGACGGCGACCGTTGGGGATCGTTGCTGATGGCAATCTTCATCGGGACGGCGCAGCTGAAGGCCGGCCAGGACCGGGCCGCGGTCGAGTGGCTCCGGCGAGCAGCGACGGCGGCCGAAAATCTCGAGGCCCGCGCGCTCCAGGCCTGGGCGTTCACGCTCGGGGCCGTCGCGATGGCAAGGCTGCGGCATCCGAACACGGCTGTCCAGCTGAGAGGGGCCGAGGCCCTCATCCGCTCAGCGGCCGTGACCGGCGCCTACCGACTCCTCGACCACGCCCGCCAGCTGGCCGACGAGGGCAACAGCACGAACGACGTCGCAGCCGCGGTCCCGCCGAGCGCCGTGCCCGAGCGAAGCGGCTGTGTACTGCGGACTCTTGGTGGGTTCGAGGTGGTCCTCAACGGAAAGCCGGTCGCCTGGCCGCCCTTGCGTCCGCGGGCGCGAGCGCTGCTGCTGTTGCTGGCCATCCACCAGGGCAAGGATCTCCACCGCGAGCGGCTGATCGACGCGTTGTGGCCGGACGCGCCTGCCGATGCCGGGCCCCATCGCCTGCAGGTGGCGGCTTCCAACGTGCGGCAGAGCCTTGCCGCAGTCGGGCTGGGCGATCAGGCGGTCCAGCGCAACGGCGACGCCTATCGACTGGTTCTCCCCGGCACCTGGATCGATCTGACCGAGTTCGAGACCAGGCTTCGGCGAGCCAGACGATCCGGCACGCTCGCGGACTGGTCGGGAGTGCTCGACTTGTACGTCGGCGAGTTGCTGCCAGAGGTAGGCGCCGCCGAGTGGGTTCTTGCCGAGCGGGATCGATACCGCCTGGCCGCGGCCGACGCCGCAGTACAGGTCGCTGGTCTGGCAACCGATGCCCAGGCACTGCGAGCAGCACATCGTGCCGTCGACCTTGACCCGCTGCGGGACTCCTCCTGGCTCCTATTGGCAGATTTGCAAGAGGCGCAAGGCGATCCGACCGCTGCAGCGGCCACCCGTCGGGAGCACGCCCGGATCTGTGTCGAGCTGGCAGCTCCTGTCAGTCCGCGGGTACGACCTGTACGCGATGGATCACGTGTGCAGGCTTGAGCGCCGCCACCGCTTCCTTCAGCCGTTCCTCGTCGATCTCCTGCCCTGCCAACGGAAACACCTGTACGACGACCGCGGGCCGCGCCTCCCCCGGCAACGGGTCGTTGGGGTCGACGGACCAGCTGGCACCACCAGTCTCGACCACCTCGGTCCGCACGCCCAGTACTGCGCTGATGGCCAACTCGATGCCGAGCCGCGTCCCTTGCCGGCCGTGCAGCTCGCTGGTCGACCGCAGTAGCTCCCGCTGCCGGACCGGGTCGTCACCACGATCGACAGCCAGCCCGATCCAGTGTGCCAACCAGGGCAGCAGGTCCTCGGGCGCGGTACCGAGATCCAGGTACGCGGGCAGGTTGTCGAGCGCACTGATCACCGGCGCCAGGACGTCGTCGAAGCTCGCGCACAGCTGCTGCGTGAACTGATCCGTCCGGTAGACCGATGGCAGCGTCTCGCCGAGCGGATGTGGGCTCGGCAGCTTTTCCAGCGCGCCACGCATCAGCGCACCCGCACTTGGTGTTCGTAGGAGAAGACCAGCGCCGTGGCCGGCAGGTCGAGGCGCTGAACGGGCGCCGACCTCCGCCCGGTCACCGGGTCCGCCGGGAACAGCGCGACGCTGATCTCCTGGGCCATGTCGACACCAGGGATGCGCGCCAGCGCAGCGTGGACCTCGTGCGACTGCACCGAACGCCCGAACGGCCAGCCAGTACCGTCCGGCCCACCGGTCAGCGGATGCAGCAGGTCGTACAGGGCCTTGAGCACGCCCTCCTTGACCTCTTCCGGCTCGAACCTGGACCGCGCGCTCACGTCGACCACCGCCGTGAGCCCGACGTACTCCGGCGGCGCCACCAGCAGCCGCGTGCCGACCAGGCGTCGCTCGTCCAACGTCTGGGTGATCCGCTCCAGCGTTCCCTCGGGCGGGATCAGGTCGTCCCGGCGGATTCTTCCAACGCTGTCGCCCGAGACGTGCGGTACTACGAGAACGCGGATCCCGCCCGCATCGGCGGCTTCGGTCGCCGGGACACAGTGCACCCGGGCGGCGTCCGGCGCGACTTCGCGAGCCAACTCCTCGAAGTCCTCCACGGTGACCGCGCGCCCGCGCGACCGGAGCAGCATCGGGCCCCGGACCTTCGCCTCGTCGAGGGTCTCGGCGTCCGCGCCGCCGATCGCGGGCGCGCGGTTCTCCACCCGGGCGACGTACGGCACGCTCGTCTTCAGGACCCGGACCTGGCCGCGCGCGACGTTCCCGCGCCGGCCGCCGCCGGTCCGATACGAGGAGATCGCGATGCTGGTGCCCGAGCGCGGCGCTGCGCCGTAGTGCTGGAGTCGCCCGTCGGCAGTCCGTACCGCGGGGCCGAACTGGACACCGCCGGAGAACGCGTCGATCCGGAAGTGCCGATCAGTCTCGGTCGAGTCGGCGAAACTCGTCACCGGCTCCCAGCTCTCCACCCCGTTCTCGTCGGTGAGCTCGACCGTGGAGGGTTCCTCGGATGGCACGACCGGACGGCGCTTCAGCGCGAACCGCTGCCCGGGGGTCCCGTCGGAGCGCCCGAGCAGCTCGTGCCGGACCACCTCGGCGTGCAGCATCGGGACCGTCCCGCCGATCGTGAACGCGGACGCCGAGAGCACCCGCGGAGACGCCGTGTACGTCGGGCGGCCGTCGTCCACCGGCAGCAACCGGCACCGGATCCAGCCGGCCCGCTGCCGCGCGATGATCGAGGTCTCGTGCTGCGGCGGGACGTGGATGACGACGTCACCCGCCTTGTTCAGCCCGCCCGTGTCGTCCTTGTCGAGATCGCACTCGGTCCAGCCGGAGCCGGTCCAGGCCTCCCAGACGAGCGGTGGATGCCGCGGGTCCACACCGGCTCCGGAGACGCTGCAGTTCAGCCGGATCGTCACCGCGCACGACGGTACGGCGTCGCTCAGGCCGATCAGCAGCGCGTCACCTGGAGTCGGAACTTCCTGGAAACAGGGGAATCCGTTCTTGCCGGCCAGTGCCGTGGTGAGGTCGGCCGGTGTCCCGTCGACCGGTGCCGCGCCGGCCCGCGAGAACGAGCATGGGATGATCTCCAGGTCCTGGCCGGTGGTGAAGACGATCGGCTCGTGGATGTCCGTCCGCGGGGTCGCGACCTCGGTGCCGGCCCGAACCAGCACGGGTTGTGGCTGGGGCGAAGACAGCCAGAACGTCACCGCACCCCGAGCCGCCGCCGGTGGCCGGAGCTCGACCCCGATCAGCTCCAGGAACTTCACGTAGTTGAGGTCGGGCACCCGGTTGAGCCGGTAGATCAACTGGTCGACCATCTGCGCGAAGGCCTCGATCAGCGTCACCCCCGGGTCCGAGACGTTGTGGTCGGTCCATTCGGGGCAACGCCGTTGGACCAGCCGTTTGGCCTCGTCCACCAGCCCTTGGAAGGTCCTGTCGTCCAGGTTCGGCGCCGGCAGCATCTCAGACCCCCAGCTCGGCCGGCAGCGTCGTACCGGCGATCTCTTCGTCCGGGATCGTGTAGAACGGGAAGACCAGGTTGCGCGGATCGTTGGTGCCGAGGATGACGTAGCCGATGTCGACAAGCACCCGGCCCTGTTCGATCCGGTCGTAGCCGACGCCGACGTCCTCGACCGAGATCCGCGGCTCCCAGCGTTCCAGCGCCTCCCGGACGTCGTACGCGATCTGGCCCGCGGTGGCCGCGTTCGCCGGCCCGAAGACGTGGTCGTGGATCCGGCAGCCGAACTCGGGCCGCATCGGCCGCTCGCCCCTGGCGGTGCCGAGGATGAGGCGGATCGCCTGCTCGATCTCGCGTTCCCGGGTGACCAGTGCGACCCCTCCGGTGGCGTCCGTGCTGACCGGGAAGGCCCAGCCGGCGCCGATGAAGTCGGTACTCATCTCATCCTCCGATCATCACTGTCGGGGCGCCCATCACGATCGGCGAACCACAGGCCGACAGGTCGCCCATCCGCGCGGCCGGCATGCCGCCGATCAGCACGGTCGGGCAACCGGGCGGCGCGATCACGGTCGGCGGATGCACCGCCGGCGGTGGGAACGAGCAGATGTGCGGCGTCCCGACCGTCGCCGCGGGCATCCCGGCGATCAGCACGGTCGGTACGCCGGGTGGGCCGATCACCCCCGGATGTCCGGTCGGGTCGCCGACCCGGGCTGCTGCGGGCATGGCTGCCTCCTCAATTGATCTTGACCAGGGCGGCCGAGACGGAGCACATCGCGCCGCCCTTGACCTCGGTGTTGGCGCTGCCTTCGACGGTCGTGTTGGCGCCTTTGAGTTGCAGGTTGCCGGTGGCGGTGACCGCGACCTCGCCACCCTTGAGTTCGAGTTTGGCGGCGACCGCGTCGATCACGATGCCCTTGCTGCCCTCGATCTTCACCGTCCCGTCGGCGTGCACGGTGATCGTCGTACTGGTCGAGTCGACCGTCACGCTGAGCTTGCCGTCGCCGGTGGCCAGCGTGATGCCTTCCTTCTGGCCGTCCTGGTCGAGCAGGTCGATGCGATGACCCTTCCTCGACACGATCGATCGCCGGTTGACCGCGCCCGAGCCGGAGTCGATCGGGTCGATGCCGTTGGCATCCGGTTTGTCGACGCCGTTGTAGAGGCCGCCGAGGACATAAGGCCTTCTCAGGTCGCCCTGCTCGAAGACGACCAGCACCTCGTCACCGACCTCGGGGATGATCAGCGTGCCGCGGTCCTTGCCCGCACCAGCGTGGACGGTCCGGGCCCAGGCGCTCACGTAGTCGTCCGACAGCCACGGAAGCGTCACCTTCACCCGGCCGAGTTTCTCGGGGTCGTTGTTGTCGCTGACCTGGCCGATGACGACGCCCGTCGGCGCCCGCTGGGCTCCCGTCGAGCCGGTCAGGCCGAGCAGGCTGCGGTCGTGGGCGCCGGTGACCGCGAACGACGTCGTGTAGCCCGTCGTCGGGTCGATCCGGTGCCTGGTCGTGGTCACGGTGTACTTGCCGTCGAAGGGCGCGCCCAGGTTGTCAACGGTGATCGCCACGCCGGCTTTCAGGGCCGGGTTCCCTTGGGCGACCCCGGTGAACTCGGCGAACGCTCCCGCGATCCCCTCCGCGATCGCGGCGGCGGCCGCATCCACCTCGGCCTGGGTCCGGTGCGGTACGTCGGTCGCGACGTACACCTTGTCGCCGAAGGCATGCGCGAAATCGGCCGGGCTCGCCTGCGGCAGTTCGGCGCTCCTGGTCTCGGCCGGGCGCCTGGTCGTGAGTGCTTGCTTGGTCGACGTGTCCCAACCGCGGACCTCGACCTCCTTGACCTGTCCGGCCGAGGTGAGCACGGCACGGAATCTGAGCAGGTCCGTGCCGAGCTTGAGAACGAGCGGGTTCTCTTCGCCGTTGGGTGCGGCCGACGCCGTTTCCGGTGGACCGAAGTTGAACTTGCCGTCGCGGACCGAGACCTCGTAGCCGGCATCCGCGGCCAGCGCGTCCAGCAACTCCCAGTCGCTCGTACCGGCTTGTGACACGTGCTCGAACACGGTGGTCGTCGACTTGATCGTGCCGTTGGTGAATCCGGCTCGCTGGGACACCTTGTGCGCGATGTCCGACGCCGTCATCTGCAGGTAGCTGCCGGTCCCGCGTCCCCGGAACAGTCGATGGGCCGGGTCATAGCCCCGGATCACCGTGAACGACCCGCCGGTGTCGAACTCGGCCTCCAGCGCGGTGATCTCGCCGGCCATCAACAGGACGGCGGTCTGACTGGTATTGGGCAGCACCGAGATCCGTACCGTGGAGCCGATCTTCGCGCCGGTCTTCGCCAGTACGACGTGGTCGCCGTCGCGGAACCTGATCTCGAACAGATCCGGCAACCGCTGGCTGTCGTCCACGTAGATCGTGCTCAACAGGTTGACCACGTCCTCCGGCAGCGGCGACCCGTTGATCTCGATCAGGCAGCTGTTGACGATCGACATCAGACCAGCTCCTCGGCCGCCGGGAACACGACCACCGAGCCACTCGGCAGCCGCATCGGATCGTCGATCCCGTTGTACTTCGCGATCGTGCGCCACATGCCGGGATCGCCGTACTCCGCGTAGGCCAGCGAGGCGAGCGTGTCACCGTCGATCGTCCGGTGCGACCGGCGGACGGACTGGCCGCCGGAGGTCGGGTTCTGCCGCCACGGCTCGTTGGGCATCTCCTCCATCGCGACACTGCAGACCGCGCGGATCGGGACACCGTCGGAGCTGAACAGCGTGTACTTCACGTTCACCGAGGTGACGAAGGCCGGGAAGCTGGCGATCTTGCCCCAATGCAACATGACCAGCGGCGGCGTCGGCTTGTCCTTGCCCCGGCTGTCCTCGGTCGGCACGCAGCAGCTGAACAGCTTCTCGACCGCCGCCACCACACTGCCATCCTGGTTGCCGGAGGCATCGAAGAACATCTCGACGGTGAGCTTGCACGGCTCGGCGCCGTTGAACTCAACCGACCCGGCCGACTTCGCCTTCTTGGCCGGCTTCCGCTCCCACTTGGCGGACTTCTGGATCGTCACCTCCTTCGGGTTGAACTGGAACGGGATCTCGCCGCGATCCTGGCCCAGCGGACCACCCTTGGTGGTCGGATCGAACAGCTTCAGCTTCGCCTTCTGCAGCGACTTCTTGTCCTCCGCCGGTGCCGAACTCCCAGCACCGCCCGAGGCCTTGAGCGCGATCGGATTGGTCATCACGCGACCCGCTCCGCGGTGAAACCGTGATGCGCGATCTCCAGCGTCTCCATCGCCACCTTCGGCGAGTCCAGGTTCAGCCCCGGTCCGCTCCACTTCACCGGGATCACGCCGGCCAGCTTCCACTGCGCCACCGGCTTGAGGGCGGCCGTCATCGCCGTGATGCAACCGGTCGACGGTTTCACCCCCGACGTCATGCTGGCCAGCCAGGCCATCACCTCGGTGGTGTCCTGGCACAGCGGCCGGGTCAGCTTGATGTTCGTGTACTTGATCCGGGTCGGAAGCTGCCAGATGAACCCGTTCTGCCCGCCCTCCTCGCGCTGCTCCAGCACGACCTCCAGCCCGAGCCCCTCACAGCTGTTGAACGCACCCAGCCGCTTGTCGTCGATGGTCACCCCGAAGCAGACGCTCACCGCCGGTTCCGGATACTGCGGATTCATCCCGCCACCCCCACTGCAGTCGGTCCTACCATCTGTCAGTCACCCGCCCGGCGCGTTCACGATCCAGCCAGAGTTCGGCCCGTAGTTTCGCGGTCAACGGCTCGTACAACCGTTTCGCCAACTCCTCCACCTCGGCCGCACTCACCGTCTTCGCTCCGCCGCCTGCCGCAGCACCCGCCGCTGGTGCTGGTACTGGTGCCGCCGCTGGTGCTGGTGCTGGTTCTGCCGTCTGGACCGCGGGTGCTTCCTGCGGTGCTCCATCCCGCTGTACTGCGTGGTCCGCCTCTGCTGGTGCCGTCATGGCATGCCCACTGAACATCTGCTGCAGGGACACCGACCGAACAATTTCAGCCCGCTGTACTGCGGGCTTTGCTGGTTCCCCCGCATGAAAGCTGTCCCCCAAAGACCAGGAGAGCACCTCCCCGTCCGCATTTCCCTGCCCAACGGAGGCCGGTACCTGCGCTTCTTGTGGTGCAGGTGCGGTTTGTATTGAAGGCGCTTGCGGTGTGGCTCGTGGAGGCCTGGCCGGTGAGCCGAGACCAGGGTGTCCGTAAACAACCCGCTGAACTGCCGGGGACGTGCTCCCCACCGGAACGCTCACGGGCCGCTGCACCTCCGGCACAGTCAGGGGCTTTGCACTGGACAACGGCGCCGTCTCACCCTCATCCACTCCACCTCGAGGCGGCCACAACAGTTCAGCCGGCCCTGCTACGTCCCGTGCCACCATCGGCCCAACGTCAACGGCCCTCTGCACAATCCGTTCGCTCCCCGCACCGTGTGCGGCCGCTGCGCCCCCACCCACGATGCTCCGCTGCACCACCTCAACGCGGCCCTGCTTGACCGATCCAGCCATCCCGGTTGCACCTTCGACAGCGCGTTGCACCTGGGCACTGCCCTCGGCTGCCTGTTGCACGCCGTCTGCACCTCCGCCGACCCTCTGCACGACCGGGCCAACCCCCACGATGCGTGCCGGATGCCCCTCGGCAGCAGCTTCCCGCCCCATCGACTCGGCCTCAACAACAGCCCTCTGCACTGCCATCTCACGCTGCCCGACAAGCCCAACCTCGCCACGCGTTCCATGCGACGGCTCGTCGACACCTGACCGCTGTACCTCCGGCGCAACCGGCTCGCCGCCATTCACCGTCCGCTGATGGACAGGCAGTACTCCGTCTAAGGCCCGCTGCGCGACCGCCGCATCAGCCACACTGTCCGGCCCCACGGCCACAGGCATCGCAGGCGCGGACGCCGCAGCCCAGTCCCCGGATCCGCCGGACAGGTTCCCGTCAGCTACGTTCCCGCCAGCCACGCTCCCGCCCGACACCAGTCCACCGGATACCACTCCACCGGACTCCGCCGCCCGCTGCACCGCGAACTCGGCCTGCAACCACCGGTGCGCCACCGGGTTCGAGTTCGCATTTACCGACGCCTCCGGCACCTCTCGCTGAACCTCCACAGCCCGCTGCGCCACCGGCCCAACCTCTGCCACCCGGTGCACCACGAGCTCAGCCTCAGCTGCCCGCTTCACCACCGGCTCTGCTTCAGCTGCCCGCTGAACGCTAGGTCCCGGCTCAGGACCACCGAGCGCAGACACGAACGGCGATTGACCAAGCGGCTCCGACAACCCAACCAGCGGCATCTCCCGCACTGGCGCCCCCACCACCTCGCCCCCTTGCCCAGCATGCGTCTGCTCATCAGCCGCGTGCTCGTGCTCGGTGTGGTCGTGCTGGGTGTGGTCGTTGTGGCTGTGATCATGTGACTCGACCGACCTCGAGACCACCGCCGCGGACGGCGCGGGCGGCGCTGATGGGACGGATGGCACGGTCGGCACAGACGTCGACGCCACCGGGTCGGGCGAGGTTTGGACCACCGGCAGGGAGCTCACCGGCACCGTAGTCACCGGGACCGGAGCCGTGAGGGCCGGGGACGCCGGGACCGGGCGTGGTTCTACTGCCGGGAGTTCCGAGGCAAAGAATGTGGTTGCAGCTGGCAACGAATACGCGCGCGGGACAGACGACGAGGAACCCCCGTCGACAGCTCTTTGCAGACCGACCGGCGCGCTGCCGGCCGCAGTACCGGAGATGTCTGCACTCGGCGGATGCGGAAAGCTCACCTTGGGAGCAACCTCCGACACAGGTGTTGCGTATCCACTGACCTCACCGGCCGGCGCGTCGACAACGAGCGAATGACCGAGCGGCGCCAAGAACCGTGGGTCCTGATGGGCGGCCAACGACTCGCGAAACGAAGCCGCCGCCGCGATCGGTGCGAGATCCTCGGTCGACCGCTGCAACGGCGGAAGCTCCCGCCACCCAGCCCGCACTTCAGCCGACCCGGCTCCAGACTCGCCGCCACCTACACCAGCGCGCACCCCGGTATCCGGCGAAGGCGTCGTGTTGCGGTGGAAGGGCCAGCGCATGGGGTCACCTCCCGGACTGGATGCGGGTGTTCAGCGAAGCGATCTCGTCGACGAAGCGGCGGCGTTCGGGGTGTTCGAGGTCGAGGATCTCCTCGCGGGACCAGTGGAAGTGGTAGGCGACGTACGCGACCTCGGAGTACAGCTGGTCGGGCGCGTACGTCACGATTCCCCCAGGCGACCACCGGCCAGGTCGACCGCGAACGCGTGTCCGCATTCGGGGCAGTTCACCCCGGCCCGGGTGTGTCCTTCCTGGTTGACGCGGCGATAAAGGTCCTGCAGGAAGGCGAGATCCGCCGCGAACAGGTCCTCGATCACCCCGGCATGGATGTCGGTGTGACTACCGAGCCGGGTGACGACCCGGCCGAGCAGGACGACCGTCAGGTACGCCGGGTTCTCGCGGACCCGGTCGTCCCGCAACGGCACCAGCTCGTCCCGCGCCGTCGCCAGCCGCATCACCCCGTCGCGATGCACCACGCCCGCCGGGTCCACGTATCCACGAGGCAACACGAACGGAAACTCGGTCCGCAAGGTGTCGCGCGCGGCCGGCGCGGCCGCGAGGTCCGCAGTACCGGCTGGTTGCGCGTACTCCGGGGCCTGGTCGAGCGTGCCGGACGTGGTGCGGCGCATCACTCCACCTCGAGCCGCTCGCAGGTGACGACCAGCTTCTCGGTCATCACCGAGGTGTCGCCGGCCTTCATGGTGCCGATCTCGAGGCTCTTCGGCCAGGCGTTGGTGAGCTTGTACCGCTTCAGCGGCGCGCCCTCGTAGTCGTACACGATGATCGCGCCACCCTTGCGGACCGCGCCCATCTTGCCGAACTGGGAATCCTTGATCCACTTGTCGAAACTCGTGTCCGACGACAGCCCGCGGGTCAGGGTGATCTCCGGCGCCTTCCAGCGGCCGGGCAGCTTCTTGATCACATACTTGCCGTCGGCACCGTTCTCCTTGAGCTCGATCACGTCCTGTTCCATCTTCAGGCCGCTGATCTCGGTGATGCTCTTGATCTGGATGCCGTCGAACTCCAGCCCGAAGGAGTGACCGACACCGGAGTCCATGTCCGGAAGTGGCATGACTGGTTACCTTTCTCGCTGCGTGGAGGTCACTCGCTGACCAGGCTGGTGCCGCCGGAGTACTGGGACAGGCGGAAGATGATGAACTCGGCCGGCTTGACCGGCGCGACCCCGATCTCGCAGACCACCTGGCCGGCGTCGATCCCTTCGGACGGGTTCGTCTCGGCGTCGCACTTGACGAAGAACGCGTCGTCCGGGGTCTGGCCGAACAGGGCGCCGTTGCGCCACTCGTTCACCAGGAACGCGGAGATGGTCCGGCGTACCCGGGCCCACAGCGCCTCGTCGTTCGGCTCGAACACGACCCAGTTGGTGCCGGCGAGGATGGACTCTTCCAGGTAGTTGAACAGCCGCCGGACGTTCAGGTAGCGCCAGGCCGGATCGGACGACAGGGTCCGCGCGCCCCAGACACGATTGCCCCGGCCCGGGAAGGTTCGCAGTACGTTGATGCCGACCGGGTTGAGCAGGTCGTGCTCGGCCTTGGTGATCTGTACCTCGAGGCTGACCGCGCCCCGGATGATCTCGTTCGCCGGCGCCTTGTGCACGCCGCGGGTGTCGTCGTTGCGACCCCAGATCCCCGCCATGTGCCCGGACGGCGGAATGAAGCCCAGCTGCCCGGTAGCGGGATCGGCGGTCTTGATCCACGGGTAGTAGAGGGCACCGAACGCCGAGTCGTAGCCGGCCTTGTCGACCAGCCACTCCTTCACCTGCTGGGCGTTGAGTCCGGGCGGCGAGTCGAGGATCGCGATCCGGTCGCCCATCAACTCGCAATGCGCGAGCATCGCCAGCTGGACCGCCTGGACCGTCTCGAGGTCGATCGAGCCCTGCTGGTACGCGCTCATCAAGTCGGGCACGCAGAGCATGGTGATCTCATCGACCGCCTCCAGCCCGCCGAACCCGGTCCGGTCGGACACGTCCCCGACGTAGTCCTCGGCGCTCAACCGCGGCGACGGTACTGCGGGCGCCGGCGGCGGAGCAGCCAGCGCGACCTCCCCGAGCGCCGGCTTCTCGAGTGCCGCGCCCGTGACCTCCTCGATCTTGATCAGCTTGGACTGCGCGTTCACCACGGTGGCGACATTGGTCTTGCCCCGGGACACGGTGAGCCGGTCGAACTCCTCGACCTGGTTGCCGTTCTGCTTCACCACGATCTTGAACATGTCCTCGGACGGGTTCTCCCCGCCGGCGTCGGTGATCTCGACGCTCACCTCCCCCGGTGCCTGAGCCGGGTCGAGCGCGACGACGCGGAACCGCCCGAGCATCGCCTGCGGACCGGCCGGCAACTCCTTGCGTCCACGGCCACCCTTGGCGCCGTCGCCGGAATCAGCCCCGCCACCGATCCGGACCACGTAGCAGTTGCCGCCGCCGTTCAGGAAGTATCCGTACACGGCCTGCGCCATGTACGACCCGGGGACGAATCCGCCGAACCTGTCCGTGAACGCCGTCCAGTTGCTGATCAGCGTCGCCTGGTTGAAAGGGCCGTCCTCGGCGAGCCCGACAAACGCGGCCACCGCCGTACCGACACCCTCGAGCGGGCGTGCGCCCGATTCGACTTCCTCCACATACACACCTGGTGACAGGTACGTCGGCATGCTGCCCCTCCTCGATCAGGTTTGCTCCAGCCTGAAGCCGCCACCTGCCCCCGTGCGCGACCGAGCGGACGCAGACCAGGGCACTCTCAATTGCCCGAAGGGGAAGTCGGCGGAGCCACCAGGGCAAGCGACAGGGTTGAAAGACGGGACCGCGGACAGGAACCGGGGACCGTGAACAGGAAATAACGTGTCCAACCCCCCCAACTTGGTGTCCGAACCCCCGCTTGGTGTCCGAAGCCCGCCTCGCGTCCAAAGCGCGCTCCGGTACGAGGGCTCAGCAGTCGAGGTCGATGGGCCGCACGAAGGGATCGATCGCGGCCGAGTGATTGTCGGCGTCGGTCGCGCGGTCGGCGGCCTCGGTGTCGTGCATCTCCTGCAGCTTGGTCGACATCTCGGTCTCCAGGCCGGCCTTTCCACAGCCCGTGATCGAGTACGGCCGCCGCGTGGTCCCGTTGTACGTCCGCAGCCGCCGTGCATGGTCCTGCTCATGCGGCCCGAGCACGTCGCGCAGGAACGACCTCACCCGCCGCTGCTGGCATTCGCTCAGTCCGTCCGGCACCGGTGGCATCCGAATGTCCACATCCACGTGGTACGTCACCGCAATCGTTCCAGTAGCCCGCAGACAAGGATCCTCGTCCGGGCAGTCACACCCCTTCGCCCGCACGACCTTCGGCTTGCTCACGACGCTGGTCCCGCCGTCGTAATTCCCCTTGGTCTCCCCATGCAGATTCACACTCACCGGCCCGCCACGAAGCGCGATCGACACAGCCCGATTCCCCACCGTCTGCTGCAACGCCAACACCCGCTCGTACTGCGTGCCGCCGCTGACCGCGCGCGCCACAGCCCCCGACGCCTTCCGCGCCGCCGTACCTCCAGACCGCTTGCGCACATACACATACCCAGTGCACCCGCTGGCCCCGGCCGCTGTCTACAAAAGCTCGGGTCCGCCCGCCGAATCGTGGATTTGAGGCGCGAGAAACCGATTGCCAGCGGCGCTGATCCACGACTGAGTGCCAGCTCACCGGGCTTGCGGACGTGAACTCAGGACTCTTCCTCTTGAGCTTCTTCCTCATCGCGCTGGACGAAGGCGCCCTGGACGGCCTCCTCTTCCTTCTCCTCCTCTGCCGGGGCCTCGTCCCGCTGCACAGGCGGCGCGCCGGCCTCATCCACATCACGCTGGACCGGGACCGCAGCAGCAGCCACGGGCACTGGCGTGGGAGCAGGAGCCGCCATCGCGCGCTCCGCAGTAGAAGAAGCCTCGCGCTCGAACCGGTCGGAAGGATCACTCACCTTGATCCCACCAGGAGCCGAAGACCCATCCACCGGCCCACTCCGCTGCTGCACCACATGCGTCAACTCATGCGCCAACATCACCTTCCCGGCATCCGAACCCGGGTCGTACTTATCCCGCTGGAACACCACATTGCTCCCCACGGTGTACGCATGCGCATTCACAGCCTTAGCCGACTCATGCGCCGCCCCATCGTCATGCACCCGAACATCCGAGAAGTCATGCCCCAACCGCCCCTCCATCTCCCCCCGAACCTCAGGCTCCAACGGCCGCCCCCCACCCGAAACCACGTCATGCACCGGCGACCTCTCCTCCTCAATCATCGCCGTCACACCACTGTTCCCAACCGCCCGCTGCAACCCCAATACCCCGGCTCCACCCAGCACATCAGTACGACCCTCAGCAGCAGCCTTCCCGACATGCTCGCTCACCTGCTCCTCAACCCGCCCACCTCTGGGCCGAAGCGCAGCCTCCTCCGAATCAAAGCTGTGTTCCCGCATCACGCACTCCTCCTGACTGTGAATCCTGTCCGTTATGGACCGAGCGTCCGATAGCCGCCGCTTCGCAGGGAGCTGATGGACTGAGGTGTTGTCGGATATGGACCCCAGTCATAGCGCTCACTCCACTGCACGACCGCCAGCCGGAGCTTCTCGTTCTCCAGGTTGTCCCGGAGGAGCAGCAGTTGGCCACTGCAGCTCGGGCACGGGCTGTGGGACAGGTTGATCTGAATGGTCCGGACCCGGTCGGCCCAGGTCGGATCTTTCTTGATGAACGCCACCACCTGAGAAAGGACTCTGGCCTCGGCATGGGTGTCCGGCGTCGCGTCTCCGGTGGCCCGAGTGACCAACTCAAGCTTCTGCTCGGTATGAGCCTTGGCGGCCTGTGCACCGAGCACGAATCCGCCGACCTGGCCGGTGGTTCTACTGTCCTCGCGGCTCATCGGGTGCGCGTCCCGGCGCGGGATCTCCCTGGTTTTCCTGGTGTCAGGATCGGTGTCGACCGGCCGACCCCCGCTCACCGGGTACGGATGCTCGCCCACAGCACAGTCGACCAGGAAGCTGGCCACGCACCGAACGCTGCCGGCCGCCTGCTTCCCACCCCCGGTGGTGTACGCGGGCACCCGGCCCGCCAGCGACATTTGCTGCTTATGGACCGCGTCGAACACACCTTTGAGCGCAGTGGCCAGCGTGGTCTGCTTCTTCGCCAGCTTGTTTCTCTGGTTGTAGGTGTCGCGCTCGTCGTACGGCATCTTGACGTCCGTCTGCAGCGTTGTCAGCTGCTCTCGCGCTCTACGAACGTGTTCCCTGGCCTGGGCTTTGGTGGTCTTCTGGACCGGCCCGCGGTCCGGGAACGCCTCCACCTGAGCCGCGTAATGATCGAGCAACGTGCCTGCCTCGGTAGGCGAGCTCGCCACCATCACTCGACGGGCACCACTCTTCTCGATCCATACCTTGTGAGACTCGCCGCCGGCGCGGAAGCCGAGCAGACCCGGTAGGACCGCGGCCCAGTCCTTGAGTTTCGCCTTTGCGCCTGCGACCTTGCCCTTGATGTAGGCCTTGCCGGCGGCGATCTTGGACTTGACCTTCTTGCCGATGCCTTTGAGGCCTCGGATGATGGGGCCGGCCAACTTGAGGCCTGTCTTGATGACGAAGTCGAGGGCCTTGTTGACCGGTTTTTGGAGCTTCTCGACGATCTCGCGGATCTTCTGGCCGATGCCGCCCAGGCCTATGACGCTGGCTAGGAAGCCGATGATGATGGGGACCATCTGGCCCAGGACGTCGTTGATCTTGTTCACTACGCCGGAGACGTTGCCGCGGACGATGTCGGCGACCGAGTCGATCACGGTGTTGACGAACTTCATGATGCGGCCGGCGTTGTTGACGAAGAACATCACCACGTCGTAGATCAGCTTGCAGGCCTTGATGAAGGCGGCGGCCGGGTTGAGCAGGCCGATCAGCCAGGTGATGCCGGCGGTGATGATCTTCGTGATGACGAAGTCCTTCACCTGTTCGAGGATCATCTCCTTGATATCGCCCAGCTTCTCCATCAGCATCTGCCACAGGCCCGCGATGCCTTCGCTGCGGAGCTTCTGGAAGATCTCGACGCCCTTCTCCATCGCCGCCATCGCCGGCTCGCCGATGTTCTTCACCAGCCGGTTGCGGATGTTGGCCCAGGTGAGGCCGAACAGCGACAGCAGCAACTGCAGGATGCCCTTGATGTCGAACTTGTCGGGCAGCTGTACGCCGCCCTCCGCCAGCGCCCCGAACAGCCAGCTCATCAAGCCCTTGCGCAGGTGGTCGAGGATGTTGTCCTTGAACTTGAGGATGCCGCCCTTGACCCCGGCGATCAGGTTGGAGAGGAAGCCGATCGGGTTCTTGACGATGTCGCCGACCACGCCGGCCACCCGGGCGAGCACGTTCTTCAGCATCGAGACGAGCTCGCGGATCGTGTTGATCACGGCCTTGATCGCGCCGATCGCCTTGTCCACCAGGCCCTTGTTCTCGGCCTGCAGCTCCTCGATCCGCTCGTCCAGTCCCTTGCGGGCCTCGGTGTACTTCGTCGCCAACGTGTCGACCAGGCTTTCCTGCTTGGAGTCGACGTCGCTCTCCAGCTGCTCGAACTTGTCGCCGATCTCCTTCGACGCCTCCGAGCCAACCTTCTGCAGATCCCTCGGCAGGCTCTTCACGTATGCCGCGATCTCGCTCCGGCCGGTCGCGATCCGTGCCTTGGCGGCGGTCAGGTCGTTGCCGACGATGTCCGCGACCCGGGAGATCACCCGGTCCATCTCCTTGAGGTACAGCTCCCGGCCGGCCACGTAGAACTCGTTGACCTTGTCAGGCATCCCCTTGATCTTGTCCCGCAGCCAGCGGAACTTGCCGGTCCACCCGCCATACCGGTCCTTCTTGTACGCCGACATCTTGGCCGCGACGTAGCTCTCGAAGGCGGCCCGGGCGGTCTTCTCACCGGACTCGAACTCCTTCTCGACCTTGGGGTCGATGCCGTCGAGGATCTTCTTCACGTCGGTCTCGGCGGCGGCGAAGATGCTCTGGATCTTCGTGGTGACCTCGGCGCGTTTCGCCTCGTCCTTCGACTTGGTCTTGCCCTTCTCCGCGACCAGCTTCGCCAGCGCAGCACCCTTGGCGCCCTGCATCCCCGCGACGCCGCCCTTGGTCTCCGCGACCGCTTCCTCTTTGTTCTGCTGGATGACCTGTTGTTCCTCGGCGCGGAAGGCGGCGGGTGCGGCATCGGCGTGCGCGGCCGCGGCCTGCTTGTCGGCGAGTGCGTCTTGGAACTGAGGCTCGTTCGACTGCGCCAACTGCGGCTCGCTGACCTCGGCTTCGGCCAGCTCCTGGTTGGCCTGGTGCTTGCCGGCCTCGAGGTTGGTCTGCTCCGGCGGCGCCGTCTTCGGTACTGCGCCGCCCGCCGGGATCGGGACCGCCTGCCCCGGCTGCTCGGTCTCCATCGGAGTGACCGGCTTCGCGACACCCTTGGACATGTCGGGCGGGGCCTCGGTGGCGGTCTCGATGTCCTTGGCCTGGCCTTCCTTGCCCTGGCCGACCATGCCCTTGATCTCGCCCTTGACCTCACCCGCCTTGCCGGACTCCTTGTAGTTGTCGGCTTCCTTCAGGGTCTTCGGCGACTTCGCCTCGATGGCCGTCTTGACCGCAGCGATGAAGGCCTTCTTGTCGAAGGTGCCCGCCTGCTGGGCGTCCATCGTGTCGGCCTTGGCCGCCTTGGCCTGGCCGGTGAGATCGTCGGTCGGGGCGAGCGCCGCGTCCTGGGCCTCCTTGGCCTTCGACGCCGCCGGCGGATGCGCCCTCTTGGCCTTGGCGAAGCCCTTCACGTTCCCCGTCACCTGGGTGAACGCGGGATCCTCTTCAGGCCGTACTCCGGTCGGCGCGGCCGGCGGCTGCAAGAGTTGATCGGCAGACAGCGGAGCCATCTCCGGCGCGGCCGCACCGCCCCCGCCGGCTGCACCACCCGCGGCCGCCGGGCCCGCAGTACCGGCGCCGCCTCCACCTGACTTGCCAGCCTTGGCAGCCTTCGCTCCTGCTTTGCCCAGCGGGCTGACCGCAGGGACCGGCTTCGGCGGCGGTACGGGTTTCTTCGGAGCCACCGCTCCAGGTCCGAATCCGGTCGTCGTCACGGCCAGCGCCGACGCGGGCGGCTTGGGCCCTTCCAGATCGACCGGCACACCGGCCGCTTTGGCTGCCTTCAGCCCCTTCTCCACGGTGTCGACGGCCGGTTCATCGCGCCGGACCTCTCGCAGCGCCGCATCGATGTCACCGACAGCGTCCCCACCCGGCGACCTGAGCTTCGCAGCCAGCAACGCGTTGACGGCCGCGTTCCCCGCACTCCGCTGCAACGCGAGCAAACCCTGCAGGCGACCCCGCGGCCCGCTCGCCGCCTTGCGCTTGACATCCGTCAGGGCGTCAGAGGCCTCGGCCCTGACTGAAGCTGCCGTCTGACGGGCGCCGACCATGCTTCGAGCCTCCCGGGTACGCCGCTGCCGACCAGCCGATGACCAGGCACATCCCCGGGCACTCCTCCCTGCCCGAAAGGGCATCTCCCCTGCTCAAGCCATACCGCCATCGCCATCGCCACCGCCCAGGCCTGGTCCCTGCGGCAGGTCAGGCCGTGTCCCGGGTCAGCTCGGTGTTGCACCGTCGCAGAGCCGGGCTATTTCGGCACGGAGATGGTGGTCTCGACGCGGTTGGTGCTGGTGCTGATCACCGAGATCGTGCCGGACTTGTTGTTGGCGATGTAGAGGTGTTGCCCGTCGGCGCTCTTGGCGATGTCTGTCGGGTTCTTGCCGACAGAGATGGGCGGGGCGAACGGGTGGAGCGTCGACGTGTCCATGACCGCGACCTGGTTGCGGTCATGGAGCGTGCCGTAGAGCCGTCGGCCGTCCGGACTGACCGCGACGTCCCAGGCGTTCGCCGGCAGCGTGATCGACGATGCAGTGACGGATCCCGACGACGTGTCGATCACGGACACCTCGTTCGAGTCGATGTGGGTGACGTACAGCCGGGAGCCGTCCGGGCTGACCGCCAGCGCATGAGGCTTCGCGGGTACCGCGATCGGTTTGCCGACGATCCGGTTCGTGGTGGTGTCGATCACGGAGACGGTGTTCGACTGGTAGTTCGCGACGTAGGCGCGGCTGCGGTTCGGCGAGAGCGTCACCTGCAACGGAGAGTCGCCGACGGGGATGGTGGCGATCGTCCTGCTCGCCGCCGTGTCGATGACGGACACGCTGTCCGAACCGGTGTTGGTGACGTAGGCCCGAGCGGCCGTCGGATGCACTGCGACCGCGAGCGGCATCCTGCCGACCTTGATCGGGCGGCCCTCCTTCGCGACCGCCGCGGTGTCGATCACGGTCACGGTGCCCGGATCAGCGGCGACGACGTACGAGCGGGTGCCGTCCGGCTGTACGCCCACACCTCGCGGCTGGTTGCCCACCGCGATCGGGCGTCCGGCGAGCTTGCCGCTGCCGACGTCGACCACCGACAGGGTGTTCAGGTCACTGTTGCTGGCGTAGATCCGGCGACCGTCGCTGCTGACCGCCACCCCGTAGATGCCCGGCGCGCCGGGAACCACACGGGTCGGGGCGGAAGTCGGTGCGGACGAAGGGGCGGACGTCGGCGCACTCGGGCCGGATGACTGCCCCGGGCTCGGGGCGGGCGTCGACGGGCCTTGCTGGGCCTCGTCACGGGGCTCGTCTCGCAGGGCGAGGGCGCCGACAACTACTACGGCCAGTACTGCGGCCGCGGCGAGGCCGATCGCCAGCCAGCGGTTCCGCCACCACGGATTGCGCTGGTCCGCGTCGGGGCCGGACGGTCCGGCGCCGGCAGGCCCGGTCCCCAGCAGCGTCGCAGCTGTGACCGGTTGGGTATCCACCTGGGCGGGGATCGACTGAGTGCCAGCCTGGCTGGGGATCGGCTGGGTCTCCGCCTGGGCTGGGATCGGCTGGGTCTCCGCCTGGCTGGGGATCGGCTGGGTGTCGGCCGCACTCGGGTCGGGCTGAGCGATAGGAGGCAGGACCTCGCGCAAGACTCGTGCGTCCGCCAGAGCTCGGGCGTCCCGGGCCGCCTGCCCGTCGCGTCGTACCGGAGCCGGCTGATCCACCGCGGCCTCGGGCGCGGCGTACAGGACGGCGCCGAGGGCGATGTCGTGCTTGGGGTGAGTGTCGAGGGCGGTCGCCGTGCCGAAGGTGCTCTGCAGCAGATGGCTGACCAGCGGAATCCGGGAGCTGCCGCCGACCAGAACGATCGCGGTGAGCTCGTCGCTGGAGACGCCCGCCACGCGCAGTGCCCGGCTGGTGGCGTCGACGGTGTCCCGCATCGACGGGCCGATCAGGTTCTCCAGCTCGGAGCGGGTCAGCCGTACCGACGTGATGCGGCCGGGCAGAGTCACCGGGATGACCGTGTCGACGTCGGCGGACAGCGCCTCCTTGGCCTCGACGCAGTCGCGCCGCAGCCTGGTCAGCGCCACCTTGGCCTCCGGCGTCGTCAGATCGAGGTCGGTGATCGCCGGGCCCAGCGACCCCACCACGTGCTGGAAGACGGCCTCGTCGAAATCCACCCCACCGAGGTGCTCGACGCCGTCCGGGCTGCCCAGGATCGTGAAACCGGTCCCCGTCTTCTCCAGCACACACACATCGAAGGTGCCGCCACCCAGGTCGTACACGACGACCCGGGCGCCGGGGTCGAGTTGCGCCCGCGCCGCGTACTGGACGGCGGCCGCCTGTGGCTCCGGACAGGTCCGGGCCGGTCCGACGTCCGCCATCGTGAAGACCTGGTCGAGCAGATCCCGCTTGTACTCACCCCAGTTCGCCGGGAAGGTCAGCACCACTTCGTCCGGCGCAGACCCCAGCCGCTCGGTGGCGGCCGCGACCACCCACGCCAGCAGCCGCGCGGTCAGCGCCTGCGGCGAGAACGGCGTGCCCGCCACCAGCAACGGAACCGGATCACCCATCCGCCGCTTGAACTCCCGCACCACCCGCGCGGGATCGATGGACCCTTTGCGCTCGGCCGCCTCACCGATCAGGAACTGGCCGTCCTCCTGGAGGAACAACACCGACGGGATCTGCAGGGCGCGATTCCCCAGCCCGAGCATCGACGGCGGCTTGCCGCTGCCCAGGTCGTACGTCGCCGCGGCCGTGAACGTGGTCCCGAGGTCGACGCCGAGTCGATAGCCCATCGTCAGTCCCCCCGGAGTCCCATAGCAGTCAGTTTGCGCGTGTCCCCGGCATTTGTCCGTCCAGCAGCGGGAAATACTCGCCGAACTCGCGTTCGAGGACCAGGCGGCCGAGTTTGCGGTACTCCTGGCCGACCGCCGTGATGAGATCCACCATGCGCACCGGTTGGCCGGACTCGGCGGCCAGGTAGGCGGCGCTCACCGAGGCCGACCGGATGTTGCCACCGGCCAGTTCGAAGGACTGCGCGCAGAACTCCAGCTCCAGGTCGTCACCGAGTGGCAGCGGTGGCGCCAGGCACTGTTGCCAGAGCCGGAGCCGCAGATCCGGGGTCGGCGCCGGGAAGTCGATGATCGCGTCGAGCCGCCGGGTGAAGGCGTCGTCGATGTTGGCCCGCAGGTTGGTCGCCAGGATCGCCAGCCCGTCGAAGCTCTCCAACCGCTGCAGCAGGTAGGCGCTCTCGATGTTGGCGTATCGGTCGTGCGCGTCACGGACGTCGCTGCGCTTGCCGAAGATCGCGTCTGCCTCGTCGAAGAACAGCACGGCGTTCACTCCGCCGGCCTCACTGAAAATCCGCTCGAGGTTCTTCTCGGTCTCGCCGACGTATTTGTCCACCACGGTCGCCAGGTTGACGGTGTACAGGTCGAGCCCGAGTTCGGTCGCGATCACCTCGGCCGACATCGTCTTGCCGGTGCCGGAATCGCCCGCGAACAAGGCGGTCACGCCCCGCCCGCGTCCCCCGCCGCGCCGCATCCGCCAGTCGGTCAACACCGTGTCGCGGTGCCGCGCCCGAGCTGCCAACCCCTGCAGCGCCCGCAGTACAGCAGGAGCAAGGACGAGGTCGGCCCACCCGACCTCCGGCTCGATCCTTCGGGCCAGCCGCTCGAGTCCGGCCGCGTTCTGAGCCCGTACTCCGCGGCGCAGGTCGTCTGCGGTGATCGCCGTGCCCGCGAGCAGGGCCGATGCCGCCGCCGTCTTGAACACGTTCCGCACCTGGCCGGGCCCCAGCGCGAGGTGCGCCGCCAGGATCTCGGGATCGAGCTCCGACTCGCTCAGGTGTCCCCGCCAGAGTTCGATCCGGTCATGCGCGCCGAGTACGGGCGCGTCCACCGTCAGCGGGGTCTCCGGACTCCACCGCGGGTCCCAGGTCGTCGTACCGATGAACAGGACAGGCACTTCCCAGCGGCTCAACCGGTGTAGCGACTCCAGCGATGCCTCGGCCAGTGCTTCCACCGGCCCGACGACCAGCCCCGCGTCCTGCAGCAACGCCTCACGCCCGGCGATCACGGCCAGGCCGAGCGGATCGGCGTCGCGCGCCATCAGGGTCAGGTCGATCGCGACGACGTCCCGCCCCGCGTCCACCAACGCCGCCGCCGCGATGGACTGTCCGGTACCGGCCTCGTGCTCGCGCAGATGAACCAGCCGCACGCCGGCCGCCATGCTCCGGCCGAGATCCGCGCTCGCGTCGGTCCTGTACGGCGTCAGCTCCGCCAGCATCGGCACCAGCCGGTGATCGGGCAGGTCGTCCCCGAGCAGGTGCGCGGCCACCCGGTCCGGTACCCGGATCGCGCGGGTCAGGAAAGGTCGCTCGGGGTCCTCCACGATCAGCAGGCCACGATCCACCAGCGGCCCGCTCGCCATCAGCCGGCCGCGTGCAACCGACGACATCGACGAGGCACCGGCGAGTTCCAGCGCGAGTCCCACGCTCGGACGCCGCCTGGTCACGTCGTCGTTGAGGTAGCCGTAGAGCCGTTCGAACCTGCTGTCGAGATCGGGCAGCAGCGCGATCACCAGCAGCTCGGTGTCCAGCTCCGACAACCCGGCGACGGCGGCCAGCCGGCGCAGCCGAATGACGTTGCCCTCAGCAATTAATTCGTCGGCTGAGCGTTCGAGTCCGGCGGCCGCGGCCTGATCCACGACCGCCACATGCGCCTCGCCGCTGAGCAGGCGGTCGACGAGTTCGTCGTTGACGTACAGGCCACGGAACGGGTCGTCCATCGCGGGATCATCCGCACGGCGCTGAGCCACCAGCGCCCGGATCCGGTCCTCGACCAGGCCCAGGCGCGCCAGGAGATAGTCCAGCCCGTGCGTGGTCACCCGGTCCTCTTGCGCGGCCGCCGGGGATTGGGGCGCTGCGGCTTGTTCGCAGTACGGCCTGCCTCTTCGCGCGGCGGCCAGCCATCTGTGCCACCCATCGACACCCGCGGCGGCTGGTCCACCAGCGTGGCCGCCTCGTAGACGCGACCAGTCGGGGTCGGTGCGCAGATCACCAGGTCCAGGGACGGTTTGAGCTCTCCGCCGAGTGCGGACCAGACATCGGCGAAGGAGCGGTCCTCCGGCGGCGGCAGCGCGATCGAGACCGGCACCGAGAGGCCTAGCTCGGCCAGGGGGCCGGTGAGCAGGTCCGTGGGCAGCGCGTCGTGCCGCAGGAAGCAGGAGAGCAGGCCGGACAGCAGCCGGTGCTCGTCCTCGGGCCGCTGGGTCCAGGCCGTCACCAGGTAGGACAGCTTGAAGTAGCGGGGTGGCAGGTGCCGCGCCGTGATCCGCTGGTCGTCGTCGTACTCGTTCAGCAGGCCGCGCTCGCGGCGGCGCAGATCCTCGCGGATGTCGTACAGGTAGACGTCGATCGTGGGAGCGTTGCGCCGGCTCGACCAATCCTTGGTAGGGGCGTCGAACACCACCTCGACGTCCCGCGCACCGATCGCCTCGCGCTGGATCAGAGCCTGCAGCGCCGAGTCCACCTCTTGGATCACGTGAACGAGTGTTCTGCCCGGGCCGCGCCGGCCCGGAGCGGGCAAGGGTCGAGCCTGGGGCACTGTCGGCTGCCCGATCGGGCAGGCCGGGCTGCACCAGCAGGCAGGCGGCTCGGCCTCCACTAGGTGCGTACTACGGGCTTAGCCTGAGACCGACACCGGAGATCGAGCCGGACGGCGAAGTGGGGGGAGGGCCGAGTGACGGACCCAGTGCTGGGGCTGGAGACCGCGCAGCTGACGGTCGAGCCTGGCGGGCAGGTTCGGGCGGAGTTCACCGTCCTCAACCCGGGCACCATCGTCGAGAGCTACACCCTGGACGTGGTCGGCGAGCAGCCGATCCCGTGGGCCGAGGTGCTGCCGCCGGTGCTGTCCGTCTATCCCCAGCAGCAGGAGACGGCGACGGTCGTCTTCAACCCGCCTGCCGGACCGACCGGTCCGGGTGGCACAGTGCCGTTCGGGATCCGGGCCAAGTCCCAGGTCGACCCGTCGAGCAGTGCCGTGGTGGAAGGCCAACTGGAGATCGGACAGGTCTTCGGGCTGCAGGCCAAGCTGACCCCGGTCACCTCGTCCGGCCGCTGGCGGGGGCTGCACACGATCCAGTTCAGCAACTGGGGCAACGCCCCGGCCCGGCTGCGGATCGTGGCGTCCGACCCGGACCAGGCGCTCGGGTTCCTGATCCGCCCGGAGGTGGTCGACGTGCCGCTGGGCGCCACGGTCACCGCGCGGATCAAGGCCCGCACCCGCAAACCCGTACTGCGCGGATCGAACAGCAGGCTGCCGTTCAAGGTGGTGGGCGAGCCCGATCCGCCTCGTCCAGTGGGAACGCCGGAGGTCCCAGGCGCCGATCCAGGTCGGCCGGCTGTCGACGGAGCCTTTACCCAGAAGCCGATCCTGTCCCGCGGTGTGGTGATGGCCGCCACGGTGGCGGGAGCCGCGCTGATCGGCGTACTGGTGTTCGCGCTGACCCGCGGCGGCCCCGCTGTCACACCGACAGGCGACGGCGTTACCGTGCCGGCCAAACCGGTGCTGACCGCGACCACAGCCGGACCTGCGGCGATCACCTTGGAGTGGGAGCTGCTGCGGAACGTCGATTCGTACACCCTGCAGTACATCGATCCGCTGAGCGGCCGGACCAACAAGACCGAGCCAGGCCTCGACGTCCAGCAGAACGCCAAGAACGTCGACAAGCTGGCATCGGCCACGAAGTACTGCTTCAAGCTGCGCGCGATCAACGGGAAGCTGGCGGGGCCGGAGTCCGAACCCGCCTGCGCCACTACGGCCAAAGCGGCTCCGACTCCTTCTGGCTCTCCTACGCCTGGCGCGTCTACTTCTGGCGGACCGACCTCCGGGGGGCCGACTCAGGGCGGGCCTACTTCGGGTGGAGCGACAAGTGGCGGTCCAACCGGCGCACCTACGTCAGGACCGCCTTCTTCCGCCGGGCCGACCACGGGGCCGGACTCCCCCGCATTCGCAGCCGGCCAGTGGATCGCCCTGGTCGACTCGTACCCGGCCGGGAGCGGCGTAGCCGAGCAGACAGCGCGGGATCTGGCCGCACAGCTGAAAGCCGGCGGTGTCGCCGCGCAGGTGCTGAACGCAGCCGGGCAGTACCCGGGGCTGACCAACGCGGCACGGCAGCCGTTGCGTGATGCCTGGGTGGTTTACGTAGGACCAGTGGGCGCAGCAGACCAAGCAGCGACGCTCTGCAGGTCGGAGGCAGTGCGGAAGGTGCGCAGTGGGGCTGCCTGTATCGCATTCCAACCGGCCGAGGCACCCAACTAGTGAGGCCGCGAGAGCACCGCAAGGCTGGTCAAGGCCGTCAAGGGCTGGCCGGCATCAGCCCGCGCCGGATAGGTCGCACCGATCGCGACCAGCAACTCCGTGACCGGAACACCGGTGTCCAGCGTGAGCTGCTGGAGCTCGCTGCTGTCCTTGAGCGGCAGCTCGGTGCATCGCCCGTCGTACATCACGAGCAGCACGCTCGGCCGGAACTGCAGTGGGCGCTTCGCGTCGGCTGCCGGCAGCCCGGCGGCCACGTCCAGGCGGCGAACGCGCAGCGGCTCGGTGAAGGTCAACTGGACCATCCCCTTGGCTGCGGGTTTCCCGTCACAACCGTCGAGCGGGGCGAGCGCGTCCGGCGCCCACGCCGTAGCCCAGGCATCGTCCACGGCGGCGGACCCGAGCGCGGCTGGATCGTATCCCTGGGCAACGGACTCCGGCGGACTCCCCGCGTAGCCGACCGGATCGGCGACTACGAGAGTGCCGCGAACGGCGTAGTACTTGTCCTTGGCCCAGCCCACCGGGTCCTTCCCGATCAGCGACAACAACACCAGTACCGCGACCACCAGGCCGACCCCGATGATCACCCGGCGCCAGCGATAGAGCGGTGGCAGGCTGCGGCGGTACTCACGACGGGCGCGGCGATCGGTCGGGTCCCAGAAGCGCTGCCACCAGGTCTGGGGCACCGCCGCTCTCTGCGCCTGGCTGCTCGGCTGGGTGGGCCGCAACGCCTTGCCGCACTTGCTGCAGAACCTGAGCGTCACCGCGTTGGGTTGGCCGCATTGGGGACAGGGCGGATCGCTGGACCTCCAGTCGGCGACTGGTTGGGCGGGGACGGTGGACTGTCCCTGCACGTTGGGCTGCCCCTGGACGTTGGGCTGCCCCTGGACGGTGGGCTGTCCCTGGACGCTCTGCGACTGGATCGGGTTCTTCGATGAGTAGGCAGAGGTCTCGGCGGACGGAACGGATTGGCGCGTGGCCGGCTGGTCGGCAGTGCTCGCCTCGTCCCAGCCCAGGTAGACCCCGCAGTACAGGCAGAAGGCCGAGCCGGCCGGGTTGCGTTCTCCGCACGCCGTGCAGACATCCTCGATGGTCCCCACCTCCCCAGCCCCACTGTGGCGGATCGGAGACCAGATGATCAACTGCGGCAACTGCGGACGTCCGAACCCCGACGACGCCATGTTCTGCACGTCCTGCAACCACTACCTGGCCTGGAGCGACCCAGAAACCACCAAACCGGCAACCGAGCCCGTAGCCGAGCCCGCACCGGTGGTCGAGCCCGCGCCCGAAGCCGAACCCGCGCCAGTGGCCGAACCCGCGCCCGAAGCCAAGCCCGCACCAGTGGACGAACCCGCACCGGTAGCTGAACCCGCACCTGTGCCCGAGCCCGCGCCGGAACCCGCCGTCGAGCCGCCGCCGACACCCGCTCCCCCGCGGCCAAGGCCGCGGACCAACGTGGGGCAACTCATCGCCGCCATTGACGAAGGCAAGACCCTGACCCAGGAAAGGAAGCGCCCGGACCTCGCGGCCCGGCTGGACTCGGCGAAGAGGAAACTCGACTCGCGGACGGTGACAGCAGTGGTGGTCGGCGAGTTCAAGCGCGGCAAGAGCACCCTGGTGAACGCGTTGCTGCAGACCGCCGTCTGCCCCGTCGACGCCGACATCGTGACCGCGGTGCCGACGCTCGTCCGGTACGGCGACCGTCCCGGCCTCACCGCTTACCGGCAAGCCAACCCGGGACAGGACCCCGTCGGTTTCCCGGCGCCCCTCAACCAGATCGCGCAACTGGTGTCCGAATCCAATGAAGTAGCCGAAGAGGGACGTCTGCAGTCCGTCACGGTCGAAGTCCCGCACCGCATGCTCCGGTCCGGACTGAGCCTGCTGGACACCCCGGGTGTCGGCGGTCTCGACTCCGTCCACGGCCAGCTCACTCTGGCCGCGCTGTCCGCGGCAGACGCGATCCTGTTCGTCACCGATGCCGCCCAGGAGCTGACGGCCCCCGAGCTCGAGTTCCTTCAGACAGCGGTCTCCCGTTGCCCCGCAGCCGCCGTGGTGATCACCAAGACCGACCTGTACGGACAGTGGCGTCGCATAGTCGAGCTGAACACGTCACACCTCGCCACAGCCGGCATAGACCTGCCAATCATCCCGGTGTCTTCCTTCCTCCGCCTGCGCGCCGCTCAGCGCCCCGAGCTCAACCAGGAGTCGGGATTCGCCCCACTGGTGGAGTTCCTGGCCACAGCAGTCGTAGTACCGGGTACTACGCGCGCGGCGGCCACCATCGCGCAGGAGGTCGACTTCGTCGCCACCCAACTAGCACAGGAGTCCGACGCCGAACGCGTAGTACTCACTAAACCGCAGAGCCGCCCGGAGGTGCTCTCCAAGCTCACCAAGGCCCGCGACCAGGCAGCCGGTCTCACCGCGGCCGGCGCCACCTGGCAACAGACCTTGTCCGACGGAATCGCCGACCTCGTCGCCGATGTCGAGCACGACCTGCAGAGCCGGCTGCGCACGGTGATGCGCGACGTCGAGACGATCATCGACCAGGGCGATCCGAACGAGACCTGGGGCGACACCGAGGTCTGGTTGCGCCGCCAGGTCGCCGTGGCCGGAGTGGCGAACCGGGACCTGCTGATCGAACGCGCCCGCGACCTCGGCGAGCGGGTCGCCGAGGCCTTCGACCTGGAGGCGGGGACCGAGGTCGAGGTCGAGCTGTCCCAGTTCAGCACCGACCTGGAGCAACTCGAGCTGGCCTCGGTCAGCACCCTGTCGATGCCCGGCGGCCGACTCGCGTCGCTGATGATGGCCGGCCGGACCGGGATCTTCGTCCCGATGATCGTGTTCAGCCTCGGCTCGCTGTTCCTGCCGGTGATCGCGGTCGCCGGGGTCGCGGCCACCCTCGGGGCAGGCATCGGCGGCAAGCTGCTGAAGGACGAACGCAAGCGCCAGCGCACCTACCGCCAGCAGCAGGCCAAGGGCGCGGTCCGCCGGTACGTCGACGAGGTCGCGTTCGTGATGAACAAGGACACCCGCGACAGTCTCCGCAAGACGCAGCGGCAACTGCGCGACGACTTCCAGGAACGGGCAGGCCTGATCCACCGGTCAGCCGCAGCCGCCCTGACCGCCGCCGACCGGACCGCCAAACTGCCACCCGCCGAACAGTCCGCCCGCGCCGCCGAACTCTCCGTCGAAGGCAACCGCCTGCGCTCACTCCGCTCCGGCCTTCGCGAGGTGGCGATGGCCGGCGCCCGCCCCGCCATCGGCGCGGCCGCCGGGATCGGTGTCGGCACGGTAGCTCACCAGATGATCGACGACGACCAGGTGGACGACGATGACTGACGACCTGTCCGCCGCGATCCTCGCCGTCCTCGACCAGGCCAAGCGTGCGGCCCGTACGGACGACGACCGTCAGCAACTCGCCGAGATCCACGCGCGCCTGACCGGCCCGCTCCGGCTGGCAATCGCAGGCAAGGTGAAGGCGGGCAAATCCACGCTCCTGAACGCCTTGCTCGGTGAGGAGTTGGCCCCGACCGATGCCGGCGAGTGCACCCAGATCGTCACCTGGTACTCCCTCGACGACCGGCCGCACGCGACCCTGTTCCCCCTCGAGGGCGAACCCCGCGAACGTCCCTACGACCGCGACAGCGGCGCACTGCAGGTCGACCTCGGCGGGTTGCGGCCGGCCGACGTCGATCACCTCGAGATCGGCTGGCCGACCAGCAGGCTGCGGGAGCTGACCATCCTCGACACCCCTGGCATCGCGTCGATCTCGGCCGACGTGTCAGCCCGGACCCAGCGAGTGCTGGCCGCGGACGACGGCCGGGTCCCGGTCGCGGACGCGATTCTCTACCTGCTCCGGCACACCCACTCCAGCGACATCCGGTTCCTCGAGTCGTTCCACGACGACGAACTGGCGCACGGTACGCCGATGAACGCGATCGGCGTGCTGTCCCGGGCCGATGAGATCGGTTCCTGCCGGCTCGACTCGATGGAGGTCGCCGAGCGGGTCGCCAAACGGTACGAAGCCGAGCCGAGACTGCATCGGCTGTGCCCGGTGATCGTGCCGGTCAACGGATTGCTCGGCCACACGGCGACCACCCTGCGCGAGGCGGAGTACGCGCTGTTGGCAACGATCGCGCGGGCGCCGGCCGAAGAGGTCGCCGAACTGCTGCTGACCGCCGACCGGTTCACCTCGACACCGACCGGGCTCCCGGTCACCGAGCTCGAACGCGGGCACCTGCTGGAACGGCTCGGACTGTACGGCGTGCGGTTGAGCGTCGAGCTGATCGGCGACGGTAGCGCGACCACCTCGTCCGAGCTGAGCACCGAACTCGCCGAGCGGAGTGGGCTGAACCGGCTGCGGGCGATCCTGGTTCGTCAGTTCGAGACCCGGAGCCGGGTGCTCAAGGCGTACTCCGCGGTGGCGGCACTGACGGATCTCCTGCGCTCGGGAGACTTCGAGACCGCCACCGAACTGCAGGCGCGGGTGGAAGAGATCAGTGCCGGAGCGCACGAGTTCCAGGAGATCCGGCTGCTGTCCGAGCTGAGGTCCGGTGGGGTCACCCTCAAGCCGGAGCGGGTCGAGCAACTCGATCGCCTGCTCGGCGGTTCGGGCCATGACCCGAGCGCGCGGCTGGGACTGGGAGCGGACGCCTCGGCGGACGAAGTACGCGAAGCGGCGTTGGCCGCGCTCACCTCCTGGCAGGCGTTCGCGACCCATCCGCTCACCAGCCGCCCCGGCCAACTGGCCGCCAGAGTCGCCACCCGAACCCTCGAGGGACTCCTCGCCGGCTAGACGGGACTCCTGGCGGGCTAGATGAGACCTTCGCGGACCGCGTAGGCGACCGCGTGCGAGCGGTTGCGGAGCTGGAGGCGCGTGGTGAGTTCGTGCAGCACGTTCTTCACAGTCCGCTCGCTGTAGTTGAGTTCTTCTGCGATCTCACCGGTGTCGAGGCCGTCCGCGACCAACCGCAGTACGTCGACCTCGCGGGGGCTGAGCCCGGTGAAGGTGAGGCCACGCGGGGCGAGCACCTGGCGTTGCAGGCGGCCGAGTTGCTCCATCAGCCGCCCCAGCAGATCGGACGGTATCTCGCCGTCCCCCGCGGCCACCCGCGCGATCGTGCGGACCAGCGCATCCGGGGTGGCATCGATCCGGCGCAGCAACCCGCCGACGCCGATCTCCGCGGCCACCACCAGCGCGGCCTCGTCGAGCACCGTCGCGACCAGCAGCAGCCGGGGCAGGTCGCCGCGGCGCAGCGCTCGCATCGTCCGGGCGGTGTTGTCGTCGAGCACATCGGTGACGACGACCGCGACGGCGGCCTCGTCCACCTCCATCTCGTGCACCAGCCGGATCTCGGGCCGCGACCGCAACTGGCTGATCACTCCCGCCCGCGAGATCGGGTCACTGCCGTGGACGTAGGTCAAGATCGGCGCGCTCATCAGGAACCCCTCCCCAAGGTCGAGCACCCACCGTCCCGCACCCCGCTCAACAGCTGTTCCACGCCCGCTCTACAAACGCTCCGCGGGTCGGGCGTCGGTGGCGAGGCGGGCGTGCAGATGGGAGTCGTGGCGCCTGCCGTCGGCCTCGACGTAGTAGTCGCGCATGGTGCCTTCCAGCAGGAATCCGGCCCTGATCGCGACCCGGCAGGATCCCTCGTTCACCAACGCGTGGTCGAGGGACAGCCGGTGCAGCCCGAGCCCGCCGTCGCCCGGTGAACTGAACGCCCACCACGCCGCCGCGTCCAGCGCCCGCGCCGCGAGCCGCCGCCCTCTCGCCTCGGGACTCACCCAGTAGGCGACGACCGCCTGGTCCGGGACCCGGTTCACGTCGCGAAGCGTGACAGACCCGAGCAGTACGTCGGTGGCCGCGTCCGCTACGGCGAACACCGCGTTGTTTCGCGACCACCCGTCGATCCGCGACTCGAGCCACTTCCACGCCCGCTTGTCAGCCGGCATCCGCAGTACGGCGGAACCCGCGGTCCACCGGAGGATGTCCGGGTCCGCCATCGCCGTCGCCACCGCGGCCTCGTCCCCCGCGACCAGCGGGCGCAGTACGAGCTCGTCGACTTCAATGCGCGTCGGCTTCAAGCCCACAGCTGTTTCCACCCGGCCTTTCTACCCGACTTGGTTTCGGACTTCTCGCGTTTATCCGGACAGCAGTTCGCCCGCTCCGGCAGGTGAGCGGGAGCGGGCGAAGGCGGAGCGGTCCTACTGCTTGTGGGGTTCGTTGGCGTGCAGGAGCGGGGCCTGGCGTGCGTGGTCGCCAAGTTGCTGGACGCCGGTGACCAGACCGCCGGTCAGGTCGCCCGTGGCGAACGAGGTCTGCATGCTGAGCGCTGCGAGACCGGCCGCGTGATCCGACAGCTGACGCTTGGCGGTGGCGCCGGTGACGATCTCCAGCCGGCGGCCGGCGGGGTCGACGTACACCAGGACGCTGCCGTCCGGGTCTTCCAGCTCGTTCAGCAGCTCGAGCGCGAACGGGCGCGTCTCCGAGTCAGCACCGCCGACGTACACGGAGAAGTGCAGGCCGGACACCTCCTCGGCATACCGGACCGCGCGCTCGATGTCGTACAGCTGCTCCGGGGTGAATGCGTCACCAGCTCGCACTTGCGCCTCCGGT
Source organism: Kribbella sp. VKM Ac-2568 (assembly GCF_004345365.1). GTDB lineage: Bacteria > Actinomycetota > Actinomycetes > Propionibacteriales > Kribbellaceae > Kribbella > Kribbella orskensis. The sequence goes on from NZ_SLVF01000009.1 coordinate 362,260, forward strand.
CGTACGGGCGACGCCGGTGGAGGCGGTCGCGGAGTTGGGACCGGCGGGGAGCTCGGGCAGGTTGGCCGGGTCGGGCTTGGCGTTGAGGTCAGGCCCGCCGATCCAGACCGGCGGAGCCCACCACGACAGACCCGGCCGGTAGCGCGGACCACTCGCGATCGACGACGCGAAGACGAGCAGCGCCACCACCACGACGACCAGCGCAGGGATGCCGACGAACACCAGCAAGGTGTGGCCGGAAAGCAGAGTGATCACACCCCGAACCCTAGCTGGTACGCCTTGCATGAGGTCCACCAAGGCCTGCTGAACCGGGGCCTGGCTGTACCGAACGACAGGAGGATGTTGCTCGCGAGGTGAACCTCCACGCGTACCGATTCGGTTGGTGCGCAGTGGGAACGCAGTACTTCCTGTCGTTGCGTCCGCAGCTCGCCCGTCCTCAGCAATTGCCGGGCACCGCTTCACCTTCAAACACCGCGGCGCCGGGGCCAACACACCTGCACCACGAACTGCGCGGGCCCTCGCGCCCGCCCCGGAGATAGGGCGGGCGCGAGGGAGGCGACAGATCAGCAGCCGCCGCAGTTGTAGTAGGTGATGTCCCAGTGGCTGCCTTCGTTGGCGTAGATGTTGCCGGCGCCGGAGCGCCACTGCTGGGCGCCGTCACCGCGGTTGGCGATGCGGGTGAAAGTGTTGCGGATGTAGTTGCTGACGCAGGTGTAGACGGAGATGTCGACCTTGTAGCCGTTGCGGTGGCTGTAGGTGCCGCTGGCGTGGCCGACCTCGGTGCCGCCGGTGATGTTCACGGCGCAGCCGCTCGCCTGCTTGAGGGTCCGGACGCCGTACACCGTGCTGTCGTTGATGTTCGTGAACGAGGTGCAGGTGGAGACGTTCCAGTCGGAGCAACCGCCGGTGGACGACCAGGTGATGCCGGCCGCGCGGAAGATCGAGGCGGCCTGCGAGTGGGTCATCTTGGTGAGCGCGGAGGCCTGCTCGACCGCGATCACGCCGGGCAGCAACCCGACGAGCACGGCGACGACGGGCACGACGACGCGACGTACGAAGGATTTCATGGGAACTCCTGAAACTCGGGGCGGAGGGTTTCAAGGAGGGCCTTTCCCAGGAAAGTTGTTGACAAAACGTGAACAACGCAGAACGAGGGTCCGAACAAGGGCGCCGGAGAAGGCCGGACGGGAGCCGAGAGAACGGGGAGCCGGGCCGTGGCCAGTCGGCCCGGCTCCTCGACCGGGGACGCCTCAGATCAGAAGTGAACGTCCGAGCACTGATAGAAGGCGTTCGCGGTGCCCGCGATGGTCCAGACGGCCGCTGCCCGGGAAGCCCTTCGGGCCCTCGGTGCTCTGCGGCTCCCACTGGATCTGGCCGCAGTTCTGCACCGTGCCGTTCGCGCAGTGCTTGGCGCGAACGATTCGTGAGCACTCGCTTACAGAACGCTAGCTCGAAAGGCTGCCGATCAGGCGCCGGAGCCGCTGGTTGTTGGGCAGGTCCTCGATCAGCACCCCGCCGTCCGGCCCGCCCAGCGGGATGCGCCAGTTCGGGTATTCGTCGGTCGTGCCCGGCTGGTTCTGCGTCCGGCGCTCTCCCACGGCATCGGTCAGGGCGACGCCGACCAGCTTGGCCGGCGTGTGCGCCACATACCGATGAAGGGCTTCGACGATGCGCTCGACGTCCCCGTCCGCATTGCCGAGCAGGTGCCGTTCACGCAATGCGGTGAGCCACGAGTCCCGCTCGGCCTCGTCCACGGCCAATTCCTCAGCCACAGGCCTGGTCAGCAATCCGAGCCGGTCCCGGAGCTCCACGTGATCCCCAGCCAGATAGCCCGCGGTCGGCGGCAGGTCATGTGTGGTCACCGTGGCCAGACAAAGCTCACGCCACCGCTCGGGCGGCAGCGGGTTCCCGTCCGCGTCCCGCTCGAACCACAGCACCGAAGTGCCCAGTACGCCGCGCTCGGTCAGGTAGTCCCGCACCCAAGGCTCGACCGTGCCGAGGTCCTCGCCAACCACGACCACGCCGGCCCGGGACGCCTCGAGCACGAGGATCCCGATCAGCGCCTCGTGGTCGTACCGCACGTACGTGCCCTCGGTCGGCCGCTCGGGCGAGGTGACCCACCAGAGCCGGAACAACCCGAGGATGTGGTCGATCCGCAGGCCACCGCCGTGCCGGATCACCGCGCGGACCAGGTCACGCCACGGCGCATACCCCGTGGCAGCGAGGGCATCCGGGCGCCAGGGCGGCTGCGACCAGTCCTGCCCCTGCTGGTTGAACGCGTCCGGCGGAGCGCCAACGTGGATCCCGGCGGCCAGCACCCGCTGCAGAGCCCACGCGTCCGCGCCGTCAGGGTGTACGCCGACCGCGAGGTCGTGCACGATCCCGAGCGACATCCCGGCCGACTTGGCGCGCGCCTGCGTCCGGGCGAGCTGCTCGTCGAGCTGCCACTGCAGCCAGCAGTGGAACTCCACCGCGTCCGCGTTTTCATTGCGGAAGGCAACGACATCCGGCGCGGCCGGGTCCTGCAGCTCCTCCGGCCACTTGCTCCACTCCGGCCCGTGCAGGTCCGAGATCGCCGCCCAGGTGGCGAAGTCGATCAGCCCCTGCCCCTCGCGGTCGCAGTACGCGCCGTACTCCGCGATCCGTCCGATCGACGGGCGGACGCCGAAGAGCAGCTGCAGGGCCTCGCGCTTGGCGGCCCAGACGGTGTCCCGGTCGAGCGCGGTCGCGTCCTCGTTCAGCACGCGGGTCTGCAGGCCGAGGGCCCGGACCCGGTCGCGCTCGGCCGGCGCGAGGTCGCCGTACTCGTCGATGTCCTCGATCCGCAGGTACAGCGGGTTCGCGAACCGGCGGGAGGCCGGCAGGTACGGCGACGGCTCCATCCGCCCGGCGGTCTCCGCGGCGTGCAGCGGGTTCACCAGCATGAAGCCGGCGCCGAGGTCGTTCGCGGACCAGGCGGCCAGATCCGCGAGGTCGTGCAGGTCCCCGATCCCCCACGACCTGCGGGAGCGCACGGAGTACAGCTGGAGGACCCAGCCCCAGGTCCGGTGCAGCTTCTGCGGCTCGAGCCGCTGCGGCGTGACGATCAGCGTGCTGACGGAGATCTCCGGGTTGCTGCCGATCCGCGCGCACAGCCGGTGGTAGCCGAGCGGCAGGTCCCCGGGCAGCTGGAAGGTCGCCTCGCCGATCTGTACGCCGTCCACCCACTCCGGCTCGACCCAGTGGTCCTGCTGCGGGATGTCGCGGCGCTGGCCGCCGTCCTCCAAGTCGACCCACACCTCGGCAGCGGAGCCGTGCGGCAGATGTACTGCGAACCACGGCGTCCAGCCCTCGCGCATCACCACAGTGGCGGGCAACGTACGGCGCCAGCGCGCCAACTGGTGCTCCGCCAGCGCATCGGCGGCTCGCTCGGGACTGGAGGCGTCAACACCCAGAGCAGCCAGTACGGCGGAGACGACCTCGCTGGAGACCAGTACGTGTTTGCCCCGCCAGTCCCAGTACTCGGTCGCCACTCCATGCGCGACGGCTAGCTCTACAAGGGCCGGAGTGGGAGCAGTCACGCGTGCGAGTCTGCCGTATCCCGGGCCGGGCCACCGAACGGCGCGCGCCGCACACCCCAGACGCGTCACCGCGCGGAGGCGTCCGGGCACACCCAGTCCCCCTCCAGCCCGAACGCGAAGCGCGGCTGCCGTCCGACCGGCGGGAGCCTTTACCCTTCGGTGAGCGAACGGGCAGTCGCGCCAGCAGAGGGGGTATGGATGGAGAGGCCGCACGGGATCACACGGCGCACCACCCTGGGGTGGCTCGGCGCACTCGCAGTGGGCACGGCGGCCGCCAGTGGCTGCGAGGGCCCGTCCGCGAACAGCACCTCGGCAACCGGCGACTACAACCTCACGCACTGGGTCGCGGACCGCGGCGACAACTACCTGGTCGGCCACCGCGGCGCCGGCGACGTGTTCCCCGAGCACAGCATGGAGTCCTACCAGGCAGCGGTCGACTGGGGTGCCCAGGCGATGGAGATCAGCGTCGGCATCACCTCCGACAACGTGCTCGTCTGCCTGCACGACCTCACCCTCGACCGGACCACCACTCTGACCGGCAACCTGCGCGCCACCACGTACGACGCCATACGGGACGGGTGGCTCGACATCCCCCGGCTCGGCCCGGCCTGGCAGAACAAGGCCAAGATCCCGCTGTTCGAGGACGTACTGCGGACGTTCGGCGGCCGGGTGATCCTGTGCGTCGAGGCCAAGGACGACCGGGCGCACGGGCCGATGATGTCGATGATCGCCAAGTACGGGCTCGAGACGTCGGTGATGCTGAAGACCTACTTCAAGAGCAAACGGATCACCGAGGCCAAGGGCGCCGGGCTGGGCGTGTTCGCCTACTTCACCACGCCGGCCGAGATGACGGTCGACGCGATCCGGACGGTGGCGAGCAAGTTGTCGCCGGGCACCGACGCCATCGTGGTGCCGAACTCCGGCCCGGGCGGTTACCTCGCGCCCGAACTCGCCGACGCCGCCGTGGCCACGGGGCTCCCGGTCTGGCCGTATCCCCTGCACAGGCGCTCGGACGTGACCCACTACAAGGCGCTCGGCATGCCCGGCGCGGTCACCTCGAACATCGGCTACCTGCTCGCCAAGACCAAGGTCGACGTCACCGACCAGTGGGCCACCGGCGCTGTCGTGCCGGGCGAGCTCACCCGCGATCCGTACGACGAGCGGTTCGCTGTCGGGTGGGGCAAGGACGGCACCATCCTGCTCGGTGCCCAGAAGACGCAGCACTTCCTCACCCTCGGCAACCTCGGCCCGATCACCGCGCCGAGCTACTCGGTGGAGTTCCAGGCCTCTTACGCCACCCTGCCTGCAGACCCGACCGCCAACCTCACCCTGGCCTTCGGACATCAGGACGACGCGTACTACGAACACCATCTGGGCGCGGGCAGCGGCTACCACGCGGTCCTGCAGGCCGACGGGCAACTCGGTCTGTACGCGCACCGCAAGGGCAAGGCCGCGGGGACCAAGCTGGCCACCAAGAAGACCGCCGCGCCCTTCCGTGGCGAGTGGCTGTCCCTCCGGCTCGAGGTCACCCCGACCCAACTCACCTGGACCCGGCTGGACCAGTCCGCCAAGGTCCCGCCCAAAGTGACCGTCATCGACAAGGCGTACCGCGGCGGCTACCTGCACATCGGCCGAGGCTCCACCGACGGCGTCCTGGCCCTGCGCGGCCTGAAGGTGTCGACCCTCTAGCCAGGAACCCTTCGTTGGCGGCGACTCAGCAGCAGTACTGCGACCAGCAGCACCGCGCTGGCCACCACGAGCCCGATGGCCACCCCTGCCATGTTGTCGGTCAACTGGTAGAGCGCGGTCGGCCAGATGACCAGCAGGATGGAGCACCCGACCACCGCGTACGCCGAAGCGTGGCGGCGGCCGTACGCGACGAGCAGCGCCGCGGGTCCCGCGGTACCGACGACAAGGGCCATCACCTCGCCGCGGTCCTGGATCAGCCAGCAGATCGAGGAGCTGAACATGGCGGCACCCGCGAGGGACCAGGCGGTCACCTGATCCCGGACCAGGCCGAGGATCGCCATCACGAACGCCACCAGGATGAACCCGGTGCCGGCGACCCCGGCCGCGTTGGTGGTCGCCTGGCCGGCCGGCGTGAGCAGGTCCGCCGTAACCACCAGCACCCCGACCGCGAGAATCCCGAACGTTGCCACTAGCAACGATGAGCCGCCGAGCCACCAGACTCCCAGCGCGGCGATGGCCAGCGCCACGGCTACTCCGACGACGCGACCCGTCACGCCCTCGACCGCGACGTACACGGCGAAACCGGCCACGCAGCACCCGAGTGAGGCCAGCGCGGAGCTGAGTTGGTCACCTCTGCGGAGCAACGCGAGCACCACGGCGACACCGAGCAGGATGACGGCGGCGCTGGTTCCGGTGCCGATCCGGGCCGCACGGCCCATCTCGCCCCAGTTTGCGACCGTGAGAAGGGCCACAGCGCCCAGCAGCAAGGCACCGCCGATGTAGCCGAGCACCTCGGTCAAGGCCGACGAGTGCGTTGCGGTGGGTGGCTGCCGTGAGGTCCTGGGGGTGGTCGGCTCGGAAGACCCTTGTGTGGAGGCGGGAGCGGTGTCGAAGTCCGCAGCGGCGGCGGACCGCAGCGCGTCGGCCTGGTACTGACGCAGAACACCCGCGCTCACCAGCCTGGTCAGCTCGTCATCGAGCCGGCTCGGCATGACCGTTTCTCCTCCTCGCGCTTTCCGGGGTCTGGGGATGCGGCGATCCTGGCGGTGATCACTACAGTAGGGCGGCGAGATGCCTATTCTGCTCAGTTACCCCGTGTCCCTGCTCAGTCACCCTCTGTTCTCCGTGCCCCAGAGCTTCCCGACGTTCATCCGCAGAGGGAACGACGGCAAGCTCGAAGTGACCGACCAGATCATCACGGTCCCGGCCCGGATCCTCGGCCTGATCCTCGCCTTCTTCGTGCTCCGCTGGATCCTGCACAAGGCCATCCGCCGGTTCGCCCGGCCGCCCGGCAACGGCGCTGTCGCCGGGGTGCTGGCCAAGTCCAAGCGCGGTCAGGAATTCGTCGAGCAGACCCTGCTCAGCGAACGCCGGACCCAGCGGGCGGAGACCATCGCGTCACTACTCTGCAGCACCGTCACGATCGTGCTGACCGCGATACTGGTGGTGATGGTGATGGCCGAGCTCGGCTTCAACATCCTGCCGGTGGTCGCGTCCGCGAGCATCATCGGCGTGGTCCTCGGCTTCGGCGCCCAGACGCTGGTGAAGGACTTCCTGGCCGGCGTCTTCATGATCTTCGAGGACCAGTACGGCGTCGGCGACCTGGTCGACATGGAGAAGGCCACCGGCGTGGTCGAGGCGGTCGGCCTGCGGGTCACCCGACTGCGGGGCGAGGACGGCACCACCTGGTACGTCCGCAACGGCGAGGTGCTCCGGGTCGGCAACCTGACCACCCGCGACCCCGACGCGCCCACCACCAAGTCCACCGGCGTCGGCAGCGCCGCCGAGGCAGCCGACAACCCACCCCACCTGGACCAGCCGACCGAATCCACACCTCCGCGCGAAACCCGCCCGGTCGACCACACCACCGCCAGTCCAGGCGCAGGTCCCAGAGGCCACGAACCAGACGCCTGACAGAGGCGAGACAGGCGACGGCGCCGGTCCCCCGAGGGGGCCGGCGCCGTTCGTAGTACTGGCTGACGTCAGGCGGTGAAGGTGACGTCCAGGGTGATCGTGGTGCCGGTCAGCGCCTGGGAGACCGGGCAGTTCTTCTTGGCCTCCTCGGCGAACTGGGCGAACTCGTCCGCGGTCAGACCGGCGACCTTGCCGTTCACCGACAGAACGATGCCGGTGATGCCCTCACCCGGCTGGAAGGTCACGTCGGCGGTGGTGTCGATCGACTCCGGCGCGTGGCCGGCGCCGGCCAGCGCGTGCGCCAGCGCCATCGAGAAGCAGGTCGAGTGCGCGGCGGCGATCAGCTCCTCCGGGCTGGTCTTGCCCCCGGCCTTGTCCTGGGACCGGGCGGCCCAGGTCACGTCGAAGGTGCCGAGGCCCGACGACTCGAGGTTGACCTGACCGGCCCCCTCCAGCAGCGAACCTTCCCAGTGGGCCTTGGCGGTGCGGGTAGCGGCCATGCTCGTTGTCTCTCCTAAGGCTCAGTTGCCGGACACGTCGATCGCGCCCGGGTACTGCGGTTCGTCGGTGTTCACCATGCTTTGTGCCGCCATCACCAGGTACGTCCAGATCTCCTGGTCACGGTCCGGCTCCAGCTTGATCTCGTCGAGGGCGGCTCGCATGTGTCCCAGCCAGCGGTCCCGTGCGCTCGGGGTGACGGCGAACGGGTTGTGCCGCATCCGCAGCCGGGGGTGTCCGCGCTGCTCGGAATAGGTCCGCGGCCCGCCCCAGTACTGCACCAGGAACATCCGGAAGCGCTCCTCGGCCGGGCCGAGGTCCTCCTCCGGGTACAGCGCGCGCAACTCCGGGTCGGCGGCGACACCGCGGTAGAACGCGGCCACCAATCGGTGGAAGGTGTCGGCTCCCCCGACGGCGTCGTAGAAACTCTGTGGCTCGCTCATCGCTCCCAGTGTCTCAACTCGCCGAAACGTGCCGACCGAGGGCTGCCCGCTCGGTCTCGCCCAGCGGCCGCTTGGCCTGCGTCTCGCCGTCCACCGCGACGATCACCGAGACCGCCTTGGCGTAGACGATCTCGGCCTCCCCGCCCCGGTCGACGATCCGCGAGCCCAGCGTGTACGACGTGGTGCCGATCGACTCGACCCACACGTCCACGTCGTACGGCGGGTGCCGGAGCAGGATCGGGCGCAGGTAGTCGACGGTCTGGCTGACCAGCACACACGGGTACTCCGTGAAGTAGTCGCCCACGCCAGTGCCGACCACCTCGGCCAGGAACAGGATCCGGGCCTCCTGCAGGTAGTCGAAGTACCGGACGTTGTTCACGTGGTCGTAGGAGTCGATGTCCGACCAGCGGACCAGGACCGGATGGGTGAAGCTCATGAGCCCACCAGCTTCGACAGGGCCTCGCGCTCCACCGGGGAGATCCGGCGCAACCGGTTCGCGGCGAAGTCGAACGGGACCAGCCGGGTCCGCGCCTCGACGTACGTCCGGCGCGGTTCGGCGTCGAGGATCTCGTAGTCGACGGTGAAGGAGGCAGCCTTGATCTCGCTGATCCACAGCTCGATCCGGACCGGATCGGCGCGGAAGACCAGCGGGGCGCGGTACTGCACCTCGTGCCGGGCCACCAGCAGTCCCGTCTCCAGGTCGTCGGCGCCGAGTTCCTTGGCGGTCCGGAAGAGGAAGTCCACCCGGGCGTCCTGCAGATAGTCGACGTACCGGCCGTTGTTCACGTGGCCGAGCGCGTCCATGTCGCCCCAGCGGAGCGGGCAGTGATAGACGTGTCGGTTGTGGGGCTCGCTGTGATCATCGTTGTGATCATGCACACGGCGATCATCGCATCCGTGCCACAGCGTGTCCGACGAGGCGTGGGTAGTCTGCATCCCGGACACGCCCACCCGGGCACGGTGGTAGGACTGCACTGCGGCAGTGCACCTAGGCAGCGAAGGAGTTCGGCGGATGAGCGAGCAGCAGAGGGTGGCGATCGTCACCGGGGCAGCCCGGGGGATCGGCGCCGCCGTGGCGCAGCGGCTCGCCGCCGACGGCAACGCGGTCGCGGTGCTGGACCTGGACGAGGCGGCCTGCGCCGGCACCGTCGAGGCGATCACCGCCGCGGGTGGCAAGGCCGTCGCGGTCGGTTGTGACGTAAGCAAGTCCGACCAGGTCACCGCCGCCGTGGAGCGGGTCGTGGCCGAGCTGGGCGCGCCGACGATCCTGGTGAACAACGCGGGCGTGCTGCGCGACAACCTGCTGTTCAAGATGACCGAGGACGACTGGGACACCGTGATGTCGGTGCACCTGCGCGGCAGCTTCCTGATGTCGAAGGCGTGCCAGGCGCACATGGTCGAGGCGGCGTACGGGCGGATGGTCTTCCTCTCCTCCACCTCGGCGCTCGGCAACCGCGGCCAGGCCAACTACGCCTCCGCCAAGGCCGGTCTGCAGGGGCTGGCGAAGACCCTGGCGATCGAGCTGGGCAAGTTCGGCGTCACCGCGAACGCGATCGCGCCGGGCTTCATCGAGACCGACATGACGGCGGCCACCGCGGCCCGGGTCGGCGTCGACTTCGAGGAGTTCAAGAAGGCCACCGCGGCCACCATCCCGGTGAACCGGACCGGCAAGCCCGAGGACATCGCCGCCGCCGCGTCGTTCTTCTGCAGCGAGGAGGCCGGCTTCGTCTCCGGCCAGGTCCTGTACGTCGCCGGCGGCCCCCGCAACTGAGCTAGCTAGGAGTTGAAGAGACCGACATGGCGCAAACCTTCACCGGGGTCGACGAGGTCGCCCACGCGGTCGGCACCCAACTCGGCGAGACCGAGTGGCTCGAGATCACCCAGGAACAGGTGAACCAGTTCGCCGAGGCGACCGGTGACCACCAGTGGATCCACGTCGACGTCGCCCGCGCCGCCAAAGGCCCGTACGGCGGCACGATCGCGCACGGCTATCTCACCCTGAGCCTGATCGCCCGCTTCGGCGAGGAACTCTTCTCGATCAAGGGCGTCACCGCCAAGCTGAACTACGGCGTCAACAAGGTCCGCTTCCCCGCCCCCGTCCCGGTCGGCTCCCGAGTCCGGGCCAGCGCGTCGATCGCCGGCGCCCAGGAAACCCCCGCCGGCGTCCAGGTCTCCCTCCAATGGGTCATAGAACTGGAAAACTCCACCAAACCCGCCTGCGTAGCCGAAACCGTGGTACTCCTCGTCCGCTGACTGAAAAGTCTGTTCAGAGTGGGCAGACGAGGACTGAGTGGGTGGCGGTTCGGTGATAACCCAGCCATTCGTTGACGGCGATCATCGGCTCGTTGCCGGCGTAGTTCGCGGTGTAGGCACCAACCACCCCGGCATCGGCCGCCCGGCGCAGCGCCGCGCACTTCACCAACTTGGCCAATCCGCGACCCCGGTACTCCGGCATCGTCGCGGTCATCTGCGACCAGATCTTGTGGTGATCCCCGTTCCCGAGCGTGAACCCGACCACCTGATCCCCGTGCAACGCGGCGACACTGAGATCGAGGACCATCCCCGGCGCCTTCCACACCCCGGCCAGCCAATCCTCGTACGGCCTGCTGGTGATCTTCGCGTCCCCCGGTTTGGTGCGCTGGGCAACTTCATCGGCCTCGTAGACCGCCCGCGGATCCACCTCGTCCAGCGGCACCAACCGCACCGCCGACGGCACCTCCGGCATCGCGGGAGCCAGCCGCGGCTCGATCCCCGCGTAGTACACCTGCCGGGTCTGCTCATAACCCCAGCGTGATGCCCACTTCACCGACGCCGGATCCGCGAACACCCGCACACTCTGCGCGCCCGCGTTCTTCAGATGCGCGTGCGTCGCCTCCAGCAACTCCGTCCCGGCGCCATGCCCCCGATGCTCGGGATGCACCAGCACCCGCAGTTGCGCGCTGACCGGATCGGACCCCGCGATCAGCGCGGCGGAACTCCACCCGATCACCTCACCGTCCTGCACAGCGGCCAGGCTGAGCCGCGCCAGCGACCCGCCGGCCTGGCTGATGCTGGAGCGCACTCCCCCAACGGTGGACACCAGATAGGGCTCGACGAGTTCACAGAGTGCGACGGCGGATTCCGCGTCCGCGACGACGGCAGGCCTGATCTCCATCCGACCTCCTTCCACCCGAGTTCTGTGGAAGATAACGCGGTATCCGGGGCAATCAGGGACCGCAGCGTAAAAAAGTTACGCAATTCAGAGGGTTCGCAACAGTCCGGTCTGGGTCTGCACCCGGCGGTAACCGAGCCAGTTGTTCACGGCAAGCATCGGACCGTTCTCGTCGTCGTTGGAGGTGAACGCGCCGACGATGCCGGCGTCGGCGCAACGCCGCAGCGCCTCCCACTTGACGAGCTTCGCGAGCCCGCGACCGCGGTACGCCGGGATCGATCCGGTCATCGCCGACCAGGCCCGGTCGCCGTCGGTCTCGATCGCCGAGAACGCGGCCACCTCGTCGCCGGCCATCGCCGCCACGCCCAGGGACTTGTCCAGCGCCGGCGACTCCCACACCTCGCGAACCCAGTCGTCGTAGTCGATCGCGTCGGCCGGCGAGTCGCTCGGCTCATCCAACGTCGCCACCGCGTCCGCGGTGTAGGCCTGCCGCGCATCGAGGGTGTCCATCGTGACCAGTTCGATCCCCTCGGGCGTCGGCGGCCGCTCCGGCAACACCCGCGGATCGACCCCGGAGTAATGCATCTGCCGGGTCCCGTCGTACCCGAACCGCTTCGCGAACTCGACCCCGCCCGGCTCGGCGAACGCCCGCGCCCGTACTGCGCCGATCTCGGCGAGGTGATCGTGCAACGGCTTCGCCAGCGCGTCCGCGATCCCCTGCCGCCGGTGCTCCGGGTGCACGTAGATCGAGATGCCGGCCTGGCCTTCCTCGCTCGTCCAGGTGTTCAGCCCGGTCGCTCCCCACGCCACCAGGTCACGACCGGAGATCGCCACCAGGCCGAGGAACTTCTCGGCCGGCGAATGCACCTCGATCAGGTGACGTGTACTCGCCGGGGACATCACGGAGTACGAGAAAGTCGCGCGCCGCAGCGCGGACACCGCCTCGGCGTCGTCCGGTACCACGGGCCTGATCTCCATGGCGTGGACGATAACGAGCCGCCGTGCGCACCCGCCACGCATTTACCGGCACACACGATCGCGCCGCGTTTCGCCGTACCGGCGGCAGTTGGGACGTGATCGCAACAGCCGAGGGGTGCCTGTGATTCTGCCCAGACACCCTCGGGCCTTAGGGTTGGCCGGTGCCCGTGATCGCGACCGCATCGTTGACCAAGCGATACCCGCGTGTGACGGCCCTGGACGAGCTGACCGTCGAGGTGGGGTCCGGAGTGACCGGACTGGTCGGAGCCAATGGCGCCGGCAAGTCGACCCTGCTGAAGATCCTGCTCGGACTGATCGCCCCGACCGCCGGAAGTGCCATCGTGCTGGGACACGACGTGGTCACCGGCGGCGAGGCGGTCCGCGCGCTCGTCGGCTACATGCCCGAGCACGACTGCCTGCCGCCCGACGTGTCGGCGACCGAGTTCGTCGTCCACCTCGGCCGGATGTCCGGCCTGCCCGCCACCGCCGCCCGCGAACGCGCCGCCGACGTACTGCGGCACGTCGGGCTGGACGAGGCCCGGTACCGCCCGATGGGTGGTTACTCCACCGGCATGAAGCAGCGGGTCAAGCTGGCACAGGCGCTGACCCACGACCCCAAGCTCGTGCTGCTCGACGAGCCCACCAACGGCCTCGACCCCGCCGGACGCGACGAGATGCTCACGCTGGTCCGGCGGATCGGCACCGAGTTCGGCATCCCCGTGCTGATCACCTCACACCTGCTCGGTGAGCTCGAGCACGTCTGCGACCACATCGTCGTGCTGGACGGCGGCCGGTTGCTCCGGTCGGAGTCGAAGGCAGCCCTGACCGGCGAGACCGGAGTACTGGCTGTCGAGGTCCGCGACCTGAGCGGGCGCGACCGGCTCGGTGCGGCGCTGGAACGGGCCGGCGCGAGGGCGAGGGCCGAAGGGCCGCTGGTGCTGGTGGAGATCAGCGGCGAGGAGACGTACGACATCGTCCGCGACACGGTCGCCGAGCTCGGCCTCGGCCTGGTCCGGGTCGAACCGCATCGGCACCGGCTGGAAGAGGTCTTCAGTGTCTGACCGCACGGGTGTCATCCATGACATCGGCTACCGGCACTACGACGGACCGCGGCTCGGCCGGTGGGCGATCACGCAGGCCCTGATGGTCAGCAGCCTCCGGCACGCCTACGGAATCGGCCGATCCGGCAAGTCCAAGGTGATGCCGATCTTCCTGCTCGCGGTGATGGTGGTGCCGGCGGCGATCGTGGTCGGCATCGAGAACGGCCTGCAGTTCGACAAGCCGCCGGTCGAGCCGGTCGACTACATCTACCTGCTGCAGCCGGTGATCGCGCTGTACCTCGCCTCGCAGGCTCCCCAGCTGTTCTCGCGCGACCTCCGCTACCGCTCGATCGTGCTCTACCTGGCCCGGCCGCCGCGCCGTACCGACTACGCGCTGGCGAAGCTGACCGCGCTGGTCGCCGCCCAGATGATCCTGATCTGCATCCCCCTCGTCGTCCTGTACGCCGGGGCGTTGCTGGCCAAGTACAACTTCCTGCAGATGAGCAGGCAGTTCGTGGCCGGGCTTGCCGGGGCGTTGCTGCTGTCGATCCTGCTCGCCGCGATCGGCGGCCTGATCGCGGCGGCCACCCCACGCCGGGGATTCGCCGTCGCCGCGATCATCGCCGTACTGATCGTGTCCTTCACCGCGGCGACCACCACGATGGCGATCGTGGACGAGAAGGGCGACATGTCGAGCACGGCCGCGCGGTACGCGAGTCTGGTGTCGCCGTTCAACCTCACCGAGGCCCTGCAGACGTGGTTCCTGCGCAACGACCGCGACGGCAGCTGGATGCCGACCACCCAGCAGGGCCTGGTGTTCACCGCGGTCTACGTGCTGCTCGTCGCGGCGTGCGTTTGGGGCGTCAACGCGCGGTACGCGAAGGTGGCGCGCGGATGAGCGTGATCCGGATCGAGAAGGTCTCCCGCTGGTACGGCAACGTGGTGGCGATCAACGATGTCACCATGACGATCGGCCCTGGCGTCACGGGGTTGCTCGGCCCGAACGGCGCGGGCAAGTCGACGCTGATCACGATGATGGCGGGATTCCTGCCGCCCTCGACCGGCACGGTCACGCTCGACGGCGCCGAGGTGTGGCGCAACGAGGGCGCCTACCGGCACATCGGCCTGGTCCCCGAGACCGAGGCCGTCTATGACACGTTGACCGGCTCGCAGTTCGTGGTCGCGAACGCCCAGCTCCAGGGTCTGCCGAATCCCGGTGCCGCCGCGGCCGAGGCGATCACCACCGTCGCCATGGAGGACGCGGCCGGGCGCCGCATCTCGACGTACTCGAAGGGTATGAAGCAGCGGATCAAGATGGCCGCGGCGCTCGTGCACGAGCCGTCGGTACTGCTGCTCGACGAGCCGTTCAACGGGATGGACCCGCGACAGCGGCTGCACCTGATGGACCTGCTCCGCAGGATGGGCGCGGACGGGCGCACGGTGCTGTTCAGCTCGCACATCCTGGAGGAGGTGCAGCAGGTCGCGACCCACATCGAGGTCGTCGTATCCGGCCGGCACGCGGCCTCTGGCGACTACCGCGCCATCCGCACACTGATGACGGACCGACCGGTGCTCTACCGGCTGCGATCTTCCGACAACCGCCGGCTAGCCTCCGCACTGATCGCCGACCCTTGTACGTCGGGCGCCGACCTGGACGACTCCTCCCTGCAGGTGCAGGTGCTCGACTTCGAGCGCTTCAGCCGGCTGGTTCCCACGCTGGCGCGGGAGCTGGGCATCCGGCTGCTCGAGGTCGCGCCGACGGACGAGTCCCTCGAGAGCGTCTTCTCCTACCTCGTCGGGAGGCGCTGATGGTCGCCACGATCGCCCGGCTCACGCTGGCCACGCTCTTCGGCCACCGGCGCGGGTTACTGCTGTTCATCCTCCCCGTGGTGCTGCTAGCGCTCTGCGTGCTGCTCGCCTTGACGGTGGACGACACCGCCGACTTCAGTACCGCGTTGCTCCAGCAGTTCGGGCTCGCGGTGATCCTGCCGCTGGTCGCGCTGATCGCGGCGACCGGCGCGATCGCGACCGAGATCGACGACGGCTCGATCGTCTACCTGCTGAGCAAGCCGATCAAGCGCTACACGATCATCCTCACCAAGGCCGGCCTCGCCATCGGCGTCATCTTCGCCCTCGGCGCGATCCCGATGACGCTGGCCGGCATCATCCTCGACCCGTCCGACCTCCGGACGGCCCTTGCCTTCGGCATCGGCGCCCTGGTCGCCGGCATCGCCTACACCGCGATCTTCACCGCCATCTCCGTGATCTCGGCCAACGCCGTCACCATCGGTCTGCTCTACTCGTTGCTCTGGGAAAGCGTGATGGGACAGTACGTGGACGGCGCCAAGGCTCTTTCGGTCCAGCAGTGGTCCCTTGCGCTGATCCAGAAGCTCTCCGACGCTCCCCACGTCGAGTCCGCGGTCAAACTCCCGATCGCCATGATCCTCCTGCTGGCAGTCACCGCGGTCGGCCTGACCTTGGCCATCACCCGCCTCCGCTCGCTGGTGCTGTCCACCTCCGAATAACCTCCAGCAGCGTCTTGCTGGGGTGGCCGGCAGTGCGCATGCTGGCGTGGTGGGCAACTGGCGGCAGACCAGTGTTCGGGCGCTCGCCGTCTTCTATGCGCTGGTGTGGCTTCTGCCGGGCTTTGCCATCATCGACCTGACCGTCACGTGGAGTTCGTCCTGGCCGGTGATGCTGGAGGCTGGTTGGGGCCTCATGTTCGGCGCCCTGATCGCGGCGCCTTTGATTGCCCTCGTCCATACCCCTTTCAACACCGCCGCGATCGTCCAGTTGACCGTCGTCTGCCTCGTGACCGCCCTGGCGGCGGCTGTGTCGCTCGCCTGGCAGGCGGCCGTTCTCGACGGTGTCCTGGCCGTGCAGATCCTCTCCATCGTCCTGATCGCTTCTCCTCGCGCTTGGCGCGGACTCGGACCTTCACGCCTCTCAGTACCGCTGGCCGTGCTCGCGCTCGTCAGCATCGGCCCCTGGGTCGCCTATGCCTTCGAGATGTTCGCCGCGGATCGCGAGAACCGCCCGGACGGCGACTACACCAACGGCGTGGACCACTACTCCGTCCAAGGCGCGCTCGCGCTGGCCCTGGTCGCCCTGACCGCATTGGCGGCGTGGTGGCCGCATCGGTTCCTACTTGCCGCAATCGGAGTGGCGGTGTCCGGTATGTATCTGGGCATCGTCTCGGCGGCGCACCAGGGCACCCCTGGCGGCTTCAGCACGACCTGGTCCTGGGCGGCCGTGCTCTGGGGAGCCGCGGTCGGCGCCGCTGCGTTCCTGACCAGATACCAACAGCCATCCGCGGCAGGTCTCCGCTCCTTCGATTGACAGCATACTGTCATGTGGGAGGTATGCTGTCATCATGACTGATGTAACCAGGACTTCACCGGCCGAGAGGTTGGCCGGACTGATGGTGTCGGACGGGCCGCGGGAAGGGTTCGCCGAGGCGTTCGCGCCGTTCGCGCCGCTGATCGGCAGCTGGGATCTCGAGGTCAAGTGGTACGACGACGCGGGCGAGGTGGTGCGCGAGACCAAGGGCGAGTGGCACTTCGCGTGGGCTCTGGACGGGCGGGCGGTCGCGGACATCTGGATCACGCCGAGCCGTGCGCAGCGGGCGGTGGACGGCGACGGCGAGTGGGGGCTCACCATCCGGCTCCATGACCCCGAGCTCGGCGCCTTCCGCTCGACCTGGATGGGCCCCAAGCACGCGATGGTGATGACCTTCATCGGTCACCCAGGCGCCAACTCCATCACCCTGGAGGCCCGCGAACCCAAGTCCGCCAAGACCCGCTGGATCTTCACCGACATCACCCCCACCGGCTTCCACTGGCGCAACGAAGACGAAGCTGCCGACGGCACCATCACCGTCCGTCAGCGCTTCACCGCCACCCGCTCTCAGCTGTAGACCTCGACGGCGGCTGTGGCGAGGCGGAGGAGTTCGGCGCGCAGGTCTGGCGGCTGCAGGACCTCGACGTCTCCACCGAAGCCCAGGAGCACCCCGCAGGCTGCTTCTCGAACGCGGAAGCGCAGTGCCACGTGAGGCCAGACGTCGGCGGGGGCTGGAACGTCGCGGGCTTGCTCGCCCTTGGCCAGCATCGGGGTTGCCACACGTCTGACCAGCTCGGCTCGCTCCGGGCGGACTCGGACAACCACGTCGACCCCGGCAGGCAGGCTTCGCTCGAGTCCGGAGCGGAGGCGTTGCCACTCCGCCTGGAGGTCCAGGTCGGCAGGCCTGGCTGCCGGCTCCGCCCGTACGTCGATCTGCTGGATCCGCGACACCCGGTACATCCGGGCCACCCCGCGATGCGCGGCCACCAGGTACCACCGCCCCGCCTGTTCCACGAGCCCCCAGGGGTCGACGGTACGACGTACCGGGCGTCCTGCCGTCGCCGACGCATACCGCACGGACACTCTGCGGCGGGTCACCACAGCCTTCCGGAGCGCGGGTAGTGCACCGACCTCCTCGGCGTCGGCGAACCACCGTCGCCGGTCCACCACGATCGCTTCCGACAGGGCCTCGGCGTCGTCCTGCAGTTGCAGCGGCAGGGTGGACGACAGTTTGCCCATCGCGGACTGCAGCGCGTCCCGCAGCCCGAGCTCCTCCGACAGCGAGGCCCGGCCGGACCACGCGAACAACGCCTGCGCCTCGCGCGGAGTCAGCCCGCTCACGTCGGCCCGGTAGCCCGGCAGGAGCACGCACCCACCGTTGCGCCCGCGCTCGGTGTAGACCGGGACACCGGCGGCCGACAACGCCTCCATGTCGCGCATCACGGTGCGCGTGGATACCTCGAGCCGCTCGGCCAGCTCGCGAGCGCTCAGCCGGGGATGCCGTTGCAGCAACAGGATGATCTGCAGCAATCGGTCGGCTCTCATGCCGAGATGATGCCAGGAATACACGACAGAAGATGTCGTATATAGCACGCGAGAGTGGTTCCGACACCTACTACTGGAGGAATCGTGACGGACCCACGCCCGATGCTCGTGCTCGCCCTGGACCAGACCCAGGCCATGATCGACACCATCGGCGCCGACGACCTGGACCTGCCGACGCCGTGCCCGGAGTACGACGTCCGCACCCTGCTGGGCCACCTGATGACCGTGGTCGGCCGCATCGACCTGGCACTGACCGGGAACGACCCGCTGTCGATCCCGACGGTGACGCCTGGCGTGACGGACTTCCCGACCACCTGGAAGGAGCGCCGGGCGACTCTCGACGAGACGCTTTCCGACGGGTCGGTGCTCGGCCGCACCTGCAAGCTGCCCTGGGGAACCCTGCCGGGCGCCGCCGCCATCGCCGCCTACACCGGAGAGCTCACCACGCACTCGTGGGACCTCGCCAAGGCGACCGGCCGCACCGACCTCCTGGACGACTCGCTGGCCGAGTACTGCCTGCCGCTGGTCCAGCAGTTCATCCCGGCCGAGCCCCGAGGCGGCCACATCCCCTTCGGGCCCGTAGTACAGGTCGCGGACGAGGCACCGGCGTACGACCGGCTGGTCGCCTGGGAGGGCCGCAAGCCCTAGCCCGTCGCAAGCCCTGGGAGCTAGCTGACCATGCCTCCGTTGAGGGTCAGGCCGCCATCGATGGTGATGGTCTGACCCGTGATCCAGGAGGCCTCGTCGGACAACAGGAACCAGACCAGCGACGCGACGTCCTCGGGCCGGCCGAGCCGCTTCAGCGGGTACGTCGCCGCCACCTTGTCCTCGCGTCCTTCGTACAGAGCACCGGCGAACTTGGTCTTCACCACCGCGGGCGCGACCGCGTTGATCCGGATCGCCGGTGCCAGTTCCACCGCCAGTTCGGTGGTCACCCGGGACAGCATCGCCTTGGTCGCGCCGTACCAGCCGATGCCGGGTGACGGCGCCAGGCCCGCCACCGACGACAGGTTGACCACAGCACCGCCGTGCACGCCCATCCAGGCATCGCGGCAGGCCTTGACCCAGGCGATGGTCGCCAGCACGTTCGTGTCGACCATCTTGGCCGCCACCGCACTGTCGACGTCGAGCAGCGAGCCGTAGATCGGGTTGATGCCCGTGTTGTTCACCAGCAGATCGACAGACCCGTAGGTCGCCACTGCGGCGGCTACGACACTCGCCCGGTGCTCAGGGTCGGCAGCCTTGCCCTGAACGGCCATCGCGTACTCCCGGCCGCCCAGGGACTCCACTGCGTCGTCCAACGTCTCCTGGGTGCGACCGGTGATCACCACGCGAGCGCCATCGGCCACCAGACGCTTGGCGATCGCAAGCCCGATACCCCGGGACGCGCCGGTGACGATCGCCGTACGGTCCTTGAGGCTCATCAGCTGAGGCGCTCGAGGACGACTGCCATGCCCTGGCCGCCGCCGACGCACATGGTCTCGAGGCCGAACTGCTTGTCCTCGAACTGCAGGCCGTTCACCAGCGTGGTCATGATCCGGGCGCCGGTGGAGCCGAACGGGTGCCCGAGCGCGATCGCGCCGCCGTGCACGTTCAGCCGGTCCTCCTGGATGCCCAGCTCGCGGGCCGAACCGATCACCTGGACCGCGAAGGCCTCGTTGATCTCGACCAGGTCGATGTCGTTGATGCTCATCCCGGCGCGGGCGAGCGCTTGCTTGCTGGCCTCGATCGGTCCCAGGCCCATGACCTCCGGCGAGAGGCCGCTGACACCGGTCGAGACGATCCGCGCCAGCGGGGTCAGGCCGAGCTCACGAGCCTTGGTGTCGCTCATGATCACCACGGCCGCGGCGCCGTCGTTCAGCGGGCAGCAGTTGCCGGCGGTGACGGTGCCGTCGGGCCGGAACACCGGCTGCAACTGGCTCACCTTCTCCAGCGTCGTGCCCGCCCGCGGACCGTCGTCCTTGCTGACGACCGTGCCGTCCGGCAGCGTCACCGGGGTGATCTCGCGCTCGAAGAAACCGTTGTTGATCGCCTGCTCGGCCAGGTTCTGCGAGCGGACGCCGAACGCGTCCTGGTCGGCCCGGGTGATCCCCTTGAGCGTCGCCACGTTCTCCGCGGTCTGGCCCATCGAGATGTAGACGTCCGGGATCAGGCCGTCCTCGCGCGGGTCGTGCCAGGTGTCGTTGGTCTCGGCGTACTTCTCGGTGCGCTGGACCGCGTCCGCGAAGACGGTGTTGAACGAGCTCGGGTCGCCCACGCCGGCCGACCCGAAGTTCTTGTACCGCGAGACGCACTCGACGCCGGCGCTCACGAAGATGTCGCCCTCACCGGACTTGATCGCGTGGAACGCCATCCGCGCGGTCTGGGTCGACGACGCGCAGAACCGGTTGACCGTGGTGGCCGGGGTGTTGTCCCAGCCGAGCTGTACCGCGATCCGGCGGGCCATGTTGCCGCCGTGCTCGTCGTGCGGCTCGGCGCAGCCGACCATCAGGTCCTCGATCTGGTCACCGGTGAGACCGGCCTTCTCGATCGCGGCCTGGATCATCTGCACGGCCAGGTCGTCCGGCCGGATGTCCTTCAGCGAACCCTTGTAGGCCCGGCCGATCGGCGACCGCGCGGTGGAGACGATGACTGCTTCAGGCATTTCCGGCCTTCCTTGGATGGTTGCTATGGGCCCGGCAGAGGTCCTACAGACCGAGGTCGCGGCCGATGAGTTCCTTCATGATCTCGTTCGAGCCGGCCCAGATCTTGGTCACCCGGGCGTCCCGCCAGGCCCGCGCGACGCGGTACTCGTTCATGTAGCCGTAGCCGCCGTGCAGCTGGACGCACGCGTCCAGGATCTCGTTCTGGACGTGCGCGCTCCACCACTTCGCCTTCGCCGCGTCGACCGCGGACAGCCGGTCCTCGTCGTGCGCGACGATCGCGTTGTCGACGTAGGCCTGGGTCACCTCGGCCTTGGTGACGAGCTCGGCGATCAGGAACTTGTTGTACTGGAACGAGCCGACCGACTGCCCGAAGGCCTTGCGCTGCTTCACGTAGTCGACGGTCTCGTCGAGGATCTGGATCGCGTGCGCGATGTTCGACACCGCCGCGCCGACCCGCTCCTGGGCCAGCCGCTCCATCATGTGGATGAAGCCGCGGTCGACCTCGCCGAGCACGTTCTCGTCCGGCACGAAGACGTCGGAGAAGAAGAGTTCCGACGTACCGGACTCGGTCTGGCCGACCTTGTCCAGCTTGCGGCCGCGGGCGAAGCCCTCCATGCCCTCCTCGATCACGAACAGCGTGATGCCCTTGGCGCCCTTGCTCGGGTCGGTCCGGGCCGCGGTGATGACGAGGTCGGCCATGTCGCCGTTGGTGATGAAGGTCTTGGAACCGTTCATCACCCAGCCGCCGTCGGCCTTCTTCGCGGTCGTCTTCAGCGCGGCCAGGTCGGACCCGCCGGACGGCTCGGTCATCCCGATCGCGGCGACCAGCTCGCCGGAGCAGAACTTCGGCAGCCAGCGCTGCTTCTGCTCCTCGGTGCCCAGATCGACCAGGTACGGCGCGGCGCAGTCGAAGTGGATGCCGAAACAGCTCGACAGCGAGGCTGAGACCTTCGACACCTCCTCGGCGAACACCGCGTTGAAGCGGTAGTCCCCGACGCTCGACCCGCCGTACTCCGCCGGGACGTCGAGCCCGAGGAAACCCTGCTTGCCGGCTTCGAGCCAGGCAGCCCGGTCGATCGTCTTCTCCTCGAGGAACTGCTCCATCCGCGGCACCAGCGAGCGGTCGGCGTACTCCTTCGCGCTGGCCCGGAAAGCGTCGTGGTCCTCGTTGAAGATGATGCGCTGCATCCTTGGGCCTCCCGAGATTGAGACGAATCGCTAAGCGCTTGCTTAGCTTGGCGAATCTGAGGCAGGGTGTCAACGTGTCCGCAGTCACCAGTCCCCTCGTCTGGGAGCATGTCCAGCCCGCCGCGGCCAGGCGGCTGCTCACCGGCGCCATCGACGCCTTCGCCGAGCGCGGCTTCCAGGCCACGACCACGCGGGACATCGCCTCCCGCGCCGGGATGAGCCCGGCCGCGCTCTACGTGCACTACCCCTCGAAGGAACGCCTCCTGTTCGAGATCAGCCTGTACGGCCACCGCGCCGCGCTCGACGTACTCCGGGCAGCCGACACGGGTGACTCGCCGCGGGACCGGCTGGCGGGGATGGTGTCGGCGTTCACCACCTGGCACGCCGAGCACCACACGATCGCCCGGGTGGTTCAGTACGAACTGGCCGCGCTGACGCCGGAGCACCTGGCCGAGGTGGCGACGATCCGGCGGGCGATCTCCACCCAGATCGAGCAGGCTCTCACCGACGGCGTCAGCGACGGATCCTTCGCGGTCGAGGATCTCCCCGGCACGACGCTGGCGATCCTGTCGCTGTCGATCGACGTCGCCCGCTGGTACTCCCCCACCCGCCGCGACCCGGCCGGCCTCGGCGTCCTGTACGCCGACCTCGCGCTCCGGATGGTCCAGTCGTAGCCCCCGGACATGCCGAAGGCCCCGCGCTTCCCCTCGAAGGGGAGGCACGGGGCCTTTTCGGATCATCCTCGGCGCCGGTGGACCGGCGTACGAGTCGACCTGTCGCCGGCGGACCGGCGTACGGGGTCAGATCTCTCGCCGGCGGACCGGCGAAGGGGTCAGACCTGCAGGGCGGCCTGGACGTCCAGGTGGATGTCGACCTTGTCACCGATCAGCAGCTTGCCACCCTCGAGCGGCACGTTGAAGTCGATGCCCCAGTCCTTGCGGCTGATCGAGGCGGAGGCCTCGAAGCCGATGATCGCCTGGCCGTACGCGTTCTGCTCGGCGCCGAGGAACTCGACGGCGAACTCGATCGGCTTGGTGACGTCCTTGATGGTCAGCTCGCCGGCCAGGATGTAGTCGTCACCCTCGCTCTTCAGCGCGGTGCTGGTGAAGGACATCTTCGGGCTGTTCTCGGCGTCGAAGAAGTCACCGGAGCGCAGGTGACCGTCACGCTGAGCGTTGCGGGTGTGCACGGAACCAAGCTCGACGCTGACGTTGGCGGTCGAGTCCTCGAGCGAGTCCTTGACGACGATCTCGCCGCTGAAGTCCTCGAAGGTCCCGCGGACCTTGGTCATCAGGTGACGGACGGTGAAGCCGATCTCGGTGTGCGCGACATCGAGGGCGTAGGTGCCGGCCACCAGGCCGGGAATGGTGGTGGTTGCGGTCTCGCTCATGGGGTCCTCTCGGAAGTGAAGCAGATGGGGGCGACGCGATCTCTGGAAAGAAGTTAAAACTTCAACCGTCTGACCAGTAGACAAGAACTGTTTAAAAGTCAATTACATTCCCGGTACACTGTCCCCGTGACGATGACGACTGGGACCCGGTGGCTTGACTCCGAGCAGCAGGTGGCGTGGCGCGCGTACCTGCTGGGCACTGCGCGCCTGATGGCGAAACTCGACGACGACCTCCGTCAGTTCGGCCTGGGCATCAATGACTACGAGATCCTGGTCCGGCTGTCCGAGGCGCCCGAACGACGCCTCCGGATGGCCGAGCTCGCCGACCGGCTGCACCAGAGCCGCTCCCGGCTGACCCACACGGTGGGCCGGCTCGAGGCCTCGGAACTGGTCCGTCGGACCTCCTGCAAGAGCGACAAGCGGGGTGTCTGGGCCGAGCTCACCGACGCCGGCTTCTCGCTGCTCGAGCAGGCGGCGCCGTACCACGTGGACGGCGTCCGGGAGAACCTCGTCAACCTCGCCTCACCCGAGGACTTCGCCGCCATCGGCCGGGTCTTCGACGCTGTCTCCGAACACATCGGACAACGCTGAGCACTGACAACCCCATTCCCGCGGCTCAGGCCGACGGGCTCTTGCACATGCCTGATAGCGAACGGCTTGGGCGGGAGTTGCTGGGGATGGGTGAGCTGGTCGTGTTCCAGGGGGACTCGATCACGCACGGTGGGCGCGGGGAGACCGAGGATCCGAATCACGTCCTCGGGCACTCCTACCCGTTCCTGATCGCCGCCGAGGCGGGTGCGACCCACCCGGACCTCGGCCGGCGCTTCGTGAACCGCGGGATCAGCGGCCACACTCTCGCCGCGATGACCGCCCGCTGGCAGCGGGACGTGCTCGACCTGCGCCCCGATGTCCTGAGCATCCTGATCGGGGTCAACGATGTCGGCAGCGGGTCCTGGCCGACACCTGGATCGCCGCGGTCACCCGTACGGCGTAACGCAGTACGGGTCAGTTCGCCAGCGGCGGGGTGATCTCGAACGCGGCCTCGTCGCGATCGGCGCCGCGGTAGGCGAGCATCGAGTCGCGCATCCGGCGCTTGACCGGCGGCAGGTGGTTGACGGTCCGCATCGCCGTGCGCATCCCGGCGAGGACGACCCGGCCGACGACCGGCTTGTGCATCGGGTCGCTCGCGCTCATCTGCGCCTTCGACTTGATCACCGCGTCGAATCCGTACTCGATCATCTTCGCCTCGTACTCGCCGACCGCCTCGAGCAACTGCGCGCGGCCGTCCCGTACTTCGATCAGCTTGCGGCACAGGAGCATCGCATCGCGGAGCGCGGTGTTCGCTCCGACGCCGCGGCCGGGCGTCATCGTGTGGATGGCGTCGCCGAGCAGGGTCACGTTCGTGGTCTGCCACGGGTCGAGCGGGACGGAGGTCCAGATGTTCACGGGGAAGCAGGTGCCCGGATCTGTCAGCTCGAACAGCCTGCGCAGATTCGGGTGCCAGCCCGGCGTCATGTTCAGTGCGAGGTCGATCAACTCCTGCCCGCGTAGGTCCATCAGGTTGGCCGGCAGCTTGTCAGCCGACGCCGACAGACCCCAGTTGATGTAGTCGCGGGAGTTGTCGAACTGCAGGCCGGGCCACTGCCGGATCAGCTCCTCGGTGTTGCCGCCGATGCCCTGCTTCACATTGCCGTCGCGGTCCCACTGGAACTCCATCACGTGCAGGATGCAGGCCAACCCGTGCGGGGCGTTCACCATCGAGATGCCCTCGAATACCTTCGGGGGAACGAGTTTCGCGCTCTCCTCGGTGAGTGCCAGCTTGCCGGCGATCGCGATGATCCCGGTCTCCTCGGTCTTCGCCTGCGGCAGATACTGCCGCCGTACGCGAGAGCCCGACCCGTCCGCCGCGACCAGCAGCTCGCCGGTGGCCGTCGTACCGTCCGCGAAGTACGCCGTGACTCCCCCGTCGTCCGCGTGCTGCTCGTAGCGGACGAACTCCTTGCCGAAGTGGACCACGTCGTCGAGGCCGGTGAGGAGGACCTGGCGGAGCGTCATCCGGCTGATCGACTTCTCGCTCTCCACCGGATCGGTCGAGGGCGGGATGTCGAGCGAAAGGACCTCCTTGAAGTCCTCGGTCAGCATGTTGAAGTACTTCGGGTCGCGGGCGCGGGTGGCCACGAACGTGTCGTAAAGGTCCTTCGGCAGCAACGCGCTGAGCGCGCGACTGCCGTCGGGGTCGATCCCGACGCGATAGCCGTGCAGGCCGTCGGTGCGGAGCGCGTCCCGCTCGAACACGGCCGCCTCGACACCTGCCCGCGTCAGCCCGTGCGCCAGCGCGAGTCCGCCAGTCCCTCCACCGATCACCAGCACCTTCATCGTTCCGCCCTCCACTAAAATCAGTTCTCTCGGTTGTTCAAGTATCTCGTGGATCCGAGTATCTTGGGAATCCGAGAGAAATGCAAGGACCGTCGTGTCCGGGGTGTCGTGAACGTGGAGGTCGTGATGAGCACCAGAGAAGAACTCAGCGCCGAGCTGCAGGAGCGGATGATCCGCTTCATCGCCGACGTGATCCTGTTCAACCACGCCGTCTCGGCGAAGGTCGGCCTGGGCGCGAGCGACTCCCAGTTCATGACGCTCCTCCAGTCCTACGGCCCACTCACACCCCGGCAACTCTCCGAACACACCGGCCTCACCTCAGGCACAGTCACCGGCGTCATCGACCGCCTGGAGTCCCTAGGCCTCATCACCCGCCAACCAGACCCCACCGACCGCCGCAAAGTCCTGGTGACCCCGTCCTACGAGGCAATCCAGGAGAAGCTCGCCCCCCTCTACGCCGAACAACGCGCTCGCATGCACACCATGCTCGCCACCCGAACCGACGAAGAACTCCGCACAATCTCCACCTTCCTAGCTGACGCAGTAACCGCCGCCCAGCCCCCCAAAGACATCTGACCGGCCGCAACCCTCCGCAGATCGCCAGTCAACTCAGGCCGCCAGCCGTCTGCTGGAAGGGCGCCTCGGCCCGACGCGGCTCGTGTGGAGCGGGCGCGGGAGTGGCGATAGCGTCAGGAGATGGATGGTCTGAAGATCGAAGCGACGTCGATAACCATCGCGACCCCGGATCCCCGAGCGCTGGCGGCCTTCTACTCCCGCCTCCTCGACCTCCCGGTCACCGTCGAGGAAGGCCCTCGCCCGGGCGAACCCGAGGCCGACGGCTGGGCCCAGATCCGCAACACCTCAGGTCCCACCCTCAACTTCGAATACGAACGTGTGTGGACCACCCCGATCTGGCCCAGCAAACGCGGCACCCAACACGCCACCCAGCACCTCGACATCCACGTCTCCGACCTGGAAGCCGCCACCACCCACGCCATCTACGCCGGCGCCACCCTCGCCCCCTACCAACCCCAAGAAACAGTCCGAGTCCTCTTCGACCCCTCCGGCCACCCCTTCTGCCTCTTCACCTGATCCCCACTCGACCGCGACAGATCCCCATCCGCGAGACCAGGCCTAGCCGATCACCAACCAACGTCGCTCTGCACCGGCCGACGACCTCGAACCCACAGGCCCTCTCCTGCCTCAGCCCAGGTCCGCAGGCCGTACCCCCTGCGTGCCTGCCTGTCGACGCGCTTCCTTCCGCTCTTGGTTTGTTGCCCACAGAATGTCCTGGTGTCGAACCAGAACCCCGGGCGATGCCCGGACTGTGAGGGTGAACTGTCGGTGGTCGACGGCGGGCAGCCGTGGTGTACCGCTTGCGAGTGGAACCTCACCGTCTACGATCCGCAGGTCTTGCCGCCACGCGGCTGGCTCTGGCTCGAGCGGTGGGGCCATGGCGTAGCCACTCGCCTCGACAACCGGCTGTTCACCGAGAACCACCGATCGCCGGCCGAACGATCTCACTGGACTGCTGCACGGGTGCTGCTGGTCGCGATCTCGACCGTCCTCGTCCTCACAGCCTTGGGCTGCCTGATCGTCGGAGGCATGCTCATGCTCCGCGACTTTCCCAGCATCTGGGTCGTCCCGGGGCTCGGGTTGATCCTGCTCGGAATCGTGCTGCGGCCGCGGTTCGGCCGTGGGCCACGCAAGAGGCACCGGCTGCGCAGGGAGCAGGCACCAGTCTTCTTCGCCCTGCTCGACGAGGTCGCATCGGCCGCGGGAGCGCCGGTCCCCGACTCGGTGGTCCTCGCATCGGAGTTCAATGCATCGATGGCACGCTACGGCCTGAGAGGTCATCATTCGCTCTCGATCGGAATCCCGCTCTGGCTCGTCCTGACGCCGCAGATGCGAGTCGCGCTGGTGGCTCACGAGGTTGGTCACCTGGTGAACGGTGA
The DNA here is from genome assembly GCF_004345365.1 of Kribbella sp. VKM Ac-2568. Lineage (GTDB taxonomy): Bacteria > Actinomycetota > Actinomycetes > Propionibacteriales > Kribbellaceae > Kribbella > Kribbella orskensis. The sequence continues at coordinate 389,971 of NZ_SLVF01000009.1, forward strand.
TCCCAGCCGCGGGCTGTTGGTGGAGCCCGCGCTGAGCACCTTCCGGCGGTTCGCCGAGGCGACCGGCGCCGAGCGAACGTTGGGCTATGTCTTCGATGCCGACCGCGGCGGGAACCGAGGGATCGGGCAGCTTCTCTTCGAGTTGGTGCTCTGGGTGATCAGCCGGGTGTTCCTCCTGATCCACATCGGCCTCAGCGCGCTCGGCCTCCGCGAACACCAGCGCGCCGAGATTCGCGCGGATGCGGTGGCCGCACATGTCGCCGGCAGCGAGGCGCTGACAGCTCTGCTGGATCGCAGTGCCCTGTCCGACGTCATCACCACGGCCATCGGCCACGCAGCGGAGACGAAGCCGCCACTGCGCTGGTCCGAACTCGCGGACAGATTGCATCAAGGCCGCACAGCCGAGATGACCCAGTACCGCCAGTTGACCCAGCGCGGGACGAGTCTGTGGTCATCCCATCCGCCGCTCGGCTTACGCTCCAGCCTCGTCGAATCCTGGCCCCAGGAGGAGCCAACCGTTGCTCTGACCGCGTCGCAGTGGACCCAGATCGACGAAGAACTCCGCCCTTGGTACACCGCTGCGCACCGAGCCGTCCTGGGCGCACGCGACTATCGCCCAGACTCCGAGGCGACCATCCGCTGATTCAGCACAAGGGCCCACGACCGACGGGAGTCGGTGTGGGCCCTCTGAGGACTGTTGTCAGTCGCGGGTCAACTTGCGGTAGGTGACTCGGTGGGGGCGGGCTGCTTCGGCGCCGAGGCGTTCGATCTTGTTGGCCTCGTAGGCGGCGAAGTTGCCCTCGAACCAGAACCACTTGGACGGGTCGTCGTCGGTGCCTTCCCAGGCGAGGATGTGGGTCGCGACGCGGTCCAGGAACCACCGGTCGTGGGAGATCACCACGGCACAGCCCGGGAACTCGAGCAGCGCGTCCTCGAGCGACTGCAGCGTCTCGACGTCCAGGTCGTTGGTCGGCTCGTCGAGCAGCAACAGGTTGCCGCCCATCTTCAGCGTCAGGGCCAGGTTCAGCCGGTTCCGCTCACCACCCGACAGCACGCCGGTCGGCTTCTGCTGGTCCGGGCCCTTGAACCCGAACGACGCCACGTACGCGCGGCTCGGCATCTCGAAGTTCGCGACCTTGATGTAGTCGAGCTCGTCGGACACCTGCTGCCAGACCGTCTTCTTCGGGTCCAGCCCGCCACGCGACTGGTCGACGTACGAGATCCGGACCGTGTCGCCCAGCTTCAGGGTCCCGTTGTCCGGGGTCTCCTCGCCGACGATCATCCGGAACAGGGTCGACTTGCCGACGCCGTTCGGGCCGACGACACCGACGATGCCGGCGCGGGGCAGGGAGAAGCTCAGGCTGTCGATCAGCTTGCGATCGCCGAAGCCCTTCTCCAGCTTGTTCGCCTCCAGCACCGTGCTGCCCAGTCGCGGACCCGCCGGGATGTTGATCTCGTCGATGTCCAGCTTCTTCGAGCGCTCGGCCTCGGCCGCGAGCTCCTCGTACCGCGCGAGGCGGGACTTGCTCTTGGTCTGCCGGGCCTTCGCGTTCGACCGGACCCACTCGAGCTCGCGCTCCAGGATCTTCTGCCGCTTCGCGTCCTTGCGGCCCTCGACGACGAGCCGCTCCTGCTTGGTCTCCAGGTACTTCGAGTAGTTGCCCTCGTACCCGTACGTGCGGCCGCGGTCGAGCTCGAGGATCCACTCGGCGACGTTGTCCAGGAAGTACCGGTCGTGGGTGATCGCCAGGACGGCGCCCGGGTACTTCTGCAGGTGCTGCTCGAGCCATAGCACGGACTCGGCGTCCAGGTGGTTGGTGGGCTCGTCCAGAAGCAGCAGGTCGGGCTGCTGCAGGAGCAGCTTGCACAGCGCGACCCGGCGACGCTCACCACCGGACAGGTTGTCCACCAGCAAGTCCGGCGGCGGGCAACGCAACGCGTCCATCGCCTGCTCGAGCTGAGCATCGACGTCCCATGCGTTGCGGTGATCGAGCTCGGTCTGCAGGTCACCCATCTCGGCCAGCAGCGTGTCGTAGTCCGCGTCCGGATCGGCCAGCTCGGCGGAGATCTCGTTGAAGCGGTCGAGCTTCCTCTTGGTGTCGCCGACCCCTTCCTCGACGTTCTCCAGCACCGTCTTGCCCTCGGTCAGCGGAGGTTCCTGCAGCAGGATCCCTACCGTCGCACCCTCGGCCAGCCGCCCCTCGCCGTTCGAGGGCTGGTCCAGCCCCGCCATGATCTTGAACAGCGAGGACTTGCCGGTGCCGTTCGGCCCGACGACCCCGATCTTCGCGCCGGTCAGGAAGTTCAGCGTGACGTTGTCGAGAACGACCTTGTCGCCGTGCGCCTTCCGGACATTGCGAAGCGTGTAAATGAATTCCGCCATGCCCCAGAGCCTATGCGCTCGCCCCCTCCCAACCCCAACCGACCGTCCACGCGCTAACCCACACCAGTTCGCCCACCCCCACAACAAGCCACCGCCACCTCCGCACGCGCACCCCGCGGTGACCCGGCTCACACCTCATGGACCGGCGCGCCACCGGGCACACGTGGTGCCTACCCTCTGTGCCCGATCGCGCGTGCGACCAACACGGACCGCATGCCGCTGGCTGACCTCGTGCCGGCGGCCGTCTGTGTGCCCGGCCGTGTGGAGTGCGGCCGGCCATCACGTGGGCCGCCGCTGCCGAGGACGGCGCGGTACACGGTGGCGCTGAAGCCGGCCGGGCGCCGCGCGCATCTGCCCGCAGTACGACGGCCTGCAGGCCCTTCAGGCTGCTTGTTGTTCTGAGGGATCGGGAAGGGCGGCTAGTTCTTCTGCGGGGAAGGGGTGCGGTTCGTCTTCGGGGTGGTCGGTTTCGGCTTGGGTGGAGAGGTCTCGCATCTCGGCATCGAGGGTGGACGGGGCTTCGGGGAGTTGGGTCTGGGGTGGGTTCTTGGTGAAGGTGGTTCTGCCTCGGGTCAGATCGTGGCCGACAGAGAAGGCGTCGAGGACGGTGCGGCTCTTCGTCTGGCCTTCTTCGAGCCACTCCGTGGTCTTGAGGCGGCCGGTGACGACGACCGGTTGGCCTCGCCGCAGGGATTCGTTGACGTTCTCGGCGAGGGTCCGCCAGCACTCCACGGTGAACCAGGTGGTCGGCCGGTCGACCCAGGCCTGTTTGGTCCGGTCGTACTGGCGTGGGGTGGTTCCGAGCCGGAAGGAGGCCAGCGCCACCCGGCCCGAAACCTCCTTGAACTTGATGTCGCTGCCAACCCGGCCCTGCAGGGTCAGATAGGTCTCGCCGACGCTCATGTCACGCACCTTCCCTTCGGTCTCTTCTGTGCTGACACCAGAGAAGATGCACGTCTCGCACCCCGATTCCCGCTCCGACTTCGAAACCTGGGGACAACTCGCTATCTCAGCCTTGACTTATATAAGCGGAACCCGGCAGTCTAGGTCCCGATCAGGCCATGTACCCCGGACCGCCCGGCGCTGAGGCGTCCGCAGGCGAGAGCCGTCCGAAGAGAGGGAAGACAGTGATCGACATCCTCGAGCAGATCAACGCGATCCATCGCCAGGTCAGTCAGACCGGTGAAGAGGTCCGCGTGGTGCTCCAGCGCACCTACCAGGCAGAGGTCGAGGAGGTCTGGGACGCGCTCACCGATCCCGAACGGATGCGCCGCTGGTTCATGCCGATCACCGGCGAACTGAAGGTCGGCGGCAGCTTCCAGCTCCAGGGCAACGCCGGCGGCGAGATCCTCGAGTGCGAGCCGCCGGAGCGGTTCAAGGTCACCTTCGGCGGGCCTGCCAGCATCGTCGAGATCAAGCTGACGCCGGGACCGGGCGAGACGACCAACCTCAAGATGGACCACTCGGTGCCCGCGGACTTCGGCGGTGCCGGCGGCGCGCTGTACGTCGGCCCCGGCTGGGACGGCGGTCTGATGGGCCTCGCGCTCTACCTCGACGGGAAGATCACCGAGGACATCGACCCGACCGAGATGGCCAACTCCCCCGAGGTCATCGAGTTCGGCAAGTACTCGATCCGCGCCTGGCTCAAGGTCGTCCGCGAATCAGGCCTGATCAGCGACGAGGAAGTCCAAGCAGCCGCCGAGGCCTCCGTCGCCCAGTTCACCCCCGGCACCTCAGTAGAAGACATCGACAACCTGGAAGACCCGCCCAAGTAACCCGCGCCCGTACTGCGGAACGGCCGACGCCCGGCGGCTCCGCAGTACGGGTTGAGAGCGGGGACGCCGGCGGTCGAGGCCCACTGGTGGGTTCGACCCTCTGCGATGATGGTCGGCGATGACCATCGACCGCCGAACGAAAGCATTGAACTCCCTGCACGGATTGGCCCTAGGTGACGCGCTGGGTTCCCAGTTCTTCGTCCCCGCCAACTGTGTTGCAGCGGACTGGGCGCATCGATCAGGACGAGTTGGCGACGAGCTTCGCCGATCACCATGACTTCGATCGTGGCTATGGACCGGGCATGAACCGGATGCTGCGGTTGGTTCGCCACGGCGGGTGTGGCGGGGAGCCGGCCTACCCGAACGCTGGCGCGCAGTCTGCGAGCCACTCCCCGACTGGGCCGGGACAACCTAAGCAGGAGCCGCCTGTCCTGCGGAACGCCAGCGCCGCGCGCTCCGCAGTACTGGTCAGGACCGGGCGATCGCCAGTTTGTCGCGGCAGATGCTGTAGGCGTCGAGTTCTTCGCGGGCCGGGGCGATGACGTGGCTGTCGGCAACCGTCTCCAGCTCGCCGCGGAGGGCCTTCGCGACCAGGCGGGCGCGGCGGCTGGCACCGGTGGAGGCGAACAGCCGGCAGGCGGCCGATACCGCGACGCCCAGCAGTGCTCCGCCGATCAGCATGATCGTGGCGTACGGGATCCCCTGCCACTTCGGCAGCGCCAGGTCCTCCACCTGCAGGAAGGCGGACAACAGCAGCCACACGGCTCCACCCAGCGCGACCAGGAAGAGCAGCCACTGCAGGAAGCGCGCCGCAGCCCACCAACTGGGGTTGTTGTTGGCCCCGAGGTCAGTCCGCGCTACTGCCTGGTCCAGCTCGTCTCCGAGGGACTCCTCGCGCTTGCGGATCGCAGTACGGACCGAGTCGGCCCAGGGGCGGGACAACCCACCTGCGGCCTTGTTGGTGATGTTGCGGACGGCCGTGTCCATCCGGGCCCGCTGGACGGGCGTTGCCGCTGGCAACGACGACCGCGCGATCGAGACCTCGTTGGACGCCGACTTCCGCAGCGCCTTGCTCTGCTGCCTCGGCACCTGGTCCAGGTGCAGCCGGCGCAGCGGATCGGGCCGAAACCGGCCGAGCCACTTCGTGACGGGCCAACCCGTCGCTGCACTGGCTCGCTGCAGGTACGACCGGCGCACGGCTTCGACGACGACAGGGACGCCACTCGCGTCGGCCAGCGCGTCCACCAGCTCGGTGATGTCGGACTTGGCGATCTCGGGCGTCTTGGCGTTGCCACACTGGCTCGCCATCCGGTCCGAGACCCGGTCGACGTCCGCGGCCAAGCGCTCGCGTGCGGCCCGCTTGGCGTTGACCCGCTTGACCAGCAGCGTCCGCAGATCGTCCAGCCCGGCACCGCTCACCGCCGACGTGGCAACTATCGTCGGGCTCTTCAGGCCGTCCGACTTCAGCAGCCGGGTCAGGTCGGCCACGCAGCTCTTGCGCTGCTCATCGGTCAGCTTGTCGGCATGGTTGAGCGCGAACGCCATGATCGACGAGTGCGACGCGAACGGCTTGATGTAGCGGTTGTGCAGCGCGGCGTCCGCGTACTTCTGCGGGTCGACCACCCAGATCAGTACGTCGACCAGCTCCACCAGGCGATCCACGATCAGCCGGTGCTCCACCTCGGTGGAGTCGTGGTCGGGCAGGTCCAGCAGAACCAGTCCGTCCAGATCCTCCGACTGCGCTTCCTCCAGCGAGCTGCGGTGCTGCACCTGGTGACGGCGCGGGATCCCCAGCCAGTTCAGGAGTTCACCGGCGGGCTCCTCACCCCACACGCACGCCAGCGGCATGGAGCTGGTCGGGCGGCGAGTGCCGATCGCGGCCAGGTCCAGCCCCGTCAGCGCGTTGAACAGCGACGACTTGCCCGAACCGGTCGCACCGGCAAGTGCCACCACGATCAGGTCGCCGGACATCCGGAGCCGTTGCCCGGCCCGGTCCACGATCTGCGAGGCCTCGCTCAGGACCACCTGGTCCAGCCGTCCCCGGCCGGCCTCGGTGGCGTCCTCGAGCGCCTCGATCTTCGTCAGGACATCGGTAGAGCCCCTCACCAGGCCCTTGACCGCATCCACCAATCCCGTCACGTGCAGTCCTCCACCGCGCGCGCGGCCTCCGTCAATTGCCTGGGTGTGTCGGGATCGACCGGATGCTGGTCGAGCACGGCCAGATAGCGGGCGAATTCGGCATCCATCAGGGCATGAACCTTACCGTCAAGGTCGTCACGGGCCTTGGCAGCCAGGGTACGAACCGCCTGGTCGCCGAACACGGCCTCCAGCAGCTTCTGCCCGACCACCGCGGTTCCGAGTCCGGCACCCACCTCGGCGCCAGTGGGGATCCCCGCAGTACTGGCGAAGATGACGACCATCAGCGCCAGGCCGAGGCCGTTCACGCCGTATGCCAGGATGCGCGCGGTGGAACGCTTGTCGGCGCCTTCCTTGCGCACCAGGTCGAGCACGTAACCCTGCCACTCACGTACTGCGCGACCTGCCTCGGCAGGGAACTCCTTCGACATGCGGCCCATGTCGCGGTCGCCCGCCGCCAGCAACTGGCGACCGGGGGCCGTCGACTGCCACGACTCCTCGGCCCGCTCCGCTGCCGCCTCGGCGTGCTCCCGCAGCAGGGACTCGAGCCCGGATTCCACCGCGTCGTTGAGGTTTCGCGTCGGCGGCGGCTTGCCCACGACCGAAGTACGAACCTTGTCGCGCATCCGGCCGACGTTGGTCTGCAGGCCCTTCAGCAGTTCACCCGTGCCGACGAACTCCTGCCAGCGCGCGAGCACCTCACCGCGCAGCATGGTGCCGTCCTGGGTCGCCTTGGCGATGTCCTTGACCGCCCGCTCGTACGCCGTCTCCGCGGTCTGCCGGAGCTCCACCGCGATGTCCGCCTGGGCCCGAACGGCCTTGGCGAACGCGGGCGTCTTCTTCGTCATCGCGGTGACCGCCCCGTGCAGGGTCCGCCGTACGACGGCCGACCGGGCCTCGGCGTCCGCCGCCAGGTCGATCAGCCAGTCCTTGATCGAGGCAACCAACTCGGACGGCAGCATTCCGTTGCCGTCGACGACGGTCTCCTTGATGCTGAACAGCGGCGAGTCACCCAGGCCGCGTTCGAGCAGCATCTGCGCGAGATGCCCGGTGATGTCGTCGATCGTGTCGGCGGGCGCTCGGTCGAGCACCACCGCGACCGCCGTACTCCGGTCCGACGCGCTCTGCAGGAAGTCCCACGGCACGGCATCGGCGTACCGCGCGGCGGTAGTCACGAACAACCAGAGGTCCGCCGCGGCCAGGAGCTGGGTGGCGAGGTCCCGGTTCGCCTCGACCACCGAGTCGATGTCGGGGGCATCGAGAATCGCCAGGCCCTGCGGAACGGTGTCGGAGGCAACCAAGCGGATCTGTCCGGGGTCCTCCGTCCCGCCCGGGCTGTCACCGCTGGAACGTGCCATGCCGGGCAGCACCCGGTCCCCGGCGAACCATTCGGCGTCGACCGGGTTGTGGATCAGGACAGGCGACCGCGTGGTCGGCCGGAGTACGCCGGGCTCGCTGACGACCTGGCCGATCAGGGAGTTCACCAAGGTCGACTTGCCGGCGCCGGTCGAACCACCGACGACGGCGAGCACCGGAGCCTCGAGCTGAACCAGCCGCGGCAGGATGTAGTCGTCGAGCTGGTCGAGCATCGCCTTCTGCTGCTGCCGGGCTTCATCGGCCCCCACAACGTCCAGCGGCAACCGGCTACTTGCCAGAGCCCCACGAAGCCGCATCAGCGCCGTAATCAACGCCATAGCCGCCTGCTCAGCCGCTACTTCCTCTACCGACTTCTCAGCCGGCGCCTCCACCAACTCCTTAGCCGCCTGCCCCTGAGCCTTCCCGGCCCCCGCAGCCGCCGCGTCCCCCTCAGCCTTCTCGGCGCTGCGCTCAGCCAGCTCCGCGTCGCCGTCAGCCTTCTCGGCGCCGCCCTCAGGCTGACCGTCACCCGGCTCCCCGTCCGCTGCAGTCGCCTCGCCGCTTGCCCAGCCGCTCTCGACCACAGCCTCTCGGTCGGCAGCACCCTCGCCCTCGGCTGCAGGCTCCTGATCGCCTACGTCCTCGGCTGCGGGCTCCTCCGGGGTCTGTAGATCGTCGGCAGGCGCGTCCTCGGCCGCGCCTGCATCAGATGGGTTCCCGGACCCTTCAGCTACAAGCTCGCCGTCAGCCTCCTCGGCCGGCGCCTCATCAGTGGGCACAGCCTCACCGGCCGCGTCAGCACCGGCCGCATCAGCACCGGCCTCAGCCTGCACGACCGCCGCCTCAGGCCCGTCATCAACCGCGTCTGCCTGCTCCCCAGCAGGTTCGTCGGCAGCACCCTCCACGGGGTCGCCCTCGGCGGCCCGCTCGGCGGATGCGTCGTTGGCGGCCTGCTCGGCAGATGCGTCGTCGGCCGCCTGCTCGGCAGATGCGTCGTCGGCCGCCTGCTCGGCAGACGTGTCCTCGGCAACCTGCTCGCCAGGAGCGTCCTCGGCGGGCGCGCCGTCGGCATCCTGCTCGACAACAACCTCATTGGCCGACGCCTCCTCAGCGGCCACAGCCTCGTCGGCCGCATCAGCATCGGCCTCAGCCTGCTCGATCTTCGGCTCTGGGGCGTCGTCGGCAGGCGCATCGTCGGGTCCCTCAGCCGCTAGCGCGTCCTCGGCAGCCTGATCAGCGGGCGCGCCGTCGGCAGCCTGCTCGGCGGCCGCATCGTCGGCAGCCTGGTCGGTGGCCGCATCGTCGGCAGCCTGCTCGGCGGCCGCATCGTCGCCAGCCTCATCGGCCGGAGCCTCGTCAGCGGGCACAGCCTCATCGGCCGCATCACCCGCAGCCCCAGCCTGTTCGACCTCCGGCTCGGGCCCGCCCTCATCCGCGTCGGTCTTCTCCGCAGCAGGTTCGTCGGTAGCACCCTCGGCCGACGCCTCGTCAGCCGCAACCTCAATTGCCGGATCGTCGACTGCAACATTGCCGGACGATTCCTCGGCCGACTTCGCGGACTTCTTCTTCGAGACCGACTGCTTCGGGAGGCCGATGATGATCTCGCCGAACTCCATCGGGAACCCGTCCGGCGACTCATCCGGCTCGTACACAACCCCGACCGTCGGCCGCGGCTCCTCGACCTTCTTCTCAGCAACAACCTCCGAGCCGGCAGCTTTAGAAGCCTCGGGCTCGACGACAGCACTCTCGTCAGGCTCGTCAGCGACCACGTCCTCAGCCGCCTCGTCCTTCTTGCCCGCACCTTCTTCTGCCGCGTCAACCACCTTGGCGTCAGCTTCATCGCTCTTGGCCTCAACGTCCGACTCCGCGTCAGACTCGGCAACGTCCGTCACCTCGGCAACGTCATCCCCGGACTCGACCTTCTTGTCCTGGGCATCCGCAGGTTTGTCGTCCACGACCACCTTCACGGCATCAGCAGCAGCCATCTCGGCGAACGGCTCGACCGAGCCACCCTCAGGCGCGTCCGCAGTACCAGCCGCGGCGTCCGCAGTACCGGCCGGCACTGCGTCCGGGGTACGGACCGGGGCGGGAGCGTCCGCAGTACTGGCCGCCTTGCGTTTGCGGCGGCGCCAGAATCCTTTGCCTTTGGCATCGGTTTTGGTGATCAGCTGCGCGAGGTCCTGGGCAGCCTGATCCTGGGCCGGAACCTTCGGCTCTCCCGAACGCTCCGAACCCTCACCAGCTGCTGACCTGGTGTCAGCCACGGCTACCGCCCACGAGCACAGAGTGCCCGGTAGGACGGCGCAGAAGCAAAGTCATCTTCATCCCCGTTTGGCGGCGTGGACGGGTGGCAGTCACTGCGACGGTGGATAGGGACCGTATCCCCCCGGCGGTCCTTGCGATCCAGGGGGTCCCGGCGGGTAACCGGGCTGGGCCGCTGGGTAGCCGGGTTGCCCCGGTGGATACCCGCCCTGCTGACCGTTCGGGTACCCAGGTTGTTGCCCGTTCAGGTACCCAGGCTGAGGCTGTGGATAACCCCCCGGCGGATACCCACCCGCGGGGGGTCCGGCCTCGAACTGCGGCTGGGTGAGCGGCACCTGGGGCGGTCCGGCCTGGGCGAACGCGGGCATCGGCGGGAACGGCACGCTCGGGCGCCGGGCCCGGAGCTCGTCGAGCAGCTGCTTCTCCGTCACCAGCGCCTCCGGCCCGATCACCTGGCGGACGATCTTGTCCCGCAGATAGGCGAGCTCCGTCGCGTTCTGCTGGAACGCCTTCGCCGAGGCCTCGGCCTGTACGCCGTACCGCTTGGCGTTCTGGCGGAGCGCCTTGCGGCCGCGCAGGGTGGCGATCAACGGCACGTCCTGCGGGACCAGCCAGCCGAAGCGCACGTAGTCGTACAGCCGGGACGCGATCATCTGGCCCTCGCGGGACCGCATCACCAGGGCGAACACGACCATGCCGATGAAGATCGGCACCATCAGGAACAGGTACACGGTGATGAAGCCGCCACCACCGGCCCAGCTCGCACCGCCGTTCCACAGTCCGTGGGCGAGCACCGCGGCGAGGTAGCCGACGACCGGGGCGAGGAAGCGCACGGCCGTACTGCGGTGCCGTACGGCGATACCTATCCCGATCGCGGTGAACGACGTGAAGAGTGGATGCGCGAACGGGGAGATCAGTCCGCGGATCACGAACAGCACGAACGCGCCCCGGAGTCCGGCGTCGCTGCCGGCCTCCTCGGACAACTGGTTGAAGATGCGACCGTAGTACAGGATGTTCTCGGTGAAGGCGAAGCCGACGCCCACCATGCCGGCGTACACGAGTGCGTCGATGATCCCGTCGAACTCCTTGCGGCGCAGCAGCGCCAACAGCAGGATGATCGAGCCCTTCGCGAACTCCTCCACCGGCGGCGCCACGAACACCGCGGACCGGTTGCCGCCGCTGCCGGTTTCGTGCATCCACTCCGACACCTGGGTGTTGATGAAGATGGCCGCCAGGGTCGCGATGAAGGCACCCCAGCAGAGTGCCACCAGAATGTACTTGGCCGGCTCCGGTTCGTAACGGTCCAGCCAGAGATAGAGCGCGATCACCGGGATGACCGGGATGAAAGCGAAGATGAGTCCCCATGTGAAGCCGCCCGCGCCGGTGGACTTGGCAACGATCGCGAAGATCGCCAGCCCGGCGATCGCGAACACCACCGCGATACCGACACCGATCAGGATCCCCTGGTTGCGCCGCTGCCCGGGCACCGGGTGGGTGCCAAGGGTCTTCGGCTGCTGGGGCGGGCCGCCGGCCGTGTAAGCCGAGCCAGCCACCGGTTGCGGCGACTCGGTCGGGCCTGGAGAGGGGTAACTCATGCCCGCAGCCTAGTTGTACACCCCCCACCGTCGCAGGACAGCCCACGCAGCGTTACCGGGATGGAACGACAACCTCGTACTTACCGGTAGCCAGAACCCGTACGCCGTACGCCGCGCCGCCTCCCCCGGGGACGCGTCCAGGAACCCACGAGCACGATCACCCCGCCATCTGAGAGACTCTGATCCGTGCCGGGCCCGCCCCGGCCGAGCGCCCGTAGCTCAGCTGGATAGAGCGTCGGACTTCTAATCCGTTGGTCGCAGGTTCGAATCCTGCCGGGCGCGCCCCCAAACCGCAGGTCAAACATTGGTCCGATCAGAAGGGCCTCAGGCGCACGCCACGTGGGTTGTGCATGGTGCGAACCCGGCGTAAGCCAGGTCAATCCGAGTCGTCGCGGCCCCACGTAGAACGTCGGTCCCAGGTGGAGCTTGGCGATCGGAGCGGCACGGTTGACGTGCAGGATCGAGACATCGGTGGACGCTACGCATCTAGCCGCGCCGGTCGCGTGATGGAGTACCCGAGTAGGGACTTGGGCTTCATCTGCCTGGGGTGATGTGTGCGAAGAAGATGTCCGTTGGTCCGTTCCGCGCCTGTGGGGCTGCGAGACCGAAGATGGCGGCGAAGCCGGTCCTGAGTCCTGCCAGGCCTTGGTATTCCCCGAACCTGTTCTGCGCGGCGGGCGCCGCGGTGCGGAGGTCGGTCGGCCCGGCGACATGGATCTGCTGCCAGGTCGTGCCGCCATCCTTGGAGGCGGAGAACCACAGGTCGGCTGTTGTCGCTGTATCGCCGGCTCGGTCGTTGCGCAGGTCGTACCAGATGACCCCGACCGTGCCGTGCTTGTCGACAGCGATCGCGGGCTCGAAGGCGAAGGCGCTCACGCCGGGCAGCGTGATCGTGGTCCAGGTGATGCCGCCATCGCGCGACCTCACGATTCCGATCCCGCCCGACGTGGGCGACGTGCTGTTCTCATAGGCGACGTAGACGGTGCCGTCCGGTCCGACGGTCGAGCTGGGATAGCCCGGTTGCGGGAGGACGTCGCCTGTCTCGGGGTCGTGGAACTCTCCAGTCAGCGGTTTGAAACCGGCCTCGACGGGCGGCAGCCAGGTGCGACCCTGATCGAGTGAGCGCACGGCCTGAATGGATGCACGCTGGGTCTCGAAGTCGCCGCGGGCGAAGATCGCGAGCAGGGCTCCATTCGGAAGGACCTGGACTCGTGGGGCCAGGTCGATCGCGAACGGGCCGGCCCGGTCCACCAGGACCGGAGGCGACCACGTGACACCGCGGTCGCGAGTGCGCGAGAACGAGACGGTGTTCGTCCACGGCGGATCAACGTCCAGGCGGAAGTTCGCCCACGTCATGTAGGCATGGCCCGGTCGCGTGGGGCTGCCGGTGATGGCCGGTGTCTCGTTACCTCCCAGCCGGGGAGCAACCGTCGCCGGTGCAGCCCACCGGCGGCCGCCGTTGTTGGAATGGCTGGCGACGATCGCGATCGCCGGAGGGGCGGTGGACGTGAGACCGGCCTGCCCACCGAAGTACGCCGTACTGTCGCCGCCGAAGGAGACCCACGGATCACTCGCGGTATCGGAGGTCCCGCCGGTGCAGCGCGTGAGCCCCGGGATGGTAGTCCGGCGCCACGTCTTGCCGCCGTCGAACGACGAAGCCACGACAGCGTCCCGAGCATTGAAACCCGGGGAGATGTCCTGCTTCCAGGTGGCGAGGAAGTTGCGCGGGTTCCGCGGGTTGACCGCGATCGCCGGCTCGACCACGAGGCCGGTGATCTTCAGTTCGTCGTGGAAGCCACCGGGGCAACCCGCCGCGAACGGACTCGGCCCCGAGACCGTCGTCAGCGTCTTGACCCTGTATGGCGCGGCAGTCGAGGCTGGCGGGCCTGTCGCCGTGGCGGTGCTCGCCGCGATCAGTGAAATGCAGGCAAGCCCGCTGAGGCCGATGGCAAGACGAGATCGCTGGTGCCGGATAGGTCGCTGTGCAATGGTCACGAGGTGATTCCTGTCGCTTCGGCCGGCGCACCGCGCCAGCGGTGGATGAGTATCAGGCAGCGGCTCGAATGCCGACGACTGCGCTGCCGAGAGCGGCTGGGCGGCCCCTCTGACCTCGGACTTGAGGCGGTTGCCGGCCGGTCGCAGCGCGACCGACGGTCCTCGACACCCCAAGGCGCACAGGTTCATCCGGGTCCCCCAACCCATCTCCAATCCACCCAGCGTGCGCCCGGCACCACGTCGAGGCAATGCCCGACCAACCTGCAGTTGCGCCCCACGTGTTCACCTGACTTCTGGGCCCCCAAGCCGTACCGACGGCGTCATCGGTCTCCCTGACTGCCCCTTCCGCCAGATCGTGGCCGTCGCCTGCGACACCACCTGCACCAATGAACCACGCACTGTCGATGCTTACCTTCGGGACCGACGAACGTGGCGAGCACGATCTGGCCGGCGATCCGCCGGTGGGTGGTGACCGACGGGGCGTAGCGGGAGTGGTCGTCCAGCCAAGTAATGAGCTCCACATCGGTGCCGGGTGAGCCGTACGGGCGGGTGAGGCGGTAGTGGGGTGAAGTCGGACTACCAGCACTCGTTCGGCAGCTCCGGGCGAACCGCAGGTACGACGACCTCGGCCGCTTGCCCGGGTCCGGAGCCACGGTGCCGGCGCGGGTGAGGATCCGGTGGATCGTCGCCCGCGACAGCGTGACCTGGTGGTGGTGTTGCAGGTGCCAACCGACCGTGTCCGGACCGGCGTCCAGCCCGCCTCATCCAGCTGTTTGCGCAGCGCCAGCACCAGCTCGACTGTCTCGACCGGGGTCGCCCGCGGTGAGGTCTTCGGGCGCCGGCTGCGCGGCTCGAACGCCGCCTCACCCTCCGCCTCGTAGCGCGCTTTCAGCTTGTAGCCCCAGGCCCGGTGCACGCCGTAGCGCCGGGCGACCTCAGCCGGCTTCGCGTCTCGGGTGCAGGTGCCGCTGCGGCCACGACGATGTCACCGGCCGCCGCTGCCTCCCCGCTCGTCGCCGCGGACGCCCGCGGCCCCAGTTCTGCGACCGTGTCCGCGAGCGTTTCGGGACCGCGCGAGTTGCAGCACGACCTGGTGTGCGGCCTCGATGGCGAGCCGCGCGATGGTACTGCCGAGCTGTCCGCTTCCGATGAATCCGACGGTCGTCATGTTCTCAGCGTCCCTCCAGAGGAGAGGTACCCTTGTCATGACCCCGGATCCGTTGCGATCCGGAGTCCCTGCCGTCAGCTGGCGGGGAAGTAGTGGCCGTTGTCCAAGTCGGCGAGCAGGCTGGGCCGGGCGGGTTCCCAGCCGAGGGTCCGGCGAGTGATGAGGTTGGACGCCGGGTAGTTCTGCGTGACTATGTTCGCAAGGAACCCGAAGTATCCCGGCACCATCAGTTCGTCCGCGGGAATGCTCACGGCGGGCAGGCCCAGGCGGCTGCCGATGGCCTCGGCGATCTCGCGGAGCGGGATCGCCCCGTCCCCAACCGCGTGCCAATATTTGCCGGCCGGCCCCTTCTCCAGCGCCACACGGAACAAGGAGGCGACATCGCGGACGTGCACCGCGTTCCACAGGTTCGCGCCGTCTCCCGGATAGCCGGCGAAGCCCTTGTCCTTCGCGAGCGCGATCAGCGTGGGGAGGAAGCCGGCACGATCGGTCGTGCTGTGCGCGATATTGGCAATCCGCACGACCGACGACCGCATTCCCAGCTCGGAGAGGCCGATTACGGCGGTTTCCACGACGTTGCGGGCCCGGAGGGTGCCCTTGTGCTCATCGCCGACGGGAAGCGCCGGGTCCTCCTCGGTGGCCGGTCGGCCCAGCTGCCCGGGCGAGCCGATGCTCCCCGCCGCGACCAGCGGCTTTCCGGTTCCCGCGAGTGCCTCGCCGTACGCGAGCATGATCGGGAGCTCCGCGGCGGCCACGGCGTCCATCCCGCCGGACGCAAGCAGGTCCTGCCGGTGCGCGACGTGGATGACGCCGTCGGAACCCGCGGCCGCCTCCTTGAGCCCGTCGAGATCCTCGAGGTCGCCGCGACGCACCTTCGCGCCGAGCCCGGACAGCGCCGCCGCAGCCGTGTCCGACCGGGCCAGGCCGGTGACCTCGTGCCCGGCGGCGATGAGCTCGGGGATGATGTACGAACCGGAATGGCCGGTCCCGCCAGTGACGAAAACGCGCACGTTACTGCTCCTTGTGAATGATGCGGCGAAAGAATGCGGTACGAGTGCGCTCAGCTGAGAATGCTGACGCCGAGGGCGAGGTCGAAGGCCCCACGCCGGGACGGGCCAGGCCCATCAGCAGCGGCCCGATGCCTTCCGGCCGGCGGGCCATCTCCAGGCCGCCGACATCGAGCGGGCGCAGTCCGAGGCTCTCGATGAACGCTGACACAGTGCCCTTGGCCCGCGCGTCATCTCCGGCGAAGAACACGTCCAGCGGGCACCCCTGAACCAGCACGTGGCCGCGCCTTGTCCGCCGACTGCTCGGCCCTGGGGCTCAGCCGGTAAATTCGTTGACGCCGAGGGCGAAGTCCCAGTGGCCAACCCCGTTGCCGGCGAGGCCCATCGTGACCAGGCCCATTCCTTCCAGCCAGTGCGCCATTTTCAGGTCGCCGACATCCAGCGGGCGCAGCCCGAGGCTCTCGATGAATGCCGCTACGCCCGCCTTGGCCTGCGCATTGTCTCCAGCGATGAAGACGTTGGGTCGGCCCTTCTCCAGGACATTCCGGAAGATGGTGTTGAAGGCCTTCACCACGCTGGCGCTGGCCGGGGCCACCTTGGCGACTTCCTGCGCGATCGAGGTCTCCTCGCTGTGGGCCAGTCCGTCGAACGTGGCGTTGAATGGGTTGCTGATGTCGACGATGACCTTGCCCGCGAGGGCGTCTCCGTACTCGGCGACGACCGGAACGACACCGTCGTACAACAGGGCCGTGATGACGATGTCCCCGGCCGGGGTGGCGCCCCACTTGCCCGTCGTCGCGCCGCCGCCCAGAGCCTTGGCCAGGTCATCGGCCTTGGACTGATCGCGTCCCATGACCTCGACGGTGTTGCCGCCCGCCACCGCGAGCGTGCCGATGGTGCGGGCCATGTTCCCCGTACCGATGAGGGTGATGCTGCTCATGAGGTGTGCTTCCTGTTCGTTGTAGCGACTGGGTTGTTGTGGGGTGTGCCGGCGGCATTCCTGGTGTGTGGTTCAGATGGCGGTGGTGCCGCCGTCGGTGACCAGTTCCAGGCCGTTGACGTAGCTGGAGTCGTCGGAGGCGAGGAACAGGGCGACGGTGGCGACTTCTTCGGGGCGGCCCATCTTTCCGCGGGGGATGAGGGACTCGAATGCGGCCTTGGTTGCCTCGTCGAACAGTTCTTCCTGTTTGGCGGTGGCGACCTGGCCGGGGGTCAGGACGTTGACCCGGATCTTGCGGTCGCGCAGTTCGTTGAGCCAGACGCGGGCCCAGGCCTGCTGGACGGCTTTGCTTCCCGCGTAGAGGCTCCAGCCGGGGAAGGCGCCGAGGGAGGCGTTGGATCCGGTCATGAAGATCGAGCCGTTGTCGTTGATCAGTGGCAGTGCCTTCTGCACGGTGAACAGGGTGCCGCGCGCGTTGAGCCAGAAGGCGCGGTGGAACTGTTCCTCGGTGATCTCGCCGAGGACGGCGGGTTCGCCCATCCCGGCGCTGGCCCACAGCACGTCGATCGAGCCCTTTTCCCGCTTGACGGTGTCGTACAAGCGGTCCAGGTCGTCCAGTTCGGCCGCGTCACCCTGGACGGCGGTGACGTTGCGGCCGATCAGCTTGACGGCGTCGTCCAGTGCTTCCTGCCGCCGGGCCTGGATGAAGACGTGCGCTCCTTCCTCGACGAACAGTTTGGCGCCGGCTAGTGCCATGCCGGTGGATCCGCCGGTGATCACCGCTACCTTGCCATCGAGCTTTCCCACGATTGGTGTGCCTGCTTTCTGGAGCTGGATAGGAGGTCACGCCCACCCGTCGTCAACGGTTGTCGTCGATGCCGTCGAATGACGCGATGGGCCTGGTCCAAATCATGAAGTATTCATTCTGATTCTGGGCCTGCTATCAAGTCCCGAATTTTGCTACCGAATTTGCTTTGGCCCCATCAGCTACTTATTAAGGTTGCCATTGGCCCGAATTGGTGTCCAAGACTTCTTTCAGCCGTGGTGATACCTTGGAGGCATCACCGGACCGGGAGGTGCCATGGATCTGGACTTGCGCAAACTGCGCTACTTCCTCGCCGTCGCCGACCGGTTGCACTTCGGCCGCGCCGCTGACGAGCTGCATATCGCGCAGCCGGCGCTCAGCCGCCAGATCCGCGCGCTGGAACAGGATCTCGGCGCCTCGCTGTTCACCAGGAATCGCCACGGCGTGGTGCTGACCGACGCCGGCCGACAACTGCTGGCCGACGCCGGTCCGCTGCTCGCCTCCGCGGACGCGGTCCGCCGCCGGGTGACCGTGGCTGCCCACGGCAGCCGGCGGCTGGCGGTCGGCTTCCGGACCGGCATCCCGGTCATCCCGGCGGCCCGGGCGTTTGAGGCCCGCCATCCGGACGTGGCCGTAGACGTGCAGCGGATCGAATGGGACGACCAGGCCCCGATGCTGCTCGACGGCCGCATCGACGTCGGCTATGTGCGGCTGCCCATCGACGAGACCGGCCTGCGCGTGATCCCGCTGTACACCGAGCCGCTCATGGTGGTGCTGCCCGCAGGCCACCGGTTGGCCGGCAAGGAGGAGGTCACCGAGGCCGATCTAGCCGGTGAGCCGCTGGTCTGGCATGCCGACCCGAGCACGCATCTCACCAGGCGCCCGCACCCCGACTCCGGGCTCCGGGTGCGCGGCGTGGAGGAGAAACTCGAGCACGTCGCGGCCGGCCGGGGCATCTCGTTCGTGGCGCGTTCGGAGACACTGTTCTACTCACGTCCGGACATCAGCTACGTACCCATCCCGGAACTCGCGCCCGACCAGGTGTGCCTAGCAATGGCGGCATCGCGCACCTCGCCGCTGGCCGAGGACTTCTTCACCGCGGCGCAAGCGACGGCCGAGATCACGGCAGAATGTGGAAACTATGAGGCTTATTCAGGCGGCCAAGCCTAAAGCTGCTGTGGACTGCCGAAATGAGCTGCAAGCTCAGTTGCTCGGATACCGACACTCGCGTTCAAGCTGGGCATCGGAGGCCCTGTCGGCTATGTATGTCGTCCAGTCGGTTTTGGCTTGACGTGTCCACTGGATGGCGGTGCTGATATTGATATCGGCGAGGTCAGCCAGGATCGTGGCCGGGAGGTTTGCTGGCTCTTCACAGTTGAGGGTGTAGCGCTGGTCGGCGCGTCGGTGGCCGGGTAGGTGTCGAGGTCTCCTGATGATGGGGGTTCCTACGCCGCCCATCCAGAAGACCTCGACGTGCCTGACGCTACCTTCACCAGCCCTGATCTGACCACGTTTGCCCGCCTTGATGAGCTCGGCCTCGAAGTCACCGGACAGCGCCTCGAACCAGACCGGGCGGTCCTGGCCTGCAGGGTCGTCGACCCCGACGGGTCGTTGGATAGGTGTCGTCGTTGCGGGTGCGAGGGCCTGGCGCGTGACACGGTGGTGCGGCGGGTGGCGCACGAGCCGCTCGGGTGGCGACCTACGACGCTGGAAGTGCGGGTCTGCCGATACCGGTGCAGCGGGTGCGGGCACGTGTGGCGCCAAGACACGTCCAAGGTGGCTGAGCCGCGGGCGAAGCTGTCGCGCCGGGGTTTGCGGTGGGCGCTGGAAGGGATCGTCGTCCAGCACCTCACCGTGGCCCGCGTGGCCGAGGGGCTTGGGGTGTCGTGGAACACCGCGAACGACGCTGTCCTTGCCGAAGGCAAGCGTGTCCTCATCGACGATCCGGGCCGGTTCGACGGCGTGGCCGTGATCGGCGTGGATGAGCACGTGGTGCGCCACGAGGCGCTGTTGTTTCGGATGGAGGTGAGAGACCTGCATCGCTCGGCCGTCGTAGCGGTCGGGTGGAAGCTGGCGGCAGCCTGATC
>NZ_SLVF01000010.1 GCF_004345365.1 Kribbella sp. VKM Ac-2568
CATGCCGCCAGCGTGACGGAACCAGCGGGCCCCGACCGGCCATGACACACCAACGGACTCAGCGGCCTCGACCGTCGTCACGCCCGACGCGATCACCCGCCAGAACGCACGCTGCACCGCGCGCGAGGGCTCAGGCCGGCCCGGTGAACGCATCGGCGGTCGCAGCGCTCGATCCGCCGCCCACTGCCGCCGCACACCCACCGACACCTCCGGCAACCGGTCCTTTCCCCGCCCCATCGCAAACCTCCGTGTTCGAGGTGTTGCGACGACCGATTGAATCCGCCTTGCGACCCGGCGTCGGAGTGGTGAATCACCTTGTTTTGCAGGGGATTTCCCTGCCTGGCGCGGAATGCCGCGGCCTGGGCGATGGCTCGTTCGACGAACGCGGTGTGCTTGGACGTCGAGCACTCCCAGCCGACGATCAGGCCGGCGAAGGCGTCGATCACGAAGGCCGTGTAGCAGAACCCGGCCAGCGCCCGGCCGTAGGTGAAATCGGCGACAAGGAGCCGGTTCGGAGCCTCGACGGCGAACTGCCGGTTGACCAGGTCCGGCGCCCTCGTCGCGGCCGGATCCGGGATCGTGGTGCGGACCTTCTTGGCCCTGGTCGCGCCACGCCAGCCGTTCGCGCGCATCAGCCGCTCCACGGTGCACCGCGCCACCTCGACACCTTGCCGGTTGAGGTGGGCCCACATCTTCAACGACCCGTACAGCGACTCCGGTGGGCGCCGGCCATGCTCGTCGGGCTCGTAGTACCCGGCCAGCAGTTGGGTGATCGTGGTGTCCCACAGGGCCCGTTTCGACGGCGCCCGCTGGGCCCAGGCGTAGTAGGTTCTCGGGGCGATCTGGCAGCCGTGCGCGGTCAGCGCAGTACAGATCGGAGTGACCCCGAACCGAGCCTTGTGCTCGGCGATGAACGCGCAGATCACCGCTGTCGCGGGTCGCTCTCCCGCGCGAAGAAACTTGTCGCGGCCTTCAAGATCTCGACCGTGCGTTCCAGCTCGGCGTTCTTGCGCTTCAACTCACGGATCTCACGGGCCGACGCCGACGTCACCCCGTCGGCCTGTCCGGTGTCGATCTGGGCTTGGCGGACCCAGCGGCGCAACGTCTCAGACGTCATCCCCAACCGGGCCGATACCGCCTTGATCGCCGCCCACTCAGAGTCGTAGTCGTCAACATGCTCGGTGACCAGACGAACCGCCTTGGCCCGGGTCTGCTCGTCGTACTTGCTCGGCATAGATGCCACCCTCCCAACGAAGGAGGTGTGCATCAAACCCGGGATGGTTCAGTAGGCGAAGTCGGGGTTGAAGTGGTTCCACTGACCTGGGGTGTAGGTCTTGCTCCGCAACTCGGATCCAAGGATCGCCTCGACTTGGCTGTGGTCGAAGTACTCGACGTGCTCTGCTTCAACGATGGCGGCGCGTGCCGCTTCGTTGCCCTTGCCCTGGAGGTCTGGGTCTTCGACGGTGATCTGTAGGCGGAGTTGGTTCTCCTGGAACTGCCAGCCGACGCCGCCGCGGTTGTCGGCCAGGCGTCGCCAGTAGCTGATGCGGCCGCCGCGCGCGCCGTCGAGTTCAAGCTCCTTCGGGTGCGTGAAGTGGGCCTGGACCGCCTGAGCCAGGCCGCTGAAACGCAGTTTCGCTATGGCGCCGTCGAGTCCGCCGCCCGGCATCTGGGCGACGACCTCGACTACCGAGAACTGCTCGTCGAGAGCCTGGGCCGGGTCGACGGCCTCGGCGAGCGCGACGAGGCGGTGCACCAGGGCCCGGTAGCGAACGAAGAGATCGCTGGTGCGCCCGAGGTGACCCTCGTCGACATGAGCGAGTGCATCGGCGAGGTCGCGGTAGGTGACGTGCACCCACGGCGGCGGCAGTGGGAACGATGGCGCCATCAAGCTCAGAAGCACGTACCGGGTCTCCACTGCGCCCTCATCACCGTGCGATGACGACCACGGCACCGGGTAGGCGTTGTATTTCGTGAGCTGGGCCGGGTACGGGATCGAGTAGAGCTTGTTCTCGACGACCACCTTGGGATGGGCCCCGACGGGGTCGATCACGATGTCGAGGTGGCGCCTTTCCCGCCCCGCATCGATGCGGTCGGGCGACGGGTAGCTCACGCCGCCGAGGAGATCGAGCACCGAGGCACAAGCCTGGGGACGCTGCGGGATCTGCCTTCGACCTGAGTCAGTTCCGTGCGGACTCGAAACCCTTGAATGCTGGGGCAGCGGATCGGTTCGGGCTGGGCAAGACCACGCCCCTTGACGCGAGCAAAGTGTGAACCTAGATTGTTAGCAATCTTGCGCACAACAATGGAGGCGATATGCACGTCTCAGTACTTGGGTACGGCGAGGCGGGACGCCGCTTGGCGGCGGATCTGGTGATCGCCGGCGTCAAGGTGACCGCCTTCGACATACGGCCGGTCGAGCCGGCTGACGGCGTCGCCCTGAAGACCTCGATCGCCGAAGCGGTCGAAGGGGCCGACCTCGTGTTGAGCCTGACTACCAGCGCGGGATCGGTCGCGGCAGCGCGTGGCGTCGCCGCGCACGTGGATCCGAACGCGGTCTACGCCGACATGAACGCGGCCTCGCCTGCGCGCAAGGCCGAGGTTGGCGCCGAGCTCGGCAGCGGCTTGTACGTCGATGTGGCGATCCTGGCGCCGGTTACGCGGGCGGGGGTGCGGACACCGGTCCTCGCCTGTGGACCAGGCGCCGCGAGATTGGTCGAGCTGCTCGGGCCGTTGGGCGCCTCGATCGATGTGATCGAGGGTGAGCCGGGGGCCGCGACGGCACGGAAGTTGCTGCGCAGCATCTTCATGAAGTCCCTTGCGACTACCGTCCTGGAGTCGTTGACCGCCGGCCGGGTCGCCGGCTGCGAGGAGTGGGTGCGCGCGCAGGTGGTCGCGGAGCTGGGCGCCGGTGGCGAGGCGCTGGTGGACCGGTTGGTGAAGGGCACCTACCAGCACGCGCGGCGTCGCCTGCACGAGATGGAAGACACCCGCGACTACGCGCGGCACCTGGGGACTCCGCACGATATGACACTCGCGTCGATCTCCTGGCTGACTGCCATCGATCGTGGCGAACGGCAAGCACTTGCCGGGGGATGAGTTGAGGCCCGAGGTGGCCGTCGCCGATGGTGGAACCGCTCGGATCACCGCTGTGTCCGCCGAGCTGTTGGCGGTGCCGCTGGATCGGCAGCTACGTGCCTACGGGTCCGGAGTCGTGAATGTCGTGCGGGTCATCATCGCCGACAGCGACGGGGCTAGGGCCACGGGGTTCACCTACACGCTGGGCTTGGGGGCCGTGGTGGTGTGCCGCATGGTCGAGGAGGTTATCGCTCCTGCGCTGATCGGGCTGCGAACCTCTGACTGGAACCGGCAGCGCGACCAGCTCTCCAACGGCACCCGGCGACTCGGGCGATCGGTTTTCGTACCCGCGTTGTCAGCTGTCGACATCGCGATCTGGGACCTGCGGGGTCTCCAGGCAGACCAGCCGCTCTACGCATTGCTGGGCGGTTCGTCCGGCGCCGTGCCCATCTATGGATCCGGTCGTGGCAGCAACTCCCTTGAGCTCGACGAACTGGTTCAGCACACCCTCGACTATCTGCGAGACGGGTATCCGGCCGTGAAGGTGCGGGCGGGTGCACGGTCGGTGGAGGATGATCTCCACCGGCTGCGCTCGGTCCGGGAAGCGGTCGGCGACCAGGTCAGGCTGATGGTGGACTGCAACGAGCAGCTCGACCTGACCGGTGCTCTGTGGCTCGGCCGGCGCTTGGCCGAGCTCGGCTACTACTGGCTCGAGGAGCCGCTGATCGCAGAGGATCTCGACGGCCACGCCGTGCTGGCCGCGCAACTGGAGGTACCGATAGCCGTAGGCGAACATCTGGTCGGCAGGCACGAGTTCGCCCAGCATCTGCGCGCGACCTCGATCGGGCTCTACCAGCCTGACGCGGCACTGACCGGCGGGGTGACGGAGGCGCAACGGATCGCCCAGCTCGCAGTCGCGCACAACCGATCCATCAGCTACCACTCCCTGCCCGAGTTGCACATCCACCTCGCTGTGCAGACCCCGAACGTGAGCTATGTCGAGGACTTCGGCATCCTCGACGCCGTCCTGGCCGATTCGTTGACACCACACAACGGAACCGTTGTGCCACCGGAACGAAGCGGTCACGGGATGGCGTGGGACGAAGACGCCATCCGCCGGTTCAGCCGTCCGATCTGAGCGGGTCGAACCCTTGACAGCCGGACAAGTGTCGCTAGGATTGTGAACAATCTGGGCGATAGAAATGGTTCTATTTTCGCGAACCGTAGCGCTGAGGCGAGACTGTGCAGCCAGGCCTTTGGAGGACTAAGTGTTTTCACTCGACGGCGTCATCGACCTACATGTTCACGCGGGTCCCGACGTGCTCGGCCGGATCGGTGACGACGTCGACATCGCGACCGGCTGTCGCGACGCCGGGATGGCCGGGATGGCAGTCAAGGCACACCTGGAGAGCACCTCCAGCCGCGCCTACCACACCAACAAGGCGGTGCCGGGCTTTCGCTACATCGGCGGAATCTGCCTGAACTACCCGGTGGGCGGGATCAATCCCGCGGCGGTGGACGCATGCTTGCGGCTCGGTGGCCGGGTGGTCTGGATGCCGAGCGGCCACGCGCGGTTCCACGCCGAGGTGACCGGTGCCCTAGGCAACTGGGGGTACTCGGACATGGACATCTACAACCCAGCTGATGCCGCCGGCATCAGTGTGCTGGACGCGGAAGGCGAACTCACGCCCGCGGCCCGGGAAGTAGTGGCCCTGGTCCGTGACCACGATGCGCTGCTGGCGACGTCTCATCTTTCGCCGGAGGAGATCCTCGCACTGGCGAGTCATTGCCAACAGCAACAGGTCAAGCTGATCGTGACCCACATCCGGTGGACCCCGAAGTACGACCTCGAACTGGCCCGCCGGGCCGTCGAGCTCGGCGCGGTGATCGAGATCGCCTGTTCGACCGTCGGCGGTTACACCAACCGGTTCCCGATCGACGAGGTCGTCGCGACGATCAGCGAGTTCACCCCGCAGAACCTGGTGCTCGCCTCCGATGCCGGCGGCGTACGGCATCCGCGGCCGCACGAAGCCCTCCGGGTGCTGGCCGCCAATCTGTGGGAACGCGGCGTCGGCGAGGCCGCCCTCTCAACGATGTTGAAGGACAACCCCGCTCGCCTGATCGCGGGCTGACCCCAGCGCGAGCCGCATTCTCGAAGGGACAGTGCTCATGCCGTTCTCAAGCATCAAATCGCACCTCGAACCACGCAGAGCACGGTGGAGCAGTTGCGCCGTACTCGTCGCACTTGGTCTGGTCCTGGCGGCATGCGCCGGCAACCCGGCACAGAGCGCGAAGACCGATGCCAACGGCCTCCGGACGGTGAACCTGGTCAACACCAAGTACGCCGCTGAGCTGTTGCCGGTCACCGCCGGCCTGTCCCGCGGCATCTTCAAAGCGCACGGGATCGACCTCAAGGTGACACAGGCGAAATCCAGTGACATCGCAACGTCCGCCCTGGTGTCGGGCCGACAGGACCTGGCCCTGCTGCAACAGGCCTATGTGGTGTCCGCCTCGGCCTCCGGTGCGCAACTGGTGATGGTCGGCAACGTTCTGGACGAGCTCGACTATCACATCATCACCAGTAAGGACGTCACCAGTCTCGAGCAGCTGGCCGGCAAGAAGTTCGGTGGTCCCGGACCGAACAACGGCAACACAGCGGTGATGCGTTACGTGATGGACAAGGCCGGGATCGGGCAGGACAAGCTGACCTATGTCACCGTCGGCGTGCAGGCCGGCATCCTCGCCTCGATCCAGGCCGGTCAGGTCAACGCCGGCCTGCTGGTGGCGCCGTTCGACATCCAGGCCAGGAAAGCCGGCCTCAACGATCTCGGTACGGTGCAGAAGTACCTGCCGGGTGCCTCCGCAGCAGTGATCGCCGGCGTCTCCGACACGCTGAAGAAGAAGCCTGACCTGGTGCGCGACTTCATCGCCGCGCTGGTCGAGAGCACTCGCTGGGTGGCGGGCAACCCCGAGGACGCGGTGAAGCTACTCGCCGAAACCGAGAAGATGACACCGGCCGACGCCAAGGCGTCGTACGACGAGGTGAAGGACATCTACGCCAAGGACGGCAGCATGGATGTCGCCGCGCTGCAGACGTGGATCGACGTCGCGGTCAAGTACGGCGTGATGAAGAAGCCTGTGAAGCCGGAAGCTATCTACTCGGCTGACTATCTCCCCAAGTCGTCATGAGCACAGCGGGCATCACTGCGAGCAGAGCCACCGCCGATGGCGCCCCACCCCTGGTGGAGGTGGAGGACGTGACCTTCTTCTACGGCGAAAGTCTGATCTTGCAGAACATCTCCTGCTCGGTGCGCGAAGGTGAGTTCGTCAGCATCATCGGCGCGAGTGGTTGCGGCAAGAGCACGCTGCTGCAGATCCTCGACGGGGCGCTCCAGCCCGCCGCGGGTCGGGTCGAGGTCGGCGGCAAGCCGGTGGCGGCACGCAACGCCGAACGGGCGATGGTGTTCCAGAGCTTCGCGTTGTTTCCGTGGAGGACCGTACTGGACAACGTGCGGCTCGGCGTGGACTACCGGCGGCGCGATCTGAGCCGCAAGCAGCGTAACGAGGTCGCCCGCGACTATCTGAACCGGGTTGGGTTGTCCAAGGCCGAGAAGTCGTACCCGTACCAGCTGTCCGGCGGGATGCAGCAGCGGGTTGGACTGGCGCGTGCGTTCGCGGTGCAGCCGACCCTGCTGCTGATGGACGAGCCCTTCGGGGCGCTCGACGCCCAGAACGCTGAGCTGCTCCGGGAGGACGTCCGTGCGCTGGTGGCGCAGGAGCAGCGCAGCGTCGTCCTGGTCACGCACAACCTGGACGAGGCTCTGCAGTTGTCGGACCGGATCCTCCTGCTCCGCGCGGCGCCCGGCCGCGTCGAGGACGACATCAACGTTCGAGAGTTGCGGGACGACGCGGAGAACTGGCGAATCGACTACAGCCGGCATCGCGATCGGCTGTGGGACTTCCTCAGACAAGAGGTCGCCGCGGCGCAGGGCCGAAGCCTGGAGGACCGGTCATGACCCAGCAGCAACAGAGGATCCAGCAGGTTGGTCGGACGCTGCCGGTTCAACCCCAGCGCAGCGGCTGGCTGGTCCGGCACCAGCAGCGCCTGTTGCCCATAGCAACGGTTGTGGCGATTCTGGCGATCTGGGAGGGACTCGGCCGGGTGGCCGGCTGGAACCCGCTGTTCTTCAGTTATCCGTCGCAGATCTGGTCCGGTGGGCTGGAGCTTGCCCAGGGACCGCTGTGGAGCGACCTGAGGGTGAGCGGGACCGAGTTCTTGCTCGGCATGGTCATCTCCGTCCTGATCGCGGTCCCGGTTGGCCTGGTGATGGGGACCAGTAAGCGCCTGTACTGGGCGTTCGACCCGATCGTGAGTGCGTTGTACTCGACCCCGGTGCTGGTGCTGGCGCCGATGCTGGTGATCTGGTTCGGGCTCGGGATCGCGTCCAAGGTCGCGATCGTGGTAATCCTGTCCACCTTCCCGGTGATGATCAACCTCACCGAGGGCGTTCGGAACACCGACCGGGTGCTGCTGCGCGCCGCCCGGTCGTTCGGCGCGAACAGGTGGAACCTCAATCGCGACGTCGTCCTCCCGTCGGTGACGCCGTTCTTCATCACTGGACTCAGGCTGGCCGTCGGCCGGGCCATGATCGGCGTCATCGTCGGCGAGTACATCGCCTCGACGCAGGGCATCGGCTACCAGATCAACGCCGACGCCGAGTTGTTCGCGACCTCACGCTACCTGGCCGGCGTGATGGTCATCGTGATCTTCTCCGTCGCTGTGATGGAGCTCCTCAAGTTCCTCGAGAAGCGGATGGCGCCATGGCGCCACCGGGAACTGGTCCGGGAGTGACACCCGGCCAGTGCTTCTCCGCATCCTGCAGCATTCCTTCCCAGTTCGTCTCGTTGGAGATCAGATGACTCAACACCCTCGTCCCGCCGATGCCGACCGTGAGTTCGTCGCCGGCGCTTATGACCTGCACGTGCACGTCGGGCCTGACGTGGTACCGCGGTCGGTCGACGACCTAACGCTGGCCAGGCGGTTCGCCGAGGTCGGCCTGGCGGGCTTCGTGCTCAAGTCGCACTACGTGCCGACCGCCGAACGAGCGTCAGTCGTCCGGGCCGCCGTACCAGGGGTCGATGTGCTCGGCGCGCTGGCTCTGAACGTGGCCTCCGGCGGCATGAACCCGACCGCGGTCGAGATCGCCGCTCGCAGCGGTGCGCGTCTGGTTTGGTTCCCGACCGTCGACAGCGTCAACCAGCGCGAGTCCAAGGCCGAGGCGCCGGCCGGTGCCACCCCGCCGATGTGGGCAGCCCTGCAGGAGGATTTGCGGGCCCAAGGCATCGATCCGCCTCCGGTCCGCGTCGTCGACGAGTCGGGTGCGGTGCGTGACGATGTTGTCGCAGTTCTCACCCTGATGGCCAAGCACGACCTTGTCCTGGCCACCGGTCATCTGTCCGCGGCGGAGATCCTCGTCGTGGTCCGGGCGGCCGCCGAGGTGGGACTGCGGCGCATGATCGTGACTCATCCCGAATTCACCTCGCAGCGGCTGACTGCTGACCAACAGGCCGAACTGGTTGATCTGGGCGCCTATATGGAACGTTGCTTCACCACCCCGTACACGGGCAAGGTGGAGTGGGACGTGATGATCGACAACATTCGGCGGACCGGGCCCGAGCACTCGTTCCTGTCCAGCGACCTCGGCCAGCCGTCGAACCCGCCGGTCGAGGACGGCCTCCCGCTGATGGCCCGTCACCTGCTCGACGCCGGTTTCAGCGAGGAGGAGGTCCGCACCATGGCAGTGGACAACACGACGTTGCTGGCCGCGCAGCCGGTCACCGCAACGGCGGAGTCGGTCCGATGAGAGCGCGCAGGATGCTGGTCGTGGGTGCGCACAGCGCCGATTTCGTCTGGCGTGCGGCCGGCGCCGTCGCCCAGCACGTGGCCGCCGGAGGACAGGCCCGGGTCGTCGCCCTCTCGTACGGCGAACGCGGCGAGTCCGGCGAGTTGTGGAAGGAGCCCGGCCAGACCGAGGAGAACGTGAAACGGATCAGGCACGAGGAAGCGGCCCGGGCCGCCGACGCTGTGGGGGCCGAGTTCGAGTGTTTCGACCTCGGCGACTACCCGCTGGTTGTCGACGACGCGGCCGTTGAGCGGCTGGTCGAGCTGCTGCGCGACTTCGCCCCACAGGTCGTCCTCACCCATCCGGCGATCGACCCGTTCAATCCGGACCACCCGTTGGCTTTCGAAGCGGTCCGGCGAGCGCGGCTGCTCAGCTCCGGCGCGGTCGTGGCGAGCGGGTTCCGGACCGCGCCGCCGTCGGAGTTCCTGGTCTTCGAGCCGCATCAGCCGGACCTGTGTGCGTTCGTGCCCAGCGTTTTCGTGGACATCACCTCGGTGATGCCGGCCAAGGTGGAGGCGATGCAGGCGATGGAAGCCCAGAAGTACTTGCAGACCTACTACGCGGAGCGGGCCGACCATCGCGGCAACCATGCCCGCAAGGTCACCGGAGACAGCTCGATCCGGCAGGCGGAAGCCTTCCAGCGGATCGTGCCGAACGTGGTGAACGCACTGTGACCGGGCCGTCGGCGGAAGACATCGCCGCCCTCCGCGAGCTCGGTGTCGCGACTGTCTACGAGGCGTCGGGCCGTAACGGCCTGGCGAACGCGGACTACTTGCAGCTTGTGCCCGGGTCGCGAGCGGCGGGCTCGGCGCGGACAGCCTTGTGCGGCCAGGACGACAACAGGGCGGTCCATGAGGTGATGGATCGGTTGCAGCCCGGTGAGGTGCTGGTCCTCACCATGCCCGATCCTTCACCGGTCGCATTGGTTGGCGAACTGCTGATGACTCAGGCCGCGGCTCGTGGCGCTGCCGCCGTACTGGTCGACGGTGCGGCCCGCGATGTCGAGGTACTGCGGGGCTTCGAGGTACCGGTCTGGTGCCGCTGGGTAAGGGCTGCCGGTGCCAAGAAGGCGGTTCGCGGGTCGATCGACGTCGAGGTCGAGGTCGGTGGTACCCGGATCGCCCCGGGCGACGTCGTCGTACTGGACACCGACGGTGTGGTGGCGGTCCGGCAGACTGACGTGCGAGCTGTGCTCGAGGCATCCCGGGCGCGGCTCGCCAAGGAGGAAGCGATGCGGACCCGGCTCCAGGCCGGAGAGCTGAGCTATGACATTCACGGTATGCGCCGTGAGGACACGAAGGCGAGCTGATGATGACTGCCGTGCTGCGGGTCGTTGACCTGGAAAAGTCCTTCCTGAAGGGCGACAAACGGGTGGTGGCGCTCCAGGGCCTGAACCTGGACGTCGAGGAGGGGACCTTCCTGACCGTGCTGGGCCGCAGCGGCTGCGGCAAGTCGACCATGCTCAACATGATGGCCGGGCTGCTGTCGCCGACCTCGGGACGGATCGAGTTCCGTGGCCGGCCGGTCACCGGACCGAACCGTGACCTGGCCTACCTGACCCAGCACGACACGCTGATGCCCTGGCGCGACCTGCAGCACAACATCGAGATGCCGCTGGAGGTGAGGGGAGTGGGCCGGGCCGAACGAGCCGCGGTGGCGAGCGAGCTGATCGAACGCGTCGGACTCGGTGGGTTCGAGAAGCACTATCCGCGCGAACTCTCGGGCGGCATGCGCCGCCGGGCCGGCCTGGCGAGGATGCTCTCGGCGCAGCCGGACACATACCTCCTGGACGAGCCGTTCGGCGCACTCGACGCCCAGCTGCGCGCCGAGCTTCAGGCAGACCTGCTGCGCCTGTGGTACGGCTCCGGCAAGACAGTTGTCTTCATTACCCACGACCTAGAGGAGGCGCTGCTGCTTGGCGATCGGCTGATCGTGCTCGGGCCGGTCGGCAGGGTACTGCTCGACCAGCGGATCGACCTGCCCCGGCCACGAGATCTCGACCAGATCCGGCTCGAGCCGAACTTCGTCAAGCTGCACAAGGTGACCGCGGACGCGCTGAGGGCCGGGTCCGTTCAGAGGGAAGAAGGGGCAGCGTGAACGCCATGACCGATCGAACGGCCGACTTGACGACGCCCGGCGATCGTCGAGCGGCCGGACCGCTGGAAGTCCCCGCCGACCGCAGCTGGATGGAGCGGCACGGCAGAACTCTCTGGATCTCACTGGCCAGGCTCGGGCTGCTGGTGCTGGCGCTCGCCCTCTGGCAGCTCGCCTCGGGGCGGCTGGTGGACCCGCTGTTCATCAGCCGGCCGAGCGAGATCGGGACCCAACTGCGCAGCTGGCTGTCGGACGGCACACTGACCTCCAACACCTGGCTCACGGTGCAGGAGATCCTGCTCGGCTTCGCCCTCGGCGCCTCGTCCGGTCTGGTGGCCGGATTCTTCCTGGCCATCGTGAAGGTGCTGGGCGACGTCCTGGACCCGTACATGATCGCCTTCTACAGCATCCCCAAGGTGGCGCTCGCTCCGCTGTTCATCATCTGGTTCGGGATCGACATCAAGATGAAGGTCTTGTTGTCCGCGGCAACGGTCTTCTTCCTCGTCTATCTGAACACCGCCGCCGGCGTCCGCTCGGTCGACCGTGGTCTGATCGACGCTGTCCGGCTGATGGGCGGCAGCCGCCGGCAGATGATCGTCAAGGTGCTCGTACCAGGCGCCATGCCCGGCGTGATCACCGGCCTGCGGGTCGGCGTTCCGTACGCGCTGATCGGCGCGGTCGTCGGCGAGTTGGTGGCCTCCAACCGGGGCCTCGGCTACCTGATGCTCGACTCGGCCAGCCAGTTCAACACCGCCGGCGTCTTCGCCGCGCTCGTGGTGATCACGATCATCGCGGGGATTCTCAATCTCGGGGTCAATCTGCTGCAGCGACGATCGAGTCGCTGGCAGGCCAGGCCCGGCGAGTAACGCCGGCTACGTCCCCGCACGTTTCTTCAGGAATTAGGTGACTTCACATGAAGGCAAAGCCCCTTCTGGCCGGTCTCGTCGGGCTGCTCCTGGCCCTGACCGCCGCCTGCCAGAAAACCCCGGATGCCAAGGAGGCCGGCACCGATGGTGCCGCCGACGACATGACACTACGCGTCGTCCAAAGTAGTTCGTCAGTGGCGTTCTTCCCGCTCTTCGTCGCCAGCGAGGAGAGGTACTACGCCAAGGAGGGACTCAAGGTCGACAAGCCGGTCATCGTCGGGGGCGACTCGAAGGTGGCCGCCGCGCTTGCGGGCGGCTCCGCGGACATCGGCGGCGGGGTCGCTACGACGGCGTTCCTGCTGGCCGACGGGAAGCGCGATCCACGGATCGTGGCCAACCTCGTCAACAGCTACTACGTCGACGTCATCGTCGGCAAGCAGTTCCAGCAGCCGGGCGAGGGCGCGAGCCTCGAGGACAAGATCAAGGCTCTGAAGGGCGCCAGGGTCGGCATCCCGGCTCCGTCTGGTGGCGGCGTCGCGCTGCTGCAGTTCCTCTTCAACAAGGTCGGCCTGGACGTCAAGAAGGACGTCACGCTGGTGAACCTCGGCGCGTCGAACGCCGGTGCCCTCGGCGCACTGAAGACGGACCGGGTGAACGTGCTGATCTTCTTCCAGCCCGTCAGCCAGGAGGTCGAGGCCCAGAAGGCCGGCTCGATCTACATCAGCCCGACCCGCGGCGACGTACCTGACATGAGCGCCCAGCCGCACGGTCTGGCTCTTTCCACCGGCGACATCCTGAAGCGGAAGCCGGCCGCGATGTCGGCCTTCGTCCGTGCCATCGCGCAGGCCGAGAAGCTGATCCACGACGATCCGCAGAAGACTCGGCAGCTGTTCCAGAAGTACCAGAGCTCGCTGGACCCGAAGACGGTCGCCGCGATGCTGCCAGTGCTGCAGGCGGAGATCCCGACGGCTCCGGTGATGACCGAAGACGGGTACGCGAAGGCCGTCAAGTTCCACCAGGTAGCAGGTCTGGCCAAGAACCCGCCGGAGTTCGCGACGATCACCGGGGACGACTTCATCAGCAAAGCGCTCGCCAAATGACGCGGACCGACGCAGGCCCGGAGAAAGCTCCGGTCGCCGACCTGGTGGTGCGCAGCACCCGGGTGCACACCGGGCGGCAGGAGATCCGGGCGCAGATCGCCATCAAGGACGGCCGCATCCTTGCCGTGCATGACCTCGGCGAACAGGTAGTGGCGAACCGCGAGCTGGACCTTGGCGACCAGCTGGTCATCCCAGGTCTCGTGGACACACACTGTCACTTCAGGGATCCGGGCTTCACCTACAAGGAGGACATTGCCAGCGCCACCCGGGCCGCCGCCTCCGGTGGTGTGACGACCGTGTTCGACATGCCCAATACCGAGCCTCCGATCACGACTCCCGACCGGCTCCGCGAGCATCTGGATCACCTGGACCGCAACTCGGTGGTCGACTACGGGCACAACGCCTCGGCGGTGAACCCGTCGTTGATCGGGGAGCTCGCCGCGGCCGGTGCGGCCGCCTTCAAACTGTGGATGTCGTACGACGTCGAACGAACCTACCCGCATTCACCGGCCACGGCAGTGACGGATCGGGCCGTTCTCTACCAGGCGTTCGAACAGGTCGCCGCGACAGGCCTTCCTCTGTACGTCCATCCGACCGACCACGAGCTGTACAACCTGATGAGTTCCCGGGCGAAGGCCTCCTGGGGCGTCGCCCCGGCCTCGTATGCGCGGTCCTTCCGGCTGGGGGACAGCGTCGCGTTCAACGCGGCGGTTGCCACCTTGCTCGAGTTCCAGCGATCGGTCGGGACTCGCCTGCACGTGCTGCACCTGTCGTCGGTGGAGGGCATCCGGATGGTCCGGGAAGCCAAGGTCGCTGGGCGAAGCGTCACGGGGGAGGCGAACCCGTTCGCCATGTTCGTCACGAACGACTGGGAGCGGATCGAGAAGCGGGGACCTTTCGTGCTGGGCCAGTGGGTGCCGCCTGCCGACAATCTGGCGATGTGGGAGGCGATCGTCGACGGGACCGTCGATGTCATCGGCAGTGACCACGCGCCCCACACCGAGGAGGAGAAGCTGCCAGGCTGGCAGGACATGTTCGCTGCGCCGAGCGGAAGCCCGATGATCGCCGACTACCTGCGGCTGATGCTGACCGCGGTGTACGACGGCCGGCTCACGCTCGATCGTGCGATCGAGCTGTGCTGCGTGAACCCGGCGCGGCTGGTCGGACTGGCCGGCCGGAAGGGGACGATCGAGGTAGGCGCAGATGCCGACCTGGTGGTCGTCGACGTCGACCACATCGCGCCGATCGACGGCAGTACCAGCCTCTACAAGTGCGGCTGGAGCCCGGCGGACGGCCTTGTCACTCGCGGCAAAGTGCAGCGAACCTTCCTGCGCGGTGTCGAGATCTACCGCGAGGGCCAGGTGCTGGTCGATGACGGCTTCGGTCAGCCCGTGATCGGCTGACCCCGTCAGCGCAGCCACCCGACGGAGCCCCTCAGATCCGCCCGAACAACCCGGCTCCGTCGGGTCGGCTGCCCTTGGTCCGGACCAGACTTTCGGTCACGTGCAGCAGATGGTTCCGCATCGCGGCCTCCGCGGCGTCACCGTCATGGGCGGCGATTGCCTCGACCAGCTTCTTGTGCTCGGCGAAGGACTCCTTGCCCCGGCCGGGCACGAGGATGGTGCGGTATTGGAACCTGACCATCTGGGCGCGCAGATTGGCCACCAGGCGCTGCACCGTCTGATGCTGGGAGATCGCGATGATCTTCGCGTGCAGCCGGCTGTTGCCCTCGGAGTAGCCGAGGAGATCCTGGGCGGCGAGCATCGTCTTCATCTCGCCGAGAATCGTCCGGAGCCCGGCAACATCGGTGGCGGTGGCGCGCTCGGCGGCATGGCGCGCGGCGAGCGCCTCGAGGACCGACCGGGCCTGGGTGATCTCGATGGCCTCCTCCTCGCTCACCGTTCGCACCCTGGCGCCGCGATTCGGCTCCTTCTCGACCAGGCCGGCGTGGGTGAGCCGGGTCAGCGTTGTCCGCACCACGGCGCGGCTCACGCCCAGCGCCTCGACGAGGTCAGCCTCGACCAGGCGCTGTCCGGGGGATACCTCACCCCGCATGATGCCCTGGCGCAACCGCTCGTAGGCCTCATCGCTCGGATCGGAAGTTCGAGGCCGGCTTGTCATCGTCAGTCTCCGGTCGCGTGTCGATCGAACCAGTCAGGGGCGCCGGTCATCACCGCTCACGATTGGCGAATCGCCGTCGCTCCCGAAGTGGTTACGATTTTACTGACAATGTTGTTGGCAGTCAATCGCAACAAGAGCGGTCACGCCCCGGCACACCCCCAGTGGCCGGCCGGTTTCATGAGCACCGTCACGCTCGCCACGCTGAACATCTGGGGCACTCGCGGAGACTGGCCCGCACGACGCAGCATCCTCTCGCGGGAGTTCGCCGACCTTGCTTCGACCTGATCACGCTGGAGGAAACCGTGGCGACCGCCGATTACGACCAGGTGCGCGAAATTCTTGGCGAGGAATACCAGATAATCCACCACTCGCAAGGCAATCTGACGGACAGGGAGTCACCACCGCGAGTCGATGGCCGATCGGTAAAGTCGAGGAGGGCGATCTCCACCTCACCACCCGCAGCAACGACTTCGCCTGCACGGGCCTGGTTACCAAGATTCTCACACCGCAACCAATCGGCTGGATCTGGCTCGTGAACCATTCCCGGACTGGCAGCTCGACCACGAAGCCGAACGGCGCATCCAAGCAGCGGCGACGGCGCGAAGCCTCGACGACCTCGTCGCCAAAGAACCGGGACACGTTGTCGTCGCAGGTGACCTCGACGCCGAACCAGATGCCGACAGCATCCGGTTCTGGACCGGAAAACACGTCATGGACAACTTCAGCGTCTGCTACCGCGACGCATGGACAAGCATTCACCCCGCCGAGCCGGGCACACGTTCGTTCCTCACAACCCCATCAGCGCCGACTGGGACTGGCTGTTCCGTCGCATCGGCCACATTCTGGTGCGCTGCAGGCCCGCACGGTGGCCCCACCCTGCCCATCGCGAACTGTCAGCGAGATCCTGGACCGACCGCACAACGCCGCCAGCGCCCACTACGGTCTGATTGCCGAACTTACGACCTCGCCGACCACCCTTTCGATGGAGGACAACGACGCCGAGCGCACCATTGAGTCCGGGTGACCGCTTGACTCCGCCGGCCGGAACGCTAGGGCACGACCCAATGTCCGTGGGCGTGATCGCCGTGGCACATACCACTTCTCGATCTCAGCCCAGGCGCGGCGGTCGTACGGCGTCATCTCGCCAGTCATCGCAACTCTCTCGGTTCGGACCTCAGATTCGGAGTGGCTGCCCTCGGCACCAAAACAGGGTCCTAGAGGGCGGCTTGTTGTAGTAGTGCGGCAAGATGTGACTGTGGAAGCAAGCCTTCTCGCGCACGTCGTCTCGAAGTTCTCTGCTCGCCAATGGGAGAACGTCGCCACTGAGTCCCTGCGCTTCCTACTCGCCGGTGGCGCAGGGGAAGCACCGGCTCGGGTCGTGCGCCCATTCGTGGAGGTGCCCGCCGGGCTGCGCTGGCACGCCCAGGCTGTCGCCGACGACGGCACCGGAATCCCCGACCTCGTCGGCGACGATGCTCAGCGCCGACCGGTGGTCATAATCGAAGGGAAGTTCTGGGCGGCCCTGACCCGCCACCAACCCACCAGTTACCTGCGCCGACAGGCGGAGGCCTTCGTGGACCACTCCGCATCGGATGCCGGCGACAGGGCGGCTCCGACCCACTCTCACGTCCTCATCTTCTTGGTCCCCGCGCAACGTCAGGCTCTTGTTGCGCGAGAGCTCGAGGAGCGGATGGGCTGCGTCTCGACATACGACCCGACAACGGGTCTGACGGCCCTCGACAACGGTCAGCTCGTAGTTGTCGTGTCCTGGGCACGAATGCTCGCCGAGGTCCGAAGCTGTTTGCAGGAGGCAGACGACCGCGTCGGGCTGGACAACCTCGCCCAGCTCGTTGGCCTGTGCAACCGCGCAGACCGCGAAGCGATGCTGCCCTTTACCACCGAGGACATCGACACGGCTAGCGCGCGCCGTCTCCTGGACTTCTACGATCTGGTCGACCGGGTCACTGACGAGCTGGTCCGCCGAGGAACCACCTCAACCAGCGGGTTGAAGACCACATCGACCAAGGGGCACTACGGCCGTTACCAGAAGCACCTATCCAGCGGTGTCGAGGTCCAGGTGAACCTCAGTACCTGGTGGTGGGCGCACCGCTATCCGACACCGCTGTGGCTTCGTCTCTGGAAGCACGACCACGACGTGCTCGAAGCCTGGCGGGACCTGGCCGACACCGGGCGCCTGGCCCACGTGGAGGGGCCCGAGGAAGACGGGTTCGCGCGGGTCGCGCTTCGAATCCCGCTCGGTGTGGAACCCGACCTCGCTGTCACAAACCTCGCCGACCAGGTCGAAGTTGCCCTGTCGGCGCTCACAGGCCGCGTCCCGGCCGAGCCGGTCCTGCCGGAACTGGTCGACGACGCGGAATCGGACGTCCCAACTCTGGCGGCGCCGTGATGCGGCGCCGACCCGCACCGAGGGCCACGCAGACCATAAGCAGTGCACCCGAGAGCACACCAACTCGTGCCGACACCCGGAAACCAAGCGTTGCTGCGGCAGAGCCGTCACAATCGCGTTCCTCGGCACGGCTGGCTCACGGGGTGTCGGTGCCGCGGTCGTCCGGCTGAGCGAAGCGCTTCAGGTGTTGTCGCCTCAGTCGACCTGGAAGGTCGGGTACGCACCGGAAACCTGGACAGCTCTGGTCGATCACCTGCGGTCGGAGGGATTCGCCTATTCGACGATGGTGCGGGCTGGATTGATGACGTGGACCGAGGATGGAGATCCGGTTGATCGTTACCGGGATCAGCTCATTCTCATCGCTCGCAATGATCGGTTATCGCCGGTGGGATTCATCGGCATCAGGCCAGACGGGAAGGCTCAGTTCCGGCAAGCCGCCGATCGAGGTCGAGCAGCTACAAGCCGGCTAAGCCGCCTCGTGCCGACGTCTTCATCTGGTCTGCGAGGCTCGCGTTCGATGGAGTGCCTGAGGCCCTACGGCTCCTGACACCTGTCTGGCTATGCATGCCGTCAAGGAGTCCGGCACGACGTGGCCATTCACTGCTTCCGCGGGGGCATCGTCAGCGCGGCCGGCTGAGTTGGCTGGTCTCCAGCTCGAGGGCAGCGTCGACGATCGCCTGAGCGCGTCGGAGCACATCCAGGGCCTCGTCGGGGCTGGCCTCGAACTCGAACTGCACGAAATCGGCGTCGACGGTATCGGGCTTGCCCTTGCCGAAGCGCCACCACAGCGCACCGAGGACGAGTGCCGTCACACCGACGCCGATAACGATCGGCCACAGCATCGCGCCCGCTGCGCCAGCGACGGCCGCGCCACCTGCGCCGCCCGCAACCCCCGCGCCGACTCCCGCCCCGCCGGCTGCGACCTCGGCAAGGGTAGCGGTGCCGACGATGGTTCCTCCGGCCATGAGCGTTGTCGTAGCCCCGGCTGCCGTCGTCATGAGGGTGACCTCGCCTGCGGCGAAGGCGGCGGCGAACTGCGCCGGGATCGAGAGCGTGTAGAGCATCTTGGGTCCTTTCGTAAGGCTGATCGAATCGGGGTTGGCCTGTGACTGACGAGAGTTGCCGGGCCGCCTCGCGCTACGCCTCAATGAGAGCAAGCGGAGTGCCAGCGCACTGGCCTCCATTTAGTGAGGGTCAATAACTTGCTTCCACGGGGGTGTGTTCGCCATCGCGTTCCCGCTGTGCCTTCTGCGACTGATAGGCGTTCCCCATCAAGGTGCGCCTGAGTCAGTGGCCGATCGGGCGCGTCCGGGTCCTCGTTTAATTCGGGCCCCGTGACGATCCACGTCATCAGCGTGAACGTCGGGAGATAGGCCAGCTCTGGTTGGTCCTCCCTGAGCAGCAACGCAGTCTCCCGGAAGGTCGAAGCTTCAGCCAAGGTCAGAGTCGACGCGCCGTGTTGGGCTTTGCGGTCAGCAGACGCGCCCCAGGTATGGCCTCGGGTGGTCCCACCGCGCTGCGCGGGATACGGTCGCCAATGCTGGTGCCATATCCCCATGGGAACTCCAGTCCCCTGTCGACATCTCTGAGCGGTTGTTCGAAGTCCTTCAACAGCGTAGGGCGGGTTAGTTTGCGCACGAGCGTGGGCCGTGGCCCGGTCTGATCCTAGTGTCGCGTTAGCGAAGTAACTTTACTTCGGGTTGGTTCTTCGGAATCATTCGTTCGTGGCGTTGACTGTGGTGGTGGATGTATCGCCGGGCGATCGTGAGGTTCTGGAGTCGTGGGTGCGTTCGCCGTCCCTGCGGGCGGGTCTGGCGCAGCGGGCGCGGATCGTGTTGCTGGCGGCTGATGGAGTGCCGGTGAAGGACATTGTGGAGCGGGTCGGGGCGTCCAAGCCGACGGTGATCGGTTGGAAGAAGCGCTATCTGGCTGAAGGTCTCGGCGGGTTGGACGATCGGCCGAAACCGGGGCGTCGCAAGCAGATCGATGATGTCGAGGTGGTGCTGGCGACCCTGGAGCCACCACCGGAACGGCTCGGGGTGACGCACTGGTCGTCGCGGCTGCTCGCCGCCGAGCTGGGGTTGTCGCACGTGACCGTGGCGAAGGTGTGGAAACAGTGGGGCCTGCAGCCATGGCGGGTCGAGACGTTCAAGTTCTCCACCGATCCCGAACTCCAGGCCAAAGTCCGCGACGTCGTGGGCCTGTATCTGAACCCGCCGGAGAACGCGATCGTCTTGTCGGTAGACGAAAAATCCCAGATCCAGGCCCTGGACCGGACCGCGCCGATCCTGCCGCTGCGGCCCGGGATCCCCGAGAAACAAACCCACGACTACGTCCGGCACGGCACCACCACGCTGTTCGCCGCGCTCGAGGTCGCCACCGGCAAGGTCGTCGACGCCTGCTACCCACGGCACCGCAACACCGAGTTCCTCAAGTTCTTGAAGCAGGTCGCCAAGGCCTACCCCCGCCGCCGGCTGCACATCGTGTGCGACAACTACCGCACCCACAAAACACGCCAACGTGCAGGCCTGGCTGGCCAAGAACCCGCGGATCACCCTGCACTTCACCCCGACGTCCGGCTCCTGGCTGAACATGGTCGAGATCTTCTTCGGGATCATCACCCGCCAAGCCATCCGCCGCGGCAGCTTCAACAGCGTCAAAGAACTCACCACAGCGATCCGCCGATTCATCGACGGCTGGAACGACCGCTGCCAACCCTTCACCTGGACCAAGACCGCCGACGACATCCTCGACCACACCACCCCAGGTCAAAGAACATCCTTTACGCGACACTAGAATGGCGGCGCATGAACTCTGGAGACTGGCAGGCTCGGGTCGTCTACGTACCGGATCACGGGTTGCTCGTTCGGTCGAGGTCTGGTTTGTCGCCAGTCATTTGCAACCAGCCGATTCGCGGCCAAATCGATCAGTGCAGCAAGTTCCTCGACATTCGGGAGGCGGTTCCGGCGAGGATTGAGTTGGCTCTGCTCGTCGGCTGACCCAAGGGCACCGGATCACCTACTGACCTTGACCAGGCAGGTTCATCGCCGCTTTGATCATCCGATCTTGGGCGCCGTTCTGCTCCCAGAACTTCATCAGGTCGAGCCCGGCTTGTACAACCACTCCATTGGCTTCGGCAAATCCGTGCTTCTGAAGCCACATGCGCGTCTCGAAGAACGCTTGAACCGTGTCCGTGGTCGGTTCCGTTTCGGCGACTTCTCTAAAAAGGGCCATCATCCAGTGAAGCCGGCCTATGATGGCGGCTCTATCGGGATGATCGATTTCCGATATCTGGACGGCCGTTCGACCGAGTGCTTCTACGGCTACAGGTGCGGGAAACGGCGTTCCGTCCGGATAGGTCTTTGGCGCACCGGCGACATACTGCCTGACGTTCTCCGCTACGACCTGGATGTTTCGGTCCCGCGCAGCTTGAAGCTCGCGAGCTCGACGTGAACCCAGCATGTTCCCCCTCGTTTTCGATCCCCCCGCGGGATCAGAACATTATCGAGATCATCGCCGCACGGGTCTACAGCTCGAGGAAGATTGACGGCTAGGAGTCAAGTGCGCGGGCAGCCCTCCGCATCGCCCCGATAGCTGCCGACTTCAGGCTCGGAGCGGCGCGGGTCAAGGGCTTGCTCGATCGCTTGCGACGCCTGGGGCGTCCTTGGGGCGTGCCGGACCGCACTTCCCCATGATTGCTAGCGGGGCGATGCGGCAGCACACGGTCAGACGGCAGTCGACCGCGGCGACCTGCAACGGGTAGCCGGCCAATCGAACAAGCGGTACCTCGGCAGGGTGTCGATCGTCAATGGCAGTTCTGCTGTCTTCGACTGGCAACCTGTTGGCACGTGCGCGCCACGCCAACGGGGGACGGGCCGACGAGCCCTGACTACTCCAGCCGTAGTTCGTGATCAGGCGAGTTGGGCTGTTTGACGGCGGTGGTGGCAGTCGCGTGCTCGTGCTTGGTGGCGGCGCCGCCAGCGTGACCAGTGCAGCAGGTGTGCCGCGCTGTGTCGGCCGTGGTCGAACAGCCGGGTGAACAGGTGCCGGATCTCGTTCGCGGTCAACGCTATGAGCCCGGGAGCCGGGTTGGTCTGGGCTCGTTGTGTTGCGGCGGTGATAGCGAGGAAGGCGTGGGCGAGCATCGCCAGGATGGTCCAGCGGTGCCACGACGTCCAGCGGCGGACCTAGTGCTCGTCCAGGCCGGTCAATCCCTTACCTGCTTGGAAAGACTCCTCAATGGTCCACCTGCGTCCGGCCACCGCGACCAGGGTCGCCAGCGGCACCGGGGTGGGTGTGTAGCAGCGATAGAACGCGAGCTCACCGGTGCTGATCGATCTGCGGACCAGCAACGCGTGGCCGCTACTGATCTTGGGATCGGTGACGTCGACCGGGATGTCGATCAGCGCCCAGTCGTACCAGCGTTGACCTTTCGCGCCAACCCCTGCACTGAGCCGGTTCCAGGCCCGTGACGGCAACCGGCGAGCCAGAGCCTTAGCAGGGTGTTTGCCGGCCAGCGTGGTCACCTGATGATCGCAGGCCACCGCCAGCACGTAGCCGATCCGGCGCTCCTGGAGACCTGCGCAGCTTGGAGTCGGCGCCGTAGACCTCATCGCCGGCCACCCACGCCGCTGGGATGCCTGCGTCCAGAGCCCGGGTGATCATCTCGGTCGCAAGCGCCGGTTTGGTGGCGAACTTGATGTCGTCGGGAACCCCCGCGGCACGACATCGATCCGGGTCGCTGGTCCACGACTTCGGCAGATACAAGGCCCGGTCGATGAACGCATGCCCACTCCCGGCGGCATAGACGAGGTAGACCCCGACCTGGGCGTTCTCGATCCGGCCGGCGGTCCCGGTGTATTGGCGCTGCACCCCGACCGTGTGGACGCCCTACTTCACGTCCCCGGTCTCGTCCACTACCAGCACTGCGGCGGGATCGGCGAGGTGATCCACGACGAAGGTGCGCAGGTCATCACGCACAGCCTCGGCGTCCCAGGCTGCCCGCGACAGCAGGTTCTGCATCCCGTCCGGGCTCGTCTCACCAGCGTGCTCGGCGATCGTCCAGCAGTTCACCCGCGGCAATCCCGCGAGCAATCCCAGCAGGAACAACCGGGCCCGCCTGCGCGGTTCGACCCGCGCGAACCGACCCGCGATCCGCCCCACCAACTCGTCGAAGCCGTCCTGCCATCGATCAGGGTCTACGCTTGGGCACGCGGCCACCGCCAGACGATCCTTAGTCCACACAACTCCGGATCATCGAACGGTGGCCGCGCTACGGCCTGGACCGCCACACCGCCAGATCACGAACTACTGCTGGAGTACTAGGCACGATCGATTCTCGACACCCCGATTCATATCCGATACTCCGCGCACCTCAAGTCCGAGCAGCAGTGACCCCCTAACTAACGGCGGCCGGCTCCCGCTGATAGCGGCTATTGCACCAGGTTCGCTTCGCTCTATGCAGACGACTCGGGAGGCCAGGCGCTGCGTGATGGGACAGGTCCCCAGCGGATTTCCTGAGGGGTGATCCGAGCTTCATGTAGTGCGTCGTCGACGTCGGTGAATGCCGAGTCTCGAAAAGAAACGAACTCGCCGGAGAACGTGGCCCCATCGAACGACGTGTGCTTGCCGGAGAACCTTGCGTCGTCGAACCAGGCATAGTCGCCGATGAACTCCGCCCCGGCGAACGACGTGCTGTCGCTGGAGAACGTCGCCCCGGCGAACCATGTTTGCTCGCTGGAGAACACGGCTCCATCGAACATGGTGTCCTCGCCGAAGAACTCCGCCCCTTCGAACACAGTGTCCTCGCCGGAGAACGTCGCCCCATCGAACCACGTACGGTCGCTGGAAAACGTCGCCCCGGCGAACCACGTACGGTCGCCGGAGAATGCCGCCCCCGTGAACAGTGTGTAGTCACCGGAGAACGTCGCCCCGTCGAACCACGTCCGTTCGCCAGAGAACGTCGCCCCGGAGAAGGAGGCGTTGACGAGCGTGGCACCGGTGAAGTCGAACGTCAGGTCGCTCCAGCTCTGTTCGGCGTAGGCCCGAAGGTGCTGGCGGATCGTGTCCACAATGGCTTGGCGGACCTGAATGTCGCCGGTTTGGTAGGTGGTGGTTTCGGTGCGTTGGATGGTGCCGCCCGCGTAGTGGCGCTGTTCGACTACTAGTTCGGGGTGTCCTGGTGGAGGTTCTCCGGTGTACGGGAGGCGGAGGTACCCACAGAGGACATCGACGCACTGCTGCCGTCGGCTGGACCACTCATCGGCTAGGGCAGCCATGGCGTATACACCGGCGAGCCGAACCGCGGGCCGGTCGCCACCGAGTTGGGCGGCGGCGGCTCCGAATCGCTCAGTGAACAGCCGGATCTGGTCCCGTTTGCCGACATCGTCGCGTTCAAGGTGCTGCTGACGGCGGTAGTTGACAACCAGGGCGATCGCGGCACCGCCGGCGGCGACCACCCCGAGCGCAAGCTTCAGCACATCGGACTGGGAGGCCTGGTCGCCGTACAGCTGCCACGGCCACTTCCGTGCCAGGAGCCCAGAGATGACCATCCAAGCCGCGACGGCGCCGAAGAAGAGTCCCACGCCGGTCCGCACCGTCGCGCGGGATAACCCGCCGGCATCGGTGGTCTCGTCCGGCACGCCGGGTCGACGGTCGCCGTCTCGTCGTCCACCGGCCAGGACCACCAACCCCCGTTGCAGCCCCTGCCCCGCATCCCGCTGCGCCATACCGCACCCCCACTGCCGTCGTCGAGGATCAGTAGTAGATCGGACGTAGCGCGGCCAGGGAAGGAGCCCAGCCCGCGAACCCCGAAGGTAGATATCCGCCATCAGCAGTCCTCGAACTGTCTGCACCTGACACAAGATCTGTTATCGGTCGCCCTATGGCCCAAATCAAGCCATCGCTTTACAAGTGCGAGGGTCGATGTACGCGGCGTTGTCCGCAGGCGGAAACCCTGATGCTGTGCCTGTCTATTCTGTCTCGCTTGGCTCGATACGACTGGTTTCATTGACAGTTCCCGAGTCCGTTCGGACGCCGCGCATGCGAGGGATTTTCGGGTCAGACCCATTGACAGACCAGGGGGTTCTGGCTGGCGGTCAACTGGCCCGCGTTACCCCTTCCCGCCCCGTTCGACGGCATGGCGACGGACGAGCGAAAGCGACCGAGCTTGCGGAGGCCACTCCCGTCCTGAACGTGCCGGACAACTAGCTAGGGCG
This sequence comes from Kribbella sp. VKM Ac-2568, assembly GCF_004345365.1. Classification (GTDB taxonomy): domain Bacteria; phylum Actinomycetota; class Actinomycetes; order Propionibacteriales; family Kribbellaceae; genus Kribbella; species Kribbella orskensis. Next base: position 24,787 of record NZ_SLVF01000010.1, read on the forward strand.
GGCTCCCTTCCGACGCCAACAAGCCGCCCAATGGCCAAAGTGCTCGATGCTCACGGGGTAGCAGCCGCTGTGCGTCGATTCGTGTCGCGTACGGCGCTCGAAGTGGGACGGACCGTTCTGGAGCACGCAAACCTCCGCTGCCGGAAAGGTACTGGGCACCTTCACAGTGCCGTGATGGGGCGCGAGCACCACCTTGTACTGCGATCGCTCAAGTGTCCCGGCGAGTCGATTGAGCGACCAACCCTGCAGATCGCCGAGCGCAAGGATGCGACCCTGCGGCGTGGCGAGGACCAAGCTGAGATGATTGTTCAAAATGCCAAGTCGCTCGGCCAGCTTGCGCAACTGCGGCCGGTCGGGACGATCCTGGCTGTCGTCGGCAAACAGCGGCGTGTGCGTGTCACCGGCATCGCGGCCTTCCTCGGACTGGGGACTATCGATCTCGGCCCGCAGGTCCTCCTCGACCTCGGCGTTCAGCTCAGCGACGCCTGCCTCGTCCAGATCGGCCAGATAGCCGTGCAGCTGGTCGTACCCGTTATCCCGTGCGGCGGCCGCGATCTGGTCGGTCTGTGGCCATGCATGCGAGTAGGCGTCGTCGAGAGCTCGTCGGAGGACTGGCAGCCGGGCCGCCACTCGCTCGAGCTCGTCAAGGGTACGACGGGCAGCCACCGACCACGAGTTGGGCAAGTGCCGTGGAGGCCACAGAACCATGAACGACTCAGCTCCGAGTGTGAAGACATCTCCTGCGAACAGTGGCTGAGGTGTCACCGCGGCCACGGGGCGCCACGCGTCGAGCAGGTCAAGGGCGCGTACGCTGACGGCGCCATCGATCGACTTCAGAGCGATGTAGGCCATGACTGTCTGCCGGGCCAACTTCGGCAGACCTGGATAGCGGATCGACACTCGATCTGGCAGGACTTCGGGGCGGGCCAAGCGGGGCAGTGCCTGCAGGCCCCGCCAGTGATCGGCGTCGAAATGGGAGACGATTAGTGTGCTGACGTTCTTGAGCCGGCGGCCGAGCGCCGCCATCAGAACCCTCGCCTCTTGCTCGCCGGACGACCTCCAGGATCCGCAGTCGAGGATCCCAGTCTCATCACCGGCCTTGAGGACCGAGCAGGCGCCGTCACCGACGTTCAGCACCTGCAACGACAGTGCTGGCTTCATGCCCCGATCATGGCAGCCGGAGGCCGATAATCACGGGTGCGGGCGCGCCGCCGGCGTTACCGTTCGGTGCAGGACAATCCGGGCCGGGGATCCGGGCCAACGACATAGACGATGAGGAAGGCTGATGCAGCGGCTTGAGTTGGTGATCGTGCAGCTGGAAGAGGCCAAGCGGCTCATCGAGGTCGACCGTGTGCCCCAGTTGCGCCTCGCCCACATCCTGCTCGACAGCGCCATCGAGCTGATCATGCACCGCATGATCGAACAGGAGCTCCACTACAGCGAGGGCTATCATTTCGGGCAACTGGAACAGCTGGAGCGGCTCGAGCGGCTTGGCCGCGGGTCGGATCACATCCGATCCGAAATCGACCGCCTCAAACCCCTGGTGACGTCCAAGAAACGACGCCGCGATCTCGGCAGGATCTTCGGAGCCAAGGTCGATTTCCTAATCGAGCGAGGGGTCATCCCGGCTGAACTTGGACCGATCCTGGGAAAGTTGCACGAATACCGCAATGAGACCTACCACCGTGACAAGCACCGGATCGAGATCATCCGGCCGGCGGTACTGATTCACTTCGACGTTGCGTGCACGGTCCTGGACCGGTACGACGTCGGGATCATCGTTCGCTCGGATCCGATCGGACCGGAGCTCCGCCGGTTCGAGGACCCCGACGGTGATCCCTTGACGATCTCCCACACTGCCGCACGCCAACTGCGCGCCGAACTCGGACTTGACCTACCGCGATTCCGGGCCGCTTTGGTCGAGAACCTGGCCGGCCGGCTCGAGGATCTCAACGACGGACTCGACTACGTGCAGGAGAACCTGACCTATCGGGACGCCCTTCCCGGAGACGCACTCAGACTGCTGCAGCTCGACCCGGACGACATCGAGGCGATCTTCGACCATGCCGCCATGCGAAGCCGTCCTTGTCCGATCACCATGGAGTCCATCCAGACGTGGATCCAGGCCACGTCTGAGATGGAGAAGCTCACTGACAGGCACTCACTGTTCATCGAGTTCGCACGGATCGAGGACGAGTTCGAAGCCCTGGAACGCAGCGTCCACGAAGCCACTTACCAGATCGACGAAGCGGCCAACATGCGCGACTAGCGCACAGGACGCGAGGTAAACGCCGTACCCGCCGGATAAGACCGGCGACAAAGCCGGCGCCGAGCAGCTACGTCGGTTCGGGCTTAGAGACGGCGGGGAGCAGGCGGACGAGTTGGGATAGTAAGCGATGGCTGATCAACGGCCACCTACCCCGACAAGCCAGCTCCAGGCGCCGTCGTCGACCAGCGGAACAGCCCCGACAGTCAATACCGCCACAAACTGCGCCCCGAGGTCCACACTTTTGTCGGCCATATGAAGTTCCTCCCGCGTGCAACATCCGACTAGGGACGGCCAGCGTTGCTGCCTGGCCGGCGCGCAACCCGGCTGACTACGCACCGGACAAGGCTGCCTCGAAGCTGATTCCAGTGCTAAGGCTCGTCGGCCATGGGACCGCAGAAGTCGTTCGGCCTCGTTGGCACAACGACAAACGACTCTGCTCGCTGGCTCGTTGCGCTTGGAGGGCTCATCCCGTTAGCGGGCGTCGATTCTCCAGACCCTCGTGGGCGCCAGGTCGCAGAATCTACCCAGCCTGAACAACCTCTGGCAGCATGAAGCCCACAATGGATTCAATTTGAGCCAGCCAGCTTTCCTATTCCTGGACCTCTCGTGGTCGGGATAGTCTGGCGGCAGGGGAGGACTGGATGGATGCCGAAGCTTGGATCGCACTAACCGCAGTTCTGCTATCTCTCTTCTCGATCGCGCTCCACCTGGTGTTGAGGGCGCATGACAGGCGAGAGGAGCGTCAGACAAGCGTCATCTCCGCACTACAAGGCGAAAGGGAAGCGCTCAGCTTCGAGGCTCATCGCATCACCACGAGAGGTTGGCCGAAACGCTCCGAGGAGCGTGGTCAGGTGCGCGATGCCCTATGTCTGGCGTTCATTTTCGAAACCTCCGACCGTTCGCGCGCGCTGGTCTACGAGGCCCTCAAGAAGGCCAGCGACGAGGATCGAGCGGAGCTCGTCCTTCTGTTGAATAGGTTGATCCGCATCTTCCGTGACCTCGAACGTCAACCCGAATGGGATCTACATCGGGCGTGGCCAAAGATCGCGATACTGGGGCAGGCGCTGGACGATGCCGCCATTACTGAACACGCGAGGAAGTACCTCCAGAACGGCATCGACACCAGGCGAGCGGCCAAGCAGGACAGTTAAGGACTAGCTCTCGAGAGTTCTGCAGTCACCGATGGTATGAGGCGGGTCGGCCGAGCATCGGGCGACTCCGATCGGGCATGGGTGCTTGGGTCCCGCTTCGCTTGGCTGGTGCGCGGGCGGGCGGTCAGCGACTCTCGGCCAACTCGTCAGGCCTAGCGAGGGCATCCTCCATGCGATCGATGACTGCGTCTGCTCCAGCGTCGGTCAGGTCAGCATGTTTGCCGGGCTTGTTGGCGTAGCCGATGTTCCGGCTGCCCGCAGCGATAGCCGCGGTGACATCGCTGACGTGGCCGCCGATAAGTGGCTCTTCGATCTTGACCGGGCACGACACGCGGTCTCTGCCTGCGGGGTAGGGGCTCGTGGCCTCTGAACACTGGCTGTTGTCGAGACAGTTCGGTAGAAGAGGCCACGAGCTTGAGCAACGATACGACGTTGCTGTTCGGGTTGGCAGGCGTGCGCGTGGAGCGTGTCGTGCTGCGGCCTGGCGGCGTCCGGGAAGTTCATGTCCAGACCGCTGATGGAGGCGCTTCGGGCTGCCCGTCGTGTGGCGTGCTTTCGTTGTCGATGAAGGGCAACGTCGTCACCGCTCCGCGTGACATCCCTTACGGGACAGGCCTATCGCGGTGGTGTGGCACAAGCGTCGGTGGCGGTGCCGGGAGGTGTTGTGCCAGCGGCAGAGCTTCACCGAGACGATCGGTGAGCTGCCGCCGCGGGGCGCGGACCATGCGGCGGCTGCGGGAGGCGATCGGCGTCGCGGTCGGGGACGCGAACCGGGCGGTCAGCGAGGTGGCCGGCGCGTTCGAGGTGTCGTGGCCGACCGCGCATGCGGCGTTCGTCGAGGTCGCCGATCGTGAGCTCGGCCCGCCGGCGCCGGTGCGGGTGCTCGGCATCGACGAGACCCGGCGCGGTAAGCCACGCTGGGAGCAGCACCCGACCACGGGCAAGTGGGTGCTGGTGGACCGGTGGTACTCGGGATTCGTCGACCTCGACGGCACCCAGGGGCTGCTCGGGCAGGTGCTGGGTCGCGCCAGCGCTGACGTCGTCGGCTGGCTGCACGCCCAAGGTGGCACGTTCTGCGAGCGGGTCGAGTTCGTCGCGATCGACCCGTGCGCTGCCTACCGGCGCGCGGCCCGCCAGGCGCTACCGCAGGCGCAGGTCGTGGTGGACCACTTCCACCTGGTCCGGCTCGCCAACGCCGCAGTCACCGCCGTGCGACAGCGGGTGACCTGGGACAACCGCGGCCGCCGAGGCCGCAAGATCGACCCCGAATGGACCAACCGGCGCCGACTCCTGACCGGCCCCGAACGCCTGACCCACCAGCGATTCCAGACCATGTGGAACGCCTGCCTCGATGCCGACCCGAGCGGCCAGATCCTCACCGCGTGGATCGCCAAGGAAGAACTCCGAGCGCTACTGGCCACCGCCCGCCGCGGCGGCCACCGCCACGACATCTCGCACCGGCTCTACCGGTTCTACACCTGGTGCGCGACCGCCGACATCCCCGAAGTCACCCGGCTCGCGCAGACCGTCGAGGACTGGTGGCCAGAAATCGAAGCGTTCTGCAAGACCGGCATCACCAACGCCAAAACAGAAGGCATCAACCGGCTCATCAAGGACGTCGCCCGACGCGCCTGCGGGTTCCGCAACCCCGACAACCAACGCCGCCGAGTACGGTACTTCTGCACCCGGCAATCACGCCGGAGCACAGCCAGCCACGAGACGATGCCCGGCTAAATTCGAAGAGCCGGCGTAGGCGGCCCATTCCGCCGCAGCCAGAGTGCTGGTCACGGCGTAGTCGATGGTGGGGGCAGCCGCGACACGCTCCAGCATGCGGTCGAGACCTCGCGGAGCGATCCAGCGCGTGGTGGGGTTGTTCTGGACGAACTCGTAGTCGCGGCTCCAGCGCCGAAGCAACCGCTGCCAGTCGTCGACCCTGATTGTCGAGCCCATCTTTCGGACCAAGTCCTCTTCCTCAAGAAAGTTGATCACCCGGTAGGCAGCACCGGTCGAAACCTGTGCGACCGATACGAGCTCAGTAACCCGCCACGACCGGTCAAAGTCGACCAGGGCGCGGACCACTCTCGCCGCCGGGGCTCCCTTCAGCGTTCCTCGTGGCCTACCCCGGCCACGCCAAGGATCGCTGTCCGCGCCCCGATCAGCGACGAAGAGTCCCAGTCCAGGGTTCGACAGGGTCAGGCGGACGTTGCCTGTGGCATCGAGGTAGGCGAGGCCGGCGCTGTTCAAACGGTCGCGGACCGGCGGAGACAGGTAGCGCGCCACGACCACACCGATGCTTCCAGGCCGTTCTGCGACGAAGCCTGCTAGTTGGCTGTGGAGCCCGGGGACGTCACGGCTCTCGACTGTCCTCTTCACCTCGAGATCAGAACGGCGCCACTCCCGCCCGGGGAAAGCAGGTGGATCACGCCGTCCGGGCCCGGACCATTAGGGGGAGGCGGGGGATCTGGGATCAGGCGCCACCCCTGTGGCATGCGCTCCCCGACGCGCCTGCGGGTTCCGCAACCCCGACAACCAACGCCGCCGAGTACGGTACTTCTGCACCCGGCAATCACGCCGGAGCACAGCCAGCCACGAGACGATGCCCGGCTAAATTCGAAGAGCCGGCGTAGGCGGCCCATTCCGCCGCAGCCAGAGTGCTGGTCACGGCGTAGTCGATGGTGGGGGCAGCCGCGACACGCTCCAGCATGCGGTCGAGACCTCGCGGAGCGATCCAGCGCGTGGTGGGGTTGTTCTGGACGAACTCGTAGTCGCGGCTCCAGCGCCGAAGCAACCGCTGCCAGTCGTCGACCCTGATTGTCGAGCCCATCTTTCGGACCAAGTCCTCTTCCTCAAGAAAGTTGATCACCCGGTAGGCAGCACCGGTCGAAACCTGTGCGACCGATACGAGCTCAGTAACCCGCCACGACCGGTCAAAGTCGACCAGGGCGCGGACCACTCTCGCCGCCGGGGCTCCCTTCAGCGTTCCTCGTGGCCTACCCCGGCCACGCCAAGGATCGCTGTCCGCGCCCCGATCAGCGACGAAGAGTCCCAGTCCAGGGTTCGACAGGGTCAGGCGGACGTTGCCTGTGGCATCGAGGTAGGCGAGGCCGGCGCTGTTCAAACGGTCGCGGACCGGCGGAGACAGGTAGCGCGCCACGACCACACCGATGCTTCCAGGCCGTTCTGCGACGAAGCCTGCTAGTTGGCTGTGGAGCCCGGGGACGTCACGGCTCTCGACTGTCCTCTTCACCTCGAGATCAGAACGGCGCCACTCCCGCCCGGGGAAAGCAGGTGGATCACGCCGTCCGGGCCCGGACCATTAGGGGGAGGCGGGGGATCTGGGATCAGGCGCCACCCCTGTGGCATGCGCTCCCCGAGAATCGATCGTGCTCGGTCCACCAGCTCGCGTTCGGACTGTGGGTCGGCAAGCCAGCCACCGGCCCACTGGCGCAGCTGGTGGTCAAGCTGCCGGCGGTCAACAACTTCAGCGGTACGCCGGTCAACTTCACCACGACGACGACGTACAAGCCCGAGTGGGGCGTTCCGGCGAAGACGGCCGACGTGAACGGCAAAGTCACCGAGTTGGCGTACGACGCTCTCGGCCGGCTGACCGGCGTGTGGCTGCCGAGCCAGGCGCCGGCGTCGACGAAACTCGCCAACACCAAGTACACCTACACGATCTCGAACACGGCGCCGTCGACGATCCGCACGGATCAGCTGAACATCGATGCCAACGGCTACATCACGTCGTACCAGCTGTTCGACTCGCTGCTGCGGAATCGCCAGAGCCAGCCCCCAGGGGCCGACGGTGGCCGAGTGATCAGCGAGACGCGGTACGACTCCCGCGGTCGCGTGAGTTCAAGGGCGACACCGCGACCGGAACGCCGGACGTCTCCACGTACACCTACGACCTGGCTGGCCGGATGACCCGGATGGACGGTGCCGGCGGGGTCTGGACGTACAAGTACGACCACCGCGGCCGCAAGATCGAGAGCACGGACCCCGACTCGGGGAAGTCGACCTCGACATACGACGAGGGCGACCGTCCTGTGTCGAGCACGGACTCGACGAGCAACACCGTCGTCACGACGTACGACGCCCTCGACCGCAAGACCGGGCTCTACAAGACCAGCGTCGCGCCGGAGAACCTGCTGGCCGACTGGAAGTACGACAAGACCGGCCTGCTCGGGCAGGTGGCCGAGTCCGCGAGTTACACCGCCGGCAAAGCAGGACCGGCGTACCGGACGATGATCAACAACCGGAACGTGCTCTACAAGCCGACCCAGGTCACGCGGGTCATTCCGTCGGTCGAGAATATCGAGATCGACGGCAGCTATTGGACCAACTACGACTACAAGCCCGACGAGAAGACGCTGACGATGACGTCTCCATCGGCCGGTGGGGGACTCGGCGCGGAGGACCTGCACTACGAGTACAACGCCCTTGGTCTGCCGCTCAAGATGCACAGCGACCGCACCTATGTGAACGGGACGGAGTACAACCCGTTCGGTGATGTCACCAAGCTCATGCTCGGCTCGGCCGCCGACATGGAGATCAACAACATCTACGAGGACGGCACTCGTCGTCTCGCCCGGACCACCGCAGGTAAGGCTCAGACCTTCGCCGACCACCTGTACACGTACGACCCGACCGGCAACGTGCTGAAGGACGACAACCTGGCCGACGGTGGCGACGCGCAGTGCTTCGAGTACGACGGTCAGCGCCGCCTCACCGAGGCGTGGACGCCGGCCAACGCCGACTGCACCCATGCCCCGAGTGCGCTTGGTCTCGGCGGGGTAGCGCCGTACTGGCAGTCGTGGACGTACACCCCGATCGGTCTGCGGAAGGCGCATGTCGATCACTCGACCGCCGGCAACGTCACCAGCACCTTCAACTACAACACTGACCAGCCGCACACCCTGGCCAGCGTCACGCAGACCGGTGCTCCGACCAAGACCTACGACTACGACGCCCGCGGCAACACCACGGTGCGCCCCGGCCAGACCCTGAACTGGAATCCCCAAGGCAGGCTGGAGAAACTCGCCGGTCCTGATGGCGACACCAACTACGTCTACGACGCCGAGGGTGCGCTCCTCGTCCGTCGCAGCCCGACCAAAACCACTCTCTTCCTCGGCGAGCTCGAACTCACTCTCGACAAGGCGACCCGCAAGGTCACCGGCAAACGGCAGTACAGCTTCGCCGGCCAGACCATCGGTGTGCGCTCCGCCAACGGCACCGCCACCTCTGACATGTCCTGGCTGGTCCCCGACTACCACGGGACCTCCCAAGTAGCTGTGGACGCAGACACATTGGTCGCCACCAAGCGCTACGCCAAACCCTTCGGCGACCCCCGGCGCACCGTCCCGTCGGCCTGGCCCGACGACCACGGGTTCTCGGCAAACCCGAAGACAAGGACACCGGGCTCACCACCCTCGGCGCCCGCGAATACGACCCCACGATCGGCCGCTTCATCAGCGTCGACCCCATGCTGGACCCCAACGACCCCCAGCAAATGCTCGGCTACACCTACGCCAACGACAACCCCGTCTCCGGGTCCGACCCCACCGGCCTGATGAACTCCGCTGACGGCGACGGAGGCGGCGGCTACACCGACGACGACGTCGACAAGCTGTACCCGGTCGCCGGCGCCGTCAACGACAACCCGAACCCCCACCGAGGCGACGACGGCGGCGGCACCAACAACGACGACGGCGGCGGCCACCACAAGAAACAGGGCGGCGGCATCGGCGGCTGGATCAAGAAACGCGTCAACGACGTAGAAGACAAGGTCGACGAAGCCCACGAATGGGCCAAAGACCACGCCTCCGAAATCGGCCAAGGCGTGGCCGTCGCTGTCACGGTCGTCGGCGTCGCTGCCTTCTGCGGTGCCACTGCAGGCATCGGCTGCTTCGTCGTCGCCGGCGCAGTCATGGGTGCTGCGGGTACCAGTCTCGGCTACAGCACCCGAATAGCACTCGACGACCAGGAATCGTTCAGCACCGCCAACTACGCCAGAGAAGTAGTCAGTGGCGGGCTATGGGGCGCGGCCGGCGAAGCAGCAGCCCCGGCCGCCGCGACCGCCGGGGCAGCTGCCAAGACACTCGTGGCCAAGACCGGCTCGGCCGCCGCGAAGGCCATCGGGAAAGCCGTCGGGAAGGGCTGGGTGCGCTCACAAGACCGGCGGCGGCACGTGGTCCGGTACCGGATCCCCCCATCAACTGGCCTGACAACAACAACGGGTTCCACGGACCTCACCGCGTCACGGTCCTGAAGCCGGGGACACAGGTCGATCGCTTCGGATGGGACACCGGCAGGTTTGTCGCCCCCAACGGGACTTCGATCGGCGCTCGGTCACTGGCGCCAGGCACAACCGACAAGCCATACAAGGTCTTCGAGGTGACGAACCGGCTCGTGGTCCATGCGGGCCTCGCGCAACCGTGGTTCGGTCAGCCAGGCATGGGGACGCAGTACTGTCTGCCCGCGTCTGTAGGCGATTTGCTCGACGCCGGCTATCTGAGAACGGTGGGTTGATGAACATCCAGGAGCTTTCCGCGCTGCTGCAGTCGAAAGGCGTCCCGGCCGATGCGTACAGCATCGGCTCGGACAGCAACGAGTCGTATTGTCTGCTGCTCGAGCAGGGCAGTTGGCACGTCTACTACAGCGAACGAGGCAACCGCAACGAAGAACGCGTCTACACGAGCGAAGCAGACGCGTGTCAGGCACTGCTCGACATGCTGCTGCGCGACCGCACGGTGCAGTCGTACATGCGAGACAACTGACCCACTCCCGTGCCCACGAGGCGGCCGCCACCAAGCGGCCGCCGCCCGGGCGTCAGCCCACCTCAGCGCATGTCACTTCTGCCTGCGGCCTGCTCGTGTGCTGGAAACCCTGACCCCCCGCGACCGTGAGGTCACCGCGGGCCTTCTTGGCTGCCCGGCCGGCCTGCTCGGCGCCCTTGTCTCGGAAGGCCTCGAGCTCGGCGGTGTGCCGGGCGGCCCAGTCGTCCAGGCGCCGCGGGGCAGCTTCGGCCGCGGCTTCGGCACGGGCGACGGCGGCGGCAAGCAACCTGCGGCCTGCTCGCGTACTGGAAGCCCTGAGCTGTCGGCACCGGTTCCCCGGTCCTTCGCCCGAGTGCGGCAGCGTCGCCTCTGCGGGCTCGATGTCCGCAGAGGCGACTCCCGCGTGTGGTCGGCCAGGCCTGGGGAGGGGCACGGTTCTGTCCAACCGCGCCCCTCGGTTCCTCACATCGCGGCGGCGAGCTCCATGGCCTTGATGCCGTGGGCCTCGACGTCGGCGGCGACGTCTGCGCTGGTGATGGTTGCGCGTAGGACGTGATTGCCTGGAGGACTCCGTCGGCGGTGCGCTGGCCGCCCTGGATGAAGTGGTCGAGGATGCCGGTGATGTGCTCCTCGGCGAAGGCGAGTTTCTTCCCGACGGTGCGTGCGACCTTGTCGGCGCCGGTGATCGGCTTCCCGGCGGTCTTCTCGAGGTCGGTGATCCTGCGTTTGACGTAGTTGATCTCCAGGAAGGTCCGGATGAGGGTGATCTCCTTTTCGCGGGTGTCGTCGAACCACCGGATCAGGCCTTCGGCCATCCGGCTGCCGACGTGCACGGCGCGCTGTACGTTCTTGGTGATCGTCATGCCGTTGACGCAGACCTGCACGACCAGATGGGGAGTGATGGTGAACGCTCCGCGCCGACCTCGCTGCGGGAGATGATGAACCCGGCGAAGACGGTGGGGTTGTCGTCGCCGGTGGCGCCGGTGAACGGCGAGCGGTAGCCCTTCAGCAGCTGGAGTGCGAACGCTGGGATCCCTTCGGCCTGGATCCGGACATACATGCGGGAGTCGGTCAGGTCGCAGCCTCGGATGTCGATCGGTACGCCGGCGCCGCGGACGCCCTCGAGGGTCGCGGTGAGGGCGTCGAGGTTGTCGATCAGCTTGAACTCGTCCGACAGCAGCGCCCGGGTCAGTCCGGGGCCCTCGCTGCCACGGAAGGTCCGGACGAGGAACGACCGGTCGTCGCCGGTTACTCGAGGGGCGTTGGGCGCACACCGGACCCGCGGAGCGCTCACGTCTTAACTCACGTGATTCAGCGGCAGAGAGTGAGAAATGTTGAATGTCGGTGACATGCTCGACAAGGCATAAGCCCAGGTCATGAGTGCTTGTGCGGGTTGATGGCAGGCAATGGGAGGTCTGGGCTCAGAAAGCGGTGGTTAGGGGTTCGATTAGCTTGCGGTCTCAGTCTTGCTGAAGGTCTCAGCCGTTACGAGTCAGTCTCGACGTCCTTCTGCTATCCGCCGGAATCGACGCCGCAACCTCGGTGTATCGCCTGGCTCCTGCTCCGTCTCTGCTCCGTGGGACGTTGCCAAACGGTGGCTAGTGATGCGAAACGGTGGGCAGATCGGTTGCCTTGGATGGCGGCTCGGGTTGCCGGGCCGAGCCGCCACTTCAGGCCTGAAGAAGGTCAGTTGATTGTCGCTTTGAGCTGGTTCTTGTGCTCGGCCAGCCAGTCGTCGAAGGACTTCAGTTCCGGGTTCAGCTCGCGAACCAGGTCGAGGCCGCGGTCGCCGGTGAAGCGGTCGGAGTCCTCGGCGTAGAACTGGAACATCTTCGCGGGCTGTTGGTCGCTGCGGCTCGCCCACATGTGTCACGGCGAGGTCTGAGGCCGCAGGTCGGGCTCGGCTCTGAGTCCTGGCCGTTGTCTGTCAGACGTTGAGTAGGTGTGGGAGCCGGGCGCGGGTCGGAGGAGGTTGGTGGGGAGCTTCGCGCTGCGCCGGCGGTGGAGGTGTCTGTTCCGGAGGAGGTTCCGGTGCTTTGTCCACAGGCTGCTCGTGTGCTGTGCCGGATTGTTGTAGGAATGGCGAGACGGGACACGGTGACGATGCGGCAGGGCAGTCGAAGGGGACAGCATCTTGAGCGACGAGGGCAACGAACAGTGGGCGGCGCTTGATGATTTGTTGGGTCTGGAGGCGCTTGCAGAGGTTTCGGGTGGTGCAGACGGCGTCGGCCGGCTTGCGTTCTATGGCCGCTGTTCGACTGAGGACAATCAGGATCCGCGGACGTCTCATGCTTGGCAGTTGGGGGAGGCTGCGCGGTTCGTTGAGCCGTTGGGTGGGCAGATCGTTGCCGAGTACTTCGATATCGGTCAGTCGCGATCGTTGCCCTGGGAGCGGCGCACTCAGGCCAGTCTGGTTCTGAGTGCGCTGAAGGATCCCAACCGGGGCTGGGATGGGCTGGTGGTGGGGGAGGCGACTCGGTGCTGGTTCGGCAATCAGTTCAGTTTGACGTGGCCGAAGTTCGATCGGTACGGGGCGTCGCTGTGGATTCCGAGTCTTGGTGGTCGGTTCGATCCTGAGAACACCGTGCACGACATGGCGATGACGATCACTGGCGGCCTGTCGAAGAGCGAGCGTCAGCATGTACAGCGCCGGGTGCGGGCCGCTATGGCCGCTCAAGTGCTGATCGATGGGAAGCACCAGGGTGGACGCGCGCCGTTTGGCTACCGGGTGGTTGACGCCGGCCCTCATCCGAATCCCCGGAAGGCTCAGGAGGGATACCGACTGCGGGTGCTGGAGATCGATGAGGTTGCGGCACCAGTGGTTGAGCGGATCTTTGCGCTGTTCCTCGAGGGGATGGGGCACAAGGCCATCGCGCATCTGCTGAACCGCGAGCGGATTCCTTGTCCGTCGGCTCATACGCCGAGTCAGAACCGTCATCGAACTGGTGATGGATGGCAATCTTCGACGGTCAGGGCGATTCTCGACAACCCTCGCTACACAGGCTTCGCGATCTACGGGCGCTGGCAGAAGGTCGAGGAGTTGCTGAACCCGGACGACGTCGCGGCTGGACATGTCGTGCGATTCAGGCGGTCAGCGCAGTCAAAGGTCGTGCGGTCACGCGAGCCGGCCCACCCGGCGATCGTCTCGATAGAAGACTTCACGCGAGTGCAGTTGGAACTGCGCGCCCGAGCGGGTGCCAGCCGTGCCGGCCGGTCGTCGCCGAATCGGACGCGAGTGGTGGCGGCGCCGACCTACTTGTTCCGCGGCGCGATCAGGCACGCAGAGTGTGGTCGCAAGATGGAAGGTGCCAAGCGTTCTCATGCGACGTTCTATCGCTGCGCCGCACGAACCTTGGTTCCCGGCGCTCGGGAATTGCTGGATCATCCTCCGACTGTCTACCTGCGGGAGGATCACCTGACCACTGAGGTGAACCGGTGGATCGGTGGACTGTTCAGCCCGCGGAATCTGGAGAGCACCGTGGCTGCGTTGGTGGGGTCTCAGGAAGGGCCGGATCCGGCCGAGGTGGCGGAGGCTGCCTTCAGGCGTCGGATCGGCGCGGCGGAGGCCGAGATGGCGCGGCTGCAGCGGGCGCTCGAGGCTGGATGGGACCCTGAGCAGCTGACGAGTCAGTACAACGCCGCAGTCGCTGAGAAACGTGCCGCCCAGGCGGGAATGGATGCGATCGAGGTAACAGAACGGCTCAGTGCGAATGAAGTCCGCGAGATGATCGCTGAACTCGGTGACATGAGGAAGGTACTCGATCGAGCGGATCGAGGGGACCTTGCTGATCTCTACAAGGCCCTCGATCTCGCGATCACCTTCGACCACCGAGAAAAGGTGGCCGAGGTCTCCATGAACCCAACCACGCATGTGGTTAAGGTCGGTGTCCGAGGGGGGACTTGAACCCCCACGCCCCGTAAAGGGCACTAGCACCTCAAGCTAGCGCGTCTGCCTATTCCGCCACCCGGACGAGTGGTGTCTGCCCCTAGTGGCGCCGACCGGAGAACCTTAGCAAACCCCACGGGTGAAATTCACATCGGGGCGGGAGAGGATGGGGGCATGACTTCTGTGACTGTCAGTGAGCGACCGTCGTACAGCCCGGATGCGGAGGTGGTGGAGCTGTGCAGGGACCTGATCCGGTTCGATACCACCAACTACGGCAACGGGAAGAGCAACGGGGAGCGGGACGCCGCGGAGTACGTCGCGGCGAAGCTGGACGAGGTCGGGATCGAGTCCACGATCTACGAATCCGAACCGGGACGGGCGAGTCTGGTGGCGCACTGGGAGGGGGAAGACCAGTCCGCTGACCCGCTGCTCGTGCACGGCCACCTGGACGTCGTACCGGCGGATCCGAAGGACTGGAAGGTCGATCCGTTCGCCGGGGAGATCTTCGACGGGTGCGTCTGGGGGCGGGGCGCGGTCGACATGAAGGACTTCGACGCGATGGTGCTGTCGGTGGTCCGGGCGCGGCAGCGGGCCGGGGTGAAGCCGCGGCGGCCCGTGCGGCTGGTGTTCACCGCGGACGAGGAGGCCGGCGGCCTGTACGGCGCGCAGTGGCTGATCAAGAACCACCCCGACACGGTGGCTGATTGCACCGAGGGGATCGGCGAGGTCGGCGGGTTCTCGCTGACGTTGAAGGACGATCTGCGGCTCTACCTGATCGAGACGGCCGAGAAGGGCATGAACTGGATGCGCCTGAAGGCCCGGGGGACCGCCGGCCACGGCTCGATGGTGAACAACGACAACGCGGTGACGAACCTGGTCGAGGCGGTGAGCCGGATCGGCAACCACGAGTGGCCGCTGCGGCTGACGCCGACGGTGAAGGAGTTCCTGAAGACGCTGGAGGAGGTGCTCGGTACCGAGCTCGACCCCGAGGACATGACCGAGACGCTGGCCAAGCTCGGCACCTTCAGCCGGATGTTCGGCGCCACGATCCGCAACACCGCGAACCCGACGATGCTGAACGCGGGATACAAGGTCAACGTCATCCCCGGCGACGCTGAGGCGCACATCGACGGACGGTTCCTGCCCGGGCACGAGGAGGAGTTCTTCGCCACGATCGACGAGCTGCTCGGCGACAAGGTGCAGCGCGAGACGGTGATCGAGGACATCGCGCTGGAGACCGAGTTCAACGGTCGGCTGGTCGAGACGATGAAGGCATGCCTAGCGGCCGAGGACCCGCAGAGCCGGACCGCGCCGCTGCTGATGTCGGGTGGCACGGACGCGAAGTCGTGGTCCCGCCTCGGCGTCCGCTGCTTCGGCTTTGTACCGCTGCAGCTGCCGCCGGACCTGGACTTCATGGGCATGTTCCACGGCATCGACGAGCGCGTGCCGACGGCGTCCCTGGAGTTCGGCTCCCGCGTCCTGGACCGCTTCTTCGACGAGGCCTGACCGGTACTGCGGGCCGCGCCGGCCCTACCCCTGTACTCCGGGCCCCCGCGACTGGATCTCGTCGTACGCCGCGTCGCTGACTCCCTTGCGGCGGGACGGAGGGAAAGTTGAGGATGGCACCAAACTGCTCCGACGGATCGGAAGAGGTCGAGGACCATGGATCTTCAGCTGGCCGGGCTGCGTGCGCTGGTGACCGGCGGTACCAAGGGGATCGGCCACGCGATCGTGGAGGGGCTCGCCGCCGAGGGCGTGTCGGTGGCCTTCTGCGCGCGTACCGAGGCCGACGTCACCGCGACCCAGGAAAAGCTGCGAAGCGACGGCGCGTCGGTCACCGGCCGCGCCCTGGACGTAGGTGACGGGGAGGCACTCACCACCTGGGTCACCGACACCGCGGCCGAGCTGGGTGGCATCGACATCATCGTGTCCAACGTCAGCGCGCTGGCGATCGGAGAGGGTGAGGAGTTCTGGAAGCAGAGCTTCGACGTGGACATGATGGGCACCGTCCGCCTCGTCACGACCGCGATGCCGTTCCTGGAACAGAGCCAGGCGCCGGCGATCGTCACGGTCTCGAGCGTGTCCGGCCGCGAGATCGACTTCGCCGCCGGAGCGTACGGCACCTTCAAGGCTGCGATCGTCCACTACACCCAGGGCCTCGCGTATCAGCTTGCGGCCAAGGGCATCCGCGCCAACACCATCTCGCCCGGCAACACCTACTTCCCGGGTGGTGTCTGGGAGAACATCGAGCAGAACAACCCCGAGTTCTACAAGGAAGCCCTCGCGCTCAACCCGACCGGCCGGATGGCGCGGCCCGAGGAGATCGCCCGCGCGGCGGTCTTCCTGGCGAGCCCCGCCGCGAGCTTCGTCACCGGCACCAACCTGGTCGTGGACGGCGCCCTGACCCGCGGCGTGCAGTTCTAACGGCCGCGGCGGTTCTAGCCGGAGTGCGGTTCTAGCTCGTACTGCGGTACGCCGGGCTCGGCTGGTCCGGTGTACCGGGCTGTTGCTGCGGGCCGACGTCCTCGCGGAGCCCCTCGTTCCACAGTTCCTTGGTCTGGCTGATCCAGAACAGTGCGAACAGGAAGATCAGCACACCCTCGATCCACAGCACGGCGTGGTCCCAGCCGAAGACCCACTTGTAAGCCGCGAGCAGGAGCGGCGCGACCACCATCGCCACGGCGATCACGGCGTACGGGTTACGGGCTGACGGCTTCGCCCCGGTCGCGGGTTTGCGGTGATACTGCCGGGCATTCACGATGACGACGATGATGATGCAGATGAACATCGCAAGCGCCGCTGTGTAATGGGCTCCTTCGTCGAATCCTTCGCGGTTCCAGAAGAACCACACGATGCCACCGACGAAGACCGCCGCCGCGACCGCCAGTCCGGCCAGATACTTGAATTCCGGCTTGTTCCTGAGCACGAGGACCGCGGTCAGCACCAGGCAGGGCGCGCCGATGATGTAGAGGGCCAGCATGTTGTTGGCGATGTTCGCCGACGGGTCGCCGAACGTCGCCGGCACCGACCGGCAGGTGCCCTCGCCCGGCGTGGGTACCAGGGCGACCGCTGGGGCCAGCATCCCGGCCACGTTCAGCAGGATGTCCTCCGGTTCGGTGCTGCCCTTCAGGATCACCATGCAGGCGCCGATGGTGATCAGCGTGCCGACGAAGATCGCCTGCGCCGGGGTGTAGTAGTAGGCGCTGATCGAGGTCTGCAGACAGGAAGGGCCGGTGTTCCACCATTCGATCACCAATGAGGTGACCAGCAGGCCGATCATTGCGATCATGGCGAGGCGTAGATAGCGGTAGGTCTTGACGGCGGAGTTGGCTGGTACTGACATGTTTCCCCCTCGGGCGAATACACCCCTGCATTGCGCAGTATCCACCCGTCGGGGCCATCGCAGAATAGCCCGGACATTGCCGTTCAGTGTCGTACCGGGGTCTTTCGGACCGGGGTCAGATGAAGGGACTCACGCAGCTGGGGGAGCAGTGCCAGCAGGCGGTCCGGTGGGGTGGGTCCGGTCACCAGGCTGAGAGTGAGGCGGTAGCGGAACGAGGCCGGGATCAGTCGCTCGCCCGGGCGGAGTTCGTGGGAGAGCGCGCTCCGGGGGATCAGGGCGAGCTGGGAGCGGCGACGGGCCATCGCGACGGTGGTGCTGAGGGTGACACCCCGGCGGGCGTTGGCGCCCAGGGCGATCAGCCGGGAGCGGACCTCGTCGCCGCCGCGGTCGTAGGTCGAGAACGGCAGATCGCGCTCTCTGAGCGGCAGCTTGCCTTTCCCGGGTGGAGCGACACCGGGAGGTGCGAAGAGCACGAGTTCGTCCCGGCCGACCGGGCGGGCGACCGTACCGCGAGGCAGCACCATCTGGTCGGCGATCGCGATGAAGGCCGCGTCCATGGTGCCTTCGGCAACGAATGCGACGAGCTGCTGGCCGTGGTCGACCTGCTGCTCGAGGTCGAGGTCGGCCAGTTCCGCGTCGAGGACCGGGAACAGGATCGGCGCGAGGCTGGCGAACGTGCCGACGACCAGTCGCCTGCCCGTGGCGGCGGCCCGGGTGGCGTCGTACACCTCCTCGAGGTGGCCGAGGATGTGCTCGGCGCGGCGGGCGAGCTCGTGGCCGGCCGGGGTCGGTCTGGCGCCGCGGGTGTCGCGGAGGAACAACTGGGTGGCGCAGGTGCGTTCGAGGCGGGCCAGACGCTGAGAAGCGGACGGCTGGGAGATGCGCAGTTCCCGGGCGGCGGTGCCGACCGAGCCGGTCCGGCTGATCGCCAGCACCAGCTGGAGGTCCTCGACGGAAGGTGATGAAGCCATAGGGACACCCTATGGCCGGCTGCTAGTTGCTGCTGGCTACCAAATGGCCGTCCGCAGGCCGAGGATCGAAGGTGTGAGAGCTCGTCGGGATGCGTTGTTCTTGTTGGCAGGCGGTGGTTCCGCGGATCTGGCGTTCCGAGTCGCGCAGGTGGCGTTGCCTTTGGTGGTATTGCAGGAGACGGGCTCGGTGGCGGCCACCGGATTGGCGGGCGGTGCGTCCGGGATCCCGGTGTTGCTGTCGCCCTGGTGGGCGCGCCGGGCGAGGCAGTGGGTCGACTCCGGGAGCCGGCTCGCGGTGGTCGCGGCTGTTCAGGCGATCGCCTTGGCGATGGTGCCGGCGGCCGCTGCTTTCGGGCTGCTGCATGCGGGTGTGCTCATCCTCAGCGGTCTGTTGCTCGGCTGCGGTGAAGCGCTCTCCACCCCGGGCCGCAGTGCGCTGCTCGCCGACACAGGAGACAGCTGGGACAAGGAAGTGCGAGACCCGGTGAGGCGAGATCGGGCGGTGGCGTTGCTGATGTGGCAGGACGGGGTCCGGCGGGTGGGGATGGTGGTCGGGCCGGTGATCGGCGCGCTGGCAGTAGGCGTCGGCCTGACCGAGGAGTTGCTGTGGGTGGAGGCTGCCGCGGTCCTCGGGGCAGGGATGTTGGCGGTGGGGATCGTGGGGGAGCGCTCTCCGGCGACCCGGGGGGTGCCGTCCATCCGGGGGAGTCTGGTGGGGCGGCAGGACGTGCTCTACGGATGGATCGCCCGAGGTGCAGGTTGTCTGACCTGGTTCTCGTTCACGCTGGGGTTGTCGGTGATCGGCGCGGAGCGCGGGCAGCCGGGGGTCTACCTGGCGGCGGGGATGTCCGGGTACGGGATCGGCTCCGTGGTCGGGACGATGATCTCGCTGGCGGTGGTCCGGAGGTTTGCGCCGGTGCCGCTGGCTGGGGTCGCTTGGGCGCTGATGGGGTTGTGCTGGATCGGGATGGGGGTGTGGACCACGCCGGCCGCGGTCGCAGTACTGGGTGGGTTGTCGGGAGTGACTGTGGTGCTGGGGATCGCGGCGATCTCGTTGCAGATCACGAGGACCTCCGCAGGAGCCGAGCGGCGGGCGTTGTTGTCGGGGCAGTCGGTGGTCGTCAACGCGAGCAGTTCGGCCGGCCTGTTGATCGGCGGTCCGGTGATCGCGGTGGTCGGAGCCGAGCACACGTTGATCGGCTCGGGCTTGCTGACGGGTGCCGTGGCGATCGGCGTCGTGGTGGCGAGCAGAAACAGGGCTGCGCGCGAGACCGCGTCCTGCCAGACTGCGGACCATGTCCGAGATCGTGATCAGCACGCTGGCCGAGCGGCCTGAACTGGGTGACCGGCTGGCCGACTTCGAGGGTGGCTGGCCGGAGTTCATCCTGCATGACCCGATCGGCAACTCGCTGCTCGTCCGGGTCTACGACCTCTTCCCCGAGCAGTGCCTGGTGGCGACCGACGGCGATGAGCTGATCGGCCACGGTGCGAGCATCCCGTTCGTGTTCCCGAATGAGCATCGTCGGGAGTTGCCGGACGGCGGGTGGGACCGCGTGCTGGTGTGGGGGATGGCCGACGAGCGACGTGGTCACGAAGGGAATGTGTCGAGCGCGCTCGAGATCGTGATCCGGCCGACTCACCTCGGTCGGGGACTCTCTCACCTGATGCTCCAGGCGATGCGGGAGGCCGTGAAGGTGAAGGGCCATCAGACGCTCTACGCGCCGGTCCGGCCGAACGCCAAGGAAGACGCGCACCAGCCGATGACGGAGTACGTCCAGCAGGTCCGCGGGGACGGGTTGCCCGTCGACGCGTGGCTCCGGGTGCACGTCAAGGCCGGTGGCAAGGTGATCAAGGTGGCGCCGA
This sequence comes from Kribbella sp. VKM Ac-2568, assembly GCF_004345365.1. Classification (GTDB taxonomy): domain Bacteria; phylum Actinomycetota; class Actinomycetes; order Propionibacteriales; family Kribbellaceae; genus Kribbella; species Kribbella orskensis. The sequence continues at coordinate 45,046 of NZ_SLVF01000010.1, forward strand.
CGTCGATGGTGGTCGCCGGCACGCTCGCGGACTGGCGCGAGTGGACCGGTCTGCCGTTCGACCAGGACGGCGACGTCGTCGTACCGCAGGCTCTGGCGCCGGTCCGCTGCTCCGTCAAACACAACAACGCCGTGTACGTCGAGCCGAACGTCTGGGTCCGCCACGACCTCTGACATACCCCAACTAGTCGGGGTACCCCGCACGCCGGTGGCGGCCGACGATCGGTTCCATGACATCGACAAAGCAGGACACAGCGCACGCCACAGGGCACACCGCAGAGCAGAACAAGGCCACGGTCCGGGACTTCATCGACGGCCTGTTCACCAACGGGGATCTTGGCGCGGTGGACACCTACCTGGCCGAGGACTTCGTCAACCACGACCCGCCGTTCGGGGTCCCGGCCGACCGCGAAGGCATGCGCGCGGCTGGGGCGATGATGCGAGCGGGCTTCCCCGACTGGCACAGTGAGATGCACCAACTGGTTGCCGAGGGCGACATCGTGGTCGAGCGCTTCACGGCAGGGGGCACCCACCGCGGCGAGGTGATGGGGGTGGCGCCGACCGGCCGGACCGTCAGCCTGCCGGGCATCAACATCTTCCGTCTCCGGGACGGGGTCATCGTCGAGCGGTGGGGCCGGCTGGACGACCTCGGCCTGCTCCGCCAGCTCGGCCTCACCCCGGCGTAACCGTGCCCGGCGCAATCTCGCTCGGCGTGACCTTGCTCCGGCTCAGCCTCGGTCCGACGTGAGCTCGGTCCGGTCGGAAATCGCTCGGCGTAGCATCGAGGCCATGGCCGCTCGTGCGGACCGTCTGGATGTCCTGATCCGCCGCTGCTACGCGGGACTGGAGACCGGAGAGCTGCGGGCCGAGGTACTCGCCCGGCTCCACGGCATCCTCACCGTCGACGCGGCTTTCTTCGCCACCGTGGACCCGGCCACCCTGCTGTTCACCTCGGCGACCGCGGACGATCCGCTCCGAGCGGTGACGAGGGCGTTCCTGGCCAACGAGTTCGGCCGGACCGATGTCAACAAGTTCGCGGTACTGGCGGACTCCGCCGATCCGGTCAGCTCGCTCGACCACGCGACCCGTGGCCGCAGGGCTGCAGCGCACGATCCGTCGAGGTGATGGCTCCGCTGGGCCTGGGTGACGAGCTCCGCGCCGCGCTGCCCTCGGGCGGCCGCTGCTGGGGTGTGATCTGCCTTCACCGGGAGGATGCGACTGCGGGCTTCAGTGAAAGAGACTTGGCGGTGGTTCGGAGGCTCGGACCTCACCTTGCCGAGGGGCTGCGACGAAGTCTTGGTGGCGGCAAGCCGCTGCCCGCCATGGACCTGGGTGCCACACCGCGGCCTGGGCCTGGCGTCGTCCTCCTGGATGCAGACCTCGCCGTCGTGTCGATCAGCCCTGAGGCCGAGCATTGGCTGGCTGAACTGGATGACCAGGATTGGTCCCGGCGCAGTGAGCTGCCTGTTGCGGTCCGGGCGGCCGCCGCCCAGTTGCGACGACTTCACGAGTTGCCGATCGGCGTCTCCGCGCCGGTGCTGAAGTTGCGCAGCCGCGCGGGGCGCTGGATCGCGGTCCACGCGTCGATCCTGCGAGGAGCGACGGAGCAGACCGCTGTCGTGATCGAGCCGGCCAACCCGACCCAGCTCGGCTCCTTGCTGCTCGACGTGCACGGCCTGACCCCGGCCCAGCAGCGGGTGACGACGCTGGTACTCCGAGGCCGTTCGACCCGGCAGATCGTCGATGAGTTGCACCTGTCGCCGCACACCGTGCAGGAGCACGTCCGTGCCGCGTACGACAAGGTCGGCGTCGGCAGCCGCCGTGAGCTCATCGCCGCCCTCCTCGGCGAGCACTGAAAGAGCCACCGCTTCCGGGTGCAAGCCGCTAGCCAGCCGCGGTGGGCACACGCCGGAGCGGAGGTCAGAGGGGCACCCTCGTGCGGACTCTCAGACCTGGCGCGAGGGCGGCGGTCACCAGTAGGGACAGGACGGCGGCGCCGGCGATGGAGATGGCTGGGGTGGAGAGTTCGGCGCCCAGTCCGACGACTGTGGCGGAGAGGGCTTGGGCGGTCATCATGCCGCTGCCCGCCAGGCCGAGGCCTTGGGCTCGCAGTTCCTCGGGGACTACAGCCAGGAACTGGTCCTGCAGGGCCAGCGACGCCGCATAACCGATGGACGCCACCCCCACGGCAGCCACCGCGACCGACACCGCAGGCTCCAGCAGGAACAGTAGATAGGGCGCGGCGAGTAGCAGCCGTAGTGGGATCACCAGGCGGTTGCGGAGGTCGCGAGGTACCCAGCGGCCGAACACGATGTCCCCAACGAGCATGCCCGCTGCTGCCGCTACGAAGAGCGCGCCGGCCGCGTCGCCGGCGTACGGGACGAACAGGGCCTCGGCGCCGACTATGAGTCCGTTGGGGATCCACTGGGCGAGCAGCAGCGAGCGGGTAGTGCGGTCGCCGAGTAGGCGCTTGTTGCCGTCTGTGGTGGTGCGGATGGTTGCGGCGCCGGTTGCCTTGGGTGCTCTGGGCCGCAGCCCTAGCCGGGTCACCAGCGCTGTGGCGAGGGCGAGCTCCGCACTGACGAGCAAGGCGGCTCGGGGCCCGACTGCAGCCAGCAAGGTGCCGCCGACTCCGAAGCCGACGATCTGCATCGCGCCGACCGTGATGTTGAGTACCGACCTGCCCAGCACATACCCGTCCCGCGGCAGTACATCCACCAGTACTGCGGTACGCACCGCGGAGGCGACCGCGTCGACAACGCCGAGGGACATGATCAGGGCGAAGATCCCCCAGACGGGCAGCACCTTAGCGGCCAGCAGCAGAGCACCAGCCGCGCGCACGCAGTCCCAGGCCGCCAGGAAGCCGCGCGGTGGTACCCGGTCGGCCCAGGAGAGCAAGGTGGCTGCTCCGAGAGCCTGGGGAGCGAAGCCGGCGAGATAGGCGAGCGCGGCCAGCAGCGGCGACGAGGTGGTCGCGTAGACGAGAGCGGAGAGCGCCAGCATCTGCATGGTCGATCCCGCGACGGAAGTGGCTCCGCCGGCGAAGAGCACCCGGAACTCGGAGACGGTGAACAGTTCGCGATAAGTACGCACCCGCCGAGGTTGAGCCAGACGCCCACCCAAGAGCTACTGTTTCGCCAGGAGACGAAACGATGACCATTCTGAAGGTGAGTCCTGACAACCTCGCGACGGCCCGGTTCGCGGTGTCGCCGATGGTGGAGACCGTCAGCGCGCTGATCATGCTCAGCGGCCTCAAACGACCCGCCTGGCTGGCCGGCTGGATCGACGAGCACCAGAGCAAGGTCAGCAAGCTCCGAGCCGCCGACCCACTGGTGGACGCCCTGGTGACGCTGCTGACGACCACCGGCTGGCTGCCCGACTTCTTCACCAGGCCGCCTTCAGGCGGGATGCGGACCACCTTCGCTGACGAGCTGGCCGCAGTACGGACCGTTGGGCCGGAGGAAGCGCGGTCTGATCTCACCACGGCCGCTGGTGGCCGCCTGCCGCGAGCACTGGACCACCCGGATCTGGCGGAGCGGGTCGCGGACGTGCTCGAGGAGGTCTGGACGTCTGTGCTCGCTCCCGACTGGCCGCGACGTCGGGCGGTGCTCGAGCGGGACATCGTGCAGCGGGCCGGACTGCTCGCCGCCTATGGCTGGAGCCGAGCGCTGGACGGCCTTGGACCCTCTGTCCGCTGGCTCGGGAGAGGACAGCTGGAGGTCAATCGGCACGACTACCCGACCCGTGTGCTGGCTGACGCCCAGCTGCTGCTGGTCCCGTGCACACTCGACAGCGGCTGGCTCTGCATCGACCCGCCACGGGCCTATGCCGTCGTCTACCCCGCCAGGGGGACGGCCCAGGCGCAGGAGAGCGCAGTACCGGGTGGGATCGACAGGTTGATCGGTGGGAATCGTGCGGCGGTCCTGCGGGCGTTGGAGAGCCCGGCGAGCACGAGCCAGCTGGTCGCGGTCCTCGGCCTCGGGCTGGGCACGGTCGGAGACCACCTGGCGGTACTGCGGGACGCGGGCGCGGTCGGTCGAACCCGCACCGGCCGCTCCGTCCTCTACCACCGCACCGAGCTCGGCGACCTGCTGGCCAGGACCGCAGTACCTGGGCAGCTGGACCCTAAAAAGTCCGCATCACCTTGATGATGCGGCGGCGTAGCCAGACCCGCCTGGTGCCGTCGGGGTAGCGCCTCAGCCGGGCGAGCTCCCAGCCGCCGTACTCGGCGTGCTCGGTGAGCAATCGCCGCACGGCTCCGCGCGACTCCGTCCTGGACACCTCGAACTGCTGCAGCTCGTATTCAGCCATCCGCACCTCCGAACCCTCCGGAACCTTCTCTACCTCACGAAACGTCCTCCAGCGCCGCCACGATGGCCGGCGGCAGAGTGAGTTCTTCCACACCCAAAACCGACTTCAGTTGCATCGCCGTCCGGGCTCCGACGATGGCCGCTGTCACCCCCGGCCGGTCCCTGACCCAGGTGAGCGCCACCTCGAGCGGGGTCCAGCCGAGGCCGTCAGCGGCCCTGGCTACCGCTTCCACGATGCCCGAACCTCGCCCGTCCAGGTAGGGGTCGACGAATCTCGACAGATGTTGGGACGCCGCTCGCGAGTCCGCGGGAATGCCCGTCCGGTACTTCCCAGTCAACACACCGCGCCCAAGCGGCGACCACGCCAGTACTCCGATGCCGAGGCCGCCCGCCGCTCGAATGGCGTCCGCCTCCGCGTCCCGGGCGAGCAGCGAATACTCCACCTGGTTCGACACCGGTACTGCGCGGCCGGGCCATGCCTGCTGCCAGGTGACCGCCCGGGCCGACTTCCAGCCCGCGTAGTTCGACACGCCGACATACCGGACCTTGCCGGAGTTCACCGCGTGGTCCAGCGCCGACAGGGTCTCCTCTAGCGGCACGTCGTCGGACCAGGTGTGCAGCTGCCACAGGTCGATGTAGTCGACGTTCAGCCGGCGCAGGGAGCCCTCGAGATCGCGGAGCAGGGCGCCGCGTGAGGTGTCGGTGATCCGCTCGCCGCGGCGGACGCTGAAGCCGGCCTTGGTCGCGATCACCAGGTCGTCGCGGTCCACCACGTCGCCGAGCAGCGAACCGATCAGCCGCTCGCTGTCGCCGTCCCCGTACGCCGCTGCGGTGTCGACCAGGGTGCCGCCGGCAGCGACGAAGGCCGCGAGCTGCTCGCGGGCCTCGTGCTCGTCGGTGTCGCGGCCCCAGGACATGGTGCCCAGGCCGAGCCTGCTCACCGTCAGACCGCTGTGACCGAGATAGCGCTGCTGCATGTACCGAGCCTATTGCGGGCCACCGACAACGGCTCGTTAGGCTCGCCTGTCATGCGACTCGGACTCAACATCGGCTTCGTCCTCGGTGGCGACGACCATCTGGATCATCTGAGGGTGGTGAGGGAGGCCGAGGCGCTCGGGTTCTCGGTCACCTGGGCCGCGGAGGCGTACGGCTCGGACGCCGCCACGCTGCTGAGCTGGATCGCCGCCCAGACCTCCACCATCGACGTAGGCGCCGCCGTGTTCCAGATCCCGGCCCGGACGCCGGCGATGACCGCGATGACCGCCGCGACGCTGGACAAGCTCTCGAACGGCCGGTTCCGGCTCGGTCTCGGCGTGTCGGGGCCGCAGGTGTCCGACGGATGGCACGGGGTCCGCTTCTCTCAGCCGTTGCTCAGGACGCGTGAGTACGTTGCGATCGTGAACTCCGCCCTGCGCCGCGAGACCGTCGCGTTCGAGGGCTCCCACTTCACCCTGCCGTTGCCCGACGGGCCCGGCAAGGCGCTCAAGCTGACCATCCGGCCGGTCCGCGACCACGTGCCGGTCTACCTGGCCGCCGTCGGCCCGAAGAACCTCGAGCTGGCCGGCGAGATCGCCGACGGCTGGCTCGGCATCCTCAACGAACCCTCGTACCTGGGAGAGCAGTTGAAGCACATCAGGGCGGGCCGCCAGGTCCGTCAGCCCGAGCTCGGTCTGGAGGGTTTCGACGTCGTCGCGTCGGTGCCCACCGTGGTCGGGCACGACATCGCCGCCTGCGCCGACCCCGTGCGTGGCTACACGGCCCTCTACATCGGTGGGATGGGCAGCCGGGAGAAGAATTTCTACAACGCGCTGGCTGTCCGGATGGGGTACGCCGACGCGGCCAAGGAGGTCCAGGACCTCTACCTGGCGAAGAAGCACCGCGAGGCGATGGCCGCCGTACCGCAGAACTTCATCGACTCGGTCTCGCTGCTCGGCGGCAAGGAGCGGATCGCCGACAAGCTCACGGCGTACGCCGAGGCGGGCACGACCACGCTCGCGATCACCCCGTTCGAGCCGACAGTGGAGAAGCGGATCGACACCCTGCGGGTGGTCGCCGAGGCCCTCGAGCTCGCCGGGATCGGTGACTGACCTCCATGACGATTTGGGACGCCATCATCCTCGGCATCGTCGAGGGTCTGACCGAATTCCTGCCCGTCTCGAGTACCGGCCACCTCACCATCGCGTCGAAGATGCTCGGCCAGCAGATCGACGACCCGGCCATCACCGCGTTCACCGCGGTGATCCAGTTCGGCGCGATCGCGGCCGTGGTGCTGTTCATGTGGAAGGAGATCCGCAGGTATGCCGTCGGATGGTTCCGCGGCCTGCGCAAGCCGGAGTACCGCGGTGAGTTCGACCACCGGATGGGCTGGTTCGTGATCGTCGGCTCGCTGCCGATCTGCATCGTCGGGTTCCTCGCGAAGGGCATCATCGCCGGACCGCTGCGCAGCCTGTGGTGGGTCGCGGGATCGCTGATCGTGTGGTCGTTCTTCATGGTCGCGGCGGAGCGCCTGGGCAGCAAGAGCCGCCCGCTGGAGAAGCTCACCCTGACCGACGCGATCGTGATGGGCCTGGTCCAGTGCCTCGCGCTGATCCCCGGTGTCTCCCGCTCGGGCGCCACCCTGGTGGGCGGTCTGTTCCGCGGCCTGGATCGGGTCGCCGCGACCCGGATGGCCTTCCTGCTGGGCATTCCGGCCCTGGTGGGAGCGGCCGTCTTCGAACTGCCGGACGCCCTCGGCGGTGACGTCGGGCTCGCCCCGGTCCTCGTCGGCACGCTCGTCAGCTTTATCGTCGGCTACGCCTCGGTCGCGTGGCTGCTCCGCTTCGTCGCCAAGCACTCCATCGAGATCTTCGCCTTCTACCGGATCCTGCTCGGCGTGGTGATCCTGATCCTGCTGGCGACCAGCACCATCACCGCCACCTGACGTTGGGCCCCGCAGTACTGCGAGCCGCATTGCACGGCGTCCGCAGTACTGCGGACGCCGCGTCGGCTGGTCAGAGCCAGCCGGCGCGGCGGAAGCCGGCGTACATGACGCTGCAGACGGCCGCCATCAGGGCCAGGCAGGCGAAGTAGCCGTAGTACCAGCGCAGCTCGGGCATGTTGTCGAAGTTCATCCCGTAGATGCCGGCCAGGGCGGTCGGGACGGCGGCGATCGCGACCCAGGCCGAGATCCGGCGCATGTCGTCGTTCTGCTGTACCGAGACGCGGGCCAGATGGGCGCTCAGAGCGGAGCTGAGCAGCGCGTCGAGGCCCTCGGTCTGGTCGGCGACGCGGTTCACGTGGTCGGCGACGTCGCGGAAGAACGGCGCGGCCTGGGCGCTGATCAGCGGGATCTCGGCGCGGGCGAAGGACCCGATCGGCTCACGCAGCGGGACGATCGCGCGGAGCATCTCGAGCACCTCGCGCTTCAGCGTGTAGATCCGCTCGGCGTCGTTGGTGCGCTCGGAGGAGAAGACCGACGCCTCCACCTCGTCGACGTCGATCTCGACCGCCTCGGCGACCGTCTCGTAGCCGTCGACGACCGAGTCGCAGATCGCCCAGAGCACCGCCGCCGGGCCGTGCCCGAGGATCGAGGCGCGCTCCTCGAGTTCGTGCCGGGCGGTGGCCAGCGGAGCGCCCTCGCCGTGCCGGACGGTGACGACGTACCGCTTGCCGACGAAGACGCTGACCTGGCCGGTCTCCACCGCGTCACCCTCGTCGACGTACCAGAGGGTGCGCAGCACGACCACGATCGATTCGCCGAACCGCTCGACCTTGGGGCGCTGGTGCGGTTTGAGCGAGTCCTCGACGGCGAGGGGGTGCAGGTCGAAGAGTTCCTGGACCCGGCTCATCTCCTCGGCGGACGGTTCGTGCAGGCCGACCCAGCCGAAGCATCTGCCGTCGTCGTCGATGGCCTGCGCGACCGTCTCCGGGTCGCGGGGCAGGTCCTGCCGCTCACCACCGGCGTAGACACCGCAGTCGACGATCACCCGTCCATGATCGCACCGGCGCCCGGCCGGTCGCCGCGTACTCCGCTCTCCGGGGTTCGCGCCGCCGTCAGCGGGGTGAGCTGTACTGCGCTTGCCGTCGTCGGCTGGTGAGATCTTGTGCACGGGACTTGTGCCGACCGGATACCGTGCGGTCTATGCCCACGGTGATTCTGGTCCGGCACGGCCGTAGCAGTGCCAACACCTCCGGTGTCCTCGCCGGCCGGACCCCAGGGGTGAAGCTCGACGAGGTGGGCCTCCAGCAGGCCGCCGCGGTGGGGGAGCGGCTCGCGGAGTTGCCGCTCGCCGCGATCGTCACCTCGCCGCTCGACCGGTGCAAGCAGACCGCGGCCGCGATCGCGAAGCACCACGAAGCGTTGCGTCCGGCAACTGATCGCCGGTTGACCGAGTGCGGGTACGGCGACTGGACCGGCAAGAAACTGAGCGGGCTGATGAAGGACCCGCTCTGGCCGGTCGTCCAGCAGCACCCGTCGGCCGTCACGTTCCCCAACGGCGAGTCGATGCGGGCGATGCAGCAGCGCGCGGTGGATGCCGTCCGCGCGCACGACGCCGCGCTCGCCGCCAGCCACGGGCCCGGCGCTCTCTGGGTGGCCGTCTCGCACGGCGACGTGATCAAGGCGATCGTGGCCGACGCGCTCGGGCAGCACCTCGACACGTTCCAGCGGATCGTCGTCGACACCGCTTCGACGACGATCATCACCTACACCGCGACCAGGCCGTTCCTGGTTCGCCTGAACGACTCTGGCAGCGAGCTGGCCTCACTGGTCCCGAAGCCCGAGACGCCGGCGAAAGGCCACCGCCGGAAGTCCGCCGTACAGTCCAGCGCACAGTCCTCCGACGCGGTCGTCGGCGGACGGTAATAGGGTTTCTGACATGGCGCGCGTAGTGCATTCGTATGACGATCCGGACCGGTTCGTCGCCGGCACCGTGGGAGAACCCGGTGCCCGGACCTTTTTCCTGCAGGCCCGGGCGGGTGCCCGGCTGACCTCGGTGGCCTGTGAGAAGGAACAGGTGATGGCGCTCGCGGAGCGGCTCGACGTGATGCTGGACGAGGTGGCCCGGCGGTTCGACCGGGAGCCGTCCACGCCGGTCGGGATGGACGACACCGACCCGCTCGAGCAGCCGATCGAGGAGGAGTTCCGGGCCGGCACCATGACGCTGGCCTGGGAGGCCGACGCCGAGAAGGTGGTGATCGAGGTCTTCGCGGTGGTGGCCGCGGATCCGGCCGAGCTGGAGGAGACCGACCCGGTCACGGCGGCGATGGAGTCCGACGACGCCGAGGTGTTCATCGTCCGGATCAGCGAGGAGCAGGCCCGCGCGTTCGCCCGCCGGGCCGTCGCGCTGGTCGCGTCCGGCCGGCCGAGCTGCCCGTTCTGCGGCCGCCCGATCGACCCGGAGGGGCACATCTGCCCGCGCGCCAACGGCTACCGCAGGCACGTCCGCGAATGATCGATCTCGACCTGCTCCGCAGCGGGGAACTCGCCCTGCACGGACGGCTCGTCGCCGCCTCCAACGGCACCTTCCAGGGATCCGTCAGCGCCGGCGACCAGTCCGCGACCGTGGTCTACAAGCCAGTCGATGGCGAGCGGCCGCTGTGGGACTTCCCCGACGGCACGCTGGCCCAGCGCGAGTACGCGGCATACGTCGTGTCGGAGGCGCTCGGCTGGAACGTGGTACCGCCGACGCTGCTGCGCGACGGGCCGCTCGGCGAGGGCATGGTCCAGCTCTGGATCGACGAGGCGGAACTGCCGCCGGGTCAGACCGAGTTGGTCGACATCGTGCCGCAGGGCCGGGTGCCGAAGGGCTGGGTCGGGGTGTTCGACGCGCTCGACGGCCGGCACAACCCTGTGACGCTGGTGCACGCCGACAACGACGCCCTGCGGCGGATGGCGGTGTTCGATGCCATCGTCAACAATGCCGACCGCAAAGGCGGGCATGTGCTCGATCCGGGCGACGGCCGGGTGTTCGGTGTAGACCACGGGGTCACCTTCAACGCCGACGACAAGCTCCGCACGGTGCTGTGGGGCTGGGCCGGTACTGCGGTTCCGGCCCAGCTGCTGGAGGACGTGCGGAAGCTAGCGGACGAGCTCGCCGGGAAGCTGGGCGCCGAGCTGAACGAGCTGATCACGGCCGTCGAGCTCACCGCGACCCGCGAGCGGTGCGCCCAGCTCCTGAAGACCGGCACCTTCCCGTTCCCGAGCGACGAGTGGCCCGCCATACCGTGGCCCGCTTTCTAGGTCGTCGGTGGCGCCGGGGCGTGACGGAAGAGGCGGATCCGGCGAGTCTTGAGACGGCCGTCGTGTCGCGAAATTGCTGACTGGATAGGCTCCATCCCATGCAGGCGTGGACGAAACCAGAAATCCCGGTCGTACCCGGGCCGGCCCGGCGTCTTCGCCTCTACGACACGGCGTCCGCGGGGCCCGTCGAGGTACCGCCAGGCACGGATGGCCCGGCGCGGATGTACGTCTGCGGCATCACGCCGTACGACGCGACCCACATGGGCCACGCTGCGACGTACGTCACATTCGACCTGATCAACCGGCTCTGGCGCGACGCCGGCTACGAGGTGCACTACACCCAGAACATCACCGACGTCGACGACCCGCTGCTCGAGCGCGCGACCGCGACCGGCGTCGAGTGGACCGATCTGGCCGCCCGCGAGATCCAGCTCTTCCGCGACGACATGACCGCGCTCCGGGTGATCCCGCCGCAGGAGTACGTCGGCGTGGTCGAGTCGATCCCGCTCGTGGTCGACCAGATCGCCGAACTGCAGCAGGCCGGCGCTGTGTACTCCGTCGACGGCGACCTGTACTTCGCGGTCAAGGCGGACCCGGCCTTCGGCAGCGTCTCCAACTACGACGCGGACACCATGCGCGAGTTGTTCGCCGAGCGTGGCGGCGACCCGGACCGCGAGGGCAAGCGCGACCCGCTCGACGCGTTGCTCTGGCTGCACGAGCGCCCCGGCGAACCGGCCTGGGACTCCAAGCTCGGCCGCGGCCGGCCCGGCTGGCACATCGAGTGCTCGGCGATCGCGCTGAAGTACCTGGGCATGACGATCGACGTCCAGGGCGGCGGATCCGACCTGATCTTCCCGCACCACGAGATGTCCGCGAGCCAGGCCCAGTGCGCGACCGGCAAGCACCCCTTCGCCCGCGCCTACGTCCACCAGGCCATGGTCGGCCTCGACGGCGAGAAGATGTCGAAGTCCAAGGGCAACCTGGTCCTCGTCTCCAAGGAACGCCAGGCCGGCACCGACCCGATGGCGATCCGCCTCGCCCTGCTCGCGCACCACTACCGCACTGACTGGTTCTGGACGGAGTCCGATCTGCTGGCCGCACAGGAGCGCCTGGACGTCTGGCGCGGCGCTGTCACCCGCGGCTCGGGTCCTGACGGGGCCGCCGCGGTTGACGCGCTCCGCGCTGCGCTGACCAATGACCTGGACACCGTGGCCGCCCTGGCGGCGATCGACCAGTGGTCGGAAACCAACGGCGACGACACCACCGCCCCGGCGCTGGTAGCCGAGGCCGTCGACGCCCTGCTGGGGATCAAGCTCTAATACAGTTCGCCGGTACGCCGGTACGCCGGTACGCCGGTACGCCGGACGGGTGGTACGCCGGACATCAGGCGCGGGTGGTTCGTCGGGCATGGGTGCGGGTGGTTCGCCCGGCAACGGATGCGGGTGGTTCGCGGGCTCCGCTGCGTGATGGTGCTAGTCGTGCTGGTGTGCGTCAAGAGCGCTCCGCGTCCCTTCGGGATCGAAACAAGTTTCGACTCTTGACCCACCCCATCCCGACCAGGGAAGGACGCAGCTACGCGGATCCCGCGCAGAGGTCTGAGCCGGTCCGGGGTGGTGCTTTCGGGGTGGGTGTACGGACCGACAGGTAGTACTGGGCCGGTCGCGGAGGTTCCAGGCGTGGGTGGCGCGTCGGGGTGGTATGTGTAGCGACTACTTCCGGTCCGTCGGTACGCCAGCGGCCCCCGGGGATGGGTTTTCGTCCCGGTGGGTGGTGGTTGTGCCCGATTCGGGGGCTGGTGCTGGCGGGTTGTTCGACCACTGGCAGGTCGTTCGACCACTGGCGGCTTGTAAGGCGCCAGTGGCCGGACAACCCGTCATCGGGAGGCCGATCGCAGGCCCGGGTCCGCCGGCGGCACAGGTGCCGTGCAGTTGTGGGGACCGCGGACACCTTTTCGGGGGTGTGACCGCCGGTGGCGGTGCGGTGGTGGGGACCTCGGACACCGTGTGGGGAGCTGGGACAGGTCATGTCGTGTCCGGGGTCGCGACTTGGTGTCTGAGCCCGCACTTTGTGCACCGGTTGAGTGTCCGGGTCGCCGGGATCTGCTCAGCTCGGGCTGGTGCACAAGGTGCCGGTTTCGGGAGTCCCGCTTCCCCTCCGCGCAAAGGAACACCCCGAACTTCCGGGCGAGGCAGCTCCCCGAGCTTCCAAGCAAGGCAACTCCCCGAGCGTCTGGCGGAGGAGCATCCCGGGCCTTGTCGCCACACCTCTGAGCGGCTCCGGGATAGCTGCGTTCCTTCCCTGGTCGGGGTGGTGTGGGTCCAGAGTCGGAACTTGTTCCGATCCCGAAGGGACGCCGAAGGCGCTCACTGGTGCACACCACCCCGACTAGCACGATCACGCAGCCCGGGGACGCAACCACCTCCGCCCATGCCGGTGGCAGCACCTCCGCCCATGCCGGTGGCAGCACCTCCGCCCATGCCGGTGGCAGCACCTCCGCCTATGCCGTTGGAACCGCCCGCGCCCTGTGCCGGTGACCCCACCTCCGCTCGTGGCAAGGCGGATCTCCCGGCAGCAGGCGGCCGAGGTACGGGGGTACAGCGTTAGTCGGGGCGGTCGGTGTTGCGGCGGCGGAGGTAGCGTTCGAATTCGGCGGCTATGGCGTCGCCGCTGGCTTCGGGGAGGTCGGTGGTGTCGCGTTGTTCCTCCAGGGAGGCTACGTACTCGGCGACCTCGGGGTCTTCCTCGCTGAGTTCGTCGGCGCCTCGTTGCCAGGCTCGGGCCAGTTCCGGGAGGTCGCCTTCGGGGATCGGGAGGTCGAGCAGGGCCTCGACCTTGCCGAGCAGGGCGAGGGAGGCCTTGGGGCACGGGGTGCCGGCGATGTAGTGGGGGATCGCGGACCAGATCGAGACCGACGGTACGCCGAGGGTGCTGCACAGGTCGGCGAAGACGCCGGTGATGCCGGTCGCGCCCTCGTACGTCGACGGCTCCAGGCTCCAGGACGCGGTCAGCTCCGGGTCGGACGAGGAAGCGCTGACCGGGATCGGCCGGGTGTGCGGGGAGTCGGCGAGCAGGGCGCCGAGGACGACGACCAGCTGTGCGTTCGACTCGTCCACCAGCTCGAGCAGCTCGCGGCAGAAGCCCCGCCAGCGCATGTTCGGCTCGATGCCGCGGATCAGCAGCACGTCGCGGTCGGTGTCCTCGGGACGGGCCAGGAAGACCCGGGTGGTCGGCCAGGTGAGCCGCCGGATGCCCTCGTCGTCGAAGTTGACCTGCGGCCGGTTCACCTGGAAGTCGTAGTAGTCCTCGGGGTCGATCGCGGTGACGAGCTCCGCATCCCACTCCTCGATCAGGTGGTCGACCGCTCCGGTGGCCGCCTCGGCCGCGTCGTTCCAACCCTCGAACGCGGCGATCACGACCGGATCTCTCAGGTTCGCGAGATCTACCACTCGCCACCCCCTGTCCTAGTCGTCTGTAAGTAGCCCTTCCGGCGCTGCCCGAAGCCGCCGGTGCCGGACTGCCAGCCTACGTGCATAACGAGTCCGGCGGCGGTGGTTTCACAGGCAGCGGAAAGTGTCGTGACACCGCATTACCATCTGAGACGGCTGATCAGATACCGGATCGCTGGGCTTGGCCTGGGACCGGGAAGTGGTCAACTGGTTCTTCCCAACGTCAGGCCCTATGTCTGGAGGCCCCGGTGGCTGCAGCAGTGTCCGAACGTCGTGATGACCGTCCCGACCTGCGGGAGGTGCTCGCGCAGCGGGTGGTGGTGGCCGACGGGGCGATGGGCACGATGCTGCAGTCCTACGACCTGTCGCTGGAGGAGTTCCAGGGCTACGAGGGCTGCAACGAGATCCTCAATGTGACCCGGCCGGACGTGGTCCGCGAGATCCACCGGGCGTACTTCGACGTCGGCGTCGACTGCGTCGAGACGAACACCTTCGGCGCGAACTTCGCGAACCTTGGGGAGTACGGCATCGGCGAGCGGATCTACGAGCTCAGCGAAGCCGGCGCCCGGCTGGCCCGCGAGGCCGCGGACGCCGCGTCGACCCCGGATCAACCACGCTTCGTGCTCGGCAGTGTCGGCCCCGGCACCAAGCTCCCGACGCTCGGGCACACCACCTTCGCCATCCTTCGGGACGCGTACGCCGAGAACGCGCGCGGCCTGATCGACGGGGGAGCGGACGCAATCCTGATCGAGACCACCCAGGACCTGCTCCAGACCAAGGCGAGCGTGATCGGCGCCAGGCAAGCGCTTGCGGCGAGTGGGTCGACCATCCCGGTGATCGTCTCGGTCACGGTGGAGACGACCGGCACGATGCTGCTCGGCAGCGAGATCGGCGCGGCTCTGACCGCGCTGGAGCCGCTGGGCATCGACCTGATCGGGCTGAACTGCGCGACCGGGCCGAAGGAGATGAGCGAGCACCTTCGCTACCTGAGCCGGCACTCGACCATCCCGCTCACCTGCATGCCGAATGCGGGCCTTCCGCAACTGACGGCCGACGGCGCCTTCTACCCGCTGACCCCCGAGGAGCTCGCGGACGCGCACGAGACCTTCGTCGACTCGTACGGGCTGTCCCTGGTCGGCGGCTGCTGCGGTACGACGCCGGAGCACCTGCGCCAGGTGGTTGAGCGGGTCGGTGGCCGTCCGGTGCAACCGCGTCAACCGCAGCCCGAGCCAGGCGTGTCGAGCCTGTACCAGCACGTCCCCTTCCGGCAGGACACGTCGTACCTGTCGATCGGGGAGCGGACCAACGCGAACGGGTCGAAAGCGTTCCGCGAGGCGATGCTGGCCGAGAACTGGGAGGGCTGCGTCGAGATCGCCCGGGCGCAGATCCGTGACGGAGCCCACCTGCTCGACCTCTGCGTGGACTACGTCGGCCGGGACGGCGTCGCCGACATGAAGGAGGTCGCGAGCCGATTGGCGACCGCCTCGACCTTGCCTATCGTGCTGGATTCCACCGAGCCCGCAGTACTGCAGGCCGGGCTCGACCTGCTCGGCGGGCGGTGCGCGCTGAACTCGGTGAACTTCGAGGACGGGGAGGCGTCAGAGTCCCGGTTCGCGCGGATCGCCTCGCTGGCTTCGGAGTACGGCGCTGCCGTGGTGGCGTTGACCATCGACGAGCAGGGGCAGGCGCGGACCGCCGAGCACAAGGTGGCGATCGCGGAGCGGTTGCTCGACACGTTGCAACAGGAGTACGGGATCGTGGGGCACGACGTACTGATCGACTGCCTGACGTTCACGCTGGCGACCGGGCAGGAGGAGTCGCGCCGGGACGGGATCGAGACGATCGAGGCGATCCGCGAACTGAAGCGGCGCCGCCCCGACGTGCAGACGGTGCTCGGCCTGTCGAACATCTCGTTCGGCCTCAACCCGGCCGCGCGGCACGTGCTGAACTCGGTGTTCCTGCACGAGTGCGTCCAGGCTGGGCTCGACTCGGCGATCGTGCACGCGAGCAGGATCATGCCGGTCGCGAAGATCCCGGACGACCAGCGCGAGGCCGCGCTCGACCTGATCTACGACCGGCGCCGCGAGGGGTACGACCCGCTGCAGCAGTTGCTCGAGCTGTTCGCCGATGTGAAGGCGTCCGACCTGAAGGCGAGCAAGCTGGAAGAGCTGCTCGCGCTACCGGTGAACGAGCGGCTCAAGCAGCGCATCATCGACGGTGAGCGCGCCGGCGTCGAGGCCGACCTCGACGAATCGCTTGCCAATGGCAAGAAGGCGCTCGACATCATCAACGAGGACCTGCTCGAGGGCATGAAGGTGGTCGGCGAGCTGTTCGGGTCCGGCCAGATGCAGCTGCCGTTCGTGCTGCAGTCGGCCGAGGTGATGAAGACCTGCGTCGCGCATCTCGAGCCGCACATCGAAAAGACTGACGATGAAGGCAAGGGCACGATCGTGCTGGCGACGGTCAAGGGCGACGTGCACGACATCGGCAAGAACCTGGTCGACATCATCCTCACCAACAACGGCTACAGCGTGGTCAACCTCGGCATCAAGCAGCCGGTGAACGCGATCCTGGAGGCCGCCGAGGAGAACAAGGCGGACGTGATCGGCATGTCCGGGCTGCTGGTGAAGTCGACCGTGGTGATGAAGGAGAACCTCGAGGAGCTCAACCAGCGCGGACTGGCGCAGCGCTGGCCCGTCCTGCTCGGTGGTGCAGCATTGACCCGCGCGTACGTCGAGCAGGACCTCGGCAATCTCTTCGAGGGCGAGGTCCGCTACGCCCGGGACGCCTTCGAGGGACTCCGGCTGATGGACGCCGCGATGGCCGTGAAGCGAGGTGTGCCGGGCGCGGCGCTGCCCGAGCGGAGGCAACGCCGGGTCAGGTCCGCCACGAGGACGCTCGACCGGCCGCTCGACGAGATCCCCGCGCGGTCCGACGTCGCGCTGGACAACCCGGTACCGAAGCCGCCGTTCTGGGGTGAGCGGATCGTCAAGGGGATCCCGCTCGCCGACTACGCGGGGTACCTGGACGAGCGAGCGACGTTCCTGGGCCAGTGGGGTCTGCGGGCCACCCGCGGCGCCGACGGTCCGTCGTACGACGAGCTGGTCGAGAGCGAGGGCCGGCCGCGGCTGCGGATGTGGATGGACCGGGTGCACACCGAGGGCATCCTCGAGGCGGCGGTGGTCTACGGGTACTGGCCCTGCTACTCCAAGGGCAACAGCCTCGTGGTGCTGGATCCCGGCTCTCACACGGAGCTGCACCGGTTCGAGTTCCCGAGGCAGCGCCGGGACCGGTTCCTCTGCCTGGCGGACTTCTTCCGGCCGAAGGATTCCGGCGAGCTCGACGTGGTCGGGTTCCACCTGGTCACGATGGGCCCGAAGGTGGCCGAGGTGACGGGGGAGCTGTTCGCGCGGAACGCCTACCGGGACTACCTGGAACTGCACGGGTTGTCCGTGCAGCTGACGGAGGCGCTCGCGGAGTACTGGCATTCCCGGGTGCGCGACGAGCTGGGGTTCGGCGGCGAGGACGGCGACCTGGACGGGATGCTGCGGGACCAGGCGTACCGCGGCTCGAGGTACTCGTTCGGGTACCCGGCGTGCCCGGATTTGGAGGACCGGGCGAAACTGGTGGGGTTGTTGAGGCCGGAACGGATCGGCGTCCACCTATCTGAGGAGCTGCAGTTGCACCCGGAACAGTCCACCGACGCCCTGGTGGTTCACCACCCCGAAGCGAAGTACTTCAACGCCTCATGACCCTTCAAGCGGTGCTCTGGGACATGGACGGCACGCTGGTGGATTCCGAACCGATCTGGGCCCGGGTGCAGATCGACCTGCTGGCCTCGCTTGGCGCGACCTGGACGATCGAGGACTGCGTCTCCCTGGTCGGCAGCGGCCTCGGTGACGCGGTGAAGGTGTGGATGTCGCGCATCCCGGCCGGGGCGATCGAGGCCGACGAGCTGGCCGGGCGGATGTACGCCGAGGTGGAACGCTCGCTGAAGGAGGAGGTCGACTTCCGCCCCGGCGCGGTCGAGCTCCTGCAGGCGCTCAAGCGCGAGGGGATCCCCTGCGCGCTGGTGTCGGCGTCGTACCGGGTGATGATCGACGCGGTGCTGTCGCACCTGCCGCCGGACCTGTTCGACGTGATCGTCGCCGGGGACGAGGTGACCAACAACAAGCCGCACCCCGAGCCCTACCTGACCGCCGCCCGCGAGCTGGACGTCGATCCGGTCGACTGTGTGGTGATCGAGGACTCACCAGGCGGTACTGCGTCCGGGACCGCGGCCGGTGCGTTCGTCGTCGTTGTGCCGCAGTGGGTGGAGATCCCGGCGGGGCCGCGACGGCAAGTGATCGAGTCGCTCGAGACCGTCACGCCGGACGCGCTGCGAGACCTGCTCCGTTGACGGGATACCTTCTTTCTGGGACCCGCGGGGGTGTTCTGGGGAAGGGTGGAATGGTGACAGTGCTGTGGCGCCGGGGCGCCTGGGTGGTCGCGGTCGGCGTGCTGGCGGGATCTCTCGCAGCCTGCGGCAAGCCCGCCCAGACCACGCACCAGGGTGGTGAGGCGCCGAAGGACATGGTCCTCAAGGTCGTCACCGCAGACACCGTCACCTCGCTCGACCCGGCCGGTCCCGCCGAGGTCGGGTCCCGCACCCTGCAGGCGAACCTCTACCAGACCCTGCTGACGATGACCCCGGACAAGCCGACCCCGGTGCCGGACGCCGCCGACTGCCAGTACGACGCGCCCACGACGTACACGTGCAGCCTGAAGAACGGGCTGACCTTCCCGAATGGGCACAAGCTGACCTCGTCGGACGTGAAGTTCAGCTTCGACCGGATGCTGCGGCTGAAGACCCCGGGCGGTCCGGCGGCGTTGTTCGGGTCGGTCGCCTCGGTGAGCACGCCGGACGAGCTGACCGCGGTGTTCACCCTGAAGAAGCCGGACGCGCGGCTGCCGTACCTGCTGACCATCACCGGCGCCTCGATCGTGGACGAGGAGTCCTACCCGGCGTCGAAGCTGGTGAACGACAAGGCGATCGGCAGCGGGCCGTACCAACTCACGTCGTACAAGCCGGGCGTGCGGGCAGTGCTCGCCAAGTTCAGGAAGTACAAGGGCGCGCGCGGGGCGCTGAACGACGGCGTCGAGGTGAGTTTCGTCTCAGACGCGACGTCGCTGACCAACGTGATGACCCAGGGCAAGGCCGACCTCGGAGTGCACGGGTTCGGGCCCGGCGCGCTGGACCGGCTGCGTACGGCGAACCAGGTGCAGGTGGTCCAGGCGCCGTCCGCGGAGATCCGTTTCTTCGCCTTCAGCATGAAGTCTCTCGTCGCCCGCAGGCCCGCCGTACGACGGGCCGTGGCGCAGCTGATCGATCGCCAGGCCATCGCGAAGAAGGCGTACGGCGATCGCGCCACCCCGCTGTACTCCGTGGTTCCGCCGGGATTCGGCGGTCAGGTGGACGCGTTCCGCTCGCAATACCAGGAGCCGAGCAAGACCGCAGCTGCCGCGATCCTGCGTGACGGGGGCATCACCACGCCAGTGACGCTCACGGTCGGCTGGACGCCCGCGCAGTACGGCGCGGGCGCCAAGGCGGAGGTGCTCGAGCTGAAGCGGCAACTGGAGGTGTCGGGGTTGTTCAAGGTGGTCCTGCGCAGCGTCGAGGGGCCGCGGTACCAGCAGCTGGCCCGGGCCGGGGCGTTCGACCTGTACCACGCCGGCTGGCTGCCCGACTACCCCGACAGCGATGACTACCTGGCGCCGTTCCTCCGCGATGGGGGGCTCTACCAGAACGGCTATCGGAGCGCGGCGGCGACCAAGCTGCTGGATCAGGAGATCGCCGAGCAGAACCAGCTCGATCGCGAAGAGTCACTGAAGAGCCTGCAGTTGCTGATCGCTCAGGAAGCACCCGTCATCCCGACCTGGCAGGGGCAGTTGCCGGTGGTCGCGGCCAAGGGTTTGCAGAACGTGGCGGAGGCGGCGAACCCACTGTCATTCGTCTACTTTTCAGGCTTGCGGAAGTAATGAGGCGGGTGCGGCGACCTGCTACTGCCTGGACTTCTCCCATCACGCACAGCGAGGCGATCGCAACCCCGGGTAGGGGCATGCTTTACTGCGAGTTGTCCCACGATACGGGACGATTTCCTGCGCATCACGATCGGGCAACGCAGCACTTTCCGCGTTTGACTCCGGGCAGTAATGGCGGCAGGTTAAGGCGGCAGCTACACCGGTTTCCGCCGGTCCGACGACTTGAGGCAGGGGTACCCATCGCGTGACTACACCACTCGAGGTCGAGCCGGGATCGGCGTCGGCACAGCCGGAAGCCGTGGTCCAGGGCGTCGGCAAGATCGAGGGTCGGTCGCTCTGGCAGATCTCGTGGATCCGGCTCAAGCGGGACAAGGTCGCGCTCGCCGGTGGTGCTGTCGTCCTGCTGCTGATCCTGGTGGCGACCTTCGCTCCGCTGATCTGCAAGATCATCGGCGTCACGCCGAACGACTTCCACCAGGACCTGATCGATCCGTCGCTGCAGACCCCGATCGGCAAGTGGAACGGCATCAGTGCGGACCACCCGTTCGGGATCGAGCCCGTGAACGGCCGCGACATCTTCGCCCGGATCGTCTACGGAGCCCGGATCTCGCTGCTGATCGCCTTCCTGGCGACGCTGCTCTCGGTGGGCATCGGCACGGTGGCGGGGGTCGTGGCCGGATACTTCGGCGGCTGGGTCGACTCCCTGATCAGCCGGCTGATGGACATCTTCCTGGCCTTCCCGCTGGTGCTGTTCGCGCTGGCGCTGGTCGGCGCCGTGCCGGACCAGCTGCTCGGACTGAAGGGCGACTCCCTGCGGGTGGCGCTGATCGTGTTCATCATCGGTTTCTTCAGC
The DNA here is from genome assembly GCF_004345365.1 of Kribbella sp. VKM Ac-2568. GTDB lineage: Bacteria > Actinomycetota > Actinomycetes > Propionibacteriales > Kribbellaceae > Kribbella > Kribbella orskensis. Next base: position 65,895 of record NZ_SLVF01000010.1, read on the forward strand.
TGGCCCTACATCGGCCGGATCATCCGCGGCCAGACGCTGTCGCTGCGGGAGCGGGAGTTCGTCGACGCGGCCCGGAGCCTCGGCGCCCGCCGTCCGTACATCCTGTTCACCGAGCTGCTGCCGAACCTGATCGCCCCGATCCTGGTGTACGCCACGCTGCTGATCCCGACCAACGTGCTGTTCGAGGCGGGTCTGTCGTACCTCGGCGTGGGTGTCCGGCCGCCGACGGCCAGCTGGGGCGACATGCTGTCCATCGCGGCGAACTGGTACCAGGTCGCGCCGCTCTACATGGTTCCGCCCGGCCTGGCCATCTTCATCACGGTGCTGGCCTTCAATCTCTTCGGCGACGGGCTGCGAGACGCCCTCGACCCGCGGTCGCGATAGGACTTCTCTCCAACCAGGGAGCCTGGCTCTCACGAAAAAAGGGGTGCAACAACAGATGAGATGGAATCGCATCACGACGGCCACCGCCGTCAGTGCGGCCGTCGCCTTGAGCCTGGCGGCTTGCGGGGGCAATGACAACTCGGGCAGCGGCTCCGGCAGCGGCAGCGGCGACACTGCCAAGGCCGAGTACAACTCGGCCGTCACCGGGACATACAACCCGAGCGACAAAAAGGGTGGCACGCTCCGTATGGCCATCACCGAGAAGTGGGACTCCACGGACCCCGGTGACACCTACTACGGCCTGTCCTGGAACCTGGTGCGCAACTACGTCCGGCCGCTGATGGTCTTCAAGTCGGCTCCGGGCAAGCAGGGCGCTGAGGTCGTTCCGGACCTCGCCGAGGCCGCCGGTGTGCCGAGTGACGACGCCAAGACCTGGACCTACAAGATCCGCAAGGGCGTCAAGTACGAGGACGGCACCGAGGTCACCTCGAAGGACGTCAAGTACGCCGTTGCCCGCTCGCTGGACAAGGCGACGCTACCGAACGGCCCGACGTACTTCAACGACTTCCTGCTGGACGTGCCGAAGGGCTACAGCGTCTACAAAGACAAGTCGCTGGCCGGTGTCGCCAAGGCGATCGAGACCCCGGACGACCAGACCATCGTCTTCCACCTGAACAAGTCGTTCTCCGGCTTCGACTACTTCGCCCAACTGCCGGCCACCGCACCGGTCCCGCAGGCCAAGGACACCGGGTCGAAGTACCAGCTGCACCCGATCGCGACCGGTCCGTACAAGTTCGAGAGCCACGACCCGAACAAGGGCCTGACGCTGATCCGCAACGACCAGTACGACCCGGCCTCCGACCCGAACTCGGGCCGCAAGGCGCTGCCGGACAAGATCACGGTCGCCTACAACGTGAACGGTGCCGACATCGACAACCGCCTGCAGGCCGGTGACCTCGACGTCGACATCGCCGGTACCGGTGTGCTGGCGGAGACCCAGGCGAAGATCCTGGGGAACCCGCAGCTGAAGGCGAACGCCGACAACGTCCCGGCGCCGCGGCTGAACTTCACCGTGTTCAACGGCGAGGTCAAGCCGCTGGACAACATCAACTGCCGCAAGGCGATCCTCTACGCGGCCGACCATGAGGGCTACCAGCGTGCATACGGCGGTCCGGTCGGTGGCGACATCGCCACCAACATGATGCCGCCGCTGGTGACCGGCGCGGTGAAGTTCGACGACTACGGCTTCGAGGCCGACAAGAACGGCAACGTGGACAAGGCGAAGGAGGCGCTGACGGCGTGCGGCATGCCGACCGGCTTCAGCACCAACATCGCGTACCGGGCGGACCGACCCAAGGAGAAGGCGGTCGCGGAGTCGCTGCAGCAGTCGCTGAAGCGGGTCGGCATCAACCTGACCCCGAAGGGTTTCCCGACCGGTGACTACACCAAGCTGTACGCCGGCAAGCCGGACTACGCGAAGGCCAACAGCCTCGGCCTGATCGTCTACAGCTGGGGTGCTGACTGGCCGGACGGCTTCGGCTTCCTGAGCCAGATCGTCGACAGCCGGGTCATCCGCGCCACCGGTGGTAACACCAACCTCGGCGTCCGGATCCCCGAGGTCGACACTTTGATCGACCAGGCGCTGAAGGAGACTGACAAGGCGGCCCGCGAGAAGATCTGGGTCGACGTCGACAAGAAGGTCATGGAGCAGGCCGCGGTACTGCCGGGCATCTGGGCCAAGGGCCTGCTGTACCGGCCGACCACCTTGTCGAACGTGTTCGTGAGCGACAGCCAGAACATGTACGACTACGCCAGCATCGGTGTGGCCCAGAAGTAGTAGCGGGCTGCTCTGACCATTATTCGCAGCAGAGGTAGGTGAAGGCTGACGGTGGCCGGTGATCACGTGTGATCACCGGCCACCACGCCGAGCACGGTGTTCGCATATCTGGTCCGCCGGGTGATCGGAGCAGTGGTCCTGCTCTTCATCGTCACGGCTGTCACGTTCTCGATCTTCTTCATGGTCCCCAAGCTCGGCGGCGCGACCGCCGACGACCTGGCCTCGCGCTACGTCGGCAAGAGTGCGGGCGTGGAGCAGATCCACGAGACCGCAGTCAGGCTCGGCTTCACCGACCCTCTCTACGTGCAGTACGGCCGCTTCGTGAAGGGCCTGTTCGTCGGTCAGGAGTACAACTACGGTCCGGCGACGGAGCACTGCCCGGCGCCGTGCTTCGGCTACTCGTTCCTCACCCAGCAACCGGTCTGGCCGGACCTGGTCGACCGAATACCCGTTACTGCCTCGCTGGCCCTCGGGGCCGCCGTGATCTGGCTGCTGGCCGGAGTCGGCACCGGTGTGGTGTCCGCGCTGAAACGTGGGTCGTTCCTGGACCGGTCGCTGATGTCGGTCGCGCTGGCCGGTGTCTCGCTGCCGATCTTCTTCACCGGTCTGCTGTCACTGTCGATCTTCAGTTACGGCCTCGGCTGGACGGCCCAGGGCGGTACCAACCCGATGGACGCGTCCAGCCCGTGGGAGTGGGCGTACGACCTGCTCCTTCCCTGGATCACGCTCGCGTTCCTGTACGCCGCGGCGTACGCCCGGCTCACCCGGGCAGGCATGCTCGAGACCATGAACGAGGACTTCGTCCGGACCGCGCGGGCCAAGGGCCTGACCGAGCGGACCGTGGTCGTGGAACACGGCCTGCGCTCCGCGCTGACGCCGATCCTGACCATCTTCGGTCTGGACCTCGGCCTGCTGCTGGGCGGCGCGATCCTGACCGAGACGACCTTCTCACTGCCCGGCATCGGGCAGTACGCCGTCATCGCGCTGCGGGCCAACGACCTGCCCAAGGTGCTCGGCGTGACCCTGGTCGCCGCCTTCTTCATCGTGGTGGCCAACCTGGTCGTCGATCTCCTGTACGCCGTCGTCGACCCGAGGGTGCGAATCTCGTGACCGAACCTCAAGACCTCGTGACCCCTCAAGACACCGTCCAGCGGATCGAGCGCGGCGAGGCCTTCCTCGACGTCCGCGACCTCAAGGTGCATTTCCCGACTGACGACGGAGTGGTGAAGTCGGTCGACGGGATCTCGTTCCGGCTAGAGCGCGGCAAGACGCTCGGCATCGTGGGCGAGTCCGGCTCCGGCAAGAGCGTCACCAGCCTGTCGATCATGGGCCTGCACAAGGCCGGTACGGCGAGGATCAGCGGCGAGGTGTTCCTCGACGGGCAGGACCTGATCTCGGCCAGCCGCGAGGAGGTCCGCAAGCTCCGCGGCAAGCGGATGGCGATGATCTTCCAGGACCCGCTGTCGGCGATGCACCCGTTCTACACCGTCGGCCACCAGATCATCGAGGCCTACCAGGTGCACAATGACGTGAGCAAGCAGGTCGCGCGCAAACATGCGGTCGCGATGCTCGATCGGGTCGGCATCCCACAGCCGGACAAGCGGGTGGACGCCTACCCGCACCAGTTCTCCGGCGGCATGCGGCAGCGCGCGATGATCGCGATGGCGCTGTCCTGCGACCCCGACCTGCTGATCGCGGACGAGCCGACCACCGCGCTCGACGTGACCGTCCAGGCGCAGATCCTGGACCTGATCAGGGACCTGCAGCGCGAGTTCAACTCGGCCGTCATCATCATCACGCACGACCTCGGTGTGGTCGCCGAACTGGCCGACGACATCCAGGTGATGTACGCCGGCCGGGCGATCGAGTACAGCACGGCCGAGGACATCTTCGACCGGCCGCAGCACCCCTACACCTGGGGGCTGCTCGGCTCGATGCCGCGGATCGACCGGGAGCGCAGCGACCGGCTGATCCCGATCAAGGGCACGCCGCCCAGCCTGATCAACGTGCCGCCGGGCTGCCCCTTCAACCCGCGCTGCAACTACGCGCACCTGAACGGCGGCTTGAGCGAGACCGAGCGGCCGGAACTGTTGGACATCGGTAACGGACACCAGGTGGCGTGCCACCTCACCCCGGAGCTGCGCAAGCAGAGCTGGGAAACCGACATCAAGCCGAAGCTGTGAGCACACAGGGGACTGACGGAGCAACCGTGACGACGACTGACACCGACTCGACCGCAGCGAAGTCGCCGACCGGCGAGGAGCTGCTGTCGGTGACGGGCCTGGTGAAGCACTTCCCGATCCGCAGGGGCGTGCTACAGCGCCAGACCGGCGCCGTGCAGGCAGTGGACGGCCTGGACTTCACCGTCACCAAGGGCGAGACGTTCTCGCTGGTGGGCGAGTCCGGTTGCGGCAAGACCACGACCGGGCGGCTGCTGACCCGGCTGCTCGAACCGACCGCGGGCAAGATCGTCTTCGAGGGCCGGGACATCACCCACATGTCCGAGGGCAAGATCCGGCCGCTGCGCAAAGACGTCCAGATGATCTTCCAGGACCCGTACGGCTCGCTGAACCCGCGCCACACCGTCGGCAAGATCGTCGGCGCGCCGTACAAGCTGCAGCACGTGAAGACCGAGGGCGGCACCAAGAAGGCCGTCCAGGAACTGCTCGAGCTGGTCGGCCTCAGCCCCGAGCACTACAACCGCTACCCGCACGAGTTCTCCGGCGGCCAGCGGCAACGGATCGGGATCGCCCGCACGCTCGCGCTGCGGCCGAAGCTGATCGTCGCCGACGAGCCGGTCTCCGCGCTCGATGTGTCGATCCAGGCCCAGGTGGTCAACCTGCTGGAGGACCTGCAGAACGAGTTCGACCTGACCTACGTGATGATCGCGCACGACCTGTCCGTGGTCCGGCACGTGTCGGACCGGGTCGCGGTGATGTACCTGGGCAAGATCGTCGAGATCGCCGACCGGGTCGACCTCTACGAGACGCCGATGCACCCGTACACGCTCGCGCTGCTGTCCGCAGTACCGATCCCGGACACCAAGCGCAGGGCCAGGCAGGAGCGCATCCGCCTGCAGGGCGACGTCCCCAGCCCGATCAACCCACCCCCGGCCTGCCGGTTCCACACCCGCTGCTGGAAGGCCCAGGACATCTGCAAGACGGTCGAACCGCCCCTGCTCCAGCTGGCGCCCGGCCACCAGACCGCGTGCCACTTCCCGGAGAACCAGCCAGGCGGCGACGCCCCCAAGACCGGCACCGCCGGCTGACCTCTGCACCACTCACAACGTCCGCAGAACCGGTGAGGTTCTGCGGACGTTGGTGCTATCCGAAGTCCTGGACGATCTCGGTGCCGAGGGGGAGGGCGAACGCGGTGGTGCGTGGCGGGGTCCGGTCGAAGGTGTAGGTGGAGAAGGCCGGAGTGGTGACCTGGCAGGTCAGGGTGGTGGTGGAGCAGGTGAGGAGGTCCACCGGGGGAGCGGGGGCGTCGGCGCGGAGGCCGACGGCGGTGAAGGTGGTGTCGTTCAGCCACTGGCTGAAGATCAGCCGGGGGTGGCCGGGGTGGCGCCGGGCGAGCTTCTGGCCGGTCGAGACGGAGAACAAGTCCAGGGCGGCCGCGGCCGGGTCGCCTGGCCAGTTGTCGGCCGGCCCTGCCACCAGGTAGTCGGCGCCGGGGGAGAGGTACCCCTTACCTCGGTCAGGTCCTCGTAGTACCGCAGGACCAGCGCCGCCCGCTGCCGGAGCTCGTGCCACAGCCAGATCCGGGCGGTGGCATCGTGGGATTCCATCGGCCTATCCGGTACGTCGTTCCGCGGCCGCTCGGCACGCCAGGCCTTCCGGCGCCACCAGCTGATCGCGATGGTGGTGATCGCCTTCCGGGTGTACGCCTCGGCGTTGCCCGGATCGCGCAGCCGTCCCCACGCGACGTACGTCTTGGTGAGGCCCTCCTGCACCAGATCCTCCGCCAGCCCCCGCTCACCGGCCAGCAGATAGGCGTACCGGTACAACGCCCCGTGCCGACTGCTCGCGAACTCCGCGAACCCCGCTCCAGCTGCCATCTGGTCCCCTCGGCTCCACGACGCCCTGAGGCGTCTCCTGCCCGCCCTGACGCGATCGGGAGCACAAAGGGTTGGGCCGGCCGGACGAAGTCCTGGTCCGGTCGAGTGTCGCAGCTGGGAGGGCCGGACGGGCCGTTCGACAATGTCGAACGAGCAGCGTTGTGCCTCCTCGCTAACACTCCTACATTCCAGTTCTCCGTGGTCGTCACGGGGTGGAAGGGAGGTCAGCATGGCAACGACCGAGGTAGTCAAGTCGAGGACCCTTCTGGGGGAGTGTTCGGCCGAGTTCGCCGGAACATTCATCCTGATCCTGTTCGGTGTCGGTGTGGTCGCCCAAGTGGTGGCCGGCGGGATCGGGAATCACGACTCGATCGCGTGGGCCTGGGGCATCGGAGTGACCATGGGTGTGTACGTGTCGGCCCGCGTCAGCGGCGCCCACATCAATCCCGCGGTGACGATCGCACTGGCGGCCTTCCGCGGGTTCGCCTGGCGGAAGGTGCTGCCGTACATCGCTGCACAGTTCCTCGGCGCGTTCGCGGCGGCGATGGTGGTCCGCTGGAACTACTCCGAGGTCCTGCAGAAGTTCGACCCCGGCCTGACCATCAAGAGTCAGGGCGTGTTCTCCACCCTGCCGGGCAACGGCAACGTGGAACTCGGGGTCGGCATGTGGGGCGGTTTCCTCGACCAGATCATCGGTACCGCGATCCTCATGTTGGTCATCCTGGCCATCGTCGACCTCCGCAACACCGCCCCCGCAGCGAACCTCGGCCCGTTCATGATCGGTCTGCTCGTCGTCGGTATCGGGATGGCCTGGGGCACGCTGGCGGGCTACGCGATCAACCCGGCACGTGACTTCGGCCCGCGGCTCGCGTCCGCACTGACGGGATACGGGGGAGACGCTTTCAAGGACCAGTTCGGGGATCCCTACTTCTGGGTCCCGATCGTGGGACCGATCATCGGGGCGCTCATCGGCGCGTTCCTCTACGACCTGCTGGTCGGCCGGAACCTGCCGGTCGGCGACGCGGACGAGGAGCCGGGCCGGGTCCCCGAGGAGGAGACGACAGCATGATCCACGGGACCACAGCGCAGTGTGAGGAGAGGACTATCCATGGCTGACTTCGTAGGTGCAGTCGACCAGGGCACCACGAGCACCCGGTTCATGATCTTCGACCATTCCGGCAACGAGGTGGGCATCCACCAGCTGGAGCACGACCAGATCCTGCCGCAGGCCGGCTGGGTCGAGCACAACCCGGTGGAGATCTGGGAGCGCACCAGTTCGGTGATCCGGACCGCGATGAACGCGAACAACCTGCAGTCGAGCGACCTGGCGGCGCTCGGCATCACCAACCAGCGCGAGACGGCCGTGGTGTGGAACCGCAAGACGGGGCGGCCCTACTACAACGCGATCGTCTGGCAGGACACCCGGACCGACCGGATCGCGTCCGCGCTCGAGCGGGAGGGCAAAGGCGACGTGATCCGGCAGAAGGCCGGCCTGCCGCCCGCGACCTACTTCTCGGCTGGCAAGGTCCAGTGGATCCTGGAGAACGTCGACGGGGTCCGTGCGGCTGCCGAGGCCGGTGACGCCGTCTTCGGCAACACCGACACCTGGGTGCTGTGGAACCTCACCGGCGGCACCGAAGGCGGCGTACACATCACCGATGTCACCAACGCCAGCCGCACGATGTTGATGAACCTGGAGACGCTCGACTGGGACGACGAGCTGATCTCGTTCTTCAACATCCCCCGCCAGATGCTGCCGGAGATCCGGCCGTCGTCCGACCCGAACAAGTACGGCGAGACGCTGGTGAACGGCCCGCTCGGCGGCGTGGTGCCGCTGACGGGTGACCTCGGGGACCAGCAGGCGGCCACGGTCGGCCAGGTCTGCTTCAACCCGGGCGAGGCCAAGAACACCTACGGCACCGGCAACTTCATGCTGCTGAACACCGGGACCGAGCTGGTCCGTTCGAAGGCCGGACTGCTCTCCACGATGTGCTACAAGTTCGGCGACGACGCTCCTGTCTACGCGCTGGAGGGATCGATCGCCGTCACCGGGTCGGCCGTCCAGTGGCTGCGGGACCAGCTCGGCATCATCTCTGGCGCGAGTGAGACCGAGACGCTCGCTCGGCAGGTCCCGGACAACGGCGGCGTGTACTTCGTGCCGGCGTTCTCCGGGCTGTTCGCGCCGTACTGGCGGTCCGACGCTCGCGGCGCGATCGTCGGGTTGTCGCGGTTCAACACGAACGCTCACCTGGCCCGCGCAACACTGGAAGCGATCTGCTACCAGAGCAAGGACGTCGCCGACGCGATGGAGAAGGACTCGGGCGTCAAGCTCGAGGTCCTCAAGGTCGACGGCGGAGTCACGGCGAACGAGCTCTGCATGCAGATGCAGGCAGACATCCTCGGCGTCCCGGTGAGCAAGCCGGTCGTCGCGGAGACCACCGCGCTCGGCGCGGCGTACGCGGCCGGCCTGGCGGTGGGCTTCTGGAACAACACCGACGAGCTGGTCCAGAACTGGAACGAGGACAAGCGTTGGAACCCGGAGTGGGACGACGACCAGCGTGCGGCTGGGTACAAGGGCTGGGAGAAGGCCGTCCAGCGCACGCTCGACTGGGTGGACGTCGACTGACGCCGGCCCAGGCCAAGCGATAACACAGAGTAACAATAGGCAACAAGAAGTAAGACGAGGGAAGGAACAGCACAGTGGGCGCAGTGGCACTGTCACCGCAGGCGAGGACCGAGGCCATCGAGGCGATGGCGGACGGCCGGGAGCTCGACGTCCTGGTGGTCGGTGGCGGGGTGGTCGGCAGCGGGTCTGCACTCGACGCCGCAACTCGGGGCCTGACCACCGGGCTGCTGGAGGCTCGCGACTTCGCGAGCGGCACCTCCAGCCGGTCGAGCAAGTTGGTGCACGGTGGCCTGCGCTACCTGGAGATGCTGGACTTCCGGCTGGTGCACGAGGCGCTGCAGGAGCGCGGTCTGCTCCTGCAGCGCCTGGCACCGCACCTGGTCAAGCCGGTGCCGTTCCTCTACCCCCTGCAGCACCGGTGGTGGGAGCGGTTCTACGCCGGCGCCGGCGTCGCGCTGTACGACGCGATGGCCTTCAGCTCGGGCCACGGCGGCGGCATGCCCATCCACAAACACCTGACCCGCCGCGGAGCGATGCGGCTGGCCCCGAGCCTCAAGAAGTCCGCCCTGGTCGGAGCACTGCAGTACTACGACGCCCAGGTCGACGACGCCCGCCACACGATGGAACTCGCCCGTACTGCGGCGTCGTACGGCGCGCACGTCGCGAACCGGGTCAAGGTGACCGGATTCCTGCGCCAGGGTGAGCGGGTCACCGGGGTGCAGGCGAAGGACCTGGAGAGCGGGCGCGAGTTCGAAGTACGGGCCAAGCAGGTCGTCAACGCGACCGGGGTCTGGACCGACGACACCCAGGGGATGGTCGGCGAGCGCGGGCAGTACCACGTGCGTGCCAGCAAGGGCATCCACCTGGTCGTGCCGAAGGACCGGATCCAGTCCAGCACGGGGATGATCCTGCGGACCGAGAAGTCCGTGCTGTTCATCATCCCGTGGGGCCGGCACTGGCTGATCGGCACCACCGACACCGACTGGAACCTAGACAAGGCGCACCCGGCCGCGACCAGTAAGGACATCGAGTACCTGCTCGACCACGTGAACGCCGTGCTCACCACCCCGCTGACCCGCGAGGACGTGGAGGGTGTGTACGCCGGGCTCCGGCCGTTGCTGGCGGGGGAGTCGGAGAGCACGTCGAAGCTGTCCCGCGAGCACGTCGTCGCGCACGCGGCCCCCGGTCTGGTGGTTGTTGCCGGCGGCAAGTACACGACGTACCGGGTGATGGCCAAGGACGCGATCGACGCGGCCGCGAACGCGCTGGACGGGCGGGTGCCGAAGTCCGTCACCAAGAACACCCCGCTGGTCGGCGCCGACGGGTACCACGCGATGTGGAACCAGCGGCACCTGATCGCGCAGCGCTCCGGGCTGCACGTGGCCCGGATCGAGCACCTGCTCAACCGGTACGGCGCGCTGATCGACGAGGTGCTCGCCCTGGTCGAGGCGGACCCGTCGCTGGGGGAGCAGTTGCCCGGCACGCAGGACTACCTCAAGGCGGAGATCGTGTACGGCGCCACGAACGAGGGCGCCCGGCACCTGGACGACGTACTGGCCCGGCGTACCCGGATCTCGATCGAGGCCTGGGACCGCGGAGTCGAGGCGGCGGGGGCGGCGGCACGCCTGCTGGCGCCGGTGCTCGGCTGGGACGAGGAGACGATCGAGCGCGAGGTCTCCTTCTACCAGCAGCGAGTCCAGTCCGAACGCGACTCCCAGGAACAACCCGACGACGAGTCGGCCGACAAGGTCCGCCTGGGCGCCCCAGACATCGTCTCGCCCGCCTGAGTACGGCGCCGCGTCTCACCGGCCTGAGTACGGCGCCGCCTTCCCGCGCGGCGAGGTGTCCGGCCGTCGGAGCCAGGCGGGCATGCTCCTAGCAACCGCTGAGCCGAGCACCCACCCCGGCCGCCAACTACCCCAGTGCCCGAGGCAACCTGCCGCCGGCTCGACCCCTGCCTCGTGGTGCGCGTGCCGGTGTTGCGCTGGGGATGCTGGGCGGGGTGGTTCCGCCGGGCATGGGTGCGGGTTGTTCCGCCGGGCATGGGTGCGGGTGGTTCGCCCGGCAACGGATGCGGGTGGTTGGCGGTCTCCGCTGCGTGATGGTGCTAGTCGTGCTGGTGTGCGTCAAGAGCGCCTTTGGCGTCCCTTCGGGATCGAAACAAGTTTCAACTCTTGACCCACCCCATCCCGACCAGGGAAGGACGCAGCTACGCGGATCCCGCGGAGGAGTCTGAGCCGCATCGGGGTGGTGCTTTCGGGGTGGGGTGTACCGGGCGACGGAGGTTTGAGCCGGTCCGGGGTGGTGTTTTCGGGGGTGGGTGTACGGACCGACAGGTAGTACTGGGGGTGGTCGCGGAGGTTGCAGGCGTGGGGTGCCTGCCGGGGTGGTGTGTGCGGCGACTACTTCCTGTTCTTCGGTACGCCGGCGGGCCCCGGGGGTGGGTTTCCGCTGCGGTGGGTGGTGGTTGTGCCGATTCGGGGGCTGGTGCTGACGGGTTGTTCGACCGCTGGCGGGTTGTTCGTCCACTGGCATGTTGTTAGCCGGCTGGCCGGTTGTTCGGCCACCTGTGGCTATTTGCGGGTCCGCTGGCGGGTCGTTCGCCGGCTGGCGGCTTGTAAGGCGCCAGTGGCCGAGCAGCCCGTCATCGGGAGGCCGATCGCCGGGCTGGGCACGAACGGCGTGCGGTGGTGGGGACCGCGGAGGGCGGTGGGTTGTCGGGACCGGGGACACAGTGTCGGGACCTGGGGGACAGGTCAGGTCGTGTCCGAGGTCCCGACTTGGTGTCCGAGGGCCCTCCTTGTGCACCAGATGAGCGTCTTTGAGCGGGCCGGGGCGGTTTGGGGCTGCGGGGCAGCCGGGTGACCTTCGCTGGGTTGTTGTACTTTCAACCACTAGTACTCTGGCGAGTATGACGATGGCTGAGCGGGTGGAGCGTCTCGAGGCCGAGTTGATCTTCCGGTTGTCGGGGCTGAACGAGCGGGTGCGGGACCGGATGGGGATCACCGCCGAGCGGATCGGCGGCGGCATCGCGGTGTCGATGTTGAACGATCCGTCCGGGTTCTGGTCGAAGGCGCAGGGCTTCGGGTTCACCGAGCTGGTGACCAAGGGCCTGATCGGTGAGGTGCTGGACTTCTACCGGGCGGCGGGCACACCGGTGGCGAACTTCCATCTTGCCCCAGAGGTGCTGCCGGCGAACTGGGCCGAGATCTGCGAGGTGCAGGGCTTGGTGGAGGGACAGCCGACGGTGCACAAACTGGTGCGCGACGCGCGGCCGGTGCAGCAGGTCGAGACCTCTCTGCGGGTCGGCCCGATCGGGCCGGAGGACGGGGAAGCCTGGGCCGCGGTCCAGGTCGAGGCCTTCCAGATGCCGGACCCGGACGGCCGGATGGTGGAGATGCTTGCCTCGGTCAACGACCTCCCGGGCCTCACCGGTTACGCCGCCTGGGACGGCGACAAACTCGTCGCCACCGGCGCCCTGTACGTCGACGGTGAACTGGGCGAGTTCGTCAGCGCCGCGACCTTGCCGGAGTACCGCGGGCGCGGCGCGCAGTCGGCCTTGCTCGCCCGCCGCGTGCAGGACGCCCTCGCCGCCGGCTGCACCACCCTCGCAGTCGAGGTCGTGAAACCCGCACCGGGCGAGGCCAACCCGTCGCTGAACAACGTCCGCCGCGCCGGCTTCGAAATCGCATACGACCGCCCCGTCTGGACCTGGAAGGGTTAACACCTGGTCCGTTGGGTCTGCTTGATAAGGCCACAGAGAACAAGTGCTGTTAAGTGGTCAGGTGGATTTGAGCAGCCTCGCGTGGCGCCGTGCGGACCCCATCGTTCATGACCTCAGGCGGAGTAGTGCTGTCCCAGTGGGCCTTCTTGGTCGGGGGAACGTTGGATGTTCAGGTGGCAGCCGTGCAGTGGTCGTTGTTACGGCGGTCTTTCGGGTGGTTGGAGTTCACTTGTTTGTTCACACTGGCGGCCTAGAGTCGAGGATGTAGTTCACCCCTGTTTAGGAGGATGTTCGATGTCGTGGGACCGGATCGCTGAGCTGCTTGAGCTTGCTGAGGCTGAGGCGGTTTGGGGGTACGAGAACGCGGCGCCTCCCTCGGCGGTGAAGTTGCTGGGGCTCGCGTCGAAGCGGCTTGGCGGTGGGGTGGTGCTGGCGGCGCGCAACGACGTGACGAACTACTGGAGCAAGGCGCTCGGTTTCGGCTTCGAGAGCCCAGTCACGGCTGACCTCGTCGCGGAGATCACCGGTTTCTACCGCGAGCAGGGGGCACCTTTCGCGACTCTGCAGTTCGCGCCGTCGGTGCTACCACCGGACTGGGACGCCATCCGCGAGAAGGAGGGCCTCACCGAGGGTGGCACCTGGATGAAGGTCGCCCGGCTGGCGGGTCTGGTGCAGTCGCCCGAGACGGAGCTGCGAATCGCCGAGGTGGGTGCCGCCGATGCCGAGCAGTGGGCGTCGGTGCTGGTGCGCGGCTTCGGGATGCCCGAGGAAGGTATCGCCGAGATGGCGGCCGGAGTGGTCGGGCGGCCCGGCTGGACGGCGTACGGGGCCTGGGACGGCGACGAGCTGGTGGCCGCCGCATCCCTGCTGATCACCGGTCAGGTAGCGGAGTTCCCGGGTGCCTCGACGTTGCCGGGTCATCGCGGCAGAGGCGCGCAGTCGGCGCTGCTCGCGGTCCGCGCTCGGCAGGCTGCCGCGGTCGGCGCGAAATGGCTGAGCGCCGAGACAGGCAAGCCGGAGGTCGAAGGCGCCAACGCATCCCTGAACAACATGCTCCGCACCGGCTTCGAGATCCGCTACGAACGCCAGAACTGGATCTGGCGCCCCTGATCCGGGTTATTGATCCGAGCGCGCCTGGTCGGGCCGGATCCAGCCGAAGGTGCGCTGGACGGCGGCCTGCCAGTTCGCGTACTCCGTGGCCCGGCGATCCGGATCCATGTTGGGGAGCCACTGGCCGGCGCGGTGCCAGTTGCTCCGGAGTCCCTCGAGATCGGGCCAGTAGCCGACCGCCAGCCCAGCGGCGTACGCGGCGCCGAGTGAGACCGTCTCCGTCACCATCGGCCGGACCACCGGTACGTCGAGCAGGTCGGCCAGGAACTGCATCAGCAGGTTGTTCGCCGTCATCCCGCCGTCGACCTTCAACGCGGTCAGCGCGATCCCGGAGTCCGCGTTCATCGCGTTGACCACTTCGAGGGTCTGGAACCCGGTCGCCTCGAGCACCGCCCGGGCCAGGTGTCCCTTGGTGATGTAGCCGGTCAGCCCCGCGATCACGCCCCGCGCCTCGCTGCGCCAGTGCGGCGCGAACAGCCCGGAGAACGCGGGCACGATGTAGGCGCCGCCGTTGTCCTCGACGGTCCGCGCGAGCGTCTCGATCTCCGCCGCGGTGTGGATCAGCCCGAGCCCGTCCCGGAACCACTGCACCAGCGAGCCGGTGACCGCCATCGACCCTTCCAGCGCGTACGCCGCGGGCTCGGAGCCGATTTGGTATGCGACGGTGGTGAGCATTCCGTGGGTCGATCGGACGATCTCCTTACCGGTGTGAAGCAGCAGGAACGACCCGGTGCCATACGTGCACTTGGCCTCGCCGGGACTGAAACACGTCTGCCCGAACAGCGCGGCCTGCTGATCCCCGAGCGCCGCACCGATCCGTACTCCGGGCAGCACCTCGGTGGCGGTCGCGAAAACCCCTGACGACGGGCGGATCTCCGGCAGCACCGACCGCGGTACGTCGAACGCGGCGAGCAGGCGGTCGTCCCATTCCAGGGTCTCGATGTTCATCAGCATCGTCCGGCTGGCGTTCGTCACGTCCGTCACGTGCAGGCCGCCCTGCGGACCACCGGTGAAGTTCCAGATCAGCCAGCTCTCCATCGTGCCGAACAGCACCTCGCCCCGTTCCGCGCGAGCGCGCAACCCGGGCGTGTGGTCGAGCATCCAGCGCAGCCGCGGCGCGGAGAAGTACGTCGTCAGCGGCAGCCCGCAGAGATCCGCGAACCGGTCCGGGCCCTCGTCGCCGGCCAGTTCGGTGATCAGCCGGTCGGTCCGGGTGTCCTGCCAGACCACGGCGTGGCCGACCGGCTGACCCGTCCGGCGGTCCCAGAGCAGGCTGGTCTCCCGCTGGTTGGTGATGCCGATGGCAACGATCTGGGACGGCTCGGCGGCGATCTGGCGGATCGCCGCGGGCACCACCCGGGTGACGTTGCGCCAGATCTCGGCGGCGTCGTGCTCGACCCAGCCGGGCCGCGGGAAGAGTTGCCGGTGCTCGCGCTGCGCGACCGACACCAGCCGCCCGCGCCGGTCGAAGAGGATGCACCGGGTCGAGTTCGTCCCCTGGTCCACCGCCGCGACGTACTGTTCAGCCATCCGAACCCCCCTTGCCCGACAGCACCCGAGGTACCGGCAGTACCTCGAACCGTAGGCCCCAGACGGCCGTTCGCGCACCCACCGAG
Organism: Kribbella sp. VKM Ac-2568; assembly: GCF_004345365.1. Classification (GTDB taxonomy): domain Bacteria; phylum Actinomycetota; class Actinomycetes; order Propionibacteriales; family Kribbellaceae; genus Kribbella; species Kribbella orskensis. The sequence goes on from NZ_SLVF01000010.1 coordinate 81,249, forward strand.
GCACGGACGCGCCGCGGCATCAGCGCTCTTCCCGCAGATCGCGGCCGATGGCCTCGGCGGTGGCGCGGACCATGGTGATCAGGTCGCTGCGGTGCCGCAGCCGGCTGTCGCAGATGCGCTCGATCCGGCCGGTCAGCCCGACCGCCCCGACCACCAGGCCGCCGAGACCGCGGATCGGCGCGGCGATCCCGGCCAGTTCCACGGTGTGCTCCTCGAACTCGCCGGCCCAACCCTTCGCCCGGACCGCCATCAGTTCCTCGGCCAGCCGGGCCGGGTCGACGATCGTCCGGGTCGTGTACGCGTCGAGCCTGCCGGGCCGTGCGGCTCCGCTCGCGTCGAAGGCGAGCACGGCCTTGCCGAGGGCGCACGCGTGCGGCGGCAGCGTCGTACCGACGTCGAGGTCCTGGTCGCTGTCGTCGGGGCGGAAGACGTGGTGCACGACGACGACCTTGCCCTCGACCAGGCGGCCGACGCGGACCACCTCGCCGCTGCGGGAGGCCAGGGAGTCGGCCCAGTTGATCGCGCGGCTGCGAAGCTCGTTCGGGTCCAGGTAGGTCTCGCCGAGGCGGCCGAAGGCGTCACTGAGCCGGTAGTGCGCGCCGGTGTGGTCCTGCTCGACGAACCCGACCTGGTGCAGGGTCTTGAGGATGCCGTGCACGGTCGGCTTGGCCAGGCCGAGCGCGTTGCCCAGATCGGCCACACCGAGCCCGTTCGGCGCCGCCGCGAGCAGTCGCAGCACAGCGGCCGCCCGCTCGATGGACTGCACGCTCCCCGGCACACCGGCAGGCTACCTGCGAATTCCTGTCCTGGCTGCGGTTCACGTCCTGGCCGGTCTTGGCGTCCATCACGACCGGCTGGTCACTCGGTGGCGATCGCCCGCAGTACGTCGAGCCTTGCTGCACGGCGTGACGGCCACACTGCAGCCAGTACGCCGACCGCGGCCGCGACCAGCACGGCGATCACCAGTTGCAGCACCGGGATGTCCAGGACGGCGAGTCCGTCGTCCGCCATCACCTGCTGGATCGAGGCGCCGAAGAGCACGCCGATCACCAGGCCCAGCAGGGCGCCGAGGAGCGCGATCGCGATCGACTCGACCTGGAGCATCCGCCGCAGCTGCGGGCGATCCATCCCGATCGCGCGGAGCAGGCCGATCTCCCGGGTCCGCTCGACCACGCCGAGCGCGAGGGTGTTCACGATGCCGAGCACGGCAATCAGGATCGCCAGCGCCAGCAGCATGCCGACCACGCCGAGGATCGCGTTGATCGGTCCGCGCTCACCCTTCGCGTACGCCTGCTGGTCGCGGACCTGGACGGCGGGGTAGTCCTGCAGCTTGGCGACCACCGTCGGCAGCACGGTGGCAATACTGGTGCCGTCGGCAACTTCGACGTACAGGGTCGAGTCGCTCGCTGCGCCGCCGATCGCGGTGTAGCCGGGCAGGGAGAGCGCGATCGCGTTGAGCTGCCTGTTCGGCGCGATCACGCCGGCCACGGTCAGCCGGTGGGTGCCGGTCGTGGTGATCAGTTGGAAGGCTTTGCCGACGGAGAGGTCGAGCGTCCTGGCCAGATTGCGTGGGACGATCGCCTGGCCGGGTTGCAGGCCGCTGACCGTGCCCGCCTCGACCTGCGCGGTGATCGGCCCGTCGAGCGTGCCTTCGTCGACTCCGGCCACCCGCACCGACGTGTCGCCGACCTTGCCGGCCATCTGACGGACCCGGTGCACCGAGGTGATGCCGGGCACCTCGGCGATCCGGTCGCGGACCTGCCCGCTGAACGGGTTGCCGCCGTCCCTGGTGACCACCAGGTCCGAAGTACCGATGGCGTCGGTGATGCCCTTGTCGACGGACGCCTTCGCGGACGACGCGATCACCACCAGGCCGCTGACCAGGGCGAGCGAGATCATCAGCGCTGACGCGGTAGCCGACGTACGCCGCGGATTGCGCTCCGCGTTCCGCCGCCCGAGGGTCACTGGCGCCTTGCGCCCGAACGGCGACATCAGCCCGCGTACGGCGTACCGGCTGATCAGCGGGCTCGTCATCACGACGCCGAGCAGGGTGATCGCAGCACCGAGGCCGAGCAGTACTGCGGCCGGCAGGCCTTTGAGGTTGACCGCGATCGCATAGACGGTGGCTGCCATCAGCAGCATGAACGCACCGATGATGACGCGGACCAGGATCGAGCGCTCGGGCAGCATCGCGTCGTCGCGCATGGCGGCGACGGGTGGGAGCTTCCCGGCACGGCGGGCGGCCGGGTACGCGGCGGCCAGCGTGATGCCGATGCCGAGGAGATAGCAGGTGATGATCGTCTCCGGGCTGATCTGCAGCACCGCGGTGGGGATTGCCAGGTCGAGTCGCTGGTAGAAGAACTGGAGCCCCGCGGCGACGCCTCCGCCGAGCAGTAGGCCGAGGGTGGAACCGATGGCGCCGATCACGAGGCCCTCGGCGAGGACGGTCCCGGTGACCTGGCCGCGGGATGCGCCGATCGCGCGGAGCATCGCGAGCTCGCGGGAACGCTGGGCGACCAGCATCGCGAAGGTGTTGACGATCAGGAACGCGCCGACGAAGAGCGCCAGGCCGGCGAACATCAGCAGCACCGTGCTGAAGCCGCCGAAGGTGTCGTCCAGCGCGTTCTTGCCGTCGGCCGAGACCTGCGCGGCGGTACGTACGGTCGCGTCCTTGCCGGCGACAGCCTCGATCGCCTTCGTGACGGCAGCCGAGTCCTGTCCGGGCTGAATCGCGACGCCGATGGAGGTCCAGCCTGGTCCGCCGAGCAGCAGTCGTTGGCCGGTGGCCGGGTCGAAGGTGACGAGCGGGGCGCCTGCCGCAGCGCCGGCGAGTACTGGGGTGGTTATCGCGGTGAGCGTGCCGGTCACGGCCTGGGCGGGGGTGACCACCTTGACCTTGTCGCCGAGCTCGTACCCCTCGCGCTGTGCGGTGGACTGGTCGAGGCCGAGCTGGCCCTCGCCCCACGGCGCCTTGCCGTCGATCAGTTTGAAGGGGGCGGTGCGCGGGTCGTGCGGCCAGCCGGCGCCGTACGTCGGGAGGCCGTACGTGTCGCTGGGTTTGCCGTCGGAGCCGAGGATCTGCGGGCCGGTGGTGAGGAGCTGCGGGTCGGTTCCGGCGACGCCCGGAACCGCGGCGATCTGGTGCGCGAGGTCCGACGAGAGGGTCGCCGGGCGGGCGCTCGAAGTACCGGTGTCGTCCGACAGCGCCGAGACCGGCGTGACGGTGATGTCGGCGGTGCTGCCCGCGAAGTTCTTCTTCAGCGCGGTCGAGAGGGTGTCGGTGAAGATCATCGCGCCGGAGACGAACCCGATGCCCAGCATCACGGCCACCGTGCACAGGACGAAGCGGAGCCTGTGCGCGAGCACCGACCGCAGGCCGAGCTTGAGCATCAGCCCGCCTCGTGCGCGTCGAGCTGCTTCATCATGTCGAGGACCGACTCCGCGGTCGGGTCGGGCAGCTCGGACTCCAGGCGGCCGTCGGCGAGGAAGAGCACCCGGTCGGCGTACGCCGCGGCCGTGGGATCGTGGGTCACCATCACCACGGTCTGCCCGAACTCGCGCACCGAGCGGTGCAGGAAACCGAGCACGTCCGCCGACGAACGCGAATCGAGATTGCCGGTCGGCTCGTCCGCGAACACCACGTCGGGCCGGGATACGAGCGCCCGAGCACAGGCAACCCGCTGCTGCTGACCGCCGGAGAGCTCGGCCGGCTTGTGGTTGAGCCGATCCCCGAGGCCGATGGTGGTGATCACCTTGTCGAGCCATTCCCGGTCGGGCTTCCGGTTGGCGAGGTCGAGCGGGAGCGTGATGTTCTCCAGCGCGCTGAGCGTCGGCACCAGGTTGAACGCCTGGAACACGAACCCGATCCGATCCCTGCGCAGATGCGTCAGCGCCTTCTCGTCCAGCCGGGTCAGCTCGACATCCCCCAACCAGACCTGCCCAGCCGACGGCCGATCAAGCCCCGCCAGACAATGCAACAAGGTCGACTTCCCAGACCCCGAAGGCCCCATGATCGCGGTGAACCGCCCCCGCCCGAAGTCCACACTCACATCATCCAGCGCATCAATCCGGGTCTCGCCGCCCCCGTACCGCTTCCCCACCCCCACAGTCCGAACCGCCACCACCCTCTCAACAACCTCCACACTCATACCCGAACGCTAACCGCCCCCAGGCCCACCCAGCCCCCCAACCCATCCGCGCCTGGCGCGCCGACCCAAACCCACGACTGCGAGCTCGCTCGCGCGCCCAGCGGGGCAGTCCCGGGTGAGCTTGTACGGCGTGCTGGGTCCGGGCGGGTTCTGCGTGTGCAGGTTCGGGTGGTTTCGCCAGCGCAGGTTCCGGGGGGGGGCGTCCCCGGGCTGCGTGATGGTACTGGTCGGGGTGCACCAGTGAGCGCCTTCGGCGTCCCTTCGGGATCGGAACAAGTTCCGAGTCTTGACCCACACCACCCCGACCAGGGAAGGAACGCAGCTGTCCCGGAGCCACTGGGAGGTGTGGCGACAACGCCCGGGAAGATCGAGACGTTCGAGCTCGCCCACGAAGGACTCGAGCGAGGCTGCTCCTCTGCATGGGAGCTCGGGGAGTTGCCGCTGCCCGAAGAGGGCGGCGGGCTCCCCGAAACCGGCACCTTGTGCACCATCCGAGCAAATCCCGGCGTTCCGGACACTCAGGCCGGGCGGTGCACAAAGTGCGGGCTCGGACACCAAGTCGGGACCTTGAACACCACATGAGCTGTCCCCGGTCCCGACCAGGTGTCCGAGGTCCCCACAACCACACCGGCCACCGGCCCCCCGCGAGGTGTCCCCGGTCCCCACAGCCCGCCGCCACCGGCTCCACCGCGGTCAGCGGGGTTTTCCGATGGCTGGTTGTTCGACGGCTGGCGCCTTGTGCAAGCCGCCGGCAGTCGGACAAGACGCCAGCGGGGCCGCTGGATCGACGAAACCGCCACTCGTGGCCGGAACGACGATCTGGATGCCGCCGGCGTACCACCGGAAAGGAAGTAGTTGAGCTGGTCTTAGTACCTGCAGCAGGGTGCCTGGCTGGGCATTCGAGCGAGCTCGCAGCAGTGGTTGGGGTGGTCGAATGACCGCGCGCGGTGGGTGCGTGGGGCTGTCTGGTTTCAGCGGGGTGGTGGGTCAGGCGTCGATGACGACCGGGATTACTACTGGGCGGCGGCGCCAGTGGCGGTAGGTCCAGTTGCCGACGGAGCGGCCTACCAGTTCTTCCAGGGCGTTGGCCTCGCCGATGCCTTCGGAGGCTGCCTTCGCGAGGGTTTCCTCGATGACGGGGATGACCTCTTTGAAGGTGGTGTCGTCGTGGACGAAGCCGCGGGCCAGGAAGTCCGGCGGCTCGGCCAGGCGGCCCGTGTTCGCATCGACGAGCAGGACGACGGTGACGACGCCCTCCTCAGCCAGCGCACGGCGGTCCTTCAGCGACGCCTCGGTGACCCCGCCGACGGTCATCGCGTCGACGTACACGTAGCCCGCCTCGACCTTGCCGACGATCCTCGCGCGGCCGCGGTCCAGGTCGACCACCACTCCGTCCTCGGCGATGATCACCCGATCGGCCGGTACTCCGGTCCGGGTGGCGAGCTCGGCGTTCGCCTTCAGGTGCCGGAACTCGCCGTGGATCGGCATCACGTTGCGCGGCTTGACCAGGTTGTAGCAGTAGACCAGCTCGCCCGCGCTCGCGTGCCCGGAGACGTGCACCTTCGCGTTGCCCTTGTGGACGACGTTCGCGCCCCAGCGGATCAGGCCGTTGATCACCGCGTAGATCGCGTTCTCGTTGCCGGGGATCAGCGAACTGGCCATCAGTACGGTGTCGCCCTCGCCGATCCGGATCATGTGGTCGCGGTTCGCCATCCGGGACAGCGCGGCCATCGGCTCGCCCTGGGAGCCGGTGCAGATCAGCGTGACCTTGCGGTCCGGCAGCTTCTCCAGCTCCTTCAGGTCGACGATCAGACCCTTCGGAATCTTCAGATACCCGAGATCGCCGGCGATGCCCATGTTGCGGACCATCGAGCGCCCCACGAACGCGACCTTGCGGCCACCCGCCTTCGCGGCATCCAGAACCTGCTGGATCCGGTGCACATGGCTGGCGAAGCTGGACACGATGATCCGGCCGGGCGCCGTCCGGAAAACGGTGTCGATCGCCGGACCGAGGTCCTTCTCGGCGGTGGTGAAGCCCGGTACGTCGGCGTTGGTGGAGTCCGTCATGAACAGATCCACGCCTTCCTCGCCGAGCTTGGCGAAGCCGCGCAGGTCGGTGAGGCGGCGGTCCAGCGGGAACTGGTCCATCTTGAAGTCGCCGGTGTGCAGTACTACGCCGGCCTTCGTCCGGATCGCGACCGCGAGGCCGTCCGGGATGGAGTGGTTGACGGCGAGGAAGTCGCACTCGAACGGGCCGAGCTTGCGCCGGTCGCCCTCCTTGACCTCCACGGTCACGGGCTTGATCCGGTGCTCCTTGAGCTTCGCGGTCAGGAACGCCAGGGTGAGCCTGGAGCCGACCACTGGGATGTCGGCGCGCTCCTTCAGCAGGTACGGCACGCCGCCGATGTGGTCCTCGTGGCCGTGCGTGAGGACGATGGCGTCGATCTTGTCCAGCCGGTCCCGGATCCAGCCGAAGTCGGGCAGGATCACGTCGACGCCGGGCTGGTGCTCCTCGGGGAACAGCACGCCGCAGTCCACCACGAGCAACCGGCCGCGATGTTCGAACACGGTCATGTTGCGGCCGATCTCGCCGAGGCCGCCGAGAGCGACCACGCGGAGTGCGTTGTCGGGGAGTCTGGGCGGTTGGCCGAGGTCGGGATGCGGATGGCTCATAGTGTGGACGGTATCCGAGTCCGGTGACACACCCGGGCATCGACCGGGTGTGAGCAGCACCTCAGCCAACTGCTAACGGCCCTCATATCGCCCCTCAGCCGTCCACTCCGACGAGGTCTACGCCGGCGGATTCCTGGGCGACCTCCTCGACCGAGCGCACCGGCAGCGGCGGGGGAGTGCCACCCCAGGCCGGGCAGATCGCCTTGTGGTCGCACCAGTCGCACAGCGGCCCCGGGCTCGGCCGCCAGTCGCCCGACTCCAGCGCCCGGGTGATCGCGTTCCACAGTGCGCCGACCTTGCGCTCGCAGGCGAGCAGGTCGGCCTCGTCCGGGACATAGCGGACTATCTCGCCATTGCCGAGGTAGACCAGCTGGAGCATCGCCGGGACCACCCCGCGCAGCCGCCACAGCACGAGCGCGTAGAACTTCATCTGGAACAGCGCCTTCGCCTCGAAGAACTCCGACGGCGACCGGCCGGTCTTGTAGTCCACCACCCGGATCTCGCCCGTCGGAGCCACGTCCAGGCGATCGACGTACCCCCGGAGCGTGAGACCCGACTCGAGCTCGGTCTCGACGTACAGCTCGCGCTCGGCGGGCTCCAGCGCGTTCGGGTCTTCCAGGGTGAAGTACTTGCCGAGCAGCTGATGGGCCTCAGCCAGCCACTTGGCCAGCTCGGCACCGTCCGCGTCCTCGGCGAACAACTCGGCGACCTCAGGCTCGGCAGCCAGTACCTGCTGCCACTGCGGCTCGAGCATCTCGGCCGCGTGCTCGAGGGTTCGCTGGCCGGCCGGCAGGTCGAAGAGGCGCTCGAGGACGCCGTGCACCACCGTGCCCCGCACGGCGGCGGAGGACGGTTTCTCCGGCAGCCGGTCGATCACCCGGAACCGGTACTTGAGCGGGCAGGACATGAAATCCGCCGCCCGGGACGGGGACAAGGCTCCGCGCGGGTGGCCGTGCACATCGACTGCTGCTGCAACGCTCATGCCCGAAAGGCTAGGCGAGACCACCGACACTGCGCGCGCACGCCGCACCAGGCTGTGGACAACCACCTCACAAACGGTTCAGAACCGCCCGACCACCGGTTGAATCGGCTCACAGGGAACTCCCAGCGGACTTTCGGCAAACCATCGGCCTCGGTCGGCACTCTGGAATCACAGCCGACCAAGGAGACCGACCATGACACCCCCGCACGAACACGACCTGGGCCTCGTACACGACCTGGGCACGCTCCGCCGGCGGAACGTGCTGCGACTGTTGGCAGGCGTCGGCTTCGCGGCGATGGCCGGCTGTGCGACCGACGACTCCACTTCCGGCGGCTCCACGAGCCCTTCCAGCAGCAGCCCGTCCAGCAGCGGTACGACGTCGGCCACTACGCCGAGCCCCAGCGCATCGACCGCAGACGTCGACGAGATCCCCTCCGAAACAGCCGGCCCGTTCCCAGGAGACGGGTCGAACGGCCCGAATGTGCTGACCGAGTCCGGCATCGTCCGCAGCGACATCACCAAGAGCTTCGGATCCTCCTCAGGCGTTGCCGAAGGAGTCCCGCTCACGGTTGAGCTCGTAGTACTGGATGCGGACAAGGACACCGCGCTGGCGGGTGCTGCCGTCTACCTGTGGCACTGCGACGCCCAGGGCCGGTACTCGCTCTACGACACGGAGATCACCGACGAGAACTACCTGCGCGGCGTCCAGGCGGCCGATGCCAACGGCAAGGTCACCTTCACCACGATCTTCCCCGCGGCGTACTCCGGCAGGTGGCCCCACATCCACTTCGAGGTCTACGCGTCGCTGTCGGAGGCCACGGCCGCAGGGAAGATCAGTGCGACCTCCCAGCTGGCTCTGCCCGAAGAGGCCTGCAAGGCGGTCTACGCGACCTCCGGGTACGACGGGAGCACCCAGAACCTGTCCAGGACGTCGCTGCAGAGTGACAACGTCTTCGGCGACGACGGCGGCGTACACCAGCTGGCGAGCATGAGCGGCAGCGTGCAGGAAGGCTATGCAGCTCGCCTCACCGTGGGTGTGTAGCACGGCGTTACCTAGGGACCAGTAGCGTTACCTCGATGTCCGAGCCGCGTGATCCCCAGAGTCCCGCCCAGCCTGCCGGCGCACCACCCGGCACCTGGGTGCTCGGCCGTGTCAAGGGGATCCGGCTCACCATGCGGTACACCTGGCTTCCGGTCGCAGTACTGCTGGCTCTGGGCTTCTCCAGCATCATCGGGCAGCAGTTCCCCGACCTTGGCAACTGGCGCTACGTGGCGTCGTTCGCCTTCGTGATCGCGTTCACCGTGTCGATCCTGCTGCACGAGCTCGCACACGCGCTGGCGGCGCTGAAGTTCAACATCCAGGTGTCGGAGATCAACCTCGGCTTCTTCGCGGCCGGCACGCACATCGAGGGGGAGCGCAAGAGCCCTTTCGAGGAGTTCGTCGTCTCGGTGGTCGGCCCGCTGGCCTCCCTGCTCGTCGGCGGCCTCGCGTACCTCGGTGCGCGCGCGGCTGACGAAGGCGTCGCGTACGTCGCGCTGTTCGAACTCGCCGTGGCCAACCTGATCGTTGGCGTCACCAACCTGCTCCCGGGGCTGCCGCTGGACGGTGGCTGGGTACTGCGAGCGTTCGTCTGGAAGCTGACGGGCAACATGCACACCGGGACGATCGCGGCCGCGTGGGCGGGCCGCCTGATCGCCATCGCGGTACTGGCCGCGCCTGTGATCCTGCAAGAGTTGTTCGACCGGCCGCCGACCATCATCGACTTCGTGATCGCCCTTGCGGTCGGCTTCTTCCTCTGGATGGGCTCGACGGCCTCGCTCATGCAGGCCCGGCTCCGCCGCAAGCTCCCCGCCCTCCAGGTCCGCACCCTCGCCCGCCGCGCGATCGCCGTACACGCCAGTACTCCGGTGTCGGAAGCGGTCCGCCTAGCCGCCGGGGCGCAAGCGGGCGCCGTAGTGGTCATCGACGGCGACGACAAGCCCCACGCGCTCGTCTCGGAGTCCGCAGTCAACGCGATCGCCCCGAACCAGCGCCCCTGGACCACGGTCGGCGAGGTAGCCACCCGCATCGGCGCCGGCCACATCATCGGCGTCAACGACACCGGCGAAGAAATCCTCGCCACCCTCCGCAAGAACCCCGCCACCGAATACCTCGTCCTCGACGCCAACGGCGCCGTCTACGGCGTCCTCGCCACCGCCGACGTAGAAGAGGCCTTCCGCGCCCGCTGACCCGGCACGCCGGCATGGCGGTATGGCGGGCGAGGTGGTGGGCGAACATCAGGCGCGGTGGTTCGTCCGGAAAGGGCGCGAGTGGTGCGCCCGGCAACGGATGCGAGTGGTGCGCCCGGCATGGGTGCGGGTGGTTCGGCCGGGCATAGGCCGAGGTGGTTGGCGGTCTCCGCTGCGTGATGGTGCTGGTCGGGCTGGTGTGCGTCAAGAGAAGCGCCTTTGGCGTCCCTTCGGGATCGAAACAAGTTTCGACTCTTGACCCACCCCATCCCGACCAGGGAAGGACGCAGCTACGCGGATCCCGCGCAGAGGTCTGAGCCGGGTCGGGGTGGTGCTTTCGGGATGGGGTGCACCGGGCGACGGAGGTTTGAGCCGGGTCGGGGTGGTGTTTTCGGGGGTGGGGTGTACGGACCGACAGGTAGTACTGGGGTGGTCGCGGAGGTTCCAGGCGTGGGGTGCCTGCCGGGGTGGTGTGTGCGGCGACTACTTCCTGTTCTTCGGTACGCCGGCGGCTCCCGGGGGTGGGTGTTTGCCCCGAGGAGTGGTGGTTGCGGTCATTCGAGGGTTGGCGTTGGTCGGGTTGTTCGTCCACTGGCAGGTTGTTCGGTCAGTGGCGGGTTGGTTGGCGGCGTGTGGCTCGTTGCGGGGTCCGCTGGCGGGTCGTTCGCCGGCTGGCGGCTTGTAGAGCGCCAGTGGCCGAGCAACCCGCCAGCGACGGCCTGCCGGTGGCCCGGAGCGCACCTTGCGCACCAGACGTGCTCCCTGGGCCTTGTCGCCATACCTCTCAGCGGCTCCGGGATAGCTGCGTCCTTCCCTGGTCGGGCTGGTGGGTGTCAAGAGTCGGAACTTGTTCCGATCCCGAAGGGACGCGAAGCGCTCACTTGACGCACACCAGCCCGACTAGCACGATCACGCAGCCCGGGGACGCAACCACCTCCGCCTATGCCGGTGGAACCACCCGAGCCTTTGCCGTTGGAGCCGCCCGAGCCTGTGCCGGTGGACTGTCCAGAACCTGCGCCGACCGGGTCAGCCGGGGGCGGCGTACCGGCGTACCGGGGTGCGGGTGGTGGGCGGTTAAGGTGAGCGCCTTATGTCTGATCTTCGTGACTTTCCTGATGTGTCGTACTCCGGGGTCCACCACGGGCCGCTCCAGGCGGGGGAGTGGATCACCCTGTCGGACCCGAAGGGGCGGCGGCACTCGGTGTTCCTGGAGCGGGGGAGGATCTTCCACACGACCAAGGGCGGGATCGCCCACGACGACCTGATCGACGGGCCGGACGCGGTGGTGATCCGGTCGGCGGGGAACGTCGAGTATCTGGCGCTGCGGCCGTTGATGGCCGACTACTCGGTGTCGATGCCGCGGGGGGCCGCGGTGATCTACCCGAAGGACACCGCGCAGATCGTCACGATGGCCGACATCTTCCCGGGCGCGAAGGTGGTCGAGGCGGGTGCCGGGTCGGGCGCGCTGACCACCGCGCTGCTTCGGGCCGTCGGCATCCATGGGGAGGTCATCTCCTACGAACGGCGCGAGGACTTCGCCGAGGTGGCCCGCAAGAACGTGACCGGGTTCTTCGGCGGGGAGCACCCGGCCTGGCGGCTCGAGGTCGGGGACCTGGTGGAGTCGCTGGACGAGACGGACGTGGATCGCGTCGTACTGGACATGCTGGCCCCCTGGGAGTGCGTTGACGCCGCCGCGGGTGCGCTGGTGCCGGGTGGGGTGTTCTGCGCTTACGTCGCCACCACGACCCAGTTGAGCCGGGTCGTCGAAACGTTGCGGGCGCACGGTGAGTTCACCGAGCCGCGGGCCTGGGAGTCGCTGGTCCGGGACTGGCACGTCGAGGGGCTCGCCGTCCGGCCCGGCCACCGGATGCAGGGGCACACCGCGTTCCTGGTCACCGCCCGGCGGATGGCGCCGGGGGTGAAGGCGCCCCGGAAGAAGCGGCGTCCGGCCCCCGGAGCGTACGGCGACGACTATTCCGGGCCGCGCCGGTCCGAATCGGTCGGGGACACGCCGACGGCAACCGATTCATCCGCAACCGACACGTGATGGGATTCAGCTTGCTCAGTGAGGTTTTCTGGGTAAGGTCCATAGGGTCGAGCCCCACATGGTGAGGTGATGATCGTGGCTGGAGACGAGAGTCCTACCGCGGCAGAGCTGCGTAATCAGGTCCGGTACCTGGAAGCCGAGGTCGCAGCGTTGCGGCGTCGGCTGTTGGAGCACCCGGCGGACAGCCGGTCGCTCGAGAGCAGACTGTCGGAAACCCAAGCGTCCTTGGCGAGCGTGACCGCGCAGAACGAGCGGTTGGCGGAAACGCTGCGCGAGGCCCGAGAGAAGATCATCGCCCTCAAGGAGGAAGTCGACCGGCTGGCGCAACCGCCGTCCGGTTTCGGTACCTTCCTGGGCCGCAACGACGACGACACGCTGGACGTGTTCACCGGGGGACGCAAGCTCCGGGTCGCGGCGAGCCCCTCAGTCGACCTGGACGCGCTCAAGCTCGGCCAGGAACTGATGCTGAACGAGGCGTTGAACGTGGTCGAAGCCTGCGACTTCGAGGTCGTCGGCGACGTAGTCATGCTGAAAGAGCTGCTGGCCGACGGCGAGCGGGCACTGGTCATCGCGCAGGCCGACGAGGAACGGGTCGTCCGACTCGCGTCACCGCTGCTCGACCAGCCGCTGCGGGCCGGCGACTCGCTGCTGCTGGAGCCCCGCTCCGGCTATGTGTACGAACGGATCCCGAAGTCCGAGGTCGAGGAGCTGATCCTCGAAGAGGTGCCGGACATCGACTACACCCAGATCGGCGGCCTCTTCGGCCAGATCGAGCAGATCCGGGACGCGGTCGAGCTGCCGTACCTGCACAAGGACCTGTTCCTGGAGCACGAGCTCAAGCCGCCGAAGGGCGTCCTGCTGTACGGCCCGCCGGGCTGTGGCAAGACGCTGATCGCCAAGGCGGTGGCGAACTCGCTGGCCAAGAAGGTCGCCGAGAAGACCGGTGTCGAGGGCAGGTCGTTCTTCCTCAACATCAAGGGTCCCGAGCTGCTGAACAAGTACGTCGGCGAGACCGAGCGGCACATCCGGCTGGTCTTCCAGCGGGCCCGGGAGAAGGCCTCCGAGGGTATGCCGGTGATCGTGTTCTTCGACGAGATGGACTCGCTGTTCCGCACCCGCGGCTCCGGTGTCTCCTCCGACGTCGAGAACACCATCGTCCCGCAGTTGCTGAGCGAGATCGACGGCGTCGAGGGCCTGGAGAACGTGATCGTCATCGGTGCCTCGAACCGTGAGGACATGATCGACCCGGCGATCCTGCGGCCGGGCCGGCTGGACGTGAAGATCAAGATCGAGCGGCCGGACGCCGAGGGCGCCCGCGACATCTTCTCGAAGTACCTGACCACCACGCTGCCGTTGCACGCCGACGACCTGGGGGAGTTCTCCGGGGACAAGTCGGAGACCGTGAACGGGATGATCCAGCGGGTCGTCGAGCGGATGTACACCGAGACCGACGAGAACCGCTTCCTGGAGGTCACCTACGCCAACGGTGACAAGGAGGTCCTGTACTTCAAGGACTTCAACTCCGGCGCGATGATCCAGAACATCGTCGACCGGGCCAAGAAGATGGCGATCAAGGCCTACCTGGACGAGAACCAGAAGGGTCTGCGGGTGCAGCACCTGCTGCAGGCGTGCGTCGACGAGTTCAAGGAGAACGAGGACCTGCCGAACACGACCAACCCGGACGACTGGGCCCGGATCTCCGGCAAGAAGGGCGAGCGGATCGTCTTCATCCGTACGCTCGTCTCCGGCAAGCAGGGCACCGAGCCCGGCCGCTCCATCGACACGGCAACCAACACCGGGCAGTACCTGTAACACCTGCCCACCACGCGACACCCCAGCCGCCCCGGTCCCCACGGACCGGGGCGGCTGTGCGTTGTCAGCTCAGGCGGAGTACGCCGCGGCGGGCGGCTGCTGGAGGGTGCCTACTCAGGGGGTCGGACCGGGGTCTTCCCTGATCCGTCAGGTGGTGAAGCTGTCGTAGCTTCCTGGGTATGGCGACGGACGAGATTCGCAAGGACCTGCGCGCCGCGGTGGCCGCGCGGCAGGAGCTGGGCCCGGACTACGAGCCCGAGATCATCGACGCGTTCCTGGAGAAGATCGACGCCCGGATCGCCCAACGCCCTGTCGCTCCGGAGCCGGTCCGGACCGGGCCGCCGAGCAAGGAGAACGACCCCGGCGGCCTCGCCCTCGCGATCGTCTCCGTCGTGGCCGGTATCCCGATCACCGCGATCGCCGGCGAGATGGAAGGCACCTTCGCCGTCATCATCTGCTGGGGAGGCCTGGTCGGCATCAACCTGGCCCGCTCCATCTCCCGCTTCATCGCCCGCCAGCCGTAACCCGCCAGCAGGTCGCCAGAGCGGCTCACAGGCGCGCCAGGATGCCCTCCAGGCCGCTCTGCACGTCTTCCGGTTGGTCGAGCAGCAGCCCGCGATGTACTTCGTACCAAGGCCCGAGCTGGTGCCAGTCGTGCGCGCGGCTGCGGAGCTCCGGGGTGACGCCGTAGGTCTCGCTGACGCCCTCGGCGATGCCTGCTGGGGCGCCGTTCAACAACCAGCACAAGTCCAGCGCCGGATCGCCGATCTGAGCATCAGTCCAGTCGATGATCCCGGTGATCCGCCCGTCAGCGACGAGCAGGTGATCCGGCCCGAGATCCGCGTGAACCAGTGCCGTCCGGACTCCACCGAGCCGCTCCAGCAGCGCCAGGCCGGCAGCCTGCGCCGAATGCGGTAGCAGAGGCACAACCTTCGCCCGGGCCTCGTCGAGGAACACCGTCTTCTCCGCGGCCGCCGTCTCCGCGTCCACCGCGCCATGGGCGACGGCCTCGGCCGGATCCACCGCGTGGAGCGTTCTGAGGAATGACCCGAGCTCCCGGCCCAGCGCAGTACTGCCTGCTTCTAGTGGGTCTCCGACCAGGAGACGATGGCGTACGCCGTACTCAGTGGGCTCGGGGACTGGCACGGGCAGCGGGACTTGTGGGGCGAGCCAGGGGAGGAGGCGGGTCTCGGCGAGTAGGCGCGGGCGGACTTCCTCGCGACGTGGTTCGCGGTGCAGCCAGTCGCCGTTCAGCCAGGCGCGGCTGTCCCAGCCGTTGTCCTCGATCCTCATGCGAGGCTGCGGACGAGTGGACCGAGCAGGGCAGCGGTGTCAGGCATGAAGGGCCACTGGGGGTCGTCCAGCCGCGCTACGAGCTCCGCGGGGGACATCCAGTCGCCCCACTCGACCTCCTCCGGCTGGTGCTTCACCGGGCCGTCCCAGACGCACGTGTAGAGGTAGGCGTGGTAGCTGGTGACCTCGTCCGCGTAGTCGCCCTCCGGCAGTTGCGTGAGCTCGACGCCGGTGATCCCCAGCTCCTCGGCCAGCTCGCGCACGACCGCGTCGTACGGGTCCTCACCGGCCGCTACGACGCCGCCGGCCGCGAAGTCGTACCGGCCCGGGTAGACGTCCTTGGTGGGCGTCCGGCGGTGCACGTAGATGTCGCCGGCCGTGTTCCGGACCAGTACTCCGGTCGCGCCGTGGCGCAGGTTGTCGCGCCGCATGACGGAACGTGGCGCGGATCCGCACACCCGGCCGTCGCTGTCCAGCAGTGCCACTTGTTCGTCCATCTGGGCAGTCTCACAGGTAACCCTGTGGACACAGCAACACCTTTAGTCGGCCCGACCGCGTAGGCTCGATCGCATGAGTGTTCGGCGGATTATGGGGACCGAGACCGAGTTCGGCATCTCGGTTCCAGGGCAGCCCGGGGCCAACCCGATGCTGACCTCCAGCCAGGTGGTGAACGGTTACGCCCAGACGCAGCCGCTGGCGCGCAAGACGAGGTGGGACTTCGACGAGGAGCACCCGCTGCGGGACGCGCGCGGCTTCGACCTGAGCCGGGAGGTGGCGGACTCGAGCCAGCTCACGGACGAGGAGACCGGGCTGGCGAACGTGATCCTCACCAACGGCGCCCGGCTGTACGTCGACCACGCCCACCCGGAGTACTCCGCACCCGAGTGCACGAATCCGCGCGACGTCGTGGTCTGGGACAAGGCCGGCGAGCTGGTGATCATGGAGGGCGCGCGCCAGGCCCGGCAGATCCCCGGCGCCCCGCCGCTGAACCTCTACAAGAACAACACCGACAACAAGGGCGCGTCGTACGGGTCGCACGAGAACTACCTGATGCGCCGGTCCACGCCGTTCGCGTCGATCGTGCGACACCTGACCCCGTTCTTCGTCAGCCGCCAGGTGGTCACCGGCGCCGGCCGGGTCGGCATCGGCCAGGACGGCAACGCGCACGGCTTTCAGATCAGCCAGCGGGCGGACTACTTCGAGGTCGAGGTCGGCCTGGAGACGACGCTGAAGCGCCCGATCATCAACACCCGCGACGAGCCGCACGCGAACCCGGACCGGTACCGTCGGCTGCACGTCATCATCGGCGACGCGAACCTGGCCGAGATCTCGACGTACCTGAAGGTCGGTACGACGTCGCTGGTGCTGGCGATGATCGAGGACGGCTGGCTGACCGACGACCTGAGCGTCGACCGCCCGGTCACCGCGCTGCACGAGGTCAGCCACGACCCGACCTGCACGCACCTGATGACGTTGAAGGACGGCCGCAAGCTGACCGCGGTCCAGTTGCAGACGGAGTACCTCGAGCAGGCCCGCAAGTACGTCGAGGACAAGTACGGCGACGACGCGGACCGGCAGACCAAGGACATCCTGTACCGCTGGGAGCAGGTGCTCGACCAGCTGGCCACCGACCCGATGAAGCTGGCCGACCAGCTCGACTGGGTCGCGAAGCTGAAGTTGCTGCAGTCCTACCGAGACCGCGACGGGCTGGAGTGGGACGACCCGAAGCTGCACCTGGTCGACCTGCAGTACGCCGATCTCCGTCCGGACAAAGGGCTGTACTACAAGCTGGTCAAGGCCGGCCGGATGCAGCGCCTGGTCAGCGACGAGGAGATCCGGATGGCCGTCTCGCACCCGCCGACGGACACCCGCGCGTACTTCCGCGGTCGCTGCATGCAGCAGTACGCCGGGCAGGTGGCGGCGGCCTCGTGGGACTCGGTGATCTTCGACCTGCCGGGCCGGGAGTCGCTCCAGCGAATCCCCACGTTGGACCCGCTGCGCGGTACGAAAGCACATGTCGGAGCGCTGCTGGACCAGTGCGACACCGCGAGTGACCTGGTTCGCACCATTACTGGGGGCGCCGCCGGGTAGGGTCGCCATATAGATGTCACAGTGAGGGTCGGTTGGGCGGCCCTCCTGGGCGGCGGTTCTAGGAGGTGTGTGCCATGGCGAAGGACGGCGGACAGCAGCACAAGCAGACGAAGCGCTCGTCGACCGAGGAAGAGGTCACCGAGGCCAAGTCGAGCGAGGACGTCGCTGAGCGCAAGGAACGGCTCGACGACGACGTCGACTCGATCCTCGACGAGATCGACGAGGTGCTCGAGGAGAACGCGGAAGAGTTCGTCCGCGGCTTCGTGCAAAAGGGTGGGGAGTGAACCGCTAGATGACATTCGATGCCTCCGGCCGGTTGCCGGAAGCCTTCCTGACCCCAGGTGGCTCGTCCTTCATGGACTTCCTGGCCGGGCATGCGCCCGACCTGTTGCCCGGACGACGCTCCCTGGGGACAGGTGACCTGTCCAAGGACGTCCCGCACGGCACCACGATCGTCGCCGCCACCTTCGAGGGCGGCGTCGTGATGGCCGGCGACCGGCGCGCGACGATGGGCAACATCATCGCCCAGCGCGACATCGAGAAGGTGTTCCCCGCCGACGAGTACTCGTGCGTCGGGATCGCCGGCAGCGCCGGGCTCGCGGTGGAGATGGTGCGGCTGTTCCAGGTCGAGCTGGAGCACTACGAGAAGCTCGAGGGCACCACGCTCAGCCTGGACGGCAAGTCCAACCGGCTGAGCGCGCTGATCCGCGGCAATCTCGCGTTGGCGATGCAGGGCCTGGCCGTGGTGCCGCTGTTCGCGGGCTACGACCAAGACCTGAAGGGCGGCCGGATCTTCTCCTACGACCCGACCGGCGGACGGTACGAGGAGACCTCCTTCCACAGCGTCGGCTCGGGCTCGCTGTTCGCCCGCGGCGCGCTGAAGAAGCTGTACCGGGAGGGCATGTCGGCCACCGACTGCGTGACGGCGACGATCCAGGCGCTGTACGACGCGGCCGACGACGACTCCGCTACCGGTGGGCCGGACATGGCCCGGCGGATCTTCCCAGTGATCGGCGTGGTCACCTCGGACGGCTACCAGCGGATGCCCGAGGAGGAGGTCGGCGCGATCGTCGACTCCATCGTCGCGGCCCGGCTGCAGCGTCCGGACGGCCCGGCCGCACCGCTGACCTGAGCCCTCCCGCGCCTCGATAAGAAGGATTTCCATGAGCGTTCCGTTCTACGTCTCACCCGAACAGCTGATGCGGGACCGGGCCGACTTCGCCCGCAAGGGCATCGCCAAGGGCCGCAGCGCGATCGCCCTGCAGTACGCCGACGGCATCCTGTTCGTCGCGGAGAACCGGTCTCCCGCGCTGCACAAGGTGGCCGAGATCTACGACCGGATGGCCTTCGCCGCCGTCGGCCGGTACAACGAGTTCGAGAACCTGCGGATCGCCGGCGTGCGGCTGGCGGACATGCGCGGGTACTCCTACGATCGCCGTGACGTCACCGGCCGGGCGCTGGCGAACGCCTACGCCCAGACGCTCGGCGCGATCTTCTCCTCCGGCGGCGAGAAGCCGCTCGAGGTAGAGATCCTGGTCGCCGAGATCGGCTCCACCGCCGCCGAGGACCAGATCTACCGCCTCACGTACGACGGTTCGATCGCCGACGTCCGGGGATACGCCGTGATGGGTGGCCCGGCCGAGCAGGTGGCGGACTACGTGGGCGAGCACTACTCGGAGGGCATCTCGCTCGCGGGCGCGCTCCGGCTTGCGGTGGACGCCCTCGGCCACGACGGCACCGAGACCCGGCAGCTCGAGCCAGACCAGATCGAGGTCGCCGTCCTGGACCGGACCCGCACCCAGGTGCGCAAGTTCAAGCGGATCTCGGAGGAGACGCTGGCCCGGATCCTGTCCGAGTCCAGGCCCGACACCTCCCCGTCCGAGCCGACCACGCACGCGGAGACGGCAGAGACGGTGAACGGCGGCACCTACGAGAGCGACTCCTCGTCCGCCGGAGACGCCGCGGTGGCGCCGCCCGAGGACGACGCTCCCATCGCGCCGCCCGAGGACCCGGACACCGACCGCCCTCTGTGAGCGACCAAGAATCGTCCGCCGCGGGAGCACCTCCCGCGGCGGACGACGCTCTTTCGCGACCCCGGGCTGACGAGCGCTCCCGGGCTGACGGCCGGCGTCCGGACAAGCAAGCTGATGGTTCGCGGCCGGGAGATCCGGAGCCCTGGGTGCTGCTGGATGAGAAGCCCGGGTTCGAAGGGTTCCTGACCGTCCGGCTGCGGCGCTACCGGCTGCCGGACGGCCGGGAGGTGGACTGGGATGTCTTTGGCCCGAAGCTCTCTGCCGGGATCACCGCGGGCATCACCGTGCTGCCGCTGACCCCTGAAGGCCGCATCGTCACCGTGCGGATGTTCCGCGCCGGCCCCGACCAGATCGTCACCAACCTCCCAGGTGGTCTGATCGACCCGGGAGAGGACCCGGACGCGGCCGGTCGGCGGGAGCTGGAAGAGGAGACCGGCTACACCTGCGAGTCCATCGAGGTGGTCGGCTGGCACTGGTCGTCGGCCTCGTCGGTCTACCGCAAGTACGTGGCGATCGCCCGCGGCTGCCGACCGGACGGCGTGCAGCACCTGGACGAGACCGAGGACTGCGTTCCGGTAGAACTCACCGTCGAGGAGTTCCGCCGCGAACTCCGCACGCCCGGCGCGATGACCGGCACCGACGCGGCGTACCTGACCCTCGACCATGCCGGCCTCCTCTGACCAGCCGCCTGCACGTCGGTGCGGCTTAATCCGTTTGCCGGGAGCGATCCAGAGCCCGAGGATGTCCGCGTGCTGATTGATCACTGGCCGCTCCGAGGCCTCCGGCTGACCACCGACCGGCTCGTACTCCGCCTCCCCGACGAGCAGGAGTTGTCGGCGCTGGCCGATCTCGCCGCCGGTGGTGTCCACAAGGCCGGCGAACGCCCGTTCCTGACCCCATGGACCGATCTACCTCCCGCCGAGCGAGCGCGGTACGTCGTCCAGGGGTACTGGAGCTGCCTCGGCAGCTGGACTCCGGACGACTGGGCCCTCGACCTAGGCGTGTTCCAAGGCGACCAGCCGATCGGTTTCGTGATACTCAGAGCCCGAGAGTTCGCCACCCTCCGCGAGGTGAAGACCTCGTCATGGCTCGGCCTGGCTCACCACGGCCAAGGCCTCGGCACCGAAGCCCGTACTGCGCTGCTGCACCTCGCGTTCGAGGGACTCGGCGCTGAGGCGGCGCTCTCGGAGGTCTTCCAGGACAACGTCGGGTCCCAGGGCGTGTCCCGCAAGCTCGGCTACCGCCCGGACGGCATCTCCCGCGACGTCCTGCACGGCGAGGTGGTGATCTCGGACCGCCTCCGGCTGACCCGCGAGAACTGGCAGCAGGTCGACCGCCGACCGGTCGAGATCTCCGGACTCGACAGCTGCCGCGAGTTCTTCCTCGCCCCGGACGGGACCGGGGGAGCGGCGCGGTAAACTCCACTACGGACCGCTACTGGCGTTGAGGTGGTGTACCACCGGGGAACGGTCCGTCGGCGGATCCGTCGACCAGCAGCCGCGCGCCTGGGCCACCCGACCTGTTCGTCGACGCCCGAAGGAGCGCACCATGACCTCTCCCAGCAACCACACCCTCACGTTCTCGAACCCGGACGACCCCAAAGCCGCACCCCGCGAAGCCGCTCGGCTGATGGTGGGGACGGGTCTCGCCGCGGAGATGGTGGCGAAGGCCGCCGAGCGCGCGAAGGCGTTGAAGGACGCGACCGGGGTCGAGGCCTGCCTGGCGACCGTGCTGGTGGGGGATGACCCGGCGTCGGCGACGTACGTCCGGATGAAGCAGAACCGCAGCAAGAAGGCGGGCATCGGCTCGCTCAGCGTGGTCCTGCCCACTGAGACCACCACCGAGGAACTCGTCGCCGAACTGCGCAAGCTCTCCGAAGACCCGAAGGTGCACGGAATCCTGCTGCAGCACCCGGTACCGGATCACATCGACGAGCGTGCCGCGTTCGAGGCGATCGACCCGGCCAAGGATGTCGACGGGGTCACCATGCACGCGTTCGCCGCGATGGCCTTCGGTGAGCCCGGGTTCCGCTCGTGCACGCCGGGTGGAATCATCCGCCTGCTCGAGGCGTACGACGTACCGCTGGTCGGCGCGCACGCGGTCGTCATCGGCCGCAGCCCGATCCTCGGCAAGCCGGTCGGGATGTTGCTCCTGGCATCGAACGCGACGGTCACCTACACCCACTCGAAGACCCGCGACCTGGCGGACATCGTGAAGACCGCCGACATCGTGGTCGCCGCGGTCGGCAAGGCGAACTTCGTCCGCGGCAGTTGGCTGAAGCCCGGCGCGGTCGTCATCGACGCCGGCTACAACGAGAACAACACCGGCGACGTCCACTTCGAAGAAGCCACCCAGGTAGCCGGCCTCATCACCCCCGTCCCCGGCGGCGTAGGCCCCATGACCATCGCCCTCCTCCTGGAGCAAACCGTCGCCGCCGCCGAGGCACAGACCACCACCGCCTGAGGAGCAGAATCCGAGACGGCTGTCCGTCTGTTGGCTGGGCTGTCCTAGGGTTGAGGTAGGCAGGGACGACGAACTAGGAGGCAGGCGCTGTGGCGGTACGGGCGATCCGGGGTGCCACCCAGCTCGAGGTGGATGAGCGCGAGCATCTGCTCGAGCGGTCCGCGGAGCTGGTCCGGGCGGTACTCGAGGCGAACGACCTCGACTCCGCGGACCTGATCAGCATCCTGTTCACCGTCACGCCGGACCTGCACTCGGAGTTCCCGGCGGTGGCCGGGCGGCAGATCGGGCTGACGGACGTCCCGCTGATGTGCATGCAGGAGATCGACGTACCGCACGCGCTGCCGCGGGTGGTCCGGATGATGGTGCACGTGGAGACGTCGCGCTCGCGGGAGAAGATCCAGCACGTCTACCTGCACGGCGCCGTCAGCCTGCGCCCGGACCTGACCGGCGCCCAGTGAACGCCCCCCTGTACGCCGCAGTCAGCACCGCAACGGTGGTCGGGCGATGACCGAGCTCCGCGGTCCGGTCCGGATCGTCGGCACCGGCCTGATCGGTACGTCGATCGGCCTGGCGCTCGGGCGGCTCGGCGTGGTGGTCGAGCTGGTGGACGCCGACCCGGACAACGCGCTGATGGCGGAGCGGATCGGCGCCGGTTCGCGGCTGGTCCAGATCGAGCCGCAGCTGGTCGTCGTCGCGGTACCGCCGGACCACGTCGGCGCGGTGATCGCCGAGCAGCTGCGCCAGACCGACGCGGTGATCACGGACGCGGCGAGCGTGAAGTCGAAGCCGCTCACCGATGCGTCCGCCCTCACCGACGACCTCAGCCGCTACGTCGGCAGTCACCCGATGGCCGGTTCCGAGCGATCCGGCCCGCTCGCCGGCCGCGCCGATCTCTTCGACGGCGCGACCTGGGCGATCACCCCGCACGAGACCAGCGACCCCAAGGCCGTCGACCTGGTACGTCGTCTCGCCGAGGCGGCCGGGGCTCGTACGGTCGAGTTGTCCGTGCAGGACCACGACCTCGCCGTCGCCAGGGTGTCCCACCTGCCGCACCTGATGTCCGCGTTGGCCGCCGGCACCCTCGTCGACGCACCGAACTCCCACCTCGAGCTTTCCGGGCAGGGCGTCCGCGACGTCACCCGGATCGCGGCCGGTGATCCCCGGCTGTGGACCCAGATCGTGTCCGCGAACTCGACCGCGCTGACCGGCCTGCTGGAGCGGATCCGCGACGAGCTCGACCGGGTTCTCGTTGCCCTGGGCAAGGAAGAGGCGGGGGAGGAGCTCGCCTCGATCCTCGGCCAGGGCGTGTCCGGCGCGGTTCGGGTTCCCGGCAAGCACGGCGCCCCGCACATCGAGCTGGTCCCGGTGCTCGTCACCATTCCCGACCGGCCCGGTCAGCTGGCCCGGCTGTTCGCGGACGCGGCCGAGTCCGGCGCCAACGTCGAGGACCTGCGGATCGACCACAGCCCGGGCCGACCGGTCGGTGAGGTCGAGCTGGCGGTCAAACCGGCCTCGGTGGATCAGCTGGTCCGGGTACTGACCGAACGTGGCTGGTCCGTTCACCGGTAACCTTCGGCCCATGATCATCGCTGTTGACGGCCCGAGCGGTTCCGGCAAGTCGAGTACCGCCCGCGGTGTCGCGACCAAGCTGGGGCTGCGCTACCTCGACACCGGAGCGATGTACCGGGCGGTGACCTGGTCGGCGCTGGACCACGGCCTCGACCTGGACGACACCGCGGCGGTCGCCGAGCGAGCCCGCGCACTGGTCCTGTCGGTCAGCACGGATCCGCAGCGGGCCCAGTTCGCCGCCGACGGCACCGACGTGACGGAGGCGATCCGGGACCCGCGGATCAGCGCCAGCGTCAGCAAGATCGCGACCAACCTGGACGTGCGCAAGGAGCTGATCCGCCGCCAGCGCGAGATCATCGAGCAGTCCCAGCCGACCGGCGGGGCGGTGGTCGAGGGCCGCGACATCGCGACCGTGGTCGCTCCGCGGGCCGAGCTGAAGGTGCTGCTGACCGCCGACCAGGACGCCCGGATGGCCCGCCGCAAGGCCGAACTGGCCGACGCGGTCACCGCGGAGCAGTTGCGCGACCAGATCGTCCGCCGCGACGCCGACGACGCCACTGTGTCGCAGTTCCTGGTGGCCTCCGACGGCGCCGTCGAGATCGATTCGACTCATTTGTCCCTGGAGGAGGTCGTCGACGTGATCT
Source organism: Kribbella sp. VKM Ac-2568 (assembly GCF_004345365.1). GTDB lineage: Bacteria > Actinomycetota > Actinomycetes > Propionibacteriales > Kribbellaceae > Kribbella > Kribbella orskensis. The sequence continues at coordinate 105,233 of NZ_SLVF01000010.1, forward strand.
GCCGGCTCGCGAAGGAGGCTGAGGCCGCGCCGCGCGACCAGGAGTCATGACCGCCGAACTGACCGGGCACCAGGACCTGCCCCGCACAAACGACCTTCCCGCGCTGCCGCACCGGCTCGGCAGCGTGATGCGCCATTTGGTCGGGCCGTACTTCCGCCGCCGCTACGACGTGACCGTGCACCACGAAGGCAACTTCCCCCGGACCGGCCCGGTCCTGCTCGCCCCCAACCACCTCGGCCTGCTGGACGGACCGCTGCTGGGTTCCACTGCCCCGAGGATGCTCCATCAACTCGGCAAGATCGAGGCCTTCGGCGGTCTCCAGGGGTTCCTCCTGCAGCGTGCCGGGCAGATTCCCGTCGACCGTTCGACGTACGACGTAGGGGCCATCCGCCGCTCGATCCAGGTACTGCGGGACGGCCGCGTGCTGAGCATCTACCCCGAGGGCACCAGGGGGCCGGGGGACTTCCGCCGGGTCCGGACCGGGATCGCCTACCTGGCCATGGTGACCGGGGCGCCGATTCTGCCCGTGGCGCTGCTAGGGACCCGGCTGCCGGGTGGGAACGTGGAGCATTTTCCGCCCTGGGGGAGCCGGGTGGACGTGGTATATGGCGAGACCTTCGCCGTGGACCGCGTACCCTTTCCCCGGAGGCACTCCGACGTACGCGCGGTTGCCGACCAGATCGGCGAGGTGTTGCGGGCGCATGTCCGGGCGGCCGTCGAAGCCACCGGCCACCCGCTTCCGGGTAAGCCAGACCAGAAGGATCCTGATGAGTGACCTGCCCACCGGCTACGGCGATGCCTTCGCCGAGACGACCCACGACCGCGAAGACCGGGGCCCTGTTCCCGTGCTGGCGATCGTCGGCCGGCCGAACGTCGGCAAGTCCACGTTGGTGAACCGGATCATCGGCCGCCGCGAGGCTGTGGTCGAAGACACACCCGGCGTCACCCGCGACCGGGTCCCGTACGACGCGAACTGGTCCGGACGCGAGTTCACCGTGGTCGACACGGGCGGCTGGGACCCCGACGCCGTCGGCATGGCCGCACTGGTCGCCGCCCAGGCGGAAGTGGCGATCAACGCCGCGGACGCCGTCCTGTTCGTCGTGGACGCCACCGTCGGGATCACCGACGCCGACGAGGCCGTAGTACGGGTGCTGCGCAAGTCCGGCAAGCCGGTCGTGCTGGCCGCCAACAAGGTCGACGACCAGCGCGTCGAGGCCGAGGCGATGAACCTGTGGAGCCTGGGCATCGGGGAGCCGTTCCCGGTGTCGGCGATGCACGGCCGCGGTACCGGCGACATGCTGGACGCCGTCCTGGCCGCCCTGCCGGAGGCACCCCGCGAGCGGGACGCCGAGACCGGGGGACCGCGCCGGGTGGCGATCGTCGGCAAGCCGAACGTGGGCAAGTCCTCGCTGCTGAACAAGGTCGCCAAGGAGGATCGCGTCGTCGTCAGCGACGTCTCCGGGACGACGGTCGATCCGGTGGACGAGTTGATCACCCTGGGCGGTAAGCCCTGGCGGTTCATCGACACCGCCGGCATCCGCCGCAAGGTGAAGAACGCCCAGGGCCACGAGTACTACGCGAGCCTGCGCACCAACAGCGCGATCGAGCGTGCCGAGGTGGTCGTGGTGGTGATCGACGCCTCCGAGCCGATGAGCGAGCAGGATCTGCGGATCATGAACTCGGTCGAGGAGGCCGGCAAGGCGCTGGTGATCGCCTACAACAAGTGGGACATGGTCGACGAGGACCGGCGCTACTACCTGGAGCGCGAGATCGACCGCGACCTGGTCCAGTTCCGCTGGGCGCCGCGGGTGAACATCAGCGCGCTGACCGGCCGGCACATGGAGAAGCTCGTGCCCGCCATCGAGGCCGCTCTGGACGGCTGGCAGACCCGCGTCCCGACCGGCCAGCTGAACGCGTTCCTCGGCCGCCTGGTCGCGGCGCACCCGCACCCGGTGCGCAGCGGCAAGCAGCCGAAGATCCTGTTCGGCACCCAGGCGACCACGATGCCCCCGACCTTCGCGATCTTCACCTCCGGCGCGTTCGAGCCGTCGTACCAGCGCTTCATCGAACGCCGGCTGCGCGAGGACTTCGGCTTCGTCGGCAGCCCGGTGCATGTCCAGATCCGCCCGCGGAAGAAGAAAGAGAAGCGCTGACCGGCTTCTCGTTGCCATAAGCAACGGTGTGGCCGCGGCCCTGCTCACCAGGCCGCGGCCCGCTCCGGCAGAGCCCCGGGGCAGGGGTCCGGACGTCCATCGAGACACCCGCGACCCGTGGTGAGAAACGCCCCGGGAATGGGGTAAGGTTTACCCGCTCGCTCCTGAGGAGCAAGTGTTCGGGCTGTGGCGTAGTTTGGTAACGCGTTCGGCTGGGGGCCGAAAGATCGCAGGTTCAAATCCTGTCAGCCCGACCCCTACAAGGGCACCGACCAGGTCGGTGCCCTTCGTGTTTTCCGGGGTTCTGCTGCCCTCCCCGCCGGGGTCGAGGGAGCGGGCGTCACCAGCTGCCGGTAGGAAGTTTGGCGCCAGAGTGCTGCCAGCGCTTGATTGCGGAGTAATGATGTAATCAGGAGGCAGCGAGATGATGGATGACGACGTACTGGACGCCTACTCCCGGGTGGTCTCGGGAGTGGCGGAGCATTTGATCCCGCGGGTGGCGAGCCTGCGGGTGCAGGGGCGGCGCGGTGACTCGTCCGGGTCGGCCGTGGTACTCACGGGAGACGGGCACCTGCTCACAAACGCACATGTGGTCGGCGACGGCAGCAGTGCATCTGCTGAGTTCGCTGACGGTACGACGGCGCAGGCGCGCGTGGCCGGGGTGGACCGGCTGTCGGACCTGGCGGTACTGCGAGCCGATCGGGAGATCCCGGATCCACCGGAGTACGGCGACGCGGATCGGCTGAAGGTCGGGAACCTGGTGGTTGCCGTGGGCAATCCGCTCGGCCTGGCGGGCAGTGTCACAGCAGGCGTGGTGAGCGCTCTCGGGCGTTCTCTGCCGGTCCGCCTCGGCACGGCGAGCAGGATCATCGAGGACGTGATCCAGACCGACGCTGCGCTGAACCCGGGCAACTCGGGCGGAGCACTTGCCGACGGCAATGGCCGGGTGATCGGCATCAACACGGCGGTCGCGGGCATCGGCCTCGGTCTCGCGGTGCCGATGAACCCGACGACGCGACGCATCATCTACTCGCTGCTGCACGACGGCCGCGTCCGTCGCGCCTACCTCGGCCTGGTGACGACCCCAGCACCGCTTCGCCCACAACTCGCCGAGCGCTTCAGCCAGCGATCCGCCCTGCGAGTGGTCGAGGTGATCTCCGGCAGCCCCGCCGCCCTGGCCGGCCTACGCCAGGGAGACCTGGTCCTGGCAGTCGACGGCACCCCACTTCGAGACGCCCAATCCCTCCAACGCCAACTCTTCGCCGACGCCATCGGTCGCCGTACGGAAATCACCGCAGTCCGCAACGGCGCCCTGGTGGACGTAGTAGCCCACCCTGCAGAACTAACCGACTGAACCCCTAACCCTCAACCAAACCCTCACCCGAGCAATTGCTTCCACTGCCCGACGAGGGGCGCCCGCAGGAGCACGCAGGTACCGGGCTGCAGGGGAGCGCCCGGAAAGGTGAAGTCACGGGTCACCTCCTCGAAGCCGAACCTCTCGTGGAGGTCGAGGATCGCGCCGTTGGCGAGGTTCGCGAAGTACCAGATGGAGTCGGCGCGCTCGGCCGTCCACCGCATCCGCTCGAGCGTGAGCAACTCGCCGATCCCGTGCCGCCGCCACCCGGGTGCGACGATCAGCCCGATCAGGAAATACCCACTCGGCGCCGTGTCGGCTGGATGCTCAGGCAACCGCTCATGTCGAATCACCCCGCCATAACCGACCACCTGCTCGTCCGCCCCGGACCCCGCGCAGGCGACCGCGACGTACCGCTCCGGATCCTCGAGATCACCCCGCAGTCGCTCGACGCGCTCATCGGCCGGCCCCCCGGTCCGCGACACGATCAACTCCGCGCAGACGGCGAGATCAGCAGCCCGCCCACCCCGCACCGAGATCACGTCATTCGCAGGGCGGCGAGAAGCCTCAGGGTGATAAGCGGCGAATCCATTCACATCCGAAGCCTAGTGTCCCGTAAGCGAAGTAGCTTGACGCTGGAGGCGCCCAGGCACGCACCTCGCGGCGTTGGAGAAACGTCCACGATGCTAGAGCATCGAGGACGCTTCTCCGCCTTGCGATGCACGCACCTGGACACCTCCAGCGTCAAGCTACTTCGCTTACGGGACACTAGAGCTCCGGCCGAGCCACAACAGGACCGCCACGTAGTGGGGCGCCATCGGCCGCGCGGCGCTCGTTGTCCCGTACGCGCGGCTCGTAGTGGGCGAAGAAGATCTTCCCGACCAGATCGCGCCGGCTGCGGACGCCGGTCTTGTCGAACACGCTCTTCAGGTGCTGCTGCACCGTGTTCCCCGAGACGACCAGGCGCTCGGCGATGTCGGTGGTCGAGTTGCCCTGCAGGACCAGCCGGGTGACCTCCTGCTCCCGATCGGTCAGCCCGTACGCCGCCATCAGCAGGGGAGCGATGCGCCCGGGATGAGCCGGTTCGACGATGACCGCTACCCGGCGGGAGCTGGAGGAGACCAGTGACGTCCCGTGCAGCACGATCCAGCGACCAGAGCGGGACATCACCCGGGAGACCGCGACCTCCCCGGCATCCGGATACGTCGCCGTACGCAGGGCACGGCCCGCGACCGCGAGCACGGACGAGGGCAATCGGCCGGCCGCCCAATCGCCGTCCGGTAGGTTGGACAGCCAGCGCTCGACGCCAGGTGTCGCGGACTCGATCTCCCAGCTTTCGTTGATCACGATCAGGCCCGGTGCGTCAGCGTCTTCCGGGTCGGTAGCCTCACCGAGGAGCAGTGAGTTGCGAGCCCCGGTGGCGAGCACTGGTGCGACAGCGCGGATGAAGGCCAGGTCCTCGTCGTCGAAGATCGGCTGCCCGGGTTCGCGGTACAGGCCGAGCGCTCCCCACGCCTCGCCGCTCCTGGTCCGCAGGCACGCGATCAGCTCCTGATCCCCGCCCAGCATCATGTTCTGGTGCCATCGCGGGCTGCTGGCCGGGTCGCCACCCGTGGCCTCGTGAAGGGTCGAGATGCCTCGCTCGGAGCGGGCCACGTCGGCAAGTTGGTTGACGTCGTCCGCGTAGTACTCCTGGGCGAGCCATTCGGGCGGGAGTTCGGGCATCCCTTCGTTGAAATGACTGGTCACCAGCAGCGAGGCCGGATCAAGCGTGTACCAGCAGGGCGCCTGGTAGTACGGGACCGCGCTGCTGATGGCCTCGGACGACTCCTGCCAGAGCGTGACGAGATCGAGGCCCTGTCGCGTCAGTGTCGCGATCCGGTCGCTCGCCCGCTGCTTGGCGTACCCGCTCACCTCATCACCGTACGGCGGTCCGGGTCGTTTTGCGGATACCACATTTCTGGAATGGGCAGCGGTGGTTCCCGGTCCTAACTTCAGCGGTATCGACGAACCAGGGGAGGACCGATGAACCAGCAAGCAACCACTGGGGTACGGGTGGTAGGCCCGGCCGACGGCGTGGTCAGGTCGGATCCGGAGGGATCCAGGAGCGACCGGTTCCTGATCGACAGGGAGGACTCCGGCGGCGGGTTCTCGCTGGTGGAGCACACCTTGGCTCCGCACGTCCTGGCTGCTCCGCTGCATCTGCACACGCTGGAGGACGAGTACAGCTTCATCCTCGAGGGCAGGCTGGGCGCCCTGCTCGGCGACGAGGAGGTCTTCGCGGAAGCCGGCACGCTGGTCTTCAAACCGCGTGGCCAGTGGCACACCTTCTGGAACGCCGGTGACGTGCCGGTCCGGCTGCTCGAGATCATCTCTCCTGGTGGCCTGGAGCAACTGTTCCGCAAACTCGGCGAGCCCGGCGGCGAGTACGACCCCGAGACGCTGCCGGCGCTGGCGGCGAAGTACGGCTGCGAGGTCGACTTCGCGCGGACGATGCCGATCGTCGAGCGCCACCGGCTGGCGTTCTAGGGGTTCCGGTGGGCGGTCCGCGAACACCGGAGGAGCTCGAGATGATGCTCGAGGACGTGTTCGTCCTGCGCGACCACGACGCAATCGGACCGCTCTTCGAGCCGGACGCCGTACTCCACACGACGGAGTCGCCGGGCCCGGCCCGCGGTCGGGAGCAGATCAGGCGATTCGTCCAGGACCTCTGGGGCCACCAGACGACGTATCTCGCCGATCCGCGAACGGTCCTCCAGGCGCAGGCCACCGCGCTGATCATCAGCGGGCGCTCGATCAGCGTCGCACACCGCTGCGGTAGCGGAACCTGGCGCTACGCCGTCGTCCTACTCGTCCCGGGCGGCATCAAAGTCGGCGGCTGACGCAGGGAAGGCGACGCCGATGATGACCCGGCACCGGCGTCGCACTCATCGTTGCGCGTTCTGAGGTTGCCTCAGGTCGTGATGGGCGGTGAGACCTGAGCGCCGTTCGTCTGCTCCTCTGCCGCGGCCCGGCGGGCGTGGCGCATGCCGAGCAGGCTGAGAATCAGCAGGATGATCGCTCCGATGTACGCGCCGATCGCCGCGATGCCGGCGATGGTGCCCATCGTGGCGAACGCGTAGCCGTAGAGCAGCAGGCCGCGCAGCGTGTTGCCTTGGAACAAGGTCTCGCGCAGTCCGGCGAGCGCCTGACCCTGTGGGGAGGCCTTCTCTGCGAGGCTCATGGCCTGGTACTCGCCGCTTACCTCCTGGTAGGTGCGGCCGTCGGAGGCGGCGTTCATGTGCACGAGGATGTAGTGGTCGGCGTAGGCCTTGGCCTCGGGGCCGGTGTCCAAGGGGCTACCGGCGTACTGTTCGAGCGCGTCACGGTCCTCCTGGGGCAGCGACTCCAGTGCCTGACCCTCAGGCATCGTGATGCCCTGGATGGATAGCTGGCTCTCGACCTCGTTGCCGATGAAGACGTAGGCCCAGGTCAGCAGAGCGCCCGCCAACAGGAGAAACGCGGCGAGCAACAAGCCGGTCCACGAGATGAGTTTGTCGAACGAGGAACGCATCGGAGGCTCCCTTCGCTGCGCGACGATCGCGCCGTTGCTTCGACGATAGGGAGCCTCCGGACCGGCTCGCATGGCCCGCTAGGGGTGATAGCCGACCGCGACGCGCCGTCAGGCAGGATCGTCAGTGCCGAACCGACCGACGAACTCGGCGCACTCGGGTCCCGATGACGTGAGCCTGGCGACGAGAGCAGATTTCGCGTGATCATGAGCGGCCGCCTGGAGGTCGGACCACGCGCTACCAACCGCGGGCGCGCCACTCCGGGAGGCTGGGGCGTTCGGCGCCGAGGCTGGTGTCGGCGCCGTGGCCGGGGTAGACCCAGGTCTCGTCCGGGAGCCGGTCGAAGAGCTTGGTCTCCACATCGTTCAGCAGCGACTGGAAGTTCTCGGCGTCACCGCGGGTGTTGCCGACGCCACCCGGGAACAGGGAGTCGCCGGTGAACACATGCGGCGGCCCGGTCGGGTCGTCGTACAGCAGGGCGATCGAGCCGGGTGTGTGACCGGCGAGGTGGATCACCTCGAGTCCGATCCGGCCGAAGTGGATGCGGTCGCCGTCCTCGACGGGCTCGTCGGTCGGCACCTCGATGCCCTCGGCGTCGTACTGCCCCGCGATGGTCCGGGCGCTGGTCCGTGCGACGACCTCGGCGAGTGCCTGCCAGTGGTCGCCGTGCCGGTGCGTGGTGATCACATTGCTGATGCCCTCGGCGCCGATCACGTTCAGCAGAGTGTCCGCGTCGTTGGCGGCGTCGATCAGAACCTGCTCGTCGGTGAGCCGGCAGCGCAGCAGGTACGCGTTGTTGTCCATCGGGCCCACGGCGACCTTGGTGATCATCAGTTGCGCCAGCTCGTGCGTCTGCGCGGGGCCACCGACATGGACGTTGCCGTGATACTCCGTCATGCGTTCTCCCATAGCTCGAGTCATCCCCAGGGCGGCGGCTCCGGCAACGTGCCCTCGAGCGTGAGGGTGCTCCCGTCGGTCCGGCCGAGCGCCCAGCCCAGCAGCGCCGCGGTGTCGCCAGTGATGATCCTTGCACCGGCTGGCCGCTCAGGCGACGACCAGGTCGAGTCCGAGCTCCGCAGTACTGCGTTGAAGTCGTCGGGCCACCTGGTGGTCACGTAGGTGAGCAGCGCCTCGCGGGACTCGGCCGGTACGTCATCGAAGGTGTAGCCGAGGCCCAGGTCGACGTGGTGCACCTCCAGTTCGTTGAGGCGAGCGGCCACGATCTGGTCCGCGGTACGGGTCGTTCCACTGGGCCAGGTGACCTCCGCGGCCCAGGCCTCCGCCGGGAGATCCTCGAACCGCTCCAGCAGCCGGGCTTCGGCCGCCTGGATATCCTGGAGCTGTACTGCGATCGGCCGCGCGGCGCCTGCCTCGATGTCGGACTCGCGGGCCTCCACGGACACGTACATCGGCTTGCGCACGCCGGTGAGAGCCCAGTCACACAGATTCACCAGGGCGTCGGCGTTGCGGGCGACATGGCTGAGCACGTGCCCGAGGGTCCAGCGGGGCAGCAGCGACGGGCGCAGTACGTCGGCGTCCGTCAGCCGGGCGGCGGTGGCCAGCAGTCTCCGGTTAGCGGACGGTAACTCCGCCAGCAGCCGGCTCGTTTGCGGGGGTACGACCATGGTCGAAGACTATCGAATATGCTTTCGAAGAGGCTGCATCCTGGCCGTCGGAGACTTCGCGGAAGTTTTTGTCGGAGGGCCTCGTTAGCATGATCGGGCATGTCCCCGGAGCGTGTCGGGAAGCCTGCTGCTGGGCACCCGGAGCGTCCCACGAAACCCTCGAGAACGGCTGAGAGTGAGCTTGTGTCTGATCGTCTGATCGTGCGTGGAGCGCGTGAGCACAACCTGAAGGACGTCTCGCTCGACCTGCCGCGCGACGCCATGATCGTCTTCACCGGGCTGTCCGGGTCCGGCAAGTCCAGCCTGGCATTCGACACGATCTTCGCCGAGGGCCAGCGGCGCTACGTCGAGTCGCTCTCGGCGTACGCGCGCCAGTTCCTCGGCCAGATGGACAAACCGGACGTCGACTTCATCGAGGGCCTGTCGCCCGCGGTCTCGATCGACCAGAAGTCCACCTCGAAGAACCCGCGCTCGACCGTCGGCACGATCACCGAGGTCTACGACTACCTCCGGCTGCTGTTCGCCCGCGCGGGCCGGCCGCACTGTCCCGAGTGCGGCGAGCCGATCAGCCGGCAGACCCCGCAGCAGATCGTGGACCGCGTCCTCGATCTGGACGAGGGCACCCGGTTCCAGGTGCTCGCTCCGGTCATCCGCGGCCGCAAGGGGGAGTACCTCGACCTCTTCCGGCAGCTGACCGGTCAGGGCTTCTCCCGCGCCCGGGTGGACGGCGAGACCATCCAGCTGACCGAGCCGCCGAAGCTGGACAAGCAGAAGAAGCACACCATCGACGTCGTGGTCGACCGGCTCGCGGTCAAGGGTTCCGCGAAGCAGCGGCTGACCGACTCGGTGGAGACCGCGCTCAGCCTGTCCGGTGGCATCGTCACGCTCGACTTCGTGGACCTGCCGGAGGACGACCCGCACCGCGAGCGCCGGTTCTCCGAGAAGCTCTCCTGCCCGAACGACCACCCCCTGGCGATCGACGAGCTGGAGCCGCGCTCGTTCTCGTTCAACTCGCCGTACGGCGCCTGCCCGGTGTGCTCCGGGCTCGGCACCCGGATGGAGGTGGACCCGGAGCTGCTGGTCCCGGACCCGTCGAAGTCCCTCGACGAGGGTGCGATCCAGCCGTGGTCGGGGCAGAACGTCTCGCAGTACTTCGAGCGGTTGCTCGGCGCGCTGGCCAAGGACCTCAAGATCAAGACGAGCACGCCGTTCGGCGAGCTCCCGGCCAAGGCGAAGAAGTCGCTGCTGACCGGGCACGACCGCCAGGTGCACGTCTCGTACCAGAACCGCTACGGCCGCGAGCGCTCGTACTACACCACCTTCGAGGGTGTGATCCCGTACGTCGAGCGCCGGCACGCGGAGTCGTCCAGTGACACCAGCCGGGAGCGCTTCGAGGGCTACATGCGCGAGGTTCCGTGCCTCGCCTGCAACGGCGCAAGGCTGAAGCCGATCTCGCTCGCGGTCACGATGGGCGGCAAGAACATCGCCGAGGTCAGCGCGATGTCGATCGACGAGGTGCACGCGTTCCTCGCCGACATGGAGCTGAGCCCGCGGGAGAAGCAGATCGCCGAGCGGGTGGTCAAGGAGATCGGCGAGCGGCTGCGGTTCCTGCTCGACGTGGGCCTGGACTACCTGGCGCTGAATCGCCCGGCCGGCTCGCTGTCCGGCGGTGAGGCGCAGCGGATCCGGCTCGCCACGCAGATCGGCTCCGGACTGGTGGGCGTGCTCTACGTGCTGGACGAGCCGTCGATCGGTCTGCACCAGCGGGACAACCGCCGGCTGATCGACACGCTGGTCCGGCTGAAGGACCTGGGCAACACGCTGATCGTGGTCGAGCACGACGAGGACACCATCGACCACGCCGACTGGGTGGTCGACATCGGCCCCGGTGCCGGCGAGCACGGCGGCCAGGTCGTCGTCTCCGGCACGGTCGAGGACCTGCGCAACCACCCGGACTCGATCACCGGTGCCTACATCTCCGGCCGTCGCGAGATCCCGATCCCGCCGGTGCGGCGGCCGTTGACGGAGGGCCGCGAGCTCACCGTGTACGGCGCGCGCGAGCACAACCTGCAGGACATCGACGTGACGATCCCGCTCGGGGTCTTCGTCGCGGTCACCGGTGTGTCCGGCTCCGGCAAGTCGACGCTCGTGAACGACATCCTCTACACGTCGCTCGCGCGGCAGATCTACGGCGCCCGGACGATCCCCGGCCGGCACACGAAGATCTCGGGGATGGAGCTCGTCGACAAGGTGATCCACGTCGACCAGTCACCGATCGGCCGTACGCCGAGGTCGAACCCGGCGACGTACACGGGAGTCTGGGACCACGTCCGCAAGCTGTTCGCGGAGACGCCGGAGGCGAAGGTCCGGGGCTACCAGCAGGGCCGGTTCTCGTTCAACGTCAAGGGCGGCCGCTGCGAGGCCTGCTCGGGTGACGGCACGCTGAAGATCGAGATGAACTTCCTGCCCGACGTCTACGTGCCCTGCGAGGTGTGCCACGGCGCCCGGTACAACCGGGAGACGCTCGAGGTGCACTACAAGGGCAAGACGGTCGCGGACATCCTGGACATGCCGATCGAGGAGGCCGCCGACTTCTTCGCGGCGATCCCGGCGATCTCCCGGCACCTGACCACGCTGAACGAGGTCGGTCTGGGGTATGTGCGGCTCGGTCAGCCCGCACCGACCCTGTCCGGCGGTGAGGCCCAGCGGGTCAAGCTGGCGTCGGAGCTGCAGAAGCGGTCGACCGGGCGCACGGTCTACGTGCTGGACGAGCCGACCACCGGTCTGCACTTCGAGGACATCCGCAAGCTGCTGGGCGTGCTCGGCAGCCTGGTGGACAAGGGCAACTCGGTGCTGGTCATCGAGCACAACCTCGACGTGATCAAGACCGCGGACTGGATCGTCGACCTCGGCCCGGACGGCGGCCGCCGCGGTGGAACGCTCGTCGCGGAAGGCACTCCCGAGGAGGTCGCGGCGAACCCGAATTCCTACACGGGTGAGTTCCTCGCGGAGATCCTGCACGGTCGTGCCGCCAAGCCGAGCGCGAAGAAGCTCGCGGCCGCGGCGAAGTCCGGCGGCACCACGACGACCGCCCAGAAGACCGCGAACGGCACTGCCACGAAGACGGCCAACGGTGCGGCCAAGAAGGCGGCCAACGGTGCGGTGAAGAAGGTCGCGACCGGGGCTGCGAAGAAGGTGGCGACGAAGACCGCCGCCAAGAAGGCTCCGGCGAAGAAGACCGCCGCCGCCAAGCGCGTGGCGCGCTAGCGGTACAGGTTCACGCGCTAGCAGTACAGGGATCAACCGTCGGCCAGGAGCGTCATGCTCCTGGCCGGCGTTGCATTTATGGCCGATGGTGCAGTCCTGGCGAACCCTTCACCGTCTAGATTTGGGCGCGCATTGTGTTCGGTCCGGATGAAGGGGAGTACGTGTCGCGCCAGTACGACACGCAGCTGATCGAGTCGGTGGCGGTGCGCCGCAGGCGTCGGCGGGAAGCCTGGCTGTTCGGTTCGGCCCGATCGCGGAACACCCTCGACGAGGGTGTCACCAAGCTGTTCGCGAGCGCGGCGGTGGCCACCGGCGCCGTACCAGCAGCAGTACCCTCAACCGCCGACGCAGCAGGCCCGCCGCGGCAGCAGCCCGCGCAGTGGGAGCAGCCACCCGCAGGTGACGGGAGTTGGAACGCGCCGCCGCAGCAGGCGAGCTCGTGGGACAACCCGGCGCCTGACGGGGGACCGGACGCGCACGCGTACGCGTACCAGGATCCGCTGGCCGGGCCGTTGCCGGTGGCAACTGGTTCGGTCGGGCTGCAGCACGAGGACCGGACCGGGCGGCTTCCTGCGCCGGATCGGCCGGTTCGCCGCGGAGGCGGCCTACATCGCCGGCGCCTCGGGCCGGATGCAACGCGACGTGGAGAACATCGCGATCATCCGCCGCCCGATCGGAATCGGCCGGATGATCGGCGTGATCGGCGCGGTGCCGCTGAGCGGGACGTCGATCGTCACCGCGCTGCTCGCCGACGCGCTCGCCTCGCAGCGGACCGACATCGTGCTGGCTGTCGACGCGTTCCCGCGCGAGGGCAAGCTGACCCACCGGCTCGACCAGGGCTGGTCCAGAAGGGCCTGGTGATCATCGCCGAAGGCCAGCTGAACGACCCGGAGCCGGTGCGCTGGCTGCAGTCGGCGATGTCCGACCGCGGTCTCGGCTACGTCGTCCTCCCGTACGACGAGCATCTCGGCCACGCCTGGCCACTGCGTCCCGAGCAGCTCGAACCGGCCACCCGCCGGGCCGTCCTCGAGTTCGCCGCCCGCCTGGTGGAGCGCGGCCACCCACTGACTTTCCGCAATTTTCGGCATCGTGATGAACCGTTGTGCCGATCCGCTCGTTCGTCGAGGTATGGCCTGGTTTGGTCAGGTCGGGTAGAAAGCAAAGAAGCAGAGCGTTCAACTACTTTCCCAGCAGGCTCTTGGAGGTTCAGATTCATGAGCGACGAAAGAACGGCCGAACTCGCCAAGGCGATCGACACACTGCGTGACCGGCGGGCGGTGCTCCGGGGTGCCGCGGTGGCCGGTCTCGCCGGCGTCAGTGTGCCGCTCCTCGCCGGGTGCGGTGGCGGCGACGAGGCGGGCAGTACGCCGTCGAGCACCGGCTCCAGCTCGGCCCCGACCTCGGCCCCGACGTCGGCACCGTCTTCGGCGCCTTCCTCGGCCGGTACTCCGAGCAGCGGTGGCGGGGGAGCGGTGCTCGGTCCGGTGTCGGACGTCCCGGTGGGCGGCGGGATGGTCTTCCAGGACGCGAAGATCGTGGTCACCCAGCCGACAGCCGGCCAGTACAAGGGGTTCACAGCGGTCTGCACGCACGGGGGCTGCATCGTCCGGACGGTGGAGAACAACACCATCAACTGCCCGTGCCACGGCAGCAAGTACAACGCCACCGACGGCAGCGTCGTCGCCGGTCCGGCCCCGGCGCCGCTCGCGGCGGTCCCGGTGGCGGTCGACGGCTCGAACATCGTCGCGTCCGCCTGACAGACCGTCCTCTGATCGGCTGTAGGGGACCGGTCGAGGATCTGCGAAAGGCCCGGTCAGGTGGCCGGGCCTTTCGCGTTCAGCTAGGGGGACTCCGCTGGATCAGCTCTGGGTCGGGTCGACCGCGCCGACGAAGAGGAGCTTGTTCGGCGAGCCGGTGCCCGGGTCACCGACCTTGTCCGGAGTCGCCGCGCCGACCAGAGCGGTGGCCACGTCCGCCGGGGTGGCGTCGGGGTGCGCGCTCAGGTAGAGGGCGATGCCACCCGCCACGTGTGGGGTCGCCATCGACGTCCCGCTCATCTTGGCCGTCGAGTCCGGCGCTGTGATGTCGACCGACTCGACGTCGACGCCAGGCGCGAACAAGTCGACGCAGGTGCCCCAGTCGGAGAAGGTCGCCTTGGCGTCCTGGTCGTCGGTCGCGCCGACGGTGATCGCGGAGGGCTCCTTCGACGGCGAACCACCGCAGGCGTCGGAGCTGTCGTTGCCGGCAGCAACCGCGTAGGTGACACCGGAGTCGACGGAGGCCTTCACCGCGGCGTCCAGAGCCTCGTCGGCGCCACCGCCGAGGCTCATGTTCGCGACGGCCGGTTTCTTCGCGTTGGCCGTCACCCACTCGATGCCCGCGACAACACTCTCGGTCGACCCCGAACCGCTGCAGTCGAGCACCCGGACACCGAAGACCTTCGCGCCCTTGGCCAGACCGAAGTCCGTGCCCGCGATGGTGCCCGCGACGTGGCTGCCGTGGCCCATGCAGTCGACGCCGTTCTGCCCGTCGCCGACGGTGTCCGTGCCGACCGAAGCGCGGCCGCCGAAGTCGTTGTGCGCGGCATAGATCCCGGTGTCGATGACGTACACGTTGACGTTGTCGGCCGTTGCCGAGGGCTCGAACTTCTGGTCCAGCGGCAGGTCGCGCTGGTCGGTCCGGTCCAGGCCCCACGGCGGGTTGTCCTGGTTCGCGGCGAATTTCTGGTTCTGCTGGACGAACGCGACCCGCTCGTCAGCGGCCATCTTCTGGGCCTGCTCGGGCGTCATCCTCGCCGAGAATCCCTTGATGCTCGCGTTGAACTGCTTGCGCACCTTCGCGTCGTACGACGTCGCGAGGCTCTGCGTGGTGGCGCGGGTCGCCGCGGGCGAGCGATTGCCGGACAGGACGACCACGTAGCTGCCGGGGATCGCGGTCGGGCTGTCCGCGCCGCGGACGGTGGCGGTGTCGCTGGATGGGGCTGTCTGGCTGGCGTCGCTGCCGGCCGCGGTGGCGACCAGACCGGTGACGGCGAGTGCGGCCGCGGCGGTCGCACCGATCGCGGTCCTCAACCGACGTGGTGTTGTCACTGGGGACATGGGCGGAACTCCCTCGAGTCAAGCGCGGGCCCGTTGCCTCACGCTCAGGTCCTGCGCATCTACCCTGAGCTACAAGTTACGGACGGCGCCCATCCCAATCGGGGGTCAGACGTGCGGTATGACGCAAGCCGCAACACGATCTCCGCGCGATCGCAAACATGACAGCGCCGGCGCCGTGGTGACGGCCGTCCGGCGGTGCCGCGGTGGGGCTGTCGGCGGGGCGAACTAGGCTGGCTCGGTGGCTGATCCTTCCTCCTATCGCCCTGCCCCGGGGTCGATTCCCGATTCCCCTGGCGTGTACCGCTTCAGCGATGCCGCCGGGCGGGTGATCTACGTCGGCAAGGCGAAGAATCTGCGCGCCCGGCTGTCGTCGTACTTCCAGGACCTGGTCAACCTGCACCCGCGGACCCAGTCGATGGTGACGACCGCGGCGAAGGTCGACTGGACGGTGGTGGCCAACGAGGTCGAGTCTCTGCAACTGGAGTACTCCTGGATCAAGGAGTACGACCCGCGCTTCAACGTGAAGTACCGCGACGACAAGTCCTACCCGTGGCTGGCCATCACGCTGAACGAGGACTACCCGCGGGTGATGGTCGGCCGCGGCCAGAAGAAGAAGGGCGTCCGGTACTTCGGTCCGTACAGCCACGCCTGGGCGATCCGCGAGACGGTCGACCTGCTGCTCCGGGTGTTCCCGATGCGCTCGTGCAGCAAGGGCGTCTTCAACCGGCACCGCCAGATCGGCCGGCCCTGCCTGCTCGGCTACATCGGCAAGTGCGCCGCGCCGTGCACCGGCCAGGTCAGCCAGGAGGAACACCGCAAGATCGTCGACGACTTCTCGGCCTTCCTGTCCGGCCAGACCGCGACGTACGTGCGCCGCCTGGAGCGGGAGATGAAGGCGGCAGCGATCGAGCTCGAGTACGAGAAGGCCGCCAAGATCCGCGACGACCTCAGCGCGCTGGACAAGGCGCTGGCGAAGAACGCGGTGGTTCTCGGCGACGGCACCGACACGGACGTGATCGCGTTGTCGGAGGACCCGCTGGAGGTCGCGGTACAGATCTTCTACGTGCGCGGCGGGCGGATTCGCGGTCAGCGTGGCTGGATCGCCGACAAGGCGGACGGTGACGCGACGACGGCCGACCTGGTCGAGCGGTTCATCCAGCAGACGTACGCGGGGGAGACCTCGGACGCCATCCCGCGGGAGATCCTGGTGCCGACGGTGCCCGAGGGGGAGGAGGCCCTGGTCGAGTGGCTCTCCGAACTGCGCGGCTCCCGGGTCGCGATCCGGGTCCCGCAGCGGGGCGACAAGAAGGACCTGATGGCGACCGTCGAGCGCAACGCGCTGCAGACGCTGACCATGCACAAGACGAAGCGGGCCAGCGACCTGACCACCCGCAACCTGGCGCTCGAGGAGATCCAGGCGGCGCTCGATCTGCCGGAGGCGCCGCTGCGGATGGAGTGTTACGACGTCTCGAACCTGCAGGGCACCGAGGTGGTCGCCTCGATGGTCGTGTTCGAGGACGGCCTGCCGCGCAAGAGCGAGTACCGGCGGTTCGTGATCAAGGGCGTCGAGGGCCAGAACGACGTCGCGTCGATCGCCGAGGTGCTGACCCGGCGGTTCAAGCGGCTGCTGGAGGACCGCGCGGACATCCCGGAGGGGGAGGACCCGACGGCGTACCTGGTCGATCCGGAGACCGGCCGGGCGAAGAAGTTCGCCTACACGCCGGGCCTGGTCGTCGTCGACGGCGGTCCGCCGCAGGTCGCGGCGGCCCGCCAGGCGATGGACGAGCTCGGCCTCGGCGACATCCCGGTCTGCGGTCTGGCCAAGCGGCTCGAGGAGGTCTGGCTGCCCGACGACGAGGACCCGGTCATCTTCTCCCGTACTTCGGAGGGGCTGTACCTGCTGCAGCGGCTTCGCGACGAGGCGCACCGGTTCGCCATCACCCACCACCGCAACCGGCGGTCCAAGTCGATGGTCGAGAGCGTGCTGGACGATGTCGCCGGGCTCGGCGAGGTCCGCCGCAAGACGCTGCTGAAACACTTCGGCTCGTTGAAGAAGTTGCGCCAGGCGAGTGTCGACGAGGTCGCCGCGCTGCCCGGTTTCGGGCGCCGGACCGCCGAGTCCGTCGTACTGGCAGTGAACTCCGCGGCAACGAAGGCCGACACGTCCCGGGCACCGTCGGTCAACACCGCCACGGGCGAGATACTGGACGACGACGGGCCGGAGCTTGCCGGTCTGCCTGACGGGGACCTGAACGGGGAGAACTGAGAACTGATGGACGAGTCGAGCGGCAACCTCATCATCGTGTCCGGCATGTCCGGCGCGGGACGGAGTTCGGTCGCGGACGTGCTGGAGGACCTCGGCTGGTTCGTGGTGGACAACCTGCCGCCGATGTTCCTCACCACGATCGTGGAGCAGGTGGTCGGGACCGGCGCTTCGCCCCGGCTGGCGGTGGTCGTGGACGTGCGGACCGGGATGTTCTTCGACGAGCTCGGCTCGGCGATCCAGGACCTGCGGACCAAGGGGTACCGGCCGGTCACGCTGTTCCTGGAGGCCTCCGACGACGTGATCGTGCGGCGGCAGGAGAGCGTCCGGCGACCGCACCCGCTGCAGGGTGAGGGCCGGCTGCTGACCGGGATCCAGCGCGAGCGCGAGCTGCTCGGTGACATCCGGGCCGGCGCGGACATGGTGATCGACACCTCCAACCTGAACATCCACCAGCTCGCCGCGAAGATCGTGAACGCCTTCGGCGAGGAGGAGAACGCCGAGCTGCGCGCGACCGTGGTCTCCTTCGGGTTCAAGTACGGCATCCCGGTGGACGCCGACGTGGTGGCGGACATGCGCTTCGTGCCGAACCCGTACTGGCAGCCCGATCTGCGCCCGATGACGGGCCAGGACAAACCTGTGTCAGACTTCGTGCTCGGTCATCCGCTGGCCCAGCAGTTCCTGCAGAACTACGTGGACGTGCTGGACACCCTGCGGACCGGTTATCTGAACGAGGGCAAGCGGTTCGTCACGGTCGCGATCGGCTGCACCGGTGGGAAGCACCGGAGCGTCGCGATGGCCGAGGAGATCGCTCGCAGGCTGCGGGAGAAGGGGTCACCCACCTTGGTCGTGCACAGGGATCTGGGGCGGGAGTGACGGCGTAGTGTCACGGTCCCCCCGCGTTGTCGCACTGGGTGGCGGGCACGGCCTCGCCGCCTCCCTGTCCGCGCTCCGGCAGGTCACCGACCAGCTGACCGCGGTCGTGACGGTCGCCGACAACGGCGGCTCGTCCGGCCGGTTGCGCAGTGAGCTCGGCGTGCTGCCACCGGGGGACCTCCGGATGGCGCTGGCCGCGTTGTGCCGCGACGACGAGTGGGGCCGCACCTGGGCGGACGTGCTGCAACATCGCTTCCGCAGCGACGGCGCCCTGCACGACCACGCGGTGGGCAACCTGCTCATCGTGGCCCTGTGGGAGTTGCTGGGCGAGGCCGTCGACGGACTCGACTGGGTGGCCAGACTGCTCGGCGCCCAGGGCCGCGTGCTGCCGATGTCCGCCGTACCGCTTGACATCACCGCGCGCGTGCTCGGGCTGGATCCCGCGCATCCCGAGGCGATCACGGAGATCCGCGGCCAGACCGAGGTGGCGACCACCGAGGGACACGTGGTGGACGTCGCGCTCGACCCGGCCGACCCGCCGGCCTGCCCCGAGGCGCTGGTCGCGATCGCGGAGGCCGACTGGGTCGTCGTGGGTCCGGGATCGTGGTTCACCTCGGTGATCCCGAACCTGCTCGTCCCGGCCTTGTCCCGCGGCCTGCAGGAGACGAGCGCCCGCCGGCTGCTGACGTTGAACCTGGGCGAGCAGAAGGGCGAGACCGCCGGGTTCTCGCCGGAGACGCACCTCGAAGTACTGGCCGCGCATGCGCCCGACCTGCGGATCGACGTCGTACTGGCGGATGAGGGGCACGTGCCGGACCCGGCGTCGCTGCAACGTACTGCGGACTCGCTCGGCGCGCACCTGGTGATCGCCGACATCGCCGACGAGGAGCGCCACCTGCACCACGACCCCGGCAAACTCGCGAAGATCTACCGCGAGATCTTCGAGTGAGTCACTCGGGGTAAACAGGTTTCCGGTCCGCGTTGTACCCCTGCCAGGGGTTGTAGACGTTCGAGTCGAACCGGGCGAGCTCCCGGCCGTTCGCGTCGTAGTAGATCGCCCAGATGGGCTTGTCCCGCACCTCGTTGGGGGTCAGCTCGGCGTACCAGAGCAGGAAGCCGTTCTTCACCGTCGCCGGACTGACGATGCCGTCGACCTCGAAGTCGACCGCGGCGACGTTCTTCGGCACGGTTCCTTCCGCGCCGTCGCGGTCGGTCCACACCACGAAGTCCTGCTGCCACTTGAGGTCTTCGCGCAGGTAGTTGTCGCGAGGAGCGCCGGTGCCGGCGTTGTCCTGGCAGAACGCCCAGCTCTTGCGGTCGGGAGACACCAGGATCGCGCGGAACCAGGTGCCCTTCGCCTGGTTGACCGCGATCTTCCAGCCGGTGAGCGATCCCGTGCCACCCCCGGCTTTGCGACTGCCGCGCTGCCACTGCTTGTCCTGCGGCTCGCACCGCTTGATGATCTGCGCGTCGGTGAGGCTGCTGGGTGGCGGCTGGAGCGGTAGGAGCTTCCCGGTCGCCGGGGGACCGGCCGGCTGGACGCCATTGAGAGGGTTGCCGCTCCCATCCGACCAGGTGGTGACGCCGGCGACGACGGCCCCGGCGGTGATCGCCCCGGCCGCGATCACGCCTGCTCGACGCAGTCGCAGGCCGCGCCGTCCCCGGCGTACGACGTCGTCGATGGAGTGGTGCAGCGGCTGAGCGGTGTCGTCGGCAGCCCCGGCCAGCAGGTCCTTGATCTCGGTCGTCATGACAAGACCTCTTCCCGGTCGTCGACGGGCTCTTCCAGCTCTGGACGATCCAGCACTTCGCGGAGGGTGGCGAGGCCGCGTGAACTTTGGCTCTTGACGGCTCCGACACCGATGCCGAGCACGCTCGCGGTCTCCTCGAGGCTGAGGTCCGCGTAGTACCGCAGTACGACGCACGCACGTTGGCGCGGCGGTAGTTCCGCCAGCGCCTGGATCACCAGCAGGCGGTCATCGATCGTTCCGGCCGGGTCCGCGAGCGCCTGGTCGGCCGGCTGGTCGACCGGCCGGCCGACGACGTGCTCGCGGCGCCACGGTCGCTTGGCCTGGTCGAGCACGACCGACACGACGGCCTTGTGGGCATAGGTGTTCAGGCCCGCCCGGTGGTCCAGCCGGTGCCACGCCTTGTACACGCGGACCAGTGCGTCCTGGGCAGCATCCTCGGCCCGGTGCCAGTCCCCGCACATCAGATACGCCGTACGGCGCAACCGGCGTACGGCCGCGGTCGCGAACTCGGTGAAGTCCACCTCGTCCCGTCTTCGCATCGGCCGCTCCTCTCGTTTGTCGGGGAAGGAACGACGCCGGCCACCGGAAAGGTTGCTGCCGCGAATTCTGCAGCCACCCCATCACCTGCGTCAGGTCAGCCGTAACGGGGTAGGGGTGTGGGTAGTTGGACCGGTGGTGACGCGAGGGTCTTTGACAGCAGTGGGAGGATTCCCTACATGGCGATGACAGCACAGGTGAAGTCCGAGCTGACCAGCATCCAGGTCACGAAACCCTGTTGCCGCAAGGCCGAGGTGTCCTCCGTCCTGCGCTTCGCGGGCGGCCTGCACCTCGTGTCCGGCCGGATCGTGGTGGAGGCCGAGCTCGACAGCGGCGCCGCCGCCCGCCGGTTGCGCAAGGACATCGCCGAGATCTTCGGTCACCCGTCGGACGTCGTGGTGATCTCCCCGTCCGGAATCCGGAAGCAGACCAAGTACGTCGTCCGCGTCGTCCGCGACGGCGACGCCCTGGCGCGGCAGACGGGCCTCGTGGACAACCGTGGCCGCCCGGTCCGCGGTCTTCCGCCGGCGGTCGTGTCAGGTGCCTCCTGCGACGCCGTGGCGGCCTGGCGCGGGGCTTTCCTGGCGCACGGCTCGCTGACGGAGCCCGGCCGCTCCTCGTCCCTCGAGGTGACCTGTCCCGGTCCGGAGGCCGCGCTGGCCCTGGTGGGTGCGGCTCGTCGCCTTGGGATCGGCTCCAAGGCCCGTGAGGTCCGCAACGTGGACCGAGTGGTGATCCGCGACGGCGACGCGATCGGCGCGCTGCTGACCCGTCTGGGCGCGCACGAGTCCGTGCTCGCGTGGGAGGAGCGGCGGATGCGTCGCGAGGTCCGCGCCACCGCGAACCGGCTCGCGAACTTCGACGACGCCAACCTGCGCAGGTCCGCCCGCGCGGCGGTGGCGGCCGGTGCCCGGGTCGAGCGGGCCCTGGAGATCCTCGGTGACGACGTCCCGGACCACCTGCAGGTGGCGGGCAAGCTGCGGCTGGAGCACAAGCAGGCCAGCCTCGAGGAGCTCGGCCAGCTGCACGAGCCGGCCCTGACCAAGGACGCCGTCGCGGGCCGGATCCGCCGCCTGCTGGCGATGGCCGACAAGCGCGCCGCCGACCTCAACATCCCGAACACCGAGGCCAACCTCACCCCCGACATGCTCGACCCGGCCTGACCCCGGCGGAACAACGTCCGAAGTACCGAGGCCTATGGCCCATAGTCCTTCGGACGTTGCGACCGTGTGCGTGGTCTGGTCCAGTTGCTACTCGCGGGTCACGGTGGTCTGATGTGGACGGTACCAGTGGGTCGAGTGGGCTGTTGGGCTAGTGTTTCGGGCATAGCGGCAGTGCTCAAAAGCTAGTTCTGAGGAGACGCAGTCCCGTGACCGTTCGCGTAGGTATCAACGGCTTCGGCCGGATCGGCCGTAACTTCTTCCGCGCCGTGCAGGCGGCCGGTGCCGACATCGAGGTCGTCGCCGTCAACGACTTGACCGACAACCAGACCCTGGCCCACTTGCTGAAGTACGACTCGATCCTGGGACGTTTCCCCGGCGACGTGTCCGCGACCGACACCGACATCAGCGTCGGTGGCCACACCTTCAAGGCGTTCGCCGAGCGCGACCCCGCGAACCTGAAGTGGTCTGATGTGGGCGCCGACGTGGTGATCGAGTCCACCGGCTTCTTCACCGACGCCACCAAGGCCAAGACGCACGCCGACAACGGCGCCAAGAAGGTCATCATCTCCGCCCCGGCGAAGAACGAGGACCTGACCGTGGTGATGGGCGTGAACCACGAGCTGTACGACGCCGAGAAGCACACCGTGATCTCGAACGCGTCCTGCACCACCAACTGCATCGCCCCGCTCGCCAAGGTCCTGAACGACGCGTTCACGATCGAGCGGGGTCTGAT
Organism: Kribbella sp. VKM Ac-2568; assembly: GCF_004345365.1. Lineage (GTDB taxonomy): Bacteria > Actinomycetota > Actinomycetes > Propionibacteriales > Kribbellaceae > Kribbella > Kribbella orskensis. The sequence goes on from NZ_SLVF01000010.1 coordinate 127,604, forward strand.
GACCACGATCCACGCGTACACCCAGGACCAGAACCTGCAGGACGGCCCGCACAAGGACCTGCGCCGCGCCCGCGCCGCCGCGCTGAACATCGTGCCGACCTCGACCGGTGCCGCGAAGGCGATCGGTCTGGTGCTGCCGGAGCTGAAGGGCAAGCTGGACGGCTACGCGCTGCGCGTTCCGGTGCCGACCGGCTCGGCCACCGACCTGACCGTCACCGTCGGCCGCGAGGTCACGGTCGACGAGGTCAAGGACGCCTACAAGGCGGCGGCCGCCGAGGGCGCGCTGAAGGGCTACCTGACCTACACCGAGGACGAGATCGTCTCGACCGACATCGTCACCGACCCGGCGTCCTGCATCTTCGACTCCGGCCTGACCAAGGTGATCGGCAACCAGGTCAAGGTCGTCGGCTGGTACGACAACGAGTGGGGCTACTCGAACCGCCTCGTCGACCTGGTCAACCACGTCGGCGCCTCGCTCTGACGTCTCCCCATTCGCCTTGCGTCCGAAGAACTGTGGCCTGGAGCGCACGGTTCTTCGGACGTCAGCGCCCCGACGAAGCAGCACTGCGTTGAAGGAAGCTGAACTGTGAAGACGATCGAAGACCTCGGGGACGTGGCCGGCCTGCGGGTGCTGGTGCGCTCCGACCTGAACGTGCCGATCGACGGCGACAAGATCGGCGACGACGGCCGCATCCGGGCCAGCGTGCCGACCCTGGTGAAGCTGGCCAAGGCCGGCGCCAAGGTGATCGTGACCGCCCACCTCGGCCGCCCCAAGGGCAAGGCGAACCCCGAGTTCACTCTCGCCCCGGTGGCCAAGCGGCTCGGCGAGCTGCTGGAGCCGGAGGGCATCAGGGTGCGCTTCGCCACCGACGTGACCGGCGACAGCGCCCAGGAAGCCGTCCAGGAGCTGGACGAGGGCGAGGTGCTGCTGCTGGAGAACGTCCGATACGACCCGCGCGAGGAGAGCAAGGACGAGGCCGAGCGGACAGCGCTGGCCGAGGAGCTCGCTGGTCTGGCCGACCTGTTCGTCAGCGACGGCTTCGGCGTAGTCCACCGCAAGCAGGCCAGCGTCTACGACGTCGCCCGGCAGCTTCCGCACGCGGCCGGCGGCCTGGTGCTCGCCGAGGTCGAGGTGCTGAAGAAGCTGACCGAGGACCCGGCCCGCCCGTACGTCGTCGTACTGGGTGGCGCGAAGGTGTCCGACAAGCTCGCGGTGATCGACAACCTGCTCGCCAAGGCGGACAAGCTGCTGATCGGTGGCGGCATGGTCTTCACCTTCCTCAAGGCCCAGGGCCATGAGGTCGGCAAGAGCCTGCTCGAGGAGGACCAGCTCGACACGGTGAAGGGCTACCTGGAGACCGCCAAGGCCAAGGGCGTCGAGATCGTGCTGCCGACCGACATCGTGGTCGCGCCCGAGTTCAAGGCCGACTCTCCCGCCACGGTCGTCGCCGCGGACGCGATCCCGGCCGACCAGCTCGGCCTCGACATCGGCCCGGACTCCGGCAAGGCCTTTGCCGCCGAGATCTCGTCGGCGAAGACGGTGTTCTGGAACGGCCCGATGGGCGTCTTCGAGATGGAGGCGTTCGCGGGCGGAACCAAGGCTGTCGCGCAGGCGTTGACCGAGGTGGACGGCCTCAGTGTGGTCGGCGGTGGCGACTCCGCCGCCGCAGTACGGCAGTTGGGCTTCGCCGACGACCAGTTCGGGCACATCTCGACCGGCGGCGGCGCGTCGCTGGAATACCTCGAGGGCAAGGAACTGCCCGGACTCGCTGTTCTGGAAGAGGAGTAACAAGGAATGGCTGGCTCTGAAGTTTCGGCTGCCCGTACGCCGTTGATGGCGGGCAACTGGAAGATGAACGTCAACCACGTGGAAGCCGTGCACCTGCTGCAGAAGCTGAGCTGGACGCTGCAGGACAAGAAGCACGACTTCGAGCGGGTCGAGGTCGCGGTGCTGCCGCCGTTCACCGACATCCGCAGCGTGCAGACGCTCGTCGACGGTGACCGGATGAAAATCGTGTACGGCGCGCAGGACGTGTCGCAGCACGACGCGGGCGCCTACACCGGGGACATCTCGGCGGCCATGCTCACCAAGCTCGGCTGCACCTACGTGCTGGCCGGGCACTCCGAGCGCCGCCAGTACCACCACGAGGACGACGCCCTGGTGAACGCGAAGGCCACCAAGGCGCTCGCGGCCGGGCTGGTCCCGATCGTCTGTGTCGGCGAGGGCCTCGAGGTCCGCAAGGCCGACGGGCACGTCGAGCACTGCCTGGGCCAGGTCGACGGTGCGCTGGCCGGGCTGAAGCCGGACGACGTCCGCAAGATCGTCATCGCGTACGAACCGGTCTGGGCGATCGGCACCGGCGAGGTGGCGACCCCCGAGGACGCGCAGGAGGTCTGTGCCGCGATCCGGGGCCGGCTGGAGGAGATCTCACCCGCGGTGGCCGACTCGGTACGCATTCTTTACGGGGGGTCGGTGAAGATGAGCAGCGCAGGTGGCATCATGGCCCAGCCGGATGTCGACGGCTGCCTGGTGGGCGGAGCTAGCCTGCAGGTGGACGAGTTCGCCGGTATCTGCCGTTACCTGGACCTTCAGTTAGGCTACTCCTCGTGATTCTCGCTTTCTCGATCGTCGTGATCATCTGCAGCCTGATCCTCACGCTGCTCGTGCTGCTGCACAAAGGCCGCGGTGGCGGTCTTTCGGACCTGTTCGGTGGCGGTGTCTCGTCCAGCCTGGGCGGGTCCTCGGTCGCCGAGCGGAACCTGGACCGGATCACGATCGGCGTCGGCCTGATCTGGTTCGCTGCTATCGTCGCGCTCGGCCTGCTGTACAAGCTCGGCTGAGAGGGGAGTAGCTCCCGTGGCTGGTGGTGGCAGCGCAATTCGTGGCAGCCGGGTCGGTGCCGGACCGATGGGTGAGGCGGAGCGCGGCGACACCGCGCCCCGGCAGCGCATCGTGTTCTTCTGTGCCAACGGGCACGAGACGGCGACGGTGTTCGCGGTCGAGGCAGCCATCCCGGAGGCGTGGGACTGTCCGAGGTGTGGTCTACCGACCAGCACCGACGTCAACAACCCTCCGCCGCCGCCGAAGATCGAGCCGTACAAGACCCATCTCGCCTACGTCAAGGAACGCCGCAGCGAGCAGGAAGCGGCCGAGATCCTCGACGAGGCACTCCAGAAGCTTCGCGCACGCCGCGCTCGCGGCGAAGTGATCTTCTGAGTTCCACCAGGACGAACGCACGCCCGGGCCGGTCCGCAAGGACCACCCGGGCGTCCGCGTTCCAGCACCCTGCGTTCCGGTGCCCTGCGTTCTAGTGCTTCGTCGCTGAGGCGTTCTTCGCGAACAGTTGGTTGAGCTCGGCCTGGGGGATCTGGTCGGCCGCGAAACCCAGCGTGCCCTGGGTCAGCAACTCCTGGGCGCTGCGGCGGATGAAGCCGAGGGCTGCCCGGGCGATGCTGCCGCCCAGGCTGATCCGGGTCACGCCAATCCCGAACACGTCCGGCAGGGTCAGCGTCGAGCTGCCGAGGCCGACGACGACGTTCAGCGGCCCGTCGATCTCCTTCACCAGCGTCTCCAGCGTGCTCAGGTCGTTGACGCCGGGGACGAAGAGGCAATCGGCGCCGGCCTCGCGGAACAAGTTGGCGCGACGGATCGAGTCCGCCAGGGGAGTGGGCTGCTTCAGCAGTTGCCCGTCAGTACGGGCAGTGAGCACGAAGTCAGCTCCACCCGCCTCCCGTGCCGCCACAACTCGCTCGACCGACAGCGCCTCGTCGTACAGGTCCCGGCCGTCGAAGTCCTCGATGTTGCCGCCCGCGAGCCCGGCGTCGAGCGCCAGCCGGATGGTCGAGGCCACCTCCTCCGGACGTTCGCCGTACCCGTCCTCGAGATCGCCGTTCACCGGGACCGAACTGGCGTCCGTGATCTGCCGGATCCGCTCGAACATCACCTCCCGTGACACCGATGGCGCTCCGTCGGGCAGGGTGTGGTCGCCGGCGCCGAGGGAGAAGGCGATCCCGGCGCTGGTGGTCGCGATCGCGGGGAATCCGGCGTCGGCGAGCAGGATCGCGCTGCCGGCGTCCCAGGCGTTCGGCATCACGAAGGATCCGTCGTGCAGGTCGCGGAAGGTCGTCATACGGTCATCCTGGCAGCGAAACACTTCGGCCACCGCCGAAGCGCCTCGCGACGCCGGGCCCCACGCAAAGAAGGATCAGGTGCGGGGTGCGCGGATCTCGTGGGGGATGTCGGTGGCGGCCGCTTCGTCGAGGAGCCAGAGGGTGCGGTTCAGGCCCTTTACTCCGGCGGCGGGAATCTGCAGCGGGCCGGTGCCGGACAGGGCGAGCCGTACCGCCTTCGCCTTGTCGTCGCCGGCGACCGCGAACCACGCCTCGTGCGCGCGGTTCAGTGCTGGGAAGCTGAGCGAGATCCGGGTCGGCGGTGGCTTCGGCGCTCCGTGTACCGCGACCGAAGACCGCTCCACCTCATGCAGTGTGGGGTGCTCGGGGAACAGCGAGGCGACATGCCCGTCCGGCCCGACACCCAGCATCAGTACGTCGAACGTGGGCACGCCGTCACGATCACCGGGTCCGGCTGCCGCGGCGAGGGTCGCGGCGTATTCATCCGCGGCCGCCTCGGGACCTTGGCCGGTGTCAGCCGGCATCGGGTGCACGAGTGCGGGGTCCACGTCGACGTGCGAGAGCAACGCGTCCCAGGCCTGGGTCTCGTTGCGCTCCGGGTCGCCTTCTGGCAGGAAGCGCTCGTCGCCCCACCAGAACTCGACCCGGCGCCAGTCGATCGCGCTGCGGGCAGGGGATTCCGCCACGGCCCGGTAGACCACCGCGGCGACGCGGCCGCCCGTCAGGACGACCTGCGCCACCTTGCCGCTGCTCTGCACGTCCACCAGGCGGGTGATGAGCCTGGCCGCGACGGCGTGGGCGAGGCCCTCGGCGTCGCGGTTGACCAGGATCGACGGTGAACTCATGAGCGGCCGGCCACCCTTTTGCTCGTGCTCTTCTTGGCCGTTCCGGACTTCTTCGCGGCCGATGTCTTGGTCGCCGTCTTCTTGGCCGCCGTCTTCTTGATCGTGGTCGACTTCCGCGTGGCGGTCTTCCGCGCTGCCGCCGTCTTCTTCGCCGCGGAAGTCTTCTTCGCGACGGACTTGCGGGCAGTCTTCTTCGCGGTAGCCTTCGCCTCGAGATCCGACGAGGCAGCCTTGCCGGCGACGCCCGAAGTATGGGCTGCTGCCTTCTCGGCAGCGGTCTGCGCGGACCGCCGATCGGCTGGGCTGACAATCTTGGCCTCGGCAGGCATGTTCTCCCGCTCGACCATGCAAGCGAGCGTCTTCGCGTACACGTCGTCCGGGTCCAGCCGGCGCAGCTCCTCGCTCAGCAACTCCGACGTCACCCGCCGCTTCAGCGCCACCGGCCGATCAGGCTGTCCCGGGATGCTGAACGTCGCCACCGCACCGTCCGGCCGCGTCAGCGCGATCGGCCCGGCCGCCGTGAACATCCGTACCGCGGTGATGCCCGGGCCACGGGAGTTCTTCTGCTCGACGGGGACCCCGAGGCGGCACTGCAGCCAGGCGGCCATCAGATCCGCACTCGCGTTGCCCCGGGCGGAGACGACCTCGGCACCGGTGACCTTCATCGGGTACTGGTCCAGGGCGGCGGCCATCAGGGCTCGCCACGGCGTCAGCCGGGTCCAGGCGAAGTCGGTGTCGCCGGGCATGTAGCCCTCGGCCCGCGCGATGAAGGCCTCGCGGGCGCGGCGGGTCTCGGCGGCGTCCGTGACGCGGCGGCGGCCGAGCTGACCCAGTGGATCCTCGTGGGGCACTTTCGGTCCGCCACCCGGCCACCAGACGATCACGGGGGAGTCCGGCAGCAGTAGTGGCGTGATGACAGACTCCGGCACCTTCGCGAGCTCGCCGTGCAGGCGGAGCAGCACCGCCTCGCCGGGAATCCCTTCGCCGACGCGGACCTCCGCGTCGAGGCCACCGGTGCCGCGGCCGGGCCGCAGGATCGCCACGAGCACCCGGGACGGGTGCTCCCGGCCGGCCTCGTTCGCGGCCTTCATCGCATCGTGGTGGGACGACTCGTCGACGACCACCACGACCGTGCCGACCATTCCCATCGCCGGGGAGCCGGCGTTGCGGCGGGCCTTCAGCAACGCCGAGGCGATCTCGCTCGACGTGGTGCTGGTGAGGTCGATGATCATGGCCGCCTCCAGGCGCGTCCGTCGCGGGCGAGCATCTCGTGGGCGGAGGCAGGACCCCAGCCACCGGACCCGTACTGCTCCGGCTTGCCGTGCTCGGCCCAGTACTCGATCACCGGGTCGAGGATCTTCCAGCTCAGCTCCACCTCGGTGTGCTGCGGGAAGAGCGGCGGATCGCCGAGCAGCACGTCCAGGATCAGCCGCTCGTACGCCTCGGGGGAGGACTCCGTGAACGACCCGCCGTAGGCGAAGTCCATGTTCACGTCGCGGATCTCCATCATCGTGCCGGGCACCTTCGCGCCGAAGCGCATGGTGACGCCCTCATCCGGCTGGATCCGCATCACCAGGGCGTTCTGACCGAGCTCTTCGGTCTCCGTCTTGGTGAACGGCAGGTGCGGCGCGCGCTTGAACATCACAGCCACCTCGGTGACGCGACGGCCGAGCCGCTTGCCGGTCCGCAGGTAGAACGGGACGCCGGCCCAGCGGCGGGTGTCCACGTCCACGCGCAGGGCGGCGAACGTCTCGGTCGCCGACGACGCGGGGATGCCGTCCTCCTGCAGATAGCCCTTGACCTTCGTGCCGCCCGCCCAGCCGGCGGCGTACTGGCCGCGAGCCGTGTGCAGGTCGAGGCGCTCCGGCAGCTTGACGGCCGCCAGCACCTTCTTCTTCTCCTGGCGCAGCGACCAGGCGTCGAAGCTCACCGGCTCCTCCATCGCGGTCAGCGCGAGCAGTTGGAGCAGGTGGTTCTGGATGACGTCGCGGGCGGCGCCGATGCCGTCGTAGTACCCGGCGCGACCGCCGATGCCGATGTCCTCGGCCATCGTGATCTGCACGTGGTCGACGTAGTTGCTGTTCCAGACCGGCTCGAACATCGAGTTGGCGAACCGGACCGCCAGCATGTTCTGGACGGTCTCCTTGCCCAGGTAGTGGTCGATCCGGAAGACCGCCTCGGGCGGGAAGACCGACTCGACCACCTGGTTGAGCTCACGAGCGCTCTTCAGGTCGTGCCCGAACGGCTTCTCGATCACCACCCGGCGCCACGAGCCCGGGACCTCGTCGGTCAGGCCGTGCTCGTTCAGCTGTTCCACCACCTGGGGGAACAGCCCTGGCGGGATCGACAGGTAGAACGCGTGGTTGCCGCCCGTACCGCGGTTGACGTCAAGCTCGTCCACGGTCTCCCGGAGCCGCTTGAACGCCTCGTCGTCGGTGAGATCGCCGGGAACGAACCGGAAGCCCTCCGCCAGTTGCTGCCAGACCTCCTCGCGGAACGGCGTCCGCGCGTGCTCCTTGACCGAGTCGTGCACGATCTGGGCGAAGTCCTGGTTGGTGAAATCCCGCCGGGCGAACCCGACCAGGGCGAACCCGGGCGGCAACAGGCCCCGGTTCGCCAGGTCGTACACGGCCGGCATCAGCTTCTTGCGGGCCAGGTCGCCGGTGACTCCGAAGATCACCAGGCTGCAGGGCCCGGCGATCCGCGGCAGCCGCCGGTCCTGCGGATCCCGTAGCGGGTTCACCGGACCGGTCGGCGGGTCAGCGTATTCCGCGGTCATGTGCCGCCGTCCTCCGACTTGTCGTGGGCGCCGAGCAGCGCGATGAGCTGCTCTACACCGGCCTCGGCGTCGGTGAGGTGCAGCCGCAGTACCGGCCGGCCGCGCTCGGCCAGCACGTTCGCGTCACCGGCGGCCTGGGCCGAGATCAGCGTGCCGAAGGTGAACGGCCGGTCCGGGATCTCGACGTCGCCCGTCTCGGCGCTGGTGACCTGCAGGAAGACGCCCTGCGGGTGGCCGCCCTTGTGGTACTGGCCGGTGGAGTGCAGGAAACGCGGGCCCCAGCCGAAGGTCACCGGCCGGTCGGTCCGCTGGGCCAGGGCCGGCCGGATCGCGACCAGGTTCTCGTCGCGCTCGGAGTCCAGGTACGCCATCACAGCGACGTAGCCGTCGTCGGCAAGCTGGCTCAGCAGCGAGTCGAGCGCGCCCTGAACCGAGTCGACGCCATCGAGCAGGCCCTCGGTCGCGCGGACCTCGACGGCACCGTCGGTGAAGGCCGCCGGCTCCGGCTCGGGCTGCGCGTCCAACAGACCGCGCGCGGCCTTCTTGGCGCTCTCCACATCGGGCTGGTCGAACGGGTTGATCCCCAGCAGGTAGCCCGCGACTGCTGTGGCCGTCTCCCACAGCAGTAACTGGCCGCCGAGCGACCCGGAGGTCAGACCGGTCGGAACTTCGTTGTTCGTGGCCTTGTCCGCGAGCAGTGCGTGCACGATGTCCGGCAGGCTCTTGTGCAGCTCGGGGGCGTGCAATCCCTTCACCGCCACCGGCAGCACACCGGTTCCGTTCTTGCCGGTGCTCTCCGCGATCAGCTGCTCGGCCCAGTCGGGGAACCCGACGATGTCCGAGCCGTGCGCCGCCAGGATCGCCTTGTCCCGGCCCTCACTGGCAGCCAGTACTGCGCCCAGCACAAGCGCCGGGTTGTCCGCGGAGTCGGCCTGGAGCAACGGCGCGGCCTCGGCGGCCTGGTCGAGCAGTTCGGCGACGTCGGCTCCGGCGAGTGCCGAGGGGACGAGGCCGAAGGCGGTCAGCGCGCTGTAGCGGCCACCGACGTTCGGGTCGGCCAGGAAGGTCTTCCGGTAGCCCTCGTCCTCGGAGAGCTTCTGGAAGGGCGAGCCGGGGTCGGTGACGACGACGATCCGCGAGGAGGCGTCGATCCCGGCGTCGGTGAACGCCTTGACGAAGACCCGGCGCTGGCTGTCGGTCTCGACCGTGCCGCCGGACTTGCTGGAGACGACGACCACGGTGCGCTGCAGGTCGCCGGCCAGGGCCCGGGCGATGACGCTCGGGTTGGTGGAGTCCAGCACCACCAGGTCGACGCCCGCCGTGCGGGTGATCACCTCGGGGGCGAGGGACGAGCCACCCATGCCGCAGAGCACGATCCGGTCCAGACCCTCGGACCGGAGGTCGGCCTGCAGCGCCTCGATCTCGGCCAGCAGCGGCCGCGAGGTCTCGTGCAGGTCGACCCAGTTCAGCCGGATCGACGACTCCGGCTCGGCCTCCGGACCCCAGATGGCGGCGTCCTTGGCGGCGATCCGGGACGCGATCTTCTCCGACACCAGCCGGTCGATCGTCGCGGCCCAGTCGCCGTTCTCGGTACGGACAGCGGGAGCGGTCACTTGGCCGACCCCTGCTTCAGCGCCGCGGTCACGGTGTTCTGCAGCTCCGACCAGGACGCGTCGAACTTCGCGACGCCCTCGTCCTCGAGGATCTGCACGACCGCGTCGTAGGAGATGCCCAGCTTCTCCAGGTCCTCGATCACCTTGCGGGACTCGTCGTAGCGGTCGCGGACCGCGTCGCCGCTGACGTCGCCGTGGTCGGCGACCGCGGCGATGGTTGCCTGCGGCATCGTGTTGACCACACCCGAGGTGACCAGCTCCTCGACGTACATGGTGTCCTTGTACGCCGGGTCCTTGACCCCGGTGGAGGCCCACAGCGGGCGCTGCGGCTTGGCGCCGGCGATCTCGAGCTCGCGCCAGCGGTCGGAGGCGAAGATCTCCTCGTAGGCCTCGAAGGCCAGCCGCGCGTTGGCGATCGCGGCCTTGCCCTTCAGCGCCTTCGCCTCGTCGGTGCCGATGGCGTCCAGCCGCTTGTCGATCTCGGTGTCGAACCGGCTGACGAAGAAGGAGGCCACGCTGGCCAGCTTCGTCACGTCGTGACCGTTCTCGATCGCCTTCTCCAGGCCGGCCAGGAAGGCGGCGGCGACGGCCTTGTAGCGCTCCAGCGAGAAGATCAGCGTGACGTTCACGCTGACGCCGGCGGCCAGGGTGGCGGTGATGGCCGGCAGCCCCTCCTTGGTGGCCGGGATCTTGACGAAGACGTTCTCCCGGCCGACGGTCTTCCACAGCTCTTTGGCCTGGGCGACCGTCCGGTCGGTGTCGCGGGCCAGGCCGGGCTCGACCTCGATCGAGACCCGGCCGTCCACGCCGTCGGTGTCGTCGTACACCGGCTTGAACAGATCGGCGGCGTCACGCACGTCGTCGGTGGTGATCACCCGGATCGCCTGGTCGGTCGAGACACCCTCGCGGCCCAGCCGGCTGACCTGCTCGGCGTACGCGTCCGCGTCGGAGATCGCCTTCGCGAAGATCGTCGGGTTCGTGGTCACCCCGCTGACGTGCTGGTCCTGGATCAGCGCGGCCAGGCTGCCACTGACCAGGCGCTGCCTGGAGAGGTCGTCGAGCCAGATGGACACGCCGGCGTCGGCGAGTGCTTTCAAGCGATCGTTCATGTCCGAAGCCTCCGAAATGTTCTGTTGTGGGTTGGTTCAGTTGCGTTCGTTGGTGGCGTCGGCATCCGGGTCGGCGCTCACCGCCGGGTCGTCACCGGGACCCAGCGGACCGGCGGGCCGTCGGCCGGCCGGTACTCCGGAGCCACCGAGCTCGGCGGCCGCGGCGATGCTGTCCTTGGCGGCCTGGACGACGGCCTCGGCGGTGATGCCGAACTCCGTGTACAGCCGCTGGTAGTCGGCCGAAGCGCCGTAGTGCTCCAGGCTGACGCTGCGGCCGGCGTCACCGACGATCTCGCGCCAGGTCAGGGCGATACCGGCCTCGACCGAGACCCGGGCCCGGACCTGCGGCGGGATCACCGAGTCGCGGTACGCGTCGTCCTGCTCGTCGAACCACTCGCGCGACACCATCGACACGACCCGGGCCTTGATGCCCTGCTCGGCCAGCGTGTTGCGGGCCTCGACGGCGAGCTGGAGCTCGGAGCCGGTGGCGATCAGGACGACGTCCGGGGTGCCCTCGGTGTCGAGCAGGGTGTACCCGCCCTTGGCCACGTTCTCCGTGGTGGCGAAGCCGTCGGTACCGCGCGGGAAGGTCGGCACGTTCTGCCGGGTCAGGGCCAGGCCGGCCGGGCGGTCCTTGTGCTGGAGGATCACGGCCCAGGCGGCCGCGGTCTCGTTGGCGTCACCCGGGCGGACCACGTCGAGGCCCGGGATCGCCCGCAGCGCGGCCAGGTGCTCCACCGGCTGGTGGGTCGGGCCGTCCTCGCCGAGGCCGATCGAGTCGTGCGTCCAGACGTAGGTCACCGGCAGCTTCATCAGCGCGGCCAGCCGGACCGCCGGGCGCATGTAGTCGCTGAAGACCAGGAACGTGCCGCCGTACGGACGGGTGCCGCCGTGCAGCGCGATGCCGTTCAGGATCGAGCCCATCGCGTGCTCGCGGATGCCGAAGTGCAGCACCCGGCCGTACTCATCGCCCTGGAACTCCTTGGTGGAGAACTCGGCGGGGATGAAGGACGGCTGGCCCTTCGGGGTGGTGTTGTTCGAGCCGGCGAGGTCGGCCGAGCCGCCCCAGAGCTCGGGCATCTCGGGCGCCAGCTTCGACAGGACCTCACCGGAGGCGGCCCGGGTCGCGACGCCCTTGGCGTCCGCGTCCCAGCTCGGCAGCGCGTCCTTCCAGCCGGCCGGCAGGTCACGCTTCGCCAGCCGCGCGAACAGCGCGGCCCGCTCGGGCGATGCGGCCTTCCAGGCGTCGAATCCGGTGTTCCACTCGTCCTCGAGCACCTTGCCGCGCTCCAGCGCCTGGCGACTGTGCGCGAGCACGTCGTCGGCGACCTGGAAGGTCTGCTCCGGGTCCCAGCCGAGCACCTTCTTGGTCGCGGCCACCTCCTCGGCGCCGAGCGCGGAGCCGTGGATCTTGCCGGTGTTCTGCTTGTTCGGGGCTGGCCAGCCGATGATCGTGTGCAGCCGGATGAAGCTCGGCTTGTCGGTGACCGCCTCGGCCGCGCGGATCGCGTCGTACAGGGCCTCGACGTTCTCCTCGTACCCGGTGCCGCCGTTGGTCCAGTCGACGTCCTGGACGTGCCAGCCGTACGCCGCGTAGCGGGCCGCCACGTCCTCGGAGAACGCGATGTCCGTGTCGTCCTCGATCGAGATCTTGTTGGCGTCGTAGATCACCGTGAGGTTGCCGAGCTTCTGGTGGCCGGCCAGCGAGGAGGCCTCGGAGGAGATGCCCTCCTCCAGGTCGCCGTCCGAGGCGATCACGTAGATCTGGTGGTCGAACAGGCTCTCGCCCTTCGGCGTCTCCGGGTCGAACAGGCCACGCTCGCGGCGGGCCGCCATCGCCATCCCGACCGCGTTGCCGACGCCCTGGCCGAGCGGACCGGTGGTCGTCTCGACGCCCTTGGTGTGGCCGTGCTCCGGGTGACCCGGGGTCAGGCTGCCCCAGACGCGCAGGGACTTCAGGTCGTCCAGCTCGAGGCCGAAGCCGGCCAGGTAGAGCTGGATGTACAAGGTGAGGCTGGAATGGCCCGCGGACAGCACGAACCGGTCGCGACCGGCCCAGCTCGGGTCCGCGGGGTTGTGCCGCATCACCTTCTGGAACAGTAGGTAGGCCGCCGGGGCCAGGCTCATCGCGGTACCGGGGTGGCCGTTCCCGACCTTCTCCACCGCGTCCATCGCGAGGACCCGCACGGTGTCGACCGCACGCTTGTCGATCTCGGTCCAGTCAAGCTTGGGGCTGGTCTTCTCCGTCACGCCGGCGGCGCTCCTCTCGATGGCTTCGAACACGTCCTGGATGGCGTCCGAGGGGCCGGCCGGACCAGCTGGTCCCACGCCGATCGCGCCCCCGCGCGTCACCGTGAGCGAGCCTACTCGCCCGGTCGCTCTCTGCCTTCCATACCTCGCAAACCCGGCGGGGCCCGCTCTTGTTCCCGGCTCGGCCCGGGCGTCCCGCACATCACATCGGTGCCCCTCCGGTCGGTGTCCATGCCTCTTGTCCCATGCCCGGATTACCGCTGTTCGACGGTCGCGTTACCAGGGCCGCACGGTTGTCCGTCGGACCGGCCCGACACCCCGGTACGGGTGGGTGCGTGGGGCTCCTACGGGGCGTCGTAGACTGTCGAACCGTCAGCGCCGGTCCCCGGCGTCAACCCACTCAGTTCGAGGTGTTCGTGACGGCCGTCGATCCGCGTCCAGCCGCGACGACGTCGTACCCGGCGCCGCTCCCGGCAGACCCATCCCTCGAGGTGACCGGTCCGTCGGTGCGCGACGTGATCAAGGCGTACGTCGGTCTGACCAAGCCGCGCATCATCGAGCTCCTGCTGATCACCACCGTGCCGGTGATGTTCCTGGCCGCGGGCGGCGTGCCCGGGCTCGGCGTGGTCGCGGCGACCCTGGTCGGCGGGATCCTCGCCGCCGGCAGCGCGAACACGATCAACTGCGTGCTCGACCGTGACATCGACGAGCAGATGCGCCGGACCCGGCGCCGCCCGCTGCCCCGGCACGCGGTCAGCCCGCGCTCGGCGACGATCTTCGGCATCGCGCTCGGCGTGCTGGCCACGCTCGAGCTCGGCCTGCTGGTCAACTGGCTGTCGTCGTTCCTGGCGCTGGCCGCGAACGCGTTCTACGTCTTCGGCTACACCATGGTGCTGAAGCGCCGGACCGTGCAGAACATCGTCTGGGGCGGGATCGCCGGCTGCTTCCCGACCCTGATCGGCTGGACCTCGGTGACGGGCGAGCTGGCCTGGACCCCGCTGGTGCTCTTCGGCGTGGTGTTCTTCTGGACGCCGCCGCACACCTGGGCGCTGGCGATGCGGTACCGCGAGGACTACGCCTCGGTGGACGTGCCGATGCTCCCCGTGGTCGCCACCCCGGTCGCCACGGCCCGGCAGATCCTGGCCTACAGCATCGTCATGGTGATCACCTCGATCGCCCTCTGGCCGGTCGGCGGCACCGGCTGGGTCTACCCGCTGGCGGCCGTGATCCTGGGCGTCGTCTTCCTCCGCGAGGCCTTCGCCCTGCTGGCCCGGGCGAACACCGGCGCCGAGGGCGCGGCCCTGCGCCCGATGCGCCTGTTCCACTTCTCCAACATCTACCTGGCGCTGCTCTTCATCGCCGCGGCGATCGACCCGCTGCTGCGCTGACCCGCTCCCGGATCCGTTGCCTGATCGGGCACGATTTTGGTTGCCTCCGACGCCTGAACGGCGACGGTTCGTTGCCCAACGCATCGAAGCCCGCCAGCACTGAGGGTGCGTGAGACCGCACAAACCGTTGCGGTACAAGGATTTCGCCGTCGGTACACGGGTGGTGGCGGGGAGTCCTCCCGTTGACCTCAGCGACTCAGAGTGTTGCGATGAGGTGTCCGTGGGGGACGGCTCCACCCTGGGGGGACGGGGAACGAGGGGGTAATAGTGGGGGTAAGAACAGCACGTCTGGCCGCGTTGTCGGCGGTTGCGTTGATCGGTTCGGTTCTGGTGGTCACCGGTCCGGCGGAGGCGACCGGCAAGCACGGCAGCAGCCTGAAACCTGTCGTCACCAACCTGGTCTCGCCGCGCGGCGTCGCGACGTACGGCGGGAAGATCGTCTACAGCGTCGGGGACGGCTCCGTGTACGAGGCCTGGGCGAACGGCAAGCGGATCCGCAAGCTCGGGCAGGTGCCGGGCGGCTTCGCACCGGCCATCGACACCAACAAGTGGGGTACGACGTACGCACTGACCGGTGCGGGAGGTGAACCAGGTCAGCCGCTCCCGCCAGGCGGCGCGACGCTCTACCGGCTGCGGCCGGGCAAGTCGCCGGTGAAGGTCGCGGACATCGGCAAGTACCAGCTGACTGATCCGGATCCGTACAACCTGGCCGACAGCCCGACCGAGTCGAATCCGTTCGGCGTCGCGGCGCTGCGGGACGGCACGATTCTGGTGAGCGATGCCGCGAACAACGACCTGCTCAGGGTCTGGCCGAACGGTCACATCAAGACGGTGGCGCGGTTGAAGCCGCGGACGGTCAAGGTCCCGACCGGCTTGCCGCCCGGCTCCCCGCCGGCCGGTAGCTCGATCCCGAGCGAGGCGGTCGCGACGTCCGTCACGGTCGGCTCGGACGGCTACTGGTACGTCGGCGAGCTACGGGGCTTCCCGGCGACGCCCGGCACGTCCCAGATCTGGCGGATCAAGCCCGGCTCGTACGGCGCTGTGTGCGACCCCGCCAAGCCGTACAAGGGCAAGTGCCAGCGGTACGCCGACGGGTACACCTCGATCGTCGACCTGGCCGGTGGACCGCGCGGCACGCTGGCGGTCGTCGAGCTGGCGAAGATCAGCTGGCTCAAGTTCGAGCTGGGTGGTGGGACTCCGGTGCTCGGCTCGCTGTACCTGCAGTACCCGGGCAAGCACCACAAGGCCGGCTACAAGAAGGAACTGGCCAAGAACATGCTGCTCCTGCCCGGCGGGACAGCGATCAGCAGGTCGGGTGACATCTACGTCTCCTCGCCGCTCTTCGGTCCAGGCGCCATCTACAAGGTGAAGCACTGAGACCACCCGGAGCGTCCGGCTTTCTCACCGGGCCGGGCGCTCCGGGTCTTTCAGGTGGCCGGCGTGCCGCGTTCGCCGTACACGGCGGTGACCAGGGCGATCAGCACCGCGGCGAAGAACATGTGGATGAGCACCAGCACCCAGGGCAGCCCCGTGAAGTACTGCGTTAAGCCCACCGCGCCCTGCAGCAACTCCATCGCCAGCAGCCAGGCGGCGAGCTTCCGCAAGGTGCGGGAGGTCGCGGTGACCCGGGTGGCGATCACCAGCGCGATGGTGATGCCCAGCAGGCCGAACACGATGTCCGCGTGCAACTGGCTGATCACCGTCTCGTTCAGCCCGTTCCGCCCGGTCTCCGGATCGCCTGAGTGCGGACCGGAGCCGGTGACCAGCGTGCCGAGGGCAACAGTCAGCCAGACCGCGACCACGGCGGCGGTCGCCAGCGCCCGGACCACCGGAGGAGTGTGCGGGTACGGGCTCGTCCGCGACCGGCGCATCATCGACACGTTCAGCGTGATGATGATCGGTGACACCAGGAAATGCGCGGAGACGATCCATGGGTTCAGCCCGGTGAGCACGCTGATCCCGCCGATCACCGCCTGCAGCGGGATACCCAGCGCGGCGGCGGTCGCCAGCCGACGCAGGTCGGTCCGCTTCGGCCGGTACCGCATCACCACCAGCCAGGTGATGATCGCGATCACCGCGACCACGAAGCCGAGCAGCCGGTTGCCGAACTCGATCGCCCCGTGGATGCCGAGCGCGCTGTGCGGCACGTAGGAGGAGTCGGTGCACTGCGGCCAGGTCGGGCAGCCCAGCCCCGAGCCGGTCAGCCGGACCAGACCGCCGGTCACCACGATGCCGATGTTCGCCACCACCGAGGCCCAGCCCCAGCGGCGGACGACGTCCAGGCTCGGCTCTGGAACCAGTCGCCAGAATCCAGTGACGGGCTCGGTCTCGCGGGTCGGGCTCTCCAAGGTCACCGGCACACTCTAGAGAAGGGTCTGCTCAGTCCCAGCGGAAGGTCCGGGACACCAGGTATCCCAGGACCCCCGCCCAGAGCGTGAGGGACAAAGCGGCGGCCCATGGCACGACCCCTTCCAGGGTCGAGTTCGCCAGCCCGTTGGCCAGCGCGGCACTCGGCAGCAGCCGTACTACGCCCTGCATGCCCTCGGGATATTCCTCGACCGGCGTCAAGACCGCTCCGCCCACCAGGAGCAGCAGGTAAAGCAGGTTGGCCGCGGCCAGGGTCGCCTCGGCCCGTAGTACTCCGGCCATCAGCAGGCCGAGCGAGGCGAAGGCGGCGGTGCCGCACAGCACCATCAGGATCACGCCGAAGACAGCGGCAGCCCCACCGACCGGATTCCAGCCGAGGGCGAACCCGGCGCCGATCAGCACGGCCAGCTGGATGAGCTGGATCGCGAGCACCGAGCCGATCTTCCCGGCGAGCAAGCCGGTGCGGGACAGGGGAGAGGCGCCCAGTCGCTTGATCACGCCGTACCGCCGCTCGAAGCCGGTAGCGATCGCCAGCGAGGTGAACGAGCTCGACAACACGGCCAGCGCGAGCACGCGGGGGACCGCCAGGTCCACGGCAGGCCCGTCGCCGAGCGGGAGCCGATCACCCAAACCCGTGCCGCCGAGAAGGAACAGCAGGCCCAGGGGGATCACCAGTGCGAGCAGCAACTGCTCCCCGTTGCGGAGGAGCAGCCGGAACTCCATCACCGCGTGGGAGAGCACCTTCCGCGGCCAAGGAGCCGAGCCCGGCCGCGGGGCGTACGTAGTACTCATCTCTTCTCCCGGGCGGGCGGCGCGGTCAGCGCCAGGTAGACGTCCTCGAGCGACTTGGCGCCGTGCTCGGTCAGTACGTCGGGGCTGCCGGAGGCGATCACCTTGCCGGCGGACACCACGTGCACCTGGTCCGACAACTGCTCGGCCTCGTCCATCGCGTGGGTGGTGAGCACCACGGTGACCCCGTCGTCGCGCAGATCGCGGATCAACTGCCAGATCTCCCGGCGGCCGTGCGGGTCCAGCCCGGTGGTGGGCTCGTCCAGGAACGCGACCTCCGGACGGCCGACGATCGCCAGCGCCAGCGACAGCCGCTGCTTCTGCCCACCCGACAGCCTGCGGTACGGCGTCCGTCCGCAGGTGCCGAGGTCGAGCCGCTCGACCAGGGGAGCTAGTTCCAGCGGGTGCGAGTGGAGCGAGGCGACGTAGCGGAGCATCTCCAGGGCGCGGACGCCGGACCAGGCGCCGCCTTCCTGCAGCATCACCCCGATCCGGGGCATCAGCGCGTCGTGGTCCGCGATCGGGTCCAGCCCGAGCACCCGGACCTGGCCCGAGTCGGGCCGCCGGAACCCCTCGCAGGTCTCCACCGTGGTGGTCTTGCCTGCCCCGTTGGGGCCGAGCACGGACGTCACTGTTCCGCCGGTTACGGTGAGAGTGAGGCCGTCGACCGCGGTCTTCTCGCCGTACCGGACAACGAGGTTGTCGATCTCCACCGCGACTGGCACGTACAGAGTGTAGGAAACGCCCCGGCGTGACGCTCCTCACGGTCGCCCCTGGACTCAGGCGGGGGGCCGCGAAGCGGTTAGGGGAGCCTTATTTGAAGGGTCCGGGGAATTAGGTGACACTGATGTTGTGAAAACTCCTGCGCAGAGCAGCCCTGTGCCTTCGGGCACCGCTGTCGCGCGGGACGAGTCCACCCGGGACCGGGTCGCCCGCTCGATCCTGACCAACGGGCCGTCCAGCGCCGCGGTGCTGGCCGAGCGGCTCGAGCTCACGCCGGCGGCGGTCCGCCGGCACCTCGACCACCTGCTCGAAGAGGGCCTGGTCGAGAGCCGCGAGGAGCGCGTCTACGGCCCCCGCGGCCGTGGGCGTCCCGCCAAGGTCTTCGTGCTGACCGACACCGGCCGGCACGCGTTCCACCAGGCTTACGACGACCTGGCCGCCACGGCACTGCGCTTCATCGCGGAGGCCGGCGGCGACGACGCCGTCGTGGCGTTCGCCCGGCAACGGGTGGGCGAGCTGGAGAAGCGGTACCGGGCGCTGCTGGACCTGGCGCCCGAGGGCAAGGAGGCGGAGGTGCTCGCCCAGGCGCTGACCGCGGACGGTTACGCCGCCTCTACCCTGCAAGCCGGTGCCGGCGAGCAGTTGTGCCAGCACCACTGTCCGGTCGCGCACGTGGCCGAGCAGTTCCCCCAGTTGTGCGAGGCCGAGACCGAGGTGTTCTCGCGGTTGCTCGGCAAGCACGTCCAGAGACTGGCCACCATCGCCCACGGCGACGGTGTCTGCACGACGCACATTCCCGGCCCCCAGCCGGTTTCCCCTGTATCCGACAGCGAATCTGCGAGGACTGCACGATGACGCAAACCGCTCACCCTGAGCTCGAAGGGCTCGGCACGTACAAGTTCGGCTGGTCCGACAGTGACGCTGCCGGTTCCGTCGCGAAGCGCGGCCTCAGCACCGAGGTGGTGCGGGGCATCTCGACGCTGAAGAACGAGCCGGAGTGGATGCTGGACCTGCGGCTCAAGGGCCTGAAGCTCTTCGACCGCAAGCCGATGCCGTCGTGGGGCGCCGACCTGTCCGGGATCGACTTCGACAACATCAAGTACTTCGTCCGCTCCACCGAGAAGCAGGCGACCAGCTGGGACGAGCTGCCCGCGGACATCAAGAACACCTACGACAAGCTCGGCATCCCCGAGGCGGAGAAGCAGCGCCTGGTCGCCGGCGTCGCCGCGCAGTACGAGTCGGAGGTCGTCTACCACCAGATCCGCGAGGACCTGGAGGAGCAGGGCGTCATCTTCCTCGACACCGACACCGGCCTGAGGGAGCACCCGGAGCTCTTCCAGGAGTACTTCGGCTCCGTCATCCCGGTCGGCGACAACAAGTTCGCCGCGCTGAACACGGCGGTCTGGTCCGGCGGATCGTTCATCTACGTGCCCAAGGGCGTCAAGGTGGACATCCCGCTGCAGGCCTACTTCCGGATCAACACCGAGAACATGGGCCAGTTCGAGCGGACCCTGATCATCGTCGACGAGGATGCCTACGTGCACTACGTCGAGGGCTGTACCGCGCCGATCTACAAGTCGGACTCGCTGCACTCCGCCGTGGTCGAGATCATCGTGAAGAAGGGCGCTCGCTGCCGCTACACGACGATCCAGAACTGGTCGAACAACGTCTACAACCTGGTCACCAAGCGCGCCACCTGCGAGGAGGGCGCGACGATGGAGTGGATCGACGGCAACATCGGCTCCAAGGTGACGATGAAGTACCCGGCCGTCTACCTGATGGGCGAGCACGCCAAGGGCGAGACCCTGTCGGTCGCGTTCGCGGGCGAGGGCCAGCACCAGGACGCCGGCTCCAAGATGGTGCACAACGCGCCGTACACCTCCAGCTCGATCATCTCGAAGTCGGTCGCCCGTGGCGGCGGCCGGACGTCGTACCGGGGGCTCGTCGAGGTCGCGCCGGGCAGTCACCACAGCAAGTCCACGGTGCGCTGTGACGCGCTGCTGATCGACACGATCAGCCGTTCGGACACCTACCCGTACGTCGACGTCCGCGAGGACGACGTGGCGATGGGGCACGAGGCGACCGTGTCCAAGGTCAGCGATGACCAGCTCTTCTACCTGATGAGCCGGGGCATGGCCGAGGACGAGGCGATGGCGATGATCGTCCGCGGCTTCATCGAGCCGATCGCCCGCGAGCTCCCGATGGAGTACGCGCTGGAACTGAACCGACTCATCGAGCTGCAGATGGAAGGGGCCGTCGGCTGATGTCAGCCACCGAAACCCTGGTCGCCACCGGCAATCAGGGCCACTCTCACGGGCCAGGATCGCCGGTGCCGCTGCAGGCGCGGAACGAGCGCACCACGTCGTACGACGTGGCCGACTTCCCGGTGCCCAACGGGCGCGAGGAGGAGTGGCGCTTCACCCCGGTGAAGGCGCTCAAGGCCCTCTTCGCGGACGAGGCCGGCACCGAGACCGTCAAGCCCGATGTGCAGGCACCTGTCGGCGTCGTGGTCGAGACTGTGGCACCCGATGCGGTCAAGGCCGGCAAGCCGCAGGACCGGATCGCCGCGGTCGCGTGGAACCACGCTGAGAAGGCCACCGCGGTGCGGATCCCGGCCGAGGCCGAGCTGTCCGAAGCGATCCACGTGAACATCGCCGGGCTGGGCGGGCGCGGCTTCGGCCACCTGGTGATCGAGGCCGGCCGGCACAGCCGCGGCACGGTGATCGTCGACCACACCGGCGCCGGTGAGCTGGCCTCGAACGTCGAGATCGTCGTGGGCGACGGGGCCGAGCTGCGGGTCGTATCGATCCAGCAGGGCGATACCGACTCGATCCACGTGGCGCAGCACGACGCCGTGGTCGGTCGCGACGCGAAGCTGAACCACGTCGCCGTCACCCTCGGCGGCAAGGTCGTCCGGCTCTCCACCAACGTCCGGTACTCCGGGCCTGGCGGCGACGCGGAACTCCTCGGCGTGTACTTCGCCGAGTCGGGTCAGCACCACGAGAACCGGCTCTTCGTCGACCACGAGGCGATCAACTGCAAGAGCAACGTGCTCTACAAGGGCGCGCTGGCCGGTGACCACGCCCGCTCGGTGTGGATCGGCGACGTACTGATCCGCGCGGCGGCCGAGGGCACCAACACCTTCGAGCTGAACCGGAACCTGGTCCTGACCGATGGGGCACGGGCCGACTCGGTGCCGAACCTGGAGATCGAGACCGGCGAGATCGAGGGCGCCGGGCATGCCTCGGCGACCGGCCGGTTCGACGACGAACAGCTGTTCTACCTGCAGGCCCGCGGCATCCCCGAGGACGAGGCGCGGCGCCTGGTGGTGTCCGGCTTCTTCAACGACATCATCGGCAAGATCGGTGTCCCCGAGGTCGCCGAGCACCTGCACGAGGTGATCGAGCAGAAGCTGGCCAGGACAGCGGCCCTCACAGAGGCAACCAACGTCTGATGAGCGACAGTTTCGAGCGCGCCTGCGCACTGGCCGACGTACCGGACGAAGGCGTGATCGCGGCCGAGGTCGGCGGTGTGGAGGTGGCGATCGTGAAGAGCTGCGGGCAGGTCTTCGCGGTGCGGGACGAGTGCTCGCACGCCCAGATCCAGCTGTCCGAGGGCGACGTCGGCGACTGCGAGATCGAGTGCTGGCTGCACGGCTCCCGGTTCGACCTGCGCACGGGCGTGCCGACCAGCCTGCCCGCGTACGACCCGGTCCCGGTCTACCCGGTGCGCCTCGATGGTGACGACGTGCTCGTCGACGTCAAGAACCCCCTGAACAGTGCTAATTAGAACTTCCTGATCAACCAGACGGAGATAGAAGAACCTCATGGCGACACTCGAGATCCACGACCTGCACGTGTCGGTCGACACCGAGAACGGCCCCAAGGAGATCCTGCGCGGCGTCGACCTGACCATCGCCGGTGGTCAGACGCACGCGATCATGGGCCCGAACGGTTCCGGCAAGTCCACGCTGGCTTACTCGATCGCCGGCCACCCGAAGTACAACGTCACCAGCGGTTCGGTGACGCTGGACGGCGAGGACGTGCTCGACATGAAGGTCGACGAGCGCGCCCGGGCCGGCCTGTTCCTGGCCATGCAGTACCCGGTCGAGGTGCCCGGCGTGTCCGTGTCGAACTTCCTCCGCACCGCCAAGACCGCGATCGACGGCGAGGCGCCGAAGCTGCGCACCTGGGTGAAGGACGTCAACAAGGCGCTGTCCGACCTGGACATGGACCCCGACTTCGGCACCCGGAACGTGAACGAGGGCTTCTCCGGTGGTGAGAAGAAGCGGCACGAGATCGTCCAGCTGGAGTTGCTCGACCCGAAGATCGCGATCCTCGACGAGACCGACTCCGGCCTCGACATCGACGCGCTGAAGATCGTCTCCACCGGCGTCAACCGGTTCGCGGAGAAGGGTGACAAGGGTGTTCTGCTGATCACCCACTACACCCGGATCCTGCGCTACATCAAGCCGGACTTCGTGCACGTGTTCGTCGACGGCCGGGTCGCCGAAGAAGGCGGTCACGAGCTCGCCGACGAGTTGGAGGACAACGGCTACGAGCGCTTCCTGAAGACAGGCGCGAAGGCATGACCGGCGCCCGGACCTTCAGCAGTCCCCTGCAGCCTTCTTTCGAGAGTCCGTTGGACTGGCACACGGTCCGGGCGGACTTCCCCATCCTGTCGCGTGAACTCTCAGGCGGTTACCCGCTGATCTACCTGGACTCGGCCAACTCGTCGCAGAAGCCGCGCCAGGTGGTGCAGGCGATCGAGGAGCACTACCTCATCCACAACGCCAACGTGGCACGCGCGATGCACCAGCTCGGCGCGGAGGCGACTGCTGCGTACGAGGGCGGCCGGGACAAGGTCGCGGCCTTCATCGGCGCGCCGAACCGGGACGAGATCGTCTTCACCAAGAACGCCTCCGAGGCGCTCAACCTGGCCGCGCACACGCTCGGCGCTGCACTGAAGCCGGGGGACGAGGTGCTCATCACGGAGATGGAGCACCACAGCAACATCGTCCCGTGGCAGCTCGCCTGTGAGCGCACCGGCGCGACGCTGCGCTGGTTCGGTGTCACCGACGAGGGCCGGCTCGACCTGAGCAACATCGAGGAGCTCATCAACGAGCACACCAAGGTCGTCTCACTGACCTGGGTCTCGAACGCGCTCGGCACGATCAACCCGATCACCGACATCGCGGCCAAGGCGCACGCCGTCGGCGCGACCGTCGTGGTCGACGCCTCGCAGGCGGTGCCGCAGTTCCCGGTCGACGTGTCGACGCTGGGCGCGGACCTGCTGGCGTTCACCGGGCACAAGGCTGTCGGCCCGACCGGCATCGGCGTGCTCTGGGGCCGGTACGAACTGCTCGCTCAGCTGCCGCCGTTCCTTGGCGGAGGAGAGATGATCGAGGTCGTGCGGATGACCGGTTCGACCTACGCGCCGCCGCCGGCCCGCTTCGAGGCCGGGACGCCGCCGATCGCCCAGGCGGTCGGACTCGGTGCGGCGCTGGACTACCTGGCCGGCATCGGGATGGACAAGATCGCGGCGCACGAGCAGGCCATCACGGCCTACGCGCTGGAGGGCCTGAAGACCGTGCCGGGGCTGACCATCCTCGGTCCGACCGAAGCCGTCGAGCGGGGCGGCGCCGTCAGCTTCGAGCTGGACGGGGTGCACCCGCACGACGTGGCGACCGTGCTGGACACGCGCGGGATCGCAGTACGGGCCGGGCATCACTGTGCGCGGCCGGTGCACGAGCGGTTCGGCGTACAGTCCTCGACACGGGCGTCGTTCTACCTGTACACGACGCCCGAGGAGATCGACGCGCTCGTCGACGGCCTGGGCTGCGTCCGTTCATTCTTCAAGGTGGCTTGACGTCTTATGCAGCTGGACTCGCTGTACCAGGAGATCATCCTGGATCACTACCGCACCCCGCACCACGCGGGGCTGGCGGACCCGTACGACGTGGAGGTGCACCACGTGAACCCGTCCTGCGGGGACGAGGTCACCCTTCGCGTGGAGCTCGACGGCGACACCGTGACCGGCGTGACGCACCAGAGCGTCGGCTGCTCGATCAGCCAGGCGGCCACCTCGGTGATGAGCGACCTGGTGATCGGCAAGCCGGTCGCCGAGGGCATGGCGACGTACGAGAAGTTCCTGGAACTGATGCAGGGCCGGGGGAATGTCGAACCGGACGAAGAGGTTCTGGAAGACGGCGTCGCCTTCGCGGGTGTCGCGCAGTTCCCGGCTCGGGTGAAGTGCGCCCTGCTGGGGTGGTCGGCCTGGCGCGATGCCACCGCCCAAGCGCTGGCCAAGGCTGAGACATCGGCGAAGAAAGAAGGAGTGAGCAATGTCTGACCAGACCGAAGAGAAGATCGAGCTGCCCGAGGTCGACCTCGAAGCGGCCGCCAAGCCGGCTGGTTCGACGGTTGCCGTCGAGGACGTCACCGAGGCGCTGAAGGATGTCGTCGACCCCGAGCTCGGCATCAACGTGGTGGACCTGGGCCTGATCTACGGCGTGACCGTGGACGACACCACCACCGCGATCATCGACATGACGCTGACGTCGGCGGCCTGCCCGCTGACCGACGTGATCGAGGACCAGACCCGGATGGCGCTGGACGGCCTGGTGAACGACTTCCGGATCAACTGGGTCTGGATGCCGCCGTGGGGCCCGGAGAAGATCACCGACGACGGTCGTGACCAGCTCCGCGCGCTGGGGTTCAACGTTTAGGTTCCAGCGACTGCGGCAACTGGTGTTGTGATAGCCCGGGTCAGGTGGCCCGGGCTTTCGCATGCCCGCTGTGGTGCGGTGGTGGGTTAGCGTCGGCAGGTGACCCGAATCGTCTCCGTCGCCCCCGCCCGGCTCGAACGCTGGCTGGCCGGCTTCACCGAGCGCCACGGCGTCACCTCGTACGACGTGACGCCGTCGCGGCTGACCGCCGCCGCGGAGGACGGCTCGCGCGCCGACATCGACGTACCGTTCGGGCCGCTCGAAGACCTCACCCCCGCAGGCCTGGTCGCGCACGTGCTGGCCGACCGCCGCCTGGGGCTTCTTCTGGTACGTCGGGGAGGCTACGGCGCGGGTGTGTTCGAAGGCTCCGCGCTGGTGGCCTCCAAGGTCGGCTCGCGCCACGTCCAGGGGACTACCAAGGCCGGCGGCTGGTCGCAGCAGCGGTTTGCGCGCCGCCGGGACAACCAGGCCCGCGAGGCGTTCGCCGCGGCCACTGAGGTCGCCGTACGGATCCTCGCGCCGGCGCGGCTCGACGTACTGGTGTGCGGGGGAGACCGCAAGGCGATCGACACCGTGCTCGAGGACCCACGGCTGAAGGAACTCCTGCCGCTGGTCCGGCCACCCTTCCTGGGGGTGGCCGACCCCAAGCAGAAGGTGCTCGAGCAGGCCGGCGTGGACGCCCGCGCGGTGCGGATCCAACTGACCGACCCGCCGGAGCAGTAGGCCAGACGGGTCAGTAGGCCGGGCGGCTCAGCTCTCGCCGTGGAGCGCGCGGAAGGCGTCCAGTTGTTCGCCATAGAACTCGCGGTCCTCGGTCAGCTTCGCCCGGGTGAACAGCTGCGCGTCCTGCTGCTGGGTCCGGATCCCGAGCTCGGTCCAGAAGCCTTCGTCCGGCACCACGTCGGCGCCCTCGGGCAGGAACTTCAGCGCCTCGTCCATCGCGTCCCGGGCGAACTCCCAGTTGAGCTCCACCTTCTGGCGGTTCTGTCCGGGCTGCCCCGTGTACTCGAGGTCCGCGTCGAGCGCCCGCCGCGCCCAGACCGAGGCGAGCTGTACCCAGGCGCCGGCGTCCAGCAGCAGCGAGTTGCCCAGGCCGAACCGTACGCCGACCCGCCGGGCCTCTTCCTCGGTCCGCTTCAGGACCTCGAGCTCGCCGGCTCCCGAGCTGACCGTCCAGGCATCATCGCCCTCGGTCACCGTGAGCGCCGACGGCTCAGTGGCGTCAGGTGCATCGTCCGCGGCGGCCAGCACGCTCAGGTAGATCTCCGCCTCGGCCAGGGTCCTTGCGGTCAGCATCAATTCGCTCCTGTGTCCCGGTAGCTGTCTCTGACGACGAGCAGTCGCTCCAACCGGAACCTACCGGGTTCGGCGTCCCGGACGTCACGGCCCTCGTCGGTCCAGAACGCGTCGTCGGGCACCGTGAGCGTGCCGGACGGGATGAACTTGACCACTTCCTCGACGGCCGCCCGGGCGATGCTCAGCACGTAGGCCGCCTCAGCCTGATCGTCCGGCACCGAACCGGCCGCGCCGTCGGCGACCTGCATCCACTGTCCGGCGTCGAGCAGCTCTGACGGTTCCGGTCCGCCGAAGTTCGGGAACGGCGCGAAGGTCTCGCGCTCCGGCATGCCGAACAGGTACTCGCGCTCCGCCTCGCAGCCCGGGCAGACGCCGGAGTAGCTGATCACCAGCTCGCCGTCCTCGTCCGTCAGGCCCTGCTCCCACGCAGTCTCGGTCGAGCCGCAGTCCGGGCAGGGATGGAGCTCGAGGTAGAGCACCGCCTCGTCATCGGTCCGCGCGATGGCGTACTTCGGGTCGTACTCGCTCACTGAACCGCCAATCCACTGCCGGTCTTCGCCGTGGCGGCGCGTGCGATCGGTTGCCTGGCGCCGTCGCCGGCCTGGGGCCCGGTGGTCTGGCGGCCCGGCCGGGAGTGGTCCAGGTCCGTCAGGGTCGAGGCCGGGATGCCCTTGTCCTCCAGGGCTTTCACCACGGTGCCGGAGAAGCGGCCGTTGTGGTTGCCCTCGGCGTACAGCTTACGCAGGTTGACCTTGCCCTCGGACAGCAGCGCCAGCTGCGGGTGCAGGGTCGCGAAGGCCCGGGCGAATCCGTCCTCGGCGCCGTTGGTCCTGCCGGTCATCGTGCCGTTCGGCATCGCGCGGTACGTCTCCTCGTCGCCGTTCTCGCGGTGCATGGTCAGCGCGACCACGACGCCTTCCTTGCGGGCCTGGGCGAGTGCCTCGACCATCGGCCGGTACGGTTGGCGAACCTCGCGGCCCTGGTCGTCGGTGGTCAGCTCGTGGCCGGTGACGCGTACCTCCTGCGACTTCTTGGTGGCCGCCGCGAGTCTGGCCGGGTCCCAGCCCTCGAAGGGCGGCAGTCCCGCCTCCTGCCGCGCCTGGATCTCCTGGAACTCGTGCCGGAACATGCTCAGCGTGGCGATGCCGGTGGCCGCCCGGGGGATCGACTTCTCCTGGTCGACCTTCGGCTGGTTGTGCCGGTCGAACTTCATCCGCCGGACGTCGACGTGGAAGTCGACCAGCACCTCGACGATCACCTCGTTGCCGGACTCGGCCACGCTGGTCTCGTCGCGGTTGCCGGCGGTGTCGGAGTCCTTCGCCGTCACCTGATCGCCGGTGGACATGCCCACCTTGATGTCGGAGTTGGCCTCTTTGCCGCCGATGGTCCGGCTCGTCGGCAGTACTTCGGTGCTCTCCGTCGCGGTCTGGGTCTGGTCCTGCTCACGGGCGATCTTGCCCTGCTGGAAACGCTTGTCCGGGTCGTGCAGCAGTCTCAGCCCGGACACCTCGGCGCGGATCCGCATCGACACCGCCCGCGACCCGTGGCCCGGCACCGGAAGGGGTGGCGTCCAGGGACTGCCCGCGCCGTCCGAACGCTCGAAGGCGGCTCGCCGCGACGCCGCCGACAGCTGCTTGCGGATCGACGGCTTGTGCAGCTCGACCCCGGCCGCGGTGAGGAACTTCCGGTCGGCCAGCCCGGCGCAGGCGCTCTTGACCAGCACGTCCTGATCCTTCAGGTCCTTGTCCTCCAAGGCCTTCTGGACGTCGATCCGCTCGCCGTCCTGCAGTAGCTCGATGCCGCGCAGGAGGTAGGTGTTCGGCAGGGTCACCGGGCGGTGGTCCCGGGCGATGTCCGGGACCGGCGGCGGATTGATATCCGCCGTCGGGACCAGCAGGGTCAGCGTGCCGGTCGCCTCCCGGCGGTGCGGCGGTTGCTTGTCCTTCTCCTGGTTCCGCACCCGGTCCGTGGCCCGCTGCACGATGCCCTTGGTCGCGTCGCCCTCCGCGGGCAGTTCGTCCACATCGATGATCAGCCGTACCTTCCGCTGGACCCGCGTGGTGTCCTCCCACAGGGCGCGGCTCATCGCGGTGTTCTGGCTGACGCTGGTGCCGGTCGTCGAGGTGGTGAGCTCGGTGTTCAGGCCCAGCGAGCCCGTTCCGGCGTCCGTCAGGTCGCCTCCGAGATTGCCGCTGTACCCGACGGTCGTGGTGTTGCTGCGGCCTTCTTCGATGTAGTCGTAGCCCTGGATGATGTTGAAGGCGTTCTCGGTCTGCTTCTTCTCGGCCGGCTCCTGCCCGTCCGGCGTCGGCTCAGTGGCCTGCTCAGGGGCCGCCTTCGCCGCTGCCTTCGCCGGCGCATCCGGATCGGCGTCGATCGTCGGCGGGCCCTCGTAGACGAGCCGCGCCCGGACCCGCAGGTTCCGCGCGGTGGCCACGGCCGGCGTACCGGGGGCGTTCAGCGGTTGCGCGGCGAACGGGTAGTCCATCGTGAACCCAGCCGGGTCGAGGAGTTCGTCCATGTGCCCGCGATACCGCAGGTCGGCCAGCTCACTGCGCAGGGCGGCGGTGACGGCCGGGTCCTGGAGGGCATCGGGAACGCGCTCGCCGATCGCGGCCAGCACCTCGCGGTGCGGGTCGGTCTCGTTGCCCTCGCTGTCCACGAACTCGTGCTCGTCGACCACGGCGGCGCCCATGGTCGTGTCGTAGTGCTGGTGCGTGGTGACCTCGGTGCGGCGGGCCGTCACCGTCTCGGCGTCGGCCGCGACCTGGTCGAACTTGGCCGGCGTGGAGGCGGGCTTGTCCAGCGCCGCGGTCTCCCGCAGCTTGGCCATCAGCCGCTCGTCGGTGTGCGACACCGCGAGCTCGCCGGTCGCCCCGACCTTCTCGGCCTGGTAGCGCCGCAGCATCATCACCGCCGTACTGCGGTCCAGGCTGAGGTTGCCGTCTAGCAGCCGCTCGGTGGCGTCGGTCACCTTCGACAGCGGCAGGTCCAGCTTCTTCTGGCCGTACAGCTTGAGGGCGTCGCGCTCCGGCATCGTCATCAGGATCGCGCCGTTGTCCAGCTCGACCTTCTCCGGCTCGGCCAGCCCGGCGGCCTTGATCTCCGCGTCCAGGATCAGGTCGCCGACGAACTGGTAGTGCTGCCCGTCCTTGATGTTCAGCCGCTCGACGCCGTTGATGGCGGTCTGGGTGCTCGAGGACGAGCGGCTCCCGGATCGGCTGAGGCCGGCCGAGCCGTTCCAGCCGTCACCGTCTGCCTCGGCCATCCCGCTGCCGCCGCCGATGCCGGCGCTGTTGCCGGTCGAGCTGGAGGCGGTGAAGCTGGAGCTGCCGAGCGTCAGGTTGATGTCGCCGATCACCGGGTGGCCGCTGCCGACGTACCGGAGGTTCTCGACCCGGGCCCGCAGGCTCACGCTCGCCTGCCGCGGCGCGAGGCCGCGCTGGGCAATCGCCTCCGTCAGGTTGGACGGCGAGCCGCTGACGGCGAACCTGGTCCCGTACTCCGAGGTGAGCATCTCGCGGTGCGCGCTCAAATTCCGTACCGACATGAACGCGGCGAGGTGGTGCAGCGCGGCGGAGTCGGCGCGGGCCGCGGCCGGCAGGGCCGCGGTGAGCCGGCTCACCGCGTTGCCGGTGTCGAGGTGCTGCCAGGTGGTGGTCTGCAGCAGCGCGGGATTCACCCGGCCGGCGATCGCCACGCCCTGTTCCTCGCCGCGGTCGCAGAACTCGCTGTCGATCGTCAGCCGGGAGCTGCCCTCGACCTCGACGATCGGGTCGGAGTCGCGGTCGGCGTGGATCTCGCGGACAGTGATCGTGTGCGGGACCTCGAAGTCCGCGAGCGGCGCGGTGCTCTCGGTCAGGGTCACACCGTTGACGGTGCTGCCGCTAGCCCAGCCGAAGTACCGGCCGAGCGCCGACCGGCCGTAGCTCGGACCGACGTCGGGCGTGCTGCCCGCGTGGCCCTGGCCGGGCTTGTTGCTGAACCCGAACCGGGCCGACCAGGGGAGGCCTTTCGACCGGCCGCGCGACCGGACGGTCGTGTTCGAGCCGATGTGCAGGTTCGTCGCGGTCTGGGACTTGTTGATTCCGAGCAGCCGGTGCCGCTTGGTGTGCTGGGTGATGTCGACCCGGTAGCTGCGCTCCTGCGGCGGGCGGCCGGTGTGGTGCTTGGTCAGCGCGAACACGATGCCGCCCTGGGCAGCCTGGTCGTACCCGGTCTCGAGCCGGTGCCGGGACAGGTGCTGGCCGACCCGTTCGAGGTTCTTCAACTGACTCGCGACGAGCGCCGGATCCTTGCCGACGAGCTCGCTCATCCGCGGCCGGAACTTGGCGTCCAGCGGCGGCACCATGCCCTCGTCGCTGAGGTGCCGGACGAACGCCTTGAAAGCCGGGTCGGCACCCTTGAAGTCCTGGACCAGCGCCGGTCCCGCGCCGCGGAGCTGGCCCGGGCCGGAGCCCATCCAGGTCGGCAGGCCGATCTTCTCCGTGGTGGGCTGCGCGTCGCCCCGGAGCAGGACCCGGCCGTCCATCCCGGTCTGCGGCTGTCCGTCCGGACCACGGACCAGCGCCTTCTCGGGCACCGGCAGGCCGTACCGGAAGGCGTCGTTCTCGGGTAGGCGCAGGACGGCGTCCCCCTCGCCCTCGACCGGGAAGGACTCGTCCTTGTCGATCTTGTGGATGGTGAGCTTGTGGACCAGCCGGATCTTCATCCCGACGGTCTGCTCGGTCCGCTGCACGCTGGGGTGGATCGCCACGTCGCTGGTGCTGAGGCTGTCCTTGCGGGACACGCTGCGCCCGGCCTTGACGTTGGGCCCGAAGTCCCACTGGCTCGAGCCGAGGTCCTGCGTCGCCGTACCGGGGTAGCCGACGTTGGCCGAGAACGAGCCGGAGCTGCCGAACGACTGGCTGCCGGAGGCGCCGGAGAAGCCGACCCGGAGCCGCTCGATCTTGTGCTCGGCCGAGCTGTCGCTGAGCAGCTCGGCGGACTCCGTCACCACCGTGGTCTCGAGCTGGGCATAGGCGACCGGCCGGCCCTGGTGGGTGATCAGCCGGCCGATGCCACCCGGCCGGGTCGCTTCGTCGAGTCG
Source organism: Kribbella sp. VKM Ac-2568 (assembly GCF_004345365.1). Lineage (GTDB taxonomy): Bacteria > Actinomycetota > Actinomycetes > Propionibacteriales > Kribbellaceae > Kribbella > Kribbella orskensis. The sequence continues at coordinate 158,710 of NZ_SLVF01000010.1, forward strand.
GCTCGGCCCGTCCTCCATCACCAGCCCTCGGAGTTGATCGTGCCCGACCCGGTCCAGGCCGCCGAGTCTCGCGCGCAGACCGGCGACCGCCTTGTCGGACAGGTCGTTGAGGCCGTCGACCCGGGACACGACGTACTCCGGGAGCCGCTCCTCCCGCTTGTCGGTGACGCCGGACGTGTCGAGCCGAACGGTGTCCTTCGGCGGCGGCACGGTGTACGAGTGGCCGATGCCGATCTCGAGCCGGTCGTTGTCGTGCAGCTCACCGGAGTCGACGACGCGAGGGTCGGACCACTCCTCGATGGCCGACGTCCGCATCTGCACGGACCAGCTCGGGGTGTCCGACCGGTACCGCAGGATCTCCCCGTTGAGCACCTCCACGCCACCGCCTAGCCCGTACTCCGTGGCGGTGCCAGACACCGAGTGACTCTGCCCGACGGCGAACTCCAGCCCGGGCGAGACGACCTGCGAGACGGCCTTCAGCGCGCTCGAGTCGGGCAGCACGGCGGTCGCCGTCTTGAGGCTCGCGCCTCCGCTGTAGCCGACGGTCTCCGTGGCCGTGGTCGAGAGGTTGTAGCCGCCCTGGTCGATCTGACCGAGCTGACCCTCGTCGAAGTCGACCGGCGAGTCCAGCACCTCCCGCAGTTCGCCAGGCTTCAGGCGGAGCTTGAACTGGGTGAGCTCGGAAGCGTCCGCACGGGCGTCGTTGCCGACAGTCAGCACGACGCCGTCCGGGGACAGCAGCCCGCGGGTCTCGGCCCGGAGCCGGCGGTGCAGGACCTCAGGGGTGAAGAGGTTCGGGTTGCCCTGGGCGATCAGCGGCTTGTTGAGCTCCTCGGTCAGCGCGGTGAGGTGAGGGAGCCGGCCCGACGTCAATGCAGTCTGCAGGACGTCGGGCGACGGCAGGGTCGCCTTGACGCCCTCGCTGTACGCCTTGACGCGCTCGCCGGCCGTCTGGGCGAGTGCGGCCACGTCCGGGCCTGGCTGCTCGCCAGTCGCCTCCAGCTCGTCGAGTCGAGTCAGCAGAGCCTGGTACGCCCCTTGAGCTTCGTTGGCCTGCTTCGCAGCAGCCTCGCAGCTCTCGGCGATGATCGTGTGGCGCCCGGCCTTGACGGTGGCCAGGTCCGCCGTCACCCGCAGCTTGCGCCCTCGCTCGGGCGCCGCGGAGTCCTTGCGGCCCTCTTCGGTCTCGGCCTCCTCGATTGTCTTCGTCGCCAGCTCTGAGGCGGCTGTCGCACTCGTCCGTCGCGCACCGGCCCGCTCTTCGAGGTCGGCTGCTGCCTTCTGGAGCCCTTCCAGCTGCGCGACGACCTGCCCGCGCAGATGCGCCGGGGTGTTCGCTGCGACCGGCGACGCGGTCGGCTCAGGTGCCATGACGTGGCGAGCCTCCGGCGTCCACGGGAACGCCGGAACGGGCTGTCGCTTCTTCTGCAGCGCCGCGGACAATCCGTGCAGGTCCTGCTCGATCTCGGCTGTCCGCTGCGCGTCCGGAGTGGGGTTGAGCTGCTCCTCCCGCCAGTTCCGGCTCAGCATCCGCCACTCGTCGTACTGCGCTGTGGTGGCGTCGCCGCGGCCGCGGATGGTGTCGAAGGCCGACCTGAACCGCCCGACGAGGTTCTTCGGAGCCGCCTCGCCTGCCTCGACCTTCAGCAGGGTGCGGCTGACCTGGTTGGTCCAGACCCGGGCCAACTGGGCGTCCGCGAGGCGCGGGGAGAGTTGGATGACGTGCGGGTCGGACATGCTGCCCGCGCGGAGTGTCGTCTGCGCCAGCAGGCCCTTCGGCGGTTCGGCCACCCGTACCCGGAAGTGTTGCGCTCCGTGGTTCGCGGTGGTGACCACTCCGACCTGCGGACGGCCGACGACCTGCATGGGTGCGACCAGTCCGCCGGAGATGTCACCCGGCTGGACGCGGAGGAGCCCGGCGAGTGCCTCGGGCTCGCTGAGGTTCTGCTCGGTTGCGGCTCGGCCGCCGGCGACCAGGCCGGCTGCGGCCGGAGTACCGACTGTGTGCTGGCCCTTCGCCCTGTGCTTGCCGCCGACAACCTTGCGGTGGCGGCGCCGTACCGGAGTGGCGGCGGCGCGGTTGAGGTGGGTGAGGACCTGCGCCTCGCGCTCGATCTCAACCGCGGCCAGCCGGGTGGTGGCTACCAGTGGCGGCCGCTGCTGAGCCCGCTCGGCGGCACGCTCAGTCGCCAGGCGCCGAGCCGCGGAGGCGGTGGTGAGCTCGTTGCCCTCGAGCACTCCGCGCAGCATCGTCTGCGCCTCGGCTTGCGTCTGCGCCGGCAACTCCGGTACGTCGAGCAGCCGGTCCAGCGCGACGGTGGCGCCGTCGACGGGGGAGTTGCCGCCGCGGGCCTCGTCGATCTCGGCACCGAGCAGCGCGACCGCTTCGGCCAGCAGACGCTCGTCGGCCAGTTGCTGCGACGAGGGCTCCGACAGCCGCGTGTCCAGCCGCTCCATCGCCTCGCGGGAGAGCATGTCGCCACGGGAGTTGGTCAGCCGGACCCGGCCGTCCGCCAGGGCCAGGGCGTCCGGCGCGACGACGCCGAGCGCGACATCCAGAACAGCCCGCGCCCGCGCCTGCGCGCGAGCAGCAACCGCCGGATCCACGGCGGGTTCTACCGGCGTACTCACTCGCCGCGCCCTGGGTGAGCCGCCATCGCACGGCTCACCATCGCCCGGCTCGGCAGGCCCTGAGGCGTACGGCCCCAGGCGTTGGGGGCTGAGTCGTCTTGTTCGGCAACCGGCTGCCCTCGATCCTCATCCGATCAGTCTGACGGCATTGTGACCGCAAAGTAACGTTCTGGGTTCCATTGGGCAACCAACTAACGATCTCGATCCGGATTCGGTTGCTCATTGACATTTCATCCACCCGCAACCCGGCCGTCGCCGATTGTTGCCTACTGCACCGATCGGATGGACTCGTCGCGCACCCCGGGACCGGCCGTGTCAGGCTTGCTTCGCCCAGGGAGCAACGTCCTCGAAGAGGGTGATCCGGCCGCGGCCGGCAGACCCGGAAACAGAGTCAGTCGGTGGCCCGATGAACCAGCAGCTGTCCCCGTCCGAGTGGACCGTGTCCGAGGCGAGGAGCCTGACCGCCCAGTTGCGCCAGGTGGCGACCACGGCCGCGGAGTACGACGGCCTGGAGCTGTTCACCGCCCTCTGCGACTACCTGGACCAGTTGTACGGCGGGCCCGGGTTCGACGCCTTGCTGCCCGAACCGGACGAGGTGGCGATGGCCGGGTTGATCCAGGGGATCCGTGGTCGCGCCGCGACGGGATCAGTCGTGCTCGAGGACCACGGAGTACCGGTGGATCTTTCAACTACGGAAGGCGATCCGGCGTACGACACGTTGGTGCGGCTGGATCAGCCGGTGAACGCGGCGGTGACGCTGGCCCAGGGCCGGCGTCTCGCGGCGGAGCTGGGGGAGTCCGAGGGGTGGCAGCGCGAGCTCGGCCGGGCGCTCCAGGGGCTGTACACCTATCTAGACCAGTTGTATGGCGGATCGGGGGCCTTCACCGAGCTGCTGACCCCCGAGGAGCGGGTCCTGGTCGCCGGGCGGACACCGAAGCGATAACGGGTGGACCTGACGGCGCGGATGGCACCCCGTGGCCATTACGGTAGGGCCCGTGAGTTTCTCGTCCTCCACGCGCCCCTCGGCCGCCGGCGCCCGCGGTTCAGCCAAGGCCCCGGGCTCGAACCGACTTCCCGCCAGCCGTGAACGCCGCCCCGCGCTGGCCGCCCTCGCGGTCATCCTGATCCTGCTCGGCGCCGCCGGCTCGGCCTTGATCGCGTTGCGCAGCGGCGACCGGCAGGACTTCGTCGCGATCGACGCACAGAGCCTGCCGCCCGGTCACAAGATCACCAAGGGCGATCTGGCCCGCGGTGACCTGGCCGGCGCGACGGGCCAGCTGGTGCTGTGGTCCGACATCGACCAGGTCGTCGATCACTACACGACTTCCTGGCTCTACAAGGGGCAGTTCGTCACGCCGGAGAGCGTCACGAAGGACACGAAGCCACTGATCCCGGCGGCCGGCGCCCTCGTGGGTGTCAGCTTGGAGGCTGGACGGGCCCCGTCCGAACCGATCGCCCCGGGCGACATCGTGCAGGTGGTCCAGGTGCCGGCCGCGAACCAGGCCGGTGGTGTGTCCTCGGTGCTGGTCGCCGCGGCCGAGGTGACCAGCAGCGTGGGGGCGATCACCGACTCGAAGACGAGTGCGAACACCACGCTGAACGTGACGATCCTGGTGTCGACGACCAAGTCCAGGGCGGTGGCGGCGGCCGCCGCGGCGAAGACGCTGGTCCTCGTGAAGTTGTCCCCGGCAACGGAGCCGGACGTGCCCCGCACCGACGGAGCCGGTTGATGGCACTGGTCGCATTGGCGAGCGCGAAGGGCTCGCCCGGGGTGACGACTGCCAGTCTCGTGCTCGGCGCGCTCTGGCCGCGGCCGGTGCTGCTGGCCGAGTGCGACCCGGCCGGCAGCGACGTGGCGATCCGGATGACCGCGCCCGGTGGCCAGCCGCTGAACTCCGACCGCGGGCTGGTCAGCCTGGCCGCCGCGGGCCGCAAAGGTCTCGGCGACGACGTGATCATGGCGCACAGCCAGCAGCTCGACGGCGGCCTCGACGTGATGATCGGCGTCCGCTCGCCCGAGCAGATCGGTGGCATGGGAGGGCTCTGGGAGCCGCTCGGGATCTCGTTCAACCAGATGTTCAGCGCCGACGTGATCGCCGACTGCGGCCGGATCGGTCCCGCGTCGCCGCAGGTGCCCGTAGTACAGGCGGCCCGTCTGGTCGTGCTGGTCTGTACCGCGACCGGCTCGTCCGTCGCGCACCTGCGCGAGCGGTTGTCGTCGCTTGTCCACCACGTGGACGCGCAGCTCGGCGTGGTCGTGGTCGCGGACCCCAAGCGACGCGACGGTGTGAAGCAGGTGTGGTCGGTGCTCGACGCGATGTCCGTGCGCGTCCAGCACCGTTGGCATCTCGCCTACGACCCGGCCGGCGCCGCGTTCTTCGACGGCCGCGGCCAGGGCCGCCTGGACCGTACTCCATTGATCCGCACGGCTACCGACATCGCCGCGGAGATGGCGTCGCTCGTCGCGATGCCGACCCAGCACGACTTCGACATGGCCCAGGCCGCCTTCCCGCTCGGAGACACCCCGTACAGCCCGCAAGCGGACTGGGAGGGTGGTCAGTGATCACGGATCAGGAGCTGGTCCGCAAGCTCCGGGTACAGGTCGCCGAGCGGCTGAACGAGCAGCGCCGTCGCGACCAGGTGAACGGCGTACCGCCGATGAGCGCGGAGGACGAGCGGGAGTACGCCCGCTCCCTGATCGTCCAGGTGCTCGAGGATCACGCCCGGTACGAGCTGGCCGAGGGGCGCACGCCGCCCACTCCTGAGGACGACGCGCAGATCGCCGGCGCGATCCACTCCGCGTTGTTCGGCGTCGGCCGGTTGCAGCCGCTGATCGACGACCCCGAGGTCGAGAACATCGACATCAACGGGTGCGACCAGGTCTTCGTCCAGTACGGCGACGGCCGCGAGGAGCACCCCGGCCCGGTGGCCGACAACGACGAGGAACTGGTCGAGCTGATCCAGGTGCTCGCCGCACACGCGGGGCTGACCAGCCGCCCGTTCGACTCGGCCAACCCGCAGCTGGACCTCCGGCTGCCGGACGGCTCGCGTCTGTCCGCCGTCATGGGCGTCACCGCGCGGCCCGCGGTCTCGATCCGTCGCGCTCGGCTGGGCCGCGTCTTCCTGCAGGATCTGGTTGTCAACGGCACCATGTCCGCGGACATCGCCTCCTTCCTGCGGGCGGCGGTCGCGGCCCGCAAGAACGTGATGATCGCGGGCGCCACCAACTCCGGCAAGACGACGCTGCTGCGCGCGCTCGCGAACGAGATCCAGCCGCACGAGCGCCTGATCACGGTCGAGCGCTCGCTCGAGCTCGGCCTGGGGGAGTTCAAGGAGCTGCACCCGAACGTGGTCGCGTTCGAGGAGCGGCTGCCGAACTCCGAGGGCGTCGGCGAGGTCAGCATGGCCGATCTGGTCCGCCGCTCGCTGCGGATGAACCCGAGCCGGGTCATCGTCGGTGAGGTGCTCGGCGACGAGATCGTCACGATGCTGAACGCGATGAGCCAGGGCAACGACGGCTCGCTGTCGACGATCCACTCGAACAGCTCGATGGAGGTGTTCAACCGGATCAGCACCTACGCGATCCAGGCGTCGGAGCGGTTGCCGATGGAGGCGACCCAGATGCTGATCGCGGGCGCGCTGGACTTCGTCGTGTTCGTCCGCAAGCACAACGACTACCAGCACGGCGGCACCCTCAGCCGGTACATCGAGAGCATCCGCGAGGTGACCGGCTGGGACGGCCGGGTGCTGTCCGGCGAGGTGTTCGCCCCGGGAGCCGACGGCCGCGCCGCCGCGCACGCGCCGATCGCCTGCATGGACGAGCTCGAACACTTCGGCTACCAGCCGCTGGTGCACGGACGTTGGGCGTGAGGTGAGGCGATGAACGACCGGACCCTGATGGCGTTGCTGTGCGGAGCCGTGGTCGGTGGCGGACTGCTGCTCCTGGTCATCGCCATCCGCGGCACCGCGCCGAAGGAGGCGACGCCGTCGCTGTTCAAGCGCAGCAGCAGTGTGGAGAGCCGCAAGCAGTTGATCCGGCTGGGCACCGGTCTCGGTGTCGGCCTGATCGTGCTGGTGGTGACCCGCTGGCTCGTGCTGGCGGCCGCGCTCGGTCTGCTCGCCGCGCTGGCCGACCGCTTCTTCGGCGGCACCGGTGAGGAGCGCCGCGCGATCGAACGGCTGGAGGCACTGGCCACCTGGACCGAGGCGCTGCGCGACACCATCGCCGGCGCGGTCGGCCTCGAGCAGGCGATCCCCGCGACCGCCGTCAACGCCGCTCCGGCGATCAAGCCCGGCCTGAACCTGCTGGTCGACCGGCTGCGCATCCGCGAACCGTTGCCCTCGGCACTGATGCGCTTCGCGGACGACCTGGACGACCCCTCCGCGGACCTGATCGTCGCCGCCCTGGTGCTGAACGCCCGGCTGCGGGGACCCGGCCTGCGCGAGGTCCTCAGCGCCCTGGCCGACTCCGCCCGCGAAGAGCTCGACGTACGCCGGAAGGTCGCCGCCGAGCGCAGGTCGACCCGTCGCAGCGTCCAGGTCGTCGTGGCGATCACCCTGCTGGTGGCCGCCGCGCTGATCCTCTTCAACCCGACCTACGTCGCGCCGTACACGAGTTTCATCGGGCAGTTCGTGCTGTTCATCGTCATCGCCCTGTACGCCGTGGGGCTGGTCTGGCTGCGCAAGCTCGCGAAGATCGAGGTCCCGGACCGGTTCCTGATCCGCAGCAACGACAAGCGGGCCGCCCGGGCCGGCGACGACCGGATGGAGGTGGTGGGCGGATGACCTGGGCATTCATCGCAGGTGGCCTGGTCGGACTGGGTGTGTACGTGCTGGTCCGGATGTTCATCAGGCCCTCGGCCAACGTGCTGTCGACGATCGCGCGGATCGACGCGGGTCGCTCCGGCTACACCAGCAGGGCCACCGCGAGCGCCGCGGGCGAGCGGGTACTGGGCGGCGTCGACCGCGCCCGGGAGACGCTCGGCCGGCGGTTCGAGGCGGAGGCCAACGCGCGCGGCTGGGCCTTCGGGCGCTTGCGCCGCGACCTCGCGGTGATGAACCAGCCGTTCGCGGCGATGCTCGCGACCAAGGTGTTCTTCGCCCTGGGCGCGCTGGTCTTCATCCCGTTCGTGCTGTTCCTGTTCGCGTTCATCGGCTTCCCCGCGCCGGGCGCGACGCCGGCGATCGTGACACTGGCCGCGATGGCCTTCGCGTTCTTCCTGCCCGACCTGGCCTTGCGGCAGGAGGCGGAGGCGCGGCGGCGCGACTTCCGGCACGTGGTCGGCAGCTTCCTGGACCTGGTCGCGATGAACCTGGCCGGCGGCCGCGGTCTGCCCGAGGCGCTGATGACGGCCTCTACGATCGGCGACCACTGGGCGATGGCCCGGATCCGGCAGGCGCTGGCCAACGCGCGGCTGATCGGCATCACGCCGTGGGACGCGATGGCGCGGCTGGGGGAGGACCTCGGCGTCGACGAACTGCGTGACCTCGCCTCGGCGCTGGCGCTGGCCGGTGACGAGGGTGCGAAGATCCGCGCGTCGCTGCTCGCGCGAGCGGCCTCGCTGCGGCGCAAGGAGCTCGCCGACGTGGAAGGCAAGGCAGGGGAACGTTCCCAATCCATGCTGGTCGCCCAGCTGGTCATGTGTGCTGCGTTCATGCTCTTCCTCGGTTACCCTGCGGGCGCGGCGATCCTGAGCAGCTAGCGTTTGCGGGCCGTCGGGAAACAAGGGATCCATCAAGTATTTCTGTCCGTCGTACCGGGCATACTGAGCCTGAATCGGGCTCAGTGACCGAAGACTGGGAAGGCAAACCGGATGAACGTGGAAACGCAGTTCGTGCGCGCGATGGTCGGCTACGCGCTGGCGCGGGCCCACAACCAGCGGGCCAAGGCGCGCGGCGGCCGCAACGAGCTCGGTGCCTCCGCGCTGGAGTGGGCCATCATCTCGGCCATTCTCGTCGCCGCCGCACTGGCGATCGGCCTGGTGGTCCGGGGCGTGATCGACAAGCGCACGGGCGAGATCCAGAACGGCTGATTCGTTGTCGCAGCGACGCCCACCGCAGCGACGTACCGCGCAGGGGAACCCGTCACGACGGAGACCTGCGCAGCAGCGGCCTTCGCGGCAAGGGTTCTGGCTGCGGAAGCGGTCGGAGCGGGGGGCCACCTCGCTCGAGCTGGCGATCCTCGCGCCGTCGATCCTGGCGCTGATCTTCATCTCGATCCAGACCGCGCTGTGGCTGTACGGACGGTCGGTGGCGTTGAACGCCGCGCAGGAAGGCGTCTCGCGACTGAGGCTCGTCCAGCCGCCGCTGTACACCACGGCGATCGGTGAAGGGGTCCGGGCCGACATCGAGGCGTACGCGCAGCAGCTCGGCGGCAACAGCCTCGGCAACGCGAAGGTGGCGATGCCGGCCTACAACAACCCTGAAGGCATGGTGTCGTTCACCGTCACCGGCGACACCGTCTCGCTGGTCCCGGGCCTGAAGCTGACAGTGAGCCGGACCGCCACGGGCCCGATCGAAGAATTCGAAGCCGACGACAAATGAGTGAGGCATGACCATCCTGGGGAAGCGCTACTCGCGCGCCGAGCGCGGTCCGCGGCTTCGCCGTGTCCGTGGGGAGCGGGGGACGATGGCGTTGGAGATGGTGATTCTCGCGCCCATCCTGCTGATCCTGTTCATGTTCCTGCTGGCGTGTGGGCGCTACTTCCAGACCTCATCGCTGCTGGAGAACGCGGCCCGCGACGGCGCCCGGTCCGCCAGCCAGACCCGTTCGCTCGCCGCCGCGCAAGGCCAGGTGGACGAGGCGGTCACGCGCACGATGGACCAGGCGGTGAAGTCCTGCAAGGACAGCGCCGGCGGCACCATCACCACCGCCTTCGCCGCGGGGTCGCCGCTCTCCGTCGAGGTCACCTGCACGATCAACTACCGCGACCTCGGGCTGCTCGGTATTGGTGGCGACACCACGATCACCAAGAAGTTCAGCTCGTCGGTCGACCCGTATCGGGGGGTGCGCGATGGCAGCCAACCCTGACCCCCGCCGGGGACTGCTAGGCCGGGTCCGGGAGTTCGTCCGGGTGGATGCTCCCGGCAACCATCGCGGCGCGCTCAGTCCCGCCGTCGCGATCCTCGCGGTGATGATCTTCACCCTGGCCGGCCTCGTGATCGACGGCGGCCGCCAACTCGGCGCCAAGTCCCGCGCGGTCGGCTACGCCCAGGAGGCCGCCCGCGTCGGGGCCGCCACGATCCAACTCAACTCCGACGAGGCCAAGATCGACGTCGCCAAGGCCGGTACGGCGATCGCCGCGTTCTGCGCCCAGGTGAGCTCCAACGACCCCGCGGTCACCAAGTGCGCCGCCACCAAGGTGACCGACGAACTGGTCGACATCTCGGTGGAGATCAACAACAAGACCACCTTCCTCGGCATGGTCGGCAAGCCGAGCCTGCTGGCGAAGGGCACCGGCCAGGCGCATGCGGAGCAAGGGGTGAAGAAGGCGGACGACAGCCCGAAGATCCCGCCGATCGTCGTCGGCACCACCAACGACCTCCCCGGCGTTCCCGTGACGGACACCGCCGTCCCGCCGACGCTCGACATCCCGTGCCCCGAATGGACGATCGGCTCGCCCACCCCGGTCTGGACGATCTCGTTCCCCCTCCCGCCAACCTGCACCCCGAGCATCACCCCGAGCCCGGACCCCACGGACACCACTCCGGGGACCCCAGGGACGCCGGGCACCCCGGACACGCCGTCGACCGGCGGCGGCGCACCGAGTGGCGCGGGCCTGCCGAAGAACTCCGTCCCACCGGGTCTGGGCTGATGCGCCCGTTCCCGTCGCACTCAGAAGGAGCAGCACTCGTGCGAGACCCAGGCTCTCTCGGCCGAAGCGCCCGTGGCGCCCGCGCCCGTCGCCGCGGCGTACAGGCGTCGGCTGTTGTCGTCGCTGCGGCGATCCTCCTGACAGCCTGCGGCGGACCTGAACAGAACAAGGGCGGGTTGCCTGTCGGCGTTGACGATGGCGGCTCCGCGAGCCCGTCCGGCGCACCGACGGCAACCACGTCGGCGACCACCGCAGTACCGACCGAGCCGACCACGACGGCGGTTCCGCGGAGGGCGGCGCAGGTGACCGTGGTTCCGGGGAACTTCGGCGACAACCCTGCCGTCCAAGGCCTCGTGAAAAACTACCCGGTCTACTTCAGCGCGCTGGTCGCCCGGGACTCGAACATCATCAAGGACTCGTTCCCGGCGTTCTTCTACGCCGACACGTCGCTGGGGATCAACGAGGCCAAGGCGAACGGCTGGGTGATGAAGCCACCCGGCAGCGTCGTTGTCGTCGGCATCCAACAGCAGCCGTACGGCGTGACGCGGGTGAAGACCTGCCGCTCGCAGAGTACGCAGTACTGGAACCCGAAGGCGAAGGCGTGGACCCTCGTCACGCCGAAGGGGTCGCCCCAGGCCCTGGACATGATCGAGACCGGGCTGGGCTGGACGATGTACCGGGTGGCCCCGACGGGCAAGATCAACTGCTCGAGGGTGCGATATCCGGCCTAGGTCAGAACACGAATCGTGATTCAAAGGGAGTGGTCAGGGCACCATTTGGCGGGCATGATGCCCCTGGTCGAAGGTAACCTGCGGGTACGACGAGACTACGGAGTGAGGATGCGCAACCGGGTAGGTCGTGGGCTGATCGCGCTCAGTGCTGTGTTCGCGCTGCTGATGGCAGTGCCCGCCTCGACCGCGATGGCCGCGGATGGTGAGACCACGCAGGTCGGCAATCGTTCTTGCAGCATGTACGTCAACTCGACCGGCTTCGGGGCGTACTGCAGCTCCGGACACGAGTACGCCGGTACCGGCGTACCCATCCCGACCTGGCGTCAGCGCCTCAACGGCAACATCTTCATCCCGTGCCGGGACTTCCCGGTCCCGGCCGGTATCGAGCTGCCGGCGCCGCCCGAAGGCAAGACCTGGGTGTTGCGCCTGACCCTGGTCGACTACAACCTGAACCGGAACGACGGCGGCAACAAGGTGCACGTCGAGCAGACGATCGTGCCTGTCTCCGAAGCCGAGCAGGAGCAGTGCCCGAACAAGGGCTACATGGACGTGTTCTGGCGGCATTTCAACAACACCTACCCGGCGCCGGCTCTCCAGGTGAAGCCGACCTACACGCCGCGGGTGAACGTGCCGGCGTACTTCTCCCTCACGCGCGACAGCTCGTTCATGCAGAGGAACGAGATCGGCAACAATCCGTACAGCGCCTACTGGTACGGCAACCGCAACCTGACGATGCGGGCGATGGTCAGCAGGATGACGGTGGATCCCGGGGACGGTACGCCGCCGTTCACCTGCCTGATGGGCACCGGACGGGCCGACGCCGACTACGACGGCTACGACGAGACAGCTGATCCGTTCCACCAGCTGAGCACGTGCAAGCACAAGTACACGCGGTCGAGTGCGAACCAGCCCGACGGCATGTACACGGTGAAGCTCACCATCACGTGGGAGGTCTCCTACTGGGTGGGTCCGCCGCGCTGGCAGACCCTCGGTGAGGCCGACGTCCACGCGGTGCAGCGGCTGCCAGTGCAGGAAGTGCAGGCTATCGGTGGGTAAGGGTGGGGCGATGGAGGGACGACGATGGTGAAGACCAGTGATCCGCTGCGGTCCGCGCGGTTGCCGCAGCGGAAGGGCGGTGGCGCGGCCGACCGGCTCAAGGGTTTCGTGTCGCTGCTGGCGATCTTCGCGATCGTCGGCGGGGTGCCGTATGTCCTGCTCAACTTCTTCGGCACGCCGTGGCCGGACCAGATGCCGACCCGCGACGTGCTGTTCAGCGAGCTCAGCATCGAGACCGTGCTCGGCATCATCGGTTTCTTCATCTGGGTCGCCTGGCTGCACTTCGTCATCTGCCTGATCGCCGAGGCGGTCGCGGAGGCCCGCGGCCACGGGTTGTCGCCACGCATCCCGCTCGGCGGTGGTTCGCAGACACTGGCTCGCCGGCTCGTCTCCGGTGTCGTCCTGATCGCGGGTGCCGCGAGTGTCACGCTCCCGGTCGCGAACGCGGTCACCACCAGCGTCGCCACGCCGACCTCGGTGAGTGTGGCCCAGGGCAACGACAACAGCTCCCGCGACACGTTCCTCCAGACCGAGCCGCGGAGCAAGGTCGTCATCGGGGGCAGCACGACCACCACGCACACCGGCGTACGGACCAACAACGACCAGGCCGGTCAGGTGGTCAAGTACACCGAGGTGCGGCCGCCGCACGGGCGGAACTACGACTGCCTGTGGGACATCGCCGAGCGGTACCTGGGCGAGGGGCGTCGGTACAAGGAGATCTACGACCTCAACAAGAACAAGCTGCAGCCGGACGGCCGCCGGCTGACCAACCCCGACCTGATCATGCCGGGTTGGCAGGTCCGCCTGCCTGCTGACGCCAAGGGGCCGGGGGTGCACACGGTCCGCGTCGCGATCGACCCGGGCACCACGAAGACCTCTCCCACGACGACGAAGTCCTCGGCGACGCCCAAGGCCCTCCCGAAGGCGACCGAGAACCGGACCGCGGAGCAGGGCGGCGGCACCGAGGAGGGCAGCCGCTGGTTCGAGGAGCAGGGCGTCGAGAAGCCGTCGTCGATCGCTATCGGCAGTGCCGCGAACGACCCGACCGCCAAGCACGCCAAGCCGGGCGACCCGGGCGTGGACTCGGTCGCCCCGCACAACCCCGGTACTACGGAGTCGCAGCCGGGTGATCCCGCCGCGGGCGGCACCAAGGTGCCCGAGGTTCTTCCGGTCTCGGCCGACGGCGGAATCAACGTGACAGAGGCCGGGATCTACGGCTTCGGCGCCACTCTGCTGGCTGCGGGACTCGCGCTGGCGCTGAAGCGGCGTCGCGGCTGGGCCCAGGGTCCTGGTCCGAAGGCGGCCGGTCATCGCCAGACCGAGGTCGGCCTGCGCCTCGCGGCAGACGTACCGACGGCTGAGTTCGTCGACAACGCGCTGCGGCAGCTCGGAGCGATCATGGTCGAGCAGGATCGCTCGATGCCGACGGTCGTCGCCGCGCTGGTGAGCGACCGGGCCCTGACGCTCGTGCTGGAGCCGGGGGAGTCGCACGCTCCGCCGCCACCGCCGTGGCAGGTGATCGCCGGCGGCAGCCGCTGGGTCCTTCGCCGGGCCTATGCCCCGGAGGGCGAGGTCAACGCGCCCGCGCCGTACCCGACGCTCGTCACGCTCGGGCAGAACGCGGACGGTGCGACGGTGCTCGTCGACCTGGACACCGCGGACGGCATCGTCAGCTTCGGTGGCGTCACCAACGCCTCGCGGGACGTCGTCGGCTCGCTGGCCGTCGAGCTCGCCACGAACCTGTGGTCCGAAGGCGCTCACGTCAGCATGGTGGGTTTCGGCGACGACCTGTCCTCGCTGGCGCCGAGCCGGCTGAGCTACTGGGTGAAGCTCGAAGACGCCCTGCACGAGGTGACCCGGCGTACGGACGCGCAGGTGCAGGCCTGTGGCCGGCGCGACGCCGACTCGGTCGCCGAGGCCCGGATGGTGTTCCCGGACCCGATGCTGTGGGGTGCGGAGATCATCTTCGTGTCGGCCCCGCCGTCGCAGGAGGAGGAAGAGCGGCTCGCCCGGCTGGCCTCCGACCCGAAGCGTTGCGTCGCGGTGGTCGTCGTCGGCGACGTGATGAGCTCGCCGTGGCGCTTCGTAGTGGACGAGAAGAACCAGGCGGTCTGCCGGCTGCTCGGTCTCGAGGTCGAGGCCCACAGCATCAACCCGGCCCAGTTCGCCGACCTGATCGGGCTGTTCGAGCTGGCCGAGACGGAGGCGTTGGACAAGCGCCGGGCGGAGCAGGACATGCCGGCGTACGAGTTCTCGTCGATGGACCTCAGCCAGCCGGCGCCGGTCGAGGTCGATCTGCTCGGCCCGGTCGAGGTCGACGCGCGCGGCGCGATCGACGACGGCCGGATCTCGCTGTCGACCGAGATCGTCGCGTTCCTGGCCGGCCAGGACTACGGCGTCCACCCGAACGTGCTGGCCGGGGCGATCTGGCCGCGCGGCATCAGCGAGGAACTGCGCAACGCGGCGCTGGAGCACACCCGCAACTGGGTCGGCGTGGACGCGATGTACTCCGACGAGTCCGGCCGGTGGATGCTGAACCGCAGCATCGTCCGGGTCGACTGGGACGTGTTCCGCACGCTGGCCAAGCAGGCGTCGATGATGGACGACCCACGTGGTCCGCTGTCGACGGCGCTGAGCCTGGTGCACGGCCAGTCCTGGTCCAACCTGCCGGCCGGGCGCTACTCCTGGCTCGCTGCCTCCGGGATCGAGCGGAAGATGGCCGAGGCGGTCGTGGACGCGTCGCTGCGGCTGGCGGAGGCGAGCCTGCGCCACAACGACGGCAACATGGCCCGTACGGCGCTGCAGACCGGGCTGAGCTTCTCCCCGGCCTCTGAGGACCTGTGGCGGGCCACCCTACGACTGGCTGCCCACTTCGGCGTCGCCACTGACGTCACTAACGTGGCGGCCCAGATGTACGCAGCCCTCACCAAGCACGGCGGCCCCCGCGGCCCCGAGGCGGAGACCGACGCCCTCGTCGACGAACTCCTCCCCGGCTACCACCGCCCAGCCGCCGTAGCCTGACCCACACCACGAAGCGCCCGGGGATGCATCTCCCGGGCGCTTCGCCGTCAGTACAGGTCGACTCTCAGTAATCTCAGAGGGTTCTGGCTGACCAGGTGTCGCAGCTGGTCATGTCGCCTGAGTCGAGGCCGGTCTTGAACCACCTCATGCGCTGCTCGGCGGTGCCGTGGCTGAAGCTCTCGGGGTTCACCTGCCCCTGCGTCTTCTCCTGGATCCGGTCGTCACCGACCGCCGCCGCCGCGTCGAGACCGCGGCTGATGTCGTCCTCGGTCAGACCGGTGATGAAGGTCTTGCCGCTCTTGTCCGGGACCGTCGTGGCGTGGTTGGTCCAGATGCCGGCCAGGCAGTCGGCCTGTAGCTCTGACCGCACCGAGTCGGAGGTAGGGCCTTCACGGCTCTTGATCCGGCCGAGGATGCCGTACAGGTTCTGGATGTGGTGCCCGTACTCGTGCGCCACGACGTACGCTTCCGCGAAGTCGCCGCCCTTGGCGCCCAGGTCGGTCTGCAGCGTCTCGAAGAAGCCCAACTCCAGATAGACGCGCTTGTCCGGTGGGCAGTAGAACGGCCCGACCGCGGCGGTCGCGGGGCCGCAACCGGTGTTGACCGAGTTGCTGAAGACGCGCATGGGCGCCCGGGTGTACTTCTTGCCGCGTCGAGGCAGTTCGGCGGCCCAGAAGCTCTCGATCGAGTTCTGGTAGAAGACGAACCGGCAGTCCTTGTTCGCGGCGAGGTCCTTGCCGGTCTCGCAGGAGCTCAGGTTGCCCGGGGCCGTGTTCTGAGCGGCCGGCTCGTCGCTGCCGCCTCCGCCCGGCAGGCCGCCGTTCAGCAGCAGGATGACCACCAGCAGGATGATGCCGCCGATGCCGCCGCCCACCGGGATCATCCCGCCGGGGAGCAGTCCACCGCCGCCGCCACCGCTGCCACGGGTGTCCTCGACACCGCTGGTGTCCAAGTCGGCGTCTGGGTTGAATTTCACAGCACATACACTAGACCGCGGTGCGGGTACAGGCCGTCTTGTGACGTGGCGTCGCCGACCCGCCTTTTTTGTTGCTCGACCCGCCGACCCTGAGGACCCTGCTCCGCCATGATCACTGTCTCCAACCTCGAGGTACGCGTCGGTGCCAGGCAACTGCTCGCGCCCGCATCCTTCCGGGTCGGTCCCGGGGACAAGGTCGGTCTGGTGGGCCGGAACGGCGCCGGCAAGACGACCCTGACCAAGATCCTGGCCGGTGAAGGGCTGCCCGCGTCCGGCTCGGTCACCTCGTCGGGCGAGATCGGCTACCTCCCGCAGGACCCCCGCACCGGCGACCTCGAAATGCTGGCCCGGGACCGGATCCTGGCCGCCCGGGGCCTGGACGAGGTGGTCCGGCGGATGCGCAACGCCGAGAAGTCGATGGCCAGTGCTGACGAGAAGACCCGCGAGAAGGGCATGCGCCGGTACGAGCGGGCCGAATCGGATCTGCACGCCGCCGGTGGCTACGCGGCCGAGTCCGAGGCGGCCCGGATCGCGGCCAACCTCGGCCTGCCCGATCGGGTGCTGGGGCAACCACTGGGCACCCTGTCCGGTGGTCAGCGGCGCCGGGTCGAGCTGGCCCGGATCCTGTTCGCGCAGGCGGAGACGCTGCTGCTGGACGAGCCGACCAACCACCTGGACGCCGACTCGATCGTCTGGCTGCGGGACTTCCTCAAGGGCTATCCCGGTGGCGTGATCATGATCAGCCACGACGTGAGCCTGCTGGAGGAGACCGTCACCCGGGTCTTCCACCTGGACGCGAACCGGGCCGAGATCGACGTGTACAACGTCGGCTGGAAGGCGTACCTGACGCAGCGCGAGACCGACGAGCGGCGCCGCAAGCGCGAGCGCGCGAACGCGGAGAAGAAGGCGTCGCAACTGGTCGACCAGGCGAACAAGATGCGCGCCAAGGCGACCAAGGCGACCGCCGCCCAGCAGATGCTGAAGCGCGCCGAGAAGCTGATGGCGTCCCTCGAGGACGAGCGTGCCTCGGATCGCGTGGCGAAGATCGCGTTCCCGACGCCTGCGCCTTGTGGCAAGACGCCGCTGATGGCCAAGGAGCTGTCGAAGTCCTATGGCTCGCTGGAGATCTTCACCGACGTGGACCTGGCGATCGACCGCGGCTCGCGGGTGGTGGTACTGGGCCTGAACGGTGCCGGCAAGACCACGCTGCTGCGGGTGTTGTCGGGGATCGAGAAGTCGGACACCGGCGAGGTGATCGACGGGCACGGGCTCAAGCTCGGGTACTACGCGCAGGAGCACGAGACGCTCGACGTGAACCGGACCGTGCTGGAGAACATGAAGACGGCCGCTCCGGACCTGAACGAGACCCAGGCCCGGTCGGTGCTCGGGTCGTTCCTGTTCACCGGGGACGACGCGGACAAGCCGGCCCGGGTGCTCTCCGGTGGCGAGAAGACGCGGCTCGCGCTGGCGACGCTGGTCGTCTCCGCCGCGAACGTGTTGCTCCTTGACGAGCCGACCAACAACCTGGACCCCGCTTCCCGCACCGAGGTGCTGAACGCGATCCGCTCGTACGCCGGTGCGATCGTGCTGGTGACCCACGACGAGGGCGCGGTGGAGGCGCTGGAACCCGAGCGGGTGCTGCTGCTCCCGGACGGTGTCGAGGACCTGTGGACCAACGACTACGCCGACCTCGTCTCGCTCGCCTGAGGGCTTTTCCACAGGTGACGATGGCCGCACGGAAAGTGGTGGCCGGTCGCGTATGTTCACTGGCATGACGGATCTTGGACTGCGGTTGACGGTGGACGGGCCGGTGGCCCGGGTGGTGCTGGACCGGCCGGAGGTGCGCAACGCGCAGACTCCCGCGATGTGGCGAGCGCTGGCCGACTTCGGTACGGCGTTGCCTGCCGAGGTGCGGGTGGTCGTGGTGTCGGGGGAGGGGCCCTCGTTCTCCGCCGGCCTGGATCGCAAGCTGATCATGGGCGAGCCGGTGGACGGTGAGGAGCCGCTGCTCACCTTGGGCGCGAAGCCCGCGCCGGAGGTACACGAGACCATCGCGGGGTTCCAGGCCGGGTTCTCCTGGCTCCGGCGGCCGGAGATCGTGAGCATCGCGGCCGTCCAGGGACACGCTGTGGGAGCCGGGTTCCAGTTGGCGTTGGCGTGCGACCTGCGGGTGGTCACGCCGGACGCGAAGTTCAGCATGCGGGAGCCCGCGCTGGGGCTGGTGCCGGACCTGGGTGGGACGCAGCCGCTGGTGCAACTCGTGGGGTACTCACGAGCGTTGGAGATCTGCGCGACGTCGCGTTGGGTCGAGGCGGACGAGGCACTGCAGTTGGGGTTGGCCAACATCGTGGTGCCGGCCGAGGAGTTGGCGGACACGGTGAAGGACCTGTCCGAGGCTCTGCTCACGCCGTTGGCGGGCGCTGTCCGGGAGACGAAGGCGCTGCTGCTCGGGGCGGCGGACCGCTCTTACGAGGAGCAGTTGAAGGCCGAGCGGGAGGCTCAGACACGGCGGCTGAGCGAACTGCTGGCGGCCTTCGGGTAGGCCATCTTCAGACCTTTTGTAAGCCTCCTGGACCGCGGTCCGGCCGGCTTTGTCGAGGGGTGGCGGGAAGAAATGGCTGACCTCAAGTGTTGTCAAGGTTCACGAGTTGATTGCGGGGAGGGGACTGGATGTCTTCAGGGATGCGGATGGGCGGCGGTAGTGGCGGCGCCATGAGTTGGCGACGGCAGGACGCGTCGGTAGTCGATCGGAAGCTGGCCAAAGGCACGCTGAAGCGGATCCTCCGGTTCGCCAAGCCGTTCAAGTGGCACATCTCGATCTTCTTGCTGCTGGTGGTGATCTCGGCGTTCCTGGTGATCGCCTCGCCGCTGCTGTTCAAGAAGATCGTCGACGACGGGATCTCGAAGGGGAACGCCGGTCTGGTGACCGCGCTGGCCCTGGTCGTGGCCCTGCTCGCGGTGGTCGAGGCAGCACTGGGACTGATGCAGCGCTGGTTCTCCGCGCGGATCGGTGAGGGCCTGATCTACGACCTGCGGACCAAGGTGTTCGCGCACGTCCAGCAGATGCCGGTCGCGTTCTTCACCCGCACCCAGACGGGTGCCCTCGTCTCCCGCCTCAACAACGACGTCATCGGCGCGCAGCAGGCTTTCACCTCGACTCTCTCGGGCGTCGTCTCGAACGTCATCAGCCTGATCCTCGTGGTCGGGGCGATGCTGCTGCTCAGCTGGCAGTTGACCGTGGTCGCGATCCTGCTGCTTCCGGTGTTCCTGCTTCCCGCGCGGTATCTGGGCCGGCGGCTCGCCGCGATGACCCGCGAGCAGATGCAACTCAACGCCGACATGTCCACCGCGATGACCGAGCGGTTCAGCGTCGGCGGCGCGCTGCTGGTGACTCTCTTCGGTGCCCCGGAGATCGAGAACCGCGAATTCGGCGAGCGCTCCGGCCGGGTCCGCGACCTGGGCATCCGGATCGCGATGCTGGGCCGAGTGTTCTTCACTGCGCTCACCTTGGTCGCCGCCCTGGCGACTGCCCTCGTGTACGGCGTCGGTGGCAACCTGGCCGTCCGGGAGACCTTGACAATCGGAACTCTGCTCGCGCTGGTCGCGTTGCTCGGCCGGCTGTACGGTCCGCTGACCGCGCTCTCCAACGTGCGTGTCGACGTGATGACCGCGCTGGTCTCCTTCGAGCGGGTCTTCGAGGTGCTCGACCTGGAGCCGATGATCAAGGACGCTCCCGACGCCCGCGACCTTCCGCAGAACGCTTCCACCGTGACGTTCGACCACGTGTCGTTCGCGTACCCCACCGCTGAGCAGGTCTCGCTGGCGAGCCTGGAGTCGGTGGCGGTGCTGGACAAGCGAGTCTCCTCCCAGGTGCTCGAGGACATCACCTTCTCCGTGGAACCGGGCCAGATGGTTGCCCTCGTCGGCCCTTCCGGGGCCGGCAAGACCACCATCACGAACCTGGTCGCCCGGCTCTACGACGTCACGGGTGGCGGCGTACGGATCGGTGGTCAGGACGTCCGCGAGGTGACCCTGCAGTCGCTGCACGACACGATCGGGTACGTCACGCAGGACGCGCACATGTTCCACGACACGATCCGGGCGAACCTGGCCTACGCCAAGCCGGGCGCCACGGACGAAGAGATGATCGAGGCGCTCCGCTCCGCACAGGTGTGGGACCTGGTCTCCTCCTTGCCGGACGGCCTCGAGACCGTCGTGGGCGACCGCGGCCACCGCCTCTCCGGCGGAGAACGCCAGCGCCTGGCCATCGCCCGGCTGCTCCTGAAGGCGCCGCGCATCGTCGTACTGGACGAGGCGACGGCCCACTTGGACTCGGAGTCCGAGGTCGCGGTACAGCGGGCACTCGACACCGCCCTCGAAGGTCGCACCTCGCTGGTCATCGCGCACCGCCTCTCGACGGTCCGGAGCGCCGACCAGATCCTGGTGGTTGACCACGGCAATATCGTCGAGCGGGGCACCCACGACCAGCTCCTCGCCCTCGGCGGCGAGTACGCGGACCTCTACCACACCCAGTTCAAGGAGTCCGGCACAGCCGCAGGCGTCTAGCGCTGCGGCTGTGTGCGCATAGACACCGCCTATCACGGGCACCTGTTTCCTAGGCGTAGCTTGGTACTGATGTGAGGGGAGGCCCCGCCATGCTGAAGTTCGCCCTGGTCCTGGGCGCCGGCTACGGCGCCTTCAAGCTCGCCTACCACTCCGAAGACGGCACCCACTACGGCAAAGTAGGCGAACAAGGCCTCCGAGCCACCCTCTCCCTCCTCTTCGCCGCCCTAGCCGCCGGCATCACCTACGCCTTCCTGATCCTCAACTAACCCGCCCCTGGGCGCGGCCAAGCCCGCCCAGACAACCGGGTAAGTCGGGCGGGGCGGCGGGCACCAGGTACCGACGTGGTCCTGCGAACTTGCTCGCGTGCTCGGCCAGGCAGCCGGGTCGACCGGCGGCGGTCCGTGCCGGGCGCCGACGTGGTTCTGCGGGCTTGCTCGCGTGGTCGGGCAGGCAGGTGGGGGCTCCGGGCAACGACTTGTACTTGGCGCTTCCGGCGGGCTTGGTGGCGGTTCAGGGGGAGGGAGTGGGTGCGCTTACCTGTCGGCTTTTTGGTCGTCGTGTTCGAGGAGGTGGAGGATGGGGACGCCTAGGTGGCGGCGGGCTGAGTTGGTCCAGTCGAGGTGGAAGAACTCGGCGACGATGTGCGGTCGGGTGAGGATGATGACCTCCTGGCCGCCGACCTTCGACACCGTCGCGGTGAGGGCGTCGATCGGGCGGTCGTGGGAGATCCCGCCCTCGGCCTGCTGACCGAGATCGCGCAGCCTCTGGATGCTCCGCCCGGTGCAGTCCTTCGCCTCGCTGTCGATCGCCTTCTGCGCCTCGGCGAGATCCTCGCGCTGGTCGACGATCCCCGGTCCGTACAGGTCCGCGGTACCGAGTGCGCTGATCGATGCCTCGACGCCGGCTTCGGCGTTGTGGCACGGCACGACCACGTGGTACTTGACCTGCTCCGGCATGTCCTGGTGTAGCTCGACGACGCGCTTGGCGTCGGGTTCGGTCAGTTCCTGCTCCACGAGCAGTACGACGTCATACATCTCGGTACCTCCGGTTCCTACCAGTCGGTATGCCTCCATCATGCCCCCGCGACGGGCAGAATGGCGGCATGCAGCTACCCGTGATGCCTCCGGTCAAGCCGATGCTGGCCAAGCCGGTCAAACAGATCCCGGAGGGGAACGTCAGCTTCGAGCCGAAATGGGACGGCTTCCGCTCCATCATCTTCCGCGACGGCGACGATGTGGAGATCGGCAGCCGCAACGAGAAGCCGATGACGCGCTACTTCCCCGAACTGGTCGAGGCGATCAAGGCCAACCTTCCCGAGCGCTGTGTGATCGATGGCGAGATCGTGCTGGTAGGCGAAACCGGCGATCGGCTCGACTTCGAGATGCTGCAGCAGCGGATCCACCCCGCCGCGTCGCGGGTGAAAATGCTCTCCGAGACGGTCCCGGCACGCTTCGTCGCGTTCGATCTGCTCGCGCTCGGAGACACGGACTACACGGATCGCCCGTTCTCGGAGCGCCGGGCCGCCCTGGAGAAGGCGCTGGCCCCGGCGAAGGCACCGATCCACCTCACCCGCACGACGACAGACAACGCCACCGCGACCGAGTGGTTCCACCAGTTCGAGGGTGCCGGGCTGGACGGGGTGATCGCCAAGCCGCTGGACGGGTTGTACGAGCCGGACAAGCGGACCATGTTCAAGATCAAGCACGAGCGCACTGCCGACTGCGTGGTCGCGGGATACCGCCTGCACAAGAGCGGCCCGAACCGGATCGGCTCGTTGCTGCTCGGTCTGTACAACTCCGAGGGTGTGCTCGCCAGCGTCGGCGTGATCGGCGCGTTCCCGCTGGCGCGCCGCGAGGAACTCTTCGAGGAGATGCAGGAACTGGTCACCGACTTCGACGACCACCCGTGGGCCTGGGCGAAACAGGAGGAGGGCAACCGCACCCCCCGCAACGCCGAAGGCAGCCGCTGGCAGGCAGGCAAGGACCTGTCCTTCATCCCTCTCCGCCCCGAGCGCGTCGTGGAGGTCCGCTACGACCACATGGAAGGTGTCCGCTTCCGCCACACCGCCCAGTTCGTCCGCTGGCGCGAGGACCGCACCCCCGAGTCCTGCACCTACGAACAACTCGAGGAACCGGTCAAGTTCGACCTCGCAGACGTCCTCTCCGACAAATCCTGACCACTCGCTCCTTGGAGGGGATGGCCCCGGCGGCAATCCCTACGCCGCTTCGGCTCTCGCGGTGGGTCGTGTCAGGCGGTCGCCCCGGTGCCTGCCGTGATGCTGCGTCCTGGTACGTCGGACGCCCGGGCCGCGGTGGTACGGCGTACGTGTGGGTTGATGACTGGCTGTGCTGGACAGTGGACCTGGGGGGAGCTGACAATCCAGGCATGACATCGACGCGGCTCGAGTTCGGACGCCCGTCGGATGCCGAACGGGATCGGGCGCTGGCGATCCTCCGGGACGGCGCCGGCTCCGGGCGTCTCTCGCACGACACCTTCGTCCGCCGGATGAACTTCGTACTCCGCGCGCAGAGCCGCCGTGAACTCGCAGACGTAACCAACGACCTCCCGCGAGACGAACCACGCGTCGTCCAGCTCTTCCGTCAGCTGGTGGCCCGCCTTCCGCGCCTGACCACGCGAGCCCCAGCGGTGCAGCTCCCGGGCCTGGTCCTGCCGCCGCCCGGTTCACCCACGGTACGAATCGGCCGCGGCCCCGGCGCAACCCTCCGCCTGGCGGACCTCTCCGTCTCCCGCTTCCACGCCGAGCTCCGCCACATCGACGACGGCTGGCTGGTCCGGGACCTGGGTTCCATGAACGGCACCCACCTCAACGGCCTCCGCCTCACCACCCCCACCCAAGTCCGCCCCGGCGACCACCTCCGCTTCGGCTCAGTCACTTACATCCTGACCGTTCCTCACTAGGCCCAGCCTGGAGAGCGCCTCAGGTTCTCTAGAGCTCCCTGTCGGCACCCTTGTCCCGGGACTGCGACGGTGCAGAACTCGGGTGCCCAGTACGGGTTCGTGGGCTGGACGGGCTTCCCGCTGCAGCTGCGGCTAGGCCCGGACCGTCCACCTGGCGGTCCGGGCCTTGTCCTGTGCTCCAGCCGTCCGTCGGTGGGCGAGGGGAGTCGTACTGGTCAGGGGATCAGGACGACCTTGCCGACGGTCTCGCGGTTCTCCAGGGCTCGGTGGGCGTCGGCGGCCTTCGCCAGTGGGAAGCGGGTGACCAGTGGCGCCCAACGACCCTCCACCGATTCCTGGAGGGCTGCTGTCTCCAGTGCGCGGAGCTTGCGCATCAGTTTGGGGCCGATCGCCCAGGTCGCGGTGAGACCGCGGTTCATCAGGTCCTCGGTCGTCACCTGGACAGGACCGCCACCCGACCAGCCGAACAGCAGGATCCGGCCGCCGACTCCCAGCAGTTCGAACGCCTTCTGCCCGTTCTCTCCGCCGACGCCGTCCAGTACTACGGTGAGCCCCCGCTCGGCCAGGTGCTCCTTGACCTGCTCGGGCCAGTCGCCTGTGGTGTAGTCGATCGCGTACTGCGCGCCGAGGTCCCGCACCTGCCTGACTTTCTCCGGGCCACCGGCAAGTCCGATGACAGTGGCTCCGACGTTGCGAGCGCTCTGGACGAAGAGGCTGCCCATCCCACCTGCGGCAGCAGTCACCAGTACTACGTCGTCCTCTCCGAGCGCGGCTTGTTCCAGAATGCCCGCGGCGGTTCTGCCTGTTCCGATGGTGGCCACCGCTGTCGGCCCGTCGAGGTGGTCCGGGATCTCGTGGAGGGACTCCACCTTCGCCACGGCCTGCTCGGCGTACCCGCCGGGGACCGGGCCGAGGTGCACCACGACGCGCTTGCCGAGCCACGTCTTATCCACGTCGGGTCCCACGGCGTCGACCGTGCCGGCGACCTCGCGGCCGGGGATCGTGGGCAACTCCGGGGGAGCGACCGGTCCGCCGCCTGCAGTACCGGCGCGGAGAGCGGTGTCCAGCAGATGCACCCCGGCGGCCTCCACCGCGATCCGCACCTGCCCGGCGCCGGGGACAGGGTCGGGAACCTGTTCGTACGACAGGTTCTCGGCGGAACCGAACTCGTGCAACCGCACCGCGTGCATCAGACCTCCTGCTTGATCACCGTGGCTGTAGGATGCTCGTCACGCTAGGACCTCAACTTCTGTTGAGGTCAAACCTGGCGTGAGCCATCCCCACTTCCTTACGTTGTGTACTAAAGTGCGGACGGGAGGGAGTTTGCCGTGGCGAAGATCTTGAAAGGTGCGACAGCGCAGGAGACGCACAGCGCGATCCTGGACCTGATCCGGTCGAGCGGTGTGGTGACCCGGGTCGACCTGGCGGACCGGTCGGGGCTGACCGGCGCCTCGATCTCCCGGGTGGTGAAGCAGTTGCTGGCCGACGGGCTGATCATCGAGACCGGGCTGGGCGACCCCACGGGCGGCAAACGGGCCACCCTGCTGCAGTTCAACCCGCGCGCCCGGCACGCCGTGGGCATCTCGATCGACACCCCGAGCACCACCTACGTCGTCACGGACATGAACGGCCGGGTGATCGAGCAGTTGTCCGCCAAGGGCATCGGCCGCGACACCCCGGTGACCGTGATCAAACGGCTGACCGCCGAGCTCGAGGACCTGATCGTCAAGACCAGCATCGAGCCCGCGACGCTCGTCGGGGTCGGCGTCGCGCTGGCCGGCCGACAGGGCGGGGGCGACCGGTTGCTGCGGGCGAACGCGAGCAAATACGCCTGGGAGCCGTTCGCCGTCCGCGACACCCTGAGCGCCGCGATCGACCACCCGATCGTGGTGGAGAACGACTCGACCTGCGCGGCGATCGGCGAGTTCTGGGCCGGCCGGATCCCGTCGGCCAACGACTTCGCCACCGTCTACATGGCGGCGGGTTTCGGGCTCGGTCTGGTCACCAACGGCGACGTCTACCGCGGCTCCTCGTCGAACGTCGGGGAGATCGGGCACATGGTTCTCGACGTGAACGGCCCGGACTGCTGGTGCGGCGGCCGCGGCTGCCTGGAGGGCCTGGCCGCGCCCGCACGGGTGGTGAGCCTGGCGGAGCAGGACAAGTCGCTGACAGCCGATCTCGGGCTGCGCGGTAGGCGTTCGGCGATCCGATCCGACTTCGCGAGGATCGCCCGGGCGGCGGCGTCCGGGGAGCCGAGGTGTCTGGCCCTGATCGAGGAGTCGGCGACCTACTTGGCCAAGGCGCTGCTCTCGATCACCAACCTGCTGGACCTGGATCAGATCATCCTGGCCGGGCCGGGATTCAGCGAGGCGGGCGAGATCTATGTCCGGGTGGCGTCCGCGGAGATCAACCGCCTGTCGTTCGTCCGGGCGATGCATCCGACCCGGGTGGAGCTGTCCAAGCTCGGCCCCAGCGCCGCGGCCCTCGGCGCAGCCTCACTCGTCCTGCACAGCCAACTGACCCCCCACCAGACCTCCAACCGAGGAGCCCTCAGCGGTTGATGGTCCACCGCTGAGGGCCGGTGTGGGCTAGGACTTGAGGAAGTCGCGGAGCCAGAGTGCGCTGTTCTTGAGCTTGCGTTCCTGCGTGCTGTAGTCGACGTGGATCAGCCCGAACCGCCGGCTGAACCCCCACGACCACTCGAAGTTGTCGATCAGCGTCCAGGCGAAGTAGCCCTTCAGCGGAAGGCCTTCCTCGACGACCTGCCGGGTGACCTCGAGGTGCTGTTCGAGGTACTGCTGCCGCTCGGCGTCCTCGATCCGTCCGTCCGCGGTCACCTCGTCCGGGTACGCGGACCCGTTCTCCGTGACGTACAGGGGCAACGCCGGCGCGAGGTCGTTGATCATCTTCAGCGTGTCCCGCAGCCCGCCGGGCTCGATCGGCCAGCCCATCTGCGTCTTCTCCAGCCCGGTGTCGACGGTGACGAGATTCTCGCTGCCCGGCAGGGTGCTCGGCGTCCCCGGCGCGGAGATCGGCCCGTCCGGCGCGGCCACGGTCTGCGGGCAGTAGTAGTTCACCCCGATGAAGTCCAGCGGCGCCGAGATCACCAGCAGATCAGCGTCGTACTGCGCGAACCACTCCGTCATCCCGGTGTCTTCCAGCACATCCGCCGGGTACTTCCCGAGCAGCAGTGGATCCAGGAACATCCGGTTCCGGAGGCCGTCGGCGCGGCGGGCGGCATCGCGATCTGCCTCGGACTCCGACGCCGCGTGTACAGGCGCCGGATTGAGCGCGATCCCGACGGTCGTCTCGGGCGAGCTGATCGCCTGGAGCGCCAGCCCGTGCCCGAGCATCAGGTGATGCACGGCCTTCAGCGCGTCGGCGCCCTCGGTCCGTCCGGGAGCGTGTTCTCCGTTCCCGTAGCCGAGGAAGGCCGAGCACCACGGCTCGTTCAGCGTCATCCAGTGCTTGACCACGTCGGAGAGCGCGGAGTGAGTGATCGCCGCGTAGTCCCGGAACCGCTCGGCTGTGTCGCGGACGAGCCACCCGCCGGCGTCCTCCAGCGGCTGCGGCAGATCCCAGTGATAGAGCGTCGCGTACGGCGTGACGCCGTTCTCCAGGCACGTCTCGGCCAGGCGACGGTAGAAGTCGAGTCCGGCCGGGTTGGGGGCACCGCTGCCCGTCGGGATCACCCGCGGCCACGCGATGGAGAACCGGTACGCCTTCAACCCGAGGTCGGCGAGCAGCCGGATGTCCTCGGCGTACCGGTGGTAGTGGTCGTCGGCGACATCACCGGTCTCGCCGTCCGCGATCCGGCCCGGCGTGTGCGCGAAGGTGTCCCAGATACTCGGCCCGCGGCCGTCCTCGGAGACCGCTCCCTCGACCTGGTACGACGCGGTGGCCGCGCCCCAGACGAATCCGTCCGGAAAGTTCGTCATGGTGTCTCCTCCAGCCAGTACTGCTTGTCGGGCATCAGTTCGGCGAGCCGGTCCGACAGGTCGGCCGGGATCTCCGTCTCCAGGGACGCGATCAGCTGGTCCACCCGCGCGGGCTTGCTGAAACCGATCACCGTGGCGCTGATGCGGGGGTCGTTCACGGAGTGCTGCAGGGCGGCTGTGACCAGGTCGATGCCGTGGTCGCTGCACACCTTGTCCATCTCCGCGACCGCTTCGAGCAGAGCCGCCGGTGCCTCGCGGTAGCCGTACTTGGCCAAGCCACCGGACGGGTTCGCCAGGATGCCGCCGCCGTAGATGGCGGCGTTTACCACCGCGATCCCCTCGGAGACCGCTCTCTCGATCAGCGCGCCGGCAGTGTGGTCGACCAGGCTCCACCGGTTGTGCACGAGCACGACCTCGAAGCCGCCGAGGTCGAGGTACCGGGACAGCTCCTTCGTGTTGCCGCCGGCCAGGCCGACGTGCCCGATCTCGCCCTCGTCGCGGAGCTTCATCAGGGTGTCGACCGCGTCCCGCATGCTGTCGAAGTCGTGGAACTCGGGATCGTGCAGATACACCAGCGGCAGCTGGTCGAGCCCGAGCCGCTGCTTGCTCTCGGCAACGCTCGCGCGGACCCGGGCGCCGGAGTAGTCCTTGCCGTCGGCGTCCACCTTGGTGGCGACCAGGAAGTCGTCCGGCAGACCACCGTGCTCGGCGATCGCCTGGCCGATCCGGAGCTCGCTCTCACCGTCGCCGTACCCGTTGGAGGTGTCGATCCACCGCAGCGGGCTGTCCAGCACCCGCCGTACGACGGCGACCGCCTCGGCCCGGGTGACGTCGTACCCGAAGACCTCGGGCATGCCGGCCAGCAGCGCGCCGCCAGCGCAGACGGCGGACACCGTCAGGCCGGTGGAACCCAGCGGCCGGAGCCAGTCGTCGGTGAACGGACTCGTCATGCGCACCCCTCGCTGTCGCCCTGCTGCCGCTGTGGTGCGACGCTCATACGGTAGGCCTGGCGGAGAAGGCGAACCCGTCCGGGTCGACGTACACGGTGGTGCCGTCGGGGGCGGTGGCCTCGGTCAGGTCCGACGGCGGGTCGCCGGCGAGCTCGGCGTACGCGAAACCGGCGACGTCGAGCTGCGGCGCGCGGGACGACTTCTCCGCGTTGTAGGTGAAGACCTCGAGCACGGTGTCGCCGGACTTGAGGTAGCCGATGCTGAAACCGCGGGGGTCGTGCGGCTGCTCGATCGTGCCGATGAAGGAGAAGCCGAAGTTGTCCCGGTAGTACTTCTCCGTGGTCGGGCGGTCCTCGATCGTGACTGCGACGTGGTCGAACCGCGGCCGTCCGGGAACGCCGAGTGCGCGCTCCGCGGCCACCCCGTCCGGGTCCAGCACCTCGGCGTACTGCAGGTCGCCCTGGATCATCTCCAGCAGGGTGCCGTCCGGGTCGTAGAAGAAGCAGATCCGGACCTTGCCCTCGGCGTCGAGTGGGTCCAGCTTGAACTCCACTCCGCCCGCCTTGAGCACGTTGGCGCGCTCGTCGAGCCGGTCGACCTTGAAGCCGATGTGCCGGAAGCCCTTCTGCAGGTCGTCACCCACCCAGGTGCTCTGGTCCCGGCCCGCAGCGACCGCCCGGAGCTCGATGGTCGCCGTCACCGCGTCCAGGAGAGCGCTCTGCGGCGTCGCCTCGCCGATCAGCCGGAGCTCGAGGAACTTCGTGTAGTACTCGACCGAGCGCTGCACGTCGGTGCAGTTGACGACGACGTTCTTGATGGGCATGGATTCTCCGTTTCACTCAGGGAAGCGGGGGTCAGCTCTTGACGGCGCCGAGCATCATCCCGGCGACGAACTGCCGCTGCATCCGGACGTAGACCACGACGACCGGGATGACGGACAGGGTGAGGCCGGCGGTGAGGGCCGGCCAGTCGGTCGAGTACTGGCCCATCAGGCTGAAGAGGACGGGCTGGAGTGGGAGCGAGTCGGTGTTGCGCAGCACGGTGTTCGCGATCAGGAACTCGTTCCAGGTCTGCAGGAACTGGAAGATCACCACCGTGGCGATTCCGGGCCGGGTCAGCGGCAGGATCACCCGGCGGAAGATGGTGAACTCGCTCCCGCCGTCGACCCGGGCCGCCTCGATCAACTCGTCCGGCAACGTCTGGAAGAACGCCCGCATCAGGAACATCGCGAACGGCGCCGAGCCCGAGATGTACAGGATCAGCAGACCGACCTGGGTGTCCAGCAGCCCGAACGCCTTGAGCTGCAGGTAGAGCGGGATGATCAGCGCCGTCGACGGCATCATCAGTGTCAGCAGCAACAACACGAACAGCGTGTTGCGGAACGGGAAGTCCAGCTTCGCGAAGGCATAGCCGCTCAGGGTGGCGAAGACGAGCACGCCGATCACCGTGACCGAGGTGATCCAGACGCTGTTCCAGAAGTGCAGCGGGAACTGGATCGACGTCCACGCGGTCGAGTACCCGGCGAAGGTGAACTTCCGCGGGAAGAACGTGCCGCCGAAGATCGTGTTCGCCTCGCGCATCGAGGTGAGCAGCATCCACACGAACGGGAAGGCCATCAACACGCAGAACGGCAGCAGCACGAAAGTCGCGAAGCTCTTGCCGAGCGGGAACCTGAACGGTTTGTGGCCCACCGGCTCGGTCGGCGTCGCAGTACGGATGGTCTCAGTTGTAGTCATCGGTCCGCCCTCCTGGTCAGCCAGAGCTGGACGATGACGGCGATCGTGCAGAGCACCATCGTCACCACGCTGAACGCGCTGGCGTAGCCGAGCTGCGGGATCGACCCGGAGGTGGACCCGAACGCCAGCGAGTACAGATAAGTGCCCAGTACTTCGCTGCCGTGGTTCGGGCCGCCACCCGTCATCACGAAGATGATGTCGAACGCCTTGAACCCGTTGAGCAGCCCGAGACTGACCACCAGCCCGGTCACCACCCTCAGGCTCGGCACAGTGACGTTCCAGAACTGCTGGGACTTGTTCGCGCCGTCCACCTCGGCTGCCTCGTACAGGCTCGGATCGATGCCCTGGATGCCGGCGAAGAAGATCAGCATGTTGAAACCGAGGCCGCCCCAGATCGACACCACGATGATGGCCGGCAGCACCGTCTTCTGGTCGGCCAGCCAGGGATGCTGCAGAGAGTCCAGCCCGATGCCGCCGAGGATCTGGTTGAGGGTGCCGATGTTCGGGTCGTAGATCAGCTTCCAGAGCACGCCGGACACGACGAACGAGACGATCCCGGGGATGAACAGGATCGTCCGCACCACCACGCCGACGTGCTTCCAGACCGAGTTGACCAGCACCGCGATGAACAGGCCGAGGAAGGTCAGCACCACGGTGGTGACGGCGGTGTAGACCAGCGTCACGATCATCGCCCGGCGCGCCACCGGGTCGCCGAGCATCCGTCTGTAGTTCTCGAAGCCGACGAACCGCGGCGCCCCGAAGCCGCCCCAGGCAGTCAGGCTCAGGTACGCCGTGTAGACGATCGGCCAGAGCACGAAGCCCACGAACAACGCGAACGTGGGCAGGACGAACAGGTACCCCGCCACCCGCTGCGACTTCCGCAGCGGCGACCCGAAGCGGTGCGGCCTGGTGCTCCGGGGCGCCGGTGCGGGGGAGCTCGGGCGAGCGGTCAAGGTGGTCGCCACCGAATCAGCCGCCCTTCGCGTTCAGCACGGCCTGCTGCATCTCCTTCGCGACGGCCTCGGGCTGCCCGGTACCGTCGAAGATCTTCGACAGCGGGTCGCCGGCCGCGACCGAGCCCGGCCCGAAGGGGATGTGCGGGCACCCGTCGCCGTCGAGCAGCCACGAGGTCATCTGCTTCATCACCGGCAGCTCGATCCGGCCCGCGGCGCTCTTCGTGGCGGGCATCGAGTTCGAGTCGTTCATGGTGGGGGAGTACTGGTCCGCGGAGTACAGGAACTTCAGGAACTCCAGCGCGGCGTCCTTGTTCTTGCTCGTCTCCGAAACCGCCCAGCCGGCGCCGGCCTGGTTCGCGCACCAGTGCCGCTTGCCCGCCGCGATGGCCGGCGTCTTCATCACCTTGTAGCTCTTCGCGAAGGCCGCGGGGGCGTCCTTGGACAGGCCCTGCGGGGTCCACGAGCCGTTGAACAGCATCGCGGACTTACCGGTGTAGAAGATCTGCGGAACCTGGTCGCCGCTGGTGCCCGTGGTGCCGGGCTGGAAGACGCCGCCCTTGACGATCTTCTGGTTCAGCTCGAGCGCCTGGACGACCTTGGGGTCCTCGTAGGTCAGGCCGTCCTGGAGCTGGTCGAGCTTGAGGTAGAAGGTCGGGTCGTCGGCGACCTGGGTGAGTAGCGGCAGGAAGAAGTCCAGCGAGCTGGTCGTCGGATTGCAGCTGAGCGCCACCGGGTGCTTGCCGATGGCACGGATCTTCGCGGCCGCCGCGATCAGGTCGTCCCAGGTCTCGATCTCGTCCTCGCCGACACCGGCCTGCTTGAGCATCGCGGGGTTGTAGAACAGGCCGAACGTCTGGGCCATCCAGCCGACCGCGTACTGCTTGCCGTCCAGGGTGTACTCCTGGTTGGCGGAGTCGAAGAAGTCCTTCAGGAAGTCCTCACCGAGATCCTTCTTCAGGTCGGCCGAGATGCCGCCGGTGCCGTAGGTCAGCGCGCGCGTGTGCGGCGCGAAGATCTCCGGTACGTCGCCGCCCGCGACCGCGGCCTGCAGCGCCGGCAGGTACTGGTCGGGGGTGCCGAAGATCCGGTTCTCGATCTTGACGTTGCTGTTGGCCGCCTCGAACTTCTCGATCAGTTTGGGGAACTGATCCTCCTGGTCGCTGTACCAGGACCACATCCGGACGACGGCCTTGCCGCCGCTCGTCGTACCTCCACCGCTGTCGCTGCCGCCGCACGCCGCGAGCACCGGGCCGAGCCCGAGAGCGGCGGCCCCGCCGAGCGCTCCCTTGAGCAGGCTGCGCCGTCGGAACGGTGTGGCGGACAGGGTTGGGACTTGCCGATCACCCATGCTGACTCCTCGGTCATTCCAGCCGGCTGCGGACCCCCGATAACAACTTCCTAACTGAAAGTAAGAAAGCGGTCCAAGGTCACAGCGTTGTTTCCCTGTTGTTTCCATGCCCTGTCTCACTCCTCCGCGGCCGCTGGGGTCGGCGGGCTCGTAGGGTGTGGGGGTGCCGATTCGTCTGAGTGAGCGCCGCCCGGAGGTCAGTCCGGATCGGTTGCTGTCGGAGTGCGTGCCGCCGCCGCGGTTCTCCGACGTGCGATTCGGGACGTACCGGCCGGATCCCTCGGAGCCGAGCCAGTCGGAGGCCCTCGCGGTACTGCGGGAGCGCGGCGCGGTGCTCGCCGAGCCCCGGCGAGAGCGATCTCTGTGGTCCCGCCTGCGCGGCTCGCGTCCCGAGCCCACCGGGAAGCCCGGTCTCTACATGGACGGCGGGTTCGGCGTGGGCAAGACGCACCTGCTGGCGTCTTTGTGGCACGAGTCGACCGGGCCGAAGATGTACTGCACCTTCGTCGAGCTGACGAACCTGGTCGGCGCGTTGGGGATGCGCGCGGCGGTCGAGGCACTCTCGGCGTACCGGTTGATCTGCATCGACGAGTTCGAGCTCGACGATCCCGGCGACACCGTGCTGATCTCGCGGCTGCTCGGGCAGTTGGTGGATGCCGGCGTCCAGTTGGCGGCGACCTCGAACACCCTGCCCGACAAGCTCGGCGAAGGGCGGTTCCAGGCGATCGACTTCCTCCGCGAGATCCAGGGCCTCGCCGCGCACTTCGACGTACGGCGGATCGACGGGCCGGACTACCGCCATCGAGGGCTGCCGGTTGCTCCGGAGCCGTTGGCCGACGAACGGGTCGAACAGGTGACCGCGGAACGGCCCGGTGCCTCGTGTGATCACTTCGTGGATCTCTACCGGCATCTCGCGGAGTTGCACCCGAGCAAGTACGGCGCGCTGCTGGATGGGGTCGAGGCAGTCGGGATCACCGACATCCGCGAGCTGACCGACGAGAACGTCGCTCTCCGGCTGGTGGTCCTTGCGGACCGGATGTACGACCGGGACATCCCGCTGCTGGCCGGGGGAGTGCCGCTCGACCGGATGTTCTCGCCCGACATGCTGAAGGGCGGCTACCGGAAGAAGTACCTGCGCGCTGTCTCGCGCCTGATCGCACTGGCTCGCGAAGGGGCCGGCCAGCCGAACTGAGTGTTCTTACTCAAGACCGCTGGACCTCGGGGATGGTTCGCTGGCCGGGTGACGAACCAGACGCACAGAGTTGCGCCCAGCGCGGCGGTCGGGCTCTTCGGCCTCGGCCTCGCGTTGCTCGGGGTCGGCCGCTTCGTGCAGTTGAACGACAACTCCGGCTTCGGCGGCGAGGAATGGATCATGCCGTTGGGCGTGCTAGCGCTGCTCGCGGCCCTTGCCAGTCTGGTTGTTGCGGCACAGGACTCCAGGGCTCGACTCTGGCTCGGTGCTGTTCTCGCGGCACTGGTCGCGCTCCTGGTGTGGCAGACGACCACCAACCCCGGGTTCCGGTTCATCTGGGCGGGCAGCGAGGGGGAGCTGGTCATGCTCCAGGTCGGCCTCGGCCTGCTGGCGCTCGTCCTGCTCGCCACCGGCTTCCAGCCGAGGAGTTCGAGAGAAGTCGGTCGCGCGGGACGGGGCAGCGGCGCGGGAGGGGCCGGCCGCTGGATGGTGCGCGGTGCGGTTTCCCTGTGCTGCTGTGCGCTGATCACGTATGTCGCGGCCATGGCCGGCATCGCGCATTTCGAGGCAGTCGAGTGCACGGACCCCGATGAGATGTGCGAGCTCGCCGGTCTCCAAGGGCTCGTGTGGGGTGTGATCGCCCTGCCCGCCAGCCTCGTCGTCGCGCTGGTGATCGAGTTGGTGCTGCGGAGGCGCCGGCGACAGCGCGTGTCGTAGTGCCGGCGAACCTACCCCGATCGGGGACCCGGATGCGGCAGGATGGGGGGATGGCGAAGCACAAGGGGTCGGACGAGGCGCGGTCGGGGAAGCTGCTGGACGAGCTGCGGGTGCCGCCCGGACCGGTCGACCTGAGCAAGTGGGACAGCCGCGCGACCACCGGATTCTCCGGCTCGAAGGACGAGGGCAAGGTCGCCCTCGACGAGCTCGGGCCCAAGATCTCGGACTACCAGGAACGCCTGTACGCCGAGGGGCGCACGGACGGTCAGCGGAGCATCCTCCTGGTTCTGCAGGGCATGGACACGTCCGGCAAGGGCGGCGTCATCCGGCACGGCGCCGGACTGATGGATCCCCAAGGTCTGCGGATCACCTCGTTCAAGGCGCCGACTCCGGCCGAGAAGCGGCGCGGGTTCCTCTGGCGGATCAAGCAGGCTCTGCCCGAGGCGGGCTACATCGGGATCTTCGACCGCTCGCACTACGAGGACGTGCTGATCGCCCGGGTCCGCAACCTGGTCGCGCCGCCGGTGTGGAACCGCCGGTACGGGCAGATCAACGAGTTCGAGGCCGAGCTCGGCGAGTCGGGCATCACCGTGGTGAAGTGCTTCCTGCACATCTCCTCCGACGAGCAGAAGGCCCGCCTCGAGGCCCGGCTGGACGACCCGACCAAGCACTGGAAGTACAACCCCGGGGACGTCGACGAGCGTGAACTCTGGCCCGCCTACGGCGAGGCCTACCAAGCCGCCCTGGAGAACTGCAACACTCCCGAGGCCCCGTGGTACGTCATCCCCAGCGACCGCAAGTGGTACCGCAACTGGGCTGTCACCACCCTGCTCCTGGAGACCCTCCAGAACCTCGACCCGCAATGGCCCAAGGCGGACTTCGACGTGGACGGCGAAAAGGCCCGCCTCGCCGCCACCTGACCCTGTTCCTGCCGAGGTCGCACGGCCACCAGCCGCCGGTACGCCGTGCCGGGGTGGCCGCGGCGGTCAGTCGTCGGGGTCGATGTCGTGGGCGCGGAGTTTCTGGCGCAGGCGGGTGATCTCCTCGTGGAGGCGTTCGTTCTCGTCGAGGATGGTGTTGAGCTCGCCGACGAGGTGGCGTCTGCGGTCGTGAGTGACCCACGTGCCGCTGTGCTGGGCGCCTTCGGTGAGGAAGCCCTGGACGGCGGCCTCGGCGCGCTTGCGCTGCTCGATCGTCTGCATCAGTTGACGCTTGAGGTGTGACAGATCCGTACCGCCTTTGACGATCGCCTGTGCTGCGAGGCCGCCGCCTTCTTGGAGCAGGCCGAGGAGCAGATGCTCGGTGCCGATGCGGTCACTGCCGAGTTGGAGCGACACCTTGTGGCTCAGCTCCAGCACCTTCTTCGCCCGCGGCGTGAACGGCACGAACCCTGACGACTCGTCCTGCCCCCGCCCGACGGTCTGCTCGACGAAGGTTCGCACCGCCGGCGCACTGACCCCGCAGCCGGCCAGCACCTGCGCGGCAACCCCCGTGTTCTCCTCGAGCAGACCGAGCAGCAGATGCTCAGTGCCGATGTACTGATGGTAGAGGTCCCTCGCCTGCTCCTGTGCCAGTGCGACGACCTGCCTGGCCGCGTCGCTGAACTTCTCGTACATGACGGTCTCCTCCCAGGTAGGCCCTTCCAGCGCGAAGGACGCCAACGACGCGAAGGCGAGCGGGCTGATCAGCCGAGCCCGCAACAGTTCGGCGACTGCCGAGGGTGAGGCCTCGCCGGACCGGATCCGATCCAGCAGGTCGTCGAACTCCTCGACCGGTTCCAGCCGCAGGTCGCACCGGTTCACCGCGACCAGCTGCAACGTCACCGCGACGCTGACCCGGCGGTTCCAGCAGCTGAAGGGACGTCCTCGAACCAGCCCTGACAGGAGCGCCGCCCCCGCGTCGACCACGTCGTCCAGCTTCGCGACCTCCCGCAGTACGGCGTCGACCACGTCCAGTTCCGTACGCCGGATCGCCGCGGCCGGGTCGCACTCGAGCACCCGGGCCGCGACGGCCAGTACGTCGTACAGGTCGAGGTGTTTCATCAGTCGTCTTCGCGGAGCCGGCGCAGCGACCGCTCGTGCCGCGCGAGGTTCTCCTCCAGCAGCCGGCTGAATCGCTGGTCGCCGCGGCGCTGGTCGACCAGCGCCGCGATCGCCTCGCGCGCCACGTCGGACACCGAACGTCCCTCGACCTCCGCCACCGTCTGCAGCCGTTCGGCCAGCTCCGGATCCAGCCGCAGAAGGATGTTCTTCGTCCCCACGTCCTTGGCCATAGATATCAAGCTATCACGCTAGCTTCCGCGCCTGAGGTGACAGCGGGGGAGAACGCGAGAACCCCGCCGGGTCGCGTGCCGGCGGGGTTCTGCGGGTTGGTGGAGCTGGTCAGGCGGTGCGGACCAGTTCCGGGCGGAGCAGGGTGGGCCGCGGGGCTGGGGCCAGGGTGAGGAGGTCCAGGCCGGCTACGCCGTAGCGGAGCAGGACCAGGCGGGCCACCTCGGCGCTAACACCGAGCGGGCGCGACACCGCGACCGCTCCGGCCTTGCGAGCCGTCTGCTCGGCCCTGTCCGGCAAGACGCCCGGCGCCAGGAAGAACGAGCCGACAGCGACGTGACGACGCCCCTCGAGCCTCCACTGTAGAACGGCTTCGGCCGGGCTCGGCGACGCCGCGGTCGTGAACGCGGCAGTCACCGGTAGCTTGTGCCGCTGACCCCAGAGCCGCGCGAGCCGGGTGACGGCTGCGTTCGCCTGGGTGTCGCTGGAGCCGGCGCACGCGAGCACCAGCGCGTCCAGTTCGCGAACTCGCCCATCCTTGAGCTCGGCCCGCATCCGGCGGTCGAGCACGTCGAGCAGGGAGTCGTCGTACCCGAGGACGTCGGAGGCGATGATCCGCAGGTCCGGGAAGCGGCTGCGCGCCTCGTCGACCACGGCCGGTACGTCGACCCGGGCGTGGAAGGCGGACGACAGCAGCAGCGGGAGGATGACGATCTCCTCGACGCCTTCCGAGCTGAGCTTGTCGATCACCTGGTACGGCGTGGGCGGGCAGTGGTCGAGGAAGGAGGCTTCGATCCGCAGGTCGTCACGCATCTCGCGCAGGCAGCTGACCAGCGAGTGGACGGTGGCGGCCGAACGCGGATCGCGGCTGCCGTGGGCGAGGATCACGAGCGCTGGAGCAGTCACAGCAGTTCCCCTTCTTCGTCGTCGATCATGCCCGCCGCCAGCGTCCACCCGTCGTGGGCGTCGATCAGCAGGAACGATCCGGTGATGTTGTTGCTGGAGTACGGATCGGCGGCCAGCGGTGCGGCGATCTTCAGTTGCACCTTGCCGATGTCGTTCAGACCGAGCCCGGTGGCGTCGATGACTCCGAGCGTGTCCAGGTCCAGGGCGCCGTTGATCTTGGTGACGATGGCCTGGGCGGTAGTGGTGGTGTGCTTGATCAGCAGCCGTGCGCCGACCGCGAGCGGGCGGTCCGACAGCCAGCACACGGTGGCCGACAGCTCCCGGCGGGTGCCGGGGGAGGAGTCGGCCGCGACGATGACCGAGCCGCGGGCGACGTCGAGGTTGTCCGCGAGCCGGACCGTGACCGCCTCACCGGCGACCGCGGACGGCCGCTCGGCGACCGCGGTACCGGTCGCGCTGATGACGGCCCGGTCGATTCCCGCCACCGACGTACGGCGGCCCGCGGGCAGGACGATCACGTCGTCCCCGACCGAAACGGTGCCAGAGGCAACCGTCCCGGTGTAGCCGCGGTAGTCGCGGTACTCGTCGTCTGTCTGCGGGCGGATCACGTACTGCACCGGGAAGCGCAGCGGCCGGGCCGAGATGTCGTCGCGACCGGTCGCGTTCTCCAGGTACTCCAGCAGCGTCGGCCCGTCGTACCAGGAGGTGGCCGCGGAGCGCTCCACGACGTTGTCGCCGACCAGCGCGGAGACCGGGATCGCCTGGACATCAGCGATCCCGAGTTGGTCAGCGAGCTGGGAGACGTCCTTGCCGATGCCCTTGAAGACGGCCTCGTCGTAGCCGACCAGGTCGATCTTGTTCACCGCCAGGACCACGTGCGGCACCCGGAGGAGACCGGCGACGGCGAGGTGCCGCCGGGTCTGCTCCAGTACTCCGTGCCGCGCGTCGACCAGGATGATCACGACGTCCGCGGTGGACGCCCCGGTCACCGTGTTCCGGGTGTACTGCACGTGGCCCGGGCAGTCGGCCAGGATGAACGAGCGCTTGTCGGTCGCGAAGTACCGGTAGGCGACGTCGATCGTGATGCCTTGCTCGCGTTCGGCGCGCAGGCCGTCGGTCAGCAAAGCGAAGTCGAAGTCACCGGACCCACGGCTCGAGGAGACGTGCTGAACGTGCGCGATCTGATCGGCGAGGATCGCCTTGCAGTCGTGCAGCAACCGGCCCACCAGGGTGGACTTGCCGTCGTCGACGGAACCGGCGGTGGCCAGGCGGAGAAGCGTGCTCATCAGAAGTACCCCTCTCGCTTGCGGTCTTCCATCGCTGCCTCGCTGACCCGGTCGTCCGCCCGGGTCGCGCCTCGCTCGGTGAGTTCGCTGGCAGCCACCTCGACGACGACCTCGGCCGCCGACGACGCAGTGCTGGCGACCGCTCCCGTGCAGGACATGTCGCCGACGGTCCGGTAGCGAACCGTCCGGCTCGTCACCGTCTCGCCCTCGCGCGGCTGCGAGTAGGGGCCGACGGCAAGCAACATGCCGTCGCGCTCGAACACGTCCCGCTCGTGCGCGTAGTAGATGCTCGGGAGAGCGATCTCCTCGCGCTCGATGTAGTTCCAGACGTCCAGCTCGGTCCAGTTCGACAGCGGGAAGACCCGGACGTGCTCGCCCGGCTTGTGCTTGCCGTTGTAGAGCGACCACAGCTCAGGGCGCTGGTTGCGAGGGTCCCACTGGCCGAACTCGTCCCGCAGGCTGAAGATCCGCTCCTTGGCGCGAGCGCGTTCCTCGTCGCGGCGACCGCCGCCGAACACCGCGTCGAACCGGTGCCCGTTGATCGCGTCAAGCAACGGAACGGTCTGCAGCGGATTGCGCGTCCCATCGGAACGCTCTCGCAGCCGCCCGTCGGCGAGGTAGTCCTCGACCTTGGCGACCTCCAGCCGCAGTCCGAGGGCGGCGACGGTGGCGTCGCGGTAGTCGAGCACTTCCTGGAAGTTGTGACCCGTGTCCACGTGCAGCAGCGTGAACGGCACCGTCGCCGGCGCGAACGCCTTCCGCGCCAGGTGCAGCATCACGATGGAGTCCTTGCCACCGGAGAACAGGATCACCGGACGCTCGAACTCGGCCGCCACCTCGCGGAAGACGAAGATCGACTCGCTCTCCAGCGCATCCAGCTCGGTCACGATCGACGTGGGCGAGGAATTGGTCACAGTGCTCATGTGTGCAACCCGCATTCGATCTTGCCCTGGCCGGCCCAGCGCCCGCTGCGCGGGTCCTCGCCGGGAGCCACCTGCTTGGTGCACGGCTGGCACCCGATCGACGGGTAGCCGTCGTACTGCAGCAGGTTCACCAGCACCCCGTTGTCGGCGATGTAGGTGTCCAGGTCCGCCTGGGTCCAGGGGGCGATCGGGTTCAGCTTCACCATGTCGCGCTTCTCGTCGTACTCGACGACCTGGGTGTTCGCCCGCGTCGGCGCCTCCTCGCGGCGTACGCCGGTGACCCAGGCCTTGTAGCCGGACAGCACCCGGTTCAGCGGCTCGACCTTGCGCAGCGCGCAGCACTTGTCGGGCTCACGAGCGAACAGATCCTTGCCGTACTCCGCGTCCTGCTCGGCGACGGTCTGCTTCGGGGTGGCGTTGATCAGGTTGATCGGCAGTGTGGCAGCGACGGCGTCGCGGGTGCCGATCGTCTCGGCGAAGTGGTAGCCCGTGTCGAGGAAGAGGACGTCGACCCCGGGAGCCGCCTCGGCCGCCAGGTGGGGGAGTGCCCCGTCTGCCATCGATGCGGTCACCACCAGCTCGTCGCCGAAGGTCTCCCGCGCCCACGCCAGCACTTCCAGCGCCGAGGCGTCGGCTAGTCGTTCGTTCGCCTCTTCGGCGACGGTCTTCAGATCCGTACTCATTCCACCGTCACCCGCAGTCCGATCATCTTCAGCTGGAACACCCGTGCACAGGGCCGGCACTCCCACGCGCCATGCCCTTCCTCAGAAGGACGAAGGTCCTCATCTCCGCAGTAAGGGCAGTACAACGGTGCAGCGCGCTCGCTCACTGAAGTGCTCCTTCCTCGGCACGGACGACCCACTGGGCGAACCGCTCGCCCTCGGACCGCTCTTTCAGGTAGTTCTGGGTGACGCGCTCGACGTAGTCGGCCAGCCCGTCGGAGGTGACCTTGTGGCCGCGCAGTTTGCGGCCGAAGCCGGCGTCCAGGCCGAGCCCGCCACCGAGGTGGACCTGGTACCCCGGTACCTGGTTGCCGTCGGCATCGAGGACCAGCTGACCCTTCAGGCCGATGTCCGCGACCTGGATCCGGGCGCAGGAGTTCGGGCAGCCGTTGACGTTGACGGTGATCGGCACGTCGAGCTCGGGGATGCGCTGCTCGAGCTCGTCGATCAGCTGGGCCGCGCGGGCCTTCGTCTCGACGATCGCCAGCTTGCAGAACTCGATGCCGGTGCAGGCCATCGTGTTGCGCCGCCAGGCCGACGGCCGTGCCTGGAAACCGAGGTCGTTGAGCTGCTGGACCAGCGACTCGACCCGGGACTCCTCGACGTCGAGCACGATCAGCTTCTGTTGCGCGGTGGTCCGGATCCGGTCCGAGCCGTGCGCGGCGACCACGTCGGCCACCTTCGCCAGCGTGCTGCCGGCCACCCGGCCGACGACGGGAGCCACGCCCACGTAGTACCGGCCGTCCTTCTGCTTGTGGACGCCGACGTGGTCGCCCTGTACGGCGGGGATCTCGGGCGCGGGTCCGTCGATCAGCTTGCGCTTCAGGTACTCGTCCTCCAGCACCTGGCGGAACTTCTCGATGCCCCAGTCGGCCACCAGGTACTTCAGCCGGGCGCGGTTCCGGAGGCGGCGGTACCCGTAGTCCCGGAAGATGCTGACGACGCCCTTCCAGGCCAGGTGCACCTCGTCGAGCGGGATCCAGGCGCCGACGCGCTGGGCCAGCATCGGCGTGGTGGACAACCCGCCGCCGACCCAGAGGTCGAACCCGGGACCGTGCTCGGGGTGGACCACCCCGACGAAGCTGATGTCGTTCACCTCCGGCACCACGTCGTGGGACGGGTGGCCGGTCATCGCGGTCTTGAACTTCCGCGGCAGGTTGGAGAACTCGTTGCTGCCGATGTACTTCTCGACGATGTCGTCGATGGCCGGCGTCGGGTCGATGATCTCGTCCGCGGCGATCCCGGCCACCGGGCTGGAGATGATGACGCGCGGTACGTCGCCACAGGCCTCGGTGGTGTAGAGCCCGACGGCCTCCAGCTTCTGCCAGATCGCAGGCACGTCCTCCACCCGGATCCAGTGCAGCTGGATGTTCTGCCGGTCGGTGATGTCCGCGGTGTCGCGCGCGTAGGTGCTGGACACCTCGGCGATCACCCGCAGTTGCTCGGCGCTCAGCTGGCCCCCCTCGATCCGGACCCGGAGCATGAAGTACCTGTCGTCCAGCTCCTCCGGCTCCAGCGTCGCGGTCTTGCCGCCGTCGATGCCGGGCTTGCGCTGGGTGTAGAGCCCCCACCAGCGGAACCGGCCGCGCAGGTCGGCTGGGTCGATCGAGTCGAACCCCCGGTGGGCATAGACGTTCTCGATCCGGGCCCGGACGTTCAGGCCGTCGTCGTTCTTCTTGTTCTCTTCGTTCTTGTTGAGCGGCTCGCGGTAGCCGAGCGCCCACTGCCCTTCACCCTTGCCCTTGCGGGGGCGGGCGGGCTTGCGGGGAACGGAGGTGACGCCAGTCATCGGGGGCGTGTCCTTGTCCTCGAGACAGGTGCGTCCGCGTGAGGCGAGCTCGAAGCGTCGTCGATTCGATCTGGTCTGCGCGGTGCGCACCCAGCGGTGATCAGGTGATCAAGGGGCCGTCGTGCGGCCCGGCGGGGTGGCTGTCAGAACATCGAAGGACAACAGATGGCGCTGCGCATGCGACCGAGGTCGACGTGAATCCGACCTACGAGATGTGTCGAGCGGGCAGCGAGCATGGTGATAAGACTCAGCGCGATCGGCCGACAAATCAACTCCCATTCCTACATCGTGAGACGTGATCTCATGATGTGGCTATGTCCAGCAGTCTGCTGCAGATTGATTCGCGCTCATTCGGGCATCCCGAACGACCACGTCCTGTCGCTCGGTACAGGCGTTCCCCGAGTCCTGAGCGAGCCCCTTGTCTCAGCTACCTCGGCTGCGGATAGCCGCCGCGTGCGGCATCTGCTGCGGCGACCACCTCGTTCTCCCCGAGTGGCGACGCAGGGGCTGCGTGGGGGTTACCTGGCCGGGTGGTCGGTTCGCCAGTTTTTGATCATTTGGTTGAGGTCTTCTCGGATGAATGCGAAGAAGTCGGCGGCTTCGGCGAGGCGGTGGCCTA
This sequence comes from Kribbella sp. VKM Ac-2568, assembly GCF_004345365.1. GTDB lineage: Bacteria > Actinomycetota > Actinomycetes > Propionibacteriales > Kribbellaceae > Kribbella > Kribbella orskensis. The sequence continues at coordinate 201,776 of NZ_SLVF01000010.1, forward strand.
CAGGGGTTTCGGGACCGAAGAGATCGGCGCCGGAGCGGGTGCTGGATTCCCATTCGCCGAGGGCGTCGTTGCGGCGTTCGAGGATGGCGGCGAAGACGTCTTCGCGGATGCGGTAGTGGTCCTTGCGGGAGCCGGGCAGGCGTTCGCGGGTGATGAAGGAGACCTGGAGGAGTTGGCGGACGGCGCCGGAGACGGCGGGCTGGCTGATCTGGAGGGATTCGGCGAGCTCCGCGGCGGTCATCGTGCCGGTGGGGCTGACGAGCATCCGGCCCATCACGCGGGCTGACATCGACGGGACGCCGCTGTTCGCGAGGACGCCGGCGAAGCGTTCGACGAACTGGCTGATCTCGGCAGGGGACGGATCCGGTGACATGACAGAACACTACAGGAATCAGATCTATCGCAACTATCACAGAGTTCTGATAGTTTGAATTTCATGACCTTCTCATCCGTTGCCGAAGCGCCGACGCTGACCGGCGCTCGTCGCTTCGGCGTCCTGTCCGCGCTCTGCCTGGCTGTGCTCGTGCTCGGCCTGGACACCACCGTGCTGAACGTCGCTCTGCCCACCCTGGCCGCCGACCTCGACGCCTCCACCAGCCAGCTGCAGTGGATGGCCAACTCCTACAACCTCGTACTCGCGGCCCTGCTGCTGCCCGCGGGCATGCTTGGCGACCGCTACGGGCGGCGCAAGATCATCGCGATCGCGCTCACCCTGTTCGGGGCCGCGTCGCTGGCGTGTGCGCTGTCCGACTCGGCCGGCACGCTGATCGCCTCCCGCGCCGCGCTCGGCATCGGCGCGGCGATGATCGTCCCGGTCGCGCTCTCCCTGATCACCGTGCTGTTCCGGACGCCGGAGGAGCGCAAGAAGGCGATCGGCTTCTTCGTCGTTGCCAACAGCATCGGTATGCCGCTGGGCCCGATCGTCGGCGGCCTGCTGCTCGACCACGCCGGCTGGCAGTGGATCTTCTACCTCAACGTGCCGATTGCGCTCATCGCGGCGGTCGCTGTCAGCCTGCTGGTCCCGGAGTCCCGCAGCGCCAGCCGCCCGAGCATCGACTGGCCCGGGATCGCGCTCTCCAGCGCTGGTCTGGCCTCTCTCGTGTACGGCGTGACGAAGGCAGGCGAGAGATCCTGGACGGATAGCACCACCCTCACCTTCCTGGCCCTGGCGGTCGTGCTGCTCGCCGCCTTCCTGGTCTGGCAGCGGATCCTCACGAGCCGGCCGACCGGTGAACCGCTGATCGAGCTCAGGCTGTTCAGCGAGCGGGTGTTCACCGGCAGCGCCCTGCTGCTCACCGTCGCGGTGTTCGCGATCTTCGGCCTGCTGTTCACCATGCCGCAGTACTTCCAGGGCATCGACGGGTCCGACGCGTTGCTCACCGGGTTGAAGTTGCTGCCGTTCATCGGCGGGATGACGCTCGGCGCGAAGCTGGCCGATCCGGTCGAGGCGAGGGCAGGAACCAGATTCGTCGTGACGATCGGGTTCGTCGTGATGGCGATCGGGTTCGCCCTCGGCGCGTTCACCGACCTGGACACCGGCTACGGCTACACCGCGATCTGGTTCGTGGTGGTCGGCTTCGGCCTCGGCTGCTCGATGCCGCAGGCAATGAACGCGGGCCTGGGAGTGCTCGACCCGGATCGCGCCGGGTCAGGCTCCGCGCTGCTCCAGACGTTCCGCCAGGTCGGCGGCACGGTCGGGGTCGCAGTACTGGGGACCGTGCTGAACTCGGTCTACCGCAGCAACGTCGACACGGAGGGGTTGCCGGCGCAGGCCGCGGACGCGGTCGACAAGGGCGTCGGCGGCGGCCTTGCGGTCGCGGATAAGACCGGCTCGGCGGATCTGCTCGACTCGGTCCGGGACGCGTTCCTGACCAGCCTGAACACCACGATGTGGGTGTCCGCCGGGATCGCGGTCGTCGGCGCCGCGCTGGCCGCGGTACTGATGCCGAAGCGGGCCGCGAAGGCTTCAGAGGAGGCCCTGATGGGGATCCCGCAGGACCGCTGAACGACGAAGCGCCCGCTCCCACGACTCGTGGGGGCGGGCGCTTCGCGTGCGATCAGTTCAAGTCGAGACCCGGGTACAGCGGGTGTTTGTCGAGCATCTCGGCGGAGGCGGCGTGGACCTTGTCGGCGACACCGTCGGCGAGGACGTACTTTGCCTTCGACGCGGCGCCGGCCGACGTCGTCGTCGGGGTGACGCTGGAGAGCACCTCGACCATCAGCTCGGCAACGCGGTCGAACTCGTCGGCGCCGAAGCCGCGGGTGGTCAGCGCCGGGGTGCCGATCCGGACGCCCGAGGTGTACCAGGCGCCGTTCGGGTCGCGGGGGATCGCGTTCCGGTTGGTGACGATGCCCGCGTCCAGCAGCGCCGACTCGGCCTGCCGGCCGGTGATGCCGTACGACGAGACGTCCAGCAGCACGAGGTGGTTCTCGGTGCCATCGGTGACGAGCTTGACGCCACGCTTCATCAGGCCCTCCGCCAGAGTCACCGCGTTGTCCGCGACGTTCTGCGCGTAGGTCTGGAAGGACGGCTGGCGCGCCTCGGCCAGAGCGACCGCCTTCGCTGCCATCACCTGGCCGAGCGGGCCACCGAGCACCATCGGGCACCCGCGGTCGACGGCGTCGGCGTACTCCGGCTGGCACAGCACCATGCCGCCGCGCGGGCCGCGGAGCGACTTGTGCGTGGTGGTCGTGGTGACGTGGGCGTAGGGGACCGGGTCGAAGTTGCCGGTGAAGACCTTGCCCGCGACGAGCCCCGCGAAGTGCGCCATGTCGACCATCAGCGTGGCGCCGACCTCGTCCGCGATCTCCCGCATCTTGGCGAAGTCGATCTTGCGCGGGTAGGCGGAGTAGCCGGCGATCAGGATCAGCGGCTTGAACGCGCGGGCCTGCTCGGCGACCTGGTCGTAGTCCAGCAGACCGGTCTCCGGGTTGGTGCCGTACGAGCTCTGGTGGAACATTTTGCCGGAGATGTTCGGCCGGAAACCGTGCGTCAGGTGACCGCCGGCGTCCAGCGACATGCCGAGCATCTTCTGGTCGCCGAGCGCCTTGCGGAGCTTGGTCCAGTCCTCGTCGGACAGGTCGTTGACGTGCTTCGCGCCGGCCTCGGCGAGCGCCGGGGACTCGATCCGCTGGGCCAGGATCGCCCAGAACGCGACCAGGTTGGCGTCGATGCCGGAGTGCGGCTGGACGTAGGCGTGCGGCGCGTCGAAGAGCGCCTTCGCGTGATCCGCCGCGGCCTGCTCGACGGTGTCGATGTTCTGGCAGCCGGCGTAGAAGCGGTGCCCGATGGTGCCCTCGGCGTACTTGTCCGACAGCCAGTTGCCCATCGTCAGCAAGGTGGCGGGGGACGCGTAGTTCTCACTCGCGATCAGCTTCAGCGAGGAACGCTGGTCGGCCAACTCGGCCTTGATCGCGCCGGCGATGGTGGGTTCCACCGCGCCGATCACCTCGAGCGCGTTGCGGTACGCGGCCGATGCGGCGGCGGCGTCGAAGGGTTGAGTCATCGTTGTCTCTCCTGAGGTCGCACAGGGTTTTCCTGTTACAGGGTCGTGGCACCCAGGCGCACGGTGCCGACGTCTTCTCGCTCCCCGGTGGTTGTCCACCTCACGCGCCAGTCGCGACGTTGTTCACCCTAGCGTGTCCGCCGGCCGGGTCCGGTGACGCGTCCGAGGGTTCGGAGTCCTGTCGGGCAGCCCGACGCGTGCAAGCGGTTACAGGATGCGATCGACGATGGAAGTGAAGGGAGTTGTGCGCGGTAACGTGCCGAACACCCCGCCCCAGTCGTCGCCCAGGCGGGATGCCACGAACGCGTCCGCGACCTCGGGCGTGGAGTAGCGGACGAGCAACGAGGCCTGCAGACAGACAGCCATCCGGGCCGCGAGCCGCCGCGCCCCGGCCTCCGCATCACTGAGGTCGGCCAACGACTCCAGTACTCCGGTGATCGCCGCGTCCAGCCGGTGGTCGGCACCCCGGGCGGCTCCGACCTCGGTCAGCCAGGCGTCCAGGGACTCCGGGCGCCGGAGCGCGCGGAGTACGTCGAGGGCGTTGACCGTGCCGGAGCCTTCCCAGATCGAGTTCAGCGGGGACTCGCGGAACAGCAAGGGGAGGCCGGACTCCTCGACGTATCCGTTGCCGCCCAGGCACTCCAGAGCCTCGGCCACGGTCATCGAGGTGCGCTTGCAGACCCAGAACTTCGCCAGCGGCAAGGCGATCCGGCGGAACGCCGCTGCCTGCTCGTCACCTGCCAGCGAGGCGTCCACCGCGGCGGCGAGGCGCATCGAGAGAGCGGTTGCCGCCTCGCTCTCGAGGGCGAGATCGGCCAGCACGTTCTGCATCGCCGGCTTGTCCCGCAGCAGTCCGCCGAAGGCGCTCCGGTAGGACGTGTGCCAGGTCGCCTCGACCAGTGCGCGGCGCATCAACGCGGACGACCCGAGCACGCAGTCGAGCCGGGTTGCCGCCACCATCTCGATGATGGTCCGCACGCCTGCGCCCTCGTCCCCGAGCCGGTAGCCGATCGTGCCGTGGAACTCGACCTCGCTGGAGGCGTTGGAGCGATTGCCGAGCTTCTCCTTCAACCGCTGCAGGGCGAACGCGTTCCGGTTGCCGTCAGCAAGGACGCGCGGTACGACGAAGCAGGTCAGCCCGTCCGGCGCCTGGGCGAGCACGAGGAACACGTCGACCTGCGGGGCCGAGCAGAACCACTTGTGCCCGTTCAGCAGATATTCGCCGTCGCTGCCGGAAGGCGTCGCGGTGGTGAGGTTGGCGCGGACGTCCGAGCCGCCCTGCTTCTCGGTCATGCCCATGCCCGCGAGCGCCCCGGCCTTGTCGCCCGCGCGCAGCCGGCGAGCGTCGTACGAGGTGGCGGCGAGGCTGGGGATCCATTCGGCCGCGAGTTCTTCGGACGCCCTGAGCGCTGGGACCGCGGCGTATGTCATGGAGATCGGGCAGCCGTGACCGGGCTCGACCTGGGACCAGAGGTAGAAGCCCGCGGCGCGGGTCAGGTGGGGTGCTGGGCGATCGCTGGTCCAAGGGGCCGCCTGGAGCCCGAAGCCGACGGCCTTCTCCATCAGCCAGTGCCACGACGGGTGGAACTCGACCTCGTCGATGCGGTTGCCGTAGCGGTCGTGGGTCCGCAGTACGGGTGGGTTCTGATTGGCCGGGAGCGCGTGCGAGAGCGCTTCCTGTGTTCCCGCGAGATCTCCGATCGCGGTCAGGCCGGGATCGTCGTCGAGAGCGGCAAACGGACGCAGAGCGTCACCGAGTGCCCGGTCCCGCGTGAAGAAGTTCACCCCTTGGAGTGGGGGAGCCTGGTTCGTTACCGCGAAAGGGTCCGCCATGTCAGTACGGTAAGCGGTATGGCACGCTCTGGGTCCGAGACCTCCGTCTCACTGGCATGGGCCCGTCGAATCCCCGGGACGGTCTGGAAGCTGATCACCCAGACCGTCGGCACCTGTTTGCGCTACCGGGTCACCGGACTGGCCGCGGAGGCGGCGTTCTTCGCGATCCTCTCGCTGCCGCCGCTGATCTTCGGGCTGGCCGGCAGTATCGGTTTCATCGCCAGCCGGTACTTCGAGGTCGAGACGATCGAGGACATCAAGATCCAGATCGCCGACCTGGCGGCCCGGGCGCTGACCGACGACTCGGTCAAGAACGTGATCGTGCCGACCCTGGACCAGGTGCTCGACGGTGGTCGCCCGGACGTGATCTCGATCGGTTTCGTGCTGGCCCTGTGGTCCGGCAGTCGCGCGCTCAACGTCTTCGTGGACACCATCACGATCATGTACGGGATGGGCGGCAAGCGCGGCATCATCGGCACCCGCGCCCTGTCCTTCAGCCTGTACTGCGCCGCGCTGGTGATCGGCGTCATCGTGCTTCCGCTGGTGCTGGCCGGTCCGGACGCGGTGAACGCCTTGCTGCCGCAGCGGGTCGACTTCCTGAACCAGCTCTACTGGCCCGTCGTGACGATCCTGTCGGCGGGCTTCCTGAACACCCTGTACCACCTCTCGGTGCCGGTCCGGACGCCGTGGGTGTCCGACCTACCGGGGTCCTTCCTCGCGCTGTCGATCTGGATCCTCGGCAGCTTCGTGCTGCGGTGGATCCTGCAGAGCACCGTCGGCGGGACCTCGATCTACGGGCCGCTGGCGGCGCCGATCGCGGTGCTGATGTGGCTCTACATGACGGCGATCGCAGTGCTGATCGGGGCCGCGCTGAACGCCGTGGTGGACCGGCTGTGGCCGCACAAGTCGCGGAAGGATCATCGCGAGGAGGCGCCCGAGCCCACGATGAAGGCGGAGACGGAGCTGCAGCACGGGGACCTGGTCACCCCGGCCCAGCAGCGTCCCGAGATCAAGATGGCCGAGGCAGTGGAGGCCCTTGCCGCGCCGATAGAGCAAGACCCCCCGGGCTCCGCTCCGGAAGGACCTGCTCCGGAGGCGCCGGATACACCCGCTCCACTTGTACCGCCTGCACTCGTGCCGCCTCCCTCCGCGCCGCCTCCCTCCGCGCCGCCTCCCTCCGCGCCGCCTCCTTCCGCGCCGGCGCCCGTAGTACCGGTGGTCGGGGCGGAGGGCGACGGCAAGGCCGACGGGAAGGCCGATGGGAAGGCGGAGCGGAAGCCGGCGTCGGTCGGAAAACCCAGTGCGCCCGCCAAGCCTGACGACCTACGCTGATCGCGTCGCGACAGACCGTCCCAGCAGCCCGCGGGACGGCACCAAATGGAAGGAGATGATGCCGCCATGTATGCGCAACAGGCCGATCCGGCCGTCATCTCCAGCACTGTCCGTCCGCTGACCTGATCCCGCGGCCGGACCTCCCGAAAGGTTCGCCGCAAGATGTCAGCACAACTGCAAGCCCTCGGTCTCGACACCGTCACGACCGACTACCTGAACTCGCTTCCCGGTTCGGCCGAGCTGGTGCCGGGGCGCGTGGTCCGCGTGGACAAGGGGATGTCCACGGTTCTCACCGAGGACGGTCCGGTCCGGGCCACCTGGTCCGGGGGAGTCCTCGCGGCGATCGCCGCCGATTCGCAGGCGACCCCGTGCACCGGGGACTGGGTCCTGCTGCGCGACTGGCCGGACGAGCGGATCACCGTCGAGGCCGTGGCACCACGCCGTACGGCGATCGTCCGGGCTGATGTCGGCGGCACCTCGCAGGGCCAGGTGCTCGCGTCCAACATGGACGTGATCGCGATCGTCGTCGGACTCGTACCGGAGCCGAACATCGGCCGGATCGAGCGGTTCCTCGCGCTGGCCTGGGAGAGCGGCGCGCGGCCGGTCGTAGTACTGACCAAGGCCGACCTTGTCGTCGACGCCGATTCCTTTGCGGAGGACGTGGCGACGGCAGCGCCCGGTGCCGACGTACTGGTCTGCAGTGCGACCACAGGCGACGGTCTGGAGGCCGTGAGGGCGCTCCTGGACGACAACGCCACCATGGCCCTGTTGGGAGCCAGTGGGGCGGGCAAGTCGTCACTGGTGAATGCTCTGGCCGGCGTGGAACTCCTGGACGTGCAAGCGATCCGCGAGGACGGCAAGGGACGGCATACGTCGGTACGGCGTGAGCTGATCGTGCTGCCGGCCGGTGGAGTGGTCATAGACACGCCCGGGCTGAGGGGAGTCGGTCTGCAGGAGTCCGGCGACGGCATGGCCGCGGCATTCCCGGACGTGACGGGTCTGGCCGAGCAGTGCAAGTTCAAGGACTGCGTGCACCTCACGGAGCCCGGCTGCGCAGTACGGGCGGCTCTGGAGGACGGCAGCCTGTCCGTACGCCGGTACGAGAGCTGGCAGAAGCTGCAGCGCGAGGCGGCGTACATGGCCCGGCGTTCCGACCTCCGGCTGCGCAGTGAGGCCAGGAAGAACTGGGCCCGCCAGACCAAGGAGAACCGCCGGGACCTCAAGCCGCGGCACTGAGGACTGCCGCGACCAACGCCGGGTGGTGGATGGAAGACTCGGGGCATGGATCGTTCTGTGCTGGTGACCGGGGCTTCGCGGGGCATCGGCGCGGCAGTGGCTCGGGCCTTTGCCGCCGCCGGTGATCGGGTCGCCGTCCACTACGGGGCGTCTGAGGCGGATGCCCAAGCCGTGCTGGAAGACCTGCCGGGCGCGGGGCATGTGCTGGCGCAGGCCGATCTCGCCGATCCGGCGGCGATCCTCGAGATGGTCGACGGTGCCGCCACGGCGCTCGGCAGCATCGACGTACTGGTGAACAACGCGGGGGTCTATCACCCGCACCCGATCCGCAAGACGTCGTACGACGAATGGCAGCAGGCGTGGGCCGGCACGCTCGGGGTGAACCTGGTCGGCGCGGCCAACGTCACCTGGTGCGCGGTCCGCCACATGAGCCGCGGCGGCCGGATCGTCAACGTGTCGTCGCGCGGCGCGTTCCGTGGCGAGCCGAACCAGCCCGCGTACGGCGCGAGCAAGGCGGGCCTGGTGTCGTTCAGCCAGTCACTGGCGCGAGCGCTCGGGCCGGAGGGGATCGCCGTGACGACGATCGCGCCCGGCTGGACCACAACCGACATGGCAGCCGAGGCGCTCTCCGGTGAGGGGTACGACCGCCGCCGACTGGAAAGCCCGTTGGAACGGGTGGCATCACCCGCTGAGGTGGCCGCGGCTGTTGTCTACCTCGCGTCGCCCGAGGCCGAGTTCGCCACCGGCACGGTTCTCGACTTCAACGGCGGATCTCACCTGCGCATGTGACGGTGGGAGAACTCCTCAGCGGTGATCCCCATCAGCACCATGTCCTGATAGGCGCCATCGAGGAACTCGTGGTCGCGCAGTACGCCCTCGTGGGTGAAGCCGAGGCTCTCGTGCAGCGCGATCGAGGCCTGGTTGTAGCCGTAGATCCCGGCCTCGGCCTTGTGGTACCGCCGCTCCGCGAACATGAAGCGCAGCAGGATCACCAGCGCGTCGCTGGCATAACCCCGGCGATGGAAGTTCCGCCCGATCGCGATCCCGAAACTGAACCGCCCAGCGCGCCGCGACGTCCCGTTCGTCGACAACGCCCCCACGAGCGTGTCGTTGTCCAGAGCCTCGATCGCCAACTGGAACTCGTCGTTCTCCGGCTTGCGCAGCGACTGCTCCTCAGCCCACTGCACATACCCAGCGTCCGACCGAGCCACATGCACCATGTCCGCGTTCCGCTGCACCTCGCTGTCCTGGTCGAACCGCTTGAACTCCTCCCAGTCCTCCGGCTCAACCCCCCGCAACCGAACCCGCTCCCCAACCCAAACAGACCCCATCCCCCGATCCAACCACCCCACCCCCACCCATCCACGCAATAACCACCCGAGCCGCCGCACAACCCAAGCAACAAACACCACCCAGAGCCGAAAGCCGACCGAGGGCCTCATCCATAGCAACCCGCAGTAGTGAACCACCAGCCGAAGCAGGACCAGTGGGGCACAACCTCAGCCAGAGCAGCCAGCCGACCGACAACACCAGCCAAAGCAGAAGCTTGGGCGCGACATCAGCCAGAGCAGAACCGTGGGCACAACCTCAGCCAGAGGGGAAAGCCGGGCGACGGCATCAGCCAGAGGGGATAGCCGGACGACGACACCAGCCACAGACAAGGGGGTGCGGGTGGCGAAGCCCCCGCTCCGCGGGGCGAAGCCCCGCACAAATGACGAAAGCGGCCAGGCCCACGCTGTTCGTGGGCACAGACCGCCTACCGGTTTCGTGGACGATACTGGGATCGAACCAGTGACCTCTTCCGTGTCAGGGAAGCGCGCTACCGCTGCGCCAATCGTCCTAGATCAAAAGGGTTTTCGAGGTGGAGACGGGATTCGAACCCGTGTACACGGCTTTGCAGGCCGTTGCCTCGCCTCTCGGCCACTCCACCACAGAGTCTCAGCCTACCGACCTGTTCCGAGCGGACGACCGGGTTCGAACCGGCGACCTCAACCTTGGCAAGGTTGCGCTCTACCAACTGAGCTACGTCCGCATCGCTGCCAGTCGCAGTCCGAACTTCCGGCCTGCTTGGTGCGAGAGCAGAACAGTAGCGCACTTTCCCGGGCTGTGAAAACTCGGTATCCGGGGTGTCGCACGAACCCTTCCGCAGGCGGGAAAAGTGCCACAGACGTCACATCAGCACCACCAGCAAACCTGCGTGTCGAACCCGCTCGAACCATCCGCGATCTAGTAATGCGAATGCCTCTGATTCCCGGGTTTTCCGACCATCGCGGCACCTTGTGTCTAGATCGATCCGGCCGGCAGCGCGCTACTTCTCGAGGATCGTGAGCTCTGCCTGCTCCAGGTAGTCGGCGTCGCCTAGCATTTCGATCTCGGCGATCCGGCCTTCGGAGATCGTGAACGTGAAAACCACCTGTGGTACGCCGCGATGCGCCCACACAGCACCTGCGAGTCCGTCGACCAGTGCGAGCCTCGCCGCCTGGGCTCGACCCGAGAAGTGCTCGGCGACCGCCGCGGCGCCACGAACGAGCGATGCCGCACCCCGGGCTGCAACCGCCTCGTCCGCCCGCACAACCACCTCGGGATCGAGCACCTCCAGCAATGCCTCGAAATCTCCACTGCGCGAGGCCGCCAGGAACGCGCTGACGATCTCCCGCTGCCTGCTGGAATCGGCCTCGGGAATGTCCGGATTTCCCTGCACGCGCCGGCGAGCCCGGCTCGCCAACTGCCGCGCGGCCGCGGGGGAGCGCCCGACGATCGGCGCGATGTCGTCGAACGGCATCGCGAACATGTCGTGCAGGACGAACGCGAGCCGCTCGGCCGGCGTGAGCGTCTCCAGTACTACGAGCAGCGCGAGCCCCACAGAGTCCGCCTGGACCGCTTCGAGCTCGGGGTCCGGTACTTCGTGGTCGGCGAGCACGGGGGAGTGCTCCCCGACGGCCTGCTCGGGGCGCGACCGGCGCAGGCGGAGCATGTCCAGGCAGATCCGCCCGACGACGGTGGTCAGCCAGCCGCCGAGGTTGTCGATCGAAGCCGGATCGGACCGGCTGAGCCGGATCCACGATTCCTGGACCGCATCCTCGGCCTCCTGCTGCGATCCGAGCATCCGGTAGGCCACTGCCCGCAGGTGGTCCCGGTTCTCCTCGAAACGAGCCGCGAGCCAGTCGTCTTCGCGCATGGCAATCACTCTTTCATCCGGCGACGGTCACACCTTCGGTTCGGCGTCCGTCATGGGGGTGACGGAGCGAACCCCGCAGATGTGACACTGCAGGACCACACCCCGAGGAGAGCACTCGTGACAGACCCCGCGCCCCGGAGCCTCGAGGCTCGCCGGCAGGACACCCTGAAGCGCCTGGAGACCGACGTCGACGCCTGGGTGTCGACCGCCTCAGCCGACGGTACGCCGTACTTGATGCCCCTGTCGTTTCTCTGGGAGAACGGCACCCTCCTGCTCTCCACGGCCAAGAACAACCCCACAAGTCGCAACCTCCAGGCCAACCCCATGGTGCACCTGTCCATCGGCGAGACCCGAGACGTAGTCCTCATCACCGGCACCGCCGAAGTCCTCAAACCCGAAGCCCTGACTCTGGAGACCGGAGACACCTTCGCGACCAAGACCGGCTTCGACCCCAGAGCACTGAAGAGCCCATACCTGTACTTCCGCGTGACCCCAGACCGAATCCAAGCCTGGCGCGAGGTCAACGAACTCCCCAACCGAGACCTGATGCTCAACAGCACCTGGCTCACCTGACAGCCGAAACACCAGCCAGCGAAGCAGCCGGCAAGCCACAAGCCGCGCCCGCATCCAGCCACAACAACCCGCCACCGACGAGCCCGCCACCCGCTCGTCCCGCCGGCGCCCCCGACCCCGCGCAGTGGTAGAGACCTCGGACAGGTGCTGGGCACCTGGGACAGGTTGTGGGGACCTCGGACAGGTTCTGGGACCACGACCTCGTACGGGTTGTGGGGACCTCGGACAGGTTGTGGGGACCGGGGACAAGCCATTTCGTGTCCAAGGTCCCGACTTCCTGTCCGAGCCCGCACCTTGTGCACGTAACCGGGGGGCGGGGTCAGCCACAGTGGAAACCGTGCGGGCACGGGGCGTCAGTCGCAGCAGAGGCCGTGGTCACAACCTCAGCCAGACGAGAGAGCCGGGAGACGGCATGAGCCAGAGGGGAGAGCCGGGAGACAACATGAGCCAGAGAGGAAAGCCGGGAGGCGGCACCAGCCACAGACAAGGGGGTGCGGGTGGCGAAGCCCCCGCTCTGCGGGCGAAGCCCCGCACAAATGACGAAAGCGGCCAGGCCCACGCTGTTCGTGGGCACAGACCGCCTACCGGTTTCGTGGACGATACTGGGATCGAACCAGTGACCTCTTCCGTGTCAGGGAAGCGCGCTACCGCTGCGCCAATCGTCCTAGATCAAAAGGGTTTTCGAGGTGGAGACGGGATTCGAACCCGTGTACACGGCTTTGCAGGCCGTTGCCTCGCCTCTCGGCCACTCCACCAAGTGAGAAAGCTGGCCTGCCGAACCCTCTCCGAGCGGACGACCGGGTTCGAACCGGCGACCTCAACCTTGGCAAGGTTGCGCTCTACCAACTGAGCTACGTCCGCGTTGCGACCGGGTTTTCGTTCCCCTCGGCGCGAGAAGAACATTAGCCCATCCTCGCTGGAGTTCAAAAACGGGGGTCACCTTCCGGCCCACCGATGGTCATCGGCCGGTCACACAACGCCTGCGCCACAGGGCCTCCGGGGAGCGAGGTGGGCCTGCGGCGACGGATCTGCGGGGTGGCGGCATAGGGTGTCTCCCGGTTGGAAGGAGTACTGATGATCATCTGGCTGAACGGCGCCCTGCGGGACGAGTCGGCTGCCATCTCGCCGCTGGACCACGGGCTGACCACCGGTGACGGGGTCTTCGAGACGCTGAAGATCGTGGACGGGCAACCGTTCGCGGTGAGCAAGCACCTCGACCGGCTGGTCGTCTCGGCGACCGGGCTGGGACTGCCGGCGCCGGACCTGGCGCAGGTGCGTGACGCGATCGCCACTGTTGTAAAGGCGGACCCGGACATCGCGTTCGGCCGGCTGCGGATCACGTACACCGGCGGGGTCTCACCGCTGTCCTCCGATCGCGGCACGGTCGGGCCGACGCTGATCGTCGCGTCCCAGGCGATCGAGAAGCCCGCATCGAGCTCGGCGATCGTGACGGTCCCGTGGGTCCGCAACGAGCGAAGCGCCGTCGCCGGTCTGAAGACGACCTCGTACGCCGAGAACGTCCGCGCGCTCGCGTATGCCAAGGCGCGCGGCGGGAGCGAGGCGATCTTCGCAAACACCGTCGGCAACCTCTGCGAGGGGACCGGCTCGAACGTCTTCTGCGTCTTCGACGGCGAACTGGTCACCCCGACCCTCGAGTCGGGCGCCCTCGCCGGAGTCACCCGGAATCTGGTCATCGCCTGGTTCGGCGCGGTCGAGCGTGATGTGCCGCTGAGCCGCTTGGCCGAGGCGGATGAGATCTTCCTTACGTCCACCACCCGCGACGTCCAGGCCATCCACCGGGCCGACGACCGCGACCTGGCCGCCCCGGGCGAAGTCACCGCAGCCGTCGCCAAGGTCTTCGCGGCACGCTCCGCCGAAGACCTCGACCCGTAACCACCGAAGCGACCGCACCACGAGCACCCCACGCGGCAGAGCGCAGTACGAGATCACCCCGCGGCACGTAGTACGGGAGCAGTACGCCGAGCGGTGGGGGCGCTCGGCGTACCTGGTCGGCTACTCGCCGGCGGACTTGCGGCGTTCGCGGTAGGCGGCGACGTGCAAGCGGTTGCCGCAGGTCCGGGCGTCGCAGTACCGCTTGGACCGGTTGCGCGACAGGTCGATCAGCGCGTCGTCGCAGTCCGGTGCCTCGCAGCGGCGCAGGCGCTCGCGCTCACCGGCCGAGATCACCTGGGCGAGCGCGATCCCGCACTCGACGGTGATCCGGCAGGTCAGCGAGGCGCCGTCCCGGGAGTAGTGGATGTGCCACGGGTGCCCGTCGTGGTTGGTGAGCCGTGGCGTGGTGGTCCCGCGGGCGACGATCGCGTTGATCATCGCGGCGGCGTCGGCGTCGGAGTCGGTGGTGAAGACCGGGGCGAACAGCGGCCGCAGGTCGCGGACGTCCTGCAGATCGGTGTCCGTCAGGTTCCCGACCGCGCTGAACTCCCGCTCGTGGACGAATTTCTCCAGGTCCTCGAGCGTCTCCATGGTGTCGACCTGGCTACTGGGTCCGGGCAGGGTGTTGACGAGTCGGACCAGCGTGGCGAGCGCGTGCTCGGTGTCGTGCGAGAAAGTCACAGTGATGTCTCCAACGCGACGGGGTCTCCGTCTTGCAGACAGAGTAGCCCGGCCCGATTCGTACGTCGCGGATCAATGCGCTATGGTTTCACCCGCACGGCAACACAGTGCAACATCGAGAACAACAGATCCGGGCGATTGGCGCAGTGGTAGCGCGCTTCGTTCACACCGAAGAGGTCACTGGTTCGAACCCAGTATCGCCCACAGCAGGAAGCAGCAGGTCAGAGCGGGAACCCGGCACCAGCCGAGTCCCCGCTCTCGTCATTTCAGCCCTCGTCAGGCAGCGAAAGTCAGCGAGAGCGTCCAAGACCCTCTCCTGGGAGCCTCCTTGGACGTGGGTGTAGATCGCCAGCGTGGTTGTCGGGCGCTCGTGTGCCATCACCCGCTGTACGTCGGGAGCCGGCACACCCGAGGTGATCAGCCACGAGGCGTATGAGTGGCGGAGGTCGTGGAACCTGAGCCCGCCCTCGCCGTGTCTCGCGATTGCCTTGACTGCCTGAACAGCGGTCGAGAACACCTCGGACATGTCGCCGGTCGGCGTCGGCCAGGTCGCCCGGAACTTCTCACCCTCCTCGGTGACCGCGCCGAGCAACTCAGCCCGAACAAGAGCTGGCCGCCAGATGCGCGCCCTGAACAACGTCTTTCGGAGCGGTGTCCCGGCTTCGTTAATGAAGACCTCACCGGCCGGGCCGGTGCCGTACTCATCCCGATGACGCTTCAGCAGGGTCACTCACCATGGACGGCAGCGGAACGACGCGGCGCCCGGCACGCGACTTCGGGTAATGCTTCGACGTCACATGCCCGCTGACTTCAATGGCAACGCGCTCTACTCGCAAAGTGCCGGCACTGAGGTCGATCGATTCCCAACGGAGTCCGATGCACTCTCCCCAGCGAAGCCCCGTTCCGCCAGCCAGTGCGACCAAACGCCGATGACGGGGGATTGGCGGGTAGGGTTGCTCTGTGAAGGCCTCCCGGCTGATGGTCTGCCGGTCGCCTGCTTGCTGTCGCTTCTTCGGCAGCCTGACCCCAGCCGCCGCATTGATCGCGATCAGCCCGTCCCGAATGGCTGCCTTCAGTTCGGCGCCGAACAGCCGGTGGCATTCGGTCACAGTCGCGGGGGATTGGTGTGCGGAGAGCTGTGTAACCACTTCTGCACTGACGAATGATCGATAGCGGCCAGCGGAGCGTTAGCCCACCGAGGCAGGAAATGCGTGCGCAGCAGGGAGAGGTCTCGTGCCCTGGTGGTGAGCTCGACGTTGTGCGAGTCGAGCCATTCGGCCGCACACCTGGCGATGATCTGCGCTGAGAAATGGTTACTCTGTCATCTTTACGAAACCTTCCTGGACTAGCTGTGTCGTCCTGGCCATGGCGTTCCTGTCGACGACGATGTCCGGGAGCAGGTCCTCGTTTCCCCAGCCGTGTGCCTTCGCGGTGGCACCGCAAAGTTCGACTTTCACGCCGCTCCCCATGAGATTGGCGAGCAGGTCCTTGTAGGGGTTACCCGAGGCGATGCCACGCTCGGCGTTGTATGCGTCGTCGTGCAGAGTGGCGTGACCGGCGTTGGTATGGAAGACGGCAATGACGTCCGATGTGGCCTGCCATTCGGCGACATCGTCGCGGGTAAGTCCGAGGTGGAAGAGCGACGCGGGCAGGTCGCCCTCGAAAGCCAACGCCCCGATGCTGTAAACGACTCTGACATCAGACAGTTCGACAGGCACATCAATGTGCAATGGCTTCGCTGCAGCTTTCATTTCATTTCCTTCCGAGGGGGCGAAGAAAGCCACCCGGCACCGGCCGAGTCCCCCGCTCTCGCTGTTTCAACCTTCGTCCGCCTACTGACGGGCCATGGCGACCTTCAGGTCGGTCTCGTTGTCGGGGATGAGGTCTTCGCCGGAGAGGTCGATCGTCACCCGCTTGAGGGTGCCGGTGAAGGCGAAGTCATCGTGGTAGAAGTCCGGGGCGACGCGGCTGCCGCCGTCGTGACCGCAGGTTAGGCCCTCGGAGCTGAAGATGTTCGGGACCGTGTGCGGCATGTCGACCGCTCCGACGAGCTTGTCGTTGATGTACAGCTGGCCGATCGCGGGTACGCCCTTTCCGACCGTGAAGTCGGGTTTCCCGGTGGGTTCGAACTCGTAGCGCAGGGATGCTTCGCCGGCGTGCACGTCCTCGTCCGAGCTGATAGTGAAGAAGTCGCGGCCGAGGAAGTTGTAGACGAAGTGCAGCCGGTTGTCCTTCACGAAGAGGGAGTAGCCACCTACCCGGCCACCGTGGGCGACGAGGACGCCCTCGGCGCCAGTCTCGGGGATCTGCACGTCGGCCGTGATGGTGAAGGGCCGGTTGTAGACCTTGGGCGCTGCGGAGAACGGCGTCGGCGACCCGCCGGGGTAGTACACGAAGCGGTCACGTGGCTTGGCGATGGTGGGACGTTCGACGTTGATCCGTTGCAGCATCGAGCCATCGATCGGCATCACGTTGTACTTGCCCGCCTCGGCCCACCAGCGACCGATCATCTCGACCACCTTGTCGCGGTGGTCGGCCGCCACGTTCCTGGTCTCCGAGTAGTCGGTGGTGAGGTCGTACAGCTCCCAGCTGTTTGCCTCGATGTCGGCGAGCACCTTTGCGTCGATCGGGCTGCCGTATTGGCGTCCCTTCTGAGCGGCCTCGGTAAAGCTCGGGCCGGGCCAGGGACAGACCGCTCGCCAGCCGTCGTGGTAGATGGACCGGTGACCGAACATCTCGTAGTACTGCGTGTGGTGCCGGGTCGGGGCCTCGGCCTCGTTGAACGTGTGGGCGAAGCTCACGCCTTCGATCGGTGCCTGCGTGACGCCGCGAATCGTGGCCGGCGGCGTGATCCCGAGGGCGTCGAGCACGGTCGGCACCAGGTCGATGATGTGCCCGTACTGGGTGCGGATCTCACCGCGGGCGGTGATCTTGTCGGGCCACGAGATGATGCACGGGTCGGTGGTGCCGCCCCGGTACGTCTCCCGCTTCCAGCGCCGGAACGGCGTGTTGCCGGCGTTGGTCCATCCCCAGGCGTAGTGGTTGAAGACGTTAGGGCCGCCCAGCTCGTCGATTCGCCGCAGGTTCTCCTCCATCGACTCCGGAACGTTGTTGAAGAACATCATCTCGTTGAGCGATCCGACCGGTCCGCCCTCCGAGCTCGCGCCGTTGTCGGAGATGAGCAGGAACAAGGTGTTGTCGAGTTCGCCGATCTCCTCCAGGAAACTGACGACCCGGCCGAACTCGTGATCGGTGTAGCTCAGGAACCCGGCGTACACCTCCATCATCCGCGCGAACACCTTCCGGGAATCCTCCGAAAGCGTCTCCCACTCGGGAACGTCGGGGTCGTGCGCGGACAACTCGGTCCCGGCCGGGAGGATGCCCATGGCCAGCTGGCGCTCATGGACCACCCGGCGGTACTCGTCCCAGCCGCCGTCGAACTTGCCCTTGTACTTGTCGGCCCACTCCTTGGAGACGTGGTGCGGCGCGTGGCCGGCTCCGGTGCAGTAGTGCAGGTAGAACGGCTTGTCCGGCGCGTTGACGTGGGCGTCCTGGATGAACTCGATCGCCCTGTCGGCCAGGTCGGCGCTCAGGTGGTAGCCGTCCTCCGGTTGGGCGGGCTGCTCGATCGAGTGGTTGTCGTACACGAGCTCGGGGTACCACTGGTTCGTGTCGCCGCCCAGGAAGCCGTAGAAGCGCTCGAACCCTCGGCCGAGCGGCCAACGCTCGTAGGGCCCAGCCGGCGTTTCGTGCTCCGGCGGCGACAAGTGCCACTTGCCGACCAGGAACGTGTTGTACCCGTGCGGCAGGAGCATCTCGCTCAACATGCCCTTGTCGAACGGCAGGATGGCGTTGTAGCCCGGATAACCGGTGGACGTCTCCGCGATCGTGGCCAGCCCCAGGGAATGGTGGTTCCGCCCGGTCAGGATGGCACCGCGCGAGGGCGAGCACAGGGCCGTCGTGTGCATGTTGGTGTAGCGGAGCCCGTTGTCGGCGAACCGGTCCAGGACAGGAGTCTCGACCAGACCGCCGAAACTCGACAACTGCCCGAACCCGACGTCGTCGAGCACGAACATCAACACGTTGGGTGCCCCCTCGGTTGCCCGCGGCGGCGTCGGCCAGGCGGGGCTCGACTCATCCGCCGTCCGCCCGATCACACCCGGAAACGGCTGCCCATCGCTGTAGGTGACTATGTCGCTCATCCGCTGACCCCTCCCGATCCGAGACAAACCGATGTGTGCGCCGAACGGCAGCCCCGTGATCTCGACCCGGGTACCCGAAATGGTTCGACCAGGCCAGCTGCACCCTCACACGCGGCCAACAGTTCCAGCCTCGATCGGCCACGTCGTCATCCCGAGTGGGTGAGCCCCCCGCTCTCCTGTAGGCAGGCCTGGACCTACGGATCAGCTGGGTCGGGCGGGGGCTACTGAGCGTGGTCGGGGTCGTTGGGTGGCTGGCTCCACAGGGTCAGGAGGAGGGGGTTCACCTGGTCGGGGCGTTGTTGGTGGGGGCAGCCGACCCGTCACCGTCATCCCACAGCGTCATATGTATCGGCAGCATGGTCTCGATCGTAGGTAGGGCTGAGATCAGTAGAACTGGCGGAGGTTGGGCCAGAGTTGGGACCAGGGGGATTTGGGGGAGGCGCAGAGGACCAGGGACGTGCCCTGTTCCTCGTTGTCGACTCCCTTACGGTTGTCGACGGTGCCTACCTGGTTGCAATCGTTGAAGTTGTTCTCGTAGCCGGGGTTGCGTTCGAGTTCGACCAGAAGCACCGGGCCGGTCTGGGTGTCGGCGGGGCGGGACCAGTCGTAGAAGCTCATGTGGCCGGAGGCGGGGGCCGGGAGGCCGTGAGCGGCGCCGTACTTCACCAGGGCACCTGCTTCGCCGTAGTTGCCGGCGAAGATGACTGCGCGGGATCGCTGGTCCTCGGGGATCTGCTGCCAGGCCTGGGCGACGTCGTCGACGAGTTCGGGCCAGCCGATCTGTTCGCCTTGCTCCTGGTTGACGGGGAGGACGAAGTTGACGGCCGATGCGGGGAGCACCGGCAAGGTGAAGAGCGCCGAGGTGAGGGCGGTGAGGACAAGCCCGACGGCGAGCAAGGTACGTCGGCCGGTAGTCGTCACCCAGTCGACCGTGGGCTGGCAGCCCGCTGCGACGAGTACCAGCAGCACCGGCAGGGCGTAGTACGACTTGCCGCCCAGGGCCAGTACCAGGACGCAGAGCACCGGGTACGTCAGGGCGACGGGTTTGGCCCACCGCAGGGCCGGGGTGCGCCAGAGGCGGAGGAAACCGGCGATCCAGACGGGCACCAGAAACGGTGACAACTGCAGGATCTGCAGGGGGATGAACATGATCCGGTTCTCGGTGCCGTCGTCCTCGCTGATCCCACCGGCGACGGTGAGCTGAGGCCAGTCGTGCGCGGCCTGCCACCACAGGTTCGGGGCGGCGATCGCCGCGGCCACCAGAACGCCCGCGGCCAGCCACCAGCTCCGCAGTACGGACCGAGGCCCCAGGATCAGTACTGCGATCAGGAGCGCGGCGAGTGGCAGTACGACGAGGTACTTGTTCTGCAAGGCGATGCCGGTCGCCAGGCCGAGGGCGATCCACCAGCGGCCGTCGCCGGTGCGGAGAAGCTTGATCGCGAACAGGCTGATGACCATCCAGGCGAGCAGGTCGTAGGTCGCGGTCGACGCCATGTGCCCGACCCCCAGCACGAACCCCGACACCGCGGCACAGATCGCGGCCAGGATCTGCGCGCGCCGCTCGCTGCCGAATTCCCGGGCGATCAGGGCGACCACCACGACGGTGGCGGCGCCGGTGATCGTGGAGATCACCCGCAGGCCCATCGGAGTACTGCCGAAGATCTCCGTCGAGATCCTGGCCAGCAGGGGAGTCAGCGGCGGTTGGTCGACGTACCCCCAGGCCAGGTGGTCGCCGGCGACGAGGAAGTACAACTCGTCCCGATGGAACCCGTAGCGACCGGAGAGGGCGGTGAGCACAGCGGCGAGGGCAACAGCCACGGCAGCCACAGGAGCAGCAGCGAACGCGGGGACCGCCGGGCGAGTCAGACTCATGCGCGAATGCTGGCAGTACCACAGGGTCCTCGGACAGCTTTTGCCCGCGACTCGTCCGGAACCAGCCAGCACCGGGCTGAGAGCGTTTCACGGAACTAGCCAATACCCGGCGAAGAGCGTTTCACTGGGGACAAGTTGGTGCGGATACTGAGAGGGGTCATGGATCAGGTCGCAGTGGGTCGCGAGTCGTTCATTCGGCAGGAGTGGACGGACTGCTTCCTCGCGCTGTCGGCCGCCGACCGCAGCAGTCCGCTCAAGGCCGAGGACCTGGAGCGACTGGGCTCTGCGGCGCACCTGCTCGGGCGGGAGGCGGAGAGCCTCGATGCTTGGACCCGGGCGTACGGCGCGTCGCTGGAGGCGGGTGATTCCGCGCTGGCCGCCAGGTGTGCGTTGTGGCTCGGATTCCAGCTGTTCAACGCCGGAGAGCATGCTCGCGGCGGCGGGTGGCTGGCACGGGCTCAACGGCTGGTGGACGGCCTGGACTGCGTCGAGGGCGGGTACGTGCTCGCCGCCACAGCGCAGCAGTCGATGGGGCTGGGCGACCCGGCCGCGGGGTACAGCATGTCGCTGGAAGCGGCGCAGGTCGGGCAGCGGTTCGAGGATCCCACCTTGGTCGCCCTGGCGACGCTTGGTCAGGCACAGGCCAGCTGGATGCTCGGCGAGCCCAGCAGGGCGATCGCGCTGCTGGACGAGGTGATGGTCGCGGTCACAGCTGACGAAGTGGCTCCGGTCATCGCGGGGCTCGCGTACTGCGCGGTGATCTGGGCTTGTCAGGAGGCCTTCGACATCCAGCGGGCGCAGGAGTGGACGGCTGCGCTCAGCCAGTGGTGCGAGCTGCGACCGGACGTGGTCCCGTACCGCGGGCAGTGCCTCGTGCATCGCGCCGAGTTGCTGCAGTTCCACGGTGCCTGGGCCGATGCGATCGAGCAGGCGCAGCGTGCTTCGGAGCGGCTGTCGGATCCGCCCGGTCAGGACGCCGTCGGTATGGCGCACTACGTGCTCGCCGAGTTGCACCGCCTCCGGGGCGAGTGGACCGAGGCCGAGGATCTCTACCGCCTGGCGAACAAGTGTGGTCGGCAACCACATCCCGGACTGGCTCTGCTCCGGCTCGCCCAAGGACGACAGGATGCGGCGGCGACGGGGATCAGGCGAGCGATCGACGAGGCAGCGGACCAGTTGGAGCGGGCGCGGTTGCTTCCCGCGGCCGTGGAGATTCTGCTGGCCGGTGGTGACGCCGCAGCCGGACGCGTATTCGCCGACGAGTTCGCGGGGATCGCCGCTGTGGTGGACAAGCCGTTCCTGCACGCCGTCTCCGCGCAGTGCGCCGGCGCGGTTCTCCTTGCTGAAGGCAACGGTCGGGAAGCGCTCACCCATCTGCGGACGGCCTTGACGGGCTGGCAACAACTCGACGCACCGTACAACGCGGCTCGGGTCCGGGTCCTCCTCGCGCTGGCCTGCCGCGAGCTCGGTGACGACGAAGGCTCGGAGCTCGAGCTGGACGCGGCCCGGGAGATCTTCCAGCAGCTAGGTGCGGATCCGTCGGGCCTGCCGGCCGTTGATCCCGGTCATTACGGGCTGAGCGCGCGGGAGATCGAAGTACTGGGGCTGCTCGCGACCGGTGCCACCAACCGCGCGATCGCCGCCAAACTGGTGATCAGCGAGAAGACCGTCGCCCGGCACGTCAGCAACATCTTCGCCAAGCTCGACCTCACCTCGCGGGCCGCGGCGACGGCGTACGCGTACGAGCACGACCTGGTCTGACCGCGGTGGGCAGGATTACCCATGTCCGCCAGAGCGAATTTGGGTAGTTCGGTCGACGCGGCAGGTGGCGGTTCGCTCCTACGGTCGGTGTCATCCGCACAAGGGGGAGACACCATGAGCAACCAATCGGGCGAGCGAGAGCACGTCGACACCGTCGTGATCGGGGCCGGGCAGACCGGACTCGCGCTCGGCTACCACCTGGCCCGGCGCGGCCAGAACTTCGTCATCCTGGACGAGAACAGGCGGGTCGGGGACGGCTGGCGCCGACGCTACGACTCGCTGCGCCTGTACACGCCGGCCAAGTACGACGCGTTGCCCGGCGGGCGATTCCCTGCGAAGCCGTTCGAGTTCCCCACCGGCACACAGGTGGCGGACTACCTGGAGGGGTACGTCGCGGAGCACCGGCTGCCGGTGCGACCGCGCGTGTATGTGGACGGCGTTCGCAGGGACGCCGGTCGGTTCGTGGTGTCCGCGGGGGAGCAGGAGTTCGAGGCGGGCCAGGTTGTCGTGGCGACCGGTGGCCAGCACCTGCCGTACACGCCGGACTTCGCCGCGGAGCTGGATCCGGGCATCCGGCAGCTCCACTCGTCGGAGTACCGGAATCCGTCGCAGCTGCTGCCCTGCGGCGTTCTCCTGGTCGGCGCGAGCCACTCCGGCGCGGACCTCGCCAACGAGATCGCCCGTGCCGGCCACCGCACCACGTTGTGCGGGCCGTCCCGGGGGGAGATCCCGTTCAAGCTCGAGGGAAAGCCGGCACACCAGATCATGAAGGTGCTCTGGTTCGCCGCCAACCACGTGCTGACCGAGCGGACCCCGATCGGCCGGAAGATGCAGCCCGAAGTACGCAACGAGGGTGGTCCGTTGCTGCGGGTGAAGTCCGCGGATCTGGCCGCGGCGGGTGTGGAGCGCATCGAGGGCAAGATGGTCGGCGTCCGGGACGGGCTGCCGCTGATGGCCGACGGCAAGGTCCTGGACGTGGAGAACGTGATCTGGTGCACCGGTTTCCGGCGGGACTTCAGCTGGATCGAGGGACCAGTTGTGGGCGAGGACGGCTGGCCCGCCCAGCGACGCGGCGTCTCCAGGACGATCCCGGGCCTGTACTTCATGGGCCTGCTCTTCCAGTACGCGTTCGCGTCGATGCTGACCGGAGGCGCCGGCCGCGACGCGAAGTACGTCGCCGACCAGATCGCCGCCAGGACGGCCGACGCGAAGACAACCGCTAGGAAGACAGCCGCCGTGTAGGCCGTCATGAGGCGATCAACTCGGGGTCCTTGCCGCGGTCGAGCAGCATCGCTCGCCCGGCAAGGGTCTCGTCCTCGACGAACCTCACCACCGCGGACGTGAGGGTCTCCAGCGGCACCAGCTCGGGCCCTCGCTCGGCCTCCGGGAGCGCGGCCTGCTCCGCCAGGCCCCGCTCAGTCGCGACCCAGTCCGGTACGACGCAGTTGACCCGGACGTTGTGCGACTCCTGCAGACAGCCAAGGGTCGCGGTGAGCCGAATCAGGGCGGCCTTGGACGCGCTGTACTCCGGCGACACGTGCGGCCCGAACCCCACACCCGCTGTGGAACCCAGGTTGATGATCGCGCCGCCACCGGCCGCACGCATGCCGTCAAGCGCCAGTTGTGTTGCCAGCATCGGCGCACGCAGATTGAGCTCCAGCGAGGCAGTCCAGCGATCGACATCGGCTTCGGGAAAGCATGGTCTCAGCACAGCCCCGCCGCCCGCGTTGTTCACCAGGATCTGCGGTCGGCACGCCATCAGCTCGGCCAGGGCGTCGTCATCGCACAGATCCAGGTGCACGCGCCGCGCGGCAGCGCCGATGGAGTCGGCCGTCTGAGCCAGTCCGGCCTCGTCGATATCCGCCAGCACGACGTCGGCGCCATCCGCCGCGAGGCGTTGAGCGATGGCGCGGCCGGTTCCCACCGCGGCCCCGGTGACCACTGCGACCTTGCCGTCGATCCGCATCGTCGACCACCTCCAGGGTCCGTTGACCACACCCAACAGGAGCCCTCCGACAAAAACCCTCAGACCACAACCATCTGCCGAACAACCGCACTCGCTCGGATGGACGGTTGATATAGGTCAACATGCCGGAACCTCCTCTTGCCCTCAGGGGAGCGGGCTGGGACGGTATATCAACCTGTCCCCGCCAGGAAGGCGATCGCCCGTGGCCCTGCTCTACGAACGGATCAGCACGCACGTGCTCGAGGAAATCCGCCGCGGCGCCCTCGGACCCGGTGACCGGGTGTCGTCCGAGATGGAGCTCGCCGCGCAGTTCGAGGTCAGCCGGATCACCTCCAAGCGCGCCCTCGAGGTACTGCGGGAGGCCGGGCTGATCGAGCGGATCCGGGGCAAGGGCTCGTTCGTGGTCCAGCACCTCCCCGATCTGGACGGGGTGACCGCGCCGCTGAAGGGGTCCCTCCGCCCGGCCCGGCGGAGCCAGCTGCCCGGGTCGATCGCGCTCGTCATACCGGATGTGTCGGAGGCGTACGGGCTGGAGTTGCTCTGTGCGATCGAGGAGCGCTGCGCCGAGCAAGGCGCGAACCTGATCGTACGGCGGACGCGGGGCCGGCAGAGCGACGAGGAACAGGCGGTGACGTCCCTGGTGGGATCCGCCGAAGTGGACGGCCTGATCGTCTTCCCGGTGCACGGCGACTTCTACAACGCGAGCCTGCTTCGGCAGGTGCTCGACGGATATCCGGTGGTCCTGGTCGACCGGCACCTGTCGGGGATCCCGGTGTCGGCTGTACACACGGACAACGTCGCGGCCTCCCGGGCGCTGACCGAGCGGCTGCTCGAGCTCGGGCACCGGCACATCGCGTTCGTCTCGCCACCGCCGCTCAACACGTCGAGCATCGAGGACCGGTTGGAGGGATTCCGGGCGGCGTTCGCCGAGCGCGAGCCGGGGAACTACCAGGCGCACCAGTTGACGGAGCTCCGCAGTACGCTGCCCGGCTCGTTCACCCCGGAGAGCGTTCTCAGCGATCTCGAGAAGATCCGGGCGTTCCGGGATCGCGTTCCCGAGGTGACCGCGTTCGTCGCCTGCGAGTACAACCTGGCCAGGATGCTGGACCGGGCGCTCGGCCGGCCGCGGGACCAGGTGATCAGCTGCTTCGACTCGCCGGGCGACCCGATCGCGGGGCCGCCGTACCTGCATGTCCGGCAGAACCAGCGCGAGATGGGCCGCCAGGCGGTCGACCTGCTGCTCGCCCAGCTCCGCGGCGAGTCGGTGCCGAAGCTCTCGATCGTCCCGTTCGAGGTCGTCGATCCCGCCCCGGTCGATGCCCACCGCAACTGATCACGCCAACCTCATCACCGCGACCGATCACCCCATCGGGCGGCCGATTCCTGACTTTCGGCAGTACGCGGTGGAGCGCCGGTCTGTGTAGCGTCGTGCTGTGAACTGGCAGCGTGCGGGCGACCTCGGACTGTGGAGTTCGCTCGCCCTGCTCGTGATCATCGAGAGCGGTGCCCGCAGCGATCCCTACTGGATGCAGGCGATTTTCCTGGCCGTCCTCGCGGCGGCTGTCCTGCTGCGCCGCTCGTGGCCGATCATCGGGCTGAGCCTGGTGATCGCGACCCAGGTGGTGATCATCGCGGTCAGCCTGGGCACCACCAACGGGGTCCAGATCGCGCTGATCCCCGCGATCTCCGCGCTGAGCTATCTGTCCGGTCGCCGCGAGACGCAACTGCGGCACTTCGTGCTGATGGCGAGCGGTGAGCTCGTCGGGCTGCTCGTGCTGGCATTCCTTGTCCATCCTGAGGTCTCGGCCGGCGAGGCGATCCTCAATTGGCTGGTCATCCTGTTGCTGTCGCTGTTGCTCGTCGTGATGCCGTGGCTGGTCGGCCGGTACCGCGCCCAGCAGGCGTTGCTCGCCTCGGCCGGCTGGGATCGCGCGGAACGGATCGAGCGTCAGCACCGGCTCGAGATCGATCAGGAGAGACTCAGGGAGCGCTCCCGGATCGCCGAGGACATGCACGACTCGGTCGGTCACGAACTCAGCCTGATCGCCTTGCGCGCGGCCGCGTTGGAGGTCGACACGGACCTCCCCGAGCGACACCGCCATGCGGCCACGGAACTGCGTGAGGCCGCGGCCACGGCGACCGAACGCCTCGGCGAGATCATCGGCGTACTGCGGGACGGCGACGCCGAGGCGCCGGTGATTCCGAGCCAGGAGACGGTGGGGGAGTTGGTCGATCGGGCCGCCGCGTCCGGGCTGGCAGTACGGCTCGTCCAGGAAGGCAGCGGCGAACTCTCGCCGATGGTGGACCGCGCGATCCACCGCGTCGTCCAGGAGTCCCTGACCAACGCCAGCAAGCATGCGCCTGGCGGCGAGGTCACCGTGACGGTCTCCTACCTCGACGATCACGTGCTGGTGCGGATCGTCGACACGGGCGCGACCCGACCGCTGCCCACCGCGATCCCGTCCACCGGGCGAGGACTTGCCGGGCTGACCGAGCGGGTCCGCCTCGTCGGTGGCACCTTGACGGCCCGACCACGAGCTACCGATGGCGGTGGCTTCGAGGTGTCCGCGCGGATCCCGCGGACCGGCGGCCGCCCGGAGCCCGAAGTACCGGTCGAGTCGGCCACCGCGGACGAACGAGCCACCGTACGCCGGAACGCGCGGCGCGGGTTGATCACCGTGATCGCGGCACCGGTGCTGCTCGGCGCGGTGGTCGGAGTGGTTGCCCTCGGCTACTACCTGCTGGTCGGCTACAACTCGATCCTGCGGCCGTCGGAGTACGAGCAACTCCGGCTCGGGCAATCGGTCGCGGAGGTCGAGGCGCTCCTGCCGGCGATGCAGATGCTGGACGCACCCAGTGACAGCCTGCCGGCGGCTGACAGTTGGTCCTGCCGCTACTACCGGCCGGACGCGCCGTTCTCGACCAACTATGCCTATCGGTTGTGCTTCGCGGACGGCGTACTGGTGGCGAAGGACGTCGTCCAGACGGGTTCGGTCGAGCCGACGGAAGAGGGAACTCCGCGATGATCAGGGTCTTGCTGGCCGACGACGAGGCGATGGTCCGGGCCGGGGTCCGCGCGATCCTCGGCTCGGACGACACGATCGAGGTCGTTGCCGAGGCAGCCGACGGGCAGGAAGCCGTCGAGGCGGCCCAGCGGCATCGGCCGGACGTCGCGGTACTGGACATCCGGATGCCGCGGATGGACGGGCTGGCAGCCGGCGCCGAGATCCGGCGGACCGTGCCGGAGACGGCGGTGGTGATGCTGACGACCTTCTCCGAGGACGCGTACATCGCGAAGGCGCTGGGCGACGGGGCGAGCGGCTTCCTGCTGAAGTCGGGGGATCCGCGGGAGTTGATCGCGGGGCTGAAGGCTGTCGCCGAAGGTGCGGCCTATCTGTCGCCGAAGATCGCCCAGCGGGTGATCGCGGAGCTCAGCGCGGGCTCCGGGGGTGGACGGATGTCGCGGGCCGCGGCGGCCAAGGAGCAGGTCGACGCGCTCACTCCCCGGGAACTGGAAGTGCTCTCGCTGGTCGGGGCCGGGTTGTCGAACGCGGAGATCGCGCGGCGGCTGTTCCTGGTCGAGGGAACGGTCAAGGCGTACGTGAGTGCGATCCTGACCCGGCTCCAGGTGAAGAACCGGGTGCAGGCCGCGATCGTCGCCTACGAAGCCGGTCTGGTCACGGACTGATGCTCCTGGGAGCACCCGCTGGCCGGTTGCTGTCAGTCAGGGGCCCGGCAGGTCGTCCGGAAGGCAGGATTCCAGTGACCGGACGACGCTCCGGCGGGTGACATCGCGTGGACACCCGGTCATGGGATAGTGGTGCCTCCCAGGTGGAGTGTGCCTGGGATGTATCCAGCAAACCCCAGGGGAGCGGCAGCCCCGCCCCCTCTCACAGAATCGGGGGATCTAGGTCGTGACCGACTCGCACAACTCCGGACAGCACAAGGACCGGGAAGCGGCGGCCGCCGAGGTCCGGAGGATGTGGCAGCCGACCCCGTCCTGGACCCAGCCGGATCCCAATAACCAGCCTCCCGCGCCCAGTCACGCGGCGCCACCGCCGCCGCCGAGCAGCCGGGCCACGCCTGACCCCGAGTTCGAAGAAGAGCATGACGTCACCGAGGAAGAGCAGCCTGACGCTCTGTCGGAGGACTTCCCCGGTGACTCGTGGTCACAACCGGCTCCTGCCCAGCAGGCGGCCGCCGACCCGTGGGCCCAGCCGGCTCCCGAGCCCGAGCGGGCCGAGTCGCACGGCACGGCGCAGCAGCTGTCGCCGGCCGCCCAGCATTTCTTCCCGCAGGGCATCCCGGGCCAGCACGCGCCGCAGCCCGAGCGGCAGGTGTCCTACCGGGCCGACGAGCTGTTGCAGGCCCTGCCGTTGCCCCGGGAAGCTCCGGCCGAGAAGGGTGTCCGAAGTGTCCTGCGGTTGCGCCCGGGCACGGCCGAGAGGCTCGAGCGGATCGCCCGGGCGACCGCGGCGACCGCATTCCGGCGTCCGGTGACCATCACCATCGCCAACCCCAAGGGTGGCTCGGGCAAGACGCCGACCACGCTGCTGCTCGCCGGTGCGCTCGGTCAGGCCCGCGGTGGCGGGGTAGTGGCCTGGGACAACAACGAGCTGCGCGGCAACATGCACCTGCGCACGCACGACACGAACAGCCGGTCCACGGTGACGGATCTGCTGCAGGCCATGCAGATGCTCACCCAGCCGGATGCCCGTCTCGGTGACGTCGGCGCGTACCTGCGGCACCAGGTCTCGGGTCAGTACGACGTGCTGACGTCGGCGACCACGACGTACGCGCAGATCGAGGCCAGGGACTTCGACCAGATCCACCGGCTGCTGAGCCGCTTCTACAAGGTGCTGGTGATCGACACCGGCAACAACGAGGGCTCCAGCAACTGGCGCGAGGCGATGAAGGCCTCGGACGTCCTGGTCATCCCGATCAAGTGGAAGAGCCTGTCCTGCGCCGCCGCCGTGCAGATGCTGGAGGAGCTCGACCACCAGGGTCCGGATGCGCAGCGGTTGATCAGGCGTGCGGTGATCGCCGTGAGCAACGGTCCTGGCGATGTGAACAAGGAGGTCGAGAAGCAGCTCCGCCCGTACTTCGAGTCGCGGGCCGCCGCCGTCGTCGACATCCCGACCGATCCCCACATCGCCGCCGAGGGTCCGCTCGACCACTCGGCCCTCCAGCCCTCGACCCGTCGTGCGGCGCTCGAACTGGCCGCCAAGGTCGCCGAGCAGGTAACCATCGCCCTGAACGTCCCGCGCTGACCTAACCGACAAGTCCCCGGCCTCGAGCGATCGAGGCCGGGGACTTGTTCGTGCTGGGACTTCGATGGTGAACCTGAGGACGCGGCCCGGCTCAGGCGTCGCGGCGTTGGAGAACCTTCAGGCCGAATGCGAGCCCGCCGACGGCCCACGCGATGAGCACGATGAAGCTGAGGGTCGGAGACAACGGATCGGTCGACCCGGACAGGAAGTCCTGACCGGCTCCACCGGGGAGGAACGCCGCTAGCCAGACCAGTGCGCGCAGACTGCTCTGCCCGAGCATCATCGGCAGCACCAGCAGCATCAGGAATGCCGCCGTCAACGTCCCCGCCGTACTCCGGATGACGAACGCGATCCCGAGGGTGAACAAACCCCCGAGCGTGAGGTAGGCGGCGATCGAGACCAGGTCGACCACCAGCGTGGCGAGGTCCCAGTCGGCCCATTCGCCCATCGCGAGTCCGCCGCTCACCGCCGCGATCGCCCCGAGCAGCAGCCCATAGGCGAACAACACCGGCCCGAGCACGACGGCTTTCCCGAGCACCACGTTCCGGCGCACCGGGGTCCACTGCAGCGTGGAGCGGATGCTGCCGGTCGAGTACTCCGACGTCACCTGGAGGAGCGCGAACGCCGCGACCACCACCTGCACGATGATCATCGCGCTCACGCCGACACTGCCGACGGCAGCCTGCTCGGCAACGTGTCCTGGCCGGAGGTGGGTGTTGTCGTAGGCGGTGCTGAAGCCGAACTGCACTCCGAGCAACGCCGTCAGCAGAGCCGCGGCGACGATGTTCAGCCAGCTGGAGCGGACCGACCACACCTTGGTCCACTCCGACGAGACCGCCCCCGCGAGTCCGCCGTGGCTCGACCTCTGCCCGACCGTGATGGTTGCCGTGGTCATCTTTCTCCTGCCTTCATCAGTTCGGCCTCAGCCTCGAGCTGAGGTTCAGGGGTACGGCGTTTGCGGCGCTGGTGCCGGACGACCTCGACGATCAACGTCACGGTCAGGGCGAGACCGATGCCGAGCGCGACGCCTTTGAGCGGGTTGTCCTCGAACGCCTTGCCGCCGAGGTAGCCGACGAGGGAGCAGTAGAGGCCCCAGGAGATGGCCGCGAGTCCGGCGAAGAGGGAGAAGTTGCGCGCCGGGTAGCGAACCGCGCCCATCGTGAGCGTCACCGCGGTACGACCGCCCGGGAGGTAGCGGGCGACCACCAGGACCAGGCCGCCCCGTTCGGCAAGGGCGTTGCGGGCCCAGACGGTCATGGCGTGCCGCTTGGTGCCCGGCTCGAACCGGTCGAGCAGGCGACCGCCCGCGCCTCGGCCGAGTACGTAGGAGACGTGGTCCCCGACGAAGGCGCCGGCCGCGGCGATCGCGATCACGCCGTACAGGTTGGGCTCGCCGGTCGCGGCGAACACTCCGGCCGTGACGACGAGGGTCTCGCTCGGAATCGCCGGGAAGAAGCCGTCGAGCGCTGCGAACCCGAAGAGGGCGAGATAGATCCACCACGACGACATGAGTTCCTGGGTGAAGTGCAGGATCGCCTCGCTCACGACGCCGCCGCCACGCCGTACTGGACGCTGTCGGCGGTGAGCTCCATGTACGCCTCTTCGAGCGACGCCCGCTCGGTGTAGAGCTCATGCAGCCGTACTCCGAGCTCGTGCGCGAGGTCGCCGACCCGCTCTGCGGACAGTCCGGTCACGATCAGCTGGTCAGCCGCCTGTCCGGGTGGAGCCAGCGCTGACACCGACTCGACTTGCTCAGCCTCTTCCGCGAGCCGCTCCCGCAGTACTGCGAGGTCGGCGCGCACGGGGACTCGTACGCGGACAGTGGTGCGGGACGAGCCGGCGATCACTTCCGCGATCGGGGCGTCGGCGATCAGCTTGCCGCGGCCGATCACCACGAGTTGGTCGGCGGTCAGCTGCATCTCACTCATCAGGTGACTGGACACGAACACCGTGCGCCCCTCCGCCGCCAGGGAACGC
The DNA here is from genome assembly GCF_004345365.1 of Kribbella sp. VKM Ac-2568. Lineage (GTDB taxonomy): Bacteria > Actinomycetota > Actinomycetes > Propionibacteriales > Kribbellaceae > Kribbella > Kribbella orskensis. The sequence continues at coordinate 233,056 of NZ_SLVF01000010.1, forward strand.
ATCAACTGACGGACCCAGCGGACGCCGTCCGGGTCAAGGCCGTTCACGGGTTCGTCGAACATCAGCACCTCGGGATCGCCGAGCAGGGCGCCCGCGATGCCGAGCCGCTGGCCCATGCCGAGGGAGAACTGGCCGGCCTTCTTCTGGCGGACCGTGTCAAGGCCCACGATCGCGAGCACCTCGTCGACCCGGCTGACGGGGATCCCGTTGCTGCGGGCCATCGCGATCAGGTGGTTGCGCGCCGTCCTGCGCGGGTGGAGAGCCTTCGCGTCGAGCAGCGCTCCCACCTTGGCGAGCGGAACGGGCCACGCGGAGTACGGGCGTCCGTCGACGAGCGCGGAGCCCTCGGTCGGGGTGTCGAGGCCGAGGATCATCCGCATGGTGGTGGACTTGCCGGCGCCGTTCGGGCCGAGGAAGCCCGTCACCCGGCCGGGGGAGACGGTCAGGTCGAGCGCGTCGACGGCACGGGTCTCGCCGTAGCGCTTGCTGAGTCGTTCGAGGGTGATCACACGGAGCCTTCCTGGTTCGGAGTGTGACTACGAACCTAGGAATCCGGGCGGTGCGGCACATCGGACTTCCGGCGTCACCGACCCCCGACTTTCGTCAGGTCCTGGGGTCGCGCGAACCGGCCTCCGAGGGGTTGACCCCCGAGGCGCAGGGTTGCCCCGTCGGGGGCTCAGGGGGCTACCCCCAAGCTCGGAGGTCAACCCCTCGAAGGGCAGGGGCTTCCGGGGGGCTGTGGATGGGCTGCGCGGGTGCGGAGCGCGAGTCGATACCATCTGCGGTGTGATGGCCCGCGCACGGCGGGTCGGCGTACTCGAGGAGTGAACGTGTCGGAAGTCAAGGTCCATCTGATCGGCGTCGAGGGCGAGGCTGAGCGGAGTGTGACCGAGACGACGACCGTCGGGGAGCTGTTCACCGAGATCTTCGGTCAGGACCGCTCCGCGATCGCCGCCAGGGTCAACGGAGAGCTCCGCGACCTGGCCCGGGTGGTGTCCGACGGCGACGAGATCGAGCCGGTGAAGGCATCGTCCCTGGACGGGCTGGCGATCATCCGGCACTCGACCGCGCACGTCCTCGCGCAGGCGGTGCAGGACCTGTTCCCCGATGCCAAGCTGGGCATCGGCCCGCCGGTCGAGAACGGCTTCTACTACGACTTCGATGTGGAGACTCCGTTCACCCCGGAGGACCTGACGAAGATCGAGAAGAAGATGCAGCAGATCATCAAGGAGCGGCAGCGGTTCAGCCGCCGGGTGGTCTCGGACGACGACGCCCGTGCGGAGCTGGCCGACGAGCCGTACAAGCTCGAGCTGATCGGGATCAAGGGGTCGGCGTCGGCGGACGCCGCCGAGGGTGCGTCGGTCGAGGTCGGCGCCGGCGAGCTGACGATCTACGACAACATCCGGCGCGACGACTCAGTGGCCTGGAAGGACCTGTGCCGCGGGCCGCACGTGCCCGCCACGGGGTATCTGGGCAACTTCAAGCTGATGCGAGTCGCCGCGGCGTACTGGCGGGGGAGCGAGAAGAACCCGCAGCTGCAGCGGATCTACGGGACCGCGTGGGACACCCGCGACGCGCTGAAGGCGTACCTGACCCGCCTGGAGGAGGCCGCCAAGCGCGACCACCGCAAGCTCGGCACCGAGCTCGACCTGTTCAGCTTCCCCGACGAGATCGGCTCCGGCCTCGCGGTCTTCCACCCCAAGGGTGGCGTGCTCCGCAAGGTGATGGAGGACTACTCGCGCCAGCGCCACGTCGAGGACGGGTACGAGTTCGTCTACACCCCGCACATCACCAAGGCGCACCTGTTCAAGACCTCGGGCCACCTGGACTGGTACGCCGACGGCATGTACCCGCCCATGCACCTGGACGAGGAGCGCGGGCCGGACGGGGAGCTCCGCAAGCAGGGCCAGGACTACTACCTGAAGCCGATGAACTGCCCGATGCACAACCTGATCTTCGCCGCGCGCGGTAGGTCTTATCGGGAGTTGCCGCTGCGGTTGTTCGAGTTCGGCACCGTGTACCGGCTGGAGAAGTCCGGCGTCGTCCACGGCATGACCCGGGCCCGTGGCTTCACCCAGGACGACGCGCACATCTACTGCACCCGCGAGCAGATGCGCGACGAGCTGCGCGACCTGCTGACCTTCGTGCTCGGCCTGCTCGCCGACTACGGGCTGGACGACTTCTACCTCGAGCTCTCGACCAAGAACCCGGACAAGTTCGTCGGGTCGGACGAGGTCTGGGAGGAGGCCACCGAGACGCTGCGCGAGGTCGCCGAGGGGTCGGGGCTGGAGCTCGTGCCCGATCCGGGCGGCGCGGCGTTCTACGGGCCGAAGATCTCCGTGCAGACGCGCGACGCGATCGGCCGGACCTGGCAGATGTCGACGATCCAGCTGGACTTCAACCTGCCGGAGCGGTTCGAGCTGGAGTACACCGCGTCCGACGGCTCCCGGCAGCGTCCGGTGATGATCCACCGCGCGCTGTTCGGCTCGATCGAGCGGTTCGTCGCGGTCCTGACCGAGCACTACGCCGGCGCCTTCCCGCCCTGGCTCGCGCCGGTCCAAGTGATCGGCATCCCGATCACCGACGGCCATGTGGATTATCTGTACGAGGTCGCCGCGCAGCTCAAGGCGCACGGGATCCGGGTCGAGATCGACTCGTCCGACGACCGGATGCAGAAGAAGATCCGCAACGCCCAGAAGTCGAAGGTGCCGTACATGCTGATCGCCGGCGACGAGGACATGGCCGCCGGCTCGGTCTCCTTCCGTTACCGCGACGGCACCCAGAAGAACGGCATCCCGATCGCCGAAGCCGTCGCCGAGATCGTCGACACAGTTCAGAAGCGCGCCCAGGTATGACCGACCTCCCCGGCGACAACCCGCCCGGCCCGGGCGGGTCTGCCGACGCGGGCGGCTCGGCCGGCGGTGCCGTCGGTGGTTCGGCGGGTGCGGCCGGCGGGGCGGGTTCGGCGCCGGCGGGTTCGCCGTACGAACCGGAGGAGCTGGTGCAGCAGGACGGGATGGGCGTGCCCGACCCGTTCCTGCGGCTCTGGACCCCGCACCGGATGGCGTACATCGCCGGGGAGAACAAGCCGACCAGCACGTCGTCGGGTGACGACTGCCCGTTCTGCCGGATTCCGAGCCTGCCCGACGCCGACGGCCTGATCGTCCACCGCGGCCCGGCGGCGTACGCGGTACTGAACCTGTACCCGTACAACCCCGGCCACCTGATGGTCGTCCCGTACCGCCACGTCGCCGACTACACCGACCTCACCCCCGAGGAAGTCTCCGACGTAGCCAGCCTCACCCAGCAGGCCATGCAGGCAGTCCGCATCGCCTCAGCGGCCCACGGCTTCAACATCGGCATGAACCAGGGCGAAATAGCCGGCGCAGGCATAGCCGCCCACCTCCACCAACACGTAGTCCCACGCTGGGGCGGCGACACCAACTTCATGCCAGTAGTAGCCCAAACCAAAGTCCTCCCCCAACTCCTGACAGACACCCGAGCCCTCCTATCCAAATCCTGGCCAACCCCCTGACCGAAGCCACCAACGGAGGCCCGAGCGGCGGCGAGTTGCCGGGGGCACCAGTTGGGGCTCAGCCGGTCGCTACCTCGACAACTGCTGCGGTCGTTCGTGGCTTCTTCAGGCAGCTAGACGCGGGGGCTGATGCGGGGTTTCTGGGCGGTGCGTTGCCAGATGTCGTGCCAGTGGGTGCCGGCTTGGGTGCTGAGGCCGGTTGGCAGGGGAGCGGCCGGGCCGCGGGGGTCGACACCGCAGGCTGTGCAGTAGGCGTCGACCGGCCGGGGAGTTCCGCAGACGGCGCAGGTCGGTTGGGGTTGCGGGTTGGAGAGATTGGCGTCGACCAGGCGGTGGAGCACGGTGACCAACCGCTCCTCGGGATGACGCTGCGGATCGGGGCAGTAGGCAAGCGTCTGCTCGGTGAGCCAACGGTCGGCAAGAGTTGGTTGCCGTTGGCCCGCAGCCTTTTCCCGCCGACGACGAGCGGCGAACGTCGCCTGAAGAAGACGCCAGTGCTGCCGGGCTTCCTCGAGCTCATCGATCGCACGGATCAGAGACTCAGGATCCTCGGAAAGTTGCTGCGGCACCCCAGCCCTCACGGTCAGGTGATGCCAGGTGGCGCGAAACCCGTACAACGGGAAATGAAGCGAGCATTCCCGCAGCGCCCAGAAGCGAATGACAGGGTCCTCCGCACTGTCACGCACTCGTCTCGCGGCCGCTGGAAAGCTGCTCACAATCGCAATGTAGCGTGCAAACTCCCGTTTCCACCTCCCCTGAACACCCACTGATTTGATCAAACCCCGCGTTCGGCCCCGACTCAGGCCCGTCGACGGGCCTTTGATGAAGCGGCCGGTCCGTCGGCGGGCCCCTTTGATGAAGCGGCGGGCTATTTGATGAACAGGGGAAGCATCGGTTCGACGATGTCCAGCAGGGTTTCCATCGGGACTACGCGGGCCGGGTTGGTCAGACCTGTCACGCGGACTACTCGACGGCCCTTGCGGAAGACGAGTTCACCCTGGTCGGGGAGGTAGTAGCCGGGGCTGCCGATCGGTGCCGGCTTGGCCGCGGGAGACTGCTTCGCCTCCGGGATGGTGTCCGTGTGGAAGGACTCGACGATCGAGACGGTCGCGTCGAAGGTCCCCCAGATGCAGGTCAGCGCCCCGTTCACCCGGTAGTCCCGCCGCAGTTGCACAAGCGCCCCGACGAACCGCTCGGCCGCCGAGTTGGACAGCTGGCACGCCGCGTCAGACTGCCGCGAGTTGCGCACAGCCCTCGGTACGACGTCGCGCACGGCCCGGCTGATCGCGACGGCCTTGATCCGGTCGATGCCATCGGGATAGCCGAGGTTGATGCCGCCCGCCGAGCTGACCCGGACGACCCGGTCGCCCACCGGGAACACGACGCGCGAAGTACTGAGCCTTGCTTCGGGGCCGAGTTCGGGGAGGAGCTCGATCTGGCCGGAACCGGCGATCAGCCGATCCAGGGAGTCGGGCTGTCTGGGGAGTGCGGTGACTCCGACAACGACCGGGCGATCGTCGAGGACCAACGTGCACAGGTCGAGCACGGGCAGGCCGCCGTCGCTCCAGGAGTTCGGCTTGGCCGTGACGGTGAACCCGAGTTCCTTGCTCAGCCTTTCCGTCACCAGCGAACACACCTGCGGCCCGGGCGCTCCGGCGGTACCGTCCAGCCCTTCCGCCTGAGGAGGCGCCACCGCGGTAGGCATCACCGCGGGCGGCGCAGGCGGCGTCGGCCGAGCCTCGTTCGCCTTCCGAGCCACCGAACACCCCGCCACCAACGAAATCACCACCACCCCACCGACCACGGCCCGAAACCCCGCGCGTGCCCGCTCGAGGAGGGGCGGACGTCCAGCACTCATCAACTGCTGCTGGTTGGGGCTCACCAGGCGTTGCGAGCGGCGCCGGCCACTGGAATCCGCCGGTTGGTGAGTGGTGGCGGTCCGGAGGATCAGCCGACGGACATCGCTGGAGGTAGTCCGGCGGTGGGTGGCGGGCGTGATCAGGCGGTGAAGGGTGGCGGGGAGGTTCGCTAGCGCGGCGAGGTGGTGGAGGGTGGTCCGGAGATGGGCTAGTGCGGCGAGGTGGGGGTGGAGGGTGGTCCGGGGGGTGGTCATTGGACCTCCCTTCGGCGGTGGGGGAGACCGGATCGGTGAGGCCATGGTGCGGCACCGGCGGGGGCACGCGGAACCCTTCCGGGTGGCGCTGTCACCCGATGGTGATCCGGCTGGACTACGATCGCGTCGCCATGCTTAACAGATTCCGGCAGTTCTGGACCAAGGTGATCTCGCCGATCGCCAACCTCCTGCTCAGGCTCGGTGTGAGCGCCGACGCCGTCACGCTGGTCGGCACCATCGGCGTCTGCGCCGGTGCGTTGATCTTCTTCCCACGCGGCCACATCTGGCTCGGCGTGGTCGTGATCACGTGCTTCGTCTTCTCCGACCTGATCGACGGCTACATGGCCCGCACCTCGGGCACGTCGTCGAAGTGGGGCTCCTACCTGGACTCCACCCTGGACCGCCTCGGCGACGGCGCGATCTTCGGCGGCCTCGTCCTGTACTACGCGGGCAGCGCGGGCGACACCCCGTGGATGGCGGCCGTCACGCTGTGGGCGCTGGTGATGGGCGCGACCACGTCGTACGCGCGGGCGAAGGCCGAGAGCCTCGGCCTGCAGGCGAGCGGCGGTATCGCGGAACGCTCGGACCGGCTGGTATCGGTGCTGGTCATCGGGTTCTTCTCCGACGTGCTGAACCTCCCGATCCTGCTGGAGATCGTGCTCTGCGCGCTCGCCGTCGCCAGCACCATCACGGTCGTCCAGCGCACCCTCTCCGTCCGCAAGCAGGTCCTCGCCGACCCCGCCAACGCCGGCCTCACCCCGCCGACCACCCCAGGTACGGCGACCCCGGGCGCGGCGACCCCGCCGACCTCGGAAACCCCGGGAACGGGTACGGCCGGCACAGGCACGACCGGCACGGGCACAACCGGGACCAGTACGACCGGGCCGGACTCCCAGGGCGGGGCTGACGTGCCGCCCGCGACGTCCTGAGTCGTGGAGGGTCTGCGGCAGCGGGCGGTTGATCTGGCGTTCGCGGGCGCCTGGGCGCTGGTACGGCGGTTGCCGGAGCGGGTGGTCACCTGGATCTTCCAGCACGCGGCCGACTTCGTAGCACGGCGCGACGGGCGGGGGGTACAACGCCTGCGCTCCAATCTGGCGGTGGTCCGCCCGACAGCCAGCCCTGCCGAGCTCGACGCGCTGACGCGAGCGGGACTGCGGTCGTACCTGCGCTACTGGCAGGAGGCGTTCCGGCTGCCCGAGTGGGACGACGAGCGCATCGTCGGCCGGGTGCGGACGGTCAACGAGGAGGTACTCCGCGACGCCCACCGCGCCGGCAAGGGAGTGATCTGCGCCCTCCCACACCTGGCGAACTACGACCACGCGGGCGCCTGGGCGGGCCGGACCGGGATGCCGGTGTCGACCGTGGCGGAGCGACTGCGCCCCGAATCCTTGTTCGACCGATTCGTGGCCTACCGTGCGAAACTCGGCATGGAGGTGCTTCCACTCACCGGAAGCGACGAGCACGTGTTCGGAGTACTGGCGGAGCGGCTCCGCGCGGGCGGATTCGTCTGCCTGGTCGCGGACCGGGATCTGTCGGAGCGAGGAGTGCCGGTGAAGTTCTTCGACCGGCACTCGCGGATGCCGGCCGGCCCCGCGGCTCTCAGCGTCCGCACTGGAGCGCCGCTGATCCCCGCGACGCTGCACTACGACGGTCCCGAGCTGGTGATCACGTTCCATCAGCCGATCGACCGGGCCGGGGGACCGGCGCAGATGACGCAGCGCTGCGCCGACGCCTTCGCCCAGGGCATCGCGGAACACCCGCAGGACTGGCACATGCTGCAGCGAATCTTCCTGGACTGATGAAGATCGGCTTGGTCTGCCCGTACTCGCTGGGCACCCCCGGCGGGGTCCAGAACCACGTCCGCGACCTCGCCGAGGCGCTCCTGGCCCGCGGCCACCAGGTCTCGGTCCTTGCCCCGGTCGACGACAACGAGGCCCCGCCGTACGTCGTCTCTGCGGGTCACGCCGTCGGGGTTCCCTACAACGGCTCGGTGGCCCGGGTGACGTTCGGGCCGCGTACGGCGGCTCGGGTGAGATCGTGGCTGGCGGACGGCGCCTTCGACGTGGTCCACGTGCACGAGCCGATGACCCCGAGTGCCTCGATCATCGCGCTGTGGGCGGGTGATGGGCCTTTCGTGGCGACCTTCCATACCTGGCAGGTCCGCTCGCGGGCGATGAGCGCCGCGGCCGGTCTCCTGCGCCCCGCGCTCGAGAAGCTCGACGCGCGCATCGCCGTCTCGGAGAACGCGCGCTCGATGATGGTCCAGCACATCGGCGGCGAAGCCGTGGTGATCCCGAACGGCCTCTACACGAAGCGCTTCGCCGGCCGGATCCGTCCGGACTGGCAGGGCAGCGACGGCACGATCAGCTTCCTCGGCCGGATGGACGAGCCGCGCAAGGGCCTCGGCGTACTGCTCTCCGCCGTGCCGCGACTGGTGGCCGAAAGGCCTGGCCTGAAGGTGCTCGTGGCAGGCACCGGTCAAGCGGACGACGTACGCCGGTCGTTGCCCTCGTCGTGCCGGGACAACGTGCTGTTCCTGGGCGAGATCGATGACGCGGCGCGGGCGGACATGCTCACCGGTTCGGACGTGTACGTCGCGCCGCATCTGGGCGGCGAGAGCTTCGGCATCGTGCTGCTTGAAGCGATGGCCGCGGGCGCCCCGGTGCTCGCGAGCGACCTGGCAGCGTTCCGACAGGTGCTCGACGGTGGGCGGCTGGGGGAACTCTTCGAGCCCGGCAACGCGACGGCACTCGCTGACCAAGCTCTGCGGCTTCTCGGCTCGATCGACGAGCGCGACAAACTGCGTGCGACAGGGCTCAGCGCAGTACTGCGGTATGACTGGGACGCGCTGATCGACGAGATCCTGGCGGTTTACGACCTGGTCGCACGCTGAGACTCAGGTCTGCGAGCGGAAGGCGTCGAGGAGGGCTGTGCGGGTGGTTGGGGAGATGGAGTCGGCCGGAAGCCCCTCGAGGGCCTGCACTGTCTGGCGGACCTGGTCGAGGTAGCGGTCGCAGCCGTCGCACAGCGCGAGGTGGTCGATGAAGCGCTGCTCGGCGTCGGGGCCGAGGTCGCCCTCGAGGAAGGACGTCACCTGCTCGACGAACTGCTGGCAGTCGAGATCGTTCACGGGGTCGCCTCCTGGGTGTAGTACTCCTCCAGTTTGCCTCGGACGAACGCCCGGGCGCGGTGCAGCAGCACCCGCTGGTTCGCCGCCGAGATTTCGAGCAGCTCGCAGACCTCCTCGGCCGCGTAGCCCTCGACGTCGCGCAGCGTGATCACCAGTCGCTGCCGATCGGGCAGAGCAGCGAGCGCCTCGGCCAGCAACGCCCGTACCTCGGTGCCGAGCAGGCCTTGCTCCGGGTTCGGCCAGGCCGGCGGGAACTCCCACCAGTGACCGGAATACGGCTCACCCGCCGGGCGGAACCGGGCCGGGTCCACCGTCGGCCCGGTGTCGTCCACGCTGCTCAGCGGTACGACGCGATGCTCGCGGGTGCCCCGGCGCTTGGCGGTGTTCGTGAGGATCCGGTAGACCCAGGTCTTCAGCGAGGACCGTCCCTCGAACCGCCCGATGCCCTCGATCACCGCCAGCCAGGTCTCCTGGACCACCTCGGCGGCGGACTCCTCGGTCGACACGAACGACCTCGCCAGCCGCAGCATGCCGCCGGACCAGCTGTCCAGGAGCAGCGCGAACGCGGTCTCGTCACCCTGCCGCAGCCGAGGGTTGAGCACCTCGTCCGGCGGGAGCCCCTCCATCGGCTCAGAGTAGTCACGGAGCGGGCCGTGCGCCGTACATGCGCGCAGTCCTTCACTGCCGGTACGCCGGGTCGGCACGAGCAGGCCGATCGTCATTTCCGGACCGGGCGGAGGACGACCCACAGCAGCGCGGCTCCGGCGAGAGCGGTGGCGGCGGTGATCATCCAGCCGGAGACATAGACGCCGGACTGCTTGCTCACGGCACCGAAACCCAGCGCGAACGGCAGGAACAGCATCCACGACACCGCGCTGATCCCGGAGGCGACGCCCGTCCGGATCGTCGAAGGCACCGCGTCGTGCATCAGCTTGCTGACATGGATCCCGGCGACCAGGACGAGCAGAGTGAGCAGGATCATCGCGATCGTCACCACCAGCAGGTTGTGGCTGGTGGTCAGCGTGAAGCAGGCGCCGAGCATCACGATCACGACGACCACGACGGTGATCGGCCGGTCCAGCCGGAGCCGACCGGCGAGGAGTCCGCCGAGACCGAGCGTCGAGACCAGGCCGGCCCAGAACGGTCCGTAGAGCACCGCGGACGCAGACAGCGCGATCAGCCAGAGCGGCCCGAACTCGAAGACCGCCTGGACGATCATCGCGGACATGATCGAGGCGGCCGCGATCGGGATCAGCCGGCCGCGGTGCACAATCGCGCCGTACGTGGTCCTGAGGTGTTCCCACAGCGGAGAGCGCTCACTCGTTTCGTGCAAGCGCGGCTCGCGGAAGCGGCTGAGGACAATCAGCGAGACCACGATGAACGGCACGGTCAGGAAGTAGGTCAGGCGGGTCGACGTCGCGCCGGCGATCCAGCCGCCGGCCAACGCGCTGAGGACCAGGGCGACCGCCTCGATCGAGCGAACGCGACCGATCTGGCGCTCGTACGCGTCACTGCCGCCGGACTCCTCGAGCACAGTGTCGTAGACGATCGCCTCGACAGTGCCGGAGTACATCGCGAAGTAGATACCGAGGATCAATGCGGCCGCGATGTAGGTGATGACGTTGTGGCTGAAGCCGCCGATCAGGACGCTGACGAGCATCGCGAGACAGGCGGTCATCAGCACGGCGCGCCTCGACCAGCGATCCGCCAGCACGCCGGAGACGACCTCGACGAGCGGTACCACGGCGGCGTACGCGGCGGCCATGATGCCGATGGTGGCGGCGTCGAAGCCGATCTCGGTCATGAACAGCTTCTCGATCGGCACCCAGAAGCCGACCCCCTGCAGGAAGATCCCCACTTGCAGCGGCAACAACCGCCGCCCCAGCGCCGGCCGTACTCCGGCCGGCAGCTGGTGCCCGTTCCCGGTACCGCGAGCGTCGGTCTCGGGCCTGAGATCCGTCGCGCAGGTGGGCTTGGCGGCCGGGACAGCCGCGGTGGCGGGCTGCTCGCTGGCGGGTGCGGCTGTAGCGTTCGGCATGATAACCCCAGGTGCTCTCGGCGAAATCCTTCCGCCCCTGCAGTGTCACGAGCCCCCGCGGCGTTACACCGCCAGGCTCACTCCGGCGCTCCGATCACTCTCGCGGTTCGGTCGTTTCGGCGACGCGCGCGATCAGCGGAGTTCGGCCGCGGTGGCCGTGATGGCGTCGGCGTCGCCCGAGGTGGGGTGCCAGGGGAGTTGGAGCGGGTCGTCCTTGTAGCGGGGGATGACATGCAGGTGGGTGTGGAAGACGCTCTGCCAGGCGTCGGCGCCGATGCAGCTGAGCAGGTTCGCGCCGTCGGCATCCAAGCGCTCGATCACGCGGCCGACCAGGGACTGGGCCAGCAGGGTCGCGGCGATGAGATCCTCGGGAGCGCTCTCCCGCAGATCCGTCGCGTGCTCGCGGGGAACCACCAGCAGATGTCCACGGGTGGCCGGATTGATGTCCATGAAGGCGATCGCCCGCTCGTTCGAGGCGACCTGCTCCGACGGAATGGCCCCGGCCACGATCCCGCAGAACAGACAGTTTTCACTCATCGGGCCAGCCTAGTGGTGCGCCCTCCGGCGCCGATCCCATCCTTGCGTCCGCTGGGGAGCAGCCTCTGCTCAGAGACCTTCGGATCCCAGGTAGTGGGGGACAACGGGGTGGGGGCTGGCCTAAGATGCGCGGGCCTGATCAATTGAGGGAGCCACATGCCGGACGAACTGCTGCGCCCGACCATCGGCGCCGGCGTCGACATGTCCGCGCGGCCCTGGCGGTTGGTGTCTCAGACGTACGTCGCGTTCTTCGGCGGCGTGATCGCCTCCACGGTGATCGCCTTCCTCAACGCCCGGCGCCTCGGAGTCCCGACCGACAAGCGCAGGCTGATCCTGGTCATCGGCGCGATCGGCCTGGTCCTGGCCGCCGTCGTGATCACGTTGCTCGCCGACGACACCTCCACCTCCTCCGGCATCCGAGTGGCGGTCCGCCTGGTCGCGGTGGTCGCCTGCCTCGCCCAACTGCGGATCCAGCAGCCGATGGACCGGGCGTTCCAGTTGCGCGGCAGCGAGTACGGCTCGCTCTGGGGTCCGGGGATCGCCGCGGTGATCGGACTCGGCCTGCTCGAAGCGCTCCTGCTCGCGCTCGTGGTGGTGGCACTGTGACCGAACCAGCCGATGCAAGACTGCAAATGGCCGGTCACTGGCTGCAGATCGGACACCCCGAGCGCACCCTCGACGAACTCCAGGGCCTCTGGGGCGACGCCGCCCTCGACTACCGGGCGTACCTGTTCCGCGGTGCCGCCCTCCACGCGCTGAACCGCCACGCAGAGGCAGCCGACGTACTGCGGGACGGCTTGTCCCACCACGGCCCGTTCCTCCCGCTGCTCCAGGTTCTGGGCTCAAGCCTTCGCGCGGTGGGGAATCTCCCCGAGGCCGAGGCGGCGTACCTCCAAGGCCTCAGCCTCGACCCGAACGACCCGGACCTGCTGATCGGTTACGCGATGGTGTGCCTCGCGGCGGGGCAGACCGAGAAGGCCGCCGCCCTCGTCGAGCGCGCCGCCTCCCAGGCTCCGGAGAGCGCCGCTGTCTCCGCGGCCCGGGCGCAGATCGCGTTCGCCCAGGGCCGGCACAAGGACATGCACCGGCACAGCCAGGAAGCGCTCTCTTACGATCCCGAGGATCCGGGCGCCAGGGCACTGCACGGAGCGTCGTCGATGCTGACCGGCGACTCCAAGTCGGGATACCGCTCTCTCGCGTCCGCGGCGTCCTCGCATCCGGGCGACCAGGACCTGCGCGAGGCCGCACGCGAGGCGAAGCTGATCAACCACCCGCTGCTGCGGCCGCTCCGCCCGTTTCAGCGGTTCAACCCGCTCGTGATCTGGGTCTGCGCGGTCGCCGTGATCTACGGCTTCCGTATCGCAGGGCTCGGCCCGTTGGCTGCGGTGGTTGCCGTCGGCTGGTTCGCGTTCTGCGTGTACTCGTGGGTGGCGCCGCCCCTGGTCCGCCGCTGGATCAACCGGAAGTGGGGTTCATGAGCAACGACCGGATCTCCGCGCTGCGCAAGGCGGTCGAGGCCAGCCCGGACGACGTACTGCTCCGGCTCGTGCTGGCCGAGTCACTCGTCGCCGCCGGTGAGACCGAGCCCGCGCTCGACCAGTACGTCGTACTGCTCGATCAGCAGGGGCTGCCGGATGATCAGCTGGTGGTCGTCGGTGAGCTGGCGGCGGTGAACGGCCGGCTCGCGTTGCTGCGGAGCTGTCTGGAAGCCGCGCGGCAGGCAGGCGTCGTCGAGGGCACCGGGCGACTGCAGCAACTGGCGGACGAGCTGATCGCCGAGCGCAGCGGCGTCAAGATCAAGGTCGGCCCCGAGGACGAGGCTCCGTTCGAGTTCGACACCCCGAAGGAGTCGACCACCTTCGACCAGGTCGGCGGGATGGACGAGATCAAGCGGGTCATCCACCGGATGGTGATCCTGCCGCTGAGCCGCCCTGAGCTGTACCAGAAGTACGGGCGGAAGTCCGGCGGCGGCGTGATGCTCTACGGACCGCCCGGCTGCGGCAAGACGCTGCTGGCCCGGGCGACCGCGGGGGAGTGCGGGCTGCCGTTCGTCAACGTGCGCATCGAAGACGTGATGGACCCCTACCTCGGGGTCTCCGAGCGGAACCTGCACGCCGCCTTCGAGCGAGCCCGGGCGAACGCGCCCTGCGTGTTGTTCCTCGACGAGCTGGACGCGCTGGCCTTCGCCCGGCACAAGCACGGCGGCTCGGAATCACGCCGGCTGGTCGACGTACTGCTGCAGGAGCTCGACGCGATCGGCTCCGAGAACGAGGGTCTGCTGGTCCTGGCGGCGACCAACGCGCCGTGGGACGTGGACGAGGCGATGCTGCGGCCCGGGCGGTTCGACCGGGTGATCTTCGTGCCGCCGCCGGACGAGCCGGCCCGCGCCGACATCCTCTCGGTGCTGGTGAAGGAGGTGCCGTCCGCGGGGCTGGACCTCAAGGCGCTGGCGAACCAGACGCCGATGTTCAGCGGCGCGGATCTGCGCGCGCTGGTCGAGCGGGGGGTGGATCGGGTGATCGACGAGGCGCTCACATCCGGCGGAGAGCCGCCTCTGTCGATGCAGCACCTGACGACGGCGCTCCCGACGGTGAAGCCGTCCACGCTCGACTGGCTGCACCGGGTCCGCTCGTACATCGAGTTCGCCAACCAGTCCGAGCGGTACGACGACGTGGCCGCCTATCTCCGCAGCAAGGACATCCGCCGCCGGCTCAGCTAGGGGCCGGCGGTGCCGATGTCGTGTCGGTGGCGGTCGCGGTGCCGCCGTCGGTGTCTGTCGCGTTCGCCTTCGTGGCGTAGCCCATGTAGGAGATGTCGGTGCGGTCCACCTGGCCGACGTTCATCCTTCGGCTCAGCTCGCCGAAGGTGATCCGGCCGAGGCGCTGCTGTACGTAGTACCGGAGCAGCCTCGCCATACTCGCTCGGGGGCCGAGGCCGACGATCTCGTCGAGGCTCAGCCGATGCCGCCGCAGGTGGGCGCCGAGCTCGGACGGCGTGATGAACATGTCCCAGTTGTGCAGATCGGTGTCGATGACCCTGGTCAGCCGCCACTTCTGCAGCAGGCTGATGGCGAAGATCTGGCTGGCGGCAGTGTGGTTGATCGTGTCGAACAGGTAGAGACCGCCCGGCTTGAGCACCCGGGCCGATTCGCGGATCACCAGCTCGACGTCGGCGACGTGCTCGAGGACATCGCAGCAATAGGCGAGATCGAAGAACGCGCTCTCCAGCGGGAGGTGCTCGCCGGACGCGACGACGTACTCGATCTTCAGATCGGACGACGTGGCGTGGCGCCGGGCGGTCGCGATGGACACTCGCGAGGGGTCGACCCCGACGACCTGGCAGCCGAGCCTGGCGAACTCCTCGGCCAGGAAGCCACCGCCGCAGCCGACGTCCAGGGCTCGCAGTCCGGCCGGGTCCCGCCCGGTGCGTTCGAGCACCTCACGGAAGTAGGCGAGCCGCCCGGGCGTGAAGCTTCCGTGCAGCACGTTGAGCGGGTTGTCCTCGTCCCACCAGGTGCCGCCGAGGCGGTCGTAGATCTCGTTGTCGATGTGGTTGTCGATGGTCATTGCGGACACCTTCGGCCGGCACCGCAGTACGGAAGGTCAGGCCGTGGACTTCATCCGGGCGGCGGCCGACTCGGGCATCGCCTCGTAGCGGGCGAAGCTGCGGGTGAAGGACGCGGCGCCGTGGGACAGCGAGCGCAGGTCGATCGCGTAGCGGGTGATCTCCACCTGCGGGACCTCCGCCTTCACCAGCGTGCGGTCCTCGCCGACGCGCTCGGTGCCGAGCAGTCTGCCGCGACGGCCGGACAGGTCGCTCATCACCGCGCCGACCAGGTCGTCCGGCGTCAGGACGGAGACGAGATCGACCGGCTCGAGCAGGTTCACCTTGGTCGCGGTGGCGGCCTCGCGGAGAGCGAGTCCACCCGCCATCTGGAACGCCATGTCCGACGAGTCGACGCTGTGCGCCTTGCCGTCGAGCAGGGTGACCCGGATGTTCACCATCGGATAGCCCGCGCCGACCCCCTTCTCCATCTGCGCGCGGATCCCCTTCTCCACGCTCGGGATGAACTGCCGCGGCACCGCGCCGCCGACCACCTTGTCGACGAACTCGAACTCCATGCCCTCCGGCAGCGGCTCCACCTCGATGTCGCAGACGGCGTACTGGCCGTGGCCGCCGGACTGCTTCACGTGCCGGCCGTGGCCCTTCGCCTTGCCACCGAAGGTCTCCCGCAGCGGCACGCGCAGTTCCACGGTGTCCACCGTCACGCCGTACCGGTTCGCCAGTGCGTCGAGCACGACGTCGGAATGCGCCTCGCCCATGCACCACAGGACGATCTGGTGGGTCTCGGGGTTCTGCTCGATCCGGAGCGTCGGGTCTTCCGCGGCCAGCCGCTGCAACCCGACCGACAGTTTGTCCTCGTCCGTCTTCGCATGAGCCTGTACTGCGACCGGAAGGAGCGGCTCGGGCATCGTCCAGGGCTTGAGCAGGAGTGGATCCATCCTGTCGGACAGGGTGTCGCCGGTCTCCGCGCGAGTGAGCCGCCCGATCGCGCACAGATCACCCGCGACGACCGTGGTGGCGGGTCGCTGTTGCCGGCCCAGGGGGAACGACAGCGTGCCGATGCGCTCGTCCTCGTCGTGGTCCGCGTGGCTGTTGCCCTCACCGAAGAAGGACGTGAAATGGCCCGACACGTGAACCGTCGTGTCGGGCCTGATGGTGCCGGAGAACACCCGCACCAGGCTGACCCTGCCGACGTACGGGTCCGACGTCGTCTTCACCACCTCGGCGAGCAGTGGTCCCGAGGGATCGGTGGCCAGCTTGTTGCGCGGTACGCCGTGCGGGGTGAACACCTCGGGCAGCGGGTGCTCCAGTGGCGACGGGAAGCCGCTGGTCGCGACCTCGAGCAGTTCGTGGGTGCCGAGGCCGGTGCCGCTGCAGACCGGGATCACCGGGAAGAAGGAACCACGGGCGACCGCTCTCTCCAGGTCCTCGATCAGCACCGCCTGGTCGATCTCCTCGCCGCCGAGATAGCGCTCCATCAGCGACTCGTCCTCGGACTCCTCGATGATCCCCTCGATCAGGATGCCGCGGAGTTCCTCGATCTGATCGGCGTACTGCGGGTCCGGGGCGTGCGTGCTGCGGTTGCCGCCGTCGTACTCGTAGTACGTCTGGGAGAGCAGGCCGATCAGCCCCTTGCCGGCCGGGAGGTAGAGCGGCAGGACCTTGTCGCCGAACGCGTTCTGCGCCGTGGAGAGCGCATTCTCGTAGTTCGCGCGAGCGTGGTCCAGCTTGGTGATCACGACAGCCCGGGGCATCCCGACCCGGTCGCACTCCTGCCACAACGCCTTGGTCGGCTCATCCACGGCCTCGTTCGCCGCGACCACGAAGAGAGCGCAGTCCGCCGCGCGCAGGCCGGCCCGGAGCTCGCCGACGAAGTCTGCGTACCCGGGGGTGTCGATCAGGTTCACCTTGATGCCGTCGTGCTGCAGAGGCGCCAGCGCCAGTCCGACCGAGCGTTGCTGCCGGATCTCCGCGTCGTCGCAGTCGCACACCGTCGTACCGTCCACGACGCTGCCCGGTCTTGTGAGCACGCCGGAGGCGACCAGCAAGGCCTCGACGAGGGTGGTCTTGCCCGCACCCGACGGGCCGACGAGCACCACGTTACGGATGGCGGCCGGGCTCTCCGCGACAGGAGCAGCACCGGCGCCCTGGGAAGTATTCGTCTTGTCTGCCATGACGTTCCTCCTGGTTAAGCCACCATTCCCCCAACCCCCGCCCCAGCACAACCCCAACCCGCCGACAACCCCGCCTGAGCGGACTCTCCCGGGGCGCGCGGCCCTGGCCCCGCCCGCGAGCCGCTCGGCGCGCTGGCCCGCCGGTGTGGCTGGCCGCAGCCGGTACCACGCGGAGGTTGCTGCCGCGATGCCAGCAGCAGCCGGTACTGCGCGGAGGTTGCTGGTGTGGACTGGCAGCGGCCGGTACTGCGTGGCAGCCGGTGGGGTGGCCAGCGGCGGAGAGTGTTGGCGTGGTGCTTGCAGAGAGGGCTGTGACAGCCGGGTGGGGTGGCTACGGGGTGGAGGGGGTTGGCGTGGTGCTCGCAGCTAGGGCTGTGACTACTGCGTGGAGGTCGTCGGGGTGGAGGCGTCGGTCGCGTGTCCGCTCGGCGGCCAGTTCAGCGCGCAGTACTTCGAGGTCGGCTCGCCGCTCGGCCTCGCCGGCTCGAGCAGCGTCGCGCTCGGCTGTGCCTAGCTCAACCGCGGCCGCCAATCTCCGGAGCTCATTCTCAACATCTGCCTGCGTCTTGCGGGCATCGGCCTCGGCAGCTGCAAGCGCCTCGGCTGCCTCTGCCCTCGCGGCGGCTACAGCCCCCTGTCCCGCCCGCTCGGCGGCGGCGACGGCTTGCTGGGCCTCGTGTTGGGCGGCGGCTACCGCTTCCTGCTTCTCGCGGTTGGCGGTGGTGAGGGCTTCGCGAGTCAGGTGCTCGGCGGCTGCAAGTGCTTGGCGGGCCTGGTCCTCGACGGCTGTGGCGCGTTCTGATTCTCGGGTCAGCTGTACTTCGGCGGCTTGGCGGGCGGCGATCGCGTCCTGAGCCTGTTGCCGGGCGGCTCCCAGAGCCTCGGTGGCTTCGAGGGCCTGTCGCGCCGCAGCGTTCGCCCGCTCGACAGCCTCGGCGCGCTCCTTGGCAGCACGCTCAGCGGTGGTGACGCTCTGCCGGGTCCGGTGTTCGGCGGTCGCCCGGGCTTCCTCGGCAGCGACCCGGGCTCTCTCGGCCTCGGCGACCTGGGTGTGAGCAGCCTCGACAGCTCCCACAGCAGCCGCCTCAACCTCGTCCAGCCGCGTTGTCACCGCATGGAGTGCAGCCGTCAGCGCGTCCACCGGCCCGCGGATCGTGTCGAGGTGCTCCCGCAGCCGCTCCGCATCCAGCCGGAAGGTGCTGCTCCCGGCATCCAGCCCGAGCGCTCCCAGCGCTTCCCGCTCAGCCCGCGCCAGCTGCGCACAGGTCCGCCCGCCCTCCCACCGCGTATCCCGGCAGAAACTTCGCGGCCGCCCACCCTGCACCCCAGGTCCCGGCAACTCCGCCCGGCACTTGCTGTATCCGCACCGTCCAGCGTCCTCACTCATGCCCGTGAGCGTAGAAGTTAGCGGTATCAAAACCTGGTAACTGATTCGGCGTTTCCAAAACCAAACCTAAACCCCACGAAACCTGTGTTTTGTTGGACAGTTTGGGTTGCTTGCCCCGGAGCTTTCCCTTGGCTTTGGCCACGGCCATCCCTTCTCGGGTCCGCAACCGCAGCAGGTCGACTTCGAACTCGGCGAAAGTGGCATGCGCGGATGGTTGGGCGGTAGCGGCGCACCCGGCAACGAGGCAGGCGTCGCGTCCACTGCAGCGGGCGGCTCAGCGACGACCGGATTCCATGTACTTCTTGAGCCCAACCCAGTTCCGGCGCTCCCAACCGGGGCCGAAGAAGCTCAGCACCGGGGACAGCACCCGCATCGGGCCGAGCAGAACCATGTCCCAGTCCCACCTCAGGCGCGTCCCGCCCTCGACCCCGTCGAATGTCAGCGTTCCGTCGACCCGCAGGTACGACGAGCGCACGACATTGTGAAGGCCATGCGGTCTGTCGTACTCCACGATCTCCAGGGCCATCTCGCCCTTCGCGCCCATGCCCTTGGGCGCGGCTACGAATCGCGAGCCGATGCCGATCGGTCCTTCGCTCACCTTCTCGGCACGCACGATCCGAGGGTTGTACCTCGGCTCGTTCCGCTCATCGGCGACCAGGTCGAAAACCTCGTCGACTGGCGCGTCGATAGTGACCTCTCCGTAAATGTGAGTCATCGCGATGCCCTCCCCGGTCGCGGTTGCCCTCGCGGACCACCATGCTGACTCGCAAGAAGGCGGACGAACCAGGGCCGTTGGTCAGGATCGGCTACTGGCGAATGTCCCCTCGATCGCGGCGCGGGTTCGGAGGCAGAGCAAGGGTGGGTGCCGTTCGACCGCTCATCGGCTGACCGGACGTGTGGCACTTCAGCAGCGGTCCTATCGGCCCGCTTTGAGGCGGTGCGGGACACAACGACCCCTCGCACGTTGGGAGCACGCGGCGCACACGGCTCCAGTCGAACCCCCTAGAGGTTCTTCTCCCGGATGTAGTAGATGAGCCAGTAGACGAGAGCCGCAGGTGGTGAGGTGCACAACAGGATGATGAGTAGGCGGGAGTCGATTTCATACGTGGGTGACGCAGCTGCTTTCGGCTCGCCCGGCAGATCGCTCACGAGGGCATCGAGTTGCTCGCGGGTTCGTGCTTCGTGAGCCCCGGCCACGCGTTCTTCGAGCTCGGGCAGGGTCAGCCGGCCAACCGCGTAGTGGTGTTGCAGCTGCGCCGCGACCTGGTCGCGCTCGGCGTCCGAGGCCCGTACCGCAGGGCTGTTCGCGCGCTCCTCGCTGCCATTCAAGACGACCTCGCTGCTGTTCGTGACGGCCTCGCTGTTGTTCGTGCCGGCCTCTCTGTTGTTCATGGCGACCTCTCAGACTCGGGTGCGACGGCGTCCGCAGACGGGCGGTCTTGCAGGTCGACTACCGCGACGACCAGTCGCGTCCAGACGCCGGGGGCATCTTGGTCCGCGAACCGGGTGGTGAGCCGTTCGACGTCGTCGCGCAGTTCGGCGAGCGCCTCCTCGGTCAGCCGCAGCACACCGCGGTACAGATCGACCTCCCGCCGGCCGCCGGCCTGCTTGGACCGATAGGCGGCGTTGATGTCGGCCCGGGTGGCATCCAGCATCGAGCCGAGGAACTCGGCCATCTCCTCGGGGCTCACGGCATCGTCGGGGGGTTCGGTGACCGCGGGGGCGTAGACCCGCTCGACCTTGCCGCGGGCTAGCGGCCGGTATTCGGCGATCTCGATCAGCCCGGCCTTCTCAAGCTGACCTAGGTGGTAGTAGAGCCGGTCAGCCGGAACATCGGTGCGTCCGGCGAGCTCACGTGCGGACTGCGGCAGCTCCCACAGCACCTCCAGGAGCCGGATGCGCAGGGGATCGGCGAGTGCCTTGTGCACGCCCTGCCATCGCCGGGGCGACGCACCAGAGCCGTGTGTACTCATCGACCGACCACCGTTCATTGCACTGATTTCCGTTGGTTGGAAGATTTTACAATCAAAAGGGTGCATGCGGCCGGTTGGACCAGGGCGCGCATCCGGCCGAACGCCTTCGAGCGTTCCGTCGCTCAGGACCCCTGGCGGGCGCGAGTCGGTCCGGAACGGCGCGGCGTGGGAGCCCCAGAGCTCCTGCCGAGTGGACGAAAATCAGCAGATGCCGCCGTCGGAACCGCCGCCCTCGGAGACGTCGCCCTCGGCACTGCCAGCCGTGGAGAAGGCGCCTGCGGAGTTGGCCGACTCGTCAGCGCGAATGCCCGCCCACGGCTCCGACGCGCTAGCAGTCCTGGAGGCCGCGCGAGCAGCAATCACAAGCGCACGAGTTCCGGCGATGGTTGGCCCAACAGGTGGCCGCCGCCCAGGCACGGCACCCGGCACGGCCGACGGATCCGGCGCGGACGAGGGGTCGTGGCCGGGGGTCGTGGATCCGGAGGGGTTGCGAGAGCAACTTGCTGACTGGCTCAGCCAGTACGCGAACGCCGGCACTCGCCGGACCTACGCCTACGCACTCGGCCTCCCCGTCGAGTGGGTCGACTCCCTGGGACGCGCCGGCAGCGCCGAGCGGACGCCTGGCCATGCATCTGGCCCGCCAGACCCAGTACCGGGCGATGCACCCGGCCGGGCGCCAGGTCAAGCACCAGGTCAGGTGCCAGTCGGCAAGACGGGGCCGCTACACCAACTGGCGTGGTTCAGGTGGTGTGCGGGCCGAGGGCTGGATCCGCGGGCGGCTACTGGCAACGAGGTGAAGGCGTGGCTGCATCAGCTGGACGCGGCCGGAGCCGAGAAGCGGACCAGGCAGCGGATGCTGTCCACCCTCTCCGCCTTCTACGGCCACCTCACTGAGACCGGCGTTGTCCCAGCCAACCCGGCCGCCCTCAACAGGAGCCGCCTCGGCCTTGGCAGCACCGCCCGCGACGCCTCGCCGACCATCCGGCTCACAGCGAGCCAACTGCGTGCACTTCTAGACGCAGCAGCCCGACTGCCCAACCGCACACGCCACCGCGACCTGTACTCCGCCCGCGCGGTGGCCGTGGTCGCGCTGCTGACCCTAGGCCTCCGAGTCTCCGAACTGGTCGGCCTGGACCGCGAGAGCCTCGTCGTGTCCGGGGGAGAGCCGATGCTGCGAGTCCTCGGCAAGGGCGGCGTCCACCGCGAGGTCTACCTGACCCAGCTAGCAGCCAACGCCCTCCGCGACTACCTGACCGAGCGGGACCGCACCAGCGAAGCATCCACCCCAGCCCTCCGCGGCCGAACCAGCGCCGGACGAACACCCCTGATCGCCACGCGCGACGGAGGACGCTGCTCCCGCTTCGACGTCAACACGCTGCTCCGGCGGATCGCAGTACAGGCCGGTCCTGCGCTAGCGGATGTCGCCGACCGCGTACACCCGCACGCCCTGCGGCATGCCTACGTGACCATTGCCCTCGAGCAGGACGCCCGCATCCAGCACGTCCAGGCGGACGTCGGCCACGCCACCATCTCCACCACCCAGTACTACGACCGAGGCCGCCGCACCAGGGACACCACAGCCGCGGATCTGGTCGAAGCCGCCATCAACGCGGCCGGCGACGTACCGCCGAGCTCAGGTTGACCGCCGCGGACCCCCGGCATCGGTACATTCGCCGCATGCGTAGGGGATTCTTCACCGCCATCGTCTCGATCTTCGTCGGGTTCGTGCTGGCCGGGTTCGCGGTACCGACGGTCGCCGCCTCGTCGCTCAGCGACGACGTGATCGATTCGATGCGGTTCACCTACGAAGTGACTCCGGACGGTGTGCTGCAGGTGCGCGAGGAGATCGTCTACCGCTTCGGGCCGAGCTCCGGCCGGCACGGCATCGTCCGGGATCTCGTCACCCGCGAGCCGTACGTCGACGACGACTCGAAGGACCAGCGCTACGACATCTCGAACGTGCGGGTGTCCAGCCCGTCCGGTGACAGCGCCGAGTTCACCCAGACCGTGAACAAGACGAACAACGACCGCGACCAGAGCCTGCAGCTGAAGATCGGCTCGGCGAACCGGACGGTCACCAACCCGACGGCGACGTACGTGATCGAGTACGAGGTGCGTGGCTCGTTGCGGCACTTCGACGACCACAGCGAGCTGTACTGGGACGCCACCGGCACGCTCACCGAGGCGGTCACCAAGAACGTCTCAGTCAGCGTGACCGTCCCGCAGGGCGTGCAGGCGGCCACTTGCTTCGCCGGTCCGCAGGGATCGACGACACCTTGCGACAGCGCGACGGTGTCGGGTGGAGTCGGTCAGTACAGGCAGGCACTGCTGGACTCGCGCAACGGACTGACGGTCGTCGCGTCGATTACGGCCGGTGCGGTCACCAACGACACCCCGCTCCTGTCCGATGCGCCAGGGTTGCTCGAACGCCAAGGGCTCACGGTCGGCGGGCTCATCGGCTCCGGCGTCGTCACCATCGGGGCGATCATCGCGGCGGTGCTCTACGGCAGGAACGGCAACAAGGACCAACGCTTCGCCGGTATGCCGCCGGGCACCTTCCCGCCCGACGGGATGGCCGCCCAGGTGGTCACGGACGACCTGAGGGAGGACCAGATCCCGGTAGCGTTCTCGCCGCCGCGCATCCCGGTCGCCGAAGGTGGTCTGCTGATCGACGCGAAGGCGAACACGACCGAGACCGCGGCGACGCTGATCGACCTCGCGGTACGCGGCGCCGTCCGGATCGACAACAACGGCCCGGAGCAGAAGGCCGTGCTGCTGAACCCGGCCGCCGCCACCGTCCCGCACGAACAGGTACTGATGCAGGGGCTGTTCCCGACCCTGCAGCCGGGTTCGGAGATCGTCCTCGAGCGCAGGCCGACCGGCGACACCTCCATGCGCCAGGCCCACGA
The DNA here is from genome assembly GCF_004345365.1 of Kribbella sp. VKM Ac-2568. Classification (GTDB taxonomy): domain Bacteria; phylum Actinomycetota; class Actinomycetes; order Propionibacteriales; family Kribbellaceae; genus Kribbella; species Kribbella orskensis. Next base: position 256,416 of record NZ_SLVF01000010.1, read on the forward strand.
CGCGATGATCGGCCAGTTACGTCAGCAGATCCAGCAGCGCCAGTGGTACCTGCGGATGCCTCGCGCAGGCGGTGGTTCCAGCTTCGCCAGCGGCGCTCGCTGCGCATGTATCGCGATGGTCGGCTTCTGGGTGTTCGGTGCAGGCTTCGCCGGTACTGCGATCGCGGCCGCCACAGGTGGTCTGGGTCGTGCCGCGAGCATCGCGATCCCGGTGCTGGCGGTGATCGTCGCCATCGGGCTGTGGATCGGCAAGCGGTCGCAGGGCCAGCGCAACCCGGCCGGCCGGGCGGTGACGGATCAGCTGATCGGGTTCCGGACCTATCTCGCCACGGCCGAGGCCGACCAGCTCCGGTTCGAGGAGGGCGAGGACATCTTCAGCAAGTACTTGCCCTGGGCAATCGCCTTCGGGCTGGCGGACCGCTGGCAGCGGGTCTGCGCGCAGCTGGTCGCCGCCGGCCGGATCACGCCGGATCCCTACTGGTACTCCGGTCCCGCGTACTACAGCTCGGGATTCGCGGCCGGAAGCATCAGCCAGACCGTGGCGAACACCTTCGACCCACCCCCGGCACCGGCCGGCAGCGGCGGGGGAGGCGGCAGCTCGTCCGGCTTCAGCGGCGGATCCTCCGGCGGAGGCGGCGGAGGCGGCGGCACCAGCTCCTGGTAACGCCGGCGGCCAACCGGGCCCGCCGTACACACGGCGCCCGCTCGTGGTGACCGTTGGGCGCGCGGCCGGGCCGCCGCGCGCATCGCTGCGGCCCGGAGTGCGGCGGTGGCGCCGGTCAGACGGAGCCGGTGGTGCGGGTCAGACGGAGCCGCCGGCCGCGGTAGGGGCGGTGGGGTCCGCGCCGTTGTCACCCACCGTCTCGCGGGCGAGGAAGTCCTCCAGGTGGAAGAGGTTGTCGCCGGCGCGCTTGGCGACGTTGACGAGCGTGGTCATCGCGGCCACTTCCTCGACCTGCTCCTTGAGGAACCACTGCATGAACTGCTCGCCGACGTAGTCGCCGTCGTCGCGCGCGGTCCTGGCCAGCGTCTCGACCTGCTTGGTGACGGTGATCTCCTGCTGCAGCGCGAGTTCGAGCGGCTCCAGCGCGGTGTCGAAGTCGTTCACCACGTCGCCGACACCCGGGATGTTCGGCCGGATGTCCTTGTCGAGCAGGTACTGAACCATCATCATCGCGTGGTTGCGCTCTTCCAGGGACTGCTTGTAGAAGTGCGACGCGAGTTGGGGCAGATCCTGATCGTCGAACCAGACAGCCACTGCCGTGTACTGCTGTGACGCCGTGAATTCGTTGCGAATCTGTTCTTGAAGGAGTTTCTGGTACGTGCTCATCAGGTCAATGTAGTGCTCGAACGCCCCGATAACATCGTTGGTGAGCCTGACCTGACGGCGTGTCACCGACCACCCTGCACATGCGAACGGATCGCGGGCAGGTTGCCGAGCGGAGCGAAATAGCCGGCCACTCCGTGGTCGAAGGTGATCGCCGCGATGCCCTGCTGCAACCACACCGGTGCCTGGGCTACCGCGTCCTCGGGAGCCAGCGCGAGCACCTGGACCTCGGCGTCCGCGGGCACGAGCCCGTTGTCGATCGCGAATCCCCGGGCCCGTTGCGCGGAGGTGAAGGCCATCAGGAACGGCTGGTCCTGGTGCACGCCGACGAACGGCTGCGGGTTACCAGGCTCACCGCGCTGGACGAAGTACCAGCGGTCCAGCAAGAACGTTGCCTCCCACAACTTCTCCTGGTTCTCGGTGCTGGGATCGGCCGCCACCGCCTGGGCCAGCGCGTCGGTGACACTGGGTTCGAGTGCTTCGGTCATACCTAGACCGTACGAGATCAGTGGTCCCCGAGGCGCACTGTCTCAGTGTCGTCACCGGGGAATGTGATCGTGATCTCGTGCCCGGCGACGGCGACCTGGATTCCCTCGGCGAGTGCCTCGGGGCGGATCGCGTCACGGGTCAGCAACACCGCGTGAACGAGCACCAGCGGCTCACCTCCGTGGCTCACCGTCAGGTACGGCGTGGCGGAGTGCGGGCCGAACGGGTTCGCCCCGAGATCGCGGTGCAGGCCGGCCTCGTCGTACCCGTGCAGGTTGACGACGGCGGACATCAGCCCGTCCGCGTTCCGCGCCGCGGACCAGGCGGGCGACCCGCCGACGGTTGCTGTAGGCAAGGAATCCCCGGCGACGGCGTACCCGCCGCTGCGGACCAGCGCGCCGGCCGGTCCTTCGACCAGCGAGCAGCGGATCTCCCAGCCGCCGTGCACGACCGAGGCGGTCTCGATCCGCCACGGTCCCTCGCTGCCGAGCCACGCCTTGTGCCAGGACGCCGCCGACCGCGTGCCGACCCCGAGGCGGCGGATCCGGCCGCGGTGGCTGGACCTGCCGTGCTGATCGACGAGCGAGGTGAGGTTGTCGACCCGCTGCAGTGACGCCGCGTCGGAGATCTCCGGCCCCGCATGGTTCGCGTACGCCAGGCGGTCGTAGTGCGGGTCAGCCGCGGGCTCCACACCTTCCGGCTCGGCGGGCGGTGCGTGGTCGGCGCCGTGGTTGATCAGCCGCACCACCTGATCGTGCCGGCTCGCGTGCACGAGCCAGCCGGGCACGGGCATCGCCCGGACCTGGTCCGCCTCGTCGAGCGGCACCGTCTCCTCGGAAGCCGTCCACACCGCGTGCTCCGGCGGCAGCAGCAACCCGATGAACCCCTTGCTGGCCCAGTACGGCGAACCGGGCCCGGAGTACGCCTGAGTCGTCGGCAGGAACGTGTCATACCACCCGAGCGTCAGCAGCCCGCGCTCATCCGGTACGCCGTGCTGCACGAAGTGCCGCGCGATCCCCGAGCACAGCCGCCGGGTCTGGCCCGGGGACAGGGGAGTGGCGTCGAGCACGGCCCCCATCCAGTACGGCGCGGCCGCAGCCATCCGGTACGTGAGCGACCTCCCCTGGTAGACGGGTGCCCCGTCGTTCCCGACCAGGTGCACCGCGTCCTCCAGGAAGAGGCTCAGCCGCTCCCGGTAGACCTTCAGACGATCGTCGTACTCCGTACCGGAGGTTGCGGCGGCCATCCGGGTCCACAGGCCCGGGTAGAGGTGCATGGCCCAGCCGATGTAGTTGTCGAAGTTCTGCCCGTCGCCGTCGGAGTACCAGCCGTCGCCGACGTACCAGTCCTCTATCCGGTCAAGGCCGCCCTCGATGTCGTCCTTGGAGTACGGCGCGCCCACGGACGCCAGGAACTGCTCGCTGACGACCTGGAACAACCGCCAGTTGTTGTCGTGCGTGGTGGACCCGATGAACCCGCCCAGCCACTCCGCGACGTGCTCCTGGGCGCGGGTGTCCAGCCGGTCCCAGATCCACTCGCGGGACTCGTGCAGCGCGACCGCAATCGCGGCGGCCTCCACCATCTGCTGCGAGCGCGGGGTGAGCCGCAGCCACGCCTCGGGGTGGTCCGGGTTCGCGCCGTTGGCGACACCGCGGGCATACCGCTCGATCAGCTTGTCGCAGCCCTCGCCACGGACGCCCGCGATCCGGAAGGCGGCGAGCATGAAGGAGCGTGCGAACCCCTCGAGTTCGTCCGAGTCGGTGCCGGACCGGCTCGGCCGCCCGGGCAGCACGACGCGGGCGGCGCCGGGGGAGAAGTACGGCACCAGGGAGTCGAGCAGGTGGTCGGCGAGCGCCTCCCAATGCCCACGAGTCCAGCCGGTTTGACGGGACAGCACGCGGTCGGTGTCGGGCAGGACGAGGCGGGTCATGCGATTCTCCCAAGCTCGGCGGCGGTGATGACGTGATGAAGAGGGGCCCCGGCGGCAAAACGTTCCAGCTCACCCACGGCCAATTCGCCCAATCTCGCGACCTCGTTGCCGACCGCACCGGCCAGGTGCGGCGTGAGGAACACGTTGGGCAGTTCCAGCAGCGGTGAATCGGGCAGCAGCGGTTCCGGATCGGTCACGTCGAGCACCGCGTCGATGCGCCCCGAGCGGCATTCGGCAATGAGCGCGTCCGCGTCGATGATCCGGCCGCGGGCGGTGTTGATCAGGACCGAGCCGTCCCGCAGCAGTCCGAGCAACCGCGCATCGACCAGGCCGACGGTCTCGGGTAGCAGCGGCGCGTGCACGCTCAGGATGTCGCTGCGGGTGAACAGTGTGTCCAGGTCGACCAGGCTCGCGCCAAGCTCAGCCGCCTCGGCCTCGGACAGATACGGATCACTGATCAGTACTTCGAGGTCGAACGCCCGGAGTCGCTCAGCCACCATCCGGCCGATCCGCGACGCGCCCAGCAGGCCGACCGTGCTGCCGTAGTTGCCCGACACGTTGCTCGGATCCGGCCGGTGCTTGCTCAGCTTGTACTCCGCGCCGAGGCGGAACGCCCGCTTCCCGCTCAGGATGATCGTGGCGACGGTGAACTCGGCCACCGGCAGCGCGTTCGCCACGACGGCCGAGGACACCTGGATCCCGCGTTCGAAGGCGGCCGGGTCGACGAAATGCTTGACCGAGCCTGCCGCGTGGATGATCGCCCGGAGCCTGGGGGCAGCGTCCAGCACCTCGGGGGTGATCGACGGGCAGCCCCAGCCGGTGAGCAGGGCGTCGACCTCGCCGAGCGCCTTCCGGACCTCGGGATCGGCGAGGAAGGCGTCGCCGGGGCCGACCGGGAGCACGGTGGCGACGCGCTCCAGACGGTCGCGCACCTGGGGGACGAGTACCCGGGCCCGGCTGGACTCGTTCATCGCAAGCATCACGGTCGGCTGGGCGGCGGTGGTGGAGGCCATGGTGGAGCCTAGGGCAGTCGGTTCGGATTCGGTGCGCACAGGAGCACGCTAGCAAGCGCTTTCCGAATCCGCTCGTCCTCCCCGCGTCGTGTCTGGATCCGGACACCCGCGGGCCGGCCTGGACTCACGCCGCAGGCCTGCTTGGACTCACCCGGCTGCCGGGCTGTGCGACGCCTGGTGGCTTGTAAGGCGTCATCGGTCGAACCACCCGGCAGCGAGCGGCGTACCGAGAAAAGATCTCGCGGAGCGGAATTACTGCCCAGCGAGGTGACGTTCTCATTGGAGAAGGCAGGATAGAGGGGCCTACCCGCCTGTTGGCCAGTGAGAAGGAGACGAAGATGCTGCGACCGGACGACCTCTACGAGATCGTCGACGAGTCGGTGGCGACCGGCCCGGCGGCGACGCCGAAGGTGCTGGTGCATTCGCTTGACGGGTTCATGGACGCCGGCCAGGCGGGCCGAGTGACGGCCGACCACTTGCTGGAGGTGCTGGACCACCGCCTGCTGGCCAGGTTCGACGTGGACCTGTTGCACGACTACCGGGCCCGCCGTCCCGAGGTGACCTTCGCCGAGGACCGGTTCATCGACTACACCCCGCCGCAGCTGTCCCTTCACCTGATGAAGGACGACGCCGGCGTGGAGTTCCTGCTGCTCGAGGGTGTCGAGCCCGACAACCACTGGAACCGGTTCGCCGGCGCAGTACGGCAGCTGATCGAGCGCTACAACGTCACGCTGACGGTCGGCGTTCACGGCATCCCGATGGGCGTTCCGCACACCCGGCCGCTGGGCCTCACGGCGCACGCCACCCGGCCCGAGCTGGTGACGCGGTCGAACATCTGGGACGGCGAGATGCGCCTCCCGGCGAGCGCCGCCACCATGCTGCAGGTTCGCCTCGGCGAAGCCGGCAAGGACGCGATGGGCTTCGCGGTCCACGTGCCGCACTACCTGGCCGAGAACCGCTTCCCGGGCGCAGCGCTGGCTCTGGTGCACGCGATCTCCGCGGCGACTGGCCTGCTGCTCCCTAGCAAGGCGCTCCTCGACGAGGCTGCCGTCACCGGTCGCCTGGTGGACGAGCAGGTGGAGGCCTCTGAGGATGCGTCCGCCGTGGTGAACGCCCTCGAAACGCAGTACGACGCCGCGGCTGGTTCGGTCAGCCGGGGGAGTCTGCTGGCGGGGTCGACGCCGTCGGCTGAGGAGCTCGGCGCTGAGGTCGAGCAGTTCCTCGCGGAGCTGAACCGCGACGACGACAACTGATCCGCGACCTAACAGCAACGCCCGAAGAGCCTCAGGGTTCTTCGGGCGTTGCTGTTCGTACGGTCAGGCCGTGGCGTAGTGGGTGATTCGTGCGGTTGATGGGAGCGTTCATCGAGTTACCGAGTGCGACCGAAAGCTCTCCTAAACAGCTGAGGTGACAACAACCACATCCCGTACGCCGGTTGGCCGCCGCCCGGGTGACCCGTCTTGACAGCTGAAGCTGTCAGGATGAGACATGCCTGAGTCGCTGGAGGATCTGGTCGAGCTGCTCGACCTGGAGATGATCGACGTCGACCTGTTCCGTGGCCGGCAACCGCAGACCTCCGCACAGCGGGTGTTCGGCGGGCAGGTGCTCGGCCAGGCGCTGGTGGCGGCCAGCCGGACGGTAGATCCCGAGCGGATCGTGCACTCGCTGCACGGGTACTTCCTGCGCCCAGGCGACACCTCGGTACCGATCGTCTACAAGCCCGAGCTGATCCGCGACGGGCGGTCGTTCAGCAGCCGACGGGTGGTCGCGTCGCAGAACGGCAAGACCATCTTCTACATGTCCGCCTCCTACCAGGTGCCGGAGCCAGGGCTGGACCACTCGGACCCGATGCCGACGGACCTCCTCCCGCCGGACGAGGCGCCGACCCTCGCGTCGGTCTTCGAGGCAGCGTCAGGGCGCAAGGCCGAGGACTGGAACAAGGAGTGGGCCGCGCTCGACGTACGGCTGGCCGGGCTCACCGGGCGGCAGTTCTGGATCCGGGCCGCAGGCAAGCTTCCGGACGAGCCGGCCTTGCACGCTTGCGTTCTGGCCTATGCGAGTGACCTGACGTTGCTCGGGGCAAGCTTGCTCCCGCACGGCATCATCATCGGCGACCGCCGCATCCAGCCGGCCTCCATCGACCACGCCCTCTGGTTCCACCGCGACTTCCGCGCCGACGAGTGGCTCCTGTACGACCAGGTCTCCCCGTCCGCCTCGGGCGCCCGAGGATTCGCTACCGGCCGCCTCTTCAGCCAAGACGGCCGCTTGGTCGCCTCAGTAGCCCAGGAAGGCCTTATCCGCCCCGTCGGCCTGGACCTGGACGACTAGTTCCAGACCCGCGAAACGCCTCGCCTGATCCACCCACCGCCGCATGTCACAGGTGGCCGTGCTGTCTCGTCTCGGGTGTCGAAGACAGGTTCTGAGAAGAACACACCACCTGATAGCAAGGACTGGTCATGAGTGAGAACACCCACCAGAAGATCGCGCTGGTCACCGGGGCAAACAAGGGGATCGGCCGTGGGGCTGCCGAGCAACTCGCTGAGCTGGGGATGACGGTTCTGATCGGCGCCAGGGACCCGCGGCGCGGCGAGGAGGCTGCCGCGGCGCTGCGCGCGGCCGGCGACGTGCACGCGGTCACCCTGGACGTCACCGACCCGTCCACCGTGCAGGAGGCTGCGAAGCAGGTCGAGGAGCGCTTCGGCCACCTCGACGTGCTGATCAACAACGCCGGCATCACCGGTTCCGGGCAGGTCTCGCCCCAGGACGCCTACGATCAGGTCCCCAGCTCCGTCGACCTGGACATGGTCCGGGCGGTGTTCGAGACCAACGTCTTCGGCGTGATCGCGGTGACCAATGCCATGTTGCCGCTGCTGCGGCGGTCGCCGGCGCCGCGCATCGTCAACGTCAGCAGTCATGCCGCGTCGCTGACCATCACCAGCGACCCGGACGGCCCGATGGCATCACTGCTGTCGTCGGCCGCGTATTCGCCGTCCAAGACCGCGCTGAGCGCGCTGACCGTGCAGTACGCCAACGAGCTGCGGAAGGACGGCATCCTCGTCAACGCCGTCGCCCCCGGCTACGTCGACACGGACAGCAACAACCACACCGGGTTCCTCACGGTCGCGCAGGGCGCCGAGGTCTTGGTGCGCCTGGCCACACTCGGCGCTGATGGACCGACCGCCGGGTTCTTCAGCGCGGAGGGCCCCCTGCCCTGGTGATGCCGGCCCTGATGTCACAGCTGGGAGGGGCTGTCTCGTCTCGGGTTCGAAGGCAGTTCTGAGATCTGGAAAGGTGATGGTCATGCGGGTGTTCGTGGCTGGTGGGTCCGGGGTTCTGGGGCGGCGGCTGGTGCCCCAGCTGGTTGCCCGTGGCCACCAGGTGACGGCAACGACGACGAGCTCGGCCAAGCTGGGTCTGGTGGAGCAGCTGGGCGCCGAGGCGGTCGTGATGGATGGGCTGGATGCGGCATCGGTCGGTGAGGCGGTGGCCAAGGCCCGGCCAGAGGTGATCGTGCACCAGATGACCGCGATCTCCGTGGCGCATGCCGGCAAGCCCGACATGAAGCACATGGATCAGTGGTTCGCCGGCACCAACCGGCTGCGCCTCGAGGGGACGGACCACCTGCTGGCCGCCGCCGAGGCGACCGGCGTGACCAACTTCGTCGCGCAGAGCTACGCCGCTTGGAACGGCATCCGTGAGGGCGGCTGGGTGAAGACCGAGCAGGACCCGACCGACCCGATGACGGGGACGCCGGCGGAACCCGGGATGAAGGCGATCGGTCACGTCGAGGACGTGGTCCTGAAGGCCGGCGGCGCAGTACTGCGGTACGGCTGGTTCTACGGGCCAGGCGCCACCGACGACCTGGTCGAGCCCGTGCGCAAGCGGCAGTTCCCGATTGTCGGGGGCGGCGCCGGATACTGCTCATGGGTGCATCTCGACGACGCGGCGAGCGCTACCGTTCTGGCCGTGGAGAAGGAGGCCAGGGGTGTGTTCAACATCGTCGACGATGAACCGGCCCCGGCCGACGAGTGGCTGCCCTACCTGGCCGCATGCGCGGGAGCGAGGCGGCCGATGCGGGTCCCCACCTGGCTAGCGCGACCGCTGGCCGGGGAAGTGGCGGTGACGATGATGACCGAGGGGCGTGGCTTCTCGAACGCCAAAGCCAAGCGGGAGCTCGGCTGGGAGCTGCAGTACCCGTCGTGGCGGCAGGGATTCAAGGCTGAGCTGGCATGACCCGCACCGAGGAGTTCGAAGACCTGCGGCCGCTGCTCTTCTCGATCGCCTACCGGATCCTGGGCAGTGTGGCCGAGGCCGAAGACGCGGTCCAGGAGACCTGGCTGCGCTACGAGGCCTCCCCGACACAGCCCGCCTCGGCCAAAGCCTTTCTGTCGGCCGTGGTGACCAGAATCTCGATCGATGTACTGCGGTCGGCCCGCGTCCGGCGGGAGGAGTACGTCGGGCCGTGGTTCCCGGAGCCGCTGCTGACCGACCCCTACCAGGACCCGGAGCGTTCGGCGGAGCTGGCCGACTCGCTGTCGATGGCGGCCCTGTTGTTGCTGGAGCGGCTCAGCCCGCTCGAACGGGCGGTCTTCGTATTGCGGGAGGTGTTCGGTTTCGGCTTCGGTGAGGTCGCGTCGGCGGTGGGGCGCTCTGAGGCGGCGTGCCGCCAGCTCGCCGTACGAGCGCGCCGACACATGGACGCGGGCCGACCCCGGTTCGATGCCGACCGAACCGAGCGCGAGGAGCTCGCCGGGCGATTCCTCGACGCCTTCCGGGACGGGGATGTCGACGGGCTGACCGAGTTGCTGGCCGCCGACGTACAGCTGGTCGCCGACGGTGGCGGCAAGGCCCCGCAATGGGCCGACCGCTTCAGCGGTACCGAAAGCGTGGCCCGGGTGCTCGCCAGGCTCGTCTCGCTGTTCGTTCGGATCGGAGCGAAGGTGGAGCCGCACGAGGTGAACGGCCAGCCGGGCGCGATCTTCCGCGACCGGGACGGCAAGATCCTCAGCACCTGGGCGCTCGACGTCCTCGACGGACAGATCCAGACGATCCGCACAGTCAACAACCCCGACAAGCTGGGCCATGTGGGTCCCGGGGCGGACCCCTGGGCGGCCCTCCGCGAAGCGAACCAGGCCCGCCGTCCCACAGACCCGGAATAAATCGGTTCCCTCGTCTGCTAACTTATTCATCATGATCAAGCGCGTAGTGGTGACGACGACGTCGGAGTTTGTCCCGGCGCGCTGACAGCTGACTGTTGATCGAAGCCCCGGGGCGAGTGCCCCGGGGCTTCGTCGTGTGGGCACTCGTCTCGACCATCTGAGGAGTGTTCACATGTACGACCATCGCAAGCTCGGCCGGGAGCTCGGCCTGTTCGACTCGGACCCGTTGATCGGTGCCGGTCTTCCGTACTGGCTGCCTGCTGGTGCGGCGATCCGGCAGGCGATCGAGCGGTACATCGTCGACGTCGAACGACGAGCCGGCTACCAGCAGGTGTATTCACCCGTGCTCGGCAAGCGCGAGCTCTACGAGATCTCCGGCCACTGGGCGAAGTACAACGAGGATATGTATCCGCCCATGGACGTCGGGGGAGAGCAGGTGGTGCTGCGGCCGAGCCTGTGTCCGCACCACGCGCTGATGTTCCGATCGCGGGCGCACAGCTATCGCGAACTGCCGCTGCGGATGTCCGAGCTCGGCGGGATGTACCGCTCGGAGCTGTCCGGTGTTCTCGGTGGGTTGACCAGAGTTCGGGCGATCCAGCTCAACGACGGGCACATCTTCTGCAGCCTGGACCAGGTTGCCGAAGAGGCTGGTGCGGCGCTCGCGTTGATCAACCAGGCCTATCGCGATCTGGGTATCAGCGCCTCCCGCTATCTGTTGTCGCTGCCTGCCGAGGACGCGAAGTTCGGCGATCCGGCCAGCAAGTACGTCGGGGACGCCGAGAGCTGGGAGCGAGCCTCCAGCCTGCTGAGGGATGTCCTCGACGGTGCGGGAATCGCGTATGAGGAAGCGCCGGGGGAGGCCGCGTTCTACGGACCGAAGATCGACATCCAGGTCGAGGACTCGGCCGGTCGCGAGTCCAGTCTGTCGACCATTCAGGTGGACTTCCACCAGCCGGCCGCGTTCGGGCTCGAGTTCATGGGTGCCGATGGCAACAAGCATCGCCCGGTGATGGTGCACCGCGCGATCGTCGGCAGCATCGAGCGCGCCGTCGCCCAGTTGATCGAAGTACACGGCGGCGCGTTCCCGTCCTGGCTCGCCCCGGTCCAGCTCGTCGTACTCCCGATCTCTGACAAGGAGGAGGAAGCAGCCGCCAAGGTTCTCCGGCAGGCGGTTGACCTCGGTCTTCGAGCAGAGATCGCGTACGCCGAGGAGGGCAGCCTGGGCGCGCGGATTCGCCAGAACCGGCTGGTCCCGCATCTGGCGGTCATCGGTCCACGCGAGGCTGCTGCCGGCGAGATCGCCATCCGCGACCGTGACGGAAGCCAGCACCCCGCGGCACCCGCGGCCGCAGTACTGCGAGATCTCGCGGCGAGCGCTGATCCGCTGCGGAGGGGTGAACCTCCACGCCATCAATTGCCCGCGCCCAGCCCGGGGCCGAGCGTGCCGCAGCCCGGGGAGGCCGCGATTGATGGCCTGGACGTCCGGTCAGCGGGGCTGGAGTTGGCCGATGAGGTGGGTGACGGTGTGGTCGTCGTTGTAGAGCGCGAAGTCCACGGCCTCGCCGGTCCGCTGGTTGCCGAACTGGACCCGCGACGGGAGTAGCAGCGGTTTCCGGAAGTCGACGCGGACCGTGTAGGCGTCGGGCAGACCGCCGCCGCGCTGGATCGACGCGAGCGACGCCGCCTTCGCCCACATCCCGTGGGCGATCTGGCGCGGGAACCCGAAGGCCTGCGCCGAGAGCTTCCAGAGATGGATCGGATTGCGGTCACCGGAAGCAGCGGCGTACCGGCGGCCGAGGTTGCCGTGCAGGTCCCAGAACGCCGACGGCTCCAGCGAAAGGTCCGGCAGTAGATCGGTGTGCGCGGACGGGGTGCCCGAGGACCGGCTGAGCAAGGTGGTGGAGTCAGTCCACACCACCTCGTCGTCCACCCGCACTTCGCTGATCACGTCGAAGATGGTGCCCTTCGGGTGCGGGCGCTCCGGACTGCTGTGCACGCGGATCGCGTAGTCCGCGTGCATCGGCAGCGGCTTCAGTTGGGTGATGGTGTTCGCCAGGTGAACGATGCCCATCGGCTTGTACGGGAACGACGGGTCCGACATCAGGTCCAGGTGCAGCGGGAACGCCAGAACATGCGGATACGTGACCGGCAGGGCGGGTCCCGCGCTGAACCCCGTCACCTCCCGGTACGCCGTGAGATGGTCCTGGTCGATCGCCGCGTGCGGCAGTTCCAGCGTCAGGCCGTCGGTGTCGGGCTCGTACTCCGCCTTGCGCAAGGTCGCCTTCACCGTGCGGGCGTACAGCGAACCGAACCCGGGGGTGTCGTCGTACCGTCGGGTGGGCATCTCAGGCTCCGAGCACGCTCTGGCCGCAGACGCGGACCACGTTGCCGGTGACTCCCGCGGAGGCCGGATCCGCGAACCACGCGATCGTCTCGGCGACGTCCACGGGTAGCCCGCCCTGCTGCAACGAGTTGATCCGGCGGCCGACCTCGCGGATCGCGAACGGTACCCTCGCGGTCATCTCGGTCTCGATGAACCCGGGTGCGACCGCGTTGATCCTGATCTGCCGATCGCCAAGCCGCGGCGCGAGCGACTGGACCAGACCGATCACACCGGCCTTGGAGGTCGCGTAGTTCGTCTGGCCGTTGTTGCCCGCGATCCCGGCGATCGAGGCGACGCCGACCACCGAGCCGCCATCGTTCAATGCGCCCGACTCCAGCAGCTGCGCCGTGATCCGCTCGGGCGCGCGCAGGTTGACATCGAGCACCGCGTCCCAGGCGTCCGTCCGCATGTTCGCGAGCCGCTTGTCCCGGGTGATGCCGGCGTTGTGGACGACGATGTCGAGGCCGCCGAGCTCCGCGCCGGCCGCCGCGATCCGTTGCGGGGCGTCGATCGAGGTGACATCGAGCAGCAACTCGCTGCCGCCGATCGAGGACATCACCTTGCGCAGGTCGTTGGCGTTCTGCGGTACGTCGACGCCGAGCACGGTGGCTCCGTCGCGAGCCAGGGTCTTGGCGATCGCGGCCCCGATACCCCGAGCTGCTCCGGTGACGAGGGCGACCTTGTCCGCGAGCGGCGCGGCAGGGCCGTTCCCGACGAGCGGACCCGCGCCGATTCGGGCCACCTGGCCGCTCACGTACGCCGACTTGGGCGACAGGAAGAACCGCAAGGTCGAGTCGAGCTGGTCGTGGGCGTCAGGTGCGACGTAGACCAGGTTGACCGTGGCTCCGCGCTTCACCTCCTTGCCGAGCGACCGGGTGAATCCCTCCAGCGCACGCTGGGCGACCTGCTGCTCGGGCGCCGCCGACAGCTCCGGAGTCCGTCCGACCACGATCACCCGGCCCGCAGTACCGAGCTGGCGGATGACGGGGGAGAAGAACCGCTGCAGCGAGGTGAGGTCCGCGGTGGAGGTGGCGCCTGTCGCGTCGAACACGAGGGCCTTGGGGCGCAACTCACTCGAGGCGACGCCCTCGGCCGCAGTACTGAAGGTGGCTCCGATGTCTCGCAGCAGGGCCTGGATCGCTTTGCCGGTGTCGGTCTCGCTGATCGCGCCGAATACCACCGGGCCGTCGATCACCGACGAACCCTCGGTCCAGCGCGGCAGCGGGGTCGGGTCGGGCAGGCCCAGGTTCTTGACCAGCGTCCGGCCCAGCGGCGTCCGGGTGAAAGTCTGGTAGCGGTCCGTCATCAGTTGCTCCTGCTTCTTCACTTCTCGAGGATGGCGACGACGCCCTGGCCACCGGCGGCGCAGATCGAGATCAGGCCACGGCCACCGCCGTTCTCGTCCAGCTGCTTGGCCAGTGCGGCCACGATCCGGCCGCCGGTCGCGGCGAACGGGTGCCCGGCCGCCAGCGAACTGCCGTTCACGTTCAGCTTGGACCGGTCGATCTCGCCCAGTGGGGCGTCCAGGCCGAGCCGTTCCTTGCAGAAGATCGGGTCCTCCCACGCCTTCAGGGTCGCCAGCACCTGCGATGCGAACGCCTCGTGGATCTCGTAGTAGTCGAAATCCTGCAGGGTCAGACCCGCGCGCGCCAGCATCCGGGGTACGGCGTACGCGGGAGCCATCAGCAGGCCCTCGGCACCCTTCACGTAGTCGACGGCAGCCGTCTGTGAGTGGGTCAAGTAGGCCAGGGGGCGCAGCCCGCGCTCGGCGGCCCACTCGTCGGTGGACAGCAGCACCATGGACGCGCCGTCGGTCAGGGGAGTGGAGTTGCCCGCCGTCATCGTCGCGGTCTCGCCCTTGCCGAAGACCGGCTTCAGCTTGGCGAGCTTCTCGACCGTGGTGTCCGGGCGGAGGTTCTGGTCCTTCTCGAGACCCAGGTACGGCGTGATGAGGTCGTCCTGGAAGCCCCGGTCGTACGCCGCGGCGAGGTTCATGTGGGAGCGGTACGCGAGCTCGTCCTGCGCCTCGCGGGTGATGCCCCACTCGAGTGCGGTGAGGGCGGCGTGCTCACCCATCGACTTGCGGGTCCGCGGCTCGGCGTTGCGCGGGATCTCCGGGATGATCGCCTTCGGCCGGACGCGCGTGAGCACCTTCAGCCGGTCCTGCAGGCTCTTGGCGCGGTTGAGGTCGAGCAGGATGTTGCGCAGGTCGTCGTTGACCGCGACCGGCGCGTCGGAGGCGGTGTCGACACCACCCGCGATGCCGGCCTCGATCTGGCCGAGCGCGATCTTGTTGCCGACCAGGATCGCCGCCTCCAGCCCGGTACCGCAGGCCTGCTGGATGTCGTACGCCGGGGTGGTGGCCGCGAGCTTCGATCCGAGGACCACCTCGCGGACCATGTTCCAGTCGCGCGCGTGCTTCAGCACTGCGCCGGCGACCACCTCGCCGAGCTCCTGGCCGCCTAGTCCGGTGCGGTCGACCAGACCGTTGAGGGCGGCCGTGAGCATGTCGGAGTTGGAGGCGTGCCGGTACGTCGTGTCCTGCCTGGCGAAGGGGATGCGGTTGCCGGCGACAACGGCCACCTTGCGGGTCTCGGTCACGGGTTCTCTCCTGCTGTTCGTGAGGTGGAGCGCCGGGCGGTGGCCTTGACGGTCTTGCCGGTCTTCGTGGTTTCTTCGGCCTTGGTGCTGACCTTGCCGTTTGGGGCGGACCTGGTCGGCCTGCTGCCCGGCGTACCGGCGAAAGCGAGGCGGCCGACGGCGGTGGCGAGGGTCGCGGTGATCGCGGTGGACCGGACGGTGGCGATGTCGGCCTGGTGCACCACCGGGTGACCCGGGATCTTGTCCGGGCCCGGCCCGGTGCGGGACACGATCAGGCCCATCCGGGCCATGTGCATCGCGCCGAGGGTCTGGGTGTAGAGGTGGTTGGCCAGGTAGTCGGTGTCGACCTCGTCGAACACGCCCGCCTTCTGCCCGGCCTTCAGGATGGCCGAGATCCGCTCGAGCGCGGTGGCCATCGCAGTACCGAGCTTGGTCATCACCGGCTCGGTGATCTCGCCGAACAGCTCCTCGCCGGTGCGCCGGAGCAGGCTCATCGCGCAGTCCGCGAAGGCCGGATACTCCAGGCAGAAGTCGACGAAGACCTCGCTGAGTGAGCGCAACCGGTTCATCGGCGCCCGGCGCGGCCCGTCAACGGCCTGCAGCCGCTCGTCCAGCTCGCCGAGGTAGTCGACCAGGGTGAGCGCGAACAGTTCTTCCTTGCCGGCGAAGTGCCGGTAGATCAGCGCCTTGTTGATGCCGACGCGCTTGGCGATGTCGTCGATCTGGGCGTCGATCGTGCCGCGCTCGTCGAACAATTCGCGGGTGGCGCGGATGATGTCCCGCTCCCGGTCGCGCCGACGCTCCGCCGTGGTCCGGCGGCGTCCGATCGCGAGCAGCGCGGAGCTCATGCACCGATCTTAGACACACCGGTACCCCTCGGTGCAAACGATAGTTACACTCGTGGGTAACATCTCTGCCGAACGATCACCCTGCAGCTCGCTCCGGAGGAATCGATGACCATGACCGAGTCTTCGTCAACCAACTCATCTGCGGCCGGTGGCTCTGCCGGCACCGGTGGTGCTGGTGCGGCGCCGGGTGCCGTCGGTGCCGAGGCGGTGTCGGCGGATGTGATGGGTATGGCGGGCGAGCTCGCGGCCGAGCGGTCGAAGCCGGAGTGGCAGTCCTTCAACCTGAACCTCAACGACGAGCAGCGGGAGATCCGTGACTGGGCGCACGAGTTCGCCGCCTCGGTGATCCGGCCCGCCGCGTCCGAGTGGGACGAGCGCGAGGAAACCCCGTGGCCGGTGATCCAGGAGGCCGCGAAGATCGGCCTCTACGGCATGGACGCCAGCATCAACCTCTTCATCGACCCGTCGGGCTTGCTGATGCCGCTCGTCCAGGAGGAGCTCTTCTGGGGTGATGCGGGCATCGGCATGTCCCTGGTCGGTACCGGGCTGGCGAGCTCCGCGGTGTTCTCCAACGGCACGCCCGAGCAGTGGAGCCAATGGTTGCCCCGTTGCTACGGAACGCCCGATGACGTTCGTGTCGCCGCCTTCTGTTCGTCGGAGCCCGGTGCCGGTTCGGACGTATCCGCCATCCGCACGAAGGCGACGTACGACGAGAAGACCGACGAGTGGGTGATCAACGGGCAGAAGGCCTGGGCCACGAACGGTGGAATCGCCGACATCCACGTGGTCGTCGCCAGCGTCGACCCTTCACTCGGCAGCCGGGGCCAGGCGGCGTTCGTAGTACCGAAGTCCGAGGTTCGCGGGCTGGAGCAGGGGACCAAGCTGAAGAAGCACGGGCTGCGCGCGTCGCACACCGCAGACGTGTTCTTCGACAACGTGCGGATCCCGGCAGCCAACGTCCTTGGTGGCAAGGAGAAGTTGGACGCTCGGCTGGCGAAGGCGCGCGAGAACAACGGCTCGGCCTCGCGTGGCAACGCCTCGATGGCGACCTTCGAGATGACCCGGCACATCGTTGGCTCCCAGGCGATCGGCATCGCGCGAGCGGCGTACGAGTTCGCGCTGGACTACGCCAAGGACCGCGAGCAGTTCGGCCGCCCGATCATCGACAACCAGGGCATCGCCTTCAAACTCGCCGACATGGCCACCGAGATTGACGCCGCCCGCCTCCTCGTCTGGCGCGCCGCCTTCATGTCCGCCGCCCTGATGCGCGGCCAGCAACCCGACTACCGCAACGGCGAGGGCTCGATGGCCAAGCTGAAGGCGTCCGAGGTCGCAGTCAAGGCCACCGAAGAAGCCATCCAAATCCTTGGCGGCAACGGCTACACCCGCGAATACCCGGTAGAACGCATGCACCGAGACTCAAAGATCTACACCATCTTCGAAGGCACCTCAGAAATCCAGCGCCTGGTCATCTCCCGGGCGATCTCAGGTATGCGCATTCGCTGACGTTTCCGCAGGTCAGAGGCCCATTCCAAGGTCTTCGGGATGCGGCCCGCCGTCCGACTCCCTGGTGTGAATAGGGGAGCGGCCGGCGGCCTGTTCCGTCACAGTTCCGTGAGAGGGAATGGAGAAGAGGCGAGCCAGCCGGGCATCCACCGCCTTCCGCGCCCGCTCGTGGGAGGACGGGAGCATGTGGGTGTACAGGCGGAGGGTAAAGCCAGGATCTCCGTGGCCTAGGTACTCGGCGAGTTCTTTGATGTTGACGCCGTCGGCCAGGGTGATGCTCGCGTAGTAGTGCCGCAGCGCGTGCATGCCGGTGTCGCGGTTGGTTTTGTAGTGACGCCGGCCGCGTGCGTCCTTCGTCGGCATCGGGATTACGCCCGCCTTGGCGAGCGCTGGCTTCCAGACCAGCTCGTCGTACGTGCGAGCGCGGAGGTGTTGGTCGTCCGTCCACCGGAACAGAAGCTTCACCGTGAGCGGCTTCCCGTCCAGCTTCTCCCACGGCAGGGTGTACGGCCGGGGTTTGGCTGCCTCGATGTGTTCTTTGAGTGCCAGAGCCGTCCCTTCAGACATCGGCACTGGCCGCTCGGTGTCATTCTTCGGCAGCGCGAACACGAAGTCCCTGCCTAGCTTCTTCACTTGCCGGCGTACGTAGATGACCATCTCGGCGAAGTCGATGTCTTGCGTGGCAAGTCCGAAGAGCTCGCCCTGACGTAGCCCACATGCCGCGCCGACGGACGCGATCGGCCGGTCTAGCGGTGGATGGCATTCGACGATCCTGAACACGGTCTCATCGCTCCACGCAACGACCCTCCCGGTCTTCTCCGCTGGGACCTTCACGACTCCTGCCTTGGCTGGATTCCGTTTGATCGACTCGTCGTCGACCGCGAGTTCCAACGTGCCGTGCAGAACGATGAACGCGGTGCGTGCCGTCGATGATCCGAAGCGCGCGTCCAGATCCGCGATCCACCCGGCGATCTCCGACGGCTTGATACTCCTCAACTGCCGCGGCCCGAAGACCGGAGCAACGTGTAGCCGCAGCGATGACTCATACCTGATCGCGCTGGCCGGATCTATCACGCGCGACTTCAGCCATCGTTCGGCAACCACCTCGAACCGGACCTTGCCGGCGTTCGGATCGATGTACTCCCCACGCGCCCGATCCGTCTCCATCGCCGCCGTATGGCGCTCGGCAGCCACCTTGGTGCTGAACACCTGTGTCCGCTCGTTCCGCTCCGGATCCAGCCATCCAGCCATCCACCGCTTCCCCCGCCCCCACCTCTTGCTCCGCTCCCGCACGACCGTGCCATCCGCCTGCTTCACCGGATGGGTCCACAGATCCTTCACATAAGCCATCGCCCTCGCGCCTTCCAGCCGACTGCTCAACCCTTGAGGCTCAACGTGTGGGCAGCTTGCGGAAGGAACCCTGACTGGCTAGCCGTGAAGCTGGACGCTCACCAGGCATGTCCGACCTGACGCACCGACTGAAGACAACCGCGGATGGAGACACGCCTGAGTCGCGCATCTGGGTCCGGAGGTGCTCTGACCGGAGCGATGGCACCGCAAGAGTGGGAGCAGTGGTCAGCGCGCCGTCGCTGACACATCACACGCCACGCAGGCCCTCGGCGCGGCGGTCGTTCGTGGGCCCCGCCGACAGGAGATCCAGAGCCGCCTTTTAGAGAATTGAGTGCCTGACCTGCATGTTTGTGTGGTGCCCCGGCAGGATTCGAACGTGCGACGCACGGTTTAGGAAACCGACGCACCACACCGACATGCGCCCCTCCAGGTGTAACCAGGCAACTGCAGTTCGGTCGATCTTGACTTCAGTCGACTCCGATCGACAGCTCTTTGTTCCCACGGCGTTCCCACGCTGAGCTGCTGAGCCGGAGCCCAGTTCACGCCGCTCTGAGATGCGGCTGAATCGGGACGAGAGGGGTGGTCATCCTGCACGCGGGCATCGCCGCCTGAGTCCAGGGATCGACGCCGAGATCGCGTCGTATCTGCTTGACGAAGGCGGCGGACAACCTGATGTGACCACCCTCGTGGTCGTCGGGCTTGTCGCCGCGCATGCCAGCGCTGAGCCAGGCGTACATCGCCTCGGTGATTCGTGTGGCCTCTGGCGTCCCATAGACGTTGAACGTCATCGGCACCGTGGGGCGGAGGACAATTGCCTGTAGGTGTGGCTCGTTCGAGTGCGCCCCGGCGTAAGGGGGTGACGCCATGGTGGCTCACTTCGGCATCGGTCTTCGCTTGATGGCGGCGGCATCGACGGTTCTCGCGGTGGGCTGCACCTCGGCTGGTGAACACGCGGCACCGCCTTCCGGGTCGGCGGCCACCGTCGCCCTGGGGGTCGCGTCTCGGTTTCCCGACCCGGCAGCCAGCCCGTTCCCCGCGGAGAGAGTTGCCGCGTTGCAGGCCGTTTTGGACCGGGTCGTCAGCGACCACGCCTTCTTCGCCGGCAAAGGTGCCCCCGGGCTGACCGCGGCGGTGTTGACCGACGAGGGTTCCTGGATGGGTGCGGCCGGCAGGGGCGGCGACGGGCGGCTGCTGGTGCCGGAGGCGATGATGGGGATCGCCAGTATCTCCAAGACCTTCACCGCGGCCGAGGTACTGCACCTGGCCGCCGCCGGGAGGTCGACCTGAACGCGCCCATGTCCACCTACGTCGAGCACCGGTTGACCGGCAACGGCGCAACCGTCCGCCAGGCGCTCGACATGCAAAGCGGCATCCGCTACCACGAGCCTGACACCCTGGCGCTGCTCGCCGCGGTCATGGCCGCTCCCGGTCGGGACTGGACGCCGCAAGACTCCCTGGCCTCTCAGAAGGGCAAACCTTCGGCACCCAGTGGTGGCCCCGCCTACAGCGACGCCAACTACTGGTTGCTGGGCCTTCTGGTCGAGAAGGTCACCGGGCGATCGTTGGCCGAGGCGCTGCGCGCCGACCTGCTCGACCCGGCAGGTCTTGACCGCGTGGCGGTGCAAGACGTCGAACGACCCACGCCACCGCTGGTTGCGCCACCCGGCCGCCTGCGCCTGAGACCTGACGGCTACCTGCCGTGCCGGGCGCTCGCCACCGCGGGGGGCGCCGCAGGAGGCATGGCCGCTGACGCGCCCACCCTGGCGCGCTGGGGCTACCGCTGTACGGGGCGCGGCTGCTACCAGCCGAGACGGTGCACGCGATGATGACACAAGACACTCCCGGCACCGTCTTCCCAGAGGTGGGCTACGGCCTCGGCACGATGCTGTTCCTCACAGACCTGACCCAGACCACCGTCGGACACACCGGAAGATCGCCGGCCTACAGCACCATGCTGGCCGTCATCCCATCCCGACACCTCGCGGCCGCCATCCTGATACCCGACCAAGACCGCAATACCGAGGCCATCATGCAGGATCTCTTCGCGGCCCCTCGGTAGGCGCCTTGGAGCCCGTCTTCCGCGAACGTCCGCTACTAGCCGCGATCCGGTGTAGTTACCCCAATGCTCGGTTACCAACCGGACCGCCTTGGCCTTGGTCTGCTCGTCGTACTTGCTCGGCATGAATGCCACCTTCCCAACGAAGGACGCGTGCATCAAACCCGGGGTGGTTCAGTTCCCGCTGTGATGACAGGTCGCGAAGTCAGCCGACGATGCAATCGGCGGTGTGCAGTGGTCCTGTGAGTCCCTGTGCCGAAGGGTGGGGCCGACCAGGAACACCCGGTGGATCTCGCGGTCTGTACAGCGGTTTGATCGCGGTCCTCAGCCCACGTGGATGCCTGGTCTCCGGGCGGGGTCCGATTCGTGCTGGCGGATGATCTCGCGTACGACGGGCGCGGTGTCACCGCGGCCAAGGATGAGGTAGCGCAGCAGGTGGCTGAGCGGATTGCCTTCGGACCACTCGAAATGACATTGCGGCATCACTTCAGTGGTGTCGCGCAGTGCGAGGAGGATCGCGGCGATGGCGTTGGGCACGGCGGGGCTGTCGGCCCGCAGTACGCGGTGACCATCGACCTCGACCCCCTTCACCCGCAGCACGTCACTGAAGGTGGAGGGGTCGACTACGTCAATCTCGAGGAACAAGATGTCTGTGCGGTGGGGGACTGGGTCCGTGGCGCGGACGTCGCCCTCTTTCGCGGCGTACTCGGCTGCGTCGCCGGCCTGCCGCTGGTTGGCGATCAGGTTGAGGATGCCATCGTGGCGATCGAGTCGGTGAGGAATCCGCGGGCCGCGTCGTCGAATTCGATCCGATCAGCGCGCAGTTCGGTGGTGCGCGAGACCCGCGAGATCAGCGAGACGGTGATGATGCCCGCGATGAACAGGCCGGAGATGGCGATGCCGTCGGGCTTCTCGATGATGTTCTCGACCAGCGCATAGAGCAGGATCAGGGTGAGGACGGCGAAGGCCAGGGCCGCGCGCCGTTGCCCACGCCGCACGGCAGAGATGGTGACCGCGACGGCGCCGGAGACCATCATCACCAGGATTCCCGTGGCGTACGCGCCTGCCTGGGCGTCGACGTCGGCCCCGAATGCGATCGTGATGGCGACACTGATGGCGGTGTAGACCAGCACCACAGGGCGTACGGCTCGGCCCCATTCGGGCGCCATTCCGTAGGCCGGGAGGTAGCGGGGGCACGATGTTGATCAGGCCGGCCATGGCCGAGGCGCCCGCGAACCACAAGATCAGCACGCTGCTGATGTCGTAGGCGGTGCCGAAGACTTCGCCAAGCTTCTCGTGCGCGAGGTAGGCCAGGGCCCGGCCGTTCGCCGCGCCGCCGGGCTCGAACTCCTCGGCCGGGATGAGCACGGTCGTGATGAAGCTCGTCGCCAGCAGATAGACGCTCATGATGAGTGCCGCGGCGGTCAGCAACTTCTTCGTGTTGCGGATCCGGTTGGCCAGCCGCTCTTTCGCGTCCTGGCCGTCGGCGGCGACCAGCGGCATCATGCTGACCCCGGTCTCGAAACCGGACAGGCCCAACACGAGCAGGGGAAAGGCCACGACGGCAGGTCCGACGACTCCGCCGAATCCTTCGCGGCCCTCGGTGAGCGCGTCGACCCAACCGGAGAACGCGCCGGGAACGGTGGCGACGTCGTAGAGGCCGACAGCCACGACGACGGCGTTGAGGCCGAGGAAGATCGCGACGAGAGGTATCGCGACGCCGACTGCCTCGCTGAAACCCATCAGGAACACGGCGCCGAGGATCAGCAGCAGCACCACGGTGACGGCGACTTCCTGGCCGTGCAGGAAGTCCGGTGTGTAGGGGTTCTCGATCAGATGGACGGTCGCGTCAGCTGAGGAGAGCGTGATGGTGATGATCCAGGAGGTGGCAACGAAGCCGAGCAGAATCAGGACGAACAGCTTGCCCCGCCAGAACGGAAGCAGATGCTCCAGCATCGCGATCGAGCCCTGGCCGTGAGGGCTCTCCTTGGCCACTCGCCGATACATCGGCAGCATGCCCAGGAGGGTCAAGGCGACGACCAACAGGGTTGCCAGCGGGGACAAGGCACCGGCGGCAAGTGCGGCGATCCCGGGCAGATAGGACAGTGTCGAGAAGTAGTCGACACCAGTCAGGCACATCACCTTCCACCATGCGTGTGGGGTCGCGTGCCCTTCGCCCGCCTCCGGGCCGACTGGCTGCACGCGGTGCTCCAGGAGCCAGCTGGCCGGCCCGCGGGTATTGGCACATGGCTCGCGCGACCCTTGGACGGTGGCCGGCACGATGTACTTCTCTGGTGTCGTCACGCGAGCAGGATGCATGACTTGCGGGCCAGGTCGTAGTCGGTGTTAGAGACTTGTGAGAAGGCCGCCGGTTCGGGCAAGCAGCGGCTATATTCCGGCGGTGCGCATAGGAGTGACGCTCTGGATCATCGCCATGATGCTCACCGTCACAGGTCTGGTTTCAGCTCTGCGCTATCGAGTCGTCGTCGGCGCCATCCTCATTGGCACTGGCCTCGCACTTGGCCTGTTGAGCAGCGGCTATCTGGGCTGAGAACGGGCGAGGTGGAGTTCGCTGCGGATCAGGGTGTCGAGTCGCCGCCAGGCTGGGGAAGAGGCGTTGACCGCGCCTTGGATCAGTTGGGGGATGTCTGATCCGGTGTCGAGGCCAGGCAACTCGCCGGTTCCGTATCTGCGTGCCGTCGCCTGAACGATGTGCCGGGCGAGGTCGACGAGGTACGGATCGCGCGGATCGAGGTCATGGGCATCATCACGCTGCTGTTCAGGGCCGGCGTGGACGCGCAGGGTGGCCGAGGGGAACCCGTTCCACTTCCTCTTCCGCTACTTGAACTCCGGCGAGGGCGATGTACCACCAGTCACCCGCGAAGTCCTCCGCCGCGCCGAACCCAACCGCTCCAAGCGCCCCTGGGTCCACGTGGGCTGACGACCTGCGACAGGCCGTCAAGGCCGCGTCAAGATCGGTGGCCCTGGTGTTAGAAAGGCGTCAAGACAGGAACTGCGTCGCACCCGGTCGGGTTGGCTTGGGGTTGTGAGTAGTCGGATCCTTCAGGTGCCCAAGCGTCTTCTGGTGGGTCGCCCGATCCGCAGCGCGCTGAGCAGCGAGCAACTGCTGCCCAAGAGGCTCGCCATGCCGGTCTTCTGCAGTGACCCGCTGTCGTCGAACGCCTACGCGACCGAAGAGATCCTGTTGATGCTCAGCCTCGGCGGGCTGGCGTTGTTCCATCTGACCTGGTGGGTGGCCGGGGCAGTCATCGTGCTGCTGCTCGTGGTCGTCGCGTCGTACCGGCAGACCTGTCACGCTTATCCGAACGGTGGTGGCGCCTACGCGGTGGCCGGCGCGAACCTCGGCCGAGACGCTTCGCTGATCGCCGCGAGCGCGCTCCTGGTCGACTATGTGCTGACTGTCGCGGTGTCAGTCGCCGCGGGCGTCGCGAACATCGTGTCGGCCTTCCCGGCACTGGTGCCACACGCGGTCTCGGTGTCGATCGGGCTGGTCGCCGTACTGGCGTTGATCAACCTGCGCGGCGTCCGTGAGTCGGGCACGATATTCGCGATCCCGACATACGGCTTCGTGATCAGCGTCTTCATCATGATCGCTATGGGCCTGGCCCGGATGGCCGGCGGTGACACGCCCGCGGCGGAGTCGGCGTCGTATGGAATCCGGCCGGATCACCAGGCGACTGGGCTGCTGCTGGTAGCCCTTGTGCTGCGGTCGTTCGCCTCCGGCTGTACTGCGCTGACCGGCGTCGAGGCGGTGAGCAACGGTGTACCGCACTTCAAGAAGCCCAAGAGCGACAACGCGGCCAACACGCTGGCGATCATGGGCGGGCTGACCGTCACCATGTTCGCCGGGCTCACCGCGCTCGCGCTCGCCACCCACGTGCATGTCGTGGACGACACCGCCCGGCTGATCGGTGCGCCCGACGACTACTCCCAGCGGACCGTGATCGCCCAGCTGGGTGCGGCTGTGTTCGGCGGCGACTCGATCTTGTTCTACGTCGTCCAGGTGTTCACTGCGGCGATCCTGGTGCTTGCGGCGAACACCGCGTTCAACGGGTTCCCGATCCTCGCGTCGATCCTGGGCGGCGACGGCTACCTGCCGCGGCAGTTGCACCGGCGCGGGGACCGGCTCGTGTTCAGCAACGGCATCGTCATCCTCGCCGCGCTGGCCGGCCTGTTGATCTGGGCGTTCGACTCGAGTACGACGCGGCTGATCCAGCTGTACATCATCGGTGTATTCGTGTCCTTCACGCTCAGCCAGTGGGGCATGATCCGGCACTGGACGGCCCGGCTCAGGCCATCCGACGGCAGCCTCGCACCGAGCGGGGCCGCTCGGCGATCGATGCACCGCGCCCGGCTCATCAACGGCGTCGGTGCGGTCGTCACCGGCCTGGTGCTGATCGTCGTACTCGTCACCAAGTTCACCCACGGGGCGTACATCGTGGTGATCGCGATGCCGTCGCTGTACCTGCTGATGCGCGGGATCCAGCGCCACTACGGCCGGATCGCGATCGAGACCAGGCCGAGGCCGGGCGGGGTGACGCTGCCGGCGCGGATCCATGGCGTCGTCCTGGTGTCGAAGCTGCACGAGCCCACCCTGCGCGCCCTGGCATTCGCCCGCGCCACCCGCCCGACCACCCTGACGGCGGTGACCGTGGACCAGAACCCCGACGAGACCGAGGCCCTGGTCCGGGAGTGGGATGAGCGGCAAATCCCGGTTCCGCTCAAGATCCTCAACTCGCCGTACCGCGACATCACCGGACCGGTGCTTGCCTATGTCAAAGACATCGGCACGAAGAGCCCTCGCGACGTGGTGTGCGTCTTCATCCCCGAGTACGTCGTAGGTCATTGGTGGGAGCAACTACTGCACAATCAGAGCGCACTGCGACTCAAAGCACGGCTGCTGTTCCAGCCGGGCGTGATGGTCACCAACGTTCCATGGCAGATGGGCTCCTCCGGGGCTGTGCGAGGGCGTTCGGAAGCGAATGCTCAGGTGGTGTCCGCTGGGGGTGGCCAGGCGAGCGACACCCCGAAGTCTGCTGTGTCACGCTAAGCAATGTGGCGCAGAGGGACAGTACAGACTCCGCTGGTGGTCGGAGAGCGTTGCCGCGCCTGGCGACCGGTTTGTCCCCGGTACGGCGATCAGCCGGACTCGCGGCAGGCGTTGTCGGGCTACCGATCGTCACTACCGTCCTCGTCGAACTCCGCTCGCAGCTGTCCCTCGAAAGCGTGCTACTGCTGTACCTGCTCGCGGTCGTCCTCGTCGCCGTCATCGGTGGCATCCTGCCGGCCGTTGTCGCCGCTGTCCTGTCGGTCCTGCTGGCCAACTACTTCTTCACGCCGCCCTTTCACACGCTCTTCGTGGAACAGCGCGACAGCGTGGTCGCGCTGATCGTGTTCGTACTCGTCGCGCTCACTGTCAGCGTCACGGTGGACCTCGCCGCACGACGACGAGTGGCTGCCGTCCGAAGCCGCATGGAGGCGCAGATGCTCTCCGACCTCGCCGCACAGCCTGTGACGAAACGATCGCTGGAAGGCGTCCTGGAACAGGTGCGCGACACGTTCGCGATGACGTCGGTGGCGTTGCTGGTACGGCGCGGCGAGCACGACGAGATCGGCGCGATCGTCGGCCCACCTCTGCACGGCCATCCCACCATCACCGCCGCAGCAGGGCAAGGCCTCCGCCTCGTTGCTGAAGGCCCCGAACTGTTCGCCGAGGACCGCGGCCTGCTGAACAGGTTGGCGATCGCCGCGGCACGAGCTTGGGACACCCAGCAGCTCGCCGGCGAGGCCCGCGGACTGGCAGAGATCGACCGGCTGCGCACCGCACTGCTCGCCGCGGTCGGCCACGATCTGCGCACGCCGCTGGCCGGAATCAAGGCGGCCGCGTCCACGCTGCGGCAGAAGGACGTCGCCTGGACGGAGGCGGAGCGGGCCGAGCTGTACGAGACCATCGAGGAGTCCGCCGACCGGCTCGACGATCTGATCTCCAACCTGCTGGCGATGAGCCGCCTGCAGGCCGGTGCAGTTTCGGTCCACCTCGTCGCGACCGCCCTCGACGAGGTCGTCGCCAGGGCACTGATCCACCTCCACGGCGACGGTGTGCAGGTCGACGTGCCCGATGATCTGCCCCTTGCGCTGATCGATCCCGGACTGCTCGAGCGTGTCATCGCCAATCTGGTAGACAATGCGCGCCGCTACTCACCGCGCGGCACCGCGGTCCACGTGCACGCGTCGGTCGAAGGGCCAGGATCGGTTCTGCTGCGCATCGTCGACTCAGGCCCTGGCGTCGCCGCCAAGGACCGGGACCGAATGTTCGCGCCGTTCCAGCGGCTCGACGACCGATCCGCGGGCGGAGTCGGCCTCGGACTGGCCTTGGCCCGCGGCTTCACCGAGGCGATGGGCGGCAGCATCACGCCCTCGGACACGCCCGGTGGCGGACTCACCATGACCCTTTCATTGCCGGTGGCAACATGAGCCGGGTACTGGTCGTCGAGGACGACGCGCAGTTGCTGCGGGCTCTCAGGATCAATCTGCGCGCCCGGCAGTACGACGTCGACGTCGCCCCCGACGGAGCAACCGCGCTGTCCGTCGCGGCCCGCTTTCCACCGGACCTTGTGATCCTGGACCTCGGGCTGCCCGACATGGACGGCGTCGAGGTCGTGCACGCCCTGCGCGGCTGGTCCTCGGCGCCGATCCTGGTGCTGTCTGCACGCGGCGCACAGGCGGAGAAGGTGACCGCGCTCGACGCCGGCGCCGACGACTACGTCACCAAGCCCTTCGGCATGGACGAACTACTCGCCCGCATCCGCTCCGCGCTGCGCCGCGCAGCCCCGGCCGACACCGCCCCGATCATCCGTACGGACGCGTTCACCATCGATCTCCCCGCCAGACGGCTGACCACCGACGAAGGCGAGGTCCGGCTGACACCGACAGAGTGGCACCTGCTCGAGATCCTGGTCCGCAACCCCAACAAGCTCCTCAGCCAGCGACACCTGCTCAACGAGGTGTGGGGACCGTCCTACGAGACCGAGACCAACTACCTGCGCGTCTACATCGCACAACTGCGGCGCAAGCTCGAGCCCGATCCCTCCCGCCCCAGACACCTCCTTACCGAACCCGGCATGGGCTACCGCTTCCAACCGTGACGAACTGCCTTCGCCCCAGTCCGGCGGCGCAGCAGGATCTAGTCGAGCAGCCGATGCAGCTCGTCCCCCGCCTCGTCGTACCCGGCATCCCGGATCCGCCGCAGTTCCAGGGATCCCCAGTTCGTCATAGCCCCATCGTCCACGATTGCCGCTAGGACAAGGTCAAGAATGTCCTCATGCTCATAGGACAGCTGGCTGGAGACGATTATCGCCTCGGCCGGGGTATCCGGGAAAGCAGGTCAGGCTTCCACCGCTGATGAATGCTGCCCGACGGACCGGGCTGCGTGTTGACTCTGCCGGCACTCGCTCGACGCGGGTCCAGCCCCGCCAGCGGGGTGAAGTTCTTCAACTGGATCGGCACCATGTGGGGCGGCTCGATCTCGTTCGACACCCCGATGCTGTGGTCCGTAGGGTTCCTCACCACCTTCCTGTTCGGCGGCCTGACCGGCGTCATCCTCGCCTCGCCCTCGCTGGACTACCAAGTCTCTGACACGTACTTCGTGGTCGCGCACTTCCACTACGTCGTCTTCGGGACCGTGGTGTTCGCGATGTTCGCGGGCTTCTACTTCTGGTGGCCGAAGATGACCGGCCGGATGCTCGACGAGAAGCTGGGCAAAGTGCACTTTTGGTTGCTATTCATCGGCTTCCACACCACGTTCCTCGTGCAGCACTGGCTGGGCGTGGAAGGCATGCCGCGCCGCTACGCGACGTACGGCGCCGACGAGGGGTTCACCACCTTGCATGAGGTGTCCAGCGTCGGGGCGTTCCTGCTCGGCGCGTCCACACTCCCGTTCCTCTACAACGTCTACAAGTCGCGCAAGTCGCCGCTCGTCGCCGTCGACGATCCGTGGGGCTGGGGCCGGTCGCTGGAATGGGCCACCTCTTCGCCTCCGCCGCGGCACAACTTCGCCGCGCTGCCGCGGATCCGATCCGAGAGCCCTGCCTTCGACCTGCACCACCCACACGTCGCGATGTCGGAATACCCGGACAGCGGCGCGCCGCCAGACAACCTGCTGGACGCAGGAGAAGACGAAGGCCGACTCGAGAACCTGAAACAGTCAAAGGACGACCAGTAGGCGTCAGTTCGGTAGAGCGCGTGCTGCCAGTCAAAGGTCAGGGAGAGCGGGTTCGGCGATGGACAGCCTCACATTCGGCGGTACCGCCACGACTCTGTTGCGGCTGGGAGCGTTCACCGTCTTGACCGACCCCAACTTCCTGCACCGTGGGCAACGTGCGTAATTGGGTAAGGGCCTGCGGAGCCGGCGCCTGACCGAGCCAGCAATGCAGCCGGGCCGACCTTCCGCGACTCGACGCCGTCGTCCTGTCCCAACTGCACGGTGATCATTTCGATCGGATAGCACGCCGGGAGCTGGATCATTCGGTGCCGCTGGTGACCACCGTCCACGCTGCCACCCGGCTGAAGCGGTACGGGTTCGC
Source organism: Kribbella sp. VKM Ac-2568 (assembly GCF_004345365.1). Taxonomy (GTDB): domain Bacteria; phylum Actinomycetota; class Actinomycetes; order Propionibacteriales; family Kribbellaceae; genus Kribbella; species Kribbella orskensis. Next base: position 285,678 of record NZ_SLVF01000010.1, read on the forward strand.
GGCTCAGGGACTGCTGCCGTGGCAGGTCCATGAGCTGAGGCGAGGCGAAGAGGTGCTAACGATCGAAGCCCTCCCCGCCATCCACGCGCGGGGTCTGCTGGCGGGCCTGCTGCCTCCGGTGATGGGCTCGCTGCTGGTCCATCGGACCGGCGGATCTGTGCGCCGACGGATCTACCTGAGTGGAGACACTCTGACCGGAGACCACCTGGACGAGATCCGGAAACGCCACCCGGACATCGACACGGTGGTGATGCACCTTGGTGGCACCCGTTTCCTTTTCCACACCGTGACGATGGACGCCGCACAAAGCGTGGACATTCTCCGGCGAGTTCGTCCCCGGTTAGCCGTGCCCGTGCACTACGACGACTACCGCGTCTTCAAGTCCTCGTTGTCGGACTTCCTCGCGAGCGTCGAGATGGATGACGAGAACTGGTGCATCTCGGCTCCTGGCCGCGGCGAAACCTTGCGACTGCCCGATGTCACCCGAGGCAGCTAGATTCCTGACGGCCGGGTGGGTTGGCCGTTGTATCCGCGACTATGCACGCTTTGGCGCGCGACAGTCGAGAGTGCCATGCGGAGGGCGCAGGATGTACTCGCTGAGCGCTCGGCACAGGTGCCCCACGCAGCCATATGGATGACTGTTGCTCGGGGGGCTTCGTCCCTCCTACCGCCCTCAGCGCTTTCGCGCGCGCTTAGCCTTTTTCTTGGCGGCTGTCTTCTTCCCGTCCGCTTTCTTGCTGCCTGACTTCTTTGTCGTCCGCGCGGTGACGTTCTTTTTGGCGGCTCGTGCTTTCGCTTTCACTGTGCCTTTGACGTCCTGGACGGTCGAGTAGGTACCGAACAGCGCCGGGTCCGGAGCAGGAGCGGTGCCCGGCCCACCCAGTGGTTCGGGATCGATTAGGTATTCCAGTGGATCGTCGCCTTCGGTCCATCCGCCTTTCGGTCCTTCGGTGCCGTCGGACAGACCCCAGATGGTGTGGTTGTGAACTTGGTCTTCCTCATCGAAGAAGGCGTTGGGGACGATCGGGGTCTCGAGCCCGTCGGTCTCGAGTTCCTCGATCGCTTTCAGCCACTGCTTCTGGTGGACGGTGTCGCGGGCGAGGTTGAACTGGAGCATCGCCTTGACGCCCGGATCGTCCGTCATGTTGTACAGCCGCGCGGTCTGCAGCCGCCCCTGTGCCTCGGCGGCCGCGTTGGCCCTGAAGTCGGCAAGCAGGTTGCCGCTGGCCACGATATAACCGCCGTTCCAGGGCACTCCCTGGCAGTTCGCCGGGAGTGCACCGCCGCCGGCCATGATCGCTTGCAGCGGATCCATCCCACCCAGCATGGCGGCCATCACCGGATCCTGGACCGCCTCGGCAGTCATCGTGGCCGGTGCGCCTTCGAGCAACCGGGCCACCATCGTCGCCAGCATCTCGACGTGGCCGATCTCCTCGGTCGCCGTGTCCATCAACAGATCCTTGTACTTACCCTCCATCCGGCAGTTCCAGCCCTGGAACAAGTACTGCATCGTCACGCTCATCTCGCCGAACGCGCCACCGATCAGCTCCTGCAACTTGCGTGCGTACACCGGATCCGGACGCTCTGGCTTTGCCTCGAATTGCAACCGCTTGGTGTGCCGGAACATGGAGACTCCTCGGTCGAGAACACCGTGCACCACGAGGTCGTGACCACGGTCGGTTCGGCCCCCGGTACCCCCGGGATCTCCGTCAACACGACGGGCCAAGACTCAAAGACGGTTTGTTTCGCGCCGGGCGACATCGTCGGCTGACCGGAGAGTCGTGGTACGACTCGATTCTGGTCGACGCCCTGGGCGAAGCATCAGGGTTGACTTCGAACCACCCAGATCAACCCAGCGCGTTCCCTGGGTCCTTGAACGCCCGGACGCGGCTTCGTCGACAACCTGGTGACCGTCGCCTCGCCCTGAGCCCTCGATGCTCAGCGCGACATCGGTGTGGATCCCCGCGCGGTGTGGTGTGTCGCTGTGACTCCGGCCACGTCCATCAAAGCGAGCGCGGCGAACAAGGCCAGCACCAGGTCAGCAACGCCATCTCTGCGGACACGGACTTCCCCGTCAGCTATCGCAGGATCGGACCTGCGAGCTCTGTTCCCCGTGACGGTGCGCGATCGACGGTTGTTTCGGCTACGTGAGTACGCCTATGCAGTTCGAGCACCTGATACTCAGCAAGCTGCAAGGGGCTCGCACCGTTAGCGCCTGGTCGGCGTCGCTGCAGTCGGAAGTCGCATCGGTCACCGGTGACGACGCGGCCATGTCGGTGATGGGCGTGGGCGCCGCGCCCCGGGCAACCCCGGGCAGACGGCGGGGCCCGGCGCTGAAGGGGATCAGTGGCCACTCGCCGTCGGAGCGTCCGTCCAACCAGATCTCGGGCTCGAAGTGGTTCGCGAATTCCAGCGCCTGGTCGTCGCGATGGAACACCGAGGTGACGATCGCGAACTCGGTCCCGGCGGGCGCAGTACCGGCAGCCCACTCGGTCGGCGCGACGCTCTCTCGCAGTACGACGAGTGTGGTCGGCCACAGGCGCAGGGATTCCTATACTGCGGCGCCCGCGTGGGCGAGCAGCGGCGACTCCTGCGGGTGCTGGGCTTCCTGGACGATGGGATCGGCGTACTCCGGACGCGCTGCGAGCAACGCGAACAACCGCCAAAGGGCTATTCCTGCTGCGTCGAAGGCGAACAGCCAGTGCGGAACCTGACCCGCCGGGTCGAGGTCTCCGCCTGGGAGTTGGGTGAGAGCGCCGGCGAGGCTGCCTGGTTCGGCCCGGTTGACGTACTCGTCCAACCGGGCCTGAAAGCGGCGCCGAGCCGAGGCGTCTCTCAGGTGGAGCTCGGCCCAGTTGGCGTCTGGGCGCAGGGAAGTCGAGCAGCCGGGTCAGCTCGAGGTCGTCGGCCGCCGAGTCGCCAATCACGATCCGGCGGACGATCGGCGACCAGATCGCCCGGAACTCCGTCCAGCCCAGGGTCGCCTCGAGCCGATCCAGCTCTTCAGCGATCACTTCAACCATCTGGTGGCCGTTGCGGTGTACCGGCTGGTGGGAGTCGAGGACCTGCTCGTTGAGCTGCCGGCGCGCGCCACGGAGGGGGGATCGGTAACGAGTACTGCGTGAGGCTGGAAGCGCCGGAGGTCGCCGACCTTCTCGGTGGCTGCCGCAGAACTCGGTCATCGTCCAAGTCGCTCGGCCAGCCGCGGACGGCGGAGGATCGGGCCTTGGGCCACCACCGGGAGAAAGATGTCACGAACAGCGCGCCCGGTGTCCGCGATCGAGGCAGTCGGCAAGCTGGATGACATGCAGTTCTGGTGCCCCTCGTCGCGATCGGGCAAACCGGTTTCGCGGGGTGGGGCGAGGGTACCGGCGGCGCATTGTCGGCGAAGGGACTGGACCATGGGTGACTACGAGGCGTCGACCACGGTGGATGTCGCCGCCAATGTGTTGTTCGAGTACCTGGTGGACGTCGAGCGGTTGCCCGAGTACCTGCCGCAGATGACCGAAGCGCACCGGAGCGGTGGGGACAAGGTTGCGGTCGAGGCGGTGATCCACCCTGAGGGGGAGCCTGAGCGAAAGGTGTCGGGCGAGGCATGGGTGGAGGTTGTCGAGGACGGGAAGAAGTTGCGTTGGGGTGCACCTGGGCCGCATGAGTACCACGGTGAGCTGGACGTCGACTTTGTTGCCGACGGCACCTCGACGCTCACGGTTCGGCTGCACACGGATCATGCCGAGGGCTCGTCCATCGAGGACGATCTCGAGCACACGCTCGCCGGGATCAAGTCCACCGTCGAGAAGGAGGCGGCGAAGCCGTCCGCGTAGGAGGTGCGGTCTTCATGCGACTTGGGTTCAAGCTGATCGCGGAGGCGTTCTCGCCGACCGAGATCGTCGATCAGGCCGTCCGCGCCGAAGCGGCCGGGTTCGATTTCGTCGAGGTCAGCGACCACTTCCAAACGTGGGTGTCGGAGCACGAACACTCCGGCTTCGACTTCTCGATGCTCACTGCCATTGCGGTTCGTACGTCGCGGATCGAGCTCGCGACGGGTGTGACGTGCCCGTTCATCCGCTTTGGTGAAGCGCGTCGATGTTGACGACCGCAAGATCTATGTTCGATTGCACCAAGGCGGCGGCCAGGTCTGGCGCGGTGGCCGGTGTTAGTCACCTCGCGGCCGGGCTGTCGTGGCTTGTTCGGCGGCCGGTGTCTTGGCTGCCGAGGCGCGTTGGGCGTTGATTTCGGCGCCGAGGAGGACGGCGAGGGAGGACAGGTAGAAGAACAGCAGAGCGGCCATCGGTGTGGCCACCGGCCCGTACACGCTGACAGTGCGGAACGCGAAGGCGAGGTAGGCCCGGAGCGCGATGCTCCCGACCAGCCACAGGGACATCGCGACCATGGCGCCGGGCAGGTGCGCACGCCACCGGGTGCGAGTCGGTACGGCGAGGTGGTACATCGTGGTGAGGAGCAGGACGGACAGTGCGGCGATCCCGGGCCAGTACGCCACGGCGAGGCTGGTCTGCACCAGGTCGTGAGCGCCGCCCGGGACGATCCGCAGCAGGACCCGCGGTCCGGCCACCAGCAACGGCAGGAACACCGCCCCGACGACCAGTGCCGCCAGGTAGAGACCGAGCGCCAGCAGCCGGCTATGGACGGCGCCGCGGTGGCTGCGTTGACCGTAGGCGATGGCCAGGGCGTTCACGTAGCTGCTAATCGCCGTCGAGCCGGACAACAAAGCCAGCAGGAAACCGAACGAGGCGACGTCTGCCCGGCCGACGGTCAACACGTCATGCACGACCGGCCGGATCAGGGTCGTTACGGCGTCTTCGGTGACCACACGGGCGGCGACGTCGAGCACCTGCTGTTCCACCGCCGGGACCAGCCCGGGATCGAGCGGGGTGGTCAGGTAGCCGACCAGGCCGAGCAGGCACAGCAGCAGCGGCGGCATGGACAGCAGCGTCCAGAACCCGGTCTCCGCGGCCAGGCCCAGCACCCGATGCCGCCAGGCGCTCGCCGCGGCCCGCCGGGGCAACGCCGCGGCCCGGCCGACCCGCGCCACCACCGGCTCCGCCCACCGCGACCACCACAGTCGGAGGATTGGCAGAACCTCGCGCGCGCCGCGCGCCGTACGGTCACGCTGGTGGGCGGCGAACCGCCGCACCGAGCTCACCGGGTGCATCGCCGAGGCGCCTATCGCGCTGCTGTCGGTGGCGTGGGCGGTGAGCCCGGATCACCGGATGGGTGTTCGGGCTCGGCGGGTCGCCGAGACCGACCCCCCCACCGCCGCCGCAGTTGTCTGCCGACGCCGGATGCCCAGGCAATGCCTCGAGAGCCCGCCGAGCCGGGAGTGCCCGCGGTCGCCGCGGTGCCGTTGCCGGCTGGCTGGGCGCGTAGCACCGCGGCGGTGGGGGTCCCCCAGGGTTCCATCAGCAGGTGACGGCGCAGATAGATCACGGTTTCGCGGGCGATAGCGGCAAGCGGCAAAGCGACCAGAGCACCGGTAATGCCGTGCAGGTGTCCGCCGAGCAGGAGCGCGAAGATCACCACCAGCGGGTTGATCCGCAGGCTGTGGCTGAAGACCTGCGGCGCCACCACGTGGCCCTCGAGCTGTTGCAGGACGACGAACAGCAGCACCAGCCACAGCGCCGTCAGCGGCTCGCCCTGCAACAGCGCAACCAGTACCGCCGGCGCCGCACCCAGAACCGGCCCGAGATAGGGGATCAGCTCCATCAGGCCGTAGAACACGCCGAAGAACACCGCGTAGGTCTTCCCGGCGGGAAAGATCCCGAACGCACCGAGCAGCCACAGCGCGGCCCCGGCCGACAGCCCCATGATGAAACTGAACGTGAGCTGTCCACGGACGTAGCCAGAGACCGCGCGCTGGACCCGCGTCGGATAGTCATCCTCGGCGCCGCCGGCGCCCGGAGGCATCAGGTTGCGGGCCAGCGCACCGATCTGCTGACCGTAGAGCAGCATGTAGATCACGATCACCAGAATCAAAATCAGCACGAAACCGGCCTCGACGATCGTCGTGACCAGGTCGCGGGTGAACGCGACCACATCACCGGAGCCCTGCAGGATCGAGGCCTGCAAGGTATCCAGCGCGGTCTCGCCGGGGCGTTTGATCTGGATCCCGATGCCGCGCTCGTCCAGCCATCGCTGCAGATCCGCCAGGGACGCGTTCGCCGAGCCAATCAACTGGGGCAGGTCGGCCTGGAACTCCGACACCTGCGCGGCCACTGGCCGCACCAGCAACGCCACCGCACCGGCCAGGGCGGCGAAGAACGCCACGAACATGACAGCGATCGCGATCCCACGCGGCACCCGGACCCGCTCCAGCAGGATGACCAGCGGGTTGACGATCAAGGCAATCACCGCTGCGATCAGAAAGATCATCAATACCGGCGCGGCTGCCCTCGCCAGAGCCGCCAAAGCGAACAGCGCGACGGCGACGACGATCGCCTGCACCCACCGCGGCACTACCACCGGCTCGACCCGGACCGTTGCCGAGGCGTCTTCGGGCGGGGCCGACGCGTCTTCGGGCGGGACCGACGCAGCGCCCTCCTGCGAGAGGGCCTTCTGGGACTGCTCGATCTGGGAATGGGTGGCCTGAGAATCCTGGCCGGGGAGCCGCGGCGACGCCGTATCGCCCAAGGGCCTGTCGTGCTCACTAGTCATCGCATCCACCACCACACCTCTTGGCCCCAGCGGGTGCCGCGACCCAGCGTCCCGGTACCCACCCCAGATGGCTGCGTACCCGGTCACCAGGCCACGGGGCGAACCGCGCCGAGGCGACCTCAGTCCGGCTCCAAACGAAGCCGCAGCAGGCGCTGCGCTCCCCGCGTGGCGGCCACCGATCATCCATTCCAGCGACTAGTGACGTATGCAGTTCGTCGGGCACACACTGAAAGAGATCGACCTCACCAGCGCCGATCAGCTTCTCGGCCGGGAGGTAGCGATGTATCGCAGGCATTCGGACAGGCGCCAAGAGATCGCCGAACCAGCACAGAGTCGGCGAGGACGGTCCAGAAAACGATCGCCCATTCCGGTCGAGGAACAAGAAGCGCAGCTCGATCGCCGACTTGTCCTCGCCCGAATCCGGGCCTGGAGCCGCGTTAGGTAGAAGAGGCAAGCCGCGATCAGGGGCCAGGACACGTTCTGCGGTGACCGGCCGTCTCCGCCGGGCCGTTGGTAGCTCGGCCGAGAGGGCCATTCACCGCCTCGGGGGACGGTCGCTCATCCCTCAGGTGGAGGTGGTCGGACGAGCCGCCGGCTCCCCTCATGGATCGGGGCCGCCCGACCACCAGCTGCGGAGGAGGCGCGTTGTGGCCTGTGCCGCTGGATTCCATCAGCGGCCGTACGGTGGGACGGGCCGCTCGGCGATGCCCCCTCAGGCCGCCAACAGCCCGCCCTAACACTGGAGGAATCGCGGGTGGCTCGACATTGAGGCCGTGCACCCTGGCCGCCGCCCCTCGCGGGGACCATCCCTCCGCTGGATTAACCGTGCCCAGGCTGCGCGATACCAACCCTTGGCGGTCGATAATCGGTGTCCGCGTCGTCAGATGCGGTCTGGGTACAGGGAGGGATGGCGGTGGTGCCTGGTGACGGCAGCCGCTGGGCGATTCCCGGCCTCAACCCCTCCATCCCAACCGAGGCTGGGAACCGCACGTGCGCTTTCCATCTCGCCCGGGTCGGTCACGCCGGGCAAAGCGATGAGGGAGGTGTAGGCGTGGACCTGACGATCAGCAGTGTGGCCCTGGCCGGCCGCGTCGTGCTCACGTTGGCCGGAGCGGCCGCAGAGGAGACCTTGGAGGGCCTGCGGGACCTGGTAAACGGGTTTCTGAGCGCGGGCCACCGAGACCTTGTGATTGACGTGAACGAGGTGGACTTCATCGACTGCAGCGCGATCGGCGTACTGGTCTGCAGCCAGACCCGCGCCCGCCGGGCGGGTGGATCCTTGGTGGTGGTCTGTGCCCGGCCCCCCACGCTGAGGCTGTTCGACCTGACCGGCCTGACCCACGCCTTCGAGATCCACCCCGACGTCGAAACTGCTCTACACGCCGTAGACCATCCCGCGAAAGTCGTCACCATCTCCGCCGCCATCGCGGTCACCATGGCCGGGCTGGTCACTGCGGCGTGGGTGCTGGGATTCATTGCCGGGCTCTAGTAGCGGTCATGTCGCCGCCGGTGACAGGTGCCGTGTGGCGCGTGCACCGCGACTACTCTGCTGGTGGTCCGACTCCGTCGGTCGACATCATCGATGTCGTTCGACCAGCACCTGATCGAACAGATCCTGCCTGTCTGCGTGAGCGCCGAGGAGCCTCCCAGGGGCCAACAGTGCCAGCAGTGGCGATGGCGCTGGGAGCCGGCCGAACTCGCCTCGATGCCGGACGCTGAACTGTCTGGCCTGGCGGGCCAGCTATCCGCCCGCAGAAGCAACCCGGCCCCGATCAGGCTGTGCTGGTGTCGATCGGGCGCTGTGCGGGACGAACCGCAGACCCGCCATCCGGTCTCCATCGCATCCTGGATCAACAACGGTGCGCGCGCCGCCAGGGACCCTGCCCGCTATCTCCCAGCCCGGCAGGAACCGGTCGACAGCAATCGCCCGACGCGGGACACCAACTTGTTGAACGCGGTCCTGTACCCGCCGTGTGTGGTCACGCGGCCGGTGACGCGCACTCCCGACCGGAAGGGGTGTGTGGATGCCCGAACCCGGACCCTGAGCAGTGCAATTGCCAGCTCAGCGAGTGCGCCACGCCTTACCGGCGTGCAGATTGACGACTCTGCTGCCGGGTACCGCTGAGGCATGTTTCCTGCAGAGAACCTACGCGACTGGCAAGGCCAGAAGGTCATCGACCACGACGGCGACAAAGTCGGCGAGTTGGAGGCGGTCTACGTCGATACCTCCACCGACCAACCAGCTTTCGTGACAGTCAAGGTCGGCATGGTCGGGCGCCATCGGCTGGTGTTCGTGCCCGTGGAGGGCGCCACTGTCACCCCCACCACAGTCCGGGTGCGCTACCCCAAGAAGGTCATCCAGGACGCGCCGTCCATCGACACCGACGGGGAGCTGACCGGCGCCGACGAACCCAAGGTCTTCGCCCATTACGACCTTCCCTACACCGCAACCACCGTCGGCGAGCGCCGCCTAGGCCGACGCTGAGGGCCACCTTCCACTGCGGAGACCCTGAGCCCGGCCTCGGAGTGCCACCGCGCGACGCGACATCCATGACGCTTGGGCAATCTAGCCATTCGTAGAAGCAGACGGGGTATCACTCATGCCGTCACGCAGCCGCCTGTCGACAGGCGCGGCAGACCGCAAGGAAGCTCAACGTGGGACGACCGCCTCCGAGCGCGAACACGCCGTCGAAGCCCGGGTTGTCGAACTCGTCCGAGCAGGGATGGAGCTTCAGCCCGCGGGCCACGGCGGTGAGGCAGCGATCCGCCTCGGCGACCCCGTCGGCGGGGATGAGGCGGGCGAAGATCGTCACGCGGTCGCGCTGGGCCGAGGCCAGGTTGAGCACGGCGTCATTCGCCTCGCGGTAGCCGACGAGGTCCGACACCGGGAACACGATGCCGCGTGCGCCGGCGCCTCGAGCGCATCAAGGGCTTCGGCAGCGTCGCCGGGAACCCGCTCGGATCGGTGGCCTGGCGTGGACGTGACCGTCGACATCTCCAGGTCGGACACAGCTCGGCGGAGCGCGTTGACTCCGACGCCAACACCCCGCGCCCACAGGTCAGTGGACCGGTGGGGCGGTCGCCCGGATGAGTACCACGTCCTCCTCGTCGACGTCGGAGGGGATCGTCCCTGCGGTTTGCTGCGCTCGCATCAGCGGGCCCAGCGGGCCCGCTCGCACGCTCGCACTTCGACGTCGACCAGGCCGGCCCGTTGTAGCCGTTCCAAGGTGGCGTCGGTGCCGATGAGGGACGAGTGCACGAGGAGGAGCGCCCCGCCGGGGCGCAGGTGGGCGGGGGCCTCGTCGCACAGCGCGTCGAGGACGATCCGGCCGTCGTGGCCTGCCTCCCACGCCCGGCTCGCGCCCTGGCGGGGCACGTCGGGCCTCGGTGACGGCACGTAGGGCGGGTTGCTGACGATCAGGTCGAACTGCTCGCCGGCGACGCGTGCGAACGTTCGGCCCCGGAGCGTTCGGACGCGGAGGCCGTGCCGGATCGCGTTGAGCGGAACGGTGAGCAGCGCTCGCCGGGAGACGTCGATCGCGGTCGTGGTCGCGCCGCACTCCGCCGCGGCGAGCGCGAGGACACCGCTCCCAGTGCAGACGTCGAGCGCCTGCGAGCCCGGGCCGATAGCCTCCTGGCGGATGGCGTCGGCCAGCATCCACGAGTCGGAGATAGGGACGAAGACACCCGGAAGGGTCAGCAGCTTCATGCGGTGAAAACCTCTGCGAGCCACGGCACCACGCGCTCGGGGCCGAGCGCTCGGAGGTGCTCCACGGATGGGTCCTCCACGATCGCTCGTACGTCGTCCAGGCCGCCCTGCGCGTAGGGCTCGGCCGCGTCGATGAGGTCGTGAAGGCAGCGGCTGGTGGGTCGGGCTTCACCGGTGCGGAGGTCGAGGAGCTCCCCGCGGACGCCGTCGCGGAGCGCGGCCCACCGGTTCTCCGCGATCCTCCAGGTCGGGGCCGGCGGTTGGAGCTCGCCGAGGTGGTGCAGCTCGGTGAGCCTCAGGGCGAGCGCGTGCACGAGCTGGGCGATCGCGCTGGTCCGAGCAGTGGTCGCCTGCACGTCGAGGACCCGCAGCTCGAGCGTGCCGTAACGCAGGTGCGGTCGGAGCTCCCACCACCATTCCGACGCATCGGCCACGGCGCCCCCTCGGACCGCCCAGGCGAGGTCGTCGGCGAACTGCTCCCAGGAGGTGATTATCGGGGGCACGCCCTGCCGGGGCAGCAAGGAAGCGATCACCGGACGCACCGAGCACAGGCCGGTGTCCCGTCCGGCGGCGAAGGGGGCGGCCCCTGCCAGTGCGGCCAGCTCCGGGAGGAGGTCCCGCAGCGCGTGGTAGACGCCCAGCGTGCAGTCGGCCTCGCCGAAGGTCAGATGCACCTGCAACGAGGAGACAAGCTGCCGGCCGATGACCTCCCGGTAGCGGGCGCCGAGCCCGTCGGCCCGCTCCGTGGGCGATAATGCGGCGGGTCCGTCGAGGAGGGGGTGGACGGGTGCGGCGATCGCGGCCAGGTCGGGGCCGCAGGCGGCGGCGATCAGTGCTCGACACGAGCGCAACTCCTCGACGGCGCCCGCCACGTCCTCGTGGACGGAGGTCGCGATCTCGAGCTGGCACGCCAGCAGCTCCGGCTTCACCCGTGGGTCGCCGATGCGGGCCACCACGGTGGCGGCATCCGCGGGCAGCCAGCTGCCCCGGTGCACCAGTAGGAGCTCTTCTTCGAACCCAATGGTCCCGGGGACGGTGCTCGAGAACAACGACCGGAGCAGTGCGGCGTCGAGGGGCGCGCCAACCGACCGGCCGGACGGCAGAGCGCCGGTGGACCTTTGGAATCCGCTCTGTTCGATCACGGGCGGCCCACCACCGGATGGACAATTCCCAGCCCGGCTGCGGGGTGGACGGACTTGGCGTCGGTCACGGATACCCCTCTTCCGTGCCGGGCGCTGCACGCGCCCCGGCGTTCCTGAGGCTCCCCTCCGAACCCGGACCCTCAGTACCCCCTGACACGTCAGCCAACCCTCGGCAGCGCGCCTGCCGTCACTGAGCTGTGTATCCGCCGTCGACGGGAAGTGCGACCCGATGACGAAGCTCATTGTCAGCAAGTCGCGTGTCCACCAACGTCCCCGGCGCAGGAGACGACGGTGGATACAGCCGAGCCCCGAGCTCGAGCTCCAGCACGACGCGGGGCTAGCGCCTGATCACCCCGCTGACGGACTGGCGAGCTAGGTTGCTGGCAGGGGTGAACTCGTCCGCAGTCAGCCATAGATGCCGCCGAAACTTTTGTGCAGTCTGTCGTTTGCCGGTGATGTACCCGGGTACCGATTGCGCGGGAGCAGCTGGCTGCTGAGGGGCAGATACCTGTGGTCTCGAAGTTGCCCCGGACCCTGGCAGCCACTCCATCAGCAGACGGCGCCCAGAGGGGATCCGCGATGACGGCAACGAGTTCCAGTGCAGTGCATAAGACAGCGTGTGTGGCAACCATGCGTGGCTGCCGTGCTTACGGCGGCCCGGCCCACGGGTGTTTCTGGGTGATCGGGGCAGGGGCGGCACCGCCCGCTGCGGTCGACGTGGGGGGCGAGAGCAACGTCGTCTACCGGCTGATCGGCCATCCGAGGACTGGTGCGCCGGCCATGGACCATCTAGGCAACTACCTGTACATGCCGGTGGTTCCCGGGGCGACCTCGATTGGATCCGCCCACGAAGCAGACGCGCCTGTTCATATGGTCAGCGGGGCTTTCGTAGGGTCGGAGCTGACTCCGAAGGTGGACGGCGAGATCTGGACCGTCACACCCGGCCGCCTTGGCGTGCGTGGCTCACACCTCGCCCAGCACGCAGCTCGGCTCGGGGCACAGCCGTCCAGTTTCGATTACGCGCGGGTCCGCGCTGGGGCTCGGCCGTTCCGCAAGACCGCGTACTGACCTAGGCCGCGGCGACAAGTACGCCAGTTGGCCACTCAACAGCCCCGGTGGGCCGCCGATGCGACGGGGTAACCCGGCGGCCCACCGGACCAGCCCGACCACACCGAGCAGGAGATCCGATGAAGGCCAGTCGGCGGTTCGGCAGCACGAGCGATTTGTCGAGGGAGGCTGTGCCAGACCTGCGCACCGCGCCCCGACAGGAAATGCGTCCGTTGCGGGAACCAGCGTCCCGCACACGCCAACACCGGCGAGGGACCGGTCTGCCAAGGCTGCTACACGGGGCCCACTCGTCTTTGCGGTCGCTGCGGCGAGGTCCGCCCGATCAGAGCCCGCGCGACCGAGGGACAACCTGACCTCTGCGCCAATTGCTACTGGGGACCTATCGGTGAATGCACCCGTGTGTGGCCGGCATCGGCCCGGCCACCACGTGAGCGAACGAGGAGGCGCCTTCCAATGCCGGACGTGTCAGCCGCGGCCGCGCCGGCGGTGCAGTGACTGCGGTCGCGAGCAGCAAGTGCGAGCCAACTGGCCGATCGGCCCGGTCTGCGATGCCTGCTACGCACGGCGCAAGCGCAACCCGCGGCCCTGCACACGCTGCCACGCCTCCCAGGTCCTCGTCGGCCGCACCGACGAGAACCGCGATCTGTGCGGACCCTGCAGCGGCACGGACATCGCCTTCGTCTGCAACCGCTGTGGCTTCCCCGGCGACATCTATGCGGACGGAGCATGCACCCGCTGCGTCGTCGGGGACCGCGTCCGGGACCTGCTGAGCCACGACGAGAAAGGCGGCATCGCCCCGGCACTACGACCCCTTGCGGACGGGCTTATAGCGCTACACCCTCCGGTGACCGTGCTGAGGTGGCTGCAGAAATGTGCCGGCCCGAGAGTCCTGGCCCAGCTCGTCTCCCAGCGCACCGAGATCTCTCACGCGTCGCTGGACGTACTGCCCCAAGATCTAACGACTCGCCATGTCAGGGAAATACTTGTTGCCACCGGCATCCTGCCGCAGCGCCAGGAGAACCTGGCCCGCCTGGAACTCTGGCTCGACAACATCCTCAAGCAGCTGCCGCCGCGCCAGAAGCAATTCATCGCCCCCTTCGCCGAGTGGAGCATCGTTCGCGACGCTCGACGCCGCGCCGCCCGCGGCCGATACACAACCCGCGCCTGCACGCATGACCGCGCCGACATCCGCATCGCCATCAAGTTCCTGACCTGGCTCGACGAGAACCAGCTCGACCTGGCCGCCGTGGGCCAGGAGGACCTCGATCTCTGGCTCACCACCCACCCCACACTGCACCGCTCGATCGGCTCCTTCATCCGCTGGACCACCGCCCGACACCTCACCGGCCAGATCACCATCCCCACAAGACGATCGGGCCTGCCCGCCCGGTTCCTCGGGGAACGGGAACACCACGAGCAACTGAAACGGTGCCTCAACGACGAGGACCTGCCACTCGAAGTACGGATCACGGGCGCACTGATCGGGCTCTACGCCCTACCTGTCACCCGCCTCGTCGAACCGACCACCGACCGTTTCCACCGCGACCAGGGGAGTGCTTACCTGTCGATCGACCGCAATCCCGTATTGCTTCCACCCAAGCTGGCCAGGCTGATCGATCGACAGATCGCGCGAGTGGCATTCATCTCCATGCTCCGGCAACCGCACAATGACGGCCCTCGCTTCCTGCTACCCGGACTACCTCCCACCCGGCCGCTCAGCGCGGGACGGGTCCAGGTCCTGATGAAGCGGCACGGTCTCGCGGTGATCGCTGCGCGCAACACCGCGCGGATCGAAGCGGTGGCCGACCTCCCGCCGATCGTGATCAGCGACCTGTTCGGGATCTCTCCGAGAACCGCATACGCCTGGGCGCAGTACGCACAAGACAGCTGGGCAGACTATTTGGCCGTCAGCCAGGACGCCGAATAGTGAACGAGCTAGCGGGCTCGCCGGATGAGAATGGGCGTTGCAGCGCAAGCACCAGGGTTGGCTACCGCGCGGGCCGTCCCGCGGCGGAGCCGGTGTAGCCGCGCCCGCGGAAGCGGCAGCCACCGCATGGTGGCCCGGCTGGACGAGCTCAACCGGTGATCAGCTCCCAACTACAGAGCCGGTATCAGGGGCCGCGGCGACTGCCCAGACCTTCTCAGTGCCGAGGCACGATGTCGCGTGTGCGACCGATGCCAGGACATAACCGCCACCCAGTGACACCGAATCACCCAATTTGGCAAACGTCTGTCCAGTAGCGTCGACCAGCGCGATCGAGCCATCGCGGAGGGCTACGGACCATCCTGGTGGCCAGGCAACATCGATGTGACGTCCAGCCTTATCGACGACCAGGCAATTTGCAGCCTCATCCAGCACAAGGGTTCCCGGCAGCCGCGCTGCCATGTTGCGCGCCGGGCGAGTGCCGCCAGGCTCTGACCGATGACGGTCCTTGTGGTCCGAGATCTAAGAGGTTCTGCGCCATTTCTGAGGGAGTGCGCTGGATGTGGCTGCGGGCATGTGAGCCGACCGTGAAAGAGAGCGGCGATCCCGCCGCGTCGACCTCACGGAGGAATCATGAACCGCAGGTATTCCGCCCTCGCACTGTCGGCAGTCGCGATGGGCGCCGTGGTCCTCACCACGACCGAAGCGTCGGCCATGGGGAAAGACCCTGAAGCCGCGTCCGCGTCTCAAAGCGTGCCCGCGCCTCCCGAGTGGCCGGACGAAGGGACCGGCTACCCGGCATCCGAGGGCAAGAGCCCGGAGTACAACTACCCGAACTACGACCCGAAGTACGAAGTCGCGCCTGTGCAGGCGGCGACGGTGGGCCAGAGCCGGTCGGACGACAGCGGGGTCGAGGCTCTGCAGGCTGGTGCCTCCGCACTCGGTGGTGCGGCCGTCGCCTTTTCCGGCATGTGGCTGTACCGGCGCCGCCACGCACTGGCCGGTTAGCCCCGGCCTTCGGGTTTCTCTGCGAGAGAAGTCGGCACCCGCACGCCGCTAGAGGTGGGCCGGCGCGCCGGTTGGCTGGGACCCGTTCTCCCGTCCCTGTCAGTCGACGCGCTGGCTGCCCAGCCGCTCGGCAAGTGCTGCCGCTTCCACCCGACTCGACGTACCGGTCTTTCGCAGGATGTTGGAGACATGGACGCTGACAGTCGTGTAGCTGATGACGAGTGCCTTCGCGATCTCACCGTTCGATCGTCCGGCCACCAGGAAGGCCAGGATCTCCCGTTCGCGCGGGGTGAGGCCGCCTAGCGCTGTCGGACCTTCAGGCATACTCGGCATCGAGACGGGTTCACGAAGCGAGACGCGGGCCATCCGTGCGAGCGACTCGACCTCCTCCTGCAACGGCTGCGCGCCGAGCTCGACAGCAGTCAGGTGAGCCTGCCGCAACAGATCACTCACAGCTGATCCGCGAGATCCGGCAGCCAGCATGGCCTCCGCCCGGCGCAGGCGCGAGACCGCTTCCTCCCAAGGCACACCAGCCGTATGACAAGCCTCGATCGCATGCCGCCACAGGTCCGCCTGACCCGTCTGGCCCCTGCAGCGCGCCACCTCGGCATCGAACAGTGCCTTGAACATCGCCACATCCACGGCATCCGGCCGCTCCGCCGTGAACGATTCCGCTGGCCACTTGGCGATCAGGTCGTCAAGCGTGGCGACCGCCTGTGCGACACCGTCCGCATCGCCGGCGTCTCGGGCGGCCCGGGCGGTCTCCGCGGCGGCGTGCGCGAATTCCACGAGGATGTCCTCGCTGTAGTGGGGTCTCGCTGCGTTCGGCACGACGATCCGGCGTTTGAGCCACCGCAGCGCCTTCTGCGGTTCACCGGACGCCAGGAAGACTTCTGCGCCGGCGAGGGTCAGGTCTCCGCGGAGTCCGGCGAAGTCCTCGGAGATCAGGTTCAGAGCCCGGTCCAGGTGCAGCTTGGCCTCTGCAATGCGCCCGGACCGGGCGGCCAGCTGTGCCGCCGTTAGTCGAACCGATGCTCCTGCGATGCCTCCGCAGCGCGCTGCCAGCGCCGTCCGAAGCAGCTCGCGACAATCGTTCCAACGCCCCTGCCACAGGAGCCCTTCCGCGGCGTGTGAGGCGAGGAAATACGCCCACTCCGACCCCGCCGCGAGCACCTCTTGGAACGCCTCTTGAGCCACCGCAGTGGCCTCGTTGACCCGGCCGAGATGTTTCAAGCACCTGACCTGCCAGATCGCTGCCTCCTCCAGCCAGTCCGTGGAACCGCACGACCGAGCAAGCCGCACGGCCTCTTCCGTGTCCGCCAGTGGGTTCGACGCGACGTCGTGAAGATGTACGAAAGCGCGCGTGCTGAGGGCGGCTGCCAGCGCCAGTTCCGACCCGGATCTCCGTGCGGCCTGCACGGCTTCCTCTGCGTGTGCCGCCGCGCTGTCGTACGACTTGTCCCAGCGCTCGGCAAAGGCCAACCCCGCCAACGCCAAGGCACGCTCGGGGTTGTCGGGGTAGGCCTGGGTCAGCTGAACCGCCTCGACGAGCTCGTCGACACCCGCCTTCATGGGCGCCGAGCCGCGATATGTCGCCTCGCACCACGCGAGCAACAAGGTGCTGGTCAGGAGCGGCTCGGAATCCCGGTCGACCACGCCCAACGCCTCTCTCACCAAGTTGACAGCAGAGTCGAGTCGGCCGGCTCGTCCGCAGACGCGGCTCGCCCGGCGGAGCAAATCGACATGTCCAACTCGTGAGCCTCGGACGTCCGGCGAGATCTGGTCCCACAACGAGCAGGCACGCTCCAGGTGGATGGCCTCCTCGGATGTGGCACACAGCTCGGCTGCGTGGCCCGCAGCGGTAAGCGACCACCGGTAGGAATCGTCGACTCTCCCGGCGTGATGGTTGTGGACTGCCAGGTCGGCCGCCACGCGACCGTCTTGCCCACCCGGCATGCCCTCGAGCACGCGCACGTAGGTCGCGTGCACCTTTACCCTCTCGCCGGGTGGCATGCCGTCGTACAGGACCTCGGCGAGAAGCGGGTGGCGGAACCAGGGCCGGCCGTCACCGTCGGGTCGTACGACGCCGTGGTCCTGGGCCTCGGTCAGGCAGCCGGAGAGTAAGCCGGGTTCGACGCCGTGTTCGGCGGCCACGCCGGCAAGCACCGCGAGGTCGGTCGGGCGGCCGCCGACCGCGAGTACCCGGGTCGCCTGGCGCGCGGCCGCGGACAGACCGTGCCAGCTGGCCAGCAGCGCGTCGCGGAGCGCCGCGGGTGCAGTGGCCTGGAGTCTTGGCTCGTCCCCGGACAGGCCACCGACCAGGAGTTCGGTGAGGTAGGGGTTACCGGCCGAGCGCTCGTAGATCTGGGCTGCGAGGTCGATGTCCAGAGCACGGCCGAGCATGTCCTGGATCTGGGTCTCGGTTGCTGCCAGGTCGAGTCGGTCCAGGTGGATCTCGCTGAACAGCGGCATCCGGCGCATGTCGGCGAGCCAGCCGTGCAGCGGATGGCCCTCGCCACGGTGCTCCTCGCGACACGTCGCCAGCAGCGCCAGGTGCTGGTCGCGGAACCCGGTGATCAGATAGGCCAGAACGTCCAGCGAAGTGCGGTCCGCCCACTGCAGATCGTCGATCACCACCACGGTCGGACGCCGGTCGGCGATGCGGTTGACCACCAGGTCGATCAACGGCAGCAGCCGTCCCGGTTCGCCCGGCGAGGCGTCGCCGAGTGCGGGCAGCACCGTGCCCAGCTCGTCGGCCCCGGCCAGAACCTCGGCGCGCTCCTGAGCGTCCGCCTGTGCCAGCCAGGACTGGAGCGCACCGGTCACCGGCGCGAACGGAACGGACGCCTCACCGAAGTGCACGCAGGTTCCCCACAGCACCTGGATCTCGGCACCGAAAGCGTCGCAGACTTCCCGGACCAGTCGTGTCTTCCCTGCGCCTGCCTCGCCGTGCACCATCACTGCACACGGGCGACCACCCGCGGTCGCCTTCAAGGCATCCGCGAGAAGTCGCTCCTCGACCCCTCGGCCAACGAGCCGAGGACTCGGCCGTGCTTGCACTGCCCCCATCCACTCAGTGTCCACCTGCCGGTCCGGCTCGGATAGGCCATCCAAACTCGACGACCGCGACGGGGCGCCCAGCCAGACGGGTACGACCAACGCCGGAATGCCATTGCCACCGACAACGCCAAGTGGCGCGCAGAAGAGTTCAGTCAACTAGTCGGGCCAGCATCATCCACCGCGGAGAACAGGCACGGATCTGGTCGCGGCAACGCAAAGACCTCACTGGTCGCTTCCCCGACATCGCCGCCGCAGCCGCGCGGCAACTGCCGGACGGCTGCGTGCTAGACGGCCAACTCGTCATCCTCGGCGCGGACGGCCGGCTCAGCTTCGACGCCCTGCAGCGGCGCCTCGTCACCTCACCGGCCAAAGAGCGCAACCTGGTCACCACCGTGCCGGCCTCCTACGTCGCGTTCGACTTACTGGCGATCGGCGGCGTCGACCTACGCACCCAGCGGTGGACGGTTCACCGGCGGCGTCTTGAGCAGTTGACCGCAGTTTGGACGCTACCGCTACAGGTCTCGCAGGTAACAGCTGACCTCGAGGACGCCAAGGAGTGGTTCGACGTACTCCCAGCGGCGCTGGGCGTCGAGGGCCTGGTAGTGAAGGGCACAAGCTCCCGGTACGTCGGGGGCCGGCGCGAGTGGCTGAAGGTGAATTCTGTTGGGGTGGACAGTGTTCGCGCGGCTCCGCGAGAACACGTCGTCCGAGGTCAAGGGCGGTCTGGCTGTTGCGGTGCGCGACAGGTGTCGTGGACGTGTGGTGGTGGGCTGACGGCAGAGCCTGGTCTAGGCCTCGTGGGGCCTGGTGGAGTTGAAGCTCGCCTTCGATCGGCGACCAGGATGCTCCGCCGCGACAGTTCGCCCGGGCTGCTGGCTGGTCTCCTGAGTAAACGCGGTGGCAGTCCCGAGCGGTGCCGTAGGCGGCGGCGAAAAGCGGTGGCCGAGGAAGCCCACCACCACGCTCTCGATCGCCGCCGGCGGTCTCGACGCCGTCGAGGCCTTGGGCGCAATGGCGACCGGGGACGGAGCCGGGGAGGGGAGGCCGCGGCCGAGTTCGCCGCGCGACGCTCACGAGTTGGCGCGCCGGTGCGCGGCACGCCTCACCGTCGCCCGGGCCGCGGAACGGCTCGGCGCCACCCAGGCCTGGACGAGCCCATTGTCGAGCTATATCGACGGGTCGTGTGGGTGATCACGATGTGCAGGACCATGTCACGGGACGGGAATGGCCCTGTGCGTCTGCGCTGATGCCCGCGGCGGTGTTGTTGTTGGTGGCCACCGTGGCAGACGTGGAGAAGGGGTAGCCGGCGGCGAGCGCGGGGAGCGGTTGCTCGTGGTCACCGACCCAGATCACCGCACCGAGGTCGGCGTCGAACCCCACCACCGTTCCGTGGTCGTTCACCGCGTTGGGCTGGGTCCCCGGCAGGGCACGTGGCCCGGTCGGTGCCCACACGACCGCGCTCCCCAGGTCCTCGGATCCGCCGGTCAGTACGGCAGAACCGACGATGTAGGGACCTGCGGCGGCGCGTGCGACCGAGTTGGTGCCGGGCACGGGGCCGGGCAGCGTCGTCAGCCCTTCGCGGACCGTGCCCGCGATGGCCTGCTGCCTGAACTCTTCGCCGGCCGTCTCGGTCCACCCCACGACGGCGCCCTGCTGCGTGACGTCGGTGAGGTAGGCCGAGCCTGCCATCACGCCGAGATCCTGGATCGACTGCGGGGAGTTCGCGGACCAGGCGACGGCGTGGCTGGTCTCCCCGCCTGCCGCGTAGCCGACGATCAGGCCGGCGTCGTTGATCGCCGTCGGCACGGCGAAGCCGCCGCCAGGCAGCAACGGGAGGTCGATGACCTGGCCACCGCGCCAGAGGACTCCGTGTGTCGGGGTGTCCACATCTTGGGTGGCGCCGACCACGTCGCCGTGGCTGTTCACGTCCTGCGCGACCGCGCCCACGCCGCCCGGAGCGGCGAGCACGGTCACATCGCCGTCGTGCCACACCAACGGGCGCGTCCTGCCGTCCACATCGACGCCGTAGCCGGCAAACGAGTCGTGGCGGTCGCTGTTGTACACGTACCCGGCGCTCCACCCGGCCGGTAGCGGGAGCTCGTTGATCACCCAGGTACAGCCGACCGTCCCATCCAGGGTGCTTAGCTGCTCCGCCGCCGCGGCCGGAGGCGGCATCTGCATCACCGTCGCCGCGATAACCGCAACGAGACCGGCAAGCTGCGGCAAGCATCGAAAGCGGCGCACTGAACACACCATTTGTCCCCACCTTTTCAACGACGGATGCGCCACTATAGAGGCCGGAACGGCTCAGATGCGGAAATGCGTGACCTGCCCTGGTGGCCGCACCGGAGGCGGCGGGCGTTAACGGGGCCCGACTTGTGTGAGCGGCAACGAGAGTCGAAACGACGTCTATCCAGGTGTGCTCACCAGCCGCGGTCCTGCGCCACGTGTACGGACGGCGATAACGACCGTTCCCGCGCACCGCCGCCGCCCACCGGTTTCGCACGGCTTATGTCCCGGCGCGTCCAACCTAGGCATCCCACCAGCGGCCAGGTCCGCATCTCCATGTGGGTGTCGCGCACAGACTGCCGACCAGCCGCAATGCGACAGTCCGCGACACCTCTAGGGCCCCAATGAAAAGTCAAGCACCGCGAAACCGTGGACGCGTCGGCGGCGTTCTCGGCCCGCTTCGTCACCCGGAGGTTGTGATCGCCGGCTGCTACACAGACGATGGCGAGCTCGTCATCGTCGGCCGCACGGTAGTGCTCACGGCGGCGCAGTCGGCCGAGCTCGGTGCTGTACTGAAACCGGCGCGTCACGGCCATCCGTGGCCGGACGGGATCAGCTCGCAGCGGTGGGGCGGCCGCGATGCGCGCAAGCCGCTCACCAAGGTGGAACCGCTGGTCGTGATCGACGTGCTGGCCGATGCCGCGATGCAGGCTGGGCAATGGCGGCATGGGCTGCGATACGCCCGGCACCGTCCAGATCTGACTCCTGACGACGTGCCGACCCTCGCAGCACCCGCTGCCACATGACTGGACGCGCTCATTGACCGGACCCGGCGTAGCGCGGACGGTATTCCTATATACCGGCCAAAGGGGGTGGGCGGCGTGACTGAGCCGGATTCGGGTGCGTCCAGTCCTGTCAGCGCGGATAGCAGGGAGGACAAGCTGCGGAAGGACCTGGGCATCGAGTACTACGCCATCCTCGACGTGGTCACCGACTACGACCGGCGGCTGGTGACCGTGAAGGGCTGGTCGGTCACCCTCTCACTGGCCCTCCTGGGGCTGGGCTTCGAGAAGTCGCACTACGCGCTGTTCGGGCTGGCGGCATTCAGCGCAGCTGCGTTCTGGATGATCGACGCGCTGAACAAGGAGTTCCAGATGGCCTACTACTCGCGGATGCGGGACATCGAGGTGGCCGCCTACTACCTCAACAAGGTGCCGATGCCGGAGTTCGGGGAGATGTCGGCGCCGCGCATCGACTGGTACTGGAGCTACAAGGGTCACCGGGGTGCCGACGATCCCCGGTACGACAAGAAGTACGTCGGCCGCCACCCGATCCGCACCCCTTCGACTGGCGGCACCGCCAGCCGTGGCGGCGGACGGCGCCCGAAATCCGCAACCTGCTCCGTCGGCCGCGCAGGATCCTGTCACAGCGCCGGCCGCCGAGAGAGGACCCGTCCGCGCGGCCACAGAAGGTAATGTGGCAGGTCGCTCTGCCGCATGTGATTGTTGTCGTCGTCGGCCTGGTCCTGTTCGTCGCCGCCCTCGCCGGCCTACCGGTGATACACGAACATCGTCCCTAGCTTGTGATCCCGACCCGACGAGTGAGCTGAGGTGTCGCCGCGTCGTGGCAGCCTGGGCTGCATGTGTGGACGCTACGCATCAGCAGCCAGCCGGGCGAACCTGCTCGAGCAGTTCGTGGTCGACGAGCAGAACGCGGACGAGCTCCGCGGGCCCGACTACAACGTCGCGCCGACGAAGCAGGCGCCGGTCGTCATCGCGCGGGCGCTGAAAGACGCTCCGGACGATGAGGATCCAGTTCGGCAGCTTCGCAGCTTCCGGTGAGGGCTGGTCCCGTTCTGGGCGAAGGACCTGAGGATCGGGTCGAGGCTGGTCAACGCTCGCGCGGAGACGGTTCACGACAAGCCGTCGTTCCGGGCGGCGTTCAAGTCCCGGCGGGCACTGATCCCGGTCGACGCGTTCTATGAGTGGCTGGAGACCGAGCAGATCAGCGAGAGCAGCGGCAAGCCGCTGAAGCAGCCGTTCGCGCTGCGCCCAGCCGGCGGGGAGAGCCTGGCGCTCGCCGGTCTCTACGAGTTCTGGCGGGACAAGTCCAAGCCCGACGACGACCCGGACGCGTGGGTGCCGACGTACACGATCATCGCCATCACCGCGACCGATGAGGTCGGCCGGATCCACGATCGGATGCCGATGGCGATCGCCAAGGCGCACTGGGACGACTGGCTGGACCCCCGCAATCAGGCCACCGACGACCTGCTGGCGCTGATGGCGCCACCGCTGGATGGGAGCTGAAGGTCCTAGTGGAACACCGGCCACTTCCATCAGGCCGTCATGCAGGCCGCGATCCGCGTCAACGCAGAGACACAGGCCAAGTTGGGCCGGATGGACGTGTCCGAGACGGAACTCTTCAATCAGGCGTTCACGTTGGACTCGCCGAAGAGAGGAGCGGCTCGGCTCCGGCTGGCGGATGACGACGGCAACAAGACCTACCAGAACCTCCGCCGCGGCGCACTGGCGTTCGCGGAGGGCCTCTACACCGCGATCCGAAACCCCGGCATGCACACACCGCAACCGAGCGGCGGAGGAGAGGAGCAACTCGCTCTTGAGCAGCTAGCGGCGTTCAGCTTGCTGGCTCGGTGGGTCGACCAAGCAATTGTCGACGAGCTCTGACTATGGGAACGCGTCAATGACGTCGCACTCCCTCTGAGCGGACGACGTCGCCTCCGGTCAACTGCAGGCTGCGGGGTTGTGTCGATCCGCATCCTCGCCGCGGTAGTGCACCATGCTGTGCACTGCCGGCACGCTAACAAAGAGAGAGGCGACCAGTGGCCCAGAGAGTGGAAATCCTGCTCACAGACGACCTCGACGGCCGCGATCTCCCTGCCGGCAAGGGAGAGACCGTGACCTTCGCGCTCCACGGCAGCTCCTACGAGATCGACCTCGGCACCAAGAACGCCGCAGCACTCCGCAAGGCGCTGGCTGTCTACATCGAAGCGGCGCGGCCGATCCGGAACAGGCGAGCCAAGAAGGTCACCCGCTCGACTATCGGCGCTGATGCTCGCACCGTGAAGGCGTGGGCTCGCGCCAACGGCTACGAGGTCAACGACCGCGGACGAGTCCCGGCCGACATCAGGAATGCCTTCGAGGCTGCCAACTAGATTTCACCCTCGCGGACTGCCGGATTCGCGTGGTACAGGCCGGAGCGGATGGCGCTCAGCTCGCCCTGGCCGCGCCGCAGCAGTTCGTGGTAGGCCGCAACCGCGCGCTGCGGGTCGCCTAAGCAGGAGACGAGGGCCTCGTTGTCGGTCCTGACGAATCCAAGCATGACCTCAGTCTCGAGCCACACCAGGAAGCCCGGCAAAGGGATTCCCCATACGCCGAGGGAAGCGCACACCGACAGGCGCGTGACTGATCGTCCGCGCCTACTCAGCGATGACGCGATGCTCGACGCGTGGTTCGGGATCCTTACCGATCCTGCCCGCTGACCGCTGCTGATCCGACGATTCAGGGCTCGTTCGTTGCCTCGGACAGCAACTCGATTCGTCGATGAAGGCGCTTGGGCCAGTACCACAGGCCCCACAACCAGACGAGGGCGAACAGGATGTTCGAGCTATGCCAGGCCGAGGTCGTCACGACTTGGCCCACGCCGGAGATCAACAGGAGCACGCCCAGGGCAACGGTCAGTTTGTGTACGCGGCGGAAGCGGTGCAGCTGCTCGGCGGCGAGGCGTAGAGCCGCCGCCCGGGTTTCTGGATCGGCCGGGATCGGGCCGCGATCGACCGCGCGTCGGGCTGCCTTCGACTTGTCCGCCGGCAGGTCGCCGATGGCCGCGCGCACCATACGTCGCCGCATGTCGATCGCGAAAGCCACTGGGAGGCCGAATGCCACCGCGCCGATGAGTCCTCCGACAGCAGCGGCGGTCCAACCCTCCGGCCCGGCGATTTTGAGGGTGACCGCAATCGCGATCCCGAAGGGGAGGCCGGTAGCCAAGGCGAGGGCCCACCTCGGAAGGTTGGCCAGGTAGCTGCGCACCTGCGCATCATCTCCCATCACCACGACATCGCGCATGAGGCCGCTGGTGGTTCCTACTGCACGTCACGCACTTGCTCCACGTCGGCCGGTTGAAGGTCTGCTCGGTGGGACGCCGGCCACAGCCTTCTGCGGCCGCTGTCGGCCACCGGCTGCAGAGGTGGGGCTCCGGATCGGACGAGGGCTCTCCTGAGACGTCGATGTTCGGAAAACCGTTCGAAACTGCTCTACGGCTCGTTCCCTGGAGGAGCCCGCCCTGTCGCCGGAGCAGGGTGTTCTGCTTCGGCGACCGGCGAAGCAGGCGTGTTAGCCGGTGATCGTCTTATAGGCCAGTTCCGCCAGGGCGGTGGCGGCGGAACAGCCGGGCCGCTGTAGGCCGCAGACGGATGACCAGCGAATCGCTGCTTGTTGTACCAGAGCGCGGAGGCGCCGGACTAGAGTGATTCCTCCAGCATCGCTGACGGCGTCCGAGGCGCGTGGCAGGCTGGCGAGTATATGTGGTCGATACGCGTCGGTGGCCAGCCGTGCCGATCTGCTCGACGCCTGGCGAGGACGCTGACCCGGTGCGGCAACTGGGGGCGAGGGGAGAGATCAGGTGCCCAGGATGAGGACGTCGACCGCTTTCGGGGTCGACATCGGCGGCAGCGGGATCAAGGGCGCCATCGTCGACCTGGAGACGGGCGACCTGGCCGCGGAGCGGGTGAAGTACCTGACGCCCAACCCGTCCACTCCGGAGCCCGTCGCCGAGGTCGTGGCCCGGCTGGTCAAGGAGGTCGAGTGGACCGGTGAGCTGGGTGCGACATTCCCGGCCGTGATCAAGAACGGGGTGGCCAAGACCGCCGCGAACGTCGACAAGAGCTGGATCGGGACCGACGTCGAGAAGGTCTTCACCGACATCACCCACTGCGACGTGACCGTGCTCAACGATGCCGACGCGGCCGGTATCGCCGAGGCCCGGTTCGGCGCGGCCAAGGGCGTCGACGGCGTGGTCATCCTGCTCACCTTCGGCACCGGTATCGGCAGCGCGCAGCTGCTCGACGGCCAGCTCGTGCCCAACACCGAGCTCGGTCACCTCGAGCTGGACGGGTACGACGCGGAGAAGAAGGCCTCCTCGGCGGCGAAGGACAACGAGGGCCTGTCGTACAAACAGTGGGCCAAGCGGGTGCAGCGATACCTTCGGCACGTGGAGAACCTGTTCACCCCCGACCTGTTCGTGGTCGGCGGCGGGGTCAGCAAGTACGCCGACAAGTGGGTGCCGCTGCTCGAGATCTCCACCCCGGTGAAGCCGGCTCAGCTGCTCAACAACGCCGGCATCGTCGGCGCGGCGATGGCCGCGCACGAGAAGTTCACCGAGTAGGCCGGGCTACAACCCGGCGCCGGTGTCGGCGGCGGGTCGCCCGTCGTACCGCTAGCGTGCGCGGCCGCCGGTAGCTCGAGGGGAGCTGCGGCGGCAGTCAGCGCGGGTGAGCTCAGCTCGGGGACGTACTTGTAGATGGTGGCGCGGCTGACGCCGAGCAGCCGCGCGATCGAGGACACCGTGTTGTCGGGTTTGCCGAGCAGATCGCGGGCGTGCTGGATCTGCTCGGTGGTCATCGCCGGTGGCCGACCGAGACGGGTTCCGCGGGCGCGGGCCGCGTCCAGGCCTCCACGGCCCAGAACTCCCGAGGCTGTCACGAAGTGACAAGTAGCTGACCGTCTCTGGCGTGTCGGTGCCTTGGGTCCCAACGGTTCATCATCGTGCGCGCCGAGTGGTCGACCGAGGATCTCGTGGGTTCGTGGACTCTGGTCGACGAGGACTGGCGACTAGTGGGGAACAAGTTCGGCCCGACCCGATTCGGGTTCGCGCTGCTGCTGAGGTTCTTCGAGCTGGAATCACTCACGGGCCTTGATCGCCTGGAGGTTCTGGACACCGCCTTGGTTGACCACGTCGGTCGCAAGGTCTCGGACCTGATCGAGGAAATCGGACTCGCCGATGTCAGTCCGGACACTGGCCATCACCGGGGCGTAGCGAGGCAGAGGTATCGAACCTTCGTCGTACGGGTACCCGTTGCCGTCGACCGTTTCGATGATGAGCGGCTCGTCACCCGTCCACTCGACTCCTATCTTCACCTCGTAGTCGCGCGTGCCGTGGTGCTCGGCCGAGGTGCTAAGGAGCGCCATCAGCGACGCTGTGAATCGCTCCATGCGGTCGGAGCGCAGCCGACTTCCCGGTGCGAATTCGTCGCGCGTGATGGGGTGGCCGCCGATCGCCGCAGCTAGAGACACGGAGCCATCGCCGTGCACGCTGGCCCAGATCTCCTTCGATCTGCCGCGATCTGTGTCAACCGTCGAACGACTGACCCAGCGGCGCAGACCTGGGCGAGGGTTGTGTGTATCGAGGTCGTCGAGCGGGACAGGATGGTTCGGATCTTTGTAGTAGGTGATGGCAGCACCGCGGGCCGCCTGCAGAATCGAGGTGGCGTCGCCATGGGTCAGTCGTCGACGGTCGGCAGCGAGTATGCGTGGCCGGGCTACGCCGATCATCCAGGCGCGCTCAGCGATGGGTCGGCCTGCGGCGAGCTCGCGGTAGAGCGAGTCGAGGGCCTCATGAGTGTTCCGCTGCTCCTCGAACCTCGCCCGATACATCGCCTCGATCTGCCGCTCCCGCATCCACACCGTGTCAGCATCATTCCGGACCGGCGCGCCGAAGCGGTCATCTCGATAGATCAGGTGAGGTCCGTCCACGCTGGCGGGGACCACGACGGCGAGCGCCCGCTGATCCGGGTCCCCGAGCCGGTGAACGCCCAGCCCGAAGACCGGTGGGCTGATCGCGGTGACGGCCGCACTTCGAAGCGTCCGCTCGTACGCCTCGTCCACCTCACCGATGTCGTGGTGGCCGGTGGCGGCTTTCTGGTTCTCGGTGATGCCGTAGACGATGACACCGCCACCCCTGTTCGCCATCGCCGCGACGTCCTTGGGGAAGTCTGTATTGGGAAGCCCCTTCGAGGGCGTGGTTCCTTCTTCCAGTCCAAGTCGTCGGTTTCTCCAAGCCCCTCTGCGATGGCGTCATCGAGCAGTCGGCGGTCAGCGGCCCCGGCTGCCGACCGAGCAGCCGATGAAGAGCAGTGAAATCCATTCTCAGACCGTACCGACGTCTCTCGAGGTTTGCCGCTGGTGACCAGCCGCCACGTTGGACGGGATCCCGATCGGGGGCTGCTATTGAGGCGGGGTTGTGCCGGTGGCACCCGTTAGAGGTTCGCAACGGTGAGGCCTAGACGCCAGGTTGCTGGTCTGTCGGCTCGGTGAGTCCGGCGGAGATCCGTGGGTCGGCCACCATGCGTTGCTCACCCAGGGTGGGATCGATGGTGTCGGCCTCGCTGTCCGTTGGCCCCTGCGGCGCGGGGTCACTCACCGGGCGGCCTCGGCGTGGCCGCCGCAGTACCAGTTGCCGCGGTGCTGTCGCCAGCCGTTCGCGGGCGAGCCAGGTCACCGCCAGCCGGGGGAGCGGCGCGGGTTCCGCGACAACCAGATCGTCACCAAGCATCACGGTCGTGTCGAACAGCCCGCACATGACGATGCGCGCCCGGTGCGGCTGGCAGCGTTCGCAGTGCCGCCGCTCGACGATCCGCCCGGCGTGGTCGGGGTCGAGGGGTCAGCCAGATCGTGGCGAGACCGTCGCGGTGCAGCTCGAGCTCGCGGGAGTCGGTCGGCCGGTAGCCGCAGGTCGGACATGCCGGTCCGCGCCCGGCCGGTGCGGGCTCACTCGCCGGCTGAGCTGGCTGTCAATGTTCGAAGTCGTCCGCACAGATGTCCGAATTCGTCTGCACAGCCGACATGGGTCGGAGCGATGCTGCAAGTTGGGTCAGTACAGCCTTGAGGAGTGGGGAGCCTTGGGCGCCTTCTTGTACTGCGGCGAACAGATGCCGGCGCGGCTGTTGCCCGGCGACCGGGTGAACTGTCAGGGCGGGTGGGAGGGTCTGCTGGGCCAGCCGGGGAAGGAGCGTGACTCCCTGGCCGAGCGCGACCAGTTGTGTCACAGCCAGCCAGTCGTCGACCTGGTGGCGAACGTCCGGGGTGAACCCGGCCGCGGCGCAGGCGGTGGCCGTGATGGAGGCGCAGCAACCGCCAGGAGACCCAGTGATCCATGGGTCCTTGGCGAGCTCTCGTAGGTCGATCGCGGAGTCTCCGGCACGTGGATGATCAGCTGGTACTGCGATGTCCAGCACGTCGGCGCCCAACTCGACCCGGTCGTAGCGCGGGTCGCCGACGGTCGGGGAGCCGTCGAAGGCGACCGCGATTGCGACGTCCAAGCGGCCGGCGTCCACCGCGTCGAACAGTTGTGGCGGCTCGCTCTGGCGGACCGTGACGACCAGGTCGGGATGCTTGGTGGCGAGGCTGCTCAAGGTCGCCGGCAACAGGCCTGCCAGGGCGGTGGAGAAGGCGCCGATGCGTACGGTGCCGCGGAGCGTCTCATCGAAGGTCTGTAGGTCGTGGCGGGCGTGCTCGAGCTGGGCGAAGACCGCGTCGGCGTGGGCCAGCAGGGCCTCGCCGCGGGGCGTCAGCGCGATCCGGCGGCCGTCCTTGCGCGTGACCGCGAACCCGAGGTCGTGGGACAGACCGGCGAGTTGCTGGGACACCGCCGACGGGGTCAGGTGCAACGCCCCGGCGGTCGCGGTGACCGTGCCACGTTCGCGAAACTCCCGGAGTACGCGGAGTCTCCGCAGATCATCCATGAAGTCATGGCTTAACGGTTTCATGTACAAAGAGTAGATGGACCGGAAGGTCTTTGCCGCAACAGACTGATCGGCATGACCACACCACCGATCCGCCTCGGCATCGTCGGCCTCGGCGCGATGGGGCGGCATTTGCTGGCCGACGCGCTCGGCCACCCGGATTTCACCGTCACTCACGCGGTCGATCTCGCGCCGGAGACCATCGCCTTACTCCAGGCCGAACACCTGGGCGTCAACTTCAGTACTTCGATCGCTGACGTGATCGGTGCCGACGATGTCGACGCGGTCTACCTCGCGACGCCACCCGCGACCCACGCGGCGCTGGCAGTGCCGGCGTTCGAGGCCGGTCAGGCGGTGTTCTGTGAGAAACCGCTGGCCGTGTCAGACACCGATGCGGCGGCGATGCTCGCGGCGGCAGCCAAGGCGGGGCAGGCGGCGGGGGTGAACTTCGTGATGTCCGATCGGCTGTCGACCCGGTACGTCGAACAGGCGATTGCCGACGGCCAGGTCGGCGAAGTACTCGGACTCGAGATCAGGTTGGCGTTTCCGGTCTGGCCGCGAGGCTTCCAGGCGGAGGCGACCTGGGTCGGCGAGCGGGCGCAGGGCGGGTTCGTGCGCGAGGTGTTCTCGCACTTCGCCTATCTCACCGACCGGCTGATCGGCCCGTTGCGCGCGGTGCACACGGAGTTGGAGCACCGGAGCGTGGCGAGCGAGACAGCTGCTTACGGGCTGCTGAAGGCAGGGAAAGTCCCGGTCCAGCTGAGCGGGATCGTCGGGGCTGCCGGCCCGGAGACCTACGAGTGGATCCTGCGCGGAACCAAGCAGTCCTACAAGCTCACCGCCTGGCGCGACCTGTTCGTTGCCGAGGGCAATACTTGGCGTCCGGTCGAGCTGACCGGCGCGCCCGGCTCCGAAACCACCCGGCTGACGCTGTTCGCGCAGGCCATCCGTGGTGACCACTCACCGGACCTGGCAGGCTTCGCGGCGGCCGAACGCGTCCGGCAGGCCGTCGAAGCGTTCCACCGGTGAAGGTGATCGAGGCGGTCGACCGGGACACCCTGCGTCTGGTCGAGCGGGCGTCGATCCCTTTGCAAGCAGGCGAAGTGCGGATCGCGGTGGTGGCGGCCGGCGTCAACTACCTCGACATCCAGGAGCGTACGGGCGCCTATCCGCGCGAGTTCCCGTACGTCCCCGGCGGCGAGGGCAGCGGCGTGGTCACCGAGGTCGCGCCGGACGTCTCCACGCCGATGGTCGGCCAACGCGTCTGCTGGCAAGGTGTCCAGGCGTCGTACGCCGACGAGGCGGTGGCGCCGGCCTGGAAGGTGATCCCGCTGCCGGCCGAGGTCAGCCATCAGCAGGCCGCTGCGATCTTGCTGCAGGGGCTGACCGCGCAGTACCTGACCAAAGACTCGTATGCCGTCCAGCCAGGCGACCTGATCGTCGTCCACGCGGGCGCCGGTGGTGTCGGCCTGCTCCTCACCCAACTGGCCAAATCCCTTGGCGCAAAGGTCATCACCACCGTCTCCACCCAGCAGAAGGCAGCCCTGTCCCAGGCCGCCGGTGCCGACCAGGCAGTCGCCTACGAAGACCTCCGGTCCACGGTCGCCGGCCGAGCCGCAGCCGTCTACGACAGCGTCGGCCGGACCACCTTCGAAGACTCCCTCCACGCCCTGACCCCGAGAGGCACCCTCATCCTCTACGGCCAATCCAGCGGCCCAGTCCCACCCTTCGATCTGTCCCGCCTAGGCCCCATCGGCTCCCTGACCATCACCCGCCCCACCCTCCGCCACTTCGTCAGCACCCCCGCCTCCCTCCACAGCCAAGCCGCCCTCCTGTTCGACCACCTGAAAACCGGCACCCTCACCCCACCCATCACCACCACCTACCCACTGGCTGACGCGGCCGAAGCCCACGAGGCGCTCCAGTCCCGCAGCACCACCGGCAAGCTCCTCCTGCTGCCAGCCCCCACAACTCTTGCCGCTCCGGATCGGCCTCCCAGACCAGCCCCCGAATAGACGAGAGGGCGCACACGCACCCCCCGACTCGCGTGTGCGCCCTCTCTTTCCAACCCGTTCACCGCCGAGCCCACACCCAGGCCATCGGCTCGCCGCCCCTGCCCGCCTGACCAGCTCGACCCCACCACCGGAGATCATCATGGAACTCACACCGTCATCCACCGCGTTCATCGCGGTCCACCTGCAGCACGACATCATCGGTACCGACGGGGCTTTCGGCGGAGTCTTCGCCGCCCAGGCCGCTGAACGTGGAGTCGTCGCAGTCACCGCGGAACTGCTCGACGCGGCGCGCAGCGCCAAAGCCACCGTCGTCTACCTGAGGGTCGCGTAGCGCGTCGACTACTCCGACCTGGTCGCGAACTCGCCGCTGCTCGGCATGGTCACGCAGGCGAAGTGCCTGGTCGACGGCAGCCCCAAGGCCGAGATCGTGCCGAAGTCGCCCCCAGCCCCGGCGACCGGACCGATCGACCCGGTGACGGGCGAGCCGAACTTCGACCTGGCCAAGGTCGCGTTCGAGAGGTTCAGCTGCCATGACCCGGTCTGGAGTGCTCAGCTCGCGGGTACCCGCTCGGCGTGCTCGCGAACTCCGACGAAGTCGACCGGCTGCGGTCACTCCTGCACCCGGACTTCCACTGGACCTCGCATCTGAGTGAGGAGTTCGATCGCGAGCGATACGTGTCGTCGAACACGGGCGGATCGTTGGCCTGGAACGCTCAATCGTTGACCGGAACCGAGGTGGTGGTGGTCGGCGACGCTGCCACACTGCGATGTGTGGTGACCGATCACGTCGACGCGGGGGGTGGTGCCGAGTCGTTCCGGATGCCGATGACGCAGACCTGGGTGCGGGTAGCCGATCGTTGGCTGTGTCTGGCTGGGCATGCAGGACCGCGTCTGGTGGATTGAGCTGGCCCGACCGGCGGATGACGGCACCGATGACCACGCCCGGCATGGTCTCGCGAGCGCCAGTCGGTCAGTGGTCTGCCCAGCCGTACGGCGCGGTACCTGCAACTGTCGGAAACGTCTTCTGCTGCGAGTCCGATCTGATCGTTTGGGAGTAGGCGTTATCTCAACCTTGCGCTATTCCTGGCGTTGAGTTGCGGCAGCCGGCGTTCCGGTCTATCCCAGAGCTCCTGGCCTCGGCGGGGCCGGCTGCTCAGGCATCGGTGTGCAGGCGGGGACTGTCGATTGGTTGGTTAGCCTGTTGGATGGGATCACGTCGGGTGTATCCCGGGGGATGAGATGAACAGCGGCGAACGAGGATTTGGGCGTCTCGCCAGGGCCGCAGCCGCCACTGGCGTGCTGCCGGACGGTTCGCTGTACTACCCCAGCCGACCACTGCCAGGTATGCCCGGGGGCGGTCCGCGGCGACCGGAGGTGGGCTGGGGGCCCGAGTTCGGCGGCGGTGAGGGCTGCACCTCAAGCACGGTGGCCCGCCGAGGAGGCGGCAGAACGGCCTGGTAGCTGGCCTGCTGGTGCCAGTGCCGTGGCCATGCTCTTGGTAGTCGCCGCAATGGCGCTTCGCGAGGGCGATGCGACGACGGTATCGCCCGCACCAGATGCCAGCCAGGCGACCCCGAGCCGGGTGGACGACCTCACGCCCTCGCCTGAGCCGACCGGACCGCCTGGCCCCGCCCGCCCGACGAAGGGCAGTGCCCAGATCGTCGCGGCCGACGCGTTCTACTCCAACGGTCCCCACGCCTCGGTCGGCTGCCGTGAGCCGCAGGTTGCACTGACTACCCGGGCGGCGTTGCAGGCCTACTACACCAACCTGGTCGGGTGTCTGAACCAGGCCTGGGGCCCGAAGGTGCGGGCGGCGCAGGACACGTTCATGCCGCCCCGGGTGGTGTTTTGGGGCGGCTACGTGCAATCGCCCTGCGCCGGTGGATAGCCGGTGTCGTTCTACTGCCGGGCCAATCGGACGCTGTACCTCAGGTACGACGACACCACACATAAACCGTCACCTCGCGGCGCTGGCCTCGTCTTGCTGTCGTAATCTTCTTCGCTGTGTCCACCGCCAGCGCCCGGCGCGGGAGCTGGCGGGGCGAGTTCCCCCGGTAGGCCTAGTGGCAGTGGAAGAACTCGTTGACCGTGCCGTCGGGTCGGACATTGAAGTGATCGACTTGATGGGTGTTGATCGTCGATCCGTCCGAGCCGGTGGCGTGGAGGTTGAACGTGAACGTTCCGTTCACGGTCGCCCCGTTGGCGTTGAAGCCTCCCCAGATCGTGACCTTTCCGGTGTAGCTCGGCAGAGTCGGGTCCTCGAGCGGCACCGCGACGAAGGTGCCGGTCTGGGTGAAGGTTTCGTGCACGCGGCCGTCATCGAAGGTGGTCGTGTGCTCTATCAGGTTGGTTGTGGTGGTGATGGTGTAGAGCGGTCCTTCTTCCACGCAGTTGGAGTTGGGAACAATGTCGACGAAGGTCTCGACGAGGTTCTTGTGGGTAGTGGTCTCGGTGACCGGTGGCGCGCCGAACGCGGGCGCTCCGGTGAACAACAAGCCCGCGATCAGCAGGCCGACCATCAGCAGCAGGCGACGAAGCATTCCATGCCCCCTCTTGCGATATGGAGCTCTGTGCGCCGGGCGGTTGTGACGTTACTCCCGCCAGGCCGAGGGAACCAGCGCTGAATCGGGGGCGAGCCGCGGCCTGTCGGAAGTCCACCGGACCATTCCACACGAGTGCAGACCTCTCGGAGGCTGAGTATCGCCCACTGTCGATCACCCCTCAATCACGCCGAGTCGAATCGCGTCACTTGCAGCGCTTACCTACCTGCGGTGCTGCGCCTGTGAGAACCCACGTTTCGGAGGGCTCGATGTCCCCCGAGCGGCAACGCCGTCTTGGTCGCCCCGTGCCCCCTCCGGGTGTCCGAGCGTGTGCCGCGAACCCCCGTGCCGCGCCCCAGTCGGTCGGCGGTCCACCCCTTCCAGCCAGCGTCACACCGCCGCACCGCCAAGTCCTGCCCACCTACCCGAACAACAAATGCCGGCCCGCGGGTGCGCCGACTGACCCTACGGCGCTACGCACTCGTACCCGACCCCGGTCACGGCGGCGTCGCCGGTCAGCAGGTCGACCGGCAGGTCCTTGGTCAGCACCACCGTCACCGTCCCGGCACACGAAGCGACGAGCGCGACGATGGCGAAGACAGAGCCGGCTATCGCGGCCGCGGCGTACTTGCCGGCAAGGAACCGACCGCGGTGGGGCGTGACAAGCAACGAGCCGGTGATCGTGTGGTGCCGGTACTCACTCGCCGACGACAGCACTCCGAGAATGAAGACGATCCCGGCAACCAGGAGGCCTGGCACCGCGAGCAGACCCCGCAAGTCGTCTCGGCCGAGCGGTGCGGAGCCATGGGTACCGGCCACGATGGAGATCGCTGTGGTGAGGCCAGCTGCCAGTACCGTCGCGAGGGCCAGCAAAACCCAGGTCAGACGAAGGCCGAGATGCTTGATCAGCTCGGCCTGTATCAGTGCGGTCATGACGGCGTCTCCTCGGTGGTGAGCTCGAGAAAGCGGGTCTCGAGACTGGTTGTCGCGTTGTCACGGACGGCGATGACGTCTCCGGCCAGCACTTCGACGTTGCGTTGCCGGCGCAGCACGTCCCGGATAGGCGGCGCGAGGTCGCCCTCGGACAGGATCCCGGTCGCGACCTGGTAGAGCGGCGGCTGGAACAGGTGATGGTTGGTGTGGTCGATGACGGTGACGTCGACGTCAGCACGTCGCAGCGCCTTGGCGGCGGACAGACGGAACGGGGCGAGCCCCGCCGCGATGCGCGGCGGGGCTCGCTACCTGGACGGTCTAGTGGGTGATCGGCGCCGGCTCGCGATGGCCGGTGTCGACGGCGAGGTCACCGACGTAGTTCTCGCGCAGGGCGAAACGATCCCGACTGTTGGCCTTCACCCAGTCCGCGGCCTTTGCGGTGGCTGCGTCAGCCTGCGCCCGGGTCTCCCAGGTGCTGAGCGAGACGAAAGCGGCCTTGTCGATCTGGGCAATTCCGTAGGACACGAAGCCGTTGCTGTCCTTGAACAAGGGAACCATCCCAGACTTCGCCTGGCTGACTACCTCGTCGAAAGTGCCGGTCTTGATGTCGTAGAGAGCGACGCGCGTGCAGCGCATGGTGTGCCTTCCTGTGGTGGAGCGACTTGCGTTAACCCGTAAGCCAGTTCCACAACTGAACCTACGCTAGAACTCCAATACTGGCAATAGAGTTCCTAGATCTAGACATCCAGTATGCTCTGTGTCATGGCTTGGGGATTCCTGACGAACCACGCGCGGGCGCTGCTGTGCATCGCCCACGACCCGGGCGTGCGGCTGCGGGAGATCGCGACCACGCTCGGCATCACCGACCGCGCGGCATTCGGCATCGTCACCGATCTGGTGGTAGCCGGATACGTGGTCAAGGGCAAGAACGGCCGCCGTAACCGCTACGAAGTCCAGGTCGACAAACCCCTGCCAGAGGCTCTGCTGCGACAGCGAACGGTCGGCCAGTTGGTGGACCTCCTCGCCCACACCGAACTGGGCACCCGCGACCACGCCTGAGTTCGCTGACATGCCGTCATGTGGGAGAGTCAGCGACGTCTCAGCGGCCTGTGGCCGCGTGTTCACGCCCGCAGGTAACGACCGCGCTCAGGTCGAGCCCGTAGGTCGAACCGTCGCCCGCGTCGAAGTTTTCTGGGACGTCCTGACGGCCATCGGGACGCTCGCAGCGGTGGTCGTGGCGCTGGGGGTTCGGGATCCAGGCCGAGCGCAGGCTGCAGTCCAACAAGCGCAGGGGACAGGCCTCATTGGTGTCCGCGTGGTTGAGCAATGAGCCCAGAGGCGTAAGAACTGCGGACGGCAGGGTGGACCTGTTCCTCGGCAACGAGCGCCTTGTCGTCGTCCGCAACGGATCCCCGCTGCTGGTCTACGACGTGCTGGTCTGGCAGGACTACGAGGACACTCCGCCCGTGGTGCGGAGCCTGCCGACCGTTCCGCCACAGGAGGGCCGGAAGGTGTCAGGTGGAGAGTTCCTCGGAGAGGTGGGGGACACCGTGTTCATCTTGGAGTTCACTGATGCTGCCGGGCGTCGGTGGAGGCGCATGCCGAACGGCCTGCTGATCGAACAGTCCAAGCGAACGCAGCGTAAGAATCCTGCTCCGCTGGACACGCAAGTGATGTCTTGACGCGATGCCACGTGGTGCCGCCGTCTTCCCAGCGACCGTCCGCCGACCGGATGCGCGCCGACGGAGTCGGCTCGATCTCCCGGCCTTGGCCGGCCTGATCATGTCTGTCGGGCGTCGCCGATCTGCCGCTCAGCTCTCGAGCAATTGCCGCCGTTGCCTGACCGCGCGACGTACCCGCTCGGCCCGATCGCCTACTACGGCACGAACATGGTCCTCAAGAACCAGTCCGAACTTGTTGCTGGCAAGGCGACCCCGTCGCCCAATTTGTGCCAGCCGGCGGCGAGGGCATCTACCTGCTCCCCATCCCATTCACCGAACGCCCAGCCAGGTAAATCCCGCCGCGGCACAGCGACCAAGGCCGACGCCTGCTGTCAGGTGCGTCTCATGAACGATCGATTCTCGACACAAGCGGCCTGCTTCGGACACTCGAACACCTGTCCGATAGCCAGCACGGTCAACGGGGTCGAGCGAGCGAACGTCATCTGGTCGGCGACAGGGACCGCCTCGAGAAGTCGACCTGCTGTCAGCTGATGCGCTGCCAGGGTTTGCTGGCCCAGACGTAGGCGAAGTCGGCGACGCTCACGGCAGTCCAACTGAGGGTGCGGCCCTGGGCGGTCCAGCGGGCCGACCACGTGGGCGGCGCGCAACCGCCGCCGTCGTACTTGGTGGTGGTGGTGAACCAGGCCGTGTTGCCTTGGACGTCGTACCACCCCTCGCACGTGGTGTACGCACCCGGGCGGTTGAGGCCGCTGATGGCGGGTTTCCAGACGTAGTGCCAGCGCCCGGCCTGCAGGGTCCAGGTCGTCACGCCGGCGTTGTTCTCGGCGTCGTGCTGGTCGAGTCCGCGGGCCAGCAGTTCGTCCACGCTGAACGCGTACCGATAGCTGCCCGGCGGCAGATCCCCTGAGGCGGCCGGGCCTGTAAGGGTGCGCCCGGGTTGCGCTATGCGCGCCTCATCGCCCGGGTGGTGGGTGCACGCGGCCGGCACGGGGGCGGTGACTGCCTGGCCTGCGGATCGGACCAGGGTCTCGATCCGGGTCAGGGTTTTCGCGAGGGCCGGGTCGGCGCGCAAGGATACGTAAACCGGCTCGGCGGCCGCGCGGAGGGCATCGACCTGGGCCGGCGTCGCGGTCGCGATTCGTACTCCCTGGCCGCAGACCTGCTGGATCTGCCTGGACACCTGGTCGCTCGCGTGGACCGCGGACCAGGTCGATGCGTCAGCGGCGGCGCGCGCGACCCAGTCCCGCGTCGTCGCGTCGAGCCGGCCCAGGCGGTCGGTGTTGGCGAAGACTGCCACGGTGCGCGGCCACAGCATGACGTTGGCGGTGACGAACGGCACCCACTCGTGCTGGGCCTTGTCCTGGTAGGTCCACCACATGGTCTCCAGGGCACCCAGCCCGTCGGTGTCCGGCGGCCCCAGAAACGCGATCGTGACCGGCTCCGCGCCCAGCGCGCGCAGCCCTTGCACCTGGATGGTCGAGGCGACGGTCCCGAACCGAAGTCCCCGGAAGTCGGCCGGGGTGAGCAGCGGTCTGGCCGCCGCGGCCGGCATCCGAAGCTGGTCGGCGGCCAGGGCCAGACCGGTCAACCCTTTCGCGTCCAGGCCGCTGAGCATGTCGCGCGCAACGCCGTCCTCGACCACCGCGGCTTGGGCGGCGTAGGAGTTCACCAGGAACGGCGCGTGCAACGGCTGGAACGCGGTGACCCCGACGGTGTCGAACGCACGGGTGCCGCTCCAGCCGAGATCGGCCTTGCCGGCCGCCACGTCCCGGATGACCCGCGCCTCGCTGCCCCCACCCTGCCAGCTCGGTACGACGCGCACGGTCAGCCGGCCACCCGAGACCTCTCGAACCCGATCGACGAACCGGGCCACCGCCGGGGCACCGATCAGGCTCTCGCCGTCGTTGCTGGCCATGACGAGGACCCGCGGCTGCGCCGGACCGCCGGACTTGTCATCGGCCGCCGGGTCGCAGCCGGCCGAGAGCAACGACACCGCCAACAGCGCCGCCGTGGTGAATCGTCTCCGGTTCATCGCTCTCCTTCGAGGAGTGGCGTCAGCATCGTCCTTCTAGACGCCGAGCGCGGTGCAGACCTTGGCGAACTCCACGGCCGGATCCCCGAGCGCGATGTCCCACCGACCCTTGAAGTCGAAGTCGTCGCCCTGGGACGTGGTCTTCTTCTGACCCACGTCCAACACCAGGAGACCAGCGTTCGGCGACTTGAAGAAGGTGTCGATGCCCTGCTTCTGCGTGAGGCGCGTGTCGAGATCGCCCGGGGTGCCGAACGTCGTGATCCACGTCATGGTCAGCCGCCCCGTGACCACATTCGTGGCGCTCGGGTCGGCTAGCGGTGTGAGCGACTCGTTCGACGCGAGGTGGATGAGCCGTCTGACCTCCAGGTAGTCGCCGGTCGCGGCGTTGTAGCTGTAGTACCGGGTCTGGCTTCGGGTGAAGGTTCCGTTGATGCTGTACAGCGGGACGGAGCACCAGTCGCCGGGGCCGTCGGTCAGGTCCCACGAGATCGAAAGCGCGCCGTCGCACTGGACGTCGCTGCCGGTCATCTGGCAAGACCACGCGGTCCCCTCGTCCGAGGACGCGATCGGATTCGGCACCAGCCGTGGATCAGCAGGGCTGATCGTGGTGGACGCCCCCGCGGCGTTTCCCGCCGTCAGGACCAGCAGCGCGGTGGTGGCGATCAGCAATAGCACGCGACGACGACGCAGAGATCGCATGGTGGTTCCCTTCTGGGTGTGGCTGACGTTTGGTCGCCTCTCACACTGGCGGCTCAGCCCCGCGGCGTCGTCGGGAGCAGCCCCGACAAGGGCATCAGGGTGCGCCCTTACGCAGGTAGGCCAGGACGGCGAGGACCCGGCGGTGTCCCTCGGCCTCCTCGGACAGGCCGAGCTTGGTGAAGACCCGGCTGATATGGGTCTCCACGGTCTTGGGCTGCAGCGACAGCATCCGGCAGATCGTGGCGTTCGACCGTCCCTCGGCCATCAATGCCAGTACCTCCCGTTCGCGCGCGGTCAGGTCGTCCAGGGGGTTGTGGCGCCGGGCGCGTGACAGCAGCCTGCTCACGATCGCCGGATCGATCACGCACTCACCGGCCACCACCCGATGTAGCGCGTCGGCAAGGGTCGCGGCATGGGCGATCCGGTCCTTCAGCAGGTATCCGACGCTCGCCGGGTTCTCCTCGGCAAGCCGGATCGCGTAAGAGGAGTCGAGGTACTGCGAG
This sequence comes from Kribbella sp. VKM Ac-2568, assembly GCF_004345365.1. GTDB lineage: Bacteria > Actinomycetota > Actinomycetes > Propionibacteriales > Kribbellaceae > Kribbella > Kribbella orskensis. The sequence continues at coordinate 325,652 of NZ_SLVF01000010.1, forward strand.
AGCACCAGAACAGCGACTCCTGGATGCTCCGTGCGGATCCGGCGCGCCGCGAGGATACCCTCGTCGGAATGCGTCGGCGGCATTCGGATGTCGATCACGGCGGCATCCGGCTGCGTCCGGCTCACCAGCCGCAACAACTCCTCGGCGTCAGCGGCCTGCCCGACGGTCTCTATGCCCGCCTCCGCCAGCAGCGCCGAAAGTCCGGAACGAATCAGCATCGCGTCGTCGGCGATCACGACCCGCACGGAAGCTCCAGCCGGACCCGGGTGCCGCCGCTGTTCTCCGGCTCGACCGTGAGCTCACCGGCGAGCGCGCGTACCTGGTCGGCGAGCTCGGTGACGGTTGGACGGAGACCAGGCGTCGCGTCGTCCCGGACGTCGATGACCAGCCGGCCGTCGCGCTCGTGCCCGGACACGCTCACCTGCGTCGCATCCCTGCGGCGCGCCTCGGCGATCGCCGCCGCGATCACCAGGTACGCCGTGGTCTCCACGGGTCCGGTGTACTGGCCCGCGGGCAGTGTGTCCAGGCTGACCGGCAGGTCGGTGGAGGACTCGGCCAGGTCGAGCACGGCGCCGGACAGTCCGGCGTCGGCCAGCACCGCCGGGTAGATGCCCCGAGCCACGCGCCGCAACTCTTCGACGGTGGCTCGGGTCAGCGCCTCCGCTCGTGCGGCCGGACCGGGCTGCCCATCTCCGTTCAGGCGCTGCCCGAGCATCCGGACAAGCAGCGCCAGCGACACCACTCGCTGCTGGGCGCCATCGTGGAGGTTGCGCTCCAGCCGACGCCGCTCGAGCTGGGCCCGCTCCACGATCCGGGACCGGGACAGCTGCAGCTCGCGCAACTCGGCCAGGGCCGCCGCCCGTAACTGCTCATTCTCCAGGGCCAGCCGCAGCGCAGCCCCCAGCGCCTGGTCCAGGCCCTCGCCGTTCACCGCCTCGGAGTGCATGAGCGCCGCGACCGGTTGCCCGCGCCGCCTCACGGGGGTCACCTGCCTGTCACCAGCCGTCGTCGCCTCCGCCGCTTCCCCCTCGGCGTTCACGTACCAGGCCCTCGCAGGCGCCCAGTACCGCACCTGCAGTCCATGGTCAGCGACGGCGTCACGCAACGCCCCAGCCAGCGCGCCCGGCGCCGGCGCCGACTCCAGCTCACCCGCCAGCCGGGCCAGCCGCCTGCTCAACCGCCGCTGCCCCAAGCGGTCCCGGATCAGCACGAGCGCGAGGGCGACGGCGCCCGCCTGGGCGAGCAGGAAGCAGACCAGGTACGCCGAGTCGGCGGCCGCCTCGGGCCGGACAAGTCGCAGTATCCCCGGCACGATCAGCCCCGCCGCAAGCGCCGACGCGCCGACGAACCAAGGCAGTTCGTGGAGCAGACGGCCGCGTCCCCGGGAAAGGCAGACCCCGGCCGCCCACAGCGCGCCGGATACGGTCAGGACGACGCCGGCGGCCTCCAGCCACCGGCCGGGTCCTGTCATGCCGGGGATCAGCACCGGATTGTGGTCGCACCGGCGCCAGCAGTCCGGATCGAGGAAGGGGTCGACGAGCAGCAGCCGGGCTGCCGCCCCCAGCAATCCACCCGCCGCCACGAGCACGACCGCAGCCCGCGACGACGCCAGCAGCCCGATCACGATCAACGCCGGAAGAAGGCGGGACCAGGCATCGGCCACCGCGCTCAGTACGGCCGGGCCGGACGTCCAGCCCGCCAACTCGGGGACGAGCCAGGTGGCGCCGGACACCGCAACCGCGAGCCCGCCGACGCCGAGCGGCCGCAGCGCGGCCACCGTGAGCAGGGCCAACGCCGCCGCGACCTCCGACCACAGCAGCCACCACGCCGAGCCGCCGTAGGTGGTGTCCGGCAGCCGCCGGGTCAAAGGCGCGGTAAACGCGAGCAGACCCAGCCCCAGCGGCCACACGAGCAGACGAAACGCCCTCATCTCAGCGGCACCCGGATCCGCACTTCTGTGCCGCCGCCAGGAGCGGGTCGCACCGCCACCGCGCCACCGACCGCGGCGAGCCGATCCACCAAGCCGGCCAGGCCCCCGCCGGGCACGATCCGCGCCCCGCCCAACCCGTCGTCTCGTACGGTGGCCACCAACTCCTGCGGGCCGGCCCGGACGTTGACCGTGGCCTGCGTGGCCCGCGCATGCTTGGTCAGGTTGGTCAGTGCCTCGGTGCACGCGTACCACAGCGCTGTCTCGGCCGGCATCGGGAAACGGCCCTCCGGTGCGGACACCGCGGTCGGCACAGCGCTGCGCGCGGCAAGTTCGGTCAGCGCCGTTGCCAAGCCATGTGCCGCCAGGGTTCGCGGATGCAGCCCGCGCGCCAACTGGTCGAGGTCCTCACGGACGTGGGCCACCCCGTCGACGCAGGCGGCTGTCAGCTCGCGGGTCGTGCCGTCGGCGGCGCGGCCGAGCGCACCCAGCACGGAAGTGAGCTCATCGAGATAGGCCAACGCGCCGTCCGCGAGGATCCGCTCCAGCCTTCGCCGTTCGTTCTCAGCGGTCTCCACCAAACGGGTCCGGGAGGCTCGCACCTCCTCGACCTTGGCGCGGAGGTCGGCGTGCAACGCGGCGTTGGACTCCAGCAGCGCCACTGCGGAATTCAGGGCGGCGCGATCCCCCGGGTGGGTGGACGTACTCGCCTCGCCGCGCAGCGCCGCCAGGGTCTCGCCTGGCGTCGCGTCGGACAGTTCGATCACGGCGTCGGTCTCCCTCGACCACGAACGCAGCACCAGTCCGTTCACCAACACCGCTCCGGCTACCACGACCAGCCCCGTGTACCCGGCGATCAGCACATCGGCGCCTACCGCGCCCGGCCACCATCCCAACCGCACCACCGCAGGTGCGGCCAGGCTCAGCGCGAGCACCGCGACGGCCCGCGACGAGGTGCGGCTTGCCACCGTTCGGCCCCACGCCGGACGAGACCACCGGCGCCACCCCTCGACCGCGATCAGCCCGGCCAGCGCCAGGGCCAGGCCCGGCGATCCGCCGACCGGCGGCACGAGCGCGGCGACCCACGAGGCAGCCAGCAGGAACCGTGCGTAGCGGCCGGGGACACGACCGTCCGGATAAGCAAGCGCGGCGTGCAGCATCAGCGGCCGGTGGATCAGCAGCAGATGGCTGTCGAGATTCCCGGCGAACCAGCCGACCGCGGCCAACGCGGCCAGGACCGCGAACCGGCGCGAACTCCGCCACCCGGCAACGGCCACCGCCAGCCAGGAGATCCCGGCAACAGCGTCCAGCCAGGCCAGCATCGTCCCTCACCTGATGAGCTCGGTCACGGCTGCACCTGACAGCTCATGCTTGGCCAGAAACCCAGCCGCTGGGCTGTCCCGAACCCGCCGGCGCAGATCGGCGATCGGCCGGCTGGAGATCAGCACCACCACAGGCGGCCCAGGCATCTGCGCCAGGAGCTCGGCGACGGCGAACCCGTCCATGTCCGGCAGGTGCACGTCGAGCAGGACGATACGCGGTCGCAACCGGGCGACAGCGGAAACGGCGTCACCGCCGTCGACCGCGTCACCGACGACGTCGAAGCCCTCGCTCTCCAGCATGGCCCGGGCAATCGCGCGGAACCCGTCGTGATCATCCACGATCAGAATCCGCGAGCGCATACACGCATCCTCGCCCCTGACCTGACGAGCCGTCATCAGGGCTGGCCCGGACGGCTCCGATCCCCCCGCTGTCATCGGCTGGACCTGCCGGACCTAGCAAGGAGCGCCCCGGTGTGGACACTGGCCGGGATCACGTCATCTGAACCGTCATCCGGCCAACCGGAGGGCGTGTGTGGCTAGCGTGCAGACCCTCCTCGGACACCCATCACCGGCCCTCCCGAACAGCCCGGCCGCCGGGCTGGCGCCGAGCTACTGATGAACACGTTGGCGCTCCATCCCGATCGAGTGTCGAGAAACGATCGATTCTCAACACCCCAATCTCATCGTGCCGGTTGCGCAGTACTCACGTCCAACTGCACCGCCGCGCGGAAGTCGCCGATCTCGTCGGCGACGTCGACGACGGCCAGGACCATCGCCAGTCGATCAAGCTGGTCACCCAGGTTGGCAGCGATGGTCAGCGACTCGGCCGAGCGCTCAAAAGACTGCTCGACCCGAGCTCGAATCCTGATCGATTCCGGCGACCAACTCCTTGTGTACGCCGCGACAGCCCAACCGCTGGAATCAGCGTTTGCGGTAGGTGGCGGTGTAGGTGGTGTTGACGGCGGGGGCGGTGATGGTGTGGCTTTGCGGGCCGCCGTCGGACCAGGAGGTGAACCAATAGGTGGACTTGTTGAAGGGTTGTGGGGACGGGGCGCTGACGGAGTTGGCGGAGCCGACGACGACCGTGACGGAGAACGGGGTCGAGCGGGGCGCCTCGTTGACGACAAGGTTGGTGAGGTTGAGGCCGCCAGGCGTGGTCTTGAACGTGAGTACGACGGTTCGCGGGTTCAACCGGAGACTGGTTGTCGACGTCAGTCCGGATGAGTCCCTCTCGGTCAACGTCAGTTCGATCCAGCACGGGTATGCATGGTCGGGCGCGGTGAACGAACCACTGGCGACGCCGTTGATCGTCTGCAGGAGATGCGCGTGGCAGTCGGTCGGGGTGATGCAGTGATTCATGTTCACGGCCCAGCTCAACGAAGACGCCGGAAGCGTTCCGTCCTGTACGTCGGTTGCGTGGCCGGTGAACGGGATCGGGTCGCCGACCTTCCAGGTGAGTGACGCCGCGGGCGAATCGATCACAACGGTCGGCGCGGTATTGCCAGCCGTGACGGTCACCGACGTGGTGTCGCTCGCGCCTTGGTCATCCGTCACCCGAAGCGCTGGATGATAGACGCCCGAAGACGAATAGGTGTACGACGTCGTCGTACCGGTCGCGTCACCAAAGGTCCCGTCGCCGTTGAGATCCCACGAGTACGTGAGCGGACGGCCTTCCGGGTCGGATGAGCTGGTGCCGTCGAAGTTGACCGTCAGTGGGACCGCGCCACTGGCCGGGTTTGCGGTGAAGGCAGCATTCGGCGCCTGGTTGGCGGCGGTGAAGGTGATCCGGTGGACCGAACCGTTCTCCATGTCGACGTAGAACAGGTCGCCACCGGGGCCGATCTTCAGGTCGACCGGATGCCCGGCCGCGCCGCCGGCCGCGTCGACACCCACGAACGACTGCAGTCTGGCCGGATCAGGCAGTCCGTTCGTACCAGGCAGCATCGCCCAGATTTCGTTGCGCGAGTGGTCGGCGAAGAAGAGTGCGCCGTTGTACTGCGCCGGATACGACCCGCTTTGGTAGAACGCGATGCCCGTGATCGACGAACCACCGGTGCGGCAGCCGGTGTAGTTCACCACGCAGGCGTTGTGGTTATAGGCGTAGTACGGCGCAACGACCGAGCCAGGCGTCGAGTAGAGCGATTGGCACGAGGTGAGGCCGGCACCCTGGTAGCCGCTCTGAGCGCCTGAGCCTTCGTAGCACGGCCAGCCGAAGTTGGTGGCCGTGGTCGGTGACACCACCCGGTTGATCTCTTCCCAAGCGCTCCAGCCGACGTCGCCGACCCACAGTTCGTCAGTGCCCGGGCGTTGAGTCATCCGGAACGGATTGCGTACTCCGTAGGACACGATGCGCCGCGCGTTCGGGTCGGTCGACGAGAAGAACGGGTTTCCGGGTACGCCGGCACCGGTCGCCGGGTCGAGGCGCAGGATCGCTCCGTCGAGCGTCGCCGGCCCGGTGGGACGCCGTACGCTCTGACTCCGCAGCGCTCCACCTTGCGCTCCGGGCGGGCTCAGCGCAGTACCAACCGCACCTGGCGGATCGCCACACGGGTTGGCCTGATCGCCGGCGTACGTCGCGCCGTACTGCCCGTAGTCGACATTGTTGAAGCTGGCACCGTCGCCGGCGCTGGCGTACAGGTAGCCGTCGCGTCCGAACAGGAGCGTGCCGACGGAGTGGCTCGGGTACTGCTGGCACCAGTCGTTGATGAGGACCTGTTCGCTGCCCGTCATGACGTTTCCGCTGATCTGGAGTCGCGACAGGCGCGCCGACACCAGGCATCCGTCGGTGGTCGGGCCGGGTGGTGTCGGACAGGCGTCGTTCCAGGTCGGCGCCGTACTGCCGATTGGCGCTTCGTACGCGTAAAGCACGTAAACAAAGGGGTTTGCCGGGAAGTTGGGCGGGATCGCGAAGCCGAGGAGGCCGCGGTCCCAGTAGTCGTTGACCTGTGTCCTGAGGTCGGCCACCGTCACCGGGTTCGTGTCCGTCAGGCTCTGGAAGACCTTGATCACGCCGTTCTTCTGGCCGACGAAGATCCGCCCGTCGGGTGCGAACTGCAGCACCGTCGGGTTGGTCAACCCGCTCAGTACGACGCTGTCGCGGAACCCGGTCGGCAACGTCGAAGCCCCTGCCGGACCGGTCCCGACCTGCGTGAGCAACGCGGCGCCCAGCAACATCGCCGCGACCGCGCTGACCAGCCCGCGCCTACGCGTGGCAAATCCCAGACGCACCATGGATGCCCCCACCCCTTGTTACCCCCGGCTCGCGGACCCCACCGCACGCCCTGTGCTTCGCATTCTGCGCGCTCAACACCTGCTGGTTAAGAGCTTCGGGCAACCGTATTCGCTGCGTGCTCACACGCTGGCGGTGAGCTAACGGCTCGTGTCAGGAATCCGTCTGTACGACGCGGATCGCGTAAGCGGTCGTGAGGTCCAGAGCGACGGACGCGCCGTCGTGGACGACGTCGATCGTGCCGGTGACGTCGTGGCGGCGGTTCACCGTGAGCGTCGTACCGATGGTGAATGCCGAGCTGGTCGAGCTGCCGGAGGAGCTCGGGGTCGCTGTCGGAGACGCGGGCGACTCGGGCGCGGACGCCTTCATCGACGGTGTCGAGTCGGAGCTGGTCGTCGTCCGGGAGCGTGCCGTCCGAGCGGGGGATGGGGTCGCCGTGGGGGTCGTGGTCGGGTTCGCCGAGGCGGCCGGCCAGGCGGTCGAGAGTTCCGGCCCGCACTAGTCGTCGTGCAAACGATCGATTCTCAACACCGTGCTGCTGGATCACAGATCTTGGAGGGACGCGATGCAGGAGCGCTACCCCACCTGGCCGATCGAGGCCGATGCCTACTGACGGCGCAGTTCGCCGACGACGTGAGTGACTTCGCTACTTTGGCGTCGCCGTCTTCGCTGCCCCGGCCACCGCGCGCCGGCGCGCCCGCGTCGACTGGCCCTCGATCGGCGGCGTCTCAATCTCCCTGGCGGGCTTCCTCACCAGCAGCTTGGCCCGCCGCGCGTTGAGTCCCATCCCGGTATCCATGGTCACCAGCCGGACTGCAGTGCCGGCCAGCGTCTGAACCGCGATCGCCCGATCGATGATCTCCGCGTCGGGATCCGAAAGTGGCCGGTGCGCCGGATCGTCGTAGAACACCCGCAACTCGACCCCGCCCCGAGGCATCTCTCCACGCGCGGCCACTGCATCCCAGTCGGCGTCCTTGAGCCGGATCGGCACCGTGCCGTACGGGTCGTCCAGCAGCTTGTCGATGACGGCCAGCGTCACCGAGGCCCGATAGCGCGTCGTCTGGTTCCCCGACTCCTTGAGCCGGTCGAATTCGCGGATCACCACTTCGGGAAGTACAAGCAGGACGTCCTCGAATCCGGCGCCGAGTTCCTCGGGCCACGGGATGCTCGCGATGACCGCGGTCGGGTCGTCGTCCTGAGTCCATGCGGGGTGGGACAGGAAGACGCTGGTATCCACCACTGCCAGGACCTTGCCCGCCGCGGCGGTCCACGTGCCGATTTGCTTTTGGAGCGTCTCGACGGCGGCAGTGAGCAGGGCCTGCCGATCGGACATCTCGGCTTCGAGCAACTGGCGACCCTGCGGCGTACCCATCATCACCGGGTCGACGAGGCGGTAGAAGGCCGGTGTGAGCAGGAGTTGGGTCAGGTCGGCCCGGGCGATCTGACCGCGCAGCGTCCGGGCGGTGTCCATCACCCATCGCACGTAGCCGTCCTGGTCGTGATTGTTGCTGATCTCGACGGAGGCTTTCCGGAGCAGTTCGAGGACGCGATCGCGGTCGACGCCAGGGGTCAGGGTGAGGAGCATGGCGAAATCCTGGCAGGCCGTCGCTTGGCTAGGTCCAGCCAGGTCGACGTGTCGACGTGTCGACGAGAAGGTTCAGCATCCTCGGCAGAGTAGCCGCGATCCCTGGGGCATGCGCAGAGATCGTTTCTCGGATCCGGCTGATCGACACCCCACGCTTGCCAGTTAGCTAGATGGCGGGTGTTTGCACGTAGCTACCTCACCGCGCCGTTGACCGTGATGGTTTCGCGATTGCTCGGACGAGTTGCACCACGATCGGCGCGAGCTGCAGGACGTACTCGCGGCGTTCTCTCGGCAGGGCGAGCGAGATCAGCATGATGAGTGCGAACAACGCGATGAGCAGCGTGATCGGTATCGCGCCGATCACGATCCGGACCGCACCGACCGGTGTGGTCAGGGGCAGCATGTTGCTGCCTCGGTTTCTGGGCGTGCCTGGCCCGATACCCAATTGGGTTCGAAGAGGCCCCGATCCGCGACTTCATACCCCTCTTCGTCGAGCGCGGCGCCAAGCACCGCCTCCGCCAGTTGGTCGACTGAGCCAAAGCAGAAGGTCCGCGAGGCAGAATTGTTCGCGCGGTGTTCACTCGATGTTGCTGGCGTCTGGCAGTCGGCACGGTCCTATCTTGAAGGCCGACGTAGCGCTGGGCGTTCGGGTCAGGGGCCGATACACTCAGCGCTACGCCGGTCACCTAGCGCGAGGGCTCGCACCGGCAGATGCTGGTCCGCGGCAGAGCAGTGCCCAGTGTCCTCACCTGAGCTCGGCGAGCCGCCGGCGTGCTGCAGTGAGGTGCTTGGCGGCGGCGTTCAGGGACGTCTGGGCTGACCGTAGATCGTCGTCGGCCAGGTGGAGTTGTTTGTCCGGTTTGAGGTCATCGCCCGGTGCGTCCGGGTCCTGAGGGGCAGGAGGAATGGACCGCGTACGCGCTGGCCCATCCACCCGCGATCGACCCGCGCGATCCGGAGATCGAGCTGCTTCGGCGCCACTCGGCAGTTCTTGTCCCCGATAACCGGGTCTCACGCGGCGTAGGCGACATCAGCCGCGCCGCACATTCGACCGGTTACGTAGGAGCCCCGGTGATGATGCGTGGGAACGTGACTGGGACATTGTTCGCCGATCGAACCTTCTCTGCTCAAACCGTCGACACGGTGACGCGAGACGTTGTCGGCCTCTTCACCGAGGGCCTCAGCTACGCGCTCGAGCGCACGCTGCTGCTGGACCGCATGCGCGATCAGATCGGCAAGATCAAAGAGATCATGGCGGCGGCCGATATGACGCTCGAAGACATGTACGCCGCCGGCATGTCGATTCGGCGCGACGCAGTCACGGGAGATATCGACATCGTGGGCCTTGGGCCGGTCATGCCGTCCGACGACGCGTACCGGTTGATGGGCCTGCTGACGCGGCGCGAGATCGAGGTAATCGAACTGATGTCGCAAGGTGCCAGCAACGCCGGCATTGCCCGCGAACTGGTCGTCGCTGAGAGCACGGCCACGTCGCACGTCAAGCACATTCTCCGCAAGTTGCGTTCTGCCAACCGCGCCCAGGCGGTGGCGTCTTACCTGCATCTGCAGGCGCTCGCCAAGAACTGATGCGTTGAAAGTGCCGCTCGCGGTGTCGAGTTTTGAGTGTTGGCGGCGATACGAGTGTGTCCCGCGGCAGTCCGTTCAGGCGCAGCCTCGTTGATGCAGCGCGAGTCCGGGGATCTCGAGTGGTGGCCTCGCAGCTGGGCCGGCGTCTGCGCAGTGACTGGAGCGTCGCGTAGATCTTCTACGAAGAGCTGCGGCGGCCTCGTCAGGCAGGCATGCACGTCGAGCGCCGTGACTCCTCCGAACGGGGGACGGATATGCCCGCCGCGGGCGAAGCGCTCCACGTCCCACATTGAAACCCTCGTGAGAAACCCATCGACGTCCTCAAGAGGAGGCACTCACATGGCAATCACGGTTGGGTCGGCGAACGTCGACAGCGCGGCAGTACGTCCATTTCGAGTCGAGGTTCCCGAGGCTGACCTGGAGGATCTCCGCGCCCGCATCCGCGCAACTCGCTGGCCCGAGAAGGAGACCGTGGACGATCAGTCCCAGGGCCCGCAGCTGGCGACCATGCACGCTCTGGCCAGGTACTGGCTCGAGGAATACGACTGGCGCAAGTGCGAGGCCCGGATGAACGCGTTCGAGCAGTTCATCACCGAGATCGACGGCCTCGACATCCACTTCATCCATGCCCGTTCCCAGCACGAGGACGCACTGCCGCTCATCGTCACCCACGGGTGGCCGGGCTCGGTCGTTGAGCAGCTCAAGATCATCGAGCCGCTGACCAACCCCACCGCGCACGGCGGCAGCGCGTCTGATGCATTCCACGTCGTCGTCCCGTCGATGCCGGGCTACGGATACTCCGGCAAACCAACCAGCAAGGGCTGGGGCCCGGACCACATCGCCCGGGCCTGGGATGTCCTGATGAAGCGTCTCGGCTATACCCGTTACGTTGCACAGGGCGGCGACTGGGGCGCAGTTGTCACGGACTTGCTCGGCGTGAACGAGCCCGAAGGGCTGGCCGGCATCCACACCAACATGCCCGGGGTGATCCCTGCGGAGATCGACGCCATGTTCTTCAAGAACCTCCTGGGCGCGGCCCCGGTGCTCGACTCGCTCCCCGCCGACCTCACCGACGAGGAGCGTCGGACGTGCGAGCAGCTCGATCCCGTGTGGAACGGCGGCGTCAGCTACGCTCTCCAGATGGCCTTCCGGCCGCAGGTTCTGACGGGGATCGCCGACTCGCCGGTCGGACTGGCCTCGTACTTGCTCGATCACGACGCGAAGAGCCTGGCGCTGATCTCCCGCTCCTTCGCAGGTGTGCCCGAGGGCCTCACGCGCGACGACGTCCTCGACAACGTCACGCACTTCTGGCTGACGAACACCGGCGTCTCAGCGGGCCGGCTCTACGCGGAGAACCCGTACTCGTTCTTCGGCGTCAAGGGCGTCACCAACGTACCTGTCGCGGTCAGCGTGTTCCCAGACGAGCTTTACGAGGCTCCCGAGACCTGGTCGCGCCAGGCCTACCCCAATCTCATCCACTACAACCGGCTTCCCAAGGGCGGCCACTTCGCGGCCTGGGAGCAGCCGACCCTCCTGGTCGACGAACTGCGAACTGCCTTCCGGTCCGTCCGCTAGGCCGCATCTTCGGCACCTACCAGCCGGCGACACCTGATCACGGGTTGCCCATGCTGCTGGGCAACCCGTGATCAGGCGCTTCTCGGACCCGCACCAAACCCACACAGCTGTTCGGAGATTCACCATGTCCGAGTCGCCTAGCGGCAGGTCGCCAGCTTGAGTTCTACATGACTTTGAATCGCCCCGGGTTTCGTGGAGGCTCGGTTACTTGGATCGGGCCTCGGTGAGGACGGGGGTTTCAGGGTAGTGCTCTGGGTCGATGTGGACCCAGTGGTTGGCCTCGAACTCGGCGGGCGGGATGAGTCCGATCGCGCCGTGGAGCCTGCGGTGGTTGAACCAGTCGATGTACTCGGCGACGGCGATCTCGACGTCCGCGACCGAGGTCCAGCCGTCCTTGGGTCGCATGACGGGGTTGCGGATGCACTCGGCCTTGAACAGCGAGTTGAACGCCTCGGCCATGGCGTTGTCGTATGAATCGCCCTTGCTGCCAACGGATGCGACGGCCTCGGCCTCGGCGAGCCGTTCGGTGTAGCGGATGGCTCGATATTGCACTCCGCGGTCGCTGTGATGTGTGAGGTCGGTGACGTCTTGGCCGGCCCGCTGCCGAGACCACAGCCCCATGTCGAGGGCATCGAGGGTCAGGTCGGTGCGCAAGCTGGTCGACACCTGCCACGACCATGCGGGAGAACACGTCGAGGATGAACGCGGCCTAGACCCAACCCGAGTGCGTGCGGACATCGGTCAGGTCCGCCACCCACAGTTGGTTGGGAGCCTGGGCGGCGAACTGGCGCTCGACCAGGTCGGCCGGGGGCTCGGTCTCGGCGCCGTCGCTGTCGTGGTCTTGCGGGTCTTGTCCCGGCTGATCCCGCGCAGCCCTGCGGCTTTCATCAGCCGTTCGACGGTGCACCGGGCTACCTTCGTGCCCTTGCGGTTGACCTCGGCGTGGACCTTGCGAGCGCCGTAGACGCCGATGTTGTCCTTGTGGACCTGGCCGATCACGAGCACCAGCTCGGCGTCGCGCACGGCGCGCGCCGACGGTGGCCTGGTCTTCGCGGCGTAGTAGGTGCTCGGGGCGATCTTGGTCCCAGCAGACTCCAGGACTTCACAGATCGGCTCGACCCCGAACCGGTCGCGGTGCTGATCGATGTAGTCGACCAGCACCGCCGTCGGCACCGCTACTTGATCTTGCGGTCGAGCTCCGCGGCCGCGAAAAACGCTGACGCCGTTCGCAGGATCTCGTTGGCCCGCTTCAGCTCGCGGTTCTCCCGCTCGAGGTCCGCGATCCGCTTCGAGTCGTCACTGGTCGTGCCGGGCCGGACTCCGCCGTCGACTTCGGCCTGCCAGACCCACCCTCGCAACGTCTCGGGGTGCATGCCCAATTGCTCCGCGATCCGACCGACAGCTCCCGACCGCGTCGCCGGGTCCTTGCGTGCCTCCACCGCCATCCGGGTGGCCCGCTCACGCAACTCCTCGCCGTACTTCCTTGGTGCCGCCATGACTCTCATCCTCCATGGATTGAGAGCCTCCATCAGACCCGGGGCGATTCACTTGGCGGGGCCGAGCAGCTTCGGGCCTCGGTCCCGCCGAATTCCACAATCTCGCACAGGAGAGGCCTGTCATGAACACACAACCGTCTGATCGCCACCGGCTGCCCGTCCATGGTGAGATGCCGTCCTTCACCCGTGCGACGGGATGGCTTAACTCGCTTCCTCTGACGGCGGAAGGCCTACGCGGCAAAGTCGTCTTGGTCAATTTCTGGACCTACACCTGCATCAACTGGATGCGCCAACTGCCGTACCTGCGAGCGTGGGCCGCGCGGTACACCAATCAAGGGCTGGTCGTAGTCGGCGTTCACACCCCCGAGTTCGGATTCGAGGCTGACCTCGACAATGTCGTACGGGCCGTTCGGGAGCTGAAGGTCGAGTATCCAGTCGCAATCGACAGCGACTACGCAACCTGGTCCGCGTTCGGCAATCACTACTGGCCGGCCTTGTACTTCGGTGATGCCGACGGCTTAATCCGGCAACGTCACTTCGGTGAAGGCAAGTACGAGGTGTCGGAGCAAGTCATCCAATATCTGCTCACCGAGGGCGGCTCCACCGAGGTCAAGTCCAGCGGAGTGGTGTAGCGGTCGTGTCGCGTGATCCTTGGGTTGGTTAGGCGCTGAGCGCCTTCAGGTCGGTGTCGGTGTGCGCCTC
>NZ_SLVF01000011.1 GCF_004345365.1 Kribbella sp. VKM Ac-2568
TTTCGGCATTGACTTTCGGCACGCTGTTGAGTTCTCAAGAATCGGACGCACACCGCATCCCCAGCCTTTCGGCCTGGACTCCGGGGCAACCTGCGCTACTCTACCGGATCAGATCCATCGGGTCAAGACCCAAGAGGTTCCGATCTTCACCCCGCGCCTCAACTGTCGACCCGAGCCCGATGGGCACGTTTCGACCTGGGTTAGCTTTGGGGGGTTCGGAGCGTCCGGCCGCTTGCGCGTCCCGCACTCGCTCCAACAAGAAGAACAGTACGTGGCGGGCAGGTAGCCGGTCAAATCGGTTTCGGGTGCACCTGATCACACGGCTGTAGTTTGCCGCCGGCATCGAGATCCAGGCGGTGATCCCGCATCTCGACGAGGCCCGGCGGCGCGTTGTCAGCTCAAGGCCGGCGAGGCCAGAACCCCTGCGAATGAACGCTTCCCGCGCCGCAGTACCAGTGCTCCGCCGGGCAGCAGGTCGTCGGTTCCCGGCACGTACTCGGCGTCGCTCACCTTCACGTTGTTCAGGTATCCCCCGCCCTCCGCGACGGTCCTGCGCGCGGCCGACTTGCTGGCCACCAGGCCCGCCTTCACGAGCAGGTCGCCGTACGTCGGCATCGGTTCGCCGGCGGCGAGCTCCACGTGAGGCGCCTCGCGCAACGCGGCTACCAAGGTGTCCCCGTTGAGGGATGCCAGTTCGCCCTGTCCGAAGAGTGCCTTCGACGCCTCCTGCACTCGGCGGGTCTCGTCCTCGCCGTGCACGAGCGTCGTGACGTCCTCCGCCAGTACCCGTTGAGCCTCACGGACGTGGGGACGCTCCTCGGTCGCCTGCTCCAGCGCAGCGATCTCCTCGGCCGTCCGGAACGTGTAGAACCGCACCAGCTGCATCACGTCGCGGTCGTCCGTGTTGAACCAGAACTGGTAGAACGCGTACGGCGAGGTCAGCTCCCGGTCGAGCCACACCGTGCCCGACTCAGTCTTGCCGAACTTGGTCCCGTCCGCCTTCGTCACCAGCGGGGTCGCCAGCGCGTGGGCCTTCCCCGACTCGGTACGCCGGATCAGCTCGACCCCGGCGGTCAGGTTCCCCCACTGGTCGCTGCCACCGGTCTGCAGGGTGCACCCGTAGCGCCGGTACAGCTCCAGGTAGTCCAGTGACTGCAGCAGCACGTAGCTGAACTCCGTGTAGCTGATCCCCTGCTCGAGCCGGGCCTTGACGACCTCGCGGCCGAGCATCCGGTTCACCGGGAAGTGCTTGCCGATGTCCCGGAGGAAGTCGAGCGTGTTGAGGTCCTTGGTCCAGTCGTAGTTGTTCACCATCCGCGCCGGGTTCGGCAGCGACTGGTCGAAGTCGACGAACCGCTCCACCTGGCTGCGGACCTTCTCCACCCACTGCTGGACGACGTCCTTGGGGTTCAGCACCCGCTCGGACGATTCCTTGGGGTCGCCGATCAGTCCGGTCGCGCCGCCGACCAGCCCGATCGGGTTGTGGCCGGCCAGCTGCAGCCGCCGCAGGGTGAGGAGCTGCAGCAGGTTGCCCATGTGCAGACTCGGCGCGGTCGGGTCGAACCCGACGTACGAGGTGATCGGGCCGGCCGCCATCGCGGCTCGCAGGGCATCGGGATCGGTGGAGTGCGCGATCAGGCCACGGCTCTCCAGGTCGTCGAGCACCTGGGTGCGGCTTGCGGTCCCGCTGTCGGTCACTGGGGTTCTCCTCGAGTCACGTCAGATCACCTACAAGTGTCCTGTATCCGTTCCAGTCCCCGTGGGCCGGGAGGGGTCAGGTCGCCTCGGGCCGTGACAGCACTGCGCGCAGTTGCGCGACCAGGGCGTGTCCGTCGGGCCCATGCACGGTGGCAGCCGTCGGGCGATGGGGATCGTGCGCGCCGGGATCCGGGTTCGGCACCGGGAGACCGTGGGACAGCACCTGCTCGGCCGGGGTCAGCTGGCGGATGCCGATGGCCCGGACGTGCTCGGGATGCGTCTGGGCGAAGTCACCGTACAGCTGTGGGTCGTGCTGTCCGTCGTCGCCGACCAGCACCCACCGCACCTTGGGGAACTCCGTTGCCAGCCGGCGCAGCGCGGTGCGCTTGTGCTCGCGACCGCTGCGGAACCAGCCGGTGTTGGTCGGTCCCCAGTCGGTCAGCAGCATCGGGCCGGCCGGGTAACCGTGCCGCGCGAGAAACCGGGTCAGCGTGGGCGCCGTGTTCCAGGCTCCCGTGGACAGGTAGAAGATCGGTGCGCCCGGGTGGTCGGTGAGCAGTTCGGCGTACATCTCGGCCATGCCGGGGACGACCCGGCGGGCCTGCTCGTCGCGGACGAAGGTGTTCCAGGCGGCGATCATCGGACGCGGCAGCATCGTCAGCATCACCGTGTCGTCGATGTCGCTGACCAGGCCGAAGGTGGCGTCCGGGTCGGGCACGAACACCTTGCCGCGGGCCTGCCGCTCGCCGTGCACGCCGAGGCTGATCTCGTGCCAGCCGGGCGGTAGCACCACCGGCACGCTCAGGTCGATGAACCCGCCGCGGTCCGTGGTCCCCTCGAAGCTCTCCCCGGCGACCGTGACGGCCACCTGTACTCCGGTCGCCGGCGCCGTGACGAAGACCCGCCAGCCGCGCACCACCTGGTCCTCGTCGTACCGGGGCTGGTTGCGCGGGTCGCGGCTGAGCACGACCCGGGCCATCACCCGGGTGAAGTCCTGGGTGCCGTAACCGACGTGCGGGATGATCCGCTCCCGCCAGCCACGCCTGCGCAGGATCGCCTGCACACCGGTGTTGAACCAGTCCTCCAGTCGGGAGGAGTAGTGCGGACGGGCCATGCCACGAAACCTACCCGTCCCGGGGGCTCGTACGCGCACTCGCCGGACTGTCCCCTACGACCTTTACTGTCTCGATATGACTCCGACCACTGCCGCCTTGGGGATGTGCTTCCCCCGAACGTTTCCCGCCGCGCTCGTCACGGATGTCGCCCGGCGCCTCGAGCAAGGAGGCGCCGACGAACTCTGGGTGATCGAGGACTGCTTCTACACCGCCGGGCCGTCGCTCGTGGCCGCGGCGCTGTCGGTGACCGAGCGGCTGACCGTCGGCCTCGGCATCGTGCCGGCGGTCGCCCGGACCGCCGCTGTCACGGCGATGGAGTTCGCCACGCTGTGCGCGCTCGGGCCCGGGCGGTTCCTGCCGGGCATCGGGCACGGCGTACAGGTTTGGATGGACCAGATGGGCGTGCGGCCGAAGTCGCCGCTGACCACGCTGGAGGAGGTGACCGTCGCTGTCACCGGCCTGCTCGCGGGCGAGACGGTGACCATGGACGGCAAGGTGGTCTACCTGCAGGACGTGAAGCTCGACCAGCCGCCGGCGGACCCGCCGCCGCTCGTGCTCGGCGTGCGCGGACCGAAGTCGCTTGCCCTGGCCGGCCGGGTCGGCGGAGGTGTCGTTCTCGCGGAGCCGGCCAGCCCGTCGTACGTGCGGGCGGCGGTCGAGGCGGCCGGTGCGCCGGAGGGTTTCGTCGTCGCGGCGTTCAGCGCGTTCTGCGTGCGCAGCGACCGCAAGACGGCGTACGAGTGGACCGCGCCGTGGCTCGCCGGGCTGATCGAGCAGAAGAACCCGGCCCTGCCCGCGCTGCCGTTCTATGACGACCTGCTGAAGCGGTACTCCGAGTCCGGCGTGCCGGGGCTCGTCACGATGCCGCAGGACTGGTGGACCGAGCTCGGCCCGATCGGCACGCTCGACGACGCGGCGGCGCACATCGAGGCACTGGAGGCCGCCGGGGTGCACCACATCGGTCTGTTCCCGGACCCCGAGGTGGAGCACGGCCTTCCGATGTTGGAGCACGTCATCGCGCTGGCCAACCGGTGAACACGGCCAGCCGGTGAGTTAGGAGCGGCGTTTGGGGACGTGGGGGCGGTAAGGGGAGACCGTGGGGTCGCCGGGGATCCAGAAGCGCCAGGGTCGGTCGGCGGCCTGGCGGAGACCGACCCGCGGACCGGAAAACGGTTCGCCCTCGAAGCCCGGGCCTTCGAGGAGCTGAATCGGCGACCCCGGGTCCAGGAGGTCCGCGCCGTTCGCCCCTCGGTCGATGCCGAGCGCAGCACACATCCGTGCCGGTCCGCGCGCCAGATCCCGATCGGGATCCGTCTTGGCTTGTCGACTGGGCGGCTTGCCCGGCAATACCCCGCCCGGCTCTCCCCGTCCGGAGAGGCCCCTCTTCCCCGGCAACACCGCGCTCGTCTTCCCTGTCCCGGCGAGGTCCGGCCTCGCCGGGCGCACACCGGGTGTTTGCCGCGAAGCCACGCCGGGCGATGGCCCGTCGAGGGCGGCTTGGTCGGACGCCGACTGGTTGACCTTCGCTTGTGCAGCGTCCGGTTGGCCTCGGCGTTTGCGGGCGAGGTCGTGGCCTTCGACGATCTCGCCGGCCCGGAAGAGGACCGCTGACGGTTGGCCGTCCGGGCCGGCGCTGACGTTCATGCAGAAGTGCATGCCGTAGGTGAAGTACACGTACAGGAATCCCGGCGGCCCGAACATCACCGCGTTGCGCGCCGTCTCCCCGCGGTAGGCGTGCGACCCCGGATCGTTCGGGCCGTCGTACGCCTCGACCTCGGTGAGGCGCACGGCGACGGTGCCCTCGTCGGTGGTGCTGCGCAGGACCATGCCGAGCAGCCTCGGCGCGACTTCGAGGACCGGGTCGGCCAGCAGCGCGCGGGGTACAGGCATGCAGCGACTCTAGTTGGCCTCGCCCAAGCCCCTAGGCGAGGCGCTGGGCGTGGGCGGCTGCGCGGCCGCGCAGCTCGGCCAGTTGCTCGGCGACGCGAGGGCCGGCGGTGCCGCCGCGGCCGTTGCGGGAGGCAACGGATCCCTCGACGCTGAGGACCGAGCGCACCTCGGGTGTCAGCGACGGCGAGATCGCGGCCAGGTCTTCGTCCGACAGGTCCCAGAGCTCGATGCCTCGCTTCTCGCACTCTTGGACACAGGCACCGGCGAGCTCGTGCGCGACCCGGAACGGCACCTTCTGCCGGACCAGCCACTCGGCGATGTCGGTCGCCAGCGAGAACCCCTGCGGCGCCAGCTCCTCCATCCGCTCGGTGTTGAAGCGCAGCGTCCGGATCATCCCGCTGAACGCAGGCAGCAGCACCTCGAGGGTGTCCACGGAGTCGAAGACCGGCTCCTTGTCCTCCTGCAGGTCCCGGTTGTACGCGAGCGGCTGCGCCTTCAGCGTCGCGAGCAGTCCGGTCAGGTTGCCGATCAGCCGGCCGGCCTTGCCGCGGGCCAGCTCGGCGATGTCCGGGTTCTTCTTCTGCGGCATGATGCTCGAGCCGGTCGAGTACGCGTCGTCCAGCTGGACGAACCCGAACTCCTTGGTCGCCCAGATGATCACCTCCTCGGCCTGCCGGGACAGGTCAACGCCGACCTGCGCGGTGATGAAGGCGAACTCCGCCACGAAGTCGCGCGCGGCGGTGCCGTCGATCGAGTTCGGCGAGGAGTCGGTGAAACCCAGCTCGGTCGCGACGAACTGCGGGTCGAGCCCGAGCGAGCTGCCCGCCAGCGCCCCCGACCCGTACGGCGAATCTGCGGCGACCCGGTGGTCCCACTCGGCGAGCCGGTCGAGATCGCGGACCAACGGCCAGGCGTGCGCCATCAGGTGGTGCGACAGGAGCACCGGCTGCGCGTGCTGGAGGTGGGTCCGGCCGGGCATCGCGACGCCGAGGTGCTTCTCGGCCTGCTCGGCGATGGTGGTCACCTGGTCCAGCACGAGCCGGCTGATGATCCGGCCGTGGTCGCGAAGGTAGCTCTTGAACAGCGTGGCGACCTGGTCGTTCCGGGACCGGCCGGCCCGCAGCCGGCCACCGAGCTCGGCACCGAGCCGCTCCAGCAGGCCGCGTTCCAGTGCGGTGTGCACGTCCTCGTCGTCCTCCGCCGGGAGGAACGCACCGGAGAGGACATCGGCCAGCAGCTCGTCGAGCCCGGCCAGCATCTTGGTGAGATCCTCGTCGGTCAGCAGTCCGGCGCGGTGCAGCACCTTCGCGTGCGCCTTCGACCCGGCGATGTCGTAGGGAGCCAGTCGCCAGTCGAACTGGGTCGACTTGCTCAGGGCCGCCAGCGCATCCGCGGGCCCACCCGCGAACCGGCCGCCCCACAGGGCGGCACTCTCTCCGCTACTCATCTCTCGATCCTCTCAACCGCTGTGTTCGCGCCCGGGCATGGGGCGTCAAGGGACGGATCTACCGTCCGATCCCCGCGCTGCCTCAGTTCACTTGGCGTCGGAGTGCTGGTCCTGTTTGTAGTCGTTGCGGGCGGCCAGGGACAGGAACCTGGCTGCCAGGGCCTCTCCCCCGGCCGGGTCGCGAGACACGACCATGACGGTGTCGTCACCGGCGATGGTGCCGAGTACGTCGTCCAGTCCCACGTGGTCGATCGCCGACGCGAAGTACTGGGCCGCACCCGGCGGGGTTCGGAGGATGACCAGGTTGGCGCTGCCCTCGGCGGAGACCAGGAGCTCGGACGCCACCCGGCCGAGCCTGGCCTCGAAGGCAGCCGCCTCGCCGGCGCGCGGAGTACGGTCGCCGCCTTCGCCCGGTACGGCGTACACGAGTAGGCCGGCGGAGTCGCGGACCTTGACCGCGCCGATCTCCACCAGGTCGCGGGACAGGGTCGCCTGACCGACGACGAGCCCGGCGGCCGCGAGGAGGTCCGCGAGCTCGGTCTGGGAGCGGACCTGCTGGCGCCCGAGCAGGTCGACGATCCGCTGCTGACGCGCGGTCTTCGTGGTCGGTACGACGATCGTCATGAGCTGAAGTTCCTCGCCAGGAGCCAGGAGAGCAGGGCCTTCTGTGCGTGGAGGCGGTTCTCCGCCTCGTCCCAGACCGCCGACTGCGGGCCGTCGATCACGGCGGCGTCGATCTCCTTGCCCCGGTACGCGGGCAGGCAATGCAGCACGATCGCGTCGTCCTTCGCCTTGGACATCAGTTGCTCGGTCACCGCATACGGAACGAAGGGTGCCTCCCGCAACTCCGCCTCGAACTCCTGGCCCATCGACACCCAGGTGTCGGTGGCAACGACATCCGCGGCTGCGACCGCCTCGAGCGCGTCCGCCGTCCAGGCCACCGATCCGCCCGTGGTGGCGGCGATCTCGGCCGCCTTCGCGAGGATCGCGGCATCAGGCTGGTAGTCGTCGGGTGAGCCGACGACCACGTGCATCCCGGCGGTCGCACCGCCGAGTAGATAGGAGTGCGCCATGTTGTTGGCGCCGTCGCCGAGGTAGACGAGCTTCAGGCCGGCGGTGCCGCCCTTGTGCTGCCGGACGGTGAGCAGGTCCGCGAGGATCTGGCAGGGGTGGAACTCGTCGGTCAGCGCGTTGATCACCGGCACCCGCGAGGCGCCGGCCATCTCCTCGATCCGGGTCTGGCCGGAGGTCCGCCAGACGATCGCGCCGACCTGACGGTCGAGCACCCGCGCGGTGTCCGCGATCGGCTCGCCCCGGCCCAGTTGCGAGGTCTGCGCGTCGATGATCAGCGGTACGCCGCCGAGATCCGCGATGCCGACCGCGAACGAGATCCGGGTCCGGGTGGAGGTCTTGTCGAAGATCACCGCGACGGTCTGCGGCCCGGCCAGCGGCTGGTGCCCGAACCGGTCGGTCACCATCTGCTGGGCGAGCGTCAGAACCTCGTCCTGCTCGATCGGGCTGAGATCGTCGTCCCGCAGGAAGTGCCTGGTCATACGCCCTCCACCTGGTCGAGCATGCTGGGCAAAGCCGCGACGAAACTGTCAGCGTCAGCCTTGCTCAGAATGTACGGCGGCGCCAGCCGAATCGCGTCCGGAATCGGGTTGTTCACGACGAAACCGGCTTCCAGCGCCAGCGCGGCGATCTGATCCGACACCGGCTGGGTCAGCTGGATGGCGAGCAGCAGGCCGCGACCACGGACACCGGCGATCAACGGGTGGTCGAGCGCCTCGATCGCCGATACCAGGTGGTTGCCGACGGCATTCACATTTTCGAGCAGGCCGTCCCGCTCGATCACGGTCAGTACTGCGAGACCGGCGATCGCCGCGACCGGGTTGCCGCCGAAGGTCGTGCCGTGGTTGCCGGGCTGGAGCAGCTCCGCGGCGGCGCCGAACCCGAGGCAGGCGCCGATCGGGATACCCGCGCCGAGGCCCTTCGCCACGGTGACGATGTCGGGGGTGATCCCCTCGGCCTGGAAGGCGAACCAGTCACCGGTCCGGCCGACACCCGTCTGGATCTCGTCGATCCACAGCAGCGCGCCATGCTCGGCGGTGATCTGCCGCGCGGCCTGCAGGTAGCCGTCCGGCGGGACGATGACGCCGTTCTCCCCCTGGATCGGCTCGAGCACCACCGCCGCCGTCTCGTCGTCCACCGCGGCGGCGAGCGCGGCCGCGTCGCCGTACGGGACGAAGGTGACGTCGCCTGGCAGCGGTGCGAACTGCTCCCGGTACGCCGGCTTCCAGGTGATCGCGAGCGCGCCCATCGTCCGGCCGTGGAAGGCGCCGACGGTGGAGACGATCTTGGTCCGGCCGGTCTTGCGGGTGATCTTGAAGGCGGCCTCGTTCGCCTCGGTGCCGGAGTTGGTGAAGAACACCTTGCCTTCGGTGTCGAAGAGCGACAGCAGCTTCTCGGCCAGCGCGATCTGCGGCGCGGAGGCGAAGAAGTTCGACACGTGGCCGAGGGTGGCGAGCTGGCTCGTCACCGCGGACACCACGAACGGGTGCGCGTGGCCGAGCGAGTTCACCGCGAGCCCGCCGAGCAGGTCGAGGTACTTGCGGCCGTCGGCGTCCCACAGGTACGCGCCTTCGCCGCGGACCAGGACGCGCTTCGGGGCGCCGAAGGTGTTCATCAGGGCGTTGGTGTAGCGCTCGGTGAGCGCGGACCCAGTGCCGTCGACGGTGAGCAGTTCGGTCATGACGGGATCACCTGGGTTCCACTTCCGGCGTCGGTGAAGATCTCGAGCAACAGCGAGTGCGGCACCCGCCCGTCGATCACGGTCGCCCGGGACACCCCGGACTGGACCGCGCGCAGGCAGGCCTCCATCTTCGGCACCATCCCGGACGCGAGCGTGGGCAGCAGCTCGGCCAGTTCGGCGGCGTCGATCTGGGTGACGATCTCCTCGCTCTCCGGCCAGTTGCGGTAGAGCCCGGCGACGTCCGTCAGTACGACGAGCTTCTCCGCGCCGAGCGCCACGGCCAGGGCGGACGCGGCGGTGTCGGCGTTCACGTTGTGCGCCTGGCCGTCCTCGTCCGGGGCGATGGTGGAGACGACCGGGATCCGGCCGGCGTCGATCAGGTCGATCACGGCCTCGGGGCGGACGTCGACCACGTCGCCGACCAGGCCGATGTCGACGGACTCGCCGTTGATCATCGCGCCCCGCCGCTCCGCGGTGAACAGCCCGGCGTCCTCGCCGGACATGCCGACGGCGAACGGGCCGTGCGCGTTCAGCAGGCCGACCAGTTCCCGGCCGACCTTGCCGACCAGGACCATGCCGACGACGTCCATCGCCTCGGGCGTGGTCACCCGCAACCCACCGCGGAACTCGCTGTCGATGCCGAGCCGAGCGAGCATGGCGCTGATCTGCGGGCCGCCGCCGTGTACGACGACCACCCGGACTCCGCAGTGCCGGAGGAACACGATGTCGGAGGCGAACGCCTGCTTCAGCTCGTCGTCGACCATCGCGTTGCCGCCGTACTTGACCACGATCGTCTTGCCGTGGAACTCCTTCAGCCAGGGCAGCGCCTCGGTGAGCACGGCGGCCTTCTCGACCGCGGACGCCTGGCTGGCCGCTGTGGTCGGACTTGTCGTAGTCACGAGGAGTACGCCGAGTTCTCTTCGACATACGCGTGCGAGAGGTCCGTGGTGAGCACCGTCGCCGACGCGTCGCCTGCGTGCAGGTCGATCACCACGTCGATCTCGGGGCCGCTCAGGTCGGCCTCGGAGCGATCCACACCCTTGCCACCGGCAACGCAGATCGCGGCGCCGTTCAAGGTGATGTCGAGCAGCGCCGGGTCGAACGCGGTCGGGGCGTTGCCGACGGCCATCGCGATCCGGCCCCAGTTCGGGTCGGAGGCGAAGAAGGCGGTCTTGCAGAGGTTGTCCTCGGCAACGACCTTCGCGGCGGCGACAGCCTCGGCCTCGGTGGCCGCGCCGTTCACGGTGATGCTGACGTGCTTGGTGACGCCCTCGGCATCCGCCTGCAACTGCTTCACCAGGTCAGCAGCCAGGGCGGTGAGGGCCGCCTCGAACTCGTCTGCAGCCACCGTGACACCGGAGGCGCCCGAACTGAGCAGGAGCACGGTGTCGTTGGTGGAGGTACCGCCGTCCACGTCCAGCCGGTTGAAGGTCTTGCCGACCGCGTTCCGCAGTACATGGTCCAGATGGGGCGGATCCACGACGGCATCGGTGGTGATCACCGAGAGCATGGTCGCCATGTTCGGGGCGCACATGCCGGCGCCCTTGGCGAAACCGCCGATGCTCCAGCCGTCCGGGTGCCGCAGCACCGCCTGTTTCGGCACGTTGTCCGTCGTCATCACCGCGATCGCCGCGGCGAGACCGTGCTCTGCAGTCGATCCCAGTGCGTCGACGCACTGGGAGATCCCCGGGATCAGCTTCTCCATCGGGAGCCGCTCGCCGATCAACCCGGTGGAGCAGACGCCGATCTCGGCCGCGCCGACCTGCAGGACCGCCGCGAGCTCTTCGGCGGTCGCATGGGTGTCCTGGAACCCCTCGGGTCCGGTGCACGCGTTCGCGCCGCCCGAGTTGAGGACCACTGCCTTCAGCTTGCCCGCGGTGAGGACCTGCTGGGACCAGAGCACGGGAGCGGCCTTCACCTTGTTGGTGGTGAAGACGCCCGCTGCGCCCTTGTCCGGTCCGTCGTTGACGACCACGGTCAGGTCCGGCTTGCCGGCCGGCTTGATCCCGGCGATCACCCCGGCCGCGCGGAAGCCGGCCGGCGCGGTGACTCCGGCGCTCCGATCGACCTGGGCGTGCGGGGTGACTGCGAGGGTCACGGTGCTACTCCTACGAGGGGAAGGGCCAGGGTCTCGTCGAGGCCCGCGGCCAGGTTCATGCACTGCACGGCGGCGCCGGCGGTGCCCTTGGTGAGGTTGTCCATCGCGGCCACGATCACGGCGCGGCCGGTCCGCTGGTCCAGCGTCACCTGCAGCTGGACGGTGTTCGCGCCGAGCGTCGCCTGCGTCTGGGGCCACTGTCCCTCGGGCAGCAGGGCGATGAACGGTTCGTTGCTGTAGGCATCTTCATAGGCCCGCCGGAGGGACTCCGCGGTGGTGCCTTCGGCAACGGGTGCGCTGCAGGTGGCCAAGATCCCGCGCGGCATCGGCGCGAGCACCGGGGTGAACGAGACCGAGACCGCCGCGTCCGTGACCGTGGCCAGGTTCTGCTCGATCTCCGGGGTGTGCCGGTGCACGCCGCCCACGCCGTACGCGCTCGCCGAGCCCATCACCTCCGCGCCCATCAGGTGCGCCTTCGGGCCCTTGCCCGCGCCGGACGTCCCGCTCACCGCGACCACCACCAGTTGGCCGGGATCGACGAGACCACCCTGTACGGCGGGGAGCAGTGCGAGTGTGGAGACGGTGGGGTAACACCCCGGTACTGCGACGCGGTTCGATCCGCGCAGCTTCTCCCGCTGGCCGGGCAGCTCGGGCAGACCGTACGGCCAGTGGCCGGCGTGCCTGCCGCCGTAGAACTCCACCCACGCCTCGGCCTCGATCAGCCGGAAGTCCGCGCCGCAGTCGATCACGGTGACGTCCTCGCCGAGTTGCTCGGCGATTTCGGCGGACTGCCCGTGCGGAAGCGCCAGGAACACCACATCGTGACCGGCGAGCGTCTCCGCCGACGTCTCGACCAGAGTGCGCCCGGCGAGGGGCAGCAGGTGTGGATGGTGCTGGCCCAGCGTCGTCCCGGCACTGCTGCCGGCGGTCAGCGCCCCGATCTCGACCTCCGGGTGCACGGACAGCAGGCGAAGCAACTCACCCCCGGCATATCCACTCGCACCGGCGATCGCGACCTTGAGACTCATATGAATGAGTATGCCATCGATCGGAAGAATATCCAACCGAATCATCCCGGAGTGGCCTGAGGTGGGACTCCCCGAAACCGGCACTCTGTGCACCGCCTGAGCAGATCCCGGCCGCTCGAACACACAACTGGTGCACAAGGTGAGGCCTAGGACACCCCGTCGGGACCTCGGACACGAAATACCCTGTCACACAGGTCCCCGCGCGGTGTCCCAGGTCCCTACCCCTGCACGCCACCCGGCGCCGCCGGCGGCAGCACCCCGGGCCGACGAGCTGCCCGGTAACGGGTCGTTCGACCGGAGGCGCCTTACAAGCTGCCAGGCAGCGAACAATCCGCCACTGGTCTAGCGACCTGCCAACACCAACCCCCGGATGACGGCGCCATAGTCGCCACCGGACTCGACGCCCGCCAGACGGCTGAGAACCGCCCTCGCCCGACCAGTCGTTCGTCGGGGTCCGGCTTGGTGGCCGCGGCGGCGTCGGATATGACCGGGGCTCGAGCAACTCGGGGCGATGCGCTGGATGCAGAGCGCAAGACCGTCTTCGTCATGGTGTGATGCGGGTCATGTCACGCCCAGGGCGGTCCGCGTGTCCGGAGGGGGAGACGGAGGAGGAGCAATGGCGCGGATCGGGATGGAGCACCGGCGGACGGTGTTCGTACGGGTGCTGGAGTGGTGGAGCCGGAAGAAGTACGGCGAGGTGCTGGATCCGGTCAAGGTGGCGTTGCACAACCGGCGGGTGCTGGCGAGCACGGTGTTGCTGGAGGGGACGGCGGCGCGGTGGAACAAGCTCGACCCGACGCTGCGGGCGCTCGCGGGGATGGTGGCGTCCGCAAAAGTGGGCTGCAGTTGGTGTATGGATTTCGGGTACTGGGAGTATCACCACCAGGGCATCGACCCGGCCAAGCTCCGGGCCGTGCCGCGGTGGCGGGACAGCGACGTCTACACGGATCTGGAGCGCGCGGTGATGGAGTATGCCGAGGCGATGACGGCCACACCACCTGAGGTGACCGACGAGCAGGTGGAGCGGTTGCGTCGCGACCTGAACGACGCTGAGCTGGTCGAGCTCACCACTCAGGTGTCGCTGGAGAACTTCCGCTCGCGGACCAACTCCGCGCTCGGCCTGACCAGCCAGGGCTTCAGGCGGTACTGCGAACTGAGGCCGGCGTGACCGAGCCCCACAACACCGAGCCCGGCACCGAGGAGGAGCTTGCTGCCGAGTTCGCGGCGCACCGGCAGGTGCTCGTCGGCGCGGCGTACCGGGTGGTCGGCAGCGTCGCCGACGCGGAGGACATCGTCCAGGAGACGTGGTTGCGCTGGGCTTCTGCACCGGGGAATCGGGCCGAGATCCGGGACGTCCGGGCGTACCTGATCCGGATCACCACCCGTCTCGCGCTGAACCGCCTCCGCCAGCAGAAGGCGCAGCGCGAGCAGTACGTCGGCCCGTGGTTGCCCGAGCCGATCGCGGCCGCGCCGGCGACGGAGGACCCGGCCGCGGTCGCGGAGGTGGCGGACTCCGTCTCGATGGCGATGCTCGTCGTGCTCGAGACCCTTTCACCCCTGGAACGCGCGGCCTTCGTACTGCGCGAGGTGTTCGACCTCCCGTTCGGCGAGATCGCGGACACCCTCGGCCGGTCGGAGACCGCAGTACGGCAGTTGGCACACCGGGCCCGGGAACACGTGCACGCGCGGCAACCGCGGCACCGCGTCGACAAGGCTCGGCACACCGAGGTAACCAGCCAGTTCCTCGCGGCCGCGTGGTCGGGCGACTTCGACCAGGTCGTCTCGCTGCTCGCCCCGGACGTCGTACTGGTGAGCGACGGCGGCGGCAAGAAGAAGGCCGCGCTCCGGCCGCTCCACGGCGCGGAGAAGATCGCGCGCTGGCTGTTCGGCGTACTCGCCACCGACGAGGAGGCCGCTGGCTTCGAGATCCGGCTGGCCGAGCTGAACGGCGAGGACGCGTTCATCGCCTACAACGGCGAGGAGGTCGACAGCGTCGGCTTCACCGAGATCGACGACAGCGGCCGGATCTGCCAGATCTACGTGGTCCGCAACCCCGACAAGCTCACCGGCATCCCCCGCCTCCCCGACCTGCGCCAATAGTCGCCGCGGTGGGGGCCCGTACTGCGGACGCGGCCGCCCGGGTGAGCCATTGTCGGCGCCGGACCCGCGTGCTGTGATGACGGCTGGAGGGGGTAGCCACCGTGACCAAGGACGAGGTCAAGCAGGTCAACAAGGCGATCTGGGCGGCCGGCGAGTGGGACGAGATCGCGAACCTGATCGCGATGGCCGGCCCGAAGCTTCTCGACGAGGTACCGGTGGGGCCGGGCATAGAGGTGCTCGACGTCGCGACGGGTACGGGTGGCTCGATCGCGATCCCGGCGGCGCAGCGCGGAGCGACGGTGACCGGTTCGGACCTCGCCCCGGGAAGCCGGTCGCTCGTGCTCTGGGGTGACTCCGACGAGGTGGCGCGGCTGCTGTCCAGGCTCGACCTCAGCTTCCATGTCGACCAGGTGATCTTCACCGCGCCGTCGGTGGACGCGTACGCATCCTTCTACGAGAAGCACTTCGGTCCGCTGGTGCTGGCCCGCCAACTCCTCGGCAGCGACTGGCCCGCGCTACGCGACGACGTACGGGCGTTCGAGAGGAGTGGAACACAGCAACCGACGGCACCATGCTGATCGCCGCCGACTACCTGGTCACCATCGGCCGGAAGAGCGACTAGGTACTGCGCTCCCACACGGCTCCTCCGTCGCCTCAACGAATGCCGGGCACCCGCCTACCCGGGGTCGCCGGCTCCTCGATTGCCTGCTCAGAACCCCGTGACTGGTGACCGTCGGCATTCCGCGAGCTACCCGGTAGCCACTGTGGCTGGCGGGTGGAGCAGTCGTTCGAGGGTTTAGGCTTTCTGCAAGTCAGTCGCATTTGGGAGGGTTCTGTGGAGTACGTCGTGATTGATCCGGACGGGGTGTCGGACCCGGGATTGCGGGCGGATTTGTTGGATACCTGGATCGCGGCTACAGATGCCGGTGGGAGTGTTGGGTTCACTGCGCCTGCGCCGGTGCACCTGGTTGCGGGGACGCTTGATCTGGCGCTGGAGCGGGTCGCCGGTGGCAAGGATCTGCTCGGCGTGCTGCACAACGGCGAGCGGTACGTCGGGATGGGTTTGCTGGTTGGCAAGGAGGGTCCGCTCAGTCAGCACTGGCGGACCGTGCTGCGCGTGATGGTGCATCCGAAGTACCAGGGTGGCGGGGCCGGGCGGCTGCTGATGAACGGGCTGCGCCAGTCGGCTGTCGACCTCGGCCTGGAGCAGCTCCAGCTCACCATCCGCGACGGCAACAGCCTCGAGGAGTTCTACCAGCGCCTCGGCTACCGGATCGTCGGCAACCACCCCCGCGCGGTCCGCGTCGCCTCCGACGACTACCGCGACGAGCTCATGCTGGTCACCGACCTCAATCGAGGCCGGGAGGTTGGCCAATGCGGGATCTGATCGTCACCCAGAACGTCACCCTCGACGGGGTGATCGAAGCGGCGGACGGGTGGTTCGACCCTGCGGACGGCGTGGACTCGGCCGATCTGATCGCGGAGATCACCCGCCAGCGCGAGGCCGCCGACGCGTTCCTGGTTGGGCGCCGCACGTTCGAGGACATGCGGGGCTTCTGGCCGCTGCAGACCGACGACCCGACCGGCATCACCGACTACCTCAACGCGGTTTCGAAGTACGTCGTGTCCAGCACGCTGCAGGATCCGCAGTGGGAGCACACGACCGTACTGCGGGGCGCGGTGCGGGACGAGGTCCGGAAGCTCAAGGAGCAGCCGGGCGAGGACATCGTCACCACCGGCAGCATCCGGCTCGTGCACGAACTCATCGCCGCGGATCTGGTCGACGAGTACCGGCTGTTCGTCTATCCGACGGTGGTCGGCAAGGGGCGCCGGTTGTTCGAGGACGGGACCGCTCGCCTGAAGCTGGTCCAGACCCTGCCGTTTCGCTCCGGCATCGTTTTGCTGCGCTACCGGACAAGCTGACCGACGACCAGCGCACGCGACCTCACCACCGTCATGCCATTGGTGTCGGCGACCCGGTACGCGCGGGATCAGCGCGTGAGTTCGTAGATCCGGACCCACTGCCCGCTGTGTCGGAGCACGGCCAGCTTGTCGAGCTCGGGAGACACCGGTCCGCCGAAGAGATCGGCGTACAGCCAGCGGACGTGGTACTCGTCGCGGAGCCGGTGCAGGACAGCCGCTGTCGGTTCGTAGAGTGCCTGATTCGTCAGCGCTACCCGGTCCGGCCAGGGCGAGGGCTGCTGGGTGTACGGCTTGCCGCCGACGCCCTGGTTCACCATCGCCTGCGAGGTGTAGCCCCAGCCCTCGATGAAGGTGCGGCGGCCGGCGATCCCGCTGACGATGTAGCCGCGGGCGTCGCAGCCCGGGCCTTGTTGCGTGGCCGGACGGCACCAGGTGTTGGAGGCAACGATGTCCGTCGGCGCGGAGTTCTTCGCCAGCCAGAGGGCTGCGTCCTGCTCGTCCGGATAGACCCACCAGCGCGCGGAGGTGTAGGTCTGCGCCTGCTGGCCACCGTTGAGATGCAGGTTCTGCTCGAAGGTCCTTGCCGCCGGCACCACCAGTACCGTCAGCAGGACGAGGATGCCGCCGAGGCCGGCCATCGCCGGTCTGCTCTTCGCCAACCGGAACCAGACGAGCACCAGCGCGCAGGTCAGGGCGAAGACTGCGATCAGCGGCCGCCCGACGAGCAGGATCCGATGCAACTGCGAGCCCCGGGGAGTCTCGTCCGTGGTCAACAGGATGAAGGCGAAGACCGCACCGAGCAGAACCGCCACCGCCGCGATCTTGAGCAACGCCGCTCGCCGGAAGGGCGGTGCGTAGGCGCGGGTCCAGGTCGCCAGCAGCCAACCCGTCGCGGCGAGGCTGAACGGCACGACGCTGTACACGAAGTACCCCTCGCTGACCGACGGATGGTCGATCACGAGGTAGCCGGCCCACCCCGCGATCAGCGCGCCGAGCAGGAACCAGCCGAGCGGATCGCGCCGCAGTTCGCGCCTGGCGAGCAGGGTGTACCCGGCGACGGCCAGCAGTTGCCAGGTCAGCAACAGGACCGTGACCACGACGGCGCCGCCGATGGACAGCACGCTGCCCGACGTCAACGCAGGGAGGATCACTCCACCCGCCCCTGGCTGGGTCGGGTCCTTGGTCGCCGCGAGGTAGCCGCCCTGGGTCTTCACCACGGCGAGGAGTTGCAGCCCCGACCCGCTGGTGCTGCCGGCGACCGTGACCATGGTGCCGACCGCGGCAGCGACCAGCAGCGAACCAGCCGCGATGAACCGCCAGGGCAGCCGGCGATCGCGGATCAGCAGCAAGAGCGCCGGCAACCCGACCGCGCCGACCAGGATCGGCAGGATCGTCGGCTTGGAACCACCGCCGACGACGGCGACCGTCAACGCCAGCAGCCACAAGCCCTTGCCGCCGGCACCTCGGATGAGCAAGTCGATCAGGAAGATCCCGGCCACGACCCCGGCCGTCATCCCGAACGTCTGCGACGGGCTCAGCAGGCTCAACGGTGGCGACAGGTTCACGCTGGTGTCGATGAACAGAAACAGGTTCGGCCCGGCCAGAGCAGCCGCCGCCAGTACTCCGGTCCACCACGCGCGGCTCACCGTCCGGGCCAGCGTCGCGAAGACCAGCAGCGCCACCAACACTTGCGGCACCAGCCAGAGCCGATAGAGCACGATGATCGGCGAGAGCTTGGTGATGTCGACCGAGGCGGCCATGTCGGCGTTCGGGAACCAGTGGTAGTCCAGCGACTCCCCCGCCACCTGTGGCAGCTGCGGAGGCACCGAGCGGGTCAGCTCGCTCAGCATCGACAGGTGGTACAGCAGATCCTGGTAGTACGACGTGCCGTCCGGCGGCGGCGGGTGGTACTTCATCGCGCCGAGCACGGTCCCGCCGAGCAGCACGGCCGCGGCGATCACCATGCCCCAGGTCCACCACAAGGGCAGCGGCCGGGGTTCCGCGATCCGCCAGTACTTCCGCAGCCGTGGCAGCACCGCGAACGCGATGAGCGCCAGCGCGGGCCACACCATCAGCCACCCTTGCCAGCCGAGCGCCGTGAAGATCGCCCAGCCGGCTAGTTGGTACACGGCCCCGACGGCCGACCCGAGCCCGAAGTCCTCCGCCCAGTTCCCCGTACTGCGCCACAACCCCCGCAGGATCAGGATTCCCGGCATTGCGACCGCCAGAGCGAAGTACAGGGTGTACTTCGCGATCGGGCCGAGCGGGACGTCGAGCGAGAGCAGGGAGATCACAGCGACCAAGAACGGCAGCAACCACGGCAACAACCGGGCCGATGTCCCGTGGCTGACGTCCGCTCTGTACGTGCGGGGCCGGTCACGGGAGACCAGGGCGAGGTTCATCTATTCGCGACCTCGTCGAGCGTTTGGTGGCCCGGGTCCTCGAGGCTGTCGTAGCCGACCAGGAACTGCGGTCGTCGCTGGCTCGACTGGAACAGCCTCGCCACGTACTCACCCAGCAACCCCAGGCAGAGCAGCTGGATCGCGCCGATCACCCCGACCGCCAGCACGGTGGACGTCCAGCCCGGAACGCTGTTGCCCGACAGCTTGATGATCAGGGCGGCGACCACCACCGCGACGGAGAGCAGCCCGCCGAGCAGCCCGAGCCAGGTGGCCAGCCGGAGCGGAGCGGCCGAGAACGCCGTCACGCTGTCGAAGGCCAGCCGGAACATCTTCGACCAGTTGTACTTCGTCACGCCCGCCGCCCGCTCGGCGCGAACGAACTTCACCTCCGCGCTCGGAAACCCGAGCCACGGGATCACCAGCCGGAAGACCCGGCCGTCCTCGGGCAACGCGTTGACGGTATCCACGACCCGACGGGAGACGAGCCGGAAGTCGGCCGCGTCGAACGGGATGTCCTTGCCGACCAGGCGACACATCAGCCGGTAGTACATGCGAGCCGTGGTCCGCTTGGCCCAGGAGTCACTCGACCGGTCGGAGCGCACGCCGTACACGACGTCGACGTCCTTCTCCCGCGCGGTGGCGAGGAAGTCGGCGATCAACTCAGGCGGATCCTGGAGATCGGCGTCGATGGTGACCAGGTAGCGGCCGCGGGCTCGGCGGAACCCCGCGGACTGCGCGGCCTGGTGACCGGAGTTGCGGAGCAGGCGGACGACCCGGAGCTCGGGCCAGTCGGTCGCCGCGGCGAGCAGCATCGACGCGGTCGCGTCCCGGCTGCCGTCGTCGACCACCAGCAGCTCGTAGCCGATGTCGAGTCCGTCGAGCAGCGGGCGCATCCGCTCGAAGAAGATCGGCAGCACGTCTTCCTCGTCGTACATCGGCACGACGACGGAGAGTTCGGGGTCCCCCATGTCCGGCTGTCCTCCTGGCTCTGGTGTCGCGTGAATGCCCAGGGCAACGGCTTGGCAGCCGATTTGATGCGGCCGGGCGAAAGTAGCAGGTCTCAGGTCTGCGGCGACACCGCGATCGCTCCGGTGCGCCGCGGGTCGCCGACCGCGAGCAGTCCGTCGGCCGGGTCCCAGAAGGCCGCCGCGACCCCGCCGAAATACATCGAGTGCGGTGGCATCGGCCGGACCGGGAGGTTGCTCGCACCCTCGACCTCGAGGTCCTCCTCGAAGTCGACCACCACGTTCTCGCGGACCCGGACGTGCAGCCGCGGGTGCTCCACCGCCTCTTCGAGGGACAGGCCGCCGTGCGTGTAGAGCGCGTAGACCTGGGCGATCGCGGTCGGGATCCGGTCGGACCCGGGCGAGCTGATCGCCAATACGGCGCCGTCGCCGTCGCGGCGGGCCACGCTCGGCGCCATGTTCGAGGTCAGCCGGGTGCCCGGCGCGAGGCTGTGCGGGCCGCCGTGCACGAGTTCCTGCTCGCCGAGCGCGTTGTTCAGCCAGATACCGGTGCCCGGCGTCATCACGCCCGAGCCGTACCCGGACGACACCGTGATCGCGCAGGCGTCACCTTCGTCGTCGACCACCGAGACGGTCGCAGTACTGGGGGAACTGAGCGCGCGCAGGTCTCCGGCGGCCGCGAGGTCGAGCACCTTCTGCGCTTCGAGCCGGCGCACGTCCTCCACGCCCAGCTCGGCGAGGCGCTGACCCAGTACGGCGTGCTGGACGTCGACCAGCCGCTCCAGCTCGTCCGGACGCCAGCTGCCCTGCTTCGGAATCCCGTCCAGCAGGGCGAGCATCGCGGCGACCGCGACACCGCCGACAGCCGGCGGCGGGTTCGTCGCGAGGGTCCAGCCGTTCTGCCGGACGGTCAGCGCCGGCCGCACGATCGCCTCGTACGCCGCGAGGTCCTCCGCGGTCAAGATGCCCTCGTTGTCGGCCATGTCGCGGACGAGCAGCTCGGCGAGCTCCCCGGTGTACATGGTCTCCGCGCCGGCCGAGGCGATCAGCTCGAGTGCCTCGGCGAGCTCGGGGATCACCACGTTCGTGCCCGCCTTGATCACCACGCCGTCGTCGTCGTGCACGACCCCGTGGCTCGGCCGGTGCCAGCCGAAGATGATCTCGTGGGTGTAGCCGAGGTAGTAGCCCGATGTCCGGCTCAGCGGGAACCCCTGCCGGGCGACCTCGATCGCGGGCCGGACCACCTCGCTCCACGGCGCCTTGCCGGACCGCCGGTGCGCGAGGTCGAGGGCCTTCATCCCGCCGGGCGTGGCGACGGACCCGTGCCCGACGGTGGTCGTGGTACCGCCGCCGTAGTCGGTGGTGACGTCCCAGACGCCGCGGCCGAATCTGTCGCCAGTCAACCCGCGGCCCGGCATCTCCACCCAGCCGTCGATGGTGACGGGCTCGCCGCCGGCCACCTGCAGGGTGACGAAGCCACCCGAGGCCGGCGAGACGACGCCGATCTCGTTCACCATCGTCACCAGGGTCGCGGCGATCGCGGCGTCGACCGCGTTACCGCCCTCGGCCGCGAGCCGGACGCCGGCCTCGGCCGCCGCCGCGTTGGGCGCGGCCACCGCGACCCTGGGATTCGTCATCGGTCGTTCCCCGGCCTGTCAGCCGACGCGCTGGACGGCGCCGAAGCGGTCGACGGTCACCTGTACCGCGGCCTGGCGGGCCGCCGCGACCTCGGTCTCGGTGAGCGTCCGGTCCGGAGCACGGAAGCGCAGCGCGAACGCGAGCGACTTCTTCCCCTCGCCGATCTGCTCGCCGGTGTAGACGTCGAAGAGCCGGATCGACTCCAGCAACTCCCCCGCGCCCTCGGCCAGCGCCGCCCGCACATCCGCCGCCGAAGCGTCGGCCGGCACGATCAGCGCCACGTCCTCCTTGGCCACCGGGTACGACGAGAACGGGTCCGCCACGATCGACGACGGCGCGGCCGCCATCAACGCCTCCAGGTCGAGCTCGACCGCGCTCGACCGGGCCGGCAGACCGAAGGCCTGGCAGACCTTCGGGTGCAGCTCACCGGCGTGACCAACGACCTTGCCGTCGACGGACACCTCGGCACACCGGCCGGGATGCCAGGGCGCGAGCTCCACGTTCCGCAGTACCGGCTCCACGCCGACCGCGTCGGAAACCGTCCGAGCCACCTGTACGGCGTCCGCCCAGCCTGCGGGCTGGCCCTTGCCCCACCAGCCGGAGGGGGTCCGCGAACCGGTCAGCACCACCGCGAGATGGAGCGGCTGGTCCGGCAGCGCGTCGTTCAGTGCCTGGATCTCTGCGTCGCTCGGGCGCTGCGCGACGGACGGCAGCGGCGCGGGCTTGGCGTCCGGGCGCGGCAGGAAGACCAGGCCGGTCTGGAAGATCGCCAGGTCGGTGGCGCCGCGACCGACGTTGCGCTCGGCGGTCCGCAGTACCGTCGGCAGCAGCGTCGTCTGCATCGACGGCTCCTCGTCCGACAGCGGGTTCGCCAGCCGGACCGTCTTCCGGCGTTGATCGTCCGCGGGCAGGCCCATCGCGTCGAAGTCGGCGTCACCCACGAACGGGTACGACACGACCTCGGTCAGCCCGGCGCCGACCAGAGCGGTCGCGATCCGCCGGCGGCGGCGCTGCGCCACCGTCAGGCCCTGACCACCCGGAGCGGGCGGCAGGATCGACGGCACGTTGTCGTAACCGAACAGCCTGATGACCTCTTCGGCGAAGTCGTTCGGATCCCGCAGATCCGGCCGCCACGACGGCGGCGTCACCGTCAGCAGCCCGGCGTCCGCCGCGCTGCCGGCCGTCACGGCCAGCGGCGCGGGCGTCGCAGTACCGTTGCCCTCGGCAACCTCGGTGACCTCGCAGCCCACCGAGACCAGATGCCGGACCGACTCCTCGACCGAGATCGGCGCGCCCGCCACCAGCGCGGCGTGGTCCGCCCGCAGTGTCACCGGGCTCGGCGCCGACTGGGTGTCGATGACGGTCTCGTCGGACTGGATCGTGCCGCCGGCCAGCTCGGCCAACAGGTCGGCGACCCGCTGCGCGGCGTACCGCGGCAGGGCCGGGTCGACCTCGCGCTCGAACCGGCGGGACGCCTCGGACGACAGCTTGTGCCGGCGCGACGAACGGGCGATCACGACCGGGTCGAAGTGCGCCGCCTCGATCACCACGTCGCTGGTCGACTCCGAGATCTCGGTAGACGCGCCGCCCATCACACCGGCGATGCCGATCGGTCCGGAATCGTCCGTGATCAGCAGGTCCTCGGGGTCCAGCTCGCGGGTCTGGTCGTCCAGCGTCATCAGCTTCTCGCCGGCGGTCGCCCGCCGGACCACGATCTCGCCGGACAGCCGGTCCTTGTCGTAGCCGTGGATCGGCTGGCCCAGCTCGAGCATCACGTAGTTGGTCACGTCGACACCGATCGAGATCGGCCGCATCCCCGCCATCACCAGCCGCTGCTGCAACCAGCGCGGCGACGGTGCCTTCGGGTCGATCCCGGTCACGGTCCTGGTGACGAAGACGCTGTTCGCCTGCGCGTCGTCCACCCGCACCGGGTAGCCACCGGTCTCCGCCCCGGTCACGGTCAACGCCGCCGGGTCCTTCAACTCCACCCCGTACGCCGTGGCGGCCTCGCGGGCGACGCCACGGATCGACAGGCAGTAGCCGCGATCCGGGGTCACCGCGATGTCGAGCACGTCGTCGCGCAGCTGGAGCAGCTCGATCGCGTCGTCGCCCGGCGTCGCCTCGCCCGGCTCGAGCACGACGATGCCGTGCGCGCCGTCGTCGCCGAGGCCCAGCTCGGAGCTCGAGCAGATCATCCCGTTCGAGACGTGGCCGTAGGTCTTGCGCGCGGAGATCGCGAAACCACCGGGCAGCACCGCACCCGGCAGCACGACGACGACCAGGTCGCCGACCGCGTAGTTGTCCGCACCGCAGACGACCCACTGCGGCTCGTCCTTGCCGATGTCGAGGGAGGTCCAGCGGATGGTCTTGCCGTTCTTCTGCGGCTCCGGCTCGTAGCTGAGCACCTTGCCGACCACCAGCGGCCCGGTCAGCCCCGCACCCGCCTCGTCCACGGTCTCGACCTCGAGCCCGGCGCGAACCAGCTTCTCGCCGACGTCCCGGCCGGTCACCCCGGCGGGCAGCTCGACGTACTCACGAAGCCATGACAGTGGGACCCGCATCAGATCTCCATCCCGAACTGGCGGCTGAACCGCACATCACCCTCGACCATGTCCCGCATGTCCTGGACGCCGTTGCGGAACATCAACGTGCGCTCCAACCCCATCCCGAACGCGAACCCGGAGTACCGATCGGTGTCGATGCCGGCCGCCTGCAGCACCCGCGGGTTCACCACACCGCAGCCGCCCCACTCGATCCAGCCCTCGCTGCCACAGGTGCGGCAGGGGCGGTCCGGGTTGCCGACGGACGCGCCACGGCAGACGAAGCACTTCAGGTCGACCTCGGCGGACGGCTCGGTGAACGGGAAGAAGTTCGGCCGCAGCCGCGCCTCCAGCCCTTCGCCGAACATCGACTGGACGAAGTGGTCCAGGGTGCCCTTGAGGTGTGCCAGCGTGATTCCTTCGTCCACCACCAGGCCCTCGACCTGGTAGAAGACGGGCGTGTGCGTCGCGTCCAGCTCGTCGGTGCGGAACACCCGGCCCGGGCAGATCACGTAGATCGGCGGCTTGCGGGTCAGCATCGTCCGCGCCTGCACCGGCGAGGTGTGGGTCCGCAGTACCGTCCCGGACCCGGGCGGGTCGACGAAGAAGGTGTCCTGCATCTGCCGCGCCGGGTGGTCGGGCTGGAAGTTCAGCGCGTCGAAGTTCAGCCACTCGGCCTCGACCTCGGGCCCTTCGGCGACGTCCCAGCCGAGCGCGGTGAAGACGTCGGCGATCTGCTCGGAGATCAGCGACAGCGGGTGCCGCGCGCCGAGCTCGGGGGTGTGCCACGGCAGCGTCACGTCGACGCGCTCGGTGGCCAGCATCCGCTCCTCGTGCTCGGCCTCGAGGATGGCGAGCCGAGCCGCGAATGCCTCGTTGATCGCCTTGCGGGCGGAGCCGATCCGCTGCCCGGCCTCCTTGCGCCCCTGCGGCGGCAGCGCCCCGATCTCACGGTTCGCCAGCGCGATCGGCGACCGGTCCCCCAGATGAGCGAGCTTCGCCTCCTGCAGCGCGGCCAGGTCGGCCGCCTTGGCGAAGGCGTCAAGAGCCTCGTCGCGCGTCCGTTCGACCTCGTCGGCATGCAGAGGCGTGACCTCGACGGGGTCGTAGTTCTTGTTGGGACCGGACATGGCTCTCTTTCCGGGGTCGCGGATTCCTGGAACTGCTCAAGGCAGTCTAGGAACCCCCGGCGCCGGAGCGTGAATCGGTCGTCCACAGGACACCCCTACGCGGCCTCCGACGCCCGCTCCTGCTGAGCCCCGATGCGCCGCCGGCGGTCCGAAGGGGAACGCTACAGTCCGGCCGAGCTGGCGGGCTCGCGGGTCAGATGGATCGGATTGCTCCACGCCCGGCCGCCGGCGGCGTCCTCGACGGTGACCCGGCAGTACCCGCCCTGGAACATCTCCACGGACAGTGAGCACTCCGTCAGCGCAGTGCCCTGAACCACCTGCGCACCGGGGACGCCGCCGGTGAGGAGCACCTTGCGCGCGGGCGAGCACCGCACCTTGACCAGACCGTCGTCAAGGCGGACATCGTGCAGCTCGGGACCGGTAGTGGAGTAGAAGTGCCCCGCCTTGAGCGCCGAGAGTAGAGGCCCCGGCTCGAGGGATTCGGCGCGTACCTGGACCCAGGCCGCACAAGGCGGCGGATCCTGGGGCTGCAAGTGTGCGTCATCGGCGGCGTAGGCGGTGAGTCGGTGACCCCGGTTGAGCAGGACGTCGGTCAGGTGCCAGCTGTCACCCCGGTCTTCGCGATCCGCGAGGGCGTTGTAGATCTCGACCGCGTGGGCGGCGTCCAGACTCGCGGCGTCGGCAGCGGTGAGCAGCGATGCCGAAGGATGGGCCATGCCGATGAACGCACCCTCGGCCCGTGCCCGGCGCGCCAGCTGCGGCCCGCTCTCGCCGGGTTCTGGAGGCCGGAAGTCCAAGGGCAGACCCACCGCGACGATGTGCCACGAGGATCCCGTCTCGGTGCGTAGGGCGTGCAGCTCGGCTCCGAGCAGAGTGCTGAAGCCGGGTGCGCGCAGCGACCTGGTGTCCGTCAGTGGGAAGGCGTACTCGGCCCGGAAGTGGTCGGTGATCGCCAGGAAGTCGTAGCCCGCGTCCCGGTAGTGACTCACCGTCTCCTCGGGGGACAGCGCTCCGTCGGACCGGTTCGAGTGCGTGTGCAGATTGCCGCGCCAGAAGCGACCGGGCCGGTCGAAGGGCAGACCAGTCATCCGGTACGCCGCTGCGCGCGGGCTGAGGCGTAGAGGCAGACGGCGGCCGCGGTGGCCAGGTTGAGGCTCTCGGCGCGGCCGTAGATCGGGACCTTCACCGAGCGGTCGACGATCGCGTCGAAGCCGTCGGGCAGGCCGTGCGCCTCGTTGCCGAACAACCAGACCGTCGGCTTGGCCAGCGTCCCGTCGTCGATGCACTCGTCCAGGTCGGAGCTGCCGTACCCGTCGGCGGCGAGCACCTGCAGGCCCTGCTCCCGCCAGGTCTTCGCGGCCGTCACCACGTCCGCCTCGACCGCGATCGGCAGGTGGAACAGGCTGCCCACGCTGGCCCGGACCGCCTTCGGGTTGTGCGGATCCACCGACTCCGCCGACAGTACGACGGCATCCGCGCCGGCCGCGTCCGCCGTACGGATCAGGGTCCCGGCGTTGCCCGGGTCGCGCACCTGGACGCCGACGGCCACCAGGCTCGCGGTTCGCAGTACGGCCTGGTCGAGCGGCACGTCGACCAGCTGGCAGACGGCGACAACCCCTTGTGAGGTGACCGTTTCGCTCAGCGCCTCGACGGCAGCCCGGTTCACGTCGTACCACGGGACGTCCGCGGCGGCCGCCAGGTCCCGCAGGTCGCGGTGCCGGGTGGCCACGTCGGGTTCGGCGTACACCTCGAGCACCAGTTCGCGGTGCTCGAGCGCCTCCCGGACCGCCTGCGGTCCCTCGACCAGGAAGCGGCCGGTCTTGCGCCGGAACGCACGAGTGGCGAGCCTCCGGGCCTGCTTGATCCGCACGGATTGCGCGGTCAGCAGACCTGGGCTCGCCACTTCGGTGCTTGCTTTGCTACTGGATCGCTGCGGCTCAGGCCGCGGCGTCGCTCTTGGCGTTCAGGTCGGCCGGCAGAGCCGCCTTCGCCAGTGCCACCAGCGCGGAGAACGCGGGCGCGTCGTTGACCGCCAGGTCGGCCAGGATCTTGCGGTCGACCTCGACCTCGGCCAGGCGAAGACCCTGGATGAGGCGGTTGTAGGTCAGGCCCTCGGCGCGAGCCGCGGCGTTGATC
The DNA here is from genome assembly GCF_004345365.1 of Kribbella sp. VKM Ac-2568. Classification (GTDB taxonomy): domain Bacteria; phylum Actinomycetota; class Actinomycetes; order Propionibacteriales; family Kribbellaceae; genus Kribbella; species Kribbella orskensis. The sequence continues at coordinate 26,863 of NZ_SLVF01000011.1, forward strand.
CGCTGGATCCACAGCTTGCGGAAGTCGCCCTTGCGCGCCTTGCGGTCACGGTAGGCGTAGACGAGCGAGTGGGTGACCTGTTCCTTGGCCTTGCGGTACAGCCGCGAGCGCTGGCCGCGGTAACCGCTGGCCTGCTCGAGTACGACCCGGCGCTTCTTGTGGGCGTTGACCGCCCGCTTCACGCGTGCCATGAGGTGTTACTCCTTGTATTTCTGCGCCGGAGAAGGTGGTCCACCCGGCGGGGTGTTCGGGGGTGTGGACTGCGGTAAGACCGCAAGCGGCAGGCTCAGATACCGAGGAGCTTCTTGGCCTTCTTGACGTGCGACGGAGCGACCTCGACGGTGCCGGACAGGCGACGCTTGCGCTTGGTCGACTTCGCCTCGGCGAGGTGGCGCTTGCCGGTCTGCTCGCGACGCAGCTTGCCCGAACCCGTGATCCGGATGCGCTTCTTCATCCCCGAGTGGGTCTTCATCTTCGGCATGGCTATGTACTCCTGGTTTCTTTCGTTGACTCGACGGGTGAAGGCTCCGGCCTCGCGGGCCGGAGCGCACCATCACTCCGGATCGAGGTTGTCTGCCGGACCCTTCGGCTTCTTCGTGGCGCCGGCGGCCTTCTCGGCCTCGTGCTGCTGCAACTGCTCAGCACGCTCCTTGCGCTCGGCCTCCTGCTCGGCCTCGTGCTCGGCGACCTTCTTGGCCTTCTCGGCTTCCACGTCCACGCGCGCCTCGGACTTCTTCTTGTGCGGTCCGAGCACCATGATCATGTTCCGGCCGTCCTGACGCGGCGACGACTCGACGAAGCCGAGCTCGCTGACGTCCTCGGCCAGCCGCTGCAGCAGCCGGAAGCCCAGCTCGGGGCGGGACTGCTCACGACCGCGGAACATGATGGTGATCTTGACCTTGTCACCGGCACGCAGGAACCGAACGACGTGACCCTTCTTGGTCTCGTAGTCGTGCGGGTCGATCTTCGGCCGCAGCTTCATCTCTTTGATGACGGTGTTGGTCTGGTTCCGGCGTGACTCGCGCGCCTTCTGCGCGGTCTCGTACTTGTACTTGCCGAAATCCATCAGCTTGCAGACCGGCGGACGTGCCGTGGCCGCAACCTCGACCAGGTCGAGATCGGCTTCCTGTGCCAACCGAAGTGCGTCCTCGATCCGGACGATGCCTACCTGCTCACCGTTCGGTCCGACCAGGCGCACCTCAGGAACGCGGATGCGCTCGTTGACGCGCAGTTCAATGGTGATGGGTCCTCCTGGGTTGTTCGTTTTTATTGGTGCCACCTGAGTGTTCGCGCGGCGGATCTCGCCCTGAAACGACGAATGGCCTCCGTGCGTCCACACGAAGGCCCAATTCCCAGATCGACGACGGTCCCACCCCGCTGAGGGGAGATACGCCGTACGATCGCCGCTGTCCACCGGCCTGAACCGGAGTGAACCTCGGCGTGACCGGGACCCGCCGACTTTCCATCGACTGGGTGGGAGGTGGCCCTCCGCTTAGACTCGAACCACCGGCAGCCCTCGAGTATTCCGCTCAGGGGTCACCGCTGGACCGGGTCGGTCGCCATGCAAGAGTAGCAGCATGACCGACCCAGTCTCCACTTCGCCAGATCCGGCCCCCACACAGCCCGCCGAGCAGCCTTCCGGGCAGTCGCGGGTGGATCCGATGTCGACGGTGTCGCGTGACATCGCCGAGGTACCGAGCGTGGAGATCATCTCGACCGCGGCCCTCCATCTGATGAGCGCCGCCGCCGTCAACCTCGGCCTGGCCGAGGACCTCCCCGAACACAAAGACCTGGACGAGGCCCGCTCCCTGATCGACGCGCTGGCCGGCCTCCTCGACGCCTCCGCCCTGAGCCTCGGCCACCACCACGCCGCCCCCTTGCGCGACGGCCTCCGCTCCCTCCAGCTCGCCTTCAAGGAAGCCTCCACCATCCCCGACGAACCAGGCGCCGGCCCCGGCGAGAAGTACACCGGCGAAGTCCACCCGGCCGCCGCCCGCCGCCGCTAGCACTACGCCCTACCCGGGATCCACGAATGAGCGCCTGCTCACCGGGTGGGATCTGGGTGGAGTAGCGCGTGAGAGGGGCTTGCGCAGTACCGCGGTCCGCGCGGGGGTGGCGGTTACAGGCTGAAGGCTATTGAGCGGAGGATGAGGGCGGCGATGAAGACGACTGTGAAGGCCAGGTCGATCGACAGTCCGCCGGCCCTGATCGGCCGGATCACCCGTCGCGCCGGCGCGAGCACCGGCTCGGTCCAGGTGTGAGTGATTGAGCGCGCCCGGCCCGCCCACTGGGCGCCGTTCGCCACCACACCTGTCCAGTCCAGCACCATCCGCACGATCAGCAGCAGGATGAACGCCGTCAACGCATACCCGATCAGGGCTCCGATGATGCTCATGACCGAACTCCTCCGTAAGGGCCACGCCGGCCGTCTCACCATTATCAACGCCCCGACCACCCCGGGAGTGTCCCTCTCGCAGTCTTCTTAGCCGACTATCAGGTCCAGCCGTCGCCCCACCGGCTTCGGTGGCAAAGGTCGAAGTCCCGCGGGACACCTCGAAGCGCCTGCCGGATGGGTGGCGGAGCACTAACTGTGAAGCCCGCGGCCAGCCCGACCGCCCGTGAGGCGGGTACGGGAGCGGCCCGGTGGTGGGGCCGGGCCGCTCGGAGGTTGGTCAGGCGAAGGCTTTCAGTTCGTAGATTCGGGCGGCTGGGTCGGTCGATTGAGTCGGGGTGGTGATGTTCAGGCGGACGTAGCGGGCTGAGACGCCGACGAAGGTGTGGGTGGTGGTGACGGCGGCGGTGTTGTTGGTGATGGTGGCTCGGGTGGTCCAGGAGGAGCCGTTGGTGGAGGTCTGGAGGGTGAAGGCGCGGGTGTTGAAGGTGGCGGATTCGCCGCCTGCCTCGGCGTGGGAGATCTCGACCTTGCCGATCGACTGTGCGGAGCCGAGGTCGACCTGGAGGTACTTCGACGCGGCCAGCGTGCAGAACTTGTCCGAGTTGCCGCCGGTGACGCTGCCGTTGACCGCCTTGGCCGGGCCTTCGGAAGAGGCACAGGCCGCGGACCCGGCGGCTGGCTTGTTCAGGGCCAGGTTGACCGGGCCGCCGGTGCCGCCGGACATGGCGGACGTCATCTCGCGCGCCCACTTCCAGGGGGCCGCCGTGCCGCCCGGGTCGGAGTTGAAGTACTCCCAGCCGTCGACGCCGCCGAAGGTCGGGTACTTCGCGACCAGCGAGGCCAGCGTGTTCTTCAGTGTCGGCAGGGCCACGTAGCCGCCGCAGTTCGCCGAGTTCGTGACGACGCCGGTGACGACCTTGGCCGGGGTGAACAGGCCGCGGTTGATGATGTTGTCGTAGCCGGTGGTGCTCGAGCGTCTCGTAGTTGAACGCGGACAGGTTGCCGCCGCCGCTCAACGCGGTCGCCACCGGCGCGAGCGTGATGATGAAGCCGGTGCCGAAGTCCGTGGTCAACTGGTCGATCAGCCGGTTGATGCCGGCCTGCGACATGTTCTCCTCGACGTCCAGGTCCAGACCGTCCAGCCCGTACGTCGTGACGAGGTTCTTCAGCCGCGGGTAGTACTTGTCGAACTCGGTGTCGAGCCGCTGGAAACTCCCCTGCGCGGCGCCGCCGACGAAGGCCGACACCTTGACGCCCTTGGCCTGCATGGCGTGCAGGTCCGCCCACATCCGGGTGAACTTGGCAGCCTCCGGCGGATCGTCGTTGAGGTGCACGACGTCGGGATCGAGGTGGATCGCGCCGACCAGCACGTTGGTGACGCCGGTGTTGTTGTCGGTCAGCGCCTTCGGCGACACGTACACGCCGTTCAGCCCTTGACGGCGCCCTCCTCCACGCCTTTGAAGAAGAACCGTTGCAACGTCGCGAACACGATCACGATCGGGATGAACGCGATCATCGTGCCCGCGGCGATCAGCCGGGGGTTGTTGCTGAAGGTGCCGGACAGGTACTGCAGTCCGACGGTCAGGGTGTACTTGTCCGGGTCGGTCAGCACGATCAGCGGCCAGAGGAAGTCGTCCCAGGCGCCGATGAAGGCGAAGATCGCCACCACGCTGATCGTTCCGCGCACACTCGGCAGCCCGATGTAGACGAACCGCTGCCAGACGTTCGCGCCGTCCACGATCGCCGCCTGGTCCACCTCGACCGGCAGCGAGCGGAACGCGTTGTACATCAGCAGCACGTTCAGCGCGCCGATCATCCCGGGCAGCGCGACGCCGAACAGCGTGTTCGCCAGGCCGAACTCCCGGACCGTGACGTACTGCGAGATGATCGTCACCTCGCCCGGCAGCACCAGCGTGGCCAGGAACAACCCGAGCACGATCCGGCGGCCCTTGAACTGCAGCCGGGACAACGCGAACCCGGCCAGCGAGGCCCCGATGATGTTGCCCCCGACAACCAGTACGGCGACGACCAGCGAGTTTCGGGCGTAGTCCCAGACCGGGATGGTGTCGGCCACCTCGCCGTAGTGCGACAGCGTCGGCTGGGCCGGCAGCAACCGCGGGATCCGGGTGTAGATGTCCTCGCCCGATCCCTTCAGCGAGGTGGACAACTGCCACAGGAACGGCCCGATGGTGATCAGCAGGACGACCACCAGCAGCACGTACCGGACCACCTTCTCCCGCGGCGAGACGGTGTTGAACCCGAACGTCCCACCCTTACGCCGCCGCCGGTTCGCAGTACCAGAAGGCTCCGGTACTGCGACCGGCCGCGCGGGGTCGGTCACAACGGTCATGCGTCCGCCGCCTTCCGGTTGAGCCGGGCCAGAGCCAGCATCGGGACCACGGTGACGAAGAACAGCACGATCGACAGCGCGGAGGCGTAGCCGAGGTTGCCCTCGAAGCCCTGGCTGTACTGCTGGATCAGCATCACCACGGAGCTGTCGCGGCCGCCCGGACCGCCGTTGCCGCCGCTGAGGATGAAGAGCTCGGAGAAGACCCGCAGGGCCGACACCGAGATCAGGATGGCGACCAGGATCATCGTGCCACGTACTCCGGGGATGGTGATGTTGGTGAACCGCCGGAATGCGCTCGCACCGTCGACGGCCGCGGCCTCGTGCAGCTCACGGCCGACGTTCCCCAGCGCGGCCAGGTAGATGATCATGTAGTAGCCGAGACCCTTCCACACGGTCAGGCTGATCGCGCTGAACAGCAGCAGCCACTGGTCGGACAGGAACGGCAGCGGCCCGGAGATCACGCCCAGCTTCTCGGCCAGGCCGTTGACCAGGCCGCGATCGTCCAGGATCCACTGCCAGATCAGCGCCACCACCACCGCGGACGCCACCACCGGCGTGTAGAAGGCCGTCCGGAAGAACGTGATCCCGGGCAGCTTCTTCTCCACCAGGACCGCCAGCGCCAACGGCAGGATCGTCAGCAGCGGCAGGCAGACGATCATGTAGATGACGCTGTTCAGCAACGCATAGCGCAGCTGTTCGTCGTGCAGCAGAGCCTCGAAGTTCTTCAGCCCGACGAAGGTCCCGCCGCCGATCGGCCTGGCGTTGGTGAACGACAGGATCACGGTGTTGATCGACGGCCACAGGTTGAACACCAGCAACCAGGCGAGTGCCGGGACGACCAGCACCCAGGGGGAGAACCACCGGTGGTAGCGCATCGCGGTTACTGGGCGAGCAGCTGGTCGGCCTTCGCCACCGCGGCGTCGAGGGCCTGCTGCGAGGTGACCTTGCCGGCGATCGCGAGCGAGATCTGCTGGTTGATGAAGTCGTTCGTCGCGCCGCTGATCACGGCCGGCTGCAGCGACTTCGCCTTGGCCAGCGACTCGAAGGCGAGCACCTTCGCGTCACTCTCGACGGTCCCGTCGCTCTTGGAGAAGTACGGGTCGTTCGCGGACGCCTTGGTGCTGGGGAAGATGTTGACGATCTTGGCGAACGCGGCCTGGTTCTCGGCGTTGGTGACGAACCGGGCCAGCGCGATCGCGGCCGCCTGGTTCTTGCTCTTCGACGAGACCGACAGGCCCTGCACATACAGCGGCGGGGTGTCGAGCGCCGGCGACGGGACGACCTTGCCCTTCAGCGACGGGTTGTCCTTCTGGAAGTCGACGATCGCGTTGCCGCCGCCGGTGGTCCAGGCCACCTTGCCCTGGGTGAAGAGCTTGGAGTTGCCCAGGTACTCCTGGGTCAGGATGTCGCGCGGCAGGTACCCGGCCTTGTAGGCGTCGCGGTACTTGTCCAGCAGGGCGACCGCCTCCGGGGTGTTGAAGGTGAACTTCTTGCCGTCGTCCGAGACGATCTTGACGCCCGCGTTGGTGAAGTCGCCGATGCCGGGCAGCCGGCTCATCAGGTACTCCTTGCCGCCGGACTTGTCGTGGATCACCTTGGCGGCGGCGAGCAGCTCGTCGAAGGTCTTCGGTGGGTTCTTCGCGTCCAGTCCGGCCGCGGCGAACTTGGTCGAGTTCCAGTAGTCGATGTCGGTGTTCAGGTACCACGGGTAGCCGAACGTGCCGTTCAGCCCGTTGTACTGGTACGCCGTGAGGCCGCCCTCGACGTAGTCGGTCTTCACGGCCGGGTCGGCGGCGGAGACGTCGAGCAGCAGGTTCTGCTTGGCCAGCGGCAGCGCGAACTCCGGCGGCAGGTTGGTCACGTCGGGCAACTGACCCGCGGACGCCTGGCTCAGCACCTTCTTGTCGTAGCCGTCACCCGGCTGGTCCAGCCAGGTCACCTTGGTGCCCGGGTACTTCGCCTCGAAGGCCTTGATCACGCCTTCGACGTACGAGGTGAACTTGGGCTTCAGCGCCCAGGTCTGGAAACTGACCTCGCCCGTCACCTTGGCGTTCGCATCGACAGTGGGCTGGCTGCCGGACGACGTGTCGTCGGAGGAGCCGAGGCCACAACCGGCGAGAGTGAGGGCCGCGACGGCAAGAGCTGCCACCGGGGTCAGACGACGACTACGCATAGGTTTTCTCCTGAAGTGATAAACCGGTATAGCTCCTGCACTATCCACATCGTAGAATCCGCTGTCAAGGGGAAAGTTCGACGAAGGGAGGGGCCATGGCCAGACCGACGATCTCGGACATCGCCGATCGCGCCGGGGTGTCGAAGGGGGCCGTCTCGTTCGCGCTGAACGGGCGTCCCGGGGTCAGCGACGCGACCCGCGCCAGGATCCTGCAGATCGCCGAGCAGATGAGCTGGCGACCGCACAGCGCCGCGCGGGCGCTCGGTGCGTCCCGGGTCGACTCGGTCGGCCTGGTGATCGCCCGACCGGCCCGCACGCTCGGCGTCGAACCCTTCTTCGCGCACCTGTTGTCCGGCCTGCAGTCCGGGCTGTCCGCGCACGCGATCTCGCTGCAACTGCTGATCGTCGAGGACACCGCCGCCGAGATCGAGGTATACCGGCGCTGGTCGTCGGAGCACCGGGTGGACGGCGTCATCCTGGTCGACCTGACCGTGAAAGATCCCAGAATCGAGGCCCTGCGGGAGCTGGAACTGCCCGCGGTGGTGATCGGCGGCCGTGGCGGCAAGGGCGCGCTCGCCTCGGTCTGGGCCGACGACCGGGACGCGATGCTGTCGATCGTGGAGTACCTGGCCGCGCTCGGCCACCGCCGGATCGCGCACGTGGCCGGCACGCCGAACTTCCAGCACACCCAGCGCCGGATCCGCGCGGTCCGCGATGCCGCGCCCCGGCTCGGCCTGATCGACGCCCCGTCGCTGACCACCGACTTCAGCGACGCCGAGGGCGCCGCCACCACCCGCAAGCTGCTCTCCCAGGCGGTCCGGCCGACCGCGATCGTCTACGACAGCGACGTGATGGCGGTGGCCGGGCTCGGCGTCGCGATGGAGATGGGCGTCTCGGTGCCGGGCGATCTGTCCATCGTCGCGTTCGACGACTCGATCCTGACCCAGCTGATGCACCCGGCGCTGACCGCGCTGTCCAGGGACACCTTCGAGTTCGGCCGGCAGGCGGCCGAAGTGCTGCTCGAGGTGATCGCCGACCCGGCCACGGTGGTCAACAAGCGCACCGCCGACCCGGTGCTGACCGTCCGCGAGTCCACCGCCCCGCCGGCGTCGTCATGACCCGGTTGGCGAAATTCGCTAAACCGATTTAGCATCCCTGTCATGCTCTCGGATCCCGGCACGCCACGGTTCGGCGCGAACTACGTCCCGTCGTCCGGGTGGTTCTACAGCTGGCTCGACTACGACGGCGCCGCGGTCCGGCGCGACTTCGCCGACCTCGCCGGACTCGGGCTGGACCACGTCCGGGTGTTCCCGGTCTGGCCGTGGATCCAGCCGAACCGGGCGATCATCCGTGAGCACGCGATCGAGGACCTGCTCGACCTGATCGACGCGGCCGCCGAGCACGGCCTGGGCGTCGCGGTCGACCTGATCCAGGGCCACCTGTCGAGCTTCGACTTCCTGCCGTCCTGGGTGCTTACCTGGCACCGCAGCAGCCTGTTCGAGAGCGACACCGTCCGCGCCGGCCTGACGGCGTACGTCGAGACCGTGGCGCGCGCGGTGGCCGGCCGGCCCAACGTCTTCGCGATCACCCTCGGGAACGAGGTGAACAACCTCTGGCCGGACAGCTCCACCACCCCGGCGAGCTCGACCAGTTGGGCACGGGACCTGCTCGCAGCGGTGAAGGAGGCGGCGCCCGGGCTCCTCGCGCTGCACTCGGTCTTCGACGACGCCTGGTACAAACCGGACCACCCGTTCCTGCCGGTCGACGTGGTCGACCTGGGAGAGCTGAGCACCGTCCACTCGTGGGTTTTCAACGGGGTCTCCCGAGTGGACGGGCCGCTCGGCCCGGCGACCCTGACCCACGCGGACTACCTGGTCGAGCTCGCGGCGGCCACCTCGCTCGACCGGGCGCGACCCGTCTGGCTGCAGGAGATCGGCGTACCGGGTCCTGACATCCCGGTGGACCTCCAGGCGGAGTTCACCCGCCGTACGGTCGAGCTGGTGGTGCACAACCCGGCGCTGTGGGGCGTCACCTGGTGGTCGTCGCACGACATCGACCGGCGGCTACTGGACTTCCCGGACCGGGAGTATGACCTCGGGCTCTTCACCGTGGACCACCAGCGCAAGCCGGCCGCGCAGGCGCTCGCCGACGTGATCGCCGAGATCCGGTCCGCCGGAGTCAGCCCGCAGCAGGCGACCACGCTGACGAGCCCGGTGAACCTACGCACGGAGCCGCACCGCCGAGCCGAGATCGCCCCCGGCAGCGAATTCCACCTCACCTGGGTGGCAGCCCGCGCGGAAGGCCCGGTCCGCATCTCCCTTCCGTCCTGACAACAGCTACAGCTTGCGGTCGATCAGGACCTGGATACCGTCGAGGATGCGATCCAGGCCGAACTCGAGATCGTCGTCGAGCCCGTCCTCGTACTCCTGGTTCGTGTAGAGCGCGGTCAGCATCGGATAGTCGCCGGCGGCCAGTCGCGGCACCAGGAACGCGCCCACCTCGTCCGACTGCACCGGCGCTGCGTCGCTCGCCTCCAACTGCCGGGCCAGGTTGGCGTAGCTGCGGACGTACCCGTCGAGCAGCAGCACACAGCCGAGGTTGTCGTGCTGGCTCAGTCCGGTGTCGTCGAGCACCTGCAGCAGTACTTCGACCCAGCTGAGCAGGTTCGGCGTCACCGGCGCACCCCTGATCGGGACATCCAGCAGCCAGGGGCGCTCGGAGTACCGCTCCAACTGGGCGTGCACCCAGGCTTGCGCGCCCTCGCGCCAGCCTTCGGCGGTCAGTCGAGGCGCTCGTCCCCAGGCGGTCTCGGTGACCAGCACGATCAGTTCGTCCTTCGAGCTGACGTAGCGGTACATCGCGTTCGTGCTGACGCCCAGGTGCGCGGCAATCCTCTGCAGCGAGATGGCCTCGAAGCCCTGGGTGTCGCCGAACTCGATCCCGGTGGCGACGATCTGCCGGACGCTGAGCGCGGGTTTCGGGCCACGGCGCTGCACCGGCTGGACGCCCCAGGACAGGGCGAGCCCAGCCGGCAACCGGCCCGGCTCGTCGCTCATGCCCCCATCCTTCCGCACCCGGCGCCGTTCCGGCAGGACCCTGAGCCCCACCGGTCACAGGGGACTTGACCCCACCTCCGAAACGGGTCCCAGACTCCTGCCGGGACAAACTGTTCAATCCTTACGCTTTTCTCGTCGGACCGGCACCGGGCCGGACGCGGTACCGCCGTCGGGACTGACCCTGGCACTGCGCATCGCGACCGTCGGCTGGCTGGCCGTCTGCGGGCTGGTGCTCGCGGTCTTCGGCCACTTCGACGGGCCGTGGTGGCTGTGGTCGGACCTCGGTCTGGGACTGGGCGTCGCCATCCTCTGGTGGACCAACGAGTCCTACCACCGCAAGTCCCACCTGCCCGCCGCCGCGACCCGCTGACCCCTCTCGCAACTGCTGCTCCGATCGAAGGTGACTACTCGCAGACCACCCAGCAGACGGCAGCGGTCGACGCCTACACGGACAACCTGTCTGCAAATGTCGTCATCACAAGCGATGTGGGCGCCCTACCGGACGGTCTGTTCGACGAGGTCCGGAGTGCGCCGCGAGTCACCGCGGCCTCGGAGTTGGTCCGGAGCACGGGCTGGATCGAGGAGCCGTACGACACCACTCACACCAGCGATGCCTGGCCGCTCCTGGGGCTGAACGGGCCCGTCTACAAGGGAAAGGTCCACGCCGGATCTCTGGAGCAACTCACCGGTGACACGGTCGCCCTGCCACCCGGAGCGGCCAAGAAGCTGAAGGTCGGCATCGGGGACGAGATCGGAGTACGGCTGGGTGACGACGCGCTGGTCAAGGTGAAGATCGTCGCGCTGGTCGACGGTACTTCGGGGTGCGAGTCGATCCTGCTGCCCTCGGCTCTGCTGGTCGCGATCGCGATCGCCTACACCGCGATCGCCTCGATCAACACGATCGCGGTGGCGGTGCTCGACCGGCGGCGTGAGTTCGGCCTGCAGCGGCTGACCGGTTTCACCCGGCGGCAGGTGGTTGCGCGGCGAGCCGATGGACGCGGTCAACTCCCCAGCCGGCTGATCACTCGCCGATCGTGACCCACCCGTAGCCGCCGTCTTCCAGGCGAACCACCTGGAAGCCGGCGGCGAGGCGCCGTACGTCATCCGTCTCCAGTACTGCGGGCGCCGGCCCGGCGACATCGATGACGATGGCGGCGGCGCCCTCCTGGATCGCGGCGGTGGCTACCAACTGTGACTGGGCGGGCATCGGCCGCGCCTCGGGACTCCAGCGGGCCAGACTCTCCGTGCTCGTGAAGGCCAGCAACGCGTTCCGCCCGTCCTGGCCCTGCAGCAGCGCCACGGCCATGTCGGAGGTCTTGTCGTGCGCCAGCCCACGCTCGTCGTACTCGACCTCGCCGAGCATGGCGACCACCGGCACCAGCAGCCGCGCCTTCGTCAGCGCGGCCAGGATCGCGCCCTGGTCACCCGCTCGGAGGGCTTCGCTGAGCGCAGGATCGGCCGTCCCGTCGTCGTTGTCGAATCCGGTGAAGGCGAGGCGGCGTTCTGGTTGCACCCACCCATTGTCCGGGTCGCCTCCCCGGAGCGGGGTTTCAGGGTGGTGTCAGGGCTGTTCCCTCTTGGATCGTGTGGTTCCTGTGCGAGCCTGGGTATGTGCCTGACTTCAATGATCTGACGCTGCTGCCGTTCTGTGCCGGCCTCACGCTGCTCGGCCTGATCGCATCCTGGGCCGCCTGGCGGCGCCGCGGACTCGCTTCGGGCGTGCGTGGCGTGGCCTGGTCGCTGCTCCCGGTCTCGCTGTACATGACCGGGCTGCTCGAGCTGCTCTGGGACGTGGTGAAGAGCGTCACGAGCTGGGTCACGCACCTGATCTTCTCCCCCACCGTGTGGGCGGGGGTGGCGCTGTTCGGCGTCTCGGTCGTGCTCTACGTCGTTTCCGGCGTGGCCAGGACGCGCCGTGGTGACGCCCCGGAGAAGGCGGCCAAGCCCAAGCAGGTCTCCGACGCCATCGGTGAGCTGACGGCGTCCGGTCCCCCGGCGGCCAGCGCGAAGCCCACGAAGCAGGCGAAGCCCGCCAAGGCCCCCAAGGCGGGTAAGAGCCAGGAATCGTCGGAGTTCGACGAGATCGAGGACATCCTGAAACGCCATGGAATCAACTGACCCCCTGACCAAGGGCACCCCTGGTACCGACCCCCTGACGAACGGCCCCCTGACACACGATCCCCTGACGAACGGGCCGCTGGCGATCGACAAGTTGCTCGACCACGTCCAGGAGATGCCCGCCCGGCTGGGCCGGACGCGGCTGATCAGCGTCGACGGGCCCGCCGGTTCCGGCAAGACCACCCTGGCCGACCGCATCGCCGCGCGTGCGGAGGCGCGCGGCCTGCACACGCTGGTGCTGCACATGGACGACCTGTACGAGGGGTGGGACGGCGCGGTTCGCGGGTTCGGGCTGCTCCGGGACCACGTCCTCAAGAGGCTGGCGGACGGCCGCGAAGGCCGCTACCGCCGGTACGACTGGCAGCATGGCGCCTACGCCGAGCTCCACGTGGTCCCGGTCACCCTGGACCTGCTGATCGTCGAGGGCGTCACCTCGAACGACCGCGACGCCGATCCCTACCAGTCACTGCGGATCTGGATCGAGACGAGCAACGAGGTCCGCCTGGACCGCGGTATCGAGCGCGACGGCGAGGCCCTCCGCGACCACTGGCTGGAGTGGATGCGCTGGGAGCGTGACCACTTCGCCACCGAGAACAGCCGGCAGCGCGCCCACGTCATCGTCGACGGCGACCCCACCGTCCCGCACTCGACGGAGACCGAACTGGTGACCAAGTCCGTCAACCTCACCCAGGACTCCGCCGCCTCCTAGCCGCGTTGTCTATCAGGTTTTCGTCGAGCGCCAGTGTGACGTTTGCCCTTGTGGACAACAGAAAACGGCGGGGTTGGTGACTTGGCGTGCACACTTGATTGCGCCTAGAATCGAAGACATGTTCGATGGCGATGTGCAGGAGTTGGATACGGCCGAGCTGCTCAGCTCGACCGCAGAGCATCACGCCGAACACCGGCGGCTCGAGGTCAGGCTCATCGTCCACGCTCTGCGGTACGCCGACCTTCACCATTCCACGACCCACGAGCGCGCCGAAACACCTGGGAGTGAACGGGCGATCGTCCTCGGCGGAGCGGGCTGCCCATCGATCAGCGAGTTCGCCGCTGCTGAGTTCGGGGCCATGATGGACATGTCCGCCGGTGCCGCGGCGGCCTTCATCGGCCAGGCACTCGCCCTTCGCCACAGATTGCCCCGAATCCTCGCGATGGTTCTGAACGAGGAGGCGACTCCTTGGAAGGCCCGGCAGATCGCCACTGCCTGCCTCGACCTGAGCGAGGAGGCCGCCGCCATCGTCGATCGGCGGGTTGCGGGGATCATCGATTCCGTCACCCCGCTTCGGTTGAAGAAGATCGTCAAGGCGGCGATCTGGCAGGCAGACGCCGCAGCAGCCGAGGCGGCTGCCCAGCAGAAGGCCCGCGAACGAGGTGTCTACATCGGTCGCTCGAACGACCATGGCAACAAGTCCGTCTGGATCCTGGCCGCGTCGGGCGATGTCATCCGTTTCGACGCCACTGTCGACGCGATCGCTGAAGCCCTGAAAGCCCTCGGCGACACCAGTTCTCTCCAAAGGCGCCGCGCCAAGGCCGTCGGTATCCTCGCTGACCCGACCTACGCCGCCGCCGTGCTCGCCCAAGCCTCCAGTCTCTCCGTGAGCACCCCGCCGCGCCCTGCCGCCGCCTCAGCTTCCAGACATGTCAGAGGATCCGCGGAAGCAGCATCGCCTGCCGTGGATCCGGCTGAGCCGGGGATTGATGACGAGGCGGACCGAGACGCACCACATCCAGGTCAAACCGAGCTGCCTGATCCCCTGGACACGCCGGTCCGGACCCGACACGAAACGTGCGAGGACTCCGACGATTCAGAGCCGGATCGAGCAGCGCAGCGCGCCCTGGCAGCGAGGCTTGCCCAGATCAAGCAGCAAGCCCACAGCAACACCATGCAGTCCGGCGGACGTTCACCGGGCCGGACAGAGGTTCTCGTCCACCTCACCGACCACACCCTCGCCACCGGCAGCGGAGTCTTGCGGGTCGAAGGCATCGGGCCGATGGTGGCCGGCCAACTGGGCGAATTGATCGGATACGGCCCGTACCTGGTGAGGCCGGTGATCGACCTCAACGACAAGGTCAGCGTCGACGCCTATGAGATTCCCGACCGCATTCGTGAACGTGTTGCGCTGACCCACCCGGTCGAGCAGTTCCCGTTCGGGACAGCTGAGACGACCCGACGGATCGACCTCGACCACATCGAGCCCTACGACCCGACCGGACCACCCGGGCAGACGAATACCAGCAACCTGGCACCCCTGCGGCGATTCAGCCACCGGGTCAAGACCCACGGGCGCTGGTCGGTCCGGCGTCTCGACGACGGCGCTCTGGAGTGGACCAGCCCCCACGGGTTCAGGTTCCGGGTCGATCACACCGGCACTCGCCGCATCGACAAGCTGATGGCCGGCTCCACGAGCGGTGCGGGAGGATAGGCGGATGAGCCGACAGGTCTTGCCGTCAGGGGAGCAGTGGACGATTCGCGCCGGGGAGTACCTCGGCACCGTGGTGAGCGTGGGTGGAGGCCTCCGCGGACTCTCGTACGGCGGGCGCGAGGTGCTCGTGGGCTACGGCGAGGACGAGCCGGCGCACGCGGGGATCGGGCAGCACCTGTTCCCGTGGCCGAACCGGATCACCGACGGGAAGTACACCTTCCGCGGGGTGGACCAGCAGCTCTACCTGACCGAGCCGGCCCGGCTGAACGCGATCCACGGGCTGACGCGCTGGGCGAATTGGGAGCGAGTGGACGACGGCACCGACGAATCCGTCGTCCACCTGGCGCACCACCTCCACGGCCAGCCGGGGTATCCGCACCAGCTGGACCTGAGCCTCGAATACCACCTGGATGCCGAGAGCGGGTTGACCGTCACCGCCCGGGCGGTGAACGTCGGCGCCGATGACGCGCCGTACGGGTATGGCGTCCACCCGTACCTGTCCGTCGGCCGGAAGATCGACGAGTGTGAGCTGGAGTTCACCGCGGCGGAGTGGCTGGAGGTCACCCCGGATCGTTTGAGCCCCGTGGGACTGGCACCGGTAGGCGGTTCGCAGTACGACTTCAGTCAGGCGAAGAAGTTGCAGGATCTCGACATCGACAACGCCTTCACCGGACTGCCGGAGTCCTGGGAGGTGCGGCTGACCGATCCGGACACGGGGAACACCGCGCGGCTGCGCAGCGATACCAGGTGGATGCAGCTCTACACGGGTAACGCGATCGGCCGGGTCGGGCTGGCCGTCGAGCCGATGACGTGTCCGCCGGACGCCTTCAAGACCGGCGACGACCTGGTCGTCCTGAAGCCCGGCGACGAACACACCACCAGCTTCGACGTCAGCGTCTAGGCGAGCGGCTGACCGGCGCCATGAGAGCGGGCCACCGCGGCCAGTTCCTTGGCCGCGCGGCCCGCCCGGGCGCCTTCCGACGCCTGCACCGCGAGGATGCCGAGTCTGTTGCCCTCGGCATCGAACAGCTGCAGCCATGGGTCACCCGCGCGGAACCGCAGCGCCTTCACGTTGTCCCAGCCGTAGCGGTAGCTCTTGAACACGTTCCGGACCCGCAGCCCGTCGGCGTACGCCGTGACGCGGACCGTGGCCATCCGGTAGAGCAGCCAGAGGATGACACCGAAGAACGCCAGCAGCGTGATCCGCTGGAACGGCGTGAAGCTGTCCCGCGACTCCGCCGACAACCGGAACCAGATCACCCCGAACACGGCGACCAGGGACAGCCCCATCGCGGTCGACATCATCGCGACCATCCACGGGTGGAAGGTCCACTCCGCCCGCGGGGCCGCGGTGTCCTTCGAGGTCATCGTGGTCAGATCCGGCACGCGTGGATGTCCGTGGTGAGGATGGCCCGGGCGCCGATCTCCCAGAGCAGGTCCATGATCCGCTGTGCTTCGGCCCGGGGCACCATCACGCGGACGGCGACCCAGCCTTCCCGATGAAGCGGCGAGACCGTCGGCGACTCGAGGCCCGGCGCCACCGCGTTCGCGGCCTCGACCGCCTCGGCGCGGATGTCGTAGTCCATCATCACGTAGTTGCGGGCGACCAGGACGCCCTCCAGCCGGCGCACCAGCTGCTCGAGCCCGTTGGGTTGCTCCACGGACGCCGCGTGCCGCTTGATCAGCACCGCCTCGGACTTGAGGATCGGTTCGCCGAACACCTCCAGGCCCGCCTGGCGCAGCGTCGTACCGGTCTCGACGACGTCGGCGATCACGTCCGCGACGCCGAGCTGGACCGCGGACTCGACCGCGCCGTCCAGCTTCACCACGGACGCCTTGACGCCGTTCTCGGCCAGGTGGTCGCTGAGGATGCCGGCGAACGAGGTGGCGATCCGCTTGCCCTCGAGGTCCTTCACCGACCGGGCCACCCCGGGCCGGCCGGCGAACCGGAAGGTCGAGCCGCCGAAGCCGAGCTCGAGGATGGTCTCGGCGTCCGCGTGCGAGTCGAGCACCAGGTCGCGGCCGGAGATGCCGACGTCCAGGGTGCCCTCACCGACGTACACGGCGATGTCGCGGGGGCGCAGATAGTAGAACTCGACGCCGTTGTCGGGGTCGGTCAGGGACAGGTCCTTGGTGGTCCGGCGCTGCCGGTAACCGGCCTCGGCCAGGATCTCGGTGGCGGCCTCGCTCAGCGAGCCCTTGTTCGGTACTGCGACGCGCAGCATGAAACGGCCAATCTGTAGATGTGAACCGGGGGATCTGTAAGAGCTCCTACAGATGTCGGTACACGTCGTCGAGGCTCAGGCCGAGCGCATGCATCATCACCTGCGCGTGGTAGAGCAGCTGGCTCAGCTCCTCCGCGGCCCGTTCCTTGCCTTCGTGCTCGGCGGCCATCCAGGACTCGGCGGCCTCCTCGACCAGCTTCTTGCCGATCGAGTGCACACCGGCGTCCAGCGCGGCCACCGTGCCGGAGCCCTCCGGTCGGGTCAGCGCCTTCTCGCCCAGCTCGGCGAAGAGTTCGTCAAAGGTCTTCATCGCAGGCTCAGCCTAGAGGTCGGCCGGTCGCAGGTTGCGATCAGGTCTCGCTCTCCGGACTTTCCCGAGGCGGTGAGTGGGCGTCGACGTACCAGGCGTGACGCTCCGCGAGGAACCGTTTCACCATCCCGAAATCCATCCCGTCGGACTCGGTCCGCAGGTGGAACGGCGGCGGGTAGAAGCAGTCGCCGAGCAGCATCACGCCCGACTCGGGGTCGAGGACCACCAGCGAGTCCGGCGCATGGTTCCCGCCGACATGCCGCAGTTGTACTCCGGTCGGCAGGGTCAGGGTGTCCTCGAAGGTCCGGTGCGGCACGATCACCTCGAACCCGTCCCAGCCCGGCATCGCCAGCGCGCGGGCGCGGAAGCTCGGACCGAGCTTCGGGTTCTCGGCGACCCGGTCTCTCAGGTACTGGTGGCTCCACGGGCGCTTCGCTTCCGCCTCGAGGAGGTCGACAGCCGCGGCGTGGGCGATGACCTCGACGTTCTCCCAGGCGGATGCACCCCAGCTGTGGTCCCAGTGATGGTGGGTGTAGACGAGGGTCGTGGGCGCAGGGAGACCGGCTGCGGCGATGGCCTGCTGGATCTCGGTGGCGTGGGCCGGGCTGTTGCCGGCGTCGACGAGGACGCTGCCGCGGTCGTCGGCGATCACCGCGACGGACGGCCGGACCGCTTCGGGGTCCGGGTCGTGCGGGTAGAGCCAGACCCGGCCGCTGAGGTGCACCAACTCGACCATTTGCCCGACGATAGCTGGCATGCCATCGAGAGTTCGAGAACTGGGAGTCGTACCGGGTTCGCTGCCGACCGGTCCGCTGAACGCCATCACCGACGTGCCGGGGATCCGGGTCGGGCAGACGACGATCGATGACGGAGGCGACCTGCACACCGGGGTGACAGCGATCGTGCCGGACGGGTACGCCGCCGGACTGCCCGCGGCGATCGCGGTGGGGAACGGTTACGGGAAGCTGGTCGGCTCCACCCAGGTGGACGAACTCGGCGTGCTGGAGACGCCGGTGCTGCTGACCGGGACGCTCTCGGTCTTCCGGGTCGCCGACGCGCTGCTGACCTGGCTGCTCGACCGCGACCCGACGGCGACGAGCCTCAATCCGGTCGTCGGCGAGACCAACGACGGCTTCCTCTCCGACATCCGCCGGCGTCCGATCACGCCCCAGCATGTCTTCGACGCCCTCGATTCGGCCTCCACCGACCTCCCCGCTGAAGGTTGCGTCGGAGCCGGCACCGGCACCAGCGCCCTCGGCTTCAAAGCGGGGATCGGCACGTCCTCGCGCGCGGTCACGGGCGGGACCGTCGGCGCCCTCGTCCAATCCAACTTCTCCGGCACTCTCACCGTCCTCGGCACTCCCATCCACCGAGATCCCGTCGTTGAACCCGAGGGCAACTCCTGCATGATCGTCGTAGCCACCGACCTCCCCCTGGACGCCCGCCAACTCGGCCGCCTGGCCAGACGAGCGATCTTCGCCATGGCCCGGGTCGGCTCCGACTACTCCCCTGGCAGCGGCGACTACGCCATCGCCTTCAGCACGGCCCGCACCGGCGAGGGCATGCAGGATCGCCTGCTGAGGAACGTCTTCCACGCAGTCACCGAGTCAACGGAGGAAGCCCTGCTGAACTCGGTGACGATGGCCCACACCGTCACCGGGTACGGCGGGAACACGCAGTACGCCGTACCTCTCGAACTGGTCGCCGAGCTGGGTCAGGACTCGTAGAGGGCGACCAACGACCGGGCCAGGTGGCCGAGTTCGGCGCGGAGCTCCGGCGGGTCGAGCACCTCGAGACGATCGCCGTACCGGACGAACTGCGTGGCCGCGTTGCCGATCGACTCGATCGGTACTGCGACCGTGATGCTGCCGTCCTCGTCGGGCTCGGCGCCAGTGTCGGCGATCGCCTTCAGCAACAGGGTGGACGACAGGTCGCTGAGCCGAGCCACCAGCGGCGCGGACATCCGGACCACCGCCTCACTCGTGAACCGTCGCTGCTCGAACTGGTCCAGGTGGTCCTGCCAGTGCCGGCCGAGGTCGAACTCGCCCGGCCTGATGAACTCCTCGTCGGTCGGGGTCAGCTCGAGGATGTTCGAGACTCGATAGGTGCGGAGTCCCCCGGGGGTGGCGGCGACGACGTACCAGGTGCCGTTCTTGAGCACGAGGCCGTACGGCTCGAGGATGCGCTCGACCTCGCGGGGTGCCTCCCAGCGCCGGTAGAGCACCTTGATCCGGCGGTCGTGCAGGACCGCCTCCGCGATCGCCGCGAGGTGCGGTGAGTCCTCGGCCTCGCGGTACCAGGCCGGCATGTCCAGGTGGAAGCGGTTCTTCAGCCGCCCGGCGCGATCGCGTTGATCGGGGCCCAGCGCGGCCAGGAGCTTGAGCTCGGCCGCACTCGTCTGCTCGGTCAGCCCGAGTGCAGCCGCGGGACCAGGCATGCCGACCATGAAGAGCGCGGCTGCCTCTCCCTCGGTGAGCCCGGTCAGCTTCGTGCGGTATCCGTCGACCAGGCGGTATCCCCCGGCCCGGCCCTGGTCGGCGTACACGGGGACGCCGGCGGCGGCCAGCGCCTCGACATCGCGGTAGATCGTGCGGAGCGAGACCTCCAGCTCGGTCGCGAGCTCGCGCGCGGTCAACTGCCTGCGGGTCTGCAGCAGGAGCAGGATCGACAGCAGGCGACTCGAACGCATGATTCGAGGCTACTCCGGAACACTGACATGACCTGTCAGGTTTCCACGAGAAGGTCTGGTCATGACCACATTGACCAAGCTGACGAACGACTTCGACTTCCTGACCGGACACTTCGACGTGGCCCATCGCGTGCTGCAGCCAACCGGTGAGTGGAAGGAGTTCACCGGGACCTGCACGGGCCGCACCCACTTCGACGGCGGCGTCAGCATCGACGAGGCGCGGTTCGCCGGCGGGTACGGCCTGTCGCTCCGCCTCTACGACCCGGCCGACGAGAACTGGACCATCTACTGGGTCAACAGCAGGACCGGCAAGCTCCAGCCCCCGGTCCGCGGCAAGTGGACGGACGGCGTCGCCACGCTGTACGGCGAGGACGACCTCGGCGACCGGATGGTCCCGGTGCGGCTGCGCTGGACCGACATCACCGAGGAGACCGCGCACTGGGAGCAGGCCTACTCGTCCGATGGTGGGGAGACCTGGGAGACCAACTGGACGATGGATCTGACCCGGCGGACGACCGAACCGCCGCAGCTGGACCTCCCCAAGGTGACCGGCGACTTCGACTTCTTCGTCGGCTCCTGGGACGTGCTCCACCGCCGCCTCGTGTCGCCGTTGACCGGCAGCGACCAATGGCGCGAGCAGTCGGGCAGCACCTCCGAGGCGTACACGCTCTTCAACGGCGCGGTCTGCGTCGACGAGGTCACTCTCCCGGCCGACGGCGCGCACGGCATGACCGTCCGCCTGTACGACGTGGCTGCCGGGGCCTGGTCGATCTACTGGATCAGCAGCCGCCGGGGTGTGCTCGAACCGCCCGTGCACGGCGGATTCGGTGCCGACGGCATCGGAGTACTGGAGGGTCCCGACAAGCACGAGGGCCGGCCGGTCGACGTCCGCTTCCGGTGGACCACGGGCGACGTACCGGTCTGGGAGCAGTTCTTCTCGGTCGACGACGGGGCGACCTGGGAGAGCAACTGGACGATGACCTTCACCCGGCGAGGAGTCTGACCATGACAACCTGGACCAAGGAAACCGGCGACTTCGACTTCCTCGACGGCCACTTCGACGTCCGGCACCGGACGCTGAGCAAGGTGCTCGTCGGCAGCGACGACTGGCAGGAGTACGACGGCACCTGCAGCGCCCGGACCCACTTCGACGGCGCGATCAGCATCGACGAGATGCAGTTCCCGACCAAGGGGTCGTACGGGATGTCCGTGCGGCTGTTCGACCCGGTCGAGAAGCAGTGGACGATCTACTGGATCAGCAGTACCTCGATGGAGGTCCAGCCGCCGGTGAAGGGCGGGTGGAAGGACGGCTCGTGCTGGCTGGTCGGCGAGGAGGTACTCGACGGCAAGCCCATCCTGGTCAGCTACTCCTGGTCGGACATCACCGAGACGACCGCGCACTGGGAGCAGTCCTTCTCCGACGACGGTGGAGAGACCTGGGAGGTCAACTGGACGATGGACTTCACCCGGCGCGACACGGAGCCGCCGCGGGTGGACATCCCGAAGCCGACCAGCGACTTCGACTTCCTGGTCGGCGAGTGGGACATGGCGAACGAGCGTCGCAAGCCGGCCCTGGGCGAGCCCGCGGACTGGTACGAGGTGCCCTCGAAGATGAAGGTCTACTCGTACTTCGACGGCGCGATCAGCTTCGACGAAGGCTGGTTCCCGACCGAGGGATTCCGCGGCGCGACCCTGCGGCTGTTCCACCCGGAGACGAAGACCTGGTCGATCCACTGGATCAACAGCCTGCGCGGCCGGCTCGAGACACCTGTCGTCGGTTCGTTCGGCGCCGACGGCCTGGGCGTCTTCGAAGGCCCTGACGAGTGGGAGGGCCAGCCGATCGACGTGCGCTTCCTCTGGACGCCCGGCGCGGACCAGGCCGCCTGGGAGCAGTCCTTCTCCACCGACGGCGGCCGCACCTGGATCCCCAACTGGCGCATGACCCACACCCGCACCGCCTGACGCAACGCTTTTCAGAGGGCGCGGGTGGCCAGGAGAGTCGAGAGCGCGGCCTGCGTGGACTCGTAGCCTTTGTCCTCGCGGCTGTCGGGGAGTCCCGCCCGGTCCAGGGCCTGCGGGTCGTTGTCGCAGGTCAGCAGGCCGAAGCCGACCGGTACTCCGGTCTCCACCGCGACCCGCATCAGGCCGTCGGTCGCCGCCTGGCAGACGTACTCGAAGTGCGGCGTGTCACCGCGGATCACCACGCCCAGCGCGACCACCGCGTCGTACCCGCTCTTCGCCGCATGCAGTGCGGCGACCGGCAGCTCGAAGGACCCGGGCACCCGGATCACCTTGTAGTCCGTGACACCTGAGTCCGCCAGCGCCCGCTCGGCCCCGGCGACCAGGGAGTCGGTCACCGTCGGGTGCCACTGCGCCGCGATGACCGCGACCCGGACTCCCTCGGCCCGCGGGATCTCGATGGTTGGTGCTCCACTGCCCGACATCAGCCGGCTCCGTTCTCGTCTGTGCCGGTGGGCAGGTGGTGGCCCATCCGGTCGCGCTTGGTCCGCAGGTACCGCAGGTTGTGTTCGGTCGGGTCGATCGAGATGCCCCGGCGCTCGACCACGTCGATGCCGTAGCCCTGTACTCCGGCCAGCTTGTCCGGGTTGTTGGTCAGCAGCTTCACCGAGGTGATCCCCAGGTCGGCCAGGATCTGCGCGCCGGTGCCGTAGTCGCGGGCATCGGCGGGCAGCCCGAGGTCGAGGTTCGCGTCGACCGTGTCGCGGCCCGCGTCCTGGAGCTCGTACGCCTGCAGCTTGTGCAGCAGGCCGATCCCCCGGCCCTCGTGGCCGCGCAGGTACACCACGACGCCGCCCTCGGCCGCGACCTGGCGCATCGCCTCGTCCAGTTGCGGACCACAGTCGCACCGCAGTGAGCCGAAGGCGTCACCCGTCAGACATTCGGAGTGCAGCCGGACCAGCGTCGGGCCGTCCCCGATGTCGCCCCGGACCAGCGCGAGTTGCTCGGACCCGTCCACGGTGTTCCGGTAGCCGTGGGCAACGAAGTCGCCGTACCGGGTCGGCAGCGTGGTGGTCGCCACCCGCTTGATCTGGGTCTCGGTCCGTTGCCGATAACGGATCAGGTCCGCGATCGAGACCAGGACCAGGCCGTGCTCGTCCGCAAAGGTACGCAGGTCCTGCCCGCGCTTCATCGTGCCGTCGTCGTTCACCAGCTCGGAGATCACCGCGGCCGGCGTCAGCCCGGCGAGTCGCGCCAGGTCGATCGACGCCTCGGTGTGCCCCGGTCGGACCAGTACGCCGCCCTCCCGCCCGCGCAGCGGGAAGATGTGCCCGGGCTGGACCAGGTCGTACGGCTCGGAGGCGGAGTCGGCCAGCACCCGGATCGTCCGGGACCGGTCCGCCGCCGAGATTCCGGTCGAGATGCTGTCGCGGGCATCGACCGAGATCGTGTACGCCGTCCGCATCCGCTCCCGGTTGTGCGGAGTCATCAACGGGATGCCGAGCCGGTCGAGCTCGGCCGCCTCCATCGGGACGCAGACCACGCCGGAGCTGTAGCGGATCAGGAACGCGAGCAGCTCGGGCGTCGCCTTGGACGCGGCGAAGATCAGGTCGCCCTCGTTCTCGCGGTCCTCGTCGTCGACCACGATCACCGGACGGCCGGCCCGGATCTCGTCGATCGCATGCTCGATCGTGTCGAGCTTCAGCAGCTCACCCATGTCAACCCACCACCACTGGTTCGGGAGTCGACGCTGCCGCCGCCTCGCGGTTCTGGATCCGCCACCAGGCGGCGAACCCGATCACACAGAACAACCCGTAGACGACGTACATCGCCGCGCTCGGGTAGAACTTCGCCTGCACCAGCAGCGGTACGCCGACGACGTCCACCGCGATCCAGATCAGCCAGAACTCGACGAAACCCCGCGCCATCCCGTAGGTGGCGAGGATCGAGCCGGTCAGGATCCACGCATCCCATTGCGGTCCCCACGAGCCCAGCGACTTCAGCACGGGGTACGCGATCGCGTAGAGGACCACGCCGACGCCGAGCAGTTCCAGGCGTTCCCGGGTGGTCGCCCAGCGTGGGTTCACGCCGGTGGCGGCGCCTGCGTGGCGGGTCTGGTACCAGCGGTACCAGCCGTAGAGGCTGACCAGGACGAAGAAGACCTGCCGCCCGGCCTGACCCCAGAGGTCCTTGTCCTGCGGGGTGTCGAACACCCCGCCGACGAACACCGTGAACAGCAGGACGTTGCCGATGATGCCGACCGGCCAGGCCGCGACCAGCCGGCGCATACCGAACAGGGCGCTGGCCAGACCGAAGACGTTGCCGACGATCTCCCGGACCAGCACCGGCGAGCCGGCGATCGTCACCTGCTCGTGCAGCAACCAGTTGAAGAAGCTCATTCCTTGCCTCCAGCAACAGTGTTCGGCTGCGCTCCGGCGGTGAGCAGGCGCTCGACGTACTTCGCGATCACGTCCACCTCGAGGTTCACCGTGTCGCCGACCTTGTTGCGGCCGAGCACGGTCAGCTCGAGGGTGGTGGGGATCAGGCTGATCCCGAACGTGCCGGTGCTGTCGTCCACGTCCGTCACGGTCAGAGACACCCCGTCGACCGCGATCGAACCCTTCTCGGCGACGTACCGGAGGATCTCCGCCGGCGCCGCGATCCGGACGACCTCCCAGTGCTCCGCGGGTTCACGGCTGGCGATGGTGCCGACGCCGTCCACGTGCCCCTGGACGATGTGACCGCCCAGCCGGGCGTGCGCGGCGACCGCGCGCTCGAGGTTGACCCGGGCGCCCTTCTCGGCGCTGCCCAGGCTGGTGCGCTGCAGCGTCTCGCGCATCACGTCGGCGGTGAAGGTGCCGTCGGCGGTGTCGATCACCGTCAGGCAGCAGCCGTTGACCGAGATCGAGTCGCCGTGGCCGGCGTCCGACGTCACCAGCGGCGCGTGGATCCGCAGCCGGGCGGCGTCGCCCTCCAGCAGGTCGAGAGCCTCGACCGTGCCCAGTTCTTCGACGATTCCGGTGAACATTCAGACCGTCCTTTGCGGTGATGGAGTTGTCAGCGGGGTCAGGGTCAGCCGAACGTCGTCGCCGAGGCGGGTGACGTCCGCAAGGGTGAAGCGCCTCAGGTCGGCGATAGATTCCGCGCCCAGGTCGCCGATGGCGGAGAACCCCGAACCGAGGACCGCCGGAGCGACATACGCGACGATCTGGTCGACCAGCCCGGCGCGCAGGAAGGCGGCGGCCAGGGTCGGGCCGCCTTCGAGCCAGAGGTGCCGGATCTGGTGATCGTCCAGTTGCCGGAGCACCTCGGCGGGATCGTGGGTGGGGAGCAGCAGCGTCTCGGCCCGGTCGTTGCGGACCCGCGCGGTGGCTGGGATGTCGCGATCGCCGACCACTACCCGGAGTGGCTGCCGCCCGACCTGCTGGTTCTCCGCGTCGCGGACGGTCAGCTCGGGATCGTCGTCGAGCACGGTCTGGGTGCCGACCGCGATCGCGTCGCACTCGGCCCGCTTGCGGTGCACGTCGGCGCGCGCGAGCGGCCCGGTGATCCACCGGCTCGACCGATCCGGGGCCGCGCTGCGTCCGTCCAAGGTGGTGGCGAACTTCCAGGTCACGAACGGACGGCCGGTCCGGATCGAGTGCAGCCAGACGTGGTTGACCGTTTCGGCCTCGTCCTGGAGCACGCCCTGCTCGACCTGGATGTTCTTGTTGGCGAGCTTGTCGGCTCCGCCCGACGCCTGGCGGTTCGGGTCCGGTACGGCGTACACGACCCGGGCGACGCCCGCCTCGATCAGGGCGTCGGCACACGGACCGGTCCGGCCGGTGTGGTTGCACGGCTCCAGCGTGACGTACGCCGTACCGCCGCGGGCGCGGTCGCCGGCCATCCGCAAGGCCTCGACTTCGGCGTGCGGGCCTCCGGGGTAGGCGTGGAATCCCTCACCGGCCGGATGTCCGTCGCGCCCGGTGATGACACAGCCGACGACAGGGTTCGGGTGGGTGGTGCCGATGCCCAGGGCGGCGAGCTCGACGGCACGACGCATCCAGGCGATGTCGATCGGCGACGCGTTGTTCACTGACGGTCCCTCGTTGTCACGGTCGCGCCCGGGGTCGTGACAACCGGCGCGCACCGCTCCACCGCGTTTCACCCGGGAGTCAGGAGGACCCCACGGGCGACCGGCCACGATCGGGAAGATCGCTCGGCGCAGCCCTGAAGCCGCGTCGTCCGGACGCCGGAGCGCACCCGCCGATCGCGTGCGCCTCCCATCCGGACTTTCACCGTCGGTCCTGGAATTCCACCAGGTCAACCGGCCGCCGAACTGCAACGACCGGGTCGCGGACTATCACCGCCGGCTCGGAATTACACCGACCCCGGAGCACGCGAGTGGGTTCACTCGTGCTCCAAGTATGCCCCTCTCCCCAAACCCCACCACGACCTGGGTCACATCCTGGAACCCCTGTCGCTCGCTGGCGGGTTCTCAGGCTGACTGGTCAGTCGAGGGGGGACATCCAGTCGGGGTTGCGGCCGACCAGGGCTAGGAGGGTGGAGAGGTCTGAGGCGCCGCCGGGGATTTTTACGCTGCGTTCGAAGGCGGCGCCTGGGCCTCGGGTCTCGTCGGTGTCGGGGATGCGGCGGGCCAGGCCTAGGGCCATCTCCACCATGTCGGACGGTGGGTCGTACGGGACGTCGATCGCGCGGGCGACGTCCCAGGCGTGCACGATGCAGTCGAGCTGGCGGAAGGTGAGCGCGACCCGGCGCGGGAAGGTGCCGAACTCGCGGACCTCCATCGGCTGGTCCAGCGCTCCCCCGTCGGCGAACGCCTCGGCGACCCGCACGTTCGACCGTCGGTAGGCGCCCGCGGGGTTGTCGCCGAGCCGCCCGCCGGTCCAGGTCTGCACCGGGGCCGAGCCGTCGATCGCCGCGGCGGCGAATCCCTCGTTCTCGCTGACGATGTGCCGCAGCAGGCCGCGTACCGTCCAGTCGGGACAGGGGGTGGGGAACCACAGGTGCTCAGGCCGCACCTGCATGATCACCTCGCCGAGTACCGCGCCGGCCCGCCGATCCAGATCCCGGATGTCCATCCGCTCTCCTCCTCGTCGTCCTGCCCTGGCCGAGCATAGGCCCGCAGCCCGGGCGCCGCCCGCTTTCCTGAGGATTGACCACACCCTCACGGGTTAACCCGCACCGACCGCCCCGGCACCCGGCGCGAAGGAAAACGAGGTGGGCTCGTCCGTAAAGGGTGAGGGCTGCCGAGCGCGTCCGTCCTACCGTTGGTTCGAGCTCGATCGGCCGTTCGCGGGAAGGAAGCGTATGAGCGACGCTGCAAAGGTCAGGAGCCGGGCGGGCGGGGTGCTCGCGGCCACGTGCATCTCGACGCTCGTGGTGAACGCGAACACCTCGGCGGTCAGCATCCTCCTACCCGCCATCTCAGAAGACACCGGCACCTCGGTAGAGACGCTGCAGTGGGCGGTGACCGGCTACTCGCTGGTCGGTGCCGCGGTCATCGTCACCTCGGGCTCGCTGGGTGACGTCTTCGGCCGCAGGCGGGTCTTCCAGCTGGGCCTCCTGCTGTTCGTGGCGTCGTGCGTGATGATCGCGCTCGCCGGGTCCGGCGGGATGGTGATCGCCGGACGCGTGATCCAGGGCGCGGCCGGTGCGACCATCCTGGCGTGTGGCCTGAGCCTCCTGTCGGTCGCCAACGACGGAGCTGCCCAGTTGCGGGCGGTGTCCCTGTGGGGCGCGGCGGCGGCCGTCGGCGCGGCCGCCGGTCCGTTGCTGGGCGGCGTGCTCGTCGATGCCACCGGGTGGCAGGGGCTGTTCTGGATCGACGCTGCAGTGGCGTTGCTCTGCATGGTGCTGACCGCGGCGACCGTGAGCGAGTCGAGCGACCCGGATCGGCCGAGGACGATCGACTACGCGGGCACCGTGCTCATCGCGCTGACGCTGACGCCGCTCATCCTCGGGGTCTCCAAGAGCGGCGACTGGGGATGGCTCTCGGTGGCCACGCTGGGTTGCTTCGCGATCTCGATCGCGGCCGCCTACGCGTTCATCGCCGTCGAGCGGCGGGTCGCCGTACCGCTGCTGGACCTCGCGCTGCTGCGCAACCGCGTCCTGGTGGGCTCGACCATCGCGATTCTCATCGGTGCGGGCACGATCAACGGGCTGATGTACCTGCTGAGCCTGTATTTCCAAAATCCCGCCGCCCTGGACTTCAGCCCTCTCGAGGCAGGCCTGGCGACGTTGCCGGCGACCGTCGGGCTCGTCGTCGTGGCCCCGCTCGTGCCGCGTCTGGCGGCGAAGTTCGGCGGCCGGCAGACGATCGGCGCCGGGTTCGCCCTCACCACTCTCGGATTCGTCATCGTGGGCTTCGTGGGCGCGTCGTGGACGTACGCCGCGTTCGTGCTGCCGCTGGTTGCCATCGCGGTGGGCATGGGAATGTCCAACGGTCCCGCGTCGTCGGCGGCGACGGCGTCGGTACCGGAGAACGAGGTCGGTGGGGCCTCGGGCGTCTCCAACATGGCCCGGTACGTCGGCGCCGCGGTGGCCACCGCACTGGCCGCCACGATCTACGGCACCGTGATCGCCAACCAGGCCGACGACGGCGCGTCGCAGAGTGACGCCCTGGCGTCCGGCCTGGCCGCGGCTTCGTGGATGATGGCGGTCTTCAGCTTCCTCGGCGTCCTGATGGCCTTCGTGATTGCCCGGCACCGCGCGGCGACCGGCACGTTGAACGACGCCGCCGCGGCAGCCGCCGCCCACCTCCACACCCTGCCGACCTCGGCAACGGCCGGACGAGCCGACCCCGAGCAAGGTAAGGCGGGCGCATCAGAGCGGAGGCCGGGGTGAGGTCGGCCGGGGTCACCGGGTGTCCTTGTCGCCGTGGCGTCGGAACGGACCGACCATCCGTGGGCCCGCGAGCCGGGTCTCCAGTCGACGCGCCTCACGCTTGACAGGCTGCGCGAGGTACTGACCGAGGATCACGCCGGCCGCGAGCGCGAGCGCGGTGGCGAGCGCTGAGGCCAACTCGAGGACGCCGTCCTTGCCCTCCGCGAAGAGGGCGAGTCCCCGGTAGATGTCGAGTCCTGGCAGGAGCGGCACGATCGCGGGGACAACCACGACGAGCGCCGGGACCCGGAATCGACCTGCAACGAGGTAGCAGACTGCGCCGATGGTGATGGCGGCGACCGCCGAACCCCAGGTCCGGCCGACGTCAGAGCTGTCGATGGTCAGCAGGACCCCCTGTCCGAGCGCCGCGACCAGGGCCACCGCTATCAGAGAGCGCCGCGGTGCGTACGACGCGAACGCGAAGGCCGCAGCGGCCAGTGCGGCGCCGAAGACGGTGACCCCGACCTCCGCCAGGCCGGCCGCACCGGGCTCGAAGCTGATCAGGCCCACTCCGAGCATGTCGCCGACGGTGAGTCCTGCACCCACCCCGGCGATGATGCCCGCCGTGTTCAGCACGGCGTCGATCAACCTGGCGCTGGCCGTGACCGGGAAGCCGGTCAGAGCGTCCTGGGTGGCACCCATCATGCCGACTCCCGCGAGGAGGATGACGATCCCCGTCGTGACGACCCGGGACGGGTTCACCGCGAGTTCCGTGGCCGAGGCGATGACCGCTATTAGCGTGGCCACGAATCCCCCCGCCGCATGCTGGTAGAACGCCGGGATGCGGTGCAGGGGCAAGAGCAACTGGGTCCCGTCGATCGCACAGGCCGTCAGGAAGGCGAGCAGGCACACGATGGGGCTGCCGCCCAGGGTGAGCGCGATACCGGTTCCCATCACGCCCCAGCCGACCGTCACCGCCCAGCGGCGTCGGTGGTGACCGGTGGACACGATCCGGGCGAGCTGGTCTCCAGCCTCGCGTCGGGTGATATCACCGGCGACGAGGCTGTTCACCGTCTCGTCGACGTCGACCAGGTCCGCGTAGTCGACCGGGCGCCGGGTCACCCGGCGAACCTGGATGGCGGCGGGCTCGTCGCTGGTGGGTTGGTGGTGGAGGGTCAGATCTACGAACGTCACGTCCGCGGTCACGTGGCGCACCCCGCAGGCCTGGGTCACCGCCAGCATGGCGACCGTGACATCGGCCGCCCCAGCCCCGGACGACAGGAGGACCTCGCCGATCCGCAGCGCCAGATCGAGCGTTTCATAGACCTCGCGTCGCTCCGTCATGTCCTTGTCCGATCACAACACCCAGAGTCACGCCGCGCGCCAGGCGCAAGACGGACGACACCGATCAGATGGCCATCGTCGGTGCCTCAGGCCCCTGCGTCATCGTCCGGCATGGGTGATTGGTCGGGCCCGAGCCCGGCACCGCCGCGCTTTCCGGATGATTGACCACACCCCGCCCCGGGCACCCAGTAGCCTGAGCGCATGCCCGGGACGCTTTACATCACAGGTGACAAGGCCGCCGACGGTCTGCTGAACGAGGACGGCACCGCCCTGCTGATCGGCATGCTGCTGGATCAGCAGGTGCCGATGGAGTGGGCCTTCGCTGGTCCGGCCAAGCTCAAGGAACGCCTCGGCCAGCTCGACGCGAACAGGATCGCCGCGATGGGCGTCGAGGAGTTCGTCGCGGTCTGCGCGGAGAAGCCGTCGATCCACCGGTTCCCCGGCGCGATGGGCAAGCGGATCCACCAGGTCTGCACGGTGCTCGCCGACGAGTACGAGGGCCAGGCGGCGAACATCTGGAAGGGCGTCGACACGGGTGCCGAGCTGTACCGCCGGCTGCACGCGCTGCCCGGGTACGGCGAGGAGAAGTCGAAGATCTTCGTCGCCATCCTGGCCAAGACCCAGGGCGTCCGCCCGCAGGGCTGGCGGGAGGCGGCGGGCAAGTTCGGCGACGACATCCCGCGCTCGGTCGCGGACATCGACGGCCCCGAGTCCCTCGCCAAGGTCCGCGAGTGGAAGAAGGCCCAGAAGGCCGCCAAACGCGACAAGCAGGACAACGCCGTCCGCTGATCTCCGGGCGGCAGTACTGATCCAGTACGGCGTACCGCCGGCTCAGGCGCGCGCGGGGGTGCGGGTGCGCCAGAGGAGGTAGACGAAGTACGGGGCGCCGATCAAGGCGGTGAGTAGGCCGGCGGGGATCTGGGCGGGGGCCAGTACGGTCCGGCCCAGGCTGTCGGCGACGCTGACGAGGACCGCGCCGAGCAGCGCGGCGACCGGGAGCAGGCGCGCATGCCGCCCGCCTACCAAAGCCCGTGCCGCGTGCGGTGCGACCAGGCCGACGAAACCGACCACGCCGATGGCTGACACGGCCGCGGCCGTCATCAACGCGCAACCGACCAACGCGACCAACCGGGTCCGCTCGAGCCGTACTCCGAGGATGCGCGGCACATCGTCGTCGAGGGACAGCAGGTCCAGCTCGCGCCGGGCCAGCACGATGACCGGCGTCAGCACCAGCAGCGCCGCGGCGACGGGGATGACCTGCGGCAGGGTCCGGCCGTAGGTGCTGCCGGACAGCCACGTCATCGCCAGGCTGATGTTCCACGGATCGGTATAGACGATGACGAAGGTGATGATCGCGGTCGTCGCCGACGAGACGCCGACCCCGATCAGCACCAGCCGGTCCGAACTGAGCCCACCCCTCCAGGAGACCAGGTAGACCAGCGCGAAGGCGGCCAAAGCGGCGGCCGCGGCGACGCCGGACAGCAGCCAGATACTCGCGGCCGGCACCACCATGAGCGTGATGACCGCACCGACGCCTGCACCGCCGGTGATGCCGAGAATGCCCGGCTCCGCCAGCGGATTGCGGCAGACGGCCTGCACGGTGGCACCCGCGATCGCGAGCGCCGCGCCGCACAGCACGGCCGACAGGACCCGTGGGAAGCGCTGGTCGAGGACGTAGGTGATCGCCCGGCCGGAGCGGCCGTTGATCCAGTTCACGATGTCGCCGGTCCGCAGGAACGCGTCACCGGCCAGCATCGCGAACACCAGCGCGCCGACGAGCGCCACGATGAGCACGCCGATGACGATCCAGAAGGTCCGCAGGCTGCGCAGCCCCGAACTCGCTCCGGCGGCGGCCTGGCGGCTAGGCCCGGAGTCGCGGTATCGGCGGGCCAGCCAGACGAGCACGATCGCGCCGACGAGCATCGTCATGATGCCGGTCGGGATCTCCACCCCGGCCTGACCACCCAGCAGCGCCCGCAGGATCACGTCGGCGGCAAGCACCACGAGGATGCCGGCCAACCCCGACAGCGGCAGCAGCACCCGATGCCTCATCAGCCCGGGGACCAGCGGCGCGATCAGCCGGACGAGCACCGGCGCGACCAGCCCGACGAATCCCACCGGACCCGCCACGGTGACAGCCGCGGCCGACAGCAACACGGTGACGAGCGTGATCCAGACCCGGGTACGGCGGACCCGGACACCGAGCACCGCGGCGGTGTCGTCGCCCAGGGCAAGGATGTCCAGTTTGTCAGCCAGAAGCAACGATCCGATCAGGCCGAGGGCAACGATCGGGGCCATCTGCCCGGCCGCGTCCAGGTCTGTCTGGACCAGCGTGCCGCTCCCCCACGCGAAGGTGCCGATCGTCTCCTCGCGGTACAGCAGCAACAGCAAGGTG
This sequence comes from Kribbella sp. VKM Ac-2568, assembly GCF_004345365.1. Classification (GTDB taxonomy): domain Bacteria; phylum Actinomycetota; class Actinomycetes; order Propionibacteriales; family Kribbellaceae; genus Kribbella; species Kribbella orskensis. The sequence goes on from NZ_SLVF01000011.1 coordinate 59,125, forward strand.
GTCACCCCGGCGAGCGCCATCGCGACCGCCGACCCGGCCAGGATCAACCGCGTCGGCCCGGACGTCCCACCCGCTGACAGACTCAACACCAGCACTGCGGCCGCGAGTCCGCCGAGGAAGGCGACTCCACCAGCAGGCAGCACCGGCAGCGGGATCCCGAAGGCCGCGACGACGACCACGGCCAGATACGCCCCAGCGTTCACGCCGAGCGTGTCGGGCGAGGCCAGCGGGTTCCGCGCGAGCGACTGGAGTCCGGCGCCGGCGACTCCGAGCGCGAGCCCGACGAGCATGCCGGCCAGCAGCCGAGGCAACCGCGACGCGACGAGCACGTTCGCCGAGTTGTCCGTTCCCTGGCCGACGATCAACCGCAGCAGGTCCCCGGCGTTCACCGAGGACGTGCCCTGGGTCAGGTGCACCGCGGCGAGCACGGCCACCGCGACCAGCGCGATGGCGAACACCCCGGCCACGCGGATCCGGCGTACCGGCTCCAGCGGGACCGAGGCAACGTCGGGCCGCGGTGCGGTCAGCTGGGTCAAGAGGTGACTGCCTGCACGGCGGCGTCGATGAACTGCTCGGTCGACTTCGGACCGCCGAACATCCAGATGCCGTCCGCCAACCGGTGCACGTTGCCGGCCTTCACGAACGGCAGATTCTTCCAGATCGCGTTCTTGGACAGGTCGCCGCCGAACACGTCACCGCCGTCGGTGGTGGAGGCGATGTAGAGGAAGTCGCCGTCCGGCAGCTTGGTCAGGCCCTCGATGTCGGTCTGCGCCAGGCCGTAGTCCTTGTCGCCGGCGCCGGTCCAGGAGTTCTTCAGCCCCAGCTCACCCGCGACGGCTCCGAGCAGCGAGCCGGTGGTGAACATCCGGATCGAGATCGTGCTGCCCTGCTTGTAGCCGTCGGCCATCGTGAACGCGCCACCCGCCTGGCCGGCGTCGGCGATCTTCTGCTTGCCGTCGGCAAGGGCCTTGTCGAAGTCGGCGAGCGCGGCCTTGGCCTGGTCGGACTTGCCGACCGCCCTGCCGATCAGCTCGAGGTTCGTCTTCATCTGCGGGATCGCGTTCGCCGCGTCCGCGCCGCGCACCACCAGCACCGGCGCGGCCTTCTCGAGCTGGGCGATCGTGCCGGCCGACTCGTCGGTGGTGACGATCACCAGATCGGGGTTCAGGGCAACGATCGCGTCGACGCTGGCCTCACCGCGGGTGCCGACGTCCTTGACCGACGGATCGAGCTTGGCCGCGGTCACCCAGGTGGTGTAGCCCTTGGTGTCCGCGACGCCCACCGGCATCACGCCGAGGGTGACCAGGTTCTCGACCACACCCCACTCCAGCCCGACCACCTTGGTGGCGGGAGCCCGCAGGTCGATCTTCTTGCTCCTGGCGTCGGTGACCGACACCGGCTGGCCGGCGGCCGAACTGTCCGCCTCGGGTGTGACGTTCTCGCTGCTTCCACAGGCGGTGAGCACTAGCGCCAGAGCAGCGGCGGCCAGGGCGGTGACTCGTCTCATCAGAACCTCAGGTGTTTTGAAGGGTGGGTCGTTGGGTGTGCTTGCCGATCGGCTGCGTGCTCAGCAGGCCGGTGGCGGGATCGGTGCCGACCTCGATCCGGATCCCGTAGGTCTCGGACAGCGCGTCGGCCTCGAGGACCTCGGCGGGCGTGCCGGTGGCGCGGATCCGCCCGCGATCCAGCAGCGCGATCCGGTCGGCCACCGCGGCGGCCTGGTTCAGGTCGTGCAGCACCACGCCGACGGCGACCTCGTGGTCGTCGGCGAGGTCGCGCATCAGGTCGAGGATCTCGATCTGGTAGCGCAGGTCGAGGAAGGTGGTCGGCTCGTCGAGCAGCAGCACGCCGGTGTCCTGGGCCAGACAGGTGGCTAGCCAGACACGTTGCAGTTCGCCGCCGGACAGTTCGTCGACGGCGCGTTCGGCCATCGCCGTGACGCCGGTGACATCCATCGCGTGGTTGATCGCCTGGTTGCCGTCCGGGTCGTCGTTCCGCCAGCGACCGCGGTACGGGTGGCGGCCGTAGCCGACGACGTCGCGGACGCTGACACCGTTCGGCGTCGGGCGGGACTGCGAGAGCAGCGTGACGCGCCGGGCGAAGTCCTTCGAGGACAGGTCGAGAGCGGACTGCCCGTCCGGGAAGGCGATCTCGCCGGACTCCGGCTTGTGCAGCCGGGCCAGGGCTCGCAGCAGTGTCGACTTGCCACTGCCGTTCGGCCCGACGAGCGCGGTGACACTGGCGGCCTCGATGCGCAGAGACGCGCCGTCAACCACCTGATGACCGTGATAACCGAGGTGTAGATCGACGCCGGCCAGCCCCACTGACTCTCGCATGGGCTGAAGGTTAGCCTCACCTAACCAAACTTGTCAGCTTCACGATCAGTACCTGGACGGTGACAGGTTCAGAGCGTTGCGGCGAGGCGGGTGCCCTGGTCGATAGCGCGTTTGGCGTCTAGTTCGGCGGCTCGGTCGGCGCCGCCGATCAGGTGGACGGAGACGCCTGCGGCGCGGAGGTCGTCGACGAGGTCGCGGACGGGTTCTTGGCCGGCGCAGATGACGACGGTGTCGACAGCGAGGGTGCGGGGCTTCTCGCGCTTCGGACCGAAGGTGAGGTGCAGGCCCTCGTCGTCGATGCGCTCGTAGTTCACCCCGCGCAACTGCTCGACCTGCTTGTTCTTCAGGGCCGCGCGATGCACCCAGCCGGTGGTCTTGCCGAGACCAGCGCCGATCTTGCCGGGCTTGCGCTGCAGCAGGAAGACCTGACGTGGCGACGGCTCGGGCCGCGGTTTCGTGAGCGCACCCGCCGCTTGCCGCGGATCCGTGACACCCCACTCCGCCTTCCAGGCCGCCAGGTCGAGGGTCGGCGAGTCAACCGTGGTCAGGAACTCGCTGACGTCGACCCCGATCCCGCCGGCGCCGACCACCGCCACCCGGGCCCCGACGGGCCGCCCGAAGCGCACGACATCGACGTACGAGAGGACCTTCTCATGGTCGATGCCGGGGATGGCCGGGATCCGCGGGACCACCCCGGTGGCGAGCACGACCTCGTCGAAACCGCGCAAGTCGTCGACGCTCGCGCGGCGGCCGAGGTGCACCTTGACGCCGGTGAGCTCGAGCCGGCGACCGTAGTACCGGATGGTCTCGGCGAACTCCTCCTTGCCGGGGATCCGCCGGGCGATGCCGAACTGCCCGCCGATCTCGTCGTCCGCCTCGAACAGCTCGACCTGGTGCCCCCGCTCGGCCGCGGTGACCGCCGCCGAGAGTCCGGTCGGCCCGGCGCCCACAACCGCGATCCTGCGCGTACGACGGGTCGGCAGCAGCACGAGCTCCGTCTCCCGGGCGGCCCGGGGATTCACCATGCAGCTGGCCTTGCGCTTGGCAAACACGTGATCCAGGCACGCCTGGTTGCAGGCGATGCAGACGTTGATCTCGTCGGCCCGGTCGGTGGTTGCCTTGAGCACCCAGTCGGGATCCGCCAGGAACGGCCGGGCCATGCTGATCAGGTCCGCATCACCCCGGGCCAGCACCTCCTCGCCGACCTGCGGCAGGTTGATCCGGTTCGAGGTGACCACCGGGATCCGCACCTGCGGACGGAACGCGGCCGTGATCGAGGTGAACGCCGCCCGCGGCACCGACGTGACGATGGTCGGCACCCGGGCCTCGTGCCAGCCGATCCCGGTGTTGATGATCGACGCGCCGGCCTGCTCGATCTCCTTGCCCAGCGCAACGACCTCGGCCCAGTCCTGGCCGCCTTCGACCAGGTCCGCCATCGAGAGCCGGTAGATGATCAGGAAGTCCGGGCCGACGCGTTGCCGGATGCCCCGGACGATCTCGACCGCGAGGCGGCGCCGGTTCTCCGCGCTGCCACCCCAGCGATCCTTGCGCTTGTTCGTCCGCTCGGCCAGGAACTGGTTGATGAAGTACCCCTCGGACCCCATCACCTCGACGCCGTCGTAGCCGCCCTCGCGAGCCAGCGCGGCGCACTCGACGTACGCGTCGATCTGGCGGCGGACGCCACGGTCTGACAGCGCGCGTGGCTTGAACGGGTTGATCGGCGCCTTCAGTGCGGACGCCGAGACGCTGAACGGGTGGTACGCGTACCGCCCGGCGTGCAGGATCTGCAGCGCGATCAAACCGCCTTCCGCGTGCACGGCGTCGGTGACGACCCGGTGCTTGCGCGCCTGCCGGCGGCTGGTCAGCCGGGAGCCGAAGGGCGTCAGCCAGCCGGTCCGGTTCGGGGCGTAGCCGCCGGTGACGATCAGGCCGACCCCACCGCGGGCCCGCTCGGCGAAGTACGCGGCGAGCTTCGGCAGGTCCTTCGCCCGGTCCTCGAGCCCGGTGTGCATCGAGCCCATGATCACCCGGTTCCGGAGGGTGACGTGGCCGAGGTCCAGCGGTGCCAGCAGGTGCGGGTACCCCGTCATCGGGTGCGCTCCGATCGCGATGCCTTCGAGGAGGGCTTGGTCGATGGGGACAGAGCTTGGAGGACCTCGTCGCACCAGGCCACGAAGGACTCCTCCGCGCGGATACCGCCGCGCAGGACGAGGTACTGGTGGAGTTCCCGGCCGGCGAGCTTGCTCGGCTTGGCGAAGTCGCGGCGCTCTATGCCGCGGTAGACCTCGAGCCGGACCGAGTGCTCGCCGCGGTGCCGCTCCACCTCACGGAGTACGGCGTCGGTGTCGCCGAGGGAGGCGCCGCGGAGCTTCACGCCCAGGCCGTCGCGGAGCACGGCGGGCTCGACCGGCTCGGCGAGCCAGCGGACCAACTCGTCGCGGCCGGCGTCGGAGACCTCGTAGACCTTCTTGTCCGGCCTGCCGTCCTGCGCCACCTCGGTGTGGGTGACCCAGCCGGCGTCGTCCATCCGGCGCAGTACCCGGTAGATCTGCTGGTGGGTCGCAGGCCAGAAGTACCCGATCGACCGGTCGAACCGCCGGGCAAGCTCGTAACCGGAGCCGGTCCGTTCGGTGAGCGAGACGAGGATCGCGTGCTCGAGGGCCATGACGCCGAGGCTACCTATGCAACGAGTTGCACTGCACCTGATTGCAAGCAGCGTCACACTGAAGACGTTTGCGAGGTAGGGAAGAATGTTGCAGACGCCATCTATCGCGGGAACGGACGAACCATGGACCAGCAGGCTCACCCGACCAGGACCACGCTGCCGGGCATCGGCGTCCGGTACGACCTGACCACCGACGGCGGCAAGCACGTCTCGGTGGTGGCGCACACCGACGGGCGGCGGTTCCTCGGTTTCCACGACCCCGATGACGACGACAACTGCCGCGCCTCGGTCCCGCTGACCCCGGCGGAGGCGTCCGCCCTGGGGCAACTGCTGACCCCGGCACCGATCGACCCGGTGCACAGCGACATCGAGATCGACCTGGTCACCGAGCAGATCCCGGTCACCGGCAGATCGCCGTACTCCGGCCGCACGCTCGGCGACACCCAGGTCCGCAGCCGGACCGGCGCGTCGATCGTCGCGGTATTGCGCCGCTCCGGCGCGGTGCCGTCGCCGGCGCCGGACTTCCGGTTCGCGATCGGCGACACCCTCGTGGTGGTCGGCACGCGCGAGGGCGTGGACGCCGCGGCAGATCTCATCACGGGAGGCTGAGATGCACGACACCACGGCCCTGCTCGTCGAGCTCGGCGCGGTTCTGCTTGCCCTCGGCATCCTCGGCCGGATCGCCTGGCGGTTCGGCTTCTCCCCGATCCCGCTCTACCTGCTGGCCGGCCTGGCCTTCGGGCACGGCGGCCTGCTGCCGTTGGCCGCCTCGGAGGAGTTCGTTGCCACCGGCGCCGAGATCGGCGTCATCCTGCTGCTCTTGCTGCTGGGACTGGAGTACACCGCCGCCGATCTGGTCGGCACGCTGAAGACGCAGTACGTGTCCGGGGTGGTCGACTTCCTGCTGAACGCGTTGCCCGGCGCGATCGCCGCGCTGCTGCTCGGCTGGGGACCGGTCGCGGCCGTGGCGCTGGCCGGCGTCACCTGGATCTCGTCGTCCGGCGTGATCGCGAAGGTGCTCGGCGACCTCGGCCGGCTGGGTAACCGGGAGACGCCGGTGATCCTCGGCATCCTGGTGCTCGAGGACCTGTCGATGGCGATCTACCTGCCGATCCTGACCACGTTGCTGGCGGGTGCCGGACTGGCCGGCGGCAGCATCACCGTGCTGGTCGCACTGGGCACCGTGAGCATCGTGCTGTTCGTCGCCCTGCGCTACGGGCGGTTGATCAGCCGCGCCGTCTCCTCGGACAGCCCGGAGATGTTGCTGCTTGTCGTACTGGGCATGACGCTGCTGGTCGCTGGCATCGCGCAGGAACTGCAGGTCTCCGCCGCGGTCGGCGCGTTCCTGGTCGGCATCGCCCTGTCCGGTGAGGTCGCGCACGGCGCCCGGAACCTGCTCAGCCCGCTGCGTGACCTGTTCGCCGCGGTGTTCTTCGTGTTCTTCGGGCTCAGCACCGATCCCGCGCAGATCCCGCCCGTGCTCGGCATCGCGCTCGCCCTCGCCGTCCTGACCGCCCTGACCAAGGTCGGCACCGGCTGGTACGCCGCCCGCCGCGCCGGCGTGGGTAAGGCGGGCCGTTGGCGCGCGGGTGGAACGCTGGTGGCGCGCGGCGAGTTCTCGATCGTGATCGCCGGCCTCGCGGTCGGGGTGGAACCACGCCTCGGCCCCCTGGCGACGGCGTACGTGCTGATCCTGGTCATCCTCGGCCCGCTCGCCGCCCGCTTCACCGAACCGATCGCCAAGAAGCTCACCGGTCTGCGCAGCAAGTCAACCTCCGCGTCGATCAGCGTGGGTGGTTAGCGCGCCGGTTCAAGGCGGCAAGGGTCACGGTCTGGTCGATCCGGCGCTGCCGGGTCTCGGGGCGCTTCGCGAGCGCGATCCACTCGAGGATGAGCCGCTTCGACGAGGGCGGGAACGCCTGGAAGTGCTTGGCCGCCGCCTCGCACCGGTCGAACTCGGCCTGCAGATCGGCGGGGATCACGCCGTTCTGCGCCTCGGCGAGGCAGTCCCAGGTGCCGGTCCGCCGTGCCAGGTCGATCAGTTCCTGACCCGGCTCCGCCATCAGGCCCTCGGCGAGCAGCCGCTCGACCCGGTCCCGGTTGACCTGGCTCCAGGTGCTGCGCGGGTTGCGCGGGGTGAAGGTCTGGTACGTGCTCTGCCCGTCGCGCCGGACCGTCTTGCTGTCGATCCACCCGAAGCACAGCGCGTGCTCGACCGCCTCGGCGAGATCGATGCCCTCGGCGCTGCCCTTGCGGTGGACGACCAGCCAGACCGACCGCTGGGTCCGCCCGTTCACCGCCAGCCACTCGCGCCACTCCTCGACGCTCGCCGGGTGGAACGCCTCGGCGTCGGTGACGACCTGCGGGGTCTTGACCAGGGTGCTCATCTCGCGCTGCCTTCCGTCGATCCGCTCGTTCTGAAAGACAGCATGCGCCCGATAAGTGCTCACCGATTGAGCACTTTCATCAGGAACTTCAGAAGAGCACGTCGGCGCGCTCGTGGTCGAGCAGCCGCTGCTTGCGGTCGAGGCCGCCGCCGTACCCCGTGAGGCTGCCGGTCGAGCCGACCACCCGGTGGCACGGGACGATGATGCTGACCGGGTTCTTGCCGTTCGCGAGCCCCACCGCCCGGGAGGCCCCTGGCACCAGACCGAGGGAGGCCGCGAACTCCCCGTACGTCGTGGTGTCGCCGTACGGGATGTCCTGCAGGGCGGTCCACACCCCCTGCTGGAACGGCGTACCGGTCAGGGCGAGTGGGACGTCGAAGGTGGTGCGCTCGCCGGCGAAGTACTCCTTCAACTGCTGCACGACCTCGGGCAGCACCGAGTCGTCTCGCACGCCGAACGTCTCGAGCGGCGGGCGGTGGCGGTGCTCCTCCATGTAGAGCCCGGCGAGCTCGCCCTGGTCCGTCGCGACCAGAGTGAGTTTGCCGAGCGGGCTGTCGATCACGGCGTATGTCATCGTCGTTCCCACTGCGCCCGGGTGATGCGGTAGAGCACATGCCGCTCCAGCCGGTGGCCGGGCTCCAGCTTCGGGTGGTCGAATTCGCCCACCTCGTCGTGCGTCATGCCGATGCGCTCCATCACCCGCTGGGACGGCTTGTTGGTGGTCGCCGTGAAGGAGACGATCTCCTCCAGCCCGGCCGGACCGAAGCCGTAGGACAGTGACGCGCGGGCCGCCTCGCTCGCATATCCGTTGCCCCAGGCATCCTTCGACAGACGCCAGCCGATCTCGACCGCCGGCATGAAGTGCGCCTCGAAGCTCGGCACCGACAGCCCGGTGAAGCCGATGAACCGGCCGGTGTCGAGCACCTCCAGCGCCCACAGCCCGAACCCACGCTCTTCGATGGACAGCTTGATCCGGTCGATCAGCCCGTCGCTGGCCTCCCGGGTCATCGGCGCCGGGAAGTGTTCCATCACGGCCGGGTCCGCGTTCATCGCCGCGAACGGCTCGTAGTCGCTGTCCTGCCACTGACGCAGCAGCAGGCGGTCGGTCTTCAGCTCGGTCATCTCACTCCGCGGAGGTCTCGGGGATCTTGTTGATGGCGTGGTCTCCGGTCGCCCAGAGATACTGCACCGCATAAGCACGCCAGGGACGCCAGGCCCGGGCATGCGCGATCAGCGCTTTCGGTGCCTCGGGCAACCCGAGATCGCGGGCCGCGTACCGGACGCCCAGATCGCTGGCCACGAAGGCGTCCGGGTCACCGAGCGCCCGCATCGCGATCGACTCGACGGTCCAGGGACCGATCCCGGGCAGGGCCGCGAGCTGCTCGCGCGCCTTGTCCCAGTCGCTGCCCGCGCCGAGGTCGATCTCGCCCGCCGCGAGCGTCGCGATCAACGTGGTCAGCGTCGTCCGCCGGGACTTCGGAAACGCGAGCGTCTCCGGGTCGAGCGCGGCGAGGGCATCCATCCGCGGGAACAGATGGGTCAACCCGCCACCCGCGTCCTCGATCGGATCGCCGTACGCCTGCACCAACCGGCTCGCGTGCGTCCGCGCCGCAGCCGTCGACACCTGCTGCCCGAGCACAGCCCGTACTGCGAACTCGGCGCCGTCCACGGTCCTCGGAACCCGGCGGCCCGGCGCCTTCTGGACCAGCGGTGCGAGCACCGGATCGGTCCGGAGCAGGTCGTCGACGGCGATCGGGTCCGCGTCGAGGTCGAGCATCCGGCGGCACCGGCTGATCGCGATCGAGAGGTCGCGCTGGTCCGTCAACGACAACTGACAGGCGATGTGGTCGGGCATCGGGCTGAGCGCGACCACGCCGTGCCCGTGCGGCAGTCGCAGGGTGCGGCGATACGCCCCGCCGCGCCACTCCTCGACCCCGGGCACACCGGTCGCGATGAGGTGGCCGAACAGGTTGTCCGGAGTCAGCGGCGCACGGAACGGCAACCGCAGGGAGATCGTGCCGGCAGCGGTCGACCGGGTGCCGCGCTTGACCCGGCTGCGCAGCTCGGTCGGCGACAGTGCGAACACCTCCTGCACGGTCTCGTTGAAGGTCCGCACGCTCGAGAACCCGGCTGCGAAGGCGACGTCGGCCATCTGCAGCGAACTCGTCTCGATCAGCAGCCGAGCCGTCTGGGCCCGCTGAGCCCGCGCCAGGGCGAGCGGACCCGCGCCCAACTCCGCCTGGAGCTGCCGCTGCACCTGGCGAACGCTGTACCCCAGCTGGGTCGCCAGCCCCGGTACGCCGTCGCGGTCGACCACGCCGTCGCCGATCAACCGCATCGCGCGGGCGACCAGGTCGGCGCGGTCGTTCCACTCCGGTGATCCGGGGCTCGCGTCCGGCCGGCAGCGCTTGCAGGCTCGGAACCCGGCCTGCTGAGCGGCGGCCGCGCTCGGGTAGAAGCGCATGTTCTCGACCTTGGGCGGCACCACCGGGCAGCTCGGCCGGCAGTAGATCCGGGTGGTCAGGACCGCGGTGAAGAACCAGCCGTCGAACCGGGCGTCCTTCGACTGGACCGCACGGACGCAACGCTCGACGCATTCATACACGTCGCCCAGCATCCCCGGCCGCGCCGACACTTTCTAGCGGTTTTACGCCATCGAGGTGGGCGACCCGGCAGCGGAAATGCGACGGGAGGATCCGGGGTCGCATTTCCGCCAGCTTCCGGTCCGCCCGGCCGCTGGACTGGAGGAACCCGAATCCCTGCAGCACAACAAGACTGCGACACAACGAGAAAGTGACACTCAAGACGATGACTGAACTCACCGGCAAGCTGGCCCTCGTCACCGGCGGGAGCCGCGGGATCGGCGCCGCGACCGCGATCGCCCTCGCCGACCGTGGCGCCGACGTGGCCCTCACCTACAACAGTTCCCCGGACGAAGCAGCGGCCGTGGTCAAGCAGATCGAGGCGCTCGGACGCCGCGGGTTCGCGCTCGAGGCAGATGCCGCCGACGCCGCCGCCGTGACCGCCACGGTCACCCGCGCGGTCGACGTACTCGGTGGGCTCGACATCTTCGTCAACAACGCGGGCGTCGGGGCGATGGGGCTGATCACCGACGTCGCCCTCGAGGATCTGGACCGCGTGCTCGCGGTCAACGTCCGCGGCGTGTACGTCGCCGCGCAGGCCGCCGCGGCGCGGTTGTCCGACGGTGGCCGGATGATCCACCTCGGCAGTTGCATCGCGGAGCGCAACGCCGGCCCGGGCATGACGCTGTACGCGATGAGCAAGTCCGCCCTGGTCGGCCTGAACAAGGGCCTCGCCCGCGACCTGGGCAGCCGCCGGATCACCTCGAACGTCGTCCAGCCGGGTCCGACGGACACGTCCATGAATCCGGCCGACGGTCCGATGGCGGCCGCGCAGCGGGCCTTCCTCGCACTCGACCGCTTCGGCACCGTCGACGACGTGGCCGCGGCGGTCGTCTACCTGGCCGGTCCGGGCGGCGGTTACGTCACCGGCACCGAACTCACGGTCGACGGCGGCCATGCGGCGTGACGGCAGCTCGAGAAGTCTGACGGCCGCCGAGCAATCTGCCGGCTGCTGAGCAAGCTGACGATTGCGGAGGAATTTGTCGGCGCGGCTGAGTAGCTTGGGGTTGTGCGTTACTCGGTCACATTCGGAGCAGTGGGGCCAGGCCGCGATCCACGCGGTCTGGCCCAGCTCGCCCGGCTGGCCGAGGACTCCGGTTGGGACGCCGTCTTCCTGGAGGACTATCTCGTCTACCAGGGCGAGACCGCGTTGCCCACCTACGACCCCTGGATCTGCCTCGCCGCGATGGCCTGCGCGACGACCAGGATCAGACTCGGTACGACGGTGACGCCGGTGCCGAGGCGGAGACCCTGGAAGCTGGCGGCCGAGGCGGTCGCGCTGGATCACCTGTCGGGTGGTCGCTTCATCCTCGGCGTCGGGATCGGCGACCCGGGTGATCCCTTCCTGGCCGGCGTCGGCGGGCCGACGCAGCCCCGCGTGCTCGCCGAGATGCTGGACGAGTCGCTGGAGATCATCACCTCCCTGTGGACGGGTGCCCCCGTCACCTTCAACGGCAAGCACTACGCCCTCGACGGGGTGCAGTTGACGGCCCGGCCGGTGCAGCAGCCGCGGATCCCGATCTGGGTCGGCGGCAACTTCCTGGTGCCCGCGGTGCGTCGCCGGATCCTGCGCTGGGACGGGTCCTGCGCCTACAAGGGCAGCACCGATGCACCACAGCAGACAACGCCCCAGGATGTCCACGACCTGCTGGCCGAACACTGGACCAACGACCGGACGCACTTCGACGTCAAGGTCAGCGGAGGCGATCCGATCGCCTTCGCCGAAGCCGGCGCGACGTGGTGGGGCCGCTGGATCCCGCCCGGTCCGGTCGCCGACGCCGAGGCGATCCTCCGGGCCGGACCACCTCGCCTGCCCTGACTTTCCAAGCCACCCAGACCGTTGACACGGACGGGGTGGTGAGGTGAGACTGCGAGAGCGTTTTAACGTTCAAACCGGCTGGGGTGACCCGGGTTGAGGAGGTCGGTATGGCAACGCTGAAGCAGGTCGCCGCGCATGCAGAGGTCTCCGTCCAGACTGTCTCGAACGCCCTGAACGCCCCGCACCGGCTGCGCCCGGACACCCTGCAGCGGGTCACCCGGTCGATCGAACTGCTCAACTACCGGCCCAATCGTAACGCCCGGAGCCTGCGGACCAGCGCGGTCGAGCTGATCGGGTACTGCGTGCCCAGCTGGCCGGACGGTCAGGCGCACCTGGTGATGGACCAGTTCCTGCACGCCCTTTGCACCGCGGCCGAGACCAGCGGCCGGCACATCCTCCTCTTCACCGCCCCCACCGGCGTCGACGGCATGCCCGTGTACGACGACCTGCACGCGCGGCGACTCGTCGACGGATTCGTGCTCTCGCAGACGGAGACCCACGATCCGCGGCACGGCTGGCTGAAGGAGCAGCAGATCCCGTTCGTCTCGTTCGGGCGGGTGTGGAAGGAGAGCACCCAGCCGGGTCCGTGGGTCGACGTGGACGGCGCGGCCGGTTGCGCCGCGGCGGTCCGGCACCTGCACGAGACCGGCCGGCGGCGGATCGGATTCCTCAGCTGGCCGAAGAGCTCGGGCCTGGCCGAGGACCGGCTGAGCGGCTGGCGCACCGCGTGCCGCGAGCTCGGCCTGCCGCACGACGCCAAGCTGGCGGTGCGTTGTCCCGAGGACACCATCGACGCCGGCGCGCGGGCGACCGCCGAACTGCTCGACGCGGACCAGCCGGTCGACGCGATTGTTGCCATCAGCGACATTCTCGCGCTGGGCGCGCTCCGTGAGCTGAACCGACGCGGCCTGCGAGCCGGCATCGACCTCGGCATCACCGGGTTCGACGACTCCCCGCTGGCCTCGGTGGTCTCCCCCGCGCTGACCAGCGTCCGCCAGCCGATGGACCAGATCGCCACCGAACTCATCGACATCCTGACCGGGCCCGCCACCGACGCCACCGGCAACGGCGACGCGCGGCCGTCCACCGAACGACTCCTAGAACCCGAACTACTGATCAGGGGCAGCTCAGGCCCAGGCTGACACAGGTGGTGCGCCCCGCACCGCCAGAAGGAGGTATCCCGCCATGACACCCCGCCCTGTCGGACGAACTATCAGGCGCTCCGCCGGACCCGCCGGTCTCCTCGCCGCGGCAACGGTGCTCGCTCTCACCAGCGCCGGACTCCCGGCCACCGCCGGTCCACCTGCCGCCGCAACACCAGGCACAGTAAGAGACGCCGCACAGGCGAGCGCAGTACAGGCCGGATCGCAGTCCGGCGGTAGTGAGTTGTCGGAGACGACACGGCTGGCCGATCGCAGGTCGTTGGTGGTCGGCGACCGGGCCTACGCGATGGGCGACGAGACCGGTCTCTACCCCGCCACCGGCTGGCACATCCGCGGCGAGATGGGTGGGTTCTGGACCCAGCCGCTGAAACTGCTCGACGGCATCTGGTTCGGCCTGGACGGCGCCTGGCTCGGCCAGGACGTCGCCGCGGCCAAGTACACCAGCGGGCACGGCTACCAGCGAATCGACTACGGCGGCAACGTGAGTGTCGCTCGCACGGACTTCGTCCCCGACGGTGTCCGGGCCACCCTCGTCGGCTTGACCCTGAAGTCCAGCACGGCCAAGACGGTCAAGCTCGACGTCGACGCGCACTCCGAACTGATGGCGTCCTACCCGTGGGGCTGGACGGCGCCGAACGCGGGTGAGATGAACCTGCCCGACACCGGCTCGTACGCCGACGGGACGCTGCAGTTCCGTGAGCAGGACACGCCGCCGATCACGAACGCCGCGCCGCACGACTACACCGCACTCGTCGGGTCGTCCCTGCGTCCGACGGGTCACGCGCTCGGCGCCAACCACCGCGGCCCGCAGGACCCGGCGGTCGTCTGCCCGGCCGACGGTACTCCGCCCGCGCACTGCGACGACTCCGTCTTCGGCAAGGGCACCGGCGGGCGGCTGACCTATTCGGTCGACGTCAAGCCGGGCAAGCCGACCACCGTGTGGTTCGCGGTCGCCGGATCGGACGACAGCCCGGCGGCGGCGCAGCGCGAGTACAAGAAAGCCATCGGCAACCCGGAGAAGTTGCTGAAGGCAAAGAGCCGCGACCGGGCGGCGATCGACGCGATGACCTCGGTGGACCTGCCTGGTGACCGGCTGCTGCAGCAGAGCGTCGAGTGGAGCAAGCAGAACCTCGCGGACTCCGTGCAGGAGGCGCGCAACCTGCAGATCCGCGACGTCAACGAGGGCAAGTCGTACCCGGCACCCGTCGGCACGGTCGACGTAGCCCGCTGGTTCGGCGCCGGCTTCCCGGACTACCCGTGGCTGTTCGCCACCGACGGCGAGTACACCTCGTACGCCGCGGTCGCGGCCGGGCAGTTCGACACAGCGAAGCAGCATCTGCGGGCGCTCCGCGACGTCAGCGACCTGCTCAACAACCGCAGCGGCAAGGTGGCCCACGAGGTGACCCCGACCGGCGACGTGTACTTCGGGTCGAACACCAGCGCGGGCAACACCGACGAGACGGTCAAGTTCCCGAGCATCGTGGCACTGCTGTGGCGGTGGACCGGCGACAACCGGTTCCGCGACGAGCTGTACGACTTCAGCGTGCGCAACCTGCAGTACGTCTACCGCGAGCTCGACAAGGACAACGACGGCTGGCTCGAGGGACTCGCGAACGTCGAGCGCAGCGGCATGGGCGTCGAGAAGCTCGACAGCACCGTGTACCTCGCCCGCGGTCTGCGGGACCTGGCCGACCTGGCCGCGTCACGTCACGACCAGACGATCCAGCAGTGGGCGACGACCAAGGCCGACGACCTCGAGAAGCGGTTCGAGACGCAGTGGTGGATGGACCAGGCCTTCGGGTACGCCGACTCGATCGACGATCCGGCGAACCCCGCCAACGACAACACGCCGATCTTCCAGCGGCACTGGACCGGCGTCACGCCGATGGAGGCCGAGCTGGTGCGACCCGGCAAGCCGACCTCTCCGCTGGCCTCGCCGGAGCACGCGGCGATCGCGCTGGACCAGCGCGAGAAGCCTTGCTACACAGGCGAATTCGGGCTCTTCCATACCGGCACCGGCCCGACCGCCGACCCGGGTGGCAACCCCGGCGCGTCCTGCGACACAGTCGTCTCCGGAGTCAAGAGCGAGCGCGCGATCTTCTCGCTGAACACCTCGATCATGGCCGTTGCTGAGGGCAACTTCGGTCGGCTGGGCGAGAACCAGCAGCAGGTGTACACCACCGGCAACGCCCGGATCCAGCTCGACCCGGACGTCTGGGAGACCCCCGGCGCGATGCCGGAGATCGCCCCGTCGCCCGACTCGCCGGCGAACATCGGCCGGGCGTTCACCGACCGCTCGATGGCACTCCAGGCCTGGGGAACGTACGGCGTGCTGTGGCCGGTCGTGCACCAGCAACTGGGCGTCAGCCCGGACCTCGGGCACGGCCGGGTGGCGATCGTGCCGCAGGTCCCGGGTGGTCAGCAGAAGGTGGCCGGCAGCAATATCCGGCTCGGTCGCGGCTCGGTCGATGTCACCGCACGCCTTGCAAACAAGGAGATCCGGACCGATGTGCGGATCAAGGGGCTCGGAGCAACCGTCACGATCGGCGCCGTGTTGCCGGCCGGCGCGAAGGTCCGCGCGGTATCACTCGACGGCCGCGCCACGCAGTACAAGCTGGTGACGACGGCTCGCGGGACGGAGGTGCAGGTGGCGGCGCATGGCAAGACGTCGTCGCTGCGGATCACGCTGCGGTGAGGCTGTCGTCCCGCTGAGTCAGTGATCAAACGATCGACCGGTGCACAGGGCTCCTGTGCACCGGTCGTTGCCGTCTGGGCGGACTTCGCCGGAAAGTCCTGGAAAACCTTGGAAAATCAGAAAAGCCGGCAATCCGGAAAGCACCGTGGACCCCTCCGAGTATGAGTCGGAGGGGTCCACACAGCTGAAGGAAGGTGACGTCTCCAGCTTCCCGAACCGGATCCGAAGGGCCGGCAGACCCCGTCACCGGTCTACCTCGGTGGGGATCCCCACCGCTAGGGTCCTCGGTTTTCCGTCCGACCCGCCGCCCCCGAGAGAGCGGCGTGTCGACATTTCTACCTCTGCTGCCGAGCGCGCACAAGCCTTTCTCACCAACAGGTTCCGGCAATTCGCGAGCTTCAGCGTGTCATCCACAGTGAGTGCGCGACCATCCACAGAAAGAGCCGAGGTTATGCACACCCCCTGTGTATAACACCGCTCATATGTGCACTACTCGGCCTCACTCCCAGCGGAAGAATCTTGCCGCCAGCCCGATGCAGCCGACCGTCACGACGAGCATCGCGACGAGGTGGGTGAGACCTGGCCGGCTACCCGCCCACGCGTCCTGCATGCTGGTCATGCCGGCACCCATCGGGGTGATGTCGCGCAGCCAGCGGATCGACTCGGGCATCAGATCACCGGGCGTCCAGACGCCGGCGAAGAACATGCTCGGGAAGAACAGGATGTTGCCGACGATGCTCGCGCCCTTGGCGGTCGACACCAGCCCGGCGATCAGTACTCCGATCGACAACTGCGCGACGCAGTAGAGCAGGGCCGCGAGGGCGAACGGCAGCGGCGAGCTCGGCAGGTGCGCGTCGAAGACCAGCGTGCCGACGCCCAGGATCAGCGCGATCACCACCACGGCGGCGGCCAGGTGGAGCAGCAGTTGCGCAATCAAAAGCTTGACCGGACGGACCGGCGTGGTGGACATCCGCCGCAGCACTCCCTTCTCGCGGTAGCCCGCGAGCAGCATCGGCAGGGTCGCCATCCCGAGGATGCCGACGCCGATACCGATCGCCATCGTCGGCAGGAAGCTCACCGGGACGCCGTCGGACCCGTCGTTGCCGAGCAGCGAGAAGATCGTCAGCAGACCGAGCGGCAGGACGAACACGAAGAACAGCCCGGCCCACTCACGCAGGAACAGCTTGCTCTCGATCCGGGTCAGGGTCAGGGTCTGGCTCATCGCTCCGCTCCTTCGAAGTTGCGGCCCGCCAACGCGAGGAACGCGTCGTCGAGGGTGGTCTGTTCGGTGTGCAGGCCGACCGGCGCGAGACCGCGGCCGGACAGTTCGGTGACGACGGCGACCAGTAGGTCGTCGTTGCCGGTGACAACCATCCGGTCGCCCTCACGCTGGACGGAGTTGACCGCCGGCAGCGCCTTCAGGATCGCGTCGTCCAGCTCACCGGGGACGCGGAAGGTGATCCGCTGCTCCGACCGCGCCGCCTCGACCAGGCCGGCCGGAGTGTCCAGCGCGACCACCCGGCCGGCGTCGATGATGGCGATCCGGTCGCAGAGGTACTCGGCCTCCTCCATGAAGTGCGTGACCAGGATGATCGTGACGCCGGAGTCCCGGATCTGCTTGACCAGTTCCCAGGTGTCGCGGCGTGCCTGCGGGTCGAGCCCGGTGGTGAGCTCGTCGAGGATGGCGATCTTCGGGTTGCCGATCAGCGCCAGGGCGATCGACAGCCGCTGCTTCTGACCACCGGACAGCTTGGCGAACGCGGTGTTGCGCACCTTGGTGAGTCCGAGCCGCTCGAGCAGGTCGGCGGGATCGGCCGGTGACGGGTAGAACGACGCGTACAGCTCGAGCGCCTCCCAGGCCTTGAGCCGGTCCGGCAGTTCACTCGCCTGCAACTGGACGCCGATCAGCGAGGTGATCTCGGTGCGGTGCTTGCGCGGGTCCAGGCCGTCAACCCGGACCGTGCCGCCGTCCGGAGTACGGAGACCGGCTATCGACTCGACGGTGGTGGTCTTGCCGGCGCCGTTCGGGCCGAGGATGCCGAAGATCTCGCCCGGGTGGACGGTCAGCGAGACATCCTCGACGGCGACGGTCGCGCCGTACGTCTTGCGCAGGTCGGTGACGACGACGAGGTCGTTTTCGGGCATGTTTTCGGGCATGTTTTCGGGCATGGCAGAGCCTCCCTAGGTACTGCGGGGTGTGGTTTGGAGGTGGAGGCTCAGCCCTTGGCGGGTTTGAGTCCCATCGAACGGAGCATCAGGTAGCCGAAGTAGAGGCCGAGGGCGCTCACCGCGAGCACTCCCGGGACCCCGATGGCCAGCGGCGGACGGTGGTAGCCGGTGTTGCGGAGCGCCTCGGCGATCCACTGGGCGACGAGCAGGAACTCCGCGGCGGCAGCCGGCAGCACGCCGAGCGGCAGCAGCGCGAGACCCTTCCAGAAACCGAACCGGTAGAAGCCGATGCCGATCATCCAGCCGGCGGCTTCGTGCGCGAGCACGAGCAGGAAGAACTCGGTGAAGATGAGCCCGACCTGCGACGTGCTGGTGAACAGATGTGGGTTGGCGAGCGTCTGGGTCAGCCCGGCCCAGTCGTAGATCACGTGCTCCACCTGGTAGGCGAGCACCCAGATCAGCGCGGTGGAGACCGCCGCGCCGACCAGGAAGATGCCGGCGGCAACGGCGAACATCCGCCGGGTGATCCCGTGCGAGACCATCAGTGCGAACAGCGCCGGCGTGACGGTGATGCCGATCGCCGCCGAGAAGTACTTCGGTGACTGGGTGCCGTAGTCCCACATGCTGTGGTCGATCCCGTTGCCGAGGAACTGCACCACCAGGCCGCCGAGCAGGAACGTCGCCAGCATCACGAGCCAGTAGCCGACGATGATCGGCCGCACTCCGACGATGAAGGTCTGCAGCACCCGGCGCAGCCGCAGTCCTGCTGTCACGGTGCCCGGAAGGGTCGCGGCGGCGCTCATCGGTTGCTCTCCTTCGCAGACTTCGAGCCGGTCAGATGGACGAACAGTTCCTGCAGGCCGACCGGACCGATCTCGAGGCCGGCCGAACGGGCCTTGGTGAGCAGGGTGTCGTCGAGGTCGCCGAGCACGGTGGTCGACTTCGTCCCGCCGAGCCGCTGCTCGGCGAGTACGGCGAGGTCCGCGGTCAGCTCGTCCACCAGCGCGGCGGGTCCGGCGATCGAGGCACCGCGGCCGCGCAACGAGTCGACCGGCGCCTGGGTCACCAGCCTGCCCTCGTCGAGGATGATGACCTCCTCCAGCAGCGCGCTGACCTCGCTGACCAGGTGGGTGGAGAGCACGATCGTGCGCGGCACCTCCGCATAGTCGGCGAGCAACGCGTCGTAGAAGAGGTTCCGGGTCGGCACGTCCATACCCAGATAGGTCTCGTCGAAGATCGTCAGCGGTGCCCGGCTGGCCAGTCCCACCACGGCCCCGAGCGCGGACTTCTTGCCGCGGGACAGCTTCTGCACCCGCTTGCCGGTCGGTACTTCGAACTTGTCCAGCAGCTCGCCGGCCAGGTCCTCGCTCCAGTACGGCCGGAGCGCCGCGGCGAGCCCGAGCACCTGCTTGACCTGGGCGCTGCCGACCAGGTCACCAGACTCCCGGATCAGGCAGACCCGGCTCGTGACGATCGCGTCCTCGTACGGTTCCCTCGCGTCACCCAGGTCGCCGCCGTCGAGCAGCACCCGGCCGTCGTCAGCCTTGCGGAAGCCGGCCAGCGTCGCGGCGAACGTGCTCTTGCCGGAGCCGTTGCGCCCGAGCAGGCCGTGGATCTTGTCCGGTGCGAGCCGTAGGTCCAGCCCGTCCAGCGCCGGTACGCCGCTGAACCGGACCGTCAGGTTCTCGGTTCGCACTCCCAGCCCGGTCATGACGCACCTCCCTCTGCCTGTCCGGCGATCGCTTCCTTGGTTCCGGCCGGTTCTTCGGCGGCCGACTTCTCGATGTGGTGCACGACCTCTCGCAGCGGGACGCCGATCGCCCGGGCCTCGCGGATCATCGGGTCCACCACCTCGGCGAAGAACGAGTCGCGCCGTCCGGTCCGGAGCAGCTCCCGGGCGTTCGGGCTGACGAACATGCCGATGCCGCGCTTCTTGTAGAGCACGCCCTCGTCGACCAGCTGGGCGAAGCCCTTGGCCGCGGTGGCGGGGTTGATCCGGTAGAAAGTCGCGTACTGGTTCGTCGACATGACCTGCTCGTCCTCGGCGAGGGCACCCGTGACGATGTCGTTCTTGATCTGCTCCGCGATCTGGAGGTAGATCGGGCTGCGATCGTCGAACACCGTGGTCCCTCCTGGCTCGATTCCTGCTGGGCGGTGATGCGGTTCCGTGCTGAGGTTAGTTGGTTCGTAGGTTCATTACTTGACCAACGAACCGTAGCACCCAGAGGTCCCCGGCGGTCAAGCCCGATTTCCAGCGGCCTCGTTCGGCGGCCGCAAGGCCGCTAGCGTGCTGTGGGTGTGACAACCCCATACCGAGCAAGGGAGCGGACCGTGGCTGAGTCAGTGCGTGAATTGCGGCTGGTGGTGACGGCGCCGGACTACGAGGAGGCGGTCGCCTTCTATCGCGATGTGCTCGGCCTGCACGAGCGGGAGGCGTACGAGACCGAGGGCGGCCGGGTCACGATCCTCGACGCCGGCCGGGCGACGCTCGAGATCGCCGATCCGAACCAGGCCGCGTTCATCGACCGGGTCGAGGTGGGCAGCCGGGTGGCCGGCAAGTACCGGGTCGCGTTCGAGGTGGACGATTCGGCGGCGACCACGGCGCGACTCGCGGCGGCAGGAGCGACCGTGATCGCCGAGCCCACCGTGACGCCGTGGAACTCCCTCAACGCCAGACTGGAGGCCCCCGCGGGCCTCCAGTTGACACTCTTCACCGAACTGGGCGAGTAGAGCCTCAGCCCTGCTGATCACGACCGCCGGCGCCGATCAGTCCGAGGTGGATTCCTCTTTGGACGGGCGGCCCTGGCGGCGCATCCGGCCGACCTCGCTCGGCAGCCGGCCGGCGTCGGCCAGGGCCCGGCGGAGCAGGAACTCGATCTGGGCGTTGGTGCTGCGCAGGTCGTCGTTCGCCCAGCGCGCGAGCGCGTCGTGCACCACGGGATCCAGCCGGAGCAGGATCTTCTTGCGTTCGGTCGCCACGGCCGCGGCCTACTGGTAGAGCGTCCCGGCGTTGACCACCGGCTGGGCATCGCGGTCACCGCACAGCACCACCAGCAGGTTGCTGACCATGGTCGCCTTGCGCTCCTCGTCCAGTTCCACCACGTCGCGCTCGGACAGCCGGGCCAGGGCGAGCTCGACCATGCCGACCGCACCTTCGACGATCCGCTGCCGGGCCGCGACGACCGCACCCGCCTGCTGCCGGCGCAACATCGCCTGGGCGATCTCCGGCGCGTAGGCCAGGTGCGTGATGCGCGACTCGATCACCCGCACTCCGGCGGCCTGCACCCGGGCGCCGATCTCGGTCGACAGCTTCTCGGTGATCTCGTCCGTGCTGTCCCGCAAGGACATCCCACCCGACTCGTCGTGCACGTCGTACGGGTAGCTGTTCGCGATGTGCCGGACCGCGGTCTCGGTCTGGATCGCGACGAACGCGACGAAGTCGTCCACCTCGAACCTCGCCTGCGCGGTGTCCTCGACCTGCCAGACCACCACCGCGGCGATCTCGATCGGGTTGCCGTCGGAATCGTTGACCTTGGCAACCGTCGTCTCGTGGTTGCGGATCCGGGTGGAGATCTCCCTGCGGGCGGCAAGCGGATTCACCCAGCGCAGTCCGTCGGTCCGGATCGTGCCGGCGTAGCGGCCCAGGATCTGCAGCACCCGCGCCTGCCCGGGTGACACCGGCGTCAGTCCCGCGGCCACGATCGAGCCGAGCCCGAAGGCCAGCACGCCGAGCAGGATGATCGCCACCCGCTCACCGTCGAGCCCCCAGACGAACAAGGCGATCCCGCCGACCACCAGCACGAACGACAGGGCCACCATCGGCCAGCCGTTCAACTCCCCCGCCGGCCGCTCGACCACCTTCGGCTTCGGCATCTCCACCATCACTTCACCATCCGTGCTCATCCGAGCCCCTCTTCCACTGGTTCTCACTGTCTATCTCGAAGGTAGCATAGTGATATCAGTTTTCCATCAGGCCCCGGACCCTTCAGACCTGGCGTGCCAGAGCGATCAGGGACTGCTGCCACTCCGGCGCGACGGACAGCGGGAGGGGGTCGATGGGGTCGGTGTGCCAGGCGTGGACGGGGCGGATGCCGTGCAGGGAGTTCACCAACCAGACCTCGTCGGCATCAGCCAGTTCGGCGGCCATGCGGGCGCGCTCGGCGACCTCGACACCGCGGTCGACCGCGAGCCGCCGGAGGAGTTGCGCGGTGACGGACGGGAGGATCGGCAAGGTGGACGGCGGGATGCAGAAGACGCCGGCCTCCCACCAGACCAGGGCCGAGGAGCCACCTTCCAGGGCGATGCCATCCCGATCGACCAGGACGATCTCGTCCGCGCGGTCCTGCGCGGCCGCCTCCGCCCTGAGTTCCGCCAGCACCTCCAGATCGGGGCCTTTCACCCGGGGATTGGTGCGCGGATCACGGCGGACCGACACCCGGATGCGATCGCCCTGCGGAGGCGCCGGCCGCAGCTGGACGGCGAGCTCACCGGTCGCCTTCAGCTCGAACCGCGGGAACCACCGCCCGAAGGCCGGCAACCGCCGGACCTGCTCGTCGAAGAACGCGCCCGCCTCGACGCCGAGCGCGGTACAGGAGTCCGTGAAGCGTTGCCGGTGCAGCTCGATCCCCCGAACCTTGCCGTCGGCAATCAGGAAGGAATCCGCCACCTGTAACGCGTTCACGTCGCCCCACCCTTGATCGTAGCCGTTGCCTTGAGCACCATCTCGTCGTACTCCGCGGCCGGGTCCGAGTCGAGCACGATCGCTCCCCCGGCCCCGACCACGGTTTCGTCCGGGGTCATCACCGCGGTCCGGATCACCACGCTCAGGTCCGCCCGGCCGTCCACGGTCAGGTAGCCGAGAGCGCCCGAGTAGACGCCGCGGGCGCTCCACTCGAGCTCGTCGAGCAGTTCCATCGTGCGGATCTTCGGTGCCCCTGTCATCGACCCCGGCGGGAAGCACGCCCGGACCGCGTCCACCGCGTCGGCTTCCGCCCGGAGCTTCCCGCGGACCGTCGTGACCAGCTGGTGCATGGTCTGGTAGCTCTCGACGGCCATCAGGTGCGGCACCTGGACCGTGCCGGGTTCGCTGACCCGGCCGAGGTCGTTGCGGATCAGGTCCACGATCATCAGGTTCTCGGCGCGCGTCTTCTCGTCCTCGGCCAGCGCCTTGGCGACCAGTTGGTCCTGCGCCGGGTCCGCCGAGCGCGGCGCGGTCCCCTTGATCGGGCGGCACTCCGCCCAGCCGTCGGCATCCACCGTCAGGAACCGCTCCGGTGACGAACTGGCCACGGCGAGGTCGCCGTACCGCAGGAAGGCCGAGTACGGCGCCGGGTTGTGCGCCCGCTGCCAGAGGTAGAACTCGAAGGGGTCGGCGACGGCGGGCAACCGGACCCGATTCGTCAGGCACGCCTCGTACGTCTCGCCGGCCTCCAACGCCGCCATGCAGGCGGCGATCCCGGCCAGGTAGGTGGCGCGATCCTGCTCGAGATATAGCTCCAGCTCCAGCATCGCGATCTCGGGGTCGGCCGGCCCGCTCATCACCCAGCGGCTGGTGGAGGCCTCCGCCTGATCCAGCCACCGCGCCGCGGCTGCATCACCCGGCGAGTGGATCGCGACGAGCAGCGATCGGTCCTCGTCGTGATCGATGACGACGAAGCGGTTCGCCCAGATCCACAGGGCATCCGGAGTCGACGCCTCGTACGCCGCGGCTCCGCCGGTCAACGCCTTCAGCTCATACCCGAAATACCCGACATAGCCACCGCTGAAGACCTCCCGCAGCTCAGCCGGTACTGCGCCCAGCTGGTCCCGCCGGGCGCCGAGGAGTTCCTGCAGCTCGGCGAAGACATCACCGTCAGCCACATCCCGCACGACGACCTCCGCGTCGGCGCCGGTCGTCGTACCGAGGACGGAGACGCGGCGGACACCACGGTCGGTGAGGCTGCCGTCCAGCCAGAACGCAGCGGGCTCGTCAGCGAGCAGGAAGCGGTAGGTCCCCTCGCCGTCCAGCGCGTGGTCGACCGAACGGACGGACCAGGTCAGAGCGGGCACAGCACGAACGGTACAGACTCATCAGGCGAGCGCGACCTTGGTCCGCATGGCGGTGATCCGGCGGATCGGGATGGCCACGTCGAGACCGTCGCGGGCCTCGGCGCGTTCGGCCAGCCAGGCGGCCGCGGCCTCACGGCGAGTGTCGGAGGTGCCGGGGAGGTAGAGCGCGCCGACCAGCCGGCGGGCGTCCTCGATCGAGCGCACCGAGTAGGCGTAGCGCTCGCGCTGACTCTCCATCACGTGGAAACCGGCCGCGCGGAGCTGAACCTTGAGGTCCTTGATCTCGCCACCCGCCGGGAACTGGGGTGTGGACCGAAGCCGGGTGGTCAGGCTGGTGAGGGTGCGGATGTCGCCACGACGCAACGGCCGGACCGCCGGCACGGTGGCCGCCAGCACACCGCCGCGGCGCAGTACCCGGGCTGCCTCGGCGAGGATGTCGGGCAGCGGCTGCAGCACCGCCAGCCCCAGCGAGCAGGTGACGACGTCGAACGCCTCGTTCGCGAACGGCAGGTGCAGCGCGTCGGCCTGCACCTTGGGGCCGGGCGCGCCGGCCAGCTGGGCGGCGTTGTTGTCCACGCCGACCACGCACCGGCCGTACAACTCGCGGGCCACCGGCCCGTTGCCGCAGGCCAGGTCCAGGACCCGCCGGGCCTCTCCGGACACGGCTCGGACGAGCCAGCGGTAGGGCGTGTGGTCCCCGGCCACAGCTCGTGACAGCAGGGCTTCAGTGCTGCCCGGGGCTGCGGAGTGGAACTCCCGCAGATATCCCGGCCAGTCGATCTCGTTCTCAGGCATCGCGGACAGACGTTACTGCCTGACCACTGTCAGTACCGCATCGAGCGCTCTTGGTGGCCGTTCTTAATGGACTCTTCAACCAGAACCTGCTTCAGACCGAGATCCTCAGACCAGGCTCACGAAGATGTGGCCGGCCGTCTCGTCGCTGATCACGCCACCGGCCTCGCGGCTGCCCATCAGCACGCCCTCGGCGTCCAGCGTCGAGTCCACCTCGCGGCCCGGCAGCGCGCCCGCGCGCCGCAGTACGGACATCGCGTCGTCGTCGGTCTGCACGGGCTCGGCGATCCGCCGGACCAGCACCCGGACACTCTCCCCGGTCGCGCTGTCGAGCACCTTGTCGAGCGGCTCGACGCCCAGTCGGAACTCGCCGATCGCGGTCGCCTGGCTATCCTTCTGCAACTCCTCCAGGCCCGGGATCGGGTTGCCGTACGGCGACTCGGTGGGGTTGTCGAGGATCTTCAGCAGCCGCAGCTCGACCGCGTCGCTCATCACGTGCTCCCAGCGGCAGGCCTCCGTGTGCACGTCCTCCCACTCCAGCCCGATCACGTCGACCAGCAGCCGCTCGGCCAGCCGGTGCTTGCGCATCACCCGGACCGCCTGCATCCGGCCGACCTGGGTGAGCTCCAGATGCCGGTCGCCCTCGACCGTGACGAGCCCGTCGCGCTCCATCCGGGCCACCGTCTGACTGACCGTCGGGCCGGATTGGTGGAGCCGTTCGGCGATCCGCGCGCGCAGCGGCAGGATGCCTTCTTCTTCCAGCTCGTAGACGGTCCGCAGGTACATCTCGGTGGTATCGATCAGCTCGCTCACGACAACCATTCTCACCTATGTAGGCAAGCCTCACCCAATCCCTGTCCAGGTCAGCCTCGGTCGTCGCCCGGGGGCAAAGTTGTGCATCCAGCAGGATGGGGTGATGGCTCCCGCGGTGATGTGGTTCCGGCGCGACCTCCGGCTGGCGGACAATCCGGCTCTCCTGGACGCGGTGGCGGCCGGCGGCGGAGAGGTGGCCGGGCTGTTCGTGCTCGACCCCGCGTTGTGGGACAAGGCGGGCGCTCCCCGCCGGGAGCACCTGATCTCCTCGGTGAAGGCGCTGTCGGATTCGATGGGCGGCAAACTCGTCGTACGGCGTGGCGACCCGGCCGAGGTTGTCGCTGAACTGGCGGCGGAGGTCGGCGCGGTCAGCGTGCACGCCGCCGCCGACTACGCGCCGTACGGACAACGCCGCGACGAGGCGGTCGAAGCCGCGCTGGGGTGTCCACTCGTCACCACGGGATCGCCGTACGCCGTGGCGCCCGGGCGGGTGCTGAACCAGCAGGGGTCGTCGTACCAGGTGTTCACGCCGTACTTCCGCGCGTGGCTCGAGCACGGCTGGCGGCAGCCGGTGGATGCGCCGCCGCGGGTCGAGTGGATCGGCCGACGCGGGGACGCGCTGCCGTCGACGAGGTCTGTCGAGGGTGCCGGCGAGGAGGCTGCGCGGAAGCACTGGGCGGAGTACCTCGACCGCGTCGCGGCGTACGACGACGAGCGGGACCGGCCGGACCTGGACTCCACCTCACGGATGTCGGTGCCGTTGAAGTACGGCGAGGTGCATCCGCGGACGATGCTGGCGGAGCTGGCGCGCAAGCGAAGCGCCGGGGCCGAGGCGTATCGGCGGGAACTCGCGTGGCGGGAGTTCTGCGCGGATCTGCTGGCGCGGTATCCGGAGGCGGCGTGGAAGCCGTTGCGGCCGGAGTTCGAGAAGATGGAGTACGACGAACCGGGTGACGGGTTCGATGCCTGGTGCAAGGGAATGACCGGGTTTCCGATCGTGGATGCGGGGATGCGGCAACTGGCCCGGACCGGGTTCATGCACAACCGGGTGCGGATGGTGGTCGCGTCCTTCCTGGTCAAGGACCTTCATGTGCACTGGAAGCACGGCGCCCGCTGGTTCATGCGGAACCTGCTCGACGGCGATCTCGCCTCGAACTCCCTGAACTGGCAATGGGTCGCCGGCTGCGGCGCCGACGCCTCGCCGTACTTCCGCATCTTCAACCCCACCACCCAGGGCAGGAAGTTCGACCCCGACGCCACCTACATCCACCGCTGGATCCCCGAACTCGCCGGCCTCCCCGCCCGGACCGCCCACGAACCATGGAAGTCCCCCTCCCCCACCGACTACCCCGCCCCGATCGTCGACCACGCGGAAGCCCGCACAGAATCCCTCCGCCGCTACACAGCAATCCGCTAACCCCCGCGCCCGGACGTCCCCAACTCCAGGGGGCAGTTGTTTCAGCGGTCACTCACACACCCAACCGATCCGGCTCTTGACCGGACGCTTCCCCATGGGCGTATTGTGCTAGTTAACTAGATGAATGGGGTTGAGGATGATCGAGTTCCATCTGGATGGGCGGTCGGGGGTTTCGCCTTATCAGCAGATCGTTCAGCAGGTGCGGAACGCGTTGCGGCTGGGGTTGTTGCGACAGGGGGACCAGCTGCCGACGGTGAAGGACGTGGTCGGGCAGCTGGCGATCAACCCGAACACGGTGCTGAAGGCGTACCGGGAGCTGGAGCACGAAGGGCTGGTGTCGGCACGGCCCGGGGTCGGGACGTTCGTGACGCGGACGCTGACCGACCACAGCCTGGCCGCGCACGGACCGCTGCGGCAGGACCTGCAGCGCTGGCTGACGAAGGCGCGCAAGGCCGGCCTCGACGACGAGAGCATCGAGGCGTTGTTCATGACAACCTTTCGGACCGCCGCTCAGGAGGACATAGCATGACCGCCGCCTTGCAGGCCCAGGGACTGGGCAAGAGATACGGCCGCCGCTGGGCGCTGACGGACTGCACGCTGGACCTCCCGGCCGGCCGCGTGGTCGGGCTGGTCGGCCCGAACGGCGCCGGTAAGAGCACCCTGCTCAACCTGGCCGTCGGCATGCTCACGCCGACCACCGGCTCGATCGAGGTACTGAGCTCCGCCGCGGGCACCAGCCAGCTCGCCCGGATCGGCTTCGTCGCCCAGGACACTCCCACCTACGCACGGCTGAGCATCGCGGACCACCTCAAGCTCGGCGCCCACCTCAATCCCGGCTGGGACGAGACGCTCGCCAACGGCCGGATCCAGCGCCTCGGGCTCGACCCCAAGCAGCGCGCCGGCCGGCTCTCCGGCGGCCAGCGCGCCCAGCTCGCCCTCACTCTGGGCATCGCCAAACGTCCCGAGCTGCTGATCCTCGACGAGCCGGTCGCCGCCCTGGATCCGCTGGCCCGCAGGGAGTTCCTGCAGGACCTGATGGAGGCGGTCGCCGAGCAGGAGCTCAGCGTCGTCCTGTCCTCGCACCTCGTCTCCGACGTCGAGCGGTCCTGCGACTACCTGGTCGTGCTGGTCGATTCGCGCGTCCAGGTCAGCGGTGACATCGAGACCCTGCTGGCCACGCACTACCGGTTGGTCGGTCCGCGCCGCGACGAGAAGTCACTGCCGCACAACCAGCACGTGATCTCCGTCAGCCACACCGATCGCCAGTCCACCTTGCTGATCCGCACCGACGAGCCGATCCTCGACCCGGCCTGGACGGTCACCCAGCTCACCCTCGAAGACCTGGTGCTGGCCTACATGGGCCGCTCCAGCCAGACCAAGCAGAACGACCGGCCCGTGCTGGAGGTACAGCGATGATCTGGCTCACCTGGCGGCAGTTCCGCCTACAGGCGCTGGTGGTCGCCGGCGCGGTCGCCGCGCTCGCCATCCTGCTGGCGGTCACCGGCCCCGGCCTGCTCGACGACTACAAGACCTACCCGAACGACTTCCTGAAGCAGATCCAGTTCGCCCGGATCAACCAGTACCTGTACATGGCCGGCCAGGCCCTCGTGTACGCCGCTCCGCCGGTGATCGGCGCCTTCTGGGGCGCGCCGTTGATCGCGCGCGAACTGGAGGCGGGCACCCATCGGCTGGTCTGGAACCAGAGCATCAGCCGGACCCGCTGGCTCGTCACCAAGCTCGCCTTCACCGGGCTGTCCGCGATCGCCTTGACCGGGCTGCTCAGCCTCGCGGTCACCTGGTGGTCCGACCCGATCGATGACGCGATCGACGCCGGGCAGGCGGCCGGTGTGTTCAACGTGCCACGGCTGCTCCCGCCGGTCTTCGGAGCCCGCGGCGTCGTGCCGATCGGCTATGCCGCCTTCGCGTTCGCCCTGGGCGTCGCGCTCGGGCTGGTGATCCGGCGCAGCGTCGTCGCGATCGCCGTCACGCTGGCCGCCGTGATCGCGATCCAGATCCTCTCGCCGGTGCTGCTCCGGCCGCACCTGATCACGCCGGTGAAGACCAACGTGATCGTGACGACGGACAACATGCGGGGGCTCCAGCTGTCCGGTCCTGAGGAGGATCCGGTAGTCATGCGGATCGAGGCGAAACTGCCGGGCGAAGGCAACTGGAAGCTGTCCGAGACCACGGTCAACGCGGCCGGTCAGGTGCAGAAGACCCTGCCGAACTGGGTCGCCGAGTGCGGCCCGCCTCCGCCCAACGCGTCGGCTACCGAGGCGCAGTCACGACCCCCGCTGTCCACCTGCTTCCAGCGGCTGGCAGACGAGGGCTACCGGCAACAGATCAGCTACCAGCCTGCCGACCGGTTCTGGGGGCTGCAATGGCGGGAGGCCGGGCTGTTCTTCGTGCTGGCCCTCGCACTGAGTGGCTTCTGCTTCTGGCGGATCCGCCGCGACCTGACCTAGTACCCGGCTAGACGGCTTTCAGCACCGTCAACAGGCGAGCTACCTCGGCCGCGACCGCAGTACGGGCGGGGCCGAGGTACTTGCGGGTGTCCACCAGGCTGGGATGGTCGGCCAGCACCTCGCGGACGGTGGCGGTGAAGACGTTGTTGAGGTGGGTGGCGATGTTGACCTTCGTCATCCCGGCCTCGACCGCGCGGGTCAGGTCCGCGTCCGCGACTCCCGAAGAACCGTGCAGGACAAGGGGAACCGGTACTGCGGAGCGCAGCGCGGTGATCAGCTCGAAGTCGAGCTCGGCCGTCCGCTCCGTCATGGCGTGCGAGGTACCGACCGCGACGGCGAGCGCGTCCACGCCGGTCGCCTCGGCGAAGGCGAGGGCCTCGTCCGGACGGGTGCGAGCGCCGGGCGCGTGGACGCCGTCCTTGCCACCGACCTCGCCGATCTCCGCCTCGACGAACACCCCGTGCTCGTGGCAGAACGCCGTCACCTCGCTGGTCGCCCGGACGTTGTCCTCGTAGTCCAGCTTCGACGCGTCGTACATCACCGAGGTGAAGCCGAGCGACACCGCCTCCGTCACCAGGTCGCGGTCCATCGCGTGGTCCAGGTGCACGACGACCGGGACGACCGCGGCCGAGGCGGCGGCCAGGGTGGCGACGCCGATCGGCTTGAGCGCGCCGTGGTACCTCACCGCGTTCTCGCTGATCTGCAGGATGACGGGCGCGCCGGCGTGTTCGGCACCGGCGATCAGCGCGGTCGCGTGCTCCAGCTGGATCACGTTGAACGCGCCGACCCCACGGCCGTCCTTGGCCGCACCCAGCACGACCTCGGCTCCGGATACCAACGGCATGACGAACTCCCTCAATTCACTAGAGACTCTGCACTTCGACCTGCGGCTGCCAGCGCCGGTACGCCGCGAGATCGATGTCCCCGGCAACCGGTGTCAGCACGGCCGCGGCCGACGCCGCCACAGCCGACTTCAGTACTACGGCCCAGTCCGGCTCGGGCGATTCTGCGACAGCCGCGGCGACTACCGCAGTACAGGCGTCTCCGGCGCCCGTCGGGTTGCCGGCGACCTGCTCGACCGGCAACGCGCACCAGGCACCATGCTTGCTGGCGGCAACCATCCCGCGAGCGCCGTTGGTGATGACGGCAGCGGCGGCTCCCAGCTCGACCAGTTGCCGTGCGCCTTCCTCGACATCCACATCGCCGAGGGCATCGCGGAGTTCGGCGGCGTTGGAGCGGACCACCGCACCAGCCTTGGCAGCCGCCGCCAGTGCATCGCCGCCGGCGTCGATCACGGACAACACGTCGTGATGACGGGCTCGAACGGCCAGCTCCGCATAGGCATCGGCCGGCAGACCAGGAGGCAGACTGCCGGAGCAGGCAAGCACACCGAGCCTTGCCCAGGGCATCCGATCGTGGAAGGCCCGCCATTCGTCGGCGGAAACGACGGGGCCGAGCTCGTTGAAGATGGTGGCGTCACCGTCCGCGCCGCTGACGATGGCAACGGTTCGCCGGGTCTCCGCCGCGATCGGCGTCAGCAGAGCGGTGAGGCCGGCGTCGAACAACTCCTCCGCGACGATCTCGCCGGTCACCCCGCCGACGAATCCGAGCGCCAGCACCTGGTGCCCGAGGGTGGTCGCGACCCGCGCGACGTTCACGCCTTTGCCGCCCGCGCGCTGCCGGATGTCGGTGACCCGGTGACTCCCACCGACCACCAGTTCGTCGACGCCGTACGTGACGTCCAGCGCCAGGTTCAGCGTGACGGTCGCGATCAGTCCAGCCACGAGCCGGCCCGCATCACCTTGCGGACGGCGTACTCCTCGTCCAGCACGACCAGGTCGGCCCGCTTGCCGGTCTCGATCCCGCCGACGTTGTACCAGCCGAAGGTCTCGGCCGGCGTGGTCGACGCCATCCGCGACGCGTCCACCAGCGAGACACCCGCCTTGACCGCGTTGGCGTAGGCGACGTCCATCGTCAACGTGCTGCCGGCGATCGAGTGGCTGCCGTGGGCCAGCGTCGCGAGCCCGTCGGTGACGTCCACTTCCAGACTGCCGAGCATGTACCTCCCGTTGGGCATGCCGGTGGCCACCATCGCGTCGGTGATCAGCGCGATCCGGTTGACCCCGGCGGCGGCCAGCGCGACCCGCACCACCTGCGGGTCCAGGTGCATGCCGTCGTTGATCACCTCGAGCAGCAGCCGCGGGTCGTTCAGCGCGGCGCCGACCGGGCCCGGGTCGCGGTGGTGGAACGGCCGCATCCCGTTGAACAGGTGCGTCGCCACCGTCGCGCCGGCGTCCGCCCCGGCGATCATCTGGTCGTACGTCGCGTCCGTGTGCCCGAGCGCCGCGACCACGCCTGCGTCGACCACCTGGCGGATCGCGTCCAGGCCGCTCGGCAGTTCGGGCGCGATCGTCACCATCTTCACGGCGTCGCTGAGCACCTTCGCCACGTCACCCTCGACCGGGTCGCGCAGCAGCGTCGGCTCGTGCGCACCGCAGCGCGCCTCGGACAGGAACGGCCCTTCCAGGTGCACCCCGGCGATCACACCGTCGGTGATCAGGTCGGCCAGACAGGCGGTCTGCGAGACGAGGTCGTCCAGCGGGCTGGTGACCAGGCTGGCCATCGTCGTGGTGGTGCCGTGCTTGGCGTGGAAGGCCGCGACCTTGCGCGCCTCCTCCGGATCGGTCGTCGAGTACGTCGCACCGCCGCCGCCGTGGGTGTGGATGTCGACGAACCCGGGCACCACGGTGACCTCGCCGAGGTCCTCCGGCCGCAGTCCGTCGGCCGGCATCCCCTCGGACCGCCGGCCGTACGCGAGGATGTCGCCGTCCGAGACCTGGAGCCACGCGTTCTCCAGCACGTCGTCCGGCGTGACCAGCCGCGCCATCCGATACGTCGTCATACCGTCTGTTCTCCGCTCTCGTCAGCAGTCACGCGATCCCAGGCCATCAGCGCCGCGCCGAGGCACCCGGCCTCCTCGCCCAGTACCGCGGCCACGATCTCCGGCCGGCGCTGAAACGTCAGCCGCGCAGCAACACCTTCACGCAGCGGCGCCAGCAGGGTCTCACCGGCCCCGACGAGCCCACCGCCGATCGCGATGCGGGTGGGCGCGACCAACGTGGTGTAGAGGACCAGCGCGTCGACCAGGGCCTCCAACGCGTCACTCCAGACGGCGGCCGCGTCCGGGTCACCTTGCGCCAGCAGTTCGAGCACCTCGCGGGCGCCGTCCACCGTGCGACCTGTGCGTGCGCCGTACCGTCGGGCCAGGGCGGCGGCGGAGGCCACGGTCTCGAGGCAGCCCCATTGGCCGCAGGCGCAGAGCTCGGCGGTGTCGCCGTGGACGAAGCGGGTGTGCCCGAGCTCCCCCGCGTACCCGTCGCCGCTGACCAGCGAGCCGTCGACCACCATGGCCGCGGCGATGCCGGTGCCGAGCGGGAGGAAGAGGGAGTTCGTGGTGCCGTTCAAGGCCCCCTGGCGCAGCTCCGCGTAACCACCCGCGCGTACGTCGTGGGCGAGGACCACCTGCTGATCCTCGCCGAGGGACTCCTTCAGTTCGGCGAGGACCGGCGTACCGACCCAGGCCAGATTCTCCGCGCCGACGGTCCCGGTCGCGGCGTCGATGATGCCAGGTACGACGACGCCGACCGCGCGCACGCGGTGTCCGTCGGCGGCGGCCTTCTGGCCCAGTTCGACGACGGTTTCGAGCAGCGCGTCGAGCACGGCGCGGCCCCCGGCCTCCCGGGGTGTCGGCCTGGTCTCCCGGTGCAACACGGCACCGTCGGCGGCGACCAGGCCGCACTTCATCCGGGTTCCACCGAGATCGACGGCAACCACGACTTCACAGGGGTCCACAGAGCGCCATTATGCAGCGTTACCCGGCAGTTCGAACATCCGTGAGCATTTTCCGGACAGCTCCCACAAGACCAGTGTGCCCCCTGGACCACTGCGCGCAAGGCGGTGTTCAGGCGCGCAACCCACGGTCGAAAGCGGCCACCAGGAAGGCGATCAGGTTCTCCGCCAGTTTGCCCGGATCCTCCACGTCCTCGGTGCCGGGCGCCCGGGTCAGCGCCTGCGACTGGTGCAGGGCGAGCAACCCCAGCATGTTCACGTACCCGAACGCCACCGACTCCGGCGCCGCTCTCGGCAACGCCGCCTGCAGCGCCGTGAGGTACCGCGCCTCGACCGGATCCGACTCCGCCGCATACAACTCGCGGATCCGCTGGCTCGGGTCGAACGCGACCCGGCCGATGAACCTCGCGGCCACCGGCCCGCGCTCACCGCGGCGCAGTACGAGGTCGAGACCCGGCTCGATGAAGGCCCGGATCAGTTGCTCGGCGGTCGGCTGCCCCTTCGCCTCCAATTGGTCCAGTCGCCGCCGGCGCTCGGTGTTGACCGGCGCCATCGCGCGCGCCACCGCCGCCCGGAGCAGGGCCTCCTTCGAACCGAAGTGGTAGTTCACCGCCGCGATGTTCGCGGCGGCCGCGACCGTGATCGCCCGCAGCGACGTTCCTTCGTAACCACCCTCGCCGAATCTCTGCTCGGCGATGTTGAGCAGCCTTTCCCGGGTTGATTCCACGGGTGTTTCCACAGAGTTCTCCTTCCCCCCAGCCACCGCTCGCTCAGGCACCCCACCTGCTTACGCGCCGTAGCCTGCAGTCAGCATAGTTCAAACGGACGTTTGAATGAGAGTGTTGGGAGCTGTAAATCTGCAAAGAAGCTGAGAAAACACGGGAATCCCGGCGTTCCGCAGGTCATCAGCGTCTTTCCGGCCCGGAAGAGGCCACATCGGCGGCGGAGGCTAGGGTCGTTGGCCATGACCACGCGAGAGGTACTGCGGATCGCACCGCGCTTCAGGGGGCCCGCCCAGTCAGGCAACGGGGGGTACGTCGCGGGCCAGGTCGGTACCGCGCTGGCGGCGGTCGCCGCCGACGGAACGGTCCCCCGGGTGCGCCTCATGGTGCCGCCGCCGATGGAGGTCGACCTCGACCTGCTGGTCTCCTCGGACTCCGCCCAGCTGGCCGGCGTCGAGTCGCCGATCGCTTCGACTGAGTCGTCGGCCGCCTCGGGGGTGGTTGCCGAAGCGATCGCCGTCGCCGCGGACACCTTGGACCACGCCACGGTCGACCCGGTCGGACCGGACGAGGCGCGCGCGGCGGAAGCGCAGTACAAGGGGCTCGCGAACCATCCCTTCCCGGGATGCTTCGTCTGCGGCCCCGAGAACGCGGAGGGGTTGCGGCTGCGGCCCGGTCCGCTCGGTGACGGGCGCACGGCGTGCACGTGGCATCCGTCGACCGACCTGGCCGCCGAGGACGGACTGGTCGACCCGGTGTTCCTCTGGGCGGCACTGGACTGCCCGGGCGGCTGGGCGATCGACCTCGAGGGGCGCCCGTCGGTGCTGGGCCAGATGAGCGCCTGCATCGACGCCAGACCACCCGCGGGCGAGGCGTGCGTGGTGATGGGCCGGATCCTCAGTGAAGACGGCCGCAAAACCCTCACCGCCAGCACCCTGTACGACTCCGACGGCCGAGTCCTGGCCCGAGCCCAACACACCTGGATCCTGGTCGACCCCGCGCTCTTCAGCTGAACCGCCCGGCACCGCGCGACCGATGGTGCCGGGCCAGGCGTCCAGCTATTCGCCGAACAGATAGACCGGGCCGTCATCGGGCTCGCCGCCTCGCCTGAAGTAGATCGGGTCGTCCAAGGTGGTCGGGACCTTGCCGAGGCTCTGGATCACGGTGGCAGTCCCCTTGGCGTGACCGACGGCGTACAGGTAGCCCGCCTTGGTGTCCTTGTCGATGCCGAGCAGCAGCGTGCCGGTCGGCCCACACCGCTCGATCACCAAGGAGTCGAGCGCCTGCCAGGTGGAGCGGCGGACGACCTTCACCACAGGCTTCATCGGCGAGCTGATCGGGATGCGGACGGTGTACAGCGCCCCGCCCTTGGTGGTCGCGAGGAACGTGTCATAGGTGGCCGTCTGACTGATCAGGGCCATCGCCTTCACCGCTGAGAAGCCCGGGTACGACGCCTTCGCGGTCCACCCGCGCAGGTCGATGTCCGACCAGCGGAACAGCACACCGTCACTGCGAAGCCCGTACTGATTGGTCCGCACCGTGTGGTCCGGCCGGATCCAGGTGCTCGTCTCGAAGGCAACGAAGTTCCCCCAACCGCCACCCACCAACCAGCGCTCGACCGTGTCGGGGGCCAGTTTGCCGTTGCCGTCGGTGAAGTAGCTGCTCCCGTACATCGACGAGCCCAGCACCACCCAGCCGTAGACGCGCTCGCCATAACCCTGTTGCACAGTGGGATCGACGACCATGTAGCCGCTCAGCCGAGCGAGCCCGTCGGGGTAGATATCGGGGTGCCGTTGGTGCTCGGTGGCCGCGATGGGTTTCGTCGCGGTGATCGTGAAGCCCCGGTGGTCGCCTCCAGCTGTCACGGCACCAGGAGAGACCTTGCAGGCAGCTTCTGCGGTGGTGTTGACGGTAGGCACAGCATCCGCGGCTCCGGGCATCAAGCCGGCGGTGACAAACGCCGCCGCACTGACAACTCCCGTACTACGCCTGACGGTCCTTCGCCTTCCGTTCACGTCGCAACCTCTCCTAGACCGAGCTGCACGACGTTGCGGACTCCAAGCCCCAGCAACCGGTCTACTCAGCTAGATGCACCGACCCTGACCGAAGTTGCAGCAGTCTGTGGGCGGGGAGTCCGTGACGGTGACTACTCCCCGAAATGAATGGGGCTCGTGGCAACGATCCGCATCGCCCGCCGGGACCGATCCGCTGACTCCCTAGGACCCCTTCAGAGCCAGGGATAGGGAGGAATTCCGATGTGCGGGTCCACCTCAGACGAGCAGATTCGGGGTCTCGGCAGGGAGCCGGCAGACACGAGGAGCACCAGATGTTCACGACCGACTCGGTCAAGGCAGAGGTCCCGGCGGTCGCCACCGGACGGCCTCGCATTCTGGTGGTCGGCGGCAAGCTCAAGCATGTGCGCAAGGCCCGGGAGCTCGGCCTGGACGTGGTTCACGCCCAGTTCCCGGACGCGTATGACCACGGCCACTGGCCGTACGTCGATCAGGCGCTGCTGCTCGACTACGGCGACATCGACCGGCTCCTGCCGCTGGTCCGGGCGTTGCACGAGGCGTACCCGTTCCAGGTGGCCGTGTCGCTGTCCGAGCTCGGGCTGCTGCCGACGGCGCGGATCAACGAGGCGCTCGGCCTCGGCGGCGAGTCCGTCGCCACCGTGGAACTGCTGCTGGACAAGTGGCGGATGCGCCGGCATCTGGCCGCGAGGGGCATCAGCCCGGTGGCCTCCGCGGTCGGCCGTTCCGCGCGGGACGTTCGGGAGTTCGTTCAGGCGCACGGGCTCCCGATCATCGTCAAGCCGATCCGCGAATCGGGCAGCCTGGGGGTCTTCCGCGTCCGCGACCGAGGCGACGTCGAGGTCGTCGCCGAACGGTACCGATCCCTCGACGACGGGCATTGGGCGATCGGCGACCTGTCCGATGCCGAATCCTTCGACGAGTTCCTCATGGAGGAGTTCCTGGACGGCCCGGAGATCAGCGTGGAGACCCTGACCTTCGACGGTCGGCATGTGGTCGTCGCGGTGACCGACAAGGAGACCGGCGGCCCCGGTTTCGTCGAGATCGGACATTCGCAGCCCAGCGGCTGCTCGGCCGAGACGCTGCGCGAGGTCACGCGGTTG
Organism: Kribbella sp. VKM Ac-2568; assembly: GCF_004345365.1. Classification (GTDB taxonomy): domain Bacteria; phylum Actinomycetota; class Actinomycetes; order Propionibacteriales; family Kribbellaceae; genus Kribbella; species Kribbella orskensis. The sequence goes on from NZ_SLVF01000011.1 coordinate 96,240, forward strand.
GTGACGGACTTCCTCGACGCGGTGGGGCTGCGCAACGGGCCCGGGCACACCGAGGTCAAGCTGACCTCGCGCGGCCCGCGGATCGTCGAGTCGCACAACCGCATCGGCGGTGACCGGATCAACGAACTGGCCGAGATCGCCTACGGCGTCGACATGGAGCGCTACGCGCTGGGCGCCGGGTTCGGCCTGGTGGAACCGCTGACCACGTCGCCCGAGCCTCAGGGCGGAGCGGCCGTCCGGTTCCTCACGCCGGAGCCCGGACGGGTCGTGGAGGTGACCGGCGTCGACGCCGTACGCGCGGACCCGGCGTTCGTCGACCTTCAACTGGACGTGGAGCCGGGCGACGACGTACCACCACTGACCTGGAACGAGGACAAGGTCGGTCACGTCATCGCCCGTGGCGCCACGGCCACCGAAGCGATCGCCCACGGCAGGCGGCTGGCCGCGGCGATCCACGTGCGCACGGAGCCCGTCGCGTGAGCACCGCTATGCCGGACCGGTCGGGCGTCGACGAGCCGCGATTCCGCGACGCGCTGCGCAGCCTGCCCGGCCGGGTGTGGATCGTCAGTCTCGGCATCCTGGTCAACCGGGTCGGCAACTTCCTGCCCGTGTTCATCGTGCTCTACCTGATCGGGCGCGGCTATTCCGCCGGTGCCGCGGGGTTGGTGCTGGGCGTGTCCGGTCTGGGCAACGTGCTCGGCAACGCCGTCGGTGGCTACCTCGCCGACAAGATCGGCCGGCGATGGACCATCGTGGCGTCCGCTGTGCCCACCGCCGCGCTGACGGCGATCGTGCCGTCCCTCGGAGGGCTCCCGATCCTCGTCGCGGTGGTCGGTCTCATCGGCGTGACGTCGCAGATCTACCGGCCGGCCGCGGCCGCGGTGCTGCTCGACTCCGTGACGACCAACCAGCAACGGCTCGCCGCCTTCGCGGTGTTCCGGTTCGCGATGAACATCGGCGCTGCCCTGGGCGGCGTCATCGGCGGTGTGCTGGCCAGCACCTCCTATGTGGCGCTCTTCCTGGGCAACGCCGCCGCGTGCCTGCTGTTCGGCGTGGTCGTGGCGGTGCTGCTGCGGGATGCGCCCCAGCCGCGGTCCGACCAGGACGACGCGGACACGCAGGCGGACCGGGCAGTGGGGTACCGGCAGGCGCTCGCCGACCGCGCTCTGGTGCGATTCCTGCTGATGACCGTGGTCGGCGAGTTCGTCTACATCCAGTCCACCGTCGGCCTGCCCCTGCACGTCAGCGACGTGGGTCTGGGCGCACGCGACTTCGGTCTCCTCATCGGACTCAACGGTCTGGTGGTGTTGGTGCTGGAACTGCCCACCACCGGCGCAGTCTCGCGGTACCGGCCGGAGTACGTACTTGCCATCGGCAACCTGCTCATCGGTGCCGGTCTCGCGCTGACCGGGTTCATGAACGGCATGGTCCTGCTGTCGGCGACGGTGCTGATCTGGACGCTCGGCGAGATGATGTCCAGCTCCGTCGCCATGGCCTACCTGGGAAGTCTGACTCCGCCGCGGATGGCCGGGCGCTACCAGGGGTTGTACGGCGCCGCGTACACGATCGGTACGGGCGCCGGACCGCTCATCGGCGGCGCCGTGTACGCGATCGGCCCATGGGCACTGTGGTCCCTGGTCGCCGCGTCCGGGCTCATGGCCGCCCAGCTCTGCCTGCCACGCCGATGGGCCCGGCTGGTGCCGGGCCCATCGGTGTGAGTCAGCGGGGGGTTTTCCAGGGGGCGGGTGCGATGGAGGTCGTGAAGGAGCTGTAGGAGAGGACGTGGCCTCGGTTGCGGCCGGAGGTGGCGACCTCGCGGGAGCCGATGTAGGCGCCGGTTTTGGGGTCGATGACGATTTCCTCGCGAGAGGAGCCGTCGTCGCTGCTGTAGGCGATGCCGATCTGGCCGTCGAGGTTGGCTGCCTTGTCGGAGATCTTCAGGTTCTCCAGGTTGCCGAGGGCGCGGTACAGGGTGGCCCGGACGTCGGCGGGGAGCATGCCGGTCCGGAGGGCGTCCTGGGCCTTGACGAGCAGCTCGGTTTCTCCGCGGTCGTTGCCCTGGATCGTGCCGTCCTTCTTCAGCTGCTCGAACAGCGCCTTCGGGTCCTTGGGCAGTCCTGCGATCCAGTCGAGCGACGGGTCCTGCCAGCTGCCGTTCTTGGCGCACGGCCCGCCCCCGTCGAAGGCGCCGCACCGGGCCGATGACGTCGTGGTCGACCGGCCGAAGCTGATGCCGGCCTTGCGGGCTTCCTCGTTGGAACCCTTGATCCACTGGTGGCGCCCGGTGTCGGTGTCGCGCCGGTACCACGTACCGCGGATGTTCGCCGGCACCCAGACCTCGATCACCGTCTCTTCCAGGACCCTCAGACCTCCGCCGGGAGTCTCCGTGTAGTTCGTGTTCCAGACGTGCCAGACCAGGTAGCGGTACTTGCCCGGCGCCACGACCGGATCTGGGGTCGCTGCGATCCGCTGCGCGGCATCGTCCAGCTCGACCTTGGCCTCCGCCGAGCCGCCGGCCAGCGTCGTCGTGTAGAGCGATCCGCCGGCCACGAGTGCCAACGCTGCCGCGGCCGCGATCACCCACCGGCGCCGCGAGCCGCGCTTCTTGACGGGCGTCTGCCCCACGGCGTCGAGGAATGCGGCCCTGGTCTGCTGGATGCGCGCCGAATCGGTCTCGGCGTCGGCGTGGAGTGCGGAGAGTGCGCGGTCCAGGTCATCGCTGGATCGAAGATCAGTCATGGTCGTACCCCTCCTCGGGCGTGGTCAGGATGCGGAGCTGGCGGCGGACGCGGTGCAGGCGGGAGCGCACGGTCCCGACCGGGATCCCGAGTGCGTCAGCCACCTCGACGGTGGACAGACCCGCCCACGACGTCAGCAGCAGTACGTCGCGATCGCCCTCGGACAGGTCCGCGATCGCAGGGGCGATCCGGCGGGCGAGCGTCTGGGCATCCACCCGCTCGGCGACGCGGCCGTCGTGCGCGGCCAGGTCGTCGGGTTCGCGGCGGCCGGCCCGGACGGTGGCCCGCAGCCCGCGAACCTCCTGACGGACGTATCGCCGGGCGAGGTTGGTCGCGATCCCGTAGAGCCAGGCCTTCGCGGCGGCCGTCGCCGGGTCGTAGGTGTCACGCTGCCGGAACGCGGTCAGGAACGTCTCGCTGACCAGGTCGTGGGCCTGCTCGGCACCGACCCTGCGGGCCAGGTAACGGTGCATCGGCGCGGCGTGCTGGTCGAACAGCCGCGCGAACTCGTCGGCCACCGCTGGTCCGGTCAGCTGGGGCCGGTCCCCCATCGGTTCGGGCGGTGGCCGGTCGCCGGCCACGGACTCGGTCGTATCGGTCACGGTCATACCCCTGATTGCCCGAACGCTCCCCAGACGTTCACGCCGACTCCAGACCGGCGCACCCGAGACCGCAGACTAGACGGTACGACGTGACGCAGGAGGCGCGTGGGGCGGAGTACCAGGTGTTAGCGGGTGCGGGCGGCGTGGGCTCGGACTTTGGAGCGGTTGCCGCAGGTGGACATGGAGCACCAGCGGCGGCGGCCTCGGGGGTCCAGGAAGAGCCAGCCGCAGGCGTCGCCCGGGCAGAGGTGGACGTGGTCGCGGGAGGCGCCGGTGAGCAGGTCCGCGGCGAGGAGAGCCAGTTGGTCCAAAGGCAACCCCAGGTCCTCTGGCAGATCCCAACCAGCCCCAAAACCTAGGCCGACAGCCGGTACTGCGGTGAGGCGGCGGCGCGCGGTGGCTCGTTCCACCGCGCGCGCTACTGCGTCGAACGAACCACCCGCGCCGGCGTCCGTCAGTACGTCGTACAGGTCGGCGCGGAATTCCAGGGTCGCGTCGAAACGATGTGCCGCGTCCTTCGGCTTGACCGCGGCCTGCTCGATCAGCCGGAAGACGCTGGCGTCGGAGAGCAGACCGACGTACCCGTTCCAGATCACGAACGCCTCGTACGACGTGAGCCACTCGCTCCGTGCGGGTCCTCGTCCGGCGAAGTCGGAGCGGGTGTTCAGGAAGTCCAGCGCCGGGTCCGCGCCGACCGGTTTGGGCAGCACGACGCCCTGCACCAACTCGAGGTGTGACGGCAGCGCGGACACGGGATCAGCGGGGCGTCTGGGTCGGGGTGCTCACGTTCCCATTCTGCGGGATCCCCAGCCTTGCCATCAGCGGTCGAGCTCCTTGCCTTCGGTGAGTCGCCGGATGTCGGCGAGAGTCAGGTCGGCGGTGACCGCGACGTCACGCGGTACCGACGGATGCGAGCTGAGCGTACGGAGCCCCTGCTCGGCAGCCGCGACCGCCTTCTCGAGCGACCGGACCTCCCGCAGCAGCGCCTTCGTCTCGCTGTTCAGGTCGGCCACGGCCTGCTCCGCGACGACCGCCCGGCGGTACCACGACCACGCGAACCAGGCGGTTCCTACCAGCAGCACGATGACGGGAAGTCCGAGCCTGAGCACCATGCCTCCATGGGATCACGGGCGGCGTTCATCTGTCGGCGAAAACCGGTTGAACGTGGCCCGGCCCCGACGTAAGTTTTGAGTACACGTGAAGGGAGGTGGTCCAAAGCATGATGTGCTATCGGACTCGTGAGGTGGCGGCGGGCTAACCGCCAACCACTTATTCAGTGGGCAAGTGGCTAGTCATTCCGACGCCAGCCACCGGGCCCGCGGGTAGTCAGGAAAGTCCGCCTGACCCAGAGTTCGGCCACCCGGCCGTGTCTCCGGAAGCGCCCGCGGGTCTCTTTTTTTTGCCCGCTCTCCTGAGCGACCGGCTCACTCCGGCAGCGGGCAGTCCAGGCCCAGCGCCTCGCCGATCTCGTAGAGCTGCGCCTGGAAGTAGGCGCCGGCGTCCTCGAGCGCCCAATGCAGCTGGCCGAAGACCTCCATGCAGATCAGGCCGTAGAGCCGGGTCCAGTAGTTCAGCGCCAGGTAGACCGCGCCGGCCGGCATCCCGTCGAAGTACTCCGACTTCTGCTGCAACTGCGCGACCAGTTCCGGCCCGAGCGACTCGTCGGACGGGCTCGGGAACGGCTGCTGGTGCCACACCTGCGCGACCAGGTCCTTGAAGACGGCGCCGAATCGCATCGCCGCCTGGTGGTTCGGGGTCAGCTCGTGCCCGTCGGCCAGCGGATTCGGCACCGGAGCGCCGAAGAGCAGCCCGAACTCGGCCGGATGCGCCAGCGCCCAGTCCCGCAGTCCCCCGGCGACCAGGAACAGCCGAGTACCCAGATCGGCCTCCGCGTCCTCGTCCCGCAGAGCCACCAGTACCGCGGTGAGCTCGTCGTACAGGTCGGCGATGACGGCGGAGATCAGGTCCTCGTGGCTGGCGAAGTACCGGTACAGCGCGGGGGCGCTGAGGCCGAGCTCGCGGGCGACCGCGCGCAGGCCGACCGCGGACGCGCCGCCCTCGACCAGGAGCTTGCGCGCCGCCGCCTTGATCTCGGCGACCGTCGCGGCCCGCTGCCGGTCCCGCCGGGTCCCCGTCGTACTGAGGTCCACTCGCACCTTCCCTCGGACCGGTCGTCCGTGATCCGCACCAAAGCCACTTGACAGGCAGAGCCTAGGGCCGTTTAGAGTTTACACCGTTAACTGTTAACGGTGTTCACCAAAGCGACCACTGTTCAATGTACGCCCTTGGGGAGACTACGTGTTCGAGACACTCGGCCGGTTCAACTACCGGCGCCGCCACCTGGTTCTCGCTCTGACGGGCGTTTTCGTGGTCGCCGCGATCGCCTGGGGCACCGGCGTCTTCGGCTCGCTGGCGAACGGCGGCTTCGAGGCGCCCGACACCGAGGCGTACCGCGCCGTCCGCACGATCGAGCAGACCGTCGGGCGGACCGGCACCGACGTGATCGTGCTCTACCGCAGCGACTCGCGGACCTTGGCCGACCCCGCCTTCCGGCAGACCGTCGAGAGCCACCTGTCCGGCCTGCCGACCGACGAGGTACTGCGCACCACGACCTTCTGGAGCACCCGCTCCCCCGCTTTCGTGTCGAAGGACCAGCACTCGACGTACGCCGTACTGACGCTGGCCGGGGCTGATCCCGAGGAGCGGCTGGCCACCTTCCACAAGATCGCCGACCAGGTCCGCCAGGCGCCGGCCGGGCTCGACGTCAAGGTGGGCGGCGAGGTGGCGGTGTTCGACGAGGTGAACACGCAGACCGAGCACGACATCGTGCAGGCGGAGACCATCTCGCTGCCGATCGTGCTGGTGCTGCTCGTGGTGGTCTTCGGTGGTCTGGTCGCGGCGAGTCTGCCCCTGTTCGTCGGCGGTCTGGCGATCCTCGGCGCTTTCGTCGTACTGCGGGCGCTGACCACGTTCACCGACGTGTCGGTGTTCTCGATCAACATCGTGACGATGATCGGGCTCGGCCTGGCGATCGACTACGCGTTGTTCATCGTCACCCGGTTCCGCGAACAACTTGCCCTCGGCAATGATGTCGAGACGGCCCTGACGGTGACGATGAGCACGGCCGGCCGTACGGTCGCCTTCTCCGGCGTCACCGTGGGCGTCGCGATCGCCAGCCTGGTGCTGTTCCCGGTGATGTTCCTGCGCTCGATGGCGTACGGCGGGGCCGCGGCGGTGCTGGTCGCCATGATCGCGGCGCTGACGGCGTTGCCCGCACTGCTCGCGGTACTGGGGCATCGGGTGAACAACCTCAGGCTGCCCTTCCTCAAGCGTGGCGGCGGCCTCGGTTCGACCGAACACGGGGCTTGGTACAAGCTCGCGCACAGCGTGATGAAGCGTCCGATCCGGTACGTCGTGGTGCTGGTCCCGCTGCTGCTCGTGCTCGGAATTCCCTTCCTGCAGGCGCAACTGGGCGGAGTGGACCACCGGGCGCTACCAGCCGGCGCCGACAGCCGTACGGTCACCGAGACCTTGCAGAGCGACTTCGCCGGCGCGGGCGGTTCCGACGTACTGGTGGCTGCTCGGTTGTCCGCGGCGGATCCCGCGGCCGCGCTCGCGCCCTACATCGCTGAGCTGGAGCGGGTGCCCGGCGTCGAAAGTGTGTGGCTGGGCGGTTACGAAGACGGCGTGGCCTCGGTGGTCGTGCACACGCACTACACCTCGCAGGAGTTGCCGGCTCGCGAGGTAGTCAATGGCGTTCGGGCTGTGACTCCTCCGGCCGGTACGTCGGTCGAGGCGGGTGGCGACACGGCGGCGTTGGTGGATCTGCTGCATGTGCTCGGTCAGCGAGTGCCGTGGATGGCCGGGTTCATCGTGCTGGTGACGTTCGCCCTGCTGTTCGTTGCCTTCGGCTCCATCGTGCTGCCGGCCAAGGCGCTGCTGATGAACGTGCTGTCGCTGTCGGCGTCGTTCGGCGCGATGGTGTGGATCTTCCAGGACGGCAACCTGTCCGGCCTGCTCGACTTCACTCCGGCCGGCTTCCTCGACGCGACCAACCCGGTGCTGCTGTTCGCCGTCCTGTTCGGGTTGTCGATGGACTACGAGGTCTTCCTGCTCAGCCGGATCCGCGAGGAGTACGACCGGACCGGCGACAACACCCGGGCCGTCGCGCTCGGCCTGCAACGCACCGGCGGCATCATCACCAGCGCGGCGCTACTGCTGATCATCGTGGTGGGCGCGTTCGCCACCTCGGGCATCGTGTTCGTGAAGATGATCGGCATCGGCCTGGTGATCGCGATCACCATCGACGCCACCGTCGTCCGGGCGCTGTTGGTCCCGGCGACGATGCGGTTGCTCGGTCGCGCCAACTGGTGGGCGCCCGCGCCGCTCGCGCGGTGGTGGCAGCGCCACGGCTTCCGGGAGACCGGGCCGGTCCAGGAGCAGCAGCCGGAGCCCGAGCTCACGCGGGTCTAGGGCTGGAGTCGCACCAGCCGCCACCCGTCGTCCGCGCGGTAGTAGGCGAGGCGGTCGTGGAGGCGGCCGGTGCGGCCCTGCCAGAACTCGAACACCTCGGGCCGGACCCGGTACCCACCCCAGAAGTACGGCGCCGAGATCTCGGTACCCTCCGGCCACTGCCGCTCGTACGACGCGTACTGCAGGTCGAGCTCCTCCCGGGACTCCACCGGCTGGCTCTGCTGGGACGCCCAGGCGCCGAGCTGCGAACCCCGCGGACGGGATGCGAAGTACGCGTCGACCTCGTCGGCAGGGACCTTGCTCACGCTGCCCTCGACGCGGACCTGACGCTCCATCGCGTGCCAGGGGAAGACGAGTGCGCAGTACGGGTTCGCGGCGAGGTCGTCGGCCTTGCGGGACTGCTGGTTGGTGAAGAAGACGAAGCCGCGCTCGTCGAGTCCCTTCAGCAGGACGGTCCGGGCCGAGGGCTTCCCGTCCGGGTCCGCAGTGGCAAGCACCAGCGCGTTCGGCTCGGGCAGCCCGGCCTCGGTGGCCTGCGCCAGCCACAGGCCGAACTGCGCGATCGGGTCGGCGTCCACCTGGCTCTCGAGCAGTTCACCGAGGCCGTAGGTCTGCCGCATCTCTCCTAGATCCACGACAGCGAGCCTACGAGGTCCGTCCGCTTTCAGCGGCGCCTACCACCCCAGGAGCGACCGAATCGACTGCCCCGGAAGAGGCGCCAGACCTGTCCCCGCGCCAGCTTCCGTACCACGGCCTGCCGCCGCAGGCGTTGCCTGAACGGGTTCACGCGGGCTGGCGGCACGGTCATGGTCTGGGTGGTGGGTGCAGGGGCGGGTGCCGTGATGTGCTGGTTGACCTCGGTGAGGTGCTCCTCGAAGACCGCTCGCCAGAGGAACTGCCGGAGCGCCACTTCCTCCGCCGCCGTACTGCTGCCCTGGACCGACGCGGCCCACAAGGTGCCCATCGTCTCGGCGTCGAAGTCGTCGGCCAACGGGTGGGACTGAGTGAGCAGCGCCCCGATCGCGTCGCGATCCGCGGCGTCGGCAACCCGCTTCACTCGTGCGGGTGCCCGCTTCGGAGTCGTCGGCGCAGCAGCCGGAACCGGTTTGAAGAAAGGGATGTCGGCCCATTGCGGTACCAGTTCGCGAACCAGCGCGCAGTGCAGCGCGTTCTCCATCCGCTGCGGCGGAGTCAGCGCGAACGCACCGCGGACGAAGGCAGGAACCAGCAGTGGCGAGACCACCCCAGTGCGTTCACCGACTGTGCCCCAGCGACGCAACCGCTCCACCACGTAGAAGTAGTCGAGCATCTTCGCGTCCTCGAAGCCGCCCTGGATGGCCTCGCGGAACACCTGCTCGATCTGTCCGCTGACCGCCTCACGGACCTGGTCAGCGGGACCTGCCGCCGGGACGAGCCGGGCCTGCAGCTTGTCGGCGAACCCGCGCACCTTGCTCTCGAGCGGCCGCGCGTCGAGCGTGAGCACGTCACCCGGATAGAAGTGCCCGTGCGCGATCTCGCCGCCCGCACCGCCGATCGCCAGATGACTGACCCCGGCAAGATCACGCGGCGGCGCGTGGAACAAGTAGCTGGCCGAACGCAGCCCTTCGCCGTACCGGTGCCAGCGCTTGATCCGCTCCACCAACTCCGGCGCAGGAGCGGCCGGCTTCGCAGGAGCAGCCGGTACTGCGGGCTGCCGCGTCCCGCCGCTGACGACATGTTCCACCTCGTAGGGCAGAGCAGCCACCAGTTGCTCCGCCACCTGTACTTCACCAGGTACTGCGTCATAGCTGTTGAGGCGCAGGTCGACACCCGCGGACAGGAAGGCCGCTGCGACCACACGTGAGTCCCGGCCGCCGCTGAGGTCCACCGTCGGAGTACCGGGCCACAGTCGTGCGACCGAGCGCGCCACTCCCCGCAAGGCATCCGCGGTCTCCTCGACCACCCGGGGCGACAGTTCGTCGCCGGTAGGGCCGGACCAGATGCTGGTGGCATCAGTGCGAGTGACAGTCCGCCGAGCCCGGCGTCCCTCCATCACGATGTGGGTGGCTCCCGGAACTGCGAGAACCCTGTTGTAGGGCGTGGTGTCGTCCATGAACCAGCCACAGCCCGCTGCGAACCGCCACCCCCTGGCGGCGGCCTCCGCCGGTACATCGGCGAACAGGCAGGCCGCGGCCGGCCGGTTGCTCCACACCCAGCCGTCGGCCACCCGGAGTTGGAAGAGCCGGCCCACGCCGATCGAGTCGGTGAACAGCTCCAGCCGCTCTTCCGCGGGATCCAGCGCTGTCAGGACGAACGGTGGCGCAAGGTCGAGCATGCGAGCGGGGGCAGCGATCACTGCTCGCGCAAGCGCAGTAGGTGCACGCTGCGGCGCCAGCTCTCCGATGATGCTCTCGTAGCCGAGGGGTGCGTGCAGGCTGGCTACGCAGAGGTTGTCGTCGTCGCGCCAGGCAGGCCAGAAGCAATCGGGGTCACGCCGGCTCCAGGTGTGCACGCCCACCGTGGCCGCGTCGCAGCCGTCGCGTCGTGCTGACTCTCCCCAGAGCTGCCCGTAGTGCGCTTCCACGCGTCTGACGCCAGCGGCTGCCCGCTCGGCGCCTACGAAACCGTCGAAGGCATAGGCAACAAGTGTCTCCATGCCCACCCAGATGCGGCGGGACGAAGGAAAGTTGCGATGAACTACCGCCCGGGGAAGGTCTGCCCTGGATATTGCTGTCCCGGCTACTGCTGTCCCGGGTATTTCGGCTTGGCGGGCATGGGATCGAGCGTAAACGCCGAACCGGTCACAGATCTGTCCGCGCGGCAAGGCGGAGAACTATGCTGCCTGAGCGCCTAAGGTCCGGACAAGGGAGTCGCAGACGTATGTCAGATCCGAAAACCGAGGTTCAGCACGGTCTCGAGGGTGTGGTCGCGTTCGACACCCAGATCGCTGAGCCGGACAAGGAAGGTTCGGCGCTGCGCTACCGCGGCGTCGACATCGAGGATCTGGTCGGCCGGGTGCCGTTCGAGAACGTCTGGGGTCTGCTCGTCGACGGAGCCTTCACGCCCGGCCTGCCGCCGGCCGAGCCGTTCCCGCTGCCCGTACACACTGGTGATGTCCGGGTCGACGTGCAGTCCGCGCTGGCGATGCTCGCCCCGGCCTGGGGGTTGCGGCCGCTCTACGACATCGACGACGTCCAGGCCCGTGACGACCTGTCCCGCGCCGCGGTGATGGCGCTGTCGTACGTCGCCCAGGCGGCTCGTGGCATCGGGCAACCAATGGTGCCGCAGCGCGAGGTGGACAAGGCGACCACGATCACCGAGCGGTTCATGATCCGCTGGCGCGGCGAGCCCGACCCCAAGCACGTCAAGGCGGTCGACGCGTACTGGACGTCCGCGGCCGAGCACGGCATGAACGCCTCCACCTTCACCGCCCGGGTGATCGCCTCCACCGGCGCCGACGTGGCCGCCGCGCTGTCCGGTGCGGTCGGCGCGATGTCCGGGCCGCTGCACGGTGGTGCGCCGGCCCGCGTGCTGACGATGATCGAGGGCGTCGAGAAGAGCGGTGACGCCCGGGCCTTCGTTAAGGGACTGCTGGACGGTGGCGAGCGCCTGATGGGATTCGGGCACCGCGTGTACCGCGCGGAGGACCCGCGCGCCCGCGTCCTTCGCCGTACGGCCCGCGAGCTGGACGCCCCGCGGTACGAGGTTGCCGAGGCGCTGGAGAAGGCCGCGCTGGCCGAGCTGCGCGAGCGCCGGCCGGACCGGGTGCTGGAGACGAACGTCGAGTTCTGGGCCGCGATCGTGCTCGACTTCGCCGAGGTCCCGCCGCCGATGTTCACCTCGATGTTCACCTGCGCCCGTACTGCGGGCTGGAGCGCCCACGTGCTCGAGCAGAAGCGCACCGGCCGCCTGATCCGCCCGTCCGCCATCTACTCCGGCCCGACCACCCGCCCCGCCGACTCCATCGAAGGCTGGAACCCCTCGTGGGCCTGACGTCTCCCCCCTACGTCCGAGGAAGTGAGGGTCCTGACCCAGGGTCATTCGGACGTAAGGTTTCTGGGTGAGTCCTGACGCGAAGCAGAAATCCGAGGACCTGCTGGTGATCTCGCCGGTGAAGGCGTTCACCTGTGCGGACTGCGGCACTACCGAGGCCGACTTCATGCGGCTCGAGGATGATGCTCCGCACTGCCTCGAGTGCGTTGACCTGGACCACCTGGTCTTCCTGCCATCGGGCAACACCGCCCTGACTCGGCGGGCGCGTAAGGCGAGCACGTTGTCGGCTGTCGTGATCCGCTGGAGCCGGGCTCGCAAACGGTACGAGCGCCAAGGCGTGCTGGTTGAGCAGCCCGCGCTCGAGCTCGCCGAATTGCAGTGTCTGGCCGACGAGGACGTCCGCGCGCGGCAGCGGGAACGGGCGCGCGAGAAGCGAGAGGTCGAGGATGTCGACTTCCAGCAGCGAATGGCTGAGGAGATCACTCGGCTGTTCCCCCACTGCCCTGCCGACCGCGCCGAGGCGATCGCCCAGCATGCCGGGACGCGCAGCAGTGGGCGCGTCGGCCGGTCAGCTGCCGGCCGGGCGCTGGAGGAGAACGCAGTCACGCTCGCTGTCGTCGCCTCCGTCCGGCATCAGGACACGCGGTACGACGACCTGCTGATGGCGGGCGTCCCGCGACCCGAAGCACGCGACCAGATCCGCGCCAAGGTGGACGAAGTACTCGACCTTTGGCGTGGGTAGAGGGCGTCAGCGGCGGCTCTCGCTGGGTGGGCGGCCGGTGCGTTGTTTGTACTGGCGGCTGAAGTACGGGACGTCGGTGTAGCCGAGGGCGGCGGCGACCTGGGTGACGGTCATGCCGGTCTCGGTCAGGAGCTGGTGAGCTCTGTCGATCCTGGCCTGGATCAGGTACTGCGCGGGCGCCATGCCGTTCCGGGCGACGAACCGGCGGGTGAACTGGGCTCTGGACAGTGCGGCCCGCGCAGCCATCTCCGCGACACTCCAGTCGCGGCCGGGGTCCTGCCGGATCACCTGTGCGACCTCCAGCACGGCCGTGTCCGTCGCACTCTGCGGTGAGCTGTGCGCCGCCTCCCAGATCAAGCAGAGCAGCTGTTCGAGGCAGAGCGCGGCCTGCCGCATCCCGAGCGGGTCGCCCCGCCTGTACGCCGTATCGGAGCGCTGGGCGAGTGCGCCGAGCAGTACTCGGTCCGCCAGCTCAGCCCACCGCTGCTCCGGTACTACGTCCGCCGGGGTGACGTTGAAGTGCATGCCGAAGACCAGCAGGCGGCGACGTGGATCGTGGCGGGCGGTGGGGCTGTCACCGGGAGCGAAGACGGCGCAGGTGCCCGGGCCCAGCTCCCGGGTGTTGCCGTTGAGCTCCAGGCGGCCAATGCCGTCGAGGACGCACCACAGCAGGTGATCCGGGAGCGGCCGCGACACCCAGGACCAGCTCGGCTCGCACCGCCAGAAGGTGGGCGGCGAGAGCAGGTGCAGGTCCAGCGGATCAGCCAGCACCGGTCGATGCGTCAAAAGCTCAAGTCCTTGCGTCGATCATCAGTGGCTCTACGAGGGCCCGGATCGGAGAATTTCCTTGTCAGGGTTCTGAGTATGCATTGTCGCCGGATCATGCCGGGCCGACCAGGGAGACATCGGTGAGCGTTTCGTTCAAGCAGGAGTTCGACACCTCGGGGTACACGCTGGTCCGTGGCCTGTTCGCGGCGGGAGAGGTCGAGCGGCTCCGGGAGCACTACATGGTCCTCCGTCGGCGGAGTTCCTACCCGGGCGACGTGGTCGGCGTACAGGCCGACAGCCGGGATCCGCTGCGCCGGTACCCGCGAATGGCGCAGATGCACCGGTGGGACGAGCTGTCCCTGCAGTGGATGATCGACGACCGCCTGGACGAGGTGATGACCACCTTGCTCGGCAGGTCGCCGTACGCGGTCCAGACGATGATCTACTTCAAGCCGCCGGGCTCGCGGGGCCAAGCGCTGCACCAGGACAACTTCTACCTGAAGGCCGAGCCGGGGACCTGCGTGGCGGCCTGGATGGCGCTCGACAAGGTGGACCGGGAGAACGGCTGCCTCGAGGTCGTGCCCGGCAGCCACCGCTGGCCGATCCTGTGCACGGAGAAGGCCGACACCAAGGTCAGCTTCACCGACGTGACGGTGCCGCTGCCGGAGCCCGACGCCGCAGTACCGGTGGAGATGGAGCCGGGAGACGTCCTGTTCTTCCACGGAGCGCTCGTGCACGGCAGTGCGCCGAACGTGACGTCCGACCGGTTCCGGCGAGCGCTGATCGGCCACTACATCGAGGGCGAGGCCGAGCAGGTCGCGGAGTACTACCACCCGGTGATCCGGATGGACGGCAGCGTGCTGGAACTCGGTGTGGCCGAGGGCGGCGGCGCGTGCGGCGAGTGGGTGACCACCGAGAATGGTCCGGTCGCAGTGATGACCGGCCAGGAGACGATCACCCGCAAGCACGAGTAGCCCAGCTGAGACCCGTCGGCGGGGGCCTGAGGGGATATGGAACACTGGATGGTGCTGACAGCGTCGTCGGCAAGGATTTCAGCCAGACGACGAAGGGAACCGCTGGTGACCAGCGACATCATCATCCCCGCAGAGTTCAAGCCCGCCGACGGCCGTTTCGGCGCCGGTCCCTCCAAGGTGCGCCCCGAGGCCGTGGCGGCCCTGGCGACCGAGGGCGCGAAGCTGCTCGGCACCTCGCACCGCCAGGCCCCGGTGAAGAACCTGGTGGCCCGGGTCCAGCAGGGTGTCTCCGACCTGTTCCAGCTGCCCGACGGCTACCAGGTCGTGCTCGGCAACGGCGGCTCGACCGCGTTCTGGGACATCGCGACCTTCGGGCTGATCCGGGAGAAGAGCCAGCACCTGAGCTTCGGCGAGTTCTCCTCGAAGTTCGCCAAGGCCTCCCAGCTCGCCCCGCACCTCGGTGAGCCGAGCGTGATCAAGTCCGACCCGGGTACTCGCCCGGTCGCGGTCGCCGAGGCGGGTGTGGACCTGTACGCCTGGCCGCACAACGAGACCTCCACCGGTGTGATGGCGCCGGTCAAGCGGGTCGAGGGTGCCGACGAGGGCGCGCTGGTCGCGATCGACGCCACCTCGGGTGCCGGCGGTCTGCCGGTCGACCTCAACGAGGTCGACGTCTACTACTTCGCGCCGCAGAAGTGCTTCGCCTCCGACGGCGGGCTGTGGATCGCCCTGATGTCGCCGGCCGCACTGGCCCGGGTCGAGGAGATCACCGCCTCCGGCCGCTGGATCCCGGCGTTCCTGGATCTGGCCACCGCGATCGACAACTCCAGCAAGCACCAGACATACAACACGCCGTCGCTGGCCACGCTGTTCCTGATGGCGGAGCAGACCGACTGGATCAACAGCCAGGGCGGCCTGGACTGGAGCGTCGCGCGCACCACCGACTCCAGCAGCCGGCTCTACAACTGGGCCGAGAAGTCCGACTACGCGACCCCGTACGTCGAAGACGCCGACGCCCGGTCACTCGTCATCGGCACCATCGACCTGGACGACTCCATCGACGCGGCCGCGGTCGCCAAGGAGCTCCGCGCCAACGGCATCGTCGACACCGAGCCCTACCGCAAACTCGGCCGCAACCAACTCCGCGTCGCCATGTTCCCCGCGGTCGACCCCGACGACGTCGACAAGCTCACCCAAGCGATCGACTTCACCGTCGACGCCCTCCGCTAACCACCCCCCAACCCAACAGCCGCCGCCCCGGAAGGCCGGCGGCTGTTGCCGCTGCCCTGGCGGTGGGGCGGGGTTAGGCGTTGGAGCGGCGGCGGCCGTGGGGGTTGGGTGGGGTTTGGCCGGTCAGGCGGGCGTTTTCGGCCATTCGGTCGAGGCGTTCGCGGCGGCCTGCGGGGAACGTGACGAAGGTGATGATGATCGCGAGGAGGGCGGCGCCGATGACTATCCAGCGGAGGTTGTGGTTCTTTTTCGGCTCGGCGCTGTTGCCGGCGGCGTTTGCTTTGGGGGTTGGGGTGGTGGCCGGGGACGATGCACCGGCCTTCTTTACCGGGACCTGGACCTGGTAAACGGCTGAGTTCGGGCCCTCGCTGCCGACGATGATGTCCGTGCCGGCTGGGCCTACTGCGATCGACTCGCTCTGTTTGGCGAGCACCGTGGCCTTGGCCACGACGGTCGGGGTCTTGGCCCACGCCACGTTCAGGACTTCCAGGTAGGTCCGTAGGACGACGCTCTTGCCGTCCGGCATGAACGTTCCGTCGGTGACTCCGGGCGGTGCGGCTGCCACCTTGGTCAGCTCGTTCGTTCCCTCGCGTGACGCACTCTCCGGCGCCGCATAGAAGGCAGCCTTGCTCGAGGACTTCGTGACGAAGTACAGCCGCTTCGTGGAGGGTTCGATCAGCAGTGTCTCGGCGTCGTGCGCGCCGTCGGGGTACTCGAAGTCGTACCGGTGGAACTTGACGCTGGCCTGGTCCTCCAAGGACGCCGGCTCCGGGATCGTGTAGACCTCGATCATGTCGCGGGTGGCCTTGTTGTCGCCGATGTCCGCGATGTAGATCGTGCCGTCGGTGTCGACCGCGATCGCCTCGACGTCCTTGACGTCCGCGTTCAACCGCAACTCCGCCTTGACCTCGCCGGTCCGGTCGATGCCGAACACCCGGGCGCTGTCACCGGAGTCGTTCACCGTCCACCAGATGCCGTCGTACTTCGCGCTCTTCGCCAGCCCCGACGACTCGTCCACCCGCTCGTCATCGATCGTGAACAGCTTCTTCGGCGCCGGCGTCGGGTCCGCCTGCGGCCGCGTCTGGGTCACTGCGGAGTCGGCGGAAGCCGAGGCGACGGGGAGGGTGGCGCCGGCCAGGCTGAGGAGGGTGACCGCGGTCACGGCCAGGGCTTTGCGGAGCAAGGTCAGAACACCGCCTCGCGGTCGGGGTCGAGGACCAGCGCCGCCAGCCGTGGCTTGACCTGCCACTCGCCGACGAGCGCCTCGTACTCCGCGCGCACCTCGGGTCCGGCCTTCGCGCCGGTCCGGGCGGCTCGGAGCAGGAGGTTGCGCGGCGTGTGCTCACTGTCCACGAACTGCACCACCTCTACCCGGTAACCGACTTGACGGAGCACCGCTGCCCTCAACGAATCCGTGAGCACGTCGGCGAATCGCTCCCGAACGATGCCATACCTGGTGAGAAGCGCGTAAGGCGGCGGTGGTTCGACGCTCTTGAGCTGTTTCTGGATGTCATGGTGGCAGCAAGGTGCCGCGAGGATCAGCGGCGCCTCCCAGCCGACCGCCCGGGCCAGTGCGTCGTCGGTCGCCGTGTCGCACGCGTGCAGCGCCAGAACCACGTCCGGCGGGGTGTCGAGCTGGGCGTCCTCGATGGTCGCGTCGACGAACCGCAGGTGGTCCTGCCAACCGAGCGCCGCCACCCGCTTGCTGTTCCGCTCGCGCGCTGCCGGGGTGCGATCGATTCCCGTCATCCGGATGTCGTGCCCCAACGCCGTCAGCAGGTGGTACGCCGCCAGCGTCAGGTAGGCGTTCCCGCAGCCGAGATCGACCACCTGCAACGGCCGTCCGGACGGAATCCGGCCAGCCGCCAGTGCCTCCTCCAACGCCGGCGCCAGCAACTTGCAGAACTCGTCGATCTGCTTGTACTTCGACTGTCGGGACGGCTTCACCCGCCCGTTGTGGTCACTGATCCCCAACTCGATCAGGAACGGAGCCGCCGGATCCAGCGCGCGCTGCTTGACCCTGTCATGCCCGGTCCGCTGCTCCCGCTGAGCCGCCTCCCGGCTCAGCAGCACCTTCCCCTTCTTCGTGAACCGCAGCCGCAGAGTCTCCTGAGTCGTCTCCACATGCCAGTTCCCGTACGGCACCCGCAGCAACTCGTCCACCACCTGCTCGGCCGCGTCCCCGACAGCGACGTTGCGGATGTGGGCCTGGCGGTCGTCGTACTCGGTCAGTTGGAGGTGGCGGGTGCCCTTGAGGTCGACGTAGCGGAGCTCGACTCGCTGGTACTGCGGGGCTTCCGCGCCTCGGCGGCGCCCTGAACCGATCGCCCGGACCAGTGAGCCCGGCTCGAGCAGAGCGGCGCGAATCGCAGACCACGCCCCGGACTCGTCGTCCACTGGGGTTGTCTGCTCCTCAAGGTCCTGCTCTGCCTGCATCGCGCCATTGTCGCCGACCGCGACACCGCATCACAAAACGGTCTCGCTCTCCCACTCACAGTCACCACCCTCCACCGCCAACGACGGAGGATCTGGTCGGCGCCGGCTCACTGGAGTTTCTCGTCGTCGGCCAGGAGGTTGAGGGCCCTGAGGCGCGTCTCGATGCCACCTGGCTGGCGTCCCAGGGCGGCTACCAGTTCGTCCTTTGTGGCGCTCTCGTTGAACATGCGGGTGAGGAGCTCCTCCTGGTCGGCGGTCCAGGCGCGGTAGGCGTTGGGGTGGGTCTTGCGAGCTTCCTCGATGCGACGGCCGAAGGAGCGGTTGGACAGCAGTTCCAGGGAGCGGATGCGGGTCTGGCGGTGGCGACCCACCTCCTCGCCCTCGCGCCAGAAGACGACGACGCCTTCGTCGAACGTCATCAGATCGGCCGGGACGTCGCAGTAGTCGGCGTCCTCGAGCATCACCCGGACCATGTGTCTGTCTCCTCTTCGTTGACGGGCCGCCACGGCCACTGCGACCGCGTCCTGATCCCTTCTCAACACACAAGATGCCGAGTTCGCCGCCGGTTCCCGGGCTGAGTTCGGGCGCTGTGGATAACCCCGCGACTCTCCCATGGATTGCAAAATCCGTTTGCAAAGAGTCTTTGCAAACGGATTTTGCAGTTGTAGTCTCGCTTTCATGAGCGATGAGGAGCAGCCGAAGCCGGCAGACCCGAGCCCGGCGCCGAGCACGTCGGAAGGTCCGAACAAGTCGGTGCGCCTGGACGCACAGTTGTTGCGCGCGTTGGCTCATCCGATGCGGAACCGGATCCTCGGCCTGCTCCGGCTCTACGGCCCCGCGACAGCCACCACCTTGGCCGACCGGTTGGCAGTGAACACGGGCGCGACCAGCTACCACCTACGGCAGCTCGCCGAGGCCGGGCTGGTCGTCGAGGACGACAGTCGCGGCAACGCTCGTGACCGCTGGTGGAAGTCGGCCCACCAGGGCACGGACTTCGACAAGAGCGAGTTGCTGGCGGAGGAGCCGGAGCT
Source organism: Kribbella sp. VKM Ac-2568 (assembly GCF_004345365.1). Taxonomy (GTDB): domain Bacteria; phylum Actinomycetota; class Actinomycetes; order Propionibacteriales; family Kribbellaceae; genus Kribbella; species Kribbella orskensis. The sequence continues at coordinate 115,206 of NZ_SLVF01000011.1, forward strand.
CGCGCTCGGGTTCCTGCACGGGATCGGACAGATGTACGCGGAGAACATGTTCCGCGCCATCGACAACCTGCAGACCATGACGCCGGAATGGCGCGACGCGAGCCTGATCTCGGACTACCTGTTCCAGCTGAGGCCCGACGAGATGACGGCGATGATGACCGAGATCAAGGCGGTGCTGGAGAAGTACAGCACCGACCTGACCCAGCCGTTGCCCGATGGCGCCGAGCAGGTCTCCGTCCAGATCCAGGCCTACCCCCGGGAGACCCGATGAGCCTGAACAGCTCAGCGGCACAGACCACAGCGACCACCGGTACGCCGTACCGGGTGCCGCTGGTCGCGTTCCTGGTGGCGAACGTGGTGTCGATCTGCGGCACCCGGGTGAGCGCGATCGCGATCCCCTGGTTCGTGCTCGTCTCCACCGGATCCCCGGTGAAGATGGGCCTGGTCGCGGCGGCCGAGACGTTGCCGCTGGTGATCTCCAAGGCATTCGGCGGCCCGTTGATCGATCGCCTCGGCGGACGGCTTGTCAGCGTAGGGGCCGACATCTGCAGTGCAGTCGTCGTCGGATTGATCCCCCTGCTGCACCTGCTCGGCGCGTTACCCTTCAGCACGCTGCTCGTCCTGGTGGCCATCGCCGGCGCTCTGCGCGGACCGGGCGACGCCGCCAAGGGCACGCTGATCCCGGACATCGCCGACGCCGCCAATGCGCCACTGGAACGTGTGACCGGCCTGGAGAGCACCACGGAACGCTTTGCCGGCTTCATCGCCTTCCTGCTGGCCGGAGGGCTGATCTCGCTGGTCGGCGCGGCGAACGCGCTCTGGATCGATGCCGCCTCGTTCGCCATCTGCGCCGTGCTGATCGCCTGGTGGGTACCGCGTCGCAGTACTGCGGTCGCCGCGGCGCAGGCCGACCAAGAGGATCAGGGCACCTACCTGCAGCAGTTGCGGACGGGCTGGCGCTTCCTGTCCCGGGACAAGCTGCTCCGACCGCTGGTGCTGATGATCTCGGTGACGAACCTGCTCGATGCGGCCAGCTTCGCCGTACTACTGCCGCTCTGGGTGCACGAGCACGGCCACGGGCCGGCGCAGACCACGTTGGTGCTCACGGTGTTCTCGGTCACGGCGACCTTGTTCGCCCTGCTGGCGGCCTCGATCGGTGAGCGGATCCCGCGGCGGCTCGCGTTCACGCTCAGCTTCCTGGTCTGCGGCGCGCCCCGGTTCATCGTGCTCGCCCTGGACCTGCCGCTGTGGGTGATCCTGCTGGCCTTCGCGACCAGCGGTGTCGGCGCCGGCTTCATCAACCCGATCCTCGGCGCGCTCTTCATCGAGCGGATCCCCCGGCACATGCTCGGCCGGGTCGACTCGCTCGCCGGCGCACTCGGCTGGGCCGGTATCCCGCTGGGCGGCGTGCTGGCGGGCGCGACTGTCGCAGGCATCGGACTCGCCCCTGCCCTGGTGATCGCGGGCATTCTGTACTTCGTCGCCACCCTCTCCCCCATCCTGATGGGCCGGTCCGAGAACTGGGGTGGCCGCGGGAGCACAGCCCCTAAGCAGGAGCTCCCGGGTCCTCAGGAAAAGGCGGACCGTCAGGATCTGGTGGCAGTCCCCACATCTTCGGCTTCGTAGTCACCGGAATCGCCTCGCGACGCAGGCGCTCGCGCTCGGCCCCCAGCAACCCGAGCAACACCAGGTCCAGCGTCATCCCGCCGACGGCCGCGAACTGCGTCCCCGCGAACTGGAAGACCTGCGTGACCAGCAGCGACACCAGTACGGCCAACTCGAACAGCCGCACAGCCCGAGGACGGTCGCCGCGTCGCAGTCGCAGCCAACCCCGCAAGGTAAAGGTGGCCGACAACAAGCTCCCCGCGGCCACTCCGAGCACAGGGATGTCGTTCAGCAGGGGCCCCTCGTCCAGCCGGATACCGGCCGCGATCAAGGGAGCCCCGATCGCCTGCACCACCAGTACTCCGACGGCGATGCGCGGCGCCAGCGGATGGGTGGCGAGCCGGTCGAACCCACGCTCCACGGCACGCCAGGCGGAATCGACCGGAGCGGCCAGTTCCACCTCGTCCGCAGGACAGGCAGCCAGCAGGCCCCGGGTCTCCATCCGCGCCAGCACGTCCGGCCCGACCAGCCGGAGTTGCTCCGAGGCTGCCGCCAGGCGACGCCGGGACAACCCGCCGGCGACACCCTCGACCGCGATGTCGACCACGTTCGAGAGAATCTCCCGCTGGTCGATCGGCCGCCGGTTGGTGACGTACCGGGAGCCGAGCACGATCAGCACGAACACGACGTACACGATCGCCGCGGTGGGTTGATAGAAGTAGTTGTTGTCCGAGGTGACGAACTTGCCGACCTCGTCGATGAACAACCCGAACCCGACACCACCCACCAGTGCCGCGGCCGGCCGCACCACGGGCCCGACGTACGCGAGCAGCAGGTAGATCGACAGCAGCATCAGCAGGCCGCCGGGCAGCACGTGCGCGATGTGCAGACCCTTGCCGCCGATCTGCGGGTAGCCGCTCAACCCGAGGATCAGCCGGGTGATCAGGACCGTCGAGACGCCCGACACCACGAACGTGGTCAGGTGCTCGCCGACGCGCACGTTGCGCACCAGGCCGGCCCGCAGCAGGTACGGCGACCGCGTGCCCGAGGTGTCCATGACGCGCAACGTTAGCGCTCGATGCGGTCGACCGGGAGCTGATCAGCGCACGATGGCGGCGATCACGACGATGGCGACGAGAGCCGCTAGTACGAGCGAGGTGACGAGCCGTCGGGTCCGGGGGTCCACTGGCCCAGGCTAGTGGACCCCCTTCCGCCCGGGGCGGCTAGACCCCGGCACCCGGACGGTTCAGCTGAGGCCGGGGAGGGCGACCAGGGGCTCGGGGCGGTGGACTCCGCGGGGGCGGTAGGCGAGAACGTCGGAGAAGCCGAGGTAGTCGGTCAGCAGCCAGATGATCGCCAGCCACATCTCCGTCCCCTGCAGCCCGGGGATCGCCCGGTCGTCACCGTCGGGGGCGAACGCGAAGCCGGCGCCGTCCACCCAACGGCCGAGGATCTCCGCGAGCCGCGCCTCGGCCCAGCGACGGCCCTCGGCCCGGCCGAAGTCCGTCTGCTTCCCCGCGAGCCAGAGAGGGTGAATCACATCGAGCACGTTGCAGGCGTTGAACCCGTTACCGCTGAACACCCGGCGGTCCTCCGCATGGGCCAGCAGCGTCCGCACAGCTGCCTCCGGGTAGGGCAGCGGGAGGCCGAACTGCGCGTAGGTTCCACGGGTCAGCCGGTAGAACCCGTTGACCACCTGGAGCCAGCCTTGGTCAGGATCCGGCTGACCCCACATGCCGCTCGCCGGATCGACCCTGGCCGTCAGCCAGCCCATCAGGGTGAAGAGCGGGCCGGAGCCGGTATCCCTGTGATCGTTGAGGTTTCGCGCCACTGCGGTGCCGAGGGCATCTATTCCGGAACCGGCGCCCCAGGCGTTGCTTGCCCACGGCAATCCGTCCAGCCGGCGCTCGAGCTCGGCCGGCGGCAGGTCGAGGAGAATCGGATGCTCGAAGCAACTACCGAGCACCTGCAGGGCGTAGCCGGCACAGAGGACGTGGTAGCTGGCCGGACCTTCCAGGACCGACAGGCCGGTCGCGTCGAACGGTTGCTCCAGGCCCCGGTCGGACAGGTCGCCAGGGGCCACCAACCCGGTCCGCGGATACTGGCGCGCGCGGAGACGGCGTACCAGGTCATCGCGGGTCTGGCCCTCTGGGGCGCGGCGGAGCAGCAGGTCGGCGATCTCGATCGCGTCGCACCACGGGCGGATCGCGGGCTCCTGCTCGAGCCCCGGCCGGTCGACGAACCGCTCCCCGTCCCAGCACCGCCGCAGCAGCTCATCGACCTGCTCACGAGCCCTGGAGGCAAACGCGGCTGCCCGCTCCTGCAGATCGCGGCCTTGGACGGCCGCGCCGGCGGCGCGGTCCTCGACCGGGACGGCTTCGCTGGCGGCGCTCTCCGGCGGGTCGGCGACCGTAACGGCCACCTGGGCGGCATCCGGCAAGGGGGTCGCGGCGGAGTCGGCGGTCGGGCGGGGGCCGCGGCGGTCGCGAAGCTTGCGGGCCGGGTTGCCGGCCACGACGGACCACTCGGCGACGTCCTTGGTGACCACCGCGCCCGCGCCGACGATGCTGTGGGCCCCGATCGTGACGCCGTCCAGCACCAGCACGTTCGAGCCGATCCAGACGTCGTCGCCGACGGTGATCCCGCGCGAGGTGTGCGGCTGGCGGAACATCGGCTCCTCGGTCACCTCCGTGCCGTGGTTGAACGCCAGCATCGAGGTGTGCGCGCCGATCCGGACCCCGTCGCCGATGGCGATCCGGCCACGCACCACCGAGAACGGGTTGATCGTCGAGTCGGACCCCAGGCTGATCTCGCCGGTGACGTAGGCGTGGGCGGCGATGTACGACCGCTCCCCCATCCGGAGCTCGTCGCAGAACACCGCCGCCGTCTCCGCGACGTACACGTCCGCGGCGAGGTCGACCTTGCCGCTCGCCGCCAGTTGCCGGTGCCGCTCGGCCTGCCGCTCGCGGTCGGCGGCGGTGCCGCGCCGGTTGTACTCCCACGGCAGGAAATCGAGTCGGCGTACGGCGTCGTCCGGGTCTGGTGAGCTCATTGGATAACGCTATCCAAGACTCGGGGCCGGGCGCACGTGGCGGCCTGTCGCGGAATCGCGCTGCTAACGTTCGGCCCATGCGGGGTGGGAGCGACAGATGACGACACCCGGATCCTTGGACGGCGGCGAGACCGTGTCCGACGTTCCGGCGAGCACTGGTGCGCGCCGGACGCAGCGAGTCACGATCAGCGATCTCGCGCGCCGTCTCGACATCTCGAAGGCCTCCGTCTCGTACGCACTGAACGGCCGGTCCGGGGTCAGCGAGGAGACCCGGCAACGCGTCCTCCAGCTGGCCGAGGAGCTCGGCTTCCACCCGAACTCGGCGGCCGTCGCGCTGTCCGCGAGCCGGACCCGGACGATCGGCATCGTGATCGCCCGCGACCCCGCGCTGATCTCCACCGAGGCGTTCTACATGCGCACCCTGGTGGGCATCGAGCAGTACCTGAACGAGGTCGACTCGTCGCTGCTGCTCCGGCTGACCGGCGAGCACGGCGAGGACCTGGACGTACTGCGGCGGTGGAGCCGGCAGGGCCGGGTGGACGGGTTCATCCTGTTCGACGAGCACAACGACGACCCCCGCATCCCGGCCCTCAAGGAGCTGGGCGTCCCGTGCGTCGTAGTGAGCTCGAATGCGCCGGACGACGGCGTCGGCCGGCTGATCAGTTCGCCCGAGCAGACCGTGACCCTGCTGCTGGACCACTTGGCCGAGCTCGGCCACCAGGAGGTCGCGCACGTCAGCGGGCCGTTCACCTTCGTGCACGAGCAACTCCGGGTCCAGCTGTTCGCCGAACGCGGCCGGCAGCGCGGGATCAGGGTGACGCACTACGAGGGCAGCTACCGGTACGAGGACGGCGCGGAGATGACCCGCCGGGTGCTCAGCGGGAAGAACCGGCCGACGGCGCTCGTCCTCGGCAACGACCTGATGGCGGTCGCCGCGGTGCGGGTGGCGATGGAGCTGGGCACGGCGGTGCCGGGTGAGCTGACCATCGTGGCCTGGGACGACTCACCCCTGTGCGAGCTGGCCAACCCGGGCATCACGGCGGTCGACCAGCAGACGATGGAGCGCGGCCGGATGGCGGCGGACCTGCTGTTCCGGATCGCCGCGGGCGAGGCCGGGCTGCACTGGGAGACACCCCCCGGCGTACTGCGGGTCCGGGACTCCTCGGCCGCCGCGCACCGCAGTACGGGCTGACCCTGCGTCAGCACGTCCTGACATGGAGTCGCAAAACAACCGTGCGCGAACGTGCGCGGGCCAGTCCGCAATGCGCGGATAACCTGCATTCGGTGGCGTACGAGGTCACGGAGCAGTAACGAACCAGACCCAACTGAACCGGTTCGGGTTCCCATACTTAACCGGTTAGGCCACTATGGGCCCGATCCGCCTCCGCTCCCTGCCGGAGGCTCGACAGGACGAGGGAGTCCGACGTGAGACTGCGTTCGCTTGTAGCCGCAGTAGCGGTGTCCGCCCTGGGAGTCAGCCTGGCCGCGTGTGGCGGCAGCGACTCCGGCGACAGCTCAAACGGCGGTGGTGGAGGAGACGCGACGCTGACCTACTGGGCCAGCAACCAGGGCACCAGCCTGGACAACGACAAGCAGGTCCTGACCCCGGTGCTGGAGAAGTTCACCCAGGAGACCGGCGTCAAGGTCAACCTGGAAGTGATCGGCTGGAACGACCTGCAGACCCGCATCCAGACCGCGATCACCTCCGGCCAGGCGCCGGACGTGGTCAATATCGGCAACACCTGGGCCGCGTCGCTTCAGGCGACCGACGCGTTCCTGCCGTTCGACGGTGACGCGATGAACGCGATCGGGGGCAAGGACAAGTTCGTGCCGACGGCTCTGGCGACCGGCGGCAAGGAGGGCACCGACCCGACGTCCGTCCCGCTCTACGGTCTGGCCTACGGCCTGTACTACAACAAGGCGATGTTCGCCGCGGCCGGCCTGCAGCCGCCGAAGACCTGGGAAGAGATGGTCACCGCCGCGCAGAAGCTGACCAACCCCGCGAAGAAGCAGTGGGGCATGGCGCTGGCGGCCGGCAGCTACACCGAGAACGTGCACTTCGCGTTCATCAACGCCGCGCAGAACAAGGCCGACTGGTTCGACGCCGACGGCAAGCCGACCTTCACCGGTGACGGCAACGTGCAGGGCGTCCTGCGGTACCTCGACCTGATGCAGAAGGACAAGGTCGCCAACCCGTCGAACGCGCAGTACGACAACGGCACCAAGTCGGTGAACGACTTCGCCACCAAGAAGGTCGCGATGGTGATCAACCAGAACAACGCCGACTCCTCGATCGTTGCCAACGGCATGAAGGCCGGCGAGTACGGCGTCGTGCCGTTCCCCGCGCCGTCGGGTGGCGAGCAGGTGGCCAGCCACGTGGCCGGTATCAACCTGTCGATCTTCAAGAACACCAAGAACAAGGACGCGGCGCTGAAGTTCGTCAAGTACATGACGGACGCGACCACCCAGACCACGCTGGGCAAGCCGTTCTCCTCGCTGCCCGTGCTGAAGGACGCCAAGCCGGTGTTCACCACCGACGCGGCCGAGGCGGCGACCTTCGCCGACGTCTACAACACCAAGTCCAAGCCGCTGCCGCTGGTGCCGGCCGAGGACCAGTTCGAGAGCACCGTCGGCAAGGCGATGAACGGCCTGTTCGCCAAGATCGCGACCGGCGGCACGGTCACCGCCGACGACGTGAAGACGGCGCTGAAGACCGCTGAGGATCAGGTGGCGGCGAGTAGCTGACATGCGAACGGTGGCCCGGGCGCCAAGCCCGGGCCACCCTCGTAGCCGTCTACCCAGCGATCCACAAGACAGGAGGCGACCGGATGTCCGTCGCCACAGAAAAGGCCCCCGCCGCAGCGGTGCCCGAGCCACGGGCGACGAAGAAGAAGCGAGGGCCGGACCATCGGCCCGGGCTGAGCCGGAAACTGCCGTATCTGCTGCTCGCCCCCGCGGTACTGCTGGAACTGCTGATCCACATCATCCCGATGCTCGTCGGGATCTGGATGAGCTTCGTGAAACTGACCAAGTTCTTCATCGCGAACTGGTCCGCCGCCCCGTGGGCAGGCTTCGACAACTACCGGGTCGCCCTCGACTTCGACAACGCCGTCGGCGAGGGCCTGCTCAAGTCGTTCGGCGTCACCGTCGCGTTCTCGCTGATCACGCTCGCGCTGGCCTGGTGTCTCGGGATGGCCGCGGCCGTCGCGCTGCAGCCGCCGTTCAAGGGACGCAGCCTGGTCCGGACGCTCTTCCTGGTCCCCTACGCGCTGCCCGCGTACGCCGGCATCCTGACCTGGAACTTCATGCTCCAGCGCGACACCGGCGCGGTGAACCACCTGCTGGTCGACAACCTCGGCCTGGTCTCGGACCGGCCGTTCTGGCTGATCGGCGGCAACGCGCTGGTCTCCCTGATCACCGTCGCCGTGTGGAAGCTGTGGCCGTTCGCCTTCCTGACCCTGATGGCCGGCCTGCAGAGCATCCCGCGGGACGTGTACGAGGCGGCCTCGGTGGACGGCGCCGGCTCGATCCGGCAGTGGCGCAACATCACCCTGCCGTCGCTGCGCCCGGTCAACCTCGTGCTCGTGCTGGTGCTGTTCCTGTGGACCTTCAGCGACTTCAACACGCCGTACGTGCTGTTCGGTACGGCGCAGCCGCCCGCGGGTGACCTGATCACCTTCCACATCTACAACGCGTCCTTCCTGACCTGGAACTTCGGGTCCGGCGCCGCGATGTCCGTGCTGCTGCTGATCTTCCTGATGATCGTCACCGGCGCCTATCTGCTCATCACCGGCCGGAGGTCTCGTCGTGCGTGACACCAAGGGCTTCAAGATCTACCGGGCCGTCGTGCTGACCGTGCTCGGCCTGTTCGTGCTCGTCCCGCTCTACGTGATGGCGACCTCGTCGCTGAAGCCGCTGAGCGACGTACAGGGCGCCTTCACCTGGTGGCCGTCGAACCTCACGCTGGACCCGTTCGTGGACATGTGGCGGACGGTGCCGCTGGCCCGCTACTTCGTCAACAGCACCATCGTCTCGGTGGTCGCGACGGTCTTCTCGGTGGCGATCGCGATCCTGGCGGCCTTCGCGGTCTCCCGGTTCCGGTTCCGCGGCCGGACCGTGTTCAGCACCACGGTGCTGTCGACGCAGATGTTCCCGGGCGTGCTGTTCCTGCTGCCGCTGTTCCTGATCTTCGTGAACATCAACAACTCCATCGGCGTGCAACTGGTCGGAACCCGGCTGGGGCTGATCATCACCTACCTGACCTTCAGCCTGCCGTTCTCGATCTGGATGCTGGCCGGGTACTTCGACAGCATCCCGCGCGAGCTGGACGAGGCCGCCCTGGTCGACGGCTGCGGGCCGATGGGCGCACTGTGGCGGGTCGTCCTCCCGGCCGCGCGCCCGGGTGTCATCGCGGTGGCGATCTACTCGTTCATGACGGCCTGGGGTGAGGTCCTGTTCGCCTCGGTGATGACCACGGAGGCCAACCGGACGTTGTCCGTGGGCCTGAGGCAGTACTCCACCCAGACCAACGTCTACTGGAACCAGATCATGGCCGCCGCCCTGGTGGTCAGCGTCCCCGTCGTCATCGGCTTCCTGCTGGCCCAGCGCCACTTCGTCGCCGGCGTCACCGCGGGCGCCGTGAAGTAGCCAGTACGCCGATCCGCCCGTCCGCGCCCCGTCCAGGTCAGCCTGGGCGGGGCGCGACGAGTTTGTGCCAGGCTTCCCGGACCGGTTGCCTGGAGCACCGTCGTACGGTGGGAGGTGGAGACCACCCACGGGAGGACATGACGTGAGCGTGCTGGACGGCATTCTGGAAGGCGTCCGGGAGGACCTGGCCGAGCGACAGCGGCAGGTTCCGCTGGCCGAGCTGAAAGCACGGGTCGCCGATCTGCCCCCGGCTCTGGACCCGTTGCCGGGCTTCCGCACCGACGAGGTGTCGATCATTGCCGAGGTCAAACGCCGGAGTCCGAGCAAGGGTGATCTGGCCAACATCCCCGACCCGGCCGGGCTCGCCGCGCAGTACGCCGACGGTGGGGCCGCGGCGATCAGCGTGCTGACCGAGCAGCGGCGGTTCGGCGGATCGCTCGCGGATCTCGCGGCGGTCCGTGAGCGCGTGCCGGTGCCGGTACTGCGCAAGGACTTCATCGTCGAGGAGTACCAGCTGTGGGAGACCCGGGCGTTCGGCGGCGATCTCGCCCTGCTGATGGTCGTCTCGCTCGACGACGCTCTGCTCACCGACCTGGTCGGCCTGTGCGCTGAGCTCGGCCTCACGCCGCTGGTCGAGTCCCACACCGGGGAAGAGCTCGAGCGCGCGATAGGCACCGGCGCTCAGGTGCTGGGGATCAACGCCCGTGACCTGACGACGCTGCAGGTCGATCCGGCCGTCTTCGGGAAGCTCGCGCCACAGATCCCGACCGACCGGATTCGCGTCGCCGAGTCGGGGGTCAGCGGGCCGGAGGACGTCACGCAGTACCGCGAGTGGGGTGCCGACGTGGTCCTGGTCGGCGAGGCGCTGGTCAGGTCCGGTGACCCGACGGACTCGATCCGGAGGTTCCGCTTGGCCTAGGGCGTGTCCTAGTCAGGCGAAGAGCTTCTCGCCCCAGAAGGAGCCGGCCGGGACGCCGCCTGGGCAGGCGAAGATGCCGGAGCCGACGTGGCGGATGTACTCGTTCATCACGTCCGAGCGGGCCAGTTGCTGCTGGATCGGGATGAACTGCTTGCGCGGGTCCCGCTGGTAGGCGAGGAAGAACAGCCCGGCGTCGAGGCGGCCGAGTCCGTCCGAGCCGTCGACGAAGTTGTAGCCCCGGCGGAGCAGTTCCGCGCCGTTGTTGAACTGTGGGTGGGCCAGCCGGATGTGCGCCTCCTTGGCGACCTTGGGCTCGCCCTCGGAGTTCTTCGCCTCGAAGTCGATCGCGTCGAACTCGTCCGCCTTGCCGAGCGGAGCGCCGGTGCCCTTGCCGCGGCCGACGATCGCCTCCTGCTCGCTCAGCGACGTACGGTCCCAGGTCTCGATGGTCATCCGGATCCGCCGGGAGACCAGGTACGAGCCGCCGACCATCCAGTCCGGGCCGTCCTCCGGCTGCACCCACAACTGCTGCTCGAGCTTGTCGGTGTCTTCCAGCTTGAGGTTGTTCGTGCCGTCCTTGAAGCCGAACAGGTTGCGCGGCGTGCTCTGCGCCCGCGAGGTGGACGACGTCCGGCCGAAGCCGAGCTGGGAGTAGCGCACGGAGGTGGTGCCGAAGCCGATCCGGGCCAGGTTGCGGATCGCGTGCACCGCGACCTGCGGGTCGTCCGAACAGGCCTGGATCGCGATGTCACCGCCGCTGCGGTTGGGATCGAGGTTGTCGCCGATGAAGTGCGGCAGGTCGACCAGCGCGGCCGGCCGCTTCGCCTTGATGCCGAACCGGTCGTTGCCCTTGGCATCGATGAAGAAGCTCGGCCCGAACCCGATCGTGAGAGTCAGCCGGGCCGGCGGCAGACCGACAGCCTCGCCGGTGTCCTCCGGAGGCGCCTCGGCCGGGCCGTTCACCGCGCCGTACTGGCCGATGTCGCGGCCCGCGGTCATCAGCGCGGCCGCGGCGGTCCACTCCTTCAGCAGGGAGACGACCGCGTCCCGCTTGTTCGTGGTGACGTCGAAGGTGGCGAAGTGCAGCCGGTCCTGGGCAGGCGTGACGATGCCGGCCTGGTGCTTGCCGTGGAACTCGACCGGTCCGGTGTTGTCGGCCGCCTGCGACTCCTCGCCGGCGAGCGCGGAGTGCGCGCCGTATCCCGCGACGCCGGTGGCCACGGCCGCGCCCGCCGCGCCCAGCAGGCCGCGACGGGAGATTCCTTTGCGTTCGGTCATTTCTTCGCGATCACTCCGGCGACCTTGCTGACCGGCTCGGCCAGCGCGTCCACCACGGCTCCGAGTTGCTTCTTCTCGGCCTCCGTGGCGGTGTAGGGCTTGAAGCCGTCGCCGACGCGGTACTTGTCCAGCGCGGCGAAGACTGCCTTGAAATTGGTGTCCAGCGTGGTGACGAGCGCGGCGTCCCGCTGCTGCAGGGCCGGGCGGAGCGCCTGGATCGCGGCCTGGGAACCCTGCACGTTGGCCTGGAAGTCCCACAGGTCGGTGTGCGAGTAGCGGTCCTCTTCACCGGTGACCTTGCCGGTCGCCACCTCGTCGAGCAGTTCCTTTGCGCCGTTGGCCAGCTGCAGCGGGTTGAGCTTCACGACCTTGGCCTTGGCGACCACCGTCTTCACGTCGACCAGCAGTTGGTCGGCGTACTTCTCCATGCCCGCGGTGCTGTTCTTCTCCCACAGGGCCTGCTCGATCCGGTGGTAACCGGTCCACTCGGTACCGGGCTCGACGTCGTTGATGCGCGCGTCGATCTTCGGGTCGAGGTCGCCGAACGACTCCGCGACCGGCTCGATCCGCTCCCAGTAGGTGCGCGAGACCGGGAACAGCTCCTTGGACTTGGCGACGTCGCCGGCCTTGACCGCGGTGACGAACTCCGTGGTCTTCTGCTCCAGCGCGACCGCCTGGGAGTTCACGTAGCGCTGGTAGCTCTCGGCGGCGTTCTTCAGCGCGGTGTCCTCGTCCACCTGCGCGGCGGCGTCACCGGTCACGGTCAGGTCGCCGCGGATGCCGTCGCCGACCATGCCCGGCTTGCAGACCGCCTGGTACTTGCCGGTCGGCAGTTCCACGATCAGGTCGCGCTTCAGGCCGGGCCCGATGTTCTCGACCTCGCCCATCACCCGGTCGCCCTCGGCGTACACGTAGAACTCGGTGACCTTGCTGCCGCCGTTGGCGACGGAGAAGGTGCTGGTGCCGGACTTGACGTCGGTGCGGCTCAGCGAGCACTCGGAGTCGGTCGCCTTGACCGAGACCGGGCCGGTGGTGTCACCGGGTGCCGCGGCCGGCGCCTCGTCGGCACAACCGGTCAGACCTGCCAGCAGCAGTACTGCGCCGGCGGCAGTGGCCCGGCGGGCCGTGATGGTGATCATGCGAGGTGTCTCCTGGACGGGTGAGGGGGTGGTTCAGGCCGCTTCGGTTCGGGCTTCGGCGGCTACCGCGGACGGCGGCGTGGTGGGCTTGAGCGGCCGGAAGTAGAGCACCAGCACCGGCACGAGGTACGCCAGCCAGGCGACCGCCTCGATGACGGTCGGGGCCGGGTTGAAGTTGAAGATCCCCTTCAGCAGGACGCCGTACCAGCTGTCCGGCGGGATCACGTGCGAGATGTCGAAGGCCAGGTTGTCCAGGCCGGGCAGGATGTTCGCCTCCTGCAGATCGTGGAAGCCGTAGGCGAAGATGCCGGCGGCGACCAGGATCAGGATCGCGCCGGTCCACTTGAAGAAGACCGCGAGGTTGATCCTGACCGCGCCGCGGTAGATCAGCACGCCGAGCACCACCGAGGTGGCCAGGCCGAGCAGCACGCCGATGAACGGGGTCGCGGTGGTCGCCGTCGCCGCCGAGGCATACACGATGAACGCTGTCTCGATGCCTTCGCGGAAGACCGCGAGGAAGGCCAGCAGGACCACGGCGCGGGTGCCGATCTCGAGCGCCTGGCCCATCCGGTCGCGCAACTCCCGCGCGATGCTGCGGGAGGCCTTGCGCATCCAGAAGATCATCCAGGTGACGAAGCCGACCGCGACGATCGACATCACCCCGCCGATCGTCTCCTGAGTGGTGAACGATTTGGCCGTGAGCGAGGTGATGAACTGCAGCAGGGCCCAGCCGGACACCGCGACCGCGACGGCCGCGCCGACACCGATCCAGACCAGTTTGAGGCGGTCACGATGACCCGACTTGACCAGGAAGGTGGCGAGGATGCTGACCACCAGCGATGCCTCAAGGCCTTCTCGGAGACCGATCAGGTAGTTGGCGAGCATGGCGGAACTCCTGGACGTTAGGTACGGCTAACCTTCCGAAGGTTAACCTAAGAACTCCCATTCGCCCACTGTGTCGTAGGCCGCACCATGGCTCGGGCCTTCGCCGAGACGCGATGAGATCAACTCGATACTTTGTGCAGTCCACGCCGGGCCGCGGTACTCGTCCAGCACCCGGACCCACTTCACCACGTCGATCGGCTGCCGCGTCCGGGCCAGCGTGAGGTGCGGGGTGAACTTCCGCCCGTCCACGGTGACCCCAGCCTTGTTCGCAGCCGATCGCGTCGTCATCGCCAGATGCGGCAGCGCCTCGCTCTCGTCCCGCACCCCGGTCCACACCACCCGCGCGTCCGCCACCGACGGGAACGCTCCGGCCCCGGCCAACTGCAGGTCGAACGGCTTCTGCCGCTTGGCCGCCACCCCCAGCCGCTCGGCCAGCTCGTCCGTCTTGTACTCCGGAACGTCCCCCAGGAACGCCAGCGTGATGTGCCAGTTCTCGTCCGCCGCCCACCGGATGTCGTCATCGCGATGAGCCCGCCGCGGCTCCACGAACTCACTCAGATGCTCCACAACCTCCACCGGCGGCACCACCGCCACAAACAATCGCATCCACCAACCCTAATTCCCCCGGCAACCTGCTTTACGCCGGCGACGGGGCAAGTGATGATCGGCGGATGGGTCGGGTCGCGCGGTTGGAGGCTTGCGGCGATCGGCTGCGGTATCCGGCCGGTGCGGTTGTTGCCTCGACGGTGGATGCCTGGGGTCGGGTGGTTGCTTTGGTCAACGCAGGGCCGACCAAGGTGGTTCTTGTCGATAAGGGCCTGGTGACCGAGGTCGACGTGGCGGCGCCCAGGTTCAGGCATCGCGCTCAACGTCGGGCTCCGACGCTCCTGGGCCTACCCCTACACCGATTTCCCGCTGGTGGAGATCGATCGCGACGGCATCCGCACTATCCGCAGTACGCCGGTGAAGGGCGCGTGCGGGCTCGCCGTCGCTGGTGGAACTGTGGCCTTCCTTCGGCTCGTACGACGATCCGCGCGGCCGGTACTCCGTGACGTTCGCGCAGCTCGCCGACGGAGCGGTCGAGTCGGTCGAGACCGTTCCGCTGGTGATGCCCGACGGTTCGCCTCCTCCCGGCTGGGCGCGCCACCGGGTGTGCCGGGACAACCGCCTGTGGCTGCAGTTCGAGGATCCGCGGGACTGGTATGTGCTGGAGATCGGGGGAGACTGAGGTATGGGTGATGTTGGTGGGCGGAATCTGCCTTCGCCGTGTGTGGTGGTGTTGGTGGGGCCGGGAGCGGCGGGGAAGTCGACGTGGGCGGGCGAGGCGTTCGCGCCGGAGTTGGTGGTGTCGAGTGATCGGCTGCGGGCGTTGGTGGGGGCCGGGGAGGACGATCTGGCCGCCAGTGCTGATGCGTTCGCCTTGCTGGAAGAGGTGGTGGGGCAACGGATCGGGCGGCGGTTGACCACCGTGATCGACACATTGGGACTCGATCGGGAGCGGCGGCTCAATTGGTTGTCGTTGGCAAGGGAGCACGGGATTCCGTGCGTGGCGGTGGCTTTCGACACTCCAGCTGCCGAGTGCCGGCGCAGGAATCGCGAGCGGACCAAGCGGATCCCGGCTGACGTGCTCACCGCGCAGCTGAAGACCTGGGCCCGGGTGAAGAACGAACTGCCCGAGGATGGGTACGACGAGATCCTCGCGCCGCGGGCGGTTCGCGTAGTACCGGAGGCGTTCGTCCAAGCAGAGCAGGCGGTGCAGCGGCAGCAGGCAGCGCCGGCAAGACTTCAGTTCGGGCTGCAGTTGAGCAGTTACACCCACAAAGCGGGACGCAAGACCACGGGCGAGTGGATCCGGCAGGTCGCCACCAGGGCCGAGGCGGCGGGGTTCGACGGGATCTACGTGATGGATCACTTCCGGCAGATCCCGCAGGTCGGGCGGGCCTGGGAGGACTTCCTGGAGAGCTGGACCACGCTCGCCTATCTCGCGGCCTGCACCGAGCGCGTGAAGCTCGGCACCCTCGTCACCGGGATCACCTACCGCAACGTCGCCCACCTCGGGAAGATCGCGGCCACCCTCGACGTACTGAGCGGCGGCCGTGCGGTCTGCGGGCTCGGGCTCGCCTGGTTCAAAGCCGAGCACGACGCGTACGGCTGGGACTTCCCGTCAGTCAGCGATCGCTACGCCCTGCTCGAAGACGCGCTCCAACTGCTCCCGGTGCTCTGGGGCCCGGGCAACAAACCTTGGCGCGGCAAGGTTCTCGACGTACCGGAGACGGCCTGTTACCCACGCCCGCTGCAAGACCCGCTGCCGATCCTGCTCGGCGGCAGCGGCGACCGCACCCTCCGGCTGGCGGCCCGGTACGCCGACGCCGCGAACGTCTTCGGGGATGCGGTCAAGGTGCGGCAGAAAGCGGAGTACCTGAAGGCGCACACGGAAGCTGGCAAGCAACCACCGAGGCTCACCCACCTGTCGACCACGCTCGTCGGTAAGGACCACCAGCAGGTCAACGAACTGGTCGACCGGCTGCGACCGCGTAACCAGGACCCGGCCCGGTACGCCGCGACCGTCAACGCCGGCACGATCGCGGACCAGATCGGGCGGTTCCGCGAACTGGCCGAAGCCGGCACGGCCGAGGTGATGCTGAGCCTCCCCGACCTCGACGACGACCTCACCCCGATCGACACGATGGCCGAGGTCATCAGCGCGTTCCGCTAGCCGTCGACCTTCGCCGGCCCTGGATTCTCGCTAGCCCTTGAGCTTCAGGTTCAGCAGGGCGTTCTCGATCAGCTCGGGCATCGCCGGGTGGATCCAGTACTGACCGCGGGCCATCGTGTGCGCGTCGAGGCCGAAGCTCATCGCCTGGATGACGGGCTGGATCACGGTCGCCGCGTGCGGGCCGATCACGTGGCAGCCGAGCAGCAGGCCGGTGTCGGGATCCGCGAGGATCTTGGCGAAGCCGCTGGTGTCCTCCATCGCCCAGCCGTAGGCGATGTCGGCGTACGCCTCGCGGCCGACGACGTACCGGACGCCCTGCTCGATCGCCTCCTCCTCGGTCAGCCCGACGGACGCCACCTGCGGCGAGCCGAAGACGGCGTGCGGGACGTACCGGTGGTCGGACTCGATCCGGTCCCCCGGGTGCAGCAGGTTGTGCTTGACCACCCGTGCCTCGTGGTTGGCGACATGCTTGAGCTGGTACGGCGAACAGAGGTCGCCGAGCGCGTAGATCCCGTCGGCCGCCGTCTCCTGGAACTCGTCAACGATGACCCGGCCGTCCTCCTCCAGCTCGACGCCGGTGACTCCGAGGTTCAGCACGTCCGAGTTCGGCGTCCGCCCGACCGCGACCAGCAACTCGTCGACCACGAGCTCGTCGGGCCCCTGCGGGCTGAGCATCTCCAGCGCGATCCCGTCGTCGCGCCCCTTCACCCGGACGGTGTCGTGATCGAGCCGGACGTTGTACCGCTCCTGGGCGTTCTCCGTGTAGCGGACCGCGAGCTCCCGGTCCTCGTGCCGCAGCATCAGGTCGGAGCGCCCGATCACCGTCACCTCGACGCCGAGCGAGGAGAAGACGTGCGTCAGCTCGGCCGCGACGAACCCGCTGCCGATGATCCCGAGCCGGCGGGGCAGCTGCTCCATCCGCATGATGGTCTCTGAGGTGTGGAACCCGACCTCCTCGAGCCCTGGGATGAACGGCACGATCGGCCGGCTCCCGGCGGCGAGCACGAACTTGTTCGCGGTCAGCACCTCGGTCTGCCCGCCCTCCGCCGACGTCACGGTCAGCTCGCCGTCGGCGGTGAACCGCCCGGTGCCGTGGTAGAGGGTGACGTTCACGTTGTTCGCGTGGTGCAGCCGGTACTCCGCTCCGCTCGCGGAGATCGGGTCGATCCGGTTGAAGATGCGGTCGCGGATCTCCGGCCAGTGCACCCCGGTCAGCTGCTCGTCCACCCCGAACCGGGAACTCCCGGACGGTACGGCGGCCAGGTCGGCGGTGTGCACGAACATCTTGGTCGGGATGCAGCCGACGTTCAGGCAGGTCCCGCCGAAGGTGCCGCGCTCGACGATCGCCACCTTCCAGCCGGCGAACTCCTTGGTCACGATCGTGTTGCCGGAGCCGGTCCCGACCACTACCAGGTCAAAGTGGGTCACACCCCATTGTGACCGCCGAAGCCAATCAGGCGGCTCGGGCCCACCTGACGGACTGTCGGTCGGTACACAAGTGCCTTCCGGGGCTGGATTTCGCCCTGGCAGGTGGTGGTTGTGCCGATTTAGGGGCTGGCACCGGCGGGTTGTTCGACCACTGGCCGGTTGTTAGCCGACTGGCGGGTCGTTCGGCCGCTCGTGGCTCGTATCGGGGTCCGCTGGCGGGTCGTTCGCTGGCTGGCGGCTTGTTAGGCGCCAGTGGCCGAACAACCCGGCAGCGACAGCCTGCCGGTGGCCCCGGAGCCGCATCCTGTGCACCAGGCGTGCCCCCTGGGCCTTGTCGCCACGCCGTGGCGGGGACGCGGGGTCAGGCGACCCGGGGGGCGACGTCCACTGCTGCCTTGTCGGCGAGGAGCTCGGTCTGGGGAAGGATCTCCAGGCGGGGGCGTGGCAGCAGGCGGGGGCGGATGGCGAGGCCCTGGCGACGGGAGAAGTAGAGCACCGAACCGGTCACGCCGAGCATGGTGAGACCGCCGCCGACGATCAGCGACCACCGGGCGCCGAACTCCTGGCCGACCCACCCGATGAACGGCGACCCGATCGGCGTACCGCCCATCAGAACCGTCATGTACAGCGCCATCACCCGGCCACGCATGGTCGGCTCGATGCCGAGCTGCATGGTCGCGTTGGCCGCGGTCAGCATGGTCAGCGCGGTGAACCCGACCAGCGGGAGCACCGCTGTGAAGGACAGGTACGACGGCATCAGACCGCTGACGATGTCCATCGCGCCGAAGGCGAGCGCCGCCCCGATCACCAGCCGGCCCCGGGTCCGGACCCGCCGGGCGGCGAGCAGCGCCCCCGCCAGCGAGCCGATCGCCAGGATCGAGCCGAGGATGCCGTACTCCCCCGCGCCCTTGTGGAACGCGCTGGTCGCCATCAGCGCGGACGTCATCTGGAAGTTCAGCCCGAAGGTGCCGGCGAAGAAGACCGCGACGAGCACCATCATCAGGTCCGGCCGGCGCCACAGGTAGCGCATCCCGTCGCGGATCATGCCCTTCTCGCGCCCGGCCATCTTCGGAGTGTGCAGCTCGTCGGGGCGCATCAGGTACAGCGACAGGATCACCGCGGCGTAGCTGAAGCCGTTGATCATGATCACCGGCCCGGTCCCGATCCAGGCGATCAGCAAACCGGCCAGCCCCGGGCCGATCAGCCGGGCCGCGTTGAAGGACGCCGAGTTCAGGCCGACCGCGTTCGACAGGTCGTCCTTGCCGACCATCTCGACCACGAACGACTGCCGGGTCGGCGCGTCGAAGGCGGTGCCGATGCCGAACACGAAGGCCAGTGCGTAGACGTGCCACGTCTGCACCAGTCCGGTGACGGCCAGGGTGCCGAGGACCAGGGCGACGGTTGCCATCGCCATCTGGGTGACGGTCAGCACCCGGCGCTTGGGGAACCGGTCGGCGATCAGGCCGGCGTACGGCGAGATCAGCAGGGCGGGCAGGAACTGCAGGCCGGTGACGATGCCGAGCGCCGTCCCGGAGTGGGTCAGCTCCAGGACCAGCCAGTCCTGGGCGACCCGCTGCATCCAGGTGCCGGTGTTCGAGATGATCGCGCCGGTGGCGTAGAGACGGAAGTTGCGGACTTTGAACGCGCGGAAGGTCGGACTCATGGGGCCGCCAGGCGTTCGAGAACAGGTGCTGCCTTGCGCAGGATGTCGCGCTCCTCGGGGGTCAGTTTCTTCAGCTTGGTCTGCAGCCACTCGTCGCGGCGGCGCCGGTTGGCGCGCAGCAGGTGGTGCGCGGCATCGGTCAGCTCGACCACGATCTGGCGCTTGTCGGTCTCGTGCGGGCGGCGGGCGACCAGGCCCGCCTCCTCCATGTTCGACACGATCCGCGTCATCGACGGCGGCTTGACCTGCTCGTGCGTGGCCAGCTCGCCGATCGTCATCGCGTCGTGCTTGCCGAGTGCACCGAGCACGCCGAGCTGGTTCGCGGTGAGGTCGTGGCTGTCCACTCGCTGCCGGCGGATCTGCCGGGACAGCCGCAGCGTGGACGATCTCAGGGCGCTGGCCAGCCCGACGTCACTCTTCACCTGCTGGGCTACGACTTCGGGCATGTGTTTAGCCTAACTCATTACCTTTGCTAACGAAAATGAGTTGCCGCCGTATTCCGCACGCAGTCAACCGGTGACTCCACCCACCCCCGGGCACGCCCGAACCGCCTCGCGCCCCGGGTGGACCGGGGTGCGAGGCTGCGCGCGGTGGTACGGACCGGTTGTTACCAGCGCGGGGTCGGCTGGGTCTTCAGGTCGTGGGGTTCCATGAAGCGGAAGCTGTTGCCGAACGGGTCGCTGATCGTCATCACCCGGGCCCACGGGGCGTCCTCGGGCCAGGGCACCCAGACGCCCGGTCCCCACACGTCCATCCTGGTGCGCTTCTCGTTCAGCTCGTCGTGCAACCGGTCCAGCCCGGCCGTCCAGATCCCGATGGTGGCGCCGGGCGACGCGACGTACCCAGTCTCGGTCAGGTGGAAGGTGCTGCCGGAGCGGGTCACCTGGCCGTAGAACGGGCCGTCCTGGCCATCCGACGGGCCGCCGAAGTCGAGCCGGCAGCCGAGGAAGTCGACGTAGAAGGTCTTGGCCTGCTCGACGTCGAAGATCCGGAGCACCGGGATGGTGATGACGCCGGCGCCGCTGCCACCGTCGCCGTCGATTCCGGACAACTGCTCCGTCTTGGCAGCCATCACGTTCCAGTTGTCGTGCCCGAACTGCCGGGACACGATCTCCAGCGCCTCGCTGTGCGAGATCTCGGTCTCCTTGCGCCCGAGCAACTCGGCCCGCAGCGTCTTCGCCATCGTCTTGGCGTCGCGGAAGGTACGCATCTGATCCTCCAGGCGGACATCACCGACCAGTGCCTGCGTTGCTGATGCGTCCGCCACACGGAGAACCGGATCAGAAGGAGAAGCGATGCGTTCACCGAACCCGTGATCACCGGGCGCAGGCGGCCGGCCGCATCAGCCGTGCGATCAGGCTAGAAACCCCGGCAGACCCTGTCAACGACGACCGGAGGCACTGGTCCCGGTGGCTGCTGCTCGCGGGCGACCCGGATCGACGTACGCCGTACGACTGGTGTGACGGGTTACCGGGGTATGGCGGCCGAGGCCCGGCTGTGCTGCCACTTCTGGGTGATCCATCGTTGTCCACCGGCCGCGGTGCTGTCCTGCGACGACGTGCTGACGCGGCCGTGCCCGGTGCCCGCGATCTCTGGCGTCTATGCCTGGTACTTCGACCAGCCTCCGCCGCATGTCCCGACACAGGGCTGCCACATCACCGCCGCTGGCGCCTTGCTGTACGTCGGGATCTCGCCGAAGGCACCGCCCAAAGACGGTCGCGCGGGTAGCCGCCCCCTGCGGTCGCGCATCCGGTACCACTTCCGGGGCAACGCGTATGGGTCGACCTTGAGGTTGACGCTGGGCTCGTTGCTCAGCGAAGAACTGGGCATTCAGCTGCGCAGAGTTGGCAGCGGGCAACGGATGGCCTTCGGCCACGATGAAGCGGTGGTGTCCGACTGGATGGCTCATCATGCGCATGAGTGCCGCGCCGCCACCGCAACGCCCTGGCTACTGGAAAGCCGACTTATTCACAACCTGGTACTCCCGCTGAATCTCGACCAGAACAAACACAGCGGCGCCGAGCTCACTGCTGCCCGCGCCAATCAACGCGCACGGGCACGCGAACTACCCATTAGCTAGCACCGCCGGCACGTCGAGCGCGGATGGGACTCGACCGACTGTTCGATCGCGTCTAGATCCCTGATTCGTACCCGACCAATTCGATCAGTGCCGCCCGGAGCGCCTCCAGTCGGTCCTCGCCGAGCTGGTCGGCCCAGGCGCGCTCGACAGTGCCTCCGGCCTTGCGCGATATCGGTCGGATCGCGAGCCCGGCCTCGGTGAGTACGACGCGCGACGCGCGCCGGTCGTTGGGATCTGGACGGCGCTCGACCAGGCCGGCAGCGACTAGCTGATCGACGCTGTGGGCCATGGTCTGCTTGCGCACGTTGGCCTTTGCGGCGAGCGCCTGGACGGTGACGCCCTCGGGCGGCACGAACGGGATCACTCGCGCATGTGCCGCGGTGAGGTCGCGGACGCCGAGCTTGTCGAGCTCGGCGTCCATCTCGGTGGACCAGCGCTGGTTCGCCAGGCGCAGCAGCAACCCGATGAGTGGTTGGGGACGCTCAGGCATATAGACAGTCTCCTGTCTTTCGATTACGGTGGACAGGTAACTGTCCATTGTAGAAAGGAGAAGGACGGTGAACGCACCGAGACTCCCGTTCGGTACTGCGATGGCCCTCGCTGAGCGCAACCTGCGCGGTCCTCTGATCCGGATCCTCACCGAGGAGGACCTCGAGCCCGGCGCGTGGTTCACGCTCAACGCCCTCGGCCTGCGCGGCGGTACTCCGACGACGACCGTCAAGGAACTGCTCTTCACCAGCGGGTACGACGACCCGAGCGTGGATGCGCTGCTCGCGCGCCTCGCCGCCGACGGACTCATCGAGGATGGCGACGAGCAGCTGAGCCTCACGCCCGCAGGAGCCGAGCGCTACGCGTCCATCGCTGACCGGATCGGCACGGTGACCGGTCGGGTATTCAGCCTCTTCGACGCGACCCGGGTCGAGACAGCCCGCGCCCTTCTGCAGCAAATCGCCGAGACCGACCAGGCGACGATCGACGCGGCCGCGTTCGAGGATGCGCCGGCGTGAGAAAGCTCGCGCACACGGCCGGCCCGGCCGCGTGCAGTCGATGGGGTTGCAGATGTGGTGGCTGATGACGCTTTGGGGTCAGCTGTTCTGATCGGTGACGAGGCGGCGAGTGTCGAGGTCGACTCGTTGGTGGACGTCAGGGCGACGGCCGACGCCGGCGCAGCGTCGTCGTTGACGACACGGGCCGGCGGCTGTTCTGCAAACGGTCGGTGCGGCGTTGTTGGACACTCCGACTCTGCAACACGCTTTTCGGCAGCCTGCGTGCGGGGTGACGAGGCCTGGCCGGGATGTCGATGTCCGAAGTCGCCCGCACAGATGTCCCTACTCGTCTGCAATAGCTCCCGGCCGGACGACCCGTCCTGGCGCCGGTGCAGGCCGGATACTCGTGGGGTGTGTCTGCCGGTTCACCGGCACCCGCTGGTCGCGGGGAGCTGTTCACGTTCCTTCGCTGGAAAAATCTGGAGGCAGCACCTCGCTGGTTCCGGCACGATGACCGGATGGACCAGACCGACGTAGTGCCGTTCCAGCCGGACCATGCCGACGGGGTGGCGGCGCTCGCGCGGGCGGAGGGCTGGCCGACGTTCTCGGACACCGACCGGTCCGGCGGCTGTTCACCGCGCCGGGTGCGCTGGGCCCGATCGCGGTACGGCGCGGGAAGGTCGTGGGTGCGGTGCACCTGCTCACCGACGGGCACCATGGGTACCTGACCTTCCTCGCGGTCGCGGCCGAGCACCGCCGGAGCGGGATCGCCCGGCTGCTGGTGGAGGCCGCGTTCCGGTCGTCCGGAGCCGGGCGCATCGACCTGCTGTCCACCGCGCAGTCGATTCCTCAGCCGTGCGTCGACAGGTGCCGCGGAATCCTCCTGGATCTCAGGCGATGCCCTTGGACGGCGACTAGGGTTCGCTGGCATGGGGACACCACCGGAGCTGGCCCGGTACGAGCAGCGCTTCCGGCGCGCGGGGCTGCCGTTGTTCATCGAGGACTTCTCACCGGCGCACGACATCTTCAGCCGGGCGACCCCGCTGCTGGCGCTCGTCTTCATCCTGGAGATGCTCGGCGCCACCTCGCTCGAGTGGCCGCTCTGGCAGAACCTGCTCGCCGCCCTGGCCGGTCTGGCGTTCCTGATCGGCGGCTTCGGCGTGCTCAACCGGCTCCGCGGCCGGCCGTTCTGGTCCTTCCCGACCCGCTTCGGCATCGCCGAGCTCGCCGTCTTCGTGCTGCTCCCGGCGCTGCTCCCGCTCGCCTCCGAGGGCCAGGTGCGGCAGTTCCTCGGAGTGGCCCTCGGCAACCTTCTGCTCGTCGGCCTGATCTACGCCGTGGTCGGCTACGGCCTGATCGGTACGACGTTCTGGGGCCTGCACCGGCTCGGCGCCGAACTGGCGAGCTCGGTGGCCAGCCTGGTCCGCGCGCTGCCACTGCTGCTGGTGTTCTCCCTGGTGCTGTTCGTGAACACCGAGATGTGGCAGGTGTTTGCCGGCATGCCGGTCGCCTTCATCGTCTTCTTCGCGCTCGCCTTCGCCCTGCTCAGCGACCTCTTCCTGATGCTGCGGCTGCCGAAGGAGCTGGACAGGATCGAGCAGGACGCCGGCTCGGGTCCCCCGCTGCGCCGGATCCAGCGACTGAACCTCAGCATCAGCCTGGTGGTCCGGCAGTGGATGCAGGTGCTCGTGGTCAGCACGGGCGTCGGCCTGTTCTTCGTCGGGTTCGGCGTGCTCGCGATCAGCCGGCACATCTACGACCAGTGGGGTGTCAGCCCGGGCGCCTGGTCGTACGAGTTCGATCTGCTCGGGCATCCGCTGCTGATCAGCGCCGCCCTGGTCAAGGTCGCCGTCGGCATCGCGAACTTCACCGGCCTGTACTACTCGATCTCGCTGATGACGGACGCGACGTACCGGACCGAGTTCCTCGACAACGTCACCGCCGAACTCCGGGACCTCTTCACCGCCCGCAAGGAGTACCTCGACCTGCGCGCCCGCCTGCTGCCTGCGGACAGCCCGCGCCCCTGAGCAAGGGGCGCGGGCCTCAGCAGGTCAGACCTTCAGCGAGTCCTTCAGGAACTGCAGTTCGAACCGCATCAGACCTGCTACCGCGGCAGGCTCGGTAGGTCTGTGGGTGGCACCCGACAGCGGGAGCACCTGGTGCGGACGTCCCGCCGCGAGCAGCGCCGCAGACATCCTCAGGGTGTGGGCGGCCACCACGTTGTCGTCGGCCAGGCCGTGCACCAGCAGCAACGGCCGCTCGAGCTTCGCCGCGTCATTGATCGGCGACGACCTGTCGTAGTCCTCCGGGTGCTCGTCCGGATGGCCGAGGAACCGCTCGCGCCAATGCGTGTCGTACAACCGCTGATCGCTCGGCCCGGCGCCACAGATCCCCGCGTGAAAGACGTCCGGCCGCCGCAGTACCGCGGTCGCGGCGAGGGTGCCGCCGTAGCTCCAGCCGGTGATCCCGACGCGGGTCAGGTCGAGGTCAGGGCAGTACTCCGCGGCCGCGTGCAACGCCACCACCTGGTCCTCGAGGGGAGCCGTCAAGGTGTCCCGGTGGACCGTCTTCTCCCACGCGGGTCCACGCCCCGGCGTACCGCGGCCATCCGCGATGACCACGGCGAACCCGGCCTCGGCGTACCACTGCGCCGTGCAGAACCAGCCGCCGGTCACCTTCATCGCGATCTGCATCGCCGGTCCGCCGTACGGCGCCATCAGCACCGGCAGCGGGTTGCCCGGTCGGTGCCAGGACGGCAGGAGCAAGGCCGTGCGGAACTCCTGCGGCCCGGCCTTCAACCAGGTGATCCGCGGAGTCACCAAGGGTTGCGCGGCGTGCGAGGTGATCAGCTCGTCCGGACGGCCTTCGCGGCGGACGACGAACGCTCGGCCGGACTCGGTGTTCGACCAGAGCACCAGCGCACCGTCGACCCGGGTGCCGGTGTGAGCACCCGGACCGTCACTCAACTGGCGCAGCCCGGACTCGTCGTACAGCCAGAGGTGGCGCTCGGTCGGCTCGTCCGTCGCCTCGAAGAGGACGGACTCGCCGGAAACCTCCAGCACAGCACGGATCTGCAGGCCTTCCGGCGTCACCGGTTCGCCGTCGATCACGAGTCGGCGGGTCTCCGGCTCGTCGGCGGTGTGGACGAGTCTGCCCGAGGTGGTGCGGGCCGGTGTCCCGGGGATGATCTCCACCCAGGCGGGATCGAGTTGCTCGTGCAGCAGCCGGGTCTCGCCGTTGTCCGGATCGGCCGCGAGGACCCGCAGCGTCCGCTGATCGCGCGACTGCACGCTGAGCAACGGCCCGTGAGCGTCCCATGCCGCAGAGACCAGATACTCGTACGCCGTGTGGTCCCACGTCAGCTCGACGGATCCGCCGGCCAGGTCGAAGGCGTGCAGGGTGACCAGGGCGTTCGGGGTGCCCGCGGCCGGGTAAGCGATCTGGCGCGGCGGCCGGTCGGGGTTCGCCGGGTCCGCGATCCACCAGCGCTGGACCGGGGTGAGGTCGACCCTTGTGGCCAGCAGCCGGGTGCCGTCGGGCGACCACCAGTGACCGCGGTAGCGACCCATCGATTCCGACGCGACGTGCTCGGCCAGACCCCAGTTGACCTCGGGATCCTCGTCCCCGGCCAGTCGCAGTTCGTTGCCATCGGCAAGCCGCAGGACGTGCACCGCCCCGTCGGTGACATAGGCGACGCGGCTGCCGGTCGGGTCCAGCCGCGGATCGACCACCGGCCCGGCGGTCTCCACCTGCCGGAGCGACTCCGGCTGCGCAAGGTCGAGGGTCCAGAGGCGGCCGTTGACGGCGAAGGCAACCTTGCTCAGCGCCGCATCGGCCGAGTAGGCGACCACACCGGCGGAGCTCTCGCGAGCGCGTTCCTGGCGGATCCGCTCCGCCTCCGGGATCGGGCCGTCGGCGCCGAGATGCTCGGGGGCGACAAGCAGGCGCTCCTCACCCGCTTCTTGGAGCCAGAGGCAACTACCGCGGTCCTCGCCGCCGCGGCTGCGCAGGAAGAGCACCCGGTTTCCATCGGGTGACAAGGTGAAATCGCGCGGCAGGCCGAGGGTGAAGCGGCGGGTCCGTGCGGACTGGGCAGGGAATTCGTTCGTATCCATAACCGAGACTCTGGGCTCCCTATCCGGACCGGTGATCAGGGAAGTGAGAGTACGACAGCGATCGGACACTTCTGGACGGACAAGAGAGTGGATCGGTCGTGGCTGCCGGAGAGCCCGGACGACCGTGATTCTAGCAATCCCAACTCCGGCGCTGATCTGTGGGTAGCCGGACGGCAAGCGGAGATGATTTGGTACCCAACCAACACCCCGCCGGTCACACAGCGTCAGGTGAGCCAGTCGCCGAGCGGGCCGATCGCGAAGTAGATGACGAAGAGAGCGGAGACGATCCACATCAGCGGGTGCACCACGCGGGCCTTGCCGAGGACCACCTTGAGCAGCACGTAGGAGACGAACCCGGCGCCGATCCCAGCCGAGATCGAATAGGTGAACGGCATCAGGATGATGGTCAGGAAGGCCGGGAACGCGATCTCGAAATCGTCGAAGTCGATGCCCTTGACCTGCATCATCATCAGGAACCCGACCAGCACCAGCGCCGGCGTGGCCGCCTCGTACGGGACCAGGGTGACCAACGGCGCGACCACCATCGAGAGCAGGAAGCAGATCCCGGTGACGACGCTCGCCAGCCCGGTCCGCGCCCCTTCACCGACACCGGACGCGGACTCGATGTACGACGTGTTGCTGGAGACCGAGGCGGCTCCACCGGCGGCGGCCGCGACGCTGTCCACGATCAGGATGCGCTGCGTGTTCGGCGGGGTGCCGTCCTTGTCGAGCAGGCCGGCCTCCGCGCCGATCGCGGTCATCGTGCCCATCGTGTCGAAGAAGTCGGCCAGCATCAGGGTGAAGATCAGCAGCACCGCAGCGATCACGCCGACCTCTTCGAACGAGCCGAACAGGTTGAACTCACCGATCAGGTCGAGGTCCGGCTTGGAGAACCAGTCGTCCGGCACCTTCGGCACGCTCAGGCCCCAGCCGGCCGGGTTGTCGGCGGTCCGGGCGCCGATCTTGAAGATCGCCTCCACCACGATCGCCAGCACGGTGGCCGCCAGGATCCCGATCAGGATGGCGCCCTTCACCTTGCGGGCGTAGAGCGTGATGATCACGACCAGGCCGACCACGAAGATGAGCACCGGCCAGCCGCGCAGGTTGCCGCCGACCCCCAGTTCCACCGGCGGTCCGCTCGGCGCCGCGGGCCGGCGGACGAAGCCGGCGTCGACCACCCCGATGAACGCGATGAACAGGCCGATGCCGACGCTGATCGCGATCTTGAGTTGTCGTGGCACCGCCTCGAAGACGGCCTTGCGGAACCCGGTCAGCACCAGGATCAGGATGATGATGCCCTCGATCACCACCAGGCCCATCGCGTCGGCCCAGGTCATCTTGGCCGCGACGCTGAAGGCGATGAAGGCGTTCAGGCCGAGCCCGGCGGCCAGCGCCAGCGGGAAGTTCGCCACCAGCCCCATCAGGATGGTGACCACCCCGGCGACCAGCGCCGTACCGACCGCGACCTTGGCGATCGACACCGAGGGATCGAGGCCGCCGCCGATGTACTGGCCGGCGCCGTCCTTGACGGTGCCGATGATCAGCGGGTTCAGCACCACGATGTAGGCCATCGTGAAGAAGGTGACCAGGCCGCCGCGGACCTCACGGCCGACGGTCGAGCCACGATCGCTGATCTTGAAGAAGGAGTCGACGAGGCTGGATCGGGAGCGGGCGGTGTCAGCTTGGGGCGAGCTCATGTCGGAATGGTGCCAGTTCGTGGCGCCGGGTGGCGAGAGATTCCGCGAACCAGTGTCGCCGGCCTTCTGACCGGACCCCCGGCTGGGCGTCGGCGGGGACTAAGCTGGAGGCGTGGCAGACCAGAACGAGACGCCGGCCTCGAAGAAGCGCACCGACCCGACCAGTCAGCTGGCCCGGGGCGAACTGGTGCACGCCGAGGTCAAGCCGCTCGACCTGTCCGGCATCCCGTCGGTGATCACCGGCATCGTCGCCTGGGCGATCGCGTTCGTGGTCCTGCTGATCTTCCGCGACGACCTGAAGAAGAACGGCACCGAGTGGTGGTTGTGGGTCACCGTGGCCGGCTTCGGGCTGGGCTGGATCGGCCTCGCCTACTGCCGCCGCCGCTGGGCCGCCATTCAGGCGGGCCATCGCCCGCCCACCGAGGACTGACTCAGCCCTCGGTCCGCTGCTCCGCGTCGTCCTGCTCCGCGTCCCCGGCGTCGCTGTCACCGGAGGCCAACTCCTCGACGGCCGCGGCGACTTCTTCCACCTCGTCGTCCGACGGGGGCTCGGCGGCCGCCTCGACCTCCGCCTGGACCGCGTCGGCTTCCTGTACCTCGTCGTCGGCCGCCTGCGTGGACTCCATCGCGAGCTCGTCGTACCCGGTGGTGTCGAAGGCGTGCTCGGTCGACGGGTGGTCCGGCGCGTCGATCACCACGTCCGAGTGGGCTCCGCAGCCGTAGTCGAACGACACGCTCCGTCCGAACCCGGGCGACATCTCGTTGGTGCAGACGGCGAACGCCTGACCGAGGCTGTCCGCGAGGCGGACCGAGTACCCGCAGGTGTAGCACTTGTACGGAACGGCCTGGGCGATCGGCGACGTCGGGCCGAACTCACCGGAGTACCAGAGGTCGGCCGCTTCCTGCCGGCCGATCTGTGACAGCACCCGCTCGCGACCCAGTCCGAGCTCCTCGACGACCTCGAGCACATCCTCGGGCGCACCGGTGTCGGTGAATCCGGCCTCCAGCCGCGGGTCGTCCGGCAGCGTGGGGAACAGGTCGCCCGGGCGCAGGTCGCCCGGCTGGACGCGCTCCGACCACGGCACCCACTCGGGCGCCACGATCGCCTCGTCGCCCGGCAGCATGACGACCTCGTTGACGGTGACGGTCCTCGCGCGGGAGGCGCGGGTCACCGTGACGGCCCAGCGCCAGCCCCGGTAACCGGGGTGGGTCGAGGCGAAGTAGTGCGTGACGAGCCGCTCGCCCTCGACCAGATGACCGAGGTGTTCCCCGACCTGGGCGGCGCCGGCTTCCTCGATCGCCGCCTCGCGGGCAGCCTCGACCGCCGCGACGCTGATGGCGTCAGGCTTGGCGCGAACCGGTTCCGGAGTCTTGACGGGAGTCACAATCGGTCATTCTCGCACGGGCGCGGCTCCGAACCGAACGGCACCGTGACGAGAAACGCGCGCGGTCCGCACTGCGGTCTGTCCCCACCGCAAGGCAGGATGGTGACATGGAAAGCCCGGACCCCGCAGAGCAGCCGCGCAGTACGGCGGGTGAGCGGCTGGGCAGGGCGAGCAAACGGCTGGGCAGCGCGAGCAAGAAGGTCGGCCAGGCGTCCAAGACCGGCGCCACCGGCTTCGCCTCCGCGTCGCGCAAGACCGCGAACGTCACCGGCCGCTTCGGCAAGGCGACCGGGCGTCGCATCCGCGGCCTCACCGGCGCGCAGGGAGCGGGCGAATCAGGTCTGTCCCGGTTGATCGAGCTGGGCGCGGTGAACGCGGCCGGCGACACCGCCTTCGCCGTGTCACTCGCGGGGACGGTGTTCTTCGCGGTGCCGAGCTCGCAGGCTCGTGACCGGGTCGCGTTGTTCCTGGTCCTGACGATGGCGCCGTTCGCGTTGATGGCGCCGCTGATCGGGCCGATCCTGGACCGGTTCCGGCACGGGCGTCGCTGGGCGATCGGGGCCACGCTGGGCTTGCGCGGCTTCCTGGTCTGGAGCCTTGCCGCGTCGATCCACGAGAGCTCTGCCTGGTTGTATCCGGCCGCGCTCGGCTGTCTGGTCGCCTCCAAGGCTTATGGGGTCACCCGCGCTTCCGCAGTACCGCGGTTGCTGCCCAAGGACGTCACCCTGGTCACGGCAAACTCACGGATCTCGCTGGCCGGTCTGGCCGGCGCGACCGTCGGCGCCGGACTCGCGGCTGCCTTCGCCGCGATCGGGCCGCAGTGGTCGCTGCGCTGGGCCGCGGTCGTCTACACGGTCGGCCTGATCCTCGCGATCCGGCTGCCGAGCCGCGTCGACTCCCCTGCCGGCGAAGAGATGACCGGTACTGCGGGACGCGAAGCCCGGCGACGGGCGATCACCGCGGCGGTGGCGCGTGGGATCCGGTGCAACCTGGGACTGCGGTTCGTCTCGGGCTTCCTCACCATGTATCTGGCCTTCCTGCTGCGGGACCGGCCGATCAGCGGGATCGACGGCGTGGTCGCCGCGGGTGCGGTGATCGCCGCCGCCGGTATCGGCAACAGCCTGGGGACCATCGCCGGGTCGTTGCTCAGGGCAAGAAAACCTGAGACCGTCGTCCTGGTCGTGCTGCTCGCGGACGTGGTGGTGGCCCTCGGGGTCGCGGTGTTCTACGGCTTCCCGATGCTGATCACGCTCGGTCTGGTCGCCGGGCTGTGCAGTTCCCTCGGCAAGCTGTCGCTGGACGCGATGATCCAGCGCGACGTGCCCGAGTCGGTCCGGACGTCGGTGTTCGCGCGCTCCGAGACCGTCCTGCAGCTGGCCTGGGTGCTCGGCGGCGGCTGCGGCATCCTCCTCCCCCTGATGCCCCGCGTCGGCTTCGGCTTCCTCGCCGCGATCCTCGTCCTGGTGGTCGTCCTGGTCGTCCGCTACAAGCCCACCATCCCCGCACCCCGCCCCCGTCCCGGCTCCCCCACCTCGCGCGGCCCTGGCGGTTCGGGCGGACCGGGCTCCGGTGCTCCTGGCGGTTCGGGCGGTCCTGAGGGCTCGGGCTCGGGTGGTTCAGGTGGTCCTGGTGGCCGCAAGCCCACGGGCAAGGGCGGTCCGCCGGAGCCGCGGACCGGCACCACTCGCACGATCCTGACCAGCGACCCGGAGTCGATCGCCGATCGCCGCGCCAACCGCCCGCGAACGGACTCCCGCACCCGCTACACCGAGCCCACCGTCGAGCTCCGCTTCAATCCGAACGACGACGACTCCAAGCCTCGCCCCGACCCGACCGTCAACCAGCAGCCCCGGGATACCGGCGGAGTGCAGGAACAGGCGGTCGGCCGCTGGTGGAGCGGTCAGCCGGACGAAGACGAGACCCTCGAGGATGAGGCTCCCTGGGCCGCCGACAAAACAGTCGAGAACAAGCAGCCGTCCAGCGACGAGCCCTCCGAGCGTAGGTCGGGGCCCTTCCGGCGACGCCGGTCGGACCCCGATGCCGGCTCGACCCGCCGGCCCCCACGCTGACCCTGCCCTGAGTCAGCGCTGACTGAGGGCTGACTCAGTTCACCTCCACCGCGGCCAGCCTGTTGCCCTCGGCGACGTCACTCTCGTCGCTCTCGTGGTCCGTGGGTTCGCCGACGGCCGGTGTCGGGTGCGAGGTGCCGCGGAGGACGAGGGTCACGGCGACGGCGGTGGTGGCCAGGAGGACGGTGCCGACCAGGGCGGCCACGTTCATGCTGTGGTTGAAGGAGTGGCGGGCTGTGGTGAGCAGCGCGTCGGCCAGGTTGGCCGGGAGTTGGGCGGCAGTGGCGGTGGCTCCGGCCAGACCTTCGCGGGCGGCTGCGGCCGCGCCGGCGGGGAGGCCCGACGGCAGGTGCGTGTCCAGGTCGCTCCGGTAGGCCGCAGTACCGATGCTTCCCAGGACCGCGATGCCCAGCGCTCCGCCGAACTCGCTGCAGGTCTCCATCAGCGCGGACGCCGAGCCGGCCCGCTCCGGTGCGACCGAGCCGACCACGGCCTCGGTCACCAGCGCCATCACCATCACCAGCCCGGCGGCGAGCAGACCCGCACCACCCAGCAGTACTACGAGGCGCGACTCGACCTGCATCTGAGTCAGTACGCCGAACCCGGCCGCCGCGACCACGAACCCGCCGCCCAGGACGTACGCCCGGTCGACCTTCCGGGCCAGCGCAGTACCGAGCGGTGCCGCGCCACCCACGACGACCGACGGAACCAAGGACCACAGGGCCGCCTTCAGCGGGCTCATCCCGAGGACCAGTTGCAGGTACTGCGTCATGAAGACCGCGTTGCCGACCAGCGCGACCATGCCGATGGTGTTCGCGGCCAGGGCGCCGCTGAAGGCGCGGTTGCGGAACATCGGCAGCTCGATCATCGGGTGCTCCGCGGTGCGCTGCCGCTGGATGAAGGCCAGGCCGACAAGGAGACCGACGACGATGCTGACGATCGGCAGCATGGCGACACCGTGCGCGGCCAGTTCCTTGATCCCCCAGATCGCCGGCAGCACGGCACCGAGAGACAGGAACGAACTGAGCAGGTCGAAGCGTCCCCGCACTGTCGCCTTGAACTCGGGCAGCAGCACCGGCGCGAGGACCAGCAGCAGGAGCATCGCCGGGGTGTTGATCAGGAACACCGAGCCCCACCAGAAGTGCTCCAGCAGGACGCCGCTGAGCACCGGGCCGAGCGAGATGCCGCCCATCATCACCGCGCTCCAGAACGCGATCGCCTTACCGCGCTGGACCGGGTCGTGGAACATGTTCCGGATCAGCGCCAGCGTCGACGGCATCAGGGTCGCGCCACCGATGCCGAGCACCGCGCGAGCGGCGATCAACTGCTCGGGAGTCTGCGAGTACGCCGCCGCGACCGAGGCGAGGCCGAACGCGATCGCGCCGAAGACCAGCAGCCGGCGCCGGCCGATCCGGTCCCCCAGCGAGCCCATCGTGATCAGCAGGCCCGCGAGCACGAAG
Organism: Kribbella sp. VKM Ac-2568; assembly: GCF_004345365.1. Lineage (GTDB taxonomy): Bacteria > Actinomycetota > Actinomycetes > Propionibacteriales > Kribbellaceae > Kribbella > Kribbella orskensis. Next base: position 148,330 of record NZ_SLVF01000011.1, read on the forward strand.
CCGTAGATGTCGAAGATCCACAGCTGCTCGGTCGCCGACACCCCGAGGTCGGCGCTGATGAACGGGACCGCGAAGTACAAGACCGACACGTCCATCGAGACCAGCAGCAGCGGCAGCGCGAGCACGCCGAGTGCGATCCATTCCTTCCGGCCGGCCTTCGGACCGGCGAGCTCCGCAGTGCTCATGACCCCTCCATAGATCTGTGTACGTCGCACACTGTGTGCGCCATACGCAGACCATAGCAAGCATCTGTCTATGATGTAAACAGATAAGATTCCGGGAGTTCACGGGATCGGGAGGAGTACGGGATGAGCGAGACGGCGGAAGACCTGCCGCGGGTGCTGCAGCAGTTGTGGGGACTCGAGGGACCGGCGCGGCCGGGGCCGAAGCCGACGTTCCACATCAGCGATCTCGCCCGCGCCGCGATCAGGCTCGCGGACGCCGGCGGCCTCGGGGCGGTCTCGATGAGCAAGGTGGCGGCCGAGCTGGGCCGCACCACGATGTCCCTCTACCGGTACGTCGACTCCAAGGACGACCTGTACGTCGTGATGCTGGAGGAGGCCTTCGGGCCTCCGGCTCCGGTGGACCCCGGGGCGGACTGGCGGGCGCGGATCACCACCTGGGCGATGACGTTCCGAGACGCCATCCGGCGGCACCCCTGGGCGCTCAAGGTGCCCGTGTTCGAGCCGCCGCTGTCACCGTTGCAGCTGGAGTGGATGGAGAACGGGCTGCGCGCGTTCGAGGACACACCCCTGACCCCGCAGGACAGCCTGTCCGCGATGCTGCTGGTGAACATCTACGTCCGCGGGGTCGGAGCGCTGACCATGGACATGGCAACCAAGGCCGAGGACGCCGGCGAGGCCAACCTGACCTACGCCCGGCGGCTCAGGCTGCTGGCCGACCCAGAGCGCTTCCCTGCCATCGCGGGCAACCTGGCGGCCCGGCCGACCTCGGACTTCGACGTCGACTACGACGCCGACGACTTCTCCTTCGGCCTGAACACGGTTCTGGACGGCATCCAGGCCCTGATCACCCGCCGCACCGCCTGACCACAGCCCGTACTGCGGCTGCGCCCTGCCGCACGTCCTCAGGAACGTGCGGCAGGGCGCAGCGAAGTACAGGGTCGGGTCAGATGTCGAGCTTGTCCGCGACGCCTCGGAGCACGGTGGCCACCCCACGGGCGGCCTTGCTGTCGGGGTGGCGGCCGCGGCGGTAGCCCTCGCCGATGTTGTCGAGCAGCTTGATCAGGTCCTCGATGACGAGCGCCATCTCCTCGGGCTTCGGCCGCATCGCCTTCGCCACCGAGGGCGGCGGGTCGATCAGCCGGACCTGCAGCGCCTGCTCACCCTTGCGGCCCTCGACGACCCCGAACTCGACCTTCTGGCCCGGCTTGAGGTTGGTCACTCCGGCCGGCAGGGCCTCCGCCCGGACATAGACGTCCCCGCCCTCCTCCTTGCTGAGGAAGCCGAACCCCTTCTCGGAGTCATACCACTTGACCTTGCCTACAGGCACGGGAACCTCTTCGGTGTCAATCGTCGGAACAGGACGGAGGGGTACCGGACAGGCTGCCCGGGGCCGGCTACCCAGCGTACGTGAACCCGGGGTGGCTGCGCCTGTCGGAAACTACCTGATGAGGCAACGATTCCGCACCCCTGATTCTCGTATCCCTCGGCGAGCCCCGGCTCACTCTCCACGGTACGTCGGGCACACCAGCGGACGCCTGGACGAGTGGCTCTGCTCAGCGGTAGCGCTCGGGATCGGGGAGGCGCTCGTTCATCGAGCCGGAGCGGAAGCCGCGGGGGTCGACGGCGGCCGTGGCGAACCCCTCGGCCCGGACCAACTCGACCAGTGCCGAGGTGTCGACCGTGCCGAGTAGGCCGGCGTCGATCTCGATGCTCGCCGACTCGCCGAGGTCCCGCACCCGGACGTTCTGTACGCCGTACGGAGTGAGGTGGTCACGGACAGCTTGCTCGGCGCGGTCGACCCGGACCAGCAGGTTCGGCGTGATCCGGATGCCGTACGCGATCCGGCTGGACAGGCAGGCGGCGGCCGGCTTGTCGGACGTCTCCAGCCCCCAGCTGCGGGAGGCCTCGCGGATCTGCGCCTTGGTCAGCCGAGCGTCCCGGAGCGGGGTGATCGCACCACGCTCGAAGGCGGCCCGGATGCCCGGCCGGAACCCGGCGATCGCGTCGTCCGCGTTCGTCCCGGTGGCGATCGCGTCGATGCCGAACTCGTCGGCGATCGGCTGCAGCGTCTCCACCAGTTCGGCCTTGCAGAAGTAGCACCGGTCGCCCGCGTTGGCCTGGTACCCCTCGCGATCCATCTCGTGCGTGTGCGGGGTGACGTGCCGAACGCCGACGCTGTCGGCGAACCGTGCGGCGGGCTCCAGCTCGGCCACCGGCAGGCTCGGGCTGACGGCGGTCGCCGCGACCACGTTGGCCGGGCCGATCGCCCGCGCGGCCGCTGCCAGCAGGAATGCGGAGTCCGCGCCACCGCTGAACGCGACCACCATGCTCTGGTAGCCCGACAGCCGCTCCATCAACGCCTCCAGCCGCTGCTCGAGCACATACTCGTCCAGCCAGGCGGGGAACTCGGTCAGGTCGTTCAGTACGACGTCCGCACCGTAGGCGCGCAGCTCGTCCGCGGTGAACGGCCCGGTGGCAACGCTCACCGCGACGGCACCGGCAGCGCGGGCGCCGTCGATGTCAGCAGTGTGGTCGCCGACATAGATGGTCGCCTTGTGCTCCCGCAGCGCGATGCCCTTCTCGGCGCCGTGCAGATCGCCGATCGGCTCGTCCACGTCCAGCCCGAGGTGGTCCAGGTGCAGCTTCACGCTCGGCGCGTACTTCGCCGACACCACCACCGTGCGTCCGCGCAGCGCCCGGATCGCGGCCAGTGACTCGGCCACTCCAGGCAGCGGCAGACTGCCGGTGATCGCGTGCGACGGGTAGTGCTCGCGGTACCGCGCGACCATCGCGTCGACCTGATCCTCGGGGAACCAGTTCGCCATCTCCCAGGTCAGCGGCGGCCCGAGCCGGCTCACCACCAGGTCGGTGTCGATCGGTACGCCGGTCTCGGCCGCGAGCAGATCCCAGACGGCCCCGATGCCCGGCCGCGAGTCGATCAGCGTCATATCGAGGTCGAATCCGACAACAAGCTCCGGCACGTCGGTGGTCATGGAAGGCGGCTGGATCTCGGCGGTTGACACGTCCCCAACCCTACTTCTTCCTGCTCCGGCAACTTCCAGCGCGCTCAGCCAGCGATTGACATCTTCGATCCTTCTGTCTGTGCACTTGACATCTGGGAAAGAAATGTAAAGCCTTAGCCGCATGGACTCGTTTGCCGATCGGACCAAGCGCAGGTTGCGGGAGGAACTGCTCGATGCCGCCTACGACGCGATCGTGGCCGGCGGGTACGACGGGCTCCGGATGGCCGAGGTCGGGCGGCGGACCGGGGTGTCCCGGCAGACCGTCTACAACGAGTTCGGCGACAAGTGGGGTGTGCTGCAGGCGGTCGCCGCGCGCGAGACCGAGCGCTTCCTGGTCGACGTGAACGCCGCGCTGGCCGAGCACGCCGACCCCATCGAGGGTCTCCGGGCCGCCATCGAGCGGGCCCTGAATCTTGCGTCCGACAACCCGCTGATCAAGGCCGCACTCGGCCAGCCGGGATCCGACCAGGCCAGTCAGCTGCTGACCACACGGGGGCAGCAGGTGCTGGAGCTGAGCCACCAACGGCTCGACGCGCACGTGCGCGAACACTGGCCGGACGTCCCGGCCGACGACGCGACCACCTGCGTGGACATCGCGCTGCGCGTCGTACTGAGTCACATCGTCAACCCCGGCGCGGCTCCGGCCGTCGTCGCGGAGCAGGTCGCACGGGTGCTGGGTCCCTTTCTCAGCAACAGCTGAAGAAACAGTCTGAGTTCTCGGAGGTAGGCATGACGACGACGACCAATCCTCTTCACCGGCAGGGTTTCAGCTCGCTGCGGGCCGGCGGTCTCAACTGGGACGCGCTGCCGCTGCGGCTGTTCGACAAGGGCAACCGCAAGTTCTGGAACCCGCGCGACATCGACTTCAGCCAGGACGCCCGCGACTGGCAGGCCTTCACCGACAACGAGCGCGAGGCCGCGTTGATGCTGTGCGCGCAGTTCATCGCCGGCGAGGAGGCGGTCACCGAGGACATCCAGCCCTTCCTGCAGGCGATGGCCGGCGAGGGACGGTTCGGGGACGAGCTGTACCTGACCCAGTTCTGCTTCGAGGAGGCCAAGCACACCGCGGTCTTCCGGATGTGGCTGGACGCGATCGGCGTCACCGCGGATCTGCATCAGTACATCGAGAACAACCCCGGCTACCGGGCGATCTTCTACGAGGCTCTTCCCGTCGCACTGAAGTCCCTCGCCGACGACCCGTCCCCGGCGAACCAAGTACGAGCCTCCGTGACCTACAACCACGTGGTGGAAGGCACCCTGGCCCTCACCGGCTACCACGCGTGGAACCTGCTCTGCACCGGCCGCGGCGTACTGCCCGGCATGCAGGAACTCATCCGCCGGATCGGCGACGACGAACGCCGCCACATGGCCTGGGGCACCTTCACCTGCCGCCGCCACATCGCCGCCGACGAGTCCAACTGGAAGGTCGTCACCGACACGATGGAGCAACTGCTCCCGCACGCCCTCACCCAGATCCAGTGGGCCCTGGACACCATGCCCGAGATCCCGCCGGAGATCGACCCAACCGCCCTGATGACGTACGCCGGCGACCGCGCCACCCGCCGCCTCGGTGCGATCGAATCCGCCGTCGGCGCCGACGTGGCCGGCATCGACCTCGACTACTCCCCCGAAAAACTCGAGGACGTCTTCGGCGACGAGGACTCCGCGGCTCTGGCCGCGGTCCGATAACGCAGTCAGCACCAGAAGTCGTAGAGCTCGAGGTCTGCCTGAGCGGCGGCGAAGCGGGACGAGTCGACGCCGTTCGGGATGACCGTTGCCTTGATCCCCCAGTCTGCGGAAGTTCGGCGGCTACCGCGGCCGAGACGCAGACGTGGGCGAATGGCTGGACGGTGGTGGGCGCGGTTGTGGGGACCTGGGACACCTTGTGGGGACTGGGGGACAGGCTGTTTCGTGTCCGAGGTCCCGGTTTGGTGTCCGAGGTCCCACCTTGTGCACCGGGTGAGCGCCCGGGCCGCCGGGATCTGCTCAGCTGGTGCACAAGGTGCCGGGTTAGCCACGAAAACGATCAAGCAGCGCCTCCTGGTCGCTCACTACAGTGACCGGGACGGCGAAGGGACTCTGCGGATGGCCAGTTGGGATGACGTTGGCAGGATCGCGCTGAGCCTTCCGGAGGCTGCTCCCGGTGAGGCGCACGAGGGCTCGCCGGCGTACGACGTCGCCGGTAGGCAGTTCGCCCGGCTCCGTTGGGACGAAGGCCGGGAACTCCTGCAGTTCTGGGCCGTAGACCGAGCGGGTCTGGCGGCGAGCAACCCCGAGGCCTATTCGCTCTGGAAGGCCTTCCCCGCGGCCGTTTTCGCCTGGCTCGACCAACTGGACACCGACGAGGTCCGCGAGATCATCACCGACTCCTGGCGCGCCCGAGCCCCCAAGCGCCTGGTCAAGGCGCATCCCGAAGTCAGCTGAGGCCGAGGAGGTCCAGGGACTTCTCGCGCATCTCCACCTTGCGGATCTTGCCGGTGACCGTCATCGGGAAGTCGTCGACGAGGAGGACGTAGCGGGGGATCTTGTAGTGAGCGAGCTTGCCGGCGGCAAAGGTCTTGAGGCCGGCGGCGTCGAGGGGTTCGGCGCCGTCCTTGAGCTTGATCCAGGCGCAGAGTTCCTCGCCGTACTTGTCGTCCGGTACGCCGATCACCTGGACGTCGGCGATGTCCGGATGGGTGTAGAGGAACTCCTCGATCTCGCGCGGGTACACGTTCTCGCCGCCGCGGATCACCATGTCCTTGATCCGGCCGACGATGTTCACATAGCCGTCCTCGCGCATCACCGCCAGGTCCCCGGTGTGCATCCAGCGGGCCTGGTCGATCGCCTCGGCGGTCTTCTCCGGCTCGTCCCAGTAGCCGAGCATCACCGAGTACCCGCGGGTGCACAGCTCGCCGGTCTCACCGCGCGGCACGACCAGCCCGGTGGCCGGGTCGACCAGCTTCACCTCGACGTGCGGCATCACCCGGCCGACGGTCGACGTACGGCGGTCCAGGTCGTCGTCGCGGCGGGTCTGCGTGGACACCGGCGAGGTCTCGGTCATGCCGTAGCAGATCGCCACCTCGGCCATGTGCATGTCCGCCACGCACCGCTTCATCACCTCGATCGGACACGGCGACCCGGCCATCACGCCGGTCCTGAGCGACGTCAGGTCGTACGACGCGAAGTCGGGCAGGCCGAGCTCCGCGATGAACATCGTCGGTACTCCGTACAGCCCGGTGCAGCGCTCGTCCTGGACCGCCTTCAAGGTGGCCGCGGGGTCGAACGCCGGCGCCGGGATCACCATGCACGAGCCGTGCGTTGTACAGCCGAGGTTCCCCATCACCATGCCGAAGCAGTGGTAGAAGGGCACCGGGATGCAGAGCCGGTCGTCCGGGCCGAACCCGATCGTCTCGGTGACGAAGTAGCCGTTGTTCAGGATGTTGTGGTGCGAGAGCGTCGCGCCCTTCGGGAACCCGGTGGTCCCGGACGTGTACTGGATGTTGATCGCGTCGTCGAAGCTCAGCTGCCCCGCTCGCTCGTCCAGTTGCTCCTGGCTGACGGCTGACGCCGCGGCGACCACCGCGTCCCAGTCCGGCGTACCGATGTAGACGACGTCCTCGAGCGCGGCACAGTCCGGCCGGACCTCGTCGACCATCTTGCGGTAGTCGCTCGTCTTGAACTCGGTGGCGGAGATCAGCACCTTCACGCCCGACTGGTTCAGCGCGTAGGCCAGCTCGTGGGTTCGGTAGGCCGGGTTGATGTTCACCAGGATCGCGCCGATCGCGGCGGCCGCGTACTGACTGATCGTCCACTCGGCGCAGTTCGGCGCCCAGATCCCGACCCGGTCCCCCTTGGCGATCCCGCGCGCCATCAACCCGCGCGCGAAGGTGTCCACCGCGTCCCCGAACTCGGCGTACGTCCACCGCCGCCCGCTCACGACCTCGACCAGCGCCTCCCGGTCCCCGTACTGCGCGACCGTCCGTCTGAGGTTCTCCCCGATCGTCTCCCCCAACAACGGCACCTCGGAAACCCCGGACGCATAAGAAGGCAGCCTCATCCCGCCATCGTGACCCCCCGCCGCCGACCCCGACAAGAGGGCTCCGCGCGTCGCCGGCCGGATGATCGGATCCGAACAAGTCTTCGAGTTCGGGGAAACTTGGTGTGGACGGCAAGCAATGTCATGACTAACTCTGGTGTGGCGCGGTCGCGGAGCGTGGTGGAGTGGTTACGCTTGTAGGGAGGGGTGTGAGGCATGGGTTGGTCGACCGAACGGCATGCCCGCAGCGAGTGTCCGCCTGGCCGCACCGCGGAGGCGGCGCAGCGATCCGCTGCGGTTGACGAGCGTGTCCGGGCACTGCATGCTGGCCGCCGCTCTCGCCACCCAGCTGCGCAGCACCGATCTGCAGGCGTTGAAGCGCGTACCTCGCCGGGCGCCGCCGGCTGTGCCGGAGGCGGATCTGGTACCGCGACCGGGGCCGGTGTGGGCGGCCTTCGCGCCACCTCGTCCAAGGCCGGTCGTGCGCTGGTTCGGCGGAGAACGGCGGTATGCCCGGCGGCTGACGGAAGCCGAGGACAGGTTCGCCGAGGCGATCGAACGGCACCGGGCCACCGAGGAGACCCGCCGCACCCGGGTCGCCCGGGGCATCCGGGACCAGGCGGAGCGGCAACGCCGGCTCGACGACGCCGCCGCTGAGCAGCACGCGCGGATCGACGAGTACCAGCGCGCCGTGGAGTCCCGCGACCGGCGAGCAGTGAGCCGGTACTTCCAAAAGGCGCTCGATCGGGCCGCCGAGCCGCTCGACTTCCCGCGCCGTCGAAGGGCCGGGTATGTCCCGGAGTCCACCCTGCTGGCGCTGGAGTGGGACCTGCCGGACCTGAGCGTCGTACCGGCCGAAGCGGCGTACCGGTATGACAAGGAAAGGGACTCGGTGGTCCCGGTACCGCGGCCGGACAAGGAGATCCGGCTGCTCTACCAGCAACTCGTGGCCCAGCTCGCGCTGCGGGCCTTGCACCTGGTCTTCGGCAACGACCGGTACGGCGTGGTCGAGACGGTGGTCTTCAACGGCATGGTGGAGTCGGTGGACCTGGCGACCGGGCGCGCGGTGCGGCCGTGCCTCATCACGCTGCGGGCGACCCGCGAGCAGTACCAGTCGCTGGTGCTCGACCAGCTCGACCCGGTCGCGTGCGTCCGGCACTACTTCGCCGCGGAGGTCTCCCGGCACCCGGAGGAGCTGCAGCCGGTCGAACCTCTGCTGGACTTCGACCTGGCGGATCCCCGCACCATCGAGCCGGTCGACGTACTCAGCGAGATCGACCTCCGTCCCAACCTGCTGGAGCTCACCCCGGACGAGTTCGAGCACCTGGTGCACAACCTGCTGACGCGGATGGGCCTCGAGACCCGCGTGTTCCGTCGTGGCAACGACGGTGGAATCGATTGCGTGGCCTATGACCCGAGGCCCATCACGGGCGGCAAGTTCGTCGTCCAGGCGAAGCTCTACACCCGCACCGTGCCACCCTCCGCGGTGCGGGACCTCTTCGGTACCGTGCTCGACGCCGGGGCGACCAAGGGCATCCTGGTCACCACCAGCGGCTTTGGCCCGTCCAGCTACCAGTTCGCCAACGGCAAACCGTTGCAGCTGATCGACGGCACCGGCCTGCTGGCCCTCTGCCACCAGCACGCCATCCCTGCCCGGATAGTGCCCCGCGCTAGCTGATCGGCGACTCGTAGATCAGCAGCTCGGTGCCGGTGGCTCCCTCGCCGTCGTCCGGAGCGGTGAAGAGCCGCAGCTTCTTGCCGTCGACCTCCATCGCCACCGGGTTGCGGGTGACCGAGTGCCCGGCTGTGGAGAAGGCAGGGAACGGGATCTCGTGCAGGATCCGGTTGTGGTCCTTCAGGTCGAGCAGCGCCAGGCCGCCGAGCTCGTAACTGCCCCCGGTCGCCGTCGGCAGGCCGGTGACTCCACCGCACAGCTGCTTGCTCCGGCTGACGTAGTCGCAGTCCTGGTAGTCGAGCAGGTGGCTCTGGTTGGCCTCAGCCGCCAGCTGCTTGCCGGAAGCCGTCCACTCGAACAGCGTGCGCGACCCCCAGCTGACGCCGTGCACCAGCCCGGTACGCCGGTCGCGGACCACCCCGCCGACGTGGTCGTTCACCCGGAACTGCTCGGTGACCTGGTAGGTCTTCGGGTTCACCTTGTAGACGATGGCCCGCGAGTTCGGCCGGTACTCCGCGGCCGGGACCCACACGTTCTCCCCGTCGTAGTCGATGCCACCCGGGTGGTACGCCGTCCCCTCGCCGACGAGGATGTCCTTCTTCAGGTTGCCCTGCCGGTCCATCACGAAGAGGTGGCCGATTCCCCTGCCCGGACTGCGGTCGTACCCGTCGACCGGCTTCGGGTAGGGCACCGGCGCCTCGAGCACCTCCACGCTGGACAGGAAGATCAGGTCCCCCACCAACGCGAACCCCTGCGGGTGGTAGGTCGGGAACCGCAACGGGATCCGCGCCACCTGCGACCACGCGGTACTGCGGGTGGTGGCTCCGAAAGCCTGGGCCACTCGGTCGTCGCGGCCGGTGGCGTCGGCGCCGGCCACGGTCAGACCGGTCAGCAGCGCTCCCGCCATCACGGTCGCCAGCAACGTCTTGCTACGCATCGAAACTCTCCCTGGGTCTGGTGATCAATCAGCCTGCGCCGGCCAGACGACGCCAGGCCCTCCGCAAGCTGACCAGGAAACGGTGACTGGGTGAAGGGTTCGGGGCGCGCTGGGCGGCGAAGTACGGCGTGAGAGGTGGCCGGCTGTCAGACTGGCGGGCATGGACTCTGGGATCACCGTCACCGGGACCGGTCAGGCCACCGCGCCGGCCGATGTCCTCCGCCTCAACCTCAGCGTCGGGCACGATGCCGCCGACGTGGCCGCCGCGGTCGCGCAGGTGGCCGAGCGGACCGACGCCGTGAACGCCGCGCTCCGCGCCCAAGGTGTCGCGGCGGCCGACATCTACACCAGCTCGGTGAACGTGTATCCGCAGTACGCCGACTCGATGTCCGTCGCGGGCTATCGCGCGTCGCACTCGATGATCGTGACGACCAAGGACCTGACCGGGTTCGGCCGGCTGCTGAACGCGGCGGTGGATGCCGCGGGCAACAACCTTGGGCTGGACCACCTGCAGTTCGACGTGGAGGACAAGCGGGCGCTGATGGACCGGGCGCGCGAGCTCGCGTTCGCGCAGGCCCGGAGGAAGGCGGACCAGCTCGCCACGCTGGCGGGCCAGTCGATCGGCTCCATCGCCGCCGTCTCCGAGACCTACGGCCACGCGCCGATCCGCGAGATGATGCTCCAGTCCGCCAAAGCCGGCGACGGCTTCGCCCCCGAACTATCAGTGACCCCCGGCGAGCAGACCATCGAGATCTCCCTCGAAATCCGCTGGTCCTGGGCCTGAACCCCAACGCTGGAAGGTATGCGCGACAAGAGCCAGGGCTGAGACCTCGGTCACCGTCCGTGCGGGCCTCTGGTGGTGCTGCCCCTTCCCACCTCTACGCTATGGCCGGGGTGAGCGGGGGCCGTCTGGTAGGCGACCGACCCCCTTTGTCCGACCAGGAGGTCATCCCGTGGTGAACAAGCGTTCTCTCTTCTCTACTGCTCTTGCCGCAGGGCTCGCGCTGGTGCTCGTCGCCTGCTCGGGCGACTCGGACGACGCCGGTTCGCCGGCTCCGAGCACCAGCACCTCGTCGACCCCGCCGCCCAGCTCGACACCGGCTCCTTCGACGCCGGCGAGCACCCCGTCTGCTCCGGTTGCCAAGCCGCGCACCGCGGCCGAGCTGACCAAGGCGCTGCTGGCCCTCGCCGATCTGCCGCCCGGCTTCCAGATCGAACCGAACGAGGAGGACGACGGCACCAAGCTGACGTCCAAGGACCCGAAGTGCGCGAGCGTGGTCCGACTCTTCAACGCCAAGACCGCGCCGGGCTCGAAGGCCGAGGCCATGCGGGTCTTCTCCGGCGGCCAGGAAGGGCCGTACGTCCAGGAGTCGCTGGACGCGATGGGCACCCCGGCGGCCACGGCGACTCTGCTCGCCACCACCCGGAAGGCGATCGAGTCCTGCCGCAAGGCCTCCATCACCATCCCCGGCGCGGGGACGTCCCCGGTCTCGGTCACCGAGGTCGCTCCGCCCAAGGCGGGCACCAGCCCGGTGGCGGCGCGGTTCGCCGCGACGAGCGGTCCGCTGGAGGGCTTCGAGATCACCTTCGTGTTCGCCGGTCTCGGTGACGTGGTACTCAGCATGGCCTTCGACAGCTCGGCCGACATCGAGGAGCCGACCATCGACGCCGCCGCGAAGGCCACCAAGGTTCTGGGCACCACCAAGACGGGTACCTGAGTCGTCTCATTTTCAGACAGAAGGCTGAACTGTCCGTCACCTGGTACACACTCTTCCCATGTATGCGCCGGCACCGTTGCGTCGTCAGCTGAACCGTTCGGGTCTGCTGCTGCTCGGCCCTGCCTTCGTGGCGGCCGTCGCGTACGTCGACCCCGGCAACTTCGCCACCAACATCGCGGCCGGGGCGACGTACGGCTATCTGCTCTGCTGGGTCGTCGTCGGCGCGAACCTGATGGCAGTGCTGGTGCAATACCTGGCCGCCAAGGCGAGCATCGCCACCGGTAGGACGCTGCCGCAGCTGTGCCGCGACCACTTCAGTCGCTCCACCTCGACCGGGCTGTGGGCGCAGGCCGAGTTGGTCGCCGTCGCGACCGACCTGGCCGAGGTGGTCGGCGGCGCGATCGCCCTCAACCTGCTGTTCGGGATCCCGCTGCTGCTCGGCGGGGTGATCACCGGGGCGGTCTCGTTCGCCCTGCTGATCTACCAGTCGAAGCGCGGTCAACGCCCGTTCGAGGCGGCCATCATCGGGTTGCTCGCGGTCGTCCTGGTCGGGTTCGTCGTCTCCACCGTCCAGTCGCACCCGTCCGGCTCCGGGATCGTCAGCGGTCTCGTCCCGCGCCTGGACGGCACCGAGTCGCTGGTGCTTGCCGCCGGCATGCTCGGCGCGACCGTGATGCCGCACGCCATCTGGTTGCACGGTGCCCTGGTCACCGACCGGCACTGGAAGTCCATCCGCTCCACCTCAGGAAAGCAGCGGATACTGCGCGCCACCCGGATGGACGTGGCGGTCGCGATGGCGCTGGCCGGCGCGGTCAACCTCTCGATGGTCGTGCTGGCCGCGGCCGCCCTCAAGGGCACCGGCGCCGACTCCCTCGACGCCGCCCACACCGCGATCGGGGACCGCCTCGGCGGTCTGGCAGCTCTACTGTTCGCGCTCGCGTTGCTGGCGTCCGGCTTCGCCTCGTCCTCGGTCGGCACGTACGCCGGTTCGGTGATCCTCGAAGGCTTCTGGAAGCGGCACATCCCGCTCGCCGTGCGCCGGCTGATCACGCTGCTGCCCGCGCTGGTGATCCTCGCGATCGGGATCGACCCGAGCCGGGCGCTGGTCGTCTCGCAGGTGGTGCTGAGCTTCGGCATCCCCTGCGTCTTGTGGCCGTTGGTGCGGCTGACGGCGTCCAAGCGTGTCATGGGCGCCCTTGTCAACCAGTGGCCGACTACTCTCACCGCATGCCTGGTAGCGACCGCCGTCACGGCCCTCAACGTCGTACTGATCGTACTGACGCTGCGCGGGTGACCCCCGCGTGACCGCGACGTACGCGGTCAGTGACGTCCACGGTCATCCGGAGAAGCTGACCGCGGCACTGCAGGAGGCCGGTCTGATCGACGCCGAGGGCAACTGGTCCGGCGAGGACGCCCGGCTATGGTTCCTCGGCGACTTCTTCGACCGCGGCCCGGACGGCATCGGAGTACTGCGGATGGTGCGCCGGCTGGCCGAACAGGCGGCCGACGGCACCGGCGAGGTCCACGTGCTGCTGGGCAACCACGAGATCCTGGCGCTCGGGATGCGCAAGTTCGGCGACACCTTCGTGCCGCACGAGGGGATCACCTCCCGCAGCTTCGAACGCAGCTGGGCGCTGAACGGCGGCCAGGACCGCGACCAGGAACTGCTCACCGAAGAGGACGTCGCCTGGCTGATCGACCGGCCGATGCTCGGGCTCGACGCGGACCACCTGCTGATGCACTCCGACACCGAGGAGTACCTCGAGTGGGGTGACTCGATCGAGGAGATCAACCAGGCCGCCCGGTCCGACCTGCACAGCGACAGCATCGTCGTCTGGTGGGAGATGTGGCGCCGGATGACGTCGCGGTACGCATTCCGCGGCGAGGCCGGCCCGGTGATCGCGGCCGAGCTGCTGGAACGCCTCGGCGGCCGGCGGATCGTGCACGGCCACAGCATCGTGGCGGACCAGCTCGGCATCGACCCGGCGTACCTGACCGGTCCGCTGCTGTACTCCGACGGGCTGGCGCTGGGCATCGACGGCGGCACGTTCGACGGCGGCCCCTGTCTCGTCGTGAAGCTGCTGCCGATCTGATACCGGGGAGCTGAGTTCCGCCGGTCTGATTTCCGCCGGGCCGGAATGCGCTGCCGGCGGACGCGGTTGTTGAGATGTGAAGAGTCGATCTCGCACGTCTTGGGAGCTGAGATATGTCTGACAAGCCGGTCAAGATTCCGGGTCCGGACCACCCGATCACGGTGGAGAAGAACCCGGACCGGGTGGTCGTGAAGGTCGCGGGCCAGGTCATCGCGGACAGCCGGGACGCGCTGTCGCTGCAGGAGGCCAGCTATCCGGCCGTGCAGTACATCCCGCGCAAGGACGTCGACATGACGGCCCTCGAGCGCACGGCCCACGAAAGCTACTGCCCGTACAAGGGCGAGGCGTCCTACTACAGCGTCATCCCGGGCGGCGAGAAGACCGTGAACGCGGTCTGGACCTACGAGAGCCCGTACGACGCGGTCGCCGACATCCGGGACCACGTCGCGTTCTACCCGGACCGGGTGGACTCGATCGAGATCCTCGCCGACTGAACTCCTGATCGGGCTGCACATCTGCGCGGGGGATGTGCAGCCCGCTTCGCGTGTTTCAGGCCTCAAGGAACTCCACCAGCACAGGTGCGAGAACCTCCGGCGGCACCACGTGGTGATGGCCTTCCAGCTCGACCAGCCGACCGCCAGGCAGCGCCTTCGCGACCTTCCGGGCCGCCTCGGTCATGAAGGGCGGGCTGACGGATCCGCAGATGGCCAGACCGGGCTGCGTCACCTTGCCGAGCAGCTCGAGCGGCACCACCCCGCCAGGTGCCCCGTTGTCCATCACCGCGAAGTCGTAGGCAAGCGTGTGGGCGACCTCGGCCATCCCGGGCGCACCCGCCATTCCCGAGGCGTCCTCGGCCGGCATCCCGGCCATCGTCAGGAACGCCTCGACCGCCTCTACCCGCCGGTTCTCCGCCAGCAGCCGGATCACCGTCGCGCCGGCCTCGTCCGACTCCCGCCTCGACTCCTCGTCGTCCTCCCCGTACGGCGGCTCGTGCAGGACCACCTTGGTGATCGGCAGCCCACTCGCCGCAGCCGCGACCACCAGCGCCGCGCCCGACGAGTGCCCGTACACGGCCGCAGTACCGCCTAGTGCCGTGATCAGCGCGCCGAGATCCTCGACCTCGCGAGCGACGGCGTACGAGTCTCTGTCCCCGCTGTCGCCCCGGCCGCGGCGGTCGTACGAGACGACCGTGAAGTTGGGTGCCAGTGCCTCGCCCAGCGGCGCCGTCGACGCGCGGACGCAGAGCGCTCCCCCGACCAGGATCACCGGCTCACCGCTGCCCGACCGCTCGTACGCGATCGGTGTCCCGTCCGCAGACCTCACTGTCAGCATGTCCGTCCTCCTCCCGCAGAGGCGCGCGCCCCTGCACAGACGACGTCGGCGCCGCTCGCCGGATCTCGACATATTCGGTTGTCGGGTGCGACGGCGGCTGCTTCACTGCCAGTGATGAGCATCCTTTCCAGAGTCGACGACTACCTGCACGCGGCCCCGTTGTCGGGGGCGACCGGGCAGCAGGTGGGACCGTTCACCCTCTTCCGCTCGACCACGATCTGGCCGTACTACGCCCGCCCGATCCCCGGCTCGGGCGCCACGATCCAGCCCGGCGACATCGAGAAGGTGCGGGCCCGCAACGACGAACTCGGGCTGCCGTTCAGCCTCGAGTGGGTCGTCGACACCTGCCCCTCCCTCGGTCCGGCCGCCGCGGGCGCCGGGCTCGAGGTGCGCGAGCACCCCTTGCTGGTGCTCGACCGGGCGGACTTCAAGCTGGTCACCGCCGCTGTCGAGTGCGCGATCCTGCCCGCCGTCGAGTCCGTACTGCGGGAGGCCCGCGCCGTCGCCTCGGTGGGCTTCGGCACTCCCGGTACCGCGATCGGCGACGGGGGCACGGAGGCCCGTGATGCCAATCTCGCCGAGATCCCCGACGAGACCGCGGCCGCGTTGCTCGAACGGGCTCAGGCGGGGGTCTCCATCACCGCCGGCGCCTCCGACCACCGGGGGATGCTCGCGAGCGGGAGCCACCAGCCGGTCGGCGACGCCACCGAGATCGTCGGAGTGGCCACGTTGCCGGCGATGCGAAGGCAGGGACTGGCTGCCGCGGTGACGAGTTGTCTGGCCGAGCATGCCTTCGCGAGCGGGATCGACCTGGTTCTGCTGTCCGCCGACAGCGACGCCGTTGCCGCCGTCTACGAGCGGGTCGGCTTCCACCGGATCGGCTCGGTCGGCGCCGCCGAACCTGCCCCCGAATAGGCCTATTCTCCTGCGGGTGGCTGCCAGTGGAACTCCGGAGTCGAAGCTCATCGTCCTGCGGGGGAACTCGGGTTCTGGCAAGAGCAGTACCGCCCGGCTGCTGCGGGAACGCCTCGGCCGTCGTACGGCCTGGGTCGAGCAGGACCAGATCCGCCGGATCCTCTTGTGGGAAAGGGATCGGCCGGGCTCGCCGAACATCGGTCTGATCGATGCGAGCGCCCGCTACGCCCTCGACCACGGGTACGACGTGATCGTGGAGGGGATCCTGGACGCGGGCCGCTACGGCGAGATGCTGCGTACCCTGACCGTCGACCACCGGGGGCTGACCCGGCACTACTACTTCGACATCCCCTTCGAGGAGACGCTGGCCCGGCACTCCACCCGCGAACTGGCCAACGTCGTCGGCAGCGAGGAAATGCGGTCGTGGTACCAGGAACTCGACGTGCTGTCCGGCATCGGCGAGGAAGTCATCGACCGGTACAGCACGCTGGAGCAGACGGTCGAGCGGATCCTGGCC
Organism: Kribbella sp. VKM Ac-2568; assembly: GCF_004345365.1. Lineage (GTDB taxonomy): Bacteria > Actinomycetota > Actinomycetes > Propionibacteriales > Kribbellaceae > Kribbella > Kribbella orskensis. The sequence continues at coordinate 164,743 of NZ_SLVF01000011.1, forward strand.
GACCTGGGCTGGAAGCCGGGCGACACCCGGGAGCTCACCGACTAGCTGCTCCTCTGTCCCACGGCCCGGGCCGCCGCTCCGGAAAGCGCATTGCAGGGACAAGAGTTCGGCGGCCGGTCGTGTGCACTGGGGCGGGGGCCGTACCGTTGGAGGGATGAGCAATTCCGAGCGGACCCGCCCACGCACCCTCGCCGAGGCACTGCGCAGCTGGGACGACGCTGCCCTCGGCCAGTTGCTCCGGCACCGGCCAGACCTGGCAACACCGATCCCGGCCGACACCGGCCAACTGGCGGCCCGTGCGACCACCAACGCTTCCGCGGCCCGGGCCATCAACAGGCTCGACGAATTCGGCGTCGACCTGCTGGAAGCCCTGTCCGCACTACCCGAACCCGTAGACCTCGCCGCACTGGCCAAAGGTGTCGACCAGCCCGTCGAGGTGGTCAAGCCTCGGATCGCCGAGTTGCTGGCGCTTGCCCTGGTCTGGGGCAACGAGGACGACCTCCGCCCGATCCGGGCCGTGCACGAACTGCTCGGGCCGACACCGGCCGGGCTCGGCCCGATCACCACCCGGCACTTCGGTGACCTGGACCAGCTGATCGAGGACGTCGGGCCGGAGGCTCGCGAGGTTCTCGCCAAGCTCACCTGGGGACCGCCGACCGGCTCTGTCGAGAAGGCCGAGCGTCCGGTGACGATCGCCTCCGCTCGTACGCCGGTGGAGAAACTGCTCGCGCGCGGGCTCGTAGTACCGAAGGATCCGAGCACTGTCGTCCTGCCGCGGCAGATCGGGCTGCACCTTCGCGGTGGGCGGGTACTGGCGTCCACTCGGCCGACACCGCCTCCGCTCGATGGCAAGCAGGTGTCGGCGTCCATTGCCGACCGTGCCGCCGCCGGCGCCGCGCTGGACCTCGTGCGCCAGGTTGACCGCGCACTGGAGCAGCTGGGGACGGATCCACCGCCGGTACTGCGTACTGGTGGCATCGGCGTACGGGAGCTCCGCAGCCTCGCCACGAAGATCGGCGCCGACGAGCCGGCGGCCGCCGCCGTACTGGAGATCGCGTACTCCGCTGGGCTGGTTGCGGCTGTCGAGGTAGGGACGACCGAGCTGTGGCTGCCCACTGGTTCGTATGACGACTGGCTGGAGCTGGACACCGCTCATCGGTGGGCCGCACTGGTCAACGCGTGGTTCACCGGGCTGCGGGCGATCGGGCTGATCGGTCGACGTGACAGCGGTGGCGCGACTGCCGCTGCCCGCGAACGACTGGTGAACGCGCTGGCTCCGGATCTGGAGCGACTGCTCGCTCCGGAGATCCGGCAGCTCACCCTGCGCGCCCTGTCCGAGGCAGACCCGGGCACCGCGCCCGCGAGCGAGTCCGTCGTCACCTGGGTCGCGTGGCACCGCCCGCGCCGCGGCGGCCAGTTCCGGGACGATCTGGTCGAGTGGACCATCACTGAGGCCGCCCTGCTCGGCCTCACCGGGCTCGGGGCTCTGGCGTCCCACGCGCACGTGCTCCTGAAGGACGAGCCGAGCACGGACGACCTAGCCGCCGCGATCCAGCCGCTGGTCCCCGAGCCCGTGTCGGAGGTGCTGCTGCAGGCCGACCTGACCGCGGTGGCACCCGGGCCGCTCGTCCGCGCAGTACAGGATGAGCTGGCTGCGATGGCTGACGTGGAGTCGCACGGTGGAGGTGGGGTGTTCCGCTTCAGCGAGGGTTCGGTGCGCCGTGCCTTCGACCTCGGGCGGACCAGCGACCAGCTGCACAAGTGGCTGGCCGAGCACTCGCGTACTCCGGTCCCGCAGCCGTTGACCTACCTGATCGACGACGTCGCGCGCCGGCACGGAGTACTGCGGATCGGGGCGGCGTCGACGTACCTGCGGTGTGACGACGAGAACGTGCTGACCGGGTTGCTGAGCACGAACCTGCCGGGCATCCGCTTCCGGCGACTCGCGCCGACCGTGGTGGTGTCGCCGTCACCGCCCGACCAGGTCCTGAGCCGGCTGCGCGAGGCCGGGCTGGCGCCGCTCGGGGAGACCTTCGACGGGGTCGTCCACGTGACGACCGCGGGCAACCGCCGCGGCGAACCACCGCGTCGCCGTACCAGCCGGGACTTCGCCGACAACACGGTAGAGCTGACCGAAGACCAGGTGCAGGCCGTGATCGAACGCGTCCGCGCCGGCGATCGCGTAGCCGCCGAACGCCCGGCCGAACACACCTCCGGCGACACTACCGCCCCAGCCGAAACCATCAGCATCCTCAGCGAAGCCGCCGAGGGACACACCCGCACCTGGATCTCCTACGTCGACCACAACGGCAACTCCGCCGAACGCATCGTCGAACCCGTCCGCGTAGCCGACGGCTGGCTGACCGCCTACGACGAAGCCGCCGACCAACCCCGCACCTACGCCCTCCACCGAATCGCCGCCGCCCGCCCAGTCGACAAGTAATCCCAACCCGCTGAGGTCCTCCGGCGCACGTCCCGTCGGGACGACCAGCCGGCCCCCGCGCGCCAACAGCTGGCGGGAGACCGGTGGTTTGGCGGGAGCGGGCACAATGGAGGGTCGGGCGGAGATCTTCGCCTGTAGCTGCTGACGGGAGATCTCGCGGTGACCGACGGTCCGTTGATTGTTCAGTCCGACAAGACGTTGCTGCTGGAGACCGCTCACCCGGACGCCACCGACTGCCGGAAGGCCATCGCGCCGTTCGCGGAGTTGGAGCGGGCGCCGGAGCACGTGCACACGTACCGGCTGACGCCGCTGGGGCTGTGGAACGCCCGGGCAGCTGGGCATGACGCCGAGCAGGTCATCGACGTACTGCTCCGCTACAGCCGGTACCCGGTGCCGCACTCGCTGCTGGTCGACATCGCGGAGACGCTGGACCGCTACGGGCGACTCAGGCTCGAGAAACACCCGCAGCACGGTCTGGTGCTCGTCACGACCGACCGGCCGGTGCTCGAGGAGGTGCTCCGGTCGGCCAAGGTGAAGCCGATGATCGGGGCGCGGATCGACGACGACACCGTGCTGGTGCACCCGTCCGAGCGTGGCCACCTGAAGCAGACGCTGCTGAAGATCGGCTGGCCGGCCGAGGACCTCGCGGGGTACGTCGACGGCGAGGCGCACCAGATCGACCTGGTCAAGGACGGCTGGGACCTCCGGCCGTACCAGCAGCAGGCCACGGACGCGTTCTGGCACGGCGGCTCCGGTGTCGTGGTGCTGCCGTGTGGCGCGGGCAAGACGATCGTCGGGGCGGCCGCGATGGCGCAGGCGTCGGCGACCACGCTGATCCTGGTGACGAACACGGTGTCCGCGCGGCAGTGGAAGGACGAACTGCTCAAGCGGACCACGCTGACCGAGGACGAGATCGGCGAATACTCCGGCGCGCGCAAGGAGATCCGCCCGGTCACGATCGCGACGTACCAGGTGATGACGACGCGGCGGAAGGGCGTCTACACGCACCTCGAACTGCTGGACGCGCGCGACTGGGGCCTGATCGTGTACGACGAGGTGCACCTGCTGCCGGCGCCGATCTTCCGGATGACGGCGGATCTGCAGACCCGGCGGCGGATCGGGCTGACCGCGACGCTGGTCCGCGAGGACGGGCGCGAGGGCGACGTGTTCTCGCTGATCGGGCCGAAGCGGTACGACGCGCCGTGGAAGGACATCGAGGCGCAGGGCTGGATCGCGCCGGCGGACTGCATCGAGGTCCGGGTCGACCTGGAGCAGACCGAGCGGTTCGTCTACGCGACGGCCGAGCCCGAGGACCGGTACCGGCTGGCCGCGTCGACCCCGGCCAAGTCGAGGCTGGTACGGCAGATCGCCGACCACCACAAGGGCGAGCCGATGCTGGTGATCGGGCAGTACATCGACCAGCTCGACGAACTCGGTGAGCGGCTCGGGTGCCCGGTGATCAAGGGCGAGACGACGGTCAAGGAGCGGCAGCGGCTGTTCCAGGCGTTCCGCACCGGCGAGATCAACATGCTCGTCGTCAGCAAGGTCGCGAACTTCTCCATCGACCTGCCCGAGGCGTCCGTCGCCGTCCAGGTGTCCGGCACCTTCGGCTCCCGCCAGGAGGAGGCCCAGCGTCTGGGCCGCGTACTGCGCCCCAAGGGTGACGGCCGCACCGCCCGGTTCTACTCGATCGTCGCCCGCGACACCGTCGACGCCGAGTTCGCCGCCCACCGCCAGCGCTTCCTCGCCGAACAGGGCTACGCCTACACCATCGTCGACGCCGAAAACCTCTTCACCAGCTGACCACCCGGCCTCCCCACACCTGAGGGATCGGCTGCAGGCAAAGTCCGGGAGATTTGGGGGGTCTCAGGGCTGGCGGTCCGGCTCGTCGTCAGGGCCGGACGGTGGCAGGTTCGCTCAGGTGTCCTGATCGTTGCCTGAGGCAAGATCTTCGCAGGGGATCAGCGGGCAGCCGGCTCGCTTCAGGTAGGAGCCGGCGCCGCGATCCCCCGTGGCGGCCGCCTTCGCCTGCTCCCAGTGCACCCGCCCCATCAGCACCGGGTGCCCGGCCCTGCCCCGGTATCCCGCTCGTGCCAGTGCCGCGTCGCCGGGACCGCCTGCCACGACGACCCGCCGTACGACGTCCGGTCCGACGTCCGGCATGTCCACCAGGTGCACGAGCGCGGCGTCCGCCTCCGTCGTCGCGGCCCAGTCCAGCCCCGCACACAGCGAGGCGGACATTCCTACCGTCCACTGGGGCGACGGCACGATCACGACGTCCTCGCCCACGAGCAGCGCCGAGACCTCGTCGGCCGCCGCTCCGACGACCACGGCGATCGTGTCGCACCCGCCCGAGCGCAGTACGCGGGCGGATCGCACCACCCACGGCACACCGCCGGCATCGCGCACCAGCGCCTTCGGCTGCCCCATCCGTGTCCCGGCGCCGGCTGCGAGCAGTACTCCGAATGGCTTCATGGCAGCACAGTCTCGCGCAGGTGTGATCTGACAGCCATCCTGGAATGACCAGCGCGGCTTGGGGGTTGCGTTCAAAGAGGGTTTCTACGCCGACACGCGGAGGGGGGTGATGGTCCGGTCACGAAGCGTGGTTCGGGGGTTGCCCAGGGCAACATCAGGGTTCAGCCTGGGCCAAACCTGACGCTCCGACCGGTACCGTCGAGGGGTATGGGGACACACGCACTGGAGCAGGTGGAACTGGCGGGGGAAAGGGGGCGGGCCTCCTCGAGGCCCGCGCCGGTGGTGTGGAGGGTGGTACGAGAAGTAGTCCTGCTCGCCACCCTCTTCGGTGTCTACAGTGCGGGCCGGCAGTTCGCCGGGAAGCACACGGGATCGGCATTCGACCATGCCCGCGAGGTGTTGTCGTTCCAGCGCTGGATGCATCTGCCCGACGAGGCGACGATCCAGCACGCGGCGCTCCAGGTGCCGCACGTGATCGAGGGTGCCAACCTGTACTACGCCTCGGTGCACGCGCCGCTGACCGGCGCGGTGCTGCTCTGGCTGAGCATCTGGCGCCCGAAGGCCTATCCCGCGGTTCGCTGGACGATGGTCTCGCTGACCGGTCTCGCCCTGATCGGCCACATGGTCTTCCCGCTGGCACCGCCGCGGATGATGCCCGGATTCGTGGACACCGGCCTGCGGTTCGGCCAGTCGGTGTACGGACCGGACAACTCCAGCGGGGTGGCGAACCAGTTCGCCGCGATGCCGAGCCTGCATGTCGGCTGGGCAGCTCTGATCGCCCTGTCGATGATCCTGATCACCCGGACCAAGTGGCGATGGCTGTGGCTGCTGCACCCGATCATCACGTTCGGCGTGGTGGTGGTGACGGCGAATCACTACTGGCTGGACGGCATCGTCGTCCTGATCCTGCTCGCGATCAGCCTGCCGCTGCTGCTGCGGCCCGGGCTGCACAGCGACACGCCGCGAGCCAAGGTCCGCGGCCGGTCCCGCGGCAGGGACGGCGACGGGGATAATTCGGTTTCGCCGGAGCTGGCGCTCAAGTAACGTGGCGGGGCTTCCCTGACCGTCGACCGCATTGCGGAGGTCCTGTCATGCCCCCTGACGATCCGATCCTCTCCAGCGAGAAGGACTACCTCCGTACGTCGCGCGCCGCGCTCGCGGTGATGCGGCAGAAGACGGGGTCGCTGGAGATCGCCAGTGCGGACCCGGTGAACACGGAGTTCCTCAAGGCGGCGATCTGGCGGCGGATGAAGGAGCTCGAGGACGACCCGGACGTACCGTTGTTCTTCGGCCGGCTGGACTACCTGGAGCCGACGCCCGAGACGTTCCACATCGGCCGCCAGCACGTGAACGACGACGCGGGCGAACCGCTGGTGGTGGACTGGCGGGCCGAGATCTCGGTGCCGTTCTACCGGGCCAGCCGGACCGAGCCGATGGGCGTCGGGGTGCGCCGCCGGTTCGGCTTCACGCACGGCGAGATGACCGCCTTCGAGGACGAGGACCTGACCAGCGCCGGGGCGGTCGAGGAGCACAGCGACATCCTGGACGCGGAGATCGAGCGGCCGCGCTCCGGCCCGATGCGCGACATCGTGGCGACGATCCAGCCGGAGCAGGACGTGATCGTGCGGGCGGGGGTCGAGGACACCATCTGCGTCCAGGGAGCACCCGGGACCGGGAAGACCGCGGTCGGCCTGCACCGCGCGGCGTACCTGCTCTACGCGTACCGCGACCAGCTCAGCCGGGCCGGGGTCCTGGTGGTCGGCCCGAACGCGAGCTTCCTGCGCTACATCGGCGACGTGCTCCCCGCGCTCGGCGAGATCGAGGCGAAGCAGACCACCGTCGAGGAGATGGTGGCGCGGGTGAAGATCGCCGGACCCGGGACGGCCGCGGTGGACGTGCTCAAAGGCGACGCCCGGATGGCCGAGGTACTCCGCCGCGCCGTCTGGTCGCAGGTGCAACTCCCGAAGGAGGCGCTGGTGGTCCCGCGGGGGTCCCACCGGTGGCGCGTACCGGCGTACCAGGCGGAGGAGCTGGTCAACGAGCTGCGGACTCGCGGGGTCCGGTACGGCGCCGGCCGGGCGATGCTGCCACAGCGGCTCGCCCATGCCGTCCTCCTGCGGATGGAGGCCGCCGGCGACTCCCCCGACGACCGCGTCCAGGACTCCGTGGCCCGGAGCCGCCCGGTCAAGCAGTACGCCGAGGCGCTGTGGCCGGCGGTCGACCCGGCCAGGCTCGTGTTCCAGTTGTTCACCGACGCCGAGTTGCTCGCCGAGCACGCCGACGGGATCCTCACCCCCGAGGAACAGGACCTGTTGCGCTGGGAGAAGGCGCCCCGGTCGGCCGGCGCGGCGAAGTGGTCCGTCGCCGATGCCACCCTGATCGACGAGGTCGCCGACCTGGTCGACCGCACTCCCAGCCTCGGGCACGTCGTGCTCGACGAGGCGCAGGACCTCTCGGCGATGCAGCTGCGGGCCGTCGGCAGGCGCTGCTCGACCGGCTCGATGACCGTGCTGGGTGACATCGCGCAGGGCACCACTCCGTGGGCGACGCCGTCCTGGGACGAGGCGCTCGGCCACCTCGGCAAGACCGGTGCCCACACGGAGGAGCTGACCGCCGGGTTCCGCGTACCCGGCCAGGTGATCGAGTACGCCGCCCGGCTGCTGCCGCTGATCGCGCCGCACCTGACCCCGCCGACCGCCGTACGACGGGCCCGCGGTGAACTGGCGATCACGCAGGTCCCGGACAGCCTGGTGGCTGCCGTCGAGACCGTGCTGGCCGTCTCCGACCGGCCTGGCTCGATCGGGCTGATCGTGCCGGACGCGCTGGTCACCAAGACCAGGAAGGCCTTGCAGGACAAGGGAGTCAGCTTCGCCGTTCTCGGTGACGAGGATGATGTCGAGGCGCACGTGGACGTCGTACCGGCCGGTCTGGCGAAGGGTCTCGAGTTCGACCACGTCGTCCTGGTGGAGCCCGCGGGGATCGTCGCGGGCGAGGCCGACGAGCGGACCGGGCTGCGCCGGCTGTACGTCTGCCTGACCCGTGCGGTGACCTCGCTGGCGGTCTTGCACAGCGAGGACCTCCCGGCTGTCCTCGGCGACCGCCCGTAGGCTGGAGTTCGTGACCACCGATCTCGACGACGCCGCCGCGACCTTCGGCGAAGTGCGACCGCGACTCTTCGGGATCGCCTACCGGATGCTCGGCAGCGTGCACGAGGCCGAGGACCTGATCCAGGACGTCTGGCTGAAGTGGCAGGCGTACGACCGCAGCACGGTGAAGGAGCCCGCGGCCTTCCTGGCCACCGTGACGACCCGGCTCGCGATCAACGCGACCCAGAGCGCCCGGGTCCGCCGCGAGACCTACATCGGGCCGTGGCTCCCCGAGCCGGTGGACACCAGTGCCGATCCGGCTCTCGGGGCGGAGCGCGGCGAGGCTCTCGAACTGGCGGTGCTCCTGCTGCTGGAGAAGCTCTCCCCGACCCAGCGAGCGGCGTACGTGCTGCGCGAGGCCTTCGGCTACCCGTACGACGAGATCGCCGAGATCGTCCAGCTCTCGGAAGCGAACGTCCGGCAGCTGGTCAGCCGGTCCCGCAAGCGGCTCGCGGACGAACGGCGCGAGCCGGTCGACGCCGCCGAGCAGCGCCGCCTGCTGAAGGCGTTCCTCGCCGCGGCACAGCAGGGTGACCTCGCCTCGCTGGAGCAACTGCTCGCGGCCGATGTGGCCAGCTACTCCGACGGCGGCGGCGTTGCCCGCGCCAGCCGGATCCCGGTGCTGGGCCGGACGCAGGTCTCGAAGTACGTGGCGTCCTTCGCCTCGCGCTTCTGGGTCGGTACGACGCTCACCTGGGTGGAGGCGAACGGCCGGTCGGCGGTGCTGATCGCCCGGGACGGGCTGGCCTTCGCCCTGGTCACCGTCAGCGCGTCCGCCGAGGGGATCGACCAGATCCAGTGGGCGATGAACCCGGCGAAGCTGACCGCTGTCACACCCCCGCGTGCTGCCCTGTCTTAGCTGTACGACCGGGCGGCGTCCGATGCCTCCGGACGCAGCGAAGGGGCCCCCATGAAAATCGTAGTGATCGGCGGCAGCGGCCTGATCGGGTCGTACCTCGTCTCCAAGCTCGGTGAGCACGGCCACGAGGCGGTGCCGGCGTCGCCCAACACCGGCGTGAACACTCTGACCGGCGAGGGCCTGGCCGAGGTGCTGACCGGCGCGTCGGTGCTCATCGACGTGTCCAACTCGCCGTCCTTCGAGGCCGCGGCGGTGATGGAGTTCTTCGAGACGTCCACCCGCAACCTGATCGCGGCGGAGGCTGAGGCGGGCGTCGGGCACCACGTCGCGCTGTCGGTGGTCGGCACCGGGCGGCTGCCGGACAGCGGCTACCTGGAGGCGAAGGCCGCCCAGGAGGCGCTGATCGCCGAGTCGTCCATCCCGTACTCGATCGTGGAGGCGACGCAGTTCTACGAGTTCGTCGGCCGGATCGCCGACTCGGCCACCGAGGACGGCGTCATCCGGGTGCCGGACGCGCTGATCCAGCCGATGGCGGCCGAGGACGTCGCCGCGGCGGTCGGCCGGACCGCGGTCGGCTCGCCGCTGAACGGGAAGACCGAGATCGGCGGGCCGGAGGAGTTCCGGTTCGGCGACCTGATCCAGCAGCACCTTGCCCTGAGCAACGACCCGCGCAAGCTCGAGGTCGATCCGCACGGCACCTACTTCGGCACCGAGCTGGAGGAGCGCAGCCTGGTCCCGGGCGAGGGCGCGACGCTGTCCGAGACCACCTACGCCGAGTGGCTCAAGTCCCACTGACCGACCCGACCGCGCGCCGCCCCGGAAGGTCCTCCGCTGCAGGTGGCGCGCGGTCGGTCAGAAGCCGCGGGAGCCGCCAGAGCGCCGGGAAGACCGGCGGCTGGAGCCGCCTCCGCTGGAGCGGGTCCGGGACGAGGAGGAGCGCCGGCGGGATGAGCCGGAGCTCCACCCGCCGCCACCGCCGTCGCTGGACGAGGACCAGTTGCCCAGCGAGGTACCGACGTCACCGCTCCAGCGGCTGAAGCGAGCACCCGGCCGGCGGGACCGCCAGCGGGCACGCATGGCCTCACCAGCGCGACGGGCGTCCTCATCGGGGAAGTACCATCGGCGCCCATCGCCCTGGGACCAGTAGCCGTCGATGTACGAGGCCAGTTCCTCGCCCAGCGACCAGTAGGGCCGGGGCTGGTTCCGTACCGTCACCATCCGCATGTCCGGCTGCTCGTTGGCGGCCACTCGGGCGGCGCAGGCGTCACAGACCTGAACGCCCCGCTCCCTGCCACCGTCCGGCGTCCAGTTGGTCGACGTGGTGCTCGGGCCGTGCCGCGGATCGAAGAAGCACGGTGGCGTCGGTTCGGGGATCGGCTTGCCCGCACGCAAGGCATCCAGGCAGGCCATACCGTAGCGGGCCGAGCCGAGCAGCGTGGCGACAGCCTCGATGTCGGCGTCCCCCTTGGCCTCGTCGAGCCGGTGGCGCGCCTTCTCCACCGTGTCGAGCACGTCCTTGGACAGCTTGGACTGTTGGGGATCAGCCGTGGTCGGCAGCGCGGACACCTGCTGCGACAGCGCGATGATCTCCTCGTTGAGCACCGGCCGCGAGACCTCCAGGTGCTTCTCCTCGTCCTTCCGCCGCGCCCGGCGAGCACCCAGCGCAGTACCGCCCCACCACAAGGCCGCTACCCCGGCCACGCCACCGGCGTACGGGGCGGCGTCGATGTAGAAGGGCTTGTCGACCTCCTGGGCGCGCTCGATGAACTTGGTGAGCATCTCCTCGTAGTCCGGCGCACAGCAGTCGACGGCGTCGTCCACCCCGTCACCTACGTGGTACGTCGGCCCGTGGTCCGCCCGCTGTACCGCGTGGAACCCGCGCCCGGCTGATTCGGACCGGGCGTCCACGAGGACGGCGTACACGCCCTCGACGCCGACCCGGTCGTACAACTGGTCGGCGATCTCCTCGCCCTCCCAGGCGAGCCTGGTGTACGACGAGATCGAGGCGGGCGCGGTGTCGATCTTCTCGGCCGGGATCACCGCGATCCGCAGCGGCGCGACGGCCGCCTTCGCCCGTCTGTCGAGTTCGGCGGTCTCGGTGCTGCTCAGCTTCTTCACGTCGGGGTCGACCCAGAGACCGGTCTGGCCGAGCTTGGCGGCGACGTCGTTCAGGTACGACTCGGCGGCAGCCTGGGCCTTCCGTCGATCGCCCTCGATGTCGGGTGGGGTGTAGCGGAAGACTGGTTTCGAGGTGCTGGGCTTCGGGGTCGGCCTTGGCGTGGGCGTCGGGGTCGCTGCCTGTGCGGCGAGGCCAGGCAATGTCGTGGCAGCGATCACCGCGGCAGCGCCGAGCAGTCCGGTCCAACGGTTCATCGCGCTGCTCCCGAGAGCCGGGCCTGGCACGACGTGCAGACAGGAATCTCCCGCGCTCGTCCACCGGCAGGCGTGTACATCCAGTCCCTCGCCGAGGTTCCGTGCGCCGGATCGAAGAAGCAGGCGGCCCGCCTCGGCGGCACAGGCGTCCCGGCCACGAGAGCCTGCGCCGTGGCGAGCCTCCAGCGGCCGTACTCCACCGTGGCCCGCACTTCCCGCAGCCGCGCGTCATCCGGCTGGCCGTCGACCACCCGGCCGGCCTCCGTGTACGCGTCGAGCGCGGCCTGCACATCCGCTGCCGTGTTCACGCCGTCCACACGCACGTCGGCGGTGTCCAGTTCCTCGCCGAACCGCGTCATGTCCTCCCTGGCCAGCTTCTGCCGTTCCTCGAGGGCGTCCGCCTCATCCGGCAGTACGTCGTACGACGGCCGGTAGAGCGCAGGCCCTTCGTCGTTGCCCGGGCGGCGCTTCCACCACCGCAGACCGAAGCCCAACCCCACCAGGACGATCAGCACGATCACCAGCGGCCACAGCCACCCCGGAGTACCGCCGGATGAGCCCGGGACGGCCAGTTCATTCAGTACGCCGTCCAGCAGCCCGACCGGATCCGACCGGCTGTGCTTCTCGAGCTCATCCGTCAGGATCTCGGCGATGGGTGTGTCGACTCCCACCGCGCTCCCCCAGGTGATCGCTCCGCCGAAGACCACCAGGTAGATCCCGTCAGCTTTCTGCTGGTCCACCACCTCGTCGACGAAGGCCCGAGCGGCGTCTTCCTGCGCACCCAAGCGGAGAGCGGCTGCTGGTACTACAGCGATCCGGATGGCCTGGTTCTGCCCACTGACCCTCTCAGCGAGCCGGGCGGCCTCCTGCTCCGGAACCAGCGAGCGCTGCGACGGTTCGACGTACACAGGCGAGCTCTTCCAGCCCTCCACTACGTCAAGGGGAGTGACTGTGCTCTGTTCGACCTCGGTGGGCGTCGGCGAGGGATCCGCCGACGCCACCTGAGGAAGAGCCCAGCAGGTCAGGAGCAGGAGGCCGGCCAGCAGACGCATGGGCCGAAAGTCTGCCCTAGCCGGGGTCTACCGGTTCAGCCGGCACCTGGGGTGTCGGAGGCCTGCTGGTTAGTCGACCGCCGCGGCCAGGCACTCCTCGGCTTCGACCGGCTCGAGGTGCTCGACCTGCTGCAATGCCGGGTCACGGCGCAAGGTGTACAGCAGGCCGAGCACCACCAGACCGAGGGCTGCGGCAATCGGCGGGAGGAACTGAACGCCCACCAGCTTGATGATCACGCCGCCTGCTACCGCGGACAGCCCTGCGCCCAGGTAGATCGCGGAGGCGTTCATGGCCAGCAGGAGGCCGCCGCCCTCACCCAGCTCCAGCAGGAGGTTCTGGATCGGCGGGTTGAAGGCCCAGGTGAACAGGCTCCAGACGAACAGCGCGATGGCGGCACCGGCCACAGTGGTCGCGCTCAGCGTCAGGGTGGCGATCACCGCGGTGAAGCCGATCAGCGTCACCGTCAGCGTGCGCAGGCTGCCGAAGCGGTCCGTCGCGCGGCCGCCGACCAGGTTGCCCAGCACCGCGCCCACGCCGTACACGAGGAGCAGGATGCCGACCGTTCCACCCTTCAGGTGGGCGGTCTCGGCGAGCAACGGCACTACGTAGATGTAGACGCTCATGGTCGCGAGCACGGCCAGGACCGTCATCAGCAGCACGGTCTGGACGCGCCGGTCGGTCAGTCCGGCGAACCGCTCGCGCAAGCTCACCGCGGCCGGCGCGGCCGCCTTCGGCAGCGCGGACCGCACCGCGAGAGCGACCACGAGGCAGACGGCCGCGATCAGCGCGAACACGCCGCGGTACCCGAGGCTGTCACCGAGCAGGCTGCCCGCCGGTACGCCGAGCACCAGGGCGAAGGTCAGTCCGCCGAACACCACTGCGACCGCTCGGCCTCGCTCCTCCGGTGGCAGGAATCCGGTCGCGAACAATGTCGCCGCCGGGGTGTACGCCGCGGCGCCGAGCGCGGCCACGATCCGGCCGACGATGAGGGGAGGGTAGTTCGTCGCGATGGCCGCGATGCCGTTGCCCAGCGCGGCCAGCAGCAACGCCGCGATCAGCAGGGTACGGCGCTCCCAGCGGCCCGTGAGCGTCGACAACAGCGGCGCGCCGACGGCGTACGAGAGGGCGAAGGCGGTGGCGAGCTGGCCCGCGGCCGTCAGCGAGACGTGCAGCTCGGAGCTGACGGCGGGCAGCACGCCGGACACGACGTACGCGCTGGTGCCGACGGCGAAAGCACCCGCGGCCAGCAGGTAGATGCGTGCGGACATCAAGGGACCTTCCGGGGTGGACGACTAGTTCGACGTTGATCGTACTACGATCTTCATCGAACTTCGACAGGCGTCGTACTATGGACCCATGACCACAAGGGCGCTGCCGCAACCGGACCGCGAGGAGATTCGCGTCGAGACGGTCCTGCAGGCACTGGGCGAACCCGTCCGGCTACAGATCGTCCGCGCGCTGGCCGACGCACCCGAGGGCATCGCGTGCGGTGACATCGAGCTCCCGGTCACCGCCTCGACCCGCGCCCACCACCTCCGCACCCTGCGCGAAGCCGGCGTCCTCAGCACCCACACCGAAGGCACTCGCCGCATCAGCACCCTGCGCCGCGAGGACCTCGAAACCCTCTACCCCGGCCTCCTGACCGGCATCCTCGCCGCCCAACGCTGACGACCCGAGTCCCGGCGCCTGCGACCCGAGTACCGCGGACGCCGCTAGCCGGCGAGCTTCGCGACAAAGCGCGGGTAGTGCGGGTCGAACACCCCGGCACCAGCCGCGCGGACCTCCTCGGGCGTCCACCACCGCGCCTCGCGGAACTCGGCCGGATCAGTCATCAACGACATCCCCCGCCGCCCGTGCACCACGAACCACAAGCTCACGTCGATGTGCCCGTGATCAACCCCGACCGTCTCGGTGACGGTGATGAAAGCGGGCAAGGCATCCACAAGCTCCGCGTGTACTCCGAGCTCCTCGGATGCCTCCCGCCGGGCAGCGTCCACCGGATCCTCGTCCGGCTCGACGTGGCCGCCCGGCGGCAGCCACAACTTCGCGTTCAGGTGATCCACCAGCAGACTGCTCCGATCCACCGGATCGATCACCACCACGTACGACACCAGATGTGGACTCGGTGTCGCCGGCTTCACCCGCCGGAACACATCGTCAGTGCTCGCCAACCACCTCAACGCCTCGTCCCGATGCCCCGCCTCCACCTCGTCGAACGCCACAATCCCCCGCACCAAATCCTGAACCCTCCGCACCGAACTCCGCATGCGCCGACCCTGCCAGCACCCTCCGACAGGAGGGGCTGACCGGAACGAACTTGGTGTAGCTGGTGCGGAGGTAGCCGGTGGAGGACGGATTGGAGACGGTGACGTGCCCCGCTGTACCGGCGGCGAACTGGTACCGGCCGAGCAGGATCCACTGCATTCCACCGGTCTTCTGACTGAGGTCCTTGCTCGCAGTGCCAGTCGCATGGGTGACCACGTAGTGCGCGGCCGCTGTGCTGTTCTCGTGGTTGGGCACCCACGCGTACACGTCGTACGGGCCGCCGCTAGGCAGGTCCGGCCGCCAGTCAGCGGTCCTGCCGACACCGTTGGCCGCGCGAGTCCCCGAGGTCAGCCAGCCCGGCACACTGGACGGTGCCCAGACCCCAGTCTCGCTGTAGCCCGGGTCCGCGACTCCCACGATCACCATCGGCAGCGGCGTCACCGAGACCGTCGCCGGCGCCGATTCGTTGCCGCTGAGGTCTACGGCCTTCACCTGCAGGTTGTGCGCCACATTGTTCGCCAGGTCCGGCACGGGGATGCCCTGGGCAACCAACCCGGGGTTGCCGATGTTGCCGACCGGCTCGTCGGTGTTCATCAGCACACCGTCGGCGTAGATGTTGTAGCCGAGCAGATCCAGCTCAGGGCTCTGGTTCCAGTACAGAACCGCCTGGCCGTTGGCAGCCTCCCCCACCAGACCAGTAGGCGTCGCAGGAGCCTGACCATCAGCAGGGACCTGTACTGCGACCGGGGCTGAGGCCGGCGACTCGTTGCCGGACCTGTCGATCGTCGTGACAGACAACTGGTACGTCTGCCCGGCAGCCAGCTCGTGCAGCTGGAACGACCCACGGCGTACCGGGTTGGCAGTCTGTCGCCGGCCATCGAGGTAGACGTGATGCCCGACCACGTCCGCGCCCGTCACCGGAGTCCACTGGAGGTCGAGTACAGCGTCGCCCGTCGCCGGGAAGGTCTCCACGGTCTTGGTGACATTCGTCGGAGTCACCGGAGCCACGGTGTCGGCGGCAGGCGCCGGGACGAACTTCACCGCATCAGCGCGGAGATAACCCTCATGCCCCGACGGCTTGCTCAGCTCGACCCAGCCCGCACCACCCGCCGCGAACTGGTAGTTGCCTAGCCGCACCCACCGATCGACACCGACCGACTCCGCCGGATCCACCGGCGCGCTGGCGCCCGCACTGCTGGTGACGACGTACTGCGCTGTCGTCACGTTCAGGGAGTTCCCCGGGATCCAGGCGTAGACGTCGTACGGCCCGGCCGAAGGTAGCTGCGGAGTCCACCGAGCCGTGGAGGTCGAGGTGGACGAGTAGCGAGTGTCCGTCGCCTGCCAGCCCTTCACCGTGGTGGTACTGGTCCACGGCCCGGCCTCGGTATACCCGGCGCTGCCGTTGTCGATCACTACCGTAGGGACGAACTTCACCGCGTCCGCCCGCAGCGTGCCGGTCGCACCCGCGTTGTTGACGAGTTGCACCTTCCGGCCGGCTCCCGGTGTCATCACGTAGGAGCCGAGGTCGATCCACTGCTGACCCGCCTTCGTCTGATCCACCAGGACGTTCGTAGTACCGCCGTCATGGGTGATCGCGTAGCGGGCCGCAGTACTGCCGGTTCTGATGAAGTCCGGGTTCCACGCGTAGACCTCGTAGGACTGCGTCGCGGGCAGAGCAGGTGTCCAGGTCGCGGAGGCACCCGTGGTCGCCGCGCGCCGGGTGAGCTTGTCCTGATAGCCGTACGCATCCCCCGCCGCCGACCACGTACCGGTCTCGGCGTAGCCCGGATCTCCGTTGTCCACAAGGACTTCACCAGAGGCAACGTCGCTGGCGGAGTCCATCGGCTTGTAGTAGCGGAAGTAGTCCCATGTCGTCTCACCCGGCAGGTTCGTCTCGGTCACGGGCTCGGTGAATCCGAGTGTGGTGAGCCAGACGTTCTGCAGGGCATGCGGTCCCGGGTAGGCGAGAGTGCGGCTCAAGACGCCGTCGACGTAGAAGCGGATCTCTGTCGGCAGCCACTCGTAGCCGTACGTGTGATACCCGTCCGACGAGTCCGGCCCGGCGTACACTCCGCCCGGGTTGCCGATGTGCTGCGGCACCGTCCAGTGCGTGTGCTGCTGGACCGTGCCCGGCGCGTGCGAGTCGATCTCGAACCCGTCGATCTCGTTGAACCTGTTGTACGGACCCTTGTACGACGGGGCGTCCGGCACATAGTCGGCCAGGCCCATCTGCCAGAAGGCAGAGTGGAAGCCCTTGTCGCCCCACAACCTCGCCCGCGTCTCGTAGTACCCGTAGCCGAAGGTCTTCGTCGAGATGATGCCGCCACAGGTGTAGTCCGTGTCGCCGTTCACCTCCTTCTCCAGCGCGATGTGCATGACCCCGCCGCCGACCGTGACGTTGTCCGGGTCGTTCTTGCAGATCGCCTTCGAGCCCTCGCGCTTGTACCAGTCGTTCGCGGCGAGCGTCGTGCCGGAGAAATCGTCCGACCAGTCGAGCTGGTACCCGGCTGGGACGTGGTTCGGGCCGGGTGCCGGGTCGGCCGTGGCCGGCGCGACGCCGAACACGGCGGAGACGGTGAGGGTGGATGCGATGAGTGCGAGTGAGGCCAGGAATCGAACAGGGCGGACGGTCATCAGACGGCTCCCAACGTCTCGGGCGTGAACCGACGATATGACCGCGCGGGTTTCATGTCCATAGTGCAGATGAGATATCTACACCATGGATCGCTACCAGTTGGTGACCGAGCCGTCCGGCCGGTGCAGCCGGGGGATGACGGCCGTCTCGGGAGGCAGCGCCTGGGACAGGTCGGCGGTGATGCCCAGGCCTGGTGCGTCCGTGGCGGTCAGCCGGCCGGGCTCGGCCTGGATGGTCGAGGTGAAGGCGCCGAGCGGAGGCGTCGCCCGCTGACACTGCTCCTGCACGCTCACGTTCGGCAGCGCCGTGTTGAACTGCGTCGACGCGGCCGTGCAGAGTGCGCCGATCGAGTTGTGCAGGGCGAGCTGGACGTGGTGGGTCTCGCACAGGGCGGCGATCTTGCGGCCCTCGGTGATGCCGGTGTGCCCGAGATCGATCCGGGCGTGGTCGATCAGCTCGTCCTCGACCAACTGCCGGAACTCCCACTTCGTACACAGCTGCTCCCCCGCCGCGATCGGTACGCCGACCCGCCCGCGGAGCGACTTGTACGCCGAGAGGTGCTCGCCGCGCAGCGGGTCCTCGACGAAGAATGGGCGGAGCGGCTCGAGCTCACGGCACAGCTGGACGGCCTCGGCCAGGTCGAGCCGGGTGTGCACGTCGAGCAGCAACTCGATCTCGTCGCCCAGCCCGGCCCGCAACTCCCGCATCAGCTCGACGGTCCACCGAACGGCCCGGCGAGCGTTGTACTCGGGCTCCTCCGGATCCCACGCCGTCAGCCGCAGGTGTTGCCACCCTTGCTCGGCCAGCTCGGACGCATGGTTGAGTACGTCGTCCATCGACCCACCGCGTACATGCGCATAAGCAGGCACGTAATCCCGCGAGCGCCCACCGAGCAGCGCGTGCACCGGTACCCCGAGGCGCTGGCCCTGCAGGTCCCACAAGGCGATGTCGATCCCGGCCAGCACCGACCCGTGGTGCCGGTCGGACGGGAAGAAGGCGGAGCGGTAGCCGAGCTGCCAGATGCGTTCGATCCGGGTGGCATCGACGCCGACCAACAGCGGGCGCAGATCCTCGACCAGCCCGGCCGCCGCACGCTCCCGGCCGCGCATGCCGACCTCGCCGATCCCGGTCAGGCCGTCCTCGGTCCGCACTACCGCCACCAGCGCCGGCCAGTCGTCCGCGGCCGGCAGGGACACCAGGTCGATCTCCTCGATCTTCATGCGTCCACCCCATCACATCTGCCTCGCCACGGCCTCGACGCAGGGCCCGTGACTCCCGCGTCGACGGCGAACAACCCGCCACTGCCAGGCGGCGGATCAGTCAACCCCAGCGAGGCAGTCGTGATCACGAGGCTGCTGCCCTGGAAGCAGACCGCGGTCGGCCTCGGTACGGGCAGCTCGACGGTGGCCAGCAGCTCACCCGTCGGCGCGTACCGACGGACCTCGCTCGCATCCCACACCGCCACCCAGATGCATCCTTCGTCGTCGAGCACCAGCCCGTCGGGATTCCCGCCGCCGACCGCGACGATCGTGCGGCGCTCGCCCGGCGTATCTTTGGACAGGTCGATGGCTTCGAGGCGGCGGTGCGGCAGGGTGTCGACGAAGTACAGCGTCTGGCCGTCCGGACTGAAGTCGATGCCGTTGGCAACGGTCAGGCCGGTCAGCATGGTGTCGACCGAGCCGTCCGGCGACAAGCGGAAGAGCGCCGCGTGCGGCTGCCGCGGGAGCGCCTGCGAGCCGGCCCAGAAGCTGCCGTCCGGATGGCAGGCGCCGTCGTTCATCTGGTCCCGCCCGGACGTCAGGCCGGTGGCCAGCGGCGTCACCGTGCCGTCCTCCGCCAGGTGCGCGAACCCCTCCTTCACAGCGATCGCCCACCCGGCACCAGCCTCGGCCAGCGGCACCGCGACCCCGACCGGCCGGCCGATCTCGTAGTCTCGCGCCACGGTCAGTACGCCATCCGCGAGGCTGCCGCGATGCACCCGGCCGGCCGCGATGTCCACCCAGACCAGCTCACCGGTCCTGGGATCGAGCCGGGGTGATTCCCCTTGCACGTAAGCGGAGGTGGAGATCAGGTCAGCTCTTGACCGCACCCGCGATCCCCTCGACGAAGGTCCGTTGCAGGAACAGGAAGACCACCACGATCGGCACCACGCTGATACAGGCCGCGGCCGCGAGTCCGGTCCAGTCGGTGGTGTCCTGGCCGTAGAACCCGTACATCCCGACGCCGAGCGTGCGCAGGTCCGGGTTGCCCAGGGTGAACACCAGCGGGATGAAGAAGGCGTTCCAGGCGCCGATGAAGTTCATCAGCGCCACCGTGCCCATTACCGGCTTCGCCAGCGGCAGCATCACCCGCCAATACGTCCGCAGGTACCCCGCGCCGTCCATCCGCGCGGCTTCCTCCAGCTCCTTCGGGATCCCGCTGAAGAACCCCATGAACAACAGCACCGGTACGACGAGCGCGGGACCCGCCTGCGCGAGCGCCGAACCGAGCAGGCCGTTGCCGAGCCCGAGGCCGTTCACCACGATGAAGGTCGGGATGATCGTGTAGCCGTGCGGGATGAACATCGTGGCGATCAGCACCCCGACGAACACCTTCTTGCCCGGCAGCCCCGGCCTGGCCAGCGCGTAGCCGGCGGTCGAGGCCACCAGCAGCACCATGACGACGACCGCGATCGAGAACGTGATGGTGTTCGCCGTGTAGGTGCTGAACTTCGCCGTCGTCCAGGCACGCTGGAAGTTCTCCAGCGTCGCCTCGTCGGGCAGCAGCGACAGGCCGCCGATCAGCATCTCCCGCGGCGTCTTGAAGGCGGCCGAGATCATCCAGACGAACGGATAGATCCAGACCAGGCACAGCGGGATCAGCAGCAGGTGCCAGACGTTACGCCTGACCAGGCGTCGGTTCAGGCGCCGGTTCAGGCGCAGTCCCACACCCCCGCTCATGCCTTGCCTCCGGACAGCCGGCGCTTCAGGAAAGGTGCCTGCAGCAACGTGACCACCAGGGTCAGCAACCCGAAGACGACACCCGCCGCCGAGGCGAACCCGTACCGCGGTGCCTGCAGCGACGGGTCGAACGCGTACCGGTAGATGTAGGTCGGAACCACATCGGTCGCGTAGTCCGGCCCGCCCTCGGTGACCGCGCGGACCAGGTCGAAGGTGTTCAGGCTGCGCTGGAACACGAGCAGCAGGATCACGATCGCGATCGGCGTGACGACCGGCAGGGTGACGAAGCGCAGGGCCCGCCAGAAGCCCGCGCCGTCGATCGCCGCGGCCTCCTGCAGATCCTTCGGCACGGTCTGCAGCGCGGCCAGCCAGTAGATCAAGGTGATGCCGAAGCCCTTCCACACGTCGATCGACAGCAGCGTGGGCAGCGCGGTCGACGTACTGCCGAGGAAGTTGACCGGCTGATCGACCAGGCCGGTGTCCAGCAGGATCCGGTTCACCAGCCCCCCGGCCGGGTCGAGCAGGATGGCGATCACGATCCCGATCACAGCGGTGGTGGCGACCACCGGCAGGAACAGCACCAGCCGGTACAGATTGCGGAAGCGCAGCCAGCTGCTGTTCAGCAGGATCGCCATCACCAGGGCCAGCGGCATCTCGATGAAGATCGCCGCCAGCGAGAACGCGAACGAGTGCCAGAACGCCCGCCAGAACGCGTCGGCGCCGAGCACCTCCCGGAAGTTCGCCAGGCCGACCCAGTCGGTCGGCGAGCCGACCCCGTCCCAGTTGAAGAACGCGTACCACCAGCTGGCGATCATCGGCCAGACGGTGAAGCCACCGAACAGCAGCACCAGCGGGACCAGGAACAGGTAGCTCCACAGGTGCTTGCGGAACCGCCCCGGCCGGCGCGACCTGGTGGCCGCGACCGGGGCCTTCGCGAGCGGGCGCTCGACGGTCGTCGTCATGCGGTCAGCCTCCCGGCGTGTAGTCCTTGAGGGGATCCCAGCCGGCGAAGGTGAGGTCCTTGGCCGAGCCCTCCTTGCCCTTCGCCTTCAGGTCGGCCGAGGTCTTGTCCAGGTAGGCCTGCAGGTCCTTGTCGAGCTTGGCCGCGACCGGAGCGAACGGCTGGTTCTTGATGATCGAGCTGAACGCGGCGTCGGTGTGCTTCAGGTCGGGCTTGGCCGCGAGCGCGTCGGTGACCGCCCGGCCGCCGGTGCTGGCCAGGGCCGGGTTCGGCGCGCGCCGCATGGTCTCCTCGGCCACCTTCAGGATCGCGGCCTGGTCCGGGTTCTTCTCCGCCTCGGCCTTCCAGGCGCCCTCGAGGGCGGTGAGCGTGCCGAACTTCTTGTAGTAGGCGCTGTGGAACGACTCCGAGGAGAGGAAGTCCATCACCTTCCAGCTCTCGGCCTTGTGCTCCGACTTGGACGACATCGACCACAGCGGGCTGAAGGACTTGGTCAGCGGCAGGTAGGCGCCGCGCCCCGCGTCCGGCACGGGCAGGCCGGTGATGCCCATCTTGATCTCGGGCGCCAGCTTGCGGACCTCGGCGACGTGCCACGGCGGCGTCGGGTACATCGCGAGCCGGCCGGCCGCGAACTCCTTGAACGCACGGCTGCCGTCCCAGCTCTCCCAGCCCGGCATCATCACCTTCGCCGCCTGCATCCGCCGGTTCAGCTCGACGGCCTCGACCAGGCCCGGGCTGGAGGTGGCCGGCTTGCCGGTCCGGTAGTCGATGCCGGCCGCAGGCACGGAGTACGGGACGGCGGTGTCGGCGAGCATCTCGACGCCGACGGCCTTGGCCGCGGTCGGCGCGTAGCCGAAGTACTTGCCCTTGCCGTCGGCGGTGACCTTGGTGGCCGTCCGCTCGAGCTCGGACCAGGTCTTCGGCGGCGCCGAGAAGCCGGACTTCTTCAGCAGGTCCTCGTTGTAGAGGAAGACCCGCAGCGTCGACCACGGACCCCAGACCAGCGGCAGGCTCATCAGCTTGCCGTCGCGGTGCAGGCCGGAGGTGGCCGGGTCCATGCTGCCCTCCGGGAACCGCTTCAGGAACTCCGGCGTGACGAACTCGTCCAGCGGCGCGACCCAGCCGCGGGCGGCCATCCGGTCCATCCCGTCGTCCTGGGCGCGGAAGATGTCAGGGGCGTTGTTCTGCTGGAACATCAGCTCGACCGCGTTCAACTGCTGGTCCGAGGGGTTCTCCAGCACCTTGACCGCGATGCCCGGGTTGGCCTTCTCGAACTCGTCGAACTGCTGGCGGTAGAACTGGCTGGCGCCGGGCGGGTCGGGGACCAGCGCGACGGTGACGGTGACCTTGTCGGTGGCGTTGCCCGAGTCCGGGCTGCCTCCGACGAGGTTGCACCCCGACAGGGCGAGCGCCACCGCGCAGGTGAGCACGGTGAGAGCAGGGCGGATCTTCATGATCGGCTCCGGAGGTCGTGGCGCGGGGGCGCCGGGATCTGGCGGTCGGTCGGGCCGTGGTGGCCCAACTGTGAGTTGATGGCGTCCGCGGTCTCGACGACGAGGCGGGACAGTTCGTGCTCCCGGCCGGGAAGGTCGACGACACTCGACGGCCCGGACAGGGACAGCGCGGCGACGACCCGGCCGGTCCGGTCGCGCAGGGGTGCGGCCAGGCAGGACCGGCCGAGGGACAGTTCCTCGGTCTCGGTCGAGTAGCCCTGCCAGGCGACCTGCTCGATCGCGGCGGTCAGCACGTCGTGGTCGGTGATGGTGCGCGGGGTGTATCTCTCCAACTCCCCCAGCAGGTCGCGCCGGCCCTCGACTCCGAGCAGCAGGCTCTTGCCGAGTGCGGTGGCGTGCAGGGGGTTGCGGCGGCCGGTCAGCGCGAACGACCGCGGTGCGAGGTGTCCTTCGAAGTTGCACAGGTAGAAGGCGTGATCTCCACGCCGTACTGCGACGTTGGCGCCGAGCCCGGTGGACGCCGCCAGGGACTGGGCGCGTTGCCGGGCCGCGTGGTGCACGGGATGTCCGTTCAGCGCGGCGCCGGCGAGGGTGATCAGGTCGGCGCCCAGACGGTACTGCCCGTCCGCGTCGCGCTCGACGAAACCCGCCTGCTCAAGGGTGCTCAGCAGGCGGGAGGCGGTGGACTGCCGCAGGCCTGCCAGCTTGGCGACCTCCGTGACGCGCAGGGCGCCCGGACCGGTGAACACCCGCAGGACGGCCGCGGCGCGCTCCACGCTCTGGTTCGTCCCTGCCTCGGCACTCACAGCCTGCATTCCTCTCCTCGAATGATGGACGTCGTCATCCACTATGTGGCAGCCTTACGCACATGATGGATCTCGTCAAGCACCCATCGGATGCCGAATGCTGAACATCGAGGAGCTTCCTGTGGTCCCCACCGTGCAAGGCCTGGTTCCGATCCTGGCCACGCCCTTCCATCCCGACGGCAGTCTGGATCTGCCGAGCCTGCGCCGGCTGACCGGGTTCCAGCTGGCCAGCGGGGTGGACGGTGTCGCCGTGCTCGGCATGGCCAGCGAGGCCTTCGCTCTGACCGCGACCGAGCGCCGGCTCGTCACGAACGCGGTCGCCGAAATGGTGGCCGGACAGGTCCCGCTGGTGGTCGGCGTCGCCGCTACCTCGACGGTGACGGCGGTGGAACAGGCCCGGGAGGCAGCCGCTGGAGGAGCCGACGCGGTGATGGTGCTGCCGCCGTTCATGGTGCCGCCGAGTCCTGCCCAGCTGCCGTCGTTCTACGCCGCAGTCGCCGCGGTCGGACCCGAGGTGATGGTGCAGGACGCCCCCGGCGCGACCGGGGTGACCATGTCGCCGCAGCAGATCGCAGAGCTCGCCACCATCGACCGAGTCACCTCGGTGAAGGTCGAGGCGCCACCGACGGCTCCGAAGGTCGCCGCTGTGGTGGACCGCATCGACGAGCCCGGCTTCGTCGTGCTCGGTGGGCAGAACGCCCAGTTCCTGCTCGACGAGCTCGCGGCCGGGGCGGTCGGCACGATGCCCGCCTGCGAGATCCCCGACCTGCTGGCGCCGGTGTTCACCGACTGGCGAGCCGGCCGGTACGACGATGCCCGGGCGAGGTTCGACCTGCTGCTGCCGCTGCTGGTGTACGGGCTGCAGTCCGGGATCGCCTGGGCCGTGCACAAAGAAGTGCTGGTCCGCCGCGGCCTGATCGACCACGCGGCCGTGCGCGTACCGGCCCGTGAGCTGGACTCCCGAGCCCGGGCCGGACTGGCTGCGATACTCGACCGGCTGGACCTTCCTGCCGGCACTACTCCGCTGACCGGGATCCGCTGATGCCAACGATCACTGACGTAGAGGTTTTCCCGCTGGTCCTCGAAGGGCCGGAGCGGACATATACGACGAAGCCGCCCTGGCCGAGCATCTACGCCTCCGGGCGGGAGACTCTGCTGGTCAAGCTGACCGCGGACGACGGCTCGGTCGGCTGGGGTGAAGCCCTGGCACCGGTGGCGCCGGAGGTCCCCGGCAAGATCATCGAGCTGCTACTGAAGCCCGCGCTGCTGGGAGCCGACCCGACCCGGGTCCGGCCGCTGGTCACCGCACTGCGTGCGCTGATGCGCGAGCGAGGTCATCTTGGCGGACACCAAGGTGACGCCGTCGCCGCGATCGACGTGGCGCTGTGGGACCTGGCCGGCCGGATCGCGGGGGTGCCGGTGCACCAGTTGCTCGGCGGAGCCCAGCGGGACGTCGTACCGACGTACGTGTCCGGGTTGCCCGGCAAGAAGGACAGCGAGCGGGTCGCCATCGCCCGGGAGTGGGTGGACAAGGGCGTCCGGCAGGTCAAGCTCGGCCTGGGGCATGGAGTACGGGCCGACCTGGCGACGGTCGAGGCCCTTCGCGACGTGCACGACGATCTGCTGGTTGCCGTCGACATCCATGGCGTGTACGACGTCGCCCAGGCGGTTCGGCTCGGCCGGGGCCTCGACAGCATGGGCGGCTGGTTCCTGGAAGCGCCGGTGGGCTTCGAAGACGTCGCGGGTCATGCGGAAGTGGCTCGGCGGATCGACACCCCGGTGGCGATCGGGGAGAGCCTGCGGCATCGGCAGGAGTTCAAGCCGTGGCTGCTGGAAGGGGCCGCCTCGATCCTGCAGCCGGACGCCGGCCGGACCGGGATCACCGAACTGGTGGATCTCGCGGCCGTGGCCGAGACCTGGTTCACCCCGTTGGCGCCGCACCACTCGGCCGGGCTCGGGATCATCATGGCCGCGAGCATCCACGCGTCGGCGGCGGTCGGGAACCTGCTCGCCTACGAGTTCCACCCGATGCTGTTCGGCCCGGTCAACGAGGTCCTGGTGACGCCGTTGGAGCCGGGCATGCCCGGCTTCGCCGTACCGACCGGGCCGGGGCTCGGGGTCGAGGTCAACGAGGATGCCGTGCGCGCGGCGTGCATCCGGTGACGCGGCGCGCCCTGGTGATCGGGGCCACCACGCCCATCGGTCAGGCGATCGTGGCCGCGCTGGCCGCGGACGGCTGCCGGGTCGCCGGGGCGTCGCTGGAGGACGACAAGGTCGACGGGCTGGACCTGCGGCTGACCGCCGACTGCTCCGACCCCGACGGAGCGGCCGAGGTGGTCTCGCACGTGGTGGCCGACTTCGGCGGGCTCGACGTACTCGTGACCGCGGCCGGCCGGATGCCGCTCGAACCCGCTCATCGGACCACGGACGCGCAGTGGTTCGACGCCCTGTCCAACACGCTCGACACCTTCTTCTTCCCGGTCCGCTCGGCCCTGCCACACCTCTTCGAGAGCGACGCGGCCGCCGTGGTCGCGGTGTCCTCGGTGAACACCCTGGTCGCCGCTCCCTGGGCCGCCGCCTACACCGCGGCCAAGGGCGGGATCGACGCGCTCGTCCGGCAACTCGCGGTCGAGTACGGCGGCCGCGGGGTCCGGGTGAACGCAGTAGCGCCGGGCATGGTCGGTGGCACGAAACTCCCGGACGCGGCCGCGGGTTACCCGATCGGCCGGACGATCCTTGCGCGGGAGGTTGCCGACGCTGTTGCGTTCCTGGCTGGTCCGAAGGCTTCCGGGATCACCGGCGTGGTGCTGCCGGTGGACGGCGGCCTGTCGGTCATGTCGCCGGCCGCAACCGGTCGCGCTGATCTCCAAGCCAGGCTGCGCGATGCCTGAAGTGGACCTGACCGGCCGGCTCGCGCCTGTTTACCGACTCCTCGACTGGCCTCTGCGCTTGGCGGTGATCACGCTGCTCTGGCTTCTCGGTGTTGCCGCGGGCTTGGTCGTCGCCGGGTTGGCACCGGCGACGCTCGCTGCTCATCGGTTGACGGTGGCCTATCTGGACGAGTCCGAGGTCAGGCCGTGGCCCAGCTTCTGGTCGGCCTGGCGGAAGTGGCTGGGTCGTGGGCAACTGGTCCTCGGCCTGCCACTGGCCACCGTGTGGGTGCTGGCGTTCTACCTCGCCGCCGCCAGGCAGACCGTCTGGGCTGTTCCCTTGTCGGTGGTGTTCCTGGGCTACCTGGTCACGCTGTGGATCTTGCCGGCTGCTGTGGTGGCAGCCGGCGATCGCCCGGTGAAGGAGCTCTGGCTGGTGACGTTGCACCTCAGCTGGCGGCGCCCGGCTCTACCTCTCGCCGCGACCGTAGTACTGGTCGCGCTTGCTGTTGGTTCTTGGTACGTCGTACCCGTGGTTCTGGTGTTCGGCCCGGCCGCTGCGGCGCTGGCCGCGGTACTGGTGGTGCGGCGGGTCAGCTCACCGCGGCCGACGCGTGGTACCCCAGGCCCGACGAGATCTGGTCCGCCTGCTCGATGACCTGCCTGGCCAGGGCCTCTTCGCGAGTAGCCAGGTCCATCGCGGTCAGCGGCCCGGACACCGACAGCGCGGCGACGATCGCACCCGTCCGGTCCCGGATCGGCGCGGCCAGGCAGGCCCGGCCGAACGCGAGCTCCTCGAGCTCCAGCGAGTAGCCCCGCTCGCGGATCTGGGCGAGCATCCGCTCCAGCTCGTCGGGGTCCGTGACGGTGTGCGGGGTGTAGCGCGCGAGGTTGTCGCCGAGCAGTTCCTGCCACTCCGACCGCGGCAGCTCGCTGATCAGCGCCTTGCCGATCGCGGTGGCGTGCAGCGGTCCGGTCCGACCGACCAGCGTGGACGACCGCCCGGCCGCGCGGCCCTCGAAGTGGCACAGGTAGAACATCTCGGCGCCGCGGCGCTCGGCCACGTTGGCGCCGAGGTTCAGATCCGCTGCGAGGTTCTGCGCGACCTGGCGGGACTGCTGGTGGACGG
The DNA here is from genome assembly GCF_004345365.1 of Kribbella sp. VKM Ac-2568. Classification (GTDB taxonomy): domain Bacteria; phylum Actinomycetota; class Actinomycetes; order Propionibacteriales; family Kribbellaceae; genus Kribbella; species Kribbella orskensis. The sequence goes on from NZ_SLVF01000011.1 coordinate 192,151, forward strand.
GCATCTCGTTCAGCCCGATGCCCGCCAGGGTGATCACCCGCGGGCCGATCCCGTACAGGCCGCTGCGCTGGTCGTAGGCGAGGAAGCCCAGCGCCACCAGCGCCCCGACCAGCCGGGAGACGGTGGACTGCCCCAGCCCGGTCGCCTCCACCAGTTCGGAGACACGCCGCTGCGGATGGGCCTCGGTGAACTCGGACAGCAGCGACAGCGCCCGCTCGACACTCTGCGTCCCGGGCCCGGCCTCACGGCCGATCGCACGCGCCACGACTTCACCTCTCCCTGAATATGGTTTCCGTATCCGCATCGTAGATGGCGAAGGCCTCGCATTCCACCGAACCACGCCTGCGAGGGCGTGGTTGTTCGGCAACCGCAAGGCTGCGGTCGGGTGATCGAGGGGTGGTCGTGCGGTCAGGCTGGCAGACTGTGGCGGTGGTGGCCCTGCGCGAACGGTGGAACGAGCTGATCCCGGGCTCGGCGACGTTGGCGGACGATCTGGTCGCCAGGTACGTCGGGCGGAACCGTCGCGCCTACCGCGACCAGTACCTCGACACCGTGCTCAGCACGCTCGAGTCGCTCATCCAGCTCAGCACCGACCCGACCTCGGTCCGGCTGGCCGCGTGGTTCCACCGGGCGGTACACGAGCCTGGCGGCGGCCCGGCCGAAGACGCCGAATCGTCCGCACGGCTGGTCGAACAGACCTTGCCCTCCTACGGGATCGACCCGATCCGTATCGCCGAGGTGGCCCGGCTCGTCCGGTTGACCGGTGAGCTCGCGGCTCCCCCGCCCGACTCCTACGCGCCACCCCGGCGCGACGCGAACGGCGACGTCCTGCTCGACGCCGTCAACTCCACCCTAGCCACGGCCCCGGCGCGGTACGCGGCCCACACGTCCGAAGTACGGCGGGACGCGGGCGACCGGACCACCGCGGTGGAACGCCGGTACGACGAAGTACGCCAACTGCTCGAGGGGCATCTCTACAGGACGCAACTGGCCCGGCAGCGGCTCGGCCCGGCTGCTCGGGCCAACCTGGAGACGGAGCTCGCCGGACTCGACAGCGAACTCCCAGCACCTTGGCGCGGGTGGCAGCAGGCGGCACTGGCGGCCACTGCGACCTTCAGCGCGATCGCGGCCGCCGTCGTCTCTATAGCGGCAGCAGGTGCGTCGTGGCAGATTCCGACGGTCGAGCCTGAGTCCGGTTGGCCGACAGTCCTCCTGGCGGTGTTCGCGTTCTTCAGCGCGCCGGTGCTGTTCCGCTGTGCCCGTAGCGACACCCAGCGAGCCAGGCTGATCTCCGGGGCCGTGGTCGCCGTCGCAGTGACTGGGCTCCTCGTCGCCTGGGCGCAGGTGCCCGTGACAAACCCCGCGCTGGGCGTCGGGCTGCGGGTGCCACTGGTGATCTCTGCGCTCATCCTGCTTCTAGTGGCCGGCACCTCGGCTCTGGTGGCGTCGCTGCTGCGCACGAGGGTCGCCCGGTTCATGCCGTCGAGGAACCTCGGCCAGCAGTTGGCCTGGCTCGCCGTACCGGGAGTGATCGCGCTGATCCTCCTGCTGATCGTGCAGCCGCTGGCGCGGAGCTATGTGCTCGGCTCCAACGAGCGAGTGGAAGGCTCTCACCGCCCGGCCGGTAGTTCACCCAGCTCGGTGCTGGACGGCAATGTGGCCTGGGTCAGCCGTGCCTTGACCGGTGCCGGCGCCGAGGAGGCGATCGGGACGAAGTACGGCATCGCCATCCCGCGGCAGACCGGTGTGGTGGAGATGCTCGACGCGGCGACCGGCGAGCTCCGCTGGCGCTACAGCAGGTCCGACTCGGACGAGAAGCCGAACATCGTCGCCACCGCCAACGGCCGGTTCATCGTGGCCGAGTTCGCCGACATCGGCTATCTGCTGCTCGACGCGGACACCGGCGAGCGCAAGGCGGCCTGGCCGGGCGGGACCCGCGACCACACCATCCAGCAGGCCGATCCGCTGCTGACCGGCGAGGAGGTTGCCCGGGGCTCCGACAAGCTGCGCGGCGTCGACCCGGACGGCAACGACCGGTGGACGTTCGAACCCGGTCGCTGCACCGACATCGGCGCAGTGGCCACCGCGGACACCGTGGTCGCCTTCCTCGGGCACAGCTGCGGTGACGAGCCGGACGAGATGACCGGGCTGGACCTGAAGACCGGCAAGAAGCTGTGGACCAAGGCGCCCAGCGACATGTACCGGCGGCCCGTTGTCGTGGGCGGGCTGGTCGTCGTGGCCGAGCCCGGCGGCGACTCCGACGTACCGGCCGCACTGCTGGCGATCGAGCCGCGCACGGGCGACACGAAATGGCGCTGGCCGGTACCGCGGAACTGGGCCTGCCGCACGTTGCTCAACGCGGCGGGGAAGCTCCTGGTCGTGGTGGACTGCCCCGGTCCGGATACGCGGGAGAACCGTCAGACGATCGTCACGGCGATCGACTCCGACACGGGTCAGACCGTCTGGCAGACGACGGCGGCGGTCAGCCCTCGCACCCGGGTCGCCGTCACCGCCGACGCCCGGGTGGTCTCGCTGGCCCGTGGTTCGGACGGCTGCTGGGCGAACGTGATCGGCGCGACCGGCTTCCGCCAGGTCCGGCTCCCCACCGGCATCTCCTGCAGCCGCGACGCCGTCGCCGTCGGCAACCTCGTCCTCACCTCCGGCAACACCAGCGTCGTAGCCCTCCGCTGAACCTCGGCGGGTTGAGCCTCAGCGGGCCGCTTGGAGTTGGGACTCGGCGGAGGCCAGGAGTTCGACGATCCGGGTGCCGAAGGCGACATCGACCGGGTGGGACTCGCCGGACTCGGCGGCCTCGACCAGTTCCCGCGCCGCCAGCTGCAACGAGTCGACCGCGGGGGTCACCCACGGCGGCAGCAGCGCAGTGCCGGTCTCTCCCCAGATGCCGGTCTCGAAGTTGGTCCCGGCCGGCGGCGCGGACAGCGACAGGCTCACCGTGCTGGTCGCACCCGACTCATGGGTGATCACCAGGTGCACCAGGTCCCCCTCGCCACCCACCGCGCGGAGTTCCGCGATCGGCCCCAGCATCGCGCTCAGGTTGGACAGCGCGTGCGGACCGATGTCCCAGAGCGCACCGCGCTGCTCCCGACGCCACACGGACTCCCTGAACGGGTTGTCCGGAGCATCGAGCGAGGCGAGCATCCGGGACCAGCCGCCCTTCCACCCACCCTGCGCCTGCACCTTCTCGAAGAAGGTCCGGCTCTCCGGCGCGTACCGGGCGGTGAAGAAGACCACCGAGGCGATCCCCTCGTCGGCCGCCTCGTCCGCCAGCGCCCGAGCGTCGTCGTACGAGTCGGCGACGGGCTTGTCCAGCAGCAGATGCTTGCCCACGGCAGCGGCCTCGAGCGCCATCGACGCCTGGACCTTCGGCGGGACCGCGAACGTGACCGCATCGACCGCCTCGAGTAACTCTGCGTAGTCACTGAACCCCGTCACGCCAAGGTCTGTAGCCAATGCCTCCGTCCGGCCCGGATCCCGTCCCCAGACACCGACGAGCTCGACGCCGGCCGCGGCCCGCAGACCGGGTCCGTGGGTGTCCCGGGCCCAAGGACCGGTGCCAACCAGACCGAAGCGCATCGCGTTCTCCATTCTGCTGCGGCCCCACCCACCGCACCGGTCAGGTGACGAGCCGATATCGCTTTGGCCACGACCCTAGCCGGGAGCCCCGGATCGGTCGGTCCGGGCCGGTTCCGGGTGCGAGACTCACGATCATGGATCTGCGCGACCAGTGGAATCGCCTGCTGCCGGACGCGCAGCCGCTGGGCGATGATCTGCTGGCCCGTTACGCAGAGCAACATCGCCACTATCACGACCAGCGGCACCTGACCGAGATGCTCGAGACCATCGACGAGCTCGCGGATCTGGCCGACGACGCCGACACGGTCCGGCTGGCCGCCTGGTTCCACGACGCGATCTACGACCCTCGGGCCGACCCCGGCGAGAACGAGGAGGTCTCGGCCCAGCTGGCCGAGGTCGAGCTGTCCGCCTACGGGGTCGCGGCCGCCCAGGTCACGGAGATCGGCCGGCTGATCCGGCTGACCGCCAAGCACGACTGCGAGCCGGACGACGCGAACGGCGCGGTGCTGTGCGACGCCGACCTGCGCATCCTCAGCCTGTCCGCCGACCGGTACGACGAGTACGCCACCGGCATCCGTGAGGAGTACGGGCACATCGGCGACCGGGACTTCGCCCGCGGCCGGATGACCTTCCTGCAGAGCCTGGCTGACACCACCCTGTACGCGACCAGCCGGGCGCAGGAGCAGTGGGAGCAGGCGGCCCGCGAAAACCTCCGGCGGGAGCTGAAGCACTGGGGCCCTAACGCGGCCCGGCCGATCGCCGGGCTCGTCCCGATGATCTACCTAGGTGCCGCGCTCGGTGTGGTGGTCGCGGCCTCGGTACTGCTCGGCCGTGGTCTCGGCGCCGCGCCACGCTGGCCGGCCACCGCCGACGAGGTCAACGGCTTCCCGGTGTGGGCTCCGATCGCCGGTACGGCGGTGGCTGCCGCGCTGACCTGTGCTTGGTTCCGACGGGCCCAGCCCCGGCTGGTGACCATCCCTGCTCTGGTGTTCGCCGCAGTCGGCGCGATCGCGATCGGGCTCTGCTGGTGGCGCTGGCCCGCGGCTCAACCGGGTGCCGCGATGAGCGAGCGCTGGCCGTACCTCATGCTCGCCTCTGTCGCGATCTTGCTCGCCGGAGCGCTCCTCGCACTCGCCCGGCGCCTGCGGCTCGCCCCGCCGTACGCGCTGGCTCCGCCACGCGCGCTGAGTCTCGGCGTCACCTTGGTCTGCGGCTCACTGCTCGCCTGGATCGTGGTCTCCGCCGGCGAGCCCTTCGTCCAGGCCCGGCTCGAGACCGCCAACACGGTCAGCACCACCGCCACCATGCCGCCCGGCGTACTGCCGGTGCAGCTCGACGGAGAGCTCGCCTGGAGCCGGGAGGTCCCGGCGACCGGTGCGATCGCCGGTACCGCGGGCGGCGTGGCCGAGCTCCGGTCCGACGGCGTGGTGATGTCCGACGCGACCACCGGGCAGATCCGTTGGCGCTACTCCCGGGCCGACGTCGACGACGCCGCCTCCAGTGGCTCACGCGGTCTCCTGGTCTCCGCCGATGGACGCACCCTCGCCGCGCACCTCCCGTACGACGGCAACCACGCGCCGAGCGGGATCGACCTCCCGACGTACGCCGTACTCGACGCCGAGAGCGGGAGGGTGCTCACCGAGGTCCACACCGACGGCACGGCTCTCGCGGTGGACGCGAACCAACTGCTCGTCGCTGAGGGCCGGTACGTCGTGGCGCACGGCGTGAGCAATCCGACCCACTGGCGGACCCAGCTGAAGTGCACCGTCACGCAGGGCGTGCTCCTGGCCGACCAGGCCGTCGTGGTGGACGCCTGCGGCGGCAACAGCGCCGTAGTACGCGGCCTGGATCTCACCGACGGCGATCAGCGCTGGGAGGTCGACCTGGGCATCCGGTTCGAGCTCAGCGCCGAGCTGGACCCCGCCAGCTGGATCGGCGAGCTCGTGGCCGTCCCGGAAACCCGTGAGGTCTCCGGGCTGGTGTGGACCGGAGCTGCCGGCGGGACCCTGCACCAGTGGTCAGTCGACGTCGGCGAAGGCCGCGTCCTCTGGACCACCCCAGTCCCCGGTACTCCGAGGCCGCGGCTGGGCCGGTCGTCCTGCGACGCGCAGCTCGCGGCGACGCATGCCTCCCTGGTCCTGGTGACCTGCCGGACGCGCACCGAGCCCGGCGAGCCCCAGACGTACGACGTGTCGGCAGTGAGCCCGGCCGACGGCACCCCGCAGTGGCACCACCTGCTGCAGGTACCGCCGAAGCTTCAGCAGCCCACGTTCCCCCGTGACGGGTTCGGCCTGCTCCCGGACGGCCGCGTGGTCACCCTGATGCCGCAGCCCGACGGCAGCTGCTCACCGGTCATGGTCGGCACCACCGGCGTTCAGCCCCGGCCAATCGTCGCCGGGCCGACGGCAACCTCCGTAGCGGACACCAAAAAGGTCACCTGCGACAAGCCGGCCGTCACCGTAGCCAGCGGCCGCCCCATCTTCAGCGACGGCACCCGCCTCTTCGCCCTCAACTGAGTAGTTGCTCCGCCGCACCGGGCTGAGTCCAGTTAGGCTCCGCGGATGGAGCTGACTGCGGACGCGTTGGTGGCGGCGTTGCGGGAGAAGGCGCGGCCCGGCGAGGCGGTACAGAAGCACTACCACGGCGACGGTGACGTGCTCGGAGTACCGATGAAGGCGACCTTCGACACTTCCAAGGCATTCACCGACCTGCCACTCACCGAGGTGGACCGGCTGCTCGACGAGACGTCGTACGAGGCTCGGCTGGCGGCTTTCTGCGTGCTCGACTTCCGCGCCCGCCGGGCCAAGCTGCCGGACGACGAACGGCGCGCGGGGTACGAGCTGTACCTCCGCCGGCACGACGCGATCGACAGCTGGGACATGGTCGACCGCGCGGCCCCACACGTCGTCGGGCGCTACCTGCTCAAGCGATCCAGGGATCCCCTCTTCGAGCTGGCCCGAACCACCGACCCGCTGCGCCGCCGTACGGCCATCACAGCACCCCTGTACTTCGCCCGCTTCGGCACGGCCGCCGACCTGACCGACCTGTTCGCGTTGGCCGAACTGCTCCTCGACGACAGCGATCCGGTGGTGTCGAAACCGGTCGGGATCGCGTTGAAGTACGCCGGGGTGATGGATGAGGCGGCTCTCACCACCTTCCTCGACCAGCACGCCGGCACCATGCAGCGACCGGCCCTTCGGTACGCCCTCGAGAAGCTCGATCCCGCCACCCGCAAGGCCTATCTCGGCTGACCACCCGGCGGGAATTCCGTTGCCGGTGGCAGCGTTGCCATCTACCGTGACCATCATGTTCCGCGTGGATTCTGTTGCGTACCTGTCAGGCCTCAGCCTGACGGGCGCTGCCGCGTGGGCGTCAGTCGATTCAGCTTCATACACCGGCGCGCGAAGCCGACCCTCCTCCTGCTGAAGCAGGACCCGCGGAGGAGGGTGGCTCGACAACCGGCCCCCTTCACCGCAGCCAGCGCTGTGCCAGTGCCAGCTGTGCGGAGGATGGGCCACCGGGTCCTGGCTGTTCGAATCTTCTGACCAGCAAGGGAAGACACACCATGGCCAAGAGCCAGTTCGTGCGGACCAAGCCGCACCTCAACATCGGCACGATGGGTCACGTCGACCACGGCAAGACCACCCTGACCGCCGCCATCACCAAGGTGCTCGCCGAGCGCTACCCGACCCTCAACTCGTTCGTCGCCTTCGACGGCATCGACCGGGCGCCGGAGGAGGTCGCGCGGGGGATCACCATCAACATCTCGCACGTCGAGTACGAGACCGCCAACCGGCACTACGCGCACGTCGACATGCCCGGGCACGCCGACTACGTGAAGAACATGATCACCGGCGCCGCCCAGGTGGACGCCGCGATCCTGGTCGTGTCGGCGCAGGACGGCGCCATGCCGCAGACGCGGGAGCACGTGCTGCTCGCGCGCCGGGTGGGCGTGCCGTACCTGGTGGTCGCGCTGAACAAGGCGGACACCGCCGAGGACCCCGAGCTGCTCGACCTGGTCGAGCTGGAGGTCCGCGAGCTGCTGTCGGAGTACGGGTTCCCCGGCGACGAGGTGCCGGTGGTCCGGGTCTCCGGGCTGCGGGCGCTCGAGGGCGACCCCGAGTGGATCGGCTCGATCGGCGAGCTGCTCGACGCCGTCGACTCCTACGTGCCGGACCCGCCGCGTGAGCTGGGCGAGCCGTTCCTGATGCCGATCGAGAACGTGCTCACCATCAGCGGGCGTGGCACCGTCGTCACCGGTGCGGTGGAGCGCGGTTCGCTCCGCCTCGGCGACACCGTCGAGGTGGTCGGCCTCGGTCCGACCGTCACCAGTACGGCGATCGGGATGGAGACGTTCGGCAAGTCGCTGGAGTCCGCGGAGGCGGGTGACAACGCGGCCGTGCTGCTGCGTGGCGTCAAGCGCGACGAGGTCCGTCGCGGCCAGGTGGTGGCGTTGCCGGGCAGCGTCCAGCCGCACCGGAAGTTCCGGGCGCAGCTGCACGCGCTGTCGACCGCCGAGGGTGGGCGGCACACGCCGTTCGCCGCGGACTACCGGCCGCAGTTCTACTTCCGGACCACGGACGTGTCGGGTGGCATCGACCTCGGCGAGATCGAGCTGGTGATGCCGGGCGACACGATCGAGCTGGGCGTGGAGCTGGCCAAGCCGGTCGCGATGGACGTCGGCCTCGGCTTCGCCGTCCGCGAGGGCGGCCACACCGTCGCCGCCGGCACGGTGACCGAACTGCTCGACTGAAGTGAACGAGGCGCCCCGGGCCGATGCCCGGGGCGCCTTGTTCTGCTGAGGTTCAGGGCCGGACCTGCCCGCTGCCCTTGCGGTGGCGGAGGCCGGAGACGATCAGGCGGCGGACCAGGTGGCGGCTCGAGACCGGTACAGCGCCGGCCGCGATCAGTTCGTCGTACTTGTCGGACGGCACGTCATAGTGGTCCCGGTCGAAGCCCCGCGCCGGGATGCCGGCCTTGCGGGCGAATTCGTGAAGTTCGTCGAGGGACTCGTCGCTGACCAGGTGCGACCAGACCCTGTTCCAGGCCGGCCAGGCCGGTGGGTCGATCAGGATCACCCGGGGCGCTCCTTCTCGTCCTTCTCCTCCTGCCGTTCGTCGTGGGCGTCCAGGAGGTTGCGCCAGGCCCGGACGAAGCGGGAGTCCACGTAGGCCTTGGTCCACGACCCGTCCTGCCGCACGGACGACCCGACATGGAACCGCCGTACTCCGCTGCCGTACAGCCAGGGCACGTGCTCCGGCTTGAGCGAGCCGCCGGCCATCATCACCTTGGCGACCTGCGGGTCGTCCTTGGCCAGCTTGCAGAGGTCGTCCAGCCCGTAGCGGACGCCCAGACTCGAACCAGCGGTGAGAACGCAGTCCAGCCCCGGCAGAGTCCGCAGCGCGCGCCAGGCCTTGCGCTGTTCGAGCACGGCGTCGACCGCCCGGTGGAACGTCCAGGGCGTGCCCGCGAAGGTGCTCGCCAGCGCAGCGACCGACTCCACGTCCACCTCGTTGTCCGGGGTCAGGAACCCGAAGACGAACCCGTCCGCCCCGGCCGAGAGGTACGACTGCGCCGTCGCGGTCAGCCGGTTCAGCTCGGCGCCGTCGGTGGTGAAGGAGTTGGTGAGCCGGAGCATCACCCGCAGCGGGAGATCTGTGACCCGGCGTACCGCGCTGACCGTCGACACCGACGGGCACAGGCCGCCGGCCTCCATCGAGGCGCACAACTCCAGGCGGTCCGCCCCACCCTCCTGAGCCGCCTCCGCGTCCGCCGGATGCAGCGCGATGACCTCCAGCAACGAACCCATGCCCGCCATCATCCTTCATCTGGTTCATCCGGGCCCGGCAAAACTCTCCGCAAACCCTGTTGCACTCCCCCAGGGTCTTCTGTATCGTTTTTCTAGAACGATTTAGAAGAACGATACAGAAGACTGTTCGGAGAGAGGTGTCGAGGATGTCGCCGGGAGTCACCATCAAGACCGTCGCCCAGGCCGTCGGGGTGTCGCCGTCGACCGTCTCGAACGCCTACAACAAGCCGGACCAGCTGTCCGCCGCGATGCGCGAGCGGATCCTGGCCAAGGCCAAGGAGCTCGGGTACGCCGGGCCCGACGCCTCGGCCCGGGCGCTGCGCAGCGGCAAGGTCGGCGCGGTCGGCGTGCTGTTCACCGACAAGCTCGCCTACGCGTTCTCCGACCCGTACGCGGTCGGCTTCCTGGCCGGACTGGCCGAGGTCGCGGAGGAGTTCACCACCAGCCTGCTGCTGATGCCGCTCAGCTCGACCGACATCCAGGGCGGTACGAACGCGGTCCAGCAGGCCGCGATCGACGCGGCCGCGATCTTCTGCGTCGCCGGCGGCCACCCGGCCCTCGACACACTGAAGAACCGGGGCATCCCGATGGTGTCGACCGACCGGGGCGACCACCCGGACCTGTCCTGGGTCGCGATCGACGAGGTCGAGGCGGCCGGGAAGCTCGGCAAGCACCTGGCGCGGCTGGGACACCGCGACGTGGTGGTCCTGCTCGACAACGCCGAGGCGGCCGGCTCCCAGCCGGTCGAGCTCACCCTCGACGAGGTCGGCTACACCGACTGCGAGCTCCGGATCCGGGGCCTGCACAAGGAGATGCCGGACGCCCGGATCAGGCTGGTCTCGGGTGGCCACAACGCCTTCGGCTCCGGACTGGCCGCGGCCGAGTGGGTGCTCGACTCGCAGGACCGGCCGACCGCGATCGTCGGGCTGAGCGACGTGCTGGCGCTCGGCGCGATGGAGGCGATGAAGGCCCGTGGGCTGGTCCCCGGCAAGGACCTGACCGTGGCGGGCTTCGACGACGTCCCGGCCGCCGAGAGCGCCGGGCTCACCACCGTCCGCCAGCCGATCCGGGACAAGGGCCGCGCCGTCGGCCGGGTGCTGCTCGACCCGGCCACGACCGAGCGGCAGATCACGATGCCGACCGAGCTGATCGTTCGCTCCAGCAGCGGTCCGGCACCCCGCAACTGAACCAGGAACACCCCTAGTCAGCCACGGCCGTCCGGCCGCCGGCTCTGATCACCACGCCCTTCGGAAGGGAGCACGACCATGACTTACTACATCGCCGGCAACACCGCAGTGGAAAACGCCCGGTCCCTCGCGCAGTCGGCCCTGCCGAACGCGCCGCAGGAACCGTACGAGGAGCCACGTCCGCCGCGTACCCAGGCCCTCCGCGCCCGCCTCAGCACCGCCCTCCGCGCCACCGCGGAGCGCGAGCTGAAGCTGGCCGACCGCTTGGACCCGGCACCCACCTGCAGCGCCGGCTGACCCCCGGAAGAATCACTATCGAAACCAGACCTCTCCCGAGGCGACAGAACCCCGAGCCGGGTGGCTTGGGGTTTTGTCGGTTCCGTCTGGCACTCTGAAGGGCGATGAACGAGCCCGGCGTGTTGCTGACGGCCCGCGCGATGGTCCTCCACGACCTGGCCGCGCGGGGATTCGATGACGCCATCATGGTGTCCTTGCTGGAGGACGCGGTCGCCGGCCGGCAGTGGTGGCTCGACCAGTGGCCCGACGGCGCCGAGCACATCGCCGGCCTCGTCGCACAGGACGTCCAGGACCGTCTGGTCGACTCCGGCGTCCGCTGGCCGCGCTGCACCGCCTGCGACGACCTCAGCGACCACGAGCTCCGCATCGAGCCCGAGCTCGGCCCCGACCCCCACTGGGTCTGCGAACGCGCCGGCATCGCCGTCTCTCCCTTAGGCCGCCTCACCTGACCCAGGGGTGACTCAAGGGAATACCCCGGCGCGCTACATGTAGACAAGCTACTAGTGTGGCCGTCCATGAAGTCCTTGCTGGTTCTCCGGGTGGTCGCGGTCGGGCACGCCGTCGCCGTCTGCCTGCAACCCGTGCTCGCGGGTGTCTACCTGAACGGCTCCAGCGGCGCGATGCGGCTGCATGAGCCGATCGGACTCGGCGTCGCCTTCCTCTGTCTCGGCCAATTGCTGATAGCAACGATCTACTGGCGCTCCGCCGGCCGCGGACTCACGGTCATCGCGACCCTGGCACTCCTCATCGCCGAGGGATTGCAGATCGGAATGGGCTACAGCCGTCAACTGGCTCTGCACATCCCGCTCGGCATCGCGATCGTCGCGATCGCCTGCGCCTTCGCCGTCTGGACGTGCCGCCCGAGCGCGACGGTCCGGCGTACAGAGAAGCAGGCGGTGGCGGCATGACCACCGAACTGGAACAACAAGTCGGGCAGAAGCCGGTACGCCGGCCGCGGGCGTCGCTGTGGTTCCTCCGGATAGTGCTGGTGCTCCACGCCGGACCGGTGGTCGCGCAGCCCATCCTCGCCGGGTACTTCCTCTCCGGCGAGGTCGATGCGATGGCATGGCACGGGCCGATCGGGTCGTCGCTGTGGATGATGTCGATGCTGCAGTTCGTGGCCGCGATGCTCTACTGGCGTCCAGGCGGCGGCCGCCTCTGGCCCGCACTCCTCACGCTCGTGCTCTTCTTCGCCGAGTTCGTCCAACTGACCTTCGGCTATCTGCAGAACTTCGCCGTCCACGTTCCGCTCGGGACGGCCATCGTCAGCACGGTCGTCGCGATGGCGATCTGGTCCTTCCGTCCCAGTGCCCGCAGCGGCCGCAAGGAGGTAGCGCGATGAGCATGTCCCGCCGCACGTTCCTGGCCGTCGCCGGAGGTACCGGACTCGCCGCCACCCTCACCAACTGCGGCCTGGACGCCTCCCCCGGCCAGACGGCCGAACTACTCCGCAGCGAGGCTCGGCTGCCGGAAGCCTTCACGGTGCCGCTCCCCATCCCCCCAGTGAAGAAGCCGATCCGAACGGCGGCCGGAGTCGACTACTACCGAGTGGTCCAGCAACAGGCCGATCTGGAGATCCTCCCTGGCCTCAAGACGCCAGTACTCGGGTACGACGGACTCCTGCCCGGCCCCACCTTCGACGTACGCAGCGGGCGAACCACAGTCATCGAGCAGGTCAATCAACTCGCCGTCCCCACGGTGGTTCACCTGCACGGCGGCCACACCCCGGCCAGCAGTGACGGGTGGCCCCTGGACCTGCTGATGCCGAACGGCGAACACCACGAGCACGCCGGCCACCACAACATGCCCGGTGGCGACGTGAAGACCGGCAGCCGGACGTACACGTATCCGAACGCCCAGCGAGCCGCGACCCTCTGGTACCACGACCACCGGATGGACTACACGGCTCCACAGGTCTACCGCGGCCTCTTCGGGCTCCACCTGATCCGCGACGCGGAAGAGGACGCCCTGCAACTGCCTGGCGGTGATCGCGAGATCCCGTTGGTGATCGCGGATCGCGCATTCGCCGCCGACGGGTCCTTCCTCTACCCCGCCCTCAAGGACGGCCCGGGCGTCGAACCGGAGTACATGGAGGGCGTCATCGGTGACGTGATCCTGGTGAACGGTGCACCGTGGCCGGTGCTCGAGGTGGACGCCGCGCGGTACCGCTTCCGCATTCTGAACGCGTCGAACGCCCGCCGCTATGAACTTGCCCTGAGCAACGGACCGGCGACGTTCGTCCAGATCGGCAGCGACGGTGGACTGCTCGGCGCCCCGATCGAGCACCAGACGCTCGTGATCGCTCCGGCCGAGCGCTTCGACGTGGTGCTCGACTTCTCGCAGTACCGGCCCGGGACGGAGCTCACGCTGCTCAACAAGCTCGACGGCGGTCGCGCCGGGCAGGTGATGCGGTTCAAGGTCGCCCGGAAGGTTACCGACGACAGCAACGTGCCGGAGAAGCTGTCGAGCTACGCGCCGCTGCCCAAACCGGGCGGTCTGGTCCACCGGACGTGGCGATTCCGCCGTGGCGACGCGAACGGCCACAAGGGCTGGACCATCAACGGCAAACCCTTCGACCCCGAGGTGATGCAGGCCCAGGTGAAGCTCGATCAGTACGAGGTGTGGTCCTTCGCCACCGACGTGCACCACCCGGTGCACGTCCACCTCGCGCCCTTCCAGGTACTGCGCCGCGGCGGTTCCAAGCCCGGCCCGTACGACGCGGGCTGGAAGGACACCGTCGACGTCCGCCCTGCCGAGGTCGTCGACGTGCTGGTCAAATTCTCAAGCCACAAAGGCAAATACCTGATCCACTGCCACAACCTGGAGCACGAGGACATGGCCATGATGGCCGGCTTCGAAACAATCTGATCACCAGCCCCGGCCCCGCAGTACAGGCGACTCAGTGGTCGCCTTGTTCGGCGGCCTGGGTGGCCTGGGCGCGGAGGGCGGCGCGGTCGATGCCGGCCAGGTCGAGAGCGCGGGGGACGCGGCCGAGGTTGGCGTCGAGGATGCCCACCAGCATGTTCGAGGCGCCGATCCGGCCGCCTCCGGTCGCGGCCGCGTTGTCCATCGCGCGTTTGAGCAGCAGCTTGGTGGACTCGCCGATGGCAGGAGTCCGCTCCTCGTCAGGTGTTGCCGTGGGCAACTCCGCGACCGTGACGGCGATCCCGGCGGTCGCCAGGCTCTGCTCCCACTCCCGATCGAGCGCGGCGCGGATCGCGTCCCTGGTCAGCCCGGCGCCGTGCAGCATCCGCGCGGCCGCACTCCCGGGCAGCGCGGCGAGGGCGAGCAGCACGTGCTCGGCCTCGATCATGGACGAGCCGTCCAGCCTCGCCTCGGCGCGAGCACCGCGGACCAGCACCGACCGGACGTCCTTGGTCTTCGTCGACATCAACGCCTCCTCAGGGCGACGCCCGCGGCGATCAGCCGCTTGGCGTGTTTCTTGTGCACGGCCTGCCGGGTGACTCCCAGCACCTCGGCCACCTCGGACCAGCTCCAGCCGGCCCGCATCGCCTGTTCCACCTGACTGTCCTCGAGCCGGTCCGCCAGCCGCCGCAGCGCGACGACCGCGGCCAGCCCCGCGCCGGGATCGGCCGGGTCCGTCAACTTCTCCATCTAAGCAACCTAGGTTGACAAAGCTTATTTGTCAACCAGAGTTGCTAAAACTCAGCTCTTGACCCACTCGGCGGCGTCTGTTTATAGTCAACGCATCAGTTGATCAACGGAACGGTTGATAAAGATGTCGGTTGACGAGGCAGCGCTGGACCGGGCCTTCATGGCGCTCGGCGACCCGGTCCGCCGGGCACTGATCGCCCGGCTGTCCCGGGGCGAGGCGACCGTGAACGAGCTCGCCGAGCCGTTCGCGATCACCAAGCAGGCCGTATCCCGGCACATCCAGGTGCTCGAGGCCGCCGGCCTGATCACGCGCAGCCGTGACGGCCAGCGCCGTCCCTGTCATCTCAACCCGACCGGCCTGGAAGAACTGACGAGCTGGATCGACGAGTACCGGCTCGCCTCCGAGCGCCGGTTCCGCCGGATCGACGCCGTCCTCGAAACCGTGAAGGAGCAGGAATCATGAGCACTCACCCGACCACCATCAACGCCCCCGAGGGCACCCCGTTCATCGAGGTCGTCCGCGAGTTCGACGCCACCCCGGCCCAGTTGTTCAAGGTCGCTACCGACCCGGAGCTGGTGGCCCAGTGGCTCGGCCCGCGCGACCTGGAGATGGACGTGATCGAGTACGACGTCCGCCCGGGCGGCCGGTACCGCTACATCCACCGGGCGAACGGGCGCGAGGATGCCTTCCGCGGCGTCTTCCACACGGTCGAGCAGGACGCGCGGATCATCCAGACGTTCGAGTGGGAGGGCGCGCCGGGCGAGGTCTGCCTGGAGTCGGCCCGCTACGAGAAGACCGACACCGGGGTCAGGCTGCACACGCAGTCGGTGTTCCCGTCCGTCGAGTCCCGCGACGCGGCGGTCCAGGCCGGGATGGAGTACGGCATCCGTGACTCGATGGACCGACTGGCCGAACTGCTCAGCGGTGACAAGTCATGAGCGCCGCGAGGAGCCCGGTCGTCGTCGACATCACGATGTCGCTGGACGGTTATGTGACCGCTCCGGGGGCGGACCTCGCACACGGACTCGGTGTCGACGGCCTGGTGCTGCACACCTGGGTGATGGAGGGCAACGACGCGGACCGCGCGGTACTGGAGGAGGCGTACGCCCAGACCGGCGCCGTGATCCAGGGCCGCAGGTTGTTCGACTTCATCGACGGCCCGAACGGCTGGAACGAGGAGATGGGCTACGGAGCCAAGCCCCACGGCGAGTCCGTCCCGCCCATCTTCGTGGTCACCCACCAGGCGCCCGCGAAGACCCGGCTCGGCGATCGGTTCCACTTCGTCACGGACGGCCTGGCGAGCGCGGTACAGCAGGCGCAGGAAGTTGCTGGTGGCAAGGATGTGGTGGTGATGGGCGGCGGCGCGACCTGCGGGTCCGTCCTCGCCGAGGGCCTCGCCGACACCCTGCGCCTGCACGTCGCACCCATCGTGCTCGGTGGCGGTACCCCACTGTTCCGGGACGAAGCACCGAGAGTCGGCCTGGAACTGGTGGACGCCATCTCCACTCCGGCCGCGCAACATCTCACCTACAAGGTGGTGAAGGACTCGTGAGCAAGGTCATCGCGTCCGCCGCGGTCTCCCTCGACGGCTTCATCGCCGACACCGAGGACGCCGTCGGTCCGTTGTTCGACTTCTACAACAACGGTCCGGTCGAGGTGTACGGCACCGACAAGGGCCGGCCCTTCAAGGTCAGCGAGGCGACCGCCGGCTACATCAACTCGGTGTGGCCGACGGTCGGCGCGACCGTGATCGGACGCCACCTGTTCGACCTGACCAACGGCTGGCACGGTGTCCCCGCGGTCGGCGAGCATGTCTTCGTCGTCACCCACGAACCGCCGGCCGACTGGCCCTTCCCCGACGCCCCCTTCACCTTCGTGAACGGCGTCGAGGATGCGATCAACCAGGCGAAGGACTTCTCCGGCGACCGGGCGGTCTCCCTCACCGCCGGCAACCTCACCGGCCAGGCGCTGGCCGCCGGCCTGGTCGACGAGATCGTCCTCAACCTGGTCCCGGTCGTCTTCGGCACCGGCATCCCCTTCTTCGGTACCTACGCGGGCGCGCAGGTGCTCCTGGACGACCCCTCCGTCATCCAGGGCACCCGCGTGACCCACCTCCACTACCGAGTCCGGTAGTCCTGCCCCCTAGGGGGAGACGATCAGCCGGTCACGACGTGGCGGCGGCGGTAGAACCACATCGCGCCCATGGCGACGGCAGCGCCGCCCAGGGCTGAGGCACCCGCCTGCAGGACCTCGACGCCGTTGTCGTCCGACACCCTGGTGACGCTCGCCACCTGTGCCGGTGGGACCTCGTACTTCGGGTCGTAGTTCGGGTAGTTGTACTCGGTGGTCGTGGGCTCGGGCACCGGGTAGCCGGTTCCCTCGTCCGGCCAGCCGTCGGTGACGGGCTGCGTCAGGTGCGTGGCCCAGGGCTCCGGGTCCTTGTACATCGCTGACGCTCCGGTGGTGGTCAGGACGACGCCTGCCATCGCCAGGACGGACAGTGCGGCTGCTGACTGCTTGCGGTTCATGGCTCCTCCAGTGGACCCTGCGGCGCGGGACCGCCGCTCTGGTTCCACCGTCGGCCACCAGGCCCCCCACCCACATCGGCCGCAACCCCTCAGAAAAGCCTCCGAACCCCCTTAGATCTCAGTACTCCCGGCCGAGAAGGGCAGGGTGGTCGGCGATGACAGTGCAGGAGCCGGGCTCAACCTCGGTAAACCCGGCGTCCTGTACGACGGGGAGGCCGGTCCGGAGGAGGGCTGACCAATGGGGCGCCGTGGCTGTGCGGACAGCGACGGGGAAGTCCGCGGACTGCCAGGTCTTACGGGCCGCTGCGGGCAGGTCGAGCCAGGCGAGGTGAGCGGCATGGCCGACCTGGGCCATGGTTTTGCCGGTAGACATCTCGAGCTGCGGGTTCACCCACAGAACCGGGGTGCCAGGCTCGGGTTCACCCGGCGGCTCGGGGTCTTCGAGATCGGTACCGGTGACCTGGAGCTTGGCGAGATCCTTGGGTACCTCGTCCAGCGGCACAGGCGGAAACACCCGTACTACGGCCGTTGTCCCGGTCACGGTGATCCCGGCCAGCGCGGACGCCCTGCGCCACTCGGCACCCCGGGCTCGACGTACGACCTTCCGGATCCGGGCGTCCTGCCAGTCCCGCATCGCGGCGGCCCATTCCCCGTCCCCGGCCGACCGCTCGTCCGCCAGGATCGCCAATACCGCGCGCGCCGCCGTCTCCAGCGCATCCGTCTGCCCCGGCCGCACCGCCTTCTCCACCTGCAGCACCAACGTCAGCACGAACTCGCGCTCCTCAGAACTCACTCCGCGAGTCTGCCAGCCCGGCCCGCCCGCTCAGCGGACACCTCCGGGTAGCTCGTCGTGCCGCACCCGGGGCCGTTCCGGCGACTGTTAGTTTGGCGGCATGCGGCAGTATCTCGATCTCCTCCAGCACGTCCTGGACCACGGCGTCGAGAAGGGAGACCGGACCGGGACCGGGACGCTCAGCGTCTTCGGCCACCAGGCCAGGTACGACCTGACCGCCGGGTTCCCCGCGGTGACCACGAAGAAGCTGCACCTGCGCTCGGTGGTCGGTGAGCTGATCTGGTTCCTCAGCGGCTCCACCAACGTGAAGTGGCTGCACGAGAACAACATCTCCATCTGGGACGAGTGGGCCGATGCGGACGGCGAACTCGGCCCGGTCTACGGGTACCAGTGGCGCTCCTGGCCGACCCCGGACGGCCGGCAGATCGACCAGATCGCCGCCGTGATCGACTCGATCAAGCAGAACCCGGACTCCCGCCGCCACATCGTCAACGCCTGGAACGTGGCGGACGTGGACGGGATGGCGCTACCGCCGTGCCACACGATGTTCCAGTTCTATGTCGCCGACGGCCGGCTGTCGTGCCAGCTCTACCAGCGCTCGGCGGACATCTTCCTGGGCGTGCCGTTCAACATCGCGTCGTACGCGCTGCTCACCCACATGGTGGCCCAGCAGACCGGGCTGGAGGTGGGCGACTTCGTCCACACCCTCGGCGACGCGCACCTCTACCTGAACCACCTCGACCAGGCCAGGCTCCAGCTCACCCGCGAGCCCCGGCCGCTGCCCACACTGCAACTGGCGAAGCGCGACTCGATCGACTCCTACGAGATCGCCGACGTCGAGCTGGTCGGGTACGACCCGCACCCCGGGATCAAGGCGCCCATCGCGGTATGACGGTCATCCTCATCGCGGCGGTCGGCAGCAACGGGGTGATCGGCCGCGACAACGACCTGCCCTGGCGGATCCGCGAGGACCTGCGGCACTTCAAGGAACTCACCCTCGGGCAGACCCTGGTGATGGGCCGGAAGACCTACGACTCGATCGGCCGCCCGCTGCCCGGCCGCCGTACGGTCGTCGTCACCCGGCAGCCGGACTGGGCCGTCGACGGCGTCGAGGTGGCGCACAGCCTGCAGGCCGCCCTCGAATGTGCCGACGGCAAGGACGTCTACGTGGCCGGCGGC
Source organism: Kribbella sp. VKM Ac-2568 (assembly GCF_004345365.1). GTDB lineage: Bacteria > Actinomycetota > Actinomycetes > Propionibacteriales > Kribbellaceae > Kribbella > Kribbella orskensis. The sequence continues at coordinate 211,154 of NZ_SLVF01000011.1, forward strand.
GGCGAGATCTACCGCCAGGCCCTCCCGCACGCCGACCGCCTGGAGCTCACCGAGGTCGACCAGTCCCCCGAAGGTGACGTCACCTTCCCCGTCTTCGACCGGTCGGACTGGCAGGTCACCGCCCGTAACCCCCACGACGGCTTCACCTTCGTCAGCTACGAGCGTCGGCCAGCTGACCTAATGGGGTAGGTTGCTCGGTCAACAGCTCAGATAAGAGTCGCATTCTTCTCACACGATCGAGGAACAGATGGATGCTACGGCCGGCCTCGCCTTTCTTGATCAGACTGACCTTGATCATCTTGTGGCACGGCTTCGCAGGAACGGCCCTCAGTTCGATGCTGACCTCGCACTTCTCGAGCAGCCCCTCCAAGCCATTCGTGGCCGGATCGCATTCTTGATCAGTGATGATGCAATAGTCTTCATCTCTGGCATAGCACGCGGCTCGGTGGCCGGCGAGACCCGCCGGAATTTCAACCTTCACGCAATCACTCCGGTCGACCCACCTCTTCCCCTCGAACAGATCCGAGCTGGGTTGCTGACGACTCAAAGAGAAGCGACACATGCCCCAGGTGGCACGTTGACGATGAAGGCCACCAGACGCGCCATCGACATTCTGCTGATGGAGCGCCCTTCATTGGCTACCGTCATCGACGAACTGGTCCCCAACGTCGAGCGGGTCAGTACCGACAGACGACTGGTCTCGCTGGCGCAACAGCGTGATGGCGTCGCCACCTTGCTCGATATCGCAGGCTTCAGGCCCGATCAGGCCATTGCGACAGACACAAGCTGGCTCGACGACAATAGGCACACGTTCCTTCCGTCAACTACCACGTCGGCCGCATTGGAAGATCCAATGGTCGAACACGATCGAGGGACCTTCGCCGGCTGGGCTCCAGAAAAATCCGACAAACTGGGTGTCAGTTCATTTACGAACGGCAATGGCAAGAACCTGCACATCATGAACGTCAACCGATGGAGCATCGAGACCGCGTTGGGCGTGGATCTCATTTATTACCACGTCCAACGCCGAAGCTTCGCGCTCCTACAGTACAAGCGAATGACCGCGGAGGGCGGCGAATGGATTTACCGCCCGGACGAGCATTTCGCAAGGCAGCAGAAGCGCATGAGATCAGTTGACCAGGCATGCGCCGCCGGAGATCATGACGAGTTTAGACTGAACTATGCTCCGAGTTTCTTTAAGCTCTGCAAGCTTGAATCCCTCGACGTCGACAGCCTCTCGATGATTCCTGGTATGTATCTGACACGGGAGCAGGCCGACAACCATCTTGCTGGCCCCAATGCCCGCGGCCCGCGCAACGGCCTCTACTTCTCGTACGAGAACGTGAAGTCCTACCTCACTGGTTCCTTGTTCACCGACCTAGTGGCACATGGGCTCATCGGAACGAGTGGCGGATCGAGCAGACTACTCCGGGAAGCAATTGCTGCAAGTTTGAACCAGCGAGGTACGGCTGTGGTTGGAATACTGGACGACGAGCGTGGCCGTCGGCCGGGCTGGAAGGAAGATGCCGTCGCCATCCATCGCTCCTGACCTTCTGCGCTGTCCGGGTGGTTGACGATGCAGCCCGGAGTCTCTGCTCCCAGTGAGCACACGGCTGTTCCCAGTGGCGGGTGACAACGAGTGCGCAACGGCTCGGTCATGGTGGGCCGGGAACCGCGTAGATTGTGTGCGCGTCACGGACTGTGTGACTGGGGACGTGTGCCGCGGGCTCGCGGCAGGCCACCGGAGGGGAACGACGATGACCGAAGCTGACAACACGCAAGGCGCGGCGGCAGCACCGGCGGCGGCAGCCGCGCAGTCGCCGCTGCAGCCGCCGACGGCGACCGCACCCGGCCTGATACTGACCGCGCCCGCACCGACACAGCCCGTCGCCGCGACAGCCGCCCCGAGCCTGGCGCCCGCCGTGGACCCCGCCGCGCTGCCCGGGCTGGACGCGAAGGTCGACACCTTCCTCACCTCGCTGATGACGGTCGAGCCGCGCTCGCCGGAGTTCGCGGCCAAGGCCACTGACGTCCGGAGCATGGGTGACGTCGACATCCGGCATGCAGCGGAGAGCTCGAACCGGCTCCTCCAGCAGCCGGTCAAGGCGCTGCAGAGCGGCGGGCTCTCCGAGGGCTCGACGGTCGGCAAGACCCTGCTCGAGCTGCGCCGCACGGTCGAGAGCCTGGACCCGAAGGAAGCCACCGGGGCCAAGAAGCTGTTCGGGATGATCCCGTTCGGGGACAAGATCGAGGACTACTTCCGCAAGTACCAGAGCGCCCAGACGCACCTCGAGGGCATCCTGCACGCGCTCCGCGACGGCCAGGACCAACTCGGCAAGGACAACGCCTCGCTGAACCTGGAGAAGCAGCAGCTCTGGGACGCGATGGGCCGGCTGAACCAGTACGTGTACGTCGCCGAGCGGCTGGACGCCCGGCTGGCGGCGACCATCGCCGACCTCGAGGTGACCGATCCCGAGAAGGCCCGGGCGCTGCGCGACGACGTCATGTTCTACGTCCGGCAGAAGCACCAGGACCTGCTCACCCAGCTCGCCGTGTCGATCCAGAACTACCTGGCCATCGACATTGTGATCAAGAACAACATCGAGCTGATCAAGGGCGTCGACCGCGCCTCCACCACGACCGTCTCCGCCCTCCGTACGGCGGTCATCGTGGCGCAGGCACTCGGCAACCAGAAGCTGGTGCTCGACCAGATCACCGCGCTCAACACCACCACCAGCGGCATGATCGAGCGCACCTCGCAGATGCTGCGGGACAACTCGGTGGCGATCCAGCAGCAGGCGGCGTCGGCCTCGATCGGGCTGCCCCAGCTGCAGGCGGCGTTCGCGAACATCTACGCCACCATGGACGCGATCGACACCTTCAAGGTGGAGGCGCTGGACAACATGGCCGCCACCATCGGCACCCTCGAGTCCGAGGTGACCAAGTCGCGGAGCTACCTGGACCGGGTCGCCCAGCAGGACCAGCGGGTGGTCCAGGGCACCCTGGACCTCGGCTGAGCGCGGACCTCGGGACGGAACCGGCAGACGAGCGGGGGGACGGGAAAACTGGATGGCGTTGGGTGATTTCTTCGCGCGGCTGACCGGCCGCAAGACGGAGCCCGAGCCTGCCCCGATCCCCCGCGCGCCGACCAACGAGGACCTGCTGCAGGCGCTGGTCCGGGTCGAGCAACTGGTCGCGGACGGAGCGGTGCCGGCCGTGGTCGCGTCGCGCGTCGGCCGGGTGGTCCGGACCGTCCGGGAGACCATCCCGCGGCTCGGGAACCTCGGCGGCAGCGCCCAGGCGTACTCGGTGATGGCGACGGCGACGGACTACCTGCCGGAGGCGATCGGCGGCTACCTGCGACTGCCGAGGCAGTGGGCGGACAGCCGGCCGGTGGACCGCGGCAAGACCTCGCTGATGATCCTGATCGACCAGTTGGACCTGCTGGGCTCGACGATGGACAAGGTGTTCGACGCGGTCAACCGGGCGGACGCGGCGGCCCTGATCGCACACGGCCGCTTCCTGCAGGAGAAGTTCGGCACCGGCTCGACCGGCGGCGGCCTCGCCCTCGGTCCGACCCCGTCGACACCAGCACCATCAACGCCACCTTCGACACCACCGCCCGACAGCGGGGCGGGGCCACTGCAACCACCACCGGGACGAGGAGGAGCATGAGCGGCGCGGGGGGTACTTCGCTGCAGGGCGCACTGTCGGCTCTGCTGGCTGTCGCCGCACGTGCAGAGGTTCCGGAGGACGTTGCCCGGGCGGAAGCACTCTCACTCGCGGCAGCCCTGGCCGAGTCAGCTCCTGGCGCACCAGCCGACTGGGCCTCGGTGACACCCGGCGCCGGCACACAAGACTTCTTCAACGCCGCCGTGCGCGGCCGGAGATGGCGGGGCGCGCCGACCGCAGTACTGACTGATCTGGTCGCGCAGGGATCGCCGGAGAAGATCCCGTACGCCGAGGCGCTGGCTGAGGTGGCATCGGCGGCCTGCAGCCTGGGTGAACCCACCATGCGCGTCATCGGCAACGCCTCGGTCGCAGCAGCGGCCCAGCTCCAAGCAGCAGGCGCTCGGCCAGTCCAGGCGACACCTACCCCAGCTACACCGGCGCCAGCCACACAGGCCAAGTCGATAGAAGCCAAGGCAGTAGAAGAGAAGGCTGCGGAGCCCGAGCGAACGGTAGAGGAACTCCTGGCCGAGCTGGACGACCTCACCGGCCTGGAGAAGGTCAAGCGCGAGGTACACCGACAGGTCGCAGTACTGCGGGTCGAGAAGCTCCGGACCGAGGCAGGACTCAAGAGCCCGACCATCACCCGCCACCTGGTGTTCGTGGGCAATCCGGGCACCGGCAAGACCACAGTGGCCCGGCTCGTCAGTGGCATCTACAAGGCGCTCGGCCTGCTCTCCAAGGGCCAGCTGATCGAGGTGGACCGCTCTGAGCTGGTCGCCGGCTACCTGGGGCAGACCGCCACCAAGACAGCCGAGGTGGTCGCCTCCGCGGCCGGCGGCGTGCTCTTCATCGACGAGGCCTACAGCCTGACCGCCGGTGATACCGGCGCCGACCAGTACGGGCGAGAGGCCGTCGACACGTTGGTCAAGGAGATGGAGGACCGGCGTGACGACCTGGTCGTGATCGTCGCCGGGTATCCCGAGCCGATGGAGACCTTCATCGCCGCGAACCCAGGACTGGCCAGCAGGTTCCGGACCACCATCGGGTTCGAGGACTACACGGACGACGAGCTGACGGACATCCTGACCGGGCTGGCCGAGGGCGCCGACTACGAGCTGACCGAGAAGGCGCTGGACCAGTTCAAGGTGATCCTGGCCTCGACGCCGCGGGACCGCTCGTTCGGCAACGGCCGCTTCGCCCGGAACATGCTCGAGGCCGCGATCGGCCGGCACGCCTGGCGACTTCGCGACGTGACGGCACCCACCACCGAGCAACTGCGTCAGATCGTCCCTGAGGACCTGACCGACGAAGACCTGCACCCGGAGAAACCGTCCGGCACACCTGACAGCGAGGCCGCACCGAGCGAGAGCGAGCCCGAGCAAGGAGAAACGGCGTGACCCAGACAACCAGTGCGCCCCCGGCGACCTTGTCGCCGTCGGCTCCACAGGCCGCGCCCACCGGCCCACAGTCCTCGCCAGCTCCCACCAACTCCCGGCAGGGCGCCGTCCGCGCCTGGTTCGACGGTACGCCGGGCCGCATGCGGGCTCTCCTCATCCTGGCCGCGGTGGTCGCCGTGCTCTTCGGTGCAGCGGCGGCGCAGGGCTTCCGCCAGTCCGAGGGAGCACTGCAGCGGGCCGAGGAGAACACCGCGCAACTGGTCCGGATCCAGGCGATCCACACCAACCTGGTCAGCGCCAACGCCAACGCCACCAACGCCTTCCTGGTCGGTGGCCTCGAGCCGCCCGCGCAGCGGCAGCAATTCGTCGACTCGATGTCGACAGCCGCCAAGCTGATCTCCGAGGCAGCCACCGCGCAGCCCGCGGACCAGGAGGCCCTCGGCGCCCTCAACGCCACTTTGCTCACCTACCAGGGGTTGATCGAGCAGGCGCGGGCCAACAACCGACAGGGCCTGCCCATCGGTTCGCAGTACCTGAAGGATGCGAGCGCCAGCCTGCAGACCGACTCGCTGCCGCTGGTGAACGCACTGGTCGAGGCCAACGAGGAGCGCGTCGCCACCGAGTTCAACAACGTCGGCAACGGCAACGTGTGGCTGTACCTGGCCGGGCTGGCCACACTGATCGTGCTCGGGCTGACGCTGTACTGGCTGGCCCGCAAGACCCACCGCTATCTGAACGTGCCGATCGCCGCAGCCGCTGTGCTGGTGCTGCTGACCATGCTGGTCGGCGGTACGTCGCTGGCGAACGCCTCGGGCGCAGCCAAGGACACCCGGGGCGACGCGTACGCCGACACGCTGGCGCTCTCCCGCGCCCGCATCGCGGCGTACGACGCGAAGTCGAACGAGAGCCTGACCCTGATCGCCCGCGGCTCCGGCGCCGCCTTCGAGGAAGCCTGGAAGAAGTCCTCCGGCACGGTCGACGACCAACTCGCCGTAGCCGCAGGCAGCGCCCCGGACCTGCAGAGCAAGTGGAGCGTCTATAAGAAGGTGCACACCGATATCCGGGAGAGCGATGACGACGGTAACTGGGACAAGGCAGTGGGACAGGCCATCGGCACCAGCGACCAGACGTCCAACGTCGCGTTCAACGAATTCGACAAGCAGTCCAGCCAGAACTTGAGCGGCGCCAGCGACACGACCCGGGCCGAACTGAAGGACGCCCGCGACGGCCTCCCGCCGATCGCCTGGCTCGGCCTGCCGATCGGCATCGCCGCCGCCCTGCTCATCACCTGGGGCATGTCGCAGCGACTGGAGGAGTACCGATGAACAAGAAATCCCTGATCGCCGGCACCCTGGCCCTCCTCTTCGCCGCAACGGCCTGCGGCTCCAGCGCCTACGACGCGACGCCGCTGCCGGTGAAGGAGACTCCCCCGGCGGCCAAGCCGGCCGCTCCTGCCGTGCAGGACTGCACCAATGCCCTGCAGTCCTATCTCCCCGACGGTCCGCTGCCGGCACCGAACGCGATGCCCGCCGGCAGCACGATGGCGAAGATCGCGGCGCACGGCCGGCTCGTCGCCGGGGTATCGGCGGACAGCCTCAACCTCGGCTCGCGCAACCCGCTCACCGGCAAGATCGAGGGCTTCGACATCGACATGATCAACGCCGTCGCGGATGCCATCTTCGGCACGCCGGCGCCGGGTCAGCCGAGCAAGGTCGAGCTCCGGGTCATCTCCAGCCCGCAACGGCTGCCGGTGCTGAAGGCCGAGCGCAAGCCCGGAGCGATCGACATCGTTGCGCGGAACATTACGATCAACTGCGCCCGGTGGAAGGAGATCGCGTTCTCCGCCGAGTACTACCGGTCCGGCCAGAAGCTGCTGGTCCAGAGCGACATGACGACGGTCAAGAGCCTCGACGATCTGAGCGGCCAGAAGGTCTGCGCACCTGCCGGTTCGACCAGCCTGGACAACATGATCAAGGCGAATCCGAAGGTCGTGCCAGTCACCGCGGACACCGACGGCGGCTGCCTGGTGCTCTTCCAGCAGGGCAAGGTGGTCGGCATCACCGGTGACGACACCGTGCTCGCCGGCGAAGCCGCACAGGATCCGTACGCGAAGGTGATCCAGGCGCCGCCGTTCAGCCAGGAGCCGTACGGCCTGGGCATGAACAAGGACCAGGTCGACTTCGTGAAGTTCGTGAACGGCGTGCTGGCGGAGATGAAGGCGGATGGTCGCTGGCAGATCTCATACAACAAATGGCTCCTTCCCGCACTCGGTAAGGCCAAGCCCCCTGCGCCTGTTTACGGCAGGAGCTGATGACAGTAGGTACGCCGACGGCTTCTGCGCCGGCTCCACCGGGGAGGATCGGCAGCAGCATTCCTGCGAAGGATCTGCTGTCGTTCCTCGATGCGCTGGGGACGTGGCGGGATCGGCGGCGGGCGGAGCTGGACGAGCTCGACCAGGCTGCGCTGCAGTCCGAGGACGCCGATGCGCTCAGTGCTGACGTGGTGCTCTCAATGGCGGTGTGGAAGGCGGTTTCGGACCGGTACGAGCTGATCCTGGTGACCTGGGACTCCGGCCGGGTCGGGCCGACCGAGACCGAGCGGATCTCCACCTTGATCTGGGGCGGTTTGGACACCGGCGGCGCCAGCGGGTCGCTCGCGGTTTCGTTGCCTGAGGCATGCACCTTGTCGGACGCGCTGGCCTCCACCCTGCGGGCAAAGCTCGCGCTGGAGCCCGGCGACGCCGATCTCGCCGCCCGGCTGCGCCAGCTGCGCGCCCAGGTGGAGCGGATCAACGACCTGGTCGCCCGCGAGCCGGCCGCGAGCCGCAACGAGGCGATCGCGGCGCATCACGACCTGGACCGCCGGGTCACAGACCTGACCGAGCGGGCCAAGCGCGGTGCCGACGTGGGAGGCTTGATCGGTCCCCTGGAGATCGATGCCGCCCGCAACGAACGGGACCTGATCGTCGGCGGTGCCACCCGGCGGGAGCGGGCTGCCGACGTCGCCCGGGCGCGCGCGGTCCGGACGGAGCTTGAGGCGCAAGGCCAGGCGGTTCGTGCCCTGGCCGACCGATGCGTCGCGGAAGTCACCCCGGCGCCACGGCTCGGCGTACCGGATGTCACCGCGCTCGGGCCGGTGCCGAACACGCCTGCCGAGCTGGAGAAGTACCTGACCCGCCTGGACGCCGTACGGCGTGCGCTGGGGCAGGCCCAGTCGGCGTACCGGGCGGCGCTGGAGCGGCGTGACGAGCTGGCCGGACGGCTGGACGCGTACCAGGTGAAGGCCGGCAGCGTCGCACGGACCAGTGGAACCACCGAAGACCTGGCAGAGCTCTACCGGCGCGGCCGCGAGGTGCTCGACTCCGAGCCAGTGAACCTGGTCCGGCTCGGCGCACTCGTGGCGGCGTACCAGACCTATCTGGACACCAGTCTGGCCACCGGGCCGAAGCCCCAGCAGGGGCACGAGTCCGGTCGCGCCACAGGAGGGACGACATGACGACCATCGCCTGCACCCAGCCGGGCTGCTCCGGCACGATCATGGACGGCTATTGCGACGTCTGCGGCTCCCCCGCGCCCGCTGGTGCCGTCAGCCCATCCGCTGTCGCCGGTGCTCCCTCTGTGGAGACTCCGGATGCCCCTGACCCGATCAGCACGGCTTCGACGGTCTCCCGCGCCTCCAACCGGCTGGCCTCGACACCCCTCGGCTCCGCCCGCGCCCAGGCCGCCGGCTCGAAACTGACCCGACGTCTCGGTACTTCGTCCACCCGGCTGCGCGGGGCCCGGCTCGGCGCCGGTCTGACCCACGTGCCGCCGATCCCCGCGATCGACGCGAGCAAGGCGATCCTGGCGAACCCGATGGTCCCCGAGGACCGCCGGAACTGCCCGAACTGCGGCAACCCGGTCGGCCGGTCCCGCGGCGACCAGCCGGGCCGGACCGAGGGCTTCTGCCCGAAGTGCCGCAGCCCGTTCTCGTTCTCGCCGAAGCTGAAGGACGGCGATCTGGTCGGCGGTCAGTACCTGGTCAGAGGTTGCCTGGCGCACGGTGGTTTCGGCTGGATCTACCTGGCCCAGGACAAGAACGTGTCCAACCGCTGGGTGGTACTGAAGGGCCTGCTGAACTCCGAGGACCCGGACGCCGTCGCGGCCGCGATCGCCGAGCAGCAGTTCCTGGCCCGGGTCGAGCACCCGCTGATCGTGGAGATCTACAACTTCGTCACCCACGACGGCGCCGGCTACATCGTGATGGAGTACGTCGGCGGCACCTCGCTGAAGACCCTGCTCAAGCAGCGGATGGCGGCGAACCACAACCAGTACGACGCACTGCCGATCGACCAGGCGATCGCCTACCTACTCGAGATCATGCCCGCGTTCTCCTACCTGCACGACCTCGGCCTGGTCTACTGCGACTTCAAGCCGGACAACATCATCCAGGTCGGCGACGCGGTGAAGCTGATCGACCTGGGCGGCGTCCGCCGGATCGACGACTTGGACTCCGCGATCTACGGCACGGTCGGCTTCCAGGCTCCCGAGGTGGCCGAGGTCGGCCCGTCGGTTGCCTCCGACATCTACACCCTCGGCCGCACCCTGTGCGTGCTGGCGTTCGAGTTCCGCGGCTACCAGTCACGGTACGTCGGGTCGCTGCCGCCGATCTCGGAGGTCCCGCTCTTCCAGCAGTACGACTCGGTCTACCGGCTGCTGCTGAAGGCCTGCGCGTCCGACCCGGCCGACCGCTTCGTCTCCGCGGACGAGTTCCGCGTCCAGCTCCTCGGCGTACTGCGTGAGGTGGTCGCGGAGAAGCAGGGCGTCAAGGCGGCCCAGCACTCCGCGTCGTCCCTGCTGTTCGGCAGCCCGGGTGACCTGGCCGCCGGGCTCGGCGACGCCGCGGCTCCTTGGCAGCGGTTGCCTTCGCTGGCGACGGACGACAGCGACAAGATGGCCGGCTGGCTGAAGACCGTGAGCGTGCCCGACCCTGCCCAGCGGCTCGAACTGCTGGTTAACGCGCCGGAGTCCTCCGCTCAGGTGCTGCTGGAGATCGCGCTGGCCTCGCTGGAGTCCGGGCAGTACGACATGGTCGACACGGCCGTCGCCGACCTGCTCGCCGAGGACCCGTGGGAGTGGCGGGCGGTCTGGATGTCCGGGCTGGTCGCGCTGGCCCGCAACGACGCGTCCACGGCCCAGTCGGCGTTCAACGCCGTCTACGGCCAGGTGCCGGGCGAACTGGCGCCCAAGCTCGCCCTCGCGGTCTCCTGTGAGATCAGCGGCGAGTACGACGTTGCCGAGGGCCTGTACCTCACCTGTGCACGTACTGACGCCAACTACATCGCACCGTCCGCGTTTGGGCTGGCGGCGATCCGCTCGAGCCGCGGCGACCTCGACGGCGCCGTGGCCGCCCTCGACCTGGTACCGCGAACCAGCGGCGCCTACGTGCGGGCTCGCCGCCAAAGAGCCGGACTGCTGGCAGGATCGGGGCGTGGGCTGGCGGCGCTGGCCGAGGCGATGAGCAATATCGAGGACCTGACCATCGACCCGGTCGACCGCGCCAACCTGTCGGCGAACGTGTTCCAGAACGCCCTCGACGAGGTGCGGAAGAGCGGGCCCGATCCCGCCCTGCGGATCGCCGGCCGGGAGGCGACCGAGCCGGAACTGCGGAACGGGCTGGAAGAGGCCTACCGTGAGCTGGCCGGGCAGGCCAACAGCCGGCAGGAACGGATCGCCCTGGTCGACCTGGCCAACGATGTTCGAGGATGGACGCTGCGATGACGAGTACGACCCAGACGGTCTGCCCCAGCTGTGGCGGGCCGATCTCCGACGCCGACCGCTTCTGCGAGGCGTGCGGGGCCGAGCTCACCCCGACCAGCCCCACCACGCCGGCGATCGACACCGACACCGAACCGACGATCGAGCTGAACCCCGGTGCCTCCGCGGTTCCGGGTCCCTGCCGCTCCTGCGGTGGGACGATCGGCGCGGACGGGTACTGCGAGACCTGTGGCACCAAGGCGACCAAGCCCCGGGACCACTTCAGCGAGCAGCCCGCTCCCTGGGTGGCCGGAGTGTGCGATCGCGGGATCCGGCACAGCCGCAACGAGGACGCCCTGGCGATCGCGGCCGATCCCGAGCCGGGCAGCAGGGCCTTGCTGGTGGTCTGTGACGGGGTCAGCTCGTCACTCGACTCCGACGTGGCCAGCCTGGCCGCCGCGCGAGCCGCCCGCGACGTACTGGTCGCCGGTCACGCGAAGGGCCTCGGTACAGAGTCCTCACGGAACAGTGCGGTGGTGGCGCGGATGAAGGCTGCCGCCGATGCCGCGAGCGACGCAGTACTGGAGAACACCAGTCCGGACAGCCCGAACCCGGCCTCGTGCACGTTCGTGGCGACTGTGCTCGAGGACGGCCTGCTGGTGGCCGGGGTCGTCGGCGACAGCCGCGCGTACTGGTTCCCGGACGAGGCCGAGGCCGTCGCCCTGACGGTGGATGACTCGTGGGCCGCCGAGTTGATCGCGACCGGCGTACCGCGACACGAGGCCGAGACCGGTCCGCAGGCCCACGCGATCACCCGGTGGCTGGGCAAGGACGCCCCGGACCACACTCCCCGCACCACCTCGCTCAACGTCACCGGACCCGGGTGGCTGCTGGTCTGCTCGGACGGCCTGTGGAACTACTGCTCCGAGGCGGCACCACTGGCCGACCTGGTACGTCAGACCGCAGCGGCCAACGGCGGCGAGCCGCTGGCCACCTCGTCCGCGCTCGTCGACTGGGCGAATGCCCAGGGCGGCCAGGACAACATCACCGTCGCCCTGGCCCGTATCTAGTTCTCACCGTTGCCCAGCCTGATGCTCGACCGAAAGGACGCCTGAGATGGCCGAGTTCTCCGCCTCCGTGTACCAGAACGAGTTCCTGCCCGACGGCGGCACCGACGTCCACGCGATCGTCACGGTGTCCTGCAGCGGAGCGGGCGCGGCCGGCCAGACCGGCAGCGGCGACGCGGGCGAGATCATCATCGTCGACACCTCCGGCTCGATGGGCGCCGACGGCGTCCGGGCCGCCGGCCAGGCCGCGCAGACCGCGCTCGACCAGATCCTCGACGGGGTCTGGTTCGCGGTCATCTCCGGCAACGACCGGGCCAAGCTCGCGTTCCCGCCGTCGCCCGAGCCGGTGATGGTGCGGATGGACCAGTTCACCCGGCAGGCCGCCAAGGACGCGGTCGCGCGCTTCTACGCCGACGGCGGCACCGCGATGGGCACCTGGCTGCGGCTCGCCTCGCGGGTCTTCGCAACCGTGCCGTCGCTGACCCAGAAGCACGCGATCCTGCTCACCGACGGCGAGAACCAGCACGAGTCGCCCGAGGTGCTGACCGCCACGATCGAGGCCGTCACCGGGCAGTTCCAGTGCGACTGCCGCGGCGTCGGCGTCGCCTGGCAGGTCGACGAGGTACGCCGGATCGCGACCGCGCTGCTCGGCACGGTCGACATCATCCCGGCGCCGGACCAGCTCGCGGCCGAGTTCTCCAGCCTGATCCAGAAGGCGATGAGCAAGGGCGTCGCCACCGCGGACATGCGGGTGTGGGCGCCGCAGGGCGCCCAGGTGCTGTTCGTCCGCCAGGTCGCCCCGACCGTGGACGACCTGACCTCGCGCCGTACCGAGGTGAACGCCCTGACCGGCGCCTACCCGACCGGCTCCTGGGGTGACGAGTCCCGCGACTATCACGTCGCGATCCGCCTTGCCGCCAAGGGAATCGGGCAGGAGCAGCTCGCGGCCCGGGTCCAGCTCGCGATCGGCGACCAGGTCGTCGCGCAGGGCCTGGTGAAGGCGCTCTGGTCCGCGGACGAGGCGCTCACCACCCGGATCAGCCCGGAGGTCGCGCACTACACCGGCCAGACCGAGCTCGCCGACGCGATCCAGGAGGGCCTGGCGGCGAAGGCCGCGGGCGACACCGCCACCGCGACCACCAAGCTCGGCCGCGCCGTCCAGCTCGCCGCCCAGACCGGCAACGAGGAGGCCACCACGCGGCTGCGCAAGGTGGTCGACATCGACGACCAGGACACCGGCACCGTGCGGCTCAAGCGCAGCGTCGAGAAGGCCGACGAGATGGCGCTCGATACCGCGTCCACCAAGACCACCCGGGTGAAGAAATGAGCTCAGTGACGTGCCCGAGCGGGCACCCGTCCGTCTCCACCGACTACTGCGACGTCTGCGGCCTGCCGATCGGGGCGGCCGCGACCCCCGCGGCAGCGTCGGTACCGGCCCCGGCGACGGCAGCTCCGGCGCCCGCACCGGTGACCCAGGACTGCCCGAACTGCTCGGAGCCCGCCGCGCCGGACGCCTTGTTCTGCGAGAACTGCGGCTACGACTTCACCACCGGCACGATGCCGCGCCCGGCCTCGCCCCTCGACCTCGGTACGCCGCCCCCGGTGCCGCCCGCGCCCCAGCAGGTCGCGGACTGGGTGGTGGAGCGCTGGGTCGACCCCGACTGGTACGAGGTACAGCAGAGTGACGACCCGTGCCCGTCGCCGGGCCTTCCGGTGGTCATCCCGGTGACCGCGAAGAGCGTGCTGATCGGGCGTCCCTCCAAGAGCCGTGGCATCACCCCGGAGATCGACTGTGGCGAGGACACCGGCGTGAGCCGCCGTCAGGCCCAGCTGACCACCGACGGCCAGCGCTGGTGGGTGGAAGACCTCCAGTCCTCCAACGGCACCTTCGTCGGCCCCTCCTCCGGCCCCCTCCCCGAAGACCCCATCCCCCCGGGCCAACGCCACGAACTGGACAGCGACGACCGCGTCTACGTAGGCGCCTGGACCCGCCTCGTAGTCCGCAAGGCAACCCCCGAAGAACAAGCCGGCCAGGCCTGATTTCCATTGCGGAAGGAAGCTCACCGCTATTGGTTCTAGCTTGGAAGCATGACGAACAGCAGCGAGGTTGAGGCCTTCCGGATCGAGATTCCTCAGGGTGAGGTGGACGATCTTCGGGCGCGGTTGCGGAACACGAGGTGGCCGGCGACGCCGCGGGTGGACGACTGGAGTCGTGGCGTCCCGGTGAGCTACCTCAAGGAACTGGCCGAGTACTGGGCGGACGGGTACGACTGGCGCGCCCAGGAGGCGGCGCTGAACGAGATCCCGCAGTACATCACCGAGATCAACGGCCAGCGGATCCACTTCTTCCACCAGCGCTCGCCCGAGCCGGACGCGAAAGCGCTGATCCTGACGCACGGCTGGCCCGGTTCGCCGATCGAGTTCCAGCGGCTGATCGGCCCGCTCAGCGATCCCCGCGCGCACGGCGGCGACCCGGCCGACGCGTTCCACGTCGTCGTACCGTCGCTTCCCGGGTACGGGTTCTCCACCCCGATGGGCGAAGCGGGGTTCAATCTGTTCGGTGTCGCGATGGCCTGGGCCGAGTTGATGAAGCGCCTCGGCTACGACCGGTACGCCGCGCACGGGACCGACGCCGGCTCGGGTGTCGTGGGGATGCTGCCGATGGTCGACCCGGAGCACGTGACGGGTGTGCACCTGGCCGGGCTGGCCGGCGGTACGCCGTTCGGCGATCCGCTCCCACTCGAGGGCCTCTCGGACAGCGACCGGGCGCGCGGCGAGACGTTCAACCGGATGCTCGACGAAGGATTCGGTTACCTCGTGCTGCAGTCGACCCGCCCGCAGACGCTGGCCTACTCCCTCAACGACTCCCCCGTCGGGCAGCTCGCCTGGATCGTGGAGAAGTTCGCCGAGTGGACCGACCCGCTGGCCAAGCTCCCCGAGGAAGCCGTCGACCGCGACCAACTGCTCACCAACGTCAGCCTGTACTGGTTCACCGGCTCGGGCGCCTCGACCGCGCACGCGGTGTACGACGGGATGCAGGCGTGGAAGGCGTTCGTCGCCCAGCAGGAGTCGGCCGGATCCGAAGGCTGGGGATCCGACGACGGCGACGGCGGGTCCGAGGACTGGGGCGCGGTCGCCGGGCCGCCGACCGGAGTGGCGGTGTTCGGCGCGGAGACCGCGATCAAGAGCATCATCGATCCCGAAGGCAAGATCGAGCACTGGAACGAGTACGAGCGCGGCGGGCACTTCGCCGCGATGGAGGTCCCCGAGTTGCTGACCGACGACCTCCGGACCTTCTTCCGTCCCTTGCGCTGACTACCTGTCGGCCTCGGTCCAAGCCGGCGCCGGCCGGAAGCAGAGCAGTTCGATCAGGGCGGTCCCGGCCACGATCGGGATCGCCCAGGTCCATGGATGATCCGGCGCGCTGACCACCAGAATGGCCGTCCACAAGGCGATCCAGCCACCGCCGTAGCCGCGGAGCACCCCTCGGTACCAGAGACCACCGGGCTCCTCCGCGGCTCGGTGGCCGAGATAGACGAACAGGTACGACGCGATCGAGATCGGCCAGAACATCCACAGCCGGGCCCAGTCGTAGGGCACCATCACGAGGGCGGACAGGCAGAGCAACGCGATCGCCCAGTGGTAGCTCTCCCCGACCCAGTTGAGGCGGCGCGCCTTCAGCGTGTAGACGATCGCGAACGGCCCGAGTACTACGGCGACGGCTCCTGCGGCGACGTGCAGGATCAGCGCGATGTCACGCATCGCTGGTTTCCCCCTCGGCTCCGGTCGAGGCGACCAGAGGTGACTGATATGTCACGGAATCATAGGGGTCACCGCTGCCGCCGTCTGCCCCTGGAAGCCTGCTATTTCCAGCAGCTTTCCCGGCCCCGGGAACAGCAGCTTTCCCGGCCTCGGGGGCAGACGGCGGCTAGGCTCAGCCGGCCGGGTAGCTGAGCACCAGCCGGACCTCGTGGTTGCGGTAGCCGAGCCGCTCGAAGCACGCCGCCATCGGCTTGTTCGTCAGGTCGGTGTCAGCCCTGATCCGCTCCGCGCCGGTCTCCACCAGGAGGTGCGTGATCTCCGCGAGCAGGTCGTCGCTGTACCCGTTGCCGCGGTGTTCTGCCAGCACGCCGAGGTACCCGACGACCGGGCCGCCGTTGTTCGCCGAGGGCAGCGCGAACCCCACCAGCTCGCCGGCCGCGTCGTACGCAAGTCGCCACCAGGAGCGGTCACCCGGCATGGACTGGTAGATCTCCAGTTCCTGCCGGGCCGCGCCGTCGGCTCCGAGCCGGGCGACGTCCCGCGCGGTCGCGGCGTCGAGGCTGCCCTCGATCACCCGGGTGAACGCGTCGACGAACGCCTCGTCGTCGGCCGGCTCGAACCGCAACCGGCTCGACCTCACCGGCAGCCCGTACTCCGGGAGCCACTCGTAGCGCAGGCGTTCCGTGCGTTCGGACAGCCCGGCCGCGGCAGCAGCCTTGAGCCGCGGCTCCAGCTCCGCAACGACATCCGGGCGATCACGCCAGCCGTTGGGCAGGAAGATGTGGTACTCCGGCGGCTCCGCGTCGGCCGGGAACGCGGTCAGGGTGTGCCGGATCAGCTCGGTCCAGACGGCGACCCGGTCGGCACCGGGTACGCAGTACAGGCCGTCGATGCTGAGGGGGCGGTCGAACTGCTCCATGCCCCACCAGATGGACAGGCCGACGATCCGGCCGTCCTGCTCGGCGACCCAGGACCAGTCGTAGCGGTACGCGCCCGTCGCGAGGTACTCGTCGAAGCGTTGTCTGGTGACGGTGTTGAGCGACTGCTCGGCGATCAGGGTGTGGATGGTGTCGAGATCGGACTCGACGGTGGTACGGATCTTCACGAATCCTCCAGAAGGAGGCGCCGGGCTCCGCTCAGTGCGAGCTGGACGAGCGGAACCGGTGCGCCGGACTACACGATGTGCTGTTCATCGGTCGCTCCTTCCACTCGGGCTCGTTCTCGCTGCCGAGGAGATTAGGTCCGCAGTGGGTCATAGTCCACCGATTATTCACAGCTGGGATGTGCCGCCGCCGCACCGACGACCACTACGCCTCCTTCTGCGAGGTGGACGAGCAGTCCTGAGATGATTCCCCGGTGACGGTACCGGTCAGAGGTGAAGGCCTGTCGGGCATCAGGGAACTCGTGCTCGGTCAGTTCGAGGTGAGCTGGGCGCTGTTCGAGTACCACCTGCAGCGGCTGACCCCTGACGATCTGCTCTGGGAGCCCGCGGCCCTGTCCTGGACGGTCCGGCCGGACGCCGCGGGCACCTGGCAGGCCGACTGGTCGGACGACGCCCTCGACCCGATCCCGGTACCGACCATCGGCTGGCTCAGCTGGCACGTCGGCTGGTGGTGGACCACCGCCATCGCCCACGCCCGGGGCGTCGTACCGCCAGAGCGGGCCGCGGTGCGCTGGCCCGGCGACCTGGCCGGAACGCTGCACTGGATGCGCGTACTGCGCGACGAGTGGACCCACGTCCTGGAGGACGCGGACGACAGCTGGCTGGCCAAGCCGGTCGCATTCCCCTGGCCACCCGAGTCCGGCCGCTCGGTCGCCGACCTGTTCGCCTGGGTGAACGTCGAGCTCACGAAGAACGCCGCTGAGATAGGCCAACTCCGCCTGATCCGAGCCGCTGACCCCGAGGCCCTGGCCGGCTAGAACGCCGCCTGGCGGGGTCGGTCAGGCGGGGACAGCGATGGTTGCCAGGGCATCCGTCAGCTTCTGGAGGTGAGGCGGCGGCGACTCGAGCAGCGGAAGGCGCACGGTCGCGTGCGGGATGATCCCGAGCTCGGCCAGAGCGGCCTTGGCCATCACGGCCCCTTGGGAGGTGCGCATGATGGCGTCCACCAAGGGAATCAGCGAACCTTGGATCGCCCTCGCCGAGTCGAGGTCGCCGCCGCGAACCGCTCGGATGAGCTCGGCGTTGCGGTCGGCAACGACATTGCCTACGACGCTGACCACACCGGTGGCGCCGCACGCGAGGTACGGCAGGTTCACTTCATCAATGCCGCAGTAGTAGGCCAGCGACGTACGGGACATCACGGACATCGCTTCGAACAGGTCGCCCTTGGCGTCCTTGACCGCTCGGATCCGGGGGTGGCCGGCGAGTTCGATCAGCGTGGGCGCCTCCATCGCGATCCCTGTGCGGGCGGGGACGTCGTACAGCATCACGGGCAGCTCGGTGGCATCGGCCACCGCCACGCAATGGGCCACCACCCCGGCCTGGGTCGGCCTCGAGTAGTACGGGCAGACGAGCAGCAGCGCATCCGCCCCGGCAACCTCGGCTTCGCGGGCCCGCTGAATGCTGACGGCCGTGTCGTAGGTGCCGATACCGGCGATCACCCGAGCTCGGTTCTTCGACTGGATCGCCACGGCACGGACGAGCCGGGCTGCCTCGGCTTCGGTCAGGGTGGGCGATTCACCGGTGGTCCCGCCGACGACGATGCCGTCGCACCCTGTGGTCAGCAGGTGGTCGACGAGATTGGCGAGCCCAGGTTCGCTGATCGTGCCGTCCGGATGCATCGGGGTCACCATGGCGACGAGGTTGGAGCCGAAGAGTTGGTCAGCAGGGTTCTGCAAGTCGGTCATGGCTGGGATCCTGCCTCGGCCCGATAGGTGTGGTCCAGCGATGCTTTCTTGCTGGTATTGCGTAGTCTGCCTTCATGATTGAGGTCGGGGCTTTGCGGGCGTTGCGGTCGGTGGCTGCTCTCGGGACGCTGGCGAGGGCGGCCGACGAACTCGGGTTCACGTCCTCGGCGGTGTCGCAGCAGATCAAGCGGCTGGAACGCCAGGTCGGTGTGCCGGTGCTCGCGCCGGCGGGACGCGGGGTCGTGCTCACTCCGGCCGGGCAGGCCATCGTCGACTCAGCACCCGAAGTGTTCCAGGCGCTGGAGCGCTGCGCCGAGGCGGCCCAGTCAGTCTCGGAGGGCGCGCCGCGCGGCATCCTCCGCGTGGTCGCCTTCTCGACCGCTATCCGCGGACTGCTCGCGCCCACTCTTCCGCGACTGTCGACGCGCTGCCCGGACCTCCGCGTGCACATCACCGAGCAGGACCCCGATCAAGCCCTCCACAGCGTCGAAGCCGGTACAGCCGACCTGGCCCTCGTCCACGACGCCGACGGTCTGCCGGCCCCGCTGCCACCGTCCCTGACCCAGCGCCACCTGCACACCGACGTCGGCGACGTCGTCATGAGCCGGACGCATCCGCTCGCGCGACTCGACCGGCCTCTCGCCGGCGCCGACCTGGCCGGCCACGCCTGGGTGACCAGTCCGCCCGGCTCGGTGTGCCACCAGTGGTTCCGACGCCTGTTCGCAGACGCGCCCGAAGAACCCGACGTGCGCCACCTGATCGACGACTTCGCCACCCAACTGTCCCTGGTCGCCTCAGGCGACGTTCTCGCGCTGATCCCCCGCCTGGCTCGCCCACCCTTGGGAGAAGCACTCGTCTCCCGCCCACTCCGACGCCAGCCAAAGCGCGAGGTCCACGCCGCCTGGCGCCACAGCGCCAACGCCAGCCCAACAATCCAAGCACTGCTCGCGGAGTGCGAACACCCGCACTAGCCGCAAGCAACCACGCCTGACCGTGTCCTACCCGATCGCCGCGTCAAGCCTCGCGACCGCCTTGCCCGCCGTCCGAGCAAAGTCGGCGTCTGTGAACCCCCTGCCACCTGTCGCCCAGCCCTTCAGCAGATCCCGCAGCGTGAGAGCTGCCGCCAATGATCGTGCAGCGGACAGCGGTACGGCGGGTGCCACCGCAGCCTGCGACACCGACGGACTCGCGGGATCAGGTTGTTCGTCGCCGATATCGGCCTAGGAGCCGCAGCCGGCCACGGCCAGCACGAGCGCAACGATGACGGCCAGCGGACGCATGCGATCTCCTTGACGACTAGACGGCGAAGTGCAGCGCACGCCACATCGGTCCACCTGCCTCGAGTGTTACTTCGGTCCGCACTCGCCGTAGATCTGAACCATGGTGGGCTGCCCAGCCGCCTGCTTGAGGTCAGGCAGGCGGCCCGGGCAGGGTCGGTTCAGTTCTGGATGTTGTCTCCGGCCGGTGCCGTTCGCGACAGGACCGCGGGCAGTTCCCCCGACGCGACCACCGCGAGGCGTCTGGTCGAGCGGGTGATCGCCACGTAGAGATCGGACAGGCCCCGGGTTGAGTCGCCGACGATCGCGGCGGGGTCGGCGATCAGCACCGAGTCGAACTCCAGTCCCTTGGACTGCGCGACGTCGAGCACAACGGTGGTTGCGTCGAGCAACGACGGGTTCGTCCCGTACGCGATCCCCAGCACCTTCTCCGCGAGAAGCGCAGTCAGCTCGGCATAGCGGGAGGTCGGCACGATCACGGCGAGCCTGCCGTCGCCGACCGTCTCGTCCTCGGCCGCAACCGCCTCGACCAGTGCCCCGGCGAACTCCGCCGCCGTCACGCACCAGCTCGACGGCTCGGCGCCGGTCGCGCGCACTGACGTGGGCGGCGCGAGTTGCGGGTCGATCGCTGCGAGCACGTCGCCGGCGACCGCCATGATCTCCGTCGGCGTCCGGTAGTTGACGGTCAGCTCCTCGGTACGCCAGCGCTTCGGCGCATATCGGTCAAGTACTTCGGCCCACGAGGCGGTGCCGGCCTCGGAGCCGGTCTGCGCGACGTCGCCCACCAGCGTCATCGAGCGCCGGGGGCAGCGACGCATCAGCATCCGCCACTCCATCGGGGACAGCTCCTGCGCCTCGTCGACGATCACGTGACCGAACTGCCAGGTCCGATCGCCGTACGCGCGTTCGACGATCGTCGCCGATGGGTCCCGGACGCGGTTGCGATTGGCGGCCTGAGCGATGAACTGCTGGATCTCCCAGGGCATCAGCGTCATCCGTTCCGAGGTCTCCTCGATCTCCGTCTGGATCACCTCGCGCATGTACTCCAGGTTGTCCTTGGCAGCGGCCGCCTCCGCCGCCGAGGCCGCAGTACGGGACTGCACCGAGGACTCGGTTTCTCCGAGCAGCTCGGCCGCCTCGTCGAGCAGCGGAACATCGGACTGAGCCCAGGCGGCATCGCGCGGCCGGAGGAGGACGGCGCGCTGGCTGTCGGTGAGGTGTGGCGCTGCCGCCGCGAGCCGGTCCGGCGAGGACAGCAACAGGGCGATCAGCGGCTCCGGTGTGAGCTCCGGCCAGAGCTGGTCGACGACCGAGCGGACCATGTCGTCCTCGCGGACATCCCGGCGCAGGTCGGCGAGGTCCTCGTCACCGAAGAGCCGAGTGCCCAGCTGGTTCACGATCTGCCGGGTCAACTCCTCGACGATGCCGCGAACGAAGTACTGACGGCCTTTGTTGTGGCGATCGTCCCGGCGCCGTGCCCGGTCAGCCACCCGGCGCACGGTCGCCGGGGTGAGCCGGACCCGGTGCCCGTCGATCTTGATCTCGACCGTTTCCCGGGGCACGACCTGGAAGTCCCGAACGGCTTTGGCGATCAGGTCCACCATCGCGAGGTCACCCTTGAGGCGAGCCGCCGCCACCGGCTCCGGTGCAGTACCGGCTACACCGGGGTACAGCTCGCCCACCGTCGACAGCATCACGTCGGTCTCGCCGAGCGAAGGCAGCACCTGGTCGATGTAGCGCAGGAAGGTGGCGTTCGGCCCGACGACGAGCACGCCCTTCTCGGACAGCTGTTCACGGTGGGTGTAGAGGAGGTACGCCGCGCGGTGCAGCGCGACGACGGTCTTGCCGGTGCCGGGACCGCCCTGGACGACGAGCACACCAGGCAGGCCGGACCGGACGATCTCGTCCTGCTCGGACTGGATGGTCGCGACGATCTCCTTCATCCGGCCGGTGCGGCTCGCAGCGACCGACGCGAGCAGCGCCGCCTCGCCGGTGAGCGTGGGGCCGCCGGAACCACCGAGCGCGTCGAGATCGAGCAGATCATCGTCGACCCCGACCACTGTGCGACCCTGCAACTGGATGTGCCGCCGCCGGATCGCACCGAGTGGATTGGCCGCGGTCGCGCGGTAGAACACCTGCGCGGCCGGCGCCCGCCAGTCGACCAGCAGCGGCTCGTACTCGTCATCGAACAACGCGATACGCCCGATACGGAAATGGGATCCGTCGACACTGTCGACCCGCCCGAAACAAAGCCCGCGCTCAACCGAGGAGAACTGAGCATGCCGACGGGAGAACAGCACGGACATCGACTCACGCTCGGTCAGCGCCTGATTGGTCCCGGTGGTTTCCTCACCATGAACCCGCCGCAGATCCGCCGCCGCCCGCTCCCGCAGTACGTCCAAGCGCTCGTAGAGCTCCGTCACCTGCCCTTGTTCCTCAGCGATCTCGTGCTGCAGTACTGCGTCCGTCATACGCTCCCCCATTCCAAAAAGCCAATTGACATGCGCACGCCACCGCGCTAATCTGTATGTAGATGCCCCTCTTGGGGGCATTTTTTTATGCCTACATACAAATGCAAAACAATACCTTTCCAACCGCAGTCCTGTAAACCACCGGCTGAATCTGCCCCGGTGTGAGGCTGTAGATCTGCGGCATGAAAGAGCCCGAGTTCAGGCGCACGAGAGAGACCGCAGCCGCGACCCTGGGGTGGGTGGGGAGCTGCGACGGAGGAGCGGCGTGGGGGCGTACTGACAACAAGAAAGGCGGTCCCGGGGAAAACCCGGGACCGCCCTTGTCTTGCGGGACTTCAGGGGATCAGAAGTCCATGCCGCCCATGTCGGGGGCACCGCCCTGGGCGGCACCGGCCTTCTCGGGCTTGTCGGCGATGACTGCCTCGGTGGTGAGGAACAGCGCCGCGATCGAGGCTGCGTTCTGCAGCGCCGAACGGGTGACCTTGGCGGGGTCGATGATGCCGGTGGCGATCAGGTCCACGTACTCACCGGTCGCGGCGTTCAGACCGTGACCCGGCTCGAGGTTGCGAACCTTCTCCACCACGACGCCACCCTCGAGGCCGGCGTTCACGGCGATCTGCTTCAACGGCGCCTCGACCGCGGACCGCACGATGGCGGCACCGGTGGCCTCGTCACCCTCGAGCTCCAGCTTCTCGAACGCGATCACGCTCGCCTGCAGCAGCGCCACGCCGCCACCGGCGACGATGCCCTCCTCGACGGCCGCCTTCGCGTTGCGAACGGCGTCCTCGATGCGGTGCTTGCGCTCCTTCAGCTCGACCTCGGTGGCCGCGCCGACCTTGATCACCGCAACGCCACCGGCCAGCTTGGCCAGCCGCTCCTGCAGCTTCTCGCGGTCGTAGTCGGAGTCCGACTTCTCGATCTCGGCGCGGATCTGGTTGACCCGGCCGGAGATCTGGTCGGCGTCGCCCTGGCCCTCGACGATGGTCGTCTCGTCCTTGGTGACGACGATCTTGCGGGCCTGGCCGAGCAGCTCCAGGTCCACGGAGTCGAGCTTGAGGCCGACCTCCTCGGAGATCACCTCGCCGCCGGTCAGGACGGCGATGTCGACGAGCATGGCCTTGCGGCGGTCACCGAAGCCCGGCGCCTTGACGGCGACGGTCTTGAAGGTGCCCTTGATCTTGTTCACGACCAGGGTCGCCAGGGCCTCGCCCTCGATGTCCTCGGCGATGATGGCCAGCGGCTTGCCGGTCTGCATCACCTTCTCCAGCACCGGGACCAGGTCCTTGATGCTGGAGATCTTGCTGTTCACGATCAGGATGTACGGGTCGTCGAGGACCGCTTCCATCCGCTCGGTGTCCGTCACGAAGTACGGCGAGATGTAACCCTTGTCGAAGCGCATGCCCTCGGTGAGCTCGAGCTCCAGACCGAAGGTGTTGCTCTCCTCGACGGTGATGACACCTTCCTTGCCGACCTTGTCCATCGCCTCGGCGATGATCTGGCCGACCTGGCTGTCCGCGGCGGAGATCGAGGCGGTGGCCGCGATCTGCTCACGGGTCTCGACCGGCTTCGCCAGTGCGAGCAGCTGCTCGCTGACGGCCTCGACAGCCTTCTCGATGCCCTTCTTCAGGCCCATCGGGTTGGCGCCGGCGGCGACGTTGCGCAGCCCCTCGCGAACGAGAGCCTGAGCCAGCACGGTGGCGGTGGTGGTGCCGTCACCCGCGACGTCGTCGGTCTTCTTGGCAACTTCCTTGACGAGCTCGGCCCCGATCTTCTCGTACGGGTCCTCGAGCTCGATCTCCTTGGCGATGGAGACACCGTCGTTGGTGATCGTGGGGGCGCCCCACTTCTTCTCCAGCACGACGTTGCGGCCCTTGGGGCCGAGCGTCACCTTCACGGCGTCGGCGAGGGTGTTCATACCCCGCTCGAGGCCACGGCGCGCCTCTTCATTGAAAGAAATCAGCTTGGGCATTCTCCGCGAGTCCTCCCGCGTCGAGTTTTTGGTTCAGCCGGCCGGATGCCCGCGACGGACGGTACTTTCGGTGCGGCGGTCACGTCCCGCCACCCCTCCGGTACCTCATCGAGGCCGTCTATGGTCACACTTCCCGGGCGTGGGTGGTTATCACTCTCGCCCGGCGAGTGCTAACCAAGTATTAGCACTCGACCCAACCGAGTGCAAGCCAGCCCCCACTCTGCGAGCACCAGCCGCACCCTGCGGGGCGGGCGCCTCTCCACCCGGCGGAGCGGGCGGGCCTCCACCCGCTGCCGGGGCATCCGGCGCTACCGTGCTGCGGTGACTCTGGATGTGCGGCCGGCCGGGCCGGAGCAGTGGGACGACGTGGTCGCCGTGATGGGCGAGCGCGGCGACCCGTCCCGCTGCTTCTGCCAATACTTCCGGCTCCGCGGCAAGCAGTGGTCCGACGCCTCCCCCGCCGCCCACCGCTCGGCCCTCCGATCCCAGGTCTGCTCCGACGTCCCACCCGGCGTCCTAGCCACCGATGACACCGGTACGCCGGTCGGCTGGTGCGCGGTGGCTCCGCGCTCGGCCTACCCCCGGGTGGTCGCCTCCCCGAACTGGCGCGGCGGCGACCCCGATGCCTGGGTGATCACCTGCTTCGTAGTACCGGTCGGCCATCGGCGACAGGGAGTAGCCGGAGAACTCCTACTCGGAGCGATCGACTTCGCCAGGGCACGGGGCGCGAAGCAGGTGGAGGCCTGTGCGGTGGACACCGCCGGGACCGGCAGCAAATCGTCCGCCGACCTGTACCGCGGCCCGCTGTCGGTCTTCCTGGCAGCCGGCTTCAAGGAAGTCAGCCGCACTTCCCCACAATGGGTTCTGGTCCGCCGGACGACTAGACCCGCGCGATGAATTTGATCTCGAGGAGTTGCTCGGGGAAGGCCAACCGGGTGACACCGACCAGCGTGCTCGCCACCTGAGGATCCTCCCGTTGGTAGGCCGCCTTGCGCACCGGACCTGCTACCGCGAAGGCCGCGTCGATGTCGAGCACGTAGAGGACTTCCTCGACCACGTCGTCGAGCGAGGCATCGAAACGGCGCAGCAACTCCGCGGCGTTCAGGTAGGTCTGGCGCATCTGCTCACCCATCGCAGAGAAGTCTGTCACCGCGCCGTGCTCGTCGACGGGCGCCGGCGCCACCAGGCCGCTGCCCTGATGGGACAACTGCCCGGAGACGTAGATGGTGTCCCCACGCTGGATCGCCTGCACGTAGCCGTAGGCGTCCTCCCACGGAACCCCGAGGTTCTCCACTCGTGTACTGGTCACGTTGCTCCCAACGGGAAAGACGAATGTTGAATCAACCGTAGGAGCCGTGCACCTGCTGTCACCAGGGATGGCGATGCCAAAGTGAGCAAGGATGGTGCCATGCCCGAACTGACGGTCGCGATCCTCGCCGTACCGCGCGTCATCACGCTCGATCTCAGCATTCCCCTGCACGTCCTGGGCAGGCACAGCGGCTACGAGGTGATCGTCTGCGCCGGGTTGATGGCCACCCATCCACTGTCCGCAGCGGCGTACGAGGCCGGCAAGCACGTCGTCGCCGGTCCGGCCCGCAGCGGCGACCAACGGCAGTACGTCGATGTCCTGACCCCGCCGCGCTCGGATCTGTCCGCCACCAGGGAATGGGCGATGCAGAACATCGGGGAGCCGCTCACCGTGAAGCGGTTGGACGACCATGGCAACCTGCCGCGCAGGACGTTCATCCGGCACTTCGAGCGCGAGACCGGGATACCGCCGATGCGCTGGGTCGTCCTGCAGCGGATCCTCAGCGCCCGTCGCCTGCTGGAGGAGTCGGACTGGTCGGTCGAGCGGATCGCCGCCGCCACCGGCTTCGGCACCGCCGCGAACTTCCGCTCGGCCTTCCGCCGCGAGGTCGGCACGACTCCGAGCACCTACCGGGAGTCGTCCGGCACGAGCCAGGGGATGAGGCGTGACGGCTGGAGAGTATGAGGTCACGGTCGAGCGGGACCTCACATACGCGACCGTCGACGGCGAGGACCTGCGCCTCGACATCTACCGTCCCGCCCAATCTGGTACGCCGGTCGTCGTCTACACACACGGCGGCGGGTGGAGCATAGGAGACAAGGGCCAGGACGGGGCTAAGCGACTAGCCCCGCTGGCCGCATGCGGCGTGACCGTGGTGTCTGTGGACTACCGGCTGGCCCCACGCGCGGTCTTCCCCCAGCAACTGCACGACCTCAAAGGAGCCGTGCGCTGGCTGCGGGCGCATGGGCCGAGCCTCGGGCTCTCGACCGAGCGGATCGGGATGTGGGGTGCTTCGGCGGGCGCCTACCTCGGGTCCTTGCTGGCCCTCTCCGACGGCGACAGCGACTTTGAGGGTGGAGTCGGCGGCAACCACGACCAGTCCAGCGCAGTACAGGCTGTGGTGCACTGGTTCGGGCAGGCGGATCTGACAGCGTCGGCGGCGCGCAGTGAACTGGAGGCGCGCCTGCTGCCGTTCCGGTTCGAGGCAGACCTGCTGGGCACGGCCGATCCGGCCCAGCTGGCAGACCGCGCCCGGGAGCTCAGTCTGCTGACGCGGGTCTCAGCGCAGGCGCCGCCGTTCCTGATCGTCCACGGTGACCGCGACCGGATCGTTCCTCCCGCGGAGG
The DNA here is from genome assembly GCF_004345365.1 of Kribbella sp. VKM Ac-2568. Classification (GTDB taxonomy): domain Bacteria; phylum Actinomycetota; class Actinomycetes; order Propionibacteriales; family Kribbellaceae; genus Kribbella; species Kribbella orskensis. Next base: position 238,009 of record NZ_SLVF01000011.1, read on the forward strand.
GTTTCGCCCTGCACGACGCGCTCGCCCGGGCAGGCGCCCAGAGTCGCTTCGAGCTGCTGGCTGGCGCCGGGCATGAGGATGCGGAGTTCGACAGCCCGGCGAATCTCGCGACCACGGCCGCCTGGTTGCGCGCGGTACTGCGCTGATCCGGCGCGACGGCTACGCGCAGTACTGCGTTGAGCCCGACGGCTAGGGCCGCTCGTCCAACTGGGCGATCAAGTACTTCGGGGCGGTGAGGCGCCAGGCCTCGGTGAGGAGTTCGCGGAGTTCGTCTTCGTCGGCGGCGGCAAGGTCGGCCTCCAGCCAGCCGAAGCGGCCCGCGGACCAGGACGGCGCGTAGACCTCGGGGTCCTCCGCGACCATCGCCTCCTGCTCCTCGCGCAGCGCCTTCAGCATCACCGAGGTCTCGTCCCCGGACAGGTAGACGAACCCCTTGTTCTTCACCTTGAACGCGGGTTGCCCCGCCCACCCCTCGTGCTCCTCGACCCCGGGCAGCCCGAGCATCAGCTTCTGCACAGCCGCAGCATCCATGCCCCGACGGTAGGACGCGGCACCGACAAAACCTGACGAAAGTCGTCAGGGGCGCCGACGACCGGCGCTGACCGGGGTCAGGGATGGGACCAGGGTCGGGTCGGTACCGATCCTGATGTGAACAGGGCCCTGCGTGCAGCAACCTTATGGACATGACGAACTCCACCGCACCCTTCTCGAACCTGTCCGGCAAGACCCTTCGCCGATCGCGCGACCAGCGGATGCTCTCGGGCGTCTCGGGCGGCCTCGCTGAGTACTTCAGCATCGACGCCACGCTCGTCCGGCTCGCCATCGTCGGCCTGACCCTGATCACCGGCGGTACCGCGCTGATCGGCTACGTGATCGCGTGGATCGTGATGCCGGAGGCCGACGGCAAGGCCGTCTGGCAGAACGTCCAGCAGAACCACCAGCAGTCCAACCCCGAGTCGGACATCGCCGCCCGGATCTATGACGACAAGCCGCCGGCGGCCTGACGGTCCCTGCACGGCAGCAAGCTGACCAGCCTCCTGATAGGCCCGAGGCGCCCTCACCCTGCTGCCGTGCAGTCTGTCCCACCGGCCGTCTCAGGCCGATCCGCCTGAGACGGCACCATCCAAATCCGATCCAGCCAAATCCGAACCATCCAAATCCCAAATCAGCCAAGCCCGAGCAACCAGCCCGAAGCGGTGCCACACTGCTCCGGTGCAGACCCAAGAGGGCGTCACTCGCTGCCCCCAGTGCGCCCAGCAGATCCGCCTTGACCGGCGCTACGTCACCTGGTGCGACAAGTGCGACTGGAACGTCGATCCGTCGTCGGCTGAAGCCGACCAGCCCGCCTGGCGACAACGGCTCGAGCAACGGCTCGCCGACACCCTGTACCGCGAACTCGAGCGCGGCAGCATCCACCGGCCTGGCTGGGACGCCGCCCGGCTCGGGGCATACCTCCTGTCGGCAGTAGTCCTCCTTCTTCCCCTGGTCGGCCTTCTCGGCGGTATCGCCCTGCTGACCTTCTACCGCCCGCTCTGGCTCAGCATCCCGCTGTCTGTGATCCCGTTCGGCATGGCGGTTCTCCTCCGTCCCCGCGCCCACCGGCTGGACCCGGACGCCCACCTCGTCCACCGCGAGCAGGCACCCGCCCTGTTCGCGCTGCTGGACGAGATCGCCGAGGCCATCGGGACGAAGCCGATCGCAGCCGTGACCATCGACGCGGAGCCGAACATCTGGTTCGCCCCGATCGGCTGGCGCTTCCGCCCGGTGATCGGTATCGGCCTGCCGCTGTGGACCGGCCTCGGTCCGCAGGAGCGGGTCGCGATCCTCGCGCACGAACTCGGGCACGGCAAGAACGGCGACACCCGGCACGGCTGGGTCGTCGGCGCGGCCGCCCAAGTGCTCGACGAGCTCCAGAAGACCTTCAGCGAACGGCCGTACGACCGGTACCGCGAGGACGTCGCGCACGCAGTATGGCTGGACCACGATCCCACCCCGGCCCTCGTCACCAGGATCCTGAACGCCGTCATCGGTGGCGCGGCGCGCGGCTACGGCTGGCTGCTGGAGAAGGTGAACTTCCGCAGCAACCAGCGGGCCGAGTACCTCGCGGACCGCAAGGCGGCCGAGATCGCCGGCTCCGACGCGACGGCCTGGGCACTGGAGCGGACGTTGCTCGCCGAATCCTCCTGCCGGGCACTCGAGCGCGCCCTGCGTTTCGACAAGGACGTAGAGCCGCTCGAAGCGGTACGCCGGGCTGCCGCCGAGGTGCCTGCCCGCGAGATCGAACGACAGGTCCGCCTCAGCCGGCTGCGCGACACCCGGATCGACTCGACCCACCCGCCGACGTACCTGCGGACGAAGCTGGTTCGGACCAGGCCCGCCCAGCACGCGCTCGTAGTACTGGGGACGGACCAGGCTCGGGCCATCGACCAGGAACTGAGGCCGACGGCCGAGGCTGTGCTCAAGGAGTTGCGCCAGGAGTTGCCGCGCTAGACCTTCAGGGTCTTCTTGGCTGCGACGGCCACCGCTACGTCGGGGTGGTCGGCGAAGACGCCGTCGATGCCGGTGGCAGCGAAGCGGTCCAGTTCACCGGCGAGGTCGAGGCCGGTCGGGAGGAAGCGGCGCTCCGCGCGGAAGGTCCAGGGCTGGACCGACAGGCCGGCACGGTGTGCCTGCTCCACCAGGCGGGTCGGCTCGCCGAGGCACCCGTTCGCGGTCCGCGGGATGACGAGGTCCTTGTGCGGTGCCAGCACCTGCGCGTATGTCGAGATCTCGCGCAGCCCGGCGGGCTCGATCAGGTCGGCGAAGGTCCGGCTGTCCCCGTGCCGGAGGAAGTCGTTGGGCGCGCTCTCGGAGTCCACCAGTTGCACCAGCGGAACCTCCGTCATCACCGACAGGCGGCGCAGGCTGGTCGGCTCGAACGACTGGATCATCACCTCGCCCTTGTGCAGGCCGAGGGCGTCCAGGCGTTCCGCGAGCAGTTCCTCCAGCGGCAGCCCGAGGCGGCGGAAGTACGCCGGGTGCTTGATCTCCGGGATCACCCCGATCGGGCGACCGAGCCGGGCCGACTCCTGCCGGGCCAGCGCGACCACGTCGTCGAAGGTCGGGACCGCCTCGCGCCCGTCGTACGTCGTGTTGGCCGCGCGGAGGGCGGGCATCCGTTCCCGGGCCCGGAGGGTGCTGAGCTCGGCGTAGGTGAAGTCCTCGACGAACCATCCGGTGACCGCGGTGCCGTCGACGATCTTGGTGATCCTGCGGTCCGCGAACACCGCGTGCTCCGCGACGTCCGTCGTACCGGAGATCTCGTTCTCGTGCCGGGCGACCAGGACGCCGTCGAGCGTGGCGACCAGGTCGGGTTCCAGGTAGTCGGCCCCCAGGGCCGCAGCCAGGCGGTACGCCGCCGGCGTGTGTTCCGGGCGGTAGCCACTCGCTCCCCGATGCGCGATCACCAGCATGGGATCAGCACAGGCGGTGCAGGTGGCGGCCCGGGAACTCGTTGCCCAACGCAAGATGAAGCCGGAACACCAAGTGTGTTCTCCCGGTCTCGGTCGGCTACGACCTGGGAAGTGACCGTCCGGCGCTCGGGAGACCTTTTATTCGAATGCTTTTGTCGGTGGGCACGCATAGCCTCGAAGGGTTATGAGACAACTTCCCGTCGCCGACCCCGGCACACCTGATCACCGCTCGCCGGCCCGCTACCTGCTGTGGGTGGCCAGCGGTCAGAAGGCCACGCTCCTGGGCGGGATGGCGTTCGGCATCCTCTGGATGGGAGCGCAGGCGTTCGTGCCGGCGATCCTCGGCAAGGCGATCGACCAGGGCATCGCCGCGGGTAACACCGAGCGGCTGCTGCTGTGGACCACCGCGCTGTTCGCGGTCGGCGTGCTGCAGGCGCTGGCGGGCATCATGCGGCACCGGTTCGCGGTGGTGAACTGGCTGAGCGGCGCCTACCGCACGGTCCAGGTCGTCACCCGTAAGTCGGCGGACCTCGGCGCCACGCTGCCGAAGAACCTGGCCACCGGTGAGGTGGTCAGCGTCGGCGCCAGCGACCTGGCGTACATCGGGAACGTGCTCGAGGTGGTCGCCCGGTTCGCCGGCGCGATCGTCGCCTTCGTCGTGGTCGCGGTGATCCTGCTCTCCTCGTCGACCCTGCTCGGCCTGGTCGTGCTGATCGGCGTACCCGTGATGCTGTTCTGCCTCGGCCCGATGCTGCGGCCGCTGCACAGACGGCAGTCCGCGCACCGCGAGGCGGTCGGCGAGCTGAACTCACTCGGCTCCGACATCGTGGCCGGCCTGCGGGTGCTGCGCGGGATCGGCGGCGAGGACTCGTTCTCCACGCGGTACCGGCGCGAGTCGCAGCTGGTTCGCGGCGCGGGGGTGAAGGTGGCCCGGATCCAGTCGGTGCTCGACGCCGCCCAGGTGTTCCTGCCCGGCATCTTCATCGTGATCGTGGTCGGTCTCGGCGCGCACTTCGCGCTCCGAGGCGAGCTGAGCGCGGGCACGTTGGTCGCCTTCTACGGCTACGCCACCTTCCTGGTGATGCCGCTGCGGACCGCGACCGAGGCCGCCGACAAGCTGATGCGCGGCCTTGTCGCAGCCCGCCGGGTGAACCGGGTGCTGTCGCTGACCTCCGACATCGTCGACCCGGCAACCCCGGTCGGTCTGCCGGATCGTGGCGACCTGGTCGACCCCGTCTCCGGCATCCGTGCCCGCGACGGCCTGCTGACCGCGATCGTCTCGGCCGAGCCCGACCGCGCCGCCGTGCTGGCCGACCGCCTCGGCCGGTACGACGACACCAGCGAGGTCCGGTACGGCGGGGTCACGCTGGCGAGCGCGACCCGTGCGGATGTGCGCGGGCGGATCTTCGTCAGTGACACCGGCGCCCAGATGTTCACCGGGACACTGCGCGAGGAGCTCGACCCGGACGGCCGGCGCAGCGACGAGGAGTTGATGGCCGCGATGCGTACCGCGTCGGCCGAGGACGTGCTCGTCGCGCTGACCGACGGACTCGACTCCACGGTCGAGGAGAAGGGCCGCTCGTTCTCCGGCGGACAGCGGCAGCGACTCGTTCTCGTGCGCGCGCTGCTGGCCGACCCGTCGGTACTGGTGCTGGTGGAGCCGACCTCCGCGGTGGACGCGCACACCGAGGCGCGGATCGCGGACCGGCTCCGGGAGCACCGCGCCGGGCGGAGCACCGTCGTACTGACGTCGAGCCCGTTGCTGCTCGACCGCGTCGACGAGGTGATCTTCGTGGCCGCCGGCCGAGTGGTTGCCGTTGGCAAGCACCGTGAGCTGCTCCAGACCGACCAGCTGTACCGCAGGACCGTGACCAGGCAGACCGAGGACGAGGAGGTGCTCGCATGAGGCAGATCCTGCCCGTGGCGGACTCCGCCGAGGTGCGCCGTCACGCCCGTCGACTGGCTCGGCGACACCCGCGGGAGCTGCTGGTCACGATGGGCCTGCACTCGCTGGCCGCCGTGTCCGGTCTGGCCGCGCCGCCGTTGATCGGCAGGCTGGTCGAGGACGTTCAGCAAGGCACCACCGCCGGCGAGGTGAACCAGATCATCCTGGTCATCGCGGTGTTCATCGTCGCGCAGTCGCTGCTCACCCGGTGGGCGCGGTACCGCTCGTTCGCGCTCGGCGAGCAGGTGCTGGCCGAGCTGCGCGAGGAGTTCGTCGACAACGCCCTCGCGCTGCCGATCGGCACGGTCGAGCAAGCCGGCACGGGTGACCTGCTGTCGCGCACCTCGCGCGACGTGGACGCGCTGTCGCGGACCGTGCGGTTCGCGGTGCCAGAGACGATCGTGGCGTTCGTGACTGTGCTGTTCACGGTCGTAGCGACCCTGCTCGTCGGCGTCTGGGTGCTCGTCCCGCTGCTCGCGATGGTGCCGGTGCTCGCGCTGAGCACCCGGTGGTACCTGGGCCGCGCCAAGGACGGGTACCTGCGGGAGAACGCGGCGTACGCGCAGATGACGAGCTCGCTTGCCGAGACCGTCGAAGGCGCCCGCACCGTGGAAGCCCTCCAGCGGTACGACGACCGCGTGCGGCGTACCGACCGGGACATCCGCGGGTCGTACAACGCCGAGCGGTACACGTTGCACCTGCGCACCGTGTGGTTCCCGGTGGTGGAGGTCGGGTATCTCGTCCCGATCGTCGGCACGCTGCTCTTCGGCGGCTGGCTGCACATCAACGGGCACGTCTCGCTGGGCGCGGTCACCGCCGCCGTGCTCTACGTGAACCAGTTGATCGATCCGGTGGACCGGCTGATCTCCTGGATGGACGAGCTGCAGGTGGGTTCGGCTTCACTGGCCCGGCTGCTCGGTATCACCGATGTTCCGGACGACCGGACGCCCTCGGGACGCGCTCCCGACGGCGAGGTGGTCGCCGCACGCGACGTCCGCTTCTCGTACGTCGACGGGCGGGACGTGCTGCACGGGGTGGAGCTGACCGTCCAGCCGGGCGAGCGGATCGCGATGGTCGGGCCGTCCGGCGCGGGCAAGTCCACTCTGGGTCGGCTGGTCGCGGGTATCCACCCGCCGCGCACGGGCTCCGTCACGGTGGGCGGCGTCGGGATGACCGAGCTACCGCTGGACGAGCTCCGCAAGCAGGTCGCGCTGGTCACCCAGGAGCACCACGTCTTCGTCGGCACGTTGCGGGACAACCTGGTGATGGCACGCGCAGACGCCTCCGACACCGACCTACTCGAGGCGCTCGAGGCTGTGGATGCTCGTGAGTGGGCCGAGGCCCTGCCCGACGGGCTGGACACCCGCGTCGGCTCGGGGCAGGTCGCGTTGACACCGGCGCAGGCGCAGCAGTTGGCGCTCGCCCGGCTGGTGCTGGCCGATCCCCACACGCTGGTGCTCGACGAGGCGACCTCGCTGATCGACCCGCGGGCCGCTCGGCACATGGAGCGTTCACTGGCAGCGGTGCTCGAGGGTCGTACGGTGATCGCGATCGCCCACCGGCTCTACACCGCGCACGACGCGGACCGGGTCGCCGTGGTCGAGGACGGCCGCATCAGCGAGCTCGGCAGCCACGACGAACTGGTCGCGCGGCAGGGTTCGTATGCCGCCCTCTGGAACTCCTGGCACGGCTGAGCTCCTGCCACGGTCGGCGGACGCGGCTGAGCAGCCGCGGCTGAGCCCGCATGGTCGGCAAACGCGAAGGGCCCTGCTCCTCACCTCTGAGGAGCAGGGTCCTTCGGCTTCCTACGGTTTGGTCCGGCCCCGCTTGCGCAGGAGCAGGACGGCGGAATCGACATGGGGTGGTGGGGTGAAGGCCTTGCGGGGAAGGCGAATCCCGATCGACAGGTCGTAGTGCCGGCTCCAGCGGGCAGCCGCGGGAGCATCTTGGTTGGCCCAGCGGTTCACCACTTGACGCTGCAGCACGAGATCGGCCGACACCAGGCGTGAACCGGGTGCGAGCAGTCTCTTCAGCAGCGCGGTGGAGATCCCGTACGGCGGGCTGGAGACGACCCGGAAGGGCCTGTTCGGCAGCCGGAGATCACCAGCATCGGCACGAACCACCGTCACCGGCGAATCCGCGAACCGCCGACGCAATCGGTCGGCACGACCAGGGTGGAGCTCTACGGCGACCACCTGGGCTCCGGCCCGGACCAGCGGCGCGGTCAGCGCACCGAGGCCGGCACCGACGTCGAGAACGAGCTCACCGGGTCTGACCCCGGCGGCGTCCACGACGCGTTGGGCCCAACGACTATCGAGCGGATGCCATCCCCAGGCACCCCTCGCCTGCCCGGAGCCGGGCACGGCGAACCATCACGAAGTAGTTGATAGACATGGGTCGACCCTAGAGTGCGGATCGCCTTGCTTTCAAAGCATTTTCACCGCATTGCCTAACCCCCCGAGCACCTTGGGAGCTTCAGAGTGCTTTCGGCGCCGCACCGAGCGACTCGACAGTCGCGGTCGTCCGCCGCTCAGCCAACTCCAGCCGGGACCTGCGGGCCTCGGAGATCCCGGGCTTCGCGAGCTCACGCCGTACGTCGAGAACGCGGACGGGCAGGGTGTCCGTCATCAGCAGTGTCGCGTACTCCGCCTGCTCGGCCTTCCAGCGGTCTCCCGACTTCTGGAAGGTGAAGCGGACCAGCAGGCCCTCGGCCTTCAGGCTGTCCGGCTCGCGGTGCGCGGCGACGAGGTTGCCGAGGCCGTAGGCGACCCACTTCCCGTTGAGCTGCTGGAGCGGCTGTACTACGTGCGCGTGGTGGCCGAGCACGAGGTCGATGTTGCTGTCGGCAAGCAACTGGGCGGCGACCTCCTGCTGCTGGGAATTGACGGACTTGGAGTACTCGTCGCCCCAGTGGCAGCTGACCACGACGATCTCGGCGCCGTTCTCCCGGGCCTTCTCTGCCATCGCCTTGATCTTGGGTACGTCGAGCTTCCCGGCCCGCCAGGTCTCGCCATCCGGATAGGGCATGCCGTTGAAGCCGTACGTGTAACTGAGCAGGGCGACCTTCACGCCTTGCACGCTGACGATCGTGGGAGTCGCCGCCTCTTCGGGAGTGCGCGCGGTACCGGTGTGCTTCAGGCCTGCCTTGTCGAGCATGTCCAGCGTGCGGTCCACGCCGGCCGCGCCCTTGTCGAAGCTGTGGTTGCTGGCGGTCGAGCACACGTCGTACCCGGTCTGCTTGAGCGCCGGGACGATCTGCGGCGGGCCCTGGAAGAGCGGGTAGCCGGAGTACGGCGTACCGAGTGGGGTCTCGAGGTGGCAGACGGCGAGGTCGGCCGACTTGACCAGGGGTTTCACGCCTTGGAGGAGCGGGGCGAAGTTCCACTCGCCGTTGGTGCCGTCGCGTTTGGCCGTCGTCCACAACCGCTCGTGCAGCAGGACATCGCCGGTTGCCACCAAGGTGATCCGGTCGGGTCCGTTCTTGGTCGCAGGTTTGGTGCCCTTCGACCCGGTCGAGGTCCCGGCCGATGGAGCGGTCTCCGCGGCCTGCGTGTCCGCGATGCAGCCGGTCAGCGCCGTCGTGCCCGCGAGCAGCACGATTGCTGCCAGCAACCTTGTCTTCACGTCGTTCGTCCTTCGTCCCCGGAATTGCCGGTGCCTGCTATCCGGCTTACTGGTGGAGACGTCCTGGAGGACGGGAAAGTTGAATCAGCTAGGCGATCAGGCCGCCGGCACGTTTGGCTGGTTTGGTGTCCTGGCAGGCCAGGACCAGGTCGTCGAGCGACAGGTCGAGGGTGGCGGCGACGGCCGCGACGGTGAACAGCGCGGGGGTCGGGATCCGGCCGGTCTCGATCTTGCGGAGGGTGTCGACGGACACCCCGCAGGCGGCGGCGACGTCGACCATGCTCCGCTCGCCGCGGGCCTCGCGCAGCAGGGCGCCGAGTTGCCGTCCGCGTTCGCGGTCCCAACTGGAGAGCGGTGGTCGAACCATGACCGTGATAATAGTACCGGTATAACTATCACGTGAAGTTGAGGACTCAGAAGATGGTGGAACTGAAGACGGCGGCGGAGATCGAGCAGATGCGCGCCGCCGGCCGGGCGGTCGCCGCCGCGCTCACCGCGGTGAAGAAGGAGGCTGCCGTCGGCGTCTCCCTGCGCGAGCTGGACGAGGTCGCCCGCGACGTACTGCGGTCGGCCGGGGCGGTCTCGCTCTTCGAGGGGTATCAGCCCGGCTTCGCGACCAGCCCGTTCAGCGGGGTCATCTGCACGTCGGTCAACGACGCGGTGCTGCACGGACTGCCGAGCGACGTACGGCTGGCGGACGGCGACCTGCTGAACGTCGACTGCGGCGCCTCGATCGAGGGCTGGTGCGCCGACTCGGCCACGAGCTTCGTCGTCGGTACGCCGCGGGCCGAGGACCTCGAGTTGATCGCCACCACGGAGAAGGCGCTCGCGGCCGGGATCGCCGCGGCTGTTCCCGGTGCACGGCTGGGTGACGTCGGCGCCGCGATCGGAGCTGTCGGGCGTGCCGCCGGCGTCGGCACCAACCTGGACTTCGGTGGGCACGGGATCGGCCGCCGGATGCACGAGGATCCCCACGTCCCCAACGGCGGTCAGCCCGGCCGCGGTCTCAAGCTCCGTCCCGGCCATGTGATCGCGATCGAGCCGTGGTTCTGGCGGGGCCCCGGCACCGTCTACGTCATCGACGAGGACGGCTGGACCCTCCGCTCCGCGGACCACACCCGAGGAGCCCACGCCGAACACACCGTCGCCCTCACCGACCACGGCCCAGAAATCCTCACCGCCCGCTGAACCGCATTGCCCCGAGCACCAGCAGACGAGTGCTAGAAGAGTGACTGCTGTTCTGGGCCTGGGGTGACGGCTGGGACGGGAGCTGCTGGGTGGCGGGATGACCTGCCCCCGGCGCGGCGGGGGCGGTCTGGCCGGCGGTTCGGGCCTCGGAAACGGTCGTCGGAAGGGTCTGGTTCACCCCAGCCGGAGTCTGAGCCTGGGCCAGAGGCTTCGACGACGCCGTTGGTCGAGCGGATGCCGGCGCCCATCGCCGAGGTGGAGCGGGACTCCGAGCTGGAGCGGTGGCGGGAGGCTCGGCCGAAGCCGTGTTTGTCGAGGAGTGGGCGGACCTTGTCCCCGAAGGCGTTGCGGAAGCTCGGCAGGGCGTTGGTGCCGTGCGAGTAGAGCTGGTCGTAGCGGCTCACCAGGTCGGGGCGTTCCTGCGCGAGCCAGGACATGAACCACTCCTTCACCCCGGGCCGCAGATGCAGAACCAGCGTGGTGACCCCGGTGGCGCCGGCCGCGGCGAGCTCACCGAAGAGGTGGTCGAGCTGCTCCGTCGAGTCCGTCAGCCACGGCAGCACCGGCGCGACCATCACCCCACAGGGCAACCCCGCCTCGCGGATCGCGCGGATCAGCTCCAACCGCCCGCGCACGGACGGCACCCCCGGCTCGACCAGCCGCCGGAGCTCCTCGTCCACCAGCGCCAGCGACACCCCGAGCCCGACCGGGACCTGCTCGGCCGCCGTCACCAGCAGATCCAGGTCACGCCTGAGCAGAGTCCCCTTGGTCAGGATCGACAGCGGAGTACCGGAGGCGGCCAGTGCCTCGATGATGCCGGGCATCAGCCGGTAGCGTCCCTCGGCCCGCTGGTACGGATCCGTATTGGTGCCCAGGGCAACCTGTTCACCACGCCATGACGGCCGGGCCAGTTCGCGCCGCAGTACGTCCGCGACGTTCGTCTTCACCACGATCTGCTGGTCGAAGTCGAGCCCCTGGTCCAGTTCGAGGTACCGGTGGGACGGCCGGGCGAAGCAGTACCGGCAGGCATGGGTGCAGCCGCGGTACGGGTTGATCGTCCAGTTGAACGGCAGCCCCGAGCCCGGCACCGAGTTCAGCGCGGACCGCGCCAGCACCTCGTGGAACGTGATCCCCTGGAACTCCGGGGTCGTCACACTCCGCACCAGCCCGGCGATCGACCCCAGGCCCGGCAACGTCCCCGGTGTCTCCGCTTCGATTCGCTGCCCGGCCCATCTCATGGACTATAGTCGAACACATGTTCGCCCGGCTTTCAACTCGCCCACCACCGGGCCGTCCGGTCAGCGGAAAGCATCCGCGTTGGCCTCGGCCCACTCCCGGTACGTCGTCGCCCGGCGTCCCGTCACGTCCAGCACGGTCGTCTCGGGCGTCATCCGGAACTCCGACATCATCCGGAAGCCATCCAGCAACCACTCGGCCGACTCCGCCCCCATCACCGGCGTCCAGAGTTCCAGCGCCTGCGCGTGGGTCAACTCCTCGAACTTCAACTCCCGCCCGATCGCCGCACCGATCGCCGCGACCTCCTCAGGCTGGGTGATCGCCTCGGGCCCGCTCATGGTCAACTTCCGGCCGGTGTAGCTCTCGTCGAACAGGACGACGCGCGCCACCGCCGCGATGTCCGCCAGGTCGATCGGAGTCTGCACGGCCGCCGGATAAGGCGCCCGGACGATCCCCTCGGCCTTGATCGAGTCGGCCCAGTCGAGCGTGTTGTTCATGAACTGCCCCGGCCTGAGATGGACCCACTCGAACCCGGCATCCTCGATCGCCCGTTCCACCTTGTAGTAGTGCCACGCCGCGGGATCCGCCTGCGCTTCGTACTCCGCGGGCTCCCCCGACAGCACGACGACCCGCCGTACGCCGGCCTCCTGCGCAGCGGCGACGAATGCGTCGACGTACGCCGGCAGGGGCGCCAGGTACACGGTGTCGACCCCGGCCAACGCGGCCGGCAGCGTCGCGGGACGTCCCAGATACCCCTTGGCCGCTTCGACGCCGTCCGGCAGAGCCGCCTTCACCGGGTTCGCCGTCAACGCCCGCACCGACGCACCGGCCGCCACCAACTCGTCCACCAGCAACCGCCCCACACTGCCCGTCGCCCCGGTCACCAGGATCGTCATCAGCCCCTCCTCCACTCCGCGGTCAGTTTTCGTAGGGTATACGAGAATACGCTCGAAGCGCCTATGAGAAAGTTCGGCGACGACAGTGCACAACTCGACGATCGGCTGGACGGCGCACGCGGCGGGGAGGTTGGGATATTGGAGCGCAGTGGTGGGGGGCCGGCAGGGCGGACGCTCGCGTTGCTCTGGCGGAATCGCCGCGAGCGAACGGCTGAGGCCGTGCCGCCCAGGTTGGGGCGCAAGCCGACGCTGGACCTGGATGCGGTGGTCACCGCGGCCATCGCGCTGGCCGACGTGCAAGGTCTTGCCGCCGCCTCGATGAACGGGGTGGCGAAGGCGCTGGGGGTCGGCACGATGACGCTCTACACCTACGTGCCGTCCAAGGACGAACTGCTCGATCTGATGGTCGACCAGGTCCTCGGCGAACGCGAACTACCCGGTCCCGGCGAACCACGCCCGGCCGACTGGCGCGATCAGATCGAGCTGTACTCCGAGCAGACCCGCGCGATGTTCCGCCGGCACCCGTGGCTCGCACGCATCTCCACGATCCGCCCGCCTGTCGGTCCCGGCATGCTCGCCGGCCGGGAGTACCTGCTGTCCGCGTGCGCAGTACTGGGACTGCCCGCGCGCCAGACGAACACCGCCGCGCTGGCGATCACGACGTACGTCGACTCCGCGGCCGGGCTGGAAGCCGAGAGCGAGCAGGTGGAGCGCACCACCGGGCAGAGCAACGACGCCTGGTGGCACGAGCGGAACGATCTGTGGGAGACGTACTTCGACGTCGAGCGGCACCCCACCATGACGGCGATCTGGAACGCGAACGGGTACGGCGACGGCACTCGCGAGGCGGCGGACGAGTCCTACCGCTTCGGCCTGGACCGCCTGCTCGACGGCATCGAGGCGCTCACGGCGAACCAGAGCTGAGGCTCACTCGCTGAGCGTGGCCTGCCGGTTGGCGACATAGCCGCGAGCATTGGAGGCACTCTCGAGCTGCCCGACGGTCTCGTAGAGCTCCGCCGCCGTGGTCGCCAGCTCGATGGCCTCGGGGAGCCTGCCCTGCAGGTCGCCGCGACGCAGCGGTCGAACGGCTCCAGAGCCTCGGCAGGATCCGGGCCGAAGACCAGCGACTCGACCTCGTCCAGCAGGTCCGCGACGTTCTCTTCCACGCCAGAACTGTAGGCGCTCGCCTGGATGCTCAGATGTCGAGGGAGATCCAGGCCGGGTCGTGGTCGGTACCGTCGCGGGCCAGTTTGCGGCGGCGGCCGATGAACGCGCCGGTCAGCCTCGGCGCCAGCCCGGGCGACAGCCAGATCTGGTCGATGAGGTCGAACGTGCGCGGCTGGCCGGACTCCTTGAAGGTCGAGGTCCAAGCCGGGCTCGCAGGCAGGTCGACCGTCGTCTTCACCATCCCTACCTCGGTCGGCGTCAGCAGCGCGCTGACCAGGCCGGCCTGCTCGTACGCCACCAGCGCCGGCGAGTCCGGGGTGTCGTTCATGTCGCCGCACAGCAGGTACCGCTGGCGGGTGCTGGTCCGGTTCGCGATGATCCGGACGATCGTCTCGGCCTGCCGCCGGCGCAGGAGTTCCGCGGCGGCCGCTGCCTCGACCGGGTTCGGCACGGTGAAGTCGACGAACTTCGACTTCAGGTGCGTGCCGAACACGGTCAGTACCTTCCGCCCCTTGGAGTCCAGAATCTCCGCCTCGACCAGGTCGCGGGAGAAGATCGGCCGGGACGGGTCGTCCGGGTGGAACGTGCGCTGGTAGCTCGTCACCCCACCGAGCGGCCGCCGCGACAGGATCCCGATGTCGATGAACCTGGTCGAGTCGTTGCCGTCGATCACCATCACGTGCTGGTAGGACCCGTTCAGGTGCTCGCGGTTGAACTCCAGCAGTACGTCGACGTTCTCGACCTCCTGCACGATCCAGACGTCCACGTCCGCCTCGAGCAGCCGCTCGGCGATCCGGTTCGTGTCCGCGGCCGGCTTCGACACCAGCAACTTGCCGCGCCCGTCCAGTTGCAACCGGCGCCGATGCTCGTCATCGAACGTGTACGTCGCCGGCACCGTGCTCGTCCCCGCCGCCAGCACCTCCACCGCCCCGGCGAAGTTCCACCGGTCGAACAGGTTGTTCAGATTGAAAGTCCCCACCGTCAGCGCCATCAAGTCCTCCCCAGGCCTCGAGCTGTACCCAAACCGTACGGCCCCAGCCACTCTTCGTCACCATGCCCGCGGGTGAACAGTCCGGGCCCGCGAGTCTGGCAGCGACCTCCGACAGATCCTCGTGCGTGGCAGGATGCCGGGCATGCGACTGGAGTTCCGCAGTCATGGGCCGCTTGGTGGCGAGCCGTTGGTGTTGTTGCACGGGTTGACGTCGGATGGGTCGTCGTTCGATGGGGTCGTCGGCGCGCTTGCCGAAAGGTGGCGGGTGTACGTGCCTGATCAGCGGGGACACGGGCGGAACTGCGGCCCGGTGAGGCCCTTGAAGCCGAAGACGCCCAGGTCGTTCAGCTCCACCGTGTACGGCACGCTCAGCATCCCGGGGACGGACAGCGGGAAAGGCTGATCGTCGCTGGTCCAGTCGAGCACGTACTGAAGACCCAGCTCGCGGAGGAGCTTTGGTGTATTGAAGGTTTCCGTGAGCGCCGGGCCCATCCAGCCGCGGGGGCGCTGACCAGTGGCCTTCTCGATCGTGTCCACGATGTCGAGGAGTTCCTTGCGCTCGGCCTCGACGTCGAGGTCCGTGTGGAGCACGGAGTTGGTCCTGCCGTGGGCGAGCCACGCCCAGTCTCGTCGGCGGCCGGCCTCGATGATCTGCGGATAGCGCTCGGCGACCTCGGAGTTGAGCAGGACGCTCGCCCGGATTCCATGCCGGTCAAGAGACTCGATGAGTCGCCACACCCCGACCCGTACGCCGTAGTCGCGCCACCCGTAGTTGAGCGCATCTGGAAGAAGCGCGGCGGTGGCGTCGTGGATGCTGGTGGAGGATTTGTCGACGTGGAAGTGCTCGATGTTCAGGCCGACGTAGAAGGCGACCCGCTTCCCATCGGGCCAGTGGATCGGCTCGCGCTCCGTGATCGGCGAGTACTCGTAAAGCGTGTTCTCCATCATTTCTCCTCAGTCGTCGGCGTCAGCCTCATCCTGAAACCCTCACACGAATGTGAAGGTCAAGCTTGTTGGAGGGGTGCGCTGGAGCCGGCGACGGAGGAGGTGGCGTGGGGGCGAGGTGCGGACCGGGGTACTAGTACCGTGGGCCAGCGCGCCGGGGGGTGTTGAGAGAGGGCTGGGATGGGTAGCGAGAATTTTCAGGTTGATCTGCACGGGATCGTCGATCTGCTGAGCAATCACCTGTACAGCAGTCCGCGGGTCTATCTGCGGGAACTGCTGCAGAACGCGGTGGATGCGATCACCGCACGCCAGGCGCACGAGCCGGACGCGCCCGCGCGGATCGACCTCCAGGTGGATGACAAGACGCTGAGCATCACCGACAGCGGGATCGGGTTGCGGCCGGATGAGGTGCGGGAGTTGCTCGCCACCATCGGGCGGAGCTCGAAGCGGGACGAGATCGGGTTCGCGCGGACGGAGTTCCTCGGGCAGTTCGGGATCGGGCTGCTGTCGGCGTTCATGGTTGCCGAGGAGATCGAAGTACTGACGCACCCCGCCGGCGGCCCCACCACGCTCTGGATCGGTACTGCGGACGGCCGCTACACCATCACCGAGGCAGAACCCACGACAGAGATCGGCACCACCGTCACCCTCAAGGCGAGACGCGGAGCCGAGCAGTGGTTCAAGCAGGCCACTGTCGTCGAGCTGGTACGGCTCTTCGGCGCCCTGCTCCCCCTCGAGATCCGCGTCAACGGCGAGCGCGTCACCGACGGCCGCGCACCTTGGGAAGGCACCGGTACTGCACAACGCGCCGAGCTGGTCGGCTACGCGCAGGACAAGCTGGGATTCACCCCGTTCGACGTGATCCCGCTGAGCATCCCGGCCGCCGGGTTGAACGGTGTCGCGTTCGTGCTGCCGTTCCCGGCGAATCCCGCCGAGCGCGCCACCCACCGCGTCTACCTCAAGCGCATGCTGCTCGCCGAAGGCGTCGAGGGCCTCCTGCCGGACTGGGCGTTCTTCGTCCGCGCCGTCATCGACACCTCCGAGCTCCGCCCGACCGCGAGCCGCGAGGCGCTCTTCGACGACGGCAACCTCGAGGCCACCCGGGACGCTCTGGGCGCCCAGCTCCGCGGCTGGCTGGTGCGTCTCGGCAGCACCGATCCGCAGAAGCTCGACCGCTTCCTCGGCATCCACCAGCTCGGCGTGAAGGCGTTGGCCCTGCACGACGACGAGATGCTCCGGCTGGTCTACCGCTGGCTCCGGTTCGAGACGAACCACGGCCGGATGACCGCCGCCGAGCTGCAGGAGCGGCACGGCGAGATCCGGTACGTCGCGACGATCGAGGAGTTCCGCCAGCTGGCCGCGGTCGCCGCGGCCCAGCAGATCACCGTCGTGAACGGCGGGTACACCTACGACAGCGAGCTGATCGAGCGGCTGCCCGAGGTGGTTCCCGACCTGATCACCAGCAGGTTCGACCCGACCGAGCTCAGCACCAGCTTCGACAGCCTGGACCCGGAGACCGAGCTCCAGCTCAGGCCGTTCGTCCGGCTGGCCCAGGAAGCCTTGGACGCGGTCGGTTGCGAGGTGGTGGTCCGCGCGTTCGACCCGGCCAACCTCCCCGCGATCTACCTGGTCGACCGGTCCGCCCAGTTCGCCGCCGAGCTCCGCAGTACCAAGAGCAAGGCGGATGCGCTGTGGTCCGAGGTGCTCGGCGCGCTCGACACCCACGACGACAGCCGGCCTCAGCTCGTGCTCAACCACCGCAGCCCGCTGGTACGGCGGATGGCCGGCCTCGGCGATCCCGAACTGGCGCGGCTGGCAGTAGAAGGCCTGTACGGGCACGCGTTGATGCTCGGGTACCACCCGATCCGCCCAGCGGATTCCGCGCTGGTGAACCGGTCGTTCCTCGGCCTGCTCGACCAGGCCGTCCCCACCCTGACCGATCGCAACCAGGAGGATCCGACCCGATGAGCGACGACCTGCTGGAGCGACTCCACCGCGCCGAGAGCACGCCGTACGGCAAGGCGCGGTCGTCCCTGCTGGAGGACGTAGTCCGCCGCGCGGATGCCGGTGAGGACGAGGACCTGGCGTTCTACGCCCGCCTGCAACTCGTCACGGCGTACGTGATGGGTGGTGAGCCGCGGAAGTCGCTGGTGCCGTTCGCGCGTTGCGTTGCGGACTGGGACGCCGATCCGGGGAAGTACCAGCAGCACTCGCACACGTTCCACTGGTGCTTCAAGTACGCGCCGAGCACGCTGACCCGGTTCCCCGAGGTCCCGCTGGCGCAGACGTACGGCGTACTGGATGACATGGAGCGGCGGTGGCGCGTCGGCGGCCACAGCATGCACGCCGTGCACCAGCACCGCTGGCTCGTCGCCAACCACATCGGTGACGCGGAGGCGGCCGCCGAGCACTTCCGGCTGTGGTCGACCGCGCCGCGGGACGACCTGTCGGACTGCGTCGGCTGCGACCCGACCTCGAAGGTGCGGCACCTGACCCGGATCGGCCAGACCGCCGAGGCGGTCGCGCTGGCGGTCGGCGTCCTGGACGGACAGCTGACCTGCAACGAGCAGCCGCAGCAGATGCTGACCGCGTTGCTGCCGGCTTACGTTGCCGAGGGCATGTACTCCGAGGCGGTGGACGCGCATCGCCGGGCCTACCGGATCCAGCGGGCCGAGCCCGGCGAACTGGGTTCGTACGCCGACCACATCGTCTTCCTGGCCCGGAGCGGCAACGAGACCAGGGCCGTCGAGCTGGTGGAACGGCACCTCGGCGATCTCGAGGATCCGCCGAGTCCCCTGGCGGAGCTCGAGTTCGCGGCCGCGGCATCGCTTGCCCTGAGCAAGGTCGACCTGATGATCCGGCAGCCGAAGGCGGACGACGTACCGTCCGCGCGCCTTGCCGAGGACCTGGCCACGCGAGCGCTGGAACTGGCTGCGCGCTTCGACGAACGCAACGGGACGGGCTTCCGTACTGAGATGGTCCGGGCGACGCTGACCGCCGAGCCGTGGATCGACTACCTGCCGCTGTCGGAGACCGCGCGGCGGGCCCACGCTCGTCGCCAGGCAGTCCAGCAGGCGGAGGTCGCGGCACCAGTGGCCGACGGGCCTGCTCCGACCGGCAGCGGGTGGCTCGACCGGGCGGAGGAGCACTGGCAGAACGATCGCCGCGACGAGGCGGTCGCCGACTGGCAGGCGTTCGAGCAGGAAGTCCCCGAAGCCGAGCGCAGCAAGCTCGACCAGGCCCGGCTGCTCGACGGCCGCGGTCTCGCCTCCAAGGACGAGCACGAGGTGGCGCTGGAGTCCTGGCGCGAGGCCCTCGGCCTGTACGCCGAACTTGGCGAGGAGGTCCGCCTGCTGCGCGACCGCGGCCGGATCTCCCGGATCCTTTGTGAGCAAGGGCAGATCGAGGAAGCTCTCGCCACGGGTGAAAAGCCGCTGCGCTGGCTGATCGCGAACGACGAGCCGCGGCGGCGAGGTGGTTGGCAGTACTCGCTGGCCACGATGCTGGCGGAGGCCGGACGCGCGGAGGAGGCACTGGCCGAGGCGACGGCACTGCGCGCCTCGGCCGACACCGAGGATGAGCTCAAGGCCGGCGCGGGCATCCTGCAGTGCAGCCTGTTCCTGCAGTTCGAGCGGCCGGACGATGCCGAAGAGGCGGCCGGAGCGGGTACTGCGACGAAGCACGAACTCCCCCGGTCGTACGCCTTCCGCCAGCGCGGCTGGATCCGGAACGCCCTGGACCGTCCGGCGGAGGCGGTGGATGACCTCGAGGAGGCGATCGCATTGGCGGCGGGGACTCCCGACGCCGAGATCCACGTGGCGATCTGCCGGCTCGAACTCGCGCGCTCCTATCTCCTCACGGGTCGCCCGCTGGAGTCGGCGGAGACTGCCGAGGAGGCACTCGCCGCAGTGGGAGCGCCTGAGCTGACGAGCATCCGGCTCGACGTACGCGGGGTACTGGTTGACGCCTATCGGGCGCTCGGGGAGTTGGAGCCGGCGCTGGCGCAGGTACGTGCGTTGCTGGCCGACGCTCCAGAGGAGGCGCATCCGCACTGGCTCGGGATGACGCGGCAGGACGAGGGGCTGCTGCTCGAGCGGCTTGATCGGGACAAGGAGGCCGTGGACGTCTTCCTGGCCGCGGCGGAGCACTTCGAGACGGCCGAACTGCCCATCGAGTTTGTCCAGGCTGTGCGGCTTGCGGCGCAATCAGCCCGGTACTCCGGGGACTTCGACGTGATCCCGCAGCTCCTCGACCGGGTACGTCCTGTGCTCGACTCGTTGCCGTCGGCAGACGAGACCGTGCTGTTCCAGCAGGCCGGGGTTCACTGGGATCTCGCGATGCTCGCTCTGCAGCGGGGCGAGATCCCTGCCGCCGTGGACTACGCGCGGCAGGCGGCAGAGTCGTACGAACGTGGTGGCTTTGAAGGTCAGCTCCTCAACGCACGGCTGCTGATCGCGGAGCATGGCACTACCGACGACCAGATGCTGCAGGAGCTCTTCAACAGCCTGCCGACCGGCCACGACCAGTGGCATCGGGCCGGCTACCTCCTGGCCGACCGCCTCCGCGGCCTCGACCGCTCCGCCGAGGCCGAAGCCCTGGAAGCCCGGCTGACGTCGTCGTAGACCCTCAGACCGCGCAACTGATGCAGGTCTTCGCGGTCGGGCGGACCATCAGACGCTCGGCCGCGATCGGCTGCGCACACTTCTCGCAGATCCCGTAGTCCCCTGCGGCGATCCGCTCCAGCGCGCTGTCGAGATCGGCCAGGTGCTTGCGCGCGTCCTCGATGAACGCGCCTGTCTGCGACCGCTCGAACGCGATCGTCGACCCCTCGGGATCATGCTCGTCATCGGTGGCGACCAACCGGCCGGCCTCGACGATTCCCTCGAGATCCCGCTCCAACGCGGCCAGCCTCTCGGCCGTGGTCTCCCGCTCGGCCGCCAGCACGTCCTGCACGTCCTGCACTTGCTCATCCATCCGCCACACCTGTTCCGCGTTCCGGGTCTCCCCACCCAAGGTAGGTCGGCGTACCAGTTCTGGGCGAGCGTCGTACCGGATGACAGCTGAACCGTCATCCGGTACGGACCTCGGATCAGACCTCTTCGTCGTGGTCCGGCTTGTCCGGGGCGTCCGCCAGCTTCCATTTCAGCTGGAACTCGACCTCCACCTCGCCGTGCTCAGCCTCGTGCTCGACACTCCACTGCGCGCTCCGCGGCACGGTGAACCGCTTGTTCGCCACCTGGATCCGGAACGGCTTCCCACTCTCCAACGCATCCGCCAACCGCCGAAGCTTGGCCACGAACTCCGTCAGCGGATACTCAACCTCAACATCCCTGTCAGTCATGCCGCAATCCTCACAGACCCCACCGAGGCAGAGCGACCTCCACGGCGGACTAGTCAGTCGCCTTGGGATGACCGGTGCCCGCGACCCTGATCCACACCGTCTTGGTGGCGGCATCGACCAGGTACCAGATCCGGCCGCCGCCGGTCACCTCGTACTGCCACTGCTCGAGGCCGTTGACCGTCGACAACTCCTTGCCTTTCAGGCGGTGATGACGATCGGTCTGCGGGAACGGCTGCGGCTCGGTGCGGATCGCCTCCCACGCCTTCAGCGTGTTGCCCGGTGCCTGGCGGCAGAGGTCTTCCCATCCCTTGCCTGCTTCGGAGGTGCCGAACTTCAGCACCCAGCGACCCGGCTCCGCGGGTGGCGCGACCCGGTCGCCTCGCTTGCCTGGGCTCACTCGACCGGCTCGGCAACCGCGCCGAAGTCGTCGAGCGTCTCGGCCCGCAAGGCAGCCAGCAGTTCGGGATCCGCGTAGATCTCCGCGGTATGCCGCCACTGGTTGATCAACTGCAGCACGGGTGCTGGGGATCCCAGGTCCTCGCTGGCGTCCATCACGTCGATGAGTTCCTGGGCGAAGGCCACCCGATCATCGGTGGTCAGGAACCGGATCCAGGGGAACACCTGCGGCAGGATGTCGAGCAGATGGTGCGACCGCACCGCCGGGTTGCTCATCACCGCGCGGAGCACCCGGCCGGCGACCTCGACCAGCTCGCCGTCCTGGATGGCACGCGCGGCCGTGGTGAGGATCAGGTCGTCCTCGGAGCCGCGGCGGTGCACCCGCAACGCACGCCCCCGGGTGGCCTTGAGGCGCTCCACCGTCTTGTTGGGGTGCTGGAGCAGATCCGAAAAGTTCACTTCTTCCAGCTCGGCCATAGTTCAAAGGTAGTTCGTAACTCCCGTGAACTCAATCTCAGCCCCCCGGCTCGATCGGGCCTGGACGCAGACGCCGCTCAGCCGGACTGCGGCTGAGCGGCGGGTCACAAGCGGGGTGGGGCGTTACTCCCACTCGATGGTGCCCGGGGGCTTGCTGGTGATGTCGAGGGTTACTCGGTTGATCTCGTCCACCTCGTTGGTGATGCGGGTGGAGATCTTTTCGAGGACGTCGTAGGGGAGGCGGGCCCAGTCGGCCGTCATGGCGTCCTCGCTGGTGACGGGGCGCAGGACGATCGGGTGGCCGTAGGTGCGGCCGTCGCCCTGGACGCCGACCGAGCGGACGTCGGCCAGCAGGACGACCGGGAACTGCCAGATGTCGCGGTCGAGGCCGGCCGCGGTGATCTCGGTGCGGGCGATCAGGTCGGCGGCGCGGAGGATGTCGAGGCGCTCCTTGGTGACCTCGCCGACGATCCGGATGCCGAGGCCGGGACCCGGGAACGGGTGCCGGTAGACCATCGTCTCGGGCAGTCCGAGGGCCAGGCCGAGCTCGCGGACCTCGTCCTTGAAGAGGGTCCGCAGCGGCTCGATCAGGTCGAACTCGAGGTCGTCCGGCAGCCCGCCGACGTTGTGATGGGACTTGATGTTCGCGGTGCCGGTGCCGCCGCCGGACTCGACCACGTCCGGGTAGAGCGTGCCCTGCACCAGGAACTCGATGTGCCGCTCGGCGTCCAGTTGCCGCGCGGTCGCCTCGAAGGTGCGGATGAACTCGCGGCCGATGATCTTCCGCTTCTGCTCCGGGTCGGTGACGCCGGCCAGCGCGGTCAGGAACTGGTCCTCCGCCTCGACGACCTCGAGCCGGATCCCGGTGGCGGCGACGTAGTCCTTCTCGACCTGCTCGGACTCACCCGAGCGCTGCAGACCGTGGTCGACGTACACACAGGTCAACTGGTCGCCGATCGCCTTGTGCACCAGGGCCGCCGCCACCGCGGAGTCGACACCACCCGACAGCGCGCAGAGCACCTGCTTGTCGCCGACCTGCTGACGGATGAGCTCGACCTGCTCGTCGACGACGTTGGTGGTCGTCCAGTCGCCGGTGCAACCCGCGATGTCGTAGAGGAAATGCTCGAGCACCGCCTGGCCGGCCTGCGAGTGCAGCACCTCCGGGTGCCACTGGACACCGGCCAGCCGGCGGTCCAGGTCCTCGAAAGCAGCAACCGGCGCACCGGACGAAGCGGCCAGTACTGCGAAGCCGGCCGGCGGCGCGTGCACCGCGTCTCCGTGGGACATCCAGACGTTCAGGTCCTCGGGGATGCCGGCCAGCAGCGTGCCTGACTCGCTCACGGTGACCGGGGTCCGGCCGAACTCGCGCAACCCGGTCCGCCGTACGTCGCCGCCGAGCGTCTGCGCCATCGCCTGGAACCCGTAGCAGATGCCGAACGCCGGGACCCCCGCCTCGAACAGCCCGGAGTCGACCCGCGGCGCGCCCTCGGCGTACACGGACTGCGGTCCGCCGGACAGGATGATCGCCTTCGGGTTCCGCGCCAGCATCTCCTCGACCGGCATCGAGTGCGGCACGATCTCGGAGTACACCTTCGCCTCGCGCACCCGGCGGGCGATCAGCTGTGCGTACTGCGCACCGAAGTCGACGACGAGTACGAGGTCATGCTCAGCAACGGTCACCGACAAAGCGTATCGGTGCAGCTCAGCGGCTTTGCCACAAGCCCAGGACGTTGCCCTCCGGGTCGGCGAAGTAGGCACTGAAACCCATGTCTCCGACTGCCGTCCTGCCGACCACCGCCTTGCCGCCGTGTCGCTCGACACTCTCCAGTGCCGCGTCGATGTCGTCGACCTCGACGGTGACCACCGGGCTGTTCGTCGGCCCATTCGAGCGGTCGAACATGCCCCCATTGAGGTAGCCGGGCTCGGCAGGCATCCCCTGCTCGGTCACCGGCCCCGTCGACACCGTCGTGTACTGCAACTCGGGCGTGAGGTGGATCTCCCACCCGAACGACTCCGCGTAGAACGCTCGCGCACGATCTCCGTCGTCGTATGGAATCTCGAAATGCACCACCCGTCCGGTCATCGCAATCAGCCTCCCACTGATGCAGACAGTCAGTCTCGATCGACGTTAGTCCTGATCAGGCCTGCCCACCAGGCAGCGTCACCAGCAGCCGCTGCGGGGCTCGGAAGGACAGCAGGTCGATCATCGGCGGATCAGCCTCGACAGCTTGTACTGCGCTCAGCAGGGGCCCGGCGCATTCGACAGCGACACGGGCCTCCAGGCGGGCCAGACCCGCGCCGAGGCAACGGTGAATCCCCAGCCCGAAGGCGAGCTCCGCCGGACCGCCGTGCCCGGTCAGCCCGAGCAGCACCGGCTGACCCGCGGGCAACTCGACCTCACCGACAGACACGGGCGCAGCCGTGATCCGTCGCCAGGTCGGCACCGACGACGACTCCCGCAGTATGGCTTCGACCACAGCGGCCGCATCGTCTACAGACTGGCCGATGAGCCGGCGGAAGGTCGTCGAGATCAGCTGGGTCGTCGTCTCCTGCCCGGCGATGAGCAGGAAGTAGGCGACCGCACACACCTCTTCATCGCTCAACCCCAATCCGACAAGTACGCCGAACAGGTCGTCCCCCGGCCGCCGCCGAGCCCTGAGCACCCGCTTGCGCAACCACCCGTAGAACTCGGCCGCACTGTGCGCGAGTTCCAACTGCCGGTCCTCGTCCGGCCAGCCCCAGAACAACTCCAGCGACTCCCGGCTCCACGCCTTCAACGCCGGTACGTCGACGTCGCGCAGCCTGAGCATGTCCAGCAACACCAGCGCCGGCGGCTCCGCAGCGACCACCTCGACGAGATCCACCGCGCCAGACCGCAACCCGGCCTCGGCCAAGGCGACCCGCTCGGCGACCAGCCGGCGCGCGAGGGGCTCTACCGCAGCAACCCGCGCCGGGCTGAAGAATCGGGCGACCGCGGCACGAATCGGCCGATGCGAAGGCCCGGCGTTGTTCGCCAGCGTCGGCGGCAGCGCGAACCCGGCTCCCTGCAGAACCCGCAACGCCTTCACGCTCAGCGCGGTATGAGCCAGTACGGCGTTGTCCGGCCGGAAGGTCTCCGGTTCGAGCAACACCTCCCGGACCTCGTCCGGCTCGTCGATCACCCACATCCCGAGCGTCTCGTCGTACCGGGCGGGACAGCCGGACATCAGAACTCCTCGGAGAACCAGCCGGGCGCCGCCGCTGTGAAGGCCGCCTGATCCAGCGCACCGGCCCCCGCAGGAACTCGACCGATCACCGGTACTCCGGTCGTGGCCGGGAGGTCGGCGAGATTGCACTGCTCGGCGAGATCCGGCTCGGCGGGCCAGGAACCGATCACGAGCCCGGCTATCGGCAGCGCCCGGGCGCGGAGGGCTTCGACGGTCAGGCCGGCGTGGTTCAGGGTGCCGAGGCCGGCCCGGGCGACCACGACGAACGCGAACTCGGTCTCGAGGTGCGCCGCGAGGTCGGCGAGATCGCGGCCGTCCTCATCCAGCCCGACGAGGAGCCCGCCCGCACCTTCGACCAGCACCAGGTCACGCGTGGCCGCCAGGTCTTCGATGGCCTTCGCGTGGGCATCGACCGAAGGCAACGCCAGGCCCTGCCGACGGCCGGCGGTCGTCGGCGCCAGCGGATCGAGCAGGCGGATGCCCTCGTGGAGATCGGTGATCCCCGTCAGCCGACGAACCTCGTCAAGATCACCAGCCTCGTCAGCAGTCACCCCCGTCTGCGCAGGCTTCACGACGGCGACGGCGCCCGAGGATGCGGCACGGGAGGCCAGAGCGGCGGTGACCACTGTCTTGCCTACGCCGGTGTCGGTGCCGGTGATGAGGAGGACGCGGCTCATGAGGCTTCCCGGATTGCGGTGGTGATGACGTCGCAGGCGCGGTCGAGGTCGGTGGCGGAGAGGCCCGCGTGGGCGGTGAGGCGGAGACGGCTGATGCCATCGGGCACGGAAGGTGGACGGAAGCTTCCTACTCGTACGCCGTTGGCCAGGCAGAGGTCGGCGGCCAGGACAGCCTCGCGTGGGCCAGGCATCGGAACCGAAACGACCGGGCCAGCCGACGCGCTCACGCCGCACGCGGCAGCGAGCCGGGCGGCCGTGCTGTGGATGGCCTCTGGACGCCAGGGTTCCTCGATCAGGATCCGCAGCGTGGCCAGGGCGGCACCGCAGGCGGCGGGGTTCAGACCGGTGTCGAAGATAAAAGCCCGGGCGCGATTGATCAGATGGTCGCGAAGGACACTCGGACCGAGTACTACGCCGCCCTGGCTCGCAAGCGACTTCGAGAGCGTCATCGTCACGATCACGTGGTCCGCTCCGGCCAGACCGGCGGCCGCCACCGATCCGCGACCGTTGCCGGTGACACCCAACCCATGGGCCTCGTCGACCAGCAGCACGGCGTCGTGCTCGACCGCCAGCGCCGCAAACTCGGTCAGCGGCGCCGCGTCACCGAGGACGCTGTAGACCGACTCGACCAGGACGACGGCGCGGGGTTCGTTGCGTTCGGCAAGCGCCTTGGCGACGGCCTCGACGTCGTTGTGCGGCGTGACCTCGACCCGGGAACGCGACAACCGGCAGGCATCCACCATCGAGGCGTGCACGTGGTCGTCGGAGACCAGGAGCGTCCCGGGCCCGCCGAGTGCCGTGATCACGCCGAGGTTGGCGAGGTAGCCGGAGGAGAAGGCAAGACCCGTCTCCTGCCCGACGTACGCCGCGAGCTCGGATTCCAGTTCCGCGTGCAAGGCGGTCGTCCCGGTCACGAGCCGGGAAGCGGTCGCACTCGCACCCCACTCGCGTACAGCCTCGACGGCCGCCTCGACCACCCGCGGGTCACGGGCCAGCCCGAGATAGTCGTTGCTCGCAAGATCGACGACCACTTCCCCAGAGGCACGCGGCCGGAGCCGGCGAGTCAGTCCGCGTGATTCCAGCGCCGCGGCCTTCGGAGCGAGCCAGTCCTCGAGCATCAGTTGCCCTCGGCAATGGCACCGGTGATCGCGGCGCCGATCGCGGCGATGTCCTCGTCGGTACAGATATACGGCGGCATCGTGTAGACGAGATCGCGGAACGGGCGTACCCAGACCCCGCGACTCAACACGGCATCGGTCATCCGCGGTACGTCGACCGGGTGGTCGAGCTGAACGACACCGACCGCGCCGAGAACCCGGACGTCCTTCACTCCGGGCAGATCCGCCGCCGGCTTCAACCCGGTGGCCAGGCCCGCTGAGATCCTGGCGATCCCCTCGGCCCAGTCCTGCGAAAGCAGCAGATCCAGGCTCGCCAGGGCGACTGCACATGCCAGCGGGTTCGCCATGAAGGTCGGTCCGTGCATCAGCGCACCACCCGGACCGTTGGAGACCACCTCGCCGACTTCCGACGTACAGAGCATCGCGGCCATCGACAGGTAGCCGCCGGTGAGAGCCTTGCCGACGCAGAGGATGTCCGGCTCGATGTCCGCGTGCTCGGAGGCGAACATCGTCCCGGTCCGGCCGAAGCCGGTCGCGATCTCGTCCAGGATCAGCAGGAAGCCGTGCTGGTCGGCGAGCGCGCGGAGGAACTTCAACGCGTCCGGGCTGTACGGGTACATCCCGCCGGTGCCCTGCAGGATCGGCTCGACGATGATCGCGGCGATCTCGTGCGCGAACTCGTCGGCGAGCGCGCTCATCACG
The DNA here is from genome assembly GCF_004345365.1 of Kribbella sp. VKM Ac-2568. Lineage (GTDB taxonomy): Bacteria > Actinomycetota > Actinomycetes > Propionibacteriales > Kribbellaceae > Kribbella > Kribbella orskensis. The sequence goes on from NZ_SLVF01000011.1 coordinate 265,370, forward strand.
GCCATCCAGGAGGCGAGCTCCGGGTCGTCCGCGGTCCGCTCGTACCCGGCCGGGGGCCGCGGTCCGAACAGTTGCTCCTTCAGAGCTCCGGTGAAGAGGGTGTGCATCCCGTTCACCGGGTCGCACACGCTCATCGGCGCGAACGTGTCGCCGTGGTACCCGCCGCGGACGGTGAGCATCCTGGTCCGGCCGATGCGGCCGCGGGACACCTGGTACTGCAGGGCCAGCTTGATCGCGACCTCGACCGAGACGGATCCGGAGTCGCAGAAGAAGACGTGCCGCAGCGAGTCCGGAGTCACCTCGACCAGCCGCTCACCCAGCCGTACGGCGGGTTCGTGGGTCAGGCCGCCGAACATCACGTGGCTGAAGTCGTCGATCTGCCGGTGCAGCGCCTCGTCCAGCACCGGGTGCCGGTAGCCGTGGATCATGCACCACCACGACGACATCGCGTCGATCGCGTCGACCTGTCCCCCGGCGCCGTCGTCGAGGGTCAGCCGCGTGCCGGAAGCCCCGCGGACCAGCCGGGCGGGTGCGGGCGAGGTCAGCGACGAGTACGGGTGCCAGAGCAGCTCGGAGTCGCGCGCGAGTAGTTCGGAGCCGTCCATCACGACGAGACCTCGCCGTGCGCGGAGCACCGGGCCGTCCAGCCCATCGGGTGCACCTGGACGACCATCCGCCGGCGGCACCGCTCGCAGTACCGGGGCGGTTCCATCGTCAGGGCCTGGCGGCAGTCGTCGTGGCTGCCGTCGGCCACCTCGCGGCCGCAATGGCCGCAGTAGAGAACAGTAGTCACGGTCACAGCGTCTTCTGGAGTTCCTTGACCGGCATCTTGAGGTCGGCCAGCAGATCCAGGTCAGCGGTCGCCGGGCGGCCCAGCGTGGTCAGGTAGTTCCCGACGATGACCGCGTTGATGCCGCCGAGCAGCCCCTCACGCGTGCCGAGGTCGCCCAGGGTGAGCTCCCGCCCGCCCGCGTAGCGCAGTACGGTCCGGGGCATCGCCAGCCGGAACGCGGCGATGGTCCGCAGCGCGTCCTTGCCGGCCATGATCTCCATGTCGCCGAAGGGCGTGCCCGGCCGCGGGTTGAGGAAGTTCAGCGGGACCTCGTGCGGCTCCAGCTCGGCCAGCTGCGCGGCGAGCTCGGCCCGCTGCTCCAGGGACTCGCCCATGCCGACCAGACCACCGCAGCACAGCTCCATCCCGGATTCGCGCACCATCACGCAGGTCTCCCAGCGCTCCTCGAAGGAGTGCGTGGTGACGACGTCGCCGAAGTACGAGCGGGCGGACTCGAGGTTGTGGTTGTAGCGGTGCACGCCCATCGCCTTGAGCTCGTCGACCTGCTCCTGGGTGAGCATGCCGAGCGAGCAGGCGATGTTGATGTCGACCTCGGCGTTGATCGCCTCGATGCCGGCCTTCACCTGGGACATCAGCCGGGCGTCCGGGCCGCGGACGGCTGCGACGATGCAGAACTCGGTCGCGCCGGTCTTCGCGGTCTCCTTCGCGGCCTCGACCAACTCTGGAATGTTCAGCCAGACCGAACGGACCGGGGAGGTGAACTGACCGGACTGGGAGCAGAAGTGGCAGTCCTCGGGGCAGCCGCCGGTCTTCAGCGAGATGATGCCCTCGACCTCGACCTCCTCGCCGCACCACTTGACCCGTACTTCGTGGGCGAGGGCGAGCAGGGCGTCCAGTTGCTCGTCCGGCGATCGCAGGACCTCGATCAGCTGCTCCTGGGAGAGGCCGATGCCTCGTTCCAGGACCTGCTCACGCGCCACCTCGAGGATGTCGTTCATGGTTCTCCTGCCTCATCGAACGGTCGGCCCACAGTAAGGCAGCCGGACCGCCCCGCACTGCGAGGGGCGTCACCTGGAACACCCGTCGCCGAACTGCCTCAGGGACTCGGGAAAACAAATCTGCGGAACCTCGTGACCTTCCGTGAGACCTCTCGTTGATGTGTGCAGAGGCGGTGATCGCAAGAACACCGCTTCGCGGTAACGAGGAGCGACTGAAAGGTCGCACATTACGATCGGCACGCAGAGTGGTTACGACCACTCTCTGCAGGTAGAAATGGCTCGAATCGGTAGTAGAGTGAGGCATACGAGCTCGGGTCGCCAGCTATGGTTGGTGACCCGATCCCAAAGCGCCGGGCGCCTCACCCCGGCTTGAGTGGGTCCCTCGGGAAACGATTTGGGCGGAAACGTTCCCGAGGGACCTGCTCCCTTTTCTGGAGGAAGATCAACACAGTCTGGGCGAGGGTGAACACAAGCCCTGGTAAAGATTTGAAGCCTCAGGCCATTGCCTGAGGCTTTTTCATTTTCACTCCAGGCCATTCCTGTCCCGTGACCATCACTGGTCACGGGACATTGTTGTCATTGCGTCACGGCTCCGTCACAGTCTGCTTCGTGGCCGTGCGGTTGGTGATCTCCACGATCGGTAGCCGAAGGGCTCCCGGAGCCTCCGCCGGCACCATCGGCCGCACCGGTGTGACCGGCGCCACTGTTCGGTACTCCGATCCGAGGGCGGGCCGGGCATCTTCCTCACCCTTGTTCGGCCAGAACGACAGCGCCCGCTCGGCCTGCGCGGTGATCGTCAAGGACGGGTTGACGCCCAGGTTGGCCGAGATCGCCGAACCGTCCAAGATGTGCAGCCCCTCGTACCCATAGACCCGGTGGTACGGGTCCACCACGCCGGTCCCCGCCGAGTCCCCGATCGCGCAACCGCCGATGAAGTGCGCCGTCATCGGCACGTTGAAGGGCTCGCCGATGGTGCCGCCCGGCGTACCGCCCATGATCTTCGCCATCCGGCGGACGACCTCGTTGGCGACCGGGATCCAGGACGGGTTCGGCGCACCGTGGCCCTGCTTCGAGGTCAGCCGCCAGCGGCCGAGCCGGTCCCGCTTGCCGAAGGTGGTGATCGAGTTGTCCGCGGTCTGCATCACCAGGGCGATCACGGTCCGCTCGGACCAGTGCTTCAGGTCGTAGAGGCGGCGCAGGTTCTTCCGCTGCACCCCCAACTCGCGCAACCAGGTCCGCCAGCGCGGCTTGTCCCCGTCGCCGTCGGTGAGCACGGTCTGCAGCAGCGACATCGCGTTGCTGCCCCGGCCGTACCGGACCGGCTCGATGTGGGTGATCTCGTCCGGGTGGAACGAAGAGGTGATCGCGACGCCGCGGGTGTAGTCCACCGACCGGTCCCTGGCGATTGCCCCGAGCAACGATTCGGAGTTGGTCCGGGTCAGCACGCCGAGCCGGTCGGACAGGTTCGGCAGCTTGCCCTCGTCCCTCAGCCGGTGCAGGAGCTTGGCGGTCCCGAGCGCCGAGGCGGCGAAAACCACCTGCTGGGCAGTGAATCTGCGCGTCTGCTTCCGGTTCGAGGTGCGCCGCGTCTCGATCGCGTACCCGCCGCCCGGCAGCGGTTCGACCGAGGTCACCGTGGTCATCGGGTAGACCTCGGCGCCGGCCTTCTCCGCGAGGTACAGGTAGTTCTTGGTGAGCGTGTTCTTCGCGTTGTGGCGGCACCCGGTCATGCACTCGCCGCAGTCGATACAACCCGTACGCCGGGGGCCGGCGCCACCGAAGTACGGGTCGTCCACCTCGACCCCGGGTTCACCGAAGAACACCCCGACAGGTGTCGGGTGGAACGTGTCCCCCACGCCGAGATCGTCCGCGACCTGCTTCATCACCTCGTCGGCGGGCGTGAAGCCGGGGTACGTGGTGACCCCGAGCATGCGTTTCGCCTGGTCGTAGTACGGGGCGAGCTCGGCCTTCCAGTCGGTGATGTGGGCCCACTGGCGGTCGGTGTAGAACGCGGGCAACGGCTCGTACAGGGTGTTGGCGTAGACGAGGCTGCCGCCGCCGACTCCGGCGCCGGACAGGATGATGACGTCGCGCAGCGCGCTGATCCGCTGGATGCCGTACCAGCCGAGCTTCGGGGCGAACAGAAACTTGTTCTTGTCCCAGGAGTTCTTCGCGAACCCGGCGTCCTCGAAGCGGGCGCCGGCCTCGAGCACCGCGACGTCATATCCCTTCTCCACCAGGCGAAGCGCACTGACACTGCCGCCGAACCCGGATCCGATGATCACGACGTCGTGGTCGTAACTCATCCGCGTCCTCGCTTCGCTGCGGGCGCGGATGAGGCACAAGAAACCCTGTATTGAATGATGCCCTCGCTCCGCTCGGTCATGCGCGACCAAACTTCTTCAACACTCGCAGGGCTCCCGTCATGAACTCCGCGTAGGCCTCGTCCTTGATGCCGTGCGAGGCGGCGATCGGGAGCAGGCGCTGGGTCGCGATCGCCTGCGGGTCGACGTACCGGCGGATGCCTTCGACGCCCTGGCGGCGGCCGAGCCCGGAGGCGCGCATGCCGCCCATCGGGATGTCGAGCGAGCCGAAGGTCGCGCCGTAGCCCTCGTTCACGTTGACCGAGCCGGCCACCAGCTGGGCCGCGACGGCGCGTCCGCGGCGAGCGTCCCGCGTCCAGACGCTCGCGTTCAGCCCGTACTCACCCTCGTTGGCGCGCTCGATCGCCTCGGACTCATCCGAGAAGCGGTAGATCGAGACGACCGGCCCGAAGGTCTCGTTGTCGAAGCACTCCATCTCGGGCGTCACCCCGGACAGCACGGTCGGCTCGTAGAAGAGCGGCCCGACGTCTGGCCGGGGCTTGCCGCCGGCGAGGACCACAGCTCCCTTGGCCCGGGCGTTCTCGACATGACGGGTCACGGTTTCGAGCTGAGCCTTGGAGACCAGCGAGCCCATGTCCACGTCCCAGCCGGTCCCGGCCGAGATCTTCATCCGCTTCACCCGGTCGAGGAACGCGGTGACGAAGGCGTCGTAGATCTGGTCCGCGACGTACAGCCGTTCCATCGACACGCAGAGCTGGCCCGCGCTGTTGAAGCAGGCCCGGACAGCTCCCTCGGCAGCCCGGTGCACGTCGGCGTCCCGCAGTACGAGCATCGGGTTCTTGCCGCCGAGCTCCAGGCTGCAGCCGATCAGCCGCTCGCCGGCCTGCTGGGCGATCAGGCGGCCGGTCTTGGTGGAACCAGTGAAGCAGATGTAGTCGGTGTTCTGGATGATCGCGCCGCCGACTGTCGGGCCGTCGCCGTTCACCGGCACCCACGCGTCCCGGGGCAGCCCTGCTTCGTAGAGCAGCTCCAGCGCCCGGAGCCCGGTCAGCGGGGTCTGGCTGTCGGGTTTGTGGACCACGGTGTTGCCGGCCAGCACCGCCGGGAGACCATCGGCCATCGCCATGCTGAGCGGGTAGTTCCAGGGCGAGATGATGCCGACGACACCCTTCGGCACGAACCGCTGCTCGGCCCGGGTGAGGAGCGGGAACATGCCGGACCTGCGCTGCGGCTCGAGCAGCTCGGCGGCCTTGCGCCCGTAGTACCGGGCGGTCATGGCGACGTGCGCGACTTCCTCGAAGGCCTGCTTGCGGGCCTTGCCGGACTCGACGATGACCAGGTCCATCAGCTCGTGCCGGTGGTCCAGCACCAGGTCGTGGTAGCGCAGCAGGATGGCCGCCCGATCGGCCAGCGAGACGTTCTTCCAGCCGCGCTGGGCGCGACGCGCCGACCGGACCGCGGCGAGCACGTCGTCCGGGCTGGACAGGGGCAGCTCCGCGATCGGCTGGCCGGTCGCGGGCGCGTAGGTCGTCCGAGTGCCCGCCGACGCGCGCAACAGACCGGCCAGGCGGCGGATGACCGACTGGTCGGTCGCGTACGACGCGGTCGGGTCGAGCTCGGGGTCAGCAGGGATCGAGGTCTGCTCGCTCATTCGTCCAGGCTACCTGTCGGTAACAGCTCGTGTCAGTACTTGGTCACGGCACTGATGTCCCGGCCCCGATCACGAGCGAGTTCGGTAAAGATGGCGCTAAGGTGAGCGACTGAGCGTGTGAAGGGGTGGGTTGTAGAGATGGTGGACAGCGGGGGGCTCTGGACGCCTCCTGAGGATGAGCTCGGCGAGGCTCTGCAGACAGCCCAGGTGCTGATAGAAGAGGGTCGCGCCGACGAGGCCGGACCGTACCAGCAGCGTGTGATCGAGCTGGCCAGGGAGCGAGCCGGGGACCGCCCGGACCACTACGAGGCCAGGCACCTGATGGCGGCGACGCAGTATGAGCTTGCCGGCTCCCTGAACGCGTCGGGTCGTCACGAGGAAGCGCTTGCCGCCCTGCACGAGGCTCAACTCGGCTATACCGAGCTCAGCGACGCGGGCGAGTTGGAGGCCACCTCTTTCCTCGCCGACGTCCGCGCGCGGCGCGCGATGACCCAGGCACACCGCGGCTACGGCGCGACCGCGGTACTGGAGATGGACGGCGCGGTGATCGCCTACGGCCAGCTGGTCGGTGGCGACGACGGCGTGCTGCACCAACCCGACTTCGCCCGGGTGCTGGCGATGAACGCGCTCATCCTGCGCCGGTACGGCGACCCCGACCTGGCCGTCGCCTCCGCGGACGCGGCCACCCAGTTGTTCCTCCAGCTCGCCGACCAGATCAACGCGAGCCCGCAGTCCCTGTCGTACGCGCGCTACCTCTGCTCGGCCACCGCGGTCTCGGCCGACGTGCACGCCGCCGAGGGGCGGCTCGACCTGGCGCTCGAGGCGGACGAGATCGGGCTCAACACCGCCGACACGCTGGCCGACTCCGAGTCCGCGACCGACCTGCGCACGCTCGTCTCCGCGCTGACCCGCAAGGGCAAGCACCTGGGCGTCGTCGGCCGGGTCATCGAGGGCGAGAACTGCCTGCGGACCGCGTTCGCGACCGATCCGGCGACCGCCGCGCTGGTCACCGAGGAGATCGACCGCGGCATCCCGCCGTCGCTGTCCACCGCGCTGGAGAACGCCGAGATCAAGCTCGGGCCGTACGAGCAGTACCACCGGCTGCTGGCGCTGAGCGAGCCCGCGCCCGGGATGACGCTGGCCACCGTCTCCGGCCGGACCGATCCCGAGTCGGCCGCGGTCCGGGCCACCGAGCTGGCCGAGCTGGTCCGGCCGATGCTCGCGCACGACGCGGAGACCGCGCTGACGCTCGGACTCGAGGCCCACTACCTGTTCGCGATCTCGTCGGAGCGCGAGTCGCACCGGATGCGGTACGAGACGAGCAGCTACGCGCCTGTCTGGGCGCAGGTGCTGCTGGACATCTCCGAGGCATACCACGCGGCCGGGCAGACCGACATGGCGCTCGACCTGGCCGGCTGGAGCGCTGACGTGGCCACTGCGCTGATCCCGTTCACGATGACTGATCTCGAGGTGAAGGACCTGGCCGGCGCCTGCTACCGGCACCACGGCGACCTGCTTGCCGCGACCGGCGACTTCACCGCCTCCCAGCACGCCCACGAAGCGGCCGAGCAACTGCAGACCTAGGGCGGGTCCGGCAGCAGGCCCGGACCCCATTGACGGCCGCTCCCCGGCAGGCGCAGTCTGGCGGCGAGGGGGGTTTGTGATGGATGTCGTAGAGCTGCACAGACGCGCCAGTGAGGACTTCGTCCGCAACGTCGCCGCGGTCGGGCCCGCTCAGTGGGGCGACCCGACGCCGTGCACCGACTGGGACGTGCGAACGCTGGTGAACCATGTCGTCGGCGAGGAGCGGTGGACCGTGCCACTGATGGCCGGCCGGACCATCGAGGACGTCGGCGACTCGCTCGAAGGCGACCTGCTCGGCGACGACCCGGCCACGGCCGCCGCACATGCCGCCCGCGCCGCGCAGAACGCGATCACCGAGCCCGTACTCCGGGGCGGCTCCGTGCACCTGTCGTACGGCGAGGAGCAGGCGGCGGAGTACGTCTATCAACTGGCGGCGGACCATCTCATCCACGGCTGGGATCTGGCGGTCGCGATCGGTGCGAACGCCCGGATGGATCCCGAGGTGGTGGACGGGATCGCCCAGTGGTTCAAGGAGCGCGAAGATCTCTACCGCGGTGGCGGCGCGATCGGCGATCGGGTGAACGGGTTCTCGGATCCCGCGGACTCGCTGCTGGGCGCCTTCGGGCGGGATCCGGCCTGGACTCCGGCGCATGCGGCGGTGGCCGCGCTCGGCGATGCGTTCGGGCGCGGGGATGTCGACGCGATCATGGCGCAGATGACCGACGACTGCGTGTTCGAGTCCACCTCGCCTGCTCCGGACGGGGCTCGCTTCGAGGGCGCGGACGCAGTACGGGAGCAGTGGCAGAAGCTGTTCGACGAGACTCCGGACGCGTTGTTCGAGACCGAGGAGTCGACCGTGCTGGGTGACCGGGCCGTCGTCCGGTGGAGGTTCTCCTGGCGTGAACCGGACAGCAGCCGCGGCCACGTGCGCGGAGTCGACGTGATCCAGCTGCGCGACGGGAAGATCGCCGAGAAGCTGTCCTACGTGAAGGGCTAGGAGTCCTGGGCTTCGCTTTTCAGGGCACCGACGAAGAGGCCGGCCTCGAGTTCGGTCATGCCGGTCTCGCTGACGACCAGCGCGGTCGCTTGGTGGAGCTCACCGGCGGCCTTGAGCGCGCGGGTGCGCTCGGCGAGGTTGGCGCCTGGCCTGCGGACGACGGGCGTGTCGGTCACGGGCGGCACGTAGCGGCCGAGCCTGATCTCGTCGACGAGGTCCTTCGCGTGCTTGAGGTCGAGGCCGGTCCGCTCGTGCACCAGCTTCACCGCGAAGAGGTTCTTCTTGGTGGTGATCAGGAAGCGAACCTGGTCGACGTCCTCGGTGGAGAGTCTGGCCCGCGCGGCGGCGAGGGCAACGTTGTCGGCGTCCTTGCTGCTGTTCCGGCTGAACAATCCCATGCCGCAATCCTTCCAGAACCCCTCAAACTCCGATCACCTGCCGCAGATGTCGCGCCTTCTTCCCGAAGGTGTGTTTCAGCCCTCGAGAACGCGGAGGACGTGCGACCAGGCTTCGGCACCGAAGGCCCGGTCGGCCTCGTCGGTGCCGCCGCGGGCCATCCGCTGGCCGGTCGTCTTCGGCTCTTCGCCGGGGAAGATCAGGCGGTGGCCGGCCTGACCCGAGATGAGCACCTCGGTGACGAGGCCATCTCGGCGCGATGCGATCTGCTCGGCGAACTCCACGGATGGCCAGAGCTTGTCGTCACCACCCGCGAGCAGTAGCAGCTCACCGGTGAACTGCTCCGCCGGGATCCGCGCTGCCTCGAGCTCGTCGGGGAACTTCTTCATCGACGAGCGGTACATCCCGACGTAGCTCGGCGGGTCGTCGTCGGGCTTCCAGTCGAGGTCGAACGGGACGAACGGCAGCGGCTCACCTTGCCGGGTCCACGGCGAGGTCTGGTCGCCGTTCTCGATCCAGCCCCACGCATACGCACTGGGAGCGATCGCGACCACCGCGTCGACCCGTGGATCGAGAGCGCCGAGCAGCAGCGCCGCCTCGGCACCACGCGACATGCCCATGGTGACCAGCCGGTCGTTGCGCTCGGCCAGTTCGTCCAGCGGGAACGACTCCAGCGGGATCTCGCTGATCCGGTCGCCGAACCACTGCGGCGCGACCACGTCGTACCCCGCGGCTTCCAGCACCTGCACCCGATCCAGGTCGGGTTTGCCGCTGGAGCCGTGCAGCAGCAGGACGCCGGTGGTCACCCGACGACGACCTCGACCCGCTGGAACTCCTTCAGCTCCGTGTAGCCGGTGGTCGCCATCGCCCGCTTGAGCGCGCCGACCAGGTTCATCGTGCCGTCCGGCACCCAGGACGGGCCGAACAGGATCTGCTCCATCGTGCCGGTCACGCCGACCTCGACGCGCTCACCGCGCGGCAGGTCCTGGTGCCAGGCCTCCGCTCCCCAGTGGAAACCGCCACCGGGAGCGTCGCTCGCCCGCGCCAACGGCGAGCCGACCATGACCGCGTCCGCGCCGCAGGCGATCGCCTTGGCCACGTCGCCGGACCGGCCGACCGACCCGTCGGCGATGACGTGCACATACCGGCCGCCGGACTCGTCCATGTAGTCCCTGCGCGCCGCAGCCACGTCCGCGACGGCCGAAGCCATCGGCACCGCCACACCGAGCACCTTGCGGGTAGTGTGCGCCGCGCCGCCGCCGAAGCCGACCAGTACTCCGGCCGCGCCTGTCCGCATCAGGTGCAGTGCGGCCTGGTGGGTCGCGCACCCGCCGACGATGACCGGTACGTCGAGGTCGTAGATGAACTGCTTCAGGTTGAGGGGCTCGGCCTGACCGGAGACGTGCTCCGCCGACACCGTCGTACCGCGGATGACGAACAGGTCGACCCCGGCGTCCACCACGTGCTTGGCGAACTGCTTGGTCCGCTGCGGCGAGAGAGCACCCGCGACGGTGACACCGGAGTCGCGGATCTCCTGCACCCGCTGGGAGATCAGCTCGGGCTTGATCGGCGCCGAGTAGATCTCCTGCAGCCGGGTGGTGGCAGCTTCCTTGCTGATGGTGGTGATCTCCTCCAGCAAGGACGTCGGGTCGTCGTACCGGGTCCAGAGGCCCTCGAGGTTCAGGACGCCGAGGCCGCCGGCCTTGCCGATCGCGATCGCGGTGGCCGGCGACATCACCGAGTCCATCGGCGCGGCCAGGATCGGCAGCTCGAACCGGTACGCGTCGATCTGCCAGGCGACCGAGACCTCCTCGGGGTCCCGGGTCCGCCGCGACGGCACGATCGCGATGTGGTCGAACGCGTAGGCCTGCCGGCCCCGCTTGGCGCGGCCGATCTCGATCTCGGTCATCTGGTTCCTTCTGGGTGGTGGCGGGTCAGCGGCCGGAGTAGTTCGGCGCCTCGACCGTCATCTGGATGTCGTGCGGGTGCGACTCCTGCAGCCCGGCGGAGGTGATCCGCACGAACGTGCCCTTGTCCTGCAGCTCCGGCACCGTCCGGGACCCGCAGTACCACATCGACTGGCGCAGGCCGCCGATCAGCTGGTGCGCGACGGCGGACAGCGGGCCGCGGTACGGCACCTGGCCCTCGACACCCTCGGCGATCAGCTTCTCGTCGCTGCCGACGTCGCTCTGGAAGTAACGGTCCTTGGAATAGGACTTGCGCAGACCACCGGACTGCATCGCGCCGAGCGAACCCATGCCGCGATACGCCTTGAACTGCTTGCCGTTGATGAAGACCAGGTCACCAGGGGACTCCTCGCAGCCGGCGAGCAGCGAGCCGAGCATCACGGTGTCCGCGCCGGCCACGAGGGCCTTGGCGATGTCACCGGAGTACTGCAGGCCGCCGTCGCCGATCACCGGTACGCCGGCCGGCTTGCAGGCCAGCGACGCCTCGTAGATAGCGGTGACCTGCGGAACGCCGACGCCGGACACGACGCGCGTGGTACAGATCGAGCCCGGGCCGACGCCGACCTTGACGCCGTCGGCGCCAGCGTCGACCAGCGCCTGGGCGCCCGCCCGGGTGCCCACGTTGCCGCCTACGATGTCGACGCCCTGGGTGGCCGGGTCGGCCTTGAGCTTGCGGATGATCTCCAGCTGGGCCTGCGAGTGACCGTGCGCGGTGTCCACCACGAGCACGTCCACGCCGGCCTCGATCAGCGTCATCGCGCGCTTCCACGCCTCGCCGAAGAAGCCGATCGCGGCACCGACGACGAGCCGGCCGGCGGAGTCCTTGGTGGCGAGCGGGAACTGGTCGCGCTTGACGAAGTCCTTCAGCGTGATCAGGCCGGTCAGCTTGCCGGCCTCGTCGACCAGCGGCAGCTTCTCGATCTTGTGCCGGCTCAGCAGCTTGATCGCGTCGTCCGCGGAGATGCCCTGCGGGCCGGTGACCAGCGGCTGCCGCGTCATCACCTCGTGGATCGGCCGGGACGGGTCGTTCTCGAACCGCATGTCCCGGTTCGTCACGATGCCGACCAGAACGCCGGCGTTGTCGACCACCGGCACGCCGGAGATCCGGTACTGGCCGCAGAGCGCGTCGGCCTCACCGATGGTGGCGTCCGGGCCGATGGTGATCGGCTGGGCGATCATGCCGGACTCGGAGCGCTTGACCAGATCCACCTGCTGGGCCTGGTCCTCGATCGAGAGATTGCGGTGCAGTACGCCGAGGCCGCCCTGGCGCGCCATCGCGATCGCCATCCGGGCCTCGGTGACGGTGTCCATCGCGCTGGACACCAGCGGGATGTTGACCTCGATGTTCCGGCTGACCCGGGACTTGGTGTTGGCTTCGGAGGGGATGACGTCGGACTCGTTCGGCTGCAGCAGCACGTCGTCGAACGTCAGGCCGAGGACGGCGAACTTGTCGGGAACTCCAGCGGGTGTGATGTCCATGAGGAAGGCAGGCACCTTTGCACGGCGAGAACGGGACCCCATCGTATGCCGCGCCTACCCGCCGCCCCGAATCGGTCCCGCCCGGCAGCCACCCACCGGCGCGGTCACCGAGCGGTGGGTGGGCGGTGGGTGGTTCGGTCAGCGACCGGTCATCGGGGTGTTCAGGACTCCCAGGATCTGACGGAGAGTGACCGGCTTCATGGATCCGTGCGCCCGGGCGATCGCGGCGTGCTTGCCCTCGGCGTACAGGCCGCTGGAGTGCTTGCCGGTGGCGTACGTCGCCCTGACGTAGCCCACCGACGGCTTGCCGTTGGAGTGCTTGGCGCCTGACGCGGCCGACTTGCCGATGTACTGCTCCAGGCGGGTCGGCTCCTCGACCGGCACAACCGGCACGACCGACAGCACCGGCGGGACCTCGATCGCGGGCTTCTCGTCGGATGCCGGCTCGTCGGCCTTGTTGCCCTGGTCGGCCGGCTGCGCCGCGGGCGGGACGACTACGGGCAGGTCGGCCGCCTGGTCACCGGTTCCGTCGGTCGACTCGGACTGCTCGCCGCCGCCGCTTTGCGGAGCGGTGTCGCCGGTCTGGTCGCCACCGACCGTGGTGTCACCTGTGTTCGTGTCACTGGGGTTGGTGTCACCGGGGTTGGTGTCGCCATTGCCACCGGTGCCCGTCTCGCCGATGCCGGTCTCGCCGCCGGCGGGCGGGGTCGGCTGAGTCCCTGGGTCGCCGTTCGAACCGCTGCCGGGCTCGACCGGAATGGTCGGCTCGGTGGTGGTCGGGGGCGTCGTCGACGGGTCCGAAGGATCGGTCGTCGTCGGGTCCGTGGTCTCGGTCGGCGGCGGCGTAGTGGCCGGCGGCTCGGTCGGACCGTCGGTGGGCGCCGCGGTCGGCTGGTCAGCCGGCTGCTCCGGCTCGACCGGGTTGGCCGGCTGTTCTTCGACCGGCTCCTGGACCGTGGTCGGCTTCTCCACCTGGGTCGGTTGGGGCCGGGCCAGCAGCAGCGGCGGCGTCTGGGCGACAACCGAGGCCGGCGGGAAGGTCAGCGGGTCCTCGTTCTGCGCCACCTTCTCTTCGGCGGCGGCCTTCTGCTCTTCGACCTTCTTCTGGTAGTCCTTCGCGACCTTGACGATCTTCGTCTTGTCGACCACCGGCATACCGTCGAGCTGCTCCTGCGGGAAGCTCGTCTGCGGACGCAGCCCGTCGACGACCTTCTCGATGACCTTCTCGTACGGCGACAGCGGATCGCCGGTCACGGCCGCGGCCACGCCGGAGACCGACAGCGCGGCCACCGCGGCGACACCCAGGGCCAGACCCCGGGCGGCCATCTTGCGCGCGAACGGGTCCGTCACCGGGTTCAACGCGGCGCAGCGCGCCAGGAAGTTCTCCGGATCGTCGATCGTCTCCACCGGGAGCTCGTCCTCGACCTCCACCGCGAGCCGCAGATCGGCCAGCAGCTTCAGGGCCGGGTCGTGCTCGCCCGCCTCCCAGGCGGACTCCCCACCGGCTGCGAGCAGGTCGAGCAACGCGTCGTCTGCTTCGATCGCGTCGAGATCAAAACGGTCAGCCATGTCGCTCCTCCCCTGCCCCTCGTTCCATCTTTGCCTCATGCCCCACAAACCCCCTGAGCGTGTTCAACGCCCGATGTTGTGCGACCCTCACCGCCCCCGGTGTCATCCCCAGTGCCCGGCCGGTCTCCTCGGCTGACATCCCCGCTACCACCCGGAGCCGCAGGATCTCCCGCAGCTTCTCCGGCAACCTGTCCAGCAGGCCCATGATGTGCTGGACCTCTGAATGGCGTACGGCGTGCTCCTCCGGCGTCGGTGACTCGTCCGCCCCGTCCGGAAGATCCGGCGTCGACAAGTCCGCGACCGCGAACGCACGCTGGGCATCGGCGACCTTGCGGGCCGCGATGCCGTAGACGAAGGCCTCGAACGGCCTCCCCTCGTCCCGGTACCGGCCCAGAGCGCCGAATACCGCGACACAGACCTCTTGCGCGACGTCGTCGACCATGTCGGCGCCGCCGGGGTAGGTCCAGAGCCTCGACCGCACGTAGCGGTGGGCGACTGCCCGCACCCTCGTGAGCAGGTCGTTCAGAGCATTCCGATCACCTTCAGCCGCAGCTGCGGCCAGGTCACGGAGCTCGACCCGATCGTGGGTGTGCGGTACTTGGACCTCGGTCACCCCTCGCCCCCCTCGTTCCAGACCGGTCAGCCTGCAAGATAGTACGGCGGCCACACCCGCTTGCATAGTGGCAACCCGTAGTCACTGAGCTTTTTTCACTACAACCGGTGAGCAAGCACCCCGACCACCCCACGCCGCGCCTCCGTCGCCGCTCACCGAATGCGGCCGGGACGCTCAGTGATTGCGCTGGGACTCGACGGCGGAAGGGTCGAGCCTGCTGGCGCTGTATCTCAGGCGGTGACGGGATGGCCCATCTGGGTGCAAGTGGCGATCACATCGGTCACGACCTGGTCCAGCGGGCGGGTCGCATCGATCGGGCGCCGGCCATCGGGTACTGCGCTACTCGGGCTGGGAAGACGAACTGCCCGGCTGGTCCGATGGGACCGGCCGGGCAGTTCGGGTGCCGAGGAATCAGTGACCGTGGCCGTGGCCGTGACCGGCTGCGGCGGGCTCTTCATCTTCGGGCTTGTCGACGACCAGGGTCTCCGTGGTGAGGAGGAGGGCCGCGATGGAGCCGGCATTGGCGAGGGCGGACCGGGTCACCTTGACCGGGTCCAGGACGCCCTGGGCCAGCAGGTCGCCGTACTCGCCGGTGGCGGCGTTGAAGCCGCTGCCGACCTCGAGCTCGGCCACCTTGGCGGTGACGACGTAGCCCTCGTAGCCACCGTTCTCCGCGATCCAGCGCAGCGGCTCGACGATGGCCTTGCGGACGATCCGGACACCGGCGAGCTCGTCACCCTCGAGGTCCAGGCCGTTCTCCAGCACCGCGCCGGCGTGGATGAGAGCAGAGCCGCCACCGGCGACGATGCCCTCCTCGATGGCCGCACGGGTCGCCGAGACGGCGTCCTCGATCCGGTGCTTCTTCTCCTTCAGCTCGACCTCGGTGGCCGCGCCGACCTTGATCACGCAGACGCCGCCGGCCAGCTTGGCCAGCCGCTCCTGCAGCTTCTCGCGGTCCCAGTCGGAGTCGGTGCGCTCGATCTCGGACTTGATCTGGTTGACCCGGCCCTCGATGGCGTCGGACTTGCCGCCACCCTCGACGACGGTGGTGTTGTCCTTGCTGACGACGATGCGACGGGCGGTGCCGAGCACCTCCAGGCCGACCTGGTCCAGCTTGAGGCCGACCTCGGGAGCGACCACCTGGGCGCCGGTCAGCGCGGCCAGGTCCTCGAGCATCGCCTTGCGGCGGTCGCCGAAGCCCGGCGCCTTGACGGCGACGGAGGTGAAGTTGCCGCGGATCTTGTTGACCACCAGGGTCGACAGGGCCTCGCCCTCGACGTCCTCGGAGATGATCAGCAGCGACTTGCCGGACTGCACGACCTTCTCCAGCAGCGGCAGCAGGTCCGAGACCGCGGAGATCTTGCCCTGGTTGATCAGGATGTACGGGTCGTCCAGCACCGCTTCGCCGGCCTCGGCGTCGGTGATGAAGTAGGGCGAGATGAAGCCCTTGTCGAACTGCATGCCCTCGGTGAAGTCGAGCTCGGTGCCGAACGTGTTCGACTCCTCGACGGTGATGACGCCGTCCTTGCCGACCTTGTCGAAGGCCTCCGCGATCAGGTTGCCGATCTCGGAGTCCCGGGCGGAGATGGTGGCGACGTGGGCCATGTCGCCCTTGTCGTCGACCGGCCGCGCGGTCTCGATCAGCTTCGCCGACACGGCCTCGACGGCCGCCTCGATGCCCTTCTTCAGGCCCATCGGGTTGACGCCGGCCGCGACGGCGCGCAGGCCCTCGTGCACCAGCGCCTGGGCGAGCACGGTCGCGGTGGTCGTACCGTCACCGGCGATGTCGTTGGTCTTGGTGGCAACCTCCTTGGCCAGCTGCGCACCCAGGTTCTCGAACGGGTCGTCCAGCTCGACCTCACGCGCGACGGTGACACCGTCGTTGGTGATGGTCGGGGCGCCCCACTTCTTGTCCAGCACGACGTAGCGGCCCTTGGGCCCCAGCGTCACCTTCACCGTGTTCGCGAGCTTGTCGACGCCGCGCTCCAGCGCGCGCCGCGCGTTCTCGTCGAACTCGAGGATCTTCGGCATGGAAAACTAGTCCCTCTCTGAGTTTCAACATGGGGCTCGCGGGTCCGGAATCGACTCCGCTCCGGCGCCGGCATCCGGCACCGGAGCGGTGTCAGTCAGAACAGCGAGCGAGGGTGTGTCCCCTCGTCCCGCGCGGTAGCGGGCAGAGCCACGCGGCACGCACCGGACGAGGAGACACGCCCTTACATCACTTGGTGATGACTGCCATCACTTGGTGACGACTGCGAGGATGTCGCGGGCGCCCAGGATCAGGTAGTCCTGGCCGTCGTACTTGACCTCGGTGCCGCCGTACTTCGAGTAGATGACCTTGTCGCCGACGCTGACGTCCAGCGGGACGCGGTTGCCGTTGTCGTCGATGCGGCCGGGGCCGACGGCGAGGATCTCGCCCTCCTGGGGCTTCTCCTTGGCGGTGTCCGGGATGACCAGGCCGGACTTCGTGGTCTGCTCGGCTTCGAGCGGCGCAACGAGGACGCGGTCCTCGAGCGGCTTGATCGTGACCGACACTTGCTGACCTCCACGGTCGAGTTCTTGGTGTGTTCTGCAGGTGCTGCGAGCGGCCGTTCACCTCTGCCGTCGCGGGGATCAGAGGCCGGGCCGCTGGCACCCTCGAGTGGAGAGTGCCAACACCGAATCTAGGCGGCGATTAGCACTCGGTCAACTCGAGTGCCAGATTCTCGCCCACGGCGGACAACCGCACCGAAGGTGATCGTCCGTGCGCTTTCCGCCACCGAGCCCTAGGCGGCGGGGCCACCGGCGTGGGACCGTCTTGCGTGGAGGCATTCCCGGCCGCCCCGGGATCGACCGCACCAGGAGAGAACATGGCCGTCCGCATCCCGTCGCTCCGGAACCTGTCCCTCTTCAAGCTCACCCCGCGTAAGGCCGTCGCCGTCGTCGCGATCCTCGTCAGCCCTATCGCCGTGGCGGCCGTCGCGGCCAGCGGGAACAACCCACCCAAGGAAGGCTCCGCCGCCTCGGGTGGCGCCGCCCCCGCAGTACAGCCGCCGAAGGCTGACTCAGCCGAAGCGAAGACGGACGCACAGGCGGAGACCCGGGCCGCGGCCGCATTGACGCAGTGCCGGTCCGCGCGGCTGGTGCCGGTCGGCAAGACCGGCTGGGGTGTCCCGATGCCGTCGGTGTGGAACAGCCCCAGTACGACCTGCAATCTCATGTCCGGCGACGACCCGTACCGCGGTTCCGCGCGCACCGGTGATCCCGACACGGCGATCCGGACCCTGCAGCGCAACCTGAACTACTGCTACGGGTACCGCCTCACAGTGGACGGCGTGTACGGCAGCAACACCCGCGGAGTGGTCAAGGCGGTGCAGAAGCGGCACAAGCTCACGGCCGACGGCATCTACGGCCCGAACACCCGCTCGGCGATGAACTGGCGGCTGTTCTCGTCGAAGACGAACACCTGGAGCAAGGCCTGCTCCAGCCCGCTGTAGTCCCCGGGCAGACTTGGGCGGGTGGACCCTTCATCGATCACCTCACTGCTCACCGCACCCGGGGACGCAGTACTGGCCGAGGCTTGTGCCGCGTTCACGCTTGGCGGTGAGCTCAAGCTGGTCGAACAGCTCAGACGCCGGTACGACGCTGCCGTGGTGACCGCCGCGGTCACGCAGGCGTCGCTGCGGCATCGTGCGACCGCCAAGTTCGGCGCGGAGGACGCGGCACGGATGTACTTCACGCCGGACGGGCTCGAGCAGGCCACGCGGACCACAGTGGGGGTCCACCGGGCCGCACGCATCGCGAGCACTCTTCCTGGCGCCACTGTGGTCGACCTTGGTTGTGGGATCGGTGGTGACCTCATCAGCGCCGCGCGCGCCGGCCTGCGCGTCACGGGCGTGGAGCGAGACCCCGCGACAGCCGCTGCAGCGCAGGCGAACCTCGCAGCACTGGAACTGCCCGGCGAGGTCCTGGTGGGAGACGCCGAGGCGCAGGACGTCACGCAGTACGAGGTGGTCTTCGCGGATCCCGCACGGCGGGCCGATGGGAAGCGGGTGTTCGACCACAACGCCTACTCGCCGACGTGGTCGTTCATCACCGATCTGCTGGCGGGTACTGCGTGCGTCAAGGTGGCTCCGGGCATTCCGCACGACGCGGTGCCGGACGGTGTCGAGGCGGAGTGGGTCAGCGACGCAGGCGAGGTCAAGGAGGCCGCACTGTGGTCCGGGAAGCTCTACGCCGGCACGAGCCGCCGGGCGACCCTACTACCTGGCGGCGCGACAGTTACGTCGGCGCCGGAGGTAGACAGCGGCCCTGTGGGGCAGTACATCTACGAGCCGCACGGGGCTGTCGTCAGGGCCGGACTGGTCACCGCCGTTGCCGCGGCGGTCGATGGCTGGCTGCTGGATCCGCGGATCGCCTATGTGACCGGCTCATCCTTGGTGGCGACCCCCTTGGCCTCTGCTTATGAGGTGATCGAGGAACTGCCGTACCGCGAGAAGGCACTGCGAGCCTGGGCAAGATCGAACGGCATCGGCACGCTGGAGATCAAGAAGCGCGGCGTCGACTTCGACCCGGCACAGCTCCGCAAGAAGCTGGCCCCGAAGGGCTCCGCGAGCGCGACGCTCATCGTGACCCGGATCGGCCGGGACGCTGTCGCCTACTCCTGCCGCCGGGTGTCCACGCAGGCCGCCTGACCGTCGGTCGCCGATTTGCCTGTGATGTCTCAGGACTTCGGTGACAGTTCTGCATCAGGACATCGGTGACACTCGATGTGTCAGGACATCGGTGACGTTTCAGTGGTCTTGCCGTAGGCCGCGGGGCCGGCCGTTGCCGACGTAGGTCACTCCAGGTGCGGGTCGGGTGTGCTCGATGAGGATCTCGCCTTCGAGGTCGGCGACGGTGATCTTGTCTCCGTCGGTGATGATCAAGACCTGCTGGAAGCCGTATGGTCCGCCGACCATGTAGTGGACCCCTGCCAGCCAGAAGGAGCCGGCGCTTGTCAGCTTCTTCACATGGGTGCCGGCGGGCAGATCGGTTGGCGCCGGTGCAGGACGAAGACGTCTGGCGACCGACTGGACGAACAACGGCTGCTCGGGCTTGGGCCGAGGAGCCTCGGCCTTCTCCGTGGCCTCCCAGGCGGTCTGGGGCGTGACGCGGCCCGGTAGACCCTGGTGGGGACGTTCGGTGTTGTAGATGAGGTCGAACGCGTCGACCTGGGCCTGCAGTTCGGCCAGGTTGGCGGCGAGCGGCTGTTTGTCGAGGTAGCGGAACAGGGTCTGGTGGAAGCGTTCGTTCTTGCCCTGGGTGGTCGGCTTGTACGGCTTGCCGGTGATCGCCTCGGTGCCCAGGCTCGACACGTGTTCCACGAGCTGGCCCACGAATCCGCGCCGCGAGGGGTTGAGCGCGAGTCCGTTGTCGGACAGCAGCCGCTGGGGAACACCATGCGCGGCTACTGCCTTGTCGAACACGGCGATCGCGGCCTTGGCGGTCTCACTCGAAGCGACGTGGGACGCAACCGCGTAGCGGGAGTGATCGTCGATGAGCTGGAAGATCACGCACTTGCGCCCGCCGGTCAGCACGTACTCGGTGGCGTCCAACTGCCAGCACGCGTTCGGGGCGGGGTACACGAACCGGCGCCATGCCGAGCGTGGCTTCTTCTTCGGCTCAAGACGAGCGACGCCGGCCTCGCGGAAGATCCGGGCCAGCGACGCCGTCGATGGCACCGGGGCCAGCCCCATCGCGTGCATCTTGTCGTGCACGCTGATCGGCCCGTGGTCCAGCCCGGACGCCTCCAACGCCGCCCGCACCTGCACCGCCTGGTCCTTGACCTCGTTGGTCAGCTTCGAGGGGCTCGACCTCGGACGCCGGGTCCGGGGCTCGAGCACCTCGGCCGGCCCCTCGACCTGAGCACGTTTGCGCAGCTCGTAGAACGACTTGCGAGAGATGCCGTGCTCGGCACAGAACGTCGAGACCGCGCCACGTGCAGCGTCATCCGGCCACTGCGCGATCGCGAGACGGACACGAGGATCGATGGGTTCGTTGGCAGCCACCGCCCGAGCCTCGGGGCGGAAGTGTCACCGCCAAGAACCCTTGGAGTGTCACCGATGTCCTGATGCAGAACTGTCACCGATGTCTTGCGACATGACAGGTCGCCGATTTGCCTTCGCGGCACATTCGAACATATGATCGACCTCACGAGCGGGCTCCTGGTCGGCCAGCCGACGGACGAGGTGCTGCGTCTGTTGCCGCACCCGGCCAGGAGCCCGCCACTAGGCATCACGTCGGTGTCGCCGGCTGTTCACCTCGGTGCGTAAGGGTTGGGCGGGAACCGGTCTGCCGCTGACCGTTTCCTGGGGACCTAGCGGTGAGTTCAGGTCCACGGGCTCTTGCCTGCCGCGCCCTTCCCCGCGCTGCAGGAGCACCTTGCCTGCAGGAGCGCTCGACCTGAGACGCAGCCAATCCTGCTCGAATACTCAGACCTGTTCGAACGCCTGGGAGCCCAGGACCCGAAGGCGGAGACGGGCCGCGGCGATGTCTCGTACTCCGGCCGCGTTGCCACCCGGGCGATTCCACAACGGCAGCGGATCCACCCGATCGGGCTCGGTGGTGAGGGCCGGGCAATCCGTGGGACCACCGAGAGCGGCGGCGACGAAACGGCGTACGAGTTCATTCCAATCGCCGTAGCGGTGGAGCATCGCGTGCTTCTCGCCTTCCACGGACAACAGCGCAACCGGTACTCCGGTGGCCCGCAGGCGCCTGGCATAAGCAGCCGTCTGCGCGGGATCCGTCATCCGGTCCAACGTCCCATGCGCCAGTACTACGGGCCCGCGCATCGCGACGAGTGGTTCGCCGGTGGGGAGCCACGGAGCAAGCCCCAGAACGCCCGAGACCAACGGGTGATTGCCAGCGGCAACCACCGCGCGACCGCCCATCGAGTGGCCGATCAGGACCACCCGGCGGATGGACGACGGGAGTCCGTCGAGCACCGTGCCAAGATCGTGCGCCGGATGGGCCTCGGTCCCGTTCCAACCGCGATACCGGTAGCGCATCAGGCCGACAGCGGCGCCGGGAGCAGCCGAGCGCGCGGCCAGGGCCAACGGCCACATCCGCAGGATCGGCCCTCGCCAGCCACCGGCCGGATCCAGCGAGTCCACCACCCCGCCATGCGCGAGCAGTACGAGCTCCGTCGCCTTCTCCGGCGCCGCGAGCAGATCGATCCCGGGAAGACTCATGCCGGCCGACCCCCACCCAGCAGACACTTCACGGCTGGCCGTAGATCTCGGCGGGACTGCGAGCGACGCCCAGGAACAGACTCGGGTCAGGGAGATCTTCAAACCCGTAGGAACGATAGAGGTCGTGCGCGTCGGCCGTCGCCAGCATCGTGCGCCGCAGCAATTGCAGATCCGGATGCTCGAGCAGGGTGGAGACCACGAAGCGCCCGAGCCCATGCCCGCGCGACGACGGCAGCACGAAGACGTCCGCGATCCACGCGAACGTCGCCCGGTCCGTCACCGCCCGCGCGAAGCCGACCTGAGCTCCGTCCGGCGCATACACCCCGACATTCAGGCTGTTCGCAACCGCCTTGGCCACCACGTCCCGTGGAACTCCCGGCGACCAGTACGACGTACGCAGGAACCCGTGCACCACATCCAGATCGATCCGTGCGGTGTCGTCGTCGGCGACGAACCCGTCCGGGTGCTCCCACCTCATGAGTTCAGCACCGTCGTGATCGGCATCGACGAGTCGGCCGGCAGCCCCAGCGGCGACGGCGACTTCCCGGCCCGCACGAGCTCCGAGCCGAGCGCCGCCACCATCGCTCCGTTGTCCGTGCACAACCCCGGCCGCGGCACCCGTACGGCGATGCCGGCCGCGGAGCAACGCTCTTCGGCCATAGCCCGCAACCGGGAGTTCGCCGCGACACCGCCACCGATCAGCAGGTGTTCGTAGCCGCGGTCCTTGCACGCATCGATCGCCTTGCGCGTCAGCACATCGCAGACAGCCTCCTGGAACGCGGCGGCCACGTGGTTCACCGGCACGTCCTCGCCGTCGCGACGCTTCGCCTCGACCCACCGGGCGACGGCGGTCTTCAAGCCGGAGAAGGAGAAGTCGAACCGGTGCCGCTCGAGATCCCGTTGACTGGTCAGCCCGCGCGGGAACCGCACGTAGAGCGCGTCACCGCCGTCCCGTGCCGCCTTGTCGACATATGGACCTCCTGGGAACGGCAGCCCCAGCACCCGGGCGACCTTGTCGAAGGCCTCCCCCGCGGCGTCGTCGATGGTGGCGCCCATCGGCTCGACGCCGGCGGTGATGTCCTCGACCGCGAGCAGCGACGAGTGCCCGCCGGAGACGAGCATCGCGATCGCGCCCTTCGGTAGGTCCCCGTGCTCGAGCGTGTCGACGGCGACGTGCGCGGCGAGGTGGTTGACGCCGTACAAGGGCCTGTCGAGTGAGAGGGCCAGGCCCTTGGCGGCGGCGACGCCGACGAGCAGAGCGCCGGCCAGGCCGGGTCCGCTCGTGACGGCGACCGCGTCGACGTCGGACGGCTTGATCCCCGCGGTCTCACACGCCCGGCGGATCGTCGGCACCATCGCCTCGAGGTGCGCGCGGCTGGCGACCTCCGGGACGACACCGCCGAACCGGGCGTGCTCCTCGACGCTGGAGGCGATCGCGTCGGCGAGCAGCGTCTGCCCGCGGACGATGCCGACCCCGGTCTCGTCGCACGACGTCTCGATGCCCAGGATCAAGGGCTCGTTCTCACTCATCCGAAATCTCCTGCCACCACGTCTCCCGGCCACCGCATGATGACGGCGTCCTCGCCGCCCGCGTAGTACCCGCGCCGCCGGCTGATCTCCCCGAAGCCGAAGCTCCGGTACAGCGCCCCCGCCAACTCGTTGCCCGCAGCAACTTCCAGCAGGATGGTCCGTCCCGCGCACCACTCCAGCGCGTTGGTCAGCAACTGCCCGCCGATCCCGGTACGCCGTTCGTCCGGCGCCACCGCGATCCGCAGCAGATCCACCGGGTCTTCCAGAGCGACAGGAACCAGCAGTACCACGTACCCGACCACAGCACCTTCGTCCGCGACGAGCACCACACGATCGTCGTCCAACCGGGCGAACTCCTCCGCCCAGGAGGCGGAACTCCACGCGGACGCGCCGAAGCAGACCTGGTCGAGCGCGACGAGCGCCACCAGGTCTGCGGGTTCGGCCGGGCGGATGCGAGGTCTCACTTCGGCAGCACGCTCTTGGGGCCACCGGACATCGTGACGTCGGGGCGTCGCAGATACAGCGGGTCCGGCGCGACCACAGGCAGAGTCCCGGTCGCCACCCCCAATGCCAGTACTTCGGCCGACGGGTACTCGGGCACGTCGTTGGTGTCGAGCCCGAGTGCCTCCGCATAGAGAACGGCGCCGCGTCCGATCACCGGCAGCCCGGCGAGAACGTGCGCGACATCGGCCGGGCGATCCACCGCGGGCCCCTCGAGGCGTCGGCGACTCCCGTCAGCGGCGGGTCCGTCGTACAGGGCCCAGTAGATCTCCTTGCGGCGGGCATCCGTCGCGACGGCGACGGGCAGGGTCAGGGAGGACTGCCGGGCGAGGATGTCGAGGCTGCAGACCCCGGCGACCTCGATCTCGAGCACGTCCGCCATGGTCCGGGCTGTCACCAGGCCGACCCGCAGGCCGGTGAAGGGACCTGGTCCGACACCGACGGCGATCCTGGTCAGGTCGCGCGGAGTACAGCCGGCGGTTGCCAGTGCCTCCGCGATCGCCGGCGCCAGCAGCTCACCGTGCCGCAGCGCATCCACAGTCGACGAGGAAGCCAGCACAGCACCGCTGATCGGATCGGCCACAGCAACAGTCACCGCAGCACTCGAAGTGTCAAAACCAAGCAGCATGGTCAGTCTCTCTCCGCCGCGGACAGGACCGGCGAGGTGAGCGAGACACCGGTTTCGGCCCAGCGGGGGCCGGCTGGGGTGATGCGGAGGTCGCGGGTCTCGTCGATGTCGTCGTCGCCTCGGGTGATGACGATGTCGAGGCGGTCCGGGGCGAGGGACTCGGCCAGGCCGTGGCCCCACTCGACCACGGTGACCGCGTCGTCGAGGCTGGCGTCCAGGTCGAGGTCGTCCAGCTCGGCGATACCGCCCAGCCGATAGGCGTCCACGTGCACCAGCGCGGGACCGCCCGCGAGCGACGGATGCACCCGCGAGATCACGAAGGTCGGCGAGGTGATGTCACCGCGCACCTTCAGCCCGGCGCCCAGCCCCTGGGTGAACGTCGTCTTGCCGGCGCCGAGATCACCCGACAGCACCAGTACGTCGCCCGCCCGCAACTGCCCGGCGAGCTCCTCCCCCGCCGCGCGCATGTCGTCCGCGGTGGGGATGGTCAGCTCGATCGGCATCGCCTTCGCATAGATCAGGTTCTGCCCCCCGCGATCGACCACGGAATACCCACGGCGCCGCCAGAACTCCACGGTGTCGGGCAGTTCGACCCGCGCGATCAACCGAACCCGGCGAAGACCGCGCTTGCGAGCGGTGTCCTCGGCGCAGCCGACCATCGCGGAGGCGACCCCGCGGCCCTGGAAGCGCGGGTTCACCGAGACCCGGCGCAGGCCGAGCACGTCGCCGTCGACCTCGAAGAGCATCGCGCCGGCCGGTACGCCGTCGATGAGGACGAGCAGTCCGCCGTGCGCGGCGACCGCGGCGGCGACGGTGGTGGCGTTCTCCGAGAGCGCGGTCGACGGGGGGTCGAGCACCCGCCGGGCGGAGAAGGCGTGGTGGATGACGTCGACGATCTCTTCCACGTGCTCCGCGGTCGCGTCCACCACGTGCAGGTCGGTCATGTCTGTCCCAGGGATGTCTCGGCCCGCTCGATCATGCCGAGCAGGGCTGCGGTGAACTCGCGGTGGTGCTCGATCAGGCCGAGGTGCCCGCAGTTCTTCACCTCGACCAGCTCCGCCCCCGGTACGTGCCGGACGATGTCCTCCGAGTGCTCGAACGGGGTCAGATGGTCGGAGTCGCCACCGATGACCACGCACTCCACCTTCTGCAACGGTTCCAGATGGTCGTATCGCTGGTGCATCGCGAAGATCGGATAGAACTCCGCGATCACCGAGATCGGCGTGGCGGCGATCATCTCGTTGACGAACTCGGTGAAGGCCGGCGGCACCTCGGAGCCGAACGAGTACTTCCGGGTCAGCAGGTAGCTGATGTCCGTGCCGGCCTTGCGGCTGCGCTCGACCACGTCGGGGACCCGGGCCAGGGCCGAGACGGTCGGAGTCGCCAGCGCCCGGATCAGCATCCCGGCCTTGCCCGGCAGCGCGATCGGGACCCGGTCCAGGCCGCCGGCGCTGGTGGAGCACAGCCCGACTCCGATCACCCGGTCGCCGAAGATCTCGGGGTGCTGCTCGGCCAGCGCCATGATCGACATGCCGCCCATCGAGTGCCCGATCAGGATCACCGGGCCGGTCGGCGCGAACTCCTCCATGATCCCGAACAGGTCCCGGCCGAGCTGCTCGATGCTGACGTGCTCCTTCGGCGACCGGCCGGAGCGTCCGTGCGACCGCTGGTCGTAGAACACCATCGTGCCGATCCCGGCCAGGTCGCGGCGCTCGAAATGCCAGCAGTCCATGTTCAGCCCGTAGCCGTGCGCGAAGATCAGCGTCAGGTCCTCCGGCGCGTTCACCTCCACCTTGCGCCGCAGCCGGCGCTTGGCCGGGGGCGCCGGACGCCGGGACCGCTTCAGCTCGTCGACCTCGACGTACAGCTCGACGCCGTCGTCGGCGGTGAAGACGTGCGGCGTACCGCGCAGCGATCCGAACGGCTCGGCCTCGAGCTGGGCGCGCTGGCCCGAGCGCCGGCCGATCACCTGGCGCTCGACGGCGACACCCGCGGCGGCGCCGGCGGCGATCACGCCGACCGCGGCGCCGATCAGGCCGGCGGTGCGACCTACCTTGGCCACGCCGGTCACCTCCCGCTGTCGACGTACCGACGGGGGATCCGGGCGCCCAGTCGGGTGACGATCTCGTAGTTGATGGTTCCTGCCGCATCCGCCCAGTCGTCCGCGGTCGGCTCGCCACCGGTACCCGGCCCGAACAGCACGACCTCGTCGCCTGCCGTGGCCTCGGCGTCCTCGAGATTGACCACGCACTGATCCATGCAGATCCGGCCGACGATGGTACGACGCGCGCCGCCGGCCTGGACCGGCGCACCGTTCGACGCGTGCCGCGGCAGCCCGTCGCCGTACCCGAGCGGGATCAGCCCGAGCGTCGACGGACGGGGCGCGGTCCACGTCAGCCCGTACGACACCCCGGCGCCGGCCGGAACCCGCTTGACCATCGCGAGCCGCGCGCGCAACGTCATCGCCGGCCGCAGCCCGAGCTCGGACGACGGCAGCTCATGCCCGAACGGCGACAACCCGTACGTCGCGATGCCGGGCCGGACCAGGTCGAAGTGGGTCTCGGGCAGGGCCAGCGTGCCGCCGGAGTTCGCGAGGTGACGCAGCGAGGGCTCGACCCCGAGGGACGCCGCGATCTCCACCGCCGACTCGAACGTCGCGACCTGCGCCTCGTTCGCCGCGCTCTTCGGCTCGTCCGACGAGGAAAGGTGGGACCAGATCCCGGTGATCTCCAGCCGGCCGGCCTTCACCTCGCGCAGGGCAGCGCGGATCAACGCCGGCCACTCCTCCGGTACTGCGCCGCCGCGGCTCATGCCGGTGTCGATCTTGAGGTGCACCCGAGCCGGCCTGTCCGTCACCCCCGCCGCGAGCTCGTCGATCTCCCAAGGCGCGGCGGCGGACAAGTCGATGCCAGCGGCAATCGCCTGCTCCAGCGGCTCACCAGGCGTGGTCAGCCAGCAGAAGATCGGACCGGTGTCGCCCGCCGCGCGCAGTGCCAGTGCTTCTTCGAGCACGGCAGCCCCGATCCAGTCGGCACCGGCTTCCCGGGCAGCGCGGGCGACGGGGACCATTCCGTGCCCGTAACCGTCGGCCTTCACGACCGTCATCAGCTGGGCAGTACCGACGCGCGCACGCAGCGTGGCCACGTTATGGCGGATCGCGCCGAGGTCGACAACCGCCTCAGCACGAACGTTGGAGGACTCTTGGGGCTCAGACATAGCCCCTCCAGTCTCTCAGGCTGCTCGGATGAGTTCGGGCAGGGCGGTCATTTCGTAGAAGGTCGCGGTTGCGGCGGACAGCTTCTCGGGGGCGGTCATGGCGGCGAAGCCGAAGACCTTCATGCCTGCCGCGTTGGCCGCGGCTACTCCGAGCGGGCTGTCCTCCACGACGACGCAGTTGGCCGGCTTCACGCCCATCGTGCTCGCCGCGTGCAGGAAGAGATCGGGCGCGGGCTTGCCGTGCCGCACATCCTCCGAGCTGAAGATCCGGCCCTCGAACCGCTCCCAGAAACCGACCGCGGTCAGTGCGGTGTGGATCCGCCGGTGGGTGCCGGAAGACGCCAGGCAGTAGGTGATGCCGTCCGCGTCCAACTGGTCGAGCACCTCGCGGACACCGGGGACCGGCCGGAGGTGGGCGAAGCCGTCGAAGAGTCGCTGGTGGTAGCGGTCCTCCAGGTCGGCGGGCAGCGGCGAACCCAGTTGCGCCTCGGCCTTCTGCCGCATCGAGACCATGCTGCCGCCCATGAAGTCCCGGACCGCCTCCTCGAACGTGTACGGCAACCCCGCCTCGGTCAGCAGTCCAGCCAGGATCGTGTTGGCCAACCGCTCCGAGTCCACCAGCACGCCGTCGTTGTCGAAGATCACCAGTTCAGTCACAGCTGCACCCTATGCAACGCGGCCGCCGTGACGTCGAGCGTCACGGCGGCCGCGGGGAGCGCGAGAGTGAGGCGGGTCAGTTCTCCTGGATGGAGAAGTCGTTGAAGTTGAAGCGCTGCTTGGTGTTGCCGGTGGACACGACCTCGACGCCGAAGTCGACCTGCCAGGTCGTGGCCTTCGGGGCCCAGCCCCGGGAGACCATGTCGTTGAAGAAGCTGGCCAGCGGCATGGTGCCGGACTTCTGGGTCACCTGGGACACGTAGGCGGTGTAGCCGTCCTGGTGCCAGACGTCGTAGGTGAAGCCACCGAACGCCACGGTGCCGACCTTCCGCCCGGCCGGGACCTGGCCCTTGTTGTCGGTCCAGATCATCAGCTCGTTGTTCAGACCGTCGCCGATCCACGCGTCGAACGCGACGTTGTAGATGCAGGCCGCGCAGTTGGCGGGGGTCGTCGCGGCGAACTTGGCCGACTGGATCTTGGACAGCGCGACGTCGTTGTAGTCCTTGTGCACGTTCGGGTACGCCTGGACGCCCTTGTCACCCGGCAGCGGCTGAGTGACGTCGACGTACCAGCTGTTGTAGTTGCAGGCGCCCAGCGAGTAGGTGCCGTTGTCGTTGTTCCACATGTTGTTGTGGACGTAGTACGCGCCGAAGGTCCGGCCATCGCCCTGGTTGTTGCTCGAGGTGGTGGTCCACACCGGGTTGGTGCAGGTCCCCACCGGGCTGGTCGTCGACGTGGGGGTCGACGTGGTGGGGCTGGCGGTCGGAGTCGACGTGGTCGTCGGGGTCGACGTCGGCGGCTTGGTCGGCGTCGTCGTGGTGGTGGTCGGGGTCGGGGTGCTCGCCGGCGGCTGGGTCGGGGTCGTCGTGGTCGTCGGCGTCGGGGTGGTCGGCTGCGCTGGAACCTCGGCGAAGTCGTAGTGCGCGGTGTAGCGCACCTTGGCCCCGGCGCGGTAGTTCTCACCGTTGCGGCTCAACGCCCGGAGGCGGTAGGTCTTGTCGTTGGTCTGGTTCGGGTCGATCGAGATGATCGCCGGTCCGGCCGCGGTCGCCGTGATCGCGGCCGGCTTGACGCCGAAGCCGTGCACGACGGTACAGCTGGAGGACGCGTCCAGGACGCAGGTCTCCACGCGGCCGACGCCAGGGAGGGTCGAAACCGTGCTGTCCGCGGCGGTCGCGGTCGCAGCGACGGGAGAATCCTTGGCCGCCTGAACGGCGATCGGTGCGGCTACCAGCGCACCGAGGGCAAGGAACACCGCTGGGATGACGACGCGGCTTCGGGCAGTTCGGATGGGGGGCATACGAAACATTCCTCTGCTCGACGGGCCACCACTGACTGCCCCAGCACTCCAGCGATGGCCCACAAAAACTCTTCTGTCAGATCCCCAGAGAGGCCAGGACAGCCGACGCCCCCGAAGCGCCGATCCGGTCCCGGCAGACCGGCGATGAAGGCTTGCCGGCCATGTCGTTCTCGTTCGCTCTCGCGCGTACGGCGGCCGACGTTATCCAACCGTGATCCGAAAAGCCAACTCGGGGTACCCCTTTCACGCAGCGTATCCGAGCCGTCCCGGGCCCGGCGCCGTACGACGTCCAACCCGTCAATCGCAGCCGCGACGGCCGGATTCGAGCGCGTCTCGGAGCGCAGAAGTCGGCTGCAACGTCTGGAGGGGCTGGAGCGTCCGTAGGGTGTGAGGATGCGGATGATCGCCGTCGCTGGGGCCGGGTTGCTGCTGACGCTCGCCGGCTGCGGGGACGAGTCGAGTGCGGGCGGCGGGTCGCTGAAGGGCAGGTCGTACCTGTCCACCGCCGTGACGGCGGACGGGAAGCCGAAGGAACTCGTCGCCAAGACGCGGATCCGGATGCAGTTCACCGACGACGGCCGGCTGATCGCGGACGCCGGCTGCAACTCGATGGGCGGCAAGGTCTCGACCGACGGCGGGAAGTTGTCGGTCCAGGATCTCGCGATCACCGACAGGGGATGCGACGCACCCCGGCACACCCAGGACGGCTGGCTCGCGAAACTCCTGCAGGACGAACCGGCCTGGAAGCTCGAGGCGGACCAGCTAAGCGTGACCAAGGGCGGTACCGAACTGGTCCTACAGGATCGGGAGACCGCGGAACCCGACAAACCCCTCGACGGCACCAGGTGGTCGCTTGAAACGGTCATCGCCGGGGAGACCGCCTCGCACTCGGCGGGTTCGGAGCGGGCGCACCTCACCATCAGCGGCGAACGGATCACCGGGTCGACCGGGTGCAACGACCTGCAGGGCATCGTGGCGCGGACCGGCAACAAGCTGACCTTCGGCGAACTGAGCGTCACCCTCAAGGCGTGCACAGGAGAGGCCGCCACGTTGGAGAAGGCGGTCCTGGCCGCGCTGAAGGGCGAGGTGACCTACAGCATCGAGGCGAACCGGCTCAAGCTCCGCACCCCCGACGGGAACGGCATCGACCTCACCAGCCAGTGACCCGGCACCGAGACAACTGACCGAGGCCTGCAGCCGGCGGCGAGGCCGTCGGCTGCAGGTTGGCTCACTCGCTGAGTTTCAGGTCGAAGGCCTGGACCTCGTTCTGGGGAGTTTCGAACGAGATGAGCAGGTGGCCGTCCGCCGCCAGTTTCGCGCGCTGGGCGGCGGTCAGCGGGATCGAGAACTTCTGCACTCCACCGGTGATCTGCTTGCTGTCCTGCTTCACCAGGTGACCGCTCATGTCCGGCGACCAGGCAGGAATCCCGCCATCGGTGACGGCACACGGCGTCAGCCCGTAGTCCGGCGCGGGATCGGCCGCCGGCGAGCAACTCGTCGTGTAGACGGGGATCGCGCCGAGCCCACCGCTGGTCAGGAACATCCGAGCCGTCCCGGAAACTCTTGACAGCGTAAGGAGTTCCACCGAGCTCTCCCCCAGCTTGCCGGACAGAACCTGGAGCCCCGAGGTCGGGACGCGCCCCGAGATCGGTACTTCGTTCCTCGCCGACTGGGCGATCGTCTGCGGCGACAGCGCCCCGTTCAGGTTCGGGCTCGACACGTTCGGCGCGGACGGTATGGTCGGGCGATCCGCCGGCGGGGTGTACCCGGGCATCGTCGCCCGTCCCCAGCGATACGGGTCCGACTGGACCGAGCCGAGCGCGGACCACCCGAGCCGCGTGCTCATGTCGATGTGCCGCAGGGTCGTCGTCCCGGCCGCCGAGGTGTCGTCGTTGTCGTACGGCGTGATGTTCAGCCCCAGCTTCGCCGGGTCCACCGCCGCGGGCAGGTCGGCGAGCGGGATCTTCACCTCGAGGTCGTACCCGCCACCCGCATACGCGTGCGGAGTCGTGGTCTCGTTGGTGCCGACCCACGTCGCCGTGGACGCCACCTGCACTCCGGGGGCGTTCGGCGCATCGCTGACCGTGCCGGCCAACGGACCCGTCGAGTAGCCCTGGTGGTTGTCGGCGTCGCGCGACCAGCACGCACCGTTCGCGCCGTTCCCGTTGCTCGCACTCGGGTCGTTCGTGAACGGGAAGATGCCGAGCTTGAAGGTGTTCGCGGTGTCCTTGAGTACCTGCGACGCGGTACCGCGCGGGTCGAGCAGGATCTCGACGGAGTCGGCCTGCCAGTGACCGACGCACTCCTGCGGGGTGACGGCGTACGACTGGTAGTCGTCGCGGATGTGGATGAAGAAGTAGAGCGCGTCCTCGGACCAGCTCACCTTGGCCGTGCTGCCTGCACCGGTCGGCGAGACCCCACAGTCGTCGACACCGGTGCACGTCGCGGCGCCCTGCCAGATCCGCCCGAGGTCGAGCGTCGGACCGGAGTACTCACCGGGTGCCGCGGTGCCGTCGACGACAGGCGTCGCCGTGGACTGCGCGATCGCGGTCGACGGGACCAGCGACAGGGTGAGCGTCTCGTTGCCCGTTCCGGCTGGTGCGCTGTAGGTCGTGGTGATCGGGATCGACACGTTCTGCGTTGCAGGCAAGGCCGTATCGGCGTTCGTGACCTGGAAGGTCACCGTGGTCTCGGCGCCCGGCGCCAATGCGGAGTACGGCTTCGACGTTGCGTCGGCGGTGAAGTTCGCGGGCAGGGTGAGGCCGACTGTTCCGCTCTGCGGCTGGTTCGACCAGTTGTGCACGACCACCGGCACGGCGAGCGTGCTGCCGATGCTCATCGACTGGATCGCCGCCGACCGGCCGAGCCGGATCGCCTGCGGGGCCGTGTCGGCGAGCCACTCGTCGTACTCCGCCCAGTTGCCCCAGCGCTCGAACCGGCCCTCCGTGGGCGAGACGATCCGGACCACGTTGTCCGTGTACCCCGTCCTCGCCTGGCTCGTGTAGAGCGCGGAGATCTTCGCGTTCTGGTTGACCGGCGCCGTCGCGCTCGGGGTGACAGTGAAGGTCACCGTGGTCTCCTGCTTGTCGGACACCTCGCCGACCTGCTTCGGTCCGTCGACCGTCCAGCCCGCCGGCACCGTCAGCGCGACCTGGCCGGGCTTCAACCGGCCGGAGCCGGCCTTGAGGTGCAGCGTCGCCTGGAAGGGTTCGCCGGCCACGTTGAGGAACCGCGAGAACGTCAGATACTCCAGCGTCCCCTTCGGCAACCCACCCGGATCCGCCTTGGTGGCCCCGAACAGGATCGCGTCGTCACGACCGGCCGCCGGATTCGCCGTACCGTCTGCCGCGGTGTTCGGCTGGAACGGGACGAACGACTGCGTCATGCCGAACCGCGAACAGGCCGGCGCCGACGCACCCTTGAACATCACCCGGCTCTGCGTCGGGTACGCCGCGCGCCCCTCGTCCGCGACCTGCTGCCAGATCTTCGCCGACCCCACCGGCTTCCCCTGCAGGTTGCCGGCCGGCCACTTGTACGGCGAGTCGTAGCCGGTCCAGACGCCTGCCACCGTGTCCAGGTTGGTGCCCGGCGTCGGGACGAACCCGGTGGTGCAGTTGGCGGCCGTGGTCGTTCCGCCGGTCCCGGTGGTGCTGCCGCCGGAGAACACCTTCTTGACCTGCCAGGTGCTCAACGCGTCCGGTCCCCGCAACTGCTCGGGGAACTTCGTCGGGTCGGCCGCGGCCAGCACGCCTTCCCAGATCAGCCGGCCCGCCTGCTGGTGGTTGCCGTGCCCGGCCGCGAGGGTCGGGGTGAACCCGATGTAGATCTCCGGCTGCGTCGTCCGGATCACCCGGGTGACGCGGCGCAGCGTCTCCTCCTCGTCCCAGAAGTACTGCGTCAGCGGCGCGCTCTGGTTGTAGAAGAAGTCCACCCGGTCCAGGTTGAAGATGTCGAGCGTGCCGGACCGGTAGTGCGCCACCCGGTCCTCGTTCTCCCGGCGCAACCCGAGGTCCGGGCCCAGCTCGGTGCCGACGGCGTTCCCGCCGCCCTCACCGCGGGTCACCATGATCACGCCGCACTTCACGCCGTACAGCTGATGCCAGACGCCGCACGGCCCGATGATGCTGGTGTCGTCATCGGGGTGCGCCCACTCCCCCATCACATCGATCTTGGTGTCCCGATCGGCCACATAGTTGCCCCCCGACCCGTACTGCGGCGGTGGGCCGGCCTCGGCGGGAACACTGACCGCCAGACCAGTGAGCAGGATCGACGCGGCAAGCAGACTGAACAGACGCTTCATGTGCGGACTCCTCGGGCGGTGGAGGCACTGGTCGGGCGTGACTGCTCGTCCCGCGCAGATGCGCCCTCATCCGTCCTACCCGCCTGAGTCCCTTTCAAGCAACACCAGCCGCGTGGCTTCCGCAACCTTCCCCGCAACCTGCATCGCCGTCGCCGGTCCGCCGGCCGACGCGAGGTTGGCTGCCGCCGCATGCAGATAGGCGCCGATGCTCGCCGCGTCGAGGGGATTCAGGCCGCCCGCTAGGAGGGAGCCGCAGAGGCCGGCCAGTACGTCGCCGGCGCCGGCAGTGGCAAGCCAGGCGGTCGCGTTCGTGTTGACACGGACCGCACCGTCGGGCCGGGCGATCACCGTGGTGGAGCCCTTCAGCAGGACTGTCACGTCGAACTGCTCCGCCGCCAGCCGTGCATGCTTCAGCCGCTCCGCTTCGACGACCGTCCGCTCTACACCCAGCAGGCGCGCCAGCTCGCCCGCATGCGGCGTGATCAGGACCTCGTCGTGGTCGCCGGACTCGTCGAGGGCCTTCAGCCCGTCCGCATCCAGCAGAACCGGCTCCTCGGCGTCGAGCAGCTCGCGCACTTTCGCGACGTCCAGCTCGTCGCCGAGTCCGGAGCCGACCGCCCAGGCTTGGACTCTGCCTTCGCCGGCTACTACTTCCGGGTGGGCGGCGCGGACTGCTTCGGCGACGGAGTCGGGGCCGATGTAGCGGAGCATGCCGATCGGGCCGGCGAGGGCTCCGGTGGCGGCGATGACCGCGGCGCCGGGGTACTGGCTGGAGCCGGCGATCAGGCCGAGCACGCCGCGGGAGTACTTGTCGGACTCGCCGCTCGGTACTGGGTAGAGGGCGCGGACGTCGGCGGTCTGGAGGGACTGGACCTCGGCCGGTGGCAGGTCGAGGCCGATCTCGACCAGGTGGACCGGGCCGCAGGCTGCTGCCGCGGGGTCGATGAGGTGGCAGATCTTGTGGGTGCCGAAGGTGACGGTGAGCGCGGCCTTCACGTGCTCGGCCGGGGTCTCGCCGGTGTCGACATCGACACCGGACGGCATGTCGACGGCCACGATCGGCACTCCGTGCTTCTCGGCTGCCTGCACGGCGGCGAGGGCTTCGGGCTTGAGGCCGGGGCGGCCGCCGATGCCCACGATTCCGTCGACGACCACGTCAGCTGTGGCGATGTCCGCGATGGACCCGACCCCGCCGCCTGCGACGAGAAGAGCAGCGAGCCCAGCCGGGTGGGCCTTGTCGGACAGCAGAACGGCGATCACGCCGGCGCCGCGGCGAGCCAGCCTCTCGCCTGCGTAGAGGGCGTCGCCGCCGTTGTCGCCCGAACCGACCAGCAGCACCACGCGAGCGCCGTACACGTGGCCGATGAAGTTGCCGATGGCAACGGCGAGGCCGGAGGCCGCGCGTTGCATCAGGGTGCCTTCGGGGAGCCGCGCCATCAGGTCGGCCTCGGCCGCGCGGACCTGTTCGACGGTGTGGGCGTGGCGCATCTCAGCCCTCCAGGATGACGACCGCCGACGCGATGCCGGCGTCATGGCTCAAGGACAGGTGCAGGCTCTGGACACCCAGCTGGGATGCCTGCGCGGCGACCGTGCCGGTGATCTCCAGCCAGGGCCGGCCGGTGTCGTCGGTCCGGACCTCCGCGTCGTGCCACTGCATGCCGGCGGGGGCGCCGAGCGCCTTGGCGAGCGCCTCCTTCGCGGCGAACCGCGCCGCCAGCGAGGCCGGTGGCTTCCTGGCCTCGGTCTCGGTGAAGACCCGGTCCCGCAGCCCCGGTGTCCGCTCGAGCGTCTTGATGAACCGCTCGACGTCCACCACATCGATTCCGACGCCGACGATCATGGGGTTCCTGATGTGACAACTGACACACCCGCAGTCTGGTAGCCGCACATGCCGGTCAGCGTAGCCGGGGCATCTGTGGGAAGAATGGGTGCCATGCTGCAGCCGTCGCGGGAGGTGACCCCGTACACCGAGCTCGATCGCGCCGCCTGGGCACAGCTCGCCGAGACGACCGAGTCACCGTTGACGGCCGAGGAGATCGAGCGGCTGCGCGGCCTCGGCGACGAGATCGACATCGACGAGGTGCGCGAAGTCTATCTGCCGCTGTCTCGGATCCTGTCACTCTATGTGAGGCACGCCCGCGCGCTGCACTCCGACACCGAGTCGTTCCTGGGCAAGCCGACCGTGGCCCGCACCCCGTTCGTGATCGGCATCGGCGGGTCCGTTGCCGTCGGCAAGTCCACCACCGCCCGGTTGCTGCGCGAGCTGCTGGCCCGCTGGCCCGAGCACCCCCGGGTCGCGCTCGTCACCACCGACGGCTTCCTCTGGCCGAACGCCGAGCTGGAACGCCGCGGCCTGATGCAGCGCAAGGGATTCCCGGAGTCCTACGACCGCAAGTCGCTGCTGCGCTTCGTGGTCGAGGTGAAGTCCGGGATGGACAACGTCGAGGCGCCGGTCTACTCGCACCTGCACTACGACCGGATGCCGGGTGTCCGGACCACCGTCGAGCAGCCCGACATCCTGCTGCTCGAAGGCCTGAACGTGCTCCAGCCCGCACCCCGGCACGCGGACGGCAAGAGCGGCCTCGCGGTCAGCGACTTCTTCGACTTCTCGGTGTACGTCGACGCCGCCGCCGACGACATCCGGTCCTGGTACGTGCACCGCTTCCTCAAGCTCTGGGAGACGGCCTTCCGCAACC
The DNA here is from genome assembly GCF_004345365.1 of Kribbella sp. VKM Ac-2568. Classification (GTDB taxonomy): domain Bacteria; phylum Actinomycetota; class Actinomycetes; order Propionibacteriales; family Kribbellaceae; genus Kribbella; species Kribbella orskensis. The sequence continues at coordinate 301,780 of NZ_SLVF01000011.1, forward strand.
CCGAGTCGTACTTCGTCCGGTACGGCGAGCTCAGCCGGCAACAGGCGATCGCCAAGGCCGAGTCTCTCTGGGACGGCATCAACGGCCCGAACCTGCGGGAGAACATCCTCCCCACCCGGTCCCGGGCCACGCTGGTCCTCCGCAAGGGCGCCGACCACGCCGTCCGCTGGGTCCGGCTACGCAAACTCTGACCCGGGGCCGGCTTCAGGCGGAAAGTGACGCCTTCACAGCCGGGATGACGGCGACGGCCACGATGGCGGCGGTGACGGCGAAGGCCACGGGGTAGCCGATGCCCGCGACCACCAGGCCGAAGAGGATCGCGCCGACGCCCCAGCCGCCGTCGTACGCGAGATTCCATAGCGCGCTGACCTGGCCGTACCGCGACTTGGGCGAGCGGTCGTACATGGTCGCCAGCGTCAGGTTCTGCGCGGCGCCGAAGCCGATGCCGAAGGAGGCCGAGCCGACGATGACGGCCACCGGGCTGCCGATGAAGATCAGCGAGGCGGCACCCAGAGCGGCGAGCACCAGCGCCGGCGCCAGCAGCTTCACCGGGCCGAACCGGTCACCCAACCGGCCCGCCAGCCAACGGGCGGCAGGAGCGGTGACGGACTGGATCAGCAGCGCCACGGCGACCACCGCGTGACTGTGCGCGGCCAGCGGCAGGAAGGTGACACTGATGCCCGCGGCAACTGTCACGGCCGCGAACACGAAGGTCGGCATCAACAGCCCGCTCCCCCGCAGCCCGCCCAGCACCTTTACGTGCTGCTCCTCGCCGGCACCTTCGGTACTGCGCTGAGGCATCCCCGGCAGTACGGCCAGTCCCGCCAGCGACGCGACCGCGGCCAGCACGAACAGCACCTCGAAGCCGACCACGTTGGTCAGGTAGACCCCGAGCGGCAGGCCGATCCCGGCCGGCAGCCCGACCACGATGCCGTAGACGCCGAGGCCCTCGCCGCGACGATGAGCCGGGGTGATCTCGGCGACCAGGGCGACCGCGCCGACGACCAGGATGGCCAGGCCGGCTCCTCGCACCACGCAGACCGCGAGGACCAGCGGCAGCGACGAGGTGACCACCAGGACCAGGGAAGGCGCGCCGAGCAGGATCAGCCCGAGGCCGAGCGTGCCGCGGTACCCGAAGCGGACCAGCATGGCCGGGACCAGCAGTTCCATCGCCACGGCCGAGAGCATCATCGCGCCGGTGGACAGGCCCGCGCCGATCCCGCCGGACCCGCTGGCCGCCAGGTAGAGCGGAACCACCGAGGTCAGCAGGTACATGCTCAGCCCGGAGCCGAACACCATCACCAGCAGCCGCGCGAACTGCGGCGTGACAAGCCGGTCGGCGGTACCGAGGGTCTGGATCTCACAGGCGATGTCAGTCATGACTTCACCGTAGGAACAGACCGGTCTGCTCTACAGATCCAGTTCTGAGACCCGTGACAGGACCAATTTCAGGGCTGGTCGGCGATCAGGGCGGCCAGGCGGTCCAGGCCGGCGTCGATCTGGGCCGGGGTGACCGTGCTGCAGGACAGCCGGAGGGCGTTCACCGGTGCGTCGCCGTCGTAGAAGTGGCTCATCGGGGTCCAGAGCACGCCGTACTCCTGGGCGGACTTCTCCAGCAGCGCGTCATCGACCGGGAACGGCACGGTGACGACGACGAAGAACCCGCCGGACGGCACGGTCCAGGTCACCTCGCCGCCGGGGAACCGGGCGGCCAGGCCGTCCGTGATGGCACGCAGGTTGGCCGCGTAGACAGTCCGCTCGCGCTGGTTCGCGGAGACCAGGCTGCAGCCGTTCTCCAGCAGTTTGCCGCCGATCACCGCCTGCGCGACGGCCGAGGTGTTGACGGTCACCATGCTCTTGATCTTCGACAACTCGTCCGCCAGCAGTCCGGTGCTTCCATCCGGCGACGCCACCGTCTGGTCCGCGACCACGTAGCCGACCCGGGCGCCGGGCAGTGCGGTCTTGGCGAAGGAGCCGAGGTAGATGACTCGCCTGTCGGTGTCCAGGGCCTTCAGCGTGGGCACTCGATCCACGCCGGCCGCCGGGAACAGCCCGTACGGGTTGTCCTCGAGCAGCAGGAGGTCCTGTTCCGCCGCCACCTCGAGCAATCGCCGCCGGGTCTCCAGCTCCAGGCTGAGCCCGGACGGGTTGGCGAAGTCCGGCATCACGTAGCAAGCTCGCGGCCGCAGTCCTTCGGCCCGGGCTGACTTCAGCACCGCGACCAGATCCTCCAGGTCCACCCCGTCACTGCCGCCGGCGACAGGCAGCACCGGGAGATCGAGCAACCGCGCGGCGCCGGTGATCCCGACGTAGGCGGGCGAGACCGCCAGCAGCACGTCCGACGGATCGGCCCGGAGGGCGCGGAGGACCAGGACCATCGCCTCCTGGCAGCCCACCGTCACCACGATCGCCTCGGGGTCGACCTCGATCCCCTCGTCGATCGCGAGGTTGCGCGCCACCAGCCGGTGCACGATGCCCTTGGTCCGCCCGTACTGGAAGACGGTCCGCCGGACACTAGCCTCGTCGTACCCGAGTTCGTCGCGGAGGTGCCGACTGAAGGTGTCCAGGTAGGAGTGCAGGTCCTCCAGCGTGTAGAACTCCTCGTAGGGCCGGCCGGCCGCGAGCGAGATCGCGTCGGGGTAGTGGTTCGCCACCTCGTTGAGGAAGTTCATCGAGTTCAGCGCCCGGTCGGTGAGCGAGCCGTGCAGGTCCTCCAACTGCAGGTCGGCCATCAGATCCTCCCGGTCGTCAACCGCCCGGCAGCGGCGAGATCCGCGCACCCGGCGAGCAGCATCGCGTCTTCCAACTCCTTGCGGAGCAGCCCCAAAGCCTCTGCACACGCATCAACGGCCAGCGCCCACAGCAACGGCCGACCGACCAGTACCGCGGACGCTCCGAGCGCGAGTGCTCGCAGTACATCGGTGCCGCTGCGTACGCCACTGTCCACGAGCACCTGGCAATGTTTGCCTGCGGCATCCACCGCAGCGGGTAGAGCGTCGATCGAGGCAACGGCTCCGTCGAGCTGCCGGCCACCGTGATTCGACACGACGATGCCCGTAGCACCAATCTCGGTAGCTCGTACGGCGTCGCGTGGGTCGAGAATACCCTTGATCAGAAGGGGAAGCTGGGTCCTCGATCGCAACCACTCCAGATCTTGCCACGAGACGGCGGGCTCGAAAGCGGAAGCGGTGTGGGCTGCGACAGCCGACAGACCAGGTACACCGACGTGGGCCTCGGTGACGGCATCGACCAGGTTGGCAGCAACGACGTCCAGAGGCAGGGCGAACGAGTTGCGCATGTCGCGCAGTCGCCTGCCCATCACCGGCACGTCGACGGTCACCATCAGCGCCGTACAACCGGCGGACTCGGCGCGGTCCACCAGAGACTCCACTAGCAAGCGATCTCTCACCCAGTACAGCTGGAACCACGAAGGGCCGGTCCCGGCGATCTTCTCCAGCGGATAGCTGCTCAAGGTGCTGATCGTGTAGGGAATGCCGGCGTCGGCGGCTGCTCTTGCCAGCAGCAACTCCCCCTCGGGATGGAGCAACCTTTGGTAGGCCATCGGAGCCACCACCACGGGCATCGACGCACCGCTGAAGGACTGCCAGGTGGTGTCGACAGAAGAGATCCCGCCCAGCACGCGCGGGGTCAAGGTCACAGCGTCGAAGGCTGCCCGGTTCAACTGCAGCGTCGTCTCGAACCCGCTGCCTCCGGCAACAAAATCCCGAACAGCCGATGGCAGTACCGCAGCAGCCAACTCCTCATAATCAGTGAGAGAGTCAGCCATCGAAGGTCCTGCGGAGCCAGGTGGCGGACTCGGCGATGGCTTTGCGGCCGCCGTCGAGGACGCCGGACATGGCGAAGAACCCGTGCACCATCCCGTCGTACCGGGAGAGCTCGGTCGGTACGCCCGCGGCGTACAACTTCTCGGCGTAGAACTCGCCCTCGTCGCGCAGCGGGTCGTACTCGGCGGTGATCACCAGTGCCGGCGGCAACCCGGCGTGCGACGTGGCCAGCAGTGGCGAGGCCAGCGGGTTGAGGCCGTCGGCGGGGTCGGTGAGGTAGTGCTCCCAGTACCAGCCGACCGAGGTCTTGTTGAAGAGGAACGGGTCGTCGCCCGCACGCATCGAGGCGGTGTCCGAGCCGTACAACGTGTTCGGGTAGACCAGCAGCTGCCCAACGAGAGATGGCCCGGATTCCCTGGCCAGTAAGGTGGTCGCGGCCGCTAGGTTGCCCCCGGCACTGTCTCCGCCGACCGCGATCCGCTCCACGTCGACGTGGAACTCCGCAGCGTGGGCGACGATGGACTGGGTCGCCTGGTGGCAATCGTGGACAGCGGCGGGGAACGGGTTCTCCGGCGCCAGGCGATAGCCGACGGTGATCACCTGACAGGGCACGGAGTTCGCCAGTTGACGGCAGATCCGGTCAGCCGTGTCGATGCTGCCCAGGGTCCAGCCGCCGCCGAAGAAGTAGACCAGCGTCGGCAGCAGTCCTTCGCCTTCGGGCCGGTAGATCCGGAGCGGCAGCCCTGATTCGGCCAGCAGGACGTCCTCGACGTGGTGAACGTGCTCGACCTCGCCGCCCGCGGCCCGGATGGACGCCAGATCGGCTGCCCGGGCTTCGGCGAGAGTCTGGGTGTACAACTGCGGCACGTCGTCGGCCTCACGCTTCGCGCGCATCGCCTCGACCTGTGGATCCAACGGCACGACGAATCCCCTCATCCAGCGACGGTCATAGACCCAGTGAAACAGGCATGGTGGCGAAGCCACGCAGCGCGAGTCCCGCGCTCTGCACGGGCGGCTCGGCCAGGGCGAGATCCGGGAACCGCTGGAACAACCGCGGCAACGCGAGGCGTCCCTCCGCCCGGGCCAGCACGGCCCCGATGCAGAAGTAGGCGCCTGCACCGAAGGTGATGTGCCGCTTGTCGGGCCGCTCGGGATCGAACACCTCGGGCGACGGGAAGCGGGCCGGGTCACGGTTCGCCGCGCCGAGGATGACCAGCACCAGGCCGCCCTGCGGTATCACTACGCCACCGACCTCGAGGTCCTCCGAGGCCGTCCGGACCACCAGTTGCGCGGTCCCGTCGTACCGGAGGACCTCTTCCACACAAGCCTCGGCGACGGCGGGATCGGTGGCCAGCGACTTCACCAGGGCAGGGCGTTCGAGCAACGGCGGCAGCGCGTTGCCGAGCAGGTTGATGGTGGTGACGAAGCTGGCGTTGAACAGCACCAGCAGGTTCCCGATCAGCTCCTCGTCGGTCAGTTGGCCTTCCCCCGCGTCGATCACCTGGACGAGCCCGCTGATCAGGTCGTCCCCCGGTGACACCCGCCGCTCGACGATCAGCGCCGCGTAGTACGCGCTCATCTCGGTGGCGGCTCCGTTGGCGGCGGCAACCTTCTCGGGGGTTCGCCCGCCGAAGTCCAGGTAGTCCTCGACCCGTTGCACCCGGGTCCGGAACCAGTCGAGATCAGGCGCGGGGATGCCGAGCAGCGCACTCATCACCCCGGCCGGCAGCAGGTAGCCGAACTCGGCGATGAAGTCGACCGGCCCGTCCGCGCCGAGCGAGGCGAGCCGGTCCAGCAGGGAGTCGGTCAAGGCGGTGATCTGCGGCTCGAGCGCGGCGACCCGGCGCGGGGTGAAGGCCTGATGGAAGGCCTTGCGCATCCGGCCGTGGTCCGGCTCGGTTCGGAACATCATCGAGTTGCTCAGCGCGGTCGTGATCGGGTCGGCGTCGGCCGCGGGCGGCGGACCACCCTTCACGAAGCGCGGGTCTCGCAGGATCTGATCGACCGCCGCATAGCCGTTCGCCACCGCGGCGTACGCCGGGCTGGCGGGTGTCAGGTTGACCGGCCCGAGCTCATGCAGCCTCGCGTACAAGGGGTATGGCGCCCGGCGGCCGTGGTCGGTCTGCAACTCGGCGAGGAGCTCGTCGGCCGTCATGTTGCCACCGGCATCGACTTGTAGCCGCGCAGGAACTGCTGTGGGTTGCGCACGGGGTCGCCCGCCGCGCGTAGCGACGGGAACCGCTCGAGCAGTTGCGGAAAGGCGATCCGCGCCTCGGCCCGCGCCAGTGCGGCACCGAGGCAGAAGTGCGGTCCGGCGCCGAAGCTCAACGGCCTGATCTCCGGTCGCCCGGCATCGAACACCTGGGGCTCCTCGTAGCGGCGCGGGTCCCGGTTGGCGGCGCCGACCATCACCAGTACCAGTTGCTTGGGCGGGATCACCGTGCCGGCCACCTCGACCTCCTCCACGGCGAATCGCGCGACGAACTGCACGGGCGCCTCGTACCGCAGTACTTCTTCCACGAAGTTGTCCGTGTCCGCCTGGTGCAACGCGGGGTCGTCGAGCAGCAGCCGCACGCCGTTGCCGATCAGGTGGATCGTGGTCACGAAGCTGGCGTTGAAGAGCACCAGGAGATTGCAGATCAGGTCGTGGTCGGAGACGTCGTGCTCGCCGGCGTCGATGGCCTCCACCAGTTGGCTGATCAGGTCGTCCCGCGGCTTGGTCCGCCGCTCCACGATCAGCGACCCGTAGTACTCCGACAACTCGACGGTCGCCTGATCCGCGGCCGCGAGGATCTCGTCGGACTTGCCGGTCACGTCGAGGAAGTCGTTGATCCGTTCGACCCTGGGCCGGAACCAGGCCAGGTCTGCCTGCGGGATGCCGAGCAGCGCGGCGACCACGCTGCTCGGCAACGGGTAGGCGAACTCCGTCATGAAGTCCGCCTGCCCGTCGGTCGCGAGCCGGTCCGCCAGTCCGTCCATCAGGCCGTCGACCAGCCGGCTGACGTCCGGTTCGAGCTGCGCCACCCGGCGCGGCGTGAACACCTGGTGGAAGAGCCGCCGGGCCTGCGAGTGGCGGCTGCCGTTGCTGTACATCATCGAGTTGTTGAGCACCGCGAGCAGCGGGTGGTCGCGCCAGGCCGGCCCACTCCGCTCGTCGGTGTACGCGTCGTCGGTGACGCGGAACCGCGGGTCGCGCAGGACCTGGTCCGCGGCTTCGTAACCAGTGACCACCGCCGCGTAGGAGCCGGTGCCGGCGAGGAGTGACACGGGACCCAACCGGTGGAGCTCCGCGTAGTACCGATACGGATCGTCCAGGCCGGCTTCGCTGAAGAGTCCCTTGAGCACCTGATCGGCGGCGGTGGTCACTTCGACCTCACCGGACCAGCTGCAGCGGGACCGCGTCGGCCATCGCCTGGTAGCCGGCGTCGTTCAGGTGGATGTGGTCGCCACCGTCGAACTCGGCCCGCAGCTTGCTCGGCGCCTGCGGATCGCGGACCGCCTGGTCGAAGTCGATCACCCCGTCGAACTCGTGGTTGGTGCGGATCCAGGAGTTGACCGCCTGCCGGGTCGCCTCCTTCTCCGGCGTCCAGCCGCCCGGGTTGGACAAGCCCTCGAACGGAGTGATGGTGGCTCCCAGGCTGCGGATGCCCCGTTGGTGCAGCTGGGCGTTGAGCTGCTTCAGCGCCGCGACGACCTGGTCGGTGGTGGCGTTGTCCATCCAGATGTCGTTCACGCCCAGGTGGGTGATCACCACACTCGGCCGGGTCTGGCTGAAGACATCCTCGTTCAGCCGGGCCAGCGCGTTCACGCCGAGCTGCTCGATGCCGTTGGGGGCGCCGAGGATCGGGTCCGGGCTGTCGTGCAGCAGCCGGTTGCCGGCCATGCCGACGTTCAGCACGCCCGGTACGTCGTTGCGCCGGTCGGCGGCGAGCCGCTCGGCGAGCTGGTCGGGCCAGCGGTTGTTGCCATTCAGGGTGCTGAGCAGGCCGTCGGCGATGGAGTCGCCGAGGACGACGATCGCGCCGTCCGCCTCGTCGGTCTGCACGTCGACGCCGGACAGGAACGTCCAGCAGCAGGCCCGCGTGGTGATGTACGGCGTGCCGTCGGTCGCGCCGGTCAGGTCGCCGGGGCCGAAGAAGTTCTGCTGCGTCGACGAGGCGTGCCAGGTGGTCGGCCCGGTCGCGGTCGGGTAGTAGACGCTGATCACCAGCGTGGTCAGATCGGCGACCCGCAGGTTCACCGGATCGCTGAGCAGCTCGGCGCCCTTGTTCATCACCGCTGTCGGCGATCCGCCGAAGGTCAGCGTGCGCTTGGAGGCCGGGTCGAGGTCGGACTGCACCGGCGTCGCGGTGTCGGCCTTGGCCACGGTCGCGGCGCCGATCTGGATCGGCCGGTCGCCGTAGATGTTCGAGAACCGGATCCGCACCCTGTCGCCCCCCACGGACGGCCGGACCACGTAGCGGGCGCTCTGGTTGTTGAGCCCGGTGGCGGTGAAGCCGGTCGCCTCGGCCTTCGAGGTGCCGGCCGACCAGCTGCCGACCCACTCCGACCGGCCCCCGTGCCCGGACGACTCGGACTGGACGGCGCCGGAGCCGGTGAAGACCAGGGCGGACCCGGCCAGCGACACGGCGGCCGCGAGAGCGGCGGATCTGACGGTACTGGGAATGCGCATGGAACAACCCCCCAAATGGGTTGGCGCGCGACGGGCGAGAAATACCCGGCGCGAGTGGCGGTGACGGAAACCTAGTTCCGGATTCCTGACACGTCAACGGCGGTTTTGAATTGGCCGATTGAATTCTTCCGGAACCTGGCCGCGGCGTAATTCTCGAAGTACAGTCCTTCCGGATCGGGAAGGGTGAGGCAGCCATGTCGGTCGATGTCGTGCTGGAGGAGAACCTGGAGCAGTCCGGTTCTTATGTGGTGGCCGCGCTGCGTTTGTTCGAGCGCTACGGCGACGCCGAGGCGATCGTGGCCGGCGACCGCCGGATCAGCTTCGCCGGGCTGCGGGCCCAGGTGCTCGACGTGGCCGCCACCCTGCAGGACCGGGGCGTCGGCCCGGGCACCGGCGTGCTCGTGCTGGCCGGCAACACCCCCGAACTGCCCGCGCTCCAGCTCGCCCTGCACCTGGTCGGCGCGCGGACCATGTGGATCGCGCCGATCGCGGGCCGCCGGGAGATCGAGGCGTTCGCCCGGCTGTCGGACGCGGACGTCTTCGTCTACGACGCGACCACCAAGGCCGTGCTCGGGGAGCGCCTCGCGGTCAGCCTCGGCGTACCGGTGCACTGCCTGGGCGAGGGCGGCCTCGGGCGGAACCTGCTGGTCCCCGCGACGACCGAGTTCGCGCCGGAGCTGCACGATGTCGAGCCGGCCACCTGCCTGCAGACCAGCGGCACGACCGGCGAGCCGAAGCTTGTGCATCACCGCCAGGCGTTCTACGAGCAGATCCTGACGCTGGCCGCCGACTACCTGGCCGCCGGGCTGCCCGTGCTGCGGCACCTGTCGCACTCGCCGATGGCCTTCGCGAGCGGCCAGATCACCAGCTTCTTCAACCTGTTCATGGGCGGCGTGCTGTTCCTCGAGGACGAGTGGGACGCCGGCCGCGCGCTGGCGACGATCGAGCGCGAGCGGATCAACTCCACCTACGTCTCACCGCCGCTGCTCTACCAACTGCTCGACCACCCGGACCTGCCGGCCACCGACGTGAGCAGCCTGTTCATGCTCAACGTCGGCGCCGGCCCCGCCGCCCCGTCCCGGCTGCGGCGGGCGATCGAGCGGTTCGGCCCGGTACTGCGGATCGTGTACGGCCTGAGCGAGGTCATCGTGGTCACCGCCCAGCCGGGGCTGACCGAGGACCCGGACCATCCCGAGCGCCTGCGCTCCTCCGGTACGCCGTACGGCGACGTGCGGGTGGAGATCCGCGACCGCGATGGGAACCCGCTCGCGCCGGGTGAGACCGGGGAGATCTACGCGACCAGCAAGCTCCGCTTCGCCGGGTACTGGGGTCGCCCCGACCTGACCGAGCGCGCGATCGTCGACGGCTGGGTCCGGACCGGCGACCTGGGGTACCTCGACGCCGACGGCTACCTGTACGTGGTGGACCGGGTGCAGGACACGATCGTCACCGGCGCGAGCAACTGGAACGTCTACTGCCGCCCGATCGAGGACCTGCTCCAGGCGCATCCGGGGGTCCGCGCGGCCGCCGTGATCGGCGTACCGGACGAGGCGTACGGCGAGGTCCCGCACGCCTACGTGGTCCGGTACGACGACGCCGAGGTGACCGCGGCGGAGCTGCAGGACCTGGTCCGCGACGAGTTCAACGAGATGTGGATGCCGCGCGGGATCGAGTTCCTCGCCGAGCTGCCGCTGACCTCGGCGCACAAGGTGGACAAGGTCGCCCTACGGTCCGGGTACGCGTCGCGATGAGCCGCCGGTCCGGCCTGATCGCCCTCTTCACCGCGGACGTGGTGTCCGTCCTCGGCAACCGCGTGTCGATGGTGGCGATCCCCTGGCTGGTGCTGATCACCACCGGCAGCCCCGCAAAGATGGGCCTGATCGCCGGCGCCGAGATGCTCCCGTACGTCGTGTCCGGCGTGCTGGCGGCTCCGCTGGCGGACCGGTTCGGGCTGCGCCGGACGTCGATCGTGACGGACCTCGGCAGCGCCGTCGCGATGGCGGCGATCGTGATGACACCGGGTTCGTCGTTCGCCTGGCTCTGCCTGCTGGTCGCGATCGCGGGGACGCTGCGTGGGCTCGGCGACCGGGTCAAGCACGTGATGCTGAAGCCGATGGCCGACGCCGCCGGGGTGCAGATGATCCGGATCACCTCGTCCTACGAGGGGTTCACCCGGACCGCGACGCTCGTCGGCGCACCGCTCGGTGGCCTGCTGATCAGCTGGATCGGGCCGAACAAGGCGATCTGGGTGGACGCGATCTCGTTCCTGGTCTGCGCCGCGCTGGTGGCCGCCCTGGTCCGGCTGCCGCCTGCCGCGGAGGACGCGCCGGCGCCGCCGAAAGAGCCCTACTTCCAGGCGCTACGAGGCGGCTTCAGCTACCTGCGCAGGGACCAGCTGCTGCTCGGCATGATCGTGATGGTCTTCTTCCTGAACGTCTTCAACCAGGCCGGCACGGCGGTCTTCATACCGCTCTGGGTCGAGGAGGTGCTCAAGTCGCCGGCCGCCCTCGGGCTGCTGTTCGGCGGGTTCGCCGCGGGCGCGCTGCTGGGCAACGGGATCTTCATAGTGCTCGGCCCGCGCCTGCCGCAGTACGCGTCGTTCGTGATCGGCGCGGCGATCGGCGGCGCGCCGCGGCTGTTCGCGCTGGGCCTGTCCCATCAGCTCTGGGTGGTCGTCTCGGTCAGCTTCTGCTGCGGCATCGCGAACGCCGCGGTGAACCCGGTGATGGGTGTGACCCTGTACGAACGGGTGCCCGCCGCGCTGCAGACCCGGGTATTCGGCGTGACCGGCGCGATCGCCTTCATCGGCATCCCGATCGGCGGCGTCCTGGCCGGCTGGTCGGCTGCCACCTTCGGCTTGCGGCCCGCCCTCATCGCGTCCGGGATGATCCTGCTGGTGGTCACCCTGGTGCCGGTCTACCGCTGGTGGCGGCACCCGGTCGAGCTCGCCCGCCACCAGTCCCCGGCGTCCGAGGAGGCGGCGTGATCACCGAGGCCACCGACGAGTACTGCCTGGCCGAGGGCGAGTCGGCCAAGCTGCTGGCGGGCCACCCCTGGCGGCGGTTCGCAGTACTGGGTGACAGCGTGGCCGAGGGCCTGTGTGAGCCGGTCGAGGGGTACTCCGAGCTGCAGTGGGCTGACCGGTTGGCAGCTGAGCTGCGGGCGTCCGCGCCGGCACTGGCCTACCTGAACCTCGGCGAGAGCGGGCTCCGGGCGCATGAGATCCGCGCTCGTCAGCTGGCTCCCGCGCTGGCCTTGGAACCGGATCTCGCGCTCGTGGTCGGAGGCGGGAACGACGCCTTCAGCGCTCGGTACGACGCCGACCGCGTGGACGCCGAGCTGGGCGCGATGGTGACCGCCCTCCAGGCGGTCGGGGCGGACGTGATCACGCTCGGGATGTTCGACGTGTCCTACTCCCCCGCGGTCGTCGAGTGGCTCCGCCCCGGCCTCCGCGCCCGCATGGGGACCCTGGCCGGGCGCACCCGCGCGCTGGCCGAGCGCCTGGGCACCATCCACGTCCACCTCACCGACCACCCTCTCTCCACCGACCCCAGCCTCTACAGCACCGACGGCCGCCACGGCAACGCCCGCAGCGACGCCGTCGCCACCGCCGAGACGATCAGACGCCTAGGCGCCCACCTCAGTCACTAGCCCATGCTTCAGAGCCACCTCCTCCACGTCCTTCGGGGTGCCGGTGAAGATGGTGTGGGCGTGCTCGGTGACGAGGTCGACGGGCCAGTTCCACCAGGCCGCGCGGAGTAGGCGGTCGACGTCCTCGTCGTCGTACCGGCGCTTGAGCACCCGGCCCGGGTTGCCGCCGACGACCGAGTACGGCGGCACGTCGGACGTCACCACCGCCCCGGTCGCGATGATCGACCCGTCGCCGATCGTCACGCCGGGCATCACGGTCACGCCGTACCCGATCCAGACGTCGTTGCCGACCACCGTGTCCCCCTTGCGCGGCGCCCCCAGGGCGGGCTCCAGCGTCCGCTCCGCCCAGTCCCCGCCGAAGATGAAGAACGGGTACGCCGAGACGCCGACCAGCGGGTGGTTCGCCGAGGACAGCAGGAAGGTGGCCTTGGCCGCGATCGGGCAGTACCGGCCGATGATCAGCTTCTCCGGCCCGAACGGATACAGCACATTGTTCCGCTCGAAACCGGCCGCATCGTCCGGATCGTCGTAATAGGTGAATTCCCCAATTTGGACATAGGGAACCGTAACAAGAGGTTTCAGGAATACAGTGCGCCGACGATCACTGAACGGGTAGATGACATTTGGGTTGGGCGCACTCGACACCGGCTGCTCCTTCATCTGGTGATCCTCTGATGGTGATTTCCGAACACTGCCGAAATGGCATCACTTCGTCTACAGTCCCGGCATGGCCGACAACGACGCGATTCTGATCTCCGGCGCCACCGGCTGCATCGGCAGCACGCTGGCCCGGTCCCTGCACGCCGACGGACAGCCGCTGGTGCTGTTCGGGCGCAACGCCGAGAACCTGGAGAAGCTCGGCGCGGAACTGCCCGGCGCCCAGGTGCTGGTCGGCGACATCGGCAAGGCGGACACCCTGACGGGCAGCGTGACGTTTCCCGAGCGGCTCGGCGCGGTGGTGCACGCGGCCGGCATCTGCGAGGGCAGACCGTTCAGCGAGAGCGACCCCGCGCTCATCCGCGAGCACCTCGAGGTGAACCTGGTCGGACCGTCCGAGCTGACCCGCCTGGCGCTCCCCGCGCTCCGGGCCGCCCGCGGCAGCGTCGTCCTGGTGAACTCGCTGGTCGGCCTCTACCCGTGGCCCGGCTGGATCGGCTACGCGATGAGCAAGTACGGCCTGCGCGCGTTCGCCGAGACGCTCCGGCTGGAGGAGTTCGACCGTGGCATCCGGGTGACCAGCATCTACGCGAGCCGGGTGGCGACGCCGCTGCAGGCCAAGGTGCACGTCCAGGAGGGCAAGGAGTACGTGCCGGACGAGTGGGTACAGCCCGAGACCATGGCCCGGACCATCCGCTCCGTGCTCGACACCCCGCGCGACGCGGAACTGAAGGACATCACCCTGATGCATCAGAAGTACCCCCGGCCCTGATCAGGCACTTCCGACCAGCAGCGGGCCGGTCACGTGGACAGCCCGCTTGAGGTTCAGGACCTCGCCCTGCTCATGGCAGCCCACCCGCAGGAAGCACCCGTACGCCTTCCGGCCGAACGTGTACGGACCGACGGAGTACGGCACCTCGGCCTGGAGGCGCTCGCCGGTCTCCAGGTTGACGAAGTCCATCGTCAGGCGGTCCGGCCGGACGTAGTCCTGCAGCAGGAAGTCACCCCGGCGGATCGCCTCCTCCAGTCCCTCGCGCCAGGCACCCGGCTCGCACTCGTGCCCCACCAGGACCCCGGCGCCGCCGTACTCGTCGGCTGGTTTGAGGACCAGTTCGGCCCGTCGCTCGGTCGCGTGCTCCAGCAGCTCGGCGGTGATGAGGCGACTCCACGGCACGTGCTGCCGAACGAGCTCCTGGTCCTCCAGGGAGAGCGAGTCGAGGTCGTCCCAGAGCCAGGTGAGCATGATCTTGTTCGCGAGCAGCCAGCCGGCCGAGGACGTGAAGACCTTGGACTCACCAGCCTCGACCGCGGCCTTCAGCGCCGCCTGGCCGGGGTTCTGCGGCATTTCCGTGCAGACGTAGAGCCGGAAGACGGCGTCGACCGGACGACCCTGGTTGTGCAGCCTGCCGTCCTCGTCGGCCCCGAGCCAGTGGACCGGCGCGACGTCCATGTCGATCCCCAGCGCCTGACCCCGCTCGACGAACGGGTCCAGCGACCTGACAATGGCGGGGATGTCGTCGTTGCCCGGGTACTCCCCGTCGGTCCGCATCACCATCGTGAGCCGGTCGCCCTGCCGGAGACCGAGCGTCTGGATGATCGCGTGGTACCTGCCGTCCACCGGCGAGGGCGGCGCCTGGACCGCCACCAGCTGATCCAGGCCGTGCCGCTCGAACAGCTCCAGGAACCGCCCGGAGACCTTCTCGGTGTCCCACACGCAGCCCACCTCGCTGCCGATGTTGAACTCGACGAACTTCGGTACGCCGCCGGCGATCAGGATGTCCGGGCGGCCCGACTGGATCAGGTCGTCGCCGAGCACCTCGTCATCGTCGAGGTACTCGATCAGGCCGTCCGGCGTACCCAGGAGCTTGCGCAGCTCGCCTGCCGTCGACGCACGCCGTAGCCCGGTCTCCAGCAGCAGTTGCAGCAGCCGGTCCATCACCCGGCCGAGCTCGGCGTACTTGTCCTGGTGGATCATCACCGGGCGGAGCGGTCGCCAGGACTTGTTGAAGGTGAGCACACCGCTGAAGACCTTGCTCCAGTCCTCGGCGCCGGCCGCCAGCACGCTGTCCTTGGTCTCCGGCGGCAACTCGTCCCAGTAGTCGAACGAGGTCCGCTGCCAGTCGAAGGTCACGTCAGCTCTCCGTTCACGAGCAGCAGGCCGCCGGTCAGGGCGCCCTGGGTCAGGTTGACGACGCCGCCCGCGCCGGGTGGTGAGAAGCGGGTGAAGACCCCCGCCGGGATCCGGTCGAACAGGTAGGTGGACACGCAGTACGAGACGTCGGCCTCGACCACCTCCCCGGTCTCCGGCTTGAGGAACTGCATCGTCAGCGGATCGGCCTCGATCAGCTCCTGGATGACGTGCGGGCCCTGGGCTGCGTCGAGCGCCTCGGCCCACCCCTCCGTGCTGGTCTGCGGGCCGATGAAGACGCCGTGGCCGCCATAGTCGTCGGTCGGCTTGAAGACGAGGTGCTCGCGCTCGTTGAGCGTCCGCTGCCGCAGCTCCGGTCCGTAGATCCAGGTGCGCGGGATGTGCGCCCGGACGATCTCGGCGTCCTCCTCGGGCAGTTCGTCGAGGTCGTCCCAGAGCCAGGCGAAGATCGTCTTGTTGCTGAGCAGCCAGACTGCGGTCGGCAGGTACATCCGGAAGGTGCCCGCCTTGTTCGCCAGCCGCAGCGCCTGCAGGCCGGGGCTGTCGTTCACGAACGGCGGCACGAACATCCGCCAGACGGCGTCGATCGTCTGCTCCCCGGCCATCAGCCGGCCGTCGGCGTCCTGCTCGACCCACTCGACCGGGTAGACGACCAGGTCGACGCCGAGCTCGCGACCGCGGTCGGCGAATGGCTTCAGCCGGTTGATCATGTAGTTCGGCCGATCCGCGCCCGGGTAGCCGCCGCCGGCGGTGAACAGCATCGCCGTCACCTTGCCCGGCCCGACGTCGGACCGGATCGCGTCGTAGCGGGCGTCGATCGCCGACGGTGGGGCCGCCGCGCCGATCGCCCGGAAGAGCGGCTCCCCGGCGTACACGTCCATCCATCGCTTGATCACGCCGTCGGCATCCAGTACGCCCCCCAGCGCGCTCTCGACGTTGCACTCGACCATCCGCGGAATGCCCTGCTCCAGTAGGAGATCCGAACGGATCGCGTTGATCAGCCGACCGGTCAACGGCTCTGTTTCGTCCAGCAACTGGATCCGGTCGGCCGGCACCTGCAGAACCTGCCGTAGCTCACCGGCGGTCCGGGCCCGGCGGCGGCAGGCGTCCAGGACGAGCTGCGAGACCCGCTGGGTGATGCGGTTCATCTCGTCGTACCCGGCGCGCGTCGCGACCGGTGAGCGGAGCGGGATCCAGTTCTGGCTCTGCAGCGCGACGTCCTCGTAGACCTGCTGCCAGTGCTTGTGGCCGTAGGCAAGCAACTTGTCGCGGACGCCTTCCGACAGCACCGGCCACAGCTCGGCCGCGGATGGTCGTTCGGTCACTGCCGTCCCCCTTCAGTCAGTACGCCGCGAATCGCCTCGAGCAGGTCGTCCCGGCCCGGCTGGACGGCCCGGTCCAGCGCGAGCGCGAAGGGCAGCACCGCACCGTCCGGCCGGGTGACCCGCCGGGGCGGGGCGTCCAGGTCGAACCGTTCGGCTGCCACGGCAAGGACTTCCGCGCCGAACCCGCTGGTCCGGTTCGAGTCGTCGATCACCACCAGCCGCCGGGTCCGGGCCACCGAAGCGGCTAGGCCGTCGACGTCCAGCGGATAGACAGTGCGCGGGTCGAACACCTCCACCGAGGCTTCGCCCGCGAGCTCGTCGGCCACGGCCAGTGCGTCCTGCACAAGGTGGCCCAAGGCAACGACTGTCACGTCGCTGCCGGCCCGGGCGATCCGGCCGAGGCCCAACGGCACCGGGCGCAATGTCGCGAAGTCGACATCGTCCCTGACCCCGAGCGCGCCGGACGGCGCGAAGACCACCACCGGGTCGTCGTCCCGGATCGCCGACAGCAGCAGACCGTATGCGTCGGCCGGAGTGGCCGGCACGACCGTCTTCACCCCCACATGCGCGAACAGGCTGTACGGATGGTCCGAGTGCTGCCCGGCCCACCCGGTCCGCGACCCCGACCCCGGTACGACGTACGTGACCGGCACCTTGCACTGGCCGCCGGTCATCAGCGAGAACTTGTGCGCCTGGTTCGCGATCTGCTCGAACACCAGGAACAGCAGCGACGGGATCTGGAACTCGATCACCGGCCGCAGTCCGGCCAGTGCCGCGCCGGTGGCGAAGTTGGTGAACGCCTGCTCGGACAGCGGCGTGTCCAGCACCCGGTCCGGGCCGAACCGGGTGAACAGCCCGGCGGTCAGGTTCGAAGCGGCCGCCCGGATGTCCTCACCGAGCAGGAAGACGTCCGGGTCCCGGTCCAGCTCGTCACCGAGCGCCCGGTTCAACGCCTTCAGGTAGGACAGTTTGGGCATCAGCGCATCACCTCCGGAGTCCCGGCATCGGCGTGGCGTAGAGGTACTCGAGCGCGGCGGCGGGATCGGGATGGGCACTGCCCAGCGCGATCCCGGCCGCCGCGTCCAGCAGGGCCTCGACCTCGGCATCGACGGCTGTCCGATCCTCGGCAGCCAGCCGTGCGCCCTGTATCTCCACTGGGTCCCGCGACCGCCCAGTGGAGAGTTCCTCGGTCGAGCGATAGTTCAGACGCGCCCGGTGCTCGAACGTGTGGTGCGCGTCGAAGCGATAGGTCCGGCACTCCAGGAAGGTCGGACCCTTGCCGGCCCGGGCCCGGTCCACCGCGGCAGTGGTTGCCGCGAGCACCTTCTCCGGGTCCTGCCCGTCGATGCTGAAGGCCGGGATGCCGAAGGCCTTGGCCCGGCCGGTGATGCTGCCCGCGACCGCGGAGTGCACCGGCATCGTGGTGGCGTAGCCGTTGTTCTCGCAGACGAACAGCACCGGGACGCGCCAGAGCGAGGCCAGGTTGAAGGCCTCCAGCAACATCCCCTCGTTGACCGCGCCGTCGCCGAAGAAGCTGACCGCGACGGTCGACCGGCCGCGCCGGCGCTGCGCCCAGGCGGCGCCGGTGGCGATCGCCCCGGCCGCGCCGACGATGGCGTTCGCGCCGAGGATGCCGAGGCTGAGGTCGGCGGCGTGCATCGAGCCGCCGCGCCCCTTGTTCAGCCCGGACTCCCGGCCCATCAGCTCGGCGAACATCCGGGCCGGATTCACCCCCTTGGCCAGCACGTGGCCGTGTCCCCGGTGCGTGCTGGTGATCAGGTCGTCCGGCCGGAGCGCCGCGCAGACCCCCGCGGCCACGGCCTCCTGACCGACGTACGGGTGGATGCCACCGACGATCTCGCCGGACCGGACGAACTCGATCGCACGCTCCTCGAAGCGGCGGATCAGCCGCACTGTCCGGTAGAGATCGACGGTCGACATGACTCAGCCCTTCACGGCGGCGAGGATCGAGTCCCAGAGCCGGGCCCGGGCCGCGAGCGCGGTGTTGATGGTGTCCGCGCACGCCTCCCACTTGGCGTCGTCGTCACCGCACAGGTCGGTGACCATCTGCATCGCCATCGGGGTGTGCTGCTCGCCGTCCACCTCGATGTGGCGTTCCAGGTAGTCGACGAAGGTGTTGAGCCTGCTCGACCGCTCGTTCACCGCGACCACCTGGGTGAACATGTCCGGGATCAGGTCCTCGCGCCCGAAGGCGAAGGCGGCCGCCTGGCAGTGCACCGGCTGGTTCTCGATGATGTCCCACGTGGTGGCGGCGAAGTCGATCGAGGCCTGCGGGACGCGGGCCTCCTTCAACGAGTCGACGACCGAACCCCCGTTGCGCAGCAGGTCGACCAGCTTCTCGATCGCGGTCGTGTCGGCCCCGGCCTCCTTCATGCCGTCGACGTAGAGCTCGAAGTGGCTGACGAAACCGTCGCCCAGCTCGTCGCTCTCCTCGACCATCACGATGTCGTTGATCAGCCGACGGCTGCTGGTGTGCGCGGTCGGGATCCACGGCACCGTGACGCAGGTCAGCTCGCGCTGCAGCGACTTCAGCAGCGACATGAAGTCCCAGACCGCGAAGACGTGGTGCTCCATGAAGGTGACGAGCGACTCGTGCGTGTCCAGGTTGGCGTAGAGCGGGTGCTGGACGACCTTGTCCCGGGCGTCGCCGACGGCCTTCTCGAGCTGCTCGATGCCCGGGTGGGTCTGACCCCAGTCGTAACGTGACATGTCGTTCTCCTTGTCAGCGATCGGCCCAGAGAGTGGGACAGAAGTCCGGGTCGGCGTAGTCGGGTCGGCCGTCCGGGGTCCGGCGGACCACGGCGTCGTGGTTGTACGCCGCGAGGGTGCCGTCGGAGAGCGGGAACTCCCGGTAGGAGTTGCCGCCGTCCTGCAGGTGCAGCGAGATCGCCCGGCGCGGCCGGTCGCTCACGTTCGCGCCGGACCCGTGGTACGTCCGGCAGTGGTGGAAGTTCAGGTGGCCACGGGGAATGGTGATCGGCACCTTGACCACCTCGACGCCGTTGTACTGCGCGTTCTCCGTCAGCATCTGGTCGAGCTGGGACCGGTCCCGCTCGGCGAAGTGCCGGACCACGGTGTCGTCGGAGCCGATCTCCTGCCACCGGTGGCTGCCGTCGACCATCGTGATGGTGCCCATCTCCGGCGGGCAGTCGTGGAACGGGATGAACGCGGTCAGCATCCGGTCCGACGACGAGGACGACCAGTAGTGCTTGTCGAAGTGCCAGGGCACGATGTTCGACGGCTCCCCCGGCACCGGCGGCTTGTAGATCAGAGTGGATTGGAAGATCCGGATCTCCTCGACCTGGGCCAGCCGGGCCGCGACCGCGCCGATCAGCGGCTTGCGCAGGATCTTCGCCAGTCCGTCGTGCTCGTAGTGCACGTAATCGTTGTGCCGCTGGACATCGCCCTTGGAGGGGTCCCAGTAGGCGAGCTTCGGCGGCCTGGCCGGCAGCTTGCGGTCCCGCTCGCCGGCGTAGTACCGCTCGCTGGCGTTGACGAGTTCGTCGGTCTCGTCGTCGGTGAGCAGCTTCTTCGACAGATACCAGCCGTGCTGCTGGTAGAACGCGACATCCTCGTCCGACGGCAGCAGCGCGATCTCGTCCTCGGACAGCGTGAACTCCAGGGCCGTCATACCTCGACCCCCTGCAGCTCGCGCTCCTTGGCCTCGTACAGCGCCTTGATGTTGCCGCTGCCGAACGTCATCGCGCCACGCCGCTCGATGATCTCGAGGAACAGCGTGCGGCGGACGTGCATCGACTCGGTGAAGATCTGCAGCAGCTGACCCCAGTGGTCCTTGTCGACCAGGATGCCCAGCTCCTCCAGGGATTCCAGCGGCGTCTCCACCTCGCCGACGCGGTCGGGCAGCGCCTTGTAGTACGCCGACGGCGAGGCGAGGAAGTTCACCCCGCGCTCGGACAGCGTGCTGACCGCCTCGACGATGTCGCTGGTGCGCAAGGCGATGTGCTGTACTCCGGCGCCCGCGTGCCAGGTGAGGAAGTCGTTGATCTGGCCCGGCCGGCGGTTGGGATCCGGCTCGATCAGCGTGAAGGTGACGTGCTTCGACGGGCTCTGCACCACCGTCGACTCCATCCCCTGTCCGGCCACCTCGATGTACTCGTCGAAGATCGGCAGGAACCCGAAGACGTTCTGGTAGAAGTCGACCGTCGGCTTCAGCCGGCCCGACGGCACGCAGATGGCCAGGTGGTCGATCTCGCTGAACAGCTTCTCGTCCGGACCACCCGCGGGCTCGGTGATCTGGAACGCGCCCGGCAGGAACTCCCGCCGCGGTCCGTGCCGTTCGACCAGCCGGTGGACCACGTCGCCGAAACCGGCCACCTCCGCGATCACCACGGTGGTCTCCTGCTCGTCCGTGTACGTCACCGGCTCGGCCACGGACTCGGCGCCGCGGGCCAGCAACTCGGTGTAGGCCACGGACGCGTTGTCCACCTCCAGGCCCACGACGGCGACTCCGTCACCGTGCCGCTGCACGTACTCCGCCGCGGGATGGTCGGCGGCCAGCCCCGAGGTCAGCACGATCTGTACGGCGCTCTCCCGCAGCAACAGCGATCGCTGGCCGGCCAGGCCCGTCTCCGGACCAGCCTGGCCGTGGACCTGCAGGCCGAAGGCGTGTCCCAGGTAGAACGCGGCCTGCTTCGCGTCGCCGACGTACATCTCCACGTGGTCGATCCCGTAGATCTCCATCACGATGACTTCACCGGGCCTTCCCCTCACTCTTGATCTCTGTGCTCGGTGGTCCGAACAGCAGGCTGACGTTCTGGCCGCCGAACCCGAACGAGTTCGACAGCGCGTACTCCACGCGCACCTCACGCGGCTCCTTGCGGACGTGGTCCAGCGGGCAGGCCGGATCCGGGTCCTCGAGGTTGTACGTCGGCGGCAGCAGGCCGGCGTTCACCGCCAGCGCACTGGCGGCCGCCTCGACCACGCCGGAGGTGCCGAGCATGTGGCCCGTCAGGGCCTTGGTGGAGCTCACCGCCGGGCTGGATCCGTCGAAGGCCAGGCCGATCGCGACGGACTCCGCGACGTCGCCGAGCTTCGTGCTGGTGCCGTGCGCGTTGACGTAACCGACCTGCTCGGGTCTCACCCGGGCGCTGGCGAAGGCCCTGCGCATACAGTCGGCGGCCCCCGTCCCGTCCGGTCGTGGCGCCGTCGGGTGATGCGCGTCGGCGTTCACTCCGTAGCCCGCGACATCGGCGTACCCGGCAGCGCCCCGGGCGGTGGCGTGCTCGGCGCTCTCCAGCACCAGCAGCGCGCCTCCTTCCGACAGCACGAACCCGTTCCTGCGCAGGTCGAACGGCCTGCTCGCCTGGGTCGGGTCATCCCAGTTCCGGGCGAGCGCCCGGGCGTTGGCAAAGGTCTCCGCGAAGGTCGGGAAGAGCGGCGCCTCGCTCGCGCCGCAGATCACCACATCCACCTCGCCGGTGCGGATCAGCCGTACGCCGTCGGCGATCGCCTGCGCGCCGGACGCGCACGCCGTACCGACTGATGAGGTGTAGCCGCGGAGGCCGAAGCGGATCGCGATCCTTGCCGCGGGCATGTTCGGCAGGATCCCGGTCAGCAGGTAGGGGCTGACGGCCGCGCGACCGCGTTCGGCCCGGGCCAGAACCTGGTTCTCGAGGGTGGCCATGCCGCCCACGCCGCCGACGATCACGCCGATGCGTGCGCGGTCGACGTTCTCGCCGACGACCAGACCGGCATCGGCCAGCGCATCCTCGGCGGTGAGTTGGGCGAGTATCACCGTGCGGTCCATCACCTTGCCGTCAGGGCCGCTCGCGATCGTGCCCGCGTCGAACGGCGGCAGGAAGCCCGCCAGCTCGACCGAGTTCGCGACCGGATGGCCGGCCGGCGGGCGGCTGATGCCGGACTTGCCGTGCAGCAACGCGTCGAAGACGTTTTCCACACCTCGGCCGACCGGGGTGAGCAGGCCCATCCCGGTGATGGTTGCCGCGGTCATCGACGCACCCCGGCTCCGGCCGCCACGCCGTCCAGGCGCTCCTGGCGCAGCGCGACCTTGCGGACCTTCCCCGTCACCGTCACCGGTACGTCGTCCTCGCCGATGACCGCGATCCGCCGGATCGTCGCCGCGACCTCCTCGCCGACGGCGCGGCGTACTGGCTCGGTGCGGTCTGCGGCGGGGTCGGCGTCGGGCGAGAGTTCGAGCAGGACGTCGGTGAGGAAACGGCCGTTCTCCTGGACGATGATCACCGTGCAGTCGAGGACTTCCGGCAGGGCCGCGAGGATGCGCTCCTCCGACATCGACGTGTAGAGCTGCGGTCCCTCGAACCCGGCGACCGCGTCGGGGACCCGGTCCAGGTGGAAGAAGTGCCCGGTCTCGTCGCGGTAGACCAGGTCACCGGTGAGGAACCAGCCGTTCAGCCGGAACTTGTAGGTGTTGACCGAGTCGTTCCAGTAGGCAGGCGACACCGACGGCGACCGGAAGCCGAGCAGGCCCGGGTTGCCCGGCGGGAGTTCCTCGCCACGGCTGTCGAGCACGGTCGCCTCGGCGAACTGGTACGGCTTGCCGATGCACCGGCCGTAGTGCTCGCTGTCGATCGTGTGGGTGACGTGGAACCCGTTGTGTCCCATCTCGCTGGACCCGAGCCCGTCGATGAAGTGCGACCCCGGGACCGTCGTACGGCCTTGGCTGGTGACGGTTTCGCGCGAGCCGACCGCGACCAGCTTGCGGATGTGCGGCTCGTGCGCGCAGTCGCCGGTGTTGAACCACATCCGGACCGAGGCGAGGTCGTGCCGGCTCAGGTCCTCGCGGGCCAGGCCGGCCCAGGTGACCGCGAACCCGTAGACCCCGCGCGGCTTCCACCGCTCGATCTGCCGCAGCAGGTTCGGCGCGTCCTGGCTGGACAGCAGCAGCATCTCGGCCCGGTTGCCGAGCACCTGGTTGACCATCAGGATCGTCGCCGTGTGCGGGATCGGGAGCGCGTTGAGGATCCTGTCGGTGCCCTGCGCCTGCGGCATCGTGAGCAGGTGCTTCAGCGCGGCGTACAAGGTGGTGTGCGTGTGCAGGACGGCTTTCGGCACGCCGGTCGTCCCCGAGGTGTGGGTGATGACGACCGGATCGTCCTGGTGGTGCCGGTAGTGCTCGGGCGCCGCGGCCGGATCGCCGGTGCCGAGGTCCTTCGGCTCGGCCAGGATCGGCGCCCCGCTGAGCTTCTCCCGATGCTCGGCATCAGCCAGTACGCCGGTGACGCGCAGGCGGCGGATGTACTCCTCCGCGATGGCCGGGGCCATCTTGCCGTTCATCAGCGCGGGGATCGCGCCGACCCGGGTGAGCGCGAGGAAGCTCAGCACGATGTCCGCGGCCTCCGTCGCCCAGATCGCGACCACGTCCCGGCCACCGATGCCGTGCTCCCGCAACCACGCCGTACGGGCCTGGACGCGCTCGTCGAGCTCGCCCAGCGTGAGCGGGTGCTCGGCCGGGAAATGGTCGACCGCGGTGTCGAAGGTCAACCCCGGCCCCTGCAGCTCGGCGCCGTGGGCGATCACGGTCGCCAGCACGTTGCCCGCACCGATGGCCGGGTCGGCGGCTAGCTGGGCCCTGAGACTTTTCATGACGGATCTCCCCCACTTACCAACAGGGCCACGGCGGTGTCGCCGGCGGCCGCTTGTTCGACGAGTACGACGAGGACGTCGTCCGCGTCGCCGTCCGCGATCAGGAGTGCTGCCTGGTCGAGCCCGGTACGCCGCGCGTCGGTGGTCGGGCTCAGGCAAACGACCGGTCCGCGCAATCCCCAGCGGGCTGCGACATAGCCGGCCACGCTGTTCGGCACAGACTGGAAGAAGTAGAGCGGGCCGACTCGTTTGCCGTCGGCAACCGCGGCGCGGACGTGCTCGGCGCTGGCCCGATCACCGGTCCGGCTGACGAGCACGATCCCGGTCCGTTCGCCTTGCTGCAAAGGCGGTTCGCCGAACCAGGGCTTCAGGCAACCATCAGCCACGGCGGCAACGAGCGGGCTGAACGATGACCCGACGAAACCGGGCAGTGGCGGAGGCCCTGCCAGCGCGTCGTCAGCCGACTGCGGCCAGTGACTGTCCGTGACCATGCGGGGTTCAGGAATTCCGGCGAGGCGGTTCATCCAGCACGCACCAGCAGGGCCGTGTCCGCGCCGCCGAAGGCGGCATTCAAAGTCAGCCCGTACTGCGCTGTGGCCGGCCTGGGGGCATCCAGGATCAGATCCAGCGGGCAGTCCGGATCGGCCGTGGTGAATCCGGCGTTCACCGGCAACTTGCCGGCGCGCAGGGCCAGCACGGTGAGCACGAGTTCGAGCAGTCCGGAGGCTTCCAGGGCGTGACCATGCACGGCCTTCGTCGAACTGACGGGGACATCCGCCTCGAACACGCTGCGGATCGCGGCCGCCTCGGAGGCATCACTGAAGCTGGTTCCGGTGGCGTTGGCGTTGATGTAGCCGACGACCTCGGGCGGGAGATCCGCCTTGCGGAGTGCGGCGGTCATCGCGGCCGCGAGCCCACGGCCGTCAGGGGCCGGTTGGCACGGGTGATAGGCGTCGCCCGCACGGCCCCATCCAACGATCTCCGCTTGGCCTTCACCAGCTTGGAGAACCACCGCGACCATGCCGTCACCGAGGAGCAAGCCCTTGCGGTCAAGGCTGAACGGGCGGACCACACCGTCGTCCGAGAGCGCTCGGCCCGCGTCGAACAAGGCGTACTGATCCGCCTCGACCAGGTAGCCGGCTGCCACCACGATCCGGTTCGCGTAGCCCCCGCGGATCAGCGCGGCCCCGTCGGCGACCGCAGTACTGGCTGAGACGCAGGCGCTGGTGTAGATGCGGGTGGCTCGCGACGCCAGGCCGCGAACGCCGGCGCGGCCGTGAACCGCCAGGAACAAAGGGGTTGTGGCTCGTTGTGCCGCGTTGAGACCGGCCTCCGCGCAGGCGCCGGTGATCGCGTCGAGCATCTCCTCCTCCAGCGAGCGGACATCCGCGGCCGTCGCTGCGCGGTGGACCCGCCGATTGGTGGTGTCGAAGCGCTGAACCTCGGTGAAGGCGGCCGCGCCGGGCAGCGCCGCCGCGAGTTGCGCCTCGGCACCCCGGCCGAGAGCGCTCAGCACCGAGAGCCCGGTGATCGAGACCGGTCGCGGGTCAGCCATGGCCCGGGATCACCTCCGCGAGCACGGCGACGGCATCGCCGATGGTCCTGATCCGGTCCAGCTGGTCGTCGTCGAGCTCGATCATGTAGCGCTGCTCGACCTGATGCACCAGCCAGGCCAGCTCCATCGAGTCGATCCGTTCCCGGACCTCCCCCGCGGGCCGGTCACCCAGCGCCGCCAGCCAGTCCACGATCTCCGCCCGTCCAGGCGACCCAGGGACGGACGGCGACTGCACCGACGCGACCGACGGCGAGGCGGGCGACGGCGAGGCGGGCGACGGCGAGGTGACCGCCGGCGGCGGGGTGATGGAGGGGTGCGGGGCGGACGAGTTCATCAGACCTGCTGCGCGACCCGGCCGGCCACCGCGGTGGTGAACTCGCCGACCGTCATCAGGGCCAGCTCCTCGGACTCGTCGTCGGAGAAGCGCACCCCGAACCGGTCCTCCACCCGGACCGACAGGTCGGCCAGCGCCAGCGACTCCAGATCCACCCCGGCCGGGCCGAGGGTGGTGTCGTCGTCGATGCCCTCGGTGTCGTAGTTCATGTCCTGCAACTGCGCGAGGACGAACTCGCGAACCTCTTCCCTCATCGGGATACCTTCTTTCTGTGGAAGAACGTCCGGGATCCGGTCCGGAGCCCGTGCACGTCTGGGTGAAGCCTGTCGACGGTGACCAGCGGTCGGCCGCACACGCCCTGCTGCTCGCGCTCGCCGCCACCCTCGTCGGCGGCGAGCCGGTACTGCGGCACGACGAAGCCGGCCGCCCGCACGTGGACGGCCTGTGGGTGAGCGTCAGTCACGGGCACGATCTGGTCGCGGCCGCCGCGAGCGCCGCCGGTCCGGTCGGCGTCGACGTCGAGAACCGCCGGTCCTTCGAGGTCGCGGGCCTCGCCAAGCGCTGGTTCGACCCGGCCGAGCTGGCCTGGATGGCCGCTCAACCCGACGAGGTCGAGGCGTTCCTGCGGTTGTGGACGGCGAAGGAAGCCGTCGGCAAGGCACTCGGCCGCGGTCTGCGCGGCTCGGGTCTTCGCCGATTGATGCCCCTCCCGCCAGAACCCCTCGCTCCGGCGGGCCCCCTGCCTCCGCCGGAATCCGTCCACTCGCGGGAACCCCTCGACTCGCCGCCCCCCGATGCGGGCACCCAGACCGGTGGCCCTCTGACCGGCGGCCTGGTGCCCTCCGAACCCACCCTGGCGCTGCTCTACCTGACCCTGCACGCTGATGCCGTGCTCGCGGTCGCAGTACCGGCTGGTGTCCGGTCCGTGGAGGTCTGCGAGCATCACGGCACTGCCTTGCGCAGTACGGTGACGTCGCGGACCAGCTTCCCGGTGGTTGTCCGTGGCAACTGATCGACCAGCCGCACGCTCCGCGGCCGCTTGTACGACGCGAGCTGCTGGGCCAGGTCGGCCTCGATCCGGGCGACGGTGCGCGGCTCGTTGAGCTGCAGGTAGGCGGTGATCCCGCCGTCGAAGACGACGACCGCCGCCTCCACGCCGCGCAACGTGCCGAGCGTGTACTCCACCTCGGTCAGGTCCACCTTCAGCCCGCCGACAGACACCTGCGAGTCGAGCCGCCCCTTGATACTGACGAGCCCGGTCTCGGGGTCGACCACCCCCGCGTCCTTGGTCCGCAGCCACCCATCGGCCCAGCGCGCCGGATCCGACAGCCCGAGGTACGGCGACTCCGGCCGGCGAATGTGCAGTTCCCCGTCGACAGCCCGTACTTCGATGCCGGGCGCGGGCAAGATCGCCGGGCGGTGGCGGCCGAACAGGTCGGTGCCGATGACCCCGACCTCGGTCATCCCGTACATGTTGCCGAGCGGGACCTGGAACTTCTCCTCGAACGCTCGCGAGATCGCGGCAGGCACGAGTTCGCCACCGGTCGTCATCCGCTTGAACTGCGGCAGCGGCGGCGGCTCGTTGACCGAGGCAAGCAGGCCGATGTGGAACGGCACTCCCAGCACGGTGGCGGGGCTGTCGTCGCTAGCGATCGCCTGCACGATCGCGTCACCGGTCAACCGCGCGGGCGGGACCAGCGTCACGCCGGCGTGCAGGCCGTACAGCAGGCCGCCGACCAGACCGAGCACGTGCACCATCGAGGGCAGCAGGATGACCCGCTCGCCGCGCTGCGGAACCCCGTCGATCCGGGTGTACCGCAGTACCTCCTCGACCAGGTCCTCGGCAGTCCGGCCGATCACCTTCGACGGCCCGGTCGAGCCTGAACTGAGCTGGACCACCGCGTGCGAGGTATTCGCCGGGTGACCGGAGTAGCTGGCCACGTCGGTGTCGATCTCGACGAACGTGCGCAGCCCTGAACCGACCGGCCGCTCGGGCGACACCACGACCTGCGGAACCAGCCGTTCGATCGCCCGGCGGACCTCGTAGTCGGTCAGCCGGTGATCCAGCAGGATCGCCTGGCCGCCACTGCGCCAAACCGCCAGCAAATGCGTGATGAATGCCATTGACGGGGGCAACCGCAATGCGGCGGCACCACCCGGGCGGAAGCCCGATTCCGCCAGTTCGGATTGCCGGTCCCGGACCAGCCGGCGCAGCATTCCACGATCAATGGGAGTAGGGAGATGGAAGCAGACGTCGCTCGCCGGTCCGGCCAGCAGAACGTCGTCGACCCACTGGGCACCCATAGTGGTTCCGGGCACCACGACAGTACCGTCCATGGTCATCCGAGCTCCGAAGTTCGCCTTGAACACAAAGGATTCAGAGCACCAGCACCCCCACCAAGGCCTGGCGATGAGGCGACGATACGACACGACCAGACGGTCCCGCTACGGACCGAAAGTGACGACTCCACTACCCTTCGCAATGCGCTCCGGATCGCTTAACATTTGGCGAAAAATGAGCGATGCTGCTCCGTTCAACAACGGCCCGGAGTCAAACAATCACCGCCCAGTCAAACCGGTCGCCGCGCTATCATCGGTTAGGAATTGCCCTCCCTCAGGGTGGCCGCACAGGGTTTCCCGCGTAGACTTCAAATCAGCGTTTTGCGGGCTATTCCGGAAAGATCAGCAGAATTTTCTTGAGATTTCTGCGGCCCCGCCCGGCGGCGCGCCCTTCGCGGGGCTGCAGAGTGCCCTCCGCGGGCTCGAGCCCACCACTGGCACCCTGTCCGGCGGCTGGCGCCTTACAGAGCCTGTTGAGAAATGGGCGTGGCGGTGGTGTGGGTAACCGGGTGGGCGTTCGAGTATTGGGTATGGCGAATTCGTATCGGCCGGTTGATCGTGATCAGGCGTTCTTGTTGCCGCCGAACATGGCGGACTGGTTGCCAGAGGGTCATCTGGCGTGGTTCGTGATCGATGCGGTCAAGGAGATGGACACGGCGGCGTTCCATGCCGGCCGGGCCCGCAGTGGGCAGGGCCGGGCGGCTTATGACCCGGACATGTTGGTGACGTTGCTGTTGTATGCCTATGCGCACAAGGTGCATTCGTCGCGGCAGATCGAGCGGTTGTGCACGGTGGATGTGGCGTTCCGGGTGATCTGCGCCCAAGACGTGCCTGATCACAGCACGATCTCGACGTTCCGCCGCGAGCACGAAGCCGCGTTCAAGGCCTTGTTCGAGCAGGTGTTGATGCTGTGTGCGCGGGCGGG
>NZ_SLVF01000012.1 GCF_004345365.1 Kribbella sp. VKM Ac-2568
ACGATCAACCGGCCGATACGAATTCGCCATACCCAATACTCGAACGCCCACCCGGTTACCCACACCACCGCCACGCCCATTTCTCAACAGGCTCTATAAGCCGTTAGCCGGCGAACAACGCGCCAGTGGCCGCCGAAACCGGCCATCGCCCGGCGGCTGCAGACAGGCGACCCGGGCGGCGTCTGGCGGGTGTGGGGTGTGTGACGAATGGCGTAGACAGCCGTTGGACGTATATGGGTGAATCCGTGGTGCCGAGGCCTTGGCAGAGCGTGGTGCCTGAGGCTCCTGAAGCGCTGCCCGCCGCCGATCGCTGCCGCGGCCCCATCGACCTCCTGAAACCCGTCGGCGCCCAGACGCAGGCGGTCCGCCAGATCGCCACCCGCCTGTCCGTAGACGCGGACACGGCCGCCCTGATCCTGGACCACCCCCACCTACAGCCCCGGTAGACATTCACTCACCGGGGATGGGTGCTGCGGGGGATCACCTGCGGTCGCGGCGCGGGCGGCGGAGCAGGCGCGCGGGGACGTAGTACGCGGGCCGGCCCCGGACAGAGGGTTCTGTCCGGGGCCGGCTTGGTGCGGCTAGGTCGTGGTTACTTGATGGACTTCAGAGCGAAGTCCTCCACGGCCGGCTCACCTGCGACGAGTCTCGTCACGCGGGTTTGCGGCTTGTAGCCGTCCTTTGCGGCGATCAGGGTGAGCGGGTTGTTGCGACGGTCCAGCCAGTAGGCGTAGGTGCCGTCGGATTCGGTGATGAAGGTGTACGACTGCGCCCAGGAGTCGACCTGGACGATGGCGCCCGGGAGCGGAGCGGTCGCGCCGGAGGTGGCTACCCCGGTGACCGTGCCCATGAGCTTGCTCCAGGTGTTCGGCGGCGTGACGTTCATCTTCACGTCCACCGGGTTGACCGCGTACGGCGTGTTCTCGCCGACGGTGACCGAACCGGTGTAGGTACCCGGCTGGTCGACGTTGGCCGACAGGCCCACCTTCAGGATGACCGACTCGCCCGGGGCCAGGGTGGCCTCGGTCTTGTCGATCGTCAGCCAGCTGACGTCCGCCGACGACTCGGCACAGTCCTCGAGGCCCGGCAGAGCCTCACTGTCCACGGTCGCGGTGAAGCCGCCGGAGGAGCCACCGACCTTGTAGAAGCCACACGCCGCCGCACCGCGGTACCGCGGCATGTTGGCGTTCGGCAGAGCCGCCCAGGTACCGGCGGCCGGGTCGAAGGCGAAGCCGGCGTTGGTGACGGCGCCGGCCTGGACACCACCGACGACCAGCAGCTTGCCACTGGCGACGGCGAAGGACGCCGCCCAGTGGTCAGCCGGGGCGTCGGCGATGGCGGACCAGGAGTTGCTGCTCGGGTCGTAGACGTAGCCGGACTTCTGCGCGGCCGCGCCGTCGTTACCACCGGAGCAGTACACCAGTCCGTCGATCGCGCCACAGGAGGCGAACGCAACCGACTTCGGGTAGTTCGCCAGCGTGGCCCAGGTGTTCGACGCCGTGTCGTAAGCGACCACGGAGTTGGACATCGGGGTGCAGCCGGAGGTGGTGCAGCCGCCGACGGCGTACAGCTTGCCGTCCAGGACAGCCTGGCCGGCGGCCGCACGCGGCGCCGGGTTGTTGGCTGCCGCGGACCAGGCGTTGGTCGCCGGGTCGTAGGCCCAGGTGCCTGCGTCCGGACCAGCGGCTCCCCAGCCGGAGCTGGCGATGATCTTGCCACCCACGGCGCCGACGGTGACGGCGTTACGGGCGCCCGGAAGCGGGGCGATCGCGGTCCAGGCCAGGGTGGCCGGGTCGTAGACGTAGCTGTTGGCAGTGGAAGCGCTGCCGTTGCCACCGGCGATCGAGTAGACCTTGCCGTCGAGGTTGACGACCCGGTTGTCCATCACGGTCGCCGGGTAGTCGGCGATGTCCGTCCACGGAGCCGCCATCGGCTTGGCCGCCGCCGTCGGGACGGAGGTCTTGCCCGACAGCATGTTGGCGAACGAGGTCGGCACCTGCAGCCGCTGCAGCGGTGCGCCGGTGCTGTTGAAGACCTCGGACTTGGTGGTCGTGCTGCCGTCGGCGTTCTCGATCTCGAAGCCGCCGTCGCGCTCACCGAACTTCACGTCCACCGGCGCTCCACCGGTGTTCTTGACGGTGACCGACTTGGTGACCTTGCCACCGGGCAGCTTCAGGTTGGCCTCGATCGACCCCGGGGTGACCGAGAGCCGGCCGGCCGCGAGGCTGAAGTCGGCTTGGGTGACCCAGTCGGCCTCGACGTTGACGTTCTGCGTCGAGGAGACGTAGTTACCCGCCTTGCTGGTGAAGCCGTGCTCGCCGGAGTCCGAGGAGTACAGCCAGTAGAAGCCGTCGGCCAGCCCGGTGTCCTCGGGCGTCGCGACGGTGGTCGCGGTCTCGGCCGGCTTGTCGTCACGGGTGACGACGGCGCCGTTCACGAAACCGCCGGTGTTGGCGTCCTTCACGTTGCCGACGACCAGACCGCCGCCGACCGGCTCACAGTTGACCTGGCTGCCGATCAGGACGTTGTCGACCTCCCACCACCACTCGTACGAGGCGTCGTAGTAGTGGAAGCGGACCTGCACGGCCGACTGACCGGCCGCCTGCGGGATGGCGATCTCCTTGACCCCGCGGAGGTCAGCGACCTGTGAGGTCAGGTTGGCCCAGGTGGCGCCACCGTCGATCGACAGGTCGACATCGGCCTTCTCGCCGCCGAGCCAGTTGAGCTCCTGGTTGAACTTGACCACCGGAGCGGTGACCGCGGTCAGGTCGACCACCGGGCTGACCAGCGAGGTGTCCTGCTGCTGGCCGGCACCGTACCGGTCGCTGTCGACGATCGCGAAACCGCCGGACCCGCCGGTCAGGTTGCCGCGGTTGGCGACGTCCTCGAACTTCCAGACCTGGCCGTTGTTCTTGTTGTCCACGACGGTCCAGCCACTCGGGGCGGCCTTGGTGTCGAACGTCTCGTAGACGCCGTCGGAACCCCACTTGTACCCCGGCGCCGTGGTGCACGCGTCGGTACGGACTCCGACCGCGACGTTCTTGGTCAGGTTGCCCGTGCCCACCGTGATCGGCTGGCTGACGGTCTGGTAGCCGGGCAGCTGGGACTCGATCTTGAGGGAGTACGACGCGCTGGACGGCACCTTCAGGGTGTACCGGCCGTTGGTCGGGGTGGTGTAGTCGAACACGCCACCCGGGCCCTCGACGCTCACCTTCGCGTACAGCGGCCAGCCGTGGCCGGAGCCGTCCGTGACGGTGCCACCGACGTTCACCGTCGGCGCGGACGCCAGGGTGAAGTTCTTCGTCGTGGTCGCGTTGGCGGTGATGGTCGCGGTGCCGGTCTGGCCGACGTAGCCGAAGGCGGCCACCGCGAGGTTGTAGTCGCCGGCCGGGAGGACCGACGAGAAGGTGCCGTTCGCACCGGTGGTGAGGGTACGGTCCGGCGTGCCCGCCTGGGTGACGGTCACGGACGCACCCGGAATGGCGGCGCCACCTGTGGCGGTGACGGTACCGGCCAGCGTGCCGGTGTCACCGATCGGAGCGGCGTTCAGCAGTGCCAGTGCGTCGAGCCGGCCTTCACCGTAGACGTTGTTGTCGTCGGTGGTGCCACCGCACTGGGTGTCCGCCTTGTCGACGGCCGAACCGTCGAGCAGCGCGCGGGTGGCCGCGACGTCGCCCTTCAGGCCGGGAGCGGCCGACCACAGCAGCGCGACGGTGCCCGCCATGTGCGGCGAGGCCATCGAGGTGCCGTTGAAGCTGGCATAGCCGTTACCCGGAACGCTCGAGCGCACGTTCACGCCCGGGGCCGAGATGTTCGGCTTGGTCTCGCCGTTCTGGCCCACACCGCGGGCGGAGAAGGAGGCGATGTTGTTGTTGATGTCGTAGGCACCGGCGGAGTAGTTGCTCACCAGGCTGCCCGGCGAACCGCTCGTCTGGCAGGCCGAACCGCTGTTGCCGTTGGACCAGGCACCGAAGATGCCGGACGCGGTCCACGCGTTGGTGATGTCCTCCATGAACGGCTCGTTGGAGGGCAGCGTGGTACCCCACGAGTTGTTGATGATGTTCGGCCGCTTGCTCGCGTCCGGGTTCTGCCCGGCGAGGTCGGTCGGCTCGAGCATCCACTGACCGGAGTTGATCAGCGCGGCGTCCGACGGGCAGCACCCGTTGGCTGCGATCCACTTGACCGCCGGCGCGACGCCGATCTGGTTGCTCGCACCGTCGTCACCGGCCATGGTGCCCATCGTGTGGGTGCCGTGGCCGTTGGTGTCACACGGTGCCGAACCACAGGTGCCGGCCGCGTCGAACCAGTTGTAGTTGTGGTCGAACGTGCCGTCACCGTTGTTGCCGCGGTACTGGTTCACCAGCGCCGGGTGGTCGTACTGGACACCGGTGTCGATGTTCGCGATGACGATGCCGGCGCCCCTGTCGCCGTACTGGCTCCAGACGTCATCGGCGTTGATGTTCGCGATGCCCCACTCGAGCGCGTTGACCTCGCGCTCGGTCTTGCCCTCGGTGACCTTCGGGACCTCCAGGGCCACCGGGTTGTAGATGCCCTCGACCTCGGCGTGCGTGGCCAGGCTCTGCGCCGTGGCCAGCGTGCCGCTCGAGACGCGGATCGCGTTGGTGCCCCAGAAGGCCTGGTACTTCACCTTCGACGCGTCGAGCTCGGCGCGTACCTTCGCCTGGCTCTCGGCAGCGGTCTTGCGCAGCGCCGCGGCGACCGCGGTACCGCGCTGGTTCCAGTCCGTGATCGTGCTGGCCTTGGACAGGTCGGCCTTGGCGGTGAAGCGGACCCAGTAGTCCGTCGCCTCCTTGGCGTCCTTGCCCTCCAGCTTCGACAGCACGTCCGGCTTGATCTTGGAGGCCGGCGCGGGCGTTCCGCCGGGCTTGGTGGGTGGTGCCGCCTGGGCCTGGCCGGCCGCGGCCAGCCCGGTGGTGACGACGGCCACCGCCGCCAGAGCACTCACCAGTGATCTGGCGAGTCCCCTTCTTCGTTGATGTGACATCTCTGCAGCCCCTCACTTGTACGACCCCGAGTCGACTCCCCCGAGTCATTGGTGCAGAGGTGCAGGGCTTCGCAGGTAGAGATGGTGAACCGGTTCTGCGAACGCTCCGTGCCCCCCAGGTCGCGACGTGTTACGCCGAGAGCCTGACGTGGACCTTATGTGTCAGATGCGGAGCGGAACAAGCACACTTGGTGAGCAAGATGTCACTAGCAGTCCCTTGCTTGTGAGCAAGGTTTCGCCATTGTTTGTCAATGCGTTGACGATTTGAGGCAATGCTTGACATCGTAATCAGATGGTCACCGCCCGTGTCCCCGCCCAGACCGCCGGCGCCCTCGATCTGACCGGATCCGCCCAGGAGCCGTTCCCACTGCTGATCGCGGTGGCAGCGTCCATGGAGGAGCGGGTCCGGCTCGCGGAACTCGTCGACGATGTCGCGCCGCTGCTGCTCGTCTCCAGCCTGGACGAACTCCGCAGACTGCTCACGCCCGCGCAACAGCCGCCGCCGGCACCACCTGAGCAGCCGGAGCCCCCGGAGCCGGAGGCAGTCGACGAACCTGTCGCCAGGAAGGTGCCGGACCGGCGTACGGATCGCGGTGACCGGGATGCCGACGTCCTGACGATCGACTCGGCCCGGTCGGTCGCGCAGTGGCGGGAGCGGGAGGTGCCGTTGACCGATCTCGAGCACGATCTGCTCACCCGGTTGATCACGGAGCCGTTGAGGGTGTGGACGTACGAGGCGCTGCACCAGGCCGTTTGGCGCAACCGGCACCTGCAGGGCACGGCAGACGTGCACTCGCTGGTGAAGCGAGTACGTCGCAAGCTCGACGAGCTGGGCACCACCGTCACGATCGACGCGGTCCGCGGTACGGGCTTCCGCCTCACCGACCATCAGCGTCCGTCCACCACGTCCCACCAGCGCACCTCGATCAGCGGCCTCCGCGCGGGGTGAAGTCGCCTTGACAGTAGGCTGTCAAGGTGACAAGGGCTGAGAGTTACCGCCTGCTGGTGGCCGATGTGTACGAGCTGGCGGGCGTGTCGCGGGGGAGCAGTGAGCAGATCGCGTCCGAACAGGGTCAGACGGTGGCCCGCTGGCATGTGATGAGCGTGCTGTCGGACCAGGCGTTCACCGTGCCCGCGATCGCGCGGCGGCTCGGGCTGACCCGGCAGAGCGTGCAGCGGGTGGCCGATGAGTTGGTCGACGAGGGGGTAGTCAAGCGTTCGGGCAATCCTGACCATCAGCGATCGCCGCTGCTCGCGTTGACCACGGAAGGGCGCGAGACGCTGCGGAAGATCGTGATTGCCTCGGATGTCGACCGTTCCCAGCGGCTCGCCCGGGCAGGGGTCACGGTCGCCGAGCTCGATGCCGCGCGGGAGACCCTGCGCAAGCTGCTGTCCGTGCTCTGACATGAGATCGACCTGCTGAGTCGCGAGCGGCGGAGTAGCCTCTGGGCTTGTGCGCTTCTCGGCTATGAGTCACCTCGAATGTCCCAAGTGCGGCCTCACCCATTCCGCGGATCAGGTGATCGGCCTGTGCTCGTGCGGATCGCCGCTGCTCGTCCGGTACGACCTCGACGAGGTGCGGGACGGGCTGAGCAAGGACGACGTGGCCGCGCGACCACCCGACCTCTGGCGGTACCACGAACTGCTCCCGGTGCGCTCGCCGGAGAACGTGATCAGCCTGGGGGAGGGGATGACCCCGCTGCTCGCAGTACCGCAGTACGGGCGGGAGCTCGGCGTGGACGGGCTGCTGATGAAGGACGAGGGGTTGATCCCGACCGGCACGTTCAAGGCGCGCGGGGCTGCCGTCGGGGTGTCCCGGGCGCGGGAGGTCGGCGTACGGAAGATCGCGATGCCGACCAACGGGAACGCCGGGTCCGCGTGGGCGACGTACGCGGCGCGGGCCGGGATGGAGGCGCTGATCGCGATGCCGATCGCGGCGCCGGAGATCTGCCGGCGCGAGGTGAAGGTGGTCGGCGCCGAGCTGAAGCTGATCGACGGGCTGATCGGTGATGCCGGGGCGTGGGTGCGCGAGCAGCTCGCCACCCGCGAGGGCTATCAGGACGTGTCGACGCTGAAGGAGCCCTACCGGATCGAGGGCAAGAAGACGATGGGGCTGGAGATCGCGGAGCAGCTCGGCTGGAAGCTGCCGGACGTGATCCTCTACCCGACCGGCGGTGGTGTCGGGCTGATCGGGATCTGGAAGGCCCTGGCGGAGCTCGCCGAGCTCGGCTGGGTCGAGGGGCCGATGCCGCGGCTGGTCGCAGTACAGGCGACCGGGTGCGCGCCGATCGTGCAGGCTTGGGAGAAGGGCCTGCCGGAGAGCGAAGCCTGGCCGGACGCGAAGACCGTTGCCTTCGGCATCACCGTGCCGAAGGCCCTCGGCGACTTCCTCGTCCTGCAGGCGATCAAGGAGACCGACGGCTGCGCGATCGCGATCGAGGACGACGACATCCTCGCCGCCCAACGGCGAGTGGCCGAGCTCGAAGGCTCGTTCATCTGCCCGGAAGGCGCCGCCAACTTCGCCGCCGTCCAGCAGTTGCGCGAGTCCGGCTGGATCAAGGCCGACGACCAGGTCGTTGCCCTCAACACCGGAACCGGCTTGAAGTACCCGGAGACCGTGCCGCTCTAGTCCTCGGCGCGCAGTTGTTGCCAGCGGGTCGTCAGCACGAGACCGGCTATCGACCCGACCGGGAACCAGTACGCGTAGGCCGGGCCGTGCTGCGTCAACTCGCCGCCGGGCACCATGAAGACCACTGCCAGCAGGATCGTCACCCCGGCCGGATAGGCGAGCCGCTCGGCGAGATCGCGGGGGCTGTACCACTGCCAGAGCACACCAGCCAGGGTCCCTGCCAAGGCGAGGAGGCCCGAGCCGAGCCGCTCCGACTGGCTGATCTGCGTCTCCGTGCCCGGGACGATCCCCGACAGCACGAAACCGATGGCCGCCGGCAGCATCCACCCCGTCATGCGGCGGACCTCCGGAGATACGCGTTCTAGTACCGACATCATCGCCCCCAGTTCTTTCGTGTGAAGGCGATGATGTCAGGGTGATCAGGCCTGGCCGCGGCGTACGGCGAGGATGTGGGCGGGATCGCCGTTG
This sequence comes from Kribbella sp. VKM Ac-2568, assembly GCF_004345365.1. Taxonomy (GTDB): domain Bacteria; phylum Actinomycetota; class Actinomycetes; order Propionibacteriales; family Kribbellaceae; genus Kribbella; species Kribbella orskensis. The sequence goes on from NZ_SLVF01000012.1 coordinate 8,103, forward strand.
GGGTCGAGCTTGACGTAGTTCTGCTGGCCCCAGCGCCAAGTCGCGCCGGTGATCTCGTCGTACACGGTGAAGGTGTCTTCGGGGCGCATGCCGAGCGCCGCCATGTCGAGGTGGACCAGCGACTCGCGGACCGAGTGCGGGTCGGTGTTGACCACCACGATGACGGTGTCGCTGTGCCCGTCGGGACCGGTGACCCGCTTCGAGAAGCACATGATCGCCTCGTCGTCCACGCTGTGCAGACTGAGATTGCGCAGTTGCTGGAGCGCGGGGTGCCGGCGGCGGATGCTGTTCAGCAGCGTCAGGTACGGCGCGAGGGTGCGGTTCTCGGCCGCCGCGGCGTCCCAGTCGCGCGGGCGGAGCTGGAACTTCTCGGTGTCCAGGTACTCCTCGGAGCCCGGCCGCAGCGCGACGTGCTCGAACAGCTCGAAGCCCGCGTACACACCCCACGCCGGGGACGCCGTCGCGGCGATCGCGGCGCGGATCTTGAACGCGCCCGGACCGCCGTACTGCAGGTAGGCCGTGAGGATGTCCGGCGTGTTCACGAAGAAGTTCGGCCGCAGGAAGTGGCCGGTCTCCTTGGTCAACTCCTGCAGGTACTCCTCCAGTTCCCACTTCTCGTTGCGCCAGGTGAAGTACGTGTACGACTGGTGGAACCCGACCTTCGCGAGCTCGCGCATCATCGGCCGCCGGGTGAACGCCTCGGACAGGAAGACCACGTCCGGGTCGGTCTTGCGGACCTCGCCGAGCAGCCACTCCCAGAAGTTCACCGGCTTGGTGTGCGGGTTGTCGACCCGGAACACGGTGACGCCGTGCGAGATCCACAGCTTCACGATCCGCAGTACCTCGGCGTAGATGCCTTCGGGATCGTTGTCGAAGTTGATCGGGTAGATGTCCTGGTACTTCTTCGGCGGGTTCTCCGCGTAGGCGATCGACCCGTCGGCGCGGACCGAGAACCACTTCGGGTGCTCGGTCACCCACGGGTGGTCCGGCGAGGCCTGCAGGGCCAGGTCGATCGCGACCTCGAGCCCGAGCTCGCGGGCCCGGTTGACGAAGTAGTCGAAGTCCTCGAAGGTGCCGAGCTCCGGGTGGATCGCGTCGTGCCCACCTTCCGAGGAACCGATCGCCCACGGCGATCCGGGGTCACCCGGCTTCGGGTCGAGGGTGTTGTTCGGGCCCTTGCGGTACGACTGGCCGATCGGGTGGACCGGCGGCACGTAGAGCACGTCGAACCCCATCGCGGCGACCGCGTCGAGCCGCTGGGCCGCAGTACGGAAGGTGCCGGAGTTCCACTCCTGCTTCTCTTCGTCGTACGTCGCGCCCTCGGAGCGCGGGAAGAACTCGTACCAACTGCCGTACAGCGCGAGCCGCCGGTCCACCCAGACGGGGTACGTCTCGGACGAGGTGATCAACTCGCGCACCGGGTAACGCCCGAGCGCGGAGCGGACCTGCGGCGAGATCCCCGCGGCCAGCCGGGCCTCGGGCGGCAGCGCCGGGTTGGCGAGCGCCTGCGCGGCGTCGCTCAACGTACTGCGGTCGACGCGGACCGCGGGTGGTACGCCGGCCGCGGCACGGTCGAAGAAGGCGGCGCCCTCGGCGAACATCAGGTCCACGTCGATCCCGGCCGGGATCTTGATCTCCGCGTTGTGCCGCCACGTCCCGTACGGGTCGCTCCAGCCCTCGATCGCGAAGGTCCACGCGCCCTGCTCCTGCAGGGTGACGTCGACCGTCCAGCGGTCGGAGCCCTGGCCCACCGGGGTCATCAGCATCCGTCTGGTCTGGCCCGTCGGCGACGTCAGTACGACGTTCGCGTTCACCGCGTCATGGCCTTCGCGGAACACCGTGGCCGCGATGGTGAACGTCTCGCCCACCGACGACTTGGCCGGATACGCGCCGGCGTCGACGGTCGGGGTGACGTCGGTGATCGGGATGCGCCCAGTCATGGAGTAAACGAACCTTCGCTTTCCGACTCGCGGTGGTTGACACGGGAGTTGTACAGCACTGACGTTATCGGTTCCCAACGGTTCGCGGGGCCATGCACACCCTTGCTTGCTCGGGTCCTCGTTCCGGCGTACCGGGTCTTGTGGGCCGGGCTCTCCGGTCCACACTGCGGAACAGGGGCTGCAAGTTCTTGCTCGCGTTGCAAAATCGATGCAGCCCGAGGGTGAGTTCGGGTCCATCGGCCGGTACGGTGTCCCGGTGCGAGCGATACGACGATTCTCCGTCCGCCCTGTCCTGCCCGAGCCGCTGACCGGTCTCGGCACCCTGGTGAACAACCTGCGCTGGGTCTGGCACCCCGAGACACAAGACGTCTTCGAGGCTGTAGACCCCCAGCTCTGGCGCAGCACCGGCGGTGACCCGGTCAGGCTTCTCGGCGAGGTCCCGGCGGCCCGGCTCGACGAGCTGGCAAACGACCACGCCTTCCTCCGCCGTCTGGAGCTGGCTGTAGCCGACCTGACCGGCTATGTCACCGACGACCGGTGGTTCCAAGCCGAGGCTGGTTCGCCGGTCAGCTCGGTGGCCTACTTCTCCCCGGAGTTCGGCATCACCCACGTACTGCCGCAGTACTCCGGTGGTCTCGGCATCCTGGCGGGTGACCACCTGAAGGCAGCGAGTGACCTGGGTGTCCCGCTGATCGGCGTCGGCCTCCTCTACCGGCACGGCTACTTCGGCCAGTCGCTGAACCGCGAGGGCTGGCAGCAGGAGCGCTACCCGCTGGTGGATCCCGACGGGCTGCCGATCAGCCTGCTCCGCGACGGTGACACCCCGGCCAGCATCAACGTGACGCTGCCGGGCGGCCGCAAGCTGTGCGCCCAGATCTGGGTCGCGCAGGTCGGCCGGGTGCCGCTGCTGATGCTCGACGCCGACATGGAGGACAACGAGCCCGCCGAGCGCGAGGTCACCGACCGCCTGTACGGCGGGACGACCGAGCACCGGATGCTCCAGGAACTGCTGCTGGGTGTCGGCGGCGTCCGGGCGGTCCGCGAGTACTGCCGGGTCACCGGCCACGCGGCGCCCGAGGTGTTCCACACCAACGAGGGCCACGCCGGCTTCCTCGGCATCGAGCGGATCCGCGAGCTCGCCCACGACCAGGGCCTCGACTTCGACACCGCGCTCGAGGTGGCCCGCGGCGGCACCGTCTTCACCACCCACACGCCGGTCCCGGCCGGTATCGACCGCTTCCCGGTCGAGCTGATCCAGCAGCACTTCTCCGCCGACGCGTTCGGCGACGGTGTACCGATCGACCGGATCCTCGCGCTCGGCGCCGAGGACTTCGAAGGCGGCGACCCCGGCGTCTTCAACATGGCGATCATGGGCCTCCGCCTGGCTCAGAGGGCGAATGGCGTTTCCAAGCTGCACGGCGTCGTCAGCCGCGGCATGTTCGCCGGACTGTGGCCGAGCTTCGACCCGTCCGACGTGCCGATCACCTCGATCACCAACGGCGTGCACGCCCCCACCTGGGTGGCGCGCGAGATCTCGAACCTGACCTACGCGGCCGCCGACGAAGGCGACTCCGAGGGCATGTTCGAGGGTCTGGACAAGACCACCGACGCGGCCCTGTGGGAGACGAAGCGGATGCTGCGGCAGCGCTTCATCGACGACACCCGCGCTCGCGTCCGCGCCTCCTGGGTGAACCGCGGCGCGAGCGAGGCGGAGCTCGGCTGGGTCGACTCGATCCTCGACCCGGACGTGCTGACGATGGGATTCGCCCGCCGCGTCCCGTCGTACAAGCGGCTGACCCTGATGCTGCGTGACCCGGCCCGGCTGAAGGCGCTGCTGCTGCACCCGACCCGGCCGGTCCAGATCGTCATCGCCGGCAAGGCGCACCCGGCCGACGAGGGCGGCAAGAAGCTGATCCAGGAGATGGTCCGGTTCGCCGACGACCCGGAGGTCCGGCACCGCATCGTCTTCGTGCCCGACTACGACATCGCGCTGGCGCAGCCGATGTACCCGGGCTGCGACGTCTGGCTGAACAACCCGCTCCGCCCGTACGAGGCCTGCGGCACGTCCGGCATGAAGGCGGCGCTGAACGGCGCGCTCAACCTGTCCATCCGCGACGGCTGGTGGGACGAGTGGTACGACGACGAGTTCGGCTGGGCGATCCCGTCGGCCGAGGGGATCGAGGACACCGACCGCCGCGACGACCTCGAGGCGCACGCGCTGTACGACCTGATCGAGAAGCAGGTCGCGCCGCGCTTCTACGACGGCGAGGTCCCGGGCCGCTGGATCGAGATGCTCCGGCACACCATCAAGGAGCTCGGCCCGAAGGTGCTCGCCACCCGGATGGTCCGCGACTACGTGCAGCAGCTGTACGTACCGGCCGCGCACTCCTCCCGCCGGCTCAACTCGACGTACGAGGGTGCGCGCGAGCTGGCCGCGTGGAAGAAGCGCGTCCGCGCCGCCTGGCCGCAGATCCGCGTCGACCACGTGGAACTGCAGGGCCTCGGCGACGTACCGCAACTCGGCACGACGGTCGGCATCCGCGCGTTCGTCTCGCTGGGCGAGCTGACCGCCGCCGACATCGACGTGGAGGCACTGCACGGCCGGGTGAACTCCGAGGACGAGATCACCGATCCCGTCCGGGTGTCGCTGTCCCTCGCCGAGACGTACGAGGGCAACCGTCACCGGTATGAGGGCGAACTCAAGCTCGACCGCACCGGTCCGTTCGGCTACACCGTGCGAGTGCTCCCGAAGCACGACATGCTCGCCAGCCCGGCCGAACTCGGCCTGGCGGCCGGCCCGTCCGACCCCGAAGACCCGGAAACCCCGGACCTGCCAGCAGGCTCCGAGTTCTAAGTCACTGAACAACGCCGGGCCCCGCCTACCTCACCAGGCGGGGCCCGACCTTTCTCTGAATCCTTTGGCTGCCTGCGTGCCTCTTATCCAGGAGCCGGCAATCCGCCGGGACAGGAACCGGAGGTCCGATCATGACTCTTGCCGCCATCGCCATCGGTGCGGCCTTGCTCATCTGCGCGTGCACCGTCACCGTGCTACGGAAGCGGGGGAGCTCGCGTGGCTGAGGCACGCTGGCCGGACGAGGATCTCGTGGTTGCCGCCCAGGGTGGCGACGTCGGCTCGATCAGCGCGCTGGTGTCCAGCTCTCATCCCCACGTCCGGCGCTTCGCTCGCTCGCTGTGCGCCACCCCCGAGGACGCCGAGGATGCGGCCCAGGAGGCGGTGATCATCCTCTACCGCAAGATCGGGACGCTGCGCGCGTCCGGGGCGCTGGCTTCGTGGATGTTCCGGATCGTCCGCAACGAGTGCATCCGCCGATCCCGGCTGATGCTGCGGCGGCACGAGCCGATCGCCGAGCCGGCCACACGGTCCGCCGAGGAGGACGTGCTGCACCGTTTGGAGGTCGAGCGGGTGGCAGAGGCCATCGCGGCCCTGCCGGCCGACCAGCGACGCGTCCTGGTGCTGCGGGACGTCCAGGGCTATTCCGGCCGCATGGTGGCCGACGCACTCGGCCTCAGTACGGCCGCAATGAAGTCGCGCCTTCACCGCGCCCGTACTGCGGTCCACTCCCTCCTGGAGGAATCTCATGGCTGACTTCGCCAGTACGACGTTGCCTCGTCACCTCCTGCGAGGCGCCGTCGGCTTCGGAGCCCTGGCCGGGTCGGTCGCGCTCATCCCGACTGTCGGCTTGGTCTCCTTGGTACTGGCACCGATCGGTCTACTCGCGCTGCGGGGTTGCCCGACCTGCTGGATGATCGGCCTCCTCCAGACCATCTCGAGAGGTCGCCTGAAGCGCACCTGCGAAGACGGCCACTGCAGGTTGACGCTCGACGCTGGGTCGCAGAGCCACCAGCGCGCTCAGCAACAGGGTTGAACCACAGGTCGACGGCCTCAACGGACGCCGGCGTACCGAAGAACAAGTAGTACGGGGCAACCACCGAGTGCACCCGAGCGCAACCTGCGCGCCCGCGTACGGCGTACGGACATGCACTACCTGTCCTTCGGTACGCCGCCCACGGCTGATCCTCGACTGGCCATCTACTCGCCCTGGGCGTTGACCTTCTGACGGGTAGTGAGGTCGATCCGGTACGGCGCGGTCCCGGAGGGGGAGTGGACCAGGATCCGGTCGCCCGGGTGCAGTTCGGGGTCGTCGCGGTAGAGCTCGGCAAGCTTCGTGGTCGCGGCCTCGTCACCGTTGTCTGAGGCAACCAGCAGCGCGGCGATCTCATCAGTTGGTCCGAGGTCCATCTCCAGGTCGTCGGCCATCCCGCCGAACCCGTCCCACAGCAACAACTCGTCGCGCTGCAGGTGAGCCAACTGGAGGAACACGTAGTCGCGGATGAACCACCCACCGCGCAACGGCAGCGACGGATCCACGCCGTACAGGTCGCCATCCAGCGCGCCCGACCGGAACCCCAGCCAAACCTCCGCGGCCGACCGGAACCGCCCGGCCGGCATGTCCTGGACGTCGAAGCCCCAGTGCTCAGCCGGCTCGACCTGCGGATCCACCATCACCCACCGCTCGCCGTTCCAGTACTCCACGACCACATGGTCGTGGTTGAAGCCGGGCACGAAGTACGACGCGAAGCCGATCCGGCTGCGAGCGGGGATCCCCTTGTGGCGCAGGGCGGAGACGGTCAGCAGGGCGTAGTCGCGGCAGCACCCCGCGACCCGGTCGGCCGGTTCCCGGAGAGTTGCCAACGGGGTCCCGTTGCGCCGCTGGTCCGTCGCGAGCATCGCGTCGATCCAGCGGTGGTTGATCTCCTCCAGCCGGTCACCGGTGAACTCAATGCCTCCGCCTCGGTAGTGGATCAGCAGGTTCCGGACCACCTCGGTCAGCTGCGGAATCTCCGACGGAAGGTCGTCGAACAGTGCGGCATGGACACCGGGGTCGCTGTAGCGCGACTGGACGGCGTACGTGATCGGGTCGGCGTGGTTCATCTTCTTCCTTCGATCGGTTGGGCGATGTCGACGGCCGGGTCCGGTCCGGCGATGTACTGGAAGTCGCGGTGGTAGATCTCGCGGACCGCGCCGGCCGTCGGGAGTCGGGAACGCCGGAGCCAGTCCTCGAGGAGGTCGTAGGCGAGCATGATGCGCGGATACGCGCACTCGTCCTTGCTGATCGTGCAGTAGGCCTCGGTGTGCGGCGGCTCCACCCGGATCGCGATCGGTCCGGCCGGATCGACGAGTCCCTCGAACGGAACGCAGACCTCGACCGTCGCCTCGCTCTCCGGAGTCACCGCGCCGTGGTAGATCACCCACGAGCCTCCCGGCAGGCCTGCGCCTGCCTGGGTCAGATGCGCGCGGATCTCGATAGTCGAAGACACGATCACGCCGATCAGCGACTGCTGGTCCGCCTCGGCCCGGATCGACGCCACCTTGGTCTCCGGTACTTCGCGCGTAAGCACGGGCCGCCGCGGCAGACCCGGAGTAGCGGAGCGCAGTAATCGGTCCCGCAGGTACGCCAAGGTCGCCTTGCGCGCCTCGTTGGTCGCCTCTTCGGCAGCCCACCACCGGTCCAGCCGGATCAGCGCTTCCTCGTCGGTCCCGGTGAGTACTTCGGCGATCGTGCTCAGCGGCATGTCGAGCTGCCGCATCACGCTGATCCGGCGAGCCCGCTCCAACTGGTCCGCGGAGTACAGGCGGTAGCCGTTCACCGGATCCACTCGGGCCGGCGGCAACAACCCCGACACGTCGTACAGCCGCAAGGCCTTGTGCGACAGTCCGGCCCGCCGACCGAACTCGCTGATCGTCAACTCGTCCTTGGTCCCCTCCATGCCGCCAGTCAACACCCTGCCCCAGGGGCAAAGTGAAGCCCGCCGCAGCGGGATAGGGGGCTTGCATTCGTGACACTAGCGATATATCGTTAGTGTCATGAGATATATCGAGGAGGAATCCATGAATACCGAACGAGAAGGCCGCAGACGCGGTCACCACCACCATCCCCGGCGCGGCGGACCGCGATCGGGTGAAGGAATGCCCATGCATCGGCGCCGTGGCGGCCGCGGTCGGGCCCCGCGCGGCGATGTCCGTGCGGCGGTCCTGATGCTGCTCGCCGAGGAGCCGATGCACGGCTATCAGTTGATGCAGGCGATCGCCGACCGCAGCGACGGTCGCTGGACACCCAGTCCCGGCGCGATCTACCCGACCATCAGCCAACTGGAAGACGAAGGCCTGGTCAGCGTCGTCGCCGATGCTGGTCGCAGGCTCGTCACGTTGACCGACTCCGGTCGCGAGCAGGCGGACGCCCGTCGCGAGACCGGCTACGACCCCTTCGCCGAGTACGAGAGGTCCGAGCCTGCCACCGACCTGCGCGGCCTGCTGGAGCAACTGCACGCCGCCACTCGGCAGGTTGGCCGCTCCGGCACAGAGGAACAGCGCGCCGCGGCAGCCAAGATACTGACTGACGCACGCCGCTCCCTCTACCTGCTGCTGGCCGACGGTCCCCAGGACCCGAACGACTGATCGCGTGGTGCAGTGAGACCTGCGTCACGCGGTGGAACGTTTCGCGTTCCCGCCTCCTCTTCCAGGCGTCTCGACAGTTCTGAGGAGGAGATGACCCATGAAGGCTCGACAGGTCGTGGCCGGTGTCCATGTGTTACTGGCGGCGGTGCACGTCTACTGGGCGACCGGAGTGACGTGGCCCGCGATCGATCAGAGATCGCTGTCGCAAGCTGTGCTCGGCCAAGAGGTCTCCTTCGCACCACAGGTCGTGCTACCTCTTGCAGCTCTGCACGTGGTACTCGCCGTGGCTGTGCTGAAGGTCGACCGCCTTCGACTGGCTCAGCTGGTTGTGGCAGGTCTCGCAGCCGGCCTGGCCCTTAGAGCCGCGGCCGGTCTGGTGTGGGACTTCGGCCTCGGCACTGACTCCGGTACTGCGTTCTACTGGCTGAACCTCTTCTTCTACACCCCTGCCTGCATCACCTTGCTGGCTGCGGATCTGCGGCTGCTCCGGACCAGGCAACTGAGAGAGTTGCCCGCGTGATCGAAGAACCAGAGCAGTTGGTCCGCAGGGCGCAGGGTGGTGACACCCTCGCGATGAACGACCTGCTCGACCAACTCACGCCGTACGTCGGCCGGATCTGCGGGCCGATTGCCTTGAGCAACGGACCGGACGCCACCCAGGAGGCGCTGGTCGCGGTGTTCAGGTCGCTACGGACTCTCAAGGAGCCGGGTGCGTTGTTCGGCTGGGTTCGCGCCATCGCCGTCCGCGAAGCGATCCGGGTGGCACGGCAGGACCAGCGGCAGGTCCCCGCGGATCTCGACGAGTTGCCGGCGCCGAACGACCCGCAGTTGCTGGTCGACGTACGGGACACGCTGGCAAGGCTGACTCCGGAGCACCGCGCGCTCCTGGTCCTGCGCGATATCGAGGGCCTCGACGAGCAGGCGGCCGCCGTACTGCTCGAGCTACCAGCCGGCACAGCCAAGTCCCGGCTCCACCGAGCCCGCGCGAGCTTCCGAAAGGCATGGGGATCATGACGAACTGGCCGCAAGCAGAACTGGACGACGTTCGCCGGCTGCACGCTCTGGCAGCCGGCATCCCCGGAGCCGAGGTCACCGAGCGGGTCTTCAACGAGCCGCTTCCGGCTGTCTGGGACCTCATGTGGAGCGACGGCCGGCGCTTCATCGAGTTCCAGCCCGACATGCGCTCGGTGGAGAGCGTGCAGCGCGAGGGCGACCGGATCACGATGCTCGTCCGCAGCACCTTCGGCATGAGGGCTCGCCTGCAGGGAGTAGTCCGCCCCGGCTGGTGCTGGTTGCAAAGCCGCTTCCTCCTGATCGGCATGGCCGCCACCGAGGACCCCACCGGCGGCACCCGAGTAGCCCTCACCGGCGGCGTCCGCGTCCCCGGCCGAGCAGCGCTGATCCCGCTCGGCGTTCGCCGGGAGAGCAGGAAGTCGCTCGATCGGCTGGCGAGCAAGCTGGAGACCTAGTGCCCTGCGTCACCACCGGCTGGCCGGGCCGCTGGCTACTGGGGTTGGAGTATGGCCGGGGGCAGCGCCGTGAGGACGGCTCGGGCCTGATGGTGGTAGCCGAGGTCGTTGGGGTGAAAGAGGTCGGGAGCGAACTGGCCGCGCCAGGGGCGGGAGAAATGGCGGGAGAGTTCGGCTACCGGGAAGCCTCGGCTCGCGGCGGCGCTGTGGATGGTTCTGTTGATACTGGCGACGTACGGGCTGCAGAGGCTGCCGACGGTCCAGAGGCCGTCGGGCAGCGGGAGATCCAGCATCACGGAGGAGCGTGGCAGCCGGTCGATCAACTGGCGCAGGGTGGAGCGCAGGCGCTTCGGGGGAGTGGCGAAGATGTCGTTGCTGCCGATGCCGCAGGTGACCAGGTCCGGTTTCAGGCCGAGTTCCTCGAGGACCGGCAGCTGTTGGTCGATCACTTGCCAGGTCTGCGCACCGGATCGGGACAGGTTGAGGACGCGCCAGGGACGGCTGCTCTTGGCCGCCAACGCCGACATCACCTGACCGACGTAGCCGTTGAGTGGTGACGAGGCACCGACACCCTGGGCGGTCGAGTCGCCGAGAACGACCCAGAGCGGACCATCGCCGGCGATGGCGGTTTTGTTGTTCGCCCGCCAGAAGTCGGCGAAGGTCTGCGCCTGCACGTCGACGAAAGCGACGCCGTTGAACCACCGCTTGAGTGCACGTCGGGCCGTCGCGGTCTCGGCGTCGCCCCACCGGACGACGAGATGGTGAAGAACGCCGATCGGCGTCTGATGCTCGCGATTGACGCGCTCGCGTTGGCGCAGCAACAACATCCAGAGCCCCCTCTGATGTCTGAGCGAACAGCAGCCGTGCACGGGTGTCGCGGGCGAGGCGCTGCGGTGAACGAATGGAGAACAGCGACGGTACGACACGAAGGTGAACAACCCACCGTTCCGCTGGAGGGCACAAAAGAGAGAGGCCGCCGACGGTCGGCGGGGCCTCTCCCTGGGACTACTCAGGTGCCCCCTGCTGCATCGTCGTCTTCTCGACAACGATGCTGGTCGCGTACCGCGGCGTGCCCGGCGGCTCCACGTCCGCCCACGCACCGGCGTACTTCTCCGCGATCGCCCGTTCCAGCGCACAGTCCGGATCCACCACGAGCTCGCTGACCATCCCCCGCAGCTCGATGTAATGCGTCGGCCGGGCCGGATCCACGACGACGAGAGCGATCCGCGGATCCCGCCGCAGATTCCGCAACTTCTGCCGCCCCTCAACCAGACTGATCCGAACCACCTCCCCGTCCCACAAGAACCACAACGGCGTCACCTGCGGCTCGCCGCGCTTCCCGATCGTCGACACGAACGCCACCGCCGTCGACCCAAGCAACCCATGAAACGCCGCCGGAATCTCCATGCCCTCCCCATCGCCCACCAGCCACCCACGACCAGCCCACAGCCGAGACTACGCACACCACCGGTCCAGCAAGTCCGAGCGCCCCGGCCACAAACCGCCGCCGTGAATGCAGCGGCCACCGGACGCGCCAATTCAGCCGCCGCCGCACGCGCCAGTGCAGCCACAGTTGTCGACATGACCCTCACGCATGGGGCGCAGTACGAATTAGAGGGCGCGGAGGAGGACTAGGCAGCGGGGGAAGAGGGGGACTACTGCGCCGGCTTCTACTTCGGTGGCGCCGGAGTTGCTGGTGTCGAGGACTACTTCGTAGGCGGGGGCCCAGGAGGGGTCGGGGACGGTGACCTCGCGGGTTTCGGCGGTGGCGTTGAGGGCCAGGAGGAAGGAGTTGTCGGTCTGGCGGTTGCCTTCGACATCGAAACCGCGGAGGGCGTCGCCGGCCAGGAACATGCCGATGGTGCGGAGGTTGCCGTCGTGCCAGTCGGCCTCGGTCATCTCGCCCCCGTGCGGAGCGATCCAGGAGAGGTCCTTGCGACCACCCGGTACGACGGGCTGGCCCGAGAACCAGTGCCACTGGCGCAGGGTCGGGTGGGCGGCCCGGAGCGCGAGCAGCTTCTTCGTCAGCGCCAGGTGATCCGACCACTCAGAAGGCAGGGACCAGTCGAACCACGAGGTCTCGTTGTCCTGGCAGTAGGCGTTGTTGTTGCCGTGCTGCGTCCGCCCGCACTCGTCGCCCGCCGTGATCATCGGTACTCCGGTCGACAGCACCAGGGTCGCCATCAGGTTGGCCATCTGGCGTTTCCGGAGTGCGATCACGCGCCGGTCGTCCGTCTCGCCCTCGACCCCGCAGTTCCATGAGCGGTTGTCGTCGGTGCCGTCCCGGTTGTCCTCGTGGTTGGCCTCGTTGTGCTTGTGGTCGTAGCTGACCAGATCGCGCAGGGTGAACCCGTCGTGCGCGGTGACGAAGTTGATCGACGCGTACGGGTAGCGCCCGTCGTCGCCGTACAGGTCGCTCGAGCCGGACAGCCGGTAGGCGAGGTCCTGGACGCCGTGCGACGACGTACGCCAGACGTCCCGCACGCTGTCGCGGAACTTGCCGTTCCACTCCGACCAGGGAGTGCCGAAGTTCCCGACCTGGTAGCCGAAGTGGCCGACGTCCCACGGTTCGGAGATCAGCTTGACGCGGCCGAGCACGGGATCCGCGGCGACCTCCGCCAGGAAGGGATGCCCGACCGTGTCGACCTCGTGCCGCTCGTTGCGGATCAGCGTCACCGCCAGGTCGAAGCGGAACCCGTCGACGCCCATCTCCTCGACCCAGTACCGCAGCGAGTCCATCACCAGCCGGCGGACCTGCGGGTGCGAGGTGTCGACGGAGTTCCCGGTACCGGTGACGTCGTACATGGTGCCCGTCTGGGTCAGCCGATAGTACGCGCGGTTGTCGAGGCCGCGGAAGCTCAGCGTGGGTCCGTCGAAACCGCCTTCGGCCGTATGGTTGTAGACGACGTCGAGGATCACCTCGATGCCCGCGGCATGGAACGCGGCCACCATCGCCTTGAACTCCGCGACCTGCTCGCCCAAGGACCCCGACGACGAGTACGGCGCATGCGGGGCGAAGTAGTTCAGCGAGTTGTAGCCCCAGTAGTTCGGCAGGCCCCGGGCGGCGATCGAGGGCTCGGTCAGGAAGTGGTGGATCGGCAACAACTCGACCGAGGTCACCCCGAGCTCGACCAGATAGTTGATCACCGACGGATGGGCCAGACCGGCGTACGTACCGCGCTGGTGCTCGGGCACCTCGGGGTGGAGCTTGGTGAAGCCCTTGGTGTGCAACTCGTAGATCACGGTCTCGCCCCAGGGGACCGGCCGGCTGATCGGCGGCGGTGGTTCGGAGGCCGCGACGACCACCCCGACCGGCACATGGCCGACCGAGTCGCCGTCGGAGGAGTCGTAGATCAGCGGGCTGGCGAAGTCGAGTGATCCGTCGACGGCTCGCGCATAGGGATCGAGCAGCAACTTCGACGGGTTGAACCGCAGCCCGTGCGACGGGTCGAAGGGACCGTGCACGCGGTACCCGTACCGCTGGCCGTGGCCGACGCCGGGGACGAAACCGGTCCAGTACTCACCGGTGTGGGCGAGGTCCAGATTGCGCTGGCTGCCGTCATCGCCGATCAGCGCCAGCTCGACCCGTTCGGCGGCCGGCGCCCACACCGTGAACGTGGTGCCGTCGGAGTGCACTTCCGCCCCGAGCCGCAGATCCGGATCGGGGGACTCAGGAGGGCCGAGCTCGTTCGGGGCGGCGGCGGTGGCTTCGGTCACCGGCACATTGTGCCCATGACAGGTCAAACCCGCCTCGGGGGAGGCAGGAGATGTCCACAACGGAGTTGCTAGTGTTCAGAATCGGTAGTTGCGAACACCCACGCGCAATGATACAAACGCAGGAACGTTACTAAATTACCTGATCCACCCGTTTCAGGTGATCTCTTGCCGGTGAAACTACCTCCGGTGTCCTTTCAGAGACACGCAGCCCCGTCGAGACTCTCGAGCCGTGAGCCGAGGAGACAATGATGCGCAACCGGCAAGGTCGCTCGCAGGCGGGCGGACAGCACCCGGCTGGGCACCAACCGGCTGGCTCACGCCGTGCTGATCCTCGGCAGCCGCTCGCGGTCGGGCTGGCCACGCTGGCCGGCTACCAGGGCCAGATCTCGGCCGGTGTGATGATGGCGGCGGCACTGATGGCGATGGCGCCGATCCTGATCCTCTTCGTCATCCTGCAGCGCCGGGTCGTGGAAGGCATTGCCTTCTCCGGACTCAAATAAGGTCCGTTCCGGACTCAAGTAACTCTCGAACAGATCCCCTGAAAGGGAGCTCATGTCGGAACCCCCACTGTCCGAGCTGACCGTCGGACTGATCGGCGCGGGCAACATCGCGCACGTGCACGTCGCGGCCTGGAAGGCGCTCGGCGCCCGGGTGCTGGTGCACTCGGCGGCCGGCGCGCCCGAACTCGCCGAGCAGTACGGGCTGGAGGTCGCTGCCACTCTGGACGGCCTGCTCGAGGAGGTCGAGTTCGTCGACATCGTCACCCCGTCGGCGACCCACAAGGAGATCGCCCTCGCGGCGATCAAGGCCGGCCGCGACGTGATCTGCGAGAAGCCGCTGACCCTCACGGCGGTGGACTCGCAGGAGTTGTCTGCTGCGGCGGAGGCCACCGGCGTCCGGATCTACCCGGCGCACGTCGTCCGCTACTTCCCCGCGTACGCCGCGGCGTACAACGCGGTGCGGGCCGGACGGATCGGCGAGGTGGCCGTGGCCCGGTTCTACCGGCAGGCGAGCTCACCCGCCGGCGCCGGCTGGTACCGCGATGTCGCGCGCTCGGGCGGCGTCATCATGGACCTGATGGTGCACGACCTCGACCAGGCCCGCTGGCTCTGCGGCGAGGTCGCAACTCTGTACGCCGTACAGAGTCCGCCGACCGTGGACGGGATCAGTCCGGTCAACGTGGCGGCGCATGTCACCCTCACCCACGTCACCGGGGCGATCAGCCATCTCCGGGCGACCTGGGGAGCGACCGGGACCGAGTTCAAGTCCGGCTTCTCGATCGCCGGGTCCACCGGCACGTTGCAGTACTCGTCGGACACCGACACCGGATTCCAGGAGGAGTTGCAAGGCCTGGCTCCCCAGGGCGATCTGCTGATCCCGGCGTCGACGCTGTACGAGAGCCCGTACCTGACCCAACTCCGGGATCTCGCCGCCGCGCTGCGCGGTGGTCCCGAACCGCGGGTCGTCGCGGCCGACGGAGCGGCCGCGGTCTATCTGGCCGAGGCCGCGCGTGAGTCGATGGCGACCGGGCGCACGATCGACATGAGCACGTTCGACCCGTCAGGAGTTGTCGCATGAGCTTGAAGGTTGCGCTCGCCTCGTTCGCGCACACCCACGCGGCGTCGTACGCGAGTCTGCTCGGCGCGATGCCCGACGTCGAGGTGCTCTCGTCCGACCCCGACGGTGCCGCGGCGCCGGACGCGGGACCCCGCGGCGCGGAGTTCGCGTCCGCGATGGGAGTGCCGTACGTCGACTCGTACGACGAGCTGTTCGCCTGGGGCCCGGACGCCGTCGTGGTGACGAGCGAGAACGCCCTCCACCGTGGGCTGGTGGAACGCGCCGCGGCGGTCAGGGCGCACGTGCTCTGCGAGAAGCCGCTTGCCACCGAGGTCGCGGACGGAGAAGCCATGCTCGCTGCCTGCGAGGCGGCCGGGGTGATCCTGATGACGGCGTACCCGGTCCGCTTCGCTCCGTCGTACGGGCGGTTGAAGGCGTTCGTCGAGGCCGGGCGGCTCGGCGACGTGTTCGCGGTGCTCGGGACGAACAACGGGAAGATCCCGTACGACCAGCGGCAGTGGTTCACCGACGCCAAGCTCGCCGGCGGGGGAGCGATGGTGGATCACACGGTGCACTGCGCGGACCTGATCGACGGGCTCACCGGCGGGGTCGAGGCTTCGCGGGTCCATGCCGTCGCCAACCACGTGCTGCACCAGGACAAGAACGTCTCGGTGGAGACCGGCGGTCTCGTCACGATCACCTACCAGAGCGGGCTGTTGGCAACGATCGACTGCTCCTGGAGCGTCCCGGACAACGGGCCGACCTGGGGTGGGGTGACGCTGCAGGTGACCGGGACCAACGGCTCGGTGGAGATCGCGCCGTTCCAGCCGCACGTCGGCGGCACAGACGCGTCCGGCGAGGTGTTCCTCCCGGTCGGCGGCAACCTCGACGCGATGATGCTGGCCGAGTTCCTCACCGCGGTGCGCGCCTCCGGTCCGGCCACGCCGGGTCAACCGCCGGCCTCGGTCCCGCAGCCGGACGGCGCGGTCGGCCTCCGCACCCTGAGGATCGTCGACGCCGCGCGTCGCTCGGTCGCCTCGGGCCAGCCGGTCGACCTCTGACCCGGTCGACCTCTCCCGCCGCCCCTCGGCCCGGCGCATGATCCATGCGAGCTCGACCCGCAACCCGGCGCTGCACCTGAACGGCTCGCACTACATCGCGCAGCACTACGCCGCCGTGGTCGAGTTGTGCTCGTCGAACGTCTTCGAGGACTTGCCGACGTTGCGGCTGATCGTGCCGCACGGCGGCGGTGGCATCCCGTTCCACTTCAACCGGAACCGGGCGCTGCACGTCGCGGAATCCCTGCCCCCGTTCGAGGAAGTCGTCCGGAACCTGTACTTCGACACCGCCGTGTACGACGCGGACTCGCTCGAGATGCTGATCCGCAAGATCGGTGTGGACAACGTGCTCTTCGGCTCCGAGATGTTCGGTACCGCGAAGACGCGCGACGCGGAGACCGGCCGGTTCTTCGACGACATCCTTGGTGATGTCGAAGCGCTGGGGCTGTCGACCGAGGACCGGGCCAAGCTCCTGACCGGCAACGCGCTGAAGGCCTTTCCCCGTGCTGCCAAGCACCTGTCGCTGGTAGGAGTGCAGTCATGAGCGCACGCGTGATCCGCCGGATCGAGCGTCCCGCGCCGGAGTTGGTCAAGGCGGCTGCGTCGTACGGCGTCGCCACGTTGCACGAGGCGGCACAGCGCCGCGGCCTGATGGTGGACATCCACCCGGTCGTACCGGGGTTGCACGCCTGCGGTCCGGCGGTGACTTCGCTCAACCACCCTGGCGACAACCTGATGCTGCACGCGGCCGTCGAGGTGTGCGAACCGGGTGACGTGCTCGTCGTCGCCACGATGAGCCGGTCGACCGACGGGATGTTCGGCGAACTGCTGGCCACGCAGTGCCGGGCGCAGGGGATCGCCGGCGTGATCCTGGACGCCGGCGCCCGGGACCGCCGGGACCTGATCGCGATGAAGTACCCGGTCTGGTCGCGCGCGATCAGCGCGGCCGGGACCGTGAAGGCTACGCCCGGCTGGGTGAATGTGCCGGTCGTCTGCGGCGGCGCCACGGTCACCCTGGGTGACCTCGTCGTCGCCGATGACGACGGCGTCACGGTGATCCCGCGGGCCGAGGTCGCCGCCGTGGTCGAGGCGGCCAAGCTCCGCGAGGAGAAGGAGGCCCGGAACCGGGTCCGGCTGGAGGCCGGCGAGCTCAGCCTGGACGTGAACAACCTCCGTCCGCTGCTCGAGCGGCTGGGTGTGACGTACGAATCCTGATGTCCTCTTGACGTCATCGTGGTACCGGTCCGGTACCGTGCCGGGGATGTGACCGGCCGGTAGCCGTAGGCTCGGCCGGTACCCGATGACGTGTGAGGAGCTGGAGATGGGCGAGTTCGTCAACCTGACGGTGGCCGACGGGGTCGGCACGATCCGGCTGGACCGGCCGAAGATGAACGCGCTGAACGTCCAGGTCCAGGACGAGATCCGCGCCGCGGCCGAGCAGGCCGGTGCCGACGACGCAGTACGGGCCGTCGTCGTCTACGGCGGCGAGAAGGTGTTCGCGGCCGGTGCGGACATCAAGGAGATGGCCGACATGTCGTACGCCGACATGGTCCGCCGCTCCGGCCCGCTGCAGGCCTCCCTCTCCGCGGTCGCCGCGATCCCGAAGCCCACCGTCGCCGCGATCACCGGCTACGCCCTCGGCGGCGGGTGCGAGCTCGCCCTGTGTGCCGACTACCGGATCGCCGCCGACGACGCCAAGCTCGGCCAGCCGGAGATCCTGCTCGGCATCATCCCCGGCGCCGGGGGCACCCAGCGGCTGAGCCGCCTGGTCGGCCCGTCGAAGGCGAAGGACCTGATCTACACCGGCCGCTTCGTCGACGCGGCCGAGTCGCTGCAGATCGGCCTGGTCGACAAGGTCGTTCCCGCCGCCGAGGTGTACTCCGCGGCCGTCGCCTGGGCGTCCCAGTTCTCCCGCGGTGCCGCGCTCGCGCTGCGGGCCGCCAAGGAAGCGATCGACGCGGGTCTTGGCGTCGACCTGCACACCGGGCTGGAGATCGAGCGGCAGCAGTTCGCGGGGCTGTTTGCCACCGAGGACCGGTCGATCGGGATGAAGTCCTTCGTCGAGAACGGCCCCGGTAAAGCAGCGTTCAAGGGCCTCTAGGAGATACAGATGACTACTGCTGGACCGAAGCCCGCCGCCTCTGCCGAAGAGGTCGAGGCCGCGTGGAACGACAACAAGCTGGCCCAGGTGCTCTACCACGACTGGGAAGCGTCGACCTATGACGAGAAGTGGTCGATCTCGTACGACGAACGCTGTGTCGACTACGCGCGCGACCGGTTCAAGGCTGTGGCCGGCACCGACGGCTGGCCGCACGGCAAGTCCCTGGAGATCGGCGCCGGCACCGGCTTCTTCACGCTGAACCTGAAGCTGGCGGGCGTGCTCGCCGAGGCCCACGTGACCGACCTGTCGCCCGGCATGGTCGAGGCGGCCAAGCGGAACGCCGACACGCTGGGCTTCGCGATCGAGGGCAAGGTCGCCGACGCGGAGAAGTTGCCGTACGAGGACGACACCTTCGATCTGGTCATCGGGCATGCGGTGATCCACCACATCCCGGACGTCGAGCTTGCCTTCCGCGAGATGCTCCGCGTGCTCAAGCCGGGCGGCCGGTTCGTCATCTGCGGCGAACCCACCCGGTACGGCGACTACGTGGCCCGGCGGCTCTCGCGCTTCACCTGGTGGGCAACCACCAACGTCACGAAGCTGCCGGCGCTGTCGCACTGGCGCCGTCCTCAGTCCGAGCTGGACGAGTCGTCGCGGGCCGCGGCACTCGAAGCCGTGGTCGACCTGCACACCTTCGACCCGGACACCTTGGCCCGTACGGCGGAGCGCGCGGGCGCGACCGACGTACGGACTGTGACCGAGGAGCTCTTGGCGGCTTGGGTCGGGTGGCCGATCCGGACGTTCGAGGCGGCCGTGCCTGAGGAGAAGCTCGGTTTCGGCTGGCGGATGTTCGCCTACAAGTCCTGGCTGCAGCTCTCCAAGGTCGACAAGGTGCTCTCCCAGGTCGTGCCCGACGAGCTCTACTACAACGTGTCCATCACCGGAGTCGCTGAGTAAGGGTGGTAGTTGGGGTAATGGCACATATCTCCGGCGCCCAGGCAGGCACCTCGCGGCGTTGGAGTGGCTGCCACGATGAACCCCGCATCGAGGCAACCACTCCGCCTTGCGATGCACCTGCCTGGACACCGGAGCTATGCACCATTACCCCAACCACCACCCTGGCCATGTACATACTGGACGGATGCGGTTGCTGACGGCGGCGAATCTGCGCTGGGTGGTGCGCCACCGGGCGTGGACGCCGTACTACCTGAAGCGGTACTGGCGGTTCGCCTGGTTCAAGCTGCGGCATCCGCAGGTGATCACCGAGGGATTCGTCTTCCTCGGCAAGAAGCTGGAGATCGTGGCGCGGCCCGGGCATGGTCGGCTGATCATCGGCAAGTGGGTGCATCTGGGCGACGAGACGCGGCTGCGCGCGCACGAGGGCACGCTGCGGATCGGCGACAAGGTCGTGTTCGCCCGCGACGTCACGGTGAACTGCTACCTGGACATCGAGATCGGCGCGTCGACGTTGATCGCGGATTGGACCTACATCTGCGACTTCGACCACAAGACCGAGGACCTCGGGTTGCCGATCAAGGACCAGGGCCTGGTGAAGTCGCCGGTGCGGATCGGGCCGGACTGCTGGCTCGCGACCAAGGTCACTGTGACGCGTGGAGCCGACATCGGCCGCGGCGTCGTGATCGGGGCGAATAGTGTTGCCCGTGGCAACATTCCCGAGTACTCCGTGGCGGTGGGCATTCCCGCTGTGGTGGTGCGGGACCGGGTCAGCCGGTACGAGGCCGAGGCGGAGCGGCGGGCCTATCTGGCCGAACTGGCCCGGGGCAACGAGGAGACAGCCGCTCGGCTGCGCGCGGGACGACCGCCGGTGGATCCACCTGCGGTGGAGGAGCGCGAGGCTGCGGATGATCCCGCGGCGGGGGCGGGCGCAGTACCGGCAGTGGAGGAGCGCGATGAGGCGGATGATGCGGCGGGGGAGGCGCGCGTAGTACCGGACGGTGCGGGGGAGGTGCGCGTACCGGACAGCGCGGCGGGTAACGGATTGTCTACGACTGGTGATAAAGGAGATGTGAGCAGGGGGTTCTCAAGTTACTCACCAGTCGGGCACTATGTCCCGGAAGTCGTCGAAGAGGAGACGCAGCGTGGCTGATCAGACCGGCGCGGCGCGGCTGGGGGCGGATCCATCCGCTCCTGCGGACGCGGTGCGGTCCCTCACGCGGGCCGCCGAGCCTGGTCTGCGATCGATCCTCGACCAGGCTGCGGCCGACGGTTCGATCACGGACACGCGGCACCGGGCGGTCGATCCGGTGCCGATCGCGACGCCCGGCAGTGATCCGCTGAGCGGTGTTCCGGCGCGGAATGTGACGGACGGTGCGGAGATCGCTACGTTGGAGTCTGTGGACGGCCTGCAACCCGTGGAGGCGTCCGGATCGATCTGGAGGGTGCGGCGCAAACTGTCGCCGCGCCCGGTCCCGGGTAATCGACGCAGGAAACCGCCGGTGCCGGCACCGGCGACGGACTAGGAACAGACCCCGGCTGAGGAGATGGGCGACGTGGGCACTCACGACGACAAGGCGGCCAGCACCGCCGATGCCGAGAAGGCGGTGACCCCGTCGGACGTGGAGGCTGAGGAGACTCCCGCGGCCGAGCAGGGGACCGGTGGTCGCGGTGCGACCGCGACGGTGACCAAACCGGCGAGGCCGAAGACCGCGGCAGAGATCGTCGCGGAGCAACGGGCCCGGGAGAGGGCGGCCGCGGAGGCCTCCAGTGCTTCGAAGGCCTCGACGACGGATGCCGGCGACGCGAAGCAGGACACCGCGGTGACGAAGCCGGTGACTCGGCAGCCGGCGGCGTCGACTCCTGCCGCGGGCAAGTCTGGTGCCTCAGGCAACAAAGCTCCGGCCGGTAACCCGCTGGCCTCGGCCAAGGCCGCGCGGGAGGGCTCCGGCAAGAGCAAGGCGGCGATGTCCGCGGTTGGTTCCGGCGTCAACCGGTTCCGCAATCTCGTGGCCTCGCTGATCTGGCTGATCGCCGTGCTGGCTGCGGCTGTGCTCGCGCTCGGCGCACTGTTCACGGCGCTCGACCAGGCGAACCAGAGCAACGAGATCGTGAAGTGGGTGCTGGAGCGCGGCCATGACCTGGTCGGCCCGTTCAAGGACCTGTTCCGGCTCGAGACCGCGAAGAACACCCTGCTGGTCAACTGGGGGATCGCGGCGCTGGTCTACCTGATCGCAGGTAAGCTCCTGGAGCGCTTCATCCGCCCGTAGTTACTTGTACTGCGGGTCAGGTGGATCTCGGTCAGGTGGATCTCGGTCAGGTGGTTCTCGGCCGGGCGATGACGATGAGGTCGAGACTCTCGTCCAGGTCGCCCGGCCTGATCTCGAAGTCTGCGTGCGTGGTGCTTCTCACCAGGTCGGCGAGGTTGTGCGGCCAGTGGGCGTGGTCGGCGGCCAGTTGCGCGTCCACGCAGGAGCCGTGCTGCTCTTCCCAGTCGGTCAGCCTGTCGCCATGCCAGAGTCCGAGGGCCTCGGTGACCTCGAGTTCCGCATCGACCAGGCCGATGAACTCGGCCGCGGTGAGTTCCTTGGTGTGGTACCAGTTGCCGCTCGGGAAGGTCAGCCGGTTCGGGGTGGACAGGACGAGAACGCTGTCCGGCTTGAGGATCCGGGCGCACTCGGTGATGAAGCGCGGTTGCTCCCAGAGGTGCTCGATCGTCTGCAGCGACACGACCAGGTCGAACGAGTTCGCGGCGAACCCGGTCTGGACGAGATTGCCCTGCACCGGATTGATCTGTGGATAAGCCTTCGCGAGGTGGCGGAGCGTCGTACCTTCATAGTCGAGACCGATCACCTGTGCCGCTCCGGCCTGGTGGAGCAGTTCCGCGCCGTACCCCTCGCCGCAGCCGGCGTCGAGGACCCGGTGGGTCTCGGAGTCGAGCCAGTTCGCCGTGATCCAGCGGTAGGCGGCCTCGTGGCGCGCGAACCAGTAGTTCTCGTGCCAGATCCCGGGGGCAGTTCTCTCGCCGGTGAGCGGTAACGTCTCGGTCACCTGGTCAGACTAGGGGTGTTCCGGTGGGTACGTGGTGTTCTGACCACCGGACTGTGATGGGACTCGCATGCTTCATATGTTTCTCGCGAGTAACATCCATGGCAGGCTGGGAGAGACCGTTAACCAGAAGGGGTCCCACAAGCTATGAAGATCGTCGTCTGCGCGAAGTTCGTGCCGGATGCCACGGCGGACCGCCGCTTCCGCTCCGAGGACAACACGGTGGACCGCGCCGGTGTCGACGGGCTGCTGTCCGAACTGGACGAGTATGCCGTCGAGACCGCGCTCACCGTGAAGGAGGCGGGGGACGGTGAGGTGACCATCCTGACCGTCGGTCCGGAGCAGGCCGCCGACGCCATCAAGAAGGGCCTCCAGATGGGTGCCGACGCGGGCGTCCACGTGAACGACGAAGGGATCCACGGCTCCGACGCGGTGGCGACCTCGCTGATCCTGGCCAAGGCGCTGGGCAGACTCGAGGCCGACCTGGTCGTGTTCGGAATGGCCTCGACCGACGGCAGCATGGGCGTCGTCCCGGCGATGGTGTCGGAGCGGCTCGGCCTGCCGGGCGTCACGCTCGGCTCGTCGGTGACCGTCGACGGCACCACCGTGACGATCCGCCGCGACGGTGACACCGCCAGCGACACGATCGAGGGCACGCTGCCGCTGGTGCTGAGCGTCAGCGACCAGTCCGGCGAGCCGCGGTACCCGTCGTTCAAGGGCATCATGGCCGCGAAGAAGAAGCCGGTCGAGACCTGGTCGCTGGCCGACCTGGAGATCTCCGCCGACCAGGTCGGTGCGTCCGCCGCGTGGACCGAGGTCACCGAGGTGACCGCCCGTCCGCCGCGTTCGGCCGGCACGATCGTCACCGACGAGGACGGTAGCGGCGCTACCCAGCTCGTCGAGTTCCTGTCCACCAACAAGTTCCTCTGAGGGGCGACCAGAGCATGTCGAACGTTCTCGTTCTCGTTGACCACACCGGTGGCAAGGTCCGCAAGACGACCGCGGAGCTCCTCACCATCGCCCGCCGCCTCGGCGAGCCGATCGCCGTCTACATCGGCGACGGCGTGCAGGACGCGCTGCCCGCGCTCGGCCAGTACGGCGCGACCAAGGTGATCGCCCTGACCAACCCCGAGCTGACCCAGTTCCTGGTGGCGCCCAAGGCCGAGGCGCTGCAGCAGGTCGCGGCCAAGATCGAGCCGGCCGCGATCCTGATCTCCTCGAGCGCCGAGGGCAAGGAGATCGCCGCCCGTCTCGCCGTCAAGCTGGACTCGGGCCTGATCACCGACGCCGTCGACGTCCAGGAGGGCCCGGTGACCACCCAGTCGGTGTTCGCCGGCAACTACACCGTCCAGGCGAAGATCACCCACGGCACCCCGATCATCACGGTCAAGCCGAACTCGGCCACCCCCGAGGCGGCCGAGACCTCGCCAGAGGTGGAAGAGTTCGACGTCACGATCTCCGACGCCGCCAAGACCGCCCGGATCACCGACTCCAAGCCGCGTGAGGCCACCGGTCGCCCGGAGCTCACCGAAGCCGCGATCATCGTCTCCGGCGGCCGCGGTACCGGCGGCGATTTCGGCCCGGTCGAAGCCTTCGCCGACTCCCTCGGCGCAGCCGTCGGCGCCTCCCGCGCCGCCGTCGACTCCGGCTGGTACCCGCACGCCTACCAGGTCGGCCAGACCGGCAAGACCGTCTCCCCCCAGCTGTACGTCGCCGCCGGCATCTCCGGCGCGATCCAGCACCGGGCCGGCATGCAGACCTCGAAGACCATCGTCGCCGTCAACAAGGACGAGGAAGCCCCCATCTTCGAACTGGTCGACTTCGGCGTAGTAGGCGACCTCCACAAGGTCCTCCCCGCAGCCACCGAAGAGGTAACCAAGCGCAAGTCCTGACCCCTCGACCCGCGAGCCAGGCACCCCCCACCCTGACTCGCTTCCCCGCAGCCCGGCTCGCACCCCCCACGAGCCGGGCTGCACTTTGTCATCCCCCACGCACGGTCCGCCTGCCTGACATGAGGAGGTCAGGCGCCCGGCTCACCTGACAGAAGTCCACCCCCGGTTGTCTGCTCCGGCCCGGCTGTACCGAACGGCAGGAAGAGGTCGCTCGCAACGTCAATCTCCATGCTCACCGAGGCGGTTGAGGCGGGGAGAGAACGCAGTACCTCCTGTTGTTCCGTACGCCGCTCGCCCGTTCAGAGCGATTTCCGGCGCCCGCGGCCACCTAGGGCCTGTCGCAAAGTGAGATCGGGAGCCAGTCGTTGATGACGGCGATGTGGAGGACGGCTTCGTATCGGACGGCGAGTCTGTCGTATCTGGTGGCGACGGCCCGGTGGCGTTGGAGTCGGTTGATTCCGTATTTTGGCGCGTCGCTGCGCTGCCCGGCGGTCAGGACCAGGGACAGCACCTTCTGGCTCTGTTGACAAGCCAGGTGGATCTTCGTGGTCAACCCGCCGCGGGAGCGTCCCAGCGCGTGGGTGTCTGGTTCTGCCGAGAGACCACCGGGGGGCTCTTGCTGCTGGCCGGGGTGTCGTGACCGATGAGCATCAGAGTGGGTTCAGGCGGGCCTTGAGCAGGCAGAACTCATTACCTTCGGGGTCGGCCAGGACATGCCACTGCTCCTCTCCTGTCTGGCCGATGTCGGCCGGACGCGCACCAAGCGCCAGAAGGCGTTCGAGCTCGGCGTCCTGATCGCGGTCGGTGGCGTTGACGTCGATGTGCAGCCGGGATTTCCCCTTCTCCGGCTCATCCCTGCGACTGAGGATGATCGTCGGCTGCGGACCGCCGAACCCTTCGCGCGGCCCGATCTCCAACGAGCCGTCGTGCATACGATCGAGCACGACAAAGTCCAGAACCTCGCACCAGAACCGCCCCAGCACCTCAGGGTCGCGGCAACCGAGCACGAGCTCACTGATACGACATGCCATAACGAAACCTGCTCTCAGCCTGGGAACTGCCGGGGAGGCCACCCGTGAACCTCATAGGCTCCCAGCAGTGAAAACAATCCAGCGACCGTACCGGACGAGGCGATCACGGGCGAACATGATTTCTTGGGCCGCCCCTGTCCGGACAGCCGGGCAAGGCCGTTGGCCCCGCAGTAGGGAAGCTGACCCGTCCACGGTCCTTCGTGTACTACCTGCTCAGCTGGCGAATCAGGGGTGGGGGTGACGTGGGGGTGGTGGGGCTACTACTCGGAGTTGGAGCATGGCGGCGAAGCGGGCTTCGGGGTCGTCCAGGTCCAGGGCGCCTACTTCGGCCAGGCGGCGGAGGCGGTAGCGGAAGGTGTTGGGGTGGACGTATACGGCGGCGGCTGCGGCTATGACGTCGCCGAAGGCGTCCAGCCAGGCTCGGAGGGTCTCGATGAGGTTGGTCTTGTGGCGGGCGTCGTACTCGAAGAGGCGGGCTACCGGACCTGTCGGCTCGTCGCCTCGGGCTGCTACCAGGTCTCGGAGTTCCAGGACCAGAGCTTCGACGTGAACGTCAGCCAGGCGGGCGACTCGGGCTGAGCTGCGGCCGGCTCGGAGTACTCGGAGGGCTCGGTCGGCGCTGGTGCGGGCTTGGGCGAGGTCGCCGGCGTCGTGGGCGACCGGGCCGACGCCGATGGAGGCGGTCACGCGGTCGCCGATGCGTTCGAGGAAGTCCGCCGCGATCCGGACGGCACGTTCCTCGCCATCGGTGCGGTTGCGTTGCACCGGGATGAGGCCGTACGCGACATCCCCGACCAAGGCGGCCGCAGTACGGGGATGGACGGCGCTCAGGTGCATGGCGAAGGCGTCGGCGAGCCGCTGGCGTTCGGTGGCCAGGCCCGGATCGCCGAAGGTCGCATCGTCAGGCGCGGCGTCGACGACTGCCAGCGCCAGTACTACGACCGGTTGGCCGCTGAGGCCGAGCCTGTTGAGGGCTTCGCGGGCGCCGACGCCACCTTCGAGCGCAGTACTGACGAGGTCGGCGCGCAGCCGGCGTTCGACGTCGGCACCGGCCCGGACGCGCAGCAGGTGCAGGGCCACGAGCTTGGCGGCATCGCGGAGGGCCTGGGCACGTTCGTCGCTCAGCGGCTGGGGGACCGCGGCCCAGATCGAGCCGAGGATCTCGTCGCCGGCTCGGACCGCCACCGCCACCCGCGGCATGGTGAACTCGTTCTCGGTGGCCATCAGGGGACGGACGAACACCGGCTCGTCCGTGCGGTAGAGCTTGCGGAAGATGCCGTGGTCGGCGAGGGCGCGGTAGTACCGCTCGGGGACGCGGCGGCCGAGGATCGTCTCCACCCGGGCGCTGTCGGCCTCGTCCTGGCGGCCCGAGAAGGCGAGGATGCGGGAGCTGCGGTCCTCGATCGTGATGGGTGCGTCGAGCAACGCGGCGACGGCGTTGGCCAAAGCGAACAAGTCGCCGGACGGCATACCGCCCAGGGACTCCGGCCCGTCGATCCCGACGTCGCCTTCGGCGAGCAGAGAACGGAGCAGGGCGGCAAGCTGCGCCCAGGACGCACCCCGGGTCAGGGCGATCAGCGCGACGCCGGACTCCTTCACTGCGGCATCGATGGTCTCGTCCGGGTGGATGGGTGCGCGGACCACCAACCCCGCAGCCTGCTGCTTGCCGAGGGCACTGAGCAGGTCGGCGATCTCCGCACCACCCTGCAACCCCACACCCAGGACGAGCGCGTGCGGCGTCAGCACCGGCTCGTCCACCGAGTCGTAGATGACGATGCCGCCCAGCTCCTCGGGCTGGTCCGGGTCGCCCCGCACCAGTTCGAGCAGCGTCGCGCCCAGGTCGTCGAGCACCCGGCCGAGACTGGCCCGCGGACGTCCGTTCACAGAAGGCAGCACCTTCCGAAGCTAAGAGTCGGAAGCCAAGAGTACTTCGTCCGCGCCGACCAACTCAGGCCTTCGGTTGGTTGAACTGGACAGGGCTCAGAGAGCCAGCCACTCGACCGACTTGGTGACGGCGGCCAGTTGGTCGGGCAGGGGGTCGACGCCGATGCCAGGGGCGGTGGGGACGGGGAGGTGGCCGTCGACGAGGGTGAACGGCGGCGTGATGTCGGTCTGGTAGTAGCGGTTGGACCCCGAGGTGTCCCCGGGAAGCGTGAAGCCGGGAAGCGCGGCCAGTGCGACGTTGGCCGCGCGACCTAGCCCGGTCTCCAGCATCCCGCCACACCACACCGGTACGCCGTGAGCCACGCAGACGTCGTGGATGCGTCGCGCCTCCAGGTAGCCGCCGACCCGGCCGGGCTTCACGTTCACGATCGAGCACGCGCCCAGGCTGATCGCAGCAGCCGCAGCCCGAGCCGACGTGATCGACTCGTCCAGGCAGACCGGCGTCTTCAACTGACGAGCCAGTTCCGCGTGGCCGAGTAGGTCCTCCTCGTCCAGTGGTTGCTCGATCAGCAGCAGGTCGAACGGGTCCAGCCGAGCCAGGTGCCGAGCATCGGCGACCGTGTACGCCGTATTCGCGTCCACCTGCAGCAGCACCTCGTCGCCGAACCGCTCGCGCACCGCGGCAACCGGCTCCAGATCCCAACCGGGCTGGATCTTCAGCTTGATCCGGACGTAGCTCTCGTCGAGATATCCGCCCACGGCGTCGAGCAGCCGGTCGACCGAGTCCATGATCCCGACCGACACGCCACACGGCACCCGGTCACGCACGGCCCCGAGTTCCCGAGCCAGGGGTCGCCCCTCGGCCCTCAACTCGGCGTCCAGCACGCCCATCTCGAGCGCCGCCTTCGCCATCCGGTGGCCGTGGAACTTCGCCAGCGCCGGCGCGACCGCCGCGGCGTCGAGCCGCTCGATCGAGGCGACCGTCGGCACCAGGAAGCGACGCAGTACGGCGGCGGCGGCGTCGACGTACTCGGACGAGTAGAGCGGGTCCGTCATCGCGACGCATTCGCCCCAGCCCTCGGCGTCGCTGGTGACCACTCGGACGAGCAACGCGTCCTTGCTGGTCTCCGTCCCGAAGGAGGTCCGGAAGGGCGATACCAGTGGCATCTCGATCCGCCGCAGTTCGACCCCGGTCAGCTTCATCGCGTCGTTCCCTTCGCTGTGTCGTGGTTCCTGGTCAGCAAGTACCAGCCGGCCCGGTCGAAGCCCGTCACCCGCGCTCCTTCGGCGATCAGCGTGCCGAGCACCTCGCGGACCGCAGTACGCCAGGCCTGCGCACCTTCGGGATCGGTACCGCGCAGGCCCTCGATGTCCGGCGGAATCGCGACCAGCAAGGTCTCCCCGGCCAGGCTGCCGGGCACGGGCCGTCCATCGGGCGAGGACGAGAGGGCGATGACCGCGCCGCGCGCCAACTCCAGTTCCGCATCCACTGCGACGGGTTCGCCGACCGAGGCCGCGGCGACCGCAGGGGTGCCGAGTTCCCAGCGGACCAGCAGGCGGTCGGTGTCGCCGCCGCTGTTGATGCCGTCGCGCATATCGCCGTAGAAGTTCGTCAGGTACTCCGTGGGCCGGGCGGCGAGCTTGACGATGTTGAAGTACGCGTTGCGCCGGACCAGCGGGTCGAAGGTCCACGCCACGACGGCGACGCCCCGCAGCATCGCCCACGCCCGTTGGTGGATCTTGAGCGCGAAGCCCACGCTCCGGCCGCGCGCCTGGCCGGATACCCCCGCGACGTGACTGTGCAAGGCACCCTCCGAGGGTGGCGCGAAGAAGCCGACACAGGCGCCGACGAGCTCGTCTCCGTCATACGCGCCGGCGACATAGTTGCCGGCCTTGGTGAGGGCCCGGAGCAACTCGGTCGTCACCGGCGGATTCTTCGGGTCCGGTCGCCAGATGCCGTCATACAACCGATAAACGGCATCCAGCTCATCGAGGGCCTTCAGTTCACGAACCTGTACTCCGGCCGCCGCCGCAGCAGCCTCCGCGGAACGCACGGCGAGATCCAGCGCCGACTGCAACCCGTCGGACGCCGGCGTCACCCCATCGGCCACCGCATCGGCCAACCCGGTCAGCCCGGTCAGGTCGGGGGCGTCGGTCAGGTCGGGAGAGATGGCCAGATTGGTCAGATCGGTCAGCGGGCCGACCTTGGTCAGCTTGTCGGAGGCAGTCATGATCTGTCCGCATCAACTGTCGCCCGCTCGCTCACCTGGTCGTCCGCGAGGAGGTCGGTGATGAGGGCGGTGAGCAGCGCCGTGCGGCGAGGGAGTTCTGCCACCAGGACGTGTTCGTTGTCGGCATGGGCGCCGCCACCGACGGCGCCCAGTCCGTCCAGCGTCGGCGTACCGATCCCGGCGGTGAAGTTGCCGTCCGACGCTCCTCCGACGGCAGCCTCGTCCAGCGGCTCGAAACCAAGCTCGACTGCGAGCTCAGCCGCACGCTGGTACAGGTCCGCAGACGAGCTCCGCTCCAACGGCGGCCGGTTGGGTCCGCCGGTGATCTCGAGCTCGGCCCCGGCCAGTACCGGTCGCAGCGCGAGCATCGCGGCATGGACGCGATCCTGTTCCTCGGTATCCCGGACCCGGACTTCGACCGCGAAGGTAGCCGCGGCGGGGACCGTGTTCGTCGTAGTACCGGACTCGAGAACGGTCGGTGTCACAGTGGTCCCGCGACCCGCGTCGCCCAGTTGGCTGACCGCGAGCACCTGGTGAGCGGCCTCGATGGACGCGTTCACGCCGAGGTCCGGTTCCAGGCCCGCGTGCGACGCACGACCTCGCACGGTGACCTGGTAGAGCGAGATCCCCTTGCGTTCGGTCTTCAGCGCGCCCCCGTCGGCCGACGCCTCGAGGACGAGGGCGGCCGCACAGCCCACCGCCTCCGCCTCGATGAGTCCGCGGGAGGACGGCGAGCCAAGTTCCTCGTCGCCCGTGACGAGGATCGCGACACCGGATGGGTCGGCCAGGGCCGCCACCGCGTGGAAGGCGATCACTACACCGGCCTTCATGTCGAAGCAGCCCGGTCCACGAAGGACACCGTCGTCGACACCGAACGGATGTGTCGCCAGTGAGCCGGTCGGCCAGACGGTGTCGTGGTGGCCGAGCAGCAGCACGCGGTTCGCGCCGCTGCCGAACCGCCAGCGGAGGTGGGACCGCCCATCGAGGACCACCCGCTCCGGGGCGAACCCGAGCCGACGCGTCCCGACCGCCGCCACCACATCGGCGCTACGAGCCACCGCTGCCAGATCCGCCGACGGTGACTCACAAGTCACCAGCGCCTCCAGATCAGCCAACAACCCAGCCAACAAAGCAGCCACCGACTCACCCGGCGACGCGGGCGGCGCGTCCCGCGGCGCCGACGTTTCGTTACCCATCTCAACCAACTTTCGGAGTGGCCCGGACACCGAAGTGCAGGTACTTCTCACCGGTCGGCAGCGAGTAGAAGGTCACCGGGCTCCAGGTCAGCGCTTCCGGCTCACGGACGACGAACAGGTCGCCGGTCTCGTCCACCGGCACCATCACGAACTCGTGCGTCGGGTCGGGCATCAACTCGGCCAGCGGGCCGGTCACCGTCTGCCGCAGGACTGCCTGCCCGTCTCGCACCAGGACCTCGCCCATGACGCTGGCCCGGTCGTATCGGCCGACATGACGCTGTACGTCGACAGTCGGCGGCTCGGCCGGCGCCGCCAGCGGCGCGGGCATTGCCACGTCGGCCAGTTCCGCGAAGATCTCGCGGTACAGGTCCTGGTACAGATCCCTGGCGTTGCCGCCGTTGGTGAGCAGCGTGACGGCAAGACCCTGGTCCGGCAGCACCCGAAGGAACGCGGCCTGGCCGATGGTGTTGCCGTCGTGGCCGATCAGCCGGTGGCCGTCCCAGCCGAAGCGGATCCAGCCGAGGCCCCACGAGTCACCCAGTGAGTACTTGTCTGGCAGGTCCGCGTGCTTGTCGGCCATCGAGGCCACCGACTCCTCGCTGAGCACGCGAGTGCCGTCCGCGGCCAGGCCACCGGCCAGGTGCATCCGGGCGAAGGCGAGGGCGTCAGCCACCGTCGACGTGACCAGCCCGGCCGGCCCGAGGGCGCGGGGGAGTCCCCATACCGGCGCCGGTTTCGGCTCGGCCCCGCCCTCGCTCACGTGACCCACGGCCGCGCGGTACAGCAGGGCCTCCTCGGGCAAAGTCACGGTGTGCTCGAGTCCGAGTGGCTTGTAGAGGCGCTCCCGCAGCGCCTGGTCCCAGGTCTTTCCGGTCAGCTTCTCGATCACCCGGCCGGCCAGTGAGAAGCCGGAGTTGCAGTACGACCAGGTCGCGCCGAGCGGGTGGTTCTGCGCCACCTCGGCCAGCAGGTCGACGTACTTCTCCAGGCAGTCGTCACCCCGCCCGGTGTCGGTGAAGACGTCGCCGTCGATCCCACTCGTGTGGGTGAGCAGGTGCCGCATGGTCACCTGCTTGGCGACATCGGGCTCGCGCAGCGTCAGCTCAGGCAGTACGACGGAGATCGGGGCGTCGAGGTCCAGCAGTCCCTCGTCCACGAGTTGCAGGGCGAGAGTCGCCGTCCACACCTTTGTCATCGACCCGATCTGGAACAGCGAGTCCGTGGTGACCTCGACCCCGGTGTCCTTGTTCAGTACGCCGGTCGCTGCCTCGACGAGTTCGTCCGCCAAGCCCGGCCGCACTCGCAGGATCCCGAGGGTCGCACCCGGAACCCGGTGCCGCGCGGCGAGCGCGGTGAGGCGGCGTTGCCAGTGCTCCGCGTCGATCCGCGGCCGCCGCGGACCGGCCGCGTCGCCGGCGTACTGCTCGACCCAGCCGAGGATCCGGCGGTTGAAGTCGAGCCGGTGCGACGGACGGCCCTGGATGATGAACAGGTGGTCAGCCTCGGGGTAGAGCACGAGCTGCGCGGCGACGCCCTGTTCGCGCAGCGCGGTGTGCCACTGCTCCGCCTGGCCGATCGGGCAGCGGACGTCCGCGGCGCCCTGCAGGATCAGCGTCGGCGTCTTCACCTGATCGACCTTGCTCAGCGGTGACATCTCGTCGAACCGGTCGCGCTGATCGCCGAGCTCGTAGGCGCTGAGGAAATGGCCGCTGTCGGAGGTGCCCGACATGCTGGTCAGATCGCTGACGACGCCGCCGGTCACAGCCGCCGCGAACCTGTTGTCCCGGCTGGTCAGGTAACACGTCATGAAGCCGCCGTAGCTGTAGCCGGCGACCGCGAGGCGCTTCGGATCCGCGAGGCCCTCGGCCACGAGTTCGTCCAGCGGCTCGAGGAAGTCCTTGGCATCGGCCGTACCCCAGTTGCCCAGCGCGGCGTTGAAGAACTCCTCGCCGTACCCGTCGCTGCCGCGCGGGTTCATCAGCAGCACCGCCCAGCCGCGGGCAACGAGTTCCTGGTGGTAGAGGTGGGCCTCGTCGGCGGCGCCGTTCCACGCGTTGTGCGGACCGCCGTGCACGTCGAGGAGCAGCGGCTGCGGCTGGGCGGCCTCGGGATCGCGGACCAGCCAGCCGGACACCTTGGTGCCGTCCGAAATGGTGAACTCGCGCTCCACCCGCGGGAAGACCTCGGCGACATCGGCGCCGTGCGTGGTCAGAGTTTGCGTCGCGCCCGAGCTCAGGTCGACGGCCACGATCTCCCCGTACGACGTGGCGGTGTTCAGCACCACGGCCGCGTTGCCGTTGGCGACCGAGAGCCCGGAGACGTTCTGGCCAGGCTCGCCGAGCACGTGCTGAGGCGCGCCGCCGGCGGTCGGTACGGAGTACAGGTGGGAGCAGCCGCGGTCGCGGACGCAGAACAAGACGGTCGCGCCGTCGTCGACGAGCAGCGGAAGAGCACCCGGGTACCCCGGGCCGCCGGGCATCACGTTGCGGTCGAGTGAAGCCGCCAGGTCGACGAGTTCGCCGCCATCCAGTGGAAGCCGCAAGAGCCGGGCATGGCCGACCGGGCCGTCAAGGTTGCCGACGACGAGCAGGGCTTCGCCGTCCGCGGTCCAGAGCATCGGCCCGGCCAGACCTTCGGCTAGACCGACGAGCTGCGGGGTTGCCTTCTCGTTCGAGACGTCCAGCACGTACGCCGGAGCGGTGGGCCGCAGGTCGGCGTCGGGAGCCGTGCCCGCGCCGAAGGCGAGCTTCTTGCTGTCGGGGGACCAGGCCGGATCGCCCGCGTGCCAGTCGCCGTCGGTCACCTGCAGGACCTTCTTCGACGAGACCTCGAGAACGTGGACGTGCTTGCGGATGGTGCGCAACAGCCCCGCGCCGTCGGCCTGGTAGTCGAGGCGCTCGGTCACGATCGGCGCACTCGCCCGCTTGGTGCGGGCCTCGTCGTCCTCCTCCGCTGCGGCGACGATGTCGACCGCCGAGCTGAAGGTGATCCGGTCGCCGTCCGGACTCCAGGTCGGAGCGCCGGCCCCGAGAGGCAGCGTGGTCAGCTGCTCGGGCTCGCCTCCGTCGACCGGAAGCACCCATACCTGCGCCGGCCCGTCCTGGGCGCGGAGGAAGGCGATCCGCGATCCGTCGGGCGACCAGGCAGGCGACAGGTCGGCGTTGCCACGGGTGAGTTGCCGGGCCTCGCCACCGGTCGACGCGACGCGCCACAGGGCGTGCTCGGCCCGATCGGCCTCCAGGTCGCTGGTTCGCAGTACGTAGACCAGCTGGCTGCCGTCGGGCGACAGGGCGGGCTGCTGCGGTACTGCGAACTCGGTCAGGTCTTCGATGCGCGGGCGTCGGGTCACGACGACTCCTCCTCGGGAAAGAGCGGGCTCACTGGACGAGATCAACCGCTTGGAGCGCGGCCGCCGCGTAGTGGCAGGCGGTGTGGTGCCGGTGTCTTCCGGCGTCGGGGGTGGGGTCCACGGTCTGGCACAGTTCGCGATCGGGCCGGACCAGCGGGCCGATCGGGCACCGCGGATGGAAACGGCAACCGGGCGGTGGGTGGTGCGGGTCGGCCGGTTCGGCGTCCGCGACGGCTCGCAGCGCCGGATCGAGTTCCTCGACGTCCAGGGCCAGGGCGCCGCGCCGGGGTGCGGCGGCGAGCAGCTCGCGGGTGTAGGGATGTTGCGGGTCGCCGAGCAGCTCGGCGGCGGGACCGAACTCCACGATCCGGCCCAGATACATGACGGCGATGTAGTCACTGACGTAGCGAACCACCGCGAGGTTGTGCGAGATGAACAGCATCGACAGGTGAAGCTGCCGCTGCAGGTCGCGCACCAGGTTCAGCACGGTGCCCTGGACGGACACGTCCAGGGCCGAGGTGATCTCGTCGGCCAGGATCACCTCGGGCCGCCCGGCCAGCGCCCGGGCCAGCGCGACTCGTTGCCGTTGGCCACCAGACAGCGCCGCGGGGTATGCCGAGGCGCGCTCCGGGTCGAGGTCGACGAGCTCGAGCAGCCGAGCCACCTCGCCGGCCCGCGAGTAGTCCGCCGACCTCGGCACCGCCTCGGCGATCGAGTTGCCGATCGTCATCCGGGGATCGAGCGACGAGTAGGGATCCTGGAACACGAGCTGCAGCGGGCGAGGTCCCCGGCTGCGGTGCTGCAGCGGTACGCCGTCCAGCAGGATCTGCCCGCCGGCGAGCTCGGTCAGCCCTACCGCAGCCCGGGCCAGCGTGGACTTGCCGGAGCCCGACTCGCCGACCAGCCCGACCACTTGCCCCGAAGGGACGGTGAGATCCACCGAGTCGACCGCTGTCAGCGCGCGGCTGCCCGTGCCGAACCGCACAGTCACCTGCTCGAATGTGAGTTCACTCATCGCTGTCCCATTCGTATCGGCCATCCGAGCTCGACCACCTGGGGGTGCCAGCAGGCGACCCGGTGGCCTTCGTCCAGTTGAGTCTCCAACTCAGGGTCCTCCGTGCGGCACCGGTCGTCGGCGAACTCGCATCGCGCCGCGAACGCGCAGCCGGACGGCAGCCGCCCTGGATCCACCGGACGCCCCGGGATCACCGCGAGCGGTTGCTCGAGGTCGGTGTCGAGATCCGGTACTGCGGCCAGCAGCGCGCGCGTGTACGGATGCCGGGCCCCAGTGGCCAGGGCGGTCGCCGGGAGGTCCTCAACGATGCGTCCGGCGTACATCACCAGCACTCTGTCGCAGACCTGTCCGATCACGGTGATGTCGTGACTGATCAGCAGCAACGCGACCCCGTCCTCGGTCCGGATCGACTCCAGCAACCGCAGCACCTGGCGCTGCACGGTGACGTCGAGCGCGGTGGTCGGTTCGTCGGCGACGATCAGCGCGGGTTCTCCCATCAGGCCCATCCCGATCATCGCTCGCTGCCGCATCCCGCCGGAGAACTCGTGCGGGTACTGCCCGGCCCGGCGTTCCGCGGCCGGCACCCGGACTGCCCGCAGCCGGTCGATCGCCCGGGTCGTCGCCTGCTGGCGGGTCAGCCCCTGGTGTTCGCGAGCCCCCTCTGCCAGTTGGGCGCCGATCCGCTTGGTCGGGTTGAACGAGGTCGTCGGATCCTGGAAGACCATCGCGAACGACGTACCGAGCAGTTGGCGGCGGTCGGCGTCGGGGGTGTCGAGCAGCGGTTCCCGGAGGTAGTCGAGTCGTTCCGCGCTGACCTGGCCGGGAGGTTCGATCAGTTGCGCCACCGCGAGCGCGGTCAGGCTCTTGCCCGAGCCGGACTCGCCGACGACCCCGACGGCCTCGCCATGGCCGATCGTGAAGCTCACACCGCGAACCGGAGTGATCGGGCCGTCCGGTCCTAGGAAGGTGACCCGCAGGTCCCGCACCGACAGCACCACGTCCTCGACGACGTACTGCGAGGTCGGCGCCTCGGGCTGCGCGGAGTCCTCCGAGCAGCGGCGGTAGCGGGTCACGCCGATGGACTCCACCCCCAGCCCCTTCGCCACG
Source organism: Kribbella sp. VKM Ac-2568 (assembly GCF_004345365.1). GTDB lineage: Bacteria > Actinomycetota > Actinomycetes > Propionibacteriales > Kribbellaceae > Kribbella > Kribbella orskensis. Next base: position 44,130 of record NZ_SLVF01000012.1, read on the forward strand.
GCCTCACCGAAGAGGTTGAACGCCAACCCGGAGATCACCACGGCGACTCCTGGTGCGAGTGCGGCCGCCGGGTGCACGTAGATGCTGTTGAGGCTCTCACCCATCAGCCGGCCCCAGTCGTACGCCGGAGGCTGGACACCGAGCCCCAGGAAGGACAAGCCCGCGAAGGCCAGCAGGGCACCACCCGCGCCGATGGTCGCGTTCACCACCAGCGGCTCGGAGATGTTCGGCAGGATGTGCCGGACCAGCAGCCGGATCCGGCCGGCGCCGGCGATCCGTGCCGCGGCCACGAAGTCGCGGGCCGCCACTCCGGCGACCAGGGTCTGGGTGAGCCGCGCGAAGGCCGGCGCACCGGCGAAGCCGATCGCCAGTACGGCGCCCTTCGCGCCGACGCCGAAGATCACGGCGAAGAACAGCGCCAGCAGGAGACCGGGGAAGGCCACCGCCACATTGACGACCGCCGTCACCAGCCGTCCCGCACGTCGCCCGAGCACGGCGGGCGCAGTACCGAGGAGCAGGCCGGTCACGACGGCGATCGCGGTCGCCAGCAAGGCCAGCGCGATCGACTGGCGGGTGGCCACCAGGACGCGGTAGAAGATGTCGCGGCCGAGGTTGTCGGTGCCCAGCCAGTGGCTCGCCGAGGGTCCCTCCAGCAGGTGGTCGGTGTCGATAGCGCTCGCCTGGTGGGACCACAGCACCGGCGCGAAGACCGCCAGCAGGAGGACCAGGAGCAACAGCAGTCCCGCACTGAGGCCGAGCGGTGTTCGGATCACGGCGGCCCAGCCATGCCGGCCACTCTTTGTTCTGGTCGCCATTCGATCAGCTCTCCCGGATCGTCGAGCGCGGATCGAGCAGCGCCAGCGCGACGTCGACGACCAGGTTCACCAACAGCACCCCGATCCCGTAGACGAGCACGACACCTTGGACGAGCGGGTAGTCCTTGGAAAGGATCGAGGAGACGATCGTGCTGCCCAGCCCCGGCCAGCCGAAGACGTTCTCCACCAGGACCGTGCCGGCGACCATCCCACCCAGCAGCAGACCGCCCAGGGTGATCGTCGCGGTCACCGCGTTCGGAAGCGCGTGCCGCAGATAGATGGTGGCCGCTGGCAACCGTTTGGCCCGGGCCGTGCGCAGGTAGTCGGTCTGCAGCACGGACAGCAGCTCGACCCGGCAGATCCTGGCCAGCACGGCGGCCGGGCCGATGGCCAGGGCGAGAACCGGCAGGACGTACGACGCCGGCGTACTGCGGCCCGCGACCGGAAGCCAGGCGAGCTTCACCGCGAACAGGTACACCAGCCCGACGGCGAGCAGGAACTCCGGGATCGCGGCCAGCACCACGCTGACCGAGGTGAAGCTCAGCTCCGCCCGAGGCCGGCGACCGCCGCGAGTCAGGACGCCCATCACCAGGCCGGTCGGGACCGACACCAGCACGGCGAGGACGAAGGCGGCCACCGCGAGCTGCACGGTCGCTGGGAGCCGGTCGCCGATCACGTCGGAGACCGGGAGCCCCGTCGTGATCGACGTACCGAGGTCGCCGGTGACCAGGCTGCGGAGGAAGTGCCAGTACTGCACCCACAGCGGATCGTTAAGCCCGAGCGACTCGCGTCGCGCCTCGACGAGGCTCTGGCTGGCGGCCGGCCCCAGGGCGCTCCTGACCGGGTCGCCCGGGATCAGGTGGATCATCAGGAACGACGCCGTCACCAGGGCCAGCAGCGAGATCACCAGCCGCGCCAGCCGGCGGCTGCCGAACCGGACCCACGGGTGGGTGCTCCAGGTCGCCATGCCGCCGGTCGTCCTCAGTTGCGAGCTCGAGATCGTCACCGGCCGACTCCTCCGTCCTTCGTCGCTGGTAGCACGGGCGCCTAGCCGAGCATCCGCAGGGACCCCGGAGCGACGCTGCCCGAGCTGAGCTCGAAGGTCGCCCCCTTGGCGAAGGCGGGGACGGTCGAGTCGACGAAGGGCACGATGTCCTGCGCGGTCACCACCGCCTTCTCCGCCGCGGCCCAGTCCGGGCACCCGTCCGTACCGACGACGGACGAGGCCTTCTGGACGGCCGCGGTGTACGCCGGGTTCTTGATCGCTGCGAAGTTGTTGCCGTTCGGCGGCGTCGCTCCGGACAGGAAGGGCACCAGTTGGCTCGGCAGGGTTACGGTCAGCGGGATCAGCACGGCGTGCCAGGTGCCCTGGCCGGCCAGGATCACGGTGCCGATCTCAGCGGTGGAGACCGCCTTCAAACTCACCTCGACGCCCAGGTCGCTCCAGGCCTTCTGCACCAGTTCCGCTCCGCTCTGCAGGGTCGGACCGAGGCTGGTCGGGTAGTAGAAGATCAGCGACAGCTTCGCGCCGTCCTTGGCCCGGACGCCACCGGTACCGGCCTTCCAGCCCGCCGCGTCCAGGGCCGACTTGGCCGCCGCGAGGTCGTGCGGAGGCAGATTGCCGGTCACCGTGTCCTCCGTACAGGGCCCCATCCCGGGGGCGACCAGTCCGGTCGCGGGCTTGCCCGTTCCACCGGTGATCACCTTGCCGAGCTGGGTCAGGTCCAGTGCCTGCGTGAGTGCCTTTCGCAGCGCGGGGTCCGCGGTCGGCAGGCCGGCCTTCTGGTTGAACCAGAGTTCGCCCAGGGGAGTGGAAGCCTCACGCTGGAAGAGTTTCTGGGCCGCCAGGCGCTGCTTGTCGGGCCCGGCGATCGCGGTCAGGTTGATCTGCCCGGACAGCAGCAGGTTCGCCGCGGTCGTCTCGTTGCTGACCACCTTGAGCACCACCTTGTCCGGCAGTCCTTGCTGGTCGGTCTTCCAGTCGCCCGGACCCCAGGCGTAGTCCTTGCGGCGCTCCATCGTGTAGTGGTCGCCGGGGACGGCCTCGGTCATGGTGAACATGCCCGTCCCGTCACCCGCCTGCTTGAGCAGGTTGCGGTCCTTCATGCCCTTGTCGCAGACGATGTGCAGACCGCCGACGTTGCGGTCCAGGAAGGCGTCCGGCGCGGGCACCGTCACAGTCACCGTGCCGGCCGCGTCGTCGGCAGTCGCCTTGGCGCCGGGCGGGACGAAGACGCCGATCCGGCTCGACTTGTTCGCCGGGTCGCCGACGAAGCTGATGTTCGCCGCGACGGTGGTCGCGGTCAGCGGCGTACCGTCGGCGCACGTCACCCCTTTGCGCAGCGTGTACGTCGCCTTGGTGGTCGTGCTCTCCCACTTCTCCGCCAGGCCGGGCACCATCTTCCCGGCCGGGTCGAGGCTGATCAGGGAGTCGTACATGAACGCATCGACCTGCTGGGTGACCGACAACGAGGTGAAGTGCGGATCGAGATTGCCGGGGTCGGCGCTGATCGCCATCGTGAAGGTCTGGCCCTCGGCGAACTTGCCGGAGTCGCCGACCGCGGCGCTCGAGCCCGAGCCCGAGTCGCACGCGGTCAGGACGAGTCCGAGCGCGAGGGCCCCGGCCAGGACAAGGGTCTGTGGAGATCGCATGGTGGTGCCTCCGAGGGGATTCGGTGCCGTCAGGACTGCGCGCGGCGCATCGCGCGGCCGCTGTGGAGGTAGAGGGCCCGGCCGCTGCCGTCGTCGCCGATGAAGGCCTGCGGCTGGTGGAATCCCTGCTGCGGCTCGAGCGTGATCAGCGTGTCGCCGTCGAGCCGGACCAGCTCGACCGGATCCGGCTTGCCGCCGAGCTCGGCGATCTCGCCCTTGGGAGTGTGGTCGAGCCAGACCCGGCCGTCGTCGTCCTGGCTGACGGTGATGTCGGCTACGTCGCAGCTGTACGTTCCGACGTACCGGGTGACGTCGTCCAGCGGCGCGCGGTCGGCCGGCGGGGTGGGCAGCGGCGGCAGTTCCAGCCCGATCAGCTCGCGCAGCACATGTCCGACGACCTGCTGGTAGAGGCCGATCATGGTGCCGCCGTTGGTCAGCAGGGTGACCGCGAGCCCGTACTCGGGCACCACCCGGAGGAAGGCGCCCTGGCCGATGGTGCCGCCGTCATGGCCGATCACTGTGCTGCCCTGCCAGTCGAAGATCTCCCAGCCGAGCCCCCAGGCGTTGCCCATCATCCCCAGCGGCGGCAGCTCGACCTGGCGGTCCTGCATCGCCTTGACGCTGTCGGATCCGACCACCGCAGTACCGTCCGGGGCCTTGCCGCCGTCGAGGTGCAGCTGGGCGAACGCGAGCAGGTCCCGGGGACGCATCGCGAGCATCGCGCCGGCCGGAGCCATCGACCGCATCAGCGACCACACCGGCGCCGGGACCGGGTCTGCGTCCGGCTCCGGGCGGATGTGACCGACGGCGGCGCGGTGCAGGATCGCCTCGTTCGCGTCGTTGGCCACATGGGTCAGGCCGAGCGGGGTGAAGACGAACTCCCGCAGGCAGGTGGCGTACGGCTTGCCCCGCACCAGCTCGACCAGCCGTCCCAGCACGGAGAAGGCGGCGTTGTTGTAGGAGAACATCTCGCCCGGCGGGTAGAGCTGGGTCACCCCCGCGAGCTGCGCGACGTACTTCTCGACGCAGTCGTCGCCGTTGCCCGTGTCGGTGAAGATGTCGCCCTCGAAACCGGATGTGTGGCACAGCAGCTGCCGCACGGTGATCGCCGCGGCGGCAGCCTCGTCGTCAATCACGAAGCCCGGCACGTAGTCGCGGACCGGTGCGTCCAGGTCGACCAGGCCCTCGTCGACCAGCTGCATCACCAGCGTGGTCGTCCACACCTTCGTGATCGAGCCGACCTGGAACAGGGAGTCGGCCGTGGCCTCGACACCGGTCGCCTTGCTGAGCACGCCGGCCGCCGCGTCGATCACCTCACCGCGCCATGACACCGCGACCGCGGCGCCGGGCACCTCGTACTCCGCCAGCAACGTCGCCAGCCGGTCGTCCAGCCACTTCTGGATCTCGCTCAGGGTCGCCATTCCCGAACCGTAGGACCGGCGCGGGAGACAGTATTCGTCCCCGCGGACGAGGACTGGGCGTGAATCCGTCCGGTCGGACGAAGCCGATCGCCCCGCCCGGCGGCTAATCGGCTGGCCACCCTCGGCCGGCGATGTGAGGATCCGAGGATGGGCAGCGAGCGGCGGTACTGGTACGAGGACGGGCTGGAACCGGAGGAGTTGGAGTTCCAGCGGCTCTACGGTCCGGTCCTGCCGGCCACCCGGGCGGAGGCGAAGGAGTTCTTCGGCGGACTCGGCCTGCCCTGGTGGATCGCCGGCGGCTGGTCGATCGAGGCGTTCACCGGGGTATCCCGGCCGCACGACGACCTGGACGTGTCCTTCTGGCGGAAGAACGTGCCGCGACTGGTGGAGCACTCGAAGGGCCGGTACCACGTCTGGTCGGCCGGAAGCGCCGGGATCCACCCGCTGTCGGTGGAGAAGCCGGACGTCCCGGACACCGCCGACCAGGTCTGGATCCGGGAGCACGCCCTCGCGCCCTGGCGGTACGACGTCGTACTGAACCCCGATCGCGACGGGCGCTGGGTGTTCCGGCGCGACCCGAGCCTCGACTTCGACCTGGACGAGGTCACCTGGATCGCCGACGACGGCATCCGGTACCTCAACCCGGAGATGGCCATCTGCTACAAGGCCAAGGCAGACCGGCCCAAGGACCGCCAGGACCTCGCCAACACCCTGCCGCTGCTCTCGGCGGCCCGGCGCACCTGGCTGGCCGACATGGTCCACCACCTGCACCCGGACCATCCCTGGCTCGACCAGATCCGCTAGACCGAACCCCCAGGCCATCAAACGGCCTGGTCCGCGGTTGGGGGCGCGCTCGGCGAGTGCGGAGGTGGCTGCCATTGATGGGCTGGAGGTCCGCGGACCGGGGCGGCGGGGCGGGAACATGGGGGGCGGACTTACCCTTGAGGGTGTTATGACTCCTCCCGCTCGTCGCACGGTCTACCTCGACCACGCCGCGACGACTCCGATGCTGCCCGCGGCCATCGAGGCGATGGCCTCCCACCTCGGGCGCACCGGCAACGCCTCTTCCCTGCACGGTTCCGGCCGGGCGGCGCGGCGTACGGTCGAGGAGTCGCGGGAGACCATCGCCGAGGCGCTGAACGCCCAGCCCAGCGAGGTGGTGTTCACCTCCGGCGGCACCGAGGCGGACAACCTGGCGCTGAAGGGCCTGTGGTGGGCCCGGCTGAAGGAGGACCCGCGCCGCCGCCGGATCCTGCTGAGCGGCATCGAGCACCACGCCGTACTGGATCCCGCCGTCTGGCTCGCGCAGCACGAGGGCGCCGAGATCGAGTGGTTGCCGGTCGACGACCTCGGCCGGGTGCACCCCGAGGACGTCCGGCGGGCGATCGAGCAGGACCCGGACTCTGTGTCGTTCGTCACGCTGATGATGGCCAACAACGAGGTCGGCACCCTCCAGCCGATCAAGGAGATCGCCGCGGTCGCCAAGGCGTACGAGATCCCCGTGCACACCGACGCCGTTCAGGCGGTCGGGCAGGTGCCGGTGGACTTCGCCGACCTCGGCGTCGACGCGATGACGATCTCCGCCCACAAGGTCGGCGGTCCGTACGGGATCGGCGCGCTGGTGGTCCGCAAGGAGACCAAGCTGGTGCCGATCGTGCACGGCGGCGGACAGGAGCGCGACGTACGGTCCGGCACCCTCGACACCCCGGCGACCGCCGGGTTCGCCGTCGCGATCGAGCACGCGGTCAAGCACCAGGCCGACGAGGCGCGGCGGCTGATCGAGCTGCGCGACCACTTGATCGACGGGATCACCACCACCGTGCCGGGCGCGAAGCTGTCCGGCGACCCGGTCGGCCGTTTGCCCGCCAACGCACACTTGTCGTTCAAGGACTGCGAGGGCGACTCGCTGCTGCTCCTGCTGGACGCGCGCGGCATCGAGGTCTCCACCGGGTCCGCGTGCAACGCCGGCGTGGCCGAGCCGAGCCACGTGCTGCTGGCGATGGGGTACGACGACCAGCGGGCGCGCGGGTCGCTCCGGTTCACCCTGGGGCACACGTCCACCCGGGCCGACGTGGACGCCGTACTGGACGCGATCGGGCCGGTCGTCGAGCGGGCGATGTCCGCGGGATTGCAGAACGTGGGAAGGAACAACTGATGCGGGTACTCGCAGCCATGTCCGGCGGGGTCGACTCCGCCGTCGCGGCGGCGCGGATGGCCGAGGCCGGACACGACGTGGTCGGCGTCCACCTCGCCCTGAGCCGGAACCCGCAGTCGTACCGCAGTGGCGCCCGCGGCTGCTGCACGATCGAGGACTCCCGGGACGCGCGCCGCGCCGCCGACGTGATCGGCATCCCCTTCTACATCTGGGACCTGGCCGAGCGCTTCCACGCGGACGTGGTCGAGGACTTCGTCGCGGAGTATGCGGCCGGCCGTACGCCGAACCCGTGCCTGCGGTGCAACGAGAAGGTCAAGTTCAGCGCGGTGCTCGAGCGCGCTCTGGCACTGGACTTCGACGCGGTCGCGACCGGGCACTACGCGCAGATCGTGGAGACCCCGTCCGGTCGCGAGCTGCACCGCGCGGTGGACCCGGCCAAGGACCAGTCGTACGTGCTCGGCGTGCTCACGCAAGCGCAGCTGAAGCACGCGTTCTTCCCGCTCGGCGACACCCCCAAGACCGAGATCCGGGCCGAGGCCGAGCGTCGCGGCCTGGCGGTGGCGGCCAAGCCGGACAGCCACGACATCTGCTTCATTGCCGACGGCAACACCGCGGGCTTCCTCGGCAAGCAGCTGGGCGAGGCGCCGGGGGACATCGTCGACGCCCAGGGCAACAAGCTCGGCGAGCACATGGGCACCCACGGCTTCACCGTCGGCCAGCGCAAGGGCCTGAAGATCGGTACTCCGGCCGCCGACGGCAAGCCCCGCTTCGTCCTCGACATCTCCCCGGTGGAGCGGACCGTCACGGTCGGGTCCCGCGCGGAGCTCGCGGTCGAGCGGCTGACGGCGTCCAACCCACGCTGGTGCGGCGCGGCCCCGACCGAGACCATCCAGGCCAAGGCCCAGCTCCGCGCGCACGGCGAGGAGATCGCGGTCACTGCGCGGCTCGAGGAAGGCAAGGTCTTCGTCGAGTTCGACGAGCCGGCGGACGCGGTCGCCCCCGGCCAGGCGGTCGTCCTGTACGACGGCACGCGCGTGATCGGCTCAGCCACCATCGACACGGTCGAGCGCGCAACCCAGAAGGTCTGACCCGTGCTCCGCCCAAAGCACACCTGCGAGCGCTGCACCGCGATCGCCACCAGGACGCCCGGCCGGGTGACCCGGTACCTCCAGCGGAACAGGAACCACCCGTGAGCAGTCCTTTCGGCCCAGCGGCGACCACCGGAATGGGATCGCTGCCCGGCGAGGACATGCACGAGTGGGTGCGGGCGGTTCTGGACACCGTCAGCATTCCGTTCCTCCCAGAGCTACCGGCCCGCCCATACGGCGACATGGTGAGCCGGGCAGCGGGTCTGGTGACACAGCTGGCGATGGACCTGCAGCCCGCAGGTTGGCGGTTGACCGGCGGCAGCGACCCGCGGGCGAGCCTGGACCAGCGCCGGGCGCGGTCGCGTCTCCTGCAGGACCTGGACGTCCTGGAAGAGCTTGCCGACGGATACACCGGCCCGCTGAAGCTGCAGGTCACCGGGCCCTGGACACTCGCTGCCACAGTCGAACTACCTCGCGGCGACAAGGTGCTCGCTGACTACGGAGCCCGGCGCGACTTGGCGGAGGCCTTGGCCCATGCGCTCCAGGAACACGCCGCAGAAGTACGGCGACGTATCCCCGGGGCTGAGCTCGTCGTACAACTGGATGAGCCGGGGTTGCCCGCAGTCCTGGCTGGGGCTGTCCCGACGGCCAGCGGGTGGGGCAAGCACCGCTCCGTCGACGGACCGGGTGCTGTGGACCTCCTCAGCCGAGCAGTCGAGTCTGTAGCGCCGGCGATCACTCTGGTGCACTGCTGCGCGGCCAGGCCTCCTATAGAGGTGTTCCGGAAGGCCGGAGCTCAGGGAGTGGCTGTAGACCTGGGGCTCCTCACAGAGCAGGCCTGGGAGCAGATCGCCCTGGCGGTAGAGGACGGTGTCACTCTCTACGCAGGCGTGGTGCCGACCACCGGGCCGATCCCGCACCCGGAGAAGGCAGCCGAGCCACTGACCCGCCGCTGGCACGAGATCGGTCTGTCGCAATCGAGCCTGGCCGATGTGGTGATCACCCCAGCCTGCGGCCTCGCCGGAGCCCCGTCACCCGCCGACGCCCGGTCCCGTCTGGAAGTGCTCCGCCGCACCGCCGAGTTCATCGCCGAAACCGCCCAGGCCTGACTGTCGAAAGAACGCGCCGGCTGTTCGACGCCTAGGCATGATCGCAAAGTCCCACAACGTGTCACCCACTGCGCTCGCTCCGGTGCTCACCGAGTTCTTCCAGCGCTGAATCCTCGCGTCCGAACAACTGAGGGTCAGGACCGTCGGTTCTTCGGACGCAAGCGAGGTACCGAAGATCGTCGGTGGGCGGCGGTAGGTTTTGCTCATGAGTACGGAGATCCCCGACACCACCGCCGCTGACCAGCCCGCCCCGCCGCCGAAGGTGCGCGAGCGGCATGCCGAGCTGAGCCGGGAGATCGAGGAGCACCGGTTCCGCTACTACATGGCGGCCTCGACCATCTCCGACGCCGACTTCGACGAGCTGATGCACGAGCTGCAACGGATCGAGGAGGAGTACCCCGAGCTCCGAACCCCGGACTCCCCGACGCAGAAGGTCGGCATCCCGATCTCGACGCTGTTCACCGCGGTCGACCACCCGACCCGGATGGAGAGCCTGGCGAACGCGTTCTCCGCCGAGCAGATGGATGCCTGGGCGAAGAGGTTGGAGCGCGAAGTCACGGTCAAGCAGATCCACGACAGCGGCTTCCTCTGCGAGCTCAAGGTCGACGGGCTCGCGCTCGACCTGGTCTACGAGAACGGCCGGCTGGTCACCGGCGCCACCCGCGGCGACGGCCGGACCGGTGAGGACGTCACGCTGAACGTCCGGACCATCAAGAGCATCCCGAACCAGCTGGAAGGCGACGACCTGCCGACCTTCCTCGAGGTCCGCGGCGAGGTGTTCTTCCGGGTCGAGGACTTCGCCGACCTGAACGCGCAACTCGTCGAGGCCGGCAAGGACCCCTTCTCCAACCCGCGCAACGGCGCCGCCGGATCCCTGCGGCAGAAGGACCCCCGGGTCTCCGCGACCCGCCCGCTCCGCTTCGTGGTCCACGGTCTCGGTCGGGTGGAGGGATATCACGTCAGCCGGTTGTCCTCGGCGTACGAGCAGCTGAAGGCATGGGGGCTGCCGGTCAGCGACCGCGCCCGCCGGGTCGGCACGCTCGACGAGGTGAACGAGTTCATCGCGTACTACGGCGAGAACCGGCACTCGGTGGACCACGAGATCGACGGCGTCGTGGTCAAGGTGGACGAGGTCGACCTGCAGCGCGCGCTCGGCTCCACCTCGAGCGCACCGCGCTGGGCGATCGCGTACAAATACCCGCCGGAGGAGGTCACCACCAAGCTCCTCGCCATCGAGGTCAACGTCGGCCGCACCGGCCGCGTCACCCCGTACGGCGTGATGGAACCGGTCCGGGTGGCCGGCTCGACGGTGGAGTTCGCCACCCTCCACAACGCCAAGGAGGTCGAGCGCAAGGGCGTCTACCCGGGCGACACCGTCGTGCTGCGCAAGGCGGGCGACGTGATCCCGGAGATCCTCGGCCCGGTGATCGAGCTGCGCCCGGACGACGCGGCGCCCTGGGTGATGCCGACCGAGTGTCCCTCCTGCGGGACCGTGCTGCGGCCGATGAAGGAGGGGGACATCGACATCCGCTGCCCCAACTCTCGGTCCTGCCCGGCGCAGTTGCGCGAGCGGCTCTTCCACCTGGCCGGCCGGTCCGCGTTCGACATCGAGGTGCTCGGCTTCAAGGCCGCGGACGCGTTGATCAGCAGCGGGCTGATCGCCGACGAGGGCGACCTGTTCGCGCTGACCGACGAAGACCTGGCCAGCAGTTCCTTCTTCACCACCAAGGCCGGGACGCTGTCGGCCAACTCGCAGAAGCTGGTCGCGAACCTCGAGCAGGCGAAGACCCAGCCGCTGTCCCGCGGGCTCGTCGCGCTGTCGATTCGGCACGTCGGGCCGACCGCGGCGGCCGCACTCGCCGCGGCGTACGACGACATCGACGCGATCCGGTCCGCCTCGGAGGAGGAGCTGTCCCAGATCGAGGGGGTCGGCCCGACCATCGCGCACGCGGTGATCGAGTGGTTCGAGATCGACTGGCACCAGGCGATCGTGGACAAGTGGAAGGCCGCCGGCGTGCAGTTGCGCCAGGAGCGGATCGGCCCGAGCGTCGAGCAGACGCTGACCGGGCTGTCGATCGTGGTCACCGGCACGGTCGAGGGATTCAGCCGCGACGAGGCGACCGAGGCGATCGTGTCGCGCGGTGGCAAGGTGGCCGGCTCGGTGTCGAAGAAGACGTCGTTCGTGGTGGTCGGCGACTCGCCGGGCTCCAAGTACGACAAGGCCGTCCAGCTCGGCGTACCGATTCTGGACTCGACCGGATTCCAAGCCCTGTTGGAAGAAGGGCCCGACGCGGCCGCCGCGCTGGCGACGAACCCCGCGCCTGAAGATGCATAGCTGACAGGTGGGATCCGGCGCGGGTACTGAGCCGTCGGACTGTTAGTTTGCACCTTCTACACGTGGGTTTCTAAGGAGCGCATATGACGACGCCGCCACAAGGGCCGTGGGGTCCTGGGCAGCCGGGGGGCCAGCCGGGCGGGCAAGGGGGACAGCCAGGTCAAGGTGGCTGGGGACAGCAGCCGGGCCAGGGTGGCGGTGGCTGGGGCCAGCGCCCCGGTGACCAGCAGCCCGGTCAACCACCTGTCCAGCCGGGCCAGGGCCAACCTCCGCAGCAAGGTGGTGGCTGGGGCCAGCAGCCTCAGCACCCGGGCCAGGGCCAGCAGCCAGGGCAGGGGCAGCAGCCCGGCCAAGGCGGTTGGGGCCAGCGCCCCGGTGGCCAGCAAGGTGGTCAGCAGCCTGGTGGGTACCAGCAGCAGCCCTGGGGACAGGGACAGCAGCAGGGCTGGCAGCACCAGCAGCAGGGCGGCCCTCAGCAGCCCTGGCAGCCCGGTGGACCGAACAAGGGTGGTCTGCCCAAGGACAAGATGCCGCTGTTCGTCGGCGGTGGTCTGATCGCGCTGGTTCTGGTCGGTCTGCTGATCTTCCTGGGCGTCAAGGCGCTCGGCGGAGACGACGAGCCCATCTCCAACCCGACCACCACGACGCAGCCGACGGGCGACCCCTCCACGGAGCCGTCCGGCGAGCCATCAGGTGAGCCGAGCGGTGAACCGTCCACTCCGGCCGGTGGCGAGCTCGGCAACGCGACCGGTCAGGCGAAGTCCGCGACCGACAAGTTGCAGGCCGACGGGTACCAGTGCAGCGACCTGTTCAACGGCGCGCAGGGTGCGCACCGCGGCTGCTTCAAGTACAAGGACGCGACGTCGGCCGAGGCGATCTTCCAGTTCCAGCCGGACGGCGCCATCATCGGCGTGCTGCTGCGGTCCGAGGACTCGGACAACATCAACAACGCCAAGGTCACCTTCGACGCGGCGCTGCAGGCGATCGGCAACGACACCTTCGGCGGCAGCGAGGTGGTCAAGATCCAGGACGCCGTGAAGACCGGCCAGAAGACCGGCAAGATCGGCAGCACCTGGGGCGAGTTCCAGCTCCGCAACAACGGTGACGACCTGCAGCTTTCCGGCGGCAAGTCCGGCTCCGACTCGTACGACCTGCCCCGCAAGCAGTTCACCACCACCGAGGCCCAGATGTACGCGGCGCTGAAGCCGAAGCAGTACACCTGCACCTCGTCCTGCCGCAAGACGGTCGGCAAGTACGGCTCGCAGAGCATCTACGGGTACGGCGGCACCAGCGGCGGCATCCGGTCCTTCGAGATGCGCGCCTCGGGTGAGCCGGCCGATGTGCAGGCGGCCATCCCGGCGGTCATCGCCGACGGGTTCGCGGCGGTCCAGGGACCGGACGTGGCGGCGCTGAAGGCGTACGTCGAGGCACACAACGACGGCAAGTCGTACGCTTCTTATGTGTCCGGGTGGCGGGTGGAGATCACCGGCAACAACGACGACAGCTACCGGTCGCAGACGATCTCCATCCGTTACGAGTCGTTCTACGTGTGAGCCGCGGTCTGAAGGATCGCGACGAAGCCTGAGGTGAGATGAAGCGCGATCGGCGGGAGCGCCGGGCGGTGGTCAAACCGCCGCCCGAGTCGCTCCAGCGGGTGGACGGGGGCGGCCCTTGGGGGCCGACCCAGTTCGACCTGCCGGAACGCGACGGCAGCAACGTCCAGGCGGTCGTGATGGTCGCCCTGGTCGGTTTCGTCATCCTGCTGATCATCGCCGGGCTCTGGACCCTCGCCTACTTCCAGCTGAACTAGGGCGTGTCTCCCAATTCCCTGCGTGCTGTGCGGCACTGCAGGGAATTGGGAGACACGCCCTAGCGACGTGATACGTGAAAGTGGGGCCTCCTGGTGCAGGAGGCCCCACTTTTGCTGTCTGGGTGCGCTAGCTCTACGCGGTGGCGCGGATGGTGACCGCGAGGCTGGCCAGGTAGCTCAGGCGAGCGACCTCGGACCCGAGGAACTCGGGACCGCCGCGGCGGCCGATCACCAGCACCCGGCGGTTCGACTCCAGCGGCGCCGCGACCAGGACCGACTCGGCCAGGCCCTTGTGATCCGGAGCAACCAGCGTCGTCGCCTTCTCGAGCGGCAGCCACTGGTCGACCAACTGGCCGAACTCAGGCGTGGCGCTCGTCTCCAGCGCGACCTTGATCTCGCTGCCGGTTCCGTCCAGCAATGCGGCCCAGTCTGCGTGCAGGACTGCGGGGGCCTGCTCGACCAGGATGTCGACCGCCTCGGCCGGAGCGGAGGTCATCTGCTCGACGGCTTCGAGGTCCATGTGCAGTCCGCCGCCGGCGCCGTACCGGGAGAACCAGATCACTTCGACGTCGGGCACGCTGTTGCAGGCGGAGACAAGGCGGTCGGGCAGGACGCCCTGCGGCAGGTCGACCACGATGTCGTCGACGGCGGTGCCGTTCTCGCGCCGGTGCTCCACGATCTCGATCGCGTGGATGTCGGCGTTCACCTCGCCGAGAGCCGTCGCCACGGTGCCCAGCGAACCGGGCCGATCGGGGATGATCAATCGCAGCAGGAACACCGAACGATCATCTCCCACCCGAATACCGCGCACGTTACGCCCTGTCGCGGACCATGTTACAGAGCGGAACAAACTGACACGCCCGGGGCTCTCATCTGGTCATCATTTTCGGCCCCGGGGAATCGGCAACACAGGTGTCACACCGGCCTACTAGGATGGGCCGGTCCGCAGGTGTGAGTCGCTTCCGACGCACCTCAGTAACTCGCTGTTGACCATTGGATCCCTTCATGCCATCGATTACCCGCGAAGAGGTCGCGCACCTCGCGCGACTGGCGCGGATCGAGCTCTCCGACGACGAGCTCGACCACCTCGCACCGCAGCTCGACCAGATCATCGGCCTGGTCGCGCAGGTCAGCGACGTGGCCGCCGAGGACATCCCGCCGACCTCGCACGCGTTGCCGCTGAGCAACGTGATGCGCGAGGACGTGAACGTTCCGTGCCTGACGCCGGAGCAGGCGCTGTCCGGCGCGCCGGCCGCGGAGGAGCAGCGTTTCCGGGTGCCGCGGATCCTGAGCGAGGAGGCGTGATGAGCGATCTGACCCGAAAGACCGCGGTGGAGCTCGCGGACCTGATGAGCAGCGGCGAGACCAGCTCGGCGGAGATCACCCAGGCGCACCTGGACCGGATCGCCGCCACGGATACCGCAGTACACGCGTTCCTGCACGTGGACACCGAGGGCGCGCTGGCGCAGGCGGCCGACGTCGACTCGCGCCGGGCCGCGGGGGAGAAGCTCGGCCCGCTGGCCGGCGTACCGCTGGCGCTGAAGGACGTGCTCACCCAGGAGGGTGTGCCGACCACCGCCGGCTCGAAGATCCTCGAGGGCTGGAAGCCGCCGTACGACTCGACCGTGGTGAAGCGGTTGCGGGCGGCCGGCATCGTCATCCTCGGCAAGACGAACATGGACGAGTTCGCGATGGGCTCGTCGACGGAGAACTCGGCGTATGGCACGACGCACAACCCGTGGGACCTGAACCGGATCCCCGGTGGTTCCGGGGGTGGTTCCTCGGCCGCGGTCTCGGCGTACCAGGCACCGCTGGCGATCGGGACCGACACCGGTGGCTCGATCCGCCAGCCCGCCGCTTTCACCGGGACGGTCGGCATCAAGCCGACGTACGGCGGGACGTCGCGGTACGGGTTGATCGCGCTGGCGAGCAGCCTGGACACCCCAGGCCCGTGCGCGCGGACCACCCTCGACGCGGCCCTGCTGCACGAGGCGATCGCAGGCTGGGACCCGATGGACTCCACCTCGATCAACCAGGACGTGCCGCCGGTGGTCGCGGCGGCGCGGAACGGTGACGTCACCGGGATGCGGATCGGCGTGGTGAAGGAGCTCGGCGGCGAGGGGTACCAGCCCGGCGTCGGGGCCCGCTTCCACGAGGCGGTCGAGCTGCTCACCAAGCTCGGCGCCGAGGTGGTCGAGGTGTCCTGCCCGCACTTCCAGTACGCGCTGCCGGCGTACTACCTGATCCTGCCGAGCGAGGCCTCGTCCAACCTGGCCAAGTTCGACGCGATGCGGTTCGGCCTGCGGGTCGGCGACGACGGCGAGAACGACGCGGAGAAGGTGATGAGCCTGACCCGCGAGGCCGGGTTCGGCGACGAGGTCAAGCGCCGGATCATGCTCGGCACGCACGCCCTGTCCAGCGGCTACTACGACGCGTACTACGGCCAGGCGCAGAAGGTCCGCACGCTGATCGCGCGGGACTTCGCTCGGGCTTACGAGCAGGTCGACGTGCTCGTCTCGCCCGCGACGCCGACCACGGCGTTCGCGATCGGCGACCGGGTGAACGACCCGATCGCCATGTACAAGAACGACCTCTGCACCATCCCGTCGAACCTGGCGGGCAACGCGGCGGCGTCGTTCCCGGTCGGCCTGGCCGACGAGGACGGCATGCCGGTCGGCTTCCACGTGATGGCCCCGGTGATGCGCGACGACCTGCTGTACCAGGTGGGGGCCGCGCTGGAGAGCGCCCTGGCCGACCAGTGGGGCGGCGTCCTGATGTCGAAGGCTCCGGAACTGGAGGTCACCCGATGACTGTTGTTGCCGATGTGCTGCCCATCGACGAGGCGCTGGCGCAGTACGACCCGGTGATGGGTCTCGAGGTCCATGTCGAGCTGAACACAAAGTCGAAGATGTTCTGCGGCTGCCCGACCGAGTTCGGCGCGCCGCCGAACACCCAGACCTGTCCGGTCTGCCTCGGCCTGCCCGGCGCGCTGCCGGTGGTGAACGCGCGCGCGGTCGAGTCCGCCATCAAGATCGGCCTCGCGCTGAACTGCGAGATCGCCGAGTGGTGCCGGTTCGCCCGGAAGAACTACTTCTACCCGGACATGCCGAAGAACTTCCAGACGTCGCAGTACGACGAGCCGATCGCCTTCAACGGGTGGACCGAGGTCACTATCCCCAGCGGCGACGGTGAGACTGAGACCTATCGCATCGAGATCGAGCGCGCCCACATGGAGGAGGACACCGGCAAGTCCACCCACGTCGGTGGCGCGACCGGCCGGATCCACGGCGCCTCGCACTCCCTGGTGGACTACAACCGGGCCGGCATCCCGCTGATCGAGATCGTCACCAAGACGATCGAGGTGCCGCCGGCGAAGGCCGCCGCTGTCGCGCGTGCGTACGTGAGCATGCTGCGGGATCTGCTGCTGGCGCTGGACGTCTCCGACGTACGGATGGACCAGGGGTCGCTGCGGTGCGACGCGAACGTGTCGCTGAAGCCTCACGGCTCTTCGGCTCTGGGCACGCGGACCGAGACGAAGAACGTGAACTCGTTCCGGTCGGTCGAGCGCGCGATCACCTACGAGATCACCCGGCAGGCGGCGATCCTGTCGACCGGCGGCAAGATCCTGCAGGAGACCCGGCACTGGCACGAGGACACCGGCATCACCACCTCGGGCCGGGAGAAGTCCGACGCCGACGACTATCGGTACTTCCCGGAGCCGGACCTGGTCCCGGTCGCACCGGCGCGCGAGTGGGTCGAGGAGATCCGCGCGACGTTGCCCGAGGCCCCGCCGGTCCGCCGGGCGCGGCTGCAGACCGAGTGGGGCTTCACCGATCTGGAGATGCGCGACGTCATCAACGGCGGTGCGCTCGAGCTGATCGTGAAGACCGTCGAGCTCGGGGTGGACGCCTCGGCCGCCAAGAAGTGGTGGCTGGGTGAGCTGGCCCGCGCGGCGAACGAGAGCGCCAAGGAGCTCGGCGATCTCGGCGTCGGTCCGGAAGAGGTCGCCGAAGTACAGAAGCTCGTCGACGAAGGTGCGCTGAACGACAAGCTCGCGCGTCAGGTCTTCGACGGCCTGGTGAAGGGCGAGGGCACGCCGGCCGAGATCATCGAGGCGCGCGGTCTTGCGCTGGTGTCCGACGACTCCGCGCTGAGCGAGGCCGTCGACCGGGCGATCGCGGCGAACCCGGACGTGGTGGAGAAGGTCCAGTCGGGCAAGCCCGCCGCGGCCGGCGCGCTGATCGGCGCGGTGATGAAGGACATGCGCGGCCAGGCCGATGCCGCCAAGGTCCGCGAGCTGGTCAACTCCAAGCTCGGGATCTAGGTTCGACACTCCGCTGGGTCCGGCCGCCCCTTGGTGCCGGACCCAGCGGTCTATCTGCTGATGGTGACTCGGAGGATCCGGTCGTCGCCATTCTTGGGGTCGCCGCGGCCGTCGGTGTTGGACGTGGTCAGCCACAGCGATCCGTCCGGAGCCGCCTCGACCGTACGAAGCCGGCCGTACTGCCCGGTGAAGAACGCGACCGGCTCGCCCGTTCGCTTGCCACCGGCAACAGGGATCGCCCAGAGGCGCTCACCCCTGAGGCCCGCCATGAAGATGTGGCCCTGGGCAAACGCTATGCCGGACGGCGACGCGTCACTGGTCTTCCACTGCGCGATCGGATCCACCAGCCCGTCGATCTTGCTGACCCCCTCGGCGCCGGGCCACCCGTAGTTCGCCCCCGCGGTGATCGCGTTCAGCTCGTCCCACGCTTTCTGCCCGAACTCCGCGGCGTACAACTGGTTCCCATCGAACGCGAGCCCCTGGACATTGCGGTGGCCCTTGGAGAACCAGAGCCTGTTCCCGGGATTGCCGGGCGCCGGCTTGCCGTCTGTGGTGATCCGCAGAATCTTGCCGCCGAGCGAGTCGTCGTCCTGCGAGTTCGGCCGATCCGCCCCGTCACCCGTCCCGGCGTACAGGAACCCATCCGGCCCGAACCTGAGCCGGCCCCCGTTGTGGATGGCCGCCGCCGGGATCCCGTCAAGGATCACCTGAGGACTGCTGATCCGGTTGTTGCTGAAGGTCAGCCTGGCGATCCGGTTGTCATCGCCGCTGCTGTAGTAGGCATACACATAAGGCCGCCGCGGATACTCCGGATCCACCGCAAGCCCCAACAACCCACCCTCAGACGACGGATCCACGCCAGGCACCGTCCCGACGTCACTGACGCTGCTCCCGGCAACCCGCTTAACCTTCCCCGAGTCCCGCTCAGCCACAAGCGCACTCTTGTCCGGCAGAAACGCCAACCCCCAAGGCACCTCAATCCCAGTAGCCACATCCCCAGCCACAGCCAACTTCACCGGCCCCGCCGGCGCACTGGTGGTCTTGGCAGGACTACTAGATGCAGCACTACTGGGTTCAGACGTAGTACCCCCAGTAGTCGGGCTGGACGTAGACACAGACGGCTCAGCATCCCCGCCCCCATCCGAGCACCCAGCCAACAACGCAGCCACCACCAGTCCAGCAGACCCGACCTTTGCCCTAAGCACCATCATCTCCTCGCCGCAGCCGAACCTGCCCCCAAAGTACTGACCCCTCCAACGCTCCACCCGCCCCCACCGTTACGCCAGCACAACGCCATAACCCCTCCACCTCCCCACTACACCGCCGCGCAGCCAAAGGTTGCAGACTGGTGCGACGTCGATGGTGCGGCTCAGGCAATGGCCGATGGGTTGGTCACGGTGGAGACACCTGACACCGCTCCCCACTGGACTGACCGGGCGGGACCTTGCCGAGCTGGATGCGCACCAGGCTCAGCACTCAGTCAGGAGCCGGCCGATGACGTCGTGCGCGTCTTCGAGTTCGCGTCCGAACGTGATCAGCTCGTCCTCGGTCAACGGCCGCAGTAACCGCAGGCCCGGCCACGGCGCGAGGTCGGTGCTTGGTTCCGAGCGGGCCGGCTCCGGTGTCGGGTCCTGTGCACGTCGCCTGCCGAAGATGCGCCGCGAGAGCCTCGTCCGGGCCGGGCGGTCCGGCTGGGGGTGTTGCGCGTCTGCGCCGTCGGGCCAAGGACAGCCCCAGAGGAACCACGGATAGCCGAACATGAAGGGCGGCATCTGCTGTCACCACCCTGGATTCGCTTCGCCGCGTGGGCGAGGTCCGGAACATCGTCGACGCAACCACGATCCCCGCTCGCGGCGCCGCGGCGGCAGGGCGTTAGTGCCCGGATCGCAGGGCCAAAGGTCTCCATCGCGACGGACCGTGCGCTCCGAGGAGGACGGACTCCACGGAGTACTGAGGACCTTGCGCAAACTGCGGTAGAGAACGCGCCCCCGGCTCTTCGAGCAGACGGGTTGCTCAGAAGGCAGGAAGGTCGTGGTGATCTTCCTGCCTTCTGGGTGTGGGTCAGCTGAGCCAGGTGGGGCGGAGGGGAAAGTGGGCGTTGGCGTTGGCGTCCAGCTTCACGGCCAGGATTTGGTGTAGTTGGGTGTTGTTGCGTTCGAAGCCGACTCGGCAGGCTGCTAGGTAGAGGCCCCAGACCTTTGCGGTGGGGTAGCCGACCTCCGCGACTGCGGCGTCCCAGTTGGATTCCAGGTTTTCGGACCAGCCGGTCAGGGTCATGGCGTAGTGCTCGCGGAGGTTTTCTTCGTGGCGGACTTCGAAGCCGGCGTCCTGGGCTTCGGCGATGATGCGGCCGGAGCCGATGAGCTCGCCGTCGGGGAAGATGTAGCGGTCGATGAAGGCGCCGGTGGAGCGGTAGCGGTTGTCCGGGCGGGTGATGGTGTGGTTGAGGAGCCGGCCGCCGGGGCGTAGGTGGTCGAGCAGGAAGCCGAAGTACGACGGGTAGTTGCGGACGCCGATGTGTTCGGTGAGGCCGATGGAGCTGATCGCGTCGAAGTCGTGCTCCGAGACGTCGCGATAGTCGGAGAAGCGGACCTCTGCCAGGTCCTCCAGACCCTCGCGCTTGATCGCCTCCTGGGCCCACTCGGCCTGCGCCGCGGAGAGCGTCACACCCAGAGCCTTCACGCCGTACTCGCGGGCCGCGTGGCGGACCATGCCGCCCCAGCCGCAGCCGACGTCGAGCAGGCGCTGCCCCGGCTTGAGGTCCAGCTTGCGCGCGACCAGGTCGTACTTCTCGTACTGCGCTTGCTCCAGCGACGCGTCCTCGGTGGGGAACACCGCGCACGTGTACGTCATCGACGGACCGAGGATGTACTCGTAGAAGGTGTTCGACACGTCGTAGTGGTGGTGGATCGCGGCCTTGTCGCGGCTGCGGGAATGCCGTAGACCTTCGAAGGTACGGCGCCAGCGCGGCAGGTGCTCCTGGGGCGGCGGGGGAGGCGGCTTGAGGTGGCTCCAGCCGAGGCCGCGGACGATCCGCAGGGCCTCCGCGGGCGTGGGTCGCTCGAAGTGGACCTGGTTGAGCATCATCTTCATCAGGTCGTACGGGTTGCCCGGGTGGACGCCCTCGATCTCCAGATCGCCTTGTACGTAAGCCCGGACCAGGCCGAGGTCGCCCGGCGCGGTCAGGATGTACGACAGCCCTCGCTCGGTCGCGAGGTGCATGTGGATCGGGGAGTCCTCGGGCCCGGTCGCGCTGCCGTCGTACGCGGTGAACCGGAAGGGAAGACCGACAGGTGCCACCGCTGTGAGCGCACCTGCGATGGAAACCTGCGTCGTGATCGTTGCGGTCATCGGCGCGTCACCGCCTTTTCGTAGAGCCCGGTGAGCCGGGCGTCGGGGTCGTACCGTTCTTTCACCTCGGTGAGGGCCGGGACGTTGTACAGCTGGTCGAAGGTGTCTCGGTCGTAGTAAGCGTCGGAGTACAGCGATTTGTGCCCGTCGAAGTCGGCGACGGCGGCCTCGATCCGGCGGTTCACGTCGCCGTCGGCGGCGCCCGGGGCGATCGCGACCGTGCCCCAGAAGCCCACGTTGACGTAGGTCTCGTCCGGTTTCAGCGGATACAAGGGCCAGGCGGTGTCCCCGCGCAGCCGCAGCGGGCAGAGCCAGACCGGCCGCATCCCCACCTCGGCGTCGAACCAGCGCAGGAACCCGGCCAGCCTCGACGCCGGGATCTCCACGTCCTGGACGACCCGCTCGCGGTCCGGGTTGCCCTTGCGGCGATTGATGCGCGCGGCAACCTGATGGCGGTTCTCGAACCCGATGATCTTGTGGTAGACGTCGCTGCGCCGCAGCCGCCGCGGCCAGATCCGCCGTACATAGGGGTTCTGCGCGCCGAAGGCCTGCGAGCACCAGAACCAGTCGGTGTCCCACCTCCACAGGTAGTCGTTCGCGGTGAGGAAGTCGGTCGTTCGTTGCTGGATCGACCGGTAGAAGATCTGCTGACCGGTGTAGTCACTTGTCCGTACTACGGCGTCGCTGTTGCGGCCCAACGTCAGATACGCCTCGTCCGGGCTGAACGCGACCCCGTCGACGAAGTGCACCGGTTCGCCCTCGTAGGTGCTGTCGGCAACGATCGACTCGATCGCCGGGCCGAGCTCGTCCAGGCCGAGCCGCACGTGCCGCAGCGCGACGTACGGCGAGATCCGGTCGAGCTCGATCCGCAGCCGGGTCGCGTAGCCGAGCGAGCCGTAGGAGTTCGGGAAGGTCCGGAACAGGTCGGCGTGCTCGCCGTTCGGGCGCGCGGTGACGATCTCGCCGGCGCCGGTCAGGATGTCCAGCTCGAGCACGGACTCGTGCGGCAAGCCGGCGCGGAACGACGACGACTCGATCCCCAGTCCGGTGACCGCGCCGCCGAGCGTGATCGTGCGCAACTGCGGCACGACCATCGGCATCAACCCGTGGGGGAGGGTCGCCGCGACCAGGTCCTCGTACGTACACATGCCCTGGACGTCGGCCGTCCGGCCGACCGGATCGACGCTGATCACACCGGTGAGCCCTGAGACATCGAGCCCTGGAGTGGCCACCTGGGTCCGCGGGCGGAACAGGTTGGAGCTGCGCTTCGCCAGCCGGACCGGTGCACCGGCCGGGATGCGCTGATAGGACTCTCGCAACCGTCCTACCGCCTGATCGTGATCGAGAGTCGAGGCCAGATCCGATGTCGTAGGCACCGATCCAACGTACTCCGAGAATCCGGCCTCGGCACGGAATTCTCACCACCTTCGAGGCCACTTTAGGACCACTCGGTCCAGTGGTTCTACGCCGCGAAAAGATTTCTCCCGACCGGATGTCGAGCGCCCGGCGCCGGCTCCGACGTACCGGGTGAGCGGCTCGAAATCTGTCCGGAGGTGCGAGTAGGTTGCCGATCATGGTTGACGTGGTGAAGACGTGGCTGCCGTGGCAGGACCCGGACAGCTTCCTCGGTGGTCTGCCGGCAGGGTTCGACCCGGACTACTACGTGGGTGGTGACCGGCCGGACTCGCTGGACTCGGTCGAGTTCTACGTGCCCAACTACATGGGCTCGTCCGACGTGGTCGAGGTCATCCGGGACATGCCCGCGCTCAAGGTCGTGCAGACCCAGACGGCCGGGTTCGAGAACCTGCTGCCGCACCTGCGCGAGGGAGTCACCTTGTGCAATGCCCGGGGCGTCCACGACGCGTCCACCGCGGAGTTGGCGGTCGGGCTGATCTTGGCGACGTACCGGCGGCTGCCGCGTGCGGTGAAGAACCAGGAGCGCGGCGAGTGGCCTTCGTCGTACCGGGAGCTCGACGACTCGCTCGCCGACCGGACCGTGCTGATCCTCGGCTACGGGTCGATCGGGGAGGCGTTGGAGCGGCGGCTCGACGGGTTCGAGTGCGACGTGATCCGAGTGGCGCGGCGGGCGCGGGACGGCGTTCACCCCACCACCGACCTGCCGAGGTTGCTGCCGCGGGCCGACGTCGTGGTGCTGCTGACGCCGGCGACCGACGAGACGCGCGGGATGGTCGACGCCAAGTTCCTCGCCCAGCTCAAGGACGGCGCGCTGCTCGTCAACGTCGCGCGCGGAGTCGTCGTGGACACCGACGCGTTGCTCGGCGAACTGACCACCGAGCGGATCCACGCGGCCCTGGACGTGACGGATCCCGAGCCGCTGCCCGCCGGGCATCCGCTGTGGGCTGCTCCGAACGTGCTGATCAACCCGCACCGCGGCGGCGCCTCGACAGCGTTCGAGCCGCGGGTGGCGAGGCTGGTCCGCGCCCAGCTGGAGCGCTATGCCAAGGGTGAACCACTGATCAACATCGTGGCGGGGCCGCCGCGTTGAAACCATGCGCGTCAAACCATCTGGAGGGACGACGATGTCCGAGGCCGTACTGCTGATCGGGACCAAGAAAGGGCTCTGGATCGGACGGAGCGACGCCGAGCGCCGGAAGTGGACGCTCGACGGGCCACAGTTCGAGATGCAGGGCATCTACTCCGTCGGCATCGACACCCGCGGCGACCGGCCGCGCCTGTTCACCGGCGGCACCAGCGAGCACTGGGGACCGGCCGTCTTCCACAGTGACGACCTCGGCAGGACCTGGGACGAGCCCCCGCAGGGCTCGATCGGCTTCCCCGCGGAGGCCGACGCATCGCTCGAACGCGTCTGGCAGATCCAGCCGGCGCCGGCCGACCAGCCGGGAGTCGTCTACGCCGGGGCGCAGCCGTCGTCGTTGTGGAAGTCGACCGACGGGGGAGTGAGGTTCGAGCTGGTCAGCGGCCTGTGGGATCACCCGCACCGCAAGGACTGGGGCGCGGGGTTCGGCGGGCAGGCCATCCACACCGTGCTCCCGCACCCCACGGATCCCGCCCGGATGAGCGTCGCGATGTCGACCGGCGGGGTCTACCGGACCTCCGACGGCGGTGACTCGTGGGAGCCCGCGAACCACGGGATCAAGGCGCACTTCATGCCCGACCCGGACCCCGAGTTCGGCCAGTGCGTGCACAAGCTCGCGGGGCACCCGGCGGTGCCCGAGCGGATGTTCGCGCAGAACCACCACGGCGTCTACCGGTCCGACGACGGTGGCACGATCTGGAAGTCGATCGCGGACGGGCTGCCGTCGGACTTCGGGTTCCCGATCGTGGTGCACCCGCACGAGCCCGACACGGTCTACGTCTTCCCGCTGGTCGCGGACGCGAACCGGATCCCCGCCGACGGGAAGTGCCACGTGTACCGGTCCCGCGACGCCGGATCGACCTGGGAGGCCCTGACAAACGGCCTGCCCGAGGTCCCGGCGTACGCGCCGGTGCTGCGCGACGCGCTGTGCGTCGACCAAGCGGACCCGGCGGGCGTCTACCTCGGGACCCGCGACGGGTGCGTCTACGCGAGCGCCGATGCCGGCGACACCTGGACCGAGGTGGCCCGCCACCTGCCCGACGTACTGACCGTTCGCGCCGCCGTCCTCTGACCCCCCGGTACTGCGGGTCGCCCGCCGCGGCTGGATCAGCGCGGCGGGTCGTGGCGGAACTTGAAGAGAGGTGGATCGATGGCAGTGGTGGTGAAGTTGCCGACGGTGCTGAGGCCGTTCGCAGGTGGCGTCGAGCGGGTCGAGGTCACGTCGGCAGAGGCGGAGACCACGGTCGGCGCGGTGTTCGCCGCGCTGGAGCAGGAACATCCAGCGCTGCGCCGACGCCTGACCGACGAACAAGGCGCCCTCCGGCGACACGTCAACGTCTTCCTCGGCAACGACAACGTCCGCGACCTCGACGGCCTCGGCACCACCCTGACCGACGGCGACGAACTCCTCATCCTCCCCAGCGTCGCCGGCGGCTGAGCAAGCCCGGAGCGACAAGACTGTTGGCTGGGGTTCGGCTCGACTGATAGGTGGTGACGGAACGTGGTCGCCTTGTAGCGTGGGGAGTCGGGCTGCGCCTCGGGGGTTGTGGCGAGGTTGGAGGCGCACTTACCGTCAGTTGTGGGTGCGGCCCGGCCTGCGTCCGGGCACCCGGGGGGAAGGTGCCGTATGCACGCATTGCTCGATCGTCTCGGCCGGGGGGCCGCTCGTCGTCACTGGTTCGTCATCGGCGGCTGGGTGGTGCTTGTCGCGGGGCTGTTCGTCCTCCGCTCGGCGTTCGGTGGCACCTATGTCAACGACTACACGGTCCCGGGCAGCGAGTCCTCGGCCGGCCTGAGCGTGCTGAACAAGGACTTCTCGAACCAGGGCGGTTACTCCGGCTCCATCGTCTTCCACGCGAAGTCCGGCAAGGTCTCGGATCAGGCCGACGCGGTCAAGACGTCGATGGCGGCCGTTGCCAAACTCCCCGATGTCGTCGCGGCCACCGATCCGCTGGCGACCTCGCAGACGGCGTACATCTCCAAAGATGGGGCCGTCGTCAACGCTCCCGTCTCGTTCTCGGTCGTGCCGGCGTCGCTCGACGCGACGTACCTCGACTCGCTGGACGCGGCCGTCCAACCGGCCAGGGCCGCCGGCCTCGAGGTGGAGTACGGCGGCGGCGCCGGGCAGATCGGGAAGCAGGCGGATGACGCGCTCTCGGAGGCGATCGGCCTCGGGCTCGCATTGTTGCTGCTGTTCTTGATGTTCCGGTCCATCGTGGCGGCCGGGTTGCCACTGGTCTCCGCGGTCTTCAGCGTCGGCGGGGGACTCGCCATCCTCGGCCTGCTCGCCGCCGTGAAGGACTTCCCGGTCTCGGCACCGACGGTTGCCACCCTGCTCGGCCTGGGAGTCGCGATCGACTACGGGCTCTTCCTGGTGTCCCGCCACCGTGAACAGTTGGACGACGGTATGACGGTCGAGGAATCGGTCGGCCGGGCGGAATCGACCTCAGGCGCCGCGATCCTGGTCGCCGGCGGAACGGTGGTCATCGCGATCCTCGGGCTGTACGTCTCGGGCGTGCCGTTCGTCGGCGCCCTCGGGCTCTCGTCAGCCATCGTGGTCGCAGTCACCGTCCTCGCCGCCCTCACCCTCATCCCGGCCATGCTCGGCCTGGCGAAGCTGCTGGTCCTCAACCGCGCGGACCGGCAGCACCTGGTGGCAGAGCGCGCGGTTGAAGCCGAGCTCCCGGACGAGGTCGCAGTCGCGGAGCACCGGGCGGAGGAGCGGGAGCGACGCGACGCGAAGCACGAGCAGAGCGCCTTCGCCCGATGGGGACGCCGGGTGAGCGACAAGCCGTGGCCCTACGGCATTGTCGCCACGCTCGTCCTGCTCGTCCTGGCCATCCCGCTGCTGTCGATGAACCTGGGTCAACTCGATGCCGGCACCGACCCGGCCGCCGATTCGAGCCGCAAGGCGTACGACCTGGTGGCCGAGGGATTCGGTCCGGGCGCCAACGGCCCGCTGACGGTGGTCGTGACGCTTCCGAGTGAGAGTTCGACCGACAAACAGACCCTGTTGACCAACCTTGCATCCACCCTGCAGAAGCAGGCGGGTGTGGCCGCCGTACAGCCACCCAGTACGAACAGCGCCGGCACCACGGCGATCATCAACGTCATCCCGACCACCTCACCGTCGTCGGCGGACACCGAGGACCTGGTCAACCGGATCCGGGACGACGTGTTGGCGGGTCAGCAGGAGAAGACCTACGTCGTCGGCACCACCGCGGGGTACGTCGACTTCACCGAGAAGGTGGCCGGGCGGATGCTGTGGCTGATCGGCGCCGTCGTACTGCTGGCCTTCCTGCTGCTCACGGTCGCCTTCCGGTCGATCCTGATCGGGGTCAAGGCCGCGATCCTCAACCTGCTGTCGGTCGGTGCCGCGTACGGCGTCATCGTCGCCGTCTTCCAGTGGGGCTGGGGATCCTCGCTGGTGGGGATCGAGGAGAAGGTTCCGATCCCGTCCTTCGTGCCGATGCTGATGTTCGCCATCGTGTTCGGGCTGTCGATGGACTACGAGGTGTTCCTGCTGTCCCGGGTCCATGAGGCGTGGATCGCGACCAAGGACAGCCATCGCGCGGTGGCGATCGGGATCGGCGCGACGGCCCGCGTGATCACGACGGCGGCGGCGATCATGGTCGTCGTCTTCCTGAGCTTCGTCCTCGATGACGACCCGACCGTGAAGATGCTCGCGGTCGGTATGGCGGTCGCGGTGCTCATCGACGCCAGCATCGTGCGGATGGTGCTCGTCCCGTCGGTGATGACGCTGCTCGGCGACAAGGCGTGGTGGCTCCCGCGCTGGCTGGACCGGATCATCCCGGACATCCAGCTCGAGGGTGGCCCCACCCCGCAGCCGCCGGCGCGCGAGACCCCGGCCCCCGAACGCGTCTCCTGACACCCAGCCGGTTCCAGGACGCCCAGCAGGTTTCCTGACCCCGGGTGGCTTCCTCGCTACCCGGGGTCAGGTTCCAGAACCGTGTCCGGGTCCTAGAGTGAGGACCATGTCGACCGATGCCACGCAGACCACGCCCGACATCAAGCCGAGGAGCCGGACCGTCACGGACGGGCTCGAGGCCACAGCGTCCCGGGGGATGCTCCGGGCGGTCGGGATGGGGGACGACGACTGGCTGAAGCCGCAGATCGGGGTGGCTTCCAGCTGGAACGAGATCACCCCTTGCAACCTGTCCCTCGACCGGCTCGCCAAGGCCGTCAAGGACGGCGTGCACGCGG
The DNA here is from genome assembly GCF_004345365.1 of Kribbella sp. VKM Ac-2568. Classification (GTDB taxonomy): domain Bacteria; phylum Actinomycetota; class Actinomycetes; order Propionibacteriales; family Kribbellaceae; genus Kribbella; species Kribbella orskensis. The sequence goes on from NZ_SLVF01000012.1 coordinate 71,971, forward strand.
CGAGTGGGTATCCGCTGGAGTTCGGCACGATCAGCGTGTCCGACGGCATCTCGATGGGCCACGTCGGGATGCACTACTCGCTGGTGAGCCGCGAGATCATCGCCGACTCGGTGGAGACGGTGATGGAGGCCGAGCGGCTCGACGGCTCCGTACTGCTGGCCGGCTGTGACAAGTCGCTGCCCGGCATGCTGATGGCAGCGGCCCGGCTCGATCTCGCGTCGGTCTTCCTGTACGCCGGGTCGATCATGCCGGGGAGGCTCGGCGACAAGGACGTCACGATCATCGACGCCTTCGAGGCTGTCGGTGCTTGCGCGCGAGGGTTGATCAGCCGCGAGGACGTGGACGCCGTCGAGCGCGCGATCTGCCCTGGTGAGGGTGCCTGCGGTGGGATGTACACGGCGAACACGATGGCCTCAGCGGCTGAGGCACTCGGTATGTCGTTGCCGGGCTCGGCTGCTCCGCCTGCGGTGGATCGCCGTCGCGACGGGTTTGCCCGCAAGTCGGGCGAGGCGGTGGTGAATCTGCTGGCGAACGGGATCACGGCCCGACAGATCCTCACCAAGGAAGCGTTCGAGAACGCGATCGCCGTGGTGATGGCGCTGGGTGGCTCCACCAACGCGGTACTGCATCTGCTGGCGATCGCTCGTGAGGCCGAGGTGGATCTGGCCCTCGACGACTTCAACCGGATCGGCGACAAGGTCCCGCACCTGGGCGACCTGAAGCCGTTCGGCCGGTACGTGATGACGGATGTCGACCGCGTCGGCGGGATCCCGGTGGTGATGCGGGCCTTGCTCGACGCCGATCTGCTGCACGGCGACTGCCTGACCGTGACGGGCAAGACGCTCGCGGAGAACCTGGCCGACATCGCGCCGCCCGATGTCGACGGCACGATCATCCGCGCGCTGGACCGGCCGATCCACGGCACCGGCGGCATCACCATCCTCAAGGGCACGCTCGCGCCGGAAGGCGCCGTGGTGAAGAGCGCGGGCTTCGACAGCGACGTGTTCGAGGGGACCGCGCGGGTGTTCGACGGCGAGCGGGGCGCGATGGACGCGGTCGAGGACGGCTCGCTGAAGGCCGGTGACGTGGTGGTGATCCGGTACGAGGGTCCGAAAGGCGGCCCGGGGATGCGCGAGATGCTCGCGGTCACCGGCGCGATCAAGGGCGCGGGCCTCGGCAAGGACGTCCTGCTGCTGACCGACGGCCGCTTCTCCGGCGGTACGACGGGACTCTGCGTCGGACATGTCGCCCCGGAAGCGGTGGACGGCGGCCCGATCGCCTTCGTCCGCGATGGCGACCGGATCACCCTCGACGTGAAGAACCGGACCCTCGAGCTGCACGTGGAACCGGAGGAGCTGGAGCGGCGCCGCGAGGGCTGGTCCCCGAAGGAGCCGGCCATCACCAAGGGCGTACTCGGCAAGTACCGCCGGCTGGTCGGTTCGGCCTCCGAGGGAGCAGTCTGTATCTGACGTCCTAAACTGTTCAGAAGTAAGACGAGCATCTCAACTGGTGGGACGGAACTCCGCCAGGCTTGACCGGATCGAGGGGAGTCGGCAAAGGTGACTGCATGCGATCGATTCTCCTCGTACTTGTGCGGCGCGCCGACTGACGCGACCCTGAGTCGAGCGCGCCCCCTTCAGCCCACCCGGCGGAGGGGGTTTTCTTTTTGTACGGGAGGCTTTCTGTGATCCAGAAGCCACCCAACCGGGCCCCAGGGCCGAGGACGATCGATCGCCGAACGGCCCAAGAAAAGAACCACCGTGACTGACAAGGGAAGGCACTCATGAGTGAGCAGCTGACCGGGGCACAGGCTCTGATCCGCGCACTGGAACATGCCGGAGTGGACACCGTCTTCGGCATCCCGGGCGGGGCGATCCTCCCGGCGTACGACCCGATGCTCGACTCGACCCAGATCCGCCACATCCTGGTACGTCACGAGCAGGGCGCCGGCCACGCCGCCCAGGGCTACGCCTCCGCCACCGGCAAGACCGGCGTCTGTATGGCGACCTCCGGACCGGGCGCGACCAACCTGGTGACGCCGATCGCCGACGCGTACATGGACTCGGTGCCATTGGTCGCGATCACCGGCCAGGTGGCCAGCGCCGCGATCGGCACGGACGCCTTCCAGGAGGCGGACATCCGCGGCATCACGATGCCGATCACCAAGCACAACTTCCTGGTCAACGACCCGAACGAGATCGCCAGCACGATCGCCGAGGCGTTCTATATCGCCTCGACCGGCCGCCCCGGCCCGGTGCTCGTCGACGTCACCAAGGACGCGATGCAGGCCAAGGTGGACTTCCAGTGGCCGACTGAGCTCTCGCTGCCCGGATACCGCCCGGTGACCCGCCCGCACCCCAAGCAGGTGCGCGAGGCGGCCCGGCTGATCGTCGCCGCCGAGAAGCCCGTCCTGTACGTCGGGGGCGGCGTGATCCGAGCCAAGGCGCACGTCGAGCTGAAGGAGCTCGCCGAGAAGCTCGGCATCCCGGTGGTCACCACCCTGATGGCGCGGGGCGCTCTGCCCGACACCCACCAACTGCACTTCGGCATGCCCGGCATGCACGGCTCGGTCTCGGCCGTCGGCGCACTCCAGCGGTCTGATCTGCTGATCTGTCTCGGCGCGCGGTTCGACGACCGCGTGACCGGCCAGCTCTCCTCGTTCGCCCCCGAGGCGAAGGTGATCCACGCGGACATCGACCCGGCCGAGATCGGCAAGAACCGCGCCGCCGATGTGCCGATCGTGGGTGACTGCAAGGAGGTCATCGTCGACTTGATCGCGGCGCTGACCACCGAGATCGCGAACTCCCACACCCCGGACTACTCCAGCTGGCGCAACCTGCTGGACTCGGTGAAGGCGAAGTACCCGGTCGGGTACGACGAGCCGGAGGACGGCAGCCTCTCCCCGCAGTACGTGATCCAGCGGATCGGGCAGATCGCCGGCCCGGACGCCATCTACACCAGCGGCGTCGGGCAGCACCAGATGTGGGCCGCGCACTACCTGCCGTTCGAGAAGCCGCTGCACTGGCTGAACTCCGGCGGCCTCGGCACGATGGGGTACTCCGTGCCTGCCGCGATGGGCGCCAAGGTGGCCCGGCCGGACAAGACGGTGTGGGCGATCGACGGCGACGGCTGCTTCCAGATGACGAACCAGGAGCTCGTCACCTGTGCGCTGGAGGGCATCCCGATCAAGGTCGCGGTGATCAACAACCAGTCGCTCGGCATGGTCCGGCAGTGGCAGACGCTGTTCTACGACAAGCGCTACTCCAACACCGACCTGCACTCGGCCCGGATCCCGGACTTCGCCAAGCTGGCCGAGGCGATGGGCGGCGTCGGGCTGCGGTGCTCGGACAAGGACTCCGTGGACGCCACCATCGAGAAGGCGATGGCTGTCACCGACGCGCCGGTGGTGGTCGACTTCGTCGTGCACCGCGACGCGATGGTCTGGCCGATGGTTGCCGCCGGCACCAGTAACGACGACATCCAGATCGCCCGCGACATGGCCCCCAACTGGGACTCGGAGGAACTGTAGAGATGACCGAGCAGCTCGAGGGAACCATCCAACACAGTCGAACTTGTGCCTCATCGGCGCCCGGAGCGAAGCGAGGACGTCGATGAGCAAACACACTCTTTCGATCCTGGTCGAGAACAAGCACGGTGTGCTGGCTCGCGTCGCGGCGCTGATCTCGCGGCGCGGGTTCAACATCGACTCGCTCGCGGTCGGTCCGACCGAGCACCCGGAGGTGTCCCGGATGACCATCGCGGTCAGCGTGGACGAGCAGCCGCTGGAGCAGATCACCAAGCAGCTGAACAAGCTGGTGAACGTGATCAAGATCGTCGAGCTCGAGCCCGCCGCGACCGTGCAGCGCGAACTGCTGCTGGTGAAGGTGAAGGCCGACACCCTCAGCAGGGGACAGGTGCTGGAGACCGTCCAGCTGTTCCGTGCGAAGGTGGTCGACGTGGCTCCGGACGCGATCACCATCGAGGCGACCGGCAACCCCGAGAAGCTCGAGGCCATGCTCCGGGTGCTGGAACCCTTCGGCGTCCGCGAGCTGGTCCAGTCCGGCATGGTCGCGATCGGCCGGGGCAGCCGCTCCATCTCCGACCGCACCCTGCGCCCCGTCCCGGTCCCGCCGCCGCACGTGGCGACGGGCGAGCCCGCGCTCCAGGCCAGGCCCGCGGGCCAGACGGCCGCGAACGGGGCCAATCCACCGTCCCACCCGGTGCCGGCGCCGCCGCCGGGTCACCGCCCCGCCGCTCCCGCCCGCCAGGGCTGACGGCGCATCACCCCGGCCCGCCAGGGTCAGGGCGAACCACCCAGGCCGGCACCGACGTACCGATCGTCAGTCGACCCCTCTCAAGAAAATCAAGGAGACGAGCTCCCAGTGGCAGCTGAAATGTTCTACGACGACAACGCCGACCTGTCGGTGATCCAGGGCCGTAACGTGGCCGTGCTCGGCTTCGGCAGCCAGGGCCACGCCCACGCGCTGTCCCTGCGCGACTCCGGCGTCGACGTCCGGGTCGGCCTGCCGGAGGGGTCCAAGAGCCGCGCCAAGGCCGAGGCCCAGGGGCTGCGGGTGCTGACCCCGTTCGAGGCCTGCGAGGAGGCCGACGTCATCGTCGTGCTGGCTCCGGACCCGGCCCAGCGTTCCCTCTACAAGGAGGCGATCGAGCCGAACCTGGTCGACGGCGACGCGCTCGTCTTCGGTCACGGCTTCAACATCCGGTTCGGCTACATCAAGCCCCCGGCCGGCGTCGACGTCTTCATGGTCGCGCCGAAGGGCCCGGGTCACCTGGTCCGTCGTGAGTTCAGCGAGGGTCGCGGCGTGCCGGTGCTCGTCGCGGTCGAGCAGGACCCGACCGGCAAGGCCTGGGAGCTCGCGCTGTCCTACGCCAAGGGCATCGGCGGCCTGCGGGCCGGCGGGATCAAGACCACCTTCACCGAGGAGACCGAGACCGACCTGTTCGGCGAGCAGGCCGTCCTCTGCGGTGGTGTCTCCGCGCTGATCCAGTCCGGCTTCGAGGTGCTGACCGAGGCCGGCTACCAGCCGGAGGTCGCGTACTTCGAGTGCCTGCACGAGCTGAAGCTGATCGTCGACCTGATCTACGAAGGCGGTATCGCCAAGCAGCGCTGGTCCGTGTCCGACACCGCCGAGTACGGCGACTACGTGTCCGGCCCGCGGATCATCGACGCCTCGGTGAAGCAGCGGATGAAGGAGGTCCTCGGCGACATCACCGACGGCACCTTCGCGGCCCGCTTCATCGCCGACCAGGACGCCGGCGCGCCGGAGTTCGCCGCCTTCCGGAAGAAGAGCGAGGAGCACCCGATCGAGGCGGTCGGCAAGGACCTGCGCTCCCTGATGGCCTGGGTCAAGTCGCACGACGACGACTATGTGGAGGGCACCTCCGCCCGCTGACCGCAGTACCGGCTGGACGAAACGTCCGGGTCACCGCCTCGGTGGCCCGGACGTTGTCCGTATGTTTGACACAATCGGTGACGGACCGGATCCGGGCGGGTGAGCAGGGGGCTGAGAATGGTGGAGGACGGCAGGGGTGAGCTGCCGAGGCCACCGCGACGCGTCCCCTCCGGGGTGACCGCCCAGCTGACCTCGATCCAGGCGCCCACGCCGGTGCAGTCGTCCGAGCCGCCGCTGCCGCCGAGACTGCGGTGGCGGTTCCTGATCCCGCTGATCGTGTTCGCGCTGGTCGTCGGTGCGGGAGCCGGCTGGCTGATCCGTCAGGACAGCCTGCGACTGGACACGGCCGAGGTGCTCGAACTGGCTGGTCCCAGCGTCGTCCGCGTGTTCGCGACGACCTGCGAGGGGACCGGTGAATCGACCGGCGTACTGCTGCCCGACGGCCTGATCCTCACCGCGGCCTCGGCGATCAAGCAGCCGATGTCCGTCGCCTTCCTCACCGCCGACGGCCGGGTACGCCGGGCCAACGTGCTCGGCAGCAGCTCCGACGGGGTCGCGCTGCTCCGGATGATCGGCAGGCTCGACGACCGCGCGGCCACCCTGGCGCAAGAGGTGCCTGCGCCGCGAGCAGAACTCGCGGTCCTCGGATTCATCGCGGCAGGGCGACAGTCGATCCAGCCGGTCGGCACGACCAAGGAGCCCCGACCGCTCGCGTCGGTGCTCAACCCCACCAAGCTCGGTTCCCCGGTGCTCGACAAGTCAGGCCAGGTCGTCGCCCTGATCACCGGCAACACGGTCGCCGACGCCACGATCGCCCCGCTCGCTCGGCTCCGCCAGTACTCCGGTGCCGGCGCGGAGGGGATCACGCCGGAGCCGGGTGGCAGCTGCCGGCGGGCGCGTGGGCCGCAGATCACGATGACCCCGGATCTGGTGGTAGCGAACACGCCGCTGGCCGGAGAGTCCCTGGCCGTGCTCAAGGGCTACCTGACGGCCATGAACAAGCACGACTTCCGGAGTATCCGGACGCTCTACTCGAAGCGGCTCGCCGGCAAGATGACCGAACAGCAGGACATGGACAGGCATGAGACGTCGTTCATGTTCGGGGCGAGGATCATCGAGGTGACCCGCAACGGCGTCAGCGGCGCGAACGTCCGGATGACCTTCACCGTGCTCTTCTCGCCGAACAGCAACGGCGCCGCCGGGCAGACCTGCAACCGGCTCGACAACCGGTACCAGCTGGTCCGCGAAGGCGGCCGCCTCCGCGTCGACTTGTCCCGTCAGGTGAGCGAACCGCAGAACTGCGACACCGACTGACCCCGCCCCCTCGAGCCACGCGCGGTCCGGGCTCGGCGATCGCCACGGACCACGGCGGCACGGCGTACCGGGTGCACGGGGGTACGGCGTACCGGATGGTGGCCCGGCGGATGGGTGGAACCGGGACGGGGTACCATCGAGTACAGCGGGCACAGCGCGGTGCTCTGACTCTACGAGCCCCTACCGCTTCTGCAGGAGATATCTCCATGACTGTCGCAGCCCGACCCGTCGTCCTGATCGCCGAAGAACTGTCCCCGGCCACCGTCGAGGCGCTCGGCCCCGACTTCGAGATCCGGCAGATCAACGGCGCCGACCGCGCCGAGCTGATCCCGGCCATCGCCGACGTCGACGCGATCCTGATCCGCTCCGCCACCAAGGTGGACGCCGAGGCGCTCGCCGCCGCCAAGAAGCTCAAGGTCGTCGCCCGCGCCGGCGTCGGCCTCGACAACGTCGACGTGAAGGCCGCGACCCAGGCCGGCGTGATGGTCGTCAACGCGCCGACCTCCAACATCATCAGCGCCGCCGAGCTCGCCGTCGCGCTGCTGCTGGCCGCCGCCCGCCGGGTGCCGGCCGCCGACCTGTCGCTGAAGAACGGCGAGTGGAAGCGCAGCAAGTTCAGCGGCGTCGAGCTGTTCGAGAAGACCGTCGGCATCGTCGGCCTCGGCAAGATCGGCGTCCTGGTCGCGCAGCGGCTGGCCGCCTTCGGCATGAACGTGATCGCGTACGACCCGTACGTGCAGGCCGGCCGCGCCGCCCAGATGGGGGTCCGGCTCGCCTCCCTCGACGAGCTGCTGGCCGCCAGCGACTTCATCTCCGTGCACCTGCCGAAGACGCCGGAGACGATCGGCCTGATCGGTGACGAGCAGCTGCACAAGGTGAAGCCCGAGGTCATCATCGTGAACGCCGCCCGTGGCGGAATCGTCGACGAGCAGGCTCTCCACAGTGCTTTGAAGGAAGGCCGGGTGGCGGCGGCCGGGCTGGACGTGTTCGCCAAGGAGCCGTGCACGGACTCCCCGCTGTTCGAGTTCGACAACGTCGTCGCCACCCCGCACCTGGGCGCCTCCACCGACGAGGCACAGGAGAAGGCCGGTATCGCCGTCGCCAAGTCCGTCCGCCTCGCGCTGTCCGGCGAGCTGGTCCCGGACGCGGTCAACGTCCAGGGCGGCGTGATCGCCGAGGACGTCCGGCCGGGCATCGCGCTGACCGAGAAGCTCGGCCGGATCTTCACCGCGCTGGCCGGTGGCGTCGCCCAGCAGCTCGACGTCGAGGTTCGCGGCGAGATCACGCAGTACGACGTGAAGGTGCTCGAGCTGGCCGCGCTCAAGGGTGTGTTCGCGGACGTCGTCGAGGACAACGTCTCCTACGTGAACGCGCCGCTGCTCGCGGCCGAGCGTGGTCTCGAGGTCCGGCTGGTCACCGACCACGACAGCCCGGAGCACCGCAACCTGATCACCCTGCGCGGCACCCTCGCCGACGGCGGGCAGGTGTCGGTGTCCGGCACGCTGGTCGGCGTCAAGCAGTCCGAGCGGCTGGTCGAGATCGACGGGTTCGACCTGGAGATCGAGCTCTCGGCGCACCTGGCCTTCCTCAGCTACGAGGACCGGCCGGGCATCGTGGGTGCGGTCGGGCGGATCCTCGGCGAGTCCGACATCAACATCGCGGGCATGCAGGTCAGCCGCGACCGCAAGGGCGGCAAGGCGCTGGTCGCGCTCAGCGTCGACTCCAGCATCAGCCCCGCCGTCCTCGACGACATCGCCACCGTGGTCCAGGCGGACACGGCCCGCACGGTCGACCTCGAGGCCTGACAGCAACACCCTCGGGTGAGCGGTCGACCCGGGGGTTCCGTCAGACTGGAAAAGGACCGGCCTGCCGCCCGCAGGCGCATGGCGGCCGGCCAGGGCCCGAGCCCTCCCACCGGGAGCGCGCTCGGGCCTGCCTTTGGTTGCATGACCCACGCACCCCGGGTCGCGGCTAATTGGCAGCGCGGGTGCGACGTAGGAGACCGCGTGGCGGCGGAGTACTCAGCGCTTGGTGGCTAGGAGTACTGCGGCGTCGGGGGCGACCATTACCTCGACGGTGGTGAAGCGTTTGTCCTGGAGCCATTCCTGGCGCAACGTGTCGACGCGGCCCTCGTACATGGGGGGCCAGACCATCGACGGGGTGAAGTCGTCCAGTACTACGAAGCCGCCGGGTTCGACTGCTTCGGCGATGACGTCGCGGGCGGAGAGTTTCGCCTCGCGGGCGTCGACGAACAGCAGGGAGAACGGGCCGCGCTCGATCAGGGCCGTCCAGTCCGCCGCGAGTACCTCGATCCGGCCGTCGTCCGCGAACAGTTCGGCGACCACCTTGGCCAGTTGCGGGTCGCTCTCGGCCGTGACGATCTTCGTGCTGTCGGTAGCGCCGTGGCGCAGCCAGGCCGAGCCGACGCCGCAACCAGTGCCGACCTCGCCGAGAGTTCCGGTGCGGGAGGCCGCCAGGGTGGCGAGCAGTCGGCCGGTCTCGTTCCGGGTCGCACTGACGAATCCGCGCCGGCCGGACAGGCTGAGTGCCGCGGAAACCAGCGGCGGTAGTTCAGGGGGAGCGCTCACCGGTTGAGAGTTGCACAGCATCGGGCCAGCGGTGTCACCGGCATCTCACATGCCGAGACATGATGACCGCATGGTGGCGAATTAGTCGGACGTCAGAGTATCTTCGTCCCCATCATGCAGTTCGCGGTACGCCTTATTTGCTGCCGCGCCGGGATTCGCTAAGGCCGACCCCCCGGCGCGGGTTCCGGCGTACCTCCCGCCCGGTAGCGCCACCGTCGGCCGTTTCTCGACAGCGAGTTCAACGGGAGAGCAGCATGTACGACATGTATCCGGCCACCTGGAAGGTCGTCGACGGACGCGAGCGCAAGGCCGCCCGCCGTCGCCGCCCCGCCCCGCGTCAGGCCGACAACCAGCCAGTCCAAGAGGCCATGAACCGCCGCGACAACGGGGGAGAACCCAAGAAGTGAGCACGCAACAGCACTCCACGAAGACGACCTTCACGCTCGCGGTGGTCGGTGGCGACGGGATCGGACCCGAGGTCACGGTGGAGGCCCTGAAGGTTCTCGACGCGGTCAGCGCGAACTACGGCGTCACCTTCGAGCCCACGGAGTACGACCTGGGCGCCAAGCGCTGGCACGCCACCGGCGAGACGCTGCCGGACGCCGAGCTCGAGGAGATCCGCAAGCACGACGCGATCCTGCTCGGCGCCGTCGGCGACCCGACCGTTCCGTCCGGCGTGCTGGAGCGCGGTCTGCTGCTGAAGCTTCGCTTCGCGCTGGACCACTACGTGAACCTCCGCCCGTCGAAGGTCTACCCGTCGGTCGGCTCGCCACTGGCGAACCCGGGCGAGGTCGACTTCGTCGTCGTCCGCGAGGGCACCGAGGGCCCGTACGTCGGCAACGGCGGCGCGCTCCGGGTCGGCACCCCCGCCGAGATCGCCACCGAGGTCTCCGTGAACACCGCGTACGGCGTGGAGCGGGTCGTGCGCGACGCGTTCGCCCGGGCGCAGGCGCGGCCCCGCAAGAAGCTGACGCTCGTCCACAAGAACAACGTGCTCGTGCACGCGGGTCACCTGTGGAAGCGGACCGTGGACGCGATCGCGCCGGAGTTCCCGGACGTCACCGTGGACTACCTGCACGTGGACGCGGCGACGATCTTCATGGTCACCGACCCGGCGCGGTTCGACGTGATCGTCACCGACAACCTGTTCGGCGACATCATCACCGACCTGGCCGCCGCGATCAGCGGTGGCATCGGGCTGGCCGCGAGCGGCAACATCAATCCGGACCGGACCGCGCCGAGCATGTTCGAGCCGGTGCACGGCTCCGCCCCGGACATCGCCGGCCAGCAGAAGGCGGACCCGACGGCGGCGATCCTGTCCACCGCGCTGCTCTGCGACCACCTCGGACTGACCGAGGCCGCGGCCGCGATCGAGGCCGCGGTGACGGCCGACATCGAGGAGCGCACCGGTCACGCGCGGACCACCGCGGAGATCGGTGATGCGATCGCCAAGCGCGCCGCCGGCTGAAAGTGGAGGCTCGCATGACCACTTCGGCAAGAGGTACGGTGCGGCTATGAGTGAGCGTAGCGAGCGAACCAACAGAACTGCCGCCTCCGCGCTCATGCCAGAACCGAGCGCTAGCGAGGTGCAGGCATGAGCGCCGATCTGCAGTTCACCGTTGAGCCAAACACCCAACCGGCCAGCGACGACCAGCGCGCCCAGATCCTGGCGAACCCGGGATTCGGGCAGTACTTCTCCGACCACATGGCGATCGCCACCTGGAACAAGGAGAACGGCTGGCACGACGCGAGGATCACCGCCTTCGGACCGCTGGAGCTGTCTCCCGCGACCTCGGTGTTCCACTACGCCCAGACGATCTTCGAGGGGATGAAGGCCTACCGGCACCCTGACGACTCGATCCACATGTTCCGCCCGGAGGCGAACGCGGCCCGGTTCGCCCGGTCCGCCCGGCGGCTCGCATTGCCGGAACTTCCCGAGGACGCGTTCCTGGACTCGCTGCGCAAGCTGGTCGAGATCGACAAGGCCTGGGTCCCCGGAGGTGGAGAGACGTCCCTGTACCTGCGGCCCTTCATGTTCGGCTCCGACCCCTTCCTCGGCGTCCGCCCGTCCGCGCAGGTGACGTACTGCGCGATCACGTCGCCGGCCGGCTCGTACTTCGCGAAGGGCGTCAAGCCGGTACGGATCTGGCTGAGCGAGGAGTACACGCGCGCAGCGCCCGGTGGCACCGGAGCGGCGAAGACGGGCGGCAACTACGCCTCGTCACTGCTCGCCCAGGCCGAGGCCACCGAGCAGGACTGTGACCAGGTCGCCTTCCTCGACGCCGTCGAGAAGAGGTGGATCGAAGAGCTCGGCGGGATGAACCTGTACTTCGTGCTCGACGACAACTCGGTCGTCACGCCCGAGCTGTCCGGCACGATCCTCGAGGGCATCACCCGCGACTCGATCCTGAAGCTCGTCACCGATCTCGGCTACACCGTGACCGAGCGGAAGATCTCGATCGACGAGTGGCGCGAGGGTGCCGCCTCCGGCAAGATCCGCGAGGTGTTCGCCTGCGGCACGGCCGCGGTGATCACCCCGGTCGCCTCGCTGAAGTGGAACGGCGGCGAGGTGCAGGTGGCCGACGGCAATGGTGGCCCCGTCACGGGCGCCGTCCGAACTGCCCTGCTCGACGTCCAGTACGGTCGCACCGCCGACCCGCACAACTGGATGACGAAGGTCTGCTGAACACTCGGACAACGCGCCCGGAGAACCTCATGTTCTCCGGGCGCTTCCGCGTTGCGGGGCTGGATTTCACAGCATCTTCTCAGGTGTGCCCGGCGTATGGCGGTGGCCGCGTTGGATAGGGTCGAGGCACCGATTCCGACTCGAGGGCGAGGGTATGAGCAGCTTCCCGGAGGATGTCGAGGCCTACTACGCGGAGCTCGCGGACAGGCGCGACTGGCCGGCCGAGACCCGGCGTGCGATCCGGTCGACGGTGGAGCTGATCAGGGATCTCGACCGGGGGACCGCGCCCCGGACGTTCGGCGCGCTCGCCGACGAGGCCGGCACCGACTGGCTGTACGAGGCGGTCTGGCACGAGCGGGAGTGGGTGGTGGTCCGCCAGCTCGGCGTGGCCGAGGACGGCACCATCACCCGGTACTGGTGGCAGCGCCTCGAGGACGACGAGGGCATGCTCGCCGACCAGGCGCTGGACCGGGACGAGTGGGGTCTGCGCCCGCTGAGCCGGGAGGACTTCTACACCGCCTGGGACGACCCGGGCTGGTCGCTGACCGCCTGAATCAGCCCTTCTGCCGGGTTGATCCTGGACTCTGACGGACGCGGCAGTACTGGTCGGCGTACCGGATGTTCGCGTTTCGAGACATTTCGCCGCCCCGTGGACTTCCTGTGGCAGACTGCGAAATGTCATGAAGAACTACCGGGTCATCATTAGCTAGGCGCGCTCAGCAAGCACCACCTGAGCGCGCAGACCTCTCGCACCTTGCGGGAGGTTTTTTGTTTGCCCGACCTGGACCAGACCACCGCCAGACCAGCGCCAGACCAGCCCCCACCGGAAGGCGATCCCTGTGAGTACATCCGACGAGTTCCACGTCTACGACACGACTCTGCGCGACGGTGCGCAGCAGGAGGGTCTGGCGCTGTCCGTGGCCGACAAGATCGCCATCGCGCAGCACCTGGACGACTTGGGCGTCGGCTTCATCGAGGGCGGCTGGCCGGGGGCGGTGCCGAAGGACACCGAGTTCTTCGCGCGGGCGCGGACCGAGCTGCACCTGCGGCACGCGACCTTCGCGGCCTTCGGTGCGACCCGCAAGCCCGAGACGACGGCCGCCGACGACCAGCAGGTGGCCGCGCTGCGCGACTCCGGCGCCGCAGTCGTCACATTGGTTGCCAAGAGCCACGACGCGCACGTCGAACGGGCCTTGCGCACCACGCTCGACGAGAACCTGAAGATGGTTGCCGACACCGTCCAGCACCTGCGCGAGCACGGGCAGCGGGTCTTCCTCGACACCGAGCACTTCTTCGACGGCTACCGGGCCAACCGCGCTTATGCCCTGGAGGTAGTACGTGTCGCCGCGGAGGCGGGCGCCGATGTCGTGGCGCTCTGCGACACCAACGGCGGCACCCTGCCGAGGGAGCTACAGGAGATCGTCCGCGACGTCCTCGAGACGACCGGCGCCCGGCTCGGCATCCACGCCCACAACGACGGCGGCTGTGCGGTGGCGAACTCCATCGCCGCTGTCGAGGCCGGCTGCACGCACGTCCAGGGCACCATCAACGGGTACGGCGAACGTACCGGGAACGCGGATCTGCTCGCGGTGGTCGCCAACCTCGAGCTCAAGCGCGGGATGGAGCTCCTCCCGCCCGGCAAGCTAGCCGAGTCGTTCCGGATCGCCCACGCGATCGCCGAAGTGACGAACGTGCCGCCGTCGACCCGGCAGCCGTACGTCGGGGTGTCCGCTTTCGCCCACAAGGCGGGACTGCACGCCAGCGCCATCAAGGTGGATCCCGACCTCTACCAGCACACGGATCCGGCCCTGGTGGGCAACGACATGCGCATGCTCGTCTCGGAGATGGCCGGCCGGGCGAGCGTCGAGCTGAAGGGCCGCGAGCTCGGCTTCGACCTCGGCAACGATCGCGACCTGGTCAGCCGGGTCACCGAGCGGGTCAAGGAGATGGAGTCGCGCGGCTACACCTTCGAGGCCGCGGACGCGTCGTTCGAGCTGCTGCTGACCGAGGAGGTCACCGGCAGCCGGGCGAGCTTCTTCGACGTCGAGTCGTGGCGTGTGATCACCGAGTCCCGCGCCGACGGCGAGGCGGTGTCGGAGTCCACGGTGAAGCTGGTCGCGGGCGGCGAGCGCGAGATCGTCACGGGCGAGGGCAACGGCCCGGTGAACGCGCTCGACCACGCACTGCGGACCGCGATCGAGCGGGCCTACCCGGTGGTGAACAAGTTCGAGCTGGTCGACTACAAGGTCCGGATCCTCGATCAGGGGCACGGCACGGACGCGGTAATCAGAGTTCTCATCGAGACTGCCGACGGCGAAGGATCCTGGTTCACCGTCGGGGTCGGCCACAACATCGTCGAAGCCTCGTGGGAGGCACTGGTCGACGGATTCACCTACGGTCTGCTCCGCCACAAGGAGGTCGCCCGATGACCGCACTGGCAACCCTCGCACCCCGTACCGCGGACGCCGCGCCCGCGTACGTCGTACCGGAGCGGGTGGTCACTGTCTTCACCGCGCAGGTGGTCGAGACCCGCGGACTGCTGGCCCGGATCGCGGTCCAGCTGAACCCGTACGACGTGCGCGAACTGAAGCTGTGCCTGCAGACGTGCACGCTCCGGGTCGTCGTCGAGGGCGCGGGCTTCGACGCCGGCCGCGTCGCCGCCCGCCTCGACAAGATCGTCGGCGTCCTCGAGGTCAGCTACAGCTGAGCCCGCTCAAGGTCTAGCGCCAGGGCAGCAGTCCAGCTGAAGTCGCGAGCGCCCCGAGCCTCACCCGTGTACGGATCCACGTATTCGGCGAAGTCGGTCGCGGCAGCCAACTCCAGTACGTCGGTGCGCAGCGCGTCGGCGAGTTCCGCCTGGCCGAGGCCGACCAGGCCGCGGTGGATCAGCCAGGCGGTGTTGAACCAACTCGGCCCACGCCAGTACCGCCCGGGTTCGAACGCGGGACCTGTCAGGTCGTAGCTCGGCACCATCCGCACCTCGCCGAGCCGGAACCGCGGGCCGCGTGCGGTGGTCAGTAGTTCCGTTGCCACCGGCAACCCGTCGACCAGCAATGGGATCAGGCCCGCGATGGTGTCGGCGGCAACCAGGTCGCCGCCGGCCAGGTCCCGCGACCGGAAGATGCCGTCGGCAAACAGTTCCTTGACCAGGGCAGCGGTGAGCTCGGCGGCCGCCTGGAGATGCGGAGCCGGGTCAAGCGAAAGGGCCTTGGCGACCGACACCAGCGCGTGCTCGGAGGCGATCAGCAGGGCGTTGAAGCACGGGTCTTCCAGCGCGAAGGCGAACGGCGTCGCCGCATCGTCGTATCCGTGGTCCCGGTAGGTTGCCGCGAGTTGCACGTAGCGCCCGTAGTCCAGGTCGGTCGGGCGGTCGTCGTCCTTCGCGTGGTCGGTGTCGCGTCGGGTGAACGACCCGGCCGGGGCCGGCTCGACCCTCGCCAGGGCACCGTCCCAGGCCGGGCTGTTGTCCATGCCGGACTCCCAGGGATGCACGATCGCGACCAGCCCGCGGCCGCCGACGTCCCGGTGCTCGCGGAGATAGGCATGCCAGGCAACGAGCTTCGGGTATGCCCCGGCCAGGAAGTTCCGGCGTACGGACTCCTGCTCGTCGGCCTGGTGGGTGAGCCAGACAGCGAGCGCGTGCACCGGTGGCTGCACGATCCCGGACGTCTCGACGCCGCTGGGCGTGCTCGCCTGCCAGAAGTCGGGGCCTGGGAAGTAGGCGTCGCGGGGGACCGAGGGGGAGAAGTTGATGTGCGGGATCCGGCCGTCGGCCCACTGCGACTCGAACAGCGACTCCAGCTCGACCTGCGCCCGCTGCGGTGACAGGTGACGCAGGCCGATCGCGATGAACGCGGAGTCCCAGCTCCACTGGTGCGGGTACAGCGAGTGCGACGGCACTGTCGAGCGCCCGGTCCAGTTGCCGAACAGAACCCGGGCCGCGGCCGAAGGATCGGCCTCTTCGATCGTCATGTGGGCAACTGTGCTCTAGCTCTGCAGCAGTTGGAAGAACCTCGTCACGTCGGCGGCGAACAGGTCGGGGACCTCGAGGGCGGCGAAATGACCGCCGTGCTCGAACTCGGTCCACTGTGCCACCTGGTACGAGTGCTCGACGTGCGGCCGGATCGCCAGGGTGATGTCGTGCGGCAGCACCGCCACTGCGAGAGGTGCCGCGCAGACCGGAGGTGTGGTCACGGCCGACTCCTTGGTCAGCCGGGCGGACGACCCCGCTGTACCGGTCAGCCAGTAGAGCGTGACGTTGGTGAGCAGGTGGTCGATCGGGATCTCCGAGGCCGGGTCGGTCCACTCGGTGAACTTCTCCGCGATCCAGGCCAACTGGCCGATGGGGGAGTCGGTCAGCGCGTACGAGATGGTCTGCGGCCGGGTCGCCTGTAACGCCTGGTACGCCGGGCGGTTCGCCATCATCGCCTTGATCCGGTCGACCCGCCGGGTGTCCTCCTCGTCGAGGTCGAACTCGACCCCCTTCGGCGGAGGCAGCGGCAGGTAGGTGACGTGGACGCCGACCACTTGGTCCGGGGCGACGTCCGCCAGCGCCCGGGCGATCCCCGATCCAAAGTCGCCACCCTGAGCGCCGTACCGGTCGTAGCCGAGGCGGTTCATCAGTTCGGCCCAGGCCCGGGCGACGCGGTGGATGTCCCAGCCCTGTTCGTGTGTCTGGCCGGAGAACCCGAAGCCGGGGATCGACGGGATGACCAGGTGGAAGTTCTCCGCGAGCGGCCGGATCACGCCGATGAACTCGAGGAACGAGCCCGGCCAGCCGTGCGTGAGGATCAGCGGCAGCGCCTCGGGGTTGGCCGAGCGGACGTGCACGAAGTGGATCCGCTGCCCGTCGATCTCGGTCGTGTACTGCGGCAGTTCGTTCAGCCGGGCTTCTTGCTTGCGCCAGTCGTACGCCGTGCGCCAGTGCTCGGCGAGTTCCTTCATCCGCGCGAGCGGGATGCCGTAGTCCCAGCCGGCGTCGGGGAGCTCGTCGGGCCACCGGGTCTTCGCCAGACGGTCGGCCAGGTCGTCGAGGTCGGCCTGCGGGATGTCGATGGTGAACGGCTCGATCATGATCGTCTCCTTTGTTGGTGCGACCAACGATAACTCATAATCGTTGGTCGCACCAACAGAATTTCAGGAGATCAGTCCCAGATGAACGTCAGGAGATCACTCCCAGCTGAGGCTGCCGCCGGACTGGTACTCGATCACGCGGGTCTCGAAGAAGTTCTTCTCCTTCTTCAGGTCCATCACCTCGGACATCCAGCCGAAGGGGTTGCGGGTCTCGCCGAAGATCGGGGCGAGGCCGATCTGCTCCGCCCGGCGGTCGGTGATGAAGTGCATGTACTGCTGGCACAGGTCGGCGGTCAGGCCGAGCATGCCGTTCGGCATCGTCGCGCGGCCGTAGGCGACCTCCAGCTCACACGCCTCGGTGAGCATCTGCCGCACCTCGGCCTGGAACTGCGCGGTCCACAGGTGTGGGTTCTCCTGCTTGATCTGGTTGATGCAGTCGATGCCGAAGTTCAGGTGGATCGACTCGTCGCGCAGGATGTACTGGTACTGCTCGGCGATTCCGACCATCTTGTTGCGCCGGCCGAGCGACAGGATCTGCGCGAAGCCGGTGTAGAACCACATCCCCTCGAACACCACGTAGAAGGCGATCAGGTCGCGCAGGAAGTCCGTGTCCGACTCCGGAGTGCCGGTCCTGAACTCGGGATCCTCCAGGTGCTGGGTGTACTTCAGCGCCCAGGCGTCCTTGTCCGCGATCGACGGCACCTCGCGGTACATGTTGAAGAGTTCGCCCTCGTCCAGGCCGAGCGAAGTGCAGATGTACTGGAAGGTGTGCGTGTGCACGGCCTCCTCGAACGCCTGGCGGAGCAGGTACTGCCGGCACTCGGGGTTGGTGAGTTGCCGGTAGACCGCGAGCACGATGTTGTTCGCGACCAGGGACTCGGCGGTGGCGAAGAAGCCGAGGTTCCGCTTCAGCATCAGCCGCTCGTCCTCGGTCAGCCCGTCCCGGGACTTCCAGAGGGAGATGTCGGCCTGCATCGACACCTCGGTCGGCATCCAGTGGTTGTTGCAGCCGGCCAGGTACTTGTCCCAGGCCCACTGGTACTTCAGCGGGAGCAACTGGTTCACGTCCGCGCGGGCGTTGATCATCGCCTTGTCGGCGACCTCGACCCGCGATGCTCCGATGGCGATCTCGCCCAGTCCGGTGGTTGTCACTGGCAGGCCTCGCAGTCAGGGTCGTCGATCGAGCAGACAGCACCGGTGGGTTCTGGCAAGGCTGCCGGCAGGGCTACTGGCGCGGTAGGTTCTGGTAGGGCTACTGGAACGGCGTTGAGACGGCCGTCGGTTCCTTGCAGCGTGGACTTCTCCACGTGGGTCGCTGACTGGGAACGCAGGTAATAAGTCGTCTTGAGGCCAAACCGCCAAGCCGACCGGTAGAGCTCGTCGAGCGCCTTGCCGGAGGGTGCGGACATGTACAGGTTGAGTGACTGGGCCTGGTCGAGCCACTTCTGCCGACGCGACGCCGCCTTCACCAGCCACAGCGGATCCAGCTCGAACGCGGTCGCGTAGAGCTCCCGCAGGTCGGCCGGCACCCGGTCGATCTGGGACAGGATCCCGTCGTGGTACTTGAGGTCCGACACCATCACCTGGTCCCACAGGCCGCGTGCCTTGAGGTCGGCGACGAGGTACGGATTGGCGACGGTGAACTCACCGGACATGTTCGACTTCACGAACAGGTTCCGGTAGATCGGCTCGATCGACTGGCTGACCCCGCAGATGTTGGAGATCGTCGCGGTCGGCGCGATCGCCAGCACGTTGGAGTTCCGCATCCCGTCGCGCTGCACCTTGGCCCGCAGGGCGTCCCAGTCGAGCGTTTGGCCGGTGTCGACGATGAGGTCGCCGTTGCGCGCCTCGCGGAGCAGCTCGAGCGAGTCGATCGGCAGGATGCCCAGGCTCCACAGCGATCCGTCGAACGTCTGGTAGCTGCCGCGCTCGGCGGCCAGGTCGCTCGACGCCTCGATCGCGTGGTAGCTGATCTGCTCCATCGAGCTGTCGGCGAAGGAGACGGCCGAGTCGGAGGAGTAGGGAATGCGCAGCGCGAAGAGCGCGTCGGCGAATCCCATCAGGCCGAGGCCGACCGGGCGGTGCCGCTGGTTCGCGCGCTCGGACTCCGGCGTGGTGTAGAAGTTCACGTCGATCACGTCGTCGAGCATCCGGACGGCCGTCTTCACGGTGTCGCGGAGCAGGTCGGCATCCAGGCCGGTGGCGCTGAGGTGGGCGACCAGATTGACCGAGCCCAGGTTGCAGACCGCGGTCTCGTCGACGGTGGTGTTCAGGGTGATCTCGGTGCACAGGTTCGACGAGTGCACCACGCCGTCGTGCTGCTGCGGCGAACGCAGGTTGCACGCGTCCTTGAAGGTGATCCACGGGTGGCCGGTCTCGAAGAGCACGGTCAGCATCCGGCGCCACAGGTCGACGGCCTTGATCCGGCGGAACACCCGGATCTCACCGCGGTCGGCGGCCCGCTCGTAGTTCTCGTACGCCGTGGCGAAGGCGGCGCCGTACAGGTCGTGCAGGTCCGGGGCCTCGTCGGGGGAGAACAAGGTCCAGTCGCCGCCGGCCTCGACCCGCTGCAGGAACAGGTCGGGCACCCAGTTCGCGGTGTTCATGTCGTGCGTCCGCCGGCGCTCGTCACCGGTGTTCTTGCGCAGGTCGAGGAACTCCTCGATGTCCAGGTGCCAGGTCTCGAGGTACGCGCAGACCGCGCCCTTGCGCCTACCCCCCTGATTCACCGCGACGGCGGTGTCGTTGGCGATCTTCAGGAATGGCACGACGCCCTGGGACTCGCCGTTGGTACCGCGGATCTTCGCCCCGATACCGCGGATCGGGGTCCAGTCGTTGCCGAGCCCGCCGGAGTACTTCGCGAGTAGCGCGTTGTTGCGGATGCCGGTGAAGATGCCGGCCAGGTCGTCCTCGACGGTGGTGAGGAAGCACGACGACAGTTGCGGCCGGGTGCTGCCGGAGTTGAACAGCGTCGGCGTGGACGACATGAACCGGAACGAGCTGAGCAGCTCGTAGAACTCGATCGCGCGGTCCTCGCGGTTCTCCTCCTTCAGCGCGATCCCCATCGCGACGCGGAGGAAGAAGGCCTGGGGGAGCTCGAAGCGGACCTTGTCGATGTGCAGCAGGTAGCGGTCGTACAGCGTCTGCAGCCCGAGGAACGCGAAGTTCAGATCGCGCTCCGGCTTGATGGCCGCCGCGAGCTTGGCGAGGTCGAACGTGGCGAGCTCAGGGTCGAGCAGCCCGGCCTCGATCCCGGTTTCGATGTACTTCGGGAAGTAGTCGACGTACGCCGAGGCCATGTCCGCCTGGCTCGCCTGGCGCGGCTCACCGTGCACCCGGCCTAGCGCTTCGCGGCGGATCTGGTCCAGCAGCAACCTGCTGGCAGCGAAGCTGTACTCCGGTTCGGTCTCGACATACGCGCGGGCGGCCATCACCAGGGCGAGCTCGACCTCGTGCTGTGCGATGCCGTCGTAGCAGGAGCCGAGGGTCTCGTTCAGGATCAGGTCGGCATCGACCGAGTCGAGTCCCGCGGCTGCCTCGGCAACGATGAGGCGCAGGCGTTCCACGTCGAGGGGAGCGGTGCTGCCGTCGGCAGCGCGGACGGTGATGGCCGGCGGTTGCGTGCTGAGCTCGGCCGCGTTCTCCGGGGTGCGTGCCTTGCTGCGCTCCTCGCGGTAGAGGACGTAGGCCCGGGCGACCTGGTGCTCGCCGGCGCGCATCAGCGCCAGCTCGACCTGGTCCTGGATGTCCTCGACCTGCACACTGCGCCGGGCATCACCGCGGCTGGTGAGTGCGGCGACCGCTCTTGCGGTGAGGTCGGCGACGAGGTCCCTGACCCGATGGCTGCTCCCAGCCTCGGCGCCCTCGACGGCCAGGAAGGCCTTGCTGAGAGCCACCGAGATCTTGGTCGGGTCGAAGGCGGTGGTGCTGCCGTCGCGTCGTACGACGGTGTGTTGAATCGGCGCCGGCTGCCCGGGGGTCTGCCCGGTTGTCGGCTGAGCTGACGAAACGATGGTCACAAGCACTCTCTCCACGCGAGTCTCTGACGACCGAAACCGCGAACGAGCGCACGACGAAACGCCCAGCCCACCCGCCGCACCACACCCCGGCCATCCACCCGGTCCGTCCGTGCTGACGTTCTGCTGTTCGTCTCGTCCTGCGGCCCGCCCTCGAGGCCTCGGACAGCGGGTGCCGGCGGCATCCGCACTGGTGACAGGTATTCGGGCTCACGGAGACACGTTCCCCGCTGACCGCTGCGGGGCAGCTCCGGATTTCCACCGGATTCCCCTACCACCAGTAGAAGAGAGATTAGTTCCTCGACCCCCAGATGTTGTGGCACGACGCGCCGCGTGTCGCATATCTTGTGGTTCCCGTCGCTGAACTGCGGATCAGGCGGCCAAAGCGTGGAGGTCTTGAAGGGTCATGATCTCCGAGCCGTGGTGGATGAGTTCGCGGTTGAGGCGGAGGATCACGTGGCCGAAGGGCTCACCGGCGTCCAGTTCGGTGGCTTGGCTCAGGCCGACGGTCATCACCTGCTGCTCGTCGAGGTCGGCGATGGACTGCTGCCAGGCGTCGACCCAGTGGGCGAGCCAGGCGACGGCGTCGCGGGCGTTGCCGTGCAGGGTGATGTCGGCGCGGCCCTGCCGGCTCTCGCCGAAGGTCCACTCCCAGCGCTCGAAGAACGTCTCGGTCAGGTGGGCGATCAGCCAGGCGATCGTGCGCGGTCCCCGGTGGTCCGGCTCGTCCGGCCACTGCGCGACCCACTCGCCGGTGCCGAGCGACCTGAAGCGCCCGGCGTACTCGCGGCGGACGACGGTCAGGGCCTCGCTGCTCGGCCGCCAGAAGTACTCCTCGTCGGTCAGGGCCGCGAGCCGCCCGGACAGCACCATCCAGCTGAAGCCGAGCTGACCCCGCACCATCGCCATCGCCGATGGTCGCTGCAGGATGTCCCAGTCGAACGGCTCCGGCATCACAGTTCCTCACACTCCCCGTTTGCTTGCTCTTCGAACATATGTTCGAATTGTTCAACGCGAGGGAAGGGAAAGTCAACTACGACGGTGTGTTGGTGATGGCATCGACGGAACGGGTCTGCTAGGCGGCTCGATCCGGGTATCCGCCGCCGGGCTGGCGAAACGGCGTTCGAGGAGGGTGAAGGCATCGATCAGTTCAGGAGCTTCGTAGACCCGGTTGCGGCGGCCGTCCGTGACCTCGCGGAGCACGCCGGCTTCCGTGAGCCGGGTGAGCCCCTGGTTGGCGGCCTGCTGTGACCTGCCGATGAGCCCGGCCGCGGCGGCCAGGGTGAGTACTGGGGCCGCCGGCAGGGTGTCGATCAGCAGGTCGACGGCCGATCCCGCACGCACCGGGGCGGCCCGTTCGCGCCAGGCTGCCTTGAGTTCGGCCGCGGTGCGTTCGAAGCGAGCCGCCTCGGCCGTGGCGTGGGTGCACGCCGTCGCGAACATCAGCAGCCAGTCGTTTGCCGCGCCGCGAGCGCGAGGACTCGTCGCCTTGCCCACGTGCCTGAACGCGGTGAGCACTTCGACGTACTGCGTGGCGTGGGTGGCGAGTGACAGCGACACTGGCGGGACCGTGCGTTCGACGAGCCCCTCGGCCCGCAGGATCAGGTGGATCAGCGCGCGCCCGGTCCGGCCGTTGCCGTCGGCAAAGGGGTGAATGGTCTCGAACTGCGCGTGCGCGATGCCGGTTTTCGCCAGCACGGGAAGGGAGGAGTCCCGCACGAAGGCCATCAGGTCCTCGAGCAGTTCGGGCATGAGTTGCGCAGGCGGTGGCACGTAGTACGCCTCGGCGGGGGAGCGGCCGCCGATCCAGTTCTGCAGGAAGCGCACCTCGCCACCGAACTCCGGATTCGGCGAGTGCGCCATCAGTCGTCGATGCGCCTCGAGCAGGTGTTCGACCTCGAGTTTCTCGCCGATCTGCACGGACTCGGTCACCCAGGTCATCGCGTCGACCGCGCCGAGCACCTCCTCGGCGGTGACGTCGTGGTGCCGCGCGTTGTCCCGCAGCGCCTCCGCCTTCAGCAGCCGCCGCGCGCCGACCACGAGCCCCTCGATCTGCGACGACCCGACCGCCTCGGCCCGCAGCAACAACCGCGCCAAAGCCTCGCTGTTGGTCAGTACCGCGGCCGTCGCGTCGAGCCGGGCGAGATCCCCGGCCGCGTCCTCGAGCGCCGCCAGCACCTCGTCGCTGAGATCGAACTCCCGCCCGACCAACCCGTCCGGGAAGTACAACTCGTACGACCCGCCCAGCCGCTCGGCCCGGGTGAACCCGTCAGGGTGCCCCGGCCACCGATGCAACTCCACTCGAGCCATACCTAGGAGTGTCTCTTATTCAAGGTTGGGAGACAAGCTTGAATAAGAGTCAGCCTTGATCCAGGCAAGGTGAACCGATCGGAGGGGAGACTCGAACCCGGTCACGAAACTGGGGCGACGAGACTGGAGGCATCGTGCGGCTGGACGCGGCAGCGCTGGAAATGGTGGCGGCGAACGAGGCGGACTGGGATGCGCGGGCGGCGTTGCATGCGGCCAGCCGGTTCTACAGCCAGCCTGCGGAGTACTGGTTCGGCGACTACGAGTGGGAGGATCTCGGTCCGCTCGATGGGCGCGATGTGCTGCATCTCCAGTGTCATCTCGGCACCGAGACCATCGCCTTCGCCCGCCGCGGCGCCCGGACCGTCGGGCTCGACCTCTCGTCGCGATCGCTGGAGGAGGCACGGAAGCTTGCCGGCAACCAGAAGGCCGACATCGAGTACGTCCATGCGAACGTGTACGACGCGGTGGAAGCCCTGGAAGGCAGGCAGTTCGACGTCGTATACACCGGCAAGGGCGCGCTCTGCTACCTCCCCGACTTCGCCCAGTGGGCCGACGTCGTCCACCAACTCCTGAAGCCCGGCGGCTCCCTCTACATCGTCGAGTTCCACCCGCTGCTGAACGCGATGGGCCCGGTCGCCCTGCCTGGTGACACCGACGACCTGATCATCCGCAACGACTACCTGGAAGGCCGTGGCGCGATCGCCCACGACTCCACCGTCACCTACACCGGCGACCAGGTTCCCGGCCGCCAACGCAGCTTCGAGTGGATGCACAGCCTCGGCGAAGTAGTCACCGCCCTCGCCGCCACCGGCTTCCACATCACCCGCCTCCGCGAGTCCGAAGTACTCCAATGGCCCCGCTTCAACGCCATGCACCAAACCCCCAGGGGCTGGTGGCGCCTCCCGGATGAAGCGCCCCGGATCCCGCTGCTCTATGCCCTGCTGGCTACTACAAGCGATTAGGCCGGCAAGAGTTGGTCGCAGAGGTCGACCAACTGGAGGCGGAGCGGCCGGGCGCGCCGGGCGAAGGAGCGCTGGTCGGCTGCATAGGCGGCCTTGCCGGCTGGGGTTTCGATCTCGATCGGGGAGTAGCCCAGGGCTGCGAAGTCGTAGGGGGAGGCTTGCATGTCGAGGGTGCGGATGTCTCGGGCCAGTTCGAAGCAGTCGAGGAGCAGCGCGCTGGGGGTGAAGGGCATCAGCTTGGAGGCCCATTTGTAGAGGTCCATGTTGGCGTGGAGGCAGCCGCCCTGTTCAAGCGCCGGTTGTGCCTCGCGGGTCGGCTGGAGCACGTTCAGCGGGCGTGCGGGCGTGGTGAAGAAGCGGAAGGCGTCGAAGTGGGAGCAGGCGATCTTGTGGGACTCGACGACCTGGTCGGTGCCGCGGGGGCCGAGCCGGAGCGGCCAGTCGTGGCGGATTTCCTCGGTCTTGTAGACCATGGCCCACTCGTGCAGACCGAAGCAGCCGAACTGGGGCTGGCGGTCGGCCGTTGCCGCTAGCAACTGCAGGATCCAGCTGATCGAGTCGGTACGGCGCGAGACCTCGGCAGGATCCAGCTGCGCCGCGCCCTCGCAGTACAGGTAGCCGCGTCTTCCCTCGTACTGCGTGGCGCCGCGCAGGCGGATTCCCGGGCCGGGGTGCCAGACGCGGAGCTGGTTCGGACGGGTCGGGTAGTAGGTGAAGAGGAAGTCCTCCACCGGGTGCTTCTCCCGGCGCCGGCGGCGCTCCAGGTGGTCTGCGAGTAGAGCGTCGACCCGGGCGACATGGGCGGCCTGGAGCGGCTCCCACTCGGCGGGCTCGAGGGTGACGACGTCGGTCTGGGGTGGAGCGGGCACGCGGCCAGGGCTCACAGGTCCACGGCTCACAGGTCCAGGGCTCACAGGTCCAGGGCGAAGGCGTACAGGTCGACACCGGGGCGGGGAGACCAGTCGCGTTCGGGGAGGCGGGTGAAGCCGAGGCGTTCGTAGATCCGGTGTGCCCCGGTCATGTAGGTGGCGCTGGACAGGACAACCCGGTGGTAGCCGAGCTCGCGGGACCGCTCGACGCAATGCAGGCTCAGCGCAGTCCCGAGGCCGAGGCCGCGGGCCTTGGGAGAGACGCCGAGCATCCGGAACTCTCCCTCGCCCGTCTCGGCGATCTCGCCGTAGACCGAGCCCGGCGTACAGAAAGTAACGGTGCCGAGCAGCTCCGTGTCGTCCACCGCGACCCACAGTTCGGCCTTGGCGGCGCGGTCGGCGGCGTTGCGGAGGGTCAGTCGGTAGTCGGAGCCCTCGGGGATGAAGCCGTCGCTCGCGTAGGCGTCTGCGGTCAGCTCGCCGACCTCGTCGTACTCGTCGGGCCGGGCCAGGCGGATCGTCGTCGTCACCATGTAACTGTCTCACCCCGGTCCGGCGGTAGGCTCGGGGCCGTTCATCCTCTGACCTGAGCAAAGGCCTGAAGTGCGTATCGCCAGATTCTCCGTCGACGACGAGCCGAAGTACGGCGTCGTCGAGACCGACGACCCCGAGGGGCTCGTCGGAACCGTCGCCGTGCTCGACTCGGACCCGCTCTACCGGCCGGTCCAGTTCACCGGCGAGCAGCTGCAACTGGCCGACGTCCGGTTGCTGGCCCCGGTGATCCCGCGCAGCAAGGTTGTCTGCGTCGGGCGCAACTACCAGGCACACGCGGAGGAGCTCGGCAACGAGGTGCCGAAGGAGCCGCTGATCTTCCTCAAGCCGAACACCTCGGTGATCGGCCCGCGGGACGGCATCGTCTACCCGGAGCAGACGAACGACCTGCACTTCGAGGGCGAGCTGGCGATCGTGATCGGCCGCATCTGCCGCGACCTGCCCAAGGAACGCGTGAACGAGGTGATCTTCGGGTACACCGTCGCCAACGACGTCACCGCGCGGGACCTGCAGAAGACCGACGGCCAGTGGGCCCGGGCCAAGGGGTACGACACGTTCTGCCCGCTAGGCCCGTGGATCACCACCGAGCTCGACGTCTCCGACGTCCGGGTGACCACCACGCTGAACGGCGAGCCGAAGCAGGACGGCCGGACCTCGCAGTTCATCTTCGACATCCCGGAGGTGCTGGCCTACATCACCTCCTTCACCACGTTGCTGCCCGGCGACGTGGTGCTCACCGGCACCCCCGCGGGTGTCGGCCCGATGCTGCCCGGCGACGAGGTCGCGATCAGCATCGAGGGAATCGGAACTCTGACGAACAAGGTGATCGTGCGTGACTGACAGGCCTGCCCCGACCGACGACGACGTCCTCGGTGGCTTGGAACCCGACCAGGTGCGAGTGCGCTTCCCGCCGTCGCCGACCGGCAACATGCACGTCGGCAACATCCGGAGTGCCTTGTTCAACTGGGCCTTCGCCCGGCACTACGGTGGCAAGCTGGTGCTGCGGATCGAGGACACGGACACCGCACGCAACTCGCCCGAGGCGCTGCAGTACACGCTCGACTCGTTGCGCTGGCTCGGCCTGAACTGGGACGAGGGCCCCGAGATCGGCGGCGAGTACAGCCCGTACCTGCAGTCCGAGCGGATGGACATCTACGCCGACGTGGTGGCGAAGCTCCTCGCCGCGGGCAAGGCGTACCACTGCTACTGCTCGCAGGAAGAGCTCGAGCAGCGTCGCGAAGCAGCCCGTACCGCGGGCCAGCACAGCGGGTACGACGGCCACTGCCGCACGCTGACTCCTGAACAGGTGCAGGCCTATATCGACGAGGGCCGGCGCCCGGTGGTCCGGCTGCGGATGCCCGACCGGCCGATCGTGTTCGACGACCTGGTCCGCGGCGAGATCACCTTCCTGCCGGAGAACCTGGGCGACTACGTGCTCGTCCGGGCCAACGGCTACCCGCTGTACCCGCTGGTGAACCCGGTCGACGACGCGCTGATGGAGATCACCCACGTACTGCGGGGCGAGGACCTGCTGCCCTCGACGCCACGGCAGATCGCGCTCTACGAGGCGCTCGCGGAGATCGGTATCGGCTCCGGGAAGACCCCGCGGTTCGGGCACCTGCCGTTCGTGATGGGCGAGGGCAACAAGAAGCTGTCCAAGCGCGACCCGGGCTCCGGCCTCGGTGAGTACATGGAGCGCGGCTTCCTGCCCGAGGGCCTGCTGAACTACCTGGCTCTGCTCGGCTGGTCGATCGCCGACGACCGCGACGTCTTCACCATGGACGAGATGGTCAAGGCGTTCGACATCCGCAAGGTGAACGCGAACGCGGCCCGGTTCGACCCGAAGAAGTGCGAGGCGATCAACGCGTCGCACATGCGGATGCTGGATCCGTCGGAGTTCGCCGCCCGGGTGGTGCCGTTCCTGGCGCAGGCCGGCTTGCTGCCGGCCGAGCCCTCGGAGGAGCAGCTCGCAGTACTGCACGCGGCGGTGCCGCTGGTGCAGGAACGGATGAACACGCTGTCGGAGTCGCCGGACATGCTCGGCTTCCTGTTCATCCCCGACGAGGCGTTCTCGATCGACCCGGACGCGGCCGCGAAGGTGCTGACCGGTGACGCCGGCGCGGTGCTGGAGGCGACTTCGAAGGCGCTGTCGGAGCTCGGCGAGTGGAAGACGGAGGCGATCGAGCAGGCGCTGCGCGCGTCCTTGATCGAAGGGCTCGGGCTGAAGCCGAAGAACGCGTTCGGCCCGGTCCGGGTGGCGATCTCCGGCCGCCGGATCTCGCCGCCGCTGTTCGAGTCGCTGGAACTGCTCGGCCGGGAGCGCTCGCTCCGCAGGCTGGAGCAGGCCCGCGCCGCGCTGCCGGCGGACTGACCCGATGTCGTACGACGCGACGCCGCGGCCCGGGTCCACCGTCGACCTCGGGGACCTGGGGCCGCAGCCGTACCACCGGTTGCTGCGGAACCAGGTGACGCCCTGGTGGACCGTCATCCTCGGCGCGTTCACCATCCTGGCCGGCTGGATGTTCGCGAGCGTTGTGATCCTCTCGATCCAGATGGGGATCCGGGACGATCCGGAGGGCACGGTCTCCTGGTTCGGCCTGCTCGCGACCAACCTGTCGCTGATCGTGCTGATCCCGCTGAGCATGCTGGTCGCCCAGAAGCTGAACCGCCAGTCGCCCGGGCTGCTCTCGTCGGTGGTCGGCCGGCTGCGCTGGCGTGCGCTCGCCTGGTTCGGCGTCGCCGCGGTGGCGCTCGAGCTGGTGATGCTGGGCGTCATCCAGGTCGGCGGCGTCGACCTGCTGGACGACGGCGGCAGCGGTGTCGCGAAGGACGCGGCGGCCGTGATCGCCGTGACCCTGCTGACGTCCACCTTCCAGGCCGCGGGGGAGGAGTACTTCTTCCGCGGCTATCTGCTGCAGGCCGTCGGCGCGCTGGTGCGGAACTCGCTGGTGGCGGTGCTCGTCACCACTGTGCTCTTCACGATGGCGCACGGGATCTGGCCGTGGGAGAGCCCGGCGTTGTTCCTCGACCGCTTCGCCTTCGGTCTGGTGGCGGGCCTGCTGGTGATCCGGACGGGCGGTCTGGAGGCGTCGATCGCGGCGCACGCGGCCAACAACGTGGTCACCTTCATCTTCGCGGCTCTGACCAACAGCGTGGGCGACAGCCTGGGTGCCACGGACGCGCCCTGGTCGCTCGTGGCGGTCGACGTGGTGAAGTTCGCGGCCTTCGGTGTGATCGCGTTGCTGATGGCCCGCAAGATGCGTCTGGCGACGACCTGCGACCTGCCGCTGGTGGCGTCGCCGGTGCCCGGCACCGGACCGGGCAGCGGGCCAGGGAAGAGGCTGGTGTGACGGGAGTGACAACGCCCGGGCGGGACCCCGTTTTGGAATCTGACGGGATGCTCGGGTAGGCTCAGCGGGCCAGGTTGTGAGGGCGGAAACGCAAGCACAATCGCAGAGAAATGCCTTGGGGTATGGGGTAATTGGCAGCCCGTCTGATTCTGGTTCAGTTAGTCTAGGTTCGAGTCCTAGTACCCCAGCGAGCGATTGGACCGCACCGATGAAAGTCGGTACAGTTCATCCTCGTTGCCCGGCCCGCAAGGACCGAGCAACAACCTCTGGCCCCGTTGTGTAGCGGCCTAGCACGCCGCCCTCTCAAGGCGGTAGCGCGGGTTCGAATCCCGTCGGGGCTACCAGAGAATACGAAGGCCCGGACCTCACGGTCCGGGCCTTCGTCTGTTTCCGCTCAACCGGATCTCAGTCCGCCACCACCGCCTTCAGGACATCGACCTTGGCGGCGGACCTGGCCGGTCCGACGGCGGCCAGAACCCCTGCGACCGCGGCCAGCACCACGTAGAGCGCTACCTGCAGGCCGGGGATCGAGATGGCCTTGATGCCCTCGTCCGCGAGTGCCTGCGACAGCGCGAGCCCCAAGCCGATGCCGAGGGCGGCGCCGGACAGCGCACCGATCAGGGAGATGACCACGGACTCCCAGCGCACCATCGCCCGGACCTGGGCCCGCGTCATGCCGACCGCCCGGAGCAGGCCCAGCTCACGGGTCCGCTCGAAGACCGACAGCACCAGGGTGTTGACGATGCCCAGCAGAGCGATGATGACCGCCAGCAGCAACATCACCGTGACGAAGGTGAGCAGCTTGTCGATGAAGCCGCCGGCCTCCTTCTCGAACCCCTTGCGATCGAGCACCTTTGCGTCGGGGTGGTCGGCCAGGGCCGCGGTGATGGCCTTCTGAACGGTCGACCGGTCGGCGCCGGGCAGGAGCGTGACCAGGCCGGAGTTGATCAGTTGCGGGCCGGCCGCGGCGGTCTGAGCGGCGATGCTGATGACGAAGTCGTCGCTGATCCAGCCCTTGCTGTCGTAGATGCCGACGATCTTCATGGTGTGCTTGCCGGTCTCGGCGAACTCGGTCCCGATGCTGTCGCCGACCTTCCACCCGTGCGTCGTCGCGGCGGACTGTGCCACCACGATCCCGGTGGTGCCGAGGTCGGACACGGAGCCGGCCGACAACCGCAGGTTCAGCCCTGCCGTCGCGGTGGCCGGGTCGACGGCGGAGTAGCTCGAGTCCGCGCCGTTGAACCGGGCTTGACCCCAGCCGCTGGCGGAGACCTTGTCGACCCCGGACACGCCCTGGACTGCCTTGATCGCCTCCGGGCTGAAGCCCGGGCCCTGGGAACTCGAAGGGGTGACGAACAGGGCGGCGTTGGTCGAATCCCCGATGATGTCCCCGAACGAGGCCTTCAGCGACGAGGCGAACACGCCCATGCTGACGACCAGGGTCAGGCCGACCATCAGCGCGGCGGCCGTGGACGACGTACGGCGGGGATTGCGCATCGCGTTCTGCCGGGCCAGCTCGCCTGGCAGGCCACGCATCCGCAGCGGTACGCCGATCAGTGACGCCAGTGGACGGGCGGCAGCCGGCAGCAGCATGAGGACACCGACGATGATGGCCAGCAGGCTGGGGCCGAACAGCTTCATGCTCAGGTCGGCGTACAAGGTCATGAACAGTCCGGTCAGACCGATGACGGTGACGACGGCCCCGCTGATCACCCGCTTCTTCGTCGGGTTGCCGGCGCCTGGCACTGCCTCACGCAGAGCCTCTACCGGCAGCACCTTCGTCGCCCGGTGGGCCGGGACGAGTGCCGCCAAGACGGTGACCACGGTGCCGACCAGCAGAGATACCACGATGGTGCGGGGCTCCACCTGCATCGACGTACTGGGCAGGCTGAAGCCGACCGCGCCCATCAGCAGGTTGAGGCCCTTGGCGACGAGGAGGCCGAGACCGATACCGACGGCCGACGCGACGAGGCCGAGCAGCAGCGCCTCGAGCACCAGGCTCCGGTTCACCTGGCGCCGGGTGGCGCCGATGGCCCGCAGCAGGGCGATCTCCCGGGACCGCTGGGTGATCGTCATGGTGAAGGTGTTCCAGATGATGAACGAGCCGACGAACAAGGCGATGCCGGCGAAGATCATGAACATCACGGTGACGACCTTCAGGTCCTTGTTCACCGCGTCCGCGGACTCCTTCACCACGGTCGCACCGGTGACTGCCTCGGCGCCGTCGGGCAGCACCGTGTTGATCTTCTGCGCCAGGTCGGCTGGTGCCACTCCGGGGTCGGCGCTGACGCTGATCGAGTCGAACAGGCCGGGCGCTCCCAGCACCTGCTGCGCGGTGGCGGAGTCGAAGTACGCCCCAGTGGTACCACCGAGGTTCTTCTCGCCGCCGAAACCGACGGTGCCGACGACGGTGAACTCCTGGGTCGGACCGCGGAACAGCACCTTGATCGTGGAGCCGAGCGCGATGTGGTGTTCCTCGGCGCTGGTGGCGTCGATCGCCACCTGGTGCGCGCCCGAGGGCGCGGCGCCGGTGAGGAGCTTGACGTCACCTCGCAGCGCGGGATCGGCCGGCAGGCTGTAGCCCATGGTGGGCGCTCCGCCGCTGGTCAGCACGGCCCGGCCGCTGTTGTCGGTCAGCAGCGCGTAGCCGCTCACGGAGCCCTCGGCGGTGCGGACCCCGTCGGCCTGGCGTACCTGGGTGAGGACAGAGGCGGGGATCGGGGCCCGGCTGGTGCTGATGCCTTCGGACTGGCTGTAGGCGGCCTCGGCGCGGACGACCGCGTCGGTGCCGGCGGAGACCTTGCCGAACAGCTGGTCGAAGGCCAGACGCATGGTGTCGGTCAGGACGAGGGTGCCGGCCAGGAACGCGACCCCGAGTGCGATCGAGGCCACGGTCAAG
This sequence comes from Kribbella sp. VKM Ac-2568, assembly GCF_004345365.1. Taxonomy (GTDB): domain Bacteria; phylum Actinomycetota; class Actinomycetes; order Propionibacteriales; family Kribbellaceae; genus Kribbella; species Kribbella orskensis. The sequence continues at coordinate 104,004 of NZ_SLVF01000012.1, forward strand.
GCGAGTCGCACCTTGTGCGCGAGCATGCCGCGCAGCGTTGCGGTGAACATGGTTCAGGCTCCTAGATGCTTCATGAAGTCGAGAACGGCGTCGGCCGTCGGCTCGAACATCTCGTCGACGACGTGCCCGTCGGCCAGGAACAGGACCCGGTCGGCGTAGCTGGCGGCGGTCGGGTCGTGGGTGACCATGACGACCGTCTGGCCGAGCTCCTTGACGGCCTTGCGCAGGAAGCCGAGTAGTTCGGTTCCCGAGGCGGAGTCGAGCGCACCGGTGGGCTCGTCCGCGAAGACGATCTGCGGACGCGAGGCGAGCGCACGGGCCGCGGCGACCCGTTGCTGCTGCCCGCCGGACAATTCGGTCGGGCGATGGCTCAGCCGGTCGGCGAGCCCCAGCTTGTCGACGATCGACTTGACCCAGATGTCGTCCGGCTTGCGGCCGGCGATGCGGATCGGCAGGACGATGTTCTCCGCGGCGCTCATCGTGGGCAGCAGGTTGAACGACTGGAAGATGAAGCCGATCTGGTCCCGGCGCAACAGCGTGAGCGCTTTGTCGTTCAGCGAGGTGATCTGGGTGTCCCCGAGGAACACCTCGCCGGACGTCGGCCGGTCGAGGCCGGCGAGCATGTGCAGCAAGGTCGACTTGCCCGAGCCGGACGGCCCCATGATCGCGGTGAACATGCCGGCGTCGAGGCTGACACTGACGTCCTTGAGTGCGGCGATGGTCGCGTCGCCCGTGCCGTAGAACTTGCTGATGCCCTCGGCCCGGGCCGCGGCCGTCGCCGGCGCAATGGTGGTGGTGGCAGACATGTGATTCTCCCTGTGCCTGGTTCGCCCCCCGGTCGAGTGGCGTGATCCCAGCAAAGGCGTTCCGGCGGCCTGATCCCATCGGGCTGGGCGCACGCCGTCGGGGCGCTGCCCGTGGGCAATCAGCGGACGATCGTGCGGCTGACCCCACCCCGGGGGTTCGGGCACTCCCATCCCGACGCCGGTGGGCGCAGACTGCAGAGGTGAAGTTGTGGGGGCGACGGCGGACCCGCCGTGAACAACTCGCTGCTCTGCTGGTGTTGGGCGGGCTCGTGGTGTTCGTGGTGCTGGTCTACGTCGTCATCGTTCTCGGCGGTGGCGCCCTCATCGGCCACACGTCGTCGCCGCACGCGGGACTCTCGGTGCTGGCGACTGCGGTGGTCGCCCTGTCCCTCGGGCGGGTGCAGTCACGCCTCGAGGTCGTCATGTCGCGATTGGTGCACGGTGGCTCGCAGTCGCCGTATGAGGTCCTCAGCCGGTTCTCGCCGGCGGTGACCGGTGGCCCGGCGACGGATGACCTGCCGGCCCGGATGGCCGAAGTACTGGCCGCCGGGACGGGTGCCAGGGCAGCGCAGGTGTGGCTGATGGTCGACGGCCGGTTGAGGCTCGCCGCAACCTGGCCCGCTGACGGAGCGACGGCCCGCGAGTTGCCCGGTCGGCGGCAGTTGTCGGTGCGCCAGGCCGGAGAGTTGCTGGGTGTGCTGGTCGTACAGGAACACGAGAACGTACCGCTGACGCCGGTCGAGGAACGACTCTTCGCAGGGTTGGCCAACCAGGCCGGGCTGGTACTGCGTGGCGCGCGGTTGCGGGCCGAGCTGGTTCATCGGCTCGCGGAGCTGTCCAGGCTCGCAGCGGAACTGCGAAGGTCGAGGCAACGACTCGTCGACGCGCAGGACGCCGAGCGGAAACGGCTCGAGCGCGACATCCATGACGGCGCTCAGCAGCATCTGGTCGCGCTCGCGGTGAACCTGAGGCTTGCCCACACCTTGGCCGGCCGGTCGCCCGAGCGGGCCGATCGGCTGCTCGCGGAGCAATGCCAGGCGGCCACCGCGGCCATCGAGGCGATCACCAGCCTGTCGCGGGGCATCTACCCGAGCCTGCTCGTCGACGAAGGGCTTGCGGTCGCGCTTCGGACGGCGGTCGCCTGGAGCCCGCTGCCGGCCGAACTGGTCGCGGCCGACATCGGCCGGTACCCGGCGGGCGTCGAGGCCGCGGCGTACTTCTGTGCGCTGGAGGCGCTGCAGAACTCGGCCAAGCACTCCTCGGCGACGGCGATCCGCCTGGACCTGCGGGGCGGCCCCACAATCCTCGAGGTGACTGTCCAGGACGACGGTGCCGGGTTCGATCTCGGGGCAGCGCATGCCGGCGCAGGTCTGGCCAACATGCGGGACCGGGTCGAGTCGGCAGGCGGAACGCTGACCATCGAGACGACACCCTTGCGCGGCACCCTGGTCGCAGCGCGACTGCCGGGCGCGCCCCGGCCGGGGGACTGACATGTACGCGCGAGTGGCCTGGGTGCTGACGGCACTCACCGTGCTGATCGCCGGCGCCGATGTCTGGGTCACCTCCGCCTACCGGCCGCTGCTGTCCGAGGAAGCCGTTGCCGTGCACGGTTTCCCGTTCGTCACCGCCGCGGTCGTGGGATGCTCGGCGATGGGCGCGCTGATCGTGGCACGGTGGGCGTGGCACCCGATCGGCTGGCTGCTCTGCCTGATCGGCTTCCTCTCGTCGATCTCGTTGCTGACCGAGGCTTACGGCGTGTGGGTGGTCACGGCCGACGGGCCGGGGTCGCGGAGCCTCGGCGGAATCTCAGGCTGGATCGCCGCCCTGTTGGGTGGACAGCTTTCACTGGCTGCGCTGGCGATCCTCTTCCTGGTTGCGCCGGACGGCCGGCTCCTGTCCCGCCGTTGGCGCGCCGCGGCCGTCGTGGCCTTGGTGGGGTACGTCGGTTACGCCGGAAGCCTGCTCACCCTGTCGCCGACCGAGTTCGACATCGACCGGCAGGAGGTCGGGCCGCTCGGCAGTCTGTTGTCCGTGCTGGGTCTGCCCTTCATCGCCGCTGGTCTGGTCGCCGCGATGGTGTCCATGGTCCTCCGGCTGCGTCGTAGCCGGGGAGTGCAGCGGCAGCAGTTGCGGCTGATCGCGCTGTCGGCGGTATTCGTTGCCCTGAGCTTCGTCTTCCTGATCGTCGCCCAGCTGTTCAACGGCGGACGGCAGACCTGGATCTCGAGCCTTCCGTTGTTCGTCTCCTACCTCTGCCTACCGTTGCTGTTCGCCGTCGCGGTACTGCGCTACCGGCTGTTCGACCTCGACCTGATCATCAACCGGGCCGTTGTCCTTGCCCTGGGCACCATCTTTGCCGGGATCGGCTACACCGGTCTCGTCCTCGCGGTCGCAGCCCTGCTGCACACCCGGACGAGTGGATTCTGGTTGTCGCTGCTCGCCACCGCGCTGGTCGCGCTCGCGTTCCAGCCGCTCCGCCAACGGGTCGTCCGGTTGGCCAACCGGCTGGCCTACGGAGCCAGGGCGTTGCCCTACGAGGCACTCTCCGAGTTCAGCCGTCGCCTCACGGAGCCGCCGTCACCGAACGCGCTACTTCCTGCTGTCGCGGAAGCGGCCGGGCGCGCGGTGTCGGCGCGGTCCTCCACCGCGGTTCTGCAGGTTCCCGGCCTGGCCGGAATCTCCGACGTCTGGCCCGGCCCGGACGACGGAGCACCGGACTACCAGGTGCCGGTCCGGCAGGGTGGCGACACCCTCGGCAGCATCGGCGTGACGATGCCGAAGGGGCACGGGCTCCGGCCCGCGGACGAGCGCCTGCTGCACGATCTGGCCGACCAGACCGCGCTGGCGTTCCGCAACGCTGCGATGGAGACCGAACTGGCGGGGCACGTGGCTGCCCTCGATCAGACCACCGAGGCGCTGGCCGAGTCCCGGCGAAGGATCATCGCGGCCGACGACGCCGCTCGCCGCCGACTGGAGTCCGCGATCTCCCGGGACGTGCTGTCCCATCTCCAGCCGATGCCCGAGCGGTTGAGCCACCTCAGCGTGGCGAGGTCGGGGAGCGCGGCGACGGACGAGCTCGAGCAGCTCGTTGACGAGACGAACGCGGCACTCGAGTCGTTGCGCGTACTGACGCAAGGGCTGTTCCCGACTCAGCTGGCCCGGGCCGGGCTGGCCCGCGCGCTCAGCTCCCATCTGGCGCGGAACGGTCAGGCCGTCACTGTGCACTTCGAGCCGTCGGCTGACCGGCGGTTCCCGGCCAGAGTCGAGGCGGCGGCGTACTTCGCCTGTGTCGAGGCGGTGCGCGCCGGCTCCATGGCGGCCCGGATCGACCTCCGGGTCGTGGCAGCCGAGCTGGTCGTGCAGATCCGCGGCCACGCCCGCGACCAGATCGACGTACAGGCGATCGTCGACCGGGTCGAGGCTGCGGGCGGACGGCTGTCGCTCGATGAGGCGGGCCTGCTGTCGGTCAGCATTCCGGACGATGCCGGCGAGCCCACGCGGCACTGAGCAGGTCCGGACCGAACGAGGCCTTGGCCAGGTACGACGCAGCTCCACAGCCGGAGAGGTCGAACTCGTCCTGGTCATAGGTCGAGAGCAGTACTACGACCGGCGGATCGGCGTCCCGGGTGATCCGCCGGGTGGCCTCGATGCCGTCGATGCCGGGCAGGTTGACGTCCATGAGCACAAGGCTCGGGCGCAGCCGCGTGACCGCGAGCAGCGCCTCCTCGCCGGACGAGGTGGACGCGACGACGACGAAACCGTCGGTCTCCGACACGACGGCAGCGATCGCCCGGCGGAACGGCTCCTGGTCATCGACGATCAGAACGCGTATCTCGCCCACGTGCTCACCTCCTGACAGCCATCGTGGGGGACAAGGCATCGCCGCGACATGGTGCTGTCCGCCCGGCCTGGTGCGGCTGACCCCCGCCGACGTCAGCGGCCGGCCGGCCCGCCGGTCGCCTCGAGGAAGGCGAGGACGGCCATGACGCGACGGTTCACGTCGGACTCGTCGGCGAGGCCGAGTTTCTGGAACAGCGAGCTGATGTGCTTCTCGACCGCCCGGGTGCTCATGAACAGGGCTTTGGCCGTCGCCTCGTTGCTCCGGCCGGCGGCGAGTTCCTGGAGCACCTCGCGCTCCCGTTCGGTCAGGCCGGGCAAGGGGGACCGTGATTCCTGCGCCTTTCGCGCCAGCAGGCCCTCGACGACCCTGGAATCGAGGACGGAGCCGCCGCGCGCAACGTCGTACAGGGCTCGCAGCAGCTCGTCGCGCTGCGACACCCGTTCCTTCAGCAGGTACCCCAGGCCGGCGGCGCCCTCGGACAGCAGGTCGAACGCGTAGTCCTCCTCGACGTACTGCGACAGCACGACGACCCCGATCGACGGGTGGTCGGCCCGGATCCGCTTGGCGGCGTCGATGCCCTCGGTCGTGAAGGTCGGGGGCATCCTGATGTCGGTCAGGACGGCATCCGGCCGGTGCCGGGCCACGGACTCCAGCAGAGCCACCGGATCGGTGACCACGTCGACGAGTTCGACCTCCTCGGCCTCGGTGAGCAGCGCGGAGATGCCTTCACGCACCAGGAAGTTGTCATCCGCGAAGACAACCCGCAACACCACAGCATTCACTGCGGGCCGAGCGAGGCGCTGCTGGTCTCCGAGCGGTTGAGTTCACGCCGCGCGGCCAAGCCGCCGAGGACGAAGACCGCACCCCACATCAGGGCGACGACACCGAGGAACACCGCGATGCCGACGACGGCCGCGCCGGGGTTGGCGACGAACAGGATGCCCAGCAGGACAGAGAAGGCCGCGCTGAGCAGAATCAGCCAGCGGGGTGTTGTGGTCAGCTTCCGGGTGAAGGCGCCGACCACCTCGAACACGCCGCGCACGATCAGCCAGATGCCGAGGATCCAGGTCAGCGCTTTCGCGGCGACCCCCGGGCTGAAGATCGCGAAGAACGCGGCGACGAGGGCGATCACCCCCATCAGCACCAGCCAGATCCGGCTCCCGCGCGCCTCCGGCCGGAACGCCGCCGCCAGCAGCCCGATGCCGTCGAACAGCGCCCAGAAGCCCCACAGCAGTGCCAGCGCGGTGGCCGTCTCGAGCGGCCAGACGATCGCCAGGATGCCGAACACCATGCCGATCACCCCGCGGACGACCAGCATCTTCCAGCCGACCGCAAACCAGTCCCGTTCCATACCGTCATGGTCATCCCGGCGCGGCCGGTGCACAACAGCCCGGCCTACCGTGGTCGTATGGCACTCGCCGTGTGTCTGCTCTTCGACCGGCGATCCGACCGGATCCTGCGGGGTCTGTGGGACCGGCTGGAGGACCTCGGCGTACCGACGCTGAAGTCCCACACCCACGGCCGGCACGTGCCGCACCTGTCGCTGGCCGTGCTGCGGGAATGGCAGCACGACGAGGTTCGGAAAGCCGTCGAATCCCTGCCCGACGACGGACCCGTCAATCTCCACTTCGACGGGCTCGGAAGCTTCCGACGCGGCCGCGCCTGGCTGGTCCCCGCTGTCAGCGCAGACGTATTACAGCGTCAGGAGCGAGCAGTCTCCGCGCTCAACGAGACCGGAGCGGACCTGCACCGGCACTACCGACCCGGCCTCTGGGTCCCGCATTGCACCATCGCTCCACGTGTCCCGCTGGTAGTCCTGCCGATCCTCGCGGCCGCCGTGTACGACGTACTGCCGCTGGAGACGACCGCCGACCATGCGGCCCTGATCGACAGCAGTACGGGTCGGCTGTGGCCGCTGACCCATTTGCCCTGACTACTCGGAAGCGCGGCGGAGGGCTTCGGAGAGGCGCTCGGCGGCGGCCATCACGGCCGGGGCGTGCATCCGGCCGGGCTGGCGGGAGAGGCGCTCGATCGGGCCGGAGACGGAGACGGCGGCAATCACCTTGCCGGAGGGGGAGCGGACCGGCGCGGAGACCGAGGCGACGCCCTGCTCCCGTTCGCCGACCGAGTGCGCCCAGCCGCGGCGCCGTACGCCGGCCAGGGCTGCCGCGTTGAAGGTCGCGTTGTGGAGGCCGCGGTGCATCCGCTCCGGGTCCTCCCAGGCCAGCAGTATCTGCGCTGCCGACCCGGCGGCCATGGTGAGCTGGCTGCCGACGGGCACGGTGTCGCGCAGACCGGACGGACGCTCGGCGGCAGCCACGCAGACGCGGTACTCGCCCTGGCGCCGGAACAACTGGGCCGATTCGCCTGTGATGTCGCGCAGCCGGGCCAGCACCGGACCGGCGGTTGCCAGCAGCCGGTCCTCACCGGCCGCGGAGGCCAACTCGCTCAGGCGGGGGCCGAGCACGAACCGGCCCTGCATGTCGCGTCCCACCAGCCGGTGGTGCTCGAGCGCGACGGCGAGCCGGTGAGCCGTCGGCCGGGCCAGTCCCGTCGCCGCCACGAGTCCGGCCAGGGTCGCCGGCCCGGACTCGAGTGCGGACAGAACGAGAGCTGCTTTGTCGAGAACGCCGACTCCGCTAGAGTTGTCCATGAGACGATATTGCCGTCTCGAATCGTGGAACGCAAGTCGCTGATCGGGCAGGTTCCGGCGCAATGTTGGCGAGAGTGAAGCACACCACAAACCCCTGACCGGGGCCGGTGGGGCGAGGACAAGTCTCAAGGAGGAGAAGTCTGATGGGTAGGACGTTGTCGGAAAAGGTCTGGGATGCGCACGTCGTGCGCCATGCCGACGGAGAGCCCGACCTCCTCTACATCGATCTTCACCTGGTGCACGAGGTGACCAGCCCGCAAGCGTTCGACGGCCTCCGGCTGGCCGGACGGCAGGTGCGCCGCCCGGACCTGACGATCGCCACCGAGGACCACAACGTCCCGACCCTTGACGTCGACAAGCCGATCGCCGACCTGGTGTCACGGACCCAGGTGGACACGCTGCGCAAGAACGCCGAGGAGTTCGGCATCCGGATCCACACCCTCGGCGACCCGGACCAGGGCGTCGTGCACGTGATCGGCCCGCAGCTCGGCCTGACCCAGCCCGGGATGACCGTGGTCTGCGGTGACAGCCACACCTCCACCCACGGCGCGTTCGGCGCGATCGCCTTCGGCATCGGCACCAGCGAGGTCGAGCACGTGCTCGCCACCCAGACGCTGATGCAGGCCCGGCCGAAGACGATGGCCGTCACCGTCGACGGAGTACTGCCCGATGGTGTCTCGGCCAAGGACCTGGTGCTCTCGCTGATCGCACAGGTCGGCACCGGTGGCGGCCAGGGCTACATCGTGGAGTACCGCGGTGAGGCGATCCGCGCGCTGTCGATGGAAGCCCGGATGACGATCTGCAACATGTCGATCGAGTGGGGCGCGAAGGCCGGCATGATCGCGCCGGACGAGACGACCTTCACGTACCTGAAGGACAAGCCGCACGCGCCGCAGGGCGTCGACTGGGAGGCCGCGGTCGAGTACTGGAAGAGCCTGGCGACCGACGAGGACGCCACCTTCGACCGTGAGGTCGTACTGCGGGCCGAGGACGTCGCGCCGTTCGTCACCTGGGGAACCAACCCGGGCCAGGGTGTGCCGCTGTCCGCGAACGTCCCCTCGCCAGACGACTTCGACAACGAGAACGACAAGATCGCCGCGGCGCGCGCACTGGAGTACATGGGCCTCACCGCCGGTACGCCGCTGCGCGAGGTGCGCGTCGACACGGTGTTCCTCGGCTCCTGCACCAACGGCCGGATCGAGGACCTGCGCGCGGCCGCCGGAGTGCTGGCCGGCCGGAAGGTTGCCGACGGCACCAGGATGCTCGTGGTGCCGGGCTCGGGCCGGGTCCTGCTGCAGGCCGAGGCCGAGGGCCTGGACGTGATCTTCAAGGACGCGGGCGCCGAGTGGCGTGGCGCCGGGTGCTCGATGTGCCTGGGGATGAACCCGGACCAGCTGGCCCCGGGGGAGCGCAGTGCCTCGACCTCCAACCGGAACTTCGAAGGCCGCCAGGGCAAGGGTGGCCGCACCCACCTGGTGTCGCCTCTGGTCGCCGCCGCCACTGCCGTCACCGGAACCCTCGCTGCGCCGGCCGATCTGCCGCCGGTCCGTGACACCAGCACGGTCGCCGTACCCGAGAACGTCTGAGGACAAAGGAATCATGGAAGCCTTCACCCAGCACATCGGCACCGCGGCCCCGCTGCGGCGCAGCAACGTCGACACCGACCAGATCATCCCGGCGGTCTACCTGAAGCGGGTCACCCGCACCGGCTTCGAGGACGGCCTGTTCGCCGCCTGGCGCAACGATCCCGCCTTCGTCCTGAACCAGCCGCAGTACGAGGGCGTCTCGGTGCTCGTGGCCGGGCCGGACTTCGGCACCGGGTCCTCGCGTGAGCACGCGGTCTGGGCCCTGCTGGACTACGGGTTCCGGGTGGTCGTGTCGTCGCGGTTCGGCGACATCTTCCGGGGCAACTCCGGCAAGGCCGGACTGCTGGCGGCGCTAGTGGAGCAGGACGTGGTCGAGCAGTTGTGGACCGAGGTCGAGAACGACCCGGGCACCAAGGTCACGGTGGACCTGGAGCACAAGACGATCTCGGCCGGTGACGTCTCGGCGCCCTTCGAGATCGACGACTACACCCGCTACCGGCTGCTGAACGGCCTCGACGACGTCGGCATCACCTTGTCGCACGCCGACGACATCACCGCCTACGAGGCCACCCGTCCGTCCTTCAAGCCGGCCACTCTGCCCGCGAAAGCCTGACCCCACACCTTGGCTTGCGTCCGAAGAACCGAGGGTCATAGCCCTCGGTTCTTCGGACGTTCTGTTGTGGCGCTTGATCGCGGCAGCGACCGGGGGTGGCGCAGTACCCGGTGGACGGGTGGGAGAAACCTCGGCGTAACGAATCGCACATCATCGGCGATAACTCCAGTGTTATCCTTCTGAAGTTGTCAGAACAAGGCTTGCGAGATCTGGGAGGTGAGGCGCGCGATGACCGGCGAACCCTCCAGACATACCGATCTCGCTCGACCTTGAGGCGCTGAATCCTCTGTCAGGTCAGGTCTTCCCGCGCGGATCGCGTCGGACGACCTGCAGCGCGGTGCGCGACGTACGAGTCGCGGAGGTCGGGCAGCTGACGCCCACTTCTTCCGCACCTCGCACTTGGAGGACTCGTCATGTCCGACCTTCGCCTGCGCACTCTTCGTGCGTTCAGCCGCACCCCTTCGCTTCGCGCCGCCGCGCGCCGGTACGCCGGTGGGCCGGCCGTTCCCGTCTCCGCCGAGCAGCTGCCGTCGCTGCCCGCGGGTCCGAAACCCAAGGGCCACAGCGTGGTGGACAGCGCGATCTACTGCGACGGCAGCCGGGTCGCGTCGCCGGAGTCGCTGGCCGACACCTACCAGGTGCTGCACGAGTCACCGCAAAGCCTTGCCTGGATCGGCCTGTACCGGCCGGACCGGCGTGAGCTCAACTCGCTGGCGCAGGAGTTCGACCTGCACGAGCTGGCCATCGAGGACGCGATCCAGGCCCACCAGCGGCCGAAGCTCGAGCGGTACGGCGACACCCTGTTCGTGGTCCTGAAGGCCGCGCGGTACCGGGACGCGACCGAGGAGGTCGAGTTCGGCGAGGTGCACCTGTTCGTCGGCCCGGACTTCGTGGTGACGGTCCGGCATGCCGAGGCGCCGAACCTGGCCGCCGTACGACGCCGGGTGGAACGCGATCCCGAGCTGCTCCGCCGGGGTACCGAGGCGGTCCTCTACGCGATCATGGACAAGGTCGTCGACGGGTACGCGCCGGTGGTCGCCGGGCTCGAGAACGACATCGACGAGATCGAGACCGAGGTGTTCCGCGGCGACCCGAAGGTGTCGCGGCGCATCTACGAACTGTCCCGCGAGGTGATCGAGTTCCAGCGCGCGACCCGGCCGTTGATCGGCATGCTCGACTCGCTGCGGGCCGGCTTCGACAAGTACGGCGTGGACGAGGAACTGCAGCGCTCCCTGCGCGACGTTGCCGACCACGTCACCCAGGTGGTCGAGCGGGTGGACGCGTTCCGCGAACTGCTGCGCGACATTCTGACGGTGAACGCGACGCTGGTCGCCCAGCAGCAGAACGAGGAGATGAAGAGCCTCACGGTCGCCAGCAACGACCAGAACGAAGAGGTGAAGCGGATCTCCGCCTGGGCCGCCATTCTGTTCGCGCCGACGTTGATCGGCACCGTCTACGGGATGAACTTCGACTCGATGCCCGAACTGCACTGGCAGTTCGGCTATCCCTTCGCGATCGGCCTGATGGCGATGGTGTGTGGTGGTCTACACCTGATCTTCAAACGCCGCGGCTGGCTCTGATCCCGTTTGCCCCGAGGGCACTAGTCTTCGAGAGATACGGACCTAGGGTCCCGTAAGCGATGTAACTTGACGCTATCGGCGCACAGACACGCACCTCGCGGCACTTGCCCAGCGCCCACGATGCTCCGCATCGAGGCCACTGCTCAAGCACCGCGATGCACGCACCTGGACACCGCTATCGTTCAAGCTACATCGCTTACGGGACCCTAGGAGGCGGACACGATGTGGTTGTTCCTGCGGCGAAAGCTGATCATGTGGGCGGTGCTGGCGATCGCCGTGCCGCTGGTGGAGTGGCTGCTCGGCAAGGTGAGTGAGGCGATCCGAGCGAAGAAGGGCGAGAGCACTCTGACCCGGAGTCTCGACACCGCCCAGTCGGGAATTCGCACGCTGCGCGGTGGCAACCGCCGCTGACCGGTTCGCCGACTGACACGGCAACGGCGCTGGTCGGTCCATCGATCGCCCCGAACATCAAGGCTTCGGGGGCTTCATCGATGGCCGCAACGGGGTCATGATGGTGGTTCGGTGACCCCCGAGCGGGGTGTGAACGGGGTCACCGTTGGTCGCCGGTTCGTTGCTCAGCAGGGAATCGGGAACCCGTTCGGGGCCGAATCGAGGTGTTTTATGGCCCAAATCGCCTAAAACAAGGCCGAATTGCCGCGTTGGTGTTTGTGAACTCCCCGATGAGTCCATAACGTTCACGGAAGATCGAGCGCTGTGCTCGACGCCTACGTTCACGGAGGGAAGCAGTGAACAAGAGCCAGTTGGTCGAAGCGCTCGCAGTGCACTTCGACGGAAATCGCCGTTCGGCCCAGCACGCCTTGGAGGCGGTGATCGACACCGTCGAGCGCGAGCTGACCAAGAAGGGCGGCAAGGTCGCCATCACCGGGTTCGGTGCCTTCGAGGCCATCGAGCGCGGTGCCCGCATGGTCCGCAACCCGCGGACCGGCGAGACCAAGCGTGCCAAGAAGACCGTGGTTCCGAAGTTCCGCGCGGGTGCGGAGCTGAAGGCCGTTGTCTCCGGGGCCAAGAAGCTGCCGAAGCTGGTGGTGCCGAAGGCGGCCACCGCCACCAAGGCAGCCGCTCCGGCCAAGAAGGCCGCGCCGGTCAAGGCCGCCGCGACCAAGACCGCCGCCAAGAAGGCGCCGGCCAAGGCCGCTGCCACCAAGACGGTCGCGAAGAAGGCCCCCGCCAAGAAGGCTCCGGCCAAGGCGGTCGCCAAGAAGACCGTGGCCAAGAAGGCTCCGGCCAAGACCGTCGCCAAGAAGGCGCCGGCCAAGAAGGCCCCCGCCAAGAAGGCTCCGGCGAAGCGCGCAGCAGCTCGCTGACCTGAAGCACTGCAGCACCAGCAACACCAGCGAAGGCCGGTCACCCCACACCAGGGGCGACCGGCCTTCGCCGTGTCAGGAAGTCACATCCGGAAGTAGGTGTCTGCGGCAACATCAGGTCTATGCCGCAAGTCCGTATCAGGGCAGGGTGATGAAGTGGATCTCGGTGATCGCGAGCGAGGCGCCGGATCCGGTGGTGGTGATGCGGACCCGCTGGCCGAGCCGGAGCAGCCGGACCGGGGTGTGGGCGACGGCCTCCGCTGTGAAAGGAAGCTCGACGCCGCGGTCGGTCAGCACGACGCCGGAGGCTGTCTCGGTGTCGTACCGGCTCACTGTCGCTTGCATGACGTCACGTTAACCGATGATCAGCAGGCGAGTCCCTCGGAGCCGGTCGCGGCCCCCAGGACAAGCGACATCACGTCGGCCGTGCTCGGACCGACTCCCAGCTGTACTGCGTGGGCGAGATCCGCCGCCGTGTCGACGTCCCGGCGTACTGTCTCGATCCCCGCAAGCTCAACCGGTACTGCGCCCGACGCCTGGTGGGCCAAGGCGGAACCCACCCCGAAGCGCGGGTCCAACGCGATCCCCGGCGCCGCGGCGAGCATCGTGGTACCGGTGCCTGGCAGGTCGATCACGAAGCTTCGGTCCGCAGTACAGGCGGCCAGAGCGAGGGTCAGTTCGGCAGGCCGGAGCGCGGGCAGGTCAGCCGACAGCGCGACAACGCCGGAGCCGGGGAACTCGGCTGCGGCGACGGCAGCGCCGTGCTCCAGTGCCTCGTTGAGCCCTGTGGCCGGGAGGTCCGGTACGACGCGTGCGCCGACCGCTGTGACGTCCGCCGAGACCACTGGATCATCGGTGACCACCAGGACGGCCCGGACGAGGGGAGACTCCAGTGCTGCCGCAGTAGTGTCGACTGCGAAGGCACGGGCGAGCTCCGGACGGTGCTGCGGGTAGGCGGCAGCAAGCCGGCTCTTCGCGATCGCCGTACGCTTCACCGGGATCACCAGGGTCCAGGGAGCGACCTGTAGGTCTGCCATCAGGCAGGATTCTCCCATGACCGATGGCAACGACCAGCACCAGGAGGCAGCAGTGAACGGCCAGCGCACAGCCGAGGGGCCCCGGCCGCGTCGGGGTTTCTGGTTCGGCCTGGTGGTGGCCATCGTCAAACCGTTCATGCTGATCTGGACCAAGCAGGATTTCCGGGGCCGTGAGAACGTGCCGCGGACCGGCGGCATGGTGTTCGTCACGAACCACATCTCGCACTTCGACCCGTTCGTGCTCGGCTTCTACATCTGGGAGTGCCGCCGGATCCCGCGACTGCTCGGCAAGGCGTCGCTGTTCAAGCTGCCGATCGCCGGCCGGATCATCACCAGCGCCGGCCAGATCCCCGTGTACCGCGACTCGGCCGAGGCCGCTGACGCCTTCCGGGCCGCCGTCGCCGCTGTGGAGAAGGGCGAGTGCGTCGGCGTCTACCCCGAGGGCACCATCACCCGCGACCCCGAGGGCTGGCCGATGACCGGCAAGACCGGTGCCGCCCGGATCGCCCTGATGACCGGCTGCCCGGTGATCCCGATCGCGAACTGGGGTGCGCAGGAGGTCTTCGCGTCGTACGGCAGTCTGAGGATCCGGCTGCTGCCCCGCAAGACGATGCGGGTGACCGCCGGCGAGCCGGTCGACCTGAGTGCCTTCGAGGGCAAGCCGATCACCAACCAGCTGTTGCACGAGGCAACCGAGGTGATCATGCACCGGGTCGCCGACGAGCTCGGCGTACTGCGTGCGGAGGCTCCGCCGAAGGAGTTGTTCGACCTGCGCAAGCACCAGGCGGTGGAGCAGGCCGATTCGGATGAGAAGGCCGAGGCGGAAGAGAAGGACCGTGCGGCCGGCGCTGACTCTGTCGGCGATCGTGAGCGGGCGGCCGGGACCGACGGCGCCGGGAACCGTGAGGATGAGGAGACTCGATGACAAAAGTTGCGGTGTTCGGCGCGGGGTCCTGGGGGACTGCCTTCGCCACGGTGCTCGCCCAGGCCGGTAACCAGGTGTCCGTCTGGGGCCGCCGTGAATCGCTCTGCGAAGTGATCAACTCGCGGCACGAGAACCCGGACTACCTGCCCGGCCTGCGACTGCCGGACGCGATCACCGCAACCCACGACCCGGCCGCCGCGGCCGACGGCGCCGAGGCGATCGTGCTCGCGGTGACCAGCCAGTCGTTGCGCGAGAACCTCTCCGACTGGGCCGCGCTGATGCCACCCGCCGCACCGCTGGTGAGCCTGATGAAGGGCGTCGAGCTCGGTACGACGAAGCGCATGAGCGAGGTGATCGCCGAGCTCACCGGTGCCGGCCCCGAGCGGATCGCCGCCGTCTCCGGCCCCAACCTGGCCCGCGAGATCGCCGAGGGCCAGCCGGCCGCCGCGGTGATCGCCTGCGTAGACGAGGGCACCGCCCACCGGCTCCAGAAGTTGTGCCATTCGCCGACCTTCCGTCCGTACACGAACACCGACGTGATCGGCGTCGAGCTCGGTGGCGCCACCAAGAACGTGATCGCACTTGCCGTCGGGATGGCCGTCGGCCTGGGCTTCGGCGACAACGCCCGGGCCTCGTTGATCACCCGCGGTCTTGCGGAGACGGCGCGGCTCGGCGCAGTACTGGGCGCAGACGAGCACACCTTCTCCGGCCTCGCCGGCCTGGGTGACCTTGTCGCGACGTGCTCGTCTCCGCTGTCCCGGAACCGCACCTTCGGCGAGAAGCTCGGCCAGGGCATGAGCGTCGCCGAGATCGCCGGTGCGACGCGTCAGGTCGCCGAAGGCGTCAAGTCCTGCTCGTCCATCAGCGAACTGGCCCACCACCACGACGTGGAGATGCCCATCGCCGAACACGTCACCAAGGTCGTGGCCGGCGAGATGACTCCCAAGGACATGCTCGTCAGCCTCATCTCCAGATCCGCCAAATCCGAACGCTGGGGCTGACCGACGCGCGACCTCCCCGTGAACTCAGAGGCCGAGGGTGTGGTGGAGGACCATGGTGGCGGCGCCCCGGACCGCGGCCTGCCGGCCAGTGCGGGAGGCGACCACCTGGAGCTCGGTTGTGGCCAGGGGCAAGGATCTGGCATAGATCGCTTCGCGGATGCCGGCCAGAAGGCTGTCGCCGGCCTGGGAGAGAGAACCTCCGATGACGATCACGGAGGGGTTCAGCAGACTCACGCAGGCCGCGAGGACCGAGCCGATCTCGCGGCCGGCTTGGCGGACCGCCTGGGTCGCGGTGGTGTTGCCGGCGCGGACCAGGTCGACCACGTCCTGGCTGGTCTCCGCCTTCAGTCCTTCGGCTCGTAGGTTGCCTGCGATCGCCGCGGCCGACGCGATCGCCTCGAGGCAGCCCGTGTTGCCGCAGCGGCACAGTTCGGTGTGACCCGGCGCCTGGATATGCCCGATGTCGCCCGCCGCGCCTTGTGCGCCACGATGCAGCCGGCCGCCGCTGATCACCCCGGCACCGATGCCCGTGGCAACTTTGACGAAGAGCAGATGCTCGACCTCGGAGTACTGCGTGGCGTGCTCGCCGAGCGCCATCATGTTCACGTCGTTGTCGACCAGCACCGGCCCGGGGAACTCCGCCGACAGATGACCGACGACGTCGTACGAGTCCCAGCCCGGCATGATCGGTGGGTGGTTGGGGCGTCCGGTCGAATGCTCGACCGGGCCCGGGAGCCCGACGCCCGTGCCGGCCAGTTTCGTCGTAGTGCTGCCGCTCGCGGCGAGCAGCGAGCGGCCGTGCTCGGCGATCGCCCCGAGCACGATCTCCGGCCCGTCGGCGATGTTCTGCGGGACCGTGATGCTGTCGAGGATGTGCCCGGTCAGGTCGGCGAGCGCGACCGACAGATGGGTCGCGCCGACGTCGGCGGCGAGCACCACCCTCGCCGCCGGGTTGAACCTGAACCGCGCCGGTGGCCGCCCGCCGGTCGACGCCGCCTCGCCGTACGGCTGGACGAACTCCATTGCGACAAGGGTTTCCAGCCGCCCGGTGACCGTCGATCTGGCCAGCCCGGTGAGGTCCATCAACTCGGTCCGCGTCCGCGGTCGGCCGTCGAGGAGCAGACGCAGTACAGGGCCCGCGTCCGCGGCCGTAGTACTGAGATCTTCTGCCACGAGACTTCCGCCGATCGGTGCTGGACTTTTGTTTGACAGGAATCGGAAGTGTGGCATAGCGTCCCGGTCATGTCGACCACAGCGCGCAAGCTCAGAGTCGGGATCGTCGGTGGCGGCTTCATGGGCCGCGTCCACGGCCGGTCTGCCCTGGTGGCGGGCGCGAAGGTCGTCGGCGCCGTCGGCTCGAGTCCGGACCGCGCGGAAGCCGCCGCGGAGGCGACCGGCGCCGAGCGCGGTTTCGCCACCCTGGAGGAGCTGCTCGCCGCGGACATCGACCTGGTCCACGTCTGTACTCCGAACAACACGCATCTGCCGGTGACCTTGCAGGCGCTCGAAGCAGGCAAGCACGTGATCTGCGAGAAGCCGCTGGCGACCTCCGCCAAGGATGCGATCGGGCTGCACGCGGCCGCTCAGGAAGCCGGGCGGGTGGCGACGGTGCCTTTCGTCTACCGGTACCACCCGATGGTCAGGGAGTTGCGGACCAGGATCGCGGAAGGCGAGGCCGGCCAGATCACCAGCCTGCACGGAAGCTACCTGCAGGACTGGCTCGCAGGTGAGAACGACCAGAACTGGCGCGTCGACGACGTGGCCGGGGGACCGTCCCGGACCTTCGCGGACATCGGTTCGCACTGGTGCGACCTGACCGAGTTCGTCACCGGTGACCGGATCGCCGACGTCAGCGCGCAGACCCGCACCGTGCGCGCGACCCGCGGCGGCGTCGAAGTACGGACCGAGGATCTCGCCACCGCGCAGTTCCGTACTGCGGCCGGCGTCGTCGGCACCGTAGTCGTGAGCCAGGTCGCCGCCGGGCGGAAGAACCGCCTGTATCTGGAGGTCTCGGGGACCGAGTCGAGCTTCGGCTTCGACCAGGAGGACCCGGACCGCCTCTGGGTCGGCCGGCGCGCGGCGAACCTGCTGCTGACGCGCGACCCGGAGACGTTGAGTCCTCCTGCCGCAAGGGTGAACCGGCTGCCCGCCGGGCACGCCCAGGGATACCAGGACGCGTTCGACTCGTTCGTCGCCGATACCTATGCCGCCGCGCTGGACGGCGACCATCCGGACGGACTGCCGGACTTCGCCGCAGGTGCCCGTTCTGCCCAGCTCGTAGACGCCGTCCTGCGGTCCGCCGCAGCGGACGGTGCCTGGACCACCGTCGAGAACTGAAACCCCTAGGAGTCTGCGCATGCCACGCCCGATCACCCTGTTCACCGGCCAGTGGGCCGACCTCCCGTTCGAAGAGGTCTGCAGCCTGGCGTCCTCCTGGGGCTACGACGGTGTCGAGATCGCCTGCTCGGGCGACCACTTCGACGTCCAGCAGGCCATCGACGACGACACCTACATCGCCGGCCGCAAGGAGATCCTCGAGCGGCACGGCCTGCAGGTCTTCGCGATCTCGAACCACCTGGTCGGCCAGGCGGTCTGTGACAACCCGATCGACTTCCGGCACCAGGCGATCGTGCCGTCCCGGGTCTGGGGCGACGGCGACGCCGAGGGTGTCCGGCAGCGCGCGGCCGAGGACCTGAAGAACACCGCCCGCGCCGCGGCCAAGCTCGGGGTCGACACGGTGATCGGCTTCACCGGCTCCTCGATCTGGCAGTACGTCGCGATGTTCCCGCCGGTGCCGGCCGAGCGGATCGAGGCGGGATACCAGGACTTCGCCGACCGTTGGAACCCGATCCTCGACGTGTTCGACGAGGTCGGTGTGCGGTTCGCGCACGAGGTGCACCCGTCGGAGATCGCGTACGACTACTGGACCACCACACTCACCCTCGAGGCGATCGGTCACCGCGAGGCGTTCGGGCTGAACTGGGACCCGAGCCACATGGTCTGGCAGGACATCGACCCGGTCGCGTTCCTGTGGGACTTCAAGGACCGGATCTACCACGTCGACTGCAAGGACACCCGGATGCGGGTCGGCGGCGGCCGCAACGGCCGGCTCGGCTCCCACCTGCCGTGGGGCGACCCGCGCCGCGGCTGGGACTTCTACTCGACCGGACACGGTGACGTGAACTGGGAGGACTGCTTCCGCGTCCTGAACGCGATCGGCTACGACGGCCCGATCTCGGTCGAGTGGGAAGACGCCGGCATGGAACGCAAGGTCGGCGCCGCCGAAGCAGTAGACGTCATCCGCAAACTAGCCTTCGACAAACCAGAAGCCTCCTTCGACGCCGCCTTCGCCACCGACAAGTAACCCGCACACCAGCCCCACGAACTCGTCCGCCCGGCTCCCGCCGGCCCGGACGAGTTCGTCATTTCCAGCGGTCCCGGGCTGGTGCGGAAGCTGGTGCGGCGAGCGTGCCGGTGCGCGGGTTTGTAGCAGGTCCCTGCGGTGGACGGGTGCTCGCCCCCGCTGCACCCGGCCACCATCTGCAGACCCGCTCTGCCTGGCCACCGCCTGGAGATCCGCCGAGCCGGCTGCCTACACGCTCCTCGGCACCTGCCAGCCGGCAGGTTGCCTACAGCCCCAGACCATCCCGCCGAGGGCTTAGGGGAGTTCTAGTTGGAGTTCAACTAGCCAGGGGGAGTTGTCGGGGCCGGTGGCTTCTAGGTAGTGCTCTCGCCACGTGGGGGAGGTTAGGGGGTGCTGGCGGTTGTTGGCGGTGGCCCAGGTGGCTAGGGCTTGGTAGGCGGTGGAGATGGTTGCCATGGCGCCCTGGTGGATGGTTGAGGCGACCTGGGTGGGTGGGAGCGTGTGCGGTTCCAGGCCGGGGACTGAGCCGTTGGGGACGGCGTAGCCGGCGGTGATGTGGACTTCTGGGGTGTCGGGGTCGGGGACGTAGTGGGCGATCGGGGTGGTTCGGTCGGCGCCGGCGGCTTCCATGTGGTCGATGACTTGGCCGAACAGGGACTGGACGACGGCGCCGGTGCTCCGGCGACTGGCGTCGGGGGCGGTTGCCGTGAGGCCGGCGATGGTCAGGCTGTCGGTCTGCTTGGTGGTGATCTGGGCGTTCACGTGATCCTCCTGCTCGATCAGTCGGAGTCTCGCGGTCACCCGGTCCAGGACGTGGCGGTCGTGGCGGACCTGACGGTTCGAGCTCGGCCCGGCGGAGACGCAGCATCCCTTGTATCTGCGCGGAGTCCACGCCTTCAGCCAGCAGTACGCCGACCTCCTCCAGGCTGAAGCCGAGTCCCTTGAGGGCAATCAGGCGGTTGAGCACGAGGAGCTGCGTGACGTCGTACGAGCGGCGGCCGGTGTGGGGGCGACATGGGCGGGGTCGAGGAGTCCGATGGCGTCGTAGTGCCGCAATCTGCGCGTCGACACACCACCGAGGCGGGCGAATTCTCCGATGTTCATCATGACCTCTTCACTCTCCGGCTTCACACAGTGTCAACTGCAACCCTCGGGGCTCCGCGCAGGCCGAGGGTGATGTCGAAAGGCGGACGGCGGATTCGTACCAAGGGTGAAGGGTTCCCTAGGCGAGGAGTACGGCGATGTCGCAGGTTCTGGTGGACGGTTTGGGATACGGGGAGTCGGCGCGCTGGCATGACGGGCGGTTGTGGCTGGCGAACTGGGGGACTGGCGAGGTGCTCGCTGTCGGTCTCGACGGTGGGCGTGAGGTGATGGCGACTGTGCCGCCCGACACGATCCCGTTCTCGATCGAGTGGTCGCCCGACGGGACGTTGCTGGTGATCGCGGGTTCGAGGTTGTTGCGGCAGGAGGACGACGGGTCGCTCGGTACTGCGGCTGACCTGAGCGGGATCGCGGAACTGTTCAACGAGATCGTGGTCGACCCGCGCGGCAACACCTATCTGAACGGCGGCAGCCTGGACTTCAGCAAGCCCGGGGTGATCGCTGTCGTGGCGCCGGACGGATCCGCCCGGGAGGTTGCTGACGGCATCGAGTTCGGGAACGGGATGGCGGTGACGGCGGACGGGGCGACGCTGATCGTCGCGGAGTCGTTCGCGTGCCGGTTGACCGCGTTCGACATCGGGCCCGACGGGGGGCTGTCGAACCGGCGGGTCTGGGCCGACCTCGGGGATGGGCATCCGGACGGGATCTGCCTCGATGCCGGAGGAGCCGTCTGGTACGCCGACGTGCCGAACCAGCGCTGTGTGCGAGTCCGCGAAGGAGGTGAGGTGCATCAGACGGTCGACCTCGATCGCGGCGCCTTCTCCTGCATGCTCGGTGGGCCCGACGGCGACACCCTGTTCATGCTCGCCGCCCAGTGGAACGGCTTCGAGAACATGCGCCTCACCGACCGCACCGGCCAACTCCTCACCACCCACGCCCCCAGCCCACACGCCGGATGCCCCTAGCCACCTCTAGCTCGGTGGGGCCACCGGGGTTCGCGGGCGCAGTACGGGGGCTAGGACTGCTATGCCGCAGGTCAGGAGCGTCACCACCACGAAGGAGATGGTGAGGTTGGTGGCTTGGGCGATGCCGCCGATGACGGAGGGGGC
This sequence comes from Kribbella sp. VKM Ac-2568, assembly GCF_004345365.1. Lineage (GTDB taxonomy): Bacteria > Actinomycetota > Actinomycetes > Propionibacteriales > Kribbellaceae > Kribbella > Kribbella orskensis. The sequence goes on from NZ_SLVF01000012.1 coordinate 124,945, forward strand.
GATCAGGCCCGAGGTGTAGGTGACGGTGGCGACGCCGGCGATCGCCTGGCTCGGGTTGGGGCCGGCGTGGCCTGCGGCGGCGAAGGCGAGGGGCACGACGACGGCGACGCCGAGACCGAGCAGGCCGAATCCCATCATCGCGACCAGCGGGTGCTGCGCAAGCACGACCAGCAATCCGCCGAGGGCGGCAATTACCCCGCTCACCCGAACAGTGCGAACGGCTCCCCACCGATCCACCACGGAGTCCCCGGCGATCCGGGCGACGGCCATCGTCAGCGCGAAGCCGGTGGTCGCGGCGGCGGCGACGCCGGCCGAGGTGGTGAGCACATCCTGGAGATACACCGCCGACCAGTCCAGGCTCGCACCCTCGGCGAAGACCGCGCAGAAGCCGACAGCACCGATCAACCACGCCGACTTCGGTGGCAGCGCGAACCGAGGCGGCGCCTCCACGTCGTCGGCCGGGTACAGATCGAGCACGTAGTGACAGGCGCTGACACCGGCCACGGTGAGCACGACGGCCGCGATCACGTGGTGCACCTGGGCACTGACGTCGAGATGCGCGGCGATCGTGCCGAGGCCAGCGCCGATCAGAGCGCCCACGCTCCACAGCCCGTGGAGCCCGGACATGATCGACCTCTTCATCCGCCGCTCGATCTCGACGCCGAGGGCGTTCATCGCGACATCGGCCATCCCGGCGGTGGCGCCGTAGACGAACAACGCCGCACACAACAGCGGCAGGTTCGGGGCGAACGACGGCAGGATCAGGGACATCGTCCAGAGCGAGATCAGCCCCCGCAGCGCGTTTCGGCTGCCGAAGCGGTGAGTGATCCGCGCGGCCAACGGCATCGCGAGCGATGCCCCGATCGCGGGGAACGCGAGCGCGAGACCGAGCTGGCCCGGACTCGCCGAGGCGTGATCCTGGATCCACGGCACCCGGGTCGCGAACGACCCCGTCACCGCCCCGTGCACACAGAACACGGCACCCACGCCGTACCGCGACCGTCGCACCTCGTCGACCACGAATCCAACCCCTCACCACGTCCGGATGCCCAGGGAGTCCACCATTCAAACATCGCCTTTGTTTGAACGATCATCGAGATGTTAACTTTCCACAGTGAAGAGTACGGAACGGCAGCGGGTCATCGTCGAGCGATTAAAGGCCGTACCCCGGGTCGGCGTGGCCGAGCTGGTGGCGGCGACCGGCGCCTCGGACATGACCATTCGACGCGACCTCGACTACCTCGCCGCGCAGGGCGTGCTGAAGCGCGTCCACGGTGGCGCGGTGCCGGCGATGCCGACCGGGATAGAGCCGCCGTTCGCAGCGCGCGCGACGGCCGCGCTCGGGCCGAAGCAGGCGATCGCGAGGGCCGCCGCCGAGCACATCCGGGACGGCGACACGATCGTGCTGGACAGCGGCACGACCGCCCTGGAGGTCGCCCGGCTACTGCACAACCGCACGGTGACGGTGATGCCACTGTCGCTGCACGTCGCGCAGGAACTCGTCGACGCCCCCGGAGTCCGGCTTCTGATGCCGGGTGGTGAACCGAGGCCGGGGGAGTTGGCGATGGTCGGTCCGCTGACGTTGGCGTCGTTGCGTGCGCTGCGGTTCGACATCGCCGTACTGAGCCCGTGCGCGTTCAGCATCGAAGCCGGGATGACCGCGTTCGACCTGGGTGATGCCGAGGTGAAGCAGCAGGCTCTCGCCGTCTCCACCCGGGCGATCGTGCTGGCCGACGGCGCCAAGTGGGACCGCACCGCGCTGGCGTACATCTGCCCGGCCGATCGGCCCGACCTGATCATCACCGACTCGACCGCTCCCGAAGACACCCGCGCCGTCCTCGCGCAGCGCGGAGTACTGATCCAGGTCGCCGACCAGTCAGCCATCGACCAGTCGGCCACCGATCAGTCCCGCACCGATCGGCCAGTTGCAGCGCGACCGGCCCTGGAAGGCAGCTCTTGAGCATCGACATCGCCGCGCCGCCGCGGGCCGCGCGCGTCGCGACCTGGACGTACTTCGGTCTCAACGGCTTCGCCGTCGGCATGTGGGTGGTGCACATTCCGAACGTCGAACGCGCGACCGGGATCTCCCACAGCACGCTGGGGTTCCTGCTGCTGATCCTGGGTGGCGCGGCGTTTCTCGGCATGCAGGTCGCCGGCCCTCTCGCGGACCGCGTCGGCCAACGTCGTCTTGTCCCCGCGGCCGGCGTACTCCTCGGCCTTTCGCTGTTCGGTCCAGGGCTCGCCCAGAACTGGTGGACGCTCGGCCTCGCGTTGTTCGTGTTCGGCTTCGGCAACGGATCCCTCGACGTGGGCATGAACTCGCACGCGGTGGTCGTCGAACGCGCCTACCCGCGACCGATCATGGCGGCCTTCCACGCGATGTGGTCGATCGGCGGCGCGTTCGCGGCACTGATCGGCGCCGCGACCTTGAAGGCTGCAGTCCCGACCGCCGTATCCCTGAGCGCCTGCGGAGCGCTGTGCATCGCGGTCTCCCTCTACATGAGCCGCTATCTGATCGAGGCGGACGCTCCAGTCGAGGACGAGACAGCGGACGCACCAGCACCGACCGCACCTCCGTCGAAGAAGCTGGTCTGGCAACTCGGCGGCCTGGCCTTCGGCCTGATGCTCGCCGAAGGAGTCGCCAACGACTGGGCAGCCTTGCAATTCAGGGACGTCCTCGGCACTTCGACCAGTACTGCGGCCTACGCGTACGGCGCGTTCGCGGTGGCGATGACCGTCGGGCGGTTCGCCACGGACCGGGTGGCGGCGGTGATCGGCCCCGCGGCGATCGTCCGCTACGGAGCCGCGCTGGCCGCGATCGGCCTGACCATGGTCATCGTGGTCCCGTGGGTGCCGGTCGCACTCGTCGGCTGGGCGCTCTTCGGGCTCGGGCTCTCCGGCGGGGTGCCGCAACTCTTCACGGCGGCAGGCAACCTGGACACCAAGGCGTCGGGTGCGCTGATGGCCAAGGTCGTCGGCCTCGGGTACGTCGGGCTGCTCGCGGGACCGGCCTTGATCGGCGGCCTCACCCACTGGATGCCGCTCAACGTCGCCTTCGCGCTGCCGGTCATCCTCTGCGTTCTGACCGTCATCGCAGCACCAGTGCTCCGCTCGCGTTCACGTCAGCCGAGCGAACCCGCCAACCGATAGGCATCCGCACCGGACGCCGACCCCAGGATCCCCACCTCTCCGAGGCCAGGTTGAACTGCCGGCGCCGGCTGCCGTCCGTCAGGCTTTGAGTGCTTGGTCGAGGTCTGACCAGAGGTCGTCCGGATGCTCGATGCCGACGGAGAGGCGGATCAGGTCCTCGGGGATGGTCGGTACTTCGGCCGGCCAGCGGCGGCGGCGCTCCAGCATCGACTCGACGCCACCGAGGCTGGTCGCGTGGACCCAGAGGGCGGTGCTTTCACACACTCGCTGGGCGCCGCCCGCGTCGCCGCCGAGTTCGATCGCCAGGATCGCGCCGAAGCCGGACATCTGTGCGGCCGCCCGCTCATGGCCTGGGTCGTCCGGCAGACCGGGGTAGCGCACGCGGCTCACTCGCGGGTGTGCGAGCAGTCGTTCGGCCAGGAAGGCGGCGTTGGACTGCGCCCGCTCGAGCCGTAGCGCCAGTGTCCGCAGACCGCGCAGAGCGAGCCAGGCCTCCATCGGTCCCGGGATCGCGCCCAGGCTCCGGCGCCGGGCTTCGAGTGAAGTCCACAGGTTGTCGTCGGCTGTGACGATGGCTCCGAGGACCACGTCCGAGTGTCCGGCGATGAACTTGGTCGCCGAGTGCATCACGACGTCCGCGCCAAGTTTCAGGGGCTGCTGCAGCAACGGTGTGGCGAAGGTGTTGTCGACGATCACCACGGCGCCCGCGGCCCGACCGGCTGCGGAAAGCGCCGCCACGTCGGCGACCTCCATGGCCGGGTTGGTCGGCGACTCGATCCACAACATGTCGGCGCCGACGACCGCCGCCGAGACTGCCGCGGTGTCCGCGACGTCGACCCGATCCACCTTCAGCCGCCCGGTCGACGCTTGCTGGTCGAGCAGACCCAGTACTCCGCTGTACGCGTGCTGGGGTGCGACCACCCGGCCCCCGACCGGTACGAGATCGAACAGGGCGGCAGCGGCAGCCATGCCGGACGCGAAGGTCAGGCCACGGCCGCCTTCGAGCTCACCGAGGGTCGTCTCGAGCGCTGCCCAGGCGTCGTTGTCGAAACGTCCGTAGCCGCGGTCTCCGCCCGCGATGTAGGTCGAGCTGAAGACGGGGGACTCACCGAGCGGAGCGTCCGGCACCCGGGCCGGACGGCCGGCATGCACGACGACAGTGGAGGGATCCATGCCGCGATTCTCCCAAGCGCCGGCTACTGCGAGGTCGGGAGGGGGATGCCGCCGCCGCGGAGCAGGCCCATCGCCTCGTGGGCGAGGTCTTTGACCTGAGTGCCGTCCGGGTTGTCCACCCAGGTCTGCACGACGATCTCGATGATGTTCATCGTGGTCCCCGCCGCGAGTGCCGCGGTGAACTGAGCCGAGTCCCCGACGAGCCGCCCCGCCAGCACGACCGTGAGCTCGTTCCGCCAGCGCCAGATCACCTCGGCCAGGTGCGCGCTCAGCGACGGCGTCTGCCCGGCCAGGTCGTACACGGTCCTGACCCGGTCCGGGTTGCTCTCCATCTGGTCGAGCACCCGCTCGATCACACTCTGCAGCGCGTCCGGCAGATTGGTGTCGGCCGACTGTTCCCGGAACCAGTCCAGCGCGCCGAACAGGCTGTCCTCGACGAATTCCAGGACCAACCGCTCCTTGGTCGGGAAGTACCGGTACAGCGTGCTCGGCCCGACCTCGGCGGCCGCGGCGATCTGCTCGACCGTCGTCCGGCCGAACCCGTGATCGGTGAACAGCTCGAACGCCTTGTCCGAGATCAGTCGCCGGGTCCGTTCCCGCTTCAGCTCGCGAAGCCCCATGCCTTACCCCAATGCCACTGCGCCGACTGGTCCTGCGTCCGGGCAGCGTACACGGCACCCGGCGCGCCGGAGTTGATTCCAAACGAGGCAAACAGTCGAATCCGGCGCTCGGGAGGTTCGTCGCGCAGTACCGGTCCGGGGGCCGGCTGACCGCGTTTCTGGGCTGGAACATGCCCCGGGAGACGCGTCGGGAACGGGCGCTACTGACAGAGATCTGAAGAGGTCTTAACTGAACCCTGGTCAAAGCCGGACTGAAGTGACGCTATCGTCGAGCCGGTGAGTGAGCACTCGAGGGAAGAAAGAAGCAAGCCCCGCGTCGCCGTGGTTTTCGGCGGCCGGTCGAGCGAACATGCCATCTCCTGCGTCACCGCGGCCAACGTGCTCCAGGTGATCGACCTGGACAAGTACGACGTCGTACCGGTGGGCATCACCACCAGCGGTCACTGGGTGCTGGAGAGTGGCGACCCGGAGCGACTGTCGATCACCGACGGCAAGCTGCCGGAGGTGGACGTGACCGCGCTGCCGGTGCTGTTCGGCGCCGACCGTGAGCTCGTCGTCTCCGAACCGGGTGAGGTGCCGAGCACGCTGGGCGAGGTGGACGTCGTCTTCCCGCTGCTGCACGGCCCGTGGGGTGAGGACGGCACGCTGCAGGGCCTGCTCGAGATGTCGGACATCCGGTACGTCGGCTCCGGCGTGCTGGCAAGCGCGGTCGGGATGGACAAGCACTACATGAAGGTCGTCTTCGAGGCGGCCGGTCTCGAGGTCACTCCGTACGTCGTGATCCGCGACCGCGACTGGACCCGCGACCCGCAGGCCAGCCGGGAGGCGGTCGACAGGCTCGGCTACCCGGTGTTCGTGAAGCCCGCCCGCGGCGGATCCAGCCTGGGCATCAGCAAGGTGAACAGTCTGGCCGAGCTGGACGACGCCATCGCCGAGGCGCGGGCGCACGACCCGAAGGTGATCGTCGAGGCAAGTGCGAAGAACCCGCGCGAGATCGAGGTCGGCGTGCTCGGCGGGCTGAACGGCGGCCCGGCCGAGGTCAGCGTCTGCGGCGAGATCTCGGTCTCCGGCGGCGGCCACGACTTCTACGACTTCGAGACCAAGTACCTGCCCGAGGGCGAGGAGTACATCGCGCTCTCGGTGCCGGCCGACCTGCCGGAGCACATCGCGGCGGAGGTCCGGGCGAAGGCGCTGACCGCGTTCGACGCGATCGAGGGCGAGGGGTTGGCCCGGGTCGACTTCTTCCTCGACGAGGACCAGCGGCTCGTCATCAACGAGATCAACACCATGCCCGGGTTCACCCCGACCAGCATGTTCCCGCGCCTGTGGGCCGCGACCGGCGTCGACTACCCGGCCCTGGTCGACCGCCTGCTCACCCTCGCCATGACGAGGGCCACCGGCCTCCGCTGACGAACCGGAGCTGACCACCAGCCAGCGCCTACAGCGCTGCCGCCTTGGCGTTGAGGTAGCGCTGTTGCGGAACGCTGGTGGTCAGCCTCGCCGCCAGCTCGTACGCCGTACGCGCGCCGGCCGGGTCCCCTGACATCTCCAGCAGGTGGGCCCGTACGGCGTGCAGCCGGTGGTCCTTCGCGATCCGCTCGTCGTCCTCGATCCGCGCGAGCAACTCCAGCCCGGTGGACGCACCACGAGCCATCGCCACCGCGACCACGTGGTTCAGCGAGACCATCGGGTTGTCGGACAACTGCAGCAGCACCTCGTACAGGGCGACGATCTGCGGCCAGTCCGTCTCCTCGGCCGTCGGCGCCTCGTCGTGGACGGCAGCGATCGCGGCCTGCAATTGGTAGGGCCCGACCGATCCGCGGGGGAGCGCCTCGGTGATCAGTTCGACGCCTTCGTCGATCGACGAGCGGATCCACAACGACCGGTCCTGCTCGGCCATCGGGATCAGCTCACCAGCCGGACCGGTCCGAGCCGGTCGCCGCGCATCCGTGAGCAACATCAGCGCCAGCAACCCGGCCACCTCGCTGTCGTCGGGCAGCAACCTGTGCACCATCCGAGCCAGCCGGATCCCCTCGGCCGCCAACTCGACCCGCTGCAGGCTCGGGCCGGTGGTACTGGCGTAGCCCTCGTTGAAGATCAGGTAGATGACCTTGAGTACGGCGTCCAGGCGCTCGGCGCGGTCGGGCGGCAGCGAGAATCGCGCTCCCGCGTCCTTCACGCTCTGCTTGGCCCGGGTGATCCGCCGGGTCATCGTCGCCTCCGGCACCAGGAAGGCGCGGGCTATCTCGGCGGTGGTCAGGCCGCCGACCGCCCGCAGCGTGAGCGCGATCTGGGACGCGGCGGTCAGTGACGGATGGCAGCACAGGAACAAGAGGATCAGCGTGTCGTCCTGCGGGGAGTCGGCCTTGTCCGCGCTCGGCGCCAGCCACTCGTCGGGCAACACCCACTGAGCCACCGTGTCCTCCCGCCGCTGCCGAGCCTGCTCCCGGCGAAGGAGATCGGTCAGTCGCCGGGACGCGACGGTAATCAGCCAGGCGCGCGGATCGTCCGGCTGGCCCTCCGACGGCCACTGCTGGGTCGCTGCGAGCAGGGCTTCCTGTACGGCGTCCTCGGCGGTGTCGAAGTGCCCGTACCGCCGGACGAGCGCGCCGAGGACCTGCGGCGCCAGTTCACGCAGCAGCTCCTCGGACGCGGGCGTCATGTCTCCTCCGGACGGCTCGGATCAGCCGACCAGGTCCTCCTGGCCTTCCACGATCGGCCGGATGTCGGCGTAGGCGGTGGCCCGGACGAACTCCGGTGCGGGGGTGTCGCCGAGCCGGGCGGCGATCTCGGTGGCGCGGTCGAAGCTGTCGCACTCGACGATCCAGTAGCCGGCCAGCACCTCCTGCGTCTCGGCGTACGGGCCGTCCGTGACGACCGACGAGCCGTCCTTCGAGCCGAGCCGCCGGGTCAGGACGGGCGCGGCGAGAGCGCGGGTCTCGATCAGTTCGCCGGACTCGACCAGGTCGTTGTTGAACTTCTCCATGAAGGCGCCCATCGCCGCGAAGTCCTCCGCGGTCCAGGCGGGCTTCCCGGTGTCCTTGCCGCCCATCCCGTCATAGTCCTGCTGCGAGGCGTAGGTCAGGATCATGTACTTCATCAGTAGCTCCCAGTCGGTCGCGGCACCGTGCTCGGTACCTCTCACCAGCTACGTCGACGCTCCCAGACGGAACCGGACAAGAACAGCACGACACGATCCACGGCGGCTGTCAGGTGCAGGGAGTGATCAAGGTGTTGTGGGCCTTGACGGCGTCCGAGACGTCGGTGAGGGCGTTCGCCTCGGGCAGGTACTTGTCCGGAACGGCGATCTCCAGATAGACCTTGCGGCCGATCGTGGTGAAGATGAAGCCGTTGCTGACCTCCTTGGCGAACCAGCCGACGCCGTTCACCTCGAAGCACTGCGACAGCGCCTCCGCCATCCCGGCCGGCGGCGCGACCCCGCAGGTCACCTCGATCGGCGGATCGCCGTACGCCGTGGTCAGCGGGCTCGGCGGTTCGGTCTTGCGGCGGTCGGCGTCCAGCACCTTCTCCGGCAGCGCCTGGACCAGCGGAGCGCAGGCCTCGGCCACCTCCGGCGCGGGCGACGGTACGGCGATGTCGACCGGGCCGGGGCTGCAACCGGTCAGCATGAGCGTCGCCAGGGCGGACAGGGTGAGGGCCGGCGCGGCTCGTCGCGGGGCGCGCCGGCGCCGTGGAGCGGTGATCGGACTCAGATGTGGACGACGGGACACGTCAGCGTGCGGGTGATACCAGGCACGTTCTGCACCTTCGCCACGACCAGCTTGCCGAGCTCGTCGACGTTGCGGGCCTCCGCGCGCACGATCACGTCGTACGGACCGGTGACGTCCTCGGCCAGGGTGACGCCCTGGACCTCGGCGATCTGCGCTGCGACGTCGGCCGCCTTGCCGACCTCGGTCTGGATGAGGATGTAGGCCTGGACCACCACGTCGTTCTCCGCTCAGTCGTCCTCAGCTGGCGCCGGCCACCGGTACTGCGAAGCGGCCGGGCGTACTCTTCGTTGCCCGGTCACCGTACCGCCTAGACTCCGTGGAGCGATATGGGAGGTCTGTTGACGTGACAGAGACGTTGGGAAGCACTGGTGAGTTCGGCCTGATCGCGGCCGTCACCAAGAGCCTTCCCCAAGGTGAGGACGTTCTCGTCGGACCGGGCGACGACGCGGCCGTGCTGGCGGTGCCGGACGGCCGGATGGTGATCACGACGGACCTGCTGGTCGAGGGCCGGCACTTCCGCCAGGACTGGTCGTCGGCGTACGACGTGGGCCGCAAGGCGGTTGCGCAGAACCTGGCGGACATCGTCGCGATGGGCGCCCGACCGACCGCGCTGGTGGTCGGCTTCGGCGCGCCCGCTGACCTGCCGACCGCGTGGGCGCTCGAGCTCAACCAGGGACTCGCCGACGAGGCGGAACTGCTCGGCGCCAGCATCGTCGGCGGTGACACCGTGCAGTCTGACAAGATCGTCGTCTCGGTGACCGCCTTCGGTTCCCTCGACGGCCGCCAGCCCGTACTGCGCTCCGGGGCGCGCCCCGGCGACGAGGTGGCGGTAGTCGGGCGGCTCGGCTGGGCTGAGGCCGGGTTCACCGTGCTCAACCGCGGGTTCCGCTCGCCCCGCTCTGTCGTGGAGGCGCACCGCCGCCCGCAGCCGCCGTACGCCGAGGGTCCACGCGCGGCGATCGCCGGGGCCTCGTCGATGTGCGACGTGAGCGACGGGCTTGTTGCCGACCTCGGGCACATCGCGGTCGCTAGCGAGGTGGTGATCGACATCCGCTCGGCGGCGCTGGCGGTTGCCGAGCCGCTCCAGGCGGTCGCCGCGGCCACGGGTGCCGATGCGCTGGCGTTCGTGCTGAGCGGGGGAGAGGACCACGCCCTGGTCGGCACCTTCGAGCCGGCCGACGTCCCCGAGGGCTGGACCGTCATCGGCTCAGTTGCCGAAGGCAACGAAGAACGCCCACCGGGCACCGTCACGGTGGACGGCCGGCCCTACACCGGCACGACCGGCCACGCCCACTTCCGGAACTGACGATGCCCACCACGCATCCCGCGCGCAGGGTGCCGTCGGCGGCCGCCGGGGGTAGGCGGCAGACTGGGGGCATCGTCCGTATCGCAGGCTGCCAGGAGTTGTCATGACCAGCGCACCGCCCAGGGTTCTCACCGTCGCCGGGTCCGACTCGGGCGGCGGAGCGGGGATCCAGGCCGACCTGAAGTCGATGCTGGCCAACGGCGTGCACGGGATGAGTGTGCTGACTGCCATCACCGCGCAGAACAGTCTCGGGGTGCAGGGCGCCTGGGAGTTGCCCGAAGAGCAGGTGCGGGCGCAGTTCCGCAGCGTCGTCGACGACATCGGGGTCGACGCCGTGAAGACCGGCATGCTCGCGTCGGCTTCGATGGTGCGGGTGGTGGCTTCGCTCCTGCGCACCTTGCCCGACGGCGTGCCCGTAGTAGTCGACCCAGTCGCGGTTTCGAAGCACGGCGACGCGCTGCTCGCAGCCGACGCCATGGAGGCCGTCCGCGCGGAGATCGTGCCCTTGGCGACCGTGCTGACGCCGAACCTGACCGAGCTCGGCCCAGTCGCCGGTGTCGAACTCCGCAGCGTCGAGGACCGCGAGCTCGCCGCGAAGATCCTGCTCGACGCCGGTGCCACCTGGGTACTGGTGAAAGGTGGCCACGACTCTGGCGCGGAGGCGGTGGACGTGCTGCACGGCCCCGGAGTACGGGAAGAGTTCAGGGCGCCGCGCGCAGATAACCGGCACACACACGGCACAGGCTGCACGCTGGCCAGTGCGATCGCTTCGTACCTGGCCCGCGGGTACGACGTACAGGCGGCTGTCGGCGCGGCCAAGGAGTACATCAGCGGGGCGGTGGCCGCGGGGTTCGCGCTCGGCGGTGGCATCGGTCCGGTGGATCACGCGTGGCAGTTCCGAAACGGGAGTGACAGGTGAACAAGCGCCGCCCCCCGGTGGACGGACTGTGTGACGAGTGCGGGTTCGACTACGACACGGGTGACCTGCAGGGCACGGTGACGACGCTCGTCCGGCAGTCCGCGGAGTGCAGCATGGCGCTGACCAAGGCGGCCGCCGGGCCCGACGCCGACGTGGTCCGGATCCGGCCCGAGCCGGAGGTCTGGTCCGCGATCGAATACGCCTGCCATGTCCGCGACGTGCTCGAGGTGCAGCGGTTCCGGATCGCGCAGTGCCTCGCCGAGGACCGGCCGGTGTACGCGCCGATGGACCGGACCGGCCGGGTCAAGCAGGCGAAGTACGAGGACCAGGACCCGATGGAGGTGGCGGCCGCGCTGATGCGGTTCGCCCGCGAGTTCGGCGCGGCGGCGAGAGTGCTGACACCGCCGCAACTGGGCAAGCTCGGCCTCTACAACTACCCGGTCCGGGCACCGCGTTCGCTCGGCTGGATCATCCGGCACACCGCCCACGAGATCCAGCACCACCGCCAGGACATCATCAACATCCTCGCCGAACTCGAACCCCCGATCATCCCCGCTCCCAAACCGGCGCAGCCCGAAGAAGCGGAAGCCGGTACTACGGACGACAGCGCCGGGCTCGCCGGAGCTTCTGGTGCTGCGGACGATGGCGTGGGGTTTGTCCCGCCCAGCAGGGTTTCGGATGAGGCCGAGGGGCTGGCGGGGCGCAGTACTGGCGGGAGTTCAGCTGCGGCCGTCTGACCAGGCGGCCAGGGCGTCTTCGGTGGTGATGTAGTCCAGGCCGATGGCGGCGGCGCCGCGGAGGGCTCCGTCGTCGGAGTGGGCCGAGTCGAGCACAGGCGGCGGCGTACGGCGGTGGAACGTCATCAGCCCGTCGGAGTAGGCCCGGTCGAAGACGTCTGAGGCCGCGGCCCGGAGTGGGATCGCCAGACCGCCGAGCGTGACCACGTCGGGGTCGTGAGCATTCACCAGCCCGGCGATCCCGAAGCCGAGTGCGTCGGCGACCTTGCCGACCGCCCGCGTCGCTGCCTCGTCCGGCAATCTCCGCAGCACCGTCTCCGCGTAGGCATAGGGCTCGTCAGGCTCAGGCTCGCCGAGATGCGTGGCCAGCGCCCGACCGTCGATCTCGAGGTCCCAGCAGCCGCGGGCTCCACATGGACACCGCCGCGCACGATCCCCGAACGGGATATGTCCGTACTCCCCGCCAGCACCGGTAGCGCCGCTGGCCGGGATCCCGTCGAGGATGAGCGTCCCGCCGAGGCCTACCTCGACGATGAGATGCAGCGCGGTCCGTGCTCCGGCAGCGGCACCCGTACGCGCCTCGGCCACTCCGCTGAGCGTCGCGTCGTTCCCCGTGAGCAGCGGGAGGCCAGTGCCGGCTGTGACCGGACTTAAGTCGACCTGTCCCCAGCCGAGCGTGGGAGCTTGCATGAGCTGGTCGTCCCGCACAGTGCCGGCGACAGCCAACGTCACGGCGAGCAGGCGGTCGCCGTACTGCTCCTGGGTGCTCACCACGGCCTGCTGAAGGGTGGCAAGCACCGACCGGGCGCGGCGACTGCGGTGGCGCTTGGACTGCTGGTCGTGCAGGACGCCGTCGAGTGATACCACTGCGCTGCGCCAGTTGCCCTGCCGTAGGTCGAGCGCAAGGACCAGCGGGCCGCGCGGGTGCGGCTGCAACACGGTCGTCGGTCGTCCGCGCCCCTGACTCGGTGCGGGCGTCTCGGTGAGCAGCTCCAGTTCCCGGAGTCGCGCAGTGACCTCCGTCGCCGAACTGGTGCTCAGCCGCAGCTCGCGAGCCACGGCAGCGCGGGTGATGCCCGGCTGGCGGGCGACCTGGCTGAGCACGTCCGCGGCCGTCTGCCACTGGCCCCGGCGAGAACCGCGGCGGTCAGGGCTGTCATGGCGAACTGTCGACGCGCTCCCTCTTGCGTTCATAGCACCCTTCTACCTTATGCTCGGAGAACGAGTTTAATGGAGGAGTCGATGGAGCTTCGGGAACTGCGCGCCGTGTTGTTCGACATGGACGGCACTCTCGTCACCTCGGACGAGTCGGTCGAGCGCGCCTGGACCACCTGGTCGGCCGAGTACGGCGTGAACGCGGCGGACGTGCTCGCCATCGCTCACGGCGCCCCGGCCGAGTCCACCGTCGACAAGATGCTCCCGCTCCTCGACGAGACCTCCCGCGCAGTCGCAGCGGCGCGCCAACTGGAACTCCAATACGACGATCTGGCCGGCGTCGCGGCGGCTCCCGGGGCTGCCGAGCTGCTCGCCACGATCGAGCAACTGGTGCTGCCGTGGGCAGTGGTGACGAGCGCGGACCACAGGCTGGCGAAGGTACGCCTGGGCGCAGCGGGCATCGATCCGCCCGTGCTGGTGACGATCGAGGACATCAGCCGAGGCAAGCCCGACCCCGAGGGATACCTGCGGGCCGCGGAACTCCTCGAGGTCGATCCGCAGTACTGCCTGGTGGTCGAAGACGCAGAGGTTGGCCTTCAAGCCGCGCGCGCTGCCGGTGCTCAGACGGCCGCGTTGAAGGGCCTTGACGGTGATATGCGGCTCGTTGATCTGCATCAGCTGGCCCGCCTGCTCGATCCGCGCAACCCCTCCGAATGACCGCTCCATCCAAATCCCCTGACCAGGAGGTGGCGGCGGGGGAGAGGGCGGGGGACGTCCTGGGTGGGCTGGCGTTGGCGGGGCTGGGATTCGCTATCGCTGGGCTTGGGGCCTGTGTGGCCTTGCTGGCCAGGGATCTGGGGGAGGCGACTGATCGGCTCGCCTGGTTGTCGTCCGCGTTCGCGGTGGGGCTGCTGATCGTTGCCTTGATCGGGCCGATGGCGTTGCGGACCGACGCGCGGATGCTCGTACTTCGGGTCGGCGCGATCGTCTGTGCGGTTGGTGCCTTGCTGCTGGCGGTTGCTCAAGGACTTGTCGTCGCGCTGGCAGGTGGGTTGCTCGTAGGCCTGGGGGGCGCATTGATGCTGCTCGTCGTGCCGCTGCTGCTGAGCGGACCACGTGCCGCTGTCCGGATCGCCCGAGCCAACGCAGTCTCCAGTACTACGGGAATCTTCGCGCCGCTGGTGATCGGTGCACTCGACTCGCTCGGCCCGACGGGTCGCATCGCCATGCTCCTGGCAATCTTGCCGCTACTGCTCGTGCTGCCGTTGACCCGATCGCGAGTAGCGCCTCGCGCAGTACAGGTGGTTGCTGAGTCGCCTGGTGATGGACCGCCTTGGGGGACGGTCTTCCGGGGCTGGTCGCGCGTAGTGCTGGCGGTGTCGGTCGAGTTCTGCTTCGTCATCTGGGCAGTGGCGCGGCTCCTGGCGACTGACGTACCCGCTGGCACGGCTGCCCTGCTCGCCAGCGCGTTTCCCATCGGCATGGCACTCGGCCGGACGATCGGTCCCGAGAACCTCCGCCGAATGGTCGAGCCGGTGAACCTTCGCCGACAGATCAGGCCCGCGAACCACGGCCGATTGAGCGGGCGCGTGAAGCGCGGCCGGGGTTCGGCGCTGTTGCCTGGCGGTGTGCTCGCCGCCGCCGGCACGGTCCTCGTCACGGCGTTCGACTCGCCCGTGATGGTGACAGTCGGACTCGCGTTTGCCGGGCTCGGGGTGGCGACGCTCTACCCGATCGTGCTCGCCGACCTGATCTCCATCCCTGGAGTCAGCCCGGCGCACCTCGCCTCGCTCAGCGCCTTCGCCTCGGGCACCGCGATCCTGCTGGCCCCCGCCGCCCTGGCAGCCCTCGCCGGCATCCTCGACCTCAGAACCGCCTTCCTGATCCCCCTCCCACTCCTAGCGATCCTCCTACTAATCCGCCGCCCAACCCAGCCGGTCGCGAGTCAGCTCTGACACCACGCGACGCAGGGGGTGGTCACGCGTGGCGCCATCCGACTTGCGGGGCCAGGCCTCGGGCTCGCGTGGGTCAGCCGGTAGTGCGTCAGGCCTCAGGCTTCGCGTGTTGGCTGACCATCTTGACGAGGGTGTCGGGTGGGACCACCTTCACGTGCGGGGCCAGGCCGTCGACGACTGTCATCACGTTGTCGAGGGACTTGCTCCACGCGTGCCAGAGGACGACCGAGTAGCCGGCAGTCGACTGCGGGTCGCGAGTCGCGGAGTTCAACTCCGCGATCACGCTGGCCTCGTCCGCGCCGGGCAGGCCGTCCCAGAGCATCGTGCGCGCTGAGATCACCGGCTTGCCGTTCGCCCAGACGACCTTGCCCTTGTGCGAGTCGTACCGCGAGTACTCCAGGTAGATCAGCCCGTCGATCTGCGGCCGCTTCAGGTACGTCGACCACAACGCCGTGTCCGGGAACGAGTCGAAGTCGATGATCTGCACCACCGACAGATCAGCCCGCTCCATCTCCCGCGCCAGCGAACCCGTGTGCTTGTCCAACGCGTCCTTCGGATACCGGCTCGGATACAGATACCCACCACCCGAGGGCCCGACGACGAACCGGTCCTTCCCAGCCCCGCCACCTCGGCCGGACTGGTCGTAGTACCAGCGCATCACCGACGGGGCGAGGTCCACCAAGGACGGTGAGATGCCCCAGCCCAGGTCGACCTTGCCGCGCTGGGCGCTGCCGAACCACCTGGGGTCGGTCGGGAAGTCGCCCAGCATCCACTGGATGTTGTCCCCGTCCGTGATCAGGAAGCTCACGTAGTGCGCGTCCGGATCCGGCCGTGGCGTCTCCACCGGGCCGCGCTGGGAGATCCGGTCCGCGCGGATCCCCGATAGCACGGACAGGTTGCGTGCATGGTCGGCCGGGATCGCCTTCACGCCGGCGTCGGAGTTCGGCCCGATGAACGTGTCCTCACCGTTCGTCGCGTCGCCCCACCCGATCACTGTCGCGTCGTCGTCCAGCGCGCCGACCACCTTGGTCCGGAACGCGGAGTTGCCGTCGAAGAAGGCGAAAGCACCCGCCATCGTCGCGTAGTCACGAAGTCGCTCAGGCCAGTCCTCCTTCTGCTCGATCACCACGTCGTGGCGAAGCCGGTGCCAGTAGTGGTCCCACACCCACTGCTCGTCCTTGTCCCGCACGTCCAGGACCTTGCGCAGCCCGCTCCGGATCGCTGCCGCCTCCAGGCTCTCCTCGATCGCGACGGCACCCGTCAGCCCCGCGAGAGTCGTGGCCACATTGACCGACGAGGTGCCCTGTCGAAAGAGAACGTATCCGGCCACCCGCGACCGCTCGAGGGTTTTCCACAGGTCACCCGGACGGACGCGTACGCCGTACCGGTCGGCCAGGTCGTCGAGCCACAGGCGATACCCGAGCGACGGGATGTCCAGGTACAGGCCCTCGCTGCCGGTGCGGGCGAGCTGTCCCTGCAGGGTGGTCGCGAGCGTCAGTTCGGCCGGGCTCAGTGAGCTCTCCTGCAGGACGTTCAGGACCAGCGGCCGGCTGCCCTTCGGGTAGCCACCGGCGGCCGCGCTCGCGGCAGCGGCGGCGGTGGAGTTGATGCTGGCGGAGTTGAGGCCCAGTGCACCGACCGCCGCGGCGCCGAGGCCGAGGGCGTGCCGACGGGTGAAACGGAGTCCGGACATGCAGTGCCTCCCACGGCTGACCCCCGTTGCTGTCCCACGTTGTCAACTGGGCCGAGACGATGCCACAGGGAGGTTCCGCCGACAAGACCTCAGCCCGGATCAGACCGACATCGGCCAGAATCAGCGATCGCGAAGGCGAGGATCAGGCGGAAACTGGCAGTCCGTAGCGGATCAGCAGGGAGCGCAACGCGTCCGTGCCCTCGGCCAGGTCGTAGACCTCGGCGTGCAGTCCGACGCTTCGTGCGCCGTCCACATTGGCTACGTTGTCGTCGATGAACAGCACCGACGTGGCCGGCCGATCGATCGCCTGCAGGATGGTCCGGAAGTACGCCGGGTCCGGCTTGGCCAGGCCCAGGTCGCAGGAGTAGAAGGTCTGGTCGAACCAGTCACCGTAGTGCCGCTCGTCGTGCATGATCGTCCGCCGGTAGGCCTGCTGGTTGGTGGCCAGGTGGCACCCGATCCCGTGCGCCCGCAACTGCTGGATCAGGTCGACAACCACCGGCTCCGCCTCGAACCGGCGCCACAGGTCGAGCACGGCCTCGACCGGTACTTCGGAGTGCCAGCGCCGCAGCACCTCGGCGACCGCGTCCCGGAAGTCGCCCTTGCCCACCAGCGACGGACGTTCCGACGTCATCAGGTCGAGCACGAACTCCTCGGCGTCCCCGGGGGAGACGAAGCCGGACAAGGCGGCGCGCCAGTCCACCGTCGGGCGCTGGATGACGCCGTCGGCGTCGAAGAGCACGGCATCGATCGTCATGTCGCCATCCTTTCAGTCGGCCGCTCACCGGGACCGTGCGGGACCGTCCGGGACCGCTGGGGAGGTGCCTGGGGAAGTGGGTGCACGGCAGGAGTCGGTCGACCGGCACGCGCGCTGTGGTGACCGGGAACGGACGCGGCGGCGCCGGCTGAGCCCTTGACCGGTTCAGTTGGTATGCGCTTACCTTAGCGATGTCTGAACATTTGTAGACAATCTCTCGCGAAAATGAACATGGAAATGCCCCTCCCGGTTGCGACGCGAAGGTGTAGGTGAGGCGATTCATGACAGTGACACGCAGGAAGTTCCTGGCGCTGGGAGCCGGGAGCGCGGCCGTGGCCGCGGGTCTGTCCGGGTGCGGTTCACGAAGTTCGCTCGGCGCGTCCGACGAGCTGAGCATGTGGTGCTGGACCGGATCGGTGAACGACGATCTGATCGCGCAGGCCGAGAAAGGCATCGCGGGCACGTCCAAGAAGCTCTCGATGACCCGGATCGGCGGCGACTACAAGACCAAGGTGCTGACCTCGCTGGCCGGCAAGTCGCTGGTGCCCGACATCATCGGGATCAACGACGACGTCGCCACCTACTTCCCGAACGCGGACCAGTTCCACGACCTGAACGAGCTCGGCGCGGACAAGCTGAAGGGCGACTTCCTGGAGTGGAAGTGGAAGCTCGGGATCACGCCGGACAACAAGATGATGGCGTTCCCGATGGACACCGGTCCGACCGCCCTGTTCTACCGCCGCGACATCTTCGAGAAGGCCGGCCTGCCGACCGAACCGGCGGACGTGGCCGCGGCGGCCCCCGACTGGGAGAGCTACATCGAGGTCGGCAAGAAGGCCAAGCAGGCGGTGCCCGGCTCGGCCATCACCGACAACATCACCTCCGTCTTCCTCTACGCCCTGGCCCAGCTGCCCCAGCGGTTCATGACCCCTGACGGCAAGTACCTCGCCGACGGCGACCACATCCGGAAGGCCTGGGACCTGGCGGTCCGGGTGGTGAAGGAAGGCCTGTCGGCCAACGCCCAGGACGGCAGTACCGATGCCAACGCCGTCGTCACCAACGGACGCCTGGTGGCCTTCGTCGGTGCGGTCTGGTGGGCCCAGCTCGGTCCGAAGAACGCCGCTCCCAAGACGAAGGGCCTGTGGCGGGTCACTCCGGCACCGGGCGGCGCGGGTAACCGCGGCGGCTCCTTCCTCGCGATCACCAAGTACTGCAAGGATCCCGAGGCGGCCTTCGCGTTCATCAGCTGGCTCGAGTCGTCGAAGAACCAGGCTCAGTCGTTCCTCGACCCGGTGCTCTTCCCCTCCACCCCGGCCAGCTACACCGACTCCCGGCTGGCCGCACCCGACCCGTTCTTCGGCGGTCAGCAGATCGTCGACGTGTTCGCCGACTCCGCGAAGAAGTACCCGGGCGCCTACTTCAGCCCCTACGACACGATCATCGGCGATGCGCTGAAGGCCGAGCTGGTCAACATCGAGATCGGCAGCAAGACGTCCGACCAGGCCTGGCGGGACGCGCAGCACCAGATCGACCGCGAACTCACCCGGGCGGGGGCGATCTGAGATGGCCGTCACCGACACGATCCGCCGTACCGCCGCGGTGGCTACCAAGGACCCGGCCCCGGACAAGCCGCCGAACAAGTTCCGCCAGGCGCTGCCGCAGTACGCCGCGGTGTCGCCGTTCTTCATCCTGTTCGCCATCTTCGGCGCCTTCCCGGTCTTCTTCTCGATCTACCTGTCCTTCCATTCCTGGGACGGGATCGGCCCGATGAAGTGGGTCGGGCTGGAGCAGTACAGCTACCTGCTCACCGATCCCCAGTTCTGGAAGGCGATCACCAACACCCTGATCATCTGGGTGATCTCGACGGTCCCGATGCTGTTGCTGGCCCTGGTGATCGCGAACTCGCTGCACAACGCGACGCGGTTCCGCAGCTTCTACCGGATCGCGTACTTCATCCCGAACATCACCTCGGTGGTGGCGGTGACGATGGTGTTCGGCTCGATCTTCAGCAACAACTTCGGCCTGCTGAACGCGTTCCTGCAGTCGATCGGACTGGACAAGATCGAGTGGCTCAGCCAGCCGTGGGGAATCAAGGTCGCGATCGCCAGCATCGTCGCGTGGCGCTGGACCGGCTACAACGCGATCATTTTCCTGGCCGGCCTGCAGGCGATCTCGTCCGACATCTACGAGGCCGCCAAGGTGGACGGGGCCTCGCCGCGGCAGACGTTCTGGCGGATCACGGTGCCGCTGCTGCGCCCGGTAATCTTGTTCACCGCGGTCACCTCGACGATCGGCGGGCTGCAGATCTTCACCGAGTCGCAGGTGCTGTTCGGCAGCAGCGGCGCGATCGGCGGTCCGGGCGACGGCGGTCTGACCATCGTCTCCTACCTGTACGACAACGCGTTCGGCTCCAACCAGTTCGGCTACGGCGCCGCGATCGGCTGGGCGCTGTTCATCCTGATCGTGCTGTTCTCGATCATCAACTGGCGGCTGATCGGCGGTAACGACGACGAACGGCTGACCAAACGGGCCGCCCGGCGCGCGAACGCCCGGATCGCCGAGCAGGCCGCCCGGCGGCAGGCCGGCGACGCGGAGACCGAAGAGCGGAAGGAGCTGACCGATGCCCGTTGAGCGGATCCGGACCGTCGTGGGTCACGTTGTGCTGATGTTCGGCGTGGCCGTCTCGATCTTCCCCTTCTACTGGATGCTGGTGATGGCCTCCAACACCACGCCCGACATCTTCACCTACCCGCCGAAGCTGCTGGTCGGCTCGCACCTGTTCGAGAACATGGGCAACGTGCTGGACAACATCGACTTCTTCGGCGCGATGCTGATCACCCTGGCCGCCTCGGTCGGGGTCACCGTGCTGGTGCTGTTCTTCGACTCGCTGGCCGCCTTCGCGTTCGCGAAGTACGAGTTCCCGGGCCGCAACCTGCTCTTCGGGCTGCTGCTGGCGACCTTCATGATCCCGTCCCAGCTGGCGCTGGTGCCGCAGTTCGTGACGCTGGCCGAGTTCGGCTGGATCGGGTCGCTGAAGGCCCTCATCATCCCGGGCGCGGCCAACGCGTTCGGCATCTTCTGGATGCGCCAGTACGCCAAGGGCGCGATCCCCGACGAACTCATCTCCGCAGCCAAGGTCGACGGAGCGGGCTTCTTCCGGCAGTACCTCACCGTCGGACTGCCCGTACTGCGACCCGGGCTGGCGTTCCTGGGCATCTTCACCTTCATCAATGTCTGGAACGACTATCTGTGGCCGTTGATCGTGATGACGGATCCGAACAGGCTCACCCTGCAGGTCGCCCTGCAGCAGCTGAACGGTGTGTACGGCACCGACTACAGCATGGTGATGGCGGGAGCGCTGATGAGCGTGATCCCCTTGATCGGTGTGTTCATCATCGGCGGTCGCCACTTCATCGCCGACATCGCCGCCGGCGCGATGAAGTTCTGACCCTGACCGCAAACTTCCGAGGGGAACCTCTGTGCCTGACACCAAGCTTCGCTGGGGAATCCTGGGGACCGGAAACATCGCCTCCAGGTTCGCCAGCCAGCTCCCTTCGTCGACGACCGGCGAGCTCGCCGCAGTCGGCAGCCGCAGTACGGACTCGGCAAACGAGTTCGGCGACCGTTACGCCATCCGCAACCGCCACGGGTCATACCAGGAACTCCTGGACGACCCCACGGTGGACGCCGTCTACATCGCCACTCCGCACCCGTTGCACGTGGAGTGGGCGATCAAGACGGCCGAGGCCGGCAAGCACGTGCTGTGCGAGAAGCCGCTCGCGATCAACCGCTCGCTGGCCGCGGCGATGATCGAGGCCGCGGTGCGCAACGACGTCTTCCTGATGGAGGCGTACATGTACCGCTGCCTGCCGCAGACCAAGCTGATCGCCCAGCTGGTCCGCGACGGCGCGATCGGCACCGTGCACCAGATCCAGGCCTCCTTCGCCTTCCAGTCCTCGTTCCGCCCGGAGAGCCGCATCTTCGCCGACGAGCTGGCCGGCGGCGGCATCCTCGACGTCGGCGGCTATCCGGTCTCGATGGCGCGCCTGATCGCCGGCGCGGCCGTCGGGGCGCCGTACGCCGATCCGGCGGCGGTGACCGCGGTCGGTCAGGTCGGGGAGACCGGCGTCGACGAGTGGTCGGTGGCGACGCTCTTCTTCGACAGCGGGATGACCGCCCAGGTCAGCACCGGCGTCCGGCTCGGCGACGAGAACCGGGTCCGCGTCCTCGGCAGCGAGGGCTACCTGGTGATCGAGGACCCGTGGTTCGGCGGCGACGGCAAACCGACCCACGTCACCGTGCACAAGGTGGGGGAGGAGTCGCGGGACATCTCCGCGGAGCCGGCCTACATCTACGCGGCCGAGGCGGACGCCGTCGCGGCCGCGATCGAGCAGCGTCAGGCCCCGGAGATGTCCTGGGCCGACACGCTGGGGAACCTCGCGGTGCAGGACGAATGGCGCAAGCTGATCGGCCAGCAGTACGCGAGCGAGCGCGATGACGCGATCGTCCCGACCTTGACGGGCCGGCCGCTGACTCGGAGGGCGGACGCGCCGATGAAGTACGGGCAGGTGCCGGGCCTGGACAAGCAGGTGTCGCGGCTGGTGATGGGCGTCGACAACCAGGAGACCCTGATGCACGCCGTGACCATGTTCGACGACTTTGTCGAGCGCGGCGGCACCACCTTCGACACGGCGTACATCTACGGCCGTGGCCGCGGTGAGGAGCTGCTCGGCCAGTGGATCAGGTCGCGGGGCAACCGTGACGAGGTCGTTGTCATCGGCAAGGGTGCGCACACGCCGCACTGCGACCCGGAGTCGATCACCCGACAGCTGAGGGAGAGCCTCGAGCGGTTGCAGACTGACCACGTCGACCTCTACCTGATGCACCGGGACAACGAGGAGGTCCCAGTCGGCGAGTTCGTCGACGTGATGGACGAGCACTTCCGGGCCGGCCGGATCAAGGCGTACGGCGGGTCGAACTGGTCGACCGCGCGGTTCGACGAGGCCAACGCCTACGCGGCGGCGAACGGCAAGCAGCCGTTGACCCTGCTGAGCAACCACCTCAGCCTGGCTCGCGCGTACGACGTACCCTGGGCGGGCTGCAGGCATGTCAGCGACGACCAGTCGCAGGCGTGGTTGCGCGAACGGCAGGTCGCACTGTTTCCTTGGTCGAGCCAGGCGCGCGGGTTCTTCACCGGGCGGGCGAAGCCGGAGGACCGGTCGGACGAGGAACTGGTCCGCTGCTTCTACTCCGACGAGAACTTCGAGCGACTCCGCCGCGCGCGGGTGCTCGCGGAGGCTCGCGGGGTGGAGCCGACGGCGATCGCGCTGGCCTGGTTGCTGCACCAGCCGTACCCGGTGTTCCCGCTGATCGGGCCGCGGCAGATCAGCGAGACCAGGACCTCGCTGCCGGGGCTGTCGGTCGAGCTGACCGACGAGGATGTGGCCTGGCTAACAGCGCTCGACTGAGCGCTGGGACCGAATTGGTCGCGCCGCTGGCCGCTGTGTAACATGGTCTGTCGGTGTCTCGACCCTAAACACGGAGAATCATGTCTAAGAAGTGCGATGTTTGCGGCAAGCAGCCGACGTTCGGCAACAGTGTTGCGCGGCTGGGTAAGGGCGCGATGATCCGTCGGGTCAAGGCGCGCACGCCGCGTCGTTTCAACCCCAACATTCAGCCGATCCGGGCCATCATCAAGGGCACGCCCACCAAGCTGAAGGTCTGCACGTCCTGCATCAAGGCGGGCAAGGTTCAGCGCGTCGTCGGCTAGAACTTCCGGCCTCCAGTAGGCCGTCCTCCGTGTAGGGCCCCTAGGCGCCCGGGTTATCCCGGGCGCCTACTGGTGTTCCCGGGGCATCACCAGGTGGTGGTCGTAGCGTGCCAGCTCGTCCGGCCCCGGCTGCTGGAACAGTTCGTCGTACGACGCGAGCTCGGTGCGGGTGATGGTGAAGACCCCGCTCGTCGCGGCCGCGTTGCGGGCGTTCAGGCGCTCCCACAAGACCTCCATCGGAGGCAGCAGAACCACTAGTTCGGCCTGTGCGCCCAGGCTCTGGGCCTGGGTGCGGAACAACTCGCGCTCCTCCTCGCTCCAGCAGCCGTAGTCGAGGATCACGTCCACTCCCAGCGTCAGCGCGCGAGTCGCCACGCCCCACAGGAGTTCCGATTCGAGAACCCACCGCTTGCCCTCGTGCTCACTGGCGCCGAACAGCCGACCCATCCACTCGTCGGGAGTCAACCGAAGCGCCGGGCGCTCGGCCTCCAGCCGTTTGGCCAGGGTGGTCTTGCCCGCTCCCGGCAACCCGATGAGCAGGGTCATGGTGGCCACGGTTCAGCGGGCCTCGGCGATGACCGTCAGCTCGTTGCGGTTGTGGTGCAGCTGACGGGCGTGCAGTACGTCGTACTCCTTGCGCAGGACATCCATCCCGCGCCTGGCGGCGTCCAGCTGGTTCCGGCCGCCGCCCTTGAGGGTGACGATCGCGAGTGCTCCGCGGCGCAGGTGCGGCACCGCGTCGAGCATCACCCGGGCGCTCAGGATCTGGTCCATCCGCATGTCGTTCACCACCACGTCGAACCGGAGCTGGTTGCGCCGGAAGAACTCGCCGGCCGTAGTACCGACGTGGTGGACGCCACGGTCGGCGGTCACTCGCCGGTCCAGCGCGCCGGGATCCACCGACCACACCTCCTGGCCGTACTGCCGCAGGATCCGGGTCCAGCCACCCGGGCTTGCCCCGAGGTCCAAAGCCTTGCCGCCTTCGGGCAACCGCAGGCCGAACGTCTGGATCGCCTCCTCCAGCTTGAACTCCGACCGCGAGACCCGTTCGTCGGACCGCGCCAGCCGCATCCGCCCACCCGGCCAGTCGGACAGGCTGTCCGCGAGCCGATTCACGCCCAGGGCAACAGTTTTTCGCCCTACGAAGCACGAGACCACGAAGTCCTGCCCCGCCCGGGTGACCTCGATCCCGCGGGCGCCGAGGGCTTCTTCCAGCAGGTGGTAGTACGAGCCGCCGGTGCCCGCGCCGTCCGTCCACGTCTGTACGGCGAGCTGTTGAGGGTGCCGAGGCAGCTCGGCGAGGATCAACTCGGCCAGCTCGTGCGCGGGCGGGACCTCGTCGACTCCGAAGCTCGCGATCTCGACCGTCAGATGCCGGACGAAGATGATCCGCCCGCGGACGCAGGCGTCGGCCAGCTCCTCGATCGACGGCCCGTTCTCCACGATCCGCCCCAGGTCCCCACTGACCCGCTCGATCCTGACCTTGGGCCCGAACTCGTCCCGGATCTCACGGACCGCCAGGTCGTAGCTGTCGGTCGCCACCGAGAAGAGCAAAGGAAGCACAACACATAGTAGGTGCCCACCCACCACCGCGGACCTCGCCTCGCCCATCCCGCGCGAGCACGACGTGCACCAGGTCCCCCAACCAGCCCCGCCCTCCGAGGGGTTCCCCCGGCTGCGCAGGGTTGCCCACCCAGACTCTGGCCAGGCAACCCTCTCGCCGCAGGGTTGACCGCTCAGACGGCGACCAGCCGCGCCGCTCGATACGACGGCGCCACCCGGGGGCCGCTCGGTACAACGACGCCACCCGGGTGCGCAGTACAACGGCGCCGCCCGGACGAGTTCGGTACGGCGGTGCGGTGGTGCCGACTTTGTGCACGGGATGAGCCCCCGGTCCGGCGGTGGGTGCTCGGGTCGGGTGGTGCACAAGGTGCGGGCTGCGGTGGTGCTGGGCTGGGGTGGGGCCGACTTTGTGCATGAGGTGAGCGCCTGGTCCGGCGGCGGGTGCTCGGGCGGTGCACAAGGTGCGGGCTGCGGGTGGTGTCGGCCTGGGGTGGGGCCGACTTTGTGCATGTGGTGAGCGCCCGGGCCGGCGGCGGGTGCTCGGGCGGTGCACAAGGTGCGTGCTGCGGGTGGTGTCGGCCGTGGTGGGGCCGACTTTGTCCACGGGGTGAGCGCCCGGGCCGGCGGTGAGTGCTCGGGTGGTGCACAAAGTGCGGGCGGCGGTGGTGTTGAGCGGGTTGGGGTGGTGCCGGGGGTGCGGTGGCGTCGGGGCGTGGGTGGCACGGATAGCGCGGGCGAGTTGCTGGTTGGCGGGGCGTTCTTGAGTGCTGGCTCTGCGACAAGCGGCCACGGGACGGGTGCGCGCTGAGCGTGAAGGAGGCTGGGATCGTCGATCTGGTTCCCGGGTTTGGGGCCGTTGCATCGGCCTGACCTGCGTGGGACCGGTTAGCCTTCCGGGCGTGGATGCTCGTGAAGAGGTGCTGACGACGGCCGTACTGCGGAGCTGGGCCCGTACTGCGCTGTCGGAGCTCGGGCGGGCTCGGGTGGAGATCGACGAGCTGAACGTCTACCCGGTCCCGGACGGGGACACCGGCACCAACCTCTACCTGACCTGGGAGGCGGCGTGTGACGCGCTGCCCGAGGGGGAGTTGACCTTCGCGGAGGCGGTCCAGGCCTTCGGGCGAGGCGCCCTGCTCGGCGCCCGCGGCAACTCCGGCGTCATCACCTCGCAACTGGTCCGAGCCTGCGGTCTCCGCCTGGCCGAGAACCTCCCACGCACCCAGGAGCAGCCCGGCGGGGGGCTCGCGGATGTGCGGATGAGTGAGGCGGTGGCGTTCGCGGATGCGTTGGTGTTCGCGGCCGACGCCGCTTATGGGGCGGTGGCGCAGCCTGTCGAGGGGACGATGCTGACCGTGGCCCGGGAGGCTGCGAACGCGGCTCTGAAGGCGGCCAACGAGGGCAAGACGGTCGCCGAGGTGTGCCTGGCGGCGGTTGCGGCCGCACGGGTGGCTCTGACCAAGACCACCGAGCAGTTGGAACAACTCCGCAGGGCCGGGGTGGTGGACGCAGGCGGTGCCGGGCTGGTGGTGATTCTCGGGGCGATGGAGTCGGTGCTCTCCGGCCGCGGTCCGGCGGCGACCACCGGAGTACCGGCCCGAGTGGTCCCGACCGAGGCGCGGACCGGGAACGACCTCGACCCCGACGGACCGGCGTACGAGGTGATGTATCTGCTGGAGGCGCCGGACGAGAAGATCGGCGACTTCCGCACCCTCCTCGCCGGCCTGGGGGACTCCGTCGTGGTGGTCGGCGGCGACGGCCTGTGGAACGTGCACGTGCACACCGACGACGTCGGCGGGGCGATCGAGCCAGGCATCGAGATCGGCCGCCCGTACCGGATCCGGGTCACGCACTTCGCCGACCTGACCCACCACGAACCGGTCCCCGGTCGGGCGGTGATCGCCGTCGCCGCGGGTGACGGCCTGGCCAAGCTGTTCACCGATTCCGGCGCTGTCGTCATCGCGGGTGGACCCGGGCGACGCTGCTCGACCGGCGAGCTCCTGAAGGCGATCGAGCGGTCCGGAGCTCCGGAGATCGTGCTGCTGCCGAACGACAAGGACTCCATCGCCGTAGCCGAGGCGGCTGCCACCGCAGCGCGGCAGGACGGCATCCGGGTCGCTGTGATCCCGACCCGGGCGCAGGTCCAGGGCCTGGCGGCGATCGCGGTACACGACCCGGAGCGCAGCTTCGACGACGACGTGGTGCACCTGTCGGCCGCGGCCGGGCAGACCCGCCACGGCGCGGTGACGATCGCGGTCAAGGACGCCTGGACGATGGCCGGCACCTGCCGGATCGGTGACGCTCTGGGGGTCGTGGACGGTGATTTCGCCCTCATCACCGACGACCTGGCGACGGCCGCGACCGGGGTGGTCGACCGCCTGCTGGGCGGTGGTGGCGAGCTGATGACCGTGGTCACCGGGCGCGATGCGGACCCCGAACTGGTCGACGCGCTGGTGCGGCACGTACGCCGGAGCCGCCGGGATGTCGATGTCGTGGTGTACGACGGTGGTCAGGAAAGGTACCCGTTGCTGATCGGGGTGGAATGAAGACTGACATCGACCGGAAGCTCCGCGACTTCGTCGGGGCGAAGACGGCCAAGACCTTCTCGGACGTGCTCGGCATCGAGACCGTCGGCGAGCTGCTACGGCACTACCCGCGGCGCTACCTGAAGAAGGGCGAGCTGACGCCGTTCGACGAGCTGGAGGTCGGCGACCAGGCCACGGTCAGCGGGCGGGTCAAGAAGGTCACCGTGCGCTCGCTGGACTCCAAGCAGGAGATCCGGCCGGACGAGGTGAACAAGTACCGCCGGCACAAGACGATCACCAAGGTGGTCGTCACCGACGGGCGCAACGACCTGGAGCTGGCCTTCTTCAACCAGCCCTGGCTGGCGAACAAGCTGACCGCCGGTACGGCGGCGCTGTTCTGGGGCGAGGTGACGATGTTCCGCGACATCATGCAGCTCAAGGGCCCCGGCACCGAGATCCTGGACGAGGAGGACCTGAGCGAGGAGGAGATCGAGCGCCGGGCCAAGCCGTTCCGGCCGCTGTACCCGGCCAGCGCGAAGCTGCCGACCGCGACGATCGAGCGCAGCATCAAGATCGTGCTCGACAACCTCGGCGAGCTGGACGACCCGATCCCGGAGCTGATCCTGCGCCGGGAGAAGTTGATCGGCCTGCGGGAGGCCCTGCAGAAGGTGCATCTGCCGGAGACCGAGAAGGACTGGGAGGTCGCGCAGAAGCGGTTCCGGTTCGAGGAAGCCCTGGTGATGCAGACGATCCTGGCCCAGCGCCGCGCGGTCACCGACGCGCTGAAGGCCGTACCGCGGGTCCGGTCCGAGGGTGGTCTGCTGGACGACTTCGACGCGCGGCTGCCGTTCAAGCTGACCGAGGGACAGGCCGAGGTGGGCGAGGAGATCTTCGCGGACCTGGCCCGGCCGCATCCGATGCACCGCCTGCTGCAGGGCGAGGTCGGCTCCGGCAAGACCGTGGTCGCGCTGCGGGCGATGCTCTCGGTGGTCGACGCGGGCGGCCAGGCGGTCCTGCTCGCTCCGACCGAGGTGCTCGCCACCCAGCACCACAAGACACTGACGAAGATGCTCGGCGAGCTCGCGGAGCAGGGCATGCTCGGCGGCGCCGAACGGGCCACCCGCGTCGGCCTGCTGACGGGCTCCCTGAACGCGGCCTCCCGGCGTACGGCGATGCTGGACGCGGCGAGTGGTTCGGCCGGGATCGTGGTCGGGACGCACGCGCTGCTCGAGGACAAGGTGCAGTTCGCGGACCTCGGACTGGTGGTGGTCGACGAGCAGCACCGGTTCGGCGTCGAGCAGCGGGCCGCGCTCAGCCAGAAGTCGGGGGACGCGACCCCACACGTGCTGGTGATGACGGCGACGCCGATCCCGCGGACCGTGGCGATGACCGTGTTCGGGGATCTCGCGGTGTCGACGCTGACCGAGCTGCCGGCCGGGCGGTCGCCGATCAAGAGCTCGGTGGTCCCCGCGAAGGAGAAGCCGGCCTGGCTGGCCCGGGCGTGGGAGCGCGTCCACGAGGAGGTCGAGAAGGGCCACCAGGCGTACGTCGTCTGCCCGCGGATCGGCGACGACGTGAAGAACGCCGCCGACGAGGAAGGCGAGTTCGCCGCCGGTTCCGAGGACGAGGCCGAGTCCAAGGGCAAGCCGCGGCCGGCGATCTCGGTGCTGCAGGTCGCGGAGATCCTCGACGGCATCCTCGGCGACCTGCGGGTGGAGATCCTGCACGGGCGGTTGCCGGCCGACGAGAAGGACTCGGTGATGACCCGGTTCGCCGCCGGGGAGATCGACGTACTGATCGCGACCACCGTGATCGAGGTCGGCGTGGACGTGCCGAACGCCTCGACCATGGTGGTGATGGACGCGGACCGGTTCGGCATCTCCCAGCTGCACCAGCTGCGCGGCCGGGTCGGCCGGGGCAAGGTGCCCGGCCTCTGCCTGCTCGTGACGCACGGCTGGGCCGGTTCGAAGTCGTACGCGCGGCTGGAGGCGGTCGCCGCCACGACGGACGGCTTCGAGCTGTCCCGGATCGACCTGGAGACCCGCCGCGAGGGCGACGTCCTCGGGGTCGCCCAGTCGGGCCGCCGGACCAGCCTGAAGCTGCTCAGCGTGCTCCGCGACGAGGAGATCATCCTGACCGCGCGGCACGTGGCGAACTCGATCATCTCGGTCGACGCCGAACTGGCCGAATACCCCGTACTGCGTTCGTTCGTCCGCAGCGCGCTGGAGTCCGAGGCGACCGACTACCTGGAGAAGACGTGACGCGGATCGTCGGGGGAGTGGCGGGCGGCCGGCGGATCGCCGTACCGGCCGGGAGTGGGACCAGGCCGACGGCCGACCGGGTCCGCGAGGCGCTGTTCTCCTCGCTGGAGGCCGAGTTCGCCGGCTTCCACGGCCTCACCGTCCTGGACCTGTACGCCGGGTCCGGCGCGATTGGGCTGGAGGCGCTGTCCCGGGGAGCGGAGCGGGTCGTGCTGGTCGAGGCGGACCGCAAGGCTGCGGAGGTGATCACCGCCAACGTGAAGGCGGTCGGTCTGCCCGGGGCGACGGTGCTCGTCCGCCCGGTCGAGAAGGTTGCCTCAGGCGACAATTCCGGCAAGCCCTTCGACCTGGTCTTCGCCGACCCGCCGTACAAGCTGGAAACCCTTGAACTACAGGAGATCCTGGTCGCGCTGGCGGGCAATGGCTGGCTCGCGGACGACGCGGTGGCGGTGGTCGAGCGGGGAAAACGGGAGCCGTGGGAGTGGCCGGACGGGTTCGCCGCACTGCGGGATCGCAAGTACGGCGAGGCCCGGCTTTGGTACGGTCACCGCCATGACCAGGGCACTGGGATGAACTGATGAGCCGAGCGGTGTTCCCGGGCACCTTCGACCCGCCGACCAACGGGCATCTGGACATCATCGGACGGGCGGCGGCCGCCTTCGACGAGGTGATCGTCGCGGCCGGGGTGAACCAGTCGAAGAAGCGGCTGTTCAGCGACGAGGAACGGGTCGCGATGCTGACCGAGATCACCGAACCGTTCGGCAACGTCCGGGTCGGCACCTTCGACGGACTGCTGGTCGACTACTGCCGGGCCGAGGGCGCCGGGGTGATCGTGAAGGGCCTGCGCTCGGGCGGCGACTACGACTACGAGTTGCAGATGGCGCAGATGAACCGGCACATGTCCGGCGTCGACACCGTCTTCCTGCCGACCGCGCCGGAGAACGCTTACATCTCCTCCAGCCTGGTCAAGGAGATCGCCAGACTCGGCGGTGCGGTCGACGACTTCCTGCCACCCGGTGTTCACGCCCGCTTGCGCGACAGGCTGTAGCGGCCCCTGGATTGGGCCGAACGGCAGGGACTTGGTAATGTTGTCCACCGGTCTCGTTGAGACTGAGATTCTGCCTGCCCACGCCTGAAAGGGATGTCCTGAGCGTCTTGGACCCGCGGTCCCCACTCGTGATCGATACCCACGAGCTGTCGCGCCGTGCCGGGTCCCAGCGCGAAGTCTCCTTCACGGCTCCGGCACCGGCCGATCTCGGGATCGATGTGATCGGCGTCCCCGAGGGCGACCCCATCCAGTTCGATCTGCGACTGGAAGCGGTTGTCGAAGGGGTGCTCGTCACCGGAACGGCCCGTGGCCGCCTGGTCGGGGAGTGCGCGCGGTGCCTGGTCGACGTCGAGGACGAGTTCCTCGCCGACGTCCAGGAGCTGTACGTCTACCCGGAGAGTGACGCCGAGCCCGACGAGGCCAGCCGGATGGAGGGCGATCTGATCGACCTCGAGCCGGCGCTGAGGGACCAGGTGGTGCTCGCGCTGCCGTTCCAGCCGCTGTGTACGGACGACTGTCCGGGTCTGTGCCCCGAGTGCGGGGCACGCCTGGCGGACGAGCCCGGCCATCAGCACGAGGACGGCATCGACCCACGGTGGACCGCCCTGAGCGGCCTGCTCCAGCAGGACGAACGACCGCAAGACCGCTAGACCAAGACACATACGCCAGCCAGCCGGCCGGGTCGCAAGCCCCCGGCCGAACCGAGGAGTCATAACCGTGGCCGTTCCGAAGCGGAAGATGTCGCGCAGCAACACCCGGAGCCGTCGCGCCCAGTGGAAGACCACTGCGCCGTCGCTCGTCACCTGCGTGAACCCCGCCTGCCGCGCGAAGCACCTGCAGCACACCGTGTGCCCCACCTGCGGCCAGTACGGCGCCAAGGGTGAGCGTCGCCAGGTCGTCGAGAGCTAAGCGACACCTCACCCAGTGAATTCGGTCAACGCTCTATGACATCGCCGGCACACGGGGGCCTCTACGCCGAGCTGAACCAGCGGCTCGGCGTATCGCTGGCTGACGAGTTATTGGAGCACGCCTTCACCCACCGTTCGTTCGCGTACGAGAACGGTGGGTTGCCGACGAACGAGCGGCTGGAGTTCCTCGGGGACTCCGTGCTCGGCGTCATCGTCACGGAGTCGCTGTTCCGCAACCATCCGGACCTCTCCGAGGGCCGGCTCGCCAAGCTGCGCGCCGCTGTGGTGAACATGCGCGCGCTGGCGGGGGTTGCCCGTGAGCTCAAGCTCGGCAAGTACCTGCGGCTGGGCCGGGGCGAGGAGGCCACCGGCGGCCGGGACAAGTCGTCGATCCTGGCCGACTGCGTCGAGGCACTGATCGGCGCGGTCTACCTGGACCGTGGGTTCGAGGTGGCCGGCCGGGTGGTGCACACGCTGTTCGACGAGCTGATGGAGTCGTCGGCACGGCTGGGCGCCGGCCTGGACTGGAAGACCAGCCTGCAGGAACTGGTGGCACAACTCGGCGTCGGCGTACCGGAGTACGTGATCGCCGAGTCGGGTCCCGACCACGCCAAGACCTTCGAGGCACGGGTCCGGATCGGCTCGGACACCTACGGGCACGGCATCGGCCGGAGCAAGAAGGAAGCCGAGCAGCAGGCGGCCGAGACCGCCTGGAAGGCTCTTCGAGCCGCCCACCCCGACAGCACAGACCCCTCCCAGCAGCCGTAGTGTCCTGCCTTGGGGATTCGCACAATGGCTCCGGCGCCCGGGCGGGCACCTCGCTGCGTTGTCGGGATGCCACGATGAACCCCGCATCGAGGCATCCCTCCGCCTTGCGATGCACCCGCCCGGACACCGGAGCCATCGCACGACCCCCCAAGGCAGGACACAGGTGCCCGAGCTCCCGGAAGTAGAGGTCGTTCGCCGCGGACTCGCGGAATTCACCACCGGCCGGACGATCGACGCCGTCGAGGTACTGCACCCCCGGCCGGTACGCCGCCACCTGGCCGGGCCGGACGACTTCGTCGCCAAGCTCAAGGGCCAGACCCTTGGGACGCCCGCGCGGCGGGGGAAATATCTCTGGCTGCCGTTGGAGTCCGGCGACGCCGTGCTGGCCCACCTGGGCATGAGCGGCCAGTTCCGGGTCCAGCCGGTCGGCGCCGCGGACGAGAAGCATCTGCGGGTGCGGTTCCGGTTCGCCGACGACGGCGGAGAGGTCCGTTTTCTGGACCAGCGGATGTTCGGTGGTCTGTCGTACTCCGAGGGCGGCGCGGAACTGCCCGACGAGATCGCCCACATCGCCCGGGACCCGTTCGATCCACTCTTCGACGAGGACCTCTTCGTGGCCGGCGTCCGCAAGCGCAAGACCGGCCTGAAGCGCGCTCTGCTGGACCAGTCGCTGGTCAGCGGAGTCGGCAATATCTATGCTGACGAAGCGTTGTGGCGCGCCAAGCTGCACTACGCCCGGGCGACCGATACGATGAAACCCTTGCAAATAAGGGAAATCCTGCGTCATGCCCGGGAGGTGATGGCGTCCGCACTGGACGTCGGCGGGACCAGCTTCGATGCCCTGTATGTCAACGTGAACGGGGAATCCGGCTATTTCGAGCGCGGCCTGGCGGCGTACGGGCAGGAGGGTTCGCCGTGCCCCCGGTGTGGTCGCCCGATCCGTCGCGAGGCGTTCATGAACCGTTCGTCGTATCGCTGCCCGAAGTGCCAGCCGACGCCGCGACACGCCCGGTGGTGAGCGGGATATCGTTAATTGACGTACCCCAGGTTGACCCAGGCTAATGCTGGTGTCACCCTGAAAGACGGCACACACTATGCGCTCCGCGGACCAGGGGCGCCACCTGCCAGAACCCTTCCGGAGGACAGCACAATGGCCAAGGCTCTTCTAGGGCACCTTGGAGGCACTGACCCGCGCATGCTCGAGCAGGTTCGTCTGCTCAACCGGCGTGTCGCCGATCTGGAGGCGCACGTGATGCGCCTGCAGGCAGAGAATGACCATCTGGTCGCAGCCGTTCACGACGGCCGTCTGCTCACGGTAGACGAGGCTCTGCGCGCCCCCGCTTCGGTCTGACCGCCGAAGCCACAGCAGTACACATCACCGTCCGCACCACCCACGGCGGCGGCCCCCGTCCGGGCCTCCGCCGGTTTCATGTCCGCAGTCGGTAGACTCATCAGCGGAACACCCTCCCCCGGGTAGCGGCAGCGTCACTGGCAGTTACGGCGGTTCCCATCGGTTCCGTCTGTCCTTTCACGGGTTGGGAGCTACGCCTTGTACCTGAAGAGCATGACGCTCCGAGGTTTCAAGTCCTTCGCGTCGGCGACGACGATGAATTTCGAGCCGGGGATCACCTGCATCGTCGGCCCGAACGGCTCCGGGAAGTCCAACGTCGTCGACGGCCTCGCCTGGGTGATGGGCGAGCAGGGGGTGAAGTCCCTGCGCGGCGGCAAGATGGAGGACGTCATCTTCGCCGGCACCTCCGGCCGGGCCCCGCTGGGCCGCGCCGAGGTGGTGCTGACCATCGACAACTCCGACGGCGCGCTGCCGATCGACTACGCCGAGGTCACCATCTCGCGGACGATGTTCCGCAACGGCGGCTCCGACTACCAGATCAACGGCCAGAACTGCCGGCTGCTCGACGTCCAGGAACTGCTCAGCGACTCCGGTATCGGCCGCGAGATGCACGTCATCGTCGGCCAGGGCCAGCTCGACTCGATCCTGCGCGCCACCCCGGAGGGCCGGCGCGGGTTCGTCGAGGAAGCCGCCGGTGTGCTGAAGCACCGCAAGCGCAAAGAGAAGGCGATCCGGAAGCTGGAGGCCACCGAGGGCAACCTGCACCGGCTCGGCGACCTGATCACCGAGATCCGCCGCCAGTTGAAGCCGCTCGGGCGCCAGGCGGAGGTGGCGCGGCGAGCGGTGACGATCCAGGCGGAGGTTCGCGACGGCCGCTCCCGGCTGCTCGCCGACGACATCGTGCAGGCCCAGTCCGCGCTCGAGGCCGAGCTCAAGGACGAGGCCGCGCTGACCGAGAAGCGGTCCCAGATCGAGGCCGCGCTGCGGGAGGCCCGGGACCTGGAGGCCACCCTCGAGGACGCCCTGCGCACCGACGCGCCGGCGCTCCAGGCCGCGCAGGACACGTGGTACCAGCTGTCCGGCTTCGGCGAGAAGATCAAGGGCACGGCCCGGATCGCGGCCGACCGGATCCGCTCGCTGAACGACGAGGCCGAGGAGCCGCGCAGCGGGCGCGACCCTGAGGAGCTCGAACTGGAGGCTGCCCGGGTCCGGGAGACCGAGGCGCAGATCGAGGCCGAGGTCGAGGCCCATTCCGAGCTGCTCGCCGAGTCCATCGAGCGCCGCCAGCAGTTGGAGGCCGAGCACGCCGAGGAGGAGCGCCGGATCGCGGCGCTGATCCGGGCCGCCGCGGACCGTCGGGAGGGACTCGCCCGGCTGACCGGCCAGGTGAACGCGCTGAAGAGCCGCGCGGCCGCCGCCGAGTCCGAGATCGGCCGGCTCGCGGCCAACCAGCGCGAGGCGGAGGCCCGCGCCGCGAAGGCGCAGCACGACTTCACCGCGCTCGAGACCCAGGTGGCCGGCCTCGACGCCGGTGAGCGAGGTCTCGACGAGGAGTACGAGGCGGCCCAGGGCGTCCTGGACGAGCTGGAGGAGCGCCTCACCAAGCTGCGCGCCGAGGAGCGTGACGCCGAGCGGGAGCGGACCGGCCTGGCCGCCCGCAAGGAGGCCCTGGAGCTGGGCCTGAACCGCAAGGACGGCGCCGGCGCCCTGCTGGCCGCCTCCGAGCAGGTGACCGGCCTGATGGGCTCGGTCGCCGCGCTGTTGAGCGTGCGAACCGGGTACGAGACCGCCATCGCCGCCGCGCTGGGCGAGGCCGCCGACGCCGTCGCCGTGACGCACACCCAGGCCGCGCTGGACGCCGTCGGACACCTGAAGGAGCATGATCTCGGCCGCGCCGGGCTGTTGCTCGGCGATGCCCCGGCCGATGACTTCGCGTCGTGGCCCCAGCTGCCCTTCGGCGCGAAGTACGCGGTCGAGGTGGTGGACTGCCCGGAGAACCTGCGGCCCGCGCTCAAGCGCCTGCTCCGCAAGGTCGCCGTGGTCGACGACGTCCCCGCGGCCCGGTCGCTCGTCCAGCACCTGCCCGACGTCACCGCGACCACCCGCGCCGGCGACGTACTGGGTGCCCACTTCGCGTACGGCGGGTCCGACGCGGCGCCGAGCCTCATCGAGGTGCAGTCCGCGGTCGACGAGGCCGCCGAGAAGCTGACGGAAGCCACAGCGCGGAGCGAGCGGCTGCGGTTCGAGCTCGCCGCGATGGAGCGCGAGCGGGAGCAGCAGAAGCAGTCCGTCGAGATCGCGCTGGCCCGGCTGCACGAGTCGGACGCGTCGATGGCGGCCGTTGCCGAGCAGTTGGCGCAGTTCGGGTCACTGGCGAAAGCATCCCGCGGCGAGGCGCAGCGGATGGCCGAGGCGATCGCCGCGGCCGAGGCCGAGCGGGACCGGAACCTGTCCGGCCTCGCGGACCTCGAGAACCGGCTGAACGACGTCGAACAGTACGGCGACGACGAGGGCGACGAGCCCGACCCGACCGAACGTGACCGGCTCGCCGAAGCTGCTAAGGGCGGCCGAGCGGCTGAAATGGAAGCACGGCTGGCTCTGCGGACGACCGAGGAGCGCGCGCGGGCTCTGTCCGGTCGCGCCGACTCCCTGGAGCGCGCGGCCCGCCAGGAGCGCGAGGCTCGTGCCCGGGCAATCGCGCGGGCGTCCCGGCGGGCACGCCAGTCAGAGGCGGCGCAGGCCGTGCACCTGGCGGCTGGGCATGTCCTTGCGCGGCTCGAGCACTCCCTGCAGCTGGCAGCCTCGGAGCGGTCGGCGATCCAGGCCGAGCGTGCCGATCGCGAGCAAGCGCTGGCCCAGGCTCGTTCCGCTACTCGCAACCTGAGCAGTGAACTCGAGCAGCTGACGAACACCGTGCACCGTGACGCGCTGGCCCGGGCAGAGCAGAAGATGCGGCTCGAAGCGCTGTACGAGAAGGCGTTGAGCGAGCTCGGTACCGAGGTGGACGCGCTGATCGCGGAGTACGGTCCGGACCAGCTGGTGCCGCCGCTGCCCAAGGACGGCGACGACAACACCCTTGAGCTGGAGGCCGAGCCGTTCGACCGGGCGAAGGTGCAGAAGCGGCTGAAGACCGCCGAGCGCGCGCTGAACCAGCTGGGGCGGATCAACCCGCTCGCGCTGGAGGAGTTCGACGCGATGGAGGAGCGGCACCGCTTCCTGTCCGAGCAGCTCGACGACCTGAAGAAGTCCCGGCGCGACCTGATGGACATCGTCAAGGAGGTCGACGACCGCGTCGAGCAGGTCTTCACCGAGGCCTACCGCGACGTCGAGGTCGCCTTCGAGCACGTCTTCAGCCGGCTGTTCCCCGGCGGCGAGGGCCGGCTCGTGCTGACCGACCCGGACGACATGCTCGGCACCGGGATCGACGTCGAGGCTCGTCCGCCGGGTAAGAAGGTCAAGCGGCTGTCGCTGCTGTCCGGTGGTGAGCGCTCGCTGGTCGCGGTCGCGTTCCTGGTCGCGCTCTTCAAGGCCCGCCCGTCGCCCTTCTACATCCTCGACGAGGTCGAGGCCGCGCTGGACGACACCAACCTGGGCCGCCTGCTGGAGATCTACGAGGAGCTCCGCGAGAACAGCCAGCTCCTCGTCATCACCCACCAGAAGCGCACCATGGAGGTCGCCGACGCCCTGTACGGCGTCACCATGCGAGGCGACGGCGTCTCCGCCGTCATCTCCCAGCGAATCCGCGAACCCGAACCCGCCTGACCAGCCCTCCCTGATCTCGCGGTCCCTCCCTGATCAGGCGGGCAGCGGCCGGATCACCCAGTCACTGCCTCCTCCGTCGCGGCCGGCACCGGCCAGTTCAGCGGAGTGCTTGACTTGGCTGAGACGACCGGTCATATTGGACGCATGGCTAGGCGGAGCATGCGGGAAGAGATCGTTGAGGCGGGGCAGGCTCAGTTTCATGAGCGGGGGTTCAATGCCGCGGCGGTGAAGGACATCACGGATCGGGCCGGGGTGCCGAAGGGGTCGTTCTACAACCACTTCGAGAGCAAGGAAGCGCTCGCGATCGAGGCCCTGGAGCGGTACGGGGTGTCGCGGCGGCTGGGGGATCTGGCCGACCAGTCCGTGGAGCCGCTGGCGCGGATCCGAGCGCACTTCGAGTACCTGCGGGACGAGGTGCTCGGCTATGGCAACCTTCGGGGTTGCATGCTCGGCAACTTCACCACCGAGGTTGCCGACCACAATGACTCCATCCAGCAACTGCTGAAGCAGGGGCTCGGTCTGTGGGCCGAGCGGCTGGGCGGGGCGCTCGCGGAGGCGCAGGAGGCCGGCAGCATTCCCGCCGGGCTCGACACCGCGATGATCGGGCGGTACCTCGTGAGCGCCTGGGAAGGCACTCTGATCCGGGTCCGCGCCGAGCGATCGCCGGAACCCTTCGACGACTTCTTCACCGTCACCTTCGACACCCTGCTCGCTTAGCCGGACCTGACCCGGCCGCTCCGTCGAGAGCAGTCGGATTAACAACTTCCCCTTTCCAGGGGAGAGCTCTACCCACTTCAAGACGACCGATCATCTTAGGAGCAGGATATGACCACGTACCGCGCGGTGCAGGCGACCGGCGACGGCGCTTTCACCCTGGTCGAGCGCGAACTGACTGAACCCGGCCCCGGACATGTCCGGATCGCCGTGGAGGCCTGCGGCGTCTGCCACAGCGACATGTACGGCGTGCACAACGTCATCGGCAACCGCCCGGCCGGTACGCCGATCGTCCCCGGCCACGAGGTGGTCGGCCGGATCGACGCGCTCGGCCCGGACGTCACCGGCTGGACCATCGGCCAGCAGGTCGGCCTCGGGTACCTCGGCGGCCACTGCGGCTCCTGCGCGAACTGCCGGCGCGGCGACTTCGTCTACTGCACGGACCAGCCGGTGCTTGGCGACTCGATCGACGGCGGCTACGCGGAATCCGTGATCGCCCGGGCCAGCGGGCTGGTCGCAGTACCGGAGGAGTTGGGGGCGGCGGAGGCGGCGCCGTTGTTGTGCGCTGGGATCACCGTGTTCAACGGGTTGCGCAAGGGCGCGCCGCGGCCGGGTGACCTGGTCGCTGTCCAGGGCATCGGCGGCCTCGGCCACCTGGCGATCCAGTACGCCGTGAAGCTCGGCCTGCGGGTGGTCGCGATCGCGCGGGGCGAGGGGAAGCGCGAACTCGCGTTGAAGCTGGGCGCCACCGAGTACATCGACAGCGCGGCGGTGGACCCGGGCAAGGCTCTGCAGGAGCTCGGCGGCGCCACCGTCATCATCGCGACCGCGACCTCCGGCGCCTCGATGACTCCACTGGTGGAGGGCCTCACGTTGCGCGGCCGCCTGATCGTGGTCGGCGCTGCCGGCGACCCGATCGAGGTGGCCACCTCGGCGCTGATCTTCGGAGGCCGCAGTATCGCGGGCTCGCTGACCGGCACACCCAGCGAGAACGAGGAGAACCTCGCTTTCAGCCTGGGCAACGACGTCCGGCCGATGGTCGAGACGGTTCCACTCGAGAAAGCCGCGGACGCGTACGCCCGGATGCTGTCCGGTGCCGCGCGTTTCCGCATGGTCCTCACCACGAACAACTGAGACAGGGATAGCACAATGAGCCAATTGATCCTGAATGCGATCGGCGACATCGATGAGTCCGTTGCCCTGGTCACCGATCTGGACCTGACCGTCGGCCCGGACGACGTGCTGGTCGGCATCGAGGCCGCCGCCATCAACCCGGTGGACTTCATGCTTGCCTCCGGCACCTATGGATATCAGGCGCAGGCGCCGTTCGCGCTCGGCTCCGAGGGGGTCGGGCGGGTCGTCCAGGCCGGTACGTCGGTGGACCAGTCGCTGGTCGGCCGGCGGGTCCTGATCGTGCCGAACTACCAGCAGGGCACCTGGGCGGACCGGGTTGTCGTTGCCTCCCGCAACATCGTGCCGCTTCCCGACGAGGGTGACCCGGCACAGCTGGCGATGGTCGGCATCAACCCGCTGACGGCGTACCTGGCCCTGAACAAGTACGTCGATCTGCAGCCCGGGCAGTGGGTCGGGCAGAACCTGGGGAACTCCGGCGTCGGGCAGTACGTGATCGCTCTGGCGAAGCAGACCGGCCTGAAGACCCTCAGCGTCGTACGGCGTGAGGAGGTGGCCGAGCGGCTCCGGGCTGCCGGCGCCGACCTGGTGGTTGTCGATGGCAACGACCTGGCGGGGCGGATCGCCGAGGCGCTGGGGGAGGAGAAGTTGTCCCTGGTGCTCGATGGCACCGGCGACGCCACAGCGGGAGCGTTGGCGCGGTCGCTGGAGTTCGAGGGGACAGTGGTCAGCTACTCCAGCGTGACCGGTGCTCCGACGGCGATCGGCCTCGGTGACTCCATCTATCGGCAGTTGTCGCTGCGCGGTCTGTGGATCGTCAACTGGCTGAACAACGCGTCGCGCGAGGAGCTCGAGCAGACATACACCGAGCTCGCCGCGCTGGTCGCCGACGGCGTACTGCGGGCCGAGGTCGAGGCGACCTACCCGCTGGCGGAGTTCCGCAAGGCGCTGGACCACGCCCGCCAGGGCGGCCGCTCGGGGAAGATCCTGTTCAGGCCGTGATCGTCATCGAGGCGACCAGGTCACCCTGGACGTCGAAGGTGAAGTGGGAGGGACCGTTGTAGCCGTCGCCGCCGACCTGGGTGGTGATGGTGACAGGGTTGCCCGGAGTGGACACCCGGAGGTCCGAGATGGTCGCGCGCTTGCCGATCAGCTCGTTGTCGCTCCAGGACCGGATCCGCTCCGGGCCGCGGAACTGCCGGCCCCAGTCGTCGACGTAGCCGTCGGTGGCGAAGGCGGCCACGAAGGCGTCGTTGTCCTGCTCGTCGATCGCGGTCAGCACGCGCTGCACCGCCGGGGGCAAGGTGGCGTCGGTACTCATAACGTAACGATAACCGCGGAGCTCTCCCTGAACCGGTCGGCCCGTCCGTCCGTGTGGGTGGTGTCGAACGGCCCACAACCCAAGGAGAAGTCCCATGAAGCGCTTCGCCACGTTCGTCGGAACAGCCGTTCTCGGTCTGGCCGGACTCACCGCCTGTGGTGGCGGCGACGAGACCCCGGCCGCCGCGCCGAGCAACACCAGCAGTCAGTCGGCGCCCGCGTCGTCGGTCACCAAGCTCGCCACCGCGAATGTGGGCAACTTCGGCAAGATCGTCGTGGACGGCTCCGGCCGGGCGCTGTACGTGTTCGACAAGGACACCGCTGATCCGTCGAAGTCGAACTGCGACGGCGACTGCGCCGTCAAGTGGCAGCCGGTGATGGCCGGCAGCGGTACGCCGCAGCTGGACGGGGTGGACGCCTCGCTGGTCGGCACGGTGACCCGGACCGACGGCACCAAGCAGGTCACGCTGGCCGGCCTGCCGCTCTACCTGTTCGCCAGTGACAGCGAGGCCGGGGAGGCCGAGGGCCAGGGTGTCGGCGGGGTCTGGTGGGTCGTCGGCGCGGACGGCAAGAAGATCACCACCCAGGCCTCGGGGTCGGGCAGCGACGGGTACTGAGCCCCGATGGAAGCGACCACCTACCTGCTGCAGGGCTCCACTTGGGGCCCTGCGGTGTCCCCTGTGCTGCCCATGGTCGCTGGATCGCCTATCGTACGAACGACCGCGACAGTCGAGGCCGGGAGGATAGCGGTGGGTGACACGGACCGCCGGCCGGAGGCTGCCGAGGCGTTGATCCGCTCGCTGTACGCCGAGCACGGCCGCAGCGTGCTCGCGTACGCGACCCGGCTGACGGGTGATCGAGCGGCCGCGGAGGACATTGTCCAGGAGACTCTGGTCCGGGCGTGGAAGCACGCTGACGACCTGCTCGAGGGCAAGGGGTCGGTTCGCGGCTGGCTGCTGACGGTCGCGCGCAACATCGTCACCGATCGGGCTCGGGCTCGCGCGGTGCGGCCCGCCGAGGTGGCGGAGGTGGAGGATCGCCCGCCGGTGGAGGGCGACCACTCCGAGGCGGTGGTGAACACGATGGTGGTGCTGGACGCGCTCGACCAGGTATCGCCGGAACATCGTGAGGTGCTGGTGCAGTTGTACTACCGCGGCCGGTCCGTGACCGAAGCCGCGAAGGAACTCGGAGTTCCGCCGGGTACCGTGAAATCGAGATCGTATTACGCCCTCCGCGCACTCCGCGCGGTGATGAGTGGACCGGAAGCGGAGGTGGCCCGATGAGCGAACACGATCCCTCGCGGCTCGGCGCCTACTCCCTCGGCGCGCTGGAGCCGGACGAGGTCCGCGAGATCGACGAGCACCTGGCCGGTTGTGCCGAGTGCCGCCAGGAGTTGGCCGAGCTCGACGAGATGAAGGAGTTCCTCGGCGATGTACCGCCAGAGGCCTTCCTGGACGGGCCGCCGGCTGACGGTGACCTGCTGCTGCAGCGGACCCTGCGGGAGGTTCGCTCGACCGCCGCGGCCGAGGTTGCGGCCGCCGAGGCTGGGACTGCCGCGCCTCCTGCGGCTGCGGCGCGCAAGAAGCGCTCGACGTGGTACCTGGTGGCCGCTGCCGTCGTCTTGATCGCCGGCGCGCTGGGCGGCGGCGTACTGATCGGTCGTCAGACGATTGCTGATCCCGATGCGCCCGTGGCCGGGTCGAAGCAGGTGACCGCCACGGACACGGTGACCCGGACGACCATGGCGACCACGGTGGAGCCGCGAGCCGGCTGGAGCTGGATCATGGTCAACATCGCGGGCCTGAAGGCCGGGGCCGAGTGCGAGATGCTCGTCACCGACAAGGCCGGCAACACCTTCGTGGCGGGCAGCTGGGTGGTCTCGGAGAAGGCAGCGCGCGAGGGCAGCCGCTTCGGCGGCGGTGTGCTGATCCCGATCGACCAGGTCCGCTCCGTGGAGATCAAGACTCTCCAAGGCGAGCACGTGGTGACTACGCCGGTCTAAATCTGGTTGCGACGTCGGGGAGGATGGATGCGTGACTCACCCGACGACGACCGCCTCCGAAGATCTTCGTTCCCGCCGTAAGGCTGC
Source organism: Kribbella sp. VKM Ac-2568 (assembly GCF_004345365.1). GTDB lineage: Bacteria > Actinomycetota > Actinomycetes > Propionibacteriales > Kribbellaceae > Kribbella > Kribbella orskensis. Next base: position 167,348 of record NZ_SLVF01000012.1, read on the forward strand.
TGCCGCCGAGTGCACCCGCTGGTTGTCCGGCCGGAAGACGCCGGTTTCAGACAGCCTGCTTGCGCTGGCCGCGGCGGCGACCGAGGAGGAGCGCGACGGCTACGGGACCGGAGGTGAGGTCGAACTGCTGGAGCAGGAGGTCGCAGAGCTGCTGGGGAAGCCCGCGGCCGTGTTCGTGCCCAGCGGGATCATGGCTCAGCAGAGTGTGCTCCGGGTGTACGCCGATCGGGCCGGCACTCAGCGGGTGGCGCTGCACGGGCTCTCGCACTTCCTGCAGCATGAGCTGAACGCCCTGGAGGAAGTGCACCACCTCCGCATCGAGCGGCTGACCTCCGAGCCGCGGCAGCCCCGGCCGGACGAGCTGGCCGCCATACCGGGTCGCCTGGCCGCTGTGGCGCTGGAACTACCCTTGCGCGACGCCGGGTTCGTGCTGCCGACGTGGGACGAGTTGGTGGTGTTCGCCGAGGCTTGTGCGGAGCGCGGCGTACCGCTGCATCTGGATGGCGCCCGGCTGTGGGAGAGCACGCCGTACCTGGAGCACAGTCTTGCTGAGGTGGCTGCACTGGCCTCGACCGTCTACGTGTCGTTCTACAAGGGGCTGGGCGGTCTGAGCGGTGCCGCTGTCGCGGGGCCCGAGGACCTGATCGCAGAGGTACGTCGTTGGCAGCGCAGGCTCGGCGGCAACGTCTACACCCTCTTCCCGTACGCCGTGTCCGCGCGAGACGGGCTCCGCAACGTACTGCCGCTGATGGGAGACCTCCACCAGCAGGCGATCGAGCTGGCTGCCGCCTTGCAGAGCACGGGATTCCGCGTCTTCCCGGAGCCGCCGCACACCAACTCGTTCCGCGTCTACGCGCCGCGGCCGGCCGAGCAGATCGAGGTGACCGCCGTACGCCGGATGGAGGCGACCCGCGAATCGATCTCCGGCGCGTGGCAACCGGCCGACGTACCGGGCTGGTCGTTTGTGGAACTGGTGGTGACACCGGACACGTTGCGCTGGGAGATCGACGAGGCGGCGAAGGCTTTCGGGGAACTTCTGGAAGACTGAGGTCGTAGCACTGGTGAGGCTGGTGCACGGCAACAATCGGGGAGAGAAGTCGCTAGTGCTGACGTTCGTCATCACCATGGTCATTCTGCTGGTTCTGTCGGGACTCGTCCTGCTCGCGGTCGCCCGCGGCGAGGGCAAGGGAATCGGCCACTGAGCTACCAAAGCCATTAGATTGTGGGAGATGAGAGAGCTCATCTTCCAGGAATACGTGTCGCTCGACGGGTACGCCGCCGGGCCCGGTGACGACCTCACGTTCTTCGACAGCGTCGCGGACCAGGCCGACAGCGACAACCTCGACCTGCTCGAGACCGTCGACACGATGCTGCTCGGCGCGAACACCTACCGCCTGTTCGTCGACTTCTGGCCGACGGCAACCGACGAGGTGATCGCGCCGCAGCTGAACCGCCTCCGCAAGGTGGTCGTCTCGTCGACCCTCGACAGCGCACCATGGGGCGACTGGGAGCCGGGCGAGATCGTCACCGACCCGGTCAAGGCAGTCACCGCCCTGAAGTCCGAGGACGGCAAGAACATCATCCTGTGGGGGAGCATCAGTCTTTTCCACACTCTGCTCACGGCTGGGCTGGTGGACGAGATCCAGTTGCGCGTGTGCCCGATCCTGATTGGTGGTGGCAAACCTGTCTTCCCTGCCCAGGACACGCCACAGCCGCTGACTCTTCTCGAGGCAACCCCCTGGGCGACGAACGGCACGCTCCTCCGCTACAAACCCAGCTAGTACTACGTCCCACGCGGCTGAGGGCCGTACGGAAAGACAGGAAGTACTACGTGTGCTGAACGCCTGGGCAGGCGCGGGAGGTAGACGTCGTGAGCGACATCTTCCTGTCGGTCGGTACAGCCGGAGCAGGAATTCGGGCGGGCGGCTTGGGTGGCGAGTCGTGCCACGTCGTGGTGGCGGCTCTATGACCACCCGAGCCCATCCGGCGGAGCCTGCCGTGGTGGTTGCGGTGGAACCAGCCAGCCGAGCTGACCAGCCCAGCGCGCTTCGGCGGAACCCGATCCAGGTGCCCGATCGATGACCTCGGCTGCGGGAGCCCCCGCTTTCACTGAGCCCGCGACGGAGCAGCGGCCCGGGTGGGAGTAGGAGCCGCGCGGGGCGCAGTACTACGTGACCGCGTTGGCGAGAGCCTTGAGGATAGGGGCGGCGACGGTGAGGGTGGGGACCACAAGGAGTAGGGCTGCTGTGGCGTAGGTGGCTGAGGCCAAGACCGGGTGGTTGGGTTCCGGGTCGGCTAGGCGTTGGACTCGGAGAACCGTGGAGGACTTGGCTGCGGCCAGGGCGGCTTCGGGGGCGGGGGAGCCGGCTAGGGCTACCAGGGCTCGAGCCAGGGGGAGGGGGCCGTTGCGGCGGCGGGCGTCGTCGTCGGCGAGGAGTTCTACCAGGGTTCGGGCTTGGTCGAGGGCTACGTCGCTGCGGACCCAGCGGGGGAAGGCGTGGTGGAGGGCGGTGAAGGCTTCCAGCACCAGGTCGTGCCTGGCACGCAGATGCGCCTGCTCATGGGCCAGTACCGCGCGCAGTTCACCGTCATCGAGGCAGTCGAGCGCACCAACGGACACGACCACCCTCGAGCCACGCATTGCCGGCAGACAGTAGGCGAGCGGCGTCTCCTCGGCCAGCACGCGTAAACCCGGGATCAGCCCGTCCGGTGTCGCCAGCACGTCCACCAGATCGCGGTGACGCTTCCGCCGCGCCCTGGTCCCGACTGCAACCCGCCCGACAGCCCAGACCAGCCTGACAGCGACAAGCGCAGTCAACGCAAGCACAGCCGCAGCGGCGAGATCCCGCGCAGACGACGGATCGAATCGAGGCTCACCAGGCTCACCCGCCGTCGAGTACGACAGTGCGAGCCCAGCCCCCAGAGCAGCCAGTACTGCGGCCAGCGCGATCGCCTGCCAGAGGGCAACGGCAGCGCGGGGGATCCGGTACGGCCAGCTGGAGCGAGCCAGGAGAGCCGGTGCCGGCCCGGTCAGCACCAGCGCGAGTGCAGCGAGCAGTAGCGGGGTGATCACCCCTCCCGAGCCTCCAGCCGCGCGAGCGCGTCGCGGAGCAAGGCTGCCTCTTCGTCGCTGACCTGCCCGACGAACCGCACCAGGGCCTCGCGGCGGTCGCCGGCCCGGTCGAGCGCGTCGCGCATCAGATCCGCGGCCATCTCCTCGCGGGGCGCTGCGGCCTTGTAGCGCCAGGCCTTGCCGTCCCGCTCGCGCTCGGTAAGTTTCTTCTTGGCAAGCCGGTCGAGCACCGTCATCACTGTGGTGTAGGCGAGATCGCGGGTGCCCGCGAGTCGCTCGTGCACCTCGCGCACGGTGAGTGCGCCGTCGGCGGCCCAGAGCTGCTCCATAACGAGCCGCTCGAGGTCGCCGAGGGGGCGTGGTGTTCTCGCATCGGTGGCCACGTGATCAGTATAACTACGCAATGTAGTAGATCGCCGCTAGCATCTACTACGTAACGTCGTAGACGGCTTGGAGGCCGGCATGGACACCCTGGATCTGGCCAGGTGGCAGTTCGCGATCACCACGGTGTACCACTTCTTCTTCGTCCCGGTGACGATCTCCCTGGTCGCGATCACCGCCGGTCTGCAGACCGCGTGGGTGCGGACCGGCAAGGACAAGTACCTGCGGCTGACCAAGTTCTACGGGAAGCTGTTCCTGATCAACATCGCGATGGGTGTGGTCACCGGGTTGGTGCAGGAATTCCAGTTCGGGATGAACTGGAGCGACTACTCGCGCTTCGTCGGCGACGTGTTCGGCGCCCCGCTGGCGCTGGAGGGGCTGCTCGCGTTCTTCCTCGAGTCCACCTTCATCGGGCTGTGGATCTTCGGCTGGGACAGGTTGCCGAAGAAGATCCACCTGGCCTGCATCTGGATGGTGGTGCTCGGCAGCCAGTTGTCGGCGTACTTCATCCTGGCGGCGAACTCCTGGATGCAGAACCCGGTCGGCTTTCGCTACAACGCCCAGCGCGGCCGCGCCGAACTGACCGACATCGGCGCGGTGCTGACCAACAAGGTCGTCCTGGTCACCTACCCGCACACGATCTTCGCCGCGTTCATGGTCGGCGGCGCGTTCGTCGCCGGGGTGGCGATCTGGCACCTGGTCCGGCGCAAGGGCGTCGACACCGACGCGTTCCGGACCGCGATGCGGCTGGGCGCCGTCGTCGTCATCGTCGCGGGCGCCGGGGTCGCGTTGAGCGGCGACCAGCAGGGCAAGGTGATGACCGAGGTGCAGCCGATGAAGATGGCCGCGGCCGAGGCGCTCTACCAGACGGAGAAGCCGGCCTCGTTCTCGATCTTCACCATCGGCACGCTGGACGGCTCCCGGGAGATCTACTCGCTGAAGGTGCCGTACCTGCTGTCCTTCCTGGCCACCGGGCACTTCGAGGACGAGGTGAAGGGCATCAACTCGCTGCAGGAGGCCTACGAGCAGCTCTACGGACCAGGCTCGTACAACCCGAACATCCCGCTCACCTACTGGACCTTCCGGTTGATGATCGGGGTCGGGATGGCGTCGGCGGCGATCGCCGTCTGGTTGCTCTGGACGACTCGCCGGGGCCGGGCGCCGGCCGGCTGGCTGGCCTGGGTGGCGCTGCCGTTGCCGCTGCTGCCGCTGGCCGCGAACTCCTTCGGCTGGATCTTCACCGAGACCGGACGGCAACCCTGGCTGGTGTTCGGCCTGCTGCCGACCGCCTCCGGGATCTCACCCGGTACCACGACGTCCGAGGTTCTGACCTCGCTGATCGGCTTCACCCTGCTGTACGGCGCACTGGCCGTGGTCGAGGTGAAGCTGATGTTCCGGGCGATCCGTGCGGGCCTGGATCCGGTCGAGCCCGACGATGCGCCGGACCAGCCCGACAAACCACTCTCCTTCGCGTACTGAGGTGCTGACCATGGAACTCACGACGATCTGGTTCATCGTCATCGCGGGCCTGTGGGTAGGGTACTTCGTGCTCGAGGGGTTCGACTTCGGCGTCGGCATCCTGCTGCGGGTGCTCGGCCGCCACGAGCCCGAGCGGCGCGCGGTGATCACCACCATCGGCCCGGTCTGGGACGGCAACGAGGTCTGGCTGATCGTGGCCGGCGGCGCCACCTTCGCGGCCTTCCCCGAGTGGTACGCGACGCTGTTCAGCGGGTTCTACCTGCCGCTGTTCGCGATCCTGGTCGCGCTGATCCTGCGCGGGGTGGCGCTGGAGTACCGCGGCAAGCGGGACGACCTGGTGTGGCGCTCGCGGATGGACACGATGATCACCATCGGGTCGGTGCTGCCCGCGCTGCTGTGGGGGATCACCTTCGCCAACCTGGTCCGCGGGGTGCCGATCGACTCGTCGCACGAGTTCGTCGGGAGTCTGGGATCCCTGCTCAGCCCGTTCGCGCTACTGGGCGGGGTCGCCTTCACTGCGGTCTTCGTGGCGCACGGCGCGATCTTCCTGGCACTGAAGACGACGGGGGAGTTGCGGCAGCGGGCGAACCGATTCGCGTCGCTGAGCGGTCTCGCAGCCGCCGTACTGGCCGTTGGCTTCCTCGCCTGGGCTCATGGGATACGTGGCGACCTCGCCTCCGCAGTGGTCGCAGGGGTTGCCGCCGCGGCGTTGCTGGCCGGGCTGGTAGCCAACAGGTTCGGCCGCGAGGGCTGGGCCTTCTTGGGTACGGCGGTCGCGGTCGCGCTGGCGGTGGTCTCGCTGTTCGCGGCGATGTTCCCGGACGTGATGCCGTCGAGTCTCGATCCGGCGTGGAGCCTGACCACCACCAACGCCGCGTCGACGCCGTACACCTTGAAGATGCTGACGATCATCGCGGGCATCTTCACGCCGCTGGTGCTGCTGTACCAGGGCTGGACGTACTGGGTGTTCCGCAAGCGGATCACCGTCGAGCCGGTCACGGTGACACCGCTGTCCCCACCCCAACCCGGTCCCGTGTCATGAAACCGGTGGATCCGAGGTTGCTGCGGAGGGCGCGGGCGGCTCGGGTGTTCATGGTCGGCTCAGTGCTGATCGGGATCGCCACCGGGCTGCTGATCATCCTCCAGGCGGTCCTGCTGGCGAAGGGGATCGCCGGGGTCGTGCTGCACGGTGCCGACATCACCCGCGTGGCCTGGCAGTTGGCTGCGGTCCTGGTGGCACGGGCCGCGCTGCAGTGGTTGCAGGAGGTCGTCGCACAGCGGGCGGCAGCCGCAGTGAAGTCGACGCTGCGGCGGCAGGTGCTGGAGCACTCGCTGAAGCTCGGGCCTGCCTGGCTCAGTGGTGAGCGGAGCAGTGCGCTCACCACCCTGCTGACCAAGGGCCTGGACGATCTGGACCCGTACTTCGCCCGCTACCTGCCGCAGTTGGTCCTTGCGGCGACAGTGCCGGCGGGGGTGGTTGCCTGGATGGCCACGGGAGACCTGATCGCTGCGACGACCGTGCTGGTGACGCTGCCGCTCATCCCGGTCTTCATGGCGTTGGTGGGGTGGGCGACGCAGGCCCACAGCCGGCGCCGGCAGCACGCCCTCGCAGTACTGGCTCATCACTTCGCTGATGTGGTGGCCGGGCTGCCCACGCTGAAGCTGTTCGGCCGGGCGAAGGCCCAGGCGGCCGCCGTACGCCGGGTGACCGACCAGCACCGGGTGGCGTCGATGGCGAGCCTGCGGCTGGCGTTCCTGTCGTCGTTCGTCCTGGAACTCCTGGCGAGCATCTCGGTGGCGCTGGTCGCGGTCGGCGTCGGACTGCGGCTGGTGGAGGGGAAGCTCGGGCTGGAGACGGCGCTGCTGGTGTTGATCCTCGCGCCCGAGGCTTACCTGCCCTTGCGGCAAGTCGGTGCGAACTTCCATGCGAGCGCGGATGGGGTCGCGGCCAGCGAGGAAGTGTTCCGCGTGCTGGAGACGCCACTGCCCGAGCGCGGCGAGCGGAGCGACGTACCGGATCTGCGGGTGACCTCGCTGCACCTGCACGACGTGACAGTGCGCTACCCGGATCGGGACGAGCCAGTACTGCGCGACTTCGACCTGGATCTCTGGCCGGGTGAGGTGGTCGCGTTGGCCGGGCCCAGTGGTGCTGGGAAGTCCACGGTGATCGCGACGATCCTCGGCTTCGTTGTGCCCGAGGGCGGCGTGGTCGTGGCCGGGGGAAGTGCGGCGGACGAGTTCGCGCCGGAGCGGTGGCGTGAGCAGTTCGCCTGGGTGCCGCAGCGGCCGGGACTGCGGCTGGGGAGCATTGCGGACAACGTGCGGCTCGGACGGCCCGACGCCAGCGACTACGACGTACTGCGGGCCCTGGCTGCTGCGGGTGCTCCTGAGCTCGACCCGGCCAAGGCGGTGGGGGAGGGCGGTCAACTGCTGTCGGGTGGTCAACGGCGCAGGGTGGCACTGGCGCGGGCGTTGATCACCGAGGCGCCTGTCCTGCTGCTGGACGAGCCGACTGCCGGGTTGGACGCATCCTCCGAGGCTGCGGTGGTCGCCAACCTGCGAGCCACGGGACGGACCGTGCTGCTGGTCGCACACCGGCCGGCACTGCTCGCTGCTGCGGACCGAGTGGTTGAGGTGGGCCGAGTGGAAAGCCTGGTGACCGCATGAGCATCGCGACCAGAGCCGGTGTGGCTGGGACTCGGGCTGTGGCAGAGGCTGGCGGCGGTCCGAGGGCTGCAGAGCGGGTGACGGTCGGCTGGTGGGCGTTGGTGAAGCCGGATCGGCGGGCGCGGCCGCGGCTGGCTCTGGCGGTGTTGGCCGGGGTGCTGGCGTCGGGGTCCGCTGTGGCGCTGCTTGCCACGTCTGCCTGGCTGATCACGACTGCGGCCGCCCAGCCGCCCGTGCTGATCCTGATGGTGGCGATCGTTGCCGTACGGGCGTTCGGAATCGGTCGGGGCTTCTTCCGGTACGTCGAACGGCTCGCGGCCCACGACGCGGCGTACCGGGTGCTGGGCGAGACCCGTTCGCGGATCACCGGGCGGATGGAGGAACTGGCACCGGCTGGGCTGTCCTCGCTCCGGAGCGGGGACCTGCTGGCTCGCCTGCTCCTGGATGTCGACGCGGTACTGGACCTCTGGCTACGGGTGGTCCTGCCCGTGCTCGTTGCCGCCGTGACCGCTACAGCGACGGTTGCGCTGCTCGTGGTGCTGCTGCCCTCGGCGGGTGTCGCGGTGGCTATCGCTGTGGCGCTCGCTTGCACGGTGGTGCCGTGGCTGACGGCGAGTAGTGCCCGGAGAGCCGAGCGGTCGATCGCAGGAGCCAGGGGCGACGTCGCGGCCGCTGCGACGGAGACTCTGCTGACTGCCGCCGACGTCGTCGCCTTCAACGCGGTCGACGACGTACTGGCATCCTTCAGCGCGGCAGATGCTCGACTGGCTGCCGCAGAGCGTCGCTCGGCCTGGAGTGCAGGGCTGGGCAATGCACTGCTCGTCCTCTGTGTCGGCGGAGCGAGCCTCGCAGGCCTAGTGCTCGGCCACCAAGCGGCCATCACCGGCCCCGTCTTCGCAGTACTCGTGCTGACCCCGCTGGCCCTCGCTGACGTGCTCGGCGGCATCCCTGCCGCCGCCCAGTTGGCGACACGCGTGCGGGCGTCACTGGCCCGCGTACAGGACCTCCTGAGCACGCCGACCCCAGTCACCGAGCCCACGGCGGCACTACCGCTCCCGACCGGCCGGGAGCTCGCGATCAAGAACCTGTACGCCGGATACGACGACGCGGACGTACTGCGAGGAGTGGACCTGGTCGTGCCGGCCGGGAGCCGGGTAGTCGTGACTGGGCCCAGCGGTTCCGGCAAGAGCACCTTGGCCGCGGTGCTGCTGAGGTTCCTCGAGCCACGGTCCGGGCAGCTCACCATGGGCGGTGTCGACCTGACCAAGTTGCATGGCGACCAGGTGAGGTCGGTCGTCGGGTTGCTGACCCAGGAGAGCCACGTGTTCGACACGAGCATCCGGGAGAACCTGCTGCTCGCCAAGCCCGGCGCGAGCGACCTGAAGCTCTGGAAGGCGCTCTACCGGGCCAGGCTCGGACAGTTCGTCGACGGCTTGCCGCAGGGACTCGACACCATGGTGGGCGAGCACGGAGCCCGGTTGTCCGGCGGAGAACGGCAGCGGCTCGCCTTCGCCCGGCTGTTGCTGGCGGACCACGATGTGCTGGTGCTGGACGAGCCCACCGAGCATCTGGACGAGGAGACCGCCCGGGCGCTGCTCGCGGATCTGTTCGCGGCGGCGGGCCGGCGGACCGTAGTACTGCTCACTCACCGGCCCGACCTCGCTCCTCACCTAACGCAACCGGTCGTGGACCTCCGGTGAGCGATGCGGGCCACGGTCCGGGTGTCTGCCAAGATGGGGAATCGTGTTGATCTCTCAGCTTGTCACCCTGCTCACCGACCAGGCCCTGATCGCCATCATCGCGGTGATCGCCGTCCTGCTGGTCGGCGGTACCACCGGACTGGTCATCTCTCGGCGCCGCAAGGCCGAACTGCCGGCTCCTCAGCCGACCCCGGAGATCGCCGAGCCCCAGGTCGGTGACGACGCCGAGGAACCCCGGGACACGCCGACCCGGACGCTCGAGGACACCGAGCTGCCCGAGGCCGGCGCGACCACCACGATCGAGAAGCCCGAGTCAGCCCAGGGCCGGCTGGTCCGGCTGCGGGCGCGGCTGGCCCGCTCGCAGGGTTCGCTCGGCAAGGGGCTGCTCGCGCTGCTGTCGCGGGACAAGCTCGACGACGAGGCGTGGGAGGACATCGAGACCACGCTGATCACGGCCGACGTCGGCGTCGCGCCGACCCAGGAACTGGTCGAGCGCCTGCGCACCCGGGTCCGGGTCGAGGGCGTCACCGCCGAGCAGGCCCGCACCATCCTGCGCGAGGAGCTGATCGCGCTGGTCGACCCGTCGCTGGACCGGTCGCTGAAGGTGGAGCGCAAGGAGAACCAGCCGGCGGTCGTGCTGGTCGTCGGTGTGAACGGCACCGGCAAGACCACCACGGTCGGCAAGCTGGCCCGCGTGCTGGTTGCCGAGGACAAGCATGTGGTGCTCGGCGCGGCCGACACCTTCCGCGCGGCGGCGGCCGACCAACTGCAGACCTGGGGCGAGCGGGTCGGGGTCCGGACCGTCCGCGGCCCCGAGGGCGGCGACCCGGCCAGTATCGCGTTCGACGCGGTCAAGCAGGGCATCGAGGAGCAGGCCGACGTGGTGCTGGTCGACACGGCCGGCCGGCTGCACACCAAGACCGGCCTGATGGACGAGCTCGGCAAGGTCAAGCGGGTGATCGAGAAGACCGCCGAGGTGGACGAGGTGCTGCTCGTCATCGACGCCACCACCGGCCAGAACGGCCTCACCCAGGCCCGGGTCTTCGCCGAGGTGATCAACGTGACCGGCCTGGTGCTGACCAAGCTGGACGGCACCGCCAAGGGCGGCATCGTGATCGCCGTGCAGCGCGAGCTGGGCGTCCCGGTCAAGCTCGTCGGCCTCGGTGAGGGCGCGGACGACATGGCCCCCTTCGACGCCGAGCAGTTCGTCGACGCCCTGCTCGACTGAGCAGGCCGGCCCGGCGGCTGTGGCCCGGTCTTAGCGCCGCTTGGCCAGGTGGAGGAGGGTCGCGACGTCCAGCACCACCTGGCTCGGCAGCACGGCCACCAGCGCGTCGACCAGGTCCTGGCGCTCGTCCGCCTCGAGCATCCGGTACGACGATTGGGTGGTCAGGTAGGCCAGGTAGTCCTCGGCGGACAGCTCGCGCTTCCAGCGGTAGACCTTCTGCCTGAGCTCTCCGAACTCGGGCCGCACCGACAGCTCGTCGTTCGGCCAGAGCTTCAGCAGGCTGTCCGGTTCGGGCGGCTCACCCGCCGGAGCGAGCATCGGCACCTGCTCGCGGAGCACGCCGAACACCTTGGCCCGTACTTCGGGGTCCGCCACTCGGTCGTAGTTCCAGAACAGGGCCAAGGCGCCACCGGGACGCAGGGCAGCCGCTGTACGGGCCCAGCGGGTGTCCGGGGCGGTCCAGTGGAACGCCTGCGCGCTGTAGACCAGGTCGTAGGACTCCTCCGGCTGGTAGGTCTCCAGTGACGCCATCGCGATGTTCACGGCGAGGCCGGCCACGCGCTGGCGGAGTACGACCGCCATGGCCGGGTCGGGCTCGAGCGCGGTGATGCGGAGGCCACGGCCCTCGAAGGCGACCGTGGCCTTGCCGGTGCCGGCACCGATGTCGAGAGCCGTCGGCTGGGGCGGTGCGTAAGCCAGCACCTCGTCGACCAGCGCTTCCGGGTAGCCGGGGCGGACCCGCTCGTACTCCGTCGCCACCTCGCCGAACACCAGTGCCTGCACCCGGTCCGTGGCGATGTCTTCGTCGCTCTCCCCAGTCATGCCGAGGAGCTTAGCCGTGGCTTGCGGGGAGCCGATCTGGTAACGAAGGGGTATGACGCCGAGGATTGTGATCATTGGGGCGGGCTTCGCCGGGTATCACGCCGCCAAGACGCTCTGCAAGCTGGCCAAGGGCCGAGCCGAGATCGTGGTCGTCAATCCGACCGACTACTTTCTCTACCTCCCGCTTCTGCCCGAGGTGGCGACAGGCATCCTCGAACCGCGCCGGGTGACGGTGTCGCTCGCGGACACCCTCCCTGAGGTCCGGCTCGTACTTGGCGAGGTCGACGGGCTCGATCTCGCCAAGCGCATAGTCCGGTACGCCGATCCGGACGACCAGCCCGGCGAGATCGGGTACGACCGGCTGATCATCGCGGCCGGCAGTGTGAACAAGCTGCTGCCGATCCCGGGAGTCGCCGAGCATGCGCATGGGTTCCGGGGGATTCCCGAGGCCGTCTTCCTGCGGGACCACCTGACCCAGCAGATCGAACGGGCCGACGCCACGGACGACCAGGCCGAGCGGGACTCGTTCTGCACGTTCGTGGTGGTCGGAGCCGGCTACACCGGGACGGAGGTGGCCGCGCACGGCGTGCTCTACACCGACCTCCTCAAGAAGCGGCGACCTCGCCTGCGGAACCAGCGGATCCAGTGGATGCTGCTGGACATCGCCGAGCGGGTCATGCCCGAGCTGGACATCCGGTTGTCCCGCACAGCCGACAAGGTGCTCCGCGATCGCGGTGTCGACGTACGGATGAAGATGTCGGTCGAGGAGGCCACCCGGGAAGGTGTGCGGCTCACGGACAAGGAGTTCGTGCCCACCCAGTCGCTGATCTGGTGTGTGGGCGTCCGCCCGGACCCGGTGGTCGAGGCACTCGGGCTGAAGACGGAGCGGGGCCGTCTGTCCGTCGACGAGTTCCTGAGCGTGCCGGGGCACCCGGACGTGTTCGCGTGCGGCGACGCGGCCGCGGTACCGGATCTGACCAGGCCGGGTGAGGTGACGCCGATGACGGCGCAGCACGCCGAACGGCAGGGCAGGCGGGCGGCCCGCAACGTCGCGGCGAGTTTCGGGACGGGCGAGCGCAAGGCGTACTCGCACAAGGACCTGGGTTTCGTCGTGGACCTCGGCGGAACCCAGGCTGCGGCCGACCCGCTGCAGATCCCGCTGTCAGGTCTCCCGGCCAAGGTGGTGACGCGCGGCTACCACCTGCTGTCCATGCCGGGGAACCGGATCCGCACCGCGACCGAATGGCTCTTGGACGCGACGCTGACCCGGCAGACGACTCACCTGGGCGTCATTCCGGCCGCCGATGTCCCGCTGGAGACGGCAAGCCCAGAGCGTCCTGGCCACCGCCACTAGAGCCCAGAGCGTTCGAGGCACCGCCACTGGACGACAGGTCCGTCCACCACTCCACCTCGCCCTGTGCGGACGCCTGGGCTTGTGTCTGTGACTCTGGAGTCTGCGGGAGGTGGCCGAGCCGCTCCACCTGCTCCGCCAGGGCATCCAGTACCGAGCGGAGCTGTACGTGCGCGACCTGGGTGAAGGTCCGCACGTACTCGAGCTCAGCCGCCTGTACTTCGGTGGCCGGCAACCGCTTGACCGCTGTCTCCACCGAGTCGTGCGCCTGCTGCAGTACGTCGCGCTGCTGGTGCCGGGCCGACTCCACCAGGTCCTTGGCGTACTGCTCGGCCTCGGCGACCAGGTTGTCCGCGATCTGCTGCGCCTGGCTCAGCAAGCCGACCGCGTGGGCCGTGATGTGCGCGCGCTGCTCCGAGTCCGGGGTGGTGTTGCGGACCCGCTCCAGCTCGGCCCGGAACTCGGCCCGGTCGGCGTCGGCGTACTCGATCTGCTCCGCCAGCGCCGCCAGGTACTGCGCCACCTCGTCCGGGTCCAGGCCTCTGCGGCGGGTGCTGAACGTCTGGTGCCGGATCGCGTGCGGCGACTGGGCGGGTCTCCGGGCGAACGGGTCTTCGGGCGTCACTGCTGGCCCCCTGCCGAAGTAGTGGTCCCGAAGGACTCGAAGCGGATGTCGGCCGCCGGGGTGCCGGCTCCGGTGAGTTCGTCGACGGTGTGCGCGACCATGGACGGCGAACCGCACACCAGCGCGGTGTGGCCCGTCCACGGCCCGTGCTCCGCGGCCACCGAGCCGACCAGACCCCGCTGGCCCGGGTACGACCTGTCGTCGGACACGACTGGCGTATAGCTGAACCAGGGCCTCTGGGTGAGTCTGGTGAGCTGCTTGTGCTCGTAGAGGTTCCAGGGCATCCGGGCGCCGTGGAACAGGTGCACCCGGGGGATGTCGGCCGGCTGGGTGCGGCGGTCGAGCTGCTCGAGCATCGCCCGCAGCGGAGCCAGTCCGGTCCCGCCGGCCACCATCAGGATGTCCTTGCGGCCGTGGTCCGGGAGCTTGAGCGTGTCGCCGACCGCGGCGCCGAGCCGGACCGGGTCGCCCGGCTTGAGCGACCTGACCGCGGGACCGCTGACCTGCCCGCCCGGGACCAGGCCGATGTGCAGCTCGATCGACCCGTCGTCGCGCGGCGCGTTCGCCGGGCTGAAGTAGCGCCAGCGCCGCGGCCGGTACGGGATCTCGAGGGCGACCGACTGGCCCGGCTGGTACGCCAGCGGCTCGTGTGGGCGGATCTGCACGATCGTGACGTCCATGGTACGGCGGTCCACGCCCAGCACCTCGCCCGGCCACCAGGCCGGTGTCTCCTCCGCCGACTCCTCGGCCGCCTGGACCATCACAGTCGCGACTAGGCCGTAAGCCTCCGCCCAGTCGGCCGCCAGCTCAGAGGTCCACGCGGCGCCGAGGAAGTGCTGCAGCGTCGCGAGCAGCGAGGCCCCGACGGCGGAGTAGTGCTCGGCGATGACCGAGAACCGGCGGTGGTCCCGGCCGAGCTGCTGCAGGAACGGCACCACTTCGTCGAGCTGCGCGGCGTTGCTCACCACGGCGCCGAGTGCTCCGACGAGTTTGTCCCGCTGGGCTGCCATCGATACCGGGAACATCTCCCGGACCTCTGGGTGGGACAGGAACAAGTGTGAGTAGAAGAACAGCGGGACCTCGTCACCGGACTTGGCGACCAGGGCCCAGCTGTTCTTCAGCGCGGCCGGATCCATCCGGGGTCAGCGCGCGGTGACGATGTCGCCCTGGGTGGCACCGAGCGCCTGGACGACCCGCCCGACGATGTCCTCCGGCACGCTGTGCGCCGCGAGCGCGGCGATCAGGTGCTCGACCACCCGGCCGAAGTCGGCGTCGGTGATGCCGCGGCCGCGGTGCGCCTCGGCCAGGTCGGCACCCTCGTACGAGACCGGGCCGCCCATCACCTGGGAGACGAGCTGCACCTGATGCCGCTTGAGCCGGGCCAGGTCCGTGCCCTCGAAGTACCCGACGAGCTGTGGGTCCGCCAGAACGCTCTGGTAGAACAAATCCACCACCGACGAGATCGCGGCGCCCCCGCCGACGGCGGCGTAGTCGCTAGTGGTCCCGTTGCTGGTCTGCGAGTGCTCAACCACGGAGCAACCATCTCCCAAAGAGTCTCGTAATTATCCCCGAGCAGGCCCGATCCGAACACTTGAAGCAGGTGATGGTCAAGTCGAAGGGCGGTTTTCGGCAAGATCCGACCGTACTTCGTTCTGACGTTGACAACGTTACTGAAACTGGGAAGGCTTGTTTGTCGCCCATTTGCCGGAGGTTGCCTATAGCAAGAATCCATCAGAAACGATTGACTTTTCGACCAGCACGCTCAGAACACGTAATTGCCTTAGGCAACTTAGCGGAAATGTGTCTGACGCCACGCCCGGATCGATGTTTACCACCACCTCGACCCGGGAATCCTACGCCCTCGGCAAATCCAGTGCCGGAGATGGCCGACGGAGGCAGTTGCCTCCCCAATCTGAGCCGTTGCGTTCCCGTGGCTGGGTAGTCGCGAACGATGCGCTGGTCTGGTTCCACCGGCACAGGCTCGGGTGGTTCCACCCGCATAGGCGGAGGTGGTTGCGTCCCCGGGCTGCGTGATAGTGCTAGTCGGGCCGGCGTGCGTCAAGAGCGCGTCGCGTCCCTTCGGGATCGGAACAAGTTCCGACTCTTGACCCACACCACCCCGACCAGGGAAAGACGCAGCTATCCCGGAGCCGCTGAGAGGTGTGGCGACGATGCCAGGGAGCTCCTGGCTCAGACGCTCGGGGAGTTGCCCCGCCTGGCGCATCAAGACGCTCCCAACCGGTACTTTGTGCTCCGCTCGGGCTTGAGCAGATCCCGGCGACTCTGACACTCAGCCGGCGCACAAGGTGCGATCTCGGACATCCGGTGGGGACCTCGAACATGAAATGACCTGTCCCAGGCCCCCACTTGGTGTCCCAAGTCCCTACAAACCACACTGCCACCGGCTCACGGCGCCCAGCGGGCGCCCGATAGCGGGTTGTTCGGCCACTGGCGCCCTCCAAACCGCCAGCCAGCGAACAACCCGCCATCCGCCCAGCCGCACATCCCGCGCGCAATCGCGAGGGGTTACCCACTCGTGTTGTGGGTTACCCCTCGAACGCCCGGGGGGGCACAACCCTCAACACGAGCAGGTAACCCCCGCGGTGAGCCCCGGCCGCAGCAGATCGCCGGCGTTTGAGGGGGCAACCCCTCAGACGCAGGGATGCCCACCCAGAATCCGAGGGGGCAACCCACACCCTGAGGGGTCAACCCCCACAACGCGCGCCGGTACGCCAGGTGGCCGCCCAGAATCCGAGGGGGCAACCCACACCCTCAGGGGTCAACCCCTCAGAGGGCACGCCGACATCGCCGCCAACCGCGAGCCGGAGGGCTGGGGACCCGGGTGGAAGGGGGACTGGGACCCTGGCGGGGGAGAGGGAACTGGGACCCCGGCGGGGGAGAGGGACTGGGGAGCCCGGCGGTGGAAGGGAGAACTGGGACCCCGGCGGCATGGAGAGGGAGAACTGAGACCCCGGCGGCATGGAGAGGGAGACGGGACCCGGCGGGGTGGAGTGGAGAACCGGGAGCCCTGCGGAAGGCGGGAGAATCGGGAGTTGGCGGGGTGCCGAGCGCCATCCTGGGGATATCACCTCTACCCGGCTCAGACCTCTCCGCGGGATCCGCGTAGCTGCGTTCCTTCCCTGGTCGGGATGGGGTGGGTCAAGAGTCGAAACTTGTTTCGATCCCGAAGGGACGCCGAAGGCGCTCTTGATGCACGCCATCCCGACTAGAACACTCACGCAGCGGAGACCGCGAACCACCTCGGCCTATGCCCGGCGGAATCACCCACACGCATGCCGGGGAACCACCGGCTCGGCGCATCGGCGCATCGGCGCACCGGCGTACTGGTCGACGCCGTATCGATGGACCGCGTACTGGCCAACGCGGGGACGCGGGGGAGGCGGGGAGACGTGGACGCGGGGAGGCGGCGGCCAGGCGGGCCGCCGACCGAGCGGGCCTGCGGGTCGGCAACCTGGCGTCGGCGAGCGGGCGGGCCGCGCCCAGGCGTCGGGCAACCTGGCGTCGGCGAGCGGGCGGGCCGGCAACCAGGCGGTGACCGGGCGTCGGCGAGCGGGCGGGCCGGCGCCCAGGCGTCGGTGATTGGGTGGGGCGGCGAGTGGGTGAGCGGGTGGGCCCGGCGGGGTGGGGTGGGGGTGGGTGATGATGGGGGTGTGGAGGGGATTGATGGGTTGTTGCGGGAGTTGACGCCGCAGGTGGTTGGGGTGGTGGTGCGGCGGTTCGGGGACTTTGCGGCGGCTGAGGATGCTGTGCAGGAGGCGTTGATCGCAGCGGCGCGGACTTGGCCGCGGGATGGGGTGCCTGACAATCCGCGCGGGTGGTTGATCCAGGCGGCTTCGCGGCGGTTGATCGACGAGATCCGGCAGGACCAGGCGCGACGGCGCCGGGAGGAGTTGGCGGCGCGGCGTGAGGTGCCGGCCGAGGAGGTCGAGGAGCAGGACGACACGCTGCGGTTGTTGTTCCTGTGTTGCCACCCCGCCTTGTCGCCCGCGTCCGCGATCGCGTTGACGCTCCGCGCGGTCGGCGGCCTGACTACGGCCGAGATCGCGAAGGCGTACCTGGTACCCGAGGCGACCATGGCGCAGCGGATCACCCGGGCCAAGGCACGGCTCAAGGGGCAGGAGTTCGAGCTGCAGGAGAGCGACGAGCGGTTGCGCCAGGTGCTGCACGTCCTCTACTTGGTCTTCAACGAGGGATACGCGAGCAGCAGCGGCGCCGAGCTCCAGCGCAGCGACCTCTCCGGAGAGGCGATCCGGCTGACCCGGATGGTGCACCGGTCACTGCCGGAGAACGGCCAGGTAATGGGACTGCTGGCGTTGATGCTGCTCAACGACGCACGCAGGCGCGCTCGGACCGGCCCCGCGGGTGAGCTGATCCCGCTGGAGGACCAGGACCGTAGCCTGTGGGACCGGGAGCTGATCACCGAAGGACTCGCGCTGGCCGTCGACGCGTTCGGACGGCAACCGCTGGGGGAGTATCAGTTGCAGGCCGCGATCGCGGCGCTGCATGACGAGGTGGACAAGCCGGAGGACACCGACTGGCCGCAGATCCTCGCGCTGTACGGCCTGCTGGAGGAGCTGTCCGGCAACCCCATGGTGACGGTGAACCGTGCTATCGCCCTGGCCATGGTGGAAGGACCCGAGGCCGGGCTGAAGCTCCTCGAACCCTTGGACGAGAAGCTCCCGGGGCACTACCGGCTGGACGCGGTACGGGGGCATTTCTGGGAGATGCTCGGTGACGACGAGGCCGCCGCGAACCACTTTCGCGCGGCGGCCCGGCGTACGACGAGCCTGCCGGAGCGGGACTATCTGATCACCAAGGCGGCCGAGGTCAGTGGTGCTGCGCGAAGGCCGCGATGATCTCGTCGTGACCCTCACCTGTTGCCAAGAGCAACCTTAGGAGCACGCGCGCCTTGTAGGGGTCGAGGAAGCCGCCGTCGATCAGCCCGCGGCCGAGCAGGTCCGACTCCGACCCGACCGACTTGTAGGTGTGGCGCAGTACCGAACCGCCGCCCGTCCGCGAGGTGAGCACGACCGGGATGCGTTCGGCAAGTGCGCCGAGGACCGGCGCCAGCGCGGACGGCACGTGCCCGACGCCATACGCGGCGACCACCAGGCCTTGGTGCGTGTCAGCCAGACCGTCGAGCAGCAGGCCGTCGTCGTCGAGGGTGACCGTGTAGAGCGCCACTCGCGTCGCGTCGAGGTCCGCGGGCTCGGCCCGGCCCGGTACGCCGTCCTGCCGGGCGGGGCGGGTGAGGATGCGGACCTGGCCCTCGACCACCTGGCCGATCGATCCGGCGTTGGGTGAGGCGAACGTCGCAGTACTCGTGCTGTGGGTCTTCCGGACCCAGCGGGCCGCGTGGATCTCGTCGTTGAGGACGACCAGAGCACCGAGGTCGCGGGCGGCGGGAGAGCAGGCGACCCGGGCGGCGGCTAGCAGGTTCGCCGGGCCGTCGTGGCCGGCCAGCGTCGGGTTGCGCATCGCGCCGGTGAGGACGAACGGGTGGGAGTGCGGCCAGACCTGGTCGACCACGAACGCCGTCTCCTCCAGGGTGTCCGTGCCCTGGGTGACGACGATGCCGGTGGCGCCGTTGCTGATCGCCTTCGACGCGGCATCGACGACGTCGAGCATCTTGGCGAGCGTCAGGTTGGCGCTCGCCACCGCCTCCACGTCCTGTACGTCGATCGGCCGGCCGAGATCCGCCAGCCCGGGCACAGCCGCGGTCAGGTCGGCGCCGGTCAGCCGCCGGACGCCATCGACCGTGTGGCCGGCCATCGCGATGGTGCCGCCGAGGGTGAACAACGCGACGCTCACGTGCAGGGTCCTCTCTAATGGTCGACCGCCCGGAAAGCTATCACTACTTGGAGCGAGCACGGACGTGCAGCCGCTCGCCCTGCGGGCCGAACAGGCAGAGCATCTCGGCCGCTCCAGGCCCGGGGTTGCCGAACCAGTGCGGGACCCTCGTGTCGAACTCCGCCACCTCGCCCTCGAGCAGGACGATGTCGCGGTCGCCCAGCACCAGCCGGATCCGGCCGGACAGCACGTAGATCCAGTCGTAGCCCTCGTGGGTCCGCTGGTCCGGCTCGCCGCCCGGCCAGCCCTCCGGCACGATCTGCTTGTACGCCTGGAGCCCGCCAGGCCGTCGGCTCAGCGGGATCATCGTCGCGCCGTGGTGCCGGATCGGCTTCGCGTGGATGCGGGGATCACCGGTCGGGGGCGCGTCCACCAGTTCGTCCAGCTGGACTTGGTGCGCCCGGGCCAGCGGCAGCAGCAGTTCCAGCGTCGGGCGGCGCTGCCCCGCCTCCAGCCGGGACAGCGTGCTCACCGAGATCCCGGTGGACGCGGACAGCTGGGCGAGCGTCGTACCGCGCTCCAGCCGCAGTGACCGCAACCTCGGGCCGACCGCTTCCAGGACGTCGTCAAAGGGATCCACGGTTGCCATCTTGGCAAACTTTCTTGTCGTTTTCGAGAATCCGGCGAACTCTGGGGCCAGAGACTGCGGATCGACGAAGGAGCAAGGGATGGAGAAGTACGACGTGATCGTGGTGGGTGGGGCGGCCGCCGGGCTGAACGGGGCGCTGGCGCTGGTCCGGTCGCGCCGGTCCGTGCTGGTGATCGACAACGGCACGCCGCGCAACGCGCCGGCCGAGCACGTGCACAACTACCTGAGCCGTGACGGGGTTCCGCCGAGTGAGCTGTACGCGATCGGCCGCGCCGAGGTCACCGGGTACGGCGGTGAGGTGACCTCCGGCACCGTCACCACGGTCACCCGGCCCACGTCGACCCCCGAGGACGGGTTCGTGGTGGAGTTGGACGACGGGCGGTCGTTCGGAGCACGCAGGCTGTTGGTGGCCACCGGCGGCACGGACGTGCTGCCCGACGTACCGGGGCTGGCCGAGCGGTTCGGGCGCGACGTATTGCACTGTCCGTATTGCCACGGATGGGAGGTGCGCGACCAGGCGATCGGCGTACTGGCCACCGGTGGGATGGCGATCCACCAGGCGATGCTGTTCCGGCAGTTGAGCGACGACGTGACGCTGTTCCTGCACACCGGGCCGACGCCGTCCGACGAGCAGTGGGAGGAGCTCGCAGCCCGCGGGATCTCGGTAGTCGAAGGACGGGTCGAGGCCGTGGAAGTGACGGACGACAAGCTCACCGGCGTACGGCTGGAAGGCGGGAAGGTCATCCCGCGCCAGGCCCTGGCGGTGCAGTCGGTGGTGCGGGCACGGGTCGACTTCCTGGCCGAACTCGGGCTCAAAGCGGTCGACCAGGAGTTCGGCGACGTGTACCTCGGCACTGCGGTTCAGGCGGGTCCGAGCGGTGCGACTGAGGTACCGGGCGTCTGGGTTGCGGGCAACGTGGCCGACCTGCGCAGCCAGGTGATCACGTCGGCCGCGGCCGGCCTGACCGCGGGCGCCACGATCAACGCCGACCTGATCGCCGAAGAGACCGGCTTGGCGGTGGCCGCACGGAGTAGTTGAGGAGTTGAATAGAGGCGGGAGGGTGGATGCGCGACACGGTCGACCCAGAATTCGCCTCGTACGTCGATGCGCGGCAGGGCAGGTGGCTCCGGACGGCGTACCTCGTGTACGGCGAGCTCGAGCGGGCTGAGGAGCAACTCCTGCACGCCTTCACCAGGTTGTCGCTGCGCTGGGGCAAGGTGGACGACCCGGATGTGTTCGTGCAACGCCTGCTCTACCAGCCGGCCTTGTCGCGCTGGGCGAGGGTGCGGCCGTTCGAGGGTGAGGACGAGCCGGTCAAGCTCGCCCTGGCGAGTCTCACCCCGGCCCAGCGCACAGTACTGGTCCTGCTGTACTTCGAGGAGCTCACCGAGTACGAGGTGTCCGACGTGCTGAGCATGTCGCAGCCGTCCGTGCACGGGCACGTCCAGACCGCCGTCGGCCGGTTGGGTGCGGCGCTGGGCTCGGGGGACTGGCGCGACGCATACCGCAGGGACCAGCAGTGAGGCGCGAGGAGGTCCGGCCGCTGCTGGACCGGGCTTCCGACCTGCTGCCGGAGCCGGACCTCACCGACACCGCCTGGGCCGGTGGTCTCGCCATCCGGCGCAGACGCCGTCGCAGCACGATCGTCGGGCTCGCCGTGGTGCTGCTGGTCGCGCTGATCGCTGCCGTGGTCGCCGGACTCGGCGGCAACAACACCGGCATCGTCCCGCCGACCACTCCACCCAGCACTCCGCCCGGCTTCATCCCGCCGGCCGGACAGATCTTCGGTGTCGACTACTGGATGGCGCCGCCGGCCGGCAGCGAGCGGTTCCTGGATCGCCTCGAGACCCCGCTGGGGGACGCGCTGCAGCTGCCCGTCAGCGCAGGCGACCTCAGGGAGGATCCGTTCGACCGGGTGGCCGCGGTAGTGCTCTCGCATCGGAACGGGAGCTTCACACCTCTGCTGCTGGACCCGACCTCCCGCTGGGCCCGGGTAGACCTCCAGTTGAGCGCCATCAGGTCCGGTGAACCGCTCGGCCCCGGGGCGATCTCGCCGGACGGGAGGCTGGTCGCGTTCCCGCAGCCCGGCGGTGTCGCGATCATCGACGCCACCGACACCACCGACGCGTCAACGCGTCGCGTCGCGCTCCCGGCCGAGGACATCCGCAGCGTGGCTTGGCTGGAGAACAGCGACGGCCTGCTCGTCAGCGGTCCGGGCGTCGCCTATCGCGTCCTGATCGGCGCCTTCACCGTCGGCGCGGAGCAAGTCGCCCCTGTGGCTGCCAGCAATGACCCGTTCGACGTGGCGGCGCCGTACCGGCTGGATGGCACGGGCAACCAGGTGGCGCTGATGCGATACGAGGCGAACCGCACTTGGACCGTCGACAGCAATCCGCGGCTGCCGGTGGGCACCTGGGCCGGGCTGACGTTCACGCAGGGTGCCATCGCGGCCAGGATGTTCATCGCGGACCAGCTGCCGCAGGTGCCGACCGTCGTGTCGAAGCCACAGGTAGTCGCCGCGATCTCCCGGCAACTGACTCTCCCCAGCCGCCTGCTGGTCCTCGGCGAGACCCCGGCGGCCACGCCGACTCCCGGCCGGGACACTCCCGACCGGATCCGCGAGCCGGGCTGCTGTTTCATGCTCGGCTGGTACGACGAGCAGACGGCGCTGCTGCAGGTGGCAGGCTGGGTGATCGCCTGGGACCTGCAGACAGGCCGAGTACGCCGGGTCACCGAACTCGACGTGACCGGCGTGGCACTCGGCCCCGGCGTACGCGGCTGATCCCTACTCGGCGATGCACCTCATCGTCATCGCGACCAGGTGGTCGGCATCGTCCACCGACGGCATCTTCTCTCCCGTCAGCGCGCGGACGATCAGTACTCCGGCCAGCCACTGCACCATCAGCACCGGGTCCGCCGACGCGCGGATCGGTTCACCCCGCCGCCGGGCTCGCTCCAGCGCGGCCGCCGTCAGGGCGATCCGGCGCTGCAGGAAGGACCGGTAGAAGACCGTGAACTGCTCGTCGCGGTTCATCTCGCTGACCGCCAGGCGGATCAGCGAGATGCCTTCCTTGCTGTTCACGAAGATCAGGGCGTCCCGGTAGACCTGGCGCAGGTCACCGGCGATGGACCCGGTGTCGGCATCCGGGATCTCGATGTCGAACATCTGGGCCATCGCGTCGTTGGCGAGGAGCTCCTTGCTCGCCCACCGCCGGTAGATCGTGGCCTTCCCGACGCCAGCCGCCTCCGCGACGTCGTCGACCGTCATTCCGTC
Source organism: Kribbella sp. VKM Ac-2568 (assembly GCF_004345365.1). Classification (GTDB taxonomy): domain Bacteria; phylum Actinomycetota; class Actinomycetes; order Propionibacteriales; family Kribbellaceae; genus Kribbella; species Kribbella orskensis. Next base: position 190,409 of record NZ_SLVF01000012.1, read on the forward strand.
GAACCCGCGCTCCAGCAGCAGCTGGACGGCGTACCGGCGGATCCGTGGCTCTGCCTCCGGGTCCCTCGGCCTGCCTCTGCGCGGCCTCTCCCCGCTGTTGGTCTCCATTTCGCTTTCCCCAGCTCGGACGGTCGCAGTGGCGCGGCTGCGGGCCGTGTGGTCAGGCCAGAGTGCCACAACCGGGCCGATGTCACGTCGATGTCACCTGACGGAGCGCTTTGTCACATGCCTGAAACATCAGGACCGATCGGCTGAAACGGCGCGCCGACACCGTTTGCGGTGTGGCCGTGCGCGGGCTTCCCGGCGTTGTGGAGCTCCCCGACTGAGGACGCGGGCCACCCCCAGATCGATGGAAGGGATGACGTTGATGGAGATCAACGCCGGCGATACCGCCTGGGTCTTGGTCAGTGCCGCCCTGGTGTTCTTGATGACACCAGGCCTGGCTTTCTTCTACGGCGGCATGGTGCGCGTCAAGAGCGTGCTGAACATGATGATGATGAGTGCGATCACCATCGCGGTCGTCACCATAATTTGGGTGCTGGTCGGCTACTCGCTGACCTTCGCCGGTGACACCGGGCACGTGATCGGTAACTTCTCGGAGGTCGGCCTGAAGGGCCTGATCTCACCCGATGCGGTCAGTGGCACCATCCCGACGCTCGCCTTCGTCGCCTTCCAGCTGATGTTCGCGATCATCACCCCGGCGCTGATCTCGGGTGCCATCGCCGACCGGGCCACCTTCCGCGGCTGGATCGCGTTCGTCGTGGGCTGGACGTGCCTGGTGTACTTCCCGGTCGCGCACTCGGTGTGGTTCCTGGACGACGGCGCCGGCGGCTGGATCGGCGACAAGCTGAAGGCGGTCGACTTCGCCGGTGGTACCGCCGTGCACGTGAACGCCGGTGCCGCCGCGCTAGCGCTGGCTCTGGTGCTCGGCCGCCGGGTCGGCTGGCGCAAGGACCCGATGCGGCCGCACAGCCTGCCGCTGGTCATCCTCGGCGCCGGTCTGCTGTGGTTCGGCTGGTTCGGCTTCAACGCGGGCTCCGCGCTGAGTGCCGGCACCACCGCCGCGGTCACCTTCGTGAACACCCAGGTCGCCACGGCCGCTGCCGTGATCGGCTGGCTGATCGTGGAGCGGATCCGGCACGGCAAAGCCACCACGCTGGGAATGGCCTCCGGTGCGGTCGCCGGTCTGGTCGCGATCACGCCTTCCTGTGGCGCGGTCACCCCGGTGGGCGCGATCATCCTCGGCGTTCTCGCCGGTGCCATCTGCTGCTTCGCGGTCTCGCTGAAGTACAAGTTCGGCTTCGACGACTCCCTCGACGTGGTCGGCGTGCACCTGGTCGGCGGTCTGTTCGGCTCGCTGGCGATCGGCTTCCTGGGCACCGCGGCCGCCCCGTCCGCGGTGAACGGCCTGTTCTACGGTGGCGGTGCCAGCCAGCTCGGTCGGCAGGCGCTGGCGAACGTGGTGGTTGCTGTCTACTCGTTCACGGTGGCCTTCATCCTCGGCAAGGTGATCGACAAGACGATCGGCTTCCGCGTCAGCGAGGACGACGAGGTCACCGGTGTCGACCAGGTCGAGCACGCGGAGACGGCGTACGACTTCCTGGCCGCGGGTTCGGGGATGCGGGGTCACAGCAGCGTCGTCCGCACCCCGGCCGCCGAGGTCGAGACCGATGAGAAGGAAGGTGCGCACGCATGAAGCTGATCACCGCGGTGGTCAAGCCGCACAAGCTGGAGGATGTCCGGGCCGCGCTGGAGACGTTCGGGGTGACCGGCATGACGGTCACCGAGGCGAGCGGCTACGGCCGGCAGAAGGGCCACACCGAGGTGTACCGCGGTGCGGAGTACGAGGTGGACCTGGTCCCGAAGGTCCGGCTCGAGGTGGTCGTCGAGGACGGTGACGCCGCCGACGTGACCGACGTGATCGTGAAGGCCGCGCAGACCGGCAAGATCGGTGACGGCAAGGTCTGGGTGGTACCGGTCGAGTCGATCGTCCGGGTCCGTACCGGCGAGACCGACGGAGACGCCCTCTAGATGGCGCACCGAGCAGCACAGCGGCGCGCTCGTGCCGAGGAGGCCGACGCGCTGCTGTTCCTGCTCCTCTCCAAGGCCTGCGACGCCCTCGGTGTTCCCACCGAGGGCGTCGCCCTGGTCGCCGTCGGCGGCTACGGCCGGGAGGAGTTGTCGCCCTACAGCGATCTCGACGTGATGCTCCTGCATGCCGAGGGGTATCCCCAGGTCGACGAGCTGGCCGCCCAGATCTGGTACCCGTTGTGGGACTCGCGGACCCGCCTGGACCACAGTGTCCGGACCGTCGCGCAGGCCCAGCAGGCGGCGGCCGACGACGTACGGGTCGCACTCGGGCTGCTGGACGCCCGGCACGTGGCAGGGGATTCTCACCTCACCCTGCAGTTGCGGTCGGTCCTGATGGCCGACTGGCGCCGTACTGCGAAGACGCGGCTGCCGGCACTCGCGGAGGCGTGCCGGGAACGGGCCAACACGGTCGGCGAGCTCGCGCACCTGGCCGAACCGGACCTCAAGGAGGCGTACGGCGGTCTGCGAGACGCCGTCGTACTGCGAGCCCTGGTGGCGTCGTGGTTGATCGACGTGCCGCATCCGGTGGTCGAGCGGGCGCGGCTGGACCTGCTGAACGTGCGGGACGAACTGCACGAGGTCGCCGGGCGTGCGACCGACCGGCTGGTCGCTGACGTGGCCGGCGAGGTCGCGGCCGGGCTCGGCCTGGCGGATCGCGATGCCTTGCTGCGGCACATCTACGCCACCGGCCGGACGTTGGCTCACGTGTGCGACGTGTCGTGGCGACGGATTGAGAGCCTGATGGCCCGGCCGCCTCGCTCCCGACGTCGTCACCGCGGCGGTGGCCCGCTGCTGCTCGCGCTGGACGAGGGCGTCGGCCAGCACGAGGGCGAGGTTGTCCTGATGCCGCAAGCCCGCCCTGAGCGGGACTCTGCGCTTGGCCTGCGGGCCGCGGCTGTCGCTGCCGATCGGGATCTGGTGTTGTCGCCTGCTGTGTGCGATCGACTGGCCAGGACGGCCGCCATGCCCCCAGAGCCCTGGGGTGCGGAGGCCCGGCGCCTCCTTTGTGCACTGCTGGGTGCGGGGGAGGGGTTGCTGGAGGTCTGGGAGGCCCTGGACCAGGCCGGCTACATCTCCCGGATCATGCCGGAGTGGGACACCGTGCGCTTCCGGCCACCGCAGTCGGCGATCCACCGCTACACCGTCGACCGGCACCTGCTGGAGACCTGTGTTGAGGCCTCGAAACTAGTCCGGGACGTACGCCGACCGGACCTGCTGCTGGTCGCCGCGCTGCTCCATGACCTTGGCAAGGCGGTCGACGGCGACCACAGCATCACCGGTGCCGTCATCGCGACCACCGTCGCCCGCCGGCTGGGTTTCGCCGAGGCGGACGCCGACACGATCGCCCTGCTCGTCCGGCAGCACCTGATGCTGGCACAGGTCGCCACCAGGCGGGACTTGGACGATCCGATGACGGTGGACCTGGTCGCGGGCATCGTCGGCAACACGGACACACTTGACCTGCTGGAAGCTCTCACCTATGCCGATGCTCGTGCTGCCGGGCCTGCTGCTGCATCGCCGTGGCGGCTCCGCCTGGTCGGCGAACTCGCTCGCCGTGTGCGGGGAGACCTGTCCGGGGGAGGCGCCGGGCTCTGGACCGACGCTCCGCCCATCCCGCTGCCGGTGTTGCACCAGGTGGTCGGGGTGGGACGGCTCGGGGTGACCGTGTCGGATCACCGCGGCGAGCTGCGGGTCAACGTCGCCGTACCGGATCAGGTGGGCACGCTGTCCACCGTGGCTGGAGTACTGGCGGTGGAGCGGCTCGCAGTACGGTCTGCGGTCATCACGTCGGTCGACGGGCTGGGGATCTCGCAGTGGTCCGTCGCGGGGTCGGCGCCCGATCCTGTGCGGCTGCGGGACCGGCTGGCCGTGGCTCTTCGCGACGACACCGACCTCGTACGCCGGTTGGCCGCACGCGACTCGTCCGCTCGGGGCAAGGCGGCCGCCAGTCGGGTCGACCTGCTGCCTAACGCGTCCGAGACGGCCACGGTGTTGCAGGTGCGGGCTCACGACCGGCCCGGCCTGCTCTATGACGTCACTGCGGCGATCGCGTCGACAGGAGCCGACGTCAGGTCTGCGCACGTGAGCACTCTCGGTGCGGAGTGCGTCGACGTCTTCTACCTGACCGACAGCGACGGCTCGCCCCTGGAGGACGAGGACGCGCGCACGACGGCAAAGTCGATTCTGGATCGCCTGACCTTCTAGGGTCGGGCGTGTGGATCTAGTACAGGCGTTCCAGCTCCAGGCCGTGGCATGCGAGGACCTCGGCTCACCTATGTACGCCGACCTGCTGCGGCTTGTGGTGGACGACTATGAGATCGGTGGTTCGCCGATAGCGGTGCTTGCCGGCTATGAGGATCAGCTGGCCGGTGCAGCGATCGCGTTGCGGTTGCTGGGGTCCGTGCACCGGCTAGTGCTGGCGGGGGAGGCTCCGGAGCTGGCGGCGTTCTACCCGAGCGTCGGTGGCGAGTGGGATCCCCGGCTGGGCTGGGAGGCGTTTGACCAGGTGCTGCAGGCGCGTGGCCCGGAGCTGCGTGAACTGCTGACCCAGCCGCCCCAGACGAACGAGGTGGGCAGGTCTATCGCTCTCTACGGTGGCCTGTCCAGGTTGGTCGAGGCTGTCCCGTTGCCCGTGCGGCTGTTCGAGATCGGGGCAAGTGGCGGGCTCAATCTGCGCGCCGACCAGTTCCGCTACAACCTGGCCGACGGATCGAGCTTCGGGCCTTCGGACAGCCCGGTGGTGTTCGACGATGCCTGGTCCGGACGGCCGCTCGATCCTGCTGTGGAGTTGCGGATCGTGGAGCGGGTGGGGAGCGACATCGCGCCGGTGAACCCGTTCACCGACGACGGCGCGCTCACGCTGACGTCGTACGTGTGGCCCGACATGCCCGACCGGCTGGAGCGCCTGCGCGGCGCGTTGGAGGTCGCGCGGAAGGTGCCGGCCGACATACGGCGTGAGGACGCCGTGTCGTTCCTGCGCAACCTCGAACTCTCCGAGGGCCACGTCACCGTCGTCTGGCATTCGGTGATGTGGCAGTACCTCACGCCTGAGGACAAGGCTGCTGCGGATGGGTTGATCGCCGCGCTCGGAGCCAAGGCGACTCCCTCGGCGCCGCTGGCTCACCTCAGCCTGGAGCCGATGCGCCGTACCCCGGACGCGGAGCCGGAGTTCCTGGTGGTGTTGCAGGTCTGGCCGACCGGAGTACCGCGTGTGCTCGGTACGGCCGAGCCGCACGGGCTTCCGGCTCGGTGGGAGTGAGCTAGCGCGGGTGGGCGTGGGCTAGTTGGTCAGCGCGGCGACCAGGGTGTCCGTGAGCTCGGCGGCGTAGCGGCCGTCGGGGTCCAGGTCGGGGTCGAAGATGCCGATGTCGAAGCCGACGCACTTCGGTGAGGCGAGCAGTGGCTTCAACAGGTCGCGGAGGTGCTCGTGCTCGAGTCCACCGGGATCCGGGCTGTCGACAGCCGGCATCACCTCCGCATCGAGGATGTCCACGTCCAGGTGCACCCAGAACCCGTCGAGGTCGTCCCGCTCCAGGTGAGCCAGTACTCCGCTCGCCGCCGCTGCCGGATCGTCGATGACGGCCAGCGCCGACCAGTCCGGGATACCTGCCTCGCGCAGGCTGTCGAGGTACGCCTCGTCCTCGCGGTAGCCGAGCATCACCGCGTCCTGGTCGCGAACGTACGGCCGCAACGACTCGAGGTCGGTCAGATCCTCCTGGCCGCGCCCTGTCACAAGTGCGAGCGCCTCGCCCCCGGCAGCCCCGACGTACGCGTCGTTCTCGACAGTGCGGAAGTCGGAGTGCCCGTCGAGATACGCCACGCCGTACCGGCCCCTGCGCTTCAACGCCAACGCCGGTCCGAGCAGGTTGCTGCACTCACCGCCCAGCAACACCACGAACTTGTCGTCGTCAAAGAGCTTCCCCAACCGATCCGCCAGCTTGACGGTGTACTCCGCCATGGCCCCGGCGTTGAACACCCCATCCCCAGGCTTCCAATCCCCCCGGTCATACCGAGGCGGCGTCACACACCCAGCGTCCCCGGCCCCGATACGCCCGACGATCCCCTCATCCCGCAACGCCCCCGCCAACTTGTAACACCCAGGCACCGCCCCCACCACCGGCGGCCTGAGCCCAAGATTCGAAGGCCCATCCAAAACGACAACCTGCCGACCGGGCATGCTGGCCAAGATCCCGCCTCCAATGAACTAACCACTAACCAAAACCCAAGTGGTTAGATGTTTGTGGGGCCACCGCCGCGTGTCAACAGCAAAACCGCCATTCGCCCTAACTGTCGACACCTACTCGCGGCCGCGTTCGCCGGACTCCGTCCGTCCAGCCTCCCGACTAACCCCAGCCCCCTGAGGAGCCCCGGCACCGCGAGCACCCTGCCCCAGCGACGGCGCCTGCCGCGTCGCCCCAGCCGCAGGAGCCTGCCCGCTCAGAAACCGCATCTCCCCACCCGCCTGTCGCCCACCGGGCTCTGAGGCTTCCTGAGCCGCATGAGCATCGGCCCCCTGCGAGGTCTGCTGAGCTGCGTTGGGCTCGGCGCCTTGTACCGCCCGCTGCGGCGTGCCAGCTGCGGCCGCGTGTGAGAGCTCCTGGGGCGCGTTAGGTGCGGCTGCTTGGCCGGGCTGCTTGGCGCTCTGTTCTGCTGTGGCAGGTGAGGTCGCGTCTAAAGCTGGGGTGGCGGGTTGCGTGCCGTCGGCATGATCTGTCGGGGACGGCTGCTGGGCGTCCGGCTCGCGCTGCCCGGGCGATTGAGGGCCTCGCATGACGCGGGTGCTCGCGTCTGGCGGTGGCAGCTTCGTCAGGTCGGTGTTCCGACCGTGGTCTGTCTGCGTGGCCGCTCGCTGTGGATCGGGGGCGGCTGCCCGGGCGGCTGCGGCGTTGGGAGAGCCGGCCGGGAACGGCTGACCCGGGTTCGCGGAGTAGTGCTCGCGAATCTCCTGGACCTTCGCATCCAACTTGCCTCGGATTTCCTCGGCGACAGCTAGGCCGACCTCCGCGGAGTTGCTGTGATGTAGGTCGGGCCACTGGTCGTGCTTCATAGTCTCGATGAGGGCGGCCCTCGTCGCCGTCCGGTCATCGGCTCGTTCCGGGACGACGTCGCGCAGTCGGTTCTGCACAACGCCCTCGGCCAACTGATCGAAATGCATGACGCCCGGACCCTGCGTCAGTCCTTCGATCAGGTCCTGGCGGCCGACTACTGGACCGGATGCCTGAGTGACCAAACTGTCGACCGCGGCGTGCGCGCCCGGGTACTGCGGCGTGGTCAGGGTGAGCCCGGGGTAGCCGGCGGCCTCGGTGAAGGCCTGGAAGTCGGTGGTCGCTCGCAGTTCGGCGACGCCTTCCATCAAGCCCAGCGAGTGTTGGGAGCGGACCGCGTTCGCCTCGGTCGGCGCGTCGGTCTCCATGGCCGTGTGGGTCGACTCATGCAGAACGGTGGCGAGTGCCTCCGCCTGTTTGTCGGGCTCCGTCTCGGAGACTGCGCCGGTGAGGTGCCGCAGTACGAGTTGGTCGGAGAGCCGGACGCTGCCGGTCTTGGGGCTGAAGCCTCCCCAGAGAGCGTCGTCGGTCGCATAGAGATCGCCGTTCCACCGGTTGATGCCGGTGGAACTCCCGTCGTGCGCGATCTGGTGCAGGCGGGCGAACTCCTGGTAGACGGCGGAGTCGCGCGGCACCAGCCTGTCGCCGTCTGCCACCGCTCAGCCGCCTTGTCCGGGCGATTCCTCCATCGGGAAGGTGGGATCTCGTAGTTCTCTCTCGAGGTGTTCCAGCACTCTGGTCATCGCCTTGATGTGGATCTCCTCGTCGGCGGGGGCTTGTTCGGAGATCTCCCAGATCTTGCGTCGGGCTTCTTCGAGGGCGGCGATCTTCTCCTCGACGGTTCCCTCGGCCCGGTATGCCGCGGCGTGAACCGCACCTGCCTGGTGGTAGAACTCGCTCCACTCACGGGGCGGTGCAGGTGGCTCGGCGAGTGACGCGATCAACCGGCCGGTCCATCCGCGATCGTGCTCCGAGGCGTTCGCCGGAACAAGCGCCTGAAGCGCCGCCTGCTCGGCCTCGATATCGGCGCCCTCTCCACTTTGCACCCGATCCCGGGCGCGCGCGAAGGCACGGTTGAACACAGCGAGGTCGACCTTGCCGTCGTCCATCACACCTCCTTGGTCACCGTCCGTACAGACACCCGCAACGATATCCGCCCGCAGGCTCCTCCGTTCGCGAGTATCCACAGGTCACTGTCACGAACGGGCAGAGCCGCTCGGCGGCTTACGGATGCGGGTCGCCCTGGTCGTAGTCGTCATTCCAGGGGAGGTAGTTGCTGTCGAGGATGTCTGTTTCGGCGGTGTCGAGGCGGCGGGTCATGTAGCGGATCTGGTGGGCGTCTTCGCCGGCGCGGTCGGCGATCGCCCAGATCTTCTTCCGGGTGGCGTCGATCGCCGCAAGTCGCTCCTCTTTGGTTCCGGTGGTGTGGTCCGCGGCGTCTAGGACTAGTTCGGCCTCGCGGCGATCCAGGGTCATTGGATCGAACATTGGTTGCAGGTAGGTCGGCAGTTCGTGCACCTTCTCCTCAGCGTCCAGGCGGGCTGCCTCGTCTGGGAGGGTCTTCGCCAGGGCCTGTAGGTCGCGCTGGGTCTGCAGGAGATCTGTCATCAGGCGGGTTCCGAGTGTGTTGAACGCGTCGAAGTAGCGTCGGTTGAACTCTGCGCTGTCCATTGGCCGTCGCCCCCGGTGAGAGTGGATCTTCTGCTGGGGCAGAGGGTAGTGGGGAGGGTGGGGGTTGTCTGCGGGACGCCGGGGCGGGTGGGGTGGTACTGCGGCCGGTAGACTCGCTGAGTTGCGTGCCTGTGGGTGCGTACCGGCCTGCTCCACCGAATGAAACGGACTGTTTCGTGTTCGACACCCTTTCCGATCGCCTTGCCGCCACGTTCAAGAATCTGCGCGGCAAGGGCAAGCTGACCGATGCCGACATCGACGCGACCGCCCGGGAGATCCGGATCGCGCTGCTGGAGGCCGATGTCGCGCTGCCGGTGGTGAGGGAGTTCATCGCCGCGGTCAAGGAGCGGGCCAGCGGGGCCGAGGTGCGCGGCGGGCTGAACCCGGCGCAGCAGGTGATCAAGATCGTCAACGAGGAACTGGTCAAGATCCTCGGTGGCGAGACCCGCGAGCTGCGGATGGCCAAGCGGCCGCCGACGGTGATCATGCTGGCCGGTCTGCAGGGTGCTGGTAAGACCACCCTGGCCGGGAAGCTGGCCAAGTGGCTCAAGGAGACGAGGCACCAGACGCCGATGCTGGTCGCCGCCGACCTGCAGCGGCCGAACGCGGTCACCCAGCTGCAGGTGGTGGGCGAGCGAGCCGGCGTACCGGTGTTCGCGCCCGAGCCGGGCAACGGTGTCGGCGACCCGGTCGAGGTCGCGCGGCAGGCGATGGACGAGGCGCGGACCAAGCAGCACAGCGTGGTGATCGTCGACACGGCCGGCCGGCTGGGTGTCGACGAGGTGCTGATGAAGCAGGCCGCGGACATCCGGGACGCGGTCACCCCGGACGAGATCCTGTTCGTCGTCGACGCGATGATCGGCCAGGACGCGGTGAACACCGCGCAGGCATTCCTCGACGGCGTCGGCTTCGACGGCGTGGTGCTGTCCAAGCTCGACGGTGACGCCCGCGGTGGGGCCGCGCTGTCGATCGCGCAGGTCACCGGCCGCCAGGTGATGTTCGCCTCGAACGGCGAGAAGCTCGAGGACTTCGACGTCTTCCACCCCGACCGGATGGCGTCGCGCATCCTCGGTATGGGCGACGTGATGAGCCTGATCGAGAAGGCCGAGCAGTCTTTCGACGCGGAGGAGGCGGCCAAGACCGCCGCCAAGCTGCAGAAGAAGGGCGGCAAGGACTTCACCCTGGACGACTTCCTCGCCCAGATGCAGTCGGTCCGCAAGATGGGCCCGCTGACCAAGATCTTCGGCATGCTGCCCGGCGCGGCCCAGTTCAAGGACCAGCTGGAGAACTTCGACGAGCGCGAGATCGACCGGATCGAGGCGGTCATCCACTCGATGACGCCGGCCGAGCGGGCCGATCCGAACATCATCAACGGCTCCCGCCGGCTCCGGATCGCGAGCGGCTCGGGTACCGAGGTGGCCACCGTGAGCGGCCTGGTCGAGCGGTTCTTCGAGGCCCGCAAGATGATGTCCGCGATGGCGTCCGGCAAGGGCATGCCCGGAATGCCCGGAATGCCGGGGATGCCTGGTATGCCGGGTATGGGTGGCGGCAAGAAGGCCAAGCAGCAGGCCAAGAAGGGCAAGGCCAAGCGTGGCTCCGGCAACCCGGCCAAGCGGGCCGGTGGCGGCGGTCAGCCCGCGCAGCCGCAGCCGGGGCAGCTCCCGGCCGCGTTCGGCGGCGGTGCCGCCGGCGGCGACTTCGAACTGCCCGACGCGCTCAAGAACCTGCTCGACGGCAAGGACGGTAAGTGACCGAGTGACCGAATCTGCCGCTCAGCGGTAGCTGACTCACCGTCACCGGTTGTCCGTAGCCCCGTGACGACTAAGATCGTGCCTACGCCCGAAGTTTGAAATACTGCGGAATACGTCGAGGGACGGTTCGATGAGGCAGCAGTTCAGCAACCTGGACACCTGGCGGGGGAAGCTCACCGCCGCTGGTGTCTGTCTTGCGCCCCCGGCCGCGCTGATCGCCGTGTTCGTCACCGGCGGGGTCACGTCGAGCACGTTCATCGTGGACGCGCACGCCCTGAGCCAGCCGCGGCAGGACGCGGTCTTCGACGACCTGGCCGACGACGTGCCGAACCAGCCCGGTGTCGACGGCAGCGTCGCCACTGAGAAGAAGTCCCAGATCGAGGTCCCGGTCACCGGCGCGACCGAAAGCAAGGTGCCGCCGGTCGTCGGAGTCGTCGGGGATGCCTCCGGGATCCCGGGCACCGTGCTCGCGGCGTACCAGAAGGCTGCCAATGATCTGGCCGTCGCCAAGCCCGGCTGCGGCATCACCTGGCCGCTGCTCGCCGGTATCGGCAAGGTCGAGTCCGCCCACGCCAGCGGCGGCCGGGTGGACGCCGCCGGCCTGACCCGCGGCAAGATCCTCGGCCCGGTGCTCGACGGCGGCCCGGGAATGGCCGCGATCAGCGACACGGACCAGGGCCAGTACGACGGGGACAGCCGCTGGGACCGGGCGGTCGGCCCGATGCAGTTCATCCCGGGGACCTGGAACACGTTCGGGGCTGACGGGAACGGCGACGGGGTCAAGGACCCGCACAACGTCTTCGACGCGGCGCGGGCGGCGGGGGACTACCTCTGCTCCAATGGCGCGAACCTCCGCGATCCGCAGGGCCTGGTGCAGGCGGTGCTCAGGTACAACCACTCGATGGACTACGTGTCCACGGTGCTGCGCTGGATGCAGTCGTACAGCAAGTCCACGGTGACCGTGCCGGACGACACCACCCCGATCGCCCCGCCGTCGGACAACCAGGGCAACGTCCAGCACGACGACGACCCGACGCAGATTCCGAACACCACCACCCCGAGGCCCTCGGTCCAGCCGACCGCGACGACCCCGACGTCGCCGCGGCCGACCACCCCGAGGCCGACGACTCCGCGCCCGACGACGCCCAGGCCGACGACTCCGACGCCGACGCAGAACACGCCGACGACGCCTCCAACGAGCCCGCCGACCACGCCTCCGACGTCGCCGCCGACGACCCCGCCCACCACGCCTCCGACGACGCCTCCCACGACGCCGCCGACCACTCCGCCCACGACACCTCCGACGACGCCTCCCACGACGCCGCCGACCACCCCGCCCACCACGCCCCCGACGACGCCTCCGACCACTCCGCCCACGAACACGCCGGAGTGCGAGCCGACGGCGACTCCCGCGCCGACGGAGCCCCCGGCGCCGAACCCGACGTGCACCCCGGCGCCGACGGCTGCCCCGGAGACGACGGCTGCACCTGGCTCCTGACGGCGGCGACTGGCTCCCAGAAGCGGGAAACGGGACCGGAAGAGCCCCTGGAGTGTTAAGAAATCCGCTTGTCCGGATGCTGGACGAGTCGCCCGTGGCCGGCGGCTGAGCGTCGTACCAGCGGATTTGTGACGGTTTGCCACACCGTGGGCTATCAGCTCAGGTAACTTTCCGTCGCCCTTCGGTAACTTTCCGGCGCATGGGTCGTTGGGGGAACTATGCGCCTAACCCGTAGTGGAAACCGTCGGGTCAAAATCATCATCGCTTCACTGTGCACGGCCCCCCTCCTGGTGGGGGCCATCGTGACAGTCGCCTCGGGCGGAGCCGGTGCCTCCGGCCAGCTCGCGGCGGACAGCCCGGTCGCCCCATCGCCTGGAGCCGGTCTGAACAGCGGTGAATTCGACGAACTGACCATGATCGTCCCGCAGCGTCCCGGAGTGGACGGCCGGATCGGATCTGACAAGCCTGCCCGAGCGGACGTGCCCGTCCAGGGAGCGACCGACGGCAGGTCCGTCGTCCGGCCGGCCCGGCCCGGTGCCGTCAACGGCATCCCCCGCGGGGTCTTCCCCGCCTACCGCCGTGCCACCGCGAATCTCGCTGTGGTCCGCCCCAACTGCGGGCTCACCTGGCCGCTGCTGGCCGGGATCGGCAAGGTCGAATCCGCGCACGCCAGCGGCGGCAAGGTCGACGTGGCAGGCACCACCCGCGGGAGGATCCTCGGCCCGGTGCTCAACGGCCGCGGCGAGACCGGCCGGGTCAAGGACACCGACAAGGGCCGCTACGACGGCGAGCTGACCTGGGACCGTGCGGTCGGCCCGATGCAGATCATCCCGGGCGTCTGGGAGGAGTTCGGGGCCGACGGCAACGGCGACGGCTTCCGCAACCCGAACAACGTGTACGACGCCGTCACCACCGTCGCGGTCTACCTGTGCTCCGAGGGCGACGACCTGAAGCGCCCGCGCGACCTGGTCGCCTCCTTGCTGCGCTACCAGCACTCCAAGGACTTCGTCGCCACCGTGCTGCGCTGGATGCGCGTCTACAGCAAGAGCGCCGTCCTGGTGCCGAACGCGAAGGGCAACCTGGCCGCGCCGAAGATGATCGGGAACGCCGACCGCAAGACCGACCCGCGGGCGGTGCCGGAGGTATCGGACGACAAGGCGTCGCCGACGGCGAAGCCGAGCGTGTCCGCGACGAAGCCGACCCTGCCGGACCCGATCGACACACCGACGCGCCCGACGACCCGGCCGACGCGTCCACCGACGGACAAGCCGACGCCGACTCCGACGCCGTCGGACACCCCGACGCCGACACCCCCGCCCACCCCGACCCCGACTCCCACGGCGACCCCGACGCCGTCGGACACCCCGTTCGGCTCGCCGTGCGCGGCCGAGACGAACCCCACTCCCTGCAGCCAGGGCAGCGGCTCGCACGGCTAAGGCCTCTACGGTTACGGTCGGCGGTATGACCGAAACCGGTGTACTACGGCTCGCCGGCACGGTCCTGCCGGCCGGGGAGCAGCAGGAGATCCACCTCAGCGGCGGGCTGGTCATCGACCGGCCCGCCGCTGCTGACGTCACCACCGTCAGTACCGGCGGCTGGATCGTGCCCGGCCTGGTGGACGCCCACTGCCACATCGGCCTCGACCAGCGCGGCGCCGTCGACCGCGACGTGCAGGAGCAGCAGGCGATTGCAGACCGGAGCGCCGGCGCGCTGCTGGTCCGCGACGCCGGGTCCGCCGCCGACACCCGCTGGATCGACGACCGCGAGGACCTCCCGAAGATCATCCGCGCAGGCAGGCACATCGCCCGCTCGAAGCGGTACATCCGCAACTACGGCTGGGAGATCGAGCCGGAGGAACTGGTCGCGTACGTCGAGCAGGAGGCTCGCCGGGGTGACGGGTGGGTCAAGCTGGTCGGCGACTGGATCGACCGGGACGCGGGCGACCTGACCCCGTGCTGGCCGGCCGACGCGTTGAACGCCGCGATCGCCCGGGCCCACGAACTCGGCGCCAGGGTCACCGCGCACGTCTTCGGCGAGCACGCCCTGCCGGATCTCCTTGCCGCCGGCATCGACTGCATCGAGCACGGCACCGGGTTGCTGCCCGACATGCTCGACCAGATGGCGGCGAACGGCGTCGCCGTGGTCCCGACGATCATCCAGCTCGAGAACTTCCCGGCGTACGCCGACCAGGCCGCGGCCAAGTTCCCCGTGTACGCCGACCACATGCGCGACCTGTACAACCGCCGCCAGGACACCCTGCGCTCGGCGGTGGAGGCCGGAGTTCCGGTCTTCGCGGGCACGGACGCGGGGGGCGTCCTCGGGCACGGCCTGATCGCCGAGGAGATCCAGGCCCTCACCACCATCGGCCTGAACGGCGAGCAAGCTCTCGCGGCCGGCTCCTGGTCAGCCCGCGAGTGGCTCGGCGTCCCCGGCGAACTCCTCCCCGGCACCTCCGCCGACCTCGTCGTCTACCCCGAAGACCCCCGCAAGAATCCGGCTGTCCTCTCTCACCCGACACACATCGTGCTCCGCGGCCGCGTCCTCGCGCCCTGATCCCAGCTGGGTGGCATCATCACTCCAGAGTGAGCGAACAATTCCGGATTGTGACGGGAAATATTCACGTAACTACTGGTCCGGGCGGAAGATATTGCCCTAGCGTGAGCTGCACCCGCCGACGCCCCTCGGTGGGACGGACGCCGCGGGAGGCGCGGCGGACGTCGCAAGGGAAGGAACGAACCCTCATGGGTAAGACCGCCCGAGTGCCCAGAAGAGTGCCCAGAATGACCGCGGTGCTGGCCGCCGCAGCCGCCGGAGCGATCGCGTTGAGCGGAGCGCTCCCCAGCAACGCCGCCCCACCATCGGAATCGGCCGGCTCGACCGGTTCGGCTGTGCCTGGCGAACTCGCCAAGGCGTTCCAGGCTGCCGCCGACTCCTACGACGTACCCCGTGAGGTGCTGGTCGGCATCGGGTACGCCGAGTCGCACCTCGACGGCCACGACGGCCGGCCCAGCCAGTCCAACGGCTATGGCGTGATGCACCTGGCCAGCAACCCTCAGAACCCGACCATGTCCGAGGCGAACAAGCTGACCGGGTTGCCGGTCGAGCAACTCGCCAAGGACTCCACGGCGAACATCACCGGCGCCGCCGCCGTACTCGACTCGTACGCCGACCAGACCGGACTGGCGGGATCCGCTCGCCAGGACCTGGCCAAGTGGTACACCGTGATCGCCAAGTACTCGCACTCCGCCGACGCTCCGACCGGCCGGCTCTACACAGACGAGGTCTACAAGATCATCGGCGCCGGAGTCGGGGCCGAAGGGGTCACCACCGACCCGAAGCCGGTGCAGCCGCAGCGGGGCGCGTACGAGAAGGTGGCCCCGCTCGGCACCCGGACGCCGGCCTCGATCCAGGCGGCCGACTACCCGGGCGCGATCTGGAACGCTGCCTGCACCTGCAACTACCGGGTCGGCCGGACCGCGGCGATCAGCACGATCGTCATCCACGTGACCCAGGGGTCGTACGCCGGCACCATCAGCTGGTTCAAGAACCCGTCCGCGCAGGTCAGCGCGCACTACGTGGTCCGGTCCAGCGACGGGCAGATCACCCAGATGGTGGCCGAGAAGGACACCGCCTGGCACGCCCGGGACGCCAACCCGTACTCGGTCGGGATCGAGCACGAGGGCTTCGTCGACCAGCCGTCGTGGTTCACCGACGCGATGTACCGCGCGTCCGCCGCGCTGACCAGGAACATCGCCGAGCGCCGCGGCATCCCGAAGGACCGCGCGCACATCAAGGGTCACTCCGAGGTGCCCGGCAACGACCACACCGATCCAGGCCCCAACTGGAACTGGACCTACTACATGCAGCTGGTCAACGGCGGCAGCCCGAACCCGCCGACGTACAACTTCACCACCTACGGCAGCGGCGTACGGGTCCGGTCGGACGCGAAGCTGACCGCCTCGATCGTCACCACGCTGCCCGGCCCGACCCAGGTCTTCGTCATCTGCCAGAAGCAGGGCGACCCGGTGACGGCTGAAGGCACCACCAGCAACTGGTGGTCGAAGCTGCGTGACCAGGGCGGCTACATGACCAACATCTACATCGACCACCCGGCCGCCCAGCTCCCAGGCGTGCCTATCTGTTAGCAGGAGGGACAGGCAGGTCCGGGCCGTCATGGACCCCGGACCTGCTCTCTGAAGTCGTACGATCCAGTAGGCGCCCGGTGAAGAGTAGAGCCTGCTGTACCGACGGTGGAGGGTCCGTTGTCGGAGGATCATGGTGACGACGACGGAGAGGCTCCAGCGATGCTCACGAAGATCCTCGACCGGGGATGGCCGGCCTGCCTGTACCTGCTGGTCAGGTACCTGATCGGCATCACCCTGTTGGCGGCGATCCCGATCAGCCTGCTGCTGAGCTGGGCGATCCCCGGCATCACCGCGGGGCTGGTGCAGCTGGCGAACAGCGAGCGGGCCAAGGCCACGAAGTACCTCGGGCTGCCGGCGGAGCCGCCGCTGCCGAAGGCCGCCAAGCGCAGGCCCGGCGACGTGGTGACGCTGGTCCGCGACCGGTCCTTCCGGCGCAGCCTGCGGCTGTTGCTGATGGCGCTCGTGGCCATCCCGGAGCTCATTATCGCGATCACCGCCATCTTCGCGGTGCCCGCGGCACTCGTCGGGATGGTGCTGTGGGAGCTGGCGCCGGGGCAGTTCTCGCTGATGGGCCTCGACGTCGACAGCTGGCTCGACGCCCTCATCCTCGGCCCGCTCCAAGTGATTGTCGGCCTGGCCGTCATGGGCTGGGTTGCTCCTGCCTTAGCCTCAGCACATGCTCGCGGCTTCCGTAGCCTGCTGGCACCCAGTGCAGGCGAGCTGGAGACAGCCAGGCTTTCCCAGCGAGTCGAGGAGCTCACCCGTAGCAGGGCCGGCGCGGTGGACTCCCACGGCGCCGAACTGAGACGGATCGAGCGCGACCTCCACGACGGAACCCAGGCCCAGTTGGTCTCGCTGGCCATGCGGATCGGTATTGCCAAGCAGACGATGGCCGAGGATCCGGAGAAGGCCGCCAAGCTCCTCGACGATGCCCGGGACGGCGCCGAGCAGGCCATGACCGAGCTACGTGGCGTTCTGCGAACCATGTACCCGCCGATCCTCGCAGACCGCGGTTTGACCGGCGCGGTGTCCGCACTGTGCGCCCGCTGCCCAATCCCCGTCGAACTCCGCGTCGGCGACCTGGGCGCTGTCCCTGCCGCAGTAGAGGCCGCTGCGTACTTCGTCGTGGCCGAGTCCCTCACCAACATCACCAAGCACTCGGCGGCCGGCCACGTCGACGTACTGCTGGAGCGGCGGGGTTCGGAGCTCTACCTGGCGGTTACGGATGACGGCATCGGGGGAGCCCGCGTCGGCGAGCAGTCGGACCTGCTGGGCCGGGGGAGCGGCCTGTATGGCATGCTGCACCGCGTGGAGGCGATCGATGGGCACATGGAACTGCGCAGCCCCATCGGTGGACCTACGACAGTCGAGGTGATCCTGCCGTGCGAGTAGTGATCCTCGAGGACAACCCGATCCTCGCCGAGGGCCTCGGCCTGCTGCTGAACAACTCCGGCTTCGAGGTGGTAGCCGTCGCCGGCGACGCGGATGAGTTCGCCAAGGCCGTCGCGGAGCACGACCCCGACATCACGGTGGTCGACGTACGCCTGCCGCCCACCTTCACCGACGAGGGCCTCCGCGCCGCCATCGAGGCCCGCCGGGTCCGCCCGGGACTCCCCGTCCTCGTCTTCTCGCAGTACGTCGAGGAGGTGTACGCCGCGGAACTCCTGGCCGCGGGGAGCGAAGGCGTCGGCTATCTGCTCAAGGACCGGGTGTCCCGCGTCGACGAGTTCCTGGAGGCCGTACGCCGGGTCGCGGCCGGGGGGACCGTGCTGGATCCCGAGGTGGTCAGCCAGTTGATGGTGAAGCGGAGCAACCCGCTGGAACGGCTGACGCCCCGCGAGCACGAGGTGCTCGCCCTGATGGCAGAGGGCCTCGGCAACGCCGCGATCGCCGAGAAGCTGGTGATCAGCGAAGGCGCGGTGCACAAACACGTCGGCAACGTCTTCCTCAAGCTCGACCTGCCCCCGACGGACTCCGGTCATCGCCGAGTCCTCGCCGTCCTGGCCCACCTCGGACTCTGACCGCTCTGGGTCAGCGCCGCAGCTCTGACCTAGCTGCTGTGCTTGTAGCGAGCTCGGCTCAAAGCCGAGTCCGCGGCCGCCACAGCGTCGTGGTTCAACATCCAAGCAGGCAAGCGATCCCTAGCGGTCGATGCCTTCGTCAACAAGGTCTCGAAGGGCCGGCGACTCGGGTGGTTCGTTCATCACCGGCGACCAGGCCCAGGGAGTCACCTCGGGTGGCTGGGGCAACTGCAGCAGTGGAGGTCAGGTCAGCAGACGGGGACTCCTGGGAGTTGCGCCGCTGGATGGTCGATGTAGATGTTGGTGATGAAGCCGCCCTGGTCGCGCAGCTTGGACCACCAGTTGTTCGTGTAGCCCTCGGCCGTCACGGTGTCGCCCTGCTTCTGGCAGGTCACCCAGACCGAGGTCGGCCCGGCCAGCGTGGTCACGACGGCCGCGTTCAGCCGGGCATCGGCCCGGACCCGGATGCCCGAACCCCAGGTCATGAAGGCGCCACCGGTGCCGCCGCCACAGCCGTTGTCGCTGGTCAGGTAGTACTGGTTGTACGAGCCCGGATAGGGCAGGCCGGAGCCGTTGATGACGATGTTCTGGCCGACGCCGTTGAGCAGTTGCTCGTAGTGGATGTGCGGGCCGGACGAGTTGCCGGTGCTGCCGGTGACGCCGATCTGCTGCCCCTGCGCGACTTGGGCGCCGTTGGCAACGGAGTACGAGGAGAGGTGGAAGTAGTAGGTCTTCCAGCCGCCACCGTGCTCGATGGCGATGTAGTTGCCGGCGCCGCTGGGCTGCGAGAACCGGTACGCCGTACCCGCGGCGGACGCGAGTACCGGCGTTCCGTTGGTGGTTCCGCCGTCGGCGCGGACGAAGTCGAGAGCGCGACGGACCTCGGCCGAGTGGTGGCTGTAGGTCCAGCGTTGGCCACAGGGGAACGGGGCCTTGAAGTTCGGCGCGGCCTGCGCCTCGGTCGGTACCGCCACCAAAGTGGCGGCACCGACGAGAAGCGAGGCCAGGACAGCGATGAATCGTCTGAGCGGCACGATGATCAGTCCTTCGTGGCGACCGGTCACGGATGGTGAAGCCCGTGACGCTTGGAGTGATGGCACTCAAGCTAGCGCAGCTTCCGTGACTTAGGAACTGATCATCTGGGTGAATCGTTAGTGATTAACTTGTGGTCGAAAGGCTTCCCAGAACAGGGCGTCAGGCCCGCGCGTCCTCGTTCGGTACGGCCTCGAGGGTCGGGGTCTTGCCGTTGCTGCCGAGCGAGTCGATCAGCTGCTTGGCCAGGGCGAAGCCGGAGCCGCCCATCGTGATCGTCTTGACCAGGGTGTCCTCGATGCCCTGGGCACCGTTCAGCACCACCATGTTGCCGACCTTCTCGAACGAGCTCGCGGCCGCGCGGACGATCTCCGGGTAGGCCTCGGCCAGCTGCTGCGCGACGACCGCGTCGGTGTTCGTGGCCAGCGCCTCGGCGCGCGCCTTGATACCGGCCGCCTCCGCCATCGCCTTCGCCTGGACCGCGAGCGCCTCGGCCTTACCGTTCAGCTCGGTCGCCTTCGCCTGCGCCTCACCGCGCAGGGTGACCTCGCGGGCCTGGGCCTCGGCGGCCGCGATCTGCGCGTCGCGGGCGGCCTGGGCCAGCGTGCGCTGCTTGTACGCCTCGGCGTCGGCCGGCTTCAGCACCGACGACTCCAACTGCTTCTCGGCCAGCGAGGCATTCAGCTTCGCGGTCTCGGTCTCGGCTACCACTACCTCCTGGCGGGCGAGTGCCTCGGCCAGCGGGCCGGACTGCGACGCCTTCGAGTTCGCCTGGTCGACCTCGGCCTGGTAGCCGGCCTGCGCGATCGAGCTCTGCCTTACTGCGGCGGCCTTGGCCGCGGCGGCGACCTGCTCGCGCTCGGTGGCCTCGCGGTCCCGCTCGGCCTGCGCGATCCGGGCGGCCGCCTCGACGGCGGCGGCCTGCGGACGGCCGAGGTTCTTGATGTAGCCGGACTCGTCGTCGATCTCCTGGATCTGCAGCGAGTCGACCACCAGGCCGAGCTTCTCCATGTCGCCGGCCAGCGAGCCGCGGATGTTCGTGGTCAGCGTCTCCCGGTCGTGCAGCATCTCCTCGACCGTGGTGGAGCCGACGATCGCGCGCAGGTGGCCCGCGAACAACTCGTGGATGGTGCCCATCACCTGCTCGTCGCTCTGCTCCAGGAACCGCCGGGCCGCGTTCGCGATCGAGCCGTAGTCGTCGCCGACCTTGTACGCCGTGACTCCCTTGATGTGCAGGGGAATTCCCTGGCTGGAGACACAGGTGACCGTCAACGGAGTCGCCCGGATGTCGAGCGGCAGGCGCCGTACGGTCTGGAAGCCGGGCAGTACCGCGGTACCGCGGCCGACCACGATCTTGAAGCCGAGGGTCTCGTTGATCTGCTCCTGGCTGGAGTGCGCGCCGAGCCCGGAGATGATCAGGGCCTCGTTCGGCTCCGCCACCCGCCAGACCATCCGGAACAGGATCAGGAGGACCACCAGCGCGACGGCGCCGATGATCAGGTACGTCCAGAGCATTTCCCCTCCAGGGAACGTGGAACAGTAGGGTGAAGGGCGGAGATCAGATGGCGCGGGCGACGTAGACCGTGCGGGGTGGATCGAACTCGACCACCACGATCGGTGTGCCCACCTCGATCACCTCGTCGGCCGCGGGGTAAGCGTAGAAGGCCTCGGTGGCACCGCGGACCGGCAGCATCACCTCGCCGACGATTCCCGGTGCGATCCGGCCGATCACGCGCCCTCGTTTGCCAACCATGACGCCCCCTCCGACGTTGCCCTGCCGCTACCGGTTCCGCACCCTACCGGCTAGCTCGGCCAGCTTCCGGGCTCTACCTGGGTAGAGGGAAGTCGTGTCACACTCCGGCCATGGCTGAACTGCAGTCACTGATCCGTGCGGAGCGGCTGGCGCTGATCGAGTTCCTCGAGACTCTCGAACCTGCCGAGTGGGAGACCCGATCCCTGTGCGGCGCCTGGACGGTGCAGGCCGTCGCGGCGCACCTCGCCTGGGCGCCGGCCATGCCGGTGACCGAGACGTTGGCGTCGCTGGCCAGGTCGGGGTTCCGGTTGAACAAGGCAAGCGCCGAGATGGCGGTGCGCTGGGCGCACCGCGGGCCGGCTGCGATCCTGGACCAGTTGCGCGCGAACGCCGCGAACGGGGCGAAGCCGGTGGGAGTGCCGATGGATGCGGTGCTGGTCGACGCCGTCGTCCATGCCCTCGACATCCGGCTCCCGCTGGGACGGCCACGACCGGTGCCTGCCGAAGCTTTCCGGATCGTGGCGGACTTCTCCATGACGACCAAGTGGCCGATGACGATCTCGGTCGGCGGCAGCGCTCGGAAGAGACTCGACGGTCTGCGACTGGTTGCCGACGGCTACGACTGGTCCTCGGGCGACGGCCAGGACGTGCACGCCTCCGGCGAGGCCGTGCTGCGGGTGCTGAACGGGCGGCCGGTCGAGCGGGACGAGCTGACCGGCCCCGGCGCCGATCAGCTCTACACCCGTATCAACCGGCGCTGACGGATCAGCCGCGGATGGCGCCTTCGGTGGCTCCCTTGATGAACTGACGCGCGAAGATGATGAAGACCACGATCAGCGGCACCATCGCCATCAGAGCACCGGTCATCACCATGCTGTAGTCGACGCCGTGGCTGCGGTTCAGCGACGACAACGCCACCTGCAGGGTCAGGTGATCGGGGTTGGTCAGCACGATCAACGGCCAGAAGTAGTCGTTCCACGAGGCGACGAAGGTGAAGATCCCGAGGAACGCCAGCGCCGGCCGGGCCGACGGCAGCGCCACGTGCCGGTAGACCCCGAGGAAGCCGCACCCGTCCAGCGTGGCGGCCTCGACCAGTTCGTCGTGGATCGAGTTCTGGAAGTACTGCCGCAGCCAGAAGATGCCGAAGGCATTGGCCGCGGCCGGGATCACCAGCGCCTTCAGTGACCCGACCCAGCCGAACGCCGCCATCGTCTGGAACTGCGGTACCGCGCCGAGCTGGGCAGGCAGCAGCATCGTCGCGAGCAGGATCACGAACAGCGCGTTCCGGCCGGGGAACCGGAACTTGGCGAAGGTGAAGGCGGCCAGCGAGTCGAAGAACAGCACCAGCAGGGTGGTCGAGACGGCCACGATCGCGGTGTTGCCCATCGACTGGAAGAACGCCACGTTCGCGAGCACCTCGCGGACGTTGTCGTCGAACTGCGAGCCGAAGGTGAACTTCGGCGGGAACCGGTAGATGTCGGCCGTCGTGTTGGTCGCCATCACCAGCGTCCAGAAGAACGGGAACAGGCAGAGCAGCCCGGCGATCGCCAGCAACGCGTGCAGCAGCAGCCCGCGCCACTTCACCGGCCGATGCTTCGAAGGTCGGCTCTGCACCGGCTGCTCGTTGCCGGCCGGCGCTGTCTGAGTGACGGCGGTCATTGTCTGCCCCTTCCGCCGAGCAGTTTCCAGTTGATCGCGGTGAACAGCAGCACCAGCATGAAGATGCTCAGGGCAATGGCCGCGGCGTAGCCGTAGTCGTTGGCGCCGAAGGCCTGGTTGTAGAAGTACATGACCACGGTGAGCCCGCTCTGGCCGGTGCCGCCGCTGTTGCCGACCATCACCTGCGGTTCGGTGAAGGTCTGCAGGCCGCCGATGGTCGACATGATCACCGTGAAGAGCACCACCGGGCGCAACTGCGGCAGCGTGATCGAGAAGAAGGTCCGGAACGGCCCGGCCCCGTCGACCTTGGCCGCCTCGTACTGCTCGGTGGGGATCGCCTGCAGTCCGGCCAGGTAGATGATCGTGTTGTAGCCGGTCCACTGCCACACGATCATCGTGGAGATCGCGATCTTGATCCCCCACGGCTGCCCGAGCCAGTCCTCGGTGGGCAGCCCGAGCGCGCGCAGCCCGGCGTTGATCAGCCCGAAGTTGGTGCTGAAGACGGCGGCGAAGAAGATCGCCGCCGCCACCAGCGAGGTGATGTTCGGGATGAAGTAGGCGATCCGGTACACGCCCTTCAGCCGCACCGCCGAGTGCAGCATCACGGCCAGCACCATCGCGATCGCCAGCGTCGGCACGGTCGACATCGCGAACAGCACGACCGTGTTCCACAGGGACAACCAGAACGTGCTGTCCTCCAGCAGGAACCGGAAGTTCTGCAGCCCCACCAGTTGCCGCGCGCCGAGCCCGTCCCACTTCTGGAAAGCGAGCAGGATCGTCGACGCGACCGGGTACAGCCCGAACACCAGGAAGATCAGGTAGAACGGCGACAGCGCCAGATAGAACCGCCAGTACGACCAGATGCTCCGCCTGCGCCCGGGCTTCGCAGTACTGGTCGTCCTGGGTGGCGCGGTCGCGGTCAGGGTCACTGCACGCCCTGACGCTTGCCGATCTGCTTCGCCTTCGAGACGGCCTCAGCCCAGGCCGCGTCCGACGCCTTCTTGCCCGCCTGGACCAGCTTCAGGCCGTCGGTGAACGGCGCGGCGACCGCGGTGTCGAGCGGCGCCTCGTACGCGATCGGGATGTCCTTCGCGGCCGGCCCGAAGACCTCGATCGGCACTTGGCCGCCGAAGAACGGGTCCGCCGCCTTCAGCTGGGGCTTGTCGTAGGCCGCCGGGGCGGACGGGAAGATCTGCGCGTCGGCGAAGGCCTTGGCCTGGTTGTCCGCGCTGAGCATGTACTTGATCACCTCGAGCGCGGCGGCCGGATCGGCGGCGTTCTTGGTGATGGTCAGGAACGAGCCGCCGAAGTTCGCCGGGCCGCTCGGGGTCGGGGCGACCCGCCACTTCCCGACGCTGGTCTTGCAGGCGGCCTTGATGTCCAGGGCGACCCAGGCCGCGCCGGTCACGGTCGGCACCGTGCCCTGGTCGAGGCCGGCGTTCCAGTCCGGCGTACCGCCGAGCGTCTTGCCGTCGACGCCGGTGGTGATCGCCTTCACCGCGGTGTCCCAGGCCTTCCGGATGTGGTCCTGGTCGCCGATGAACTTGTTGTCCTTGTCGATGTAGCGCTCGGTGCCCTGGTTGACGATCGTGCCGTACATGTCGGTGGCGTCGGCAACGATCAGCGCCTTCGGGTTGGACTTCTTCAGCTCCAGCCCGGCGGCCAGGAAGTCGTCCCAGGTCTTCAGCTGCTCGGCCACCTTGGCGGGATCACCAGGCAGCCCGCCGACGGTGAAGACGTCCTCGCGGTAGAACAGCGCGGTCGGGCCGATGTCGATCGGGATGCCGATCACCTTGCCGTCCAGCGTGGTGGCCTGCTTGACCTTCCACCCCAGGTAGTCGCCCAGGAAGGAGTCGGCGCCGATCGTCTTCAGGTCGACGAAGCGGTCGGCCTGCGGCAGCAGCGAGGCGATGTCCTCACCCTTCACGCCGGTGATGTCGGGGATGCTGGTGCCGCCGTTGAGAGTGGTGACCAGCTTCTGCTTGAAGTCGCCGCCGATCTCGGAGTACTTGATGTGCTGGTCGGGGAAGTGCGCGATGGTGTCGTCCAGGACCGTCTTGCCCAGGCCGCCCGGCCAGCACCACAGCGCGATGTTGCCGGTGGCGTTCTTCTTGGTCGATCCCGTGTCCATGCTGGACGAACAGCCGACAACAGTGCTGCCGAGCATGGCTGCGAAGCCCCCGGCGAGCAGCGTCCGACGTGAGAGCTCCATGGTTCTACCTTCCTGACTGGTCGCGCTGGGGTGCGCTTCCGGTGTGCGCGCTGATCAGCGCGGCAAGGGATTGATCTTCTGGATGGTGCTGCTGCCATGCGGCCAGGTCGGCCCAGCGAGGCGCCGCGTCGGCGCCACCGAGCCGGGTCACGGAGAGCGCCGCCGTGAGCGCGGCGAACCGCACGCGCTCGGCCAGTGGCAGCTCCCACAACGTGGCCGCGATGAACCCGGCGGCGAACACATCACCCGCCCCGGTGGTGTCCGCCGCCTGGACTGGGAAAGCCGGTACTGCGACGCGCTCGCCGGTGCGGGCGTCCATCGCCAGGGCTCCGTTCGCCCCGTCTGACACGACGACTACCGGGACCTTGGTCGCCAGTCGCTCGAGCGCGTCGCCCGGGGACGTAGTACGGGTGTAGCTCATCGCCTCGCCGGCGTTCGGCAGGAACACGTCGCAGTGCTCCAGCTGGTCGAGCACAGCCGGGTCCCACTGTTCCGAGGGATCCCAGCCGACGTCGGCGAACACCACGCTGCCGGCCGCCTTCGCCTTCGCGAGCCACTCGTTCGGCCAGGGACCGATGTGAGCGGCGACGGCGCGAGCGGCCGGCGGCGTGGTGAGAAGCTCGTCGGCTGACAGCGGGGGAGGGGTACCCCGGGTGACCAGTGCCCGGTCGTTGTCATAGGCAAGGGCCACCGTGAGGGGGGTCTGCCAGCCGTCGAGCTTGCGGGAGAGGGTCAGATCGATGCCCTCGTCCTGGGTCAGCTTGTCCCAGAGACGGTGGCCGAGGTCGTCCGCGCCGAAGGCCGCGACGAGTCCGGTGCGCAGGCCCAGCCGGGCCAGCGCGACCGCGAAGTTGGCGATCCCGCCCGGGCTCTCGGCCGAGTCCGACGCCCAGACCTCGGTACCGGGCTGCGGTGCGGTGGGCAGGCCGAGGACGAGGTCGTGGAACACCAGGCCGGACACGACCACGTCCAGTGGCGTGTCTCGATCGCTCATGGTCAGCACACTCCTGCAGGGTCGCTCAAACTCGTGCAGACAGTGTGGAACGGATGCGCAAAGTACGCAATACCCCTGCAGAGTTGTGATCGAGTGTGGCGTAGTTTGCGTGATACGGTCTTTCCGTGTTGCCAAAGCAGCGGCAGGATCAGATCGTCCGCGCGCTTCGGGCCGACGGGGCCGGGGGTGTGAAGGTGCTGGCTGCCCAACTGGGGGTCAGCGAGGCGACGATCCGGCGCGACCTCGAGCAGTTGCACGAGCAGGGCCGGCTGACCCGCGTGTACGGCGGTGCGCTGGCTGTCGATGGTGGCGACGAACCCTTCGCCGAGGTCAGCGCGGTACGGGCCGATGAGAAGGACAAGATCGCGCGGCGGGCTGCTGCCCTGGTCAGCGACGGTCAGTCCGTGCTGCTCGACATCGGGACCACCGCGCTCCGGCTCGCGCAGCATCTGCACGGGCGGTCGTTGACCGTGGTGACGAGCAACCTCGCCGTACTGGAGGAGTTGCAGAACGACGAGCAGATCGAACTGATCATCCTGGGCGGCTTCGTCCGGCGCAGCTACCGGTCTCTCGTCGGATACCTGACCGAGGAGAGCCTGCGGCAGATCCACGTCGACTGGCTGTTCCTCGGGACCAGTGGGATTCGCCCCGACGGGCGGGTGATGGACAGCACGATGATCGAGGTACCGGTGAAGCGGGCGATGATCAAGGCTGCCGACCGGGTGGTGCTGCTGGCCGACGCGACCAAGTTCCCCGGCCACGGTGTCGCCAAGGTGTGCGAGCCGTCCGAGCTTTCAATGGTGGTGACCGAGCCCGGCGCCGACGAGGCGACCCGGGCGCAGATGGAGGAGGCAGGGGTGCAGGTGGTGCTCACGTGAGACTGACCATCCTCGGCGGCGGGGGATTCCGGGTGCCGCTCGTATACCAGGCCCTGCTGGGGGATCGCGGCGATGGCCGGATCACCTCGGTCGTGCTCTACGACACCGACCGCTCCCGGCTGGCGTCGATCGGTTCCGTACTCCGGCAGCAGGCCGACCTGGCTCCGGGCGCTGCCCCGGTGGTGACGGAGACGACCGATCTCGACGAGGCCCTGCGGGGTGCGGACTTCGTCTTCTCCGCGATCCGGGTGGGTGGACTCGAGGGGCGCACGATCGACGAACGCGTCGCGCTCGACCTCGGCGTACTCGGTCAGGAGACAGTCGGCGCGGGCGGCATCGCGTACGGGTTGCGCACGTTGCCGGTGGCAACGGCCATCGCCCAGCGGGTGGCTGCGGTGGCTCCCGAGGCCTGGGTCATCAACTTCACCAACCCGGCCGGCATGGTGACCGAGGCGATGATCCCGTACCTGGGCGACCGGGTGATCGGGATCTGCGACTCTCCCTCCGGGCTCGGGCGACGGGCCGCGCTGGCCCTCGGGCTGGACGCGTCGCAGGTGTTCTACGACTACGCGGGGCTGAATCACCTTGGCTGGTTGCGAGGGCTGCAGTCGGGTGGTGTCGATCACCTGCCGGCGTTGCTCGCGGACTCGGCGGCGCTCGCGGACTTCGAGGAGGGCCGGCTCTTCGGGGTGGAGTGGCTGCGCTCGCTCGGGTCGATCCCGAACGAGTACCTGCACTACTACTACTTCGCGCGGGAGACCTTGGCGGCCGTGCAGACCGTCGAGCAGACGCGTGGCACGTTCCTGCTGGAGCAGCAGTCCGCCTTCTACGCGGAGACCGCCCGGCACCCGTCAGCCGCCCTGGAGCTGTGGCAGAAGACCCGGGCCGAGCGCGAGTCGACGTACATGGTCGAGAGTCGCGCGGTCGCCGAGGCGGGGGAGCGGGACGAGCGGGACATGTCCGCGGGTGGCTATGAGCAGGTCGCGCTGTCGTTGATGCGGGCGATAGCCCACAACGAACGCGCCTCGCTCATCCTCAACGTGCGGAACCGCGGCACCCTCCGGCATCTGGATGACGACGCCGTCGTCGAGATCCCGTGCACGGTCGACGCGAACGGCGCCCGGCCGGTGGACGTGTCCCAGCTCACCGACCACCAGGCCGGCCTGGTCTGCGCTGTCAAGGCCGTCGAACGCTCCACCATCGAAGCCGCCGCGACCGGCTCCCGAGCCGCCGCCATCCGAGCCTTCGCCTGGCACCCCCTGATCGACTCGGTCACGGCCGCCCACCAGCTCCTCGACGGCTATGTCGACCACCTCCCCGACCTCGCCCCCTTCCGCTCCTGAGGCCGCGAAGTGGTGAGTTGTCACTCACTCGTGGATCCGCGTTGCCGGTAATCGCTTGCCGGCCCCCTCGATCCACGACTGGGCGCCACTCGCTCCTCCCCGGGGGAGTGGAATTGGTTCGGGGTGGGGGGATCTGGCAGAATGGCGGGCTGAGTCCGTCTGGATCGCGTGCAGCCCTCTAACTCCACGTCCCATGGCGGCCCATCCGAGTGGCTGCTCGTTGTCCCCACGACGCCGGTTGCTGCTCAACCAGACATGAAATCCCGAGGGAGACCCCACAAACGTGGCAGTCAAGATCCGTTTGAAGCGCATCGGCAAGAAGCGTGCGCCGCACTACCGCATCGTCGTGATGGACGCCCGCACCAAGCGTGACGGCCGCGCCATCGAGGAGATCGGCAAGTACAACCCGAAGACCGAGCCGTCGTTCATCCACGTCGAGTCGGACCGGGCGCAGTACTGGCTGGGCGTCGGCGCGCAGCCGACCGAGGCCGTCGAGGCGATCTTCAAGGCCAGCGGTGACTGGCAGAAGTTCAAGGGCCTGGAGGCCCCGGCGCCGCTGCGGGTCAAGGAGCCGAAGCGTGACAAGCAGGAGATCTTCAACGAGGCCCTCGCCGAGGCGCACGGCACCGTGAAGACCGACGCCGTCACGACCAAGAAGGCCGCCGCCAAGAAGGCTGAGCCGAAGGCCGAGAAGAAGGCCGACGCCGCCAAGGACGACGCCCCCAAGGACGAGGCTCCCAAGGACGAGGCTCCCAAGGACGAGGCTCCCAAGGACGAGGCTCCCAAGGACGAGGCCGCCAAGGTCGAGGCGAATGCTGACGAGGCTCCGGCCGCCGACGCTCCCGCCGCCGAGGCGCCGGCCGACGACGCCAAGGCCTGACCATGATGGAGACCGAGGCGCTCGAGCACCTGGTCCGAGGCATCGTGGACAACCCTGACGACGTCAGCGTCCGGTCCCGCAACCTGCGGCGCGGACGCACCCTCGAGGTGCACGTGCACCCCGACGACATCGGCAAGGTGATCGGCCGCAACGGCCGGACGGCGACCGCGATCCGTACCGTGGTCGGGGCGCTCAGCTCCGAGGCGTCGGTCCGGATCGACTTCGTCGACGAGTTCAACCGGCGCCCGCGCCGCTGAGCCCGAACAGTCCCTGAAGGGCCGTACCCACACCCTGGGTGCGGCCCTTCACTGCTATACCGACACTGTGCAACAGGTGGGCCCCGTTCGGGCCCGGTTCAAGTAGGGCCCGCTGCGGGCTCACGGTCAGAAGGTAGGAACTTGCGGTGCTGGTGATCGTCGGCCGGATCGGCCGGGCCCACGGGATCAAGGGCGAGGTTGGCCTGGATGTGCGGACGGACGAGCCGGACCGCCGGTTCGCCGACGGCGCGAAGCTCGTCACGACCGAGAAGACCCCGCGCACCCTCACGGTCGACGCCAGTCGCTGGCACAGCGGCCGCCTGCTGGTGAAGTTCGCCGAGGCGCCGGACCGGACCGCCGCGGAACTCTTGCGCAACCTGGAGCTCCAGGCCGAGATCGACGAGGACGAGCGCCCGGAGGACCCGGAGGAGTACTACGACCGCGAGCTGATCGGCCTGAAGGTCCGGACCACCGAGGGCGTGGAAGCGGGCGAGGTGATCGACGTGGTGCACCTGCCGTCGCAGGACCTGCTGGAGATCCGCCGCCCGGCCGGCAACGCAGTACTGGTCCCACTGGTTGAGGAACTGGTCCCGGAGATCGACCTGGCCACGCAGTATGTCGTAGTGGCCGACCGGCCCGGTCTGCTCGACCCGGAGGGCGCAGAGGTGGTCGCGACGGAGCCCGCCCAGGGAGCTGGCGACTGATGAGGCTGGACGTCGTCTCGATCTTCCCGGAGTACCTGGCCGCGCTGGACGTGAGCCTGGTCGGCAAGGCGGCCAAGAGCGGTCTGTTGGACGTTCGGGTGCACGACCTGCGCGAGTGGACTCATGACCGCCACCGGACCGTCGACGACACCCCGTACGGCGGCGGCGCGGGCATGGTGATGAAGCCCGAGCCGTGGGGTGAGGCGCTGGACGACGTCGCCCCGGCCGATGGTCCCTCGCAGCCGCGGCTGATCGTGCCGACGCCTGCTGGTA
Organism: Kribbella sp. VKM Ac-2568; assembly: GCF_004345365.1. Classification (GTDB taxonomy): domain Bacteria; phylum Actinomycetota; class Actinomycetes; order Propionibacteriales; family Kribbellaceae; genus Kribbella; species Kribbella orskensis. The sequence goes on from NZ_SLVF01000012.1 coordinate 220,616, forward strand.
GGCCGTTCACCCAGGCCCTTGCGTATGAGCTTGCCGCTGAGCCTTGGCTGACCTTCGCCTGCGGGCGGTACGAGGGCATCGACGCGCGGGTGGCGGAGCATGCTGCCGAGCGGATGCGGGTGGACGAGGTCTCCATCGGGGACTACGTGCTCAATGGCGGCGAGGTCGCAGTACTGGTCATGGTGGAGGCTATTGCCCGGCTGCTGCCCGGTGTGATCGGCAACCCGGAGTCCCTGGCCGAGGAGTCCCACTCGGGCGACGGCCTGCTGGAGTACCCGGTCTACACGAAGCCCACCTCCTGGCGCGGCCACGAGGTCCCGGAGGTCCTGCTGTCGGGCAACCACGCGCTGATCGCCAAGTGGCGCCACGACGAGTCCGTACGCCGTACCGCCGAGCGCCGGCCGGATCTCCTGGCGGCCTGGGGTGCCACCGTGGGTCACAAGGCCGACGTCGTGGAGCGCAAGGAGGACGCCGCGCTGCTGGCGAAGGTGCTGCCCGCGAGCGAGGCCGACGCCGGGGAGATCAACACCCTGCAGCGTGCGGCGTACCTGACCGAGGGCCAGGCATACGCGGACCTGACCATCCCGCCGCTGCAGGAGGAACTCGCGGGCACGATCGAGCGGATCGCCCAAGGCGGGGTGTGGAAGGCGATGGTCGGCGCCCGGGTCGTGGGATCCGTCCAGGTGGTCGTAGAAGGCGAGGTGGCCCGGATCGGCCGGTTGATGGTGGCGCCCGATTGGCAGGGCCGTGGCATCGGGAAGAAGCTGCTCCGGGTCGCGGAGCAGACCGCGCCCGCCGAGGTCACGCGGTACGAGCTGTCCACGGGTGCGGAGAGTGACCGCAACCTGCAGCTGTACCGGAATACCGGTTACCGAGAGGTAAGTAGGGAGCAACAGACTGCGAAAGTGGAGCTGGTGCTCCTGATGAAGCGGCGACGGCGACGCTGATTTCGTTGCGGCCATGCCGGTGTGGCAAACTTGGTCGCTGTTGCCGTTCGGTGCTCCTGCCACAGGGGGTGACCACCGATCGGCGACATCTATGACTCCTCACCATTCGAGCATTCGTGGGTGACCTGTGGCACGCGCGAGGAAGAGACACCTGATGAGCAACGTCCTGAACGAGCTCGACAACGCGAGCAAGCGCGACGACATCCCCGCCTTCCGGGCCGGTGACACCGTCAAGGTGCACGTCAAGGTCGTCGAAGGCAACCGGTCCCGCGTCCAGGTGTTCCAGGGTGTCGTGATCCGGCGCCAGGGTGGTGGCCTGCAGGAGACCTTCACGGTCCGCAAGGTCAGCTTCGGCGTCGGCGTCGAGCGGACCTTCCCGATGCACACCCCGATCGTCGACAAGGTCGAGGTCGTGACCCGCGGCGATGTGCGCCGCGCGAAGCTGTACTACCTGCGCGAGCTGCGCGGCAAGGCAGCCAAGATCAAGGAGAAGCGGGACGTTCCGGCCTCCTGATCGTCTAGTTACGACGGTCAAGTATGGCGCCGAGCACTGCGACTCGCGCTCGCCCGGTCGCCAGGAGGGCACGTCGCAGTAAAGGACGGCACCGCAGGCTCAAGCAGCGGAACCCGCTGCTGAGCCTGCTGACCGAGATGACCACCGTGACTGTGCTCGCGCTGGTCATCACGGTCGTCCTGCGGCTCTTCGTCGCCGAGGCCTTTTATGTGCCGTCGGAGTCGATGTACGACACGCTCACGACGAACGACCGGATCCTGGCCGAGAAGGTCAGCTATCTGCACCGCGACGTCGACCGTGGCGACATCATCGTCTTCAAGGACCCCAGCAACTGGCTGAACGAGGAACAGCAGGTCCCCGGCCCCTTCCGGCGGGTCGGCGAGTTCGTCGGTATCCTGCCGCGCAGCGGTGAGGGTCACCTGGTCAAGCGGGTGATCGGCATCGGCGGCGACAAGGTGGTCTGCTGCGACCGGTCCGGGCGGATCACCGTGAACAAGATCCCGCTGGACGAGCAGGAGTACCTGCTGAAGGACGCCAAGCCCTCGAACCAGACGTTCAGCGTGGTCGTACCGCCCGGTCACCTGTGGGTGATGGGCGACAACCGGGCCGAATCCGCCGACTCCCGTGCGCACATGGGTGGCCCCGGTGGAGGGTTCGTGCCGGTCGAGAACGTGGTTGGCCGTGCCTGTTGCGTAATCTGGCCGTCTGACCGGATGACGATGCTGCGTCCTCCGGAAACCTTCAAGAAGCCGGGGCTGAAGAAGTGACTGAGACACCGACAGCGACGAAAGAGAATCCACCCCACCGCTCGGGGCTCGCGGCCGCCGCTCGCGAGTTTGTGCTGATCGTGGTCGGTGCTCTCATCGTCTCGTCGATCCTGCGGGCCTTCGTCGGCCAGATGTTCATCATCCCGAGCGAGTCGATGCAGAACACCCTGCTGGTCGGCGACCGGGTGGTGGTCGAGAAGCTGACCGACGTGGAGCGCGGCGACGTGGTCGTCTTCGAGGATCCGGGCGGCTGGCTCGGCGAGGAGGAGAGCGGCCAGAAGCGCGGTTCGGTGGGCCGGTTCTTCGAGATCGTCGGCCTGCTGCCGGACTCCAGCCACGGTCACCTGATCAAGCGCCTGATCGGCATGCCCGGTGACAAGGTCGCCTGCTGTGACGCCAAGGGCCGCCTGATGGTGAACGGGCAGCCGCTGGACGAGGGAAGCTACCTGTATCCGGGTGACGCCCCGTCGGCGATGGAGTTCCAGGTCACGGTCCCAGCGGGCCGTGTTTTCGTGATGGGTGACCACCGGTCCGAGTCGGGCGACTCCCGGGTGCACCTGAGCGACACCAACGCCGATGGCGGCAACCCGGGCGACGCCGCCTTCGTGCCGCTGGACAAGGTCACCGGGCGCGCGGTACTGGTGGTCTGGCCGGCCAGCAACTTCGCCAAGCTCGGTGTCCCCGACACCTTCAAATCCATTCCGGCGCCAGGACCTGCCCCGGACAAACCCTCGATCTCCCTGACGCCACCACCCAAGTGAGCGAGGTACCGGTGCGGAACGAGGCACTACGGAGTCGCGGATGAGCGCACTTCCGCGCGGCATCACCATCCGGCGTGACGCCGGTCTGTACGGCTACGAGCGGGCGCTCCGGCGCGTCGGGCTGGACCCGATCGCCGGTGTGGACGAGGCCGGCCGCGGACCGTGTGCCGGGCCGCTGGTGGCCGCCGCGGTGATCCTGCCGGACGGCAAACGCGGCCAGATCCCCGAACTCGCGGATTCGAAGTTGCTGACGGCGAAGGCACGTGATCGCTGCTACGACGAGATCCGCGAGCGCGCCGTGGCGTGGTCGGTGGTCTCCATCGAGGCCGCCGAGTGCGACCGGCTCGGCATGCACGTCGCCAACGTCGAGGCGCTCCGCCGGGCGCTCTTCCGGCTCGACCTGCGCCCGCAGTACGTGCTGACCGACGGGTTCGGGGTCGACGGGCTCGGCGTGCCGGGACTCGCGATCTGGAAGGGTGACCGGGTGGCCGCCTGCATCGCGGCCGCCTCGGTGATCGCCAAGGTGACCCGGGACCGGATCATGCAGCACTGGCACGAGGTGTACCCGCAGTACGATTTCGCGATTCACAAGGGATACTGCACCCCTGAGCACCAGGCGGCACTGGACGAATACGGCCCGTGTCCACAACATCGAAGGCGGTTCGAGAATGTCCGCCGCAGTATGCGGACCGATATGGGACAGAATGTGACCAGTCCCACCGGAGTGGAGAGCCGATGAGCGAGCGCAGCGAGCGAACAAACAACAGGGCCGCCTTAGCGCTCACGCCGGAGCCGAGCGCTAGCGAGGTGGAGGCGTGAGCGCTGACGACCTCGAGAAGTACGAGACCGATATGGAGCTACAGCTCTATCGGGAGTACAAGGACGTCGTCGGGATCTTCAAGTACGTGGTGGAGACCGAACGGCGCTTCTACCTGTGCAACGCGGTCGACCTGAAGGTCCGCACCGAGGGCGGCGACGTCTACTTCGAGGTGACCATGGCGGACGCCTGGGTCTGGGACGTCTACCGCTCAGCCCGCTTCGTCAAGAACGCCAAGGTCGTCACCTTCCGCGACGTCAACATCGAAGAACTGGCCAAGACCGATCTGGAAGTCCCGAAGGACTCCGACTTCGGCCGCTAACCCACCTACATCCTCAGTGTTAGGGGAGTGTGGTTAGGGCGTGGCGGTGGTTGGGGGAGAGGCGCCAGCCGGGTGGGTGGTATTCGACCAGGTCCAGGTCGGCGAGCGTCTCCAGGCATTCCTGGACGGTGTCGAGATCCAGGCCCGCGGTGGCGGCTATGCGAGTGGGTGGGGCTGGGGTGACGACCGGGACGGCGTCGAGGGTGCGTTGGACGTCGGGGTCGAGGTTGTCTGTGGGAGTGGCGGGGGCGTGGGGGTAGATAGTCAGCCGGGTGCCCAGTGGGGAGATGGCTTCCAATACGTCGGCGACGCTCGTGGCCAGTACGGCGTTGCGCTCGCGGACCAGGAGGTGGACGCCTTCGGACATGCGGGAAGTGATGGGGCCGGGGACGGCGAGAACCGGGCGGCCGCATTGTTCGGCCCAGCCTGCGCTGTTGAGGGCACCGCTACGAACTGCTGCCTCGACAACAACCGTGCCCAGGGTCGTTGCCGCTATCAACCTGTTGCGAGCGAGGAAGCGGAGCTTGGTCGGCGAACAGCCCGGAGGTAGTTCGCTGACGAGTAAGCCATCTGCGGCGATTCGGTCGAACAGGTTCGTGTTGCTCTTCGGGTAGCTGACGTCCACGCCGCAGGCGAGGATCGCGATGGTGATGCCTGACCCGGCTAGTGCTCCTCGGTGAGCGGCAGCGTCGATCCCGTACGCGCCGCCCGAGACCACCGTGGCGCCGTTCTCGGCGAGTCCAGTGGCGAGCTCAGAGGCCGCGTGCTCGCCGTACGACGAACACGCGCGGGCGCCGACCATGGCGACTGAGTTCGCCAAGGCATGGCGGAGGTCGGGTTTGCCGCGGACCCAGAGGCCGAAGGGGACGCCGCCACGCCGGCTCTGCTGGCCGGCATCAGCCAGTACTTCGACCTGCTCGGGCCACTCGTCGTCGCCAGGGATGACGAAGCGAGCGCCTGCCGCCTCGGCGCGCTCCAGATCCCGCTCAGGCCGGACTTCCGCGACCCGAGGGGCCCATCGCTCGAACCTTGGGGCGCTGGTCTTCAGGAGTCGCCAGGCCTCCACCGCGGACAGTTCGGCGAACGTCTCCAGCGCGACGGGGTCACCGGGCTCGATGACGCGCGACAACCCCGCTCGCGCGATTCTCTCCTCGTCCCATTCCGCGCGCCGAGTCTGCGGTTTCGGCGGCTCAACTCCACGCCCACTCCCGCCAGCAACCGATCGTTGCCCACCATCATCGGTAGTCGAGCACTCACGGTCGCCCACCTCGGCACCGCTCGGTTGAGGGAAGTCAGCGGGAGCTATGAACCGAGGGATGGTGGCGGGGGTCAGTTGGGGCTTGGACGGCTTCAGGTGGCTGTTGAGGTGTTCCAGGTTGGTGTTCATGGCGTGGTTTCCCTGATTCGACGGATGTTGGTGAGGGGAGTCAGTGGGGCGCCGCTGCGGAGTTGGAAGGCCTGGTGCGTGAGGTCTGGTGTGGGGCGATCCAGGCCCTCCAGGTCGGCCAAGGTCCAGGCGAGGCGGACCACTCGATCGAAACCGCGGGCTGTCAGGCGGCCGTCGGCGTAGAGGGATTCGAGGGTCTTCTGGCTGGCCACGTCGAGCGGATACTCGCGGCGCATGATCGGGCCAGGGATCTCGCTGTTGAGGATCCAGCCGGTGTTCCGGTATCGGAAGGCTTGCCGTTCACGAGCGGCTTTGACCCGCGCGGCGACTTCTGCGGTGGACTCGGGGCGATCGCCATCGGCCACTCCGCGGGCAGCCGGGAGGATCTGGCGCTGGATGTCGATGCGGTCCTTGATCGGGCCGCTGATCCGCTGGCGGTAGCGGGTGAGGACTTGCGGGGTGCAGTTGCAGATTCCGTTGGGCGTGCCCGATTGACCGCAAGGGCAGGGGTTGGCAGCAAGCACCAGCAGGAATCGGGCCGGGAACTTCGCCACAGCCGCCGAGCGGTGCACCTCGATGAAGCCGGACTCCAGTGGTTGGCGGAGTGTGTCGAGCGTCAGCGGGTGCATCTCGGGGGCTTCGTCGATGAAGAGGATGCCCCGATGAGCGCAGCTGATCGCGCCCGGGCGCGGCACACCCGACCCACCACCGACCAGGCTCGACAGGGAGGCCGTGTGGTGTGGGGCGATGAAGGGTGGGCGAACGACGAGTTCCGCGTCGCTGGTGAGCAGGCCGGCGAGCGAGTGTACTGCAGACACCTCCAACGAGTCGTCCGTGCTGAGGTCCGGCATCAGACCCGCCAGACGCTCGGCGAGCATCGTCTTGCCCGAGCCCGGCGGGCCGTGGAGGAAGATGTGGTGCGCGCCGGCGGCTGCGGCTTCGATGGCACGGCGACCCTCGTGCTGTCCGAGCACGTCGTCGAGATCCACCTCGGGCACCCGGGTCAGCGACTCGGACATAAGACGCGGCTCGGCCCGGGGCGGCGCTTCGTCGGGGATCTCCACGCCGCGGAGCAAGGCGAGCACCTGCCGCAGCGAGCGCACGCCGTACACCTCGATGGACGGCACGAGTTTGGCTTCGGCGGCATTCAGTTCGGGGACGACGATCCGCTCGAAGCCTGAGCGTGAGGCGGCCAGCGTCATCGCGAGGGCGCCGCGGACCTCCCTGATCCTGCCATCGAGGCCGAGCTCGCCGATGATCGCTGTATTGCGCAATCGGTGGCTGTCGACGACGCCACCTGCAGCGAGGAGAGAGCAAGCGATGGCAACGTCGTAATGAGAGCCGGTCTTCGGCAGGGTGGCGGGGGAGAGGCCGATGGTGACCTTGCGGTCGGGGAACTTCTCGCCGCTGTTGACCACGGCGGCGCGGACGCGATCCCTTGCCTCTGACAACGATGCGTCGGGCAGACCGATCAGCGTGGTCTTCGGCAGGCCTTGGGCGATGTCGGCCTCGACCTCGACCAGGTGGCCTTCGAGGCCGACCAGGGCGACGGACCAGGCCTGGGCCAGCGGCATCAGGCCACGCCCCTGACGTGGTCGACGCTCGGGTCGCCACCGCGTGGCAGGAGCACGGCGACGATGTCGATCCGAACCTCGCCCGGCCGCAGATCGTGCTCCTGCAGCCAGCGGCCGACCAGCCGGCGCAGTTTCGCCAGCTTCTTGTAGGTGATGGACTCCAGCGGGCTGCCGTAGTTCAGCCCGCGGCGGGTCTTCACCTCACAGACGACCAGCGCCTCGCCGTCACGGGCGACGATGTCGATCTCGCCCAGCTCGCAGCGCCAGTTGCGCTCGAGGATCGCGAAACCGCACTTCGCGAGATACCTGGCGGCGAGCTCCTCGCCGTACTGCCCGACTGCGTCCTTGGTCCGCATCGATGACCACCTCCGGCTAAGAACATGCCGGGAAAGTCACCGATCTCGGGGCCGACTTCAGAACCTGTGGACAACAGACTCGTCAGCGGTGCCGCGAGAACCTCAGTTGCGCATGTGCTTGCCGCGAGTGGACTTCGGTGGCGTCCGGACAGCGCGAAGTTCGTGGTCGTCCGACTCCGAGCGGTACGCCTGCAGGCCGCCCGTTCCCGGGTCGGTGTCGCCGATGTCGAAGTCCCAGCTGTCCTCGTTCGCCAGGCGGCTGTGCCAGCGGCCGTACAGGCCGTAGATCGCGAGGCCCAGCAGCATCCAGAGGCCGAACTTGGTCCACGTGCTCGTCTTCAGGTTGAGCATCAGCCACAGCGTCGCCGCCAGCGACAGGAGTGGGATGAGCGGCACCATCGGGACGCGGAAACCGCGCTCGAGGTTCGGCTCGGTCCGCCGCAGCGTCAGCACGCCGACCGCGCAGAACGCGAAGCAGAAGAGCGCACCGATGACCAGCAGCTCCTCCAGCTCGAGGACCCCCGGATACAGGGTCAGCGCGATTGCGGCGAAGCCGGCCGCGGCAGCGGCGCGAGCGGGAGAGGAGTAGACCCGGCTGACCCGGCCGAGACTCTTCGGCAGCAGGCCGTCACGGCCCATGTTGAAGAGCACGCGGCTCTGCGCGATCAAGACGACCATGATCACCGTCATCAGGGCTAGCAGCGCCCCGAGATTGACCACCTTGGCGGCCCACCCGACCCCGACCGCGGACATCGCCTCCGACACCGGTGCGGCGCCACCCAGCTGGCCGTACGGCCGCATGCCCACCAGCACCACGGCCATCGCGACGTACAGGATCGTCACGGCGCCGACGCCGAGCAGCATGCCCTGCGGGACCGTCTTGCGCGGGTTCCGGGCGTCCTCGGACGCGGTCGCGATGAGGTCGAAGCCGATGTAGGCGAAGACGATCGAGCTGGCGGCCGTGAAGATGCCCATCAACCCGAAGGAGCCGAAGGACGAGTCCAGGATCCAGCTGAGCAAGGTCGGACTGGCGGTGGCGGGTGCCGGGCGCGCGTCCGGGACGAACGGCCGGTAGTTGTCGAAGTTGATGTGGGTCGCGCCGATGACGACGACCAGCACGATCACCGCGACCTTCGCCAGCACCACGACCGTGAGCACCCGGGCCGAGAGCTTCGTGCCGGTCACGATCAGCGCCGTCAGCACCAGCAGCAGCAGCGGCGCGACCAGGTTGACCTTGGCGTCCGGGCCGAAGAACTGCGCGATCCCTTCGGGAAGGGTGACGCCGAATCCGTCGAGGGTCGCCAGGAAGTACGCGGACCACACTCTGGCCACGATCGCGGCCGCGGTGACGAGTTCGAGCACGAGCGCCCAGCCGACCAGCCAGGCCCACATCTCACCGAAGGTCACGTAGCTGAAGGTGTAAGCGCTACCCGAGACCGGGATCGTCGACGAGAGTTCGGCGTAGCAGGCCGCAGCCAGCACGCACACCACCGCGGCGATCAGGAACGACAAGATCACGGCGGGGCCGGCCACATTGGCAGCCTGCTTACCGCTCAGGCTGAAAATGCCGGACCCGATCATCACACCCAGTCCGAGAACGACTAGGTCGCGACGACCGAACAGACGCGGCAGACGGTGCCGCGCATCCTCGACTCGAGTGAACGCCGACTCGACCGGCAGGCGCCGGCCTACGGTCTGTCCGTTCGCTGAGGGGGCCATGGTCAGGGGTGCCTCCGTTGCTACTAGGGCAATCGGGCCGAACAGTAGTCGACCAGTGGGCTACGGGCCAGACCTCCTCTGTCGAACTCCGCGCGGCTGCTTGCGCCGCCGGGGTCGCTCCCGCATGGTCAGGACATGGCGCCGGACGATGTCAGTGAAAGCCCCTCCAGGCCGGAAGGTTTCTCTGTGTTACTGGCTGACTACGAGCGGCATCTGACGGCGGAGAGGGACCTCAGCGAACATTCGGTGCGAGCCTACATCGGTGATGTGATGGATTTAATCGATCATTTGACTCGTCTTGGTCACGATGATCTGCGCAGCCTCGACATCCGTGGGCTGCGGTCCTGGCTGGCGAAGCAGCAGAGCCTGGGCAAGGCCCGCAGCACAATGTCCCGCCGTGCCACGGCCGCGAGAGTCTTCACCGCCTGGGCGCAGCGGACCGGCCGGATCGAGACCGATCCAGGCGCCTTGCTCGCCAGTCCCAAGCCGCACAAACCCCTCCCGGGCGTGCTCGGGCAGGCCGACACACGGGCTGTGTTCGACGCCGCGGCGGTCGCGGCCGACGACGGCAGCCCGGTCGGGCTCCGCGATCTCGCGATCATGGAGTTGCTCTACGCAACGGGTATCCGGGTCGGCGAACTCTGCGCGCTCGACATCGACGAGGTCGACGACGCGCGGCGGGTGGTCCGCGTCTTCGGCAAGGGCCGCAAGGAACGCTCGGTCCCGTACGGCGTACCGGCGGGTGCTGCGTTGGACAGGTGGCTCGCGGAGGCGCGGCCGAAGCTCGCGCGGCCGGGGAGCGGGCCGGCGTTGTTCCTCGGCTCTCGAGGGGGGCGGATCGATCAACGGGCCGTCCGGCGCCTCGTCCACGCCCGGATCGACGCGGTGAACGCGCCGGATCTGTCGCCGCACGGGTTGCGCCACACGGCCGCGACACATCTGCTCGAAGGCGGCGCGGATCTCCGGAGCGTGCAGGAGTTGCTGGGACATGCGTCCCTGGCGACGACCCAGATCTACACGCACGTCTCGGGGGAAAGGCTGCGACGCGCGTACGAACAAGCCCATCCACGGGCCTGACCTGGGGCCTGGATACGGCAGACTGCGGATCATGCGGGTTTCGGCGAAGTCTGACTATGCGCTGCGGGCGCTGATCGAGATCACCCAGCGATGGGTGTCGAACGACCCCTCGGTGGTTTCCGCCGAGGAACTCAGCCGTGCGCAGGGCATTCCGCACGGCTTCCTGCAGGGCATCCTGGCGGACCTGCGCCGGGCCGGGGTGCTCTCGAGCCAGCGAGGGCAGTCCGGCGGGTGGAAGCTCGCCGTCGATCCGAACGAGGTCTCCGTCGCGGACGTGATGCGGGCGGTGGACGGGCCGATCGTGAGCATCTCCGGGGTCCGGCCGGAGAGCGTCGCCTACAACGAGCGGGCTGTCGTGTTGCAGCGCGTCTGGATCGCGGCCCGGGCCAGCTTGCGGGATGTGCTGGAACACACGACGCTGACGGACCTGGCGAAGGGCAAGCTCCCCGCCGGGGTCGAGCGCCGCTCCCGCGACGAAGACGCCTGGCAAGCCCGCGTCCCCGGTAGCTAGCAGGCCCGCGTCCCCGGTAGTTGGTAGATCGGGCCGCTGGCCTTGCATCAGTGGCGCCTGATCATCAGCCCGCCGCCGACCGTGAGCACACCGGCCGCGGCGACGACAAGGCCGGCTGCCATATCGCCGCCTTCGCTGGGTGAGTGGTTCAGGGCAGCGGCAGTTTGCTGGTCGGCGCTCGTCTGGGGCGTGGGATGGGTGTCCGCGGCGGGTGGGTCTGCGGTGGGGTGGGGAGTGCCGCGTTGGGGGGCGGGGTTGGTGGCTGGGGTGAGTGGGAGTAGGCGGACTGGCTTACTGCCGAGGAGGCTCAGGGGGTTGAGGTAGGTGTCGGACTGGAGGAGGCCCCAGTGGAGGCAGGTTTTGGGGGCGCAGTGGGAGCCGGCGGCTGACAGGGTGCCGAGGGCCGAGCCAGGAGTGACCGCGGCGCCGGGCTTTATCGCGGGGACCACTGGCTCGTAGGTCGTGCGGATGGGGCCGCGGGAGACGACGATGACGCCGCGGCCGGCCAGCGGACCGGCGTACGTGATCGTGCCGGAGGTGGCTGACCGGACGGGCTGGCCAGGGGAGCCGGCCAGGTCGAGGCCTCGGTGCCCTGGGAGCCAGGGCTTCGCCGGCTGCTCGAAGCCTCGGATGACGGGTGGTCGTGGGGCGAGGGGCCAGATCGCCTCGGGAGGTGCCGTGGGGACAGGGGCTGCGGCGGCCGGGGTCGGGAGGAACCAGGGGAGGGCGGCGAGGGGGAGGAGGGCCGCCAGGGCTTTGGGGGTGAGGTTGGGGCGGGCGGCTACAGGTGAGGGATTCATACTGGAAATGTGCCGTTGGAGCGGGTGGTGAGCGGCGGGGAAATTGCCGCCTGTGGACAAGTGGGGGCCGGTTCGCTCCCGGCGGGTGTCGTCCCGTAGACTTTTGGAGGCGTCTCACGTGAGTGGGACGACTTCGCACGCCCGCATCCAACGCGTACCCCTCGGTCCCGGCTCGCCGGGATGGGTTCGCGCGGGCGTCAGGCGCGGCGGACCATCCCGGTCCGGCGCGGGACAACCGAGACAGGCGTCTCCGGCTGAGCCGGGGCGCGACAGGAGGAACACCTCATGGCCGTCGTGACCATGAAGCAGCTGCTCGAGAGCGGCGTCCACTTCGGGCACCAGACCCGTCGCTGGAACCCGAAGATGAAGCGATTCATCTTCACCGAGCGCAACGGCATCTACATCATCGACCTGCAGCAGTCGCTGTCGTACATCGACCGCGCCTACGAGTTCGTCCGGAGCACCGTCGCCTCCGGCGGCGCGATCCTGTTCGTCGGCACCAAGAAGCAGGCCCAGGAAGCGATCGCCGAGCAGGCGACCCGGGTCGGCATGCCCTACGTGAACCAGCGCTGGCTGGGCGGCATGCTCACCAACTTCCAGACCGTCAACAAGCGGCTCCAGCGCCTCAAGGAGCTCGAGCTGCTGGACTTCGACGACGTCGCGGCCTCCGGCGTGACGAAGAAGGAGCTGCTGCAGAAGCGTCGCGAGCACGACAAGCTGCTCAAGACCCTCGGTGGTATCCGGGACATGGCGCGCGTTCCGGCCGCGGTCTGGATCGTCGACACCAAGAAGGAGCACCTCGCGGTCGACGAGGCGCGCAAGCTGAAGCTGCCGATCATCGGCATCCTCGACACCAACTGCGACCCGGACGAGGTCGACTTCCCGATCCCGGGCAACGACGACGCGATCCGCTCGGTCGGCCTGCTGACCCGCGTGGTGGCCGACGCCGTCGCCGACGGTCTGATGTCGCGCGGTGGCCAGGGTGCCGCCGCGGCCGGCGAGGAGCTGGGCGCCGAGGAGCCGCTGGCTGCCTGGGAGCGTGAGCTGCTGGAGAGCCAGAACGGCGCCACCACCGAGGCCAAGAAGGACGACGCCCCCGCCGCCGATGCCCCCGCCGCCGATGCCCCCGTGGCCGAGGCTCCCGTGGCCGACGTCCCGGCCTTCGAGGCCGTTGCCGCCGCCGACGAGGTCGCGGAGAACCCGCCGGTCGCCGAGAGCGCCGCTGTCGCCGAGACCATCGCGGAGGCCGACGACACCCCGGTCGAGGGCACCGAGGCCCCGAAGGAAGCCGACGAGGCCTGATCAGGCTTCCTGGTCGCCCGGTCCTGTTGGCCGGGCGACCGCTCCCATCCAGCTGACGCATCGACAAAGATCGAGAGAACGAGGAATGGCGAACTACACCGCCGCTGACGTGAAGAAGCTCCGCGACGCCACCGGCGCGGGCATGATGGACGCGAAGAAGGCACTCGAGACCACCGACGGTGACTTCGAGAAGGCGATCGAGGAGCTGCGCATCCACGGCGCGGCCAAGGCCGCCAAGCGTGGCGCCGAGCGCTCCGCCACCAACGGCCTGGTGGCCGCGGCGGAGAACGCGCTGGTCCAGCTGAACTGCGAGACCGACTTCGTCGCCAAGAACGAGCAGTTCCAGCAGCTCGCGGCCGACATCGTCGCGCACGCCGCCGCCAGCAAGGTGGGTGACGTCGAGGGTCTGCTCGGCGAGAAGCTCGCCGACGGCAAGAGCGTGGCCGAGAACATCGAGGCCCTGGCCGCCGTCATCGGCGAGAAGCTGGAGCTCGGCAAGGTCGCCGTCTTCGACGGCAAGGTCGCGGCCTACATGCACAAGCGCGCGGCCGACCTGCCGGCCCAGGTGGGCGTGCTGGTCGAGTTCGAGGGCGACAACCTCGACGCCGCCCGCGGTGCGGCCATGCAGGCCGCCGCCATGCGGCCGCTGTACACCACCCGCGACGAGGTCCCGGCCGAGACGGTCGAGAACGAGAAGCGGATCGCCGAGGCGACCGCCCGCGAGGAGGGCAAGCCGGAGCAGGCGCTGCCGAAGATCGTCGAGGGCCGGGTGAACGGCTTCTTCAAGGAGGTCGTGCTGCTCGAGCAGTCGTCGGTCCAGGAGAGCAAGAAGACCGTGAAGGCAGTTCTGGACGAGGCCGGCGTGACCGTCAAGCGGTTCGCTCGCTTCGAGGTCGGAGCCTGACGGCTCAGCGACCAGCACTAGTCAACGCAGTCGACGAGGAGGCCGGAGTCGTGACGGAAACCCTGGGTACCGAGACGAATCCGGCCTCTTCGCCGTTCGATCCGGCCTACCACCGGGTGCTGCTGAAGTTGTCGGGTGAGGTGTTCGGCGGCGGCAAACTCGGCGTCGACCCCGACGTGGTGAACTCGATCGCCAAGCAGATCGCCGAGGTGGTCCGGGCCGGTGTGCAGTGCGCCGTGGTGGTCGGCGGCGGCAACTTCTTCCGCGGCGCGGAACTGCAGCAGCGCGGGATGGAACGCAACCGCGCTGACTACATGGGCATGCTCGGCACGGTGATGAACTGCCTGGCACTGCAGGACTTCCTGGAGAAGCTGGGCGTCGAGACCCGGGTCCAGACGGCCATCACGATGGGCCAGGTCGCCGAGCCGTACATCCCGCGAAAGGCCGACCGCCATCTGGCCAAGGGCCGGGTCGTCATCTTCGGCGCCGGCTCCGGCATGCCGTACTTCTCCACCGACACGGTGGCCGCGCAGCGGGCGCTGGAGATCGGTGCCGAGGCGCTCCTGATGGGCAAGCAGGGTGTCGACGGGGTCTACGACTCCGACCCGAAGAAGAACCCGGACGCGGTGAAGTTCGACCAGCTCTCGTACGACGACTTCCTGGCCCGCGGGTTGCGGGTCGCGGACGCGACGGCGATCAGCCTGGCCCGCGACAACGCGCTGCCGATCGTGATCTTCGGACTCGAGGAGGGCAACATCGCCCGCGTCGTCCGCGGCGAGAAGATCGGCACGGTCGTCTCGCCGGGCCAGTAGCCTCGTTTCCGCCAGTCTCGCCGGGCCAATAGCCTCGTTTCCACCGGGCCCACCGGGCCAGTAGCCCCGTTTGCACTAAGATCACGCTCAACACACGGCCGGATGTCCGGTATCTGGTAAACCTGCGTTCGTAGGGTTGGAGCGGCCGCAACCGATGCGGCCACTAGGAAGCGAGGAATGTCGTGATCGACCAAGCACTCCGCGAAGCCGAGCAGAAGATGGCGAAGGCCGTGGAGGTCGCCAAGGACGACTTCGCCGCGATCCGCACCGGCCGGGCGCACCCGCAGATGTTCGCGGGCATCGTGGCCGACTACTACGGCAGCCCGACGCCGCTGCAGCAGCTGGCCGGGTTCCAGGTCCCGGAACCGCGCACGGTGCTCATCTCGCCGTACGACAAGGGCGCGATGGCGGCGATCGAGAAGGCGATCCGCGACTCCGACCTCGGGGTGAACCCGGGCAACGACGGCTCGGTGATCCGGGTCGTGATGCCGCAGCTCACCGAGGAGCGGCGCAAGGAGTACATCAAGGTCGCCAAGACCAAGGCCGAGGAGGCCAAGGTGTCCGTGCGGAACATCCGCCGGCACGCCAAGGACGAGGTGGACAAGACCGTCAAGGCCGGCGAGGCGGGCGAGGACGAGGGCAAGAGTGCTGAGAAGCGCCTCGACGGGTTGACGAGGAAGTACGTCGACTCCATCGACGAGCTGCTCAAGCACAAGGAAGCCGAACTGCTCGAGGTGTGATGGGCGTAGACCAGAGCACGCCCGCGTCGAGCCGCGCCGGGCGCAACCTGCCCGCGGCGATCGCGGTCGGCGTCGGCCTCGGTGCGGTCATTCTCGGTTCGCTCTACTGGCAGAAGGTCCTTTTCATCTTCGTCGTGCTGGCCGCTGTGCTGGCGGCTGTCGACGAACTCGTCCGCGTGTTCCGCACCTCCGGTGCGACGCTGGCGCGGATCCCGCTGTTCGCCGGTACGACGGCGATGCTGGTCTCCGCGTACTTCGGTGGTCCGCTCGCGTTGCTGGTCGCCTTGGCATTCACCGTGCTGGCGACGATTTTCTGGCGGATGCCCGGTGGTTCGATCGGCTTCGTCCGTGACGTGACCACCGGCGTCTTCCTGATCGGGTACGTGCCGCTGCTGGCCGGCTTCGCCATCCTGCTGGTCCAGCCGGAGGACGACGGTCCGCAGCGGGTGGTGACGTTCTTCCTGGTTGTCGTGGCCAGCGATGTCGGGGGTTATGTGGCCGGCGTCCTGTTCGGCAAGCACCCGATGGCGCCGACGATCAGCCCGAAGAAGTCGTGGGAGGGCTTCGCCGGCTCCACGCTGGCCTGCATCGGTGCCGGCATCGGGTCGGTGATCTGGCTGCTCGACGGTGAGTGGTGGGTCGGCGCGATCGTCGGCGCCGTCGCCGTACTGACCGCGACGGTCGGCGATCTGGCCGAGTCGATGATCAAGCGCGACCTCGGTATCAAGGACATGTCCAACCTCCTGCCGGGCCACGGTGGCGTGATGGATCGGCTGGATTCCTTGCTGGCAACGGCTCCCGCTGTCTGGTTGTTGCTGTATCTACTCGTTTGACGCCACCCGGTCCGCCGGGTTGGCTGGTTGCATGACCATTGCTCCTGACGGCCGGTCCCTGGTCGGCGATGTCGTCCGCCTCGACAGGCTCCAGGCCTCAGACATCGAACCCCTGTACGCCGCGATCGGCAACGAGCAGGTGTACGCCGCCGGCTTCGGCGGAGGTAGCGCCGGCATGCCTACGGACGCGGAGCACATGCGCGAGCAGTGGGTGGAGTCCGCAGCTCAGCGCGCCGCATATGTGGTCCGTCTGGTCGGGGACAGCTCGCTCGGCGCAGAGGGCACGGTGGTCGGCAGTACGAGCCTGGGCGACGTGGATCTCCCCAACGAGTCGGTGCACCTTGGCTGGACGGGGTACGCGCCGGCGGTCTGGGGGACGGCGGTGAATCCGGCCTGCAAGTTCCTGCTGCTCCAGCACGCCTTCGAGGACTGCGGATTCGGGCGGGTGAAGATCCAGACCGGGCTGACGAACACTCGGTCGCAGGCGGCGATCGCGAAGCTTGGCGCTACCCGCGAAGGGGTGTTGCGCCGGCACAAGAGACTGGCGGACGGCTCGTTCCGCGACACCGTGGTCTTCTCGATCCTGGCCGACGAGTGGCCCGATGTCCGCAAAGGCCTGCTGGCAAGGATCAGCGGGTGACTAGGGCTGGGAGTTGGGCGGCTTCGGCCAGTAGGCGGTAGGACTCGAGCAGGTCTGCTCGGTTGTAGGTGTTCGTTGTGAGTAGTATCTCGTCTGCGCCGGCGCGGCTCACCAGTCCGCCCAAGGCTGCGTTCACCTCGTCCGGTGTGCCGTAGATCTGGCCGCGGAGGGACTGCTCGTAGAAGCCGCGCTCCTTGTCGGTCATCTCCAGTTGCAGGACTTCCGAGACCGGCAGCAGTGGCGGGAACACCCCGCGCGTCCGCGAATAGGCGCTGGACCACGCCTCTGGCAGGAGCAGCCGCCTAGCCGACTCCGTTGTGGTAGCCACCGCCGCCGTGACGGCCAGTACGACGTACGGGCTGCTCGCCCAGGGAGACGGTTGGAAGTCGGCGCGGTAGCGGGCGAGGAGGCTGAGGAGTTCCTGCTCGCCTTTGACGCCGGCGATCACCAGTGGGAGGCCGAGTGAGGCTGCGAGGAGGGCGCCGTCACCGACAGCCAGCACGAACGGCGGTACGCGCAGACCTTCGCCTGGGCGTGCGTGCACTTGCGGGTGGTTCTGCTGGGCGCCGGTGAAATAGCCGAGCAGTTCCTGGACCTGGGAGGTGAAGTCATCCGCAGCGTCCTTCTCGACGCCGAGGGCTCGGCGGATGCCGTTGGTGAAGCCGACGGACCGGCCGAGCCCCATGTCGATGCGTCCGGGGAACAGGGACTCCAGTACTCCGAATTGCTCGGCTACAACGAGTGGCTGGTGGTTGGGAAGCATTACGCCGCCAGTGCCGACCCGGATGCGGGTGGTACTGGCGGCGACGGCCGCGGCCAGGACTGTTGGGGCTGAGCCGACCACGCCGGGGACGCTGTGGTGCTCGGAAACCCAGAACCGGTGGTACCCGAGCTCCTCGACCTGCTGCGCCAGCCGGACGGTGCCGCGCAAGGTCTCGGCCTCAGTCTCACCCGCACGAGTGCGGGACCGGTCGAGGATCGACAGAGGCACACCGTTCAGTGACGCCTGGGGGAGTCCGGCCGAAGAGTCCATGATGCAAAGTCCAACGACCCTCTTGGAACTCCCATTCCCACCCCGGCCCTCGCTGGGCCCCAGCCCGGGCGGAACGGGCGAGGCGCGGCGGGGTGGGGGACCCGGGTGCCTAGCGGCGGCCCGGTCGGTTTGCCATCAGGAGATGGCGGTTGAGCGGCTCAGTTCCTCCCACTCGGTGACCTCGGCGAGCAGCGCCTCGTGGTGTTCGCGCAAGCCGTCGACGGCGTCGTTGCCCAGCAGCAGGCGCAGCGGCGGGTTGTCGCTGTCGAGCGCCTTCATAATCGCCGCCACGCCCTTCACAGGGTCGTTCTCCTCCGAGTCCAGCAGCGCCTCAGTGGCCTGCCGAGTCAACCCGGCGGAGTCCTTGTAGGCCGACAACTCCGGGGTGGTCACCTTGTTGCGGTTGAAGGGGGTACGGAACGCTCCCGGCTCCACGATCAGCACCCGGATGCCCAGGGGCGCCAGCTCTGCGGCAAGTACCTCCGAGTACCCTTCGAGCGCCCACTTCGCCGAGTTGTAGGCGCCGTAGCCCGGGTACGTCTTGAGACCGCCGAGCGAGCTCATCTGCACGATCGTCCCGTGGCCTTGCTCGCGCAGCACCGGTACGACCGCGCTGGTCACCTCGGCGGCGCCGAAGAAGACCACGTCGTACTGCTCACGCAGCCTCTTCATGCCGACCTCCTCCAGCGCACCCATCACCAGCGAGCCCGCATTGTTGACCAGGACATCGATCCGGCCGAACACCGCGAGCGTCGCCTGTACGGCGGCCTCGACGGAGGCGGGATCGGTGACGTCCAGCGCCGCCGTGCTGACCCGGCCGTTGCCGAGCTCAGCCAGGTCGGCCAGCGCCTCGGGCCGGCGCGCGGTGGCCATCACCCGGTCGCCGGCGGCCAGTGCGGCAAGCACCAGTTCGCGGCCGAACCCGGTCGAACACCCGGTGATCAGCCACACCCGGTCCTGTCCTTCGTTGCTCATCTTTGCTCCGATTCCAGTGGTGTTTCCTTCTCTTCGAGTCTTCGTCGCGGCCTGGCCCCGGACCAACACCGGTTTCCTGCCGCGGCAGTAGCCTGAGCCTGTGACCCCCGATCTCCGGCAGTTGAGGTACTTCGTCGCCGTCGCGGAGGAGTCGAGCTTCACCCGGGCCGCGGCCAGGCTGCTGATCGCCCAGCAGTCGCTCTCGCAGCAGATCACCCTGCTGGAGCGCACGCTCGGCGCGAAGCTGTTCGATCGTGACAGCCGGGGCACGGAACTGACCGAGGTCGGCAAGCTCTTCCTGCCCGAGGCACGCGCTGTGCTGCAACGCGCCGACGACGCGGTCGCCGTAGTCACCCGGGCGGTCCGCGGGGAGATCGGCAGCCTCCGGCTCGCCTTCCTGTCCACCACGGCGAACTACCTTCTGCCGCTGGTGGTCCGGGCTGTCCGGGAGCGCCTACCGGACCTGCAACTCAGCACGGAGGAGACCACGATCAGCGCCTTGGTCGAGGGCCTCACCACCGGCCGGTACGACGTCGCGTTCTCCCGCCCGCCGTTGGTCGACGGACTGGCGACCAGAACGCTGGCTACCGAGCCGGTCTGCGCAGTACTCCCAGTGGGTCATCCGCTGGCAGACAGGGATGAAGTGACCCTCAAGGACCTGGCCGACGAGAACTGGGTGCTGGCACCGCGCAGTTCATGGGAGCCCTGGCACCAGGTGCACGACAAGGAGTTCCGCGAGGCGGGGTTCGTGCCGAAGGTCGTGCAGCGTGACCCGAGTCCGCAGGGACTGCTCGGGCTGGTCGCGGCCGGGGTAGGGGTGACGTGGCTCGCCCGCTCCGCGAACAGTCTTCGGCGCACTGGTGTGGTGTTCGTGCCGATCACCGGCGAATCCATCAGCACGGAGATGGTCTGGTTGCCCGGCAACACCTCCCCGGTCCTGAGGGCGGTGCTCGAGATCGTGACCGAGGTGGCCGCCGCATCGGACGTGACGACGGCCGGATAGTCCGAGTGGGTGGCCAGGGTCACTGATGTGAATTTGTGAACGGGGTGGCTCGCGGGGGACAATCGAGGGCGATGACTACCTCCCTCCCGCTTGTTTTCGATGAACCGCGCCGTGCCAAGAAGCCGCCGCGGCACTTGGCCGACCTCAGCGGTGAGGAGCGTCGTACTGCGGTGACCGCGCTCGGGGAGCCCGCTTTCCGCGCCAAGCAGCTGTCGAACCATTACTTCTCCCGGCTCGTCTCCGACCCGGCCGATATGACCGACCTGCCCGCCGCGACGCGGGACAAGCTGGTCGCCGAGCTGATGCCGCCGCTGCTCACCAAGGTCCGCGACCTGGAGTGCGACAACGGCACCACCCGCAAGTCGCTGTGGAAGCTGCTCGACGGCTCGCTGGTCGAGTCCGTGCTGATGCGCTACACCGACCGCACCACCATGTGCGTGTCCTCGCAGGCCGGTTGCGGCATGGCCTGCCCGTTCTGCGCGACCGGTCAAGCGGGGTTGACTCGCAACATGAGCACCGCGGAGATCGTCGAGCAGGTCGTGGACGGTGCTCGCGCGCTGGCCCGGGGCGAGATCGCCGGCGGGCCCGGCCGGGTCAACAACATCGTCTTCATGGGCATGGGCGAGCCGATGGCCAACTACAAGGCGGTGATCGGCGCGGTCCGACGCTTCACCGAGCCCGCGCCGGACGGCCTGGGTATCTCGGCCCGCGGCGTGACGGTGTCGACCGTCGGGTTGGTACCGCGGATCAACCAGCTCGCGACCGAGGGCATCCCGGTCACGCTGGCGCTGTCGCTGCACGCGCCGGACGACGAACTGCGCGACGAGCTGGTCCCGATCAACAACCGGTGGAAGGTCGACGAGGTCCTCGACGCCGCCTGGGGGTACGCCGAGAAGACCAAGCGCCGCGTGTCGATCGAGTATGCGATGATCCGCGACATCAACGACCACGCCTGGCGCGCGTCCCTGCTGGCGGAGAAGCTCGCCGCCCGCGGTGACTGGGGCTGGGTGCACGTCAACCTGATCCCGCTGAACCCGACCCCGGGCTCCAAGTGGACCGCGTCCGACCCGGCCGACGAGCGCGAGTTCGTCCGCCGTCTCCAGGCCGGCGGTATCCCGACGACTGTCCGGGACACCCGCGGCCAGGAGATCGATGGCGCCTGCGGCCAGCTCGCGGCCGCCAACCGCGACTGACCTCAGACGCTGCCGAGCCTCAGAAGATCCGTACGGCGACGTCGGCGGGCGCGGCGAGCAGCGAGGTGATCTCGTCATCCAGCCGCACCAGCGTGACCGATGCGCCGGCCATGTCGAGTGACGTGCAGTACTCGCCGACATAGCTACGACCGACGGTGATACCCCGATCGGCCAGTTGCTCGTGGGCGCGGCCGTAGGCGAGATAGAGCTCGCTGATCGGCGTACCGCCCAGGCCGTTGATCATCAGCGCGACGTTGTCACCCCGCTCGTACGGCAGATCGGTCACGACGGCCTCGGTCAGTTCGTCGATGATCGTGTTCGCGTCGGCGAGCTTCTCCCGGCGGCGGCCGGGCTCGCCGTGGATGCCGACGCCGATCTCCATCTCGTCGTCACCCAGGTCGAACAGCGGGCTCCCCTTCGCCGGCGGCGTACAGGACGTGAGTGCCATGCCCATGGTGCGCGTCACCGAGTTCACCTTGTCGCCGATGCGAACCAGTTCGTCCAGGTCCGCGCCTGCCTCTGACGCGGCGCCGACCGCCTTGATGACGAAGAAGTTGCCGGCCACGCCGCGACGCCCGACGGTGTATGTCGAGTCGGACACCGCCACGTCGTCGTCGACCACGATGGTCTTGATCGTCACCCCGTCGGCCTCGGCCATCTCGCGGCCCATGTCGAAGCCCATCCGGTCGCCGGTGTAGTTGTTCACGATGTGCAGCACGCCTTTCGGCGACGCGAGCAGCTTGCTCGTCTCCAGCACGTAGTCCATCGGCGGAGCCGAGAACACATCACCCGGGCAGGCGGCGTCCAGCATGCCCTTGCCGACGATCATCACGTGCGCGGGCTCGTGGCCGGAGCCGGAGCCCTGCATGACGGAGACCTTGTCCGGGTTCGGCGCGTCCGTCCGCATGATCAGGTTGTACTCCGGGACGTACTTGAGCGTGTCGGGATTCGCGAGGGCGAGGCCCTTCAGCATCTCCGGTACGAAATCCTTGGGAGCGTTCACGAACTTCTTCATGCTGGGTCTCCTTGCCACTCTTGCACCAATGCTTCGAACATGACGGCGACCGCGGTCGCGCCGGCGTCGACGCTGCCGATGCTGCGTTCGCCGGTGTAGGCGGCACGCCCGCGGCGTGCCTGGAGCTTCGCGGTGTCGTCCGCGGTGGACCGTGCGACGGCCGCCGCGGCCTTCAGGGTCGTGAGCGCGTCGTGGCCTTGTTCCACCTGGCGCTCGATCTCATCGGTCGCCGGAACGAGCGAGTCCAGCAGCGTCTTCTCGCCGAGGCTCGCGCCGCCGCGGGCCATGATCCCGTCGGCCGCGGAGCGGAGCATGGCCACCGCGGTCGGTCCGTCCACCTCGGACTTCCCCGCCGTGACCGCGGCGGCGCGCAGGAACGCCGTACCCCAGATCGGTCCCGACGTGCCGCCGATGCGACTCGTGACGACGACGGCGATCTTCTTGAGGAACGTGGAGATGTCGGTGCGGTCGTAGCTGTCCCAGTCGTTCAGCACGATCTCGAAGCCGCGCGCCAGCGAGTAGCCGAAGTCGCCGTCGCCGACGACCGCGTCGAGATCGCCGAAGTACTTCTCGTTCGCCACGGCCGTGCGGGCCATCGTGTTGACCACCCGCTCGACCGGTGAGTTCGTCACCGGGTCGGTCACGGTTGCTGCCTCCGTTCAGTGATCGCCGGCAGCGTCGCCGCCAGGTCGGCCAGGGTGATGTACGCACCGGGCGAAGCTGAGCTGTGATTGGCCAGTACTGCGACCGGCTCGGCGCCCGGGTCGCCCAGCGAGTCGACGACGAACGCCGCGCCGGTGAAATCCTCGTGCTCGGTGTAGCCGTTGACGGTCACGACGCAGGTGATTCCCGCGTCGACCGCGGCGCCTAGTCCGGGCCGCGAATCCTCGACGGCGACCACTCGGTCGGCGGTCATCCCCAGGCGTTCCAGTGCCAGCAGATAGATGTCCGGCGCCGGCTTCTTGCGCGGCACGACGTCTCCGGCCAGGACGGTGAAATCACGGGCCCGTGCGATGCCGACGACGTGATCCAGTACCGCGCGGACGGACGCCTCGGCCGATGTCGACGCGATCGCGAGAACCCAGCCGGCGGCGTACGCCTCCTCGACGATCCGAGCGATCCCGGGCCGGGCCGGCAGCGCACCGGCGGCGACCATGGCGGTATAGATCTCGGTCTTCCGCTTGTGCCACTGGGCAACGGCCTGCGCCTGGCCTTCGGGATCGGGCGGCAGTCCGGCCTCGGCGACGAACGATGGCGTGAGCAGGCTGGCCATCCGCTCCTTGCCGCCGCCGATGCGGAGCTTCTCGCCGTACTCGTCCTCGGTCCACTGCACCGGCAGCCCGAACTCGGCGAAGGTCTGGTTGAACGCCGGCAGGTGGCCGTAGCGTTCAGTGTCCGCGAGCGTGCCGTCGACGTCGAAAACGACGGCGAACCGGTCGTCGGACACCAGGGTCACCAGGCCTTTCCGGTGCTGCCGAAGCGGTCGGTGAGGCCGGTGACGAGGTCGATCACGTCGGTGCGGACGTGGGCGAAGAGCGACGGCGGATCCCACGAGCCGTGGGTTTCGGCGTCGCGCAGATACGCGAGATTCGACTTCATGTACGCGATCTTCAGGGCGGTCGAGATGTTCACCTTCGCGCAGCCGCGGGCGATCAGGTCCTGGAATTGCGCGTCCGACATCCCGCTGCCGCCGTGCAACGCGATCGGGATGCCGGTCGCCTCGACGATGTCGGTGACCCGCTGGCCATCCAGTTCCGGCGCGCTCGAGTAGATGCCGTGTGCGTTGCCGATCGAGGGCGCGAAGACGTCGACGCCGGTCGCCTCGATGAAGGTCAGCGACACCTCGAGGGTCTGCCGCTTCGACTCCTCGTCGGAACCGTGGTCGTCCTCGACGCCGGTGATCGACTCGATCTCGCCCTCGACGTGGGCGCCGACGGCGTGTGCCTCGCGCACCACCTCGATGGTCTGTCGCTGGTTCTCCTCGACCGGCATGGCGGAGGCGTCGAACAGGACCGAGTTCCAGCCCTTGGCGAGGCAGTCGGTGATCACCGAGCGATCCGGGCAATGGTCCAGATGCAACGCCACCGGTACTTCGATGCCCGCGGTCATGCTGCGCCACATCGCCATCAACACTTCCGCGCCGACGGACCGGACGGTCTTGACCGAGGTCTGAATGATCATCGGGGAGCGCTGCTCGACCGCCGCCGCGAGCACGGCCTCGAGCGTCAGGTCGTTGACGATGTTGATCGCAGGCACCCCGTAGCGGTCGGCCAGCGCCCGATCGACGATCTCCTTCAGCGGTACGACACCCATGCCGGACACCTCCAGCGCGCCAAAGTCAGCTGCTGAGTCAGCTGCATGGGTAACGCTAGGAGAGACGACCGCTGGGTGACATTCGGGAAACCACCCGTCTGTTGTGGGGGATGTCCCTACCGCACCGAGTCAGCTCAGATGGCCGTGGGAGGCCGCGATCAACTCCGAGCGGCTCCGTGCTCCGGTCTTGCG
The DNA here is from genome assembly GCF_004345365.1 of Kribbella sp. VKM Ac-2568. Lineage (GTDB taxonomy): Bacteria > Actinomycetota > Actinomycetes > Propionibacteriales > Kribbellaceae > Kribbella > Kribbella orskensis. The sequence continues at coordinate 245,123 of NZ_SLVF01000012.1, forward strand.
CAGCACCGCGCCGACGTGCTTCTCGACGGTCTTCACGGCGATCACCAGGCGCTCGGCGATCGCGCGGTCCGGAAGCCCCTGCTGCACGAGCGCGCGAACCTCCCGCTCGCGTGCGGTCAGCCCCTCCGTGTTGGGGTCGCTCGCGAGTCTGCCCTCCCAGACCTCACCGCGCGGCACGATCGACTCACCGCGCGCGGCCGCCGCCACGGCACGGGCGAGCGCGGCACCGTCCGCCGACGTTTCGACGCAGCCATGGGCGCCGGCCAGGAGCAGGTCGACCACGGCCTGATGGTCGCCGGGTGGACAGATCGCGATCACCGCGGGCGCGGGCTCGGTCTCCGCCAGCGCGCGGATCAACTCCATCGCCCCGCCGGGGAGGTCGGTCGCGACGATCGCTACCGCGGGCCGCAGCGCCGCAGCCGAGTCCATCGCCTCGGTGATCGTGGCCGCCTCGCCGACCACCGAGAACGCCGGCTCGGACCAGGCGAGCAGGCGCGACAGGCCGGCCCGCAGCATCGGCTGCGCGGCGACCACGAGCACTTCTGCTCGTACGTCGTCCGCCGCCTCCGTGCGCTGGTACGGGAACCAGGCGCGGATGCTGGTGCCCCAGCCTGGCATCGAGTCCAAGGAGAGCGAGCCGCCGACCGCGTGGGCCAGTTCACTCATGCGGCGCAGCCCGAGGCCGGTCCGATTCTCGTCCGGTTCATGCAGCCCTTGGCCGGCCGCGAAGCCCTGCCCGTCGTCCTGGACCAGCAGCGAGAGCGAAGCGGATTCGTGGACGAGTCCGACCCTCACCGTGTTCGCGCGCGAGTGCTGCACGATGTTCGTGATCGCCTCCTGCGCGATGCGCAGGACATGCTGCGCGAGCGTCGGGTCGAGCGGCACCGGCGTGCCGGCGACCACCAGACGAGCGTCGAGCCCCCTGGCCCGCGTCGCCCAGGCCAGCTCGGACCGCAACACGTCTTCGAGGCTGTGCCCCTCGAGGGGCGAGACGCCAGCGCCGAGGAGCGCCCGACGGATCGAGGCGACCGTGTCTCTGGCCGACGCCTGGGCCTGGCGGAGATGCTCGGCGAGCTCGCCGTCGGCGGGCGCCAGCCGCTCTGCGGTCTCGAGCCCGGACAGCAGCTCGTCGAGGCCCTGGGCGAGGAGGTCGTGGACCTCGTCGAGGAGCCGCTCCCGCTCGGCCGAGGCCGCGTGCAGCCGGGCCCGCTCCTCCGCGGCCTCGTAGGAGTTGGCGTTCACCAGGGCCACGGTCGCGTGCTTGGCGAACATCCGCAGCAGATCGGCGTCGGCCCGGTCGAACTTCCGGGATTCCTCCCGGGAGAACACGACGCAGGCACCGATGATCCGGCCGCGCCACTCCAGCGGCACCCCGATCACACCCTTGAGCGTCGCCCGGTCCTCGTCGCTGATGTGCCCGCCGGCGACATCGTCGTACCGGTCGAACCAGACCGGGCCGCGCCGGCGGACGACCTCGCCGGTCATCCCCTCGCCGAGCGGGAACACGTGGCCCATCTGACACCGGATGCCGATGTCGGCCTGTTTACGGTAGGTGCCCGCGGCCTCGTCGACGCTCGAGATCGAGCCGGCGGAACAGCCCATCAGCTCGGTGCACCGGCGCAGGATCCGCTCCAGCAAGGGTTGCAGCATCAGCTCGCCGGCGAGATCCTCGGCGACGGCGTTCAACGCCTCGACGCGAGCGGCCAGCGTCGAACCCGACCGGACAGCCCCGTCGCGGACAGTCACCGCCGAGCCTCCCTCCGGGACGCGCCGAGCAAGAATCCTGTGAGTGGAGATTCCTGTGTAGCACAGGCCGGGAGAGGCCCGCCGTCTTGCTGCCTCGTCAGCCGGCCTGGAGGAGGACCTTCGCGAGGGCTGCCGGCTGGGAGAACATCGGCCAGTGGCCGGTCGGCAGCTCCGCCAGCTCCCATGAGTCGGACTTGAGCAGCTTCAGCACATCGGAGGACGGCACGGCGCCGTCCATCAGGCACTTGAGGTACGTGGTCGGGAGCTCGGAGATCGGGCGGACGAGCTTGGCCGGCTCGGTGATCGCCAAGCCCGGATGGGGAGTCGACCGCTCGACGATCGTCGCGACAACCTCATCGGTCAGGTCCTGACCGGCGTAGTCCTCCGCAGCCAACGGCGGCCAGAATCCACCGCTCTCGGCCAGCTGTCCCTCGACCCACGCACGCCCCTCGTCGGACCACCCGTCGACGAACGACTTCCCGTCGGACGGCACGTTCGAGTCGACATACACGACGCGCCGCAGCCGATCGCCGATCAGCCCGGCCGCCTGCCCCACCGGGATCCCGGAGTAGCTGTGCCCGGCCAGCACGACATCGCGCAGATCGTTGTCCTCGACCACGGCCACGATGTCGGCGACATGCTGGCTCTGCCCCACCTGAGCCGCCGCCTCATCCCGCCGCTCGGCCAGCCCGGACAACGTCACCGGACAGACCCCATGCCCCGCCTGTCGCAGTTCCTCGGCCACCTCGTCCCAAGCCCACGCACCAAGCCACGCCCCAGGAACCAACACATAATTCGACATGCGGGTCAGGCTAGACAGTCCCGCCGACAATCCGTACGGCGTTCTCCGCTGGGCAGACCGTTCACGGACTGACGAGCTTGGCCGCTTCCTCGATGGTGTCGACGAGGTGGAGGGACGAGGCCATCGGGCGGTCGCCGGCGAGGGCGGTCACGAGGGGCCAGACCGGTAGGTCGACCGTCCAGTGGTCGACACCGACGAGGATCATCGGGATCTGGGTGGCCGGGTCGCCGTAGTAGTTCGGGGTGACGGCCTGGAAGATCTCCTGGACTGTGCCGGCGGCGCCGGGGAGGTAGATGATGCCGCCTCGGGCCCGGCTGAGGAGGACGTCTTCCCTCAGGGCGTTGGAGAAGTACTTCGCGATCGCGGAGGCGAAGACATTCGGCGGCTCGTGGCCGTAGAACCAGGTGGGGATGGAGACGCCACCGTCGCCCGGGAAGTCTCGGCGTACGGCGAGGCCTGTTGAGGCCCAGGCGGCCACGGAAGGTTTGAAGGACGGCACCTCCGCTAGAGCCTCGAGGGCAGCGTCGACCGCGGCATCGTCATACGAGGAGAGGCTGGAGCCGAGGTTCGCGGCCTCCATCGCGCCCGGGCCGCCGCCGGTGGCCACGGTGAGGCCGGCGCGGGCGAGCGTGCGGCCCAGCAGGACAGCCGACCGGTACGTCGGGCTGGTGCGGGCGATCCCATGGCCGCCCATCACGCCGATCCACGGTCTGCTGCCGGGGAGTTCGTGCAGAGCGTCCGCGATCGAGTGGTCGTGCAGCGCGGCCGCGAGGGTACGGCTGGTGTCGCCCTTCTCGTCGTGCTGCCGCGACCAGGCGTAGACCTGCGCGTCCGGAGTCGCCTCGTACCCCGAGGACAGCCCCGCGTACAGGTCGTCCGCGGTGTACAGGCAGCCGCGGTACGGGTCGAAGGGCAGTTCGGGGATCGCCGGGAAGATCAGCCCGCCGCCATCCCGGATCCAGGCGGCCGCGGTCTCCTCCAGGTCGCAGCCGAGGAACACCGACCCCACCGGCGACAACTTCAGCAGCACCGGCGTACGGCTGGTCAGGTCCACCGACTGCACCCGCCAGCCGTTCATCGAGGTGGCTCCGGCGGCGGCTACCTTGTCGAAGTGCGCCAGGGACTCGATGTCCAGGTGCGGGATGCTCGGGGTCGTCACGATCAGCACCCTAAGTCACCGGCAGAGCCGCCACGCGACGCCGAGCGGACTGACAGAGCGGCTCTATCAGTCACGACCGAGATGAGGTATTGCTAAGACATGACACATGCGGAGCTGTGGGAGCGTCACAAGGCCGTCATGCCGGACTGGCTCGCGTTGTATTACGAGGAGCCGATCGAGATCGTCAAGGGATCCGGGCGCCGGGTCACCGACGGTGAGGGCAAGGAGTACATCGACTTCTTCGCCGGCATCCTGACCAACGCGATCGGGTACGACATCGCGGAGATCTCCGACGCCGTCCGCGAACAGTTGGCCAGCGGGGTCGCGCACACCTCGACGGTGTACCTGATCCGCCGCCAGATCGAGCTGGCCGAGAAGATCGCCGGGCTGTCCGGGATCAAGGACGCCAAGGTCTTCTTCACCAACTCCGGCACCGAGGCGAACGAGGCGGCGATGCTGTTCGCCACCCAGAAGCGTCGCTCGAACCAGGTGCTCGCGATGCGCAACTCGTACCACGGACGCGGATTCGGCACCGTCGCCATCACCGGCAACCGCGGCTGGTCCGCGAGCAGCCTGTCGCCGGTGAACGTGCAGTACGTGCAGGGCGCGTACCGCTACCGCAGCCCGTTCAAGGACCTCCCGGACGCGGAGTACATCAAGGTCTGCGTGGACGACCTCCGCAACGTCATCGACACCGGTACGGCGGGCGACGTGGCCTGCCTGATCGTCGAGCCGATCCAGGGCGTCGGCGGCTTCTCGTCACCGCCCGACGGCCTGTACGCCGCGTTCAAGGAGGTGCTCGACGAGTTCGGCATCCTGCTGATCTCCGACGAGGTCCAGACCGGGTGGGGCCGGACCGGTGAGCACTTCTGGGGGATCCAGGCGCACGATGTGGTGCCGGACGCGATGACATTCGCCAAGGGCCTCGGCAACGGGTTCGCGATCGGCGGGGTGGTGGCGCGGCCGGAACTGATGGACAGCCTGAGCGCGAACTCGCTGTCGACGTTCGGCGGCAACCCGATCTCGACCAGCGCGGCGAAGGCCACCATCGAGTACCTGGTCGACAACGACCTGCAGGCCAACGCGGCCAAGCGGGGCGCGCAGTTGATGGACGGCCTGCGCGGGATCTCGGAGGAGTTCCCCGAGATCGGCGACGTCCGCGGCAAGGGCCTGATGCTCGCCGCTGAGATCGTCAACCCCGAGGACGACAAGCCGGACGCGGCCACCACGGCCAAGCTCCAGCAGGAGACGAAGAACCGCGGCCTGCTGGTCGGCAAGGGCGGCCTCTACGGCAACGTCCTGCGGATGGCCCCGCCGATGACGCTGACCGAGGAAGAGACCTCCGAGGCGCTGGAGATCCTCCGGGACTCCTTCAACACCCTGCGCTGAACCGGATCTACCGAGCCTGCTCGTGGTCGGCCAGCACCTGGTCGATCACGAGCAGGTTCACCGCGGCGCTCTGCTCGTCGGTGTCGATGACATCGGCGAGCACGATCAGCGCCTTCCACAGCGCCCAGCCGCGCGCCCGCGCCCAGGTGGCAACATCCTGACCGACCGTACTGCGGAACGCCTCCCGGCTGTCCCCGGAGAACATCGTCCAGGCGATCACCAGATCACAGGCGGGATCACCCACGCCTGACGTGCCGAAGTCGATCACGGCGGACAGCCGGCCGTTCTCGACCAGCAGATTGCCACTGGCGATATCCCCGTGGAACCACGTCGGCGGGCCGTCCCACACCGACTCGAGCGCCGCGTCCCAAACAGCGGCAGCCTTCGCGGTGTCGACCCGACCTTCGAGAGCGACGAGTGCCCGACGGGTCTCCTCGTCGTAATGCACCGGCGGCGCACCCCGGTAGAAGCTATGCGCGGCAGCCACCGGCCCACCCGTCGCGTCGCAGCCCTGCAACGCGAGGATGAACTCAGCCACCGAGATCGCGAACGCCGGCAGATCATCGATCGTTTCCAGGCTTGCCGTCTCACCGTCCAACCAGCGGCGAACCGACCAGTTGAAGGCGTAGCCCTCGCCCGGAACGCCCTTCCCGACGGGCTCCGGTACTGCGACCGGCAGGTGCGGCGCCAGCCGGGGCAGCCACTCGTCCTCCTTGTCCACAGCCGGCGCGTACGCCGCGGCGGTGGGCAGGCGAACCGTCATGGAGTCACCAAGCCGGTAGGTCCGGTTGTCCCAGCCATCCACCTTGACCGGCGTCACCGCGAGGTCGCTCCACTGCGGAAACTGCGCCTTGATCAGCCGCTTCACCAGCCCGACATCGATACCGGCACGGCCGTCGGGATTCGGGTTCTCGATCATCGGCCAAAGTCTCATGGCCCGTCGCACCGCGGTGCAAGGGCTTTTCAGATCGTCAGCACGATGCCGTAGTCGCGGATTTTGCGGTAGATGGTGGCTCGGGACATGCCTAGGTCGCTGGCGGCCTTGTCTTTGTTGCCGCGGTGGATGACGAGGGCCTTGACGACGGCGTCGCGTTCCAGGGACTCCAGTTGGGTCAGCCGGCGGCGGGTGGTCGCGCGGCATTCGCCGGGGAGGTCGTCGAGCTCGATCGTGCCTGAGCGACGGTGCTGCGCGATCCGCAGCAGGACACGCCGGAGTTGCTCGACGTTGCCGAGCCACGGCAGCCGCATCAGTTGGGCCAGGGCCGCGGGCGAGATGCTCAGCTTGTTCCCACGGTTCAAGCGGCCCAGCAGATGAGGGACCAGCTTGTGCATGTCTTCCAGGTGGTGGCGCAGCGGTGGTACCTCGACGGTGTGCGAGAAGTGGGGCAACAGTTGCGCATCCACCTCAGGGTTGCGCGGCTCGCTCCGCATCGTCAGAGCCACCCAGACCCCGCGCCGCTGGTCGGCGTACTCGAGGAGTAGTTCGGACAGGGCGCTGATCGTGTCGCTGTCGAGCAGGTGAGCTCGCCGTACGACCAAGGAGCCCGCGCCGGCCGACAACTCCTCCGCGATCGTGTCCAGCCAGGCCGGACTTGCCTCGGCCGAGTCCATCACGCGGAAGTGGCCAGAGCTGTTGCGGAGTTGGTTCACGGACCGCAGCAAGGCGATCTTGCCGACTCCGGCCTCGCCCTCCAGCACCATCCACGACCCGTTGCGCCTGCTGGTGTCCACCGCCTGGCAGACCCGTTGCCACGTCGCGCTAGTCCCTGCCAGTCCAGGCATCACCGGTACGACGCTGGCTGGCGCTCCGGTCGACGAGTCGAGCCCCGACTGCACCTGGATCCGCAGTACGCCACCGGCCAGTTCCGACCCCGCGAAGGACGGCCGGTAGTCCATCCGGGCCACCAGACCGCTCGGGAGGTCCGCAACCAGGGTCACCGGGTTCGGGGATCCCGCGGCATCTGCAGACCTCGCCAGCAGGGCGGCCTGGTCTGCGGGATCGAAGCGCTGCTGCGCTTGGTTGTTCATCATCACCAGATCCGCGCTGAGCGCCATCACGCCACTGCCGGGGTGCTGACACGCCGCCAGGTAGTCGCGGAACAGGGCGAGCTCCCGAGCTCCGGACCGCGTCAGCAGTTGTTGTTCGATCTTCTGCGCTGTGGACCGTGCGCAGAACATCAGCAGGGCATTGGAATGCGTGACAGACGAGGTGAGGTCCAGTACGCCGAGCAGAGACCCCGTCACCGGGTGGTGGATCGGAGCACCCGCACAGGCGAAGCCGCCGAGGCTGCCGGTGAAGTGCTCGCTGCCTGTCACCATCGTCGGTACTCCGGCCTCCAGGGCGGTCCCGATGCCGTTGGTGCCGACCTCTTCCTCGGCGTAGCTGAAACCAGGCGCAAGGTAGGCCTTGTCGAGCTGCCGGACCAGGGCCGGGTCGGGGCAGGCGCGCTGCAGGACGAGGCCGTGCCGGTCGGTGAGGATGATGCTGACCGACTCGTTCGCCAGCTCGTTCGCGAGAGCGCTCAACACAGGGGCTGCGCTGAGCGCAAGCGGAGTGGGGCCATCCAATTCGTGGTAGGCGGGGTCGAGGTTGTCCGTGTCCACCTGGAGCCGGGAGGACCGCAGCCACGACGCCTGGATCGGCTCGCGCACCACCTTGGAGTTCAGGTCACCGGACGTCAGAAATGAGTCCCGGGCCTGCTGCAGCCGCCGGCCCGGCTTCGGCGTACTGGTCCAGTGGTTTTGATCCATAGACACGCCTCTCCTCGTCGGGGCCTGTCCCAAAGACTAGGTCCGTCGGTCCCCCCCACTGTGTCTCAGATTGAGACAAGTGCAAGGCCCCGTCCGGGGTGTGATCTTCTCCACGGCGGCCCAGAGCACCTGCAGAGCCGCTGACCTGATCTGTACCCCGAGGAGGCAGACCGTGAGCAGGCAGAGTCTGAGCAAGGCACATGCCAAGATCACCGAACTGTCCTGGGAGCCGACTTTCGCCACTCCCGCGACACGCTTCGGAACCGACTACACGTTCGACAAGGCCCCGAAGAAGGACCCGCTGAAGCAGATCATGCGGTCCTACTTCCCGATGGAGGAGGAGAAGGACAACCGCGTCTTCGGCGCGATGGACGGCGCCATCCGCGGCAACATGTTCCGCCAGGTGCAGCAGCGCTGGATGGAGTGGCAGAAGCTCTTCCTGTCCATCATCCCGTTCCCCGAGATCTCCGCCGCCCGGGCGATGCCGATGGCGATCGACGCGGTGCCGAACCCGGAGATCCACAACGGCCTGGCCGTGCAGATGATCGACGAGGTCCGGCACTCGACGATCCAGATGAACCTCAAGAAGCTCTATATGAACCACTACATCGACCCGGCCGGGTTCGACATCACCGAGAAGGCGTTCGCGAACAACTACGCGGGCACCATCGGCCGGCAGTTCGGCGAGGGGTTCATCACCGGTGACGCGATCACCGCGGCGAACATCTACCTGACCGTGGTGGCCGAGACCGCCTTCACGAACACGCTGTTCGTCGCGATGCCCGACGAGGCCGCGGCGAACGGCGACTACCTGCTGCCGACCGTCTTCCACTCGGTCCAGTCCGACGAGTCGCGCCACATCAGCAACGGGTACTCGATCCTGCTGATGGCATTGGCCGACGAGGACAACCGGCAGTTGCTCGAGCGGGACCTGCGCTACGCCTGGTGGAACAACCACTGCGTCGTCGACGCGGCGATCGGCACCTTCATCGAGTACGGCACGAAGGACCGCCGTAAGGACCGCGACTCGTACGCCGAGATGTGGCGCCGGTGGATCTACGACGACTACTACCGCAGCTACCTGATCCCGCTGGAGAAGTACGGCCTGAAGATCCCGCACGACCTGGTCGAAGAGGCGTGGAACCGGATCTACAACAAGGGCTACGTGCACGAGGTGGCGCAGTTCTTCGCCACCGGCTGGCCGGTCAACTACTGGCGGATCGACCCGATGACGGACACCGACTTCGAGTGGTTCGAGGAGAAGTACCCAGGCTGGTACAACAAGTACGGCAAGTGGTGGGAGAACTACAACCGCCTGCGCTACCCCGGCAAGAACAAGCCGATCGCGTTCGAGGACGTCGATTACCAGTACCCGCACCGCTGCTGGACCTGCATGGTGCCGGCGCTGATCCGCGAGGACATGGTCACCGAGAAGGTCGACGGCCAGTGGCGCACCTACTGCTCCGAGACCTGCGCCTGGACCGACATTAAGGCGTTCCGGCCGGAGTACGAGGGCCGGCCGACGCCGAACATGGGCCGGCTGACCGGGCACCGCGAGTGGGAGACGCTGCACCACAACCGGGACCTGGCCGACATCATCAAGGACCTCGGCTACGTGCGCGACGACGGCAAGACGCTGATCCCGCAGCCGCACCTGGACCTGGACGACCAGAAGAAGCTGTGGACCCTCGACGACGTCCGGGGCATCAACTTCGCCAGTCCGAACATCCTGCTGAACGAGATGTCCGACGCGGACCGTGAGGCCCACGTCGCGGCGTACAAGGCGGGCGGTCCGGCCGGGCGGCCGGCGCCGGCCAAGGTCTGATCCTTCCCCCACGGGCAGGTCGGTGGCGGTGAACCCTGGCACCTCTCGCCGCCACCGATCGCCTGACTCGACAGGAGACGTTGATGGGTGACAAGCACGTCGTGAGGTTCGAGCCTGTCGACCTCGAGATGGAGGTCGACGAGGAGGAGACGGTGCTGAACGCCGCCTTCCGGCAGGGCATCGCGCTGATGCACGGGTGCAAGGAGGGCCAGTGCGCCGCGTGCAAGTCCTTCCTGCTGGACGGTGACGTGCAGATGGACCGGTACTCGACGTTCGCGCTGGCGGAGTACGAGAGCGACGAGGGCTACATCCTGCTGTGCAAGTCGCACGCGTACTCCGACCTCACCGTGGAGCTGATCAACTATGACGAGGAGGAACTGCGCAACGCCGTACCGCTGCAGCACCTGCGGACCAGGATCGCCGCGATCGAGCCGGTCACGCACGACATCGTGTCGCTGCGACTCGACCTGGTCGAGCCTGCCGCCTTCACCTTCAAACCCGGCCAGTACGCCGACATCCGGATCCCGGGACAGGACGGCCACCGGTCGTTCTCGATGGCGAACCTGCCGGGAGAGCCGCTGGAGTTCCTGATCAAGAAGTACCCCGGCGGGCACTTCTCCGGACTGCTCGACGACACCCTGAAGCCCGGTGACGAGCTCGAGCTGGACGGTCCGTACGGGACGTTCACGCTGAAGAAGTCGTCGGACCGGCGGATCGTCTGCATCGGCGGGGGAGCGGGCCTGGCCCCGATCCTCAGCCTGCTCCGCCATCTCGTTGCCGACGGCATCGACCGGCCGGTGCGGTTCTTCTACGGCGCACGCAACCACGCGGACCTGTTCTACCTGGAGCAGATCGAGGAGCTCGGCGCGAAGCTGACCGACTTCGAGTTCGTCGGCTGCCTGTCGGACAGCTGGCCGGACGGCTGGGCCAACACCGGGTTCGTGACCGAGGTGGTGCAGCGGCTGGAGCCAGGGCTGGCCGAGTGCGACGCCTACCTGTGCGGACCACCGCCGATGGTCGACGCGGCGATCGCCTTGCTGGAGATGACGGGCGTTCCGCCGGAGCACATCCACTACGACAAGTTCACCACCTCGGTGGCGGAATAGGAGATAGCGATGGCACAAGCAGCTGTCAACAAGGAACGGAGCTTCCCGCACCCGGAGTTCACCGACTCCGAGGCCGGCGCGCTCACGTTCCCGAGCTCCACCAGTCGCAGCTACAACTACTACAAGCCGGCCAAGGCCCGCGCGACGACGTACGAGGACGTCACCTTCGACGTCCAGCCGGACCCGGAGCGGCACCTGTCGCAGGGCTGGATCTACGGCTTCGCGAACACTCCCGGCGGCTACCCGCAGGACTGGACCCGGCTGAAGTCCTCGGACTGGCACCAGTTCCGCGACCCGAACGAGGAGTGGGAGAAGACGATCTACCGCAACAACGCGGCGGTCGTCCGGCAGATCAGCCTGAGCCTGGAGAACGCCAAGCGGGCGAAGGCCTACAGCCACTGGAACCCGGCCTGGGTCCGGTTCATCGAGCGCAACCTCGGTGCCTGGATGCACGCCGAGAACGGGCTGGGCATGCACGTGTTCACGGCGGCCCAACGGTCGGCGCCGACGAACATGATCAACAACGCGATGGCCGTCAACGCGGCGCACAAACTGCGGTTCGCGCAGGACCTCGCGCTGTTCAACCTCGACCTGGCCGAGTCGGAGATCGACTTCGACGGTCAGGTGCACCGGGACGTCTGGCAGAACGATCCGGCCTGGCAGGGCGTCCGGGAGAACGCCGAGCGGCTGACCGCGATCGGCGACTGGGGTGAGGCGCTGTTCGCGACGAACATCGTCTTCGAGTCGCTCGTCGGGGTGCTGTTCCGCAGCGACCTGCTGATGCAGATCTCGGCCCGCAACGGCGACTACATCACGCCCACGATCGTCGGCGCCGGCGAGAACGACTACAGCCGCGACCTCGGCTACACCCGGGCGCTGTTCTCGATGCTGACCCGGGACGAGAAGCACGGCGACGAGAACAAGGCCGTGCTCGGTGAGTGGCTGTCCACCTGGGTGCCGCAGAGCCTGCGCGCGGCCCACGAGCTGCAGCCGATCTGGTCGCAGCCGAACGAGAAGGTCGTCACCTTCGCCGACTCGCTGGACGCGGCCAAGGCGACCTTCCGCAGCGTGCTCGCCGACCTCGACCTCGAAGCCCCGAAGGAGCTGGACCAGTGACGACGACCAAGGAGTTCGGCGCGGCCGACCGCACCTTCTCGAACATGTGCGGCGTGACCCTGATGAACAACCAGAACGGCTACGTGGTCGCCGAGATCATGGGCCGCAAGGACAACGTGACGATCACCGAGTACCCCTCGATGATCCGGGTCGACGGCGTCGGCAAGCTCACCTTCGACTACGCCGAGATCACCGACGCGCTCGGCGCGGACTTCGACCAGTCCGACTTCGAGGAGATCATGTCCACCCACTACGGGCGGATGGTCCACTTCGACGACAAGACGATGCTCTTCTCCAGCCCGGAGGAGGCCGCGGAGTACATCGACTTCGACCTGGTCGAGGTCCCCAGCTGATTCCCCTGGGCCCCGGCCTGCCGGGGCCCAGGCTGTTGCCTGCCAGGGAGGCAAAACCATGTATGAGAAGAACGGCGAGAAGTACTACGTCGTCGACAGCCACGTGCACTTCTGGAACGGCCGGCCGGAGAACAACCGGAACCGGTACGGCGAGGGCTTCACGGCCTGCTTCTACGACTACCACCGCAACCTGTCGCCCGAGGAGTACGTCTGGACGCCGGAGAAGTTCGGCGCCTACTCCGAGGCCGACCTGGTCCACGACCTGTTCGAGATCGGCTATGTGGACAAGGCGATCTTCCAGCCGACCTACCTGACCGACTTCTACGTCGACGGGTTCAACACCACCGAGCGCGACGGCGCGGTGGCGGAGAACAACCCGGGCAAGTTCATCACGAACGGCGCGTGGGACCCGCGCGACGGCGAGGAGGGGCTGGAGAAGCTCGAGGAACTCCACGCCCGCTGGAACCTGCAGGGCGTGAAGCTCTACACCGCCGAGTGGAAGGGCGACTCCAAGGGCTGGAAGCTGTCCGACCCGTCGGCCGAGCCGTACCTGCGCAAGTGCATCGAGCTCGGCATCACCAACATCCACGTGCACAAGGGCCCGACGATCTACCCGCTGAACCGGGACGCCTTCGACGTCCAGGACATCGACTACGCGGCCTCGATCTTCCCCGAGCTCAACTTCATCGTGGAGCACGTCGGGCTGCCCAGGCTCGAAGACTTCTGCTGGATCGCCACCCAGGAGTCCAACGTGTACGGCGGCCTGGCCGTCGCGATGCCGTTCATCCACAGCCGGCCCAGGTACTTCGCGCAGATCATCGGCGAGCTCCTGTACTGGATCGGGGAGGACCGGATCACCTTCGCCAGCGACTACGCGATCTGGCAGCCGAAGTGGCTGATCGAGAAGTTCGTGGACTTCCAGATCCCCGAGGACATGCAGTCGGAGTACGGCGTCCTGACGCCCGACGTGAAGCGCAAGATCCTCGGGCTGAACGCCGCCAAGCTGTACGGCCTCGACGTACCGGCCGAGCTGCGGATCGCCGAAGACACCGAAGACTCCGACAAGCCGGTCGGCGCCTCGCCGGTCCAGGTCGCCTGACCCGAAGGGAACACCACCATGGCCAAGGACCTCCGCTTCAGCAACGACGCGCGGCAACTGCTCGAACAAGGCGTGAATGCCCTCGCAGACGCGGTCAAAGTGACACTCGGGCCCAAGGGGCGCAACGCGGTACTGGAGAAGCTGACCGGGCCGCCCACCATCACCAACGACGGCGTCACCATCGCCCGCGAGATCCAGCTGCGCGACCCGTTCGCGAACATGGGCGCCCAGCTGGTCAAGGAAGTCGCGATGAAGACCAACGGTGTCGCCGGTGACGGCACCACCACCGCCACCGTGCTCGCCCAGGCCCTTGTGCGCGAGGGACTGCGGGCCGTCGACGAGGGCGCCAACCCGATGCAGTTGCGCCGGGGGATCGAGGAGGCCGTCGCCGCGATCGTGAAGACGCTGCATGCCCGCACGTCCGAGATCGGCGGCCAGGGCGACCTGTTGTTCGTGGCGACCCTGTCGGCCAACGATGACCCGGAGATCGGGTCCGTCATCTCCGAGGCGATGAGCCGGGTCGGCAAGACCGGGGTGGTCACCGTCGAGGAGTCACCGGCGTACGGGCTGAGCCTGACCGTTGTCGACGGCATCGAGTTCGACCACGGCTTCATCTCGCCGTACATGGTGACCGACAAGGACCGGATGGAGACCGTCTTCGACGACCCGTTCATCCTGCTCACGAACAAGAAGATCAGCCAGCTGCAGGACCTGATGCCGACGCTGGAGCTGGTGACACGGGCAGGCCGGCCCCTGGTGATCCTGGCCGAGAACGTGGACGGCCCGGCGCTGCAGATGCTGGTGAGCAACAATGTGCACGACACCTTCCGCTCGGTCGTCGTCCGGGCCCCCGGCTTCGGACACCGCCGGGTCGCGGAGCTGGAGGACCTCGCCGCGGTGCTCGGCGGCCGTGTGGTCAGCGAGGACTCAGGCGTCAACCTGCACTCGGTCTCGCTGGCCGACCTCGGCACCTGCCACCGCATCACCATCACCGAAGCCGGTACGACGATGGTCGGCGGCGCGGGGGATTCCACCGCGGTGGAGGCCCGGTTGCACCAGCTCGAGAAGGAGCTGGAGCGGACCGACAACGAGCACGACCAGGACAACCTGCGGCTGCGGATCGCGCGGCTCGCCGGACGCGTGGCCGTGATCCACGTCGGTGCGGCGACGGGTGTCGAGCTCAAGGAGAAGCAGCACCGGGTCGAGGACTCCCTGTCCGCGACGCGGGCCGCGCTCGAGGAAGGCGTGATCGCGGGTGGCGGCTCGGCCCTTGCCCAGGCGCGTGACGAACTGGACAAGTTGGAGCTCACGGGTGACGCGTTGGTCGGGCGGGAGATCGTCCGTCAGTCGCTCGGTGAGCCGCTGCGCTGGATCGCGATCAACGCCGGGTACGACGGCGACGAGGTGGTCAAGACGGTGTCGGAGCTGCCAGTCGGGCAGGGCTTCAACGCGCTGACCGGCGAGTACGGCGACATGTTCGACTTCGGCGTGATGGACCCGGTGAAGATCACCCGGTCCGCGCTGGAGAGCGCCGCGTCGATCGCCGCCCTGCTGATCACCACGGAGACCGCGATCGTGGAGGAGGTCCTCGGCAACCCGGGCGCCATCGTGGCTCCCGGCTTCGGAGACCTGGCGGAAGGCATGGTCCGCCCCTCCAACATCTACTGATCACCGGATGACCCAGTTGGCCCGCCCGCCCCCGGTCCCTCCGCCGGGGGCGGCGTCCGTGTCGCGGCGGACGCCGACCCGCAGGGAGCAAGGGAGCACCTCAACGGAAAGAGCCCCGGTACGCCGGGGTTCGGCGTACCGGGGACTCTTCTAGTGGATCAGCGGATCTGTTCCTGCGGGGGGAGCGCAGCGGCTGCTGCGGCGGCTACCGCTGTCTGGTCGATCTGGTCCGGGGCGAGGGGCCCGCCGGCGGACCGGCCGCGGCGGCGCATCCGCTGCTCGACCTTGACGGCGCCCAGGCCGAGGAAGTAGTTCACGATCACGAAGATCGCGCCGACGACGATCAGCGCCGGCAGCAGGTTCGACTTGAAGTTGCCGATCTGCTCCGCCTTCCGGAGCAGTTCCTCGTAGGTGATGATGTAGCCGAGCGCGGTGTCCTTCAGGATCACCACCAACTGGCCGACGATGGCCGGCAGCATCGCGGTGATGGCCTGGGGCAACAACACCAGCCGCATCGTCTTCTGGGTGGTGAGACCGATCGCCAGCGCGGCCTCGTTCTGCCCCTTCGGCAGCGAGTGCACACCCGAGCGGACCAGTTCGGCGACGACCGCGCCGTTGTAGAACATCAGGCCGAACACCACAGCCGCGAGCGGCAGCCGCTCGGACGGGAACAGGTCGTAGTAGCCGAAGAGCGCGTAGGCGAACAGCATCATCATCAGCACGGGCACGGCGCGGAAGAACTCCACCACGATGCCGCAGGGCCAGCGGATCCAGGCCGCGGCCGACAGCCGCCCGACGCCCAGCAGGATGCCGATCGTGAGCGAGAGGACCACAGCGATGGCAGCCGCGGTCAGGGTGCCGATCAGGCCGGGGATGAGGTACTCGGTCCAGATCTCCGCGGTGAGGAAGGGCTTCCACTTCGCCGCCGTGAGCTGATCCTTCTCGTTCAGCTTGGAGATCACGAACCACAGGATCAGCAGCAGTACGACGATGCTGCCGACGCCGACCGCGGCGTACAGGCGCTTGGCCTTCGGGCCGGGGGCGTCGAAGAGAACGCTGGTGGTGCTCATCGCTTCACCGCCAGGCGCTTGGACATCGAGGTGAACAGGATGCCGACGGGCAGCGTCAGGATGACGAAGCCGATGGCGAAGATCCCGAACACGACGAAGATCACGTCGGGCCGGTTCTCCATCATCACCTTCATCACCGCGGACGCCTCGGTCACGCCGATCACCGAAGCGACGGTGGAGTTCTTGGTCAGCGCGATCAGCACGTTGCCGAGCGGGGCGATGGCACCCCGGAAGGCCTGCGGCAGGACGACGTACCGCAGCGTCTTCAGGAAGGGCAGGCCGATCGCCCGGGCCGCCTCCGCCTGGCCGAGCGGGACCGTGTTGACCCCGCTGCGGATCGCCTCCGCGACGAACGCCGCGTGGTACACGGACAGGCCGAGCACGGCGAGCCGGAAGTTGTTGTCGTCGATCGAGGTCGGTGAGTTCGGGTTCGCCAGCTGGATGCCCAGCTGGAGGAACAGGCCGAGGTTGCAGAACACGATCACCAGCGTCAGCGGCGTGTTCCGGACGATGTTGACATAGGCGCTGCCGATCACCTGGAGCACCTTGACCGGCGAGACACGCATCACCGCGACCGCGGTGCCGATCACCAGCGCGAACAGCGCGGACAGCAGGGTGAGGTAGATGGTCTGCTGGAAGGCCTTGAGACCGTCGTACTCGGTGAAGAACTCAGAAATCACGTCCATGGTGCTCCCGCGGGGGATCGAGGTCGAGACCCAAGCGTGGGGAGGGACCGCTGCCGGTCCCTCCCCACGAGGACTTCAGGTCAGGCGCAGGCGTCGAAAGTCTTCGGCGGGTTGGTCGCCGGGTCCAGCGTCAGACCGGCGGTGCCGAGGTTCTTGTCGAAAGCCTTCTGCCACTCGCCGGAGTCGACCATCTTCTTCAGCGCGTCGTTGACCTTGGTGCAGGTCTCGGTGTCACCCTTCTTCAGGCCGACGCCGTAGCGCTCGGTCGAGAAGGTCTTGCCGACCACCTTGAACTTGCCCTTGTTCGCCTCCTGCGCGGCGAAGCCGGCCAGGATCGTGTTGTCGGTGGTGACGGCGTCGATCGCGCCCGAGCTCAGCGCCTCGACACACTTGGAGTAGGTGTCGTACTTCTGCAGCTGGACGGTCTTGGCGAACTTGTCCGCCACCTTCTGGGCCGAGGTCGAACCGGTCACCGAGCACAGCTTCTTGCCGTTCAGCGTCTCCGGCCCGGTGATGTCGGTGTTGTCGGCCTTGACCAGCAGATCCTGACCGGCGGTCAGGTACGGGCCGCCGAAGGAGACCTTCTCCTTGCGGGTGTCGGTGATCGAGTAGGTCGCGAAGATCATCTTGACCTGACCGTTGGCCAGCAGGCTCTCCCGCTGCGCGGACGGCGATTCCTTGAACTCGATGTTGCCCTCGTCGACGCCCATCTCCTTGGCGACGTACTTCGCCACGTCGACGTCCAGGCCGGTGTAGTTCGAGCCCTCCTTCAGGCCGAGTCCGGGCTGGTCGAACTTGATGCCGATCGTCATCTTCTCGCCGCCGCTGCCGGAGCCGCCGGCGTCCGACGCGTCGTCGCCACAGGCCGTCAGGCCGGCCGCGGCCATGACCGAGATGCCGAGGGCAGCGATGATCCGCTGTCGCATGGTGTTTTCCTCCAGTATTCGGAACTGCTCAGGATTGCAGGGGACGGGCTGGCGGTCAGTGGGTGAGGATCTTCGAGAGGAAGTCCTGGGCCCGCTTGGTCTGCGGGTCGGTGAAGAACTTCTCCGGCTGGGCCTCTTCGACGATCTGGCCGTCGGCCATGAAGACGACCCGGTTGGCCGCCTTGCGGGCGAAGCCCATCTCATGGGTGACGACGACCATCGTCATGCTCTGCTTGGCGAGCCCGACCATCACGTCGAGCACCTCGTTGATCATCTCCGGGTCCAGCGCCGAGGTGGGCTCGTCGAAGAGCATCACCTTCGGGTCCATCGCCAGTGCCCGTGCGATCGCGACCCGCTGCTGCTGTCCGCCGGACAGCTGTGCCGGGTACTTCTCGGCCTGCGCCTCGACGCCGACGCGCTCCAGCAGCGCCCGCGCGTGCTTCTCCGCCTCGGCCTTGGACTGGCCGCGGACCCTCATCGGCCCCAGCGTGACGTTCTGCAGGATCGTCTTGTGGGCGAAGAGGTTGAACGATTGGAACACCATGCCGACATCGGCCCGGAGCCGGGCCAGCGGCTTGCCCTCGAGCGGCAGCGGCTGGCCGTCCAGCATGATGAGGCCCGAGTCGATCGGCTCCAGCCGGTTGATCGCGCGGCACAACGTCGACTTGCCCGACCCGGACGGGCCGATCACCACGACGACCTCACCCTTGCCGATGGACAGGTTGATGTCCTTCAGAACGTGCAGGTCACCGAAATGCTTGTTGACATCCCGCAGGGCGACAAGACCGGTTGTCGTCACGGTATCGACGGCAGAGGAATCGCTCATGGCGAGAACCTAGCGGAGGCAGGGGGTGACTGCACGGATCCCCGGTTCCACGGTGGTAACGATCTGCGACAACGCCGAGCGGGCCGTGACCATTCGGTCACAGCCTGCTCGGTCCGGACCGTTAGTGTCCGGGACGGCGCGTTCCGCAGCATCCTCCCGCAGGGATGGCTGTCGCGGTCACCGGTTCCTTGACGGCAGCCTCGACGTCGGCAAGCATCCGCTGCCGTGCCTGCGGAGAGATCACCCGTCCGCGGCTGATCACGGAGTGGATCCGCCGGGTGTTGCGGATGTCCTTCAGCGGGTCGGCGTCCAGCACTACCAGGTCAGCGATCTTGCGTGGTTCCACCGAGCCCAGGTCGCGGCTCATCCCCAGGAACCTGGCCGGTTCCACCGTCGCGGCGTGTAGCGCCTGCCGTGGCGTGGCCCCGGCGCCGACGAGCAGCTCGAGCTCGTGGTGCAACGCGAACCCGGGCACCATGAACGGCGTACCGGTGTCGGTGCCGGCCAGGATCGGTACGTCGTGGTCGAACAGCTCGCCCACGAACCGCTGCCGGTAGGCCCACATCTGCCGCTGGCGCGAGATCTCCTCGGCCGGGCGGTTCGCCTTGTAGAGCTCCTCGAGCACGTACTCGTAGGTCGCCATCGAGTCGGCGGCCAGGTACTTCAGCGTGGCCGGATTGGGCGCGGAGTAGTCCGGCTGATCGAGCACGTTGTGCATAGTCAGGGTCGGGGTGACCCGCGTCCGGTTGTGCCGCAAGGTGCCGAAGACGTCGGCCGCACGGGCTTGGCTGAAGGTGTTCGCGGCGAGCCACTCGATCGGGTGGAGCCGGCGGAACCAGGAGTTGTAGTCGCCGGTACTGACGTTGATCGCCCGCAGCATTCGCCGTACGTCGAACTCCCGGCTGGAGACCGACAGACCGAGCGAGTGGATGTGCTCGATGCTGCGTTGCCCGGCGTTGCTCACCTCCTTCGTGGTCAGCTCGTCGGGCCCGTGCCCGTGCACGGTCAGCCCGTTGCGCCGCGCCTCGTCGATGATCGCCCGGTACGCCGTGGCGTTGAGGCGCGAGTAGACCTTCACGAAGTCGGCGCCGTCCGCCTTCACCTGCCGTACCGCGGCCCGCGCGCCGGCCTCGTCCTTCACCACGAGCACGGGCAGCAGGTTCGGGTCCCACAGGGTCGGGTCGCCGTCGATGATCTTGCTGGCCACGATCATCCTCGGACCGAGCAGGGTGCCCGCGTCGATCCGGTCGCGCCACTCGTACAGCATCGGGTTGTTGCCGGACATCTCGCGGACCGTGGTGAGGCCGTTCGCGAGGTAGAGCTGCGGCGAGACGCGCTCGTCGCCGAGGCTGTGCACATGCATGTCGGCGAGGCCGGGGATGACGTACTTCCCGGTCAGGTCGATCGCGGTCGCGCCGCGGGGGACGGGCAGGTTGCGGCCGACGGCGACGATCCGGTCGCCGCTGATCAGCACGGTCTGCGCCTTGTCCCGGCGGCCGGTGGCGACGTCGATCACGGTGACGCCGGTCAGGGCCGTCATCCGGGCGGTGCCGACGGAGGCGAGTGGATTGATCAGGGCCGAGGCAGGGCCTGCGGCGGCGCCGTTGACAAGGGAGCCTCCGGCAACCACAGCGGCGCCGACGACGGTACGGGCGAGGAACTGACGACGGGAACTGTTCATGGGTTCAAGTGTTCTGGGGGAGCCCGTCGCGGTCAGGGGTAGCAGCCGCCCTGACCCAGGTAGGGATATGTCTACCAAGCAGCCCTGCTGACGTACTCTTGGTGGCTGTCATGCGTACTTATGAGGTCCGCACCTACGGGTGCCAGATGAATGTCCACGACTCCGAGCGCCTGCGCGGGCTGCTGGAGGACGCTGGTTATGTCCGCGCGCCCGAGGGTGACCAGGCCGACGTGGTCGTCTTCAACACCTGCGCGGTCCGCGAGAACGCCGACAACAAGCTGTACGGCAACCTCGGTCACCTGGCGCCGGTGAAGGCCAAGAAACCCGGCATGCAGATCGCCGTCGGCGGCTGTCTGGCGCAGAAGGACAAGGCCAGCATCACCAAGAAGGCGCCCTGGGTGGACGTCGTCTTCGGCACCCACAACATCGGCTCGCTGCCGGTGCTGCTGGAGCGGGCCCGGATCCAGGAGGAGTCGCAGGTCGAGATCCTCGAGTCCCTCGACGTCTTCCCGTCGACGCTGCCGACCCGCCGCGAGTCGCCGTACTCCGCCTGGGTGTCGGTGAGCGTCGGGTGCAACAACACCTGCACGTTCTGCATCGTCCCGGCGCTGCGCGGCCGCGAGAAGGACCGCCGCCCGGGTGACGTGCTCGCCGAGGTCGAGGCGCTCGTCGCCGAAGGCGTGCTCGAGGTGACCCTGCTCGGCCAGAACGTCAACTCGTACGGCGTCGAGTTCGGCGATCGGTACGCGTTCTCGAAGCTGCTCCGCGCCTGCGGCACGATCGACGGGCTGGAGCGGGTTCGCTTCACCTCGCCGCATCCGCGCGACTTCACCGCGGACGTGATCGAGGCGATGGCCGAGACCCCGAACGTGATGCCGTCGCTGCACATGCCGCTGCAGTCCGGCTCGGACCAGATCCTGAAGACGATGCGCCGGTCCTACCGCCGCGATCGTTATCTGCGCATCATCGAGGACGTGCGCGCGGCGATGCCGGATGCCGCGATCACCACCGACATCATCGTCGGCTTCCCCGGTGAGACCGAGGAAGACTTCCAGGGCACGCTCGACGTGGTCCGCCAGGCGCGCTTCGCCGGCGCGTTCACCTTCCAGTACTCCAAGCGCCCCGGCACTCCGGCCGAGTCGATGGAGGACCAGGTGCCGCGCGAGGTCGTCCAGGAGCGTTACGAGCGGCTGGTCGCGCTGCAGGACGACATGGCGTGGGACGAGAACAAGAAGATCGTCGGCCAGTCCGTCGAGGTGCTGATCGCCGAGGGGGAGGGTCGCAAGGACGCCGCCACCCACCGCCTCTCCGGCCGCGCCCGCGACAACCGGCTCGTCCATTTCGCCCTGCCCGAAGGTGTCGAGAAGCCTCGCCCCGGCGACCTGGCGACCGTCGAGATCACCTACGCCGCCCCGCACCACCTGGTCGCCGACGCTTTCGGCTCCGTACGCCGTACGCGCGCGGGCGACGCCTGGGAGCGGGCCCAGGATGCTCCTGCCTCGGCTGCTGCCCCTGGCGTGATGCTCGGCATGCCAGTGATCGGCAAGCCCGCCCCCCTCGAGCCCGCCGCCGCCGGCGGCTGCCAGGTCAACTGACCCGTGCCACACGACTCCACCCCCGACAGCCCTCGCCCGATGGACGACGTACAGGCGGATGGGTTGTTGCCGGAGGGGGCTGAGCCGTTCGCGTTTGGGCGGGACGCGGATGTCTACTCGCTCGACGAGGCGTGGGTGGTGCGCCGCTACCGCGACGGACGCCCGGTGCGTGACGAAGCCGACTTCATGCGCTGGGTCCGGAAGTACGACTACCCCGTCCCGGCGGTGCGGCAGGTCGAGGGCCCGGACATCGTCCTGGAGCGCCTCACCGGCCCGACCCTCGCGGACGCGGCGATCGCCGGCGACGTGTCACCGGTGGAAGTCGGCCTGATCCATGCGGACCTCCACCGCCGCCTTCAGGCAATCCCGGCTCCCAGCGGTACCGCGGGGCAGGTCTTGGTGCACGGCGATCTCCACCCGTACAACGTCATCCTCACCGCCGACGGCCCGGTAGTCATCGACTGGGCCAACGCCGAGGAAGGCCAACCGGAGTTCGACGTCGCCATGACCGCGATCATCTTCGCCCAGGTAGCCCTGGACCCCGCCTTCGCCTCCCTGACCCCCATGCTCCGCGAGGCCCTCTCCACCTACCTGGCCAACTCCATCAACCCCACCCCAGGCCTAGACGCCGCCCTCGCCTCCCGCGGCCGCAACATCACCCTCACCCCGGAGGAACTGGCCCTCCTCCCCGCCCAAGCCGACCTCATCCGCTCCCACCTGCCAACCTGATCCACCCCGGTCGGCGGAGGCCGCCCGGGCATCTCCCAACCACCGATCAACCGGTACGCCGGTATGCCGGGTGATTCGTTTCCCCGACATGAGTGCGGGGGTTCCCCGGGCGTGAGTGGCGGGTGGTTCGCGGCGCACCAGCGTGCCCTCTGAGGGGTTAACCACTGAAGGTGTGGGTTGTCCCCTCGGGTCTTGGCCGGTCACCTCGGTGTATCGGCGTGCGGTCGGGGGGTTGACCCCTGAGGGTGTGGGTTGCCCCCTTGGATTCTGGGTGGGCATCCCTGCGTTTGAGGGGGTTGTCCCTCAGACGCAGGGCGATCTACCGCGGGACGGCGCGGGTGGCGTTCACCGCGGAGGGTTACCTGCTGGTGTTGTGGGTTGTGCCCCGTGGCGTTGGAGGGGTAACCACCCACTGGGGTGGGTAACCCCCTCGGATTGCGGCGCGGGTGCGGCTCAGCGGGTGCCGGCATGCTGCGGCGAGCGCCGCTGGCGGGGTGTGCGCTGGCTGGCGGTTTGTAAGGCGCCAGCGGCCGAACAACCCGTCATCGGCCACTCCCGGCTGCGGCCGTGGAGCCGGTGGCGGTGTGGTCGTGGGAGGTGGGACACCACGTGGAGAGCTGGGACACCTTGTGGGGAGCTGGGACACCGTGTGGGGACCTGGTTCAGGTCAATGTCGTGTCCGAGGTCCCGACTAGGTGTCCGGGGCCGCACTTTGTGCACCGGTTGAGCGTCCGGGTCGCCGGGATCTGCTCAGCTGGTGCACAAGGTGCCGGTTTCGGGAGTCCCGCTTCCCCTCCGGCAAAGGAACACCGTGAACTTCCGGGCGAGGCAGCTCCCGGCCCTTGTCGCCACACCTCTGAGCGGCTCCGGGATAGCTGCGTCCTTCCCTGGTCGGGGTGGTGTGGGTCAAGAGTCGGAACTTGTTCCGATCCCGAAGGGACGCCGGAGGCGCTCTTGACGCACACCGGCCCGACTAGCACCATCACGCAGCCCGGGGACGCAACCACCCGCGCTGATACCGGTGGAAGCAACCTCCGCCAATGCCGGTGGCAACCACCTCGGCCGATGCCGGTGGCAACAACCTCCGTCTACGTCGGCAGCGGCAGGTTCAGCCGTGTGGGGGCTGCGCGTTTGGGTTAGGCGGTGAGGAAGTGGTTGGGGGTTAGGGGGTGGTCGACTATGCGGAGTTCGCCTATGTGGCCGGCGAAGGATTGTTCGATGGTGTTGGCGTAGTGGTTGGCGCCTAGGAGCCAGGGGGCGCCGGTGGTGCTCAGGCCGTTTGACGGCGTCGCCGGGTTGCGGAGGAGTTCTGAGGAGTCGATGTAGAGGGCGGTGTGGCGGCCGTCGTTGACGACCGCGAGGTGGAACCAGCGGCCGGCGATTTCCTCGTGGCCCCAGTTGGTGAAGGTGTCGTTCTTGTCCAGGGGGTAGACGGCCCACTGCAGTTGGCGGCCGCCTGAGAAGGCGAGGTTGACGACGGGCTCCGACGGGTCGCTGCCGGTCTTGCCTGCGTCGGCACCGGTACCCATGCGGCTGAGCAGGCCCTCCCACGAGTGGTCGAGTCCGTCGTCGGCGAGCTTGACGAAGGCCTCGATCGTGTAGCCGGAGCGGAAGGTGAGGCGGTTCAGTGGCGCGTCGTCGGCCGTACGCAGGTACCCGCCGCGCGCCGGATTCTTGCGTCCGGCAAAGATCCAGCTCGCGTGAGCAGGCTGGTCCGGGTGGTGCTCGGTCGACGCCTTCAGGCTGTCGGCCGGACTACCAGGCAGCAGTACTGCGGTGAGGTCGTTGCCGCGACCCGAGTGATCCACCACCCGCGAGCCCACCGCCCCATCGAGCCGCCAGTAGGCCACCGTGCCGGGGATCACCAGATCCCGAGCGGGACGGGCGGGCCGCGCCGGTTCGGGGTCGAACCCGGCGAAGCGGGCGGTGAAGTCGATCGAGATGCTGAAGCGGTTCGTGGGGTCGGTCAGCTCGATCTCGCCCTCGGCGAGCACGCTGCGCCGGTCGGGCTTCTCCGCCAGGATCCAGGGCGAGATCGTCTCGACGTCGATGGTGTCGCGGGCCAGGTCGAAGTGGTGGAGGCGGACCATCGCGCTGCCGCCGTAGTACCGGTCCTGGTAGTTGGTGATGTGCAGGTGCACGTCGTTGCCGGCGGCGTTCTTCCGGACCACCCGGCCGGACGGCCAGTAGTGCCCGTTCAGGGTGAGGAAGATCTGGTCGTTGCCCTCGACAAGCTGCTCCCAGACCCGGTCGCCGTGCTCGGAGAACTTCGCGACCGGGTCACCCGCGTCGGCGTACACCAGGTCGTGGATGGTCAGGATCACCGGCAGCTTCGGGTGCTCCGCGATCACCTTCCGGGCCCAGGCGAAACCAGCGTCCGAGGGTCGCCAGTCCATTGCCAGCAGCAACCACTGGCGTCCGGCGGCGCGGAACACGTGGTACGAGTTGTACCCGTCGGGCGTCGACCCGCCGTACGTGCTCATCCGGCGGAAGCGGCGCGGACCGAAGGTGCGCAGGTACGCCGAGTCGCCGCGCTGGTCGTCCTTGCTGGAGTCGATGTCGTGGTTCCCGGCGAGCACGCTGTACGGCATCCGGGCCTGGTCCATCACGCCGAACACCGGATCGGCCTGCGCGAACTCGCTCGCCTGCGCGTTCTCCACCACGTCGCCGAGATGCGCCGTGAACACGAGGTTCTCCGCCGCCCGCTGCTCGATCAGGTACTTGAAGGTCGCGGTCAGCGGCGCCGGGTCGCCTCGATCCAGATCGAACAGGTACTGCGTGTCCGGTACGACGGCCAGCGTGAAGCGCGGGTTGTCCGGGTCCGGCCGCCCCGAGCCGGCTAGTGCAGCAGCAGACGAACTGGACTCTGCAGCGGAGGCCGAGGCGATCCCTGTCGTGGCAGCCGCCGCCGGAAGGCCGCCGGTCAGCGCGGCGCCCGCACCGAGTGCACCGACCTGGAGAATCCGCCGCCTGCTCGTCCCGTCGTGCTGCTGGTCCATCGTCGCCTCCGCACTCCGCCGCGGTGCCTCACGCCCACGGGTCCAGAGCACCCTAGAACGAGCCGCCACCAACGATGGTGAACGCGAGAAGAACGTAGTGCCCCGTGTGAGAGATCCCTAGGCGCTACTCGAAGCCTTCGGCGATCACTGCGGGGATGGTGCCGTCGCGGAGGCCGGCCAGCACCCGGGCTTCGTGTGGGACGACGGGGTCGGGGAGTTTGTCCAGCGAGTACCACTCCAGGCCGGCCGCCTTGCCGGGCTCCATCAGCCTAGGCTCACCGGTCCAGCGAGAGGTGGTGAAGAAGAAGTCGACCCGCTCGTCGATCGGCTCGCCGGTCGCGCCGGTGCGATGCATCGCGGTGACGGGCACGAGGTCGGCCGGGTCGATCTCCACCCCGATCTCCTCGCGGACCTCGCGCCGGGCCGCCGCCAGCACCGATTCGCCCTGCTCGACGTGACCGGCGGGCATCGCCCAATAGCCGTCCATGTAGCCGGTGTTGGCCCTGAGCAACAACAGCACCTCGTCGCCCCGGCGCAAGGCCACGTAGGCCGCGGGAATCACCTGAAACCAATCCATACGGGCCACCCTAAAGAACCCCACCGACAACCGCCCAGCCGCGAACGACGAAGGGCCGCAAGGGAAGTGATCCCTTGCGGCCCTCGCGCCGAAGCTCAGGCAGGGTTGTCCGGCTTGTTGGGGATGTCGTCGTCCTGGCCGTCCAGACCGTCGAGACGGTTCTTGGCCTGGTCGACACCCTGGTCGATCTTGTCGCCGTACTTGCCGCCGGTCTTCTCGTCGACGAACTGGCCGGCCTTGTCCAGGCCCTCGCCGACCTTGTCGCCATGCGAGTCGACCACGTCGCCGGCCTTCTCCTTGAGCTCCTCGGCCTTGCCCTTGAACTTGTCGAAGATGCCCATCTCGGGGGCTCCCATTCCTAGCGTAGTGAACTACTTACTGACAGCTAGCGGTGATCCTTCCACCAACGGGCCCCGAGGTGTGGGACGCGCTCAATTTCCGCCGGTACCGGGTTCGGTCTCGACGTCGCCACCGCTGTCGCCGCCTTCTTCGCCATCGCCACCGGCCTCGACGTCACCACCGCTGAACTCGACGTCACCGCCGCTCTTCTTCAACTCCACATCGCCGCCGCTGCGCTTCGCGGCGTCGAACGCGCCGTCCAGGTCCAGGGCCTCCTTGGCCTCGTCTGATCCCTCTTCGAACGGATTCGTCACTGGGTAATTCCTCCCGGTCAGTGCTGCGATTGTGTTCGGCCCCCCGATCGCGCCCGAATCGAATCGGCACTGTGCGGTCCGGACCAGAACTCCTTGGCTAGTTCTTATCGAACTCATCAGCAGACCACAACCCTTTCCACCGGTCTTGTCCGATTGTTCACGCCCGACCGGCCGGACCGGCGGCGGCACTGTCACACTGGTCTGATGGTCGAGTCCCTCGTCGTCGCGGTCGTCGGTCCCACGGCGGCCGGCAAGTCCGACCTCGCGGTTGCCCTGTGCAAGGAAATTCCCGGCGGGGACAACCTCGCCGGCCAGCCCCCGGGCGAGGTGGTCAACGCCGACGCCATGCAGGTCTACCGCGGCATGGACATCGGTACGGCGAAGATCACCGCCGCCGAACAACAGGGAGTCCCGCACCACCTGCTCGACATCCTCGACGTGACCGAAACGGCAACGGTGGCGGAGTTCCAGCAACTCGCCCGGACTGCGATCGACGACTGCCTCAGCCGCCGGCGGGTCCCCGTCCTGGCCGGTGGTTCGGCCCTCTACGTCCGGGCGATCCTCGACGACTTCGTCTTCCCCGGCACGGATCCCGCGGTACGGGAGCGGTTGGAGGCCGAGCTCGAGCAGCACGGGTCCGGCGCGTTGCACCGCCGCCTCGCCGAGGTCGACGCCGCCGCCGCGCAGCAGATCCTGCCGAGCAACGGCCGCCGGATCGTCCGCGCGCTCGAGGTCATCGAGATCACCGCGGGCCCGTACGTCGCGACGCTGCCGGAGCACAAGTACATCTACGAGGGCGCCGTCCAGATCGGCCTCGACGTACCGCGGCCGGTGCTCGACGAGCGGATCGGCCGCCGGGTCGACCGGATGTTCGAGCAGGGCTTCGTCGACGAGGTGCGCGACCTACTGGGCAAAGGCCTGCTCGAAGGCCGTACTGCGAACCGCGCGCTCGGGTACTCCCAGGTGATCGCCTTGCTGCGTGGCGAGATCTCCGAGGAGGAGGCGCGCGAGCGGACCGCCCAGACGACCAGGAGATTCGCTCGCAGGCAGGACTCCTGGTTCCGCAAGGATCCGCGGATCACCTGGCTTCGCTACGACGACCCGGACCTGGTGGCACGCGCCTTGTCCGTAGTACAAGGCAACCGCGGTGAGGTCACCGGCGTAGTCGGGGTGGAAGAGGGCCTGGGGGCTGTCGATGCGAGGGGGTGATCGTGAGGCCGAGTTCCGCGAGTACCTGATCGCGGACCGCACCAGACTGATGAGAACGGCGATGCTGCTCACCGCGGGGGATGTGCACACCGCCGAGGATCTGGTCCAGACCGCCTGCACCCGGGTGTACGTGCACTGGCATCGGATCCGGCACGAGGGCGCCGGACCGTATGCGCATCGCATCCTGGTGAACGCCTTCCTGGACGAGCGCCGCTGGGCCGGCCGCCACCCCGAGGTGGTGACCGCGGAGACGTTCGAGCCGAGGCTGAGCGAGGAGCCGGACCAGGTCGACACTCTGGCCGTCCGGCGTGCCCTGCTGGACCTCGCGCCGCGGCAGCGAGCCGTCCTGGTGCTGCGGTACTTCGAGGATCTCGACGTGGCGACCTGCGCGCGGATCCTGGAGTGCACCGAGGGCACCGTGAAGAGCCAGACCGCGAAAGCGCTGAAAAGACTGAAGGATCTGATGGCCGAGGAACCCGATCCCGCCACGGATCCCGCGACCGGGAGCAGTTGACGTGGACGACGTGAAGAGGTTGCTGGAGGGGTTCGCCGACCGTGCGGTCGACGGCCTCCCGGCAGCCGACGTGGAGGCCGACGTGGCGCGCGGGCGTCGCGCGCTGCGCCGGATCAGGACCCGGCGCCGGGTCACCGGCGTGCTGTGTGCCGCCGTCGTGACCACCGCCGTGCTCGCCATCGGCAACCAGGTGAAGTGGTGGGGCGGTGGCGGGACGGAGGTCGCCACCGGCTCGGACGAGGCCGGTGCCAGTGCCAGCGCCAGTGCCAGTACCGAGGCGGCCGGGACGGCAACGCCGGCGACCGGTGCGGACCAGGCCGGCGAGTCGGCGTCGGTCTTCGCCGGAGCGATGATCGAACTGACGGCGAACAGCCACGCCTGGAGCAACATCGACTGCGCGCTCGCGCCGCAGGGCTGGACGCCGGAGGCGCCTGTGACCACCGACCGGGTCGTGCTGACGCCGCCGCTGGTACGGACCTCATCGGACAGCGCCTCGGAGTTGGTGTTGCAGGCGGCACCGGAGGCGCGCAGCCTGCAGGCGGTCCGAGTGACCGAAGCCGACGGCAAGGTCTTCCACGTCGGCACCGAGGCCGGCCGCGCGGCCGGGCAGGTGAAGCTCGGCGAGCGGTGGCTGCTGGTCCAACTGCCGGTGGGGGACAAGGACTGGAACGACGAGATCCTCCGTCGCTTCATGGGGTCCTGCAAGGTCTCCTGACCCGTCCTCCAGAACTGGACTCGCCAGAAGTGGCGCACACCGTGCGAACGCGGTAGGCAGGGCCTGTCCCTGTACGCCGATCTCTGCGAGGACCCAGTGAGACCGAAAAGCTTCGCCGCGACCCTGACGGCCGGCGCGCTCGTCCTGACCGGCCTGACCGCGAGCACGGCCACGGCAACGGGCACCGCCCCGACGAAGGACGTCGGCCAGCACGCGCCGCGGCCACCTGTGAAGAACGCGACCGCGATCGGCTTCGGTGGCGCTGTCGCCTCGGTCGACGCCGACGCCACGAACATCGGCCTGTCCGTACTGCGGCGCGGCGGCAACGCGGTCGACGCGGCCGTCGCGACCGCCGCCGCGCTCGGAGTTACCGAGCCGTACTCCGCCGGCGTCGGCGGTGGCGGGTACTTCGTCTACTACGACGCGAAGAGCCGCAAGGTGTCCACGATCGACGGCCGGGAGACCGCGCCCGCGGAGATGCTGACCGACGCGTTCATCGACCCGGCGACGGGCAAGCCGTACAACTTCTTCCCCGAGCTGGTCACCTCCGGCGTCTCCGTCGGGGTTCCCGGCACGCTGGCCACCTGGGACTCCGCCCTGCACCAGTGGGGATCGCTGTCTCTGGGCAAGGCGTTGAAGCCTGCCGCCGAACTGGCCGATCGCGGCTTCGTCGTCGATGCGACGTTCCGCAGCCAGACGCTGGACAACAAGGCCCGGTTCTCAGCGATCGTGCCGACGGCCAAGCTGTTCCTGCCCGGCGGCGACGCCCCGCAGGTCGGCTCGGTGTTCAAGAACAAGGAACTCGCCCGGACCTACGAGTTGCTGGGCAAGAAGGGTCCGGCGGCCTTCTACGGCGGGCCGCTCGCGCAGGAGATCGCCACGGTGGTGCAGACGCCGCCGAAGGTCGCCGGGACCACCCTGCCGGTCAAGGCGGGGAAGCTGACGACGGCGGACCTCGCGAAGTACAAGGTGATCAAGCGGGACCCGACGAAGGTCCGGTACGACGGGCTGGACGTGTACGGGATGGCGCCCTCGTCCTCGGGCGGGACGACGGTGGGGGAGGCGCTGAACATCCTGGCGCCGAAGAAGTTGTCGACGCTGTCGACCCCGCAGGCACTGCACACGTACCTCGAGGCATCGGCGCTGTCGTTCGCGGATCGGGGTGCGTATGTCGGTGACCCGGCCTTCGTGAACGTGCCGACCAAGGAACTCCTGTCGCCCGGGTTCGGGGCCGAGCGGTCCTGCCTGATCGACCCGGCGAAGGCGTCGATCAAGCCGCTGAAGGCCGGTTCGCCGGATGGTTCGTACGCGCCGTGCGCTTCGGGTGTCGCGACGCAGGAACGTCCGGACACCGAGGGCCTGTCGACCACCCATCTCGTGGCCGCCGACAAGTGGGGCAACGTGGTGTCGTACACGCTGACGATCGAGCAGACCGGTGGCAGTGGCATCACCGTCCCGGGCCGCGGATTCCTGCTGAACAACGAGCTCACGGACTTCTCGGCGGTCTACGACGAGGCCGACCCGAACCGCATCCAGCCGGGCAAGCGGCCGCGCTCGTCGATGTCGCCGACGATCGTGCTGCGCAACGGCAAGCCGTTCCTCGCGCTCGGTTCGCCGGGTGGATCGACCATCATCACGACGGTCCTCCAGACGCTCACCAACCGGCTGGACCGCGGGATGACGCTCCCCGAGGCGGTTGCCGCGCCGCGAGCCTCCCAGCGGAACACGGCCAACGTCACCGCCGAACCGCCGTTCATCGACGCCTACGGCACCGCGCTGAAGCCGTACGGCCACGTTCTCGTCCCCTCAGGTGATGCCCTCACCTCAGCGGCCGAGATCGGCGCTGTCGCAGCCCTCGAAGTACTACCCGGAGGCGGCTACCTGGCCGCAGCCGAACCGAAGCGCCGCGGCGGCGGCGCCGCCGGCACAGTCCACCAACTCTGGCCGCGCTGACTCACCATCAAGGCAGCACCCCGTCGCCACTGGCGGCGGGGTGCTGTCCTGTTCAGAGGGTGGTGATGATCGCGGCGATCAGGGCAGCGCGCTCGGGAAGGCTGGCCGCGACGATCTGCTCGTTGGTCGCGTGTGCGCCCTTTCCCACCGGGCCGAAGCCATCAAGACTGGGTACCCCGAGCCAGCCCGTGAGGTTCGTGTCCGCAGCGCCGGCCGCGACCGCGCCGCCGACCTCCTGGCCGACCGAACGACCCGCAGCCGCGACCTTCGCCAACAGCTCATCGCCTTCAGCAGAGGGCTGCCAGGCAGGCCGATTCGAGATCACCGACACCTGCACTCGTGCACCGTCCCGCACCGGCTCAAACTTGCCGATCGAGTCGAGCACAGCCCGCTCGGTGTCGGGATCGATGAAGCGGAAGCCGATCTCCGCCGAAGCGGTCCCCGGTACGACGTTCGTCCGCCCGCCGCCGGTGATGGTGCCGACATTGCACAGCACGTCGTCGAAGGACCCGACGAGCGAGCGTACGGCGATCAACTGGTCGACCAGTTCGTCGATCGCGGACACGCCGGACTCCGGATCCAGCGCGGCGTGCGCCTCCCGCCCGGTGATCTCGATCCGGACCCGGCTGCTGCCGCGACGGGCGGTCTTCAGATCGCCGTTCGGGTGCGGAGGTTCGAGCCCGAGCGCGGCGACCACCCCTTCCGACTCCGCGGTGACCAGCTCACGGGCCGAGGGTGAACCGACCTCCTCGTCAGCGACCACCACGATCCGCACCGGCCGATGATCGGCCTCTTGCTCCGCGATCAGTCGCAGCGCGGTCTCGAGGACGACCAGGCCGCCCTTCATGTCGAAGACCCCCGGCCCGTGGACGATGCCGTCCTCCTCGCGCCAGGGCATCGAGCCGTCGAGCTGACCCACCGGCCACACCGTGTCGTGGTGGGCCAGGAAGAGGAGCGGCGGCTTCTCCGCCAAAGGACCCCGGCCGGGCAGGTTCGCGACGACGTGGTCACCTGTTGCCGCGGGCACCCGTCGGGCGGTGCCACCGAGGTCGGCGTACCGGGCGACGAGGCGGTCGGCGAACGCGTTCAGCGCGTCCGCATCACCCGTCGGAGTCTCGTGCGCGACGTACTCCTGCAACCGCTCGAGCATCCGCGCGGCCTGTCCGGCTGCCGCCTGCTGCCATCCGTTCTCCATGATAGTGAACGTATCATCAACGACTCCCCGGTGTTGTCTCCTGTATTTCGCCTGTCGGACAGGCATTGACCTGAGATTTCTCAACGGGTTAACTCAGCAGCGAAACAAGATCCGTTACGTATCTTTGGTTGCAGGAGATCGATGACAGCGCACCGCACGGCCGGCGGGTTCCGTACCGTCACTCTCACCACCCCGGCGCAGTTCGCGGAGGCGGCCGCGCTCTACCGCGCTGTCTTCGGCTATCAGCACCCCGATTACGCGCTCAACCCGCGTCTGCTCGGTGCGCTGGTGGCAAACGGCGGCTCCGTAGTGGGAGTGCTGGACACCGCGGACAGGCTGGTCGCCCTCGCCTACGGGTTCTGCGGCACGGACGGCCTGAACCTCTACCACTACTCGCAGACGGCAGTGGTCGCCGCCGACCAGCAGGGCCTCGGCCTCGGCAGACTCCTCAAGCGGGCACAGCGCGAGATCGCCCTGGCGAACGGGATGACGTCGATGCGCTGGACCTACGACCCGTTCCAGACCCGCAACGCGCACTTCAACCTGGACGTCCTCGGCGCCCGCGGCCGTTGGTTCAAGCCCGACCTGTACGGCGAACCCGGCACCGACCGCGTCGTCGTCGAGTGGGACCTGCGCGGCGGAGACCACCCGAATCCGTCACGGATCTCTCCGGTGGAACCGACCGAAGCGGACTGGGGCATCCCGGCAGGCGACGGTGACGAACTGTGGCTGGCACTCCCGGCCGACTTCGCAGCCCTCAGCGCAACCCGCCCGGACGTCGCCGACCAGGTCCGCCGCGACGTGCGCTCCGCGTTCGCCGACCTGCTCGGCAAGGGCCTGGTCGCGATCTCCTGCCAGCGGGTCGACGCCGATACCGCGGTCTACTTCTTCGGGCCGGCCCAGGAGGCGACCGATGTCTGAAGCCGAGGAGCGACGGGCTCTCAACCGTGAACTCGCCAGCCCGCACGAGCGGTACGACGCCCGCCTGCAGCGCAGGTCCTCCACCCTGCTGCAGCAGCGGGTGGTCGAGCAGGAGCGGGCCTCGATCGCCGAGGCGCTCGACCTGATCCTCGCCGACGACTCGATCGCCCGGGCCGCGGCCCGGATCGTCGCCGCTCGGCGCAGGTTCATCGTCGGCTCGAGCAAGTCCTTCTCGTACGCGTCCCTGCTCGCCTTCGACCTCAGCGCCGGGCTCTCGCACGTGACGCTGATCGACGGCACCGTGGTCCGCAGCGTCGACGTGCTCTCCGACGTCCGCTCGAGCGACCTGATGGTGGCGTTCTCGTTGCGCCGCTACCGGCGGGACACCGTCGAGGTCGCGCGCCGGTTCGTCGAGGCCGGTGGCGAACTCGTCGCGATCACCGATTACGACGACGCCCCGCTGGCCGACATCGCGGACCAGTGCATCTACGTGGCGACCGGCAGCGCGTCGTACGTGGACTCGCCGACCGTCGTCGCCGCCGTTCTGCACGTGCTGGCGACCCTGACCACCGCGAGCGCCAAGGGTGCCCGCCGTCGGCTCGGGGAACGGGACCGGCTGAACACCGAACTGGGGCTGTATGTCGTCGACTGAACCGAAGGGAACTCCTGTGCGCGTCACCGCCGCCCGGCTGCATCGGGTCCGGCTGCCGCTGGTCCACGCCTTCGCGACCAGCTCGCACCGCAAGGCCGAGCTGGACCACATCCTGGTGGAGCTGGAGGACGCCTCCGGCGCGATCGGCTGGGGCGAGATCGCCTCGCCGTCCGACCCGTACTACGCGCCGGAGACGGTGGAGTCGAGCTGGCACATCGCCGAGCGCTATCTGCTCCCGGCCGTGCTCGGGCGGGAGTGGGACGAGCCCGAGCAGGTGCCGCGGTTCTGGGCGAAGGTGCGGGGCAACCAGTTCGCCAAGGCCGGGGTGGACGTCGCCGCCTGGGTGCTCTGGTCCACCCTGCGCGGAGTCCCGCTGGCCAAGGCGCTCGGCGGCACCCGCTCCGAGGTCACCGCGGGCGTCTCCCTCGGGATCGAGCCGACCATCGACGACCTGCTCACCGAAGTACGGCGTCAGGTGGACGCCGGCTACCCGCGGGTGAAGCTGAAGATCGCGCCCGGCTGGGACGTCGAGCCGGTGCGCGCGGTCCGCGCGGAGTACCCGGACCTCGATCTGCATGTCGATGCCAACGGCATCTATTCGGAGTCCGCCGAGCACCTGGCCGCCCTGCTGGCGCTCGACGAGTTCGGGCTGACGATGATCGAGCAGCCGTTCGCCCCGCGCAACCTGCTCGCGCACACCAGGCTGCAGCGCGCGGTGGAGACGCCGGTCTGCCTGGACGAGAGCGTGGAGACGCTGGACGACCTGGAGACGGCGTTGTCGCTCGAGGCGCTGCGGGTGCTCAACATCAAGGTGTCGCGGATGGGCGGGTTGACCGCCGCCCGGGCCGCGCACGATCTGGCCCGGCAGTCGGGGATCGCGGTCTGGTGCGGTGGCATGCACGAGTTCGGCATCGGCCGCGCGGCGAATGTCGCACTGTCCAGCCTGCCCGGCTTCACCCTCCCGTCCGACGTCTCGGCCTCGGAGAAGTACTACGCGCGCGACGTGGTGACCCCACCGGTCGTCGCGCGCCGAGGCGTCGTACAGGTGCCGGAGTCAGCCGGTCTCGGCCACGGTGTCGACACCGACCTGATCGCCGCCAACACGGTTGCCTCCATCACCGCCACCACCACAATCTGACGCGCTCTGCCGCGCATTGACCGCCCCCCACGACAGAACAGGACCCCATGAGCCAGCACGAGAACAGCACGGCACCACCGACGACCACTCCGGACGAGTCCGTTCCGGAGAAGACCGTTCCGGGCAAGGGCGCTCAGGCGAAGAGGGCGCCGGAGCAGGGTGCGAACGCCTATGACGTTGCGCTGCCGCCCGGTCGCCGCCGGGTGGTCAACCTGCTCGCGGCCGTCGGCCTGGTGGCCTCGATCGTGGCCGGCCTGGCGACCGACGGCCCGACGCTGTGGGGCCTGTTGCCGATCGTGATGTACGCCGTGTTGTGCCTGCTCGGCATGGACATCGTCGTCGGCACGGTGCTCGCGGTGCTGTCCGGCGTCCTCATCGTCGGCCTGAGCCCGCTCGAGACCGGCACGTTGCTGGGGGAGTCGCTGGCCGATTCGGTCACCGCGATCGGCCTGATCATCGTGCTGGGCGCCGGCGTCGGCGAGGTGCTCCGGGTCACCGGTGTCGCTTCGACGATCGTGCACGGCGTGATGCGGATGGTCGGGGACCGCAGCCGTACGGCGGTCGTCCTCGGCGTGATGATCGCCTGTCTGGTGCTGGTCGCGAGTCTCGGCACGCTGGCGGGCGCGCTGGCAATCGCCGCGCCGATCGTGCTGCCTATCACCGCGCGTCTCGGCTACACCCGCTCGGCCACCGCCTCGATGCTGTTCATCGGCGGCTGTGCCGGGCTGACCGTGGCACCGTTCGCCGGTTCGAACGTGGCGATCATGACCGCGGCGGACGTCAGCTACCTCACCTACCTCGGGTACGGCGCCGGTCCGCTGGCGGTGCTCTCCCTGCTGCTCGGGCCGTTCGTAGTCGCCTACATCCAGCGCCGCACGGTCCGGACCGGCGACGAGTACGACCTGAGCGAACTCGTCACCGACGACAGCGCCCACACCGCCCGGGCGCCACGGGCGGCGACGATCGCGTTCATCGTCGCGCTGGTCGTCAGCGTCGTCTACGCGACCATCACCGAGGCCGGCACCAACTTCCCGCTGCTGGCGCTGCCACTGCTCGGTGTCGTCACCGGCATCGCCGGGCGGTTGCCCGCGCGCGACATCGCCGAGCACATGTACCGCGGTGGCGCCAAGCTGATCAGCATCCTGCTGCTGTTCTGGTTGCTCGCGGCCCTCTTCGCGCTGATCGACGAACTGGCGCCGTTCAAGGTCATCCTGGACGCGATCGGCCCGGAGCTGGCGACCGTGTCGGGCTTCGGTGTCGCGATCGCGATCGCAGTACTGGGCTGGGTCGGGGTGCCGGGAGCGACAGCGGCGCAGGTCGTCCTGCTCGACAAGGTCTTCGGGACGCTGGCGGCCAGTGCCGGGGTGGGACCTGCCGCCTGGGTCGTGGTGCTGCTGTTCGCCTCGAAGGCCGACACCTACGGGCCGTTCCCGAACGCGAACATGGTCGGCGCGATGGGGCTGGCTCGGTCGTCCAACCTGAAGAACATGATGATCACCGGCTGGCTGATGCTGGTCCCGGCCTGCGTGATGTACGCCGGCATCCTGCTGGTGACGACATGATCGGCGCGATCACCGGCGGCCTCGTGCTGGACGGGACCGGGGCCGACGCGGTCGCCGCGACCGTCCTGATCGACGACGGGCGGATCACGGGATTGCTGCCCGCCGGCGCCGAGCTGCCACCCGGCCTCGAGGTGATCGATGCCGGGGGCAACATCGTGGCGCCGGGCTTCATCGACCTGCACTCGCACGCGGACTTCTCGATGGAGGCCAGCCCGGAGGCCGTCACCCAGCTGCACCAGGGCGTCACCACCCTGGTCACGGGGAACTGCGGCTGGTCGCCGTTCCCGATCACCGACCTGGACCAGATGCGAGCCGGTACTGCGTTCCTGGCGCCGGAGAACAGCTGGTCCTGGCAGGACAGCGGGGGATTCGCGGACGTCCTGGACGGAGCCGGCCTGGCGATCAACATCGCCTTGCAGGTCGGCCATTCGGCGCTCCGGCTGGCTGTCCTCGGTGGTGCCGAGCGCGCACCCTCCGAGGCGGAGCTCGAGCAGATGAAGGCGCTGCTGCGGGACGCCGCCGACCAGGGTGCGGTGGGATTCTCGACGGGCCTGATCTACGCGCCCGGCACCTTCGCCGAGCCGTCCGAGGTAGCCGCGCTGGTTGCCACCGCAGCGGAGTACGGGCTGCTCTATTCCACGCACATCCGCAACGAAGGTGTCCGCCTGCTGGAGGCTCTCGACGAGGCGATCGAGGCCGCCCGGGCCGGTGGCGCCAGGCTGCAGGTCTCTCACCTCAAGGCGATGGGCCCGGCCAACCACGGGAAGGTTCACGCCGCCCTCGAACGCATGGACGAGGCCCGCGCGGACGGGGTGGATGTTGCCTGCGACGTCTATCCGTACACCGCCTCCAGCACCACTCTCACCGCCCGCCTCCCAACTTGGACGATGGAAGGCGGTACTGCGGGTCTGCTCGCGCGCCTCGGCGACACCACCGACCGCACGAAGGTCCTCGACGCAGTACGAGAGCAGGCGATCCTCGATCCGGACAACGTCGTGATCGCGTCGCTTCCGCCGGGGCGCTACCAGGAATGTCGTGGGCAGAGCCTTGCCGAGATCGGCCGGCGGGACGGCGTCGACGGGGCGGAGGCCGCCCTGCGCGTGCTGGAGAGCCACCAGGCCGCGGTGAGCGTCGTCAATCACGGGATGAGCGAGGACGACGTGGTTGCGGTACTGCGTCATCCGTGGACGAGCGTCGCGAGCGACGGCTGGATCCTGCGGGCCACCGGTGAGGGTCACCCGCATCCGCGCAGTTTCGGAACCTTCCCGCGGGTGCTCGGGCGATATGCGCGCGACGGGGCGGTGCTGACCCTGGCGGAGGCTGTCCGCCGGATGACCTCGCTGCCCGCGTCTCGGCTCGGCCTGGACGACCGGGGCGTGGTGAAACCCGGCGCCGTCGCGGACCTCGTAGTACTGGATCCGGAGCTCGTCGCGGACCGGTCGACGTACGACGAGCCGTGGCAGTTGTCCGTCGGCATCGAGCACGTGCTGGTCGCCGGGGAGCCCGTACTGCGCGACGGCGTACCGACCGCGAACCGGCCAGGGCGAGTCCTGCGGAAGGGCTGAGTCAGCGGTTCTTCAGCCGGCGCGGCTCTGTCGGCAGCGGGGGAGGCTTGGCGGGAGTCGGCTCGTCGGCGGGCGCCTCCAGCCAGCCGTCGTGCTCACCCGCCACCTGCTCCAGTACTGCGGGATCGGCGGCGGTCACCACGACCCAGGGGTGATCCTCGTCGTCGTCCTCCCCGTGGAACCGGCCGCGCCGGACCCGTCCGCCCAGCAGTTCGGCCACGGCGTCGGCGTCCTCGCGGTCCCAGAAGTACGCGACGTGCTCGTCTGCCATGGGTCAAACCGTACGATCTCCCTATGAGTACCGGTACCTTCCCCTGGCTGAAGGGGCACGGCACGGAGAACGACTTCGTGCTGCTGCCCGACCCCGACGGGTCCCTGCACGGGGATCTCGATCCCGCGGTGGTGCGGTTCCTCTGCGACCGGTACGCCGGGATCGGGGCGGACGGCGTGCTGCGAGTGATCGAGGGCTCGAAGCAGTCGTACGTCGAGGACGGTGGCGACTGGTTCATGGACTACCGCAACGCGGACGGGTCGATCGCCGAGATGTGCGGCAACGGCATCCGCGTCTTCGCCCGGTACCTCGCGGAGGCGGGCCTGACCGACGGCAAGCCCGTGCGGGTGGGAACCCGGGCCGGGGTCAAGGAGATCGCGCTGAACGACGACGGCACGATCACCGTGGACATGGGCGAACCGGCGTTCCCCGGACCGGCCGGGATCGTTGTCGAGGCCAACGGTCACCAGTGGCCCGCGTTGCACGTGGACATGGGGAATCCGCACGCCGTTGCCTTCGTCGACGAGCTGCGCGAGCCCGGATGGCTGATCGAGCAGCCCGGCTGGACCCCGGTCGAGGCCTTCCCGCACGGCGTGAACGTGGAGTTCGTGGTCCGCAAGGGCCCGAACGAGGTGGAGATGCGCGTACACGAACGCGGCTCGGGGGAGACCCGCTCCTGCGGCACAGGCACCTGCGCCGTCGCGGTCGCCTCAGCCAGGGCCGCGCGGCAGGAAACCCCGGTCACGTACCGGGTCGCAGTACCGGGTGGATCCGTCACCGTCACGTGGCGTGAGGACAACCATCTGGAGCTCACCGGACCGGCTGTCGTGCACGCGCGCGGTGAGTTCGACCGGGCCTGGTTGCCGCTCTGAGCGGGAATCCGGGAGTGCGCCGGGGCGTTGTTACTGAAAACGGGTCGCCCGTATGGGTGGCGCGTGCCACGATGGAAGGTATATGACGACCCATTCGAACGCATACGAAGAGACCGACGTCGACCTCGACCTGCTCCAGGACGACGTGCTCGACGACGAGGACACTTCGTCGGGTTATGACAACGACACTCTGAGTTCCGACGCCCTCGGCACCGAAGGATTGGGCACCGAAGGACTGGAGCTCGAGGAACGCCAGGCGCTGCGGCGCGTGGTGGGGATGTCGACCGAGCTGACCGACATCAGCGAGGTCGAGTACCGCAAACTTCTGCTGGAGCGTGTCCTGCTGGTCGGTGTGTGGACCGACGGCAGCGCCGAGGACGCCGAGAACTCCCTCGCCGAGCTGAAACTGCTCGCCGAGACCGCGGGTTCCGAGGTGCTCGACGGCGTGATCCAGCGGCGCAAGAAGCCGGACCCCGCGACCTTCATCGGTAGCGGCAAGGTCACCGACCTGCGGAACCTGGTCGCGTCGCTCGGCGCCGACACGGTGATCGCGGACGGCGAGCTGGCACCGGCCCAGCTCCGCAACCTGGAAGACAAGCTGAAGGTCAAGGTCGTCGACCGGACCGCGCTGATCCTGGACATCTTCGCCCAGCACGCGAAGAGCAAGGAAGGCAAGGCGCAGGTCGAGCTGGCCCAGCTGCAGTACATGAAGCAGCGGCTGCGTGGTTGGGGTGGGAACCTGTCCCGCCAGGCCGGTGGTCGTGTCGGTGCCGCTGGTGGCGGTATCGGTGGTCGTGGTCCTGGTGAAACCAAGATCGAGACCGACCGGCGACGGATCAACACCAAGATCTCCAAGCTGCGCCGCGAGCTGAAGGACATGAAGGGCACCCGTTCGACCATGCGGCAGGAACGCCGCCGGCACTCGATCCCCTCCGTGGCGATCGCGGGCTACACGAACGCGGGCAAGTCCTCGCTGCTGAACAACATGACGGGCGCCGGCGTCCTGGTCGAGAACGCGCTGTTCGCGACCCTGGACCCGACCACCCGCCGGACCACCACGTCCGACGGCCGGGTCTACACGTTCACCGACACCGTCGGGTTCGTCCGGCACCTGCCGCACGACATCGTCGAGGCGTTCCGCTCGACGCTGGAGGAGGTCGCGGACGCGGATCTGCTGCTGCACGTGGTGGACGGTTCGCACCCGGACCCGATGGCGCAGATCCAGGCGGTCCGCGAGGTGCTCAACGAGATCGGCGCCTCGGACGTCCCGGAGATCATCGTGATCAACAAGGGCGACCTGGCCGACCCGATGGCGCTCGCGCCGATCCTGCACCGGGAGACCGGCGCGATCGTCGTGTCCGCCCGCACGGGTGAAGGCATCGACAAGCTGAGGGCCCTGGTCGAGGCGTCCCTGCCCAGCCCGAACGTCCCGGTCGACCTGCTCCTCCCGTACGACCGCGGCGACCTGGTCTCCCGGATCCACTCCGAGGGCGCGGTGGACCAGTTGGAGCACACGGCCGACGGCACCCGCCTGACCGCCCGGGTCCACGCGGACCTGGCCGGCGACCTCGCGCAGTACGGCGTCGCCGCGCACTGACGGCAAACGAACGGCCGGGCTGGACTCACCCAGCCCGGCCGTTCTGCTGTCTTTGAGCCAGGGTCAGGAGATCTTGAGGTCGGCGGTGCCGCGCTCCAGGAGTTCGAGGGCGACGGCCGAGGGAGAACCGGCCTCCGCGGTGTACATCAGCAGGCGATGCGCTGAGTTGTCCGGGAACTGGACGACCTCGTAGCCGAGCTCCAGCCGGCCGACCACCGGGTGCTGGAAGATCTTCGTCCCGAAGGAGCAGTTCAGTACCGGGTGGGCCGACCACAGCCGGGCGAAGTCGGGGCTCTGCATGGACAGCTCGCCGATCAGCTCGGCCAGGTACCGGTCGTCGGGGTGCCGCCCGGCGACAAGCCGCAGCGAGGCTACCGATCGCTCGGCTTCCAGCTCCCACTGCGCGTACAGCTCCCGAGTGTGCGGATCGAGGAACAGCATCCGGGTCAGGTTCGGGCGGGTGTCCACGGAGCACGGACTGTGCTCGTCGTAGTGCCCGGCCAGCAGCCGGTGGGCGGTGGAGTTCCAGGCGAGCACGTCGCTGCGCCGGTCCATCGCGATCGCGGCCACCCCGCTCATGGCCCCGACCAGGCGGCGGGCGCCTTCCCGGGCCGGTTCTGGCTCCTGGGCCCGCGGCCTGGGGTGGTTGGCCGGGCGGGCCAGATCGCGGAGGTGGGCCGTCTCGTCCTCGTCCAGCCGCAATGCCCGGGCGATCGCGAGCAGGATCTCGTCGGAGGCCTGCTGGCTGTGGCCCTGCTCGAGCCGGGTGTAGTAGGTCATGCTGATCCCGGCCAGCTGGGCGAGCTCCTCGCGACGGAGCCCCGGCACCCGGCGGGCGCCGTACGAGACCAGGCCGACGTCCTCCGGCTGCAGCCGGCCACGCCGGGTGCGCAGGAAGTGTCCGAGCTCGGTCTCCACGATCCTCATCGTAGTTGGCGCTGATCCGGCCCAGCCGGTGACTTTCTCGTGGCAGCACATGTCAGGCCGCCTTCGCCGGGTGGAGGAAGGCGAGCGTGAGGACCGCGGCCAGGACGCACAGGCCCGCGTTCACCCAGATCGCCGTCGTGACTCCGGTGAGCACCTGGGCAGGGCCGTCGCCGCCGCTCATCGCGGCTGTGGCGATGGCGCTCATGACCGGGATGCCCATCGTGATGCCGACCTGCTGACTCATCGTCGTCAGCCCGGTCGCCAGGCCCTGCACCTCGTTCGGCAGGTCGGACGTCGCGGTCACCATGAATCCGACGATGGCGACGAGGTTGGCCACGCCTCCGATGAAGGTGGCGATCAGCAGCAGCGCCATCCAGCCGTCGGACCGGCCGAGGAGCACGAGCGGCAGGGTCGCCGCGGCCTGGAGCAGGAAGCCCGCCACGATCGTCCTGCGCGTGCCCAACCTGCCGAGCACCTTCGGGGCGATGGACCCGCCGACCACAGTGCCGACGCCGAGTACCGCGAACGAGAGCCCGGCCATCAGCGGGGAGTAGCCCAGAACCCGCTGCAGGTAGAGGGTGAGCAGGAAGACCAGCGAGGTCTCGGTGACGAAGGCGAGCAGGCCGGCTAGATTGCCCCAGCGGACGTTGGGCCGGCGCAGTACCCGGAGCGGTACGAGCGGAGCGTCGACGCGGCGCTCGATCAGCAGGAACAGGCTGAGCAACAGCACGCCTACGGCCAGAGCTATCAGAGCCCGGCCATCCGCCCAGGATTCCTCGCCGGCCCGCGTCAGGCCGTAGACGAGGGCCAGCAGACCACCAGTGACCGACAGAGCGCCCCAGAGATCCAGCCGGGGCCGCCGGTCCAGCCGGGTCTCGACGAGCACCCGAGGGGCGACCGCCAGCACCATTGCCGCGACCGGGACGTTGACGAAGAAG
Source organism: Kribbella sp. VKM Ac-2568 (assembly GCF_004345365.1). Classification (GTDB taxonomy): domain Bacteria; phylum Actinomycetota; class Actinomycetes; order Propionibacteriales; family Kribbellaceae; genus Kribbella; species Kribbella orskensis. Next base: position 287,908 of record NZ_SLVF01000012.1, read on the forward strand.
GCCCACCGCCAGCTGAGCAGATCGGTCAGCAGGCCACCCAGGATCGCGCCGGTGGTGAATCCGGCGGCCATCAGCGCGCCGTTGAGGCTCAGAGCCCGTTCCCGCAGCCGTCCCTCGGGGAACGACGTGGTCAGCAGGGAGAGCGCGGCCGGGGTGACCGCGGCGGTGGCCAGGCCCTGGGCGATGCGGGCGGCGATCAGCACCGGTGGCGCGGTGGCGATGCCGCCGACGAGCGAGGCGATGCCGAGCAACGCCATCCCGGTCAGGAAGATCCGCTTGCGGCCGAACAGGTCCGCGACCCGGCCGAACAGCAGCGTGAATCCGGCTGCGCAGAGGGCGAACGCGGTGGCGATCCACTGCAGGTTCGCCAGCGAGAAGCCGACGTCCTGGCCGATCACCGGCAGTGCGACGTTCAGGATGGAGAAGTCGACCGCGAGGGTGAAGCCGGCGGTCAGCAGGACGAGCAGGGTGAGCCGTTGTCGCGGGCCGGTCATCCGTTGCGGGTCGGCCGCGGTCAGCTCGACGACTGTCATCGGAGAAGTCCCTTCCAAGGGGTCTTTCCGGAGCGTGTTCTCCGGGCTTCTCCACTGTCGCCTCGTCCGGGCAGGCGTACCTCACTCTGTTCTGCCTAGCACTGCCAGTGACAGGAAGACGGCCGGTGATTCCCCCAGGGGAACCACCGGCCGCCGTCAGTTGCTCAGGGCATCAGATCAGGGCATCCAGATCCTCAGGCCGTCAGTCGCGGCTGGAGATCTTGATCTTCATCGAGGTGTCGGTGCGCGACTGGACCTTGATGTTGACGCCGTTGTTCGGCACCTTGACGCCGTTCTGCGGCTGCAGCGGGTTCCAGTACGACTTGCTGTCGTTGAACGTGGAGACGCCGTCCTGGCCACGGATGTAGCTGGGCTGGCCGTTCACGTGCAGGGTGAAGCTGTCGGCCTTCTCGAGCCCGAACGGGGCGTCGTAGCCGGCCACCCGCGGGCGCCAGATCTGACCGTCGAGACGGTTGATCGGGTCCGGGTGCGAGTCGATCGGGAGGATCAGGCCCTCACCCGGGTGCTGGTTGGTGTTGTTGTTCGCCTGCGAGGTGTCCCAGTACCAGACCAGCAGGCCGTCCTGGTACGGGAAGTGCTCGACCTTGTCCGGCAGGGCCGCACCGAAGCCGAAGTTGTACGGGCCGGTCTTCAGGTACTGGTCGTACGAGACGTAGTTGAGGTGCGAGGCGATGTAGTAGTTGTCGTACAGGGTGGTGATGGTCGCCCCTTGCGAGCTGAAGCCGTTCAGCGTCCAGCCCTCCGGGGAGGCCTCCGCGCCCGAGTCGACCAGCGTGGTCGTGCCCGAGGTCACCTTGATCGCGTCCGCGAAGAAGCCGAAGCCACCAGTGTTCGCGTCCGTGGTGTAGCGCAGTTGCAGGCCGATCGTCTTGCCGGCGTAGGCGGACAGGTCGAACGTGGCCGGTACCCAGCCGTTGCTCTCGCCGTCGATGCCGTTGCCCTCGGCCGGGTTGGTGATGTCGCCCGCGATCGGCTTGTAGCCGGTGCCGTCGTTGACCTCGACGTAGGCGTAGTCACACGCCGTCGTGTCGCAGTCCTCGATCTCCCAGTTCGCCTGCATGGTCAGCGTCGCTGTCCCGGCCGGCAGGGTCACCTGGCGGTTCATCGTGTGGGTGAACTCGTCGCCGCGTCCGCTCCACCATGACTTGCTGCCGACGGGCGGTGTCTGGAGCGCGGTGGTGACACTCTTCTTCGGCAGCGTGACCACCGCGGCCTGGGCCTTGGCGGAGTTGTACTCGTGCGGGCCGAGGTCGAGCGTCTTGTCCTGACCGGCACGGACGATCTCGTAGTCCAGCCAGCCGAGCTGCAGCTTGTCCCAGGCGTTCAGGTCGGCCGCGCGCTCGCCGATGCCGCCGTCGGTCGGTGCGCCCACCCGGCTCTGCGCCATCAGGGTCCACCAGTTGACGCCGTTCTCGATGGCCGGGCCGGAGGTGTCGTACTCGTCCGGCAGGCCGAGGTCGTGCGCGTACTCGTGCGCGAAGACGCTGATGCCGCCGTTCTCCGGCTGGATCGTGTAGTCGCCGACCCACAGGCCGGTGTCGCCGAGCTGGGTGCCGCCGGCCGGGTTGTTGGCCGGGCCGCCTGCGAGACCGACGTACCAGCGGTGCGACCAGATCGCGTCCTCGCCCTGGTGCGGGTCGCCGTCGGCCTGGTCGCCGCCGGCGTGCACGACCTGGAAGTGGTCGATGTAGCCGTCGGGCTCGTTGAAGTTGCCGTCACCGTCGAAGTCGTAGCGGTCCCACTGGTCGAACGTCTTCAGCTCGGCGGTGATCTGCGCGGTGGTGCGGCCGGCCGCCTTCTGGTCGGCGACCCACTGGTTCACGGAGTCGCGGACGAGCGCCCAGGTGTTGTTGCAGACGTTGCCGGTGCACGGGAAGCCGTTGGACCGGCCGTAGCGGGCCTCGTTGTACTGCACCTTCACCCAGTCGGTGACGGTGCCCTCCACGCTGTAGCGCCCGGACGACTGCTTCTCGTAGTAGTTCTTCACCGAGTTGACGTTCGCGCCGGCGCCGAAGTACAGCTGCCGGAAGTGCTCGGGGCTGTAGTCGGCCTGCCAGACGGTGGAGTTGTCCACCGCGCGGTCCGGCTCCGGGATGGCGTTGTGCAGCGGGCCCTCGAAGGTGGTGGGGCCAGGGGTGCCAGGTGCGGTGTCCTGGTCGGGGTAGCTCGGGTGCCGCTCGTTGCCGAACTCGGCGAGCACGACGAAGATCCGGTCGGTCTTCTCCCGGCTCAGCTCGACGTACTGGTCGACCTTGGCCGCCTTGGCACTGCTCTCGCCCTTGGCCCCGGCCGTCTTCTTGCCCAGCTTGACCACGGTGCTGGTGCCGCGCTTCTCCGCCTTGGCGGTGCCGTTGAGGACCTTCGTGAGGGCTTCCTCACGCAGCTCGCGCCGCTTGTCCTCCTGCGGGTTGGGCAGTTCGTCCGGAGCCGAGGCCTCACTCGCGACCGGCGCCGTACCGACTGCCCTGGGCGGTGCGGCGTTGCCGGCCGAGCTCATGCTCAGTCCGAACGTCGCCGCGAGAGCCAGGCTGAACAGCCCGGCAGATACTTTGCGCACGTTTTTCTCCCTGCTCCTCAAAAGCACGCCGCGCGTGGTGACGCGGCGTGTTCATGGCTCCCCCGAGCGTGTCGATTGCCGCGACAGTACGGGGAAAATCGGCCGTGCTGAAGTGGTTCGCGCCAAAAAGTTCCGCAACAGCGGGGAATCATGCACTCACGATCTGAGTAAGACCACTCAGGGCACTGGAGTACGATGACGCAGCGTCGCGGCCCGGGGAATTGGCACACTGTGCGACATGAACGCTGCGCGGCAGGACGTGGGCCGGAACCGGGGTGACTCGGCCGACCTGCTGCTGCCGTTGTGGCGGGCCCTGGTGGTCTTCAGGGTGATCACCTACGGCTTCGCCGTCTTCGGGGTGTGGACCCGCTGGGACGGCATCCGCAACCCCACCGGCGCGGTGATCCAACTGGTGGTGATGGGTCTGTGGACGGTGATCGCCTCCATCGGGTACAGCCGGCACTGGGGACGCCGCAACACCCGGCTGGCCTTCGCCGACCTGATCGTCACCATCGGCTGCATGTACATGACTTTGCTGGCCCAGCCGCTGGTCGACATCCGTGGCGGCGCCTCCGTCCTCACCTCGGTCTGGGCGGCCGGGCCGGTGCTCGCGCTGGCGATCTCCCGCGGCCGCGACGGGGGACTGCTCGGCGCCGCGGCCGTCAGTCTCGCGCTGCTTTCCCTCCGCGGGTTCGACAACGTGTCGAAGGTCCTGAGCAACGTTCAACTGCTGCTGGTCGCGGGCCTGGTCGTCGGGTACGCCGCGACCACGATGCGGCGCGCCAACGCCAGGTTGCGGGAGGCGATCGCCGCCGAGAGCGCCACGGCCGAGCGACTCCGCCTCAGCCGGTCGATCCACGACGGAGTACTGCAGGTGCTCGCGCAGGTGCAGCGGCGGGGCACCGCGATCGGTGGGGAGGCGGTGGAGCTCGCCGCCCTGGCCGCCGAGCAGGAGGTTGCCCTGCGCACCCTGATGGCCTCCCGCCCGGTCAGCGGCGACCGCGGCCGGATCGACCTGTGCATGCTGTTGTTGCCGCTGGCAACCCCCCGGGTGGACGTGGTGGTGCCTGCTCAGCAAGTGCTGCTGCCGACCGCGACGGCGACCGAACTGGTTGCCGCGGTCAAGGAAGCGTTGAGTAACGTGGACAAGCACGCGGGCCCGGAGGCCCGCTGCTGGGTGGTGGTCGAGGATCTCGGTGGCGAGGTGCTGCTCTCCGTCCGCGACGACGGCTCCGGTACGACGCCCGACCAGCTGCTGCGGGCGGGATCCGACGGGCATCTCGGGGTGAGCCAGTCGATCCGCGGCCGGATCACCGATCTCGGCGGCAGCGTCACGGTCCGGACGGCTCCGGGCGAAGGTACCGAGTGGGAGATGAAGGTGACCACTGCATGACGACACGGGTGATGATCGTCGACGACCATCCGATGTGGCGCGAGGGCGTCGCGCGGGACCTCGGCAGTCGCGGGTACGACGTCTGCGCGACCGCGGCGGACGTGGCTGGCGGCATCCGGATCGCCAAGGCGACCAGGCCGGACGTGGTGGTGATGGACCTCCAGCTCGGCGACGGCTCGGGCGTCGACGCCACCCGCGAGATCACCGCCGCGCTGCCGGACACCCGGGTTCTGGTGTTGTCGGCCAGCGCGGAGCAGGCCGACGTACTGGCCGCCGTGAAGAACGGTGCCTCCGGCTACTTGGTGAAGTCGGCGTCCCTGGACGAGTTCGACGACGCAGTACGGCGTACTGCGGAAGGCGACGCCGTGTTCAGCGCAGGGCTGGCCGGGTTGCTCCTGGGGGAGTACAGGCGGCTCGGAGCTGGGCCGGAGGTGCCGCAGCTCACCGAGCGGGAGACAGAGGTACTGCGGCTGGTGGCTCGTGGTCTGACGGCCAGGCAGATCGCCACCAGGTTGGTGTTGTCCCACCGGACCGTCGAGAACCACGTGCAGAACACCCTGCGGAAACTACAGCTCCACAACCGTGCGGAACTCGTCCGCTACGCCATCGAGCACGGGATCGACACGAGCGAGCAGTAGCTAGAGGCCGTTGCTCTAGAGGCCGTTGCTGTAGAGCAGGCGGTTCACCGGGGCGCCGGTGGTGCCGCCGCTGGCCACGTTCGGGGTCGCGTTGGTCTCGATGTGCGACTTGTGCCCTGACAACCGGTGCAGGCTTGTACGACGGGTTGCCGCCGCCGCTCGCGGGGGACGACCCGGGGCTTGTGTTCGTTCGTACACTGAGCCTTTCCACTTCCAGTGGTCTGCTCTGTGTCACGACATCCGCACAGCGGGTGCCCACCTTCCGGAGGAAGTCAGTGAACCGGTCGTCCCTGGTCCGCGCGTTGTTCGCGTTCCTCATCCTCGCGGCGTCGACGTACACCGTGCTGACCGCCAAGCCCGAGCTGGGCCTGGACCTGCGCGGTGGCACCCAGATCGTGCTCGAGGCGAGCGATTCGCCCACGGTGAAGGCGAACCAGGAGACCACCGACAAGGCGCTCGAGGTACTGCGCCGCCGGATCGACGCGCTCGGTGTCAGTGAGCCGAGCGTGACCCGCCAGGGCGAGCGCCGGATCATCGTCGAGCTGCCCGGCGTGCAGGACCCGCGCGAGGCGGCGAAGGTGATCGGCAAGACCGCCCAGCTGACCTTCCACCAGGTGCTCGACCAGGTCGCGCAGAAGCCCGCCAAGCCGGCCGCGGGGGAGCTGTACCTGCCCAGCGACGACGGCGCCGGCCTGCTGCGGCTCGCCAAGCCCGCGATGACCGGTGAGAAGGTCAGCGGCGCCGACGGCCTGATCGATCCCGCGCAGGCGGCACAGGGCTGGTTCGTCCAGATGGACTTCAAGGACGACGGCGGCAAGATCTGGGCCGACATCACCGGCAAGGCCGCGTGTGAGCCGGTCGGGTCGCCGCAGCGGCGGGTCGCGATCGTGCTCGACAACGAGGTGATCACCGCACCGCAGGTCGACCCGAACGGCGGCAGCCAGCTCTGCAACATCGGCATCGGCGGCGGCACCAGCACGATCACCGGCTCCTTCACCGAGGAGGAGGCCAAGGACCTGGCCGCGCTGATCGAGGGCGGCTCGCTGCCGGTCCCGGTCCAGGTCATCGACCAGCGGGTGGTCGGGCCCTCGCTGGGCAAGGACGCGATCCAGGCGAGCGCGCTGGCCGGCATCATCGGCGTCGCGCTGACCGCCCTGTTCATCACCATCGTGTACCGCCTCGTCGGCCTGATGGCCGTCTTCGGCCTGGTCGCCTACGCGGGCCTGTCGTACGCCGCGCTGACCGCGCTCGGGGCCACCCTGACCCTGCCGGGTCTGGCCGGTTTCGTGCTCGCGATCGGGATGGCGGTGGACGCCAACGTGCTGGTCTTCGAACGAGCACGTGAGGACTACATCGGGGGCCGGACCGACGGGCTGCGCCGTTCCCTGCGCAGCGGGTTCCAGAACGCGCTGTCCGCGATCGCCGACTCCAACGTCACCACCCTGCTCGCGGCCGGACTCCTGTTCTTCCTGGCGGCCGGTCCGGTCCGGGGCTTCGGTGTCACGTTGAGCATCGGTGTGCTCGCCTCGATGCTGTCGGCGCTGGTCGTCACCCGGGTGCTGGCCGAGTTCGCCGTCTCCCGGAAGTTCGTGCTGAACCATCCGGGCATCAGCGGGATCGCCGGTCACGGCCGGGTCCGGACCTGGCTGGAGGCCAAGCGGCCGGCGTTGATGAAGCACAGCCGGCGCTGGCTGATCATCACCGCCGTCGCGATCGTCGTCAGCCTCGCCGGCGTCGGGATCCGCGGTCTCAACCTCGGCATCGAGTTCACCGGCGGGCGGCTGCTCGAGGTGAGCACCGCGCAGCAGATCACCCCGGACCAGGCCCGCGCGGCGGTCGCCGAGGCGGGGTACCCGAACGCGGTGGTGCAGGCCTCCGGCACCGACGACATCACCGTCCGGACCGGCACGATCAGCGACGACGAGGCCGAGAAGATCCGCGAGTCGATCTCCCGGATCGGTGGCGGCACCGAACTGATCCGCAACGAGAGCATCGGCCCGTCGCTCGGCAGTGAACTGCGCGACAAGGCGCTGATCGCGCTGGGAGTCGCGCTGCTGGCCCAGTTGGCGTACCTCGCGGTGCGCTTCCGCTGGACCTTCGGCGCGGGTGCCGTGCTGGCGCTGCTGCAGAACGTCGCGGTGGTGGTCGGCGTGTTCGCCTGGACCGGCAAGCCGGTCGACGGCATCTTCCTCGCGGCGATGCTGACGATCATCGGTTACACGGTGAACGACTCGGTGGTGGTGTTCGACCGGATCCGCGAGACCCGGAACGCCCGGTCCACCGAGGCACTCGGGCCGGTGGTCGACACCGCGATCGTGAACGTGCTGCCCCGGACCATCAACACCGGTATCAGCACGCTCTTCATCCTCGCCGCGCTGCTGTTCCTCGGCGGTGACTCGCTGGGCGACTTCGCCCTGGCGCTGCTGCTCGGCATCCTGGTCGGCACCTACTCCTCCAACCTGACCGCGGCCCCGCTGCTGGTCGAGCTGGAGAAGCGCTATCCGGCCCCGCCACCCCGCCCGAAGGTCAAGCAACGGGACAGGGACGCCGAACCCGACCGCGGCGCCGTCGTCTAGAACGCCACCTTGTGGGCCTCACTCCTTCCGAGGGGTGGGGCCACAGACTTTCACCTCGTCGGGAGGAGCGCGCGTCGTACCAGAAGCGGCTTGTCCACAGGGTCGGGGCCCGTCGCCGAAAACTGTCCCCGAACCCGGCTAGGGTGATGCGGTGGGTGTCGAGGTGCGGGAACTGCTGGAGGCCGCGGTCTCCGGGATCGGTGGTCAGACGCGTCCGGGTCAGGTCGAGATGGCCGAGGCGGTGAACGGGTCCATGCACGACGGATCCCACCTCCTGGTCCAGGCCGGCACCGGCACGGGGAAGTCGCTCGGCTACCTGGTGCCGGCGTTGATCCACGCGGTCGAGGAGCGCCGGGTCGTCGTCTCCACCGCCACGTTGACGCTGCAGTCGCAGCTGGTCGACCGCGACGTACCGGCCCTGCTCGACGCCACGGAGAAGCTGCTGCCACGGCGTCCGTCGTACGCGATCCAGAAGGGCCGGAACAACTACGCCTGCCTGCACCGGATCCGCGAAGGCGCGCCGGACGACGACGGCATGCTGATCGACGTGCCGCCGGCCGGCCCGATCGGCCAGCAGGTGCTCGAGCTGCGCGACTGGGCCGAGCAGCAACTGCTCGACGGTGAGGCTGGCGACCGCGACCACGCGCCGTCCCACCAGTACCAGGCCTGGCAGCAGGTGGCGATCGCCGCGCGCGAGTGCCTCGGCGCGCAGAAGTGCCCGTACGGCGAGGAGTGCTTCGCCGAGAAGGCCAAGGAGCAGGCGCGCAAGGCCGACATCGTCATCACCAACCACGCCCTGCTGTCGATCGACGCCTTCGAGAACCGCACGGTGCTGCCCGAGCACGACGTGGTCATCGTCGACGAGGCGCACGAGCTCCCGGCCCGGGTCACCGGCGCGGCCGGCGACGAGCTCTCGCCGCAGATGGTCGAGCGCGCCGCCAAACGCGCCCGCCGGTTCGTCGACGACGACAAGGCCGATGACCTGATCGACGCCTCCGACGCGTTGCGCGCCGCCCTGGAGGAGACCCGCGAGGGCCGGATCGAGGCGTCCAACGGGGTGGTGCTCGAGGCGGCGGCGCTGGTCCGGGACGCCGCCCGCGGGATCTACTCCGACCTGAACAAGAAGTCCGACGACAAGGACGACGACCCGGACGGCGCCAAGCGGCAGTCGAAGGGCGCGGTCAAGGAGATCTTCGACGTCGCCGAGCGGGTGGCCGCGCTGAGCGATCTCGACGTGGTCTGGATGGTCGACCGGGACCGGTTCGGCCGCGAACTGCGGATCGCGCCGCTCACCGTCGCCGGGCTGCTCCGCGAACTGGTGCTGAAGGACCGGACCGTCGTGCTCACCTCGGCGACGCTCACGCTCGGCGGCGACTTCGACGCGATCGCGCGGCAGGTCGGCCTGCGCCCGGCCGACAAGCTCGATGGCGACGACGAGATGCCCGAGGTTGACGACGAGTCCGAGACCGGCCCGCTGCCGTGGCGCGGGCTCGACGTCGGCTCGCCCTTCGAGTACGAGAAGCAGGGCATCCTGTACGTCGCCAAGCACCTTCCGCCGCCGCATCGCGACGGGCTCGGCAAGAAGCAGTTCGAGGAGATCGTCGACCTGATCACGGCCGCGGGTGGCCGCACGCTCGGGTTGTTCTCGTCCCGCCGGGCGGCCGAGGCGGCGACGGCTGCCGTCCGCGAGGCAACCGACCTGAAGGTGCTGTGCCAGGGTGACGCGCAACTGGGGGAGTTGTCGCGCGAGTTCGTGGAGGACCCGGAGACCTCGCTGTTCGGGACGCTCTCGCTCTGGCAGGGCATCGACGTACCGGGCTCGACCTGCAACCTGGTGATCATCGACCGGGTGCCGTTCCCGCGACCGGACGAGCCGCTGATGGCCGCCCGGCAGCGAGCCGTGGACGAGGCAGGCGGGAACGGGTTCATGGCCGTCGCCGCGACCCACGCCGCGTTGCTGCTCGCGCAGGGGACCGGTCGTCTGATCCGCCGGACCACCGATCGCGGCGTGGTGGCGATCCTCGACCCGCGCATCGTCACCGCCCGGTACGGCGGCTACCTGCGCGCCTCCTTGCCGCCGATGTGGCCGACAGCCGATCGTGAGAAGGTGCTCGGCGCCTTGAAGAGACTCCAGGACTCGTGAGTCCCGCGTCCGGTCCCCCGGTGCTGCCGATGATGGCGGCGGTCGGCCCGATGCCGTCCGGGGCGGACTGGTCGTACGAGATGAAGTGGGACGGCATCCGGGTGATCGCCGAGGTCGACGAAGGCGTCTGCCGGCTCTGGTCGAGGAACAGCCGCGACGTGTCTGGCGGTTACCCCGAGCTGCTCGGCCTGGCGAACGCGCCGGGCCTGGTGCTGCCCGCAGTACTGGACGGGGAGATCGTCACGCTCGACGAGAACGGGGCACCGTCGTTCGGGCTGTTGCAGCGGCGGATGCACGTGCGCGATCCGCGACACCTCGCGCAGTTGATCAACCAGGTGCCTGTTTCAGTGCGGGTTTTCGACGTGCTCACCTTCGACGGAAAGTCGTTGCTGGACGCAACCTACGACGATCGGCGCGGACTGCTGGACTCGCTCGACATCGGGGATCCGTTCTGGGAGGTGCCACCGGCGTACGCGGACGGTGACGAGGCGCTCGAACTGTCGGCGTCGACCGGTCTCGAAGGCGTGGTGGCCAAGCGGCGCAGATCCCGCTACCTGCCAGGGAAACGCAGCCACGACTGGGTGAAGGTGAAGCCCATCCAGACGCGTGATGTGATCCTGTGTGGCTGGCATCCGGGGGAGGGGAACCGGGCCGGGCGGATCGGCTCGCTCTACTGCGGCGCTTACACCGAGCCCGGCGGCGAACTCGTTCTGATCGGCAAGGTCGGCTCAGGTCTGGACTTCGCAATGCTCGAGGTCCTCAGCGCGGAACTGGCCGCCCTCGAGATCGACCGACCACCGTTCGACGCCTCCTCGGTCCCCACCCCGGACCGCCGCGCCGCGCACTGGCTCGACCCACTCCTGGTCGCCGAAGTCGCCTTCTCCGGTTGGGCCGGCGACGGCCGCCTTCGCCACCCGGTCTGGCGTGGCCTCCGCCTGGACATCGACCCGGAATCAGTGGTTCTCTGACCTGCCCATCAGTCAGGACCAAACGCCAAAGACCAACCCAGAGAGAAATGCGCCAAGAGGGAAATGCGTTCTGCCTCACTTGCCCATGGTGAGATCTACCGCTGGCTGACTGAGACAGTGATTCACGGTGTGTCTCAGCAAATCGGGCAACGATTCCACCTGCCGTGGGCAGAACGGTCAATCGTTCGATTCCCGCCGGCTCGGCGCTGGAACCGCGAGAGCAGCCTCGATCTTGTCCGCGAGTTTCTCCGGCGTGTGGGTCGGCGCATACCGCGCGATCACGCTACCGTCGCGTGCGATCAGGAACTTGGTGAAGTTCCACTTGATCCGCCCGCCGAGAAGGCCGCCCTGCTCTCGCTTCAGCCAGTTGAACAGCGGAAGCGTCCGGGAGCCGTTGACGTCGATCTTGGCGAACATCGGGAACGTCACGTGATAGAGCGTCGAACAGAAGTTCGCGATCTCGTTCTCGTCGCCTGGCTCCTGGTGGCCGAACTGGTCGCAGGGAAAGCCGAGCACCGAGAAGCCCTGTTTGCGGTACGTCTTGTACAGCTTCTGGAGCCCGGAGTACTGCGGTGTCTGGCTGCACTGCGAGGCCGTGTTCACCACCAGGAGCACCTGGTCGCGGAAGTCGGCAAGAGACTGTTCATTGCCTTCGATCCGGGTGGCGCTGAAGTCATAGACAGTCGTCATAGTCTCAATCCTGACATGACACGCCCGACTCCGCTCGCCGTCTGCGATGTCAGACACGCCGCAGAACTGTTACGACCTTCCCGAGAATCGTCGCGTCCTTGCCGTCGATCGGCTCGAAAGCGGGGTTGTGCGGCAGCAGCAGAATCTGGTTCGAGGTCTTCTTGAACGTCTTCACGGTAGCCTCGCCGTCGATCATGGCAGCGACGATGTCACCGTTGTCAGCGGTCTGCTGCTGGCGCACCACGACCCAGTCGCCGTCGCAGATCGCGGCCTCGATCATCGACTCACCCTTGACCTTCAGCATGAACAAGGTGCCTTCGCCAACCATTGCCCTGGGCAACGGGAAGACCTCCTCGATGTCCTGCTCCGCAAGGATCGGGCCACCGGCGGCGATCCGGCCGACCACCGGAACGTAGGCGGCGGCCGGGTGCGCGTCACCGGCACCCGTCTCGTCGTACGACGTCTGCCGGACGGCGCCGAGGGAGCTGCGCCGGGCCGCGTCGGCGACCTCGCCGGGGTAGCGGACCTCGATGGCGCGCGGGCGGTTCGGGTCGCGGCGGAGCAGGCCCTTCTGCTCGAGCACGCGCAACTGGTGCGACACCGAGGAGGAACTCGTCAGGCCGACCTTCTCGCCGATCTCCCGCATCGAGGGCGGGTAGCCACGGCTGTCGACCGAGTCGCGGATGACGTCGAGGACACGCCGCTGGCGAGGCGTCAGGCCGGTCGCGTCGGCCGGGCCGTCGGGTAGCTCGGACACGGTCTTGTCGGAGACCTTCGCAGTGGTGCGATCGTCCTTGCTGGAACCGCTCGGCGTCCTGGCCATCGGTGGCAACTCCTCGGGTCGGGCCGGCGGTCGGGCACCGGCCTTGCTTTGTCGACTGAGAAGACCGTAGACCGAATCCTGAGATTCTTCAAACATCTGTTCGAAGGCGTGTCGGTTCGCACGTTTGTTCGCGTGTCAGGTTATAGAGCCCCGCCGACAGGGAATTTCCACGGCGTGTCCTGGTCGGAAATGGTTGCGTACACCGCGTCTGCCGGTTAATCATTCGTACAGGCGTTCGATCGAACAGGTGTTCGGGCCGGTCGAACGGCCGGCGGTCCGGGAGTCCCGGCGAGGTGCTCGCCGAAAACTGTCGGACCCGGCCGGTAGACAGAGATCGACAGCGAACGACACCGCACGACGAGGACTGAACGAGGGTCTGGAGGATCCGATGAGCACAGCGGCTCTGGCGTCAGGGGCTCTGACATCAGGTGCGACGGCGAAGGCGGCCCCGTCGCCCGACGTCGACGGCACGCGTCAACGCCGCCGGCCGAGGATCGCCGGGACGACGACCGAGCCGCTCCCGGTGCGGGCGTGCTCCGGTGACGAGCTCGGGCGCCACGTCCAGACCCGGAGTGCCGCGAGCCGCCGGACCACCGCCGAGATCGAGCCGTCGGCCCTGCAGCTGACCCGCCGGGGCCGGATGGTTCTCACCGCGGTCTCGGTGCTCGTCTTCGGCGCCGCGATCGCCGTCCTGGGCCTGCGGATCGCCGGAGTGCTCGACAGTCAGCCCCAGTTCGACCACACGATCCGGGTGGAGGTCGGCGCCGGCCAGACACTCTGGTCCATCGCCCAGGAAACCAACCCCGAAGAGAACCCCGCCGTCGTCGTCGAGCAGATCGCCGACCTCAACAACCTCCGCAACGCCGCCGACGTCATCCCCGGCCGCACCATCGAGGTCCCCATCCGCTAGCTCCGCAGAGGCTCAGCCCGCGCCCCGGAGTACGGGCGCCAAGTCCTGCCGCCTCTTCGCCGTCAGTGCGGCGGGCGTTGCCCGGCCGTGCAGACGAACTGGTAGAACCAGGCGCGGAAACGCGGATCCAGCATCAGATCCCGATAGCGGGACAGTTCGGTCGGAGTGGCTCCGAGGCCCAGCAGCAGTGGTTCGGCCTGCTGGTTGAGATTGCGGTGCAGCAGGCATCCATCGCCACCACCTGTGGTGGTCTCCGAGTACTCCATCGCCTGGACGTTTGCGAGGCCCGCCTGCTCCATCCGGCCCTGCACCTTGTGGGCCCAGTCGAAGTCGATGCCTCGGGTCGGCCCGAGCACCTCGTGGGACAGATACATCATCCGTTCCCACAAGGTCCGGTCCTCGTCGGTCGGTGCCGAGACGACCTTCAGCGGTCTCCCACTGAATTCTCCGAGCACCAGCCAGCCACCCGGCGCCAGCGCGTTGACGAGCGTCTCGAAGACCTTCTCCCGCTGCGGCAGGTGCACGAGGACCAGCCGGGCGTGGATCAGATCGAAAGGCCCGTCCACCGGCAGACCGTCCACGATGTCGTGGCGGTGGACCTCGATCCCTGGTCCTTCGACGAGATGGTCGGTGGCGATGTCGACCGCGACGACTTTGCCCGTCGGGCCGGTCCGCTCTGCCAGCCAGCGGGTGATCGACCCGCCACCGGCTCCCAGGTCGAGGCACCGCTGACCGGACCGGACGCCGATCGCCTCCAGAAGACGGGTGGTCGGTCCGTCGAGCACGTTCTCCAGGCAATCCATGTGATGGCGGCCGAGATCTGAACTCGTGTCGAAGATGTAGTCCTTTTCCATCCCGCCACCCTCAGCCACTCGTCGGCCCGCGGTCATCGGTAATCACCCGGATCTCTGCAGCGCCCAGGCCATCAGTTGGTAGCGGTTGGTGAGGTCGAGCTTCTGCCTGATGTGTTCGAGGTGCGATTCCACCGTCCGTCGCGAGATGCAGAGTGCGGCGGCGATCTCGTCATTGGTCCGGCCCTGGCCGGTGAGCTCGGCGACCTCGCGTTCCCGGTCGGTGAGCGGGCGATCGGCAGGGGTGGGAACGGCGAGCGCCTCCGCCATCAGCCGCTCAGGCGGCAGTGTCTGCCCCTCAGCCATCAATCGCTCAGCCGTCCTGGCGCCGGCCTCCTCGCGCGCACGTTCGACCACGGCCTCGCAGTACGCCGTCATGGTGCCGGCCATCCGGCCGCCGCGTCGGCTGAGCGCCTCGGCCGCACCCGCGAGCCTCAGCGCGCAGAGGATCCGCCCCTCGGCTGCTGCCAAGGTCGTGGCGGCCCACAACCATTCCGGATCTTCAACCAGCCCGTCGGCCTTGCGGAGATCCTCGATCACCAAGCTCAACTGGTGCCGATGCTCGGCGACATCCCCGGTCACCGCGGCGGCGAACGCAGTACCGAGTCTGGCGGAGACGCCGAGCGCGTCGGCTCCGGTCGATTGACTGGCCTTCAGGGCCTGGAGGTAGCACTCGCGCCCGCCCTGCCAATCGCCGTCCTCGTACTTCGCGAGGCCGAGCACGGTGAGCGCCCAGCCCTTGCCTTGTTCGTCGTCGTGATCGTGGAACAGCGCGATGCTCTGAGCGCAGAGCTTCCGGGCCCGAGCGGTGTTGCCCGTGGTGCTCTCGACCAGGGCCAGGTTGCGCAGTCCGCGGGCGGCGTCCAGTCCGTTTCCGAACTCGCGGGCGAGCGAGAGACTCTCCTGGTACGCCTCGCGCGCTGCTGGGTAGTCCCGTTGGCGCCAGGCGAGCCGGCCGACTCGAGCCAGCGCGGCCGCGCGGAGACGCGGATCCTCGGCGCCGCGATCCAGCAACTCCTCGAGCCGGGCGCGAGCACCGTTGATCCGCCCACGCTGCTCCCAGAAGTACGCGAGGGCCGTGCTCAGTTCGAGCCCCAGATCGGTTGGCTGCGATCGCGCCCAGTTCGCCGCGGCCAGCAGGTTGCCCGCCTCCCGCTGCAGTTCGATCAGCCCGGCCGGGCGGTTCGGGCCGCGCAGCCCGGCATCGCAGCGACGTGCCACGGCGAGGAAGTGCTGGGCGTGCCGTTCGCGGATCAGGTCGGCTTCACCTCGCGCCGCGAGCGCCGTCTCGCCGTACTGGCGCAGCGGCTCAAGCATCCGGTACCGCGTACGCCCGGCCGCGGCGGGCTCTGCCAGGACCAGCGAGTGGTCGACGAGGACGGTGAGGGAGCCGAGTAGGTCCGCGCCTAGCTGGGCAACAGCTTCGGCGGCGCTCAGGTCGAAGCCGCCGACGAAGACCGAGAGTCGATCGAAGAGGAGGCGGGCTGGCTGCGGGAGCAGCCGTCGACTCCATTCCACCGTCGCCGTCATCGTCTGTTGCCGATCGGATGAACCGGTGCCTCTCGACAATGGCAGCAGAGCATCCAGCCGTTCGAGGATCTCCGGTGGCGAGAGCACCCGATTCCAGGCGGCGGCCAGCTCGATGGCCAGCGGCATCCCGTCGAGACGCCGGCAGATCTGCAGGACGTGCTCGCCGGCGGCCGCGTCACCGAGTTCAACGGCAACCAGACCGGCGCGATCGGCGAAGAGTTCCAGCGCTGGGCCGTCGTCGAGTGGTGGCAGTCTGAACAACTGTTCCCCGGCAACCCCCAACGGCACTCGGCTGGTGGTCAGGATTCGCACCGACGGGCAAGTGGCCAGAATCCTCCCGGCCAACTGTGCGGCCGCATCAACGACGTGCTCGCAATTGTCGAGAACGACCAGGGACTTGGCGTCCGACAATGCGGTCACCAACGCCTCCGTCGTCGACTCACCGGGTTTCTCGCTAATGCCGAGCGCCGAAGCCATCGCGCCGACGACCGCCCGCTCGTCCGACACCGCGGCAAGCTCCACCAGCCAGACACCCTCGAAGCACCCGGTGCGAGCAGCAAGCTCCGTGGCCAGCCGAGTCTTTCCACCGCCCGGAGGTCCCGCGACCGTCACCAGGCGCGTTTCAGCCAGCAGCCGATCCGCCACCCCCAACTCCGACTCCCGCCCGAAGAACCGCGTCAACCCAACCGCCGGCCCAGTAGTGATCGGTCTGTCGGCCGCGAGGCCAGGTGCGGGCGGGCTCGGCTCGTCGAAGGAGAGTGAGGGCTCGGAGAGCAGTTGGCGGTGGACGGCCTGGAGTTCGGCGGATGGGCTCGCTCCGAGGTTCTCGGCGAGCAGGGACCTCACCGCCTCGTAGCGGTCTAGTGCCTCGGCTTTCCGTCCGTTTAGTTTCAGGGCGATCAGCAGCCGCGTCCAGAGTGGTTCGCGCAGCGGGAAGCGCTCGGTCAGGCTCAGCAACTCGCCGACGCAAGCGCCCGACGAGCCGGCCGCCAGATCGAGGTCGACTCGCCGCTCGTACGCCGCGAGGTAGCGCTCGACGAGATCGGGGGAGACCTGTTGCTCGACCCAGTCGGACAGCGACTCACCGAAGGGATCTCCGCGCCACAGGGCCAGCGCCGCGCTCAGAAGACGCCGTTCCTCGGCAGAGTCCGGAGTGCCATCAGCCTGCTCGACCAGATCACGGAACACCAGCACGTCCACCGCGGTGTCCGGCACCCGAAGCCGATAGCCCGTCGGCTCGGTAGCCACCAGGTCGTCGCCGAGCACCCGCCGCAGCCGGCCGACGTACGTCTGGAGACTGCCGCGGACTCGCTCCGGCGGCCTGTCGTCCCACAGCCCGAGCGCCAGCGAGTCGAAGGAGACCGTGCGCCCGGCAGACAGGGCCAGCAAAGCCAGCAGCGCACGCACCTTGCGGCCCGGAAGTAGCACGGGATGCCCGGACAGCGACACCTCGAAGGGGCCGAGCAGACGGATCTCAGGACCGGTCATCAGCACCCCCAGGCAGATGACGTCGTCGCTGGAAAGGGTGTTCCGATCGTAGCCGCGGCAAGGTTCACCGAGTTCCCGAGCAACCCGCCCATGCTCGGCTGTCAACCCTCGGAGCACCAAGTGACAGCGAATCGGCATCCGTTCGGCAGTGGTCGTCCGTACCTTCTCCCACAGCGCGGCACCACGGGTGCCGCAGCTCTGACCGGGGGATCTTGATCGGGGGATCAATGCAAACCAGTACCGTCCTGACCTTTTGCGCCGCGACGCTGGCCGTCCTGCTCGTGCCAGGGCCGTCCGTCGCCTACGTCGTCGCCTGCGGCATCGAGCACGGCCGAGTCGCAGCCCTGTACTCCGTGCTCGGCCTGGAGACCGGCGCTCTCCTACACGTCGTCGCGGCCGCACTGGGCCTCGCGACCCTGCTCGCCTCCTCGGAGACGGCCTTCCTCATAGTCAGGTACGCCGGAGCGGCCTACCTGATCTGGCTGGCAACTCGACAGTTCAGCCGCTGCGGGACCCGGACGACGATCGCGCGACACCGGCGTGGTTCCGTGACGCACCTGCAGGTGTACCGCGACGGCGTACTCGTCGACCTGCTCAATCCGAAGACAGCCCTGTTCTTCCTCGCGTTCCTGCCGCAGTTCGTGCATCCCGGCCGAGGACCCGCAGTACTCCAGGTCGCAGTACTGGGAGGCCTGTTCGTGCTGCTGGCAGCCGCCTGCGACACCGCGTACGCCGTAGCGGCGGGCGGGTTGGCGACCAGGATCCAGGCGTCGCCGACCTGGCAGCGAGGCATCCGCAAGACCACAGGCGGGGTCTACCTGGGTCTTGCGGGCCTCGCTGCCTTCAGCTGATCAGCTCAGCAGGGAGGAGACCCTGACGACCTGACCCGTCTCGAAGGACTGGTTGGCGGCGAGGCCGATCAGGAGCGAGCGGGCGCCGTCCTCGTGGTCCGCGCTGCGGCCGAGCGGATCCTCGCCCGGGTCACCGAACAGGGACTCGAGCAGCCGCGCGTCGCCACCACCGTGGCCCTGACCGAGCTCGCCGTGCAGCAGGGTCTGCGGCGGCTCCCAGAGCGGGTGCAGCGTCAGCAGCGCCTCAGTCTCACCCGGCTTCGCATCACCGTGCTGTACTGCGGTCGCGTGCTGCTGGTCTGCGGGCGGAGTCGCGAAGGTGTTCTCCCGGACGAGCAGTTCGAGCCGGCCGGCGCTGCCGTTGAAGCCGATCCGGTAGCCCTCCCAGGGCGAGTACGCCGTGAGGTGGTAGCTCAGCGACGCGCCCGAGGAGTAGCGGACGAGCACCGCCATGTCGTCCTCGATCGTGATGCCCGGGCCGAACACGTTCTGGTCCCGGTGGTAGCCGTCGTCGTGCTCGGCTTCCAGGTAGAGCTCGCGCAGTTTGTCGTTCGCGGCGAGCTTGATCGCGAACGGGTCGTCCGCCGCCTCCGGCGAGCTGTCGGCCCGGTCGTAGGCCCGGGCGAGTCCGCGGCGCTTGCCGTTCTCGTCGCCGTAGAAGAAGAGCTTCCCGTCGGCGAACACGGTCTCCGGCTCGGAGGCGATCCACCAGTTGACGAGGTCGAAGTGGTGGGTCGCCTTGTGCACCATCAGGCCACCGGCGTTCGCCTTGTCCCGGTGCCAGCGGCGGAAGTAGTCGGCGCCGTGCCGGACGTCGAGCAGCCACTCGAAGTGCACCGAGCCGATCTCACCGATCGCGCCCGAGGCGAGCACCTCGCGGACCTTCGCGTGCACCGGGTTGTAGCGGTAGTTGAAGGCGACCCGGACCGATCCCGGCGCCTTCTCCGCGGCGTCCAGGATCCGCCGGCAGCGCACCGGGTCCATCGTCATCGGCTTCTCGGTGATCACGTCGAGCCCGGCCTCGAGCGCGGCCACGATGTAGTCGTCGTGGGTCCGGTCCATCGACGTCACCAGCACCACGTCCGGCCGCTGCTCGTCGAGCATCCTGGCGAAGTCGGCCGCGGCGTACTGCGGGACGGCCGGGTACCCGTGACGTTCGGCCAGCCAACGGTTGTGCACGCTCATCCGGGTCGGGTTGGTGTCGCAGAACCCGACCAGCTCGGCACGATCGGCGTACGGGCCGGCGAGGGCGCCGACGAAGGTCTCGGCGCGGGCTCCGAGCCCGACTACGGCGTAGCGGCGACGACTGGTGGGAGTACCGGACAAGGCGTGGCTCCTAGCTCGGGCGGAAGACTGCAAACGTTTGCAATGCAACCACGAGCCGTCTTGTGCGAACAAGGAGCTGTCCGAATCCGGTCGCCTCAGCCGAGGGTGTGGTGCCAGAGGCCTCAGCTGACGGTGTTCAGCCAGAGGTCGGCATACCGCCGCCCGTCGACCGCGGTGGACACCTGGACGACGGTCGGCGCCGGTCCGAACGGGTCGCTGGACAGGTCGCCCGACCAGTCACGCGTGTCCACGATCGTGCGCCCGCGCGACCAACTGCCGGACAGCTCGACGCGCAGCGGGAAGGGCGACGTGGTCAGCCCTGCCGGGTCGATCACGGCGCAGACGGCGCCACCGTCACCGATGCTCGCGCCATCCGATTTGTAGAGCCGGCTCCGCTTCTCGATCAACGCCCGAGCCAGGTCCGCCGACGGAGAACCACCCAGCGCCTGAGCCTCTTCGCGTGAGATCACCACGTCGTAGAACACGTCGAGCCCATACATGGTCAGCGGTACTCCGAGGGCGCCCGCCGCGCTGAGCACGATCGCGGCGGCCTCTGGGTCGGTCCAGATGTTGAACTCGGCCGAGGCGGTCGCGTTGCCGATCCCAGCCGCGCCGCCCATGAAGACGATCTCGCCAAGTCCGTCAGCTACCTCCGGATGAGTCCGTAGCAACAAGGCGATGTTGGTCATCGGCGCCAGCGGGATCAGCGTCACCCGCTCGCCCTTGCCGGCCGCCTCCAGCAGCACATCGCGGAGCAACTCGACGGCGTGCCGCTCCTCCGCGATGCGGTTGGAGCGAGGCCAGTCCAGGTCGCCGAGCCCGTCCGCTCCGTGCACGTGCGGGGCGGTTCGTACCGGCTGCAGCAGCGGCAGCGCGGCGCCGCGCGCGACGGGGACGTCCGGACGCCCTGCTGCCTCGAGCACGGTGAGGGTGTTGAGTACGACCTGGTCGATGCCGACGTTGCCGCCGACGCAGGTCACCGCCCGGAGGTCGAGGTCGGGGTGGCGGGCGGCGAGCAACAGGGCGCAGGCGTCGTCGAGTCCGGTGTCGACGTCCAGGATGACCGGCTTCATGCCCCACATCCTCACCTATCGGGGGAGCCACGCGGCCGGCGTTGCCGTGAACGTGTGGACCGTCGACGCCCGCCGCCGCGGGTCTGAGCGCAGTACGGCGGCAGCAGATCGTGGCCGAGGCGAGAGCGCTTCGCTGAGCGATCACTCCGGGCGGGCGGCGGTCTGCGCAAACGGAGCCTGCTGCTGCGCGGGTTGATCTCGTCCGACAACGTCCGGCCTCCCGCGCCCGCCGTACCGGGTCGGATGCTCGAGTTGCTGACCGAGCGGTCGGCGGCGGATCCGGCGCTCTTCGAGACCACTGGGCGGGCTGTGGTGTTCAGCTCGCTGGAAGACCTGGCGGCGCGGATCGACGACCCGGATCTGGACGTGGAGCCGTCTGACGTGTTGGTACTGCAGAACGCGGGTCCGCTGGGTGCCGGGGTGCCCGAGGCCGGCTATCTGCCGATCCCGGGGAAGCTGGCGCGGTCCGGAGTACGGGACATGGTCCGGATCTCCGACGCCCGGATGAGCGGTACGGCGTACGGGACGATCGTGCTGCACGTGACGCCGGAGGCGGCGCTGGGCGGGCCGCTCGCGCTGGTGCGGACGGGTGATCCGATCCGCTTGTCGGTGGCTTCGGGGACCCTGGATCTGCTGGTCTCCGACGAGGAGCTGGAGGCCCGCCGGGCGGACCTTCCGGCGCCCGCGCCGGCCCCGGCGACGGGGTACCGGCGGCTGTTCCACGAGCACGTGCTGGGTGCCGACCGGGGCTGCGATCTCGACTTCTGCGTGCCGCCCGCGGGGGACTGACCGGGGCGCATTTTGCTCCTCGAAAGGGTCGTTCGGCGGGCGCCACGCGGGAGTACACGGGGCCGCGCGGGTGTTGGAACAAAGAGACGCGCGCGAGATTCGGCCGTTCTTGCAAACTGTCGGAGGCCGGACGTAACATCCCTAGATGTAGTAGTTACAAGCCTGTAAGTCATCCACAGGTAGTGGTTAGTTACTCACAGGTCATGCACAGGTTGTCCCCAGCTGATCCACAGATTCGTCCCCAGGCAGGGGCCGGGTCGCTCACGGGAGGAGTGGTTTGCCATGCACTGTCCTTACTGCAGGCACGTGGACTCCCGGGTCGTCGACAGCCGGGTCGCCGAGGACGGCGGAGCGATCCGCCGCCGGCGGCAGTGCCCGGTCTGCGAGAAGCGGTTCACCACCGTCGAGCAGATGCAGCTCACGGTCGTGAAGCGCTCCGGCGCCACCGAGCCGTTCAGCCGGGAGAAGGTCATCAGCGGAGTCGGCAAGGCCTGCAAGGGCCGGCCCGTCGACGTGGACGCCCTGGCCCGGCTGGGCCAGCAGGTCGAGGACGCGCTGAAGGGTGGCGGCTCGCCGGAGGTGCCCGCGCACGAGGTGGGCCTGGCGATCCTCGGACCGCTGCGCGAGCTCGACGAGGTCGCGTACCTGCGGTTCGCCAGCGTCTACCGGCAGTTCGAGTCGGCCGACGACTTCGAGACCGAGATCGCGCTGCTGCGGGCCGAGAAGGAGCCGGTCGGCACCGAGCCCGCAGTACCGACACAGACATCAACGGGGAAATAGCAGTACCGGCGTTACCCAGCAGCAACTCAACGGGGCGGTCCCGACAGACCGCAGACATCAGGGCGAGGAGCAACCATGACAGAGACGGTGACCGGCCACTCGGGGTCGACCAAGAGGTCGGCGGCCGGGTTCCGTGGGCGGAAGAACGCCCCCGCGGGACTCACCATCGAGCGCATCTTCACCACCGAGCGTGTTCACCCGTACGACGAGGTGACGTGGGAGCGTCGCGACGTCGTACAGCAGAACTGGAAGACGGGTGAGACCGTCTTCGAGCAGCGCGGGGTCGAGTTCCCCGACTACTGGAGCGTGAACGCCTCCACCATCGTCACCACCAAGTACTTCCGCGGCGCGGTCGGACACGACAACCGCGAGTGGAGCCTCAAGCAGTTGCTGGACCGGGTCGTGAAGACCTACCGCAAGGCCGGTGAGGACTACGGCTACTTCGCCACCCCGGCCGACGCCGAGGTGTTCGAGCACGAGCTCACCTGGATGCTGCTGCACCAGTACTTCAGCTTCAACTCGCCGGTCTGGTTCAACGTCGGGACCTCGTCCCCGCAGCAGGTGTCGGCCTGCTTCATCCTCGCCGTCGACGACTCGATGGACTCGATCCTGAACTGGTACAAGGAGGAGGGCCTGATCTTCAAGGGCGGCTCCGGCGCCGGTCTGAACCTGTCCCGGATCCGTTCCTCCAAGGAGCTGCTGCAGTCCTCCGGCGGTACCGCGTCCGGCCCGGTCAGCTTCATGCGCGGTGCCGACGCCTCCGCCGGCACGATCAAGTCCGGTGGCGCCACCCGCCGCGCGGCCAAGATGGTCGTGCTGGACGTCGACCACCCGGACATCGAGGAGTTCGTCGAGACCAAGATGCGCGAGGAGGACAAGATCCGTGTCCTGCGCGACGCCGGGTACGACATGGACCTCGGCGGCCGCGACATCACCTCGGTGCAGTACCAGAACGCGAACAACTCGGTGCGCGTCACCGACGAGTTCATGCGCGCGGTCGAGGAGAAGGGCGAGTTCGGCCTGCGGGCGCGGATCGACAACTCGATCATCGAGACCGTCGACGCCCGTGAGCTGTTCGACAAGATCAGCCACGCCGCGTGGGCGTGCGCCGACCCGGGCATCCAGTACGACGACACCATCAACGACTGGCACACCACCCCGGAGACGGGCCGGATCACCGCGTCCAACCCGTGCTCGGAGTACATGCACCTGGACAACTCGTCCTGCAACCTGGCCTCGCTGAACCTGATGAAGTTCCTCACCGACGACGACTCGTTCGACTCGGAGAACTTCGTCAAGGCCGTCGAGCTGATCATCACCGCGATGGACATCTCGATCTGCTTCGCCGACTTCCCGACCGAGGCGATCGGCGACACCACCCGGGCCTACCGGCAGCTGGGGATCGGCTACGCCAACCTCGGCGCGCTGCTGATGGCGACCGGCCACGCGTACGACTCGGACGGTGGTCGCGCACTGGCGGGCGCTATCACCTCCCTGATGACCGGTACGTCGTACAAGCGGTCCGCGGAGCTGGCCGGCATCGTCGGCCCGTACGACGGCTTCGAGCGGAACAAGGACGCGCACACCCGGGTGATGCGCAAGCACGCCGCGGCCAACGACGCGATCCGCACCGTGCACGCGATCGACAAGGACGTGCAGAAGCACGCCACGGCCGCCTGGGAGGGCGTGCTGAAGATCGGCACCAAGAACGGCTGGCGCAACGCGCAGGCCTCGGTGCTCGCGCCGACCGGCACCATCGGCTTCATGATGGACTGCGACACGACCGGCATCGAGCCGGACTTCTCGCTGGTCAAGTTCAAGAAGCTGGTCGGCGGCGGCTCGATGCAGATCGTCAACCAGACGGTGCCGCGGGCGCTGCGGCAGTACGGCTACACCGAGGAGACGATCGAGGCGGTCGTCGAGTACATCGCGGAGCACGGCCACGTGGTCGACGCCCCGGGCCTGAAGACCGAGCACTACGAGATCTTCGACACCGCGATGGGCGAGCGGGCCATCAAGCCGATGGGCCACGTCCGGATGATGGCAGCGGCCCAGCCGTTCCTGTCCGGCGCCATCTCGAAGACGGTCAACCTGCCGGAGACCGCGACGGTCGAGGAGATCGCCGACGTCTACTTCCAAGGCTGGAAGCTCGGTCTGAAGGCGCTCGCCGTCTACCGCGACAACTGCAAGGTCGGCCAGCCGCTGTCGGACTCCAAGTCCGCCAAGGCCAGCGCGGCCGCGACGGAGGCCGAGCCGGTCGTCGAGAAGATCATCGAGTACCGGCCGACCCGCAAGCGTCTGCCGAAGTCGCGTCCGTCGCGCACCACCTCGTTCAGCGTCGGTGGCGCCGAGGGCTACATGACGGCCGGCTCCTACCCGGACGACGGGCTGGGCGAGGTCTTCCTGAAGATGGGCAAGCAGGGTTCGACCCTGGCCGGCGTGATGGACGCCTTCTCGATCGCGATCTCGATCGCTTTGCAGCACGGTGTACCGCTGGAGACCTATGTCCAGAAATTCACCAACCTGAAGTTCGAGCCGGCCGGTCTGACCGACGACCCGGACGTCCGGATGGCGCAGTCGATCATGGACTACATCTTCCGCCGCCTGGCACTGGACTACCTGCCGTTCGACGACCGCGCCGCCCTGGGCATCTACTCGGCGGACGAGCGTTCCCGGCAGCTCGACACCGGCTCCTACGAGCCGGCCCCGGTCGAGGTGTCCGAGGCCGAGTCGCTGAAGTCGATCGAGCCGGTCGCGGAGAAGGTCGAGATCGAGGACGCCTCGGTCGACGCCGCGGCAGCCAAGCCGATCACCTCCGCCGACGTCCGCACCACCGCCGAGATGTTCGAACTCATCACCGGCACCTCGGTGGACGCACCCCTCTGCTTCACCTGCGGCACCAAGATGCGCCCCTCGGGTTCCTGCTACGTCTGCGAAGGCTGCGGCAGCACCTCAGGCTGCAGCTGACCCCTGGTTGAAAGCGCCACGGCCCCCGGGAACTTCCCACATTCCCCGGGGGCCGCAGCGCGTCCACCCTCCTGCCGTGAAGCTGAGTCGGCGCTCATTCGTGGATTTCCGTTGTCGGTAATCGTTTGCACGCCACCGCGATCCACGACTCGACGGCAGTCGCTGTGCCGTTGGGCGCATGAGGGGGTGCGAGAGGTTGACCCGGGCGAGGGATCGCCAGAGTGTGGCGAGGAGAGCGCTCTATCTCCTACCCGCCGAGGAGCAAGTCATGCGTTTGAACGAATCACCTCGTCGCAGCTGGGCACGCCGTACGACCTTCGCCGTCGTGCCGATCGCCCTTGTTCTGGCGCTCGCGCCGACCTCGTCCGTCGGCGTCGCGCCCACGACCACGTCGTACGCGGCTGATCAGTCAGCCCGGCCGCAGATCCGCAACAGCGGTCAGGCCTACCTCGATACGAAGCTGCCGGTCTGGAAGCGGGTGAAAGACCTGCTCGGCCGGATGACGCTCGAGGAGAAGGTCGGCCAGATGACGCAGGCCGAACGTGGCGCTGCGGCCAACGACCCGTTGCTCGTCACGACCTCGAAACTGGGGTCCGTGCTGTCGGGAGGTGGTTCGGTCCCGACGCCCAACACGCCGCAGGCCTGGGCGGACATGGTCGACGCCTTCCAAGCACAGGCACTCCAGACCCGGCTGCAGATCCCGATCGTGTACGGCGTCGACTCGGTGCACGGCCACGGAAACTTGCTAGGGGCAACGGTCTTCCCGCACAACATCGGGCTCGGTTCGACCTGGGATCCCAAGCTGGTCGAGCGAATCGAGCACGTTGTCGCCGAGGAGACTCGTGCGACCGGACCGCAGTGGGCCTTCGCGCCATGTGTCTGCGTGGCCCGCGACACCAGATGGGGGCGGACCTACGAGAGCTTCTCCGAAAGCCCCGAGCTGGTCACTCGGTTCGCGTCTGCCATCGAGGGGTTCCAGGGCAAGCACACCAAGGACCTGAAGGCCGCCGACCGGGTGCTGGCAAGCGCCAAGCACTACGCGGGCGACGGTGACACCGAGTTCGGTTCCGCCGCCGGTGACTACACGATCGACCAGGGCGTCACCGTCACGAACCGGCGCGACTTCGCGCGGTTCGACCTCGCGCCGTACGTCGACGCGGTACGGCGGTATGACACCGGCACCGTGATGCCGTCCTTCTCCAGCATCGACTGGACCGAGGACGGGATCGGCAATCCGATCAAGATGCACGCGAACCGTGAGCTGATCACGGACGTGCTGAAGGGCAAGCTCGGCTTCGACGGTTTCGTGATCTCCGACTGGGAAGGCATCCACCAGCTCCCCGGAGACTACGCGAATCAGGTCCGGACCGGTGTCAACGCGGGCACCGACATGTTCATGGAGCCGTTCTCCTACCAGGCTTTCGAGACCACGTTGCTCGCCGAGGTGCGGGCCGGCCGAGTCTCGCAGGCACGGATCGACGACGCCGTCCGGCGGATCCTGACCAAGAAGTTCGAGCTCGGGCTGTTCGAGAAGCCCTACACCGACCGCACGCACCTTGCTCAGGTCGGATCACCGCAGCACCGGGCGCTGGCTCGCGAGGCAGTCGCCAAGTCGCAGGTGCTGTTGAAGAACTCGGGCGGTCTCCTGCCACTGAAGAAGAACGCGAAGGTGTACGTCGCCGGCCGTAACGCGGATGACATGGGTAACCAGGCCGGTGGCTGGACCCTCAGCTGGCAGGGCGCGTCCGGTCAGCACCGGATCCCCGGCAACACGATCCTCGATGGCATCCGGCAGGTCGCACCGGGCGCCCAGGTCACCTACAGCAAGGACGGCTCGGCACCGACGACAGGCAGCGACGTCGCCGTGGTCGTGGTCGGCGAGACCCCGTACTCCGAGGGCTTCGGCGACGTCGGCGGTCCCAGGTGGGGCTTCGACCCGGAGGACGGCGGAGTACTGCGCGAACCGAAGAGCCTCGACTTGCAGCCGGGGGACAAGGCCGTTGTGGACAAGGTGTGCGGCGCGATCGCGAAGTGCGCGGTACTGGTCGTGTCCGGACGCCCACAGGTGATTCCGGCCGAGCAGTTGGGCAAGATCGATGCCTTGGTGGCGTCGTGGCTTCCTGGCTCGCAGGGCGAAGGTGTGGCGGACGTGCTGTTCGGCAAGAGGCCTTTCACCGGCAAGCTGTCCCACACCTGGCCGCGGAGCGCCGACCAGGAGCCGATCAACATCGGTGACCGCAACTACCACCCGCTCTACCCCTTCGGCTGGGGACTCCGAACGCGCACACACTGACAGGGTGAGGCGGAACTGTCTGCGGTTGCCGTTACGCTCTGGGGCGTGTCTGGCGAACCGACTTTCAGTTCCGCCGAGCGGCAGACGCTCGGTGCACTTCGGTACGCCGTCAACGATGAAGCGGCGGGCTACGTCGCCATCATGCGGCTGTTCACCGGCGGGATCAGCGGGTTCCTCTCCGACCAATCCGCCGCCGAGGTCGCCGCGCGTCTGGCAGAGGATGGTCTCGACCTGGATCCTGACACCGTTGACGCGCGCCTGTCCTATCTGGTCGAGCATGGCAACCTTGCCCGCAGTCCGCGAGAGACCGAGGCGCGAAGCGTCAGGGAGTACCTCACCAACCGTGCCCGCTATCAGCTCACCCAGCGCGGCGAGCTCGTTCATCGCCAGGTCGAGGAACTGCTGGGTCACACCGACTCAGCCCGCGAGGTCTCCAGCGAGATGCTCGGTGGCGTGCTGGCCGGTCTCAACAACCTGGACGGCTTGACCGGCGCCGCTCTCAGCGAGGTCGAAAGTGATGACCTGGCCCGCCAGATTGTCACGCTCTTCGCCCAGTTCGAGACGCTGGTGGCATCCACGCGGCAGTTCTACACCTATCTGTCCCAGGTCCTCAGCCGGTACGACCTCGGGCGAGACGAGTTCCAGGCCTTCAAGGGAGCGCTGCTCGACTACCTGCAGCGCTTCGTGGACGAAATCTCCCGCCACATGCCGCAGATCGCCGATCGCCTCAAGGCGGTCGAGAGCCACGTGCCCGAGTTGTGCGCCCGAGCCAACGCGGGCCAGCGCCTGATCGGCGTCGACGGGACGCAGGCGAAGCGAGCCATGGGCCTGGATCCCGAGGACTGGGTCAGCCTGCACGCATGGTTCGTGGGGTCGGCCGGCCGCGGTTCGGACGCTGACCACGTGCGGACCCTGGCCACCGAAGCGATGCGGTCACTGCTCGTGAACCTTCGCCGGCTGGCCGGCCGAGCCGATCGGGAGCAGAGCCGGTACGGCGACCTGCTGAACCTGTCCCGATGGTTCGACGACTCCGACGATCGCGGGGCTCACGAACTCTGGGCGGCAGCGTACGGGCTCTATTCAACGCGGCACCTCTCGTTCGCTGCCGACGACGATTCCGACCCGGTACCGGCCACAGCGAGCTGGTGGCAGACCCCGGTGGCGCAAGTTCCGATCTCGCTGCGGAAGACAGGCGAGCGTAGATCGGGCGGCCGATCGGGCGCGAAGGAGGATTTCGCCGCGGTCAAGCAGGCACGTCTTGCCGAGCGTCATCGCGCCCAGGACGAGCAGGCCGCCGCGCTGCGAGAAATCGCCGGACATCAGGGCGAATTTGCCCGCGCCCACCTGTCGGATCGAGCCAGGACAGTGCTGCTCGACCTCTACGCCCGTGCCCTGTCCACGCATGGACGGGAGCTCGGCGACAACCCCGCAGTCATCGAGACGCCTGTTCACACGGAGACGCTGCGGCTCAGCGTTCGCCGTACCCTGGGCAGCTCCACCACGGTGATCAGCCCGAGCGGCCGCCTCACGCTGACCGATCTGACGCTGGAGGTCGAACTGACCGGTGTCCAGGAGCGACGGGAGGCCGGCGCGTGACTGTGATGCCTGAGCGACCCGCGCCGGCGACGGACTTCACTGCCGAGAACGAGATACGCACCGCGGCTCGGACGTTGCTCCGTAGACCGCTGCTTTACGACGGCGGCGGCCACGACGACGAGCTCCGGCTGGTACGACGGCATCGGGTCGAGCTGGCGAGGTTGTTCGCCGACGGACTCAGATATCGCCTGGTGGTTGAGCCCGGAGTGGTTCGGCTCTACAAGGTCGGCCTTGGCCGGGACCACAGCCGCGGGCTGCACCGCCGCTCGGGAACACCGTTCTCGCCCCGCGGCTACGCGTTGCTCACCCTCACCCTGGCCGCTCTGACCCGGTGCCGGTCCCAGCTGATGGTTGACGAACTGGTGGCCCAAATCCGTTCCGCCGCGGCGGATGCGGGCATCGACCTCGACCTGGATGCCATCGCCGACCGGCGGGCGATGCATGGCGCTCTGCTGGCTCTCTGCGACCTCGGCGTCCTCAGCGAACGCGATGGCGACCTCGAGCACTGGGCGGATCAACGCACGCTGTCTCTGCTCGACGTACGGCGCGATCGGCTGGCGTTGATGGTCGCGGCGCCGCTCGGCAACTGTCAGCGCGCAGACGACGTGATCCGTCAGATGTCGGTGCCGTCCGCGGCTGGTGGCGCGCGGGTCGCGGTGCGACGCCACCTGGCCGAGAAGCCGGTGCTCTCCCTGTCGGATCTCACCGATGAGCAGCGCGAGTGGTGGCGGCGCAACCGGAACCGGGAGCGAGAGTGGTTCCGGCAGCGGTTCGGGTTGGAGCTGGAGCTGAGGGCGGAGGGCGCGGTGGCCATTGATCCGCTCGGTGAGTTGACCGATCGCGAGTTTCCCGGTGGCGGGTCGGCCAGACACTTCGCCCTGTTGCTGCTGGATGCCGTCATCAACGAATTGCGTGGGATCCATGGCTCCACCCTGCACGGGACCGAGTGGATGACCGTTCCCTCCGCAGCGGTTCGCCGGCTCGCCGGGGACGTCTTCACGACCTGGCGGGAAGGCTTGAAGAAATCACACAAGGCTGATCCGGAGGCGCTCTTGTTCGAAGCACTCGAGGTGCTCGAGGCAGCCGGGCTGGTCCGTCAGACCGACGACGCGGTTCTCGTGCATGCGGCCGGATCCAGGTATGCCCCGCGCCCGGCGTTGGTCGAGGCCGGCGCGGCTGGGGAGCGCTCACTCTTCGACGAGGACACGAGATGACAGTTCTCGAGCCTGAGGTCGCGCGGCTGTCGACGACCGGCGACCGCTATCGGCTGAACCGGGCCGGCATTCTCAACGTCTGGCAGTACGACGACCAGGAATTCGGCTTCGCCGACGGGCGGATGCTGCTCCGTGGGACCAACGGCGCCGGCAAGTCGAAGACGCTCGAGATGCTGCTGCCGTTCGTGCTCGACGGCGACAAGGCGAGGATGACGTCGTCGGCCAGGCATCACACCAGCCTGCTCTGGCTGATGACTGATGGGTACGGGGGCCAGGCCAGGGTCGGCTATCTGTGGGTCGAGTTCGCCCGGAAGGACGACGCCGGCCGACCGGTCACCTTCACTTGCGGAGTCGGGATCCGGGCATCGGCGTCCGCCCGGACAGCGACAGCGTGGTTCTTCACCACGACCCGGCGGATCGGACAGAACCTGTTCCTCGAGGATTCGGCGGGCCCGCTGTCACGGCAGCGATTGGCCGAGCAGCTCGGAGATGATGGGCACGTCTTCGAGCACGCGCGCGCCTACAAAGAGCATGTCGGCCGGGGCCTGTTCGGCCTCGAGGTCTCGCAGTACGACGAGGTGCTGCGGTTGCTCTACTGGCTACGTCAGCCCCAGGTCGGCGAGGACATCGAACCCAGGCGGCTGGCCGATCAGCTCCTGCAGGCGCTTCCGCAGCTGGATGATCAGGCCGTCCGCGCGGCAGGTGAGACGTTCGACGAGCTGTCCGCCTTCGGTGAGCAGATCGAACGTCGGGCAGCCGCCGTAGAGGCCCTAACCGGCCTGAGCGAGGCATACAGCGGTTATGCGCGTGCCGTCGTCGCAAGGAGAGGGGCGGCGGTGATCGACGCATTGGCTGAGGAGGTACGACTAACTGGCCGACTGCAACGACGGCAGAAAGAGCTGGCTGACCTGACAACCCAGCAAGAGACGGCTGAGGCGCAGGTCGAGACACTCAACACCGAGGTGGAGCAGAACAATGGGCGGATCCGACAGCTCGAGGACAGCCCAGAGGCTCGGGATCAACGACGACTGACGGACCTCAGCACTCGAGCGAGTGAGTTGGAGACAGCAGCAGTCCACGCGGAACGGTCTGCACAGTCGGCTGACGAGCAATGGAAGCGCCGGAGGGCCAAGCTGGCCGCGGCAGGTCGGGACGTCCTGGATCGGTTGAACATCTTCACCCGACGGGTAGGCCAGGCCGACCGGTCTCTGCGGGAGGCGGGCGTGCAGGCGCCTCTTGCCTCGCCGGCCGCTCTCGCCGTAGAGCGGCTGGATGACACCCACCAAGCCGACCAGTTGCTCGCTGCGGTCGAATCGGCCGGGCCGATCGTGGCATCAGCCGGACAGGCCGTACGCCATCGCTTGGCCGCGGCGCACGTCGTACGGGATGCGATGACTGAGCACGAGAGGGCGCGAAGCGACTGTACCGACCGCGAACGACGCGCAGCTGAGGCTGAGGAGCGATGGGAGATCTCTCGCGCTTCTCTGCGCGACGCCGAGGTCAACGCCGGCGCTGAAGCCGACTCGCTCTGGGGCAGCTTGAGCAACTGGGCGGCGGAACCCGCCGCCCCGGAGTTCCCGTTGCCGGGCGAGCTGACACCGTCGGTGGTGGAGGGCCTAGCGCGGACCACCGGTGTTGCTGCAGCGCCCGTGCTCGACCGCCTCCGGGCCGAGCTGCAGTCGGCGATCTCCAGCCGTGACGCTGCCGCCGCAGAGCTCGAGCGTCTTGCCGCACGACGTACCGTGATCGAGCGCGAGACCGACCCGGCTCCGCCTGAGCCAGTACTGGGCCGATCGGAGCGAACTGCTGGAGCCGCATTGTGGCGGCTGGTGGACTTCCGTTCTGATCTCGACGTAGAACACCGGCCAGGTCTGGAGGCTGCGCTGCAGGCCTCGGGTCTGCTGGATGCTTGGGTACGACCGGACGGCAGCGTTCTGGGCGCTGATCAACGCGACATCGTGCTGTCCGCCGGCTCTGGACTGTCGGGGACGACGCTGCTCGATGTACTCCAACCCGATGTCGGGTCCTCCGGAGATGTCACGGCCGAGGTCGTCACTGCCGTGCTCTCCCGGGTGGGTCTTGGTCCCGCCGATGAGTCGGCCTGGGTGAGCGTCGACGGCACGTGGTCGCTGGGGCCTCTCCAAGGTCGCGCGGCCAAGGAACAAGCCCAGTACGTCGGCGCAACCGCCCGCGCCGAGGAGCGGCTCCGCCGACTGGCCGCGGTCGATGCGTTGATCACCGCCGCGCATGCACAGCATGACGAGGCCGCTCGAGTCGCAGGCTCAGTCAAGGCGCGGATCGATGCCCTGGAGCAATGGCTGCGGAACATCCCTGCCGTTCAGCCACTGCTGAGGGCTTGGGCGACAGTGGAGGAACGGACGGCAACCTCGGATCGGGATCGCCTCGCGCATGAGGCTGCGCAGACCGCCGTACTGTCTGCTCGTCAGGTGGTCACCCAGCGGCTCGCTGAGGTCAAGCGCTTGGCCCGGCAGAACGAGGTACCGGAGGAGTCGGGCCCACTGGCCGCGTTGGAGGAGCGGCTACGAGCAGTCGATCGTGAGCTCGCCCAATTGGAGCATGACGTCGCGCCCTTGCACCGTGACGTCCGCAGGTGGCGCGACGACCGAGCTGAGTTGGATGCCGAGGCCGAGGCGCTGGAGGTGATCCGGACGGGTGGGGCCCAGGCGCGATCGACGGCTGACGGCGTTGCCGCCGAACTGGCCGAGTTGCGTACGGCTGTCAGCGCGACAGTAGTCGAATTGGAGCGACGCCTGAGCGAGTTGCGCGACAGAGTGCGAGAGGCCAAGGCGGCGGCCCGCTTGGGCGAGGCTCAAGCCAAGGAGCTTGCAGAGCGCAGAGGTGGTCTGCGGGAAGGAGTCGCGCAGGCCGGCAGTGCGGTCGCCGACCACCGACAGGTCCGGGCCGAGGTCTTGCATGAGCTGGGTGCTGTGGTCGAGGTGCCGGGTCTCTTGGCGTCGGCGTTCCAAGGACGTGAGGTGCCGGCAGGTGCGGTGTTTGTCCAGGCCGCGACCCTAGGGCCGGATGACTCTGTTTCTGATGAACTGATGGCCGTCGCCCGCGAGTTGGCCAGCCTCGAAGGGGCGAGGTCAGGGAACGAGGAAGCCGCTGTCTGGCGCGCGCAGACCGAGGCTGCCAGCGGGCCTGCGGCCGAGCACGAGCCGCAGATCCTGATGTTCGGGGGGTTGCTCTCGGTCACTGGGCGGGACGAGGGAGGCGAATCAGCGATCGGCCAGTTGGTCGCCCGGGCCGCTGCCGCGGTTGAGCAGGATCGGCGGTTGCTGACCGATCGAGAGCGGGAGAGGTTCGAACAGCACATCCTGGGGGAGCTAGGTGACGCGATCCGGCGACGCAGGGTAGAGGCCACTGACCTGGTCGAGGCGATGAACCGCCTACTGACCGACGTCACCACCTCGCAGGGAATCCGGATGCGGCTGGACTGGCGGTTGCGGGAGGACGTGTCGCCTGAGGCGCGGGAAGCAATCCGACTGCTGACCCAACCGGTCGGCGCCCTGCTGCCTGAGGAGCGAGCCACGCTGCGGGACTCGCTCCACCGGTTGATCGAGGCTTCTCGGGCGGAGAGCCCGGAACTGTCCTACAGCGAGCATCTGGCAGTGGCTTTGGACTACCGGCGATGGTTCGAGTTCCGGATCAAGTACACCCGGCCGGAGTCCGAGGGGCGCTGGCTCGAGCTCCATCGCCGATCCCCGTTGTCCCAGGGCGAGCAGAAGGTGCTCTGCTACCTGCCATTGTTCGCCGCGGCCGCGGCGCATTTCACCTCGCTGGCGGGCGCGGCTCCGTTCGCGCCGCGGCTCGTGCTGCTCGACGATGCGTTCCCCAAGATCGATGTGCGCACCCACCCGCTGCTGTTCGGGTTGCTGGTGCAGTTGGACCTGGACTTCGTCATCACGAGCGAGCGGCTGTGGGGAGACCACGACACCGTGCCGTCGCTGGCGATCTACGAAGCCTTGCGGGACCCGGCGCAACGGGGAATCGCTCAGTACGAGTACCGCTGGGACGGCCGCGGGCTGAGGGCGATCGGATGACCTTGCCCGACTGGGTGGCGACTCCGGAGCTCACCGAGATCTGGGAACGGGTCCGCGCCCGGGTGGAGACGACAGGTTTGCCGCCCCAAGGCAGAGTCACTCTGACTGTCGCCTCGCGGGGATCAAGGCATGCGCTGGGAGCCTTGCTGGGGCGGACCGTGACACGGGAACGAGTGGTCGTGGACCTGGCCGTACTCGATGCTCGGTTGGCCGAACGATCCGGTGAGTCCGGTCTGGCGGCGGTACTGGAGGCGTTGACCGGGTCACCGCTGCGGGACCGGCGCAGGGAGCGCGAGGAGTTGACGCAACGTCGGGAGGAGCCGCTGACGTTGGCGAAGTCGTTGCTCGAGGCCCCTTGGGTGGACGAGTGGTTGGCCGGCCTGCGACGGACGGGTCTGTTGACGAACCGGTCGGACGCGGCTCGACTGATCGCTGATGCCGCCACCATCCTCCGGGCTGTCACAGCTGAGTCGTTGCCTAGGTCACGCGTCGAGCTGGGCGCGAAGCTTCTCGGGAACGCGCATGCACTGGACGAGGACGGCCCGCTCCATCTAGTCGTACTCCGAGGCCTGGCAGCGGCGTCCGGTATAGCCTTACCAGGGTCAGCAGGAGGGCGGCGCAACCTGTGGCAGGCCTATGGAGCGACGCCGGACCTGATCTCGTCGACGTGCCTGACTTTGGGCCTGCGTCCGGAAGGGCAGGATCCGGTGACGCAGCGGCTGCAGCTGGCCGCCGATGCAGGTGATCCGGTGCATCTGACGGCCTGGGAACTGCGGCGCTGTGAGTTGAACATGCCGTCGGACCGGCCCGTGCTGGTCTGCGAGAACCCTCGAGTTCTCGAAGCTGTCGCGGAGGCCAATGGCGGCTCGACGCCGGTCGTCTGCACATCGGGCGAGCCGAACACGGTGGTCACAACGGTGCTCGATCGGTTTTCACCCGCGGTGCAGCTCCGCTATCACGGCGATTTCGACTGGGCAGGCATCGCGATCGCCAACCGGTTAGTGGCGCGTTTCGAGGTGAGTCCCTGGCTGATGACCGCCTCGGACTACGAGGCTGGACTGCAACCAGGCAGTCCAAGCCTGCTGGATACGCCGATCCAACCGTCGTGGGACGCCGAGCTCGGCGCTGCCATGCGACTGCACGGGAAGGCCGTCCACGAAGAGTCCGTTCTCGAGACGCTACTGAACGAACTCGGCACCCTCACCGACTGACCCCCGGCGTCGTGGTCAGTG
This sequence comes from Kribbella sp. VKM Ac-2568, assembly GCF_004345365.1. Lineage (GTDB taxonomy): Bacteria > Actinomycetota > Actinomycetes > Propionibacteriales > Kribbellaceae > Kribbella > Kribbella orskensis. Next base: position 323,214 of record NZ_SLVF01000012.1, read on the forward strand.
GCCGGTCTTGTCTGAGTCGGCTGGGGCTCGACCGGTCCCGTCCAGGGCTGACAGCGCGGCCAGTTCGTCGGCTGTCAGCTCGAAGTCGAAGACCGCGAGGTTCCGCTCGAGGCGCTCGCGGTTGGAGGACTTGGGGATCGGTACGAGGTCCTGCTGGACGTGCCAGCGGAGCACGACCTGCCCTGGAGTCTTGTCATGGGCCTTGGCGGCTGCTGTGACGGTGGGGTGGTCCAGGAGATCGCTGCCCTTGCCGAGGGGGCTCCAGGACTCCGTGACGATGCCGTGGGCGGTGTGGTAGTCGCGCTCCGCCTGCTTCGTCCAGATAGGGCTCAGCTGGATCTGGTTGACCTCGGGGGCCACACCGGTCTCGTCGATCAGCCTCTGAAGGTGGGACGGCTTGAAGTTGGAGGTGCCGATCGCGCGGACCAGCCCCGCCTCGCGGAGCTCGATCAGGCCGCGCCACGCCTCGACGTACTGGCCGTGTTCCGGGTTCGGCCAGTGGATCAGCAGCAGGTCGAGGTACTCGACGCCGAGCTTCTCCGCGCTCGCCTCGAAGGCCGCTCGCGCCCCCTCGACGCTGTGCCGGTGCTTGTTGAACTTCGAGGTCACGAACACCTCGTCCCGCGGGACTCCGGACGCCTCCAACCCGCGCCCGACGCCCACCTCGTTCCGGTACGCCTCCGCGGTGTCGACCAGGCGGTACCCGACCTCCAGCGCCTGTACTACGGCGCGCTCGACCTCGTCGTCGTTCATCGGCGAGGTGCCGAGACCCAGCCGGGGCAGACTGGCTCCGTTGCTCAGCGTGACGGTCGGTGCGAGTTCGCTCATCGGACATCCTCCAGGTGGTAGGCGCGCTCCCGCCACCGTAGCGGTGGACCCATCCGCGGACTCATCCGTGGACCGGGAGGCGAAACTGTCGGCGGGCTGGGTCATGATGGGGCGGGACCTCGGAGGCCGGGGGACCGGGACTCGTTCGAGGGGTGGGCGATGAAGAACCGATTGATCACGCTGGTGGACCTCGGCCTGGACAGTTCCTTCGACGCCTCGATGACCTTCGTGCAGGGGATCACCAGCAACATCAACGCCGGCTGGAACAGCCCGGTGATCGACGTGAACTTCGTCCGGACCCGCGACCATGAGACGGCCTTCTCCGCGCTGACCACGCCCTCGACCGTGCTCCACGTGATGGCGCACGGTGACCACAGCGAGGAGCCGTCGTTCCTGTCGACGGACGGTCAGACCCAGGTCTCCCTGACCGCTCTCGCGGACTGGTTCCTGGACCGGTCGTGGGGCATCGCCAGCGGAGTGGTGATCGCCGACGGCTGCAAGACGGGCATCGGCAAGTGGCAGCGGGCGATCCGCGACTGCCTGCAGGACGAGATCACCTACATCGGCACCAGCACGGTGGTCGGCTGGTACGAGGCGACCGTCTTCTGCTCGGCCTTCTACGGCGCCCTGGTCCGCAACCGCGGCCTGGGGAAGAGCCCCGCCGAGCAGGGCTGGGACGCCGCGGACCGGGCGATCCGCGCCTACGAGACGCTCACCGACACCCGCTGCCCCTACAAGCCCGTCCTGCTGACTCCCTCCCGTCGAGCCCTCCGCTCCCTGGCCGGCTGACCGCCGCCGCGGCCGGCCACGGTCGCGGTACAGAGGTAACCGGCCACAGTCGCAGTACCGGGGTATCGCGGTCAGCGACACGCGAGGCGTCGCTCCGGTCAGCCGCGCTAAGGCGCTGACGATCGGCCAGCAACCAACCGAAGAGGCGCTCAACCAGCACCGACTCGCCGCCCTGCTCGGCGAACCGGATCTGGACGAAGAAGGTCAGGTGCGAACGTGGGCGACCGAGGTCCGTCTCAAGCTGTCCGTCGCCGACCTCAAGCACCTCCAGGTCGTCACCGCCCTGCACCGCAAAGCGCAGACCTCGTCGCTGGAACGTCAACTGCAGCAGGAGAAACGCGCCTATGTCAGGGATGACGTGCTGGCGACTCCGGGTTCGGCCGCGGTCTGGTGGCTCGCCAACAATCCGGGTGAGGTCGCGAAGTGCGTCGACCTGCTCGGCACGCTCACCCGGTTGTCGGCGGCCGCCAATGATCTGCCGGTCGAGGCGCTCGAGGACGGCCGGGCCGATGACAACGGACACGCTCAGCTGATGCTCTCGGAGTAGTCGGTAGGGCCGGCGACCTTTTGCAGGGGGTTGCTGCGCCGCGCCCTACCGAGATCAGTCGAGCCATTGGATCGTGGTCGCGCCGTTGTGGCCGTGCACGGACAGCAGGGCGTCGACCCCGTCCTGCCAGACGGTTGTCGTCGGGTAGCGGCCTCCCCAGTGCAGGGTGACCGAGCCGTCGGTCCACTCGACGCCTTCCGCGACCACCCCCGTACCGCTGACTCCGGAGATGTCGACGTGCCGCACGAGCTGAAACCGCCGTGGTCCTGTCGGCACGGCGATCTTCAGGTGACGCCGCCGCGGCCGGAGCATCGTCGCGGGTCTTCCGCTGGTCTCGTCCATGTCCGACAGTCAACGCCCGCAGCCAGCGCCGAACCACGAACCGGCGCTGTATCCACAGGGCACTGATCAGGCACCCATCCGCTCACCCGATCGTCGTAATCTGATTGCATAGAGTAGTCGAGCTGGGAGTGAGCCGATGACAGTCATCGATCAGTGGACCGGCAGGCATGCGCGCGCCTTGCAGGCGGCGATGCGCCTGACCAACGAGGCGTTCGCCGAGCACCTCGGCGTCTCCCCACGGACGATCGCGAAGTGGCGCGAGCGCCCCGGCATGGTGCCCAGCCCTCAACTCCAGGAGGCGCTGGACACCTCGCTCACCCTCGCCACCGAGGACACCCGCACCCGCTTCGCCTCGAACCTCAACCTCCCGCCGCCCGACGACGACCCGATCACCCTGGACACCTCTGTGGTCAGCCAGCTCCACGCAGTCGTCGGCGAACTGGCCCGCGTGCTCGCCGCCCTGCAACCCCCGAAGGCCCCGACCCAGGCGGACACCGCAACCCGTCTCGACGAAGTACAGACATGACCGCGGTCGAGAAGGTTTCGGGCCGCCGCGCCGGGCATCATGTCCGAGGTCGAGGACGTGATGTCGGTGAGGAGACGCGCGATGAGGCGGCGACTGGTGGAGTCGGCGAGTGTCAGGTCGGTCGGGTACGACGTCGCCAAGCGCACGCTGGAGCTGGAGTACGTCAACGGCAGCGTCTACCTGTACTACGACGTCCCCCAGCCGACGTACGCCGGCCTGCTTGCGGCTCCGAGCATCGGCGCCTACGTCAACGCCGAGATCAAGCCGTACTTCGAGTTCGCCGAGATCTGAGCGCATTACCTCTGAGCGCGCCTACATCGGCTGGATCTCGAAGATCTCCACCGCGAAGCGGCCCTTGCCCTCGGACAGGAACGGGTGGCCGACCAGCAACGCCTGGGCGGCGTCGAGGTCCGCCGCCTCGACGATGGTGTAGCCGTTCTGGTCACTCGGCTCGGTCGCCGAGCCGTCGTCGCGCACCGAGGCCTTCGGAACCAACGGGTTCCCCTGGTCGACGATCGCGGACGCCGCCTTGCCCATCCACTCGGTCCAGGCCTTCATCTGCTCTTCACCCTGCTCGGGGGTGAAGTCCTCCATCGGGGTGGCCGGCCCGCGGTACAGGTACAGGTACTTGCTCATGGTGATTCCTTTCCGTCCCGCGACCGCCGAAACGCCCGCGGACCGCCCCTGGTGGGCGCTCACAGAGCTGACGAACGAGCGGGCTGCGAATCGACAAGGAGGTCCGGACGTTTTCGCTGCGTGGTCGGCGGGCACCAGATTGTGGATCCACGGGGGTGGACCAGTGTCAGGAAGGTAGCCATGCGCACTCGTAGAGCTTCTACGACAGGTTCTCGCATCGTCACGATCGTTGTCGTCGTGTGGTTGTTGATCGGTGTCGCCGCCGCAGGGCAGCGAGAGTACTTCTCCGGTTCGGACGCCACCTGCGCCAAGGTGGGCACGATCCTCGTGACCATCATCGCGGGGCCGTTGAACTACATCGGCGCCAACCCGAAGATCGACTGCGAGGCACCCCAGCCGTCGCGGTGACCGAGTCGACGGCCGCGGACGCCTGGCACCCCGGGCCTCCGCGGCCGTTCAATGCCCCGTCGCGCAACTAGGCTCCGAGCACTTGAGCCAGGGGAGGCGACGGAGTTGACCGACGTACTGCGGGACGGGATCGGGGCGGAACTCGAGAAGTTCAAGGTGCCGGGGGTCAGCTGGGCGCTGATCGACGGCGGCGAGATCGTCGACCGGGGGAGTGCGGGAGTCGTCGACGCCGGCCGGGCGGATCCGGTCACGCCGGACAGGTTGTTCCAGGCCTGCTCGATCAGCAAGCCGATCGCGGTCTTCGCCATGCTCCGCCTGGTCGACAGAGGTCTGCTCGACCTCGACGAGGACGTGAACCGTCGGCTCACCTCCTGGCAGCTGCCACCCACCGGCGACTGGCAGCCCGTGGTCACTTTGCGCCACCTGGCGAGCCACAGTGCGGGTCTGACCGTGCACGGATTCCCCGGCTACGCACACGACGCCGAAGTACCGACACCTTTGCAGGTCCTCGACGGCGTTCGCCCGACGAACACCTTCGGAGTACGGGTCGACACAGTGCCCGGCACCCAGTTCCGGTACTCCGGCGGCGGAACCGTGATCATGCAGCAACTCCTGGAAGACGTCACCGGTACGCCGTTCCGGGAGCTCCTGCGCGAGCTGGTCCTGGATCCGCTCGGGATGTCGTCGAGTGACTACGCACAACCTCTTCCCGAGGAATCGCATGCGCGTGCCGCCACCGCGCACGACGAGTTCGGGCGCGCGGTCGATGGACGCTGGCACACGTACCCCGAGCTGGCGGCGGCCGGCCTCTGGACCACCCCCAGTGACCTCTGCACCTTCGCCATAGCCGTCCAAAGCGCGTACGCCGGCGCCGACGGAGCGCTGCTGTCCCCGGAGCTGGCGAGGGAGATGCTCACTCAGCAGGTGCTGTCGTCCGATCGGATCGGCGGGCTGGATGCGCTCGGTCTCGGGTTGTTCTTGGGGAATGGTGGGACGACCTTCGGCCACAGTGGCGGCAACCACGGCTTCAAGTGCCACCTGCTGGCCTACCGGGATACGGGACAAGGCGCTGCGGTGATGACCAATGGCGACAACGGTTCGTATGTCGTCCAGAGGGCCTTCGCCACGATCGCCTCGTCGTACGGGTGGAAGGACCATCCCGCGGACCTGGACGAGCCGGAGTGGCCCGGGCTCGACGAGCTCGCGGCGCTCGAGGGCACGTACGAGTTGCGCCCTGGCTCGGCGTTCACCGTGGTACGTGACGAAGGCCGGCTGTCGGTGACCTTCCCGGGGCAGGTGCCGATGACGTTCGCGCCTCGCTCGCAGGGGTCGTTCGGCTGCCGTACGGCGGACACCGTGCTACGTGCTGAGGGGTCGGGCAAGGCGATCGTCTTCGTCCAGAACGACGGGGAGATCACCTGCCCGAAGGTGGGCTAGATCCGGGGTCCGGACAGGGCCTCGACCCCGATTTGCATCTTCGCCGCGAACGTCAGTAATGTTCCCCTTGTCGGAGCGAGTGCGGGACGCGAAAGCGGCCGGATGCTCCGAACTCCCTGAAGGTCCTGGCTACCGAAACACGCCCTGAGCGGGTTTCGGGCACTGAGACGTGCAGAGAGACTAGGACGAAAGGGGCCGATTTGACCGGCCCCGGACGAAATAGTAAAGTCTGGCGGGTTGCCCCGGAGCTTCAAACGAAAGAATGAAGCGCGGTGTGCGTCCGATTCTTGAGAACTCAACAGCGTGCCGAAAGTCAATGCCGAAATTTAGCATTAACCCCGTTCACGGGTCTCGGCGTGTGGGTCTGCTGACCTCTTCGAGGTTGGTGGGTTCGCTCATTGTTGATTCGTGTCGGATTCCTTTGTAATTTTTCTGGATTCAAGTCAGTTTGATTTGTTTCTGATTGCAATGGATCGTTTTTCGTTAGTCTGTTTTCCGCGGCTTGTCCGTGGTTGACATATGGATTTCAACGGAGAGTTTGATCCTGGCTCAGGACGAACGCTGGCGGCGTGCTTAACACATGCAAGTCGAGCGGTAAGGCCCTTCGGGGTACACGAGC
>NZ_SLVF01000013.1 GCF_004345365.1 Kribbella sp. VKM Ac-2568
CCCAACGCCGCATCCTCGACCTACTCGCCATCGAACTCCCCTGGCCAGAACACGACGAGCAGTAGACACATCAAACTGCGGAAAATGCGTCTAGATCGACAGCGCGCCCTTGATGTTGTCCGACGGCTACGCGGAGGCCGGCGTCGAGGCACCGGCACTGGACCGCCTTCTGACGCGGACTACCACGCCGCGCGCGCAGATTTCGCCGGCAGTTGACTGACTGCGCTGCCCCCTCGGCGAGGAGGCAGCGCAGTGGCTCAGCCGAGGCCGTTGCGGAGGATGGCGTGGGCGCCGGCCACGATCGCGTCGCGGTTGGCCTCGTACGTCGGGTCGGTGATCGCGGTGGTGTTCGCCCGGTCGAACTGCAGGACGGGCACGTGGAGGTGGCCGGCCGGCATCGTCGGGTCGAGCAGGTCGCGTTGCAGGGTGTTCCGGTAGGCGACCTCGTTCGACAGGTAGCCGCCACCGGCGCCTTCGGAGGCGACAGAGCCGGGCGTCGGCCCGAGCGGACGCCGTACCGGGAGGGTTTCGCCGGCGGGGATCTCCAGGACCGAGGTGTTGACCCGGGTGCGGAAGGGCGTGACATCCGTGGCTGCCATCGCGGCCGTCGGAAGGCTCGTCGTCAGCCACTCCGGTCCGGCGGGCATGCTCGGGGAGACGACTGGCGCGTTGACGGTCCCACCGCCCCACAGGTTGTTGTTGTCACCGATGGAACTGACCGAGCGGCGGCGCCCGTTGAACACCTCGAGGTCGAAGATGCCGACCCGGCCCTGGCTCGCGGTCATTACCAGGTCGGCGTGCTGAGCGCCCGGGCGGTAGTGCGGCGCGAGCGCGTCCTCGACCATGTTCTCGTCGAAGTCGGTGTAGCGGACCGGGAACACCACGGTCTGGATCTCGTACGTCTTCCCGTTCACCCTCCAGCGCTGACCGTCGAGGCTGAGCGCGTTCGCCCCGGACGGGTTGCCGATCCGGATGTCCGCGTCCAGCGTGAACGGGTCGAATCCGGTCACCAGCACCTTCTCTACTCCGGAGCCGTGTACTCCGGAGCTGAACCGGCTGCTGGTGATCCCGCGTGACGAGTACTCGAGGGTCCGGATCAGCGCCGCGCGTTCCGCAGTACTGAGGCTGAAGCGGGGCTGCCACTGGCGGAGCGCGTGGGCCATCGAGATGCGAGCCCAGTAGAGGCCGCGGTCATCGGTCGAGGGGAGTGCGGGTGGTGTCTGCGGGTGCTGCGCGCGGTAGGTCGCGGTCTTCCAGAGCACCTCGCCTTTGACGCGGACGAGGATCGAGGCGGCGGCGCGACTCGGCACAGCGCAGAGCAGGTGACCGAACAGGGCTACCTGGTTGTCGAAGCCGGAGCGGGCCAGGATCTCGGCGGGCACGGACGGGCCGCCGCCGATGCCGTTGTCGAGGCGCTGCTCCTCGACCGTCCCGGCGACGGTCTGATCGGAGCAGGTCTTCGCCGGGCCAGCCGTGGTGGACGAGGTGGCGGTGGCTGGTGGGGCGGCGGTGAGAGCGGTGCTGAGCACGAGCGCACCGGCCACCGTGGCACGAGAGAAAGAGCTTGGGCGGAGTCTCATAACGGCTGTCTATCAGATCTGCCCGGGTCCGCCGAGAGATCGGAACAGGCTTGACTATGGCAGACAGTATGCAAGGGATTACCTTCTGAAGTGTGGCGTCGCCCAGCGCCGCATCTCGTGAGGAGACCGTCTGTGACCACGCCGCCCGCCCCAACACGCCGCCGCTTCCTGACCCAGCCACCTGTTGCCAACGGCAATGAAGCGCTGCAGCGGCTGGTCGAGGGCAACCGGCGGTTCGCGAGACCTCGACACCGGCAAGGTCTCCATCAGCTGACTGTCCACGGCAGCTCCGTCACCCGGAGCGTGGTGCAGCCGTAGGGGATGAGGACGAGCTCCTCCAACTCTTCTGCAGACTCCACCGGACTGGGTGGCGGTGCTGCCGCGGCACCGTGCTCGAGAGCCCAGGGGATCCGTCGCCCGCGCACTCGCAGCTGGATCGGTGCGGCCGCGGGAGAGAACGGCCGCTCACCGACCGACTGCCGATCCACGTCGACGTGCTGCGCTACGTCGTGCGGGTGGATCGCGAGGGCGTAGTTCCACGGCGAGGCCGGGTGGACCTCCCAGGTGGCGTGCGGATCTTCGCCGCCGATCCGCCGCCAGTCCTCGGTCAGGGCCAGGGCGTAGACCAAAGGCCCGCGTTCGACGGTGATCGCGCCGCTGGGTCGGGGACCGCCTGGATCGCCGGGCCGAGGTGCAGACGCAGGGTGTGGTGACCGATCCAGTCCCGCTTGAGCTCGTGGACGGAACCCGGGGTGACCGCGATCGGCTTCTCGTCGTCGATCGCGAGGGACGCCTCGGTTGCCCAGGCCGGGATCCGGAGCCGGAGCGGCGCCACCTCCGAACCGCGGACGCTGATCGTGACGTCGTCCTCGAAGGGGTAGCCGCCGGATACCTGCACGCTCAGGGAACCCAGCTCGAAGGAGCAGGGCGCGTACGACAGGGCGGTGAGGCCACCGTCGGCGGACCGCATCCAGAGGTGGGTGGTGAACCGGGGCCAGCCCTGGTGGCGGTTCGCAGTACAGCAGCCGAAGTGGGGTTCGAGGCCGAAGATGTTCGCGTCGGGACCGTTGTTGGTGTAGATCCGGTCTTCGGTGACGTGGCAGACGACCTGGTTGGCCTGCTGCACGTATTGGTGGGTCCACTCGTCCGGGGAGACGCTCGCCGGCAACGCGTTGAAGCCGAGGCGCTCGAAACGCTCCGCAATGGGCTCGACCGCACCCCACGACTCCAGCGCCACCTCGAGCGAGGCGAGGTACTCGACGACGGTGCAGGTCTCCGTCCCCTGGCTCGGATGCAGCCCGGCCAGGTGCTCGTCGCAGCTGAACAGCCCGTTCGGCTGCCCGTGATGCTGGTCCAGGGACGCGATCATCCGCAGTAGCCGGGTCTGCTCGTCGTCAGAGGGGGATTGCCGCCACCAGACCGGCATCGCCTTCAGACCCATCGCGACGTTGACGCCGTGCGAGGAGAGGTGGCCGTCGTTCATCCAGGTGCCGCCGGCCTCTTCCTGGTAGGCCAGTAACGTTGCTTCCGGCACCTTCTCGGTGAACGGCAACCGGTCGGCATAGGCGAACCAGTCGAATCCCTGAGCCTGGCACTTCGCTGCCAACGGCAACAACCAGTCCTCGCCGGTCAGGTCGTGGAGCTGGTGGATGACCCAGACCACGTCCGTCCACCGCGACCGGGCCCACTCGCGCAGCGGCCACTCGTCCAGCAGACCGTCGAGCAGCTCGCAGAAGCGCAGGGACGCCGGGAGCACCCGAGGATCACCGGTCGCGTCGAGGTGCTGCAACAACGCTTTGAGCACGATGATCCGCGGCCAGACATCGTGATCCGCGTACGTCGCTTCGCCTGAACGCGGGCCGAACCAGCCGTCCGGGTGCTGGTGCTCCAGGATGTAGCCGACCCAGTGGTCGACCTTGGCCTTCAGCCGGTCGTCGTCCAGCAGGTGGGCGATCCCGACGATCCCGTCCAGCCAGTACGGGCCGCGCTCCCAGCCCTCGGCGTCGCCACCGATCCAGCCGCTGCGGGCCACGTCCGGCCAGAACTCGTCGAGGTGTCCGGCCATGCCGTCGGCCTGCTGGCGCAACCGTTCGAGGAGCCAGCCCTCCGGGCGCAGGGTGCCGAGCGGAAGCGGCCGCAACTCGGGCGCGGCGAGCCACGACTCTTCGGGAGACTGTGCTGAGTCGTCCAGCTCCGGCATCAGCTGATCTGCCTCAGCCTGCCGGTGTCCACGTCGTACATGAAGCCGCCGACCAGTACGTCGTTGCCGATCAGCGGGTGTTCGCGCACCGCGGCGACGTCGCGGCGCAACGCCTCCAACTGGTCGGGCACCACGTTCAGCGGCAGGTATCCGGCGGGCTTGCCGGCCGCGAGCTCCACCTTCTCGCGCAGCTGGTCCTCGGTCATCGCGGCCATCGCGCAGCGGGTGTGCGGGATCACCATGATCCGCCGGACCCCGAGCAGTTGTACGCCGAGCACGAGGCCGGTCATCGTCAGCTCGGTGACCCGGCCACCGGCGCTGCGCAGTACCTTCGCGTCGCCGGGCTTGAGCCCGAGCATCTCCAGCGGCGGGATCCGGGAGTCCATACAGGTCACCACGCCGATGCCGGCGTGGGCGATGCCGTCGAAGCCGCTGTAGGCGAAGCTCGCCGCGTACTCCGAGTTGGCCGCGAGCAGGTCCTCGAACCCGGTCAGCGGGGTGTTCTGCCCGGACCCTTCACTGCTGACGGCGGCTTCGGCGCTCGTCGGCGGTTCGGCCTTCATCGGGGGAGTCCCGGGGTGATGGTTCCGGCACGCAGGATCGACATGGCGAACGGTTCCTTTCCGCAGGATTCCGGGCGGGGTGGATGGGCGGTCTCACTGGTGACCTGGACGGTCCACGCCCGGCCGTCGGCGTGTCCCACCGTGACGGTCTCCAGGTCCTCCGCGATGACGCTGATCGCGTCCAGCGCAGCCTCGCCGATGAGGGTGCGGACGGCGATCTCAGCGACCTGCCCGCGCTTGGTCCAGGTGGACCGGCCGCGCAGGTTGTCCAGCACCATCTTCCCGCGGTCGGCCGCGGTCAGGATGGCCTTGGCCGTCTCGAGGTCGAGGTGACCATACATCGTCCCTGCCGGGAGCAGGGTGGCGGTGGGTGCGAAGCGGTGCCCGCCGAGGTGGTTCGACTCCCAGACGCGGCCCGGCGCCACGGCAGCCATCGCCGTGACGATCGGGCGGCCGAGTAGGGCACAGCACTCGTCCCGCTTGCCGTTGGTGCAGACCAGCAGCACCGGCTCGGTCACCCGCGACAACTCGGGCAGGGACGCCACCACCGCGTCAAGGTCACCTCGGCTGACGGCATCGAGGTCGAGCGAGTCGAGCTGTTTCGGGTCGTTGACAGAGCCACCGAGCAGCCACGTCCTGCCCTGCAGGGTGCACGCGACGTACACCTGATGGGCGCGCGGTACCGCGTCCGCGTGCGTGCCAGGTTTGCGGATCAGCCCGAAGCGGAGGTCGGCCTTCTTGGCGGCGGTGTCGATCCTCGCCCCGAAGTCGGGATCCAGGTGGCTCTGGGTCGGCGCCTTCGCACCCCACGGCCCGGGCTGCTCCACTACGAGCCAGCCGGCGGCGACGATCGCCGACCCCGGCAGAGGTTCCTGCAGTTGCCGGCAGATGGCCGAGCAGAGGCCCGGTGCGCCGGTCCCGTCGATACGTGCACTCACAACCGTTACGGTACGCGAGCTGAGACGGTCACCCGCATGATGATCATCACCTGTGGACAGCCGCCCGCCGCCCGAGCAGCAGAACGGCCAGTACGGCGGCCGCGAACGCGCAGACGGCTGCCCCGGCGAAAATCGTGTGCACTTGTGAAATGGCCGCTTCGCGGAGTGCATCGATGAACGGACGGCAGGTTCCGGGGTTCGCCGGGCAGAGCTCGTTGGGAGATGGGATGTCGTCCACCAGCGTGTAGTAGCGGCGCAGCCCGATCGCGGTCAGGGCCGATACACCTACGAGCATCCCTACCATCCGGGCGACTACGACCAGAGCGCTGACCAGTCCGTGGCTGTCGGGCCGGGTCGCAGCGAGCATGGCGGTGTTGACGGGGGAGAGGGCCAGTCCGAAGCCGAACCCGCACAGCAACAACGCGATCGTCGCCAGAGCGTGGTCGAGGGCGTCCCGCTCCCAGAAGGCCATCAGCACGAACATGGCACCGGCCAGAGCGAGTCCGGCCCCAGTGATCAGTCCCAGCCCGTAGCGACGGGTCAACCAGCCTCCGACGACCGCACCGACAGGCAGGGCGACGAGGAACCTCACCAGCACAAGGGCTGCCGCCAGTTGACCGCCACCCTGCGTAGTACGGGCGAAGACGGGCACGTCGACCAGTGCGGCGATCAGTGCGGCTCCCACCAGGAAGCTGACCAGGAGAGATCCCCAGGCCGCCTTGGAGCCCAGCAACCCGGGCGGAACGATCGCCTGCGCAGTACGGCGTTGCCACAGGGCGAAGGCGATCGCGAAGACGGCGGCGGCAACCAGCAGCCACGGTCCGGCGGGCGCCATCACCTCACGCTCGGGATCAGCCGTGGCGAAGGCCAGAACGATTCCTGCCAGCGCCAGCGCGAGCAGTGTCGCTCCGAGCAGGTCCACCTGCTTCAAGAGGCCGCGGAGACTCGAGCGGCTCTTCACCAGGACCAGCGCGAGCCACAAGACCGCGAGCACGAGCGTGACGAGGCCGATCGGGGTTAGGAGCCGTGATTCGCCGGTGAACGGGACGAAGGGCAGTCCGAGGGTCACGCCGTTCGCCAGCCGGTCGGGCGATGTCAGGGTGAGTCCGAGCGCTATGCAGGCGAGCAACCCCACTGCAGCGGAGATCGGAGGTCGATGTCGGCCGCGGAGCAGCAGAGCAAGGACGACCGCCACTACTAGGTTCAGCCAGAAGATGTAGCGCCAATCGGCGATCGCCAGGACAACGGCACCCAGCAATGGACCTAGTACTGCGCCGAGCTCCTGGACCGCGCCGACGACGCCGAGGGGGAGTCCTCGCTTCTCTGGTGGCCAGAGATCGGCAACCAGGGCAAGCGTTGCGGGGACGAGTCCACCGCCGCCTACTCCTTGGAGGAACCGCCCGGTGACCACCAGTGAGAGGTCGTAGGCGCCGGCCGTGATCAAGGAGCCCACTGCGAACAGGAGCAGCGCGCCGACCAGTACCGGGGTCCTGCCGACGACGTCCGCGATGCGGCCGATCAACGGCAGCACGGCGATGTAGCCGAGCAGGAAGCCGGACACTATCGGTGCGGCCCGCTGCAGTTGGTCCGCGGACAGGCCGACGCCGGCCATCATGTCCGGCAATGCCAGGACGACGACGTAGGTGTCCGCCGCGGCGAAGGCGACGGCGATCGAGGCAAGCGTCAGCCGCGCCCTCGACCCGGTCGCCACCTGACTATCCGCCACGGCCGGACCTCCACCCGCCTGCGCTGTGCAGCGCCATCGCCGCGGCCGTCCCGGCCCTTTGATCCGTCACGGCTCGAAGCTCATCACGGTGTAGGGGTCGTCACGGCTTGGTGATCACTACCTGCTCGCCGTACTTGTCCAGGGTCACGTCGTAGCTGCTGGTGGCGCCGTCGTAGAACGGCCCGGTGATCGTTGCCGACACCAACTGCTTGGTGTCCTTGTCGATCTTGAACGTGCTCGGGAAGTCCTGGTCGGCCGGCGCCTTCGGGAAGATGCCCTGCAGGTTCTTGCCCTGGACCGAGCCGGTGACCTCGGTGAGCACCTTCGCGCCGTCCCGCGTCTCGCCCTTGATCACGGGGTCCTTGAGGGTCGGCAGGACCGAGGTGAGGCCCTTCTCCGGGTCCAGCAGGACCGCCGGGTCGGGCGCACCCAGCCCGGCCAGTTGCGACGGCGGGAGCTCGATGAACTTCGGGGTGAACGGCAGCTTGGCGTAGACCTTGCTGCCGACCGCGACGACCTCCGCGTCGATCGGCGCACCGGCCGCGCGAACGGTCAGCTTGCCCTTGAACGCAGGGGCGTGCGTCGCCACGCCGTCACCGCTGGCCAGCGTCTGTCCGCCGTCCGGGAGGTCCCGGCCGGTCAGCACGATGTGCACGCTGGCCGCCTCGTCGATGGTCTTCTTGACCTCGGTCAGCAGCGCGACCGGGTCGTCGCCCTTCTTGGCCGCCGCGTCGTCCTTCTTGTCGCTGCAACCGGCCAGCGTCACCGTCAGCACCAGCGCCGCGCCGAGCGCGACCAGTCTCTTCATGTGCTCAGCCTGCCAGGTCCGCGGCCACCGCGGCGATCGGCTGAGCCACCGGTACGCCGGAGCCGTCGCGGCGGGCGTCCAGCGGGGGCAGGTCGACCGGGGCGCCGCTGTTCGCGCTGGCCCGGACCGGAGACGCTCCCGCGAAGGCGAGCAGGAGCCCGTCCTCGCCCTTGAGCAGCCGGTGGCACCGGACACCGCCGGTGCCTCGGCCCTTGCCCGGGTACTCGCTGAACGGCGTCACCTTGACCGCTCCGACCTCGGTGCCCGGCAGGGCGGACGAAGACCCGGAGATGGTCACGACGAAGTTGTCCTTGGCCAGGTCGACGGCGCCGAAGAAGGTCACCTTCGCGCCACCGGTGAGTCGAACCCCGGCCATGCCGCCCGCAGTACGGCCCTGGGGCCGGACCACGGAAGCGTTGTAGTGCAGGAGTTGCGCGTCGCTGGTGATGAAGCAGAGCTCCTCGTCACCCGTGGTCAGCTCGACCGCGCCGACCACCTCGTCGCCGTCGTTCAGGCGGATGATCTCCCACGAGTCCCGGTTGCTCAGGTGATCCGGCAGGACCCGCTTCACCACGCCGGTCCCGGTACCGAGGGCGACGCCGACCGAGTCGGGGTCCATCGTGGTCAGCGCGAGCGCCTTCTCACCGGGCTCCAGCGAGACGAACTCGGCGACCGGCGCGCCACCCTGCAGGTTCGGCGCGTTGGCCGTCGTCGGTACGGCGGGCAGGTCGAGCGACTCCAGCCGGATCAGCCGGCCGGTGCTGGTGATCAGCCCGTACTGGCCGCGGGCGGTGCTCTTCACCGCGGACACGATCGCGTCGTGCTTGGCCCGGCCGTCGCCGGTGCCGAACGGCTCGACGCCGTTCGTCCTGGCCAGCAGGCCGGTCGAGCTCATCAGCACCCAGCACGGGTCGTCGGTGACCTCGAGCGGGACGGCCGCGGTCTTGGTCGCGCCGGACGACTCGAGCAGCACGGTACGCCGGGGGGTGCCGTAGGTCTTCGCGACCTCGGCGAGCTCCTCGGAGACGATCTTCTTCAGCAGCGTCTCGTCGTCGAGGATCGCGGTCAGCTTCTCGATCTCGCGTTCGAGCTCGCCCTTCTCGGTTTCCAGCTCGAGCTTGGAGAACTTGGTCAGCCGGCGCAGCGGCATGTCGAGGATGTAGTTGGTCTGCACCTCGGTCAGGTCGTAGATGTCCATCAGCCGGGTCCGCGCGGCGGCTGCGTCGTCGCTGGTCCGGATGATCTGGATCACCTCGTCGATGTCCAGGATCGCGACCAGCAGACCGTCGACGATGTGCAGCCGGTCCTGCGCCTTCTTCCGGCGGAACTCGCTGCGTCGCCGGGTGACGTCGTACCGGTGGCCGAGGTAGACGTCGAGCAGTTCCCGCAGGCCGAGCGTGCGGGGCTGGCCGTCGACCAGGCAGACCGCGTTGACGTGGAACGAATCCTCCAGCGGGGTCAGCCGGTAGAGCTGCTCCAGCAGAGCCTCGGGGACGAAGCCGTTCTTCACCTCGATCACCAGCTGGGTGCCGTGGCTGCGGTCGGTGAGGTCCTTGACGTCGGCGATGCCCTGCAGCTTCTTGGCCTGCACCAGCGTCTTGATCTTCTCGATCACCTTCTCCGGGCCGACCGTGTACGGCAGCTCGGTGACCACGATGCCCTTGCGCCGCGGGGTGACGTTCTCGATCCGGGCGGTGGCGCGCATCTTGAAGCTGCCACGGCCGGTCAGGTAGGCATCCTTGATGCCTTCCAGGCCGACGATCTTGCCGCCGGTCGGCAGGTCCGGGCCCGGGATGAAGCGCATCAGGTCGTCGAGGTCGGCGCCCGGCGTCTTGATCAGATGCCGCAGCGCCTGGATCACCTCGACCAGGTTGTGCGGGGCCATGTTCGTGGCCATTCCGACGGCGATCCCGGCGGCGCCGTTGACGAGCAGGTTCGGGAAGGCGGCCGGCAGGACCGACGGCTCTTCCTCACGGCCGTCGTAGTTCGGTTTGAAGTCGACGACGTTCTCGTCCAGGCCGTTGGTCATCGCGACCGCGGGCGGCGCCATCCGGCACTCCGTGTACCGCATCGCCGCCGGACCGTCGTCCAGGGATCCGAAGTTCCCGTGGCCGTCGATCAGCGGGACGCGCATCGACCACGGCTGCGCGGTACGGACCAGGGCGTCGTAGATCGCGCCGTCGCCGTGCGGGTGGTACTTACCCATGACCTCACCGACGACACGGGCGCTCTTCACATGGCCGCGGTCGGGGCGGATGTTGTTCTCCGCCATCGAGAACAGGATCCGGCGCTGGACCGGTTTGAGCCCGTCGCGGGCGTCCGGCAGGGCCCGGGAGTAGATCACCGAGTAGGCGTACTCCAGGTAGCTGCTGCGCATCTCGTCGGAGACGTCGACGTCGAGGATGTGCTCCTCGAAGTCCTCGGGTTCGGCGGTGGTGTTGGTACGGCGTGCCATACGGGTCTACGTGCTCCTCGGTGCCAGCAACTCTTGCGAGCGCGCCGCGGCGGTCCGGCGGCAGCGCCATTGTCCCTGGTGAGCCCCAGGAACCGCGGCAGCGACCCGGCCTCCACGACGATTCGCCGCCAACCGTACGCCCATCCGCCGACAACAGCCGGTACTCCGCCACGCCGCCCAGGCCGGGTGGAAGGTCATTCTGGTCTATTCCATTGCGGCGCCAGGGTGGGACCTTTTGAGGATGAACGCGGTCGGCGCCAGGGCGGCTCCAACTGCCAGGACCAGGCAGAGGCCGGCGATTCCGAGCAAAACGGTCCACGGCACGGTCGCGGGCACGTCGCTCATCCCGTCCGTCATGGCGCGGCGGATCAGCACCCCGACCGTGACGGTGATCGCGGTTCCGAGGCTGAGCGCGACCGCGCCGACCAGCGAGGACTCCCACAGCACCATCCGGCGGATCTGAGCGGGCGTCGCACCGAGCAACCGTGACGTGACGAACTCGTGCCGCCGCTGGAGGCTCCCCATCAGCAACGTGTTGGCGATCGCGATCGCGCTGTAGAGCGCGGCGGGTCCGAGCAGCAGGATCAGCCCGAACCGATTCCCTTGCCGCAGCGCTTCCCCCTGAGCCTCCTCCCACTCAACAGCCGGTACTGCGCTCGCCCCGGTGCCGGTGAGTCGTTCGTTCAGAGCCGTCACCAATGCTCCGGCGTCGGATCCTTGCGCGGGCAGGATGAACCACTGGCTCGGCGTCGCCTCGGGCGCGTGCTGACGAGCCAGTTCGGGCGGGAGCACCATCGATGCGGTGACCCCCGGCGCGGTTGGGAGGATCGCGACCACCCGCAGCCGGTCCGCCGTACGGTCGA
Organism: Kribbella sp. VKM Ac-2568; assembly: GCF_004345365.1. Classification (GTDB taxonomy): domain Bacteria; phylum Actinomycetota; class Actinomycetes; order Propionibacteriales; family Kribbellaceae; genus Kribbella; species Kribbella orskensis. Next base: position 11,134 of record NZ_SLVF01000013.1, read on the forward strand.
GGTAGGTGACGGTGATCTCGTCGCCGACGTCGTAGCCCTCGAAGCCGGACAGTTCTTTGCTGATGGCAACTGTTTTGCCGGTCAGGTTGGTCAGGTCACCCGAGATCGGCGATAGCGCCCGGGTGCGGGTGGCCGCGGCGAGGTCGATGCCCTCGGCGGTCTCGACCTCGGCGGAGTCGCCGTCGGTCCGGATCAGGTCGATCGGGATGGCGCCGTCGGCCGCGGCGATGCCGGTCGTCCCGAGAATGCGCTCTCTCACGGCCGCTCCGTGCTCCGGCGCGGTGACGACGATGGGCGCTCGCAGCGTGTCGCGGATGGTCGCGGCGGCCGCGTCCGCGGCGAAGGACAAGGTGAGCACCATCGACCCGGCGATCGCCGAGATGGCGAGGATCGGTGCCGCCAGCGATGCGCTGCGGCGAGGCGTGGCGACCACGTTGCTGCGGGCCAGGCGCCCGGAGACCCGCGTCCAGGCGACCAGCGGCAGCGCCCACAACCGGCCGATCCATGGCACGACCAGGGGCGCCAGCAGCGTCAGCGCGATGACGAGCAACATCGGCGTGAACATGGACAGCGGTATCACCGCCTCTCCCGTGCCAGGCCGGATCAGAGCGAGAAGGACGATCGAGCCGGCCAGGAAGAGCAGCCCGAAGCCGATCCGCACGACCCCGATCCGCGTCGGCTCCAGCTCTGCCTCGCGGAGAGCGTCGACCGGGGCGACCTTTGCGGCGCGACGGGCGGCCGACCGAGCACCGAGCATGGCCACCACCAGCCCGGCCGAGATCGCGATCAGCAGCGGCACCCACGGGCTCGCCGGTTCGAGCTTCACCGGCGCGAGCTCGGTGTACGACGCTTTGGCGAGCAGCAGGGGAGTCGCCAGTTGAGCCAGTACCGCGCCCGTGATGGCCGCGGCAAGTGCCACCACCAGTGCTTCGCCGAGCACCATCCTGCGGACCTGCCGGGGTGTCGCGCCGATCAGCCGCAGCAGTCCGACCTCACGACGCCGTGACGCCACCGCGAAGGCGAAGGTGCTCGCGATGACGAAGATCGTGATGAACCCGCTGATCACCGCGACCAGGCTGAGCACGGTCTGCAGTCCGGACACGTCCGCGTCGGAGAGCGGTACCCGCACCTGCTGCGGCGGATCGGCCTGTGGCAGGTCGACGGTGATGCTAGCGGCGGCCGGCCCGTCGTACGCGACAGTGGCGGCGGTCGCGGTGGCGGCGAGTCCGAGCAGGAAGACGCCGACCGCCAGGGCGACGAAGGATCCCGCATACAGAGAGCGGTGCCGGCGGACCGTCTGACGGCTGAGGAAGAACATCAGCCCTCCAGTTCGCTCATGGCGGCCGCGATCCGGGCGGCGTCACCACGGTCGAGGGAGCCGGCGACCAGACCATCGGACAGGAAGAGCACCCGATCGGCGAAGGCGGCGGCGACCGGGTCGTGCGTGACCATCACCACCGTCTGACCGGTCCGGTCGGTTGCCTGACGCAACAAGGTGAGGACCTGCCGGCTGGTGCTGCTGTCCAGGGCGCCGGTCGGTTCGTCCGCGAAGAAGACGGCCGGTCCGGTGATCAGCGCCCGGGCGATCGCGACGCGCTGCTGCTGTCCACCGGACAACTCGGCCGGACGGCGCTTGGCCTTGCCCTCCAGCCCGACCTGGTCGAGGACGCGGTACACGTCCTCGCGACGCGGCCGGCGCCCGGTCAGCCGGAGGGGTAGGGCGACGTTGTCGTAGACGGTGAGCGAGCCGAGCAGGTTGTAGGCCTGGAACACGAATCCCATCTGTTCGCGGCGCAGCTTCGTCAGCGCGACCTCGTCACGGCCACCCAGTTCGACACCACCGAGCATGACCATGCCTTTGGTCGGCTGGTCGAGCCCCGCCGCACACTGCAGCAAGGTGGACTTGCCCGAGCCGGACGGACCCATCACCGCGGTGAACGAGCCACGGGTGAACTGGTAGGTGACCCCGCGCAGCGCGTCGACCGCGCCGGCCTTCGAGCGGTAGGTCTTGGTGATGCCGTCGAGTAGCAGAGCAGGTGATTCGCTCTGGACGACAAAGGGGCGCGGCGGCGCGGTGCTGGTCATGGTTCCAGCAAAGCCGGATCGGCGCTGCGGATCGCTGGCCTGCGAGAGAGACCGGGGGTAGCGCTCACGCTACCGACGACGGCCCGCCCGCGGCCCTAGGGTTGGGCGCGTGGAGAGACCGGACGCCGCATGGGGAGCGCTGGCCTCGAGGCGGTACCTCGTCTCGGCCTGGCCGTGGCGCAGCTATGCCTACCTGCTCAGCTCGGTCCCGGTGGGCGTCCTGACGATCGCTGTGTTGCTGGTGTCCGTGGTGGTCAGCATCGTGCTGAGCCCGATCGTGGTCGGCGTCCTGCTGATGGCCTCCATCCCGCTCTACGGAGTACTGATCGGCATCGTCGAGCGCTGGCGTGCCCGACTGGTCGTCCCAGCGGGGATCGCGAGCCCGCACGCGGCCATTCCCTCGACCTACTCCCGGCGCCAGCGGCAGATCTTCCGCCGACGGGAACGTGCCTCGCTGCGCGCCCTCGGCTACGGCCTGCTGCTCGGCGTCTTCCTGTGGCCGCTCAACGCCCTGATCGCCGGCATCTGCGGTACGACACTGCTTCTCACGGCGGGGGCTCCGGTCATCGCGGCCTACGACCAGATGGGTATGGGGCCATGGGTCCTCGACAACCCGCGTGAGGGCTTCATCTTCCTCGTCGCCTTCGGTCCGGTGTGGTTCGTCGTCAGCTCGTACGTCGTCGGCGTCCTCGCCGCGGCGGAATCCGAGCTGGCGAAGGCGTTGCTCGGAGCCCGGGAGGAGGAGCTCCGCCGCAACCTCGCCGAGCTCCGCCGGTCCCGGCTCGACCTGGTGGACGCGTTCGAGACCGAGCGGGCCAGGATCGAGCGGCACCTCCACGACGGGGTCCAGCAGCGACTGGTCGGGCTGACGATGACGCTGGGCCTGGCCGAGCTCGACCTGCCTGAGGGGGAGGGACGCCGGTTGGTCGTGAAGGCGCATGGTGAGGCCGAGGCCGCATTGGCGGATCTGCGGGAGGCGGTTCGGGGGATTCATCCGCGCGTTTTGGTCGACCACGGGCTCGAGGCCGCCGTGCGGGAGGTGGCGGATCGAAGTCCGCTCCCGGTGACTGTGCGGATGTCGCTGCCGGACAGGTTGCCGGCGCCGATCGAGGCGGCGGCGTACTTCGTCGTCAGCGAGGCGCTCGGGAACGTGGCCAAGCACGCCGCCGCGACACGGTGCGAGGTGGAGGGCTGGATCGCAGGGGATCGGCTGGTCGTCACGATCACCGACAACGGCATCGGCGGCGCGGTCCTGGGCACTTCGAACGCGACCGGCAGCACCAGCGATGCGGGTCCGGGAGGCGGGACGTTGCAGGCGGGCGGCGCGGGTTCCACGGGCAGTACAGGTTCGGCGGGTGGGACGGGGTTGGCTGGGTTGGTGACGCGGTTGGACGCGTTGGGCGGGACACTCGAGTTGACCAGCCCACCTGGTGGGCCGACCCGCCTGAGGATGGAGTGCCCGTGCCGGCTCGACGACTGAGCATCGTGCTGGCCGAAGACTCGCTGCTGCTCCGCGAGGGTCTGGCGAGCATCCTGGATCGCGCCGGCCACGAAGTACGGGACGCGGTCGGCGACGGGGACACCTTGCTGGCCGTCGTCCGCAAGCAGCCGCCGGACGTCGTGATCACCGACGTCCGGATGCCGCCCGGGCACAGCGACGAGGGGCTGCGGGCCGCGGCCGCGATCCGTGCCGACTTCCCCGGCATCGGCATCCTGGTGCTGTCCCAGTACGTCGCCGACGCCTACCTCTCGTCGTTGCTCGAGACAACGACCGGGGGGATCGGGTATCTGCTGAAGGACCGGGTCGGGCACGTGAGAGAGTTCCTCGCCTCGCTGGACCGGGTGGCGGAAGGTGGCACGGTCGTCGACCCGGAGGTGGTCCGGCAGTTGCTCGCCCGCCGCCGCGACGACGGGCCGCTCGCAGCGCTGACCCCGCGCGAGCTCGAAGTACTCGCTCTGATGGCCGAGGGGCGGGTCAACGCCTCGATCGCCGAGCAACTCGTGGTGAGCGAGGCCGCCGTCCGCAAGCACGTCGGCAACATCTTCGCCAAGCTCCACCTCGACGACGGCCTGGACCGCCGCGTCTCCGCCGTGCTGACCTATCTGCGCGGCTGACCTGTCTGCGGGTGATTCCTTGGGCCGTGGGGGAGGATCGCGGTATGACGTGGGCTGATGAGAGTGACATCCGCAAGGTGCTCGCCGACTGCCAGACCTGGGCGGTCGTTGGACTGTCGAACAACACCAGCAGGGCGGCGTACGGGGTGGCGCGGTTCTTGCAGGGCCACGGCAAGCGGATCGTGCCGGTGCACCCGTCCGCCGAGACCGTGCACGGCGAGCAGGGCTATGCGTCGCTGGCTGACATCCCGTTCGAGGTGGACTGCGTGGACGTGTTCGTCCGGTCGGAGCTGGCCGGCGGGATCGCGGACGAGGCGGTCGGAATCAAGGCGAAGGCGGTCTGGTTCCAGCTGGATGTAGTGGATCCGGACGCCTACACGCGCACGACGGCGGCGGGGCTGACGATGGTGATGAACCGTTGCCCGGCGATCGAGTGGGGGCGGCTGGGTCCGTCCTGACCGAACGGCTCGACACGGATCGAAGGGTTCAGATGATCACGATCGACACCTCCACCGGCTTCGGCACCCGGATCACCCGGCAGCTGGACGAAGAGCTGGTGCTGTGGCTGACCACCGTCGGCAAGTCCGGTACGCCGGCGCCGAACCCGGTGTGGTTCCTCTGGAACGGCGAGCAGATCCTCGTCTTCAGCCAGGCAGGCAAGGCGAAGCTGCACAACATCGCGAACAACCCGCGGGTCTCGCTGAACTTCAACGCCACCCACACCGGCGGCGGCGTCGGCGTGTTCTCCGGGGACGCGGTGATCGACGACAAGCCGGCCACCGACGAGGAGCTCGCCGCCTACGCCTCGAAGTACGCCGAAGGCCTGGCGGGGCTGAACATGACCCCGGAGCAGTTCCACCGGGGCTACCCGGTGCTGGTCCGGATCACGCCGGACAAGCTCCGCGGGTTCTGACCTCCGGCCTGGCAGCAACCGGACAGCCCGCGACCCTGCGCGATCGACCGACCACATTCTGAATGCAGTGCTACACCTGGCCCGGGTTCGCCCGTCCTCGTGGCGGGCGAACCCGGTGGTGGGTCAGTTGATGTAACCCTCGACCACGTCGGCCGAGCGGGCCTGGGCGGACTCCGGGTCCTCGCCGTACTCGCGCTTGGCGCGGCGCTGCCGGAGCAGGTCCCAGCACTGGTCCAGCTCGACCTCGAGGGCGCGCAGGCGGGTCCGCTCGTCCTGGTCGTCGATGCCGCCGGAGGTGTGCTTGGTGCGGAGTTCATGCTCCTCGGCAACGAGTTCGTCGATGCGGTGGAAGAGGCTCTTGTCGTCGGTCATGAGGAAACGGTACGCCCGTCCGGCAGCGACGCCCGAGCCAGCAACTCGGTCATCATCAGGATCGCCATCGACTCCGCCGCGATCAGCCCGATCAGTACTACGAGCTGTAGCGCGGCGGCGGCAGTCGGTGAAGCTCCGCCGAGCACCATCCCGACGAAGGCGCCGGGCAGCGTCACCAGGCCGACCGTGCGGGTCTGGTCCAGCGCGGGCAGCAGGGCGTCCCCGGCCGTCGGCCCGGCGACCAGCTTGAAGGCGTCCGGCGGCATCAACCCGATCGACAGCCCGGCCTCGTACTCCCCGAAGCGCCCGCCGTACTCCGACAGCAGCCGCCGCCCGGCCAGGGTGGTCGCGTTCATCGCGCCGCCGATGATGATGCCGCCCATCGGCAGCAGCGTCTCCGGGTTGCGCGGCACCACCCCGGGCAGCACCAGCAGCAGCAGAACGACGATCGCGGCGCAGCCGATGGAGACCGCAGAGAACGCGTACTGACCCGGGACGAGCGCAGTAGACCGGACCCGCCGGGCGCTCGTGATGGTCGCGACCGACAGCATCACCGCGATGAACGCGAGCGCGCCCAGCGTCGACTGCAGCGCGAAGCCGACCACCAGCCCGACCACGGCGAGCTGGACGACCGCCCGCAGCGCCGCCGTGACGATGCCCTTGTCGTGCCGCAGCGAGGCGAATCGCGAGCTCACCACTGCGATCGCGATCAGCAGCGGCAGAACCACCACCGCAGCGATCCCGAGGCCGGTGTCGGAGGACATCCGCTCATTGCAGCACGGCGTACGGCCGAACCGGTGGAGCTCGGCCGGTCAGGCCTGCTTGAAGTCCGCCTCGTCGTAGGAGTGCTCGGTCCGCTCGCCACCTTCGACCTTGGCCGCCTCGTCCGCGCGCAGCTCGACCCGGCGGATCTTGCCCGAGATCGTCTTCGGCAGCTCGGCGAACTCGATCCGCCGGATCCGCTTGTACGGCGCGAGGTGGTCCCGGCAGAACTGCAGGATCTCCCCGGCCAGCTCGCGCGACGGCTCCCGCCCGGCCGCGAGTACGACGTACGCCTTGGGCACCGCGAGCCGGACCGGATCGGGCGACGGGACCACGGCCGCCTCGGCGACGGCCGGGTGCTCGATCAGGACGGACTCCAGCTCGAACGGGGAGATCCGGTAGTCGCTCGCCTTGAAGACGTCGTCGGAGCGGCCGACATAGGTGATGTAGCCGTCCTCGTCCCGGCTCGCGACGTCGCCGGTGTGGTAGAAACCGCGGCGCATCGACTCCTCGGTGAGCTCCTTCGCGTCGCGGTAGCCGCGCATCAGCGCCACCGGCGGGGGAGCGAGCTCGATGCAGATCTCGCCGTCGTCGCCGACCTCGTCGGTGGTCGGGTCGACCAGGGCGATCGAGTACCCGGGCAGGGGACGGCCCATCGAGCCGAGCTTGACCGGCTGGCCCGGCGGGTTGCCGATCTGCGCGGTCGTCTCGGTCTGCCCGTAGCCGTCTCGGATTGTCACGCCCCAGGCGTTGCGGACCTGCTCGATCACCTCCGGGTTGAGCGGCTCGCCGGCCGAGATGCACTCGCGGATCTGGATCTCGACGGCCGACAGGTCCGCCTGGATCAGCATCCGCCAGACGGTCGGCGGCGCGCAGAACGTCGTCACGCCGTACGTCGCCAGCACCTGCAGCATCTTCTCGGCGTCGAAGCGCGTGTAGTTGTAGAGGAAGACGGTCGCACCCGCGTTCCAGGGCGCGAAGACGTTGCTCCACGAGTGCTTCGCCCAGCCCGGCGAGGACACGTTGAGGTGGACGTCACCCGGCTGCAGTCCGATCCAGTACATCGTCGACAGGTGCCCGACCGGGTAGCTCACCTGGGTGTGCTCGACCAGCTTCGGCTGACTCGTCGTACCGGAGGTGAAGTAGAGCAGGAGCGAGTCGTCGGCAGCGGTGTCCACCTCGGGCACAGGGCCGTCGTACCCCCGAGAGTCCTCGTAGTCGAGCCAGCCGTCCACAGGTCCACCGATGCCGACGCGGATGCAGTGATCGGCGATACCTTCATAGCGAGGCGCGTCCGCACTGCTCGTCACCACGGCCCGTACGCCGCCGCGGGTGATCCGGTCGGCGAGGTCCGAGTCGGTCAGCAGGGTGGTGGCCGGGATCATCACAGCGCCGGCGCGGATGCAAGCGAGCATCACCTCCCACAGCGGGATGGTGTTGCCGAGCACGATCAGCACCCGGTCGCCCGGCTGCAGCCCAGCCCCGGTCAGCCAGCCGGCCACCTGGCGCGAGCGCTCGGCCATCTCCGCATAGGTCAGCGAGTTGACCTCGCCGTCCTCCTCGACGATGGTCAGCGCGGCGACCTCGGGTTGCTCGACCGCCAGCGCGTCGAACCAGTCGCAGGCCCAGTTGAAGCGGTCGAACCGGGGCCAGTCGAAGTCGCGGTAGGCGGTCTCGTAGTCCTCGCGGTGCGCGAGCAGGAAGTCGCGCGCTTCGCGAAAGGCGCGGGTGGGCTCGGACGTGCTCTGTTCCTCGCTCATGTTCCGCACTATTGCGGACCACCCTCCGAACGGCAACGCGACATCCGGTTGGACTCTGTGCGCAGGAGTGACTACAGTCGAACGCATGTTCGATCCCTGGTCTTCTCCGTGGGTCCGATGGCCTCGCCGCCACCGGACGGCCTCAACCTCAGCTGAAGGTCCGCCTTCCCCGTCAGCTGAGGTTGAGGGCCAGGACCGTGCCGATCAGGACCAGCGGGGTCAGTACCAGGCCGCGCCACAGGAAGGACCACCACGAGATGTGAATTCCGGCGGCGATGCAGCGATCTCGCCAGAGCAGGGTGGCCAGCGACCCCCAGAGGGTGAGCAGGCAGCCGCAATTCACCCCGATCAACAGCAACATCATCCGCCGGCCTTCCGCCGCGGCCAGCGGTTCCATCGCGAGATACGCCGGCAGGTTGTCGACCGCGTTCGCGCCGAGTGCGGCGGTTCCGGTCAGGCGCAGGTCTGCGAGCAGGCCGCCGGGGGCGGTGCCCGCCACGTCGTCGAGTAGATGCTCCAGTCCGTGCGCCGTCAGCGCGCCGACGATCAGGAACAACCCGACGACCGTGACGACCAGGCGCCAGGGCAATAGGGCCCAGGTCAGTTCGGACGGGCGGCGGACCGCGAACAGCACGAGGAGCACGAGTGCGCCCGCGCTGGCCGGCCAGGCGACGTTGACACCCGTCACGAAGGCCGGTCCCAGGGCGAGGCAGACCCCGGCGGCTCCCCAGAACAGCACCTTGTCGTCGATCCCGGGCGTCGGCGGTACGACGTAGCTGCGGCGCAGGTCGCGGTGGAACAGCACGGCCAGTAGGACGACGGTGATCAGCACCGCCGCGACGGCTGGTCGCCAGCTCAGGCCCAGGTAGTCGCGCAGTCCGAGGCCGAGCTGGTCGAAGCGGTGGAGAGCGAGGAGATTCGTGAGGTTCGAGACGGGGAGCAACAGTGACGCGGTACCGGCCAGCCAGACGGTGGTGAAGGCGAAGAGCTTGGGTGGGATGTCGAGCTGGCGTGCCATCGCCAGGACCACCGGAGTGAGCAGCACCGCGCAGGTGTCGAGGGACAACACAATGGTCAGCGCGGTGGCCAGGGCGACGACGAGCAGCCACAGGCGCCAGGTCCGGCCGCGGCCCAGGTGTGCTGCCTCCCGGGCGGCGACCTCGAACACCTTGGCCGCGTCGGCGAGCCCGGCGATCACCGTGACGGCGACCAGGAAGACCAGCACGGGCGCGATGCGCTCGATCACGGCGACAGCGTCGTCCGCCGCCAGCAGTCGGGTGAGAAGCGCCACGGCTCCGCCGAGCGCGCTCAACCACCACATGGAATTCCAGGCCTCCGATGCCCCCGTTTGAGTACGCTGGCCGCGTGACAGCGCCGGAGCAGCCTCAGCGACCGGCCCAGTATGCCCCGGCGCACCCAGCGGGCTACCCGGTGGTTTACGAAGCCGACGTGGTGCTGCGCGACGGGGCGACAGCCCACCTGCGGCCGATCACCCCGGACGACGCGGACCTGCTGGTGGCGTTCTACGCGCGCGTCTCGGAGCAGTCGAAGTACTACCGGTTCTTCGCGCCGTACCCGGAGTTGTCCGACCGGGATGTGGCGCGTTTCACCCAGGTCGACTATGTGGACCGGCTGGCCTTGATCGTCCTGGTCGGCGACGACATGATCGGCGTCGGGCGCTATGAGCGAACCGGGCCGCACACTGCCGAGGTCGCGTTCCTGATCGAGGACGCGCACCAGGGCCGGGGCCTGGGACAGCTACTGCTCGAGCACCTGGCCCAGGCGGCCCGCGAGCACCACATCGCCCGGTTCATCGCCGAGGTGCTGCCGGACAACCGCAAGATGATCACCGTCTTCACCGAGGCCGGCTACAAGGTCGCCCGGGAGTTCGAGGACGGCGTGATCATGGTCGAGTTCGACATCGCGCCCACCGACACCTCCTTCGGCGTGATGCAGGCGCGCGAGCAGCGGTCCGAGGCCCTGTCGATCGCGCGGCTGCTGACTCCGGCGAGCGTGGCGGTGATCGGAGCCAGTCGGCGCGAGGGCACGATCGGCAACGCTCTGCTGCGGAACCTGCGCGACGGCTTCCCCGGCCGGCTGTACGCGGTGAACACCGACACCACCGAGGACCAGATCGACGGCGTACCGGCGTACCCGACGATCCGGGACGTCCGGGGGACGGTCGACCTGGCGGTGGTCGCGGTCCGCGCCGAGATGGTCGCGGACGTCATCATCGACTGCGCGGCCAAGGGCGTGCGTGGCCTGGTCGTGGTGTCGAGCGGCTTCGCCGAGGTGGGTGACGAGGGGCGAAAGCTGCAGCGGCAACTGGTCGGCCTGGCCAGGTCGTACGGGATGCGCGTGATCGGGCCGAACGCGCTGGGCGTGATCAACACCGCCCCTGGCGTATCGCTGAACGCGACGCTGTCGCCGCTGATGCCGAGCCGGGGCCGAGTCGCGTTCTTCTGCCAGTCGGGTGCGCTCGGCGTCTCAATCCTGGCGGACATGGTAGGGCGCGGGCTCGGCCTGTCCACCTTCGTCTCGGCCGGCAACCGCGCGGACGTCTCCGGCAACGACCTGATGCAGTACTGGTACTCGGACGAGGGGACCGAGGTCGTCCTTCTCTACCTGGAGTCGCTCGGCAACCCGCGCAAGTTCAGCCGGGTCGCGCGGCGGCTCGCCTGCCGCAAGCCGGTGATCGCGCTGAAGAGCGGCCGGGCCACCCAGGGCGTCCCGCTCGGCCACACCGTCCGGCGCAGTCAATTGCCCTCGGCAACTGTCGACTCGCTGTTCCGGCAGAGTGGGCTGATCGGCGTCGACACGCCCGGTGAGATGTTCGACGTCGCCCAGCTCGTCGCGCACCAGCCGCTGCCCAAGGGCCGCCGGGTCGCGATCGTGAGCAACTCCGACGCGTTGACGCTGCAGGCGCTCGACACCGTCGCCGGGTGTGGGCTGGAGGTTGCGGGGCGGCCGCGCACGCTCAACGCGGAGGCCACCGCCGACGAGTTCCGCGATGCACTGGGTGAGGTCTTCGCCGATGACCAGGTCGACTCGGTCGTGGTGATCTTCACCCCGCCCGTCCTGTCGAACGGCGCCGAGGTCGCCCAGGTGCTCGCCGCGGCCGCAGCGGGCTCCGACAAGCCTGTCCTGTCGACGTTCCTCGCCTCGCGCAGCGTGCCCGAGCAACTCCGCGTCCCCGACGAGCACGGCGGCGCCGCCCGCGGCTCGATCCCGTCGTTCTCCTCCCCGCAGTACGCCGTGGGCGCGCTCGCCAAGGCCACCCAGTACGCCGAGTGGCGGCGTCGGGCGGACACTCGGATCCCCGACCTGCCCGACATCGACACGGCCGGCGCCGAGGACTTCGTCGCGGAGTTCCTGCAGCGGCATCCTCGCGGTGCCGACCTGGACGACGCGGATCGGCAGCGGTTGCTCAGCTTCTACGACATCGGCGTGCTGCCGGCGTTCCCGGTGCTGTCCGCGGACGAGGCGGTCGCCCGCGCAGCTGATCTCGGCTTCGAGGTGATCCTGAAGGCGACCGCCGAGCAGTGGCGGATGCGCCCCGATCTGGCCGACATCTGGCGTCACATCCACGACGAGGAGGACATGCGGGAGGCCTGGGAGGAGATGACCCAGACCTTCGGTGTGGCGTCGGACCCGGCGCGGGCGCAGTTCGTGGTCCAGAAGATGGCGCCGCCCGGCGTACCGGTGGTGATCTCCGCGATCGAGGACGTGTCCTACGGCCCGGTGGTGTCGTTCGGCCTGTCGGGCGTCGCGACGGATCTGCTGGGGGACCGCTCGTACCGGATGCCGCCCCTGACGACGGTCGACGCCGCCGAGATGGTCCGCGAGGTGCGCGCCGCGCCGTTGCTCTACGGCTACCGCGGCTCGGACCCGGTCGACATCTCCGCCATCGAGAACCTCGTCCACCGAGTCTCCCGCCTGACGCTCGAGCTCGAGGAGGTCGTCCGCCTGGACCTCCGGTCAGTCCTCGTCGCCGCCCAAGGGGCCACTGTCTTGGACACCTCCATCCGGATAGCCCCCAACGAGAAGCCCAGGCAAGACGCACCCGCCCGCCGCCTCACCTGATGCCGGCTGGAGTGGCGGAGGTTCTCGTCGAGCGGTCCGCGCACGAGCTGGAGCAGGTCGTCCGCGGTGCGATGGGCGCGGTGTGGATGCTGCATACCGATGTAGGGACGTTCGTGGCCAAGCAGCCGTTCTGGTTCGAGCCGGCCGAGGCAGCCGTCCGCGGGGAGGTGGCGTTCCGCGCTGCGTGCGCCAGGGGTGGAGTGCCGAGTCCTGAGCCGATCGATGGCGACTACATGATCGACCACGACGGTGGCTGGTGGCGGTTGTACGAGTGAGTCGACGGCGAGGTGCCTGACAGGGGAGATGTCAGCGCCACCAGTTGGCTGGCTGCGCAGATGGGCCGTATCCATTCGCTCGACTGGCACGGCTCGGCTCACGAGGCTACCGACGTCGTGCCTTTTTACCACCGGGTCGACGTCGACTGGCCGGCGCTGGTGGACGTGGCCGAGCGTGCCGGAGTCAGCTGGGCGTCGACTCTGCGCGGCTAGTGCCGAGGCTGTGCGAGCTGACGGAGTTGGTGAACGGCGCGCCGATCGGCGAGCAGGTCTGCTGTCACCGGGATCTGAAGACCACGAAGGTGCTGCGGGCGCTCGACGGCAAGGGTGACGCCTCCGGCCGTTCAGCGCACTGGCTCGTCGACTGGGACAACGTCGGTCGGCTGACACCGTGGCGGGAGCTCGGATCTGTGCTGCTGCGGCATGCCAACGAGGACCTGGACGACTCCCACGGCCGGTTCGCAGCAGCCCAGGTGCTCCCACTGCTGAAGTCTCTTCCCGACCTGGCGTCCCTCGAGCAAGCATTCAGTCAACACGCTGGTAGTGGGCCAGGGGTGTCTGGAGCCGTGCAGTCACGGCGCCCCCAGCGCGCGCTGCCCGGAGTGCTCAGCAGCCCGCCAGCTGCGTCACAGCGGCGGCCGGCAGTTGCGTCCTGCGCCTCGCTGCGCAGGTGGTTGCCGCTAGCATCGAACCCGCCGGGAACGCGACCGCCGGACGCGCCCCGCCTGGGCAGTTGCGGCCAGCACACCTTCCCAGATCAGCCGGCTGGCCCGCACCGCCGGGCCGACCGCAGATGTCGAGCCCGCCGCCTCCCCCGCCTCGCCCCCATCTCGCCCCGACCCGTCTCGCCCGATCCTGCCCCGCCTCGCCCCCATCTCGCCCCGCCCCGCCTCGCCCCCATCGGCTGATCCCGCTCCACTCTGCCCACCTCACCTCACCGCCTGACTCGCCGTGAACTGCCACCGCCTCGCGTTCTCCGGGCCTGGGGTCCCGTTCCGCCCAGCCTTCTCGCGGGTCCACAGGTTCGGTTGAGGTTGTGGACAACTCGTCTGTATCCGGAGTGTCGGCACAATTCCGGCCAACCTTCGGAATCCCTTACAAATAAGGGCCTTCCGGACCAGAAACTGTCGGAGGGGGTGTCTAGAGTCTTGGGTATGGAGATCTTGGGCGAGCGGCCGGTGTGGTCGATGAGTGACAGCGAACAGCTGACGACTCTCGACGCGCTCCACGCCGAGATCTCCCGGCTGCAGACCTACCGCCTGCAGGTCCTGGCCGCCTACGACGCGACCGGCCACGCCGCCACCCTCGGCGCCGGCGACACCGCCCGCCTCCTCGCCTTCCGGCACCGCCTCGACCCCGGCGTGATCAAGCGCGACCTGGCCCTGGCCAAAGCACTGCGCAAGTACCCCGCCATCACCAACGCCCTCCCACCCACCGCCGACAGTGTCGGAGATCCGGCAGACGCCAATCCGGACCAGCCGGACAACGAGCCGGACAGCGACCCGGGCGTGGAGGCCGACGCCGAAGCCGGTGCGGGTGTGGGGGTGGTGTTGTCTCCGGCGCAGGCCGCGGCGATCGTCGCCGAACTGGAGAACGTGCCCAAGACCGTCGCGGTCGAGGACCTGGCCGTCGCCGAACAACAACTCGTCTCCCTAGGCCGCCACTTCGCCCCGACGGAGTTGCGCAAGGCGGCCCGACGGATCCGCGACCTGCTCGACGCCGACGGCCCCGCACCGGAAGAAGACAAGGCCTACGCCCGCGAAGAGTTGCGGCTGCGGCCCGCGGACCGGGGTGTCAAGTTCAGCGGCTACCTGGCCAACGAGAACGCCGAACTGTTCCAGTCCCTGATCCTGTCCGGTTCCAAGCCCCGCAAGACCGTCACCGGTGAGTTGGACCCGCGCGGCCCGGACAAGCGCCGCGCTGACGCCCTCACCGACGTGCTCAACGTCGCCTCCAACGCCATCACCACCGCCACCCCACCCGACCCGGCGCAGGCGGCCGACCCGGCCGGAGCAACCCTGGACGATGCCGAGACCGCCGGATCGCCCAGCGGCAACGGCACGCCAGCGGCGGCCGGTAGCGCCACCCACACTGGCGCTCCTGCGAGAAGCGCGGCGGCGGAGGCCGGGCACGGCCCGAAAGCACACATCACTGTCACCATCGACCTCAAAGACCTCACCGACGCCGGTGCCCATGCGGTCGGGACCCTGGTGCACGGCGAAGGGCTGTCCGCGGGCGCGATCCGGCGGTTGGCGTGCGAGGCGCAGATCATCCCGATCGTGCTCGGCGCCAACTCCGAACCCCTCGACGTCGCCATGGCCCAACGCTTCGTCAACCGCGCCCTGCGCCGCGCCCTGAACGCCCGCGACAAAGGCTGCGTGGTCTGCCAAGCCCCACCCATCTTCTGCGACGCCCACCACCTCATCTCCTGGATCGACAACGGCCCCACCGCCCTGACCAACCTGGTCCTGCTCTGCCGCCGCCACCACATCGACACCCACCACGGCCACTGGACCATCACCCTCCACCACGGCACCGTCACCGTCGCCCGACCCGCCTGGGCCGAACCCAACCCCACCCGAACCCGGTACCGCACACCCACCAGCAGTCACCGCGAGCGCGGACTGGCGGACAGCCCTGACCGGAGCCGCACCCACGACCCGGCATGCACCAGGACCGGGAACACCGCGGTGGCACAGTTCGACCCCTGGGGCGATGCCGACCCGCCCGATCAAGGCTCCGGCAACCACACCCCTCCACCCGGCGACCCAACCCCAGGTCACCGGGCGCTGCACCACGTCAACAACCCGCCACCGGCCACCACCAATCGGGACTGGCGCCACGTGAAACCATCCGGCACCGGCCACCACGCAGAACCACCATGCCCCCGAACGGATTGACCATCGCGCTGGCACCATGCCGCCTCGAGCTACTGCCGATGTGGATGCCGGGCCCGCAGAAGCCCATGAAGGACCGGCTCATTCCGATGTGGTGCAGCCGCCGTCGGTGCGGTCCGGCCGAATCACTGTTGCCTGCGATGGACAGCCTCAGGGTCGCCCCGCGCACCCCGTCGGCCAGGAGGTGTCGACCCTGCGGCACTGCGCCCGGACCCTGCAGCAGTACGACCGGACCCTGCGGTGGTAGGACCTGCTCGGCTTGGTCAAGCACGGAGGTACTTGGGAGCTTGTCGATACTGCGAACCTCGGAGGCGCGGTCGGGCGGCTCGTCGATGCCCTCACAGAACGATCGGCTGGCAGTGTCGGACCCAGCGTCGGTACCGGCAGTGACGACGCGAGCGGTACGGCGGGAAGCCGCGAGCGGTACTGCGGGAAGCCGGGAGCGGTACTGCGGGAAGCCGGGAGCATGGCAGTGGTGGTGACGCCGGTGGCCGCGTATGGCCGGGAAACCCACGTCGCGATAACTATCACGCCGAACCGGTCGGCGGCGGCGGTCCAACTGGTTCGCTGTCGGTGCCCGGCGTCGACAGGTCCAGCAGGGTCTCTGGGCCTGATATCTCGGCGATGAGGGGGCCGTTCAGCTAGTGGGGTCGTCGATCAGGGGGCGTTCAGTTGGTCCGGTGGTAGATGCCGTCGGATCTGGTTAGGAGGCGGGCGTCTACGAGGAGGCGGCGGAGGCCGGCGTGGTCGGGGTGCCAGGTGTTGAGGATGGTGTTGACCTCGGCCTCGGGATAGTCGCGGCCGGCCTCGAAAGAGTTGACCAGGTACTCGAGGACGATGCGAGTCTTGGCCGGGAAGGTCGGGAAGCCGGTCAGCCGGCCGTCGCGGATGAACGCCTTCAGGATCGTGTCCCGGGCGGGATCCGGATCGAGCGGCTCGCGCGCGGGGCGGCTGGTGCGGATCGCCTCCTTGAAGACGTCCTCCTCGGCGTGCAGCCCTTCGCGGTCGAAGCTGATCAGGCCGCTCTTGGTCAGTCGCTGCACCGCCTTCACCACCACCGCGGTGTCGAGTCCGGTGACTCCGGCGATCTGCTCCGGGTTGCGCGCGCCGAGGACGACCGCGGAGTACGTGCGCAGTCTCGACGGTTCGGCCAGTGATCCACAGAGCTGGTCGGTGTTCATGCCATCCAACGTAATGTCGGCGGCAACCGGATTTTCCGGAGATGCTAGACAGAACGCATGACGACCGAGCTGCCCGTCCCGGGTCCGCACAACGCCATCACCGACGTCCCGGGGGTGCTCGTCGGCCAGATCGAGCGCACGGACGCGCCGTACCTGACCGGTACGACGGTGGTGCACGTCCCGGCCGGGGCGGTCGCGGGCGTGGATGTGCGCGGCGGCGCTCCGGGGACGCGCGAGACCGACCTCCTCGACCCGGTGAACTCCAACCCGGGCGCGAACGCGATCGTCCTCACCGGTGGCAGCGCCTTCGGCCTCGACGCGGTCGCCGGCGCGATGTCGTGGCTCGAGGACCGCGGGCAGGGAGTGCGGGTCGGACCCTTCGAGAACGACGTGGTACCGATCGTTCCGGCCGCGGTGATCTTCGACCTCGGGCGCGGCGGGGCGTTCCAAGCACGCCCGGACCGCGGCTGGGCGCTCGCGGCGATCGAGGCCGCCAGCAAGGATCCCGTTGCTCAGGGCAACTACGGTGCAGGGGCCGGAGCCAGGGTAGGTGGGCTCAAAGGCGGTGTCGGCTCGGCGAGTGTCAGGCTGCCTGACGGTACGACGGTCGGCGCGCTGGTGATCGTGAACGCCGTCGGCTCGGCCGTCGACAGCCAAGGCCGCCTGTATGCCGAGCGCTATGGCCTGCCAGGGGAGTTCCCTGTACTCCGCACCCCGGTCGAACCACCACCGGCACCGCCGGGCTCTGCTCCAGGCATGAACACGGTCATCGCGGTGGTCGCCACCGACGCCCCGCTCGACAAGGCGGCAGTCAAGCGGATGGCGATGGTCGCCCACGACGGCCTGGCCCGAGCCATCGACCCCGTTCACACCCTCCTCGACGGCGACACCATCTTCGCCCTCTCCACCGGCAACCCCCCACCGAAACCCCGCCCGGCACCAGACCAGCCCTCGGCTGAGCAGGCTCCGGCGGCGGAGGCTCCGGCGGGGGAGGCTCTGGCCGGGGAGGCCCCGGCGGCGCAGGCCCTCGCATCGGCTGAGGCGGCTTCGGCTTCCGCCGTTACTACCACGGCCGGGCCGTCAGCGCCTGCGCCGGCTTCGGCCTCTGGGGTGCCCGCGGTGCCCGATGTGCCCGCTGTGCTGAGAGTGACTGATCAGGGGGCGTTGTTGCTGTTGGAAGGGGTGTTCGCGGCGGGGGCGAGTACGTTGGCGCGGGCGGTTGGGCATGCTGTGCTGGCGGCCGAGTCGGTGGAGACGCCTGAGGGAAGACTGCCGAGTTATCGGGACGCCTATCCGTCGGCGTTCTCGAACGGCTAACCGGGCGTACTACCAGAACGTTCTCGAACGGCTAACCAGGCGTACTACCAGGGGACTACGCCGGCTGGTCCGAAGGCGACCAAAGGTGGGCGGAAGACCGGTCCAGGGACCGACGCTCCAGAACGCCGTTCGCGAAAACCTTCCGGTATGAGCTTCCAGCGTCCCCACACCACGCAGCCCTCGCCCCACGCACCCCAGAACCAGTCCCAGTCCCAGCCGTTCCACCCGCAGCACCCGCAGGCGCAACCCTTCCCGGGCCACCCACAACAGCCCAACCCGCAAGGCATCCCGCATCAAGGGACCGTGCTGACTGGTCGTGGGCTGGTGAAGTACTACGGCGACGTGGTGGGGCTGGCCGGTGTCGATGTCACCGTGCAGGCGGGGGAGGCGCTGGCGGTTATGGGCCCCAGCGGCAACGGCAAGACCACGCTGCTCCACGTCCTGGCGGGCATTCTCACTCCCGACCAAGGTGAGGTCTGGCTCGGCGGCGAGCGGGTCGACCAGCTCGGCGACGCGGCACGGACCGTACTGCGGCGTCGGCGGCTCGGGTTCGTCTTCCAGGACAACCAACTCCTGGCGGAACTCCCCGCGGACGAGAACGTGGCGCTGCCGTTGATGGTGGACGGTGTCTCCCGCCGCGAGGCGATCGGCCGGGCCCGGAACATGCTCGCCCAGGTCGGCCTGTCCGCCGAGGTCAGCCGTCGCCCCGGAGAACTCTCCGGCGGCCAGGCGCAGCGTGTCGCCATCGCCCGAGCCCTCGTCGGCGAACCCCAGGCCGTCTTCGCAGACGAGCCGACCGGTGCGCTCGACGCGGCTACTGGCGCACAGGTGATCGACCTCCTCGTCGGCGCGGCCACCCATCGTGGCGCGGCGGTTGTCGTCGTCACCCACGACGATGCGGTTGCTGCACGGTGCCACCGCGTCGTACGGATCGTCGACGGTCGGGTGAGCGAGCGATGAACCCGATGACCGACCTGGGCCTGCGGTTCGTCCGTCGCCCGGGACCCGGCGGCCGGGCGGCGAATCTCGCGGCGCTGGGCGCGACCGCGATCGTGGCGCTTCTCGTCAGCTTCCTGATCGCGGGGTCGCTTGGCCTGACCCACCGGTCCGACCGGATCGGCTGGCGCAACACTGACGACGGTGAGCCCAAGACCGCGGTCGGTGCCGTCAACGAGGTGCACGACATGGTCGCCGGCGAACCGGTGAACCGAGTAGACCTTGCCATCAACAACCCGAAGCGCGACGGAGAACTGCCGCCGCCTCCCGGCCTCTCGCACGCACCCAAGCCAGGCGAGGTCTTCGTCTCGCCCGAGCTCGCCAAACGCTGGTCGGAGGACCTGCGCACGCGGTACAAGCTCGAGCAACCGACCGGGATCATCTCCGATGCGGGCCTGTCCTCGCCGGACGAGCTGATCGTCATCCGGGGCGTCGCGAAAGACTCACCGGGCGTCGCGCAGTCGGATCACCCGCGGTACCTCGACACCTGGCGCGGCAATGCCATGGACAGCCGCATGGCGATGCTGCTCGCTTTGGTGGCCTTCGGCATCGCTCTGGTCCTGTTCCCCCTCCTGAGCCTGGTCGGCCAAGCAGCAGGCGTCGCCGCCAAGCGCCGAGAGCATCGCCTGGCCGCACTGCGACTTGCTGGTGCAACCAGGAGACAGGTGCTCTGGCTGAGTGCGGTAGAGCAAGCCGTGCTCGGATTCCTCGGTGCCATCGCGGGCCTGATCGGTTACGTCGTGCTCAGCCCGCTGATCGCGCGGATCCCGCTCGGCGGCGGTCGCTGGTACCTGCATGACCTGACGCCGAGCTGGTGGGTCACCCTTATCGTGCTCGTCGCCGTACCGGTGCTGTCGGTGATCAGTGCGCTGATCGGGCTCGGCCGGGTGAGCATCACCCCGCTCGGCGTCGTCCGCGGCCAGACCAGGAAGTCCACCAGCGCGCTCCGACTCGTCCTGCTGGTGATCGGCCCGATCATGCTCGCAGTTCTCGGCACCGGCGGCGCAGTACTGCCTCTGGTGATCGGCATCGGCATAGCCGCCCTCGCAGTCCGGGTGGTCGGCCCGTGGGCGGTGCAGGTGATCGGCAAGTTCCTGGCCCGTACTGCGAAGGGCCCGGTGGTTCTCCTGGCCGGCAGGCGACTCGCCGACGATCCCAAGGGCGCGTTCCGACCAGTGGCCGCGTTGGTGCTGAGTGGCTTCGTCACCGGCTTCCTCGCGCTCTTCATGCCGTACGGACTGACCCAGGACGGCAAGGACGTCTCCTTCCAGCTCTACACGAACCAGGGTCAGACGGCGGTCGTCGCCGAGGACGCGAGGAAACGACTCTCCGAGGCCGGATTCAAGGGCGAGGTCACGACGGGCGACCAGTCCGTGAGCATCTCCGTCTCGACCACCGAGCGCGAGAGGCTGAGGACGGTCCTGTACGACGTGGTCCCGAGCCAGGTACCTCTGACGGACGCGGAGCGGGACAAGCAGGACGCGGGGGTCTTCATGGACATGCGCCTCGGCGTGGCTCTCCTGCTCGGCCTGGTCTTTGTGACAGGTGCGGCTTCCACCGCTGCGGGTGCCGTCGGAACAGCCCTCGACCAAGCAGCTCCAGCGAAGGCCCTGCGCAGATCCGGCGTGCCACTGCAGGTGATCGAGCGCTCCGCCCGGCTCGCGGCCGTCGTACCAGTGGTGGCTGTCGGACTCCCCGTGGTCGGGTTCGGCGCACTTTGCGGATTGGCGCTGAGCGGCGGACAGGTCGTCACCCGGGGCAGCTCCGGCGTGATCCTGCTCCTCGGCCAGGTCGTAGTCGGCGTGGTGCTGGTCGCGGTGGCCGGCGCGGCGGGCGCACCGGTACTCCGGAAGGCCAGCGCCGGGTAGTTACCCACAGCACCGATCGGGCTCCGGGCCCGGCGCATGCAAGGATGAGGTCATGCGTGACCTGAATGCGCCGGTCCCGGAGCTCGTGGATGCCTCGTCCGAACTACGCGACGCGATCGACCGGTGCGGCTACTACCCAGATGTCGTGACGGACTCGCTCGCGATCGCCGTCGCCAAGGAACCGATCCGGGCGTTCGTGCTGCAGCATGAGCCGACGTTCGACCGCGACGAGGTGCGGCGCCACATCACCATCCTGGCGCTGACCCCGACCCGGCTCATCGTCGGGCACACCGACGAGCACGCCGCGGACGACCTGATTCGGGCGCCCTACGCGTCCACCTCGACCGAGGCGATCCCGCTCAACCGGGTGAACGCCGTGGTCGTGAACCGCGTCGTGCCGAACCCGGCCGGCTATGCCTCCAAGGCCTCCGGTGGCAAGGCCGACCCCGCGGCCGGTGGTGAGGTCGTGCTGACCATCGGCTGGGGCATGGTGAACCGGATCGACCTCGAGCCGGCGGTCTGCGCCGACCCCAACTGCGAGGCCGACCACGGCTACACCGGGTCTGTCGCCGCCGACGACATCTCCCTGCGAATCAGTGCCGCCGCCGACGGCCCCGCAGGCATCCAGCAGGTGCTCGACTTCGCGGCAGCGCTGTCCTTCGCGACCAGCGGGTAGGGGCCGATGTCCGACCCGACCCCGGTCCTGCCTGCTTATGGCGGCGGGTCACTCGCGGACGTGCTGCCGTCGGTTGCCGGCGCCCTGTCCGTCCCCAACGAGCTGAACCTGCTCGACCTGCCACCAGCACCCCGGTACGCCGTATTGCTGCTCGACGGGCTCGGGTGGAATCTCCTGCGCCGCAACGCAGAGCTCGCGCCGTACCTGTCCTCGCTGTCCGGGAGGAGCCTGACAGCGGGCGTTCCGTCGACCACCGCGGCGAGTCTGAGCAGCTTGGGCACCGGGCTTCCGCCGGGGGCACACGGGATCGTCGGCTACACCTCGATCGTGCCGGAGACCGGCGCCTTGCTGAACGCGCTCGCCTGGGACGCTCCCGTCGATCCGCGGAAATGGCAGCCACACCGGACCGTGTTCGAGCGGGTCGCCGCAGCCGGTGTTGCCACTCGCAACGTCAGCAAGGCCCGCTTCGACACGTCCGGACTGACCGCGGCCGCCTTCCGCGGAAGTGCCCATCGCGGCGCGGACACCGTGGAGGATCGCCTCGACGCCACCAGGTTCGCGAGTCGCGAGGGCAAGTCGTCACTGGTCTACGTGTACGACTCGCAGCTCGACTACACCGGCCACGGGCAGGGGAGCGAGTCCTGGCAGTGGCGCAAGGAGTTGGCCGCTGCCGACGCCTTCGCATCCCAGGTCCGCTCCGCTCTGCCCCGGGACGCCGTGCTCGTGGTGGTCGCCGATCACGGCATGATCGATGTGGCGCCGGAGAACCGGATCGACCTCGATGCGGAGCCCGCACTGACGGACGGCCTGCAGTTGATCGGTGGCGAGTCCCGCTTCCGTCACCTGTACTGCTTGGACGGCGCCGCGGACGACGTACTGGCGACGTACCGCGAGCGGCTGGGCGACAAGGGGCTGGTGGTGAGCCGTGACGACGCCGTCGCCCGTGGGTGGTTCGGGCCGGTCGAGGAGCGGGTTGCGCCGCGGCTCGGCGACGTCATCGTCGCCTCGCTGGGCCCTGTCGCGCTCGTGGCCTCACGGCGGTATCCGCAGGAGGCCGGGCTGATCGGTCTGCACGGCTCGCTCACCGAGGACGAGATGGCGATCCCCCTCCTCGTCGACGCCGGCTAGCGCTCAGAAGCTCCAGACGTTCCAGTAGAAGCTGGCCTGCGCGGTCTTCGCCTCGGCGTCCCGCGCGGTCACGGTCACCTTGTAGCGACCGGCCCCCGGAGTCAGTACGCCGGTGATCCAGCCGCGCTCGTGATCAATGGTCAGGCCGGGCGGCAACCCGGTCGCGGTGTAGCTGATCTCGCCGGTGCTGCTCAGGCCCTTGATCAGCAAGGGGATCGCCGGAAGGCTGCCGAATCCCAGTTGGTCCGACGGCTTGGTGATGCTGACTCCCACCCGGGGAGCCTGGTCGGCGGCGCCGACCGCCTCGGCCGCGTCGACGAGCCCCTCGCCGTAGTACGAGTTGTTCGCGTCGGAGCCCGTGCACTCGCCACCCGAGGCGACAGGACACGGCAGGTCATTCGCCTGCGCGGCCAGCCGGGCGCGGACCTCCTGAGCCGTCAGATTCGGATTCGCACTGCGGACGAGTGCGGCGACACCGGCCACATGCGGCGAGGCCATCGACGTACCCTGCAGGGTCTGGTAGCCACCGCCCGGGATGGTCGAGTAGACGTTCTCGCCGGGCGCCGCCAGCGTGATCTTGTTCGAGCCGTAGTTCGAGAAGTTCGACTTGAGGCTGGTCGACGGGTTGATCGAGGCCACCTCGACCACATTCGGCAGTTCGCCCGGGAGGTTGAGGCAGTCGTTGGTGACCTGCCGCAGGGCCGGCTCCGAGTCGTTGGGACTGCTCTCGTCGAGGGACTTCGCGGCGAGGTTGTAGTCCTCGTTGCCCGCGGCCGACACGTTCACGACGCCCTTGGAGTCCGCGTAGGCGACCGAGCGCCGGACCGCTTCCAGGATCGCGTCCTGGTCGGGATCGTTCGGGCAGACGAACATCCACGGGTCGGTGTAGTAGCTGTTGTTCGTGACCGAGACGCCCTTGTCGGCGGCGAAGACGAAGGCGCAGACGGTGTTCTCCGGGAAGAACAAGGTGCTCCCCTCCTCCGCCACCCGGATCGACGACACCTTCACGCCCGGCGCGACACCGGTCATGCCCTTGCCGTCCCTGGCGGCGGCGATCGTCCCGGCGACGTGTGTGCCGTGCTCGTTGACCGGCCGCCACGAACCCGGGCGCGCGTCCACCTTGCCGTAGGCGCAGGACGCGGACTTGCTCGCGTCGAAGTTCGCCTTCAGGTCGGGGTGCTGGTCGTCCACTCCGGTGTCGAGCACGCCGACGGTGATCGACTTGGAGCCCGGGTTCACTTCCCAGGCCTTGTCCGCGCCGATCGCGGTCATGTCCGGGCGGGGGACCTCCGGGGTGGTGTCGGGGGCCTCGTTCAGCGCCGGCGGGATCGCCGGGTTCGCGGCGGCCGCCGGGAGGTCCGAGGTCCGCGTCGCGCCGACCTTCTGGACCCCATTCACCGTGCGCATCTCGGTGGCGAACTCCGGGTTGGCCGAGTGCACCACCAGCACGCCGATCGCGTCGTACGCGGCGTACACCGAGCCGGCGTTCGTACCGACGGCTCCGAGCACGGCGCCGGTCTGCTTCGGGGCGGTGATGACGAAGTACGCGCGCAGGCCGGCCTCGCCCCGCATCGGTGCCGCCACGGACGGCAGCGCGGCGGCCGTCAGCAGCAGGCTGAGCGTGAGAGCTAAGGAGATCAGGGCTTTGCGCACGATCAAGTAGAACCCGCAGGAGGTCCAGAACAAAAGCCGACGTTTCCCAGCTCCGACCCCAGCTCCGACCCGAGCTCCGACCCCAGGACCGACCCCAGCACCGACCCGAGCTTCGGCGCCAGCTCCGATCACAGCCCTGTCCACCGCTCCGTGTCCCCCCGGTGTCCCCCCGGTGTCACTGACGGCAGGACGACTTGGCAGGATGTGCGCCCGTGGCTGACCTGCTCTACTTCACCGGGACCATGGACTGCGGCAAGTCCACGCTGGCGCTGCAGATGGATCACAACCACGCGGCCCGCGGC
Organism: Kribbella sp. VKM Ac-2568; assembly: GCF_004345365.1. Taxonomy (GTDB): domain Bacteria; phylum Actinomycetota; class Actinomycetes; order Propionibacteriales; family Kribbellaceae; genus Kribbella; species Kribbella orskensis. Next base: position 35,517 of record NZ_SLVF01000013.1, read on the forward strand.
CGACTGGGCAGGATCTTCACCAGCAACGACCGAGCCGGCGAGTCGACGCTGTCGTCGCGGCTCGGGCTCGAGGCGGAGGCGATCGAGGTCAAGCCGGACTTCGACTTCTGGCAGTACGTGGTCGACGAGCTCACCCAGGGCGGCCGGATCGACTACGTCGTCTGCGACGAGGCCCAGTTCTACCAGGCCGAGCAGATCGAGCAGCTGGCGCGGCTGGTGGACGAGTTGCAGATCGACGTCTTCTGCTTCGGCATCCTGACCGACTTCCGCGCCCGGATGTTCCCCGGCTCGGCCCGGCTGGTCGAGCTCGCCGACCGGATGGAACTGCTCCAGGTCGAGGCACTGTGCTGGTGCGGCGAACGCGCCACCCACAACGCCCGGACCGTGGCCGGCGAGATGGTCACCGAAGGCGAACAACTGGTCGTCGGCGACATGGTCACGAACGCGGCCGACGTCGCGTACGAGGTGCTCTGCCGACGCCACCACCGGCGCCGCCTGACCGCCGCGCGTGCCCGCGCCACCCTCTCACCCGAGGTACTCCCGTTCGGAGGCGCCGTATGAACCCGCTGATCTCTGCCGACTCCCTGGCTGGTGAGTTGCGGTCGGCCACTGACCGCCCCGTCCTCTTCGATGTGACCTGGAACCTGGCAGGCCCGCCCGGCCGCGACGCGTACGACGCCGGCCACCTGCCCGGGGCGTACTTCGTCGACCTGGACGCAGAACTCGCCGGTCCGCCCGGTGCCGGTGGTCGCCACCCGTTGCCTGAGGCAAGCGTTGTCGAGGCGGCGCTACGCCGGGCCGGCGTCGACGCCGACACCCGTGTGGTCGTGTACGACGCGGTGAACTCGACGGCGGCGGCTCGTGCCTGGTGGATCTTCCGGTACTTCGGCCTCAGCGAGGTACGGGTGCTCGACGGCGGTCTCGCCGGGTGGCAGGAGGCCGGGGGAGAGGTGACCACCGCGGTTCCTCCGGAGAGCAAGGGGTCCTTCGTCGCGTCACCCGGACACGTCCCGATGCTCGACGCGGAAGGTGCCGCCGCGGTGGCGGAGTCCGGCGTACTGCTGGACGCGCGCGCGCCGGAGCGGTTCGCCGGCGAGGTGGAGCCGATGGACAAGGTCGCCGGACACATCCCGGGCGCGGTCAACGCCCCGACCACCGCCAACGTCGATGCCACCGGCCACTTCCTCCCCGCCGAGGAACTCCGCGAACGCTTCGCCGGACTCGGTGTCTCCGCCGAGGGCGAGACCGGCGTGTACTGCGGGTCCGGGGTCACCGCCGCGCACGAGGCGCTCGCGCTCGAGATCGCCGGAGTACACGCACCCGTCTACGTCGGCTCGTGGTCCGAGTGGATCACCGACCCGTCGCGGCCGATCGCCACCGGCAAGGACTGACCTTTCGATCAGAGGGCTGACCTTGCGATCACGGGTCGCTGACCTTTCGATCAGGATCGAAGGCGGCCCCGCTGCGGGCGCTGGGACTTCTTGACTTGTCCGGACGCCTCGGCCAAGGTCGTGGGCAATCGATTTCCCACGCCCCCGAGGAGTCACGATGCCACCCCAACCGACACTCAGCCGATCCACCTTCCTGAAGGCCGCGGTCGGCGCCGGCGCGCTGCTCGCCGTACCGGCAGCCGCTGAGGCGGCCACCCGTGGAACCCAGGCCGTGGTCACCAACAAGGTGGCCGACCTGACCGGCCCAGGGCTGACGAACCAGTTCCGGATGCAGGCGACGGATCTGGGATTCCCGGTGCGGACACCCGACGGGCGGATGCTGTTCATGTTCGGCGACACCTTCGAGAATCCGGTGGTCGGCGGCGGCTGGTGGCGGTCGCCGGTGGCGTTGTGGTCGACCACGACGAACCTGGCCGGGGGAGTGAAGTGGTCCGGCGCGGTCGGGGGAGCCGCCGCCCAGCAGCTGTGGGACTACCCGCACGACAACCCGACGTTCTCCACCGTGCTGCCGTCGGACGTGATCACCTTCGGCGGGTCGATGTACCTGCACGCGATGGTGAACAAGGGGCTCGGCAACGTGGTGTGGACCGAGATCTGGCGCAGCGACAACTCCGGCGCCAGCTGGTACCACACCGGCGCGAAGTTCCCGAGCGACATCGACGGCGGACTGTTCCAGCTGCTCACCTGGGGCGAGGGCAACGACGGGTACGTCTACGTCTACTCGACCGGGTTCCAGCGGAACAAGCCGACATCCTGAAGCGGGTGCGGAGCGACCAGATCGCCAACCCGGCGGCGTACCAGCCGTGGGGGTTCCGCGACGGGGTCTGGGCGTGGGGCAACCCCGCGACGCCGATCCTGACCGGCAGCTTCGGGGAGATGAGCCTGCGGCCGCTCGGCGGGAAGTGGGTGCTGACCTGGTTCAACGCCGGCGACTACCGGATCGACGGCATCATCATGGACACCCCGACCTCGAACCTCTACACGGCGTACCGCCAGACCCTGATCTACGGCGGCGCCTGGGGAGCAGAGGACGACAACCACGTAGCTCAGCTCTACGGCGGCTACATCATCCCCGGCTCCACTCTCAGCGATATGCACCTGTCGGTCAGCCAGTGGAAGACGGACGCCGGTTGGCCGTACCGAGTCATGCAGTTCCGCGTCCGCGGCTTCGGCTGACCACGGGCAACTCAGGCGGCTCCGCCCGGTGATTCAGGCGGGGCCGGCGACGCCGACGAGGTTGCCTTCGGGGTCGGTGAACTGCCCGACGATCAGCTTGCCCGGCACGCCTTCGGGACCCATCAAACGAGTGCCACCCAGAGCCTCCGCCTTCCGGAGCGCCTCCTCGACGTTGGGCACGCCGACGTAGAAGAGCGCCTTGGGTGAGTGGTTCTTGCCGCCGCCGACTCCGCCGTTCAGTCCGTTGCCGTCACCCGTGGTGGTGCCGTCGACGAACCCGTAGTTGCCGGGCTCCGACACCGCCTCGGTGACCGCGTCGTCGGTGCTGTACTCCCACCCGAACAGCTCTCCGTAGTAGCTCCTCAACCCGGCCGGGTCGCTACCGATGATCTCGAAGTGCACTACCGCGTCGGCCATGTTTCCTCCTGCTCAGAGCATTCGTTGTCACCCGGTACGTCGTACCCCCGAGCCGCCTTTTCGACATTACGTACCCTCTGACCCGGACGAGGATCGGCGACGGAAGGTTGTTCGGCATGGGCGAGTACGTAGACGCGGACGGCGTTCGGATGTACTACGAGGTGCACGGCGAAGGTGATCCGGTGCTGTTGCTGCACGGCGGCGGTGGAACCGCCGACAGCTGGCTCGCCCAGGTCCGCGGCCTCGCCGGCCAGTACCGCGTGTACGTGCCCGAGCGCAGGGGTCACGGCAGGTCGCCCGACGTCGAGGGACCCGTGACGATGGAGTTGATGTCGGCAGACACCGCGGCATTCATGGCGGCCCTCGGGATCGGGTCCGCGTTCGTGATCGGCTGGAGCGACGGCGGCAAGGTGGCTGCCCGTCTGGCACTGAGCCGGCCCGAGCTGGTGCGGAAGCTCGTCCTGATTGGGACCGAGCTCACCCGTGACGGCGCCACTCCCGCGGGAGACGCGCTCTTCACGGAGGAAGGGCTCGCCGAGCTGACCACGCTCTTCCGGCCGCGGTACGAGCCGTTGACGCCGGACGGTCCGGAGCACTTCCAGGTCGTGTTCGACAAGTGGGCGCAGATGTGGCTGACGATGCCCGATCTCGACCTGGCCGAGCTGAAGGCGCTGACGATGCCGGTGCTGGTGATGCAGGGCGATGACGACGGGGTGCGGATCGAGCACAGCGTGGCCGTGGCGAAGGCGATTCCCGACACCCAGCTGGCCGTCGTACCCGGCACGTCGCACGCGCTCCCGATCGAGAAGCCGGGGCTCGTGAACCAGTTGCTCGTGGACTTCCTCAGCGACCAGCAGACCCCGAAGTACATGCCGATGGGCGCGCTCGACCAGTAGGCGCCGAGAGCGCAGGCAGCAGCCGCGGCGAACGGTTTCCCCGCGTCTGCGGACGGACTTGAGAGGTGTTCGAACCGTGACCGAACTTGCCATTGATAAAGTAACACGCATGGTTTAACTTACTCGGAAATTGGGCTTCTGTGGCCCAGACCACACCCCTGAACCGCCCACTGGTGGGGGCGGAAACCTGAGGAGTTCCGATGACGAGAACGGCAAGGCTGGTCGTGGCCCTGACCTCGGCAGCCGCGATGCTGACCGCGGCAGCGTGTGCGGACGGAAGCACCCCCGCGGCGACCACTGGCGGATCGGTCGACGAGAACGCTCCGGTCACGATCACGGTCGGGAACCGGCCGAAGCCGGACAAGCCGGCCGACGTCGCCACGTTCGACCGCAACGTGAAGAAGTTCACGGACGCGCACCCGAACATCACGGTGAAGTCGACCGAGACGGAGTGGGACGCGCAGACCTTCCAGGCCCAGGTGGCCGGCGGCTCGTTGCCGACGGTGATGAGCATCAGCTTCACCGAGCCGCTGAACATGATCCCGAACAAGCAACTGCCCGACATCACCGACGAGCTGAAGCTGGTCGACCTGACCAAGGATCTCAACCCCGAGACGCTCAAGCTGGTCTCCGACGACAAGGGCCGGATCTACGGCGTGCCGTTCGAGGCCTTCTCCGTCGGACTCGCCTACAACCGGACGTTGTTCAAGCAGGCCGGCCTGGACCCGGACAAGCCGCCGACCAACTGGGACGAGGTCCGGCAGTACGCGAAGCAGATCACCGAGAAGACCGGCAAGGCCGGCTACGCGCAGCTGACCAAGGACAACACCGGTGGCTGGATGCTCACCACGATGACCTACAGCATGGGCGGCACCGTCCAGAGTGACGACGGCAAGAAGAGCACCTTCAACGACGCGCCGACCAAGAAGGCGCTGCAGTTGCTGAAGGACATGCGCTGGACCGACAACACGATGGGCACCAACTTCCTCTACAACCAGGAAGAGGCCCGGCAGGACTTCGCCGCCGGCAAGATCGGCATGATCATGCAGGCGCCGGACGCCTACGACATGTGCGTGAAGAATTTCGGCATGAAGCCGGCCGACTTCGGCGAGGGCGCGCTGCCGCAGGACGGCGGCCCGTTCGGCACGCTGACCGGTGGCTCGATCAAGATGATCAACCCGAAGTCGACCAAGAACGAGATCGTCGCGGCGCTGAAGTGGATCAAGTCGCAGGAGTTCGACAAGTACACCGACCAGACGGTGGCGATCCAGAACGCCAAGGACGCGATCGCGGACAAGGGCTTCGTCGGACGGCCGGGCGTCACGCCGCTGAGCCAGGAGACCTACGACCAGTACAACAAGTGGCGCGAGCCCTACAACAACGTGCCGGTCGAACAGTTCAAGGGCTACGTCGAGTCGACCAAGACGCTCAAGCTGCTGCCGGAGCCGTCGAACAAGGGGCAAGAGGTCTACGCGCTGCTCGACCCGGTCGTGCAGCAGGTGCTGACCAAGAAGGACGCGGACATCGACAAGTTACTCTCCGACGCCGCTTCGAAGATCGACGCCCGCCTGGCGCGGTAGTCCGATGGCTGTCCTCACCCGCACCCCCGCTTCTCAGTCCGGCCGGAGCCTTTCCACCTGGTTCCGCTCCGGCGGGCTGAGCAGTATCGTCTTCGCGCTGCCCCTGGTGCTGACCTTCCTGTACTTCTCCTGGGGCCCGATCGTGCGCGGGCTGGTGCTGAGTTTCCAGAAGAACAACCTCGTCACCACACCGGAGTGGGTCGGCTGGTCGAACTTCAGCTATGTGCTGACCGACCCGCAGCTCCCGCAGGCGACCCAGAACACCCTGTACTTCGCTCTGCTCGCGCTGATCTTCGGCTTCCCGGTGCCGTTGTTCCTGGCGGTGTTCATCAGCGAGCTGCGCAGTACCGGCTGGCTCTACAACGTGCTCTCCTACCTGCCGGCGGTGGTACCGCCGGTGGTCGCGATCCTGCTCTGGAAGATCTTCTACGACCCCGGCACCTCGGGGCTGTTCAACTCGGTCCTCGGCTGGTTCGGGATCGGGCCGTTCGCCTGGCTGAACTCGCCCGACCTGGCGATGCCGGCGATCGTGCTGGAGGCGACCTGGGCCGGTGCCGGCGCCACCGCGATCATCTACCTGGCCGCGCTGACCGGTGTCCGCAACGAGCTGTACGAGGCGGCCGAGCTGGACGGCGCCGGGATCTGGCGGCGGGTCTGGCACGTCACCATCCCGCAGATCCGCGGAATCATCCTGATCATGATGCTGCTGCAGTTGATCGGCACGTTCCAGGTGTTCACCGAGCCGTTCCTGTTCACCGGCGGCGGTCCGGACAACGCGACCACCACGATCCTGCTGCTGATCTACCGGTATGCGTTCATCAACGGCGACTTCGGTGCCGCCACCGCGCTCAGCGTGCTGCTCGCGCTGGTGCTGTGCGTGCTGTCGGTCGTGTACCACTTCCTCACCCGGCGTTGGAGCACGACATGACGAGTCTCCCGATCATCGAAGAACAGGTCGCCACCACGCCGGAGGAGGCGGCCCCGGCCACCACACGCAAACGCCGTACGGCGGAACCGCAGGAGCGAGGGATCATCTCGCACGCCGACCGGCGCCGGCCACTGGTCCAGTACGGGTTGCCGGTCATCGAGGTGCTGCTGTTCATCGGCGTCGTGGTCGCCGGCGTCGGGCCGTTGCTCTGGCTGCTGAAGTCCGGGTTGTCGACCAGCCAGGACATCCTCCGCGGCCCGATGCAGCTGTGGCCGTCCGGTATCCAGTGGCAGAACATCCCGAACGCGTGGAACCAGGTGCAGATCGGCTCGTACCTGGGCAACACGGCGATCATCGCGATCGGCTCGCTGATCTCGACGTTGTTCGTCTGTACGACGGGCGCGTTCGTGCTGAGCGTGCTCCGGCCCAAGTGGGGGCCGGTGATCACCGGTGCCGTGCTCGCCACGCTCTTCCTGCCCGGCGTGATCTCGCTGGTCCCGCTCTATCTGACCATCCTCAAGATGCCCGTCCTGGGCTTCAACCTGCAGAACACCTTCTGGGCGGTCTGGCTGCCACAGGCGGCCGGCGCGTTCAACATCCTGGTGATGAAGCGGTACTTCGACGCGATCCCGCGGGAGCTGATCGAGGCGGCGCGGATCGACGGCGCGAGCAACCTGAGGCTCTTCACCGCGCTGATCCTGCCGATGTCGAAGCCGATCATCGGGGTGGTCGCGCTGCTCACCGTGATCGGTTCGTGGAAGGACTACCTCTGGCCGCTGCTGGTGCTGCCGGACCCGAAGATGCAACCGATCTCGGTGGCGCTCCCGCGAGTGGCACAGACCACGGAGATCTCCCTGCAGATGAGCGCGTTGTTCCTGGCGGTCCTCATCCCTGTGGTGCTCTTCTTGGTATTCCAGAAGCAGTTCCTCAGAGGTGTCGGGATGTCGGGAGGTATCAAGGAGTGAATTCTCCATTGGCGGGGCGCCGGGTGCTGGTGACGGGCGCTGCGGGGCGGATCGGTTCCGTCACGACGCGTCACCTGACCGAGCTCGGGTCTCTGGTGACGGCCTTGACGATCGTCGAGGACCCCGAGCTCAAGGCCGACCGGGTGATCGTCGGCGACACCCGGTCGGAGGACGACGTCGCGGCCGCGCTCGCGGACGTGGATCTCGTCGTCCACCTCGCCGCTCTCGCGCACCCGTCGGCCGGTACGCCGTACGACGTCTACAGCACCAACGTCGTGTCGACCTTCAACGTGCTCGCCCAGGCGGGCGCGCTCGGCGTCAAGCGCGCGGTGGTTGCCAGCAGCATCAACGCGTTCGGGGTGCCGTTCAACCCGCACGGCATCCGGCCGGCCTACTACCCGCTGGACGAGAAGATCCCCTCCGACGTCGCCGACTGGTACTCGTTGTCGAAGCAGAACGACGAGAACACCTGCCGGATGGCCTGGCGGCAGTGGGGGATCGACGTCGTGTCGTTCCGCTTCCCGCACGTGAATTCCGCCGACGTGCTGCAGCGGATGGCCGACGGCCACGCGAAGAACCCGGCGGCCGGTGTCCGCGAGGGCTGGAGCTACCTCGACACCCGCGACGCGGCGCGCGCGATCGAGCTGGGGCTGACCGCGTCGTTGTCCGGAGCTCACACGTTCTTCGTCGCCGCGGACACCACCAACGCGCCGTACGAGACGGAGATACTGCTGGACGCCTTCGCGCCGGGTGTGCCCCGGCTGCGGCGGTTCGTCGGGCGCGAGGTACCGATGGACCTGACCGCCGCGCGCACCGTGCTCGGATTCCAGGCGCAGTACGAGCTCGACCTACCCACTCACGAACTGGAGATTTGATGCCGCAGGAGACGCCCGCCACCTTCGCCCAGCCCTGGCCGGTCCGCGACGAGGTCCGGATCCGTTCGGTCCAGGCGATCGTGACCGCGCCGGAGGGGATCCCGCTGGTGGTGGTGAAGATCGACACCACCGAGCCGGGGTTGTACGGCCTGGGCTGTGCAACCTTCACGCAGCGGTGGAAGGCGGTGCAGACGTTCGTCGACGAGCACCTGGCGCGGCTGCTGATCGGCCGCTACCCGGGCGACATCGGCGACCTCGTCCGGCTCGCCGGGTTCTCCGGCTACTGGCGGGGCGGCCCGGTGACGAACAACGCGATCTCCGGCATCGACCAGGCGCTGTGGGACATCGCCGGCAAGCGCGCCGGGATGCCGGTCTACGAACTGCTCGGCGGGAAGGTCCGGGCCGCGGCCGACACCTACATCCACGCCGGTGGCATCACCATCGAGGAGACGATCGACCAGGCGAAGGAGTTCGTCGCGCAGGGCTGGCGCCACGTCCGCCTGCAGGTCTCCACCCCGGGTGGCGGCGGATACGGCGCACCCCGGCTCGCCACGCTGTACCCGGACGCGCCGTACCGGAACGGGTGGAGCGCCCGCGATTACCTCCGTACTACGCCCGACCTGTTCGCCGCGGCCAGGCAGTCCCTGCCGGACAACGTCGAACTGCTCCACGACGTGCACTCCCGGCTGACTCCGAAGGAAGCGGTGCTGCTGGCTCGGTCGCTGGAGCCGTACCGGTTGTTCTTCCTCGAGGACGTGCTGGCGCCCGAGCACTGGGACCGGCTGCCGGAGGTCCGTGCGGCCTCGCCCGTGCCGTTGGCGGTCGGCGAGCTCACCACCTCGATGGGAGACGCAGTACGGCTGGTCCGCGATGGCGGGGTCGACTTCATCCGCTCCCACATCTCCGACATCGGCGGCCTGACGGCGGCCCGCAAGATCGCGGACCTCGCCGAGCTCTGCGGAGTCCGTACCGCGTGGCACGGTCCGGGTGACACCTCGCCGATCGGCGCCGCGGCCAACGTGGCGCTCGACGTGAGCTCGGTGGCCTTCGGCATCCAGGAGGGCCACATCTACAACGACGCCATCCACGAGGTGTTCCCCGGGACGCTGCGGATCGAGGACGGCTGGCTGCGGCCGAACGAGGCGCCGGGCTGGGGGATCGACGTCGATCTGGAGGCCGCTGCCCGTTATCCAGCGAAGTTGTCCGGCCACGACGAGTGGGCGGCCGGCGTACGGCGGATCGACGGAGCTTTGGAGGCACCCTGACTTCTCGGCGCAGTTGAGCGCCAAGGGCGGTCGCGGTAGGTAGCATCGCGGCTAGCCGTGGGGGGCTCCAAGGATTGTCGTCAAACGGGGAAAGCAAGAACAGGGAGGTGGGCGATGGTCACGCCTGACAGTGACTCGGCGGTGCTCGACGAGCCGACGCGTTCGGGTGCGAACCAGTACGACCTGGGCTCCTTCAACGAGGCCGTGATCATCGAGACGATCCGGCTGGCCGGCATCATCAGCCGGACGGAGATCTCCCGGCGGACCGGGCTCACCCAGCAGTCGGTGTCGCGCATCCTGCGGATCCTGCTCCAGCAGGGCCTCCTGGTCGAGGAGGCGCAGGAGCGCGCCGAGCGGCTCGGCAAGCCGCGTACTCCGGTCCGGCTGCGCTCGAACGCGGCGCACGCGGTCGGCATCCACATCGACCCCGAACTGCTCACCGTCGCGGTCGTCGATCTGGACGGCACGATCGTGCGGCGCGAGACCGTCGACCTGGCCGCTGATCTGGACGCGGTGCGGTTGGTCGATCTCGCGGCCGCCACGGTCACCGCGGCGCTGAGCATCAGCCAGGTGGATGCCGCCTCGATGCTCGGCGTCGGCGTCGCGGTACCGGGGCCGATCAATGCCGACGGCACTCTGCTCGACCTGCCGCTGCAGCCGGCCTGGCGTGGTCTGGAGATCCGTCAACTGCTGCAGCAGAAGCTCAACCACCCGGTGCTGGTGGAGAAGGACGGCACGGCCGCCGCGATCGGTGAGCGGTGGATCGGCCGGTCGGCGCGCGCTCGCGACTTCGCCTACCTGTACCTCGGGACCGGTGTCGGCAGCGGGTTGATCCTGAACGGCTCGATCTACCGCGGCGGGACCGCGAACGCCGGCGAGTTCGGCCAGCTCTGCGCGCTGAAGATGGGGGAGTGGGACGAGCAGACCGGGCCGCGGATGATGGCCGAGTGCAACCCGACCGCCTCGCTGCCGGTCATCGCCGAGGGCTTCGGTTATGTGGAGACCGACAAGACCGCGACCGACGAGGCGAAGCGATACAAGGCCGTCTGCAAGGCCGCCGCGAATGGTGACGAGGCAGCTCAGCGGGCGGTCACCCAGGTCGCTTCGGTGATCGCGCAGGGGGCCGTCGGACTGGTCGATCTGCTCGACATCGACCTGATCGTGCTGGGTGGGCCGGCGTTCGAGAAGGAGATCGCCGACGTGTTCCTCGCCGAGATCGATCGGGCGGTCAACTCCCACCCGATCGCGCGAGGCACCCGGACGGTCGCGGTGGAGGAGTCGATGTTGCAGGCCGACGCGGCCGCGGTCGGCGCCGCCTCGACGATCTTCCACGACGCCTTCACCCCACGGGTGGGTGGATCGAGTCAGGCTCGTAGGCTGCCGAAGTGACTCTCGAACGCTCTCTTGCACCCGACGTTCTGCTCCGGGTGGCGACGCTGGACGACGCAGCCGGTTTCGCCGCCGCACAAGTGCGCAACCGTGACCACCTCGCGCCGTGGGAACCGGTCCGCTCGGAAGGGTGGTTCACCGAGGCTGGTCAGAAGGAGCGGCTGCAGGCGCAGTTGGAGCGGTACAAGAACGGCCAGGTCGTGCCGTGGCTGATGATCTCGGAGGACCGGGTGGTCGGCGCGATGACGCTGACCGACATCGTGCCCGGCCCGTTCCGCAGCACCAGCCTCGGCTACTGGGTCGACGTGGAGCTGCTCGGTCGCGGGCTGGCGACGAAGGGGGTCCAGACGGTCGCCGAGCTCGCTGATACCGAGCTGCGGCTGCATCGGATCGAGGCGAGCACCTTGGTTGAGAACGTTGCCTCCCAGCGCGTTCTGGAGAAGTGCGGGTTCGTCCAGATCGGCAGCGCGCCGGACTATCTGCACATAGCCGGCGCCTGGCGCGACTGCCATCTCTTCCAGCGGATCCTCAACGCCCGCGCCCCTGGTGAGATCTGATCACAACCCCCGTCACAACACCGTCAGCTCCAGGGTCTGCAGCCGCTCGAGGTCGTTGATGACCTCGATCTCGCGGATCTTGCGGCCGTCGATGGTGAAGCGGATCGCCCGCAGCAGCCGCCCACCCGGAGCGACCAGGAAGCCGACCTTGCCGTCCACGAGGGCTGGGTACGCCAACGTGCCGGCCGCCGCGGAGACGCTGACAGCGCCACTCGCCACCGCGACCGCACCACGGATCTCGCGCGATACCCCGGCCTGGTCCGTGCGCGCGACCACCTCGGGATCGAGCAGGGCGAGCAGCGCCTCGAAGTCGCCTCCGCGCGCGGCGGCCAGGAAGGCGTCGACCACCTCGCGCTGAACGACCTGGTCGGGCTCCACGACCGCGGTTCGCCCTTGCACCCGCCGACGTGCCCGGCTGGCGAGCTGCCGCGCCGCGGCCGGACTACGGTCGACGATCGGCGCGATCTCCTCGAACGGCACGGCGAACAGGTCGTGCAGCACGAACGCGAGGCGCTCGGGCGGGGTCAGCGTCTCCAGTACCACGAGCAAGGCCGCGCCGACCGAGTCCGCGAGCAGGACCTCCCGCTCCGGGTCGACCGGGCTGAGGCCGGGCGGTGCTTCCTCGAGAGGCTCCTCGCTGCGGTACCGCCGGCTCTGCAACTGGCTCAGACAGATCCGGGCGACGACCGTGGTCAGCCAGCCGCCGAGGTTGTCGATCTCGGTCGCGTCGGAGCGGTTGAGCCGGATCCAAGCCTCCTGGACCACGTCGTCGGCCTCGGCGGCCGAGCCGAGCATGCGGTAGGCGACGGCCCGTAGATGGGCACGCTTCTCCTCGAACCGCTCCGCCAGCCAGACACTCTCGTCGATCATCGCCATCCTCCGCGTTTGTCGGTCACCTGTCTGACTGACAGAACGCGGAAGATGTGACAGGCCTCAGGCAGGTGACTACCTACATTGACCAATGGGCCTAGGTGAATGTGACCGCACAACCGTCGGGACCGCAGACGCCCTCGGCGCCGCCGATGACTGAGAGCTTGGGAGTGTGCTCGGCCCAGGCCTTCGTGACCGCCGCGAACAGGTCCTCGGTGCCGATCGCGCCGGGGATCGCGTAGCGCTCGTCCAGGACGATGAACGGCATTCCCTGGGCGCCGAGGCTTTCGGCCTCCCGCTGGTCTGCCTGCACCCGGTCGCGGTACCGCCGGCTGCCGAGGGCTTCGGCCGCTCCATCCAGACCGACCTCGCCCGCGAACCGCAGTACGGCGTCAACCGTCCAGAGCGCGCGTGGCTCGCCGAAGTGCGCTCGGAACATGGCCGACCAGATTTCGTTGCCGCGCCCCTGGTCCGTGGCGTAGGCGAGCAACTCGTGCGCGTAGTCCGTCGGGCCGAGCGTGCGGTCCAGCGCGTGGTACGGCGTGAGTCCGTCGGCCCCGGCGGACTCCTCGATCCGGCGGATCGTGCGGACGCCCGCCTCGGTCGGCACCCCGGCCGCCGCGAACAGGTCGCGCTGGGTGATGCCCTCCCGCGGCAGGTCCGGATGCAGCTGGAAGGAACGGTGGACGATCTCCAGGTCGTGCCCGAACCGCTCCTGGACCAGGTGCAGCCGGTGGTCCATCAGGCCGCAGTACGGGCAGATGATGTCCGACCAGAACTCGATCTTCATGATGATGACCTCTCCAAAACTTACTTTGTGTTCGTAGCCCCATTGTGCGATAGTTTCGGAGGCATACAAAAGGCACATTCATGTGCGTGGGGAGAGGTGGCACGGACATGGCAGAGGTCCGGACGGCGCGGACGAACGTGCGTGCGAACGTCAAGCGGGTGCCGGGTCCGTGCTCGCACTGGGACGACCTGGACGCCGACTTCATCCGGGAGGTGCTGGACCTGGTCGGCGACAAGTGGAGCGTGCTGATCATCGGGACTCTCGCCGACGGGCCGACCCGCTACTCCGAGTTGGCCGATGCCATCCCCGGGATCTCGCAGCGGATGCTTACGCTCACCTTGAAGCAGTTGCGACGGATGGGTCTGGTGGACCGGACCGCGTACGCCGAGGTGCCGCCGCGCGTCGAGTACTCGCTGACCGAGCTCGGCGGGTCACTCCTGTCCACCGTCCTGGCGCTGGCCGCCTGGTCCGCCGATCACCATGGGGAGATTCGCCGGCACCAGGCGGCCTTCGACACCGACGGCTGAGTCAGGCCGGTGGGAGGCGGATACCGCGGCTGACCTCGACGTCGTCGTAACGGCCTTCGAGGACGTCGATGAACTTGACCGGGCGCTGCAGGGTGGACGCGATGTAAACGGCGCGGACGGTGGCGAGCGCCTCGATCGCGTGGTGCACGGTGATCCCGGGCTGCTCGCCGCTGTCGATGGCACTGAAGATGTCCTCGTACTGCGCGACGTGGCCGCCCGGCTTCTCCGCCTCCACGGGCACCTCGTCCTTCGAGCCGTCGACGTTGAAGCGGCGCAGCACGTCGTCCTCGAGCTCGGCACCTCCTTGAGTGCCGTGCACGGAGACCCGGGTGCGCCCGCCGGGGAAGGCCGCCGTGGTCGCGTGCAGGGTGGCGACAGACCCGTTCTCGAAGGTCAGCGTGGCGACCACGGTGTCCTCGACCTCGATCGCGTGATGCGCGGCGCGGAGTGCCTGCGCCTGGATGCTCACCGGCCGGCCCATGAACCACAGCAGCAGGTCGACGGTGTGCACGCCCTGGTTCATCAGCGCGCCACCTCCGTCCTGCGCCCAGGTGCCGCGCCAGCCGGCGGACGCGTAGTACTCGTCGCTGCGCCACCAGGCGACGGTCGCCACGGCCGAGGTGAGTTGGCCGAAGCGCCCGTCCCGGATGGCCCGGGAGACGAGAGCACTCCCCGGGTCGAACCGGTGCTGGCTGATCACCGAGGAGATCACTCCGTGGTTCGCGGCCCGGGTGGCCGCCGCGCCGAGGCGGCGGGCCCGGATCAGGTCGACGTCGAGCGGCTTCTCGATGACAACGTGCTTCTTCTCGTTCAGCGCCTGCTCGGCGAGCGCGGCGTGCGTTCCGCTCGGCGTGCAGATCGCGACGAGCGAGATATCCGATCCCGACAGGGTCGCGGTCAGGTCGTCGTACACCTTCGGCTCCGGCTGCCCGGCCTCCTTCAGCCTGGCAGCCAGCGCCTCTCGGGCGGCGGCGTCACCGTCGACCAGGGCGGTCACGATGGCGTCCGGTCGCGCCGCGATGGTGTCGGCGTGGGTGCGCCCGATGATGCCGCAGCCCACGATGGCGACCTGGTGGTTGTTCGTCGAGTCAGACATCTCGCCCTTTCGTCGCTTCTTCGCTACTTGGCCGTGAAGTTCGCCGTCAGCACCTGGTCCGCGGTGACGGTGAAGGTGTACGACTGCTCGGTCGAGACGATCTCGCCGTTCACGGTCCAGTTCTGGAAAACGCTATCCGATTCAGGCGTGGCCGTCACGGTCACCTGCGCGCCGACTTCGTACGTGCCGGGTTCGGACTCGTTCCCCGCGATCTTCACCGTGCCGTTGCCGACCGCCGCCACGGAGACGCCGCGCTGGACGACGTTGATCACCATCACGTTGTGCAGCGTCACCGGCCCGGTGCTGGTGGCGCCGTTGTAGCGGGCCAGGTTGGTCGCCTCGACGTCGCCCTTGACCACCTTGACGGTGAAGCCGCCCTCGCCGAGGTTGTCGGTGCCCAGGTTGAAGGCGTCGACCTGGCCGTCGTTGACCACCAGCCCGTCGTGGAAGCCGTAGGCGAAGACGTTGAACAAGGTCAGCCTGGTGGCCCCGTCGACGGTGACGATCTTGGCGGTCTTGCGCATGTACTTGTCGATCACGAGCTCGAAGATGCTGCCCTCGTTCATCCAGTTCGGCTGCTGGTAGCCGACCCGGGTGACCGCGTTGCCGTTGGACAGCACGCCCTCGATCCGCCCGCCGGTACTGCGGCCGACGGCGATCGCGTGGTCGAAGAAGGCGCCGGCCACCTTGCGGACGACGAACCCGTCGTTGCGGTAGGTGGTCAGGTCGATCCCGTTCCACGCGTTCGGGAAGCCCGCGTTGATCACATAGGTCTGCGCGCCCTTGCCGCGAACGGCGTACGGATAGGCGACGACACCCTCGGCGGATCCTGGGTTGTTCTCCGGGTAGAACACCCGGAGACCGCGGAGCCCGGCCTGCTGGCCGTCTAGCGTCACGAGCGCCGTGGCGGAGTCGGGTGCCTTGGTGGCTCGTCCCTCGAACGCCTGGAGCACGGTGCCGCCGCTCGCGCCGCCCTGGTCCCGGTTCGGTACTGCGGACGCGCCGCGAAGCTCGACGTTCGCAGGGACCCGGAGGTGGCTGGTGATCCGGTACCACCCGGCCGGCAGGTAGACGACGCCGCCTCCGGCGCGGCCGGCGTTGTCGAGCACCTTCTGGATCGAGCCCGTCGCGTCAGCCGCGGGGAGATACCCGACGCCATGCGGCGCCGCCGCGACGTACAGGGTCTTCCGGGCCGGAGCGGGCAGCGGTTGCTGGGTGTAGGTCGGTGCTGCGCCGGCCATCCTGTGGACGATGCCGGAGAGCGCTCCCTGGACTTCTGTGCCGGTGATCTTCACGTAGCCGCGCGAGTTGTTCTCGATCGCGCCCGCGCTGCCCTCCATCCGGCCGCCGGCCACCGTCATACCCCACCGGTCGTCCATCACGTCGACCTTGAGAGCCACGTCGGTACGGCGTACGTCGGGCTGCAGGAAGCTGCCGGTGAACTGGGCCCGCTGACCCGCCACCACGTGGATGCCCACCTTGTAGTCGGACAGCGTGGTCTGGTGGAACTGGTCCCACTCGAGGTCGCCGAGCACGAGCCCGGTGCCGTTGGCGCGGGTCCAGCCGTCGAGCGCCGCGCGGGACGGCGGCTTGTAGGTGCTCGGGGCGGAGGCCCAGTAGCTGTTGCTGAAGGTCACGTTCTCCCAGGTGCCGACGTCGGCGCCGTTGTAGGCCCGGGCGCCCTCGAAGAGAGCGGTTCCCCGGATGTTCCGGATCGTCGACGATTCGTGCACCTGGCCGGAGCTCGGCGCGGAACCCCGGTCGTTCGGCATCGTGCTGATGCCGATACCGCGGTACGAGTTGAGCATCGTGACGTCGGAGACGGTGGCCATCATGTAGTTCTCGTTGCCGATCCAGGCGCCGCCGGGGATCTCGAAGGTGTAGTTGTAGGGGACCGGCTGGGTCGCGCTCTGCCGCGGGTAGTAGGTGGTCACGCCGATCACGCCGGCCGACCCGCCGATCCGGAACAGGGACGGTCCGTCGTTGCCCGAGGCAAGATCCGCGATCACCACCGTGCCGTAGTCGCCGTGGTTCTGGCCGGGACCGGTCGTGTCCGGGTCGCGACGGTCGCCGCGGAGGGTGCAGAACGCGTGCACCTCGAGGGTGTCCTTGACCAGGTACTTGCCGGCCGGGAGCCAGACGGTTCCACCGCCCGCGTCCTGGCAGGCGTAGATCGCGTTCTGGATCGCCTTGGTGGAATCCCTCTGACCGCTGCGGTCCGCGCCGTACCTCGTGGCGTCGAAGTCGGCGACCACGCCGTCCTCGGTCGGATTCACCGTGCTCACCAAGGTCGGTTGCGGCGTGACGACCGGGGACTCACGGAGCTCGAGCTCCTTGACGACGAAGGTGTCGGCGCCGGTCATCGCCACCCGCACGTACCGCGACTTGGTGGTGGCGAAGCGGGTCTTGCTGAACTGGTTGGCGCCGGGTGAGCCGGTCTGGCCGACCGTGGTGAACTTGCTGCCGTCGTTGGACACCTGGACGGTGTAGTCGGGGGAGGAGGTCTGACCCCACTCCACCCGGACGTCATTCACCGAGCGCGGCTTCTTCAGGTCGACCTGCAGCCAGGAGTCGCCCGCGCCACTGGTCCAGGCGCTCTCGTGGTCACCGTCGTTCGCCTTGGCCGCGTCGCTCCAGCCGCTGGCACTCGCAGTACCGGCGGTTGCGAAGTTGGTGTCGACCACGGAGGCGGTGAAGGTATCGAGCTTCGACTGCAGCGTGGTGAGAGCCGCCTTGACCTGGACGTCCGTCACGCCGGGGGTGGCCGCGACTGCTCGGGCGTCATCGATCGCCTGGAGGAAGGCAACCCTGCTGCCAACCGGGAACTGGCCGTCGCGCGTTCCCTCGCGCGCCGCCTTCTGCACCCGCGCGGCCTCGTCGATCAGGTCGACCAGACCTTCGGTCACGTCGACGACCGTGGCCACCTTCGCGACCCGGACGGCCGCGACCTTGAGGTCGGCCGCGCCGTTGCCGATGTGGATCCGGAAATCCGAGCCGTTCGAGCGGTTCATCATCACCGCGTCGTTCAGCGCGAACGTGTACGTCTTCCACGTCTTGGTGTCGCCGTAGCTGACCACCTCGGAGTTCTTGAACTTCTCCGGGATCGTCTCGCCGGGGGAGTCATAGTGCAGTCCGAACTGGCCGTTGCCCTCGTCGAAGTAGTCGATGCTGACGAGCACCAGGCTCCGGTTGTCGTACAGGTAGGTGTCGGACACGTTCATGTACAGGAAGTTGGTGCCCGGCGACGGCGCCGTCCGGTCGGTCTGCCAGTACGGCCGCCCGTCCTGTACTCCGGTGACGAGGTTCTCGGGGCGGTCGCCGGCCCGTGGAGTGATGCCGTTCTGGACCGGGTTCGCACCGAGGTCGACCGACGCGCCCGCAGTACTGATGCGCAGTCCGGCAACGGTGATGTCGCCGCTGCCGGACAGGCGCAGGTCCGCGCCGCCCAGGCGGTCGGTGAACCCGATGTCCGCCAGCGCGAAGGTCCCGGTCTGCCAAAGGCCGGTGTTCTTCAGTTGCACGTCATCGGCTCGCGCGGTGGGATCGGCGGCCGCGTCGTACTGGAGTTCGAGCGTGCCCGTGCCACTGTCGAGGTAGGTCACCGTGACCACGACGTCGTCGGTGCTCAGCTCCTCGACATAGTCCCGGTCGACGTCGAACGAGAGGAAGCCGGTGTTCGCCGCCTGGTTGGTACGCCAGTAGGTGCGGCCCTGCTCGGTACCGGTCTGCAGTCCGGCCGGGTCCTCGCCGGCGGCGGGCTGAACGCCGAGAGTGGTGGGTGTCGGGCCGAGATCGGCGCCGACGCCGCTCGGATACATGGTGGCCGCATGAGCTGCCGGAGCGGCTAGTACGCCGGTCAGCAGCAGGGCGGGAAGTAGTCCCGCCAGCAGGCGTCGGGTCATTCGGGGGACCTCCAGGTGGCGGGCCGGAAGCAAGCGAGGGACCGCTGGGACGGCAGCCGGACGTGAGCTGCCGCACACGCAGCGGTAACGTGCGTGTAAATTAAACCATGCGTGTTACTAATTCAAGAGCGTGGTGGCGGCGGCGTGACTCGGCCGCCTGGATAGGCTCTCCCGGTGGCGAACGAGGGCTCGGCAGAGGTACGGAACTGGTTGTCGGAGCACGCGTGGCCGTTGGCGGGGGTGGTCGCCGGGGCTCCGGTCGACGATCTCCGTCCGCTGGGGAAGGCGCTCGACGGAGTACAGGTGGTCGGGCTGGGGGAGGCGACCCACGGGACGCGGGAGTTCTTCCAGCTGAAGCACCGGCTGTTCGAGTACCTGGTGACCGAGCTCGGGTTCTCGGTGCTCGCGATGGAGGCGAGCGAGTCCGCCGCGCCCGCGGTCGACGCGTACGTGCGGCACGGCGTTGGCGATGCGGCGAGTGTCGTCAGCGGCCTGGGGTTCTGGACCTCGCGGACCGAAGAGGTCGTCGCGCTGGTCGAGTGGATGCGCTCCTACAACGAGGGCCGCCCGGCCGCTGAGCAGGTGGGATTCGCCGGCATCGATCCGCAGCGCTGCTCGACCTCGGTCGACGTGGTGAGAGCCGCGCACGCCGATGCGGACTGGCTCGAGGAGTTCGACGCGAAGCTCGGCGCACTGCGGGACGCGTCGCCCGGGTCCGCTCCCGATCCGGAACGAAAGGTGGTCCGGGACGCGGAGAAGTTGCTGGGATTCCTGCAGGGCGAGCAGGCCTCGGCGGAGGTTCTGCTGCACGCGGAGATCTTGGTGCGGGCTGCCGAACTGGTCGCTCGGCCACGTCAGCACGACGACCCGGCGGAGACGGTGTTCGCCGCGCGTGACGCTTTCATGGCGGGCGCCGTCGGCCGGTTGGTCGGCGACGACCCGGCCAAGCGCGTTGCGGTGTGGGCGCACAACGGGCACTTGGCAGCCAGCCGAGAGACCGCGGAGCTCCACCCGATGGGGTGGCACCTCCGGAAACGCTTCGGATCGGAGTACTACGCGCTGGCGCTGGTCTTCGGCTCGGGCTTCTTCCGCGCGCGGAGACTGTGGCCCGGACCGTGGCCGGGCAAGCTGGACGGCCCGGTCGTTTCGAACGAGATCGAGCGCGGCGGCTTCAACTCGCTCGAAGGTCAGCTCGCCGCCGCCAACGCGGGCGATCACTTGCTCGACCTCCGCAGCGCGGCGAGCGCGCCCACCGCGGTCAAGCGATGGCTCGAGGAACCACACGTCTTCCGCAGTTACGGGGCCTTCGTGTCTCGCTGGACCTACAAGATGCAGTTCGCTCCAACTCATCTGACCCGGGAGTACGACGGCCTCGCCTACGTCGCGACCTCGACCCCATCCCGCCCACTGGAGTAGGGGTGGGCGGCCGGTGTGGTGGGGCTAGGCCTACTTCGGCGGTGATCCGGCAGGTCGTGGGCATCGGGGGATGCAGAGTGGAGACATGCGACAAGCGACTTCGTGGGTGAAGAGTGCAGGGGTGGGGTTCGTGCGGGCGTGCGTGGCGACGGTCGTCAGCACGTTGGTGCCGGTCGTGTGGGCTGGGGCCGTGGTGCTGGCGGTCTGGTGGGCCTCGAACCCGTGGTCGTGGATCCCGCTGTTCGTGCTGGCTTCTGTCGCCACGTTCGCCCTGTCGCGTCCGATCTGCCGGATCTTCCGCTTCCTCGTTGCACGATGGACAGGCACCGTCATCACGCCCGGGTACCTGGAGGCCGCGCCGGTCGTCCAGCTGTCCACCGGGTACTGGTGGAACGGCACCTCCTATTCGCGTACCAGCAAGGAAGCTCGCGAGGACCAGGAGTTGCGGCTCCGGTGGCGCGATCCAGCGACCTGGCGGGATCTGCGATTCCTAGGGATCGCCGCGATCGCCGTGGGCGTGCCTGCGGCCATCCCACCTGCCGGTATCGCGGTAGCGGTCCTCGGGTTCAGTCGATCGACGGCTGCCTTGACCGTGCTCGGGCTGGTCGTGGCTATCGCCGCCGCCCCTTACGCCTGGCGGTCGGTCGAGCCGGTAACCGTCCGCTTCCTGGGGGCATCGGCTGCGATGCTGGCGGACCGGGTGGGTGAGCTGACGGCCCAGCGGGCAGACACGACGGTCGCGCAGGCTGCCGAGATCCGCCGGATCGAGCGGGACCTGCATGACGGAGCGCAGGCCCGCCTGGTCGCACTCGGGCTTTCCTTGGCGACTGCCGAGAAGCTGATGGAAACAGATCCCAGCCAGGCCAGAGCGCTGCTTCGGGACGCGCGAGCCGGAGCCGCCATGTCGCTGACCGAGCTGCGCGAACTGGTCAAGGGAATCAGCCCTCCGGTGCTGAACGAGCGAGGGCTCGTCGACGCCGTCCGCGCACTTGCCCTGGATCTCCCGCTAGACGTGAGCGTCGACGCCGGCGGCCGGCTACACCTGGACCCGCCGATCGAGTCCGCCCTGTACTTCGGAGTCGCCGAACTGGTGACCAACGTCGTCAAGCACGCCCGGGCGACCCGAGCGCGGATCTCCATCGCCCGGGACGACGCCGACATCGTGGTCGAGGTCGAGGACAACGGCCGGGGTGGTGCCGAGACATCGGCCGACGGTGGTCTCGCGGGGCTGCGCCGCCGCCTCGCGGTCTTCGACGGGACCCTGGAGATCACGAGCCCGGTGGGCGGTCCGACCCGCGTCAAGATGGTGGTGCCATGCGAATAGTTGTAGCCGAAGACCTTTACCTGCTGCGCGACGGCATGGTCCGCCTCATCGAGGCCTACGGACACGAGGTCGTGGCGACGGCGACCACCGGACCCGAGACGCTCGAGGCGCTGCTGAAGTGGCGGCCGGATGTTTCCGTCGTCGACGTCCGGATGCCGCCGACCCAGTCGGATGAGGGCCTGCGCGCAGCGCTGGCCGCCCGTGGCGAAGTGCCTGGCCTGCCGATCCTGATCCTGTCCCAGCATGTCGAACAGCTGTATGCCCGCGAACTCCTGGCCGACGGCACGGGTGCCATCGGCTATCTGCTCAAGGACAGCGTGTTCGACGCCGATCAGTTCATCGACGCGCTCGAACGCGTTGCCGCAGGCGGGACCGCCATGGACCCGGCCGTCATCGCCAAGCTGCTCTCCAGCGGGCCGTCGAACCGGCGACTCGAACGGCTCACCGAGCGCGAACACGACGTGCTCAGCCTGATGGCCGAAGGGTTGTCCAATCAGGCCATCGGCGGGCGGCTCTTCCTCAGTGAGAGTGCCATCAGCAAGCACACCACTTCTCTGTTCGGCAAGCTCGGCATCACCGATGACGACAACAACAACCGTCGCGTCCTGGCTGTCCTCGCTTACCTGAACGGCGTCTGATGCGCCTTCGCCGAGCGGGTGATCGCGGACCGCCGGGGTCAGGCAACGCCGACGAGGGTGCGGGTCTCCTCGGTCGCAACGCCTGCGGCCCCGGTGGTGGATGCCGTCAGTTGGTTGAGCAGGGTGAAGAAGTGGGTGGAGGCGTCGGGCAGGCGGAGGGCGCCGGCCTCGTGGTGCTGCCAACCGAAGAGGAGCTCGCCGTCGAGGACGTGCTCGACCAGCGGTACGGCGTACGTGCTGAGGGTGACGCGGTTCGGGCCGGTGCGGGGGTGGTGGTCGCCGCAACCGCACTCGGCGGCGATCACGATCGAGGTCAGCGCGTCGGGGGAGTACTGCCGTAGGCGCAGCGTGGTGCCGCGAGCGGTGAAGCGCGCGATCGTTGCGTCAGGCAACTGGACGAGGAGCTCGACCGGGACGGCGTGGGAGCCGGGCAGCAGGCGCAGCCCACGGGACGCGAGCAGGTCGGCGAAAGCAGAGAGGTTCATTGCGGCGAATCCGGAATCCTGTGTGTGCTGGTGTCGGCGGGCGGGCCTGGGATGGACAGGGCCTCGTGCGCCGAGACGGCGCGCGTCAGCTACAACAGCAGCGACAACACAGCGAGATACGCATGCGGAAGATGATGGCAGAGACCTCCCGCCCTGCCAAACACCGACCGCGATCTGAGACGCCTGTCCGTAGTGAACCATCGACCACACTGACCTGGACCACGTCGTGCCCTTCGACCCGACCGAGAGGTGCCGGCGCAGTTCAGCCGAGGACGGCGATCAGTTTCTTTCCGCGCGCGTGTCCTGTCTCGGCCTCCCGATGGGCTCGCGCGACCCCCGCCAGCGGATAGACCGCCTCCACCACCGGCCGGAGGTCACCTTGGTCGACGTGCTCGGCGAGTGCGGCCAGCACCTCGCGGTGTGAGCGCGCCATCATCACCCGGACCCGGGGCCCCGGAAGGATCGTCGACAGCATCGCGTAGGCCATTCCGCTCGCGGCAGTGCTCATCATTCGCCCGCGGCGGCGAAGTAGCCGGCGATAGGTGCTGAGCGACGAGCCGTGGCAGTCGAGAATCGCAGCGAACTGGCCGCTCAGCCGACCCGGAGCCGTGTAGTCGACCACGTGGCTTGCGCCGAGTTCGCGGCAGAAGGCGTGATTGGGGGCGCTGGAGACGGCCGTGACCTCAGCACCCAACGCACAAGCCAACTGGATCGCGGTGCTGCCTACGCCGCCGCTCGCGCCGACCACCAGCAGCCGCTCGCCCGCCTTGACCTTCAGCACATCACGCACCGCGCGTAGTGCGGTCACGCCGACGCTTGGCAGCGCACCGGCCACCACCAGTTCGATCGAGGACGGCGCCAGACTGACGGCGGTCGCCTTGGCCGCGACGAATTCGGCGGCGGCACCGGTGCGACCCGACACCTCTCCGAGGAATCCCCACACCCGCTGCCCGACCGCGAGGTCGCTCACCCCTGAACCCACCGCTACAACCTCGCCGGCGAAGTCCAGGCCGATCCGCTTCGGGAAGCGGCGCCCTGTCATCATCCGCAGCTTGCCGGAGCGGATCTGCAGGTCGGTCGGGTTCACGCTCGAGCCGTGGACCCGGATGAGAACCTGGCCTTTCCTGGGCTCCGGCTTCGGGACGGTTCGTACTGCGAGTTCGTCCGCGGCGCCGTACTTCGTGTACTCCACCGCGCGCATCGTCGTCGTGCTCATCGTTCTCCTCAGCGAGACAGGTTGTCTCAGTTCGGGCAATATGTCTAGGACAACCCTGCCGTCGTCACCCGGCGCGCAACCAGTCTCAGAACCGCCGAGGTGTCCCGATCGGGACAAGGAGCCGGAAATGTCTCAGTCATCGGAGAACGTCAGAGTGCGCCGCACCCGCAAACTGCTCCGCGAGGCGCTGGTCGAGCTGATCGAGGAGCGCGGGTTCGATCGCCTCACCGTCGGCGAGATCACCGAGCGGGCGATGGTCAGCCGGGCTGCCTTCTATCGCAACTACCGCGACAAGTACCAGCTGGTCGAGCAGATCTTCGACGAGGCGATGGCCGCGCTGCTGGGCACGATGACGGACGGCGCGGAACGACCACCGCTGGAGCGCTGGGCGGCGTTCTTCGAACACGTCGCCCGCTACGAACGCCTGTACGGCGCATTGCTGGGCAAGAAGGGCAGTCCGTGGTTCGCCACCAGAATGCGCGCGTCGCTGGCGACGATGGTGTCGGAGCATCTTCCGCCGAAGCCGTCGGGCGAGCTGGTCCCGACGCTGGTCGGGGCGATGTTCGTGCAGGCGATCACCTGGTGGCTGGACAACGGCCGCCCCTCGACACCCGAGCAGCTCGCGAACCAGACAGCACAGTTGGCCTCGGCGGTGATCGCCGAGGCCAAGAGTTGGGCCTGACTCAGTCGGCCTTCTTGCCGAACATGATCTCGTCCCAGCTCGGCACGCTGGCGCGCTTGGAGGCGCGCTTGGCCGGCTTCTTCTTGGGCTCGGCGGCAGACGCCTGGTCAGCGGTCTGCTGCTCGTCGGACGCGGCAGCCGCTGGGGGAGCTTCGGCCGGGCGCTCAGTCTCGGGACGCGCGTGGGGGCGCGGGTCGGCGGGCTTGGGGGCGCGCTGCCGTGGGTCGGCCGGTCGCGGAGCCTCCCGCTTCGGCTCAGCCGGACGGGGATCAGCGGGACGTGGCGCTTCCCGCTGCTCAGGCTGACGCTGCTCGGGCTGACGCTTTTCGGGCTGGCGCTGTTCGACCGGAGGAGTCATCCGCCGCTCGTTGAAGCGGTTCTCGGGTGCGGCGGCACGCTCTTCCGGCGGCGCGCCCGCAGAGGCCTCGACCGGCAACTGAGCCGGCCGCTCAACAGCCCGTCCTGCGGGGCGCAGTGCCGGCGGCTGCTCGGCCGGTACGTCGATCAGCGTCGGCTCCTCGTCCGGGCTCGGCACCGAGTGCACCCGGCGCGGCCCGCTGTCCCGCGACGCGTCCCGGCCATCCCGGCCGAAGCCGGCATCCCGCGCCGACTCCCGATAGTCACGCCCATGATCACGACCCGAGTCACGACCGGCATCACGACCCGACTCGCGACCGAAGCCGCGGCCGGTCTCGGGAGCGGCCTCCCGGCCGAACCCACGACCGGTGTCACGGTTCGCGTCGCGATCGGCCTGCTGGCCGCGACCGCGCGGCAGGCTGATCGTGTCCTCGAAGCCGGCCTCGTAGCTGTCCGCTCCGTGGTCCGGCGCCAGGCTCAGGTCGAAATCTGCCACCGCGGTCAGGCGACGCTCGCTCGGCGGCGCGATCACCTGGGCCTGCTCGCCGACGAGCCACCGCGCCTCGTCGTCGTCCGGCACCGCGTAGCGCCCCGGGGCGTCGTACGCGAACATCGCGATCTTCTCGTCGTTCTCCTCGGCGAAGTAGGAGACGCGGACGGCCCAGCGGCCGTCGTCGCGACGCCAGGCGTCCCACTCGGCCGAGGCCGGGTCGACCTGGCGCATCCGGAGGCGCTCGGTCACCCAGGCGCCGAGGTTGCGGGTCGGGGCGTCGCCGCCGCCACGACGGCGGACAGACGCGCGCTGGGCGAGGCTCGCGACGTGGTCGCGCTCGGCCAGCACCGGACCGGCGAACGCCATCACGCGTTCCATCGGCATCTGGGCGACGGCAGCAACCGCCTCGGGACTTTCGCCGGCTCGGATCCGAGCCTGGATGTCTCGTGGGCGGAGCGCGCTCTCCATTTGAATCTCCAGCTGGCCGAGTCGGGCACGGTCGCCGCGCAGGGCCGCACGCAACCGGTCGTCGACCGGGATGGCGAACTCCTCACCCGTCTCTGCCATCGCCAGGATGATCTGCTTGCCATCCTGGCTCAGGCCAACGAGCCTCGCCTCGCGCATTGCCTTTGTTCTCCTGTGCGGTTCTCGACAGTCTCTCCCGATACGTACGCCTCGACCAAGACCGGCGCGCCGTGCCCGGCGGTCATTGTGGAGGTTACGTCACAAAATCACATCTTGCCTGCTCAGAAGGGTCCTTGTCGTCACACCAGTCACATTAGTCACAACCCGGTGTGACGGCGACTCCGAGACCCTCGAAACCGGTCAGTTCCCGCCGTACGCGGCCCGGATCGCAAGGGCTCGCTTGAGGTCGTCGGCTCGGTCGCCGACCGAGCGCCGGATGCCGGCCGAGACCGACTCGTCGGCGACCAGGTCGGCCGCGAACCGGGTCACTCGCTCGTCGATGTTGTAGACCGGGAAGGCCAGCGCGGCGCTCTGGGCGACGACCCAGCCGGTGCGGAGCTTCTCGGTCCCGGCGATCTCGTCGAAGAACCGCTGCACGTACGGCGCGGTCAGCTTGACCTGGGTGGGATGCCAGAAGCCCTCGCAGGCGGCGTACAGCTCGTAGTTCGCGAGGTCCTCGTCCGTCATGATCTGGGCCCAGGCGCGTTCCTTGGCCTCGGCGGTCGGCAGGGCGGCCCGGCAGCGGGTCGCGTGCACGATCCCCTCGGACGAGTTGTCCCGCTCGAGCTCCGCGTCGATCTCGGCATCGCCGATCGCCCCGAGGCGAGCCAGCCGCAGTGTGATCAGCCAGCGCAGGTCGGCGTCGATCGCGAGACCTTCCGGTACGTCGACGCCGGCGAGCCAGCCCTTCAGCAGCTCCACGTCGTCCGTCAGCCGAACGACGCTCCGAACCACCGCGAGCTGCAGGCTGGTACCTGACGGAGTAGAGCTGAGGCGCCCGGTCACCACCTCGGCCAGCTGTCCGCGGTACGGCTCGTACGGCAGGTAGATCCCGAGCAGGTGGGTGTGGGCCCAGCCGACCATCGTCGCCACGGCGATGTCGCTGGTCTCGTGCGCCAGCGCCGCCCGCAGTACGTCGAAGCCGAGACGCGGGTCGAGCTCCCCGTCGGAGACCGCGTCGCGGATGCTGTTCAGCACGACCGCCCGGGTGACGCCGTCCTCGATCTTCGGCAGCACCACCGACAGCTTGGCGAGGCTGTCCGCGTCGAGCCGGATCTTGGCCCAGGTGTCGTCTGCGGCATCCGGCACGACGACCGCCACGGACGGGTCGAGCTCCACCTCGACCTCGTCGGCGTCGAGCAGGACCGGTACGGAGACGCCGTTCCCGGACTCGTCGTACCCGCCGACCGTGAGCTGGTGCGGCCGGACTGCCGGGTGGTCCACGGGTGCCTTGCGGCGGAGCTTGATGCCGGTCGCGGTCCGCTCGGCGCTGATCGTGTCGACGCCGGGAGTCCGCAGCCAGTTCTGCGCCCACGTCTCGAGACCGACGGCGCCGGCCTCGGTCCACTTCGCGACCAGATCGGCGAAGGTGGCGTTGGCGAACTCGTTCGAGGTGATGTGCGCGCGGACGCCGGTGAGGAACACGTCGTCACCGAGGTAGGCGGCCAGTTGCTTGAGTACGGCCGCGCCCTTGGCGTAGGAGATGCCGTCGAAGTCGTCGAGCGAGGCGAGCGCGTCCTTCACCGCGTCGGCCGCGATCGGGTGCGTCGACGACCGCTGGTCGGCCTGCAGGCCCCACCACTTGCGGATGAAGGCGAAGTCGATCCAGTTGTCGGTGTACTTCGTCGCGGTGGTCGAGACCCGGTGGGCCATGTACTCCGCGAACGACTCGTTCAGCCACAGGTCGTTCCACCACTGCATGGTCACGGTGTCGCCGAACCACTGATGCGCCATCTCGTGCACCACGGTCCGGGCCCGGCTGCTGCGTTCGCCATCGGTCACGGCGGACCGGAACACCATTGAGTCGCGGAACGTCACGCAGCCCGGGTTCTCCATCGCGCCGGCGTTGAACTCCGGCACGAACGCCTGATGGTACTCACCGAACGGGTACCGGTACCCGAACAGCCGGTGGAACTCGTCGAAGGCCTGGCCGGTGACGGTGAAGAGGTCCTCGGCCTCCCGGTCGAGGGCCTCCTTCAGCGACTGCCGCGAGACCAGGCCGAGCGGGATGCCGTCGTGCTCGCCGAGGATCTGGTGGTAGGGCCCGGCCACCAGCGTCACGAAGTACGTCGAGAGCGGCTTGGTCACGGTCAGCTCCCAGCGGCCCGGGAAGACCTGCGTGGCGGCGCCGTTGCCGAGCACGATCCACTCCTGCGGCGTGGTCACGCTGACCTTGTACGGCGCCTTGAGGTCCGGCTGGTCGAAGCAGGCGAAGATCCGGGGCGCCGCGTCGAGGAAGGACATCGCGTACAGGTAGGTCAGCCCGTCGGCGGCGTCCACGCTGCGGTGCAGGCCCTCGCCGTCGTTCGAGTACAGCATCGACGCGACCACGACCAGGTCGTTCTCCGCGGCCAGGCCGGTCAGCGGCAGCCGGCCGTCGTCGAGCGCGGCGACGTCGACGGGCGTCCCGTTCAGCGTCACGGAGACCAGCTCGTCGGGTCTGACGTCGAGGAAGGTGGTCTGCGCGGCGGCGGAGAAGACGATCCTGGTGGTCGACCCGAACGTCCGGTCGCCCCGGGTCAGGTCGAGGTCGACGTCGTACGAGTGGACGGTGAGCGCGGCGGCCCTGGTGCGGGCGCCATCGACGGTAAGGCTCGGCATGCCGAGCACTCTATGCGGTCGCCCAACGGTCCGGCAGAGGCATCGATACAGTTTGCCCATGACCGACATGGAGTACCGCCAGCTGGGCGACTCCGGCCTGACCGTGAGTGTGGTCGGGCTGGGTTGCAACAACTTCGGGGGCCGCATCGATGCGGACCGGGCGGACACCGTGGTGAACGCGGCGGTGGACGCCGGCATCACCTTGTTCGACACCGCCGACGTTTACCGCGGCGAGCAGGGATCGAGCGAGGAGATCCTCGGCGGGGCGCTCGGCAAGCGGCGCGACGAGGTGGTGATCGCCACCAAGTTCGGCGGCGACATGAAGGGCGACAACGGCCCGGACTGGGGCGTGCGCGGCTCCCGGCGGTACATCCGCAAGGCGGTCGAGTCGAGCCTGCGCCGGCTCGGCACGGACTGGATCGACCTCTACCAGCTGCACGTGCCGGACCCGGTCACGCCGATCGAGGAGACCCTGGCCGCGCTGTCCGAACTGGTTGCCGAGGGCAAGGTGCGGTACATCGGCAGCTCGCAGTTCGCCGGCTGGCAGGTGGTCGACGCCGACTGGGCCGCCCGGACCGCCGGGCTGGAGCACTTCATCAGCGCGCAGAACCGGTACTCGCTGCTCGAGCGTGAGGCCGAGGACGAGCTGATCCCGGCCTGCGAGCAGCTCGGGATCGGCGTGCTGCCGTTCTTCCCGCTCGCCTCCGGTCTGCTCACCGGCAAGTACAAGCGCGACCAGGGCGCTCCCGAGGGCACCCGGCTGGCCAAGATGCCGGACTGGCTCGCCCGCGCCGACTTCGACAGGATCGAGGCGCTGGAGACCTTCGCCGCCGAGCGGGATCTGACGCTGCTCGATGTCGCGATCGGTGGCCTCGCGGCACAGCCGGCGGTCGCGTCGGTGATCGCGGGAGCCACCACGCCCGAGCAGATCGAGCAGAACGTCGTGGCCGGTCTGTGGGAGCCGAGCGTGGAGGACCTGGCCGCTCTGGACGACCTGACGTGACGCTGATCCTGCTGCCGCCGTCCGAGGGCAAGACCGGTCGTTCGCGCGGCCGCGCGGTGGAACTGCCGTCCCTGTCGTTCCCCGAGCTCAACGGCGTCCGCGAGACCGTGCTGGACTCGCTGGCCAAGGTGAGCGCCTCAGCCGACGCGTACGACGTACTGGGTGTCGGGGCGTCGCTGAAGGACGAGGTCGAGCGGAACACGCGCTGGCGGACCGAGCCGGCCGTGCCCGTCTCCGAGTTGTACTCCGGCGTGCTGTACGACGCCCTCGGGTACTCCACGTTGTCCGCGGGGACCAAGCGACGGGCCGGTGCTCGGCTGCTCGTGGTGTCAGCCGCCTGGGGTGCGCTACGGATGGCCGACCGCGTCCCGCCGTACCGGCTCTCGATGGGTGCGACGTTGCCGGGGCATGGGTCGCTCGCCTCGGTCTGGCGTGATCCGCTCGCGGCTGCCCTCGAAGGCGCCGCGGGGAACTCGGTCATCGTCGACTGCCGGTCCTCGACCTACGCGGCAGCGTGGCGGCCGGTCGGAGTACAGGCGGCGAAGTGGGTGTCGGTCTCGGTGGTCCGCGAGCGCGGCGGAGTCCGCTCGGTCGTCTCCCACAACGCCAAGCACACCCGCGGCCTCGTCGCCCGCTATCTGCTCGAGTCCGGCAAGGACCCCGGAACGCCGAAGGCCCTCCACAAACTGATCTCCGACCAGTGGAACGCCGAGCTCGACCGCACCGCCACCGGCTGGGCCCTCACCGTGGTGGAACACGACTGACGACCTCGAAGGCGCACGAGTCGACATTGGAGTCGTAGCTGGAAAGGACCATTCACCTCGGATTCATTGGTGAGTGGTTTTCCCGGGGCTGATCACGGGGAAGGGTTGGAGCAGCGCAGTTCGTCAGGGGGGCACCGCCCAACCTCGGAGGCCTGAAGATGCGTCGCCCACTCACGTTCTCGATCACCACTGTCGCTGCGGCGACAGCCTGGGTTGTCGGCGCCGGTCCGGCCCTGGCCTACCCGCCCGACCCGCCGCCGGCCAGTACTGCGCAGACGCAGCTGGCGAGTCTCACCGTGCGGGCCGAAGGCTCCAGCACCGGCTACAGCCGGGACAAGTTCCCGCACTGGCACAGGTGGGCGAGATCGGCGTCCTCCTGCCTCGGCCGCGAGCTCGGCCGGGAAGTTGCCCTGCCCTCAGAAGGTGTCCGCGGTCCCCACCGCCGCACCCGGTCGGCCCGTTAGGCCAGAGACCGGCCTTCCAATGACGGGCTGTACGCCCGCTGGCGCCTTGCAAGTCGCCAGGCGCCGTACAACCCGCCAGCGGACCCTCGAAACGAGCCACGAGCCACGAGCAACCCGCCAGCCGGCCCGGGCGGTGGCGGCGGGCAGCTTCATGGCGAACAACCTGCAAGTGGTCGAACAACTCGCCCACGCCAGCCCCGAATCGGCATCACGACCACCCGCCCAGGCGAAATCCACCACCCACCGGGGCGAAACCCACCCCGAGGGCCTGCGGCGTACCGACGGACAGGAAGTCGTCGCCGCACACACCACCCCGGCAGGCACTCCACGCCTGGGATCTCCGCGACGACCCCAGTACTCCCTGTCACTCGGTACACCCCGCCCCGAAATGATCGCCCCGACCCGGCTCAGACCTCTCCGCGGGATCCGCGTACCTCAGGTGTCCTCGAGGAGGCGGCGGCGCTGGGCGTGGATGCCGGCCTGGAAGCGGGTGCGGGCGCCGAGGGTCTCCATCAGTTCGGCGACGCGACGGCCGACGGTCCGGCTGCTGAGCGCGAGCTGCCGGGCGATCGCGTCGTCCTTGAACCCGGCCGCGAGCAGCGTCATCAGGCGGGCGTCCAGCGGATCCATCCTGGCCGGTACGACAGGAACCGCCTGGTCCCAGAGCAGGGAGAACATCTCGATCAGCGCGTCCAGCAACGCACACGGGTGGACGACGAGCGCGCTGTCGACGAGTTGATCCACCGACAGCGGGAGCAGCGCGACCTTGCGGTCGAACACGGCGAGCTTCATCGGCAGTTGCGGATGCACCCGCGACGTCTCGCCCGCATCGGCCGCGCTGTAGGCCTCGTCGACTCCGCCGGGGACGTCCAGCGAGTCGGGGGAGTAGATGCCCTGCACAGAGACGCCCTCACGGAGCAGCCCGCGCACCCTGGGGTCGGACTGCCCGGGCCTTGACGCGTAAGGCGGACGGTCCAGCACCAGGAGCTGTTCCTGCGTGCCGTTGAGGAGCTGGGCGAACCGGGCGGCGATCGCCTCCTGCCCGACGATCACCTCGACCAGGTTCTCCGGTCGGTGCTGCTCCTGCGCCCGGAGCTCCGACACCATCACCCGCGCCTCCGCGCGAACCCGGTCGAGCTCGGCCCGGCGTACGGCGACGAGCGCGTCGACGGCCACGTCCGGCCGGGTCGGCAGCAACCGGATCGGCTGGTCCGCGGTGGTGGTCAGCAGGCCGAGTTGCTCGAGCCGCTCGACGGTCCCGGCCAGGTCGTCGAGGTCGCGGTCGAGGCGTTTGGCCAGGTCGGTGAGACCGCAGCCGGGGGCTGCCAGCAGAGCCCGGTACGCCTCCTCGTCCGAGGGAGTCACTCCGAGGGATTCGAGCATGCAGCCTCCTGACCTATTCCCGACATGTCCGGCATCCGTCACGCTATCTCGTAGCTTGGACAGCCGCGGATTCGATACCACTGCACAGTGACCCCGCCCCGAGCTCGTGCCGTCCTCAGTTCTCTCCTCAGCGCCGCTGTCGTCTTTGTCTTGTCGGCTTCCCCTGCACAGGCGGTGCCGATGCCTGAGGACACCAGCCCGGCGACAGCGCAGTACGGCTCGGAAAGCACTGTCACGCTGCTGACCGGCGACAAGGTGACGCTGGGTGCTCCGGACGCCAAGGGCGACCCTGCGGTCCGGATCGAGCCGCGGACGCCGGGCAGTGGCGCGTTCTCGGTACGCCGGGACGCGGGCCGGGTGAGCGTGATCCCGAAGGACGTCGAGCCGCTGGTCCCGTCGGTGCTGGACCCCGCGCTGTTCGACGTGACCGGTCTGGTCGAGATGGGGTACGACGACGCGCACCGGGCCGATCTCCCGGTCGTCGTGCGACAGGACGCCCGGTCAGTGGATCCGGGCGCGGTCCGGATCGAGCGCGAGTTGCCCAGCCTCGGGGCGAGCGCGGGGGTGCTGCCGAAGGACCGCGCGGCCGCACTCGGTGAACGACTTACCGGACGACAGGCGGTCACCGGTAGATTCTGGCTCGATCGGCGGCTGAGCGCGACCGCTTTATCCGGGTCCACCGAAGCGCCGCGGGACCCTTACCTCGATCAGGTGAAGGCGCCGGCCGCCTGGGAGCGCGGGCTGGACGGGCGCGGGGTGAAGGTCGCGGTGCTCGACACCGGCGTCGATTCCGGTCACCCGGCACTGGCGGGCAAGGTGGACGCCGAGGCCGACTTCACCGGGAACACGAGCCCGGCCGACGACAACGGTCACGGCACTCACGTGTCCTCGCTCATCGCCGGCAGCGGCGCCGGATCGGACGGCGCTCGCCGGGGTATCGCGCCGGAGGTCGACCTGATCTCGGGCAAGGTGCTGGCCGACGACGGTTTCGGTCAGGAGTCCTGGGTGATCGCCGGGATGGAGTGGGCCGCCGCGCAGGGAGCCGACGTGGTCAACCTCAGCCTCAGTTCGCCGCCCGCCGACGGCGACGACCTCGTCTCCCAGGCGCTCGACAGGCTCTCCGCGACCACCGGCACGCTGTTCGTGGCCGCCGCCGGGAACCGCGGCAACCTCGGCGCGAACCCGTACACGATCGGCAGCCCGGGCGTTGCGGCCTCGGCGCTCACGGTCGGCGCGGTCGATGCCGCGGGCAAGCAGGCGATCTTCTCCAGCGAGGGCCCGACCCGCGGCACCTATCGGCTCAAGCCCGATCTGTCGGCGCCGGGGGTCAACCTCCTTGGTGCGCGAGCAGGAGCCCGCGACGGCAACCTCTATGTGGCGATGTCCGGCACCTCCCAGGCGACTCCGCTGGTCGCCGGTGCAGCTGCGCTGATGCTGCAGCAGCACCCGGACCACACGTGGAAGCAGTTGAAGGCCGACCTGACCACGCAGGCCGACGCCACGAAGGTCTTCAACGGCTGGACCAACGGCGGCGGAGTGCTTGATCTCCAGCTGGCCACGGCTGGTGAGGTGTCGGTCGATCTCGCGTCGCTCGACTTCGCCTACCTGCGCTATCCGGACAAGGCCGCGCGCAGTCAGGTGCTGACCCTGACGAACTCCAGCACGGCACCGGTGACGCTCTCTCTGGTGGATGCCGAGAAGAGCTCGACGAACGTCGAGGCACCCGCGAACGCAGTACTGGCCGAGCCTGCCACGCTGACCATCCCGGCCGGCGGTACGGCGTCGTCGAAGGTGACGGTGGATCCCGCGCTGCTGCCTGACGGAATGTGGCAGGGGAGTGTCGAGGCTCTCGGTGCGGATCAGCAGCGGCTGCTTCACCTGCCCTTCGGGGCGTACGACGAGCCGGAGCGGTACGACCTGTCCGTGCGAGTGCTCGACCGTTCCGGCGCTCCGTATGCGGGTGGCGTGGCGACGGTCTTCAACTACAACACCGGTGGCTCGATCAACCTGGCGCTCGACGCCAAGGGCGAGGCCAGGACGCGCCTCGATCCCGGGCGGCTCAGCATCCTCGCTGCCGTGGAGACACCAGCCGACGGTGATCGACCGAAGACCTTCGCCCTGGCCGGCTCCTCGGAGATCCCGCTGACCAGCGACACGTCGTACGTGATCGACGCGCGGAAGGCCCAGGTACTGCGTGCGCCTACCGTCGCCGAGCGGCAGACGACGCTGGCGGAGTCAGCGCTCGGTGTCTCCCGTCACAGCACCAGCCGTGGGCTCAGCGACTTCTGGTTCTTCACTCCGGACCAGATCGCCGGCGGCACGATCTTCGTCCAGCCGACCACCAAGGTGTCGCCCGCGGGCGCGTTCGAGGCATCCAATCGCTGGCGGCTGGAGCCGGTCGGAACGGTCCGCTCGGGAGACCCGAATGTCTACGAGTTGCTCTTCGTGAAGGACAGGTTCGAACTGCCGCTGTCCCCGCGGCTCGAGCGCCGGGATCTGCAGAGGATGGCCCGGGTCGAGAACACTTTCGGCAGCAGCTCCGGACCCGGCACGCAACGGGTGGAACGCGCTTGGTCGACCGCCGAGACCGGGATCGGCTGGGTGAACCGCCGGACGGTCCAGGTTCCCTCGAAGCAGGTCGAGCTCTTGACGGCCGACCCAGGCGCCGAGTGGAACCAGTGCCTGACGGTCACAGCGGCCAGTACGACGAACCTGTGTGACCGGGAGAATCTGCCGTTCCCTACGGGTGCCCGGGTGGAACGGACCTTCGGGGTCGCGTTGCATCCGACGGTGTTCGCGGCCTCGCACACTCCGACGTACCTGTTCGTCGACATCGGGGTGGCGGACGCGTTCCATCACGGGAAGCCCGTGGCGGCAGCCGTGAAGAACCGCCGGTTGGCGTTGTATCGCAACGGAGTACTGGTCAATGAGGTCACCGCGGGCTCGAGCTACTTCGGCATTCCCAACGGGAGCGGGACTTTCAAGCTCGAGCAGAGCTGGGAGCTCGATCCAGCCGTGTTCCCGAGCTCCAGCAGTGCCCGGACGACCTGGAACTTCACCTCGGCGCCGCCGCCCGATCCGACGAAGGCGACCGGACAACCGCCGGCGTTGCTCGACATCGCCTACGACGCGAAGGTCGACGGCTTGGGCCGGGCGGCCGCCTGGCGTCCGCTGCAGATCGATCTGCAGGTCGGGCACCTGCTGCGATCGACCGCGAGTCGAGTCACGGGTGCCGCTCTCTGGTATTCCACGGACGGTGGCGGTCGCTGGACCCGGGCGGTGACGGTGCCGACGACGAACGGCTACACAGCGATCGTGCCGCCCTGGGCGGTGCTGCCCGGCCAGGCGTTGTCGCTGCGTGCCACCGCCTCGGACGCGTCCGGAGGCACCGTCGACCAGACGGTCATCCGCGCGATTCCGGTCCTTTGACGACGGTGTCGTGTTCGCGACATGTCCGGACTACGTCACCCTGGACCGTGGCCGGATTCCGTTGAATTGGGTACCACTGGACCACCGGGCGCGCGCGGACCGGACAGGGGACGCCCGGTCAAGCCTCAACGCGCGCGCCCGCCCCAGCTCTCTTCCCGGGTCCGTGCCGCAGGTAGAGCCGCCAGATCTGTCGCTGCAGGAGCAGGGTGATCACGCCGGCGATCGTCATCCCGACCACGTTGATGCCGAGTTGCGCGGCCGACCCGGTGATCTGCTCCGGCGCCCAGAGCGCGATCGACAGGGCGAGATCGCCGGCGGCGGGGACCGTGGTGACCGAGATGAACACACCGACCAGCGCGTTCGAGCGACCGGCCGTCTGCGACAGGACACCGGCGCAGCCCGCCAGTACCGCGACGACGGCCGACCAGCGGTCGGGCCGCCAGATGAACCCGGTCAACGGACGAGGACCGGTCACGTCCGCTGTGTCGATCCAGCCGACCGCCCGGGCGAGCAGGGCGGCGAGAACCGTCAGGGCGATCGCCAGCAGGAAACCCTTGAACAGCAAGGCGATCGCCCGCACGCTCAGGTGGCCGGTCTTCAGCGCGATGCCGACCGCGAGCGCGGCGACCACGCCGAACTCCGGACCGACCACCATCGCGCCGACCACCAGGATGGAGGAATCGGTGATGACGGCAACGGCCGCGATCATCGTGGCGAGGGTGAGGAACGCGTAGTACGACCATGAGCCGGCCGTCTCGTTGTACGCCTGGTCGACCACCGCGTCCCAGATCACCGCGTCGTCCGGTGCGCCCGGAGCGGCCTTCTCGGTGGCCCTGGCGTTGCGGGACGGGGCCGCGCCGACCTCGGTCACCGCGACGGAGCCCTCGTCGTACAGTCCTTGCTTCTTCAACCAGGACAGGATGTCCGAGGTCGCCTCGCGGGTGACGTCGCACTCGATCACGTCGCCCACCGGGCGATGCGCGGCGCCGGGCAGCATCACCACGCTGGTCACCCGGTCGTCGGCGACGAGCGGGTCCAGGACGCGGCTGGTGCGATCCGGTGGGACGATGAGACGAAGATGCATCACCCGGACATGGTGTCAGCCTTCTTCAGCAGGGCACGCCGCAGGCCCGGGCCGGTGCTCCACGACTGTGATCGACTGCTGGCTCGACGATCCAGGGAGGCAGGATGAGCGACACCGCGGCCAAGACCACCGAAGACCGTCCTGAGCTGAAACGGGTGATGGGACCGGGCCTGCTCCTGCTCTTCGTGGTCGGCGACATCCTCGGCACCGGCGTCTACGCGCTGACCGGCAAGGTGGCAGGCGAGGTCGGTGGCGCCGTCTGGCTGCCGTTCCTGTGCGCCTTCATCGTGGCGATGCTGACGGCAACGAGTTACCTCGAGCTGGTGACGAAGTACCCGAAGGCCGGTGGCGCCGCGGTCTACACGCACAAGGCGTTCGGCATCCACTTCCTCACCTTCCTGCTCACTTTCGCGGTGATGTGCTCGGGCCTGACGTCGGCCTCCAGCGCCTCCAAGGCGTTCGCGGCGAACTTCTTCTCGGCGGTGAAGATCGACCCGGACCGCGGCTCGGTGCTGATGATCACCGCACTGGCGTTCATGGCGTTGATTGCCCTGGTCAACCTTCGGGGCGTCGGCGAGAGCGTCAAGGCGAACGTCGTACTGACCCTGGTCGAGCTGTCCGGTCTGCTGATCGTGATCGCGATCGGCGCCTGGGCGCTGTCCAACGGCGACGGCGACACCGCCCGGCTGACCGAGTTCAACACCCCGGACGGCGAGTCGCCGTTCGGCGCCGTCACCGCGGCGACCGCGCTCGCGTTCTTCGCGATGGTCGGCTTCGAGGACTCCGTCAACATGGCCGAGGAGACGAAGGACCCGGTCAAGATCTTCCCGAAGATCATGCTGAT
The DNA here is from genome assembly GCF_004345365.1 of Kribbella sp. VKM Ac-2568. Taxonomy (GTDB): domain Bacteria; phylum Actinomycetota; class Actinomycetes; order Propionibacteriales; family Kribbellaceae; genus Kribbella; species Kribbella orskensis. Next base: position 73,068 of record NZ_SLVF01000013.1, read on the forward strand.
CGGCCTCACCATCACCGGCGTCATCTACGTGCTGGTCGCGATCTCGGCCGTCGCGCTCGTCTCGCCGGAGGAGCTCAACAAGGGCGCCACCCCGCTGCTGAAGGTGGTCCAGGCCGGCGCGCCGGACTTCCCGCTGCAGATCTTCGCCTGGATCACGATGTTCGCGGTGGCGAACTCGGCGCTGATCAACATGCTGATGGCCAGCCGCCTGCTCTACGGCATGTCGCACGAGAAGGTGCTGCCGGGTCCGCTCGGCCGCATCCTGCACAAGCGCCGTACTCCGTGGGTCGCGATCCTGTTCACCACGCTGCTGGCGTTCCTCCTGATCGGGTACGCCGACCTCACCGCCCTGGGTGGTACGACGGCCTTGCTGCTGCTGTGCGTGTTCGCGATAGTCAACGTCGCGGTGCTCGTGCTGCGCCGCGACAAGGTGGAGCACAAGCACTTCCGCGCGCCGACCGCGTTGCCGATCCTGGGCTGCATCCTCTGCGTCTACCTGGCCAGCCCACTGTCCGGCCGGGCCTCGGACGACTACAAGATCGCCGGCTGGCTGATGGTGATCGGCGTCGGTCTCTGGGCGATCACCTGGCTGCTGAACAAATACGTCTTCAAGCGCAAGTCCGACTTCGACCCGAGCCACCTCGACTCGAGCGGCCCGGTCAACTGATCTTCGTGGGATGGGTCGTCGTCGCCGTCCGGCGGAGCGAGGGCTGGGCGGCGAGGACGACGGTGCCGAGGGCGACCAGTCCGAGGGCTACGGCGATCCAGCCGAGCGCGCGGTAGTTGGCGCCGGCGTCGATGGCGAGGCCGCCGAGCCAGGGTCCGATGGTGATGCCGACGTTGAACGACGAGAAGTTGACCGCGGTTGCCAGCGTCGGCGCCTCCTCGGCCAGGCTGAACACCCGGGCGTTCAGCGCCGGGTTGGTGGCGAACCCGAAACCGCCGAGCAGGAAGATCGCGCCGACGGCGACCACCGGCACCGACGCCCAGATCGCCAGCACGGCCGAGAGCGCGACCACCCCGGTGATCCCGACCGACAACGTCCGGAACGGGGTGGCGTCGGCATTCCGGCCGCCGATGGTGATCCCGATCAGCGAGCCCACGCCGTACAGGGCGAGGACGGCGGGGACCGCGCCGGACGGGAGACCGGTCGTCTCGGTGAGCAGGGGAGCGAGGTAGCTGAAGATGACCAGGATCGCGGCGGTGACCAGGGCGGTGGTGCAGTACGACAGCCACAGCCGGGGGTTCCACATCCCGCGGAGCTCGGAGATCATCCGGGGCGCGGTGTCGGGATCAGGACGAACGGGCGGGATCGTGGCGAGCACTCCCACCATCGCCAGGACCGACATCAACGCCACCGCCCAGAACGCCGCCTGCCAACCGAGGTGCTGACCGATCACCGTGCCCGCCGGGAGGCCGACGATGGTCGCGATGGTCAGGCCGCCGGCGACCACGCTCATCGCCCGGGCCCGGCTGTTCACCGGCACCAGCCCGACCGCCGTGACGGCGGCCACCGCCCAGAACCCGGCGTACACGAAGGCGCCGACGACGCGGGTGGCGAGCAGTACGGCGTAGTCCTGCGTGAGCGCGCCCGCGACGTGGGTGAGTGCGAAGATCGCCAGGAACACGAGCAGCGAGGTACGGCGGGGCCAGCGCAGGGTGACCACGGCCAGGATCGGAGCGCCGAGCAGCATGCCCACCGCGAAGGCGGAGATCAGCAGACCGGCGGCGGGGATCGACACGTCCAGGTCCGTGGCGAGCTCGGGCAGCAGGCCCGCGAGCATCAGCTCGGACGTGCCCTGGGCGAAGATGGCGAGCCCGAGGACGTAGACGGCGATCGGCAACGCGAATCCCCCTCCGGAACTGCGGTGTTTGGCCGGGCGGTGTTCGCGACCGGCCTCCCAGTGTGTCGGACACAGGCCCGACACGCACGGCCACAGTGGGATCACTCACCGCTGTTGCAGCTATTGACATCGGGCCGGCCGCTTGACACGCCGCCGGGAAACGCCGATCGGCCGGGGTCGTTTGGCCGGATCGGGCATGGTTGAGACATGAGTTCCCCGACTCCCGCGCGGCGCGCCAGCAGCGTCGTGGATGGCGCGAAGATCAGCAGCGGAGTGAAGCTGCTGGTCCTGCTCGTCGGGCTGATGTGGGTGAGCGAAGTCGTCGACACCGCGCTGAACGGCGAGCTCGATCAGTACGGGATCATCGCCCGGCAGCCGGACGGTCTGTTCGGCATCATCACCGCGCCGTTCCTGCACATGGGCTTCGGGCATCTCATCTCGAACACGCTGCCGCTGGTCACACTGGGCCTGCTGATCGCGGTCAGCGGGGCGAAGCGGCTGGCCGCCGTGACGGCCATCATCGTCACCCTCGGCGGCTTCGGCACCTGGCTGATCTCGCCACCGAACACGATCACGATCGGCGCCAGCGGACTGGTCTTCGGGTACGCCGCCTATCTGATCGCGCGCGGCATCTTCAACCGCCGGATCAGCCAGGTGCTGATCGGCGTGGTCGTCGTCCTGGTCTGGGGGAGCGCCCTGCTCAGCGGTCTGCTCCCGCAGGACGGCATCTCCTGGCAGGGCCACCTCTTCGGCGGCATCGCCGGCATCTTCGCCGCCTGGGTCCTCGCCGACGACCGCCCGAAACACACCGCCTCGCCACGCGTCTGAGCCCACCGCTCGAACTGCTCCCGCCTCGTCCCGCAGGGGATTGTGAATCGGGTTTGACTGGCTCGAGTTCGTGTTGTTCGCTTGCGCGGTGCCGACTCTGCGGATCGAACAGCCGAGTGACGACGCCGGCCTCGAACAGTGGCGCCACGTCCACAACACGATCATCCCGACGGACCCGCTGTCCCTCGACGAGGTCCGCGAACGCGTCCGGCGCAACCGTCTCGCCGTCGCTTACGCCGGCGACGAACTGGTCGGCTGCTCGACCGTCCGCCCCCCGAACGACGAGACGCCCGCGGCGACGGTGATCGTCCGCGTTCTCCCGGCCCACCGCCGCCAGGGCCTCGGCGAGCAGTTCTACGAGCACGAGCTGGCCGAGGCGAGGAAGCTCGACGCCGACGGGATCGAGACCATCATCCTCGCGTCCAACACCGACGGACTCCGGTTCGCCGAGTCGCACGGCTTCGTCGAGTTCGAGCGCTATGTCCTGCCGGGAGACACCATCCCTTTCATCACGCTGCGTCTCGCCTGACCCAGGTCAGCCCAGCGTCGAAGGATCTGTGTTCGCCCCACAGATGACCGCGACGACCCGCTCGCCGTCCACCGGCTGGTAGGCGCCGCTCAGCAACGCCGCGTAGCTCACCGCCGCGCCATGCTCGACCGCAAGGTGGTACTCGTGCCACAACTCGTTGCGCGCAGCAACGATGGCGTCCTCGTCGACGAGCACCGACCGCACGGAGTTGGCCTTGACCGCCTCGAACGCGAGCTCTCCCAATCTGCGGGCACCGAGCGAGTCAGCCGCCAGACCACCCACCTGTACGTCGACCCGTTCGCCGGCCGCCAGCGTCCGGGCGAGCGTGGGAGCCAGTTCGGGCTCGACCGCCACCACCTTGGCGCGGTCGCCGATCGCGGTGGAGATCCCGGCGATCAGCCCGCCTCCACCCACCGCGACGAGCACCGTGTCGAAGTCATCGAGGTCCTCGAGCAGTTCCAGCCCGATCGTTCCCTGCCCGGCGACGACCTCCGGCTGGTCGAAGGCGTGCACCAGCAAGGCCCCGGACTCCTCACACGCCACCGCCGCGGCCTCGTACGCCTCGGCGTACTCGTTGCCGACCTGCACCACGTCCGCGTCGAGCGTCCGCAGCCGGGCCACCTTCGGGGCGGGCGCGTTCACGGGAACGAAGATCCGCGCCGGCACCCCGAGCTCGCGTGCGGCATAGGCGGCCGCGAGCCCGGCGTTGCCACCCGACGCGGCAACGACGCCCTGGCCCGTGAGCAGGCCCTGCTCCTTGGCCGAGAGCAGCCGGTTGAACGCGCCGCGCGGCTTGAACGACCCGACGTGCTGCAGGAGTTCCAGCTTGAGCGTCAGCGTCGGCGAAACCTGCAGCACCGGCGTACGGCGTACCCGGCCGGCGATCCGCGTGGCGGCGCGCTGAACATCCTCACGAGTCACAGTCATGCCTCAACCCTGCCACGCCCCTTACAACCACGATCCACCGGTGGCTCGGGTGAGTGCCGGTTCAGACCCGGGCGGCTCGCGTGGTGGGCTGTTGCGGGGATGCTGGATGGGTAAGACTGCCGGTGGCTTCATCGCGAGACGGAGGCATGCAGATGGGTACGTACGACGAGACCTACCGCCGCAGCCTGGCGGATCCCGAGGGCTTCTGGCTGGAGGCGGCCGGCGCGATCTCCTGGACGCGACCACCGACCCGTGCGCTGGACGACTCGGCCGCGCCGCTCTACCGGTGGTTCCCGGACGGCGAGCTCAACACGTCGTACAACGCGCTCGACCGGCACGTCGAGGCCGGCAACGGCGACCGCACCGCGCTGATCTACGACTCGCCGGTCACCGGGACGACTCGCAGCTACACCTACGGCGAACTGCGGGACCAGGTCGCGCTCTTCGCGGGCGCGCTCAAGGAGCTGGGAGTCGGCAAGGGCGATCGGGTGATCGGGTACCTGCCGATGGTGCCCGAGGCCGTCATCACGATGCTCGCCTGCGCCCGGCTCGGGGCGATCCACTCGGTCGTGTTCGGCGGGTTCGCGCCGAAAGAACTGGCCGCCCGGATCGACGACGCGACGCCGAAGGTGATCGTGGCGGCGTCCTGTGGGATCGAGCCGACGCGGGTGGTCGAGTACAAGCCGATCATCGACGCCGCCCTCGCGCTCGCCACCCATCAGCCGGAGCACACCGTGCTGCTGCAGCGCGAGATCGCGCCGGGGAAACTCGGAGAGCGCGATCTCGACTGGGAAACCGCGATCTCCGGGGTGACGCCGGTCGAGCCGGAGCCCGTGGCAGCCACCGATCCGCTGTACATCCTCTACACCTCCGGCACGACCGGGAAGCCGAAGGGCGTAGTCCGCGACAACGGTGGTCACGCGGTCGCGCTGGCTTGGACGATGGGCGCGGTCTATGGCATCGGCCCGGGTGACGTCTGGTGGACTGCCTCCGACGTCGGCTGGGTCGTCGGCCACTCTTACATCGTGTACGCGCCCCTGCTCGTCGGTGCGACCACAGTCCTCTACGAAGGAAAGCCGGTCGGTACTCCGGACGCCGGCGCCTTCTGGCGGGTGATCTCGCAGCACGGCGTGAAAGCGCTCTTCACCGCTCCGACCGCATTCCGCGCGATCAAGAAGGTCGATCCCGACGGCGGCGAAATCGCGAAGTACGACCTCGGCCGGTTCCAGACGCTCTTCCTGGCCGGGGAACGCCTCGACCCGGAGACGTACCACTGGGCGCACGACAAGCTCGGCGTACCGGTCGTCGATCACTGGTGGCAGACGGAGACCGGCTGGCCGATCGTCGCCAACCCGCGCGGGCTCGAGCCGCTGCCGGTGAAGCCCGGGTCGGCGACGGTGCCGCTGCCGGGGTGGGACGTGCAGATCCTCGACGCCGGGGGCGTTCAGCAGGCCGCGGGGGAGGAGGGGGCGATCGCGATCAAGCTGCCGCTCCCGCCGGGTGCGCTGCCGACGCTGTGGGGCGACGACCAGCGCTACATCGACAACTACCTGAGCCGGTACGACGGGTACTACCTGACGGGTGACTCCGGCTACATCGATGCCGACGGCTATGTCTTCGTGATGGGGCGGACCGACGACGTCATCAACGTCGCCGGCCACCGTCTGTCCACCGGGAGCATGGAGGCTGTGCTCGCCGCCCATCCAGCGGTCGCGGAGTGCGCCGTGATCGGGGTCCACGACGCACTCAAGGGACAGTTGCCGCGCGGACTCGTCGTACTCAAGGCCGGTGTCACCATCGACCCGGAGACCTTGCGGGACGAACTGGTCGCCGCCGTACGCCGCGACATCGGCCCGGTCGCGGCCTTCCGGGAGGTCTCGGTCGTCGAGGCCCTGCCGAAGACCAGATCGGGCAAGATCCTCCGCAAGACCATGCGCGGTATCGCCGACGGCCGCGACGAGCCCGTCCCCTCCACCATCGAGGACGCGACCGTGCTCGAGACCCTACGCCCGATCCTCCGGCACTCCGACTGACAGCGACGAGAGGAAACCTCATGGGCAAGGCAATCATGGGTTGCGCGGCGGTGTCGGCCGACGGCTACATCGCTGACGACGATGGCCCCAGGCGGGCAGGCACTGCGGCTCGGTCTGATCGACCAGATCGTGATGAACGTCGTGCCCGTCGTGTTCGGTGGCGGTAGGCCGTTCTTCGGCGCCATGAAACCCGGCGACAACGTCACGCTCGGCAACCCGTCCCGCGTGGCCCAAGGCAACCGTGTCACGCATCTGCTCTACGGCGTCGAACACTGATCATGGACACAGCGAACCTGCAGGACGTCAGACCATCAGGGAGATGACCGTGCGCACCTTGCTCGTCGGACTCCGCGTCACCGACCTGGATCGCTCCCGCGGGTTCTACCAGGCACTCGGCTACATCGTCGTCGGAACCGTTCCCGACACCCCTTTCGGCTCCCTGACCATGCTCCAGTTGCCGGACGACCCGTTCGTCACCGTCGAACTCGCGCACGACCCCGCCCGGCCGGTCACCGATACCGGCGGCCTCAACCACCTCGCCATCCAGACGGACGACCTGCACGCCACCATCGCCACCCTGGCCGCCCACGGCATCCAGACCGATCCGGCGCGGCCGACCGCCGGTCCCGACGAGCCGCTGGTCACGATGGTGCGCGACCCCGACGGCTACCTGGTCGAGCTCGTCCAATGGCCGGAAGGACACGCCGTCGGAATGACCGCCGAGGACTTCAGGAGCGGGTGACGGTTGAATTCCGATCCCGGTGCCCAGGGGGACGCCGGGGCCCGGGCCCTCACGGTCGGGCGGGCGGTGACCTAGGCTCGGGAGCATGCGAGTCGTGATAGCTGGTGGACATGGACAGATCGCCCTGCGGCTGACGAAGATCCTGGCCGCTGACGGGCACGAGGTGGTCGGACTGGTGCGGAACCCCGCGCACGAGGCCGACATTGCCGCGGCGGGCGGCGAGGCCGCAGTACTGGATCTCGAGAAGGCCGACCGCGACTCGGTCGTCGCGGTGCTGTCCGGCGCCGACGTCGCGATCTTCTCCGCCGGTGCGGGCCCGGGTAGCGGGGTCGAGCGCAAGGAGACGGTCGACAAGGGCGCCGCAGTACTGCTGGCGGATGCGGCCGAGCGGGCCGGAGTACGGCGGCACCTGCAGGTCAGCTCGATGGGCGCGGACAACTTCGGCGACCTGGACCCGAACGACCAGTTCACGATCTACCTGCGGGCGAAGAAGGCGGCCGAGGACGATCTGCGGTCCCGGGACCTGGACTGGACGGTCCTGCGGCCGGGTGGGCTCACCAACGACCCGGGCACCGGCAAGGTGCTGCTCGACGACAAGACCGGGTACGGCCGGATCAGCCGTGACGACGTGGCGCTCGTGCTGGCCGGACTCTGCTCGAATCCCGCCTCGATCGGCCGCACGCTGGAACTGATCGCCGGCGACACCCCGATCGACGAGGCCCTGAACAACCTCGCAGGCTGATCTTCTGAAGCTGACCCTTTACGTTGCCGATGGCAACAGATTGTGATGGACATGGGCGACGACTCTCTCCGCCAGGTGCAGTTCGAGCGCACGGCCAACAACAAGTACGAGGTGCGCAACGTGCGCGGCGGCAGCATCTCGGTGGGATCCGGCAGTGACACCGACTTCACCCCGGTGGAGCTGTTCCTGGCCTCGATCGGCGTCTGCTCGGCGATCGACGTGGACACGGTGACCACCCGCCGGGCCGAGCCGGCCGAGTTCCGCGCGGTGGTCCGCGGCGACAAGCTCCGCGACCCCGAGCAGGGCAACCGGATGGAGGACCTCGTGGTCGAGTTCACCATCCGCTTCCCCGAGGGCGAGGACGGCGACAAGGCGCGCGAGGCGCTGCCGCGCGCGCTGAAGATGTCGCACGACCGGCTCTGCACGGTCAGCCGCACGGTGGAGATCGGTACGCCGGTCACCGCCCGGCTGGTCGACGAGACGGAGTGAGCATGCAGTTCCTGCTGCTGATCTGCGCCGACGTCTCACTCGTCCCCGACGACGCCTTCGCGAAGGGCTGCGAGGGCTGGACCGAGGAGATGCTCGAACGCGGAGTCCTCAAGGACGGCGGCACCGGGCTGCACGCACCCGCGAGTGCCCGGACCGTCCGGGTCCGGCCGACGGAGGAAGGCGACGAGGTGTCGATCACCGACGGCCCGTTCGCCGAGACCAAGGAACTGATCGGCGGCACCTGCATCCTCGAGTGCGACACCCTGGACGAAGCCGTAGCCCACGCCGCCCACCACCCCTCAGCCCGCTACGGCGCCATAGAAGTCCGCCCCATCTGGGACCCCAGCACCCCCGCCCCGTGGAGCTAAGCCCAGCCTCATGGGCCTGACCCCAGCCCCACCACCACCGGCCTGAAGATCAGCGGCGCAATCGTCGACGATGTGGAGTCCGCCGGCATCACGATGCCGGAGTACGTGAAGCCGGCCGCAGTGGTACGAGCGGCGACCTCGAACACCCAAGCGGGACCTGGGACACCCAAGCGGGACCTTGAACACCCAAGCGGGACCTTCAACACCCAAGCGGGACCTGGGGCACCCCATTTCCTGTCCGAGGTCCCCGGATGGTGACCGGACCCATCACGAGGGCTCGGGCCCGCGAGACAGGTGCTGTTGCTGAGTGCTGGCGGTCCGCTTGAACAGCTGCACCGGATGAGCCTGGAGCATCAGCGGCTCCTGGCGGAGTCGACGAACCGGGCCGTCTTGGTGAACGCCTATCTGCCAAGCGAGGTGGGCACTTCCTCGCACCTAAGCGGGTGGGGTGAGGAATTCTCGGACTCCGCGGAGGTGGGTTTTGAGGAGGTCTTGGGTTTTCGTGCTGTCCAGGCGGATGTCCGAGGGGTTCGAGCCGGTGGGGAGCTTCGTCGGGTCGAGCCCTTCGTGTACTGCGATCAACTGGCCGAGTTCGTGGCGGCTGACCGCGTCTGCTCCACCGACATGCGCGATACCGGCGTGACCTGACTCGAGTAGTTCGAGCAGTGCGCTGGCGAGATCGGTGACGTGGATGGGGCACCGGATGTTGTCGGTGTAGAGCGCCCCCGGCCCACCCTTGACGAGCCCCCGCACCCATCGCTCGATCCGCCCGCCACCGACGATGAGGGAAGTGCGGGCGATCACCGCGGTCGGATCGATCGCGCGTACGGCGGTCTCGGCCGCCGCCTTCGCAGCGCCGTACGGCGTGATGGGATCCGGGACCGCCTCCTCGCCGTACGGGCTGTCCTTCCCGGAGAACAACGCGTCACTCGACACATGCACCAGCCGGATCCCACGCGCCGCGATCGCTACGTTCGCCGCCCCGTCGGCCGTCGTCACCCAGTCAGACTGGAGATAGGCCGTATGGATGATCGCGTCCGGCCGCACCTCCTGCACGGCAGCCTCCACCTCATCCCGCCGCCGCACATCGACCCGCACCCCACCGTCCACCGGCACACTGTTGTAACAAGCAACAACCTCATGCCGCGCAACCCGCCGGATCTCCCGCCCCAACTCCCCGGACCCCCCGGTCACCAGAATCCTCATCTGCTGCTCAGCTCCTGGAATCGGGCCCGAAGCTCCAGAGCCGATTCGCCGAGCAGGTATGAGGTGAGAACCAGCTCCAGGAGAGCGCCGTCGTACTCGTCGTCAGCCTTCTTGTAGCGCTCCGGAGAGCGCTCCACTACGGCGCTGACGATGCGCCGGCCGCCGTCGGTGACCGGCGCGAGGGTGACCTCATAGATACAGAAGCCGGTCCAGCTGCGGTGCAGGAAGAGGACGTCCCCCTCAGCGACGACATCCCACTTCTCCTCCATGCTCCCGGACTCGTGGCCGAGCTCGAGCGTGGCCCAGTCCTCAGCTGACCAGATGCGCTCCGGCAATGCCGGCAACGGTTGCGGGGCAACGATCGGGAGGAGCGGGTGGGTGAACGAAGACCGAGTGACACGCTGGCGGGCATGCATGAGGTGATCCTAGGGCGGGTGGTTTCAGGGGTGGAGGGTGTGGCGGGTCAGATGCCAGCCAGGGGTACGGGTAGAGCGACGGACTTCGGGGGCGGTGCGAATCTTGCGTGGGGACGTCCAGGACTGGGACGGTTTGTGAAGGGTCCAGCCGGCGCCGATGGTGATCGCCGCGTGCTGGACCAGGCGGTCGGCGTCACGCCAGACAAGTACGGTGCCCGGTACGTCGTCCCGCCCGCCGCGGGTGGTGTTGTCGGCCAGCCACTGGTCGAAGGGCTCCCGCTGCATCCAGGTGTCAGCCGCTCCATCGACACCCGCGGCCGCCATCACCGTGCCGAAGCAGTTCGGCCCGCTGCCGTCGGGGAACGTGCCGGCCAGTTCGCGAGCGCGCGGCAGGAGCGGTGCTGCCAACGCCCAAACAGACTCCGGTACTTCGCGGTGGTGGCTCGGGCCGAGGGCTTCGCTCACGATGCGAGGCAATACGTCGGCGGCCGAGTCCCGCAGCAGCGACTTCCACCAGACGAAGCGATGCCCGTCGGCCTGCAGGCGGATCTCCGGCCCGAATACGTCGCGCCACGCCCTGACGGTCGGCACACTCCCACGCTCATGGACCACCTGCGCTCTCACCAGGCCGGCCCGGGTAGTGCGCGGCAGATCCATGAAGGTCGACTCGTCCAGCCAGACGGACCTCAGCCGCCCGTCGACGCCGTACGAGTGATACGTATCCCGCTGCTGACGGTCAGGCTCGGTGTCATCCTGCGCCAGGCCCCATAGAGCGATCTGCTTGGCGGTCAGGTAGAACGGCTGCCGATCCGGCGCGAGCCACCCGATCCACTGGTGAAGGAGTGCGGGGGAGACCTCGATCCCGAGGACCTCCATCAGAGCTCCGGCGGTGGCGCCTGCGGTCCGCGGTACGGTTGGGTCTCGCTGTAGACGAGGTTCGTCGTGGTGCTGCCGAACTCGGTCAGCTCGTTCACCAGGTGCTCCAGATGCGCCATCGACCCGGCCGCGACCTTCAACGTGTAGCAGTCGTCACCGGTGGTCCGCAGGCACTCGAGGATCTCGAACCGCTCGTCCAGCAGTTTGTGCAGAGGACCGTGCTTGTTGCCCGGATACTTCAGCCGTACTACGGCCAGCACGGGGAATCCCACCTTCGTCAGGTCCACGTCCGCGCGATAGCCGCTGATCACGCCGATCGACTCCAGCCGCTTCACCCGCTCGGTGGTCGCCGAGGCGCTGAGGTTCACCCGGCGGCCGAGCTCGGTCAGCGAGATCCGCCCGTCGTGTTGGACCTCGACCAGGATGGCCCAGTCGGTCGGATCGAGAGTCTCGGTCATTCGGCCAAGATACCGGGGAATCCACGGCCGAACACCCGCTTTTCGGCGAGGATTCTCTTCAACCAGGACGTTCCGGCTGGATAGCCTGATGGGCGTGGAAATCGGTGTGAACGTCCCCAACTTCGGCCCCGGAACCAACCCCGGCCGGCTCCGCGACTGGGCCCGCACGGTGGAAGGTCTCGGCTACGACCTGTTGATGGTGTCCGACCATGTCGCGGTGACACCCGACGTGGCGGAGCAGTACCCGGCGCCTTTCTACGAGCCCTTCACCACGTTGAGCTGGCTCGCCGGAGTCACCGGCACCATTCGCCTCGGGACCACCGTGCTCATCGCGCCGTACCGGCACCCGCTGCTGGTGGCACGGATGGCCGCCAACCTCAATCAGCTCAGCGGCGGCCGGCTCGTGCTGGGGATGGGCGTGGGTTGGGCGCGGCAGGAGTTCGTGGCGCTCGGCGTCGATTTCGCTCGTCGCGGGAAGCTCACCGACGAGCTTCTCCGCGACATCCGGAAGGCATGGGAGAACGACGCGGACTACCGTAGTGGCGACATCCCGATCTGGGTCGGCGGACGCGGGGACGCCGGACTCCGTCGTACGGTCCGGTACGGCGACGCGTGGCATCCGTTGCGCGAGCGGGTCGACTGGATGCGCGGCGCGCTCGATCGGCTGAAGGCGCTCGCGGACGAGGAAGGCCGGTCAGTCCCGGGATTCGCGCCACGGATCCTGCTGCGCTTGACGGACGAGCCGGTGGCTGACGACGTACGGGTCGCTGGTGAAGGCTCGATCGACCAGGTGATGGGGGATCTCGACGAACTCCGCCTGCTCGGCGCGGAGGCCGTCGTACTGGATCCGTTCGTCGGCGACCCGGCGGAGACCGAGCGTCCCGAACAAGCATGGCAGGCGCTCGCGACCGTCGCGGCCGCCTGGAAACAGTCGAGACATCAATGATGGGAGCAGCAGTGACAGCACGGGATGACCTCCTGCGGCGGGCGATCGAGCTCGCGGCAACGGCCCGTAAATCCGGCAATCCGCCCTTCGGCTCGCTACTCGCCGGACCCGACGGCACGGTGATCGCCGAGGACCACAACACCTCGATCACGGACAACGACATCAGCGCCCATCCCGAGCTCAAGCTCGCCAAGTGGGCCGCGGCCAACCTGGATCCGGAGACGGCAGCCGGCACGACCATGTACACCAGTTGCCAGCCGTGCGGCATGTGCGCCGGCGCGATCGAACGTTCCGGCCTGGGCCACGTCGTCTACGCCCTGTCCGGCGAGCAGTTGAACGCCCTCAAGTCCGGCGGTCCGTTCCCCGCGGTCCCACAGGAAGGCCCGAACCTGTACGACGAGGCACGCGTCCCGGTGGACGGCTACTACAACTGACCTCTCTCACCCGGTGGACCCCAGGGTGGGTGAACTCGCCTGGGGACCCGTGGGCTGGCAAGGTATGCCGCGGGCCGGGTGAGAGGAGGACCGCTGGTGCCAGACGTGTTCGCCGGGCGGTTCGAGCTGATCGACCCGATCGGTTCAGGCGGGACCGGTACGGTCTGGCGTGCGTGGGACCGCCGCCTGGAACGTCTCTGCGCCGCGAAGGTACTGCGCCAGCGCCACGCGGGCGCTCTCCTCCGTTTCGTCCGCGAGCAAGGGCTGCGACTCGACCACCCGAACGTGCTGAGCCCGTATGGCTGGGCGGCGGACGACGACCAGGCGCTCCTCGCGATGGACCTCGTCGGCGGCGGCTCGGTGGACAGCCTGGTCGCCGACTTCGGTGCCCTGCCTGAGCGCTACGCCGCCGAGTTGCTCGCCCAACTCCTCCGCGCCCTCGAACAGGTCCACGCAGCCGGGCTCGTCCACCGCGATGTGAAACCCGCCAACCTGCTGCTCGAGACCACTGGCACCGGCATCCCCGTACTCCGTCTCAGCGACTTCGGCATCGCGCTGTCCCTCGGGGAGCCGCGCCTCACCCAGCACGGAGCCGTCGTGGGCACCCCCGGCTACGTAGCTCCCGAGGCCCTCGCAGGCGAACCCCCGTCAACCAAGCAAGACCTCTACGCCGCCGGAGTCACCGCCTGGCAACTCCTCACCGGCGAAGAACCCCCAGCCGCCGGCCCACTACCTTCGCGCCCGAACACGACCGGCATCGTCTGGGCTGTCGTCGAATCCCTGATCCACTCCGAACCCGCCCGACGCCCGGACTCAGCCGAGGCAGCCCTCGAATCCCTGGCGCCCGTCCTCGCCACCGCACCACAGATCCCAGCCCACACCCCAGACGGCGAACTGATCGAAGTCTTCAACCAACTCCCACCCCTCCCCACGCCTTACACCAAGTTGCCCACGCCAGCCGCGACACCACCCGCGGCATCCGCAACACCATCCGCGGCACCGAAGGAGGTGCCGGTCGAGGCTCCCTCCGCCCTGGCGCGCGGAGGTGAGCAGGCGCGAGCGGTGGGTTCCTCGGCCCGACCGGGCGCTGGGCAACGGGCCGAGGGCTGGCCTACTGCAGCTTCGTCGGCCGAGCTGCCTACCGTTCCTGTCGTGCACGGGGTGCCCGGAGATCCAGCCGACCAGCAACCGGCCGGGACAAGGCGGCCTGAGCGGGAGCACGCTGCAGGCGCATCGGCGGATCGTCTGAGGCCCCCGCCGAGGCCGACGCCGCCGCCGTCCACGTCGCCTGGTGCAGCCGCGGACGCGTCACAGTCCACGTCGCACTCCATTTCGCCGGGTGCGTCGCCGTCCACCTCGCTGTCCGTGACCCCGTCGCCGTCAACGAGGCCGTCCATGTCGCCGGGTGCCGCCGCGGGTGTGTCGCCTACGGCGGGGAGGCCGGTGCGGCGGCGTCTGGTGCTGGGTGGTGTCGGGCTCGTGGGGTTGGTTGTGGCTGGGGTTGTTGGGGTGTTGTTGCTTGATGGGGGTGAGGAGGGCGGGGGATCGCCGCCGACAGTGTCGCCAAGCGGGTCGGCCAGTGGGACGCCGTCGACGGTGCCGACCGGGTCAGTCACGCGCGCTCCCAATGCGCAGCTCAAGATGGGGGATCCGTGCGGTTGGCAGGAAGCCGGGGCTGTGGAAACGACTGCTGACGGCACCCGGGTCGAGTGCCGTCAGCAAGGTTCGTCCTATCTATGGGTCAAGGTCTAGGACCAGCCGTGACCCGGCCCGTTCTGACCCGGCCCGTTCTGACCCGGCCCGTTCTGACCCGGCCCGTTCTGACCCGGCCCGTTCTGGCCCGGTCCGTTCTGCGGTCCGTTCGGACCAGGCCCGCTCGGCGGCGGCGCGTTGTAGCCCGGACCATTCACCCCAGGTCCGTCGTAACCAGTTCCGTTGTAGCCGTTCTGGCCAGGACCGCCGTACCCGGGTCCGTTGGCCGGATGCAGGGCTGACGACTTGCGGCTGCGGATGATCAGGGCCGCGGCGACGATCGCGAGGGCGAGTACCAGGACCGCCCCGCCGGCGATCCACGGCAGCGACGAGGAGGACTCGTCCGCAACCGGCTGGACCTTGTCGTCGCCACCTTGGCCGCCGGCCTCGTTCGTGGTCGAACCCGACGGCGTCGGTTCCGACGATGCGCTCGGCGTCGGTGTGGAAGGCGTCTCGCCCGTCGACGCGCCGTACTCCGGTCCGGCGACCTTGTCACCCGCGACCGCCACGTCGATCGTCACCGGTACTCCGCCTGCCGGGGCGTCGCCGCTGGCGACTCCGAGCTTGGCGATGATGTAGTACCAGCCGTCGACGCTGGCCTTGCGGAAGTCGGAGTTGTTCGCGTTCCGGTTCAGGTAGACCGCCCGCGGCGTCGCGATCGGCTTCCCGCTGGAAGGCAGGATCTGCGTCGTCCCCGTGTAGGCGGTGGTGTCGAACTTGATCTCCGCCCGCACCGGGCTGAACAGTCCGGTCCGGATGTTCGTGGTCGCCCCATCGGGCCGCCCGGCGAAGGTGACCCGGTACGCCAGACCCTGACCCCAGTCCAGCTTCACCCGGTAGAACAGCTCCTCGCCGTAATAGATCGTCTCGCCGTACCGGCCGGAGCCGTCGAGCGTCGTCGCCTCGTTGAAGGAACCGCCACCGCGGACGGGCCGCACCGCACCCGCAGGCGGCTGCGCGAACGTCACCAGACTCGTCTGAGCCTGCTCGCCCGTGCTGCCGGTCACCGGCGGCTCGACTCGCAACTGCAGCTCCACCGGCACTCGGTCGGCCCCGCCACCACGCGCATCACGGGTCACCCGGAAGGTGTACTTGCCGGGAACGCTGCAGCCCTTCGGCTTCGACGAGCCGGCTACGGTTCCGTTCCAGCTCAGCACTGTGGTCAGCGAACCACCGTCTTTCGCGCGGGTGTTGAGCTCACGCTGCGACTGGTAGCAGTCCGCGCCATCGGGACCGGTGATCTTGATGTCGACCACCTCGATGTCGCGCGGATTGCCCCGGGGAAAGACTGCCGTGGCCGCGAAGTACGCCGTGTCGCCGGTCTTCAGCTCGGCCGAATAGAACCGCTCTTCCTCGGCGTTGAGGGTGTCGAGGTACTGCCCGGGCGTCATCGTCGGTGCCGTGAACGGGTCCGCAGTACCGGTGATCGGCTTGCCGGTCGGCTCGTAGTGCCGCAGCGCCCGCTCTGTCACCCGGCCCAGTACTCCGAGCAGCGAGTCCGCGTCGGAGGCGTCGTGATAGGTGCCGCCGGTGTTCTGCGCGATGCAGGCGAGCTGGGCACGAGCCTTCGCGTCGACCCGGAAGCCGATCGCGTGGACGTGGAGGTCGACTCCCTGCTCGTGCAGCTCCTTCGCCACCTCGCACGGTTGCGGGGGAGCGCAGGTGTCCTCGCCGTCGGAGACGAGGACGATCGACCGCTGCCCCTCCTTCGGCAGCTGCGCGGCCGCGACCCGGAGCGAATGGCCGATCGGGGTGTAGCCGCTGGCCTTCGCCGCGCTCACCGCTCTGGTCAGTACTGGCTTGTTGACAGTTGCCACCGGCTGGACGACGCGGACGTCCTTGCAGCCGGCGGTCTTCTCCGAGCTGCTCGAATCGGTCCTGGCGCCGTAGATGGTCAGGCCGACCTGCGCCTGGTCGGGCAGCCCGGCGACCATCGAGGTGACGGCCCGCTTGGCCGCGTCCATCCGGGTGCCGCTGCCGCCGGCGTCGCGCGCGGTCATCGAACCGGACGAGTCCAGCACCACCATCACCGGCGAGAGCTCACCTTCAGCGATGGCGGCGGGAGCGTTCGCGAATGAGAACGCGGCAGTCAGGGCGGATACCGCAGCCAGGGCGGCGAGGCGTCGTATCATGGCGTCTCCAGGAGCTTGAGGCTTCATTGCGACCAACCTAGCGTTTGCATGTGCAATTTGCAAACAGTAATCATGGAGGCGTTGTGACCGACGTGCACGCGCGGAACCTCGAACTGCAACTGCAGTGGTACGGCGAGCCGCTGGGCGACCGCTTCCGGCGCCTCCTGGCCCGGCTCGGCCTCTCGCAGGCGCAGCTCGCGGGGGTGCTCGGCCTGTCCGCGCCGATGCTGTCCCAACTGATGTCGGGGCAGCGGGCCAAGATCAGCAACCCGACGGTGCTGTCGAGGCTGCTCCAGCTGGAAGCGATGGTGGGGGAGTCCGGCTGGGACTCCCTGCCGCCCGCCGAGCAGGAGCGCCGCCTCGAGGGCATCCGCGCCGCGCAGCGATCCACGCTCACTGTGGACCAGGGGAGTCCCGCCGAGGCGCCGGCTCCGGGGGATCCGGTCGTCGCCATCCAGTCGTTGCTCCGGGATGTCGCCTCGGCTGCCGACCTGCAAGGTGCTGCCGAGTTGCTGGAGGCGCAGTACCCCGATCTCGCCGAGGCGCTGCGGGTGCTCGGCGCGGGCCGCACTCAAGAGGCCCGCGCTTACTACGCCCGAGTCACCGCCAACCGCTGAGCACCCTCCGGACCGACTCAGGTCGTGTCGGCCCGGAGGTTGTATCAGAGGGGGAGTGGCTCAGTTCGGACCCAGGCAGAGCGTGTACCCCGAGGAGCCGCGCGCTTCCGTGTAGGCCACGGTGTAGCCGGGGAACTGCTCGCACTCGTCGGAGTTCGCAGTACTGCTGAGCTTGCCGAGGACCTTGAACTCCGCGTCGGTGGAACCGCAGTCGACCACCTTCACGTTGGGGTCGGCCACCGTGCCCTTGTTCTGGACGCAGTCGCCGGCGTCCGCCGACGACGGGTTGCCCAGGTTGCCGATCACGACCGCGGCGATCAGCGCGATCGGGAGCAGCAGACCCAGGATCACCGGGCGCTTGAACAGCGGTTTGCCCGGATCCATCGGCCGGCCGGGCGCACCCGGAGCCGGTTCCGGCAGGTGCTTGAACTTCGAGTAGGTGCCGAGGTTCACCAGCATCATGATCGGGTTGACGATCATCGACCCGATGCCCCACCAGCCCTGCCACATGCTCTTCGCGGTCATGTCGCGGATCGTGGCGACACCACAAGTGCGGCAGAACGGCCCTTCCAGCTTGAGGAAGCGCATCAGGATGATCAGGCCCTGGTGACCGCGGACGGTCGCCTGCACGGCAGGCATCCCACCACAGAACCGGCACTGAAGCGTGCCCTGGGCAACAGGCATGAACTGCCCCTGCGCTGCCTGGTCCTGGGGGAACTGCCCTTGCTGCTGGTACTGACCCTGCTGACCCGGCGCGAACTGCTGCCCGGGCTGCTGCTGGAACTGCTGTTGCCCGTACTGCTGGTCGCCGTACTGGTGCTGGTCACCGTAGTGGGGCTGCTGCTCATGCGGCGGCCCGTACTGCGGGAACTGGCCGGGCTGGACCGGCGGGGGAGCGTATCCCTCGGCCGGGGGCTGCGCCGGGTACGGGTTCTGGGGCGGTTGAGGGGGCGTAGTGGTCACGGAGACTTCCTGTTACTCGATCTGGGACACAACAGAACACCGCACCCTACTCACGCGTGAAGGCCAACCCCGGGGACATTTCTCCCCGATCCCGCGGATCTCTCACCACCCGGACCCGCCGGGCACCACCCGTGATCACCCGACCCCCAACCGTCACGCGACCTCGAATCGTCAGCCGGCCGAACCGAATCACCCGTGCCCGCGTCTCACTCCCGACCAGGCGACCAGGGGAGAGCAGATGACGCCGGACGACCGGGAAACCGTCGTGACGATCGGGCGACTACTTCCAGAGGATCGCGAAACCTGGCAGACGCTTTTCGCCGGATACAACGAATTCTACGGACGGACCATGCCGGAGGAATTCTTCGATCATTCCTGGGCAGGATTCAGCGCCGGCCAGCGCATCCATGCGCTGGGTGCGAAGGTCGACGGCACCCTAGTCGGGATCGCGCACTTCCTGACTCACGCCAGCACGACGTCGGCTGATTCCTGTTATCTACAAGACCTTTTCACCGCTCCGGAGGCTCGCGGCAGAGGCGTGGCTCGTGCGTTGATCGAGGCGGTGACCGGCTGGGCCCGCTCGCAGAATTGTGGCCGCGTGTATTGGTCGACGCACGAGACGAATGCGACCGCGCGCCGACTCTACGACCAGGTCGCGGAGAATCGCGGGTTCATTCTTTACACGATCGCGTTGCCGTAGCGCTCGGCCAGTTCGCGGCCCAGGCGGGCGAGTTCGGCTTGGACCGACGGGGGACCGAGCACCTCGATCATGCCGCCCCAGCCGGCCAGGTGCCGGGCGATGTCGAGGGCGTTCGGGGCTGTCACCCGAAGTTCGACGCGACTGTCGTCGGCCGAGCCGACCACCTCGCAATGGCGGCCGAGCCGGTCCTGCATCACCCAGACGAACCGTTCCTCCATCAGGACGGTTGCTGCCAGCAAGGAGCGGTTCTGCTCCATCTCGTCCACCACCCGGGCCCAGGCCGCGGAGAGGTCGAAATCCTTCGGTCGTTCGGCGGGCAGGTCGGTCAGCGTCGCCTCGGTGACGCGCTCGACCCGGAAGGTGCGCTGACCTTTCTCGGTACCCGCGATCAGATACCAGATGTCGTCCTTGTCGACGAGTCCCAGCGGATCGATCAGCCGCTCGCTGACCTGCCGCCCGCGCCCGGCGTACAACAGCTTGACCTTGAGCCGTCGGACCACGGCGTCCTGCAGGATCCGCACCGTCTCAGGTCGTTCCTTGACGTGCTCACCCCACCGCGCTGGATCGATCACCACAGCCTCAGCCGCGGCCTCGGCATCCGCCCGGAACGTATCCGGCAACGCCCGTACGAGCTTCCGCAGCGCAGCCTTCGCCTCCGGCGCCACCGACGCGGCAGGCCCGACCAGCAGGAACAACGCCTGCGCCTCGGTCGCATTCAGCCCGCTCAAATCGGTCCGCGCGCCACCGAGCAAAGACCAGCCACCATTCCGCCCCGGCTGTGGGTAGACAGGGATGCCAGCGGTAGACAACGCCTCGAGATCCCGCCGCGCAGTCGCCACCGAAATCTCCAACTCAGCCGCCAACTCAGCAGCCGTCACCCGCCCCCGAGCCTGCATCAACAACAAGGTGGCAACCAACCGGTCAGCGCGCATACCCCCATCCTCCCAAACAAACTGCTCACCACCTGAACACTTATGCTCCTGAGTCCAACTATCCTGCTTCGGTGACTTCGGGGATTGAGCAGCTCAGTCAGCGGCAGAGGGAGCTTCTGGGGGAGTGGCTTCCGGGGGCCGAGGTCGTGAAGGATCACAGCTGGGGGTTGGTGGGGACCGCCGTTCTCGAGTTGCTGTCTGACGGTGCTCGCTATGGGGTTAAGGCGGGAGACGAGAACGATCGGCACCTGGCGCGGGAGTTGCGCGCGCATCGTGAGTGGCTCGGGCCGTGGACGGCGCGGGGACGAGCGCCGAAGTTGGTGCACGCCGACGAGGACGCCACGCTGATTGTGACGCGTTTTCTGCCGGGGGAGTTGGTCGAGGGAACCGACCACGAGTGGCGTCCGGACACCTACCAACAGGCAGGCGAGTTGTTGCGGTGGCTGCATGAGCAGGTCGCCGTCGAGGACGCCGAGTTCGAGGCGCGGGGACGAGACAAGGCTCTCTGGTGGCTTGATCAGCCGCACCGGATCGCGCCGGACATCGCGGCGCGGCTGCGTGAGGAGGTCGGATCGTGGCCAACGCCGGTGATCACGCTCGTGCCGACCCACGGCGACTGGCAGCCTCGGAACTGGCTCGTGTACGACGACGTCGTGAGCGTGATCGATTTCGGGCGGGCCGATCTGCGGCCGGCCCTGACGGATTTCGCCCGGCTCAGTGCCCAGCAGTTCCGGACCGACCCAGCACTAGAGGCAGCCTTCCTGAACGGATACGGCCCGGACCCACGCGAGCCCGAGGCCTGGCGCCGCAACCGGATCCGCGAAGCGATCGGTACTGCGGTCTGGGCTTACCGGGTCCACGACGAACCGTTCGAACAACAAGGCCACCGCATGATCGCCGAGGCGCTGGCGAACTGAGTGCGCGCTAGCGAGGGGGTAACACGCAGAACTCATTGCCGTCGGGATCGGCCATCGATACCGAGCTGACTTCGCTCTGGCTGCTGTCGAGTCGAGTCGCCCCGAGGGAGACGAGACGGTCGACCTCCGCTTGCTGGTCACCGTCAGCAGGGGGAGCGAGGTCGAAATGCAGCCGGTTCTTCCCGGTCTTCGCTCTCACCGGGGGACCACCCCAGGTGATCTTCGGACCGCCGTGCGGCGATTGGATCGCGGTCTCCTGGTCCTGGTCCCAGACCAACGGCCAGTCCAGCGCCTTGCTCCAGAAGTACCCGACCTCCTGCGATCCGTCGCTCGAAAGCGCTCCGATGAATCCGCAGTCGGCCAGGAAGTTGTTGCCGGGCTCGATAACGCAGAACTCGTTGCCCTCGGGGTCGGCGAGCACAACGTGGCCCTCTTCGGGGAGCTGGCCGATGTCGATATGCCGGCCACCGAGTTCGAGCGCCCGCGCCACCGTCTGCTGCTGGTCGTCCAGGGAAGTGCTCGTCAGATCGAAATGAATCTGGTTCGGGCCGGACTTCTCTTCCTGGGTCGGAAGAAAGCGGATCCGGAACCCGGTGTCGTCGCTCGGCAAAAGCGCGATGCCGTCGTCGTGGGGGTCCTCGACTGTCTCCCAGCGCAGAACGCCGGCCCAGAAATCCGCGAGCCGGAGCGGGTCGTTCGCATCGAAGCAGAGCGCGATCAGGTTAGGAGTCATCCCGGTCCCATCTCCGATTGCTGACTCACGGCCGCATACAGGGCGCTTCTCCCTGCCATGAGGTGAGCAACGCTAGGCGCTCGGTGACTACCACGCAACGCGATATCTGCGACTACGCCAGCTGGTCGCGGCGGCGGGTCAGGTAGGCGGTCTCGGCGGTGTTGCCCGCCAGCTCGATGGCTTTGTCGTACGCCGCACGCGACTCCTGGCTGCGGCCCAGCCGGCGCAGCAGGTCGGCGCGGGTCGCATGGTAGGCGTGATAGCCGGCCAACTTGTCCTCAAGACGGTCGACGGCCGCCAGCGCCACCTCCGGGCCGTCGAGCTCGGCGACCGCGATGGCCCGGTTGAGGGCGACGATCGGCGAGGGGTCGAGGCGGGCGAGCTGTTCGTAGAGAGCGACGATCTGCGACCAGTCGGTGTCGCGTACATCGCGGACGGAGGTGTGCACGGCGTTGATCGCCGCGAGGATCTGGTACCGACCCGGAGCCACGCGAGAGGCCAGGCGCTCGCGCACCAGCCGATGACCCTCGGCGACCAGCGCCGCGTCCCAGGCCCCACGGTCCTGCTCGTCGAGGGTGACCAGCTCGCCGCTCGCCGAAACCCGGGCGCTGCGGCGGGCCTCGCTGAGCAGCATCAGCGCCAGCAGCCCGGCCACCTCGCCGTCCTTCGGCATGAGGGCACGGATCAGGCGAGTGAGCCGGATCGCCTCGGCGGTCAGGTCGTGACGGACGGGATCGGTGTCGGGGCCGGTCGCCAGGTAGCCCTCGTTGAAGACGAGGAAGAGGACGGCGAGTACGCCGGAGACGCGGGCCGGGAGATCCTCCGCGGACGGCACCCGATAAGGGATGCGAGCCGCCTTGATCTTGGCCTTCGCGCGGGTGATCCGCTGTCCCATGGCAGTCTCCTGCACCAGGAAGGCACGGGCGATCTCGGGCACGGTCAGACCGCCGACCATGCGGAGCGTCAGCGCCATCCGGGTCTCCATCGCGAGCGCCGGGTGACAGCAGGTGAAGATCAGCCGGAGCCGCTCGTCGTCGATGGCCCCGAGAGGCTCCGGCGGGTCGTCGTCGTACACCATCTGAGCCTCCTTCTGTTTGCCGTCGCGCTTGTTCTCGCGCCGGATCCGGTCGATGGCCTTGCGATTGGCGGTGGTGGTCAGCCAGGCGCCGGGGTTCGGCGGTACGCCGTCGGCCGGCCACCGCTCGACGGCGGTCGCGAACGCCTCGGCTGCTGCCTCTTCGGCGATGTCGAGATCACCGAAACGCCGGGTCAGGGCGGCGACCACTCGCGCCCACTCCTCATGGTGGGCCCGCGTGATCACCGCCCTGATGTCGACAACACTCACAGAAACGGCCGCACCTCGACCTTCCGATTGCAGGCCTTCGACCCCTCGGCGGCGAGCTTGAGCGCCACATCGAGGTCGGGGGCCTCCATGACCCAGAAGCCGGCGAGATACTCCTTCGACTCCACGAAGGGCCCGTCGGTGAACACCGCCTCCCCACCCCGGTTGTCGATGACGGTGGCCGTGCTGGGGTCCGAGAGGCCGCCGGCGAAGACCCAGTTGCCATCGGCCACGAGCCGGTCGTTGAACGCGTTGATGGCAATCATCTCGTCCGGGGTGCCGGAATTGGTCTTGTCGTCGATCACAGAAACCAGGTACTGCATCTAGGATCATCTCCTGTGGTTCGGGGCGCCCCTCGTGGGCGGCCGCTCACCCCTGCAACGAACTACTCTGCTCCGATCCGACACCGTCTCCGGGATTTCTTTCAAGTACTTTCTCGTACGCCGGTCGTGCCCGATCCGACACCGACAGTATCCCGTCCGGTGTTTCGCGGTCCGGGTCTCCGGGGACATGAGAACGCCGTCCCTGCACGTGCTTCAGTCGGTTGCGTACTGCGGGCGCCCGGCGGGAGCGCTATGCCCTTCGGGAAGGCTCGCGATTCGATCAGGTCGAGCGCTTTGTCCGGTCCGTTGTCGGGGAACAGCCGGGTGCCCTGGCCGACGACCACGGGGCAGACGAGCAGGGTGATCTCGTCGACCAGCTGGTTGTCGAGGAGCCAGCAGACCAGGTGGGCGCTGCCGTGCACCTGCAGCTCGCCTCCCGGCTTGGCTTTCAGCTCGCCGATGGCCGCTGCCACGTCACCAGACAGGATGGTCGTGTCCGCCCATTGCGGATCGGTGAGCGTGTTCGATGCGACGTACTTGGGCCGCGTGTTCAAGGCACCCACGATGCGGTTCTCAAGATCTTCCCTCACACCCCAGTAGCCGGCGAAGAGCTCGTACGTCCGCCGGCCGAACAGGAACGCGTCGGCGCGCTGGTAGACCTCGTCGACGAACTGCCTGTGAGGAGTTCGTGGAGCCAGGCGAGTCGCTGGTCCTGTGTGAGCGACTGGCTACTGCTGGTCAGCCGAGCTGTTCAACGGCGATGAGTTCGATGCTCAGGCGAGCCTGGCCACTATCACCTACGCGACGTCGGGCCGTGTCATCAGCGGCGACTGCAGATGTAGCGCCAGACTGGGGCCGGTCAGGGGCACGGTGCTCCACGTCGCCGCCGCTGTCCCCGCGTCGGCGTCGACCACCAGCCGGACCCGGTGCGGGGTGGTGATGACGTAGAGCTCGGCGACGAACGTGTCGCCCTGCCAGGCGCCAGTCGCGACGACAGGGCGGCCGAGCGGCGAACTTTCTCGCCATTCGCCGTGGCCGACCTCGACGTTGAGGAACGACCCGAATCGCAGGAGCCAGCCACCGTCCACGGGATCGACGATCACCGTGGTTCCGTCTGGCAGAGCCGAATTCTCGGCGGAGGCGTCGAGCCTCGCCTTGACGGAACGCTCCGGGGCGGCCGAACCCGGCACCGGCGCGAATGACAGCCGCCGCAGCCGATCAGCGAGGATCTCGTCGTCCTGGGCGTTTCCCGCGTCATCCAGGCCGGGCAACAGGCAGTCCCAAAAGACACTGGGTAGTGCGTGCCCCTGATCGACGGCGGCGGTCACGACGACCACGAGATCGTGGGACGGGACGACCACGCATTGCTGGCCAAAGGCGCCGTTACCGTGGTAACCGTGACGCGACATCCAGAATTGGTAGCCGTACCCGCAAAGAAAGTCGGGGCTAGCCCAGTCGTCCTCGAGCTGCAGGGTATCGATATGCCGTCTGGTCGCGAGCGCCACCCATTCACGCGGGATGAGCTGGCGGTCGCCCCAGATGCCTCCGCGCAGCAGCAACTCGCCGAAGGCGGCGACGGCCTCCGTCGTGAGGTGCAGCCCGTGGAATCCGAAGGCGGCACCGCTCGCCACCCGGTCCCATTCGGCGTGGTCGACGCCCATCGGCCTGAACAGACGCTCGTCGAGCAGCTCCGGCAGGCCGCGGCCCGTGACCCGTTCCACCATCCGGGCCAGGATGAAAGTGGTCGCATTGTCGTAGGTGTGCCGGGTGCCCTCAGGTTCGGTGAACGGTACGCGCAGGAAGCCCTTCACCAGATCGTCCGGTTCCAGCTGCCAGGCCTCGGCGAGGCTGTCCGTGCTGTGCCCGGCCGTCATGGACAGCAGGTGGTGCACGGTGATGCGGTTTCCCTGCTCCGAGATGTCGGCCGGAACGTGGTCGGGCAACACGTCCACCACCCGGTCGTCCAGCGAGAGCAGCCCGTCGGCGATCGCGAGCCCCACGGCGATCGAGGTGAACGATTTGGTCAGCGAGTAGAGCAGATGCGGCCGTTCGGCCGAGTACGGCGCCCACCAGCCTTCGGCGACGACGTGACCGCGGCGTACGACCATGAGGGAGTGACACTCGACGGATAGCGCTTCGAGCCGGTCCAGCAGCGCGGCAACCGCGCGGGACGACATCCCCGAGGCGGCCGGAGTCGACCGCGGCAGTAGGGGGCGCTGAGAAGACATGCAGGCAACGGAACAAGACTGCACAATCGAATTACGAGAGACATCGCTCAGGATCGGCTGAATGCTGCCGTCCGACAATAGGCCTCGACATTCCAGTGATCGAGTGTGGAGAACACCTGGTTGACGTGCGGAGATACCGCAGTTGGCGCGGGGCAACACGGAGCACATGTGAGCTGTGCGAGGTGCGACCTGCTAGTCCGGCGGTCGCTGTAGGAGCTGTCGGGACGACTCGAAGCCCAGCCGTTCGTACACCGGCACTGCCTTGCGACCAGAGTGGACCGTCACGCGAAGGGACCCGAGGTGTGTCGCATGCTCCGAAGTAGCAAGCACGAGCGGCGAGCCGAATCCCTGGCCTCGCTGCTTCGGCATGACGAAGACGCTCGGGTACCTGCTGGATGTCAGTGCGCGGCTCATGGGGGGCGGCGCGTCGGTCATGCAAAATCGCGTGCGTCGTTGCTCTCTGATGGGGTTGGATCCCTCATCGGGGGCGTGGCGATGTGCGGCTCGATCGACTTCAGAAGTTCGCGGACTCCAGGGACGTCCGCCGCACCAGCCTGACCGCTTCACCCGCGACCGTGAGAGCAGAGTGACCGTACATGAAGAACTATCCGCTCCTCGATGTGCGCGTCAGCACGCCAACGCTCGAGCTGCGCAGCGCCACAGACGAGCTGCTGGATCAGCTCGCGGATGTCGTGCGCGCGGGCAAGACCCATGCCGATCCTCCACCGTACGACGACCCGATGTCGTTCTACGAGACCGATCCTGACCTGCGGGTCGCCAAGTGGCTTCGGGCGATCTGGCGGCGCCGCGGCACGGTCGAGCCTGATGCTTGGCGGCTCTACTTCGTGGTCATGGTCGACGGCCGGCCTGTCGGGGAGCAGACAATGACGGGAGTGAACTTCTTCACTCTCGGAACGGTCACGACCTTCTCCTGGCTGTCTGTCGATCAGCGTGGCCATGGCCTCGGGCACGAGATGCGGGCAGCGATCCTGCACCTGGCGTTCGACGGCCTCGGGGCGAAGGAAGCAAGCAGCGACGCCTTCGTGGACAACCACGGCTCCAACGCGATCTCGCGAGGTCTCGGCTACGAGCCCAACGGGTCCGAATGGGCAACGAGGCAAGGCAAACCCGCCCTGCTCAACCGGTGGCGACTCACCCGAGACGACTGGGAACAGCGCCGCAGGGACGACATCCAGCTCCACAACATCGAGGCCTGTCACGCCCTCCTGCCCCTGTCCTGACGTCATCAGACGGTGGGGGGGTGTCCTTCACCGCGAGTGACCACAATTCGGCTACTTGTCGACACGGCATCGTTCGCGGTGGAAGTCGTAGGGGATCACAGCGCACGTCGAACAGATCAGGTGGCCATCGGCGTTGGGCGAGCCCGGGTCAGCGGCGGGTCGCTGTCGGCGCCATGCGCCGCGTGCCGGCCGCTGCCGAGTGTCCCCGACCGGCAGGTGGATGCTGCCTCGAAGTCGCGTTTGCGCAGGTCAGGTGCCACATTCTCGAGACGTGCGCGGCGGGGACCATGGCCTGCGCGGTGTGATTCATCTGTTGCAATACGCAGCCGTACTGGACAGCCTGCGTTCAAGTTCACTCGTATAGCGTTGGACCATGCACTAGATTCGCGCGCTCAGGTTCGCATGCTGCCTCGCTGCCCTCTCTCCTAGGAAAGGATCAAGAGAGTGAAAAGGTACATACTCTTCGATCATGATGGTGTTCTGGTGGATACCGAATTCTGGTATTACAAAGCTGGAGAACGTGCCCTGGCGGACATTGGTTTGACTTTGGACGAGGATCAATACCTCCGGGACATGAACCAGGGATTGGGCACTTGGGCCCAAGCCAGGGCGGCAGGTATGGATGAACAGACCATCAGCAGGCAGCGTGAGGTTCGTAATGATTATTATCAGGAATATCTTAGGACAGAAGCCATCGAGATCGAAGGCGTCGTTGACGCTCTTGCTGAACTGTCAAAATACGTCCGCATGGCCATAGTGACGACTGCAAAACGTGTGGATTTTGACATTATCCATGAAAAGCGCCAAATCAGACAATTCATGGATTTCGTCCTCGTTCGCGAGGACTACAAGCTCACCAAGCCGCACCCGGAACCATACCTGACCGGGTTAGAGCGACTCGGAGCCACCAAAGAAGAGACACTGGTTGTAGAGGATTCATCCAGAGGGCTGAACTCAGCCGTGGCGGCCGGTATTGACTGTGTCATTGTCTACAACGACTTTACAAGGGCACATGACTTTTCACAGGCTAGCTATCGAATCGAAACTCTGATTGAATTGAAGGATATCATCCTTAATGCAACCTGAAGGAGAATTTACCAGTGTGCCCCATGCTCCTTTGAAAGAGCGAAAAGAGCGAAACTATCTCGCGCGCGCCGCACTGGGCGCCGGCGGACGAGTGAGGACTCAGGTTGAAGGCACGCATGCCGGGTTCGCGCCCGGCCGAGCCCTTCGGCAGCCAGGGGTCGCGCTCAACCGAACATAGCGACGATCGGTGCAAATGCCGCCAGGAGCGAACCCCGGTGTTGGAGTCAACCGCAGGGCGTCCAGATGTGTGTCCGCGAGCGATGGATCACGGGTCCGCGATCCTCCGGCCCGCGTACCGAGCCCACGGTTCAGCGCCCTTGTCGCCATGGAGAAACGCGACCTTGGCGCTGTAGCCGAGGCCCTCGGCGACGAGGTGCTCGCGCACGAGAGAAGCGAACGGTTCGGGAACGTCTGTGGGGTGCCGGCCGAGGCTAATGCTCATGCCGGAATCACCGTCGTCGAAGACATTGGTCGAAAAGGTGACAAGCTTGACCAACGGCTGGGCGTGGAGCAGCAGGAGCATCCCGGCTACGCAGTAGGGGAGTGACTCGCTGGTGCCGGTGACGAGTTCGTGGATCCAGGCGAGACGGTGGTCCTGGGCTGAGCGACGGGCCGGCTGAGTGGACCGGACCACGCGTGCGCGCGTCTGCTGCTGCCTTGGCGCGGATTCGCCGGAGGTGGTGCCAGGTGGCGAAGTGCTGAACGGGCTGCCGCACTTCTCGGGGAGTCCGTCGAGCTTCGCGTTGCTCGAATCGGGGCAGATACGGGACACGCTGGGGGAGAAGGCCGTGATGCTGCAACAGAGCCCGCAGATGCTCGGTCGGCTTGCCGGGAACGCCGTCGAGTCCCTCGTGTGAGACGGGGACCCTTCGTTCGCCGAGTCCGCGAAGGAGGTCCTGAACCTCGGGGGAGCGCGCTTCCAGACGAAGATCGACTCGGGCCGGTCCGACGCGCAGAGCGCGTCGATCAGTCCGACCAGCGAAGGGTCGCTCGGTTCACCCCCGAACAGCCCCTGGAGGTCGTCGCACAGGGCGCAGCGGGCGCACATTCGTCCGAGATGGTGTCCGGCTTCCACGTCGCAGCGTTCACAGTGGAAGTCGTAGGGGATCGCAGCGCACGTCGAGCAGATCGGCTGCCCATCGGCGTTGGACGCTTCATCTGATGCAATACGCAGACTAGTGGAGCCCCTGCGTGTCGAGATCGGTCGTATTGGCTGAGCCGATCCGGGGCTGAACGGGCATCAGAGTGCGTTCGCGCCTAATGTGCCGCCATGGTCGCAAAGATTTCGATCGCAGTCGCCGCACTCGTGCGCGACGGTCTCGTGCTTCTGGTGCATCGCCATCCATCGCGCCGGTGGTACCCCGACTGCTGGGACCTGGTCGGCGGACATGTCGAGTCGGGCGAATCGCTTCACCAGGCCGTCAGTCGGGAGTGCCTCGAGGAACTCGGTGTCCACGTCCACGACCCTTTGCCCATTCCGATGACGATCAATGACCCCACCCTCGACATGCACGCGTTCCTCGTCACGCGCTGGGAGGGGGAACCTGTCAACGCCGCCCCCGAGGAGCATGACGATCTTCACTGGTTTCGGCCCAGCGATCTCGCAGACTTGAAGATGGCCCACCCGGCCAGCCTGTCGAGCATCCTGAGCGCCGTCCAGGTCGCAACTGACTAGCCGCTACGAACCGACTGCTCCGGCATGGGCGCGCGGTCTGCACACGGTGGCGAGAGAGGGCGCGAAGGCGACCCACGGACTACTACTGGACGTAACTGAGGGTTGTCGTCACAAACCCACGGCGGTTGGGCAGGTTCAGGCCGGTCGGATCGTGCGGCGCATGACGGTGTTCTTCATCCCCTTGGAGCGGACGAACTCGAAGCCGGCTTGCTCGTACATCGTGCGTGTTCCGTTGTAGACGAACGAGTTACTCATCCTCTTCTCACCGATCTCGTGCGGGTAACCCTCGACCACACCGCCACCCTGCCCCGCAATCAGATCGAGCGCACCGGCCAGAGCCACCTTGGCGTAGCCCTGTCCGCGGTGACGCTTGTCGACGAAGATGCATGTGATGCGGTACTCGGGCACCACGTCGGCCTCGGCGAGGTACTGCTTGCGGTGATGGATGGTCGGCAGCTCATCCGGGGTGCCGTACTCCGCCCACGCGATCGCCTCATCGCCAACCATCACCAGCGCCGCATGAGCCTGTCCGGCCTCGACCAGCCGCTTCTTCAGCGCGCGGTTGCCCTCGTAACCCTGCCCCCGCTCGGCACAGTCGGGGTGGAAGTAGATACACCAGCACCCACCGAAGATCCCGTTGTGCCGCTCCACCAGGCCGGCGAACGCGTTCCACGTGTGAGCAGTCAATGGCTGAATCGAGTATCCGTTTGTCACCATGCCGCCGATCGTAAGCACGCGTCACACGGACGATCTACGTCCGCATCGTCGGAGGTCGGCCAGATCGCTGCCAAAATCGGCGGCAGGCCGGACTCGATCAATCGGAGCAACGCGAGCTCATGCCCCACTCACGATCACCAATTCGTTGCCTTCGGGGTCGGCCCGCCAGCGATCCTCCGACTCATCAAGCAGCCGGCCACACAGCGAGCTCGAAGTGGATGCGATTGCGCTGCCGGCGATTCTCTGACAGCGCTGCGGCTGAATCAGAGATACGCTCCCCGTTTATGGACATGCTGAAGGGCGCACAGATCGCCGCGGCCAACCTGACCGACTGGCGCAAGCTGGCCCAGGGACTGCATGCCCGCTACCTGGTGGACGACTTCGGCACCGGCGCACGATTCGTCGCCGCGGTGGGCGAGGCGGGCGACGCTCTCGGACACCACCCGCGCGTGTCGATCGGCAATGGGTACGTCGACCTCAAGCTGGTCACCGACGACGCCATCTACCGCGACGACGAGGGCACCGAACACGTCGTCGAATGGGTGACCCAGCAGGACGTCGACCTCGCGCGACGGATCACCGAGATCGCCGCCGACCACCAGTTCGACGCCGACCCGGCCTCGGTCAGCGACATCGAGCTCGGCCTCGACACGGCGCACTCTGCGACCATCGCCCCGGTGTGGGCCGTCCTGCTGACCGGGAGCGCTGAGGCCCAGGGCCGCGGAACCCCCAGCGACGAAATCCGAGACGCCACGGCACGGGTACCGAATCTGTGGTTCGGGGACGCCGACGAGCACGAGACCCCGCGTCAGCGGTTCCACATCGAGGTCTATGTGGCGCCCGAGGTGGCCGCGCAACGGATCGCCGCCGCCGTCGCCGCGGGTGGGACCGTCGTCGATGACAGCAACGCGCCCTCGCTCACCGTGATCGCCGACCAGGACGGCAACAAGGGAATCGTATGCGTCGACGTGTCCGCTGCGAACAAGGATTGAACCGCCAACTCGGCCCGCCTTATCAGCGCAAATGACCGTCACTTGTCCGATCCGTGAAAGTGGACAGACCCGTCTCATCCAGTGATTCCATGATGCATCTGATGAGACTCAGTCCGTGTTTCTGCAGGTCAGGGGCATGTCTGCGGTAGGGGAGTGACTCGCTGGAGCCGGTGAGGAGCTCGTGGATCCAGGCGCGCCGCTGGTCCTGACTGAGCGACGGGCTTGTCTTCGCTAATCGATGCTGGACGGTCACCGCGGTGTTGAGGCGCGCCTTCTTTGCAACGACGAAGAACGTCCTGATCGCACTGCGCGTCGTCGGTCCGGTGGCAAGCCACTCGTCGACGTCCTGCTGGGTACACGTCGCGGCGGTGCGCTGATAGGTCTCGTGCAGCCACACGAGGAACTTCACCGTTTCGGTGATCTCCTGTTTCGCCGAGTGGACCGGGTCACGAGTGGCCGCACCAGACGCCGCCTTGGCACGGATGCGCCGCAGGTGGTGCCAGGTCGCGAAGTGCTGCACGGGTTGCCGCACGTCCTCAGGGAGTCCGTCGAGCTTTGCGTCGATCCACTGCTCGAACCGGGGCAGGTAGAGGTCACGATGGGGGAGCAGACGGTGGTGCTGAAGGAGCGCGACGGCCGTTGGCGAGCCAGTCCTCGAGGATGCCGGGCGTCCACCGCCAAACCGTGAGCACGCTGCGCGGCTTGTGCGGCGAGCCACATCGCGCCTTGCCGTAGCGGACCTTGCAGACGCCGAACACACCGAACTCGCGGGCGTGAGGATTGCGGGCGAAGTCAACGGTCTGGAGGTGGCGCAGCTCGTTGACTCGCAGCCCGTAGGCATGCTGCCGGGGCAGTGGAGCGGGCTCTGCCTGGTTGATTCATCTGATGCAGTACGCAGACTGCTAGTTGACATAATGTCGCTTATCGGCCATTTATGCAGGAGGTGACGAGAGGGGTTGGGAGGCGTCAGTCCAGCGGCGGGAACGTCCTGGCGATCGGTACGGTTGCCAGCCAGGACCGGAGTTCCGGGCTGAGTTGTCCGTGCACCTGCAGGAGCGTCATCTTGGCGAACTCGCCGACGCGGCTGAGCAGTTCCTCGCAGTGAGCGTTGTGAGCGAACGCCGCCGCCGAATCCACGTATTCCTCGATGACGACGAATCGCACCGGATCGGCCTCGACGTACCAGTCGTATCTGAGCGTCCCCGGCTCGTCGTTCGCCGCGGCCGCCAGCGCCTTCGCCAGCGTGACGAACCCGTCCCGCGCGCCAGGAAGCGTTGTGAGCTCGGCCCGCACAAAGATCGTCATGGAAACCTCTCGATCCGCCGCTGTGGATGCTGCTCCTGGAACGTATCCCCCAGAGGGTCCGGTGCAGACTTCGCCACCGAGAGCGGCCGGCAGACCGTCATGCATAATCACCATTATGCAGCAGTTCTGACTCTTCGACCGATCCAATAGTTGCCTTATGCAAATAAAGCGACCGGGGGAGTCAGACCACCGGAGAACTGTCGGTGGCGGCCGGTAGAAGTTCCCCATGAAGGTTCTCGCAGCACAGTCGGCGTTCTTCGCTGCCCGGCGTCCCCGCAAGGACTCCCCCCACACCACCGACGCCTACCGCCGCGACCTGGCCGGCATCACCGCACTGCTGTCCGACGACGACCCGGAGACCCTCGATGTCGAAGACCTGACCGCACCCGTACTGCGAGCCGCGTTCGGCGCCTTCGCCGACAACCACGCGAAGAGTTCCGTACTTCGGGCCTGGTCGACGTGGAACCAGTTCCTCACCTTCTGTGTGTCCGACGGACTGCTCGCGGGGAATCCGATGGGAGCGGTCGCCCGGCCCAAGACCCCTCCCCTCTCCCCCAAGCCTCTCCGTGGCGAGGACACACCGGAGAAGCTCCTGCGCTCAGCGGCCGACGGCACGAGGCAGTCACGAGACCCTTGGCCCGAGCGCGATGTCCTGGTGATCGCGCTCGGCCTGGTCGCCGGACTCCGCTCGGCCGAGATGCGCACGCTGACGGCCGATTCGCTGGCCGGCCGCCCTGGCGAGATGCGCCTCCACATCCACGGCAAAGGAAGCCGCGACCGCTCGATCCCCGTCGAGCCGATCATGGAGAAGATCATCGAGACGTACGTCGAATCCTGTGCGCGACGCTTTCCCAGCAAACGGTTCGGCCGGTCCACCAAGCTGCTACTGGACCGAACCGGTGAACCGATCGGCCGAGGCGGCCTCGAGTATCTGGTGAAGTCGTGCTACCGCTGGGCCGGGTTGCACGACCGCGTCCCAGTCGGTGCGAACCTGCACGCGCTCCGCCACACCTTCGCCACCAGGCTCGCCGAGGACGGCGCCACCGCCTCGGAGATCATGCGACTGCTCGGCCACGCGAGCCTCGCCACCAGTCAGAATTACATCGAAGCCACCGGCCGGGAGCAACGAGCCGCCGCCGCGAGCAACCGCACCTACCTTTCCCTCACCGAGGTGATCACCCCGGACGCGTAGCAACGCAGTACACGGCGGACGACTGATACGCAGTGCACGCCGGTTGCTTAATGGGGAGCCGTCGCACGTGGTTGCGGACAGAATGTGGCGAGTCCAACGACAGGAGAAGCGATGTACCGCAGGCTGGTGCTCAAGTTGTCAGGCCAATCCATCGCCGGATCAGCCCAGTTCGGCTTCAACAGCGACAGCCTCACGCATCTCGCCCGGGAGGTGATCGCCGCGCGCGACACCGGCGTACAGGTGGCCGTGGTGGTCGGCGGCGGGAACGTGTTCCGCGGCAACCAGTCCGAGGACTGGGGAATCGACCGGGTCGAGGCGGACAACATCGGCATGCTCGGCACGGTGATCAACGCCGTCTTGCTACGCGGTCGGTTGGCGGCGATGGGTGAGGAGGATGTGCGGCTGATGACCGCCATCCCGATCAACAATCTGGCCGAGCCGTACATCCGCCTGCGAGCACTCCGGCATCTGGAGAAGGGGTCGATCGTCCTGCTCGGGTGCGGGAACGGGCAGCCGTTCACGACGACCGACTACCCCGCAGTTCAGCGTGCGATCGAGCTCGGCGCCGATGCGTTGCTCGTCGCGAAGAACGGGGCTGACGGGGTCTACGACGCGGACCCGAACAAGGTCGCCGGCGCACAACGCTTCGACCGTCTCACCTATCAGCAGGTCATCGACAAGGGCCTTGGTGTGATGGACCAGAGCGCGTTCATCCTCGCCCGCGACCACCGGCTCCCGCTGCACGTCTTCGACATCGACCGTCAGGGCGCCGCGGCCGCGATCAGCTCCGGCGAGCACATCGGCACGGTCATCAGCTGAGCCCCACGAGCGGCAGGTCCGCGTTGATCGCATCCAGGTGCGGCGCGAACCAGTCGCCGTCGGCCTCGTGCTCCCAGTGCAGGGCCATCACCGACCAGACGACCCGGTAGAAGGTAAGCGTCCACTCGAGCTCGGGAGGCCGCTCGAGGCCGTAGCCGTTGAGCAAGGCATCGGTCGAGGCCGATCCCGCCCGCGAGAACCGCCCGAGATCGAACAGCGGATCACCGAAAGCCGCGTCGCCCCAGTCGATGATCCAGTCAGTTCTTCACCAGACGCGTCGATGTGTCGCGGGTGATGCCGATGAAGCCCTGGACTGGGTTCGACCGAGGCGATCGGGCCGACGGTCCGTGCTCCGACTGTGGCGACGAGGCGGGGATCAATCACCGACCGAAGGTAATACGTCAGCGGCGAATCGCTTGAGTTGGTCGCCGAGTCGCGCCGGCGGAAACAACCAAAGCCCGAGCGAGTCAGCACCCGCGTCGAGCAGACGCTGGAGACGCTCGCTCACCGTCGCGGGGTCACCCGCCACGGCGAACTCATCAACCCACTCGTCCTCAACCACAAGTTCCTCACCCGGACCAACCCCCGCAATCCGCTCCCTCACCTCAACCCCGTACTTCGACTGCCCCACCAACGCCCACTCCGACTCAGCCCGAAGAAAGAACCCCACAGCCCCCCGAACCGCCTCCCGAGCCACCGCCCCGTCCTCATCCACAGCCGCCAACACATACGCCGCAACCGGCGGGACGAAGTCGCCCGCTCCCCCGCCACCCTCTGCCCCGGCCGCTCCCACCACGCCCTGCCCCCTCGCGCCTGCTCGGGCGGCGGCTCCGCTGGCGACCTGTTCGGTTGCCCAGCTGACATAGGCGGCCCTGCCAGGACTGAGAGGAGGACGCCGTCGGCCAACCTGCCTGCGGTTTGGAGGGCTTGTTGGTTGACGGCGCCTATCCAGAGTTCGGGTGGCCGGGTTGGTGGGTAGTCGAGCTTGAGGTTGTTGTACTCGTGGGTGACCGTCCGGCGGTCGACCTGGCCGCCGGCGAGGAGTGAGCGCAGTATCTCGAAGGTCTGGGTGACGGCGGTGAGTGGACGTGCGGGGAGCAGGCCCATCTGGTGGTTGTTGCCCAGGCCAACGGCTGTGCGGACTCTGCCCGGGTGCATCCGCGCCAGACCGGCCAGTTCCATCGCGAGCACCGCGGGATGCCTCGTGACCACGCTCGCCAGACCGAGGCCGGCAGTCGCCGTGGATGTCGACGCCAGCAACTGCGTCAGGCCCGACACTCCCCCGGAGAAGAAACAGTCCTCGGAGAACCACAAGTCGCCGAACCCGAGCTCCTCCGCCAGCGCCGCCCCACGAGCCAACTCCTCCGGCGGCGTCAGACTCCCGAACACGACACCGATCCGGCGACCCGCCAGACGATCCATCAGTCCCTCTCCAGATCCCATGAAACCCATTCGGACTGCAGTCCACATATGAAACTACCGGACCATAGTCCGATTAATCAACCCTTTCAATCCACTTCGACCAGGAGAAAACTGTTTGCTCGTGGTTCGCGCTCTCTGCTGTACTCGCGGACGGATCACCAGCAGGCCGAACCGGCCGTTCACGTTCTCGAGGAGCGCAGTCATGCGACCTGACTTCATGTCGACCCAGAAAGGCACATTCACCTGTTCAAGGGACATGAAGCTGCGTGAGAACACTGAACTTGGGGATCCTGGCGCATGTAGACGCCGGTAAAACCAGCCTGACCGAGAGGCTCCTCTTCGCCGCCGGGGTCATCGACGAGGTCGGCAGCGTCGATGACGGCAACACCCAGACCGACTCGCTGGCACTCGAGCGGCAACGCGGAATCACGATCAAGTCCGCGGTCGTCTCGTTCGCCATCGACGACATCACCGTCAACCTGATCGATACTCCCGGTCACCCGGATTTCATCGCCGAGGTGGAGCGGGCGCTCAGCGTGCTCGACGGCGCGGTGCTGGTCATCTCCGCGGTGGAAGGCGTCCAGGCGCAGACCAGAGTGCTCATGCGCACCCTCCAGCGCCTCGGTATCCCGACGCTGATCTTCGTGAACAAGCTCGACCGGGCCGGAGCGCAGTACTGCTCGTTGCTGAAGAGCGTCGCGGACCGGCTCTCCGCGGCGGTCATCCCGATGGGGTCGACCGACCGACTCGGCACGCCCGGCGCCGCGTTCACGCCGTACGGGCGGGACGACACGAGCTTCACCTTCGCCATGCTCGACCTGCTGGCCGAGCGGGACGACCAGATGCTGGCGACGTACGTGGAGAACGAGAAAGCGCTCTCGTACGACGTACTCCGGGCGCGGCTGGCGGAGCAGACCCAGCAGGCGCTGGTGCATCCGGTGTACTTCGGTTCGGCGATCACCGGTGCCGGGACGGACGCGCTGATCGCGGGGATCCGGGAACTGCTGCCGGCCGGGCAAGGCGACGTCGAGGGCCCGGTGGACGGGTCCGTGTTCAAGGTCGAGCGGGGTCCGGCGGGCGAGAAGATCGCGTTCGTCCGGATGTTCTCAGGCGCGATCCGGACCCGGGACCGGCTTCGGTTCCACGGCGACAAGGAAGCCAAGGTCACCTCGGTCAGCGTCTTCGACAACGGCTCGGTGCTGACCCGCCCGGAGGTCGTCGCCGGTGAGATCGGCAAGCTCTGGGGACTCGGCGAGATCCGCATCGGCGACAAGCTCGGCGCGGCCGGCGAGTCGGATGACGGAGGAGACAGGGCCGGAGCGGGAGAGAGCGCGTACTTCGCTCCCCCGACGCTGGAGACGGTGATCGCGCCGACTC
This sequence comes from Kribbella sp. VKM Ac-2568, assembly GCF_004345365.1. GTDB lineage: Bacteria > Actinomycetota > Actinomycetes > Propionibacteriales > Kribbellaceae > Kribbella > Kribbella orskensis. Next base: position 110,371 of record NZ_SLVF01000013.1, read on the forward strand.
GGCCGTCGGACAAGGGGAATCTGCAGGTCGCGCTCTCCCAGTTGGCCGAGCAGGATCCGCTGATCAACCTGCGTCAGGACGACATCCGGCAGGAGACGTTCGTGTCGCTGTACGGCGAGGTGCAGAAGGAGGTCATCCAGACCACGCTCGCCGACGACTTCGGCATCGACGTCACCTTCCGCGAGACGACGACCATTTGCATCGAGCGGCTGGAGGGTGTCGGTGCGGCGGTCGAGTTCAACAAGAAGGACGGGAACCCGTTCCTGGCCACCGTCGGCCTACGCGTCGAGCCAGCCCCGGTCAACTCGGGCGTGAGCTTCAGCCTGGAGGTCGAACTCGGTTCCATGCCGTACGCGTTCATCAAGGCGGTCGAGGAGACCGTGTACGAGACGCTCGAGCAAGGGATCCACGGCTGGCAGATCCCCGACGCGACCGTGGTGATGACGCACTCGGGCTACTCGGCGCGCCAGAGCCACGCTCACGCTGTCTTCGACAAGAGCATGTCGAGCACAGCCGGGGACTTCCGCAACCTCACCCCGCTGGTCCTGATGACGGCTCTCCAGCAGGCCGGTACGACGGTGTACGAGCCGATGCACCGCTTCGAGCTGGAGATCCCGACAGACACCGTTCGCGCTGTACTGGCGGCTCTGTCCCGTCTCCGCGCGATCCCGCAGGTCCCGGCGCTGGGCACCGAAACCTCTGTCCTGGAAGGAGAAATCCCCGCCGCCGCGGTCTACGAACTGGAGCAGCAGCTTCCCGCTCTGACCCGTGGCGAGGGTGTTCTCGAGTCGTCGTTTGAGCGCCACCAACCGGTCACCGGCCCGATCCCCGACCGGACGCGCACAGACCACGACCCGCTGAACCGTCGCGACTACCTCCTCCACGTCCTCCGTCGCGTCTGATCAGCGCCGCTATCGGACGGAGTCCCGGATGGCTTGGATCAAGGCGGTGGTGGCGGGCGGGTCTGGCGGCTCGCCGTAGGTGACGGCGTAGATCTGTCGTCGGTAGTTGGGTATTTCGGTGGTATGGACGTCGGGTAGGCGGTGGGCTTGGAGCGCAAGGCCGGGCAGGGTCGTGACGCCTACGCCCGCGGCGACGAGGGCTTGCACGACGACTATGTCGTCGCTGAGTGATCCGATGCGTGGGGTGAAGCCTGCTTGTCGGCACACGGTGGTCAGCTCTTCCTGGCACCGTTCGCAACCGCCGATCCAGGCGGAGTGGCGATGGTTCGCAATGCTGTCGTCGGGTGTTCGGCTGATGAGGTAGATCGGGTCGTCGCCGATGTGGACGAGGCGAAATCCCTCTTCCTCCACCGGGGCGTCGGCGTAGCGGAAGATGAGTGCGACGTCGATCTCGCCGTGACGCAGCATCTGTAGCGCTTCGACCGGGTGCTGGTCGATCAGGCTCAGCTCGAGCCCTGGGTGTGCTTCGGCCAGCGTGGCGGCGGCCTTGGGCGCGATCGTGCTCAGCGCCGACGCGTTGGCGGCCAGGCGAACCCGCCCGGCCTGCAAGCCGACCTGTGCTTCCAGCTCGTTGGTCGCGGCTTCGACCCGTCCGATGATCTCGGTGGCCCGGTTGGCCAGCAGTTGCCCTTCCGGGGTCAATCGGATCCCACGACCGACCTTCTGAACGAGCTTGACGCCGGTCGCGGCTTCCAGGCGAGACAAGTGGTGACTCACCGACGGTTGCGAGTAGTGCAACTGTTTCGCCGCTTCGGTCACGGACCCGTGTCGGGCCACCGCGGCCAGAACCTTGAGATGAACCAGGTTGAGCATAGATCAAAGATATCAATGTGATCTTCGCAGGATTGGCATTAGACGTCATCTATCTGTCGATCCATGCTCTAGGTATCAAGGTTCCCGCGGCCGCAGCGGCCGCCGACTGAGGAGGCGCGATGAGCAAGCTGAGGTGTCATATCTCGATCTCGCTGGACGGTTTCGTCGCCGGCCCGAACCAGAGCGAGGAGAACCCGCTCGGCGAGGGCGGCGAGCGGCTGCACGACTGGGTGGTTCCGCTGGCCACCTGGCGCCAAGCCCACGGCCGGCAAGGGGGCGAGGTGAACGAGAGCGCACGGATCGTCGAGGAAGCGAAGGAGAACATCGGCGCTGCGGTGATGGGCCGGAACATGTTCGGCCCTATCGGCGGTGGTGCTTGGGGCGACGAGCAGTGGACGGGCTGGTGGGGCGACAACCCGCCGTACCACTACCCCGTGTTCGTCGTCACCCATCACCCGCGTGAATCCGTGGAGATGGAGGGAGGGACCACGTACCACTTCGTCACCGACGGAATCGAGTCCGCGCTCGAACAGGCGAAGGAGGCCGCCGGCGGCAAGGACGTCATGCTCTGGGGCGGCGGCCACATCGCTCAGCAGTACCTGGCAGCGGGACTGCTGGACGAGCTCGAGCTCCACGTCGTTCCGGTGTTGCTCGGCGACGGTGCTCGCCTCTTCCCCAGCCGCGGGGACGCGGAGGTGCGACTGGAGCAGGTCCGTGCCGTCGAGGCGCCCGGCGTCACGCACCTCAAGTACCGGGTAGTGACCTGACCTGAGTCGTCGCCGGGAGCAACGATCCGCCGCGTCGCGTGCCGCGCCCCATGGTTCACGAGCAGTTGCCGGCCGAGTAAGGAGGAACCCAGGATGTCTGTATCCACCTCAGCGACCGGATCACAGGTCCGAGTGCCAGAAGCCGACGGTCCCGCGTCAATGAACCGAGGCCTTCTCTTCGGTGCCTCCGCCTACGGGATCTGGGGGCTGCTGCCGCTGTACTGGCGGTTGCTCGACGACGCCGGCGCGGTCGAGGTGCTCGCCCACCGGTTCGTGTGGGGGCTCGGGATCATCGCGCTGCTGCTCTGGGTACGTCCGCGCGCCGGCTGGTGGCGCGCCTTGAGGCAGCGGCCCGCCGCGCTGCGGGTTCTCGCCGCGGCCGCGGTGGTCATCGCGTTCAACTGGTACATCTACATCTGGGGCGTCAACCACGAGCGGGTGGTGGAGACGTCGCTCGGGTACTTCATCAGCCCGCTGGTCACGGTCGTGGTCGGGGTGGTTCTGTTCCGCGAGCGACTGCGGCGGCCGCAGAGGCTCGCGCTCAGCCTGGCCGCGGCGGCGGTGGCGTGGCTTACGTTCGACTACGGCCGCGTGCCGTGGGTGGCGGTCGGGTTGGCGCTCACTTTCGCGACGTACGGCGTGTTGAAGAAGAAGGCAGCGACGGGGCGGTCGAAAGCCTCGCCGTCGAGGCGACGATCATCTTGCCGGTCGTGCTGGGCTATCTGGTGTGGCTTGAGCTCATGGGCCGGGCCGCGTTCGGGCACGACGGTTGGTCGACGACGTTGCTCCTGATCGGCGCCGGCCCGGCCACGGCGGTTCCGCTCCTGTTCTTCGCCGGCGCGGCCACGCGGATCCCGCTCACGTACCTCGGGTTGTTGCAGTACCTCACGCCGTCGGTGCAGTTCGTCCTCGGCGTGTTCGCGTTCGGCGAGCCGATGCCGCCCGAGCGCCTCGCCGGGTTCGCGCTCATCTGGGCCGCGTTGGCGATCTTCACCGGCGAGATCCTCTACCACCGGCGCAAGCTCCGCCGCGAAGCACTCCGTCTCGCCGCGCGGAGTCCGCGCCGGGCGCAGAAACTCCGCAGTTGGTCGTGAGGCGAAGACTCAAAAGTCCTTGTTGAGGGTGATCGAGTTCGGAGTGAAGCCGCAGGAGTGGTAGAGGTGGAGGGCCGAGTTGTTCGTGGCGTAGGCGGTGACGTGAAGTCTGGTGGCGCCGCGGCTCTTGGCCCATTCGGTGAAGGCATCGACCATGCGGGTGCCGATGCCTTGGGTGCGATGCGTCTCGCGGACGTACATGCTGACCAGTTCGGCGCGCCCCACCGTCCACATGTCCGAAGGCGGTGAGAAGGTGCCGACCAGGTGGCCGACGACCGCTGGGTCAGAGGCAACGAGCAGCAGCGCGTCCGGATCCTCCAGAAGATCCGCGACCCACTTCGCGCCGTGGACCTCTGGCCAGTCCGCGTTGCGGAGCGGGTCGCGGGTGCCACTGTCTTCAGCGAAGAGTGCGGCGCTCGATGCGACTAAGCCCTCCAGGTCCTCGGCTCGCGCTTTCCTGATCTCCACGGCGTCCATAGGACGCACCGTAGCGAGTAGAAGCGCTCACGGGCAGGGTTTGCCGGCGATCACGACAGTTGCGTAGAGCTCGTCAGACGTGGTGATCCGCGCAGCAAGACCGTCGCCCTCGAAGATTGCCGCGGCGACCGGTGCCTGGCGTTCGCTCGTCTCCACCAGGACGTGACCGCCCGGAGCCAACCAACCAGGCGCGGCAGCGCTGACGCGACGCAGTACGTCCAGACCGTCCGAGCCGCCGTCCAAGGTGACCAACGGTTCGTAGAGGCGGGCTTCGGCGGGGAGCAGCCGTACTTCGTCGGTCGGCACGTAGGGGACGTTCGACAGGAGGATGTCGACGCGACCCCGCAGGGAGGAGGGCAACGGGTCGAAGAGGTCACCCTCGAAGACCTGGCCGCCGAGCGGTTCCACATTGCGCCGCGCACAACGAACCGCCGCCGGCTCGACGTCAGCGGAGTACAGCTCGACCTCCTGGGCAGAAGCGACCGCGACGCCGAGCGCCCCGGATCCGCAGCAGAGGTCGACCACGACACAACCGCGACGACTGAGCGCGATGGCCTCGTCGACCAAGTACGACGTACGCCGCCGTGGCACGAAGACGCCCGGGTCGACCGCGATGCGGAGGCCATGGAACTCCGCCCACCCGACCACGTGCTCGATCGGCAGACCGGAGACGCGTTGCTCGACCATGGCGGCGAGCTCGGCGTCGTCACGCGCGGCGGCGATCAGGAGTTCGGCCTCGTCCTTGGCGAAGACACAGCCGGCGGCGCGGAGCGTGGTGACGATGCTGGAGGTACTGAGAAGTGACACGGGAACCCTTCAACGAAACCTGTGGGCACTCCCGCGGTCGGCGTCGGTCAGCCGATGGAAGGTGGGAGCGCCCGACCTGTGCTGGCGGTAATCGGTCCCACCTCCTCGGCTCGTACGACGACTGGTCCGGTCAGACTACCCGAACGCGTTCACTCCGGTGAGCTCGGCCGAGACGGTCCACAGCCGTGCTGCCGATGCCGGATCGACCGCATACGGCCGGACACCAGGAGCCTCGTCCGTGGACAGTTCGGCGACCTCGCAGTCGTCGAGGAACACGCCGCCTTTGCCTTCGAGCTGCGGCGAGGTCGCGGCCCAGACCTGGGTGGCCGCGCCCTGTTCGGGCGTCTTGAAGCCGGGGTTCAGCGGGTTGCCCTGCTCGTCGATCCAGCCGAACGCGACCATCTCCTCGCGCGGCAGGTGGCGCTGCAGCGGCGTCAGGATGCCGCCCGGATGCAAGGTGAACGCCCGCACTCCGGCATCCTTGCCCAAGGCATCCAACTGCACGGCGAACAGTGAGTTCGCGGTCTTGGCCTGGCCGTAGGCGGTCCACTTGTCATAGCCCTGGGAGAACTGGAGGTCGTCCCACCGGATGTCCGAGCGGCGATGCCCCGACGAGGAGACGGAGACGACCCGGGCGCCGCCGTCGACGATGGCCGGCCACAGCCGGTTCACCAGCGCGAAGTGACCGAGGTGGTTCGTCGCGAACTGTGCCTCCCAGCCCGGTCCGACGTGGGTCTCCGGGCAGGCCATCACGGCCGCGTTGTCGATCTGCAGGTCGATCGTCCGCCCGCTGGCGAGAAACCGCTCGGAGAACGAGCGAACGCTCTCCAGGTCAGCCAGATCGAGTTCGTCGACCTCGACGTCGTCGATCCCGGCGAGCGCTTCTTTGGCCGCCGCCGGCCGCCGCGCCGGTACGACGACGTGGGCGCCGGCCTTCGCCAGGGCGCGGGTGGTCTCCAGGCCGAGGCCGGAGTAGCCGCCGGTGACGAGCGCGAGCTTGCCGGACAGGTCGATCCCCTGGAGGACCTCGTCCGCGGTGCTGTCATGGCCGAAGCCCGAACCGATCTTGTGTTGTGGGGTGCTCATGCCTGCGACAGTACGAGTTAGAGCTGGCTCTAGGTCAAGCGTCAAGGTGAGGGTTCTGCCTCAGGGAGTAACAACGTGCTCGACCCGCTGGTGAACCGGGTGGTGGCCAGGACCACGCACGACGACATGCGCCGGATGGAGCGACTCGTGCGGGACAGTGGGCTTGCCTGGACGATCGTGCGGCCGTCCGGGTTGTTCGACAACCACGCGAGCACCGCGTACGAAGTACAGGAGGACCAGGCGGACGGGTTGTTCACTGCTCGGGAGGATCTTGCGGCGAGCATGCTGGCCCAGGTGGACAGCGACGCGTTCGTGCGGCGGGCGATGGCCGTGATCACCACGCAGGTGCGGCCGAACATCGCCAAGTTGATCTGGCGGGAGGCCATCATGGCCAAGAAGTGACAGGCACGTCGAGGTGGGTCGGCCCGTTCCGACGTCACTGGTGTCAGACCTGACAGAGGAGACCGGATGAAGTACATGCTGTTGATCTACGGCAATGCCGACACCTGGAAGGCGCTCGATGCCGAGGGGATGGACGCGGTCTACGCGGCCCACCGGGCGGTGCTGGACGAGACGCGGGCGAGCGGGGAACTGCTCGGCTCCGACGGCCTGACCACGCAGAACGCGCGGGTCGTGCAGGTCAGCGACGGGGTGCCGGCCGTGACGGACGGGCCGTTCACCGAGTCCAAAGAGGTGCTCGCCGGGTACTACCTGTTCGAGTGCAGCCTGGAGCGCGCGACGGAACTGGCCGCGCGACTGCCCGAGGCCCGGTACTCCCCGATCGAGGTCCGCGCGCTGATGGATCCGATCCCGGAGTCATGAGTGCGATGGAGATCCAGGAGCTTGCCGGTCTCAGCTAGGCGTTGACCTGAGACCGGCGAGCCACTGATTCAGCCGGGTGTTCAGCCGGTGCGCTACCGCCGGTTGTTCAGCTCGGGAAGCTCGGCCCGACGGTGACCCCACCTGAGGCGGGCTGATCGCCCATCCCCCGGCCACCCCGGACGAACACTGTCGCGCCCCGGTCCGGCGCCTGCACGCCGTCTCCCAGACGCAGTGTGGTGGTCAGACCGTTGCTCAGTCTCAGAACCGCCACGCGACGCGGCTGACCGGACGGGATCGACGAGTTCACCTCGTGGATGCCGGTACAGACCGCTGGTTGGATCGAAGCCCGGCCGAGCTGCGAGGTGCCGTGACTCCTCACACCACGGCACTGCTCGGCGAGCCTTCTCATCGATGACACAGATCCCCCTTTCCCTTTCGTTCCCCCGAGGAACGGTTCGGATTGCTACACAACTGCCGGCACGGCGCAACGACCTCGCTGCGCCGGACCCGCTGGCAATCGCACACCCCGTACTCCTCACGGTACGGAAGTGATCACGGCAGCCTCGCTCACAGTAACGACCTTTTCAAGGGATCGCCCAGGGAATCCCGCCTGCCGGAACTGTTGTCCGCGCCGCTACTGCCCACCGAAACCGGTGGTCGCGATGCCCTTGATGATCTGCCTTTGGAAATAGAGGAAAACGAGCACCAACGGCAGCGCGGCGAGGATCGCGGGGGCCATATTCTGCGCGTCGCCTTGATCTTGCCCTCGGCAACGACCGGCGTCGCGGCCGCGGGAGAGTACTCCGTGCTCTTGATCACCGGCTGGGCTGACAAGAGCCAGTGTCAGTGAATTTTGTGGTCTGACGAGCGGTGCTGGCGCGGGAGACGATCCGGTGCGGGACGACGACCCGCCGGGGCTTCGCGTCCTTGTCTGCCATCCGCTCGGCCAAAAGGTCCAGCGCGGCCTCGACGAACTGCCGCCGGTCGAAATCGATCGTGGTCAGCGGCGGCACGGTGAACCGGCTGTCCACGATGTTGTCGAACCCCGCGACCGCACACTGCTGCGGTACTGCGACCCCGGCTGACCACAGCGCCGACAGCGCGCCGAAGGCGATCGTGTCGGTGAAGCAGAACAGCGCGTCGGGAGGTTCGTGGGTCTCCAGGTGCCGACCGACCACGACTGCGGCGCCCTCCGGACTCCACCGGTCCAGCGCGATCTCCAGGTCCGGGTCGTACCGGATACCCGCCGCCTCGAGCGCTTCGCGGTACCCGATCGTGCGCAGTCGCGCGGCCGCGGTACCGGCGGCGTCGGTGGAGCCGCCGACGCGACCCGTGCCGCTCGCTCCGCTCGGGATCTCCGGGGTGCCGACGACCGCGATCCGGCGGAAACCCTGGTCGAGCAAGTGCTGCGTCATCTCGCGCGCCGCACCGACGTTGTCGATGGCGACCTGGCTGACCCGGTCCTGGTCGACGTCACCGATCAGGACCACGGCCGGCAGCGGCCCGGCGGTGGTCACCGCGCTGTCGTCGAGGTTCACCGGGTTCAGGATCAGGCCGTCGACGAGGTTGGCGCGTGCCTTCGAGAGCAGTTCGAACTCGCGGTCCGGCTGGGCGGCGGTCTGCTCGATCTGGACACCCCAACCGCGCTGGTGGGCGAGCTCGACGACCAGGTGGGTGATCTCCGCCGAGTAGGGCCGCAGCAGGTCTGGCAGCGCGAGGCCGATCATCCCGGAGCGGCCGTTGCGCAGTCCGCGGGCGCTCAGGTTCGGGACGTAGTCCAGCTCCTGCAACGCCTGCTCGACCCGCTCCCGGGTCTCCGGACGGACGAAGACGACCCCGTTGATGACGTTCGACACCGTCTTCGGGGACACCCCGGCCAGCTTGGCGACGTCCTTGACGGTGGCACGCATGGGCCCATTCTCACCGACGCCGTCTCCAGCCACCGCGTACTCACGTTGTCAACGCGTTCCACACCACGCCGGGCAGCACCTGAGTCGCGCCGTCCTGGCGGGATCGGGCCGCTCCTTCCTAGCGGGTGGTGAGGGCGCCTCCGTTGACGTGCAGGACCTGGGCGGTGATGTGGCGGGCGGCGGGCGAGGCGAGGAAGTGGATCGCCGCGGCGATGTCGGCGGGCTCACCCTCCCGCTTGGTCATCGTTGCCTCCAGCAACCTCTGGCGCCGCTCCCCCGACAACCTCCCCTGGAAGAATTCCGTCTCGGCGGTGAATCCCGGCGCGACCACGTTCGAGGTGATCCCGCGGGCGCCCAACTCGGCCGCAATGTCCTGGTTCCAGGTGGCCAGCGCTGCTTTCGCCGCACCGTAGGACCCCGCCCCCCTGGCCCCCGCGATGGAGCCCAGGTGCACAACCGATCCATTCGCGGCCAGCCTCGGCGCAAGGGCGGTCGTCGTCAGGACCGCGGTGAGCACGTTGGCGTCGAAGTTGGCTCGCCAGTTGTCCTTGAGTTGCCTCAGATCGCCTTCCGCGTCGGCAGAAGCGAAGTCGGTGTTGCCCCCTGCGTTGTTGACCAGTACGTCGACAGAGTCGGGCAGGTCGAGCAACAGCGCCTCCACCTGCGCGGGATCCGCGGCATCGCACACCACCGCTCGCGCGCCGATCTCCGCCGCGGCCTTCTCGAGTATTTCGGGTCGCCGGCCGGTGATCACGACACTCTCCCCGTCGGCGCGGAACCGCTCGGCCACGGCCCGGCCGATCCCCGTCGCGCCACCGGTCACCACGATCGTTCTGGACACGCCGAACTCCTCGTTTAGGTCTAAATGTTTAGCTCTAAACGTAGCATGGGTCCCGTGCCAGCGAAGAAGCCGACCAGGAAGCCAGCTGAGAGGCCTGCCGCGACGCCGACTGGGAAGCCGGCCGACGCGTATCCCCTGGACGCGCCCAGTCCTTACCCCGCCGGGGAGATCGCCAGCGCCTGGCAGCGGGAGCGCCCGGGCACGCCGACGGACTCGATCGGCATCGTGACTCCCCTGTGGCGGCTGGCCAAGCTCTTCGCCGACGACAGGCGCCGCCTGCTCACCGAGCTCGGCGTGGACCCCGCCACCTTGGACCTGCTGAGTGTGCTGCGCCGCGCCGGCACGCCGTACGAGCTGAGCACGAGGAAGCTCGCCGAGCGAACGCTGGTCACCGCCGGGGCGATCTCGCAGCGGGTGGCCCGGGCCGAGCAAGCAGGGCTGGTCGTTCGGCGTACCGAGACCGACGGCTCGCGGGCGGTAGTCGTCTCCCTCACCGAGGCCGGGCACGGACTGGTCGAGAGGACGGTCGACCAGGTGCTCACCCGGGAGTCCGACCTCCTCTCGTCGCTGTCGCCCCGAGACCGCGATCTGCTGGCCGGGAAGCTGCAGTCGCTGCTCGACGACGTTCGCGGACGCGTGCACCGCTAGCTTCAACCGGCCAGAACGTCGGCGGCCAGTGACTCGATCAGTTCGCGCCAAGCGGGCAGGTAGTTCTCGGCGGGCCCCGTCTGGGTGACCACGAGGCGCGCTCCCCCGTTCCCGTCCCGGAGTCGCCAGGTAACCACCCCGTGCTGCCACGGGTAACTCAACTCCACCGGTGCCTCGGCAGTCTGCACCCTTCCGGCTTCGATGCCTGCGGCAACGAAGCCGGAAGGAGGCGGGGAGTTGAGGAGATCCGCCGCCCCCAGGCCGCCGCCGGCTGTGTCGGCCGGCACCTCCGAACCGTCGGCTGCTCCTGCTACCAACCTCGCCCAGACGTCTTCTTTGGGGGCGACCAGTTGGCGTTCGTAGTGGATTGAGCCGTTGGGGTGGAGGGTGCCCTGGTCCAGAGCGTGGTGCTTGATGAAGTGTTCGTGGAGTAGTGGGTAGGTCTCGCGTTGGATGGTGGCTCCGCCCAGGGCCTTGTCCAGGGCGTCCAGGCAGAGGATCCAGCCGCTGGTGAAGCTTGCGGAGCCTGGGCGGTCGTCGTAGGTGGCGGTGAGGGTCAGGAGGCAGCCATCGTCGGTCGGGGCTAGTTCCCAGCGCTGGATCTCGGCGCCCCAGGTGTACTCGAGCAGGCGGGGTGGGTCGTAGGCGCGGATCACGCCGGTGTTGTCGGGGTCTTCGACGAAGTCGTCCTCACCTTGCTCGAAGGTGAACGAGATCTTCCCGTCCAGCCGCAGATCCAGCTCGACCGCGGCCGGGAACCACGCGGCCAGCTCGGAGGGATCGGTCAGCGCCCGCCAGACCTTCTCCGGCGGATGTGTCAGCCGCCGCTCCATCCGCAGTACGGTCCGGCCGTTCTCGCTGGTCAGCGTTTCACTCATGCCCCATATATACCGCCAGGGGCATATAAGAGGCAAGAACAACGCCCGGCTGACCACGAACAGTCCGCCGGGAATCGCGGCCGTCACGCAGTGTCAACCACGGAACCGGGCCAGATCCTCGAGCTCGGCACCCAGTCCCTCCGGCACAGCTGAGTCGTCGAACAGCTCGACCTGCGGTCCGTTGTGCTTCCACGAGCCGATCACGACGCCGCCGTGGATGACCGCCGGGCGCAACATGCCGCCACCGGGATGGATGTGCTTGCGGTGTTCCTCGGCCAACGCGTAGCGCCGGTCCTTGTAGCCGAGCAGGTACGCGTCGAACTCCCCCACCAGCCGGAGATCGTCGCAACCGGGCAGGTCCTCGACCGCCGCCAGGGACTCTCCTTCCACCACGAACTCGGTGGTGGCGGCCGCCTTCAGCGCGTGCCGGGCCGCTGGGATCGGCAGTCCGGACCAGGTCGCGAAGTCCTGAGCAGTGGCAGGCCCGTACGCCGTGAGGTAGCGCCGGGCCAGGTCGTTCGCGGAGCCCTCGAGTGTCAGTGGTGCTCCGAGCCAGTCCCGAACGGCGACCCAGCTCTCATCGGCATCATGCCCGGGGCCGTAACAGACCTTCCCGAGCAACCCGGCATGCCGGATGCAGGCGTAGACGGCCTGTCCGGTCGGCTCCTGGATGAGCCCGGCTTCGACGAGTACTGCGCCGAGGCGGGCCCGGCCGGTCGGGCCGTTGTCCAGCAGGTAGGTCTCGAGCACCTCAGCCGCTCGATCGGGCAGGTCCCCGGCCAGGCCGAGTTCGCCGTACCGGCGGTGGGTGTCCTTGATCAGCTTGGTGCCGAGGAGTCCGAGCAATGGGCCGGCGTCCTCGGTGGCCACCAGTTGGAGGGTGCCGCGCATGAACCAGCCGCGCAGTACCGATCGATCTGTCTCCTGCGCGTAGGTGACGTCGGACCAGGTGGTCGCGGTGGATCGCGCTCGGACGGCGTACGCGGCTCCGCGCCAGCTCTGCGCTTGGAGCCCCGCCGCCCGGCGTACGACGTCGGCCACCCCTCCGGGGCCGGCCTCGGACACCGGACGATCTAGGCCGTTGGCCTGGACCCGTGCCGCCAGAAGCCAGCGGACTGACCTGTGCGGCACCCCTGCATAACATCACGTTCAGGGGCGCCGCGCAGGATCAGAGGGGTAGGAACCTTCAGTTCAGGTGGTCGTCGACCAGATTCGCGAACCCCTGCTGCCCAGTCGTGTTCGGGTGGTACGACTCTGTGACCGGGTTGGACAGGCCGTTGATCCACTCCGGGCTGCCGCAGACCGCGTGCCCGGTGAAGGCCGAGGTCGGGTTGACGAAGGTGAAGCCGGCGGCGCTCGCGGAGGCCGCCGCCTTCGAGTTGAGCAGGTCGGCGGTCTGGTTCAGCCGGGTCATCTCGGCGGCGCTGAAGAAGGTGCCCGCGTTGCAGTCGGTGCCGTTGAACAGCCGCGGATAGCCGACCGCGATGATCTTCGCCGCCGAGGCACGGCTCTTGATGGTCGCGTAGAGCCCGTTCAGGCGGCCGGGCAGCGTGTTGTTGATCGTCGCCTGGGCGGTGTTGATGGCGCCGTCGCAGTTGGCGAGCCAGGCGGGCTTGGCGCACTCGGTGATCACCGAGGAGAACCCGGCGTCGTTGCCGCCGACCTGGACGGTGACGAACTCGATCCCGCTGTTGAGCGGGCCGAGCTGGTTGGCCGTGACGTCCGCGACCCGGGCGCCGGAGCAGGCCACCGAGGTCAGGGTCGCGCCGATCCGGGCGGCGTCGAGGTACGGGTAGGAGAGGGTCGAGCGCTTGCAGGAGCCGCTCGAGGTGATGTAGCTGCGGGTCCCGACGCCGGAGGCGTACGAGTCGCCGAGCGCCACGTAGTCGGGCGCCGCGGCCTGGGCGATGGTCGGGTTGGTGAGGAGTGCGATCCCGAGGACCGCTGCGCTGATGATGCCGGCGATGGGTTTCATCTGGGCGGTACCGCCTTTGCACTGGTGGAGGGAACCGAGGCGCAGGGTGAACTGAGAGTCACCTTCCCTGACCAGTCAGTAACAAGCAAGAGCCTGGTTGGAAATTCACCACCAATTGCCGAACAGGGTAGGCCGAGGCGTCGGTGGTCGTGCTTTTGCCAACGCGTCGGACGGGACACCGCGAGATCGACAACGTCTGCGAGTTTTTAGCGTTCGGGTCCCGGCACCGAGAGCGGGTCGAAGCCGTAAGGGAGTTCGAGGCGGTGCGCCGACATCAGGTGCGCGTCGCCGAGGAGGTCCCGGGTGGAGCCGTCGGCGACGATCCGGCCGTCGTCCATCAGCAGACTCCGCTCGCAAAGTTGCAGCGCGTACGGCAGGTCGTGCGTGATCATCAGCAAGGTCACGTCGAGCCCGGACAGGATGTCCGCCAGTTCCCGCCGGCTCGCCGGATCGAGGTTGCTCGAAGGCTCGTCCAGCACCAGTACTTCGGGCCGCATCGCGAGCACCGTGGCCACGGCGACGCGGCGGCGCTGGCCGTACGACAGGTGGTGCGGGGCGACATCAGCGTGGTCCTGCATGCCGACCTGGACCAGTGCCTCGTGCACCCTCGCTTCGAGATCGGCGCCGCGCAGGCCCAGGTTCGCCGGTCCGAAGGCGACGTCGTCCCGCACGGTCGGCATGAACAACTGGTCATCCGGGTCCTGGAACACCAACCCGACCTTCCGGCGTACTTCGGGAAGGTGCTCGCGGTGCAGGTCCGACCCGCCGATCTGGATCCGGCCGCTCCCGCTCCCGCCGGCCACCGAGCCGAGGATGCCGTTGAGGTGCAGCACGAGGGTGGTCTTGCCGGCGCCGTTCGGGCCGAGTAGCGCGACGCGTTCGCCGCGCTGAATGGTGAAGTCGACGCCGAACAGGGCCTGCCGGCCGTCGGGATAGGCGAAGACGAGACGCTCGACGTGGATCGATGGACCGCTCACAAGCCGACCACCCTAGCCGTGACCGCGATGACGACCGCCGCCAGGGAGATCGCCAACCCCTCGACCCACTGGACCCGGGCCGCTCCCGACTCCGACAGCAGCGGCATGCGTCCGGTGTAGCCGCGGGACTGCATCGCGAGGTGCACCCGCTCGCCGCGCTCGAAGCTCCGCACGAACAATGCCCCGACTCCCCCGGCGATGGCCTTCAGATGACCCGCGCGACCGCCTCTGTACCCGCGGGACTCGCGCGCGATCCGCATCCGCTGCAGGTCGTCCGACACCACACTCAGGTACCGGACCATGAACGACAGGATCGCCACCAGCGTCGACGGCAACCGCAGCCGCTCGAGCCCGGCGAGCAACGCGCGCGGGCCCGTAGTGGCCGACAACACGATCGCCGCGACCACGCCGAGCGTCCCCTTGGCCAGCACGTTCCACGAGCCGAGCACCCCCGACTGCGACAGCGAGACACCCAGTACTTCGACCCGCGGGCCCGTCGCCACGAAGGGCAGCACCAGGGCGAACACCACGAACGGCGTCTCCACCGCCAGCCGCCTCATCACCACCAGGGGCGGCAGCTTGGCGAGCACGACGCACCAGACGAGCAGCGCGCCGTACAGGGCGAAGGCCCAGAAGACACCCGCCGGGGTGGACACCACGGCGAGCACGAAGACGAACAGCGCGACGATCTTCACCTGCGCGGGCAACCGATGGATCCGGCTGTCCGCGACGACCAGCAGACCGTCTCCGGCGGAACCGGTCACGAGCGCATCAGGCAGCCTTGTCGGCGCGCGACGACCGCAGCGACGCCACCTTGGCGATCGTCAGCCCGACCGCGATCGTCACCAGTACTCCGATGATGCCCGCGAGCGCGCCGGACACCTGGGCGTTGCCGATCCCGCTGACCCCGTAGTCCGCGAGCGGGCTGCCCGCCACCGCCGAGTCCTTGGCCGCGCCGTCGAACCCGAGCCTCGCGCCGACGAACTCCAGCCCGTCCGGGTGCGCGCTGGCGAACAGGCTGACGACTCCGGCGACCAACAGGGTGGCGGCGATCCCGACGCCCAGAGTCCGGCCGGTGGGCTTCGCCGCGATCGGCCGGTCCGGCGACACCGTCGAGCTGTTGCCGTCGGCATCGACCAGGACGAGGTCCGGCTGCAGGTGGCGAGCGGCGTACACGAGGTCGGGGCGGGTCGCGACGACGGCGCTCAGCACCGCGGCGGTGATCACGGCCTCGCCGAGGCCGACCAGGATGTGCCAGCCGACCATCGCGGTGGCGAGCTTGCCGAGCGGGATGTCGACCGCGCCGCCGATCGCGTAAAGACCGGTGAACGCGAGCGCGGCGACCGGGACCGAGACGAGGGCGCCGAGCGTGGTCGCGGGGACCACACTGCCGACCCGCTTGGGCAGCACCTGCAGCACCGTGCGGATCACGAAGTACCCCACCAGAACGGTGATCAGGCCCATCAAGGTGATGTTCGTGCCGAGCGCGGTGAGACCGCCGTCGGCGAAGAGCAGGCCCTGGACGAGCAGCACCGTCGACATCACCAGCACGGCCGACCACGGGCCGACCAGGGCGGCCGCCAGCGCGCCGCCGAGCAGGTGACCGCTGGTGCCGGCGCCGACCGGGAAGTTCACCATCTGGACCGCGAAGACGAAGGCGGCGGTCAGGCCGGCGAGCGCCGGGCCGGTCTCACGGATCTCCCGGTTGGCCCGCTGCAGGCTGAACCCGACCGCTCCCGCCGCGATCAGGCCGGTGGCGACGGAGGTGGGCGCGTCGAAGAACCCGTCAGGAACATGCATGCCGACATTCTTGATCTACTTGCGACCGAATCGCAACAAGGCGTTCAGAACGCCTTCAGCGCCTCCCCGATCGCGCGGTGGAAGGTCGGGTATGCGTAGATCATCTGTTGCAGAGAGTGAACCGGGACCGCGGCGTGCACCGCGACCGCCAGCGCGGCCATCACCTCGCCGCCGGTCGGTCCCGAACTGGTCGCGCCGACCAGCACGCCGCGTTCATTGTCCATCACGAGCTTGATGAATCCCTCGTTGCCCGCCTTGTGGATCCAGCCCCGGGTCGACGCGGGGATCTGGGTGATCCCGGTCCGTACGTCGAGGCCTTCGTCGCGGGCCTGCTTCTCGGTCTTGCCGACCGCGCCGATCTCCGGGTCGGTGAAGGTGACCCGCGGCATCGCGTGATAGCTCGCGACCGGCGCTCCCTCCGCGCCGAGGATGTCGAGCACGGCCACGTTCGCCTGGTACATCGCGTTGTGGGTGAAGACGCCGACGCCGGTGACGTCGCCGATCGCCCAGATGCCGTCACCCGCGCGCACGTGCTCGTCCACCGCGATGGACCGCGCGTCGGGGTCGAGGCCCACCTTGTCCAGTCCCAGACCCTTGATGTCCACCCGGCGCCCGGTTGCCACCAGCAACTTCTCGCCGGTGACCGTGCCGCCGTCGGCCAGCGTCAGGGTGAAGGTGTTGCCGTCGTACCGCACGGATTTGGCCTGCGCGCCGAGCCGGAAGGTGACCCCGTCCTTCTCGAGAGCGGCCTGGGCCAGCTCGCTGGACTCCGGCTCCTCCATCGCGATCACCCGGTCGGCACCCTCGACCACGGTCACGTCCACGCCGAACCGCGCGTACACCTGGGTCAGCTCCAGGCCGATCGCGCCGCCGCCGAGCACGACCATGGTGGCCGGCAGCGTGTCCGCCTCGATCGCCTCGCGGTTGGTCCAGTACGGCGTACCGGCGAGGCCGTCGATCGGCGGGACCACCGGGACCGTGCCGGTGGCGATGACGATGCCGCGGGACGCCTCGTACTCCGTGTCGCCCGCCTGCACCGTGCGCGGGCCGGTGATCGTGCCGCGGCCGCGGACGAAGGTGACGCCCTTCTTCACCAAGCGGTCGACCGCGACCTGGTCGTTCCAGTTGTCCGTCGCCTCCTCGCGGATCCGCTTGGCCACCGGAGCCCAGTCGGGCTCGACGGTCGACGTACCGGCGATGCCTTCGACGCGGCGGGTCTCGGCGATCAGGTTCCCGGCGCGGATCATCATCTTGCTCGGGATGCAGCCGTAGTACGGGCATTCGCCACCCACCAGCCGCGGCTCCACCCCGACGACGTTGAGGCCCGCCTGCGCGAGGCGCCCCGAGGTCTCCTCGCCACCGACGCCCAGCCCGACAACGACCACATCCACCTGTTCAGCCATGCCGCCAATCTCGCAGACGGACCGTCGCAGGCCAAGCCCTGCCACGGCGCGTCAGCGGACGGTGAGTGCGGACGCCGGATCGCGTCACCGTGAGGATTCAACCGCTGTTCACCGGCCGGTCGGGTGCGCTCCCTACGCTCGGCGCTCCTTCGATGAATGCTGTGGGGGCAATGAGTCTGGCAGTGGACTTCTCCGGCCTGGGGGACATCAATCTCGAGACGGTGATCGCGGCGATCGCGCTGATCGGCACCGTGATCGTCTGGCTGGTCGACAGGTACTTCCTGCGCCGCAAGCGGCTCGTCTACCGGGTCCAGGTCGACGCCCCGATCGGCGTCTTCCCCAGCTCGCACATGGTGGACGTCGAGGTTCGCTACCAGGGCGCGGTGGTGCCGGACCCGAGCATCGTGCTGCTGCGGGTGGACAACGCCGGCGGGATGGACATCGAGCCACACCACATGCACGAGAAGGTGTCGTTCGCCTTCCCGGACCGCAAGATCGTCGGGCTCGAGGTGACCGAGGCCAAGCCCGAGGCGCTCGGCGAGATGCTGCAGCGCCAGCGTTGTCGCTGCTCCTGGTGGGTGCGCTGGTCGCGCTCTTCGTGGTCGACGTGCTCCAGCCGCCGGACAACTGCGCCTCCGGCCGCCTCCAGATCATCGGCTCGACCGCGGTGGAGCCGACCATGAAGGAGCTCCGGAGCGCCTATGCGGCCGAATGCACCCAGGCCGACATCACGATCGCCGCGAACGGCAGCCGCAGTGGCACCCGGGCGCTGAACGAGACCGGCACTCGGGATCCAGCGGCCGCCGGACAGCTGATCGTCATGTCGGACGGCCCGGCCGAGGACTCCCCCGACCTCCGCGGCCGGTCGATCGCGGTGGTCGTCTTCGCGGTCGTCCTGAACCGCTCGACGGATGTGACCGCGCTGACCGTGACCCAGTTGCGGGACATCTACGCGGGACGGCTGACCAACTGGAAGCAGGTCGGCGGGCGGGACCTGCCGATCCGGATGGTGAGCCGCGTCGGCCCCGACTCCGGTTCGCGCCGCACCTTCCGGGACAAGGTGCTGGCCGGCGACCAGGAGCTCGGCATCTCCTCCGACGATTGCCGCACCAAGGACGACCCGGTCGCCAAGCACCACCGCTGCGAGGTCGGTACGACGGAGGAGCTGCTGTCCCGGGTGAACGACATCGAGGGCGCGATCGGGTACGCCGAGCTGGGTGGTTCGCGGAAGTACCCGGCCGTGACGGTGGCGTCGATCGACGGGGTGGTCCCGGACGCGTCGAAGGTGGCGGACCGGTCGTACCGGTTCTGGGAGGTCGAGCACGCCTACACCTACAAGGCACCCGCACAGGACTCCCTGCAGGAGGCGTTCCTGGATTACCTCGGTTCGATGCAGGCCCGCCCGATCCTGGCACGGGACGGCCTGGTGCCCTGCCCTGAACTGCCTGCCGCGTTCTGTGGCTGAACACCTGGCGATAAATCTGTATCCGGCGGAGGGCTGCTAACGGTAGGTTGTGGATCTGCCGTTAGACCGCTGGAGGTTGCCGTGTTCGTGATCGCTCATCTCAGTGACCCGCATCTCGACGGGTCGGCGGAGGCGCGGGATCGCCTGCGCCTCGTCACGACGTACCTGCGGGAGTTCTCACGACCGGTCGACGTCGTGCTCGTCACCGGCGACCTGGCCGACCACGGCGCGGGGTCGGAGTACGCCGAGGTCGCGGCCGAGCTGGAGCTCGACGTACCGGTGTTGATGCTGCCCGGGAACCATGACATCAGCGGACCACTGCGCGCCGGGCTCACGGCGTACGTCGAGTCGCCGGGTGACGGGCATCCCGTGCATCAGGTGCGGGATGTCGCGGGGGCCAGGTTCGTGTTGCTCGACACGTCGGTGCCGGGTGAGGATCACGGGCTGTTGAGCGCGGAGTCACTCGAGTGGCTGTCCGCAGTACTGGCGGAACCGGTGACCGGGCCGTTGTTCGTGGCGTTCCATCATCCGCCGAACGAGCTCCAGCACCCGGTCCTCGACCAGTGGATCCTGCAGTCGCCGGACGGGTTCGAGGCGGTGCTCCGCGACAAGCCGATCACCGCGCTGCTCGCCGGCCACGTCCACAACGGGGTGTCGACCACCTTCGCCGGGTTCCCGCTGTTGGTTGCCCCTGGCATTAGGTCCACCGCTCCCCTGCCCTTCGAACCGGCTGCCGCCGCAAGGCTGGTCGACCTGGCGGCGCCACCCGGGCTGGCACTGCACGTCGCCGCGCCGGGTCAACCTCTTGTCACGGTTTACCGGCATCTGACGTCAAGCTGAACGTGAGGGCCTACCTACCTCACCCTCGACCTCAAGCTGAGACTGGAGCCCGGCTGATGAGCGATGAACTGGTGGTCCGGCCGATCGGCCGGGTGGAGTCCGTACTGACCGATCGGCAGGACGCGCCGCGTCAGGCCGACGAGGGAGCACCCGACGGGTGGCTGGTGTTCGACGAGGGGGTGCGCGCGGCGCTGGCCGACCTCGGTGTCGGCGACGAGATCCTGCTGATCACCTGGTTCGACCGCGCCGACCGTGACGTTCAGGCGGTTCGCCCGCGGGGAGACGAGAGCCGTCCGCTCACCGGCGTCTTCAGCACCCGCTCGCCGGACCGTCCCAACCCCCTCGGCCTCCACCGCGTCACGATCACCGCGGTTGACGGCCTCCGCCTTCAGGTCGACCACCTCGAGGCAATCGACGGCACGCCCATCGTCGACGTCAAACCCGTCCTCGGCGACACCGCCGAGCGCTGACCGACTTGCCCGGCGCGCGAGGCTTCTCAGTCGAACAAGCGGAGCAATTGGCTGCGATAGCGGGGATTCCACAGGACTTCCCGGAGTTGGTCGATGTCGCCGATCGGCCAGCGTTCGGCGAGCTGTTTCACCGCCGAGTCCTTGATCTGGGCACTCAGCGCGCCTGGGAAGTCTCCCCAGAAGACCTTGAAAGGCCGGTTCCACATCTGCTCGACGTCCGTCGAGACAGGTGGCGTGATCTGCAGCGCGTTGTGCATGGAGGCCACCAGTTCGTACGCCGCCATCAGCGCCTCCTCCCGCTCCGGCCAGGTTTCGGCCCGCAGAACCTCTCGCAAGATCGGCGACAGGTCGGTGGCGCAGGCCAGCCGGGAGAAGGCCGTCCCGAACCACTTCGAGTACGGCGCGTACTGCCGCTCCATCAGGAAGGACAGCCGCATCAGGTCGTGCACGAGCCGCGACGCGATCACCGCCGAGCCGAGCTCGTCGCCGACGAAACCCGCGCGGCCGACCAGGTTGACCTCCGGGTGGACGCGCCACCAACCGGCCACCATCAGGTAGAGCCACACGTCGTGCGGGTAGTAGGCGAAGCGATCGCGGACGGCTTCCAGGCCGAGCTCATCGTGATAGACCGCGCCGGCGGTGATCATCCGGAGTCGCTGTTCCGGGAGGGTGAGCCAGTCGCGCGCTTCGATCTCGCGGTCGACGTCGAAGTCCAGGTGATCCAGGAAGTAGCCGCGCACGGTGTGGATCCCGTAGTCGGTCGGACGGTCCGCGAACCGGGGCGGCACCTGCTGACGCAGGGTTTCCGTGATCGCCTCGCCGTGGCGGGCCTGGTCTTCGTCCCGCACGAACAGCAGGACGCGTGGCTCCCAGTTGTGGTCCCCGGACATCTCGTCGTCGAAGCCCAGCACCTCTGAACCGCGGCCGAGCAGCGCCGCACTGTGCGGCAACGAAGGAAACTCCGCCGCCAGGATCGGCCGCACCGCCTCCAGGTAGAACCGCCGGCTCAGCTCCAGACCGGGCACGAACGCAGACACGAGGCGGACTCCTTGGTAGGCCAGTTGCCGAGAACTGGGCGTTAAGGTCGGCGGCATGGTCGTTCACCACCTCACCAAGGACGAGGCTCGCCGGATCGCGATCCACGCGCAACTGCTCGATGCGCCGCGCCCGACCGATCTCGTCGCCGTCGTCGAGCGCCTCACGCTCCTGCAGATCGACCCCACCGCGGCCATCGCACCGAACGCCGACCTCGTCCTGTGGAGCCGGCTCGGCCCGAAATATGAACCTGCCGAGCTGACCAAGGCCGTCGAACACGACCGCTCACTCGTCGAGACCGTCGCCTACATCCGCCCGCCGCGAGACGTGCCGGCCGTGATCGCCGAGGTCCGGGACGCGGAGCCGCACCCTTTCACCGCCGCGTGGCTCGCGACGAACGAGCCCTTCCGCCGCGACATCCTCGCGCTGCTGGAGAAGGAGGGCCCGCTGCTCTCGCGCGACATCCCGGACACGAGCATCGAGCCGTGGCCGTCGACGGGCTGGACCAACAACCGCAACCTCACGAGGATGCTGGAGGCCCTCGCCCTCCGAGGGCAGGTCGCGATCTCGGGACGCAAGGGCCGTGAGCGGTACTGGGACCTCCCCGAGCGCGTCTACCCGGCCGGCCTGCCCACCCTCGACCTCGACGCCGCCGTCCAGCACCGCAACGAACGCCGGCTCGCGGCGCTCGGCATCTCGCGATCCACCGGCACCCAGATGCCAGGCGAGCCGCCGTACGTCGGCGACGCGGGTGAAGAGGCGCACGTCGAGGGCGTCCCGGGCACCTGGCGCGTCCACCCGGCGTACGTCGATCTGCCGTTCGAGGGGCGTACTGCGCTGCTCTCGCCGTTCGACCGGCTCATCCACGACCGCGTCCGGGCCGAGCGACTCTTCGGCTTCGAGTACATCCTCGAGATGTACAAGCCCAAGGACAAACGCCGCTGGGGCTACTTCGCCCTCCCCGTCCTGCACGGCGATCGCCTGGTCGGCAAGCTCGACGCCACCGCCGACCGCAAGGCCGGCACCCTCGTCGTCAACGCGATCCACGAGGACGTCCGCTTCACCAAGCCCATCACGGCAGCGGTCCGCGCCGAGATCGACAACCTCGCCACCTGGCTCGGACTCAAGGTCACCTACCCCTGAGCCCGTCGCCGGTGGCGGTACGAAGTTCTTGGCGCGAGTTCATAGACAGCTCGCTTGCCTGCCGGGAGGATCCGGCTGTGGCGACTGTGACCGGCGTAGGCCGGCTCGGAGTACGCGAGCAGCCACGCCAGGTGCCAGCAGCGCCTGGGGCGGGTCGACCAGCCCGGCGACCCTGAGGAACGCCCGTCCGAGCTGGGGATCGTGTGCTGCGCCGGCGAGCAGCTTTGCCAGGTACCCGTTGAGGAGCCGCATCTGCGTGGTGCGCTGACCCACGACCTTCGGGAAGGCCAGGTCGCCGCCGGTGGCCATGCTCCACGGAACGTCGACGACCCGACCGATCTGCCGAAGGAATCTGATCGGCTCTGGTCTGGCTTGCTGCTGGAGGTGGGCACGGAGAGCCAGTGCCTGCAGGGCCACCACGCTCATGCCCTGGCCGTAGATCGGGTTGAACGTGCACAGTGCGTCGCCCATCACGAGGAGGCCCTCGGGAAATCTCGAGAGCCGTTCGTAGCGGTGCCGCACGCTCGCCGGGTGTCGGAACGGAACGGGCTCGTCGAGCGGTTCTGCGTCACGCAGGGCTTCGTTGATGTCCGGGAACTGCAGGGTGGTGGCGAAGTCCGCGAAACCCCTTGGGTCGGTCGGCGGGTGGTCGCCGAGGATTCCGTACAGGGTGACGAGGACGCGATCGTTCTCCATCGCCGCGAGGGCTCCGCCGCGTGGACAGCCTGGTGTGGCCGCGATGAGGATTCCCCGGTCGCCGTCGAGCGGTTCAGACACAAGCCGGTAGGTCCGGCTGGTGTACCCGATCCCGATCTGGACCCGCTCGACCGGCGGACGCGGGTATCCGATCATCTCGAGCCACGCTGGAGTGCGTGAACCGCGGCCGGTTGCGTCCACGACCAGATCCGCGGTCAGGGTCTGCTCCGCGCTCCCGTCGAGTCGCCGGACAACCCGGGCGCCGGTGACGCGGCTGCCATCGGGTGTGGTGGTGAGCCCGGCGACATCGCACCGGTCCATGAACTGCACGGACGGCAGCGCGCGCACACGCGCGCGCAGGGACCCTTCGAGCAGTGGCCGGCTCGCCTGCAGCGCCAGCAAGCCTGACGGGCCAGGCTGCAATCGGTGACCCCCGAAGTATGCCCGGACGCCCTCGAGCATGTCGCCCGCCGGTGCCCCGAGATCGACCAGTTCGGCCGTGAGACCGTCGAAGAGCTCCTCCAGGGCCCGCTGGCCGCCAGCGAGCAGCCCGTGGATGTGCCGCGACTGCGGTACTCCGCGACGGTGCGCGGCGGCATGGGGAAGCTCGTCGCGTTCTACTATCACTACATCGGCGTAGGCGTCGGCAAGCACGCGTGCAGCCAAGAGGCCTGCCATGCTTCCGCCGAGCACCACGGCCCGGTCACCAAGCGTTTCTTGCATCACAACCTCCTCAGGTCCTCTATTGGAGGTTGGTCCTGACGGCCGCTCGCTTACCAGGTCAAGAAGTGTTCACTTCTGCCCGGTCTTGTCCGTACACCTCCTGGTCCCACAGCACCGAGACGATGCGGGTCATGCCTTGGGTGAGGTGGCGTCGGTAGGTGCTGAACGGCAGCCCGAGGGCGGCGGCAGCCGCCTCCTGGGTGGCGGCTGGGCGTAGGTAGGTCCGGTCGACCGCCCGGAGCAGCTTGTCGTCGCGAGGGTGGTGGGCGAGCGTCGTGGCAGCTTCTCGCAGGACCGCTTCCAGGACGGCCGCACCTGATGCTCCCTCTCCGGTACGGTCAGCGACGAGCCGGGTTCGCAGGAGCGGGTTGCGCGCGAGCAGGTCGGGTCGCCGCAGGTCCTTGAACCCTTGGCGGACGGCTGCCTCGAAGTCCGGATGAGAGAGCACGAGCAACGCCTGGGCATGATCCCGTGGAGCAACGTCGACGTCTTGTGTCAGCGCACGCTCCGTCCACAGCTCGGTCCAAGCGTCCACCGGGACCTTGCGGAAGTCGTGTGCGAACAGGCCGTAGCGCCGATCCCCGACGCTGAAGTCAGCGCCTTCGGCGCGCGGGAGATCGCCCATGGCGAAGTACGCGTCCCACTTGTCCGGCTCGGCCAGCGCAAGGAAGTCCCACGACAGGTTCGGTGTGGACAACTGCTTCTGCAGTGTCAGGATCGGGGTGGCATTCAGCGTGGGCGAAGGCCCTTGATACCTGTGCCGGTCGATCACGAAGCGGCACAGCGTAAGTGCCTCGCCGGGCCGCGGTGGTGCGCTACTGTGCGCGAAGTCCCAGGCGGCGCGCGCACCCGGGTCGGCGTCGACGTCATCCCGGGAGGACCGCGCTAGATCCAAGATTGCGAGCATCCCCAGGACCTCGCCCTCGTGGTCGCGGATGACGAAGAAACCCTCCGGCTGTCGGTCCAGCCAACGCGCTGCGATAGCGGCCGAGTGCCGGCCCTCCCAGGCCTGAACCAGCTCGAGGATCGGCCCACCGTCCGCAGGACGGGCGCGTTCTGGGTAGTGCGCACCCCAGGAACCCCACTCGACCGGTGACATCGCGGTGCGCACCTGTCGGAACAGGAACTTGAGGTCGAAGATCGCCCGCTGTTGCGCCCGCCCGGTGGTCTTTCTCAGCGCCGCCAGGCTGTGCTCGCGGACCTTCCGGAAGACGTGCTGGTAGCCGTCGAAGTCACGCCATCGCAGGTCGGCGTCGAGAACGTCGCGAGCCAGGTCATGCGGCGCCAGGCCATCCGGCCGGGGCTCGATGAAGGACAATTCCCGCAGCCAGGTGAACACGTCGCGGACATCGCCCTCCACGAGCACGTCCCGCAGCAGCGCCTCGGTGGTGCAACGGGCCACCGCACAGGCCCCCAGCACACGACGGTGCCGACTGTCGGGCACCGTCTCCACAAAGCGCGGAAGCAGCACTTCCACCAAGTCGAGGGGCAGCACGTCGGACTCCACCCGACCGCCGCGGGCGACCACATCGGTCAACAGCGCCAGACCGAGTGGATGCCCGTATGTGAGGCGCACGATCCGCTCGTGCAGGTGTCGGTCAAGGCCTGCTTTGCGTAGGAAGCCATGACTGTCTTCGGGGCTGAGATTGCGCAGCGAGACCACGCGCAGTAGGGCTCCCCACGCCGGATCCGTCCGCCACGCCCGGGTCGGCGCGTCCCGGCCGGCGATGACGGTGATCGCCGAGGCGGGCAGCCGAGGGATGAGCCGCGCGCGGAACCACTGGTCGAGCGGCGTCAGCTGCTCATAGGCGTCGACCAGTAGCACGAGCCGTCCACCGCCCTCCGGCAGACCGACAGGACCGTCCCCGGCCGGGATCGACAGTGTCTCTTCGAGTGCTTCGAGCACACTCACCGGCGAAGGGTCCAGATCACGACCGTCGATGCGGGCGACGGTGGCGCCGGCACCGGCGGCGATCGCCCCGAGGACTTCGAGAAGGCTGGTCTTGCCGACGCCGCCCGGTCCATGGACGTGCAGCAGCGAGTACGGCGGGTCGATGGCACCGTCCAGGGCGGCCCGGAAGAGCTCGATCTCCGCTGACCGGCCAACAAAGCGTCTTCGTCGGTGCTCGGTCAGCACATCACCGAGCGTCCCCGAGGGGCGCCCGTCCATGCCCGTCACAGAATCGACCGTAGTGCGCATCAACCGCCTACGACAGGGGTTGTCCCGGGCTTCCGGCCGGCGCCGCCAAAACCGCGACCAGGATCCCCTACATGGCGGTGCTGCCCGCAGAAACCGCACAGA
The DNA here is from genome assembly GCF_004345365.1 of Kribbella sp. VKM Ac-2568. Lineage (GTDB taxonomy): Bacteria > Actinomycetota > Actinomycetes > Propionibacteriales > Kribbellaceae > Kribbella > Kribbella orskensis. The sequence continues at coordinate 136,305 of NZ_SLVF01000013.1, forward strand.
CCACAGCAAACGACGGCAGACAATGGCAGTCGCCGCGAGGCGAGAACCTATGTCTGCCGCCGTGATGACGGGATCGGAGCGTGGTCACCCCGAGCGTGATCAGAAGTTGATCATGTGCCCTTCGAGGCCGTGGAAGACTTCCTGGAGGGCCTCGCTGAGGGTCGGGTGGGCGTGCACGTTGCGGGCCAGTTCCTTGGTGGTCAGGTCCCACTTCTGGGCCAGGGTCAGCTCGGGCAGGAGCTCGGTGACCTCGGGGCCGATCAGGTGCGCGCCGAGCAGTTCGCCGTACTTGGCGTCGCTGATCACCTTGACGAAACCGGTCGGGTCGCCCAGGCCGTGCGCCTTGCCGTTGGCGGTGAAGGGGAACTTCGCGACCTTGACGTCGAAGCCCTCCAGCCGCGCCTGCTCCTCGGTCCAGCCGAAGCTGGCGATCTGCGGCTGGCAGAAGGTGGCCCGCGGGATCATCACGTGGTCGAGTTCCATCGTCTCGACCCCAGCGATCGTCTCGGCCGCGACTACGCCCTGCGCCTCGGCCGCGTGGGCGAGCATCAGCTTGGCGTTCACGTCGCCGATGGCGAAGATGTTCGGCACGTTGGTGCGCAGGAATCCATCGGCCTTGATGGCGCCGCGCTCGCTCAGCTCGACGCCGATCTTGTCCAGGCCGTAGCCGTCGACGCGCGGCTGGAAGCCGATCGCCTGCAGCACCTTGTCGGTCTCCAGCGTCTGCTGGGCGCCGTCCTTGCCGGTGACGGTGACCTTGACCTTCTCGCCGGAGTCGTCGATCGAGTCGACCCGGGTGCCGGTGAGGACGTCGACGCCGAGCTTCTTGTAGGCCTTCGCCAGTTCCTTGGAGACCTCGATGTCCTCGAGCGGGACCAGCCGGTCCAGGAACTCGACGATGGTCACCTTGACGCCGTAGTTGGCCAGCACGTAGGCGAACTCGACGCCGATCGCGCCGGCGCCGGCGATCACCATGCTGCCCGGCAGTTCCTCGGTGAGGATCTGCTCCTCGTACGTCACGACCCGCTCGCTCAGCTGGGTGCCCGGCAGCAGCTTGGTGGTGGCGCCGGTGGCGATGATGCAGTTGTCGAAGGTGACGGTCTCGGAATTCCCGTCGTTGAGGCTGACGTCGAGGGTGTTCGCGTCGACGAAGGTGCCCCAGCCGTCGAGCTCGGTGATGTTGTTCTTCTTCATCAGGAAGTGCACGCCCTTGACGCGGCCGTCGGCCACCTTCCGGCTGCGCTGCACCGCGGTCGGGAAGTCGAAGCTGACCTCGCCGCTGATGCCGAAGGTCTTCGCCTCCTTGCGGAAGATGTGCGCGAGCTCGGCGTTGCGCAGCAGCGCCTTGGACGGGATGCAGCCCACGTTCAGGCAGACACCGCCCCAGTACTTCTTCTCGATGATGGCGGTCTTGAGGCCGAGCTGGGCAGCGCGGATCGCCGCGACGTACCCACCCGGACCCGCGCCGAGGACAACAACGTCAAAGTGCGAGGCCATGCCATGAACTTTAGTGGGTCGCACCAGCGGTTGAGACCACCGGGAGCCCAGCGTGACGGCGGTCACCTCCGAGCGGGCCTTCACGCTAATTGTCACCGTCCGTGGTGAGCCGACGGTCACGGTCCGGCGGTGGGCGCGCGCACTGGGGTATCGCCAGGACCGTACGGCGCTTACGCTGGGCAGGCGCGGGGGCCAGGTTGCCCACGCACGCTCGTGAGGCGAGTGATGGGGACTTGATGGTGCTGGGGCTGGGTTTACTGCGAGAGGGTCGAGGGCTGCGGTTCGCCGCGCTCGGTACGTTGCTGGCTGTTTTCGCCGTGCCCGCATACGCCGACGACCCGACGCCTCCCCCGCCTGCCTCGGTGACCGACGTGAACCGGTCCCTCGAGCAGCTCCAGGCCGAGGCCGCCGCGATCCAGGCGGACTTCGCCAAGACGACCATCGCCTACACCAACGCGCTGAAGGCGGCCCAGACGGCCGAGGCCGCCGCCAAGCGGGCAGAGGCGTTCGCGGCCGCCTCCAAGACCAAGTCCGACGCCGAGCGCCGCCGCCTAGGCATCCTGACCGCCCAGGCCTACCAACTGGGCATCCCGACGGTGCTGGGCACCGAGTCGATGCTGTGGTCGCTGGCGCCGGTCGCGGAGAACCTGCAGGAGATCGCCGACCGCCAGACCGCCATCAAGCAGCTCGGCAGCACCCAGGTCGCGCAGTACAAGGCAGCGACGGCCGCTGAGTCGGCAGCCGGTACCGCGGCCTCGGACGCGGCGACCAAGCGGGCAGCGGCCGACAAGGCAGCCGAGACGGCACAGCAGCTGAGCAAGGACGTCCAGAGCAAGGCAGCGACCGCCTCGATGGCGATGCAAGGCCAACTCGCCGACCTGGCCGGAGCCACCCAGCTGTCGAACCAACTGCAGACCACCCGCAACCAGCAGGCACGGTCCAACTGGCAGACCTACCTGACCGAGCTGGCCGCGACCAAGGTGAAGCCGCCGGCCGCCAGCACGATCAAGAATCCTGCCAAGCTCCCGCGGGGTCTCCAGCCGCTCAAGGTGCGCGGGCGCCCCGTCGCGGGTGCGGCGGCCGTGGTGGATGGCGGCCGGACCGTCCGGGTCCTCCCGGCCGAGACGATCCGCGCGGTCAACCAGGCCTTCTCCCTGCTCGGCAAGCCGTACGGCGTCGCAGCCACCGGCCCGGACAAGTACGGGTGCCTCGGCGCCGCCCGGGTCGCCTGGCAGCCGTACACGACGCTGCCGAACCTGATCGGCAAGGTCTACCCGAACTACCAGAAGGTGACGCCCGCCTCGGTCCAGCCCGGCGACCTGCTGGTGATGGGCAGCAGGACCGTCGGCCTGTTCCACATCGGCATCGCCCTCGACAACGGCGAGATGATCGCCGCCGACGAGGCCAAGGGTTCTGTCGTCGTGACCTCCGTCCCGGACAGCCTCTACGCTGCCCTCCGTCCGACGCTCGGCCGCCCCGCCAAGGCGCAGGTCGCCCCCGCGAGCACCTCCGGCGCGTATGCCTTCCGCTGCGGCAACACCACCACGTCGTACGACGTCGGCACCGGCGAGTGGACCTGGCCGCTGGCCGAGGGCACCTACCAGATCGGTACTTCGTTCGGCCAGGCCGGTGCGATGTGGGCCACCGGGTTCCACACCGGCCAGGACTTCCCGGCATCGGTCGGTACTCCGGTCCGGGCGGCCACCGCCGGCACCGTGCGGATCGAGCACCCGGCCTGGGCGGGCAACCTGGTGCGCATCGACCACGGCAACGGCCTCGAGACGCTCTACGCGCACCTGGACTCGATCGACGTCGCCGACGGAGCGCGGGTCTCGGCCGGCCAGCGGATCGGCGCCGTCGGCACCAAAGGGAACTCGACCGGGCCGCACCTGCACTTCGAGGTGCGCCTCGGTGGTGACGCGGTGAACCCGATGCCGTTCCTGGCGACCGGCAGCGCGAGTCTCGGCTGGGGTGGCTACAGCAACGGCCTGATCCCCGCGTCCAAGCTCTGTGGGATCACCGCGGGTCATGCGCTTCGCTGCGACGCGGCGGCGGCGTACCAGCAGTTGGCGAGTGCCTATAGGAAGGCCTTCGGCAAGACGCTGTGCATCACCGACTCCTACCGTTCCTACGCGTCCCAGGTCGATCTGTACGGCCGCAAGCCGTCCCTGGCCGCCCTGCCCGGTACGTCGAACCACGGCTGGGGTGTAGCCGTCGACCTCTGTGGAGGCATCGACCGCTTCGGCACAGCGCAGTACCGCTGGATGCAAACCCACGCAGCCGCCTTCGGCTGGGTCCACCCAGCCTGGGCCAAGCAAGGCGGCACCCGCGAAGAACCCTGGCACTGGGAATACGGCAACCCAGCCAGTGCCTGACCGCCCTCTCCGCTGGCTCCGCAAACACCGGTGGCTTTCCGCAGCCGGCACTGTTGTCCTCGTAGCCGTACTCGGCGTCGCCGCGACTCCCTACCTGTCAGCCTTCGGCACCACCCAGGGCTGGCAGGGCTACGGCAATGGCATGATGCCGGCCTCCGAGCTCTGCCGGATCGCCGGCGGCCACCAGCTCCGGTGTGACGCAGCCGCGGCGTACGGGGCGTTGGCGGAGGGCTACGAAGCGCACTTCGGGAAGGAGTTGTGCATCACCGACTCCTATCGGCCCTATCGCGCTCAGGTCGAGCTGATCAGGCGGAAGCCGGGGGCTGGGTGCTTTTCCCGGTACTTCGAACCACGGCTGGGGCATCGCGGTGGATCTGTGTGACGGGATCAACGATTTCGGCACGCCGGAACACCTGTGGATGCAGGCGAACGCGGAGGCCTACGGCTGGGTGAATCCGGAGTGGGCACGCGAAGGGGGCTCGCGGCAAGAACCTTGGCACTGGGAGTTCGCGCCGGCTGCCGGGCGGTAGACCGGCGACCACGTACGCTGGGGAGGTGGCCGAGAAGACCAGTCCCGACCGCACGGATCACAACATCACGCTGGACGCCCAGGACGATCGCTGGGAGTGGCGTCGCAAGATCCGTGCGAACCCGCGCAAGCACCTGATCTACCGGATGGGGGTGGGGGTGGTCGGTGGCCTGCTCCTCGTCGCCGCGCCACTGACCGGTTGGCTGCCCGGACCGGGCGGCATCCCCTTGTTCATCCTGGGTCTGGCCGTGCTGTCGAGCGAGTTCGAGTGGGCGCAGCGGCTGCTCTACCGGGTGAAGGGCTGGGTCCAGGAACTCACCGCCTGGACCGGCAAGCAGCCGGCCTGGCTGAAGGCGCTCGGTACCGTCGCGCTGTTCCTCTGCGTGCTGGTGGCGATCTGGCTCTACCTGGCCGTGCTCGGCGTTCCCGGCTGGTTGCCCGACTCGTGGGAGTCCTTCCTCCACAAGCTGCCTCTGCTGGGGTGATGAGCTTGAGCCTCACATCAGTGTGAGGGTTTGAGAATGGGCGGCATGAGCCGCCCGAACTCGTCCGCCGCGATCCTGGCCGTGCTGTCCGTCGCGCAGTTCCTGATAGCTCTCGACTACTCGATCATCTACATCGCGTTGCCGAGCGTCGCCACGGATCTCCGCCTCGACCCGGCCCTCGCCCAGTGGGTGATCAGCGCGTACGCCGTGCTGTTCGCCGGGTTCCTGGTGGTCGGCGGACGGCTCACGGACCGGCTCGGGGCGAAACGGTTGTTCGTCGTCGCGATCATCGGCTTCGGCCTCGCCAGCGCGGTCGGCGGTGTCGCCTCCGACGGCACGCTGCTCCTGATCGCGCGAGGCGCCCAAGGTCTCGGCGCCGCCCTGCTGCAACCGGCGATCCTCGGCCTGATCGGCACCACCTTCACCGCCGGACCGGCCCGCGGCCGCGCCCTCGCCGTCTGGGGATCGGTCGGCGCCTCCGGCCTGGCCGCGGGCGCGATCCTCGGCGGTGTGCTGACCAGTGCCTCCTGGCGTCTCACCTTCTTCGTCAACGTGCCGCTCACCCTGCTCGCAGCAGTGGGCGCGACCATCTGGATCACCTCCAACTCGTCGAGAGTCGCCTCGCGGGTGCCCTTCATAGCCTCAGCCCTCGGTACTGCGACCGTCCTCGCGCTGGTGATCGGCCTGACCCTAGGCACGGATCATCCACTCGCCGCGGCGAGCAGCCTCGCCCTGGCCGCCGCCCTCTTCCTCGCCTTTGTCCGCAACGAACGCAGGTCCACGAATGCCCTGATCGAGCGCGGACTTCGCAGTACGGCCTCATTGAAGGCAGGTGCCGCCGCGACCGCGCTCTACATGGCCAGCGTCGGCTCGGAGTTCTACGTGCTGACGCTGCTCCTCCAATCCCAGAAGGACTACACGCCCCTCCAAGCCGGCCTGGCGTTCCTCCCGCTCGCAGTACTCGTCACTGCCGGCAACACCGCCGCCGAACGCGCCGTACGCCGGTACGGCCCGCCGGTGGTTCTCGCCGCAGGCTTCGTGATCGCCGCTGTAGGACTCCTGTGGCTAGCACTCGCTCTGGACGGTGCCTCGTACGCCGGGAGCCTGCTGCCCGGGTTGCTCCTCAGTGGGTTCGGGCACGGGGTGATCTACACGTCAATGTTCATCATCGGCACCCACGACGTGGCTCCTGCCCAGCAAGGCACGGCTGGCGCCCTGCTGACCACGTCCCAGTACCTAGCCGGAGCCCTGACGATCGCCGTGCTCACTCTGGTACTCACCGCCTCCCCCGGCCCCGCCCAGTTCCGCACGGCCTTCCTGCTGACCACCGCGGCCGCAGCGGGAGGCGCAGTACTGGCGCTGAGGCGGGCTGTGGTGAGGCAGGCGGTCACGCAGGAGTGCTGACGGCGTAGTCGCGAATCGGGAGTCCGCTGCTCCTCTTCTGGCCCATCCGGAGCATCTGGTTCAGCAGGAACGCGTTGCCGAGCAGGCGGTTCCGCGCCGCGAGGCCGAAGCGAGTGCTCGGCGCGAGGAACTTGCCGGTGCGGTTGCCCCCGGACTGGCAAGCCTGGACCGGCTTGCGCAGTTGCCGTTCGTACGCCGCGAACGCGGCCGCGTGGTTGCCACCTGACCTCGTCAACTCCCCTGCGAGCACGTAGGCCGCGACGATCGCAGTACCGGTTCCCATGCCGCCGACGGTCGCTCCGTAACCGGCGTCGCCCAGCAAGACCACGCGGCCGGACGACCAACGATCCACGTCGACGCGGCTGATCGAGTCGAAGTACAGCTCGGCGGAGTCAGCCAGTCCGTCCAGGATCTGCGGCACGTGCCAGCCGAGTCCGCTGTAGGCCTCGCGGAGGATCGCGTGCTGCTGCGCCACGTCCCGCCGGTCGTAGGTGAGCTCGGGCGAAGCGAAGATGAACATCGCGCCGGCCTTGCCCGGATCCCGATGGTCGACGCCGACGCTGGCGAGCCGCCCGGGCACGTTGTACATCAGCGACTCACCCTCGATGCCGAACGAGTTCGGCAACTCCCACCCGGCGATGTAATAGCCCAGGTGGCTGACGTAGTCCCCCTCCGGCCCGAAGGCGAGCCGCCGTACGACGGAGTGCAGGCCGTCTGCCCCGACGACCAGGTCGAAGGTCCGCGCGGTTCCACTCTCGAAGGTGACGTCGACGCCGCCATCGTGCTGGTCGAGCATGGTGATCGAGTCCCCGAAGACGTACTCCGCGTCGTGCTTGCTGTGGTCGTAGAGCACGTGGGAGAGATCCGAGCGCAGGACCTCCAGGTCTCCCCCGGCGAACTCCGGCGGCAGCCGCAGTACCTGCTTGCCGTCCTCGTCGACGAACCGCATCGCGCTGCCGCCGGTCTGCCGGGCGCGGAGATCGTCGAGCACGCCCATCCGCTCGAGGACGACCTTGTTCACATCGCCCCGGAAGTCGACCGCGTACCCGCCCTGGCGCAGCGCCGGAGCCAGCTCGACGACGGTCACCTCATGGCCGTAACGCCCAAGCCAGTAGGCGATTGCGGGGCCGGCGACACTCGCGCCGGAGATCAGGATCTTCATCGGAATCCTCTCGGGACTGAAACTGTGTCCGACGGACACAGTAATGTGTATGGTAGACACAGTTGTTCGCCGACGCCAACCCGATGAGCGAGGACCCCCGCGATGACCGACCTGCTCTGGGGGCGTCAGCAGCCGCCGAGCCGTGGGCCGAAACCCGCGATGACACTGGACGGCATCGCCCGCGCCGCGATCGCGATCGCCGACGCCGAAGGGCTCGACGCGGTCTCCATGCAGCGCGTCGCCGGCGAGCTGCCCTTCACCAAGATGGCCCTGTACCGCTACGTGCCCGGCAAGGCGGAACTCGTCGCGGTGATGACCGACCTCGCGATGGGCCTGCCGCCTGAACACCCCGAACGGCCATGGCGAGAGGCCCTCAAGACCTGGGCGCTCGACCTCTACGCGGGCTTCGAGATGCACCCCTGGCTGCTTCTCTCGACGGTTGGTCGCCGCGCGCTCGGACCGAACGAGCTCACCTGGATGGACCGCGGAGTACAGGCTCTGGCCGGCAGCGGCCTGAACGGTGGCGAGCAGCTCGATTCACTGGCGGTGATCGCCGGACACGTGCGGACGATCGCCCAGCAGTCACTGACGCTGCCGGGTGGAACCACGGGAACGACCGAGGAGGACATCACCGCCACCCTCACGGAGGTGCTGAGCGCACAGGCCGAGCGTTTCCCCAGCCTGGCCGCGGCGCTGGGGACGGCCGCGGGCTCCGAGAATCAGGGCCTCGAGTTCGGGCTCGACCGCATCCTCGACGGCATCGAGCTGCTGATCACCGCACGGAAGGACTGAGCCTGGGCGCGTTGAAACGTTGCCGATAGGTGGACGCGCTCAACCCGTAGTGGGACTTGAACCGCCGGGCGAAGTAGTTCTGATCCGGCCAGCCCACCGACTCTCCGATCCGGCTGATCGGGTCGTCGGTGTGCAACAGCCGATCGGCCGCGAGCTCGACCCGATGCCGGGACAGATAGGCCATCGGCGGCAGGCCCGTGGCCGACTTGAAGAGCCGGACCAGGTAGCCCGGCGCCAGGTGCAGCTTGTCGGCCAGTTCGGTGAGTGTCCACTGCCTGGCCGGATCGGCCTCCATCATCCGCATCGCGTCCAGTACTGCGGGATGTGTCTGACCCCGGAGATCGTCACGGTCGCCGACCGTCCGCGCGACGCAACTCAGGTACAGCGACAACCGGCCGACGATGTCGCCGCGATGCCGGCTGACCGGCTGGTCGCGCAACTGCCGCAGCCCGTCGAGGTGCTCGACCCCTTCGGCGAAGGTGGCCGGATCGAGATGCGTGGTGAGGATGCCACGTCGCTGCGCCGAGAACGGGCCGGTCCACAAGAGATAACCCAGCAAGGGATCCTCGCGGGTCCAGGCCAGCTCGCGCTGCACCAGGTCGGCCGAGAAGCAGCAGTTGTAGACCTCGAGCGCGCGGCACTCCTCGTACTCGTGCCAGACCCCCGGCCGGAGCAGGATGAGGTCGCCGACCGCGAGTTGCTGGCGTCCCGCGAGGCTGTGATGGACGCCTTCTCCCCCGGTCACCAGAGCGAGTTCGAAGAAGCTGTGCGTGTGCAGCGGGTGCGAATTCTCGTGCACGTGCGGACCTGCGTGCACCAGCGTCCCATCGACGAAGTGCAGCAGCGTCCCGGTGGTCTTGACAGGCTCGTCGGCCATGCCTCACGTTACCGCCCAAGGTGCATTTTGTGCTACCACGAGTGCACTGCGGGCTAGCCCCCGGCCGCCGTCGGCCGCAGGATCATGGGACAGGCGAAACCTTCCCGCCACCCATCCGAAACAGAATCAAGCCCTTCGCCAGAGCAGTCACTGAATCGTTTCACTCGCCCGGTTGGAGTCACATGTCGAACGTCGCCGCAGCCAGCCCCCGCACCCCTGCCACCCCGCTCGCCGCTCCCTCCTCACCTCGCTTCGAACATCGCACCGACGCCGGGCCCGTGCTGGGCATCGGCACCGCCACCCCACGCCTGTCCTGGCAGGTCCCGACGGCTGCCGATGGGTATGAGCAGACGGCGTACGAGGTCGAGATCGTCACCAGTGGCACGGCGCAGACCCATCCGGTTGAGTCCGGCGAGCAGGTGCTGGTTCCCTGGCCGGGCGAGCCGTTGAGGTCGCGGGAGTCGGCGCAGGTCCGGGTACGGGTCCGGGGCGACGGTGACTGGAGCGACTGGAGCGCGCCCGCGACGGTCGAGGCCGGACTGCTCAGTGCCGACGACTGGACCGCGCGGTTCGTGAGTCCGCGCGAGATCGGTGCCGTCGGTTCACCCGCGCCCGTGCTCGGCGGCGTGCTCCAACTGCCTGACGGGATCAGCCGCGCCCGGCTGTACTCCACCGCGCACGGTATCTACCTGCCCGAACTCAATGGCGAGCGAGTCGGCCAGGACGAGCTCGCACCCGGCTGGACGGCGTACCAGCAGCGGCTTCGCTACCAGACGTACGAAGTGACCGACCTCGTCCGCGCCGGCGAGAACCGGCTCGAGTTCCTGGTCGGCAACGGCTGGTACCGCGGCCGCCTCGGCTTCCACGGCAAGAACTCCCTGTACGGCGACCGGCTGGCTGTCCTCGCGCAGCTCGAGGTCACCACCTCTGATGGCGAGATTCACGTCTTCGGCAGCGACGAGACCTGGACCGCTCACGAGAGCGCGATCATCACTGACGACCTGTATGACGGCCAGAGCACCGACCTCCGCCGGGTCGCGGGCCAGACAACCGCGGTCGATGTGCTCGACGCCGACCTCAACCTCCTCGTCGCCCCCGACGGCCCGCCGGTGCGAGTCACCGACGTACTGGCCGCCGTCGAGATCACCACCTCCCCGGCCGGCAAGACGTTGGTCGACTTCGGGCAGAACCTCGTCGGCAGGGTCCGGCTCAAGGTCCGCGGCGGATCCGCCGGCGACGAGGTCGTCCTGCGCCACGCCGAAGTACTGGAGAACGGCGAGCTCGGCGTACGCCCGCTCCGCACTGCCAAGGCCACTGACTCCTACATCCTGGCCGGGCCCGACGAGGTGACGCTCGACTCGCCGCTCACCTTCCACGGCTTCCGGTACGCCGAGGTCACGGGCGTCCCGGATCTTCGCAAGGAAGACCTCGAGGCCGTCGTGATCAACTCCGACCTGCGCCGGACCGGTTGGTTCGAGTCGTCGCACGATCTCCTCAACCGCTTCCACGACAACGTGGTCTGGGGGATGCGCGGCAACTTCGTCGACGTACCGACCGACTGTCCGCAGCGCGATGAGCGGCTCGGCTGGACCGGCGACATCCAGGTCTTCTCCCCCACCGCGAGCTTCCTGTTCGACACCGCCGGGTTCCTCACCGGCTGGCTGGCCGATCTGGCCGCGGAGCAGCAGAAGGACGGCTCGGTGCCGTTCGTCGTACCGGACATCCTCCGGCAGGCCGGGCCGGCGACCGCGGCCTGGGGTGACGCGGCAACGATCGTCCCGTGGGTGATCTACGAGCGGACCGGGGATGTCGGCCTGCTGGCTCGTCAGCTGCCGAGCATGCGGGCGTGGGTGGACCGGATGGCCGACCTGGCCGGCAACGACCTGCTCTGGGCCGGCGGATTCCAGTTCGGCGACTGGCTCGACCCGACGGCGCCACCGGAGAACCCCTTCCGCGCGAAGGCGGACCCAGACGTCATCGCCACCGCGCACCTTGCCCGCTCCGCCGAGGTGGTCGCGCAGGCGGCCGAGCTGGTCGGCGATGCCGAACTGGCCCGGGAGTACGCCGACCTGGCCGCCCGCGTCCGGCAGGCGTTCGCGGCGGAGTACACCACGGATGGCGGGCGCGTGCTGAGCGACGCCGCGACAACCTACGCCCTCGCGCTCCAATGGGCCTTGCTGCCGACTGACGAACAGCGCCGTCGCGCCGGCGAACGCCTCGCGGATCTGGTCCGTACAGCAGGCTTCCGGATCAGCACCGGTTTCGTCGGTACGCCGCTGATGGCCGACGCGTTGGCCGATTCCGGACATCCTGACCTCGCATACCGCCTTCTGCTGCAGACAGGCTGCCCCTCTTGGCTGTACGCAGTGACGATGGGCGCGACGACGGTCTGGGAACGCTGGGACAGCATGCTGCCGGACGGCAGCATCAACCCCGGCCAGATGACGTCGTTCAACCACTACGCGCTCGGTGCGGTGGCCGACTGGATGCACCGCCGGGTCGCCGGTCTCGCACCAGGCGATCCGGGGTACCGGACGATCGTGGTGCGCCCGCTCCTCACCTCCCAACTCACCAGCGCGGCGGCGAAGCACCTCACGCCGTACGGCGAGGCCGCCGTCTCGTGGAGCCGGGCGGACGGACAGGTGCGGCTCAGCGTCACCGTGCCGGTCGGTTCACGGGCAGAGGTCCACGTACCCGGCGAAAGCGCACCGAGCAGCGTCGGTCACGGCACGCACGAGTGGACTGCCGACGACCCGCACGCCGTGGCGACGCAACTGCCGGCTGATGCAAGCATCCGGCAGCTGATGGACCACGAAGCCAGCTGGGACGCGGTCGCGACCGCGGCCCGGAACCACGAGATCGTCACCGATGACGCCGAGCTCGCCGCCCGGCTCGAGCGCTACCTCGACCAGCCGGCCGCTCAGCTGGTCGAAGCCATCAGCCCACGAGGCTTCTCGCCCACCGCCGAGGCCCTGCAGGCCGAGCTCGACGGTCTACTCCACCCCTGATGAACATCCCTTGGAGGTCATGATGACGTTCCGCCCACGCATGAGAGGACTTGCCGTCGTTGCGGCCGGCTCGCTTGCTCTGACCGCCTGCAGCGCGGGGAGTCTCGGCTCCAGTGACGATGCAGGCGGCGCCGCATCGGTCAGCATCACCTACCTGGCGGGCAACCTGGAACAGGACGTCAAGGAGGCCAACCAGCTCATCAAGGACTTCACCGCCAAGAACCCCACCGTCACGGTCAAGCTCGAGACCCGGCCGGGCGGCAGCGAGGGTGACAACATCGTCAAGACCCGGCTGTCGACCGGCGACATGTCCGACGTGTTCGGCTACAACACCGGTTCGCTGTTCCAGGCGATCGCACCGGAGAAGAACCTCACCCCGATCAGCGACCAGCCCTACATCGGTGACCTGGACGAGAACTTCAAGAAGACGGTGACGGCCGGCGACAAGGTCTACGGGGTGCCGTCGGGTGGCTTCATGGGCGGCGCGGTCCTCTACAGCATCCCGGTCTACACCAGGCTCGGGCTGAAGGTGCCGGCGACGTGGGCCGAGTTCATGGCCAACAACGCCAAGATCAAGGCGGCGGGGATCGCGCCGGTGATCCAGACCTACGGCGAGACCTGGACGTCGCAGCTGTTCGTCCTCGGCGACTTCCACAATGTCGCGGCGGTCGAGCCGGACTTCGCCGACCGGTACACGAAGAACCAGGCGAAGTACGCCACCTCCCCGGCCGCCCTGAAGGGCTTCGAGCACACCCAGCAGGTGCACGACGCCGGCTACGAGAACAAGGACTTCGCCTCGGCCAAGCTCCCCGACGGCCTCCGCATGCTTGCCCAGGGCAAGGGTGCGCACTACCCGATCCTGACCGGTGTGGTCAACGACATGGTCTCCACCTACCCCAACGCCGCCAAGGACGTCGGACTGTTCGCGCTGCCTGGTGACGACGCGAGCAAGAACGGCCTGACCGTGTGGACTCCCGGCGGCGTCTACATCCCGAACACCACGACCGGCGAGAAGCTGGACGCGGCGAAGAAGTTCCTCGCCTTCATCGCCAGCCCGGACGGCTGCAAGTCCCTGGCCACCACGGGCGTCCCGACCGGCCCGTACGCGGTCAAGGGATGCGAACTGCCGGCCGACGTACCGCAGTCGATCAAGGACATGCAGCCCTACCTCGACAAGTCCGGTGGCTCCAGCCTGGCGCTGGAGTTCGTGTCGCCGGTCAAGGGCCCGTCGCTGGAGCAGATCACCGTCGAGGTCGGCTCCGGCATCCAGAAGGCCAAGGACGGCGCCGCCCGGTACGACGAGGACGTCAAGAAGCAGGCGCAGCAGCTCGGGCTGGCGGGTTGGTGAAGTCTGTGACCGTCACCTCGATCCGCCCTCGCTCACGCGCTGACGCAACCCCGGCCGCACGTGCGGCCGGGGGGAAGATCTACACGCCGTACAAGTACTGGTTCTACCTGCCCGCCGCGGTGCTCTACGGCGTGCTGTTCGTTGTCCCGACCTTCGCCTCGTTCTACTACAGCCTGACCCGGTGGACCCTGTTCGATTCGAAGTTCATCGGCCTGGACAACTTCAGGCTCTTCTTCTCCGAGCCCCAGCTGGTCAAGGGCTTCACCAACACGCTGATCTACGCGTTCGTCACCTCCGGGTCGAAGGTGGTCCTGGGCCTGCTGCTGGCCGTGCTGCTGACCTCCCGGATCGTCGGCCGCGCCTATCTCCGGTCGGTCGTCTTCTTCCCCGTGCTGGCCAGCACGATCGGCGTCGCCATCATGTTCACCGTGCTGATGAACCCCGAACGCGGGCTGATCAACGGCGCTCTGGGCCTGATCGGCATCGACGGGCCGGGCTGGCTGACAGACCCGAAGTACGCGCTGATGTCGGTCGCGCTGGTCGACGTGTGGAAGGGCGTCGGGCTGGCCACCCTGATCTACATCGCCGGCATCGTGTCGATCCCGCGCGAGTACATGGAGGCCGCCCGGGTCGACGGAGCCGGCGCCTGGGAGACGTTCCGCCGGATTGTGCTGCCGCTGTCCCGGCCGGCCACCGTCACCGTGATCATCCTGTCCCTGATCGGCGGCCTGCGGTCGTTCGAGCTGATCTGGGTGATGACGCGCGGCGGTCCCGGCTTCACCTCGGACGTGATCGCCTCCGTCATCTACAAGCAGTACCAGGCCGGGTTCTACGGTCTGTCGACGGCCGGCAACGTGGTGCTGTTCCTCGTGGTCACCGCGATCGTCCTGCCGCTGTCATGGTTCCTGAACCGCAAGGAGGTGGACATGTGAGCACCGCCGAACTCGTGAATCACAAGCCGGGCCGCAACTATCTGCTCAGCGCGGTGGCGATCCTGGCCTCGATCGTGGTGTTCGTCATCCCGTTCGCCTTCATCGTGCTGACCGCGGTGAAGGACCGGCAGCAGTCCGCGCTGCTCGACTTCTCCTGGCCGCACCAGCTCCGCATCGTCCAGAACTTCGTCGAGGTCGTCCAGGCTCGCGACTACATGCTGGTGATCGCCTACATCAACAGCACGATCCTGACCGTGGCCAGCGTGACCGGCATGGTGGTGCTGGCGGCGATGGCCGGATTCGTGCTGCAGCGACGCCGGAGCCGGTGGAACCCGTTCATCAACTTCCTGGTGCTGTCCGGGCTGATCATCCCGCCGGCCGTTGTTCCGACGATCTGGGTGCTGCAGAGCCTCGGCCTGTTCCGGACCATGTCCGGGCTGATCCTGATCGAGATCGCGTTCGGGCTGTCGTTCTGCATCCTGCTCTTCCGGGCGTTCGTCGCGACGATCCCCCGGGAGCTCGACGAGGCGGCCATCATCGACGGCGCCGGACCGCTGCGGCTGTTCTTCCGGGTCATCTTCCCGCTGCTGAGATCGGTCATCGTGACGGTCGTCGTGGTCCAGTCGGTGGCGGTGTTCAACGACTTCGTGAACCCGCTGTACTTCCTGCCGGGCGACCAGAACGCGACCGTCCAGCTGACCCTCTACAACTTCCAGAGCCAGTTCAGCACCCAGTACAACCTGCTCTTCATGAACATCCTGCTGATCACCATCCCGCCCCTGATCATGTTCCTGTTCTTCAACCGCCAGATCGTCGCCGGCCTGACCTCGGGCGCGGTGAAGGGCTGATCCGTACGATGTCGCTATCGGCATCGGAGGGTTTGCATGGGGTTCTACAGCGAACGCGTCGTACCGCGGATCGTCGACTTCGCCTGTGGGACGAAGTCAGCGGGTCCACTGCGGCGAAGGGTCTGCGAAGGACTGACGGGTGAAGTCGTCGAGATCGGGTTCGGCACGGGCCACAACGTTCCGTTCTACCCGCTGACGGTGACGAGCGTGACCGCCGTCGAGCCGTCCGATCTCGGCTGGCGGCTCGCGGCCGACCGGGTCGCGGCGGCCGGCGTCCCGGTTCAGCGAGCCGGCCTCGACGGTCAGTCGCTGCCGTTCGGCGACGACACCTTCGACGCGGCCTTGTCCACCTGGACGCTCTGCACGATCCCCGATGTGGACGCCGCCCTCCGCGAGGTACGGCGGGTGCTCAAGCCAGGTGGGACCCTGAACTTCGTCGAGCACGGGCTCGCCCCCGAGAAGGACGAGTCCGTACGCCGGTGGCAGCGGCGCCTCGATCCACTCGAGCAGCGGCTCTTCGGCGGTTGCCACCTCGACCGGCCGATCGTCGAGCTGGTGACCGCAGCGGGGTTCACGATCACCGAGCTCGACGTCTTCTACGAGAAGGGGTCACCGAAGACGATCGGCGCTTTCTCCCTCGGAGTGGCGACTTCAGGCAGTCTTTCGGACGAGTAGATAGGCCTCTACAGGTCCGCGTAGTATCGCTCGACGGCGTCATAGTCCACCGAGCTGTCGGGCTTCATGCCGAGCGCGTCGTAGTGCTTGCGGCGGGCGCGCATGTCGGCCAGCAGGATCGCCCGCGCGTGGGTGGCCACCTCCTGGGCCACCTCGGCCGGTACGACGATCACACCGTCGTCGTCACAGCCGACCATGTCGCCCGGGCTCACCTGGGTACCCCCGCAGGCGATCGTGGTCTGCGTCTCGACCACCTTGATCCGGCCCGGGATGATGGTGCGGCCGCGGTGCCGCGAGCAGATCGGCGTGCGCTGCGCGGTGATCTCGGCGGTGTCGCGGCAGTACCCGTCGGTGACGATGCCGGCCGCGCCGCGGGTCCATGGTGGCCACCCTGACCGACCAGGACGTCTTCGAGATCCTGACGCTGCGGTCAGCGCTGGAGCGGCTGGCGATCGAGCTCGGGGTTCCGGTGCAGGTGCCTGAACGGTTGAAGGTCGCCCAGGAAGCCTTGCTCGAGATGGAGCGCTGCGCTGAGGCACAGGATCGCGGCAGCCTGGTGCAGGCCGGCTACCGGTTCCACTCGTCGCTGGTCGCGCTCGCCGGACACCGCCGGCTAGAGGAGGCCTACGCGTCCGTGCAGCAGCAACTCCTGCTCTGCATGGCGCGCAACCTCTATGCCCGCGAGCACTACCACGAGGGACTCCCCGAGCACGTCGCCCGGCACCGGTATCTCCTGGAGCTGGTCGAGGCCGGAGACCCGGCCGCAGTACTGGCTGAGCTCGCGGTGCACGGAGAGCGTTCCTTCAGCGAGCTTCAGAGCAACGTCGGCAAGCGCTCGGCGAGCAGCTCGTAGTCCTTCGGGCCGTTGTAGGCGTGCGCCGACAGCCGGGTGAACACCCGGCCGTCGAACGCGGTCAGCGTGATCTCGGCCTTCAGGTCGCGGGACACCCGGATCTTGAAGGCCTCCCCCGCCTCCGGGCTCGGCACGCCGTCGAAGGGCAGTTCCACCAGCCGCATCGTCGCGGCCGGGTGGGCCACCTCCGCCACGCTCGTGCCGAGGGCCTTGGCGACGATCTTCGCGCCCTCGTCGATCACGCCGGCCAGGTGCGCCCGGCGCCGGGGCCAGTCCAGCTCCTCGAGCACGCGCAGCGACTCCGGCGCCGCGATCCACGGGGCATAGTCGAAGGTGCCCTGCATGTCGAAGCGCTCGGGCAGGCGCTCGTCGTACTCGGACCAGGAGACGATCAGCGGGAGGGTCGCCGGCCGCCACTTCTCCGCGACCACCAGACCGGCGGTCGCGCGGGGCGAGGCCGGCCACTTGTGGAAGTTGCCGGTCCAGAAGTCCGCGCCGTCCTCGGCTGGCGCGTCGATCAAGGCGGGCGCGTGGGCGCCGTCCACGATCGTCGGCACGTCCAGGGTCCTGCAAAGCTCGACCAACTGGCGGATCGGGAACACCATCGCCGTCGCCGAGCTGATCTGGTCGACGATCAGGGCCGCCGTCCGGTTGTCCAGGGCGGCGCCGATCGTCGCGACCACCGTGGCGTCGTCGGCCTCGAGCGGTACGTCGACCACGACCACCTCGGCCTGGTTCGCCCGGGCGAACCGCTCGGCGGCGTACAGCACCGCGCCGTACGCGTGGTTGGTCAGCACGATCCGGCTGCCGGGGCGGATCGGCAGGGCGGCCAGCGCGGCCGTGACCCCGGCGCTCGCGTTCGGCACCAGGGCGAAGCCCGCCGGGTCCGTCTGCAGGAAGGCGGCCAGCTCGAGCCTGCTCGCGGTCAGCCGGTCCGCGACCGAGCGGAACCAGCGCATCGGGTTGGTCTCGGTCTCGGCGCGCAGTGCGGCCAGAACCTCCTGCGTCCGGCGCGGGACCGCGCCGTACGAGCCGTGGTTCAGGTGCAGGACGCCGGGGTCGAGGGACCACAGGTCGGGGCGGGGTGCGCTGAAGGCCGTCACCATCACAACGGTACTGAATCGCCCGGCGCCGCGAGCCGGGCGTCCCCCGGTCGGACATACTTCGGCGTGTGTACACCTACCTCGACCACGACGGGCCGATCGCGATGGCCCACCGCGGCGGCGCGTTGCACCCGGACAACATCGGCTTCGAGAACTCGATGCACGCCTTCGAGCAGGCGGTCGGCCTCGGCTACCGGTACCTCGAGACCGACCTGCACGCCACCAGCGACGGCGTCGTCGTGGCCTTCCACGACCACCGGCTGGACCGGGTCACCGATCGCACCGGGGAGGTCTCCCAGCTGCCCTGGTCGGAGGTGCGCAAGGCGAGGATCAACGGGCACGAGCCGATCCCGCTGCTCAGCGAGGTGCTCGAGCGGTTCCCGGAGGTCCGGCTCAACCTGGACATCAAGGCCGGCAACGGCGTGCTGCCGACCGCGAAGGTGCTGCGAGACCTGAACGCGGTCGACCGGGTCTGCGTGTCGTCGTTCTCGCAGGCCCGGGTCTGGCAGATCCGCCGGGAGGTCGGCGAACGGCTGGCCACCGGGTTCGGCCACCAGGAGATCGCCCGGCTGCGGTTCGCGCCGTTCCGCCTCTCCTCCCCCGGCGCCTGCCTGCAGATCCCTGAGTACTTCGGACGCCTGCGGGTGCTCACCCCCGGACTGCTCCGCCGGGCCCATGCCCTGGGCAAGCAGGTGCACGTGTGGACGGTCGACGACCCCGCCCGGATGCACCGCCTGCTCGACGCCGGTGTGGACGGGCTGATCACGGACCGGACGGACCTGCTCCGCGACGTCCTGATCGACCGCGGCCAGTGGAAGAGCTAGTCATCCCTCAACCGGTGTCGCCCTGGCGGTTCGGGGCCCAGAGGCTGTCCGCGTCGCCGGCTTCGAGTCGGCCTCGGTAGACGTCGATCTTGTGGTCGATGAGCTCGAGGTTCTCCTCCAGCTCGGCGATCCGGGCCCGCACGTCGGCGCGATGGGCTTCCATCAGAGCCAGCCGCTTGTCCTCGTTGCCGTGCCCCGCGGCCACCAGTTCGGCGTACCGGCGGATGGTCTTGATGGGCATGCCGGTGGCCCGCAGTCTCGTGCAGACGGTGATCCACTCGAGGTCGAGCTGGTGGTAGCGCCGGCTGCCTCCGGCGGTGCGGTCGACTGGTGTGACGACCAGGCCGGCGCGTTCGTAGTAGCGCAAGGTGTGCGCGGTGACTCCGGTGCGGCGAGCTGCCTCGGCGATGCTCAGCCCTGCTTGGTTGACTTCGAGCATGCTCTAAATCCTAGCGTCGCGAGCATGAGTGCTTCCCTCCTTGCCACCCACCCGCCAGACCTAGGCCGACGCCGCCGCCTTCTCGTGCTGGCGATCTGCTGCGCCGGCATCGTCGTCGTGGTGATGGACATATCCATCGTCAACGTCGCGCTTCCGGCGATCCGTCGGGACTTGCACGCCTCCGTGTCCGGCCTGCAGTGGACGGTCGACGCGTACACCCTGGTGCTGGCCTGCTTCCTGCTCCTGGCCGGGTCCACCGCCGATCGGGTCGGCCGCCGCCGGATCTTCCAGTTCGGCCTTGCCGCCTTCGGGCTCGGCTCGCTGCTGTGCAGTCTGGCGCCGAGCATCGGCTGGTTGATCGCGGCGCGCGCTCTCCAAGCCGTCGGCGGCACGATGCTCAACCCGGTCGCGATGGCGATCGTCGCCAGCACGTTCCCCGACCGGGCCGAACGGGCCAGGGCCATCGGGGTGTTCGGTGCGATGTCCGGCCTGTCGCTGGGGCTGGGCCCGATCCTCGGCGGCGCCCTCGTCGACGGCTTCGGTTGGCGGTCCATGTTCTGGGTCAACGTGCCGATCGTGGTCGCCGCGATCGTCTGCACCGGGCTGTTCGTGCCCGAGTCCCGCGCCGCCCGGGCTCGCCGGTTCGATCCGGTGGGCCAGACTCTGGTGATCCTGGTGCTCGGCAGTCTCGTCTACGCGATCATCGAGTCCAGGAAGCTGGGTTGGACCTCGCCGGTCATCCTCGCCCTGTTGGCCGTCGCAGTGCTCGGCGTCGGCGGAATCCTTGCGTACGAACCGCGACGTAAGAACCCGCTGCTCGAGCTGCGCCTCTTCCGCAGCGTGCCTTTCAGCTCGGCGATCCTGATGGCGCTTTTCGCCTTGTGCGGGTTCAGTGCCTTCCTGTTCATCACCACCCAGTACCTGCAGGATGTGCGCGGTCTGTCGGCGCTTGCGGCCGGGCTGTGCGTGCTTCCGGTCGGGGTGCTGATCATCGTGCTCTCCCCGCTCACCGGTCGGATGGTCGGAGCGCGAGGTCCCAGACTGCCGCTAGTGGTTGCCGGTACTGCGCTGACGCTGGGCGGATTCGCGTCGCTCTGGCTCGGACCGGACACGCCACTGCCGGCGGTGCTCGCGATCTATCTGCTGTTCGGCATCGCCCTAGGCACGGTCAATCCGCCGATCACCAACTCTGCGATCTCCGGCATGCCGACGTCGATGGCCGGTGTGGCGGCCTCGCTGGCCTCGGTCGGCCGACAGACCGGTACCACGCTCGGCGTCGCGATCTCCGGGGCGATCCTGGCACCGGCCGCAGCCGTCGGTGGGATGGCGTTCACCCATGCGGAGCACGGCGTGTGGTGGCTGGTGGCCGGCCTCGGCATCGGCGTACTCGTGCTGGGGTTGCTCAGCACCGGGCGCCGGGCCGCGGAGACCGCCGCGCGGGCGGCGACGTTGTTCAGGGGCGCGGACTGAAGTGTTATCGAAGAAGACACCGAGTCCGCCTCTCACCTGGGACACTCCTCCGCATGGGATTCCTCTCGGCGCCTGCCACCGTCGACAAGCGTGAGTACTGGGGCTTCAGCCTCTACGACTGGGCGAACTCCGGCTACGTCACCACCGTCGGCACGGTGCTCTTCGCGCCGTACCTCACCTCGGTCGCCGAGACCGCCGCCTGCGGCCGGGTCGGTACGACGGAAGACCCGTGCCACACCAACCTCCAGGTGCTCGGGCTCGGCATCTCCCCCGGCTCGCTCGCGTTCTACGTCGTCACGGTGGCGACGCTGATCTCGGCGCTGTTCC
The DNA here is from genome assembly GCF_004345365.1 of Kribbella sp. VKM Ac-2568. GTDB lineage: Bacteria > Actinomycetota > Actinomycetes > Propionibacteriales > Kribbellaceae > Kribbella > Kribbella orskensis. The sequence continues at coordinate 157,253 of NZ_SLVF01000013.1, forward strand.
TGCCGGTGGTCGGCGCGATCGCGGACCGGTCGCCGCGCAAGAAGTTGCTGATGTGCGGGTTCGCCTGGGTCGGGGCGCTCGCCGCGTGCAGCATGGTGTTCGTCACCGACGGCCGGTGGGCGCTCGGTGCGCTGCTGCTGTTCATCGGCAACCTGTGCCTGGGGTCGTCCCTGGTCGTGTACGACTCGATCCTGATCGACATCGCCGGACCCGACGACCGCGACGACGTCTCCTCCCGGGCCTGGGCCTTCGGCTACCTGGGCGGCTTCATCCTGCTGGCGATCAACCTGGGTGTGGTCACCGCGCACGACGCGCTCGGCATGAGCCAGGCCACCGCGGTCCGGCTGAGCCTGCTCAGCGCGGGACTGTGGTGGGGCCTGTTCACGTTCATCCCGTACCTGCGGCTGCGCGACCGGCCACCCGCGAGCGTTCAACCGGTCGGTGGCGGAGGCCTGATCAGGCAGAGCTTCGGGCAGCTGTTCGCGACCCTGCGGCACATTCGGACCTACCCGATGACGTTGCTGTTCCTGGTCGCGTACCTGTTCTTCAACGACGGGATCCAGACCGTCATCTCGGTCTCCTCGACCTACGGCGAGAAGCAGCTCGGGTTCGAGACCCAGGTGCTGATCATGACGATCCTGCTGGTCCAGTTCATCGCGTTCTTCGGCGCGCTCGCCTTCGGCCGGTTCGCCCGGCGGTTCGGCAGCCAGCGCACGATCATGGGCGGCCTGGTGATCTGGATGGTGATCGTGATCGCCGGGTTCCTGCTGCCGGCCAGGCAGATCGTGCCGTTCCTCGCGATGGGCGCGGCGATCGGCATCGTGCTCGGCGGCACCCAGGCGCTGTCCCGGTCCGCGTTCAGCCAGCTGATCCCGAAGGGCCGCGAGGCGGAGTACTTCAGCCTGTACCAGGCCGGCGAACGGGGCACCTCCTGGCTCGGCACCCTCGTCTTCGGCCTGGTCCACCAGATCACCGGCTCCTACCGCCCGGCGATCGTTGCCCTCGGCTTCTTCTTCGTCATCGGCCTGGCCCTCCTCTCCCGGGTAGACATGCGCCGAGGAATCCGCGAAGCCGGCAACACCCAACCCACCCTCGTCTAACCCACCCCCGCCTGCCACACCCGTGGTGCCCGTCGTGCCCTCTCAGGGGTCAACCCCTAAGAGGGTGGGTTGCCCCATCGGAATCTCAGCGGGCAACCCACGCCCTGAGGGGTTGACCCCTCAGAGGGCGTCGGGCGGCCGGGCGGGCGTCGGCGGTTAGCGGGGCGTCGGGGGTGGTTAGCGGGGCGTCGGGTGGCCTGGCGGGGCATCCGGGCCGGGCGGGCCTGGGGTTTAGCGGGTGGACGGGGTGGCGCTTGGGTTGCGGTTGAAGCCGCCGGTGGGGAGGTTGCCCTGGCGGACGGTGCGGGCGGTCAGGGAGCCGTCCGTGGTCTCGCCGCTGACGATCACCTGCTGGCCTGTCTTGAGGTCGGCGGCGGTGCCCTTGTCGGTGATCTCGATCGAGGTGTCGCCGGTGAGCTTCACCGTGACGTCGCCGTTCTGGGTCTTCACGACGAGCTGCGACTGGTTCGCCGAGACGACCGTGCCGATCGCGGCACTCCCCTGCCCACCACCCGGCTGACCCTGTCCTTGTCCTTGACCCTGGCCGCGGAAGCCGCCGTACCCCCCGGCGCCGCGTCCCGCCTGCGGGGTGGTCGTCGGACTGTCCGAGGCGAAGGCCGCGTGCAGCCCGGCGCCTCCGGCCAGGCCGATCGCGAGTACGACGATGCCGGCCAGGACGGCGGTTGCCGCGGGCAAGTTCACGGTCTTCTTCGGCTTCAGCGCCGTGTCCAGCTCCTGGTCGTTGCCGAGCTGGGCGAACTCGTCGGGCGTCTGCCGGTCGGCGTTCTCGTGGTGCGGCGTGGTCATGCCTGGAACCTCTCTGGGAAGGGTCTTACTCGTGGCGGAGCGCGTCGATCGGACGGAGTCCAGCGGCGCGGTGGGCGGGCATGCTGCCGAAGAACAACCCGACCGCGGCGGAGACGCCGAAGGCCAGCGCGATCGACGACGGGACGAGAACGGGCTGGACACCGGCCAGCTGGAACCGGCTGACGATCAGGGCCGCGGCGACCCCGACCGCGCCGCCGAGCAGGCTCAGCAGGGTCGCCTCGATCAGGAACTGGCCGAGGATCGCGCGACGGCGGGCCCCGAGCGCCTTGCGGATGCCGATCTCCCGGGTCCGCTCGGTGACGGTGACCAGCATGATGTTGGTGACGCCGATGCCGCCGACGATCAGGCTGATCGCGGCCACCGTCGCCAGCAGCGCGGTGAACGTCGCGGCGGTGTCCTGGCTGGTCTGCAGGATCTGCGCGGAGTTCGTGATCCGGTACGGCGAGGTCTGGGTGGCGGGCACCTGGTGCCTGGCGGCGAGGAGTTGCGTCACCTCGGCCTGGGCGGTGTCCACCTTGTCCTTGTCGGCCGCCTGCACCACGATCTGGTTCAGCGCGCCGTACCCGGCCTGGGTCGCCCGGAGCGTGCTGATCGGCACGATTGCGGTCGCGTTCGGATCGGAGAACCCGGTGCTGTCCTTGCTCGCGAGCACCCCCAGTACTGCGAAGTCGACCGCGCCGAGCTTGATCGTCTGGCCGACCGCGCTCGTCGGTCGCCCGAACAGCTCGGTGGCTGCCGTCTGCCCGAGCAGAACAACCCGCTGCGAGGTGTCCACGTCCTGCTGGGTGAACGAGCGCCCGGTGCCGAGCGGCGTGTTTGTCGCAGGCATGTACTCCGGCGTCGTGCCGATCACCTGGTTGATGGTGTAGCTGGTGTCGCCGTTGGTCGCAGTACCGGAGCTCGTCATCACCGGTGCGACTGCGGCCACGTCGGGGGCCAGGCGGTTGTCGGTCAGGGCGGAGGCGTCGGACATCGTCAGGCTGTACTGCTGCGCCGACGGGCCTGCCTGGCCGCGGGCGAAGCCGCCACCGCCGCCGGTGGTCGAAACTATCAGCAGGTTGGTGCCCATGGCCTCCAGCCGGTCCTGCACGGCCTTGCCCGAGCCGTTGCCGACAGCAACCAGCACGATGACCGCGCCGACACCGATGGCGACGCCGAGCACGGTGAGCAGTGAGCGCAGCTTGTTGGCGCCGAGACCGCGCAAGGCGGCCCCGAACAGGTCGCGGGGTGACATCAGCCGGTCACCTCGTCGGCGACGATCCGGCCGTCGGAGACCCGGATCAGCCGGCGGGCGCGCCGGGCCACCTCGGTCTCGTGCGTGATCACCACGACGGTGCGGCCCTCGGCGTTCAACTGGTCGAACATGCCGAGCACCTCGTCGGTCGAGTGCGCGTCCAGGTTGCCGGTCGGTTCGTCCGCGAGCAGGATCCGCGGACCGGTGGCCAGCGCGCGGGCGATCGCCACCCGCTGCTGCTGACCGCCCGACAACTGGTTCGGCCGATGGTCCGCACGATCAGCCAGCCCGACCAGTTCGAGCGCGCGACGAGCCCGCTTGCGTCGGTCCGACCGGCGCAGGTGCGCGTAGGTGAGCGGCAGTTCGACGTTGGCCAGGGCGCTGGTCCGCGGGATCAGGTTGAACGACTGGAAGATGAAGCCGATCTTGCGGCCGCGGACGAGCGCCTGCTGGTCCTCCGTCAGCCGGGCCACGTCGGTGCCGTCCAGCCGGTACTCGCCCCGGCTCGGCACGTCGAGACAGCCGAGGATGTTCATCAGGGTCGACTTGCCGGAGCCGGACGACCCCATCACCGCGACGTACTCGCCGGCGTCCACCCGCAGGGACACCCCGCGGAGGGCGTGTACCGCGGTCTCGCCCGCGCCGTACGTCTTGGTGACGTCCCGGATCTCGATCAGGGCGTCAGCGGCCACGGTTGGCCCCCGCGCCCGTCCCCGCACCGGTGCCGGCTCCTGGGAACTGGCCGGGTTGGAACTGTCCGGCCCTGCCCTGGCCCGTGCCTGCTCCCGTTCCACCTGCGGCACCGATGACACCTTGGAGCAGTTCGATCCGGTCGCCTTCGTTCAGTCCCGAGGTGATCTGGGTGAAGCTGTCGCCCCGTACTCCGATCTGGACCTCGCGGGTGCCGCCGCCGTCGGCCATTGTCACGGTGTGGGTGGTCCCACTCGTCACGATCCCGGTGCTCGGCACGTACAGCGCGTTCGCCGCCTTCGCCGTCTGTACCGCGACGTTGGCGGTCTGCCCGATCCGCGCGCTCGCCGGGACCTTCGCGAGGGTGAAGGTCGCCGAGTAGGAGACCACGCCGTTCGTGGTGGTCGGAATCGGCGACACCGACGTGAGGGTCGCGGTGAGGTTGGTGCCGGGCTCGGCGTTGAGGGTGACGGTCGCGGCCTGCTTGGCCTTGATCTTGACCGCGTCGGCCTCCGGGAACGCAGCGACCACCTGCAGGGTCTTGAGGTCGGCGATGTCGACGAAGCCGCTGCTGGAGGCGGTGCTCGTCGAGCCGGTCGAGCCGCCGCTCGCAGTACTGGTGCCTTGGCCGGTCGAGCCGGACGTCGTGCCCGTGCTGCTGGAACCGTTGCCGGTGACCGAACCGACCGAGCCGTTGATCGCGGTGATCGTCCCCGCGATGGGCGCCTTCAAGGTGGTTGCCTCGACGTCGGCCTGGGCGGCCTCGAGGTTCTGGTCGGCCTGCTCCTTGTCGGCCTTCGCCCGGGCCAGGCTCGCCTTCGCGTTCGTCACCGCGACCTCGGGGCTCTGGCCCTGGTTCTGTGTCTGACTCTGCGTCTGTTGGCCGGTGGTGGGCGTCGGCGTCGGGCTGGCCGCAGCAGCCTCGGCCTCGTCGGCCGCTTCCTCCGCGTCGTCGAGCGTCTCCGCGGCGGCCGTGACCGAGTTCGCCGCCGCGATCTGGTTCTGCTCGGCGATCCGTACTTCGCGTTCCGCCGCGGCCGGGTCGATCCTCGCGATCGCCGCGCCCTTGGCGACAACCTGGCCCACCTTCACCAGCACCGCCGTCACGGTGCCGGAGGTCGCGAACTGCGGGGACGCGGTCTGCGAACTCTGCAGCGTGCCACTCGAACTGACGCTCGCGGTCACCTCCCCACGAGCCACCGCGACGGTCGGGCGCGTCGTACCGGCGGCCTGCGAGTCGCTGCGGAAGAAAAGGAGGTAGGCGGTCGTTGCAATAGCCAGTACGACGGCTACCAGGGCCACATTGAGCAAGCTGAGACCACGGAGTCTGTGGCGTGGGAGGACCATGAGCGCAGACGCTAGGGACCTTTGCTGAGGAATGGGTCCCGGCTTCCTGGCAACTGGCTGTGAAGTCGGGCTACCGCTTTCGCTGTGGTTTGCGACACACAGTGATTTGTGAACACCTGATGACAGCGGGTGACGACGGTGCTGTCAGGTGCGTACCTTGAGCTCGGGCATGCCAAAATGGGAATGATCCGGGTCGGCCGACCGTTGGCACGGATGACGAATCTCGGAGGTTTGACATGTCTAATCGCGTTCTGCGTGGTTCGGGGCTGGGTGGGGTCAGCTTCGAGGATGACCGCGGCGTGGAGTTCGCGCCGCGCCAGATGATCACTTACGACTGCCCGCGCGGCCATGTGGTCGAGGTCACCATGGCGCACGACGCCGAGGTGCCCGCGGTCTGGGAATGCCCTCACTGCGGCAGCGAGGCCGCCCGTTCGACCGGTGAGAAGCCGGAGCCGAAGCAGGAGAAGCCGGCTCGCACGCACTGGGACATGCTGCGTGAGCGTCGCAGCATCTCCGAGCTGGAGGAGCTGCTCGCGGAGCGAGTCCAGTTGCTGAGGTCCGGTGAGATCGGACCGGCGCACCTGCACCGCACCCGCGCCACCGGCAAGCGCAGCGCCTGATCAAGACCCAGAACGGGCCGTCCCCGCAGCAGCGGTGACGGCCCGTTCAACATGTCCGGGTAGCAGCGGCCGGCTCTATGGCTTGGGTCGGTCCTTGGGCTGATCCTTGGGGCCGTCGTCGGGGTCGATGACCTCGCCCTGGACGATGTCGTCGTTGGTCCGGCGGGCGTTCTCTGCCTGCTCGGCCGTCGGCGGACGATACGTGCCCGGCATGAAGCCGGTGATCGGGTTGCCTCCGAGCTGGCTGACGATCCGCCGGCCGAGGAACGCGGACAGCACCTTGCGGGCCAGCGGCCGGGTGAAGGGCAGCACGAAGAAGAACCCGAAGATGTCCGTGACGAACCCGGGCGTCAGCAGCAGCGTGCCGCCCACCAGGATCAGCGCCGCGTCGGCGAGCTCCTTGCCCGGCATCCGGCCGGTCTGCGTCGACGTACGGAGCGCGTTCCAGGCCCGGCGGCCCTCGCGCTTGATCAGCCAGGCGCCGAGCGCGCTCTCGATGAGCAGCAAGCCGACCGTCGGCCAGCCGCCGATCACCTGACCGATCTGGATGATCACGTAGATCTCGACGATCGGGACGACCAGCAGTAGGACCGCGACGAACCAGGGCATCTCAGCCTCCCTTGTTGGCAGCAGTCTTGCCGGTGAACAGGCCACGGACCTGGGCGGCCCGGTACGCGAGCCCCCAGCGGCCGACCCGCACCATCGCCTCGATCACGATCGACTGCGACATCTTCGACTGACCGCGCTCCCGCTCGACGAACGTGATCGGTACTTCGACCACTTTGAAGCCGGCCTTGATCGCCCGCAAGGCGAGATCGACCTGGAAGCAGTACCCGGCCGAGGCGACCTCGTCCAGGCCGATGCCTTCCAGGGTCTCCCGCCGGAACGCGCGGTACCCGCCGGTGGCGTCCTGCAGCGGGATGCCCAGCGCGAGGCGGGTGTAGATGTTGCCGCCGCGGCTGAGGATCTCCCGCGACTTCGGCCAGTTCTGCACCTCGCCGCCCTTGACGTAGCGCGAGCCAAGCACCAGGTCGGCATCACGGAGCGCGCCCAGCAGCCGGGGTAGTTGCTCGGGCTGGTGCGAGCCGTCGGCGTCGTGCTCCACGAGCACGCCATACCCGTTGTCGAGGCCCCAGCGGAAGCCGGCGATGTAGGCGGCGCCCAGGCCCTCCTTGCCGAGCCGGTGCAGCACCTGCACGTTGTCGTCGTTCGCGGCCAGCTTGTCGGCCAGGTCGCCGGTGCCGTCGGGCGAGTTGTCGTCCGCGATCAGCACGTGCGCCTCGGGCACCGCGTCGCGGACCCGCGCCACGATGGGCTCGATGTTCTCGGCCTCGTTGTACGTCGGGATGATGACCAGGATCCGGCCGAGCTCGCCGAAGCCCTGCTCGGCGGATCCGTCGGGCGTACTCACGTTGCTGGCTCTCCTAGCTCCGGCGCCCACACTGGCACCGGGGTCCGGTGTCCCGGCCAGGGAAGTCAGGCCGGGACTTTTTCGCGGCTGGGCGTCGACGCCGGCGGGGTCTCCGGGCCGTCGCGGCGCCGGCGTCGCGCGAACAACGCCAGCACTGCCCCCATGATCCCCAGGCCGGTCAAGATCCACTGCGGCCAGCCGCCGAGGGTGGTGGCCAGCGTCTTGGCATCGCGGACCGGGACCTGGGCGACATACACGTCGGGCACGAACTGCGACGACTTGTGCTCCACCTTGCCGTCCGGCTGGATCACGCCGGAGATGCCGCTGGTCGAGGCGATCAGCACGGTCCGGCCGGTCTCGATCGCGCGCATCCGGGTGATCGCGAACTGCTGCTCCGGCTGACCGGTGCCGCCGTACGTCGCGTTGTTCGTCTGCACCACCAGGATCTGGGCGCCGCCCTTCATCACGTCCGCCACGACGCCGTCGTACGCGACCTCGAAGCAGATCACGTCGCCGTAGGTGACGCCGTTGATCGGCAGCACGCCGGGGGTCTTGCCGGGCGCCGTCTGGCGGCCGACCATCTCCAGCCGCTTGATATAGGGCAGCAACTGGTCGCGGAACGGGATGTACTCGCCGAAGGGCACCGGGTGCCGCTTGGCGTACCGCTGGCCCGCACCCTTGACGGGATCCCAGACGATGCCGGTGGTCTGGCGCTCGTTCGGTCCGGGACCCTCGAGCACCGCGCCGACCAGGATCGGCACGTTGACCGCCTTGACGGCCTCCTCGATGTCCTGCCGGGTCTCGGCGTCCTTGTAGGGATCGATGTCGGTCGAGTTCTCCGGCCAGATCACGACGTCCGGCTTCAACTGGGTCCCGGCCTCCACCTGCTTCTGCAGGTCGAGCGTCGCGGTCAGGTGGTTGCGGGTGACCGTGCGGGCGCGGCCGAGGAACTCCAGCCCCTTGCCCGGGACGTTGCCCTGCACCATCGCCGCGGTGACGTCCTTGCCGTTCCCCTCGGTGGACAGCGAGATCAGCGAAGCGCCGCCGAAGATCGCGATCGCGCCGACCAGCGCGACCGCCCGCAGGCCGAGCCCGCTCTTGCGCCGCAGTACGGCGTAGAGGAGGACACCGATGAGGGCGACGGCGAAGCTGAGGCCGGGGATGCCTACCAGTGAGGCGAGCTTGCCGAGCGGCGAGTCGGCGAAGGCCCAGGCGAGCCGCCCCCACGGGAATCCGCCGAACGGCACCGAGGCGGTGGCGAACTCCGTGGCCACCCAGAGGCAGGGCACCCAGAGGATCCAGAGCTTGTGCTTCAGCGTCTGGCTCGCGAACATCCCGAAGACGCCGTAGAAGAGGCCCTCGAGGATCGCCAGCGCGATGGCCGCGTCCCCGCCGATGATGCTCAGCCACGGGACCAGCACCGCGTAGTACGTGATGCCGAAGCCGGAACCGATCAGGAAGCCGGCTTTCATCGAGACGCCGTTCAGCGCGGCGAGCAGCAGCGGTACGGCGAGGAAGGCGAGCCACGGGTGGTCGTGGGGCTCGAAGGCCAGGCCGAGCAGAGCACCGGCGCCGACGGCCACGATCAGCCTCGGCAGGATCCGACCCAACGCCTTCAGCCGCTCCACTCAGGTACCCCCTCGCCTCACCGTGCCGGCACACACCGGTCGCACGACGGTACAACGTACGACGGACCGGGATGTATCCGGTCAGTAGCCGTGAGGTGCACGACAGGAGATACGAGACCGAACGGGCCTCATCAGCGTAGCGGGGGCTTGGTAAACGTAGTGGTCGCTCCGGCTCAGGTCCCGTGCTGAGGTCGGGCGTTGTTCGGGGAAGAGGAAAGAGGCTCGGCGCTCCTTCGGACCAACCGGGGACCCGCTGGTTGCGAGCCCGTCGGCTGTTGTCTACTGGGCGCCGAGCCTCTTCCACCTCTGCCCCGCGGGGGGCTAACCACCAGCGATCTCAGCCCCCGTCGACTCAGGCCTGGCACTGGCCTGGTCAGCGTCGCGGGATCATCCGGTGGCCGAACTTCTTGTATCCGTTGAAGAAACGGGATATGACGACTCCCAAAACCATGCTCGTTCGCAGGCGTGGTGTCAACCTCTCCGAGGGCTCCTTCAAGCCGTTGTAACACTTTTGCCCGGCCTGCCAGGCTCAACGCCGCTCAATGACCCGGGGTCACGTTACAGAGCCGTCTCGGCACTCGCCGTGTTCGTTACCCAGGGCAACTAACCGTCACCGACAGCGAATCGTCATCCAGCTGGTACGACGACGGTGCCGGTGGCCCGGGTGATCTCCAGCGGCTCGGCCAGCACCTCGGCCGCGGACTCCGACAAGTCCGTCCGGCCCCGGCAGACGACGGTCGCGACGAACTCGATCTCGCGGCTGCGGTTGCCCACCCGGGTGATCGTTGCCTTCGTCTCCACCACGTCGCCGGCCCGCAACGGCTGCAGGAACTGCACGTCCGAGTAGGAAGCGAAAAGACCTTCATCTCCGTCGGCCTGGATGCACACCTCGGTCGCGACGTCGCCGAACAGGCCGAGCACGTACGCCCCGTCGACCAGGTTCCCCGCGTAGTGCGCGTGGCTGTAGGGCACGTAGCGGCGGTGCGTCACGGTCAGGCCGATCGTTGCCTTGGTCATCGACGTGGTCATGCGGTTCTCCGGCTCGGGGTGTGCTTGCGACGGGTGACGAGGGCATCGACCAGGTAGCTGGCCACCTCGCCGGGCGTGGTACCGCGGCCGAAGACCCGGTCCACCCCGAGCTCGCCGGCCATCGCCTCGGTGAAACGGGGGCCGCCGGCAACCAGTACCGGCCGGGTGTCCTCGGAGTACGCCTCGCGGAACGCGGCCGACATCTCCTTGGTGTTCAGCACGTGCGCCTCCCGCTGGGTGACCACCTGCGAGACCAGGATCGCGTCCGCCTTCTCCGCCCTGGCCCGCCGGACCAGCTCCGGTACGGCGACCTGGGCGCCGAGGTTGACCACCTTCAGCTCCCGGTAGTACTCCAGGCCCTTCTCCCCCGCGAATCCCTTGATGTTCATGATCGCGTCGATCCCGACGGTGTGCGCGTCGGTCCCGATGCAGGCGCCCACCACGGTCAGCCGGCGGCGCAGACCCTTGCGGATGGCAAGGTTCGCGTCCTTAGGCGACAGCAGCGGGTAGTCCCGCTCGATCACCTCCACCTTGCTCGTGTCGACCAGGTGGTTCACCGGTCCGTAGACGACGAAGAAGGTGAAGTCCGGACCCATCGGCTTGGCGTGCACGACGAGCGCCGGGTCCATCCCCATCTTGTTCGCGAGCTGGATCGCCGCGCCCTCGGCCCGCTTGTCGTGCGGGACCGGCAGCGTGAACGACATCTGCACCATCCCGTCCCCAGTGGTGTCGCCATACGGCCTGATGATGCTCACTGCGCCTCCTCGAGCAGCTCGATCGCGGGGTTGTAGTACACCGGGGAGCGGCGGGCGACGCCGTCGAGACCACGCCCGGCGTCCTGCGGGCGCTTCATCAGGCCGAAGGTGCCGTCGCCGATCGCGTTCAGCAGGCCGTCGTCGACGATCCTGTCCAGCAGGTCGATCGACTCGGCGAGCACCTGCCGGGCCCGGTTGGCGATGAAGCCGTCCGGCGCCGGGTGGAAGTCCTCGTGAAGGTTGCCGGCGGCACCCAAGACGTAGCGCACGTTCTGCAGCGCCAGGTCGCGGTCGGAGATCCACGGCGTCACCACGGCCTCGGTCATCATGCCGACCAGCAGGATGCCCTGCCCCGTCATCGCCCCGGCCAGGTTGAAGAATCCGTCCAGCAAATAGCCGCGGAACACGTCGCCGGTCATGTGCCGGGTCGGTGGCATCCACTTCAGCGGCGCGTCCGGGAACAGCTGCCGGGCCAGCATCGCGTGCGCCAGTTCGAGCCGGAACGAGTCCGGGATCTCCGGGGTGATCTCGAAGGCGTGCCCGAGGCCGAGCTGCCAGTCCTCGAGCCCCGCCTCCTTCGCGAAGTACTCGTTCAACAACTGCGACACCGTCACCGTGTGCGCGGCCTCGACCGCGTCCGCGGTGGTCAGGTAGTTGTCCTCGCCGGTGTTGATGATGATCCCGGCGCGGGCGTGGATCTGCCGGCTGAATCGCTGGTCCACGAAGGTCCGGATCGGGTTGATGTCGCGGAAGAGGATCCCGTACATCGAGTCGTTCAGCATCATGTCCAGCCGCTGCAGCCCGGCCAGCGTCGCGATCTCCGGCATGCACAACCCGGAGGCGTAGTTGGTCAGCCGGATGTAGCGGCCGAGCTCACGGGACGACTCGTCCAGCGCGGCCCGCATCAGCCGGAAGTTCTCCTGCGTCGCGTAGGTGCCCGCGAAGCCCTCCCGCGTCGCCCCTTCGGGCACGTAGTCGAGCAACGACTGCCCGGTCGAGCGGATCACCGCGATGATGTCGGCGCCCGCGCGAGCAGCCGCCTGCGCCTGCGGGATGTCCTCGTAGATGTCGCCGGTGGCAACGATCAGGTAGATCCACGGCCGCTGGTCCGGATCACCGTGCTTCTTGATCATCCGGTCGCGTTCACGACGCCGCCCGTCGACCTTCCTGAGTCCGGCCGCCGCAGCCTTCCGAGCCGCCGCCCGAGCCCGTACCGCGTCGCGCCCCTCCGGCAGGCGGAACGTCACCGAACCCGTGGCCGCCTTCTGCGCGAGCACCGACAGGTCCTCGGCCTCACCGCGGACCAGCGCGTCCCAGACCGGCAGAGCCAGCCCGTGCTCCAGACCGACATCGGCCCGCACGGTGTCCGCGAGCCGGTTCACCCACGGGATGCCCTCGGTGTCGGCGCCGGCGAGCCCGGCCAACCGCAGTACGGCGCGTTCGACCGAGACGGTGGTGTGCTGCTTGGCGATGTTCACGATCGGCCGCCCGGCCTTGCGCGCCAGGCTGCGGGCCTTGCGCACGGTGACCGGGTCGAGGTCGAGCTTCTTCACTGCACGGGTCACGAGGACCATCCTTCGGAGTCGTACACGATGCGGCCGCCGACCACGGTCCGCCGACAGTCAGGCACGGGTGCCTCATCGCTCAGGTCGGGCAGTACGGGGACGCCTGCCCGCGGATCTGTCGACCAGGCCGCCACGCGCTGGTCGGGCGTCTGCACGACGAGTTCCGCGTCGCTCTCCCAGACCGCGTACGTCGCTGCCGTACCGGGTGCGAGTACTCCGGCGTCGTCGATCCCGGCGGCTCGCCAGCCACCGCGGGTGTGTGCCGCGAAGGCCGCCCGCACGGTGATCCGCTGGGACTCCTCGTGGTGGAACGCGGCCGCGCGAACAGCCTCCCAGCCACCGAGCTCCGTCACCGGCGAGTCCGACCCGAAGGCCAGCACCACCCCGGAGCGAGCCAGTGAGCCGAACGGGTTCATCCCTGCCCAGCGGTCGCCCACGCGTTCGGCATACATGTCGCTCGGGCCGCCCCAGAGCCGGTCGAACATCGGCTGGACGCTCGCGACGACGCCGCACCGGGCCAACGTGGCGATCGCCGCGTCGTCGACCATCTCCACGTGCTCCAGCCGGTGGCGCGCGGCAACGAGAGCCTGTACGCCGACCTTCTCGGCGGCGAGCTCGAAGCCCCGGGCGATGTTGTCGAGGGCGGCGTCGCCGATGCAGTGGAATCCCGCCTGGACTCCTCGTTCGGTGCACGCGACGACGTGCTCGGCGATCTGCTCCGCCGTGAGGTACGCGTGCCCGCGGTGGTCCGGCCGGTCGGCGTACGGGTCGCGGAGCGCGGCGGTGCGTGAGCCGAGAGCGCCGTCGGCGTTGAGGTCTCCGGCCAGTCCGGCGAGGCCGAATTCGTCGATGCGGTCGAACATGCCGGGCTCACCCCAGTACAAGGTGGCGGCCAGACCGGCTTCCTCGGCGGCCTGGCGAACCAGCGGCAGCTCCCACACCGGGCCGATGTGCGGCGCGGCCATCTCGTGGAAAGCGCCGATGCCGCGCTCGGCCATCGACTTCACCGCTGCGCGCGCGTCCTGCAGCCGCTGATCCGGTCCGACGAGTTCGCCGAGCGCGTCCCGTACGGCGTGGTTGGCGGCCCGCTCGACGCGGCCACTGGCGTCGTACCCGGCTTGCGCGCTGAGGTTCTCGACCGCGGCGGCGAGGGAGGACGAGATGACGCCAGAGTGACCGTCGACACGCGAGAGGTAGACGCGACGGCCGTCGGCAGCACGGTCCAACTCCTCACTCGTGGGCGGACGACCTTCGGGCCACCTGGTCTCGTCCCAGCCCTGGCCGTCGATGATCTCGTCCGGTCCGAGAGTTTTCGCGAAGGCGGCCAGTCGGTCCAGGGCTTCCGCCAGGCTGGTCGCGCCGGCGAGGTCGAGGCCGGTGAGCAGGGCGCCGGTTTGCGCGGTGTGCACGTGGGCGTCGACGAAGGCGGGTGTGACGAGCTTGCCGTGCAGGTCGATCACCTCGTCCGCGCCGTTCGCGTAGGAGGCCGCGCTGCTGTCGTCGCCGAGCCAGGTGACCACGCCGTCGTCGAACGCGATCGCGGTCGCGTGGGGATCGGCGGGTGAGTAGACGGAACCGTTCGTCAGAAGTGTGCGCACAGGCCTAATCCTGCCCCTCGGCCTTCAGCCTGCCCTCGAAGAGGTTGCGCACACCGGGCTCGGACCGCAACAGGTCGATCGCGTAGTCCGCGTGACCGGGCACATATCCGTTGCCTACAAGCATTGTGACGTCCGCGGCCAGCCCCTCGGCGCCGAGTGCGGCGGCCGAGAACGAGGTCGCCATCGAGAAGAAGATCACTGTGCCGCCGGCCGCCGTCGACAGTACTGCGCCGTGCTCGCAGCCTGGCACGTCGACACAGACGACGGTGATGTCCGCCGGTCCCCCGGCCTCCTCCACAGCCTTCGCCAGAGCGACCGGATCACGAGCATCAGCGAGCGCGACGACGTCCGCCAGACCCGCGGCGGCGAGGCGATCCGCCTCGGCCCGAACCGGCACGATGCCGATGGTCCGGGCTGCCCCCGCACGACGCGCCGCCGCGAGCGACAGCGACCCGCTTTTACCTGCGCCGCCAATAACTGACACGACAGGCTTTATGTCTTTGTCGACATACTGCTGTACTACGCGAGCGGTCAGCGCGGGCGCTCCGCACACGTCCATCACCGCGAGCGAGAGCTCGGGAACCAGGTCGTCCGGGAGCTTGGCAACGATCGATCGCGCGAAGAGGATCGCGTGTCCGGCGGTCGGGACCTGCTCGCCGCGCCCGTCCCAGTCGGCCAGGCCGTCGGTGATCTGCAGTGGCGTCAAAGTCAGCGACACCAGCGTCGCCACCCGGTCACCCTTCTGTACTCCGAGGGGCGACTCGGGGCCGACCTCGGCGACGACGCCGACGAGCATGCCGCCCGAGCCGGTGACCGGGTTCTGCATCTTGCCCCGCGTCCGGACGATCTCGAGCACGGCCGCTCGCACCGCGTCACCGTCTCCCCCGTGCGCCTCGGCCAACTGCCGGTACGACGCCGCGTCCAGGTTGAGCCGCTCGACCGAGATCCGCACCTCGTCCGGCCACAGCTCGGCCCGCGCGTCCAGCCGCTGGGCCGCCTGCGGCAACACGCCGGCGGGCTCGATCACACGGTGCAGTCCTACCGGCGAACCGGGGGTGTCCGACACGGGGCCTCCTTGGGGCAAATGTGGCCAGACTTCGGTTGAGCCGGGCAAAATACTACTGTGGCTGATACAGAGAGGAAATCTTGCGGTGTTCTAATGGATCTACCATAAGTTCTATCGCTATCCTCACATGAGACCGACGCCGTAGTGGAGCCCCCTGGAGGACTCGTGACCGATCTGATCAGCCCGGAGCTTGCAGCTGCCGAACTGAACGGGCAGCCGTACGCCTATACCCGGGCCGAACTGGTCGAGCCTGACTGGACCCGGATTCCCGGCTTCAAAGACGTGACCGCCGAGGAATGGCGATCCGCCCAGTGGCAGCGCTCGCACTGCGTGAAGAACGTCAAGCAGTTGCGCGACGTGATGGGCCACCTGCTCGAGGAGCGCGTCTACGAGGACCTGGCCCGCGACCAGGCCGAGCGCGCGACCATGTCCATGCTGTTGCCCCCGCAGATGCTCAACACCATCGTTCCCAACGATGACTACGCGGGGACCTTCACCGAGGCGTTCTACGCCGATCCGGTTCGCCGCTACATGCTGCCGATGTTCAGTGACCGCCGCGCTGACTGGCCGTCGCATCCCCACGCGACGAGGGACTCCCTGCATGAGCACGAGATGTGGGCCACGGAGGGGTTGACCCACCGGTACCCGACCAAGGTCTTGGCGGAGATCCTGCCGACGTGCCCGCAGTACTGCGGCCACTGCACGCGGATGGACCTGGTCGGGAACTCGACGCCGGTGATCGAGAAGCTGAAGTTCACGATCAAGCCGCAGCAGCGCCTCGACGACATGCTCGACTACCTGCGCCGTACGCCGGGTGTCCGCGACGTGGTGGTGTCCGGTGGCGACGTGGCGAACATGCCCTGGCCGCGACTGGAGTCGTTCCTCACCAGCCTGCTGGAGATCGAGAACATCCGCGACATCCGGCTGGCCACCAAGGCCCTGATGGGGATGCCGCAGCACTGGCTCGCCGACGACGTCCGCGCGGGTGTCGAGCGAGTCGCCCAGCTCGGCCGCAAGCGCGGCGTGATGATCGCGATGCACACGCACGTGAACGCGGCCCAGTCGGTCACGCCGCTGGTGGCCGAGGCGACCAAGGCGATGTTCGAGGCCGGCCTCCGCGACGTGCGCAACCAGGGCGTCCTGATGCGCGGCGTCAACGACTCCGTGCCGCAGCTGCTCGACCTGTGCTTCGCGCTGCTCGACGGCGCCACCATCACGCCGTACTACTTCTACATGTGCGACATGATCCCGTTCTCCGAGCACTGGCGGGTCTCGGTCAAGGAGGCGCAGCACCTGCAGCACGGCATCCTCGGCTACCTCCCCGGCTTCGCGACCCCCCGCATCGTCTGCGACGTTCCGTACGTCGGGAAGCGCTGGGTGCACCAGCTGTCGGAGTACGACGAGGTCCGTGGCATCTCGTACTGGAAGAAGAACTACCGCACCGGCATCGAGCGGCAGGACCCCCAGGCCCTGAACCGCACCTACGAGTACTACGACCCGATCGACACCCTCCCGACGGAGGGCCAGAACTGGTGGAAGCAGCACGCCGGCGACTCCCTCGCCGAAGCCGAGAAGCGCGCGGCCGCCTCCCGCAACGCCGCCGAGTCCCAGAAACTGCTGCACATCAGCTGAGGGTTTCCCGCTAGTGCCCCTCACCCGGAATCCGCACGTCAGCTCCGGTGTTCAGGTGCGTGCATCGCAAGGCGGAGCGAAGGACTCGAAGCTTTTCCATCTTGTTCTTTGCTCCAACGCCGCGAGGCGCGTGCCTGGGCGCCGGAGATAACGTGCGGATTGCGGGTGAGGGGCACTAGTGTCGTCGCACAGGGGACGGCGGCGCTGGCGGGGAGTGGGTCCAATGGGGTGGTACAGCGTCAGGTGTGTGTTCCGGCTCGACGAGGGGCGGGACGCTGATTCGGCGTACGAGGAACGGGTCACGCTGTGGCGGGCCGACGACTTCGACTCCGCGATCGAGCTGGCCGAGCGGGAGGCACTCGAGTACATCGAGGACACCGACTGGGCGTACCTCGGCCTGGCGCAGTGCTTCTTCCTCGGCGACGACGTGGACAAGATCGTGCCGGGCATCGAGGTGTTCTCACTGATCCGCGACAGCGACCTCACACCGGAGGAGTACCTCGACGAGTTCTTCGACACCGGGACCGAGCACCAGCGCCACAGCTCCCCGCCTGACTAGAGTCCTGCCGGTGATCGACCACCTAGCCGCCACCAGGGCGTCGTACGACGCTGTCGCCGCCGACTACGCCGAACTGTTCAAGGACCAGTTGCCGGGGCATCCGTGGGAGAAGGCTCTGGTCACCGTGTTCGCCGACCTGGTGCGGGCCGACGGCAACCTTCGGGTGGCCGACCTCGGGTGCGGGCCGGGGCGCGTGAGCGACTACCTGGCATCGCTCGGGCTCGATACCGTAGGCGTCGATCTGTCACCGCGGATGATCGAGATCGCTCGCCGGAGCTACCCGTCGCTGCGGTTCGAGGTCGGGTCCGTCACTGCGCTGGACCTGCCGGACGGGCAACTGGGCGGCGTGATCGCCTGGTTCTCGATCTTCCACACGCCGGCCGACGAACTGCCGACAGTGTTCGGGGAGTTCCATCGCGTCCTTGCGCCCGGTGGTCAGCTGCTCGTCGCCACCCACTCGGGCGACGGTCTGGAAGCGCCGGAGCAGGCCTACGGGCACCCGGTCTCGTACGAGCTGCATCTGCTGCCGCTCCCCCGCCTGTCAGCACTGCTGGCTGCAGCGGGCTTCACGCTCACGGCCGAGATGCACCAGCCGTACCCCGCCAAGCCCGGCCGGTCCGTCAGCATCTTGGTGGCGCAGAAGGACTAGAGGTGCTCAGCCAGGGCGTTGGTGACGCTCCGGCTGAGCGATGCAGCGGTGGTTATGGATGGTGGGGACACCTAGTCGGGGCCTCGGACAGGCTATTTCTTGTCCGAGGCCCCCGTTTCATGTCCGCGGTCCCGGCATGGTGTTCGGACCCGCCACCGGCGCTGCGCGGAGCAGCCACCTGGACGGGCGTGACGGTTAGTGGGTACCCCGGACCGCCAGCACTCACCAACCACACACGAAACTCGGGCGCGCCGCTTGGCGACGCCGCGTCTGTGAGCTAGCGGCGAGGTTGCTGAGTGGTGGCGGTCCGCCGAATCACCAACTAGAGCGCCGGCGGGCGCCGCTCGTACGGCGTACTGAGGACGATCGTGGTCGTGGTGGAGACGTTCGCGCGGGCGCGGATCACGGCGAGCAGGTTCTCCAGGGCAGCCGGGGTGGCGACCCGGACGATCAGGATGTAGCTGGAGTCGCCGGCCACGGAGTAGCAGGACTCGATCTCGGGGACGTCCCGCAGCCGCTCGGGTGAGTCGTCCGGCTGGGACGGGTCGATCGGGCGGATCGAGATCAGCGCGGTCAGCGGCAGGTCGAGCGCGGTGTGGTCGATGGTTGCCGCGTACCCCAGGATGACGCCCCGCTGCTCCAGCCGCTTGACCCGCTGGTGCACCGCCGACGTGGACAGCCCGGTCGCCTTGCCCAGGTCGGTGAAGCTCATCCGCCCGTCAGACGCCAGCAACGCCACGATCCTGCGATCCAGATCCTCCATTCCGCAGACCCTACTCTGGGAAACCCTTCCCAAGCATTCATCCACCCGCCGCTGGACACCGCCGAGGAAGGCGCTCCCACACCACCCACCCTCCAGTCACCGGATGCGTAGGGGTGAGACGGAGGAGGTGCGTGGGAATGGTCGGTGGGTTGTGAAAGCATCGCGGCATGGGTGAGACGAGGTCCGCTGCCGGGCAGCGGTTGATGTTGCTGGATACGGCTTCGCTGTACTTCCGGGCGTTCTTCGGGGTGCCGGACACGATGAAGGCCGCCGACGGGACGCCGACCAACGCGATCCGGGGGTTGCTGGACTTCATCGCGCGGCTGGTGGAGAACCACCGGCCGACCCACCTGGTGGCCTGCTGGGACGACAACTGGCGGCCGTCGTGGCGGGTCGCGCTGATCCCGTCGTACAAGGCGCAGCGGGTGGAGTTCGTCACCTCCGGCGGCGACCAGGTGGAGGATGTGCCCGACCGCCTCGAGGTCCAGGTGCCCTACATCCGGGCCGCGCTGGAGGCGCTCGGCATCGCGATCGTGGGCGCCGCTGACCACGAGGCCGACGACGTGATCGGCACGTTGTCGCACCGCTCGAAGATGCCGGTCGACGTGGTCACCGGCGACCGCGACCTGTTCCAGCTGATCGACGACTCCCGCGACATCCGCATCGTCTACACCGCGGCGAAGGGCGTCGGCCGGGCCGATGTGCTCGACGAGAAGGCGCTGCTGGCGAAGTACGAGATCCCCGCCAGCCGGTACGCCGACTACGCCACCCTGCGCGGCGACGCCTCCGACGGGCTCCCCGGGGTGAAGGGCATCGGCGAGAAGACCGCCGCCTCGCTGATCACGACGTACGGCGACCTCGACGCGATCCGCGCCGCCGCGGCCGACCCCGGTACGCCGATGTCGCCGGCGGTGAAACGCAAGATCATCGAGGCGAGCGACTACCTCGACGTGGCCCCCAAGGTGGTCGCCGTGGCGACGGACGCGCCGGTCGGCACCTTCGACGCGACCCTGCCGACCGAGGTGGCGGACCCGGAGCGGTGGCTCGACCTGGTCGAGCTGCTCGAGCTCGGCGGCAGCGCCCAGCGAGTGATGGCCGCGCTCGAACTCGGCCCGAAGAACCAGGCATGACCGATCCCGGGATCGCCGGGATCCTCCCTGCCTGGATGTTCCGGCAGACGGATCTGCTCGCCGAAGTGGAAGGAAACGCGTGACCAGCACCCTCGAACTCGCCCAGCGCTACGGCACCGAGATCATCCAACTGCGCCGAGCCCTGCACCGGGTCCCCGAGTACGACCTCGACCTGCCGAAGACCCAGGGCCTGATCCTCGAAGCCCTGGAGGGCCTCGACCTGGAGATCACTCTGGGCAAGGAGCTCTCGTCGGTGACCGCCGTACTGCGGGGCGGTGGCGGACCTGGTCCGGTCGTGCTGCTGCGCGGCGACATGGACGCGTTGCCGGTGACCGAGCGGGTCGACGTGCCGTTCGCGTCGACGCATCCGGGGCTGATGCATGCCTGCGGCCACGATCTGCACGTCGCGGGACTGGTCGGCGCGGTGAAGATCCTGCACGACCTGCGCGACCAACTCGCCGGTGACGTGGTGTTCATGTTCCAGCCGGGCGAGGAGACCACCGGCGGCGCGCCGATCATGATTCGCGAGGGCCTCCTGGAGGCCGCGGGTCGCCGGGTCGACTCGGCGTACTGCCTGCACGTGCAGTCGGCGGGTGATCCGCTCGGTGTCTGGAGCAGCAAGGCCGGGCCGCTGATGGCCGCTGCGGACCAGTTGAGCGTGCGGGTCGTCGGCGCCGGGGCGCACGGCTCCGAGCCTTACCGCGGCAAGGACCCGATCCCCGTCCTATGCGAGATGGTGGTCGCGCTGCAGACGATGGTGACCCGGCAGTTCGACGTCTTCGACCCGGTGGTGCTCACGGTCGGCCGGATCTCCGGCGGCACGAAGGAGAACATCATCCCGGACGACGCGTTCTTCGACGCGACCGTGCGGATGTTCTCCGCCGAGTCCCGCGCCCGGATGCAGGAGGCGAGCGTCCGGCTGATCGAGAACCTGGCCGCCGCGCACGGGCTGACCGCCGAGGCCGACTACCGCGTCGGCTATCCGGTGACGGTCAACGACGAGACCGAGTACCTGTTCGCCCGGCAGGCGATCGTCGACCTGTTCGGCACCGAGCGGTTCCGTGAGCGCGCGCACGCGGAGTGCGGTGCGGAGGACATGTCGTACGTGCTGAACGAGGTGCCCGGCGCCTACGTCAACCTCAGCGCGTGCGGTGCCGCCGACTCGGAGAACGCGGCCGACAACCACTCCCCGCTCGCCGACTTCGACGACTCCGTCCTCCCGGACGCGTCCGCTCTGCTCGCCGAGCTCGCCGTACGCCGCCTGGCGCGTGGCTGATCTCCGCAGCAAGCTAAGCGTGGACGACAAGGGCGAGGCCGGGCCGATCCTGTGGGACGTCGGGGTCGGCCAGGTGGAGCTGGATCAGGTGGACGGAGCGCCTCTCGCGTTCCGGCATCCGCGACGGCCGACCACGCCCTGGCTCCTGCAGGAGGGCGCCGATCGCTGGCACACCGTGCTGCATCGTTGGGGTCGGGGTTTCGTCATCACGGATCACGGCACGTTCCGATGGGGCGCGCCCGACTCCGTCCATGAAGGCGAGGTCGGGCTAACGACGCACACGAAGCTCGGAGACAGTCTCGAGCTGGTGGTCACCCGACGCGGCGGTGCGGCGCTGGCCGAGACCTACGAGCTGTGGAATCGCGGGGCGGCGCCGATCGAAGTTCGCAGCCTGGCGATCTCCACCCCGTGGCGCGACGTCTACGACTCAGCGCAGGACAGCCTCGAACGTGCCTGCCACGCCCACATCTGGACCGGCGGATCCTGGGCCTGGGTGCTGGCCGAACCGATGGACGGCCTCGGACCTGTACTGGGGTTGACGCTGCGCGAGGGTGCCCTGTGGTCGTACTCGGTCGAGTCGCGCAATCCCGATACCGGCTCGAACATCCGCGGCCACCTCATGCTTCAACCCACCGACCACGCTCGGAACCCGACAGCCAACGGCGGCCAGCCCGTGTACTCCGTGCCGCCCGGCGAGGCGCTGTCGTGGAGTTGGACAGTCGGCTTCCACGAAGACCGCGCGGCCTTCCTCGCGACGACCGATCCCCCGATCTCCTTCGACAGCTACAGCGCCGGCCCCGACGAGACCATTACCGGCGTCCTCCAACGGCCCGCCACGGTCGCCATTGACGGAGTGCCGGTCGCCACGGACGGGAACGCAGTACGACTCGAACGATCGCGTGCGGGGACGGCGTTCGTCGACGTGGTCGAAGAGAGTCGTCGCACAGCGCGGGCGATGGTGCTCTTCACCGACGGTCTCGAGGCGATTGTCCGTCGTCGGGTCGGGGTGCTCCTGGCCGCGCATCGCGATCAGCAGGCCGACGGGCTGCGACGGTTCGCATTCCTGCCGGTCGACAGCAGTACCGGGCTGACCATGCACTCGCCCGACTGGCCGGACTGGACGGACGGCGCCGAGCGAGTCGGTATGGCGGTCCTGGTCCAGCAGGCCCGCAGACTCGACTGGGTCGACGCCGAAGAGTCTGCCGCCGCGCTCGACGGCTACGCCCGCTTCGCGAGGACCCATCTGATCGAGGCGGACGGCACAGTCCTCCGCGGCAGCGTCGGCGCCCATAACGGATCCCGGCTCTACAACTACCCGTGGCTGGCGCACTTCTTCGCCGATCACGCGGTGATGTTCGGCCGGTCCGAAGACCTCGACCTCGCCGTACGGATCCTGCATCGCCTGGCCGAGCGAGGCGGCACCCACTTCCTCGCGATCGGCTGGGCCGAGGCCGCGGGCCGGGTCGCCGAACTCTGCAGACAAGCCGGGGACGACGCCTTGGCGGACCAGGTGGAGCAGCCGTTGCGCGACTCGGCCGACTGGTTCGTCAGCCAGGGCGTGGAGTTGGCCGCGCACGAGGTGAACTACGAGCAGACGATCGTGTCCCCGCTCGTCACACTGCTCGCCCTCTACGGCCGACCAAACGACGAGGAGCACCGCACGGCACTCGAGAACGCCGTCCGCTGGTTGATGGCCTTCGGCGGGCCGCAGCCGCACATCCGGCTCAACTCGGTGCCGATCCGGCACTGGGACGGCTACTGGTTCGGCCGGGAGAAGCTCTGGGGCGATGTCTTCCCGCACTACTGGAGCGTCGTGACCGCGACGGCGTTGTCGGCCCTGCCCGACTGGGCGATCACCGATGCGTCGACCGAGCAGGTACGACGGATCTGGGACGCCTCGCTCACCGACTTCGCCGCAGCAGACTTTCCGACCTGCGCCTATGTCTTCCCCAGTTGTATCGACGGCCGCCCGGCGGACCGCCCCGACCCACTCTCGAACGACCAGGACTGGGCTCTCGCGCTCCGGCTCCGCTCCCTCCCGACGACGCCCTGATCCCGCCTAGCCGTCGATCAAGCTCACGGCCCCTCTCTGGCGGGCACTGGAGCTTGCGTAGGCGGTGAGCCCGAGGCCGGCCAGAGTGACCGCCGCGGCGGCTAGGTAGATGGCGCGAGCGCCCAGACCCGGCCAGTCAAAAACGAGACTTAGCGGCCGAGGCCGGCGTCGCGGGCCCGGATGATGGCTTCGGCGCGGTCGGCGACGTGCAGTTTGGCGAAGATGTTCGAGACGTTGTTGCGGACGGTCTTGGGTGAGAGGAACAGCTCGGAAGCGATCTGGGCGTTCGAGCGGCCGGCCGCGACCAGTGCGAGCACCTCCCGCTCCCGGCTGGTGAGCTGCGGGAACACGCTCTGCTCGGTCGCCACCGGCGCGGCGGCGAAGAACTCCGCCACCCGCCGCGCCACCGCCGGCCCGAAGATCGCCTCGCCCTGGGCGACCGCGGTGATCGCGCGCACGATCTCCGCCTGGTTGGCGCCCTTCAGCAGATAGCCGCGAGCCCCCGCTCGCATCGCGGCGAACAGCGTCTGGTCCTCCTCGGCCATCGTCAGCACGACGACGCCGACGTGCGGGCTGTCGGCAGTGATCCGCCGCGTCGCCTCGATCCCGTCCAGCTCCGGCATCTGCACGTCCATCACCACGACATCCGGCTGCAACTCCGCGGCCCGCCGGACGGCTTCGAGTCCGTCGGCGGCCGTCCCGACCACCTCGACGCCGTCGAGCGATCCCAGCAGCGCGGCCAGACCGTCCCGATAGACCGGGTGGTCGTCGACCAGCATCACCCGCACCGCCTCAGACATGCGCGACCTCCGGTACCGCGTCGAGCGGCAACCGGACCCGTACGACGGTGCCGCCCTCCGCCGGACAGGTGACACTACAGACTCCCCCGAGCTCAGCGGCCCGCTCCCGCAGCGACAACATCCCCACGCCGGCCACGACGTCCTCGCCGATCCCGACGCCATCGTCCGTCACGGTCACCTCCAGCGCGGGACCGTCTGCCAGCCGCAAGGTGATGTCGCACCGCGAAGCAGCCGCGTGCCGAGCCACGTTCGTCAACGCCTCCGAGGCGATCCTGTACGCCGCTACTTCGACGCCTGCGGGTAATGCACCCGGCGAGCCATCCACGGAGACCTGAAGACCGCCGAGGCGGAACCGCTCGGCCTGCTGCTCGATCGCCCGC
Organism: Kribbella sp. VKM Ac-2568; assembly: GCF_004345365.1. Taxonomy (GTDB): domain Bacteria; phylum Actinomycetota; class Actinomycetes; order Propionibacteriales; family Kribbellaceae; genus Kribbella; species Kribbella orskensis. The sequence continues at coordinate 181,366 of NZ_SLVF01000013.1, forward strand.
ACCAGTCCGAGCTCGTCCAGCGCAGGCGGCCGCAGGTCGTGCACGAGCCGCCGGACATCGGCCAAGGCGGCAGCCACCTCGGTGGTCGCCTGTTCGAGCATCGCGTCGGCCTTCTCAGGAGCAGATCCGGCCAAGTTGCGCGCGGTCTCGATCCGCAGTGCCACCGCACCGAGGCTCGGCCCGAGGCTGTCGTGCAGGTCTCGCCTGATCCGGCGGCGCTCCTCCTCGCGAGCAGCCACCAAGCGACTGCGGCCGCGCTGCAGTTCGGTGGTCAGCTCACTCGCATGAGCCGCGGCGGCTGCCTGCCTGACCAGATCACCCAGCAGCCGTTGGTCCCGCTCGGACAAGGCCGTTCCATCGCCCGGGCAGATCACCAGCCTGCCGACAGACGAACCCCGATAGCCGACTGGCAAGGAGATTGTCTGGCCGGACTGGCGGCCGTGCTCGACGATCGCCAGCTGTCCGCTCGACCGCTCGATCTCCACTCGCACATAGGGCAGCCGGAACGCCTCGGCCAAGGTCCGAGCCACCGCGCGCAGTTGCTCGTCGGGATCGGCCGCCGACTCGAGCCTCTCGGCCAGCGCCGACACGGTCGCGTAGGGATCGTCCCGGGACCCGCGAACCAGTCGCCGTACCGCTCGCCACAGACGACTCCGAAGCGGCGCATAGATCACCGCGACGAAAGCGATCGCAGCCAGCGCCGCGTCCCGCTCCCCCAGCACACCACCGGCCACCGCGAATACTGCGAGATCCACCGCCACCACGAGGAGCGCGAGGACGCCGTACAGGAAGGTTGCTGAGAGCAACCGGTCGACGGCGTACAGGCGGTGTTTGGTGACGGCGATGACGACCGCCGCCGAGGTGAGGGCGATGGCGAGGCCGAAGAGCAGATTCGAGACGACCGGTGGGTTCTCCAGCGGTATGAGGAGCACGAACATGTCCACCAGAGCGGCCCACATCAACCAGCGGATCTGCGCGCGGCGATCGGCCGACGCCGCGCGGTACCGGTGCACGGTGACCGCGAACGGGACGACCAGGCTCACGACCACCGCCGCATAGGCGACGGCCAGCACCGGCTGCCACACCTCGTACGGGAGGTTGATGCTGAACGGGTCCAGTGCGAGGTCGGCGATCTCCGGCGGCAGCGCGGCGTCGTGGTACCGCGTCATGACCTCCATCGGAACCACGATCAGCACCAGCGGCAGGAGAGCCGTCAGCGCCAGGCTCACGATCGACAGCCAGCGCCAGAACCGCGCGGTCACCAGCCGGCCGTCGGGGAACAGCAGGATGAGCAAGGGCAGGCCGAGCAGCAACACGGCGCCGAAGCGGGAGTAGAACCAGTACGCCGCTGCGGCGCCGGGCAGTCCTGGGTTCGTATAGATCGCGTACGCCGCCCAGCTGGACGCGAAGCCGTCCACGATCCACAGCAGGCCGGAGATCGTCAGGATCCAAGCAATCGGGTGCCGAGGCAGTCTGTTGAGCAGTAGAAGGCCTGGGATCGTCTGGGCGAGTCCCGAGAGCACTGCGGCCCAGCCTGAGTCCAGCTCGGCTGCTTCCGGCACCCCGCCGCGGTTGCGCAGGTCCAGCACCACGGTCGCAGCAGAGATCAGCAGCGCGGCCGTCGCCAGCGCCACCGGCACCCATCCCGCGCGTGTGGACCAGCGCGGCTCCCCCACCTCGGTCACCGTTGCATTGTCACCCAGGTCCTGTCCCGCCGTCGCGGGTCAGTTGTCCCGGATCCGGACGGGACAACTTCGGGCATTCACGGAGGACCGGCGGCCCTGCCGCCCGGGTCGCACCGGCGCCGAGAGTTCTGGTCAGGGGCACGGCGTGTGCTCCAGGGGAGGAAGGAACCGTCATGACCGAAACACCGGCGCGGGCCAGGACCGACGTCGCCCTGACCGCCGACCCGGAGGCTGGGTTCTCGAACGCAGCGCTCCCGGGGTCCGGAGTACTGCGCTCCGGCGCGGCCGAGCTCACGAGGATCCGCCGGCTCGGGCTCGGGCTGACCGCCGGCACGCTGGCCTGGGCGGCGAGCATCTTCGCGTTCGCCACCGTGAACGAAGGCGTGCAGGAGCGGATCGGCGATCTGACCGGGCTCGCGTTCCAGCTCGGGCTGTTCTGCCTGCTGGCGATCCAGTTCCGGACCAGGGCCACCGGGTTGTCGCGGCCGGCGGTCGCCATGCTCAAGGTCGAGGCCGTGGTCCTCGGACTGGCGAGCATCTGGTCGCTGCTGCACGGAGTACTGCCCGGGAGCCTGCAGGACGCCACCTGGCTGATGGTGCTCGACTTCTGCTGGCCGCTGTCGATGCTCGGGATGATGGTGATCGGCATCAAGCTCGCGATCACCGGACGCTGGCGGGGTCTGCTGCGCTGGTGGCCGCTGATCGCCGAGAGCTGGGTGTTCGTGACGATCCCCGCGATGGTGATCTTCGGCGACGCCGCGAGCCGGTGGGTCGGCGGCGGCCACCTGTTGATCGGCTACGCCACGCTCGGCGTTCTGCTCGCCCTCAAGCCGGAGCTCGTCACGCCGAAGGACTGAGAGACAAGACCAGGCTCGGAGTACAGGGGATGAAAGAGGGGGCGCCACCAGGTCTGGTGGCGCCCCCTCTCCGTCGGGTCAGGCCGGGGCCGTGACGCCTTCCTCCTCGTCGACGTCGGTGAGGGCGCCGCTGAACTGGGCGTTGTAGAGACGCGCGTAGGCGCCGTCGACGGCCAGCAACTGCTGGTGGTTGCCCTGCTCCACGATCGAGCCGTTCTCCATCACCAGGATCAGGTCCGCGTCGCGGATGGTGGACAGCCGGTGCGCGATCACGAAGCTGGTCCGGTCCGACCGCAGCGCCGCCATCGCCCGCTGCACCAGGACCTCGGTCCGGGTGTCGACGGAGCTGGTCGCCTCGTCGAGGATCAGCAGCTGCGGATCGGCCAGGAACGCCCGGGCGATGGTGAGCAACTGCTTCTCACCGGCGCTGACGTTGCTGCCCTCCTCGTCGATCACCGTGTCGTACCCGTCCGGCAGGCTGTGCACGAACCGGTCCACGTACGTCGCCTTCGCCGCCGCGAGCATGTCGTCCTCGGTCGCCTTCAGGTTCCCGTACATGAGGTTGTCGCGGATCGTGCCGCCGAACAGCCAGGTGTCCTGCAGCACCATGCCGATCCGGGCGCGCAGGTCGTGCCGGGTCAGCTCGGTGATGTCCACGCCGTCGAGCGTGATCCGGCCGCCCTTCAGCTCGTAGAACCGCATGATCAGGTTGACCAGGGTGGTCTTGCCGGCTCCGGTCGGGCCGACGATCGCGACCGTCTGACCTGGTTCGGCGACCAGGCTCAGGTCGGTGATCAGCGGCTTGTCCTCGGTGTAGGAGAACGACACGTGCTCGAACTCCACCCGGCCGCGCGACTCCAGCACCTTCGCCGGCGTCGCGTCGTCCGGCACCTGCTCGGTCGCGTCCAGTACCTCGAACACCCGCTCGGCCGATGCGACCCCGGACTGCAACAGGTTCGCCATCGACGCCACCTGGGTGAGCGGCTGGGTGAACTGGCGGGAGTATTGGATGAAGGCCTGCACGTCACCCAGCGACATCGTGCCGGAGGCGACCCGCAGACCGCCGATCACCGCGATCACCACGTAGTTCAGGTTCCCGATGAACATCATCGACGGCATGATCAGGCCGGAGATGAACTGCGCGCCGAAGGAGGCCTGGTAGAGCTCCTCGTTCTTCTTCGCGAAGCTCTCCTCGATCTCCTTCTGCCGGCCGAACACCTTGACCAGCTCGTGGCCGGTGAAGGCCTCCTCGATCTGGCCGTTCAGCGCGCCGGTGTGCCGCCACTGGGCGACGAACCGGGTCTGCGAGCGCTTGGCGATCGCCGCCGTCAGCACCATCGAGATCGGGATGGTGACGAGCGCGATCAGCGCCAGCAGCGGCGAGACCACGAACATCATGGTGACCACGCCGATCACCGTCAGCAGGGAGGTCAGCAACTGGCTGAGCGTCTGCTGCAGGCTGGTCGAGATGTTGTCGATGTCGTTGGTGACCCGGCTGAGCAGCTCACCGCGCGGCGCGCCGTCGAAGTAGCTCAGCGGGAGCCGGTTCAGCTTGTCCTCGACCTCGGAGCGCAGCTCGTAGACGGTCCGCTGGACGACGCCGTTGAGGATGTAACCCTGCATCCAGGACAGGAAGAACGACCCCACGTAGAGGGCCAGCACCAGCATCAGGACGTTGCGCAGAGCATCGAAATCGATGCCGACACCCGGGATCAGGTCGATCCCGCCGAGCAGGTCGGCGAGCCGGCCGTTGCCGGCCGCGCGGGTCTGCTCGATCACCTGCTCCTTGCTCACCCCGCTCGGCAGCCGCTTGCCGATGGCGCCGGCGAAGATGATGTCGGTGGCGCGGCCGAGGATCTTCGGGCCGAGCACCGCCAGCGAGACGCTGCCGATCGCCAGCAGGATCACCGCGCCGACGTGCACCCGGTGCGGCCGCAACCGGCGCAGCAGTCGCTTCGCCGACGGCCCGAAGTTCATCGACTTGTCGCCGGGAATGCCGCCAGGCGGGCCGAACGCACGCCCGGTCGTCGGCCGCTCGGTGGCCTTCACCGTCGCCGCTCCCTCACCGCCTTCGGCGGGCGCGGCGGGCTGGCCGTTGACCGAGGCCGCGGCGGGCGGCGTCTGCTTCTCGTCGCTCATGCTGCTTCCTCCGCGGACCGCTGGGACTCGACGATCTCGACGTACGTCGGACAGGTCTCGAGTAGTTCGTCATGGGTGCCGTTGCCGACGATCGCTCCGTCCTCGACCACCACGATCTGGTCGGCGTCGATGATCGTCGACACCCGCTGCGCCACGATCACCACACACGCGTCGGCCGTCACCGGAGCGAGCGCGGCCCGCAGTCTGGCGTCGGTGGACAGGTCGAGCGCCGAGAACGAGTCGTCGAACAGGTAGATCTCGGGCTTGCGCACCAGCGCCCGGGCGATCGCCAGCCGCTGCCGCTGACCACCCGACACGTTCGTGCCGCCCTGCGAGATCGGCGCGTTCAGCCCCTCGGCCATCCCCTGGACGAAGTCGCGGCCCTGCGCGATCTCCAGCGCCTCCCACAACTCCTCGTCGGTGGCGTCGGGGTTGCCGTAGCGCAGGTTGCTCGCGACCGTCCCGGAGAACAGGTACGGCCGCTGCGGGACCAGGCCGATCCGCTCCCACAGGGCGTCCGGCTCGATGTCGCGGACGTCGATGCCGTCCACCAGCACCCGGCCCTCGGTGGCGTCGAACAACCTCGGCACCAGCGACAGCAGCGTGGTCTTACCCGCGCCGGTGCTGCCGATGATCGCGGTCGTCTTGCCTGGGGACGCGGTGAAGCTGATGTCCCGGAGTACGGGCTCGGCGGCACCGGGGTACTGGAAGCCGGCGTGCTCGAAGACGAGTTCGCCGCGGCCGACGAAGTCCTTGATCGGGGTGACCGGCGGACGCACCGAGGACTCGGTGCCCAGCACCTCGGTGATCCGGTCCGCGCAGACCGTGGCCCGCGGCACCATGATCATCACGAAGGTCGCCATCATCACCGAGAACAGGATCTGGATCAGATAGCTGATGAAGGCGGTCAGCGCGCCGACCTCCATCGCCCCGCTCTCCACCCGGGAGGCGCCGAACCAGAGCACCGCCACGGTGGACATGTTCAGGATCAGCATCACCACCGGGAACACCAGCGCCATCAGCCGGCCGGCCCGGATCGCGGTGTCGGTGACGTTGGTGTTCGCCTCGGCGAACCGCTCCACCTCGTGCGGCTCGCGGACGAAGGCCCGGACCACCCGGATGCCGGTGATCTGCTCGCGCAGTACCCGGTTGACCGAGTCGATGTTCACCTGCATCTTGCGGAACTGCGGCACCATCCGGCTGGCGATCAGGCCGATCGATGCCGCCAGCAACGGTACGGCGACCGCCACCAGCCAGGACAGCCCGACGTCCTCGCGGACCGCCATGAAGATGCCGCCGACCATGGTGATCGGGGCGGCGACGAGCATCGTGCAGGTCGTCACCACCAGCATCTGGACCTGGGTCACGTCGTTGGTGCTGCGCGAGATCAGCGTCGGCGCGCCGAACTGGTTGACCTCACGAGCGGAGAACTCGCCGACCCGGTGGAACACCGCGGCCCGGACGTCCCGGCCGAACAGAGCCGCGGTCTTGGCGCCGAAGTACACCGCGGCGATGGTGCAGACGATCTGCACCAGGCTGACGCCGAGCATCCAGCCACCGGTGCGGACGATGTAGGCGGTGTCGCCCTGGGCCACCCCGTTGTCGATGATGTCCGCGTTCAGGCTGGGCAGGTAGAGGGAGGCGATCGTCCCGATCAGTTGCAGGACGACGACCATGGACAGGTTGCCGGCGTACGGACGCAGGTGCGTACGCAACAGGCGAAGAAGCATCAGTGGTCCCCAGGTTCGTGTTTGCGGACACCGTCGAGCGCGAAGTCGACGATCTCCTCGGCGGTCAGCGGCCGACCGTCCGAGATCAATGGGTGGGTGGCGGAGAAGGTGATCAGCCGCAGCCGGCGGGCGACCTCGTCCGCCGAGTGGCGCAGCAGGTGCTCGTCGGGCCGGATCAGGGCGACGAAGGCCTCGATACTGCGCTGCTCGTCGGCCTTGCGGCGAGCCTCCTCCTCCGGATCGGACTTCCAGACCGGCGGACGCTGCATCCGCAGCGCGATGAAGAGCTTGAAGACCCGGGCCAACCGGACCTGGCTCACGTCGATGGCGGCGATCAGCCGCTCCCGCAGCGGCAGGGTGGTGTCGATCGACTCGAGCTCCTTGATCAGCGGGCTGGGCTCGAACGCGGTCCTGATCGCGGCATCGATCAGGGCCTCCTTGTTGCCGAAAGCGCGGAAGATCGTGCCTTCGGCCACCCCCGCCGCCTCGGCGATCTGCCGGGTGCTCACGTCCCGGCCGTACTGCTCCAGCAACGGCAGCGTCGCGGCGACCAGCGCGGCGCGCCGTTCGTCGGGTGGCAGAGGTGTCGCTCGTGGGCTCACTTGATCGAGGTTAACTGAGTGAGTACTCACTCACAACTGCATTCATCGGCTCCGCAGCAGCGCGGCGATTCCGTCGAGCACCCGGGCGAGGCCGAACTCGAAGCTGTGCTCGGAGTCGTACGGCGCGTCGAACTCCTGGCCGACGGTGGACCCGACCCGGGAGGCGAGCGGGAACTTCGCGGCGTCGCCGATCTTCTCCAGCAGCGGCTCGTGCGCCAGCCACCACTGCTTGTCGGTGATCCCGGACCGCTGGATCACCTGGGCGGCCTCTACCGCGCTGCGCACCGCGCCGTGGACGTAGCCGTTCACCAGGGCGATGGCGGCGTCCATCTCCACATCGGTCAGGCCGATCCCCTCGATCGACCTGAGCTCGTACTCGTACTTCGCCATCAGGTTCGGGCCGAGCGGCGGCCGGCTGGTGGCGACGTGAAGGAGCCACGGGTGGTTCAGGTAGAGCCGGCGGTTCTCCCGGGCGACCTCGTCCAGCTTGGCCCGCCAGTCGCCGTCCACCTCGCGCCGGGGCAGTTCGCCGTACACGGTGTCGAGCATGACGTCGATCAGTTCGCCCTTACCGGGGACGTACCGGTACAGGGTCATCGCGCCGACCCCCAGCTCGTCGGCGACCCGGCGCATCGACATCGCCGCGAGTCCTTTGGCGTCGGCGATCTTCAGCGCCGCCTCGACGATCGCGTCGACGGTGAGCGCCGGTTTCGGTCCGCGGGTGGGGCGGGACTGCAGTCCCCAGAGCAGCTCCAGGCTCTTGGCGGGGTCACCGCTGCCGCTGTACTCCTGATTCATGTGCGCGACTCTCCCGGATTGGCTACACTCGACGGCTTACCCCGTACAGCGTACTCAGTAAAGGCGTGAGCTTGACCTCTAGCAACGTTGAGGTTCTACGTTCGGAAAGTGTCGGTGGTCCGCGGGACCATCGCTCTACGTTGGCCAACCTAGCTGGAGTGTCGCCGTGAGTATGGAAATGACCGCGTGGACGTCGATGTACCACGCGATGCACGCCCAGGACGAGAAGCGTCCGTTCTCCCGCGCGGCGCTGAAACGCATCCTCGCCTTCGCCCGGCCGCACAAGCGCTACCTGATCGCGTTCCTGGTGCTCAGCGTCGTCGGCGCCGCTCTGGCGGTGGCCACGCCGGTGCTGGCCGGCCAGGTGGTGAACGCGATCGTCGCGGGTGACGACTTCAGCCTGGTGTTCCGGCTGGCGATCCTGATCGCCCTGATCGCGGTGGCGGAAGCGGGGCTGGGCCTGATCACTCGCTGGCTGTCGTCCAGCATCGGTGAAGGTCTCATCCTCGATCTGCGCACGGCCGTGTTCGACCACATCCAGAAGATGCCGATCGCCTTCTTCACCCGGACCCGGACCGGCGCGCTGGTCTCCCGGCTGAACAACGACGTGATCGGCGCCCAGCGGGCCTTCAGCGACACGTTGTCCGGCGTCGTCAGCAACCTGGTCATGCTGGTGCTGACTCTCGTCGTGATGCTGGGCGTGTCCTGGCAGATCACCTTGCTGGCGCTGGTCCTGCTGCCGGTGTTCGTGATCCCGGCGCGGCGGATCGGCAACCGGCTGGCCGGCCTGCAGCGCGAGGCCGCCGACTACAACGCCACCATGAGCACGCAGATGACCGAGAGGTTCTCGGCGCCGGGCGCGACGCTGGTGAAGCTGTTCGGACGGCCCGCGCGCGAGTCGAGCGAGTTCGCTGTACGGGCTCGCCGGGTGCGCGACATCGGCGTGCGGACCGCGATGGTGCAGTGGGTCTTCGTCACCTCGCTGACCCTGGTCTCGGCGCTGGCGCTCGCCGTTGTCTACGGCCTCGGTGGTTTCTACGCGCTGCGCGACCAGCTGGACGCGGGTGCCGTGGTGTCGATGGCGCTGCTGCTGACCCGGCTCTACTCCCCCCTGACCGCGCTGGCGAGCGCGCGGCTCGAGGTGATGACCGCGCTGGTCAGCTTCGAGCGCGTCTTCGAGGTGCTCGATCTGGAACCGCTGATCAAGGACAAGCCGGACGCGGAGACGGTGCCGGCCGGTCCGGTGTCGGTCGAGTTCTCGAACGTCCGGTTCGCCTACCCGTCGGCGGACAAGGTGTCGCTGGCATCGCTGGAAGAGGTCGCGAAGCTCGACACCCGTGGCGGGGTCGAGGTGCTGCATGACGTCTCGTTCCGTGCGGAGGCCGGGCAGATGGTCGCCCTCGTCGGTTCGTCCGGGGCCGGGAAGTCGACCATCGCGCAGTTGATCCCCCGCCTGTACGACGTCGACTCGGGCGCGGTGCGGCTCGCCGGGGTCGATGTGCGGGACCTGTCGGCGGAGTCGCTGCGGGCGACGCTCGGCATGGTCACTCAGGACGGACATCTCTTCCACGATTCGATTCGCGAGAACCTGCTGCTCGCGAGGCCGGAGGCCAGTGAGCAGGATCTGTGGGAAGCGCTCACCCGGGCGCGGCTGGGTGACCTGATCCGGTCGTTGCCCGATCAACTGGAGACGGTCGTGGGTGAGCGCGGGTACCGCCTGTCGGGTGGTGAGCGGCAGCGGCTGACGATCGCGCGGCTGCTGCTGGCTCAGCCGCGCGTGGTGATCCTGGACGAGGCGACCGCCGCGCTGGACTCGACGTCGGAGGCGGCAGTGCAAGCTGCTCTGGGTGAGGCGCTGGCGGGGCGGACGGCCGTGGTGATCGCGCACCGGCTCTCCACGATCCGCGCCGCCGACCAGATCCTCGTGATCGAGGACGGCCGCATCGTCGAGCAGGGCACCCACACCGAACTCCTCGCCGCCGCGGGTCGCTACGAGGAGCTCCACCGCACCCAGTTCGAGCAGAAGGACAAGGGCGAGGTCGCGGTCGGGGCGCCTTGATCCGCACGTGTAAGTAGTAGTGGCTGACATTTGCGGTGAAGGGATTGGGGAACGCAGGCCGAGGTGATCAGAGCAGTTCGCGGGCCGCTCGTGCGGATCCCGGGGGCGGTGGAGCAGGTCTCGGAGTCGTTCGAGCAGGTCTCGGGGTCGTACAACCAAGGTGGATTCACGGAGGGTGTGGAGTTGGTAGCGACGGTGCACACGGGGGCGCTGGCCGGTTTGGCAGCGGTGTTCGTTCCAGCGGATCCTCCGCGGGATGGCCGGATGGCCTTCTGGGATCCAACTGGGGGTGAGCTGCCACTCGGGGTCGGCGAGCAGACATCCCGCGACCTGGTCGTCAACGGCCCCGACGGCGTGGAGCTCCAGTCGGTCCGGATGATCGAGCTGCCCGTCGATGAAGCTGTCCCGATTCTCGGCCGAGCCCGGACAGCCCCGCAGTCCCACCCCGCCGCAGCCTTCTGGGGCGCAGCCTCCCTGAGAGCCCTCCAGTTGGTGGCCCGCGGCCGGCTGCTTCCCGGCGTCTCCCCCGCTGGCCACGACGCCTGGCGAGTCGGCCCGCTGGACACCTCGGACATCGAGCGAATCCTCACCCTCGCCGAATCCATCCCCCCAGATGCCCGAGCCTTACCTCTCCCCCACCCACCAACCAACGCCTCGGCAGCTTCGACCGACAGCGTGTGGTTGCCGGTGGGTGAGGAGTTGGTGCGGGGGTTTCTGGATGCGGTGGCTGACGGGATGCCTCGGTCGCCGGCGGCTGCCAAGGCTCACGGGACTCCTCTGTTCACGGCGAAGGCACCTCAGCAAGCATCGCGGTTGCGGTCGTGGGCCGACGAGGTATCGGCCGGGCTCGACACCGGCGTACGGATCTCGCTGCGGGTCGAGTCGTTCGAGGTGGCCGAGTCGCTCGGGTTCCGCGTTGTCGTGCAGTTGCACAGCCTGAACGACCCGACCCTGGTGCGAGATGCCGCCGATGTCTGGGCGGAGGATGTCAGCGGCTTCGGTCCGAGGGCGCGCATCGACGCGACTCTGGCGATCCGTCGTGCTGCCCGGGTCTGGGCGCCGTTGGCCCGCCTGCTCGACTCCGCAGTACCGGATGGGATGGAGCTGTCTGACGAGGAGGTTGCCGGGCTGCTGGTGACCGGCGCGCAACGGTTGACTGCTGCCGGTGTCGACTTGCACTGGCCGCGTAGCCTCGGCCGCGAACTGACCGCGCGGGCCGCGATCACCTCCGCCGACGGACCGCCTTCGGACATGCCGAAGTTCTTCGGCGGCGGTGCGACCCTGGACTTCAGCTGGCAGGTTGCCCTGGGCAATGACCCGCTGACCGAGGCCGAGATGGACAAGCTGGCCGAGGCGACCAGACCGGTGGTTCGGCTGCGGGACCAGTGGATGCTGATCGATCCGGACCTGGCCTGCAAGGCCCGCGAGCGGGTGCTCAAACCGGTGACGGCGATCGACGCCCTGAGCGCCGCGCTCACCGGCACGGCCGAGCTCGACGGCCGGCAGATCACGGTCACGCCGACCCGCTGGCTCGACGATCTCCGCTCGAAGATCGCGGACCCGGACCGTTCGGACGAGCTGGTCGAGGCACCTGCCGCCTTGCAGGGTACCTTGCGCGACTACCAGTTGCGCGGTCTCCAGTGGCTGGTCCGGATGACCTCGCTCGGGCTCGGCGGTTGCCTCGCCGACGACATGGGTCTCGGCAAGACGATCACGCTCATCTCGTTGCACCTTCATCGCCAGCAGTCTGCCCAGACCTCCGGACCGACCTTGGTCGTCTGTCCCGCTTCCCTACTGGGGAACTGGGAGCGCGAAGTCCGGCGGTTCGCGCCCGGTACTGCGGTGCGCCGGTTCCACGGTTCCGGGCGCTCCCTCGACGGGGCCGACACCGGGTTCGTCCTCACGACGTACGGGACTCTGCGGAGGGACGCGGCCAGGCTTGCCGATCACCGTTGGGCGCTGCTGGTCGCCGATGAGGCGCAGCACGTGAAGAACCCGACGTCCGGCACGGCGAAGGCGCTTCGTGCGGTGCCGGCGCAGGCGCGGGTCGCGTTGACCGGCACCCCCGTCGAGAACAACCTGTCCGAGCTCTGGGCGATCCTCGACTGGACGACGCCGGGGCTGCTCGGGCGGCTCGGGACGTTCCGCAGCCGCTGGGCCACGCCGATCGAGGCGGACAAGGACGAGGAGGTCGCCGAACGGCTCGCGAAGCTGGTCCGGCCGTTCCTGCTGCGTCGCAAGAAGTCCGACCCGGGCATCGCGCCGGAGCTTCCGCCCAAGACGGAGACGGACCAGGCGGTGTCACTCACCCGCGAGCAGGCCGTGCTCTACGAGGCGACCGTCCGGGAACTGCTCGACGCCGTGGCGGCGAGCGACCAGATGGCGCGCCGAGGGCTGATCGTGAAACTGCTGACCGGGCTGAAGCAGATCTGCAACCACCCCGTGCAGTACCTCAAGGAGCCCGACGGCGCGCGCCTCGCCGGGCGATCCGGCAAGCTCGAACTCCTCGACGAACTGCTCGCCACGATCGTCGCCGAGGACGGGGCGGTGCTCGTCTTCACGCAGTACGTCGCGATGGCGCGGCTGCTCGAGCGGCATCTGGCCGACCGCGGCATCGGTACCCAGTTGCTGCACGGCGGGACGCCGGTCCGCAAGCGGGAGGAGATGGTCGAGCGGTTCCAGGCCGGGGAGGTTCCGGTGTTCCTGCTCTCGCTGAAGGCGGCCGGGACCGGGCTCAACCTGACCCGCGCGGACCACGTCGTGCACTACGACCGCTGGTGGAACCCGGCCGTCGAGGACCAGGCGACGGACCGGGCGTACCGGATCGGCCAGACCCGGCCGGTGCAGGTGCACCGATTGATTGCCGAGGGCACCATCGAGGACCGGATCGCCGCGATGCTCAGCAGCAAGCGCGAACTGTCCGACGCCGTCCTCACCGCGGGCGAAGCCGCCCTCACCGAACTCACCGACAGCGAGCTGACCGATCTCGTCGAGCTGCGAGGTGCCCGATGAGTGGCGAGGAGGCCCGCGGGTTCCCGGCGTTCCCCGCGTCGGCCGGGCGCCGCAGTACGTGCGGGACGTCGTGGTGGGGACGCGCGTGGGTGCAGGCGCTCGAGGACACCGCGCTCGATTCCGACCAGCTGCGGAAGGGCCGCCGTACCGCGAACTCGGGGCAGGTCGGCACCATCACCATCAGCCCGGGGCGGATCGCCGCGACGGTCTACTCGCCGGACGACACGTATGACGCGGTGGTGCTCGTCGATCAGCTGAGCGACGACGACTGGCGGCTGTTCCTCGACCAGGTTGCCGCCCGCGCCGGTCACATCGCGGCGCTTCTCGACGGCGAGATGCCGCATGACCTGGTGGAGGCGGCCGCCGATGCCGGAGTGCCGCTGCTGCCGGGCATCGGGGACCTCGATCCATCGTGCACCTGCGACAGCTGGGAACTCCCCTGCCAACACGCAGCCGGCCTCAGCTACCAGACCGGCTGGCTTCTGGACGAAGACCCGTTCGTCCTCCTGCTGATCCGCGGCCGGTCGCGCGACGCCCTGCTCGAGGACCTCCAGCACCGCGCTGGTGCGAGCAGCGGATCAGCCTCGGTGGGCGGCGTGGCGTCGACCGCCAGCGGCTCCGGCCTCAGCGGGTCGGGATCCCGCGGTACGGGGGTGTTGGCTGCTGCGGTGTTCGAGCACGTGCCTGGTGTGTTGCCCGAGGTGCCGGTGGTTCCGGGGAAGGTCGCGCTGGATGACCTGGTCGTCAGCGGGACAGAGCCGGTGCCTGGGCTGCAGTCGACGCTCCTGCCACTGCTGGTGCTCGACGCGGCTCGCCGAGCTCGGGCTCAGCTCAGTGCGTTGCTGTCGGGTGCTCCTGATCCGTGGGTGCTCGATGAGTGGCAGGACGCCGTTCGTCTCGCCGCGGACTATCCCCTGCTGGCCAACCGCCTAGCCGCGGCTACTGGGAAGACCGTCGACCTCGCGCGCGGCGTACAGGCGTGGTCGTACGGCGGAGCGCCGGGGCTCGACGTGCTCGAACACTCGTGGGACCCGGATCCAGGCGATCTGGCGAGGGCCCGTACCGAGCTTCAGGCGGCCGCGGACGAGGTACTCGAGATCACCACCGAGCACAATCGGCTGACGACCTCGGGTGCCGTCGTCTGCCAGGTGCGCCTGGATCGGATCGGCCGCTGGCACCCGTACCGCCTGGTCGACAACACCTGGACTCCGGCGGCTCCTGCGGACCGGGACCCGACCGCTGCCCTCGCAGTACCGGAACCGCCTGCTGAAGACGCCTCCGAGCACGCGAGGGACAACTGACAGGACGCGCTCAGCGGCGCAGGGAGGTCTCCTTCTCCATGTGCGACAGCTTCTCGGGATTGCGCACGGCGTAGAGCCCGGTGATCAGGCCGTCGTCGATGCGCAGCGCTGTGACCGTGTCGATCTCGCCGTTGAGCCGGAGGATCAGCGCGGGGTAGCCGTTGACCTGGGCGAGCTGTAGTGACGCCTCGGCCATCCGCGGCAGCCCGACGGCCATCACGCGGGCCACCTTGTCGGCTCCCACGATAGGCGACACGGCGGCCTGAACGAGTCCGCCACCATCGCCCAGGAGCACGACATCCGGCGCGAGGATGTCGAACAGGCGTTGCATGTCACCCGTCTCGAGCGCCCACTGGAACGCCGCGAGCGCTTCTCGGGTCTCGGCCGCGGAGACGGCTCCGCGGGGTCGGCGCTCCGCTACGTGTGCCCGGGCTCGGTGTGCGATCTGGCGGACCGCGGCCGGGCTCTTGTCGACGGCTTCCGCGATCTCGTCGTAGGCCAGCGCGAACACCTCGCGCAGAACGAAGACCGCCCGCTCGGTCGGCGCGAGTGTCTCCAGCACGAGCAGCATCGCCATCGAGACGCTGTCGGCCAGCTCGACGTCCTCGGCCACGTCGGGCGTGGTGAGCAGCGGCTCGGGCAACCAGGGGCCGACGTACGACTCCTTGCGGCGGCCGAGCGTTCGCAGCCGGAGCAGCGCCTGGCGGGTGGTGATCCGGACCAGGTAGGCACGCTGAGCCTGCACGGTGCCGAGATCGACCCCGGCCCACCGCAGCCAGGTCTCCTGGAGGACGTCCTCCGCGTCGACGGCGGAGCCGAGCATCTCGTAGGCGACGGTGAAGAGCAGGTTGCGGTGGGCAAGGAACGCCTCGGTCGCGGGGTCCGGGCGGTCGTCCTCGCTCATGTTTCCCCCGCGATCCTTCGGGCGCGGTCTGCGACGTGCCGGCAAGGGGTGGCTCCTCTTCAGTCTCGACTGTGGCACCCATCAGACACCGGTCACGGCCGTTTTGTGACACACCGGGACAGACACGTGTTTGTGGCCCACGTCACGTGGCCCGCGGTGTCACAAGGACCGGGTCGCCGGCATCTCGTGTTCGTTCAGTGCCATTGCACAACACCACGAGTGAGGACGAAGTCATGAGCGCTCGGTTCAACCTGATGGACAACGAGCTCGCCGCCAAGTTCGGCAAGCGGTTCGCCAACGCCAGCCTGGTGATCGCTCAATCCACGCTGCCCAAGGCCACCCAGGAACTGGTGAGTCTGCGCGCCAGCCAGATCAACGGCTGCGGCTTCTGCGTCGACATGCACACCAAGGAGGCCGCGGCCGCCGGTGAACCCCCGGTCCGGGTCAACATGGTCGCGGCCTGGCGTGAGGCGACTGTGTTCACCGATGCGGAGCGGGCAGCGCTGGCGCTCGCCGAGGAGGCCACCCGGCTCGCCGACACCCACCAGGGCGTGTCCGACGAGACCTGGGCCCAGGTGCGCAAGCACTACGACGACGACCAGATCGCCGCGCTGGTCGGCCTGATCGCCCTGATCAACGCCGCCAACCGGATGAACGTGATCGTCCGCAACCCGGCGGGTTCCTACGAGCCCGGCATGTTCGCCGCCCTGACAGGCTGACGGACCGCCGACTCGCGGCCCGGCCCAGGATCACCCCGATCCGGAGCCGGCGCCGGGCGTCGACGGTGCGTGGGGAGTGGGTACTGGGTGGGGATGAGCGAGAACGAGCGTTTGGTGCGGGCCTCGGCGGCGGACGTGTTCGCGGTACTGAGTGATGGGTGGAGCTATGCGGCGTGGGTGGTCGGCGCCTCGCGGATCCGGGACGTGGAGGCGGGGTGGCCGGAGGCTGGGCGGAGCATTCACCACTCGGTAGGCGCCTGGCCGCTGCTGCTCAACGACACGACGACCGTGCAGGAGTACGAACCGCTGCGGTTCCTTCGGCTGAAGGTGCGCGCCTGGCCGACCGGCGAAGGGCAGGTGGAGTTCGAGGCGACGGATCGGGCCGGCCAATGTCACCTGGTGATGCGGGAGAAGGCCCTCAACGGCCCGGCCGCCCTCATCCCCGAGGCGGTCGCCGACCCGATCCTGCACGCCCGCAACGACGAGACCCTCCGTCGCCTGGCCCTGCTGGCCGAGGGCCGTCACCACTGATTTCCCGCCCGAGCCTGAGACCAACTCGGTCGAAACCACCGACAGCGGCCGGATGTCCGGCCGCTGTCGGTGCTTACTGCTGTGGGTGGGTCGCTGCTGTTATCGCAGCCACGGGTAGCGGCGGACGATGTCGAGGTTGTTCCAGCGGTCCGCCAGGCCCCAGGTGCGGCCGGCGGCGAGCAGGGCGAGAGCCACCAGGGTGATGGCGCCGATGATGTGGTCGTCGATCAGCGGGTTGGTCGTCGGCGGCAGAGCGGCGCTCCACATCATCAGGTACAGAACGGTTCCCGCGACGGCCGTGAGCCGCACCGCGACACCGAGGATCAGGGCGAGACCGATCCCGGCCAGGCCGATCATGAACAGCGGCGAGACCCAGAAGTCACCTGCCAGTGAGTGGTAGAACCCGGCGAACGGGCCTTCGGCCCCCTTGAGGAATCCGGCGGTGGGATTGCCGCCGTCGAGCCAGCCCTTGCCGGACTTGGTGGCGAAGCCGAGTCCGAAGACCTTGTCGACGAAGGCCCACAGGAAGGTGAATCCGTACGCGATCCGTAGTACTGCGACCGCGCGGCCGGCGGCGACGCCGAGGTTCGGCGCGGTGCCGGTGGCTGCCGAGGTCCCGGTGGAGACCGGGCTGCCGTGGCGGTTGGGGGTGAGGGTCATGGTCGCTCCTTCAGATTCGCTAGGACACCTCGAATACTGCTGCCCGGCAGCCGCCTGGCAGCAGGGCCTGTGGTCACCCGCGAAGGTGCCGAAAGCCCTGTCCGGTCGGGACCGACGCCTACTGCGGAGACCCCCATGGACGCCCGGACGAACGCGAATCAGCCGGTTGGCGGGTGGGGGGACTCGGCGCGGTGTTTGATGCCGAGGAGGCATTTGCGCATCATCGGGAAGTCGAAGGGCTCCGCGAGGAGCAGGCTGAACAGGATCTCCGGGTGGGTCCAGCGATAGTGGCTACGAACCCTCGTCAGCAGTCTGCTGGAGGACATGCCCACGGGCTCGATGGCCCATAGCCAGGTCGTGTAGCCGTGCTTGTCTCCCCACAGCAACCAGCGGCCGGGGACGAGACCCGTCACGTACAGGCCTCCCCCACCAGGCCCGAGGGGCACCAGGTCGCCGAGACGAAGATGGTGCAACGACGACACGATCTTCACCGGGCCGTTGCGGCCCACTGTGTCGAGAAGGTCGTAGCTGTACCAGCCGGCCCTGTTGAAGCCGAGCTGGACGATCCACGGCCACACATCGGCTGGCCGTGCGTCGATCGACACCGCTCGCGTTGCCGCGAAGGTGGGCGCGTCCACGATCTCGTCCCCCGGCAGCGTGGCGTCGACCTCGGAGTCCGTGGATCCCCACCGCAGATGCCACGGCCGGTACAACCGGGTGAACACCGCACCACCCACCGTCAGTCCGCAAGCGACCCCCACGTGGCCCCTGGTGACCGTCATCGGAGTCGTCGCACGATCGCGACCGGGCAGTCCGCCACCCCGAGCACCCGGCGTGCGACGGACCGCTCCGCCGGCGGCCAAGGCTGCCGTGCCGAGTCCGCCGGGAGGTGCGGATCGTGGACCGGACGCGATGCCACCAGCACCAACTCCGCGCCACCCCGGATCGCCTCCGTGCCCGCGTAGTCGAGCACTCGCAGTCCTTCAGCGGATCCGTCGACCTCGACGACCACCGCTCCCGACCCGACCCGCGTGCGCGTCACAAGGTCTGCTCCTGGGACTCCGGATGGTGGACAACCGCGACCGGGCAGATCGCATGCTGCAGAACTCCCCGGGCGACCGAGCCGAGTACCAGGACGGACAACCGGGGACGATGACGTCCGCCGAGTACGACGAGCTGGGCCTGGACCTCCTGAGCCGCTTCCAGCACACCGTCCACCGGGTGAGCACGGCGGACGTCGAGGTCGATGTCGAGCTCGGGGTACTTGCGGCGCCACCGATCGACGAGCGGCTCGAAGTGACCCTGCACAGCGTCCGCCCAGTCATCTCCCTGGGTGGCGTCAATGGCGGGGTCCCAGCCGTAGACGGCGGGCATGTCCCAGACGTTCACGAGCCGCAGCGGCACGTTGCGTTCGACGGCAGCCTCCACCGCGAACTCGATCGCAGGGTCGTTCTCGCCCGAGTCGTCCAGAGCGACGATCACCGGGCTGCGGCTCGGCGCAGCCGGCCAGCCGGCCGGGACCACGACCACCGGCGCGTCGCCGAGGTTCGCGACCGCCTCCGAGGTGGATCCGAGCAGCAGCCGCTTGAAGGTCCCGGTGCCACGGCGCCCGACCACGAGCATCCGGCTCCCCGAGGCCAGCCGGGTCAGACTCACAGCCGGTGAACCAGCCACCAGATCGGCGCGGTGGTCGAGGTCGTCCCCGCTGTCCCGCATCCGCTGCCGGACATCCTCGACCAGGTCCAGTTCTGTCTGCGCGATCTCGGCCGGCTCGTAGTACCGGGTGTGGTGCGTCTGCTCGATGATGTGCACGGCGCGGAGCGGTTCGTGCCGCAACAGGGACTCCTGCAGCGCCCACTCGAGCGCGCCCGCTGCACGCCAGGATCCATCGATGCCGACGTGGATCACTGGTCGAACGGAAGCCCTTGCCGCCCCGCCGGCAGATCGCTCCCAGGTGGTTGCGGCGAAATCCGGCCGCTGGGTCGTTGGGGCCACGAATGTTCCTTCCGCTGCGAGGGTGGACCACCTCCCAACGTGTCCCCGCCACCCGTCTCCCAGGCAGAGGCCGTGGTCACCTACCTGGGTGCCGAAAGACCCCAACTCGCTTCCGATACCACCGGCGTCAGGCCGGGCGGCCGTAGGTCTCGAGGAGGCGGAGCCAGATCTCGTTGACGGTCGGATAGGCGGGTACCGCGTGCCAGAGGCGGTCGAGCGGGATCTCGGCGACGACGGCGAAGGTGGCGGCCTGGAGCAACTCGCTGACGTCGGGACCGACGAAGGTGACGCCGAGGATGACCTTGCGCCGCTCGTCGACCACCATCCGCGCAGTACCGCGGTAGCCGTCGGCGCGGACCTTCGCGCCGGAGACCTGGCCGATCTCGTAGTCGACGACGCGGATGTCGTAGCCGGCCTCGCGCGCGGCCGCCGAGGTGAGGCCGACCGACGCGACCTCTGGCTCGGAGAACGTGACCTGCGGAACGGCCTGGTGGTCGGCGGTCGCCACGTGCGTGCCCCACGGAGCGTCCGAGACGGGTGCACCCTTCGCGCGGGCAGCGATGACGTCACCCGCGGCGCGTGCCTGGTACTTGCCCTGGTGGGTGAGCAGCGCGCGGTTGTTGACGTCGCCGGTCGCGTACAGCCAGTCGAAGCCAGGGACGAGCATGGTGTCGTCGGTCTCCAGCCAGGAGCCTGGCTCGAGTCCGATCGCTTCCAGGCCGACGTCACCGGTTCGCGGCGTACGGCCGGTCGCGACCAACACCTGCTCGGCTTCGACGGTGGTTCCGTTGACGAGTTCGAGGACGACACCGTCCGGGGTGCGGGTGACCTGGTTCGTCTTGGTGTCGAGCAGGACCGTGGCACCCTGCGCCCGGAGCGCCTCGGCCACCCGTTGACCGGCGAAGGGCTCCAAGTTCGTGAGCAACCCGCTCCGCGAGATCACCGTGACCGCCGTACCGAAACCGGCGAACGCGGTCGCCATCTCGACGGCGACGACGCCACCGCCGATGATCGCGAGGCTGGCCGGCACGGACTGGGTGCTCGTCGCGTCCCGGCTGGTCCACGGACTCGCCTCCCGCAGGCCCGGGATGTCCGGGACGAACGCGTTCGAACCGGTCGAGACGACGACCGCGTGGCGTGCGGTGAGCACGGTCGCGCTGCCGTCCCCGGCGGTGACGGTGACTTCCTTCGCAGCGGTGATCCGGCCGTGGCCGCGGACCAGCGAGATACCGGCGCTGTCGAGCCACTGGACCTGGCCGTCGTCCTTCCAGTTGCTGGTGAACCAGTTGCGCCGGGCGAGCACGGCCTGGACGTCGAGCTCACCGGTCACCGCCTCGGCGGCGCCGGGGACTGCCCGCGCGGCGCGGAGTACCTGGGCGGAGCGGAGGAGGGCCTTGGACGGCATACACGCCCAGTAGGAGCACTCGCCGCCGACGAGTTCGCTCTCCACGATGACGGCTGTCAGCCCGCCCTGGACGGCACGGTCGGCGACGTTCTCCCCGACCGCACCGGCACCCAGCACGATGACGTCGTACTCGCTGTCCATACCCGACTCCATGCCCGACTCCTCGTTCCCGCTCGTCTCAGTGCTCATCCTCGTCCGGTCAGCGACCAGGGGCCCGGGTGACGACTTCCTGAATGGTCCAGCCGTTGCCGTCCGGGTCGCTGAAGGACGCGAAAGAACCGTAGCTGGCACGCTCAGGGTGCAGGCCGGAAACGCGGTTCGCCTCGCCGGAGTGGTGGAAGACGCCATCGGCGTCGTGCCAGATCTCGCTGACCTCCGCGCCGCGGGCCAGCAGCTCCTCGCGGGCCGCTTCGATGTCGGTGACGACGAGGTGCAGGCTCTGCGCCGAGCCAGGCTCGCCGGCGGACACACCGTTGCCGAAGATGATCGAGGCCTCCGACCCCGGCGGCGTGACCTGCACGACCCGGAAGCTATCGCCGACCGGGTAGTCGGCGTCCAGGCGGAAGCCGAGCTGCTCGTAGAAGGCCTTCGCCTTGTCGACGTCGCTGACCGGGATGACCAGTACTTCGAGCTTCAGATCCATCAGGTGCTTCTCCTTGTTCCCTCGGTGGTACGGCCACCGTAGGAACGCCGGGACCACCCTCGCGCCCGTCACATGACGCCATCCCTGTACGTCACCCCCCTCTGTACGTCGCTCTCCCCCGGCGCAGCTCACCGGACAGCCAGGTCGAGCCTGCACAGCCGGTACGAGGAACGGTTCGGGGTCGTCTCCGGCGCCCTGACCACCACCTGTAGCGGGCCCACGTCCCCCACCACGAGCTCATCCCGCGCGTCTGGCAGGTCGTCCAGCCGAATATCGAGACCGGCCAGTCGGTCCGCCACAACCTCGTTCCGGTACGCCGTCCGCGTCCCGACCGGCTCAGCCACAGCCCTGAACACTGTCCGCATCCGTCCAGTCTCTGAAAGCCTCGCCCTCCCGCAACCGACTTGTCCGATCATCGGGCGCACACGGCCGGTATCTCACTGCTTGCCGCGAGCAACAAATTTCTTCGTTGTGCTGAACCGATTGCGAACAGCCAGTGTCAGACAGCGACTACATCGCCAGACGCCTTGCGTGCGCCGTACTGTGGGTGGCGGTACGCGCGAGGGGGCTTGCGTGTACCGCCGATCTGCTGCCTGCAGATCGCACGAGGGGCTCATGGGGGCGATGAGATGTCTTTGGCGACACATGCACGCAATGGAGTCAACCGAGCACTGCGACCACTCGGGGTGCAGGTGACCCACGGCAGGAGCACGGACCCGGCGATCCAGCCGTTCCTGTCGGCCCGACGGACGATCGCGGGTGCCAACCGGGCGGGCCTCCCGCTCGGCGAGTACATCGATCGCTTCAGTGCCGAGCCCGGGTCGACCGGAGTGGCGGTGGAGGCCATGCTGCGGCTGTGCGACTTCGGTGATCATGTCAGCCGGATCTGCGAGATCGGTCCCGGATCGGGACGGTACGCCGAGCCTGTCATCGCCGCGCTGCGTCCTGACGCCTACGAGATCTACGAGACCGCGCCCGACTGGATCCGCTACCTCCAGTCGCTGCCGAACCTTGTCACGCGGCCGGCCGACGGACATACGCTGGCGGCCACCGGCTCGGAGACCGTCGACCTGGTGCATTCGCACAAACTGTTCACCTACGTGCCCTTCGTGACGACCGTCGGTTACCTCGAGGAGATGGCGAGAGTCGTCCGCCCCGGCGGCATCGTCGCGTTCGACATCGTCACCGAAGACTGTATGGACGAGCAGGCGACGCGGACCTGGGTCAGCGAGAGCGCCGCCATCTACATGGTGACGCCCCGCGCCTGGACCATCGACCTGCTCGCCGAGCGAGGCCTGACGCTCCTCGGCCAGCACTTCGAACCGCTGAGCGGCGGCAGGACCGAGCTACTCGTCTTCCGCAAGCAGCCCTCGAGCTGACCGAACGCTCACCCGCCGGCCGCGGATCACCAGCCATAACGCCAGCAAGAGCTCGCCGAGGAAGGTGAAGGACGAGACGTCGGTCCAGGAGTCCTGGACCGCGATGGCCCCGAAGGTGTCGATGACGTAGCCGAGACCGGCGATGGCGAGCAGGACGCCCAGGACTCTGGGGGCATATCCGGATCGGAAGGCCAGGTAGCCGGCCGTCAACAGGTGAAGGCCGAACAGTCCCAGCGCCAGGGCCCAGACGTCGTTGAAGGCGTTGATCTCCGAGAGAACCTGCGCGTGCACCTGATCCGGGCTGAACACCGAGGGACCAGCGTCGCCGTCGAGTAGCCGGAGTACTGCGAGAAGGTGGCCGACGGCAACCAGGTAGATGCCCGAGTAGACCAGCCTGAACGCCATCGCCAGCAGCGAGACGCCCTTGTTCACTGGGCTGAACACCCGGTAGAGCGCGCAGGCGATCACCACGTCGAGTGCGATCACCAGGAAAAGGCTGGCGATACCGGCCCTGAACAGGCCCTCGGACGCCGTGATGTCGGCGGCGGTCTGCGCCGCATCCCCCTGGGTCACGAGTCCGTCGACGGCGAAGAAGACGCCGAACGGCGCCAGCGCGGCCATCACCAGGATCCCCACGCCCGCCGTGATGGCTGCGCCGCGAAGCGACCGGCTGCCCTCCGCGGGTGGCGTGACAGGAGTCGTCGGCTGCGTCGGCGGTGGAACGGTGTCGTTCGTCATCGGGATCCCCTCCAGAGGACGCGCTGGCCGCAGCCGCGCGCCGGGTTTCGTACTTAGTACGGCCAAGGTATAGTACTAAGTACGAAACCACTAGGGGTCAGGAGTCACATGCCAGAGCCAGCCGGCCGTCGTCCTCGCCTGAGCCGCGAGCGGGTACTGCGTGCCGCCATCGAGGTCGCAGACAAGGGCGGCATTGCGTCGCTGACGATGCGTTCACTCGCCGAGGCCCTCGGCGCGAAGCCCATGTCGGTCTACTACTACGTCGCGACCAAGGACGAGATCCTCGACGGCATCGTCGACCTCGTCTTCACCGACATCGACCTGCCGTCGGTGGGCGGCGACTGGCGCATGGAGATCCACCGGCGGGCGGTCTCGGCCCGTCAGGTGCTGAGGAAGCACCCCTGGGCGATCGGGTTGCTCGAGACCCGCACCACGCCCGGGCCGGCAACGCTGAGACACCACGACGCGGTTCTCGGCACGCTTCTCCACGGAGGCTTCTCACTCGCGATGACCGCCCACGCCTACGCCCTGATCGACAGCTACACCTACGGGTTCGCGCTGCAGGAGGCCGCTCTGCCCTTCCAGGATCCGGAGTCAGGGGCCGAGGTCGCCGGTCCGATCATGGACCAGATCGCCGCCGGCGAGTACCCGCACCTGACCGAGATGTCGACGAAGTACTACCTCCAGCCCGGCTACGACTTCGGCGACGAGTTCGAACTCGGCCTCGACCTGATCCTCGACGGCCTGAGCAACTCCCTGCCTTCGAAAGATGGCCGGAAGTCGTGAGTGATTGCCCGACCGCGACGCGTTGACCCGTCCATGGGTCACTCGTAGCGTCGAAACGATGCCCGTGGTCCGATGCTCCGGGCACATCTCAAGGGGGGCCCATCGTGGCCGGAATTCGCACTGCCCTGTCCCGCACCAAACTCGCGATCGGAGCGGTTCTGGTAGTCGCTCTCCTCACGCCGACCACCGGAGCCGCCGTCTCTGCGGTACCGCAGAGTCCCGCGGTGACGAGCGGCAATGCGGCGATGAGTGGCAACGCGGTAGTCCGGTGGAACGAGACCGCCGCGACCGCCGCGATCGCGGCCACGCTCGCACCGACCCTCAACCCACTGCACGAGTCCCGGATGTACGCGATCATGCACATCGCGATCCATGATGCGCTGAACGCCATCTCTCCTCGCTCGCGTCCCTACGCCTTCCAAGGCCGCGCGCGGCACGCATCTCCGGAGGCCGCGATCGCTGCCGCCGCGAGGACCTCGTTGGTCGCTGCCCTGACGGATCTGACACCGCCGTTCACTGACACCCAAGCCGCCATCGCAGGCGTCGAGACCGCATACACCGCGGCACTGGCTGCCATTCCCGACAGCACAGCGAAGCAAGAAGGCATCGAACTGGGAAAGAAGTCGGCCTACACGATCCTGGCCAAGCGGGCTGACGACCGCGCCTCAACGATCCTGCTGATCGACTCCGGCTTCCCGCAGGGCGTCAACCCCGGCGAGTACCGGTTCACTCCCGGTTTCCCGTTCGCCTTCGCACCCACCTGGGGAGAGGTGAAGCCGTTCGCGCTCAGGTCCGCCGGACAGTTCCCGGTGGAGCCGCCCTTCGCGCTCGGCTCGAAGCGGTACACCGCCGACTTCAACGAGGTGAAGCGACTCGGTGGCGACGGCATCACCACGCCGAGCGCGCGCACCGCTGACGAGACGCAGATGGCCCGCTTCTGGGTGGAGAGTTCTCCTCTGCTGTGGAACCGCCTCGCCCGCCAGCTGGCGACGACCCGGCACCTGGATCTCTGGCAGAGCGCCCGCCTGTTCGGCCTGCTCGACATGGCCCTGACAGACGGCTACATCTCGACCTTCGACGTGAAGTACAAGCTCCTGTTCTGGCGCCCGGTCACCGCGATCCAGCTGGCCGCGACGGACGGCAACCCCAACACAGCGGCCGACCCGACCTGGACCCCGTTGGTGCCCACCCCGCCGATCCCGGACCACGACTCGGGCCACAGCGTCGAAGGCGGCGCCGCGGCCGCAGTACTGCGTGGCTTCTTCAAGACGGACCGGATGAGCTTCTCTCTGTGCAGCTTCACCGCCTTGCCCGGCAGCACCTGCACTGACGCCAACCCGGCGATCCGCCACTACACCAGCTTCTCCCAGGCCTCCAACGAGAACGCCCACTCCCGGATCCTGGTCGGCTTCCACTTCAAGCACGCCACCACCGAAGGCGTCAAGCACGGCACCAAGATCGGCCAACTGACAGTCCACAGCTACCTCCAACCTCGCCACTGACCCGTCGCTGTCAACTCGAGCTTGCCCGGAGCAACGAGATTGCCGACCGGCGGCTGACCCGGCAGGCGCAACCTGCCGGGTTCAGCCGCGAGGGAAATGCGGCCGGCCGTTGTCTGCAGCACCGAATCGGAGAACTATGAGGGGTGACGTGCGTCTTGTTGCGTGGAGGCCTGGGAGGTCGTGCCATGGATCGCGAGTTGTTCGCCGAGAGTTGGAAAATGCTGGTGGTTCGCGGGGTGATCGGGATCGTCTTCGGGCTGCTGGCGATCATCTGGCCGATCGAGACCGCGATAGCACTGATGGTGCTGTTCGGATTCTGGGCCTTGATAGACGGCATCAGCTCGCTGGTCGAGGCGTTCCGGTCGGAGACGCAGACAAGCCGGCTCGGACTGGCTGTGATGGGCGTCATCGCGATCATCGTAGGGCTCTTCGCGATCTTCAGTCCCTCGGTGGCGGCTAACACCCTGACCTTGATCTTCGGCATCTGGCTGATCATCCGCGGCGTGTTCGAGGTCTTCGCCGCCTTCAGCAGCTACCGGCTCACCCCTCGTTGGCTCCTCCTGCTCGGCGCCGCGCTCTCGCTCCTGCTGGGCATCTTCTTCGTCGCCAACCCCGGCCGCGGCACCGTCGGGATCGCGGTCTGGCTCGGCCTGATCGCGCTGTGCTGGGGTCTCGTTTTCGTGGCGATGGGCCTGATCGTGCGCCGCGGACAGGTCAACCCATCCCCCGCGACTCCGGCGACCGCCTGAAAGGCGGCCAAGATCATCCGGTAGAGGTGAGGCCGTTCTCCGTCCGAAGCGCGAGTGTTGATCCGACGCGTTCAGCGCTCGCAGAGAGGACGTTGCAATGTCATTCTGGGATGTTGTCTGGTTCATCATCATCGCCTTCGCCTTCACCGCCTACCTGATGATGCTGTTCTCCATCATCGCGGACATCTTCCGCGACTCTGATATGTCAGGCGTGGTGAAGGCGCTCTGGCTCATCGGCCTGCTCTTCGTGCCGCTGTTCGTCGCGCTCATCTACGTCATCGTGCACGGCGGCGACATGGCGCGCAGGACCGCCACCAGCCACTTCGCTGCCCAGCAGCAGCAGGAGGAGTACATCAAGCAGGTGGCCGGCAAGGCGAGTCCCACCGACCAGATCGCGCAGGCCAGCGCGATGCTCGACAAGGGCACCATCTCGCAGTCGGAGTTCGACACGCTCAAGGCGAAGGCTCTCGCGGTCTGACCTGTCCCACCCGAGAGGAGATCCGGCGATGACGGACGAAGACGAGGTACGGCGGCTGCGCGAACGTGTCGCGCAACTCGAACTCGAACTCGCAACAGGTCCACGGCCGCGGACGCAGGATTCTCCTCAGCCCAGGGAACGCCGGGTGATCTGGCGTACCGTCGCGTCCGCCATCCTGATCACGCTGGCCTGCCTGCTCGCACCTCTGTCGGCGACGGCCGTCTGGGCCAGCAGGCAGGTCAGCGACACCGACCAGTACCTCAAGACCGTCGCCCCGCTGGCGGACGACCCGTCCGTTCAGACCACCATCTCCGACGCCGTCACCAACGAGATCCTCGCGGCCATCGACATCGAGGGGATCACCGACGAGGCGCTCAACGCGATCTCCCAGCAGGGCCTGCCGCCGAGAGTGGCGGCCAATCTGCAAGCGCTGAGCGGACCGCTCGTCAGCGGGGTGCAGAGCTTCATCCGCGACCAGGTCGCCAATTTCGTCGCGAGCCCCGACTTCGCCGCCGTGTGGAGACAGGCGAACGAGACCGCGCACTCGGAACTGGTCAACCTGCTGGAAGGCAATCAGGGCGGCGCGCTCAGCGCCCAGAACGACACGGTGACGTTGAACCTCGCCCCGATCATCGCTCAGGTGAAGGAACGGCTGGTGGCGCGCGGCTTCGGCGTGGCCGAGAACATCCCGGTCGTGAACAAGTCGATCGTCCTGGTGCAGTCGGACGGAGTGACGAAGGCACAAGGTTTCTACCGCCTGCTCAACACGCTCGGCGTCTGGCTGCCGATCATCTGCCTGCTCCTGTTCGCCGCCGGGGTGTACGTCGCCCGCAACCACCGCCGCGCCCTGTTGATCGGCGCGCTGGGGTTCGCCGGCTCGATGCTCGCGCTGGGGGTCGGCCTGGCCCTCGGCCGGGCGCTCTACCTGAACGCGTTGCCGTCCGATGTGATCTCCCGCGAGACCGGCGGCGTCGTCTTCGACACCATCGTGCGCTACCTGCGCTACAGCCTGCGAGCTGTCGGGGTGCTCGCGCTGATCGTCGCCTTCGCGGCCTTCTTCACCGGGCCGTCCGTCTCCGCCGTCAAGACTCGCGCAGGGCTCACGAGGGGCATCGGGGCCCTGCGCGGCAACGCCGAATCGGCTGGGCTGAACACCGGCCGGTTCGGCGCCTGGACCTTCGCCCACAAGCGCATGCTGCTCATCGCCAGCATCATCGGCGGCGCCCTCGTGCTGACGTTCTGGTCACAGCCCACGGTTTCCGTCGTCGTGGTCATCGCCGTGATCGTCCTGTTCCTGATCGCGGTGATCGAGTTCCTGGGGCGTCCACCAGCGGCAGCCTCCGTGGCCGGCGGACCTGGTCCCAGTGCTCCTGCCTGAGCCGGACACACAAACAACCCTGGCCTGATCTCGGGCCAGGGTTACTTGTGCCTCCGCCTACTACAGTCCGGTCTCGGCTTCGAGACGTCCGCTCTTGATGGCGTCGAGGAAGGCCTGGTAGTCGCTCTCGTTCTGGTCCGCGTACGCCTCGGCGTACTCGACCATCGCGTCGGGGAAGGCGTCGTCGCTGTTGAGGTAGGTCGCCAGGGCGATCCGGTCCCCGGAACGAGCATGCGCGCGGGCCAGGGTCCAGCCGCAGAGCTGGCCGAACATCATCATGGTGCGCGGGTCCTGCCGCTCCACCACGGCGGAACCCTTCATGTCGCGCAACTGCCGCACGTAGAAGTCACGGAGCCGTCCGTCGATACCGCCGACGCGCTGCCAGCCGAGGAAGATGTCGCTGGAGGCCTGCATCAGCCGTTGGCCGACCACCACCCGCTCCCCCTCGTTCCTGGGTGCGGACCGCTGCCGCAAGGCCATCGGCACCTTCGTCTTGAGCACCGACGGACCGGCCTCCTTGACCTGCAGGAACAGCGGATCACCGTCGTCCCTACCGCGCAGGAGCACGATCCAGCACCGGGTGCCGACGCTTCCTACTCCAACGACCTTGCGGGCCATGTCGACGAACTCGAACTGGTCGAACAGCACCCGGCGTTCGGCCGGCAGAGACCCGCGGTAGCGGATCAGCAGCCCCTTGATCTGGGTCTCGAGCTCTTCGCGGCCGACCTCGGGCAGGAGATCGGCGATCGGAATCATCAAGGGAGGATCAGCCCTGATCCGCACCCCGTCGTCCGTGATCTCGGTCAGTTTGGCGAAGGCCTTCAGGTTCCCGCTGCCGCGCGCCTTGAGCGTGGTCTGGTCGAGACTCTTGCGGCGGCTGGAGCTCATCTTGTTGCGGAGCGTCTCCTGGACCTCGTCCACGTCCGCGCGGGCGTACCAGACGTCCAGGGAGCGCATGGTGGCGAACTCCGCGGTGGCATCGCGATAGCGCCGCACCGTCTCCAGGACGCACTTGTGGCGCTCTTTCCGCGAGAAGCCGTTGCCACGACCGGCCACCGCGACGCTCGCGGCGAGACGTTTGACGTCCCACTCCCACGGACCGGCGATCGACTCGTCGAAATCGTTGATGTCGAAGAGCAGGCGCCGCTCAGCGGATCCGAAGAGCCCGAAGTTCGAGAGGTGGGCGTCACCGCACAGCTGCGCTCCGAGGCCGGACACCGGGCCCGCGCCGAGGTCGCTGGCCATCCCGAGGGCGTTGCCCCGGAAGAAGGTGAAAGGCGACACCATCATCCTGCCGTGCCGCACCGGCACGAGTTCGGGGACCCGGGACCGGGCCTGCTCCTCGATCAGGGCGACGGGATCAGGACGGTTCGCAGGGAGCACCAGTTCTGCCTGCTTGCGCGGCGGCAGCGTGACGCGCGCCTCAAGTCCGCGGCGGGCCCGTTCGGAAGGCGCCAGGTGACGGGCCGCGGTGACCGGTCCGCCGTTGGCGTCGGCTCGCCTCGGTGCGGGTACCGCAGTCATCGTCTCTGCCATCGCGCTTCGTGCACTCATGAGGCCCTCCGGTCGTCTCGAGCCGCCCCCATCCGGCTCAATTCCCTGAGCATCCCAGCCAACACCGCGGACCGGCCGATCAGCATCACCCCCGATGGATGAGCCGACCGTGTTCGGTCCGCGCTTCACTGAGGTTGTGACAGACACCGACCTCCGCTACGAAGAGCTCCCGGTGAGAGCCCGGCGACGGCTCGCCGTGAGGTCACTGCTGCGCTCCCTCCTCGTCTCCGTGGCCATCGTCGTCGGCTACTTCCTGCTGCCCATGAGGAATCTGACGGCGGCCTCGGGCCTTGGCCTGGTCATCGGACTTGTCGTCGTGGCGCTCCTGATCGCTTGGCAGCTCCGCGCGATCACCCGGTCGCCGTACCCCCGGATCAGGGCGATCGGCGCACTGGCGACCTCCGTGCCCTTGTTCCTCGTGATCTTCGCCACGACCTACCACCTGATGGGAGCGACCCAGCCGGAGAGCTTCTCCGAGCCGATGAGCCGGATGGACGCGGCGTACTTCACCGTGACCGTCTTCACGACGGTCGGTTTCGGCGACATCGTGGCCACGTCGGAACCAGCTCGCACTGTCGTCACCGTGCAGATGATCGGCGGCCTCGTGATGGTCGGTCTCGTCGCCCGAGCCTTGTTCGGGGCTGTGCAGACCAACATCAGCCGTCGGAAGGAATGAGTGCCGGTGGCTAAGTGATCACGTCGCTGGAGCCGGACGGTGGAAGGACGGGCAGGCGCACCATCCGGAAGGAGTTCAGCAGGCCGATCAGACCGGCGAGGATCGGAATGCCCAGGGCCACCTGAAGGGCCAACGGTCGTGCGGTGGTGTTGATGCGGATGATCTCGTCCTGAATCGCCTGGGGTTCCTTGACGAGTAGCTTTTCGAGCTCGGTGTTGCTCATCACCTGCGCGTCCTCCTCCAGCCCCATCGCGACACGTTCCTGCTCGGCCGGTCCGAGGACGGCACTTGACTCGGCTTCGTGGGTGAAGGCGAAGGAGAGGGTGGCCAGCATGATGGCGCCGGCGAACGCCAACCCGAACGACAAGCCGAACGAGCCCGCTGCCGAGTTCACGCCGGCGGCCTCGCTGACGCGCTCCTGCGAGATCGGGGCCAGCGTGTAGTTGTTGAGCTGGGACACCAGGAGACCGAACCCGACACCGGCGAGCACCAGCGGGCCCGCCAGATACCAGCCAGAGTCTGCCCGCGGCACGATCGGGATGATCAGCAGCAGTCCTGTCGTGAGGAGCGCGAATCCCCACCTGATGATATGGCTCGGAAGCCGGTCCCCGGCCTTCCGCTCCGCCAGGATCGCCGTCCCGAACATACTGAGCGAGAGCGGGGCGAGGGACAGGCCCGTCTGCATCGCGTCGTACTCGAGCACCATCTGCAGGTAGATCGGCAGGGCGATCATGCTGCCGCCCAGCGCGATCTGCTGGAGCAACTGCTGGCTGATGCCCAAGCGGAAGACCGCGGACTTGAACAGATCCGGCTCGAGCAGTGTCGGCTTCCCCTGCCGCTTGCGGCGCCTCAGCCAGTAGACGAGACCGACGAGACCGATCACGCCGATGAGGATGATCGCGCCGACGGACTCGCCGCCTTCCTGCCACACCAGGATGCCCAGCACGACACCGCCCATGCCCACCGCGGAAAGGACCGCACCGACCCCGTCGATACGCCGAGATCCGGTGTACGGCACGTCGTGGATGAGTCCCCGACCGAGGACCACGACCGCGATCACGACGACCTCGAGCGCGAACCCCAGGCGCCAGGACAGGTAGGTGGTGATGAAGCCACCGAGCAGCGGTCCGACCGCCGCGGCCAGCGCGGCCGCGGCCCCGACCAGGGCGTAGGCCTGGATCTGAGCAGCTCCTTCGAAGTTCCCGTGGATCAGGGACTGCATCGCCGGCAGCAGGAGCGAGGCGCCGATGCCACCCACCACGGCCCAGAAGATGATGATCGTCAGCAGGTTCTGCGCCACGGTCATCGCCAGTGCGCCGATCGCGTAGCCGGTCAGGCCCAGGAGATACGCCCGCTTGCGCCCGAACAGATCCCCGATCTTGCTCCCGATCAGGATGAACGCGGCAGACACCAGCGCCTCGAGCGCGATCGCGGACTGGACGCCGCTCACCGTCGTGTCCAGGTCACGAACCACCGAGGCGATCGAGACGTTCATCAGGGACGTGTCGACCACCAGCACGAACATCGCCATCGCGAGCAGGATGGCGAGCCGCGGATTGCCCTTGGTCTCCTCGGCAGCGCGGCCCGCTTCCTCTGTCATGGCAAACGCTCCTGCTCCTCGGTCATCCGGTCAGGAGATGGGTGGAAGGTGATGCCCTCGCCGGCCCCGCGCGTCAGCCACTCAGCCGGCGAGGATCTTGGCCTTCTGTGCCTGGAACTCCGCCTCGGTGAGCACACCCGACTCCTTCAGTTCACCCAGGGTCTTCAGCCGTTCCAACGGGTCGGCAGCCGGCGCAGGTGGCGGCGCGGCTTCCTGCGGCGGCGGTGCGTCGTACTGCTGCGGCGCGACCTGCTCGTCGTACGCCTGATCACGTTGTGCTGCCGTCTCGGCGTCGCGCTGGGCGAACTTCGAGGCTTGATGACGCTGCACCCGGCCGGCGACAACGGTCGCCGTCCCCGCGACGGCCGCGGTTCGCGCAATTCCTCGCAACAGTCCTGGCATGTCAGTCTCCTCAGGTCGCTTCCACGGTTTCCATGGCTTCGAGTGCTTCCATCACGTCCTCCGCCGGGATGCGTCCACCGGCGATCAGGGTGCCGCCGGACTCCAACGCCGCGGCAACGAACGGAATCGCCCAGGTGTTCTCGTAGACGATCAGCGCCGCCAGCGTGCCCGGCTGCATCGCGCCGGCCGCTGCGTTGAGGTCGTCGTCAGCCAGGAGGCCTGTCCGGGCCCCCTCCAGTTCCGCGAAACCACCAGCGCGGTCGGACGATTCCGCCAGGTCGACCGCATAGACGGCGCCGTCGGCGTCCTTGCCGACGATCATCACGTCGTAGACGTGAATGATGCCGCGCTGCATCAGACTGACGACTTCCTCGGCCGCCCGGCCGGTCAGCCGATCGCCGGTGAACTCCATGAGTACGAAGTCGATGGGTCCGTGAACCTCTGTCTCCGGCATGGCTCTCCATCCCCTCTACCAGACCCTCGCGGGCCCAGCGTGTTCTTTGTGCGCCACCCTGCCGTGAGCCGTGGATGGCGTCATCACCCTTACCGGATGAGCTCAGGCGGAGACGCTTTCGGCAGCCCTGGTCTCGCGCGGTGAGACCAGCCGGATGCTCAGGATGACCAGGTCGTGTGCCTGCAGCATCGCGGCCAGGTCAGCGATGCTCTGGCCGTCGTGGAGTCGCAGCTGGAAGGCGCGTGACGTCTCGCTGTGAGTCGGTGGCCGGGCGCAGAAGGCGAGTACGGCCGGCCCCAGTTCGCCGAGCACTACGACCTCGTACGACGACTTGTGTACCTCACTCGTTCTCATGTTCTCCCTCTCCAGGCACGACGGGAATCGATGCCGCCGGCGACGCATCCGGGATCCGGCGCACCTCGACGACCTCGATGCCCAGGGCCCGCAGTCGTGCGAGCAGACCGTAGAGCGCCGACTGATCGGGGATGCCGTAGAGCACGGTGTTCACCTGGTCGACGGCCAGCGTCACCGCGCCCATGTCGCGGAGGTCCTGTTCCGGCACGGCGCCCGTCACGCGAATCTCGTACGTCGCCTCGGCCATCGCCCCACTCCGTTCCCAGCGTGTACGTTCGACGGTCGCAAACAGCGGGTGGCGCGGCTTCATCCCTCCGGGGTGAACTGGCCTCGCAGGGGCGAAGCGCTTCGACGACCGAGCGGGTGTACGTACCGCTGTCGCGAGGTCGGGACACGTCCGGCAATCGGACGGCAAACGCTGGTTTTAAAGACGAATCCGTGGTGTCGTCGATATGCGGACTCGCCGTGCACCACCCCTCAGATGATCGGTCGCGCCCGCGAATCGCTAGGAGGGGAAATGCCAAGCGATCAGCACGCGGGGGTGAAAACGGGCCGTACCGCATCGTCGGCGCCGTTCGAGGAGCAGGCGAGTTCCAGGATCTCTGTGATCGCGCCAGGAACAGTACTGCGGCGTCGTCTGCTGGATCGCGTCACCGAGGGAGTTCAGCGACCGCTGACACTGGTCAGCGCACCGGCCGGGTACGGCAAGACCGTTCTGCTGGCCTCGTGGGAGGCGCTCGCCACAGAGCGGACGATCATCAGGCACATCGCGCTGGACGTCACCAGTGAGCACCCCGCGTCCTTGCTGGAATCCGTGCTCGGCGGTTTGCACGGCAGCGGCTCGACCGGATCCGACGGCCCCGTGCTGTTCGCGCCGGCAGACCAGCCTGGCGAACCGTCGCCGAGCCGAACGACCCTCGGCGAGCAGGACGCGCTGGTAGTCGTGGTGGACTGCGGCGATCTCACCGTCACCCCGGAGCTCGGAGACAGTCTCCATCGCCTCATTCGCGGGACGGCGGGGCAGGTCCGGTTCATCCTCCTGACCCGGTCGGATCCACCTCTCCCCCTCCACCTCTACCGCTTGGGGGGCACCCTTGCAGAGATCCGGGCCGCTGATCTGGCGTTCACGGTGGACGAGGCCGCAGCGCTGATGCGGTATCAGAAACTCGAGTTGGCTCCCGCGCAGGTGGTCGAACTCCAGCGACGGACCGATGGCTGGCCCGCGGGCCTCATGTTCGCGGCCATGGGCTTGGCCGGCAAGAGGGACGCGGAGCACGCGATCCGTGAGTTCCGCGGCGACGCCGGCAACGTCGCGGCGTACCTGATGACCGAGGTGCTCGACGCGCAGCCGCCGGCGCTGCGGGAGTTCCTGCTGCGGACCTCCATCGTGGACGAGGTCCGGCCCGCACTGGCCCAAGCGCTGACCGGCCGCCCTTGCGACCTGCGGTCGATGGAGTTCCTCTCACATGGCAACGCGTTCATCCAGCCTGTGCCCGGGACCGACGACTGCTACGGCTACCAGCCGCTGTTCCGGGAGTTCCTTCGCACCCAGCTGCTCTTCGAGCGGCCGAACCTGGTCCCCGGCCTGCACCGCGCTGCTGCGGTCTGGTTCTCCGAGCATGGTCAGCAGCTCGAGGCGATCCGGCATGCCATCACAGCTCGTCGGTGGAGCGACGCGGCCCGGTACCTGGTCGAGGACCTCGATTTCGGGGGTCTACTCGTCGGGCGCCGACGCCGGCTCCTCGCAGCGTTGTTCGCGGACCTGCCCGACGACCTGGACGGGCCGGAGGCCGCGGTCGTGCGGGCGGCCCGAGCACTCGGCGACTTCGATGTCACTCGCTGTACGTCGGAACTCCGCAGGGCCCGGGAGTCGCTCGACCACCTTCCCACCCGGACACCATCGTCCGAGCTGGCGATCACGATGCTGCAGGCGGTCGCGGCGAGCCTCGGAGAGAACGTCGACAGCGGACTGGACGCAACCCTCGCGGCAGAGTCGGCCCTCAGAGCCGTATCGCCGGGCCCGGTCGTC
Source organism: Kribbella sp. VKM Ac-2568 (assembly GCF_004345365.1). GTDB lineage: Bacteria > Actinomycetota > Actinomycetes > Propionibacteriales > Kribbellaceae > Kribbella > Kribbella orskensis. The sequence goes on from NZ_SLVF01000013.1 coordinate 216,485, forward strand.
GCGCCCCCGGAGCTGAGGTTGCTCGTCGCCGGCTGCAAGGGCCGGGTCCTGCTCCAGCGCGGAGACTTCCGGGCTGCCCTGGCAGCCTTTGCCGAAGGCATCGAAGTCGCCGAGGGGGCGGGGGCGCACGACGCGTTGGCGAACTTCCTCGGCATGGCCGCACTGGTGGAGGCGGTGTGGGGACACCTCAGACGGGCTGCTGAGGTCGCTGCGCATGCGATCGCGCTGGCCGAGTCGGGGGTGCAGCCACAGGAACCTCAGTCCGCGATCGTGGCCCAAGCCTGGGTCAGCGCGGACCAAGGCGATCTGGCGGGAGCCCAGGAGCTGGTCGACCGCGCCGCGGCGGCCACCACCCCCACCCAGGACGCCCGCGTGGTGGCAGCTGCGCTTGCCCTGGTCCGCGCCCGACTGCTCCATGCCGGTGGAGAGACCGGTCTCGCGAGCGCCGAACTGCGGGCCGCGAGCAACAGCTACGGCGTACAGCACGACGGCTGGCTCGGCCAGTCCCTGATCGTGGACGAGGCGAAGCTGCTCGTGGCTCAGAACCTGCCACGCGAGGCCATCGCCGTGATCGAGCATTCGGCCGGCCGCGACCAGGTCGAATCGATCCTGGTGCTGCAACGAGCTGCTACCGAGACCGGCGAGCAGGGTCCGGCTCTGCCACCTTCGGCCGCGCAGCACGCACCCCTGGAGACTCAGGTCGACAGCTGGCTGGTTCAGGCCGCGCTATCGATCAGCACCGGCGACACCGGCCGCAGCGGGCTCTATGTCGAGCGCGCCTTGAGACTGGCTGCGCCCGAGCACCTCCGCCGTCCGTTCTCGGAGGCGCCGCCATCGCTGCGAAGGTTGCTCCAGCCAACCGGCGAACTGATGAGGCGTCATCCCTGGCTCCGCGCGCCGGGACCACGGCGCGACCACGCTGTCGATCCGTCGAGCCGGATCCGACCCGAACTGGTCGTCACCGCCTCCTTGACCAGCAAGGAGCACGAGGTGCTGGAGTACCTCGCCGAGCTGCTGACCACCGAAGAGATCGCCGGTGCCATGTACGTCTCGGTCAACACGGTCCGCAGCCACGTGCGGAGCATCTTGCGGAAGCTGAGCGCCTCGCGACGCAACGAAGCCGTCCGGCGAGCTTGGGAGCTGGGCCTGTTGCCGTCACGGCCCGAGGCGTAGTCGACACCGGCCGAAGCAGGTGATCCCCCCGTCACGGATGACGAGGCAGCCAGTCGTAGATGACCGACGTCCGCAGTACGAGGTCCTGCAGTGAGCGGCGCCCGACGCCGCCGGCACAAAAGAACAGCCCGATCGGGAACATGACATAGAGGACGGCCCTCAGCAGGGCGACGAGCGGCCGCAGCCGCTCTCCCCGCCGGCTGACGACCCGGAGCCCCATAACCTGGCAGCCGTAGGTCCGTCCGATGGTGGACCATGCGACGGTGAGGTAGAGGACGAGCAGGACCAGGCCCGCCGCGACGCTCAGGATCGGCGAGGCCTCACTGAACTGGAAGCCGCGGGGATCGAACAGGAAGATCAGTCCGTTGACGCCCACATAGCCGACCAGCAACGAGACCACCACCAGCACCCCGTCGATCACGCCGGCGATCAGCCGCGTCACCAGGCCGGCTCGCCGTCCCTGGTAGGGGCGGGCCTCCCGCGGGACGATCGGGACGACTTCGTCCATCGTCATCTCTACGTGGCGGTCATCTCGGGTTCAGCCGCCGACGCGGGTTCCGCCGGAGGCTGCTCAGCCGTCGGAGGTTTGGGAGTTGCCTTCCGGCTGAACCGGACCCTCAGCCGACCCACTGCGTTGCCGACCGCCTCATCGCCGGAGATGCTCTGCATGCGTACCCCGCGGACGGTCTCGGAGGCAACCGAACCGGTGGACTGGCGGATGATCTCGGCGAGGTCGATCTCCGCGATCACGCCCTCGGCGAGCTGCCCCAGGTCGATCCGCTGGACTACTGCGGCGACCAGCGGGGGGACCATTTTGTCGAGCAACGCGGAAACCTGGCGCTCCACTTCGCCGCGCCCTCGGACACCCTGTCGTGCGAGGGCGTCCAGGTAGGTGCCCGCTTGGTACCGCTCCGTCAGCATCGGCGGCCGCAGGAACACCACGGCGACCGGTTTGACGACTCCCCGGGCCCGGCGCCCGACCATCCGCGCGGTGGCCGCAGCCAGCAGGGTGGCCCCGACTGCCGCGTCGAGCACGAGGATCGCGTCTCGGCTCGTCGGCGGCGCGTCAGGCGGGTTCACGGATTGCTCTGTAGTACCCACCCCACCATGATCTGCGCATCATCGTGGCGCGGCATCACCCCTGGCGGGGGAAGTTCCGCGGGGCTCACACCTGGACGGCGCGGTCTTCGGGTTCCGCCTCCACGCCGAGCCAGGAGCGCACGCGGCGGGCGAACCACCCCTGGCTGCGATCGAACTCGGCGCCCACCACGGTCGCACCGACCACGATGAGCGCGATGGACAGCAGCCACCCCACCAGTGCCAACGTGACACCGAAGAGGCCGTACCGCTCGCTGTAGCTCTCCATCATCCGCGGCATGTAGATGGTGGACGCGACGCCGTAGACACCGCTGCACAAGGTCGCCACGGCTCCGGTGGGGATCAGCCTCCGCCAGCGAACGCGGCCGTCGAGCAACAGCCACGGGATGAAGGTCCACAGCAACAGGCCGGTCACCAGCGAGACAGGAACGCCGAGCAGCCATTCCAGTGGCAGCGCCCGCACAAGTGAGCGCGCGAGGTAGAGCAACGCGATATCCAGCAGCAGGGCGCCCAGGCCGAGGAACGTGTTGAACGAGCCGCGGACACCCGGAAGAGGCTCGAGCCGCCAGGCGTCCTGGTACATCCGCTGCATCCGGCGGGCGAGGGAGACCCCGGAGAAGACCAGGATCACGATGCTCAGGACACCGACGCTCGACGCACCGACAGGCTGGGCGAACACCTCCCGGACGGCGTCGGCGGCGTCGCCTTTGAGCTCGAATCTCCGGATGAGCGCTGTTGAAACCACGTCGCGGCGGCTCGCCGGCGCGAGCGTCGACACCAGGAGCAGCAAGGGAATGAGGGCGGTGAGCGCCTGGGAGGAGATCACCATCGCCCTGTCGATACCCCTCAAGCGCAGGAAGGACCTGGCACAGCGGCCGGGGAACGTCTCCTCCAGCCGCTGCGCGAGCCCTTTGAGGTCCGGCACCGTCAGTGCTCCGCCTCCTTCCGCTCAGCGGCGGCGGCACGGAAGTCGCTGACCGGGCGGTAGCGGTCGTAGAGCGTGGTCAGGACGCTGAAGAGGAGGACGAAGAAGAGCGTGTCGACCAGCGACATGTGGTCCTCCCGGCGCGACGTCAGCACATCGGTGACCACGACCAGCACGACGTTCGTCCCGAAGACCACCCCGAACGACATCAGGACGGAGTCCCACGAATAGCCGCGCTTTGCCGACCACAGACCGATCGCCGAGTTGATGACGACGAAGAACGCGATCGCCAGGAACAGTTGGAAGGGCCTCGCCTCGACCCCGGGCAGGACGTTCCCGAAGATCACGCTGATCAGCCCGATCAGGAACGTCTTCTCCAGCGCCGTCCCGTCGAAGACCTTGCGATGTGCGGCCTGGTACGCCGCCCGCTCGTGGGCCTCGTCGATCTCGACCGGCAGCGGGTCCGCGCGGAACCGCCAGGACCAGTCAGCAGGTCGCAGTCGCGGACGGACGACGAAGTACAGCATCGCGGCGAGGACGAGCACGGCGAGCACGAGCACCGGGAGGAACCAGGAGACGTCTCGGATCGTGTCGGTCAGGTCGAGCTGGGCGATGTGGATCCAGTACTCCTGCGGCAGCTTGACGAAGATCCAGATGGCACCGGCGACGACCACCCAGAACTTGAGCCCGTACCGCGCGGGATTCCACCGGGTCCGGATTCCTTCGTAGGCGATGAAGAAGTACTCGAAGGTGTTCGGGAACACCAGCAGCAGCCACCGCAGACCGGTGAGCTCGAAGGCGACCACGCCGATCTGGCGGTAGAAGAACAGGAAGCGATTCACCTGGACCGCTGCGTGGTTGGTCCAGTTCCGCAGGCTGGCCAGATAGGCCACGGACAGGTAGAAGACGTCCATCGCCTTGTCGTAGCTCTGGTAGAACGGCGGGTCGTAGCCGAAGGTCTGGAAGATCGTCTGGTCGACACCGTCGAGCAGCAGACAGCCGATGATCGCCGGCAACGGGAACAGCGGGATCAGCAACGGCAGCGCGAACCGCGCCAGCACCACAGTCCAGAAGACCACCTCGACACTCATCTCAGAACTCCCTTCGGCGACGCATCCGGCGCGGTCTGCCGTCCGGGTCGTAGATCAGCCGGTAGAGCGGTTGCGCCCAGAGCGCCTGCAGCCGGGTCAGGTGTCCCGGCTCGTGCGGGCGGATGTGCCCGGGTGGCCGTAGACCCTTCCGTCCACCGGCGCACCACGCATCGAGGCTCGCCGCGGTCAACCGCCAGAGTTCGAAGCCGGCGTCCAGATCGAGCCCGGCCAGATCCTCGCGCGGCAGGCCGAGGTGCTCGGACCACACCTCCAGCCGCAGGTCCCGAGCCAGTCGACGGGTGCCGTCGGCAACCGAGTGCCGGTCGTCGGGAGTAGTGTCCAGCACCGCGCAGGTGAGCTCGCTGTCAGAGGTCCAGGAGCGGCGGTTGAAATTGTCAGAGCCGCAGGTGAACCAGATGTCGTCGACGATGCAGATCTTGGAGTGCACGTAGATGGGCGCCCCGGCTTTGTTCTCCAGGTCGTAGATCCCGACCCGCCCCGGCGCGGTACGCCGCAGCATCCGCACCGCCCGCAACTGACCGAAATGCGCCGGCGGCCCGCTCAGCGCACCGTCGTTGGCAGGGTAGCGCGGCACGACGATGATCACCCGGAGCTCGGGAGAACGCTCCAGGGCATCCGCGATGTCCTGGGCGATCAGCTCGGACCACAGGTACTGGTCCTCCAGATAGATCAGCTTGCGCGCGTTGCCGAAGGCCTTGCCATAAGCACGGGCGATGCTCCGCTCCCCCAGCGGCGCGAACGGATAGCCGGGGTGCTTGTAGGCATAGGTTCGCAGTACCTGTACTGCGTGCGGCCCGGTCTTGGGCGGATCGGGGAACTCCTCGGTCAGTGACTTCGGATGGCGCGGCATCCGGGCCAGCCGCTGCACGATCATCCGGTACGGCGTCCGCCGATCGAGCGGGTGCCCGTCGTCCCACCGTTCGACGAAGGTGCGGAACAGGTCGCCGACCACCGGTCCCCGCAACTCCAGCGCCGCATCGTGCCACGGTGTCTGGTCGCCGTACCGGCGGTCCATCGGCGCCTGCTGCGGATCCCCGCGGTGCTCGCGATCGTCACGCCGCTGGTGCGACAGGTCGATACCGCCGACGAACGCCACGTCGAGTTCCCGTCGGCCCTTGTGCCGGATGACGAACAGCTTCTGGTGGTGCGAGGCCATCCGCCGGACGCGTTGGTCGAGCAGGACCTCGGCGCCGGCCCGGTTGAGCTTCGTCCCCAGCCGCTGGTTCTCCCGGGCGCTGAACTTCAGGTGGTCCGAGTGCGATCTCCAGAGCAACCCCCTGACCTCGATCCCCGACCTGGCCAGATCGGCCAGCACAGTGCCGACCGAGGGGCCCTCGGGCAGCAACTTCTCGTCGGAGTCGCCACGCCAGTCGGTGAAGTAGACGTGGTCTCCGGGCCGGAGCGCACAGAGTTCTTCGTACAGCCGGCGGAAGTAGGTCGCGCCGTGGATCAGCGGCCGGACCAGGTTGCCCTCGACCCAGGAGCCGTCCACGTCCCCCATCCGGTCGATATCCGTGCCGGGGTTGCCGCGCTCCTCCGGACTGAGGAACCACTGCCCGGCGCTCTGGTCGATCATCGTCACGCCTCCGGGTCGAGTGTTGCTTCCTGGCCGCTGTGGTTGCTCATCCGCTATGGGTGAGCCTTGGTCGGACCCACGGTGATACACGTGACAGATGGAGCCAGCGCAGTACGAGCCAGATCCTTTGTTCGTGCCCACCGGACTGCTCGATCGGGCCACGACCTTCCAGCAGGGCCACGCGCTGGTCGCCGGCAAGGTCATGCCGCACGCCGGCTACGTGCGCTTCGACACCCGGACCGCCGAAGAGGGTGGTGCGGACGTGCCCGCCTCCTGGGCGGCCTTCCGCTAGTGCGGCAACCCGCTCGGCCGGCATCTCAGACCTCGGCTGCGTCGCGGGTGATCCCGCTGCGCTGTCCGAGCTGCTCGAGGTAGCCGACCAGCACACGGTGGAGCTCGTCCGCGCCGCGGATCGGCTTGTCGGGGATTACCAGATCGGACGGGGCGAGGAGCAGTCCCCGTCCCTGCCACCCGCCGAGTCCGCCATGGCTGCCGACCAGACCTTCGAACGCCGAGACCTCCCCGCTGTCCGGGTCGACAGAGCTGTTCACGTAGAGATCAGGTGCCTCCGGCATCGACGCCGCCCTCAGCAGGTCCGCCCGAACCAGCGGCCCGAACGGCGCCAGCGGGTCTTCGCCGGTCACCTTCCCGTCGGAGAGCTGGTTCACGCCGTCCGGCCCGACGGCCAAGGGGCCGTACTCCGAACTCAGCACCGCGATGAAGCTGATCCCCTCGTGGTTCACCAGTCCGGGGATCAGAGGAGGCCAGCGATCGGTGATGTCCTCCATCGTCAACCGGCGTTCCGATGCGGCGTACACCAGGCCGAGGTTGCCCGAACCGAGCACGACCAGCTCCGAGCCGGCCGTCACCTCCGGTGGCGCGGAGTGGCGCTGCACGCGCTGCGCGGCGCCGTTGGCCATCCGTCCGGTGTTGGTGTCAGCTCCGGACAGATCGGCCAGCAGACCGTTGACACGCCCCCAGCCCTCGACGGACTGCTCGACCGCTTCGACCCGGGCTGTGGTCAGCTGCGAGCAGACAGCGGCGAGGTCGACGCCGTACTTGTCGGCGAAGATCGCTCCCTGGGACTGGCCGTGGTCGGACAGGACGACCAGCCGGTACCGCCGGGGTGCTGCCGCGGCGACAGCCTCCAGACAGGCGAGTACGTGATCGAGCCGGTCCAGGGCGGCCAACGACTCGGGCCGAAGGGCGCCGGCGTGGTGAGCCACCTCGTCGTAGTCGACGTAGTCCACGTAGACGACCCGGGTGCCGCGGATCATCTCCTCCGCGACCAGAGCCGTGTTGAGGTCGCGCAGTACGACATTCGTGACAGCGCGCATGCCGGCGAAGAGCCAACCGCGGTGCTGGCGTGGTTGAACGTCGCGACGACGTTGACGGCGTGCCTCGAACCGCTCCCGGCCGATCTCCGCGAGCGCGCCGAAGAAGCTGCCTGCGAAACCGTCGGGCCTGGCCAGGTACCAGGCGACGCGGCGCCGGGTGTCTGCCGTGCCACGGGCCAGCTGCATCTTGCTCATCGTCAGCATTGCTCGTTCGGCGTCACCGCTGAAGAGGTTCGAGATGCTGACCCCGCCGTCGGCCAGCAGACCGCGGCCGTCGGAGGCGCGGCGTTCGATCTCGGTGGCATCGGCGGCCCGGTTGGCCACCAGCACCCGCCCCAGCTGCCGGTCGTACCATCTGAACGCCGGTACTCCGTCGATGCGGCCGTGCAGAATCCCCAGCTGGCTGGCCGGTGTGGTCGGCGGGAGCACCGGGGTCCACTCGACCAGGCGATACCCGTCGTTGCGGATCCAGCGACCCACGGTGGGCAGCGTGGCGGCGAGAAGCTGCCACTGCATGACCGGGAAGGGCACTCCGTCCAGTTGGACGAAGATGACACCGGGAGCCTCCGGATCCTTGACCTCCTGGCGTCGCCGCCGGGTCCGGCGTACCAGCGCAGCGGTGAACGCCTCAGGCGTGCCCGAGGTGCACAACCACGCCACGACCGTCGCCGCGGCCGCCGCGATCCAGGCGGCCGCCAGCACCACCCAGAACGAGTCGGCTTCAACCCCTGGGATCAGGGTGAGAGTCAGAGCGAGAATCACTGCCTGTCCGAGCACCGCGAGCAGGAGCACCGCGAGCCAGCCCACTGCCGCACTGGCGACGACCAGCAGTGGACGCACCAGAGCACCGACCACCAGCGTCGCCGCCGCCGCGAGGAGCAACTGCGGGAACGAACTGAACTTGAGGCCGGGGAGCACGGCCGCGGCGAAGGCGAGAGCCAGGACCGATGTGATCCAGGTGGCGAGGATCCGGCCGAGATCACCGAGGCGGGCCGCGGGCACGGACATGGTGACCCCGCCGTCAGGTGCGGAGCGCGCGCGGACGTGTCAGGGCCCAGATCACCCAGACGTCGAGAGCGATCAGGAGCAGGGACCAGAACGGCGCATAGGGAATGAAGAAGAAGTTGTCGATGGCACTGAGCACCGTCAGGAACACGGCGATCACGCCCGCCCAGACAGCCCGGGAGAACAGACCGATGCCCACCACGATCATGCCCAGGCCCAGGACCAGGTGCAGCCAGCCCCAGGCGGTGATGTCCAGATGGAACGCGTAACCCCTGACGGGCACGAAGAACTCGTCGTTGATGATCCCGGCGAGGCCGGCGATCACCTGGAACAGGCCGATCATCAACATCATCGCGGCGGCGAACGCGACACCGGTCATGGCCCAGCCCGATTCGGCCTGCGGCTCGATGCCGTGGTTTTGGGTCATCTGTGAGCCCACCCCTCCTGCTCGGCCCTCGACGAACGTCGGGTGCCCATCGACCCTAGGACCGCGGTTGCCAGGCCCGCGTCACCCTTGGCGGACGACTAGTGCGACAAGAGTGCCTTCAGTGCGACGATCAGGAGACCCAGCACGAGATAGACGAGGCCGGAGACGGCCATGCCCCACCGGGTGGCCCCCGCCTTGGCCGCGACGTACAGGGCCCAGGCCAGTTGGGATCCCACCGCCACCGCGAGCGCCAGCCACGCGGCTCCCGCGTCCGACAGACCGAGAAGCGCGCCGACACCCGCCGCGGCGGCGGGTGGTACTGCGGCCTGCACGATCGGCCATTCCCGCCTCGCAGAGGCGCGGTACTTGCTCAGGGACAGCAACTCGGCCGACCGCTCGCCGACCATCGCCGCGTAGACGTGGGCGAGCCAGAACACCACGCCGGTCGCGAGCAGCAGGACGATCAACTGGCCTACGGGTGCCGGCTCATGGCCCGGGCTGGTGCCGGCGACGACCGATGCGGCCAGCAGCGATCCGTAGATCGCCCCGGCGTAGTCGGACGGCTGCCTTCCCTGGTCCGACTTCGGCGCGCGAGCACTCGACCCGTCTTCCATCCGGCCTCCTCACGGCGCCGCTGTCTGTCGTCGCCGTGGTGGCGGACATGTCGATGACACGGGATCACCGGCAGCCTCCCGCAGCCGTCCGCCGAACGCCTCACCCCAACCGGATGACCCGGGGCAGCGGCGCCGAACCGCTCTCGAGGAGACAGCCACCGCCAGGATCATCCGGGGCGGGTGATGCTGCCGGTCGCGATGTGAGCGATCTTCGAAGCCCGGGACCGGTCGGGAAAGGGGTTTCGAGAATGACTGCAGGCTCCTTGGAACCACCTGACGGTCAGCTGCCGGCGGCGACGTCGGCGCCGGCTCCGGCGCCGACGGGTGACTCCTGGGCGCTTCCCCGGGGAGTCGTCGTTCTCATCGGGGCGGGAGGTGCCGTCCTGGCGGTCATGGGTATCCGAACTTTCTCCGACATCATCGGCCCCGTCTTTCTCGCGCTGGTCCTGACGATCGCCGTCAGTCCACTGCGCCGCCTGCTGGTCCGACGAGGCGTTCGAACCTGGCTCGCCGCGCTGATCGCGCTGGTGACCGTGAACGTCTTCCTCCTCGGCATGGCAGCCGCCGTGGCCTACTCGGTCGCCAAACTGGCCACCCTGCTGCCGACGTACCAGGACAAGTTCGCCGAGCTGGTCGATGACGCGCGCGGTTGGCTGGCGGACCACGGGGTGGGAGAGCAGCAACTCCAGGCGGCCTTGGAGAAGCTCGATCTGGGCAAGTTCTTCGACCTGCTCCAGAGCCTGCTCTCCGGACTCGTGGGGACGCTGTCCGATCTCAGCTTCGTCGTCATAGTGCTGTTCTTCATGGCCCTGGACGCCACCCAGTTCCCGGACCGTCTCCGCGAAGCCGGGCGAGACAGACCGGACATCATCAACGCCCTGTCCGGCTTCGCCCGGGGAACCACGCGCTACCTGATCGTCTGCACCGTCTTCGGGTTCGTCGTGGCCGCGATCGACGTCGGGGTCCTCTACCTGCTGGACATCCCGCTCCCCTGGCTGTGGGGCCTGCTCGCCTTCATCACCAACTACATCCCGAACGTCGGATTCTTCATCGGCGTCGTTCCGCCCGCGCTGCTGGGGCTGCTCGACCAGGGGGTGGCGACGATGCTGTGGGTGATCGCTGCCTACTGCGTCATCAATTTCATCATCCAGTCGATCATCCAGCCGAAGGTCGTCGGCGATGCGGTCGGTCTGTCCACCACGCTCAGCTTCCTGTCCCTGATCGTCTGGGCCTGGATCCTCGGCCCGGTGGGCGCCGTACTCGCCATCCCGGCGTCACTGCTGGTGAAGTCGGTGCTCATCGATGCCGACCCGTCCACCCGCTGGCTCGGCGGGCTCATCTCGGGTGGCCAACTCCCGGAGCCTGCCGAAGACACCGACCCCGCGGAGACCTCGGCGGATCTTCCACCGGTGGAGAACACCGGTGAGCGCGTCGTCGGCTAGCCGCCGAGCTCGCAATCCGGGCTGAGGTCACCAGCCGGCGTTCGACGAACGCACCTCGCGGCCGTGGACTGTCAGGGCCCAGATCACCAGGATGTCGATCGCGATCACGATCGTCGACCAGATCGGGTACGCCGCGAGGAAGGCCACGTTCACCAGGATGCTCAGGACGGCCAGAACGACGCCGGCGATGCGGCCCCACAGTTGCCCGGCGAGGAGACCGATCGCGGCAGCGCAGACCAGCACGCCGAAGATCACGTGGGTCCAGCCCCAGGCGTTGTAGTCCAGATGAATGGTGAGGCCGTTGTTCCCCACCTGGTAGTAGTCGTCGTCGAACAGGGCGACCAACCCCTGGAAGATGTGCAGGCCGCCGACGACGATCATCATGATTCCGGCGAAGACGATCCAGCCGACCCACCCGGTGGGCTCCGGATCCGACCGCCCGGTCGCAGCCTGGGGTGGCAGGTGTCGCGCGGCCGGCGAACCATCGCTTGTGTCCGACATGATGATCTCCTCAGCGAGTTGCTGGGTTCAGGATCACTGGTTTCGCCGGCGACAATCCTCACCCCGACCGGATGAGGCGACCAGGAACCCCGGGCAATAGGTTGAACGGACGGACGCCGCGGGAGGTGAGTCATGGTCCCGGTTCAACGGCCGGCCGCGCGCCGGTTCGAACATCTCGAAACGGAGGCGGGGCGGTGACCGAGGCCACGTTCGCGGTGCTCACACTCCTCATCCTGGTGTGGGCGGTCACCTCTGGCCTCCTGGCCCGCCGCAACATCACCGGCCCGCTGGTGTTCGCCGTTGCCGGCTACGCACTGGGCAACCCTGACTGGGGCCCTCTCTCGGTCGACGTGGAGGCCCCGTCCGTCCATCTGATCGCGGAGCTGGCTCTGGCGCTCCTGTTGTTCTCGGACGCTGCGAGAGTCAACCTCTCGAGGTTGAAACGAGACATTCGCCTACCTGGCCGGCTGCTGGCGATCGGCCTCCCCCTGTCCTTGGTCCTGGGCTCTCTCCTGGCCGCCTGGCTCTTCGACGATTTCACCTGGGCGCTGGCGGGCTTCGTGGGCGCCACGCTGGCTCCCACTGACGCCGCTCTCAGCGCACAGGTGATCAACGACCGCCGGATCCCCATGCGCCTGCGTCGCGCACTCAATGTGGAAAGTGGACTCAACGACGGCATCGTCACACCGGTCGTCACCTTCTCGCTGGCTGTCGCCGCCGGCCAGCTCGGGGTGGAAAGTCACGACGGCGTCTCCGATCACGGAGGCGGCGCGCTGCTCGAGCTCGCCGTCGGTGTCATCGTCGGCCTGGCCGTCGGGGCAGCGAGCGCCAGGCTCATGACGGTCGGCTCTCGACGGCGCTGGATGACCACCGGCGCCCGCCGGCTCGGAACACTTGCGGCCGCACTCGCCAGCTTCGCCCTCGCCGTCGCGTTCAGCGGCAACGGATTCATCGCGGCATTCGTGGCCGGCATCGCCTTCAGAGCAGCTCTGGACGAGGAGATTGTCGACACGGACAGCGTCGTCGAGCCACCAGAGCTTCTCGGTGAGGTCCTGGCACTCGCCGTCTGGTTCCTGTTCGGAGCCGCGCTGGTGCCGATCGCCATGCACAACTTCGACCTCACGTTGCTCGCGTACGCCGTACTGAGTCTGACCGTGGTCCGCATCGTTCCGGTCGCCTTGTCCCTGCTCGGAACGGGGCTGGACCGCACGACCGTCTTGTTCGTGGGATGGTTCGGACCCCGCGGCCTGGCATCGATCGTGTTCGCGCTGCTGGCAATCGAGCAGCTCGGCGAGATCCCGGTGGTCGAGCAGGCCGTCTCCGTCGTCGCGCTCACTGTGTTGCTGAGTGTGGTGCTCCACGGTGTCACGGCCGGTCCTCTCGGCAGCCGTTACGTCCGTCTCGAGCAGGCCGACGAAGAGGCGGGCGCCGGCCCCCGTTCACGACGCCTCGCCCACCATTCTCCGGAGTCCCCGTCACCCCGTCGAAGCGACCAGCCGTGAGTTCAGTCCCGACGGTCCTGGCGGTCGTCTCGGCGATCCCCTCGCCGGTCCTGTCGGCGGTTGACCCCGTGGACGACCACGGCAGCTGTCGCGGCCGTGGTTGCCACTCGCGCCACGGGGGCGCCGACCACACCAGCGCGGCGCATCCGTCGTCGTGCGATACCCATTTCAGCTGCCTTCCTTGGCAAGTTCTTCGTCGTCTTCCTGAATGACTGCCAGCAGGGCCTGGATCGGGATCCGTCCACTGGCCACCAGTTGTCCGCCGGCCCGACGCACGGCCGACCCGAACGGTGCTGCCCAAGTGTTCTCCCAGACAAGCACAGCCGCGGTACTTCCCGGCTCCACTGCGGCGGCGATCGCGGTCACGTCGTCCTCGCTGAGCAGCATGGCCAGCTCCGTCTCGTAGGTACGCAATGCGCCCAGCTCAGGGTCATCGAGTTCGGAGAGCTCGAAGGCCTCCAGGGTGCCGTCCTCGTCCTTCCTCATGATCAGAAGATCCAGGACGCGCACGATGTTGCGCTCCACGAGGGCTTGCAGTTCCGGCGCGATCTCACCCTTGAACTTGCTTCCCGGGAACTCGACCACGATCCAGTCGACCGGCCCCAGCTCGTCAACTTCGTCTCTCGTCACGTTGCTGGTCTCAGTCACAACCCGCTCCTCGTCTGCAAGGTCACTTCCACCACCGCACCAGAGGGCGGACTCACCTCCGGACTGCAGCGGCGAATTCAACCTAATCCGCAGAGATCCGCGGAGCCTCCTCCGCCAAGGATGAAGCGCTCCTGACGGCGTTGAGCGGACGCTGTCCGCGGTTGAGGTAGTTTGCGTTGACTGCGGGTCGCGCCGACTCCGCCAGACCAGGGGGTGTGGAGCTGCGGTGACGTTCTCCGAGGTGATGGACCAGGCGGCGGAGGTGTTCGAGGGTCTGGGCGCGGTGATTCTGTCGCTCGGGTTCGTATGGTCGGTCGTGCTGGCCGCGGCCGTGTGGCGGCGAACGAAGGACGGCAGTGAGGCATTCGCGACGCTACGGCAGTCGTTCGGGGCGGCGCTCCTGCTGGCTCTGGAGGTGCTGGTGGCCGCCGATCTCATCCGCACTGTGGCAGTGGCCCCGACGCTCGAGAATGTCACCGTCCTGGGCGTGATCGTGCTGATCCGCACCATCCTCAGCTTCTCGCTGGAGGTGGAGATCGAGGGCGTTGTCCCGTGGCGGCGGGCACTGGTCACCGGCCCGACCCGCATCGCCCAGGTCTCCAGGCGGTCCCGCGAGAGCAACCCGGAGTGAATGCCGGCGCGGTCAGCCGCGGATCTTGCGGGCCTGGGTCAGCGCCCAGATGACCCAGACGTTGAGCGCGATGATGAGGATCGACCAGAACGGCGCGTAGGGAATGAAGAAGAAGTGGTCGACCGCACTCACCACGGAGAGCACGAGCGCGACGATCCCAGCCCAGGCCTGATTGGCGAACAGACTGAAGCCGGTCACCACGATGGCGATGCCCAGCACCAGGTGGATCCAGCCCCACGCCGTCGTGTCGAGATCGAACGCGTAGCGACGGCTGACGACGATGTAGCCGTCGTCGAAGATCGCGGCGATGCCGGCGACGATCGAGAAGGACCCGACCATGACCATCACGGAGGCGGCGAAAGCGAGCCCGCCCACCATCCAACCCGAGCCGGTCTCCAGCTCGCCTGTCTCGTCCTGGATCATCGCCGCTCACTCCTCCGCCATCGTCCGGCCTACCCGGATGTTCTCGACACTAGGCCCGGCGTACGCGCCCCGCTTCACCCTTGGCGGACGACCTGCCCCACCCCGCTCCGGTCGCATCGTCCCTCCAGGATGAGGTCCCGGTGAGAGCCGGCACCTAGGCTCGACAACCAGTCCTCGAGGTGAGGAGAGCTCGGTCATGGGAATCCTGCGACGAAGGCGTGGCAACGACGTCGAACCGCGTCGGTACCGGATGAGGACGAAACTGGCGTCGATCGGTGACGACTTCTGGATCGAGGACGGCGAGGGCGCCCGCGCGTACAAAGTGAACGGGAAAGCATTGCGACTTCGCGACACGTTCGTGCTCGAAGACATGTCCGGCCGCGAGGTCGCGAAGATCCAGGAACGGAAGCTCAGCGTGCGCGACAAGGTCGCCATCGAGCGCGACGGCCACAAGGTCGCGACGGTCCACAAGGCACTCGTAGGTATCCGCGACCGCTTCGCCATCGACGTGGAGGACGGGCCGGACCTCAAGGCCCACGGGAATATCGTCGACCACGAGTACGAGATCAAACGCGACGGCGACACGGTGGCACACATCTCGAAGCGATGGTTCCGGGTCCGCGACACCTACGGAATAGAGATAGCCCCGGACGAGGACGAGGCCCTCTTGCTCGCAACCGTCGTGGCGCTCGAGCAACTGACCGACTAGGCCGGCCGGCGCTCGAAACGAGCGGACGCGCCGCGCCGGACCTCCGGCGCTTCGAGGTGGGCTCAGCTGAAGGAGGCAACCCGGTGTGAGCGCACTCCCCGTAGGCCGTTGGCTGCGGTCGGTGCGACCTGAGCGGCGGGACCTGCGCGCCGATGTGGTCGCCGGTCTCCCGCGCGCGATCAGCAGCGTGCCCGACGGGATGGCAGCCGCGGTACTCGTCGGCGTGAACCCGATCCACGGACTGTATGCGAGCTTCGCCGGTCCGATCGCGGGCGGGCTGTCCTCGAGCACCCGGCTCATGGTGATCACCACGACCTCGGCCGCGGCGCTGGCGGCCGGATCGGCCCTGGAAGGGGTGGCAGCCGCGGACCGGCCCCAAGCCCTGTTCCTGCTGACGATCATCGCCGGTGTGGTGATGATCGTGGCGGGGATCGCGCGGCTGGGGCGTTACATGCGATTCGTGTCGCACTCGGTCATGATCGGCTTCCTGACCGGGGTCTCGGCCAACATCTTCTTCGGCCAGATTCCCGACCTCACCGGCGCGGAGGCCAGTGGAGATTTCGCGCTGGCGAAGGCGGTCGACGTCCTGATCCATCCATCCCGGATCGACATCGCATCCCTGCTGACCGGGCTCGCGGCGCTCGCCATCCTCGTCGGCTTGTCGCGGACCCGGCTGGCAACGGTGAGCGCGCTGGTCGCGCTGGTCGTCCCGACTGTGGCTGTGGCGATCGCCGGTGCCGACTCGGTGACACGTGTGGAGGACGCCGGGGAGATCCCGAGCGGCATCCCGGTGCCCCAACTGCCGGACCTCAGCCTGCTGTCGTTGCCACTGGTCACGGGGGCACTGGCCGTCGCGGCCATCGTCCTCGTCCAGGGCAGCGGGGTCGCCGAGGCCGCGCCGAACCGGGACGGGACTGTCTCGAACCCGAACCAGGACTTCATCGCCCAGGGCGTCGGCAACCTCGCGGCCGGCTTCTTCCGCGGTCAACCGGTCGGCGGCTCGGTCGGCCAGACCGCGCTGAACCAGACGGTCGGCGCCCGCAGCAGGTGGGCGGCGATCTTCTCAGGCCTGTGGATGCTGGTGATCCTCGCGGCCTTCTCCGGCGTGGTCGGACTTGTCGCCCTGCCGACGCTGGCGGCGGTGCTCATTTTCGCCGCCGCAGCATCGCTCAGGCCAGGTGAGCTGAGGACGATCCTGCGCACCGGCCCGACCTCTCAGATCGCGATTATCTCCACCTTCTGCGCGACCCTGTTCCTGCCGGTCGCCGCCGCCGTCGGCATCGGGGTGACTCTGTCGCTACTGCTGCAACTCAACCAGGAGGCGATGGATCTCAAGGTCGTCGAGCTGAAATCCGTCGGCGGCGGCCGATGGACCGAACACCCGCCCCCCGAGCGGCTGCCCAGCCACCAAGCGACCGTGCTCGACGTGTACGGCAGCCTGCTGTACGCCGGTGCCCGGACCCTGGGGGCCAAGTTGCCCGACCCGACCGGCGCCGAGGCACCCGCTGTGGTACTCCGGCTTCGTGGCCGGACATCTGTCGGTGCGACGTTCGTCAAGGTGGTCGCCGACTACGCCGCCGCCCTGGACGCGGTAGGCGGCCGGCTGTACCTCAGCGGGGTGGACCACAGCCTCGCCGAGCTCCTGCACCGTACCGACCGGGTGGACGTATCCGGACCGATCAGCGTCTTCGAGGCCACCGAGCTGGTCGGCGAATCGACCGAACATGCGCTGCACGAGGCGGAGACCTGGGCGGTCGGCCACCGCCGCGACGTCCCGGAGGGGTAACCGTCAGCGGCCGACAGCGCGTGCCCGCATCGCGGCCCGCGCCGCACCGGGCAGCAGGGCGCCGATCGCGATCCCGACGATGAGGTTGATGAGCCCGGTCGCAATCTTCGATGACGTCGAGCCGCTGGTGGCAAACGGAGCGAGCGCCGCCACGGCTGTGGCCAGCGAGATGATCCATCCGAAGAACTGGAACGGCCGAGGCGTGGATATCAGCAACAGATGCAGCAGCCCGGTAGCCACCAGCGCCGCCAACCCGCAGTACAGGGCGTACGTCCAGGTGTCCGCGTCTCCCCAGGTGCCCTCGCCCTCCGGCGCGAGCACAGGTACGTCGAACACCCCGCGGGCGAGCAGAATCCCGGCAACCGCGATCAGCCCGGCGATCACCGCCGTAGCCAGCCCACCGGCCCACAACCGCCCGGCCGCAACCGCGTTCGCACCACCCTGCGTAGGTTGAACTGTCATGCGAGCGCTCCTTGGCCGGCAGCTGGACACCCTGAGCCTGCCCAGTACCGGCGGCGGATTCATCCCCCAGGCCGGATGACGCGACGCCGCTGCTACGGCACGCCGGACGGCCAGGGAAGGCTTCATCGGTCGGCGGCGTAGCTTCATCCCCAGTGGGTGATGCCCGCACAGGTCCGGCGGGCACAGTCTGATCCGGTGCGGCGCCGGGGAAACTGGCAGAGACATCGGAGTCACGAGGGACAGGTGAACGTGGCAGGCGAGATCGACACCACGGGTCAGACGGTTTCCGGCGTTCCGCCGCGCGGAGCGGACAGCCGACCGGGTTCGGACATGGTCTGGATCCCCGGCGGGACCTTCCTGATGGGTTCCGATCAGCACTATCCCGAAGAGGCGCCGGCCCATCGGGTCACTGTCGACGGCTTCTGGATGGACCGTCACACCGTCACCAACCGCCAGTTCGCGCGGTTCGTCGCCAAGACCCGCTACGTGACGGTTGCCGAGCGCGCCGCCGACCTCGCCGACTATCCCAACGCCAAAGCCGAGATGCTGGTGCCCTCGTCCACGGTCTTCCAGTCTCCGGACCACCTCGTCGACCTGGGTAATCACTACAACTGGTGGTTCTATGTGCCCGGCGCGAACTGGCGCCATCCCCAGGGACCGGGCACCTCCGTCAAGAAGCGACCGGACCATCCCGTGGTGCACGTCGCCTGGGAGGACGTCGTCGCGTACACGGAATGGGTAGGCAAGGAGCTGCCGACCGAGGCCGAGTGGGAGTTCGCCGCCCGCGGTGGCCTCGAGGGCGCCGAGTTCGCGTGGGGCGACGAGTTCACCCCCGGCGACAGGTGGATGGCGAACACCTGGCAGGGCGAGTTCCCGATCCAGAACCTCAAGCAGGACGGCTACGTGGGCACCGCGCCGGTCGGGTCGTTCCCACCCAACGGCTACGGCCTGGCGGACATGATCGGCAACGTCTGGGAGTGGACGACCGACTGGTACCAGGCACATGCCGAGACCTCACATGCCTGCTGCACCGTCGAGAGCCCTCGGGGTGGCGATCGAGAGCGGAGCTACGATCCTCAGCTGTACGACGTCCGCATCCCACGCAAGGTGATGAAGGGTGGCTCGCACCTCTGCGCGCCGAACTACTGCCGTCGCTACCGACCGGCGGCGCGGATGCCGCAGGCGATCGACACCGCAACGTCCCACCTGGGATTCCGCTGCATCACCCGTGCTGCCTGAGGCACCCGTGCCTCTGGTCCAAATGCGACCAGATCGCATATGGTGGCGTCGTGGACGCTGATCCGAGAACGCGGCAGATGACCTTGCGACCCACTCAACCTGACGTGCCCCGCGCGGTCGAGGTCCGCCGCGCCACTCCAACTGACGGCGAGGCCATCGGCATCGTCCACGCCGCCTCTTGGGAAGCCGCCTATGCCCCCTTGTTCACCCCGGACTTCGCCACCGGGGAGATCGCCGCCCGGCTGACCCGCTGGCACAACCGCGTCAGCGATGAGACGGCCCTGATCCTGCTCGCCACGCTGAACAGCCGGCCCCTCGCCTTCTCCTGGAGCACCCCCTCCACGGAGCGGCCGGGCCAGGCCGAGATCCTCAGCTTCTACGCCCACCCCGAGGGATGGGGCACCGGCGCAGCACCCCGCCTGATGACCGAGACCCTCGGCGCGCTCCGCAGTACCGGCTTCTCCCGGGTCCATCTCTGGACCCTCCGGGACACGCCCCAGTCTCGCCGCTTCTACACGAAATCCGGCTTCACCGAAACCGGCGCCACCCGCCCCCGAGACTTCGGCGACGGCACTCCCCTCCCCCAGGTCGAATACGACCGCCCCTGCTGACCACCTTTTCGCCGCCGGTCAGACGGCTTGGGAGAGGGACCGCCCCAGATCGCCGGGAGCTTTGATCAGTACTCGGTCGAGTTCCAGCCATCGGGCCATCAGCTCGAGCTCGGCCGCCAGCGGTTCGACGATCTCGCCATCGGGTACGCCGGGCTCGGCGGTGACGGTTGGGACGACCAGGGCGGACTCCCGGCGATCGGCCTTCAGATCGACCCTGGCGACCAACCGGTCACCGAGCAGGAACGGCAGCACGTAGTACCCGTGGACCCGCTGCGCCGCCGGCGTGTAGATGCTGATCCGGTAGAAGAAGTCGAACAGCCGCTGGGTTCGGTCGCGGTTCCAGATCAGCGTGTCGAACGGTGACAGCAAGGCACGCGCCCGAACCGGTCGATCCTCTGCCGCCGACCACAGGTAGCTCTGCTGGGACACCCCTTCAACGCGTACCGGAACCAGCTCGCCGGTCTCCACCAACTCGCCGATCACGCGCTTGGCGGTTGCCGTCGGCAACGGGAAGTGCCCGCCGCCGGCGCCACACAACTCGCGCGCGGTCGCGACACCGAGCGACCGCGCCGAGATCCGGACCAGCTCCCGCCGGGCCTCATCGGCATCGAGCTCAGGCCTGGCGAGTACGGCGGCCGGCAGCACCCGCTCGGTGAGGTCATACAGACGCTCGAAGTTACGCCGCCCCGCGATCGCGACCTGCCCCGTGCAGAACAGGTACTCCATGGCGATCTTGGCGTCCTGCCAGTTCCACATCCGCCCGGTGCTCGGATCCGGATCCGGGTCGGTCCGCTTGCGGCGCAGCCCGTCGGGGCTGGCCTCGCCAGCCGTGACCGGCCCACGTTCGGTGACCACGGCAAGCACTTCGTCCACCAGTCCCGGCCGCTCCGCACTCAGCCGCTGCATACCGGCCACAACCGACCACGGCACCGCCAGCTCCGGATCAAGCGCCGCATCCCACACCTGCTGCTCTGCCACCCGCATCCGCCACCGCAGCAACGGATAAGCCCCCATCGGAAGCAAACTCGCCTTATGCCCCCAGAAGTGCTCGAACAGCTCCCGCTCCCCCCTGCCCCAAGCCATCCGATCCAACGTCGCCCGCGAATAGGCCCCCAGCCGAGCAAACAGCGGTAGGTAGTGCGAACGACAAACCACGTTCACCGAGTCGACTTGCAGCACCCCAACCCGTGCAACCACCCGGCGAATCTGCCGCACATCAACCCGTCCCGACGGTGGTGGATCCGCAAACCCCTGCGCGTTGAGCGCGAGCCGCCGCGCCACGTCGATCGGAATCGTCTCCCCGGCCAGCCGCCGAACTGCTGCCATGCCCCGAACCTATCCCCCAACGCCCACCGTGGCGCCGCGCGGTAGCGTGGCGCTCGTGGTGGACTGGGCTACTCGGCCGGCGTCGGTGTCGGACGTCGCGCCATTGGCGGAGCTGCGTGCCGTGGTGTTGCGAGCGGATCTGGAACGGCTCGGGCGGTACGACGAGGAACGCGTCCGGCAGCGGCTGCGCGACGGGTTCGACCCGGCGCACACCTGGGTCATCGAGGTAGGCGGTGCATTGGCCGGCTGCGTCGCGCTGCGCCCGGCCGACGACGCTTACTGGCTAGAGCACTTCTACCTGGCCCCGCATGTACAGGGCAGCGGCATCGGTTCCGGCGTACTGCGCGAACTGCTGGAGCGCTGCGACCGCAGTGGCGTCCATGTCCGGCTGAACGTGCTGCAGGGCAGCGCGGCCCGACGCCTGTACGAGCGGCACGGATTCACCCTCGAGGCCGAGGATCCGGTGGACGTGTTCATGGTTCGCAGGCCGGCCTGAGACCCCGCTGCTTGCAGGGTGGGTCGGGTGGGCGCATCGTGGAGTGGTGGCCAAGCAGAAGTGGGACGAACTCAGTGATCGCAAGCGTCTCCTCATCATCGTGAGCGGTGTTCTCGAGAGTGCGCTGAAGGTCGCCGCCTTGGTTGACCTCGCCCGTCGACCGGCCGCCGAGGTCAGAGGGTCCAAGGTCCCCTGGGCCGTAGCCATCGCGCTGACCAACTCGCTCGGCATGGTTCCGATCACCTACTTCGTCTACGGCCGCCAAAGGCCGCCTACCACGACCTAGAACCCGAGGCGTCATGGTCCGACTGCTGCGACCTCACCGCAGGCAACCACTTGATCGGACCGGATGCGTCCTCGCAGTACTGGCGTTTCTGGATGCCACACTTCCACCCCGGTGACGCGGATGCGATCTCCAACCACGGGCGTCCACCGCCACACGTGTCTGCTGAACCCGCGGTGGATCGAGGCTTAGGGTCGTACCGTGAGCACCTCGCAGGGCACGGCCGCGTCGACCGGTGGCGAGAGCCTCCTGACCGTCGTCGTCGCGTTGACCGCCAACCTGCTGATCGCGGTCGCGAAGACATTCGCTGCCGTCATCACCGGCTCCGCATCGATGATGGCGGAGGCAGCGCACTCCTGGGCGGACACCGGCAACGAGGTCTTCCTCCTGATCGGTGAGCGGCAGGCCGGCAGGCCCGCCGACCGGGCTCATCCGCTGGGCTACGGCCGGGTCGGCTACATCTGGTCGATGTTCGCGGCGTTCGGGTTGTTCACCGTGGGCGCGGCGGTCTCGATCTGGCACGGGATCCAGTCGCTGCGCAACCCGCACGCGGACGACTCGTCGTACGTGTGGGCGTACGCCGTCCTCGCGATCTCCTTCGTCCTGGAAGGCATCTCCTTCCTGCAGGCCCTCCGGCAGACGAGAGCCGGCGCAACGCAACGCCGACTCCGCCCGCTGCGCTACCTGAAGGTCACCTCGAACCCCATGCTGCGCGCGGTGTTCGCCGAAGACCTGTCGGCGCTGATCGGCATCATCATCGCGACGCTCGCCATCACCCTGCACCAACTCACCGGCAACGCGGCCTGGGACGCGATCGGCTCCATCGTGGTCGGCCTGCTGCTTGCCTTCGTCGCCCTGTTCCTGATCAGCCGCAACATGGACTTCCTCACCGGCGAGGCCGTAACCCCACTCGCCCGCAACCGCGCCCTACGAGCCCTCCTCGACCACGACGACATCGAACGAGTCAGCTTCCTCCACATGGAATGGGTAGGCGCCGACAAAATCTTCTTGGTCGCCGCGGTCGACGTCACCGGCAACGCCCCGGAATCCGACGTCGCTGTACGCCTCAACACAGTAGAAGACGCCCTGAACGCCCGCCCAGAAATCGAACGCGCCGTCCTGACCCTCACCCGCCCCGGCGACCCCACAGACCTCCGCCCAGAACAACTCCCACCCTGGTACGTCGAATCCCCCTGAGAGCCGCCTTCAGGCCATCCAAAGATCCGACCTGTCCGGCATCGTCACGGCGATCGGGAGGGGCGCCATGATAGTGCTTGATGATGCCTCGGTGTCGGCCTGGAAAGACATCGCGATCCCCTTGATCCTGGGGGTCCTCGCTGCTGGAATCGCCGCCTCTGGCCGTCGCTGCAAAGTCTTCAGCTGGGTTGGAAGTTCCAGCGTCTGATCCGCCGGGAGCTCGCCGAGATCGACCCCGATCCGCGGGTACCGGCCGGCGGGACGAATTTAGCAAGCTGCGGACCGACCTCAAGATCGACCTTGGCGTCCGGCAACCGCAAGAACGCGAAGCTGCGCTCGCCTGGCCTGAGGAAGAGCGATCGTGACGCAGCGGTGTTTCCAACGCGCAATTGATTCAATTGGTTATCGGGGCCGGATTTTCGCGTATCGGTACTGAATAGTTGACAAGTATGTTCGCGGTTCAGTCTCGAAGAAACGCAGCACCAGGGGATCACAATGCCGGGCCGCCGCGGCCGTAAGAACGACCCGCTCTACCGTGCCCGGCGAACCCTGCACACCGGTGCCGACCTGCTCACCGACAAGCAGGCCGCCCGACTCACGGCCCTGTTCGCCATCGATGAGCACGTCGAGGTCGAGGCCACCTGGGGCATCTACCAGCGGATGATCGCCGCCTACCGGCACCCCGACCCAGCCGCGGGCCGCGAGCTGATGGTCAAACTGATCGAGTCGCTCAGCGCCGGCGTCCCCAGGCCGCTGGTCGAGATCGCCAAGCACGGCCACACCCTGAGCAAGTGAGCCGCTGACGTACTCATTCAGACCCCGACTACACCCTGCATTGGTGAAGAGCCGCTCTTCCTGGGGGTCGGCCAAAGATACGACGGAAACCGGCAACCAGTGATCTTGAGTTGAACTTGCCGCAGGTGAGGTGCTCGGGCGGATCGGCGTCGGCTGCCCGACCAGGGACAGCGATGCGCAAACGCGGCCGGAGGCCCGATCTTGTGTCACCGTTCGCAGTGGACTTCTTCGCGTACCCGCTCCGATCGGTCAACGGCGCACCCGATAGCGCAGGTGAAGCACCCGGTTGCCCTGAATCACCACGTCAGGATCCTCCAACAGGTGCTGCGCGTCGACCGACCCGAAGTAGCGCTTGCCGGACCCGAACACGACGGGTACGACGTCCATGCGCACCTCGTCGATCAGGCCCGCGGCAAGCACCTGGCCACCGACCTCGCCGGCGGCGACCTCGACCATGCGGTCACCCGCAAGCTCCTGCGCCTTGGCCACGGCTGCCTCGACGCCGTCGACGAAGTGAAACGGCGCCTCGGGGTCCCAGCCCTCGGGCTTCGGCCGGTGCGTCACGACGACCACGTGGTCGATCCCGCCCGGAGGCTTCCCGTCCCAGCCGTCGGTTATGTCGAAGACGTGGCGGCCGACGAGTGTCGCCCCGATCTGGTCCCAGTACGCCCGGGTGTAGTCGTAGGACACCTGCGACACCTTTAACTCGCCGCTCTCGTCCAACGGGACGTCACCGCTGGACAACCAGTCGAACAGCGGTCCGGGCTGGTCATTCTCGTCCGCGACGAAGCCGTCCACCGACACCGAGCTGTACATGACCACCTTGCCCACGGGGCTCTCCTCTGCTTTGGGGTGCCCCCAAATTAGCGGTGTCGTGAGCTGTCGCTCTTGTAAGAAATCAATCGGCCGGCAGCGGCCAGCCGTCCAGCGCGTGGCCGGGATGTTCGCGCAGGAACCGCCGCCGGACTTCGACGTACCGGGTCGGCGTGAGCCCGGTGAACGCCCGGAACTCGTGGCCGAAGTGGGCCTGGTCGAAGTAGCCTGCGCCAGCGGCGAGGTCGCCCCAGTCGATCGGTCCGGCGGGGTTGATCGCGAACACGGTGGCGGCGAAGCGGTAGGTGCGCGCCAGCCGCTTCGGCGTGACGCCGATGAGCTCCTTGAACCGCTGTGCCAGATGAGTGGTGCTGACACCGGCTGCCACGCTCAGGTCGCCGATCGCCACCGCCCCGCTGGTCGTCGCGATGACGCTGCTCGTATGGCGGGACCAGCCCCAGGCCGGCGGTCTCGCACAGCCGTCGCATCAGCTCCCCCTCGAGCAGCGTCAGCATCTCGTGCGGTCCGTCCGCCGTGGCCAGCCGGTCTCGCAGCTCAGCAATGGCGGGACGGCCCCAAACCTGCTCTACCGTCACCGGCCGGTCACACAGCTCGGCCGCGGGCATCGGTAGGAACGGCGCCGGCCCCCACGGCTTGAAGTGCACGCCAACGGACCGGGTCCGGAGTGGAGCCGAACTCCAACGCGCGGGTGGGCATGGTGACCACGCAGCCGTCGGCGTACTCGGCCGTCTCGATGTCGGTGCCGGCGCGGATGCGGAACGGCGCCCCGAGGTTGACGATGAGCAACGCTGACGGCATCGGCGGCAGCGTCAGCCGGGCGTACGGCGGCGCACCCTCCAGGTAGTAAAGGTCGTCGATCAGCCCGTCCAGCGGCGGTCGCGGCACTCTGGACACGTACTCCATGCCCACAGCATCGCCGACGCCCCGTCGGCATCCCGCGCCGGGATGGTCCAGCCGCGCTGCCGCCAGCATCGAGCCGGCGCCGATCCCGGACCAGCGCGGCCGGCCGCGAACATTTGCGTGGGTTACGCGTGCTGCGTGAGCGATGGAGGATTCTCGGCCCTCCAGTTTCGCCCTGCAAGGGAGAGGCGCTAAACCAACCCTCTGCTGCGTTACCGTGCCCTGCTACGCGGCCGCGGGCTGTTCGCCGCCAAAGTCGACCTCGTCCAGCGCGGGGTCGAACACGTCCGGCGGGATGTGGAGTTCGTCGGTTGCGTAGGCGCCGAACCGGAGGATGTGGGAGGTCAGGTAGGGCGAGAGCTGGGCCAGACCCTCAGCGGTCACCTGCCACCCCCCGGCAACCAGCTGCCGGATGACCTCCATCATGTCGATCGCGGTCTGGAACACGATCAGGTTGCACAGCAGCGAGTTCCATTTGACCGACTTTTCCTGCTCGGCCGGGTCGTTCTCGGCGATCACGCCCTGGTTGCCGAACCGGGGTCTAGGCGGAGAACCCGTTGTAGGCCTCGGCCTTGTTGGTGGCCGCGCGACAATCGGCGCGTCAGCGTCACCGAAGACACTTTGCATCGTGAAGAGCCCGGAAACACGTCACGGCGACACACAGCGGGTCCATATTTGGTCCGGCCAAAGCGCTGCCCGGTCCCTGGTGGGCAGCCGCGATCGCTCCGGTGAGGGCGCCCTCCGAGCACTCCCCACCGCCACCGCTACCGGCCTCGGACGGCCGCGAAAACCCACCGACTCCGGGGAGTCCCTGGCCGAGCCTGGTCCCGCACTCATGTCTCCTTTCCTGGCATGACCCCGATCGGTCGCTCTCATCCGTGAAGACCACCCCGAGCTGTGACACCTCGATCTCGGAGACCAGCAGGCAACCGATACCCCACGTCCCGGAGCGCGGTATCAAGCGCGCTTGAAGGAGGCTCCGATAGGTGTGACCACCTCCAGGGCTCATCGCACAAAGCAACTGATTGCTGCTGCAGGGCTTTCCATCGCCCTGTCATTCACAGCGTTGCTGTCGCCTGGAACCGACGCCGCGGCCGTTCCCCAAGATCGATGCTGGCCCCGCACCGACACCAGCCCGTGGAGGGGCTCATCTTTGGACCCTCCCGACGTACGCGGCCTGTCGGTGGAAGCGGCAGTGGCACGTCTCGGATCCACGAGCTGCATGGTCATGAACGACAGCCCTTCGAAGGTCGACGAGAACGCCGTCGTGGTTGCCCGGCAAGAGGTGCGCAGCACGCCAGACCCCGACGGGGTTGCCCCGGTGGTGGCTCTCTGGCGCGGTGTGGTGGTGCCTGACCTCGTCGGGAAGACGTTGGGCGCCGCAGAAGAGATCGCGGCGCAACTCGCGCTCGTGGTTCGAACGTCGCCGTCCAAGGCGGCTGCGGACTGGACGGTCAGTCGACAGCGACCCGGTGCCGGCGCATACCAAGTGTTCGGTCAGGAGGTCCTACTGATCCTCAGCGAGCCCGTCCAGCCGGTGCCGGTGCCGGTGCCGGTGCTGGTCCCAGATCTGATCGATCACAACGAGGACGAGGCCAAGGCGCTGGTCGAGAAAGCCGAGCTCGTCTACGTGCCACGGATCGTCAAGGACGGCAAGCGTCCCGGCCGCGTGGTGAGCCAACAGCCCCGACCGGGAGAGCTTGTGGATCGCGCCAGTGTGGTGACGGCTGACATCCGTCGGTTGCCCATGATCAAGCCAGTGGTTGTGCCCAATGTGGTCGACCAGACAGAGACGGATGCACGCAGGGCGGTCGAGATCGTCAAGCTGGTGTTCGATCCTAGGATCGTCAAGGACGGTCCCGGACTCGGATTGGTCGTGCGGCAGTCACCCAAAGGCGGTCTCGCGGTAGCGCCCGGCACCGTGGTCACCGTCGAGATCGAACGCGCCTCCGCAGGGCCCGCGCCGGTCCGGACAGTCGTGCCAGACGTCGTCGGACGGCGCGAGCCCTCCGCACGGGAGGCGATCGGGGTGGCTCGACTGAGATTTCAGTCTCGAGTAGTCCGTCCCGGGACGGCCGCGGGGATCGTCTTGAACCAGCGTCCGCCGGCCGGCACCGAGGTCGACGTCGGCAGCGTCGTCGTGGTCGATCTGACCCGCGAGCCGAAACCGAAACTCGTACCAGTTCCTGACCTGCTCAACCGGAGTGAGGACGAGGCGCGCGGCGCGGTCGAGGGCGTCCAGCTGCTCTTTGATCTGATCGGCGGAAGTGATGCGTCGGGTCGGGCGCGTCATGTGATTCGCCAACTACCGCGCGCTGGTGAGCTCGTGCCAACAGGAACGACGGTGACGGTGGAGTTCGCAACCAACGAGTCGACCTGGCCGTCATGGTTGCTGCCGCTGCTGATCGGGTTTGGCCTCCTGGCAGCCGGCACAGCCAACCGCCTTCAGCACCGGCGCCATCCAGACCGCATCCGTCCGCTGCCGGGAGTTGAAGCAGCCGGTCGGTTGCTGACTCCGGCGAGTCCGCACATCCACGAATCCGGCCCAGCACACCGAATCCGCGTCAAGACTCGCCTTGATCGCGGGCGACAGCACCTGCAGGAGAAGTCCGATGGACACCAGTAACCACCGCGTCACGATCATCTCCCACTTCAACCAGACCAGCCGCGACGCCTCGGCTGAGCTGAACGAACTAGTCACCAACAGCAAGGTCCTCGAGCTCGCGCCTCGCCTCGGTCCGGTTGGCCCACTCGTGTCGGGTCCCGTGGCCGGCGCGCTCGCAGAGACCCTCGACCGCGACCTGGGTGCCCCCATCCTGTGGGCCTGGCGGACGCACCGTGACCTCAAGTTGGCGGCGACGGCCACCCTCGCGGGCACTGGCCCCCCCGAGTATGTGACCTTGGCCAGGCACGAAATCTCGTCGATCCATCACCCAGAGGTCGACGTGACCGTCGACCTGCAACCTCCGGTGACCATCACCTTCGATCTCACCTTCCTCTTCAAGCTGGATGCCCTCCTCCTGACCATTCAGAGAGGCCTCCTCATCGGGCTGAGTCCAGCCGCGTGCATGGTCGAACTCACCTTCGGAGCACACGGAATCAACGTCTCCCGCTCCGCAAAGTACGCCCTCGCAGAGTTGGTGACTCTGCCAACCGGCGTGCGACTCCTACCAGTATCGGCCTACGCAGCCGGACGCCAACCACTCTGATCAAGGCAGCATCCAGTGGGATTGCATGTATCTGGAGGTCTGCTGGTGCGGTCCGTCTAGTGAGAGCCCTGAACAGCAGAGGCCCGAACTTGGGGGGACCCAGCATCATGGCAGATTCCGACTTCGACGGCCTTCCGGCCCTCGACGGCGCGGTGACCGCCGTAGCGATCATCGATCACGACGGTAACCCGAACCGGGTCATCGACGACCAACTTCCCTTCGACGTGACCATCAAGTGGACCGTCAAGCCGCCGGCTACAGCCGCGCTGCTCGACGGCCGGTGGACGGTCAAGGTGTACGCGGAGTCGATGGGCCCCGGCCCCGAGGTACTGATCGGCACCGCCGTCGTGGCCGCGAACGGTGGGCCGGTGTACAACGCGTCGATCAACGTCCCGATCGGCACGCTGCCGTCCGACGTACCGCCGGACTCGGGCGTGTACAAGCTCGTGGTGGT
The DNA here is from genome assembly GCF_004345365.1 of Kribbella sp. VKM Ac-2568. Lineage (GTDB taxonomy): Bacteria > Actinomycetota > Actinomycetes > Propionibacteriales > Kribbellaceae > Kribbella > Kribbella orskensis. The sequence goes on from NZ_SLVF01000013.1 coordinate 245,200, forward strand.
GATCACGTACCGGACCAGGCTGAACGTGCTGACAGAGATGGCCGCGTTCAGCGAGGGGCCGATGTTCCTGCTCCGCCGGCCCTGAGGCAGCGGAGCCGGTAGGCGCGGACGCATGGCACCCGGAGGAGGGGCCGAGTGGTGTGCGTCGGCGCTGCCCAGCGGCGTCATCAGATGCGGTGTCGCCGCCGGGCCACCAGGACAAGGCGTGGAAGTCCCGCGAGGAATTTCACTAGGTGCACTGGGAAGCAAAAGCGGACCAACCCGGGAGCCGGAATGGAAGACGACGTCTCACCGGTCACCGCTCTGGTGGCCGCCGCGGCCGGTGGCGAGCAGCGCGCGTGGCGCGAGCTCGTCGGCCGGTACGCGCCGTTGCTGGTGTCCGTCATCCGGCAGTTCCGGCTGACGCCGAGCGAGACTGAGGACGTTGCCCAGACCGTGTGGCTGCGGCTGGTCGAGCACCTGGACAGTCTGCAGGAACCGCGGGCTATCCCGCGGTGGATCATCACGATCGCACGTCGCGAGTCGATCCGGTACCTGTCGTCCGCCCGTCGACTGCGCCCGAACGACCCGCTGGATCCCGAGTATCAGTCGGTCGCGGCCGATACCGGTGAACCTGACGAAGGCCTGCTCCGGGCCGAGCAGCACGAGGTGCTGCTGGCCGGCCTGGCCGAACTGCCACGCCGGCAGCGGGAGTTGCTGCTGTTGCTGCTCGAAGATCCGCAACCGTCGTACGTCGAGATCAGCAAGAGCACGGGCATCCCGGTCGGCAGCATCGGGCCAACCCGGTCACGCGCGCTCGAACGGCTCCGCAGATCTCCACCGGTCAGGGCGTACGTCGCGGTCTCGGAGCGGACCGAACCGTCAGGAGGTGACCGGCATGACGCGACCACGCTGGGATGACGACGAGCGCCTCTTCGAGGATCTCGCAGAGGCTGTCCGCGATACGGCGCCGTTCGCACGCACGATCGCCGAACGGGCCGAGGGCGCGCTGTCCTGGCGGACGATCGACGAGGAACTCCTGCGCGCGACCCTGACCTTCGACTCCTCGCTGGAACCTGCTGCCGGGACCCGGGCCGAACCCGGTGAGACCCGGCTGCTGGTGTTCACCTCCACTCCGCTGTCGGTGGAGCTGGAGGTGACGGACGACCAAGTGGTCGGCCAGATACTGCCGCCTGGCGCGGGCGAGATCCACATCGAGACCTCGGACGGCGCGGAGTACTCCATCAGTGCCAACGAATCGGGCTTCTTCGAACTGCGGTCGCTGCCTGCTGGTGAGGTTCGGTTGCGATGCGACACGGCTACCGGCCGAGTGGTCACCGAATGGGTGCGGCTATGACCGGCGCTCAGGCCCCGAGTGCTATGAAGGACTGCCCAGCCGTGCGCGCCAGCTGGCCGTCGCCGGCCGATGCGAGGGCTTGGGCGAGTGCACCGGCGAGATCGTCCCCGGCCCGCAGCCTGCTATGCAGGCCGAGCATCAGCGACACTGTGGCCGGATCGTTCACCGGTACGACACTCGCCACCACCCCGGACGCTCCCAGTGCGACGAGCGCACTGACCAGACCGAGCAACTCGTCCGCACCACTGGGTCCGCCGAGCGCCGAGCTGCAACTCGACAGCACCACTCGGTGCGGCGCCCGTTCCAGCCGTTCGAGGTCGTACACCGTGAGCGGCCCGTCATCCAGTTGGAGCGCCGAGAACAGCGGGCTGTCAGCGCGGAACGTGCCATGCGCGGCGACATGCACCAACGACGCACCGTCCATCGCTTCCAGCACCGCTTCCGCCCTTGCATCGCCATCGGTGAGCACCACCGCGTCCGGATACATCTCAGAGAGCCGTCGCACCTCCTCTGGTCCTGTCGACAAGTGGGGACCGCCGATCAGTACCACCCGCTCGGTGGACGGCGGGACAGCGTTCCGCGCGCGCAACCATGCCGCCGCTGACGGGGCCACCGACGTCGGCCGGTGCCGTAACGACGGCAGTATGCCCCATGGAACCGCGTGCAGCCGGCCCGTCGGTACGACCACCACCGGGCCGTCCTTCAAATACTTGACCACCTCGCCCAGGAGGGCCGTTTCGAGGCGTGCTCCGATGGCGTCAAGGTCGAGCCGGTGCTTGCCGCGTCCGGTCGCCTCGCGTCGCAGTGCGAACAACGCGTGGGACAGCCGATGAGTCGCCAGGCGGGTGGGACCGACCAGCGTGAGGTAGATGCGGCCACGCGCCGCCACCATGGCGTACAACTGGTCGTCAACGTCGGTGAGCTCGACCAGGCTGCGATTTCCGAGGTGATCGAGCAGGTCGGCACTGCGGAACTGGTCGGGCCGGGCGCCTTTGGTGCCGGGCGTCAGCAAGACCCGGCGGCGTACGGCAGATTCGAGGCGGCGGCGTTCGCGATGCAGTGGGCTGGATCCGAGCCGGTGATCGTAGCTGGTGTCCAGCCGGTAGGTCAGGCTGCGCAGCGCGGCGAGGTCGGCGACCAGGGCGTCGTCCTCGTGCGGCCGGACCGGCGGGATCGCGAGCACCGTGGCGCGCCAGCGTTCGCTCCATTCGAGGACTTGCCGGGCCTTGCCGCGCCGAACGGCGTACCGGAGTGCGATCGCGGCGAGTTCGGCGCCCTGGGCGGTGGCCAGTACGCGCAGTTCGGTGGCGCCGAGGGTGCGCATGTAGATCTCGATCAGGCTCAGACCCTGCCGACAGGCGGCCAGCATCGCGCGCGACCGGCCGTCGCCTTGGTGGAGCGTGGCTTGGGCGAGCCAGCCGGCGCCGCGCGCCCGCAGGCCACGGTTCCGGGCTCCGGCCGCGATTCTCAGGTGGCGTCCGGCCTCGGCCGGGTCGGTCCGCGCGAGAGCGAGCCGGCCGGTCAGCAGATGCGCCTCGGCCGCGAGGTCCGGGTCGAGCCCGTCAAGTTCGGCACTGACCCGTTGGCCGGTGCGCAGCAGGCGTGCCGTACGGTCGCCGCCCGCGTAGCGGGACTGAAGCAGCGCGAGTTCCGCGCGCGCCGCCCACCACGGACGCTGCTGGCGGCGGAACAGCTTCACAGCGTCGCGGCCGCGTCTCTCGGCCAGATCCAGAGCGCCGGCGGCGTGCGCCGCCAGTCCGGCGCAGTACAACAACTCCGCGCGTCGCGCCGTCGAGCCACGCTGCTGTTCGAACCGGTCGAGCGCGCTGTCGATCTCGGTGAGTGCGTCGCGCGCCAGGCCGGCCGCCAGCAGCACCAAACATTTGTTGGCGAACAAGTCCGGCTCGAGGACGCCGAGCTCCTCGACGACCCGTTGTGCGTCGTCGAGGTACAGCAATGCCGTCGGCAGGTCACCGCGGGCGAATGCCGCGGCGCCACGCGCCTGCCGCGTGTCGGCGTACTCGACCAGCTGACCACACTTCGCGAACAACTCCTCGCTGTGGGCGTAGTCGTCGTCGGCGCGGTCGATCGCGCCCATCGCGAGCAGCACCATTGCCCGGTGGGTAAGCGCCCGAGCCTCCCAGACCAAGTCGCCGGTGTCGCTCAGCAACGCGACCGCCTGTTCGGCGTCGGCCAGCGCTTCGGTGTACCGGCCGAGCAGCGCGCCCCATACCCAGACGCGGCGGATCAGGATCCGGCCGGCGAGCACACCGGTCCGGCCGGGCGCGATCGAGTCGAGCGCGGCTACCCCACGTCGGGTGTCACCGGCCATGACATGGGCCACGCCGAGGCTCGCCAGAATGTCCGCCTCGCGGTCGGGATCGGCCGCCTTGCGGGCAGAACGGTGCGCCGCCTTGAGCTCCGCCACCGCCTCACGAATGTCACCGAAATCCCGGTGGACGACACCCGCTGTCTGGTGGGCCACGGCCGCATCGATGTCGGACGGGGAGTTCGCGAGAATCTCGTGGGCGATCCTGAGGGCGTCAGCGGGCCGCGAAAAAGCAAGCGCTTGCAATTCGTCGGCATCCACGACGGAAACCTGCCCTCCCATTACCCAGCCATATTTCCGATCGTAATACGCCGCGCCACCGCATTATCCGAAAGTTTTTGACCAATAGGGAGACCAAAATGCCAGCGGATCAACGCCTCAAAGATGCACTACGCCTCATCCTGGAAAACGACGAAGATGGCGGGGAAGAGCGCTGGCACGGCAAGACGGCCGTGTACCCACCCAACTGGGAGGAACTCGGGTACGTCGGGTACTTCTACCGCCGGGACACCATTCTCGTCCGCACGGAGGACGTAGGCCTGGTGGTCGACGCGTTGCGAGATGCATCGATGCCTGATGACGAACGCAGTCCGATCATTCCCGAAGACGTGGCCATCGACCGGTTGCCAGTGATCGACGGCGTCACTGGTCTGGTCTGGCGCTATGGCAGAACCTTCCGTGCGGTGAAGGCGGCAAGGCGCGGGAGATTCGGGGGCAACGAGTTCGGCGGAGACTACGACGGGCGCTACAACGACGACGATCCGCTGTCGACGCCGAACGTACTGGATCAGCTGGACGAGCGGGTCGGCCTTGGCAAGGCGACGCCAGACCATGGGCTTTCGTACTGCGGCAACGGTCATCCCTGCCCGGCGAGCGAGCCGGCGGTGGTGCCGAGCAAGTCGGCTTGCCCGAAGCCGCCGGTGAGCGACGGGATCTGCTGCGGGACGCACGGATGGGACGGCCATGGCGTGTTGGTGGGTGTCGTCGACGGCGGTCTGGTCGAGGACGCGACGCGGATGTGGCCGTGGATGGCGGGCGTGTGCGGTGACCATGAGGACCCCTTCGTGGCTGGTACCGGACACCTGATCAAGCCCTACGCATGCCACGGGACGTTTGTCGCCGGCTGTGTGCGTTGTACGGCGCCGAAGGCGAAGGTCTGCGTCAAGAAGGCGGAGTACATCGACGGTCAGCCGCACGCGGGAATGGCGTACGAGCACCAAATCATCCGGAAGATGAGCGACCTGATGGACCTGGGCGCGGACATCATCGTCTGCGAGTTCGACGGCTTCACCCGGTTCCATCGCCCGATGCACACTTTCAACGCCTTCTACGACAGGCGTCTGCGCCACTTGAACGTCACCGTAGTCGCTCCGGCCGGAAACGACACGACGCAGGAGCCGACGTTCCCGGCGGCGTACTCGTGGGTGATCGGTGTCGGGGCGCTGTCCGCGGACGGCAACAGCCGCGCCCACTTCTCCAACTATGGCGGTTGGGTCGACGTGTACGCCCCCGGCGAAGACTTGGTCAACGCCTTCGCGGTCGGCGACTACGTTTGCTTCGAAGACGAAGCGCCCCATGAGGTACGACGCTTCGAAGGGCTGGCCAACTGGAGTGGTACGTCGTTCTCGACACCGCTGGTGGCCGGGATGATCGCGGACCGGATGTCCGCGACCGGTGAAAACGCTCCTCTCGCGGCAGAGGCATTGTTGCGCCTCGCCCGCAGCCAGGCAGTGGCGGGGATCGGTCCGGTGCTATTGCCACATCAGGTGTGCGGGACTCCCAAGAAGTCGTGCCATGCCGGATGCGATTGCGCGTGCGGGCACGCGGTGCTGTCATGAAGCATGGCCAGAACGCATCGGATGGAGTGCACGGCCGGCCCAACTGGTCTGCTGTTCGAGTGTCTTGACGGCTGCGGCCGTCGCGTCGTGGTCGACGGGGCAAGTGGAGACCTCACCATCATCGACCACGGCGACCGGATGGCGCTGCACCAAGCGTCAAGCGGCGGTGTCGACCTAGCGTCCCCGATCATCGACTGACGATCCTGTCATCGAGCCGGCGCCAGCCTCCGACTCTCCTTGCTCGGGGACTGGGCTTCGCAACCCGGCCAGCGTCACGGCGACGAGACGCCGTACCGCCGCCTTCGACGGTGCGACGCCGGCCGCGGCCAGCGCATGGACGCAGTACGCCGCCAACTCCTTCGGCGGTACGTCGTTCCGCACCCGTCCGGCAGCGACATCCTCGGCCAGCAACTGCGCCAGGTAGTCGGTGAGGTGCCGGCGGGCTTTCGCGACATCGTCCGCCCGGTGCAACGAGGCGTCGAGGTCAATCTTCGGGTGCTCGCTGCAGATGACGGCGTACGCCTCGAGCACGGCGTCGAGGCGGCCCGTCTGATCTCTGATCGACGACAGTCGGTACAGATGGTTGCCGACCTGGCGCTCATGCCAGGCAAGCAGGATCGTCTCGACGTCGGGGAAGTACTTGTAAAGCGTCGCCCGCCCGAGCCCAGTGCGCTTTGCCACCTCCGACATCGTCACGCCGGTCACCCCACGCTCGACGACCAGCGCGGCCGTCGCATCCAGGGTCGCGTCGCGAACGGCCTGACGGTGCGCCTCGATGGTGTCGTCCCACAGCTTCGGCATGGTGCCAACCATACAGAACGTCGTCTTCCTCGACATTACGTTCTATATGCGACACTATGTATCGCAAACCCCGAATCCTGGCGAAGGAGTCCGCAGATGCCCACCGCCGAGGGATTCGTCAGCACCGATCGGGCCGATCGCTATCTCAGTCAGCTCAGCAGGCATCTCGGCCACGGACCAGGTGGGATCCAGGCCGACACGCGGACGGACGGCAGCTTGTTCCTCGACTTGGGCGACGCGACCTGCGTCCTCTCCGCAACTCCGGCCGGGCTCCGCCTCCACGCGGAATCCTCGGCCGAGGACCAGTTGGCGCAACTTCAACGTCGACTCGCCGGCCGCATCGAGCAGATCGGCCACCGCGACTCCCTCACCGTGCACTGGAGTCCCCCTCCCCCGCCCGCCAACGCTGCCGAGCGTCACACCCCCTCCAGCCACGCCTGACCAGCGTCCAGGCAGAAGCTCCCAGCCGGGAGAGATGGGTGCCGTCAGTCTTCGTACGCCAGGTTGCTGGACAGTTCGAGGTGCGCGTCGGCCTGGTCGCGGAGTTGCTGGGCTTTGTGTTCGAAGGTGGCCACCGCGTCCGCGCCGGCCGCGAAGCGCAGCGGCGGTTCTTTCTGGCTCGCGAGGCTGATCAGGGCGTCGGCGAGCTTGGTCGGGTCGCCGCCCTGCTGACCGTTCATGCTGTTCCAGGCCTCCACCGTTTGCTTGGTGCGCTCGGCGTAGTCGTCGATCGAGGCGTCGGCATAGCTGGTCGACTCCGGAGTCAGCAGCTCAGTGCGGAAGAATCCAGGCTCTACGAGCATCGTGCGAATCCCGAACGGCGCGACCTCCGGTGTCAGCGACTCCATCCAGCCCTCCAGGCCGAACTTCGACGCGGCGTACGCGGTCAAGAATTCCCCGCCCGCCAGACCTGCGGTCGACGAGATCGTGACGACGAGCCCGGAGCGCTGGGCGCGCAGTACCGGAAGGACGGCACGGGTGACGTTGATCGGGCCGAACAGAGTGGTTTCGATCTGCGCCCGGAAGTCCTCGGGGCTGATCTCCTCGAAGAAGCCGGCGTAGAAGTTGCCCGCGTTGTTCACCAGCACGTCGATCCGGCCGAACCGGTCGACGGCAGCCTGGACGGCAGCCTGTGCGGCGGCTGCGTCCGTGACATCGAGACTGACGACCTGGAGGTCGTCGTGGTCACCGATCGCTGAGCGGACTCGCTGGGTGTCGCGTCCCGTCGCCACGACAGCGTCCCCGGCGGCCAGGGCGGCCTTGGCGATGTCGACGCCCATGCCGCGGCCGGCGCCGGTGATGAACCAGACCTTCTTGTCAGTCATACGAGTGCACGTCCTTCTGGGTTGATGTGTACGGCAACGCGGTCACTCTCCACAGAAACAGCCGCCGCGAGCGCGCGGGAGACCCTGTCAAAGGGGCACTGAGAGGGACCCCCAAACCCGGGGAAGCGCTCGTAGAGTGGACGACATGGCCGGCAGGAACGACGACCGCGACACCAGTGGCGACCTTCGTGGCGACGTCCGCACGGACATCCGGGAGTTCCTCACCACCCGCCGGGCCCGGATCAGCCCTGAGCAGGCGGGACTGCCCATCTACGGCGGAGCCCGCCGCCGGGTCTCTGGCCTGCGCCGCGAGGAGGACGCCCTCCTGGCAGGCATCTCGACCGAGTACTACACCCGGCTCGAGCGCGGCAACGCCACCGGTATGTCCGAAGGCGTCATCGACGGCATCGCCCACGCGCTGCAGCTCGACGAGGCTGAACGGACCCACCTGCTCGACCTTCTCCGCGCCGCAGGTACGACCCGTCGCCCGCCGCGCCGCCGACCGACCCCGCAGCGCGTCCGGCCCACGGTGCAGCGCGTGCTGGACTCGATGAACGGCACGCCTGCATTCGTGCTTAACGGACGACTCGACGTGCTGACCGCCAACGCGCTCGGCTACGCGTTGTTCGCGCCGATCTACGCCGATCCGGTCAGGCCACCGAACAACGCCCGGTTCGTCTTCCTCGACCCGCACGCCGGCGAGTTCTTCCGGGACTGGGACACAGTCGCCAACGTCACCGTCGCTCTGCTGCGCGCCGAGGTCGGACGCGACCCGTACGACCGGCAACTGTCTGATCTGATCGGGGAACTGTCCACCCGCAGCGAAGACTTCCGGGGCCGATGGGCCGCGCACAACGTCCGGATCCACACCACCGGAATCAAGCTCCTCCACCACCCGGTCGTGGGAGACCTTGACCTACCGTTCGAGTCCTTCCCGCTGGCGTCCGACCCCAGCCAGAGCCTTCTCACCTACACCGCCGAGCCCGGATCCCCGTCACGTGACGCCCTGAACCTTCTCGCCAGCTGGACCGCGACTACCAACATCGAGCAGCCAGCGTCGACGTCTGATTGAGCCAGGCCGACCCGGCGAGCCCGTCGCATGAGAGCCCACTACGTTTCAGCGCGTACCCGCCCCCGCAGCTGCTACACCGGAGGAGCTCATCCTCTTCTGGGTGTGTCGATCGGCTACGAGGACGTCTCAGGAATGTCTGCGCTCGCATCTAGGCTGCGAGCATGAACCGCATCGACCGCTTGTACGCCCTGGTCGAGGAGCTGCGGGCGGCAGGACCGCGCGGTCGTACGGCGCGGCAGCTGGCCGGGCACTTCGAGGTAAGCCTCCGCACCATCGAGCGCGACCTGAGTGCGCTCGGGCAGGCCGGCGTCCCGCTCGCGACCAAGACGGGCAGAGCGGGCGGGTTCACGCTGGATCGCTCGATGAGCCTGCCGCCGCTGAACTTCACTCCTCGCGAGGCGGCGGCCGTCGCGGTGGCGCTGAGCCGTAGCGAGCACGTGCTCTTCAAGGAGGACGCCCGCAGGGCGCTGCAGAAGATCGTGGCGGCAATGCCGGAGCGGGCGCTCGCGGAGGCACGCAGTACTGCCGAGAAAGTGCGGCTGCTGGTTCACCCGGTGCCCGACCCCGACGCCGAGATTGCCGAGACGATCTGGCGCGCCGTGCGCGACAACAACGTGCTGCGCATCCGCTACATCGATGTCGGCGGAGTCGAGACGGAGCGCGAGGTCGAGCCTCAGCACGTCGTGGTCGGACCCAATGGCTCGTACTTGACGGCCTGGTGCCATCTGCGGCGCGACGACCGGGTGTTCCGCATGGACCGCATCACCCGTGCCGAGAGAGTGCCGTCGCTGCCGCGCCCGCAGCGCGCAGTACCGGAGCTGCTCGTCGACGGCCACGAGACGAAGCTGCCGGCGTCGGCGTTGCATCCCGAAGATCTTCTGCCAAACACCGACATAGGGCTGTCGCGGAAGGCCGAGACGGTGGGTGTGACCCGCCGCGCCGGCGGGTGATCCGAAGCAGAAGGAGATACCCATGAGCAACCCCACTCCCGGGACGCTGGCCTGGTTCGAGGTCGCCACCAGCGACCCCGACGGCGCCGAGAAGTTTTACGGCAGCCTCTTCGACTGGAGCTTCGAGGCCGACAGCCCCGCGGCATCAGGCGGCATGGACTACCGCAACATCAAGGCCTCCGGTGCGGACGGCCCGATGGGCGGCATCTTCGGCACCCGCGGCCAGGAGCCCGGCCACGCCGTGTTCTACATCCTGGTCGCCGACGTCGAGGCCACCTGCGCCGATGCCGAGCAGCTCGGCGGCTCGGTGCTGAGCAAGCACCTCGCCCCCGGCCCAGGCGCGCCGACGTTCGCCTACCTGCGCGACCCGGCGGGCAACAAGTTCGGCGTCTTCACTCCACCGGCGGCCTGATGGCAGGAACCGGGAAGGGCGCGTCCCCGTCGGAGCCATCCGCCGGGGACGACGCTCGCGACCTTTACGAGGAACTCACCGACGACCTGCTCTACGACCCCGCCATCGGCAGGGCAACGATGATGGGCTACCCGTGCGTGCGGCTGGCCGGGCGATTCCTCGCGTCCTACGACGACAAGGCGGGCTCTCTGGTCGTGAAGCTGCCTCGCGAGCGGGTTGCCGAGTTGGTCGACAATGGCCACGGTGACCCGTTCGCCCCCGCCGGCAAGGTTTTCCGCGAGTGGATCTCGATCCCCACGGTCGATCCCGAGCTCTGGCGCACCCTCCTCACCGAGGCCGTCGACTTCGCGCGAAAGTCACTACACGACGAGCGGTGAGTGGCGACGTACCCCGCCGCCGCCAGTAACTGGATTGCATCACCAGGTTGCTTCGAACTGGACACCGTCACTAGGTCAAAGGCTCAGTGACGTTGGATATCGAGCCAGGTGAGGGCTCCGTTTTGAATGGCATCGTGCCTGGAAGCTTCTGGGCGACAGTCCATAGCTGGAGGCGCCAGACGGACTGGCTCAGCGGGTGGCGATGCCAGTGGGTGCGGGAGCTGCGGGTGATCTGCATGAATCCTTTACCTATTGGTCGCGGGCGTCTCGGCTGCCCATGAGGCGAGTAGTTGGAGTCGTTCGGCAGACGGCGAGCCCGGTTCGGCGGTGTAGACCAGGACGACCAACCCTGGTTCGGCGGTGACCGCGAGCTCTTCGTAGGCGAGGGTGAGCTCGCCGACGACGGGGTGGTTGAACCGCTTGGTGCCGGTCCCGTGGGTGCGCACGTTGTGGTCGGCCCACAGGTGGCGGAAGGTCTCGCTTCGGGTGGACAGTTCGCCGACGAGGTCCTGCAGGCCGCGGTCGTGCGGGTCGCGGCCTGCCTCGGCGCGCATGATGCCGACACACATCTCGGCAAACAGGTCCCAGTCCGGGTAGAAATCCCGCGAGGCGGGGTCTAGGAACTGGAACCTGGCCAGGTTCGGCGTGCGCCCGCTGTCGCCGATGACCGGTGAGTAGAACGCGCGGCCCAGGGTGTTCGTGGCGAGCAAGTTCTGGTGCGGGTCCCGCACGAACGCGACGCCGTCCTTGATCGCGTCCAGCGCCCACTGCAGGCTGAGCCGCGACGCCGCCTTGCCCGTCGTACGGCGGCGGGGACGGCCCGAGGTCGGGATCCCGTCGGCGGCCCGGGCGAGGTCGAAGAGGTGCGCTCGTTCGGTGTCGTCCAGTTGCAGCGCTCGGGCGAGAGCGTCGAGCACACCCGTGGAGGCACCGGCGATCTGGCCTCGCTCGAGCCGGGCGTAGTACTCGACGCTGAGCCCGGCGATCGTCGCGACCTCGCTGCGCCGCAGACCCGGGACGCGCCTGGAACCGGTGGCCGGGAGCCCGGCCTGATCAGGAGTGATGCGGGCGCGGCGAGTCGTGAGGAACTCGCGTACCTCCTGACGGTTGTCCACGACTACGACAGTAGTCCGCCGGGAGCGGCGACCAAGCGGTCAAGGGTGCCCTGTCAGTACACCCATCAACAGTGACTTCTCCAGCCACGTCCCGTCGCGTTCACTCGTTGAGTGGCCCCCTTCGCTGGGGTTTCACCATCGATATGAGGAGGAGCGCGCGATGCGCCAGGTAGTCATGCACGGCCCCGGGGACGTACGGGTCGAGGACCGCGAGGACCCGAGCATCGTCGAGCCGACCGACGCGATCATCCGCCTGTCGGCGACCTGCATCTGCGGCAGCGACCTGTGGCCCTACCGTGGCGCCGAGCCCGTGGACCACCAGGTCATGGGTCACGAGTACGTCGGCGTGGTCGAGGAGGTGGGTCCGGACGTGCGCACGGTCAAGGTCGGCGATTTCGTCGTCGGCTCGTTCTGGGCCTCCGACAACACCTGTGAGATCTGCCAGGCCGGCTACCAGGCCTACTGTGTGCACCGCGTCCTGATGGGCACGATCGGTACCCAGTCCGAGCGGGCGCGCATCCCGCTGGCCGACGGCACCCTCGTCGCCACTCCAGGGATGCCCGATCCCGACCTGATCCCGTCGCTGATGGCCGCCTCGGACGTACTCGGCACCGGCTGGTTCGCCGCTGTCGCCGCCCAGGCCGGCCCGGGAAAGACAGTCGCGGTCGTCGGCGACGGCGCCGTCGGACTGCTGGGGATCCTGGCCGCCAAGCAGCTCGGTGCCGAGCGGGTCATCGCGTTCAGCCGCCACGCCGATCGCCAAGCCCTGGCCAAGGAGTTCGGCGCCACCGACATCGTCGAAGAGCGGGGAGACGACGGCGTGGCCCGCGTCAAGGACCTCACCGACGGACTCGGCGCCCACTCGGTCATCGAGGCGGTCGGCACGCAGGAAGCCATGATGCAGGCCATCCACTCCACCAGGCCGGGCGGCCACGTCGGGTTCGTCGGCGTCTCCCACGACGTCGCCATACCCGGTGACGAACTGTTCATGGCCGGCGTCCACATCCACGGCGGCCCCGCCCCCGTCCGGCATTACCTGCCCGAACTCGTCCAGCTCATCTGGGACCGCAAGATCAACCCCGGCAAGGTCTTCGACCTCACCCTGCCCCTAGACCGCGCCGCCGAGGGTTACCAAGCCATGGACCAGCGGACCGCTACCAAGGTCCTGCTCACCGTCTGATCCAGCCAACCATGCCTGCCACGAGAGGGACCGATGAGGGGCTTGCGCTCTACCGCCGTCGCGGTGCTGGCCTCGATCGTCGTGTTGACGGTGGCTGCCTGCGGAACCGACGCAACCACCGGCGACGCCAGTCGACCCGCGACACCGACCAGCAGCGCTCCGGTCGACCCGCCGACCGGATCGCCGTCCGAGGGTCAGCGATCCAGCCGGCCCGGCACGCGCAGCACCGAAGGGGACGGGATGAGAGTTCAAATCACGATCGGTGAGCAGCATTTCCAGGCCACCCTCGACGACAGCGCCGCCAGCCGCGATCTGGCAGCGCGCCTGCCACTCACCGTCGAGATGAGCGACCACGGTGGCGTGGAGAAGACAGGTCGTCTGCCGTCACCGCTGTCCCTGGACGGTCAGCCGGCCGGCGCCGACCCCGATGTCGGCGACGTCGGCTACTACGCCCCCGCCAACGATCTCGTCCTCTACTACGGCGACCAGTCCTATTACGACGGCATCGTCGTCCTCGGCCGCATGCACGATGACGCCGCCGAGCGCATCGCGGCCATGGAAGGCTCCATCACCGTCCAGCTCCAGCGCTGACACCACCCGAAACTCGAAGAGGCATGATGCAACAGGCCCCGTTGCCCCCGGACGTCACCTGGTCGACGCCACCGCTGCTGAAAGCACGCCGCCAGGCTCAACTGACCAGCGGGCTGGTCGCGACCGTGGTGTTCCTGACCGCTATCGCGCCGCTGGCCACCGACATGTACGTCCCGGCGTTCCCGCAGGTCGCCGGCGACCTGTCCAGTACCGCGACGCAGGTCCAGTTGACCTTGACAACGTTCTTCGTCGGCATGGCGCTCGGCCAGCTGATCGGAGGGCCGGTTTCGGACCAACGCGGCCGCCGGATCCCGTTGCTCGCGGCACTGCTGGCCATGACCGCGGCCTCGATCGTGTGCGCCCTCGCGCCGACCATCGCGGTGATGACGGTGGCCCGGCTCGTCCAGGGCTTCGCCGGCGGATGGGCAATGGTGATCGGGCGGGCGATCATCGTCGACCTGGCCACCGGCGTCCGGCTGGTCCGGGTACTGAACGTCATTGCCGCGGTCGGCGGCATCGCCCCCATCGTCGGCCCGCTCCTCGGCGGACTCATCCTGCAACTGTCCCACTGGCGGGTCTCGTTCTGGCTAGTCGCAGTGCTCGGTCTTGCGATGACCTTCGCGGCCCTGGTCGCCGTTCCCGAATCGCTCCCGCACGAGCGCCGTCACGCGGGCGGGCTGCGGAATTTTCTCGCCGCTGGGCGCATCGTCCTGGGTAACCGGGAGTATGTCGGCTACCTGGTGGTCGCCGGGGCCGCGATGGGTGCGCTGTTCGCCTACGTCGCCACGTCCGCGTTCGTCCTGCAGACCATGAACGGGCTCTCGCCTATCGCGTACTCCATCGACTTCGCGGCCAACGCCGTCGGGATGACGGCGGCCGCGTTGATCGCGGCCCGACTCGCCGGACGGGTCTCCACCCGAAAGCTCATCCTGACCGGGCAGATCGCCGCTCTGGCCGCGGGCATTGCCATGCTGGCCGGCGCCCTGTGGCTCGGCACGCCACTGCTCCTCGCGCTCGTGTGCTTCTTCGTCCTGATGAGCGCACAAGGCCTGATGATCCCCAACGGCGGCGCCCTCGCGTCCGCCGCCGTCCCCGAACACCCCGGCACCGGATCCGCCCTGCAGGGCTTCGTCCAATGGGTCGCCGCGGGAACGATCGCACCGATCGCCGGCCTCGGCGGCGCGACGACAGCCGTTCCGATGGCCACCCTCATGACCGGCGGCGCGATCGCCTCCATGGTCGGCCTGCTCGTCGCCGTTCGCGCTACTCGGGCCGTGGGCTATCGCGTGGTGGCGGCGCTGGACTAGGTCGGATTCGCATTGCCGATCTCACCGAACTCAGGGTGGTACGCCCTGCGGGCCGTGCACTTCTCGGGCCCACAGCCAGTCGACGGTGCGGTCGACGCCCCGGGCGAGGTGGCGGCGGTAGGTGGTGAAGGGTAGGCCGAGCACCTCGGCGGCGCGTTCCTGGGTGGCGGCGGGTCGTAGGAAGGTGCGGTCTATGGCCCGGAAGGGTCTGTCGTCACGGGGGTCGGCCTGGAGCGAATCAGCGGCCTCCAGGACGAGGGCACGAAGCGTGTCGGCGGATGAGTCACCGTGGTCGCGGACCAGCCTGGATCGCAGCAGCGGATTGTCGGCGAGCCGATCCGGCCGGTGCAGGAACCGCAGGGCGGCACGGACCGCCTGGGCGAATTCGGGCTGGGAAAGCACCAGTTCCGGGTCGGCGCCGGTAGGCGGTCCGGCCGGGGCGCCGATCTCCCGGTCGGACATCAGCTCCAGCCACTCCAAAGGCCCCAGCCGCCGGAAGTCGTGGGCGAAGACGGCGTAGTGATGGTTGCCGATGTCGTACTCCGCCTCGTGGGCCCGGTGGTAGTCGATGTAGGCGAAGAAGGGTTCCCAGAAGGCTGCGTCCTCGTAACACGCGATGAAGTCCCACGACAGGCGCGGGGTGGTGAGGATGTGCTGGATGTGCCACGCGGTGATCACGTTGTTCGACGCAGACGGACTTTGGTAGGCATCGCGATCCATCAAGAACCTGGCCGCATGAACACTCTCGCCTGGCCGCGGCGGGCCGTGTCGCTGCGCGTACTCCCAGATCGCCGCGGCGCCGGGGTCGGCGGCGAGATCCGACTCGCCGGCCTGATCGAGGGTGATCGCCCCGCCGTACCCGATCGGCTCGCCTGTTCCGGCGCGGATGGCAATGAACGTCGCAGCAGGATGCTCCATCCAGTGCCCCACCAGCTCGGCCTGCTCGGCACTCTGGTGCCTCCTGGTCATCGCGAGGATCGGAGTACGGTCCTCGTCGCGAAGCTCGTCCGGGAACGCGTGACCGAAGGATTCCCAGTCCCAGAAGCTCCGCATCGCCGGGTTGTTGCGGTGCAGGAAGATGATGTCGGCAGCCCACCGGTGCTGTTCCAGTCCCCTGGTACGGCGTGCCTGCTCCACCAGGTGCCGACGTACCCGCCGGTGCAGGTCGGCGTACGAGGCGCGGTCCCGCCAGCGCAGATCCGCGTCGAGGACATCCCGCGCCACGTCGTGCGGGAACACGCCGTACGGGTCCTCCTCGATGAACGACAGCCCGCGCAGCCAGCCGAACAGCTCATGCGTGTCGTCGCCGCCGAGCGCCGTACGCAGCAGGTCCTCCGTGGTGAACCGGGCGTGTGCGCAGGCCTCCAACGCTTCCCGGTGCCGTGGGCTGGGGACCCACTCGACGAAGTGTTCGAGCAGTACCCGAACCACATCCGGCGTTTCCTGCAGGGACAAGCCCGGCGCGAGGGCACCACGGTGCTGCTCGACGACGTCCGCCAGCAGGGACAAGGCGAGCGGATGCCCGTGAGTCATCTCGAGCACCCGTCGATGCAAGTCCTCGGGCACACCTGCGGCGTCGAGGTAGGACCGTGCGTCGTCGGGTTGCAGGTTGCGCAGGGCAACTACTCGCAACAGCTCGCCCCAGCCGGGATCGCTCGCCCACTGCGGCGAAGGCGGCGTACGCCCGGCCACCACGACCAGCGCGCCCGCGGGCAACTCCGGCAGGAACTCCTCACGCAGCCAGTTGTCCAGAGGCACCAACTGCTCGTAGGTGTCGATGAAGAGAATCGGGCGACGGTGCGTAGCGAAGCTCTCCAGTGGTGCTGCTCGTTCCGGCAGGCCGAGGGCCGCGCCGAGTGCGGCGTAGAACGCGGGCGGCGACGGCTCGATCGTCCGGGCGTCCAGCCGCACCGCCGTAGCACCCGCCTCCTCGGCGGCCTCGGCGAGAGCGCCGAGCAAAGCGGTCTTCCCGATCCCACCCGGCCCGTGAACGAACAGCACAGTGAAGCCGGACTCGTCCGACGTCAACGCAGTCCGGAACAACTCGAGCTCACAGGTCCGCCCGACGAACCGCCGGCGCCGCGCCTGCCGAAGCCGATCCGCAAGTGTGATCGCACCGAGCTGTGCCGACTTGTCACGGCTCGCCATGCGCTACCCCCTTCGACGCTCCGAAGCATCCTCGTGCGCCGCGCCTCAGTCCAACCTGCCTCTCGCCCGGCGGGCGGTCAAGACGGCTGGGCATCCCGTACGGCGTTCGGACAGTGATTGGACAGTGATTGGCCTGGAAGGTGAGCACTCCGATGCCGCACTCTTCCTGCACACAGACAGCTCCGGAGGTGTGACATGGCGGAAATCCTCGTGCTGGGCGCCGGTCTGAACGGCCTGGTCACCGCGATGCTGCTGGCCCACGACGGCCACAGCGTGACGATCCTGGAACGCGACGACGCCCCGCCCCGCGACGATGCCGAGAACGCCTGGCTCGAGTGGCACCGGCCGGGCGTCAACCAGTTCCGCCAGTTGCACTTCATGCTGCCCCGCTGGCGGGCGCTGATGCAGCAGGAACTGCCGGCCGTGCTCGAGCAGGTGATCGCCTTCGGCGGCTCCCGCCTGAACGTGTTCGCTGAACTTCCCCCCGACCTGACTGGCGGCTGGCGCGCCGGCGACGAGCGGTTCGAGACGGTGACGGCCCGGCGTCCGGTCCTCGAGGCAGCAGCCGCAACCGTCGGCCAGAGAAGCCACGGCGTCTCGATCCGCCGCGGCGTCAAGGTCACCGGATTGCTCACCGGGCCCCGAGTGATCGCAGCAGCGCCACATGTAACCGGTGTCGTGATCGACGGCGGCGCAGTACTCCGTGCCGATCTCGTCGTCGACGCGGCAGGGCGACGATCGCCCGTCGGCGCCATGATCGAGTCCGCCGGAGGCCGCCGCCCCGACGAGGAGCTCGAGGACTCAGGATTCGTGTACTACGCCCGCCATTTCCGTTCGGCAGACGGGTCCCGCCCCACCGCCCTCGGCCCACTGCTCCAGCACTTCGACAGCGTGTCGGTCCTGACCCTTCCCGGGGACAACGACACCTGGGGCGTCGGGTTCACCACGTCCGCGCGGGACAAGCAGTTGCGCGGGCTGCGCGACGCCTCCGCCTGGCAGGCCGCGTTGAAGCTCTACCCGACCGCCGCCCACTGGGGCGAGGCCGACCCGATCACCGACGTACAGGTGATCGCCGGTATCGAGGACCGCTACCACCGGTACGTCGTCGACGGCGAACCGGTGGTCACCGGGCTCGTCGCGATCGGCGACGCGTGGGCTTGCACCAACCCCTCGCTCGGGCGCGGCGCGTCGATCGGGATGCTGCACGCCTGCGCGCTCCGTGACCTGCTCCGCGACGTCAGCCCGGACCAGCCGGAGAAGCTCGTCCGGCGGTTCGACGAGATCACCGAGAGCACAGTCACCCCGCTGTATCGAATGACCCTCGCCTTCGACCGGCACCGCCTGAACGAGATCGCCGCCGACGTCGCCGGCGAGACCTACCAAACCTCAGACGCCAGCTGGGCGATGACCAAAGCGCTGTACGCAGCCGCACAACAAGACCCCGACGTACTGCGTGCCTACGCGTCCGTCGCGTCGATGCTCTGCACTCCCCCGGAGGCACTGGCAGCCCTCGGCATGGTCAGCAAAGTCCTCACTCTCGGCGCCAACGCCCCCCAATACCCGACGCCTGGCCCCACCCGCGCGGAACTCCTCTCCACGATCGCCGGCCCACGCTGACGCCACTGCAACCAGCCGAAACCAGCAGGGAGCTCACCATGCGCTTGGACATCAACGGAACAATCCTCGAGGTCGAGGACCTTGGCGACGGCGAGCCCGTCCTCCTACTCCACGGCTGGCCCGACTGCCACGACGTCTGGCGCCACCAGATCACCCCGCTCGGCGAGGCCGGGTACCGAACCATCGCGCCCGACCTTCGCGGCTTCGGTCACTCCGACAAGCCCGACACCGTCGCGAGCTACGGCATGATCCAGATGGTCAGCGACCTCATCGGACTCCTCGACGTGCTCGGGACACCCCAGGCCCATGTCGTGGGCCACGACTGGGGCGGCGCGATCGGCGCAGTACTCGCCGCCTTGTCGCCCGAACGAGTCACCAGCCTGACCTGCTTGTCAGTCGGCCACCCCGGGGCGTTCGCCGCCGCAGGCTGGGAACAACGCGAGAAGTCGTGGTACATGCTGCTGTTCCAGTTCCCCGGCATCGCCGAACAGTGGCTCGCCGCCGACGACTTCGCCAACCTCCGCAACTGGAGCCGGCACCCTGACATCGACACCGTCGTCGAACATCTCCGCGACCCCGCGGCCCTCACAGCGAGCCTCGCCCTGTACCGGGCGATCCTGCCGCCGGAATCGCTGATCCGGCCTCCGGCAGAGCTCCCGCCCATCCAGGCACCGACCATGGGGCTCTGGAGCACGGACGATCTCGCCATCACCGAACAGGCCCTGACCGGCACCGGCGCCTTCGTCAACGCCCCCTGGCGCTACGAGCGAATCGACAACACCGGCCACTGGCCACAACTCGACGCCCCCGACCGGGTAAACACCCTCCTCCTCGACTTCCTAGCCAACCTCCCCACCCCCGCAGCAGCCCACTGACGCGCCGAACCCGCCGGAGTTCCCATCGGAGGCGATGGTTTCGCGGTCGGCGCCGTATTACGGGCCAGCGTGACCGTGGCCCGCGAACTCTGCCGGGTAGGCATGAACGACGGCTTTTCGCAGGCGCGGTACGGCGTGGGTGACTTCGTGTTCGGCGTTGTGGGCAAGGCGATGAGCCTCTGCGCCGTCAAAGGTGTCGACCACCAGGTCGACACCTGCGTGGAGCTCGTGGCCGATCCAGCGCATCCGCACTCGCCGCACCGACTGGCCCAGGGAGTGCGGCGAGAGCATCCTCCGCCTAGTCGACGGCGGCGGGGTCCACTGCCGTCGACTAGGCGCCGGAACACGTCGCGCCCCGCGGTACGCAGTACGCAGTACGACGAGGATGGCGAGGGTGATCAGCAGACCGATGAGCGGATCCGCCAGTGGGAATCCGGCGGCGACACCGGCCGCGCCGAGCACGACAGCCAGCGAGGTCAGACCGTCGGTGCGGGCGTGCAGTCCAGGCGGGCGGCGATCTCCCGGTTGCTCAGGCCCTCACTGACCAGCCCCGCGATCCGACTCCCCCAACACCGGTCAGCATCAGCAGACGGCAGCTCGACAGCAACCGCCTCGTGTCCGCTAGATCACGGCGGCGCCCCATGAAACTCGTCAGCTCAGCCGGCAACCGTCCACGAACCGCCGCAGGCCTCGACTCAGCCATGGCTCAGCCATGCCTCAGCCATGGCGCGGATCCTGCTGCTTGGGACCGGCTCGAGCCGCCACACTGATGGAGGGGCGGCCTCGCCATCGCTGCCTCTGGTTACGCCTTGTCGCTGGCGGCGGAGCTGCGCCGCCGGGTTAGTGCCGGCGTGCCAGTCAGGGGTGGACCGCAGGTAGCGTCCATCACCCGACGGGCTGCCGGTTTCCGTCAACCTGTCCGGAACTGCTGAGCGCCGCCGCAGCCTGCTCGCCATTGCCCGAGTAGAGGACGATGACGTTGATGATGGCCGCAGGGACCAGCAGGCAGAGAGCCACGACGAGCGTCAACGGCGAGACATCGGCGCTTGAGTCGATGAGGTCCCAGCGGCCGATCGCGATCGCCGCGCCGATGCAAGCCAGGAGTGATGTCTCGAGTACGTTGAGGTGTTCGTTGGCGCGCACGTGGAACCCAGCGGCCATCAGGCCGATGACGGCGAGCCCGATGGCCGCCAGGGGGGTCAGCCACGGCAGCGTTCCGGTCGCCTTGGGCAGCACCAGACCCACGGCGGCGAGGACCTCCGCGACGCCAACGAGGATCACCTGGGCGCGGGGCAGGTCGGCGAACCCGGTCCAGCGGTCGATACCGCGGCCGACGACCTTCGGGACTCCACCCGCGAGAAAGAAGAGGGCAAGGAAGCCTTGGGCGGTCCAGAGGACGACATGCAACGTTGTGTTCATGTTACTGCTCCTTCGCGTACGGGAAGGTCTGGCGGTCGGATCGTCGCTGCTTCCCTCTGCGGGACGCTTCCTTCCGCTGCCCACCGCGACGCCGAAAATTTGCATGAGAGATAATATGAGAACCGTATCATCTGTGTTCAGCATCAGCAAGCGCGCCGGAGGGCGGCGACCTCGACGATCCAGTCCTCGGAGTCGTCGCCTGTCGTGGATGACCTCCGACCAATCACGGCGACCTTCGAGCACATGTGCTATTGATACCTATGGATCTCGTGTAATGGAGTGCGAATCCACCGCCGCATCCAAGCGGAGTTGCACGAGGCAAGAGCATGCTCAGCTGCCGCACCTCGAGTCCGGGACTCCCGTTGGCGATTTGTCCCTCGACGGACCCCGGCCCACACGAGCGTGGCGTTCGGCTCCTCCCGGCTGTCGGCCTCGCTGGTGGTGAGGAGTCAGCAGCGTGACCGAACCCGGCGAGGCAGCTCCCTGGCAACGATCACCTTGACCCAGGGTCTCCGAGAGGGATCGCACCATGAAACCCCTCCACCTGCGGCCATCGCCAAGTGATCCCTGAAGGCCTGAAGCGGCCCGAGAGCTAGGCTTCGGCCTCAGCGAGCGTCGCAGTGGCGGACTGGCCGGCGGTGGTCGTGCGTCGGAGGAAGTCGACGACGAGCTCCAGGTCGCCCTCGGAGTAGTCCGCCAGGACGTCGTCCATCGTGCTGTTCATGCCCGAGTAGAGGTGGAAGACCTCGGCGTTGCGGTCGCGGAGGGCGCGCACAGTGACGGCACGGCGGTCGGTGGCCTCCGGGTCGCGTTCACGCGTGATCCAGCCTCCCCGTTGCAGGCGGTCGAGCACGCCCGTCATCGTCGCTGGATGCAGCCCCGCCCGCCTTGCCACGGTGCTCGGGCTCATCGGGCCGTACCGGCTGATGAGCTCAAGGCAGTCCAGGTCGACGTCCTTCAATTCGAGGTGCGTGCCGACCTGGTGGTTGAGCAACGACAGCTCGTTGCTCAACTCCCGCAGCAAGTCCTTGATCTCGATCGCCAGCCGCCGCCGGCGACGGGCCACGTTTGAAGACGCCGGACTCATAAAATCTGCTCCTCGTGTCGTACGACGTACGCACAATATCCTACTCAGCCTGCGCCTATCTGCACCACGAAAGACACCGAGCGCGGCGATGGTCGGCGGTACGATCGCCAGCTGCCACTGATCCCGCACGTCCACCACCCAATCAGCCGACGGATTCCGCATCACCCAGTCGGCCTGGCCCGAGTTGGCCCGTTGAACCTCCAACCCGGGCCCGGCCTGGGATGGATCCCACCAGGCGCCCAACCCGGCTGCGCTCACGCCGGCGCGGTTCGTACGCTGGTCCGAGCACCACGTCTAGGCCCGCGACCTAAGCACCCACTCGGACTGGGCACCTGCCACCACCAGCCCTCGAGTCGCCGGCTCGCCGACCTCGCCGCGAAGAACCGCGCCGTCACCAGCTCGTCGCGGATGAAGTTCTCGATCCGGTATTCGGCAGAGGTCGCCGGATAGGGCTCGGTCGACGGAATCTCACCCATTGCCGTGGTCATGGCCCAGGTCTCGATTGAGCAGCGTCGCGAACGCGCCGACCACCCTGGCCGGCGCAGGCCCGCGGCGGCTGCCGATGGTCGTGGGGCCTCCCACATGGAACGCACGGAAAGTGGCCCGGCTTCGGCGTCGACTCGTTGTCCGACGCGACTCTCAGCAAGGCCTGCCAGAGCGTCGCCATTGGTTCGTCGACTACTCGACACCGAGGGTGAATCCTCGGATGACCCGAGCGAGTTCCGCTGGCTGGTCCAGTGGGATGAGGGTGTAGCTGTCGTCTATCTCGACCAATTCGCCTAGCGGGAAGAGGTCGGTGAGGCGACGGCCGTGCTCAGGTGGCATCACGCGGTCCCTGGTCGCCCAGACCACGAGCGCGGGACGCCTATAGCTCGGCAGATGTTCCGCCGCCTCGACCAGGAGATGGGTGTCTGCCCCTACGGCTCGCAGCATTCGCGTGGCGTCGCGACGGATCTCGGGCTGCGTCAAGACTGGCTTCATCCATCGGGCGGTGGCAGCGTCTCCTCGCAGGGTCAGCCAGCCGAACGCAATCGGGAGCCGCCGGACGATCCGGGCGCGCATCTGCTGCATGAACAGCCCGAACATCCAGGGCGAGAGTTTGCCGGTCAGCACGAGGGTTTTGCCCGTCAATCCTGGCGGGAAGTTGTCGAACGCGTCGCAGGAGACGAGCACAACCCGTCCCACCCTGGCGGCGCCGTCGCGGATGATCACCTGGACGAGCGCCCCGCCGGTGTCGTTGCCGACCAAGGTGACGTCCCTCAGATCGAGGCGATCGAGGAATTCCGCGACCAAGCGAGCGAGCCCGGGCAGCGACAGATCAGCGTCGGCCGGCATCGCGTGACGATGCGCGCCGAAAGGGAGCGTCGGCGCTATGCAGCGGTGATCGGCGGACAGCCCAGCGATCGGGCCGTCCCAAAGCGAGCCGTCCATCATCAACCCGTGCAACAGCACAATCGTGGGTCCGTCCCCGCCGGTGTCTTCGTACTCGACCGTCCCGGTGGAGAGCTCGATCTGCTTCATGCCGATCTGTGCAGGGCCGTGAGTGGGCGGACCACCGGCTGATCAAGCAGGTGCCGGCGCAGGAAGGACAGCTCGGCCTCGACAACCCGCTCATGCGCATTCATAAAGGGTGCCCTCTCGCGTTCCACAGACATGACAACTCCAAGTCTCTCAGTCAGACGGCTGGACGCCGACGAGGTTTCTAGGCGTGCGGTGCGCTGCCGACTCGTCGCTGTTCGACTGTGCCGGGCGACGTGAGTTCGACTGTCCCGATCCCACCGGCCAAAGCCGGATGGCTGACGGTCGGACTCCTGCTGTGGTGTCCACTTAGCAGTGGTGTGCACTTAGAGATAATATACGAAAATCATACTATCTGATTTGCAACATATGTCAATTCGCTGTGCAACTTGCCGCCGCAGGACGGCGGCTCGAAGGACTCCGGCATCGGGCGCGAGGGCGTGAAGGCTGCGCTGCTCGACCTGACCGAGGACCGCGTGCTCGCGCTCACCGGCCTCGACCTCTGCTAGGTACTGCCTGTCGCCTGAGGATGAGGCGCAACTGGAAGCCCTCTTCACTTCGTTTGTGAGACGCCTGACACAGTCGCACCGGATAATGTGGAATTCATATAATCTGGCTCTCACACGAAGATGTCTGGAACGCATCTCGCAGAGAAGGGACAGGTCATGATCTTGGTTACCGGCGCGACCGGCACCGTTGGGCGCGAGGCCATTGGCGTGCTACGAGGCAGCGGCGCCGAAGTGGCTGCGGTCACTCGCGATCCGTCCACCGCAGCGCTGCCTGACGGCGTTCACGTCGTCGGGGCGGACCCGTCCAAGCCGCAAACGCTCAGCTCCGCTCTGGACGGCGTCGAGGCCGTCTTGCTGAGCCCGCGCGCTGTTTCGGGCGCTACAGCCGAATTGCTGTCGATGGCCGCCGATCGGGGCGCCAAGCGGGTAGTTGTACTGTCCGCGGCGACCGTGGAACATCCGGTTGGTCAACGCCGCTTCGTCGAGCAGTTCGAGTTGGCGGAGGAAGCCGCCAAGGCTTCCGGGCTGGCATGGACCTTCCTGCGGTCCGCCGACTTCGCGGCCAACGCCTTGGCCTGGGCGCCCCAGATCCGCGCCACCGGCGTAGTTCGCGGCGCCTACGGTGACGCGGCAACATCGCCCATTCACCAGCGGGATATAGCGACCGTCGCCGCGGAGGCGCTACTGAACGCCGGCCACGAAGGACGTTCCTACGTTCTGACCGGACCGCAATCGCTGAATCAGTACGACAAGGTGCGCCTCATCGGTCAAGCTCTCGGCCGAGAGCTCAGCTTCGCCGAGATGCCTCCCGAGCAGGTCCGCCAGGGCATGCTCGCCCAAGGGCTTCCCGAGGAGATCCCGGATCGCTTGCTCGGCTCACTCGCCGACTACGCACTGAAGCCGGGACCAACCACCGACAGTGTTCAACGTCTCCTGGGCCGGCCGGCGCTCTCGTTTGCCGAGTGGGCGTCCGAGAACGCCGCAGCCTTCCGGAACTGAAAGGTCGTATCACACAGATGTCCGCTTCGCCGCAACACCCAGTTGAAGACGCGATCGACTTCACCATCATGTACTCCACCCACGATGCCTTCCGGCGCGATCTCGAGCGCCTCGTGACCGCCGCGCTGGCCGGCACGGCCCTCACCCCAGCGGCTCAGGCCGGCTGGGAGAACTTCAAGAACCAACTCGTCGTTCATCACACGGTCGAGGACGCCGAGCTGTGGCCACGCGTCGAGCGCGCGGTAGCCGACCGGCCTCAGGACCTCACCCTGATGAAGGAGATGGAGGACGAACACGCCCTACTCGACCCGCTCCTCCACGCAGTCGATCAAGCCATGACACGGGGGTCCAACGATCTTGCCGAACTGACTCGTCAGCTGGCCGACGGGCTTGGCAACCACATGAAACACGAGGAGGAGAGCGCGCTTCCGCTCATCCAGGAAGTACTTACACCCCACGACTGGAGCGCCTTCCGTGGCGCGATGGCTCGCCGGCAAGGCCCCAAGGGCGCAGCGATGTACGTCCCGTGGATCCTCGACGGAGCATC
Organism: Kribbella sp. VKM Ac-2568; assembly: GCF_004345365.1. GTDB lineage: Bacteria > Actinomycetota > Actinomycetes > Propionibacteriales > Kribbellaceae > Kribbella > Kribbella orskensis. Next base: position 270,552 of record NZ_SLVF01000013.1, read on the forward strand.
GTCAAGCGAGCGCGAACGCTTCCTCGATGCGATGCCGCCGCCCATCCGGATCATCAATCGCCTGTTCTGGCAGTCCCGCTACCAGCGGCGAAAGCTCTGGGCGGCCTGATGCGACTCTAGAATTCGCAGGTCCAACCAAAGATGTCAGCGGTGGTCGGCAATATGGTCACCTGGCCACCGTGCGACTGCCCGGCAATCTCGGCCCGATAGCCAACCTGGCAGGGCCGGACATCCTGCCTTCGTGCATCGCGAGCGACCTGAGCCTGTTTCATGGCCTCTCCCATTCCGCTCGGGTTCACGAGTCCCGCTCCCTCGGCCGCCGACGATGTGGCAGATGATGCGCGGCGACGCCGTCACACGAGACTAGGGATAAGCCCGGATCCGTGGATGGCGAGCTGATCCGTCGGCGGGTCTGTCATATTACACGTAAACCGTACTATCTGAGGTCAAGGCGAGGCAGAGAGGCCTTCCAGACAGCGGGTTCGACCGCCTTGGTCAAGTGGTCGAGACCGCGCAGTCAGCGCACCAGAAGCCGATGATCGGTCAGTGGGGCAGGCCGGTGAGGTCGGCCATCAAGCTCATGTGGTGGTCGAAGTACTCGGTGCGGGCCTCGATCATGTCGTCGAGGCGGCCGAAGACCTCGAAGTTGAGTACGCCGAACAGATGCGTCCACGCGACCAGGACGCGGTCGAGACGCTCCTCCATCACGTCGCCCGGACGCTGCTCGATCAGGCGGCGGAGGTCCGCGCGGAGGGGGGCGCTGATCGGGGAGGCCTTGACTGGCCGGAGGCGGTCCGCGCCGTCGATGACGATGTCGATGAGCAGGAGAATCACCCTGGCGGCCGGTTTGACGGTGTCCGGTGGGGCTGCGTAGCCGGGGACCGGGGCGCCATAGATGAGGCCGTACTCGGCTGGGTTGGCGATCGCCCAGGTGCGTACGGCGCGGCAGACGGCGAGCCAGCGGCCGCGGAGATCGTCGCGCGGTACAGCGGAATCCGCCTCGGTCGCGGCCGCGGCCACGGCGTCATACGCGTCGATGATGAGGGCGGTGAGCAGGGCGTCGCGGCTCGGGAAGTAGCGGTAGAGGGCCGAGGCGACGATGTCCATGTCCCGGGCGACGGCGCGCAGGGACAGGTTCGCGCCGTCCGTGGCGAGGTGCCGGCGAGCGACAGCCTTGATCTCCTGGCTCATCTCCGAGCGGACCCGGGCGCGCAGTGACGGTGCGGACATTTCCTCAGTCTGTCACAGACTCGAGAACACAGGTACGTGGCGAGAACAGTGTTCTTGACCGCTGATCCGCGCGGTGCGTACAGTGAACCTATTCGAGAACACTGTTCTCGCCGAACCTGAAAGAGGAGTCACCCGCCATGTCCCTCCACGTCATCGTCGGAGCCGGCCCAGTCGGCTCGGCCACCGCGCGGCTACTCGCCGCCCACGGCGAACAGGTCCGCCTGATCACCCGCAGCGGCAGCGGCCCCCAGCCGGGCGTCGGCGGATCCGGGCCGGGCGAGGGTGGATCCGGGCCGGGCGACGGTGGATCCGGGCCGGGCGACGGTGGCTTCGCGCGGGTTGGCAGGGAGGCTGGGGTCGGGGGGATCGAGTGTGTTGCTGCGGATGCCAGCGACGCCGAGGTGTTGTCTCGACACGCCGAGGGGGCGGTGGCGCTCTACTTGTGTGCGGGGCCGGCCTATCACCGGTGGCCTACTGATTGGCCTCCCCTGGGAGCGGCGTTGGTGCGGACGGCTGAGGTGAGCCGAGCCGTGCTGGTGACTACCGCGAACCTCTACGGCTATGGCGGGGTCGATGGGCCGATGACGGAGGAGACCCCCTTGCGGCCCAACTCGGTCAAGGGTCAGGTTCGGGCCAAGCTGTGGGCGGACGCGCTGGCGGCCCATGAGGCGGGGCGGATTCGGACTGCGGAGGTGCGCGGGTCGGATTATCTGGGTGCGCGGACGGTCTCGCCGTTCAGTGTCATGGTGTTGCCAAAGGTGCTGACTGGCGAACGGGGTTCGATGCCGGCCGACTTGGATGCGCCGCACAGTTGGACGTACGTCGGTGATGTCGCGCGGACACTGATCGCGGTTGCCGCCGATGAGAGCACGTGGGGTCGGCCATGGCACGTGCCCACCCCCGAGCCGATGTCCGTGCGCGCGCTCGCCACACGAGCCGCCGAGCTTGCCGGAGCGCCGGCCGCGCGCGTCAGCAAGATGCCGGCGTTCGCCTTGCGCCTCGCCGGTCTGTTCAACCGGGACGCGCGCGAGATGATCGAGACGCAGTACCAGCGGCAGCGCCCTTTCGTCCTCGACTCCACCGCCGCAACCGTTGCCCTCGGCATCGAACCAACCTCCACCGACGTGGCCCTCCGTGAGACCATCGACGGCATCCGCACCCAGAGCTCTACCTGAAGCCGGGCCGCGCACCAGAAGGTCGGGCTGGCCGTTGACCGTGCCTTCTCGGGTACCCGGCCGGCCGATCTCGAGGAAGGCGTGCGCAAGATGAACGCGACGCGCTCGGCCGGGGTCATCGAGTCGAGCAGTAGAGAATGAAGGCATACTGATCGACTCGTCGAGGCTGACTCGGTCGGCCTGGTTAGCCGTGCTGCCGCCCGACCGCCCGCTGATCCATTCGGAGCCATCGGGCAGCGGCTCCGGAAGTCAGTCGCCCACGTAACGCTCCCATCGAGCCTGGCCGAGCCGAGCAGGTCCAGGCAGATGCGGCTGGCGACCCTCGTCAGCCAGGCGCCAGAAGACTTGATCGCCTCCTGCTGTCGTGAGGTCGCAGTTGCCCTCACCAGTACGACCACGCAGCGCATCAAACTGCCAGGTCCAGGGCTGGCCAAGTCACATTCCGACGGGCTGCCTCGTCGTACCAGTGAGATCAACACACCAGCCCGGCACCATGGCGTGCGGCAGCGCCATCGAAGGAAGTGAACCCGATGCACCAGGTCCTGATTCGACCGAGGCCGATTCGAACGGTCCGGCGCAGACGCCCGAGCGCCCTCGACCTTCGCACGCCGTCAGGTCGGCTCCTGCCGTTCTGATTTCCCCTCGACAAGCACACGACCACGAAGCTCCGATTGCACATCCATCACGCCTTCACCGGTGGCTGGTGCGCCGACTTCGACGACGACAACGACCGCCAACCTGACGATCCTCACTGGTGCGTCGACCATTGGCCCACCGTGCAGGATGCGATCCCCGCAGGGTGCCACCAACTAGCCAAACTCTCCGCCATCCTCCAGTCCACCCAGCCGCTGGCGCGCATGAGCGGTCTTGAACCATGCCCACCGAACTGGCCCTTTCAATTACGGAGGCCTAGCGGTACTGCGGTGTTGAATACTTGATGCGCGCCGAGTGATGCCGCCAACGCCCGAATCGAAGACTGCGGTTGCGTCTGGATCGTTCTGGGTGGCCGGGAAGACGCTGAGCGGGGTGATCTCGGGCAGCTCACCCGACGCGCTCGCTTCGGCGTGCAGAATGCGGTGCATCGCGGCGAGCACACGGTCTCGCACGGCAGGTCAACCCATGCTCGTGAGGGTTCACACCGGAACCGCCTTTCACGACAGCGCCACCGCTCGGTTCGGTCAGGGGGCTCTAAGTGCGGTGGTGTCGAATGCGACCAGGGAGTCCACGACAACTCCGTCGCGGATCGTCATCCGGTCGATGCCTTCCCACTCGACCGGCTCGTCGTTGACGGTGGCGAATCCGCGCCAGCTGATGAAGAGGGTCTCGCCTTCTTGGGCGTGACCGGTCACTTCGAGGCGGAGATCGGGGAATCGTGCGATTGTTCCGGCGACCCGTGCGGCCCAGGCGTCCGCACCGGTGATCGGCTCTGCCTGCCCGGGCCATCGGAGCACGATGTCGGGGTGGGTCAGCTCGCCGACTGCTTCTGGGGTCGGTTGCGACCAGAAGCTCGCCCAGCGGTTCACGAAATCAGGCATCAGATCTCCTTGGTTGTCGCGCCACTCGGGGAGGCGCCTGTCGGCAATTTAGCAACCGATCGATCGGTTTGTAAAGGCGATCGATCGGTTGCTAAGCTGTGGCCATGAGTCCTCGACGATCAGCCATCGATGCGCAGGCGACCCGCTCGAAGATCATCGAGGCGGCTGTTGCGATGGCGTCGAAGGAGGGGTTGGAGGGCGTCACCATCGGCCGTCTGGCTCTCGAGTTGAAGATGAGCAAGGCCGGCATCCTCGGTCATTTCGGCACGAAGGAGTCGTTGCAGCTGGCCACGTTCGACGCGGCGGTGGAGTCGATGCGTCATCAGGTGCCGGACAAAGTTGGAGCTCTTCCCGCTGGTCGGGATCGGCTGTTGCGGTTGTGTGACGCCTGGATCTCGTATCTCGAAGCGCAACAGGCGGCGGCGGGCGGTTGTCTGTTGATCGCTGCTGCCGCTGAGTTCGAGGGACGACCGGGCGCCGTGCGTACGGCGGTGCTGTCCGCGTCGAATGGTTGGCACGCCCTGCTCACCGGGGAGATCCAGGCCGCCATCGAGACCGGGGAGCTGCCGGCAGACACCGACGTGACTCAGCTCGTCTTCGAGCTCAACGGCGTGGCCCTCAGCGCCAACCAGGCAATCCAGTTGCACCGCGACCGGGCAGCCGGCGAGCGCGCCCGCCGCGCCGTCCACAAGATCATCCCTGACTCCGAAGAGACAGGCGCCAGGCCGACCCGGACGCCTACGCGTCGTAGCCGGGCGCAGGTGCGCGGGCGGTAGCGCTGCCGCACCGATGTGTCCACGCCCAGCTCAGCGAGGTACTCAGTGGTCGCGGGGTCTACGCCGAGATGGGGCAGCAGGTCGTTCAGTTTCCGTAGGTCTCGATCGGAAGGCTCACGCAGTATCCGCCTGGTCTGCCACCGACCGCCGCCACCAGAGCCATACGAGCCATCACCAACCGAGGAAACACTTGGAACTCGGCGGTAACGCCGTACTCATCGGGCATGGCCACGTCCTTATTGCAAATGATTGTCGCTTTCGCAATGATTGTCGCCGCTGTCAGTGTTCGTGGACGTGGTCGCCGTGCTGGTAGTGCCGATGCCCATCGTGCAAATGATCGACGTGGTCTTCGTGCTCGACCGTCTCGCACCCGTCCCCCTCGGTGTGCGCATCGCCGTGATTCGCGTGCATCTTGCTTTCCGGATGCTGTTCGCCGTTGTGGACATGGTCCAAATGGTCGCCGTGGGACACCGTCTCGCACCCGTCGTCGGGCAAGTGCTCGTGGTCGAGCCGCTCGCTGTGCGTGCTCATGGAGCCTCCTTCAGGTCGCGTCCCTTCCACCTTCTCCCCGTGCCCTGACTACGACAAGGGCCGCGGCGGATCAGCGCGGCAGACGGGGGTTTGTCACAGGGCAGGGGTCATCAGCGCCAGCACCGCTGCCATCCCGGCACACGACACCTGTGGCAGCCGCACAGGACGCGGTGGCCCGGTGCCTGCACCACTCGGACCAGCCACCAAACAGCCGCCAGGATCAGCAGACCTGCCACTACCACGCCTGGCTGACCCCCAGCGCGCGGCACACGACCGCGTGCGGCACTGTCCCTGTGGGCAGCGATGAACCCGGCGACGGCTACCGGCCCATCGCATCCCCGACCCAGAGGGCCACCGAGCGCTTGAGCCCTCCGCTCCATCGCGACTTCCGCGTTCTCCAGCCGCAACCTGGCCCGCTCGGCCCGCTCGTCCTCACTCAGCCGCCCATCACCACCGTGGGCCCGCCGGTCCCTGGCCACCCAGTTCGCCAACGTGCCCGAGTTGACGCCCAACTCCCTGGCCACCAGCGCGATCGGCTTACCGGTCTCCCGAACAATCCGGACCGCCCTGGCGCGGAACCAGCCGGACGCGTCGACAGCGTACGTCGGGCCCGTGCAGTGGCCGGCTGACTAGTCGCCGTGGAAGACGTCGCAGTAGACCCCGGCCTGAAGGTCGGTGTGGAAACTGCGGCCGGTGAATGCCGAGCTCTCGTGTCGGCCGTCTTCCCGCCACTCGTGGACGGCGGGCCTTCGTCGTTCGAGCTGTACTCGTAGCTCGACATCACCTTCGGCGTCCCGTACGTCCAGGCCGGCATGAACCCGTTCGCCATCGCGTAACGGCCGTTGTCGCAGAACGTCAGTACGCCGCTCCCCCGCTGGGCGTCGTGGTTGTCCGGCGTTCGACCGCGGACGTTCGCAGGGCCCAGCGGCGTAGTTGGCGGTCGCGGACGTTTCGACGCTTAGCCATTTAGCCAGTCGGGGCGGGCGAGGTCACCGTCGTCGAGCCACGCGGTGCCGGCCTTGTCTCGGTGTGGGCCCTGGTGGTAGCCGAGGATGCACGGATAGTCGGTGTGTGGGTTGCGGCCGTCGCAATCCAGTTCTTGTGCTGAGCGCAGCACCGGCCACTCGCGCGCCCGCCGCCCAATCAGATCCACTTCCCCGTCCTCCAATCACAGCTAACGCTTGGATCGGCCAGGGCGACAGGGCAGGGGAACCGCGCACCGCCCTACGCACGCTCGGGGCTCACCCATCGCCCTGACCGTGGGTAGACGGTAGGAGTTCAGAAGGCGTCACGACTACAAGTTTGCACGGGCTTGCACGGCTATTCGAGGACTTCGAGCGCAGTGGCGATCAGGCGGCGCGCGGGGGCTCCGACGACGGCGATTTCGGCGAGGCGGGTGAAGGCGTCGGCGTACATCGCGATCTCGCCGGGCTGGGTGATGGTGAGGAAGCCGGAGATCAGTTCGACGTTGACCTGGGCGTCGTCGAAGATCCAGAAATCCTCGACTGGGGGCATCGCGGTGCGGTCCGCGCCGAGGGGCAGAATGCCGAGGGAGACCGACGGCAGCTCGCTGACGGTGAGGAGGTATCCGAGCTGGCCGGCCATGACGTCGGTGTCCCCCATGACATTTCGGAGGACAGCCTCCTCGATCAAGACGGCGAACGTTCGGTCCTTCTGGTGGAGTAACTTCAGGCGCTCGTTGCGCACCTTGACGGCACCCTCGACGTCATCTGGCAGTCCGCGGCGGGCTGCGGTGCCGCTGAGGAGGGCGCGCGTGTAGCTCTCGGTCTGTACGGCGCCGGGGATCAGCCAAGGCGAGTACGTGCGGAAGCGTCGGGTGCGCTGCCACAGCGGTATCACGGACTCGTGGGCGCGGCGAAGTCCCCCACGTTCCATCCGCTTCCACTGAACGAACATGCCCTCGATCGCTTCCAGCGAGGCGATGAGATCGGCGATCTGGTCGGAGGCTTCGCACTCTGTGGCCCAGAGACGAATGTCTTCGGCCGACGGTGAGGTCTTGCCGTTCTCGATGCGCGAGACCTTCGATTCGTGCCAGCCGCACGACAACGCGAGGGCCCGTCCGGTGAGACCGGCGGTCTTCCGGATCTCACCGAGACGGGCACCAAAGTCACGTTTGGCCTTCTGGGCGTTCGAGAAGGCAGGGGGCGTCGGCAACGGCTACAGGCCTCGTGTCAGCTCGTTTGGTACTCGTTGTGCGGGATCGCTCGATCCCACACGGCGTCGAACGCTGCTAGGCACAACTTAGCCAGGTCGGGATCGTCGGTGCGCTCTTCACCCACCCAGGTCCCGTTGCCGTCGCAGAAGTTCCAGAGCACAACCTGCTCGTCGAACACCCAGAAGTCGTTCGGTGGGACCAACAATCCGGCCGTCCGCTGCCGCGGCAGCCAACGCACCTGCTCGCCGGCGGCGATGTTGTGCGGCTCGGTGACGTCGTATTCGAATTGCACGTACTCACTGAGCGGCTCCGACACGATGCGAGCGCGCCGGATGTCGACGCCTCTGCTGGTCGTGTCGCGCACAAGGTCGTGGAATGTCCGCCAGCGCACAGCAGGATCGAAGTGGTTGCCCGCCTTCCACTCGTTCCAGTCGGGGTCTTCAGGCTCGTACACATCCCGGGTCTCGAGGTGCAGCGCGCTGCGCTGAGCCGACCGGAACAGTTGGAAGGCGAGAGGTTCAGCCGTCACCCATCGCTCCTCTCAGCACCGACGCCATCCGAGCCGGGATCCGGACCACCGTCTCGTTCTCCTGAACTGGAGCTGTGGCGTTCACCTCCGCGATCGTCTCAGTGTCGAGCTTGTATCCCTGAATCACCAGGCTGCCGTCGGCCTCGTCGACCCACACGGTCGGGCAGTTCGTGTTCGGGCAGGTGGTGTCGGTACCGATGTATCGGAGTGCCATGATCTCTACCCCATCTCGCGAGCTTGCATGGACTTGCAGCATAGATGAAGGTGATCAGGCGCCAGGAGCTATTGGCGTGTCACGCGCCGCCGACTCGTCGTGGTCCAAGCGTTGAGCTGCCGCACATCAACACGACGGAGGTGCGGCGCGAGGCCTACGTGAAGGATCAGTGGACTCGGGCGGTGGAGCAGACGGACGGAACGACGGCGCGGGTTCGGACCGCCAAATGGGGCGAGGGAAGCGGTGGCTGGCGGGGGGGTGGATCCGAGGGGCGGGAGCGGTCGAAGGCGTTTGGGACTAAGACGGCGACCGAGCGGCATGGGGCTGCGATGGAGACGGATCGGGAGCGTGGGGAGTACATCGATCCGGATGCCGGGAAGGTTCGGTTTGAGGAGGTTGCCGAGAGGTGGCTCGCTTCGAGGGTGGTGGATCCGGCTACCGCTCTCAAGTACGAGTCGTCTTTGCGGCTGCACGGGCCGCCGGCCGGTCCCCCACAACCCACTGGGAACCAGACGACGGCCAGTCGCTCGACGAGCCTGGAATCAGACTCTGACCTGCGCAAACACCTACCGGATGCGCATGCCGGAGATGGCTCGGGCTATTACCAGGCGCTGGATTTCGCTGGTGCCTTCGAAGATGGTGTAGATCTCCTCGGTGCTCGCCGGAACAGTCCACCACGCAGCGCCGATCCGTCCCTGACCTGCGGTTTCGCCGCTCGGCAACTGGCGCCAGTTCCCACCACTTGCCGACGTCTCACGGAACTGTCACGGAACACTAGGACACCTGCTTAGACCGCAAGTCCCCCAACCCATCCGCGACCCAAGCCCTCCAACGCGCCTTCGAAGACACCTAGCTGCCCTGAGCCGCCTGCAACATCTCGCCGCGGCCAGTGCCGAAGCACGAAAGGACATCGCACGCCTCTGCAGCAAGCACCAGTGGCGTCCAGAGTGGTGTACGGCAGGCTCACTGATGGGCGTGGCGTAGACGTGTGAAAGCGGTCATCGCGTGATCCTTTGGAAGACCTCTCACAGACTTCTGAAGGAGAACTACGCGATGACGGCGAACACCAGTATCGACCCTGCCGAGTTCCTGCAAGACCAGTTGGCGATCGCGTCGCCGGATCTGTTGCGTGAAATGTTAGGCACGTTCATCCAGGCACTGTTGTCAGCGGATGCCGACGCGGTCTGCGGCGCCCCGTACGGTGTGCCGAGCCCAGGCGCCTCTGCGCCCTGCGCATCCACCGACACCAACTCACGACCGACGTCGGTGGAAGTGGCGTCCAGCAGAGTGGTGTACGGCAGGCCCGGATGGGCGTGGCGTAGACGTGTGAAAGCGGTCATCGCGTGATCCTTTGGAAGACCTCTCA
>NZ_SLVF01000014.1 GCF_004345365.1 Kribbella sp. VKM Ac-2568
ACCGGCCTGGCCGGCCGATCCTGCGCCCGCGCCGGACCAGCCACCACCAACGGCCCCAGCAGCAACCCCACCGAGCACCCGACCGCCACAACCCGCCGCCACGACGTCCCCATCCCGCCCCTCCCAAAAGCTCAATGACTCCCTGCATCCTCGACCTGGAAGCACGCAATGTCCATGACCCCGTGTCCGGAGTGACTGCGGTCGGCCGGCGCTGATGGTGACTTTCCATCGGTACGGACTTCTCAAGCCGATTGAACTTCGGGGTCGTGGGTCGAGTTGACGGTGAGTTCGCCGACCGGCAGGGCCGCAGTCACCGTGTTGCCTGCCGGTGCGAGCGGGCAGGTCCACAGCGGGCTGTAGGCACACGAGGGGTTGTAGGCGAAGTTCAGGTCGACGACGAGCCAGCCCTCTCGGAAATCACCGCCCAGGTCCGCACCCTTGACCGTGTCCAACAGATAGCGGCCGCCGCCATAGGTGCGGGCGCCGGCGAGGGCATCCTTGAGGGGCACGAACACACCACCGCCGTAAGACTCGAGCCACCACACATCCAAGTCGCCAACCGCTGGAAGGTGCAGGGCCCCGATTCGGGTGAAGGGAATCACGCCATCGGTTGCCGAAGGCACCTCCCACCGCACCGGCTCCACATCCGTGTCGATGGCGACCTCGAACCGCAACTCTGGCTGGTAGTCCCCGATCTGAACACCACGAAACACCTCGCGTTCCTCGACGGGCACGGGCGACGCATCGTGACTCGCCAGCAACTCGTCCCGCCCGGCCCGCCAGATCGCATGTGCCTCGGCTCGGTCGGTCGCCTCGCGCACATCGCCGTACAGTGCGAACACCCTGCGGCGCCAGTCCGCAGTGCTAAGTGCCGATGGCACGGACTGCTGATTCACGCTGTGCCCCTTGGTTCGGTGATCCATCCACCACGACACTACGGGGGTCAGTAGACGCACCCGACGAGACAGTAGCCAAACTCGGCACGCTGACCCCACCCGCCGGCCGCGTGCGTGCGGCGTTGGTCTCCGCACGCCCGCGGGTGGCGCTCAGTTGGTTGCTCGGACGGCTTGTTCGATGACTGCGGTGACCTGCTGCGGTTGGGTGATCATGCTGAGGTGGCCTGCCTTGACGCGGGTGATCTCGGCGTGGGCGCGTTCGGCCATGAACTGCTGGGCTGTCGGGGTGATGATGGCGTCCTGGGTGCCGAGCACGTACCACGACGGGATGGTTGCCCAGGCCGGCGGTCCTGAGGGCTGGCTTCCGGAGCTCAGGGTGAGTGGGCGCTGGCTCGCGTACAAGAGTTCGGCCTCGGGGCGGGGTACTCCGGTCGCGAACGAGGTCAGGAACACGTTGTGCTTCAGGTACAGGTCGACGTCGCCCGGCGGTGCTCCGGGGTAGGGGACGAAGTCGAAGACGGTCGTCGGATCGGCTGCCAGCGCTGAGTCCGCCCCGGCGAGCGCCAAGATGATCTCGCCCTCGGCGGGCGCGAAAGCGTCGACGTACACCAGGGCCTTGACGTTCGGGTTGCCGGTGGCGGCATTGGTGATCACGGCGCCGCCGTACGAGTGGGCGACCAGGACGATGGGACCGGACAGCGTCGACAGGAAGTCCCTGATCGTTGCCGCGTCGCCGGGGAGGCTGCGCAACGGGTTGGGTGGGACGCGGACGGTGAACCCGTCGTTCTGCAACCGGCGGGTGACCTTGGACCAGCCGGAACCGTCCGCCCAGGCGCCGTGGACGAGCACCAGCGTCGGTTTCGTGCCCGGTTTGTGGGACTGGTCCGTCGCGACGGCGGCCGCGGTGCTGGACGTTTGGGCTGCTTTCTGCTGCGGTGCGGCCGAGGCCGGGGCCGCGGCGGCGACCAGGACGGCGAGGAACCCGGCAACGGTCAGGAGCCGGCGGCCTCGCGTCTTGCTGGTGATGTTCATACGACATGTCCTTTCGTCGAACGTCGCCCCCCTGAGCGGGGAGTTTGAGTTTCGTCGTGGAGTGCCGCCTCCAGGACCGCGGTACGCCGGCCGCGCGGTGGTCGGTGGTGCAGGTACAGCGCGGTCTCGGTGTCCCCCTTGATCAACCCACGGTTCGGTGAGTGGTCCCTCCCATTGGCCCACGGTAGGACGATTCGGCCCGGCTGAACACGACGGCCGCCCTGGTTAACGGCGGATGATGCCGAGTCCGGTGGCGGTCGCGACAGCGGCGGTGCGGGAGTCCACGTCGAGCTTGACGTAGATACGGGCCAGATGGGATTTGACCGTTCCTTCGGTGAGGTGGAGCCGGGCGCCGATGGCCTGGTTGGACAGGCCCTCGGCGACCAGTGCCAGAACTTCGGACTCACGCCGGGTCAGGGCGGTGCCGGGAGTACGCAGCCGGTTCATCAGCCGGTCCGCGACAGCCGGGGCCAGCGTGGTTCGGCCCGCCGCGGCGGTGCGTACGGCGGCGGCCAGGTCTTCGGGTGGGGCGTCTTTGAGGAGGTAGCCAGTGGCTCCGGCCTCGATGGCAGGCAGGGTGTCGGCGTCGGAGTCGTAGGTGGTGACGATCAGAACGCGTGGAGCGGCAGGTCGGGCGGTGATCGCGGCGGTGGCCTCGGCACCCCCCATCCCCTTGCCGAACTGCAGGTCCATCAGCACGACGTCGATGCCACCCTCGGCGGCGCGGGCGACAGCGTCCTCAGCGGTGGCGGCTTCGGCCACCACGACGAGGCCGGGTTCGGTCTCCAGCACGGCGCGCAGCCCGGCTCGCACCACGGGGTGGTCGTCGGCCAGCAGTAGTCGGATGGGGTTGTCGGTCACAGGCGGGCCTCGGACGTGGTCTCGGCAGGCTGTGGAAGGGGGAGTTCAGCGGCCAGGGCGGTGCCATGGCCGGCGGCGGACTCGATGGCGAGGGTACCGCCGAGAGCGTGGACGCGGGCACGCATGGCGTTCAGGCCGAAGCCACCGCTCTCGGGATCGGGGACGGGCAGCTGGCCGGGGTCGAAGCCGGTGCCGTCGTCGACGATCTCGATGACGATGTGATCACCCAGGTAGCTGAGGGTGACGTCGGCGGTGCTGGCATGCGCGTGGCGAACAGTGTTCGTCAGGGCGGACTGGGCGACACGCAGCAGCGCGACCTCGTGCGCGGTGGGCAGCGGTACAGGATCGCCGGTGAGGTGGAACCGTCCGGTGAGCGGGTGCCTGGTGGAGGTGGTGGCGCACAGTCGCTTCAGAGCGTCGGCCAGGGTGGTGCCCTCCAGAGCTGGCGGGGTGAGGGCGGCGACGAAACGGCGGGCCTCGGCGAGGTTGTCGACGGCGGCCTGCCGGGCCTGGCCGACGTAGCGGACGGCGTTCTCCGGCGCGCGCGGCAGGGCGCGTTCGGCGGCGCGCAGCAGCAGCTGGATGCTGGACAGCCCCTGGGCGATGGTGTCGTGAATCTCGCGGGCCAGGCGTTCGCGCTCGGCCAGCACACCGGCGGTGTGCTGCACCTGGGCGAGGTCGGCGCGGGTGGCGGTGAGCTCTTCGATCAGGCGCCTGCGTTGTTCGCTCTCCCGATACAGGGCCTGATACCCCCACACCACCGCCACCGCCACCGCAGCACCGAGGGCAGGTCCGATCACCACCGCCGCGCTGAAGGAGCCCTGGTGAGCGGCGAAGCCGACGATAGCCGCTGCCGCTGTGGTCACCACGGCGACCGGGCCGGCCCGGCGCGGTAGCAGGTGTAGCTCGAGAAAGTACAGCGGGAACGCAAGCCACACCGCGTCGGCGGAGAGCGCCAACAGCAGTAGCCAAACAGCACCCACCGCAGCCAGCCACAGCGCGGCGGCCCTCCGCGAGCGGCTTACGCGGGGCAGCACCGGACCGGCCGCATACACCAGGGCGCACGTTGCGGCCGCGGCGACGATCAGTCCGGCGTGCGGGCGGCTGTCGGCGAGGGCCCGACCGGCGGCCAGGGCGAGCAGCCCGACGATCAACAGGTGCAGGCACCAGGCCAGTGGCCGGGTAGGAGTCAAGGTGTTGGCGGTGGCGTTCACAGTCCTTCCAGCCTAAGGAGCGCCACCCGGCCATGCCTCCATCGAAAGTTAGAACCGGCATGCCGCCTTTCGACGCGCCAAGTACTGTCCTGGGCCAGATGCCGATCCACAGCGTGACCGCGAAGGTGGAGACATACCAATTCCACCCGTGAAAGGGCAGGCCGCTGCGTGTTCGTCGCATGGAGAGATCTGAAGTTCGCCAAGGGGCGCTTCGCCCTGATGGGCGCCGTCATCGTGTTGATAACCCTGCTGGTCGGGCTGCTGTCCGGTCTGACCGCCGGCCTGGGGCAGCAGAACATCTCCGCCATCACATCGCTGCCAGCCGACGAGATCGCGTTCAACAGTGGGCAGGAGCTTTCATACTCCAACTCCACCGTCACAGAGACGCAGTGGCGGCAATGGGCCAAGACTCCGGGGGTGGTCAGCGCCGAGCCGCTGGGCATCACCACCACCAAGGCCACCGCCGGAACCAAGAGCGCCGGTGTGGCCGCCTTCGGCGTCCAGCCCGGATCCGCGATCGCCCCCGCCAGCGACAAGCTCGACGACCAGACGGCGGTCCTGTCCAGCACCGCCGCAGACGACCTCGGCCTCGCGGCGGGTGACACCTTCACCCTCGCCGGGCAGGAGGTAACCGTCGCTGCCGTCAGCGGTGATGCTTCCTTCAGCCACACCCCGGTCATCTGGATCAGCCTCGGCAGCTGGCAGAAGACCGCGCCCCCCACCGGCAAAGCCGGCGAGCAGACCGCCACCGTCATCGCCGTGATCACCACCTCCGGCGCCGATCTCAAGGCCGCCGACCGGGCAGCGGCCACCAAGACGGTCTCCCTGGACGACTCGCTGCCTGCGATCGGCTCCTACTCGTCCGAGAACGGCTCCCTGCAACTGATGCGTGGCTTCCTGTTCGCGATCTCGGCCCTCGTCATCGGTGCCTTCTTCACCGTGTGGACCATCCAGCGCAGCGGCGACGTCGCCGTCCTGAAGGCTCTGGGTGCCTCCACCGCCAATCTGCTGAAGGACGCCCTCGGCCAGGCGGTCGTCCTGCTGGCCGGCGGCACCTTGGTCGGCACCGGCATCGCCGCCGGCCTCGGAGCTCTCGTCGCCGGCTCAGCCGTGCCGTTCCTTCTCACCCCCGCAACGGTCCTCGTGCCGGCCGCCGTGATCATCGCACTCGGCGCGCTAGGCGCCGCGCTGTCCATCCGTCGAATCACCTCCGTCGACCCGCTGACCGCCCTGGGGAGCACCCGATGAGCCTGAACCTGACCGACATCACCCTCACCTACCCCGACGGCGGTTCGCGGTTGACCGCTCTCGACCAGGTCACCATTGACGTACCCAAAGGCACCCTCACCGCCGTCGTCGGCCCCTCCGGATCCGGCAAGTCCAGCCTCCTCGCCGTCGCCGCCACCCTCATCAGCCCCGATGCCGGCACCGTCGCCATCGACGGCACCGACACCACCGCCCTGACCCGCGCGGAACTGACAGACCTGCGTCGCCACAAGATCGGGATCGTCTTTCAACAGCCCAACCTGCTGCCATCCCTCACCGCTGCCGAGCAGCTCCAGGTGATGGCACAGATCGACGGCCGCAAGCCGCGTACCGCCCGGAACCGGGCCATGGCACTGCTCGACGCCGTCGGCCTGGCCGACCAGGCCGGCCGACGGCCCCACCAGCTCTCCGGCGGACAGCGCCAGCGTGTGAACATCGCCCGCGCCCTGATGAATGATCCCAGGGTGCTCCTGGTCGACGAACCGACCAGCGCCCTCGACCACGAACGCGGCGCCGCCGTCATCGACCTGATCACCCGCCTCACCCGCCAACAGGCCACCGCCACCGTCCTGGTCACCCACGACCGCACCAGCCTCAACGCGGTCGACCAGATCGCCGAAGTCCACGACGGACACCTCCACCTACCCGCCCCAGCCCGACAGTCCGCCCGACCGGGACCCGCGCAGGCAGCGCAGGGCCCCGGGCGAGCACTATTCGCGCCCGCTGTCGGTCGATGCGGATGACGGTTCCGGGATCAATGCGGTCGCCAAAGAGACTCTGTGGCGTCCATCGGTGCGGTCAGTCTGGTACGCCGCCAGCAACTCGCCGAGGCCGGCCTGAATCCGGGCGAGATCCTCGCCATTGACGTACAAGTTTGTCTGTCCGAAGCCGAGCAGGTACCGCAACGCGGGTTCATCCGCGGCGATGAACCGGTCGAAGTCGTCGGCAACATGACCGCCTCGACCAGTGCGGCCACATGCCGGTAGAGCGTCGCCTGGGTCACGTCAGGGAGCGCGTCTCGCAGCCCCGCGGTCAGAGCGTCTCGCGCGCTGGAGAACGTCAGCCGCTACCAGGCGGAGGTCGTTGATGAGGGCTTGATCCACAGCCTCAACTACGGGGTCTCGCTGATCCCGTTCGTCATTCTGATGAACTGGCTCTACTACCGCGCCGGCCGCCCTGCTGGTGCTGTCCGTCGTCGTGGTCTGGCGCGATCGCGAGCTGTTCCTGACACCTCCCGGACGCCCCGCATTACCCAGGCCCGCCAGGTCTTCGGCCGCAGCCAACGCGGTGTCGTGCAGCCCGAGCGCTACCGATCGTCGAGCACCGAGCGCCGTTACGGACTGACGAACTTCACCGCGCTGCCGTAGCCGCTGCCAAGGCTGTCCTGTAGGGCCATGTGCAAGAAGCCCAGGTGTTCCAACTGCTGGGCGCGGCGCAGTGGTCCGGCGTCGACAGGACGCATGCCGGCGGACTCCACGAGCTGGGTGACCTTCCGCTTCGCCTCCTCGTCGTCGGAGGCGATGAGGACATCGAGCTGCTGACCGGACACCTCACCGCTGGTCAGCGTCCCGGCGAATGTGGTGTTGAAGGCCTTCACCACCGGGACGCCCGGCGGCAGCCTGGCCGCGATCTCTTGCGCAGCCGAGGAGTCATGCGGGGTCACCAGACGATCGAAGGAAGCCCAATCCACGGGGTTGGTGATGTCGACGACCACCTTGCCGGTCAGGTCAGCTCCGCGCCTCGAAACGAAGTCCAGGGCTCCGTCGTACGGCGTTGCCAGCACCACGACCTCGCCCTCGATGGGATCGTCCACCCCGCCTGCAGTCGCGCCGTTGCCGAGTTCGTCGGCCAGGCCGGTCGCGTGCTCGACGGTGGGGGCGAGGACTTGGAGCTGAAACTTGTCGCCGGCCAGCCGCGAACCGATACCGCGGCCCATGTTTCCTGCTCCGACGATCGTTACCTTCGACATCGTCAACACTCCTCGACTGATGCGCCTGCTCACGTTCCTACTCTCGGTGAGGGACGTTGTCCAGCGGTCGTCGGATGGTCGAACACCGCGAGCAGACGGGCAGGGATTTCGCCGCGCGTCATCCGCTCGTGCCCTTTCACCAATCCGCTCGCCGAAGAGCTGCTGCGGTCGTCGCCAACCGGCGTCGGTGAGTGGATGGCTGGCTCATTGACCGTGCAGATCGAGGTGCTGTGGGAGGAGACGCTCGCCTTGGAGGACCGGGCCGGCTTCTACGACCGGTCCGGCGCACTCAGCCAGGTACACCGCGGGACGACTGGCCGACAGCGGCGGAGCTGACGGCCGCCAGGTTCCCGACTAAGTCGCTGAAGACGGTCTGGACCCCGAACGGAACACCGAAACATTCGCCGAAGTGGTCCTGGCAATCGACAACGAACGCTGGTCGGGCACACGCTTCCGGATGCGCGCGGGCAAAGCCCTCATCGCCCGTCGCAAGGGGATCCTGGTGCGGTTCCGTTCACAGCCTCCTTGGCCGTTCCAAGCCCACACAGCCGCAGACGACTCGGCGGACGGCGGCCGCCTCTGGATCGGCCTCGACGGCCCGAACGACCTCTCCTTGAGCTTCAGGGCCCTGTCGCCACGAGGTTCTTCCGGCCTCGTGCCACTGACGCTGATCGGACGCCAGCCCGACGCCAGTCTCTCGCCTTACGCGCATGTGCTACTGAATCTGCTCCGGGGCAGAACCAACCTGTCGGTGGGGAGTGTGGCGGCCGAACAAGCTTGGCGGACCGCGATCGCCAGCGCCCGTCGTGCGGACCTTTAGCAGCACGGCGGGCCACAAGTTCGCACCGCCACGGTACAACTTCGTCACCCTCCCCCGCATCCGGTCCGTTCGACGCCGGCGACGACGAAAGGCGAGTGCAGAATCTCGAAGAGGCGTCTGTACTGAGGACCGCCCCGGCTCAGTGTTCGGTGATCGCGTCGGCCAGCAGGTCGACGGTGCGGTCCAACCAGTCTCTGCGCGGCTCCTCATGCCGGAGCACCTCACCCAGATAGGCGCCGAACAGGAGCCCGACCACGGTGTCGGGGTCTATTCGTGCGCTCACGCGACCAGCCTCGACGTCTGCGGTCATGATGTCCATCAGCGAACTCAGCGGGTGCGCGATTCGTTCTCGTAGGGCACTGGTGAACGCCGGATCGGTGTCCGCGAGCACTCCTGCGATCCCCCCACGTCCGAGCCCGTTCTCCATGAAGTCGTGGACCTGCTCGAGAACCCAACGCAGCTTGTCCGGGACCGACAACTCCTGGGGAGGTAGCGGTCGATCGACGATGTCGTTGATCGCCGCTGCGAGCAGTTCGTCTCGGCTGCGATAGCGGCGGTAGATGGTCGTTCGGGCGACGCCGGAGCGAGCGGCCACCGCGTCGATGTTCACCGCGGTCGGCCCCTTGTCCCGCAGAAGCTCGAGTGCCGCCCGGATGATGCTGTGCTGGGTCTCCTCCAGCCGCGGCCGGCCGCGGTGTCGACTGTCGGACATTGACGCATCTCCTCGGGAATATCGGTGGACCGAATTACGCTACACACACTATAGCGATAATCGCGGGTGATGTTCCGGTGCACACGCGAACATTGAGCGAAGGAGATCGACATGAGCGGCGACTACGACTACATCGTCATCGGGGCTGGGGCTGCGGGCTCCGTACTGGCCAACCGGCTGTCAGAAGACACGAAGAACGAGGTCTTGCTCCTGGAGTACGGCGGTCGGGATGCCAACCCGATGCTCTACATCCCGAAGGGGTTCTTTTTCACTCTCCGAGGTGACCGGTACACCTACCATTACAAGACCCAGCCCGTCGGACCGAGTGGACAGGTCGAGGACTGGACTCGCGGGAAGGTCTTGGGCGGTTCGACAGCGGTCAACGGAATGATGTGGACCCGAGGTGCCAAGGCAGATTTCGATGGATTGGTCGACCGCGGGATCCCCGGTTGGGGCTGGGAGCGCGTGCTGCCGATCTACAAGTCGATGGAGGATCACAACCTCGGCGGCTCAGACATGCGCGGAGCAGGCGGCCCCTTGGGTGTCTCGGTGGTCGAGAATGACGACGAGGTGGTGTCGGCGATCCTCGGCTCGGCGGAGAAGTACGGCTGGCAGTCGGTGGAAGATGCGAATGCCTACGACACCGAGCGAATCGGCTTCACACCCTCGACGATCAAGAACGGCGTACGCACCAGCGCATACAGCGCGTTCGTACGCCCGGTCCGCAAGCGCGCCAACCTGACGATCCAGACCCGCACACGCGCTGGCTACCTGCTTTTCGAAGGCAAGCGGGTCGTCGGAGTACGCGCCCGCGAAGGCGGTCAGACGCGTGACTACACCGCCCGCAAGGAGGTCATCGTATCCGCGGGCGCCGTGGAGACCCCCTTGCTGCTGGAACGGTCCGGGATCGGGCGCGGCGAGGTCCTGCGCGCTGCCGGGATCGACGTGGTCGTGGAGAGTCCCAACGTGGGTGAACGAGTCATCGAGCAGCGCGGCGTGAGCACCCAGGTGCGGTTGAAGCAGAACATCGGCCCCACCCAAGAGCTCAACACGATCCCCAAGCAGGGCTGGGAAGGGTTCAAGTACCTGTTCAACCGCAAGGGCCCGATCTCGACCGCCGGTTACGACCTGGTGGTCCAGTTCAAGTCCTCACCCGAGCTGGATCGTCCAGACATCCATGGGCTCTTCGTGCCGATGGCGCTCGACACCAGCAGCGCCACCGTGAAGCTCGCCAAGCATTCCGGGATCATGTTCATGGGTTACCAGACCCGCCCCACCACCACTGGGTCGGTTCACCTGTCCGGCAAGCTCCCTGAAAACGCACCCATCATCACCGCACGTTTCCTTGAGGACGAGGGCGACCGCAAGGCCACCGCCGCCATCTTGGACACGGCACGCAGCGTGTTCGGCCAGGGTCCGATCGCTGACTACATCCTGGACGAAGAGTTTCCCGGGCCTGCGGTCTCTACTCCAGAAGAGGTGCTGAGGTACTCCCTCGACACCGGCGCGGGGATCTTCCACGCGGTCGGATCGGCGGCGATGGGACCCAACGGCGACGACGTCGTCGATTCGCGACTCCGGGTCCGCGGGGTCGAGGGCCTACGGATCGCCGACGCTTCGGTCCTGCCTGTCCAGGTGTCCGGCAACACCGCCGCGCCCACGATGGCCGTCGGATGGATCGCAGGAGATCACATCCTGGAGGAGGCGTAGCCGCGGGAGGTGACCCCACCCACTTGTCTCCCCACGTCCTGCTGTGGTCTATCTGTCCTGTCGGTAATCGATGAGCACTCTGTGGTAGGCGCCGCTGTCGAGCTCACGACCGGGTCTTCTGCTCGGTTCCCGTCCTTCGTACAGGTCGGGCACCTCCATAAATGGGTGTTGGCCCGGATGGTCGCTGCGGTCGATGTCGACCATGGTTGGAGGTTAAACGCTTTTCGAGGCGAGTGGTGCGACGACTCCGTTGGCATCAGCAGCTTCGACATACACCCCGCGTTCGTGAGAGGACGTGCGTCACGTGAGCACCCAAGCGGCCCGTTCCGCGCAAATGACCGTGCATGAGGCCCGCCAGCGATTGGAACACGAACGCGGCTCGCGACTGACCCAACTGCGCGCCATCGGACAACGCGCAGCGCACGGCGCAGAGGAGCTCATGTTGGCTCAGACGGCCGCCATCCACCGGGTACTGGCCGAGATCACTGCTGCTGAGGAGCGACTGGCTGCGGGCTCCTACGGCGTGTGCCAGGGTTGCGACACCCGCATTCCGGTAGAGCGGTTGGAGATCCTGCCCTACGTGCGCAACTGCGTCGGCTGTCAGCAGCGCGCCCTCTGACCTGGGTCGGCTCCTACAAACAACCCGACCTCTTGACTGACCACCCGGACGCACTTGATGTGCGTCCGGAGCAGTCCGTCCCCTACGCCTTTGTCGAAAGGTGTGAAGCCTTGAACTACGTGTTTGCCGCTATCGGCGAAGTCCGAATAGGCCCCAAGATGCTGGCCGCGCTGCGCGCGCAGCTTCATCACGAGCTGGCATTTCGGCTGGAGCAACTCGAAAGCATCTCCGAAGTCTGGCCACTCTCCGACGACCGGCGAGACGACCAGCACACGATGGCTCGAGAAGAGGTGCTGAACGCGCTCGCTGCGGCCGCCCGCCTGGTCGTCGCCGATGTCGAGGCGGCGCTCGACCGGATGGAGGCGGGCCACTACGGAAGCTGCCACCTGTGCGATTGGCCGATTCCGGTGCAGCGCCTGACGATCGTGCCGCACGCTCGGTACTGCGAACCGTGCCACCGACTGAAGGAGGCAGCGGCCGCGTGACTGGATCCCCACGCCCGGCGTCGCGGCGACGGCGCGGCATCTGGTCAGCTGGTCGGCGGTCGCCGGGGATCGCGATCGACCTGGGCAGCGCCCGCACGCGGGCATGGATGCCCGGCCAAGGTCTGGTCATCGATGTGCCCACGACCACGTCGACCGGTGCCCAGGGCATCTGTTTTCCCGTGCGGCGCGGCCAGGTCGTCGACCTCCCAGGAGCCGTGCGCCTGCTCGATCACCTGCTCGGCCGGCGAGCTGGCTTCGGCAACTGCTCCATCGTCGTCTTGACCACCCCGGTGCTGTGCGTCGACGAGCATCGCGTAAGCGCTCTGGCTGCGCTGGAGGTTCTCGACGCCCGCACCCTGCTGACCATCGACAGCGTGAAGGCCGGTGCGATCGGAGCAGGCGCCGATCTGAAACAGCCGCTGTTGGTTGTGGACATCGGCGCTCACCTGACAGAGGTCGGGTTGTTGGTGGATGGAGCCGTCACAAAACCCAGTCGTCTCGCCCTGGGGACCTCAGATCTTGGCGCTGCGACGACAGCTGCTGCTCTCGTGGACTGGATCGTGACCGCAGTCACGGGTCTGCTGCGTGATGATGACCTCGGCCCGCAGGTTGTCGACGCGTTGGAACGCGGGCCGCTGCTCACCGGAGGTGGCGCACTGCGTCCCGAGATCACGTACCGGCTCGCGAGACGACTGCGCGTCGCGGTACGGTCCGCGCCCGCCCCTCATCTCGCCGCCGTCCGCGGCGCCGGCCTCGCCTTGATCGCCGCCGACCGCCATCCCAGCTTCGCGAACGAAGTCCCCACGGGCCACACGACGTCGCCCAACGCGGACAGCTGACCTCGGGGCAGTCCAGCCGGATGGCATTTCGGCGCCGGCGCCGGGACAACGCAAGGGGTGGATAGTGGGCGTACGTGCAATCGAGGAAGGCGACGTTGCGATGGCGTTGTTCTGGCGGATATTCGGACTCAATGCAGTGGTTCTGGGCGGGGCTACGGCGCTGCTGCTCTGGGCGCCTGTGACCGTCTCCGTGCCGGTGCTCCTCACGGAGGCGATCGTGCTGATCGGCGGCCTTGTGGTCATGCTGGTCGCCAACGCCGTCCTGCTACACGTTGGCCTGGCACCGTTGGAGCGAGTGACCCGCCGAATGGCCACCGTCGATCTGCTCCGCCCTGGACAACGCGTCTCGGTAGTCGGTCACGGTGGCGTCCCTGACCTCGTTCGCGCCTTCAACGACATGCTCGGCCGGCTGGAGCACGAGCGTGCGACCAGCAGCGCGCGTGCGCTGTCCGCCCAGGAGTCTGAGAGGCGCCGAATCGCTCAGGAACTGCACGACGAAGTCGGCCAGAGCATGACCGCGGTACTGCTCGAACTGAAGCGGGCGGCCGACCATGCCAACGACCCAGGTCTGCGAACCGACCTCCAGCATGCACAGGAGACCACCCGTGCAAGCCTCGATGAGGTGCGTCGCCTCGCGCGGAGACTCCGGCCCGGTGCTCTCGAGGATCTCGGTCTCGTCAGCGCCTTGACCACTCTGACCACCGACCTGTCCACCCACACCGGGCTGGCAGTCCATCGCCGGTTCGAAGCCGACCTGCCCAAGTTGGATCAGCAGACGGAACTGGTGCTCTACAGAGTGGCTCAGGAAAGCCTCACCAACGTGGCCCGTCACGCCGACGCCACCCAGGTCGGAGTGCATCTGTACCGCGACGGCGATCGCATCCAGCTACTGATCTGTGACGACGGCCGCGGTTTCGGACTCGCCAACGAGGGCGCCGGACTACGCGGCATGCGTGAGCGTGCTTTGCTGATCGGCGCCGCCCTGGAACTCGAGGCGGCTCCCGGGGGCGGCGTGCAGGTCGGCCTGTCCGTACCACTCCACGGGGACGGCGGTTGATCATGTCTGAACTGACCCCTACGCGCATCCTGCTCGCCGACGACCACGCGCTGGTCCGTCGCGGAGTACGTCTCATCCTCGAGGGCGAACCGGACCTGACCGTGGTGGCCGAAGCAGGCGACGGCGCGGAAGCGCTCGCCTTGGCCGCGCGTCAGCCCATCGACCTCGCCATTCTCGACGTCGCGATGCCCCGGATGACAGGCTTACAGGCGGCCCGCGAGCTGTCCGCCCTCCAGCCGGACCTGCGGATCTTGATGCTGTCGATGTACGACGACGTGCAGTACTTCTTCCAGGCCCTCAGAGCCGGAGCGTGTGGTTACGTCCTCAAGTCTGTCGCGGACCGCGACCTGGTAGAGGCGTGCCGGGCTGCCATGCGTGGCGAGCCGTTTCTCTACCCAGGTGCGGCCACCGCGCTCATACGCGACTATCTGGACCGTGTTCGCCGTGGCGAAGGCGTTCCCGCGCAGATTCTCACCGTCCGCGAGGAAGAAGTGCTCAAGCTGGTAGCGGAGGGTCACTCGTCCAAGGAGATCGCAGAGAAGCTGTTCATCAGCGCCAAGACCGTCGAGCGACACCGTTCCAACATGCTGCACAAGCTCGGCCTGCGCGATCGTCTGGACCTCACTCGCTACGCCATCCGGGCCGGCCTGATCGAACCATGACACCCAACGGGTAGTCGATCCGAGGGCTCTGGTTGCCTGGCCATCACGGGCAGGAACCCCTTCATACGATGGCAGCTGCGGGACCCGACCCGCGGAGGCCGCGGCGCTTCGACCTGGTTGCCGGTGTCCGGCAACCAGACTGCCGACGAACGGCCGACGGCGGGCATATCTACCTCCGACCTCAAGCGACAGGGTGGCCTCAGACAGGGCAGCACGGCGAACAACTTCCTTCGCCGTGCTGCCCACAGGTAGGCATGGAGGTCTCAGTGACACAACTCGGTCATGCGGTTTCCCCGGACGGCGTGCAAGCCGTCCCATTACGGACAGGCCAGGATTCCCCACCCCCGCC
Organism: Kribbella sp. VKM Ac-2568; assembly: GCF_004345365.1. Lineage (GTDB taxonomy): Bacteria > Actinomycetota > Actinomycetes > Propionibacteriales > Kribbellaceae > Kribbella > Kribbella orskensis. Next base: position 14,492 of record NZ_SLVF01000014.1, read on the forward strand.
TGCCGTCGGGCCTGCCGACATCGTTGACGTGTGGGGCTACGGCTCATTTCCGGCTAGCGACCCACCGGCGAACTGGTGAGGCGGCACAGGGGCGCCGGCAGAGTGCGTAGCGCCGACGACGCTGATTCATTCGCGGAGCAGCTGACGCACATCACCGCGCACAGAGAGCGGATACGGTCACTGGCTGACCGTGTCGAGTCCAAAGCAACGCCTGGAGGCGAGCGCCGCCCCCTGGGTACGGCCGTGGTGAAGTGGTTAACCACCACCGACCACAAGCTGATCGGCCACCTGTATCTGATCACCTCGTTCGTGTTCTTCCTGATCGGCGGTGTGATGGCGCTGCTGATCCGCGCCGAGCTCGCCAAGCCGGGCTTGCAGATCGTGAACGAAGAGGTCTACAACCAGCTCTTCACCATGCACGGCACGATCATGCTGCTGCTGTTCGCGACGCCGCTGTTCGTCGGGTTCGCCAACGTGATCATGCCGGTCCAGATCGGCGCCCCGGACGTCGCGTTCCCGCGGCTCAACATGTTCAGCTACTGGCTGTTCCTGTTCGGCGGCCTCATCGCATTCAGCGGCTTCCTGACCCCAGGCGGGGCTGCGAGCTTCGGCTGGACCGGCTATGCACCGCTGTCCAACGCGGTCCGCTCGCCGGGCGTCGGCGGTGACCTGTGGATCATGGGTCTATGGCTGGCGGGTCTGGGCACCATCCTGGGTGCGGTCAACTTCATCACCACCGTGATCACCATGCGTGCTCCCGGGATGACGATGTTCCGGATGCCGATCTTCACCTGGAACGTATTCATAACGTCGATGATGGTCCTGATCGCGTTCCCGATCCTGGCCGGTGCGCTGCTGATGCTGGAGGCGGATCGAGCCTTGGGGGCTCACGTCTTCGACGCCGCGAACGGTGGTCCACTGCTGTGGCAACACCTGTTCTGGTTCTTCGGGCATCCCGAGGTCTACATCATCGCGCTGCCGTTCTTCGGCATCATCACCGAGATCCTGCCGGTGTTCAGCCGCAAACCCGTCTTCGGCTACATCGGCTTGGTCGCGGCCACGATGGCGATCGCTGCACTTTCGGCCACAGTGTGGGCGCACCACATGTTCGTCACCGGAGCGGTCAGCCTGCCGTTCTTCTCCTTCATGTCATTCCTGATCGCCGTCCCAACTGGGGTGAAGTTCTTCAACTGGATCGGCACGATGTGGGGAGGATCAATCTCGTTCGACACGCCCATGTTGTGGGCGGTGGGCTTCCTCACCACCTTCTTGTTCGGCGGCCTGACCGGCGTCATCCTGGCCTCGCCGGTCCTGGACTACCAGGTCACCGACACCTACTTCGTGGTCGCGCACTTCCACTACGTGGTGTTCGGCACGGTGGTGTTCGCGATGTTCGCCGGGTTCTACTTCTGGTGGCCGAAGATGACCGGCCGGATGCTCGACGAGCGACTGGGCAAGCTGCACTTCTGGTTGCTGTTCATCGGCTTCCACACGACGTTCCTGGTGCAGCACTGGCTGGGTGTCGAGGGCATGCCGCGCCGCTACGCGTCGTACGGGGCGAACGAGGGCTTCACCACCCTCAACCAGGTGTCCAGCGTCGGCGCTTTCATCCTCGGCGCCTCGACGTTGCCGTTCCTCTACAACGTCTACAAGTCGCGCAAGTCGCCGCTGGTCGGGGTCGACGACCCGTGGGGCTGGGGCCGGTCGCTGGAGTGGGCCACCAGTTGCCCGCCGCCGCGACACAACTTCCTCAGCCTGCCACGGATCCGATCCGAAAGCCCGGCGTTCGACAGACATCACCCGGAGTTGGCGCTCGCGGAGTACCCAGACAGCGGCGCGCCCCACGACAACCTACTGGACGCCGGCGACCACGAGGGGCGAGTGGAGAACCTGGAAGAGAACGTCGAAGAGCAACATCCCTGAGCGCCAGCTCGCGACGGTGACCCCGTCGAGTGACCTGGATACGGCCCACTCGACGACCTCCTGCCGGGTGAGGGAGGTAAGTTCAGCTGCGGGCGTGGGTGCGTCGTCGAGAGGTATGCGGGGAACCTTTCTCGCGGGCATGGCCGGCTGTCGGCGCGGCTGCCGCCAGGTTCACCAGTACGTCTTGGTAAGCCTTGTCGAAGCTCGCGATGCCGTTGTCCTCGAGGGTGCGGCCCACGGCTGTCATATCGATGCCGACCGCGGCCAGCCGCTGTATCAACTCGGCTGCCTGCGGCACACCGGTGTCGACGGTGCGCGCCATCGTGCCATGATCCTCGAAGGCGGCGATGGTTGCTTCGGGCAAGGTCGCGACGGTGTCGGGCCCGATGAGTTCCTCGACGTAGCGGGTGTCGCGGTCCTTGGGGTTCTTGGTGGACATCGATGCCCACAATGGACGCTGGATATCTGCGCCCAGGCCGGCGAGCCGGTGCCAGCGACCGGTGGCGAACTGTTCGGTGAACAACCGGTAGGCCAGCTTGGCCTGCGCGATCGCGGCTTGGCCGCGCAGGGCGAGCGCCTCGTCGGTGCCGAGCGCCTCGAGTCGCTGGTCGACCTCACTGTCGACCCGGCTGACGAAGAACGATGCGACGCTGCTGACCGTCGAGGGATCGCCACCGTTCGCGGTGAACCTCTCAAGCCCTGACAGATAGGCTTCGATGATCTCGGCGTAGCGGGACAGGGAGAACAGCAGCGTGACGTTGATGCTGCAGCCTTCACCGGTCAGCGTTTCGACGGCGGTGACGCCCTCGGCAGTCGCCGGAATCTTCACGAGCAGATTGGGCTGGTCAATCCGCCGGCGGAGCCACCGCGCCGCGGCGATCGTGGCCGGAGCGTCGTGGGCTAGCTCGGGAGACACCTCCACCGATACGAATCCGTCGATGCAGTCACCCCCGTCGAACACCGGACGCAGGACAGTAAGAGCCTCGCTGGCGTCGGAGATGACCAACTCCCAGTAAGCCTCGTCCACCGACTTGCCGGCCGCCATCAGCGTCGAGAACTGTTCCTCGTAGTCGTGGGAGCCGGTGATGCTTCTAGCGAAGATCGTCGGGTTCGCGGTGACACCGCGGATCCCGTCGGCGACCATGCGCGCCAGGGTCCCGTCACGCAGCGAGGCGCGGGTGAGGTTGTCCAGCCACGGGCTCTGCCCGCAGTAGCCATAGAGGCGTTCAATCTTGGTCATCGCGGTCTCAGTTCCCTGGCATCTGCCAGTTGCGGCTTGGGTGGTCATGGGCGGGCCTCAGTTGTCCGTGCCGTGGATGAGGCTGTCCCAGTCGATCGTTGGGTGGCCTAGAACGCTGTCTCCCAGGACGAACCTGCTGGGGTCTCCTGCCGCCCTGGCTCCTGATGCCAGCCACGCGGCGACGCCACGGGCGTTGCGGTTCTCGAGCTCTTCGAGATACGCCCGGCGCTCATCGACGATGCATAACCGTTCCGCGGGCGAGCCGGCCCTTTGCAGAGCCGAGAAGCTGGCTCGCCACGCCAGGCATAGGGCGTCGTCGCTCAACGAAGCCGGCGCAACGTGAGGCTTGGCTTCCTGGCACGGTCGGATCCGCGAGATCGGAGCCGGGGCGGACCCTGCCGAGCGCTCGGCAGGGTCCGACGGGGCTGCCTGCGGTGAGAGTGTGGGCAGGTGGCCGTGTTGCCTCAGCCAGCGAAGGGAGTAGACGATCGCGTAGGGCGATCCCGCGGCCGTGATCGCCAGCAGCAGGACCGCCGTCGGACCACCCACCAATGTCCCGACGCCGATGAACGCCACGGTCCCGGCCCCGGCCAGGATCGAGCTCATGGCGACTATTCGTCGGCTGTCGCGCGGGAGCCGGGTGTCGTCGCCAGGGTCCAGCGCGACCATCGCGACGATGCCGCCTGTCGAGGATGCGCAGATCAACAGCAAAAGGACTATCGACAGGGACCAGGTGAAGGCTGCGACGCCGCCCAATGCGCCGAGCACACCACAGAAGAACAGCCAGCAGACTCGATAGGCCCTCATGGTGTCTTCTCCTGCACCGCAGTGTCAGGCGCGTCGAGGCGGGCGGCGACTGATCGGTCCACGACAAACCTCCTTACGGCAGCCGGATCCCGAAAGATCGGCCCGTGACTCGGCCATGCACACGAGGGACAGTCCGCCTGGGCTTCGCGCTGGGTGAGCCGGAACTCGGGGGTCTTGTTCGTGCAGCTATGACTTTGCCGCTGCGGGGCGATGAAAGGTATGGCAACGATCGGCGAACCTGAGGCCGACCAGTTGGCCGACGCCCGGCAACGATTGGACCCTTGCGGGACGCAGCGTCGAGTCGGCTAGGCGTAGGCCTCCGCACCCGAGGGAAGATCACGGGTAGGCCATTCGAGAAGGCGTGCGCCGACGACGGCGATGTGCAGGATGAACCGCTGCGCCGGATCGCCCGGGTCGTGGCCGGTGAGAGCCTTCACCTTGTCCAGCCGATAGGTGACGGTGCGGACCGACATGTTCAGGCGCCGCGCGGCCTCGGTCGCGACCTCGCCGGTCGCGAAGTATGCCTCGAGAGTTTGTAGCAACGGCTCGGCGCCCCCGCGCGACTGGGTCAGCGGGACGAGCACGGCCTGGATGAGATCGACGATGGCGGCCTGGTCGCGGACCAGCACCCGGTACACGAGCATGTCGCGGGCATCGACGACGGCCGCGTCGAGCTGCAACCGGTCGGCGAGCATCAGCGCTTCACGCGCCTCCTCGTAAGAGCGCGCGATACCGTAGGCGCCTGGATAGGCGCGGCCCGTCGAGACGCGCCAGGTACGGCCCGCCCGATGGCGGACCAAGGCGTCGTAGATGAGTTCCCCGATGTCCTTGGTGGTGGTGCGCGGTGCCGCGGACGGGGCGGTTGCCGGGATCAGGACCACCAGGAGGCCATCCTTGGTGGCGACGAGAACCTCTCGGTCCCCGAAGCGGTCAAGAATGAACCGTTCCAGCATGCCGGCAGTCGTGTCGCCGTCAGGCAGACCATCGGCGGGCGCGGCTAGAACCACCTGGTGGGGTCGGCCGAGGTCGAGCCCGAACGGTTCGGCGCGCTCAACAATTCGGGACACATCGGCGTCGCCGCGGAGCAGATCGTCGACCAGTTCGCGGCGCAACGATTCCTCTTGCCGGATCAGTTGCTGGGTGGCGGCCTGGTAGCTGTCGACGAGTACGGCGATCGCTTCACCGACAGCACGCAGTACCGCCTGCGCCGAGGCGCGGACCGTGTCGCGGTCGCGGTATGGCACGACGTCGGGCAGGTCTCGCCACATCCGCCAGGCCGCGGACAGGTACAGGTCGACAACCCGTCCGGCCGGGATGCCCTGCTCGGCGGCCCGACGCCCGAGTTCACGCACGATCGCCAACTCGTGCTCGCGCGGTCGCCGTCCGGAGATGGCGGCGTCCGCGAGCAGGGTGAGGTATTCGACCAGTAGCTCCAGCGGCGCCTGGGCATCCCCTGCGGCAGCCTGCGCGATCGCCGTCAGCCAGGCTTCATCCGCGCTGTTCGTGGGACCGGTCCCCGGCCACGGCAGCCCGCTGGATTCGCTCATCTCACTCCCCTTCGCGCGGGATCGATGCGTGTGTGCAGTGTGGATCCCCAGTAGAGCATCGTTGCCGGGCGTCGGCCATCAGGCCAGTCACAGGTTCGCCGATCGTGGCAGTACCTGGAGTGCCGGCGGAAGGGCACATTCGAAACCGCAGAGCATCCAGAGCTGGAGCGGAGCGGCCCACATGACGAAAACGTATGCAGTGAGTAACTGCGGCCGTCCGCCGGTCGTGGTCGGTGTCGACGGGTCGATCTCTGCCCAGGCCGCCCTTGCCTGGGCCGCCGCGGAGGCATGGTCTCGGCGTTGTCCACTCCGCATCATTCACACCTTCAGCTGGCCGATGGTCCGCAACGCACTCGACATGACATTGGCCGGGGACATGAACAACGCGTTCCAGCCAGCAGCTGAATGGGTGCTGGCCGAAGCGGAGGCGCACGCCCGCCATGTGGCCCCCGGTCTCAGAGTCAGCGCCGAGCTGTTCGTCGCCGGGGCTGCGCCGACGTTGCTGAGCCAAGCTCAGGGTGCCGCGCTGGTGGTTGTGGGCAGCCGGGGCCTGGGCGGCTTCCGCGGTCTGCTGGTGGGGTCGGTGAGCGCCGCGGTGGCCGCGCATGCTCCGTGCCCAGTCATCGTCGTCCATCCGCACCGCGATGGCACGGCGTTCCCAACTGTTCCAACCGGCCGGGTCGTGGTCGGCGTCGATGGATCGGAGGTCTCGACCGCGGCGGTCCGGTTCGCCTTTCAGGAGGCGGCCCGTCGCCGCGTCGGAGTCATCGCGGTCCATGCCGCGACGGCGACCCGACGGCACCCATCGCTCGCCGTTCCCGCGGACATCGTCGAGCAGGTCGAGCAGCAACTGTTCGCCGAGTCGATGGAGAGCAAGCGGGTGCTCTTCCCCGGCATCGATCTGGAGGTGAAGCTCGTGCACTCCCATCCGGCACAAGCTCTGATCGATGAATCCGACGGCGCCGAACTGGTCGTGATCGGTTCGCATGGGCGCGGTGGCTTCACCGGCATGCTGCTGGGTTCAGTCAGTCAGGCCGTGCTGCATCACGCCGCCTGCCCGGTAGCCATCGTCCACCCCCACCGGACCAAATCCATCAAACCCCTGCCTGCGCGCCGGCCCAGCCTCCAGATCGCGGCACCAAACCGCCTCGCAGAGCTGAAGGAGCGGTCATGACGTCCGCGCCGCAAGACTTGCCGGAGAGCCTTGGGTTGAACAGCCAGCTCCTCGACCTGGATCCCTCAGAGACCCAGGAATGGCTGGAATCGCTGGACCAGGTGGTCGATCACGCCGGACGGAACCGGGCGCGGTACCTGATGCTCAGCGTGCTGCAGCGAGCCCGCGACCGGCGCGTCGGAGTATCGAATCTGCGCAGCACCGACTACCTCAACACGATCGCCCCTGACGCCGAGCCCGACTTCCCCGGCGACGAGTACGTCGAGCGGCGGATCCGGGCCTACAACCGCTGGAACGCGGCCGTCATGGTGCACCGGGCACAGCGGCCCGGCATCGGCGTCGGTGGGCACATCTCCACCTACGCGTCCGCCGCAGCCCTGTACGAGGTCGGGTTCAACCACTTCTTCCGCGGTCACAACGCACCCGGCGGCGGCGACCAGATCTACTTCCAGGGCCACGCCTCCCCTGGCATCTACGCGCGGGCGTTCCTGGAAGGGCGGCTCACTAGCGGACAGCTCGACGGGTTCCGCCAGGAGCTGTCCCACGCCGGACCCGGCAGCGGGTTGCCGTCGTATCCGCACCCGCGGCTGATGCCGGACTTCTGGGAGTTCCCGACCGTTTCGATGGGGCTGGGGGCAATCAACGCGATCTATCAGGCCCGCTTCAACCGCTACCTGCACGACCGAGGTCTCAAGAACACCAGTGGCCAGCGGGTGTGGGCGTTCCTCGGTGACGGCGAGATGGACGAGCCGGAGTCCCTCGGCGCGATCGGTGTCGCGGCCCGCGAGGAGCTGGACAATCTCACCTTCGTCGTCAACTGCAACCTGCAACGTCTCGACGGCCCGGTCCGTGGCAACGGCAAGATCATCCAGGAACTGGAGTCGTACTTCCGCGGCGCCGGCTGGAACGTCATCAAGGTGATCTGGGGACGGGAGTGGGATCCGCTGCTCGCCGCCGACACCGACGGCGCACTGCTGAACCTGATGAACACGACCCCGGACGGAGACTTCCAGACCTTCAAGGCCGAGTCCGGTGCGTTCGTCCGAGAGCACTTCTTCGGCCGCGACCCCCGCACCGCCGCCATGGTTGAGCATCTGTCGGACAGCGAGATCTGGAATCTCAAACGCGGTGGGCATGATTACCGCAAGCTGTACGCCGCGTATCGGGCGGCCACCGAACACACCGGGCAACCGACGGTGATCCTGGCCAAGACCATCAAGGGATGGACCCTCGGTTCCCATTTCGAGGGCCGCAACTCCACCCACCAGATGAAGAAATTGACCCTCGAGGACCTCAAGGGATTCCGGGACCGACTGTTCCTGGAGATCCCCGACTCGGCGCTCGACGCCGTGAAGCCGCCCTACTTCCGCCCGCCGAAAGACTCGCCCGAACTGCAGTACCTGCATGAGCGTCGCCGCGCCCTTGGCGGCTACCTGCCCTCCCGTAGCGTGCGCAGCAGGCCTCTTCAATTGCCCAGTGAGGCGGCGTACGAGGTCGCTCGTCGCGGCTCCGGCCGGCAGAAGGTCGCCACCACGATGGCATTCGTCCGCCTGCTGAAGGACCTGATGAGAGACCCGCAGATGGGTCACCGGTTCGTTCCGATCATCCCCGACGAAGCCCGCACCTTCGGACTGGATTCGTTGTTCCCGTCCAAGAAGATCTACTCACCACATGGACAGAACTATCTGTCTGTGGATCGGGAACAGATGCTGAGCTACCAAGAAGACACCCACGGCGTTCTCCTGCACGAGGGCATCACCGAGGCGGGCTCAGCGGCGTCCTGGACCGCGGCCGGCACCTCGTACGCCACCCACGGCGAGCCGATGATCCCGCTCTACATCTTCTACTCGATGTTCGGGTTTCAGCGCACCGGCGACCAGCTCTGGGCCGCAGCGGACCAGATGACCCGAGGCTTCCTGCTCGGCGCCACCGCCGGCCGTACCACCCTCAACGGCGAAGGACTGCAGCACCAGGACGGCCACTCGCTGCTGCTGGCATCCACCAACCCGGCTTGCGTGGCCTACGACGCTGCCTACGCATTCGAACTCGGCCACATCACCGCCGACGCACTCCGGCGAATGTATGGCGAACCACGACCCGGCGAAGACCAGAACGTCTTCTACTACCTCACCCTCTACAACGAACCGATCTCGCAACCGGTCGAACCCACCGACGTCGACGTCGACGGCATCCTGGCGGGGATGCACCGCTACTCCCCCGCCGCCGACGGCACCGGGCCGAGGACGCAGATCCTTGCCTCCGGCATCGCCATGCCCTGGGCGCTGGAGGCGCAACGCCTCCTGCAGGCCGACTGGGGGGTCCAGGCCGACGTGTGGTCGGTGACGTCCTGGACCCAACTACGTCGTGATGCGCTCGCAGCCGAAGAGTGGAATCAGTCGCACCCCGACCAGCCTCCCCGAATTCCCTATGTCACGAGGCGGCTGAGTGAAAACGCGGGCCCTGTCCTGGCGGTCTCGGACTGGATGCGCGCGGTGCCTGACCAGATTGCTCCGTTCGTCCGCGGGCCTTGGACGTCGCTGGGCACCGACGGATTCGGCCACTCCGACACCCGCGCTGCACTGCGCCGCCACTTCGGCGTCGACGCGCAGTCAATCGTCGTGCGGACGCTGCAGCAGCTGGCCGACTGCGGCGAGCTGGACGAGTCGGTACCGCGGCTGGCCAGGATGACCCACCCAGCTGGGCAGGAGCACGCAGACCCGACGAACGGCAGCGGCAATGACAAACCACAGTAACGCCGGGTGTGCAACGACGAGACCCGACCCTTTCCAGGAGGAATAATGCGCGTCTTCGTAGCCGGTGCAACCGGCGTCATCGGCCGCCGGTTGTTGCCACTGCTCACCTCCAAGGGCCACGAGGTCATCGGCCTGGCCCGGTCGTACGGCGCCGCCGTCGAGATCGAGACGCTGGGAGCCGTGGTCGCCGAGGCCGACGCGCTGGACTCCGGTGCGCTGAGCCGCGTAGTCAAGGATGCTGCACCCGATGCGGTTGTTCACCTGCTCACCGCGATCCCGGCCAAGATCAATCCGCGAAGGATGAGCCGCGACTTCGCGCAGACCAATCGGCTGCGCACCGAAGGCACCCGCAACCTGCTGTATGCCGCCGAACGGGCCGGCGCCAAACGCATCATCACCGAAGGCCTGGCGTGTATCTACCAGCCGAACAAGTGGGTCCCGGCCACCGAGGTGGCGTCGTGGTGGCGGGATCCGCCCCGGCAGTTCGCCCCGGTGCTCGCCGCCTTGCGGTCGCTTGAAGAGCGCACCAGGCAGGCAGATGGGCTGGTACTGCGGCTGGGACAGCTCTACGGCCACGGCACGATCTATGCGAACGATGGATCCTTCGTCCGTCAGGTACAGTCCGGCAAGATGCCGATCGTCGGCTCCGGTGACGGCACCTTCTCCTTCACCCACGTCGACGACGCCGCCTCGGCCATCGCCGCAGCGCTGCACAGCCACGTGCGCGGCGCGCTCAACATCGTCGATGACGACCCGGCACCGGTCCGCGAGTGGCTGCCCGTCCTGGCCGAACTGCTAGACGCTCCGCCACCGAAGCACGTACCCGTGGCTCTTGCCAGATTGACCGCCGGCGGCTGGGGGGTCGCCTTCATGACCCAGTTGCGCGGCGCCGACAACACCCTCGCCCGGCGCATCCTCGACTGGGCTCCGCGGTACGGCTCATGGCGACAGGGATTCGCCGCGGAGCTGACCCACGCCGCGCATCCCTGAGCTGAGCGGCTACTCAACCACGAAACGTCAAGGTGATGGCCTGGTACGACAACGAATGGGGCTTCACCCACCAGATGATTCGGGAAGCGCGCAGCATCCTCTCCCCGGTGCCGTAGGTTCTCGCCGGGTCCCCGACGTCGCGGTCGCTCCCCTCGCGAGGGAACCCCTTGCAGCCCCGGAATCCGATCATCTCGGCCCCGTGGCCGCCCATGATCACCCTGCGACCCGAGCCGTCGGGAAAGCGTTGGCTCGACCGACGATCCGATGTATCAGCGTGTTGCCGATCATCGGCAACCAGAAGGCTCCAAGTCAGCCGATGAGGGGCGGTGCTAATCCGTGCCCGCGAGACAACCATAGAAGGACATCGACGCTCTAGAAGGAGCAAATCATGAGCACTGAGGGGCGCACCGCCCGCACCACCGGCCGGGAGTCGCTGTCCGACCCGGCGTACCAGGCATTCCTCGTCCTGCGAACAGTCTTCACGGTGGCGCCGATCGTGTTCGGTTTGGACAAGTTCGCGAACCTGCTCACCGACTGGCCGGGCTACCTGGCCCCGTGGATCAACGACATCGTCCCAGGCTCCGGGCAGGACGCGATGTACGTCATCGGGGTCATCGAGATCGTCGCCGGTGTGGCCGTCGCCCTGATTCCGCGCTACGGCGCACTGATCGTCGCGGCCTGGCTTGCGGGCATCATCCTGAACCTGTTGACGCTCTCGGGCTTCTACGACGTCGCGCTGCGCGACTTCGGCCTCCTGGTCGCCGCCCTCGCGCTGGCCCGGCTCGCCACCAAGTACGCGCCGGCACGACACGGCTCCTGACGAGAACAACGAACAGCTCGTGACCCCCGTTGGCGTTGAAGGATCCGCCCACCGACCAGTTGGCCGACGCCCCGCGCCGGGTTGGCTGGCCGGGGCGGCGCGAGACGCCGCGAAAGAGGCCTTCGGCGCACCGCGGCTTCGACGCAGGACCTTGATGCGGCTTCGCCAGGCTGGACCTATTACCAGCTGGACCTATTACCAGAACGGGCGGGATCACAATGACCAGGCGCGTTCGACGACGCGCATCCTTGCGGGTCCATGGAAGGAACCGCATACCTCTGACCGGGAGCTCTGTGTGGCGCCCTGCCCCCTTCATCGGACAAGCGATGGCGCACCGAACTGGTCTGTGCGCGGCGTGCACCTCGCGCCGAACGACACCACCCATGGCTGGCGGAGCCTTCGGTCCCCCCGCAGCCGACGAGCCTGATCAGCGACGTCGTGGACTGGTTCGGATGGGCGGTATTCGGGTTGGTGGCCACTTCCGCGCTGACTGCCGTGATGATCACCGCGCAACTGGCCGGCCTCACCCGGCTGGACCTTCCTCTCGTACTCGGCACCCTGGTCACAGAGGATCCGGATCGCGCCCGGGTCGCAGGGTTCTTCATCCACCTCGTTGTCGGCCAGGTGTTCGCGCTTGGATACGCGACCGTGTTCGCATTGCTGCATCGAGCCACCTGGTGGCTGGGCGGGCTGCTTGGGCTCCTGCATGTCGCGGTTGCGCTGATGGTGTTGCTCCCAGTGCTTCCCGGCCTGCACCCGCGGATGGCCTCACACCGCGCCGGACCCGCGAGCAGGGCCGTGCTTGAGCCGCCGGGTCTGCTCGCCCTCAACTATGGCGTGCAGACTCCAGCGGTAGCCGTCGCCGCCCATCTTGTCTACGGCGTCGTGCTCGGCCTGCTTCTCCAGGTCCGTTGAGATGAAGCCGATCGCCGACTACGGGCTGCTCGGTGACACGCGCACCGCAGCTCTCGTCTCCAGTGACGGCTCACTCGACTGGCTGTGCGTGCCGCGGTTCGACGGTGACCCGATCTTCGGACGACTTGTCGGCGGGCCCGCCGCGGGCAGGTTCCGGTTGGGGCCGGCCACCGCCGCCACAGTTGTCGAGCGCAAGTACCGCCACCACAGCGCGACCCTGGAGACCACCTGGGCCACGCCTGAAGGCAAGTTGACACTGACCGAGGCGATGGTGGCCGAGGTAGCCGGACGCCTGTTGCCTGCGACGATCCTGGTGCGGCGACTGTCCGCCGACGGCGAAGCCGTCGAAGCCATGGTCGAGTTCGACCCTCGCCGCGGTGAGGACCACAGCCGGCCGCGCGTCCGACGCCGCGGCCAGGATCTCGTGTGCGAGTGGGGCGCGCTGGCCACGTCGCTGAGCTGCGATGCCGGGCCAGCTATCGAGCTCGGTCAACCGACGTCGTTCATGGTCACCCCTGATCGGCCCGTCACGTTCGTCCTCACCGTCGCCCACCGGGAACCGCTGATCCACGTTGGGGCCGCCACCGCCTGGGCGCTACTCGCCGAGGACGAGGGCCGGTGGCGCGACTGGACGGCCCGGGTCGACCAGGAGCTGCCATTTCGTGAGGAGGTCATTCGCAGCCTGCTGACGCTGCGCCTGTTGACGTACTCGCCCTCCGGCGCGCCCGTGGCCGCGCCGACCACCTCGCTACCCGAGCAGCACGGCGGAGTGAGGAACTGGGACTACCGCTTTGCCTGGCCCCGGGACGCCAGCATAGGGATCGCGGCGTTCCTCGGTGTCGGCATGGTCGAGGAAGCCCGTGGGTTCCTGTGGTGGCTGTTGCACGCCAGCCGCCTGCAACGTCCCCGCTTGCCGGTTCTCCTCACCCTGGACGGTCGTCAGGCGCCCGCCGAACGTGGCCTCCAAGACTGGCCCGGCTACGCCGGCAGCGTCCCGGTCCGTGTGGGTAACGGTGCCGCTCAACAACACCAACTTGACGGCTACGGGTGGGTGCTCAACGCTGCCTGGACCCTCGTCCGGGCGGGGCATCCGCTCTATTCCGAAACATGGCGCGCGATGCGTGGTTTCGCCGACCTGGTGGCTCGACGGTGGAATGAGCCGGACGCAGGCATCTGGGAGGTCCGTGGGGACCAGGTGCATCACGTGCATTCCAAGCTGATGGCATGGCTGGCGCTTGACCGGGCCCTGCGGATCGCCGAGACGCACCGGCTCTCCGCCCGTCGGCGGCGACGCTGGCAGGCCGCCCGCGAGGCGATCCGCGTCGACGTCAGGCGGCTGGGTTTCGACACCAGTATGGGTAGCTACACCAGAAGCTACGGCTCGCAAGAGCTCGACGCCGCCCTCCTCATCCTGCCCCGGATCGGACTCGAGGAGCGTGGATCACCGCGTGTCCGCGGGACACTGGACGCCATCCGCAGCCAACTTAGTGCCGATGGTCCCCTGCTCTACCGATACCCACCGGGACGTGACGGACTGCCGGGCACCGAAGGCGCCTTCCTACCCTGTTCCTTCTGGCTGGTTGACGCGCTGGCGCTTGACGACCGCCGGCGCGCGGCGTGCGACCTGTTCACGGAACTGCTGGACCGCGCCAGCCCCTTGGGCCTGTACGCCGAGGAGCTGGACCCCAAGACAGGCGAGCAACTCGGCAACTATCCACAGGCGCTGACCCACGCCGCCCTCATCCAGGCCGCTCTCGCGCTCCGAGATCTCCCGCCTGTTTCGTGACGTGCCTGCCCGATACAAGATCCGGGCGCCTTCGCATTCGCGACCTCTTGGTCAGGCGCTGGTGTGGCGGGCAGATGCCGAGCGAAGAGCTGGGGGACGCGCACCCTTTCGGCAGTTCCAAGTGTCTCGCGGGCATTTATCCCTCGCTCCCGCCGGGTTGGCCTTCGGTGGCTGGAGGTCTGGCATCCGCACCACAGGTCGTGGCGGCAACCATTCCGCGGAACCCAACACCATCCAGCCCGGAGCCGAGCAGAGCACCCACGTATCAGGTCCGCACCGCGTCCCAAGGTGACTGTTGCTTCGGGCAACACGAACGTCCGCGTTGTGTCGTCCTGAGGCCGGCTGCACTCATTGCCGGTTCCCGGCAATCCGGGCGATCCGACCTTCGCCGAAGGTGCCAATACCCGACGAAGCGACGCAGCGGCATTGTCAGAGATACCCGATCAAGCATCCGGGAGAGTGCCATGCAATCCCTTATCGCTACCCGAAGTGAGTTGCTCGACCGCCGCCGGCGGGCCGTCTTCGTCGGTCAAGGCCGGGATCTGCTGAAAGACAAGAGAACGGCGCTGGTGCGGGAGTTCCGCCACCACCAAACCGAGCTGCTGGACGGGCTGGAACAGCTGCGCAACCTCGCGGTCCAAGCCCGTCAGCGTCTTGACGAGGCCACCGCGGTCTGCGGACCGGAGGCACTCGCATCGGGTGCCCTGGCCGCCGCGACCGGGATCGGCGCGGATCTGCGATCCCGGACTGTGGCCGGCGTCCACGTGTTCGACCTGCGTCACGATCCGGTACGCCGCAGCCCAGCCACCCGCGGCTGGGCACCCTCCCTGGTATCGGCCCACCTCGACACCGTCGCGTTCGCCTACGAGGAGCAGCTGGAGTGGCTGCTGGACCTGTGTGCGGTTGAGTTGAGCGTGCGTCGGCTGGCCATGGAGATCGGGCGGACCACCAAACAGGTCAATGCCTTGGACAACATCGTGCTCCCCCAGCTGCACGACGAGGCGCGCCGGATCGCGCTGACGCTGGACGAGCGCGAGCGCGAGGAGAACGCCCGGCTCAAGCGAGCCCGCACCCGCCGGGCCTCCCGCGATGCCACAAGTGACGGACCCGAGCGCATCTGGAGCGCCGCATGAGCCGCACGCACGACAGCAGTGAAACAACGGACCGTGCGACGCCGCACGAGTTGGTGCGGGAGCTTGAGAATTCGATCGCCGCCCGGCTGGCCGCGGCGGACCAAGCCCGCGATGAGGTGGCACTAGCTCAAGTGCAGGCGGACCACCTCATCGCCGAGGCCGAGGCGCAGGCGGCGGAGGTGGCGCGGCAGCGAGCGGCCGCGATCGTGTCCGCCGCCCGCGCCGAGGCCGCCCGGTTGACCCAAGCCGGAATCCGCAGCGCGGCCGGCCTGCGCTCGGTCGCCGCACAGCGCCGCGACCAGGACGTCGCCGCCGTCGTTGCCGCGGTCCTGCCGCAGCCGGCCCGCTCATCGCGGGACGAGGCGAGCTGACCATGATTGTTCCGCTCACCCAGCTTGAGGTCGCCGGCCTCCGACCCAGGCTGGACGACGCGCTCGCAGCCCTGCAGGAACTACGGCTAGCCGAAGTCGTCACCATCGTCGATCCCGGCGAGACCCCATCCGATCTGGCCGATCTGATCGTCCGCACCGACGCCGTGCGCGCGTTGGCCGACCAGCCGGCGATCGGCGCTGTGCTGGGTGATGCCGCGCTCCGGACCACCCTGGACCACCTCGAACCCCAGGTGGCGAAGCTGCTGGCCGAGGAAGCGGAGTTACGCGGCGAGGCCGAGGCCCTGCCCCGCTCCATCGAAGCCCTTGACGCGCTACAGCCGCTCGTTCCCGAACTGGGCCGGTTGAACGACCGACAACTGGCCAACCTGGGCCTGGCCAGCGTGGCGCTGGTTCTCGACGACCCGGACCTGCGGATCGTCCCCGAGCTGACTCGGCAACTCTCCGAGCTGCTCGGCCGAGGGCACTTGATGGTCACCTCGGCGGCGACGCCCGGCGGCCCGGTTGGCTGCCTGCTCGTCCTTCGCCGCGCCTACCTGCCTGACGTCAACGCACTGCTCGGCACGGAGCGCATCGTCGAGGTAGGTGTCCCCGCCGCATACGCCGGCAAGTCGCTGCGCGCGACCGTCGAGGCGATGCGGAGGCGACTCGCAGCCTTGCCCGGCGAACGCGACCGCGTGCGCGCCCAGCTGGCCGCCACGATCAAGCCGGTTGCGGGGTCGCTGCACGCCACCATCGTCGCGCTGCGGGCCCGCGCCGAACGCGCGGTCGCGGCCACGCAGGCGGACCTGTCCTCGCGCACGTTCACCCTCAGGCTCTGGGTCCCGGCCAAACAGACCGCACGGGTCGAGCAGGCCCTGGCCGACCGGCTCGGCCCGGCCGTCGCCGTTGAGCGCCTAGACACCCGTGCACGAGCCGTGGACCAACCGGTACTGCTGCGGAACCGGACCAGCTGGCAGCCATTTCAGCAGTTGGTCGGGCTCTTGTCCTGGCCGGCGCGCGGCGATGTGGACCCCACAGGGCTGACGGCGCTGGCACTGCCGATCTTCTTCGGCGTGATGGTCGGCGACGTCGTCTACGGCGCCCTCCTGCTGGGCGCCGGGTGGTGGCTCAGACTGCACTGGCCCAAGCGGAGCACCATCGGTGAAGTAGGCCGGGTGATAGTGCTCGGCGGAGCTTGGACGGTCCTGTTCGGTCTCCTGTACGGCGAAGCGCTCGGCAGCTTGGGCCACAGCATCGGCATGCCGGCGCTCTGGTTCTACCGAGGCGGCCCGACCGCGCTCCAGCCGTTGCTGCTGTTCGCTTTGGCCATCGGCCTCGTCCACGTCGTCTTGGGCTTGCTGCTGGGTGTCTGGACAGCGGCCCGCGAACACCACCATCGGCATCTGGCGTCGAAAGCAGGCACCTTGCTCGTGCTAGCCGGGTTATTCGGGTTGGCCGGTGTCGCCGCCGCGGGATTCCCCGCACAGGTACTGACCCCTGCGGTTGCCGCCCTCGTCGTCGGTGTCGTCGTGGCCTGCGTGTCCCAGGGTGCGCTCGGGTTGCTGCTGGGCCCCCTCGATCTGCTCGGCACCCTCGGCAACGTCTTGTCCTACCTGCGGCTCGCGGCGGTCGGTCTCGCCTCGACCTACCTCGCCGAGGTCGCCAACCAGCTCGGCACCCGGGGACCGCTGCTCCTCGGACTCGTCGTCGCCACCCTGTTCCATGCGCTGAACCTCGCCCTCGCGGCCTTCAGCCCGACGATCCAGGCACTCCGGCTTCACTACGTCGAGTTCTTCGGACAGTTCTACGAAGGCGGCGGCCGACTCTTCGCACCTCTCGGAAGCTCCGTTGCCCGGGGCCCCGAGTCCGAGAGCCTCACTGCGCTACCCTCCCCCGCCCTCACCTCACCCGAGCCGGCCCCGGCAGGGTCACCTGTCTGAAAGGACAAACATCATGGAACTCGGACTCATCGCCCTCGCCGCCGGCCTCGCTGTCGGCCTGTCAGCACTGGCCACCGGCTACGCCCAGGCACGGATCGGGGCCGCAGCCATGGGTGCGGTAGCGGAGAAACCTGAGCTCACCGGCCGCGCGATCCTGCTCGTGGCCATCCCGGAGACGCTGGTCATCCTAGGGTTCGCGGTCGCAGCGATGATCATCTTGCTACTCGGCGGCAAGTGATGGCGCTGCGCGATCTGCTCACCGCACTAGAGGAAGAAGGAGCAGCAGAACACGAGAAGGCCCAACAGAAACGACGCCGACAAGCAGCTCAGCTGCTCGCCGATGCGCACGAGCGGGCCGCCAAGATCCATCAGGACGTCGTGACAGCGGCCGAAGCCGCAAGCTGGCAGGAGGCGGAAAATCTGTTGATCACGGCGCGTTTCGGAGCCCGTCGAGCCGTCCGGACCGCGCGCGACGACGCGTTGGAGGAAGTCCTCAGCCAAGTTCGCGAGCAACTGCTCGCCCTGCCCGGCACCCCGGATGGCCCGACAATGGCCGCCGCCTGCCTGGAGGAAGCCGTCACGGCGATGCCGCAGGCTACGACGGTGCACCTTCACCCGGCCCACGCAGCGACGCTGAGCCCCGAAGCTACGGTCCAAGTGGTCGCGGACCTCGACCACGGCGGCGCCATCGCCGAGGACGACCAGGGCCGCTACGTCGACAACACCTACCTCACTCGGCTCGCGAACACTTGGCCGGAGATCCGGGCCGGACTCAGCCACTCCTGGGAGCACGACGCATGACAGCCCGCGCCGATTTCATCGCCGGCAACACCCGACTCAGGGCGCGGCTGCCTGCCCTACTCCGCCCCGTCGACTACGACCAGCTCGCCGGCGTCTCCCGCGAGGCGGCCGCCGAACGACTCGCCGCTTCGACTTACCGTCCCTACCTGAACCGCGACCAACTAGGCGACCGCCGGCTCCTCGATGCGGTCGGCTGGCGGCTGCGCGACCTGCTGCGCGGAGTACGGGGCCTCTACGCCGGCACCGCCGGCACCGCGGTCGGGGTGCTGCTGGCCCGGCACGACCTGCAAGACACCCTTGCGCTGCTGCGCGGCGCACGTACCGGGCAGCCCGCTGCCGTCCGGCTCGCCGCGGTGATGGGTGTCGGTGCACTCGACCAGCGAACCGCCGCCGACATCGCCGCAGCACCTGACGGCGCGAGCGCGGTCCTGCGGCTGGCGGCACACAGGCTCCCCGACCCGCTGACCGCCCGGGCGCTTCCCGTGGCCTGGGAGCACTACGAGCTGAACGGCGACCCCGACGACTTCGAGACCACCGTCGCGGCGGCCGCGATCGACGGCTGGACCGACCGGCTGGAATGGGTCGGCCGGCCGGCCCACCCCGTCCTGGAGCTGATCCAGGCCGAGTGCGACCGGGCCAATCTGCTCGCCGTACTGCGCGACCCGGCACTGGAGACACCGCGGCTCCTACCCACAGGGCTGTTGTCCGTGGCTGCGTTGCTGGCCGCCCGGCAAGGCGATCCACAGCCCGCTGTGGTCGCTCGCCCGGGCTGGCGGCAACCTCTTGAACGGCACCTCCGCGACGAAGACCTCGCTGCGCTCGAATGGGATCTGGACGCCGCCGTGTGGCGCCAGGGGGTGCGCGGCTTGCGACGCGGCGACCTCCTCGGTGCGGACATCCCCGTCGGCTACGTGCTGGCCGCCGAATGCGAGGCGCGCATCGTCCGGCTCCTGCTCGCCGGCATCGCCCCCACCTACGAGGTCCGCGACCTGCTCGTCCGATGAAGACGACGCCGCCCAGAAAGAACCAGCCCATGACCGATGCACTCGTCGTCGCTACACCCGCAACCGCCACCGGCTTCCGTCTCGGCGGCGCGCGAACCGTCACCGCCGCCAACGCCGACCAGACCATCGCCGCGGTCACCCAAGCGATCGCCGACGGCCAGGCCGCCGTCATCGCCGTCCACGGAGCACTGTGGTCGCTCGTCACAGCACCGATCCGCGCGGCGTGGACCAAACAGGCCTCTCCGCTCATCCTCACCCTCCCCGACGAGGACGGCGACGTCTCCGCCGCCAAGGACGCCGCACTGCGCGACCTGCTGGCCCGCGCAATCGGCTACCAAATCACCTTCACCCCCAGCGGAGGCACGCCATGACCACGACCAGACAACACGGCGGTTCCGCGACCCGGGAACGCTGGGGCGCGGCCAGGCAGGTGACCCCCGACACCGGGCGAACAGCCAGGATCTCCGGCCCGGTGGTCACCGCCACCGACCTGCCCCACACCCGCCTGTTCGACGTGGTGCGGGTCGGCACCGAGGCACTCCTGGGCGAAGTCATCAAGATCGA
The DNA here is from genome assembly GCF_004345365.1 of Kribbella sp. VKM Ac-2568. Classification (GTDB taxonomy): domain Bacteria; phylum Actinomycetota; class Actinomycetes; order Propionibacteriales; family Kribbellaceae; genus Kribbella; species Kribbella orskensis. The sequence goes on from NZ_SLVF01000014.1 coordinate 34,260, forward strand.
CGGCGACCTGGTGGTGATGCAGGTCTTCGAGGACACCACTGGTCTGCAGGTCGGCGAACCAGTCGAAGCGACCGGCGAACCGCTGTACGCCGAACTGGGGCCCGGGCTGCTCGGCCGCATCCTCGACGGCACTCAGCGGCCGTTGGAGAATCTGAGCACCGACGGCAACCTGTACATCGCCAGAGGCGCCGACCCGCCCCGGCTGGACCGCGACCACCGGTGGGATTTCCGGTCCGCCGTCGAGGTCGGGGACCGCGTCGTGACCGGTGACGTGGTCGGATCCGTCGCCGAGGGACGGGCCATCGAGCACCGGATCCTGGTACCCGCAGGCCTGGCCGGAGTCATCACCGCGATCCGGCCCGGGCCGGCCACCATTCTCGATCCTGTCGTCGACATCGACGGGCACCCGGTGGCGATGATGCGCCGGTGGCCGCTGAGGCGGGCCCGCCCGGTCGCGAACCGGCTGCCACTCACCGTGCCGCTGATCACCGGGCAGCGAGTCCTCGACCTTCTCTTCCCGGTCGCCCGCGGCGGCAGCGCCATCATCCCGGGCGGCTTCGGGACCGGCAAAACCGTGCTGGAACAGGCCCTGGCGAAATTCTCGACCGCCGACATCGTCGTCTACATAGGCTGCGGCGAACGCGGCAACGAACTCACCGAGGTGCTCGAACAGTTCCCCCGACTCACCGATCCGCGCACCGGCGCCCCGCTGATGGAACGCACTGTGTTGATCGCCAACACGTCCAACATGCCGGTCGCCGCCCGCGAAGCCAGCATCTACAGCGGCATCACTATCGCCGAGTACTACCGTGACCAGGGCTACAACGTCGCCATGATGGCCGACTCGACCAGTCGCTGGGGCGAGGCACTGCGTGAGGTGTCGAGCCGGCTGGAGGAGATGCCCGCAGAGGACGGCTACCCCGCCTACCTGGCCACCCGGCTGGCCGGGTTCTACGAACGGGCCGGAGCCGTCCAGTGTCTCGGCACACCGCCGCGCACCGGGTCGGTGACGATCGTCGGCGCCGTCTCACCGGCCGGCGGTGACTTCTCCGAGCCCATCACTCAGAACAGCCTGCGGCTCGCCGGATGCTTCTGGGCGCTCGACACCGCCCTGTCGCGGCAGCGTCACTTTCCCGCCGTGAACTGGCTGCGGAGCTTCTCCCAGTACGGCCTGGACGAATGGTTCGACCGGGAGGTCGGCGCCGACTGGTCGCCGCTGCGCCGCTGGGCGTCAGCAGCCCTGCAGGACGAGGGCGCCTTGCAGGAAGTGGTGTCGCTGCTCGGCGTCGAAGCGTTGGCCGCCGAGCAGCGGATCACTCTGCGCATCGGGCAGGCGTTGCGTGAGGACCTGCTCCAGCAGTCTTCGTTCGACGATCTCGATGCGTCCTGCTCGCCCCAGCGGCTGCTGGCCATGCTGCGCGTCGTCCACGAGGCCGGTGCTGCAATGAGCGCGGCTCTTCAGCGTGGCGTCGCCATCACCGACATCACCGCCGCGAGCGTGCTGGCCGACCTCGGCCGGATGCGCCGCTGGCCCACCGAGAACGTCGACGAATCCGCCACCCTCCTCATCCAGCGGATGGCCGAAGAAATGAGCTCACTGTGATCACCGCCGAGGCCCACGCTTCCCCCTTCACCGTCGGGCACCGCACGGTGACCCGGGTCGCCGGACCACTGATCATCGTGGATGGCATGGACGGCGTCGGCTACGGCGAACTGGTCGAGGTCGAGACCGGCGACGGGCCCGTCCGCGAAGGCCAGGTGCTCGAGCTCGACGGCTCCCTGGCCGTCGTCCAGGTCTTCGGCGGAACCGTCGGCATCGGGCGCCGCGAAACCTCAGTGCTCACCCGCGGCCGCGCCGCCCAGACCGGCGTAGGCGCCGACTACTTCGGACGGGTCCTCGACGGCGCCGGCCGGCCACGCGACGGCGGCCCGCAACCCGTCCCGGACGACTACCGCCACGTCAACGGCCTGCCCCTCAACCCGATCACCCGCGCCCACCCCGACCAGTTCATCGAGACCGGCGTGTCGGCGATCGACGGACTCGTCACGTTGGTCCGCGGCCAGAAACTGCCGATCTTCTCCGGCGCCGGGCTGCCCGCGAACGGTCTCGCCGCAAGGATCGCGGCCCAGGCACGCGTGCCTGGCGACGACACCGAAGTCGTCGTCATCTTCGCCGCCATGGGCGTCACCCGCCGGGAGGCGGAGTTCTTCCGCGCCGAGTTCCTGAAGGGAGGTGCCGCCGCCCGCAGCGTCCTACTGCTCAACCTGGCCGACGACCCCACCATCGAGCGGCTGCTAACACCTCGGGTCGCGTTGACCATGGCCGAATACCTGGCCTTCGAGCAGCACCGCCACGTCCTGGTCGTGATGACCGACATGACCGCCTACTGCGAAGCGCTACGGGAGATCTCCGCCGCACGGGAGGAGATGCCGGGCCGACGCGGCTACCCCGGCTACATGTACACCGACTTGGCTTCACTGTACGAACGGGCCGGTCGAGTCCGCGGTGGCACCGGATCGCTGACTCAGCTGATGATCCTCAGCATGCCCGACGACGACATCACCCACCCGATCCCCGACCTCACCGGCTACATCACCGAGGGCCAGATCGTGTTGTCGCGTGATCTCGATCGGCAAGGCATCGAACCACCGATCGACGTGCTGCCGTCACTGTCACGCCTGATGAACGCAGGCATCGGCGCCGGAAAGACCCGCGACGACCACCGAGGCCTGGCCGACCAGCTGTACTCCTGCTACGCCCGCGGCCGCGAGGTCCGCCGCCTCATGTCCATCGTCGGCGAAAGCGGCCTGCCCCCCGAAGACCGGCGCTACCTCGCCTTCGCCGCCGCGTTCGAGCACACCTACCTCGACCAGGGACCAGAGCGCCGCACCCTGACCGACACACTCGAACTGGGATGGCAACTGCTCTCCCCCTTCCCGGTAGGAGAACTCAAGCGCGTCAGCGCTGAACAGCTCGCGCTCTACCACCACGAGGCCACGGTGACGATGGCCGGCGCCTGATGGATATACCGCACCTCGTCTGGGTACTGACGATCCTCGGGATCATTGCCCTACTGCTGTTCGACTTCTTGTTCCACGTGCGCGCGGCGCACACCCCGACCCTCGGCGAGGCAGCGGTCTGGTCGGCCGTGTATGTGGGTATCGCCGTCTTGTTCGGTGCCGGCGTTTGGCTCTTCGGTGGCGCGGCGCTGGGCGGCGAGTACTTCGCCAGCTACATGACCGAGAAAGCGTTGTCGGTCGACAACCTCTTCGTGTTCCTCATCATCATGGCCAGCTTCAAGGTGCCCGGCCCGGACCAGCAGAAGGCGTTGCTCTTCGGCATCGTCTTCTCTCTCATCGCGCGCACCGCTTTCATCTTCCTGGGGGCCGCGCTTGTCAATTCCTATACCTTCGTGTTCTACATCTTCGGGCTGATCCTGCTCGTCACCGCCGGCCAACTGCTCAAGCCCGGTACTGTGAACGGCCGCTCGGCGAACAACGTCATAGTCCGCCTCGCCAAGCGGATCCTGCGAACCTCTGACACCTACGACCAGGACAGGCTGTTCATTGTCGTCCAGGGTCGCCGGATGATGACTCCGATGCTGCTGGTGATGGTGGCCATCGGCGGCACTGACGTCTTGTTCGCGCTGGACTCCATCCCCGCAATCTTCGGCCTCACCCAGAGCGTGTTCATCGTCTTTACCGCGACCGCGTTCTCCCTGCTGGGGTTGCGGCAGCTGTACTTCCTCATCGACGGACTACTGGACCGTCTCATCTATCTCTCGTACGGACTGGCAGCCATCCTCGGCTTCATCGGCATCAAGCTCATCCTGCACGCACTGCACGAGAACAACCTGCCCTTCCTCAACGATGCCGAGCCACTCGAGGTCGCCGAGATCAGCACCGGCCTGTCGTTGAGCGTGATCGTCGGCGTCCTGATCGCCACCGTCCTCGCCTCGCTGGTCGGCGTCAAAATCCAGGCCACGCATGCGGAGCGCCACGCCGCCGACCCCCGCGGCGAGACGTCCAAGTCCGACCAGGCAGGCCGCGAGTGAACAACCAGCCACACGGGGCGGGGGTCCTGGGCGTCGCGGCGCCGAACCGGCGGGCTGGTGCCCGCGCGCCGGACTACTACGTCGTTGACGTCAGGTCCTGCTCGCGTAGCCAGGGAATCAGACCGCCGGCCAGCAGGATCGCAACCTGCCGCCCGGACAGCCGGTGCCGGGTCGTGTAGTCCTGGTTCCGGGTGGTGTTGTGGACCGTGACCTCGTTGCCGGCTCCGACCGCGTGCCGGAGCCCGGTCAGGACGAGCTGGTCGCCTTGGTTCACCCGGCCGTGGTCGCCGGGATCGCTGAACTCAAGCGCCAGTACGCCGAAGTTGGTCAGGTTTTGCCAGTGGATCCGCGCGAAGGAGACGGCGAGGACGACGCGGAGCCCGAGGTAGCGGGGCGCGATCACCGCGTGCTCGCGCGAGGATCCCTGCCCGTAGTTGGCGCCACCGACGACGATGTGCCCGTCGGCGTTCCGGCTGTCCAACGCTCGTTGCGGATAGGTCTCGTCGAGCTGAGTGAAGGTGAAGCCGGCCAGCTTGGGGATATTGCTGCGGTAGGGCAGCACCCGCGCCCCGGCCGGCAGGATCTCGTCGGTCGACACATCGTCGCCGACCTTCAGCAGGACCGGCACGTTCAGCTCGTCCGGCAGCGCCGCGAAGTCGGGCAGGGACGAGATGTTGGCTCCCTTGACCAGCTCGACCCTCCCACCTTGCTGTGCTGGTGGTTCGAGCATGGCGGTGTTCACGCTGGATTCGGCCGGGAGCCGAACGTCTGGGTAGTCGATGCCGAGCAGTTGCGGCAGGTCGCGCGGGTCGGTGATCTGCCCGGTGAGGGCCGCAGCCGCAGCGGTCTCTGGGGAACACAGGTAGACAGAGTCCTCCCGGGTACCGGATCGTCCCGGGAAGTTGCGCGGGACGGTGCGCAGGCTGTTGCGTCCGTTCGCCGGCGCTTGCCCCATGCCGATACAGCCCATGCAGCCGGATTGGTGCAGCCGGGCACCGGCCTGGATCAACGCGAAGGTGGCGCCCATCTTCGTCAGGTCCTGCAGGATCTGCCGTGAGCTCGGGTTGACGTCGAAGGACACCCGCGGATCGCTCTGGCGGCCGGACACGATCGCGGCGACCACGGCGAAGTCACGCAGGCCGGGGTTGGCCGACGAGCCGACCACCACCTGGGCGACGTCTCGGCCGGCGACCTCCCGCACGGTCACCACGTTGCCCGGTGAGCTGGGCAGCGCGATCAGCGGCTCCAACGTCGAGAGGTCGATCTCCTCGGTGACGTCGTAGCCGGCGTCGGTGTCGGCGAGCAGTTCGACGAAGTCGTCTTCGCGTTGCTCCGCCCGCAGGAACTCGCGCACCTGGCCGTCGGCGGGGAACACTGTGGTAGTGGCCCCCAGCTCTGCGCCCATGTTCGCGATCACATGACGGTCCATGGCGGTCAGCTGCGCCAGGCCGGGCCCGTGGTATTCGATGATCCGGTTCACGCCGCCCTTGACGCCGTGGCGGCGCAGCATCTCCAAGATGACGTCCTTGGCGCTCACCCACGGTGGCAGAGCGCCGGTCAGCCGGACGCCCCAGATCTGCGGCATCCGAAGGTAGAGCGGCTGCCCCGCGATCGCTATCGCCACCTCGAGGCCGCCGACGCCGATGGCCAGCATGCCCAGCGACCCGCCCGCCGGGGTGTGGCTGTCCGAGCCGGCCATCGTCCGGCCCGGTCGGCCGAACCGTTGCATATGCGTCGGATGGGAGACACCGTTGCCGGGTTTGGAGTACCACAACCCGAACCGGCTGCAGGCCGAGCGCAGGAAGTCATGATCCTCGGCGTTCTTGCTGTCGGCCTGCAGCAGGTTGTGGTCGACGTATTGCACAGAGACCTCGGTGCGCACACGATCCAGACCGAGCGCCTCCAGTTCGAGCATCACCAAGGTTCCGGTCGCGTCCTGGGTGAGCGTCTGATCGATGCGCAGGGCAATCTCCGACCCTGCCGTCATGTCACCCGAGACCAGATGTGTGGCGATCAGCTTCTGTGCGACGTTCTGCCCCATGCGTGCCTCCCGGAAATCCTTACGGCTGCCAGGTCGGGTCGGCACAACCCGCGGGGAGTCCACCCCACTGAGGTTGTGCCGACCCGGCCGCTTCGGGGGACGCGGTCAAGGGTGCGCCCGACAGACCTCGCGGCTTGGCCGTCAGCACTTGGGGTGACCTCGATCGCCCCAGTGAGACCGGTCCGCCAGCCGGCCCGGACGGCTCGACCTCGCCGACCTTCGGGAGATCAGCCGCGGCCGGGACCGGCGAGCCATTCTTCGTGCCCGCGTGCGTCGTCGACTCACCAGTACCGGACGACTTGGCATTCTCGGGCGGTGTGGACCGTTCCAGAAACCGGAGCAGTTCGACGGGGAAGGGCAGCACCAGCGTCGAGTTCTTCTCGGCCGCGACCTCGACGACGGTCTGCAGCAGGCGCAGTTGCAGGGCGGCGGGGTGTTCTGACATCACCTCGGCGGCCTGGCCCAGTTTCTCCGAGGCCTGCAGCTCGCCGTCGGCGGTGATGATGCGTGCCCGGCGTTCCCGTTCGGCTTCGGCCTGGCGCGACATCGACCGCTTCATCGTCTCCGGCAGTGCGACGTCCTTGATCTCGACCCGTTCGATGTGGACGCCCCAGTCGAGTGCGGGGCTGTCGATCATCAACTCCATGCCCTGGTTGAGGCGTTCCCGGTTGGACAGCAGGTCGTCCAGGTCGCTCTTGCCGATGATCGATCGCAGGGATGTCTGGGCGACCTGGCCGATGGCGGAGATGTAGTCCTGGACGTCGACGGCCGCGCGGACCGGATCGATCACGCTGAAGTAGACGACCGCGTCGACGCGAACCGTCACGTTGTCGCGGGTGATGCCGTCCTGCGCGGGCACCGGCATCGTGATGATCTGCATGTTTACCTTCTGCATCCGGTCGGCGATCGGCACCAGCAACGCCAGCCCCGGCTTTCGAATCTCCGGACGAACCCGCCCGAACCGGAACACGACACCTCGCTCGAACTGTTTGACCACGCGGACACTTGCCGCCGCTCCGATCAGACCGACAACCAGGGCTGCGAGTAGTGCGTAAAGGATGATCATTTCTTCTCCGATTGAAGGCGCCCCCGGTCTCGTCGATGCCAACTCGACGACCGACGGGCAGGTGCTGTCTCGAGAAACTCGTTGCTCTCCGCTCTCACCTGCTGAGCAGCGGATCAACGCCACCGGTTAGGTAGCTCAGCGGGCTTCGCCACGGCCGCCGGCTCGGCGAGAAGCGCAGACGGTGGCGATCGCGGATACGGCCCGCGCGCTGCCCCGGAGTCACGAACCACGGCGCACCTCCTGGTGCCTCACGCACCCTGTGGAACGATCCGCACATTTATATCGTAACACGATAGACTTGGATCAGTGCCGGTTCATTGCTCCCACTGAGGACGGATCACATGCAGCCCAAGACGATGGATGACGAGCAGGTGGCAGAACCGCTGACGAAGGCGGACTTCGAGGCGTTGGCCCGCTTCCGCTTCGGTATCCGCCGCTACCTGCGCTTCAGTGAGCAGACCGTCCGCAGCCACGGCCTGACGCCGCAGCACTACCAACTGCTGCTCGCACTGAAGGGATTCCCCGGTCGCGAATGGGCCACGATGAGCGAGCTGGCCGACCGCCTCCAGCTACGGCACCACAGCGTCGGCGAACTGGTGAACCGAGCTCAGACTCAAGAGCTGGTGGACCGGGCACCCGATCCGGCCGACGCTCGAGTCGTCCGGGTCGAGCTGACGCCGCCCGGCCAGCGCGCCCTGGCGCGCCTGAGTGCACTGCACCGTGACGAGCTGCGGCGTTTAGGAACGGCACTGATACCGCCGGACTGGAGCGACCCCGCGGACGGTGAGTCATGACTTCCCGCGACGTCCGGGTTCGCAGGATCTACGACCAAGCCGCGCCCGATGACGGCATCCGGGTCCTGGTGGATCGCGTGTGGCCTCGCGGAATTCGCAAGGATGCGGCCGCGCTCGACGAATGGGCCAAGGACGTCGCGCCTTCCACGGAACTGCGCAAGTGGTACGGCCACGACCCTGAGCGGTTTACGCAATTCAAGGCACGGTACCGCGACGAGCTCGCGACGCCTCCCGCACGGATAGCGCTCGACCACCTGCGCACACTGGCCAAAGACCATGCCCTCACATTGCTGACCGCGACCAAGGACGTCGACCACAGCCAGGCAGCGGTACTGGCCGCTCTGTTGCGCGAGCAAGGTTGACCTCACTCCGGCGAATCGGCATGGGAGATCACGGTGGGCGAGCTGGCGAGCGGCCGGGTGCCGGAAACTTGCGCGATGGCGCGGACGACGTCCGGGCAGTCCCGGCGTCGAGGAAGTGCCGATTGTTGAACTAGTCGGGGATGGCAGCGGCCACCCGGTGCTCGGCCTCCCCAGCGCCCAGCAACCCGTAGCCGACGACAGACCGCGTCTGTTCACGAATCATCACCGTTTGGCCGCGCTTACCCATCTTCGCGACGAGTTCCTTCTCGGCATCGGCCATGTCGTCCCACCGCGTGAGGGCTCGCGGGTCGGCCGCGACGGCATCGAGGCCACCATGCGGCGGGCCGGCGCGCGGCGTACGAAGTGGGAACCGGCTGGCGCGCGCCCGGCCGGCTGGGCAGCCCTCAGCGATGCCGAGCAACGCGTCGCGAACTGATCGCCGCCGGCCACACCAACAAGTCGCCGCCTCGACCCTCGGCATCTCCGACAACATCGTCGGCACCCAGCTCCGCGCCATCTTCGCCAAACTCGACGTCCAGTCCCGAGTCCAGCTCACCAACACCCACCACGCAGCGCACATCCGACCCGACCAGCCCCGAAGCCGCGGGCGATCTCCATGAGACCCGACCGCAGAGTTCCTCACCCGTTGACGCGACACCCCGTCGCCGGAGCGATCCGCAGACTGTGATCCGTGGCCGAGACGGCCCGGCTGTGGGACGGTGGCGGAAGAGTTTCCCTGGAAGGACTGCCGATGACTGAGCCGGCCGCGATGGACAGTGTCGCCAAACAGCGGGTCAAGGACGCGCTGATCGCCCACGCCGAAGCCGAGCTTCGGTCGTCGCGCGCGGGCGCCGCGGAACACGAGTCCGCGGCACAGTTGGACCCTGACGTAGCGGACTCGGTCGGCGATCTGTCCCAGTCCGATGAGGCCGGTGACCTGGGTGGGCTGCTCGACGATGTCGAGGACCGGCAGAAAGCAACCCTGACCCGGATCGAGAATCTCGACTTCGGCGTCAAGACTGCCGTAGCGCCCGGCGCGTTCGTCGGCTTTGACGGCGCTCGCTACGTCGTCGGCGTCGTGGCGGCCGCGTTCGAGTGCGACGGCGCGACCTACGAAGGCCTGTCGTCCGATTCGCTGATCTATTCCTCGCTTAAGGGACTCCAAGTCGGCGACACCTTCACCTTCGCCGGCCGAGAACACCGCATCGACTTTCTCGCCTGACATCAGCCGACCAAGCGGCGGAGTCCGACGCCGGCGAGATCAACCGGCCGCAGGAGCACCGGGCAGCGATCGAAGCGCGGCGGACGATCATCGATGGCCGGCGCGACAAACTCGTGCGCTGGCGTGACGCGGCCGGCTGCCCGACTCGAGCGTGCGCCGTACGACAACGCCATGGCCGAGGCGTTCAACTCGCTGTTCAAGGCCGACTGCATCCGCAACGCCGTCATGCGACCCAAGGGCGGCTCGACGTCGGTCCGGGACGTCGAGATCGCCGTCGCCGAGTACATCGACTGGTTCAACCACCGCAGGCTCCACGGCGAGATCGGACTCATCCCGCCCGCCGAGTTCGAGGCCAACCACTGGGTCAACATCGAGCCAGAGCACTACTCTGAAATCCCCGTCCTCACCGAGGCCGGATCCAAGTAACCGAGCCTCCACGAAACCCGGGGCGATTCAGCTCGAGTGTCGCTCGTGGTCCAGCCTTCGTGCTGTTGTCGCGACCCGGCATCGAGTTCAGGAACGAACCAGCCGCGCGATCGCCTCGGAGGCTTCCTTGAGCTTGCGGTCGGCCTCCGGTCCACCGGCGGCTGCGGCGTCGAGAACGCAGTGCGCTAGGTGGTCGTCCAGCAGTCCGAGCGCGACGGATTCCAGCGCCTTCGTCATGGCCGAGATCTGGGTGAGGATGTCGATGCAGTACTTCTCGTCCTGGACCATCCCCTGCAGTCCCCGGGCCTGGCCCTCGATCCGCTTCAGGCGGCGCAGGTAGGCCTCTTTGTCGTCGATGTATCCGTGCTGTGCTTGTTGAGTCACGCCCACCACTTCCTTCCCTGACCTCGCCGCGAACACTACCGGCCAATCACCTGCCAGATCCTGCCAACCCTTGCAAATCCATAGGATACCCCCCTAGGGTATCGCCTTGTCTCCCTAAATCATCCAAGGGAGCTTTGCGAGATCGGTCGATACCCCATACCGGTAGGGAGTAAGAGAATGAGTGACGTGAGAACACCGGCGTCGTCGCGGCGCTGGTGGGCGCTCGGCTTGATCGCAGCGGCGCAGTTCATGGTGATTATGGACACCTCGATCATCGGCGTCGCGCTGCCGAAGATGCAGACCGATCTGGGCTTCAGTCCGGGGGACCTGTCGTGGGTGTTCAACGCTTACGTGGTCGCCTTCGGCGGCTTGCTGCTGCTCGGTGGCCGGTTGTCGGACCTGGTGGGCGCGCGCCGGGTCTTCGCGGCCGGTTGGGCAGTGCTGCTGGTCGGGTCGCTGGTGGCAGGGTTCGCCAACGGTGTCGCGGCCGAGCTAACTGGCCGGGCGGTGCAGGGCGTCGGAGCGGCGCTGATCGCACCGGCCGCGCTGACCCTACTGATGATGCTGTTCGGCGCCAACCCCAAGGAGTTGACCAAGGCGATCGCGCTGTACGGCGCGGCCGCTCCGGCCGGCGGCACGGCCGGGGTGTTCCTCGGCGGGGTGATCACCGAGTACCTGTCGTGGCCGTGGGTGTTCTTCCTCAACATCCCGATCGCCCTGGTCGCGCTGATCGCGACTCCGGTGCTAATGCCGCAAGCGCCGGCGCGGCGCGGCTCGATCGACTTCCTCGGTGCGCTGACCGTGACGCTGGGCCTCGGGGCTGGGGTCTACGCGATCGTGCGCGCACCCGACGTCGGCTGGACCGACGCCTCCACCCTGCTCATCGGAGCGGCGGCGATCGCACTGCTGGTGGTGTTCGTGGCAGTGCAGGCCGGTCGCCGTGAGCCGTTGATGCGGCTCGGGATCTTCACCGCGCCGAACCTGGCGGCGGCCAACGTGGCACAGCTGCTGCTGGGCGCGGCGTGGGTGCCGATGTGGTTCTTCCTGAACCTGTACCTGCAGCAGGTCCTGGGCTTGAGCGCGTTCCCGAGCGGGTCGGCGCTGTTGCCGATGACGACGTTCATCATGGTCGGCATGATCGTGGTCGCACCGAAGGCGATCGCCGCGATCGGCCCGAAGAAGACGCTCGTCACCGGCATGACCATCCTCACCGCCGGCCTGGCCGGGTTGTCGCTGATCCGCTCGGACGGGTCGTTCTGGGCTGACGTGCTGCCGGCGTCGCTGATCGCGGCCGCAGGGATGTCGCTGGCCTTCATTCCCAGCCTCGGCATCGCGCTGTCGTCGGCACGACCCGAGGAAGGTGGCCTGGCATCCGGGATCGTCAACACCAGTTACCAGATCGGCTCCGCACTCGGGCTGGCCGCGATGACCGCGGTCGCCGCGGGCAACGGCGCCGACAAGCTCGGTGACCTGACCTCGCTCACCGACGGGTATTCCGCGGCCCTCATCGGCGCAGCCGTCATCGCAGCAACTGGTGCCGTGCTTGCCGCGATCTCCCTGCGAAGCGCCCCGGCGGCCCCGGACACCGTCGACGCGACGGCGTCCCGTTCCACCGACGCCCCGTCGAGCCGGTGAACTCCGGCACTACTTCCCCAGGGCCGCGCCTGCGCGGCCCTGGGGACCGACTCCCTGACAACGAATCTTCATCTAAACGGAATACCCCTATGGGGTATATTGGCCGGAGTCGTGAGGCAGCGGCTTGTCGGCCGCGGCCACACCGATACCGGACGCTGAGAGGACAGATCATGGCGAAGGCCACCCAGTCCGGCCAGGATCACCAGCACCCTGGCGACGAGCACCACCACGACACGCACCCGGCGCAAACCTGCACGGCGGTCAACCACTCCGGACACCACGGGCACGACGCCCAGAGCGGGCACGCCGGGCACGACAAGCACGCCGGTCACGACCCTGAGATGTTCCGGCAGAAGTTCTGGTTGAGCCTGCTGCTGACCCTGCCGATCGTTGCCACCAGTCACATGGTGATGGATTGGTTCGGCTACACCCTGGACTTCCCCGGCATGAGCTGGGTCGGCCCAGTGCTCGGTAGCTTCGTGTTCTTCTACGGTGGCTGGCCGTTCCTGGTCGGCGGTGTCCGGGAGGCGCGCGACCGGACCCCAGGCATGATGCTGCTGATTTCGATGGCGATCACGGTCGCCTACGTCGCCTCGCTTGCGACCAGCCTCGGCGCGTTCGACCTCGACTTCTGGTGGGAACTGGCTGCCCTCGTCACAATCATGCTGCTGGGTCACTGGCAGGAGATGAAGGCGATCGGCCAGGCGCAAGGCGCGCTGGCCGCCCTGGCCGCGCTGCTGCCCGACGATGCCGACCGGGTTACCGACGACGGTGTCGAGACCGTCTCGGTCTCCGATCTGCGCGTCGGCGACGTCGTCCTGGTCAGGTCCGGTGCCCGGGTGCCGGCCGACGGCGAGATCGTCGACGGCGCAGCGGAGCTGGACGAGTCCATGATTACCGGCGAGTCCCGGCCGGTGTCGCGGACCCTCGGCGACCGCGTGGTCGCCGGAACCGTGGCGACCGACTCCGCCATCCGGGTCCGCGTCGACGCGATCGGCGACGACACCGCGTTGGCGGGGATCCAGCGGCTGGTGAGCGAGGCGCAGCAGTCCAGCGGACGTGCGCAGGTCCTGGCCGACCGGTTCGCCGCGATGCTGTTCTACATCGCCACCGCGGCCGCGCTGGTCACCTTCCTCGCCTGGTGGGCCTTAGGCACCCTCAGCGAATCCGTCGTACGGACCGTCACCGTCCTGGTGATCGCCTGCCCGCACGCCCTCGGGCTGGCCATCCCGCTGGTCATCGCGCTGTCCACCGCGGTCGCCGCGAAGGCGGGCATCCTGGTCAAGGACCGGCTGGCGCTGGAGCGGATGCGGACCGTGCAGGCTGTCCTGTTCGACAAGACCGGCACCCTGACCAAGGGCGAGCACGTGGTCACAGGCATCGCCGGCGACGGGACCGATGAGCAGGAGGTACTCCGCATCGCCGGTGCCGTCGAGGCCGACAGTGAACACCCGCTGGCCCGAGCCATCGTCATCGCCGCCGACCAGCGCGGCGGGCGAGCCAAGGCGAGCGACTTCAAGTCGCTGACCGGCCGCGGCGTGCAGGCATCGGTCGAAGGCGCCACGTATGCGGTTGGCGGGCCCGCGCTGCTGCGTGAGCTGGACGCCACGGTGCCGAGCGTTCTGAAGGACAGGGCCGAGGAGTGGTCCGGGCGGGGAGCAGCCGTGCTGTACCTCCTGCGTGTTGAGGGATCGACGGCGGCGGCGACCGGAGCGATCGCCTTGGAGGACGAGGTGCGACCCGAGGCCCGCGAGGCCGTCGCGCAGCTGCGGGCGGCAGGCGTGGCGAAGATCGTCATGATCACCGGCGACGCCGAACCCGTCGCCCGTGCCGTGGCCGCCGACCTCGGCTTCCGCGACGGCATCGACGAGGTGTTCGCCGAGGTGCTGCCCGCCGACAAGGACAAGGCGGTCAGCGAACTGCAATCACGCGGCCTGACCGTAGCGATGGTCGGCGACGGCGTGAACGACGCACCCGCCCTGGCGCGGGCCGATGTCGGTATTGCGATCGGCGCCGGCACCGACGTCGCCATCGAATCGGCCGGCGTCGTGCTCGCCTCGTCTGACCCGCGCGGCGTCACCGGCGTGATCCGGCTGTCCAAGGCGTCGTACCGCAAGATGGTCCAGAACCTGGCCTGGGCCGCCGGCTACAACGTTGTCGCGATCCCGCTCGCCGCCGGCGTCCTCGCATGGGCCGGGATCACGCTCAGTCCCGCGATCGGCGCGGTACTGATGTCGGCCTCCACCATCGTCGTCGCCGCCAACGCCCAGCTCCTGCGCCGGGTCCGCCTGACCGCGGACCGCTGACCCGCAAACCGATTTCCCCCACCGATTGATTCAGGAGAGGACCCACCACTATGTGCACCGATTGCAACTGCAGCACCGTCAACCTCGAGACCACCCGTCCACAGCTGAGGACACGACCGGCGCGACCTACACCGTCGCCGGGATGACCTGCGGCGGCTGCGCCAGATCGGTCAACAACAGCATCAGCAAGCTCGACGGCGTCACCTCCGTCGACGTCGACGTCACCACCGGCACGGTCGCGGTCCACAGCAGCACCCCGCTTGACGACGACCAGGTCCGCGCCGCCATCGAAGACGCCGGCTACCAGCTGGCCACCGCCTAACGACAGCACACCCCACGCCGGCCCGGCTCGCGCACCGCGCAGCCGGGCCGGTGCGCACCTGTCTCACCAACAGCAGTGAGCAGACGGCAGAGAACGCGGCGTCACACCGTCCCCCGGTCTGTACATGCTGGGTCTGACCTGGCAGCACACTCGAACCTCCGCGTTACTCGGCTGGGTCGGCTCGGACGCGTCCTACGTCGCGGACCAGATCGCAAAGCAAACAGATGAAGCGCGAAACTCACACCGAGAGGCCCCAACACCTCGACGTCACCATCGCATCAATGACAACCGGCCGCACAGGGATGATGCCGTGTTCTCCTTGGCCACGAAGACATCCCGATGCCGAGGGCCCACCCGGAGGTCAGGGCATGACCGCGAGCCGCCGCAAGACCACTGAACCGCACCGCCCCACCCGTGCTGTGCACGGCACGGGTGCGTCCGGGACCCGTCCAGCGGGCGTGCGCTCCCGCCATCGCTCTACATCCACACGGTGCCGCCCCGCTCACCTGGGGACTCATCTGGGGGGCAATCCAGGCCGCATCGCCGCTCGGCTTCTGGTGGCTCGACGCCGGATCTCGGCTGTGCCCGGATGGACTGAGGGCACGCTACCTGCGGCATTCGCGTGCGTTCGAGCAAGATCGGGCATGGCCGTTCACGGTCGGATGGCAATACGGGCAGCCGGTCGGGCTATTTCCTTGCCGCGCCCTCGAGCGCATGCTCGATGGCGGGGATGCGAGTACACCTAGAAAGCCGAGGGGGCCAGTCATGAGGCGGCAAAGCAAGACTGCGCCCACGAGCGACGACCAGGCCGAGCCCGCCCCGGGGCCACGGCGCTCGCACGTTGGCGGAGTCGTGGCCGGATCGCTGGCCGCGGGCTTCGCTGCGGCGGTGATCCTCCCGTTCCTCCCGGTCGACACGGTGAATGTGGACTTCGCCACCGCCATGGTGCTGTTCGGCTTTGCCCTCGGGTGGGCGCTGATGGCAGTTCTGTCGATTCGGTTCACCGACCAACCACAGCGCTGGGCCGTGGCGCCGGCGATCTTCATGGCGCTGTCCGGGGCGCTAGTGCTCTTGGCCCCGGACGCGATGGTGGACACGCTGGGGTGGGTCTGGCCGCCGGCTCTGTTGGTCTTGGTGGTTTGGGTCTGGACCAGCGCCAGGCGCGCGCTGCACAGCCGGACCAGGGTGTGGCTGCTGAACCCAGTGTTGGTCATCCTGGTGATCGTCGCCCTCGGCGGAGCGTACGAGACGATCCGCCAATCGACCGAACCCGCGGTCGCCATGCGCGGTCAGCTCGTCGACGTGGGACCGTACCGACTCCACCTGGAGTGCACTGGCTCACGCGGTCCGACCGTGATTCTTGAGCCCGGTGCGGGCGGCTCAGCGGCCTCGATGGGGTTGATCGCACCCTCTGTGGCCCGCGACAGCAGAGTGTGCGTGTACGACCGGGCGGGGCGTGGCTGGAGTGATCCTGCCGCGAGTCCACCCGATGGTGCGCAGATCGCGACCGATCTCCACAACCTGCTAGATCGCGCACACGTTCCGGCTCCGTACGTACTGGCCGGACATTCCTTTGGCGGCCTGTACGTGAGGACGTACGCGGCGAAGTATCCCGAGGAGGTCGCCGGACTCGTCCTCATTGACTCCACCGCCGCCAACAACAAACCCGTATCCCCGCAGAAGGCGGGTTCCTACAGCGTCTTGAAGCACCTGTCCTCGTTGGTCGCAACGACCTCTCGGCTGGGGCTTGGTCGGCTTCTCGCCGACACCAGTTTCTCGGACCTACCGCCGACGTACCGCGACGATGCCCGCGCCACCGCCGCCACCGCGAAGGAAATGAGCGGAGTCCTCGATGAGTACGGCGTCGCGAATCGGTCCGTGCCCGAGGCGGGGACACTCCGCAGCCTCGATGCGAAGCCACTGATCGTCCTGACCGCCGAACGCGAAAACTCCAAGGGATGGATGGCTGACCAGAACAAGACAGTCGCGCTGTCCACCAACAGCCTTCATCGCGTCGTGTCAGGGACGACCCACGCTTCCTTCGTGGAAAACCCAGATCACGCCGCCGCGGTCACCAAGGCGATCCACGACCTGGTCACTTCGGTGCGGACCGGGGAACCGCTGAAGGGTCCCTGACGCGGCATTCACCGGCCGCACATCGGATCCGGTAGCCGGAACGGCGTGCGTCACGGACCCGCGACGCGGCCTTCCCTTGGTGGTGTTCGGTCGCGTGTGTCGGCCCCCGGTTGCCGACATTCCGCTGGACGTTGACAGCGGTCAATTCTGGAGCCGCGCCGTTGACGTACGGGAGGATGGGATGGATGCGGAACCCACCGTCACCTGAAGCTTTGCGCGTGGGCGCATCGCAGGGAACGGCTAGGTTCTCATCCGCGGAAAGGAGCGAGCCTGATCGTCACGTCACTGAGCGCGAAGCGGTGTAGGTACCAGGCGCGACCATGCGGGACCTGCTTGGCTTCGGCTCGTAACAGCCCGGTGAACTCCCGCTTGAAGCCGACGCGTGGGTAGTCTTGGACGACTGTCTTGCGGACTGCGTCGGGTAGGTGATTGCTGCGCAGCCCGAACACATCAACTGCTGCACCGGCGGAAAGCAGGAAGGCTTCGGCACCGGATTCAACACCGACGCCTGGGGTGTGGTGCAGCGCAATCGCATTCGTCACGAGCTCGCGTTGCACCTCTGGTACGTCGTGGCGGTCAGTGAAGTCGCGCGCCAGTGCCGCGCTGCGAACCGTGAAGTCGACGTCGGGGACCCGGCTCGGCAGGCCGGTGTCGTGAAACATCGCGGCAACGTACAGCAATTCGTGATCGAACTCGACTTCGTCGAGTGCAGCGATGGCTGCACCCCAGGCGTAGGCACGGCGCGAGTGGTTGAGCAACGCCGGTGTCAGGACGTCCTGAGCAGCAGCCTCGGCCTCTCGTGCCAGCAACGAGTCCGGCGGGACCAGCGCGTCTGGTTCAACCGAGTTCCGGCGCCCCGAATGTGTGCGAGTGGCCATCGCGAGGCTGCCGACGATGATGCGGAGGTGGCTGCGCAGTAGTGGCCGGGCGAGCGAGATGCGTTCGCGGACCGTCAACACACCACCGGTGCGCTCGGTCCAACCGATGGATCCGATTGGGGCGTGGGTCGCTGGCTGGTTCATGCGAATCTCACCGTTCCTCGATGGGTGTCAGCGTAGGGCGTTGGGAGTCAGGGGTGTGGGCCGGTGGGTAATCAGGGGCCGCCGGCTCAGCGTTCGGGCCCGATGCACCATCCGGCAACGATCAATCCAGTCCGGTCGGGCTCGTTCCTCGCAACGGGCCTCCTGATGTCAACCCCGCCACCCGCTGCACGCCTTACGCCGACGTCTCGACACCACCGACCGGTAGAGCGGAAACTGCCAGCATGGCCGAGACACCGCTCATCCCGGAGGACGCGGAAACTAGAGCTCTGTCCGTGCCTTCCCGAGGACATATCGGTCTGGTGGTGCTTGGCAGCCTCGCCTCGGGCCTAGTGGCCGCGTTGGTCCTGGCCCTGCTGGTGGCGGTGGGTTCCGGGAGCCGAGCGGGCGGCCGTGCGCAAGGCGGCAGGTGGCACCGTCGAGGACCTTCCTGGGTTGGTGATCGGCAGGCACCGGGAGGTGTTCAGACGTGAACGGTGGAGGAGCCGACGAACGGCTGGAACCGTCTGCTCGGGCAGCAGGAGCTGCCTGGCGGGGGGTTGGTGATGATGACCGCGTGGAGGTCATCGTGGTGGGTGCGGGCCAGGCCGGGCTGGCGATCGGGTTCTTTCTGGCACGTCGTGGTCGCCGGTTCATAATCCTCGAGGCCGCCGACACGGTGGGTGCAGCATGGCGGGACCGGTGGGATTCGCTTGCCCTGTTCACACCGCGCCGGTATGACGCACTCCCCGGAGTGGCCTTCCCGGGGGATCCCGACGGTTACCCGACTCGTGACGAGGTGACCTCATATCTGAAGGCGTATGCGGAGACCTACAAGCTCCCGGTAGTTTTGAACAGTGCCGTCAGGTCACTGACCCAGATCGACGATGGGTTTCAGCTCGAGTGCAGCGGCAGGAGAGTGAGGGCAGACCAGGTCGTGGTGGCGACCGGTCCGTTCCAGCTGCCGTTCACGCCGGCGCTGGCCGGTCAGCTCGGTCCTGAGGTCTTCCAGATGCACAGCACGGGGTACCGGCAACCGCGGGACATCCCGGCGGGGACCGTGCTGGTTGTCGGTGGGGGCAACACCGGTTTCCAGATCGCGACGGAGCTCACCGGCACACACGCGGTCCACCTCTCGGTCGGCTCACGGCAAACGCCACTGCCCCAGAAGGTTTGGCACCGCGACTTGTTCTGGTGGCTCACCAAGACAGGGTTACTCAACATGACTGTCGATTCACGTCTCGGGCGCCGGCTGAGCGAGCGAGAGACACTCATCGGCTCAAGCCCAAGGCAGCTCAGGCGTCTCGGTGTCGATCTGCATCCGAGAGCGGTCAGCGCGTCGAACAACACCGTGAACTTCGCTGACGGCACCCAACTCCGCGTCGACGCAGTCGTATGGGCAACCGGATACCAGCACGACTACTCCTGGATCGAGGCCCCGGTACTGGATGCCGGAGGACGGGTCCGCCACCACAGAGGGGTGACCAACCTGCCGGGACTCTACTTTCTCGGCCTGTACTGGCAACACACCCGCGGCTCAGCGTTGCTCGGCTGGGTGAAGGACGACGCCGAGTACATCGCCACACAGATCCAGATCCTGGCCGACAGCCGCAAACTGCCGCCCGATGCAGCCAATCGTGAACACCCCGACGCGGGAGAAAGCCAGGAGGAGGCCAATCATGTCGAGCCCCAGTGACCACACCGAAAGTGAGAATCGCGGAAACTTCCCCACCGACATACGTGACCTTCCAGAATCCCAGCCATCCGAGATCGTCTCTCTCGCAAACGGGGAAGAGTTCGACCTGCGTATCGCTCCGATGGTCAAACGGCTGGGCGATGCGACTGTGCGCATGCTTGCCTACAACGGGTCGGTGCCCGGGCCAACCATGCGGGTTCAGCAGGGTTCGGAAGTGGTCATCAACGTGACCAACGAGGCCGACACCGAGGCCACCGTGCACTGGCACGGGCTACGGTTGGAGAACGCCTATGACGGGACCCACGAAACCCAGACACCGATGCAGGTGGGTCAGAGCTTCAGCTATCGACTGCAGTTCCACGATCCCGGCCTGTACTGGTACCACCCCCACATCCGCGAGGACTACGGCCAGGAGATGGGCCTGTACGGCAACATCGTGGTCGTCCCATCGGACCCCGACTATTGGCCCCCGGTGAACCGGGAGGAGCTGATCACCCTCGACGATGTGTTGCTCGAGAACGGTCAGATCGCGTCGTTCAGCCGCACCGAGACGACGTACGTGGCGATGGGGCGGTTCGGCAACACCATGCTCATCAGCGGTGACGTCGCCGCTGAACTGTCGGCCGACCTCGGGGAGGTGGTCCGCTTCTACTTCACCAATACGGCCAACACGCGGGTCTTCAATGTCGGCTTCGACATGGCCCGGATGAAGCTGGTGGGTGGTGACAGCGGCAGGGTCGAGCAGGAAGCCTTCGTGACTGAGGTGATGCTTGCGCCGTCGGAGCGGATCGTCGTCGACGTCCTGTTCGACCAGCCTGGGATGGTGACCCTCGAGCACCGGCATCCGGAGCGCACCTATCCCCTGGCGTCAGTCACTGTTCGCGAGACCCCGGCCGAGCCGGAACTGAGCAAGCAGTTCGAGGTGCTTCGCACCAACGCCGACATGACAGCCGAACGGGATCGGCTGGACCGGTACCGCGATGTGGCGCCGGACAAGACGCTCGCGTTCGTGGCTGAAATGGACATGGGTGTACCCGACGGCCCCATCGTCTACTCCTGCCCCATGCACACCGAGGTGATAAGCGTCGATGAGGGAACCTGCCCCAACTGCGGAATGAAGCTGCTAGCCATCTCCGTCGCCCTCACCTACACCTGCCCGATGCACTCCGAAGTCATCACCGCCGACCAAGGCCGATGCCCGCACTGCGGCATGAAGCTTGTTGCCGTTGCCGCCACCTACACCTGCCCGATGCATCCCGACGTCGTGAGCGACTCACCCGACCGCTGCCCCCATTGCGGGATGAAGCTCATGCCGTCGCAACTCGTCAACGAGGCCCAAGAACACCACGGCGACGAACCCACCCATGCCCAGCACCACGCGACCGACCAGCAGCACGGCCACGCGGGCGGTGACAACCATGACGCGACTGGTGGCATCGAGTGGGAAGACGACATGGTCGACGTCAACCGGATCACCACACCGGCCAACATGCGCTGGAAGCTCGTCGACCGCAGCACCGGTGGGGAGAACCATGCGATCGACTGGCACTTCAAGGTCGGCGATCAGGTGAAGATCAGGCTGGTCAACGAAATGGACTCCGACCACCCAATGCACCACCCCTTCCACATCCACGGCGCGGGCCGATTCCTTGTCATGAGCCGCGACGACACCGTCGAGCCCAATCTCGTCTGGAAAGACACCGTTCTCGTGCGCACAGGCGAAACCGTCGACATCCTCCTCGACGTGACCAACCCCGGTCTCTGGATGGCGCACTGCCACATCGCCGAACACCACGAGAGCGGAATGATGTTCAGCTTCAGCGTCGACCCCTAGCCCGTACCGACCGAATCCCCACATCCACGTTTGCACCTCGGCCAGAATCGTCGCGACCCCAAGCTCGCGCTCTCCCCTAAGCACGAGGCTCGGCTGTACCGATCCTCCGCATCCACCCCGACAACGCCGCCAGCTCGGCTGCCTGCAAGCTCATGCCGCAGCTGTAAACCGAAATTACAACTCAGTCGCGTGGCCCGGCTCACGGCAGGGTGAGGCCGGCGGCTTTGCCCGTCAGGTAGCGCTGCTCCGGCAGGCTCGTCGTACGGCGGGCTGCTGCGAGGTAGTGCTCGCGGGCCTCCGGCAGGCGGCCGAGGCGCTCAAGGAGGTGGGCGCGGACGGAGTCGAGCCGGTGGTTGTCGGTCATCCGGTTGTCGTCGTCCAGGGTGGCGAGCAGGTCGAGGCCGGCCTGGGCGCCTTCCACCTGGGCGAGGGCGATCGCGCGGTTGAGCTTGACCATCGGGTTCGGCGAGATCCTCTCGAGCAGGAGGTACAGCGCCAGGATCTGCGGCCAGTCGGTCTCGTCGGCGCTCGGGGCCTCCGCGTGGATCGCGGCGATGGCGGCCTGCAGTTGGTACGGGCCGACCTCGCCGTGGGCGAGCGTCCGCAGGATCAGCGCGGCGCCTTCGGCGATCGGTTCCTGCAACCAGAGGCTCCGGTCCTGCTCGTCGATCGGGATCAGGCTGCCGTCCGGGCCCGAGCGCGCGAGGCGGCGGGAGTCGGTCAACAGCATCAGCGCGAGCAGGCCGGCGACCTCGCCCTCGTCCGGCAGGAGTTGGTAGAGCAGCCGCGTGAGCCGGATCGCCTCGGCGGTCAGTTCCACGCGTTGAAGGTCGGCGCCCGAGGTGGCCGTGTAGCCCTCGTTGAAGATCAGGTAGAGCACCTGGAGGACCACCCGGAGGCGGTCGGCGCGCTCCTCCGCGGGCGGCATCGCGAACCGGCTGCCGGCGGCCTTGATGCTCTTCTTGGCGCGACTGATCCGCGGTGCCATCGTAGCGTCGGGCACCATGAACGCCTTCGCGATCTCGGCCGTGGTCAGACCGCCGACCGCGCGGAGCGTCAGCGCGACCTGGGAGGCCGGGGTGACTGCCGGATGGCAGCAGAGGAAGAGCAGGGTGAGCGTGTCGTCGGACTCCGGCGGCTGGTCCTGATCGGCGCCAGGGGCAACGAACTCCTGAGGGCCGGCCATCGCGGCGACCGTGTCCTCACGGCGGCGACGGGCGTTCTCACTCCTGAACAGGTCCGTCAGCCGCCGGGTCGCGACGGTGATCAACCAGCCGCGCGGGTTCGTCGGCACCCCATCCACCGGCCACTGCGTCGCAGCCGCGAGCAGAGCCTCCTGTACTGCGTCCTCGCACGCGTCGAACTGCCCGTTCCGCCGAGCCAGGAACCCCAGCACCTGAGGCGCCAACTCCCGCAGCAGGTCCTCTACCCGATACTCCTCGTTCCCCTCCATACCTCCACCCTCGCACTCCCCCGGCGCAACCCCAACCACACCCGCCCCGCAGGCGCCGTGGCCTAGGGTGATGGGGTGGAGCTCGAGGGGGCGACGATTGTCCTGACCGGTGCGACGACGGGTATCGGTCGCGCTACCGCGGTCGCGTTGGCTCAGCGGACTCGGCGGCTGATCGTCCACGGACCACAGTCGCCAACCCAGGTCACAGATCTGATGAACCAGCTCCGGGCTGGGATGCGGGCCGGTGGTGGGGTCGTCTACCTGCAGGCCGACTACGGAGAGCTAGAGGCGGTCGGGCGGTTGACTGAGGGAATCCGGTCCGCGACGGATCGGATCGACGTACTGATCAACAACGCTGCCCGGCCCGGCGCACCCGCTCGTACGCTGAGCCGCGACGGCATCGAGCTCACGCTACAGACGAACTACCTGGCACCCGTTGCGCTCACCACCACGCTCCTCGAATTGATGCCAACCGGCCGGATCGTCAACGTGGCGTCGGCGACTCACCTGTCCGCGACGCTCCACCTGAATGATCTCGAGCTCGCGCGGCACGCATATGCGCCGTCCACCGCCTACGCACTCTCGAAGCTCGCGCTGGTGACGTACACCTGCTGGCTCGCGAAGAACCTGCCAAACCCATCCATCGAGGTGGTCAGCATGCACCCCGGGGTGATCGCGACGGACCTGTTGCACGCGATGTTCTCCATCGGCGGCGACAGCGTCGAGTACGCCGCCGCGAACCTGCTCGAGGTCGCCTCACTCTCTGGAGACAACGGCACGTACTACGACGAGCGCGTGCCCGCACCTCCGAACCCGATCGCCCAGGACCCCGAAACCCAGACCCGCCTCCACCAGCTCACCACCAACCTCCTCGGGCGGCGGGCCTGACGCCAGGCTGTTCAGCGTTGGAGGCGGCGGAGGGCGGTTGTGGTGGGGATCCGGGTCAGGGGGCCCACGAGGGAGGCGTCGCGCAGAGCTGTTCGGGCAGCCAGGTGGCCGCAGGCGCCGTGGACTCCAGGGCCGGGGTGGATGGCTGAGCTGCCCAGGTAGAGACCGGAGACGACAGTGCGGGGGCTGCCCAGACCGATGGTCGGGCGGAAGATCAGCTGCTGGTGGAGTTGGGAGGTGCCGCCACCCAGGGCACCCATTCCCAGCGAGGCGTTGCCCGCCGTGAGGTCGGTCGGGCGCTGGAGGTCGCGGTCCACCACCAGGTCGAGGAATCCGGGAGCGTGACGTTCGATCGCGCGATCCATCCGGGCTGCCAGCTTGTCCGCGGACGCGTCGTCGGCGATTCCCCGTGGCAGGTGTGAGTAGGCCCAGACGGCCTCCGAACCGGCCGGTGATCGAGTGGGATCCGCCTTGCTGGTCTGGCCGATCAGCAGGAAGGGTGCCGACGGCAACCGCCCGGTGTCGAGATCCGCGGACAGGTGGACCAGGTCGTCCGCGGTACCGCCGAGGTGGATGACCCCGGCCGAGTGTGCCTCCGCCGCGCGCCACGGGATCGGCCCGCTGAGCCGGTAGTTCACCTTGACGGTCGGGTAGTCCCACTCGAACCGCTCGAGGTCCCGCCGCAGCCCGGAAGGAACACTTGCTGCTGGCAACAGTTCGCCGTACAGGGTCGGGGCGGAGACGTCGGCGATCACCGCGCGGCGGACGGAGATCGTCTCGCCCGAGGCAGTGCGGACTCCCGTCACTTTCCCGGCTACGACGTCGATGCCCGTGACCGGAATACCGGAGGCGAAGAGGACGCCGGCGAGCTCGGCGCGGCGGACGAGTGCCTTCGACAGTGAACTGGATCCGCCGGCGGCGACAGGGAAGCCGACGTCCTGGGCGAGCATCGCGAGCAGCCAGCCCATGGTGCCGCTGACACTCCCGCTCAGGGAGGCATCGGCGTGGAACGCGTTCCCGGCCAGGAGAGCGCGCCCGCGCGGACCCTCGAAGAGTTCCTGGCCCATCCGGTGCATCGGCATCGCCATGAACCGCGCGAACCGGGCCAGCTCCCCCACCGACCCGAGCTTGCGTGCCAGCCGAAGCCCCGGCCCGACCGGCGGCCAGGAGGTGAGCAACGACTTCAGGAAGGGCTCGCGGATCTTCACGTAGAACTGGTAGAGCCGCAGCCAGGCGTCGCCGTCAGCCGGGTGATCGACCGCCAGAGACTCGGCGGTGTCGGTCGGGTCAGGATGGATCGTGGCCGCGGTCTCGTCGTCCGGATGCATGAGATGCGCCAGCGGCGCGGGAGCGTGCGCCCAGCGGAGCCCGTACTTCTCCAACTCCAGCGCCCGGAGCACCGGCGAGGCCACGCCCAGGGGATAGCTGGAGCTGAACCGATCACTGATCCAGCCGTCGCTCTCCTCCGAGCGCACTGCTCCACCGAAGAGATCCGCCGCCTCCAGGACGAGCACATCCCAGCCGGCGTCGGCCAGCCCGATCGCGCTCACCAGCCCGTTCGGCCCCGAACCGATCACCACAGCATCAACAGTGCGCGGCAGCATGCTCTCGACTCTAACTCTGGCGGGACTCGATCTCCTGCATCAGTGTGGTGAGTTCGTGGGCGCGGCCGAGCATCGCGGGGTCGACCATCCGGCCGTCGGGAAGCACGATCACGCCGCCATCCGCTACTCCGGCCTTGGCGACCGCGGCCAGCAGCGCGGCCGCCTCGGCAACCTGCGAGGCCGACGGCGTGAAGCACTCCACGATCGTCGGTAACTGCCGCGGGTGGATCGCCGTCCGGCCGACGAAGCCGAGCGCGCGGCCTTCGAGGCAGGTACGCCGCAGGCCTTCATCGTCCTTCACGTGCGGGTAGACCGACAGCATCGGCGCACCCAGGCCGGCCGCGCGCGAAGCCGACACGATCCGACCGCGCGCCCAGGCGAGACCTTCCGGCCCATCGACGCCGAGTGAGCTCGCCAGATCGGCCTCACCCAGCGCCACCGCGACCACCCGACGGTCAGCGGACGCGATCTCGAAGGCACGCTCCAGCCCGAGCGGCGACTCGATCAGCGCGGTGATCCTTGCCGACGGCACCTGTTGAAGCACCTGCCGGACGTCATCGGCGCTCTCCACCTTCGGCAGCCGGATCCGGACCGTCGGTACTGCGGCCAGCGCGGCCAGGTCGTCCTCGATCCACGGCGTCCCCGGCGCGTTCACCCGGACCTCGATCGCCGTGGATCCGTTGAACGCCGCGATCCAGGCAACCGCCCAGCCGCGAGCGTCCACCTTGTCGGCCACGGGCACGGCGTCCTCGAGGTCGAACACCACCAGATCGGGGCCAGAGGCAACAGCCTTGGCGAACCGGTCCGGCCTGTTCGCCGGCACATACAGAGCGGTGAGCACCTACACGACACCAGCTTCACGCAGCGCGGCCAGTTGCTCGGCGGTGACACCGATCTCGGCCAGTACGGCGTCCGTGTCCGCGCCGTGCGGGCGACCCGCCCAGCGGATCGACCCGGGCGACTCCGACAACCGGAACAACACGTTCTGCATCTGCACCGGACCGCCGAGCTCGTCGTCCTCGACGGACACGATCGTGTTCAGCGCGGCGTACTGCGGGTCCGTCATGATGCCGCGGATGTCGTGCACCGGGCCGACCGCCGCCTCGGCCTTCTCGAAGGCGAGCATGACCTCGTCCAGAGAGCGCTCCCTGATCCAGGAACCGACGGCCTCGTCCAGTTCGTCCGCATGCTCGGCCCGCTGCCGACCGGTCCCGAACCACGGCTGCGCGACCAGATCCGGACGCCCGACCAGGGTGACGACGCGCTCGGCGATGCTCTGCGAGCTCGTCGACACCGCGACCCATCGGCCGTCGACGGTCTGGTAGACGTTGCGCGGCGCGTTGTTCGACGAGCGGTTGCCCAGCCGGGGCTGGACGTAGCCGGTCTGCTGGTACGCCGTGATCTGGCCGCCGAGCATCATCAGGATCGGCTCGATGATGGCCATGTCGATCACCTGGCCGGCCCCGGACCGATCCCGCTCGCGCAGGGCCACCAGTACGGCGTACGCAGTGGCCAGGGCGGTGATGCCGTCGGCGAGGCCGAACGGCGGCAGGGTCGGCGGGCCGTCGGGTTCACCCGTGACGGCCGCGAACCCGCTCATCGCCTCGGCGAGCGACCCGAAGCCGGGGCGGCTCGACCACGGCCCGACCTGGCCGAAGGCGGTCACCCGGGCGATCACCAGGCGCGGGTTGGCCTCGAGCAGTACGTCGGGTCCGAGTCCCCAGCGTTCCAACGTGCCGGGCCGGAAGTTCTCGACCAGGACGTCGTTAGCCCGGACCAGGTCGAGGAACACGTCGCGGCCCTGGGACAGATCGAGCGTCGCGAGCCGCTTGTTCCGGCCGAGCGTCTTGAACCACAGCCCGACGCCGTCCTTGCTGGTCCCGTGACCGCGCGCCGCGTCCGGCCTGGACGGGTGCTCGATCTTCGTCACGTCCGCGCCGAAGTCCCCCAGGAACGTCGCCGCCAGCGGTCCCGCGAACAGCGTCGCCGCCTCCAGCACCTTCACTCCTTCGAGTGGCGCCGCCCTCATCCCGCCCCGCCTCTCACAACTCCACGAACAGCGATCATGCCGAGCACCGGAAGACTCCAGGTGTCATCCCGCGCACCGGAACCCGATGGTCTCCGAGCGGTCCAGGCCGCCGCCGGTGAGGACCAGCTTGAAGCTGACCTCCGGCTCCCGCGGCCCACCGTCGGAGTACCAGTCGGAGCCCTCGGCGACGTAGTGCGAGCCGCCCTTGAGGATGCAGAACCGGCTGCGTCCGTCGCGGTGCTCGCTCTCGGTCAGGTTCCACACCAGCGGTTCGGCGCGGGTGAACCCGTCCAGCCCGGCGGCAACCTGCCACTCGTCCTCGGTGGGCAGCCGCCCGCCACGCCAGGCCGCGTAGGAGCGGGCGTCCGGCAGGTCGACGTATGTCACCGGCTGATCCTCGGTGCCGGCCACGGGCGCGCCGTCCACCCAGTGCGCCAGGAACCGGTTCGCAACCTTCGGCCGGTACCCCGTCGCCGCCAGGAACTCGGCGTACTCGGCGTTGGTCACCTCGCGGATCGCCACTGGGATCTCGGAGAGCGTGACCTCGCGCAGAACCGTCTGGATGTCGTGCAGACGAGGAGGCAACGGCTTCCACTCCTCGACGTACGGCGCCTGGTCGTACAGCCCGGTCTCGCGCCGCCGGTGCCGAACGGTCAGAGAGCGCTCCCCGGCCGGTACGACGACCGTCGGGCCGAGTGTGGCTCCACCGGTCACCTCCGGTACGGCGACACGCTCCGTCCGAGCGACCGGGAACGCCGAGTCCTTGACATGCGGCCGGGAGAACGTACCGAGCCGGCGAGCGGTCGCCCGGCAGGTCTGGCCCGCCGTCGCCCCGATCCGGACGATCCCGGCGACCCCACGCCCCGGCACGACCAGGTGCACCCCGTCGTCGTCCGCGGTGATCGGCACGCCCGAGGTCACGTCGTACCAGTCGCCGACCTGGTCCTCGGAGTGCAGCACGACGCCTTCGAAGTCCTCGTCGTGGCGGTTGATCAGGGTCCAGAAGGTGACGTCGGCCAGCTCGAAGCGCGAGGCGAAGACGCCGTGCGCCCGGGCCTTGTCCGGGATCTCCGGGGTCAGCGGGATCCAGTCGCCGTTGATCAGAACGGGAGAGAACGCTCTCTGCGCCGCCACCATCCGGCGCAGCGTGGCCCGGTCCCTCGCGTTCCAGCCGACCCAGGCGGAGAACACGGACTCCCAGACCAGGATGCCGACGCCGTTCACCCAGGCGGACTGCAGTTCGTCGCTGTGGTCGCGGTTCCAGCGGCGGGTGTGGTGCATCATGTGCCGGCGCTCGAACAGGTGCGCCCGCAGGACGCCGGGCGCCCGGGTGTCGGCGAACCACTGCGCCCAGGACAGCGCGTGGTCCGCGATCCTTGCCAACGGCAACCTCGACTCGCCCTCGAAGGCGATCGCCGGATTCACCTTGCGCAGCGCCCGGGTGAAGGCCGGGTCGCCCTCCTTCAACGTGTCGAGAAAGGCGCCGTCGGCACCGAAGTCGGCGACCAGCGCGGCGAACTCCTCGGCGTCGGACCGGGCGGCCCGGCGGGTGCCGACGTCCCACGGGTTGTAGTCGAAGAAGACCTTCAGCCCGAGGTCGTGCAATGCGTCGATCAGTTCCTTCAGCCCCGGCACCTCACGGTAGAAGTCGAACTGGTTGCGCGAGTCGATCCCGATCACCGGGTACGCGTGCCACAGCACCACCGCGTCGTACCCGCCGAAGTCCTCGATCCCTTGCCGGACGAACTTCTCCGGCGTGAACCGGCCCGCGTCCACGTCGTACAGCTGGTCGTCCCACAGCCAGACCAGCGCCACCGAGTACGCCGTCTGGGTCCACTCGCGGCCAGGCACCTCATAGTGCGTGCCGCCGTCGTACCGGGTCCGGTCGTAGGCGCCCATCAACCACTCGGCGAGCTTGCCGCGCCAGCGGGGCAGGTCGGCCGGGTCGTCGGGGGCGCCGAGGATCTTGGCGTCGTCGAGGAAGGCCGGGTCGGCTCGCAGACCGAGGTCGACCT
Organism: Kribbella sp. VKM Ac-2568; assembly: GCF_004345365.1. Lineage (GTDB taxonomy): Bacteria > Actinomycetota > Actinomycetes > Propionibacteriales > Kribbellaceae > Kribbella > Kribbella orskensis. The sequence goes on from NZ_SLVF01000014.1 coordinate 63,547, forward strand.
TGGCGGGCTGGTCGATCGGCCTGGGCTCGAGGGGGTTCACAGGTATACCTCCGCATAACGCGCGTCGATGACTTCCCCGTGAGGCACCGATGGGATCGCTCCCCCGGTTTGAACGCTCAATGAAGCAGCAACGTTAGCGCGTCGGACCGCATTCGTCAGGTCGCGCCCAGTGGTTGGCGCGGTAGTCGAGACGGTAGTTGATGCGGCAGCCAATGTCGCGGCCAGTACTCCGCAGAAGGTGTCGCCGGCCGCGGTGGTGTCGACCACCTCGACCGGCACGCCCGGGACCCGGATTTCCGCGGCGTCCCGGGTCAGGATCACCGCTCCCTCGGCGCCCAACGTGACCACCGCGGCGGGCACCCGTTCCAGCAGCGCCGACAGTTTCGGACCCCCCACAGCCTCGGCCTCCGTCTCGTTCACCACCAGCAGGTCGACGTGCGCGAGCAACTCGTCCGAGAGCTCCGCCGCGGGCGCCGCGTTGAGCACGAAGTACGAGCTCGCCGCCGCTGCCGCCTGCACCGTACCGAACGGGATCTCCAGTTGGGCAAGGACTATTTTCGCCTCGCGCACGGCGCGGAGCGCCTGCTCGGACAGCTCGAGCGTCGCGTTGGCCGACGGTGCGACGACGATCGAGTTCTCCCCGTCCTCGGCGACCGTGATGATCGCCGTACCGGTCGGCTGGTCGGAGGTCGAGACGAGAGACAGGTCGACCCCGGCCTCGCCGAGCGCGTCCCGCAGCAAGGTCCCGCCGTCATCCGCGCCGAGCGCGGCGACGAACGCGGTCGAGGCGCCGGACCGCGCGGCCGCGACCGCCTGGTTGGCACCCTTGCCGCCCGGCCCGCGGGTCAGCCCGCCGGCCAGCACGGTCTCGCCGGGCCGCGGGATCCGCTGGACCGGCAGCACCAGATCCACGTTCGCGCTCCCGACGACTACGACGTCAGCCACGCCGCTCCCCCTCGTCACTCGTCGCCGCCGCCACAGTCCGGGCGGCCAGCTCGTCGATCGCCACCTGGTTCATCCCGGGCAGGCTGGTGGCGATCCGGTTGTCCAATGGTCTGGACCACTCTGCCGGAACGCCGAGCACCGCGCCAAGTACCGCCCCGACAGTCGCGCCGGCCGAGTCGGTGTCCCACCCGCCCATCACCGCCCGGCCGATCCCGGTGGCGAAGTCCGGCGCGGTCAGCGCGTACGCCGTGAGGGCGCTGTTGTTGACCGAGTGCACCCAGTGCAGATGCCCGTACGCCGAGTGCAGCGCGTCGAGCGCCTCGTCCAGCGGAGCGTCGGCGAGGGACAACCCGAACCGAACGGCCCGGGCGATCTCACCATCGGCGTCGACCACCTCGAGACCGGCCAGCGCGACCTCGCGTGGATCGTCGAGCACCATGGCCGCCGCCGACATCGCCGCCACCCACAGCGCACCGTCGACACCCGAGCCGGTGTGGCTCAGCCGTGCGTCCGCCAGGGCGAGCTGAGCCGCGGCCATCCGGTCCCCCGGGCGCGTCCAGCCATAGGCATCGGTCCGGATCTGCGCGCCGATCCACTCGCGGAACGGATTCCGCACCAGCGCCGCCTGCAGCGGATCGACCCCTTCGAGAAGGTTGCGATAGGCAACCCGCTCGGCGGTGAACACCCGGCCGGCCGGCAGCTCGCCGAGCCACGCCTGCGCCACGTCCTCGGTGGTCAACGCCGAACCGTGCCGCTCCACCAACTGCAGCGCCAGGATCGCGAAGTTCAGGTCGTCGTCCTCGGGCATCCCGTCGATGACCTCACGCAGACTGGTCGGCTTCGACCGCCGGTTCCACGGCCACTTCGCCTGCACCTCGTCAGGCACTCCGACCGCGGTGATGTACTGCGTCAGCGGCCACTGCCCGGAGATCTCCAGGATCTCGCGGATGCCCTCGCGCGGGATCTTCTCCACGGGCTTGCCGAGCAAGTTGCCCGCGGCCCGGCCTAGCCACGCGTTCAGCACGCGCTCCGACAGGTCGGCCGATCCGGTCAGCTTGTCCAGCACCGGGATCACCGGCGGCGTCCACGCGGGAGTCCGCGAGTCCAGTTCGGCCAGCAACGCGCGGGCCAACTCCCGCAACTCCGCCGTCGCCGGCTTGTCGGAGGCACCCGACACCGGAGCGTCCGCAGTACCGCCGGCTCGGCGCCAGCGATCCTCGACGTCCGCGACGTCGACACCCTCTGCACGGCCTTGGACCAGCTGGTGCGGCAGCAGGTCCTCCGGCTGCACCCAGGTCAGTCTCATCGGAGCATTTCCTTCCACATCGCCTGTTGCGCCAGGTGAAACGCGCACCTGGTCACTCGTCTCACTGCGGCTCGATACTGCGTCACATGCTCTCCGCCGCCCGAGGTCTCGCCGCTGCCAAAGCCACTCGCCGTACTTTCCTCAGTGTCACCGGAGCCGCCGCCGCGCTGGCCCTCACCGGCAACCTGCCTGGTGTTGGCGCCACCGGCAGGCCGAAGCCCATCGGCAACCGACCGCTGTTCACCCTGGGAGTCGCCTCGGGTGATCCGCTGCCGGATGCCGTGGTGATCTGGACCCGGCTCGCGCCCGGACCGCTGGAACCGTTCGGCGGCATGGACGACTACGCCGTGGGGGTCGACTGGGAGGTCGCCGAGGATGAGCAGTTCCGACGGATCGTGCGCCGCGGGAAGGCTCAGGCGCGCCCCGAGTACGCGCACACCGTGCACGTCGACGTCCGCGGGTTGCGGCCCTGGCGGCATTACTTCTACCGGTTCCGCGTCGGCGCGCAGATCAGCCCGGTCGGACGCACCCGAACAGCGCCGGCCGCGACGGACCAGCCCGAGGTGACGATGGCGGTCGCGTCCTGCCAGGCCTTCTACGACGGGTACTACACGGCGTACCAGGACGTCGCCCGGCGCGACCATGATGTGGTGCTCTTCCTCGGCGACTACATCTACGAGGTCGGTGTCGGTCCGACGGCCGGGGTGCGCAACCAGGAGGTCCCGGTCGACTTCGCCGGCGAGATCTTCACGCTGGACGAGTACCGGGCGCGGTATGCGCTGCACAAGACCGACCCTGACCTGCAGGCCGCACATGCCGCCTCGGCCTGGGTGGTCACGCTCGACGACCACGAGGTCGAGGGCAACTGGGCCGGGTACATCTCCGAGGACGGGCTGTCCGAGGCGGAGTTCCTGGTCCGCCGGGCGAACGGGTTCCGGGCCTACTGGGAGCACATGCCGCTGCGGCTCGACCAGTCCGCCGACGGTCCGTCGATCCGCTTGCACCGGCACCTCCGGTACGGCCGGACCGCCGACCTGAGCGTCCTGGACACCCGGCAGTTCCGCTCCGACCAACCTGGCGACGGAAGCTGGCTGCCGCCGGATGAGGTGTCGCTCGACCCGGCCCGGACCCTCACCGGCGCAGCCCAGGAACGCTGGCTGCTGGACAATCTGCGGCGATCCACCGGCCGCTGGAACGTCGTCGCCCAGCAGGTCGCGATGGCCCAGCTGGACCGCAAGACCGGCGCGGGGCTGGAAGTGCCGATGGACACCTGGAATGGGTACGCCGCTTCCCGTCAGCGAGTGCTCTCCGGAGTTCGCGACCGCGGTGTGCGCAATCTCGTCGTCCTCACCGGCGACCTCCATCGCAGCGTCGCGTCCGACCTGAAGCCGGACTTCGACGACCCGTCCTCGCCCGTCGTCGGCAGTGAGTTCGTCACCACGTCGATCTCGTCCGGCAAGGACGGCGTCGACGTCGACACCACCGGCCGCGCGCTGCTCGCCGAGAACCCGCACGTCAAGTACCAGAACGTCCAGCGCGGCTACCTCAGCTGCACCCTCGACCGCGAGCGCTGGACGTCGGAGTTCCGCATCGTCGACCGCGTCACCACGCCCGGCGGTACGCCGTCCACCCGCGCCACCCTGGTCGTCGAGAACGGCGTCCCCGGCGTCAACCAGGCCTGAACGGATCGGAGCACCATGAAACGCGCCGCCCTGCTCGCCGTACCGCTCGCTCTGCTCGCCCCCGCGCTGGCCGTTGCCAACGGCAAGAGTCAGGTCACCGTCAGCGCCACCCCACAGCCCGTCGAGGTGGTGCCGCTGCCCTGCTTCCCGTCCGGCCGGCTCGCCCTCGGGATGACCAACACCGGCCGTAAGCCGATGATCGCCGACATGCGGATCAGCGCCGGGGCTCCGCTGATCCTGTCGCGCCACCAGTTCTCCAGCTATCTCCCGGTCGGCCAACTCGTCACCGCGCCGCTCGACGTACGCGTCCCGCGCGGTACACCGGAGGGCACCTTCACCGTCGACCTCGCCGCCGAGGGGCAACGACTCAGCGCTCCTGTAGTCGTCAAGCCAGCGCCGCCCAAGGGTCCCGGTGACAACCTGCTGCTCGGCGAGCAGGCCGTCGCCTCGTCGACGCACGGGAACATGAAGCTCTGCGGCGGTGTCGACGGCAACAGCGACTCCGAGCAATGGGGTGCCAGTGGTTGGCACGACGCCACCAAGGGCGCCTTCCCCGACTCGTACGGCGTCGACTTCACCGCTCCGACCACCGTCGGCCGGGTCGAGCTCCAGACCCTCGACTCGATCCGCTACCCGGCGGCCGTGATGGGTGTCCGCGACTTCGACGTCCAGGTTCGCGTCGGCGGCGCCTGGACCACCGTCGCGGAGCTCCGCGGCAATGTCGAGGGACACGTGAAGGTCACGTTCACCCCGATCGTCGCGGAGTCCGTGCGAGTCGTCGTGCAGGACTCCAACGACCACGGGTACTCCCGGATCGTGGAACTGCAGGCGTTCGACAGCTGACATCAGGTCAGGGCGTCCAGGGCGGCTGTACGCCGGGCCCACCGCTCGGCGTCGGCCTGGTGCAGGTCCTTCGCGACCGAGGCCATCACGCGGCCGGGCTGCTCCAGATCGGTCTTGCTCGCCTCGGCGATGGTCGTCGCCCAGTCCGCCGGTACGCCGGCCCGGCCGCTCAGCGCCCCGGTGATCGCGCCCGCCATCGACGCGATCGAGTCGGCGTCGCGGCCGTAGTTCGTCCCGCCCAGGACGGCCTGGCGCACGTCGCCACCCGACACGAGCACGAACCCGAGCGCCACCGGCAGTTCTTCGATCGCCTTGCTCCGGCTCGGCCGCCGGGCGTCCAGCGACTGGTCCCGGTAGTCCGGCCCGACCGTGTCGAACGGCTCGACCGCCTTGCGCAGCAAGGGAATCGCCTCTTCCCAGTCCGTCACCCCGTCGGCGGCGTCGACGATCGCCTCCACCGCGGACCGGGTGCCGTCCTTGGCCAGCGCCAGTGCCTGCTCGACGGCGGACGAGGCCGTTGCCCCGGGCACCATCGCGGCCGCGACCGCCGCGGCGAACACCCCGGCGGCCTCCCGTCCGTAGCTCGACTGGTGGGCGCCGGCCAGGTCGATCGCCTCGGCGTAGGCACCGGCGGGATCGCCGGCATTGGCGATCCCGACCGGCGCCACGTACATCGCCGCGCCACAGTTCACGATGTTGCCGACGCCCGCCTCGCGCGGGTCGATGTGCCCGTAGTGCAACCGCGCGACGAGCCACTTCTCGGCCAGGAAGACCCGTTGCAGCAGCAACGCGTCCGCCTCGAGCTCGGGGACCCAGCGGCGGCCCGACAGCATCTTCGGGACCAGCGACTCGGCGATCGCGTACGCGTCCAGGTGCGCGCGGCGTTCGTCGTACACCTCGACCAGCGCGTGCGTCATCAACGTGTCGTCGGTGATGTGCCCGTCGCCCTTGTGGTACGGCGCGATCGGCCGGGCGTTGCGCCAGTCGTCGTACCAGGGGCCGACGATGCCGGTCACCCAGCCGCTGTGCCGCTCCCGGATCGCCTCGGGGGTCCAGCCCTCGACGGCGCCACCGATCGCGTCGCCGACCGCCGAGCCGACGAGGGCCCCTACCGACTTGTCTTCGAGCACTGTGCTGGTCTCCTCGGGCATCAGCTGTTGACCTGGCCCCAACCGTCGTTCAGCTTCTTGCCGAGCGTGACCAGATCGATCTTGTTCGCCAGGAACTCCTGCAGCGCCGGAGTGGCGATCTGATCCTTCCACTTCGGGTAGTTCTCCACACTCTGGAACGGCGCCTTGGTCAGCTCGGCCCCGCTGGCCAGCGTCTGGGTCCAGCCGTTCTTGCCACCGGTCGCCTGCTGGATCGCGTCCCGGGCGGCCTGGGTGGTCGGGATCAGCCAGTCACCCTGACCGACGGCGGCCAGGTTCTCGGCCTTCATGAGGAAGTCGATGAACTGCGCGGACTCCTTGATGTGCTTGCCCTCGGCCGGCACCGACAGCGTCTGCGGGTTCGCGGCCTGCTTCTCCGAGCTGCCCTTCAGCGGCGGCAGCACCTCCCACTGGAAGCCCTTCGGCGCCTGCTCGACGATCTGCTGGGCGGCGTAGTTACCGCCGACGATCAACGCGTACTTGCCGCCGAAGAAGCCCGGCAGCACGTCCGAGCCACTCTGGGTCAGCGAGGTCGGGTCGATCGACTTGTCCGTGTAGGCCATCGCGTTGATCCGCTTCGGCACCTCGAGCTCGGGGTCGCCGATCTTGACCTGGGCGTCGCGGCCGGTGCCCTCGAAGAAGGCCGCGTCGAAGTTCATCCCGAGGTTCAGCACGGTCGCGGTCGGGCTCTTCAGGCCCCAGCCGAGCCCGTACTTGCCGCCCGCGGTGAGCTTCTTGGCGTCCGCCTGCAGCTGGTCCCAGCTGAGCGAGTCGCCCGTGGCCGAGACGCCCGCCTGCTTGAGCAGCGCGGAGTTGCCGAACACGACGTACGACTGGAGCAGGGTCGGCGCGGCGAACACCTTGCCGTCGCTGGACACCGTGTCCCAGACACCCTGCGGTACGGCGTCCTTCGTCTCCTGGCTCAGGTACTGCGAGAGGTCCGCGAGGTACCCCTGGTTCGCGAAGCCGGTGATGTCGGCGGACTCGTCCTGGATCACGTCCGGCGCGGTACCACCCTGGAACTGGGTGACGAGCTGGTCGTGCACCGAGTCCCAGCTGCCCTGCACGTACTCGACCTGGATGTTCGGGTTCGCCGCGTTCCAGTCCGCGACGATCTTCTTGGTCGCCGCGACGGTGGTCTTCTGGAAGGCGAGGCTCTGGAACTTCAGCGTCACCTTCTCCGTGGACCCGCTGTCACCGGAGCTGTTGTCACTGCCTCCACCACAGGCCGCGAGCGCCACCAGTGCGCCCGCCGCCATCAGGGCGGTCACTACTTTCTTCATGTTTTCTCCTCAGGGGGAAGGGACTCAGCCCTTGACAGCGCCACTCAGCAGACCGGAAGTCAGCCGGCGCTGAAGGAAGGCGAAGAACACCAGGCTCGGCACGGTGGCCAGGACGGACGCGGCCGCGAGTGGTCCGAACTGGACCTGGCCCTCGGCCCCGACGAAGCGGGCGAGCACCAGCGGCAGCGTCTTCAGTTGCGGGTCCTGCAACAGGACCAGGGCGAAGAAGAACTCGTTCCACGCCGAGATGAAGGTGAACATCGCGGTCGCGATCAGGCCCGGCCGCAGCAGCGGCATCACGATCGACACGATCGTGCGGACCCGGCTCGCGCCGTCCACCGACGCCGCCTCCTCCAGCTCCCGCGGTACGGCGGCGACGTAGCCCTGCAGCATCCACAGCGCGAACGGCAGCGACCAGACCATGTAGACGATCACCACACCGGGAATCGTGTTGGTCAGGTGCAGCGGCCGCAGGATCAGGAACAGCGGGATCACGATCAGGATCACCGGGAACACCTGGCTGACCAGGATCCAGCCGTTCGTGACCGGGCGCAGCCGGCTGCGGAACCGCGCCAGCGCGTACGCGACCGGCAGCGAGACGACCAGCACCAGCACGGTGGTGGCGACCGAGATCTGCAACGAGTTCAGCATCGACCGGACCAGGCCCTGCTCCTCCAGCGCGTCGCTGAAGTTCGACAGGTCCGGGTGCTTGGGCAGGAACGACGGCGTGATGCTGGCGAACTCCTGCGGCGACTTCAGCGAGCTGGAGATCAGCCATAGCAGCGGGAACGCCAGGAACACCAGGTAGCAGAGCACGGCGAGGTACTGCAGTGCGCGGGTGGTCGGCCTGGTTCTCATGCCTCACTCCTCAACCGGCTGCGCAGGTAGAAGGCGAGGAAGACGATGATGATGACGACCATCACGTCGCCCATCGCCGCCGCCATGCCGAAGTTCCCGTACCGGAACGCCTCGTTGTAGGCGAAGAGCATCGGCAGCATCGTCTTGCCGCCCGGGCCACCCGCGGTGAGCACGTAGACCAGCCCGAACGAGTTGAAGTTCCAGATCATGTCGAGGCTGGTGATCGCGATGATGACGGTGCGCAGTTGCGGCAGCGTGATGTACCAGAACTGGTGCCAAGCGCCGGCGCCGTCGACCGCGGCCGCCTCGTACAGGGAGCGGTCGATGCCCTGGAGTCCGGCCAGCAGCGTCACGGTCGTCATCGGCATGCCGACCCAGACACCGACCACGATCACCGCCGGCAGCGCGGTACTGAAGTCGCCGAGGAAGTTTATCGGGTGGTCGGTCAGGTGCAGACTCTGCAGGATCTCGTTGACCGGGCCGTTGGTCGGGTGCAGCAGGAGCCGCCACATGATCGCGACCACCACGGGCGGCATCGCCCACGGGATCAGCGCCAGCGTCCTGGCCACCCCGCGGAACTTCAGGTTCGTGTTCAGCAGCAGGGCCAGGCCGAGTGCCGCGACGAACTGCAGGATGGTCACCGACAGGGTCCAGATCAGGCCGATCCGGAAGGAGTCCCAGAACAGCTCGTTGTGCAGCAGCTTGGCGAAGTTGTCGAAGCCGATGAAGTTGGTGTCGACGTTCAGCCCGGCCCGCGCGTCGGTGAAGCCGAGCGCGATGCCGCGCAGCAGCGGGTACACACTGAGCAGCAGGACCGGCAACAGCGCGGGCAGGAACAGGAAGATCGCCTCCCGGTTCTGCTTCGGCCGGCCGGGCCGCTTCGACCCGCCGGCCTGCTCGGGGGCGGCGGTCAGGGTGGCAGTGCTCACGGCGTCGACCTCCGAACGCTCAGGGTCGGCTGGACGACGATCCGCTTCGGCTTCCGGCTGTCGTCGTCGATCCTTGCCAACAGCAACTCAGCGGCCCGGCGGCCTCGTTCGGCCGATCCCAGGTTGACGCTGGTCAGGGGCGGGAAGGACTGCTCGGCCAGCTCGCTGTCGTCCATCCCGATCACCGCGACGTCCGCCGGTACCGCGAGGCCGTACGCGGCGAGCTCGTGCATCACGCCGACGGCGAGCAGGTCGTTCGCACAGATCACCGCGTTCGGGCGGTTCGTCTTGAAGAACTCCTGACCAGCGGCGCGGCCGGCGGCAAAGGTAAAGTCGTCGGCCTCGATGGCACCGGCGGCCTCGAGCTTGTACTGCTTCAAAGCGTCGGCGAAACCTTTGGCCCGAGCGGCACCCGGGACGGTGTCCACCGGGCCGTTCACGAAGGCGATCCGGTCGCGGCCCTTGGTCAGCAGGTGTTCCACGGCCAAAGCCATTCCTTTCGGCGAGTTCGCGCGGACGGTGTCGACCCCCGCCGAGGCGGGCACGTTACCGGCGACGACCACCGGCACGTCGCACTCGCGGATCGACTTGATCAGGTCGTCATCCACCCGCAACGGACTGATCACGAGGCCGTCGGCGTAACCGCGCGCCATACCGCGGACCAGGGCGACCTCGTCGACCACGTCGGAGCCGGTGGTGGTCACGACCAGGCGATAACCAGCGGCGGAGACGACCTCCTCGACCGCGCGCATCATCGTCACGTAGACCGGGTTACCGACGTCGGCGACGGCCAGGGTGAGCTGGAAGGTGCGGCCCACCTTGAGCGATCTCGCGCGCGAGTCCGGCACGTAGCCGAGCTCCTGGACCGCGCGTTGCACCCGCACGACCATCTCCTCGGTCGCGGGCAGGCCGTTGAGGACCCGCGACACCGAGGCCACCGAAACCCCGGCGGCCCGGGCCACTTCCGCGATCGTCGGCCGGCTCACACAGTCTCCTGTAATCGTTCTTGTAATCGTTTACAAGCCAGACTGTAGAACCCCCGCGCAAGCCCCGTCAACACCGGACCACCCCGTCCCGTGGTCCGCACCCACGGCAACCGCCCACCAGCCGGACAGCTGATGGGCGGTTGAGGTATTCGGAGGAGGTTACTCGTCCTGTTCGTCGGCCCCCGGGCGCTCGGCCCAGGGAGTCTCCTTGGCCGGGCGGACGACGATGAGCTTGTCGCCGGCGGCGAGCACCGAGACGGAGGAGTCGTAGTACCGGTGGACCTTGCCGTCGCGGACGACCGAGACGACCCGGTCCGGGACCGAGGACGGCGCCTTGCCGACCTCGCGGCCGAGCACCGGGCGCTCGGCGACCTCGAGGCCCTCGCCGTAGGTGAGCAGGTCCTCCATCACCTCGCCGAGGTTCGGGCTGACCGCGGACAGGCCGAGCAGCCGGCCGACCGCCTCGGAGGAGGTGACCACCGCGTCCGCGCCGCTCTGCCGCAGCAGCGGGACGTTGTCCTCCTCGCGGACCGCGACGACGATGTGCGCGTTCGGGTTGAGCTGGCGGACCGCCAGGGTGACGAGCACCGCGGAGTCGTCGCGATCCGTGGTCACGATCACCTCGCGGGCGGTCATCACCTCGGCGCGCCGCAGTACGGTCCGGTTCGTCGCGTCGCCGTGGAAGGCGGCCATCTGGTCGTTGCCCGCGTCCCCGACCGCCTGCGCGCGCGGATCGATCACCACGATGGTCTCGCGCTTCACCCCGTTGCTCAGCAGCGTCTGCACGGCCGAGCGGCCCTTGGTGCCGTACCCGACCACCACGACATGGTCCTTCATGCGCTTCCTCCATCGCGAGTCGCGCATGATGCGACGACCTTCGTTCGCCAGGACTTCCAGGGTCGTGCCGACCAGTACCACCAGGAAGGCGATCCGCAGCGGCGTGACGAGGAAGGCGTTCACCAACCGGGCCGTCGGCGTCACCGGAGTGATGTCGCCGTACCCGGTCGTGGTCAGGGTGACGGTCGCGTAGTAGATGCTGTCGATCAGACTTACGCTGCCGTCGTAGGTGTCCTTGTAACCGTCACGGTCGACCACCACGATGAGCACCATCAGGGTCAGCAGCCCCAACGCGATCAGGAAGCGCCGGAACAGCTCCACCACCGGCGAGCGTGTGCTCGCGGGAAGGTTGACCAGTAGACCGTGCGGATTGCGACCGGGGGACAGGGATGGCACGCGTCTGACGATAGGGCACTGACGGCCGATCCACCGCATGCGACAGGCTCTGGTCGGACAGGGCGACCGTCACCATCAAGTGACCGCTGTCCTGCACCACCCGGGTCCGCATCCGCAATCCCTCGACGGTGCGGAGCATCCCGTCGTTCTCGGGCTGCACCATGCAGACCACTCGGTCCGCGCCCAGGTATCGCGACTCCTGGATCACCCGGCGCAGCAGTTGCGAGCCGAGGCCCTGGCGCTGCCAGCCGTCCTCGACCAGGACGGCCACCTCCATCGCCGTACCGCTGAGCTCCTCCCAGGGAGCCGCTGTCGCCATTCCGATCACGGCGTCGCCGACCGTCGCCACGATGGAGACGCCACCCGCGGGGGCGGACAGGTGCCTCGCAGTACGGGCGGTCAGCTTCGGCATCGGCACGTGGTACCGCCGGGTGCGGCTCTCGTACGAGCACCGCTCGTGCATGTCCACCACAGCCGACGCATCCTCGACAGTGGCCCTGCGCAACTCCGGTACTCCGCTGCCGGGGCGTGGGCCCTCCGTGACAGACGCCTGGTAGCGCTCGGCCAGGCGTCCCGCGATCTCGACCAGTACGTCGGCCCGGGCCCACTCGGCGGGCGTGTACTCCTCGAAGCCCTGCAGGGTCTCCAGTTCCTCGTCGACCGAGACCGGGTCGTCGATGAGCCGCAGTACGGCCCGCAGGTAGCGGGTCGGTGCGTCGCTGAGCACGTCGGCCTGGCACGGCCGGACCGTCGTGCTCGAGCAGCCGGCCTCGGCGACCAGAGCGGTCAGATCCTCCGCGGTCCAGCCGACCCCGGTGGAGATGACGAGTTCGTCGATCGCGCCGGACTCGGCGGTGAAGACTTCCAGACTCAGAATATTGATGTCATCCGCACCACAGCGTGCGGCGAGTTCGGCCAGGGCGCCGGGACGGTCGGCGAGTTCGGTCCTGATCTTCCAGAGCATGAGTGAGGCCCCTCCCTCGTGGCACCGCCCGGTTGCAGGCGGTTCGTTCCAGGGTGCGTGGGAGGTGTTGCCTAGCCGGGTCCTGCGTGTTACGCCGAGGTCAACCCTGGTGTGATCCAGGGCTCGTGAGAGGCGCTCACCACAGTCAGCTGCGACGCTTGAGGTGGGGCATCCGAGGGGCGATCTTGGGCTTCTGGGCGGTCAGCGCGACCGCGTCCTCGCGGCGGTCGAGATCGGCGTGCCGGAGCAGTTCGGGGTAGCTGGACTGCGGGACCGGCGGGTAGGTGGTGACGATCGCGTCGCCGCTGAAGACGAAGAAGATCGCCTGGCCGTCCTTGATCACCTTGAGCAGCGAGCCCTCGCGGACGGTGAGGGCGTGCTCGAGCGCCTTCTTCCGCGCCGACCGCTTCGCCAGCGCGGCCTGGAGCGCCTGCTGGGCCGGTTCCCGCCCGTGCTTGACCGCCTCGAACGCCATCGGCCCGTACCGGACGCCGTACTTGACGACGTTCTTGACCAAGCGACTCCGACCGGCTGATGCCATGCCTCCGACTGTACTGACCCCGGTGGTGTGTCGCGGTGCGTGGTTCTGTCCTGCCGGGACGTCGCACTGCCGGGTCGAAATGCGGTCTCGGGGCGGGTCGGGCACCATTGGGCGAGTGACCGCACCTACGCCGCGCCGGCCGATCCTGCCGGGTGCCAAGCTGTTCGAGTCGCTGCCTGGCGCCCATGACCCGGCGGCGGTCGCCGAGGTCGCGCACCGGACGGCCGAACTGCTCGTTCGCGGCGCCCGGTCGAGCGATGACGCCGACGTGATCGCGCGGGTGGTCAAACTGGCCGACGACTACGGTCTGGACGAGTTGGCCGACCTGTGGTCGGATGCCCCCGCCGATTCGCTGCCCGGCACGCTCTGGCGGCTCTACCTGCTGCGCTCCTGGGTGCACACCTCGGCCGAGGACGTCTCCCGCGAGTACGACACCGGCCGCAAGTACGCGGAGGTCCACGCGGTGGTGGCGGGCGTCGCAGATCCGCCGGGGCCGACAGAGGTCAAGGACATGGTCGACGCCGTACTGCGGGGCGTGGCGACGGGTGACTTCGCCACCACGCTGGACCGAGCCGCGGCGTTCGCACGGATCGTCGCGACCGGCCGGGCGCACCTGGCCGACGACGGGCACGACCAGGTCCGTTCCGCGTCCCGGCTGGTGGAGATGGCAGACCAGTTGCAGGTGGCCGCGCGGACCGAACGCGCCGGCCAACTCTGGTAGTTCGCCGCGCTGTCAGGTTGTTCACCGCCGGGGTACTTGCAACCTGACGAACAAGGTGTTATCGGCGTCCGATGCGTGACATCTCAACAGGACAAGGGGTTTGGGCACCCGTTACACTGTTGGAGGTGTCGGGCCGCGGTAGCCCCGGGTCCCAAAATTAGCCGCTTCGAGCGGCCACGCGCCGTGAGGCGCTTCCCGGTCCGGCACCTCAAATCCTCTCCCGTCGCCGTCGTCGCGCGGGCCCATCCGTGAGCCGGGCATCCCAGCGCCCCCTGGGATGCCCGGCCCGGCTGTGAGGTGTCCAGCGAATTCCGTAGAAACGCTTCAGGGTCTGGGTGACCGACTTCCCGTTCGCGTCGGTCAGCTCGACCTTCAGCGTGACGAAATCGGTTGCCAGGGTGTTGTCCACGCTCGCGGTGACGTTCGCCCCGGTGTTCTTCACCGGTACGTCGAGCCAGGTCCCGCCGTCGTCGTACGACGCCCAGGCGCGGGCCGAGGTGATGTTGCCGGGCTGGTACCACTCCCCCGCGCCGACGGTGATCGCGATCGGGTAGTCCTTGACCTTCGGCGCCCGGTCGTTCGCGTCGACGTTCAGGTCGTAGTCCGGGAACAGCAGCGGCAGCGGCTTGCCCGTGTCGGCCGAGGAACCACGCCACTTCCACCGGGTCTCCGCGTCGGTCGGTGACTCCCAGACGTAGCCGGTCCGCTGCCAGTGGTTGAGGTTGTAGACCAGCTCGAGGTCGGTCGCCTCCGCCGGCACGTCCCAGACGCCCTGACCGTAGTACCCGTACTGACCGAGCGAGACCCCGTCGGCGAGTAGTTCGGTGCCACCGAGATCCAGGAATCCCTGCATCGAGAAGTGGCCCGGCTGGGTGTCCGACCAGCTCGGGAAGTTGCTCCAGATCGTGTTGCCGTCCCGTGCCGCCGGGACCTTCGTGAGTCCGGTGGTCTGGTCCCGCAACATGCCCGGACGCAGACCCGCCTTCCACCAGGTCTCGGTGTGGTGACTCCCCGGCTTGTACGCCTTCGCGCTCGACGTCATCAGGGTGGCGAACGGCCACGCCATCGCGTCGCTGTGACCGACCATCTGGGTCACCTTGGTGTCGCGTTCGGCCGTGACCAGGTGCTCGACCCGCGTCGGCGCCGCCACCGAACCACGGCTGCCGGTCGGGATCAGGTTGAGGCTCCACGGCCGCCACACGTCGGTGTACTCGGAGTAGGTGTGGTTCTTGCCGGGCGTGTAGTAGGTCGCGTCGATCGACGCGAGCTGCCGATCGCGCACCCTGTGGTCGACGCCGCCCTTGATCTGCTTGGCGTGGGTGAACGCCAGGCTGTAGAGGTACGGCGACGGCGCCAAGTCGGGTGATCCGTACAGCCAGCCCTCCACCACCTCGAACGTGCCGCGGGTGGCCTTCGACTTCGTGTCGGCCAGGTACAGCGCCTTCAGGGAACCGGCGAAGCTGTGCGTGCTGGTCAGCACCCAGTCGTCGACCACCCGGCCGTAGGTGAGGCTGCCGCCCTTGCGCACACTCGGGCGTTGCGTGGTCACCTTCGCCTCGGCGGCCTTGCGCGCGTCGTACGTGATGGTGGTGTTCTCCTTCAGCGTGATCTCGGGATCGCCGAGGAACGCGTACGACTCGACCAGTTCGTCAGCGCCAGGCGTGGCGACGACCGCCGCCAGGGAGTAGGTGCCGGCCCGTAGGTGCAGAGTGCGGTCGGCGCCGTCGAACCCGATCCGCTGCGCGGCGATGCTGTCGAGGTCGAACACGTCCAGCGAGGTGATCGACGACGCGGGCTTGCCGTTGCGGTCGATCATCTTGACCGTGACATCCACGTGCTGCGGTTCGAGGTAGAACCCGAGCGGAGTGACGACCGTCCGGCCGTCGTTGCTGGTGGCAACCACCCGCGCGCTGATCGCGCCGTACAGGCCGTAGTCGAGGTCGCCGGACGGGTCGACGACGACGGGCAGGGTGGCGGACGTGCCGGCCGGGATCTGCAGCGAGGTCGCTGCCAGGCGGATCAGGGTCTTGGGCAACCGCTTGCCGTTGTTGCCGCGGAGGTCGGCGTTGAACCTGAGGGTCACCGGCGTCTTGCCGGAGTTGGTGTAGGCGAGCTGCTTGGTGGTCTTCTCCGACGGCGTGTGCGGCCAGGCGAAGGTGCCGAGGTCGGTCGTGCCCGGTCCGGTGACCTGCTGCCGGACGGCGTTGGCGACGTCGAGCTCACCGGCGCCCTGCTCGTAGATCCCTGCCGTCGAGGCGGAGCGCACGGTGCTCTGCAGGACGGACTTCAGCTGCTGACCGGTCCACTCGGGGTGCTGCTGCTTGAGGATCGCCGCCGCGCCTGCGACATGCGGCGTCGCCATCGAGGTGCCGTTCATGTCCGTGTACGCCGAGTCGCCGCGCCCGCCTGCCTTGGCGGCGGTGATGCCGACGCCCGGCGCGGCGATGTCCGGCTTGACCGCGTGGTTGCCGAGCACGGGACCGCGGCTGGAGAAGTCCGCCGTCGTGGCGGTCAGGTCGGTCGCCGCCACGGTGAGGGCGGAGGCCGCACATCCTGGGCTGGTGATCGTCTCGGCCGGTCCGTAGAGGTTGCCGGCGGCCACCACCACGAGCACGCCCGAGCTGGCGCTGATCCGGTCGACGGCCGCGGCCATCGGGTCGGTGCAGTCGACCGGCTCGGAGGTGCCGATGCTCATGCTGATCACATCGGCGCCCTCGGCAACGGCCCACTCCATCCCGGCGATGATCCAGGACAGGTCTCCGTTGCCGGAGTCGTTCAGCACCTTGCCGGAGAGCAACTGCGCGCCTGGCGCGACGCCCTTGTTCCGGCCCTCCGACGCCACTCCCCTGCCCGCGACCGTCGACGACGTGTGCGTGCCGTGCCCGTCGTGGTCGGCGGCATCCGGGCTGTCGGTGAAGTTCTGCTGCGCCTTGACCGCCCCGACAAGATCCGGGTGCTCCGCGTCGACACCGGTGTCCAGTACTGCGACCGTGGTGCCCGAGCCGTCGAACCCGGCCTGCCACGCCTGCGGCGCCCCGACGTACGGGACGCTCTGGTCGAGGGTCTTCTTCACCTTCGCGTCGAGCCAGATCTTGTCCAGGTCCCGCCCGGCTGGGGCCGAGATCGAAGTGAGCGCTCTCCAGGTTTCCCGCGCCCGCTCCTTGTCGGTGCGCAGGGCGGCGGCACCGACCGACGGCAACGACCTCGTCCGGGTGGCTCCGGCTGGTACTGCCTGCTGGGCGAGGCGGGCCGTCGGCTTGTAGGTGGTGATCACCGGGATGCGATCGGTGGACGCATCGTCGTAGCCCTGGCGGATCAGCCCGCTGACGTTGAACAGCGCCTCGTCCACCTTGCCGCTGAGGACGAGCTTCGCCGCGCTGTCCGGTACGACGTACAGGTCCTTGCCGACCGTGCGGGTCTCGTAGCCGGAGGCGGCCGGGTCGGCGGGGACGAAGCGAACGCTGCTGCGTCCACCACCCGCGGGAGCGACCTGGACCTTGTCGCCGGTGAGCAGGGTGACGACCTTGGCGCTGTCGACCTGGACGGGGAGGGTCGGGGAGGTCCGCGGGGCGGCCACCGGGTTTGGGGCGGCGGAGGCCGGGACAAGTACAGAGGTCAGCAGCGCGGTTGCGGCCGCGCCGACCAGGAACCGGTGAACCATCGGACCACCTTCGGGAGGTTAGGAGGACTGCGCGGTAGTCCATCGCAAAACCGCCAGCAAAAGAGCACCCTGTGCTGGCAAGATTGCGACAATTCCGATACCCGCCAGCTGTCACCACTCAGCCGCCCCCGGGAGGCATCGTGCTCGACGTGCTCGGACTAGAGGACTCCGAAGAACTCGCCTACCGCGCCCTCGTCGAGGTTCCCTCGTACGACGCCGAGGGGCTGGCCGGCCGGCTCGGCTGCCACCCGATCGAGGCGGCCCGCTCGCTGGCCGCGCTGGAGTCGCTGGGCCTCGCAGCCCGCTCCAGCGGCGGCACCGACCGGTACGTCGCGTCGCCGCCCTCTGTGGCTCTCGCGGCGCTGGCAGTCCAGCGCGAGGACGAGCTCCGGCGGGCGCAGCGGGAGATCGAGTCGCTCACCGAGGTGTACCGGGGGACGGACACGGAGCGGTCGGTGGGCGACGTGGTCGACGTCGTCCGCGGGGCCAAGGCGGTCGGGCAGCGCTTCGCACAGTTGCAGATGTCCGCCCGCGAGGAGGTGCTCGGCTTCGTCAAGGCGGAGATCGCGGTCGTCCCGGCCGAGGAGAACACCGAGGAGGACGCGGCGGTCAGCCGGGGCGTGCGGTACCGGGTGATGATCGAGCGCAGCTCCTTCGAACGGCCTGGCTTCTTCGCCGCCGCCTCCGACTCGCTGCAGGCGGGTGAAGAGGTCCGGGTGGTCCAGGAGCTCCCGATCCGGCTGCTCATCGTGGATCGCCGGATCGCGCTGGTGCCGCTGCTGTCCGGCTCGGAGCGCAGTATCGGCGCGCTGATCGTGCATCGCAGCGGCATGCTCGACGCCCTGATCGCGCTGTTCGACCGGGTCTGGCGCGACGGTCTCCCGCTGGTTCTCGGCACGGACGGCATGGTCGGGAGCACACCCGGCGACGGCCTGCCCGAGCTGGATGCCCGCATCCTCGGGCTGCTGCTGGCAGGGCTGACCGACCAAGCGGTGGCAAACCAGTTGGGCCTTTCGATGCGCACGGTCCAGCGCCGCGTCCGGGCCTTGATGGACCTGGTGGCCGCCGAGACCCGGCTCCAACTCGGCTTCCAAGCCGCCCGCCGCGGCTGGCTCTGAGCAGCCTGCGGTCTGGGAGCCGGGGGCGGGCAACCAGGGTCGAGCCCGGGAAAACCCCCTATCGGGATCCACCGAACGCGAGCAGACTCGACCGAAAGGTAAAGGGATGAGGCCTGCTGGGGCGGCCGCTGATCAGCCAGGGAGGGGCGATCGGCATGGAGGGGCAATCGAACGGACAGACGTCCGTCGTTCTCGCGGGCGACGTCGTACGGGTCTATGGCGAGGGAGACACGGCGGTCCGCGCCTTGCGCGGGGTCAGCGTCGACATCGCGCCCGGGCAGCTGACGGCGGTGATGGGGCCGTCGGGATCGGGCAAGTCGACGCTGATGCACATCCTGGCCGGCCTGGACAAGCCGACCTCGGGCTCGGTGCAGATCGACGGCACCGAGATCACCACGCTCGGCGACAACGACCTGACCAGACTGCGGCGCAAGCACATCGGCTTCATCTTCCAGTTCTTCAACCTGCTGCCGATGCTGACCGCGCGCGACAACGTGCTGCTGCCGATGACGATCGCCGGGGAGAAGCCGGACCCGGCCTTCTTCGACGAGTTGATCGACCGCGTCGGGCTGCGGGACCGGCTCACCCACCGGCCGGCTGAGCTGTCCGGCGGCCAGCAGCAGCGGGTCGCGATCGCGCGGGCGCTGGTGTCGCGGCCGACGGTGATCTTCGCCGACGAGCCGACCGGCAACCTCGACTCCCGGACCAGCGGCGAGATCCTGAACCTGATGCGGGCCTCGGTCGACGACTACGGCCAGACCACGGTGATGGTCACCCACGACGCTCGCGCCGCCACCATGGCCGACCGGGTGCTCTTCCTCGCCGACGGCGAGATCGTCAAGGAGACCGGTCAGGCCAGCCAGCACGAGATCCTGCAGATCATCGACACGCTGGACCTGCAATGATCCGGTTCGCACTCCGCGGCCTGCTCGGCCGCAAGCTCCGTACTGCGCTCACGGCGGTCGGCGTCGTCCTCGGAGTCGCCCTGGTCTCCGGCACCTACGTGCTGACCGACTCGATCTCGAGCGCCTTCGACTCGATCTTCTCGGAGAACTACAAGAACACCGACGCGGCGATCACCGGGAAACCCGCGTTCGAGCTGAGCGACGACACCGCCGGCGTGGCGCCATCGTTCGATCAGAGCCTGCTGCCGAAGGTGGCCGAACTGCCCGAGGTCGACCTCGCCGACGGCGCGGTCGCGGGTGAGGCGCAGCTGATCGGCCGCGACGGCAAGGCGATCGTCTTCGGCGGCGCGCCGAACCTCGGCTTCAGCGTCAACCCGGACCGGCCCGAGTTCAACTCCCTCGCCCTGGTGAGCGGCGACTGGCCCGCTCCGGACGAGGTCGTGATCGACACCAAGACCGCCAAGGAGAAGGGTTTCGCGGCCGGCGACACGATCGGCGTCCAGGCTCGCGGCGCGGTCCAGCGGATGCGGATCTCGGGACTGGTCGAGTTCGGCGCCGTCTCCTCGATCGGAGGCGCCACCCTGGCCGGATTCGAGCTGCCGACCGCGCAACGGCTGTTCGACAAGCCCGGCAAGCTGGACCAGATCCTCCTCACCGGCAAGGACGGCACCTCCCCGCAGCAGCTGGTCGACGCAGTACAGAAGATCCTGCCGGAAGGCACCCAGGTGCGGACCGCGGACGAGCAGGCGGCCGAGGACTCGGCCGGAACCGCCGGCTTCCTCGACTTCTTCCGGACCTTCCTGCTGGTGTTCGGCGGCATCGCGCTGTTCGTCGGGTCGTTCGTGATCGCGAACTCCCTGTCCATCACCATCGCCCAGCGGACCCGCGAGTTCGCCACCCTGCGGACGCTCGGCGCCTCCCGCCGTCAGATCCTCGGCTCGGTGGTGCTCGAGGCACTCGTCACGGGCGTGGTGTCGGCCGCGGTCGGGTTGTTCCTCGGCCTGGGCATCGCCACCGGCCTGTTCAAGATCTTCGACGCGGCAGGGTTGACGCTGCCCAACAACGGACTCGTGTTCCGCACCCGAACCGTCCTGGTCGCGCTGGCCGTCGGCATCCTGGTCACCTTGCTGGCCAGCCTGCGGCCCGCCTGGCGAGCCACCCGGGTGCCGCCGATCGCCGCCGTACGGGAAGGCGCCAAGCTGCCGCCCGGCCGGTTCCACCGGTTCCGGCCTCTGGGTGCCGCCCTGCTCGCTGCCGGTGGCGTCGCCCTGGTGATCGCCGGCTTGTTCGTCGACGGGCTCAGCACCACCGCGCTGTTGTCCCTGCTGGCGGTCGGCGTCCTGCTGATCTTCATCGGCATCGCCCTGTTCGCTGCCCGGCTGGTGAAGCCGTTGGCCGCGGCCTCGGACCCGATCGCCCGCTGGTCCGTTGTCGTCCTGTCAGCGCTGGCATGGCCGCTGTTCTCCTTGCCGTACTGGCTGCTGCGCCGCGGATTCTGGGGACCCGGGTCAGGCGCGAGCCGAGCCGGTGGATTCGTGCTCGGCGCAGTACTCAACCCGATCCTGCTGGTGATCGTGGCAGTGATGGCCCTCCGTCGCGCTGTGACCTCTTGGCAGCCGGAGTGGCCGGCGGACTTCCCCGGCGTACTGTCGGATCGGCCGGCGGTACAGATCGGCGGGCAGAACAGCCGTCGCGATCCGCAGCGGACGGCGTCGACCGCGGCGGCCCTGATGATCGGGCTGGCGCTCGTGACCTTGGTGGCGACGCTCGGTGCCGGGATCATCCGGCCGTTCGAGGACGCCGTCGACAAGATCTTCAGCGGCGACTACGCGATCGCCGCGCTGAACAACTTCAGCCCGCTGCCTCCGACGGTGGCCGCAGCCGTCGCGGATGTGCCCGGCGTGGAGGCGGTCTCCAGTGTGCGCGGCGGCCAAGGACAGGCCTTCGGCGAGACGATCAACGTCACCGCGGTGGACACCCAGGCTCCCGGAGTACTGCGGTTCGACTGGGAGGGTGGATCGCAGGCCACCCTCGGCGAACTGGGCCGGGACGGCGCCATCTTGGACGAGCCATATGCGACGAAGCACAACCTGCAGGTCGGCTCCCAGTTGTCGCTGACGACCGTTGGTGGGGCCACTCTGCCCCTGACCGTGCGCGGCATCTTCAAGCCGCCCGCGGGTGGTTCGCCGTTCGGCAACGTGACGATCTCGACGACGACCTTCGACGCCACCAACCCGCAGCCGCAGAACCTCTACACCTTCGTGCGGATGCAGGGCGGCGTCACCGCCGCGAACACGGCAGCGCTCAACTCCGCGCTGAAGTCGTTCCCGAACGCCAAAGCGCAGACCCGCGAACAGTTCAAGGACGCCCAGGCGAACGGCATCCGGAGCCTGCTGAACGTGCTCTACGTGTTGCTCGCGCTCTCGGTGCTGGTCAGCCTGTTCGGCATCGTGAACACGCTGGTGCTGACCGTCTTCGAGCGGACCCGGGAACTCGGCATGCTGCGTGCGATCGGCCTCACCCGGCGGCAGGTGAAACGGATGATCCGGCACGAGAGCGTGATCACCGCGCTGATCGGCGCGGTGATCGGGATCCTGCTCGGACTCGGCCTCGCCCTGCTGCTGGCCGCCCGCCTGGACGAGGTCAGTTTCGCCGTACCGACCGGGCAACTGGTCATCTTCGCCATCGTGTCGGTGGTGGTCGGTCTGTTCGCCGCGATCTGGCCCGCGCGCCGGGCCGCCCGCCTGAATCCGCTGGAGGCGCTGCAGTACGAATAGCGGTCTGTCGGCGGGTTCCGGCACCGTTAGTCATCACCTGGCGACTCCAGGCTCACCATTCCGCCCTTTTTCGGCTACCTTCGCGAGGGCCACGGTCCATCTGAGCGGTGGACCATCGGCCCGTCCGCCCCGTGCCCCGAAGAAGGGAACCCCTCATGCGCCGCCTCCCCCGCGCGCTGCTTCCGCTTGCCCTGGCCGCCGGTCTGCTGTTCCAGAGTGTGGTCGCGGTGCCTGCCGGCGCCGGCCGTGGCCGCGAGTTCGACATCCAGGCCCACCGCGGCGGCCTCGGCCTCACCGTCGAGTCCACCGTCGCCTCGTTCTCCCGTGGTCTGGAGGTCGGCGTCAGCACGCTCGAGCTGGACGTCCAGATCACCCAGGACGGCCACGCGGTCGTCACCCATGACCGCAAGGTCACCGGCGCCAAGTGCAAGGACACCGGTCCCTACACGCCCGGCGACCCGGAGTACCCGTACGTCGGCAAGTTCATCAACACGCTGAGCCTCAAGCAGGTCAAGCAGCTCGACTGCGGATCGCTGCCGCAGGCCGGCTTCCCCGGCCAGACCCCGGACCCGGGCGCCCGGATGCCGGAACTGCGGGACGTGTTCGACCTGGTCCACCGCTTCCACGCGGACAAGGTCAAGCTGAACATCGAGACCAAGGTCGAGGCCGGCGCGCCGAACGAGACCGCGCCGCGCGAGCAGTTCGTCCAGGTGGTCGCGCGCGAGATCCGCACGGCGAAGATCAGCCGTCAGGTGACGATCCAGAGCTTCGACTGGGGCGCGCTGATGCGGATGCGTCAGGTGGCCCCTGAGCTGCCGATCGTGGCGTTGACGAACTACGACTTCCTGCAGACCGGCCAGCCGGGCAAGTCCCCCTGGCTGGGTGGGATCGACATCGACGACTTCGACGGCGACCTGGTCAAGGCGACCAAGTCGTTCGGCGCCGACGCGATCTCCCCGGTGCACGGGTTCCCCCAGGACGGCAAGGTCACCGACCCGGCGTACCGGCCGTACGTGACCACGGACATGGTGCGCTCGGCGCACAAGGCCGGTATGAAGGTCGTGCCGTGGACGGTGGACGACCCGGCCACGATGCGGTCGCTGATCGACAAGGGTGTCGACGGCATCATCTCGGACTACCCGGACCGGGTGCGGACGGTTGCCCAGGACGAGGGCTTCCGGCTGCCCACGGCGTACGACCAACCTGCGATCCGGGCGCTGCCGACGGCTCACGCGCACAACGACTACGAGCACCGGCGGCCTCTGCAGGATGCGCTCGATCGCGGCTTCAACAGCGTCGAGGCCGACGTCTGGCTGATCGACGGCGAGCTCCGCGTCGCCCACGACCAGGAGGACGCAGTACCCGGCCGCACCCTGGAGAGCCTGTACCTGCAGCCGCTCGTGAAACAGGTCAAGCAGAACCACGGGCAGGTCTACCGGCACGGCGCCGACTTCCAACTGCTGATCGACATCAAGAGCGACGGCCCGAGCACCTATGCGGCGATCGACCAGGCGCTGCGGGAGTACCGCGACATCAGCACGATCTACGTCAACGGCCACACCTACCCCGGCGCGGTCACCTCGGTGATCAGCGGCAACCGCCCGCTCGACGTGCTGAAGGCGCAGAAGGTCCGGTACGCCGGGTACGACGGCAGGTTGTCCGACCTGAACTCCAAGCTCCCGGCGTCGCTGATGCCGCTCGTGAGTGACAACTGGTCCAACAACTTCACCTGGCGCGGCGTCGGGGCGTTCCCGGCGGACGAGCGGGCCAAGCTGCGGGACATCGTGACGACGGCGCACCACGCGGGCTACCGGGTGCGGTTCTGGGAGACGCCGGACACGCGTGGAGCGGCTCGCGAAGCCGTCTGGTCCGAGCTGGTCGCGGCTGGCGTCGACCACCTCAACACCGACGACCTGCACGGTCTGGAGGACTTCCTGCGCTAGGTCCTGCCGCTGGCGCCTGGTTGGTGCTTGGTCAGGGCTTGATTTCCGTGAGGGCGACGATGTCTTCGCCCTCACGGAAGGCCTTGCGCTGCTTGGCGGCGCCGTTGCCTTCTCTGAGCAGCCGCTGGAGGCTCTCGTCCACCAGGTCGAGCTCGTTGAGCTCCTCGAGCGCCGGAGTCACGTGCTGCCGCAGTAGGTCGAACAGCTTCGGCATCGGGAGTGTCTGGGCCCGGAGCACGTCCAGCCCGTCGTCGGACAACCCGTCACGCGCGGACAGCCAGTACGCGGCCCGCAGTACCTCTGGCTCCAGCTTCGGGCCCAGGCCTCCGTCGGCGAGCGCGGTCATCACCAGGGCGCGGATCAGCGTCGCGAGCAGCACTGTCTCGTCGATGGTCAGCGGGACGTCGCTGATGCGCACTTCGACCGTCGGCAGATGGGTGGACGGCCGGATGTCCCAATAGACCATCCGCTCGTCCATGATGCTGCCCGACTCGAGCTGCATCGCCACCAGCGCGTCGTAGTGCTCAGCCGACTCGAAGTACGGCGGTGGGCCGGAGCAAGGCCAGCGAGAAAACATGATCGAGCGCCAACTGCTGAAGCCGGTGTCAGCGCCCAGGTAGATCGCCGAGTTGGCCGTCAATGCCAGCAGCGTCGGCATCCAGGGCCGGAGGTGGTTGCTGACCCGGATGGCGGCTTCCTTGTCCGGCACGTCGACGTGCACGTGACATCCACACACGCTCTGCTCGCGAGCCAGCTGCCCGTAGCGCGCCTCCATCTCCAGGTAGCGCGGCTTGTTGGTGATCAACTGCACCGCCTCACCACCAGGCGGTACGGCGATCGCCAGGAGCTTCGCGCCCTCCTCGGCGGCGGCACGGGCCAACTGCGAGCGGAGGCGCTGCAGGTGATCGCGGAGCTCGGCGGGCGTGTCACAGACGGGGAGGTTGATCTCCACCTGTGCCTGGGTCAGTTCGAGCTCCACGTCGATGCCCTCGGCCTCGGCGGCGACGGCCTTGCTGCGCGGCAGGGGTCGACCGCTGGCGGACACCAGCAGCAGTTCCTCCTCAACGCCCATGGACGGATGGGTCAAGGTGTCTCCTCGGTTCGGTGCACTCCGAGGTACCCGGCCCGCTCAGGGCGGAAACAGCGCGCCTGGCGTGCGGTCCGCGAGCGGGTGGCCGGCAGCCATGGCCTAGGCTCTGCGGCGTGAGTCTGCCGATCGTCACCGCCACCCGGTACGTGCTGCCGCTGCGCGAGGGTGGATCGC
Organism: Kribbella sp. VKM Ac-2568; assembly: GCF_004345365.1. Taxonomy (GTDB): domain Bacteria; phylum Actinomycetota; class Actinomycetes; order Propionibacteriales; family Kribbellaceae; genus Kribbella; species Kribbella orskensis. The sequence continues at coordinate 88,654 of NZ_SLVF01000014.1, forward strand.
TGCCGGGCGTTGTCGAAGGCAACGATCTCGGCACCTACGTGCTCAAGTTCCACGGCGCCGGCCAGGGCCCGAAGGCGCTGGTCGCCGAGATCATCGTCGGCGAACTGTTCCGCCGGCTCGGCCTGCGGGTGCCCGAGCTGAAGCTGATGGAACTCGACCCGGCGATCGGCAAGTCGGAGCCGGACTACGAGATCCAGGAACTGCTGATCCGCAGCGCCGGGCTCAACCTGGCCGTCGACTTCCTGCCCGGCGCGTTCGGGTACGACGGCTCCACCGGCAAGCCGGACGACGCCACCCGGGCCAAGATCCTCTGGCTGGACGCGTACGTCGCCAACGTGGACCGCTCCTGGCGCAACACGAACCTGCTGGTCTGGCACAAGGACCTCTGGCTGATCGACCACGGAGCCGCGTTGTACTTCCACCACTCCTGGATGTCCGCGGAGAAGTTCACCGCCCTCGCGTACGACGCGGCCGACCACGTGTTCGCCGACGTCGCCCCGCAGGTGCCGGGGATCGACGCGGAACTGGCGGCGGCGATCACGCCGGAGCTGCTCACCGAGGTGCTCGATCTGGTGCCCGACGAGTGGATCGCCGAGGGCGACCGGGAGCGGTACCTCCGCCACCTCTGCGCCCGGCTCGCCGAGCGGACCGCCTGGCTGCCTGGTGGTGCCCGGTGAATGACGTGGTGAATGACGTGGTGAACCTGGTGCCCTTCGACTACGTGATCCTGCGGGCTGCGCCGCGGATCGAGCGCGGCGAGTTCGTGAACGTCGGCGCCGTGCTCTACTGCCGCTCGCTGGACTTCCTCGGCGCCGCCTGGGACGTCGAGCCGAACCGGCTGAAGGCCCTGGACCCGGCGGTGGACGTGGACGTCGTGTGCGCGTCGCTGGAGCACATCCGCGCAATCTGCGCGGGTGACCCGGACGGCGGCCCGGCGGCAGCCACCCGGATCGGCGAACGCTTCCGCTGGCTCGCGGCGCCCCGCAGTACGGTCGTCCATCCCAGCCCGATCCACAGCGGCCTGACGAACGACCCCACCGCAGACCTCGACCGCCTGGTCGAAGCGTTCGTCCGCTAGGCCTCGAGGGCTAGCGGACGAACGCTTCGACCAGGCGGTCGAGGTCGAAGCGTTCGTCCGCCTGGTCGAAGCGTTCGTCCGCTAGGCCTCGAGGGCTCCTGATACCACCTCGCGGGCTTGGGCGAAGACCTCGTCCAGGTGGTCCTTGCCCTTGAAGGACTCGCCGTAGATCTTGTAGAGGTCCTCGGTGCCGGACGGCCGCGCGGCGAACCAGGCCGACTCCGTGGTGACCTTCAGCCCGCCGATCGGCGCTCCGTTGCCCGGGGCACTGGTCATCCGATCCAGGATCGGCTCACCGGCCAGCTCGGTCGCGGTGACCGCGTCGGCCGAGAGCGCGGCCAGCTTCGCCTTCTCCTCGCGGCTGGCCGGCGCGTCCACCCGCGAGTATGCCGAGGCGCCGAACCTCTCCACCAGCTTCGCGTGCGCTTGCGACGGGGTCTCGCCGGTCACCGCCGTGATCTCGCTGGCCAGCAGCGCGAGCAGGATGCCGTCCTTGTCGGTGGTCCAGACCGTGCCGTCGAACCGGAGGAAGCTCGCGCCCGCCGACTCCTCGCCACCGAAGCCGACCGAGCCGTCGATCAGACCGGGTACGAACCACTTGAAGCCTACCGGCACCTCCCACAGCCGGCGGCCGAGGTCCGCGACCACCCGGTCGATCAGCGACGACGACACCAGCGTCTTGCCGACCGCGACCTGCGGACCCCACTGCCGGTTGGCGAACAGGTAGGAGATCGCCGCGGCCAGGTAGTGGTTCGGGTTCATCAGCCCGGCGTCGGGCGTGACGATGCCGTGCCGGTCCGCGTCTGCGTCGTTGCCCGTGGCCAGGTCGAAGCGGTCCTTCTGCGCGACCAGCGAGGCCATCGCGTACGGCGAGGAGCAGTCCATCCGGATCTTGCCGTCGTGGTCCAGCGTCATGAACGACCAGGTCGGATCGAGCCGCGGGTTCACCACGGTCAGGTCGAGGCGGTGCCGCTCGGCGATCGCGGCCCAGTAGTCCACGCTCGCGCCACCCAGCGGGTCCGCGCCGATCCGGACGCCCGCACTGCGGATCGCGTCCAGGTTGAGCACCGCGGGCAGGTCGTCGACGTAGTGACCGAGGAAGTCGTACTCCCCCGCCTGCGCCCGGGCCGCCTCGAACGACTTCCGCCGTACTTCGCGGTTGCCGCCGGCGATCAACTCGTTCGCGCGGGAGGCGATCCAGCCGGTCGCGTCGGAGTCAGCGGGACCACCGTGGGGCGGGTTGTACTTGATGCCGCCGTCGCGCGGCGGGTTGTGGCTCGGCGTGATGACGATGCCATCCGCACCGGCGCCCGCGCCACGGTTGAGCCGCAGGATCGCGTGCGACACCCCCGGAGTCGGGGTCAGCCGGTCAGCGCTGTCCACCAGTGTCTGCACGTCGTTCCCGGCGAGCACCTCGAGCACGGTGCGCCACGCGGGCTCCGACAGGCCGTGGCTGTCCCTGCCCACCAGCAGCGGACCCGTAGTACCTTCTCCCGCGCGGTACTCGCAGATCGCCTGGGTGATGGCCAGGATGTGTGCCTCGTTGAAGGCGCCGTCGAGACTCGAGCCGCGGTGGCCCGACGTACCGAAGACGACCTTCTGGGCGGGGTTCTCGACGTCCGGCGTGATCCCGTCGTAGGCCGCGAGCAGCGCGTCGACGTCGACGAGATCCTCGGGCTGTGCGGGCTGACCTGCGCGTGGGTGCATGTGGACATGCAACAAGCCTTCGGCGGCTTCCACAACTCCTGCGGTGGCGCGTCTCAGCTCGGGTAGGGAGTGAGCAGCTGATCTACCGGTGCGTAGTCGTCGGTGAGGACCGGTCCTGCACCGACGAAGCTCCGCACCGCGGGGGCGTCGGAGAGCAAGGTGGACCGGCCGGCCAGGCGCTGCCGGATCGCCGCGGAGTCGATGGGCTGGTCCGACGCGAGCAGGACGAAGTTGCCGCCCTCGGCGCCGCTCAGCGCGTTCGGCCTGGAGATCACGGCGACGTGCGGGAACTCCGCCTCGAGGGTCCGAGTCTCGGCCTTGGCGAAGGCCTGCGGCGGGTAGTCGATGACGTTGACCAGGTAGAGGCCGTCCGGCTTGAGCACTCGCCGGACGTCGGCGACCACCTCGCGGGTGGTCAGGTGCCACGGCACCGCCACTCCCCCGAACGCGTCCATCACCACCAGGTCCCGGCTGTCAGCCGGCTCCGACCGTACGCCGAGTCGCCCGTCGCGCACCTGCAGGTTGAGGCCCGGGCCCGGCTCGGCGCCCAGTTCCGCCTTGTTGATCTCGATCACCCCCGAGTCGATCTCGTACACCTTGTTCTCGGTGCCCGGCCGGGTCGCCGTCAGGTAGTGCGGCATGGTCAGGCCGCCACCACCGACGTGCAGCGCGGTCAACGGCTGCGCGCCCGGCCAACTGCCGTCGATCGCGGCACCGAAGTCCTTGGTGTAGGCGAACTCGAGGTGCTTGGGGTCGTTCAGGTCGACGTAGGAGTGCCGGAGCTGGTCCAGGTACAGCGTCCGGCCGCCTTCCCGGCTCGGGTCCGCCACCACGCGGGCGCAGTGGTACGCCGTCTCGACCTCGCACGGCCTCGGCGCGAAGGCGGTCAGACCAGTGCCGATCAGGGCTAGCACGAGCGGGCGCGCGGCTGCCTTCAGCCCCCGGAAGTAGATCGTCAGCGCGGCACCGCCGACCACCAGGACGCCGCCGAGCCACAGCACGATCGTGCTCGTCGGGACCTTCGCGACGAAGACGAACCCAGTGAGCACGGTGCCGACGATCGCGCCCACAGTCGCGTAGGCGGACAGCCGTCCGACTACCGTTCCGGTCTGCGTGAGGGTGGACAGCCGGAGCTTGGTCACCATCGGCGTCACCGCGGCGAGCAGCGACGCCGGCAGGAACAGTGCGATCGCGACGGCGAGGAACACGGCGTCGCCGGCTGAGCCGCGGACCGCCTCGCCGGTCCAGCGGACGACGGGGAGGATCAGGAGCACCAGAGCCCCGCCGAACATGATGAGCGGGCCGAGCGTCCTGGTCGGCGGGACAGCGTCCGCGAACTTGCCGCCCATCATGGCGCCGGTGGCGATCGCGGCCAGGGCGACGCCGATCACCGCGGTGTTCGTCTCGAGGGTCAGCCCGAGGTACGGCGCGACCAGCCGCAGGGAGACCAACTCGAGGACCAGCACCGCGGCCGAACTGCCGAACGCAAGGGCGATGGCGACCTTGTCACCGACCGTCTTGCCACCCTGTCCGGCGCCTGCCTGCTCGTCGCTAGCTTGTTCCCCGCTGGACTGCCGGGCGGGCGTATCTGCCGTCTCGCTCACCGCGCCACCCTATCGACGCCTGTCGAATTTCGCGTCGGCCGTTCGTCAGGGTTTCAATGAGATCCAGAGGAGGTTCTGCCATGGACGCGACCGAGAGTGCCGACCTGTACGCCGCGACGCGGGCGCGGGTGACCGAGGCGGCGCAGGCGTTGACCGCCGAGCAGCTGAACACCCGGGTGCCAGCGTGCCCCGACTGGACCGTGCACGACCTGATCTCGCACCTGGCAGGTGTCGCCCGCGACTTCGTGGCGGGCAACCTGGACGGTGCACCCCGGCCGCCCTGGACCGCAGTACAGGTGAAGGCTCGTCAGGTTCTGCCCGTCGACGCGATCCTGGAAGAGTGGGCGGAGACCGGACCGACGCTGGAGAAGCTGATCCGGAGCGGCAGCACGACCCATCCGCTGGTGTGCCACCCATATGTGGACGCGGGCACCCACGAGGCTGATCTGCACGGCGCGATCGGCACCGGGCGGCCGCCGTGTCCCGCCTGCCACAGCGCCCTGATCCTCAGCACGACTGAATTGCCTTGTGGACAAGGCGGTTTCGATAGTCGGAGGCTCGTACTTTCCTTGGCATGAGCAAACGAATCGTCGCCTTCTGTTCCGATCTCATCACCGCTGCCGGCCCGCAACCCACCGACGAACTGGCCCGCCGGGTAGCCGCGGCCGGCCTGACCAAGTCGACCAACCCGGTGACCACGGTCCGCACCGCGCTGCGCCAGTCGCCGATCATGGTGCACCTCCCGGACGGCCGGTTCGACAGCGCCCGGCGGATGCTCGACGGTGCTGCCCTGACCCACCGCGTCCGCTACGGCACCAAGGACCGTCAGGTGCTGTTCACCGGTCCTGAGCTCGCGGTGCTCGACCACCTGCTCGTGCACGAGGGCTCCCTCGCCCTGGCGGCCGGCGGGGCCGTGACGTCCTCACTCGGCGAGTTCGGTGGCTGGTGCGGGCCGCCCGACTGGCTACCCGACGTCCCGACCGATTCGCTGCTCGCCTTCCGTCTCAGGAACGGCCGGCTCTGGGTTGAGCCCGTCGCACCCGAACCACCCCGCCAGAGCTCCGAGCTGGAGCGTCTTCGCGTCGTGCTCCGGCGGCATCTGAAGTCCGACGACAGCCTGAACAACTGGCGCAGCCACCACACCCTCGGGCATGTGATGCTCCGCGCCATCGCCGAGGTCCCCGATCTGCTGATCGACCCCCTGCCGCCGCTCGACGAGGTCCTGCAACTGGGCGATGAGCGCTGGGCTCGTGACTGGCCGGTGGAATCCGTCGAAGGGCTCCGGCCGGGACACCGGGTCGTCCTCGAAGACGTGCCGGGAGCACTGGTGACCGCCCTCCGCCCGGGATGCCGAGCAGCTGGGCGTGACCACTGGCGAGTTGACGGTTCTCTTGCTGTCGGCCGCCACCTACCGAACAGCCATGCCCTGCCGTCACGACGCCCGAGCGGCTTGGCTGGCCGATCCGTCGGGCCCTGCGCGCGAGCTGCCTGAGCTCACCCACGGCCGGGACTCACGCGAGCTCCCTGATCTCAGCCAAGGCCGGGATGACTGCGATGTCGCCGAGGACGACTTCTCCGAGCACTGGTCCGAGGATCTCGCTGCTCTCACCAGCGATTCGGCCTCGCCGAGTGGCTGAGTCGCCCTACTGCGGTCCGGACTGGTCGAGCTGCGCGATCAGCGTCTTCGGTGCGATCTGGCGGTAGGCGTCGTCGACGATCTCCTCGAGCTGGTCCCAGTCCACTCCCTCGACATCCAGATACACCCCCAGCCAGCCACGATGACCGACGTACGGCGGCCGGAAGAAGTGCTCCGGATCGGCCGCCACCAGCGACTCCTGGACACCCTCGGGAGCCGCGCACCAGAAACCGGTCCGGTCGTCGTGATGCTGGTCGGCGAACATCACGAACGTCTTCTTCCCGCGGATGAACCAGGTGGGCTCCCCATGACTCAACCGCTCAGATGTCTCCGGCAACCGGAGGCAGAGCTTCCGCAACCTGTCCAACCCATCCACCACGACCACCCTGCCTCTCCACTGCCGCCCGGTCCCGCCTCAGTCGTCTCACCCTCCCACCGGACAGGAGCGATCGTCTTGTCGAAACGGGAGCTCGTTTGTTCAATGCCGCGGCCCCGGGCTGACCACACCGGACTCGTAGGCGTAGACGACAGCCTGGGCTCGGTCCCGGAGATCCAGCTTGGTCAGGATCCGGCTCACATGGGTCTTCACCGTCTGCTCCGCGAGCACCAAGGTCGCGGCGATCTCCCGGTTGGACTGACCCCGCGCCACCAGCCGGAGTACGTCGGTCTCGCGCGGCGTGAGGTCGGCTGCAGTGGTCGGGAGGACGGGATGCAGCCGGGCGAAGTCCTCGACCAAGCGACGCGTGATCGAAGGAGCCAGCAGCGCATCTCCCGCCGCGACCACCCGTACTGCGGCGGCGAGTTCGTCCGGCGACGAGTGCTTCAGGAGGAACCCGCTGGCTCCGGCGCGCAGCGCGTCGTACACGTATTCGTCGAGGTCGAACGTGGTGAGCATGATGACCCGAGGTGGTTCACCCGGTGTTGCGCCGGCGAGGATCTGCCGGGTCGCGGCCAGCCCGTCCAGGACCGGCATCCGCACGTCCATCAGGATGACGTCGGGCGCCTTCTCGGCGGCGAGCTCCACCGCCTCGAAGCCGTTCGTGGCCTCGCCCACCACCTCGAGATCCGGTTGTCCGCCCAGCAACGCGCTGAAACCAGCGCGGACCATCGCCTGGTCGTCCACCACCAGGACCTTGATCGTCATCCGGCTTCCTTCGCGTTCAAGGGGATCGATGCTTCCACGAGGTATCCACCCTCGGAGGTCGGCCCGGCCTGGAAGGTGCCGTCGAGCAATCCGACCCGCTCACGCATCCCGACCAGCCCGTGGCCGCTCCCCGGTGCCGCACGATCCGCTGTCGGCGAAGGCCCGTTCGCCACAGTCAACACAAGCGCATCCGCCGCTCCATGGACTGCCACCTCTACCTTGACGCCAGGGGCGTGCCGCACCGCGTTGCTGATGGCCTCCTGCGCCACCCGGTACGCCGTGAGCTCCGCCGCCGGGTCCGCCTCGGCCGTGAGTGCAACCTCAAGCCTTACGTCGGCTCCTGCCCGGCGAGTGGTCGCCACGAGTTCCTCTAGCTCGGCCAGACCTGGCTGCGGACCAAGCTCTGTCGGCCGGTCCCCCTCGGTGGCAGGATCCTCCCGCAGCAAGCGGAGTACGCGGCGCATCTCCATCAGGGACGAGCGCGCATCGTCCGCGATTCCGGCAAACTCCTCGCGCACGTCAGCCGGCAGTTCTCGCAACCGGTGTGGCGCGCTGTCGGCGCGAACCACCACGACGGACAGGTGGTGCGCGACGACATCGTGGAGTTCCCGGGCGATGCGTGCGCGCTCCTGCAGCCGGGCGCGTTGCCCACGTTCTGCTTCGCTGATGGTCTCCTGCTCAGCCAGCCGACGTCGGGTCTCTGCTCGTGACCGGAGCAGGTCCGCCACTCCGACGGCTACCGCCGACAACACCGCCATCGTCAGCAAGCCGGCCCAGGTGCCGCGCTCTGGCGCCAACGCCATCGCGACCACGCCGACTACCTGCGTGGCCGCCCACCAGACCGCCAGCGCGATCCGCGATGCACCACGTGCGCCGACGATGACCAGCACCGCCGCCTGCCCGAAGACGCTCGTCACCGGCCAGGGCCACGCCTCGTCCGGTGAGACCGGCACACACACCGCGGCGGTCAAAGCCGCTCCCAGCAAGGAAACCGGCATCGCCATTGTCGGCCGCAACCAGGCCAGGGCCAACGCCAGGGCGCGCAGCGTTGCCAACGCAAACGCGCCGCCCAAGGGCACCTCGTAGTGCTGCCCAAGATCGGCCGTCGTCAAGACCAGCAAGGCCCCAGTGGCAACGCCGGCTGCGATCCCACCTCGCCCGGCAGGCCAGCCGGCCTGAACACGCGGCTCGGAGGTCACGACGCGAGCCTAGACCGCTCAATCTCCCGCGTCGTCATACCTGCTGGGTCCAGGAGTAGAGGAGGACGAGACCGGCAAGAGTCAGCGCCGCGGTGACTGGGATAGTCCACCAAGCAGTGCGGGAGCCGTAGAGACGGCGCACAGTTGCAGCCTGCAGGAGCGCGATGCCACGGAGGCCGAAACCGAGGAGCGGAATAAGCGGCACGGCGATCGCGGCGTGGGCCGCCCAGGCACCTGCTTTGGTTGGCCCGCCCCAAGTGCCGGGCCCGTAAGGACCGTGCTCGACAAATCCATAGAACGGCCCACGGACGACAGCAAGCACCAGCATCATCACCAGAAACCAGCACACGACTCCGAGCACCAGACTCGAGAACCCGTGCAGGAACAAGGCCACCCGCCCCGGACGCCTAAGCCGAACAGCCTCGGCGGCCCCCAGAAACCGCCCAAGCCTCCGCCACCTCTCGTGCACACCATCCCCCCGCCCAACCACCGCTCCCACCATCGCGCCAACCCCCATCGGCACCAACATCACGCCATACCCAACCGCCCGCACAACCCGGCCCACCAGCCCGCGCCGCCGCCGATCCTTCCCCGCCGCCCGGCCTGCCACCGGTCCGCGGCGGTTCGCAGCGGAGGTGGTGCCACCGCCTGCCGCGGACCTGGTGCCGGGGGTTGCGGAGGTGGGCGGGAGGCTGTTCGTCATGGGGTGCTCCTTGGTCTCAGTAAGTGAGATCGAGCCTAGAAATCTGCGTCCCGTCAGGCATCCAGCCACAGAGCGAAGTCGCATCCCGTACCCCGGTACGGGGTCGTTGTGATCTAGCTCACAGTGACCACGGTCCGTGTCGAGGCGTTACACGGTCAGTGCCGGTGGGCGCGAGCGGCAGTGCCGCGCCCGACAGGAGGTTCGGACAACATGCGCATTCGGAACCTGGCGGTGATCGCCACGCTGATCCCGGTCCTGATGCTCGCTGGCTGCGGTAACGACGAGTCCGCCGACGTGGCCGCATCGTCGCCAGGCGCCAAGAAGGCGTTCAAGCACGGCCTGCCCGACCCGGTCGCTAAGGGAGCGGCCGCCGACGAGAACGCCGGCCCCTCGGATGACCCCGTCGTGAACGCGTATTACGAGTACCGCGTCGCGTTCGACGTGATGATGCAGAGCGGCGGTCAGTCGACCAAGCAACTGGTCCCAGTGATGACGCCGACCCTGTACAAGTCGATCAGCCAGCAAGCGAGGTACTACCGCTCCAGCAAGCTGCACAACACCGGCGAGACCAAGGTGCTCTGGGCCAAGCGAACCCTCGGCTCCACCGGCGTGATCGTCCGCGCCTGCTACGACACGACTCGGGCCCGCACGGTGAACGCCAGAGGCAGGAGCGTCCTCCCGGCGACGACCCCGACCCGCTGGCTCGACGAGATGCGCGTCGAACTCCTCGAAGGCGTCTGGGTGGTCGACGGCGGCCGCACCACCCCGGAGAAGTGTTGAGTAACCACCCCCCCAAATCGACTCCGGTCCGCTGCCTCCGGGCACACCTCGCGGACCGGAGCCAACTCACAGCGCGGAGAGCCCCAAGCTCTCCGCGCTGTCGTTTCTCCACCCAGGCAAGGGCGCCGAGGCTCTCCCTGGCCCTTCCAGCTCTCCAGCTCTCCAGCTCTCCAGCGAGGATGATGAGGCTTCCCGCCGAGATGGCGGCCTGGCTCCCCGGGATTGTCAGGCGTGGCGGCTGGACTGATGGAGGAGGGATTCGACGGCTTCCAGCAGGGTCGGGTCGTCAGCAGGCCCGGACCACACGATGACGCGAGCCTTGTCACCGAGCTTGGCCGCCACCAGTTCACGCGCCGGTGTGGGATCGCCCTGATTGAGCAGTACGACGAGACGCCGCCCATCGCGCTGGAGCCGGTCCAGCAGCGGCGGCAAGGTGGACCCGCGGAACAAGCCCGGGTCGCTCTTCACCTTCGTCTCGATCATCACCCCGCGACCGCGGACCACCAGCAGGAAGTCCGCGCGATCCCGGGTGAACTCGCGATCGTGGTACACCCGCGCCTTCGGCCAGAGTCGCTGCAGGGCAAGATCCACCTCAGCGTCGTACCGGGTCGCCAGGCGGCTGACCCGGGAACTCGTTCCGAGCGGACGGAACGTCTCCGGTGTGCGGCGACCTCGTCGCCGGCGCCCCAGCAGGGGCCGCAACCATCGATACAGCGTGGTGTCGATCATCGGCGGACCCCCTGGACCTAGCCGGCACTCACAGAAAGTCTGTCAGCACCGACTGTGACGAACCAGGCCCGGAAGGGGTCCACCGCTGATCGTGACACCATTGCGACGAACCCGCGAAACCTCCGCCACCCAACAATTTCCACGACCTCGGATTTCCCACGAGCTCGGTCTGTGGATGGAGTGGGCGGCGTTGCCGAAGCCGGAGAGCTGCCGGGCATGCGCGGGTAGCGGGTCAGGCGTTCTTGATCGCCGAGATCTCGATCTCGAGTGAGACCTTCTCGCTCACCAGGACGCCGCCGCCCTCGAGGGCAGCGTTCCAGCTGACCCCGAAGTCCTTCCGGTTCACCACGACCGCTCCCTCCAGCCCGATCCGGGAGTTGCCGAACGGGTCGGTCGCCGCGCCGGTGAACTCGAAGTCGATGTCGACCGACTTCGTGATGCCGCGGATGGTGAGGTCACCGGTCACCTTGAAGCTCTCGTCGCCCTGCGGCTCGATGGCCGTCGACACGAACGTGATCTCGGGGTGGTTGTCCATATCGAGGAAGTCATTGCTGCGCAGGTGGTCGTCGCGTTGCTTGTTCCGGGTCTCGATGCTCTTGGCCTGGATGGCGACCCGGCCGTTGGAGTTCGCCGGCTTCTCGCCATCGATGTGCAGCGTGCCCTCGAACTCGTCGAACCCGCCCCGCACCTTGGCCACCATCGCGTGCCGGGCGACGAAGCCCATCCGGCTGTGCGCCGCGTCGATGGTGTAGTCGCCGGTCAGTTCGGGATGTCCAGTGGTCATGCAGTCCGCCTCCCAAAGAGGTAGTTTAAGTTTTCATCTTCTAACTTGTCAGACCGGGAGCCCTCCGTCCAGACCCGATTACGGGATGTCCGCTGATCCGCCCAAGAAACCTCCTGCCGCCTCAACAAGCGCCCGGAGCCGCTCCGCCATGCCTCACGGGCTTGCCGTCCGCCACCTTCGTGTCCGCCAACGCCACCCCTCTCCGGGCAACAGTTGCCCTGACTCCCACCCACGACCGCCACCCCGAGCCGCGCCAGGTCCAGGGCCACCACCACCGCCACCGCCGACTACCGCGTTGTCGACTCCGTCTCGCATCGACTTTCTTGCTTAAGGCAACGAGACTATTTCGGTTGCCAGCGCGCCGCCCGAGCGGGTTGGCTGTGGCGGCAGCCCGAGGAGGTCGGCTGCGTCAATCGTCGACCGATCCGGAGGACCAGCCGTGCAGCCGCTCAGTGCGGAGGAGATCAGAAGCTCCTTCGTGAACTCGTCCAGGAGCCTCGTGAAGGCGATGACGCTCCCCCGCGACTTCGACTCCCTGCCCTGGGACAGCCTGGACTACCTCGGCTGGCGCGACCCGAAGGCGCCCGCCCGCGGCTACCTCGTCGTACGCCGGGACGACGACGTGACCGGGATCGCCGTGAACACCGCGGCGACCGGTAAGCCCCGGCGCGGTACCGGGTTGTGCGACCTGTGCCATACGGCGCACCAGGTCACCGACGTGGCGTTGTTCGTCGCGCGCAGGGCCGGCGCGGTCGGCAAGGCCGGGAACACCGTGGGCACCTACATCTGCGCGGATCTGGCGTGTTCGCTCTACCTGCGCGGCCTTCGCGAGCTCGAGGTACCGCAGAGCGAGACCGTCGCCGCGGGGGTCCGGGTCGAACGTCTCGGACAACGGCTTGAAACATTCGTCAGCCGGGTACTCGCCTAACCACGACCAGGACGACACAATCTCTCTGTCCGACTGGTCCGGAGAACTAGTCTGATTGACAAGGCCAGGCAGACCGCCAAGGGAGAACGAGGTCGCGATGTCGGAGTTCAGAATCACCCACGAGATCCACAAGGTCCACCCGGACATCCGCGAGCAACTCACCGCCACCACCATCGAGGCGGTCAACGAGTCGAGTGCGCGGTCCGCCGAGGACGCCGCCCTCGTGCTGCGCAACAAACTGGGTGAGATCGGCGTACACATGAGCGAGGAGGCCTGCCTGTCGGCCATCGAGCGACTCCGATCCGGCAAAACCCTCCGCTTCGAAATAGAGCGCGAGGACGGCCAGTCCCACGTCGAGGAGTGAGCCGCCCCGAACCCAAACACCCCGGCACGCCGGACCGGATCCGCCGGCATGCCCGCACCTGAGCATCCCGTCGCGCCGGGGGTCGAGTACTTCGTCGGTGTGGACCTCGCCTGGGGACAGCGAGGTACCACCGGCCTCGCGGTCCTCGACCACACCGGATCACTGCTGGACGTCACCACCCGGCAGACGGACGAGGACATCCTCGACTGGTTGCGCCCGTGGACGGCCGGCCCGTGCTTCGTCGCGTTCGACGCCCCGATCATCGTGGTGAACCCCTCGGGTCACCGCTCGTGCGAACGCCTGGTCAGCCGCCACTTCGGCCGCTTCGGCGCGTCCTGCCACGCCGCCAACACCGCGAATCCCAGCTTCACCAACGGCTCCCGAGCCCTCCGCCTAGCAGACGCTCTCGACCTCGGCCTGGCCCCGACCTCACCAAGACGAGCAGCCGAGGTCTACCCCCACCCAGCCCTGGTCACCTTCTTCGACCTGCCGAAAATCCTCACCTACAAACACAAACCAGGCCGGGACTTCCCCCACCTCCACTCCGAACTACTCCGCCTGATCACGCTCCTGGACTCCCTCGCAGATGCCTCCCCACCCCTGCTCCTGAAGTCCAACCCGGAATGGCACGCCATCCGCTCCGCAGCCGAATCCGCCACCCGCAAGTCTCACCTGAAACGCCTCGAAGACGCCATCGACTCAGTCGTCTGCGCCTATATAGCCCTCTACACCACCACCCACCCCACCAAAACCCTCCTCCTAGGCACCCCCACCACCGGCCAGATCCTGGTCCCCGTCTCCCCCACCCAAGCCCACCAAATAGACCACCCCTAACCACATCCCGAGCCACCGCGGGGAGACTCCGCAAGCGAAACCAAGCAGCCAGCGCCCCAGGAGCAGCTGGCGAGCAGAGCCCAGCCATCGGCGCACGACGCGCAACAAGCAGACGATCACCCGAGGCCAACCACCGCAGCACAGCCGAGCAACCAGCAACCGATCAGCCGGGCCAGCCGCTGGAGCACAGCGAGCGGCGGGCAGGCGATGGGCAGAGGTCAGCCGCCCAGTGGCAGCGGATGGCGAACGTCGGGCGACGATCGGGTGATGACCTGGGGCAGCGACCAGAGATCTGGTTGGAGGTCGGCCGCGAAACCGCGACGACTTTGTGCATCGCGTGAGCACTCCATCCGGCGACGAGCGCTCAGACCGTGCACAAGGCGCCGGTCCGCCCGCATCTGCCATCCACTTAGTGCACGGGATGAGTAGTCCTGGGTTCCATCGATGCACGAACGGTGCACAAAGTCGCGGCGCACCCGGGTCGAGTGGCTGCGGAGGACGGCCGAGGTCCGGCGGCGGGTGCAGGCGCGCGCTGGAAGGAGGTCGGCAGCCGGTGGGAGCGGACGCCGCTGGAGCGAGGTGTCCAGCGGACGGGTGCGGCGGGCGCGCTGGGAAGAGGTGGCCATGCGGTGGGAGCGGACGCGGCTCGGGCTAGGGGTGCGGGCGGGACCGGGCGCGCTGGAAAGAGGTGGCCAGGCGGCGGGGAGTGGATGGCGCTGGGAAGAGGTGGGCTGGTGGTGGTCGGCGAGCAGATGGGGCCGAGGTCGGGCTCGGGGTAGGAGAGGCGGGGCTCTGCGGTTAGGGGTGGGGAGTGGGTGGGCGGAGGCTGGTGGCGGTTAGGAGGGAGAGGAGGGTGATGTCGGCGGGGGCTAGGGCTTCGGGGCCGCCCTGTTGGCGGTCTATTACGCAGAGGGCGGAGTGGATGGTGGCGCCCAGGGTGCGGAGGTCGTTGGTTGACTGGAGGATTTGGCCGCCTTTGGTGACGACGTCTTCGACGATCAGGACTCGGCGGTTGGTGACGTCGGCGCCTTCGGCGAGGCGGCGGGTGCCGTAGGCCTTGGGATGTTTGCGGACGAAGGCGCACGGGAGGCCGGTGTGGCGGCTGAGGGCGGTGACGACGGGGATGCCGCCCATCTCCAGGCCGGCTAGAACCTCCGTGTCCGGTGGGACGAGGGGTGCCATCGCCTCGGTGATCGCGTCGAGGAGGACCGGGTCGGACTCGAAGCGGTACTTGTCGAAGTACTCGTTCGTGGTGATGCCCGAGCGGAGTACGAACGCACCGGTCAGATGCGAGGTTTGATAGATCCGCTGCGCCAACTCGTCGAGGTCCACGCCCGCACTTTAACCACCGCCCGACCAGCCGGTTGCACCCAGCACCTAATCCCCCGCGCCAAGCCGCTCTCCCCACGGCAACCCGACCCTCGGCACCTCCCCTTCCAGCCGACCCCGGCCGCCCAGCACCTCCCCTGCAGACCGACAACCTGCCGGGTGGGCCCCAAGCAGCCCGGCACCTACCGGCAGGCCACAGCGCCCAGGTGGGTCGAACCTGTTCCGGCTGGGCGGCGTCTCAGCCGGCCTTGCGTTCGTTGGAGGATGGGAGCAAGTGGGGCGGCAGCATGCGGATGAAGTCCGCGAGCGCGACGATCGGTACGCCGAGTCCGCGGGCCGCCCGCGCCTTCACCGACAGGCTGTCCACGTCGGCGGCGACCAGGAACGTCGTGTCAGGTCGCACCGACTCCTGCGGGATGAACCCCGCAGCCACCGCTCGGTCCCACCACACCTCGCGCCGCTCGACCATGTCGCCTGTGAACACCATCGTGCTCCCTGCGGGAAACGCTCGTGCACCAGGCCGCGCCGGTACGACGTATCGCCCGTTGCTTGCTCGGACCAAAGCATCATCAACGTCGGAAGCGCGATGCCCGAGCATCACCGCCACCCGGTCCAGGTCGTTGCGCTCTTCGGCGCTGACCTCGAAACCTTCGGTCCACAAGGCATCCGCGAGATCCGCTACGTAGACCCGGTGCAGCTCGTCCACCTGCGACCGGCTCAACCCGAGATCGGTCGCCACGTGCACGAGCTGATCCGCGCCCTCCTGGTTGATCTCGCGATCGGCCAGGATCATGTCGAGCACGGCGAGGTACGAGTCGGCCTGCGGCGGCTCCGGAACGCGGGGCAACTGGTCGACCAGACGACTCATCCACCCGTGCCGGCCACCCGCGTGCACCGGCCGCACGGTGGGCGTGAACTCCCCACCGGGTATCGAGGGCCACCTCAGCCGGCGGACCTCGTCGTACGCCCATTGCCAGGGCGGTGGTGAGGGGAATGCGCGCAGATAGTGACTGAAGAGTTGGGCGGTCGCGCGAGTATCCGCGAGCGCCGAATGCCAGCCCTCGATGGAGATGCCGGCCGCCGAACAACACGCGCCGAGGGTGCGCTTCGCGCCCGGATACAGATAGCCCGCGAGCGCCATCGTGCACATCGACCGCTCGGTGATCAGCGGAACTGCGAAGCCGAGGCGGGCGAACTCCGCGCGGAGAAAACCGAGGTCGAACTCGACGTTGTGCCCGACAACCATCCGGCCGGCGAGCAACTCCCCCAGCTCGCGCGCGACATCGGCGAACTCGGGCGCGGCGAGAACGTCCGCGGTCAGAATCCCGTGGATATGTTGAGGTCCGAGGTCGCGCTGCGGATTCAGCAGCGTCACCCACTCGCGCTCAACCCGGCCGTGCGCGTCGAGCAGCACGACGGCGATCTCGATCACCCGATGCCGGTGTCCGGGCAGCAGGCCGGTGGTCTCGGTGTCGATGACGGCATACATCCCCGGCGCCTCCTCCAGCTCGAATTCCAACCTGCCTCAACCCAACCACACCCCACCGACACTTTCCGTCGACCGCCCCCACGCGGGCTCCACGGACAACCTCAAACACACGACTCGACAGCCACACCTGCACACGTTGCCGCACGAGACAAAACGACGGCCGCAATTCGTTGTAACGAACGCATTGGAACGATCGATAGGCCAGATGCGTGGGGGGAACGCCGGACGGCGCCGCGCATCAAACGAATGCGCCGCAACGCGCGCCAAGGGGGAATCACTGATGAGTCAGTCATCGGCATCTTCGTCCTGGTCAGACCGCTCGTCTGGTTCGTCTGGACCAACAGCGCACTGAACGCGTTCCGGCGTTCGCTCGGTGCCCGCCGAGAACGCCTTGCGCAGCTCACAACGGAGTGACATGCAACTGACTATCGACACAAGTCTCAGGCCGCGGCTTCTGGAGTTCGTCACGGACTCCGAGGCAGTGGAGGATCTCGCGAGCTACTACCAGGATGGACCGCGCGGTACGGGGTACAGCGGGCGGTGGTTCGAGCGGATCGGGACGCCGGAGGATCAGGAGCGGGACCGGAACAGGCTGACGGCTGATGACATCGTTGCCATATCGGCCCTGGGGATCCGGTTGCCGATCACGGTGTCCAGCCGGCTGCTGGTCAAGGACGCCGCCGAGATCTCCGAACTGCTGGCGGAGATCCCTGCGGATGTGGACCTCTGGGACGCCTCCAGGTCCGACCTCGGGCCGCGGTCGGCGGCCGGCCGGCTGTTCCAGCGGTTCCGGGCGATGGCGTGGAACGGCGGGGAGCATGGGACCTCCGGAGTCACCGCGAGCAAGCTGCTGGCTCGCAAACGGCCCCTGCTGATCCCGATCTACGACCGCCAGGTGAGGACTCTGGTCGGCCTGAGCAACGGCGCGAACTGGTGGGTGTCCTTGAACTCGGCGCTGACCCAGGAGCTCCGCGAGCACCTCGAGGTGCTGCACCAGGAAGCCGGCCTCGAACCGATCATCACCCCCCTGCGCACGCTGGACGTGGTCCTGTGGCTGCGCGCCCGCCGGCACGCGGCGGCAGCCCGCGCTTCCTGACCAACGCCCGTACGCCGGGGGGAGGCGTACGGCGCAGGGGGACCTTTCGCTGATCGGGGGGGCGTCAGCGCGAGGAACCTCCCCACCGGCAGGACGTCAGCCAGGGATGACGTCCCGCCGGTGGCTCGTCAGCTTCGAAGACGTCCGCCTGCCTTCGGGGCTCCCGCCGGTGGCTCGTCAGCTTGGGGCGACGCTGGGCTCGTCTGCCGGTGGGATGTCCACGGCGATCTCCTCGCCGAGGGTCGCGCCGTCGGCCAGGTCGAGGTCGTCGCCGCTCCAGAAACGCCCCGGGTCATACCAGTTGGGACGCCGCCCGGGCGGCAGCAGGCCCATCTCCTCATACGTCACGGCGACCACCTCCGCGCAGTACGCGGTCTCCAACTCCCACTCGCGTTCGCCGCGACGGAACTTGGGAATCCGCCCGCGCAACCAGCGCGACGCCAGCCGGGCGGTGGACGGGAACGGCGTACCGTCCAGGCGCGCCACGGTCCGCAGTACGGCGTCCTCGGTCTCGCGGGTGATCGGGTACTCGAGCTGGCGCAACCATGCGCGCTGGCCGTACCGCCGGGACCAGACGAGCACCGCGTCGCGCAGATCATGCAGCTGTACGCCGCGGTGGTGGCTCCCGGTCCACACGTCCGGCAGGGAACGACCGAGCTCGGCGTGCCACATCAGCGGCGGCAGATCCTCGATCACGATCGCCATGCCGACGTGGTTGATCGGGCTGTTCGTGGTCAGCTGGATCGCGCGATCGGCCGCGCTCTCCCCGCGGAACAGCCAAATGTCACCTGTTCGTGTCAGTTCCGTAGCGTCATCCAGTGAAATCCGTGTCTCCACATAGTTAGGTTAGTGACATGAAGGCATGGAAGGTCGTAGGGCTGGCTGGGCTCGTCGGAGTCGCCGCCACCGGTGTCGTGATCGCGCGGGGCGAGCGGAAGCGCCACGCCTATACCCCCGAGGAGGTCCGCGACCGTCTCAAGACCCGCGTCAAGGAAGCGGCCAACGCGTAGCAGTACCTCGTACTGCGCACCCGGGCCGAGGTCGGCACTCACCTGAAGGTCGTGCCGGGCTGACCCGCGCACGGCTAAAGGTTGTGTAGGGCAACATCTTTCAGGCGGCCGGACTCGATCACGGCCGTCTGGAAGGTGCAGTGCGGCTGGCGCCGGCGATCCGTCGGCGAGCCCGGGTTGAGCAGGCGGAGACCGCGGGGCGTCGTCGTGTCCCACGGGATGTGGCTGTGCCCGAAGACGAGCAGATCCACGTCCGGGTAGGCCTTCTCGCACCGCTCCTCGCGACCTTTCGCCGCGCCTGTCTCGTGCACGACGGCCACGGACAGCCCGTCCAACGCCACTCGGGCGACCTCCGGCAGCCGCTCCCGCAGTACCGGACCGTCGTTGTTGCCCCAGCAGCCGACCAGTCGCTGGGCCCGGTCTTCCAGCTCGTCGAGCAGCTCGACGTTCACCCAGTCGCCGGCGTGGATCACCACGTCGGCGTCGTCGATCGCCTGCCACATCGCGGCGGGGAGCCGCTTCGCGCGTACCGGCAGATGGGTGTCCGAGATCAGCACGAGCCGCATGGCTCCCACTCTGCCAGACACCCTCGCCAGGAGTTCAGCCGTTCAGTGCCGCGATCAACTCCCGTTCGCGTTGTGGGCTGAGGCCCGCCTTGCGCTCCCGGTCGAGACCGAGCTCGCGCTCCCAGACCAGCGTGTCCGCCACGAACGACTCCCGCGAGCGATGCTTCAGCCCCGCCGCGATCGCCGCCTGACCGCTGCGGTTCGACCAGCCCTCGTAACCAGGCTCGGTCAGCCACATCGCGAGCGAGTCGGGCCCCATGTACTGCTCGACCTTCTGCTCCTCCAGCCACTCCCGCGGTGCGAGCACAACCGGCCCGGTGTGCCCGCCGACCGACCGGATCAGGTCGATCCACTCGCCGAACAGCACCACCGGGCCAACGGTGTCGAAGGTCCCCGTCGTGCCCTTCTCGGCGCAGTCCAGCAGCCAGGACGCGAGATCCCGTACGTCGATCACCGACGTCGGCTGCTCGGGTGTGTCCGGGACCAGGAGCGGCTCCTCAGGCGCTCGCGCGGCGCGGGCGACCCACGCCCCGGCCCGGTCGCTCTTGTCCCCCGGCCCGCCGATCAGGCCGGCCCGCGCGATCACCAGGCGATCCCCCACCGCCTCGAGGGACGCCTGCTCCGAGGCGACCTTGGCCTCGCCGTACAGCTCCCGATCGACGACGTCCTGATCGGTCGCCTCCCGCAAGGCCGCGGACTCGTCGGCTCCAGGGGTGTCGAACTTCTCGTACGCATTGCCGGATGACACGTAGGTCCAGTGCTTCGCGCGAGCGCCGAAGGCCTCCAGCGCGGCCCGGACGAATCCTGGCTGCCACGACACCTCGAACACGGCGTCCCACTCCTGCTCCGGTACGCCGTCGTACGCGTCCGGCTGGCTGCGGTCGGCGACGACGAGAGTCGCTCCGTCGGCCACGGCGCCGCTCTCACCACGGGCCAGACAGGTGACGGCGTGCCCACGAGCCAGCGCCTGGGTGGCGATCTCGCGCCCCAGGAAAGCGGTTCCACCAAGAATCAGAATGTCCACCCGGACAGCAAATCAGGCGCCCCGGACAAAACCCACGATCTCTGCCCAGGGCAGACAGCCGGACACGCTTCGTCGCCTCTGATCTGCACCGAGTCAACCGTCCGGCAAACCCTTGCGGTGGGCACCTATCAGGCGCAATGTCAGCAGCAGGAGGACCAACTAGCAAGGGGGAGAAATGGCTGCATTCGTTCAGATCATCGAGTACCGGACCTCCAAGCCGGACGAGGTCGCTGCGCTCACCGAGGAGTTCCGCAAGGCCCGTGAGGCCGCGGGTGAAGGCGAGGCTCCGGTCCGGGCGACGACCGGGCAGGACCGGGACGACCCGGGTCACTACCTGAGCATCGTGGAGTTCGCGTCGTACGAGGCGGCGATGGAGAACTCGAACCGCGCCGACACCACGGAGTTCGCGCAGAAGATGATGGCGCTCTGCGACGGCGAGCCGACGTTCCACAACCTCGACGTCACCCAGTCGATGGAGTACACGCGCTAGGACCCTAGGCAGGAGGCCCAGAGCACGAGGACCCGGGACACTTGCGAGAGCGGGCCGGGCGCCGGAGGCAGTTCGGCGCGCCGGCCCGCTTGGGTCAGACCAGGTCCGCGGCGCTGGATCCGGTCGTGGTCTTGTGTCCGTCGGCTCGACCGTCGCCTGGAGCGCGTACGGCGCCGTCGGGTTCATTGTCGGCCGGCTCGGTGTCGTCTGGTTCGGGAGCCGCGTGCAGGTCCGGCCAGGGCTGGGGTGGCAGGTCCGTTCTCACGTCCAGGTCCGGATCCGGGTCGGGGTCGGGGTCGGGGTCGTACCACTCGACCTCGGTGGCGCCGTGGTGACCGTGGATCGCGATCACGGACTCGATGCTGTCCCAGACCGTGGTGGTCGGTAGTCGCCGTACCAGCGGAGCGCGACCGCCCCATCGCCCGGAGCCGCCGCCCCGTCACCTGTCGGAGTTCCCATCAGCGACGTCGAAGACCTGCAGTTCACGTCAATCACTTCCACTTTCCTCTGCGGATGGGTTCACTCGTAGTGACGGCCCTGTCACCGGGTCATGACGCGATTCCACAGAACTTTTTCGAACCTTCCGGAGAGCGCACCGTTCTCCCGACGTGATGCCGTCAGTGAGTCCGCCGCCGTCCCGACATCCGCCGGCTCGAGAGTGACCGCCTTACATACGCACCCACGGTCGCCAGGTGTCGACATCTGGCGCGTCGAGCGTCGTACCGGGGTCGAAGTACTGCGTACCCACTCCTGGCAGGTGGGCTGCAACCAGGATCTCCAGGTTCTCTGTCAACAACATCGGAACCTCCGGTCGCGCCTCGACCAACTTGTCGAAGATCGACCGTGCTTCCCGATGGAGCATGGCCTCGGGCCGGTATCGAATGCCGATCTCGATCCCATAAGCATCGATCGCCTGAACCTCATCAGCCTCCGGCTCCGGCGACACATAGCCGTTGCGCTGAACCACAACTCCGAGCCATCCATCGTCCGCCTTCGCTCGGCCACGCAGACCGACCTCCTCACCAACGGCCTGCCCCGCAACCTGCTCGAACCCCAGCACGTCCGTCAGCCATCCGGCGACCACCGTTGGAGGCTCCTCCACACTCAAAAACACATTGTCGACGGTCGACATCAAGACCCCTTCGTGTAGGTCACCAGCCGCCCATCGCCCAGAAGACAATGAACGACCCCCGCAATTGTCCTCCCCGGTTGACCAACCGCCCTGCGGAACGCGCGCAAGGCGGCAGCCTCCTCCAAGCCGACGTGCCTCCCGTCGATGACCACCTCACCACCCGGTGGGACTTGCTTGCCGGCGTCGAGGATGTTGCGCTTGATTGCATCGGCCTTGCCGCTCCTCAGTGTCTTGAACTCGACTTCAACCCCGCGGTCGGCGCGGCTCCTCCTCACCATCGAGTCCGGGTTCTTATCACCTGACCCGTGATCTGCCAGCCTGGCGTCGACCCGCCATCCTTCCTTCTCCAACCGCTTCGCCACGTCCAGTTCCTTGGGTTCGAAGGTGCCTTGCGGGTCGTGAACCCCAGGGGTGAACTCCACACCCAGAGCACCTCGATGGAAGGCCGGGTCGAAGTCTGGGGCTTCGTCGAGTGCGACGTCTAGCTCCGGTACGACGACCGGCTCCTGCTGCCGAGTGTCTCTAGAACTGCCGACAAGTGCAGGGAGCTCGATATCAACCACAGGGGGCTCGGGTGCGATCGGGTTTTTGGTGTAGGTGTAGTTCGCGGTTACTCGGTCTGGGGTGATGGTGATGTGGGCTTCGGACCATTGTTGGCGGGAGTCGGCGGCCATGGACTTCAGGAGTTCTGCGACCGCCGGGCCGAGGTCGACCTGGATCTCGTACTGCGACTCCTCGGGCGGGTCCTGCTCTGTGATCTCGAGGTCGCCTGATTCCGCGACTAGGATCTCCAGTTCGATCGGCTCGGGTTCCTCGTACTGCTCTTCGGCCTTCTGTTGCTTGTTGCGGAGCTTCTCGAAGGCTTTCCGGGCGACCTGGATCAGCGGGGGTTCGTTGCCCTCGGCAGGTTCCGAAGGTTTGAACGGCAGCGACAGCCGCTCGACACGGCCGAAGACATCACGCTCGGCAATGTCCCCCGACCCGCCGGTCGCCTTGTTTCGGTCTGCCGACTGGGCGTCTGGCTGGTCGCTGGAGCGCGACGCGCCGACCAGCCGTTCGGCCCAAGCACGGGCTTTCGGCGGCGCCATCGACAAGTAATGCGCGGCCTGCTCACACGAACGGGCGGCCGCGTCCAGTTGTTGGGCGGTTACCGTGGCGCGGCCCTCGGAAGCGGCCATGGCTAGGGCAGCGTTCTCCCTACAGCGTTCGGCTGTGCGTTGGAGGTGGGCTACTACCTGCGGGACCTCGTCGAGACACTCGACGAGGCCGCGAGCGACTCGCTGCAGGTCGGAGGGCATCTGCTCAGATCTGGTCGGCGTAGCTCTTGCAGCCGGCCGAGGCGATCTCCAGGGCCTCCGCGGCCTGCTCGACCGCCTTGCCGGCGGCGTCGAGGATCTCCGAGATGTCGCGGTCCACCCCGGTCGCAGTACCGGCGATCAGGCTCTCCACCTGGGCGCTGTGCTGGGTGAAACGGAGTTTGAAGCCGGCCAGGCCGCCCGCTGCCTGCTTGGCCTCGGCGGAGACCTGGTGCAGCTGTTCCTTGAGCCGCTGTACGTCGGACACTTACTGCCTCTTCCTGAAAGTCGCTTCTACTGGTTGCGCTTCTTCGGCAGCACGATCGCCGTACCGGAGACTGCCGCTGGTACCAGGATCGCCAGCCACCAGGGCAGGCCTGCTGCCATCACGATGAAGACCACGGCCGACCCGCCCCAGCCCCACCATCGAGCACCGGGCAGGCGCGGCAGCCCCAGCGCCCGCGACGCGGCGAGCAGTGTGACCGCGGCGATCGCGGCAGCCTCCAGGGCGACCAGGAGCGAGCCCCTGAACGCCCAGACCACCAGGAGCCCGACCAGCACCTCGGCGGCGCTGATCGTACGGCGTCTGCGGCGCTCCTGCAGGGCCCGGGCCTTCGTCCGGACCTCCTCCAGCTTGTCGACCGTGTCCTCGAGCTGCTTGGTGAGCTTGGCCGCGGCGGCCTCCATGTCCGTCATACCGCGCATTTCCGGCAGCGGGATGGTGGCCCGCTTGCCCTCCGGCGGTAGTCCGGCACGCTGCAAGCTGGCAGCAGCCGCCTCGGCGAGCGCGTTGAGCCGGGTCTCCAGCTTGCGGCCACGCTCGGCCATCGCGTCCGCCTCTGCCATCGCAGTGGCTTCCGCCTTCGACCGGTTCGCGGTCAGTCTGTCCTGGGCCTGCTGGGCGTCCGCCCGCGCGCCTGCCACCTGCCGCAGGGCCCGCGCGTAGTCGGACCACTCCTGCTGTTCGGTCTTCATCGGCGTACCAGCTCCAGCAGACGGTCGACCTCGTCGAAACGCAGCGGCGCGAACGGTACGACGACCTGCGCCTCGGGGTGCAGCCCGTCCCACAGCAGCGCGCGGTGCGGCTCGGACGCCCACCTGATCAGCGAGCCGGCCACCGCGCGGACTCCGTCCTGCGGGTGGCGCAGGAACAGGTGGGTGGCGACGTTGGCTCGGTTGAAGCCGAGCTGCTCGGTGCAGACGTGCAGCCGGTTCCACCAGCCGAAGGTGACGAGGCCCTGGGCCGGTCCCCCGCGGACGATGTCCTGCAACGCGTTCGCGGGACTCTCGAAGAACCCGTCGGCGTGCAGCTGCATCTTGGGCACGCCGTGGAAGCCGAAGCCCAGCAGGTACGTCGCACCGCCGACGTGGCCGTCCCGCACCGTGTCCCGCAGGGAGAACAGCCGCGGCACGATGTCGCCGTGCTTGTCGACGGTCTCGACCTCACACCCGAGCTGCTGCAACGTCTGGATCAACGCGCCCTTGCCCTCGGCAACCACCGGCGCCGAGTCGGTCCCGTCCATGAAGATGAACCGCGGCGGTACGGCAGCTGCCGCGGCCGCGGAGACGGCGAGTCCCGTCAACACACCGAGCGCATCCGCCGGACCATCACCGAGAACCAGTACTCCGGCTCCGGGCTCGGGCCGCACCTCCACGGCAACAGGTTCCTCCGTCACCGCGATCGGCAGCCCAGTCCACGGACCCCCCAACTCGGGTCGAACCGCCGCCGCCGTGTCGGTCACCCGGGCCGGCTCGGCCAGGTGGAACACCCGCGGCGGGTGCGTAGTACCGGCTTTCTCCCACAGCTCGCGGCGGAGATCGTCGAGGACGACCTTGTCCGCGAAGCTCACCAGGACGTGCTGGTTGTCGTCGGGCGAGCCGAAGTTCGCGTTCAGTACGGCCTCGCCGCGGAACTGCAGCTCGGCGGCGGCGGTGTTCCCGGTCCGCAGGATCGCCTGCGAGTCGGCCGGCGTGGTCTTCAGCGCGATCCGGTACGGCACCTGCCCGAAGATCGAGTCGCGCCGGGTGGACAGCCGCTTCACGCCCTCGATCGTCTGCGTCGCCAGCACCACGTGGACGCCGTACGCGCGGCCAAGCCGGACCAGCCGCTCCAGCAACCGAGCCGCCTCGTCGGCGAGCTCGTCGTCGTCCTCGAGCAACACCTGGAACTCGTCCAGTACCGCGAGGATGCGCGGCGGGCGGTCCTCGCTCACCGGCAGCTCGGCGATGTCCGCGACGTTTCCGTGCGACTTGAAGATCTCGCTGCGCCGGGCCAGCTCGTCCGACAGATGGCGGAGCACGGCGAGGCCGAACGCCCGGTCGCTGTGGATGCCGAGGACCCGCACGTGCGGCAGCCAGTGCTCCCGCTCGTTGGCCGGCCCGAGCGAGGAGAACTCGACACCGTGCTTGAAGTCGAGCAGATACATCTCCAGGTCCGCCGGGGTATAGCGCGCGGCCAGTCCGTGGATCAGCACCAGCAGCAGGTTCGACTTGCCCTGGCCGACCGCGCCACCCACGAGAACATGCGGAAGAGCGGGATTGCCGCTGCGCAGGCGGACCAGCGCCGGGGTGCGGTCGTCGTACCCGATGACCGTGTTGAGCTCGTCCGTGACCGGTTGCCACCAGGTGTGGCGCTCCGGCAGGGTGCGGTTGAAGTCGATCGTCGGCAGCACCGCGATCTCGGCCAGCTCGGCGATGACATCACAGATGCCGGCGGCAACGTTCGCGTCGAAGGCCGGATCGAGCTTGGCCGGCACGTTCGGCAGCTGCGACAGCTCGACCTTCTCGTTGATGATGGCAACGGGATCGAGGAGGGTGAGCAACTGCCGCGCGTCGACCTCGTGCTCGGAGGTGCTGCTCGGGTCGTGGTGGACGAGGAAGCAGATGCCCCGATCGGCACCCGTCGCCGCGAGCCGGACCAGGTCGCGCTGGGCCAGGTTGTCGATGCCGGCCGGGTAGTCGAACAGCACGATCAACCGGTACGGATCGGTCACCCGGCCGCTCTCCCGGACCAGATCCTCGAACCGCTTGTGCCCCAACTGTGCTTGCCTGCTGGCACGCATCGAAGACACGTCCACCAACCCGGACAGCACCGTGTGCAGCTGATCCGCGGTGTGCGTTGCCCTCGGCACCAATTGCGGGTACTTCGTGGTCAGGTGCCCGAGCAGCCCCATCATCCCGGTCAGCCGCGGGTCGAACGCGTCGATGCGCAGCCGGAACGGCTCGGCCGAGGCGACCAGCCGCAACGCCACGCTCTGCAGCAACCGCCGCGCGGCCTCGTGACGATCCGCCGTCACCTTCCACCCGTTGGTGCGCAGCAGCGGCGCCACCACCGGAGTACCGGTTTCCAGCTCGCCGACCCGCACGTATGACGGGGTGCCGGCGCCGACGAGTTGCCTCGAACGCCAGCGGGCGTCGTTGGGCGGGATCGATGCCAGCCCGGGTGCCAAACGGTCGGCCGCCAGCCGGGCCGCGGGCTCCGCGGTGGCGAGTGCCTCCGCGGTCGCGGCCTCGACCAGACCGCGCGACTCCCGCCGTGCGGCGACTGTCTCGGCCTGCATCTGCCGATGCAACTGCACGGCGCGCTGGTGCTCGCCTCGGGTGTGCCGACGGGCGTTCTCGAGGAGTTCGCCGAGCGCGAACTGCAGGCCGCGGATCCGTGCTTCCAGAACTTCTGGAGAAACCGGTCCGGGCACACCTCCCCCGTCAGGCGTCTCCGTCACGAGCACCGTCCTTCCACCTTTGCCCCGCGACCCAGCAAATGCCTTTGCCAACCATGTCACACCAACAGTCCCGGGTGTCACTCCAGACATCAGAAGTCTCACCTGCCGATCCGTCAGTCGGGGGCCACGATCTCGAGTTCGTAGCCGTCCTGGTTATGCAGGAAAGCGGCGTAATGCTGCGGGCCGCCGGCGTACGGATGACGATCGGCGAACATCAGTGTCCAGCCGTGGTTCGCTGCCTCGGCAACGATCGCGTCGACCTCGGCCCGGCTGGCGGCGTTCAGCGCCAGGTGGTTCATGCCGGGCCGGAGCCTGTCGTGGGTGGTCGCGGACAGTGCCGGGCTCTGCTCGACGACAATGTACGAGCTGTCGACGCCCGATTTGAAGATGAATCCGCCGGGCCAGCCGTCCCCGTCCTTCCAGCCCAGCCGGCGCAGGACCCAGCCCCAGTCGTTCAGCGCTCGGGAGAGGTCCGGGACCCAGATCTCGATGTGGTGCACAGCGGCGGCCATCGGAGCATTATCTGTGCTCGTCGAACCGGCTCGACACCGCCACCGCGACCAGCCCCGAAATCACCAGCCAGGCCAGCGCCGCGACCAGCCACGGCCACCAGTGCCGGCCGGACGCGGCGACGGCGACGGCCTTCCCGAAAAGGCCGCCCGCCGGGGCGAAGACCAGCACCACGAGGACGCGGGCGATCGTGGTCTCCTTGGTCATTCCTTCATTGTCCGAGGCGATCGCCGCCACCGCAGCTACGTGGGCGTTTCGCGGGTTCGCTCGAATGTCGCTTGTTTGTCGGAGGGGGGCGCTAACGTCTGCGGTGACAGTCGAGCAGGCAGTAACAGTCGAGCAGGGGGAATGGTGAGCGCGACCCGGATCGAGATCACGGCCTACGGCGCGGCCGCCCTGGAGCGACTCCAGGGTGTCGTGGCGGGGCTGAAGAGCGACGACCCGATGAAGCCTGTCACGCTGCTGCTGCCCAACAACCTGGCCGGTGTCGCCGCCCGCCGTTTCCTGGCCCAGTCCGGAATCGCGGGCCTTTTCCTGGCCACGCTGCCGCGGCTCGCCGAGCAGCTTGCCGGCGGTCTGCTCGCGCCGCGGCGCCCGGCCACCCGCCCGATCGTCGCCGCGACCTGGCGTACTGCGTTGTCGAAGGCGCCGGGGATCTTCACGGACGTGGCGGAGCATCCGTCCACCATTCAAGCGCTTGCAGCGGCCCATCGAGAGCTGCGTGATCTCAGCGCCACCGCGCTCGACAAGGTCGCCGCCGCTTCCAGTCTCGGCCCTGACCTGGTCCGGTTGCACCGCCACGTCACCGATGACCTGGCGCCCGAGTGGTACGACGAGACCGATCTTCTGATGGCTGCTTCCACTCGGTGCTCCGAGGATCCCTCGGTGGTCGCGGAGCTCGGCGCGCTGGTGCTCTACCTGCCACAGGAGCTGACTCAGGCTGAAGCGAGATTCGTCGAGGCGCTGGGCGATGCCGCCGCGGATCTGACGGTGATCGTCGGGCTGACCGATGTCCGGCGGGCCGATCGCGCCGTGCGGCGGTCCCTGGAGCGGATCGGGATCGACCTGCCGACGTCCATCGCGAAGAACTACCCGGTCGCCACCGAAGTACTGAACGCGTCGGATGCCGATGACGAGGTTCGTTGTGTCGTGCGTGATGTGGTCAGGTCGCTGGAGCGCACGCCTGCTCATCGGATCGCGGTGCTTTACGCGTCGGCGACGCCCTACGCGCGGCTGCTGCACGAGCACCTGGCCGCGGCCAAGATCGAGGTCAACGGGCCGGGCACCCGTCCTGTGCACGAGCGCGCGATCGCCCGGACGTTGCTGGAGGTCCTCGCGCTGGTCGACCACGATCTGCCGCGAGGCGATCTGTTCCGGGCGCTCGCGAACGCGCCGACGCGCGACTTCACCGGCGAGCGCATCCCTGTGCCGCAGTGGGAGCGGCTGTCGCGCGTGGCCGGGGTGGTGCGCGGTGACGACTGGGACGAGCGGTTGGCGCGCTATGTGGAGTCCGAGCGCCGTACTGCGGAGCAGGAGCAGGCCTCCGAGGATCCCCGACCTGCCGTGATCCGCCGAGCGCAGTACAACGCGGGTAATGCGCAGCAACTGCACTCCTTTGCTGTGGAGCTCCGTCGGCGTCTGCAGGGGGCTTCTCAACTCGGGACCTGGGCGGAGGTGGCTCAGTCCGTGCTCGGTCTCTTCCAGGCGCTGCTCGACGTGTCTTCGCTGCCTGTCGAGGAGCAGTACGCCGCAGTCGCGGTCGAGGTGTCGCTGCGAGGGCTGTCCACGCTGGACGAGCTCGGTACGCCGGCCAGCCTCTCCGTACTGCGGGATGTCCTCGACCTGGAGTTGCAACAGTCGCTTCCCCGCGTCGGGACGTTCGGCACCGGAGTACTGGTGGCACCGCTGTCTGCGAGCATCGGGCTGGCCGTCGACACCGTCTTCGTGGTCGGACTGTCGGAGGACCTCTATCCCGGTCGCGTGCACGAGGACGCGCTGCTCCCCCACCGGGTCCGGGAGGCGGCCGCGCCGGAGTTGGCGTCGTTCCGCGACCGGCTCGACGAGAAGCAGCGACACCTGCTCGCCGCCTTCTCCGCCGGATCGTCGCGGGTGGTCGCGTCGTTCCCGCGCGGAGACCTCCGCCGCTCGAGCCGCCGCCTGCCCACGCGCTGGCTGCTCGGCACCTTGCGTTCGCTGACCGGCGACCACGCGCTCGCCGCCACCGAATGGGACCAAGCCGAGTACGGCGACCGCATGCTCACGTCGGCTTCCTACGCGGGATCGTTGACTACGGCAACCATGCCCGCGACTGAGCAGGACTGGCAGGTCCGCGCTGCGACAGCCGGTCTCTCGCTGGGTGATGGCGTGGTCGATCAGGCTCGGATCCTGCTGCGTGCAAGGGCATCGGACGAGTTCACCCGCTTCGACGGGAACCTGTCAGGCGTGTCTGGTCTGCCGGACTACGCGCTGGAGGACCGGGTGGCCTCACCGACTTCGCTGGAGTCGTATGCGTCCTGCCCGCACGCGTACTTCGTCGAGCGGTTGCTGCAGGTGGAGCCGCTGGAGGCTCCTGAAGACCTGCTGGTGATCTCGCCGCTGCAAGTGGGGAATCTGATCCACAACAGCCTCGACGCCTTCGTCAGCCGGTTGGCGAGTTCGCTGCCCGGGTACGGCGAGCCGTGGTCGGAGGAGCAACGGTCTTTGCTGCTGACGATCGGGGCGGATCTCGCTGAACGCTTCGAGGCGGAAGGACTGACCGGCCATCCGCGGTTGTGGCAGCGCGAGCGGTTGCGGATCCTCGGGGATCTGCTGGTGCTGCTCGCCGACGACGAGCGCTGGCGTGCCGAGCACGACGCCTCGGTGGTGGCGAGCGAGTTGCGGTTCGGGTTCGATGGCGAGCCGCCGGTGGAGATCCCGGTGCCCTCGGGACGCGTGTTGCTGCGCGGATCCGCCGACAAGGTCGACCTCGGCAAGGACGGCACGATCTACGTCACCGATGTGAAAACCGGGGGTTTCTCCCGGTACGAGGCGATCGAGTCGGATCCGGTGGCCGCCGGGACCAAGCTCCAGTTGCCGGTGTACGCGTACGCCGCACGCGCTCGGCTAGGAGATCCGGGGACGCCGGTCGAAGCGTCGTACTGGTTCGTGCGCAAGGGCGGGCGGCGGATCCCGGTGCCGCTGACCCCCGAGGTGGCCGCGCGGTACGTGGACACCCTCGACGTCATCGTGTCGTCGATCGCCGCGGGGTACTTCCCGGCCAAGGCGCCGGAAATCCCGGACTTCCTGTGGGTGCAGTGTCCCTACTGCAACCCGGACGCGATCGGGCACAGCGAGGTCCGGGCCCGGTGGGAGCGGAAGAGGAACGACCCGACGTTGGAGCGGTTGGTGCGGCTGATCGATCCGAGTGCCCTGCCTGCGTTCGAGGAGGTGGCTCTCGATGACTGAACTCCTGGACGAGAACGCGCGCGAGCAGATCCGGTCGGACACGGCGTCCACGCTCTTCGTGGAGGCCGGTGCGGGCTCGGGGAAGACGCACGCGCTGGTCGACCGCGTGACCACCTTGGTACTGCGGGACGGGATCCCGCTGCGGGAGATCGCGGCGGTGACGTTCACCGAGAAGGCGGGAGCGGAGCTTCGGGATCGGTTGCGGGTGGAGTTCGAGAAGGCCCGGAAGGGTGAATTCCGGTCTTTGGCCGACGAGGCGCTCGATGACCTGGACTCTGCTTCGATCGGGACATTGCACTCGTTCGCGCAGCAACTCCTGCTCGCGCACCCGATCGATGCCGGGCTGCCGCCGCTGATCGACGTACTGGACGAGGTCGGGTCATCGGTCGCCTTCGAGGAGCGGTGGTCCGAGCTGCAGCAGCAGTTGCTGGACGACGACTCGATCGCGGAGCCGCTGCTGCTGGCGATGGCCGTCGGCGTGGAGCTGAAGCACCTGCGGTCCTTGGCGCGGTTGTTCGGCAACGACTGGGACCTGATCGGCGATCGCGTGCTGGTGGATCCGCCTGAGCTGGTGGCGATGCCTGACCTGACCGGGCTGATCGCGGCCGCGGCTCAGATCGGTGCGACCGTGGCGCACTGCCGCGACGACGAGGACCGGATGCTGGCGAAGGTGCATCAGGTCCGTGAACTCGGGCTGATGCTCGACGCCGCCACGGACCAGGAGACGCAGCTCGCGATCCTGCAGAGCCTGCGAGCGCTGAAGATCGGCAAGGTCGGGCGCAAGGAGAACTGGCCGGACGTCGCCAAGATCCGCAGCGACTGCGCCGAGGTGGTCGAGGTCGCCGGGTCCCTGGTCGAGCTGCTGCTGGATGCTTGCCTGCGGCATCTGTCGCGCTGGATCGCGGAGCGGGTGCTGGAGTCTGCCGAGCTGCGGCGGGCCGAGGGGCGGCTCGAGTTCCACGATCTGCTGGTGCTGGCGCGTGATCTGCTGCGGCGGGATGCCGCGGTGCGGTCGGCGCTGCAGGAGCGGTACCAGCGGTTGCTGCTGGACGAGTTCCAGGACACCGACCCGATCCAGATCGAGCTGGCCGTGCGGATCGCGGGCGGCGCCGAGGCCGACGCCCCGGACTGGCGAGACGTGGAGGTGCCGGACGGCCGGCTCTTCGTCGTGGGCGACCCGAAGCAGTCGATCTACCGCTTCCGCCGGGCGAACATCGCCACCTACCTGACCGCTCAGGAGCTCCTCGGCGAGACGGTCACGCTGACCACGAACTTCCGGACGGTGCCACCGGTTCTCGACTGGATCAACACGGTCTTCGCCCAGCTGATCATCCCGGAGCCCGCAGCCCAGCCGACGTACCACCCGCTGACGCCGCACCGCGTTTCATCGCCCACGCTCTCCCTTGCGCCCGCGGGTGGTGACGGGTCGCCCGAGGTGCCTGCTGCCGACGACCCCGTCGACGCGGCTCCGGTGACCGGCGACCAGCTATCACTTCTCGGCGACTTCGACGACGTGGATGACGCAGCCGAGGAAGTGCTGACGGATCTCGCCACTGTCGTCCCACTCAGACGCCACCTCTCCGTGGTACCGGCACCAGATGCCACCTCCACCGAAGCCCACTCCCCCAGCGCAGCCGGACGCATCAACCCACCCGACACCGCGGGTGCGGACTCTGGCACCGCAGGTGCAGATACCGGAGGCTCGGCGCCGGCCGCGGCGGCACCGGGGTCGAGTGGGGCCGGGCCTGCTGTGGTGGTGTTGGGAGCGCAGCCTCACGACGACCTGCCGCGCGCGCAGGCGTCCGTCCTCCGCGAACGAGAAGCAGCCGACGTCGCGGGCGCCATCGACCAGGCTCTGGGCGAAGGTTGGCTGGTCTACGACGAGAAGGCCGAGGCGTGGCGACCAGCCGGCGCCGGCGACATCGCGGTACTGGTTCCCGCCCGCACCTCGCTGCCGTTCCTCGAGGAGGCGCTGGACCGCGCTGACATCCCGTACCGCGCCGAGGCCAGCTCGCTCGTCTACCAGACCGCCGAGGTCCGCGACCTCCTCGCCTGCGCCCGAGCGCTAGGCGATCCCAGTGACCAACTCGCCCTCGTCACGGCTCTCCGCTCCCCGCTCTTCGGCTGCGGCGACGACGACCTCTTCACCTGGAAGCGCTCCGGCGGCTCCTTCACCCTCACGGCGCCTGTCGCCGACTCCCTGCTGACCCACCCGGTCGGCGAGGCGATGGAGTGGCTGCGCCGCACGTACTACGCGTCGCGCTGGATGACACCGAGCGAAGTACTCGCGAAGATCGTCGCGGATCGCCGGATGCTCGAGGTTGCTGCGACCGGACCGCGTGCTCGTGATGCGTGGCGCCGAGTGCGGTTCGTCGTGGATCAGGCGCGCGCTTGGTCGGAGGTGGAGCACGGCGGCCTGCGGTCGTACCTCGCCTGGGCCGCTCACCAGGGCGAGGAGGCGTCGCGCGTCGCGGAGGCGGTGCTCCCCGAGACCGACGCAGATGCCGTGCGGGTGATGACGATCCACGCGGCCAAGGGTCTCGAGTTCCCGATCGTGATCCTCTCGGGCATGACCGCCGCGCCGAACCACCAGCGCGGAGTACAGGTGTTGTGGCCGCCCGACGGCGGGTACGCGGTCAAGCTGAAGAAGTCCGTCCAGACCGAGGACTTCGACCTGGTCCAGCCGGTCGACGAGCAGATGGACGATTACGAGCGCCGCCGCCTGCTGTATGTCGCCGCGACGCGAGCCCGAGATCACCTGGTGGTCTCGCTCCATCGCTCCGGCAACCGCCGCCACTCGAGCAACGCGGAACTTTTCGCCTCCGCGGGTGGCGTCGACGCTGCCAACGCCGTCCTCTTCACCAGCCCTGCCCTCGAACCGCGGACCAGCGAGGCACAGTCGCCGGCCTCTGAGGTCGCACCTCCCGTCAACCGGGCCGAGTGGACCGCGCGGGTCACGGCAGCGCGGCAGGCCAGCCGCCGGAAGTCCGCCCAGAGCGCCTCCGGCCTCGAAGGAACCGGCCCGGACGTCGCCCTCGATGGAGCCGACCCGGGCATCGCCAAGGCCCCACGCGACGTCGAGCTGCCTCCGTGGTCGAAAGGCCGCTACGGCACCGCCATCGGCCGAGCCGTCCACGGCGTGCTGCAGGTGGTCGACCTCGCCACCGGCGCAGGCCTCGACGCAGCCGTCTCGTCGCAGTGCCTCGCCGAGGGAGTCGTCGAGTACGCCGATGTCGTGACCGCGCTCGTGCGTTCGGCGCTGGCCTCTGACGTCGTGCAACGAGCAGCCGCCCGCGAACACTGGCGCGAGTCGTACGTCGGCACCCTGCAACCCGACGGCACAGTCCTCGAAGGCTTCGTCGACCTCATCTACCGCGAGGACGACGGCACCCTCGTCATCGTCGACTACAAGACCGACGCGATCCCCGCCTCCGCTCTTGACGCCCGGGTCGCCTACTACGCCCCCCAACTCCAGTCCTACGCCGCCATGCTCCCCAACACCGGCCGCCCCGTCCTCCTCTTCCTGGCCCCCACCATCGCCCACGCCCACACCCTCTGACGCCAACTCACCCCACACGCTCGCACGCCTACATGCTCCGGTGGTGGCTCACGCTGACTCGCTCGAGCGGTCGCCGGTCCACGCGTTCCAGCGAAATTGGGTTGCTGGGGCAAGTGGCGAACGGCACGATCTAGGCATGACCACGACCATTGTCCTTCTGCTGTTGACCTCCGCCGCTCGATCGGTGCGGGTCCAGCAGCAGGCCGGCCGAGTGTTGGGATCCAGCCACTCGCAGTCGTGATCGCCGCCCTGGTCGCAGGGCTCCTCGCCGGCTATGGCATCGCCATGCCCGTCGGAGCCGTCGCGACATACCTGGTGGCTCTCACCGCCCGCACCTCACTGAAGCTCGGCGCCTTCGCCGCCCTCGGCGTCGCAACAGCCGACGGCGTCTACGCCCTGATCGCCACCCTCGGCGGCTCAGCCCTGGCTCCACTCATCGAACCGATCACGGTCCCGCTGAAGTGGATCTCGGTGCTGGTCCTCCTGACCCTGGCAATCCGAGGCGCAACCACCGCGATCACCCAACACCGCCGGCTCCAGTCCTCCGTGGGCTCGACCGACACCCCACTCACCCCGGCGCGCGCCTATGCCGGCCTGCTCGCCATGACCATGCTCAACCCCACCACGATCATCTACTTCACCGCCTTGGTCCTAGGCAGCCAGGACGCCACCACCCCCACTCACCTCCAACAAGCCGTCTTCATCCTGGCGGCCTTCGTCGCCTCTGCCTCCTGGCAACTAGCCCTAGCCACCAGCGGCGCCGTACTCGGCCGAGCCCTCACCACCCCACGAGCCCGCCTCGCCACAGCCCTGATCTCCAGCACCCTGATCACGGCTCTGGCGCTCCACCTACTCCTGTCCACCCTCTGACTCCACCGAAACCTACGATCCCGAAATAGCGAAGGAGGCCACCGCCCAACTCCCCACCTCTACTGTTGGGCGGTGGCGAGACTCGCGGTGAAGCTTCTGTTGTTGGATCAAGATGACCGTCTGCTGCTCATTCACGCCAAGGACCCTCAGACACAGGCCGAATGCTGGTACCCCGTGGGTGGCGGCATCGAACCTGGCGGAACATTGCAGGAAGCCGCGGCCCGCGAGGCCCACGAAGAGACCGGCTTGGTCGACCTCCCGCCGGGGCTTCCGGTTTGGCGACGCGATCACACCTACGAGTACGACGGCCGGGCCGTCGAGGTGCACGAAGAGTGGCTGATGCACACGGTTGATCGCTTCGACCCGGACTGCGGATCCCCGTCGGGTCATCTCACTTCGGTTGGGTTGTGACGGAGAGTCCAGGGAGGCGCGGGGGTGATGGTTACAGGTTGTGGAGGAGTGGGGATGTCACCCTGTGCTGCGGGGAGGGGTGGCGTCCCCTACGATTCAGCGCATCCGGGTGTAGTTCGGATTCGTCAGACGGATGCCCGATCCGGCTGGCGGGTCTGCCACGAAGAGTGTGAGGGTGTGGCCATGAACATCGGTAGTCGGAAGATCGTCGTGGACGAGGCAATCGCGCAGCTACGGCTGTACGCCGAGACGAACGGCGCGGTGCTCCGGTACTACGACGGTCTGCCCGGGATGACGAACGTCGGCGGGTCGGACCCGGACAGGGTGACCTTGGAGGACCTCGCCCGGACGATGGTGATCGGGTCCGACCTGCGGGCGGCGGACATCCCCTGGCTGCTCGAGGTGGAGGCGGACAAGGAGTTCGCCGCGATCCCGGTCGACGCGCGGCTCGAGGACGCCGCTCCCGGGACCGACCTGTTCGAGGCGGCCAACGCGCTGGACGAGAAATTCTCCGGGCACCGCGGCTTCGGGCAGGCGAAGAAGTCGAAGTTGCTGCACCTGAAGCGGCCGTACCTGTACCCGGTCAGCGACAGCTTCATCCGGATGACCTACAGCAGCTCGTCCGCAGGCGCCGAGTTCCTGGCGGCCGTGCACCGCGACCTGGTCAACCCGGCCAACGTCCGCGACTTCAAGCTGCTCCAGGTCCGCCTGATCGCCGAGCCGGCGACCTCCGCCGCCCGCGTCCTCGGCGAGGCCCCCACTCTCCGCCTCCTCGACATCCTCGCCTCCCTCCTGGGCGAGGCGAAGTAACCCTCCGTACGCCGAGACCGCCGCGCCGCCTCCCGTACGCCGAACCCCGCCGCGCGGTCCCGCCGTACTCCGGGGTTGGGCTGCTACATGACTCCGAGACGGGCCAGCGGCTCCACTAGTTCGCGCTCTTCGTAGGAGAGGTGCGACAGCAGTACGTCGTCCAGGAGGTCGACCGCGGCGCGGAGGCCGTTGATGTCTCCTGATCCGTCAACCAGTCCGACCAGCGCCTTGTCGACGCCTTCCAGGACGTCGTGGATCACCAGGTGCTCTTCCTGCAGGCGGTTGACCACGGGGGCCAATGCGGGATCGGCCCGGCGCAACCGCGGGAAGAGCGAAGCGTCCTCGATCGAGTGGTGGGTGGTCACCAGCCGGCAGTACGACTCGCAGTACACGCCTAGGGTCCAGTTGTTCTGCCGCATGGTCATGGTGTTGATGTGGGAGCGCGCCTGCCCGACGCCCATCGATCCAGCGGCCACCTGCTCGACCAGATCACGGATCTGGTCGAGCTCGGCTCGCAGATGGTCGTGGACCTGGATGAGGTGCTGGCCTGACGCCAGCTCGTGGGGTGTGTAGGTGCGGTTCGGGTCGAGCGCGGGGCCGGTCGGGCGCTCGGATTCGTCCCAGGGCTGTACTGCGCTCCGCTTCACAGCAGGCGGCGGTGTAGGCACCACGCTGAAGCTGCCGGCCGCACGCCCACCGGGCGCCGAGGAAGGCGAGCCGACAGCGGGCGCCGCGGACAGCGCGTCAGCAGAAGACGTGGATGCAGAAGTCGTCGAGCTTGAAGCGGAGGCTGCTGAGCGCGCAGAAGAGACGGCTTCACGGACGCCTTCGGCGACGTCCGCGAAGCGGCGGATGTCGTCCGGGTCGTCGGAGCCGAGGATGTAGGTGGACATCCCCTCAGTGAGGGTCAGCTCGGCGAGCTGCTCCACCCACACCTCCTCCGGTCCCTGCAAGAAGCCGCCACGTCCGTCGAAGCGCCCGGACAGGTTGTACAGCCGCCGCACCTCCGACGGATCACGCCCAGCAGCCACAGCCGCCTCGTCGATGAGCTTGTTCTTCTCAGCAAGCTCCTCCGGCGGCAGGTATCCGCTCGACGGCAGCCACCCGTCCGCCAACCGCCCGGTCAGCGCCAGCATCCGAGGCTTGTACGCCCCCAACCAGATCTCCACCTCATGCGCAGGCGCCGGCCCTCTCTTGGCGCCGGAAACCGTGTAGTGCTTGCCTGCAAGCCGAATCCCACCGCCCTCAGGAGTCCAGACCTCGCGGATGATCGCGATGGCCTCCTCCAGCGCGGTGATGCTCTGCCCCGTCGTCAGCTCGGGCCCACCGTTCGCAGCAACAGCCTGCAGGAAGCCACCAGCCCCCAGACCAAGCTCAACCCGCCCACCGGTGATCCGGTCCAGGGTCGCCACGCTGCGCGCCAGCACGACCGGGTGGCGCAGCGGGAGGTTCGCCACGTTGGTCGACACCTTCACGGTCTGCGTGTGCGACGCGATGACCGACAGCAACGTCCACGCGTCGAGCAGCCGCGGCTGGTACGGATGGTCCTGCAGGGTGACGAGGTCGAGCCCGACCTGCTCGGTCAGCTGTGCCAGCGCGATCACCCGCTCGGCATTCTCCACCGCCGGCGTCAGGAACGTGCCGAAGACCAGCTCGTGCCCGTAGTCCATGCTCCACCTGTGCCCTGTTGTAGACGCTGCAGTACTCGTTGCCCGAATAGTTCGTGCCACGTACTGTTGACCTGACGAACAAATTACTTCGTGCCACGAACAATCACAAGTGGAGCCACCATGCGGGAGACCATCGGAGCCGCCAGCGGCCTGGTCAGGCTGGCCTTCCTGGTGCAGAACTTGTACGCCGAGGTCGGCCGCGGGTGCGATCTCACCGAGGCACAGGCGCGGATGCTCTGCGTGCTGACCAACGGCTCCGTCGGGATGGCGGAGCTGTCCGGCCAGCTCTGCCTCGAGCGGTCCAGCCTCACCGGTCTGGTCGATCGGGCCGAGCAGCGCGGCCTCGTCGTTCGCGAGGCGGATCCGCACGACCGCCGCGCGGTGAAGGTCAGCCTGACCCCGGCCGGGTCGACCGCGGTGCACCGGTTCCACCAGGAGCTGACCGAGCGCCTGGAGAAGCTCACCGCGGAACTCCCCGTCGCCGAGCGGGAGCGATTCACCCGGACTCTGCAGCGACTCGTTGCCGACGTACCGGTTCTGTTCGCAGACTGAGTGCCGTGATCCTCTCCTCCGCGCCGAGCGACGCGGCGTACTGCGGCCTGGGCGGCGGGTGGTCGAGTTCACCGGCGGCAGTACCGGGTCGTCGCTCGCGTTCATCTGCGCGGTGAAGGGCTACCCGATGACGTTGGTCTCGTCGGACGCGTTCTCGCCGGAGAAGCTGCGCACGATGCAGGCGTTCGGCGCGGACCTCGTCGTGGTACCGAGCGACGGTGGCCGGATCACGCCCGACCTGTTCGTCCGGATGCGGCACGAGGTCGACCGCATCATCGCCGCTGACACCGGCCTCAAGTACCTGGCCGGCGACCTCTACCTCTGACGAACCACCCCGGCCCCAGCGCGAAGCCCGAAAGCTACTCAGCGACCTCGGCGAACGCCTCGTCCAGCGCCAACTCGGAGCCGCGCGCGTACTCCGCCTCGAACGCAGCCGTGCCAATCGCAGCCCGCGCAGCCACGACCGCCCGCTCGATATCCGGCTGCTCGGCCTCCGTTACCAGATGCCCCTCAGCAGCCCGGACGACAGCCGCAGCCCCCAGCAAGTGCGCCGCCACAACCTTGTCCGCAATACAGGCCGCAAGCCCCTCCAGAGCCCAGCACATCCCCCGCCCCGACTCGTACTCGCGGGAGATCCGGTACGCCTCCACATGCCGTTCGCGTGCGCCGGCAGGTTCGCCGCGCAGCTCCAGCGTGTACCCGAGCTCTTCCAGCACCATTGACAGATAAAGCACCGGCTCGTCCTGCCGACGCGCCGCATCGACCAGCGACTGCAACCGCTTCTCAGCAACGTCCAGATCACCCGTACGCCGGGCCGTGCAGCCCAGGACGATCTCCGCCAGGGCCTGCGACGGCCGGGATCCTTGCTCGGTCGACAAGCGCAGTCCCCGCTCCCCGTACTCGAGCGCCCGGTCGTAGTCGCCCTGCCTCACGAAGGTCCAGCCGAGCCATCCCAGCTCGCCTGCAACCTCCGGCCAGAGACCAAGCTCCTCAGCCATCTGCAGGGCTTCGCTGTGGAGCCGCACAGCCTGCTCGAGCTCTCCCCTGAGCTCAGCGACCGCCCCGAGCCAGCCAACGGACTGCAGCAGACCCCAGCGATCACCAAGCTGCCGGAACATCCGAGCGCTCTCAGCGGCATCCTCCTCCAACGCCTTGAGGTCCGACCGGACATGGGAGTGCTTGCCACGAGCCACCAGCACCGCAGCCACGCCCCACTGATCCCCGGCCTCCTCGAAGGCCGGCAGCGCCTCATCCAGCAGCGCCTGACAGGTCACCAGATCGCCCGCATCGCTACCAGTGAAGGAGATCCACCACTTGGCCCTCGCGTCCGCGGTGGCCAGGACACGGTCACGAACGGCGGCCGCATCACTGTCACCGTCGAGATACATGAACCCCGCGAGCCAAGCTGCGGCCCTATCCGTCGGCACAGCCAACAACGACCGCCGCGCCTCAGCAAAGCGGCCCCTGAGGAACCAGTACCAGCTCAGGGAGTCCACCAGCCGCTCAGCAAGCTCGAGGTCCCCCGCGGCGACAGCACCGTCCAGAGCGCTCCGGAAGTTGCCCGCTTCGTCGTCGAGCCGCTGGAGCCACTTGCTCTGCTCCGGTCCATACAAATGAGGCCGAGCCAGCTCCGCGAAGTCCGCGTAATACAGGTGGTGCCGCTGACGGAGCTGGTCGAGTTCACCCGCCTCGCGCAGCCTGCCGACGCAGTACGCGGCCACCGATTCCAGCAGTCGGTACCGCGGGCCGTCGGCCCCGTGCACGGACACCACGAGCGACCGATCCACCAGCCGGATGAGTACGTCGTCCACGCCCTCCTCGGCGCACACCCGCTCGGCCGCGTCCGGAGTACAGCCGTCTGCGTGTACTGCGAGCCGGCGGAGCACGGTCTGCTCTTCAGGAGAGAGCAGCTCCCAGCTCCAGTCGATCATCGCCATCAACGTCTGCTGCCGGGGCGCGGCACCCCGATGTCCGGTCGCCAGCAGACGGAACCGGTCGTCAAGCCGTGCGACCAGCCCCTGCACACCAAGCGCGCGAACCCGAGTAGCGGCCAACTCGAGAGCGAGCGGGATGCCGTCCAGCCTTCTGCAGAGCACCGCGACAGCTGAAGCAGTGTCGGCGTCCAAGGCGAACCCTCTGTCAGCCGCCGTCGCTCGCCCGACGAAAAGCTGGACGGCAGCGGATGCACGGAGTTCGTCGAGGTCAGCAGCCACAGCAGGCACCTCTAGCGGCGGCACACTCCAGACCGCCTCACCAGGCAGTCCCAACGGTTCACGGCTGGTCGCCAGTACCCGCAGACCAGGCGCGGCAGCGAGCAGGCGGTCCGTCAGCTCAGCAGCCGCCTCTACCACGTGCTCGCAGTTGTCCAACACCAGCAGTAGTTCCAGCGTCTCCAGGACCGCAACAAGCCTGTCTCCACCCGACTCAGGCCCACTGTCCCGAAGATCCAACGCAGCCTGTACTGCGTCGCTGAGCGAGCCGGTCACGTCAAGAGCGTCAGGGGTCACCGCAGCCAGCTCGACCAGGATCACCCCGTCGGGGAATCGCTCGGCCAGTCCTGCAGCCGCAGCAAGAGCGAGGCGGGTCTTGCCCACTCCCCCGGGCCCGGTCAGTGTCAGCAGGCGATCCTCAGACAATCGGTCCTGGATCTCCGCAAGTGCCTCGGAGCGGCCGACCAGATCAGTGAGCTGGGCAGGAAGGTTGGTCCGGCGAGGCCGCACGTCCGGCGGCGGAACCGCTTGCTGCAGCACGGCCTGCTGCACCGCCGCCAGCTCGGGACTCGGGTCCAGACCGAGCTCGTCGGCCAGCAGCACGCGCAACTGCTCGT
This sequence comes from Kribbella sp. VKM Ac-2568, assembly GCF_004345365.1. Lineage (GTDB taxonomy): Bacteria > Actinomycetota > Actinomycetes > Propionibacteriales > Kribbellaceae > Kribbella > Kribbella orskensis. The sequence continues at coordinate 129,950 of NZ_SLVF01000014.1, forward strand.
AGCTGTCCAAGGCCTCGCTCTGCCTTCCCGCCCGGTACAGCGCCTTCATGTGAGTCGCCCGCAGACGCTCCCGCAGCGGTTGCTGCGCCACGAGATCCGCTAGCTCACCTATCAGCGCGTTGTGCTCGCCGCGCGCCAGCCGAGTCTCGAAGTACTCCTCCTGCGCCGTCAGCCGCTGCTCGCTCAGCCGCGCGATGGCCGTCTCCAAGTACGCCTCGTCGGCGAAGTCCGCAAAGGCCGGTCCTCGCCAGAGCGCCAGCGCGTCATCCAACCGCCCTTGCTCCACCAGAGCGGAGAACCCCAGCGCGTCGTACGAGCCGCTGTCGACCTTCAGGGAGTATCCGGCCGGACCGGACACGACCAGCGCCCGACTGCCGGGCTCGGCGTCGTCGAAGGCTCGGCGTAGCTGGGAGACCTTGGCGGAGAGCGTGCCGGACGGGTTGCCGGGCAGGTCCTCGCCCCAGAGGTGGTCGATCAAGCGGTCGGCCGGCACCGGGCGGCCCTCGTGCACGAGCAGGTCCGCCAGCAGGGCGCGCACCTTCAGGCCTGGGACAGTGACGGGCTCGCCACTGTCGGTCCAGGCCGTGACCGGTCCGAGCACGCCGAAACGCATGGCCGCACCCTATCTTTCCCGGGGTTTCCGGCCCTGCGCTTTTCGGAGCCTTCCGGCCGCGCCGTCCACGACCGGAAAGAAACCGTAAAGGGTCTCCGGCAGAGTCTTCCTCAACAGCCACGGAGGAACAGGCGCGGAGGAGGTGAGCAGGTTGAAGTTGCGACTGGCGGTCATCATCGGCAGCACCCGGAACGGGCGCTTCGGACCGACAGTGGCCGGCTGGTTCGCCCAGCAGGCAGCCAAGCGGGCCGCCTTCGACGTAGACCTGGTCGACCTGGCCGTTGCGAACCTGCCGTCGACGATGACGGACACGGACGAGCCGACGCCGGCCGAGGTCGCAGTACTGGCTCCGCGGCTGGCTGCGGCGGATGCCTTCGCGGTGGTGACGCCGGAGTACAACAGCAGCTTCCCGGCGCCGCTGAAGACCGCACTGGACTGGTACTACGAGGAGTGGCACGCCAAGCCGGTCGCGATCGTCGCCTACGGCCGCGAGAGCGGAGGCCTGTACGCCGCGGCTCAACTTCGGCAGGTCTTCACGGAGCTGCAGGCGGTGGCCATTCGTAACACCGTCTCGCTGCCCTGCTACTGGGAACAGTTCGCCGCCGATGGCAGCTGGCCCCGCTCCGGCTCCGGCTACGAGGCCGCGGCCAAGAACACGCTCGACCAGCTCGTCTGGTGGGCCCGAGCACTCCGCAACGCCCGCACCGAACACCCGTACCAACCGTGAACACCCAAAATCAAAGAAGAAAGGCAAGACCATGAGGAAGCTGATCGAATCCACCTTCATGACCCTGAACGGCTCCATCGGCAACCCGCAGAACTGGAGCGGCCCGTACTGGGACGACGAACACACCGCCTACTCCGTCGCCCTGATGGAGAACGCCGAGGCACTGCTGCTCGGCCGGGTCACCTACGAAGGCTTCGCCGAGGTCTGGCCGCAGCGCAGCGGCGACCCGTACTCGGACAAGTTGAACGCGATGCCCAAGTACGTCGCGTCCCGGACGCTCAAGGAGACCACCTGGAACGCGCAACTGCTCCAGGGCGACGCGGCCGACGCGGTCGCCGAGCTCAAGAAGCAGGACGGCGGCGATCTGCTGAAGTACGGCACCGGCGAGTTCGACAAGGCGCTGCTGGAGCGGAAGCTGGTCGACGAGTACCACTTCTGGATCTTCCCCGTGCTGGCCGGCGGCGACCGGATGTTCGAGGGTGTCGATCTCGACATCAACCACCTCGAGTTGCTCGGTTCCACCACCTTCAAGTCAGGCATCATCGTGCACAAGCTCGCCCCCAAGGCCTGACGACGAGCGGGATCAGGCACCGGCTGTCACGTCCAGGGAACCGTGGGTCACCACCCATGGTTCCCTGGACGTTTCGTCGTTTCAGGCTGGGTACGGGCAGAACTACGGGGACGTGAGGCGAACCGGAACAGCTTTTCGGCCGCCGTGAGAAGGTCCTCGCGGTCCACCCAAGATCGCAGGCCTGATAGTCGGACTGGAGGGTCTGATGGGAACCGTCATCACCATCATCGTGATCGTCGTGGTCGTGGCTGCCGCCATCATGGCGGCGTACGCGTACAAGCGGCGGCGGTCGGACCAGCTGCAACAGCGGTTCGGACCGGAGTACGAACGCACGATCGAGGAGTCGGGCGACCGCAAGGCCGCCGAACGCGATCTGCGTCAACGCGAGCAGCGTCGCGCAAAGCTCGACATCCACCCGCTGACCGGTGCCACTGCCGAGCGGTACCGCGCGGAGTGGAACGTCCTGCAGCAGGGGTTCGTGGACGCGCCGGCCGACTCCGTCGAGCAGGCCGATCGCCTGGTCCTGCGGATGATGCGCGAGTCCGGCTACCCGGTCGACGACTTCGACCAGCGGGCGGCGGACATCTCGGTCGACCACCCCGAGGTCGCGGAGAACTACCGCGAGGCACACCGGGTCGCGGTCGCGCAGACTCAGGGCCCGGTGGACACCGAGGACCTCCGCCAGGCCGTCACCGCCTACCGGCGCCTGGTCGACGTACTGCTCGTCGACGAACGCGCCGAGCTGGACGGACAACGCGCGGACCTTGATGGCGCGGACATCGATGGAAGGCATGTCACGGGGCCGACCGACACCAGGGAGCAATCATGACCACCAGGGACAACGAGCCGCTCGACCACCGCTACGAGGACGACCGCCTGCTGGACGGCGAGCGCCCGCTCGACAGCGACCGCCCGCTCGACGACCGCCCGCTCGACGATCGTCGCCTCGATGACGACCGCCCGCTGGACGCCGGCCGCGGCCTCGAGGACGACCAACGCCTGGACGACAACCAACGCCTCGGCGACAACCAACGGCTGGACGACAACCAGCCACTGGACGACACCCGCCTCGTGGACGACGACCACCCGGTCGACGCCAACCGCGGGCTCGACGGCGACACGCCGTCGGACGCCGGCCGTGGGTTGGACGACGCCGACCGTACTGCGGACGACGATCGCTCCGGCGACACCAGAGAGCAGACCCCGACCGAGGGGCTGTCGGCCGACGACCCGCTGGTGCCGACCGAGACCGCGGTGGACTTCAAGGCGCGCTGGGACGTCATCCAGCAGGGCTTCGTCGACGACCCGCGAAACTCGGTCACGGACGCTGACAAGCTCGTCGGCGACGTGCTGCAGCGGCTGTCCACGTCGTTCGACCAGCAGCACCAGGGCCTGGAAAGCCAATGGGCCAACGGCGAGCCGTCCACCGAGGACCTCCGCGCCGCGCTCCAGCGGTACCGCGCCTTCTTCGAGCGCCTGCTGACCCTCTGACCGGCCTGACCTGAGCCCACTGGTACGGCGAGTCGCGCCCACGGCGGCTCGCCGTACCAGTGCGTGGTGACCCCGAAAACTCGTCCGAAAGTCCTACAACCATCCAGCCCCGCCGTGCGTCTCTCTTTCATGAGACATCTGGCGGAGGCGCAGAAGATGTTGTCGTGGGAAGAGGCACAATCGTTCGACCGGCTCGCCGGGAACTACGACCGGTTGGGTGACCTGAGCAACGATCCGTTCGGCGACTGGCTGCCGTCCGTCCTGCCGACGCCCCGCGGCCGGGCGCTCGACCTCGGCTGCGGCGCAGGTCGGCACGCAGTACTGCTCGTCGACTGGTTCGACCAGGTGGACGCCGTCGATCTGTCCGGCCCGATGATCCGGCTGGCCCGGCGCAAACGCCCACGCCAGAACGTCTGCTATCTCGAGTCGGGCATCCTCGATGTCGAAGGCGGCTACGACTTCGTCATCAGCGCGGCCACGCTCCACCACGTGCCGGACCTGCCCGCCGCCCTCACCCACATCAAGTCCCTGGTCAATCCCGGCGGCCGCGCCGCACTCGTCGACGTCGTCTCACCGCGACCGGCGACTCCCCGCTGGTGGCTGTACGGGCGGGCCAGGTCGGCCACGCCCACGCCATGGTCTGGGACCACCAGCCATGACGCGGGGCGAGGCCTTCCCAAGCACTCGTCAGGGCGCGATGTTCTGGTTGAGGTGGAACAGGTTGTCCGGGTCGTACTTGCGCTTGACCTCGACCAGGCGCTCGTAGTTCCCCTTGTAGTTGTCGGCGATCCGGACCTGGTCGTCGCCGGCCATGAAGTTGATGTAGCCGCCGGCCTCGGAGTGCGGCGCGACCGCGTCGTAGTAGTTCCGCACCCACTCGATCCCGGCCTCGTTCTGCGCCGGATCCGGCCACATCCCCGCGATCACCGTGGCGAAGTTCGCGTCGCGGTAGGCGAAGGCGGTCGCGTCGGCAGGCACCCGGTGACAGGCGCCGTCGATCGGGTAGATGTGCACGGTCGAGTTCACCGCCGGCAGCCCGGGCGCGTGCTGCACATGCGCCTGGATCGCCTCGTCGGTGAGCTCGGTGACGAAGTTCGCCTTCCAGTAGTGCTGGAGGCCCGGCGGTACGAGCGCGTCGAAGGCGCTGTTCAGCGCGGGATACGGCATCTGGCCGACGCTCTCGGCGACCACCGGCGCGAACTCGCGGAACCGCGCGATCTCCTGCTCACCGCGCTCCGGATCCCCGGCCCAGCAGCCGACGATGAGCGTGAAGCAGTCCCCGTGCCGGTCCTCGGGGATGAACGGCAGCGGCGGCGCGAGCTGGAACGCCGGAAAACCACCGAGCTGTTCCGGCGCGTCCTTGATCATGTCCCGGAACCCGGCCAGTACTGCGGCCGCGTCGGACATCTCGAACAGCATCGGGCCGCCGTAGATCGTGTCCACCGGAGCGAGCCGGTACTCCAGCGCGGTGACCACGCCGAAGTTGCCGCCACCACCGCGCAGCGCCCAGAACAGGTCCTCGTTCTCCTTCTCGCTGGCGATCAGGAACCGCCCGTCGGCGGTGACCACGTCGGCCGAGATCAGGTTGTCGCAGGACAGGCCGAGGCCGCGGTCCAGGTACCCGATGCCGCCACCGAGCGTCAGCCCACCGACACCCGTGGTCGAGATGATGCCGCCGGTCGTCGCCAGGCCGAAGGCATGCGTCGCCGCGTTGAAGTCGCCCCAGGTCGCTCCCCCGCCGGCCCTCGCCGTCCTGGTCGTCGGGTCGACGCGGACGTTCCGCATCCCGCTGAGATCGGCGACCACGCCGTCGTCCACGGTGCCGAACCCGGGCACGCTGTGCGAACCCCCGCGCACCGCCAGGTCCAGGGAGTTCCCGGCGGCGAACCTGACCGTCTCCATCACGTCACCCGCGTTCTCACAGTGCACGACGACCCGCGGGTGCTTGTCGATCATCGCGTTGTGGACCTTCCGCGCCTCGTCGTACCCCGCGTCGTCGCGGGTGTAGACGGGTCCCCTGGTGCGCTCCTTCAAGTCCTCGATCGTGTACTCGCCCATGACTCCTCCTGTGCGGCGGGCTCAACACACGTGACGACCGGCGCGCAGGCTGCCGCGCCGACCAGACCGGCCAGGCCGCCCGTCGAACGCAGCGCGAGTACTTCACCCCAGAGTGCATCTGGTCCCCCGGACGGCAGCCGGACCTCCCCTGACATACCGTCCCCACAGAGATTCCACCCGGCACGGCCCGGAAGTCAATGCCCATTCCCCCAGCGGACATCAACGTCCGGGACCCGTGAGCGGCGGATCAGCGGGTGAGGGTGATCAGCTGGGCGGTGCCCGGCTCGACCTCGGCCGCGAACGTGGTGCCGTGCACCTTCATGGACCGGCCGACCGGAGTACCGGTTGCCTTGCCGTCCGGACGGATCTGCCAGCCGCCGAGCGAGACTGCCGACGCATCGGACGACGCAAGACCCTCTGGCGCCGAACTGCCCAACGTCACCTCCTTCCCGTGCCGATAGCTCGACGGCAACTCCAGGCTGACCACATCCGAAGTACTGTCGGCCGCGGCCGGATCCTGGACGTTGATCAGCACCACCGTCAGCTCGCCGTGCCGTCCCTCCACCCCGTACGCCCGGAGCTTGCCCAGTTCCGTGTCCGGGAGGTCGAGATCGACGAACCTGCCCTGCTCGATCTGACGGAAGGCCCAGATCCCGTAGTACAGCGGGGTCGCCGAGAGGTCGCCCTTGTCGAAAGCTGCCTGATCCGCCGCGCAGAAGGCGCCGTAGTACCGGTAGGAGATCGGGTAGTCAGGCGAGTCGCGCGGCTTGAAGTCGCCGCAGATCGCGGTGCGTGCGGCAACCACGCCTGGATCGCGGCGTGATACTCCTTCAGCTTCTCCCAGTACTGCGCGGGCGTGAGCGTCGTGACGTGGTCGTACTCGTTGCCCAGTTCAACCGACACCAGGTCGTCGCCGAGGACCTCGTGGGCCACGGCGACTTCTTCCACCACCTCGTCCATGGTGACACCGGGGACCTCGGACACCCACCGGGGACCTCGGACACTCACCGGGGACCTCGGACACCCACCGGGGACCTTGGACACCACATACCTTGTCCGCGGTCCCCACTTCCTGCTCAAAGTCCCCACAACACTCCATCACTTCACCAGACACCCCGTCCCGGGCGGATCACCGATAGCGGTCTGTGGGACCGCTGGCGGCTTATAGGCGGCCAGCGGCCGGACAACCTGCCAGCGGCCGAGCATTAGGACCGCAGGCGCCGGCATCCCGAACGTTTCTTGACGAGGCGCTGGCCCCCAAAGACCGACCTACTTCTCCAGCGCATGGGTGACGATAGGCGGGTGGACTACTTCATCGATAGGGAGTTCATCGAGCTGGAGCGGGAGATCGAACTCATCAGTCTGGGGATTGTGGCGGCGGACGGGCGGGAGTTCTATGCCGTCTCGACGGAGTTCGACGCGTCGCGGGCCAACGAGTTCGTGAAGACGGTGGTGATTCCGCTGCTGGCGCCGCCAGGCGATCCGGTGTGGATGAGCCGGGCGCAGATGAAGGACGAACTGGTGAAGTTCATCGGAGCCGACGTACCGCCGGGGTCTCGCTGAGCGCGCTGAACTTCTTCGGTGGCGACATCGCCGGCGGCGAGCGAGGGATCGCCTCGCGGCCCGATCGCCAGGACGAGTTGGCGGCGAACCTCGACGTGGTGGTCGCGATCGCCGAGCGGACCGGTTGCCGGTTGTTCAACCTGCTCTACGGGCAACTCGACGACGCCTGGAGCCCCGAGGAGCAGGCCGAGACCGCAGTCGCCGCGATCCGCTCAGCCGCCGAGGCTGTGGCGTCTGTTGGCGGCACGGTGTTGCTCGAACCACTCACCGAGGGATTCAACGGGCGCTATCCCCTGCTCACGGCGGACGACGTACTCGAGATCCTCGACGGTCCGCTGGCGGATGTGGAAAACGTGTCGCTGCTGTTCGACACGTTCCACCTGGGCAGCAACGGCGTCGACCTGCCGGCAACCGCCGCTCGGCTTGGCGCGAACCTCGCCCACGTGCAGATCGCGGACAGCCCTGGCAGGGGTGAGCCGGGATCCGGCGCGCTGCCGATCGACGAGACCCTCGACGCCCTGAAGACCGCGGGCTACAGCGGGATCGTCGCCTGCGAGTACAAGCCGACCACCGACACCGCGACCAGCCTGAACTGGATCAGGCCCTAGCGAGTTCCCGGCCTGCGAAGAGTTGGCGGGAGCGTTCGAGGACGCCGTCGGCGGTGATCGCTTCGCCCGGGCGATTGCCATAGGCAAGCAGTTCGCCGCCCCAGTTCATATCCAGGTAGTCCGCCGTCAGCCGCAAGGTGCCGAGCAGCGGCTCGACCTCGGCCGGCTTCTTCGCCGTGTGCGCGGTGATCGCCCACATCGTCTTCCCGCGCATCCGGTCGCGGAACTCCACGCCAGGCACGCGCATCCACGCGGACCAGTAGTCGAGGAATAGCTTCACGCTCGTGGAGACGCTGAACCAGTAGAGCGGCGACGCGATCACCAGGTCCGTCGCAGCGAGCGTCGCGTCCAGCAGCACCTGCTCGTCACCGACAGCCGGTGGGTACACGCCGTCGCCGTCGTGCCGGACATCCCGGAACGGATCAAGCCGCAGCTCGCTCAACTGCAGCCAGGTCTGGTCGACGTCCGCGGGCAGGTGCTCGGCCGCCAGCCGCGCGAGCGCCTCGGTGTTGCCACCCGGACGACTGCTCCCCAGCAGGAAGAGAAACGACACGACGACTCCTTGCGTGCGCAAATGATGCACGAGCATACAACTGCGGCGGGATCAGATCCAGTCGCGGCGGGTGGCTTCCATGGCGAGCTGGAAGCGGGTCTGGGCGCCTACCCGCTGGGACAGCTTCATGACGTGGCGCTGGACCGTGCGCTCGCTCCAGCCCAGGGCGCGGCTGGCTGCCTTGTCGGTCGCTCCGGCCGCGAGGAGCGTCAGCAGCTTGACCTCGTCATCGGTCAGCCCCTCGCCGACCTCTTCGACGGACGCCAGTCCCGGCGTCGTCAGGCGCACCGGCACACTGCGCTCCCAGGCCAGGTCGAACAGCGCCACCACCGCATCCAGCAGCGGCGACGGATGGATCAGGTACGACGCCGTCACCGCGTCGTCCCCGGTCCGGAGCAACGGGATGATCGCCAGCCGGTCGTCCGAGATCGCCAGCTTCATCGGCAGATCCGCGGCGATCCGCGCCTGCTCGCCGTGCCGGATCCCCCGCGTCACGTCCTCCAGCCACCCAGGCAGCTCAAGCACGCTCTTGTCGTAAATGACCCGGTACTTCACTCCCCGCTTCAGCAGCTCAAGCTCGACCGGGTTCGACTCGGAGTGAGCCTGCGGAGCGGCGTACGGCGGGCGGTCGAAGCCGCGCATCTCCGACCGGGTGTTCTGCTGCATCTGCACCCAGTGGTGGTTCACCTCGTCCCGGCCCGACACCACCTCGACCAGCTCGCCGGGGTGGTTGAACCGCGCGCCGGCCCGATACATCTCCATCAAGGTCCGGACGTGCGAGCGGACGTCGTGCAACTCGCCTTCCCGCTGCCGGAGGATCGTCTCCAGCCCGCTGTCGGGCGACACGGCGATGAACCGCGCCGGCCGGCCGTTGGAGCGAGTCGCCAGACCGAGGTCGACGAGCAGGTTCAGAGAGCGGCGGACGGTCGCCTCCGGAGTACGGGTGTCCCCCATGAGCTCGGGGACCGTGGCCTGCGAGCGGCGGACCAAGGCGTGGTAGACCTCTTCGTCCGGTGGGCTCAGCCCGATCGTCTCCAGCACTGCCGTCCTCCTTGTTCCGCCGCTCTCTGCTGTGGTGCCGCGCCGTCATCCGGGGTGTCGTAGACCCGCCACGTGACCGGAAGTCGCCGCCGGAACAGCTTGTCAGTGCATAGATCGAATGCCAATGTTCTTTGACGCTGGTCACCACCACGACCGGCTCGCCCTTCCGTCCAACCACCGGCAGCGCCACGACCCGGACCCGGCCACCAGCCGCGGCCCGTCATTGCCGCACGCCCGGCTCGAGGAGAACACATGTCACTGCCCGTCCACCGCCGATGGTGGGTGGCCGCGTCCCTGCTGCTACCCGGAACCCTGGCGCTGTCCCCCGCCGCGGCCGCGCCCCCGATGGGTACGTCAATGGCCACTTCGATGGGTACGTCGATGCGCGGGGTGGCCGAGGTCGGGCAGCCGCAGCCCGGCAAGATCGACCGCTCGCTGCTCGATAAGGCCAAGACGAGCCGCTCCAGCGACGGCCGGATCGAGGCAGCCGTCGTCCTCGGTGCACAGCCCGCCCCCACGGCCGCGCCCGAGCAGATGCCGGCGGAGCTCGAGAAGCAGGCGAAGGACCTGCAGAACCCGGTGATCGACACCGTCCAGGCGCACGGCGACGAGGTCGTCAGCACGTTCTGGCTGAAGAACATGGTGCTGGTCCGCGCGAAGCCCGAGACCCTCGACGCCCTCAGCGGCATCGCGCTGGTCGATCGCATCATCCCCAACTTCGAGTTCAAGGCTCCGGAGGAGAAGCCGGTCAAGGCGGCCAAGGCCGCGGCGGAGACGTCGACCTGGGGTCTGGCCAAGATCGGCGCCGACAAGGTCCAGTCCGAGCGCGGCCTGAACGGCGACGGCGTCCGGGTCGCCATCCTCGACACCGGTATCGACGTCACCCACCCGGACCTGGCCGGCAAGCTGGTCAGCGCGGACGCCTCGAACCCGGAGTACCCCGGCGGCTGGATGGAGTTCGGTACCGGCGGTGAGCCGGTGCACTCGCAGCCCCACGACAGCAGCTACCACGGCACCCACGTGGCAGGCACCATTGCCGGCGGCAACGCGTCCGGCACGCAGGTCGGCGTCGCCCCCGGTGCCGAACTGATGGGTGGCCTGGTGATCCCGAACGGCTCCGGCTCCCTCGCCCAGGTGATCGCCGGCATGGAGTGGGCCATCGCGCCGTACGACGCCGACGGCAAGCCCGCCGGTGAGCCCGCGGATGTGGTCAGCATGTCGCTCGGCGCGGAGGGCTTCGAGGACGAGATGATCGAGCCGGTCCGCAACATCTACCGCGCCGGCGTCTTCCCCTCCTTTGCCATCGGCAACGAATGCCTCGAGGGCGGGTCCTCCAGCCCCGGCAACATCTACGAGTCGGTCGCGGTCGGAGCCACCGACGTGAACGACGATGTCCCGGACTGGTCCTGCGGCGGCACCGTACGCCGTACCGACTGGGTCGACGCTCCGGCCGAGTGGCCTGAGTCCTTCGTCGTACCGGACATCTCCGCCCCCGGCGTAGACGTCTTCTCGACCCTTCCAGGCGGCAACTACGGCGACCTCAGCGGAACCTCCATGGCAACCCCACACGTCTCCGGCACCGTCGCCCTGATGCTGCAGGCACGGCCTGAGCTCACAGTCGACGAGGCCCTCGACATCCTCATCGGTACTGCGTTCGCCGACACGCGGTACGGACAGGTCCCGAATGACCGGGTCGGCCGTGGCCGGATCAACGCCCTCGCCGCGGTCACCGAGGCTGGGCTGAAGAGCGGGGTCCGGGGAGTCGTCACCGACGACAAGTCGCGCAAGCCGCTGACCGGAGTCACGGTCACCCTGCCGACCGGACGCAAGGTCGTCACCGACTCGACCGGGCACTTCGAACTTCGACTTGCCGCTGGCAACTACCGCCTCGACCTGTCCCGGTTCGGCTACAAGAGCATCTTCACATCCGCAGAGGTCCGCTCCGACCGCCTGACCGATGTACGGGTCTCGCTCGATCGCACGCGCTGGGGCACGATCTCGGGCAAGGTGGTCTACGGCCCGACCGGTACGACGGTGCCGGGCGCGACCGTCGAGGTACAGAACGTGCCGGACAAGTTGTCCGCGACGACTTCTCGCGACGGGCGATACACGATTCGCGACGTTCCCGAGGGCTCGTACCAGGTGGTCGCCAACGCTCCGGGGATCTCGCGGACCCCGCCGGCCACGGTCGCAGTACGGACTCACGGCCGGGCGGATCTCGCGCTGCCCAAGCCGTTCCCGACCGAGCGGGTGTCGACCTCGGTCGCCGGCCTGCAGGGCAATTCCGACATCTGGTGGCCCGAGCTCAACGACGACGGCAGCGTGGTCGCCTACGCCACCGCCTCCTCGAACCAGATCCCGAACGACACCAACAACGATCTCGACATCTTCGTGACCGACCGCAAGACCGGCGCGGTCGAGCGGGTCTCGATCTCGTCGTCGGGCGAGCAGGGCAACAGCTTCTCCCTCTCCCCCACGCTGAACGCCGACGGCCGGTACGTCGGCTTCAACAGCGGTGCGTCGAACCTGGTGCCCGGGGACACCAACGGCCAGGCGGATTCGTTCGTCCACGACCGGACGACCGGCAAGACCGAACTGATCTCCGTCGGGCTCAACGGCGAACCGGCGGACAACATGTCGTCGCCGCCGTCGTTCACCGCGGACGGCCGGTACGTCGTCTTCAACAGCGACGCGACCAACCTGGTCCCGGGTGACACCAACGGTCAGACCGACATCTTCCTGCGTGACCGCCAGACCGGCGTTACTAAGCTGCTATCGGTCGCGCTGGACGGTGCCAACGGCAACGGTGGCTCACGAGAGCAGTCGATCAGCGCGGACGGCCGGTACGTCACCTTCGTCAGCGACGCGACCAACCTCGTCACCGACGACGTCGCGGATCAGCGGGACATGTTCGTCCGTGACCTGCAGACGGGTACCACCCAACGGATCGCCGGGTCGCGGCCTGGCGAGAACTCCTCGCCGGTATTGAGCGCCGACGGCCGGAAGGTTGCCTTCGCCAACATGAGTGCACCCGACTGGAACATGCACCTGTACGTCTACGACCTGCAGACCGGAACCACCGAACTGGCGTCGGCCTCAGGCTCTGGGGAGGCCGGCAACAACTGGTCGTTCGCCGCCTCGATCAGCGCCGACGGCAACAAGGTCGCGTTCTACAGTGACGCGACGAACCTCGTGGCCGGCGACACCAACGCCAAGCCGGACATCTTCGTCCGCGACCTGGCCGCCCACACCACGACGCTGGTCTCCAGCGGCCCGCAGCAGGTCCAGGGAGACGGCCGATCCGAGCTCCCGATGATCAGTGGCAACGGACGCTACGTGTCCTTCCAGAGCACCTCCGGCAACCTGGTCGGCGGCGACACCAACCACCGCTCGGACATCTTCGTCCACGACCTGATCGCCGGCCCGGCGCCCCGCTGGGCCCTGACCGACCTCTCGTTCAGCCCGTCGACGGTCCGGCCCGGCAAGTCGACCCAGGTCACCGCCTGGCTGAAGAACGTCGGCGAAGCGACCGGCTCGTACGACGCAGTACTGAAGGTCAACGGCTCGGTTGCCCAACGGCAGACCGTGCGGTTGAAGACCGCCCAGGACACCAGGCTCAGCTTCACCGTCCGCCCGACCGCCGTGGGCAGCCACACGATCACCCTCGGCCCCCTCACCGGCACCCTGACGGTCAAACGCTGACCCCTGAAACCGTTGCGTCCGAAGAACCGAGGGCCCTGAACCCAGGTTCTTCGGACGCAACTTGGTCCTGTCAACAGAATGCAACTGAACGGACGGATGCAGACCGGCCCGACTCAAGCATCCGAGTCCTCGTCGAGAACCCATGCCTTCTTGAGTGGAATCAACGATCTCGACGCATCGGGCAGGCGCTCATACGCGGCAAACAGATGGTCGAGAACTTCCTCGGAATCCCACACCCGGATGGTGAGACGGTCTGTGCGGATGGCGGTCTGAACTTGCTTGTTCAGGCCACCCCAAGCAACAAGGAGTCCCTGATCCGCCTTGTTCGACGCCATCGCACCCTGCAACCCGCGGACGACCGGCGCTCCGATCTGACCCGCTTCAGACTTGACCTCGACGATGAGGGTCGGTGAGTCCAGGCCGAGCGGGCCACGACCAGCGATGATGTCGACGCCGAAGTCTGGTCCCTCAGGCGATACATCACACGTGTAGCCCTCCGTCCGGAGGATGTCAGCAATCAGGTGGGTCAGCTTGTGCCCACCGAAGTTTTCGATGAGATGAGTGCGGACCCGGTCGCGGATGGCCTGCAACGTCGGGGCGCTGGTCGGATCCGTCACGTCGGCGACCTGCACGGCTTGCTCGGCTCCCACAGAACCATTCGGATGGCTGATCGGGCCTGCTGCCAGAACTGCAGAACCGGGGTCGACGCCCGTTTCCATGACCGCACGCAGCCGCGCCTCCGCGTTGTTCTTCGTCGCACGGAAGATCGTCATTGCGCCGTTGACTGTGTTCAGTAGATCGTCCTTCAGAGCACCACGTGAGACGTCCACGTTTGCCCAATTCACCCCGATCGTGTGGCGACGGGTCGGATCCGGCTCGTCGGCACGGTACTGGTAGCCGGAGACACAAATGCCGATGGCGATGCGCTTGCGAGTCTTCATCGGCATCACGACGACATCGCCGGGAACAATCGACGTACGGAGCGCAAGCATCTGGCCGGTGTAGTTTGCGAGCCTGCCAGGATGCGAGTCAGCCGGGAACGACGAGCCGACCAGGGACGCGATGGCCTCCCTGTTCGTATGCGCAGCCAGATCCGGAACTTCGTGGAAACCGCCACCAGCGAATGAGTGGTCGAGCGCCCACGGCTCGCGCTCGCCGTGTAGGCCGCCCCGTACGATCCATGCGGTCATCCGTAGTTTCTCCTGACATGTCCCTATGACTGAGGCGCGCAGTCAGCCGTGCAGCTACGGCAGGTGCGAGCGAACTATCAAAGCATGGCCAGCGGCTATTCAATGGCGGAACCGGACGTCAGTTGACCGTGGACGGCAGTATTGGGGGTATGGGCGGGCACCGCAGGTTGTCAGTTGCTGGGTTACTAGCGCTGTGTCTAGCGACTGTGGCCGCGTGTTCCCCGGACGACGCCTCCGCTCCGGAGCCGACTCCCTCGGCCTCGTCGTCACCGCTCAGCCCTTCGCCGGATACTTCTGTACCGGCCACTTCTGCGCCGGCGACGCCTCGGCCGTCCGCGACACCAACGCCCGCTTCGCCTGTGAACCCCGTGTCGCTGCAGGCGTTGATGACTAAGAAATACAACGGCTCCAACCTCCGCCTCGGCCGGGTGCTCGCCCGCAACGAGGCGTACACGCGGTACTTCGTCACCTACACCAGCGGCACGTTGACGATCTCCGGCATCCTGAACGTCCCGCGCACCCCCGGCCGGCATCCCGGACTGGTGCTCAACCACGGCCACATCGATCTCGGCATCTACACGAACGGCCGCGGCCTGATGCGCGAGCAGGACTACCTCGCCCGCCGCGGGTACGTAGTACTGCACACCGATTACCGCAATCACGCACAGTCGTCGAAGGACCCGCGCTCCGAGGTCAACCTCCGCCTTGGCTACACCGAGGACGCCATCAACGCAGTACTCGCGCTGAAGGCTTCGCCGTACGTCGACCCGCAGCGCGTCGGCATGTTCGGCCGATCAATGGGCGGCGGTGTCACCTACAACGTCCTCGTGGCCCAACCAGGCCTGGTGAAAGCGGCCATCGTGTACGCCCCGGTCAGCTCCGACACAGCCGACAACTTCAACCGCTGGACCCGCCAGGACGGCGCGGACGCCACCGCCATCCTCCGCACCCACGGCGAACCAGCCCGCAACCCGACCTTCTGGCGCAACGTCTCCCCCGTGAACTTCTTCGACCGAGTCACCGAACCGGTCCAGATCCACCACGGCACAGCCGACTCCACCTGCCCCCCATCCTGGTCCAGAGACACCCTCGCCGCCCTGAAATCAGCCGGCAAGAACGCCACCCTCCTCACCTACCCCGGCGAAGAACACGCCTTCGCCGCCGCCTGGCCCCTCTCCATGACCAGATCGGTCGCCTTCCTCAAACAGAACGGCGTCTAGGGCCTCTGGCTCATCCCGGCCAGTGACAGCCCGCTCGATCGTGCGACAGAATGCAGCGAACTGTTGATCGGGGGGTTATGACGCGAGTGCTCGGTGTCGACGCCTGCAAAGCCGGCTGGGTAGGTGTGCTGCTGGACGACGATCGCCTTGATGTCCGGGTCGCAGCGACCATCGATGCGCTGGTCGCACACGCTGAATTGAGCGGTCCACTCGCAACCGTGGCGATAGACATGCCCATCGGACTGCCGGACAAGGGGCCACGCAGGGCCGACCTGCTTGCGCGGGCGGCGATCGGTCCATTGACATCGTCTGTATTCACAACACCCGTCAGAGCTGCCCTGTTGGCGGCTACTCATCCCGAGGCGGTCGAGGTCAACCGCGATCACGCCGGACAAGGACTTTCCGTTCAGGCCTACGGCCTACGGGTGAAGCTGTTCGAGATCGACAAATGGGTGCGCCAAGCCACCATGCAGGTTGTCGAAGTCCATCCTGAGGTCAGCTTCGCCTTCTTGGCCGGCAGACCACTGACGGTCCGAAAGTCGACCTGGGCCGGCGTGGAGCGAAGGCGAGCGTTGCTGCAGGACGCAGGAATCCACCTCACCGGAGAACTGGGTCTGTCGGGGCTTGCAGTCGGCGTCGACGACGTACTAGACGCCGGCGCGGCCGCTTGGTCCGCACGCCGCGTTGCGGCCGGCGAAGCCACCTCGCTGCCCAACCCTCCTGAGACATTCGCAGACGGCTGGCCAAGTGCGATCTGGGCCTGAACGCGACGAGGTCAATCCACGGAAGGAACCATGGCGCTTTACGAAGTGACGGACGATGGCCTGGCCGAACGCGCACCGGGTGCGTTCTCCGCACTCGGGATGTACGAACGCGCGGATCTGCAGCGCCTGATCGCGGCTGATCCGAAGGTACTGGGCGAGGATCTGCTGGTCATCGCAGAGGAGTTCGGCGGTTGGGAGGACGCGAACCGACGGATCGACATCCTCGCTCTCGACCGCGACGGCCGCCTGGTGGTGATCGAGCTCAAGCGGACCGATTCCGGTGGGCACATGGAACTCCAGGCGCTGCGATACGCGGCGATGGTCTCCTCCATGAGTATCGACGAGGCAGCCGCCGCCTACGCGAAGTACTGGGCCGACAAGCGACCGAACGACGAGATCGACGCTCGCGCCGAGATTGCCACCTTCCTGGAGGTCGACGGGTCGGGCGATCCGGACCTGTCCACCGATGTACGGATCATGCTCGTATCGGCTGGATTCGGACGCGAGATCACCACTGCGGTTCTCTGGCTGAACCGTTTCGAGGGCATGGACATTCGCTGCATCCGGCTGGTGCCCTACGAGCTGGACGGACGGGTGTTGATCGATATCCAGCAACTCATCCCGCTGCCGGAGGCGGGCGACTACCAGGTCCGGTTGCAGCGCAAGGACACGGCACGGGAGCGGGCCGCACGCTCAGACGGTCGGGATTTCAGCCGCTACCACGTGATTGTCGATGGTGTGGAGCTGCCGGACCAGAACAAGCGCAATGCGATGTTGCTGATGGTCAAGAAGCTGGTTGAACGCGGAGCACCGCTGGCGGAGATCAAATCACTGATGAAACCCCGGCAACTGAAAGTGCTACCTGGGGTTACCACCGACCCCGAAGAGGTCCGTCGGCTCCTTGCTGAGCAGGAGCCGACCCTCGATCTACCTCGATACTTCACCGACGACCCACTGGTCGATACGTCCGAGGCGAGGACCTACGTACTGATCCGGATGTGGGGTCTCAACACTGAACAGACTCTGTCGCGCCTGGCCAGCATGTTTCCCGCCACCAAGGTCACATTTCGAGTCGCGGACTCCGACTGAAACAGCGCGGCGGTAGGGCTTCGCTGGTGCTATGGCGTACATGGCGCGGAAGTCGAGTACCGCGGCCAGCCGGGCCGTATTCTGCGTGTCCAGGTCGGACAACTTGACGCTGCCAGGCGTCGATTCGTCCGGCGAAAACACCTCGGACAGGTCCTTTCCCTCCGGACCACCTCGACGTGTCGCCGGACGAATCGGGCGGTTAAGCGGCTCTTCGCAGAGACTCACTGGTCCAGTGCAACCGGAGAGGCCACGTGGCTGACGGTCGGCGCCCACTCAGTCTTCCTCGTCGCGTTTCTCGTCCCTGCGCCGACGGAGCGCTCGATCGGTGATCCGGTTGGAGAGCTTGCCTGT
Source organism: Kribbella sp. VKM Ac-2568 (assembly GCF_004345365.1). Taxonomy (GTDB): domain Bacteria; phylum Actinomycetota; class Actinomycetes; order Propionibacteriales; family Kribbellaceae; genus Kribbella; species Kribbella orskensis. The sequence goes on from NZ_SLVF01000014.1 coordinate 147,491, forward strand.
CGCCGATTTGGCCCGGTCGAGGGTCTCGTCGCCGAGGCGTCTGGCGGCATCGACGCCGTCTGCCCCTGTCTCGAGCGCCTTGTCCCTCACCTCCGTGGCCGCTTCCGTCCATCGTCTCGCCTCTAATGACTGTCGGCCGCGCTCGATCCCGAGCCGCCCGTGGAAGTCAACGACGGCGTTCGCGACATGGTTGCTCGAATGCACCACATCCCGAGAGGTGGTCGGGTGCAGCAGCACCTTTGTGTTGGCCGTGCCGGCGGCCGTGTCCATGCGGGCCATCAGGCGCTCGGTGCTCCGTGAGATGAGTTCCAACCTGTTGTTACGGGCAACCCGGAGTGCGAGGCGATGCCGGTCCAGCTCCTCCGGAGACGCATCCAGCACCCGATCGAGTTCGAGCACGGCCATCGCGTCCTGCAGTTGGAAGCATCGAGCCAGAACGGCGAGCCATTCCTGAACCTTGGACTCCGCTTCCTTGGACGTCTTGGCGAGCTCACCGATCTTGGACTCGCGCTCCATCTTCTCCGCGACCGCGTCGAGTTGACGCAACACGTACGCCTGAGTTCGTGCGATCGTCATCGTGGTGCCCTGCACCTTCGACCACGTGACCTCGGAGACCCGGCCCACCTGCTCCCGGATGGTCATGGCCTCGTCGATCACGAAGTCCACGCCGATCATGTCCGCCAACACAGCGTCCTTCTGGGCGCGGAGCACGTCGTCGACCTTCTCGTCGATCGTGGCGAGATAGTCGGTGATCTCATCCATGGTCTGCTGCATCGCGAGCTGCGCCATGATCCCGGCAGCACCAGCCAAAACCGCCGGATTGGCCAGAAGCGTTCCGGGCCCCTTCACGATTTCGACGAATCCTTTGATCTTGCCGCGATCCGTCAACACAGCACGGCCGACGCCCGGGCTCGAACCTTTCATCAGGCTGAACTTGTTGAGAGCCTCGGCGGACTCCTTGGTCAGCTTCACCCAGCGACCTGAGTTGGCTGCAATCTCGGAACCGGCCTGTGCGGCTCCAGCCCCGGTACTGAGGACAGATCCGAGCCGTTGCAGTCCGAGGTCCTTCGACGGCAGTCCCTCAGAGACGAGGAAGCGTTCGACGGCCGTCGGATTCCCGATGACCGCCAGCCCATCGCCGTCACTGATCAGCTGAATCTCGTTATCCATCGTCGGCTCCTGAAGTGTGGGCAGGGAACGTGGCTCTGCGCAGTTGAGGGTGGTGGAGTCGAGGTGCGCAGCGGTCTGGGGCTGGGCGTCGAGGATCTTCCACGATGGGGACCCTACGCTCACCGTCCGACGGAAGACCTTGACGTGGCCCACGCTACCTTCGGTGCCCTGACCTCACGGAGTTCTGCCGCCTCGACGAGCTCGACCTGGAAGCCACTGGCCAACGGCTCGAGCACCTCCGCGGCTCCGCCCTCATGTTCCGCAACCCGACGAACTACATCGCCAGATCGCTGCTCGGAGCCGGAGGCTTCAAACCCCAACCACACCCCCAAATGCGATGAGCCGGTTAAGCCCCCACGGGCAGGGCCGGCGGCAGGTCCCACTCGTCGTCGGCCAGGTGAAGGATCGCCCACCCCGCCGCGGCGAACCCGACTGCCTGGAGTCCCCAGCCGACCAGGTCGAGCGTGTGATTCGGCACGACCACCGCGGCCATAAAGTGGATCGGCTGCGACACGATCACCGCGATCGCCGCCCACCGAGCAACCACTCGTGCCCGCCACATCGCCACGCCGATCAAGATCGTCCCCAGCACATGCCCGAGCACGAAGAACGCGGCAGCCACCTCGCCCGACGGGTGCATGGCCTCGGCCAGCCGGGTGATCTGGTCAGCGTTCACCCCTGCCTGGGCTCCGGACCACACGATCTGGTCCTCCGCGGCGAGCCACCCGAGCGAGAGATACCCGGGTACCAGCAGGAACAGCGCGATCACCGTCAGCCTCGGAGCCCGCCGCCTGGTCAGCCGCCCCACCGCGAACGCGGCCGGTACGAGCGTCAGAACCGCGATGAACCCGAGCCACAGCACCGCCGACATCCGACCCTGCGCGCCTATCGTCTTCGCGGTGATCGTCGCCGCATCGTCGGTGGTGTCATAGGGCAAGACATACCGCAGTACTGCGACCGCGGCCGGCCCGATCGGCAACACGATCGCCGCGAGCCACCTGCTCGCGGGGCGGACGTCAGCCACGTTCGCAGTACGGGTCGCTGTCGTGGTCATCGCGCACCTACCAGCTCGCGCGCGGGCACCAGCAGCAACGCAGTACCGATCACAGAGAGCGCGATCGTGACGCCGGCAGCAACCATCGCCGCGGCCGGTACGTCGCCTGCGAAGAAGGCCGGTACCGCGCTCAGGCCCGACAGCAACCTCAGCACGATGAGCGGTACTACGGCCCGCCGGGCACCGCGCCAGGCGAGCACCACCAGGACGAGGCTGATCAGCCCGAGAGCCGAACCGATCAGCGCGACAGACATCGGCGGGTGCTCACCATCGGTCAGCAGCGGCCCGGCCAAATCACCCACCGACAGCACCCCGAACACGATCAGGCCGGCGCGAAACGTACGAGACATCAGAACCTCCCCTTGAACTGCGGCCCCTCGTCTGAGGCCTCGCAACCAACGTCGAGCCTGGGCGAACCCTGGCGCCTGGGTGGGCGTTCACCGGTCGGCGGGAGGTCGCCCGGCCGGATCGGGAATGCGTTCCCGGGACGCCGGGACACTTCCGGGGGCACACTGATGCACATGACGGGAGGACCAGGCGCGGCAGCGGGTCGAACGACCGATCGCGGCCTGCCCGGTGTACGTGAGCGCGGGGTCCGGCGGGGGCTGGCGGCCGGGCTCGGTACGTTCGCCGTCATCGAGGTCGTCGTGGGGCTCGTGCTGGCCGTGGTGGTCGGCTGGTCGTTCGACACCGCGCTGGACAGCTTCTTCGTCACCAATGGGCTGATGGGATTGACGTTCGCCGTCTGCGGCGCGGTGATCGCGTGGCACCGCCCGTCGAACCCGATCGGCTGGCTGTTCGTGGCCGACGGCATCGGTCACGCCACCACCGCCGTCGGCGCCCCTCTTCTGCAGGCCCTGTACGACGGGTCGGCGCCGGTGGAACTCCAACGGCTGGTCGCGACCGTGATCATGTGGTCCTGGCCGTGGTCGATCGCCCTGTTCCTGCCTCTGGCGTTGCTGTTGTTCCCCGACGGACGGCTGGTATCGCCTCGCTGGCGGTGGGTGGCGATCGCGATCGTGGTCACCGCGCCACTGTTCGCTGTGGAGATGGGCGGCGACGCCGAACCGCTCTTCGACGGCGGGCCCAGGGGTTATCTGTTATTGCCTTCGTATGACAGCCTCCAACCGTTGTGGACGGCAACCGAGATCCGTGGGCTGCTCGTCTACGGTCTGGCGATCGCGAGCCTGATCGTCCGCTATCGGCGCGCCCCCGAGACCGGCCGCCGCCAACTCCTTTGGTTGCTCCTTGCAACCATTGTGATGCTGGCGTTCATGATTCCGTGGGCGTTGGTGACCGGTACTCCGATCTTCGTGCTGCTGGCGATTCCGCTGATCCCGGTGGCGGTCGCTGTCGCGATCGTGCGCCAGCAACTGCTCGACATCCGTCTGGTGGTCTCCCGCGCACTCACCTGGGCGCTCCTCTCCCTCGTTGCCGTCGGCGCATACGTCGCTCTGGTCGCCCTGACCGACTCCTTCATCTCGTCCCGCTTCGGCCGCTCAGCCTTCGTCACGGTGCTCGTGGCGCTACTGATCGCGCCCGTTCTGCCTAGGTTGCAGCGAATGGTCGACCGAGCCATGTACGGCGACCGCCGCGACCCCGCACGAGTGGTGACCTTGATCGGCGAGGAACTCGCAGCCGGCGCCACCGGAGGCATGCCAGGCGTCGTCGCAGCCATCCGCTCCGCCCTCCGCCTCCCGTACGCCGCCATCATCACCTCCCCATCGCAGAGTATCCTCGCGTCCTCAGGACTCCCCAGCACCGTCGTCGCGGTCGAACTCTCCTACGGCGGCACCACAGTCGGCTCCCTCCTCGTCGGCCTCCGCCCTGGCGAATCCGCCTTGTCCACAGCCGACCGCAACGTCCTCAACCTCCTCGCCGTCCCGCTGGCCGTCGCCGTACACGCAACTCAGCTATCCGCTGATCTCCAAGCCTCCCGAGAGAACCTCGTCGCCGCGCGCGAGGAGGAACGCCGCCGCCTCCGCCGCGACCTCCACGACGGCCTCGGCCCTACCCTGACCGGCGTCGCCTTCACCGCGGACGCCGCCGCGAACCTGATCCCGGTCGACGCCGAGCGCGCCTCGGAACTCCTCAGCACCTTGCGAACGGACACCCGTACCGCGATCGCCGACGTACGCCGTCTCGTCGACGACCTCCGCCCACGCGCCCTCGACGAACTCGGTCTGGTCGAAGCCCTCCGCCAACGAGCCGACCAACTCTCCTGGCGAGCCGACGGCGCTTCTGTCTCCGTCAACGTCTCGGCAGACGCCCTACCTGCTTTGCCCGCCGCCGTGGAGGTTGCCGCGTACCGCATCGCCACAGAGGCGCTGACGAACGTAGTGCGCCACTCCCGCGCAACGACCGCGGTTCTCTCAGTCCGCTACACCACCTGCCTGGAAGTCGAGATCACCGACAACGGCTCCCCCACCTCCCCTTGGCTCCCCGGCGTGGGCCTCACCGCCATGCGAGAACGCACCTCCGAACTAGGCGGTCACTTGGTTGCCGGCCCCACCCCCACCGGCGGCCTGGTCAAGGCAACCTTCCCCACCGTTGCCACGCCCACCGCCCCCACGGCGGTGACGCAATGACCCAGTCCGCGCCCGAAGTGATCCGAGTAGTTCTGGCTGACGACCATCCTGTAGTCCGCGCCGGCCTGGCCGCCCTTCTCGCCTCGCTCCCCGGTATCGAGGTAGTCGGCGTCGCCTCCACCGGCCGAGAAGCCATCCGCGAGGTCGTGACCACCCACCCCGACGTCGCAGTACTGGACCTCCAGATGCCCGACCTAGACGGCTTCGCCGCAACTCGCGAACTCGCTCGTACTGCGCCCGCGGTAGCCGTCCTGGTCCTCACCATGTTCGAAGACGACGACTCAGTCTTCGCCGCCATGCGCGCCGGCGCCCGCGGCTACCTCGTCAAAGGCGCTGAACAGGAGGAGATCGCCCGAGCCATCCGCGCAGTAGCCGCCGGCGAAGCAATCTTCGGCCCCGGCGTAGCCCGCCGAGTCCTCTCCTTCTTCTCCACACCCCCGCCCACCGCCGACCCATTCCCGGAACTGACCACCCGAGAACGAGAAATCCTCAACCTCCTGGCCGCAGGCCTCTCCAACGCCGCGATCGGAGAACGCCTCTCCCTAGCCTCCAAGACAGTCGCCAACAACGTCTCCAGCATCTTCACGAAACTCAACGTCGCCGACCGCTCCACCGCCATAATCCAAGCCCGCAACGCCGGCCTCGGAAGCCCGTAGGACTTCTGCCTGCTTCAGGCGAGTGCCGAGCGGCCAGCAGGCGGCGGAGGATGATGACGGCGGCGGGACCGTTGACCAGGGCCGGCGCCCCCGCGGCATGCTCGCCGGTGAGCAACGACCAGGCAGCCCACACAGCGGCGTTGGCCAGGATGATCCAGTAGGTGCAGGCGGACACGCCGTCGAGTCGCTCTTCGCGGATCGTGCGCGCGGCCTGTGGAATACAGAGCAGGCAGGACAGGGCGGCACCGCACCACGCCAGCAGCTCGACGACCACGGTGTCACCTCCTCCGCCCGACTCGATGGATCGAAGGTAGGACCGTCGCATTCCGTCGGGGTTCCTCGCGGCTTCCTCGACAGGTGGGTGGAACGCCGACTTCGGAGTACTGGATCGGCGCGGGTCGCCAGGCGAGGCAGCGGTCGTCAGGCGAGGCAGCGGTCGGCGTCCAGCGGCTGGCCGGCGGCGGTGAAGAGTTCGGCGGCCTCGACCAGCCGGCGGCGCGCTGCGTCGCGGTCGCCTTCGGCGCTGTGCAGGTGCGCCCGGGCCTCGGCGATCGCCGCCTGCCACGCGGTGCCCTTCCAAAGCGCGGCGGACCGCTCGGCGGCGGCGAGGTGCCGGCGAGCGTCGTCGAGATCGCCGGCGTCGGCGCAGGCCGTCGCGGCGGGCACCGCGAGCATGATGGAGCAGAAGGTGCAGGCGTCTTCCTGGCCGAGGGCGGCCACGGCCTGGTCCACGATGGCGCGGGCGCTGTCCACATCCGGCGCGGCGCGAATCATCGTCCCGTACACGCGCTGCAGTAGGTGCAGCGCGATTGACGACCAGCGGGCCAGCGGGAGCGCGCGGTGCAACAGCCGCGTCGCCTCGGCACGGTCCCCCTGCGCAAGGCGCACTTCGGCGAGCCGCTGCAGGCTGTGGGCCTCCCCCGCGGTCGAGGCGATGTCGTGGTGCAGTTGCGTCGCCTCGGTGAGCTCGGACTCGGCAAGGGCCAGGTCCCCGGACAGCAAAGCGGCCTCACCGCGCAGCGCGGTCGCGAACGCGACGGCCCGCAGTACGCCGGATCGACGCGCCGACTCGCGCAGGGTAGCACCGAGCGCCAGCACTTCCGCGTACGGCGTGGGTCCGTACAGCAGGAACTCCGCCACACACAGGTGGCTGTCGAACATCGACCGCGCAAGATCCGGCCGTTGCGCACCGGCGCGCAGCTCGACGGCGAGCCGGCCAAACCACTCCCCGCGCAGGTGCGCGATCAGGCCCTGCAAGGAGATCAGGTCGTACATCCGCCAGTCGCCGGGGTCGGCCACCCCGATCCGGCGGCGCGCCTCGTCTGCGGCAGCGGCGGCCGCCGGCAGATCGCCGGTCAGATAGGCCAGGATCCCGCGCTGGAGCAGCAGCGCGGCGTCGCCGGCGGATCCGTCCGGCTCCAGGCCGTCGAGCGCCTCGGCCGCGGTCGCGTAGTCGCCGGCGAAGGTGGCAGCCCGGGCGAGCCGTGGCAGCAGTTGCCGCTGCTCTGCTGCGTCGTTTGTGGCACCGAGCGCCTCACGGTAGGCGAGCACGGCGCCGGCGTCCCCTGTTGCCAACAGCATGTCCGCGCGCAGGGCGAGCAGCGGCCCGCGCTCGGGGGCGCGGACTTCCTGGCGGACCAGATCGATCAACCCGAGCGCGTCGCGGTAGGCCCCGATGGCCGCGTCGGTGCGGGCGGCCTGGAGCAGGAACGGCGCGGCAGCACCGACCTCGCCGGCCTGCAGCAGTTGGTGGCCGATCCGTGCCGGAGACGCGCCGAGTCCGCGCAGCGTGTCAGCGGCCTGACGATGGAGCGGCAGCAGCCGGTGCGGGGGCAGTCCGTCCAGCAATGCGTCGCGCACGAGCGAGTGTCGGAAGCGGTAGCCGGCGCCGGTCCGCTCGACCGCGCCTGCGGCGAGTGCGTCGTCGAGCAGCTTGTACGCCGGAGCCTCTCCGACGCCGGACATGGCGACGTACTCGTCGGTGTCGAACGAGCCACCCAGCACAGCCACCCTCGTCAGAGCCGCGGTCGCGACGCCGCTGAGACCGCGGAGTACCAGCGCGCCCATCGGGCCGGCGCGGTCGTCCGCCGCCCCGGCCGTGCGCGCCAGTTCCACCGCTGCGAAGGGGTTGCCGCCGGCAAGCTTCACCACCCGCTCGAGCAGCACCTCATCCTCGCCGACGGCCCGGCCCGCGAGCCGGCGGATGTCCTCGTCGGCCAAGGGTCCGAGGTCCAACGGCACCGACGTACCGCGGCCGATCAAGCTGCGGCGCATCGCGTCCATCGCCGGACGCAGCGGCCAGGGGCGGTGCGCGACCACGATCAAGATCCGCTCGCCGACCGCGGTACGGGACAGATAGTGCAGCAGCCGCAGGCTGGCCTCGTCGGCGTCATGGGCGTCGTCGACGACGAGTACGGCGCCACCGCCGGAAGACGCGAGCCGCAGCAGTTCGGCCGCGCTGACGAACAGCCGCTGGTGGCGGCTCTCGCCGGTCCAGTCCGGGGAGGTGCCGCTCAGGGCGCCCTCGATCTCGACGCGGTACTCGTCAGCCAGGCCGTCGAGCAGGGCCGGGTGGCGACGACACAGATCCGCGAGCGCTTCCAGCACCGGCGCGTACGGCCATGCCCCCTCGATGGCGGCGGCCGTGCCGAAGCCCACGCGCAGCCCGCGCTCTTCGGCCCGCCGGTCCAGCCACCGCAGTACTGCGGTCTTACCGATGCCGGCGGGGCCGGATACGAAGAGCGTCCTGCCCTGGCCATTGCTCGCGGCAACGATGAGCTTATCGATACGGGCGAGCTCGGGGTCGCGGCCGATCGGCGACCCCTGGCCGTCGGGTTGCGGGGCGTCAAGCGCGCGCAGCTCGGCGCGAAGCGAGGCGACGGCCGGGCTCGGGGTGACACCCAGCTCGCCGCGCAGTGCTCGCTCCAGCCGCTCCAACTGTCGTAGCGCCCCGCGACGGTCGCCGCCGTCGGCGAGCTTTCGCGCAAGGGCCAGGCTGGCGTCCTCGTCGGCCGGATCGGCAAGGGCGAGATCCTCCCACCGGCCGGCGCGGCGCAGTACCTCCTGATGCAGCTGACGCAACCGATCCCGTGGGCCTTCCAGCCACGACTCGTACGGGTCCTCGGGCAGCAGGTCGCCGGCCCACAGGTCCGCCGCAGTCGCTGCGGCCGCACCGTTCGCACCTGCTGCATTGCCGCGTCCATCCGCGTTGCCGGGTCGGTCCGAGTTGCCGGGTCCGTCCGCGTTGCCGGGTCCCGCTGCTTTGCCGGGTCCCGCAGCTTTGCCGGTTTCGACCGGGGTTGCGAGGGCTTGCTGGGCGCACCGCTCGAACACCTCGGCGTCGACGACTACCTCGGCGTCCGGGAACAGGGACACGAAGTCCCCGGCCAAGACCAGCGCCCGCGGATCCCCCAGGGAGCGGCGGGCGTAGTACGCGGCTTTGTGCAGCCGTGGCGCCGCGTCGTCGATCCCGGTGCCGGGCCACAGCGCGTCGATGACCTGCTCGCGATGCAGCGCGCGGCGTGGAGCGAGCGCGAGGAGTTTGACCAGCGCCGCCGCCTGGCGGCGGCGCCACTCCTCGGCGGGGACGGCCCGCCCATCGACCCGGACGGCGAAGCCGTCCAACAGATCGATCTCGACGCGCATCGCTTCTCCCATCCGCGAGTCTAGTCCCGCTCGCCCTGTCTGACGTCTGCTCTGTCTGACGTCTGCTCTATCCGACGTCGGCTCCTTCTCCGGCGCAGGCTCTGTCAGGCGGTGCGGGTGGGCGCCAGGTCGAAGCCGCGGATCGCCTCGACCTCGTCCGCCATCACCGAGGACAGCCCGCGCAACAGCCGGCGGGCCTCGGCGAGATCCCACTCGTGGGAGGCGAGGCGATCGACGATCGGCTGCATCGCCAGGGCCATGCGGTCCCGCTGCGCCTGGTAGTCGGCAAGCGCGATCCCCTCCGCACGCTCCGATGCCGACCCGGAGACGATGGCGGCGGCGAGCAACTCCGCGTCGCGCAGCGCGTCGGTGATCCCGTGAGTCGAGAGCGGGTCCACCCAGCAGCCGGCGTCCCCCACGAGCGCCCAACCAGGTCCGTACGGACGACGCAGCCGCGCCGGCATCCCGCGGAAGAAGCGCACCGGCCCGTACGGCGCCGCCGCGGTGAGGTCGGCGAGCCCGGCGTCGAGCCGCACCAGCAGCCCGTGATGTGCGGCGGCCGGACCGTGGTTGCGCGTCGCGTTGGCGAGTTCGTCCTGCGGGCCGCCGACGAACACGCACGCGAGGCCGTCGTTCGTGGGAATGGCCCCTGCGGACAAGGCGTCGCCGTAGTACCAGTGATAGCCGTCCAGGTCCGCGGCCGGCCAGTACCCGTAGGCGTACGCCCCAGCATGGCTGCCTGCCGCGATAGTCGGTGCGGCCACCCGGCCAGCGACCACAGAGCCGCGTCCGTCTGCGCCGACAACCAGCCGTGCGCGCTCGGTCCAGGTAGCCCCGCCATGGTCGCGAAGAACCACACCGACGACCCGGCCGGCGCCGTCGCGCGCCACGTCTGTGACAGCCAGCCCAAAGCGGAAGCGCGCGCCGGCCTCCTCCGCGGCGTCGACGAGTATGGCGTCGAGGACAGTACGGCGCGGCGCGTACAGGGCATCAACACCGGCATACGGTTTCAGCGACACCGCCATGGGCTCCGCGCCGTAGTGGAACGTCGCCCGGCGTATCGGCGGCGCGCCGGTCGCCGCCACCCGGTCCAGCAAGCCCCAGCGCCGCAGCTGCAGAACTCCGCCGCGCATCAGCGCATGCGTCGACACGGTGTCCGAGCCGCGGCGGGCACGGTCCACGACCAATACCCGCAGGCCGCTGCGGGCGAGCAGCAGCGCGGTCGAGGCTCCGGCGACGCGGCCGCCGACGACGATGGCGTCCCAATTGGCTGTCCGGATCCGCGGATTCACGATGGCTTCACTGGAGTGCTGACATCGATCTGGACATCGGTGCCGTTGACAAGCACGTCGTACACCGCGGAACGGCTGCGGGACCGCTGCACGAGCGCCGCCAGTTCCTCGGGCGGTGCGTCGCCCTCGACGTCGAAGTGCACGCGGATCTGCCGGTAGCCGTTGCGGACCACATCGGACAGGCCGAGTACGCCGAGCAGGTCGATGTCACCTTCGACAGTCGACGACACCCGCCGCAGGGTGATCCCCCGGGCTGCGGCGATGTTCACCAGGCCCGCAGTGAGGCACGTGGCGATGGCATGCAGGAGGAACTCCACCGGGGTCGGGCCCTGGTTCGACCCGACGAGCACGGCGGGATGGTCGGCGTCGTACGCGAACGGGGCGGTGCGCGACATGTCCTCCTGTCCGGCGCCGTAGAAGCCCTGGATGACAGAGCGGCTATGGGTGCCGCTGATCCATTCGTTGTTCGCCCGGAACTGGAACTGGGCGATCTCCGGCGCCCCCTTCACCGCGTCGAGAGTGGCAAACAGCGTCGGTACGTCGACACCGTTGCGTGGAGGCCGTTGAACCGTTGCGGTCATGGCAAGACTCCGTTCGGTTGATGGACCATGACCCCGCCGACGCTAGGAATGCCACCTTCCCTCAACCTTCCCCACGAATTCCCTCGGCTCAGGGGAGCCCAGGTGTGATGAGGGTCAGGAGGGTGGGCAGGCCGGCGCTTTGGACAGCGCCGCGTCGGCCCGGGCGAAGGCGTCGAGGTTCTTCGGCGCAGCCCTCCAGGCCTCGATCCAGACCTGCTGCGCGTGCACGGGGCCGAAGTCGCCGGACGCGTGAGCAGCCATCATCGCGAGGTGCCTCGCCCAGTCGCCCGCGGCGGCGCGTCCAGCGGTGGCTGCCGCGTCGAGGGCGGCAATCCGTTGCCTGCAGGCAGTCGCCGCAGGGCCAGTGAGCTTGGCGCAACTGCCTTGGGTCCCGAGTTGGGCTGCGATGGCCGCGCCGAGCCTGGCCGTGTCGGCCGGCCCTGCGAGGCGGGTGCGCTTCCAGATCGCCTTGGTATCGCCCTCGGTGTTCTTGCCGGCGACCAGGTCCGTTTGCGCTTGCACATGCTCTCGCCAATGGGATCCGGCGATGCGCGTCGCGCTGACGACTGCTTCCGTGGAGGTGACCTCGGCGGTGCAGGCACGGATGGCAGCTGGAGCACCCACGACCGTGGGCGTGCTCTGCCGTGTCGGCGCGACGGTCGGAGTCTGTTGCGCGCCGTTCGTCTGCACAGAGGTGATCGGAGCCGGATTCGCGCTCGGGCCGTCGTCGGCTCGCAGCTGCGCAGCTATTGCGACTGCCACTACGACAGCCGCGCCGGTAATCCCGACGGCGGTGACGATCGACGCTTTCCTGTGCGGTATTGCCCGTTTGGCTCGTGACATATCGACACACCCCAAAGGCTGATATCAGGGATGTTGCCACCCACGGCCAGAAGGCGCGAATCATTCACCGTACGGGCAGGTAATCACACGATGTGTGCGGTTCGGCGCATTTTGAGAACTCGCACATCAATTGTATTAATCCTGCGGGGATGGTCTGCCATGGTCGCTGATTGTGGTGTTTCCTCGATTCAAAGGGAGACAGCCATGACGCAGAGCGACCCTGACCAGGATCCCGGCCCCGAACCGGACCCGCGCCGGCGGACAACCCGGCGTACGCGTTCAGTGATCATCGTCGCTGCGGCCGCCGCGGTCACGCTGGTGTCCGCGCTCCTGTCCGGGCTCGCGGTCGTGTTCCTCGGCGGCGAGTCGGACTCGGGCCAGCCCGCCGTTCCGTTGCCTTTGGCCAGTACGACATCGGCGAGTACCACGCCGACCCACCCGCCGACCACAGCCACGCCCACACCGAAGCCAACCACCCCGGAGCCCACCACGCCGGTACGCACAGCATCACCGACGCCTAGCCCCTCGGCCTCGCCGAGGCCGTTCGCGTACCAGCCGCTCTGGCCGTTCGTCTCAACAGCCGAGGCCGCCGCTTGGCAGCGTAGGTACCGCGCGGGCGGGCAACAGCCGTGGCATCTGGACGCGGAACTGACCGCGCTGTCCTTCACCACCGGCTTCCTCGGCTTCTCCGAGGTCAACAAGGTGGCGTCCAGCTCGATCCGAGGTGACGATGCGCGGATCGCCGTGGGCAACCAGGCAGCTGAAGGTCCCGTCAGCGTCGCCGCAGTACTCCACCTGGTCCGGATCGGTCAGGGTCAGGATGCGCCCTGGGAGGTCGTCGGCACCGCCGACACCACGCTCACGCTGGACCGCCCACGGTACGGCGCAACCGCGGCCTCACCGCTCACCGTCAGCGGCCGGATCACCGGCGTGGACGAAACCATCCGAGTAGAAATCCGGCAGCCATCATCCGGCCGGCCGATCGGCACCTACTGCTGCCTCGCCGCCGGCGGCGACCAACAACCATGGTCCACCCGAGTCACCTTCCAGGGCGCAACCGACCCCGCCCAGACGATCGTCGCCTCAACCGGCGGCCACCTCCAATCCGTCGAACGCTTCGCCATCACCGGCGTCCGCTCCACCAACTGACCTACCCGCCCGATCACCGTTCGTTCGGCCACTGGCGGCTTGCAAGGCGCCAGTGGCCGAACGAACGGTGATCGGGCTTCGGGTATCGGGCGAGGGGGGCGGGTGGAGTTGGGGCATGCTGCCCCTGTGCGGCCGCCACACCGATTGCTCGAGCAGTGTGTCCTCCTACGACATAGAACGTGGTTCGCTGCGCACCTAGGTTCCATCCATGGATCCAAGCAACGCGCCCGGAGGCGATTCCGGGGCGGTGATCGCGACCACCGGACTGAGCAAGAGCTTTCGCGGCTTCACCGCCGTCGACCGGGTCGACCTCACCGTTTCGGAAGGTGACGTGCATGCACTGGTCGGGCCGAACGGCGCGGGCAAGACGACGCTGTTCAACCTGCTGACCGGCTTCCTCAAGCCAAGCGCCGGCCAGATCAGGCTTGGCGGCCGCGACATCACCGGCTCGTCGCCGGAACGGATCGCGCGGCTGGGTGTGGCTCGCTCCTTCCAGATCACCAACCTGTTCGAGCAGCTGACGCTGCAGCAGCATGTCGAGCTTGCCCTGATGGGTACGACGAAGCTCGGCCACAGGTTCTGGGTGTCCGACCGGGTGCTGACCAGGTTCCGGGACCGCGCGGGCGAGCTGCTCGACGAGGTCGGACTCGCCAGGCAGCGCAACGTACCGGCTGGAACCCTTGCCTACGGGCAGAAGCGCGCACTCGAGCTAGCCCTCGCCCTCGCCCTCGATCCCGCTGTGCTCCTGCTCGACGAACCGACAGCCGGCATGGGGATGGAAGACGTCGAGCGAACGGTCGAGCTCGTCAGACGGATCCGTACGAACCGCACAGTCGTTCTCGTCGAGCACAACATGAGCGTCGTCGCAGGCCTCGCCGACCGGGTCACGGTGCTGCAGTTCGGCCGGATCCTGACCGAGGGCAGGTACGACGAAGTACGCAACGACCCGCGGGTGATCGAGGCCTACCTGGGCGGTGAGTCCGCTGCTTAGCGTGCAGGGCATCAGTGCGTCGTACGGCGAGGCGCAAGTACTGCGGAACGTATCGCTCGACGTGGCAGCGGGTGAGGTCGTCACCCTGGTCGGCCGCAATGGCGCCGGGAAGACCACTCTGCTGCGCTGCTTGATGGGACTCCACCGGCCGACCGCAGGAACGATCACCCTCGACGGCGCCGACATCACCGGTCTGCCGACTCACCGGCGCGCCCGTCGAGGTCTCGGACTCGTGCCGGACGACCGCGGAATCTTCGCCAGCCTGAGTGTCGAGGAGAACCTCAGACTTCCACCCGGCGTCAACGAGAGCGCGTGGTCCATGGACCGTGTCTACGAGTCGTTCCCGGTGCTGAAGGAACGCCGCAGGTTCCCAGGCACCAAGCTTTCCGGCGGCGAGCAGCAGATGCTCGCCATCGCCCGCGTACTACGGATGGGCGCGCGGCTGCTGCTGTGCGACGAACCGACCGAAGGACTTTCGCCGGTGCTCGTACACCAGATCGGCGACATCCTGCGCGACGTCAAGGCGGCCGGGGTGACGGTGCTGCTCGTCGAGCAGAACGTCCGGTTCGCCTCGACCGTTGCCGACCGCCACTACCTGCTCGCCCAAGGCCGGGTCGCGCAGACGCTGGACAACGCCGAGGTCAAGGAACGCGAGCACGAACTGCTCGAGTACCTCGGCATCTGACGGGGATCTGACCCCACCATCGGAGGAGAACTGATGCGACGAAACCTCATCCCGGCGATCTCGACCCTGGCGGTCGTCTCGCTGCTGGCAGCCTGTGGCGGCGGGGCGGGCGGCCCATCCAGTGGCGGCGGGAAGATCAGCGACGACAAGATCGTGCTGGGCGTCATCAACGACCAGACCGGCATCTACAGCGCGCTCTCCGGCCCGAACGCCGTCGAGGCGGTCAAGATGGCCGTCGAGGACTTCAAGGCCAAGCACGCCGACGATGCCGTCAGCAAGAACATCGAGGTGGTCGTCGCCGACCACCAGAACAAGCCCGAGGTGGCCAACACCAAGGCGCAGGAGATGTACGACCGGCAGAAGGCCGACATCATCCTCGACGTACCGACCTCATCAGCTGCGCTGGCGGTGGCCAGTCAGGCGCTGGCGAAGAAGAAGCTGTACTTCAACATCACCGCGGCGACGACCGCGCTGACCGGTGACAAGTGCAACAAGTACACCTTCCACTACGCCTACGACACCTACATGCTGGCCAACGGCACCGGGACGACCGTGACCGAGGCCGGGGCGAAAAACTGGTACATCGTCTACCCCGACTACGCGTTCGGGCAGGACATGGAGAAGAGCTTCACCAAGGCGATCGAGACGTCCGGCGGCAAGGTGGTCGGCAAGAAGTCGTCCGAGTTCCCGAACACCAGCGGGGACTTCTCGTCGCAACTGCTGCAGGCCCCCGCGGCGCACCCCGACGTACTGGGGACCATGCACGCCGGCGGTGAGCTGGTGAACCTGGTCAAGCAGTACAACCAGTTCAAGCTCAAGGACAAGGGCGTCGGCCTGTCGGTCGGCCTGATGTTCATCACCGACATCCACTCCCTCGGCCCGGACGCGTTGGCCGGCACGAGATTCACCGACGCCTGGTACTGGAACTTCGACCAGCAGAACCGCGACTGGGCCGACAAGTTCAAGGAGAAGACCGGCTCCCGGCCGTCGTTCGCCCACGCCGGGAACTACTCGGCCGCGATGAACTACCTCGAAGCCGTCCAGGCGGCCGGAACCGACGAGTCGGACGCCGTGGTGAAGAACCTCGAGGGCAAGGAGATCAACGACTTCTTCCTGCGCAACGGCAAGATCCGGGCCGAGGACCACCGCGTCATCCACGACGTCTACCTCGCCGAGGTGAAGCCGAAGAGCGACGTCAAGGAGGACTACGACTACGAGAAGATCGTGACCACCATTCCCGCGGACAAGGCGTTCAAGCCGGTGTCCGAGAGCACCTGCAAGATGGGCCAGGGATGACCGATCTGCTTCAACACGCCTTCAACGGACTCGTCAACGGCAGCTTCTACGCACTGCTCGCACTCGGGTTGGCCGTCATCTTCGGGATGCTCGGCGTGGTCAACTTCGCCCACGGCGCGTTCTACATGCTCGGTGCGTTCGGCGCGTTCATCCTGCTCAACGAGGCCGGCGTCAACTTCTGGCTCGCGCTGGTGATCGTTCCCGTGGTGCTCGGCCTGTTCGGGATGGGATTGGAACGATTGCTCGTACGCCGCTTGGTCGCGCTGGACCCGCTGTACAACTTCCTGCTGACGTTCGGCCTGACGCTGATCTTCCAGGATCTGCTGCGGATGAAGTACGGCTCGCAGCCGCAGCCCTATCCGCAACCAGCCGGCCTCCGCGGCACAGTCGACCTCGGGTTGTTCGACTTCCCGGCCTACCAGGTGTTCGTGCTGGTGTTCTCCGTACTCGTCTCGCTAGGTGCTTGGTTGCTCCTGGCCCGTACTCGGGTCGGGATGATCATCCGCGCCGCCACCGAGCGACCCGAGCTGACCCGGGCTCTCGGCATCGATGTCGGTCGGTGGGTATCGCCGGTCTTCGGGTTCGGGATCGCCCTGGCCGCGCTCTCCGGCGTACTGGCTGCCCCGATGCGGGCGGTCAGCCCGCTGATGGGGGCGGACCTGATCATCCTGGTGTTCGCGGTCGTTGTGATCGGCGGACTCGGCTCGATCTTCGGCTCGGTCGCCGCCGGGTTCCTGATCGGCATGCTGCAGGCGCTCGGCAATGTGTACGTCCCCGGACTGGCGACCACGTCGGTCTTCATCCTGATGGCCGTCGTGCTGCTGTGGCGGCCGGCTGGGCTGTTCGGCCGTGAGGAGACTGCCGTATGACGGCGCTGGTATTCCGCAAGCTGGGGGCGATGTCTCGCCTGTGGCGATTGGTCGCTGTACTCGGCGGACTGCTGATCGCGCTCGCGCTGCCCTGGCTCATCTACCCGCCGGTGGCGATGGACATCGTTGCCTGGGCACTGTTCGCGGTGGCGCTCGACCTGCTGCTCGGATTCACCGGGCTGCTTTCGTTCGGCCACGCGGCGTTCTGGGGCACCGCGGCGTACGCGGCCGGCACCATCGCCATCAAGACCGGCGCGCCTTTCCCCGTCGCGGTGGCTGGTGCGGCCCTGGTGGCGATGGTGCTGGCCGTGCCGATCGCGCTGCTCGCAGTACGGCGTACCGGCATCTACTTCGCGATGGTGACTCTCGCCTTCGCGCAGATGGTTTACTACCTCGCAAACCAGTGGAGCAGCCTTACCGGTGGCGAGAACGGGCTGCAGGGGATCCCGAAGAACCTGTTCGGGCTGGATCTGTCGGACCCGTTCTACTTCTACTACGCCGGGCTGCCGATCGCGTTGATCGGACTGCTCATCGCGTGGCGGGTGGTCCACTCTCCCTTCGGCCGGGTGCTCGTCGCGATCCGTGAGAACCCGGCCAGGTCGCGCTCGCTCGGTTTCCCGGTCGACCGGTACAAGGTGATGATCTTCGTCATCTCCGCGGGGTTGTCCGGGCTCGCTGGCGGGCTGTACGCCATCAGCCACGGGTTCGCCTCCCTGCAGGAGGTGTACTGGACGACGTCCGGCAAGGTCGTGATCATGACGGTGCTCGGTGGGATCGGCACGTTGTGGGGCAGCGTGATCGGCGCCGCCCTGATCGTCCAGGTCGAGGACTACGTCGCGACCTCGGGCATTCACCTCGGCCCACTGAACATCACCGGTCCCGGCCTCATCACCGGGCTCATCTTCGTGGGCGTCGTCCTGCTCTTCCGGCGAGGCGTGTGGGGAACCATCGCGCACTTGGTGCGAAGCCGCCGCCGGGGTGTCCCTGATGTCGAGCCGCACCTCAGCGGTACTCCGTCTGTGGCTGAGCGTGAGCCGGCCGTTGCACCGAAGTCGTGAGATGAGCGGTCCTCCGCATCTGGACGCGGGCCGGATCTACCGGCTCACACCGTTCGAGGAGGTGGTTGACGAGCTGCGGACGACCTTCGCCGCCGGCCCGTCGGTCGCGCCGTCCCAGCGAGTTGCCCTTGGCAACGGCTCTGGCGACCTGCTGGTGCTGCCCGCGGTCATCGGGCGACTTGCCGGGGCGGTAGCCGTTCGGCCGTCGGGAGCGCAGGGGTTGTACACGCTCTTCGGCGGCGGAGGTGACGTCGTGGCGACCTTGGATGGCGCCGCGCTGACGGCACGCCGTACGCCGGCCGTCTCAGCCCTGGTCACGGATGCGCTCGCTCGCACCGACGTACGGCGCCTGGCAGTCTTTGGTACAGGTGTGCAAGCCCGTGAGCACGTCCGCGCGATGCGCTGGGTCCGCCCCAGTCTGGAGCAGATCGACGTCGTGGGACGCGAGTCGGCGGCGACGGAGCGATTCGTCGCCATGCTGCGGGGCGAGGGGCACCCCGCTGTGGCGGCGAGCGCGGTGGACGCGTCCAGCGCGGACCTGATCTGCACATGTACGTCGAGTTCGCAGCCGGTGCTGATCAATGACGCCGTGAAACCCGGCGCGCACATCAACGCGGTCGGGACCGATCAGCCGGACCGGCGTGAGGTCGATGATCAGCTGATGGGCCGGTCTCGGGTTGTCGTCGACGATTGGGAAGCTGCACGGACCTCTGGTGACCTGCTGCTCGCCGTGGCCGCCGGCACGATGTCGTGGGAGGACATGACTGGCGACCTGGTCGCGCTGGCTCGCGGTTCAGTACGACGCGAGACGCACGACGAGGTCACGCTCTTCGTGTCGGTCGGTCTGGGCATGGCGGATCTCGTGGTGGCGACCTTGGCTGCTCGGAATGCCGGTCTTGTCGACAGCTGACACTAGCGCGCGTGCATGGCGATGAAGGCGCCGACGGCACGCCGCAGCGTCGGGTCGCCGTCCTGCGCAACGAGGGCGACACCGTGCCTGGTACCCGGCACGATGTGGATCGACTTCTTCGATGTGGTTGCCGCATGCAAGACCCTGCTGGCATCGGCGAAACTCCTGTCGTCTGCCGCCGCCCCATAAAGCACCGGCACGCGTAGCATGCCTGCCGCGGTGCGGGCGTCGATGCCGTCGAACTCCGCCGGGGCCGACAGGCTCACCACTCCATCGACCCGAGGTGTGGTGATCGCCGCAGCGGCCAGCGACGCCGTTCCGCCCATCGAGGCACCGACCAGGACGACCCTGCCTGCACCTTGCTTGCGCAGATAGCCGGCTGCGGCCGAGACGGACAGGCCTAGCGGGCTCGGCTGCACGCCTTCGTACTGCACGTAGCCGGATGTCGACAGGTCGAGGCCGAGAACGAAGTAGCCGGTCCGCACGAGTTCGCGGGCATACGGCAGCCATTGGCACACGTCCTGGTTGGATTCATGGACGAGAACCACGCCGCGTCGCCCTTGACCCAACAACGCAGCGGTGAGCTTCGCCCCAGTACTCGTCGGAATGATGACGCGGCGTGCCCGATCGGATGGCTCCAGGCAGGTGGCGCCGACCTCAGGCAAGGGCGAAGGCGGGACCGTCGCAGTGCGCCGTCCGCTCGGCGTGATCGCACCGAGAGGCTCGGCGGACGGCCTGGGCGAGACAGGCGTGGCAATCGGCGACGTGACCGACGTAGACGAGACCGGTGGCTGGCTCGGCCCGCCCGTTTCCGTGTCAGCGCTGCAGCCGGTCAACCCCAGCACAACGACCGTGAATAGGGAAAGCGCGGCGACCCGTCTGTGCGACATGGCCCTCAATATAGAGCGCCCAACGGGCCGCATAGCCGACCTTTACGAACGCACCAGGCGGTGTAGCCGCAGTGCGAGCTGGATCTCCAGCGCAGGTTCGGCGTCCTGCCAGTCGCTGCCGAGCAATTGCGACACCCGGTCGAGGCGCTGGGCAACGGTGTTCACGTGCACGTGGAGATCGTCCTTGGCGCGGGTGAGGTTGCCGCCGTTGGCGAAATAGGTCTCCAGAGTTTGGAGGAGCCCGGTGCCACGGCGTTCGTCGTACTCGAGAACGGGACCGAGCACTGAGGTGACGAACCCTTCGACGCCACGGGACTCGCCCAGTAGGACACCCATGAAGCCGAGCTCGCGGCTGCTCGTTCCGTCCCCACACCGGCCGAGCGCCGTCAGAGCCTCGAGACACCGCAGCGACTCGGCATAGGCCTTTGGAACACATTCGGGCCCGGACACTGGTCCCGCGGCACCGACGGTCACCGGCTGACCAATAGCAACCGCCAACTCCTTGGCGAGCCGACGCGCAGCCGCACCTGCTTCCTCGCCAGGCAGCAGCAGTACTGCGCGATCCTGGTGCAGCCCGGCGATTCCGTCGCTCCGCGGAGCAAGGTGGCTCGCCGCAAACGCCAGCCGGTGCAGGCGCTCACGATCCGTCTGTGCAACCACCACGACGAACTCGCCATCGCAGTTGAAGCCGACCTGCCGCGCTCGCTCCCGCAGGCCATCACCGGCGCGCTCGCCGTTCGTGACCAGGTCGGAGATCAGCTCGCCGCGAACCCGGTTCTCGGTCTCCATCGCTGTACGGTTCATCAGCTGCAACAGGGCCGTCACCAGCGCGGCGCGTTCCAACACCCGCTGATCAGCACCTTCCAGGTCTTCTCGACCCTGCAGCACCAGCGCTCCGAACTCCTCCGAACCAGCCACCACAGCGGCAAACCACGTGCCGTCGCGACATACCGCTCTACCCTCGGCGCGCGATTCCGCAACGGCCGTCGGCCAGCCGGCCGGCGCCTCGTTGTGCTGGCCCACCCCATCCGGATCCAACACGACGAGACTGCCTCCAAGCACTTCCGTCACCGCTTCTGCGACCTCGTCAACCCCACCTCCCCGCAGCGCGAGATCGGCGAACCGATCGTGCGCCTCAGCAGCCCGCTCCACCGCCTCGCTATGCCGCCGTACAAGCTTGTTGGCCGCATCAAGCTCCCGTACTGCGGCCCGTGCCTCCTCCAGCAGACGTGCTCCGTCAATCGAGATCGCCGCGTGCGCCGCCAACGAGCAAAGCAGCGAGATCTCATCCCTTGCGAACGGACGCCTGCTGCGGTCGGCCGCAAACAGCACCCCGAGCACCTGCGGCCCAAGCAGCAGCGGCACGCCCAGAATCGCCACCAGCCCTTCGTCACCAACAGCGCTGTCGACATCCTGGACATGATCGAACCGCTGGTCAGCCGCGTAATCGTCGGTGGCATACGGCAACGAAGTGTCGGCGACCAGGCCGCCCAGACCAGCTCCCATGGCCAGCCGGACCCGCTGAAAGCTCGCCGAAACCACGCCGGCGGTAGCTCGCATGTACGTGTCACCGCGGTCGGGGTCGATCAGTGTCAGGTAGGCGACATCGGTATGCAACAGCGTGCGAGCCCGACGCACAATCGCAGTGAGCACGGCATCAACGTCCTGCAGTCCGGCCAGGTCACCCGCCGTCTCGAACAACGCCTCGAGCTCGATCTCCCGACGCCGCCGATGCTCCAACGCCCGACGCACCCTCAACGCAAGCGCCTTCGCCTGCTCGAGATCGTGCAGCTCCGCGCGGCCGGCGCCCGCTGCGACCGCAGCACGCAGCGCCTCGTCGTACTCCTCGGCCGGAGCGTCGCGAGCAAGCAGGTTCAGGAACTTCGTCTCGGTCAGCGTGCGGTCCACCCTCCATCCATCACGAAGGAAGTCCCCGTCATCGAATCGGCATGCGGGCTGCACAAATAGGCTGCCAACTCAGCGACCTGCTCCGGCTCGATCAGCTGCTTGATCGCCACCGGCGCCAACATGATCTGCTCCAGCACCTCATCAGGCTCAATCCCATGAGCGACCGCCTGAGCCTCGACCTGCCTCTCGACCAACGGCGTCCGCACGTAGGCCGGGTTGATGCAGTTCGACGTAACGCCCTGCGCCGCGCCCTCCAGCGCGATCACCTTCGACAACCCCTCGAGACCATGCTTGGCCGCGACATACGCCGCCTTGAACGGCGACGCACGCAACCCATGCACCGAGGAAATATTGACGACCCGGCCCCACCCGTTGGCATACATCCCCGGCAACACCTGCCTCACCAACCGAAACGGCGCCTCCAACATGACCCGCAGCATGAGCGAAAACTGCTCCGGAGAAAAGTCCTCGATCGCACTGATGTGCTGGAGCCCCGCGTTGTTGATCAAAATGTCGCATCGCAGCTCGAGCGCATCCACAGCACCGAGGTCGGACAGGTCCAGGATCTCAGCCCGGCCACCGATCTGATCCGCAACCTCCTTCGCCCGGGGACCGTCCAGATCGATCACAACCACGTCAGCACCTGCTCCGGCGAACTTTTCCGCGCAGGCCGCCCCGATCCCACTGGCCCCGCCCGTCACCACCACAGAACGTCCGACCAGCGCGCCAAGCCCCACATCGCCCATCCCCCGACGTTATGCATCGCGAGCTGGATCCAACACGTGCTCTGCTCACACACCGCCATGCCTTCAGATGTCCGGCGCAGACATACCCCCGCTACTCGATGTCCTCTCAACTGAGCCGACTGAGCTCACTCGATCGAGCGGAGATAGCGCTGTCCGATGATCTTGAGGTGTTCGACCAGGGCGGGTGGAGCGGTGACGTGGAAGTCGAGACCGAGCATGCCGATGTAGACGGCAACCACCTCGAGGGACTCGGCGCCGGTGAGGAGAACGCAGGACTTGTCGTCGACAGGCTCGACGATGCCCACCGCGGCATGGATTCGGGAGAGCACCTCCTCGGCCGACGCGAAGATCGTGATCCTGGCATGGAACTTCCACCCGGTCGACGCGACGTCACGCAGTACGAAATCCATGTAGTCGTCCTCCGGCATCGGCCGCGGCTCGTACTTCCGGCCGGTCGCCATCCGCAGATCCATCCAGTCGACCCGATAGGTGTGCCAGTCGCCCGACTCGTCCCGCGCGACCAGATACCAGTAGCGCTGCCAGCTCACCAACCGATACGGCTCGACCAGGATCGGAAACGAGGGAGCGCTCTCCGAGTCCGGTACTGCGTAGTCGAAGCGCAGGTAGTGCCCATCGCGAATCGCCGCCGCGATCGTCGTGACGACCACCGGGTCCACCTCGGGATCCTTCACGTTCGACCCGGTGTTGTCCGGCCCCTTCGAGAGCGTCGTGTGGATCGCGTTCACCTGGCGGCGGAGGCGATGCGGCAGCACCTGCTCGAGCTTCGCCAACGCGCGAGCGCTGCTCTCCTCCATCCCGCTGACCCCCGCGCCCGTACGCAGCCCGACGGCAACAGCAACCGCTTCCTCGTCGTCCAGCAACAGCGGCGGCAACTTCGCCCCCACCCCCAACTGGTAGTACCCAGCCGCACCCCGCATCGCATCCACGGGATAGCCGAGCTCGCGCAGCCGATCGATGTCGTTGCGGATGGTCCTCGTGGACACCCCCAACCGCTCGGCCAACTCCGACCCGGGCCAGGCCGGCCGCGACTGCATCAACGCCAACAGAGCCAGCAACCGCGACGAGGTTTCACGCATACGGAAAATAGTCTCACAATTGGGAATCTAACGTTCCTATATGGCTCCTACGGTGAAGCCATGAACAACAACGGCTCCTCCGCAGAGATCTACCCCTTCCGCGTCGATGTCGCCCAGGCCGACCTGGACGACCTGCTCGCCCGCCTCGCCAACACGCGACTCCCCGAGCCGGCGCCGGGCGACAACTGGGACCTCGGTACTCCGAACCACTACCTCCGCGAGATGGTCGACCACTGGCAGACCGGGTTCGACTGGCGCGAGCAGGAGGCGCGGATGAACGAATTCCCGCACTACCTGACCGAGATCGACGGCCAGAACGTGCACTTCATCCACGTACCTTCGGCCGAGGCCGACGCCACCCCGCTGCTGCTGATCCACCCCTACCCGGGCTCGTTCGTCGACTTCCTCGACCTGATCGGCCCGCTCACGGATCCCGTCGCGCACGGCGGCAAGGCCTCGGACGCCTTCTCGGTCGTCGTCCCGTCGATCCCCGGCTTCGGATTCAGTACTCCGCTCGTCGACCGCGGCTGGACCATGGCCAGGGTCGCCCGCACCTTCGACACGTTGATGCGCCGCCTCGGCTACTCGTCGTACGGATCGCACGGCAGCGACGCAGGCGCCATGATCTCCCGCGAACTCGGCCTGCTGAACCCTCCCGGGTACCTCGGCATGCATGTCCTGCAGCTGTTCTCGTTCCCGTCGGGCGACCCGAGCGAGTTCGAGAAGTTCACCCCTGAGGACTACGCGGCGCTCGAACACCTGAAGTGGTTCCAGTCGGTCGGCGGCTACAACGCCATCAACGCGACCCGCCCGCAGACCGTTGCCGTCGGCATCTCCGACTCCCCGGTCGGCCAGCTCGCCTGGAACGAACTCTTCAACAACTTCGGCGACGGCACCAGCCTGGTCTCCCGCGACCAGATCCTGACCGAGGTCTCGCTCTACTGGTTCACCAACACCTCAGCCGCCGCCGGCCGCTACCACTACGAGGAGGCCCACGCCGGCACCGAGCCGGCCATCAACTCGGCGCCCACCGGTGTCGCCGTCTTCGCCGACGACTTCAAGACGATCCGCTCGCTCGCCGAACGCGACAACACCAACATCGTGCACTGGAGCAACTTCAAGGACGGCGGCCACTTCGCCACCCTCGAACGCCCCAACGAGGTAGTCGCCGACCTCCGCACCTTCTTCGCCGGCCTCCGCGCCTCCTGACCCAACCACCACCGCGGGGCGTCTCCACCGAGACGCCCCGCCAGGCTGCTCAAACGAGGTCCGGCGACAGCCACGCGCCATCTGCGGGCAGCAACTCAACCGACCACGGCGGCCTCAGAAAGTCAGCAGCCCGAATCGCCTCAACAGTCTCCAGATAGTCGGAAGACTCCCCAAGCGCCTCCACCGCAGCCAGATCCCGCCACACGGAGATCACCGCCCGCCCCGTCGCAGTACGGACAAAGAACACCGCCCGAATCCCATCCTGCCGCCGAAACATCGGCAACGACCGCGCAGTCGCAAACGCGTCATACTCCGCCGCCCGCTCCGGATCGATCCCCGTCCGCCAAACCCGAACAATCATGACCGCCCCTTCCCACAGACCCGACCTTCACCTTCCCACCGATCCCCATCCGCGCACAGACCAGCAAATCGCCGCCAGGGCGTCGCCGTCGCGCAGGCGGGCACTGCATTGAGACGCGGCGGCCTGACGCTCCTATAGATCGTCAAGGAGTTGGGGTGAGGGCTTGGTGGATGTGGGGTAGGAGTTCGCGGGCGATGTAGCGCTTGAGGCAGCGCATGATCTCTTTCGTGGTGAGGCCTTGGGCGCGCCGGCGGGCACTTCTTGGTCGACGGGCGCGGCAGGTTCCGGTCGCGCACCGAGCGCGATGGCCGGCCGCCGTCGCGGGTGCGGATCGAGGCCGCCCGCGCCAGTTGACCATTTCCATAAACGATGAATATAAAGATGCTATGCTTCGAGCATGAGTCGTCAAGACACCGCTCCTGGCGCGTTCGCCGCCATCGGGGCAGCCCTCTACGGCCTGGCCACCAGGGCCACGAGACGCCTGCCCCGGGACATGAGCCTGACGTCCGCCGCCACCCTGGCCACCCTGGACCGGACCGGCCCGCGGCGCATTACCGATCTGGCCGCGGTCGAGGGCGTCACCCAGCCCGCGATGACCGCCCTGGTCCGGGTGATGGAGGAGTCCGGCCTGGTCGAGCGGTGGGGCGACGCGTCCGACAAGCGGGTCACGCTGGTGTGCCTGACCGAGGCTGGCGCCTCCTATGTCCGGACGCGGCGCCAGGCGGGCGTCCACGCGTTCGAGCGGTTGATCGGCGAGCTCACCGGCGACGAGGTCGAGGCGCTGGTGGCGGCCCTTCCGGCGCTGAAGCATCTGGCAGAGCTCGAAAGCCAGGACCGCGAAGGGCCGAAGCAGTGACCGGGCAGCCGGTCGGCGGGGTCCCGGTGAAGGCGTTCCCGGTGGCGCGTTCCGAAGCGCGGCTGCTGGTCCCCGCCCTGATGTTCATCGCCCTGGTCGTCGCGGCAGTCGCCAGCCTCGGGGCGCCGCTCATCACCAGCGTGGCGACCACGTTCCACGTCTCGCTCGGCAGCGCGCAGTGGACGCTGACCATCGCTTTGCTGAGCGGCGCCGTCGCCACGCCCGTCCTCGGCCGGCTCGGAGCAGGCCCCCACCGGCGAGCCACGATTCTCGTCACGCTGGCGGTAGTCGTCGCCGGCAGCGCGCTCACCGTGCTCCCAATGCCGTTCGCGTGGCTGCTCGTCGGCAGGGCTGCCCAAGGTGTGGGGCTCGGTCTGACGGCGCTGATGATGGGCGTGGCCCGCGACCATCTCCCCGAGGCGCGCAGCGCGGCCACCATCGCCCTGATCTCGGTGGTCTCGATCATCGGGGTCGGCGTCGGTTACCCCCTCGCCGGGCTGCTCGCCGAACTCGGCGGGGTGCGCGCCGCCTACGGCTTCGGTCTGCTCGTCACCGCCGTCGCCTTCCTGACCGCGTGGCGCTCCATGCCCGAAGCCCCCGAAGGCCGCTCCGCCCACGTGGACGTGGCAGGCGCGGTCGTCCTGGCCGCTGCGCTGCTCCTGGTGCTGTTCCTCGCCGGCGAACGGAATCTGTGGAGCCGGCACCTCGCCGTGGCGGCGGGCCTCGCCGTCGTCGCGGTGGTGCTGCTCTGCGTCTGGGCCGTCATCGAGCTGCGCAGCACGACACCCCTGGTCGATGTGCGGGCGGTCCGGCACCCGGCGGTCGCCGGGGCGAACCTCGCCATGTTCGTCGGCGGGATCGGCATGTACCTCCTGCTCACGCTCATCACCCGGTACGCGCAGACGCCGCACAGCGCCGGCTACGGCTTCGGGCTGACCACCTTCGTCGCCGGACTGGTCCTCATCCCGTTCTCGGTGCTGGGGTTCGTCGCCGGCAAGCTCACGCCCCGGGTCCGGACGCGGATCGCCGACCCCCTGCTCCTGGCCGGCAGCGCCGTCGTGGTCGGCGGCGGGTTCGCCCTGTTCGCGGCGGCCCGGTCGGACCTGGCCGAACTGTTCGCGGCGATGGGCGTGCTCGGCTTCGGCGTCGGCGGCTTCTCGGCCGCGATGCCCGGCGTCATCCTGGCCGTCACCCCCAAGAGCGAGACGTCGAGCGCCATGAGCTTCAACTACGTCGTCCGAAGCGTCGGGTACTCCCTGGGCAGCGCCATCGGCGGCCTGATCCTCGCCGCGGGCACCCGCCCCGGCCACCTCTTCCCCGACGACAGCGCCTACACCACCGCGGCGCTGGTCGGCATCGGCGCCATGGCGATCACGACGCTGACAAGCCTCGCTCTCGCCCGCCGACGCTCGTCCGAGACCAACCCGTAAGTCAGATGCACTCATCCCAACACTGGAGGTTCCATGCCCAAGGGCTACTGGGTCAGCGCCTACCGCACCATTTCAGACCCTGAGAAGCTAGCTGCTTACAACAAGCTGGCCCCTCCGGCCGTCAAGGCCGCGGGCGGTCGGGTCCTCCCCCGTGGCAGTCGGGTCGTGGCGCATGACGCCGGAATCGCCGAGCGCACCGTCCTGATCGAGTTCGACAGCTTCGAGCAGGCCGTCGCGGCGCACGAGAGTGCCGCCTACCAGGAGGCGCTGGTCGCCCTCTCCGACAGCGTCGAGCGCGACTTCCGCATCGTCGAAGGCATCGACTGACCGAGGTCCAGCCGGATCTTCACTGTGGATAACTCCAGAGGGCGGCGTCCCAATCGGCCTATTCTGTTGAGACTTCCGACCGGAGAGGGACCTCGATGAACCCTGAAACGCCGTACTTGCTCCCCGACGGGGAGCGTGTCTGGGTGATCGCGACCTCGGAGGCCTCGACGCTGCTGCCGAACCTCCTCCAACTCTTCCGCTCGGGGAAATCCGAGCCGATGGTCTTCGGGGACGCCGGCCATCCAGAGGGAGTGGTCATCCCGTGGGAGCTGTGGCAGCGACTTGACGCCCTCGCTGCGGACGAGGACGGCTTCGAGCATCTCTACGACATCACCCGCCAACGCCTGGCGGACAACCAGCCTTCCGTACCGCTTGAAGACGTAGCGGCCGAGATCGGCTGGGATCTGGACGAGGAGATCGACGACTCCGACTTCCGCAAGCCGAAATGACGCAGTACCGGCTTCTGTTGCAGCTCGGAGTCAGCCGACAGTTAGCCGCATTGAGCCACGCGGCGACGACGCAGCCGGGCGGTCTCCGCGAGCGCGAGCTCCGCGCACTCAAGGTCGGACTCCTGGCTTTGGCCAACGGGCGAGAAGAATCCTTCGACGGCAAGCGACTCGGCTTCTCGCCCAACCATCACGACCTCAGGGACTGCGCCGCGATCAAGTTGCCAGTTGTGCGGGAAACCCGGCACAACCAGGAGCTGGGTCCGTCACATCGTCTTGTCTATCGAGAGTTCGAGGCAGAAGACGACGGTCCGCCGTACCGGGAAGTGATCTCGTTCGAGCATCGGGGCAACGACCGCCCTTTTGAAGTAGCCGGCACCCGTCTCCGTCGCGAGGTTGGCGCCAGACACCAAACAATGGACGCCCTGTCTCACACGCGCCCGCAGTTCGGTACTCGAGGTCCGGGCGAAGCAGCGCCAATCCGCCAACCCCTACCACCCGACTTGCGAGCCGCCCTCACCGCGGCCTCCGGTGTCGCGCCCGCCCGCGGAGCCGTCAACAATCCCGGCGCCGGCCCAGTTCCTGCCCGCCGCGGTCGCCCAGCGGCACCTCCCGACCGACAGCGTTGACTACTGAAACCTCGCCGCCGCGCGGTGATACCGGTCGCCGACGTCCTTCACAGCAGCCGCCAACTCAGGAGCATCGAGTACTTCGAAGTCGGCGTCGAGCAGACCCAACCACAGTGCCAGCTGATGCGGCGCGTCCGAGCCCAACTCCACCTCGCACGTGCTGTCGTCGATCACCTCAGGATCGATCGGAATCGGCATCCGCCCCTGCACGTACTCCGCCGAAGCATGTACCCGCACCTTCGCCCGGTACTGCCAGGACGCCGTCCCGACAGTCCGCTGTACGAACTCCTTGACGCTCTCCTCGTCGAGCTCCCGAGGCACGAACCGCGGCCCAGTCGGCGTACGAGGCACCACCCGATCCACCCGGAACGTCCGCCAATCCCCCCGCTCCACATCCCACGCCACCAAATACCACCGCCGCCCCCAAGCCACCAGCCGATGCGGCTCCGTCGTACGGGTGCTCGCCGCGCCGTCGCGCTTCAGGTAGTCAAACCGCAACCGCTCACCAGCCCTGATCGCCCCAGCGATCGCCGTCAACACCTCAGCATCCACAGTCGGCCCGGACCCCGGCAGAGTCACCGTCGCCGCCTGCAACGCCCTCACCCGATGCCGAAGGCGAGCCGGCAACACCTGCTCCAACTTCACCAACGCCCTGACAGACGTCTCCTGAATCCCCGTCACACCCCCACCAGCAGCAGCCCCCAATCCCACCGCCACAGCCACAGCCTCCTCGTCATCCAACAACAACGGCGGCATCTGCCCCCCAGCCCCCAACCGATACCCACCAGCGACCCCCGGCCGAGCCTCTACCGGATATCCGAGGGCACGCAGCTTCTCCACATCGGCCCGGAGCGTTCGTGTCGACACACCGAGCCGCCCCGCCAACTCCGGCCCACCCCAGTCCCGCCGCCCCTGCAACAACGACAACAACCGAAGCAACCGCGCCGAAGTCTCCAACATGCCCCCATGATGCCTCCGATCGCGGCCAAGAACCTTCCGCAATTGGGCGAGATCAGCGCCCTCACGTCGCCGGCTGTCAGAGAGATCAACGCACGCGTCCTCGACCGCTGAGCGATCCTCACCACACGTCTCGACGGATCGCGCATCTGCTGCAGACGAGTCCTCGGCCGGTCAGGTCTTCTCGGGTGCTTCGCCACGGAAGTCGGTGGCTGGGAACCGTTCTGCCGAATTCTCGAGCTTCTGCCTGGCAACCTCGGCCAGATCGATGTCCAGCACATCGGCCAGGCGGACCAGGTAGGCGAGTACGTCAGCCATCTCCTCCCCAACCCGCCAACGCAGCGGGTCATTGCTGACCTTCTGTGCCGCCTCGTCGGCCGGCAACCATTGGAACAGCTCGGCGAGCTCGCCGACCTCCCCCACGAGGGCCAGGATCAGCGACTTCGGATCGTGGAACTGCGCCCAGTCACGCTCGTCGGTGAACGCCCGCATCCGGTCTCGCAACTCGATCAAATCTGACACGCCGCGAGCATGACACGGACCCTGCCGAGGTCGCCCACTGGATAGAGTTCGAGGCGCGGCCCGACGGGCTTCCGCCGAACCTCAGCGTTCACAGGACACGCCCCCACCCGCACGACTCTGTTCGTGCTGCCTGGGGGATGTAACCCGTGACGTTGTTTCGCCACTCTGCGGTCGGTTTCGCCGAGCTGACGCTGGATGGAACCTTGGCCGTGAGGATCGCCGAGCAGATGCGCTACCTCACCGGCCGCCGCCCCGCTCCGGCCGAGCTCCTCTCATGGGAACGCAGCCTGCCGATCCTCGCCCAGGACCTCATCCAGGCCGGCCTCGACAACGTCGAAGTCCTGATCGAGCACCACCTCCCGCTGACCTCGAAACGTGCCGATGTCGTACTGGCCGGCCGCCACCCGAAGACCGGCGCCGCGTCGTACGTGGTCGTCGAGCTCAAACAGTGGAGTCGCGCGGCAGCGTGGCAAGACGACCGCGAGCTCGTCCTCATCGACGGCTACCCGAACTCCCCACGCCTCCACCCTGTGGCCCAGGTTCGCGGGTACTGCGACTATCTGTCCGACTTCACCAAGATCCTCGACGGTCAGACGGATGCCGTCGCCGGCGCGGCGTACTTGCACAACGCGGTCGCCGAGTCCGCCGTACGCGACCTGTTCGACTACCCGCAGGACCAACGTGGTCGGCTCTTCATTGGAGCCCGCCGAACGGAGTTCGTCGACTTCCTGCGTGATCGGCTCGATCCGAAGGTTCCCGGCAGCCCGTACGCCGATCAGCTGATCAATTCGGCGGTCGCGCCGTCGAAGCAACTGCTGGCGGTTGCAGCTGACGAGGTCCAGAGGCGTGAGCAGTTCGTACTCCTCGCGGAGCAGAAGCTCGTTCATTCGATGGTGCTGCACAAGGTGGAACGAGCTCGGCAGGCGGACCAGAAGTCCATCATCATCGTCACCGGCGGACCTGGCAGCGGTAAGAGCGTGATCGCCCTGTCCCTGTTCGGCGAACTCTCCCGCCGCGGCCGCAGCGTGTTGCACGCGACCGGCTCTCGCTCGTTCACGCAGACGCTTCGCAAGGTCGCCGGCGCACGTCAACCGCGGGTCCAGCGGATGTTCAAGTACTTCAACCAGTTCATGGATGCCGAGCCCAACGACCTCGACGTACTGATCCTCGACGAGGCCCACCGCATCCGCGAGACGTCAGTCGACCGCTACACCCCTGCCCAGTTCCGTACCGGCCGTCCGCAGATCGAGGAGCTGGTCGCGGCCGCTCGAGTACCGGTCTTCCTCCTCGATGAGCACCAGGTCGTCAAGCCAGGCGAGCTCGGTACCGTCGCCGACATCGAGAGGTACGCCGCCTCCGTTGGCCTGCCCGCACCGATCCACATCAACCTCGACGGCCAGTTCCGCTGCGGTGGCAGCGAGGAGTACGTCCGGTGCGTGATGAACCTGCTGGGACTGGCGGACGGAGAGCCGACTCCGTGGGCAGGCGATCCATCCTTCGCCGTGGAGATCGCGGACACACCTGAGGCCATGGAGGCAATCCTCAGAGCCAAGGCCGCCGAAGGCTACGGAGCCCGAATCGCCGCCGGCTACTGCTGGCCCTGGAGCGACCCACGCCCGGACAAGACCCTCGTACCTGACGTACAGATCGGCGACTGGGCACGTCCGTGGAACCTCAAAGGCGACCGCAAGGTGGGCGACGCCCCACCAGCAGCCCTATGGGCCACCGACCCTAACGGCTTCGACCAGGTCGGCTGCGTCTACACCGCCCAAGGCTTCGAATACGACTGGAGCGGCGTAATCATCGGCCCCGACCTCGTCTGGCGCCACGGCCGCTTCACCACAGTCCGCAACGCTAACAAGGATCCAGCCTTCAAGAACCGCAAAACCATCGACGACCACACCTTCGACCGCCTAGTCCGCAACACCTACAAAGTCCTTCTGACTCGAGGCATGGTCGGCACCATCCTCTACTCCCCCGACCCAGAAACCCGCGACGCCTTGCACGAGCTCATGACCACAGGGCTCATTCGCGCCTAGTCACCGACGATAGGCGCTCCCAAGCCTTGGGCGCGCGACACCGCATGTTCTGTTGCTGCCTGATCGCGACCGGTCAGCAAGACAGTCCGAAGGCGCTCGGCCGTTAACCTCCCCTGGCTGTCAGCAATCGTTATGACGATGCGTTTCTGATCGTTGCCTCCGCCCGGCTTCGCGTCTTTCCGCCTTGCAATGCTCTTCTGCGCGCGCGTTATATCCCTCCGCAAGAGATGCGCGTCCTGCCCGGGGAGGTAGATCGGGAAGTCCAGCCGGAGCTCGCGCTCATCGACCGGAATTGCTCGCGCGACGCTTGAGTCGACAGCGATGCCCAGAATCGTGAGCCTCAGACTAATCAGGCGGCTGAGAAGCAGCTCAAGTCCCTCATGATAGTCAGCGTTCACCGATCGATCGCTCCCGCGCCCTCCCGCCTTGTGGTGGTACACGATATCGAAAACGACGACCGTGTTGATCTCGAACGTAGCGTCGACTACCGACGAGTCCTCGCGTAACGGCCGCAGAGGGCCACTTGAGGCCAATGTCACCGCCTCCTTCTCAGCAGCCGGCGCAGAGCATCGTCAACGGGCTTGCGATCCGTGTCCGGGATCTCGTGAGAAAGAGCCGAAGCCTCACCAGATGTGTCGACGCCCGGCATGGACTCAACCCCGCTATCAGTCAGAACGGGATCGCTCTCAACCACGACATAGTGGCTGCCTCGGCGGGCTCCGCGGTTCTCAAGTATGCCTTGAGCAGTCAGAGTCTTCAGCACTCTGCGCGCATCCTCCGACGTCACCGGAACGGCCTCCCGCAAGGTTGCATTGGTGACCCGGCCTGTGCGACGGGCGATCGCAAGAGCCGCTTGGGCGATGTCGACGAAGCTGCTCTCGTCCAGCGCGGACGCCATCGAGGAGCTGGCCGCACTGTCGGACTCGCCAATGGTGACTCTGTCCAGTTTGTACACGTCAGGCGACGGCGCGCTTGAGGTAGCCAGCGGCTTGGTCCCAGCACCCAGTGCCAGGCCGACAAGAGATGCGGCTGCATCATCGAATGTCCCACTGACCGTGGACTCCAACGCCTTGTCATCGAGAGCAGAGAACGAGACGAACGGAGTGAGCCGCAGGAATCTCTTCATAGCCTCGCGCATGAGCTGCATGCGTTCGGCTGCCTCATCGCGATCCACTCGGAGCAGGAACTCGGCAGCGATCAGTTTGGCCAACCTCCGGTCCGACGAAATAGTCGGGCGTTCCATGATGTTGACCAACTCGTCCTCACCCAGCCGGGTCAGGTCCGTCTCGGCACCGAGTACCTCTACGCGCCACCAGAGACGACGAAATGTGTTCCGGTTGACGTTGCCGATGAATCGACGTTCGTCAGCGTCCATGCCGAATCGCCACACAGCGACATCCAGGAGCCAGCAGCAGGTTAGGTAGCTCCACACCTCTTCATGTGCTGCTTCGTGAGGGGTGATCGGCAAGGACCTGTGGATGATCTCCGCTGCCTGACCTTCGAAGGCCGCTACGCCCTGACGGCTCAATTGGTTCGGCATACCGTGCTCACGGGCTAGCGTAAGGAGCTCCGACCTCAGTGCGCGCAACTGTGGGTCCCCCAACGGGGCGCCGCCGACCGCCGAGTACGTCAGCGACTCGTGCACTATAGGCATTGACTCACCGATGACGTCGAGGCCGCTGTCTGAGTAACGCTCAAGGATGCCCCGGGCGTCTTCCTTGGCCAATCTAGGTAGGACGGTCGTCATCCGAACACTCCCGACCGAGTCTGGAGCTCAGCGTCAAGCCTCGACGGATCCTCCTTGCGGCGAGCCGCCAGCGCCTTCACCGAGTACTCCGGCCAGTACATCGACAGTAGGTCGAAGAGCATGCGCCCGATTGTTCCCTCATCGAAGATCTCCGCATCCTCGACGAATCTCTCGTTCTCGAGAGCTCCGTGCACCAAGGAACGCGACACGTCGTACATCACGAAGGTCCTGACAAGCCCCGCGGTGGGATCCTTACTGCCCGAGCGCAATGCCGTCATCAGCTTGACGTCATCGGCGTTGACCAGCAGACGAAGACCACCCAGCACCGGTGCTTCAAGCTCATCCCTGTCCCAGTCAAGGGCCCATGATCCTCGGTCAGGCAACCGCGGGATCGACAAGAAGGAAACAGCCGTGATGGGGAACCTGGCGGCTCCGCCTTCGAGTTGGACACTCGATTTCTCATGCCAGAGGGTCGCGCCGGCGCGATTAGGAGAGATCCGACTTGCCTCCGCCCCCGGGTACTGAAGAACCACCCTGGTATGGAGATCGAGTCGGCCGCCCGACAAGCGACTCGGTATTCGAAGAGTCACCGGTGCACGCACGAGTCCGTCCAGGCTCCCGAGACTGACGACACTCGTATCCGCCAGTCTGGTCCTGTTCGAATACCACGAGGCAACCACGCTGAACGATGCATCGCTTCCGAGTCCACATGACTCTCGAACAACATCCAGATCAACATCTATGTCCCGGATGATCTCCAGATCCGTGTAGGGATCCCAGTGGTCGACACGATCAGCGACATCGGAGCCGTCGAGCCAGGTCCATGCATGAGCAGAGACAGCATCCTCGGGCGGGAGAAGATACGGCGTGGCGGGCAATGTCTTCACGCGACCACCGCCGAGATGTCAACCCGCATCATCGCCTCGTCACGAAGCGGGATCTCCACATACCAGCGTCCGTCGACATCGTCCGGACCGACGACCGGCCGCCCCTCATGGTGCTCGCGGGGGCCCGGACCTGACCAGCTCCTTACCACGGGTGGTGAGTAACCAAGCGGTGCATCTGCCTCGACCTGAGATCCGTCGTTCGTCATAACCTCCACGCGGGCGTCTAGAGCAACCCGCTGCCCGTACGTGCGGAGTTCGAACGCATAGCGCACTACAGCCGTACCGTCATTCGCGATGGCTAGGGACGGCTCTCCAACAGATCTTAGCTCCGGATACCTCCTGCGCACCGGAGGTGGAGCGTCCGCGTCCCGTGTGGAGCCCGCAGACGCACCCTCGGACGAGCCTCCCTGAGGCGCGCCGCCCACACCCTCCGAGACCCACACCCCGTCTGATGCCTTGCTGACACCAGCACGGCCAGGTGCGTTCCGACGTTTTCTCACATGCTTCGCCGTTGATGCGGCTGGTCGACGGGCTCCCGGCCCCTCCGCACCCGGCAGCAGCAGCGCAAGTGAGTCCGCGAATTCTCCGAGCGGGACCGCGTCGCCATCGACAACTGTCCCGCCTGCACCGTTGTAGCCTGCAGCCTCCCGACACAAGGAAGCAATTCGTTCCAACGCGACCTTCACGAATGTCCGCTGATGGTCCTCCCGCGAGACGGAGCGGTAGATCCAATCGTCATGGGTAGGCGGCTCGGCCCGACGGAACGCCTCGTCGACGTCCACACTGCATCGAAAGACGCCTGAGTAGCCCAGCCGTCCGACGATCGGGGACGGACCGGGGAGATATTTGACGACGAGCTCCGCGTTCCGCATCAACGCGACATGATGAACCGAATCCGCCGTGATCCGCGCGCCCTGCGGCACGGCGCGCTTCACAGGCAGCAATGGAGCCACCGGCCCCTTCTGTATCACTATCCGCCCGAGGGACCGCATCGGTCTCCGGCACTCGATCTGCCGATCGAGGACGAGTTCGTCATCACCATCGGGATCTTCGCGAAGTCGATCCATCGCCTCGACGAAGCCGCGAAGGCGTGGGTGCGTCCGGGGGTCAGGCAACCGAACAGGACGACCGTTTTCGAGCAAACGGAACTCCATCGTGCGCGCCACACCACCGCTGGTGGAGATGATTCGAGGCCAGAAGTTCCAGATCACTGCATCCGCGATGAACTCGAGCGTACGGTCCTTCTCGTCGTCGGACTCCGGTGCGACTCCGGGCGCAACGACGACCACGGTGGTGCCGAGCTCCGAGATATCAGACCTGTCGGGAAGGCCCAGGAGCTCCGCTACCTCGTTCGCCCGATTGCCGGTCAGCGGCTCGGGAACATCGTCCTCTATCACGCCCCACCAGTGTCTGCCGGTGTAGGGCCGTCCGTCCTCATCGAAATTCTCACCGAGCGCGCACGCAAGTAGCCGCCGCTCGAGTTGACCGTCACCATTGATACACAAGGTATCGACAATGATCGTCCGCGCCCGGCTCGCTATATAGAACGCGGCCTTGCCATAACCGAAGGAACCACCGCCCAGATCCTTGTCCGGCGGCTGTCCGATATTTCGGACGAAATCGACGAAGTCCCGCTTCATACCTGGTCGATCCGCCCGGGTCGGGCCACCCAGGCCGTCGGTGCCGAAGTCAGCGAAGTACAGGATTTCCATCCCAGGAGTCAGCTGTTCGGCGAGCGGTAGACCCGGCGGCGGATCTACCAGGAATTCTTGGCGGACTGCGGCCAGGCGTTGGTCATCTAATATCCGCCGACCGATCTCGACTTGGATCTTACCCACGTCTGGTCGCTTCGCATCCCAGCAGTTCTGGACTGCCTCCCGGACGAGCACCTCCAGCGCCTCGATGTCAGGTCGGCCGAGCTGATTGAGAACGCCTTCGGCAGCCAGACCGCCCGTCGGATTGTAAGGCTCCGAATATCTCGCGGCAACCTCACCCATCCGATTCGCCCGTCGCGAGCCCGTTTACGATATCCATATATCCAACCATATCCAGCGCATGCTCAAGCGCATGATCCAAATCGACCTGATACCTCACATCAATCACCCCGAGCGGCCGGGCTTCATTCTTGTACGACGACGATATAATTCGAGGCATCGAGTCATCAACGGGAAACGTCAGCCGTTCACGCACCTCGAATCCAATATCCGACAGTAGGCCAAGCTGTCCGATATTCACACCTGAGCGCGTCAGCGAAGTGAACAGACTCTCGGTATTGACGCCGAGCGCCAATAGTTCATCGACCACCGATGGTATCGATCTGCCAGCCTGCGCAGACTCCTCCAACCTAACAAAATGAAGGAAGAGCGCGCCCCCTTCCGGCGATTCGAGCTGATCATCCCCATGAATAGTCACCACGCGTGACGTATGCGACCGCGTCACCTTGACTTCCATCGCCAACGGTCCGCGTCGGAAGTCATGCCGCGAGCCGAACGGTCCTCCCCACACGTCCGTCCGACGGCGGGCGTCCGCTCTCACTATATCCAAAAGCAATAGCATCTCACCGAACAGGGCGGCCAGCATATCGCGGCTCGGCGGCGGACCATCACCGGATAGGAACAGTTGCCATCGATCAAGAACTTGTTCCACCACTCGCGCTGGCGATGATCGATCCACCTCAAGCTGGTGGGAAACAGCGAGAACAAAGTGCTCGAATACTTCCTCCAATGCCTCGAGCACGCATTCAATATCGATAAAGCGAGTGGTCCGGCCGCCAACATAGAGGTCACGCAAGGCAACCTTCAGCGTCGCGACTCTGATCTCTGGCACTTGGCCGTCAGAAGGCAGGAGGAGGTGTTGCCGGCGATCGGCATCAACTCCTAGAAAGATTTCACTGGACCCGTCCAGTCTGCGAATCATCAACTCATCATTGCCCGGTGATGCTGTGCGCAGAGCCACGTAGGTCATCCGGATATCGTCGATCACATCGCGCCCCGGTCAGCGTCCGACTCGTCCGGCTCGTCGGCCTCGTCGGGAGCCTCCACTTCCACACTCATGGACGCGACATCTGCCGTCAGATACTCAAGCTTCGCTGCCCTTGAGCTGCTTTCAGGGAAGACGAGACCGAGACCGATCACATGATCGGCAGCTTTGAGGTCGATTCTTGTCTTCGCCGTCCCTCGCACCGGCCGACTATCCTTCGATACGGGGTAGACAAGAAGAATCCCGGAACCATCACCTCGGCCGCCTTGCGAGGGAAGGTTCCTCATCCTAGCCATGTCTGCGTTGGTGATCTCGCCGGACAACTCAGCTGCGGATATCCCGAGATCGATCACGCGGTCGTTGCGGCTCATGAGCGTCTTGATATCAGCGTACGTAGCCCCACCGACCACTTTCAGGCGCGCGCGGTTTATGCAACCGGACAGCTCCGGCAGACCGAGGTCGACATCGCCGAGATAATCAGATTTACCCGCCCTAGCCATGATTGCGATCTTGAAGTGCATCAACTCCCCCTCCTCCCGCCGCGCCTCGATGTACCGCCGCAGAAGACCACTGTCGAGATCCCGACTGTTCTCATGGAACTTATATGCGTCCAAGAATTCTACAACACGCACTGACGAAACCGGACCGACGACCGTTATACCGGGTCTCACTTGCGTGATTACACTATCATGGACGGAGTCCATAAGACTTTTCACGGCCGCGATATTATTTCCGAGCCAATCAGGATCACGATGATTGAACAGGATGGTCTGGATCCGTCGCCCAGAGTAGGAGATATCCGCTTGCCGCGCGGTCTGCATCTTCGAGGCCGCAGTAATAGCCAATTTCGGATGGGTGCGAATATTGACACCGAGGACATCCGGTTTGACGTGCTCTCTCTCATAACGCTCGATATCGTACCTTATTTCCTGCTCGACCGTGGCGAGGTGATGGAACCACTCACGCATCTCATCTGTCATCCAGATCCGGGTCAGATCCGCATATCCGTTCCTGTATCCGAACCACCTTCCCATTTGGAGCAACGTGTCGTATGCAGATGCAGTACGCACGAAGAACGACACTGCCAGCCCTTCCAGGGTCAGTCCACGCGACAAAGTGTTACCACCCACAGCTACAATCACTCGCGGATCGCTATCATCGAAGTTCAACCGCTCGGTGCTGCGCGAGTTATCGGTTACTACCACTGCATCTTCTGCGACCGCCGGCAACAGCGCCAGGACATCGTCCCACTCCACCGCTGACTGTCCGAAGTCCGACGCCGGAACCCTCTTGCATTCCTCCTGCCAGACAAATTCCAAGGCTGCGACGAGATCTGCGTCGCGCCGTGCGAGCGCCTTCGCGAGTGATTCCAGGTGACTGCTGATCGCCTCAGCCAAGCGTTCGTGCACATCGATGTGTTGTGAAGTGTGAACGAGCGCCGTCGCATGGCGATTGCCTTTGGCGCGGATCCTGCGCGCAGCGGTACTCAGCAGGAAGTACTTCAGCGCCTCATCCAGGCTCGGCGTGATCGTCGGTTCGAATTCATGCCGGGTAGCCGCCCCGCGAGGGCGGAGCCCGTCGATCTCCTCGATGGCGACGCTGCGGACGAAGTCATGGCCGTCGTCGCCGACGTCCTCCGCATCGAACTCAATCGGCTCCCGCCCAAAGATCGCCTCGGGCCCGATATAGATTTCCGGCCTGGGAAGGTCAACGATGAAGTCCCGCGGGTACAGATCCTCATAATTCTTCGGATCAATCAGAACATTGGCGAACGGCGTTGCCGTGTAGCCGACATAGGCAGACTTCGGAAGCTTGTTGACTATGCTGCGTATCAGGCTATTTATCGTACTTGGCTGGCGGTCCGGCTTCGCGGTATTGACAGTCGCTTGGTCCGCCTCATCATCGATGATGAGTACTGGACAGTCCGCGAGGACATTCGCACGCGCTGCGAACAACCATTTGTTCAGGGCACGCAGCCTGGGTCCGTTCTTCTTCACGATCGCCAGCACCCGCTGGTTCCGCGTAGCCAGCAGGGCATCCACATTTGCGGTCGCGCGGAAGTCGCCTTCGTTGGTGAGACGGTTCCACAAGTCGGGATTCCGCTCCCAGAGCTGCTCGTTCAGGCGGTCCTGCGTCTGCTGGCGGAGTGCGTCGTGGATGCCGGACAGGACGATGAAGAATCGATAACCTGCATCCGCGGCCTTCGCGATCACGGCCGTGAAGTTCGTCGTCTTGCCACTCTGCACATACCCGAGGACAAGGCCACGACATTGATAGTCAGTCTGGCCATGAGGATTGGGCAGTTGGGCAACGACCTTGGTTGAGGCGTCATCCAGGTCGCGTAACGCGTCTCCTCCCCACCCGTCAGCCTCAAGGATCTCGACTAGCGAGGTCCAGTTCTGGTCTTCGGCCCGCGGTCCGGCGTACCAGGACTCGATGTTTCCGGCAACCACCGCCCTCGGATTCTGCGCCGTCTGAATCTGCTCGGCCAACTCCCTGATCCGTGCGGCCGCAGCATCCACCCGGGCATGGTCGATGTACTCCCGGGCTTCCGCGACCGCCTGCTCGAGGCTGACTCCGCGACCGTCGCGCATCGTCCGAGCGAGGTTCCGGATCACTGGATCGTCGGCGCTCAAAGCATCCAGATCACTGAATGACTCACTCATACAATCCACCTGCCGGGAATAGTGCAGCGCAGAGCCCCAGGCGTGAAAGGCATACTTCCGCGCGTGAAAGGCATACTTCCGCGCCGGTCTGCTTCTGGATGTGCCTGCCGGTCTATCCCCACGCGAGCCCCTCGTTAGTTTATGAAATCACTGTCATCGCGCTCCGTAGCCTGACGTTACCGTTGAGCGATGAGCTCCACCAGATACTCGGCGCACTGACGTGCTGGGTGGCCACGTTGTGCCACTAGCGCGTCTATCGTTCGGCTGCCTGCAGCGTTACGGCGCGCCACGACGGCACCCCTCCTCGGACGGGAAGCATCGGATGAGTGAGACCGTGTCGTCCGGCTCTGACCTCCTGGCGGCCCCTTAGACTGCGGCGAAGGAGTGATGATGACGACCGCTGGGCAACGCAAGATGGGGGTCAAGCTCGTTCGGGGCCCCTTCGTACGACTTGAACCGCATCCCGAGC
The DNA here is from genome assembly GCF_004345365.1 of Kribbella sp. VKM Ac-2568. GTDB lineage: Bacteria > Actinomycetota > Actinomycetes > Propionibacteriales > Kribbellaceae > Kribbella > Kribbella orskensis. The sequence goes on from NZ_SLVF01000014.1 coordinate 188,443, forward strand.
ACTGCACGACCGAGGAGTCATACCTAGAACTGTGTGACCGGCTACGCAAGAAATCTGGGCAGCTCCTCGCCGCAGATCTGTTCGCTGGCGCTGGTGGTCTCAGCCACGGCTTGGAACAGTCAGGCATGCGTGTCGTCCTAGCCGCCGATCACGATACTGAAGCCTTGGAGACACATCGTCACCATTTCGGTGGCCTGATGGTCGACTGGGATCTCGGGGATCCGCGTGTCGTCGAGAAGGTCGCTCATCTGGTCAAGAAAGGTGGGGTGGACGTCCTGGCGGGCGGACCGCCCTGTCAGCCGTTCTCGAAAGCTGGAAGGTCGGGCATTCGACACCGAGTCCGGCAGGGCCTTCGCGAGCCGATCGATCAACGCCGGGATCTCTGGCGTTCCTTCTTGGAAGTTGTCCGCCTTGCCGGCCCGTCGGCCGTGATCATGGAGAACGTTCCGGACATGGCGCTCGACCGCGAGATCTTCATCCTGCGAACGATGGTGCTTGAACTGGAGCAGATGGGTTACGCCGTCGAAGAGAGAATCGTCGACACCTGGCGTTACGGCGTTCCACAGTTCCGGCAGAGGCTGATCCTTGTCGCATTGCGGGATCGTCAGGTCTTCGAGTGGCCTGCGGAGACGGAGAAGAAGGTCACGGTCAGCAATGCCATTTCGGACTTGCCACCCGTTGCAGGTGGCTGGCGGCCGGCCGGTGGCGCCGAGGGATGGGCGGAGTATGACGGCCCGGTCACTGAGTTCCAGAAGGCCATGCGCCGTCAGGTTGACCCCGACGCCCACAAGAAGGTTTACGACCACATCACTCGCCCTGTCCGTGAGGACGATGCGGTTGCGTTCGAGCTACTCGGCTCGAATATGCGCTACTCGGAGCTGCCGGACGAGTTGAAGCGCTACAGGGATGACATCTTCGACGACAAGTACAAGCGCTTGGACGGTGACGACCTCTCGCGCACGATCACCGCGCATATCGCCAAAGACGGCTACTGGTATATCCACCCTGTTCAGAACCGTACGCTGACGATCCGCGAAGCTGCCCGCCTCCAGACATTCCCGGATCACTTTCGTTTCGCCGGTCCGCCGTCCGCGGCCTTCCGTCAGATCGGAAACGCCGTCCCGCCCCGCTTGGGAGCAGTGATCGGGGCCGGCATACAGGAGGCTCTCGGCCGGGGCCAGCGCGCTGATTTCACCTCTGAAGAACTTGCCGCAAGCCTGGCCGCCTGGTTCCAGGCGACAGAACATCTCTTTCTGCCTTGGCTCAAGGCCGAGAACCGTTGGCAGGTTCTGATGGCCGAGCGTCTGCTGGACCGCGCTCCGACCACTAGCATCAACTCGCTGTGGCCGTTGCTGCAACGGTGGAAGTCGCCGCGTGACGTCGCTGACCATCAAGAAGAGCTGCTGATGATGGGCGGCTGGATAGGGCGCGAAGGACGAGCATCAGCAGTCGGCCAGATCGCTACGGCGTTAACAGGACGCGGTGAACCACCGCTCGACGACGCAACTGTACGCCAGCTCGCGACGGAGCGACTGGTCACGGAGGCGGAAGCCGATCTGGCGTCCCTCGTTGTCCCTGAAGGTGCAGCGGATGACGGAGAAGAGCCGGTCCTCGTCACCAAGGGAGTCCTCAGAGTGGCGGCACGGTTCGTCGGCGAAACAATCGACCGTCGCAACCGGAAGACGGACGGGAGGCTGGCCGTCGCGCGGATGATTGGCTATGGCTTCGCCAGTCGGCAGGCGCATCTTGCCCTCATCGAGCTCGCGTCGGACATCTGCGGTCCGACTGAGCCTGCGTGCGATAGATGCCCGCTCAGCCGTGCGTGCAGCTCCTCCCCCGTCACGATGGACGCGGCAGGTTCATCGGTCTAGCCCGAGGGCCTTCCAGAGGTCCGGGTTGCGCACCTTCAGAACCTCGAATGCCTGTGTGAGCGCTCCGAGTTGACCGGCTTCCATAGCGGCAGCTCGGAGTGAGACCCCGACGTCCCCCAGGTCGACCTGCCGGCGGTCGGACGTGGTTGCAGCAGGCTTTGAACGACTGGCTTTCCGGTAGGTGTCATCAGCAGTTACGCAGAGCTCATGAACCGGCCGCTCCAGCATCTGCTTGAGCGAAGGCGGGATATTGACCCGCATCTTGGCAACGTTGATCTGGAAGGCCTCGTCCAGGTCAGTGTCGAAGTCGAGCGAGGCACGCGCGAGCTTGGTGTGCTCGTCGACCGCGCGGAGGCCGCTCCAGCCTCCGAACTGGACCATGCGATTCGCACGATAGATATATAGCCCCTGTTGTCGATTCCATTTCAAAGGACCCGAGAGTTCCTCGAACTCGGCCGGGGACGAGAACTTGTTCTTGGGCGGCAGTACGAAGCCGCGCATTGCAACCTCGCCGGTCGTCCCACCGACCTCCAGCTCGAAGAGCTGCGGAGGAAATGACACCGTCGCCAGCTCATCCACCGCGAAAGGATCCCATGGCTTCAACTTCTCACCGTTGACGGACAACACAAGTTGCCGGCCATCGGGTAGGCCAGAGATGAACCGGTGGAACACCATCCGGAGGTGCTGCGCAGTCTTCTGCGCCAAACCGGCCATCCGCCGACGACCCCACCCGGTCTCGGCCTGCCTGCCGGCCAGAACGCGGTCCAACTTCTGCCAGATGACCACCGTCCCCGGCCCCTCCCCCAACGCACTGGTCGCACGCCGGAGCAGCTCCGTTGGTTCGTCGTCAACGATCAGCCACTCATCCCACTCCTCGATCAGATCGAGATCGAGAGTCCTTGTACTGATCCGAGCCACCGACGCCGAGCGTCGTGAAGCAACCGTCAACCTGCGACATTGCGATAATGAAGCAGTCTTCAGTCCAAGCCCGAAGCGGCCCAAGTCGCCGCGACCGTACGCCCGGCGAGTGCCATATCTCAGCGCTTCTACCAACCCGTTCGCTGACATACCGTCACCGTCATCACTGATAGTGACATACGATTCGCCGGGATCGAAGGCGATCTCGACGTCTACTCTTGTCGCGTTCGCAGCAACCGAGTTGTCCACCAAGTCAGCGATGGCCGTGTGGAAGTCGTAACCGATGTCTCGTAGGGAGCCGGTCAGGCGAGCTGCTGATGGCGTCACCTCTAGAGACTTCGGCAGAGTGCGGGACATGCCACCTCCATGATCAGAACTAACGATTGCACGGGACCGAGAGCGTGGCTGGTAGATCTCTCGTGTGTCGAACGGAAGACTAGGTCATCGTGCCGACAACCCAGCCCGAACGACCCGCGATGAAGTCGTGGGCCTCGTCACCAGCGGTCCGGCGCAACATGCAGGCGAACCGCGGCCGGGACACTTCTCCCGAGCTCGCGATCCGCTCCCTGCTTCACGCGCGCGGACTACGCTATAGGGTGAACGCACCTCTTGAGTTCGACCGTCGGCGCCGCGCAGACATCACGTTCCCGCGCCTCCAGCTCGCAATCTTCATCGATGGTTGCTACTGGCACGGTTGCGTCGAACACTTCCAGACACCGAAAACCAATATGGCCTTCTGGCTGCAGAAGATCGGGGCCAATCAGACGAGAGACCGGCATACGGACGGAATGTTGAGGGCCGCGGGGTGGACCGTGCTGCGCTTCTGGGAGCACGAGAAGCCAGAGCTGGTCGCCGATCAGATCGCCGAGACTGTAGGACAACTACGCGAGCCTCGGACCTAAGGGTCTACCGATCCAGTTATCAGCTGCAGCGATCGTATTGAGCGGATTCCCCTGTTGGACATCTGCACTTGGCGGCGCGAGGTTGGAGGTATGGACTTCACTCATCTTGGCCGGACCGGCCTTACTGTCAGCCGTATTTGCCTGGGCACGATGAACTTCGGGCCGCACACGAGCGTGGAGGACTCCCACGCGATCATGGATGCGGCCCATGAGAAGGGGATCAACTTCTTCGATACCGCCAACGGGTACGGGCGGTCGATCTACCCGGGGCGTACTGAGGAGATCGTTGGTGAGTGGTTCGCGAAGGACCCGGCGAACCGGCACAAGACTGTGCTCGCTACCAAGGTGTACGGCGACATGGGCGAGGGGTGGCCTAACGAGGGCAAGCTCTCGGCGCTCAACATCCGCCGGGCACTTGACGCGAGTCTGAAGCGGTTGCAGACGGACTACATCGATCTGTACCAGTTCCACCACGTCGACCGGGCCACTCCGTGGGATGAGATCTGGCAGGCGATGGAGGTCGCGGTACAGCAGGGGAAGATTCTGTACGCCGGGTCCAGCAACTTCGCCGGGTGGCACATCGCCCAGGCGCAGGCGGCCGCGGACAAGCGCAACTACACCGGGCTCGTCAGCGAGCAGTCGATCTACAACCTGATCGTGCGGGACGTCGAGCGCGAGGTGCTGCCGGCCGCCCAGGAATACGGTCTCGGCGTCATCCCCTGGTCGCCGCTGCAGGGTGGTCTGCTTGGCGGTGTGCTCCGCAAGGAGAACGAGGGCGTCCGCCGGCTAGAGGGCCGCTCCAGGGAGACCGTGGAGAAGCTGCGCCCTCAGATCGAGCAGTACGAGGCGTTCGCGGACGAGCTCGGACACGCGCCGGGAGATGTCGCACTCGCTTGGCTCCTCCACCAGCCGGCGGTGACCGGCCCGATCGTCGGCCCCCGCACGATGGAGCAGCTCGAGTCCGCAGTACGCGCGGTCGACGTCAAGCTCGACGACAAGGCCTTGGCCCGCCTCGACGAGATCTTCCCGGGCTACAAGACGGCCCCTGAGGACTACGCTTGGTGACACTGATGGTGTGAGTACGGTCAGCGAATCGCCCGTACGCCGACCGGTCGGCGTACGGGCGATTGTTTGTTTGTCTCGAGAGCATCCCTACCCCTGCGGGGCGCCTACGAGTGACCGCTGCCCCCCGAGGACTACGCCTGGTGGTGCGCCGTTCCGGGCCAGGTGCGCAGTGCGGCCCTGGCGAACACCACGCCTTCCGGTGTGGACTTCGCGGACCGGCAGTGGATGCCTGGCTCGTCGATGAGGGCGCCGACGCGGTGCAGTACGGCATCGGTGTCCCAGGCCGCCTGGCCTGCCATCGACGGCGTCATCGGAGTTCCATCAATGTTCGTCCAGCCGATCGCGGCGAGAAGCTCCGCGATCGTCCTGTACGGGTCACCGGTGGATCGTGCGGCGACAGTGGCCAGGAGGAGGAGGAGCCCGGCTTGGGTTTCGCAGGCGTCCCTGGAGCGTAGTGGCATCTGTTCGGCGAGATGCCACCACAGTGCGAGCGGATCATTGCGGACGGCACGTCCGCGCTTTGTGAGCACGAGCGTTCCACGATGCTTGCGCAGCAGGCCCATAGCCTGTGCCGATTCTCGCAGGTGTAGTACTGGCAGGGTCTGGATCTCACGGTTGCCCTTGCCGATCCATTCCTCGCCCAGCCCGAGATCGGCCATAGCGGCTTCCACGTGGACAGGCGGCAAGTAGCCGGCCCCGGTCAACTTGATGCCGTCAGCCCCGACGCGATCCAGCAGCCAGCTGTACGGCGAGACCATCCGGGCCGCGGTATCGGCGTCAAGCTCAATAGAGGCGTCCAGGTCCGCGTCTTCGATCATCTGCTCGAACAGGTATCTCTGGGCTATGGGGCGGATTGCGTCCGCGAGTTCGCCGAGCGGTCCGAGAAGAAGAGCCAGTCGGCCATCACTGGGATCGGCCAGGGTCTTGTTGATCGACTCGAGGTCGAACGGGGTGGGTGCGTAATGGCCCGGGTTGGCGTCGCCGCCGTACATGTCGGCATACTCGGCGACCGCCTCGGCATGCTCGGGATGGCCGGGATCGAGGGCAGCGGCGATCAACTCAAAGCCGGATACCCCGCCGCAGTCCTCACTCGGGCCAGGGCGGCGGCCGTCGGTACAGACGGCCCTTGGAGCGGAATCGTCCCGCGGGCGCTCGGCTTCGAGCTTGATGACGTGCATCCAGTCGTCGCCGAAGTCGTACAAGTAGAGGAGCTTGTCGCCCGGCTTCGCAAGGACCTCGTCGAGGCGTACGTCCGCTTCTGGCACGCCAGTCTTGCCCTCGTCGGCTTCGAACGGACACAGGTAGTGCTCGGTCAAGTGGTGGTAGTAGTCCTTGCCCGACGCGAACTCGTGCAAGTGGCTGTCGGTCCAGCCGAACGCGATCTGGAGGATTTCGTGGACCTCGTTCAAGAACAGGTCAGATGCGAGCTCCAGTCGCCGCCAAACCGGTGGCTTGGTCCCTGTGAGATCGACACGCACCTGGTAGGTGGTCACGTCGTCACGACGAGCTCGCCGCCTCGACGGCGGTGGTGTCTGTTCGAACGGATACACCCCTGGCGTCGCAGCGGCTAGAACCTGCGGAAGCAGTTTGCGTAGCTCCTCGGCCCCCAGGCCGGTAAGACTCGCCTTGAACTGCTCCAACAGCTCAGCCTGGCTGGCCGGGGACAGATGAGGATCGTCGTTGCGCGCCATGCGGGCAACGCTACCGCCGCCGACTGTGAGACATCGAGCAGCCTACGCAGTCGCAGCACGACCCACCGGACCTCGTCAGCACACCGCATCGCCCGTACGACGTCACGTAGTACGGGCCATGCGCGTTAGCGAAAGCCGGCTGGAGGATTGCCGATGCCGGATTCCTTTGCCTTGAGGGCGGCGGCTGTGCGGTCGGGGACCTGGAGTTTGGTGAGGACCTGGGAGACGTGGTTGCGCACGGTCTTCTCGGACATGCCGAGGCGGCGGGCGATCTCGTGGTTGCGGCAGCCGGCGGCCAACAACTCCAACACCTCACGCTCGCGAGGAGTCAGGTCCGGGAAGGCGCGAGCCGTGGGCGACTCGACCTGACGGCCGGAGTAGAACGCGACGATCCGCCGGGCGACCGCACCGCCATACACCGCCTCACCCGAGGCGACCGAATGGACGGCGCGGACGATCTCCTCTCCATCGGAGCCCTTGACGAGGTAGCCGCGGGCGCCCGCGCGGAGCGCCGCGAAGACGTGCTCGTCGTCCTCGTGCATGGTGAGCACGAGAATCGGCAGCTCGGGCTGCGTCTCGAGCAGTTGCGCGATCGCTGTGACGCCGTCGAAGCGAGGCATGGACAGGTCGGTGAGCACGACGTCCGGCGAGAACTCCCCCACCGCACTCACCAACGCCGCCCCGTCCCCCACGCTGGCGATCACGTCGATGGCCTCGGCCTGCTCGAGGATCGCGGTCAGCCCATACCGGTACATCGGGTGGTCGTCGGCCAGCACCACGCGGATCATGACAGCTCCAGCGGCAGTACTGCGGTCACGAGTGTCCCGTGCGGGTTCGCGGCTTCCACGAGGAGGCTGCCTCCTACATCGGCGGCACGCCGGCGCATCGAGTCGAGGCCATGTCCCGAGCCGGCGTCAGGACTCAGTCCCCTACCGTCATCCAACACCCGGATACGAAGATCTCCGTTCGCCTGATTGAGCCGTACGGCGCAGTGCACCGCGGCCGAGTGTCGCGCGACATTCGTCAGGGACTCCGCCACGATCCGGAACGCCGCCTCCTCGACCTGAGGCCGCAACAAAGGCAACGCATCCGTCTTGAGATCGAACGCCGGACCACCGGGATGACCCATGCCGAGCGAGGACGCGGTGTCTCGCACTGCCCCTTCGAGCCCGTGCAGGTCGAGCGATGTCGGCCGCAACCCGTCGAGGACCCGGCGGATCTCGCGGACCGCCACCTCGGCCTCGGCATGTGTTCGCTCGAGCAGCGCGGGTACGGCATCGGGATCGATGCGATGTGCGGCGCTTGCGGCCTGCAGACCCAGCGCGATGCCGGCGAGCGAGGGACCGAGCCCGTCGTGCAGGTCCCTGCGGAGACGGTCCCGTTCCGCGAGGGTGGCCATGGTGACGCGCGTGCGTTCGCGTGCGAGTTCTTCGGCGAGCCGTGCCGCGCCGACGACGACAGCCAGGTGCGGCGCGAGAGCTGTCACGAGCCGCGCATCCTGCTCGGTGACCCCAGTTGCACCGCGGCGCGGCCCGATGGTCAACGTGCCGAGCTGCGCTCCCCTGTGGCGCAGCGGGAGATCGAGCGTTGCCTCCGCCGCCTCACCCACCTTGGCGATCACCCCACCGTGGATGTCCCGGACGATGGCGCACGACGTACCGGCGGCTGAGGCGACTGCTTCAAGCATCGAGGCGACCGGGTCATCGTGCTCGACCTCGAGACCGGCACCAACCCGGTCCACAAGAGTGAGTGGATCGGCACGCTCCCCCAGGACCAGCCGATCGACGAGGGTCCGCAACCGCCCGGCGACGGGCACCACGAGCACCGCCACCACTGCTGACGCGGCCAGCAGCGGCAACGGTCCCTCGGGTACGAGCCGGGCGAACGCAGTGGTGAGCCCGCCGATGACGAGAGCGACCAGCAACGTCATGGGGACGTACAGCAGAGTGCGACGTAGCACTACCTCGATGCCCAGCAGCCGATAGCGCAGTACGCCGATCGCCACCGCGACGGGAACCAGTCCGTAGGCAATTCCGAACAGCACGCGGTACTCGGTAAAGACAGTGGCCGCCATCGCTGCGACCACGCTGAGCAGCCACAGCAACTGCTGCCGCTCGGGGGTCTTGGCGCGGATCGCGCGGACCAGGGTCCCGATCACGGTGACTGCCGCGGTGGAGATCAGGAGGGCGGCCGCCGACAGCCCGACTACCCACACCCACCAGGTCGGGGCGTCCCACGGCAGCCGGGTTCCGCGCACGGTGTCGTCAACGCCACCGGGGCTGGTCGCGGCCGCCAGCACGATCAGCCCGATGCCAACGAGCGCCACCCGCACGTGCCACGACCAGAAGGCGGACGCCGGTCGGCCGGTGGGATACAGCGGTGGGAGCACGATGACCGGCAAGAGCAGCGACGGGATCCAGGTCCACGATGCGAGCCACACAGCCGCGAGGCCCAGCGGGAGGGATTGGTCGGGATCGGTGAGCGCGCGCGTGGCGTACGCATCGGCGGCCACGTTGGTCACTTGGAGCAAACCCGAGGCGACCAGGAGCCAGCCGATCCAGTTCCGTGGGCGCACCTGGATCAGCGCGGCACCCGAGATAGCGAATGCGGCAACGATCAGTCCCAACCACAGGTCGGGGCCTGGGGCGACGACCTCGGGACGGGACATGACGCCGCCCGCTAGTGAGAACGGGATCGTCGCGAATAGGAGCAGCGTGAGCGCAGCGAGCGACCAGCCGCCGATCCGGCGTACTCGGTCGTCGTCACGCACCGCTCCCATGCCCAAAGTGTGCGCCCGATCGGGCCGGCTGTCCCGGGACAGAAGTCCCGGGGCGTACGGGAGGGCCTCCCGGTCGGACCCCGTCCCGTGACGGATCCGTCCTGGCGGCCAACCGTGGTGCTCTCGAAGCCTCACTTCCATCCAGAGGGGGCTCCCATGAGCACCGCCACCACAACGTCGAACCGATTCGACGTGCTTAACCCGGTGATCGCCGCGGCGACCGGCGCAGTCACCTTCGGCCTCACGATGATTGCCGGCGACGTGTTCGACCTCAACACCGACTCGGACACAGGACCGGCAACCAGCGGGTGGGAAATCGCCCTGTACGTCGGGGTCGTGGTCGCCGCGATGCTCATCGCAGTCTGGCTCGGTCTCCGTGCCCGAGCCGGCTCGCCGAGGCGGCTGTCCGCGACAGCGCTCGGTCTCTCCATCGCAGCGGCCGTCACGTACGTCGCCTTCTGGTCGGGCTGGCCACAGGTCTTCGGTGCAGTCGCTGTCGTACTCGCCGTCGAGCACCGCCGCCGGGTCGGCTCGTTCTCCGCCGCCACCCTGACCGCACTCATCCTCGGCGCGATCGCCTTCATCGCGGCCGCCATCACCTGCCTATTCGGCTGAACAAGATCGTTGTCAGAGGAGTCATGTCATGAAGCACAAGCTGGCCACCGTGCTCGGCGCCTTCGCGCTCGTCGGGGTCACTGCAGGCCCCGCGGCCGCGGCGGGCGGGGCCGAACACGCGTTCCTCATCGAGGACTACAACGCCTACGAACCCTTCGCGCCTGGCGACGGCCCATGCGTCTCCTGGGCGGGGACGTTCCACGAGGTCCGGTCCGGCGGGTACCGATTGGTCACCGCGCCTGGCGGCCAAGCCGAGGGAGAGTTCCACCTCAACGGCGTGATCAACGGCCTGGTCGAACTGATCCCGGACGCCGCCGGACTACCGACGTACTCGGGCACGTACCGGGAGAAGGTGAACGCGGTGGTGACCTCCTTTACCGAGGAGGGCGACACCTCACGCGTGTCGCAGTACCGGCTGCGAAGCACGCTCCGGGGCACCGACGGTTCGACCCTCAGCCTTCGGCTATCCGGCAAGTTCACGATGAACGCCAACGGTGTCGTCGTGGTGTCCCGAGACACCTTCACCTGCGATTAGGAAGCGTTGGGCCGTGGCGGCCTACGGGCTAGGACGCGATGTGCTCACTTTGACGCTGAGCCAGAAGCCGAAACGCCCGTACCGCTCACTCGATTCGCTCGGAGGACTGACTATTGTCATCCTGTGGCGGACCAACTTGCATTGGCGACTGACGACACACGGGCGCATCTCCGGGAGTTGGAGGCTGAACTCGACGAGTACCCCGATCAGCGCGGCGAGATCCTGCTCGAGATCGCCGCCGCTTGGCTCGAGGCAGGCGAGCCGGACCGGGCGGTCATCATCTGGCGCGACCTGATCGCCGAAGGCGGCGAGGACGAGGATTACGCGCGAGTCGAGCTTGCCGAGTACCTGTTCGGCATAGGTGAGGACGAGAGTGCCCGCACCGAACTGGCGGCGCTGAAGGCGACACGTCGGACGGCCGGCGGCGGATGGCAGCTCGCGGCGGAATTGCTCGAAGAACGTGGCGAGCTGGCCGAAGCGCTGGCCTGGTACACGATCGCGACCGAGCGATTCACGACCGACGAGATGGCAACCCTCGGCGACGGGGCCGGCTGGGTGTCAGCGCCTGGCATGTTGGTACGACGCCGCCGTGAAGTGCGGACGGCGATGGGCTTGGCCCCCGACCAGACCGATCAACTGGTGCCGGCTGAGGAGGGGCTCCTGGAACTCGTCCGTCGGCGGTTCTCGTCGATCGAAGACGCCGTGGACACGATGCATGCCCGTCGCGGGGCGGCGACCGAGGTCCGGCTCTTGTTCTGGCCGCGGTCTGAGTTCGACCAGGCGCGCGAGCGTTGGCCTGACGCGATCGACCAGGATGGGAGCCAGTCGGAGTACTACCAAGACCTCGAGGTCAAGCTGGACGCCATGGCGAGCGGGGGAGCCCGTCGGGTCGATGCCGTGCCCTGCAGCGTCGAAAGCTTCGCCGTGTACCTCGACGCCGGCGGCGACCGTCCGTTGGACTCGTCGGCCGCACGGCGGGACTATCTCGACGCCCGCTACAGCGAGGGTCATTATTTCCAGTGGCCGCCACCGCGGAACAAGCCCTGTTGGTGCGGCTCGGGTACGAAGTACAAGAAGTGCTGCGGCGCCCCGACCCAGGCTTTGACCTAGTTCGGATCCCGCATGAAGATGTCGCAATGAACAGTGACGATCTGGCTTCGCGCGTGCAGGCACTGCGGGCCGCCGGCAGCACACCCAAACAGATCGCCCGCACGCTGGGGATCCCACGGTCCAAGGCCGTATCTCTGGTACACAATGGTGCAACCCCACGGCGGGATCGCGGCACCACCACCCCGGAGAAACAACTCATCGGTTGCTGGATCACCCGGCAGTGGAGCAACGGATTGACCATCGAGAACCGGCCGTCGGACTGGATCGACGACGACGAACTTCCTCCGCTTGCCATGGGCGCCGGACTTCCCAGCGTCGCGGTCGTGCGCGAACACAGCGACAAAGAGGTCAGCGTCTGCGGATACCTCGTGGACACCTACTGCCAGGGCGTCAAGAACGCAGTTCCCCCACACATGATGGACCGACGCGACCTCACCGCATATCTCGCCCACTTCTTCAGCGCATATGAGGGCGAGCCGCTACCCGCCCCGATCGAACTCGCCCAGAACCTGGTGCTCGGCGCCGTCGAGTACGCCCAGAGCCTGGGCTTCGACCCCAACCCGGATTTCTATCTCGCAAAACCGCACCTTGGCGCCTGGCAGCCGCCCAGCCAGATCCGATTCGGCCTGGACGGCAAGCCCTACTTCCAACAAGGCCCCTACGACAACGCCACCCGCGTCATGCGCACCCTCGACAGATCGGTAGGACGCGGCAACTACCACTTCACAGCCGTCATCACCACCGACGGTGATCTCTACGACCCCGAAGAGGTTTCCGAAGGCAGAGTCGCCAAGGCCGCCGGTCGTCGCCGATGATGACTGGCTCAGGGGGATTCGGCTCCCAGCACAGGGAAACGTGCTGGCGTCGGTGCAGGGTCGTAGTGCTGTGCGGGGCGGTGTCGCCTGATCGCCATACCCGCCTCCCACCTCCTCGACGATGGCTGCATTCTATCCAGCGGTTCTCATCCGCCCGAGTGGCGCGAGATGCGTCCCTGTCAATCCTTGACGAGATCCAGCCTGACGTAGGGGCCAGCCGCCGCAACAGCATGGACTTCATACCCGGCTGGTGCGTCAGGAAGCTGCCCGACCGACGCCGCGGGACGGCTCGACGCCGGCTGTCGAGGGACGTAGATGGTGATGCGCTTCACCAGGCCCGAATCTGCCATGGCCACCGCAAGCTTCGTCCGTCCAGATACCAACAGCGACCGCACGCCTCGACTGAACAGATCCGCCAAGACCGCGGTGGGCTCGACTCCAGCCATCGCCAGCAATGAGAACACGTCCGGTGAATGCGCGCCGGGAACGCCCTCCTCAAGCCGGCCGTCGGAAGTCAGAATCGCGTCGAGCTCGGGCCGAAAGGTCACCACCCCATCTGAAACAGGATCCAGGCGCGACTCGCTGTCCACCACGTAAGCCCAGTGCACGTGCGGGAGTCCTGATGCAAGTGCTTCGAGCCATGGCCCTGTGACCAGGCGAGCCTCGTCGCTCAGGACGTCAGCCTCGACATCTACCCCGGCCGCCTTGAGGCGCGCTGCCCCACCCTCTTCACGCGACGTCGGGTCAATCACCGCGATCACCACCCGCGCGATGCCTGCGTCGATCAAGGCCTGCCTGCAGGGCGGGTTGTTCCCTGGTGGTTGCATGGCTCCAACGTGACGACTGCCGTGCCGTCGCGGGCCCGCTGCCCCGCCGCAGCAAGCGCGTTGAATTCTGCGTGGGCCTCGCCCGTGCGGCGGTGGTAGCCCTCGCCAACAACGTTGCCCTCGACATCAAGTACTACGCAGCCGACCGGCGGATTGGGACTCGTCGAGCCGAGCCCCAAAGCCGATAAGGCGATAGCTCGACGCATTGCCTCCTCTTCGTGAGCTGTCGCCATGACTACCGAGGCTCCACAGCTAGCTCGCGCATGAGCTGTGACACGGCAGCCAGGCCGGGCGACGTCGCCTCGTACACGGAGATCGCCCGGTCAGGTTTGCCGAGCGGCAGCCAACACCCAGCACGTTGTCCCTCGATGTAGCTCGCCGTACAGAAGGAACCGTGCCCGGTCCGCGCGTCGCCGGCTGCGTCAGCGGCAGCCCATGTGTGAGCGTCATCCAGCTTCCGATGAGCAGCAGATTCATCGCCGTCCAAGGCGAACCCTTGTGCTTCTTGTTGGTCGAGAGCGGCACGCATGGGCGGGAGCAAATCGGGGGCTGCGCGACGGGCCGCGCCAGCAAGCCCTAGCACCTGGGCAGCATTGCCGCTCGGCACAGCCTGCTGACTACGACAGAACAAAACCCAGGACGTCATCAGCGGATCGTTTGCATCGATGGCCCATTCCAAAGCGCGGCCGCTCCACTAGCGCGCCTCAGCTATCCCGCCGCTGTCCTCATAGAGCCACGAGGCGGACTCGGCGTACTGCGCAGCGAGGCGCACCACCTGCGGTCGACTGGCGGTGCCAGCTGTGGCGAGCAGCTCGTCAATGGTGTCGAGTTGGCCAAGCACTCCGCTGAGCGCATGTCGAGGGCCGAGCAGGTTGTCTGTCTTGACGAGCAGATGCCACTGCTCGCGGAGGAGCTCCACGACAGCGTCCAAGCGTGGACCGTCGCTCAACCTGACTGACATGCCGGGCCGCGCGCCCGGGACAGCATCGCGTCGCTCGATTGGATCACAAATGTCGTCGAGCAATCCATCAAGCTCGTGGACCGTAATACCTATCGCCTCAGCAAGTTTGGGGCGCAGCCACGGTTGAGGCGCAGTGTCAGCGGCTTCCCACCGCACAATTGTTGAGCGGTCGACACCGCACAGGGCAGCCAAGTTCTCCTGGCTATGACCGGCTGCTTTGCGCCGCTGCGCAAGTCGCACCCGCCTGCTTGCCATGACTCGAACCGAGGACGCGATCCCGTGAACCGCTATGTCATCGGTCGCGCCAGGCGAGTGGAGAGGTGTGGAGGGCTGCCTCGGCGAGGCGGCGGCCGAAGAGGGTTTGGATACGGGCCCGGGAGGATTCGATCCAGCCGTCGACGCGCTTGTAGCCAGCTTCTCCGTACTCGACGGCTTGCATGAGGCATTCGAGGCGGTCGGCGTCCTTGGCACAGCGGGCCTCGATGGTCTCGACTGCCTCGTACTCGATGACGGCCTCGCGGATGCTCTTGGCCGCGTTGTCAGGTAGCACGGCGGTTTGGTCTTCGGTGATCCGCTCATTGCTCGCTGCGTCGACGTACGGCCGCGCGCTGTGGGGGATGTCGCCGATGCGGGTCTCTTGGGAGTCGTGCCACAGGCCCAGGTAAGCGGCACGCGCCGGGTCGCCGCCTTCCTCGGCGGCGATCAGGGCGGCGAGTTGAGCGACCCTGAGGCTGTGCTCAGCGACGGATTCTGGGTCACGCACGCCAACGTGCCACCAACCAGATCGGCGGAGTCGCTTGAGAACGCCCATCTCCTAGGCGAAGGCGACGGTTCCTGCTGCGTCCCGGTCGGTGGTGTCATCCGTCACGGCTGTTGCCCTTCTGTCATCGGTTGGCAAGCTGCACAGCACAGCGCAGGTTATTCAACTCTACGGTGGCGTGCACGTCGGGCCCGTCGTCCAGCGCCTGTTCGACACGCTCGCCGGTCCTTCGGCGGAGGTCGGTGTCGTACGTGAGCAGTTCAGGCCGAGCCAGAACAAGGTGCCACAAGCTATGGATGTTCAGTGTGGCGTTCACCTGATCTGTCAGATGCTCCAGCAGGTGATCGGCAAGGCGGACTCCTGACCAGGTCCGAGAGGCGGTCGCAGTCAGCAGGAAGCCGTCATCGGCGTGAGGCTCGTTGATCTCGCCAAGCCAGTAGGCCCAGTAGGCAAGGTTTGCGGCGGCATGCCTCTCGTCGTTCAGAGTGTTATTGATGAAATGCCGCAGGGGATCGCCGTCGCCCCTGCGTGCCAGAGCGACTGCCGCTGAGCGGGCCGCGATGCCGCTCGTCGGATCCTCCGCCCTTCGGCCGGCGAACGCCCGCTGATGCTGAGCGGCCAGCCAATCGGCAGACTCGCTGCGCTCGTCGAATCCGAGCAGGTAGATCGCCTGGCGGCGCAGGACCGGCATGTCCTTGGACGCTTTCGAATGAGCCACGTTAAGGAGCGTGTCGAAGAAACTCCGCCGGTCGTCGGAGGTCAAGGCGGGTCGATCCGCGACAGGTCCACGTCCGGGTCGGGCAGGCAAATCGCGCAGTTGCGGAGGCGTGATGCCAGTGAAAGGCCAGGTGAGCAGATTGACGAGTCGACGCCGGTGGACAGCCACCGCAAGAGGGTTCTGCTGAATCGCGGCAGGATGATCATCGCCTGCGATGATCTGAGAGAGCACTCCGTCTGCCTCGACGGCGTCATGCAGTGAAGTTACCGCTGCCGGCGGAGCGCCGAACGCTGCGAGGCGAGCCTGCAGGCGACGGAAGTCTGATACTCGGAGCGAGGTAAGCGGGCGACGGCCGCTCTCCCAGCCCTGGACTGTGCTGACGTCGACCTCGAGTTGCTCCGCGAGGGATGCCTGGCTACGACCGAGAGAACCACGAAGCAACTTGAGGACGTAGCCAGAAACCACACCGATGTCACGCCCAGCGGCAGAGGAACCCTGCATCTCAGTCAGTGTTCTTGGCTTGCGCACCCGCGGGTTCCCCCTTCCTGCCCGGCGAACCGGCCAAATTCACCCACCTACCGTCTGTTCAGGATAGGTCAACGCGGCGTCATCGTTGTCGACATGCCAACAGGGGTGTGGATAAGCGGATGGTGACATCGAAGATGCGATCGACAGTTCCGAGGCCCTTCCTCCTGGTCCGCCACGCCGACGTCTCAGGAGTCAGCGGCACCGGCGTTGTTGCCGAGGGAACCGAGTGGACAGACGGCTCGGTCTCCCTCCGATGGCGAAGTGAACACGCGTCGACGACCTTCTACGAAGCGGGAGTACGAGCCGTGCTGGCAGTACATGGTCACGCCGGTGCCAGCGAGGTCATCTACCTGGACGGCGTTGACCCGCACTTCACGGATGAGCCGGCATCGTGAGCCGATTGATCAACGAGGCAGGCCTTGCCTCTCCCCCACTGAGCCAGCGGGCGGACGTACTGGTCCCTGTATCTGCGTCCGTCCGCTGTTCCAAACGCAACTGCTCTGCACAGCTCTCACCCGGCGGGGAGACTTCACTGCCGGATGCCGGCTCCGTCGCAGATCGTCCCTGTCTGGGCTATGCGATCCCCTGCCAGCCCTCCTGGCTCGGGCAGGGCCCAACACCGAAGGGCGAGTGCGTGGCGGCACGCCGTACCGCGCCAGCCGTTCCACGTTCGGAGGAAGCATGAGGGACCTCGTGGCGCAAAGGAAGTCAGCCCATGTGGTGGCGATCGTGGCTCTACTTGGCCTGACCCCCAAGGCATGCGTACCTGCGGGCGGCACGCCCGGATCGCACTCGCAGACGATTCACTCCTGCTCGCCGAGCTACACCGACGAGAACAAACTCGGCCGATTGTCGGTTCAGCAGAAAGGCCCGGGCACCTCCATCCAGTGGGGCGCGTATCCGAAACTGCCAGCCGAGAAGTACATCGTCGGCATCTACATCGGAGATCAGAAGATCGACGGGAAGAACCAGAGCTACGCTCCGCACGGGTCCCTCCCGGCAAGGGTCCGGGACAAACGTGGCCGTTCGGTTCGGACCTACAAAACCGGACAGGTCTTCAAACTCGCCGGGACCTCGTATGATGCCAACGGCGGCGTTGTTCAGAAGTTCTTCATCAAGTGCAGACTGGTGTGATCATGCTCGTGGAGACGTGGACCGAGGACAGGATCGCTTCGGCAACGCAGTTTGTTGCCGAGCGCATCTCCGCTGACTTCGTCGAGACGGGCCTGACGATCGAGTTCCGGATCGATCCGCAATGGTCTGGCGTCGATGTTTCGCGCGGCCCGGAGAGCGTGGTAGCCGTTCGCGGTGGGCACGAGTTTCCGCTGCACCTGGAGGGTGGAACGGAACAGGCGTGTTGGTACGCGGCCTATCAAATGCAGGATGACGTCATGGGCGAGCACGGGCGGCCGTGGCCCGAACTAGTGGACAACTCGGGCGGCTATGTCGGCGTGCTCTCGCTACCCGGTGAGCCACCTCAGATCGCGGCGTGGGAACTGGCCGGACAGCCGTTCTGCGCGGTCGGTCATCTTCAGCGTGCGTGTGCGGCGGCGGGACTGAAGATCAAGAGCCTCTGAACCTCTGGCCAGCGTCCGGCTGGAGGGCACTCGAATCGATGCCGGATGGATTCGTTGCCGGCTAGCCGAGTGGATGAGGTCGTTCGATCGCTTGGCGACGATTGTGGGATCGTCCTTCCTCACCTAGTGGCCGCCGAGGGGGGCGATCGTGTGTACGGCGCCGGGGTCGGCTACCAACTTGTGGTGGAAACGACGTAGCGAGATTTCTCGGCGGCAAGGTTCAGGTGGATATCAGTCGAGTCGACCGGACCAAGCCAGCCAGTTATCCTGGCCATCGGGTGGCAAAGCCCCGCGCGACCAGAACTCCATGCGGTGACCGACCAGAAAAAGCGGTCTCCGAACTTCACCGGTTTGGAACACGGTGACGGCTAATTCGTACAGCAATGGCTACACCTGCATGCCGTAGTCCCGCAAGCGATCCCTGGCAGTCTCGATCAGCTCGACGGGGCACAAGCTGCTGAATGACTCGTCAATCACTAGATGTTCGACGGTCAGGTCGAGGTGGTGCTTGAGATACAACGTTGTGAAACGTTCCGACGGCTGACTGCTGCCGACCAATCGGCGCGCCGTTTCCAACCCACCATGCTCGCTCAGCATCCGCAAGAATTAGGTCGCGTGATAGCCGGTCTCAGCCTTGGCGCGCTCATGGATCCCGACCATGCGACGATCAAATTCCTTCTCGATGCCCTGAGCCATCAGTCCCCCTCAAAGCACGGCCAGCCGCTCTCGTGCGGGATGTGGACCGCGAGGTGTTGCCGGCCGCGCAGGAATACCGCCTCGGCGTCATCCCCTGGTCGCCTCTGCAGGGTGGTCTGCTCGGCGGCGTGATCCGCAAGGAGAACGAGGGCGTTCGCCGACTCGAGGGTCGCGCCAGGGAGACCGTGGAGAAGCTGCGACCGCAGATCGAGCAGTACGAGGCGTTCGGCGATGAGCTCGGCCACGAGTCGGGCGACGTCGCGCTCGCCTGGTTGCTCCTCCAGCCCGCAGTGACCGGCCCGATCGTCGGCCCCCGCACGATGGAGCAACTCGAGTCCGCGGTACGCGCGGTCGACGTCAAGCTCGACGACAAGGCCTGGCCGCCTCGACGAGATCTTCCCGGGCTACAAGACGGGCCCCGAGGACTACGCCTGGTGATAGCTCGACGAATCGCCCCCGTACGCCGAAAGCCGGCGTACGGGCGATTCGTGGTGATACGGACTGATCGGCGGCAATCCACCAGCGACGCATAATCGGAGTACGGATAGGCGCGGCTAGTGCTAGGTGGCGGTCAGATGAGGCTCCGCGATGAGGTTGTTCAGGTTCTGGAGAGCCATACCGAAGGCATGACGGACGCCCAGCTGGCCGAGAGACTCGGCAAGCAACATCAGCAAATCAACAAGCGTTGTCGGCAGTTGGCGACCGAAGGGCTGCTCGTCAGGGACGCAGCGAGCGGCACGATCGTCAACCGTCTGGTGCGGTCCGGCGGTGTCGTGTCCAGCCAGTCAGCTCCCCCGCCGATCACCGTGCGAAACAGTCCGCCCGCTCATCCTTGGCCTCACGAAGTTGCAGTTCAGGGCGCCCTCGTCGGCTGGCTCGTCCGGGAAAACTGGCGGATCATTCGAGTCGCGGACGCCGAGGCACAGGAGCAAGGCACCGACGTCATCGCCGATCGCGACGGCGCGAGGCTCCTGGTCGAGGTGAAGGGGTACCCAGGCCCGACGCATGCCCGCGGCCCCAAAGCCGGCGAGCCCAAGCCCATGCCATCAACGCTGCAGGCATCGCATTGGCTAGCAAGCGCGTTGCTCAAGGCGATGCGGATGAGAGGTGCCGATCCGGATTCCCGCGTCGTCATCGCGCTGCCGGACGCTGCCCGATACGGCGCCCTCCTGAGCGAGATCGACCAGAGCCTTCGCGGCGCCCGCATCGAAGCTTGGCTCCTCACCGACCGCGGCGAACCGAGTGCCCGCTTCGGCGGCTGGCCCGAATAGCGACCAAACCCACCAGGGGCGCTCGTCAACCCACACCCAACGCCGAGTTGATTTGGTAGGCGGCGCTCACATCGGCCCCGGCATACCCCGGAAATGCAACGGCTGACCTGGGTCGGCCAAGGCACAGAGTCCTGATCTCGACCACTGTCGGCGCGGCCTCAGACTGCCTAGCTGACGGACAGCGTCGTCGGGAGCATGCCGATTAGGGCGTCGGCGGCTAGGGAGGCTGCTGAGCCGGTGGGGATGGCTACTGAGACTTGCCAGGAGTCGGCGGAGTTGGGGGCGAGGGGGACGGTGATGTGGTCGCCTCGTTTGGCGGCGATGCGTTCGGGGACTAGGGCGACGCCCAGGTTGTGGCTGACCAGGGCCAGGAGGGTGTGGACGTCGTTGACCTCGATCGTGACGGGGTGGGCGACGCCGGCGGCGGCGAAGGCGTGGTCGGAGATGGCTCGGGCGCCCCAGGTGGGGTCGAAGTCGACGAAGGCCTCCCCCGCCAGGTCGTGCAGGGCGACCTGGGGTGCGTTGGCCAGGCGGTGTTCGGCAGAGCAGACCATGACCATGGATTCGGTCGACAGGGGGCGGAGGTCCAGGCCCTCGATCGGGTGACCGGCGGTTGCCACGAAGGCCACGTCGAGGCGGCCGGAAGCCAACTCGTCGAGCATGGGGGTTGAGCCGCCCTGGCGTACTTCGATCTCGACTCCCGGGTACGCCGAACGGAACTTCGCCAGGAGCGCGGGTACATCCACAACCCCAAGGCACTGCTCCAAACCAACGGTCAGGTGACCGCGCAGCAGACCCTGTACTGCGGCGACGGCGTCCTTGGCGGCCTCGGCGGCGGCGAGGGTGCGGCGGCCTTCGCACAGGAGGGCTCGGCCGGCTTCGGTGAGTTCGACGCTGCGGGTGTTGCGGACGAAGAGTGAGGCGCGCAGTTCACGTTCGAGTGCTCGGATCGAGGCTGAGAGGCCGGACTGCGAGATCGACATCGCCTCCGCGGCTCGCGTGAAGTGCTTCTGCTCTGCGACGGCGACGAAGTGCTCGAGATGCCTCAGCTCCATGACTGAGAACTCTAGTCGATCGAACCCAGCGGATTCTCCTCTACGGCATCTCGCCGAGATCGGCTGGGGCAGTTCTAGGCACCCGGATCGACGTGTGACTGGGGCGACAGCAGCGCGTGCCTGGCCCACTCGACTTGCGGGTGAGGCCGGAGAGCCGGTTGTCCACAGCCTGCAAGAAAGGCCGTTCGCTGAGGTCCGGACTGCTTACTTTCTCTGGCATGGAACGCTCGATCGCGGATGAGATCCGCACTCACTGGACCAGGACGCCGCTCGATCGAGGTGCGGTCTTGTTGGACGCGGCCCAAGACCATCTCCGGAACGGAGACTTGGACCAGGCGGTAGAGATTTGGAAGGAGCTCGTCTTGAAGGGTGGCGTGTACGCCGACTCAGCCCGCCTCGACTATGCCGAGCATCTGTTCGACGAATACGAGTATGACGACGCCTATACCCAACTGCATGCAGTGTTGGCGCCGTGGCGAATCTTCAGCAAGTCGTGGCTGCGCGCAGTCGAGATGGTCGAGCAGCACGAACCGGAAGTTGCTCTCCACTTGTGCATGTCGGCCATCGACTGCATCACACCCGAGAATGTCCGAAATCCTGCCAGAGCATCCCGCCTCCTCCATCTGGCTGCAACCTGTCGCAGGTTGAGATGGGAAGCGGGGATCCGCCTCACCGATACAGATCTGCTGGCCAAGATCGGTCACTTTGAAACGCGACAGAAGCAGTTGCGACTACTCACCGTCATCGATGAACCCGAGGTGGTTGACGGACAACTTCATTTCTGGGATCGCGAGCTGCTTGAGTCGCTGGACAGGCCTTCGGGAACCGCCATCCGGCTGGAGCGACCCGCCGCCTACTACCTGAAGATCGAACGATTACTTCGAGCCCATGACGGAGGCCGGGTCGTTGTGACTCGGCTGGAAGGTGCTGATTGGACGCGCCTCGTACAGCTGGCTTACAACGCCAAGCACTCCGACGATCTTCAGACCATCGTCACCCGGAACAACCCGGGCACGGCTGTCGAGTGGCCACCAGGGCGGAACCAGCCGTGCTGGTGCGGTTCGGGAACCAAATACAAGAAGTGCTGCGGGGCGAACAGGCCGCCACCATGACCCTCACCCAGTCGAGGGGTTGCGCGGGTTAGGGGCCGGCGATCGGTAAGGTGGACCTATGGCTGACGAGTACCGCGTTGAGGTTGAGCTGAACGACTCTGAGCATGGGTTGTCGTTCTGGGAGCGGCTGCGGGCGCTGGGCGTGGATGAGGACGCGAAGAAGCGGCTCGGGGGCCAGGTGACGGTGACTCGGGACGGTTCGCGGTTGCTGATCTACGCGAACACCGAGGAAGACGCTCGCGAGGCCGAGAAGACGGTGCGTGAGGTCGTCACGGACGATCACCTGACCGCCGATTACAAACTGTCACGGTGGAGCCACGCGAAGCAGGAGTGGACGGACCCGAGTGTTCCCGAGGACGAGGACGCTCCCGAGCCCAGCTATGAAGGCGTCGAGACCCCGGACAGGAACTATGTGGTGATGCAGACCTACAAGCCTGAGTTCCTCCGCGACCTCGGTCTCTGACGCAGCCGCCCGGACAGGACGAACGAGCCGGTACGCCGAGCCAACGCGGCTCGGCGTACCGGCTCGTTTCAGTTGACCGGCTATTCGCCCGCCGCCCCGGACCGCGGAGCGGGCGAAGCGGCCTGCCCTCGTGGTCGCCTCTTCCTCGCGGTCGCCTCCTACTCGCCTGTGGGACGAACCGGAATTGCCGGCCGGGCGTCGTACTGTCGGACGGGTCTGGGGATTGGCGGAAGGGGTGTGGTGGTGGACGAGTTGAGGTTGCGGCCGGTTGTCGAGGACGACTTGGCCATGTTCAGGCGGTTTGCTGTTGAGCCGGGGTTGATTGGGCTGGACTGGGGTGGGTTCAGGGATGCGCAGAAGGCGGCGCGGGACTTTGAGGAGGACGGGTTCCTGGCGGACGACCACGGGAAGTTGATGGTGGAGGAGCGTGCGGAGGTTGCTGGGTTTGTCATGTGGACGGCGGGGTCTTTCGACGAGATCACGACGTACTGGGAGATCGGGATCTCGTTGTTGCCGGAGTACCGGGGGCGTGGGATCGGGTGGCGGGCGCAGAAGATGCTGACCGAGTATTTGTTTCTGCATACACCGGTGCAGCGGATCCAGGCCGCCACGCATCCGGAGAACAAGGCTGAGCAGAGGTCGTTGGAGAAGGCTGGGTTCCAGCTTGAAGGCGTGATTCGCGCGTGTGAGTTCCGGGCCGGTGAGTATCGGGATGGGCATCTGTACAGCCGGCTGCGCAGCGATCCCCCGGCATGAACGACCCCGGCAGCATCGGCATCAATGACCCGAGCAGCACTGGCATGAGCGGCTCGGACGGCAGTGGTTCACCGAGAGGGGAGCCCCTGCTGCGGAAGGTCGATGCGGTGACCGTGAGGGTGCCCGATCTTGAGAGTGGGTTGGCGTTCTATCGCGACAAGCTCGGCCACCACCTGCTCTGGCGGAACGACGAGATCGGACAAGCAGGTCTCGCATTGGCCGATGCTGACACCGAGATCGTGCTTGCGACGGAGCTCGACTATGCGCCGAGTTGGCTTGTCGAAGATGCCGACGATGCTGCCCAGGTGTTCGTCGAAGCAGGCGGCGGGATCGTCACGGAGCCGTTCGACATCCCGGTCGGGCGGTGCGTTGTCGTGGCCGATGCGTTCGGCAACAACCTGGTGTTGCTCGACTTGTCGAAGGGGCTGTACGCAACGGATGACAACGGTTCGGTGACGGGGGTGGAGCAGCCGGGCTCGGAGAACCCTGCGGAGTAATAGCCTCGGCGGGCGGCTGCGGCGTACGGCGGGTCTTCCAGGTGTGCGGCTGCGATTCTGCGACGCTGAACTGAAGAGGGAGGGGAACTATGTCCGGACGACGTGGTCTCGTTGCTGGTGCACTGCTGCTCGCGCTGGTCCTCACCGGTTGCGCCGACGTAGCGGCCGATCCCGGGACGGCGCCCTCGTCCGGTTCCCCGACGCAATCCGCCACAACATCCAGCAGTACTCCGTCCGCGAACCCGAGCGGCACACCGACCAGCACTCCACCGGTCAAGCCGACCCCGAAGCCCACCGCTAAGCCGACCGCAAAGCCCAAGCCACGACCGCCCGCGGCGTACGCGAAGCAGGTCGAGGCCAAGCTCGACGCCCTCGGCTACCCGGTCGGCGACGTCGACGGCGAGATCACCAAGCGCGCGAAGCAGGCCCTCTGCGCCTGGCGCGAAACCAACGGCCTCCCGATCAGCCGCGGCGGGCTCACCTCTGCCGACGTCCGATCGGTGCTCACGGCAACAAAGCGCCCAGCCGCCAACAAGGAGCCCGGCATCTACGTCAACAAGACCTGCCAGGTGCTGTACCAGGTGGTCGGCAAGACGTACCGCCGGATCGTCTGGGTCTCCACCGGCGGCCCCGGGTACGACACCCCGAACCGCACCGGCAAGGTCTGGCGCAAGTGGGCCGGCGCGCACGAGAGCAGCCTGTACGACGACGCGTACATGTACGACTCGATCTACTTCCTCAAGGACCGCCCGGGCATCGCCCTGCACGGCTCCCGCGTGAACACCCTGATCAAGACGTACCCCGCGAGCCACCGCTGCGTACGGGTCATGCGTCCCCAGATCCACCACATCTTCGCCGAAACCCCCATCGGCACCAAGGTCAGCGTCTACGGCCAGTACTGATCACGGGGCCAGGTCCGCCAGGATCCGA
The DNA here is from genome assembly GCF_004345365.1 of Kribbella sp. VKM Ac-2568. Classification (GTDB taxonomy): domain Bacteria; phylum Actinomycetota; class Actinomycetes; order Propionibacteriales; family Kribbellaceae; genus Kribbella; species Kribbella orskensis. The sequence continues at coordinate 212,895 of NZ_SLVF01000014.1, forward strand.
TCCGCCTCGGCCACGATCCGCCTGACCAGGACACCTGCCGGGACGATGTCGTGGATCAGCTCCACCGACTGACCCGCAAACGGCAGGGCCTCGTCACCATGACCGCTCCGGATCAACTCGAGCAAGCGTGATCGCTCGGCGTCATCCACCGAGGCTGGATCGCGCTCGAGCCGATCGATGAAGTCGGTGCGCAGCGCACGAGGCGCCATTGGTACGCCGAGCTGCGGCAGGGTGAACGGCGGCATCGCCACCTCACTGTGCCGGACCTTCACGGCGTCGAGCGCATGTGACGCCACGAGCCGGTCCTTCCACCCAGCGGAGGCTGCCATCTCGGTGGTGGCGAGGAACCGGGTCCCGATCCAGGCGCCTTGCGCGCCGAGCGCCAGAGCGGCGGCGAGCCCCCGGCCATCGGCGATACCGCCTGCGGCGAGCACCGGTACTGCGCCGGCCAGGTCGGCGATCGCCGGAACCAACACCAGCGTGGAGATCCAGCCCGAGTTCCCGCCGGCTTCTGTGCCCTGCGCAACCAGTACGTCGGCGCCGGCGGCCAGAGCCACCTCCGCCGAGGCGGGATCGCCGACGGTCTGGAGCCACAGGATCCCGCGATCATGAGCACGCTTGATCAACTCCGCCGGCACGCCCATGTGGAACGAGATCGCCTTCGGAACCACTTCGAGCGTCGCCAAAAACGCCTCCTCGTTGAAGGGCCGGCCAGTGTGGTTGATCGCGAACGGCGCATCGGTCAGCGATCGCAACCGCTGCCACTGAGCCTCCAGTTGCGCCAACGGTAGGACCGCAGTACCGACGCTTCCCAACCCGCCCGCCTCGCAGACGGCAGCCGCAAGGTCGACCTGGTCCCAGGGCCCGAACGGCGCCAGCACGATCGGCACCTCAATCCCCAACAGCTCACAGACCCCTGTTCGCATATCGCTCCCCCGTTTCTCCCGGCCCACGAGCTGTCATCACACAGCCGGACTGGTCAGTCGTTGTGGTTGTGCCGGATGCGCTCGATGTGGAACCGCGGGCGCTGACCGCCGACGGATTCCGGGAGGCCGGCCAGGAGGTCCGGGAGGGCGAAGGCGTCGAACAGGCTCAGATCGAAGAAGGCGACGGCGTGGATGATGCCTGCCGCTGTGAGTGTCAGGACCTGGATCTGGAATGCGCGGTGCGTGTTGTCGACCGGGTCGCGCATGTAGACCGCGAAGGCTGGCTGGCCGTTCGCCTTGATCGGCACGAGAACCTGGTCGCCCGGGCCCTTCGCCGGGCAGTGTGTGGAGATCAGCCGGCCGATGTTCTTGGCGCCCCGGAACCACGAGGTGAACGGCGGCATCTCCCAGACAGCATCGTCAGCGAACAACTCGACGATGGCCGGTACGTCGTACTGCTCGAACGCCTGGGCGTATCGGTCGAGTAATACAACTGAATCGGGTCGGGTGTGATCGACGACGTCGCCCGGTCCTGGATCGAAGAGCACCCTCGCTTCTGCCAGGAGGTCGTCGACCGCAAGCGGGCGAGCGTCGAGTACCTCGGCGACCTCGGCCGCCGGCCATCCCTCGAGGTCGCGCAAGATCAGCGCGGCCCGATGCTGCGGCGGCAGGTACTGCAAGGCGGCGATGACCTCCAGCCCGACAGTGTCGCGGCCGCCCCCGACGAGCGCATCGGGAATCGGCTCGAGCCACAGCACCTCCGGCCGCTGGGCGAGCTTGCCCTCCGGCTCACCGCTCGGTCCGGCGAGACCCGTCGGCAGAGGGCGCCGGCCGATGCGGTCGACTTCAGCGAAACAGGCCTGGGTCGCGAGCCGGTACAGCGGCGTCTGCGGAGAGGTTCGGCCGATCAGACGTGGAGGTCTGCGCGTCGGAAGACGTCCCTGGACACCGTCTCGGCGTTGCGCACCGAGCCGAGCATGCGGTAACAGTGCGCGAGCAAGTCCCGCCGGAGCGAATCGGCGCGGAGGTCGTCACTGCCGAGATGGTCTGCCATGGCTACTGCTTCTGCTGATTCCTCGATTCAGAGCCTGGTCCGAATCTACGACAGTACGACGACGTGGGCGACTGCCTCACCCCGTAGGCCAGTCGCGGCGGTCCCGTTGCAGGGAGTCGATGGTGGTTGCGAGGCGGAGGGTTGCCATGTCTTCGAAGCGGGGGGCGGCTATTTGGAGGCCGATGGGGAGGCCGTCGGAGGACCAGCCGCAGTTGACCGTTGCGGCGGGGTGGGCGGACATGTTGTACGGGACGGTGAAGGCGATGTGCTCGAACGGCTTCAGGGGGTCGTCTGTCGGGTAGGCGAGTTCTGCGGGAAAGGCGGTGATGGGGGCGACTGGGGAGATCAGGAAGTCGTAGGACGCGAAGGCGGCGTTCACCGCGGTGGCCATGGCGGTCATCTGAGTGTGGCCGTGAAAGACGTCGAACGCGGTCAGGTCGGTGGCGGTGGAGACCCAGCGGCGGATCTCGGGGAGGACCTTGGCGCGGCGGTCTTCGGGAAGGGCGTTGATGTCGTACGCCGAACGGACCCGCCAGAAGCGATCGAGGCCGTCCAGCATCTCGCGGGTGATGATCGGGGCGATCGGTTCGACGATTGCGCCGGCCTTTTCCAGGAGGGCGGCTGCGGCGGAGACGGCGGCGGTGACCTCGGGGTCCACTGGTAGGCCGACGCCCGCGTCTAGGAGCAGGCCGATGCGGGTGCCTTCGATCGGGCCAGGCTCTGTGTAGGTGTCCGCGATGCGCGGGAGCGAGGTTGGGTCGCGGCGGTCGGGGCCGGTCATCACGGTCAAGGCGAGCGCGGCGTCTGCCGCAGTACGGGCTAGTGGGCCGATTGCTCTGCCTGGGTAGGGGTTGCCGACTGCTACTCGGCCGTGGGTTGGTTTGAGGCCGACTACGCCGCACCAACCGGCGGGGAGGCGGATGGAGCCGCCGATGTCGGTGCCGATGTGGATAGGCCCGTACCCCGCTGCGGCGGCTGCGGCGGCGCCTGCGCTCGAGCCTCCTGGCGTACGGGTCGTATCCCAGGGGTTGCGCGACAGGTGGTGGAAGGTGGAGACGCCGGACGAGAGCATGCCGTATTCGGGCATCGTGGTCTTGCTGAAGATGACGGCGCCGGCCGCGCGGAGGCGGGCTGCGGCGGGAGCGTCTTCGGTTGCTGGGATGAGTTCGGTCGCGGCCGTGCCTTGCGGTACCGGGGTGCCGCGGGTGGCGATGTTTTCCTTGATGGTGATCGGTACGCCGTCAAGCGGGCCGGCTGGGTCGTTGCGGAGCCAGCGGAGCTCGGATTCGCGAGCTCCCTCGCGAGCTGCCGTGGGATCGAGGGCGTAGAGCGCGCAGAGTTTGGGCTCGAGCGACTCCACCCGGGCGAGCACGGCCTCGGTCACCTCGACCGGCGAGAGCGAGCCGTCCCGGTAGTACGCCAGCAGATCCGTGGCGGTCAGATCGGCGAGGTTCTCAGTCATCCGCGGCTCCAGACGGTCGATTAGTTCGGGGGGTCGAAGCGGCCGTCGACGGCGGTCCAGCCTCCGTCGACGTGCAGGACGCTGCCGGTGACGAACGAGGAGGCATCCGAGGCGAGATAGACGACAGCGCCGGCCAGTTCGTCGGGAGTTGCCCAACGGCCGAGGGCGCCCTTCTGCGCGTAGGCGTCGTACCAGGCCTGGTTCGCCTTGATCTGTGCGGTGAGCGGAGTCTCGACGACGCCGGGTGCGATCGCGTTCACCCGTACGCCGCTGGGGCCGAGCTCGGCGGCGGCAGTTCGCAGGAGTTGGACGAGGCCGGCTTTGGTTGCCGCGTACACCGATTGGCCGGGTTCCACGGTGGTAGCACGGATCGAGCTGAATCCCATGATGCTGCCGCTCCCCCGCTCGGCCATCGGTCCTCCGAACGCGCGGATCAGGTCGAACGACGCCCGCAGGTTGAGCGCGACCACCCGATCGAACTCCTCGCCGGTGTAGTCGAGGATTCGCTTCCGCACGTTGGTCGCGGCCGTGAACACCAGTACGTCGACGTCCTGCAGCTCGGCAGCCGCACGGATGATCGCGTCTTCATCGAGAACATCAACTCTGTACGCCGTAAGGTGTTCGCCACGCGAGACGGTTTCCTCGGCCGCGGCGAGATCCCGGTCCGCGCAGGTCACGCGGGCTCCCTGAGCCGCCAGAGCCAGCGCCGACTCGCGCCCGATCCCGCTCCCTGCTCCGACGACGACCGCGTGCTTGCCGTCGAGCCGGAACAACTTCGAGTAATCCCGCTCCATCAGTGCCTCCTCGTTCCCCGTGCCCGCGCGGCTGACGTCGATGTGTTCGAGGGGCGCGTGGGCATGGGCATGATCACGGGTGCCGGGGTGTCGGGCGGATGATTGCCATCCGGGTGGTGGTGAGTTCCTCGATGGCGAAGCGGGGTCCTTCGCGACCGGTACCGGAGTCCTTGACGCCGCCGTACGGCATCACGTCCGAGCGGAACCCGGGTACCTCGTTGATCACCACTCCCCCGACGTCGAGTTGATCGATCGCGTCGAAGGCTGTCTCTAGAGAGGAGGTGAAGACGCTGGCGTGCAGCCCGTACCGCGACGCGTTGACCGTGCGGAAGGCGGTGGCGATGTCAGGCACCGAGCGGATCGCGATCACCGGCCCGAAGATCTCCTCGTCCCAAGCCAACTGCCCGTGCGGAAGGTCCAACAACACCGTCGGCCCGACGATCTCTGGCCTCGTCGAGGTGTCGGCGGCTGAATGAGCAGGGTGGGCGAGGGTGGCGCCGGCAGTTATGGCTTCGTTGATCCAGGTGTGGACTCGGTGGGTGGAGCGGTCGTCGATTAGGGCTGAGACTCGGGTTTCGGGGTGGCGGGGGTCGCCGACGACCAGCTGGTCTAGGCGTGGAGTTAGTTCGGCGAGGAAGGGTGCGCGGACTGACTCGACGACTATTACTCGTTGGACGCTGATGCAGGCTTGGCCGGAGGCGTAGTAGCCGCCTCGTACTACGGCGTCGGCGGCGGCTGGGATGTCCGCGTCGGCGGCAACCACGAGTGCTGAGTTGGAACCGAGCTCCAGGAGCACCTTCGTGGGGGCCGCGTCGCGCGCGATCTGGTGGCCGACTGCGGCTGAACCGGTGAAGGAGACTGCGCCGATTCGTGGGTCGGTGGTGAGGGTGGAGCCGACGTCTACTCCCCCGGTGACCAGCTGCACGGCCGATGCCGGCCCGCCGGCGCCAGCAAGTGCCTCGCGGACCAGGTGGACGAGCCAGAGGGTTGCGAGTGGAGTTTGCGGGGCGGGCTTGACGATGATGGGGCAGCCGGCGGCGAGGGCTGGGGCGATCTTGTGGGACGCGAGCAGGAGCGGATAGTTGAAGCCGGCGATGCCGATGACTACCCCGATCGGCTTGCGGACCCAGAAACCCATCAGGCCGTCGCCGCTCGGGAGTAGATCCAGCGGGACTGTCTCGCCGTGGAGGCGGGCGACTTCTTCCGCTGCGGTTTCAAGCGTCAGAAGAGTCCGCTCCACCTCGACGCGGCAATCGACGAGCGGCTTGCCGGTCTCCAGAATCAAGAGATCGACGAAGGCGTCACGCTGGTCGCGGACAGCGGAGAGCGCTCCTTGAAGAGCTGACCTGCGGACATGTGAAGGCAGGCGACCAACCTCGAAACGCACAGAGAGCGCGTTCTCGAGTGCCTGCCGAGCCAGGTCCACATCCCCGACGGGCGCCTCAGCAACCACTGACCCGTCGTACGGGAAGTGCACAGGGGCCGTTGACGGCGCTGCTACCCACTCCGAGCCGATCGGGAGGCCGGTGGGGAATGGGAGCTTGCCCGGCTGAGACTGGTCGGCGGGTTCGGGTGGCGTCGTGGGTTGCTGGTCCGTCATGCGAGGGCTCCCTTCGGCGGGTCGGACGGGGTGCCTGATAACAGGTCCGCGGTGGTGGCGCCGGCGAGGGCGCGGGGCAGGGTCGGGATGGACGAGACGAGTCGGCGGGTGTACGGGTGGGCCGGAGCGGCGTAGACGTCGCCGGTCGGGCCGGTTTCGACGATCTCGCCGGCGTTCATCACGGCTACTCGGTCGCAGACGTGCTTGATCACCGAGAGGTCGTGGGAGACGAAGATCAGGGTGAGGTTGAGTTCGTCGACGAGGTCGGAGATCAGGTTGAGGACCTGGGCGCGGACGGAGACGTCGAGAGCGCTCACCGGTTCGTCGGCGATGAGGATACGTGGGCGCGGAGCCAAGGCTCGAGCGATGGAGATGCGCTGGCGTTGACCGCCGGAGAACTGGTGAGGGTAGCGGTCGCCGGCGTCAGCGGACAGGCCGACGGCTTCCAGCAACTCGCGAACGCGCTCTCCCGAGGCGGGATGCCCTTGTACTACGAGAGGTTCGGCAATGATGTCGCGGACTCGCATGCGCGGGTCGAGCGAGCTCATCGGATCCTGGAAGACGAGCTGCAGGTTCTCGCGGAGGAAGCGGAGCCGGCGTTCCGGCAGGTGGGTGATGTCGGTGCCTTCGACAACAACCTGGCCCGAGGTCACGCGGTCGAGGGCGGCGATGATGCGCAGCAGGGTGGACTTGCCGCAGCCTGATTCGCCGACGATGCCGAAGCGTTCACCCGCCTGTACTTCGAGGCTCACCCCGCGCAGTGCACGTACGACGGGAGCCGGGCGCAACAACGACGTACGAGGGCGCGGGTAGTCGCGCACGACATCGACCACCCGGATCGCAGGATCGGCCACGGAAAGATCCGAGGGGCGGTGGTTGGCCGTGGGGTCAGGCATCGGCTGGCTCCAAGGCTGGGGCGGGGTGGTGGCAGGCGAAACCGCGGGAGGCCGTGCCACTCCACGGAGGGGCCGTTGCGCAGATCTCGGTCGCGTGCGCGCAGCGAGTGCGGAACACGCAGCCGTTCGGGAATTGACCGGCGGCCGGTACATTGCCCGGGATCGTCGGCAAGCGACGGTCGGCTGATTCGAGGTCGGACGCCGCGATGAGGCCCTGCGTGTACCGGTGGCGCGGAGAAGTGAACACCTCGTTCACCGGACCCGATTCCACGATCCGCCCGCCATACATCACCAGCACGCGTTGGCACACGGTCGCAACCACCGCCAGATCATGGGTGATGAACAGCAGAGCCGACGAGCGATCGGTGACCCCACGCACGATCAGATCGAGCACCATCGCCTGCACGGTCACGTCCAGCGCCGTGGTGGGCTCGTCGCAGATCAGCAACGAAGGATCGTTGGCCAAAGCAAGAGCCAGAACCACTCGTTGCCGCTGGCCACCAGACAACTGATGTGGATAGGCACGAAGAACGTCAGGCAACTGCACCCGCCCGAGCAGTTCAATGGCAGCCGCACGAGCCGCGCGTCGACCAGGAACCGTGTCGTGGATCAGCATCGCCTCGGCGACCTGATCCCCCACCCGCATCGTCGGGTTCAGAGCGGTCATCGGTTCCTGGAAGACGATCGCCAGCTGCCGCCCGCGAACGCGTGACAGCCGCCGCTCGTCAGCACCGATCAGGTCGTGATCGACCCCAGCCAACCGCACCGAGCCGGAAGCGTGCACATCCTCGGGCAACAGCCCCATCACGCTGAGAGCAGTCAGCGACTTCCCCGACCCGGATTCGCCGATCAGCCCGACGCGCTCCCCCGGATCCACCGTCAGCGAGACGTCCTGCACGAGCGTCTTGTCCCGCACAGTCACGGTCAGGTCTTCAACAGCCAAGACGGAGTTCATCGCCGATCCTCCAGCTTCGGATCGAAGCGATCCCGCAATCCATCGCCCAGCAAGTTGAAGCCCAGCACAGCCAGAGCAATCGCAAGGCCTGGGAACACAGCCAGCCGCGGCGCACTGAAGAGGAACTCCTGACTCTCCTGCAGCATCCGCCCCCACGAAGGCGTCGGCGGCGGAGTCCCATACCCAAGAAACGACAGCGCAGCCTCAGCCAGTACTGCGATCGCAAACGACACGGAAGCCTGCACGGTGATCAAGCTGGCCACATTCGGCAGCACATGCCGCACCGCGATGGGAAACGGCTGCCGCCCGGCCGCCCGCGCTGCCAACACATACTCCGTTCGCATCACCTGCAACGCACCACTACGAATCACCCGCGCGAAGCTCGGAATCGAAGCGATGCCGATGGCAATCATCGCCGTCAACGTGCTCGCCCCGAAGACTGCTCCGAACATGATTGCCAACAGCAACGCGGGAAATGCCAGCAGCAGATCGTTGCTCCGCATGATCACCTCGCTGGACCACCTCCGCGACATCGCCGCGAGGATCCCCAGCGGTACGCCGATCACTGCCGCCACCCCGACCGCCACGATGCCGACGAACAACGTCGTCCGCGACCCGACCATGATCTGGCTCAGCACGTCCCGCCCGAACTTGTCGGTCCCGAACCAGTGAGACCACGACGGCTTGAGAAGACGACTGGCCGGATCCACGAGCGTCGCGTCGTACGGGGTCCAGACGAACGACACCAGAGCGGTGACCACGATCAACAGGACGATCACTCCGCCGGCCACAAGGCTCGGGTTCAGCCTCCTCATCGCGAACTCACCCGCAACCGGGGATCCAGCGCGACGTACAGCAGATCGACGAAGAAGTTGACGACCAGGACCGCGACCACCAGCACCATCACGACGTCTTGCACCAGTAGGAGATCCCGGTTCGAGACAGCGTCCAGCAGCAGGCTGCCGAGCCCCGGGATGACGAAGACCCGCTCGACCACAACGGCGCCGATCAACAGCGTCGCGAGCTGCAGTCCGAGCACGGTCACCACCGGCACCGCCGCGTTGCGCAGACCGTGCCGCCACAGAGCAGGAAACGGCCGCAATCCCTTCGCTCGCGCGGTTCGCAAGTAGTCCTCGCGCAGCACTTCGAGCACAGCACTGCGGACGTACCGAGTCAGTACCGCGCCCTGCACCAGGCCGAGCGCCAACGCCGGAAGGATCAACTGCTGCAAGAACATCCCGGGATCCTCAGCCGGTGGAGTCCATCCGTTCGCGGGCAACCAGCCCAGCTTCACGGCGAACAGCGTGATCAGCAGGATGCCCGCCAGAAACGCAGGCACGGCCACACCGACCTGAGACAGCGCGGACAACGCCAGCCCGGAGACGTGCCGATGCCGCGCAGCCATCACCGTGCCGGCCGGAACCGCGATCACCAGCGCGATGATCATGCCCGCCACCACCAGCCAGAGCGTCACCTGGAACCGGTCGATGATCTGGGGCCCGATAGCAGCCTTCGACACGTACGAGATCCCGAAGTCGCCCCGCAGCAGTCCGCCCAGCCAGTCGAGGTACTGCGTGGGCAGCGGCCGGTCCAACCCGAACTGCTCGCGAAGCTGCGCGACGGCCTCCTCGGACGCGTTCACGCCGAGCGCGACCCGGGCTGGATCACCCGGGAGCACCGCCATGAACGCGAACACCAGCACCGAGCTGACCACAAGGCTGACCAGGAGCACCGCGGTGCGCTCGATCAGGCGGATGATCATCGGGTCCTCTCGGTGGGCAGGTCAGGAACGCGCGAGGTGGGACAGGTCGAAGGACTCTGTGATGGCGTTCTGCGGCAGGCCGGTGATGTTCTTCTCCGCGACCATCAGGTTCGGCAGTAGGAAGAGCCAGTCGCCGGCCGCCTGCTCGGACACCCGCCTCGCGGCCTTCTTCATGTCCGCGACCTGGGTGGCCTCGTCGCCCGCGTCCGCCGAGGCGAGCAGCGCCTGCAGCGTGGGGTCGTCGTACCGGGTGTAGTACTTCGCGTTGAAGACGGCGCCGAGGTCGCGGGGTTCGACGTGCGCGATGATCGACATGTCGTAGTCGGCGTTCTTGAACACGGTGGTCAGCCACGCGGCCGGGAACTCCAGCTGGTCGATGGTCACCTTCAGCCCGGCCTGCTCCAGCTGACTCTTGACCACCTGACCGCAAGAGGTTGCGTAGGGCAACGTCGGCAGCCGGAGCCGGAGCGAGGCGCCGGTGGCACCCGCTGCCTGCAGCAACGACTTCGCCTTCGCCAGGTCGTACGGCGCGACGCTGGTCAGGTCCTCGTACCACGGGTCCGTCGGCGGCACCATCGAACCGATCAGCTTGCCGCGACCGGCGAAACACGTGTCCAGCAAGGCCTTGTGGTCGATGGCCTGCCGGATCGCCTGGCGGACCCGGACATCCTTGAAGACCGGGCGCGAGTTGTTGAACGACAGGAGAACCTCGCCGTTCGTGGTGCCCTCGATCACCTGGTACTTGTCGTTGCTGGTGAATTGGCTGAGGGCCTCCGGCGCCTGCACCGTGCCGACCACGTTGATCGTGCCGGTCAGCAGCGCGTTGTTCAGCGCGGTCGGGTCCTTGAAGTATTTCAGCGTGACCTGGTTGAAGAACGGCTTCGTCCCCCAGTAGGTGTCGCTGCGCTGCAGCACGATCGAGTCGCCGCGCTTCCACGAGCCCAGCTTGTACGGGCCGGTGCCGACCGGGTCTGTGGCGAGCTTGTCGACGCCGGTCTGGGAGAACATCGCGCCGATCCGGGTGGTCATCCGGAACAGCCAGTCGTTGCTCGGCTTGGCAAGCGTCACCGTGAGCTTGGTGGGCGAGTCGGCCTTCGCGTTCTGGACGACGTCCATCGCAGCCTTCAGCGAGGTCGTCCACTTGGTCTTCACCTGGTTGATGCTGAAGACCGCGTCGGCTGCGGTGAACGCGGCGCCGTTGGTGAACTTCGCGTTGTCGACCAGGGTGAAGGTGTAGGTCTTGCGGTCCGGCGAGACGGTCCACGACTTCGCCAGGTCCGGCACGATCTTGCCGGTCTCGTCCTGCTTGACGAGTCCGTTGTAGACGTTGCCGAGCAGCGCCTGCGGGATCGCGGCACCGTCCGTGGTGGTGAAGTCGAGGCTGGCCGGCTCGGCGACCAGGCCGATCGAGAGCGACTGGTCGGCGCCCGGGGACGAGCCCGACGACGTACTCGAGCCGGCCGAGCAGGCCGTGACGACCAGGAGTCCGGCGGTTGCGAGCAGTGCGACCGCTCGGGTGGGATACGACTTCACGCGAACTCCTCTGGTGCCGCCGGCTGTTGCCCTCATTCGCCGCATTTTGCCTGTCCATCGGTGCGGCCACGCCACCGGATCGCCGATGACCGTGCCAGAGTTCAGCTGGTCAGACCAGTGGACTAGGTCTCAATAGGCCACTAGGTTTGTCGCTACCGAACGGACTGTCAAGCGATGGGGGCCGAGATGGCGAAGGGACTGCGGTTCCAGCCGGTGCAGCCCGTCCGCGCCTACCAGCGGATCGTCGAGCAGATCGAGGAAGCGCTCGTCCGCGGTGACCTCGCCCCTGGCCAACGGCTCCCCAGTGAGCGGGAGCTCGTCACCCAGTTCGCGGTCAGCCGGTCGACCGTGCGCGAGGCGCTCCGGGTACTGGAGAGCAACGGTGTCGTCCGTTCCCGGCCGGGCGATCCGAACGGCCCGGAGATACTGCCGTTCTCCGCCGGCCCACTGCGCAAGCAGATGACCCGGCTGGCGCGCGTGGACGAGCTGACCCTGAGCGAGCTGATCGCGTTCCGGATGATCATGGACGGCGCGGCGATCCAGCTCGCGTCGCGGTTGCGTACGCCGGAGCAACTGGTCGAGATGGAGCAGACCCTGGTCGCGATGCGCGAGGCGATCGAGGAGGACTTCGACGCGTTCAGCGAGGCGGACGTGGCGTTCCACGACGCCGTCGCCCGGGTCAGTCGCAACTCGCTGATCCAGACCTGCAACGAGGTGGTGCGCGGCGTCGTACTGGGGTTGATCGCGGACAAGGTCACGCACGCCGCGAACAGCCGCGCGCTGATGCTCGAGTCACTGCAGCACCATGCCGAGGTGGTCGAGGCGATCCGCGCCGGCGACGGTCACGCCGCCGCCCGGATCGCCCGCCAGAACCTCTACGACTACTACGCCAGCTACGTCCCGGCCCCGGAACGAGAACCCCTCCGAGCCCTGATCGACGACTAGCCGCCCGGCGGCTGGTAACCACGGCCGCACCGGCCGCTCGTACCCCGGCCGCGGGCCCGGCTGTTTCGCGACGGCCACTGTCGGGTTGTTCGACCGCTGGCGGCTTACTAGGTGCCAGTCGCCACATACCCCGCCACTGGACCTCGACGGTGCAACGATCGCGCGATGGCACGCCGGATTCGGGCGACCAGCTCGACGGGCTGTGCGAGGTCTGCCCAAACAGCTCGCACCACCTCATAGCCGAGGTCTCGGAGCTCGTCCTCGCGAGCCTTTTCGGCGATCAGCACCTCGGCGCCGACGCCGGCGTACTTGAGCGCACCATCGAACTCGACGATCACTCCCCAATGTTCGAGCAAGAAGTCGACTCTCGCCACCAGCCTTCCGCCGACGTCCCGGATCTCGGCTTGCAGCACAGGCGCGGGCAGGCCGAGATCCGCCAGCAGAACGCGCAGGCGCGACTCGCCGACCGACTCCGATCGCGCGTCGCCGAACGACGCCGCCCGCTGTGCCGTCCCGATGCCGGTCCGGCCGGCGAATAGACCCAGCGCATCGGCGAACTGCTCCGCAGTAGCGATCCCCTGCCGCAGCGCCGCATCGACCACAGACACAGCCACCGGGTACTGCGTGCCGCGGATCGTCTCGACCACCGACCGTGCTCCAGGCGTCAACCGCACCCGATCGACCTCGACCGAGTCCGGGACCGGCGGACGAGCCGCATGCTGGCAAACCGATCCGTTCGATCTACCGAAGCCGTCCACCCTGGTGAGATGAACCCGACTCAGGTCGAGGTCCGACACCTCGACGCCATGCAGCAGCAAGGCCGACTGATGGCTGACGATCGCGCGGCCGCCGAGCCGGTGATAGATCGCTCTAGCCGTCATCCGGTGCTGCCAGATCGCCTTGTCCCAGTCAGCCCGAGAGTCGTCGTCAGGTCCAGGTATCGCGTAGGCACCACGGCAGAGTCGCAGCCAACGGCCGTCCCTCACTCGCGCGTGGACCTCGTCATCGGTGTATCCAGCCGCAAGCGCGTCCTGCCGATCGAACCAGCCGCCTCGCTTCGCTGCCGTCGCAGCCAGTTTCATGTTCATGCCAGAGAACATGCCGAGCCCGGAGCAGCCCGTGTCTGTGATTTGCCGGCTTGTGGACGGCGCGGTACCGATCACTGTCTGTTCGACCGCTGGCGGCTTACAAGGTGCCAGCGGTCGGACAAACCGTCATCGGGTCAGGTTTCGTGCTCCACGACGCGGACTCGGGGGACCTTGAGTTCGCGTTTGGCGCGGTGGGCCCAGTCGGAGCAGACGAAGCTCGCGGCGGTCTCGGGCCACGCGACCACGACGACCTCCTGGCTCTTCGTTCTGTTCACCAGGGTCTTCAGGGCCAGCAGGATCTCGCCGTGGGTGATCGAGACGTTGACCCGGCAGTCGTTCAGGCCGCGCAACCGGCGCGAGCTGTGCTCGATCACCGAGGCCAGGTCGGTGTCCGGATCCGCCAGCGCCGTCGCGGTCGACGCAGCCGCCGCGCGAGAGACCGAGGACATGCCCGCGACATCCGCGAAGCTCGACCCGAGCAGCGCCAGTGGTCCGCCGATTCCCTCGGTCGGATGACTGGAGACGAGCAGGTGGTAGTCCACCAGATCTTCCCGCCTTGCGTGCAGGGCGGCCACGCGTCGTGCGTCGCCCTCGCTCATCTCCCGCTCGATGAGCACCACCACGTCGTACGTCATTCGTGGCTCCCTTCGCCGACCCTTCCTTTGTAACCCCAAAGGGCCGGCGAATCCCGTCAAAGCCCCGGCAACTTCATCGAATTGTCAAACTCCCTGCCTCGGACTCACTGCATCAGGTCCGGGATCTCGTGGGCGAGGAGCCGACCACGGTCACCGGCGGCCAGCGCCTGGACGCGACCGGTGGCCCGCCGCGCGTCAGCCTTGCCTGCCGATTCTGTACCGGTCGCAGCCAGCGGTACTGCGGACTGCGGGTCCGCGGGGCGGCGATGATGCCAGTCGGTCAGCGCCTGGTACGCCGCGGCGACGGCGAGCAGGCGATCCTCCCCGAAGGGCTTCCCGCCGAGAATCGTCCCGATCGGCACACCCTTGGCGGTGAAACCGATCGGCAGAGCGAGCTCGGGCAGACCGATCGCGTCGAACGGGTTGGGACTGGTCTGGACCACGACGTCGCACTGCTCGAACAGGTCGTCCAGAACGCGCTGCAGCAGAAGCACCTTTGCTCGCTGACCGATCAGGTATTCGTCGGCGCCGAGCAACGCGCCCTGCAGCCAACCTGTCACCGACACGCCGAATCCCCGGAGATCCGACCGCAGCATCGGCAGGAAGGGTTCGCTCCGCTCGGGCAACCTGACGTTGTTGAACGCTGCGTTGGTGAGGACGTCCCACTCGTCGGGCATCGTCACGTCGACCAACTGCAGGTCTTCCACCTCGGCGAGCTTGCTCAGTGCGGCCCGGCGCGCGGCGGCAGTCTCCGAAGTACCCGTGGTGAAGCCCGGGATCACGCCGACCCTGGTACGCCAGCGCACCCGCACCTTGCGACCCCGCAGTACGGGTGTGGCCGCGGTGATCAGGTCGGGGACGGGTGGGAGGCCCTGTGTGCGCGGGTCGTTCGGGTCCTCGCCGGCCATCGCGGTGAGCATGATCGCCGCGTCCTTGGCATCCCGGGCGAGCGGTCCTGGGTGGTCGCGCGTGTAGCTGAGCGGCACGATGCCGTAGAGGGACACGCGGCCCATCGTCGGCTTGAGGCCGGTCAGGTTCTGCGCATTGGACGGCGCGATGATCGAGCCGCCCGTCTGCGTTCCGACGGCGGAGGTCGCCATCCGGGACGCGACCGCAGTGGCCGATCCGGACGAGGAACCGCCCGGGTCGGTGGACGGGTCCGCGGGCGTCCACGCGTTGACGGTGGTGATCCTGCCGTCCGGCGTTGTGGCCCTCGTCGTGGCCAGTGGACCCATCTGGGTCTTGCCGAGGACGATGCCGCCCGCACCCGTCAGGCGCCGTACTGCGGTCGCGTCGAAGGGTGGCTCGAACTTCTCGAAGAGGTACGAGTTCGCCGTGGTCGGGATGCCGCGAGTGTAGTAGTTGTCCTTGATCGCGAGCGGGATGCCGTGCAGCTCGCCACCGCGGGTGCGGCCGAGCGAACGGGCGCGGGCGAGGGCCTCGTCAGCGAGGACCAGGTTGAACGCCTGGTACGTCGCGTCGAAGGCGCCGATCCGGTCGAGGTAGGCCTCCAGGAGGCGCTCAGGACGAAGCTTGCCGCTGCGGATCAGCGTGGCGGCCTCGGCGATCGTGAGTTCGGTGACGTCGGCGATCGCCTCGGGGCGGACCGGGACGTCCGGGGTGGTGGTCGATTGGAGGTTGCCCTGCGGTCCTGCGTACGCGACGGCGGGCAGGGCGACCGTGCCGACCGTCGCGGCTGCGGCGAGGGCGCCGACGCGATGGATGAAGGAACGACGGTCGACTCGGGTGTCCATCGGCTCGTCGGCCGTGGTGACGACCACGTGGTTCAGCGGGGCGGTCACCGGGACTGCCTCATGATGTCGATGGACGGGAAGAGGGCGGGCGGGGACACCTGCTGCGCGAGGGCGGCGCGGTCACTATCCGGACCGGCGGCCGCGAACTGGTAGGCGGCAAGCGGGACGATCGTCGTACGGACGAAACTGCGGAGGCCGGCCAGCGCGGTGTCGCGCCCGGGGCTGCCGGTTTCGGGGTCGGGCTCGGTACCGGCAGGGAGTTGGTCGAGATCGATGCCGATCGCGGCAAGCCGGGCGCGAATCATCACGTCCAGCTCGGCATCTGAGGGTGGGGTGAGGCTCACTCGTGCTCCTCGAGGTCTGCGGCGGAAAGACTGCAGACCTGTTATGTCACGACATGTATGTCCCCACATTTCACTGATGTCGCAGCAAAGTTAACTCCCCACCCACGCGCCGACCGACGGTGACTTCATCTCGGTCGACCGAGGCGGAGGGTCGGTGGAATCGGCAGCGAGCCCGACCCTGCGTATCGCGGCGCCTTCGAGCGCAGCCGGCGTGGCCGCGGGCGGTGTCCGGGCCAGGGGGGCGGGACCTCGGGGGCGGTGGTTCGGGTTAGTGGGTGGGGAGGTTGGCTCGGGTGTCTGGGGTTAGCGGGGTTAGGAGGTCGGGGGCGGCTGTGAGGGTGAGGTTGGTCGGGTCCAGGAGGTGGGGGTGGAGGGCGTAGACCTCGGCGCCGGCTTTGGGGTCGATGTCGCCGGTGATGACGGCGATGAAGTCGGCGCGGTTGGCTGCGTCGAGGTCCCAGTAGCGGTCGGGTTCGAGGCGGGCGGTGAGGCGGCGAGCGAAGTCGGGGAGCTCCTCGGAATCGCCGCGGAGGTATCCGACCACCGAGCCGTCGGCGCAGCGGACGACCACCTCGTCCGTCCGGGCCGCCGCGTGCCAGCAGCACACTTCCCACAGGCTCACCCGGTCGCCGGCACCGTGTACCTCCTCGATCGTCGCCGCCATCAGTGCGACCTGCGGCGCGTACCGCGCGATGCCGTGCCCGTACCCTGCGGCGCTGAGGTTCACGTCGTACCAGCGGAGTTCCTTGGTATGCAGGTCGACGCCGAACGGCAGCAGGATCTTGGCCGGCCCGGTCAGGTCGAACCGGTCCTCCACCGCGGCAGGGTCGAACAGCCCGGACGGCTGCCGCATGATTCCTATCAAGCCGCGCTCGAGCTCGCTGAACGACACGTCGTTGTAGCTGAAGACCACCGGCAGCACGTGGCGCCCGCCCACCCGGCGCAACGCGACCAGGTCGAGGTCGACGAACTCCGTCGATCCCTGCGGCCCGGGCGCCGACGTGAGGTTGCCCGAGTGCACCAACGCGTCCTGGTCGAACCTGAGCCGCGTGTAGTCGCACAGCCCGAGAAACGCCC
This sequence comes from Kribbella sp. VKM Ac-2568, assembly GCF_004345365.1. Lineage (GTDB taxonomy): Bacteria > Actinomycetota > Actinomycetes > Propionibacteriales > Kribbellaceae > Kribbella > Kribbella orskensis. The sequence goes on from NZ_SLVF01000014.1 coordinate 229,720, forward strand.
ACTCCTCGTCGAACACCGCGACCGAGAGGTCCAGGTCGACTCGCCGCCCGGCCGGCTCCACCCAGTGCACGAACAGCCGCAACAACTCGTCCTGCGAGATCGGCGCCGCACTACCCCGCGTCATCCGCAGCAACGTGGACGACGCGCTCCGCCCAGAAGCAGGCGCAGCCAGCCGCGCCAACTCCTCGTCCAGGAACGCCCGCCGTACCCGCGGCAAGGAAGTTGCCCGACGCAACAACTCACCGACCAGTACTGCGGCCAGCGATGCGGCGAGTTCCGCAGGCAGCGGTTCGCGATCATCCACGGAGGTCCAGATCCGGGTCGTTCCGCCGCGCGGGAAGAACAGCCGGAGGTCACCCGGCGGCGTTCGGACCTGGCCGAGTGCGGCGGTCAACACGAAAGGCGACACGTCCGAGACAGCCGTAGCGACTGCCTCCACCAGTGAGCCGTGCGCGTCCACCGGCAGTGCACGAGCGAGCTGGACCAGTCGGCGGACCATCTCCCCCGGCCGCGTCCGCAACAGATTCAACGCGAGATCGGCCCGCTCGGCCGCGAACGCCCCCTCGACCCGACTGGCGAAGGTGTTCATCCTCAGCCGTCCACCTTCGAGCCGGACGACGGGATGCTTTGCCGCCTCGCTGAGGACCGCGCGACCGGTCGGGCTCGTGGCATCCAGGGTGGTTCCGCGCAGCACGGCGAAGGCGAGGGCGGCGACCGGATAGCGGTCGGCGAACTCGAAGGGATGCAGGTTCTCCCCGACGCGTTTCCAGGCGCGGTGATGGCGCAGCATGTCCTCGACGAGTTGCTCCACCGGCATTCGGTCGAGCCGCGCAAGCACGGTCCGGCGAATCCCCCGCGCCAACGACTGGCGCCGTACAGGTGGGTTGCGAAGACCGGGATCAGCGCCCATCAGCGCATAGAGGAGTCGCAACGCATCGGTCGCGGTCTCGACGAGCTCGTCAACCAACGAGGGGAACCGCGGCATCAACAGCGCGAGCACCAGCGCACGCGTCTCCCGGACCGGGATCGTGTCCGACAGCCAGGACGGGTCGGCTTCGGACAAGAGCACCCGGAGGTCAGCACGGTCGCCGGCCGACAGCGGCGTCCGACGAGCGAGAAGTTCGGAGGCTGTCGTCCGATCGGCATCGGCCGGCGCCAGGGTCAGCAGTCGGAGACGATCGGCACGACCCGGAGTGGTCACCTCGTCGAAGGACGGCTCGAGGAACGGATCGTCCGGATCGAGGTGCCGCAGACAGATCGGGCACGCGCTGAAGTCGGCTCCGTCCCAGCACGAGCGACAGACCAGGTGTGCGCAGGGCGATACCGGCTGGACCGTCTCCACCTCACCACACAGCACACAGGGCTGCTCGGGCTCCTGCAGCAGCCGCGCAAAGACTCTGTCGATGTAGAAGGTCTCTGTGTTGCCCGGCACGCTCTCGGGGAAGCCCCGGAACAGCGGTACGTGATCGGCCGCGGCGCCCGACTCTGCGTCGAGCACGTCCAGCAGTTCACGACCGAACCCGGTCAACGCGAAGGCGTTCAGTCCGGCGCAGTGCCGGTAGACAGTCGCCGAGAGCAGGAAGCCACGCTGGATCAGCTCGGCCTGCAACGCGGCCAGCCCCGCCTGCGTCGTGAGTGGATGCCGCAGCCACTGCCACGCGGACCGGCGTACGGGTGGGGTGAGACGGGCGGCGTCGACCAGTCGACGGCGGCGCAGCAGGACCGCCGCTAGTGCGTCAGGCATCGACCCTCCCCGCGAACATCGGCAACAGGAACAGCAGTGGGAACCACAGCAGGGACACAGGTGCCAGGGGCGGAGAGCGAACGCGCTACATGCCTGGTGAAGGAGAAGGAAGCACGTCCAAGAGCCGTCCCTGGCAAGAAGAACGCTACTGGGCTCCACCGACAGTTTCGGAGCCGCTCTGACGCTGGTCCGAGAGCCTGTCTGGAGGCCTGTCCTGAAGCGGCGCGACGGCCGCGGGTCCGCAGAAGGGACCGGACAAAGAAGAGGTCCAGTACCAGGGTCGGGGCCGCCCCGCCCAGACCCCGGTACCAGACGACTCCAGAGTAGAGCCGCCGGACAAGTCCTGCGCCATCGGGCCACCCCAGTTGGCACTTATTTGCCGCCAACAAACCCTTGAATGAGTGGACCAGTGAGCACCGCTGGATCAGACCACTGGCGTGGGTTCCATCACATCGGCCGCCAGGCCCAGTCGCAGGGAAACCCTCATTGTCACGCGTGGCAGGTGTCGAGCCACGGATAGTGGTTAAGGTCTCCGGCATGGTTGGTGGGGTGGTGGAACGGGCGCGCTGGCGTGACGTGTTCGGACATGCCGAGTTCAGGGCGTTGTTCCTGGCCGGCATCCTGTCCGTCGCAGGGGATCAGCTGGCCCGGGTGGCACTCTCCGTGTTGGTGTTCGAACGCACCGAATCCGCCGGGCTCACCGCGCTCACCTACGCCCTGACCTACGTGCCGGATCTGCTCTTCGGCCCTTTGCTGGCAGGGATCGCCGACCGGTATCCGCGGCGCCGTGTGATGATCATCACCGACCTGGCGCGCGCAGTACTGGTGGCCGCGATGGCGATCGAGGCGTTGCCGCTGATCGTCGTGATCCTGCTGCTGATCGCGCTGCAGGCCTTCGGCTCGCCGTTCAACGCGGCACGCGCCGCGACGCTGCCAGTGGTGCTGCCAGGCGACCACTACGTGCTGGGTAAGGCCGCGAACGACATGGTCGTGCAGTTCAGCCAGGTGCTGGGCTTCGGCACCGGCGGCCTTGCAGTGGTCGCAGTGGGGACGTCGGGAGGCCTACTGCTCGACTCCGGGACCTTCCTGCTGTCCGCACTGCTCATCGCTTTCGGAGTGCACGCTCGCCCGGCCCCTGCCAAGCAGGTCGACGAGCCGCGACGCAGCTACTTCGCAGACATGGCCGCAGGCGCCTCACTGGTCATCCGTACTCCGAGCCTGCGCGCGCTGATCGCTCTGGCGACCATCGCCGGGTTCTACGTCACGGTGGAGGGCCTCGCCGTCCCCTACGCCAACGAGATCGGCGGCGGTCCGAAAGCAGCGGGACTCCTGCTGGCCGCGAGCCCGGCTGGGGCGGTCGTCGGCATGTGGCTGATCACGCTGTGGCCTCCTGAGCGGCGGATGCGCCTGCTCGGGCCGCTCGCGGTCGCCGCCTGCGTCCCACTCGTGTTCTGCGCGTTCAGACCCGGACTGGTGCCGACACTTGTGCTCTGGGCGCTCTCAGGGATGGCTTCGGCCTACCATCTGCCGACCAGTGCCGCTTTCGTCCAAGCAGTACCGGACCACCAGCGGGGCCAGGCGTTCGGAGTCGCTAGTACGGCTCTGAAGGGCAGCCAGGGCCTCGGAATCCTGCTGGCCGGCCTGATCGCCGACAGGACCTCGCCATCGCTGGCACTGGCTGTGGTGGGTGCCGCGGGAGTGCTCGCGGCCCTTGTGGCGGGCACTGCCTGGGCCCGTGCCCGCCAGGGCTCGGTCGGAACCGCGGAAACAGTTACGGAATGAGCGGCCGGAGACTCAGGGAAATATCGCCGGACGCCGTCCGTAAAATGTGAGTAAAGAATTTTTCGGACTCAGCGGCGGTTCACCACTCGTTACCACCGGTGAACCACTCGTTACCGGGCCCGCCGGCCAGCCGGAACCACTCGTTGCCACCGCCGGTGAACCACTCGTTCCCGCCTCGGAACCACTCGTTTCCGCCGGTGAACCACTCGTTGCCGCCGCGGAACCACTCGTTGCCGTTGCTCTTCTTGGTCATGGTCTTGGATCCTCTCGTTGCCAACCGTCTGATGGAATACCTGCGCCTCGGGGATGACCTCACGTGAACAGGCAGTTACTATTCAGCAATAACCGTTCAGGTCTATCTGTGTGAGGCCACCATGATTCTGATCGGTCGGAGCAAGTGGGTGCCACCCCGCCGATGGAAGCTCTGGTCGTTACCGCGTCCTGCGCTGAGCTACGTGCTCGGTGTGGAAGCGGTCGCTGTCACGATCACCGCCCTCGCTGTGGCATTTACGCTCTCCGGCGACCATCCGGGGGTCAGGCCGTCCGAGTGGGCTGCCTTCGCCGTGCTGGCGGTCGCTTCTGTCCTCCATCTGGAGTCTGCCCGCGGAATCGAGCGGCGACGCGAGATGGCGGCGAACACTTCGCCGTACACGAACCTGAAGAGCCTCTGGGTCTTCGCCGGGCTGCTGCTGCTCCCGCTGTCACTGGTGATCGCGCTGGTGGTCGTCTCGTACAGCTATTCCTGGATCCGTGTCTACGGGCGAACCATCGCGCACCGCAAGGTCTTCTCCGCGAGCACGTTCATCCTCGCCAGCGCCGGCGCGGCCGCCGTACTGCGGGGCGGTGGTCTGCTCACCGAACCGCGCGTGCCGACGAGCGCCTGGACCCTGCTGGTCGTGGTCGCCGCGGCGTCCACCTGGTGGCTGCTGAATTTCGCGCTGGTGATCGGCGCGATCCTGCTCTCCTCCCCGGACGCGTCCGCTCGCGGGGCGCTCGGGAACCTCTCCGAGCAGCTCGTGGTGGTGGCCGGGCTCGGTCTCGGCGTTGCCGTCGCCGGCCTGCAGGCGTCGTACCCCTGGATCGTGCCGATCCTGATGGTGACGGTGCTGACGCTGCACCGCGACCTGCTGCTGCCGCAGTTCCAGCGCGCCGCCGGGACCGACGTGAAGACCGGCCTCGCGACCCCGTCGTACTGGGCCAGCGCGGTGCCGGTGGAGCTCGCCCGGGCCGAGACGCTGCGCAGTACGGTCGGGCTGCTGATGCTCGACCTGGACCGGTTCAAGGAGATCAACGACACCTACGGCCACCCGGCCGGCGACCGCGCGCTGCGGGCAGTCGGCGAGAGTGTGCGGGCCGAGGTGCGGCAGGGTGACATCGTCGCCCGGGTCGGCGGCGACGAGCTTGCCGTGCTGCTGCCCGGCGCCTCCGAGACCGAGGTGCTCGAGATCGCCGAGCGGATCCGCGAGCGGCTCACCACGCTGACCGTCTCGGTCGACACCGTGTCGAATGCCAGCGCGGTCATCACCGGCGTACCGGCCTCGTTCGGGGCAGCGGTCTACCCAGCGGTCGCCGGGACGATGGACCAGTTGGTGCTCGCCGCGGACAACGCCCTGCTGACGGCGAAGCGGGCCGGCCGGAACAAGATCGTCTCCGCCCGCCCGAACCCTCCGATCGTCGGCGATCTCTCGGAGAGCCCGACCCCCGACGCCGCCTGATCCACGGCCCGCCTGATCCACTGCCCGGCCTGATCCACTGCTCGACGGCTGTCGCCGCCTGCGGCTGGCCGTCACCCACACGCCGCCGCCGCCGGCTCCAGCGGCGGCGGTCGTCAGTCAGGCGTGGTCGCCGTCGAGCAGCTTGTGGAGCTCCACGATCGCGTTCTTGATGTCGTCGTAGTCCTGCTGGGCCGCCCGTGACTCCGCGCTGATCACGCCGCAGCGATGCACCCGGCGGAAGTCGCCGTACGGGAACTTGTACCGGCCCTTGGTCTCCTCCCCCAGCTCGTCGTCGACGCCGAGATACCACTGGGAGTACTCGTGCCAGCCGTGTTTCTCGAGGTACTCGTTCTCCTGCTCCGCGGTCGGCGCGTGCTCGCTCCAGTCGTCCCGCTCGTCCTTGCGGGTCTGCCCCTTCGAGATCAGATCCTTGGCGTGCTCGAAGGCATCCTTGTTCAGAGTGACGCTCATCGCTCCTCCTCAGGGTCGCGTCACCGGTGCCCCCGAGCCGGCATCAGCTAACCCTGATCAGAGCCTTGCCGAGCAGCGAGCGGTTCTCGATCGCGGCGTGTGCCTTGCCGAGTTCGTCGAGGGAGAAGGTCCGGTCGATCACCGGCACCAGGTCGACGCGCAGCACCCGCTCCAGCACGTCCACTCCGCTGATAACCACGCTCGTCGTGTCCGCGCGGAGGTCCCTGATGCCCTTCACCGTGATGCCCCGGCGCTCTGCCTCGGCTTCGTCGTACTCCGCGAAGCCGCCGCTGGGGGCACCGTGCGCGGAGAACCAGCCGCCGTCCTTCACCGTACTGAACGCGGCCGCTCCGAGCTTGCCGCCTGCCCCTTCGAAGACGACGTCCGCGCCGTCGCCGTTGATTGCCTCGAGCACCGATTTCTCCCAGCCGGGCTCGGAGTAGTCGATCACCACGTCGGCGCCCTGGGCCTTGACCAGATCGAGCTTGGCCTGGCCGCGAGCGGCGCCGATCACATGCGCGCCGGCCTTGTGCGCCAGTTGCACGAGCAGTACGCCCATGCCCCCGGCCGCTGCGGTAATCAGGACCTCCTTGCCCTGCAGATCGGGGGCCAACTGCTCGAGCAACAACGCGGTGAAGCCGTCGCCGAAGGCCGCGACCGCCGTCTCCAGGTTGAGCTCGTCAGGCACGGTGAGCAGAGAGTCCACGGGGACGACCGCCTGCTCGGCGTGCGCCCCGAAACCGGCCGTCCGGCCGATCACTGTCTTGCCGATCCAGCTGTCATCCACGCCGTCACCGACTGTGCGGACCTGCCCGCCGAGAGAGTTCCCGGGGACATACGGCGGCGTCACATCGAAGAACCCGCCGTGCTGCCCGTGCCGGATCGCGGTCTCCACGAAGATCAGGTCGGTCACCTGAACGTCGACGACGACCTCCCCCGGACCAGCAACCGGCTCCGGCCAGTCCATCGTGCGAACCACCTCCGGGCCTCCGAACTCCGTCACTACCGCTGCCCGCATCTGGACCACTCCATCCGTCGCTGTTCTGTGGACAAGAGCCTGCAACCTCAACTTGAGTTCAGGTCAAGCCCCGGGTTGTCCACAGGCGAGCGTGAGGGGTGCGGAAAGCTGTCGGTACTTCGGCGTAATCTGCCGTGCATGTTCGACGCCGTCTTCCTGCCAGCCGACCCGCCACGCGCGGGCCGGCTGGCCCTGTACGGCGACCTGGCGGCGGCCGGGGTGGTCCCGGACAGCAAGGTGGAACTGGTCCTCCCCCGCGGCGATCAGGTGCGGCGGACGAAGGTCGCGGCGCGGTTGTTGCCGGTCGAGGAGGCGCTCGCGCTCTTGACCCGGCCGCCCTCCCCGGACGATTCGGCGAGTCATCGGGCCTGGGCAGCCGCGGCACTCGCCGGGGTCGGGTTGATCGCCCGTGGACGGCTCGTGCCGGATCGAACCCCCAGCGGGTACGGCGCCTGGCGGGTGGCGCCGCTGGATCCGACCGATCACGGCTGGCTGAAGAACCTCGGTGCGGCGATGCCCGCGCACGGTCACGCCGTACCGGTCGAGGGGTCGCGGCCGCTTCGGCTGGCTGGGCCGGAGCAACTCGTCCGGGCGTTCTGGGATGCGCTCGCGGACACGTTGGTGCGGACACCGGCGGCAGGCGTCGCAGTACGGGGTAGTGCGGCCGCGTTTGCTGAGGTGGAGCCTCGGGAGCTCACTGGGTCCACCGCCTGGTTGGACGAGACTGCTTTGAGCGAGGAGGCAGGTGCGCGGCTGGTACTGCGGATCGAGCCGCCTGAGGATGACTCGGAGTTCAAGGCGGTCCTGCAGTTGCGCAGCGGGGTGGACCCGAGCCTGCTGGTGGATGTCGCTGACGTGTGGAACGCGCCGGCCGCAGTACTGGCTGCTCTTGGGGAGCGAGCCGAGACGGATCTGCTGCTCGCCTTGCGGCGTGGGGCGCGGGTCTGGCCGCCGCTTGGTGCGGCGCTTCGAGATGCGGCGCCGGCCGAGGTACCGGTGGACGATGTGGCGCTGGACGAGCTTGCCGGGGACAGCGATGCGCTGGAAGGCGCCGGGATCGAAGTGTTGTGGCCGGCTGAATTGTTCGCCGGTGAGTTGGCGTTGCGCGGTGCGGTTCAGGCGACGCCGACGCCCGGCGCGGTGACCGGGCCGGACTTCAACCTGACGGATCTGCTGGCCTTCAAGTGGCGACCGACGCTCGACGGCCAGGAGTTGACGGAGGCGGAGATCGCCGCGCTGGCGGAGGCGAAGCGGCCGATGATCCGGATGCGCGGGCGATGGGTGCGGATCGACCAGGACCTGGTGCGGAAGTTGCGGCGCGGTGGATCGCGGAAGCTGACCGGCGCGGAGGCGCTGGGTGCCGCGTTGACCGGTTCGCTGGAGGTCGACGGTGAGCTCGTCGCCTTCGATGCGGACGGCTCGCTGCTGACGATGGTTGATCGATTGCGGGCCGCTTCTGAGCCCGAGCCCTTCGCGGAGCAGCCGGTGGGGTTGCGGGCGACGCTGCGGGATTATCAACGCCGGGGTGTGGCGTGGATGGCGCAACTGGCGGAGCTCGGGTTCGGTGGGTGCCTCGCGGACGACATGGGGCTGGGCAAGACGATCCAGGTGATCGCGCTGCATCTCCACCTGTCGCGGCGTGGTCGCGGACCGACATTGGTGGTGTGTCCGTCGACGCTGCTCGGGACCTGGGAGCGCGAGCTGGAGAAGTTCGCGCCGGGCGTGCCGACTCGGCGATATCACGGTGCCGGGCGTTCGCTGAGCGATCTCGCCGCGGACGAGGTGGTGCTGACGACCTATGGCGTGGTGCGGCAGGATCACCGGGTGCTCGGCGAGATCTTCTGGGGTCTGGCAGTGGCTGACGAGGCGCAGCATGCGAAGAATCCCTTGTCCAGAACGGCTCGGGCGCTGCGGACGTTGCCTGCGGCAACCAGGCTTGCGTTGACCGGGACGCCGGTGGAGAACCGGTTGTCCGAGCTGTGGTCGATCCTCGACTGGGCCGCCCCGGGATTGCTTGGCACGCTGGATCGCTTCCGCCACGACGTCGCAGTACCGGTCGAGCGGTATCACGATGAGGAGGCGACCGCGCGGCTTGCGCGAGTGACCCGGCCGTTCCTGTTGCGGCGGCGCAAGAGCGACCCGGGGATCGCGCCGGAGTTGCCGCAGAAGTCGGAGCACGACGTGGTCGTACCGCTGACCGCCGAGCAGGCCACGCTGTATCAGGCGGTCGCGCGGGAGACCCTCGCCAAGATCGAGTCGGCGGAGGGGATCGCGCGGCGCGGGCTGGTGCTGAGTCTGCTGACGCAGTTGAAGCAGGTGTGCAACCACCCGGCCCAGTTCCTGCACGAGCCCGGGCCGCTGCCACGGCGCTCGGGGAAGCTCGCCGCCCTGGACGAGTTGCTCGACGTGATCCTGGCCGAGGGCGAGTCGGTGCTGATCTTCAGCCAGTACGTCGAGATGTGCCGGCTGATCGAGTCTCATCTGGCGGCTCGGCAGGTGCGGACGTTGTTCCTGCACGGTGGGATCGGCGTGCGCAAGCGGGAGCAACTGGTCGAGCAGTTCCAGGCGGGCGAGGCGCAGGTGTTCCTGCTGTCGCTGAAGGCGGGCGGTGTCGGGCTGACGCTGACGAAGGCGACCCACGTCGTGCACTACGACCGCTGGTGGAACCCGGCCGTCGAGGACCAGGCGACCGACCGGGCGTACCGGATCGGCCAGGACAAGCCGGTCCAGGTGCACCGACTGGTCACCGAGAACACCTTGGAAGACCGGATCTCCACGGTCATCGCCGCCAAGCGAGAACTGGCTGATGCTGTTGTCGGTTCCGGCGAAGCCTGGCTGAGCGAACTCTCCGATGCCGACCTCACCGAACTGGTCGAACTCTCCACGACGCCGGCCAAATCCGGAGCGGCGAGCGCCTACAACCCTTCGTCTGTAGGTAAATCCACCGGTGTCGTAGACCAGGCTGCTGCTGTGGGCGTCGCTGACCGGTCGGGTTCTGTGCGGGTCGTTGGGCCGTCGACTGATGTTGACGATGGCGGTGAGCTGGATGAATGAACGGACGCCGTGGCAGGGGTGGCGCGGATATGGGGACAACGCGGGGTTGCCGACGGCCAAGGGGCCGGGGAGCCGGCGGCCGTTCGGGGCGACGTGGTGGGGCAAGGCTTGGCTGGATGCGTTGGAGCACCGGGCTCGGCTGGATCCGAATCGGCTCGGGCGGGGTCGGTCGTATGCCCGGCGGGGAAGTGTTCTGGAGCTGACGGTGGATCCCGGCGTCGTACGGGCTTCCGTGCAAGGGAGCCGGGTGACGCCATACGTGGTGACGGTGCGGATCCGCCCTTTCACCGACGACGAGTGGGACTCGGTGCTTGATGTGGTGTCGGCGCAGATCGGTCGGGTTGCCGCGTTGCTTGACGGTGAGTTGCCGCCGGAGCTCGTGGATGACGCGCAGGCCGCGGGACTCGAGTTGTTGCCGGATGCGGGCGAGGTGAAGACCGACTGCAACTGCCCGGACTTCGCGGTGCCTTGCAAGCACTCGGCCGCTGTCTGCTACTTGATCGCGGACGCGTTGGACGAGGACCCGTTCGAGTTGCTGTTGTTGCGCGGGCGGCAGAAGGACGAGTTGCTGGCCGCCCTCCGCGCCCGACGCTCGAGCGGTGCCGAGGCGCCCGCGCTCAAGGCAAGGCCGGTCGGAGTACTTGCGAAGGCTGCCTTTGCCAGAGCGCCTGCCGCGGTGCCGTCGCCGCCAAGGCCGTTGGGGCAAGCCGGTGCGCCTACCGCCGTGTTGGTGCTGGAACCACCTCGGCAATCGGGTGTCGAGGGGCGCGACTTGGTGGCGCTGGCGACCGATGCGGCTCAGCGGGCTTGGGAGTTGGCGTCGGGTGACGGCGATGGTGGGCTCGGTCTGACCCGAGACGAGGATCTGGCTCGGCGGGCGGCCGGACTACTCGGTACGTCGGGGCTGGCGGACCTCGCGCACCGCGCCGGAGTATCGGCCCGCTTGCTGACGAACTCTGCCGTCGCCTGGCGCGACGGCGGCGCGGGCGGATTTGCCGTCGCGACTTCGGAGCCGGTCGACGTGGATCCGGCGGGGCTGGCCGAAGGACTGGAGGTTCTAGACGGTGTTGTGGAAGGCAACCGAATCACCGCCGACCGGCAACAACTACGCCTCGGCGCCGACGGCCTCTGGTACCTCTTCACCAACCATTTCAACGACTGGGTCCTCACCAAACCTCCGTCCCCCGACCCCACCGACCTGATCGGCGCCACTGACGACTGAACGCGTGCGACACTGAACGATGGAAAAGGACGGCTGGCTCGACCAGCTCCTGCTGGGCATCCTCAACGTGCTCAACCAGCCGGTGCTGGCCGTCGTCGTTGCGCTGGGCGGTGGGTTCGTAGTCGCGCTGCTGGCGCGGCTGTCTCCCAAAGAAGACTGGGAGTTCATCAAGGACGGCCCTGGCGCTGTGCTGACCGGAGCGTTCCTCGTACTGGCCGGCCTCAAGAGCGTTCCGCGCCTGGTGTTGCCGGAGACCAACTTCGTCTGTGATCGCACGATTGGCCCGCTCGGCGTGCCGGAGACCGGTGATTGCCGGTGGACGAGCACTGGTACCACCCACATCGTTTACGACTACACCTTCGGCGACTTTCTTCGGGAGTTCGCTTCGTCGCTCGTGCTGGAGGCCGTCCTCGGCGGGCTGGGCGCCGTCCTCGGCATCCTCGTGGCGAGGATCGTCCGCCGACGTCGGGTCATCGGCTAGCCCGGGCGGAGTCTGGAGCGGCGGTTCAGGTGCTGGTGGCTCGGGCGGTGACGAAGGCTTGGGTCAGGCGAGTGATCAGGTCGTACGGGATCGGGCGGTTCAGCGGGAACTTCAGGGTGCCTTTGCCGGAGCGGTAGGGGGTGATCTCCTGTGCGAGGGCGTCGTCGAGCGGTGGGATCGGGTAGACGGAGATGTGCGCCTTCCAGCCGCTGAAGTACAGCAGGGACTTGCCGTCGAGGGTGATTGTCGGGATTTGGTAGCTGATCTTCTCGCCGGGATCCGGGACGGCGGCGCGGATGGTCTGGCGGACCTTCTGCAGGATCGCCTGGACGTCGTCGGGGAAAGACGCGATGTACTCCTCGACGGAGGTGAAGTTCGTGGTCGCCATCTCCCCATCGTGGCCGCGGGACCGCCGTCCGGCAATTACCTAGCCGGCGAGGTGTGGGAGGAGGGCAGTGGTCAGGCGGGTGGCGATCTTGGTGTGGCCTGCGACAGACGGGTGGACGTTGTCGGTGCAGTCTGCCTCGGTGATCCAGCCGTCGGTGCTGATGTAGTGGATCGCCGGATCGTCGGCAGCCTTGACCGCGGCTTCGATCTCGGCGGCCCACTTCCCGCCGAAGGGGCTGAGGGCAACGATGGTGGAGCGCTGGTACACCGAGCGCACCCGCGCCAGGTAGTCGCCGTACTCGGCCGGCGTCAGGTCCTCGTCATTGACGCCGAGGTTGATCACCACCAGGTCGGAGTCCTCGACGCGTTCGGCACGGGAGCCGGCGAAGTTCCAGCCGAAGGAGTCCAGGCCGGGCGGTACGTCGCCGTTGCCGGTGCGGGTGATGCCCTGCCGGCCGAAACCCACCTGGTACGCCGAGGCACCGAGGGCTCGCGCGGTCAGGTAGGCGTAGGACTTCGTGCCGTCGGCGCCGCCTGATTCCGGGTCGGAACTGAGTGCGCGGACTCCCTGGGTGATCGAGTCGCCGTAGAACTCCAGCCGCGGTCCGCCCGGGCGTCCGGCCAACCGGAGCCGCGTCGAGGAGTCGAGCACGAGGCCGGCGAACACGACCGCGCACTCGAACGGCTGGTTCCACCGGTTCGAGTGCTCGTTGACGTCCTTGACCACGATCTCGACCTTGTGCTGGCCGGGTTCGGCGGTCAGTTCGATCACCGGCTGGCCGATGAGGTGCAGTTCGGGCTCACCCTCGTCGAGCGTGATCCAGAGGTGCGGCGGCACGGTCAGCCCGTCGGCGTCGAACAGCCCCTGGACAGCGGAGCCGTTGAAGGTGAAGGAGATCCTCGAGCCCGAGTTCACCGTGATCGCGAGCCCCGGCTGGTGACCCCACTGGCCCTCCAGCACGATCCGCGGATCCCCCGGTGCGACAACCTCGCCCGCCACGAACGCCACCCTGCACTCCTCACTCGAACCCACCTCAACCGGCCCCATTCTGCCGGACCGAGGCCAGCCGCCACGCTGCCGCTCTGGAGGCGGACAGGGAAGCCCTGATCACCAACCTTCCTTGTGGGCACGGGCCTCGAAGAGCAGGATCCCGGCCGACAGCGCGACGTTGAGCGAGTCGGCCTGCCCGAGCATCGGGATCGACACCGCCTGGAATCCCTGCTGGTGCCAGCGTTTGTCGAGCCCGCTGCCCTCCGAACCGACCACGAACGCTGTCGGCCGTCCCCGGTACGCCGTCGCGCGGTAGCTCCCGGTGGCGCCGGGATCCGCGAGGTGGACGTCGAACTCGTGCCGGCGCAACCACTCGGCGGCATCGGGGATCGCGTCGAACTCGAGCACCGGCGTGGTGAGCACCATGCCCCGGCTGGCGGCGTACACGGTCGGGTGGGACAACCTCGCCCGGCGTGACGTGAGCACCAGGCAGTCCGCCCGGCACGCGTCGACGGTACGGATCAGCGTGCCGAGGTTGCCCGCGTACTCGACCCCGTCGGCGACCAGCACCAGCGAGGACTCGTCGAAGCGGAAGTCACCCGGCCGCCAGGCAGGGAGCCTCGCGATCGAGATGAGGCCGTCGGGTCGTCCCCGGCGGCTCAGCCGGGCCAGGAGTTTCTCCGAGATCCGGTACGCCTCGGTGCCTCGCGCGGCAACCCGCGCGGCGGCGTCCGCAGTACGGGCGTCTCCTGCTTCGGGGCAGTAGAAGAAGGCGTCGATAGTGGTCGGGGTGTCGAGGAGTTGATTGTGTTCCCAGCAGCCCTCGACCAGGATCCGGCCTGCCGAGGCGTCCTTGCGGAGCGCAAGCAGCTCACGGATCCGGGGGTGCTGGGGGCCGATCGGGCGGGCGTCGAGACGTGACGGTGCCATCAGAGACTCCGGTGAATGAGAACAGCAAGCCGCCCGGGGACGCCCGTCTGGGGGCGTCCGCACCGGTACAGCTGCTGGGGTCGGCTAGAGCGTTTGAGGACGCACTAGCCGAGCAGTCTCATCATGCTTCGGAGCGTAGACAAAGCCTCCGCAGCCGTCATCCGATTTTCAGTCAGGTCGGAGTGCGGCCTGGGAGTAGGCGGACGACCTCGGCGACGCTGGTCTGGCTGAAGTCGCGGTACCACTCCCCCACGCTGTTCAGCAGCCGTGGCGTGTGCAGACAGATGACCTCGTCGGCCACCTCCTCTATCTTGCTCAGGCTGCTCTTGGCGGCGACGGGCGCCGCGACGACGACCCGGCCGGCCGAGAGCTCGCGAGCGACCAGACAGGCCGCCCTCATCGTGGATCCGGTGGCGATACCGTCATCGATCAGTACTACGGTCCGCCCGCTGAGAGCGATCGGCGGCCGGTCGCCGCGGAACCGGATGGCGCGTGCCTCGACCTCGGCACACTCGCGCTCCTCGACCTCGGCCAGGTCCTCGGCCGAGAAACCGGTGGCCTGCAGCAGCGCCTCGTTGATCACCCGGACCCCGCCCTCCCCGACGGCGCCGAGCCCGAGCTCAGGCTGGTAGGGCAACCCGAGCTTGCGCACGACGATGACGTCGAGCGGCGCGTCCAGGTGCCGCGCGACGACAGCGGCGACGGGCACCCCGCCCCGCGGCAGCCCCAGCACGATCACATCCTCGTCGCGCAGCCACCGCACCGCGTCGGCCAGCCGGCGTCCAGCTTCCTCCCGATCGGCGAACATCCTCGGCCCATCCTCTTCGTCCGTTTCCTCAAGTGGAGACGCCGAGCCCGCCGCTGGCAAGACCTCGCGTCCGCTGCACGGACGCGCTGGTCGGGTGCGGGAGATATCCACAGGCGGGTCTCACTCGGTTTTCGATCCGTCGGTCCTGGTCAGTAGAGTCCGTTTTCCGGCTCTCGACGGCTTAGGCTGTCGGGTCGGCCGGGCACACGGGAGGAGGTTCGCGATGGACGCGACGTTGCTGGACGCTGAAGCCGAAGCGGCCGTACTGCGGGTCTACCGCCAGGTCTTCGCGGTGCTCGCCCGCGAGGCCGGCGCGATGATCGTCGATCCCGAACTGCTCGACGTCGACCAGGCGATCCTGGACGCCTTCGCCGAGGCCGGCAGCGACGGGCTGACCGTCGAGCAGGCCACCCTCGCCTGCCGCGGCTACCCGCACGACGTGATCGTCCGCCGCTTCGACGTCCTGCGGCAGTACGGCGCGATCACCAAACTGGTCGACCGGCCGAACGAGTTGCGCCACCGCGCCGCCTTCGCGCCGTACGTGATGCTGATGTTCCTCAAGCGGATGTCGGTGCAGGGCGGCCAGGCCGAGCTGCACCAGTTGCTGACCCTCGAGGCACACAGCGTGAGCGATCCGCGAGCTACCGCCGAGCAGGGTCAAGCGTCGATCGAGCGCCTGACGAAGGTGTTCCGGCTGCTCGGAAACGAGCTGTCGATCCTGGTGTCCACCAGCACGACCGCGCAGTTGCGGGAGAACGCGCAGCTCGCCTGGGGTAACGAGCGGCTGATCGAGCAGGCCGAGAAGGTGCACCGGATCGTCCTCGACCGGTGGCCCGCTCTGCACCGGGCGTGCACCCAGCTCCGGATGTCCCTGGCCGCCTATGCCGACGCGGTGCAACTGGCTGCCGGCCGACTTGTCGAGCGAGCCGGTACTACGCGCGCGCTCGGGTTGCTGCCGATCGAGACCTGGCTGACGTTCACCCGGAGCAGCGAGACGGAGGTGCTCGCGGGAGTGCTCGACGGGCTGCTCTTCGACGCCGCCGCGCCGGATTTCTCGCCCGAGGGAATGCTCGAGGCGGTCGAATCAGGCCGTCGTACCGGTACTGCGCGGATGGCGCCGCCGCGACCGTCGTCCGAGACGGAGGCGCCGGAGTCCGCCGCGGCGACGGATCGCGAGGATCTGCGCGCCGAGGCCGAGCGGATCCTCGCCGGACGCGACAGCGTAGACGTCGTCGACATCGTGGACGACTCGGGCGACTGGATCACCGCGCGCCGGGTCCTCGCGGAGCTGACCGCGGCCCACCTGCACGACGAGTTGGACTACGAGCTCGTCTGGTCCGACGGGATGAGGATCGATCCGTCAGCTGGCACTCCGTGGGCGACGCACGGCTCGTTCAGGCGGGTGAAGCGATGACCGCGGAGGCAGCGGAGAGCGGGCGGAGCTACAACGCGTTGTGGTGGGCGAAGGTGCAGTCGGCTGGACCTCTGCAAGTTTCACCTGACACCCCGGCCGTCGCCGGCCTGACCCGCGCGGCCGAACCCGACGGCGAATCTGTATGGATGCTGCCGACGCTTCCTGACGGGGCCGGACACAGCGTGTTGGAGGAGCTCGGCACTCCGCCGGTCGCGGTCGAGCAGCCGAACGAGACCGCTCGAGTGCTCGCGATCTGCGTGACCTGCTGCTGGCCGGATCGGAGCGGCCCCGCTTGGCCGGGCGTCGTGGGCACACTCGCACAGGTCAAGGCCGTGTACGCCGGTCTGCGCGGCCGGTCCGAGCAGTCGAGCGACCTGACCCTGATCATCGGCAGCCTCCGCCGCCTGAACGCGACGAGTTGGCTGATCTGGAACGAGAAAGCCAGCGAAGTCCGCCTGGGGCCGCGCGTCATCACCTGGGGGCCATCCCAGCTGACCGGCCTCCGCGAGCTCTGCCGAATCCTCCCGGACCCGCCAACCGCAGTACTGACACCGCGCGACCACCTGGACCCCGAACCCGACCCGCTCCCCTCCGAGGGCGCTTCGCCTACCTCTTCCGCTGCAGCTGAGGGGGACGTGTGACCGAGCAGCACGCCTTGTTCGACCCCTTGCTGCAGGACCTCAGCGATCGCAGCCGCGACGAGGTGCTCGCGGCCTTCAGCGCGGTGCAGTACGCGGCGCATCCGGTGCCCGAGGCCCAGCTAGCCGGGCTCCGTGACGTGACCCTGCGCCGCCAGGTCCAGAAGATGCTGAAGCTCATCGGTCGGACCCTCGTGCACGTCGACGGCACCCACTGGACCGCCGGCTACGCAGACGACGTGGCCGAGACGCTGACCGCCCAAGGCTGGCAACCGCTGCCGGCGGTCGACCGCGCAGTACTGGTGCTCGTGCTGGTCCATTCAGTCGCGATCCCCCGCAGCGAAGGCATCCTCACCGGCGACAGCTGGAAGTCCGCGCGCCCGACGACGGTCGACGAGCTCCGGACCACCAAGATCAGCAGCGAGGAGCGCAGGCTCGCGCTGCAACGACTTCGCGCCGCCGGGCTGATCCAGCTGTCCGGCGACCACTCCGGCGGACCGAGCTACATCCCCGGCCCGCAACTGCAACGACTCACCCCGGCCGCGCGCCGCCGTCTGCAGGATCAGCTGATCCTCGCGGCCGCGCCGTCGAGCCCGATCGCGGAGGCCATCCGCGCTCGCAAAGGCGTCACCACGGAAGAAGGAGCGGCATGAGCACACCCACCCCGGCTGAGGACGGCCCGTTCGACATCCTCGGCTCGAAGGTGCTGCTCGGTGTCCAGGTCGTCGACCTGTCCCGGTTGTCGACGCACCCGATCCCTATGGTCGGCCAGGGCCTCGTCACGGTCGCCGGCCAGGGCCCGACCGACTCGAACGGCGCGGGCAAGTCCTCGTGGATCGCCGCGCTCTCGCTGCTCCACGCCGACGACCAGTGGCGTCTCACCAGCGGCGCCCCGGGTGCTGCCGAGCTGCTGTTCACCGCAGAAGCAGCCGGCCAGGAAGGCAACTGGTCCAACGTCGACCGCGGCTACATCGTCGGCGTCTTCTCCGACCCTGACCTGACCGAGCTCGCCGACATCGAGGCCGCGACGATCACCGTCTGGATCCGGATCAACCGCAAAGCGTCGTACCTGGATCTCCGCTGGAAGAACGGCCTGCACGTCCCGTACGGCTCGACCGAGGCCGAGCGCGCGGCCGGCGCGGACGCGTTGTGGGCGGCGCTCCCCCACTCCAACGGCCGCACCGACTTCCACGCGAACAAGCTCTCCACCGTCCTGTACGGCGGCCAGGTCCGCTGCGTGTCGTTCCTCTCGACGTCCGTCAGGTCGTCGCCGACGGCCAACCTGCTGGCCGAGCCGCTGAACGAGCTCGGCCCGGCCCGCATCTTCAACGCGATCGCGACGCTGACCGGGCTCGATCACGAGCTGGAGCAGGAGCAGGCTCATCGTTCCGCCGAGCACACCCAGCGCGAGGCGACCAAGCAGGCGACGGCTGACCTGGAGCGGTGGGAGCACGAGATGGCGACCGTCGAGGCGGGCATCCTGCAACGTGCCGCCGCGCGCGAGGCCCTGGCTGCCGCGCGCGAATCCTGGCAGGCGCGCTACGCCCGGCACCTGGTCGACGGCGACGCCCGGAACAGCGAGATCCTGCACGAGCTCGCCGAGCTGGACCAGCGCGTGGCCGAACAGGAAGCCCGGCGCGAGTCTGTCGACAGCGAGATCGAGGCGTTCGGCAGCGAGGAGAACCTGCTCCGCGACGTCCAGCTGACCCGGCAGGAGCGCGACAAGCTCGACGCCCGCGACCGTGAACTGGATCTGGCGCAGCGTTCGGTCCGCGAGCAGCTCGAACGTCTCGGCCAGGAGCACCGGCGGTTGCTGGACGACGGTCGCTCGGCCGACGGACGGGACCTCGCCGCAGCGGCCGAGGAACAGGAAGAGGCCCGCGCTGTGCTCGAGGAGCACATCGGGCTGGATCACGGGGCGCGCTCCTACGTTGACCAGGCGACGGCCGAACTGCGCGAAGCGGAGAGTGGCCAGACGGTCTCGGCTCCGCAGCAGCAGGTGCTGGAGAACGCCGGGATCGAATGCGGCGCGCTCACCGACATCACCGAGCTGTCCGTCAAGGACCGCGCCGAGTGGGAACCGCGGCTCGCGCCGTACCGCGAGGCCGTCGTGGTCGCCGCGGATGACTCGGCATTGGCCGCCTCCGCGCTGAGCGACGCCGGCTACCCCGGCTTCCTGCTGATCCAGGCGAACCGCCCTGGCGTTGCCGCCTTCAAGGGCGGTCCCTCCTCCGCGGACAAGCGATTCAAGCTCGACGCGTTCTTCGCGGCGCTGGCCGAGCGCTCTGCGAAGGAGGTCATCGACGAGGCCGCTGGTGTGGTTTCCGTCGGGCAGTTCGAAGAGGCGATCACCGGCCGGACCGCTCGGATCGAGGCCGCCCGCCGCCGCCTGGAGGCCGCCGTAGAAGCGCGCGCCGAGGCTTCTGCCGCGCTCGAACAGGCCCGCGCCCGTGTCGAACAAGCTGAACGCCGTACTGCAGCCGCCCGCGCGCTCGGGACCGCCTCCGATGTCCAGGAGCAGATCCTCGCCCTCCGCGAGGCGAACGACCGCCACGAGAACGACCGCGACGCCCTGGCGCCCGCGCTCCAGGCGGCCAAGGAATCAGCCGAGGCCGCGGCCGGGCAGCAACTCGTCCGCGACGAGCGCCTGAAGAACCTCGAGGCCACTCGGCGCGACTTCGACCGCATCCTCGACGACCTCGGCCGCCGTCGGCTCACCCTGCTCGAGGAGCAGACCGACCTCGACCTGGTCACCCGCGCCACCGCTTGGGGATCCACGCCCGCCGAGGCTTCGGAGTACCTGCTAGGCCTGCCGGACGACGCCCAGCGCCGTACGACCGCCGACTGGAACCACCAGGCCTGCACCCAACTCGACGACGTCGTACGCCGCTGCTTCCCGAACGCCCGGTCCCGCGAAGAGATCCCGTCAGAGCTGTGGGAGATCCTCAACGGTCCTGACGGCTGGTCGAACGGGACGCTGGGCGCGCGGGTCGGCCTCGTGCCGGCGCTGCAGCGCACTCTCGCCAGTCACCTCGCGCAGCACGAGACGTTCGACAGCCTGCAGCAGAAGCAGATCGCCAGCCAACGCGCCGAGCGGAACGCGGCACTCGAGCGTGCCCGCGAGGGACTCGGCGAGGCGGAGAGCACAGCCCGGGCCCACCGCGCATCCCTTGCCGACGGCATCAAAGCGCGGCTGCGCCTGGTGTCGAACGAGTTCGACCGCCTGGACCAGCAGTACGGCGGGTACGGAGCGAAGCTGGAGTACCCAGAGCCCGACCCGCCGGCGGAGCCGGACAAGCCGTGGCGGTGGACCGTCACGCCGAAGTGGCGGCGCTCCGAGGGCGGCCCGTTCTCGGCGTTCAACGTCAAGGGCAACACGGCGCAGATGGACGAGAAGGCCGTGAAGCTGGTCTGCGCCGCGGCCCTGGCGGGTGGCAGCGACCGGCCACTGCTGCTGATCCTCGACGAACTCGGCCGCAACCTCGGCTCCCAGCACCGCCGGGAGGCCGTCGCCCTGTTCGAGCAGATCGGCCGCGACCGCAACATCACGGTGATCGGCGCCCTCCAGGACGACATGGAGCGCTACGCCCTCTCCTCATCCCGCCTCTACGTCAAACTCCGCCGAAGCTCCGACACCATGGCCTACAACCAGTCCCCCGTGGTCAAGGGCAACGAGGAGTACGCCGCCCGGGTAGAACTCCTCCGCCACTGGCTCGACTCCTACCGAGGCCCCCGCCCCACCCTGGACCTCCCCACCCCCACCCTCGAAGACGCCACAACCCCTGCAGACCCCACGCTGGCAGCTCCCACCGCGACCACTGTGGCCGCCCTGCCGCAGGAGGCCGGGCAGACTCCCAATAAGCCCTCCCGCCCCAAGCCAACGCGCAAACCCGCAAGCCAACCCACCGAGAACCCGGCCTAACACCAGCACACCCACAATCCACGCCCCGCCGCTGCTCAGGCACCCTCTGGGGCCCGGGTGCGATCCCACCATGCCGCCCTCCAGACACGCCAGGGCCGGGCAGATCGGTGGGTGCAGCAGTGTCTGTCCGGGCGGGGCAGGCGGGTTGGGTTGGAAGTGAGGTTGGGGTCACAGTGGGTAATGGCTGGGGTGGGTCTGACGGGCGTGTGGGTTTGGGGTGGTGGGGGCGGTGGGGTAGGAGCGGGGGTTGGTTACTGAAGGGTGTTGGTGGACGCGAGGTCGGGGGGGCCTGGGGTGAGTGTGGGCGTGAGCTGGTTTTTGGCGGGATGCTGCGGAAAGGGGACCCCGGTGGTTGGGGGTGACCTGGGGCTGCTTCACACTGGAGTGGTGACGTGTCAGCAGAGGGACGTTCGGGTCCGCTTCAGCTGTTCACACGGAGTAGGCGGAGCTCTGGCCAACCCCTCACCGATCGGCGTACCGTCCGTTGGACAGGTCCAGCCGGCGGCTGATCGGAGGGCGTGAGATGGCATCTTGGCTGCTGCGCGCCCAGTGGGCTCACCGGGATGAATCAGTCGAACACCGCGCGCTTCGAGTCGGGCGCACGCTGACGGCCGTCGCTGTCGCCTTCCCCGACGTGCACCTGTGGACGCAGGACGAGCGCTGGGGATACCACGTGCTCGAGACCGAGGCTGCCACGCCGCTGGAGGAGATGGTCGAGGCGACCACCAAGGTCCTCTCGAACGGCTCGAGTACCACCCGCCTCCACCTGCAGAGCACCGGCGACCTCCCCTGGCTGTTCGACCTCTCCATGGGTGGAACACTCACTGCCGTCGCCGACCAGTTGACCCTCCACTGGAGTGATGAAGACGCCCTCACCCAGTCCGAGCGCTTCGCCCAGGTACTCCGGGCAGTCGTCACCATCTGGGAACCCGAATGGGCTAGCATCGCCGACACCGAACTGGCCGCAGCCGCCGGCGTCTTCCGCCGCGGCATCCCGATGATGGGCTGGCTCACGTACGTCCGAGGCCTCGTAGCCGGCGCCCACGGCATCGATATAGCCCTCACCCCGTTCGAACGAGGCACCCTCCTCCAGGCCCCGGTCGCCCCCGCAGACCTAACCCCCGTCCACATCTGCGCCGCAGCCGCCCTAGTAGGCATAGCCCCCGAATCCCCGTAACACCCGCGCTTGTCACCAGCCCTGAGTTGGGCCAAATGCTTTAGTGCCTCGCGGTCGGGGCTTGCATCGCGTTGAGGATTGCGGCCTCGGCCGGGCTGAGCGCGGGCGGGATGGTGGTCGTGACGCCGTTGATCTCGACGGTCGCCGAGCGCAGTGGCTTGAGGGTGCGCAGGACCCGTCGTAGCGAGAGCCGGGTCCGGTTCTGCACGGCGCGGCTGACTGCGAGGGCGGTGAACACGATGGTGAGGTGGGCCTCGATCGCGTCGCGGGTGCGGGCGAAGATCGGCCGGGCACGTAGGTCGGTCTTTGACATCCGGAAGGACTGCTCGACCTGCCAGAGATCGTGATAGCTGGCGACGATCTCGCCTGCGGGCATGACGCCGGCGGGGATGTTGGTGACGTAGCCCTTCAGCCCGACCAGTCGGCGTGCCCGGGCCAGTGAGGCTTCGTCGAGGACGTGTCCGTCGTTGGTGTTCTTCACGAACCTCGGGGTGCGCGCGGTTTTCTCCCCGGCAACGACGGCCTTGGCGCGGTTCTCCTGCAGGGTCAGGGTCTTGGTGTCGCGGACTGAGCGTTTGGTCGAGTAGGCCCACACCGCCCGCCAGGACCCGGGATGCTGGTCGGGATCCCAGACAGGCTCGGCTTTGGTCTTCGGGTTGCTCGCCGCGTCCTTGTGGAGCCCGGTGCGTGGGGTGATGGTGTCGATGAGTTGGCCGTCGGTGAACGCGGTCCCATGCCAACGGAAATGGGACTCCAGATCCGTTGGCGTCTTGGTCGCCCGGGATCCGACAATGAACCGCAACCCAGCGTTCTCGAGGTCCTTCAGATTGCTCGAGGACAGCATCCCGGCGTCGGCCACGACGACCATGTCGGCCAGGTTGTGCCGTGCCTGGAACGCCTTCACGATCGGGACGATGGTGAGGGTCTCTGCCTTGTTGCCCTCGTAGCAGCCGATCTCGAGTGGGAACCCACGCCGGTCCACCAGCAGCCCGACCACGATCTGAGGGTCGACGCGGCGTTCCTTGGAGTAGCCGACCTTCCGTAGTTCGTCTTCCTTGTCAGCCTCGAAGTAGAGCGTGGTGACGTCGTACAACACCAGGCTGACGTCGCCGCTGGTGAGGGCGTGGTTGAAGCATGCGGTCGCGATCTGGTCGCGATAGGTCCCTTCCCGAGCGCGCCGCAGCGTGCGTTTGCGAGTCGACAGGCTCGCTGACACCCGGCCCATCTCGGCCAGGACGCGGTCGACGTCCAGCAGACTGGTCGGCTCGACCACGCGTGCGATCACCAGGTCGCGGAAGACCTCGTCGTCCACGACGTCGAAGCCGAGGCTGGAGTACACCCCAGCAAGAGCGTCGTAGAGCAGCCCTGAGGAGCTCTTGAGGACACGCAGGCGCGGCACCATTTGTCGCGCTGGCGGCGGGGTCGCGGTGCTGGCGAACAGCCCCGCCTGTGTCGATGGCGGGAGCAGCACAGCCTTCGGGACGGCCGGGGTGATGCCGAGGTCAAGGACTCCTTGACGATCATCAGCAAGCAGCCGGTTCGCTTCTTCCATCAGCAGGCCCAGTTCGGCCTCGTCACGCGCCGAGCCGACGTGACGAACGATCCGACGCCGACCCGCGACCGACTCAGCGATCTGCACCGCCGTGGCCCCCGAGGCCGTGCGCACCCTCCGAACCCAGGCCACCAGCCGATCATACCGACCCGGATTAGTGCCTTGACGGCGCACTAACCAACCGCATATCCGCAGGTCAGCGCGTTCCAGCCCCTGAAGATCTATTCAGGTGACCCAACTCAGGCCGTAACACCCGCGCTTGTCACCAGCGAGAAGAACGCAGCCCGCTCTCGCTGGAGGGCGGCGGCCGGCGGCCGGAAGGTTGTCGGGGTCTCCGCATCAGCCCCTGGCAAGCGCCGGAGTACGGCTGTTGCAAGGACGCTTCACCAGCGCGAGTTCGCGGTCCAGTTCCAGGTGAGCTCGAGTTCAAGGCCCGATGCCGGGTGAGCCGGCGTGTGGGCCGGTTGCTCCAGCGCCGTCACAGAGCTGGTCGGCCGGGCTACGGACTCGCCCGCCGGCGGGGCGGCCGCGCGACTACCGCGCCGAGGGCGATAGCGGCTGGGCTGGCCGTCAGCCGCGGGCTCGCGCTGGCCGAGTGGCTCCGCCGGCTCGCGAGGGAGGCACCGGGCTCGCGCCGGCGTGGTGTGGGGTTGGTGGGGGAAATGTTAAGGGCCACCCGGTGTGGGTGGCCCTTAACAGTGTGAATGTCCGGCGACGTCCTACTCTCCCACGACCTC
>NZ_SLVF01000015.1 GCF_004345365.1 Kribbella sp. VKM Ac-2568
GATCAGGCTGCCGCCAGCTTCCACCCGACCGCTACGACGGCCGAGCGATGCAGGTCTCTCACCTCCATCCGAAACAACAGCGCCTCGTGGCGCACTACATACTCGTCGAGGTCGAACGTCGTTACCACGAGTACGGTGGGCGGCGGCTCCATCTTGACCAGCGAGCGGGTTGCGGCGATTCCGTCGAGCCGGGGCATCCGGACGTCCATCAGCACGACGTCCGGTCGGAGACGCCTGGCCTGCTCGACGGCTTCGACGCCGTCGGCCGCCTCGCCGACCACCTCGACGTCAGGCTCGGTGTTGAGGATCATCCTGTAGCCGGCCCTGATCAGTCGCTCGTCGTCGGCGACGAGGACGCGGATGCTCACGGCGCCGTACCAGGGACGGGGAGACGCGCGCGCACGCCGAAACCGCCGCCGGGCTCGCTGCCCGCGTGGAAGCTGCCTCCGAAGAGCTCGGCGCGTTCGCGCATTCCGATCAGGCCGTGTCCGTCGCCGCCGTTGAGCGACCCCGGCCCGTCATCGGTCACCTCGATGGCCACGGCGTCGAGCTCGTAGCTGACGTGCAGCCGGGCGCGGCTGCCGGGAGCGTGCTTGAGCGCGTTCGTGAGGGCCTCCTGCGCGATGCGGTAGGCCGACAGCTCGATGGCTGGGGCGAGGTCGCGGCGCTTCCCGTCGACCACGAGCTCGACGACCGCGCCTGACGCCCGGGCCTGGTCGACCAGCGCCTCGAGCTCGTAGAGCTTCGGCTGTGGTGCAAGTGGGGCGGCCTCCGGTTCGGCCGATCGCAGGATTCCCAGCAACCGGCGCATCTCGTCGAGGCAGTCCGCAGCTACCCGCTCGATGTCGTCGAACGCCAGCCGCGCCGTCCCGGGCTCTACGGCGAGCATGCGGCGTCCGCCGCGAGCTTGGAGCACGACGACGCTCATCCCGTGGGCGACCACGTCGTGCAGTTCGCGTGCGATGCGTGCCCGCTCGTCGGCGGCGATCTGCTGGGCACGGTGCTCGGCTTCGTCGGCGCGGTCGCGGTATCCGCGTACCAGTGCGCCGGCGCCGAGGATCAGCAAGACGATGAGCGCATATGTGACTGCCTCGCCGATCGGGTCGTTCGGATCCCTCAGCCCCTGCACGTAGAACAGCGCCGTCGTCAGCGCGGCCGAAGCGATCGCTCTTCGCAAGGTTGGTGCGTATACCGCCAGGCTGTAGACAGCGATGATGCCGACCAGCGCCTCGCCGTACACGTTCGGCGGTGCAGTCACGTAGGGCTGGAGCGCAGCCAGCGCAGCGACAAACGGCGCCACGACCAGCGGGAAGACCCTGCGCCAGGCAAGGGATGACGCAGCCACCACAGCGATCGCGAGGTGCAGGGCCGAAGGATGGTGGCCGGGCACGCGTTCGAACGCGTAGCTGAAGTAGAGCTCGACCACGCTGAACACCGCCAGCGCGGCGGCCAGACCCACATCCGCCCGCAAGGGAGCCCGTCCCACCCAGGACATGGCATGAGTCTACGGCCGGCCTCACTGAGCCGCCGTCGTTCGAAAGAACGACCCTGCTCCCCAGAATGCCCGACGACTCCGGCCGGGCCGCTTCCTAGCGTCGAGACGGAAGCGGAACCAAGGAGGAATCATGGAAACTCTGCGGAAGAGGACCAGGCTGGCAGGGTGGTCGATGATGGCCGGCGGGCTGGCGATGACGGTGCCACCGTTCCTAGGGCCACCGAACGGCGCCGACGACACCCGGCAACGGTTGGCCGACCTGGCCGCAAACCCCACTCCGACGGTCGCCAAGTCGCTCGTATTCCAAGCGTCGTCCTGCTGATCCTGCCCGGCGTGGCAGCGATCGTTGGCCGCACCGTGGGTCGAGGGAGCGCCACCGTAATATCGGGCGGTGTCGTGTACGGCGCCGGCCTCGTGGGGGCCCTCGGCTTCCTGTTGATGGGCGGCATCGAGGTCGCCGTCGCCGGCAGCGGGCCAATCAGCGCGACCATGGTCGACGCCGCCGACCGCATGTCGAGCAGCCCGGCAGCCATCCCGGCGTTCGTCCTCGCCCTACTCTGCTTCCATCTCGTGGGGCTGCCGTGGCTCGCGTTCGGCATGGTGCGAGCTCGCCAGATCCCGTGGTGGCTCGCGACCGTCTGCACCATCGGACAGTTTTCGCGTTCTTCGGCAGTGGAACGAAGCTGGAGGCGGTCGGCTGGATCGTGCTCGGCCTCGCGATCGCCGCAGTCGGCTCGACCGTCGCACGGCCAACGGCTCTTACTCGACGCGCGTCGGCTGCCGTCAAGGCGCAGCCCGCGTAGACCACGACCCCCGCCAGGCGCCCGGTCGGGTCGAGGTCACGCTGAGGTGCACCCATTTCTGGCCGGAGGCCATGGCGCAGTAGCCGTACACCGTGCCAAGCGCGTTTTGCGGGCGACCGGGCCGCGGCGCCACGGACGTGGTGGTCACGCAACTCGTACAGCCGCTGAAGACGGTCACACCCGGATCGCCGGCGAGTCCCGGCGGCCGTTGTTCGTGACACCGTCGGCTCGTTGGACAACTGCATGTAGACCTTGAGAGACGGCGGCACCATCGACGCTGTCTTACGAACCACTCAGGCACCGCAACCGCCAATGACCTCGCCAGGAGAGTTCAGTCAACTAGCCGCTGGGCGGACCGCCGATGAGTCCGCGGATGACCCCTTGCCTACCAGCAGGAGACGTCCGGCAGCCTGCGGTGGACCTGGACCGCAGACGAGCAATAGCCGAGCAGGCCGTCAGTCGGCCATGCGGCCTGATCAGCGGCAACCCGCTCGCCGCCAGGTCCACGCAGACATCGAGCGGATGGACCGCCTGATGGAAAGTCGGTGCAGGCGTCCCAGGCGGCACAGGATGCGCAGAGGCGGGCCGACAACCTGGCTGGAGCCACCGAAGCCCGGTACGACGCACGGAACGTCTCGCGTCGCACCGAAGATCTGGAGAAGGCCTCGCTGCAGCCGTTCATGGTCCGCGATCGCTCTCGAAAGGATTCCACATCATCGCAACGCTGATGGCCCGTGTGAGCCAGGCGCCGGCCCGGCTCACACGAGTCGGTTGAGTGCTCAGAAGCACGCCTCGGCGTAGTAGCACGGGTTCCCGTACCACGGGTCGGGCGGAGGCGGGTCCACAAAGAAGATGCGGAAATGCGCCTGGTTCTGGATGAACTGCCCCGAGTTTCCAGTCAGATAGTTGGCGCGGACCGTCCAGACCTCCCCTCCAACGGTGTGCCTCGCAAGGTTGACGTACGTCTCGTTCGCGACGCAGTTGCCTCCGGCGACCCCGCTGTTGAAGGTGAACCGCCCGCTGACGTTGCTTTCGACGTTCCAGAACGCCGACGTGTACGGCCGCAGACCATTGCCGCCGACCCGCAGCGATGTCCAGTCACTGGCGAACATCTGGTAGTCGTCAGTACCACCGTCCACCGGCTGGTTTTCGAACCGGAAGCTGGACGGATACACCGACGTCAGGTAGACGTGAGCATTGGTCCGACAAACTGTCGCCTGGGCGGGCTCCGCCACGACGACCGAGACGACCCCCGATGGGACCAGCACGGCCGCAACCGCGGCGAACCGTTTGAGCGCCCGCCGCCACCGGCCGGACGCACGCGTGTGTTGCATGACTGTTTCCTCTCTCACAGGACGTTTGATCGGTCGACCGGTCGATCGAATGGATCACCCGATCTTCGGCACGACCAAGGCCGCGGATGGGGCGAGGTGAACAGGCACGAAACTCATCGCGGCTGGTTCAACTGATTTGCAGACAGCGCTCGGACCGCCGCGCCGCCGACCCAGCAGCTCCCCACGCCCGTGCAGGCCCGGAACTCCCGAAGCTGGCCCAAGGGGTGACAAGCAGAATCGTGTGTCGCTCGCGGCCCCGGCCGCTATGCGCGCCGCATCACCGCTGGCCGCTGCACCTCGCGGCCTGACACCCTGGAGGTGCCGAACGGCCGTGCCGTTCGCTTGCTTGCCTCCGGGTTGGGCAAAGCGTCCGTCCTCGACACCGCGGCCACGGAAGCGACTCGCGATGCTGTGGGCGATGCCGAGGTTCAACTCGACGGCCTGGCTCATGCATTTGACCTTCCACCTACTCGAAGCCGCACCCTGCCGACATGTCGGAAACAATGACGTGCCCGCGGTCAATCTCTGCGAGAGCCCAGCGACGGTGAAAGTCCGCGTGGAACGCGCTGTGCTGGCCGAGTCCATGGCCTGGGTTGCGCGGAGCCTGCCCAGTCGCCCGAGCGTCCCGATTCTGGCCGGACTTCTGGTCGAAGCCGAGGAGGGACAGCTCGTCCTGTCCGGCTTCGACTACGAGACTTCCACCCGCGTCACCGTGCCTGCGCAGGTCGCCGACGCCGGCAGATGCATCATCTCCGGGCGCCTGGTGGCTGAGATCTCCAGAAGCCTCCGCGGCCTGTCCGTCGACCTCTCCGCGATCGGCGCGAGGGCCCAGTTAGCCTGTGGGAGTTCGCGTTTCGCCCTGCAAACGCTTCCTTCGGACCAGTATCCGGCCCTGCCAGACTTCCCCGCCGCGAGCGGCGCTGTGCGTAGCGATGTTCTTGCCCAAGCTGTTGCTCAGGTTGCCATCGCCGCAGGCCACGAGGACACCTTGCCAGTGCTCACCGGCGTACAGATGGAGATCGAGGGATCCACGATCACGCTGCTCGCGACTGATCGGTACCGGCTCGCGGTCCGCGAGCTCGAGTGGAATCCCCGGTCCCCGGACGTGTCGGCCGCGGCGCTGGTCCCTCGCGAGTGCTGGCCGAGATCGCGAAGGCGACGACCGGGACCGACATCGTGGTCTCGCTACCCGGCGCGGGTGACGGCATCGTCGGGTTCGAGGGCGGGAGACGGCGTACCACCACCCGGCTGCTCGACGGCGAGTTCCCGAAGGTGCGCCGCATCATCCCGGCCGAAGCGGCGATCGCGACAAGGGCGCGGATCGACACAGCCGGTCTGATTGAGGCGGTGAAGCGGGTGGCGCTGGTGGCCGAGCGTAATACCCCGGTCCGGCTGAGGTTCTGCGAGAGCAGTTTGACGCTGGATGCCGGCACGGGTGACGAGGCGCAGGCGTCGGAGTCGCTCGAGGCTCGTGTCGCCGGTGAACCAGTCACGGTGGGTTTCAACCCGACGTACCTGCTGGACGGCTTGAACGCGATCTGTGCCCCGGTGGCGCAACTGGCGTTCACCCAGGCAGCGAAAGCGGCTGAACTCACCGGTCTGCAGGACTTCGACGGCGATCCGATCAGCGAGTTCCGCTACGTAGTAGTACCCGTCCGTTTGAACAACTGGAGCTAGTCCAATTGACGGAGAGCGTCGAGGGCCGCGTCCGGCGTGCGGTCCCAGTTGCACCAGCGAAGCCCCCACCCGTACGGCGGAACGCCCGCGTCCAGGGAGCGCACCACCACGCCGTCCGGATAGGGTCGACAACAGGCCGAGCGCAACACATTCACCGGCGCGCACCAACTCCAGCGCCGGGCCGGTACCGTTCGTGCTGGCCGGGTGTCGCTCGGGAGTGAACCCGGCGGTCCGGCAGCAGGACAGGACGAACTCGTTCCACTCCGGGGGGAAGCCGTCCCGCGGCCGGTAGTGCGTCTCGTCCGTCAACTCCCGTACGGCGACCGATTGCGCCGCCGCGAGCGGGTGGTTCGCCGGCAGCGCGACGCCGAGAACCTCGCGCCGGATGATCCGCCCGGCGAGCCCGTCCGGACAATGCGAGGTCGATCCGCACAGACCGAGGTCGAGCCCGCCGTTCAGCAGGCGGCGGTGCTGGTCCCGGCTGCCGCGGCTGCTGACCTCGAGCCGAGCGCCGGCACGCGGTTGCACAGGCGGGCCAGTACCGCGCGCGGCGTGGCCCAATCCATGGCATGGAACGTGTCGGCTGGTGACCAGATCTGTGACCGGGATGGCCTGAGACACGCTCGTTCGCATGGCCACGCAGGACGGTTGAGATCACGCCTCCGCCTAAAGAACCTGCCAGATGATGTCGGTAGAACGCCTGAGACGGCAGCGGCGCTACTCATAAACCGGCGGTTGCGCTATGTCCACCCGCCACACCGCCAGATCACGAACTACGGCTGGAGTACTACGCGCGCTTCCCGCTGTCGGGACGCGAGCTCTGCGGTGACGCGCGCCTTCACCTGCTCCAGCAGAACCTCTCGATGCTTCGAGCGGCTTGCAGGGCCCTTTGTGTCGGAGTTGCCGGCGGCGGGGTTGCGTTCGGCGGTGTTGCTGATCCGGCTGGTGGTCCGGTGGGTTCGGGGTGGTGCTCGCTGTTGGTGATCGGGCAGCGGGAGCGGCGGTTGTCGAAGTCGTTGCGGGCGTGGTCGCCGAGGAACTGGGAGCGGTTCTTGGCGCAGAGTACGGATGTGTCGGTCGAGATGTCGGCGAAGTTTCTCGACATTGAATCGGTTCGGGCACGCCGGGACGCCGAGCCTGACGATCTCGGCGTACCGTCAGCGTCCGCCCGAGGCGCGGCAGTGGCTGCGGCTGGATGCGACCTATGTGGTGGGCACGTTGGCGACGACTCCTCCGATCCCGGTCGAGGTGCCGGAGACATGGCGGGAGTTCTTGGTCGCCCAGGCCGAGCGCTGGCCCTCGGTGTTCGGCTATGTGGCCGATGATGTGATCTCGGCCGGCACCCGCACCCGCTGGAAGCCATGCTCGCAACATTCCCGGATGAGACGTTGCCGTTGGCTGACTCGCAGGTGCGGAACTATTCGTGGGTCATGGTCAGGGCTGCCGGTGTTCTTCAACGGTTGGGAGGCATTGAAGCCGTTCGCGCGCGGGGAACGTTCGCCGCCGCGACTGTGCTGCCGTCAGGCGGGGCGGTATTACAGGCGACGCCGCGTCTGTCGGATTGCGAACGTGATGCGGTGTTGCGGGTGTTCGAGGCGCTGGCGCCGGTACTGCCCGAGAAGGCACCGTGGCCCGATGACTTCGACCGGTTCAAGTTGTACTACTTGCGCGGCGCCGCGCAAGTAGTACGGCTAGCAACATCCGCAACGCGGCAGATGCGTGCGTCTGAGAAAGGTGGTTCCATGCCCGCAGTCATCGCCCGAATCGTGTCGTTGGAAAGCGATCCGTTCCCCGGTTGGGCTCATGTCGCACTGGAGTTGGCTGACGGCAGCAGCGTGGAAGTGCACGAAAAGCAGCCAGTGCTCGGGATCCAAGCACCGGCGCCAGGAGCAGTCGTTCATCTCGCCTGCGAGGTCATTAAGGACGTGCCGGACGGCGTGACCGTCCGATTGCTGGCCGGTGTAGAGACGACCGATGGGCGTGCCACCGTCAAGGTGAACCGGAACCAGATCATTGACTTCGAGTAGTTCGTCCACCGCCGGTGCCGTACGACCGGACATCGGCATGAGCGCCCTTTACCCTCGGCGGCAGATCCGGTAGTTGGAGCGACGCGTCAGCGCACCCGCGCGGTCCGTCGAGACGCAGGCGGGTTAATGGTTCGACTGGCGGGCCGCCGGGGCTGAGGATGACTGCGATGACTACTACTTCCCCCCGAGCGGTTCGCTTCGTCGAGATGACCAGTACCGCGCTGAGCGCGTTGCTGGCCGACGACCGTCCCGCGGCACAGACAGAGCTCGGCTTCCCACTCGGCGACGAGTTCCTCACTGACCGGGCCAAGTGGCTATGGCGGTACCGCCTCGATCAGCTGACCCGGGATCCGAGCACCTTCGGGTGGCTCGTCAAGCTCGTCGTGGCCGACGGGATCGTGGTCGGCTATGCCGGTTTCCACGGTCCACCGGACGAGGCCGGCATGGTGGAGATCGGCTACACAGTCGACCCGCCGTACCGGCGACAGGGTTTCGCCAAGGCGATCTTGACCGCGCTCCTGGAGCGTGCGGCGGCCGAACCCGCAGTACGGACCGTGCGGGCCACGATCAGCCCCACCAACCAGGCATCGCTGGCCACAATCGCCGGCTTCGGCTTCGTCGAGAACGGCGAACAGTGGGATGAGGAGGACGGCCTGGAGCTCATCTTCGAACGCCCCAGCCGCTGACACGAACGTGGCTCGCGGCATCAGCGAGGACCTCGACGACCACCGTCGGTCGCACGTTCGTCGGCGGCTTCTTCGCGTCCTTGCCACCCCAGCCTGTCCTGGGTGTCGAAGGAGGACTGGCACGGATCAGGGGGACGGGGCGGGCTTGTACAGTTCTCGGATCGCGGCAGATGAGTGCGTCGCCGACTGGACCGCGCGCCTGGTTGGCGCACACCTGCGACCCGGGTAGAAACCTGTCATGCCAGATTCGGTGAGCAAGTCCGCTGCCCCAGTCGCTGACTACGACAGTTTCGCGGCCGCGTACTCGGCCAGTAACGAGAGCAATCTCTTCAATGCTTACTACGCGCGTCCGGAGATGATTCGTCTCGCCGGCGACGTCGCGGGCCTGGAGATTCTCGACGCCGGATGCGGGTCAGGCCCCTTGATGGAAGCTCTGCGTAGCAAGGATGCGGTCGTGTCGGGCTTCGACCTGAGCCCCGCCATGGTCGAACTCGCCCGCCAAAGGCTCGGCGAGGACGCGGACGTGAGAGTCGCAGACCTTGGTGCGCCCCTGCCCTATCCCGACGACGCGTTCGACCTCGTCGTCGCATCGCTGTCCCTGCACTACGTCAAGGACTGGGCCGCGGCACTGGCCGAGCTGCGGCGTGTGCTCAAACCCGGCGGTCGGCTCATCGGCTCGATCATCCACCCCACGGTCTACGCGATTGTGTACCCCGAGGCCGACTACTTCGCCCTCACGCAGTACTCCGAGGACTACGACTTCGGCGAAGGGACCGTGTGGATGACCTACTGGCACCGACCCCTGCAGGACGTCATCAACACGTTCATCGATGCGGGGTTCGGCATCAAGACGGTCACTGAGCCGCCGCCCGCGGCCAACACCCCAGCGGAACTGCTGCCCACCGCGGACGGTCGCTCATTTATCTGCTTCCTGTTCTTCGAGCTGGAAGCGCGCTGAACAGGTGCGGCGCTGGCTGTGACCAAGGCAGCCCTGCCCGGCTGGTGCATGACGCGCTCCAGCATCCGCACGTCGGCAGGAGCGAACCCACGGACAGCTAGGTCCGGACGTTTGAGGCTGCGAGCGGCTTGACAACGGTGCGGTCTCGAGCAGGTCGCGATACGTGGCAGGACGACGGCTCCGAGCGCTTGACCGTGGAGGTCGTCAAGGCCATCGAAGGTCGGCATCTAGGGCGGCTCGTTCCAGACCACGCGCCCAACGAATAGCGGCACCATTCCTTGGCTCGCGATCCAGGTCAACCGGCTGCTGACCTGGCGGCCGCCTCGATCTCCTCGCGGCGCTCCCTCCAGAAGGCTGGGTCGTGCCGCTGCTCGGCCATGTCCTCCGCGTCGGTTCCTACCGCTCCGTCGAGCGCTTCGCGCAGGATGTCGGCGTGGCCGGCGTGCCGACTGGTTTCGGCGAGCAGGTGGACGAGGATGTTGAACAAGGGCACCTCGGCGTCCTGCCACCAGGCGACGCGGCCCGTGGCATCGAGGGCGAGGGCCTCCACCGTCGCGTCGCTGTGGTCCCACACCCGTCGGTAGCGGTCGACGATGTCGCTGCGGGCCTCGCGCTCGGTCGCCCACATGTCGGCGAGTCGCTCGGCCTCGACGTCCCACCGAGGCAGGGGTTCGGGAAAGGGACGGTCGAAGACCTCGCCGAGGTACCTGGCCTCCCATGTCGCCAGGTGCTTGACCAGGCCCAGCAGGTTGGTCCCGGTGACGGTCAGCGGGCGACGGACGTCGTACTCGGAAAGACCGTCGAGCTTGGCAAGCACCGCCTCGCGCTCGTGCCTCAGGTAGTTGTACAAGTTGGCCTTCGCGGCGTCGTCAATCATGGGACAGCACCCTGCCACCAGTGCCACCAGGTGGCAGCAGATCGCGAGTCAGGCGCTTGTCGACGGCAATGGCTTCCTGCAGGCCAAACCACGAACGAGGAGGCCAAAGGTTAGCGCGCGTGCAACTTTCGGGGGATCGGTAAGACCCGACCGGTGAAGATTCTGAGCACGAGTAACGAGCCGGCCCCGAGCCCGGCTCTGCGGTTCGGGAAACAACCTCAATTCGGCACGACAGGAAGACCTGCTTTCAAGTGGCGGAGGCCATGTATGCGGCGAGGATGTAGTTGGGATGGCGGTCGAGGTTCTTGCGGGCGCGGTCATAGCGCATGGTGGTTCGTGGGTCGGCGTGGCGGACGGCGATTTGTACATCACGCAGGTCAACGCCGGCGTCGAGCATCGTGGTGACGAAGGTATGCCTGAGCATGTGCGGGTGCATCCGCGGAAGCTTGATACCTGCTTGTTCGGCGAGGCGGCGCAGTCGGCGGGTTGCGCAGTGCCGGTCCATCCGCGTGCCCCGACAGGTCAGCAGCATCGGTCCGGCGGTCCGCTCGTCGATGGCCCGCTCAATGGCACGGCCTACGGCTGGGGGAAGCGGTACAAGCACGATCTTGTCGCCCTTGCCATGCACGCGGAGAACCCGATGGCCGTGCTCCTCGCCGAGGTCCTCGATGTCGCTGCCGGTAGCCTCGAAGATCCGAAGTCCGAGCAGCCCCAACATCGAGACGAGGGCGAAGTCGCAGCGGTTGGGCGACTGCCTCCCGGCGGTCAACACGGCCTCGAACTGCAGGTGTGTCAGCCCGAGCGTCGGGGATTCGGCCGGCACGTGCGGGCGTCGCACATACTCGGCTGGGGAGTGCTCAAGGACACGTCTATCACGCACGTCTGTTAGAAGCCCGCGACGACCGACATGCGTCGGGACACCGTCGATGGCCCGTACCGGCGCACTTCTTGTAGCCAGCGGATGTAGAGCTCAACATGTGGCCGGCTCACTGCGAGAGGGTCCAGGTCGCGCAGATCGCACCACACGAGATACCCCCGCAGGTCCGACTCGGTGTGGATCCGGGACTGACCTTTGAACCGAGCCAGGTAGGCGGCGACGGCTATCCGTAGGACGCGAGACGTCGTGACGACGACACCGGAGACGGCCGGGCCCGGTTGTGAGATCTCCATTCCCTCAGTGCCCAGGGCGCGGCAGGTCGCGTCAACCGCCTCACAAGTTCACCATCGCGGCTATGAGCGGACGTACGACGGTCCACAGCGCCGGCACGTCACTGCGGAATCGGGACGTGCGCCAACCGCAATAGTCGATATCCTCGCCGACATGGCCATCGCTCGCTTGCCCCTCATCGCTATCGACTGTCCCGTTCCTGGTGCGCTCGCCAGGTTCTACGGCGCGATGCTGGAATGGAAGATCGACGTCTCCACCGACCGGGCTTCGGTTTGCCCTGAGGACGGCCAGTGCATCGCCTTCCACCGGGTGGCTGATTACACGCCGCCGACGTGGCCGACCCAGGAGCGACCCAAGCAGATGCACCTCGACATGCTCGTTGACGACCTCGACGCAGCCGAGGCGGCAGTGATCGATCTCGGTGCAACCAAACATCCGGACCAGCCCGGTACGTCCTACAGGGTCTTCCTGGACCCTGCAGGTCACCCCTTCTGCCTTTGTCTGGAATGATCCAGAAGGGAGCCCTCGGCGTAGCGCTCGCACTCATCGGCTGCCCGCGCCTTCCTATCTGCGGCATGAGAGTCCGTCATCGAGGCGGCTGGTCTTGCTGCTCTTGCCACAAGAGCGTCCGCGCCTCCTTGGTGTTCAGCAGCTCCAGCCCACGCCGAGCCCAGTCGCGAAGTAGTTGATCCTGGCCGGTCGGGGCATTGGACAGCACCGGTAGTGCCGCAGGAGTCCGAACTTCGCCTATGAGTTCGAGCAGCCAGCACTTCATCCCATGGTCCTGCTCCACGCCGTATGCGGCGATGAGGTCGTCGAGGCGTTCGGCTGCAACCTCTTGCACAAGTCCGAAGCCGTCCTCTTGCAACTGAGGGTCGTGCTTGCGCATGAGACTCATGCCACCCGCGAACTGGTCGACCATGGGGGGTGACTCTATGGCACCCCACCTGGCCAAATGCCCAGCGCATATCCACGCGAACGGCGGCAGATGCGGATGTTGGGCGTGAGTGGATGTGGGCGTGAGAAGCTCGCGGCCATGCCTGAACTGACGCCCCAGCAGCGCGAGTCGCTCGAACGCTTCAAGGTGTGGAAGCACAGACCCAAGGTGAAGGCGACCGACGACGCGAGCGTGCCGTCCCCGCAGCAGGTCTACGCGGAGATGATGAAGGCAACGTTCGGCCCATTGCTTCGCGGTCAGGGTCTGCGTGGCTCCGGAGGTCGATTTGAACTGCCGTCCGACAACTACTGGGCTCTACTCGGCTTTCGGAAGTCGGCATACAGCGACGGCCAAGAGGTCCAGTTCACTGTGAACCTTTCCGTGATCAGCCGCGTCGCGTGGGCTGAACATGCCGCTGAGTCGCCGTCGCTGGGTGAGCGGCCGAAGCCCACGTTCGTCTATGGATCGTGGGCTACCCAGGCGCGACTCGGGGTGCTAACGCCCGAAGGCAGCGACAAGTGGTGGCGTATCGTCCGCGGGGTTGACCCAGGTCCAGTGGCCGAGGACGCGGTCTCGGACCTGCTGAGGTACGGCCTGCCCTGGCTGCGCGAACGGGCATCTACCTAGCCCGCTCATCGGCATGACAGCGCGGATCGCGGCAGATCCGGACGGTACCGCTCAGGTGCGCCGACTCCGCACGCGCACAGCGCCGGTGGCGGGCTCTAGTCCTTGGGCACGACGTCGTGCGCCCGGTATGCAGTCCAAATAAGGTGAGCCAACGTGGCACGCACGTCGGCGTCGCGGTCGAGTCTGGGAAGTTCTGCCAGTCGTTCCGGGGCGACGTCGAAATTGGTCAAGGCCGCCTCGGCCTTCGGGACTATCGCCTCGAACAGCAAGAGGCACCGGTACGCGCGCAACGCCTCGAAGCGCTCCTCGCGCAGAAAGGTCATGAGCAGAATGGGCGCATTGAGAACCTGACGTCGCAGCGCCTGGACGGATGTCCAGCGGGTCGAAAAGCCGTTCTGCTCCGCGCTAGTTTGAAGACCCGCCAGTTCATCAAGCGATATCGTGCAGACTCGAAAGTCGTCGTCTGTGCTCTGAATCGCGGACACGGCCGTCAGCCTATGGGGTACGACATCTGGCCCCCTCGGACGTCATGGGCACTCGCCCGCTCAACGGCATGACCGCGCTTACCTCTCGGCGGCATGTCCGGATGTTAAGTGAACGGGCTCAGCCGGCCGAAGCGAAGCCCCGTTTGGCCGGGTCAGCTGGTGAGCCCGGCCGGTCGTCCCGGATGAGCCGGGAACCGGATCAGCTCGGTACGACAGCCGAGCAGGAGCGGCTTGTCACAACTCCAGTTGCGCGGCGACAACCGGCCAGGCGATCTTTGCGGCCTCGGCCTGTCCGCGCACGTTCAGGTGGTTCCAGTCGCTGGAGAAGTTCTCCAGGCGGTCGACATACGCAGCACGTGCACCGTCGTCAGTGCCGCAATTCGGTACCGTGGCGCACACCCGAGCCTGCTCGGCCTCGTAGTCCTCGATGATGGACGTCAGGGTGTCAAAATGCTCCTGGACGAGCCGTCCGTCAGGCCCGTAGAAATCGCATTCCCCGGTTCCGGTGAGACTTGCCTGCACAGTCGGGTCCTCGGCGACGACCTTCTCGACGAACGACGGGCTGGGTCGTGCCAGCTGGCCAACCACGAGGATTCGGGAGTTGGGCGACGTCGTACTCACAACCTCCAGCGCCTCCGCGAGCGCGGCCCCGAACTCGGGCACGTGCTCTCGGTCGGTTCCGTCACAGCGGATGTCGTTGTCGATCGTCTGGACGACAACGAGCGCGGGAACAGGAACGATTTCCAGCGCCCGCCGCACCTGCGCCGTCAGCACGGACGCAGACGCACCACCTTCGGCGGTGTTGGCGACATGGCCCTCAGTGACGGGCCGGACGGCCACCAATCGCCGGTAGATGCTGTTGACCTCCGAGGACGTGCCTGTCGCCCAAGAGTTCTCGGGGGCGGCCTGGCGAGGAAGGCTTCGATCGGAGCCTGCACCGGTCAAGCCCGAGTGTCCGATTGCGACAACTCCGACCGGCCGGCCGGGGTCGGCCGACGACGCGGGCGGCGAGGGGGCCGGGCTGACCGAGGCCGGGTTTGCGTCGTCACCACCGCCGCACCCGCCGGCAACCAGCGCGAACGCTAGGAAAGCGGCCGCTGGGCCCCCCGGGCCGCGCGAACGCCATGATCTCGTGTTCACGATGACCTCCTAGGCGCCGATGCTCGGATTCCATGAGCTGGGATCGATGCGGCCACTCCTTCGACCATGCACTCCAGGCGCTAGGCCCCTCAAGACTATGGAGGAATCCTCGGCGACCCAACGTCCTCAATTCGGCAGATCCGGTTGTTCGCTGGTGTCGTGGCTGCGGCCGAACCCTGCTTGCGTGCCCTGCCTGACGCTCAGGCCGGCTCTTGTGGGTAGAGCACCGGGCGGATCTCAGCGAGCATCTCGCGCAGTTGGGCGGCGCCCTGACGAACTTGTGCACTGGTGTCGAGCGACAGGGCATCGCATGCTTCCACCGCACGATCCCTCTCGAAGGCGAACACCATAAAGACAGCCGTGACGGCGTCGTGGATGTAGGTGCTGTGTTGAATATCCGCCTCGACCAGCGCTTCAGCGACAATCGTGAATCCTGCGGTGTCCTGTCGCCGGAGCAACGCCTCTGCGGTCGCGAGGGTAACGAGCGTGTCATTGACATCAAGGACGAGTCGAAGCAGTGACTCCCGCGCTTCGGTCGCCTCGGCGAAATTCGCCAGGGCACGACCCGCGTCGGCTCGATCCTGGTAGTCGTCGCTGGTAGCGAGCTTGATCAGCGCAGTGACTGCCAGGCGTCTCCGGTCCTGGTTCACGGAACCATCGTTTCATGCGCTCACGCCGCGGCACGCCGCATGTCTGATCTACGCAGCGACCGCTCATCGGCATGTGAGCGCGCTGATCGCGGCATGTGCGTGCGTCTACCGTCGGCGTGGTTTGGCAGGCGTTCGGCGTGGCTCAGTAGAGGCGTCGCTATAGTGCCGCTGGCACTCATTGCATGTGCTTGGCCACGTTGCCCGATACCTGAAAGGTTGAGGCCGTGATATCGGGCTTGGAGCTGTTGCTGGACGCGAGGGTGATGTCGGATGCCGACGTAGGTCGGGCCTTCGGGCATGGCGGACGGAGCAACGCCGACGAGGTGGACCGCGCGGCACTGGTCGCCGCGCTGCTGTCGAGCTTCACTCCGGCGGACGCGCCCCTGATCCGTGAGCTGACCCGCCAAGAGATCGCCGCGGTCGGTGATGCGGACTCAGGCTGCGGCGACGTGCTGCTGGCCTGTTGCTGGCTGCTGTTCATGATTGGCCACGTCGAGGACGCTGCACTGGTCTGGCGCGCGAAGAACGTCAACTTCGATGCGCACTGCTACATCGACTCGGTCTTTCTGATCCCGCAGGGGGCCGCCGTGACGGCCGAGTTCGCCCGGTCCCGGGACCTAATGGATCTGGTCGACTGGGTCGAAGGCGAGTGGATACGCGACACGGGGACCGTCGCGCGGGATTGGCGGTCCGGATCGTTCTTCGCCCGAGTGCCGCCCGCTGCAGCGTCTGTGGAGGACCTGGCGACATGGATGCGCCAGTGACCCCACCAGCCCGGCAGGTGCGCGCGGTATTCGACGCCGAATCGATCATCGTCTACCAGGCATACGGCCACGAGATCGCCGACGCCGCCCTCGCCGCTGGCACGTTCGTCGCACCGTTCAGCATGAACCGGATGACGTGGATCAAGCCGTCGTTCCTGTGGATGATGTACCGCTGTGGCTGGGCGTCGAAACCGGGTCAGGAGCGCGTGCTCGCAATTCGGATGAGCCGGACCGGGTTCGAGGACGCGTTGGCTGAGTCGTGCCTGAGCCACTTCGACCCCACGCTCTACCCCGACCGGGAAACCTGGCGGCGCGCGCTCGCGGACTGCCCGGTGCGCGTCCAGTGGGATCCCGAGCGCACATTGAGCGGCCAACCCCTGCCCTACCGGTCGCTCCAGGTCGGGTTGTCTGGGTCGGCCGTCACGCGCTACGCCACCAAGTGGGTCCGCAGCATCGAGGACATCACCGACACGCTAGAACGTCGCCGCCACGGCCTGGACCGGCTTCCCGACGAACGCCCCTACCCGCTACCGGTCACCGTCGCGGAGCGCATCTCGGCGACCGTGTAGAGGTCGTACGCCGCGTCCGCACTGACGCCCTGTCATCGGCATGTGCGGATGAATGCCGTTGTCCTTAATCTCGAAGGGCTGGGATGCCAGTCAGCTGGGATCGATAACCGGGCACGATCCCTCGATGTGGCCTCGGTCGAGGCTCGCCATTCCGCTCAGCCGCGCGCCGACTCCTGGAGGGCGGAGCATCGGCGGTACGAGGCCTCAATCTGGCACGCCAACCTAGGGGGATGACGACGATCTCGTCGCGCCGGAACTCGCCGGCATCCGCGCTCATCCGTTTCCGATGCGCCGAAACATCACCTGGAAGGTGTCACGCACGTCTTCCAGGCACGGCACGGTGTTCCGCCGCGGCAACCGAACCGTGTACCGGAGCTGCACGACCTCATGGGCGCGATCGTCCGCACCGCTGAATCAGTCCGGGCGACCCTTCAGCCGGCGGCTGACCGCACGCTCGGCCTCCCGGCTCGCCTCGCGCTCGGCGAGTGCGTGCCGCTTGTCCCAGGTCTTCTTGCCGCGGGCCAGGGCGATCTCGACCTTCGCGCGTCCGTCCTTGAAGTAGAGGGTCACTGGGACGATCGTCAGCCCGCTTTCGTTGACCTTGCGCTCGATCTTGTCGATCTGGGCACGATGCAGCAGCAGCTTCCGTTTGCGGCGTGAGCCGTCGTTGAACCAGCGGGCCTGGGAGTACTGCGGGATGTGCACGCCGTGCAGCCAGATCTCCCGGTCCTCGACAGCGGCGAAGCCGCCGACCAGGGACGCCCGCCCGGCACGGAGCGCCTTCACCTCCGCACCCTGCAGCACGATCCCTGCCTCCCAGGACTCGCCCAGATGGTAGTCGTGGGCAGCCTTGCGGTTACGCGCGACCACGGGGTCGGCCTCGGGCTTCTTCACACGGTGATTCTGCCTCGACAGCCCTACCTGCGCGCCACCTGAGGCCGAGCTGGCTGCCCTGGCCGAGCAGCGAGACCCTCTGTGGCAGGGCCAAGTGGTGCGCCAGCTCACGCGCGAGGACCCCTTCGAGGTTGCGCTGCGGCACTGTAAGCGGCCGGCCGGGGTTACGACGCCGCACGAGCCTTGCGCCGGTCACCTACAGCGACGAGCCGCAGACATCTGGGCCGCGATGGCTGCGGCAGATGTGCGCACTCGACCGCCAATAACCCCACTCCTCGAACGCGTTCTCAGACCGCTCGAACTTCGGCGAGCCGCTTGACTGCGTACTCGTCGTCCCAGCAGACGGCGGCTTCCCATGCGGCCGACGCTTGCGCGGCGATGTCGTGCGCTCCGTCGTCGAGGCCGGCAGCGTTGTCGGGCAGCACGAGGTCGAGGTCGGGGACGTCGACGTGCGACTCGTCCCAGTCGATCAGTGCGACCTGATTCGCGGTCATGCGGACGTTGCCAGGGTTGGCGTCGCCGTGGACGACGCATGTCTGACGTCCGGTGAGCCGCGCCCACGCTGCTCGGCATCGAGCAACGCTCTCAGGGGGCATCGCGCCGAGGTCGATCTTCGTCCCGGTCTCGGAGTGCAGGAGGTCGGTCGACGATCGCCAGCCTGGGCGCTGCGGCCAACCCTGTGTCAACCGATGCAGCTCGCGGAGCGTGCCAGCCACGCGACGCCAGTCGGCCTGCGTCTCGGGCGGTCCGCCATCCAGGTAGGTCATCACCACCAGACCGTCGGCGAATAGCCGGCCGTCGGTAGTCGGGATCGGCACCGGCACGGTCAGACCTCCACGGTCGAGGTGTTGGAGGAGCTCGGTCTCCCACGCGAGATCAGCGTCGCTCCTGGCGCCGAGACGACCGACCGCGAGGTGCCCGTTGACGCGCACGCTCCACACGTCGTTGGCGACTCCGCCAGCGAGCGGTTCGATGCGAGCGACGTCTTCACCCCACTGCCCGAGTGACTCCCACCCCACTGGCCACACCTTACGGGGCTACGAACATCACTGTTCTCAGTAGAAGTCCGCACCTGCTTAATTTGCCTCCCTGCGGTGTCATCTACGCGGAGTGCCTGTCGTGGGCCCGAGGACGTGAAGGCGAAGACGTACGAGGCCTTTGTCCAGTGGTTGACGCACAGACAGTGCGGCCCATCGAGCGCTACGCCGCAGTCGCTCCGGAGATCTGGAACCTGTCTACGCCACCATGACCAGCCTGGACTGAGAAACGGCCAATAGCCGCACTCATCTGCCATGGTTCAAACTCGACTACGGATCAGAAGGCCGGCGGCCGGTGCGCCTGGTCGGGCCCAACCAGGCGAGAGCCGCGGCCTAGGGTGGTCGAGATGCATGGCATGACTCGTGCCACGAACGACGGATGCGCATGGGGAATCTCGCGCTCGCTGCGGGCGGCCGTGTTGCTAAAAGCGCTGGTAGAGAGCCTATGCGACGGTGCCGTTCCTCCTCGTGTTGAGAAGCTCGTCGGTTCGATTCCGATAGGCGGCTCCATCCAAACCCCCAGGTCAGAGGCCAGTTCATGTGGCGCCACTTGGAAGTAGGCCAGTCGTTCATGTGCTTCCTCTTCTTCGTCCTCGAG
This sequence comes from Kribbella sp. VKM Ac-2568, assembly GCF_004345365.1. Lineage (GTDB taxonomy): Bacteria > Actinomycetota > Actinomycetes > Propionibacteriales > Kribbellaceae > Kribbella > Kribbella orskensis. The sequence goes on from NZ_SLVF01000015.1 coordinate 18,727, forward strand.
GCCGTTTGAGACTGAACTCAATTGCTCTTGGGGCTCAGGCAAGCCAAGAGGCATAGAAGATCCCGAGCCCGGTCGCGACGAAGATGCCGGCGACGATCCAGAAGCGGATCACTACGGTGACCTCGTCCCATCCCAGGTGTTCGAAGTGATGGTGAATGGGAGCGATTCGGAAGATGCGACGCCCCGTGCCCGTGAGTCGCTTGGTCAGCTTGAACCAGATCATTTGCAGTAGCACGGACATGGTCTCGAGTACGAACAGTCCGGCGACGACGACCATCAGGAGCTCGGTTCGAGACATGATTGCCAGCCCGGCCAAGGCGCCACCGATGGCGAGGGAGCCGACATCGCCCATGATGATCCGTGCGGGCTTGGCGTTCCACCAAAGGAAGCCGATACAAGCTGCAGCGATGGCGGCCGCGAAGACCGCGAGGTCGAGAGGGTCGCGCACCTGGTAGCACTGTGACTCCACCACAGTGGGCCGCGAGGAGTCGCACAGCTGGTTGTTCTGCCAGATGTTCACGATGGTGTACGCGCCGAAGATCAACGCCGAGGCGCCGGCGAGCAGCCCGTCGGCACCATCAGTGAGGTTGGCGCCGTTGGAGGTCGCGGTGACGATGAACCAGATCAATAGCAGGACCACGATCAGGGGCAGCTTGATCCCCCAGTCATGAGTGGTGGAGATGTACTGCGACGCCGGCCTGACACCGCGCTCGTCGGCGAAGAATTGCGTGGACAGGACCCCGAAGACGAGCGCGACCAGCGTCTGACCCGCCATCTTGGCCCGACTACTCAGACCCTGGTTGTTCTGGGTATAGACCTTGATGAAGTCGTCGAGGAACCCCACTACCCCGCAGCCGAAGAACAGCAACATCAGGAGCCAAGCGCTGGCACTCGGCCACCCGCCGGTCAAGATCGTTGCCGTCAGATATGCCGCAGTGGCACTCAGCAGGATCACGAGACCGCCCATGGTCGGTGTACCCCGCTTGACATGATGTGTCGTCGGTCCGTCGTGCCTGATCGGCTGGCCGAAGCCGTGACGGGCGAACCATCCGATAGCGATCCGGGTCCCCAGCAACGAGCAGACCGTCGCCAGCGCGCCGCTCAGGAGTATTGCCGGCATAACGTTGAGCCCTCTCGGCCATTCGGGTGGTCGATCCCTTCGAGGCAAGAGGGAGTCGTCTCGCCGCCCATTCTGGGTTACAAGAATCGGCAAATCGGTCAAACATAGCGAAGATGCAGGTCCAGGCAGGCCGCGACCTGGGTCGAACTAGGCCAGAGGCCGGCCTTCGAGTAGCGGACGATCAATCGGAGGGGCGGCGCTGACTCGTCGGCCGCGGCCGTGGTGCAGGACGTGGTGCGAACCCCTGGAAAACTCATGGTGGAATTCGAGTGTGGTGCGGGTGTTCGTGTTGCTAGAAGCGCTGCTGGAGGGCGAATGCGACGCTGAGCGTCCTCCTCGTAATGAGGAGGTCATCGGTTCGACTCCGTCTTTGCCGAGGTGAGCTCTTGTGGATCAAGGCGCGCCTTCGGCGCGCGGGGCGAGCGTGCGCGTGCGGCCTTCTGCCGTTCACCGTCGCAACCAGGTCATCGCGGACGCCTACAGCGGGTTCCCGCGGGCGTCGCAGGGAGGAGACACGTTCTGGTTGGCTACCACGAGCTCCTCGTCGATGATCTGCAGCGTTCGCTGCATGGCCACGGGCCGAAGGCCACCGAAGCCCTCATGGAATGGCTGGTTGAGCGCGCCCAGCAGCAAGAGCAGCGATGTGACGACGGAGGCCACCGTGCCCACGAGGAGGGCCTGGACCACTGGCCGTTCGCCACTGTCGGCGAAGAAGAGCATGTACAAGAGGATGAGGCCCGACACGAAGAACAGCACCACCCACAGCGGGGCCGGGATCACTCCGACGGCACCGTGTAAGCGGTCGCCGCGGGCCTCCTCGCGAGTCTGTCGCTGACTCAGCCAGATGTCGAAGGCCGACTGCTCGGTCGCACTGCTCGGCTTGACCGTCTGCAGCGTCTGGAACATCTCGCCGGCCCAGGGGTTCAGCTCCTCGCCCAGCGTGCCGGCCTGCATCCGGTCCCACTGGACCCCGGCCACCGAGCGGGCGTAGCAGACGAGATCATTGGTCAGCTCTATGCGGACAGGTTCCGGAAAGAACTGCGCGGTCTCGACCTGCTGGGAGACGATCAGCGCCTCCCGCTCCGCCCCCGTGCGGGCGGTGTCGTAGCTGGTGAAGGCCAGGAACACGACGAAACCCGACAGGACTGCGAAGCCGGTGGCCAGTACGCCGAACACGCCTGCCGCGCGGTCCCCGTCGTGGAAGAAACTGCCGTCCGGCGCATGACGGCGCACAACCAGCATGCCCGCGATGGCCAGGACGGTCACCGCGACAACGATGAGGATGGAGACCAGAATGTTCGTGGGACCAGTCAAGCCCGCAGTAGCGGAAATCGCCTCATCTGGTTGGGGTGATGCAGATCGCCGAGACCTGCATGCCGCCTCGTCCGATAAGCACGTGTGAGGAGGGTCCGCACGCAGACGATAGCGCCCCCGGAGTACGCACCCTCCTGACCTGCAGCCGCCACGACCGGGGTGGTTGCAGATCGTCTACCAATGCCACGCGATGTGTAGTCGATCCGCGTTGTTCAGCGACCTGGGCACCCGGTCCCACGGCGTGTCCAAACCCACCGGACCGACCTCGGTCTGCAGCGTCCTCGGCGTGCTGCCGTTGCAAGAGTTCGGCACGCCCGACCGGCCGGGTCGCCCTTGTCATAGCCCAGATGATCGCTCAGCTCGGCGGCCAAACCCCGCTCCAAGACAGCCTTCACTAGGCCTCGCTGTCACTGTGGCGACCGCATCACCGGCATCCTCCACAGGGCGACGGTGGACGTCAGCGGCGACCTCATCGAAGACCCCGAGTCCAAACTACGAGCCCACATGGCGAGGCGGTAGTGGGACACCATCATGACGGGGTGTCCGTCTGTTCAGCGGCGACTTCACGGGTTGGCGGGCGGGTGAAGAGAATGACCACGCTGACGAGGAGAACCCAAGCGGGAAAGGCTAGTTGGGTCCATCGGTGTTCACCGGCGGCCACCAGCAGCACCACCGCGACGAGATAGCCGAGGATTGCCACCCACCGGGGGAAGGCTGAAGTGCGCAGACCCACGGTACTCACCGAGAGGGTGAACACTGCGGCCATGCGCATGGCGTAGACGGAAATGAGCGCCTGCGTGCTGGTGCGGCCGTACGCCCAGACGTCGGCGTTGACGTCCGATCCCGCGAGCATCGCCGTCATGCTGGACGCCGTGACAGCGCCAATGAAGAGCATGGCCAGGAAGAGAAGCCCACTGCCCAGGAAGACGGTGGAGAACAGTCGGTCCTCGACGTCGCCGAGCTGATCACGAACGACGCCGATGAACCACAGAAAGGCGATTCCGGCAAACGGCACGAGCTGGAGACTGATCTGGATCAGCCTCCGTCGCGCTGCGTCGGATTCGAGCGACTGAAGGCTGTCCGCGGAAAGTGCGATGCGGACCATCGTCAACGCTGCCAGGAGCAGCACCCCAAACACGATCCCTGCGACGGCTGCTGACCGTCGACTTCGCCAGAATCGTGCCTCCAGCCTCGGCGCCCTGGCGTTCACATCGGCCCTGCCTGTGCAGTCAGCAGGGAGGCTTCGTGAAGCCCAACAAGCCAGACAAACCCACGTGACCGAACCATGTGCCCCCCCGTTCGTCAAGCTACGCCGAAGCGGCCTTCAGAGGCAACGGTCCGCCGATGTCCGGCCGACGGGGGAGACGGAATGCTGCTCGTCTTCCTCGTGTCCGGACTCAGCTCGTGGAAGCGGCGGCACGAGACTGTGAGGTATGGCGACGGTGTGCGATGTGCCGACTATGGGAGACCTCAGCGAGCCTGCGGTGGGTCTGGACTGCGGGTGATCGCTGGCCCCGCCGGTCGCCGGTCGACCACGCGGCCTGAGATCTTCGTCGCCGGCTGCGCGCAGGGGTGACGCTGCAGGGTCGGGCGTGATCGGTGATCAGCCAGATCCGGCCCGTACCGGCTGAGTCATACCCTACGGGTGATGCCAGGCGGACTCAGGTGCTGGCAACGTCGAAGTCATGTCCATTGTCTGGCTTGCCGTGACGATCGCCGTCAGCGTTTCGGGCGATCGTGGCTGAGGGTTTGACGCCGTCCGAGTCGGCCAAAGAGCTCGAGCACCATCGGCATGCCGAGCAGGGCGCGCACGGCGAGCACCGTCGTGAGGTCATTGCCGTGGTGGAGGCTGTGCTCCTGTCGGTCGTCACAATCGTGACTGCCTGGGCGGGCTACTCCGCAGCCAAATGGGGCACCGAGTCCCGTCTGGACCTCGCGCATGGATCCGCGCTGCGCATCGAGGCGAACCGAGCCTTTGCTGTCGCCGCCGAGAACCGCAACTTCGACGCAAGCACGTTCAACGCCTGGTTCATCGCCAACACGCTCGGCAACCCCGAGAAGATGGCGATCGCCGAGCGCCGGTTCCGGCCGGGATTCCGGGTCGCGTTCGATGCTTGGCGGGCGACGGACCCCGACCATAATCCGTCAGCCCCGCCGGGTCCGACCTACATGCCGGACTACCGACAGCCGGAGAAGGACCAAGCCGACCAGCTTGATCGAGGCGCCGACGCGGCCACCGCCAGCGGCTACCAGTCAGCAGGTGTTGCTGACAACTACGTCCGGATCACGGTGCTGCTGGCCACGGTGCTGTTCTTGGTAGGGATTGGTAGCACGTTCAAGGCCAGGCAGGTGCGCGTCGTCCTGGCCTCGGTCGGTGCCGTGATGCTCGTGACTGCGGTGGTCCTCATCGCGCAGCAGCCGCGACCCCGCTGACGGAGGATGGTCAGCCAGATCCGGTAGTTGGTGCGACGTGCGTCAGCGCGCCCGCGACGCGGTCTGTCGTGGTGATCCAGCTTTTCAGCCAGTGTTTCGCAGCGGCGAGAGTTTGCCGCAGACAGTCGAGGTTGACTGCAGGCACAGGATTATGAGGGCCATGGCACCTGCCACTCCGGCTGACTCCGGGCTGCACGACTTCTGCTGCTGCCCCCTGGGGAACTGGAGCCACGCTGTTGGACCTGATTTCATGGCACGAACCATGGCATGCGAGTGCCGCCCGGGTAGTTCGCCCGGGCGCACGTTGGCCAGCGGCCCCCGCTGGTTTGGGGGGCCACTCGCTGTGAGCCGTTACCTGCGACGGGAGACACGCCGCGCGGTGCGACGCCCGGTTCGGCGTGCGACCCTGCGTGATCCAAACATCCGGTCTACCTCCTCCCTGTGCGCTGGCGAACGTCGGCCGCACGGTCAGCGGGTGGCGGCCGCTGTTTCCATCTCGTGCAGTTCCTTGGCTTCCTCAGCCGCCACCAGCCCGATCTCGACGAGGTCCAGTGGGCTGATGAAACCGTCGCTGATTCGGAACCCCCCGGCACGGGCAATGGCGTCCCGGAGCGGCACAGCCCAGTGGTGCTCCAGCAGGATGAGCGCCGCGGCGGAGTCGTTCGGGATGTCCTCAAGCACATCCCAGGCATCCTCCCCGGTCAACGCGCCCACACCGCCCTGCTCGGCAACCGCTTCGGCGCCGGCTTCCGCGCCAGCCGCCATCCCCTCCTCGCCCTCGAAGCCCAGGCCGATCAGCGCCCCGATCTTGCTGCCCAGCTCGACCGCTTCCTGCTCGGACAGGTTGCTGAGATGCTCCGCCTCCAGGTCGCCGTCCGCGCTCTTGTAGACCGCCAACGAGTCGATCACGCGGACGGTGTCGCTCGACCGGAGCCTTTCGAGTTCGGCGATGATCTCACCGTGGAATTCAGGGTGCCGGAATCCCAGCACGATGAGCTGTACTGGCCCGATTGCCATGTTCCACTCTCCCTCTCTTCTCCTGAGTACCCGCTCAAAGCCGCAAAGTCATCTCGGGTTGCGGTCCGTGAGCACTGTCAGGAGGAATCCATTGGCTGCACCCCACACTGCTGCGGGCGTCACGTTTGCGCGTCATCCAGGACGGATGATCGTCGCAAGCGATGAGCACGCTCGCCCCTTGACCCGTACCGCGCGCTGGAAGATCGCTTCACCGCCAAGCACCTGACGGTGAACCAGGTCCCGAGAACCTTTGCCAGAGCTACCAGCTGCTCTTCCGCCACCTGTGGGGGTGAGGTGACGGCCGTCGTGAGTGCGCGGTTGACTACGCGATCACGAGCTCGATAGTTCAGGATGGAGCAGCTTGGCCCCGCCTTCTATTGCCGTGCGAACGCAGCCCGCGCCTCGAGAGCGAGATCCGCGAAAGCCGCGCCGCTGACGTCGATGACGACCCGCTTGACAGTGGCGCCGACGAATGGCCAGGGCCGTTCACCGGGGAAGTCGTCGGTGACCGGTTCGGCTCCCGATCGGCCGACGACGAGCCCTCCGCCGCCGAGCCCGAACTTTCCGGGTTGAGTCCGAATCCGTCCCTCGCCGACCTTGCGGTCCTGGATGTAGAGACTGAGCACGCCCTCGGCGGGCATTGCATTGCCGTCCTTCTCGAACGAGGCAGAGACAACTACGTGACCGGCCGGGATCATCTCATCGGATTCGATGGTCTGCACCAGCTCGCCGACCCAGTTGTAGACGTAGCGGAGTTTGCCTTCGTTGAGGTAGAGGGCGTGACCACCGAACCTCGAGCCTTGCGAGAAGATCACACCGCCGGCCTCCGGCGTCGTGACTTCAAGCTCCGCAGCGACGGTGTATGAGCGGTTGCGGATGTTCGGGGCGACTGACTCGGGAATTTCCGCGCCACCCGCGTGGTAGACGTAGCGGGTCCGCGGCTTCGACAGCTGGGGGCGCTCGGTGGTGAGAATCTCCACAGCGCCGCGAGACTCGAGTGGGAGGGCCTGGAGGCGTCCGGCTTCGGCCCACCACAGTGCGACGAGCTGCTGCAACTTCCCCGGCTGTTTGTCGGCAAGATCCTCGCATTCGCTCGGATCCGCCTGGGTGTCGAACAGCTCCCACCGTTGCAGATGGAAGTCGCCCCACGACTCGGGCGCGGCCGGTACCGCGGTGGCGGCCTTCCAGCCCTGGTGCCAGATTGCCCGCGTCCCGAGCATGGAGTAGAACTGCGTCTCCTTCTGGGTCGCTGCGGTCGCGTCGTTGAAGGTGTACCGGAAGCTGGTGCCTTCCAACGGCTTCTGCGTGTATCCGTTGACGACGTCGGGAAGCTCGACTCCGAGGCATTCGTACAGGGTCGGCACGATATCGATGGCGTGGGTGTACTGACGGCGCGTCTCGGCGGTCGCGGTGAAACCGCGCGGCCACGAGACGATCAGTGGGTCGGCCGTGCCGCCCTCGTAGTTCGCGTAGCGCTTCCACATCTTGAACGGGGTGTTGAAGGCCCAGGCCCAACCCGTCGGATAGTGGTTGTACGTCTCAGTCCCACCGAGCTGGTCCAGCGCCTTCAGGTTCTCCTCGGTCGTGTCGGGGACACCGTTGAAGAACTTGTTCTCGTTGACCGAGCCATTCGGGCCGCCCTCGCCCGAGGCGCCATTGTCGGAGACGAGTACGACGATGGTGTTGTCGAGCTGGCCGGTGCCCTCCAGGTAGTCGAGCAGCCTGCCCAGCTCGTGGTCGGCGTGGCTGAGGAAACCGGCGTACACCTCCGCCATCCGGGCGAACAGCCGCTGCTCCGCGTCGGAGAGCGAGTCCCACGGCCGGACCCGGTCGACCTCGGACCAGGGCTTGCCGTCGTGGCTCGTCGTCTCCGCGTACGGGTTGATCGGCGACAGCTCAGCGCTCTCGGGCAGGATGCCCATGGCCTTCTGCCGCTCGAACACGCCTTCGCGGTACGCCTCATATCCCATGTCGAAGCGGCCCCGGTACTTGTCGGCCCACTCCTTCGGCGCGTGATGCGGTGCGTGGGCCGCGCCGGGACAGTAGTAGAGGAAGAACGGCTTGTCCGGTGCGATCGCCTTTGAATCCTGGATGAACTCGATCGCCTTGTCCGTCAGGTCGACCGTCAAGTGGTAGCCGTCCTCCGGCAGCGCCGGCTGAGGCACCGGGTGGTTGTCGTAGACCAGGTCGGGATACCACTGGTTCGTTTCGCCACCGAGGAAGCCGTAATACCGCTCGAACCCCCGGCCGAGCGGCCATTGCCGCTTCGACGAGGCGAGGTTCATCTCGTCCTCGGCACACAGGTGCCACTTGCCGACCATGAACGTGTTCCAGCCCTGCTCGCCCAGCACCTCAGCGATATTCGCGCACTCGAACGGGATGTGACCGTTAGCGTTCGGGAACCCGGACGTCGCCTCTGTGATGCAGCCCATGCCGTTGGTGGTGTGGTTGCGCCCCGTCATCAGGCAAGAACGGGTAGGGGAGCAGAGCGCGGTCGTGTGGAAGTTCGTGTACGTCAGCCCCTGCTGAGCGATCCGCCCGACGTTCGGCGTTTCGATCAGACCTCCGAACGGCTCCATCGCCGAGAAACCCACATCGTCCAGCACGACGTACAACACATTCGGGGAGCCATCCGCCGCGATCGGCTGAGTGTACGGCTGCCAATCGGGAACCGAATCCTTGATGTCAATGTCGATCTTTCCTCGGAACGGCTTGCTCACGCCGGCCCTCTCCCCTCGCGCAACGCCTGTTAACGACGCCGAAGCCCGGCGCGGGCCGCCGCGTCCTGCTGACGCCAGTCTCGTTGCCGGCCCGGTGCCGGTCCTCATCCTTCGGGGGTGAGACCGCCGACGAGGGCACAGCCGCTGCCGTGGGACATGCCTCCCAAGCTGACCCCCAGCGCCGACGACATCACGATTGGCGGTGCAGAGCTCGCCGGCGAGGCGATGGCCGCAGGCTTGGTCGACGAATGCCACCTGTTCCTCGGCCCGATTGTCGTCGGCGGCGGAAAGCGCGCCCTGCCGGACGGCGTACGCGTCCAACTCGAGCTCCTGGACGAGCACCGCTTCAAAAGCGGTGTCGTTCACCTCCGCTACGGGGTACGCATCTGACCTGGCCGCGCTGCCGCTGACACTGTCGTCTTCAGTTGCTGCCCGGCTCCAGCGCGGCTTTGATGGCCAGCCACCGGCTTTCCTGTAGGGCGGTCGTTGCCATGTCGCCGCAGTCCCACAGCTTTCCTGCGTCAAGCGGAGGATTCCACGCTGATGGGGTGCGAGTTGGATGGTGTTCCGGGCTTGGTGCCTCGGCTGTTGCGTGATCCCCAGATTGGGCTGGTGCGCTCGGATGAGCGCCCTCGACCAATCCGCCCGGGACCGTCTTGAATTGGTGTCCGGGATGGTGTCGGATCAGAGCGCTGCCGTTCGTGGAGTTGGTGTGCGGGGGCCGCCTTGGCCGCCGCAGCCGAGGAGACATTAGATGACCCTCGTTTTGGCCTGAGAGGAGACGACAGTGGCGGAGTATCTGATCACTTTCAACGACGAGTGGGTGCCCGACTTCACGTTGGAGGAGGTGCGCGAGAAGTCCACCTCCGTGAGGCCCGTGATCGAGGAGATGAAGGCCGCCGGTGTCTTCGTCTTCAGTAACGGGGGTCTCGACGCCTCGACCGCGGTGTGCAGCGTCACGGCGCGAGACGGGGAGCCGGTCTTCACCGACGGGCCGTACGTCGAGTCCAAGGAGCACCTGGGCGGCTTCGCCGTGGTCGAGGTTGCGGATGACGCTGCCGCGCGGTACTGGGCCGGCCGGATCGCCGTCGCGCTTGATTGGCCGCAAGAGGTGCACCGGTTCCCCCGTTCCGTCGGGACCAACGAAACCGACACCATCGCCTGAAGGGGGAGTAAGGTGCGCGATTTTGTCGCAACTCCCGGTGCATCGAACTCCCGTTCCTGCCAGTTCCCATCGACCCTCGACGAGACCCCGATGTCCGGGCACGCTGCGCTCCGAAACCGTCTCGCGGCCGGATAGTCACCTCCGGCGTACCAGAAAGTCCTCGTAAGAAGTCGGGGAGGTGGTGTCGGAGCGGGGTCGGTGTGTTCGTAGCAGGAGTGAGCGGCCGCCCACGAGGGGCGCGCCACCGTACTCAAGGAGAGCACCATGGCCGCTACTTACACCTTCGACGTCTTTTCCAGCCTCGACGGCTTCGGCGCCGCCAGCGCCAACTGGGGCGGCTACTGGGGTAAGCAAGGCCCCGAGTTGCTTGACCATCGCCTCGCCGTGTACGGCGCGGAGCAGCGGATGGTCTTCGGGGCCAACACGTATCGGGCGTTCGTGGGGATGTTGGCCTCGAGCACCGAGGAGTCCGAGGTGCGTGACCCATGGGTCACCCGGATGAGGGACCTGCCGGCAACGGTAGTGTCGACGACACTGCAGCGACCCCTCGACTGGCCGGACGCGACCCTCGTGAGCGGTGACGCCGTCGAGGTCGTCGCCCGGTTCAAGGAGGAGTCCGAGGTGCCGTTGCGCTCGCACGGCAGCTTGTCGATGAACCGGGCGCTGATGGCGGCTGGTCTGGTCGATCGTGTCCAGGTGACGATCTTTCCTGTGATCACCGGTCAGACCGGGGTGGATCCGATCTTCCAGGGTGCGGCCGATTTCGATCTCGAGTTGATCGAGAGCCGGACGCTCGACGGCAACATCCAGGAGCTCATCTACCGGCCCACCCTGCATGTTTAGGTCCAACTCGGCAGAGCCGGCAGCCAGGAAAGCTCTGGCCTGACGTCGACACAGCTCGTTGCGACGTGACTCGGTTCGTGACGCGAAATGGTGTCAAACGGCGCCGGCAGAGGGCGAGATGGGGTGAGACGCCGGACTAACGGAGTCCAACGTTGTCCAGCGGTGGTGTTGCCATGGCTCTCCTAAATCCCTCGATCGTGGGTTCGAGTCCCACCCGCCCCATCTAGTACGACGCGCGCCACCCAGCCTGAGTCGCGGGCTCCTCCGTCGCCCGCTCACCGGAAGCAAGTGGTGTCAGCGCGGAGGTGGCCGTGGGAGCGGGTGTGGTTGCGTGTCATTGCCGGGGAGCAAGTACATCGAAGATCGGACCGACAGGCCGCGTGGTGTGACGAGCACGAGGAGTTCGGCGTCTCGGCCAGTGCCTAGCGCCTGAGGACTGGTGACGTCGGTGTTTGTTGGGCGGGAGAGTGGCTGCGCACATCCGATCGGCCGGTGGCGACGAAGAGGGGGTTGAGACGTCGCCGGAGCTGGGCCCACCGGCGGCTCTCGCTCGGCGACCGGGCCGCGAGGGGCGGATCGGCGCCGCGACCGAGAGGTGAATCACCATGTACCAACCACGACGACAGTTCCTCGTCGTCGCCGCGACGGTGGCTACGATCGCGTTGCCCGCGACGGCCCTGGCCCTCAGCGGCGGGACGCAGGCGGCGGCCGGCGACAGGCTGTCCGCGACCGCGCCTGCGACGGCCCGGCCCAAGGGCTTCGATGTGGTCGGCCTGACCGACAAGGGCCGGCTGGTGAAGTTCAGCAGCGCCTCGACCGACCGGATCCGGCGTTCGGCCCGGGTCCAGGGACTGAAGAACGACCAGGGCCTGGTCGGCATCGACTACCGGGTCCAGAACCGGAAACTGTACGGCGTCGGCGACCGCGGCGGCATCTACACGATCAGCACCGGGGGCGACTTCGGCTCGGCCACCAAGGTCTCGCAGCTCACCGTCCCGCTGGTCGGCCAGAACTTCGGGGTGGACTTCAACCCGGCCGCGAACCGGCTGCGCGTGATCAGCGATACCGGCCAGAACCTGCGCCACAACCTCGACGACCCCGCCGGTACGCCGGCGGCGGGCATGACCGCCACCGACGGCGCGCTGGCCTACCCAGGCGTGCCGCCTGCTCCTCCGACTACGGCGTCCCAGGTGACGGCGGCGGCGTACACGAACAACGACCTCGACCCGAACACCGCGACCACGCTGTACGACATCGACACCATGCTCGACCAGGTCGTAATCCAGTCGCCGGCGAACGCCGGACTGCTCGCGCCCACCGGCAAGCTCACTGTCGACGCCAACCAGTGGGCCGGATTCGACATCTACATGCGGGGCACCGACAACCGCGGTCTCGCAGTACTGAACACCGGTGGCCGCACACGGCTGTACGACATCGGCCTGACCACCGGTAAGGCCACCCGGCTCGGATCGTTCCCGAGCAACCTGCAGGTCGTCGACCTGGCCGTTCCGCTCGGCCGATAGTCCTGCGCGGCCAGGCTCCGGTGTTCCACCACCGGAGCCTGGCCGGCGGCCCTGCTGACCAGGGCTTCTTTCTGCAAGCCACCCCAGCCGTCGAAGCTGCCGCCGGGGTGACCGATCAGGAGACTCTCGAGCAGGTCGCCCGTCGGCCAGCCGCAAGCGGGCGCGGTACGGCGTCCTCCTGGCATGTTGCCCGAGGCAACGTGAGTGGTCACCAGGTCGGCCATCAGCAGTGGGAGCTCAAGCCGGGGGAGTCAGGTTCCTGGTCTCTGGAGGAGGTAGTCCTCGGCGTGCATGGAGGCGGCCGGCTTGATGTCTTCGGGGAGGAGTTCGCGTAGGTCGCGCTCGGTCAGGGTGTCCGGGTCGCGCATCGAGAGCCGGGTCGCCTGGTTGGAGATGGCTTCCTCCAGCACGTTCCGGATAAACCGGCCGTTGCCGAAGTTGTGGGCGCGGGGAGCAGCCGGGATGATCCGGCGTACCACGGCCAGTACGTCGGCGCTGTGGATCATTCCCTTCTGACGGGCCTGGAGCTCGAAGATGGCGACGAGTTGGTCCGTGTCGTACTCGCTGAAGGACAGCAGCTTCGGGAACCGCGACGCCAGCCCGGTGTTCGACTCCATGAACCGCTGCATCTCGCGGTGGTACCCGGCGACGATCACGACGCACTCGTCGCGGTTGTCCTCCATCATCTTCAGCAGCGTGGCGACGGCTTCGAGGCCGTAATCGCCCGGAATGTTCTCCGGGACAAGGGTGTAGGCCTCATCGACGAACAGCACCCCGCCGAGTGCCTCGCGGAACTTGGCCGCCGTCATCGGCGCGGTGGAACCGACGCTGGGACCGACCAGGTCGGACCGGTCGACCTCGACCACGTGGCCCTTCTCGAGCACGCCCAGCTCCTGGTAGATCCGGGCGAGCAACCGCGCGATGGTGGTCTTGGCGGTGCCGGGCTTGCCGACGAACACCATGTGCCGGGCCCGGTCCTGGGTCGGCAGGCCGAGCTCCTTGCGGCGCTGGTTGGTCTTGATCTCGGCCACCATCCGGCGGACCGACTCCTTGACCGACTCCAGTCCCACCAGCGCTTCCAGTTCGGCGAGCGCGCCGTCGCGGGGGACCACCGGCTTCGGGACCGCAGACTCGTCGGCCGCCGGCTGGATCGCCGACTCGCCAGCCGCCAGCCGGTTCCCGGTCGCGGCAACAGAGGCGGCAGCAGGCGCGGCCTCGGTCGCTGGCTCGAGCACGTCGGTGACCGCAGGCTCGGCCTCGGGCAGCGGATCGGCGGAGCCCGCTGCCTGGTCGGAGCTCCAGGCAAGCTTGAGCGGAGTCGGCACTGCCGACTGCTCCGTTCCACCGGAAACGGTGCCTGTACTGCGGAACGCCGGCGCGGCGCGTTCCGCAGTACTGAGCAGGGGCACGTCCACCGGTGCGAAGCGCTCCCGCTCTAGGAGCTGGAAGAGCGCGCCCAGGTCTGGGATCTCCGGTTCCGGCCACGGCGCCTTCTCGAGGACGCCGGCCAGGTGGACCGACACGCGGGTGGCCGCGGCGGCCCAGGATCGCGCGAGTACCTGCTGGTCCTGGGCTACCGCGCGGGCCAGCCATTCAGTGTTGCGGGTCAGCCAGCTGTCCCGGTCGAAGCCGCCCCTTAGGTCGGCGAGGGCGTGTTCGACGTCCCAGCCGGCGACGCCGAGGATCTGGCCCACGGCCGCCGGTTGGCCGTCGAGCCCGGTGGCACGGATCAGGCGGGCCAGCAGTTGCGCGAAGTCCCGCGCGTCGTCGTCCGCAATCGCCGCCGACAGCTTGGCGTGCGCGTCCCGCAGCGTGTCGAGCGAGTACCGCAAGGCCGCCGAGGAGCCGGCCAGCTCCGGGAGTACTGCGCGCTCGGCGTCGCTGAGTACGGCGGTCCTCCAGAACTGGACGATCGTCTCGTAGTCGGCGGCGACGTGCATCCGGGTGGCCTCGCGGTCGGCCAGCACCCGGTCATACGCGGCGGTCAGAGCCTGGGCGCGGGCTGCCATCGGCGGGGCATCGACGAACAGGCTCACCACGTCGCGGGACAGCTGCAGCGCCTGCAGGCGGCCCTCTGCGTCGAAGCTCCGCGCGCCGGCGACCGTTTGCAGCGGCCAGTCGGTAGCCGCGACCCGGATCAGGTGTCCGGCGCCGCCGAACCGGACCGGCGGCCGATGGAAGTCCCGAGTCAGTACGGCGGCAATGTCGGCGTACTCGCCGTGGAGCACCGGGATCCAGCCGGTGAGCAGCGGCGCGACTTGATGGGTGAACCACACCGCCGCGGGTGTTCCCTCGACGAATTCCGGCAAGGCACCCGGCCGCAGCGTGTTCGGGTCCTCGGCCCAGGCCTGGAGTCGGCCACGGACACCGGCCAGCCACTCGTCCGGCACTTCCCAGGGTTGGTCGGCGGCGAGAACGTCGAGCACACGCGGTCTCCGGGTGTGGTGAGCCACAGAAATCCTTTCCGCCCGTCGGGCACTTCGGCTAGCTGCAGGCGGACCACGTCGGGCACCCACCGCGGCGCCCGACGGCTGGCGGCTTGACGCACCCGCCCACGGCGAATCCCAAGCGTGGCATCGCGCCCGCTCACTTTAGTGCGTCAACGGCCGACCGCACTGCCATCGGCGTGACGGGAACGGTTACAAGAAGGCTCAGAGGCCCTTCTGGCATGAGCTTCTCAGGAATCGTTTGAGCTGGGTGCGCGACTTCAGTCTGACGAAGTGGACGTAACCTCGCGGCGGTTCTTCCGTGCAATCTCTCGACGGTAGCGGTGGGCGGCGTCGTTGATAACTTTCGGACCGCCGGCGGCATCAGGCTCAGTAACCGAGGGAGCTTCGATGAACAGCAGGTCAAGAACGCTAGGGGTGCTGGGTGCGGCCGTCCTCACGGCGGGCCTGCTGCCTGGAACAGCGATCGGGAAGCCGAGTGCAGTCTCGGTGTCGAGTACTGCGTCGGCACAGTGCGGGATGTCGCTGGGATCCGTGTCGGCTACGGGTGACCATCAGATACAAGGTCTCATCGCGACGTCGCCGCCCACGAACCAGGGCAACCATGTCGTGGTTCGAGACCTGTACCCCGACGGGCAGGCGCGACTCAGTGCCGCGACGGTCCAAGAACCCGTTCCCAGCGGCCTCAGAACCTTCGGGTACGCCGTGCTCGGCTCCGCGCTGTACAGCACCTCGTACGACAGCCTCCAGCCCGAGACGGTCAACGTGCATCGGATCGGCGGAGGCTGGGGACCCTTCGTCGCTTTGACTGAGGCTCGGTATGCACCGTACATGGGGAGCCACTACCGAACGCACGAGTACGCATTGAGGAACGACGGCGTGCTGTTCCGGTGGACGCGAGACGGTGCGTACATCTGGCGCAACGTCACCTCGGCGCCAGGGTTCGCGTCGGTGAAGGCGATGGCTCTGATCAGTAAGACGCGGACCTACGACACCTTCCTGGTGACTCTCAAGGGCGGGGCGCTCTACACCGTCCACATCCCGACGACCGCACCGATGAAGCCGGTGGTGAAGCTGGTACGTCGCTCGACCTGGCAGGGTTTCGAGTCCTTGGTCGCGGAGAAGTGCGGCAACCAAGGCACGCTGCTGGTCGGCATCGACAAGGACACCAAGACGGCCCACATGTACGCCGTTGGCCACGCCCAGGGCACGTCCACCGTCATCCGCAGCATCGGCAAGATCCCCGGCACCTTCGACGCCCCTGTCTACTTCCGCTGGGCCACCCTCGACCACGACGAACTCTTCGGCGAGTAGCCGCCGGCAGCCACCTCGACCAAGAGCGCGACGTACCCGAGAAGTGCGGCTGGGAAGGGGGCCTCCGGCAACCGCTGGAGGCCCCCTTCGAAGACGTGTCGAACTGTCGGCGCGACGACCAAGCCGATGCCTGTAGGTTCCACGGTTTGAGGTAGCAAACTGCCCGGACAGTATGCCGCCGTGGCGGGGCAGTCGAGGCTCATTCCGCAGATTGCAGCAAGCTGCAGTTCAGCCGGTACCAGTCACTCCGGTGCTGCGACTAGGAAGCTGCTGAAAGGGAGGCGGCTACTGCGTAGCCTAGGACGGCGGATAGGGCGGCGTAGTCGGTGGCCTTTTGTTGTGCTTCGGGGATCATTGAGCTGATCAGCATTACTAGGAGGGCGCCGGCCGCGAAGCCGTCGATGACGCCTTCGAAGCGGTCGCCTCCTACTTGGGAGAGGCCGTAGCCGCCGAGCGTTGCCAGTACGCAGACGAGGGCCACGAGGGTCCAGCCGATGAGGATGGTGCGGGTGCTCCTGCCGGCTTGCTTCATGTCGGTGGAGGAGCCGATGGACTCGGGGAGGTTCGAGACAAAGATGGCAACGAGCAGGGCGACGCTGATGCCCTGACCGGCGGCCAGGCCGATGCCGAGTACTGCTTGCTCGGGGATCCCGTCCAGCATGGCGCCGAGCGCGAGGGGGAGACCGGCCGCCGTACCGCCGGAACGGCCGCCGATCCGGGCGACCAGCCGGTCACCGAAGAAGAAGGCCAGCGCGCCGAGGGCCAGGCCGATGCCCACAGCTAGACCGCCGGAGGCCTCGAATCCCTCCTGCGCGAGTTCGAACGAGACGCTCGAGATCAGCGCGCCCGCGCCGAATCCGAGGACGCAACCGATCACCCGGTCGCTCCAGTTCCGTACGACGCCGAGGACTGCCCCGATGACCAGGGAGGAGGCAGCCACCGCACCCCAAAGCACCGCAGCCCACATAGACACGGACCCTATCGCCCCAGAACTCGATGTCTCAGAGGCAAGTCCGCGAGCCACTCCAGGGTTCGACCAGGGACATCGACGGGCGCGAACGGGACCGGCCGGTCAGAAGGTGGAGGCAGGCAAATCCGCCGCTTTGAGGGAGGCAACGTGACGAGTGAGGCAGACAGGACAGCACCGGTCGACCCGACCGCTCAATTCACCGTTGACGAGGTCTTGCCGTCGTACTGGAGGGTGACCTTCGAGAACGGCCCGGTGAATTTGGTCGATCCCGACTCCGTCGAGCAGCTTGCTCAGCTGGTCACCCGGATCGAGGAGTCGCCCGCCTTGACAGTTGTCGTCTTCGACAGCGCGAACCCGGACTACTTCATGGCGCACTGGGACCTGAAGTCCGACCGGGCGCGAGTGGCGGCAATGGTGCCCGGTCCGACCGGACTGCACCCGTATGTGGACAACCTGATCAGACTCAGCAAGGTTCCCGCTGTCACCGTCTCCGCGATCCGGGGACGTGCACGAGGAGCCGGCAGCGAGTTCGTGCTCGCGACCGACATCCGCTTCGCCGGCGACAAGGCGATCCTCGGTCAGTTCGAGGTGGGCCTCGGGTCGGTGCCCGGAGGTGGACCGATGGCGCGGCTCGCCCGGTTGGTCGGCCGTGGGCGGGCGGCGGAGATCCTCCTCGGTGCCGATGACTTCCCTGCGGAACTCGCTGAGCGGTACGGGTACGTCAATCGCGTGCTGCCGGACGGGGAACTAGCCGTGTTCGTCGACGCGTTCGCGCGACGGATCGCCGGGTTCGACAAGGTAGCCGTCACCGGCACGAAGGCTCTGCTCGATGTGGCGTCCCTGCCGCCGGATGAGGAGTTCGGTCCGGGTCTTGCGGCCTTCTTCCGCACCTCCGGTCGCCCCGAGAACGCGGCGATAGTGCGCTATCTGTTCGAAAACGGCCTGCAGACTTCGACCGGAGTGGAGCGCGACCTCGGACGCGTTGTCGGCAGCTATTCGAATTCGCCGGACTAGCCGGTGAACAGACCCCAGCGGCTAGGGCGTGTCTCCCAATTCCCTGCGTGCTGTGCGGCACTCGGCACGGCACCTCGCCGCACTGGAGCAAAGGCCACGATGGAAAAACATCGAGACCTTCACTCCAGCACGCCGAGCTACCGCACCGAGCACCTGCTCGCGACTGCAGGGAATTGGGAGACACGCCCTAGCCGAAGGTGAAGGCGAAGACCTCGACGCCGGGGTCGAGGAAGGTGATCTCGAAGGTGCGGTCGGCGACGGTCTCAGGCTGGCGGATCAGCTGGTACAGCCGCTGTTCGACGACCGTGCCGCGACCGTCGGCGTCCACATCACCTCCGTGCGCGTCGCCCGGTGGCTGCCCGTCGAGGAGGACGCGGAACGGTACGGCGGTGCCGGCTGCCGGCCTCATGACCATGTGGAGGTCGCGGGCGTGGAACCGGTAGACGACCTGCCCCTCGGCCGTGTTCAGCCTGGGGGCATGGGGTCGCATCGTCCAATCACCCGACAAGGCCCAGCGGTTGAGCCTCAGCTCCGGCGGTACGGCGTACGAATGAGGCTTGTCCTGTACGACGCCGCCGGGTGAGGCGAAACTCTCGGTGCGGTAGTACCCGGCGTAGGTCTCCGGGGTTCTCAAGGTGTCCCAGTCGGCTGGTGCCTCCAGACCGTCGCCCTCGACCGATACCAAAGAGTCGCTCGTGGAGGATCCAGCCTCGGCCAGGAGTTGCTGGATGACCGTCTCCGACCGCTCGTACTCGCCTTCCCCGAAGTGGTGATGCCGGATCCGCCCCTCCGCGTCGGCGAAGTACAGAGCAGGCCAGTAGTGATTGTCGAACGCTTGCCAGACCGCGTAGTCGCTGTCGATCGCGACCGGGTAGTCGACACGAAGGTCCCGCACCGCCCGGTTGACGTTGCCGGCATCCTGCTCGAACGGGAACTCAGGCGTGTGTACGCCGACCACCACCAGCCCCTGCTCGGAGTACTTCTCGGCCCACGCGCGCACATACGGAAGCTGGCGGAGCCAGTTGATGCACGTATAGGTCCAGAAGTCGATAACAACCACCTTCCCGCGCAGCCCGGCCGCACTCAGCGCCGGCGAGTTGAGCCACCCCGTCGCACCGTCGAAGGACGGCAACTCACCCTCGACAGGCAGCCGATCCGAGTCCTTGCGAAGCCAGGCAGGCACGCGCCGCTGTCCGCTCATGACAAGACCTTTCCTCGGGAACAACCTCACAGTCGCACGCCGCCCCGGCGCCTCGCACCAGTGAGACGCCCTGGGACAGACACCGGCCGAGCCGGTGTCAGCGGCGTTTGCGGGCTGCGGTACGGCGGAACGGTGGGGCTGAGGTGGCCCGGAGGACGAGGTGGGTGGGGAGGACGACCTCTGGCGGCGGGGTGGAGGTGGGGGAGGCCAGGGACTCTAGGAGGAGGTGGGCGGCGGTGGTGCCTTGAGTGTGGGGGGATTGAGCGACTGTGGTCAGGTCCATGAGCTGGGACATTTCGTGGTTGTCGATGCCTACGACCGACATTTGGTGGGGTACTGCGAGGCCGGCGCGGCGGAGGGCCCAGAGGGCGCCCATGGCCAGTTCGTCGTACTCGGCGAAAACGGCGGTGGGGAGTACGGAGCCGGACAGGAGTTGGGCCATTGCGATGCCGCCTCCGTCGAGGCCGTAGGGGCCCGCGACGCTGAGGTTGTCGTCGATCGAGAGTCCGGCGGCTTCGAGAGCCAGGCGGTAGCCGTGGTGGCGGAGCTCGGACGAGACGAAGCCGAAGTCGGGGTCGTCGGGAACGCCGGCGATGAAGGCGATGCGCTCGTGGCCCTGGTGGATGAGGTGGTTGACCGCGGTCTGGGCGGCCGCGATCTCGTCGATGCGAACGGACGGTACTCCGGGCACGGGGGAGCCGACGCTCACGAGGGGGATGTCCAGGGCGCGTAGGGCCAGGGTGTGCTCGTCGGTGAGGGGCATCGAGAGGGTGAGGATGCCGTCCACTCGACGAGCCAGCGGCATCCGCTCGAAGAAGCGGTCCCGGTCGGCGGCGCTGCCGAGGTGGTACAGGATCACGTCGTAGCCGGACTCCCGCAGTACGTCGGTCACGCCGGCGACGACGGTGCTGAAGAACCAGCGCGTGATGAAGGGGACGACCACCGCGACGGCCCGGGTCCGGCCTGAGGCGAGGCCGGAGGCCTGGGGCGAGGCGACATACGAGAGCTCCCGGGCGGCGTCCAGCACTCGCTGGCGGGTCTCGGGCGCGACCTTGGACTGCCCGCGTAGTGACCGGGAGACGGTCGCGGGGGAGACGCCGGCCAGCGCCGCGACATCGAGGATGCCGGGCCGGTCGCCAGTCGGCGGCCGGCGGATGTCAGCGTTCACGACTCAACCTCCCCACGAGGGTCATCATCAATGAAAACGCTTCCACGAAGAATTTCTCCACATGGTACTGCGCGAACAGCCCTTCTAAATAAGAGATCGACAAGTCAAGCGCGACACGCCCTTGTCAGCAAAAGTGACCCATGCCACACTGCGCAGTGAAAACGCTTTTACCGACTCCCGCCAGCGGCGACCGTCAGCGTCCGCCCCGACCCGAGTCCCGGTCGAGTACTGAGTCGCGTACTGAGGAGGACCCCTTGACTGCGAATGTGATCGTCACGGTGGAGCGGCAGTTCGACTTCCCTCGGGAACAGGTCTTCCGGGCCTGGACCGACCCACTGGAACTGGTCCGATGGCGTGGTTCCCCGGGCTGGCACGTGGAGCTGGACAGCGTGCGAGGTGAGCTGAAACTCGGCGGCCGCCACTACCACGTCAAAGTGCGTGACGCCGATCCCACCACCCGCGTCGGCACCGACGGCGTCTACACCGAGTACTTCGATCCCGACGTCTTCGTGTCGCGCGAGCGGATCACGGGCGATCCCGGCATCGATCCCGACGTACCGCTCGAACTGCGGGTGGAGTTCTCCAAGACCGGCCGGGACGGAACGCTGGTCCGGGTGATCCAGGGCCCGTACGAACCCGACGTCGCCGGCTGGCACGGCGAGGGCTGGGAGAAGGAGCTCGGCCGGCTCAACGACTTCCTCGTCACGACTGGCCGGCAGGAGGTCAGCTCATGAGTTCCACCGAGCAGCGCTCGAGCTTGCAGCACACCGCGATCATCCGGCAGAAGCCGCTGATGACCATGAACCAGATCCTGCTGATGAACCTCGGGTTCTTCGGCATCCAGTACAGCTTCGGCATGCAGCAGACCGCGGTGAACCCGGTCTACGAGTTCCTCGGCGCCGATCCCGCCGACCTGCCGATCCTCAACCTGGCCGGACCGATCACCGGTCTGCTCATCCAGCCCCTGATCGGCGCCCTCTCGGACCGGACCTGGAGTCCCCGGTGGGGCCGGCGCAAGCCGTTCTTCCTGATCGGGGCCCTGGGCTGCAGCATCTGCCTTTTCCTGTTCCCGTTCGTCACGGCGGTCTGGATGGCCGTGCTGCTGCTCTGGCTGCTGGACGCGAGCAACAACACCGCGATGGAGCCGTACCGCGCGTTCATCGCCGACAAGTTGCCGCCGTCCCAGCTGGGCAAGGGTTTCCTGGCCCAGTCGTTCTTCACCGGCCTGGGCATCACGCTCGCCAACATCTCGCTGTACGTCTTCCAGCAGTTCATCGAGGGCGGCACCAAGGCCGGCATCCCGTACTGGGTGCTCGGGTCGTTCATGCTCGGTGCGGTCTGCTCGATCGGAACGGTCCTCGTCTCGGTGCTCACCACCCCCGAGATCCCGCCGAGTGCGGATGAGCTCGCCGCGCTCCGGGCGAAGAAGGGCGGCTTCGGTACTGCGATCAAGGAGATCGTCGAGGCGATCGTCGAGATGCCGCCGGAGCTCCGCAAGCTCGGCCTCGTCTACCTGTTCCAGTGGTACGGCATGGTCTGCTACTGGCAGTTCGTCGCGCTGTCCATCGCCAAGTCGGTCTTCCCGCCGACCGATCAGGGCAAGGAGGACGCCGTCGCGTGGAGCGGCCTGGTCAACGGCTGGTACAACATCGTCACCTTCAGCGTCGCGTTCGCACTGGTCGCCTTCGCACGTCGGCGCGGCGCCAAGGTGGTGCACTGCGTCTGCCTGATGCTGGCCGCGATCGGCCTGCTGGTCTTCCCGTCGATCGAGAACAAGTACCTGCTGTTCATCCCGATCATCGGTCTCGGCATCGCCTGGGCCTCGATCATGGGCGTGCCCTACATCATGGCGGTCCGGATGATCCCCTCGACCCGGTACGGCGTCTACATGGGCATCATCAACATGATGATCGTGGTCCCGATGCTGATCCAGTCCGTCACCTTCGGATGGATCTACACCAACGTCCTCGGCGACAACCCCAACAACGCGATCCGGTTCGCCGGCATCCTGCTCGGGCTGGCCGGCGCCACCATGCTGTGGATCAAGGAACCGCCGATGGTCCGGGACGTCGACGAGGTCAGCTACATGCCGTCGGCCGGGCACTGAGGAGGATCGCCATGACCATGAAGGACTACCGCACGATCGTCGTCGGGACGGACGGCTCGGAACTCGCCGAGCCGGTGGTCGCCCGAGCCGCCTGGCTCGCCGTACGCGACGATGCCGACCTGGTCGTCGTCTGCGCGTTCGCCGAGTTGTCCCGCCGGACCGAGGCCATGAATGTGGCCACCCTCGGCGGCGACACCCGCACCGGCCAGGTACTGGGTCGCGAAGCCGCGGCCGTCGCCCTGGACAAGGCGATGGCGACCGCCAGGGCTGAGGGGGCGACGGTGTCCGCTGCCCTCCTGGTCGACGGTGAACCGTCCAAGGTGCTGATCGCCACCGCCGAGGAGCGCCACGCGGACCTCGTGGTACTCGGCGCCATTCATGACCGTTCGCTCGCTGACCGCCTGCTCGGGACGGTGGCCACGGAGGTGACCAAACGCGCTACCTGCGACGTGCTCGTCGTCCGGCCCACCGACGACAAGGGCGACCTCGAAGTTCCAGAGAACGCGCCCTAGTCCGTACTACGAGGAGACGGGAGGTCTGGTGATGGCGGACCAGGTCGAGCTGATCACGTACGCCGACCGGCTCGGGGGAGACCTCGCCGGTCTGCGCGAGGTACTGCGTGGACCGCTCGCGGGGCTCTTCGGCGGTGTCCACGTGCTGCCGTTCTTCCAGCCGTACGACGGGGCCGATGCCGGATTCGACCCGGAGGACCACGCCGAGGTGGATGAGCGGCTCGGCACCTGGGCGGACGTCGCCCGCCTGGCCGAGGAGTTCGACCTGATGGTCGACGTGATCGTCAACCACGTCTCGGCCAACTCCCGGGCTTTCCGGGACTGGCTCGCGAAGGGGGAGCATTCGGAGTACGGGGGGATGTTCCTGACCTTCGCGGGGGTCTTCCCGGACGGCGCGACCGAGGAGGTGCTGCTGCGCCTCTATCGGCCGCGCCCCGGGCTGCCGTTCACGCCGTACCAGTTCGCGGACGGCACCAGGCGGCTGGTCTGGACGACGTTCACGTCGCAGCAGATCGACGTCGACGTCCGGAACGCGATCACGCAGGAGTACCTCGTCAAGGTGCTCGACCGGTTGGCCGCGGCCGGCGTACGGCGGGTGCGTCTCGACGCGGTCGGGTACGCCGTGAAGACGCCGGGACTGACCTCGTTCATGACTCCCGAGACCTTCGCCTTCATCGACGAGATGACCGGGTGGTGCCGCGAGCGCGGACTCGAGGTACTGGTCGAGGTGCACTCCTACTACCGGCGGCAGCTCGAGATCGCTCAGCAGGTCGACCGGGTGTACGACTTCGCGCTCCCGCCGCTGGTGCTGCACGCGCTCACGGCCGCGGATGCCGATCCGCTGCTGGCCTGGATGGACCTGCGACCGGTCAACGCGGTCACCGTGCTGGACACCCACGACGGCATCGGCGTCATAGACGTCGGCGCTGACGGGCCTCGCCCCGGGCTGCTGGCGCCCGAGCAGATCGACCGGCTGGTCGAGGCGATTCACAAGAGCAGCGGCGGGACCTCGCGGCAGGCCACCGGCGCGGCAGCCTCGAACGTCGACCTCTACCAGGTGAACTGCACCTTCTACGACGCGCTCGGCCGCGACGATGACCGCTACCTGCTGGCTCGCGCCCTGCAGCTCTTCGCGCCCGGCATCCCGCAGGTGTACTACGTGGGCCTCCTCGCCGGTACCAACGACATGGACTTGCTTGCCCGTAGCAACGTCGGCAGGGACGTCAACCGGCACTACTACACCCGCGAGGAGATTGACCTGGAGCTCCGACGCCCTGTGGTACAAGCACTGCTGGGGCTCATCCGGTTCCGCAACTCGCATCCCGCCTTCGGAGGGACGTGCACCGTCACCGGCGGCGGCCCACAGCTGACCATGACCTGGACCCACGCCGACGAGCGTGCGACCCTCGACGCCGCGCTCGAGACCGCGTCCGCAACCATCACCTGGACCGACGAAGACGGCATCCGAACAGCCGCGCTTGACCAACTCCCTGAAGCTGCCAGGTTCTCAGGAGACCTCCAGAGCTTCGGAGACTGAGGTCGGCAAAGTCGCGGCGACGATGAACCTGTCCTGATCGGAGCCGGCGTCCAGGTGGCCTCCGACGAGTCGGGCGCGTTCCTGTAGCCCGTACAGGCCCCTACCTGTCGAGAGCTGTCGTGTCTCGGAGGGCCGCGCGCCGGTGACGTGGTTCGAGATACGGAGGCTGAGCTGGTTCGGCGTCCAGCCCACGGCGAGCTCGATCCGGGCAGCGGGCTCGCCGTGTTTGACAGCGTTCGTCAGGGACTCCTGCGCGATTCGGTGCGCCGCGAGGCGGATGCTGGGGTCGAGTTCCGTCGGCGTTCCTGTGACCACCAGCGCGACCTCGTGGCCGCTGTCGCCGACCTGCGCGATCAGTTGCCGAACCCCTGGAAGTAGGTCGGGGATCTCACCAGAACCGGCGGACTCCGTTTCCAGAGGTCCGCTGCCGGTCTCCTCGATCAGCGTCAGCATCCTCCGGAGTTCGTTGATGGCCTGCTGGCTGAGCCGGCCGATCGAGTCCATGGACTGAGTCGCGCGGGCCGGATCGCGGTCCATCACCCGAGCGGCGCCGGCCGCCTGGATGGCGATCAGGCTGATCGAATGCGCCACGATGTCGTGGAGCTCGCGAGCGATCCGCTGCCTCTCCGCCTTCACCGCTTCAGCCGCGAGGGCCGCTCGCGAAGCTTCCAGGTACTCCGCGCGCTGCCGTGCTGCCGAGCTCCGTCGCCCCGCGGCCCACGTCGCGAGGTCGAGCAACACGAACACCGTCGCCACTGCGACCACTGCGAATGGGCGTGGTCCGGGCCCGGACAGCGTCGCTTCGTAGGCGGTCGAGACCGCATTCGCCGCGAGGGTTGCGGCCAAGCACTGAAGGGCTCGCCGCCGACTGCTCCACGCCGCTGCCGTGTAGAGGGCGACGAGCAAGGTGAGTAGTGGTCGCGTGCCGATGACCACGGTGCAGAGGATCGAGTAGCCGCTGAGAATGAGGCTGACAGCAACGGGTGCCCGCCTGCGGAAGGCCAGCAACGGCACCGCGACGGCTCCTGCCTCGATGATCACGGCCGCGGGGATCCCGGTCCCCGCCCAGCCGTACCGATCGGGATCGTCCGACAGTTGCGAGAAGAGCGCGATGTCCACGCCCGCCGCGACGACCGCGACCAGCCAATCACGCGCCGACGGCACGGTCAGTCCCAGCGAAAGATCCGGCAGAGCCCATCCGTCACCGACTGCACGTCAGACACCGTCGCCCGAAAAGACTGCGGTACCGCGGTCTCCGGCGCGGCGGCGGGTGCTGGTGAGGTGGTCGCCATCGGGGCGCCGGCTTGCACAGGTGCGAACCGTGAGAAACCTCCCAGGGACTGCCTGACATTTCGCGATGTGGTCAATTCCTGTGCCAACTGGGCTGCGGCGACGCTCGAGTCCGGGGCCGACAGAGTGGGAGGAGCTGTCAGCGTGATGGCGCCCACGTTGGTGTCCAGGTCGGCACCTTGAAAACCGAAGATGTCGACCTTCCGCGGTGTGCACCACACGGTCCGTGCAGAGGCTCCGTCGTTGACAGCGACGGCGAACGGTGTCGAGTAGCCCAACGAGGCGGGCCACGGCGCGACCAGGGCGACGAGCGCGGGCGGGCCATTGTCCTGAGGCACCCGGACGACGACGCCGCCGGTACCGCTGACAGGTCCCGCCGAGTCGTAGAGCACGACCCGCGGTGCTTCGGCATCTCCTGAATCGACGGTCACGACTTCCTCCCCCCGGCTGACACAGGCCCATCGTGGCACTGCGCGAGGCCCGGGAACAGGCGCGAGGACCGCGTTAATCACTGCCGGAAATCCCCAGGCACGGCGATGAAAAGTCACCTGCTGGACGTGACGCGGTCCTCGCTCCGATCCTGTGCGGGATCGGGGCGAGGACCACGGTTCGCAGTACGACGGAGATCAGCGCCAGACCTGGATCTTCACCAGGAAGGAGCCATCGCCGTTGCCCGGGCGGTCGTCGTTGATGCGGAACGACAGGCGGGTCCGGCCCGGGCCGAGGGTGGCGTTCTGGTAGGTGCGGCGCATGCCCTCGCCGATCCAGAAGTAGCCGTCCTCGGCGGTCATGCCGAGCACACCGAAGGGTGCGGCGCCCGGCAAGGGGGAGTCGTTGTTCGCCGACCACCCCGGCCAGCCGTTCGGTCCGTTGCGACCGGTGAACCAGACGCCGGCCCAGATCGAGCCGCTGACGCTGATGTCGACCCAGTCCCCGTTCTGCAGTTCGACGTTCGCGTCGACGTCGGAGTCGAACTCCCTGATGGTGACGTACTTGTCCACGACGAGAGCCATGATGGTCCCTCCCTCTTCGAGACCTCGCGGGCTGCGAGATCGATCACCCCGAGAGTGGGCTTCCGGGTCGGTCCCGGTCGTCTGCCGGAAGGCAGAACCTCGGCTCTGCCTCCAGACAGAGCGATCAGGCCGTCGGACAAGGCAATCAGTCCGGCAGGTTGGGCGATCAGTACGGCAGGCAGGGCGATCAGGCGCGGGAGCGGACCAGGTCGTGCCGGTAGGCGAACGCGATCGCCTGGGCGCGATCGCGCACACCGAGCTTGGTGAGGATGTGGGAGACGTGGGTCTTCACTGTGCCCACCTCGATCACCAGCCGCGCGGCAAGCTCCTGGTTCGACAGCCCCTCGGCCGCCAGCAGCAGCACTTCCCGCTCCTTGGGCGTCAACCGCCCGACCTCCGGCGGCTCACGCGAGGCGGCGGTCTGGTCGCGTCCGTAGCTCTCCACCAGCAGGCGGACGATCCGCGGCTCCAGCGCCACATCGCCACGAGCGACAGTCCGGATCGCGCTGACCAGATCGGTGGCAGTCCGCGACTTCAGGACGAAGCCGGCGGCGCCCGCGCGCAACGACGCCCATACGGCTTCATCCAGGTCGAACGACGTCAACATCACCACTGCCGGCGCGCCCAATCCCATCCGCGCCCGCAGTGTCGCCGTCGCCTCGATGCCGTCCGTGCCAGGCATCCGAACATCCATCAGTACTACGTCCGGCCGCAGCCGGGCCGCCTCGACGACGGCGGCTGATCCGTCGGAGCACTCTCCGACGATGTCCAGGTCCGGCTCGGCCGAGAGGACCATCGCGATGCCGGAACGCACCAGGTCCTCGTCGTCGACGACGAGGACCCGGATGCTCACGTGAACTCCTTGGCGGCAGGATTCGCCTCAGTGTGGCACAGGCGCAGCCGCCATCAACCCCCAGAAGATCCCTTTCAGTCCTGCGTCCAGGTGAAGGTGACGACGTCACCGGGCAGCAACAGATCCAGGCTGCCGACCGAGAAGATGTCGGCCCAGATGCCGAGGAACTTGGGCTTGCGAAAGGTGAGTTGCTGGTGGTTCTGCACCTGCTGCGACCAGAGCCCGTTCTCGGCCGAGCCATGAGCCGGCGCCGTGACGGTCCACTCGCCGCCGGTGCCGTCGCGCAGTACGAAGGCCTTGTCCCAGCCGCACTCGTCGACGAGCCGGAAGGCGACCACGCTGGGGTCGGTGGCGCCGCGGTCGACGTGCCAGCTGACCAGGTCGCCTTCAGCGCTGGCGAACACGCCGTCAGCCTTGCCGGCCCAGTCGGTCGCCACGTCCTGGACGTGCCGGGTAGAGGGGATCACCACGCCCGGAGCCAGCAGGCCGTACAGGGGATAGGTGAGGAAGACCCCCTGCCCCTTGTCGGACATGCGGATGGCCTGCACCTCCCAGGCGACATGCAGGGCGAGCGCGGCCGCGACGATCGGCGAGGCGAAGGCGCTGACTCCCAGCGCCGCCAGTTTCGCGCCGATCGCCTTGACGTCGGTCGAGGTACTGAGGAACGAGACCAGATCCTGGGTCTCCTGGTGATCCAGCTCCATGAGAAGTCCATAGGGCTGTTCGGTGATGGTCGGCATGAGTGCCTCCGAGATGTGCTCCGCCGCCAGGACGGATGCCGGAACCTCCGACCCCTCCAAGCTCGTCTCCACCCCGCCCACCCACGTCAGCCCACAGTCCTAACCCCACCTCTATCCAAAGGCAGAGACTCCACCGGTCAGCCGTCGCTCGCGACTGGCTGAAGGCGCGCGACGGCAGGCGGGGGTGACGGTACGGCGGGTCGCGCGGGGGGTCAGGAGACGGCGGCTGCGGAGATTCGGGCGGGGGAGGCGGTGGAGTCGCGGATGATCAGGCGGGTGGCCAGTTCGACGTGGTGCGAGTCGACCTTTTCGCCGGCGGCCAGTTGGAGGGCGGTGCGGAGGGCTACGGCTCCCATCTCGCGGATCGGCTGCTTCACCGTGGTGAGCTGGGGTGAGGCGAGCCGGGCGACCTGGGTGTCGTCGAAGCCGACGATGCTGAGGTCCTCGGGCACGCGGAGACCCCGGGCGCGGGCCGCTTCCATCGCGCCGAGGGCGACCTCGTCGCTGCCGGCGAAGATCGCGGTTGGTGGTTCGGGGAGGTCGAGCAGAGCCGCCCCGCCCGCCAGGCCGTCGGCGTACAGGAACTCGCGCAACCACACGTAGTCCTTGGGGACCGGCGCGCCCGCCGCTTCCATGGCGCCGCGGAAGCCGTTCATGCGGGCCTGGTTGCAGCCCGAGGTCGGGGGACCGCCGAGGTACGCGATCCTGCGGTGGCCCAGCGACAGCAGATGCTGCGTCGCCGCCATGCCGCCGGCGAAGTTCGTCGAGCCGACACTCGTCACGTCGGGCTGCGCGATGTTCAACGGATCGACCACGACCAGGGGCAATCGGGCCCGCGAGAGAGCGGCAAGATCCGCGGCGGTCAGGTCGCTGGTGATGCCGATGGCCGCGCGTCGGTTCGACGCGGTCAGGTCCCGGATCCACTGCGCCGCCCGGCCAGTACTGCGTGCCTGCGGCCGGGGCGGGCGCGAACTCAGCACGATGTCGACCTCAGCCGATTGGCCCGCCTCGAGCACTCCCTGGATGACCTCGATCGAGTAGCTGTTCACGACGCCCTGGAAGAACAGTTCGAGCGTGGCCCGCTCGACCGGCTCCGGCCTGCGCCCGACGTACTCGTGCTCGCGGAGGACCTCCTGCACCCGCGCGCGGGTGGACTCGGAGACGTCGCTGCGCCCGTTGAGCACCTTGGAGACAGTCGCGACCGACACGCCCGCGGAGCTGGCGACCGTGGCCAGGGTGACGCGGCTTCTCAAGGGCGGCACCTCCTCACGCTCCTCCTCCGGCTCTGGAGGCCTCGCCGGTGATCGGCGTCAGGTCGACTGGGGTCACCATCGTACGATCGTGACCGACTGCTCGCACATTTCCGGTCAGCCGCACGGTGCCGCGGCACGGCAGGTCCGCCGACGAGGTGCCGACCAGTACTTCGAGCTCGCCGGGCTCGACGATCCGGACCAGGTCGGCCCCGGTGTACGCAGTACGGTCCGTGTGGACGCGGAACGAGACATCCATCGCCTCGCCCGGCTCCAGCGAGACCCGCGCGAAGCCGGTCAGCAGCTTCAGCGGCCGGGCGACCTGGGCGACCAGGTCGTGCAGGTACAGCTGAACGACCTCGTCACCGGCCCGGGCGCCGGTGTTGCGGAGCCGGACGGTCGCAGTGAACTCGCCGTCGGTCGGTACTTCGGTCGCGCTGAGGCGCAGGTCGTCGACCTCGAAGGTCGTGTAGGAGGAGCCGAATCCGAAGGGGTACAGCGGAACCACGTCGAGACCGCTGATGCCGGCGCTCTCCACACTGCCGAGCGCGGGCTGCAGGTAGGTGCCGGGCTGGCCGCCAACGTGCCGGGGGATCTGGACCGGCAGCTTGCCACCGGGCACCACCCGCCCGCTGAGCACACCGGCGATCGCGGCGCCGCCTTCCTGGCCGGGGATGAAGGCCTGGACGAGGCCTGCCAGGCGGTCCGCGAAATCACCCAGGGCGTAGGGCCGGCCGGAGACGACCACCACGACGACCGGCGTACCGGTGTCGAGAAGTTGGGTGAGCAGATCGGCCTGGACGCCGGGGAGGCGCAGGTCTTCGGCGTCGCACCCCTCGCCCGAGGAGCCGTGTCCGAACAGGCCGGATAGGTCGCCGACGTACGCGATGCAGAGCTCCGCACCGCGAGCCGCTTCGACGGCCGCGGCAATACCGGACCGGTCTTGCCCAAGGACGGTGCAGCCCTGCTCGTGCACGAGTTCGACGCCCTCGAGCTCCTGGCGGAGCGCGTCGACCCCGCTCTGTACGTCGATTCCCAGCCCGCGGTCGGGGTAGCGCGGCAGGACGTGGTTGGGGAAGGCGTAGCAGCCCATGAAGGTCTTGGGATCGCCCGAGCAGGGCCCGACGACAGCGACTCGTTGCAGTGCGGGCCGATCCTCGCCGAGCAGCGGCAGCGTCGAGCCGGCGTCGAGCAGTACCACGGAGCGCTCCGCCAGTTCGCGGGCGATGGCGCGGTTGTCCGGCGAGTCGAGGCCCACTTCGCCTTGCTGGACAGAGTCCTTGGGGCTCCAGTCCGGGTCGAGCAGGCCGAGTTCCACCTTCTGCAGCAGCAGGCGCCGGGCGGCGCGATCGACGAGATCCTCCGAGAGCTCACCGGACCTGACTCGCTCGACCAGACCCGGGCCGAAGCCGATCGTGTCCGGGAGTTCGACATCGGTACCGGCGGTGAGCGCCAACGCGCCGGCGCCGTCGGTGTCAGCGGCGACGTGGTGCATCGTGGCGAGGAACGGCACGGCCCAGTAGTCGGAGACGACCGTGCCGGTGAATCCCCACTCGTCGCGGAGCAGCTTGGTGAACAGCCACGGGTCGGCGCCCGCGGGGAGGCCGTCGATGTCGGAGTACGAGCTCATCACCGAGCTCGCGCCGGCCGTCGCGATCGCCGTCTCGAACGTCGGCAGGATGATGTCGAGCAGCTCGCGGCGGCCCATCGACACGGGTCCGTGGTTGCGTGCGGCCCGCGACGCGGAGTACCCCGCGAAGTGCTTCAGCGTCGCGAGCACCCCGGCACCCTGCAGGCCTCGCACGTACGCCGAACCGAGCATCGCGACGAGGTACGGGTCCTCGCCGATCGTCTCCTCCACCCGGCCCCACCGGTAGTCGCGGACGACGTCGAGCACGGGGGAGAGGCCCTGGTGGACACCGACGGCGGCCATGTCCCGCCCGATCGCGGCGGCCATCCGTTCCACCAGGGCCGGGTCGAAGGTGGCTCCCCAGGCGAGCGCCGTCGGGTAGACGGTCGCGCCGTACGTCGTGAAGCCGGTCAGGCATTCCTCGTGGACCAGCGCGGGGACACCGAGCCGCGATCCCTCGAGGACGACCTCGTGCTGGCGGATGAGTTCCGCCGTACCCTCCTCGACCGTGAGCGGGACGCTGCCCCAGACGCGGGTGAGGTGGCCGAGTCCGTGGCGGCTCGCGTCCTCCAGCGAGAGGCTCCCGCCGGCCGCGAAGACGTCCTGCATCGGGGCGACGTTGATCGCCTCCTCGGCGGGGACCTCGACGTCGGCCATGTCGTTGCCGGCCCAGCGGCTGCCGAGCTGGGCTACCTTCTCCTCCAGCGTCATGGCCTGCAGGAGAAGATCGGTCCGCTGCTCCGCGGTCAGCGCGGTGTTCTGCCACGGGCGGTCGCCGGCAGCCGGCGCGGAGGTAGAGGTCGTCACGAAAGTCTCCCTGTTATTCGATCGTTACAGCCGAGAAGTATCGAAAGTTTTCGACCTTTTCGCGTGGTCTGATCGTAACCCGGGAGGTTCGCTGATCCCGGCACATTTTCCTGATGATTGAGCACATCTGCGCTCACACTGTGCCTCTGTCACGGCTTGGATTCAAGGTCTTGACAGCGTCCCCAGCGAAACCTACGTTACGAAACATAGTTTTAACCGGCAGGTGCTTCCGCTACCTCGTGGAGCCGTCGGCGAGGGGGCGGCCCAGGCCGTGCCGATGGCCGTCGCACCTGGAAAAACCACGCGCCGTGGAGTGGTCCACGGCCACGGAGTACGGAGATCACGGTGGATCCCATCACGACATCCCGGCGCAATTTCCTTCGCTTCACCGCCGGCGCTGCCGGACTCGCCGCCGGTCTCAGCGCCTGCGGCACGTCCGGCCCGCAGAGTTCCGGCGGCAGTTCCACGGGGGGCACGAC
Organism: Kribbella sp. VKM Ac-2568; assembly: GCF_004345365.1. GTDB lineage: Bacteria > Actinomycetota > Actinomycetes > Propionibacteriales > Kribbellaceae > Kribbella > Kribbella orskensis. The sequence goes on from NZ_SLVF01000015.1 coordinate 51,194, forward strand.
AGCGAGTGGCGCCTCTTACTGGTTCCTCACCGGCGCGCCTCAGGAGGCCATCCGCGACGCGCAGGTCAAGCGCTTCAACGACGCGAACTCGGGCACCCAGATCAAGACCACCAAGTTCCAGAACGACGCCTTCAAGCAGAAGATCAAGACGGCGATCGGGGCCGGCCAGGCGCCGACGCTGATCTGGGGCTGGGGCGGTGGCGGCCTGAAGAGCTACGTCGACGCCAACCAGGTCGAGGACCTGACCGGCTGGTTCGGCCAGAACGCCGAACTGAAGAACGGGATCTTCCCGTCCGCGTTCGGCGCGGCCACCGTGAGCAGCAAGATCTACGCGATGCCGGTCGAGACGACCACGCCGATCGTGTTGTTCTACGACAAGCGCTCCTTCGAGAAGATCGGCGCCGAGCCTCCGAAGTCGTGGGGCGACATCATGAACCTGGTGCCGAAATTCAACGAGAAGGGCATCGCGCCGTTCTCGCTCGGCGGCCAGTCCCGCTGGACCAACATGATGTGGCTGGAGTTCCTGTTCGACCGGATCGGCGGTCCGGAGGTCTTCCAGAACATCTTCGACGGCAAGGCCGACGGCTGGAACGACCCGGCGGCGATCCAGGCGCTGACCGAGGTACAGAACCTGGTGAAGGCGAACGGGTTCATCAAGGGCTTCTCCTCGATCACGGCCGACTCCAACGCGGACCAGGCCCTGCTCTTCACCGGCAAGGCCGCGATGATGCTGCACGGCGCCTGGACCTACGGCAACATGAAGACCTCCGGCGGTGACTTCGTCACCGGTGGCCACCTCGGGTACATGAACTTCCCGCCGGTCGACGGCGGCAAGGGCGATCCGAGCAACACGGTCGGCAACCCGGGTCAGTACCTGTCGATCTCGTCGAAGGCGACCGACGGGGAGAAGGAGACCGCGAAGAAGTTCCTGGCCAACAACACCCTCGACGACGCGTCGGTGGACGCGTGGGTCAAGTCGGGCAACATCCCGGTCGTGAAGAGCGCGAAGGACAAGCTCTCCTCGGTCAGCGACGAGAACGACAAGGCCTGGCTGAACTTCGTCTACGACACCTCGGCCAACGCCAAGAGCTTCGCGCAGTCGTGGGACCAGGCACTCAGCCCGGCCGCCGCGGAGACGCTGCTCGACAACATCGCCAAGCTGTTCCAGCTTTCGGTCACCCCGCAGCAGTTCGCGAGCAACATGAACGCGGTGATCGGGAAGTGACGGCGGTCGTTCCGCCCGGCGCGCAGGCCGTGGGTCGATCCTCAGCCACTGGCGCCGGGCGGAGCGGCCCGGTGGCCTGGATGGTGCTGCCCGCCCTGGTGATGTTCACGGTGTTCGGCGTCGTGCCGCTGGTCGGCGTGCTCGTGCTGAGCTTCACCCAGTGGGACGGTCTCGGCCCGATCAACCCTGCCGGCGTGTCGAACTGGCAGGCCGCGCTCAAGGATCCGGGGCTCTACCACGCGCTGTGGGTCACCTTCGAGATCATGATCCTGTCCTGGCTGGTCCAGACTCCGATGAGCCTGCTGCTCGGGGTGTTCCTGGCCGGCCGGCAGCGGTACCGCGCGTTCCTCGCCGTCCTCTTCTTCATCCCGCTGCTGCTCAGCTCGACGGCGATCGCGATCACCTACAAGGCGCTGCTCGACCCGAACTTCGGCCTCGGCCCCGGCCTGCACCTGGAGCTGCTGACCAAGGACTGGCTCGGCGACGCCAAGCTCGCCATCGCGGTGATCATCTTCATCGTGTCCTGGCAGTTCATCCCGTTCCACTCGCTCATCTACCAAGGCGGTGTCCGGCAGATCCCGACGTCGATGTACGAGGCGGCCGCGATCGACGGCGCCGGGCGGGTGCGGCAGTTCTTCAGCATCACGGTGCCGCAGCTGAAGTACACGATCATCACCTCGTCGACGCTGATGGTGGTTGGGTCGCTGACCTTCTTCGACCTGATCTTCGTGCTGACCGCAGGCGGTCCCGGCGACTCGACCCGGGTGCTCGCGCTGCTCATGTATCAGCAGGGGTTCCAGGCGAACCAGATGGGACTGGCCAGCGTGATCGCGGTCGTCATCGTCCTGCTCGGCCTGGTCCTCGCGCTGCTGCTCCGCCGGCTCGGTGGCAGCCTGACGACCAGCCAGATGGAAGGAATGTGACATGGCCGTGGTGACCAGCGAAACGCGGGCGACGACGGCCCGGCCGGCCGGTGGTGGTGGCGGCGTGCCGGTGGGGCGCAAGCTGCTCCGGATGAACTGGCTCGGCGGGACCGCGGGCTGGGTCTGGCTGCTGATCGTGATGGTCCCGCTGTACTGGGTCGTCGTCACCAGCTTCAAAGCCCAGAGCGTGTACTACCTCCACAACCCGCTCTCACTGCCGACGGACCCGACGCTGGACAACTACCGACTGGTGATCGAGTCCGATTTCCCGCGGTTCTTCCTGAACAGCGTGATCGTTGCCGCCGGCACCGTGATCCCGGCGGGCGCGATCGCGTTCATGGCGGCGTACGCGATCGTCCGCGGCGCCGGCAGCCGGTTCCTCGCCCTGACGAACGGGCTGTTCCTGATGGGGCTGGCGATCCCGCTGCAGGCGACGATCATCCCGGTCTACCTGCTGATCATCAAGATGCAGCTCTACGACAGCCTGCTGGCGCTGATGCTGCCGTCGATCGCGTTCGCGATCCCGCTTTCGGTGCTGGTGCTGACCAACTTCATCCGCGACGTGCCCAAGGAACTGTTCGAGTCCATGCGGGTCGACGGCGCCACCGAGTGGGGGATGTTGCGGACGCTCGCGCTGCCGCTCACGCGACCCGCGCTCGTCACCGTCGGCATCTACAACGGTCTCGCGGTCTGGAACGGCTTCCTGCTGCCGCTGATCCTGACCCAGAGCCCGGACAAGCGGACCCTGCCGCTCGGACTGTGGACATTCCAGGGCCAGTACTCCGTGAACGTGCCGGCCGTACTGGCGTCGGTCGTGCTGAGCACGTTGCCGATCGTCATCCTCTACGCGATCGGGCGGCGGCAACTGCTGAGCGGTCTCACCGCCGGGTTCAGCAAATGACCTCCCCTGTGTGACTCCCCGCGGAGGCAGCGCCGCCTTCGTCGCTACAGCCCCAAGAAATGAGGAACATCCCATGACCGATGCCGACTTCGAACCCACCCGTGAGGACAAGTTCTCCTTCGGTCTGTGGACGGTCGGCTGGCAAGGTGTCGACGTGTTCGGCGGTGCGGTGCGGCCGGTGCTCGACCCGGCCGAGGCAGTGCACAAGCTGAGCGAGCTCGGCGCCTACGGCATCACCTTCCACGACAACGACGTGTTCCCGTTCGGCAGTACGGCCGCGGAGCGCGACGCCCACCTGAAGCCGTTCCGCGCGGCCCTGGAGGAGACCGGCCTCGCCGTACCGATGGTGACGACGAACCTGTTCTCCCACCCGGTCTTCCGGGACGGCGGGTTCACCAACAACGACCGCGACGTACGCCGGTACGCGATCCGCAAGACCGCCGACCAGCTCGACCTGGCCGCCGAGCTGGGGGCGGAGACGTTCGTCGCCTGGGGTGGTCGCGAGGGCGCGGAGTCCGGCGCCGCCAAGGACATCCGGTCCGCGCTCGATCGGTACAAGGAAGCGTTCGACATCCTCGGGTCGTACGCGATCGAGCAGGGCTACGACATCCGGTTCGCGATCGAGCCGAAGCCGAACGAGCCGCGCGGCGACATCCTGCTGCCGACGATCGGTCACGCTCTGGCCTTCATCAATGAGCTCGAGCACTCGGAGCGGGTCGGCCTCAACCCCGAGGTCGGGCACGAGGAGATGGCCGGACTCAACTACGCGCACGGCCTTGCTCAGGCGTTGTGGCACGGCAAGCTGTTCCACGCCGACCTCAACGGTCAGACCGGCCCGCGCTTCGACCAGGACCTGCGGTTCGGTGCGGGCAACGCGCGCGGTGCGTTCTGGACGGTCGACATCCTGGAGCACGGTGGCTACGAAGGCCCGCGGCACTTCGACTTCAAGCCTCCGCGCACCGAGGACATGGACGGCGTCTGGGCGTCGGCCGCCGGCTGCATGACCAATTACCTGATCCTGCGTGACAAGGTGCGGGCGTTCCGCGCTGATCCCGCTGTCCAGCAGGCGCTGGCCGACGCCCGGGTGGACCAGCTCGCGCAGCCTTCGCTCGCGGCCGGCGAGACGGTGGCGACCCTGCGGGCCGAGGACTTCGACCCCGAGGAAGCCGGCCGCCGCGGCATGGCCTTCGAGCAGCTGGACCAGCTCGCCCTGGAGTACCTGTACGGCGTACGCGGCTGACGTGCGACAGAAGGGCCGGTGTCCGTCGTGGACACCGGCCCTTCTTCTCGTACTGCGTTATGCCGGGGTGCTCAGCACCTGACCAGGAGCTCCGTCAACGCAGAGCAGGTCCCGGTCGCACGGTCGTTGGCGGGTTCAGGTCACTCGGCACAACAGGCAGGCGTAATCACCAACTGTCAGCGGGAGGTGTTCACTGCGTAGTCATCGAGGCATCGAGCCGTCGCCGTGTCAGCCGGTCAGAGCGCACGGGGGAGCAGCCAGCGGCGCGGCCCCGGAAGGCCGCGGCCCGTGGCGGATGGGGAGGGTTCGTCAGAGCGAGTGGAGCTTGGCGAAGGGGGCTACGACCCGGAGCAGGCGACCTGCTCCGAAGTCGACGACCACCGCGGTGGTGCCGTCGACGGAACTGATCCGGCCGAGGCCTTCCTTGTCGTGGGACACGCGCTCGCCGACCTCGAAAACCTTGATCGGGTCAGGCACGCGGGGCTTGAAGGGACTGGTGGGCAGGTGACGACGCGTCGTCGCGCGGGAGGACTCCATCAGACCTCAAGTATGCGTCTTCGCCGGAAGGGACGCGAGTGAACGAGCCCGAATCGAGTCCCGACCGATGCCGAAGGGGTGCCTCCGCTCAGCCGGCGATCCCGGTGATCGCCGCCATCTCCTCCGGCGCGAGGGTGATGGCCGCGGCCGCGAGATTCTCCTGGAAGTGCTCGAAGCTGGTCGTGCCGGGAATCGGCAGCACGGCGGGAGAACGTTGAAGCTGCCAGGCAAGAGCGACCTGGCGCAGGCTCACGCCGTACTGCTTCGCGATGGGCTCGAGTACTGCGGCCGCTTGCTCGGTCTTGTCGCCATCGGTGAGCGACACCGGGTGCCACGGCGACACCACAGCGCCTGTCTTCTCGGCTGCATCGAACAGGTCCTGGCCGGTGCGCACGGTCACGTTGTAGTGCGCGGTGACGGCTGCGATCTCGACGATCTGCTGGGCCTGACGGAACTGGTCGAGAGTGACGTTCGACAGCCCGATGTGCCTGATCAGCCCCTCTTCCCGCAGCTCGGCGAGGGTCGCGACCTGCTCCTCGAACGGCACGTCCGTCGCCTGGCCGCTGTGCAGGTAGTAGAGGTCCAGTTGGTCGACGCCGAGTCGCCGTGCGCTGAGCCGGGCGCTCTGCCGCAGGTAGTTCTTGTTCCCGACGGCATCGAGGGTGGAGAGCTCGAATCCGCCCCGGACGAAGCCACCCTTGGTCGCGATCACCAGACCCTCGGGGTACGGGTGGAGCGCGTCGTGGATCAGGATCTCGTTCGTGTGGGGTCCGTAGACGTCGGCCGTGTCGATGAAGTTCACCCCCGCGTCGACGATCCGGCGGAGCAGGTCGATGCCACCGTCGCGATCTGGGTACTCACCCCACACCTGCCTGCCGGTCAGCTGCATCGCGCCGTACCCCAGACGGTTCACCGTGAGGTCGCCGCCGATGGTCACCGTGTCGTTCATCCCTGCACTGTCCTCTCGAACCCTCACTCCTGAACCGGAGCTATGCCTCCATTTTAGTGGAGCAGGCTCCGGTTCCCAATCAGAGCGCTCTGGGGCGTTTCTCACGTGTCCGATTGCTCACCTTGTTCGCTGAGCGAGGGGTCGGTGGTGTCGAGGGAGCGGCTGGAGGTGGGTGGGTGGCCGGTGAGGCGGGTGATGATGTCGGCGGCCACGTCGCGGAGTCTGCGGTTGTTGTTCTGGGAGTGGGCGCGGTGGTCGGCGCTGAGCGGACGGTCAGACGGGTGGCAGGTCGGCGCTGAGGCTGAGGAGGCGGTCCAGTACTGCGCCGCCGGAGGCCCGGCCGCCGTCGTGCTCCCACTCGTTGGTGATCCAGGTCACGAGATTGCCGATCCGGCCGGCCGTGGTGAGGGACAGGCTCGCGTCGACGTACATGTCGTCGTGCCAGATCGCCGCGGCCACCGGGACGCGGTTGTCCCGCAGCCGCGCGACGTCGTACAGGGGTGTCCAGTCGGTGGCGGTGGCGAGCAGGTCGGCCGCCTCCGCGAAGGGCTGCAGGCCATCCATTTCCTGCAGCATCCAGGGGTAGATCATCTCGCCGGTGAACAGCAGGGGAGACGCGTCCTCGCCGAACTCGGGCGGCCGCAGACGGGCGGCCGCCCAGTTGGTCGGTCGCTCGTCCTGGGCGTAGATGCTCTCGTGCAGCACCACGAAGATCGGCTCGAGTCCCATCGTGGTGCGGCCCATCGCCCAGCGCAGGAAGCCGCGTGACAACTCGTCGCCGTCCCAGGCCTCGTCGACCGCCCAGTGCAGCGCCTCCGCGTAGTCGCCCATGCCGAGCCCGAACCCGAGGGTCTGGAACCGCCTGACGGTCAGCCGATCACCGTCCGGAAGCCGTAGGTCGTTGTCCCGTAGGTGATCCGCGATCCGGCGGACCCGGTCGACGTCCTCGGGATAGCGCCGGTAGAACGCCTCGGTCTTCGCGCGGACGCGGGGATACGTGCGGCTGTAGACGTCGTCGGCGGTGGCGTCGAGGCCGGGGAGACCGCCGGTGATCAGGCTGGCGCGGAGACCCTCGGGCGCCTGCGACAAGTAGGTGAGCGTGATGAAGCCGCCGTAGCTCTGGCCAAGCGTCGTCCACGGCTCGCCCGGGCTGAGCTCGGCGCGGATGAGCTCGAGGTCCTTGACGATCGAGTCCGCGCGGAAGTGACGCAGGTACGCCGCCAGCTCGTCGGGAGTTCTGCTTGTTGCCGTTCTAGGAGTGACCGGAGTACTGCGGCCGGTGCCGCGCTGGTCGACCAGGAGCACTCGGTAGTCGCGGGTGGCGCGTTCGAGCCAGCCACTCGCGGCCATCGGCCGAGGTGCGGACATGCCTGGTCCGCCCTGCAGGTAGACCAGCCAGGGCAGGTCCGAGTCCACCTTCGTCGAGGCGACGGCCTCGCGCGCCAGCACCTCGATCGTCGGTCCGTCGGGTCGCGCGTGGTCCAGCGGAACGGTGAACAGGTGATCGCTGACGACAAGTCCAGGAAGTCTCGGCACCTCCCCATCCTGTCCGGGACCGAGGTCAGGCTCCTCTCCGGGACCGAGGTGAGGATCCTGTCCGGGACCGAGGTGAGGATCCTCTCCGGAGCCAGGGGCAGGACCCTGTCCGGCCGGAGGTCAGGGGAGCTGGGCGGGTTGGGTCGCGGAGGAGGGGAGTTCGTCGACGAGCGCGAGGGTCGCGCGGATCCTGGCGACATGGTCGGTCGGGGTGTCGCCGGCCAGGATCTGGCGGATCGACTCGAGATGCACGGTCCGGTACGCCGCGGCCGTCAGCGCGGCGGTCAACCGCGGTTGGGCGACGTTGGTGGCGGCCATCGCTGCGGCGACCGCGTCTTCGAGCATCTCGGCGAGTTCCCGGGCTCGCGCCTGAAGCGCGCGTGACCCCGCGACCAGCCGCCAGAAACTGGCGAACCGGGGACGCATCGCCGCCGCGGGATGCCCCGCCTCGGCCAGCTCGACCAGCAGGTCGGAGATCGCCCGTACCGCGGAGGTCGTGGCCTGGCGGTCGCGCACAGCCGCGACGAACATCGCCTCGGTCTCCGGGTAGCGGTCGAACAGCAGGTCTTCCTTGCGTGGGAAGTGCGCGAAGACGGTGGGCCTGGCGACGTCGGCGGCCTCGGCGATCTGCGAGACCGACACCTCGTCGAAGCCGTGCTCGAGGAACAGGGCGGTGGCGATGTCGGAGATGTGCGTCCGGACCGCGGCCTTCTTCCGCTCGCGGCGACCCTGCTGTTCCATCCGCTGAGCATACTCGGATAAAAGACATACTGAGTATGAGATTGACTGCTAGAGTGTCAGGCCATGCGAGCCATCGGGGTGAACTACGACACGGGAATGGAAGTCGAAGGGCGGACAACTCGCTCGGTCTTCGACCAGGCGACGGCACGCCGCGAACTGCGGGTCATCGCTGACGAACTGCACGCGAAGGCTGTCCGGTTGAGCGGCAGCCACCTGGATCGGCTGGCCGTCGCCGGAGCAGAAGCACTCGCCGCCGGCCTGGACCTCTGGTTCTCGCCGGTCGCCACGGACCTCGAACCGGACGAGCTGATCGCCTTTCTCGCCGCCGCAGCGACCCAGGCAGAGCACCTGCGAACCGACGCAGCCACCCAAGGCGTACAGGCGGAAGGGCCGAGCGCATCCGCTGAAGAAGGCGGTGAGCAGCCGGGGGAGGCCCCGCCGGAGGCGACCTCGCCGGAGGTCGTGCTGGTGCTCGGGTTCGAGATCTCCTTGTCGTGCAAGGGGTTCGTGCCGGGGGACACGATGGAGGAGCGGCTGGGAACGATGATGGATCAGACCACCTGGACGGATCCGGAGAAGCTGGCCCGGATGCAGCAGGGGCTCGAGCGCTGGGGCCAGGTGCAGGGGCAGATCGCCGAGGCGGCGCGCAGTGAGTTCGGCGGCCGGATCACCTACGCCGCCGGGATGTGGGAGGACGTCGACTGGAGCCTGTTCGACATCGTCTCCCTCGACGCCTACCGCGATGCCCAGAACGCATCGACCTTCCGCGAACAGGTGGCGGAGCGGTCGCGGTGGGGTAAGCCGCTCGCCGTCACGGAGTTCGGCTGCGCCACCTATCGAGGAGCCGCCGACCGCGGCGGTTCCGGCTGGATGATCGTCGACCGCTCGGTCGACCCACCGGTCATCAACGGGCACTACGAGCGAGACGAGGAGGAACAGGTGACGTATCTGCAGGAGTTGGCCGAGGTGTTCGACCAGATCGACGCGGCCGCCTTCTGGTTCAGCTTCGCCGGCTACGAACTGCCGCACGACCCGGACGACCCGGCCCACGACCTCGACCTCTCGGCGTACGGGCTGGTCGCCACGAGTCCAGACGGCACCTGGCGCCGCAAACGCGCCTTCGACGCATTGGCCGAACTGAACGCGAAGCGAGTCTGATGCGGTACACCCCCACGGCTGCGACACGGCCGACGCGTACTCCAAGGGCACCAGCGCGCGATGTGATCCCGCTCTGCCTCGACGCAGCGGCCTCACGCGGTGATCGCCTGAAAGGCAGCGCGGTGAGCTCTTGAGAGGGCTAACGTAGGGCGGGTGCGAGTAGCTACCTGGAACGTCAACTCGGTGAAGCAGCGGATGCCGCGGTTGTTGGGCTGGCTGGACGAACGGCAGCCCGATGTGGTCTGTCTGCAGGAGACGAAGCTCGCGGACGACGCCTTCACGAAGTTGCTCGGCGAGGAGTTGTCCGGCCGCGGCTACGAGACCGCCCTGTACGGCGAAGTGCAGTGGAACGGTGTCGCCCTGCTCTCCAAGGTCGGCCTGAAAGACGTCGTCAAGGGGGTCGCGGGAGCACCGGGATTCCCCGACCCGGAGGCGCGGGCGGTCGCGGCGACCTGCGGCGGGATCCGGGTGCACTCGCTGTACGTGCCGAACGGCCGGGTGCCCGACTCGGACCACTACCGCTACAAGCTCGAGTGGCTCGCCGCACTGAAGGAAGTCGTTGCCGACGGCCCGGCTGAGGCGATCGTCTGCGGCGACATGAACATCGCCCCGACCGATGCCGACGTCTTCGACCCTGCCGCTTACGTCGGCTCCACGCACGTGACCGCCCCCGAGCGGCAGGCTCTCGCGAACCTGATGTCGACCGGGCTGCACGACGTGGTCCGGGACCGGTGGCCCGACGAGCGGGTGTTCAGCTACTGGGACTACCGCGCCGGGATGTTCCACCAGGACCTCGGGATGCGGATCGACCTGATGCTCGCGTCGGATCCGGTGGCCGAACGGGTCAAGGCCGCCTGGATCGATCGCAAGGCCCGCAAGGGAACCGGGCCGAGCGACCACGCGCCGGTGATCATCGACCTGGACGTGGCGCCCGACGGCGACATCGGTCCGGTCGTGCCGCCGCCGTCTGCGCCGCGCGGCGGTCGCAAGCGCACCACCAAGCTCCCGCAGAACCGCTGAGTGCGGAGCGGGCGTCGATGCGGAAGAACTCGAGAAAGGCCGTCAGCCTGGCGGCCGTGCTCCTGAGCGTCGCGATCACGGCGACGGCGTGCAGCGAGGACAAGGCCACCCCACCCCAGGCGATCGCCTGGACGAAGGTCGACCTGCCGGCCGAGCCCGTAGTACTGACCGGGCAGGGGACCGACCTGCTGATCGGGCTCCGGGACCGCGGCGCCAAGGTGGTCCCGCGGTTGCTGCTGCAGAAGCAGGACGGTGGCCGGCAGGAGATCAAGGTCGAGCCGAAGAGCCCGTACGCGTTCGAGGCGACCTGGCAGTCGATCGCGTACGACGGCCGGCGACTGCTCGCCCTGGGTGGCGCATCGGGCGGCGCACATTCCAACACCCGCTGGACGGTCTGGACCGGCTCGACGACCGCCCTCACCGAGCACCCGCAGGAGTTCAACACCTTCGGCGGACAGACCGCGGGTGCGCTGTACTCCGCGCTGATCACCCCGGCCGGCGAGGCGCTCGCCGGGTCGTGGGGTGGCCTGGCTGGTCTGGACGCGGCGATCTGGTTGCCGCAGGGCGACAAGTGGAACCGGCAGGACTCTACTGGGACAGCCCTCCGCAGTACGCCGGCGCTGCTGGTGGGACCGAGCTTCGGTACGACGTCCGGCCGGCAACTCGTGCTCGTCGGATCACAGGTCCGGCTGGCTCCGAACGTCGTCCAGCAGGAGGCTGCCGTCTGGCGATCGACCACCGTCAACCAGGGCTGGTCAGGTATCGCCCTGCCAGAGCCGGGCAACCGCAGCCAGGCGAACACCGTCAGCTGCACGGCGGACCTCTGCACGATCTCGGGGTACGTCGACGGCAAGCTGGCGATCTGGCAACTGCCGAGCACGCCGGCCAACGGGTCGTCGGCCGACGGCGGCTCCCAGGGGAAGCGGCTGAAGAACGTGCCGGGGATCACCGTCGGGGACAAGGACAAGGTGCCGCCACCGGTCGTCGACAGCGGTCGCGTCTACCAGGTCGTTGCTGAAGGCAACAAGGTGAAGGTGGTCAGCGGTCACGACGACAGCTGGACCGTGCAGGACTCCACCGGCTCGGAAGGCACCGACGGCCCAACAGGTGCCGTCAAGGACGTGGCGCTGATCGGTAAGACGCTCTACCTGCTGGCGGGTCCCGCCGACGGACCGGCCAGCCTCTGGAAAACGACCCTCAGCTGAGGGCGACCCGCAGCTGAACGTCGACCCTCAGCCGAGGGCGACCCCGCGGCTGAACGTCGCAGCTCAGCTGAGCAGCCCCCGCACGTACGCCGCCTGACCCGCGTGCTGCAGGTCGTCGGCGATCACGCTGACCAGCCGCACGCCCAACGTCACCGGCGGGGTCCAGCGCTTGTCGACGATCCGGTCGAGGTCCTCGTCGGACAGCCCTTCCAGGAATCGGGTGGTCCGCGCGTGCACGGCGTCGTAGTACCCGGCGAGCAGGACGGCGGGGACCTTCACGGCGGCGACGTCCTCGGCGCTGTGCCCGTAGCCGGTGTCGGACGGGTCGAACGGGAGGCCGAGCCGGTCGTGCCACCCGTCGGCGGTGTACACCTGCTCGTAGCCGCCGGCGTCGGCCAGGTGGTCGTCCTGGATCCGGGTCAGGTGCCAGACCAGCCAGGCGATGGAGTTGCCGGTGCCGTCCGGCCGGATGCCGAGGTGCTTGTCGTCGAGCCGGTCGACGGCTTCGTGCACGACCTCCTTGATCCGGCCGAACGCGTCGATCAGCAGTTCGCTGGTGTTCATCGAATTCCCCTTCGTCGCACCGAGGCCGCCAGGCTACTTGCCGCCTCGGACAGTGCCCGGCAACCACCTCGGGAAACGTCTTCCGGCCCGGACCAGGCCCGCTGCGGGGAATTGCCGGACACGACCTAGTGTGGTGACGACCACCTGGTTCCCACGCCGGAGCAGTTCGCCGCGGGGGCCTGTTCTCTCGATCGAGGAGCAGTTGTGGAATACCGCACTCTGGGCAACAGCGGCGCTGTCGTCTCCACCTACGCGCTCGGCACGATGACCTTCGGCAACGAGACCAGCGAGGAGGGCGCGCGCGAGCAGCTCGACCGGTACGTCGAGGCCGGCGGCACCTTCATCGACACCGCCGACGTGTACTCGGCCGGCGTGTCCGAGCAGATCGTCGGCAGCTGGCTCGGCAAGAGCTCCCAGCGCGACAACATGGTCGTAGCGACCAAGGGACGATTCCCGACCGGCGACGGGCCGAACGACGTCGGCACCTCCCGGGTCCACCTCCGCCGCGCGCTCGACGCGTCGCTCAGCCGGCTCGGCGTGGACTACGTCGACCTGTACCAGTTGCACGCGTGGGACCCGGTCACGCCTCTGCAGGAGACCCTCGGCTTCCTCGAGGACGCGGCACGGGACGGCAAGATCGTGTACGGCGGCGTCTCCAACTTCACCGGGTGGCAGCTGCAGAAGGCGGCCGACCTGATCGACCGGCAGGGCTGGGCGCCACTTGTCACGCTGCAACCGCAGTACAACCTGCTCGTCCGTGAGATCGAGTGGGAGATCGTCCCGGCCGCGCTGGAGAACAAGCTCGGTCTGCTGCCGTGGTCGCCGCTGGGCGGTGGCTGGCTGACCGGCAAGTACTCGTTCGACGAGGAGCCGACCGGCGCGACCCGGCTGGGCGAGGACCCCGACCGCGGCGTCGAGTCGTGGCACCGCCGGAGCAAGAACCAGCGGGTCCGTGATGTGGTCGACGCGGTTCGTGCGATCGCCGAGGCGCGCGGGATCTCGATGGCCCAGGTCGCTCTCTCCTGGCTGGTCGACCGGCCCGCGGTCACCTCGGTGATCCTGGGTGCGCGGACGACCGACCAGCTGAATGACAACCTGGCCGCGGCCGATCTGCACCTCAGTGCCGAGGAGACCAAGCAGCTCGACGAGGCGAGCGACCCGGGCGCTGCGGACTACCCGTACGGCGGCCCCGGCACCGACCAGCGCTCCCGCCCGATCACCGGCGGCCGCGCCTGATCACGGGTGGCTTCGCCTGAGCTCCAAGCACAGCTAGCCCATTCGTTCCATCGCGTCGCGAAGGGCGGTGTACGACGCAACGAGTGCGCGGCGCTCGGCAGCGAGCAGCGGGTCGTCGCGATGGCAGCCTGCTCTGACCCAGCGATCGGACAGGTGCATCGCCTCGACCCGCTTCAATGCAGCCGGGCGGACGGTGTCCCGGTCCGTGCTGTAGGCGTACGAGTAGAGGTCGACCAGGGCGGCTTCCAGTTGGTCGATCGTCACCTCGTCGTCGTGCTGGTGTTCCCGGTGGATCCGCCACCACTCCACTTCGAGCCGGGCGGCCTTCGCCGGATCAAGCGTGAGTCCGTCGTACACCACGACGAGCTCGTAGAAACGACGCATGTAATCCTCGGCTCCGTCGGCCTGGTTGTCGGGGTACGGTGCCCATAACTGGTTGGCGCGCAGCACGTACCAGGCGCCTTCCAGGGTCCGGCGGGGACCCATCCCGAAGGCGGCACCGACCATCCCGACGGACGCGGTGAGGAAGCGGCGCCACTCGTGGCGGTAGTAGGAAGACCAGGCTTCCGCCTCGCGGTTGCCCACGACGACAGGGTCGAACGACGGGGGGCCTGGCTCAGCGGTACGCATGGTCCCTCCCCCCTAGGAGAATCTCGATGGCGTCAGACGATGATAAGCCGCCCGCCGCCGGGGTCGCCGAAGTCGTCGGCCGGCTGCAGTGCCGCCTCGACGCCTTGCCGGCCGAGCCGGCGCACCGGCGGATCTTCCTCGGCACCTATCTGCGCACGACGAAGGCGGTCGGCGACGCCATCGAGCAGGCGCGCTTCGAGGACCCGGATTGGGTCGATGCCTGGGACGTGAGGTTCGCCGAGCTGTACCTGGACGCGCACGACTTGGAGCTGGCCGGCCACGCGGTGGCGCGGCCATGGCGGCTGGCCTTCGATGCGCCCGCGGAACTGCCGCCGTTGCTCCACGTGTTGCTCGGGATCAACGCCCACGTGAACTACGACCTGCCGCAGGCGTTGCTGGCGGTGATCAGCGACGACGACTTCGCCGACCGGGTGCTGATGGACCGGCGCCGTCGCGACCACGAGCGGATCGACGCTGTTCTCGCCTCCCGGGTAGGCGCGGAGGACGACCAGTTGTCCGCGACCAGCGCCAAGAGTCTGCTCGACCGGGTGCTCACCCCGCTCAATCGGCTGTCGTCGCAGCGATTCCTGCGCGAGTCCCGGCAGAAGGTCTGGCACAACACCACCGAACTGCAACGGGCTCGCGCCGAAGGACCTGACGCGTACGCCGTCCGGCTGGCTGAGCTCGAGCTCCTCAGCGCCGCCAAGATCGCCGACCTACTCCGTCCCGGCCAAGTCCTCCTCCGCCTCGCAGTCACCGGCTTCGGCGTCACCCTCCCACCCGCCCAACGCTGACCCTGCTCAGTCCCCGTCATGTGCTGAGCCTCCGCCCGCGTACCGGCGTACCGGACGGTCCCGAGTATCAGCTAAGCAGCCCGGCGACTTCGTGGGTTCGGCGAGACGGTTCCCGTTCAGCTGGGGAGGACGCCGGACCAGGTGACGCCGACGGCCAGGCAGGCGAGGGTGAGGAGGGCGAAGAAGGTGACCCAGAGGAGGGCGGGGACACCGGTCAGGCGGCGGAGTTGGTCGGCGTCGGAATTCCGGCCGGCGCCGCCCCGGCGGGAGTGGTGGAGCTCCAGTACTGCGCGCGGCGCGGCCAGCAGCAGGAACCACGTCAGCAGATGAGCGAAACCGGACTGGACCTGCTCCGAGCCCCACCAGGAGACCGCGAAGACCAAGGTGCCGAAGGCAAGCACCGACCAGAGGCCGAAGAGGTTCCGGATCTGCAGCAGCAGGAGTACCAGCGCGAGCAGGAGCCCCCAAAGCAGCCCGACCGCATAGCCGCGGCTCAGGACGAAGGCGGCTGCGAGACCGAAGAGCGCTGGTCCCGGGTATCCGGCGAGCAGCACAGCGATCATGCCTGGTCCATCCGGCTTGCCCCGCGAGACAGTCACCCCAGAGGTGTCCGAGTGCAACCGGATCCCGGAGAGCTTCCGCCCTGCCAGCGCGGCGACCAGTCCATGCGCTCCCTCGTGGGCAATCGTCACCACCTGCCGCGTATGCCGCCAAACCGGCCGCCACGCGATCAGCAACAACGCAACAACCCCGGTCACAATCACCAGCCGCAAAGAAGCCTCAGGCTGCGCACTGGTGATGTTGTCCCAAACCTCACTCATCGCCCCATCCTTACAGCCCCACCGGTCAACCCCACCCGCCGCCACACACACAGCCACCCACGCCCGCGGCGTCAGCGCCCGCCCCCGCCCATTTACCCGAGTGGCTGAGGCAACCGGCTCCGGCTCGACCTCTGCCCCGCGGTGCAGGTGCAGGTGTTCCGCTGGCGGTGCTGGGCGGTCGTCCTGGCATGAGTTCGGGTGGTCGTGCCGGCATACGTGCGGCTGGTTCGTCCGGCGTGCCGCGCGGGTGGTTCGTCCGGCGTGCCGCGCGGGTGGTTCGTCCGGCATGGGTGCGGGTGTTCGTCCCGGCGTGAGTGGCGGGTGGTTCGCGGTCTCCGCTGCGTGAGTGTTCTAGTCGGGATGGGGTGCGTCAAGAGCGCCTTTGGCGTCCCTTCGGGATCGAGCAAGCTCGACTCTTGACGCACCCCATCCCGACCAGGGAAGGACGCAGCTACGCGGATCCCGCGGGGAGGTGTGAGCCGGCTCGGGGTGGTGTTTTCAGGGCTGGGTGTACCGAGAGACAGGTAGTACCGGCCGGATCGCGGTGGTTCCAGGCGTGGGCGACCTGCGGGGGGTGGTGGGTGTGGCGACCACTACCTGTCGTTCGGTCCGCGAGCAGCCCCCGAGGTGGGTTTCGCCCCCTGTGCAAGGTGATTGCGCCGATTCCAGGGGTTGGTGCTGGCGGGATGTTCGACCACTGGCAGGTTGTTAGCCGGCTGGCGGGTTGTTCGGCCGGCTTGTGGCTCGTGGCGGGTCCACTGGCGGGTTGTTCGCCGACTGGCGGCTTGCAAGGCGCCAGCGGCCGAACGACCCGTCACCGGGAGGCCGGTCGCCGGGTTGGGGGCCGGTGGCGTGGGGTGGTGGGGTGCGGACAGATCGCGGACACGTTCTTGGGGGCGTGACGGCCGGCGGCCGGTGTTGTCGTGGGAACCTCGGACACCTTCTGGGGACCTGGACTGAGGTGTCTGTGCACTCTGGTGTTGAGGCGGAGCGGGTGCCCTTCCCATGGACTCCGTCGTTCGGCATCCGAAGCTCGTCGATGTACGAAGCGTCGAGCTCGTGTGTCAGCCGGACCTCGTGCCGTTCTACCGCCGCTCGGCTTCACCGATCAGGTCGGCCGTTCCCTCCTGATGCGTCGCACCGCCGACGGCAACGTGCCCGAGCGGAGGCGTTGACATCGTTCGGGGGGCGGCGGACGGTGGGAGGACAGCGGCCCGGGGAGGGGTCGCCCCGTTGGGGGAGCCATGTCGCAACCACGCAAGACCGTCACGCCAGAGACCAAGGGCACCAGCAAGGCCACCAAGCCCGCAGCCACCAGAACGACAGCCAGGAAGACCGTCGCCGCCACGAAGGCAGCAGCGAGAACGACCGCCAGGAAGGCCGAAGAGGCCGCGGTCGTCCCGTTGCCGCAGTTCCTGGGATCGGCCGGCAGCCTCACTCTCGGGCAGCGCAAGCTGCTCGTCGACCAGGCCCTGTTGCTGCTCGAGCAGAACTACGTGCACCTGCCGCTGAAGGCAGCGATGCACGCCGTCAACCCGCTGCAACGGCTGCGGGTGATGCGGGCCCGGATGGAGCGGCAGACCGCGGAGACGATGGAAGCCGAGTGGATCTTCCACCGGCAGATGTCGAGCATCTTCCACTCGGTCCGCGACCTGCACACGAACTACCTGCTGCCGTCGCCGTTCGCCGGCAAGATCGCATTCCTGCCGTTCATGATCGAGAAGTGCCACGACGTCACCGGCGACCACTATCTGATCACCCAGACCGTCACGGGGTACACGGCTCCGCAGTTCGGCGCGGGTGCCGAGGTGACGCACTGGAACGGTACGCCGATCGCGCGTGCGGTGGCGCTGAACGGCGCCCAGTTTGCCGGCAGCAACGACGCGGCGAACCTGGCTCGCGGGCTCGAGTCGCTGACGCTTCGCCCGCTGGTGATCCAGTCGCCGCCGGACGAGGACTGGGTGACGTTGAGCTACATCGGTCTGGACGGCTCGGCCCAGGAACTGCGCGAGCAGTGGAAGGTGACGACCAACCTGCCGCCGATGACCGACCTCGACGCGGTCACGCCGGCCTCGGCCGCGATGGGGCTCGACCTGGACTCCGACGAGAAGGCGCGCGCCAAGAAGGCGCTCTACGTCCGCGAGGTCGTCGACCTCGAGCAGGGCCAGAGCTCGGCCGAGCTGGCGAAGCCGGCCGCGGTCAGTGGCGCGGACCTGCCCACCACGATGCCCGGCGTCTTCCGCGCCCGTGAGGTGGTCACGTCGCACGGCACCTTCGGCCACCTGCGCATCTTCACCTTCAGCGTGACGGACCCGGTCGCCTTCCGCGACGAGTTCGTCCGGCTCGCCGCGGTGCTGCCGCAGAACGGGCTGATCGTGGACGTCCGCGACAACGGCGGCGGCCACATCTTCGCCAGCGAGTACACCCTGCAGACGATGACGCCGCGCCGGATCTCGCCCGAGCCGGTCCAGTTCATCAGCAGTCCGCTCAACCTGCGGATCTGCCGTCGCCACAAGGACAACCCGGCCGGGATCGACCTCGGACCGTGGTTCGACTCGCTCGACCTGGCCACCGAGACGGGCGCCGGGTACTCCGCGGCGAAGCCGATCACCCCGGAGGACGGCGCGAACGACCTCGGCCAGACGTACTACGGCCCGGTGGTGCTCGTCACCGACGCGCGGTGCTACTCGGCGACGGACATCTTCGCCGCCGGGTTCGCCGACCACGAGATCGGCATGATCCTAGGCGTCGACGACAACACCGGCGCGGGTGGCGCGAACGTCTGGACGCACGGACTCCTCGCCACCCTGCTGAACGAGCCGCCGCCACCCGACCCGACCTCGCCGTACGAGGCGTTGCCGAACGGGGCGAACATGCGGGTCGCGATCCGGCGTACGTTGCGCGTCGGTGAGCTGTCCGGTACTCCGGTCGAGGACCTCGGGGTGCGGCCGCACGCGACCCACCAGATGACCCGGGCGGACCTGCTGGACGGCAACGTGGACCTGCTCGACGCCGCGGGCGCCCTGCTAGCCGCGATGCCGGTCCGCCGGCTCGGGGTGACGACCTCACTCGCCGGTACGACGCTGACGGTCGAGCTGGACGTGGACGGCATCGACCGGGTGGACCTGTACCTCGACGACCGCCCGATCAGCTCCGAGGACCTGGACGACGACCCGATCAGCATCGACATCATCGACGTCACCTCACCCCAACTCCTCCGCGCCGATGGCTACACCGGCACCACCCTGGTCGCCTCCCGCCGAATCCGCGTCTGACTGTGTCAGGCGGCAGTCTGCCCGACGCCCACCGGATATCGTCAGCCGGTGATCACACGGGGCTCCGGGCCGGCTGCCGCCTGCCTTTGTCTGGCGCTGCTCATCACCGGCTGCTCGCAGGGCGACCAGGCGCTGACCGGGATCCTGCAGGCGCGGTACCACCTGAACGGCGTCGACGCTGCCCTGGAGGAGAGTCGCCGGATCGAGTTGCAGGCGTCATGCCTGGCCGGGGTTTACCTGGCGGCGGACCGGAAGTCCTTCCCGATCACCGCCGACTGGGCCGGCGAGTACGACTACCTCGTCCACAACACGGACGACCCTGAGCGGGATCACGGCAGACGGGCGAATCACGGCGGGTGGTCGCTGGCCGGCATCGACACCGGCGATCCGGCCGCCTGCAACACCTACCTCGCGGCCTCCCCACTCGTCTCCTGACCGACCGCGTCCACCTACACCGGTTGTGAGTTGGTTCATATTCTTCGCAACTATTTGCAGGTTGCGATAATTTGAAAAGATGGAAATCGTAGCGGTGGGAGCTGGACGTGATGCGGCCAGGATCACAGTGAAAACGAATGTTCGTTCTTGATCTGGACGGGCTTCCGGCGCGAGGCTGGAAGCTCGGAGAACGGACGTTCGGTTTGCAGGGGAGGGCGACATGGCGCAGGTGACTCTCGAGCCGGTCCATCGGCCGCTGGAGGACCTCTCGTCGCGACGGCGCGGGCGCAGGCGGATCAGCCGCGAGATCGCTCTGCTCGCCATCCTTTTCGGCGTCTACAACCTCGGCCGGTACCTCTCGGCGAAACACTCCGGCTCGGCTTTCGCCCATGCCGACGAGCTGATCCACCTGCAGGCGCGGCTCGGGTTGCCGAGCGAGGCGGTCGTCCAGCGGCTCGCGCTGAGCGTCCCCGATCTCGCCGGCTCCGCCAACCGGTACTACGCGAGCGTGCACTTCCCGTTGACCGCGATCGTGCTGCTGTGGTTGCTGATCCGGCGCCCCGCGGAGTACGCCAAGGCGCGGTGGGCGCTGGCGTCACTCACCGGGCTGGCGTTGATCGGGCACATGGTGTTCCCGTTGGCGCCGCCGCGGATGCTGCCGCAGCACGGCTGGGTCGACACCGGGGTGATGCTCGGGCAGTCGGTCTACGGCCCGAGCGCGGACGGCGGGCCGGCGAACCAGTTCGCGGCGATGCCGAGTCTGCATGTCGGCTGGGCGTTCATGGTCGCGGTGTTCCTGATCCGCAGTACGCGGTCGCGCTGGCGATGGGTGTGGATCGCGCATCCGGTGATCACCTTCGCGGTGGTCGTGGTGACCGCGAACCACTACTGGCTGGACGGGCTGATCGCGATCGCGCTGGCGCTGCCGTTGCTGCTGATCTTCGACAGCCGACGGGTGCGTCGGGACAACGCACCCGCCGGTGCCGGCCAGAGCGGCGGAAGACGAGACGGCGATCAGAGGTCGGTGGGGGTGCCGGCGGTGGCCAGTTCCTCGTCGGCGCGCACCAGGTAAGGCTCGCGCTCCAGCACCAAACCGGGCCGCGGCCGCGCCGATGTCGAAGTACAGCCCGATGAGTTCGAGCCGGCCTGCCTCCTCCGCCTTGCGGACACAGGCGAAGCTGCGCAGGTTCTCCAGTTGCACTGCCACGTTCGTGACGGACAACTTGTCGGCGGGGGACAGCTTGATGCCGGTCACCGGATCGATGATGTCGGGCAGCCCCGCGGACCGGCGTACGGACGCCTCCAGGTAACGGAGCCAACTCTGCAAGGCAGAACCACTCTGGCTGGAGGCCTCGAGCGCGGCATTGGTGGCGCCGCAATGCGAGTGACCACAGACGACGATCGAGGTCACGCCGAGTACTTCGACCGCGCGCCGGGGAAAGTTGCCTACCGCACCCGTTTTGCCTGGAGAGTGGTGACCCGGCGCTCGACCTGGTCGCTCTCGGCGAGCCCGGGGCGGAGGTTCACCCCATGGCCCGGAGCGGTCGTGGCCGTGACCCGGCCGTCGACGATCTCCGGCAGTCCGTCGACCAGTTCGGCGTACCAGGTGCGGAGGAAGGCGCGGACGGTCTCCTGGGTCAGGCCGTTCGGCGCCGACTGGGTCAGGTGGATGCACGCCGCCAACGTCGCGGGTCCGGTGCAGTCGTGCGGCGCCACCGGTACGCCGTACGTGTCGGCGAGGCTGGCGACCTTGCGCGCCTCGGTCAGTCCGCCGGTCCACTGGACGTCGACCGTGATCACGTCGACCGCGCCGCGTTCGAGCAGCGGGAGGAAGCCCCGCCGCCCGACGACGGTCTCGCCGGTCGCGATCGGTACAGCGGTGTCGGCCGACAGTGCGGCGAGCGCGTCGACCGCGTCCGGGCGGATCGGATCCTCCACCCAGTAAGGGCGATACGGCTCGAGCGACTGCAGGATCGTGGTCGCTCCCCGGCGGTTCCACAGGCCGTGCAGCTCGACCATCAGCGCCATCTCGAGGCCGACCTCGGACCGGATCGCCTCGATCACCGCGAGCCCGCGGGACAGGTCGGCCGGCGAGATGTCGGTACCGTTCGTTGCCTCGGCCGCCTGGTCGAACGGCCAGACCTTCATCCCGCGGATGCCCTCGTCCCACAACTCGCGGGCGAGCGCCGCCGGCCGGTTGAGGAAGGCGTCCAGGTCGTCCCAGCGCTCTGGTCCGCCGCTCGGCACACCCCAGTTGTCGGACCGCTGCCGGACGCTCTTGCTGATGTATCCGGGACCAGCGCACGTGTTGTACGTCGGCAGCGACGCCCGCACCGGACCACCGAAAAGGGCGACCAGCGGCAGTCCCGCCTGCTGACCGACGAGGTCCCACAACGCGAGGTCGATCGCACCGTTGCCCCGCGTCTCGACTCCCGCGCCGGCATAGCCCGTGTACGACGTGAGCGTGCGGGCGATCGCCTCGGGCGCGGGATCCTCGGTGCCGAGCAGGACGTCGGCCGCGGACTCGTGCAGGTAGGACTCGACCGTGCGGCCGCCGAAGAACGCCTCCCCGAGGCCGATCCGCCCGTCGTCGGTGTGCAACCGCACGAACAGCAGGTTCGGCTGGATGGCGGGCCGGATGGTTTCGACCCCGGTGATCCTCATCCCGGTCCTTCCTGTCGGATCACCCCATCCTGTCAGCCGAAGAGCACTCGCCGAGCGTGGTCCGTGTCGGTGTACTCGCGCACCGCGATGATCTGCCCGTCCCGCACGGTGAACACACCCGAGCACTGGTTGTCGTAGGCGCCGCCACCCAGGGCGGTCGCCTGCGCGGTCCACTCGGCGAACACCTGGTCGCCGTCGGCAAGCACGTTCGTCAGCCGGATCACCACCGGCACGTCCGGCGAGAACAGTTTGCCCGCGGCCGCGCCGAGGAAGTCGTCGACGACAGCGTCCCGACCGCGCCACGTGCCCGACAGGGGCAGGTCGCCGGGATACGTCCACTCGACGTCGGGGGAGAAACTGGCCCGGATGGTGGGCAGATCACCCGCCGCCACGGCCTCGACGTACCGGGTCACGACGGTCTTCGGGTCCTTGCTGCTCGTCACTGCTGTTCCTTTCCGAGAGTGAGTACTGCGTTGCCGCGGATGCGCCGGTCTCTGAGGTCTTCGAGTACTTCGGCCGTGGCCGACCAGTCGTCGATCCGGCCGAGTTCGGGGTGCAGGCGGCCGGTCTCGACGAGGCGGACCAAGGTCGCCAGGTCGGGTCCGTCCGCGGCGCTGGAGGTGTAGTGGAAGTGCTGGATGCTCGCGCCCTCAGGACCGGCGAACAGGTCGAAGAAGTCGAGCCGGGCCGGCTGGCGACTGACCTCGCCGAACCAGATCAGCTTGCCGCCCGGGCCGACCTTGGAGAGCGCGATCGGCAGGCTCTCGCCGCCGACCGATTCCAGCGCCAGGTCGAACGGCCCGCGCGCGTCCGCCACGTCGTACACGATGGTCTCGGCGCCGAGTTCGAGCAGTCGCTCGCCGCGGGCGGGGGAGGACACGACCGCCGTGACGGAGGCGCCCGACGCGGCGGCGAGTTCGGTGAAGTAGTGCCCGACTCCGCCCGATGCACCGGTCAGGAGAATCCGTCGGCCGATGACGCTGCCGGCCACGCGCAACATCCGGAGCGCCGTCAGGCCGGCCAACGGAAGAGCAGCCGCCTGCTCGAGCGACACCGCGTCAGGCAGTACTGCGACCTGATCCGTCCGGGCGACGACGCGTTCGGCCCAGCCCGAGTGCGGCAGATGCGCCACCACCCGGGAGCCCACCGCCGGACCAGTTGCGTCCGGTGCGGCGCGCACCACCCGGCCGGCGACGTCCTTGCCCGGACGCCAGTCGGACGGAGGGTTGTCGAGCTGGAAGGTCTCGCCCCGGTTGATGGAGAACGTGGCGACCTCGATCGTCAGTTCGCCCGCCGCCGGTTCGACCTCGTCCACGTCGGCTTCCTCGACCTTGCCGAGTCCTGCCGGTACCACTGCCTTCACCGTTTCGCTCCTGTCACTAGACTCGGCAAGGACGCTACGGATCCGGCCGCGGCGTGCGGAAGACGGCACTTTCTACTGCTATAGGCACCTCATGGATACCGACCAGGTCAGCGGCAGGTGGGACGCCACAAAAGGCGCCTGCCCGACCCGTCAGGTGCTCGGCCGGATCGGCGACACCTGGACGATGCTCATCATCACCACCCTCGAGCGCGAGGACACGCTGCGCTCCGGCCAGTTGAAGGCGAGCATCGAGGGGATCACCCAGAAGATGCTCACCCAGACACTGCGGCACCTGGAGCGCGACGGGGTGGTCCGGCGTGACGTCGTTCCTACCGTGCCGATCACCGTCACCTATACGCTGACCCCGCTCGGCCAGAGCCTCGGTGCCGCCGTCGCCACGATGCGCACCTGGGCGTACCAGCACATGGACGAGATCGTTGCTGCGCGCAACGACTACGACGCCCGGGACTGAACCGGCACCGAGGAGCGATTCTGTGGATCTGCAACTGTCCGGCCTGACCGCGGTGGTCACCGGGGCGAGCAAGGGGATCGGACTGGCCTGCGCCGAGGCGCTCGCCCGCGAGGGAGCCAAGGTGATCGGAATCTCCCGCGATCCGGCCAACCTGGCCGCCGCCCAGCAGGAGCTCGCCGGCAAGGGACTGACGGTGGACGTCGAGGCGGTGGACCTGACCGACCCCGAGGCCACCGCGGCCGCGTTCGAGCGGATCGGCGCGATCGACGTCCTGGTCAACTGCGCGGGCGCGGCCCGGCGTACGCCACCGGCCGAGCTCGACAGCAAGGCACTGCACGCGGCGATGGAGGCGAAGTACTTCACCTACATGCACGCGACGGAGGCCGTCGTGCGCGGGATGGTGGAGCGCGGCAGCGGCTCGATCGTGAACGTCGTCGGCCAGGGCGGTCGCGCGGCCAACCCGTTGCACATCGGCGGCGGCGCGGCCAACGCTGCGCTGATGCTCGCCTCCGTCGGCTATGCCAAGGCGTACGCCGATCGCGGTGTCCGGGTGAACGTGATCAACCCCGGGACGACCCGAACCGGTCGCGTGGACGAGGGCCTCAACGCCGCCGTCCGGGCCACCGGCCGCCCGAAGGAAGAACTGCTCGCCGAGCAGGTCGCCGAGATCCCGATGGGCCGCGTCGGCGAGCCGGAGGAAGTCGCCAACGTCGCCGTCTTCCTCGCCTCCCCTCGAGCCAGTTACGTCACCGGCGCTATCGTCCCCATGGACGGCGGCCTCACCTCCGCCATCTGATCGGGCGGACTGACACGCGGGAAGGGCGGGACCCGTTGGGGCTCGCCCTTCCTGTTTACCTGGGATCAGTAGGTCCCGAGGGCGCGGCTGAAGACGCGAAAGGGGGCGGACCGCGGGCAGGCGGTCCGCCCCTTCCGGGGGAGGGCGACGTCGACTAGACGGTGATGCAGTCGATGTCGGCGATGTAGCCGGTGGGGTTGTGGACCTTGATGGAGTTGGCGCCGGCGGCCAGCTTCATCGGCAGGTAGGTCACCCTCCCATAACTGTCTGTAGTACTCCGGCCAGCCCGCGCCTCACCTCCGACGAGCCTCAGCTCGGGCCGAGGGGTGAATTGCGGGTTGAGGCCCGCGTCGTGGCGGGGGTTAGGAGTTGGGGCTGGGGCGGCGTTTGCGGGGGGCGGCGGAGCGGGGTGGCTGGGCGCGCATGTGATCGCGGACGCGGGTCATGATGTCGCCGAGGTGCTGCAGGTCATCGTCCGACAAGGGGTCGAACAGCAGGCGGCGGACGTCCTGGACGTGACCGGGCAGGACGCGGTCGACGAGTGCCCGGCCGTTGTCGGTGATGGTGACCAGGGTGGCGCGCTCGTCGTCGGAGCTGGGGCCGCGGGTGATGAGGCCGGCCTTCTCCAGCAGGCCGGCCTGGTAGGTAAGGCCGCTGCGGCTGTAGACGACGCCGTCGGCGAGTTGCGTCATGGTCAGCTGGCCGTCGCTGCCGGCGAGGCGGGCCAGGAGCTGGAATTGCACGTAGCTGAGGTTGCCCTCGGTGCGTAGGTGTTGTTCGACGTGGTGATGGAGCAGGCTCACGGATTCCATCAGAGCGAAGTAGGCCCCCAGCTCCTGGGGATCGAGCGCTTGGACGCCGCCGGTGTCGGCGGGATCGGGGCCGGTCATCCGCCCCACGATACATGCTTCGAATCCAAAGCAGTATGCCGACCGTCACATCCCGAAAACGGTGTGCTTCGAAGTCGTAGCAGGTTATCTTCTATATGTTTCAACTTCGAAGCAAGTGAGTGAGGGAGAGAGTCAATGAAGGCAGTGCGTTACCACTCCTACGGCAACAGCGACGTCCTGGTGTACGAGGACGCTGATCGCCCGGAGGCAGGCGCCGGGCAGGTGGTGGTGCAGGTGGCCGGTACCGCGTTCAACCTGTTGGACGCGGCGATCCGCGCGGGCTTGTTGCAGCAGGTGTTCCCGGTGCGACTCCCGCACATTCCGAACCATGACGTGGCCGGTGTCATCACCGAGGTCGGCGCGGACGTGAGTGGCTGGAGTGTGGGGGACGCCGTGGTGGGATTCCTGCCGCCGACCGCGGCCGGCGCAGCCGCCGAGTACGTCGCCGCACCCGCAGAGGCGCTGGCCGCCGCCCCCCGAACAGGCGAACTTGCCGACGCCTCGGCACTGCCCTCGGTCGGGCTGGCGGCCTGGCAGGCGCTGTTCGAGCACGCCGACCTGAAGCCGGGCCAGAGTGTCCTCATCGACGGCGCTGGCGGCGCAGTGGGCGGGTACGCCGTCCAACTCGCCGAGCAGGCGGGTGCCACCGTGACCGCGACCGCCAGCGCGCGCAGCCATGACCGCATCCGCTCCTACGGCGCGGACCGGATCATCGACTACACCGCTACCCCGATCGCGCAGGCGGTGGCCGGGGAGCGGTTCGACGTCGTGTTGCACCTGGCGCCCACCAGCCCGGACCTGACGCCCACCAGCCCGGAGGAGACCGCGCAGCTCGTGGCCCTGGTCGCCGACGGCGGCGCCTTCGTCAGCACGACCACGCCCGGCCCGGAGGATGCCGGACGCGGCGTGCGCACGGTTCGGGTCTTCACGCGCAGCGACCCCGCCCAGCTCGCCGAGCTGGTCACCCGCGTGGACGCCGGAGATCTGAAGATCGACGTGGCCGAGCGGCGGCCGCTAGCCGACCTGGCCGCCGTCCACGACCAAGCCGCAGCCGGACGGCTGCCCGGAAAGACCATCCTGACCCCCGCCTGAGCCGCGATATTCCGAACCCTACGAACGGAGCAAACATGATCTGGACGGCCGGCTTCCGCACCGCAGTGATCAGTCCCTATGAGCAGGTCAAGCTCAGCGAACCGCGCGGCTTCGCCGACCAGACGGTGCGACAGGTCCTCCACATGGCCGGCGGAGGAGAACGCCTCCGCGTACGCCTGACGAATCGCTACGGCCGCACCCCCTTGACCATCGGCGCCGCGGCGGTCGCCACCGAGCACGGGCAGACCAACCTCACCTTCGACGGCAGCGAGAAGCTCACCATCCCGCCGGGAGCTGAGGCCGTCGGTGACCCGGTGGATCTGCCCGTCGCGCCCGGCGCCGATCTGAACCTCAGCCTCTATCTCCCTGAGGAGACAGGCCTGGCGACCTACTCCCACAAGCCCATGGAGACCGCTCACATTGTCGGCGGGAACTACGTCGCGTCTCCCGCTCTCCCTGAGGCTGAGCAGGCCGAAGCCAGGTTCTACGTCTCGGGCGTCGACGTGCTCGCCCCGGACGACACCGCGATCGCCGTGGCGTTCGGCGACTCCTGGTTCGAAGGGGTCGGCTCCACGACCGGGGCGAACAACCGCTCCGTTGACTTCCTCAACCGGCGCCTCAAGCGGGGGTGGGTCGTCAACCAGGGCATTGCCGGAAACCGCCTACTGCGGGACGAGGTCGGCGAGCACGCACTGGCGCGCTTCGACCGCGACGTCCTCTCGATTCCCGGCCTGACCCACGTCCTGGTGCACCTCGGCATGAACGACCTCGGCCTCCCCGGCATGTCCGGCGAGCCGCCCGCCACCTCTGCCGACCTCATCGAGGGCTTCAAAACTTTGGCCCACCGCGCCCACCAGGCCAACCTGTTGATCCTCGCCGCCACCATCGGCCCCTTCGCGGGCGCCATCTACCCCGGCATCAGTACCCCCGAGGGTCTCGCCGCCCGACGCGAGGTCAACGACTGGATCCGTACCACCGCCACTTTCGACGCCGTCTTCGATGTGGCCCGAGCTGTCGAGAACCCCGAAGCCCCCGACTACCTCCACCCAGCCCTGGACAGCGGCGACGGCATGCACCTCAACGACAAAGGCGCCCAGGCCATGGCCGACGCCGTAGACCTGGAGACCCTCGCCCTCTCGTGACGGAAGTGCCATGGAACTGAGATCAACCTTTGCCACTGCGGGTCACGTCGTACTCACTGTAAGGGACCAGTGACCCGTGAGGCGGGTCAGCCCGAACGGGAGGGGAAGATCATCAGTACTTGAAGGAGAATCGGTCGTTCGGCGGTTGCCGTGACCGGGGCCGCCGACTGGTGGCACTGGCTGCGGGAGCCGCGGGTGCCGCGTCATCCACGATCACGAAGGCAGCGGCCGAACCGGCACCGGGAAGAAGGTGCTCGATCGGGACCAGACAGTGTGCCTGAATGGCGAGGGATCCCGGACCAGACCTGACGCGCTCGACACTTCGCCGTACCCGGACGGGTGTAGCGCGAATCCGTTCACGCTGGGCGCGGTCTGGGGGTTGCAGGCCGGATGGTCGGCCAACACCTTCAGCTACGACTACAACGGCACGGGGCAGCCGGCCGACCTGCCGGCCGGGAAGTACCAGGCCAAGATCACCGTCAACAAGGCGTACCGCGACTTCTTCAAGTTCGGCGCGTACGACGCGAGCGTCACGATCCAGGAGAGCGAGGAATGCCCACCGCACGACGTCCGCGGCTGCCTCGCGGCCAAGAACACCCGCTGAACAACACCCAACCAACTGAATCACCTCGCGCCCCCGGAATCTCCCGGGGGCGCGAGGCCTTCGAACACCTAGCCCCGCTGACGAATCCCCGCCAGCCGCTGCTCCAAGAGCGCCCGGGTCTCCGGCCACGCCGACGCGATGATCGAGAAGATGGCGGAGTCGCGGAGCAGGCCGGTCTCACCCGGCGCCCACGAGTTCGACCAGTTCCGCAGTACACCCTCGAACTTCGCGCCGACGCGTTCGATCGCGGCCCGGCTGCGGGTGTTGCGCGCATCGGTCTTCAGATCGACCCGCGCCACCTCCCAGGTCTCGAACGCGTGCCGGAACAGCAGGTACTTCGCCTCCGCGTTGATCCCGGTGCCCTGGGCAACGGACCCGAGCCAGGTGAAACCGACCTCGATCGCGCAGAGCCGATCGCCGGTCGGCCAGAGCCGTGGATCCCAGTACGACGTGGCCCCGACTGCGCGGCCCGATGCCACCGAGATCTGCGCGTACGGCGCGAGTCGGCCGCTCGCCGCCCGGCCGAGTTGAGTGTCGATGTAGTTGCCGACTTCGGTGGCCCTCGGCACCCAGGTGAAACCGTACGAACCGCGGTCCTGCTCGGCGGCCAGCGCCAGGTCTGCCGCGTGCCGGTGATCCAACGGCTCGAGGCGCACGAACTCGCCTTCGAGCACGGGTCCTTCGAGCTGGAAGGTCATCGTTCCCCAATCAATCTGTCGTTCGACTGCTCATCCTTCTGCCCGGCGGAGGCGGTGCCGGGTATTTCCCGCCATCCGGACCAGCCGACGATGATGATCGTCTTGACAACAAAAGTTGTCGGTGGGAGCGTCGAGGCATGGAAGACCTGGCGATGATCGACGATCCTGGGGCGGCGGGGGTCTCGCTGGACCCGGTGCGCGTGCGGCTGCTGGCCGAGCTGGTCGAGCCTGGATCGGCCACGACGCTGGCCGGGAGGCTGGATCTGCCGCGACAGAAGCTCAACTACCACTTGCGGGCGCTGGAGAAGCATGGTCTGGTCGAACTTGTAGAGGAGCGCCGGAAGGGCAACTGCACCGAACGGGTGTTGCAAGCGACCGCTTCGGCATACCTGATCTCGCCGCGGGTACTGGCGGGCGTGCAGCCGGATCCGGCGGATTCGCCGGACGGATTCTCCGCGCGGTGGTTGCTGGCGCTGGCAGCGAGGACGTTGCGTGAGGTGGGGGAGATGTTGGTCGGAGCGCGGAAGGCCCGGCGCAAGCTCGCGACCTTCGCGGTCGACGGGGAGATCCGCTTCGCCTCCGCGGCCGACCGGTCCGCCTTCGCCGCCGAGTTGTCGCAGGCGCTGACCGGATTGGTTGCCAAGTACCACGACGAGTCCGCGCCGAGCGGGCGCAGACATCGGCTGGTGGTTGCCGTGCACCCCAAACCGAGGGGAGAGGGACGATGAGCGATGAACGCCGGTACGAGATAGAGGTTCCACTGGAAGCGACACCTGACCAGGTGTGGGACGCGATCTCCACACCGGAAGGGATGACCGCCTGGTTCGCTCCGATGGACCCGGCACCCGACGAGAACGGTATCTCCGCGGACGGCGTGGTGACGCGCTGGGAGCCGGGCCACGGGTACGTGGTACAGGCTGGGTCTTCGTCGTACGAGTACCTGATCGAGGCTCGTGATGGCGGTTCCGCGGTACTGCGGTTCACCCAGACCGGGTTCCAGAGCGACGACTGGGAAGCGGAGTACGAGGCGACCTCCCGCGGCTGGGGGCTCTACTTCCACACGCTCGCGCAGTACCTCTCGAACTTCGCGGGTCAGCCGGCCACCTACATCGTTGCCGAGGGCCCGGCGTGGTCGAACACCCAAGAGGCCTGGCAGAAGCTCCAGCGGGTGGTGGGCACGTCGATCGTGCGGGACAAGGTCCAGCTTGAGGTGTACGGCCTGGAGCCGGTGGTCGGGCTGCTCGACTACTTCGGCCCCAGCCACATCGGCGTCCGCACGGACCAGGCGCTGCTGCGTTTCCACGGACGCAACCTGCTCGGCATGTCCGTTGCCCTCGGCCACCATTACTACGGCAACCAGGACGCCAAGCGTCTGGAGGACGCCTGGCAGTCCTGGCTCACCGAGCTCTATCTCTGAGGGCTCTACCTCTGAAGCCGGACCCCTCCTCGAAGGAGCCACGGCTTCAGCTGATGGCGCTGTTTCAGTGATGCAGCGGCCGGCGCCTGGTACGGCGGGGGCGCGGGTGGGCGGTGTTGTGCTGGTGGTGACGCCGGCCGAGGGTGAACGGCCGGTCGATGCGAGGTGCCGCCGGACGACCGACCCGTACCTCGGTCTGCGTCAGGCCGAGGCGTAGCGGCGGCTGCCGCCAGGGAGACCTCGCCGTCGGGCGAAGCACCACCACGCGGAACCTGCCTGCCCTGGCCAGCTTGATTCCGATCACGATGGTCGCGGTGGCCGGGATGAGGCCGGCGAGCAGCAGGCCGGTCCGGGCGCCCCAGTGCTCGGCGACAAAGCCGACCGTCGGGCCGCCGATGGCGCCGCCGCCGATGAAGACCAGGTTGTAGATGCCGGCGACGCGCCCGCGCAGTCCGTCCGGCGTGGTCAGCTGCACCATCGACTGGGCCGCGGTGAGGAACATCAGCGTGGCCATGCCGAGCGCGCAGAGCAGTGGCAGGAAGGTCCACAGCGACGGCTGGATCGCGGCCACCATCTCGGTGATCGCCAGGATCGACGCGATTCCGACCAGGTTGCGCAACCGGGTGGGACGGATCCGCCGGGCGGACAGCAGCGCACCCGTCAGTGACCCGACCGCGACGACCGAGTTCAGCACGCCGTATCCTGCGGCGCCGGTGTGGAAGACGACGTCGGCGAAGGCGGTCAGCGTCACCGGCAGGCTGATGGTGAACATGCCGAAGATGCCGACCAGCACGACCGCCCAGCGCACGGCCGGCTCGTGGAACGCGTACCGGACGCCATCGCGCAGGCCGTCCCGGATCCGCATCCCCTGACTTGCCTTGCGCGCGGCGGACAGGCCGGGCATCTCGCTCTCGCGCATCAGCAGCAGGGCCGAGATCGAGCCGAAGAAGGTGCACGCGTTCAGTGCGAACGACCAGCCGATGCCGACGGCGCCGATCATCGCTCCGCCGAGCGCAGGACCGATCAGGCCGCCGAGCTGGAACGTCGACGAGACCATGCTGATCGCGTTCCGCAGCCGTTGCTTGCCGACCAGTTCGGTGACGAAGGACTGCCGGGTCGGGTTGTCGACCGCGGTCGCCAGACCGAGGATCAGCGCCATCGAGTAGACCTGCCAGACGTGCACGTCACCGGTCAGGGCGAGGACCGCCATCGTCGCGGCCAGGGTGCCCATCGTCGCCTGGGTGACCAGCAGCACCCTGCGCTTGGGGAACCGGTCCGCGATGACGCCGCCGTAGAGGCCGAACAGCAACGTGGGCGTGAACTGCAGGGCAGTGGTGATGCCGACGGCAGTGGCGCTGCCGGTCAGCGTCAGCACCAGCCAGTCCTGGGCGATGCGCTGGGCCCAGCCGCCGGTCGAGGTGACGAACAGGCCGCAGACCAGGAGCCGGAAGTTGCGCACCTGCAGGGCGCTGAAGGTGTCCCGGAAGCCCGGCCGGCGCTGGGCCGGGGGCAGTTCCTCGGGGCGGGCGGCCGGGCTGCCCGCAGGACGGTGGGTGTGGAAGTCGACGACGGGATGGACAGAACCGGAAGCCCGGGTGGTCAAGAGTGATCCTTGCGAAGTGGACATGTCAGGGGAGGACGGTTCCATCCTCACCGGCCCAGGCCGGATTCCGACAGCGAATTACTCCTATTAGTCTTATAGCGTCCCGTAATGAAGCTGTGAGAGAGGTGTGAGAGTGGCCTACGACCCCGATCAGCTGCGCACGTTCCTGGCGGTGGCGCAATCCCTCAGCTTCACCCAGGCGGCCGAACGGCTGGGCATCCGGCAGCCGACGGTCAGCCAACATGTGCGCAAACTCGAGACGGCGGTCGGCCGGCCGCTGTTCGTCCGCGACACCCGGACCGTCACGCTGACCGCCGACGGCGAGGCGATGGCCGGCTTCGCCCGGACGATCCTGGCCGCGCATGAGGAGGCGGCCGGCTACTTCACCGGGTCGGAGCTGCGCGGCCGGCTGCGCTTCGGCGTCACCGACGACCTGGCGCTCACCCCGCTGCCGCGGATCCTGCGGGACTTCCGGCAGCTCTATCCGCGGATCGACCTGGAACTCACCGTTGCGCAGAGCCCCAATCTGCTCCGCAGGGTCGAGTCGGGTCACCTGGATCTGGCGTACGTCAAGCACACCGTGGGAGCCGGTTACGAGCCGAACGGCCGCCTGGTCCGGCGGGACCCGCTGGTCTGGGCCGGGATCTCGGGCACCAGGATCGCGCCCGACGGGCCGGTACCGCTCGTCGCCTATCAGGCTCCCAGTCTGAGCCGGTCTCTCGGTGTCCAGACTCTGGAACAAGCCGGGCGGTCCTGCCGGATCACCTGCATCGTCCGCGGCGTGAACGGCGTACTGGCCGCGGTACGGGCCGGTCTCGGGATCGGGATCTTCGCGCGGTCGCTGATGCCGGCCGACCTGGTCGAGCCGCCGCCGAGCGCGGGGCTGCCGGAACTGCCGTCGATCGACCTCGTCCTGATCACCAACCCGCGGGCCGCCAAGGAGCCGGCCGAGGCGCTGACCGCCGCCATCCTCGGGAGCAACGCGCCGCTGAAACCCGCCGCCACCTGAACCGCGGTCGAGCTACGGCACGAGCGCGTCGCCGCGGATGACGAGGGCAACGATGCTGACCGCGGCCACCGCGATCGTGATCAGGAACGGCGCGTCCTTCCACGCCACGATCACCACCAGCAACGCCGCGACGACCGCGAGCGCGATCCACCCGACGACTCCGACCGGACCGGGCGGCGCGATCACCAGGAGTGCTGTGGCCACAGCGAGCGGCAGCGGCGCGAGGAACCGCGCCAACCACCCCAGCCGCTGCGGCCACCCGCGGACACCGGTCGCCAGATCATCAGCAAGATCCGGTACTACGTTCGCCAGATGCGCGCCGACTCCCAGCAACGCGGCGGCGGCCGAGGCCCACCACGGAGCCCAGGTGCCACTCGTGCCGAGAGTGACGAACGACGGCAGCAGGCCGAACGCCACGGCGTACGGGACCCAGGAGATCCGGGTCGACTTGAGGCCGAGGTTGTACGCCCAGGCCGAGGCCACGCCGACCAGATGAGCGAGGCCGGCGAGCAGCCCGCTGGCGAGCGACAACGGGATGCAGGCGGCCGCTGTCACCGTCGCGCCGGTCCAAACAGTCCGGCGACTCACCAGCCCGAGGACGATCGGTTTGTCTTTTCGGTCCACACTGGTGTCGCGGGTTGCGTCAATCGCGTCATTGCTCCAGCCGATTGAGAGGTGGCCGGTGAGGATTGCTGCGGCGACTAGTAGGCACCCGGCGAGGTCTCGGCCGGCTGACCAGGCGACAACGGTGACGAGGGTGGTGACGGCAACGGTCGGGCCCGGATGGCTCGCCATCGCAAGCCCTTTGACGACATCCTTGACGGCAGCGGCCCGGGTCACGGACCCAACGATGCCACGATGACGCGGATCGCCGCGGTACAGGCCGCGTTGCCGCCGAACCGCTACGCGCAGTCCGAGCTCACCGACGCCTTCGCGGAGATCTGCCTGCCCGACGGCAAGGGGGTCGGCCTGCTGCGCCGGCTGCATGCGAACGCCGGAGTCTCCCACCGGCATCTCGCTCTGCCGCTCGCGCGGTACGGCGTACTGAAGGACTTCGGCGAGGCGAACGACGAGTGGATCGCGTCGGCGGTCGATCTCGGGGCCGAGGCCGTGTCGGGTGCGCTGGAGGCCGCAGGGTTGTCGGTGGACGACGTCGACGTGCTGATGTTCACCACCGTGACCGGGGTGGCGGCGCCGTCGATCGACGCTCGGGTCGCAGTGCGGCTGGGGCTTCGGGAGGACCTCAAGCGGATGCCGTTGTTCGGACTCGGCTGCGTCGGGGGAGCGGCCGGGATCGCGCGGCTGCATGACTACCTGAAGGCATGGCCGGACCATGTCGCGGTGTTGTTGTCGGTCGAACTGTGCTCGCTGACTCTCCAACGTGACGACTCGTCGCTGCCGAACCTGGTCGGCGGCGCGTTGTTCGGCGACGGCGCGGCCGCGGTCGTGCTGACCGGCTCGGATCACCCTGCGGCCGCGGGGCCCTCGGTGGTGGCGACGCGTTCGCGGCTCTATCCCGACTCTGAGCGGGTGATGGGCTGGGACATCGGCTCGGGCGGATTCCGGATCGTGCTCGGTGCGGATGTGCCCGAGGTGGTCCGCCAGTACCTGGGCGACGACGTCAAGGCCTTCCTGGCGGACCACGCCCTGACAGTGCCGGAGATCGGGACCTGGGTCAGTCACCCGGGCGGACCGAAGGTGCTCGAGGCCGTCGCGGAGACGCTGGATCTGCGCCCGGGCGCGCTCGACATGACCTGGAAGTCGCTCGACGCCGTGGGCAACTTGTCGTCGTCCTCGGTGCTGCACGTGCTCGGTGACACCCTGGCCCTGGATCCTTCGGGGATGGGCCTGCTGCTAGCGATGGGCCCCGGCTTCTGTTCCGAGCTCGTACTGCTGGAGTGGTGATGGACACGTCGTTGTGGTGGTACGTCGTACTCGTACTGCTGGTCGGCCTCGAGCGAGTGGCCGAACTGGTGGTGTCGCTGCGCAACGCGCGGTGGAGCTTCAGCCGCGGCGGCGTGGAGTACGGGAAGGGCCATTACCCGTTCATGGTGCTGCTGCACACCGGGTTTCTGGCGGCCTGCGTGGTCGAGGCGATCGTCGCGGACCGGCCGTTCATCCCGACGCTCGGCTGGACGATGCTCGCGGTGGTCGTGCTGGCCCAGGGGTTGCGCTGGTGGTGCATCAGCGTGCTCGGCCACCAGTGGAACACCCGGGTGATCGTCGTCCCGGGGCTGCCTTTGGTTGCCTCCGGCCCCTATAAGTGGTTGCGGCACCCAAACTACGTCGCTGTCGTCGCGGAGGGCATCGCGTTGCCACTGGTGCACACCGCATGGATCACGGCGACTCTCTTCCTGCTGCTGAACATCCCGCTGCTGGCGGTCCGGATCCGCGCCGAGGAAGCAGCGCTGGACACGGCACTCACCAAGTGATCGACCTGCTGGTGGCCGGCGCCGGGCCGGCGGGTGCCGCGACGGCGATCCGGGCGACGCTCGCGGGGCTCTCGGTCGTCGTGGTGGAGCCGCGGCAAGCGCCGATCGACAAGGCCTGTGGCGAGGGGATCGCGCACAGCGCCGCGGACTACCTCGCGCGCCTGGGCGTCGCGCTCGACGGCCGGCCCTTCTACGGGATCCGCTATCTCGACCCGACGCACTCCGTCGACGCCCGCTTCCGGGTCGGCCCGGGCCTCGGCGTACGACGTACGGTGCTGCAGCAGGCGTTACGTGATCGGCTGGCCGAACTGAAGATCCCGGTCGTGCCGGAGCGGGTGGGTGCGGTTGAGCAGGGGCCGGACTCCGTGACTGCTGCCGGGATCACTGCTCGGTACTTGGCTGCTGCTGACGGTCTGCACTCCTCGACCCGGCGCCAAGTGGGGCTCGGTACGGACCGCCGGGCGGAGGGAGAGGTACGGCGAGGGTTGCGGCGGCACTACTCCGTTCAGCCGTGGACCGAGTTGGTGGAGGTGTACTGGTCGTCACTGGGAGAGGCCTATGTGACGCCGGTGGCGGAGGATCTCGTCGGGGTCGCGATTCTGACCAGCGAGCGTGGGTCCTTCGACTCGCATCTGGAGGCGTTCCCGGCGTTGAAGCAGCGGCTGCTCGATGCCGGGGAGGCGACGTCGGTACTCGGGGCCGGGCCGTTGCGGCAGCGGGTGCGCGGCCGGGTGGTGGGGCGGGTGATGTTGGTCGGCGACGCGGCGGGATATGTCGATGCGCTGACGGGCGAGGGGATCGCGGTGGCGCTGCGGACCTCGGCCGAGCTGGTGCGATGTGTTTCCGAGGATCGGCCGGCTGCGTATGAGGCTGCTTGGCGGCGGGTGTCCTGGGAGTGCCGGTTCCTGACCGGTTCGTTGCTCTGGGCCCGGAACCGGTCGTTGCTCGCTCCGCGCATCGTGCCTGCCGCGGCCCGGCTTCCCGTGGTTTTCGGGGCCATCGTCAACCAACTGGCCTGAAACTCGGCCTGAACTCGGCCGGGCCTGGAAGTCGCGTAGGCCCGGCGATCGCTCAGACAATCGCCGGGCCCCACGGTGGCCGAGCATCCTGGTGAAATGCTCGCCCGGGTGCTCCAGCCTCCTGGTGAAAGGCTGGAACGGTTTGCCCCAGCCTCCTGGTGAAAAGCTGGGACAAGCTCTCGGTGTTTCTGAGTAAAAGATTGCCAGCCGGATGTTGCTCAGCCGTTGCCGGAATATGAAGCCTTGTTACTTGGGCCTGTGGCATAGATCTCAGTGCTCGCCTCCGGAGCTCTCAGCGCTCGGTCCGGACCGCCGCGATCTGGAGTTGCAAGGCGAGGCGTTCGCGCGGGTCGGACAGATCGAGCCGGGCGATCTCGCCGATGCGCTTCATCCTGTGCCGCAGCGTGTTCGTGTGTAGATGGAGCTCCTTGGCGGCCCGTTGCGGCTGGCCCGGGTAGTTCAGCCAGGCCTGCAGGGTGTCGACGAACGAGGTGTCGTGCTCGATGTCGTGCCGCAACAATGTGGCCAGCGGCCCGTCCAGCTTGGTGGTGTCGAGCGAAGTGACCGCCCGATGCACGGTCAGCACGTGCCAGGCCTGCTCGACGCGGAGTGCCGGGCCGGGAGCCACCCCACGGCGTACAAGGCCGAGTAGTTCGACCGCCTCGGCTCGGGAGCTCGGGAGATCCGCGGGACCACGTGCGCGTCCGCCGGCCGCAGCCGTAGTACCGGGGGAGTCTTTGGCCAGATCTGTGACGAGCTTGCGGAGCCAGCGCCACGAACCAGGCCCGTCGCCGTCGGAGACGACCGCCAGGACTGTGCCGTCGAGGTCTGCCAGCTGTGGCTCGCTCCACCCGTGCCGGCGACCTGTCGACTCCCAGAGGTCCAGCTCCTGCGGTACGTCGTACCCAGGGGGCGAGCCGAGCGCCACCACACGCCACGGCTGAGGTGGCAGCCGTACGTCGACCGTGGTGTCGGGGGAGAACTGCCGGAGCACAGTGCGCAGGCGGTCGATGGCACTGCGCCGGGCGACGTCCGCCTGAGCCCGCAGCCGCAGCATGTGCAGCGCGAGGACAGAGGCCGCGTTGCTGAGCTCGGCAGTCACCTCATCGCTCACCGGCCCGTCCACTACGGCCCAGATCGAGCCCAGCCACTCACCACCAGCCCGAACCGGTACTACGAGCCGCGGGCGGATGCCGTTCGGGCCATCGGGCACCAGGAACGGCTCGCTCGACCGGGCCAGGCGGCGGAAGATCCCCCGGGCGCGGAAGTGCGCAATGACCTCGGCCGGGACCCGGCGACCGACGATCGTGGAGACGCGGGTCGGGTCGGTGTCGGAGACGTCGTGCTGGGACGAGTAGGCCAGTACCCGGGATTGGTTGTCTTCGATGGTCACCGGTGCGTCCACGATGGCTGCGGCGGCGTCCGCCAGGGCGAAGAGCTCCTGGTGGACGCCGGCGTCACCGGCAGCGGGGGAGTCGGGTGCGGCAGCGCGGTCGATCACGCCGCGCAGTAGCCAGACCACGTGGGCCCAGGTGACGGTCGGCTGCAGCGCGATCAGAGTGAGGAGCCAGCGCTCGGCTGTGGCGACCACTGCGGGGTCGTTGGCGAGCGCGGTACGCAGGACGATGCCGGAGGCGTTGCCGGCGGCACAGCGCTCGACTAGTTCGATTGCCTCCTCGGCGTTGCGCAGACCCAGCCCCAGTACCAGGTCGCCGGGCTGACCTGTGGCAGGCTCCTGCGGGTCCGCCAGGAAGACGTCCCGGACCTCGCCGTCGCCATGACCGGTGACGACGACCTCGAACAGGGCCGGTCCGACGGCAACGACCAGGTCAGGCGCAGTGATCATGAGGTTATTGTGCTCTCGCCACTGTCATTTCGCCTATCAGTGGTGTGATCGCACCATGACAGGGCTCGCGGCGCGACGCACCATCGATGCATGGTCGCTGTTGGTTCTTCCGCGCAGAGCACTCACATCGTTCCCGACCGGGTCGCCGTCGTCGGCGCCGGCATGGTCGGCCTCGCCACCGCCTGGTTCCTCCAGGAGGCCGGCATCGAGGTCACCGTGCTGGATCGCGAAGGCGTCGCCGCTGGTGCCTCCTGGGGCAACGCGGGCTGGCTCACCCCCGGCCTCGCCACCCCGCTGCCGGAGCCGGCTGTCCTGAAGTACGGCATCGGCGCGGTGCTCAGCCCCTCGTCGCCGGTCTACGTACCGCCGACGGCGAGCCCGCGACTGATCTCCTTCCTGACCCGGTTCGCTCGCAACAGCACCGCCGGACGCTGGAAGACCGCGATGGAGGCACTGGTGCCGATCAATCGGCAGGCGCTGAACGCGTTCGACGCGCTGGCCAAGGCCGGCGTCGAGGCCGAGACGTACGAGGCGAAGTCCTTCCTCGCCGCCTACCGGACCGAGGCCGAGCGGACCGTGCTGCTCGAGGAGATCGAGCACATCCACGCGGCCGGCCAGGGCATCGAGTTCGAGGCGATCAGCGGCGACGACGCCCGCGAGATCGAGCCGTCGCTGTCCGACGAGATCGGCGCCGCGATCCGGCTGCACGGCCAGCGCTTCATCAACCCGGGCGAGTACGTGCACATGCTGGCCGACTCGGTCCGCGCCCGCGGCGGCAACATCGTCACCGGCGTCGTCGTGAAGGACATCGTCGACGAGATCCGCGGCGTCCGCATCGTCACCGCCGACGGCGAGAGCACCCCGTACGACGCCGCGGTGATGGCCACCGGCGCCTGGCTCGGCGATCTGGCCCGGCAGTTCGGCGTCCGGACCGTGGTCCAGGCCGGTCGTGGTTACAGCTTCAGCGTGCCGATCGCACACGTGCCGGCCGGCCCGGTGTACTTCCCGGCGCAGCGGATCGCCTGCACGCCGCTGGGTGACCGGCTCCGCGTCGCCGGGATGATGGAGTTCCGCAAGCCCGACGCCAAGCTCGACCCGCGCCGGATCAACGCGATCGTGGAGGCGGCCCGGCCGCTGCTGCGCGACGCCGACCTGGACGCCCGCACCTTCGAGTGGGTCGGCCCGCGCCCGTGCACCCCGGACGGCCTGCCGCTGATCGGCGCCACCTCCTCGCCGCGCGTCTTCGCCGCCGGCGGCCACGGCATGTGGGGTATCACGCTCGGCCCGATCACCGGCCAACTCCTCGCGGAGACGATCACCACCGGCCGCACCCCGGTCGAACTGGCGCCGTTCAACCCACTGCGCTGAGGCCCGATGCAGCGAGAGCGTGGCTCCCCGGGTCGCCGTCCCTTGCACGGCGCAAGACCCCCGGAGCCACGCTCTCTGGCTTCTGAGAGCGGTTGCTCGCTCTTGCCTGCGGCTCGCCCTCGGGGGACCATCGTCCGAACCTTCTGACGGACCAGGGCCGGGGATGAACAGTGGTACAGAAGCCTGACGGAGACCCAGGACCACCTGCTCCGGCCAAGTACGGACAAGTCCCGCGGCCGATGCCCGACGACGACAGAGTCTGGCTGGAAATCGCGCCCAAAGTGCTTGAGGTCGTCTACCGCACGATCTGCCTGCTCGCGGGTTTCGCGCTGCTGGTCAGCGGTATCGTCGGGTTGTTCACCGGGTCCGACACCGGAGCGTTGATAGCGGTACTGGTAGCGGGCGCCGTGCTCCTGCTGCTGCCGTCAATCGTCGACCGGCTGAGTTCAGCGGCCGTCGGTAGCGTCATCATCGATCTCGTCGAGCAGGTTGTGGATGCCGGAGCCCGGCAAAGTGCTCAAACCCTGCAGAAGCTCGGGCTCGACCGTCAGATCGACACGTATGCCCGCATCTACACCGAGCTCAGCGGTGACACGTACCAGGACATCCGGGCTCAGCTCCTGGACCGGATCGTGGCTCAGGTCGCCGCCGCGTCCGCGGTCGAGAAGTTCGACAAGGCCGAGGTCAGGTCGATGTTCTTCAAGGGGACGCCGGTGATGCGGGTGATGGCTCTGGGGCTGATGAAGGGCGATCTGTCCCTGGTGGATGCCGACGTTCTGCTCGAGAGCGTCTCGAGATCACTCACCGGGAACGAGCAGTACCATGCGTTGGACCTGACCTTGCGGGCGTGGGATCGCCTCGCGTCCCCAGAGCGCCAAGCTCTGAAGGCGGCGGCTGGGCGCAGCGTTCATCTCCAGCAGGGGTCTGCTCGCCGGACCCTGGCAGACACGCTTCAGGTGCTCCCGGACGCCGGCGGTACTGCAAACCCGCCAACGCGATACAGCGAGTGATTTCTGACCGATAAGTGGGTTTGGCAGGCAAAATCGACCGGTATTCGACCGGAAATTGCAGAAGCCCGACCTCAATCCGGGCGAACGCAGTGGCCCCGACCGGTATCCGGTCACAAATGCAAGAGGCTCCGACCGGTATCCGGTCACAAATGCAAGAGGTCCCGACCGGTATCCGGTCGGGACCTCTTGCGGGTTTTGCGACTCTGAGTGAGCCGTCACGCCACGTCAGTGGGTGTGGGGCTCGCTGCCGTGCTCGGCCTCGTGGGCCGCGATCTGGGCCCGGACCTCTTCCATGTCGACCGCGCGCAACTGGGAGATCAGGTCCTCCAGCGCGGCGGCGGGCAGGGCGCCCGGCTGGGAGTACAGGACGACACCGTCACGGACGGCCATCAGCGTCGGGATGGAGCTGATCTGGAACGCCTGAGCGAGCTCCGCCTGGGCCTCCGTGTCCACCTTGCCGAACGTGATGTCCTCATGCGTCTCAGACGACTTCTCGTACACCGGCCCGAACATCTTGCACGGGCCACACCAATCTGCCCAGAAGTCCACCAGGACGAGCCCGTCGGAACCGACGACCTTGTCGAAGTTCTCCTGGGACAGCTCGACCGTTGCCACTACGACCTCCGAAGTTAGACGAATACGACCCTTACAACAGCGCGGGGCCCCCGAGTTGTTCCCCAGCCCCGCGCCGGGCCGTACGGAGTACTAGATCGGGATGTTCACGAACGGAGAAGCGTAGTCCTGCACCTCGTCCAGGATCGCCGCGGCGTCCTCCGGGCTGAGGTCGGCGCGCTC
This sequence comes from Kribbella sp. VKM Ac-2568, assembly GCF_004345365.1. Lineage (GTDB taxonomy): Bacteria > Actinomycetota > Actinomycetes > Propionibacteriales > Kribbellaceae > Kribbella > Kribbella orskensis. The sequence continues at coordinate 92,604 of NZ_SLVF01000015.1, forward strand.
GCGCTCCGCAACGACCATCTGCTGCAGCAGCCGCGTCTCGCCGGCGGTGGCAAGCCCGGTGATCTCTGGGTGACCATTGAGTAGCCATGCTGTCGCGGCCGTCACATAACGCTGTTCGTCGAACGGCCGGTACCAGGTGTCGTAGGTTTTCTCCTCGCCCTCGGCCCAATTCCGCCTCGCGATCATCTTGATCGTCATCAGCGCCGCGTCGGAGGCCTTGACAGCTTCTACCAGCTCTGCGTACTCATCGGCGTACTTCGGATCCGTCGACAACCGGTAGTTCAGCGGGGTCAGAACGCTGTCGAAATCGAACCGTCGGAGCCCCTCGCGGTGCACCGACGGCGCCTCCGCGGTGTGGCCGGTGATCCCGATGGCGGACACCATGCCTTCTTCCTTGGCGCGGACCGCGGCCTCGAGCGAACCGCCCTTGCCGGTGACGAGGTCGAGGTTCTCCAGGTCGCACACCGCGTGCATCTGGATCAGGTCGACGCGGTCCGTCTGCAGCCGCTCCAGCGAGCGGTTGATCTCCGACCACGCCTCTTCATAAGTACGGCGTCCGGTCTTGGTGGCCAGGAAGATCCGGTCCCGGATCTCTCCCATCCGCGGCCCGAGCCTCAGCTCGGCGTCGCCGTAGTCGGCCGCCACGTCGAAGTGGTTGATGCCGGCGTCGAGGGCCTCCTGGATCGACGCGTCGGCACGATCCTGGTCGACACCGCCCAGCGAAGCCGCACCGTAGATCAGTACCGAGCTCTGGTGTTCCAGGCGCCCGAGTCGACGAGTCTCCATGCCAGTCCTTCCGAAGGTCTGCCGGTCGCTCAGAACACTAGTACTTTGACCCCGAGCCACGGGAGAGTTTTCCACAGGTCGGACGTGGGTACCGGTTACTATCTGTGATCAGTTGGATCGTCCTGCCTACCATGTTGTTCGCACGGATATTCGAACCCTGTCGGGTCCGTATGGCAAGGTTTGCGCTGCCTGGTCGACCAGACCAGGCATGGGAGAGGAGTTATGGAGACGGTAGCGAAGCTGTCACGCTTCACCCGTAGATGTGCGGCGAGCGCAGAAGCGGGTAACAGTATGGCTGCAGGGTGCGATGGAGCATCCGGATCCTGGTCTCAGGTCTCCCGGCGGACAGTCGCTTGCCGTATCCTCCCGGCTACTGTCCGCATAACTGCTGTCTGAGGGGCGGGTAGCGATGAGTTGGTGGCGCACGTTGCTGAATCTGCCGCCAAAAGGTGAGCACTGGGCAGACCAGCGGCGCACGAAGAAGCCGCGCAGGCAAGGCCCGCAGAACACCGCGCCGGAGTGGTGGTCACACCCCGACGGCCCGGTGTCGCCTACGCCTCGCCAGGCGCAGGGAGTAGCGGCGCAGTACAGCGCGCCCCCGCCGCCGAATTCCGGTGGGGTGATGGCGCCACCTCGCCGCCCCCAACAGCCGGGCACCCAGCCGCCGGGCACCCAGCAGCCGGGCACCCAGCCACCGGCAGCGCAGCCGCCGGCCGCCCGAACTCCGCAGGCGCAGGGCCAGGCCACTCGTCCGCCCGAGCGACTCCGCCAGCGATCCCCGCACGGTGTGCACGCGCCCCCCGGCCCGGTCCGCCAACCCCTCGAGCCGAGTCAGCCCCCGTGGTCGACCGAGCCCGAATCGAGTTTTTCCACCTGGGCGCGCAGATTCTTCCGCGGCCTGGTGGTCGCAGTACTCCTGCTGGCAGCGATCAGCGGGGTGCGGTCCTGGATCCGTCCGAACACACCGCCCTCGACCGTCGTCAGCGGGCAGTCCGGGTTCCCGGCCGACGAGGCCCGCGCGGTCGCCACGCGGTACGCGGTGTCCTATCTGAACTGGGACGAGGCGAACGCCGACGCGCGTCCGGCCTCGATCAGCCTGGACCTGGCCGCCGGCCTGGACGCCCGGGTCGGCTGGAACGGCCGCGGCAAGCAGACCGCCAACGCGGCCTACCCGGGTGAGGTCAAGGTCGATCAGAGCGGCGTGACGGCGGTCGTGGACGTGCGGGTGCAGGTGCGCGCGTTCACGAAGAGCGGCAGCAGTTGGGTGCCCGGCGCCTACACCTGGCAGCGCGTCGCCGTACCGGTCGCGCGGACGTCGTCGCGGATCGTCGCCAGCGGTCCGCCGTCGTTCGTGGCGGACGAGCGGGCTGCGCTGCCGGACAACATGCCGGAGGCGGGTGCGCCGGACGACGACCTGACCGCGGCCACCTTGAAGGACGCCGAGGCCTTCTTCAGTGCGTACGCCGAGTCCGACGCCAAGGTGGAGGCGGTGACCGCGCCCGGCGCGGCCATCAGCAGCCTGAACGGCGTGGTGAAGCTGGACAAACTGAAGGACTGGCAGGTCTATACCGGAAACGATGACGAGCGCCGGGCGACGGCGTCCGTCACCTGGGACGGTGTCGGGGACACCACCCTCGACCAGACCTACTCGCTCACTCTTCGGCGTACTGTCGCCGCGGACGGAGCACAGCGATGGCAAGTGGCAGCCGTCGGATGACCACTGCAGACTGCCGTCGGATGACCAGAGCACCAAAGGAGATACCGCAATGATGACTCAGCAACTGGCCGCGAGCGTGGTTCAGCTCGTCGCGCCGCTGGCAGACCCCAACGTCCCGACCGGCGCGGATTTCAAGGACTGGGTCCTGGTCGTCGCGGGGAACATCTTCATCGCGATCCTCGTGTTGCGCGCCATCGGGCACTATTTCAAGCGCGAGTGGGGCGAGCTGTTCGGCCACATCGCGGCCGGGGTGCTCGTGGGCGGCCTGATCTACGCCAACAACCAGACGATCAACGTCCTCAAGGGCTTCTGGGGATTGCTGTCCGGGGGTAGCTGATGCGCGTCGGTCGTACCCTGACCCACCACTTCGAGATCGAGACCCGGCAGTACGACCTGCTGGGCATCGACCTGGGAGAAGGCGCCCGGCGCCGGATGATCATCTTCGGTGCGGTGATCATCCTGGTCTGGATCGCGCTGCTCGTCCCCATCATCGGGGTTCCGATGAAGTCCACCGTCAGCCTTTACGTCGTGCCGCCGTTCGTGATCACCGCCTTCGGCTGGCGTGCGGGCAAGCACCATGAACGCCGTCGCCGCGTAACCGAGTGGGCGCTCGCCGTCCGCTACGCGTTGCGCGCCCATCGCCCGATCATCGGACTCGGTGCCCGGGCCGCCGACAAGACGGAGTACCTGCCATGGCGCGAGCGCGTCGCGGCCCAGAAGATGGCCGGTCTGGCGAAGGCCAGGGTGACGCCGGAATGGGAACGCGAGGCCGTGGTGGAGCTTGACCCGCAGGTCCGCGCCGGCGCGGACATCACCGTGAACCAACGGGCCCGCCTGCTGGGGGCGGACCACGTGCAGAGGGTCAGTCGCAGGACGTCAGGGAAGAGGAACTGATGAAAATCGCTGACAAGCTCCTGAACCTCGTCGGGGTCGGCCGTGAACGCGGTCTCCCGCCGCCGCGCCTGGTCGCCATCGCCGACGGTCTGCTGGTGACCGAGCGCAGCGCCGAAGCGTGGTTCCTGATCTCGGTCGCGAACACCGACCTGGCCACCGAGGCCGAGCAGGATGCCGCCCTGGACGCCGCGGTGAGTGCCGCCGCGACCATCCTCGGCGACCGGCTCAGCCACCTGAAGGTGGTCTGGGGCCGCTCGACCGGGCAGGACTACCTCGACAGTGTGGCCGGCCACTACCGCCTCGGCGACCACGACGCGTGGGCGCAGACCCGGGCCGACCGGATCGACGAGATGCGGATGCCGGAGCGGTACGTCGCGCTCGGCGTGCACCTCAGCGACCGTGACCCGCGGGCCACCGCGCAGGTTCGTGGCTCGATCAGCGACGCCCTCGGCACCACCTCCTGGCGGGTCAGCGCCCGCGAGCTCGCCCACCTCGACGAGCGGGTCCGCAAGCTCGGCCGCCAGCTCGGGTCCACCGTCTGGCGGGCCCACACCGCGCCCGCAGAGGTGATCTCCTGGCTGGTCAGCCGCGAGATGCACCGCGGCGCCGTCGCGGCCCCGCGTCGCGGCCTGATCACCGGAGCCTCGCTGGCGCGTCTCACCGCCGGCCGGGTCGTCCCGTACACCGATCACCTGCGCATCTACGACGCCCGCGGCCAGATCGCGGCGTACACGTCTGTCCTGGCGATGACGGACTTCCCCGAGGAGCTGGAGACGCCCGGCGCCGGCGAGTGGCTGCGGACGCTCAGCGAGATCAAGGCGATCGACGACGACGGCGACGAGATCGACGTCACCGTGGAGGCGTCCGTCCGTTTCCGCGTCCTCACCAAGAAGACCGCGCGGAACCTGGTCGACGAGACCCGCAAGAGCGCCAAGGAACAGCGCCGCTCCGCCGCGAAGGGCACAGCGGAGGAGACAGCCGACGAGATCGTCGAGACCGAGCGGGTGATGCGCGAGGTCAAGCGCGACATCAACCGCAGCGGCCTCACCCTGGTCGAGGACCACCCCCGCCTGCTGGTCAGCGCGGACACCCGCGAGGACCTCGAGGCGTACGTCGACGCCGTCGTCGCGCACTACGCAGACCGCGGTATCACCGTGGCCGCCGGCGCGGACGAACAGCGGGACCTCTGGCTGGAATCGCTGCCAGGCGACCAGTTGCGCGTACCGGACCTCGGCCATGTGCGGGAATCGACCGCCTTCTTCGGGTCCTGGTTTTGGGGCGGTGCCTCAATCGGTGACGCGACCGGTCCTGCCATCGGCTACCTGACCGGCTCGACGCCTGGTCTCGTGCGCTTCGACGCGGCCGCGGGTTCGGCCCTCGGCGACGCGACCACCACGCTCTTCCTCGGTCGTTCCGGTCGAGGCAAGACCACCGCGGCGATGCTCGGCGGTCTCGACTCGGCATTCGCCGGTGCCTGGGTTCCCCTGCTCGACCTGAAGGGTGACGCGGCCGGCGTATCAGCCGTCGCCGCGGAGTACGGCGTACCGACCGCGCTCATCGAGATCACGGCCCAGTTCTCCGGCGCCGCGGACCTCCTGCGCGTGCTGCCTGTGGACGACGCTCTCCTGCAAGCACCTTCGCAGTTGATGCTGCTGCTCCCGCCGCACCTGCGCGGCGCGGCTGAAGCTCCAGTGATGGCGGCGACTCGGGCCGAGATCCAGTCGCCCGACCCGTCTTCATGGGGTGTCATCCAGCGGCTCTGCGCTGCGGACTCGGAAACCACCCGTACTGTCGGTTTCGCCCTGCGGGACCTCGTCGAGACCGGCCTTGGTTCGGTCGTCGCGGGTCCGCCTTCCGGGTTGTCCTCGCTGACCACGAACCCGGGTCTGTGGGTCGTCCAGATGCCCGGCCTGACCCTGCCCTCGCCCGAGTCCGCGCCGGAGTCCTGGTCTCCGATCGAACGAGTCGGTATGGCCTGCCTCCGCGGCTGCCTCGCCTGGATGGTCCGCACTACGGGTCGCCGCGAGTTCCGTGGACGCTCCAAGGTCGTGATCGTGCCTGAGGTTCACCTGCTCACGAAGACGCCCGACGGTGCTTCGTTCCTCGACTACATCGCACGTGTCGGTCGTGCCCTCGGCGCCTCCCTGGTGCTGGACACCCAGGACCCGGCCTCGATCCTGAAGCTGCCGGGTCTGGTCGAGCAGATCACCACCCTGTTCGCGTTCAGCCTGCGTTCCCGTGAGCAGGTCGACTCGCTCCTCGAACTCCTCGGCCGGCCGCAGACCCCGCCGTACCAGACGCTCGTCCGCGGCATCAACACCGCCGCCAACGGCAAGAGCATCCGCCACGGTCACTGCATCATGCGAGACCGCTGGGACGAGGTGGCCACGGTCCAGATCGACATCCCGAGCCAGCGCGTCGCCGAACTCCTCCGCACCACCCCGGAGTCCGAGCACGACCTCGAACCCACTCAGCCGATCATTGCTCCTTACGAGGAACCAGACCCCTTCGCCGACGACGAAGAGGACTTCGACGACGCCCTCCTCCCGGAGCCCGCCGCCCAAGCCCACGCCCAGGCCGAAGCCCACACCCATGAGCCGCTCCACGAGCCCGTGGCAGCCCACAACGGCGCCCCACACCACAACGGCGTCCAGGGTCACCCCACCCACACCAACGGCGTCCAGGACCACCCCACCCACACCAATGGCGTGCAACACCACCCCATGCACACCAACGGCGCCGAGCACCACCCGGCTGCCCCGCAGCCCCAAACCGCCCCGGCTCCGACGGTCCAGCAACAAAACGGCTCAGCCCCGTCCCCCGCGGCCCCCACCTCGAACGGCCAGGACCACCACCACCCACCCCGCTACGAACAACCAATCGGCCCCGACGAGGTCTACGACCAAGAAGCCGACGAAGCCGCCTACAACGAAGCCATGTACCCGGCCACCCCCGACGACGAAAACCCACCCCGCCAGGGCCCCGGCAAAAAGGAACACGTCGCATGAGAGGCCGGCGCAAACTCCAAACTGCGCTGACCACCCTCGCAATCTCCTTCATCATCACAGCCCAAGCAGCCCTAGCCGCCGACCCCGACACCGGCCCGACGAACCCCACCGGCTTCGGCGACCTCCTGCCAACCCCTGACCTGACCGGCGGCGACACCCGAACCCTCTTCGAGTCGTACAGCCCGACGGTCTATGGGCTCGACTTCGAGACGAGCTTCAGGGATCCGACCGAGGCCGTGTTCAACGGCTACGCGCACATGGTGATGATGTACATCCTCGCGATCACGCGGGCGGCCATCTCGGTTGGTTGGTGGCTTTTCTCGTTCACCGACATCAAGCCGCTGACGGACACGGCCTCGGCCGCCATCGGCTCGGTGAACACCGAGTTCGTCGGATGGTTGTTGCCTTCGGCACTCGCCTTCGGCGCGATCGCGGCCTATGCCCAGCGGCGCGCGAACGGAAGCGCGATGGGGCAGTTGGTGTGGGTGTTCGCGGCCGGACTGCTCGCCACCAGTTTCGCCGTGGCCCCGGCGACCTGGCTCAATGGCGTCGACGGCGCACGCCAGATCGGCTCGAACGCGGTGGTCGGGACATCGACGCAGGTCCTCGGGGACACCGTTGAGGTGCCGATTCCCTGGCCTGAGCCGAGCTTCTCCGGGACCGAGCGAGACACCTTGCTGAGGAAGTCCGGCGACGCGACATGGCGAGCCTTCGCCGCGACTCCTTGGTGTGTCGCGGAGTTCGGTTCCATTGCCGCTTGTCAGCGGTACGGGAAGGCGATCCTGGACAAGGGAACTGACGGTGATGCTCGCCGGGACTACATCGACAAAGAGGTGAGCAAGGCCGAGGGCGGTGGAGATGCCGCGACGGTGAAGTGGGCGAAGGGCGACAATCCGTTCGGCCGGGTAGGCGTCCTGACTCTCGGTGCGATCGCGGCGACGTTGTTCGCCTTCCTGACGATCTCTTTGGCGTTCACCGCGCTGATGGCCTTTGTCGGCTGCATGCTGCTGCTCGTTGTCGGAGTCCTCTTCGCCTGTCTGTGGGCTATTCCTGGGCGGACCAGACAATGGGGAATGAACTGGTTCGAGGCTCTCCTCGGTCTGGTGCTGCAGTCCATCCTGGCGCTCCTGGTGTTCTCGACAACGCTGGCCCTTGTCACTGCTGTGTTCGGCCTGACGGACACGCTGGGGTGGCTGCCGGTGAGCGGCCTCGCCATCGCGGTCCTCATCGCAGGCCTCCGACTTCGACGCCTGTTCGAGAGCATGAGCACGATGATGCGCCCTGGCGCGGGCAGCTTGCTGATGGGTGGCATGGCGCGACGCGGGGCAATGACTGCTGTCCGGCGAATCATGGGTGCGGTCGGTAGCCGCGCGGCGAGTCCCTCTGTCAGTGAGCGCGCGGCAACCAAAGGTGCGGCAGGGGATGCCGGTGTCGAGCGGGCGACCTCGGTCCGCGTCTTCCGACAAGCACCTGCCCTCGGTGCTGTGCGAGGTGCTGGCGGCTCGCAGCAGCGACCTGCTCATGAGCTCGGAGCTGGGCACGAGCGGCGCGCGATCGAGGCGAGTGCGAGTCCGCCGGGTTCGACGACGGCTGGTCGAGGAGATGCTCAGTCCGGCCGGAAGAGGGACAGAACGCAAGTTGTCCAGGGAGCAACGCTCTCCACAGCCGTTGGCGGCGCGGAGAGCCGCGGAGCGGTGCGACGCAAGACGATTTCGGTCGGCCTCAACTCCAGCGGCGGCGCATCGTCTTCCTCTGCAGTCTCTTCCTCACGAGGAGGGGGCAAGGAGTCGAAGCGTCCACGGCACGCCCGGGAGACTCGATCCACGCAGACGCCGGCCCGATTCGAACCTCGGGTGCACTCGCACTCTGCGAGTCTGCGCGACGGTCCGCCCAAGGTCATGCGCGAGCGTCGGCGGCCGGCCGGGGGTGGACCGCGTCGATTCCGCGAGTACTCCAGTGTCACCAAGGACGGTGTGACCGTCATGGTGCCTACCCGCAGGTGAGCGCCGGATGAGCAGACGGGAAGGTGAGCCCCGGCGCGGCAAGAGGATCCGGAGCGGGTCAGACGATGCTGACTCGTTCGATCTGCCACGCCCGGAGGAGCCCGAAAGCTGGCGCGACATGGTGCGGCCGGACTATTCGTACCCGGAGGAGCTCGACGATCTCGGGAGGCGTGACCGGCGCCAAGCCAAGCGCACGTGGCGGAAGGACGATCACGCGCAGCGGATGGCCTGGTTGCGTCAGCAGCGGCAGGCCGAGCCGACCAGCCCGGCAACGGTCATCGTTGCGATCGTCATCCTCGCCATCGTGCTGCTGGGCTTCGGAGGCGGACTACCCCGCTTGTTCGGGGGCGATGAGCCGGCTGGCAAGGATGTCGGTCTGCTGACCCCGTCCTTGCCTCCGGAGCAACCTGCTCCGTCTGAACCAGGATCGACGCCGTCGCAGTCCACTCTTCCTCCGACCTCGGAGAATTCCACTCCGCCCGTGCTCACAGAGCATCCTTCGGCGTTGGCGACATCCGCCGCGGCAGCCGTTGCGACGAACTGGGCGCGGACGTTCTACACCCGCGACCCGGTAGCTGAGACGTATGCCGATCTGGTCGACAAGACCGGTCCATACATCACCGATGAGGTAGGCGACAGCCTCGTCGCGGCCGGCGACTCAACCTACGACGCACTGAAGACGGACGGTGGCAAGTCGACGGTTGCCTCAGTGACTGTCGCTCTTCCGAGGCCGGACTCCGCACCAGTCGACACGCCGACCCGGATAAGTCGGCTGCTGACAGTCACCATCGATGTGACAGGGAAGAACCCGGATCGAATCGTCCTGCCCTTGGTGATCACGTTGGTGCCCGAGGGCACGGTCTGGGTTGTGAGCGATCTGAACGGTGGCTCCGGTCCGTGACGGGGTGGGTGAGCTGCTCATGCTGATGGAGCGGGAAGCCGGTGGCGCTCTCGGCGCGGTCGCGGGAAAGACAATGGCGCTGAAGGCACTCGGCGTGATGACCATCCTCGGGTTGTTCGCACTGGTTCTGATTGTGCCCTTCGGCGCTGGCGGTGACAGGTTTGTGGCCGGCTGTCCGGCTGGGGATGCCGGTCGGGTCGACGATCCGGCCGCTGACGCGCCGACCCGTGCGCGGCAGGTCGCCTTCGCGAAGATCATCGATTCGGTCGCTGTAGCGCGAGGGCTACCTGGTCGCGCCACTCTGGTTGCGTTGATGACCTCCCTGCAGGAGTCGCAGTTGGAGAACATCGACTACGGCGACCGTGACTCCGTCGGGCTGTTTCAGCAGCGACCGTCCGCAGGTTGGGGGACCGTACAACAGATTCTCGATCCCACCTATGCGGCGGAGGCGTTCTTCGGCGGTCCGAAACCGCCGAGCCCTCCTGGCCTGGTCGACATCGATGGATGGCCGTCGATGTCGTACACCGAAGCCGCACAGGCGGTACAGGTGTCTGCATTTCCCAACGCCTATGCGCGGCATGAACGCACAGCCAGGCAAATCGCCTCCGAAGCAGGCATCGATCTGGAACGGGCAGGCGATCCTTATGCCGGTCGCTCCGGGCCGAAGCCGACGGGCGGAACGGGGCAGCCAGCTGCCCTCGACAACTGCGACGAGGGCCAGGGCCTGATCGCCGGTCAGCCGGTGAACGGAGTCTGGCCGCCGCAGGATCAGTCAGCCACGGATCCGACTGGTACGGGTGGCATGGTCACCCCTCGGACAGCGCTATGGGTCGGTCAGGCTCGGGCCGCATTGGCCAACCCGCCGATGAGCTGCTGGGACCGGCACGCGTGGAACCCCACCAGCGACCACCCGAAAGGCAAGGCGTGCGATGTGATGGTCGGCGGTGATGCGCGCCGATCGGCGCCGCTGCGATCCAAGGGTGACAAGATCGCGAACTGGACGATCCAGACCGCTGGTACAACAGGCGTCAGGTACGTGATCTGGTATGGAAAGATCTGGAGTTCTCGTACGGGGCAGTGGAAGCCGTACGGCGGTGGTGGCATCTACGATCCGAACGACGCAACAGGTGGCCACTTCGACCATGTCCATGTGTCGATGTACTGATGACAGAGGCGATTCATGAGCAACTCTGAGGAACCGGTGGACGACCCGAGCCGGGATTCGCCGGCCTCCGGTTCTCCCGGGCAGCCTCAAGGCGGCTCCTCCGACGGTCCCGAGCGGCCGCAGTTGCCACCTCGGCGGCCGGACGACGTCGTGCACCCGCCTGGCGGCCGGCCCGCCGCAGGGCCTGTCGGCGGCACTGGTCTGCTGGCTGCTGAAGCTTTGAACAGCCTGCTTTGGGTTGCTGTCAGTTTCATCATCATCTATTGGACGTGCCAGGCATTCGACCTCGAAGAACGCACCTGGGTACTGATCGCACTCTGGCTGTGCTCAGGGCTGATCGTGCTTTGGCCAGGCTCCGACGGACTCGTAGCTCGCTACCTCCTTGGTCGCCGGCAACCAACGATGGTCGAGTACCAAAGGCTTGCGCCGAGTTGGTTGGCTGTCGCAAATCGGGCCGGAGTCGATCCGAACGACTACACCCTCTGGATAGCCGGGGATGACACGGCAACTGGCGCTGCAGGAGCCGGACGCACAGTGACGGTGACGAGTTGGGCGATGTACACGCTCCCCCCGACTCACCTCGAAGCCGTGATGGCACAGGATCTGGCCACACACCTGCGCGGTCGAACCTGGCTGAGTCGGATAGCCCTCTGGTACTCGGTCCCGACGCGCATCCTTGCCTTGGTGGTGAGGCTGCTTCTCAAACTCAGCCGCACCGTTCCCGCCGTCGGCTGCACCATCGTCGGATTCCTGCTGGTGTCCTATTTGGGCTTCATCCTCGCTTCGCTGATCTTCTACGACAGCCTTCTCGTGCCGCTGCTGTTCCTTAGCCCGCTGTTTGCCCCGCTTTTGTTCATCGGCGCCGGGAAATTCGTCGAACGAATGGCAGATCGAGCCACCGGCGATCTTGGCTACGGCCGTCGTCTGCTCGAGGTCTTCTACGGTTGGCAGGCCCAGCACCAGGAGTCGTCACGGCGGATGGGTCTGACGCAGCCGGACTGGCTCGCTGGTCAACCTTCAGTGGCAGAGCGCATTCGCGCCCTCGAGGTCTATCTTCAACCTCGCTGATCCTTAGCCCAGCTGACTTGGTGGGGGCTACTCGGCGCGAGGAAGTCGAGCAGATTGTGGGCTTCTGCCTCGATGGTCGCCACCGCGCTGCGAGGGAGCTTCTCGAACGGGCTGATGGTCAGGGTGCCTTTGGTGTGGGTCCAGGTGGCGCAGGGGTAGCCGTTGTGGAGGACGGTCGGCTTGATTATGCCGTTGTTGGTGAAGATATGGGGGCGGTGGTGGGTGGGGAGGATTCGGGTTCGGGTGGTGTGGGAGAGGTAGAGGTTGTCGTAGGCGGGGAGGAAGCGGGTGGGGGCGGGGGTTTCGGGGTCTGGGAGGGGGATCGAGCCCAGGTCGTAGAGGGTTTGGCCGGAGTCTTCGTGGGTGTAGGTGCGGAGGTTTAGGCGAGTGAAGACCTCCGTCAGGTGGGTTAGGCCAGACCATTGCTGCATGTCGAGCGGCGTGGCGGGGCCGTAGGCGGCGAGGTAGCGGTGGACCAAGGTGTCGATGGAGTACGGCGTCAGGGGACGGTCCAGCCACGACTCGAGGGTGGTGGTGATGGGTTGGCCGCCTTTGGACCAGATGCCTCGGGGTGGGACCTGGACGCCGGCGACGAGGTCTCGGACAGCGCGGGACAGTACTGCGGGGTCGTAGTCCGGGAATTCCTTGGCAAGAGCCTCGCCCAGGGCGGAGCCGCTCAGCGGGGAAGCTGCCAGGAGGCGGTGGCCGGCCGCGGTGAGAGCGTCCACGTCGATGGACGCGCGCAGCGGGGCCAGCGTTTGGTTCGAGGCCAGGTTGCGTTGGTGGACCTCGCGAAGCAGGGGATAGATGCCCAAGGCATCGTCTGCGGTGACCAGGTGGATGGTGCTGCGCATCAACGACAGGCGGACCACCGCGCGGTCGTACATCAGCTGCGACAACTCATCCGGCTGGAAGTCGACCAGGCGCGTCCACAAACCTGTGTACGGCGCGAGCGCGGCCTGGGACTGCATGCCGGTGAGGTGCTCGATCGCCTCCGGGGCGGAGGCGGACCGGCGTTCGAGCAAGCACTGGCGCGACAAGTAGGCGCGGTTGAGCGCCTGGTCGCTCAACCCGGTCACGCGATGAACCTGACCTCACCAGAAGTGCCTGAGGCGGCGAAGGAGAGCAGACGTTCGCCCTCTTCCAAGACCGAGTCCCGGGCCGCAGCAGACAGCGGCAGGATCGGCTCGACCTCCAGCACTGCGGACTTCTTGCCCTGCTTCACCAGTTTCCACAGGGCGGCGCCGCGACCGTCGTAGAGCACAGAGCCGCGGGTCAGGGTCTCCTGGATCAAGAGGCGTTCGCGGACTGCATCCTCGATCCAGCGGTTCCGGTCGGCGTGGGAGAGCAGGAGATTGTCGTACTCCGGTAAGAAGCGCGTCGGCACCGGCAGGTCCTCGTCCGGCAGCTCGATCGTCGGTAGGTCATACAGAACGTGGCCGGTCTCGGCGTCGGTGTACGCGCGGAGGTCGAGTCGTTCGAAGACCTCAGCCAGACGGGTCAATCCAGCCCAGGCCTGGGCATCCGCCACCGATGCGGGCCCGAAGGCAGCCAGATAACGCAACACCACCTCATCGATCGACGGCGAAGCGGAGACCGGAGAGCCGAGCCACAGCTCGGCCGTAGACATCGTCGGGTTGCCACCCTTGCCCCAGACACCGCGCGGCGGGATCTGCACGGTCGGCAGCAGGCAACGGACGGCGTGGGCCAGGGACGGCGCATCGCGGTCGGGCCACAGAGGCTGGAGGTGCTCGCGGAGTTGGACGGCAGTGGCGGGCGAGGATGCCATCCGCTCGGTGCCGGCGCGCAGGACGGCGTCCATATCGAGGCCCTCGAGCCGCTTCCGACCGTACATCTGGTTCTGGAACACCTCCCGCTCGAGCCGGGGCTGCACCAGCGGCCGGATCTCCAGGAAGTCCCGGCTCGACATCAGGTGGATCGTCGCCCGCATCATCGAACCGCGGACGGCCTTGCGGTCCTCCAGCAGTCCGGCGAGCTCGGAAGGCTCGAAGGACTCCAGCCGCGACCACAGCCCGACGTACGGGGAGAGGGGGACCTGGGCCTGCATGCCGACCAGATGTTCGATCGCCTCGAGCGCGGAGGCGGGACGGCGTTCGATGAGCCACTGGCGGTCCAGGGTGGCGCGGTTGAGGGCGCGGAGACTCAACTTCGACATGGCTGATCCTCTCCTAGGGGCGAGGTCAACGCTAGAAGGCGAAGCGGCCAGAACTTGTCCGCTACTAACACCACGCGAGCGACTACCCGCCGGCTGAATGAGGCGCGGGCGGAGAGCCAGGACCCGCGAGACGCTGGTGGCGACGGCGACCGACATGTTCCTGCGCGACGGCGTTGCTCAGTCTCGGCGTCGGCCTGGGCGTGCAGCGGGCGATCGACCCCGAGGTCGGCGTCGCGGTGCTGCCGGGAGTCATCCGCCTACTGGCCGGAGGCAAGCAGAAGACCTAGATGTTTTCCCTTGCCGGAGCGTGGTGCCGCAAAGTTTTCCTTTCCAGTGAGGTGTCCGGCGAACTAGGGTCGCGACGGATCGTAGTCGTACCACCACGGTCGTCCACCTTGGGAGGGACTGAGTATGACGAAGCACGTGCATCGCCGGAAGGCGGTCGCGGCCATCACGGCGGGGTTCGCCACCATCGCGATGGGACTGACCTACACCAGCGCCGCGGGGGCAGCGCCGGCGGCCGGCTCGGCGAGTAGCGCCGTTCCGGCCAATCTGAAGCTGATCAAGACCAAGACCTCGCTGCTCGGCAAGCACTACTGGTACCAGCAGACCTTCAAGGGCCTGCCGGTCGTCAACGGGTACTACGCCCAGCACGTCGACAAGTCGGGCAAGGTCGTCCAGGTCGCCGACGGGCGCGACGCGGTACCGGCCTCGCTGGATGTCAGTGCGGCGGTGCCCTCGGCAACGGCCACCACGAACGCGAACAGCGCGGTCACGGCGCGCGCGGCGCGGAACCGGAGTACGGGCGGCAGGAACGTCACGCCGACCCCGGCGGCGGCCCAGGGCGCGGCCCAGCTCGCCGTCATCGGCGGTCCGGACGCCCGGCTGGTCTGGAACGTCACGTCCCGCTCGACCGAGGGCGTCACCCGGTCGCTGGTCGACGCCAAGTCCGGCGCGGTCGTCGAGTCGAAGGTGATCAGCGACAACATCGACGGCAAGGGGTCCGTGTTCGACCCGAACCCGGTCGTCACGCTGCAGAACGAGGACCTGACCGACCAGAACGACAAGAACCAGGACGCGCTCTTCCTGGCGCAGAAGAACGTGATCCTGCGCAACCTGGACGGCTCGGGCAAGCTGAACGGCAGCTACGTCAACATCACGAAGGCCAAGGGCGGTCTCGCGCAGAGCAAGACCAACACGTTCGTCTACCAGCGGCAGAACGACAAGTTCGAGCAGGTGATGGCGTACTACCAGGTCAACCAGACCCAGGAGTACATCCACTCGCTCGGCTTCACCGAGGTGAACAACGAGTCCCAGGACTTCGAGATCAACACGTTCAGCGGCGACAACTCGTTCTACGACCCGTCGGTCGACCTGATCACGATGGGCGAGGGTGGCGTCGACGACGCCGAGGACGCCGAGGTGATCTGGCACGAGTACGGTCACGCGATCCAGGACGACGTGGTGCCCGGCTTCGGCGAGTCCGAGCAGGCCGGCGCGATCGGCGAGGGCTTCGGCGACTACTGGGCCGTCTCGATGTCGATCCCGGTCAGCAAGAACTACGACCTGCCGTGCGTGATGGACTGGGACGCCACGTCGTACACGTCCGGGCCGAAGCACTGCCTGCGCCGTACCGACACCGGCAAAACCACCGACGACATGACCGGTGAGGTGCACGACGACGGCGAGATCTGGTCGAACGCGCTGTGGGACATCCACCAGGCGCTCGGCCGGAACAAGGCCAACAAGGTGATCCTGCAGGGCACGTTCTTCTACGCGCCGGACACCTCGTTCGCGGACGCTGCCCGGGTCACCGTGCAGTCCGCCCGGCTGCTCTACGGCAAGCCCGCCGCCGACCAGGTCACCCAGGCCTTCCAGGCGCGCAAGATCCTCTGATCAGCCGCGACACCTGATGTACTGCCGGCTCATGCGCCCACGGCTACTGTGGGCGCATGAGCTGGCGCACTGCGGATATCCCTGACCTCACCGGCCGCCGCGCACTCGTCACGGGTGCGACCAGCGGCCTCGGCTATGAGACCGCGCTCGAACTCCTCCGGCACGGCGCCGACGTGATCGTCGCCGCCCGCAATCCGGAGAAGTCCGTCCGCGCCGCCGCGGACCTCACCGCCGCCTCGGGCGGCAGGAAACCCGAGGTTCTCGATCTCGATCTGTCGGATCTCGCCGGCGTCGAGAAGGCGGCCGACAGGGTCGAAGGACCGCTCGACCTGCTGGTCAACAACGCCGGCGTGATGGCCCCGCCGTACCGGCAGACCGTCGACGGTTTCGAGCTGCAGATGGGTACCAACCACCTCGGACACTTCGCCCTCACCGCCCGTCTGCTGCCCCGGCTGCTCGAGGCCGAGCACCCGCGCGTCGTGACCGTCAGCTCCTTCATGCACAAGACCGTCCGCGGCCTCAGCCAGGCGGACCTCCGGGCTGAGCAGAGCTACGGCAAGTGGGACGCCTACGGGAAGTCCAAGCTCGCCAACCTGCTCTTCACGCTCGAGCTCGACCGTCGGGCGCGCGCCGCCGGCTCCAACCTGCTCAGCGCCGGCTCACACCCCGGCTATGCGCGGACCCACCTACAGACCTCCGGACCTCAGCTGGGCGGCAAGAACCTGGAGGCGCGCATCATCGGAGGCTTCACCGGCCTCCTCGCGCAGTCGGCCGCCGCGGGCGCGTGGCCCAGCCTGTACGCCGGTACGTCGGCCGAAGTGCGGCCTGGTTCGTACTTCGGCCCGGCCTTCCTCGGGTACCGCGGCGCGCCCAAGGTGGCTCGCCCGAGCAGGACCGCGCAGGACCCCGAACTCGCTCAACGGCTGTGGAAGTGGTCCGTCGAAGCCGCTGGGGTCGATGCTTTCTGACGCACGGTGTCGAACTAGTGACACAGCGGTAACTTCGTGGTTGCCCTGCGGTAAAACCGCCCAGTAACCACGCCCGGAGGTCACCGATGCGCCGACTCCTGCTCGCACTCGCCGTCGTCGCCGCCAGTGTCGGCATCGCCCCGGTGACGGCCGACGCCGCACCCGGTTTCAGTACGGCGTACCAGCGGATCCCGGGCGCGGGTGGCACCGAGATCGGGGCGGTCGTGCTCACCCCGACCGGTCAGGGCGCCGGACCGTTCCCGCTCGTGGTGATGCCGTCGAGCTGGGGCGTGCCGAACGTCGAGTACGTCGGCCAGGGCTCCAAGCTCGCCAAGGCCGGGTTCCAGGTGATCTCGTACTCCAGCCGCGGCTTCTGGGACTCCGCCGGTGGCATCGACATCGCGGGACCGCCGACCGTGGCCGATGTCAGCGAGGTGATCGACTGGGCGGACGAGCACACGCCCGCTGATACTGACAGGGTGGCCGCGGTCGGCATCTCGTACGGCGCGGGTATCTCCCTGTTGGCCAGTGCGCAGGATCCGCGCATCAAGGCTGTCGGCGCACTCAGCGGCTGGGCCGATCTGATCGCTTCGCTCAACCCCAACGAGACGGTCGCGCTCCAGTCGGTCGCAGGCCTCCTTGCTCTGGGCAACATCACCGGGCGGCCCGGGCCGGAGATGCAGTCGCTGCAGGGCAAGTTCCTGGTCGGTGACTACGACGGCGCGATCGCGGAGGCGAAGCAGCTCGCGCCGGTGCGGTCCGCGGCGACGGTGATCGACCGGATCAACGCGAACCAGCCGGCCGTGTTCCTCGCCAATGCCTTCGAGGACTCGATCTTCCCGCCCACGCAGTACACCGATTTCTTCACCAGTCTCACCGGGCCGAAGCGGCTGCTCCTGGCGCACGGCGACCACGCGACCCCCGAGGTGACCGGGGCGATCGGCCTGCCCAACGAGACGTGGGACGAGCTGGCTCCCTGGCTGCGGCACTATCTGACCGGCGCGAACAACGGCGCCGACGCGGAAGCGCCTGTCCAGCTCAAGTCGCAGCGCAACGTCTGGCGCGGCTACCCGAACTGGGCTGCTGTCGGATCGCCGAGGACGTCGTACCTGTCGAAGCCGGCCGGGTTGTCCCGGACCGGCGGGCTGCAGAGTAAGGCTGCGACCGGCTGGTCCAACGGCATCGGCGCAGGCGTTCCGACCTTGGCCGACAGCGGGATCGCGTTGGTGTCCGGTGCCTTGCAAGGACTCCTGTCGATCCCGGTGGGAGTCGCGACGCCACTGGTCGATCGCACCTTCGCGGGGGTCTGGTCGGGCCCGACCTACAGTTCGGCCGCGGTACTGAACGGCGCGCCGCGGCTGCACGTGACCGTCACGCCGAGCGGCCGCGACACCTCACTCTTCGCCTACCTGTACGACGTGGACGCGCTGGGCGTCGGGTCGCTCGTCTCGCACAAGCCGTACACGTTGCGCGGGGCAACACTCGGCCGCGCCGTACCGCTCGATTTCAAGCTTGAGGCGACGAGCTGGGAGGTCGCCGCCGGGCATCACCTCGTGCTCGTGGTCGACACGGTCGACCCGCGCTACCTCGGTCGGAGCATGCTCGGCACCTCGGTCAGCTTCAGCTCGCCCGCGGGTGATCCGGCCTGGCTCAGCGTTCCTGTTGCGTAGATTGCAACCGTAGTTGTACCCCTTGCCGCATCCTTCGAGGTAAGCCACTCTTTTGGGGCGAGTGGGATCTGGCCGAGACCGGCCGGATCGCGGACAGCGTGAAGCGGGTCGCGGTGGACGGCGAGCACGGTGGGTTCGGGCTGAAGACGCCCGACCACATGTGGTTCGGCGACGGCTTCGCCTACGAGATGACGCCGGACAAGGCGACCCTGACCCGCCGGTACGCCGAGAACCAGCGCGACGTACTGCGCTCGGCTAACACCTGCGGGATCAGCGGCTCGGCCTACACCAGATCGCCGATGTCGAGGGTGAGCTGAACGGATTCTTCACCTACGACCGGCAGGTTCCGAAGGTGGACTTCGCCCAGGTCCGGGCGGTGAACGAGTCGATCATCAGCGGCGCCGACGGCTCCGGTACGAGCGGACCGCCCCCGCCTCCCGGTACGCCGGGCGCCTCCGGCATCCACTTCTACCCGCTCGACGGAACCACCGAAGATGCCGTCGGCAACAATGACGCAACCCTTCAGGGCGGTGCTGTCTTTGCCCCTGGCAAGAACGGGCAAGGCGTTGCGCTGAACGGATCCGGGCAGTTCGTCGACACCGGCGCGCAACTGCTCGACACGTCCGGAAACTACGCGGGGACCGCCTGGGTGAAACTCAACAAGGCCGACGGCTCGTTCCAGAGAGCGCTTGCAGCCTGGACGCGACCTCCACCGGGAACACGGTGATCGGCCGGGCCAAGTTCGGCGGCAACCAGGTCGACTACCTCGACGGGACCGTCGACCAGGTGCACCTGTTCGACCGCGCGCTGACCTCGACGGAGGTGAAGACCCTGGACGACTCCGGCCGCTGACGGTTCGGCTCGCGTCGCGTCGGCTCGGGACGGCTCGGCGCGGACCGGTTCGCCGAGGACCGGCTCGGCGCGGACCGGTTCGGCGCGGACCGGTTCGGCGCGGCAAAGGGCTTGCGTTGCGACGGCTCGACTGGGACGTTCGAGATGCGAGGTCGTCGCAGAGCCCCGATCCTGGTAGTGGTGCCGACCAGGGAGGAATCACTGCGATGACCGCTCCCAGCCACCTGCTCTCACCCAGGATCATGACGAGATTCCGGCCACCCCGCTTCGGGCTCGATGGTTCGCCGATCGGCGAACTGCCGGGTCCGGACGGTGACGCGATCGCGACGGCCACCATCGACGCGGCGTACCAGGCGGGGATCCGGTTCTTCGACACCGCGCCGCTCTACGGCCGCGGCGAGTCCGAACGCCGCTTCGGTACTGCGCTCGCTCGCCGGCCGCGCGGGGAGTTCCTCGTCTCCACCAAGGTCGGCCGGCTCGCTGATGGCAGCGTCGACTTCTCGGCCGACGGGATCAAGCGGTCGCTGGTGGAGAGCTCCGACCGGCTCGGGCTCGATGTCGACCTGGTGTTCCTGCACGACCCCGGAGAGCACACGCAACAGGCGCTCTACGAGGCGTATCCGGTGCTGCACGAACTCCGCGAGCAAGGTGCGATCACCGCGATCGGCGCGGCGATGGACGACTGGCGGTTGCTCGACAGGTTCGTCCGCGACATCGAACTCAACGCGGTTCTGCTCGCTGGGCAGTACTCCCTGCTCGATCGATCCGCGGCGCCGTTGCTCGATCGGTGCCAGGCTCGAGGGGTCGCCGCGATCGTGTCCGGAGTACTGACTCCGCAGGTGCTGCAGACGGATCGGTCGAAGCACGCGACTGATCCCGCCACCATCCTGGCCCGCCGGATCTCGGCCGTCTGCGAGCGGTACGGCGTATCCCTGCCGCAGGCGGCTCTCGCCTTTCCTGGAAGGCATTCCGCCGTCACCTCGGTGTTGATCGGAGCTGCCAGCCAGGCGGAGATCCGCGCGGACGCGGCGCTCGTCCGGCAGTCTGTTCCAGCCGCGCTCTGGAACGACGAGGAACTACTCAGACTCCTGGACTAGTCGAGCCCAGGGCGTGCGCGAGCTCGTTGCTCAAGGCAAGCGCTGTGGGATGATCGAACTGCGACGCAATCGGATCATCGCCGGCACCGACCATGCCGGCCGACTCGAACGGCAGAACTTGGTGATGGACGGCGGCCCCCTCCCGGCCGCGGCCGCCACCCGGTTGGTGACGAAGGCAACCACGATTCGCGATTCCCTGTAGATATTCGCAGGTAGGCTGGTGTGAGGCCCGCCAGTCTGGCGGGCCCCGGACGAGATGGCGCCGTACCCGGTGGAGCAAAGACGGCGCCCGCCCCTTGGAGGGGCACTCGAGATGCATCCTGTCGACGTCCTCGAAATCGCCGGAGCCCTGACAATCCTGGTCGCGTTCGCCGCCTCCCAGGCAGGCCGGCTCGAACAACGCACCTGGACCTACCAACTGCTGAACCTCGTCGGCTCCGCGGTCCTCGCCGCCATCGCCGCGGCCGAAAGTTCCTGGGGCTTCCTGCTCCTGGAGGGCAGCTGGGCAGTGGTCAGCCTGATCGCGGTGATCGCCCTCTTCCGCCGCAAGCCGGACCTACACTCCAAGCCCAGCTAGCCCTACTCGGCCTTGGCGTTGGTGACACTTCGGCCGAATGGCGAGGGGTCGCGACCAGCGCGAGCTTGGGGCCGGGTGACCCTGCGGACGGCCACCACTCAGCAACCTCGCCAGCAGGCCACGGGCTGGGCGTTGCCAGGCGCCGCGCTGGGGTTTCGGGCGTGGTTGGTGAGTGCTGGCGGGTCCGGACCACCCACCAGCCACGCGCCGGTCCAGATGTCTGCCCGGGCGAGCGCCCGTGCTGGGACCGAACACCATGCCGGGTGCATCACCGAACGCCTGGGCCGGCCACAGCTAGACCAGTACGACGGATGCCGACTGCGCTCCCTGGTCCCGGCGTACCGGTCCCGCGTCGGCGGTGGGCGCTGTGTCAGCGGTGATGCTGCGCCGACGGTGATGCTGCGCCAGCGGTCAGAGGCGCCCCCGGTCCGTGGGTGCTGCGCTGGCGGTGGGTGCTGCGCTGGCGGTCAGAAGCGGTCGCCCGGGTCCGTGGGGGTGCCGCCGGGGCTGACCGGGCCTTCGGTCGGGATCGGGCCGCTGGTGGTGCCGCCGCTCGGGGACGGGCCTGGCGTCGGGTTGGTGCCGGGTGAACCAGGGCCGCTCGTGGTCGGTGAGCCGGTGCCGGGCGGCGGGGTGGTCGGGGTGACGGTGACTGTGGCTGTGCCACTCGGGGATGGGATGACCGGATCCGGGTCCACCTCGGGGGCGTTACGGAACAACAGCCAGGCGATCAGAACCGCGATCGCCATGATGATCGCCATCGTCAGCAGGGACAGGATCAACGCGAGCCTGGACGCGGGCCGCAGTACGGCGGGCCAGGGGAGCGGCCAGATCCGAAACAGGCCCGGCCGCCGGCGGTTCTCCCAGTAGTGCCGGAAATCGGGTCCGCGGACTCGGCCGAGCTGGGGGATCCGGTCCATCAGTACCGCGGACAGCACCTCCTCGCCACGGCGTTCGGCAATCAGCCGCTCGTCCGCGGCGGCGCTGGAACCGTCCTCGGGGCGAACGGGGCCGAGCGCAACCCAGAGCGCCAGATCGTCGTCATCCACATCGTTGTGCGCGAGGACCGCTTCCTGCGGGAGTTCGTCCACCGCGGTGACGAACCGATCCCGTGCCGCGGCGTCGTCGGCGGACCCCTCGGTCATCATCGCGACCACCGCGTCGCGGCCGGTCTCGTCACTCGCCGAGTACAAGTAGCCCGCCGCGTTCGCCCCCAGCCGCGCCCGCAACCAGAAGTCCCCGACCCGCGGCGGATCCTCCGGCAACAACGGCAGAGCGTCCGGGAGCACCCGCGCCGGCCCCGCGTCCGGAGCTGTAGCCGACGCGGTCGCTGTGTGGGAGTCGGTCGCGGTCATCACCACCAATCCCACCACACACCCGGTAGCAGTGTCGCCCAAGCCCACCAACACCCTCCCCGCCACCCGCCCGCACGCCGTACCCGATCAGGCACGCACCGCCGCCAGTGTCCTGTGGAGTCCGGCACGCCGTCGCCTGCCCGCTGCGTACGCCGCACCCGAGTCCGGCGCGCACGCCGCCTGGGCGGACGCCGTACCAAGGGCTCCGGACCGGTCCAGCACGCACGCCGCATGGGGTCGGCCACGCCCCACCTGCGCCAGGGCGAACGCCCGCCTGTGCGAGTGCGGGCGCCGTACCAGGGGCCTATTCGTACGGCGTACGGGGTTGGGCAGTGTTCGGATTTGGGGTGGTGGGGAGGATAGGAGGGGAGCCGGGCGGGGCGTGCTCGTGCCCGGACCCGGCGATCTGATGGAATGGGCGGCAGTTACCGAGCGCACACAAGGTCCGTGTGGACCCCGGAAGGACAGGCATGACCGAAACCACTGTGCCGGCAGGGTCAGTGGCCCAGCAGTCCCATTTGGTCGGCGAGGCCATCAACGAGGTCAAGCGCGTCATCGTCGGCCAGGAGCACATGGTCGAGACGCTGATGGTGTCGTTGCTCGCCAAGGGGCACTGCCTGCTCGAGGGCGTTCCCGGCGTCGCCAAGACGCTGGCCGTCCGGACCTTCGCCTCGGTGGTCGGCGGCTCGTTCGCCCGGATCCAGTTCACCCCCGACCTGGTGCCTTCCGACATCGTCGGCACCCGGATCTACCGGCAGACCCGCGAGGCGTTCGACATCGAGCTCGGCCCGACCTTCGTGAACTTCGTCCTCGCCGACGAGGTCAACCGCGCGCCGGCCAAGGTGCAGTCCGCGATGCTGGAGCTGATGGCCGAGCGGCAGGTGTCGATCGGCGGCCAGACCTTCCCGATGCCGAAGCCGTTCATCGTGATCGCCACCCAGAACCCGATCGAGTCCGAGGGCGTCTACCCGCTGCCCGAGGCGCAGCGGGACCGGTTCCTGGTCAAGATCGACGTACCGCACCCGCGCGGACACGAGGAGTTCGAGATCCTCCGCCGGATGAGCGTGGACCCGCCGCAGCCGCGGCAGGTGCTGAAGCCCGAGACGATCATGGAACTGCAGCGCTCGGCCGAGCAGGTCTTCGTCCACAACCTGGTCGCGGAGTACGCGGTGCGTCTGGTGATGGCGACCCGGACCCCGTCCGACTTCCACCTGCCCGACCTCGAGCCGATCATCGAGCTCGG
Source organism: Kribbella sp. VKM Ac-2568 (assembly GCF_004345365.1). GTDB lineage: Bacteria > Actinomycetota > Actinomycetes > Propionibacteriales > Kribbellaceae > Kribbella > Kribbella orskensis. The sequence goes on from NZ_SLVF01000015.1 coordinate 115,980, forward strand.
TGTCAGCCCGCGCGCCACCCTCGGCCTCATCTCGGCCGGCCGGGCGCTCGCGCTGATCCACGGCCGCGACTACCTGCTGCCGAGCGATATCCAGACCGTCGCGCTGGACGTGATGGGCCACCGGCTCGGCCTGACCTTCGACGCGGTGGCTGACAACATCGACCCACGTGCGGTGATCGAGCGCATCCTGGCCACCGTGCCCCCGCCGCAGCCCGTCTGGCGCGACGGCAACGACGGCACCGGCCGCCCGGAATTCGTCTAGCCCATGGCCAACCGACCGGACCCTCGGACTGCGATGACGATCTCGCAGCTCGCTCCTGAGCGTGCCCTGCGCCGGCTCGAGCTGACGGTCGTACGGCGGCTCGAGGGCTACCTGCACGGTGAGCACCTCGGCCTGCTGCCAGGCCCCGGTACTGAGCTGGCCGAGGCTCGCGAGTACCAGGTCGGCGACGACGTACGCCGGATGGACTGGGCTGTCACCGCCCGTACGACGGTTCCGCACGTCCGCGATCTGATCGCGGACCGGGAGCTGGAGACCTGGGCGATGGTCGACCTGTCCGCCTCGATGGACTTCGGCACGTCCCAGATGGAGAAGCGTGAGCTCGCCGTCGCCGCGGTCGCGACCGTCGGGTTCCTCACCCACCGGCTGGGGGACCGCTTCGGCGGCCTGATGCTGCGTGACTCCACCCTGCGGCGCTGGCCCGCCCGATCCGGCCGCCTGGCTTTGTACGGGCTGCTGCGGGCGCTTCTCGCGGAGACCGACCACGGCGAGCACCAGGCGCGGAGCGACCTTGCCGGCGCGCTGGACTCGATGGCGCGCACGCAGCGTAAACGCGGACTCCGGGTGATCGTGTCCGACTTCCTCACCCCCGAGGACGGCGAGGTCGACAGCCGGATGGAGCCGTCCTGGGAGCGGGCGATGCGCAAGCTGACCGCCCAGCACCAGGTGCTCGCGGTCGAGATCATCGACCCGCGCGAGCTGGAACTGCCGAACATCGGCGTCGTCATGATCGGCGACCCCGAGACCGGGTCGATCCGCGAGATCGACACGCGCAAGCGCCGGGTCCGCGAGGAGTACGCCGCAGCCGCACTCGCGCAGCGGGAACGGACCAGGACCGCCCTGCGTAGGGTAGGAGCTGGGCACCTGGTTCTGCGTACCGACCGTGACTGGGTCGCCGACACCGTGCGGTTCGTGCTCGCCTACCGGCGAGTGGCACCCCGCCTGCACCAACCGCCGAAGGGAGTGGCTCGCTGATGGAGTTCCTGTCTCCGGCCAGGTTGTGGTTCCTGCTGTTCATTCCGCTCGTCGTCGCGGGGTACATCTTTTTGCAGCACCGGCGCGCGCAGTACGCGCTGCGTTTCACCAACATCGCGCTGCTGGACCGGGTCGCCCCGCGCCGCCCGCAGTGGCGCCGGCATGTGGCCGTAGTACTGGCGCTGCTGGCGACTGCGTCCTGCATCCTGGCGTTCGCCCAGCCGAAGGCCGAGGTCAAGGTGCCGCGCGAGCGGGCCACCATCGTGGTCGCGATCGACGTCTCGCTCTCGATGATGGCGACCGACGTCGACCCGAACCGGCTGGAGGCGGCGAAGAAGTCGGCGAAGAACTTCGTCAACCAGTTGCCCGCCAAGTTCAACGTCGCGCTCGTCAACTTCGCTGGTACTGCGTCCATCATCGTGCCGCCGACTACTGACCGGGCCACGGTGCAGAGGTCGATCGACGGGCTGGAGCTGGCCGAGTCCACCGCGACCGGCGAGGGCATCTTCACCTCGCTGCAGGCGCTCACCCAGGTCCCGCCAGACCCGGAGCACCCGAACGACCCGGCCCCCGCCCGCATCGTGCTGCTGTCCGACGGCAAGCGCACGGTCGGTCGCACCGCCCAGGAAGGCGCGCAGGCCGCGAAGGCGAAGAACACCCCGGTCTACACGATCACCTTCGGCACCGACTCCGGCTTCATCGAGATGGACGGCATCCGGCAGCGAGTCCCACCGGACCGCGCCGAACTCCGCAGCGTCGCCGAGATCACCGGGGGCGAGGCGTACACGGCCGAGTCCGCGGGTGAGCTCGAGGACGTCTACAAGGACATCGGCTCCTCGGTCGGCTACGACAAGGTCGACAAAGAGGTGACGTCCCGCTTCGCCGGCATCGCCATGCTCTTCACCCTCGCCGCAGCAGGCGCCTGCATAGCCCTCGCCTCCCGCTTCCCGTAAGCCTGCACGCACAAGAGCCCGCCGTACTCCGGTACGGCGGGCTCTTGTGCGTCCGCGGGCCTAAACGCGCTGAGGTCAGGGTGATTCGCCGTTTCGGTGGCGGGTTGTTCGGCCGGTGGCGCCTTATACAGGACGCAAGTGTTCGAACAACTCGGCAGCCGGGGCCTGCGGGTAGCGAGTGCGGGGTTCGTCGGCAGGAGCGCTGCGCCACGGTTTGCCTGACGCGCAGATCGCCACGACGCTGTGATGTCGGGATCTACGTGCCGTTGATCCCCACCCGCCTGGTGGTCCGCTCGTCCGTCTGAAAGCGGGCCGGCAGGACTGTCCGAAGTACGGGTCTGGATTGCGACACGACGGTGATGTAGTTGACACGGCGAGGTTGCTGGTGTTGGAGGGGTGTGTGGTGCAAGATGGTGCTCGCCGTCCGGGATTGACGAAGACGTGTTCGAGAACGCTGGGGAAGGCGCCCCTCGAGCACAGGAGGTCCCGGTGGCGACGACTCGTGGCGTTCTTTACGTCCACACGGTGCCGTCAGCGTTGTGCCCGCATGTCGAGTGGGCAGCGGGCGGCATCCTTGGCGTGCCCGTGAAACTCGACTGGACGCCGCAGCCTGCGGCCCAGGGCACGTACCGGGCAGAGCTGTCGTGGCAGGCCGAGGCCGGCACGGCAGCCAAACTGGCGTCCGCTCTGCGTGGTTGGCAGAAGTTGCGCTTCGAGGTCACCGAGGAACCGAGCAACGGCGTCGAGGGCGAGCGCTATTCCTTCACCCCGACCCTCGGCGTCTTTCACGCGACCACCGGCGTCCACGGCGACATCATGGTGCCCGAGGAGCGGCTGAAGGCTGCGATGCTGAGGGCCGCGAGCGGTGAGGCCGACCTGACCGAGGAAGTCGAGCGTTTGCTCGGCCGCCCCTGGGATGACGAGCTGGAGCCCTTCCGGTACGCGGGGGACGGCGCCCCGGTCCGATGGCTGCACCAGGTGGTCTGAGGATCCTGAGAGGAAACCTGAGAACTTCAGAAGAAAGCGCTCAGAGGTGGAGCTTTCTTATAACTTTTCGATGATGCTGTGTGTCAGACGTTCCACCAGGGTGGAGGAGCCGTGGCCGCTGGGCCACCGGGTGTCGGGACACCCCCGGTTGTCGCAAACAGCGGCCGCACCACTTGAAGGGCGCGGACCTCACGGTCCGCGCCCTTCTTTTTGGTCTCTGACCTCCGAAGACCCTGAGGGGTAGAAGCCTTCAGGGTCTGCGGATATAGCCGCTTACAGCGGGATGTTGCCGTGGCGTCCACGGACGCGGCCGCCGGCTTCGGCATTCGCGATCGCGGTGGCCAGGGCGGTTCGGGTTTTGGCCGGTTCGACGACCTCGTCGACGACGCCGATCTCGATGGCGCGCTCGATGCCGCCGGCAATCTTCTCGTGCTCGGCGGCCAGCTCGGCCTCGACCTGCGGGCGCAGCTCGGGCGCCACCTCCGCCAGCTTGCGGCGATGGAGGACCCGGATCGCGGCGACCGCACCCATCACGGCCACCTCGGCCCGCGGCCACGCGAACACCCGGGTCGCCCCGAGGGACCGCGCGTTCATGGCGATGTAGGCGCCGCCGTACGTCTTGCGGGTCACCAGGGTCACCCGCGGTACGACCGACTCCGCGAAGGCGTGCAGCAGCTTGGCGCCACGCCGTACGACGCCGTCCCACTCCTGGCCGACACCCGGCAGGTACCCCGGTACGTCGACCAGCACCACCATCGGTACTCCGAACGCGTCGCACATCCGGACGAAGCGGGACGCCTTCTCCGCCGATAACGCGTCGAGGCAGCCGCCGAGCCGGAGCGGGTTGTTCGCGATCACACCGACGGTCCGGCCACCGAGCCGCCCGAGCGTGGTCACGATGTTCGGCGCCCACCGCTGGTGCAGCTCGACGCCGGACTCCTCGTCGAGCACCCCGCCGACCAGCGGGTGGACGTCGTACGCGCGCTTCGCCGACTCCGGCAGCAGGCCGGACAGGTCGGTGTCGGACACGTCGGTCGACATCTCGCCCTGGTTCGCGAACAGGTCCGCCAGCTGACGAGCCTTCTCGATCGCGTCGGCCTCGGAGTCGGTGGTGATGTGCACGACGCCGGAGCGCCGGCCGTGCGGCTCGGGACCACCCAGCCGCAGCATGTCGACGTCCTCGCCCGTCACCGAACGGACCACGTCCGGACCGGTGACGAAGATCCGGCCCTCCGGCCCGAGAATGACCACGTCGGTCAGCGCCGGCCCGTACGCCGCACCGCCCGCTGCCGGGCCGAGCACGACCGAGATCTGCGGGATCTTGCCCGAGGCCTGGGTCATCTCGTAGAAGATCTTGCCGACCGCGTGCAGGCTCAGGACTCCCTCAGCCAGCCGGGCGCCGCCGGAGTGCCACAGGCCGATGACCGGCAGCTCCTCCCGACGGGCGACCTGGTAGGCCTTCACGACGACGTCGCAGCCCTCGTCACCCATCGCGCCACCCATCACGGTCGCGTCCGAGCAGAACGCGACCACGGGCGCACCGGCAATGGTGCCGCGGACCGCGAGCATGCCGGACAGGTCGTCCGAGGTGATCAGCTCGAGGGAACCCGGGTCGAGCAGCGCCGTGAGCCGCGCGACCGGGTTGCGGGGGTCGTGCTCACGGGGCAGCTTCGCCGGTTTGACGGGGGCAGTGGTCATGGGGGGGTCCCTCCCGGTCAGGCTGACTGGCGGTGTCAGCTGGAGTTACGGCGTCAGACGGGGTGACTGGGTCCGTCTGCCCGACAGCGCCAGACGGACCTCCCGCAGCGGACTGACGGATTGTGCCAGACCGACCTACTGCGTCACACCGACTTACTGCGATCAGGCCGACGAACTGCGTCAACCTGACTTACTACGTCAGACCGATTACTGCGTCAGACCGATTTGAAGGCTAGGGCGACGTTGTGTCCGCCGAAGCCGAAGGAGTTGTTCAGTGCCGCGATGTCCCCGTCGCCGAGCTTGCGCTGCTCGGTCGCGATGTCGAGCTGGACCCCGTCGTCGACCTTGTCCAGGTTGATGGTCGGCGGCACCACCCGGTGGTGCAGGGCGAGCACGGTGGCGATCGACTCGACCGCTCCGGCCGCGCCGAGCAGGTGCCCGATCATCGACTTGGGTGCGGTCGCGACCGCGTGGTCGGCCGCGCCGCCCAGCGCCTTGCGGATCGCCACCGACTCGGCGACGTCGCCGACCGGGGTGGAGGTCGCGTGCGCGTTGATGTGCACGATGTCGCCGGTGGCCAGGTCGCCCTCGCGGAGCGCCTGCAGCATGGCGCGCTCGGCACCCGAACCGGTCGGGTCGGGCTGCACGATGTCGTGGCCGTCGGCGGTGATGCCGGCGCCGGCGAACTCGGCGTAGATCTTCGCGCCGCGGGCGACCGCGTGGTCGTAGTTCTCCAGCACCAGTACTCCGGCGCCCTCGCCGAGCAGGAAGCCGTCCCGGTCGACGTCCCACGGCCGGGAGGCGCGCTCGGGGTCGTCGTTGCGCTTGCTCAACGCCATCATCTGGCCGAACGCGGCCAGCGGCAGACCGGCGATCGAACCCTCGGCGCCACCGGCGACGACGATGTCGGCGCGGCCGAGGCGGATCTGGTCGGCGGCCAGCGAGATGGCCTCGTTGCTCGAGGCGCAGGCGGAGACCGGCGTCTGCACACCGGCCAGGGCGCCCAGCTCGAGGCCGACGTTGGCGGCGGCCGAGTTCGGCATCAGCATCGGGATCGCCAGCGGCGACACCCGGCGTGGGCTGGTCTTCAGCGCGTCGTAGTTGGCCAGAGTGGTCAACAGACCACCGATACCGGTAGCGATCGCCACGCCGAGACGGGTCTTGTCCAGCTCGACGTCGGCCAGACCGGAGTCGGCCCAGGCCTCACGGGAGGCGACGATGGCGAACTGGGCGTTGCGGTCCAGCCGGCGGGCCTTGACCCGCTCGATGACCTCGGTGGGCTCGACGGCGGCGGGAGCGGCGATCTTGACCGGCAGCTCCTCGACCCAGTCGGCGGTCAGCAGCTTCGCGCCGGACCGGCCGGCCAGCAGGGCCTCCCAGGTGCTGGGGATGTCGCCTCCGACCGGGGTCGTGGCTCCGAGCCCGGTGACGACGACTCGGGTCTTCGACATGGTTACCTCATCCTTCGGCGAGAGTAAGCGGGTGGTTGAGCGGGGTCAGGATGCCGGTGGCCCGGCTGGAACGGTCCGCGCCGGCGGCGGCCGGACCGGAGTACGGGCTGGGCGGCCGCTCACCGGGCAACGGCCCGGTGAGGCGGCCACGGCTGCCAGCACGATCGAGAAGAACTCGATCAGCCGTTCTGGGCGCGCTCGATGAACGCCACCGCGTCGCCGACGGTCTTCAGGTTCTTGACCTCGTCGTCGGGGATCTTGACGCTGAACTTCTCCTCGGCGGCCACCACGACCTCGACCATCGAGAGCGAGTCGACATCGAGGTCGTCGGTGAAGGACTTGTCCAGCTGGACGTCCTCGACCGGGATGCCCGCGATCTCGTTCACGATCTCGGCGAGGTTGGAGCGGATCTCTTCGGTGCTGGCCATCTGTTTGTTCCCTTTCGGATTCTGTGTGCATTACGCCGGGACCGGCCACCTGATGAGCCGTTCCCGGACATCTATTAGGGGAGGCGGATCACTTGAGCGGCGAACACCAGGCCGGCGCCGAAGCCGATGATCAGGGCGAGATCGCCGCTCTTGGCCTCACCGTTCTCGCGCATCGTGCTGATCGCGAGTGGGATCGAGGCGGCCGAGGTGTTGCCCTGCCGCTCGATGTCGCGGGCCACCTTGATCTGCTCCGGCAGCTTGAGGGTCCGGCGCATCGCGTCGGTGATCCGCATGTTCGCCTGGTGCGGAATGAACAAGTCGAGGTCCTCGGCCTTGACGCCGGCCACGTCCAGCGCCTGCTGCGCGGTCTTGGCCATCTCGAACGATGCCCAGCGGAACACCGGGTTGCCGTCCATCGTCAGGTGCGGCCACTGATAGCTTCCGGCCGCCTCCTGCCACGACTCCTTCTGGCTGATCACGTGGTGCTGGGTGCCGTCGGAGCCCCAGACGACCGGACCGATCCCCGGCTCGTCGGACGGCCCGATCACGGCAGCCCCCGCGCCGTCGGCGAAGATGAACGCCGTACCGCGGTCGGTCCGGTCGGTGATGTCGCTGAGTCGCTCGACCCCGATCACCAGCACGTACTTCGCGCTGCCGGCGCGGACCATGTCGCTGGCCAGCGAGACGCCGTAGCAGAAGCCCGCGCAGGCGGCGGAGATGTCGAAGGCGGCCGCGGTGGGGGCGCCGACCGCGACGGCGAGCTGGGTCGCGATCGCCGGGGTCTGGTAGAGGTGCGTGACGGTGGCGACGACGACGCAGCCGATCTGGGCCGGGTCGATGCCGGAGTCGGCGAGCGCCTCCTTGGCGGCGTTCGTCGACATCATCAGGATCGTCTCGTCCTCGGACGCCCAGCGCCGCTCCTTGATCCCGGAGCGGGTCTGGATCCACTCGTCGCTGGAGTCGATCTGCTCGAGGATCTCCGCGTTGGTCACCACGCGGCGCGGCCGGTACGAACCGAGACCCAGCACCGCGGTGTGCTCGGCGCCGGTGGAGACGTTGATCTGTCCGGTCATGTCAGTTCACCGCGTTCGGGTGGAGACGGACCAGCGGTTGACCGGGGGCGACCGGGTCACCCTCCTCGACCAGCCACTCCACCACGATGCCGCCGTGCGGGGCACGGACCTCCAGCTCGTCGCGCAGACTCTTCACGGTCGCTACCACCTCTCCGGCTTCCACGGTGTCACCCGTCTCGCGCGGCACGTTCGCCGCGCGAGTGAAGGTGCCCTTCATCGGGGCGACCAGCAGCCGCCAGGTCGGCGACGCGTCGATCTCGGACGGACTGCCGTGCTTGTCGACGAACGCGCGGGCGTCGTCGAGCTGGTCCGGCGTCTTCAGGGCGAAGGTCTCGACACCCTTCAGGGCGCGCTTGGCGATCCCGGTGAGCGTGCCGGCCGGGGTCATCTCGAGGATGCCGGTGACCTGCAGGTCGGCCATCGTCTGCATGCACAGGTCCCAGCGGACCGGGGCGTTGACCTGCTGCACCAGGCGGCGCAGTACATCGCGGCCGTCGTGCACGATCTGGCCGTCGCGGTTCGAGATCAGCCTGCTGCGCGGGTCGTGCGTGGTGATGGAGCGGGCGTAGCCGGCCAGCGTCTGGACGGCAGGCTCCATGTGCTTGGTGTGGAAGGCGCCGGCGACCGAGAGCGGAATCAGCCGGGTCTTGGCCGGCGGGTCTTCGGCCAGAGCGGCCAGCTCCTCGACCGTGCCGGCGGCGACGATCTGGCCCGGGCCGTTGTCGTTGGCGGGGGTCAGACCGTACTGCTCCAGCTTGGCCAGGATCTCGTCGCGATCCCCGCCGAGCACCGCGGTCATCGAGGTGGCGGTCAGCGCGGCGGCCGAGGCCATCGCCTTGCCGCGCTCGCGGACCAGCACCATCGCCTGCTCGGCGCTGATCACCCCGGCGCCGACGGCGGCGGCGATCTCACCGACGCTGTGGCCGGCCAGCGCGCCCATCTTGGTGAACGCGTCGCCCGGATGCGGGAACACCGCCAGCGCGGCCAGCATGCTGGACGCGACCAGCAGCGGCTGCGCGATCGCGGTGTCGCGGATCGTGTCGGCGTCGGCCTTGGTGCCGTAGTGGGCGAGGTCGAGACCGGCCACCGCGGACAGCCAGTGCAGCCGGTTCTCGAAGACTGGGTCCTCGAGCCACGGCTCGAGGAAACCTGGGGACTGGGCGCCCTGCCCGGGCGCGACGATGACGAGCACGTGACAACTCTCCCTGAGTCAGGCTGTCCGTGGGCTACAAAGCAGCACGAATTCTACCGGCCAGACTTTGTAGGGATCCTACAAAACGTACGAACCCTGCTCCGGGTTGAGCAGGCGGCCCAGGGTCAGTGCGACACGTAACGTGAAAGCGTCTCGGGGGTTCGTCGGCGAGTAGCCCGTGATCTCGCCCACACGCTTCAACCTGTACCGGACAGTATTCGCGTGGATGAACATCGCCCGGGCCGTCGCCTCGATAGAACCACCTGAATCGAGGTACGCCGTGACGGTGTCCAGGAGGACTCCGTCGCCCATTGTGAGCGGGCCATAGACGTCTGAGGCCAGCTGGCGCCTGGCATGCCCGTCTCCCGACAGGGATCGCTCGGGCAGGAGTTCATCGGCTTGCACCGGTCTCGGAGCACCTGGCCACGCGGGTGCCGCGCGGAGCCCGGCGACCGCCGCGCGGGCCGAGGTGACGGCCGACATCAGGTCTTTCACGACCGGCCCGACGACGATCGGACCCGGTCCGAACCACTCGGCGAGCTTTTGTACGATCTCGACAGGTTTACTCGTACCACCGAGTACTACTACCAGTCGATCGCCCTGCATCGCGCACAGAGCGTCAGCACCCGCCTCCCGCGCAGCATGCCGGACCGAGTCCGCCACGTTGGTGCTACCACTCTCGGCTGAGGGAGCCCGGCCGACGACTACAGCGACCTCGGTCGACCCCGTAGTACCGGAGCCGGTCCAGCCGAGGGCGGAAGCTCTGGAGCGCACGGATTCGTCTGCTTCACCACGGATCACGGAGTCGACCACTAGGGCCTCGAGCCGGGCGTCCCAGGCGCCGCGCATCTCCGCCGCCTGGGCGTAGACGGTCGCGGCCGCGAAGGCGACCTCGCGGGCGTAGCGCTGCATCGCCTCGCGCACCACCGGTACGTCGTCCTCGGGGAGCAGGTCACCGATCGTGTTCTCGATCATCTCGATCGTGGTCCGGACCAGATCCACCGTCTGGTGCAGCGAGATCACCCGGGTGAACTCCCTCGGCGCCGACCCGAACATTCTGGTCGGCATCGACGAGTGCGTCTGCGGATCCCGGAACCAGTCGACGAACGCGGTGATCCCCGACTGCGCCACCAACCCGATCCAAGACCGGTCCTGCGCCGACAACTCTCCGAACCAAGGCAACTTCTCGTCCATCGCGGCAATAGCAGCCGTCGCCAACGCCCCGGTCGCCCCCTGCAACCGCTCAGCCCGAGCCTCGTGCCCCTTAGCCACCACGCCCCGACCCTAGCCGCACTCTGTCCGTCACCCACGCCACTCCTACGCCGCGGCTCCCACCCACCCAGGTCGCCGCCGCTGCGTCGCGGCTAGTGACGGCGAGGTGTCTCGCCGGGATGTGCGCCTCAGGGTGGTCGCCTGGTTCGCCGCTCCTGCGTCGCCGCTCCCGCCCTCGCCGCTCCGGTTTCTCGTCCTTCGCCAGGGTCGCTCCTGCGTGGCGGCTGGTGACGGCGAGGCACCTGGGTGGGAGCGAGCGGATCTGGAGTGCGGGTGTTAGCCCACGCCTCGCGTGCGTCGCCAGGTCTGTCCACCCGGGTCGCCGTTCCTCTGTCGCAGTGCGAGGGTGTTCGTCCGGGGCGCCTTCGGCTGGTTCGCCGCTCTCTGCGTCACCGCCCCCACCCGCTCATGGTTTGCCCGGGCCGCCGCCTGCGGCGCGGCTCATAGCTGCGAGGGCTCGTTGGCCCGGGGGATCTTCTTTGCCGGCAGGTACGTCCCCCACGCCGCTCCCGTCGATGCCGCTCCCGCCGACGCAGCTCGGGACTGCGAAATGGGCCGGGTGGTCGGCTGGTTCGCAGCTCCCACGTCGCGGCTCCCACAGGCCCGGGTCCGCCGCTCCTGAGGCTCGGATCGCACCACCCGGGTTCGCCCTCCTGCGTCGCGGCCGGTGAGAGCAAAGTTGTCCAGCCTGGCGGGCGTTCCGGGCTACGAATGGTCTGCCCGTGCCCGCTCCTACATAGCCGCCGCTGCACGCAGTACCCCTGACACGCTCGCGCCGGCATGGTCCTCGCCGGGTGTGGTGTGTGGGGTAAGGCCAGCTGGTCGGTCCTCCTGCGTCGGGACTCCGAGGTACGGGTCAGGCAGGCGGGTCTGCGGTGGAAGGCCAGGTAGGCGGGCGGTGGCCCCAGGGGAGTAGTGAGACCTTCAGTTGCCTTCCAGTTCGAGGTGCGTTGCTTCGTGGGATCGTCAGCCCGGTCGGGCGCATGGCGGTCCTGGCCGCGGCTCCGTGGACCGCCTGACGGGAGGGCGCCAGCGTGCGGCTCGCTGTGGGGAATCGGGACTGGTCTCGGGGGCGGCGGGTGCCGGGTTGTTGGCGTGGTGCAGCGCCCGCTGACCTGGGGGCGGGTCGTCGGGTGGATGGGTGTGGTTGCCGGAGCCTGGTTCGGGTGGGTCGGGATCTGCCCACGGGTCGAACTGCGCGACCGCGGTGTTCCCGGTCGTGGTGCATGCCGGGTCGTGAGCGCGGCTCCGGGCAGGGCTGTCCGGCCGTTCGCGGTAGCTGGTGGTGGGTGTGCGGTAGCGGGTTCGGGTGGGGTTGGGTTCGGCCCAGGCGGGGCGGGCGACGGTGACGGTGCCGTGGTGGAGGGTGATGGTCCAGTGGCCGTGGTGGGTGTCGATGTGGTGGCGGCGGCAGAGCAGGACCAGGTTGGTCAGGGCGGTGGGGCCGTTGTCGATCCAGGAGATCAGGTGGTGGGCGTCGCAGAAGATCGGCGGGGCCTTGCACACGACGCAGCCTTTGTCGCGGGCGTTCAGGGCGCGGCGCATGGCGCGGTTGACGAAGCGTTGGGCCATGGCGACGTCGAGGGGTTCGGAGTTGGCGCCGAGCACGATCGGGATGATCTGCGCCTCGCACGCCAGCCGCCGGATCGCGCCCGCGGACAGCCCTTCGCCGTGGACCAGGGTCCCGACCGCATGTGCGCCGGCGTCGGTGAGGTCTTTGAGGTCGATGGTGATCGTGATGTGTGCTTTCGGGCCGTGCCCGGCCACCGCGGCACCAGTCGCGGCGGCACCACTGGCTGCGTCGCCGGTCTGGTCGGTTGGGGTGGCCACGGTGATGGCGTTGGAGGCGACGTTGAGGATGTCGGTGAGGGCGTCGGCGCGGCGCTTGTCCGGTGAGCGCGGGTCCAGCTCGCCGGTGACGGTCTTGCGGGGCTTGGCACCGGACAGGATCAGGGCCTGGAACAGTTCGGCGTTCTCGTTGGCCAGGTAGCCACTGAACTTGACACCCCGGTCCGCGGGCCGCAGCCGCAACTCTTCCCGGGCATAGGCCTTGTCCTCTTCGGGTGCCGGCCCGTCGGCGTCCAGCAGGTCGCGGACCCGGCGGGCCGCCTTGCGCAGTTCCGACGGACAGAAATGGCGGCCCAGGGCGACGAGTTGTTGTTCGGCCACGGCCAGGTCCTCGACCGCGACGGTCTTGGGCACGTTCTCCAGTTCGGCCACGATCGCCGCGGCCTGCGCCGGAGACAACACCACTGCATCGGCTCCGGCCTCCCCGCCCGGCTCACCACCCGGGTCGCTGGCCGGCTCGTCGTCGTTGGCGTCTGCCGGATCCCCGACGCCGGTGGCTGGCAGGGCGTTGGCGACGGCGGGGTACTTGCGCAGCGCCTTGGCCAGGGCCAGGTCACGCTTGATCACGCCCGGGTCGAGACGGTGCCGAAACGCCAGCAGGCGGGCGGTGTCGCCGGCGCCGAGGGTCGCGGCGTGACCGGACGCGTCGTAGACGGCCAGAACCTGCAGACGGTAGGTCTGCAACCGGGAGATCTCAGCCTGCAGGGCGTCGAGAGTCGACAGCTGCTCGCTGTCACTCATCGACCACACCGGCCGCTCGCCCAAGATCTCCATACCCAAGACTCTAGATGCCGGCTCCGACAGTTTCTGGTCCGGAAGGCCCTTATTTGTAAGGGATTCCGAAGCTTGTCCGAAAGTCTGTTGATGCTACCGATTGAGACGAGTTGTCCACAACCAACCAAACCCTGTGGACTCGCCCAGGGGGTAGCAAAGGCTGCGCCGCGCGCGGGGATGCCGATGCAGTTGGCCGGTGGTGGGATCTCGGGTGGAGGTGTTGGACGACCAGGACGACGGTCGGGGCCGGATAGGGTCCGGGGCGTTGGGCCGGTGCGGTTCAGGTCGGTTCGGGGTAGTTGGTCGCTGAAATGCTGGGGATGATTCGACTGGGATTCGAGTTGCCTGGGGTCGGCGTGTCTTGGCGGAAGACCTGGGATCGGGCTCTCGGGCTCGAACCGATGGAGCTCGCGGAAGTGGATCTTTGCTGCAAGTACTTCGCCGTGGCCATGGAGTTCGAGGTCGAAGGTGTCGACGTCGTGCGCAAGGGGCGGTTCGTCACCTTGGTCGATATGGCCTTGGGGATCCAGTACGCCGGTCAGCGGATCGCAGCGGGTGAGGATGCGTCGATCGGTTTCACGGAGCATGAAGAATTCCTTCATTTTCGTCGTGGGACCGGCGACCAGATTGTTGTGACCTCGTCGGTGCGGCCGCTGGTTGCTGTGGTAGGCGAAGGCGAGCTCGTGGGGGCCTTCAGGCTGTTCGTGCGCGACGCATACCTGCGGCTTGTGGCTGAGCATCCTGGGTTGGCTGCCAACCCGACGGTCGCTTGCCTGAGGTCTCGAGCGCGCGTGAAGAAGCCGGGCGGGGCACTTGTCTGGAGGGGGCGTCATTATGGGGGGATGAGTGACAGTGCGGGTGTGGCGGCGGCGGTTGAGGCGTTGCGGCAGATTGGGTATTACCTGGAGCGGGATCGGCAGCCTACGCATCGGGTGAAGGCTTATCGGCGGGCGGCTGACACGATCGAGGGGTTGCCGGCGGCTGAGGTTCGGGCTCGGCGGCGGGCTGGGACCTTGACCGAGTTGCCGGGGATCGGGCCTAAGACGGAGGCCGTGATTCTCGAGGCGATGGACGGCGCGACGCCGTCGTACCTGACCAAGCTGGAGAGCGCGGCGGGGGAGCTGACCACGGCCGGTACCGGGATGCGGGCCGAGCTGAAGGCTGATCTGCATCTGCACTCGGACTGGTCCGACGGTGGGAGTCCGATCGAGGAGATGGCCCGTACTGCGGCGGCGCTCGGGCACAAGTACATGGCGCTGACAGATCACTCGCCCCGGCTCACCGTGGCCAATGGGCTGTCGCGGGAGCGGCGGCTGCAGCAGCTCGAGGTGGTTGCCGAGCTCAACAAGAAGCTCGGCGACGAGCTGGACGGGTTCACCATCCTGAACGGGATCGAGGTTGACATCCTCGACGACGGTTCGCTCGACTGTGACTTGGAGATCCTGGCCCGGCTCGATCTCGTGGTGGCGAGTGTGCACTCCAAGCTCCGGATGGCGTCGGAGCCGATGACCGAGCGGATGGTCCGGGCGATCGCGAACCCGCACGTCGACGTGCTCGGCCACTGCACCGGGCGGCTGATCACCGGTGAGCGGGGGACGCGGCCGGAGTCGGAGTTCGACGCCGAGATCGTGTTCGAGGCTTGTAAGCAGTTCGGCACCGCGGTCGAGATCAACTCCCGCCCCGAGCGCCTCGACCCGCCGAAGCGGTTGCTCTCGATGGCGGTCGAGACGGGCTGCAACTTCTCCATCGACACCGACGCGCACGCACCGGGCCAGCTGGACTGGCAGGTCTACGGCTGTGAGCGCGCCGAGGAATGCGGCGTCACTCCCGACGTCGTGATCAACACTTGGGACTCGTCCAAGCTTCTGGAATGGGCTGCATCATGAGCAATCTGGAGAAGGATCCGGTAGAGGGCACCTGGGGTTGCGAGGACGTCGACGGCCCGGTCCTCGAGCTGCTGGAGGCTCGGCAGGTCGTGCTCGGGCGGACGACCAAGGTGCGCAGGTTGTTGCCGAACAAGAATCGCCGGATGGTCGGGGCGTGGTGCTTCGTGGATCACTACGGGCCGGACGACGTGACCAAGCGTGTCGACTCGTACGACGTACCGGGTGATGCCGGGATGCTGGTCCCGCCGCATCCGCACACGAGTCTGCAGACGGTGAGCTGGTTGTTCGAGGGCGAGATCGAGCACCGGGACAGCGTCGGCTCGCATGCGATGGTCCGGCCGGGCGAGCTCAACATCATGACCGCCGGCAACGGCATCGCGCACTCCGAGGTGTCGCTGCCCAGCGCGCCACCCATGCTGCACGGAGCCCAGTTGTGGGTCGCCCTGCCCGGCTCGGTCCGGACGACCACGCCGCCGACGTTCAACGCGTACGCCGATCTGCCGAAGGTGACCTTGGAGGGAGCCGAGGTGACGGTGATGCTCGGCACGGTCGCTGGGGTGACCTCGCCCGCGCCGGCGTACACGCCGCTGGTCGGAGCCGACGTACGCGTCGAGCCTGGGCGCACGATCGACCTGCCGCTCACCCCGGAATACGAGTACGCCGTACTGGTGGTCGACGGGAGTCTGGAGGTCGGCGAGCTCGCTCCTGGGTTCAGCGAGATGAGCTACCTCGGTATCGGGCGGGAGTCGATCGAGCTGGTTGCCTCGGACAACGGTGTGCGGTTCCTCCTGCTCGGCGGCGAACCGTTCGAGGAGCAGCTCGTCATGTGGTGGAACTTCATCGGCCGCTCCCACGACGAGATCGTCGCCGCCCGCAACGACTGGATGGACTCCATCGATGCCCGCGGCACGACTCGCTTCCCGGTCGTCCCCGGCTACGACGGCGACGCTCTTCCGGCGCCGCCCCTCCCCGCCATCCAGCTCAAGCCGCGTCCACGCTCGCGGTGACCGGTGCCTCGAGCCTCCGCCGCCGGTAGTAGGCCCAGGTGAGGACCAGCAAGGCCGGGCCCCAGAGGTTGAGCGGGGCGTAGCAGGTGATCATCAGGGCCGCGGCGGCGTCGCTCGAGAAGGGGAGGAACGAGTCGGTGAAGGCGTCGCGGAAGCCGTAGGTCCAGATCCCGATCAAGGCAAGCGAGCCCAGAGTCGCGGGGATGATGGCCGCGTACGGCGCGACTCGGCGACCGCCGAGGAAGGGGATCCAGCGGGGGACCACCTCGCCCCAGGGCTTGACCAGGCCGAAGGCCGTGAGTGCGACCGCCTCGGAGAACAGGCTCAGGCAGACGATGTAGATGGCCTCGCCAGTGCCTTGCAAGGCGGCAGGCCGGCCGCGGTCGTCGAGCATGCCCATCGAGAACCCCGCCACCAACCCGAGCCGCCACAGCCCCGAGGGCAGGGTGAGGAACGGAATCACGTGCGCCAGACGCAGCGCCCAGCGCGGTACAGGTCGCTCTGTCATCGGCCGGCCTCCGAGCGGGTACGGCGGCGGTAGTCCCAGGTCACCGCGGCGAGCACTGGACCCCAGAGCACCATGGGCAAGTAGGAGCTCGCCATCAGGATCTGCCAGCCACCCTGCGGTTCGAACGGGTCGTGGAAGAGATCCGTGTACATCAGCTGGTTCAGTGCCCAGAGCAACGTCACGATCACCGGCGTTTCGACTGTTGTGGTCACTCGCCCAGCATTTCGCCCGGCGCGCAGTGCGGACCTCACTCCGGCGGGGGATCGGTGTCCCCCGCGGGAGCGGAATCAGCCGGTACGACGTGGTCGACGTCCGGAATCAGTCGGTACGACGCGGTGGACGCCGGAATCGAGGGGTCAGCCGTTCACGGCGGCGATGCCAGGTGGTCGCCGGCGACATACGGCGCGAGCGCCATCACGGCGAGGCTGATCATCAACCCGCACGGATGCCCGGAGAAGGTCTCTCCGCGACAACGAGCCGTCAAAGTGAAGGGGCACCACCGAAAACCTCTCGGTGGTGCCCCTCGGCGGGTCCGGCGGAGCTCAGGCGCCGGCGCCTTCCTGCTTGACTCCGGCGACCGCGGTCGGGTCATCGATACGGTACTTGCGGGCGGCCTCGGCAGCCACCTCGCGCTTCACGTCACCGCGCTTGGCCAGGATCTCCAGGGCCGCGACGACGATCGACTCGGCGTCCACGTGGAAGTGGCGCCGGGCGGCGGCCCGGGTGTCTGCCAGGCCCCAGCCGTCGGTACCGAGCGAGGTGTAGTCGTTCGGGACCCAGCGGGAGATCTGGTCCTGCACGGAGCGCATGAAGTCGCTGACCGCGACGACCGGGCCCTTGGTGTCCTTGAGCTGCTCGGTGATGAACGGCACCCGCTCGTCCTCGTCCGGGTGGAGCAGGTTGTGCTCCTCCGCGGCGACGGCTTCGCGACGCAGCTCGTTCCACGAGGTCACCGACCAGATGTCGGCGGCGACCGAGTACTCCTCGGCCAGGATCTCCTGGGCCTTGCGGACCCACGGCAGCGCGACGCCGGACGCGAGCAGCTGCACCCGCGGTACGTCGTCGCCCTCGGCCGTCGGGTACTCGCTGAAGCGGTACATGCCCTTCAGCAGGGCCGCCACGTCGAGGTTCTCCGGCTCGGCCGGCTGCGGGACCGGCTCGTTGTAGACCGTGAGGTAATAGAAGACGTCCTCACCGAACGGCTTGCTCTCGTCCAGGCCGTACCCGTACATCCGGCGCAGGCCGTCCTTGACGATGTGGGCCACCTCGTACGCGAAGCCCGGGTCGTAATGCACCGCGGCCGGGTTCGACGAGGCAAGCAGCGGGGAGTGCCCGTCGGCGTGCTGCAGACCCTCACCGGTCAGGGTGGTCCGGCCGGCGGTGGCGCCGACCAGGAAGCCCCGGCCGAGCTGGTCGCCGAGCGCCCAGAGCTGGTCGCCGGTCCGCTGGAACCCGAACATCGAGTAGAAGATGTAGAACGGGATCATCGGCTCGCCGTGCGTCGCGTACGCCGTACCGGCGGCGATCATCGATCCCATCGCGCCGGCCTCGCTGATGCCCTCGTGCAGCAGCTGGCCCTGCTCGGACTCCTTGTAGGCGAGCAGCAGCGCGCGGTCGACCGACTCGTACGTCTGCCCGTGCGGCGAGTAGATCTTGGCCGTCGGGAACATCGAGTCCATGCCGAAGGTCCGGTACTCGTCCGGCGCGATCGGCACGATCCGGTGCCCGATCTCCGGGTCCTTCATCAGGTCGCGGAAGAGCCGGACCAGCGCCATCGTGGTGGCCACGGGGGTCTTCTCGTTGCCCTTGCTGAGCGGCTTGTAGACGGCGTCACCAGGAAGCTTCAGCGTCTTCGGCCGGACCCGGCGCTCGGGCAGGAAGCCGCCGAGCTGCTGGCGGCGCTCCATCATGTACTGGTACTCCGGCGAGTCGGTGCCGGGGTGGAAGTACGGCGGGTTGTACGCGTCCTCGAGGTCCTTGTCCTCGATCGGCAGGTAGAGCCGGTCGCGGAACGCCTTCAGGTCGTCCGACGTGAGCTTCTTCATCTGGTGGGTCGCGTTGCGGCCCTCCAGCGCCTCGATCGTCCAGCCCTTGATCGTCTGGGCCAGGATCACCGTCGGCTGGCCGACGTGCTCGGTCGCGCTCTTGAACGCCGCGTAGACCTTGCGGTAGTCGTGACCGCCGCGGGGCAGCTTGCGCAGGTCCTCGTCGGACAGGTTGCGGACCATCGCCTGGAGCCGCTGGTCACCGCCGAAGAAGTTGTTCCGGATGTACTCGCCGGACTCGACGGAGTACGTCTGGAACTGGCCGTCCGGGGTGGTGTTCATCTTGTTCACCAGGGCGCCGTCGTGGTCCTGCGCGAGCAGCGCGTCCCACTCCCGGCCCCAGATCACCTTGATGACGTTCCAGCCGGCGCCGCGGAAGTACGCCTCGAGCTCCTGGATCACCTTGCCGTTGCCGCGGACGGGACCGTCCAGCTGCTGCAGGTTGCAGTTGATCACGAAGGTGAGGTTGTCCAGCTCCTCGCGGGCGGCCAGGCCGATCGCGCCGAGCGACTCCGGCTCGCCCATCTCGCCGTCACCGAGGAACGCCCAGACGTGCTGCTCGCTGGTGTCCTTGATGCCGCGGTGGTGCAGGTACCGGTTGAAGCGCGCCTGGTAGATCGAGTCCAGCGCCGCTAGCCCCATGGAGACCGTCGGGTACTCCCAGAAGTCCGGCATCAGCCGGGGGTGCGGGTACGACGACAGGCCCTGGTGCGGGCCGCGGGAGACCTCCTGGCGGAACCCGTCCAGCTGGTCCGAGGACAGCCGGCCCTCGAGGAAGGCGCGGGCGTACATACCGGGGGAGGCGTGACCCTGGATGAAGATCTGGTCGCCACCGCCCGGGTGGTCCTTGCCCCGGAAGAAGTGGTTGAAGCCGACCTCGTACAGGCTGGCGGCCGACTGGTAGGTGGCGATGTGGCCGCCGACCTCCAGGCCCTTGCGGTTGGCCTTGCTCACCATCACGGCGGCGTTCCACCGGATGAAGGCGCGGATCCGCCGCTCGATGTGCTCGTCGCCGGGGAACCACGGCTCGCGCTCGGGCGGGATCGAGTTGATGTAGTCCGTGCTCCGCAGCGCGGGCACACCCACCTGTCGCTCCCGGGCCCGCTCGATCAGCTTGAGCATCAGGTAGCGCGCTCGCGCCTTGCCGCGTTCGTCCAGCACGGCGTCGAGCGACTCGACCCATTCCCGAGTCTCGTCGGGGTCGATGTCGGGGAGCTGGGTGGGCATCCCCTCGGTGATGATGGCTGGTGGTTCGTGTCCGGAAGCCACGGTGTCCTGCCGTTCTGTCTAGTCGGTCCTACTTCTTGCAATCCTGTCACCTGACCGGAATGCGTTCTACTTCGCATCCACAACCTGCCCGGATCGGGCTTGAACCGCCGGTTCCCACCGGACACGGATAGTGTCCGACATGCGGATACCGGACACGCGGGAGAACCCTCGTGCATACTTGCGCGACGCGGTAGGCCACGATGGACTACTGCTACTGACGCCTACCCCCGGGCAAGCGGGGACGACGGAGGAGGACACGTGAGCGCGACCGCGGACCACGCGGACGGCAAGAGTGGCGAGCCGAACATGGCGAGCCGCCTCGGCTTAGAGAGCGGCACGGTCGTGCAGGAGCTCGGCTACGACGACGACTGTGACGATGCCTTCCGCGACGCCATCATGGAACTCACCGGGGAGGAGTTCGTCGGTGACGACATGGACGACGTCGTCGACGTGGTGCTGCTCTGGTTCCGTGACGACGACGGGGATCTGGTGGACGCCCTGTTCGAGACCCTGACCGATCTGAAGACCGGCGGGATCGTCTGGCTGATGACCCCGAAGGTCGGACGCGAGGGCTATGTCGACGCCAGCGACATCGCCGAGGCGACCGAGACTGCCGGCCTGTCGACGACCAGCAGCCTGACCCCGACCGAGAACTGGTCGGCGACCAAGCTGGTGATGCCGAAGTCCCCGCGGGTCAGGAAGTGACTCCGCGGTGACCGCTGCCGTCCCCCCGGTCGGTAGCGAGGCACCGGACTTCATCGCGCGGAACCAGCACGGCGAGCAGATCCGGCTCTCGGACTTCCGGGGCCGGCGCGACGTGGTGCTGGTGTTCTACCCGTACGCCTTCAGCCGGGTCTGCACGAGCGAGCTCGGCGCGCTCCGCGACCGGCCGGACCTGCTCGCCGGCGCGGAGTTCCTGGCGATCTCGTGCGACCCGATGTTCACGCTGCGCGCGTACGCCGAGTCGGAGCGGCTGGAATTCGGCCTGCTGAGCGATTTCTGGCCGCACGGGGCCACCGCTTCGGCGTACGGGGTGTTCGACGCGGACCGGGGGTGTGCGGGGCGTGGCACGTTCGTCGTGGACCGGGCGGGCGTGATCCGCTGGTCTGTGGTGAACCCGTTCACCGAGTCCCGCGATCCGGACGACTATGCCGAGGCCCTGGCGAGCTTGCGCCGGGATCTCGGATAGACTCTGGCGCTCCGCCTACGGGGCGGACCAGGGTGCTTAGCTCAGCGGTAGAGCGCTTCCCTTACAAGGAAGATGTCGGGGGTTCGATCCCCTCAGCACCCACACCTCGGACCTCTTCGCCGCCACCGATTTTCACTCTCCGCGACCCGCCGATTTTCTTTACAGTCGGCTGCCGGAACTGCCTCGGCCACGTCTCATTTCGACTGGTAGGGTTCACGCTCGTCGGATCACACGATGACGCACCGGGGCCGATCGGTCACGGCGTCACCGGATCCGGTGCAACGGGGCCTGTTCTGTCGGTGTGAGAGCGAGACGGGTATGCCCTGAACCCGGCTCCGTCCAGTTGGGGAGGCACGTGTCCGTGGGTCGCCGACTGGCTGGCGAATCTGCCGTCCCGGCCGTTTCGCGTCAGCCTGCCCGGGTTGCTGCCTCGGCTGCGATCGTCGCGGGGTGGGTGCGATGAGGAACGGTGTGGACCGGCCGGCGATCGGCACCGGCCCGGCGTTGATGATCCCCGCGGGCTACCCGCGTGATCTGCCGAGCGCACTGCTGCGGGCCGCCCGCGACTTCGGCACCTCCGGCGTGGTCGAGATCGGCCCGGACGGCCGCGAGACGCGCCTCGACTTCCCGACGCTCCTTGAGCTTGCCGCCCGGATCCTGGCCGGCCTGCGCGCCAACGGAGTACGGGCCGGTGACCCGGCGGTGGTGCACTGCACCGAGCCGGTCGGGTTCTTCGCCGCGTTCTGGGCCTGCACGCTGGGCGGCATCCGCCCGCTGCTGATGGCGCCCGCGCCCGAGGGCGACACCACCGAGGAAGGTCGCGAGCGGCTCCGCAAGGTGACGGACCTGCTCGGCTGGACCGTGCTGATCGGGCGGCCCTCGGACCTGCCGAACGACCTCGGCCTGCCGGTGCTCGACCCGGACGCTCTCGCCGGGCACGAGCCGACCTCTGAGTTCCACCGGCCGGCGGCGGACGACGTCGCAGTACTGATGATGACGTCCGGCACCACCACCGGTACGCCGAAGATCATCCAGTTGACCCATCGGGGTCTGGTGGAGTTCGCGGCCGGTACTCCGGCGATGCTCCCGGTGCGGCCTGGTCAGACGACGCTCAACTGGCTGCCGCTGGACCAGAGCGGCGCGTTCCTGCTGTACCACCTGCTGCCGGTCTTCACGGGCTGCACGAACATCCACGTGGCCACCGAGTGGGTGCTCGCGAACCCGCTGCGCTGGCTCGACCTGATGGACCAGCACCGGGTGAACCACTCGTGGTCGCCGAACTTCGGCTACCGGCTCGCGGCCGCCGCCATCGCGGGGGAGCCCGACCGGCACTGGGACCTCTCCGCGCTGCGGAGCCTGGTCAGCGGTGGCGAGCAGATCACCGTGCCCGTGATGAGCGAGTTTCTCCGGCTGACGAACCGCTTCGGCGTCGTACCGGAGACGTTCGTCGCCGCCTGGGGGATGACCGAGACCGTGACCGGGATCACGTTCGCCCGGCCCGGGTTGACGCCGAACGTGCACCGGGTCCGGATTCCCCCGACCGGGGTGGTGGAGTGGGTCGACCAGCGGACTCCCGCCAGCGGGAAGGTCGCCGTCGCTCGGCCAGGGAAGACCCGGGCCGATGCGCCCGGCATACTGAGTCTGGTGTCGGTCGGTGCGCCTGCGCCGGGAGCCACCGTACGGATCGTGGGACCCAACGGCGCCGTACAGCCGGAAGGTCGGATCGGGCAACTGCAGATCGCGTCCGCGCGGGTGACCCCTGGGTATCTGGGGAATCCTGAGGCGGATCGGGCCGCCTTCCCGGCGGGGAACTGGCCGGCGCGGAAGTGGTTGTCGACTGGCGACCAGGGGTTCATCTCGGGTGGTCAGGTGGTCATCACCGGCCGGGACAGCGACCGCTTGATCGTGAACGGCCAGAACTACTACGCCCACGACATCGAGGCGATCGCGGCGACCGCCCCGGGGGCTGTGGCAGGTCTGGTCGCTGTCTGTGGAGTAGCCGACCTCGAGTCGGGCACCGATCGCCTGGTTCTCTTCTACGCCCTCGACCCGGCTGACTCTGGTCCTGTTGCCGCGACCACGGAGGCAATCCGGGCTGTCGTTCTCGATCGCCTGGGTTTCGACGCGCAGGTGGTCGCAGTACCGCGTCGGCACTTCCCGACGACTCCGGGCGGCAAGATCCTCCGCCCGCTCCTCAAGCAACGCTGGCTGGACTGCACGCTCGAGACCGCCCCAGGCCCGTACAACTCCCCGTATGGCGAACCCGTACGCCCGGGCGCCACCCCGATCCCCGACACCTTCGACGAGGACCCCAGCGAGCGAACCACCGAACTCCCGGTGATCCGCCTGGCCTGGCGCCGCAGCATCACCGACTCCATCCCCCATCCCCCCGAACGCCCCACCTTGGGCGCCAACCGCCACCCTGATCCCCTCACGGATCCCGAGGCCGAGCTCGCCCCCGACGTCGATCCAGACGCCACGGCGATCCCCGTCGAGACGCCGAGCTCTGCCGAGGCCACCCCCGCCGAGGCAGCCCTCAGCGAGGCAACCTCCGAGTCGACCCTCGTCGAGGCAACCTCCGAGGCGCCAGTTGAGGCAACCTCCAGCGAGGCAACCTCCGAGGTCGCTGAGGCACCGACCTCCGCAGACACGACAATCTCACCGGACGCTTCGACCGCCGCAGCTCCACTGACCGGCGACGCACCAGCGACCGCAGACGAGCAGGCTCCCAGCGACACTGACGCTGTCGACGCGGGGGAGACGGCCCCATCCGCGGGCGACGCCCCTGACGGCACCTTCTTCAACAGCTCCGCCTTCGCCACGCAGCATCCCTCCTCTTCCGCCACCGATCGCCCCGCCTTTACAACCCACCCAGCTCAGCCCGCGAGCCCGGAGCCCGCACCCGGCGACGCAGTACCGGAC
This sequence comes from Kribbella sp. VKM Ac-2568, assembly GCF_004345365.1. Lineage (GTDB taxonomy): Bacteria > Actinomycetota > Actinomycetes > Propionibacteriales > Kribbellaceae > Kribbella > Kribbella orskensis. The sequence goes on from NZ_SLVF01000015.1 coordinate 139,737, forward strand.
CCTGCAGCCGCGAGGCCAGCGCCGGCCGAGACCGCCGCCCAGACGCCCGCTATGGCGAATGCTGAAGCGGACCCAACTGCAGCCCCAGTGCCCGCCTCTGCAGCGGCCGTCACCGCGCTTGAGGAGGCCGGCGAGGACGGAGGCACCCAAGCCGAGGACGATGCCGCCCCGGAGGCTGCAGCGGATACGGCCCTGGATGCTGCCGCAGACGCTGAGCAGGCACCTGCCGCGAGCGCCGAGGCTGACCGAGCCTCGAACTCGCAGGCCGACGCCCCGAGCGCAGACGCTGCCGCGGAGGCCGAGTCAGCGGCAACCGACGCGAAGCCGGACGAGCCTGCGACCCCGCAGGACGACACCGCCACCGAAGCGCCCGCCACAACCCCTGAGCTCACCACAGAGCCCGCCACCACAGAGCCCGCCACCACCGCAGAGCTCGTCGACACCGCGGACCAGGGCGCGGAGCCGGATTCCGCCGAGGTAGATCTTGCCGCGGAGCTCGAGCAGTCGCCCGTCACCGCGAGCAACGCCGGCGGGGACGCGGTCCCGGAGGCGGCAGCCGCCAAGTCAGAGCCTGCCGAGAGCGTCGACGAGACACCCGAGACTGCCACCGCGGGTACGGACGAGGTTGTGGAGTCGTCTGCGGAGGCTTCCACAGCTGGCGTCAGGGAGGCTGCCGAACCGGCGCCCATTGACGCCGAAGGACTTGCGGCACCCGCACCAGACGCTGTGCTCGCGGAGTCATCAGACACCGCCGACGCTGATGCTGCAGACGTCGCAGGCGCGGAGGCTGCAGACGTCGCTGGCGCGGAGGCTGCAGACGTCGCTGGCGCGGAGCTGTCAGACGGTACGGTCCTGGAGGCAGCGGAGGCGGAGGCTGAGGCTCCTGCAGAGCCCGCTCCCGCGGGATCTGGCGCGGCTGTTGAGCGGACGGTTGGTGCCGCGGGCGGCGTTGCCGAGGCTGCAACGGCCGACGAGCCAGCTGGCGCGGGTGAACAGGCGGATGAGGTTGCGGCGCCGGAGGCCGGCATCGCGACCCCGGAGGTTGACGCCGCCGCGGAGGTTGGCGAGGGCACCGGACTGGCGGCTGCTGAGGCGGCCTCGAATTCGGGCGAAGACGTGCAGTCGGCACTCGTGCAGGCCGACGCCGATGACGCCGAGGACGTGGAGTCGGCGCTCGTCAACGCCGACGCCGATGGCGCCGAGGAAGGTGCGGCGTCGGAAGTTGACGCGGCTGCCGCGGAGGGCGCTGAGGGTGTGGAGCAGACGGCTGACACCGCTGGTGCCGAGTCGGGCGAGCTGGTCGGGCCGCAGCCGGATGCTCCGGGTGCCGAGGCTTCTGATGCTGTCGCGTCAGTGGCGGCGCAGGTGGAGGCGGCCGAGCTTGACGTGTCGGCATCAGACGCCGTAGACGCGGAGGCTGCTGAGGCTGGGGCAACGGAGTCGGACGCCGTGGAGGTGGAGGCTGCTGAGGCTGGGGTTGCGGAGCCAGATTCCGAGGCGGCGCGTGCGGACATGGCAGACGCCGGGGCGCAGGTGTCAGATGCTGCGGTCGCGGAGTCTGACGAAGGTGCCGAGCTGACGGCTGATGGCGAGGGCGCGGATGTTGCAGAATCCGCCGAAGGTGCGGCTGCGCAGGCTGATGATGATGCGGTGTCGGACCCGGAGGCCGCTCCTGCGGATGTGCGGGCTGGCGAGGTTGTGCTGCCCGAGGTAGCGGACGCTCCTGCGGAGGCGGAGGGTGTTGCTGCCGCGGGTGGCAAGCCGGCGGTTGCTCGGGCGGTGCTGGAGGCGGCTGACCTTCGGGTTGTGGAGGGGGCCGGCGCCGAGGGGAGTGCTCCGGGCGCGGACCTGCGTGAAGTGGGTGAGAAGCCTGCCGCCAAGGGAGAGAAGAAGGGTGGGAAAGCGGCCAAGGGGGCTGTGGCGGAGCCGGTGGCTGTGGTGGGCCTGGCTGCCAGGTTCCCGGGGGCTGGGTCGTTGGAGGAGTTCTGGGACAACCTGGTGGGTGGGGTTGAGAGTCTTCGCCGGTTCGAGGCCGAGGAGCTCGCCGGTGGGGACCAGGCGTTCGGGGACGAGGAGCTTGTCGCGGTCAGTGGGGCTTTGGATGACGTGGAGTCGTTCGATGCCGCGTTCTTCGGGCTGAGTGACCGGGAGGCGGAGCTGACGGATCCGGCGCAGCGGCTGTTCCTCGAGGTTTGCCAACACGCGCTAGAGCACGGCGGGTACGCCGGTGCCAGCGGCCGGATCGGCGTGTTCGCCGGGTCCGGGATGAACCTCTACACCCAGCAGAACCAGCCGCCGGATTCCCTCGCAACCCGTGTCGCTTACCGCCTCGGATTGACCGGCCCGGCGATCGGAGTACAGGCGGCCTGGTCGTCTTCGTTGGTGGCGGTTCACCTTGCCTGCCAGGCGTTGCGGAGTGGGGACGCGGATCTCGCGCTGGCGGGAGCAGCCGCAGTACATGTGCCTCAGGCAACGGGTTATCACGCGAGTCCGGAGTCGATCCTGTCGCCGAGCGGGCATGTCCGGGCGTTCGACGCCGAGGCGGACGGCACGGTCGGCGGGAACGGCGTCGCGGCGGTGCTGCTGAAGCGGCTCGACCAGGCGGTGGCCGACGGCGACACCGTGTACGCCGTGATCAAGGGCTCCGCCGTCACCAACGGCACCGCAGCCGACAGCGAGCCGGGCCAGCAAGGCCAGGTCGAGCTGATCGAGCGTGCGCTGGAGCAGGCAGGTGTGCCGGCCGAATCGCTGAGCTACATCGAGGCCAACGCGACCGGCACGGCCGCGGACGACTCGGCCGAGTTCCGCGCGCTCGCCACGGCTCTGCGCCGGCATACGGACAAGGTCGGGTTCTGCACGATCGGTTCGGTCAAGCCCAACATCGGGCACCTCGACAGCGCCGCGGGCATGGCCGGTCTGATCAAGACCGTGCTGATGTTGCAGCACCGCACGCTTGTCCCGACGATCAACTACCGCAAGCCCAACCCCGCGCTCCCACTGGCCGGCAGCCCGTTCGTAATCGGTACCGAGGTTCGCGACTGGGAAGCCGGTACGCCGTTGCGCGCCGGCGTCAGCGCACTCGACGCCGGGGGCACCATTGCGCACGTCATCCTGGAGGAGCCGCCGCGGCAGATTCGGCGCGGCGACGACGGCCCGGTGGTACTGCCCATCTCGGCGCCCGAGCCGCACGCCCTCGCCGAACTGGCCGAGCTGTTCCGCGCCGACCTCGAGCACGGCACCGGCCACCGCCTGATCGACCTCGCCGGTACTGCGGCGATCGGTCGCCCGGCGCATCGTCATCGCCTCGCCGTCGCGGGTTCCTCCGAGAACGAGTTGGCCGAGGCCCTCGCCACTGCTCTCGCGGTGGAGGTGCCTCGCGGCGGACCCGGTCCGCTCGGATTCGCCTTCACCGGTCAGGGCGCGGCTCGCCGGGGGATGGCCGCAGGTCTCGCCTCCCGGTTCCCCGTGTTCCGCCAGGTGCTCGACGAGTGCGACAAGGTCTACGAGGAGGAGTTCGGCGGGAGCCTGCTCGAGCTCCTGCTGACCCCGGCTGGTCCGTCGGAAGGCGTCTGGCCGACCGAGACCGCCCAGCCCGCGTTGTTCGCGTTCGAGCTCGCTCTCGCGCGGCTCTGGCAGTCCTTCGGAGTGCAGCCTGCCTTGGTGGTCGGCCACAGCGTCGGGGAGTACGCCGCACTCTGCGTGGCGGGAGCACTCTCGCTGGCAGACGGCGTACGCCTGACCGCGCAGCGTGGAGTACTCATGCAGCGCGGAACCGTCCCGGGCGCGATGGTCGCAGTACGGGCGGATGCCGATCGCGTGCGGGAGCTGGCCCAGACGCCAGGCGTGGAGATTGCCGCGGGCAACGGTCCGCAGTCGTTCGTGCTGACCGGGACCGAGGTGATCGTCGGGCAGCTCGCCGAGCAGCTCGATCGCCTCGAGCTCAAGTGGCAGCGACTCGACGTCGATCGCGCGTTCCACAGCTCGCTGGTCGATCCGATCCTGGCGGACTTCGCCGAGGCGGTCGCGCAGATCAAGCTCAAGCCGCTGCGGATGCCGATGGTGTCGAGCTGGTCGGGTGAGCTGCTCGAGAGCGGTACTGCGCTCGATGGTGACTACCTGGTCGGGCAGCTCCGTCAGCCGGTGTTGTTCGGCGATGCCGTCGAGGCGTTGACCGCGGCCGGATGCCGGCGGTTCCTCGAGCTCGGGCCGGACGCCGTACTGAGTCCTGCCGGTCGCCGGATCGCGCCGAACAGCACCTGGATCCCGACGCAGCGCCTCGGCCAGGACCCGGTGCTCGCGACGATGAACGGGCTGGCCGAGCTGTTCCAGCAGGGCACCGAGATCACCTGGGCGCGTGTCTATCCGGAGAGCGGCCGGGTGCCGTTGCCGACGTACCCGTTCCGCCGGGTGCACCACCCGGTCGATCCGGCGTCCCTCCGCCCGGTGGCACGGACTCAGTCGCCGGTCGTGGTGGACCGCCCGATCGAGCGGAGCGGGGCGGCGCTGAAGAAGATCCCGCTGGATCCGCCGGCGTCCAACGGCGTCGTCGCGCCGCCGGTCGAGCAGGGCGAGGTGCACGACTCGTCGCCGTTCGCGATCCCGGCCGAGGACGGCACTGACGGACGGCGACCGCAGCCCGCTGAAGAGATGGTGGCCGCCGCCGATGGTCCTGCCGCAAACGATGCTGCAGGCAACGGTGTCGTCAACGGTGCTGGTGGCAATGGTGTTGTCAATGGGGTCGCCGGCAATGCCGTGGTGAACGGGGTCGCCGGCAACGGTGTGGTGAACGGTGCTGCTGGCAACGGCATTGCCGAGTTGCTTGCCGCTGATTACCTACAGATGCTCCCCGCGAATCGGCCGCAGGTTGGCGCGGCCGAGTTGCTGGCCGCTGACTATGTGCAGATGATGCCCGGTTCGAAGGCCTCTGCGGCAGAGAATGCGGCGGTGCAGAGGGCTGCGGAATCGCTGCTGGATGTCGAATACGTGCGGATGGTGCCTGTCGCCGCCGGTACTGCGAAGAGCGCGGTCGCTGAAGTGGACACCGAGCTGACCGATGGAGCAGCCGAAGACAAGGCAGAGTCGACGGTCGTTAGTGCGGCGGCGCGGGTTGATGCGGCGCTGAGCGCGGCTGAGCGGTACCGGGAGTCGCTGGAGGTTGTGCTTGATCTGACAGGGGAGCAGCTCGGGCTGGATCCGTATGACCTGACGGTGGATCACACCTTCGTCGAGCTCGGCGCTGATTCGTTGTCGATGCTGCGGGTGGTCGAGGAGGTCGGACAGCGGTTCGACGTCGAGCTGGCCGTCAGCGAACTCTTCGAGGAGCTGAACACCCCGCACAAGCTGGCGTCGGCGATTGCCTCTCGCAACGTTCCGGGTGGCGAGGTGGATCCGCTCGATCTGGTGCGCACGACGACACCTGACAGGCCGCAACGAGGAGCAGAAGCCGCGGAGACCGACGCGGTGCAAGATGTTGCGCCGCAGAAGGTCGACGAGCTGGCAGCGGCGAAGACCGAGCGGGTGCCGGCCGAAGAGGTGACGCGGGACCCGCGGACGGCGCTCGCTGTTCTCGGATCCGGTCTGGCCGAGTTGGCGGCGAAGGTCGATGCCGCAGCGGCTGCGACCAGCGAGGCGGAACTTCCCGGCTCGGGCATGGCGGCGTTGATGTCGCAGCAGTTGCGGGTAGCAGGCCAGCTGGTCGACGGCGTCACCAAGCTGATGCACGAACAACTTGCCCTTTTCAACGACTCCACCTCCAAGAGCACCGCGGAGGTCGGCCCGGCAGCGGAAACACCCGCGCCGGTCGTGCCCGACGCGAAACCCGACCCAAAGCCCGAGACGGCCGAAGTGCAGGCGAAGGCGGACTCCGAGGCAAAGGCGGAGGCTGAGAAGGCCAAGCGGGACAGGGATCTGGAGTTCTGGCGAACTGTGCTCGACGGCGCGCAGCCGCTGGTCATGCCGACCGATCGCCCGCGTCCGGCCGCCAACGACGCGCTCGCCTCGACCGTGCATCACCTGGATGCCGGCCTCGGTGATGCCGTGTTCGCCTTCAGCCGCGACCGACGCGTCAGCCCGCTGATGACGATGCTCGCCGCCGTCGGAACCGTGCTCGCCCGTTTCGCCGGGCAGGACGACATCACCGTTGGCACGGCCGCCCTCCGCCGTGCGGGCGAGACCACGAGTCAGCATTCGCTGCCGCTCCGCCTCGACCTGTCCGGCGAGCCGGATCTCGGAGAGCTGGCGCAGCGCGTCCGCGAGACCACGACCGCCGCGTTCGACCACGCGACGGTGGACCTTGCCGTCCTCGAGCAGGACCCGCTCTTCCGGGTGATCGTCGAGTTCGAGGCCGGTGACGAGCAACTCGCGCCCGGGCTCGACCTGCGCTTCCGGCTCGAGCACCACGGCGACGGCATCACCTGTGCCGCGGACTACCGCGCCGGGTTGTTCGACGAGAGCACGATCCGCCGATACCTCGACTACCTGGAAGCAGTACTGCGCCGCGCGATCGCCGAGCCCAGGCGATCCCTACCCGAGCTGATGCTGCCGATCGAGTCGGACCAGGAGGCGCTCCGCGAGCTCGAAGGCGAGGCGCCGCAGGCGGTCCAGACCAGCCGGGTACGCCGGAACGCTGTGGTGGCGGGTGAGCTCAGCGGCCTGCACACGTTGTTCGAGCAGCAGGTGGCCCGCACCCCTGACGCGATCGCCCTGATCCAAGGGGATCGCGAGATCACCTACGCCGAGCTGGATCGCCGGTCGAACGCGATCGCCTGGCAGCTCGTGGATCTCGGTGTCAAGCCGGGGCAGCTCGTCGCAGTACGGGTGGCCCGCGGCGCCGAGCTCGTGGTCGGCGTACTGGCGGTGCTGAAGTCTGGCGCGGCGTATCTCCCGCTGGACGCCGGTGAGCCGGAGTCGCGGTGGGCCTTCATGGCGGCCGACGCCGGGGCGGTCGCTCTGGTCGGGGACGACGCGGCGCTGGCGGATCGCCTCGGGCTGCGACTCGTACCGGTGGCTGCCGGCGACGGAGATCCGCGCGCCAAGCAGGCTCCGCCGGTGCGGTCGGCGGCCGGTGACATTGCCTACTGCATCTACACGTCCGGTGCCACCGGCAACCCGAAGGGTGTCGCGGTCCCGCATCGCGGCCCGGTCAACCTGGTCCGGCAGTACCTGCGGACCCGTCGCTCACTGCGCACGCTGCAGTGGACCTCGTTCGGCTTCGACGTCCACGTGCAGGAGATGTTCACCGCGCTCGCATCGGGTGCCGCGCTGGTGCTGATCGGCGAGGACGACCGGTACGACCCGGACGCCGTGGTCGCGGCGCTGGCGCAGCACCAGGTGGAGCGGCTGTTCATGGCGTTCACCCCGCTGACCGCGTTGCTCGCGACGATGCGGAAACTGCCCGAACTGCCCGCTCTGCGGGAGATCGTCGCCGGTGGCGAGGCGATGGTGCTGACCCACAAGATCAGAGAGTTCCTGGCCGCGCACCCGGACTGCACGCTCTACAACGAGTACGGCCCGACCGAGGCGTCGGTGGTCACCACGATCCACCAGGTCGACCCGGCGGAGGACCGGCCGTCGATCGGCCGCCCCATCGACGGCGTGGTGGTCCGACTGCTCGACGAGGCGCTCCGCCCGGTACCGGTCGGGGCGGTCGGTGAGATCCACCTGGGTGGTGTGGCCGTTGCTCACGGCTACCTCGGCCGGCCGGACGAGACCGAGACGGCGTTCGTACCCGACCCGGCGCATCCGGGCGGACGGCTCTACCGCAGCCGCGATCTCGGGCGCTGGCGGACGGACGGCTCGCTGGACTACCTCGGGCGCGCGGACGACCAGGTGAAGATCCGCGGCCACCGGGTGGAGCCGGGCGAGACCGAGCACGTGCTCGCCGATCTACCCGGTGTCATCGACGCCGTGGTAGTCGCCTGCGCCGACCCGGCCGGGGACACCTGCCTGCTCGGGTACGTCGTACTCGAGGACAGCGATCCCGCAGTACTAGCGCGGTTGCTGCTGGAGTTGACCAAGGAGTTGCCGATCTACCTGGTCCCGGCCGACCTGATCCCGGTCGAGGAACTACCGCTGGACGCCAACGGCAAGCTCGACCGCACCCAACTGCCGGACCCGGAGTGGTTGAAGGACTAGCTCCTTCCCACGCCGCTCCTGTCCCGCCCACCCGGAGTCGCCGATCCCCGCGGGGGCGTGTTGCCGCAGTACTTCGGTTCTGCACCGTGGACGGGGGTGAGATGTCCAGTGGCAGCCCTCCCGCAGCCACCGGCCCACCGTCCGCGGTGCAGAACCCGCGTCGATCCTCATCCCTCCTGAGGATCGATCACACCAACCGCTCGTCGGCGGAGCAGCGCATAGGCACTGATCACGCAGATGAGCAGGGAATACACGGCCCAGACGGGTCCGACGTCGCCGAATTCCGGTCCGTCCCCACGGGACCCGAGTGCGACCACGGCGGTGACCGCGACGAGCGCGATCGTTGGGCCGGTCCACCCCAGCACGCCCATCCGCACCGGGTGCTCGGCCTCGGACGAGTCGTCCGCGGCCGCTCCGGTGGTGGTGGCAGGTCCCCGCAAGGACGCGTGCAGAGCAGCGACGCCGCATGAGGCGGCGACGTTCAGTAGCAGCAGGCCCTGGCTGGAGGTTGTGGCGATGACCAGCGCGGTGAAGAAGATCGCGAAGATCAGGAGTACCGCCACGTCCATCAGGACCTGTCCCTACGGTCGAGCGTTGCCCCGGGCAACGCTGGCGGACGTGCGTACCTCGGCCGTGCTGCCCGCGCGGGCGGCGGCGAGTCTCCTCGCCGCCGCTCACGCGTGCGGTCAATCCCTGGCATGCAGGGCCCCCCTGATTGCCCTCGGATGACGTGCCCCCACCCCATCCATCCGTTGCATCGGGTGAGCAGGGGTGGTCGTTACACAGTTCGCCGCAAATGGGTAAAAACTGCGCAAAGTTGCTCAAGAGGCCCTTTTCCGCACGAGAAGGTTGTGCGCTAGGGCATTGCACCGTGTGAACACGGATGCTGATGGCACCAACAGCGGCTGTTTGCTAACTCAGCGCGTTCACTTCCGCGACGCCGGCCACCCGGACGCCCGTCGAGGCCTGCAGGGAGTCCCAGCCGAGGCGGGCGGCGCCGAGCAGGCCGGCGTTGTCGAGTTGAGCTGGTTCGACGGTCAGGTCGGTGACGAAGGGGAGTTGCGCGAGCCGCTTCACCCAGCGCTGGACCGGGTCGAAGAGCACCGGGCCGGCCTTGGCCACGCCGCCGCCGATCACCACGGTGGTCAGGTCGACGGTGACCGCGGTGGCAACGATGCCCGCGGCAAGCGCCTGGGCGCCGTCGTCGAACATCGCCAGCGCGATCTCGTCTCCGGCCGCCGCGTCGGCCGACAGGACGGCCGCATCCACGTCCTCGTGGGCCCGCCAGCCGCGTCGCTTCGCTCGGGCGACCATCCGGGGGCCGCTCGCGTAGGTCTCGACGCAGCCGTACGAACCACAGGCGCAGGGCTCGCCGTCGAGGTCGACCACCACGTGCCCGAGGTGGGCAGCGTTGCCCGACTGGCCGAGTAGCGGCTTGCCGTCGACGACGATGCCGGCGCCGACCCCGGTGGAGACGACGATGCCGAGCAGGGTGTCGACGTTGCGCCCGGCGCCGGTCCAGTACTCGCCGAGCGCGAAGCAGTGCCCGTCCACCCCGAGCGTCACCGGTACGTCGCCGACCAGCGTGCGGACCCGGTCCACCAGCGGGAAGTTCCGCCAGCCGGCGATGTTCACCGGCGAGACCAGGCCGTGCTGCTGGTCCAGCGGTCCGGCCGAGCCGATCCCGACCGCGGCGGGATGCAGGTCGCCCTGAACGCGCCCGACCAGCTCGGCCAGTGCGGCGAACACCTGGTCCGCGCCACCCCGCGGGGTGCGGATCAGGTCCTTGGTGAGGATCTCGCCGTCGGCGGACACGATCGCGGCGGCCATCTTGGTGCCGCCGATGTCGATGCCCAGAACGGTCGCTGCCTCGTCGCTCATGGTCCCCCGTCAGTGCCGGTGCAGATTGTCAGGTTGATTGCTGTCGCCCGGATGCTCGAGCCCGTGGACCAGCTGGACCCGCCCGTGCTGAGCGGCGTTCAGCCACCGCGCGAACGCCTCCAGTCGCGCGCTGTCCACCAACTCCGCGTGCCACCGCTCCACCGGTACGTCGGGGTCCGCCGGCGGCTCAACCCCGAGCACATCGGCCGCGTACTCCAACTGCGCCCGGCTGATGCCCACCTCCCGGCTGACCACCTCCGCCACCCGCCGTACCGCCTCGGAACCCGCCAGCGCCGCCGCGGTAATCGACCCGACAGCGATGGCCGTCGACACATCCAACGGCTTGTCAGCAGCCGTCGGTACTTCGTCTGCGCGCCGGCGGAGCTCGTCGATGCACAGCTGTTCGGTGATCACGACCTGGGCGACCCAGCGCGTCAGCTGGCGGCCCTCCCGGCTGTCCGCTCGTGGGAGCACACAGGCAGCGTCTCCCGCGCGCAGGGCCGCCAGCCGCTCGTCCAGCAGGTCCCGCGGGACAGGCTCGCCGTTGAGATACGCCAGTACGTCTGCGGGAGCATGCGGTGCGTGACCGTGTCCATGTCCGTGTCCATGGCCGACCTCCACGGCCGCCGTCACAGGATCTCCAGGCGGACTGTGGGCGCGTACTGGGCTCGGCCGAACCACATCACCTTGGGCAGGACCCACGCGTGCGCCGGAGTGGCGTCGGCCGGGGCGTGGACCGGCACCTCGATAGTGATCGACGACTTCGGCGGTACGACGACGCCGCGGACCGGTTCGGGGAGCCACGACCAGGTGCCGTACGGCGAGGCCAGCTGCAGCTCGGCGCGGATCTCGGAGGAGGCGTTGTTCGCGAAGGTGAGCCCCAGCGTCTCCTGAGTGCCTGGCGACAACCGCAGGTCCTGCGTGGACGGCGTCACCGTCAGCCCGGTACTCCGTCCAGGTTCTCCCTCGACAGCGCCGGATCCATGCTCCGGTGGCTCGGTCGGGGCGAAGCCGAACCCGAGCACGGCCGTCAGCTCAGGGCTCTCGCCGACGAACACCGTGACGACATCCTCCACCGCCTGTACTCCGGATCCGCCCGCGAGGTCGTCCGTGTTCGTGAGCACCTGCGCGCCGACGAAGTACTGACCTGGCTCGCAGTTCTCGGCGGGCGTGACGTTGACCAGGTAGCGGAGGTACCCGCCCGGCTCCAGCTCCAGCCGGCGATCCGCCTGGTCCGCGGTCCACCCGGCCGGCAGGTCGAGCGTCAGAGTCCCCGCGGCCACGGCATCGGCGTACTGGTTGGCGATGACCAGAGAGAGTTCGAAGGGCTTGCCGGCCGTCCGGGCGACTGTGGGGGAGACGGACAGGCTGACCGGCAGGAATCCCATCTGCGCCGGCCCACGGTTGTGCAGCCAGTACCGCGAGTACGACGGCTGCGCGATCTCCCCGGCCTGACCCAGTACTGCGGACTCCCGGTCGGCGGTGGCGTCGACATCGAGCACGAACGTATCCACCGCGGACCCGGCCAGCTCCACCACGAACTTGCCGTCGGCAACCTCCAGCGGCGCACCGCGCGACTCCAGCAGATCCGCATGGCATGCACCGGTGATCGGCACGGCCGAGGTGACTGTCGCCGATGCACCGAGACCGGTTGCCTCGATCAACCGCAAGGTCACTCCCTCACGGGGATCTACGGCACCACCCGAGCCGTGCGCGATCGGGTTGCCCGTGGGCTTCAGCGTCGACACCAGCACATCGCGCTCAGGCGAGACCTGCAGCAGGGAATGGGTCGAAGGCAACAACCCGTCGTGCGCCGTCGTGGTTGCCGCCAGCAACGGCGACGAGAACTCCTGGCCACGCGAGGGCAGCTGCAGGGCGCGCCAGTCGCCTTCGCCGGTCGTCAATGCGTAGCGGAACTCATGCGTCCAGTGCTGCAACTGGAACGACGACCCGTCCGGCGTCGCACGACGCGGGGGGTCGATCCAGATCCCCGACGGCCATCCCGTGCAGGACCGCAGCAGCGACGCGTGCAGCGCCCCGGTCGCGTCCACGGCGAATCCGGGCAGCCCGTAGGTCAGCAGCGCGACGGTCGCGTCGGTGAAGTCCTCGATCACGCCGTCCCCGTGCACGGTCGCGCGGATCCGGGCGCTGCCCAGGTCCGCGATCGCCGCCGCGACGGCTGCCCCATCGGCCAGGACGAGCGCGGAGATCGCCCGCACATCCCGCACGTCGGCGTTCGGCTGCCACACCTCGGCCAGCGCGGTCTTCGCGGGCACGAACACCGGCCCGCCCGCCGGCAACGCCCCGAACTCGGAGGCCAGCGCGTCGGTCAGACCACTCGAGCCGACCAGGATCCGCAGGTCCGGCAGGTTAGAGTCCACCTTCAGCGATCCGTACCGCGAGCCGCCCGCCAGCGAGGTCGTCGCCGTCACGCCGACCCGGGCCAGCGCGACCACGAGGTCCCGCACGGACGCAGGCTCGGTGTCATCCGGTACGACGATCTCGGCGACCGCCAGCGGCCGGGTCCCGACCGAGTTGCCGGCGGCGTCGACCACGTCGATCCGTGCGGTGGCTCCGAGCCCGAACCAGGTGTTCGCCGGGTTGTCGAGCGTCCACGGCGCCCGCTCGCTGTCCACATCGATCAGGCCGAACCCGCGCCCGACGACGGCACCAGCGACCTCGCTCAACGGCAGTGCACCCGGCACGTCGGCGGGGAACTTCACCCGGACCAACCGGTCCGACTGCGAGTGGTCGAGGATCCGGGTCGCGAACTCGATCCGGTCGAGCCCGGTGTAGGCGGTGGTCACCGATTCGTAGGCGATCCCGTCCACCTCACCGCGGCTGACGACGCGGCTGCCGAGCGGTCCGGACTGGGTGAACACCTTGGCCGGCGCCTCCGACGAGCCCACTACGGGTCCCGACGGGGTCAGGTGCCAGGGGCCCTCACCGAAGCGAGGGTGGTCCGGGTACTCCTCGTAGACGCGCAACTCGTTGCCGAGTCCCTTGAGCACCTGGCGTCCGGTCCGCTTGTCGACGATCGCGCTGACCGCGCCACCGCGGGTGGGGTCGACGGTGACCTGGAAGAACTCGTTCTCGACGGAATCGGCCGCCGAGTCCACGCCGACAGCCGCGCCCCACGACCCCGCAGTACCGGTGGCCAGTTGGTAGGTGCGCCAGCCGAGGGACGGGACATCCTTCGCCAGGAAGGTGAGCTTGGACCCTTCCAGCACCGACTGCACGAGCTGTCCGGAGGCGTCGAGCACCGAAGCGCTGTCGTCGCCTTCCGGCAGGGTGACGGTGACAAGGTCTGTGCGGGTGAAGGACAGCGTGTTCGTGACGACGACCGCGCGGGAACCGAAGGCGCTCGTGTCGATGCGGGCGGCGAAGGCCTCCAGCGAGGCCGAGCGCGCCGCGTCAGACAGGTCGTGCGCCTCGCGCCAGCCGGTGACCAGGTCGATGTAGACCTGGTCGGACTCCGAGCCGGTGATGGCGTCGTGGTGCGCGCCGTACGCGAGCTGCCGCCACACCTTGTCCAGCGACGCTTCCGCGAACCGGCCGAGCCCGAGCAGTTCGGCGTACGTGCCCAGCTTCTCGGCGTCGACGGCGGCGACCTCGGCAGCACGCTGGGCCTGCTTGGTGTCGATGTACGAGACGTCCTTGCCGGTGTAGATCGGGTTCATGTCCCGCGACTGCGGCGACGGCTTGCGGCCGGTCTCGTCGAGCTCGGCGCGGACCCGGTCCATGAAGTGCTTGGTAGTCCCACACTCGAACTTCGGCCAGGCATAGCGGGAGGCCCAGTCGTGGTGCACGGCGGTGATCCAGTTGTTCGGCGGCGTGTAGTCGCCACCCACCGGCAGCAGCGTGTTCTTGGTCGCCGCCACCGTCTTCAGCGTCGCGAACAGCTGGTACGCCGTCTCGCCGGCCGCCTCGACGCTCGGGGCGTTCTGCAGCTCCCAGCCCGGGCCATAGTGGTCCGGCATGTAGTGCGTGAGCACACCGTCGCCGCTGGGGCTGATCCACTCGAACTCGCTGTGGAACTGCATCACCGCGGCCGTGCCGGACTTGGGGTCGCTCCAGGCCTGCCGCAGCGGCCCCCACTGGTGGAACGGCCCGCGCGCCCAGGCGCTCCCGGTCAGCCCGGCCTTGGCCAGGTACCCGGGGAACTGCGGGTCGTGGCCGAACACGTCCAGCTGCCAGGCGTTCTGCGGGTCACCGCCGAGGATGTCCCGCTGGTAGCCGACGCCGTACACGATGTTGCGGATGGTGGTCTCGGCGCCGGTCAGGTTCGTGTTCGGCTCGTTGTAGGTGCCGCCGATGATCTCGACCCGGCCCTCGGCGATCAGCCGGCGCAGTACGGCGCGGTTCTCGGGGAAGGTGTCGAAGTACGGCTTGAGGTAGTCCAGCTCCGCCAGCACGAAGCAGTACGCCGGGTCGCGCAGCGCGAGCTTCAGGTGCGCGTCCACCAGGCTGAAGGCGTTGTGGGTGTACACCGGCCGGGTGGTGCCGTCCGGCCCCTGCAGATCCCAGCTGGTCGTGTACGCCGCCTGTGTGTTCCACCAGACCGGGTCGTAGTGGAAGTGCGACACCATCACCATCGTCCATCCGGGCTCGGCGATCACCACGGTGCCGCTGTCGCTCGCGAGCGTCTGCTGGTCCGCGCCGACCACGGTGACCGTCGCATCCACAGCCTGCCCGTACTGCGCTCGCAGCGCGGGGGACACCTCCAGCGGCACCTCCAGCAGGGTCGAGCCGTCGCCGGCCGGCAGCTCCGCGGTACCGGTGACGCCGTCGCCTGAGACGTGCACGGCCAGTCCGCCGTCGGTCGTGGCGCGGTCGAGTTCCACGCGCAGGATCTGGCGTGGGTCGTCGTCGCTGCCGACGAAGAGTTCGGGCGAGGAGACGCGGGTGATCAGCACAGTCACAGTGGTTGAACTCCGTCGGAGGCGGCCAGGGTCGAGAGACAACGTTATCCGTAACCGGCCGATCCAGCGAGGGGTCAATCGTGAACAAACCGCGAGATCCGCAGGTGAGCGGCCCTGATTTGCCAGGACAATGCCTGACAACGATGGCCTCAGGAGCTCTCGCGGGCGGTGACTTCTTTGCTCTCAGTGACCACCTCGCGGCAAAACGAACCGCCACCCGGCAGGCAGCCGGGTGGCGGTTGGGGTGGTGCTGAACAGTGCTGGACGGTGCTGGGCCAGACCTGGTTGAGCCCGGGGGAGCCGGCCTCGACCACGAACGAGGCGCGGGTGACGACCAGGCACGCGTCCGGTAGATCTTCATTACTGGCGCGCGGAGGTCCGGTCGGGAGAGGGTGTGCGGATGAGCGACCAACTGGACCGTGACGCCGCCGGCGCGCTGATCGTCGGCTTCACCGGAACCACCGCCCCGGACGACCTGCGACGAGCCGTCGCGGCCGGGCTCGGTGCCGTCATCCTGTTCACCCGCAACGTCTCCGACGCCGACCAGGTCGCCGCGCTGACCGCGTCGCTGCGGGCGGAACGGCCCGACCTGCTGATCGCGATCGACCACGAGGGCGGCGAGTTCAGCCACCTCGCGCCGGCCAACCCCTGGCCGCTCGCCTCGCCGCGGTCGCTCGGCGAGCTCGACGACGTCGACCTGACCCGGTCGTCCGCCCGGGACGCCGCCGCCACGCTGGCCTCCCTCGGCATCGACCTGATGCTCGCGCCCTCGGTCGACGTGAACAGCAACCCGGCGAACCCGATCATCTCCACCCGCTCCTTCGGCACCACCGCCGCCACCGTCTCCCGCCACGGCGTCGCGTTCGTCGAAGGCGTCCACGAAGCCGGTATCGCCGCCTGCCCGAAGCACTTCCCGGGTCATGGCGACGTCGCCGTCGACTCGCACCTCGCGCTGCCGCGGGTAGACCGCTCGATCGAGCAGGTGACCGCGGTCGAGCTCGCGCCGTTCAAGGCCACGATCGACGCCGGCGCCGACGTGATCATGAGCGCGCACATCATCTTCTCCGCGTACGACGACCAGCCGGCCACGCTGTCCCGCCGGATCCTGCACGGTCTGCTCCGCGAGGAACTCGGGTTCACCGGCGTGATCACCACCGACGCGCTCGAGATGCAGGCGATCACCGCGACCCGGTCGATCGAGCACGCCACTGTCGCGTCGATCCGGGCCGGCGCCGACCTGGCGATGATCGCGATCGGTGAGGCGGACCCGCGCGCCCTGACCGCCGGCCTGGTCGAGGCCGTCGGCAACGGATCCCTCGACGCGTCACGGCTCTCGGACGCGGCCGGACGAGTCCGCTCGCTCGCCGCGTCGCTGGCCGGGCGGGACCGGAAGCCCGGGTACGACGGCGCCCCGATCCGCGAGGTCGCCGCCCGCACCGTGGACCGCCAGGAGTTCCCCGGCCTCGGCGGCTCGCCGTACATCGTGGATCTGACGCAGGGGCTGCACCCGGCCTGGAACCCGTACTTCAGCGGCCTCCCGGAGGTCTTCGCCAAGGTCGCGCCGGGCTCGGCCGGCGTCGTACTGCGCAGCGAGGACGCCGCCGGTCTGTCCGAGGCGCAGGCCGCCGCCATCGGCCGCCCGCTGATCGTCGCCGTCCAGGACGCGGTCCGTACTCCGTGGATGCGCGCCGCGCTGCAGGAACTCCTGGAGAGCCACGAGGGTGACGTGTTCGTGCTGTGCACCGGGATTCCGGAGGACCGGGCGATCGTGCCCGCCGACGTTCCGACCGCGGTCACCTACGGCCGCAACCTCGTCGTGCTGGAGGCGATCGCGCAGGTCCTGACCCGGGTGCCCTGACGACCGGCGCAGCGCCGGCGCAGGATCCTATATCCTATTGCGCAGCCCTGTCCCTCAGCTGAGGAGTGCGCGATGGCGATCCAACCGTGGTTCGGCGAGGCCAAGCTCGGCATCTTCATCCACTACGGCATCTACGCGGTGAGCGGGATCCCCGAGTCCTGGGCGTTCTTCAACGGCCAGATCAGCCACGAGGACTACATGTTGCAGCTCGACGGCTTCACCGCGGCCAAGTTCGACGCGGACGCCTGGGCCGAGCTCTTCGAGGCGGCCGGTGCCCGGTACGCAGTACTGACCTCGAAGCATCACGACGGGGTCGCGCTGTACGACACCGCGGCGAACGACCTGTCCACGGTCAAGGCCACGCCCGCCCGGCGCGACATCGTCACGGAGTACGTCGACGCGATCCGCCGGCGCGGGTTGAAGGCCGGGCTCTACTTCAGCCACCTCGACTGGTCGCACCCGGACTACGCGTCGATCCGGCCCGCCGGGATGCCCGCCGAGGAACGCGGCAACCCGTACGCCGTACCGGCGGCGGGGGAGGAGGACCCGGCGGCGTGGGAGCGGTTCCTGGCGTTCCACCGGGCTCAGCTGACCGAGATCATGGACCGGTTCGCGCCGGACCTGCTGTGGTTCGACGGCGACTGGGAGCGGGATCCAGAGCAGTGGCGGATGGACGAGGTCCGCGCGCTGATCGAGGCGAAGTTGCCGGCGGCGGTGATCAACGGGCGGATGCGCGGCGGGTTCGGCGACTACTCGACGCCCGAGCAGGGGGTGCCGATCGTGCCGCCGGACGGGCCGTGGGAACTGTGCGTCACGATCAACGAGTCGTGGGGGTACCAGCACAACGATCACGCCTACAAGTCCGTCCGCCAGCTGGTGCGGTTGTTCGCCGAGACGATCGGTGGCGGCGGCAACCTTCTGCTCGACGTCGGCCCGCGCGAGGACGGCACGATCCCCGAGGAGCAGGTAGAGCGGCTGCGGGAGCTCGGCGACTGGATCCGCCGCCACGAGCCTGCCATCTACGGCAGCACCCGCGGCCTGCCGCTGGGCGCCTTCTACGGCGCTTCCACGGTCTCGGCCGATCGCAGGAAGCTTTATCTGTTCGTGTTCGACCGTCCCAACGACTACGTCGTCGTCCGCGGCCTGCAGAACAAAGTGCTCAGCGCAACGATGCTCGGCTCTGGCGTGACACTGCGCACCCAGCGGCAGGGCGGCCACGCCGGCCTGCCTGGCTGGGAATACCTCTACGTCGACTCCGACACCGCTCTCGACCGCGACTGCACGGTGATCGAGCTGGAGCTGGACGGCGAACTGGAACTCTTCGAGCACTACACCCGGGACTGATCCGCGTCGGCAGGGTTTAACAGGGTTTAACCTGCTGTAGATGAGCGAACTTGACCTGGCGAAGATCACTCTGCGGCCGATGGAGCTCGGCGACTGGCCGCGGATCCACGAGTGGGCTTCGCAACCCGTTGCCTCCCGCTACCAACCGTGGGGTCCGAACAGCGAGCAGGAGACCGAGGCGTTCGTCGCCGCGGCGATCGCGGCCTGGGGGAGCGAGCCGCAACTGCGGTACCCGTGGGTGGCGACCGAGCCGGAGCTCGGCGTGCTCGGCATCGGTGAGCTGAACATCCGCAACGCCCGCTGGCGGCACGGCGAGATCAGCTACTCGGTGCACCACGGGTTCTGGGGCCAGGGCATCGCCGGCGAGATCGCGCGACTGCTGTGCGCGATCGGTTTCGAGGTCCTCGGGCTCGAGCGGGTGGAGGCGACCTGCGACCCCCGCAACGGCGCGTCGGCAGCGGTGCTCAAGCGAATCGGCATGACCTACGAGGGCACCCTCCGCCGGACCGTGCTGATCCGCGAAGGCTGGCGGGACTCCGCCATGCATAGCCTGATCCGCCCCGACTGGAGGCGGCCGGCCCCTACAGCCGAACCCCGCTGGTCCCTTGGCTGAGGGGCGACGTCATGCCCGGCGAGCTCGCAGCTGCAGGTCGAGAGCGTGCTCCTCCACGTAGTTCAGGGCGCGGCGGACAGCGCCGACCGACACGATCGCATCACCGAGCGACGAGGCCGCGACTCGAGGAGGCGTCGCCGTGAAGCCTGCGAGTTGCTCCGAGATGCTGGGCAGCAAGGACTTGGCCGCTTCGGCGACGGCACCGCCGATCACAACCAGTTCGGGGTTGAAGAGGATGGCGAGCGTTGCCACCACCCGTGCCGTCCGGGTGGTCACCTCGTCGAGGATGCCCAGGGCAACTTGATCGCCGGAGGCCGCCGCGGCGAAGACCAGCTCGGCCGTCACCGGCTTGTCTCCCGCCAGGGCGCGAAGACTGGTCTGTACGACGGGGTCCGCGACCGCCTTGGCTCCTCGTTCGCGAGCGGTGCGGGCGATTCCGGCGGTGTCGCCGACGCCTTCCACCATCTTCAGGTAGACCATCTCGCCGGCGCCGCCGCGGCTTCCGTGCAGCAGCCGGCCCGAGTCCATCAGGCCGGAACCGAAACGCTCACCGGCGAGCAGTACCACCAGGTCGTCCACTTCGCGCGCCTGGCCGCGCCACCGTTCACCCAGGGCGGCGAGGTTGGCGTCGTTCTCCAGTAGGACGGGCCAGCCGTGTAGCTCACTCAGCCTGGCCGTCAGCCCCGCGTCGAACCGGCGCCAGAACTCGTCGTCGACCAGGATGTTGCCGTCCCGGTCGACCGGCGCCGCGATCCCGACAGCGGCCGCCAGCACCTCCTGGTCCGACACTCCGGCCGCGGCGAGTGTCTCGAGGACGGCCTGGTTCACCACCTCGGTCTGCTCGGTGGGCGTCCTCACCTCGGCGAACGAGCGCCCGGCCTTGGCCACGGTGTCGCCGCGCAGGTCCGCGAGCAGCACGGTGGTCTTGGCCGCGCCGACGTCGATGCCGAGCACGTAGCCCGCCTGGCTGTTGAACTCGAACCGGCGGGAGGGCCGCCCGACCGGCGTACCGGGGGCGTCGTGGCCGGGGTCGAGCTCCACCACCCAGCCCATCGCGATCAGGTCGTTGCAGACAGCGTGCACGGTCGCCCGGGTGAGTCCGGTGGCCTCGATCAGGCCGGTTCCTGTCATCACCCCGGCGGTCGAGAGCACGCCCAGCAGCTTGCTCGCGTTGACCCTGCGGAGCAGCGGCGGCGTGGCCGCCGGCGTCGTCGCCATATTCCCCCTTGACCTCGTCGCGGAGCCCCGCGCACAATACTGCAGAATCTAAATTTAGAATCTATATAAATCAAGCGGCAACGTCGCCGGAACGAGCTGGAAACACCGCTGCCCCGCAGCCGTCCGAACACCCTCTTGGACCACTTTCAGAACCGAGTGAGGCACTCTTGACCAGCACCGACACCCAGGTGACCCGTGCAGGCGACTCGATCGACGCCGACTGGTGGCGCCAAGCCGTCGTCTACCAGATCTACCCCCGCAGCTTCGCCGACTCCAACGGTGACGGCGTGGGCGATCTGCCGGGCATCATCAGCCGTGTTCCGTACCTGACCTCGCTGGGCATCGACGCCGTCTGGCTGAGCCCGTTCTACCCGTCCGCGCTGGCCGACGGCGGCTACGACGTGGACGACTACCGCGACGTGGACCCGCGGCTGGGCACCCTGGCCGACTTCGACGACCTGGTCGCCGCACTGCACGAGGCCGGGATCAAGCTGATCGTCGACATCGTGCCGAACCACACCTCGAACCTGCACGAATGGTTCCAGGAGGCGCTCGCCGCGCCGAAGGGATCGCCGGCCCGCGACCGGTACGTGTTCCGCGACGGCACCGGCCCGGACGGCTCGGAGCCGCCCTCGGACTGGGATTCGGTCTTCGGTGGTTCCGCCTGGGCGCGGACCGAGGACGGCCAGTGGTACCTGCACCTCTTCGCCGCCGAGCAGCCCGACCTCAACTGGGACAACTCCGAGGTCCGCGACGACTTCCTGACCACCCTGCGCTTCTGGTCCGACCGTGGCGTGGACGGGTTCCGGGTGGACGTGGCGCACGCCCTGATGAAGGATCTGAGCGACCCGCTGCCCTCCAAGACCACGCTGCCCCGGCAGTCGGAGTCGAACGGCGCGCACCCGCTCTGGGACCGCGACGACGTGCACGAGATCTACACCCAGTGGCGCAAGGTCCTGAACGAGTACGATCCGCCCCGGTCCGCCGTGGCCGAAGCCTTCGTGCCGGCTACCCGCAGGGCTCGTTACGCGAGCGCTGAGGGCCTCGGGCAGGCGTTCAACTTCGACCTGCTGCAGGCCGACTGGGACTTCGACAAGTTCCGCGCGGTGATCGAGGAGAACCTCGCGCTGGCCGAGCTGAACGGCTCCTCCTCGACCTGGGTGTTCTCCAACCACGACGTGGTCCGCCACGCGACGCGGTACGGGCTGCCGAAGGATCCGGAGGGCGCCTGGCAGGACGGCAAGGCCTGGCTGCTGAGCAACGGCACCGAGCCGACGGTCGACGTGGCGCAAGGCCTCCGGCGTGCCCGCGCCGCGGTGCTGCTGATGCTGGCGCTGCCGGGCTCGGCGTACCTGTACCAAGGCGAGGAGCTCGGTCTGCAGGAGGTCGGCGAACTGCCGGCGGCAAGTCTCCAGGACCCGGCGTACTTCCGGTCGAAGGGTGCCGAGAAGGGCCGGGACGGCTGCCGCGTGCCGCTGCCCTGGACGATCGGCGGGCTGTCCTTCGGCTTCGGCTCGGGCGGCTCACACCTGCTGCAGCCGACCTGGTTCGGCGGCTACTCGGTGCAGGCACAGGAGGGCGATCCGGCCTCGACGCTCAGCCTGTACCGCAAGGCCCTCGCCGTACGCCGCGGTCTGCAGACGAGCCAGTCGCTGGAGTGGGTGGACGGCGTCGAGTGGGCTCTCCACTTCACCCGGCCCGGCGGCTGGCAGTCGGTCACCAACTTCGGCGCCGCCCCGATCGAGCTCCCGGATGGCGCTGTCGTTTTGTCCAGCGGCCCCCTCGAAGGCGACAAGCTCCCGTCGGACACGACCGCCTGGCTGATCTGATCTCCAGTACTGCGAGACGCACCGCCGGCGCCGCTGGCGGTGCGTCTCGCGCCTCTACTACCTGCCCCCCAGGTAGCTTCCATCCGCTCCCAGGTGCTTCCACCTGTTTGGCGGATGAAAGCAGTTGTTGTCTTTGGTTCTGTGGGTGTGCGGCAGGATGGGGCTGTGGAGCCGACTCTGGGTGATGTTGTTGGGGTGTTGGATCGGTTGTACGACCCCGCATGGGCGGAGAGTTGGGATGCTGTCGGGCTGGTGACTGGCGAGCTGGATGCGCCGGTGCAGAGGATCTTGTTCGCGGTGGATCCGATGCGGGTGGTTGTCGACGAGGCCATCGCGGGCGGTTTCGATCTGCTTGTCACGCATCACCCGCTGTTGCTGCGCGGAGTGAACAGCGTCGCGGCGACCACGCCCAAGGGCAAGGTGATCCATGACTTGATCCGGGCCGGTACCGCGCTGCACGTGTGCCACACCAACGCGGACAACGCGAACCCCGGTGTGAGCGACGCCCTCGCGGCCGCGCTCGGGCTGACGGGTACGACGCCGCTGAAGGCGATGCCGGCCGCGCCGATGGACAAGATCGTCGTCTACGTGCCGATCGATGAGACCCAGGCGATGATCGACGCCCTCGCCGACGCGGGTGCGGGGCGGATCGGCGACTACGACCGGGCCGCCTGGAGCAGCACCGGCGAAGGCACCTTCCGCCCGCTCGACGGCGCGAACCCCACGATCGGCCGACACGGCGAGATCGAGCGGGTGCCGGAGAGCCGGGTCGAGATGGTGATGCCCCGGAGCCGCCGTCGCGCCGTCGTCGCCGCACTCAAGGCGGCGCACTCCTACGAGGAGCCCGCATTCGACGTGTTCGAGACGGCCTCGCTGCCGAGCGACCTCGGCGGCGGCCGGATCGGAGTACTGGCTGAGCCGGTGAAGCTCAGGGATTTCGCCGCCCTGGTGGAGAAGGCGCTGCCGCGGACGGAGCACGGAGTACGGGTGTCTGGCGACCTGGAGCGGACGGTCGAGCGGGTGGCGGTGGTCGGGGGAGCGGGGGACTCGGAGTTCGACCGGGTCCGCGCGGCCGGCGTCGACGCCTACGTGACGGCCGACCTGCGGCACCACCCCGCGACCGAGGCCCGCGCCTACGACAAGGGGCCGGCGCTGGTCGATGTCGCGCACTGGGCCAGCGAATGGCCGTGGCTGCGGGACGCGGAACGACTCCTGAAGGTGGGGTTGGCAGAGCAGGGCAGTACCGTGGACACTCACATCTCGACGCTCTGCACCGACGCCTGGACCCTGCGGCTCTGACGGCCCGGTCGACAGTGCAAAGCTGACAACTGAACGCGCTACTGAGTGGTGAGTCTCGCCTATGGCTTCAGCGCTGGCGGTGCCCGGGCGGGCACCTCGCGGCGTTGGAGAAGAAGCCACGATGGAAATGCATCGAGGCTCCTTCTCCGCCTTGCGATGCACCCACCCGGACACCGCCATCACCAAATCCATAGGCAAGACTCACCACTAGGAGCCGACTCTGAACGCCGAGCCCGCCGTCCAACGCCGGTTGCTGGACCTGCAGGATCTCGACCTGCAGCTGGATCAGGTCGCCCACAAGCGCAAGTCGCTGCCCGAGCACGCGGCGCTCGCCGAGCTGGCGACGGAGAAGTCTGTCGTCGACCGGGAGCTCGTCACCGCGGACACCGAGGTGAGCGATCTGCAGCGTGAGCAGAAGAAGGCCGACAGCGACGTCGACCAGGTCCGGCAGCGCAAGGCGCGCAACCAGCAGCGGCTCGACTCCGGGCAGATCACCTCGCCGCGCGACCTGGAGAACCTGCAGCACGAGATCGGCTCGCTGGACCGGCGGATCTCCGACCTGGAGGACGCTGAGCTCGAGGTGATGGAGCGGCTCGAGGCCGCCGAAGCCACGCAGGCCGACCTGCGGACCCGGGCCGACGCCTTCGCCGGCCGCCAGGCCGAGCTCGAGGGCACCCGGGACGCCGCGCTCAAGGAGCTCGACGAGCAGCGCGCGAGCCTCGGCGACCAGCGCGCCACCGTCGCCGCGGAGATCCCCGAGGACCTGATCGCGATGTACCAGCGGCTCCGCGAGCGCAACGGCGGCATCGGCGCCGCGCCGCTGGTCGGCAAGCGCTGCATGGGGTGCCGGATGGAGCTCGCCCCGTCCGACCTGACCAGGTTCAAGGCCGCGGCCCCCGACGCCGTACTGCGGTGCGAGGAGTGCGGGCGGATCCTGGTCCGCACCGCGGAGAGCAGCGTATGAGCCAGGGCCCGTCCCACGTCATCGTCGAGGCCGACGGTGGATCCCGCGGCAATCCGGGGCCGGCTTCGTACGGCGCGCTCGTGCGCGACCCGTCGACCGGTGAGGTGATCGTCCAGAAGGGCGTCACGATCGGCGTCGCGACGAACAACGTGGCGGAGTACAGCGGGTTGATCGCGGGACTCGAGCTGGCCCGGGAGTATGCGCCGGACGCCTCGATCGAGGTCCGGATGGACTCCAAGCTGGTGATCGAGCAGATGGCCGGGCGCTGGAAGATCAAGCACCCGGACATGAAGCCGCTCGCGATCAAGGCGCAGAGCCTGGCGCCGTTCGGCACCGAGTGGACCTGGGTGCCGCGCGAGCAGAACTCGGCCGCCGACGCGCTGGCGAACATGGCGCTCGACGGGAAGCCGGTTCCGCTCCGCCCTAGCGAGGCCCCCGCTGCTCCGGGGGCCGGTGCCGGTGCCGCGGTCGCCAAGGGGCCGTCGGATCAGCAGAAGGCCATGCAGGGTTGGGGTGCTCAGACCGAGCCGCCGACCCAGCTGATCTTCCTGCGGCACGGCGAGACCCCGCACACCGTGGACAAGCGGTTCTCCGGATCGGGTGGCGACGACCCGGGGCTGAGCCCGACCGGCGAGGCGCAGGCGCAGGCGGCCGCGCGGTACCTGTCGACCATCGGCGGGATCGACGCGGTGGTGTCGTCGCCGATGCGGCGCACTCAGCAGACGGCCGCTGTGGTGGCGGAGTCGCTCGGCCTCGACGTGAAGCTGGAGAAGGGCTGGGTGGAGTGCTCGTTCGGCGACTGGGACGGACACACCTTCGCCGAGGTGCAGCAGAAGTGGCCGGACGCGCTGAACGAGTGGATGGCGTCGACCTCGGTCGCGCCGCCCGGCGGTGAGTCGTTCGACACGTGCGCCCGGCGGGCTCGCTCGGCCCGCGACGGCCTGCTCGCGGCGTACCCGGGCAAGACGGTCTTGGTGGTCACCCACGTGACACCGATCAAGTTGATGGTGCGATCGGTGCTGCAGGCCCCGATGACGTCGCTGTTCCGGATGGAACTGCGGCCCGCGAGCATCACCGAGATCCACTGGTACGCCGACGGCCTCGCGTCGATGAAGTCCTTCAACCTCCAACCATCGCTACTCTGAGGGCCTGACCCCGCACAACGAGGTGCGGGGCGGAGGGACGGAGTGGTCGCGTGCCGTTGCAAAGGGTGCATTTCGCCGAAGAGGTGCCGGAGGTGTTCCGCGCGTCGCTGCAGGCGATCCGGCGCGAGCTCGAGGTGCCGGCCGAGTTCCCGGCCGAGGTGGTCGAGGCCGCCCTGGCCGCGGCGGCGAACCCGCGGCTGCCGGAGCTCGACCGGACCGACCTGGAGTTCGTCACCATCGATCCGCCGGACTCGATGGACCTCGACCAGGCGTTGTACATCGAGCGCGCCGGCGACGGCTACACCGTGTACTACGCGATCGCGGACGTCGCCGCCTTCGTCCAGCCGGGTGACCCGATCGACGTCGAGGCCCGCAAGCGCGGCGAGACCCTCTACGCGCCGGACAAGCGCACGCCCCTGCACCCGCCGGAGTTGTCCGAAGGCGCCGCCTCGCTGCTGCCCGACGAGGTCCGGCCCGCGCTGCTCTGGACCATCGCGGTGGACGCCACGGGTGAAGGCACGGACGTCTCCTGCAAGCGTGCGCTGGTGAAGTCGCGCGCCAAGCTGAACTACGCCGGCGTGCAGCGGGACCTGGACGCCGGTACCGCGTCGGAGTCGTTGCAGTTGCTCCGCGAGGTCGGCAAGCTCCGCGAGCAGCGCGAACTCGAGCGCGGCGGCGTCAACCTGCCGATCCCGGACCAGGAGATCATCGCCGCGAACGGCGACTGGACGCTGGAGTTCCGCGCGCCGCTGCCGGTGGAGGGCTGGAACGCGCAGATCTCGCTGCTCACCGGGATGGGCGCCGCGCACCTGATGATGTACGGCGAGATCGGCATCCTCCGGACGCTGCCCGAGTCCCACGACGACCTGCGCCGCAAGCTGGAGAACACCGCGAAGGCCCTCGGCATCGGCTGGTCTGTCGGCACGTCGTACGCGGCGTTCATCCACGGGCTCGACCCGAAGGTGCCCGCGCACGCGGCGATGCTCGCGGCCTGCACGGTGCTCTTCCGCGGCGCCGGCTACACCTCGTTCTCGGGTGGGGTGCCCGAGCAGCCGGAGCACGCCGCGATGAAGTCGGAGTACGCGCATGTCACCGCGCCGCTGCGGCGGCTGGTGGACCGCTGGACCGGCGAGATCTGCGTGGCGCTGTGCGCGGACGCCGAGGTACCGCAGTGGATCCGCGAGTCGCTCGACGAGATCCCCAAGATCATGGACGAGTGCGACCGCAAGGCGCACGCGTACGAACGGTCGATCGTCAGCATGGTCGAGGCCGGCCTGGTCGCGGACCACGTCGGCTCGAGCTTCGACGGCGTGATCACGGATGTCGACGAGCGCGACCCCACTCGCGGCATCGTCGCGCTGACCACGCTCGCGATCGAGGGCCGGGTGACAGGCTCGGCCGCGCTGCCGCTCGGTCAGCCGGTCAGGGTGAAGCTCGTCGAGGCCGACATCGCGAAGCGCACGATCGCCTTCGAACTAGTGAGCTAAGTACTCGTTCACGGCTGCAGTCGTCCGCTTGACGTCGCCAGTCGCGAGCAAGTCGAGCAACGCACCCCGCAGTACAGCCAGTACTGCGGTACGCCGTGCTTGCTGCGTCTGGGCGGTTCCACTGCCGGTCTGGGCTGTCTTGAGGAGCTCCAGCCAGTCGTCGACGGTCGAGCGGGCGAAGTCCGTCCACGGGCCGTCAGGTGCCACCAGGGATCGCCCGTAGGCCTCGACCCAGAGCTTCATCAGTGGGCGGCGTTCCTCCGCGGCCAGCCACGTCCACAGTTCCCGGGCGATCACGTCGAGCCCGGGCGGTTCGTCGTACCGGTCGGTGATGCGCTCCAGCAGGTCCAGTTCGTCGCTGCGGGCGCGCGCCAGCAACGCCCGGATCAGCCCGTCCTTGCTGCCGAAGAGGAACAGCAGCACCCGCGGGCTCGACCCGATCGCGGCTGCGAGGGGACGCAGCGAGAGATCGGCCAGCCCGTGCGTCAGCGAGTACGCGTAGGCGAGCTCGAGCAACTCCGTCTCGCGCGCGGACGGGGCTGGTTTCGTGGTGGACACCCGACTAGTATCTCCTACTGAAACAGTCGTGTCAGTAGATCGGGTGATGGCTGTGATGGATGTGACGGCAGTGGAGATCAGAAGGCTCGGCCGGCCGGGGGATCTCGGCTGGGTGGTCCAGGCGCACGGCGAGCTGTATGCCGCGGAGTACGGGTGGGGTGAGGCGTTCGAGTCGCTGGTGGCGCGGATCGTCGCCGACTACGCGAGCGACCACGACCCGGAGTCGGAGGCGGCCTGGATCGCCGAGCAGGACGGCGAACGCGTCGGTTGCGTCTTCTGCGTCGGTGGTCCCGACGAGGGGACAGCCAAGCTCCGGTTGCTGCTGCTCCATCCGGACGGGCGTGGTCAGGGCCTGGGCGGGCGACTGGTCGACACCTGCCTGGAGTTCGCCCGCTCGGCCGGTTACAAGCGGATGGTGCTCTGGACCAACGACCCGCTCGTCGCCGCCCGGCACATCTACCTGGCCCGCGGCTTCAAACTGACCGGCTCCGAGCCGCACGACCTGTTCGGCGAGGAAGTGCTCAGTCAGACCTACGAGGTAGACCTGACCAGGTAATGCAGAGCAGTAGAACCGGGCGTCACCGCCACGCGCTCTACGTGCCGTCTCACTGCACATCACGTTGGGCCAGGACTACCTGCCCAACCGGGTAGGCACTGCCAGTGGTGTGACTCTGGGGTCTCGCGGTCAGCGTCGGCGGACTCACCGCACCGGCGCTGGCAGCCCTGGCCCAGGCGACCTCGCTGCAACTGGTCCTGGCTGTTCTGGCCGCGCTTCCTGACCTCGCTTGGCTGCTCACCCGTGCGCTGACAGATCCGTCCTGAGGGGATGTCGAGAAGGTCCGACCGGCTCCGACGTCACGGTGATCTGTTGCCGACCGAGGAGACGTCGATGAACCTGCCCGAGGTGGTTTCGGCCGAGAGGTGGCTGGTCGCCCGGAAGAAGTTCCTGGCGGAGGAGAAGGAGTTCACCAAGCGCCGGGACGCGCTGAACGCGAACCGCCGGCGGCTGCCGATGGTGAAGGTGGAGAAGGACTATGTGTTCGAGGGGCCGGCGGGACAGGTGCGTCTGATCGACCTGTTCGAGGACCGCCTGCAACTGGTCGTCTACCACTTCATGTTCCAGCCGGAGTGGGACGCGGGCTGCCCGAACTGCTCGGGGTTCGCGGACGAGATCGGGCACCTGGACTCCCTCAACGCCCGGGGGACCACCTTCGCCGCGGTGTCGCGCGCGCCGTACGAGAAGATCGCCGCGTTCAAGCAGCGGATGGGGTGGAAGTTCCCGTGGTACTCGTCGTACGGGAGCGACTTCAACTTCGACTTCCACGTGACCCTGGACGAGTCGGTGCTGCCGGTCGAGTACAACTACCGGACGAAGGCCGAGTGGGACCAGGTGCCGAACAACGAGCATGTGCAGGGCGGGCAACCGTTCGACCTGCACGGCCTGAGTTGCTTCCTGCGGGTGGCGGACGACGTTCACCACACCTACTCCACCTACGGCCGGGGCACGGACTCGATGGGCTTCACCACCAACGCCCTCGACCTCACCGCCTTGGGCCGCCAGGAACCGTGGGAAGAACCCGCGGGCCGCACCACCGGTCTGGGCGCCAAGGCCGGCGACCCCTCCATCACCCACCGCGAGACCGACGACCACTGCCACTGAGACTGTCACCAGCCGGGGTGCGGCCGAGCCCCAGAGCCGCGCCCGGCTGGGGGTGAGTGAACGGGCCGGTCATGTAAGCCGGATTCTGTCGGTGGCGATCATCTATCTACGGTGCCCGTTGCCGGACACCTCTAGCGGCCTACCCGCGAGCTCGGGCGGGCAGCCCTCGAACGCTCGCGCGGACGACGGTTGCCCGCCGTCCTTCTTGGCCTTGCTCCACGTGGGGTTTACCGAGCCTCCGCAGTCACCTGCGGAGCTGGTGGTCTCTTACACCACCGTTTCACCCTCACCCGCACCTGGATGAACCACGGGGTTCATCCAGGCCGCTGGCGGTCTGTTCTCTGTGGCACTGTCCCGCGGGTTACCCCGGGTGGGCGTTACCCACCACGTTGCCCTGTGGAGTCCGGACTTTCCTCGGCGCCCACCGTCTCCGGTGAACAACGCGATCGCCCGACCGACCCGTTCAGCTTCAGGATAGGGCCTGAGCGGTGACATCGGGCCATCGGCCGTCCGTGCCCCGCTCGTACGGCCGTACGTCGACCACCGCGTCCAGGTTGAGCGGGCCGTAGATGTGCGGGAACGACATCCCGATCCCGTCCAGGTCCTCGTCGCACAACGCGGAGACCAGCCGCTCCGTGTCGATCACCAGCAGGCACAGCGGTTCGGCGACATCGGCGTACACGAAGTTCGCCACCAGGCTGACCTGCTCCGGCCGGGACGCATGAATGAAGGTCGCCCCGTCGTCCAGGCTCTTCCCTCGCGTGGACATCCGGTAGCTGCCCGCCCGGTGCGCCGCTTCCCACTGCTCCACAAAGGCAATATGCAAAATCAACGCCATGCCCCGACACTAACGGTGCAACAGTTGGCCGCCCGGCAGCGCCGCTCAACAAGAGCCCCAATTGCGGGTCCTGTCCTTCGGTACGCCGCCGCACAACCCACCAGCGTGCAGCCCACCACCGGGCAGCCCGCCAATCCGGAGGTCAGACGCGGAGCAGGAGGTAGGCGGAGATGATCGATCCGACGACCGCACCGCCGTAGCAGAACAGGATGATCGGGACGCTGAACCTCTTGAGCTGCAGGCCGTCGTAGAGGGTGTACCGGAACCGATGCGCCCAGTGGAACAACGCCAGGGCGCACAGTCCGAACAGGACCAACCTGGTGATGGGATTCCGCAGTACTGCGAGCAGGTGCGCGTGGTCGGGCGGGGTCAGCCAGTCCAACGGGAACGCGACGCCGAACAGGAACAGGAGGACGGGGACGAACAGGGCGGCGATCATGCCGCCGGCGCTGAACAGCAGCCAGAGGAACGGCTCGGGCGCGGGCGGTCGGCGGGTCGTCATCGGAGGATCACCCAGGCGACGACAGCTGACAGCACCAGCCAGGCCGCGTAATGCGCCACCGCGACCAGGCGAGGTGGCACGCGGCGCCCGCGCATGCGCACCACGATCGCTTTCGGCGCCAGGCCGAACCAGGTCACCGAGTGCAGCAGCACGAACAGCAGCGCGATCACGTTGATGGCGACCACCCACCAGTGCCCACTCCGGTCGAGGAAGCGCTCGTACTCAGCGCTGCCGCCGCTGACCGCGTTGATCAGCAGCAGGAGGTACACGACGAACCAGGCAATGAACACGCTGCTGAGCTCGCGGAGTACGAACACGAGGTAGGAGCGACGCTCGAGCCACCAGAAGATGGGGATCGGCCGGTGATACAAGCTCATCGTGCGCCCCGGGGCAGGAGGAAGTTCTTGACCGCCTGGGTGGCCGCGGTGAGTTTGTAGCGCTGGATCGCGGCGGCCGGGTCGACGTCCTTCGGGCAGGCGGCGCTGCACTCGCCGACGAAGGTGCAGGCCCAGATCCCTTCCGGAGAGGTCAGTACGTCGTCACGGTCCGCGGCGCCCTCGTCCCGGGAGTCGAGGTTGTACCGCTGGGCCAGCGCGATCGCCGCCGGGCCGACGAACGAGGGGTCGAGGGCATAGACCGGGCAGGCCGAGTAGCACAGCATGCAGTTGATGCACATGCTGAACTGCTTGTACTCGTCCAGTTCCTCGGGCGTCTGCAGGTACTCGCCTTCCTCGACCGGACTGTCCACGTCGCGGATCATCCACGGTTTGACGGTCGGCAGCTTCTCCATGAAGTCGCCGATGTCGACGACGAGGTCGCGGACCACCGGGAAGTTGCGCAACGGCTCGACCCGCACCGGACCGGGCGCGTAGTCAGTGAGGAAGGTGGCGCAGGTCAGCTGGGGGTCGCCGTTCACGGTCATGCCGCAACTGCCGCAGATGCCCATCCGGCACGACCACCGGAAGGAGAGCGTGCCGTCCAGGTGGTCCTTGATGTAGGTGAGACCGTCGAGGATGGCCCAGTGCTCGCGCAGTGGCACCTGGTAGGACTGCATCACCGGTTCGGTGTCCAGCCCCGGCCGGTAGCGTGCGACCTCGAGGGTGATCTGGTCGGCCATGCTATCTCCCGTAGACGCGTTCGCCCGGTGGCCAGCGGGTGATCGTCACCGGGAGGTACTGGACCCGACGGCCGTGGCGGTCGGGTTCGCGGTAGACCAGCGAGTGCGCGAGGTAGCCCTCGTCGTCGCGGGCCGGGAAGTCGGTGCGCTGATGCGCCCCGCGTGACTCCTCACGCTGCAGTGCGCAGGTGATGATGCTCTCGGCAACGTCCAGCATGAACGACAGCTCGAGGAGGGCGACCAGCTCGGTGTTGAACGTCCGGCTGTGGTCGTCGACCGCCGCATCGGCGAACCGCAGTCGCAGCTCCTGCAGCTCATCGGCCGCCTTCGCCAGCGAGTCGCCGTCCCGGTAGATCCCCGCGCCGTTCTCCATCGCTGTCTGCATCTCGGTCCTGATGTCCGCGATCCGCTCGCGCCCCTCCGCGTGCCGCGTCAGCTCCCGCTCCAGCCGGTCTTCCTCGTCGCGGCCCTGCGCCAGAATCGCCGGCGGGATGGCGCCGCCGTACTGGCCGGCGAACACGGCGGCGGCCCGGCCGGCGCGGGTACCGAACACCAGGCACTCCGGCAGCGAGTTCGACCCCAGCCGGTTGGCGCCGTTGATGCTGACGCAGGCGACCTCCCCGGCGGCGTACAGACCCTGGATCGGCGTCGCACCATGGATGTCGGTGTGGATGCCGCCCATCATGTAGTGCACCACCGGGCGCACCGGGACCAGCTCGGTCACCGGGTCGATGTTCTGGTACTGCGAGCACAGCTCCCGCACGAAGGGGAGCTTGGCGTCGATGAGCTCGGCACCCAGATGGCGAAGGTCCAGATGCACGATCGGCCCGTACGGCGTATCGATGGTCCGGCCCTTGTCGAACTCGTGCACGAAGGCCTGTGACAACCGGTCGCGTGGTCCCAGCTCCATGCTGCGCATCACCGGAGTGGGTTCGGGGATGCCGAGGTCGTAGTCCTGCAGGTAGCGGTAGCCGTCCTTGTTGAGCAGCCAGCCGCCCTCGGCCCGGGCTGCCTCGGTGATCAGGATGCCGGTGAAGGGCAGGCCGGTCGGGTGGTACTGGACGAACTCCATGTCCTTGAGCGGTGCGCCCGCCCGGTAGGCGAGCGCCATGCCGTCACCGGTCTTGATGTTGGCGTTCGTGGTGAACGGGTAGACCCGGCCACACCCCCCGGTGCACACGATCACGGCGCTGGCGGTGATGGTCTCGGTCCGCCCGGTGGCGAGTTCGATGGCGACGACGCCGTACGTCCTCCCGTTGTCGACCAGGAGCTTCGTGACGTACCACTCGTCGTACCGGACGACATCGGGAAACGAGAGCACGGTCTGGAAGAGCGTGTGCAGCATGTGGAAGCCGGTCCGGTCGGCGGCGAACCAGGTGCGCTTCTTCTTCATCCCGCCGAAGGCTCGTACGGCGGTGTGCCCGTCCGGCTGGCGGCTCCAGGGACAGCCCCAGTGCTCCAGCCGGAGCAGTTCACGGGGAGCCTCGGCGACGAAGGCCTCGACCGCATCCTGATCGCACAACCAGTCGCTGCCCGACACGGTGTCGTAAGCGTGCTCGTCGAGGCTGTCGTCGTCGGCGGCGACACCCGCGGCTCCGCCCTCAGCAGACACCGTGTGGCTGCGCATCGGGTAGACCTTCGACACGATCGCCACCCGCAGCCGCGGATTGGTCTCGGCCACCGCGATGGCCGCGCGCAACCCGGCGCCGCCGCCACCGATCACCAGAACGTCATGAAACGCGCTCATCGACGGCCGGTCATGCTTCGTGGTCGCCGCTGTGCTCGTCCATCAGGACCTTTCCGTCGTGGCGGATGGTCCTGATCCGCATGCTGCCGTCGTGGAACTCGTGCTTGACCCGACGGCAGCCGCACGAGTACGTCACATCGTCGAAGCGAAGACCCTCGAGGTCGTCGTCCTTGCTGCGATCACCGTCCACGAGCCGTCCGCAAGGCGCTCGCTCCCCGGTGAAGTGGGTAATGGTCCCGGTCATCACCAACCTCCTCGGCTGCCCGAATGTTTGTGACTCACATCACACCTAGATAGTGCCCCTCGCACCTCCCCGCGGCAATGGCTGCGCTTGTTCGCAGACCCTGCTCAACCCGGGCCGGCCGGAGTACGTTTGAACTTTCAAGGTGATGCCCGCCCCGTTCCGGGCGCGGTGTGCCCGGCTCGACGGACACCACCTCCGGCCCCTCAGGCTGCAACGGAGGTAGGGACATGAGCAGCTGGAACCCCATGTCGTACGAGGGCAAGGAAACCATTCTCCGGGTGGTCCGGGACGAGGCCGAGCAGTTCTTCGACCTGGTCGACAGCGAGGAAGCCTGGGAGGCGCCGACCGGTGCCGGCCACTGGCAGGTTCGCGACACCGTGGCACACATCGCCGACACCACCGAGGCGTACTTCGTCGCGTTCGATGCGGCCAGGGCTCATACCGAGGTGCCGGCGGCCTATGGGCTGCCAGGCATGGCGGAGCGGGTCGACAAGCAGGCCCTCGCGCTGCGCGACGTCCCCCGGACCGAGCTGGTCGAACGGCTTCGCGGCGACTTCGACAAGATCATGGAGACCTTCGACGCCCTCGGACCGGAGGATTGGGGCGGGCTGACCGTGCCGCATTTCTACATGGGCCCGTTGCCTTCGTTCTTCTTCCCCGCCTTCCAGTTGATGGACTACGGCGTCCATTCCTGGGATGTGCGGCAGGGCACCGGCCGGGCGCACGGCCTGACCGGCGAGGCGGCCGACCTGCTCGTGCCGTTCATGTACGTCCTGTGGCAGTACACGACCGGAGTCAACGAGCCCTGCGAGCTGGGCATCCGGATCACCAGCGGCCCGAACGCCGGCGACACCCGGGTCCTGGTCGGGACCGAGGGCATGTCGTACGAGTCCGGAGAAGTGAACGACCTGACTACGGTCCTGGAGTTCGACCCCGGCAGTTTCGTGCTGACCGCCTTCGGCCGGAGCAACTCCGGGACGATCCGCGGCGATCGCGCCGTCGCCGATCGCTATCTCAACCTGTTCTTCCGCATCTGAGCTGGAGTTCGGGACGCTGGATCGGCGGCGCGAACGGGATCAGCGGACCAGCGCGGACACCAGCGTCGCCGCCGTCTCCCGCAACCGCGCGGGGTCGCCGTACACCCGCTCCAGTACGGCGAGGGCGCGGGTGTGCGCGACGACCAGCCGCGCCGCCTCGCGCCGTTCCACCGTCAGGCCGGCCGCCGACAACGCCTCGAACACCAACTCCTCCAGGTCATCGAGCAGCTTGCGTACGGCGTCCTCCACCGCGCCCGGGTCCGCCTCGACCGCAGTACGGGTCGAGAGGCAACCGCGTGACGGTGATCCGGTGGTGATCGAAGCGATGCAGCAGTCGAAGAACCGGAGCAACGCTTCGCGGGGATCCGACGGCGTCAGAGCCTCGGCGACCCGGGCGAGGAAGTCGTTCGCGAACTGGTCGAAGAGGCGGAGGAAGAGTTGCTCCTTGCCGCCGTACGCGTGGTACAGCGAACCCCGCTGCACTCCGGTCGCGGTGGCGAGGTCGAGCATCGACGTGGCCCGGAACCCTTTCGTCCAGAAGACGTCGAGCGCCGCCGCGTACGCCTGCTGCTCGTCGAACTGCCGAACTCCGGCCATCAGGTCGTCAGTACCGCAGGCGCTGACCGTTCGACCCAGTTGCGCACGAGGCTGCCGTCACGTACCTCCCACACGGCGGTCCCGGTGAACCCGATCGGCTCGCCGATCGCCGCGCTGTGCAGGTAGCCGAAGTTCGTGCCGGTGATCCGCCAGCGCGAGGTCACCCGGCTGCCGTCGGCGTTCTCGAACGTCTCCACCACGTGTATGCGCAGGTCGGGCAGTTCGGCCAGGAACGCGGCCACCCAGGCCTTGAAGGCATCTCGCCCGACGATGTCGCGCCCGCCGTTCGTGATCACGAAGTCCTCGACCACGAACCGGTCGACCGCCTCGGGGTCGTGCGCGTTCCAGACCTGCTCCCAGAATGCTTCGACGAGCTCGCTCGACGTCATCAGTGCTCCCATGTTTGACAGTGGTGTCAAACATACCTGATGCCCGGTCGGTGCGGTGCCGAACTGTCCAGCCTCTAGGGTGCTGGCCATGGCGACGGCGGAGCGGGCACCGAAGAAGCAGGCGGCACCGAAGAAGCAGACGGGACCGGAGGAGGACACGGTGACCGGGTCCGCCCCGGTTGCCGAGGGCCCGGTGGACGACCTCACGATGACGCAGCACGTGCTGACGATCGGGCGGCGGAAGCTGAAGTACACGGCCACCACCGGGCGGATCGTGCTGCGCCAGGAGGTGCTGACCGAGGGCAAGTTCGACGGGCACCTGCCGAAGGCCGAGGTGTTCCTCACCGCCTACACCCTCGACGACGCGGACGCCTCGGACCGGCCGGTGACGTTCGCGTTCAACGGTGGACCCGGGTCGTCGAGTCTGTGGCTGCACATGGGGCTGCTCGGCCCGCGGCGCGTCGTCTCGGGTGATGCCGGCGACCTCGCGCCCCCGCCGTACGGGCTGGTGGACAACGCGGAGACGTTGCTGCGGCACAGCGACCTGGTGTTCATCGACCCGGTATCGACGGGCTACTCGCGCGCGGTCGCAGGGGAGAAGCCGGGGGAGTACCACGGGTTCACCCGCGACCTGGAGTCGGTCGGCGAGATGATCCGGCTGTGGACCTCGCGCAACGGCCGCTGGATGTCGCCGAAGTTCCTGGCCGGCGAGTCCTACGGTACGACGCGCGCCGCCGGGCTGGCCGCGCATCTGCAGGACCGGTACGGGATGTACCTGAACGGGGTGATGCTGATCTCCGCGGTACTGGAGTTCGGCACGCTGGACTTCACCCCGGGCAACGATCTGCCGTTCACGCTCTTCCTGCCGTCGTACGCCGCGGTCGCGCACTACCACGGGTTGATCCCGGACCGGGAGCTGGCGGAGGTGCTCGCCGACGCGGAGCGCTTCGCGGCCGGCCGCTACCCCAATGCCCTTGCCCAGGGCAACCGGTTGCCGGCGGACTACCGGGCCGAGGTGCTCACCCGGCTGGCGGGGCTGACCGGTCTGTCGGAGGACTATCTCGACCGGGTGAACCTGCGGATCGAGCACACCCGGTTCTTCGCGGAACTGCTGCGCTCGCGTCGTCAGGTGGCCGGCCGGCTGGACGGTCGCTTCACCGGCTGGGACGCGGACGCCGGTGGCGAGGTGTCGACCGACGACCCGTCGTTCCGGGCGATCATCGGCCCGTACACGGCGGCGGTGAACCACTACCTGCGCGCGGAGCTCGAGTACCTCAACGACCTGCCGTACGAGATCATCAGCAGCCAGGCGGCCAAGGACTGGTCCTTCAAGGAGTTCGAGAACAGTCACGTCAGCGTCGCGGACAAGCTGGCCGAGGCGATGCGGGCGAACCCGCACCTGAAGGTGCACGTGGCGTCGGGACACTACGACTGCGCGACGCCGTACTTCGCCACCGAGCACACGATCGGCCGGCTGCAGATCCCGGCGGAACTGCGCGACAACATCGAACTTTGTTACTACCCGGCGGGTCACATGATGTACGTCCACGAGCCGTCGCGGGTGCAGCAGTCCAAGGATCTCGCGGCCTTCATCCAGGGAGCCTCCAACCGGTGACGTCCGTTCCGCCTCGACGCGTTACTTGCCACCGGCAACATAATCTCCAAGACCGCCGCCGGCGAGCACGCCCTCACCACCTTCCCCACCTGGACCGACCTCATCACCCGCTCCCTGACCCACCGCTCCGGCCACCCCACCACTTCACCATCGCCGACGCCAGATCAGCAGTCCCCTACGGCCGCGAAGTAGTCACCACAGCCCTCGCCCTCTAAGGGCTCAGGAGGGGTAGAGGCGGAAGCCTGACAGCGTGTGCTGGTCGAGCGACGCGTAGAAGGCTTCTGCGGTGTCGCTGACCAGGTCTACTCGGTGGTCCAGCCTTCTGTGGTGGAGAGGGCTAGTGCTCCGGGGAGGTGGGTGGCGGCGTAGCGGAGTACGGTCGCCGGGGGTTCACGGGAGGGTGAGGATCTCGGCGCCGGTGTCGGTGACGAGCAGGGTGTGCTCGAACTGGGCCGTGCGCGAGTGGTCCTTGGTGGTGGCGGTCCAGCCGTCGTCCCAGAGATCGTAGTCGTAGGACCCGAGGGTGAGCATCGGCTCGATCGTGAACGTCATGCCCGGCTCGATCACGTCGTCGAACCGCTCGTCGTCGTAGTGCGGGATGATCAGCCCGGAGTGGAACGCGGTGGCGATGCCGTGCCCGGTGAAGTCGCGGACGACGCCGTAGCCGAAGCGCTTCGCGTACGACTCGATCACGCGGCCGATGATGCTGACCTGACGGCCGGGCTTCACCGCCTTGATACCGCGGTTCAGCGCCTCGCGGGTGCGCTCGACCAGCAGCCGGCTCTCCTCGTCGACGTCGCCGACCAGGAAGGTCGCGTTGGTGTCGCCGTGCACGCCGTCGAGGAACGCGGTGATGTCCACGTTGACGATGTCGCCGTCCTCGAGCGGGCGGTCGTCGGGGATGCCGTGGCAGATCACCTCGTTCACCGAGGTGCACAGCGACTTCGGGTAGTTGCGGTAGCCGAGGGTCGACGGATAGGCGCCACGCTCGACCAGGTAGTCGTGGCCGATCGCGTCCAGCTCATCCGTGGTGACTCCGGGCTTCGCAGCGGCACCGACAGCCTCGAGCGCCTGCGCGGCGAGCTGGCCGGCGACGCGCATCTTCGCCACCAGCTCGGGCGCGGTGACATAGGACCCGTCGTACGGCGTCGGCGCGGGCTTGTCGACGTAGTCCGGCCGGGGAATGGACGCGGGTACCGGACGGCGAGGCGAGATGATGCCAGGAGTGAGAAGCGACATGGTGAGATCATTCTAGTTAGCTGCGACAAGACTCCCGGGAGGTGGTCAGCGGTTATGGCCGACGATCACAGCAACGAGTGGTACTACAACGTCAAGACCGGCAAGGTCGAGCCGTACGACGGTGACCGCGCCGCGGAGCGACTAGGTCCCTACAGCTCGCCGGAAGAAGCGGCCCGGGCGCTGGAGAAGGTCCAGGAACGCAACGAGGCCTGGGACAACGACCCCAAGTGGAACGACGACTGACCATCACCTGAGCACGGCTGAGGGGCACCACCGCATTCGGTGGTGCCCCTCAGTGTCGTGGTGCGAACTCGCGATCAGGCCTTCTTCGCCGCGGCCGTGCGAGCCGGGGCCTTCCGCGCGGTCGTCGCCCGCTTGGCG
Source organism: Kribbella sp. VKM Ac-2568 (assembly GCF_004345365.1). Classification (GTDB taxonomy): domain Bacteria; phylum Actinomycetota; class Actinomycetes; order Propionibacteriales; family Kribbellaceae; genus Kribbella; species Kribbella orskensis. The sequence goes on from NZ_SLVF01000015.1 coordinate 178,354, forward strand.
ACGGTCTTGCGGGCCGGGGCCTTCTTGGCAGCCACCTTGCGGACGGGTGCCTTCTTGGCCGCGACCTTCTTCGCGGGTGCCTTCTTCGCTGCGACCTTGCGGGTCGGTGCCTTCTTGGCGACGGTCTTCTTGGCCGTCGTCTTCTTGGCGGGGGCCTTCTTGGCCACGGTCTTCTTCGCGGTCGTCTTCTTGGCCGGCGCCTTCTTCGCGACGACCTTCTTGGCGGCGACCTTCCGGGCCGGGGCCTTCTTCGCCGTCGTCTTCTTCGCGGCGGTCTTCTTCGCAGTCGTCTTCTTTGCGGCCGTCTTCTTGGCGGGGGCCTTGGAGACCGCCTTCTTCGCCGCACTCACCTTCTTCGTCACTGTCTTCTTCGCTGCGGTGACCTTGCGCGCGATGGTCGCGGCGCTGGTCTTCTTGGCGACAGTCTTCTTGGCGGGAGAAGCCTTTTTGGCTGTCGCCTTCCCTGCGGCTGCCTTTGTGGCTGGCACTCTGCCTCCTTGGTGCGGCTGAGGAAAACCACGGTGGATTCCTCGTCGTCATGATGATGACAACAGTTGGTGCGTACGTAAAGCACCCGAAACGTCAGCACGTTAAGGCGTCCCGGCGGCCAATCCGGGCGAAAAGTCCGAAAATCCTTGTAGAGAAGGGTTTCCGGTGCGCGTCGAGCTTGCCCGATGGGCTGTGAGATTTGTTGGCGACACGCGCAGAGAAACGGTGCCGAACAGCCGTTTCGCGGTGTCGCGGCGAAGTGTTGTCATCGGCAACCTCTCCTCACAGCACACGTCGAACGCACCTCGAACGCACGGTGAACGCACCGTCGAACGGTCGCTGGAACGGTCTGCGATGCTGTTGTGCAGGCGATCGAAGAGAGGTGCTGAACGCATGCACGACGACCAGGAAACGGTTGTCTCGTTGCCGTCGCCACTGCGCCGAGTCGTGAGCATCGTGCCGTCGCTGACAGAGGCTGTCGCGGCAACGCACGCGCACTTGCTGATCGGCGCGACGGACTGGTGCACGCATCCCGCGGACCTCGACGTGACGCGCGTGCGTGGCACCAAGAACCCGGACGTCGAACTGATTCGCAACCTCGCGCCGGATGTCGTCATCGCGAACGCCGAAGAGAATCGCGACGCCGATCTCGACGCGTTGCGCGCCGCCGGGATCGCGGTCTGGGTCACCGCACCGACGACCGTCGGCGAATCACTCGACTCACTGGAGCGAATGCTCTCGGCAATCACCGGCGAGGTCCCGCAGTGGCTCGACGACGCCCGCGCGGTTTGGCGGACGCCGTACCGCGGACCGCGCCGGCGGGCGGTGATTCCGATCTGGCGGCGGCCGTGGATGGTTTTGGGACGCGACACCTTCGCCGGTGATCTGCTGCAAAGACTCGGCGTCGACAATGTCTTCGCGGATTCCCCGCAGCGTTATCCGAAGGTCGACCCGGACGCCTTACCGGAGTACGACTTGGTGGTGTTGCCGGACGAGCCTTACGCGTTCTCGCCCGCGGACGGGCCGGAGGCCTTCGAGCGGCCGAGCCGGTGTATATCCGGACGGCACCTGACCTGGTACGGACCGTCACTGGTGGAGGCTCGGTCACTGCTGATCGAACAGCTGCAGTGAGGTGCGACACGGTCGTTGTGAGGTCAGGTAGACGGTTAGGGCAGGCTCACCTACGCTTGCCGGGTGCCGTCCATGACCGCGAAGAAGAAGTGCTGCAAGGACAAGCCGAGGTGCAAGAAGTGCCCGGTCGTCCTGAAGCGCCTCAGTGACGCCGGCTGCGCCGAGCGCCTCGATCTGCGGCACTACCTCGTGGACAATAAGCTCAAGAAGAAGGTCCTGAAGAGGGCCCGCGAGCGCTGATCAGGACGCCTCGCGGTACCTGATCGCCTCGACCGCCTGCCGCAGCAGATTCGGGATGGTGATGTGCGCGGCCTGTCCGGTCGCCTCCAGCTCGTCCGGGTGCCACCAGCCGTGATCGCTGATCGTCTCCAGCTCGAGCTGTTCCTGGTTGGCGAAGCTCACCTCGACGGCGTCGACGCCGACGGCGAAGAACGTCTGGTGCTGGATGATCGGGCAGCCGCCCCACTCGAACTCGATCTCGTTCGTCGCCACCGGCTCGCCCAGCTGGTGGGCGGGCAGCAGGATGCCGACCTCCTCGCGCAGTTCGCGGATCCCGGCCTGCTTCACCGTCTCGCCGGGCTCGACGCCACCGCCGATGGTGAACCAGTACGGCGTCTGCGGGCGCAGCGGGTCCCAGCCGTGCAGCAGCAGCACCTTGCCGTCCGGGCGGACAGGCAGGACGCGGGCCGTCTTGCGCCGGACGACGGTGCCAGGTGGTGGCAGGCGGGTATCAGTCACACCTCAAAACGCTACCGACCGCTTCGCACCTTCGAGTGTTCGTGCGGCGCGTCTCACATCGAGCGAGCGTCGCCGCGTTGGTCGCCGGTGAGACGATCGCAGCATGACTGCGCGGATCGGACTGGGACTGGCGGCAATCGGACGACCGGGGTACATCAACCTCGGACACGATCAGGACCTCCCGCCGCGCCGCGAGGTCGAGGACCTCCGCCGCCGGACGCACGAACTGCTGGAGCAGGCCTGGAAAGCGGGTGTCCGGTACTTCGACGCCGCGCGCTCCTACGGTCTGGCGGAACAGTTCCTAGGGGAGTGGCTGACTCCCGAACGGCGTAGCGAGCTGACGGTGGGTTCGAAGTGGGGCTACACCTACGTCGCCGATTGGCGGCACGACGCGGACACCCACGAGGTGAAGGACCACTCGCTCGCCACCTTCGAGCGGCAGTGGCCCGAGACCCTGCAGGCGCTTGGTGGTCCGCCCGACTTCTACCTCGTCCACAGCCTTACGACGGACAGCCCGGCTCTCGACGACAAGGGCCTGCTCGACCGACTCGCGAAGTTGGCGGATACCGGAGTACGGGTCGGGCTGTCGACGAGTGGTCCGCGTCAGGCGGAGACGCTGCAAAAGGCTTTGGAGCTCGGTGGTCCGTTCTCCGCGGTTCAGGCGACGTGGAACGTGCTGGAGACCTCGGTCGGTCCGGCGCTGGCCGAGGTCCACGACGCCGGCTGGTTCGTCGTCGTCAAGGAAGCCGTCGCCAACGGACGCCTGACCTCGAGGGCAGGGGAGACCCCCTTCAACGAGTTCGCGGCACAACACGGCGTCGCGCCGGACTCCCTCGCCATCGGTGCGGCCGCCGCCCAGCCCTGGGCCGACGTGGTACTGAGCGGCGCAACCACCGCCGAGCAACTGAAAAGCAACCTCGCACCCGAGAACCGCGGCCCACTCACAGAGTTCGTCGAGGAGCCCTACGAGTACTGGTCCGAGCGCTCAGCCCTTCCCTGGATCTAGGCCGGTCCTCGATCTAGATCCACGGGGTCAGAAGGTGTGATCGTCGGTGGGGAAGGTGCCGTTGGCTACCTCGGCGGCGTAGGTGGTCGCTGCGGTGGTGAGGATGCCGCGGAGGTCGGCGTACTGCTTGACGAAGCGGGGCATCGGGCCGGAGCGGAGGCCGGCCATGTCCTGCCAGACGAGGACCTGGGCGTCCGTGTCGCGGCCGGCGCCGATGCCGATCGTCGGGACCGGGATGCGCTTGGTGATCTCCGCGGCGACATCGCCCGGCACCATCTCCAGTACCACCGAGAACGCACCCGCCTCGGCCAGCGCGACCGCGTCGTCGATCAGCCCGGCCGCCTGGTCACCACGTCCCTGGACGCGGTAGCCGCCGATGCTGTGCTCGCTCTGTGGGGTGAAACCGATGTGGGCCATCACCGGGATGCCGGCCTGGGTCAGCTTCTCGACCGCCGGTACGACGGTCCGGCCGCCTTCCAGTTTCACCGCGTGGACGCCGGCCTCCTTCATGAACCGGACGGCCGTGTGGAAGGCCTGCTCGGGCGACGCCTGGTACGAACCGAACGGCAGGTCCGCGACGACCAGCGCCCGCTCGACCGCGCCGGCGACCGCCCGCGCGAGCGGGATCAGTTCGTCGACAGTGACCCGCAGGGTCGACTCATAGCCGAAGACGTTGTTCGCGGCGGAGTCGCCGACCAGCAGTACGGGGATGCCGGACTCGTCGAAGATCTCGGCGGTGTACTGGTCGTACGCCGTGAGCATCGCCCACTTCTCGCCGCGGTTCTTCATGTCGCGCAGGTGATGGATCCGGTACCTGCGCGGCCGCTTGCCGGCATCCGTCGGAGTACCGCCGGACGCGCCGGTGGTCGCCGAGGCGCCGGTCGAACCGGTGCTGTTGGTGACCGTGCCGGGAGTACTCGCAGACGGCTGGGCACGACGGGCAGCACGGCGCGATCCCGTCAAGTCCTGACTTACCTGGCTGGGTGCGTCCTGCTGCACACCAGCACGACGTCGACCCCCGGCTGGCCGCTGCTCGCTGGAAGTTGGTGAAGCGCTCACAGGTGCATTGCTTTCGTACTCCGCTGATGGGTCCGACGGGTAGCCGTTGGCCGCACTGGCCGCGGCACTGAGTGGGGTCGAACCAGGAGTTGGTGCAGGCCCGGTCCAGCCTGTCGGATCTTGAGTGCTCGGTCCAGTTCTGGTCGCACCGGGCCCGCCGGTCGCCGGGGCGTTCGGGTTGGCCGGGGCGTCCGAACCAGAGCCGCCTGCGGTTGGTGCGTTGGCTGGTCCGCTTGAAGCCGCGCTCGAAGAAGGCGCGCTCGAAGAAGGCGCGCTCGAAGAAGGCGCGCTCGACGCACGGCCGTTGGAAGCCGGGTTGCCGGCGGTCGGCTGCGTGGGGCCGGGCGGCGTGGTGCCGTTCGAGGCCTTCGACTGAGGTCCACCGGACGCGGGGCCCGAAGCCAGGCCGTTGGAACCACCGGAGCCCAGATCCTCGGAACCCAGCCCGGAGCTCAGGCCGTTGGAACCCGGCCCGTTGGAAGTCAGGCCGTTGGAGGTCAGCCCGTTCGATCCCGGGCCGCGTGAGCTCAGGCCGTTGGAACTCAGGTTGTTGGAGCCGAGACCGTGCGAGCCGAGTCCGTTCGCCGACGGGTTGGCGCCGGGCTGCACCGGCGGTGGCGGCGGAGTGGAAGACGAGAGTCCGTTGGACTGCGACGAACCCGGGGTGGCGTTGCTCCAGCCGTTGCTCGAACCGTGTGGCGTCACGCCGTTGCCGGCAGCACTCGTTCCGGAAGCACTCGGCGCACCCGGCCGCGGTCCCTGCCCAGGACCACCAGCTTGAGCCTGTCCACCTGGTTGCGCAGGGCCACCCGCCGGCGTTGGGCCAGCAGGACCTGCAGCACCCGGGCGGTTCTGCGGTTGGCCGGGAGCGAACGGGTTCTGCTGCGGCTGAGTCCGGAACGGACTCTGCTCTTGCTGCGCCAACCGCTCCTGCGCGGCACGTTCCTGAGCCGCACGTTCCTGCGACACCCGCTCTTGGGTGGCACGCTCCTGAGCCGCCCGGTCCTGGGCAGCACGCTCCTGCGCGGCACGCTCACGAGCAGCCCGCTCCTGCACAGCCCGTTCCTGAGCAGCACGTTCCTGAGCAGCACGTTCCCGGGCAGCACGTTCTTGCGCAGCGCGTTCCTGGACGGCGCGTTCCTGAGCCGCGCGCTCCTGCGCAGCCCGCTCCCGCAGAGCGCGTTCCTGCAAAGGACGTTCCTGCGTCGGCTCCTCGTACGACGGCCGCGGCGCGAACGGCGACTCGTCGTACGACGGCTCGCGGTACTGCTCGCGATCAGACGGCTCCCCGTACGACGGCTCGCCGTACCCCTGCTGATAGCCACCGGCCGGCGGGTACTCCGGCTCCGGCGGCGGACCCGGCAGGAACGGCGGCTTCGGCACGTACGGCTGCTGGGGCACGGGTCCACGCTCGTAGGACCGGGGCGCGTTCGGCAGCGACGGGGACGGGTCGAGGCCGTCCAGCGCCGTCGAGCGGTCGCGCCAGCCGTCGCCGGAACGGTCCGGTTCGGCATAGCCGTACTCCGAGCGGTGGTGCTCCTCGGTTGTCCGGTTCTTCGGTCCGGTCCCGTACGGCGCCGGCATCTCGTCATCGGCGTCGCCGTTGGTACCGGCCGACAGGAAGATGTCAACCATGCCCTCATCGTCCCACCGTTGCGGAGGGTGAGCGCTACCGCCCGTAGGTGAGTGCTCGCTCACACCGGACCGAGGCGGGGTCGGGTCGGCATCGATGCCGCGTTCGGGCACGTCCCAGTCGTCCGCGGCGTCCGGAGACTCCGGCGGGAAGAACGGACTGTCGTTGAATGGGCGGTTACGCCAGGATCCGCTCAGGTCTCCCTCACCTTCCTCGCGTCCTCACGCCAAGCGTTCGTGATCGGCAGCCGCCGGTCCCGGCCGAAGGCCTTGTGGGTGATCTTCGGACCCGGAGGATACTGCCGTCGCTTGTACTCCGCTTTGTCGACCAGCTGGATCACCTTGCTGACGAGCTCGGTGTCGAACCCGGCGGCGACGAGCTCGGCCGTACCGCGGTCCTGCTCGACGTAGTCGTCCAGCATGTCGTCGAGCAGGTCGTACGGCGGCAGCGAGTCGGTGTCGACCTGGCCCGGGCGGAGCTCGGCCGACGGCGGCTTGGCGATCGCGTTCTCCGGGATCGGCGGCTGCTGGCCGCGTTCCTTCGCGTCGGCGTTGCGCCACTTGGCCAGCCGCCAGACCACGGTCTTCGGCACGTCCTTCAGCGGCGCGTACCCGCCGACCGCGTCGCCGTAGATGGTGGAGTAGCCGACGGCCAGCTCAGACTTGTTGCCACAGGCAAGCACCAGGTGGCCGTCGGCGTTCGACAGCCCCATCCAGATCACCGCGCGTACCCGTGCCTGCAGGTTCTCCTCGGCCAGGCCGGTCAGCCCGAGCGTGTCGAGGAACGGCTGCACCATCGGCTGGATCGGCACCACCCGGTAGTTCAGCCCGGTCCGCGCGGCCAGTTCGGCGGCGTCGTCCTTGGAGTGGTCGCTGGAGTAGACGCTCGGGTTGGAGATGCCGAACACGTGCTCGGCGCCGATCGCGTCGCAGGCGATCGCGGCCACCAATGAGGAGTCGATCCCACCCGACAGCCCGAGCAGCACGGACTTGAACCCGTTCTTCTGGACGTAGTCGCGCAGCCCGGTCACGATCGCGCCGTACATCTCGGCCTCGTCGGACAGCCGCGGCGCCTGCGCGCTCGCGATCGGCTCGTACTCCGGCAGGGGGTCCTCGTGCAGCACGGTGTGCACGATGCGGATGCCCTCGTGCTCGCCGCCCGGCGTACCGGTGGGGGCGGCCAGGTCGAGGTCGACCACCATGCTGCCCTGCTCGAACTGCGGCGCGCGGGCGAATACCTTGCCCTCGGCATCGGCGATCAGCGAGTCGCCGTCGAAGACCAGTTCGTCCTGGCCGCCGATCAGGTTCACGTAGGCCAGCGGGCAGCCGGCCTCGCGGGCCCGGCGGCTGACCAGTTCACCGCGGACGTCGTCCTTGTTCGCCTCGTACGGCGAGCTGTTCACCACCAGCAGGAGTCCCGCACCGGCGGCGCGGGTGGCCGCCACCGGGCCGCCGTCCTGCCAGAGGTCCTCGCAGATCACCAGGGCGACGTCGACGCCGTGGACCCGGATCACCTGCAGGGTGTCGCCGGGGACGAAGTGCCGGAACTCGTCGAAGACGCCGTAGTTCGGCAGGTGGTGCTTGACCGCGCTGGCGACGACCTCACCCTGGTGGATCACGGCCGCGGAGTTGGTGGGGGATCCTTTCGGGCGACCCAGCCGATCGATGCCCATCGCCGTACCGGTGGCGCGGTCGAGGTAGCCGCAGATCACCACGATCTCGCCGAGACCCTCCTCGGCCAGCCGGGCCGCGAGCTTGCGCAGCTTGACCTGGGAGGCGGTCACGAACGACTGCCGCAGGGCCAGGTCCTCGACCGGATAACCGGTCAGCGCCAGCTCCGGAAAGGCGACCACGTGGGCGCCCCGCTCGACGGCGTTGCGCGTCCAGGAAACGATCTTGTCGGTGTTCCCATCGATGTCACCGACCGTCACGTTGAGCTGAGCGAGAGCAACCCGAAGCTGAGGCACGGGAGCACCCTACTGGTCGGTCGACCCTCTTTCGACCAAGTCCGCGGGATCTTGACCATTTCTGCGCGAGCGCACAGACGAAGGTCGCGGCGGCCGATACTTTGTGCGGCTGCCGGACCGCCGCACAGCCGCTTCAGTGGGGGCGTGACTTCTTCTGGGAGCGGACCTGAGAGCGGACCGACGGGGGTCTCGGCGCGGGCGCTGGGGCCGGATCTGGCCCGCGGGTTCATGCTGCTGTTCATCGCGCTGGCGAACTCGCACTACTTCCTGCAGGGCAGGTCCGTACTCGGCGGCTTCCCGCAGGACGGATCGGACCTCGATCCAGTGGTCACCTGGCTGATCGCGACCTTCGTCGACGGCCGGGCGTTCCCGATGTTCGGCCTCCTGTTCGGGTACGGCATCGCGCGGATCGCGGCCCGGCAGACGGAGGCCGGCCGGTCCTGGCGATCGACCAGGTTGCTGCTCTGGCGGCGGTCCCTTTTCTTGGTCGTGCTGGGTTTCGTCGACGCGATGCTGTTCTACGTCGGCGACATCCTGGGCGCGTACGGCGTCCTGCTGTTCCTCGGCGTCTGGGCGTTGCGCTGGAAGGACAGGACGATCCTGCTGGTCGCGCTGTTCTTCTACCTGCTGAGCTGGGCGGGTTCGGTCATGCCGCGCTGATCGTGCTGATCGCGATGTGGCTCAGCGCGGGGCCCGGGCCGATCACCCTGGCCGTGGCGGCGGACCGGTCGCCGGGGGCCGCTGGAGGTTCTGATCCGCCGCTTCACCTACCGGACGTCGTCGGCCTCGATCTCGGCGGTGTAGGAGGTGATGCCGACCAGCCAGCCCTGGACGAACTCGTACACGTCGCAGGACCGGACGAACGAGCTCTGCCACCTCGCGTCGACGTACTTGGCGACGGTGTCGACGGCGACCGCGTCGGTCCCGATCACGCTCTTGAACCGAAGGAACTGGGTCGACGTGCGGGACAGTTGCTCGAGGGACTGCTCGCAGGCGACCTTCACCTGGTCGGGTCCCTCCAGCCGGGCGGCGCCGACCAGTACCCACTCGACCTGCGGGTGGAGATAGTCGTAGACCTCCCGGAACCGGTGGCTCGAGAAGGCCTCGGCGATCTGCTGGATGGTGGGCATCCTGGTGTCCCTTCGCTGCGCGTCCGGCCCACATTCTCACCACGGCGCCGCCGGAGGATGAAACCAGGCTGGTGTGTAATGGCGGCGTGACGAGCGGGCAGCAGCGGACGGAGGACGGCTCCAGACCAGACGGTTCCAGACCAGACGGTTCGGGGCCGGACGGACCGGACAGCCGGCTCCGCCTGGGCCGGGTGGGTAAGGCGGTCCGGATCCTCGTCGCGCTGGCCGGGATCGGGCTGCTGATCAACGGCTCGGTGCGCGCCACCGACGACGTCTGGCCGTTCGGCCCGATGTCGCAGTACGCCGGGGCGGTGGCCGACGACGCGTCGATCACCTACACCCGGATCAGCGCGCAGACCGACGCCGGCACCACGGTCGACGTACCGCTGAACATCGAGGGCGCCGGCGTGGCCCGGGCCGAGATCGAGGCCCGGACCGGGGAGATCGTCGCGGACCCGTCGCTGCTCCAGTCGGTCGCCGACGGGTGGGCGCGCAAGCACCCGGACCAGCCGAAGTACGTGAAGCTCGAGCTGATCCGGGACACCACCACGCTGGTCAAGGGCCGGGTCGAGGGCCCGCCGAAGGCCGAGGTCCTCGCCACCTGGCAGGTGCGCCGATGAGCGCGGCAGCCACCCGGACGCAGAGAGCCCTGAACTGGTTCACCCCGGCGATCGCGCTGGCCCGGATCGCGTGGCTGCGGACGATCCTCTACCTGTTCGTCATCCTCGACATGCATGCCTTCGTCCGCGACACCCGGCTCAAGGGCGAGCACCCCGGGCTCTACCAGCCGCTGTTCCTGGCCCGGCTGTTCGACCTGCCGAAACCGTCCGTGGCGAACACGACCACCCTGTACGTCGTACTGATCGTCGCGTGTCTGGTGGCGTCCACCAACAGGTTGCCGCGGCTGGCCGGCTGGATCGTCGCCCCGGCGTTCACCTGGTGGGTGCTGATCGGGATGAGCGACGGCAAGGTCGACCACGACCACCTGGCGCTCGTGGTCGCGCTCTGGGTGCTGCCGACGGTGGCCCCGCGCACCAAGGGCCGGAACTGGAAGTGGCGCCGGGAGGTCTCGCCGTACGCGGACCAGACCAGGTCCGAGGCGGCCGGCTGGGCGATCAAGTGCGTCCAGATCTCGGTGATCGCCACCTACTTCCTGTCCGCTGTCGCGAAGCTGCGCGGCTCCGGGTGGACGCTGGCCTGGCCCGGGAGCGCGATCCTGACCTGGGCGATCGTGCGGCGGCCGCACCCGGTGGGCGAGTGGCTGCTGCACCACCCGTGGATGCTGCACGTGATGCAGTGGGTCGGCATCATCGGCGAGTTCCTGTCCCCGGTGATCCTCTGGCTCAAGGGCCGCTGGCAGTTGCTCGGGGCGCTCTTCTTCATCGGGTTCCACCTCGCCAACACGGCGATCCTGCTGATCCACTTCCTGCCGACCGTGGTCTGCTGGCTGGCGTTCGCGCCGATGGAGCGGATCGTGCCCTGGTTCAAGCAGCGCTGGGGGCCGAACAGCTCAGACAGCCCGAACAGCTCGAGCAGCTCAGCCGGCGACGCCGGAGAGGCCGAAGACCAGGCCGAAGAGGGCCGGCAGGCCAAGGAGCAGGCCGGCGCGTAGCCGGAAGCGGCGGCCGCCGGGGCCCGGAGTACGGACCACTCGGGACAGCACCGCACCGGCGTACCCGAAGACGAACGCGGCGAGCAGGATCTGCTTCGTCGGCAGGGTGCCGTCGGCGTCGGTCAGGGCGAGCGTGACCAGGCCGGGGCAGCAGAAGGCGAACATGCCGAAACCGAGCTCCGGGATCGGCAGCCAGCGGCGCCCGAGGACGTCCAGCTCGGCGGGTCGCTTCTGCTGGACCGAACGGACGAACCGGGCCGTGCTGAGCAGCAGATCACTGGCGCAGAGGAGCCCGGCCACGATCAGGGCGGCGTGGAAGATCGTCTGCACCCGACGAAGATTAGTCCTCCGGCGTACTGGTCTGATGCGGCAGGGCGCAGGCGGGCGTGCCGCCGGGCATCCTCTCCCGGTTGTTCGCGATCAGCCGGTAGACGCCCGCCGCCGGCCAGCGCACCGGTGGGAGCGTGATCACCGTGCCGAGCACCCGCCAGGCGCCGCCGCTGTGGATCAGCCACCGCGCGAACGCCTGCGCGCCGCCGTGGATCCGCCCGGCCTGGTCCACCCAGAGCACCTCGTACGTCGCCCGCTCCGCGGTGGTCCCGTACGCCGCGAGGTCGGTGAACTGGCAGGGCTCCACCAGCACGCTGCCGCCCAGTTTTCCCTGCAGCCAGCGGGCGCTCGTCGTACAGAAGGCGCAGTCGCCGTCGAAGATCAGGATCGGCGTCTGGATCGGACTCTGGATCGGACTCTGGATCGGACTCTGGGCCACGGCTGTACGGTACGCCGAGGCCGGTTTCGCCGGAGGCGCCCACCAGCACGTAACGTCTGCTTAACAGAGGCGGGGCAGACTGTGTGAGGCTCGCTCGACAAGTGTTTCCCGACGCATGAGAGGTGGACTCGCCGATGGACAAGCAGCAGGAGTTCGTGCTGCGCGCGCTCGAGGAGCGCGACGTACGGTTCGTTCGGCTCTGGTTCACCGACGTGCTCGGGTTCCTGAAGTCGGTCGCGGTGGCGCCGGCCGAGCTGGAGGGCGCGTTCGCCGAGGGGATCGGGTTCGACGGCTCCGCGATCGAGGGCTTCGCCCGGGTGACCGAGGCGGACATGCTGGCCAAGCCGGACCCGTCGACGTTCCAGATCCTGCCCTGGCGGGGCGAGACGATGGGCACCGCGCGGATGTTCTGCGACATCAACATGCCCGACGGCTCGGCGTCCTTCGCCGACCCGCGGCACGTGCTGAAGCGGACCCTGTCGAAGGCGGCCGACCTCGGCTTCACCTTCTACACCCACCCCGAGATCGAGTTCTACCTGTTCAAGTCGCTGACCGGCGCGCCCGGCACGTACCCCGAACCGGTCGACTCCTCCGGGTACTTCGACCACACCCCGCAGGGCATCGGCAACGACTTCCGCCGCGAGGCGATCACGATGCTCGAGTCGATGGGCATCTCGGTCGAGTTCAGCCACCACGAGGGCGGCCCGGGCCAGCAGGAGATCGACCTGCGGTACGCCGACGCGCTGAGCACGGCCGACAACATCATGACCTTCCGGGTGGTCGTGAAGGAGGTGGCGCTGAGCCAAGGCATCTACGCCTCGTTCATGCCGAAGCCGCTGAGCGACCAGCCGGGCTCCGGGATGCACACCCACATGTCGCTGTTCGAGGGCGACCGGAACGCGTTCTTCGAGGGCGGCGCGCAGTACCAGCTGTCCAAGACCGGCCGCGCGTTCATCGCCGGGCTGCTGCACCACGCCGCCGAGATCACCGCCGTCACCAACCAGTGGGTGAACTCCTACAAGCGGCTCGCGGTCGGCGACGAGGCGCCCTCGTTCATCTCGTGGGGCCATAACAACCGCTCCGCGCTGGTCCGGGTGCCGATGTACAAGCCGCACAAGGGGCAGTCGAGCCGGGTGGAGTTCCGCTCGCTGGACTCGGCCGCGAACCCGTACCTCGCGTTCGCGCTGATGCTGGCAGCCGGGCTGAAGGGCATCGAGGAGGGGTACGAGCTGCCCCGCGAGGCCGAGGACGACGTCTGGTCGCTGACCAGCCGCGAACGTCGCGCGCTCGGGATCAAGCCGCTGCCGAGCAGCCTGGCCGAGGCGATCCAGGCGATGGAGGACAGCGAACTGGTCGCCGAGACCCTCGGCGAGCACGTCTTCGACTTCTTCCTCCGCAACAAGCGCGCCGAGTGGCAGGACTACCGCCGCCAGGTGACGCCGTTCGAGCTGAACAAGCTGCTGCCCGTCCTCTGACCGACTCCCTGCGACGGAGTCGCAGGTAGTTACTGCTTGCCGCGTTATAACGGCAAATAGTTTCCTGATCGGACACCTAGAGGTCGTCCGGGTCGCGTGGGATGTCGTCCCATGCGGCGATGGATGACGTTCTGCGGTCTGGTGTTCTTCCTGCTCGGCTTCGGGGTGAGCACCGCCCAGGCGCACGTGATCGCGTCGACGGGCTACTCGACGGTCACCCAGGACGGCCAGCAGGTGAACTACCTGCTGAGCCTGGAGTACGACGTACTGGCCCGGGCGGTCGATCTCGGCTCCCCCGCGACCGATGACGACCATCGCAAGCGGGCGCTCCAGGGTGCCAAGGACCGGCTCGAGGAGTACCTGGACCCGCGGGTCGTCGTCTCGCTGGACGGGGCCGCCTGCGAGCCGGTGCTGCAGAGCACCTCGGTCTCGCAGCGCGCGCAGAAGGCGTACGCCGAGCTCGCGCTGACCTTCTCCTGCGCCGGCTCGCAGGGGGCGTACCACCTGCAGTACAAGGTCTTCGAGGACTCCGAGGCCGTCGCCGACGATCACACCAACCTGGTCGAGTACCACTTCGGCGAGCGGACCGGCCGCACCGTGTTCGACCGCAGCCACCACGACTTCAGCGTCGGTGACAGCTCGATGGTCACGTCCAGCGTGCAGTTCGGCAGGATGGGCGTGGAGCACATCCTGCTCGGCCTGGACCACGTGCTGTTCGTGATCGCGCTGATCATCGGCGCCAAGAGCTTCCGCAGCCTGCTGCAGGTCACCTCGACCTTCACCCTGGCCCACAGCGTCACCCTGATCTCCACCCTGGTCGGCGGGATCAACGTGCCCGCCATCGTCGTCGAGCCGCTGATCGCGCTGTCGATCGCGTTCGTCGCGGTGGAGAACCTGCTCGGCTCCACCCGCCACCGGTTGCCGGTGGTCTTCGGTTTCGGTCTTCTGCACGGTCTCGGCTTCGCCGGGTCGCTGCGGATCACCGATGAGGCCAGACCGGGGTGGTGGGGCGGGGAAGGAATCAATGCCAGCGCGGACCTGGTGGTCTCGCTGCTCAGCTTCAACGTCGGTATCGAGACGGGCCAGGCGCTCCTGCTGGTCGCGGTCTTCCCGTTGCTCCTGCTGGTCCGGAAGACCAGCTTCGGGGTGCCGGCGCAACGTACGGCGACAGGGGTCGTCGCCGCCTTCGGCCTCTTCTGGTTCGTAGAAAGGTTCTTCCTCGCATGAGTCCCCTTTTGGGCAAGCCCCGTCCCGGCAGGCCCGCCCCCGATCGACCGCGGATCGGTACCTGGCACAAGGTGCTGTACGGCGCCACCGCCGGGCTGACCGCCCTCGTCATCGGGGGGCCGCTGACCGGCGCGCTCGCCGACGCGGTCGACGCGCCCAGCGCCACCATCTCCGGCACGGTCTTCGAAGACCGCGACAACGACGGCCGGATCGACAACAACGAGACCGGCCTGGCCGGCGTCAGCGTGTCCGACGGTCAGCAGATCGTCGTCACCGACCTGCAGGGCCGCTACACCTTCCAGTCCGACACCGAGCGGCGCGACGTCGACCTGGTCTTTGTCACCCAGCCGGCCGGCTACTCCGTCGGCACCGACGACAACATGACGCCGAAGTTCTACCGGAACCTCGGCTCGCTCGCCGCCGGTGACACCCGCGAGGTCAACTTCGGCCTCCATAAGGACAAGGCCTCGGCCGACGGCGGCTTCACCTTCGGCAACGTCGCCGACCCGCACGTCAACGCCCAGCTGCCCGAGCAGATCGAGGAGATCAACTCGACCAAGCAGCACCTGGCGTTCATCCAGGTCAGCGGCGACCTGACGAACAACGCCACGGACTCGGAGTTCGAGTTCTACAAGGCGAGCACCGCGGGGTCGAAGGTCCCGGTCTGGCCGGCCGTCGGCAACCACGAGTACGCCGCCGGCAGCACCTACGCCGCGCGGATCAACAACTACCGTAAGCACGTCGGCCCCGAGTGGTACTCCTTCGACTACAGCGACCGGCACTTCCTGGTGCTGGAGAACAACGGCGCCGCGCCGTTCGCCGAGCAGCTGGAGTGGGTCAAGACCGACCTTGCCCAGAACGTCAAGGACGGCAAGCACCTGGTGGTGCTCACCCACCAGCCGATGAACGTGCCGTTCGGGTCGCCCTCGGTGTACGACGAGTTCGGCAAGGTGCTGGAGCAGTACGGCGCAGAGCTGATCCTGGTCGGCCACGAGCACTCGAACGACGTCGAGCCGAAGAGCGACTTCGCCGGCACCGCGAAGCACATCCAGACGGTGTCGAGCTCGTACACGATCGACAACTCGCCGCGCGGGTTCCGGTTCATCAACATGAACAACAAGACCTTCGACAACCCGTTCCGGATTTACGGCGCGGAGAAGGACCTCACCATCGTGAGTCCCGCTCCGGGTACGTCGGTCCCGCTGGACAGGTTCCCGGGCATCCAGGTCAACGCGTACGACACCACCGACGCGCCGGTGAAGGCGCGGTTCCGGGTCGACGGCTCGGCCTGGAAGCCGCTCGGCTCGACGGGTGAGTTCACCTGGTACACCGGTCTGCCGGCAGGAGTGAAGATCGGCAAGCACACGGTGGACGTAGAGGTGTTCGACAAGACCGGCGCGTCCTGGAAGGCCTCGTCGAAGTTCACCCTCACCAACGAGAAGGCGATCAAGCCGGTCGTCGGGGCGAACTGGTCCCAGCACCACGGCGACGCGTCGCACGCGGGTGTCGCGGCCGACGCCATCAGCCCGGGCCAGCGGCTGGCCTGGTCGTACCGGACCAAGGGCACCTTCCTGACCGGTTCGCCCGCGATCGTCGACGGCGTCGTGTACGCCGGGACGCGGGACGAGAACGGTGAGGGCAACAGCGCGGTGCACGCGGTCTCGCAGGTCACCGGCAAGAAGCTGTGGAGCTACCCGGTTCCGTCGTCGGTGCACGGCAGCATCGCGGTCTCCGGCGGCGTCGTCTACGTGCCGACGCTGCGGGGCACGCTGTTCGCCCTGGACGCGAAGACCGGCACGCTGTTGTGGCGCAACGACCCCCAGGGGGCGCCGGAAGGCAACAACCAGCGCACCTACGGCTACTACGGCGTGACCGTTGCCGATGGCAAGGTTCTGTTCCCGTACCAGACCCGTTTCGGCGAGGCGGCGGCCGGCATCCTGCTGGCGCTCGACGCCAAGACCGGTCAGCGGATCTGGGCCTCGCCGATGGCCGGCAACACGATGAGCGACGGTACGCCGGCGGTCGCCGACGGCCGCGTCTACGTGGGCAACCAGGACGGCAGCGTCGTGATCGCCTACGACCTGAAGACCGGCCAGAAGTTGTGGACCGGCACGGACACCCTCGGCGGCTGGCAGGACGGCATCCCGTCGGCGGCTGACGGCCGAGTGTTCATCGGCTCGAACAACGCCATCGTGGCCCGCGACGGCGCCACCGGCGCGGTCCTGTGGAGCTACACGAGCTCGCACCCGTCCCTGGTCAGCAGCGGAGCGACCCCGTCCGCGGCGACGATCAAGGGCAACACCGTGTACATGTCCTTCCCGAGCGGCGCGGTGACCGCTCTCAACGCCACCACCGGCGCGGTCATCTGGGACCAGTTGCTGCCGGGTTCGCAGTACCGGGGTGGGTCCTTCACCTCGCCGGCGCTGTCCGGCAACACGCTGTTCGTGGGCGCCAACAGTGGCGGCTTCTACGCGCTCGACGCCGGGACGGGTCAGCCGCGCTGGCAGCAGAACATCGGCACCTGGGTGTCGGCGGGTCCCGCGGTCAGCGGCAACACGGTCGTCGTCGGTGCTCTCGACGGCAACCTGTACGCCTTCACCCCGGGCGGTACGGCGGTCGCGCCGTGGCCGGTCGTGACCGGCAAGGTGACCAACAAGACCACCGGAGCACCGGCCGCCAGTACGACGGTCAGCGTGGTGCAGGGTGGTTCGGCTATCGGGTTCACCTCGACCGATGCCGCTGGCAACTATCGGGTCGGCCTGCCGCAGGGGCCGGGCAAGTACACCGTCCAGGTGGCGCAGCTCGGCTTCGGCACGGCCGCCAAGGAGCTCGAGGTCGGCGCCGGCGGAGCGACCGAGATCAACCTCGAGATCTCGCCGGTGAACGTCGACGCGAGCATCGGCAAACGGCTGCCGAGCGGCCTGGTCGAAGGCGGACCCGGTGACATCGTGATCGAGAACAAGCACCTCGCGATGGCGATCGCCAAGGTCTACAACGACCCGCAGTTGCCCCTGTCGACCACCGGCAAGGTGCTCGACATGGCGATCACCGGTCAGCCGGACCAGCTCGACTGGATCAACCTGCCGTACGTGAGCACCGCCGAACCCGTCGGCGGCAACGCGTGGCAGCAGCTGCAGACCCGGTCCAACGACGTACAGGTCGTCGAGAACACCGGTGAGAAGGCGGTTGTCCGGGTCACCGGCACGTCGGCCGAGCACCCCGGGCTGAAGATCGTCACGACGTACACGGCGACGGCGGACGACCAGTTCATCACCGCGGCGACGACGTTCAGCAACGACTCGGCGGCCGCCCTGTCGGTGTGGGCCGGTGACGCGCTGGACCACGACGGCGCCGGATCACGCTCGGCGGTGTTCGGGTTCCCGGTGATCACCAGTGGCGGGCCGTTCAGCCAGGTGCCGAACGCCAACCGCTGGATCGGGCAGGCCGGCACGGGTCCGGACAACCAGACCTACGGCCTGGTCTACAGCGCGGACAGCGGGCCCTTCACCGGGTACTCGCAGAGCAACTTCACGATGAGCAAGTTCAAGCTGGAGATCCCGGCCGGCGGTGACCACACGATCACCCGCAAGCTCGTCGTCGCCTCCAACGGCGGTGCGGCGGACAAGTTCGCCGTCCTGAACCAGATCCCCGCCGAGTAGTCCATCGCGAGGTAGGTCTTCGCGGTGTAGCCCTTCGCCGTCCGGGGGATCTCTCCTCAGATCCTCCGGACGTGCGAGCTCGTGTCCAGCGCCGGCTGCCTACAGCCGGCGCTGGCGCGCGTTTCAGCCGGTGTTGCGTCGTCCGGCTGAGTCCAGGTTGCCGTGTTCGTGCGGCTCAGGCGGGTTCGTGGAGCTCGGTGCCGGTCGGGGTGCGTTCGTGGGCAGTGGAAGTGCGTTCGTGGGCGGACCAGCGGGCCGCCGCGGTGGAGTGCCGGTACGGCGGGAGCTCGTCGGCGCCGAGCGGGCGGATCGAGGTGAGCCCGGTGATGTCCAGCTCGGCGGGCCGCTCGATCACTGGGGTGCCGTCGGGCGCGAGCGCGTGCACCTCCTCGAGCGTGAAGAGGCCGACCGGGCGGACTCCCTCGGTGACGACCACGATCCCTCCCGGCACCACCTGCTGGGCCCGGTGGCCCGGCCCGGGGACCAGGATCCCCTCGGCGGACGATCGCCAGGCACCCGGCGCGAACCGGCGCAGTGCGAGCCCGGCCTGTCCGTCCTCGGCCGTCCGCGGCGGTAGGTAGGCGGTTGCTGTGTAGTCGTAGTCGTAATCCGGCTCAGGGGGCCCGGACACTCGCCCACCCTGCTGGGGCGTCAACCAGACCACCGTGCCCCGCACAGCGAGCGACCCCGTCATCATGACCATAACCAGCCATCATGCCGACTACGGACCGAATATGCCAAGCAACTCCGTGTGTCGGACCGAGCGCTGTCCGCAACCCCTCCGAGATCCGGCCGCGCGGCGACCGAGACCCCCCGCGGCCAGGGGAGTGGGCGACTCACGGGCGGTGAGGGCGGTCTGGCGGTCCCACTAGGCTGGCGGGGTGGCGGAGGCGCGGAGAGTATCGGGTGAAGGGCGGCTGGCGAGGGCGGGATTCGCCGATCCGCGGCGAGCCGCGAAGATGCTGGACCGGCTCGACGAGTTGGACGTCCGCAGTCCCATGGCCGGCGACCAGGTGGTCACCTCGCTCTCGGAGTCGGCGGATCCCGACCTCGCGCTGACCGGACTGCTCGGGATGGTCGAGGCGCTCGACCAGAGCGGCCACGACCTCGCCGCGTTCGCGCGCACCCTCGACGTGGACCCGGACTTCCGGCGCCGGCTCATCTCCGTGCTCGGAGCGAGCGAGGCGCTCGGCCGCCACCTCGGCGTACACCCGCGGCACTGGTACGACCTGGCCGATCCGGCGCTGGCGAGCTCGCGCCCGACGCCGGACGACGTGGCAGCGTGTCTCGCCACCGCGGTCGACGCGGAGAACCCGGTGGACGCGCTGCGGGTCGAGTACCGCCGGCTGCTGCTGAGGTTGGCGGCGCGCGATCTCGCCGAGGGACTCCTTGTCGACGAGGTGGCCGCAGTACTGGCTGATCTTGCCGGGGGTGCGCTGGAGACGGCGTTGCAAATCGCGCGGAACGACTACTTCAAGGCGCACCCCGGAGCTGCCGACTGCCGGCTCGCGGTGGTTGCCATGGGCAAGTGTGGTGGCCGCGAGCTGAACTACGTGAGCGACGTGGACGTGCTGTTCGTCGCGGAACCACTGGACGGCGAGCCCGAGGCGCCCGCGCTGAAGACAGCCACCCAGCTGGCGTCGGCGGCGATGCGGATCTGCTCGGCGCACACCGCGGAAGGCACCCTCTGGCCGGTCGACGCCGCGCTGCGTCCGGAGGGCAAGTCTGGTCCGTTGGTGCGGACGCTCGACAGCCACCTCGCCTACTACCAGCGGTGGGCCAAGACGTGGGAGTTCCAGGCCCTGCTCAAGGCCCGGCCGATCGCGGGTGACGCCGAGCTCGGCCGCGCGTACGCCGAGAAGACGGACGAGCTGGTCTGGTCGGCCGCGGACCGGGAGGGATTCGTCGACGACGTCCAGGCGATGCGCCGACGGGTCGTCGACCACATCCCGGCCGCTGATATGGACCGCCAGCTGAAGCTCGGTCCGGGCGGACTGCGCGACGTGGAGTTCGCGGTACAGCTGCTGCAGCTCGTGCACGGGCGCAGCGACGAGTCGGTGCGGAGCGGGACGACGCTGATCGCGCTGGAGCAGTTGACCAGCCACGGGTATGTCGGCCGGACCGACGGCGCGATGCTCGCGGACGCGTACCGGTTCCTGCGGTCGATGGAGCACCGGATCCAGCTGTACCGGCTGCGGCGTACGCACTCGGTTCCCGATGACGATGACGACCTGCGCAGGCTCGGGCGGTCGCTGGGCTTCACGAAGAAGCCGATCACGGACTTGGTCGCAGCGTGGAAGAAGCACGGGCTGGAGGTCCGCCGACTGCACGAGAAGCTGTTCTACCGGCCGCTGCTGGCAGCCGTCGCGCGGATCCCCGGCGGCGAAGTACGGCTGACACCGGAGGCCGCCAAGCAACGGCTCACCGCACTCGGGTACGCCGATCCGGCGTCGGCTCTGCGCCACATCGAGGCTCTGTCCGAAGGGGTGTCGCGGCGTTCCTCGATCCAGCGGACGTTGCTGCCGGCCATGCTCGGCTGGTTCGCCGAGTCGCCCGACCCCGACGCCGGGCTCCTCGCCTTCCGGACCATCTCGGACGCGCTCGGCTCGACTCCGTGGTACCTCCGGCAGTTGCGCGACGAAGGCGCCTCGGCCGAGCGGTTAGCGCACCTGCTCGCCAGCGGCCGGTACGCCGTGGACCTGCTGCAGCGCGCTCCCGAGGCGACGGCGATGCTGGCGGACGAGCGGGAGCTGACCCCGCGCAACCCGGAGTCCCTGCTGTCGGAGATGTCCGCAGCGGGGAAGCGGAAGGACGAGCCCGAGGCGGCGGTGGCGGCGATCCGCGGCGCCCGGCGGCGCGAGCTGTTCCGAGTGGCGGCGGCGGATCTGTCCGGGCTGCTGGAGGTCGAGGAGGTCGGCGAGGCGCTCACGACGATCTCCGTGGCGACCCTGACCGCGGCGCTGGAGGTCGCGCGGCGGACCGTGTCCAAGGGCGAACCCGAACCGACCCGAATGGCGATCGTCGCGATGGGCCGCTTCGGCGGGCACGAGCTGAGCTACGGCAGCGATGCCGACGTGATGTTCGTGCACGACCCGCTGCCTGGATCCTCCGAGAAGGCGGCCACCGACTTCGCGACCCAGGTGGCGACCGAGCTGCGGCGGTTACTCGCCCTGCCCGGCGCCGATCCCGCTGTCGCGGTGGACGCGGACCTCAGACCGGAAGGCCGCCAGGGACCGCTCGTCCGCACGCTTGCTTCCTACGCCACGTACTACGCGCGCTGGTCGGCCGTGTGGGAAGCGCAGGCTCTACTGCGGGCGGATCCGCTCTGCGGTGATCCCGAGCTGTGCGACGCCTTCCGCGCACTGATCGACCCGCTGAGGTATCCGGCCGACGGCGTCAACGAACGCGACGTGATGGAGATCCAGCGGATCAAGGCCCGCGTGGATGCCGAACGGCTACCGCGCGGCGCCGACCCCGCGACCCACACGAAACTCGGCCGCGGCGGCCTCGCCGACATCGAGTGGACCGTACAACTACTCCAGCTGCGCGAGGCCCACCGAGTGGAAGGCCTCCGCACCACCAGAACCCTCGGCGCCCTGCGAGCAGCCGTCGACGTAGGCCTGGTCGAGCCGCCGGACGCCGACATCCTCAGCCGCGCCTGGGAAATGGCAACCCGCATCCGCAACGCCATCATGCTTGTCCGAGCCCGCCCCAGCGACTCCCTCCCAAGAGACCCCCGAGACCTAGCCGCCGTAGCCCAGATCTGCGGCTACAACGCAGGCGAAACCAGCCGCTTCACCGACGACTACCTCCGCCGAACCCGCCAGGCGCGGAATGTCGTGGACCGCTTGTTCTGGGGTGATTGAGGCCCGCTCAGGACAACGCGGCAACCCACTCGTCGTGATGCCGCTCGATGTACTCCGCGGCTGGGCCCCAGTGGGCGGCGTGACCTTCGGCGTACAGCCGTGCCCAGGGCTGCTCGCCGGTCTGATGCCCCCGCCGGAGCAGGTCGAACATGCCGCGAGTGTGGGCTGCGATCTGGGCAGGCAGTTCGCGACGGCCTGCAGCGTCCAGGCCGTATCCGTCCACCAGGGCGCGCAACCGCGGTGCATCGACCGCCGGATCGCCATCGGGCAGGAACGGCACGAAGCCGTGGGCGGAATAGCCGAGATCCCACAACCGTGATCCCGGTCCGGCGCCGTCCCAGTCGATGAACACCCACCGCTCGCCGTCCCGTACCAGGTTCCAGGGTGCGAGATCGTGGTGGCAGATGAACCGACCTTCTGCCGGATCCGGGATCGCGACGTTCCAGACGACGTCGTCCGGTGGCTGGAAGCCCCCATCGCATCGTGCGACGGAGTAGCCGGCTTGCGCACAGTCCGGCCGATCCGGACAACCTCGCCGGAGACGTTCCCACCGGTCAGCACCTCTTCATCCAACTCCACCTGCCCATCCTCACCGATCGACAAGCTCACGCCACCGGAGGCCAACCAACGGCTGTACCGAACGACAGGAGGAACTCGCTCGTGGCGTCAACCTCCACGCCTACTGAAGGAACCGAGGACCACCCGCACCCACGAGCTGCGGGGCACCCGGGCGAGTACCTCGTTGTCGCCGAGGCGCGGCTGAAGAGGCGAGCTGGAGCGGGCGTTGGAGGAGGCGGCGTGCGGGCTCACATAGGATTGCGCGGTGGAGATGGTGGATGAGGTTCGGCAGGCGGGGGTGTTCAGCCATGTCCGGCGGAGTGTTCGGATGACGGTTGGGCAGCAGCGGGTTTGGGATACCCACTGGGGTGAGTTGGGGCGGAAGCTCGAGGAATTGCCTGCGGGTGAGGTCGATCTGGCGAGCTGGTTCGAGCGGGATGCGCCGGCGGTGTTGGAGATCGGGTCGGGGATGGGGGATGCGACGGCGCAGTTGGCTGCGCGGGCGCCGGACGTCAACCACCTGGCGGCCGAGGTTTACCCGGCCGGGCTTGGGCAGTTGATGTTGTGGGTGGAGAAGTACGAACTGGAGAACGTTCGACTGTTGCACGGCGACGCGCTCGACTTTCTGCGCGACCACCTGCCGCCGGATTCGCTGGCCGGAGTACGGGTGTTCTTTCCTGACCCCTGGCCGAAGAAGCGGCACCACAAGCGGCGGCTCATCACGCCGAAGTTCGTCGCGTTGCTGGCCTCGCGGCTGGCACCGGGCGGAAGGTTGCATCTGGCAACGGACTGGCAGAACTACGCGGAGCGGATGTTGGAGATCTGCACCGCCGAACCGCTGCTGCGCAACGAGTACGACGGGTGGGCGCCGCGACCCGACTGGCGTCCGATCACCAAGTTCGAGTCGCGCGCCCACGCCGAGGGCAGGATCTGCCACGACCTCATGTTCACTAAGACCGCCTGAACCCCCAGGACCTGCGCTACGAAGTCCGTGACGTGAAGCTCCAGTGTCCGGCCGGCACCGTGTAGATGGTGTGGCCGTCCGCGAACGCAGGCTCACCAGCGAAGGGCGCAGGCACCGCGGTGACGTCGGAGATAGCGGCCGAAGGCACATGCACCTCGGCAGTGGATCCGACCGGCACCTGGACCTCGAGCTGGAAAACCCGTCCGACCCGTCGCCACGAAACGGATACCCGCCCGCGCAGGGTGTCGGTCCGCAGCGCGGCCGAGTCCACCTGCTCCCGGCCGTCGGGCCGAACCAGGATGCGCTCCCACCCGTTGCTGAGGTTGCGCAGACCCGCGACGTTCTCCAGCAGCCACTGCGCGACCGTGCCCTGGAAGTAGTGGTTGCGCGACCGGGTGTCGGTCTCCCACATCTCCCACATCGTGTCGGCGCCCTGGTCGAACCAATAGCCCCAACTCGGATACGTCCGCTGCAGCGCCACCTTCGCCGCCACGTCGGCATGCCCGTAAGCCGTCAGCACCGGGAGCAGTACTACGACGCCGAGACATCCCGTGTTGAGGTGGAACCCGCGCTCCTCGATGTCGGCCACCAGGTTCGCCACCACCTGCGGAACCACCTCATCCGGCACCACCCCGAAGGCGAGCGGCAACGCGTTCGAGGTCTGCCGGTAGTCGGGGTCCAGGTCCGACCGATAGACCCCGGCCGATCGGTCGAGGAACGCCCGGTTGATCCCGTCGGCCAGTTCACCCGCGGCCTTCCGCAGGCGATCCGCCTCGCCCGTGTGCCCGAGGAGTTCGCCGATCTCCGCCACCGAGATCACGGCGCGATACAGGTACGCCGTACCGGTGAGGCGGCGGTCTTCCGGTGGGGGACCGGACGGGTAGCCCGGCGGGATCCAGTCACCCAGCACGCTGAGGGACAACCCGTCCTCGACCCGGCCGAGTTCGTAGTCGACGTACCGCAGTACGGCGTCCCAGTGCTCGGCGAGCAGCCGCTCGTCGCCGTACCAGCGGTGCATCTCGCGCAGGATGAACGGGTAGACGGTGGACCACTCGGTCGCCGGGGAGAGTTCGGTGAATCCCCAGTCGCCGGTCGGCACGATCACCGGCAACTGGCCGGCCTCGTTCTGGCTGTCGCGCAGGTCGCCGAGCCACTTGGTGAAGAACCGCGACATGTCGAGGGTGCCGGCCATCGTGGGGGAGCCGACCTGGGCATCACCCGTCCAGCCGTTCTTCTCCATCTTGGGGGTGTCGGTCGGGATGCCGTGCAGGTTGTTCAGCACGGTCCGCCGCATCGCTTGGTCGATCTGCTCGTACAGCGGCTGGCTCGCGGAGAACCGGCTGATCTCCCGGACGTCGGAGTGCACCACCCGCATCGTCACCGCGCCGAGCGTCGGCTCACCGGGAAAGCCCTCGAGCTGCACATAGCGGAAGCCCTTGTAGGAGAAGCGTGGCTCCCACTCCTCCAGCCCGTTGCCAGCGGCAATGAACTCGTCACGCTGGAACCGCGGCTTGTGCACATGCTTGTTCTCCGCGAAGACGGTGCCGTCAGCAAGCAACCACTCGCCGTGCTCCAGGCTGATCTTCGTCCCCTCAGGAGCGTCGACCCGGAGCTTGGTCCAGCCGGCCGTGGTGCGCCCGAAGTCGGCCACCCACACGCCCGGACGGGGCTGCGTGAAGGAGACCGGAGCAACGTCCTCGATCACCCGGATCGGCTCGTGCTCCTGAGCGCGGAGCTCACCCCGCGGCGCGGGCAGCACGCGCGCCGCGGTCCACGAGCCGTCATCAAACCCGGGCTCGTCCCAGCCGACCGGATTCAATCGGGAGTCGTAGGTCTCACCGCAGAAGAGCGAGTCGGACCGCGTCGGTCCGTCGGTCACGGACCACGCGTCGTCGGAGTGGATCTCGGTGACGCTGCCGTCGGTGTGCTCGATCACCAGCCGGGCCAGCAGCCGCGGCTCGGCGTTCCACGGGGTCTGGTGCCAGCGCCAGGTGTTCGGTGTGCTCAGCCCGAAGAAGCCGCGGCCGAGCTCGGCGCCGAGCACGTTGTCGCCAGTCCGCAGCAGCCCCGTCACATCGTGAGTGACGTAGAGGACGGTGTCCTCGTAGTCGGTGAAGCCCGGGTCCAGCACCGCATCGCCGACGCGCTGGCCGTTCACCCTCAGCTCCTGGTACGCGAGCCCGCTGGCATAGAGCCGGGCGCGCTCGACCGGAGCCGTCAGGGCGAAGGCCCGACGCAGCAGTGGCGCGGGTACGTCCTCGTCGCGGACTTCCTCGCGGGCGCCGATCCACTGCGCGTCCCCGAAGCCCTCCGCCAGCAGGGCCGTCTCGAACCACGTCGGCCCACTCCACCGACCGACCCGCTCGACGCCGTCCCAGAGCCGGACCGCCCAGTGGTACCTCGTGCGCGGGGCCAGCGCAGGCCCGTCGTACTCGATGCCGAAGGTCTTCGCCGACTGCACCTGCCCGGAGTCCCAGACGTCCGCGGTCTCCGGCGTCAGCAGCTCAGGCGCCGACGCCACCAGGATCTGGTACGCCGACTGGGTGGCTCCGTAGCCGGGCGCCGAGGCGATCCACCCGAGTCGGGGCCGGGTGACGTCCGTGCCCAGCGGGCGGTCGGCGTACTCGGCGGTGAGCTTGTCCGCGGTCAATGGTCCACCAGGGGTCCAGCTGTCCGGGGCAACAGGCATCAGGCGAGCTCCTCAACATGGCGGGCAGATCCCGGAGGACCGTATGCAGCCTGCTCCCGTGGGGGCAACAGCCATGTCCTGATCTGGACAGTTCAGGACCGAGGGGTGAGAGCGATGGCCCAGAGCCGGTCCGGGACCAGCTTGGCCGCCTTCATCAGCAATGCCATCTGCCACGGGAACACGATCCGGGCCGACTGCTTCGCCATCCCGTCGGCGATCGCCCGGGCGGCCTCCGGCGCCTTGATCATGAACGGCATCGGGAACGCGTTGTCCTCGGTCATCTCGGTCTCGACGAAACCCGGGCAGACGGTCAGTACGTCGATGCCGTCCGGGCGCAGGCTGGCTCGGAGCGACTCGAGCAGGTTGATCTGCGCGGCCTTGGTCGCGCCGTACGCCTCGGCGCCGGGCAGACCGCGGTAGCCCGCGACCGAGGAGATGCCGACGATCATCCCGGCCCGCTGCGCCTTCAGCCGAGGGATCAGCGCGCCGAGGCAGTTCGCCATCCCGCCGAGGTTCACGTCCAGGTGCCGGTGGAACGACTCGACGTCGAACTCGCTCATCTGCTTCCAGTAACCAGCGCTCAGTACTGCGATGTCGATGCCGCCCAGTTCCGCCTCGACCTCGGCCGCGGCCTGTTCGACGGACGACCGGTGGGTGATGTCACAGGGGACCGCGGTCATCCACTCGCCCGCGACCTCCTTCAGCGCGTCGGCACGGCGGGCGGACACGGCGACGTGCGCGCCGCGGCGGCACAACTCCTCCGCGAGCGCGGCGCCGATACCCGAGGAGGCACCGATGACCCAGATCCTGCGGCCGGCGAGTTCCACGATCAGTCCTTCCTGGCCAGGGCCAGCTGAGAGACGCCGAGGTACCCGGCGCGGAAGCCGGCCTCGGAGTACGCGAGGTAGAACTCCCACATCCGCCGGAAGACGGCGTCGAACCCGAGGTTCGCGACGTCGGCGGCGCGCGAGGTGAAGCGGTCGCGCCAGAGCCGCAGGGTGTGCGCGTAGTCGGGCCCGAGGTCGCGGCGTTCGACGACCTCGAGCCCACCCGCCGTGGCCGCGATCTGGTCGATCGCGGTCAACGAGGGGATCAGTCCGCCCGGGAAGATGTACTTGTGGATCCAGCCCTGGGCGTGCCGGGTGGCGAGCAGCCGGTCGTGGGGCATGGTGATCGACTGCAGCCCGAAGCGTCCGCCCGGCGCGAGCAGCCGGTCGACGGTCGCGAAGTACGTCGGCCAGTACCGCTCGCCGACCGCTTCGATCATCTCGACGCTCACGACCGCGTCGTACCGGCCCTGTACGTCGCGGTAGTCGCGCAGCTCGACCGTCGCGTTGACACCGGCCTCGGCGATCCGCTTGCGAGCCAGATCGCGCTGCTCGGCGGACAGCGTGACCGAGGTGATCGTCGCGCCGCGCTCGGCGGCCTGGATCGCGAGCTGTCCCCAGCCGGTACCGATCTCCAGCACCCGGCTGCCCGCGCGGACGCCGGCGTAGTCGAGGATGCCGTCGATCTTGCGCTGCTGGGCTTCCGCGAGCTCGCCGAAGCCGTCGGTCGGTGAGGAGAACCACGCGGACGAATACGTCATGGTGGAGTCGAGGAAAGTGGCGAACAGGTCGTTCGAGAGGTCGTAGTGCCGGGCGATGTTGGCCCGCGCGCCGTGCCGGTCGTTGTCCTCCGACGACGGCATCCGCTGCTCGATCAGCTTGCGGAACCCCTGCAGCACCGGCGGTACGAGGTGGCTCAGGCGGCTCGCGAACACGCTCAGCAGGTCGGCAAGGTCCGTGCCCCGACCGGCTCGCCAGTTGCCGGCCATGTAGGACTCGCCGAAACCGATCTTGAGGTCGGCGCCGATCCGGTGGAAGAACCTGTCCGAGACGATCTCCATCACCGGCGCGTCGGAACCACCCGCGCCGAGCCGCCGGCCGTCCGGGAGCAGTACGACGACCGGCAGCTCGCGGACCGCCCCGCGCAGGATCTGTCGCGCCGCGGCTGCCCGCACCGGGCTGTACGGCGTACGGGCGACGGCCGGCCAGTGTTCGACATCGACGAGTTGCAGGGTGCTCATCAAACTCCCTCCGGTGGGACGTGCCGGTGACGCTCGATCACTGGCAACCGGCGGAGCCAGAGCCAGACACCATGCATTCGGATCAGTGCCCAGATCTGATAGGTCGGGAACGGTGTGCGCAGAGCCACAGCCAGCCGGTGCATCCACCGCGCCGGCCGGGTCTTCCCGGTGAAGGCGGCTGAGAAGACCCGGTGGTCGTGCTGGGTCAGGTCGATCGCCACGGCTACTCGCTCGGGGTCGAGCCGCAGCGTCACGTCGTACCGCCCGGCTACCGGGAAGAACGGCGACACGTAGAACTCCTTGCCCAGCGTGAACCGGCCTGCGTTGTCCGGGCGGGCCAGTTGCGCATGACGTTCGCCGTACGTGTTGTGGATCTCGAGGACGACACACCGCACCTCACCGGTCGAGGTGAGACACCAGAACACGCTCAGCGGATCGAAGACGTAGCCGAGGCTGCGCGCGTTCGCCAGCATCACGACCCGGTCGTCCGGGGCGAGCTGGACACCGTGTGCCGCGGTGAAGGTGGCGACATTCTCCTTCAGCGACGCCCCTTTGCCGAGGTGGTCTGCCGCGGAGAAACGCCGCCGCGGCAGGTGGTCGAGGTCAACCAGCCACTGGTACGTGCGGTAGCGGAACCGATGGCGCACCGGCATCCGTCGGGAGTGGCTGACCTGGCCGACCACGAGGGCCGGCAACTGGGGGAGTGCTACCACGAAGCGCCGAGCCTCTCGGCCGCGGCGACGCCCGAGCGGCAGCCGTCCTCGTGGAACCCCCAGCCGAGATGGGCCCCGGCGAAGGCAAGCCGCACCCCTCCTGCGGCTCGCAACGCCGGGGCGGCCGCGACCGACTCCGGGGTGAACACCGGGTGGGCATAGCTCATCCGCGCCGTCGCCCTGGCCGGGTCGACCCAGCCGTCGGGGTTCAAGGTGACCAGGTGTTCGTCGGCGCTTTGCAGGCCCTGCAGCCGGTTCATCCAGTAGCTGACCAGCACCTGCGGCTCGTCCGTGGCGCAACCCCGCATGCGGTAGTTCCAGGAGGCTCGCGCGCGGCGCGATGCCGGCAGCACGGACGTGTCGGTGTGCAGCCAGGTCGGATTGACCGAGTAGCGGAACGCGTCGAGCAGCGACTTCTCCTCTGGCGTCGCGTCTGCGAGCAGGTCGAGCGCGGTGTCGGCATGCGTCGCCACGACGACCTTGTCGAACTCCTCGGTCCGGTCGGTGATCACCTCGACGCCGTCGTCGTGCCGCAGTACTGCGCGAACCGGCGCCGAGGTCCGTACTGCGCTGACCCGGGCGGTCACCGCGTCGACGTAGCTCCGGGAGCCACCGGTGACCGTGCGCCAGCGGGGCGCCCCGCCGACCGAGAGCATGCCGTGGTGCTCGAGGAAGCGGAACAGGTACCGCGCCGGGTAGAGCGCCGCATCCGCCGAGCCCGCCGACCAGACACAAGACACCAGCGGTACGGCGAAGTGGTTCGCGAAGTACGGGGAGAACCCGCGCGTGCGGATGAAGTCGCCCCAGGTGAGCTGGTCGTCGTCCGAGTCGAGAACAGTGCGGGCCTCGCGGTGGAAGCGCGGAACCTCGGCGAGCATCCGCAGGAAGCGGGGGTCCGCCGCGCGCCGCGCCTGGCTGAACAGCGAACCCGCGCCACGACCACCGGCGTACTCGAGTCCGCAGCCGTCGCAGTGCACGCTCATGCTCATCTCGGTGGGCTGGGTGGCGACGCCGAGTTCGCGGAAGAGCCGGAGCAGGTTCGGGTAGGTGCGCTCGTTGTGCACGATGAAGCCGGTGTCGATCCGGAGCGACTGCCCGGCGGAGTCCGTCACGTCGTGCGTGTGGGCATGGCCGCCTGGCCGGTCGTCGGCCTCGAAGAGGGTGACGTCGTGGGTCCGGTTCAAGACATAGGCCGCGGTCAGGCCGGAGATCCCGGAACCCACGACCGCGGCGCTGGGACGCTGGCCGCTCATACGAGAAGCCTTCCAGCTGCATAAGTTTGGAACAATTTTGAACCACTCATGCAGGAACTTCGGAGCCGGTCGGGCCGGTGATGGGTGATCGGCGGAAAGTGCGGATCTGTCTCAGTGAGTGATTTGTCGTCTCGGATCGTGAAACCACAGCCCGTTGATGGACTTTCTCCGGTTTCATGGTGTGCATGCAGGTCACCGCCAACCGACCAGCCGACGCGCTCACCCGCCGTCGGCACGTCGACCTGCTCCGCGTCGCCTCCGCGACCTGTTGACCTTCGGCCCTTTCTCAGCCCGCTGTCTGAAGTCCTTCTCCAGCCTGCTCTGAACTCCGCCCGCGACCGTGGTCGCCCGCACCTCCGAGGGTCTCCCTGTGAGCATCACCAGCTTCCGTCCTGCCCGCGTTCTGGCGGCGTCTGCCGCCCTCCTCTCCCTGGTCGCCGCCGTGGCCGGCTGCTCCCGCGCCGACAGCGACGAGACGCCCGCCGCCTCGAGCGACAAGGGCCCGGCCACCGAGCTGCGGCTCGGCTACTTCCCGAACGTCACCCACGCGGCCGCGCTGATCGGCCTCGACAAGGGCCTGTTCAGCAAGGAACTCGGCACCACCAAGCTCGTACCGACCAAGTTCAACGCCGGTCCGGAGGCGGTCGGCGCGCTGCTCGGTGGCTCGCTGGACGCCTCGTTCATCGGCTCCGGCCCGGCCATCAACGCCTACGCGAAGTCCAACGGCGAGGCCGTCCGGCTGATCGCCGGCACCACCTCTGGCGGCGCCCAGCTGGTGGTCCGGCCGACCATCACCAAGCCGGAGGACCTGGCCGGCAAGACCGTGGTCACCCCGCAGCTCGGCAACACCCAGGACGTGTCGCTGAAGAAGTGGCTGGCCGAGAAGAACCTGACTGGCAAGGTCAAGGTGACCAACCTGGAGAACGCGCAGACGCTGGACGCGTTCAAGAACGGCGAGGTCGACGCGGCCTGGCTGCCGGAGCCGTGGTCGTCCCGGCTGGTGCTCGACGCCGGCGCGAAGGTTCTGCTGGACGAGGCCGAGCTTTGGCCGGACGGCAAGTTCCCGACCACCGTGCTGATCGTCCGCACCCAGTTCCTGCAGGAGCACCCCGAGTCGGTCAAGCAGTTGCTGACCGGCCTGGTCGCGGCGATCGACTTCAGCAACACCGACAAGGCCGCCGCGAAGACGGTGGTCAACGACCAGCTGAAGGAGCTGACCGGCAAGGCCCTGAAGCCCGCGGTGATCGACCGTGCCTTCAGCAAGATCGAGGTCACCGCCGACCCGATCGCCGCGCAGTTCCCGCAGCTGGCCAAGGACCAGGTCACCGCCGGGATCGCCAAGGAAGCGCCGAGCGTGTCGGGATTCGCCGACCTCGGCCCACTGAACGACGTACTGACGAAGGCCGGCAAGCCGACAGTCGATGCCGCCGGTCTCGACACGAAGTAGCCAGTGTTCTGCGCCGCAGTGCCCACAGGTGCTCCGGCTCCGCGACGAGGAGGCAGACGATGACCGCGACAGTCGAAGCCGGCGAGACGACCATCACGAGTGGCACCGAGGTACGGCCGGTGCGGTTCCACCAGGTCGGCAAGGCCTTCGGGCACGGGCAGAAGGCCGTGGTCGCGCTCGACCAGGTCGACCTGGACGTGTACGCCGGTGAGTTCGTCTGCCTGCTCGGCGCGTCGGGCTGCGGCAAGACCACGCTGCTCAACCTGGTGGCGGGTCTGGACCAACCGACCAGTGGACGGATCGAGCTGAGTTCGTCGCGTCCCGCTGTGGTGTTCCAGGAGCCCGCGCTGATGCCGTGGCTGACCGCCGCCGGCAACGTCGAGCTCCCGCTGCGGATGGCCGGCGTACCGAAGGCCGCTCGGCGCGCGAAGGCCGCCGAGCTGCTGGAGCTGGTTCGGCTGGCAGGGCTGGGGGACAAGCGTCCGCACGAGTTGTCCGGCGGTATGCGGCAGCGGGTCGCGCTGGCGCGGGCGCTCGCATCGACGACCGACAACACCGGCTCCGGCGCCGGCAAGCCGTCGCTGCTGCTGATGGACGAGCCGTTCTCCGCCCTCGACGCGATCACCCGCGATGTATTGCAGGGCGAGCTGCTCCGGATCTGGCGCGCCACCGGGACGGCGATCCTCTTCGTCACGCACGACGTCCGCGAAGCGGTCCGGCTCGGGCAGCGCGTCGTGCTGCTGTCCTCGCGGCCGGGCCGGGTCGTGCGGCAGTGGGACGTGGACGACCTGTCCGGCGCGGGGGAGACCGACGCCGTCGATGAGATCAACGCGGAACTGCGGAAGGTGATCAGCAGTCATGCCGCAGCCTGAGAGCACCGGCCTGCAGGACCGTACGGCGGACGACCAGTACGCCGGGTCCGTCAGGGCCGGGCTGGATGCGCTCGACACCCCGGTCAACTCGGCCCAGGGGAGCCTGCTGCGGCGGATCGTCGGCAAGGTGCTGCCGCCGATCGCCGCGATCGTGCTGCTCGTGCTGGTCTGGCAGCTCCTCTGGGCGGCGGCGTTCTGGCCCGAGTTCAAACTGCCCGCGCCGGTCGACGTGTCGTCGCAGATCTGGCAACTGGTGACCACCGGGAAGATCATCGAGCTGTTCTGGGTGTCGGTTCACCGCGCCGTGATCGGGTTCGCGATCTCACTGCTGATCGCCGTACCGCTGGGGCTCGCGATCGCCAACATCACCGTCGTCCGTCGCGGGATCGGTCCGCTGGTGTCGGGGCTGCAGAGCCTGCCGTCGGTGGCCTGGGTGCCGGCGGCGATCCTTTGGTTCGGCCTGAACGACCGGGCGATCTACTGGGTTGTCCTGCTCGGCGCCGTCCCCTCGATCGCCAACGGCCTGGTGTCCGGGCTCGACCAGGTGCCGCCGATCCTGCCCCGGGTCGGCAAGGCGCTCGGAGCCGGTCGCCTTGGCGGGATCAGGTACATCCTGCTGCCGGCGGCGCTGCCGGGCTTCCTCGGCGGACTCAAGCAGGGCTGGGCTTTCTCCTGGCGCTCGCTGATGGCCGCCGAGCTGATCGCCACGTCGCCCGATCTCGGCGAGGGCCTCGGCCAGTACCTGCACAACGGCATGTCCCTGTCCGACATCTCGATGGTCTTCGCCGGAGTCCTGCTGATCTTCGTGGTGGGCGTCGGCATCGAACTGCTGGTCTTCCGCCCCCTGGAGAACTCGGTACTCCGCGCCCGCGGCCTGACCCGGGCCACCTGACCCCGCCCTCCAAGGAGCACTGTCTTGCGACGTCTCATCCTGATCGCCCTGCTCGGCTCGCTCGCCCAACTCGTCGACGGCACGCTCGGCATGGCCTACGGGGTCACGGCCACCACCGCGCTGCTGATCACCGGGATCTCCCCGGCGGTCGCGTCCGCTTCCGTGCATCTGGCCGAGGTGGGCACCACGCTCGCCTCCGGCCTGTCCCACTGGCGGTTCGGCAACGTCGACTGGCGGGTGGTCACGCTGATCGGCGTGCCGGGCGGCGTCGGCGCGTTCGCGGGTGCGACCTTCCTGTCCAACCTCTCGACTGAATCGGCGTCGCTTTGGGTCGCGGCGCTCTTGCTCCTGCTCGGCGTCTACATCCTGGCCCGGTTCGCGACCGGCAAGGTGCGGGCCGTGATCGAGGGCAAGGTCGGCGGCAAGTTCCTCGGCCCGCTCGGTCTGATCGCCGGCTTCATCGACGCGACCGGTGGCGGCGGCTGGGGACCGGTAGCCACCTCGAGCCTGCTCAGCAGCGGCAAGCTCGAACCACGCCGGACCGTCGGCTCCGTGAGCGCCGCGGAGTTCATCGTGTCGGTCGCCGCCAGCATCGGCTTCCTCTACGGGCTGGGCCGATCGAACATCCCGCTGCGGATCGTCGCCGCACTGCTGATCGGTGGCGTGATCGCCGCGCCGATCGCCGCCTGGCTGGTCTCTCGGCTGGCGACTCGTTGGCTCGGTGTCGGCGTCGGCCTGGTGCTGATCCTGACCAACGCCCGCACCCTGCTCAAGGGCATCGGCGTCGCCGAAGGCCCGCGGTACGCCGCGTACGCCGTACTGGTGGTTCTCTGGGCGGGCGTGGTCGCGTACGGGCTGCGTGTCGCGGGTCGCTCGGCCGTGGTCGAGGAGAAGCGCGAGCTGGAGACCGCTCGTAGCAGGTCATGACGGATCGCTGACGTGTCAGGGCGGGCGGCGCGCATTGTGATGTGGGCGCGCCGGTCCGATCCCTTCCGGACCCGTACTGTTGGAGCGTGGTCCGATTTCTGCCGTTCCTGATCAGCCTGGTGCTCAGCGTCTACGCGCTCTTCTCCTGCATCCAGACCCGCGACAAGGACGTTCCCTACCTGCCCAAGCTGGTGTGGATCGTCCTGATCGTCTTCGTGCCCTTCGTGGGCCCGATCGTCTGGTTGCTGGCGTCCCGCACGGAGGGAGTCAGACGCGAGCGCAACACGCGGTCGGTGAAGCCGACGGCCCGCCCGGTCGCGCCGGACGACGATCCGGACTTCCTGGCGTCGCTCGAGCGGTACCGCGATCCGCGCACCACCGTGCGGCCGCCGAAGCCCGGCGAGCCCGGCGAGCCCGCGAACAAGGACAAGCCCGCCGCCGACGACCAGCCCGGCGATCCGGCCCGGGACGGCGTCCAGGACGAGGTCCACCCGGACAAGCCGAACGAGAAGTCCAAGGGGAACAAGTCCAAGGGTGGCAAGGCGAAGGACGAGACCGGGACGGAAGCACCGACCGAGTCCGACGACGGCAAACCCTGATCGCGTCACCGCGCCGACATCGCCTTGACGCGCCGAGCTTGATCGCGACACTGCGCCGACATCGCCTGAACGCGCCGAGCCTGGTCGCGTCAGTGCGCCGGGATCGCGTTACGCGCCGAGCAACTGTTTGCGACCGCGCAAGGTCTACCGACACGCCCTGGTGGATGATCGACCTCCGCGCGGGTGAGTCCGCTGGAGGTCGGAGCCGGGCCCGGCCGGTGCGCGGCCGGACCCGGATGGGTCGGGGTGGTTCAGCTCCCGGCGGCCGTCAGGCGGACTTCCTGTGTTCGGCGAGTACGACGTTGTCCCGTTCGGATTCCGTGGTGCCACCCCAGACGCCGTACGGCTCCCCGACGGAGAGCGCGTGCTGCCGGCATTCGGGCTGGACCGGGCAGGTCCCGCAAAGTGACTTCGCCACCATCTCGCGAGCGCGTTTGCGAACGCCACGCTCCGACTCGGGGGAGAAGAACAACTCCGGGTTGACGTCGCGGCAAGCGGCTTGCGACTGCCAGTCCCACAGATCCATGAGCGGGCGGGGTAGGCGAGGCATCCCTCTCGACATGGCAACCTCCTTGACTCACCGTGAGCGCGGACGGGCGCTCGGTGAAAACTATGCTCAACTCATGCGTAGTTCAACCCTTGTTGTCTCGAACTTCGGTCGACTTGTTATCGGCCCGTGGCGATTCCTGCCGTTCAGAGGCGGCGAACGGGCATCATGAACGCCGTGCCGCCGAAGTCAGATACGACCGCAGACACCCTCACGGTGGGTGCCGCGGCACGACGTCTCGGCATCGCCGCGCCTACGCTGCGCAGTTGGGAGCGCAGGTACGGATTGAGCCCGAGCGCGCGCTCAGCGGGCGGTCACCGGCGCTACAGCCCCGAGGATCTGGCCCGGCTGCGGGCGATGCTCGGGATGGTCAACCAAGGGGTTCCGACGGCCGAGGCCGCGTCCGCCGTTCGTGACCGGATCTACCTTGCTCAATCACCTACTGTGACATCGGCCACGTCCGTTGCCGAAGGCACTCGGAGGCACTCCGTCCAGAAGCGCGGCTTCGCCGTCCGCTCGTCCGGGCGGGCGAAGTCGGCCGGGCCGGGCAAACTCGCGGATCTCTTCGAGCTCGCCAACGCGATGGACGGCGAGCGGCTCACCCACGAGGTCGCCCGGAGCCTGGACCGGTCCGGCGCGGTCGAGGCGTGGACGAGCCGGCTGGCGCCGCTGCTGGTCGAGGTCGGTGACCAGTGGGAGCGCACCGGCGCCTGCGTGGAGATCGAGCACCTCGCGTCGGACGCGGTCGCCGGTGGTCTGCGCTACCACACCCGCCGCGCGGTCGAGCGGTACAAGCCGGACGAGACGGAGCGGCCCGTGGTACTGGCTTGTCTCGAGAAGGAGGATCACGCGCTGCCGTTGCTCGCGGTGGCGGCTGCCCTGGCCGAGCGCTCGATCCGGGTCCGCACCCTCGGCGCCGCGACGCCGGTGAGCTCCCTGTCGACGGCCGTACGCCGGATCCGCCCGGCCGCGGTGTTCATCTGGTCGAGTGCACCGGAGACCGCGGACACGGATGCACTGCGCACGCTGGCTCGCACCCGGCCGTCGTACTCGCTCGTGGTCGGCGGACCTGGCTGGCAGGTGCCCGGCACCCCCGACGGCTGGGTGAACTCGCTGGCGGACGCCGTCACCAGCCTGGTCACCGCAGTGCGGCCCGAGACCGCGGTACGCGCCTAGCTCTGCGGCTCTGGTTCAGGCGTTCGACTCGTAGCGGTAGTACTGGTGGGCGCCGTGCGGGGTGTCCCGCTCGCCCGTGAGGGCACGGATCACCATCGAGTGGGTGATCGCCAGCACCGGGCCGTCCGTGCTCGCCGTATGTCGTGCCAGAGCCGCCAGGGCCCTCTCACGGACCTGTGAGAGGGGCTCCCAGGGCCGGCGGATCCCCTCGGGCCATTCCCCGTCGTACTCGTCCAGCTCGGCCTGTGCGGCCCGTACGTCGGCCTGCCCGCGCCAGAAGCCCGAACTCTCGGGCAACCAGTCGCGCAGGTCGTAGTCGACCCGTACGCCGAGGGCCAGGCGGTGGCCGATGATCGCGGCGCTGTGCAGAGCGCGGGTGAACGGCGAGCTGACCAGGTAGGTGGCCCCGATGCCGCTGAGCAGGTCCGCGACAACCTGCGCCTGCTTGGCGCCTTCCGGAGTCAGGGGAGCCGTGTCGGCAGCCAGCCCGGGCAGGCCGCGGCTGTCGACTGCCTCGTAGTCCGGCTCGCCGTGCCGGACCAGGTAGATCTGGGTCACGGTGAAGTTCTACCTGAGGTGGCGGGCGCCCGCCCAGCCTCTGGCGCTCCGGTTGCCGGGCAGCGCGGCGGGGTCCGCGATGGAAGTCGGCGGCCGGACGTTGTGCTCAGATCGCGATAGCGGACCAGTTCGAAGGTCTGCGGCCTCACCGTCCGGCCCCGGCCGGGTGGTTGCCGAGCGAACCCTGACCCCCGAGCGGACCTGCCACCGTGCTGCACCCCTTTGAGAGACCTCGACCTGTTGCGACCTCAACGACGCACGCACCACGCCGGTTACACGCAGGCAATTCCCGATCCCAGCCAGTGACATCGACCGTCTCGGCGCCCTGTCGCCGCTCAGCCCGTGAGGTCGCGCCGCATGCAGATCCGGTCGGCCGGGTCGAGACCCATCGCGGTCTCGGCGGCGCGGATCTCCTCGAGCCTTGGGGTGAACTCCGCGGGAGACAGTTCACGGAAGCCCAGGCGGGCGTAGTACGGGCCGTTCCAGGCGACGCTGCGGAAGGTGGTCAGGGTGAGCGCCGGCAGGCCCTGCACGGCGGCCCAGCGGTCGACCTCGTCGATCAGCAGCCGCCCGATCCCACGGCGCGACTGAGCCGGGTGGATGCTCACCTGCTCGATGTGGGCGCAGCCGTCCACCAGCAGGACCAGGATGTACCCGACCGGCCTGTCGTCCTGGTCCGCCGCGACCCAGGCCCGCCCGTCCCGCTGGTACTCGGCCATCACAGACAGCGGCGGTGGGGCGTGGTCGGCGACCGCGACCATGCCGATCTCGCGGAACAACTCACCCGCGGCCAGTTCGATCGCCCGCAGTTCACTCAATTCGCCGGGCCGTGCGGGCCGGACGGAGACACCATCGGTCATGGCCCGATGCAACCATGCCGCGCAGTGCCCGACCACCGAGTTTCGCCGGCCGCGCTCGCGGCCGGCGTCCACGTTCACGGTCGGCTGGAGGGGTCGTTGCGGTGGGTGATATCGTCGGCGACGTGAAGCGTTGGTATTGGCAGTTTTTTGAGTGGCCGGCTGTGGTGCCGGGCGACTCAGCTGCTGCTGACGCCTGAACCAACCAGAGCCGGCCCGAGGCAAGGACATTCGTCCTTGCCTTTTCTCATTCCCAGCCGGCGCTGTCCTCGGGTCCACCGCGGAGTTCCGGCGGAAAGGTCCCAGTGATGAACACCCTTCCCCAGCAGACCAGCCCAGCGGCTGTGGTCGACCGACGGATCGAGAAGACCGTCCCGCTGATCACCCCCCAGGCGCTCCATGACGAGTTGCCGCTCAGTGATCAGCTGGCCGAGACCGTCGTCGCCGGACGTCAGGCCGTCACGGATGTCCTGAACGGCGTCGACGACCGCCTGCTGGTAGTAGTCGGCCCGTGCTCGGTGCACGACGCGCAGGCCGCCCTGGAGTACGCCGAACGCCTGCGCCCGGTGGCCGAGCGCCTCTCCGACGGTCTGCTCGTGGTGATGCGGGTGTACTTCGAGAAGCCGCGGTCCACCCTCGGCTGGAAGGGTCTGATCAACGACCCGGGCCTCGACGGTTCGGGTGACGTCAACACAGGTCTGCGGACCGCCCGCGCGCTGCTGCTCGAAGTACTGGCCAAGGGTCTGCCGGTCGGGTGCGAGTTCCTCGACCCCATTACGCCGCAGTACATCGCGGACACTGTCGGGTGGGGCGCGATCGGGGCGCGGACCGTCGAGAGCCAGGTGCACCGGCAGTTGTCGTCCGGGCTGTCGATGCCGATCGGGATGAAGAACCGCCCCGACGGCAGCATCTCGACCGCGGTCGACGCGATCAAGGCGGCCGCCGTGCCGCACGTGTTCACCGGTATCGACCACGACGGCGCGCCAGCGATCCTGCACACCCGCGGCAACCCCGACTGCCACCTGGTACTGCGCGGCTCGGACGCCGGGCCGAACTACGACGCCGAGTCCGTCGCTGGAGCCCAGGCACTGCTGAGCAAAGCCGGTCTCGCCGAGCGGGTCGTCATCGACGCGAGCCACGGGAACAGCCGCAAGGACCACCGCCGGCAGCCGCAGGTGGCGGCCGAGATCGGTGCGCAGGTGGCGGCCGGAAACGGGGCGATCGTCGGCGTGATGCTGGAGTCGTTCCTGGTCGAGGGCCGGCAGGATCTCGACCCGACGAAGCCCCTCACCCACGGACAGTCGATCACCGACGCGTGCCTGGGCTGGGACACCACCGAGGCCGTTCTGGAGCAGCTCCGCGACGCTGTCGTGCAGCGTCGTACGGGCGCGTGAACTTCAGACGAATGAACGCCTGAAGGCATCCCGCGACAGGCAGGTGCTGACCTACTGTCCGGGGCATGACTGAGATTTCCCGCCGCCTGGTCCTTGGTTCCGCAGCCGGTGGGGCAGCGGTCTCGCTGCTCCCACCGTCGCTGCACGCGGCGATGGCGCAGCCGATCCGACCCGGTGGCCTGAAGGCCGTCGAGCACGTCATCGTGCTGATGCAGGAGAACCGTTCCTTCGACCACTACTTCGGCGCGCTGCGCGGCGTCCGCGGGTACGGCGACCGCCTCCCGCTGCGGCTGCGCAACGGCAAGTCCGTGTTCCACCAGCCGGTGACCGGCGGCGGCGAGGTGCTGCCGTTCTCGGTCCGCAAGGCCGCGGTCGCCGCGGGGCGCAGTACGGACGACATCCAGTACCTCGGCGCGCTCGCGCACGGGTTCACCGACGCGACCCAGGCCTGGGGCAACGGCTGGAACGACGACTGGGTGCAGGCCAAGACCGCCGCCACCATGACGCACTACGAGCGCCGCGACATCCCCTTGCAGTACGAGCTCGCCGAGACCTTCACGATCTGCGACGCCTACCACTGCTCGGTCAACGGCTCGACCAACCCGAACCGGAACTACCTGTGGTCCGGTACGACGGGGTACGAGCCCGGTACGACGCAACGCGCGGTGACGAACGCGGCGTACGACTACAACCACGCCGGCTACGACTGGACGGCGTACCCCGAGCGGCTGGAGCAGGCCGGGGTGTCGTGGCAGATCTACCAGGAGTGGGACAACTTCACCGACAACGCGGTCGAGTACTTCAAGACCTTCAAGGAGCTCGGCCGTCGCATCCTCGCCTCGGTGCCGGGTGGTTACCGGACGACCGAGGAGTTCTACGACAAGCTGTTCGCGAAGACGCCGGCCGAGCGGACCGAGGCGCTGAAGCAGCTCGAGGCGGCCGTCGCCAAGCAGCCGAAGAAGGACCAGAAGCTCTTCTACAAGGCGATGTTCCGCAGTGAGCCGGAGTCGCTCGTGCCGCGGCTGCGGGCCGACATCGAGGCCGGCAAGCTGCCGCGGGTGAGCTGGCTCGTCCCGTCCGCGGTCGACTCCGAGCACCCGGGATCCTCGACCCCGGTCGGCAGCGCGAACCTCGTCTACGACGTGCTGGACGCGATCGCCTCCGACCCGGACACCTGGTCGAGGACCGTGCTGCTGATCAACTTCGACGAGAACGACGGGTACTTCGACCACGTGCCGCCGCCGGTCGCGCCGCGGCCCGACTCCGGCGAGAGCGACGACTGGTACGCCGGCCGCCCGATCGGCCTCGGCCCGCGGGTCCCGATGACGGTCGTGTCGCCCTGGTCGGTCGGCGGTCACGTGAACTCCCAGGTCGCCGACCACACCTCGGTGATCCAGTTCCTCGAACGCGTCACCGGCATCCGCGAACCGAACATCAGCAGCTGGCGCCGGACGGCCTGCGGTGACCTGACCTCGGCGTTCGACTTCACCCGCTCGCACCGTCAGCCGTCGGTCGACGCACCCGGTCCGGTGCCCGCGCCGATCACCCGGTGGAAGCCGAACCCACCGGCCACTCAGGCTGTCCCGCTGCAGGAGCCGGGTCGCCGTCCGGCTCGCGCATTGCCTTACCAGCCGTCGGTTTCGGGCCTTGTTGCCGATGGCAAGCTGAAGCTGCGACTGAGCAACAAAGCCGACGAGGCCGCCCACTTCGCGATCTACCCGTACGGCGGTGAGCTGCCCGCCCCGACGCATCTCGACGTCAAGGGCGAGCGGGTGGAATCCCTCCCGGTCAGTGGCCCTTACGAGCTCGCGGTGCAGGGGCCGAACCGCTTCTGGGTGGAACTGGCCGGCTCGGTCGACGGACTCGCGGCCGGGTTCGACGTACAGGCTCGGGTGGTGCACGGTTCGGTCGAGCTCGAGCTGGAGAACACCAGCCGCAAGCCGCTAAGCGTGAAGCTGAAGGCCCGCGGCTACCACGGCAAGACGATCCACCAGGCGCTGCGCGGACGCCAGACCCGCAAGGTGACCTGGCCGACCGACGAGGGCTGGTACGACGTCGAAATCACCGTCGCCGAAGACCCGACCTACCGCCGCCGCCTGACCGGCCACGTAGAAACCGGCCACGCGAGCGTCACCGGCTGAAGAGCCGGCCTGTGCAGCTCTCGGCGGGTGAGCCTGGGCTGGCTGTCAGCGGGCGATGGGGGCGGTGGTGGCTGAGGTGATGGTGATGAGGTCGGCGGGGGCTAGGCCGAGGTCCAGCCCCCGGCGGCCGGCGGAGACGTAGACGGTTTCGTGGTCGGTGGCGGTGCTGTCGATGACCGTCGGGAGCGGGCGCTTCTGGCCGATCGGGCTGATGCCGCCGACTACGTAGCCGGTGGTTCGTTCGGCTGCCGCCGGGTCGGCCATGGTTGCCTTCTTGCCTTTGAGCGCGGCGGCTACAGCCTTCAGGTCGAGTTGCCGGTCGACCGGGACTACGCCGACCGCGAGTTTGCCGTCGACCTCCACCAGGAGGGTCTTGAACACCTGCGCGGGCGCCAGTCCGAGCGCCTCCGCGGCTTCGAGGCCGTACGACTTGGCGGCCGGGTCGTGCTCGTACGCATGGGTGCTGAAGGTGAGTCCAGCCTTCGTCAGTGCGACCGTCGCGGGAGTGCCCTGCCCGGTCTGCTTGCTCTTCGCCACCCGACAAACCCTACGTCGGCTCGGCGGGCTCCAGGCGGACACAGCAGTGGGCGGGTCGGGGATGGAGCTCGGCCCGTAGACCGGTGTCGCCGAGGCCGTCGAGCACACCGCCGACCAGCCGGAGCGTCATGCTGCAGACGAGGCCGGGGTGCTCCCTGGCGAGCGCGCGGAACGGGCAGTTGACGAGATCGATGCTGTCACCGTTGCGGCGTGGCTCGAACCCGTGCGCCTCGAGCACCTGGGCGAGTGGCGTACCGGGGTGGTTGTGAGCCGCCCGGCCGACCGACTCGCCGTACTGGTGGGCTCGGTGCTCCAGGGCGCCGCGCGGTGAGCCGCCCGAGGCCTCGGCATCCTCCAGGGCGCCGGCGAGGAGGTGGCCGGCGACGTCGTAGTGGCGCTCGGGGAGGGAGACCTCGATCTCGCGGCCGGACCGGCGGTAGAGCTTGGCGGGGCGGCCCGCGCCGGGACCGGTCCGGCCGGTACGGCGTTCGAAGACGACCT
Source organism: Kribbella sp. VKM Ac-2568 (assembly GCF_004345365.1). Lineage (GTDB taxonomy): Bacteria > Actinomycetota > Actinomycetes > Propionibacteriales > Kribbellaceae > Kribbella > Kribbella orskensis. The sequence continues at coordinate 220,807 of NZ_SLVF01000015.1, forward strand.
CGAGCAGGCCTTCCTCGGCCAGTTTGTCGAGGTGGAACGCGGCGGTGGTGCGGGGGAGATCGATCGCGGCGGCGGCCTCATCGCGGCTGACCGGCCCGGGTTGGGCCACGACGTGGTCGTAGAGGCGCCGGCGAGTCGGCTCGTCGAGCGCGGCGAGCGCCTGTACCCCGGTGTCCCGCGACCTGTCCATGGGATGATTCTATCGACAACTTCGGTTGGTCTAACAGTAAGCTGACTGTTCAAGGTTCCCGACGCTGGAGGCGCCCAGATGACGACCGTCCGTTCAGAGCTGGATTCCGCAGACTTCCGCGAGCTCGCCGACGACCGCGACCTGACCGGCGCCCCCGGCCTCGCGGAGGCGAGCGTGCCGCTGCATATCGTGGGTGGCCGGCCGGAGATCGACCTGCCCGCGGCGCAGCGGGCGGTGGTGGACCTGCTCACCGCGCTGGGCCGGGACCCGCACAGCGCCCACCTTGCCGACACGCCCCGCCGGGTCGCGAACGCGTACGCCGAGATGCTGACGCCGCGCGAGTTCGACCTCACCACGTTCCCGAACGACGAGGGGTACGACGAACTGGTGCTGGCGCGGAACATTCCGGTCCAGTCCCTCTGCGAGCACCACCTGCTGCCGTTCCAGGGTGTCGCGCACGTCGCCTACCTGCCGGGCGAGCGCATCCTCGGCCTATCGAAATTGGCCCGTGTGGTGGAGTTGTTCGCCCGCGACTTCCAGGTCCAGGAGCGGCTGACCAAGCAGGTCGCCGATTGGCTGCAGGACCACCTCGAGCCCAAGGGCGTGGGCGTCGTGATCGAGGCCGAGCACCAGTGCATGTCGCTGCGGGGTGTCCGCGCGGCGGGCTCCACCACGGTCACCTCGGCCCTGCACGGCATGCTGCGCGACAGCGCCGCCTCGCGCCAGGAGTTCTTCGCCCTGACCGGCGTCAACGCCTGATCCGCCGCCTCCGGCAGCACCCGCGCCGGGCGCCCCGCAGTACCGGGTGAATCAGGCGGTGGCTACGACTGGTGGGGGGTGGTGGCTGTGGCGGCGGGTGGCGAGGATGTGCGCGACCTCGCCGGGCAGTAGGTCCGTGCCGGGGACCGGGTCCATCTCGGAGACGTCGAGCCAGCGGACGACGGTGGCGCCGCAGTGGCCGTGGACGGCGAGGATGGAGTCGAGATCCGGCCAGACGGCGGTGGAGGGGTTGTCACCGTGCCAGCGCAGCGCCACCGACCCGTCGGTGAAGACGCATCCTTCGGCGACCGTGCCGGTGCCGGAGACTCCGCTGATGTCCGCGTAACGCACGAGTTCGAAGGTCTGGGGTTTCACCGGCGGACCCCTTCGGTCCCCGCGGAACGGCGTGCGGACGGTCTGATTCTGGTGGGGTGGAGTGAGGGAGTTGCCATGGTCCTTTCCCCGTGTCGGCGTGGTTGGGCATCTCGCCACAAACCGGGGACCGGTACCGACTGTCAGCGGGGAAGGACGGTCTGTAGCGACTCATTCACTGCAAAACAAGCTAGAACCAAAGAGGCCTGACACGCCAGGGATAGTTCAGCGTGTCTCAGTCTTCGATCTTGCCCCGCCCGGTACCCGGAAAACTCCGCGACACGCGTTTCTCCGTGCCGGGGGCGGCAAGGTGGGTCTGGTCCTGACAAATCGGAGGCCGGATGAGCGGCTCGCATGGTCGAATACACAGGTGTTCCTGACGCTCGGTACCAGCTCGGCCGGCCTTGATGTTCCCGCGACGGATCTGGGGTTCCTGTTGCACAAGAACCCCGCGCGCCCGCAGTCGGTGGAGGTCACCGGCGGCACAGCGCACGTGATCTACCCGGAGGCGACGGCTGAGCGGTGCACAGCGGCCGTGCTGCTCGAGATCGACCCGATCGCGCTGGTCCGGTCCCGCAAGGGCAAGGCCGCCGAGGGGTTCACGCTCGGCCAGTACGTCAACGACCGCCCGTACGCCGCTTCCAGCCTGCTCGCTGTAGCCCTGGGCAAGTTGTTCCGTACTGCGATGAACGGCCGCTGCGACGCGCGTCCCGAACTGGCGGCCCGGGCGATCCCGCTGGAGATCCGCGTCCCGGCTCTGCCGTGCAGCGGTGGTTCGGCGCTCGCCGAGAGGCTGTTCGGGCCCCTCGGCTGGACGGTCGATGCGCGCCGGGTCCCGCTCGACCCGGAGATCCCCGCCTGGGGCGACTCGCGGTACGTCGATCTGCGGCTGGAAGGGGTCGTCCGGCTCGCTGACGCGCTCAACCACCTCTACGTCCTGCTGCCGGTGCTCGACGACGCCAAGCACTACTGGGTCGGAGCCGACGAGGTGGAGAAGCTGGTCCGCGCCGGTGAGGGCTGGCTCGGCGCGCACCCGGAGAAGGAGCTGATCTCCCGGCGCTACCTCGCGCACCGCCGCAGCCTGACCGACTCTGCACTCGAGAGGCTGGCCGAGGCTGACGGCAACGTTCTGGCCGATGAGGTCAGCGCTGAGGTCGGGGATGACTCGGGCGTGGTCTCGCTGGCCGTCCAGCGGCGTACTGCTGTGCTGGACGTACTGCGGGACGTGGGCGCGCGCCGGGTCGCCGATCTGGGCTGCGGCGAGGGGCTCCTGGTCGCCGAACTGCTGAAGGACGGGCGGTATGACGAGGTGGTCGCCACTGACGTCTCGGCTCGGGCGCTCACGTTCGCCGAGCGGCGGCTGCACGTGGCGGACATGTCCGATCGCCAGCGGGAGCGGCTGCGGCTCTTCCAGTCGTCCGTGACGTACTCCGATGCTCGGCTGGCCGGGCTCGATGCCGCAGTGCTGATGGAGGTGGTCGAGCATGTCGATCCGCCTCGGCTGCCGGCTCTCGCGCGGGCGGTCTTCGGCGCGGCTCGGCCTGGTGCTGTGGTGGTCACGACGCCCAACTCGGAGTACAACGTGCGGTTCGAGAAGCTGGCAGCCAGGGCTTTCCGGCACCCGGATCACCGGTTCGAGTGGACCCGGGCGGAGTTTCGGGAGTGGGCGGCGACGGTGTGTCGCACGTACGGGTATGAGGTGGAGTTCCGGGCGGTCGGCCCGGATGACCCGGAGGTCGGTCCGCCGACCCAGCTCGCGCTGTTCCGCCAGGCCGCTCGGCTGAAGGAGGTCGGGTGATGGCGCGGATCGAGGTGCCGGCGCTGAGCCTGGTGGTGCTGGTCGGGGTGAGCGGGTCGGGGAAGTCGACCTTCGCGCGGAAGCACTTCCTCGGCACCGAGGTGATCTCCAGTGACTTCTGCCGCGGGCTGGTCTCCGACGACGAGAACGACCAGGCGGCCACGAAGGACGCGTTCGAGGTACTGAACTTCATCGCGGGCAAACGGCTCGCGGCCGGCCGGCTGACGGTGATCGACGCGACCAACGTGCAGCCGGAGGCACGCAAGGAACTGGTTGCGCTGGCCCGCGAGCACGACGTGTTGCCGGTGGCAATCGTCCTGGATCCGCCAGAGCGGGTCTGCCTGGAGCGGAACGAGCAGCGGCCGGACCGGAACTTCGGTGCCAAGGTGATCGCCCGGCAGAAGTCGCAACTGCGGCGGGGGCTGAAAAGCCTGAAGCGGGAGGGATTCCGCGGTGTCCACGTGCTCACAGGCGTGGACGAGATCGATGCCGCGAGCATCGAGCGGACCCGGCTGTTCAACGATCTGACGGACCAGACCGGGCCGTTCGACATCGTCGGCGACATCCACGGCTGCCGGGCCGAGCTCGAGCAACTGCTGACGACACTGGGCTACGAGATCAGCCGCGACGCCGATGGCCGTGCGGTGGATGCCACGCACCCGTCGCGGCGAGCCGTCTTTGTCGGCGACCTGGTCGACCGCGGTCCGGACACGCCCGGTGTACTGCGGCTGGTGATGGGAATGGTTGCCGCCGGCCACGCCTACTGCGTACCCGGCAACCACGAGGACAAGTTGCTCAAGACACTGCGCGGCAAGAACGTGAAGGTGAGCCACGGCCTGGAGGAATCGCTCGCCCAACTGGCCGCCGAGCCGGAGGAGTTCCGCGCCGAGGTGATGACCTTCATCGACGGCCTGATCTCGCACTACGTCTTCGACGAGGGCAAGCTCGTCGTCTCGCACGCGGGCCTGGTCGAGCGGATGCACGGACGCGCCTCGGGCCGGGTCCGCTCGTTCTGCCTGTACGGCGAGACGACGGGGGAGACGGACGAGTTCGGCCTGCCGGTCCGGTATCCCTGGGCTCAGGACTACCGCGGCCGCGCGATGGTCGTCTACGGCCACACCCCGACGCCCGACCCCGAGTGGATCAACAACACGATCTGCCTGGACACCGGCTGCGTGTTCGGCGGCTCCCTCACGGCTCTGCGATATCCCGAGCGGGAGCTGGTCGCAGTACAGGCCGCGCAGGAGTACTACGCGCCGGCGAAGCCGTTGCACGTGGCAAGTGCTCCGGCGCGCGAGCCCGACGTCCTGGACATCGCCGATGTGACCGGGCGACGGGTGGTCGAGACCGCCCACCACGGCCGGTTGAGCGTGCGCGCGGAGCAGGCGGGGGCGGCGCTCGAGGTGATGAGCCGGTTCGCGATCGATCCTCGCTTCCTGCTCTATCTGCCGCCGACGATGAGCCCGGTGGCGACCTCGTCAGTGCCTGGGCTGCTCGAACACCCGGAGCAGGCCTTCGAGGCGTTCAAGGGTCAGGGCGTCACGGAGCTGGTGTGCGAGGAGAAGCACATGGGCTCGCGGGCGGTGGTTCTGCTGACCCGGGATGATGACGTCGCCGAGAAGCGGTTCGGCCTGGCCGGCCGGGGTGCCGTGCACACGCGGACCGGGCGGTCGTTCTTCGACGCCTCATTGACGGACGAACTGCTGCTTCGGCTGCGCGAGGTGGCTGTGGAGGCCGGGCTGTTCGAGGAGCTCGACACGGCGTGGCTGCTGCTGGATGCGGAGCTGCTGCCGTGGAGTGCGAAGGCGATCGACCTCCTGCGCAACCAGTACGCCGCTGTCGGCGCTGCTGCTCGTTCTTCTTTGCCTGCCGCAACTGCTGCGCTGGAATCCGCTGCTGCGGCAGGGCTTGAGGTTGGTGAGCTGCTCGCGCGGACGCGGCGGAGGGCGGTCAACGCTTCGCTCTTCAGTGAGGCGTACCGGCGATACTGCTGGCCGACCGAAGGGCTTGACGGAGTTCGGCTGGCTCCGTTCCAACTGCTGGCGACGGAAGGTCGGACGTTCGAGGAGATGCCGCACGCTTGGCATCTCGCGTTGGCTGACCGGATGGTTGCCGCGGGTCCTTCGTTGATCACGGCCACTCAGCGGCTCTTCGTCGACGCGAAGTCGTGGGCTGAGGGGGTCGCTTGGTGGGAGGAGCTCACGGGCGCCGGCGGTGAGGGGATGGTCGTGAAGCCGGCGGCGAACCTGGTCCGGACCGCCAAGGGACTCGCCCAGCCGGGACTGAAGGTCCGCGGGCAGGAGTATCTCCGGATCATCTACGGACCGGACTACACCGAGCCGGCGAACTTCGAGCGCCTTCGCGACCGGAACCTCGGCCACAAACGCTCGATGGCACTGCGCGAGTACGCCCTCGGCCTGGAAGCCCTGGAGCGAGCCGCGCGCGGAGAGCCACTCTGGCGCATCCACGAATGCGTCTTCGCCGTCCTGGCGCTGGAGTCCGAGCCCGTCGACCCGCGGCTCTAGCGGCGTTGGTCCTGGAGCAAGCCGTCGAGGGCGGCCGACGAGATTGCGTCGGCCTCCTCGGCGGTGAGCGGGGCGTGGCCGGTCATCAGGCGGAAGATCAGCGGGCCGAAGAGGATGTCGGTTGCTGTGCCTGCGGTGATGCCCGGGTCGACCTCGCCGCGGTCGAGTGCGCGCTGCCAGAGCTCGGCGATCGCGACTCGCCTGGCGTCCAGGAAGTACTCCCGGAAGTACGGCGCGGCCGCCGGGTCGGTGACGGAGGCGGCCAGCAACTGGGCGAACACCCTCCCGTTCGACCCGGCGTAGAAGGCGCTCACCCGGCGCACCTGTTCGGTCAGATCGCCGCGCGCGGATCCCGTGTCCGGCAACGGGATCGCGGCCGCCATCTGCTTGCCGAACGCCTCGGCGGCGATCGCCGTACGCGACGGCCAGTGCTTGTAGATCGTTGCCTTGCTCACCCCGGATTGCGCGCTGATCGCGTCGACCGTTGCCGCCGGCAGCCCGCCGTCGGCCAGCAGTTCCTGGGTCGCACAGAGCACCGAGTCCTTCGCCTTCAGGCTGCGCGGGTGCGACGACTGCTCGAACATCGTCACGACGGTCCGACATCCTCATGGTCAGTCGAGACCGAGATCTTCCGCCAGCGATCGAGCTCCGACTGGACCAGCTCGAGCTTGGCTTCGACCCGGGCGACCGCGTCGGACCCGAGCTGGATCCGCAGCGGAGGATCGGCCAGATCGGCGAGGTCCACGATTGCGGCCGCGGCCTTGACCGGATCACCGGGCTGGGCATGGTTGCGCTCGGCCATCAGTTCCCGGACCTTGCCGACGGTGCCGGCGTAGTCGTCGAGCTGCCCGTCGGCTGTGTGCAGGCTGGACCCGTCCAGGAAGTCCGTGCGGAAGAGCCCCGGCTCGACGATCGTGACGTGCACCCCCAGCGGCTGCAGTTCGGCGTACAGGGCCTCGGAAAAGCCCTCGACGGCGAACTTGGTGGCGGCGTAGACACCCCAGCCCGGCGTACCGGTGAAGCCGCCGACGGAGCTGATCGAGATGACGCGGCCCGAGCGCTGGCTCCGCAGTACCGGCAGCACCGCGCGCTGGACGTTGAGCGTGCCGAACACGTTGGTGTCGAAGACCGCCCGGGCCGCCGAGTCGCTCACCTCCTCGACCGCGCCGAGCAGCCCGCGCCCCGCATTGTTGACCAGCACATCGATCCGCCCGAACCTCTGTACTGCGGAGTCGACCGCCGCGCGCGCCTGATTCTCATCGGTGACGTCGAGCGCGAGTGCCAGCACGTCGTCTCCGCTGAACGGGATGTCCTCGGGCTTCCGCGCGGTCGCGACCACCTGGTTGCCACGAGCAAGGGCCTCCTTGACGATCTCGGCGCCGAACCCGCGCGAGGCGCCGGTGACGAACCAGACGCTCACCGGCTCACCGCGTCGGTCAGCCGGTTGAACTCCTCGTCACTGAGCTCGACCTTGGCGGCGTTGATGTTGTCCTCGACGTGTGCGACCGAGGAGGTGCCGGGGATCGGCAGCATCACGGGGGAGCGCTTGAGGAGCCACGCGAGCGCTAGCTGCGAGGGGCTGGCGTCGTGCTCACGGGCGATCTCGTCGAGCGGGCCGCCGGCCTTGGCAAGACCACCCGTCGCGAGGGGGAACCACGGGATGAAGCCGAGGTTGTTCTGCTCGGCGTACTCGAGGACGGGCTCGGCGTCGCGCTGGCTGAGGTTGTAGAGGTTCTGCACGGACACGATCGGGGCGATCGCGGCCGCCTCCCGGATCTCCTCGACGCTGACCTCGGACAGCCCGATGTGGCGGATCTTGCCCTCGACCTGCAGCTTGGCGAGCTCACCGATCTGGTCCGCCACGGGGACCTTCGGGTCGATCCGGTGCAACTGGAGCAGATCGATCCGCTCGAGCCCGAGATTCCGCAGACTCAGCTCGACCTGCTGGCGGAGGTACTCCGGCCGCCCGAGCGGAACCCAGCCGCCCGGCCCGGTCCGCGCGAACCCGGCCTTGGTGGCGATCACCAGGTCGTCGGCGTACGGGTGGAGCGCCTTCTTGAGCAGCAGGTCCGCGGTGAACGGGCCGTAGGCGTCGGCCGTGTCGATGAAGTTCACCCCGAGCTCGACCGCGCGCCGCAGTACCCGGACCGCCTCGTCCGGATCCCGGGACTCGCCCCACACCCCTTCGCCGGGAAGCTGCATCGTCCCGTAGCCCAACCGCCGGACAGTGAGGTCGCCTCCGATGGTGAACTCCCCGGCGGCGCCCGCAACTGCTTCGCTCATGTCCTTCTCCTAACTGAACTAAACGTACAGTTCACATTAGCTCGGTCAGCCCCGGACACAAGCGGTGAATCAGCAGGCAGCAGCGGGGTGGCGTGGTCAGAGGAGTTGGCGTTCGAGGGAGGTGGCGACCCAGTCCTCGAACTCCTCGGTGGTCCAGCCCGACTCGGTGACGAGTTCGCGGTAGACGCCGGGCGCGGCGAGAGCGCGGTAGATCGCCTGGGCCTGCTTCACCGGGACCGCGAGGTGCTGCTTCATCGAGGCGATGATGGCGTCCATCACCTCGTTGCGGCCGGCAAGTTTCGACCGCAGCAACGCCCGGGTCTCGGCGCTCTCGTCGGTGGCGGCCTCGAAGATGAGGACGACGTCGAAGCCGGCGGAGTACAAATTCGTCAACCAGTGCGAGGCTTTCCGCAGTTTGGCGGCAGGCTCGGTCTCGGCCAGCACCTCGCCCGCCAACTCCCGCGCGCCGGCCCGCTGCAGCCAGAGGTCGCAGATCAGCGACAGGATCTCCCGCTTCGTCCCGAACGCCGAGTAGACCGTCCGTGTCGCGACCCCCGCCTGCTTGGCGATGGCGTCGATGCTCGTCGCGCCGTACCCGTCGGCCGCGAACAGCGCCCGCGCCGCCTCGGCGATCCGCACGCGGGTCGCCTCCGCCTGCTCCTGGCGATAGGTCTTGACGGACTCGGCCATGTGGGCACACTATCAATGTGTTCAGTGCAGTGCTACTGCAACGAATGCACCATCAGTGCATCAAGATCTTTAGGGGGAACCCATGCCAGTCACCACGCGTTCGGAAGCCTTCGTCGTGCTCGAGCGGATCCTGCGGGAGGGGTTCGCGGCCGGGAACGCCGACATCGTCGACGAGATCTGCTCGCCGGACCTGATCGAGCACCAGTTCGGCCTCGCCGGCAGCGGCGCGGAGGCCCGCGAGCACGTCAAGCAGGCGATCCGCGACGTCCACGCGATGATGCCGGACATCGTCTACACGATCGAGGACTCCGTGACGGTCGGAGACACCGTCTGGCTCCGCGGTCGAGCCCGCGGTACTGCGACCGGCCCGTTCTTCGGCCCGCCCAGCAACGCGCCCGTCGACATCGCCCTCTTCGAGGTAGCCCGCGTCGTCAACGGCCGGATCGTCGAACACTGGGGCAACCCCGACCGCTTCGCCCTGCTAGCCCAAACCGGGATACTTGCCCGCCTGGGATGACCTCCGTACGCGCCTGGTCGCCCGGCCGGATCCCATCAGCCCGACCGATTTCGTCGAGCCGTCGTCCGAGGTAGTCCGCCAGAGTCCGAGACGCAGGTGGTCTTCGCGGATATGGCTCGGATTGGTCGTTTTGCTTGCACTGCGGGTGGTTGCCCGCGGCATGGGTGCGGGTGGTTGGCGGTCTCCGCTGCGTGATGGTGCTGGTCGGGATGGGGTGCGTCAAGAGAAGCCCTGTGTCAAGCCGCCTGGTGTTGGTTGGGGTTGAGGAGGCGTTGGAGGGCTTGGTGTTGGGTGGGGTCGTAGGGGGTG
>NZ_SLVF01000016.1 GCF_004345365.1 Kribbella sp. VKM Ac-2568
ACATGAGATTCGGATCATCGAACACAGCCGACGTCGCCCGTGGCGTGTGAGACAGTTGCATCTACGAGATGCCCTTCGTTCTGGTGCGAATTGGATCCTAGAGAAGTCAAATTCTTCCAGTACGTAAGGGCATTCTCGCGTTCCGACCCGCTCCCTCAAACGCCCTCATCGGTGGATCGAGGCTTAAAGAGGCTGCCCGCAGCTTACGACCTGCGGCTACGTCCAGACGTTGCGTCCGCTTCAACTGCATTGGCCAGCAACGCTGCAATCGCGGCGGATAGACGCGCATGAGTCGGCATCCGGGCCAACCAGCCCTAAGGGAGAGCGGGCGGGTTGTGAGGTCCTGGCAACGATGGGTGTGGGCCTGCGCCTCACTTCGATAAGGATGCACGTCGGCGTGGGCGGCCGACACTTGTGGTCACAGGGTTTCCGGCCGGCACGTTCTCCGATGCTCGCACAGCGCTTGGACTTCCTTACTCGGGCGGCGACGTCCCTTGCTCGTCGTCGTTGTCGACCTCGACACCGAACTGGACCCAGTACTGGCCCCTGAGGTCGTCAAGCCTGATGCCGTTGCCAGCATCGACCTCCCAGAACGTCCACCCGTTCGTGCTTCTCTTGCGTACGGCACTGCCGGCGCCGGAGGGGCTCTCGTAGATCCTGTCGCCCACCTGCAGCGATCCGTCCGGCAGGACCGTCGCCTGGACGTCACTGAACCGTCCCCGACCGGTGAGGGTCTGACCGACTTTGAGCAGCCCCTCGGAGATCAGGGCATCCAGACCGATGTAGGAAGTGGGTTGGGTGGCCGCCCCCGAGTGGGCGCCCGTGTGCCCGGGTGGGGTGGGCCAGATCTCAAGGATCGCACGGGCCATTTCGGTGGTCCGCGTGTCGATCTTCTGCTCGTCCCACCCGTCCGCGCCGGATGTCCGCACGTTGTTGTTCATCAGCATCACGTCATGCTGCGCGAGGTGGGCAATCTTCCCGTTCTCGCCGAGCCAGGGTCCGTTGCTCACCTTGCTGTTGAGACCGCGCGTAAGGAGAGTCAAGTTGCCCAGAACGTGAACGTGGTTGTCTCGCCGGAGGCGTGCTGCAAGGTCTTCGACCGGCCAGTGGGTTTGCCAGTGCTGGGGCAAGATGTGTTCGATCGCGTGGTGGTCGCGAGCTATCCGCTGCCCGGCGTACGAAGGCCGGTCGCTGTCGTACCCGCGGAAGTGGTCCTCGATGGCTTCGAGCACCATGCGCAGCCGACCACGACGTAGCCGCCGGTAGATGGGCGCGGTGGCCAGCCATGGCTGCACTTCTTCGTCTGCGGGCCAGTAGAGGTTGCCCGAGGTCTGCTCTCGAAGGATCCGTTCGGTGACGATCGCGGCTTCCTGCCTGGGTCTGTCCTTGAGCTCGTGGAGCAGGAGTGCGATCAGGTCTGAGTAGCTCTGCGTCGAGAGGCGGAGCAAGGACCTGCGGACGAGCCAGCTCTCCAGATGCGTGAGGAAGCGTTCCTCGACGGCAGGAGCCACCGTTTCCAGAGCAGGGTCTCTCAGCCAGATGAGCAGGGGTTTGGTCGCTTCGGAGTCCAACGCGCCGATTCGGTAGACGAACAATGTCAGGCGGTCGAGGACGCCGTCCTTGATGCGTGCGGCCTCGGTCCACGACTGGTAGTTGAGGGCAGCACGATGGATCGTGGGCAGCAGGTCGCCCATCGGTGCGTTCGAATCGTGTGTGGTGAAGTACTTGAATCGGGAGAACACCTCGCGGACGCCGATGGGCTCGGCGGTCTGGGCGATGAGCCACTGGTTTAGGAACAGTGAGCTGCGGGCCATGGCGTTGCGCCCGGCTCCGACCTCCTTCTCCCAGAATGCGGTCTCGAAGAGCTTCCAATACTTCTCGTAGGCGGCCTCGCTCTCGTTGGCCGGAAGGTCGAGGCGCTGGAAGACGAAGTTCTTGATGAGATCAGCGGCGGTCAGCGGCGTACCCCTGGCGTTGAGCGTCTCGAAGATCTCTTGGCTGTCCTCGTCGGCCTCGAGCTGGATCACCACCAGCTGCAATCCGTTGAGCAACACCTGGGTCAGGGCCTCGGCGCGGGATTCGCTGCTTTCCCCCGACAACCAGTCCGTCATCTCGTCGCTGAAGAACTGGTGCGCCTGCGTCATGCGGCTGTCTTGGTGCGAGAGCCGTGAGTAGTCCACCGGAAGCGTCGCAGCCATGACGTCGTTGAACGCGGCCCGGTCACGGTTGGTCGGCCAAACCTTGAACCGGTCCTCGGCGGTGCGGCAGAAGTGCTCAGGATTGCGAATCAGGTCCTCTACCTGGCGTGCCAGCGTCTCCGAGCCCACCAGCGTCAGAGCTTGATGCGCAGCGTCGAGAAGTAGTTGCATCGTGGTGAGCCGTTGCTGTCCGTCGATGATGGTCCAGTACGGCAGATTTCCCACGGAAGCCGACTGATTCTGCAGGACTACCGCCCCAAGGAAATGAGGGCTGGAACGCATGCCCGAGTGCCTGAGGTTGGCGTGGCGACGGATGTCGTCCCACAGCATTGTCCACTGGTTCTCGCGCGTCCACACGTACGGACGCTGGAACAGCGGGACAAGCAGACGCTGAGGCATGAAGAACACCTCATGCGGCGTCCTGACCTTGGTCTCCACACTTCCTCCCGCATGGTGCTTACCTTGCTCATACCCTAGTCAGGTCGGATGCGCATCTTCGCCGAGCAATCCCATACACGAGAAAAAAGCTCTGAGGTCAGGCCAGGCCTAGCGCCTTCCTCTAGCGCACTAACGCGGCGCTTCAGACTACGCGGCTAATGGGTCCGCCCTAATCTACCCGCCTTCTCCCCCTCTACTTGACACGGTTTCATGGCACGCCTAACTTGCCGCGGAGGCGAAATCGACGGGTGGCACCGAGACAGCCGAGGCGATCAAGACGCTCGGAAACCGGCGCTGGCGGTTTCGTGCCACGGCTGATGCCACGGCACACACCGCCTCCGGCGGTTGACTGATCAAGCGCGGCCGGGGGCCTTGAGCGATGCGGTCGCGCCCGCCTCAGGCATCGCGCAGGTTCTTGGACACCAACTCGCGTCGTTAGGACCACAGTGAAGTTTCACGCTGGTCCTGGGTGCGGGCGGCATACCGCTTGAGGTACTCGACACCCTTCTGCCTGCTGGCCTCGGTGACTCGAAGGAAGAGGTCCAGCAGGCCGTCGGGTTCGTTGTCGATCGCATTGACGCTGCACGTGACAACGGTGGTCCACCCGTGCATTTCTTGGCGGTTGGTCGGTCAGCTGGTGGCACGGGCGGCGTCGACGATCACGTCGGTCACCGCGTCCGGGTCGGAGATCATCGACAGGTGCGGCGCGTCGACCTCGGTGATGTGCGCGTCTGCGCGGTGCGCCATGATTTTCTGCTCCGCCGTTGGCAGCACCTTGTCCGCCGTACCGATGAGGTCCCAGGACGGGATGGTCTTCCACGCCGGAACACCGGCGAGGGTCTCACCGAGCGTGCTGGCGGTCAGTGGCCGCTGGGTGGCGGCCAAGACGGCGGCCTGCTTGGCCGGGATGCCACCGGCGAAGAGGCCAGCGAACTGATTTGGCTTGATGTAGACGTCGGCGTTGATGACGTTTCCGCTGGCGTCGTGGATCGGCACCGCGGTGATCGAGCTGTTCGGGTCCAGTTCGGAGCCGGGCTGTGCGGCGGCGAGCGCGCCTACGCTGTCGCCTTGGTCGGGGATGAAGGCATCCACATAGACGAGGGCCTTGACGTTGGGGTTGCCGGTGGCAGCGCTGGTGGTCACCATGCCGCCGTAGGAGTGCCCGACGAGCACGACCGGGCCAGGGATGGTGGCCAGCAGATCACGCAGGTACTGCGCGTCGGAGGCGAGGCCACGCAGCGGGTTTGCCTCGACATCGACGGTGTATCCGGCGCTCTGCAGCTTTGATGTGACGGCAGACCAGCTCGAGCCGTCAGCCCAAGCGCCGTGCACGAGCACGATCGTCGGTTTGAGCGGCTTGTCGTTCTGCAGAGCTTGCGCGCTGCTGCCGGTGGCGGTGCCGATGCCCAGCGCGAGCACGCCGGCGGTGAGGGCCGCGACGGCCGCGGGGAGTGACTTCTTCGGTGTACGCATGGCTTGTCCTTTGCGGGTGGCGTTATCTGCTCGGCGGGCTCGCCGGGCGGGAGGGCAGCGGCGGTGTCGAACCAGGAGAGGAGCTTCGACAGCGCGGCGTTGACCTGCTCGGCGTGCGGCCAGATGATGGCGTGAGGGCCGCCCGCCGAGGACACCGTTCGTGGTGTCGGAATAGACGCTAGGGCCGGCCGCAGCCGCCGGTGCCGTTGCGCGCGTTATCCTGCACAACGTGCAGATAGCCGTGCACAAATGGTCCACCGCCTCCTTCGCGCCGTACGGGATGACCGACCGGCAGCGGCAAGAGCTCGACCAGCCGCCACCACGCTGAGGTAGCGGCCATCGCCGGACAGAGCCTCGGTAGGTCGACCTAGGGTCGGACTCGGCGCGGTATGCGCTCCCAGTGACCGATCTCCGAGAGCGCGTAGCATCGTCTGTGCGAGCCGGCGCCGATAGCGCCTGTCGTTCCCGGCCCGCGGCACGCTGAGCCTGCGTCCGGCGAGCAGGGGCGACTACGGAGGATTAAGCCGTGATCTCGATTGTCGACTCGAGCACGATTGCGGCCGGCGCGCGGGCCGCATCCATGCGAGCGGTGGCCGCCAGGATCATTCCGGTAGAGCTCGACTTCCCCGAACCAGGCCCTGTCGTGCGAGGCACACTCGCCGACCTTGGTGCGCTGAGGATGTCCTCCATCCATTCCAATGTCACCAAAGTCGAGCGAACCCCGCGCCTGGCGCGCGATGATCTGGCACCCAGCCTGATGCTTGGTCTGCAGATCAGTGGATCCAGCCTCGTCGTTCAAGAGGGCCGCGAAGCTGTTGTGCGCCCGGGCGACCTGGTGGTTTACAGCTCGACATCTCAGTACACACTGGTCGACTCCGAGGGTTACCGACAGCACCAGTTCCGCATGCCGTTGGAGAAGCTGGCCCTGCCGTGGGATGTCGTGCGGCAGGTGACGGCAACGCGACTGAGTCCTGGACATCCGGTCGCAGACTTGGCCGCGGTCTACTTCCGGCACCTCGCGGGCCGGCCGAGAGCGTTCGCCGACGCCGGGGCCGACGCGGTAAGCCAGCCCTCTATGGAACTCATCCGGGCAGTGATCAGCACGCACCTTGACGTCACCTCAACGGCGGGCAGGGAATCACTGCGGGCCACGTTGCAGATGCGGATCTTGGAGTACGTGCGTGCGCACCTGGGCGATCCGACCCTCAACGCCGCTCAAATCGCGGCCGAACAACACATCTCCGTCCGCCACCTGTACAACGTCCTCGCCGCCGGCGGCATCTCCCTCGGCGAGTGGATCCGCAGCCGCCGCCTGGAGGCGTGCCGAGACGAGCTCGGCCGTGGCCTGTCTCAGCACGTCACCATCGCCTCTGTGGCCCAACGCTGGGGATTTCGCGATGCATCCAGCTTCGGGCGCCTCTTCCGCGCCGAGTACGGACTCTCACCACGTGAGTGGCGCGAGACGGCGCACGCTGGCGAAGTCGCGATCGCGCCTGGAAACCCGGCATGATCGCGTTTCACCAACAGCGGCATGAGCGGACGTACGACGGTCAACAGCGCCGGCACGTCACTGCGGAATCGGGACGTGCGCCAACCGCAATCGTCGATATCCTCGCCGGCATGGCCATCGCTCGCTTGCCCTCATAGGCCGCAGCTACGCCAGCCAGGCGACGAAACAGTCGGCCGGAGAGCCATAGGCAGTCCTGGTCGGCGGGGGTCGACTCGAACACGCCGACGGTCTCGTCGTCATCCTCGTGGTAGCGGCGTCCAGTCGGTCGGCGAATCGGTCGCTCGTCACGGAGACATCATCGCAGTGCAAGCATTTGGCAACGTCCGCTCACCGGCCAGATCCGTGCGTTGGCCGGCGCCCAGGGTCGCCTTGCTTCCAGTCGGTCGTGGGTAAGTCGGCGGACAGGGTGTCGCGCATCTGCTGGCGGATCACACTGTGCTGGGAGGGGCTGCCCGGTAAGCGAAGCAATGCGACTGCCGACCTTCTCATCACGAGGAAGAACGACACCGTCGCATCTGGTCTCCACCAGCAACTTTGCCCTCGCTGTGTTCGCACCACGGCCATCTGTCCCGATGGGTTGACACCACTTCGCACCACGACCGGCACCACGAACGCGACCAGGCCGGCGTAGGCGGCTCGACCTGTTTTGCCCTGAGAACGTCCAGGTCCGCCGAGAATTCAGCGCCGGCCGAACAAGCTCATGGTCCTCGTCTCGCGATGCTTCGGGTATCTGGTCGAGGAGCGCGTGGGACGTCGCCACGAAGCTCGGGATACTGTCGACGTCCACGATCGCCTGGACGACCACAAGACGGGAGTGCTTGCATGAGATGCAGATCCCGTCGCTTGAGAGCCGATAGCCGGCGTCATGTCAGGTGGTCTCCTGACCGGGAACCGGGCAAGGTTGGCGTTACGCGTCGGCCCGCGCCGGCTCTCCTGGTCGACCAGCGCCGCACCGACACCGGACAGTGGCAGGCACTTCTCGCCACCGCCAACGGCACCAGCGGCGGCGTGCACGTCGGCTGGCACGAACCCGGCCAGGTCCGGCCCGTCACCGACGACCGCGCCGACCGGCAGGCACCGGCCTGACGTTGGCCCAGACTGGTGATCGAGTCTCGTCGCATTAGGAGCCCACGTGATGCTCGACATTCCCGATGAAGTGTGGAACAAGGTCGTCGCCGACGGAAACGCCGCGTGGCTCGACGAGCTGCCCTCGATCGTGGAATCTCTAGCGCAGGAGTGGTCATTGACCATCGGCGCCACGTTGCGCGGCGGCCACGCGGCGCTCGTCGTCGAGGCGACACTCGCTGACGGAACGGCGGCTGTCCTCAAGGTCGGCGTTCCGGGGACTCAGCGCGATCTCACCTTCGAGGCGACCGCGCTGCGCCTCGCCGACGGCGACGGCTGCGCGAGCCTGCTGCGCGACGACCTCGACCGCGGCGCACTCTTGCTCGAGCGACTCGGGGCTGCCATCTGCGACGTCGTGCCTGATCCCGCGACACGGCACGACATGATGTGCGATGTCGCTGTCCGGCTCTGGCGGCCGGTCAGCCCCGATGTCGACCTGCCGACGGGCGCCGACAAGACACGCGAGTATTCCGACCTGCTGCCGCGACTGTGGGAAGAGACGGGTCAGGCGTGCTCGGAAGCGACAGTCGAGGACGCTCTCGCGTGCCTGGACCGTCGCCGCTGCGCCCACGATGACCGACACGCCGTGCTCGTACACGGCGACGTCCACGACCTCAACGTGCTTCAGGCGGCGGACGGCACGTTCAAGCTCATCGATCCGGGTGGCCTGCGCGCTGAGCGAGCATGCGACCTTGCACCATCATCCGATGCAATCCCGACGCCGGCGACGACCTGCACGCCAGGGCGAAGCGGCTGGCCACCCACACTGGTGTAGACGCCACGGCGATCTGGGAGTGGGGAACGATCCACCGCGTCATCAGCGGCCTGTACAGCCGACAGATCGGGTTCCAGCCGTTCGGTGATCTGTTGCTCGCCGAGGCAGATCGACTAACGGTCAGCGGCCACGGGCCGGGCGGTGGTCAGTAGCGGCGGATCTTCTTGATCCGCCGGTGATCTCCTCGTCGGTCAAGTGCTCGCCTTTGTCGCAGCTTTCCCGGCTGGCGCGCCGAACCTCGTCGTATCCGATCAGGACCCGGCTACTTCGCCTGGCGCTGCGCGAATGATGTTCGCACCGGCATCCGTTCAGAAGACGAGAACAATAAGGGACTCATGCACGCCCGAAGCGCTCCAGGCATCCCGTCCTAGTTCCCCGCTACTATCTGCCCACCCGGGGCAGGAACGAACCGAGAGCGCGGACCACCACCGAATCCAGGGCCGCAAGAGGTTCCATCACCGGGCGCCCTCGGCCGACTGATCACCCCCGGTGCAGCTGGCGCCCAGATGACCCGCCCGGCCAGGCGTGCGGACCGAATACGCGCGAGTTCGATACGCAGAGTCTCCGCTATAAAGGCCACTCTGGTACTTACGCTCTAGCTGCGACTCTGCCTCCGAGCCGAATCGAACCAACAGGCGCCCACGATTTGCGCTTGCTTGCGGGGACCTCAGTTGGATCGATGGACAGGTCAAGGAGCTGCTCGAGTTCGTCCTCGGTGAGTTCGGCCGAACCCGCGGGAGCCCTACAACTACCCCAAACAGCGCAGCCAGCAACCTGCCTCAGACATCGAGAGCTCTGCTTATGCCGCGTGTCTTATCGTCGGCGACTGCCTCGGCGCACGGGACGATCATCGCGCAGGCCGATGGGGAACTGATCGCTTTCCTGACGAAGTCAAGCCTCAGGTGCTGACGGCCGATGACAACGGACTACCGCTCTGAATCCGCCTTGAGGTCGAGGCCGATGCCGGATGGAGCAAGTAGGATCATTTGGTTGTGGTCGATGGTGTAGGTGACTGCAGGTCCGAGGGTGGACAGGATCGCGGTTTCTACGTCGGCTGTTTCGCCTGTACAAGGGTGGCCGGAGGTGGCGACGGCGGTGAAGGTCAGTTCTGTGTTGGAGCGGGTGACGGTGCCGGAGAGTTCGTTGCAACCGGTCCAGCCGGTCAGGCGGTTGCCGTCGAAGGAGATCCACGCTTGCTCGGCGTGATAGCGGTAGTGGCGCAGGTCGGCGTTGGAGATGGTGGTGACGACCTTCCACCTGATCCCGTCGACCGGGAAGTCGGGTTCGGCGATCTTCTTGTCGAGCAGCCTGATCGTCGTACCGTCTGACGCGAGCGTGAGCTCGTCGCCGTCTACGTGCCAGCTGGGATTGCTCATCAGAAAGGTCTTCAACCATTCCTCCTGAGCCCGGAGGGCCGGTTCGCAGCCGACCTGGGTGCCGCCGATGCCGTCGATCCACAGCCTCCCGTTGGCCAGCAGTTCGCCGGCAGCGGCGGCTGTGCCCATCTGGTTGCAACCGGCGTGCGCTCTCAGGACGTCGTACACCCGCGGCCCGTCCGCGTTCTTGTTGGGCATTCGTGCGAACTCCAGCAGGATGCGCGTCCTCGGCACCAACTGCCTGGCAGTCACTGCGGTAGACAGATAGGTGTTGCCCATCGGCGTACTGGTCGCTGGGTCCAGGCCGCCGATCGCGGACTTGAACTCGCGCAGTCGGTCCAGGAGTACGCCGGGTCCGCCGGCCGCTTGGTCCTGGATACCTGATCGATGCAGGGTCAGCAGGCCGTCCGGGTCGACGCGGATCATCGTGCTGGCTCCGTGGACGGCGGCCGGCGTACGGAGGTGGTCGGCGTCAATGATGACTGTGTCGGCCGGGAACTGCGCGCGGACTTCGGCGGCGGAGGCAGCCGGGGCTTCGCCGGTCCGGCTGGCGCTACTTCCGTACAGGAAGGGAAAGGTCAGCCACAGCAGCGCCAGTGGACCCCAGGATCCGTCGAAGAACACCACCCAGCCGTCCTGGATGGCCGGCGCCAGCCACTCGGGCATCGTCGGGTCCGACCGGATCGGCGCCAGTACGGTAATCCGCTCGGCGAGAGCGAAATCGACCGCAGCGCGGGCGTCGGTCCGGAGGTCGAGGAACCGGAAGAGCTGATCGTGAGCGGCAGCCGTATGGACCGAGATTCCGACCGGCTGGTTGGCGGGGCGGCCTTTCAGGAGATTCACCGCCCGGGGATCGCGGGCCACCACGCCGTACGTCATCGGACTGGGGTTGGTCACGACAACAGCCCCACCGCCACGCAGCACCTCGATCGCATGAAGCTGCGCTCGATCGAACTCGGGCAGATCCGACTGGCTCATTCTCCAAGTATCGCCCGGGCGGCCGGCGACGTCGGGTAGTTGTCGAGGGTCATGGAGTTATAGACGTGGGCGCTCTTTGTGGTGAGTCGGAGCAGTGCGCGGCTCGAAAGCCACCGCTTCTTCCGCACTCCCCATGAGCGCTCGGATCGGATTGACGTTGGATGGGGTGTTGGGAATCGATCGTTTCTCGACACCTCCAGCAGTTGGCCGGCCAGAACCTCGACACGCCGCGGACGGACTGTCGTGAAACGTGTTGCAAAGTCGGAGTGTCCAACAACTCCACGCTCACCCTTTTCGTACAGTCAGCGGCGTGACCGGTACCGATCTCGACCACCGCGCCGCGTTGCTGCTCGATCCTGACCCACTCGGTGTCATCGGCGGCGGCATGCTCCTCGGCTACGCCAGGGTCTCCACTCGTGATCAGAACCTGGACCGCCAGCTCGACCTCCTGAGCGCGGGTGGATGCAGCCGGATCTTCCAGGAGAAGCTCAGCGGCAAGAACGCCGAACGGCCCGAGCTGCGGAAGTGCCTCGAGTTCGCCCGGCCCACGACACCATCACCGTCACTGAACTGTGGCGGCTCGGCCGCAACCTCCAGGATCTGATCGCGATCGTCGGCGATCTGCGCCGACGCGAGATCGGGTTCAAGTCGTTGCATGAGGCACTCGATACCACCACGCCCGGCGGCCGGCTGGTCTTCCACGTCTTCGCCTCCCTCGGCGAGTTCATCCGAGAGATGATCGTCCAGGGCACCCGCGAAAGCCTCGACGCCGCCCGCGCCCGCGGCGCTCGCCTCGGCCGGCCGCCGGCGATGACCACCGAACAGGTCCAGCACGCCCGCGACCTGCTCGGCAACCCGGACAACACGGTGTACTCGATTGCGCGGCTGCTCGGCGTCAGCCGCGCCACCATCTACAAGTACGTCCCCGAGCTGAGCTCACCCGCGCTGACTGCCGCCGCAGCTCCCCTCGAGCTACCGGCGGCCGCGGACGCTCGCGGAACGGCGGGCGAGCCGCCGCCGATGCCGGCGCAGGGTTGTAGTCGACCTACTCGGTGAACTTCTCGTGCGCGGCCATCGCCGCGCCGACGATGCCGGCGTTGTTGAGCAGCTGAGCCGGCTTCACCGGGGTGGAGATCTCGAGCAGCGGCACCCACTTGTCGGCGTTCCTGCTGACCCCGCCGCCGACCACGAACAGGTCGGGGGTGAACAGGTTCTCCACGTGCCGAAGGTATCGCTGCACCCGCTTGGTCCACTGTTTGTACGACAGGCCCTCGTTGTCCTTCGCCGCCGAGGAGGCCTTCTTCTCCGCGTCGTACCCGTCCAGCTCGAGGTGACCGAGCTCGGTGTTGGGCACGAGCTGGCCGTCGAGCAGCAGCGCGCTGCCGATACCGGTACCGAAGGTGAGCAGGATGACCACGCCGTCGACGCCCTTGGCCGCGCCGAACCGGGCCTCGGCGATGCCGGCCGCGTCGGCGTCGTTGAGCACGGTCACGTCGCAGTGGGTGATGTCGGTGAAGACCTTCTCGACGTCGGTCCCGATCCAGCTCTTGTCGACGTTCGCGGCGGTCTTGGCCACCCCGTTCTTGATCACGGCCGGGAACGTCGCACCCAGCTCACCGGTCCACCCGGCCTCCTTGACCAGCCGGGCCACGACCTCGGCGACGGGCTCCGGAGTGGACGGGTTGGGCGTCAGGTACTTCACCCGCTCCGCGGCCAGGTCGCCCGTCTCCAGGTCGACGATGGCGCCCTTGATCCCGCTGCCGCCGATGTCGACCCCGAAAGCGGTCGACGTCCTCATCCTGGGCACCTGATCTCTCCCCTCGCCGCCTGCAACCTACTGTCTAGACCTCGGTAGCCGGGAGCGGCTCCAGCAGCTCCGGCCCGTTGTTCTTCACGTTGTCACGGCCTTGGACACCGCGTACATGTCGAGGCTGCCGTCGACTGGCGGTTCCATCAGCGCCCGGAGCTGGTCGACGTCGTGGTTGCGGGGGTCGAGCCACTCGCCCCAGTGATCGGGGGCGATCGCCATCGGCATGCGGTCGTGGACCCGGCCGACGCTGTCGGTCGCGGTGGTGGTGATGATCGTGTACGTCGGGACACCCCGGTTCGGGTCGTCGTCGGGGAGCGATTTGTCGTACCAGACCTCGTACAGCCCGGCCAGTGCCAGCGTCGACCCGTCGACCGGCCGGAGCGCGAACGGCTGCTTCAGCTTCTTGCCCGACTTGCCGACCTCGTCGGTCTCGAGCCACTCGTAGAACGCGTCGACCGGGATCAGCGCCCGCCGCGACTTGAACGCCCGCCGGTAGGCCGACTTCTCGTGGACGGTCTCCGCGCGGGCGTTGATCATCGCGCCGAGCTTGATGTCTTTCGCCCAGAACGGTAAAAGACCCCAGCGGAACGCCCGGAGCTCGCGCACCGGATCCGCAGCCTCGCCGGCGTTGTCAGGGATGCGGGCGATCACCACCGGGTTGTCCTTGGTCGGGGTGACGTTGAAGTCCTGGCCCCGCGGTTCGTCGGCGTTGCTCTCGTCGACGACGAACCGCGCGAGCAGATCGGCGCGGCTGGCCACCGAGGCGTATCGACCACACATGCCTGCCAGCCTGCCACGCGCCACGGACACCAGCAGCGTCGCCGACGGAATCACCCCCCTCCACGGCCGCCGCGCCGAGTGGCGGTGCGCTAGGCAGGACACCACCCCCACGTGCCAGGCGGGCACGGCTCAGGAATCGAGCTGGTCGAGATCGTCGGGAGTGAGATCGGGTCGCAAGCGGACGAACCTCATCGAGTGGCGGACCTGGCCAGTCTGTGTGGCGGGATCGGCCGCGACTTCGGCGACGACGAGCGGCTCGACCTTGGTCAACGGCTTCTTGAAGTCCTTCCCGCCCCATCGCTGCGACGTGACCTCGTCCGGCCACGGATGGCCCGGCTTGGCTGGGGTCAGCACCGCGCCGAGCTCGGCCGACTGGGCTGGGCTGAGGGGAACGGTGCGGCCGACGACGACCAGATCGCCGCCGCGGTACAGGCCGACGATCACCACCTCGGGCCGTGTGATCGGCCCGATCACACCACCGATCAAAAACTCACGGGTGGCCTTGTGCTTCATCTTCAGCCACTC
Source organism: Kribbella sp. VKM Ac-2568 (assembly GCF_004345365.1). Lineage (GTDB taxonomy): Bacteria > Actinomycetota > Actinomycetes > Propionibacteriales > Kribbellaceae > Kribbella > Kribbella orskensis. The sequence goes on from NZ_SLVF01000016.1 coordinate 12,989, forward strand.
GCGGCGGCCTCCGACGTACCGGGTGGCCGCCCCCTTCACGACCAGACCCTCGACGTCCATCGCCGCGGGCAATCCGTCGAACCACTCCCGGGCTTCGGCGAAGTCCGCGGTGACCGGTGTCAGCTGCAGCGGGGGTGCCCAACTGGTGGCGAGCTGCGCCAGGCAGCCACGGCGTACGGTCCACCGCTGGGTGCGCAGGTCGACCCCGGCCACCGCGAGCAGGTCGAACGCGACGTACGACGCCGGTACGGCGGCGACCAGCTGCCTTGCGTTGGCCGGTGATGTGACCATGCGGCGCTGCAAGGCGTCGAAGGACAGCCGGCCGTCGACCAACATCAGCAGCTCGCCGTCCAGTACGACGCCGTCGTCGATCTGGCGAACGGCGGCCGCGGCGATGTCGGGGAATCGATCGGTCAGGTCTTTGCGCTGCCGTGACCACAGCCTCGCTTGGTCACCGCGCCGAACGATGGTGCAGCGGCTAGTTGACTGAACTCTTCAGCGGGCCGGTTGGCGCGTTGGCCGGTGGGTGAAGAGCAGACGCTGCTGGCGCGAACATGTCGGTGGCGCAAGGTCTCGACACAACTCGAGTGAACGGATTCAGGCTCCAGCGCACGTGGTCCAACGGGACCACTGCGGAACAGAAGCGGCCTGATGCCCCGGCTCGGAGGGCCGCAACTTCCTGCAATTTTCGCCAGACCCTGGACTAGACCCATTGACCCAAGGTGCCTGGCCGCATACGTTCCGGAGCTCCAGGCGCTGCCTACCGCCGTTCGCCCGATGATCTCCAAGGGGAGGAACTCATGAGGCTCGGGCTCAAACTCTTAGCAGGTTCACTGGTCACAGCAGGTGCTGTGGCCCTGATTCCGATCGTCATCGTAGGGGCTGGCGAAGCACCCAAACCGGCGGCGACACCTTCCGTCGAAGTCGGGCCGCCGCCAAACGAAAACGCTCGACCTGCCCCCCTGCCGGCGGCCCCATCCGTCGTCGCGCTGCCTGAGAACACTCGTGGGGCAATCGATGCCTCGGTATCTGCCCGGCCAGAGATGAAGGCGCTTCTGTCGAAGGCGTCGTACGTCATCTTCCAGCATGGCCCGTGGACACGGGCCGATAGCCGTGCGCGGATCGGGACCGTCGTGGAGCTCCGGTTGTCTAAGCCGGTCGACACTCCGATGCAGAAGTGGGCCGTGATGACCTGGCTGGATGCCTCGGACACCTTCGCCATCAACCAACTCAATGCACAGTACGCGGGGGTGAGGGAACTCGTGGTGCATCTGGACACCGAGTTACGGGTCGTGTCCATCATGCCGAAGGGTGCCCGGTCGACCACGCTTGGCGCCGGCAACCAGTGGATGCAGCAGTACGTGGGAACGCAAGGTGACCGGTGATGCAGATGCACACAGTGCGCCGTGCGGTGAGCGTCGGTTTCGCCAGGTTGGGTCTGGCATTCCTAGCCACAGGACTCCCATCGACTCCGACCCCGTTCGTCAACTGACCACGACGACAGTAGACACGGTTCAGTGAAGAAATCCGTCAAACTTCGGTTCGTACCGGCTGCCGCCGGGCAGTGCGTTCGGGCCGGGGATCTCCTCGACCGCACGGGTCAGCTCGACGTCGAACGGCCCGACCAGATCCGGCGGCAGCCGGACCGCGGCGGGGTCAGTCCGCCGTACCCGGGGCATCGTCTCGCCTCGCCGCTCGCGGATCGGCCGGCTGCCCGAACGACGGCCACACCACAACCCCGACCCGGTCGACGCCGTCGTCAGGGTCGCGCAGCGGGCAGAACCGGTGGACTGGCAGAGGGGTGCTATCTGAACTGTGCACTATTCCCCCTTCGTCCGCGCGTCGTACGGCAAAAGACGGATGCCGCGCGCCCGCCCAGAGGCCGTGCCGTGCGGCATCGTCCCGCCTCTGATGCTGGCATATCGACCGTCGGAGATGCGCCTCAGCGAGCCCGGTGTCCCTCAGTACAACCGGCTCGGCGGACGAGCACCATCGCCGGCACCCCACAACACCCGCTTTTTGCAAAAGGCTTGGGTCGTGACACCGACCGCAGGCTGCCCTCCGGAAGGACCTCAGCCGCGGGAGCGCAGCATGCGGCTGATCCGGTCGGCCCGCCCCAGGAGGTTCGCGCGGACGACCGGGACAGCTTTTGCCGCCAGGGCCTCCGCCCGTCCCACGAAAGTCAGGTCGATACCGAACTGCGGGAAGAGGTGTCTGGTGAAGGTCTTCGCCGGTATGGCTCCGCCACGGTGGATGGTCGGCACGAGCTCGAGGTAGGCCTCCGCATAGGGCCTCAGCAGGTCGTCCTGGCCGGCGCTCCAGAACGGCGCCGCGACCGAGTAGACCGAAGGGAGCGGGACCGCGCGCTCCGTCACCAGCGCCTGCCACACCGCCTTCTTCTCAGCCGGGTCCGGGGTCGCCGCACGGACCTGAAGCCTGCTGATCCAAGCGTCGGGGTCCGGATCCCGGTCGAGCAGCGCCTGAGCCTCGGTAGCGGTCGGGCTGCCGAGCTGAGCCTTGCGGACCAGCGCCCGCCACTGGAGATCGACGTCCTCACCGGCCTCGACCTGGAGCCACCCAACCTCCTCGAGGTCGGCTGCGGCTCGGGCGAAGCCACGCAGCGCCGCCTTGCGGTAGGCGCCGACGCCGGAGAGGCTGCGGCACGCCGCCGCTACTGCCCGCATCAGCACGTCCCGCTCCGAGTCGGGGCTCCACAGGTCTGCGGCCTCGACAGCCAGGTCGAGATACGGCTCGATCACCGACGCGGAGGTTTCGACCGCGAGCACCCCGGTCAGGCACTGCACGGCCTGGGCGGCCGACGCTTCGGCGTTGATCAGCATGTCCCAGGCGGTCGCGACCGCGACACTCCGCGAGATGGGTGTGGGCAGGCGGGCGGCGTTGCCGAAGAACGCGTCCCTGGTCGTGGCATCGGGTCTCGTCGAGGCGAAGGTCAGGTCTTCGTCGTTCACCAGGTAAAGGTCCGCGTCGGCCGGCAGGTCGATCCGAGTCCGTTCGCCCGCGACCTCGACTTCGACGAGTGCCGCCCGCTCGAGGCGGTCGCCTTGTCCGCGGTAGGCGCCGACGGCAAGCACCTGCGGCCGCGGCGGCCCACCGGGGCCCTTCGCGACCAGGACGAAACTATCCCCGTCGTGATCTAGGGTCAGCCGGTCGGTACCTGCGGTTTCCAGCCACCCCGCACGCCACTGGTCCAGGTCACGTCCGCTCGACTCGGCGACCGCATCGATCAGGTCATGCAGCGTGGTGTTGCCCCAGGCATGCTTGGCGAAGTAGCTGGTCAGCCCCGCGGAGAACTCTGCCTCACCGACATACGTCATCAGCTGTTGCAGCACCGACGCACCCTTGGGGTAGGTGATGGCGTCGAAAGTCGCTTCAGCCGCGGCGACGTCCGGCACAGGCTGGCGGATCGGGTGCGTGGTCGGTCCCTGGTCGACGAAATAGGCATTGAGCTTCTCGCCGGCCAGATGCGCGGTCCAGGCGTCGGTGTAGGACGTCGCGCACACCGCGGCCCAGTTGCTCGCGAACTCCGCGAACGCCTCGTTGAGCCACAGGTCGTCCCACCAGCGCATCGTGACGATGTTGCCGAACCACATGTGCGCGAGCTCATGCAATAGGTACCGCGAGAAGATGTCCCACTCCGCACGCGTCGGGGTGGTCCGGCGCAGGAACCAGTCCATCCAGGTGATGCAGCCGAAGTTCTCCATCGCGCCAGGGAATTCGGGCGTGAAGACCTGGTCGTACTTGTGCTGCGGAAACGGCATGCCGAACTTGTCGGCGAAGAACTCGAGCCCTTGGGTGGTCAGGGTGAAGAGCTCGTCGGCGTCCCGGTTAAGGATCGGAGCCAGTGACCGGCGAGCGAAGAGGCCGAGGTCGTGACCCGCGCCGCTGCGACGCAGTTCGTAGTACGGCCCTGCGTTGATCACCGTGTTGTAGGTCGCCAATGGCGGAGTCGGCGGGAAGGTCCAGCGCCGCGCGGACCCGACGTCTTCGATCCGCGGGTTGCCGCTATTGGTCAGCACCAGCCAGGCGGCCGGGGCGGTCACCGTGAACGCGTGCGGGGCCTTGAGGTCGGGCTGATCGAAACACGCCCAGACGTAGCGGGCGTGGTCGGGCTCGAAGTCCGTGTAGGCATACACCTCGCCGTCGGCGGGATCGACGGCCTTGTGAACACCCTGCTCATCGGTCGAGCAGTCGGGGACAGTGACCACAGTGAGGACGTTGCGCTCGCCGAGACCGGCCAGTGCGATCCGGCCCTCGACGGCCGCCGGCAGCGCGACCCCGTTGAGCACGGCTTTATCAACCTCCGCCACACAGTCGACGAAGGTCTCGGCTCCGGGGCGGCTACAGTCGAAGGTGATCGTCGACTCACACCGAACCCGCGAGCCGGTCGTCAGGTCGGTCAGGTCGACGGCAACGCCATACCGCTCGACCGTCAGCAGGCTCGAGCGCCCCTCAGCCTCAGCTTGGGTCAGACTCCGGACGCTCATCGCTTCCCCTCTCGAAGATTCGTTCAATTCACTGTGGACCAGACCCCCACACTCAGCAGGCCGGAGGGCCCGTGATTCCGGGCGTGTCCATCGCGTCGCCTATCGACGGAAACAACTGGGGCCCTTCGTCACTACGAGTTCAGCCTCCGATCGGTTCATCCCGTTTGTGGACAGGGAGGCCCCCGCCGTCGCACTTTCCACACCGCCAGGCCATGGCTCTAGAGTGCGCCTTCGCTCGCGGCTGGGTCCTCTCGCACGTTGTAGCCCTGCTGCTTGATGGCGCCCTGTGCCTGCTCGAACGCCTGCCCAGCTCGCGGGCCAGCCCGGCGGCGCGCTGCAGGTGCCTGCGCCGATGCCGCGGTGAAGCTGTTGGCGGGGTGGCGACTTTCCTAGTCGGGACAGGTTTTGGAATCGGGCTGTGCCGTGATCTGGTCATGGACCCGGCGACCCGAGCAGCCCGGCTCCTACCGGCGACCACGACAAGCTGTCGAGGCCGCTGCTCGTCCCGGCGACTCGACCGACGGCCCGGGGTTCACCGCTCGATGTGTGCCTTCTCCACCTCGAAGGTGCTCCTCGATTACGCACGACATGGTCCTAGACAAACCACATCGTCGCTGGTCAGGAGCACCTTTCAGTTCACCAACACGACCTCACAGCCAACCACCGTGAAAGCGCCGGGCTAGCACTGGGGCATGCCGTGGGCGCTGCATGCTCCCCCAACCCTGATCGGTGTTGGCCACGAAACAGCAGGCCAGCCCCTCACCACCGCCAGCGACAACCCGCAGCGCCTGCATAGCAACGCCGCCTTCGCCGCGCTCTGCGGCATGCGATCGCCTGCCCGATCCCGACTGCGGAATTGTTCGGGTCGGCCTGCCTGGGGTTCTCGTCGGTCTGAAGTGGGGTCGAGGACCGTAGACTTCGCGTGAGTGTGGTTGCGCGAGCCCACGGCCGACAACGGTGCAAGCCGAGGAACGGATAGCTGGCGGGTATATCTGGCCGGCGCTGGAGAACCGCTCTCGGAGCGTTGCGATCACGGCGGGTGACGGCGACCGTGAACCGTCATCGACCGGCCGTGACGTTGAGCTGCTGAGGAGGCCGACGTGTCCGAGGGACTGTCGGGGACCGAGGCTGGGAGAGAGATCTCCGAACATGCCAAGCACAGCAGCGCCCATCACGCCGCCGACCGACGCGACTGGATCGTATCGATCGCAGAGGCGGTCCTCCTCTCGCTCGTAACTCTGGCGGCGGCCTGGTCGGGCTACGCGGCGGCGAAGTGGAACGGCGAGTCCTCCGACTGGTTGACGGCGGCCGTGGAGGCGAGGACGGACGCGAGCCGGGCGGATCTCGACGCAAGGGAAGACCGAAACTTCGACCTTTCGACCTTTGAAACCTGGTTCGACGCCTACGTGGCCGGGGACGAGCACGCAATGGCCCTTGCGGCGCGCCGCTTCCGTCCCGAGTTCGCGGTCGCGTTCAACGCCTGGCGCGCCACACGTCCTGACACGAACCTAACCGCACCTCGCGGCCCGACCTACATGCCCCAGTACCGCCAGCCGCGGCTCGCGGAGGCCAAGGCGCTGGACGAAAAGGCAGACGATGCGTACGCCGCGGGCACGGCCGACGACGTGACGGCCGACAAGTACGTCCGGACCACCCTGTTCCTCGCCAGCGTGCTCTTCCTCGTAGGCATCAGCGCGCACTTCCCAGTCCGCGGGGCGCGGTATGGGCTCATCACACTCGGTGCTGTCGTGCTCGTGGCCGCCCTCGTGCAGCTCGCACAGTTGCCCCGCCCGCACACGTGACATTAGGGGTTGCCGACCCCTGGTCGTCCTCACCGGCTGGCTGCCCAGTAGCTGGTCGACGGCCGCCAACGGTCCTGCGCAGTACGGTTCGCCGAAGCTCAGCGACGCGGCGACAACGAGACCGCTCAGCACACTTGACTCGCCGAACCTCGATGCGATGAACGGAAGGGCCAGCGCGTCACCTGACCGTCAGCGCACGTGAGCGGCACTATGCGCGGGGTTCGCTCGGACGGTTCTCTGGGCCCGGGTCGGGTTGCGAGGAACTGGCCGCGGACTTGCGCTGCTGAAGCCCTACTGCGACAAGGGGGAACACGAGCACCGAGAGAACTCCGGCCCCGATGACGCCAGCCTGCGCCGCTGTTGTCATGGTGGCGCTAGAAACTCCGACGGCGGTGAGCGCGACGAGCAGCGGGAGGGCGGTGGCGGTGATGAACACCATCTGGACCCTCTCGATCCGGGGTAAGTCCCTCCGGTACCAGAACAGCGCCGGCAGGCCACGCACAACGAACATCACAGCAAAGAAGACCAACATCGGCGCAGGGTTGGCGATGATGGCCTCGACGTCGAGGGTCATCCCCGAATAGACGAAGAAGATCGGAATGAAGAAGCCGTACCCCACCGCGTCGAGTTTCGCCTCGAGCAGGTCGACGCGACCGGGTGACCAGCGGCGCAGCACCATCCCGGCGACGAATGCACCCAACACGTTGTCGAACCCCAGGTCGCTTGCGGCGAGCAGGAGCACGAAGAGCAGCGCGATCGCCAGCCGCAGCGTCGTCTGCGACGTTGAGTGCTCCCCGTCGAGGATGATCTGCCCGATACGCGTGGCCCGGACGTGACCGGGCAGCACCGCGACCACGTACGCGATCACGAGGAACACGACGAGGGCGATCGCCTCGACCAAGGAACCCCTTGTGCCGAGGAACAACGCCATCGCCACGATCGGCGCAAGCTCCCCCACCGCGCCGGCAGCGAACACGTAGCGGCCGAACCGACCGCCCAGCATGTCGTTGTCACGAAGGATCGGCAGCAGCGTGCCCAGCGCCGTTGTAGTCAGCGCAATCGCGACCACCACCGGCGAGTCCACCCACCCCACCGCGTACAGGACACCCAGCAGGGCAGCGGCTGCAGCCAGACTCACAAGCCACGACGTGGCGGCCAACCGCCCGGCCCGCTCCCGCAGCAGCGCCGGGTCCAACTCATAGCCGGCGAGCAGGAACAAGAAGCCCAGGCCAATCGACGAAAACAGCGAGACAGGATCCGGCTTCGCCCAACCGGCAACAGACGGACCAACCACGATGCCGGCCACCAGTAGCAGCACGACCTGCGGCAACCGCAACCGGCGTGGCATCAGGGCGACGACGAACGGCGCCAGCGCCGCGATGACCACGACCACGACAAGCGACCCAAAGCCGGATGGCAAGGTCCCTCCCCTCACCCCGCCACAGCACAGGCGCAACAGGCTCGAGCCCGCGACCGGCGACTGTTCATGAAGGACACTAAAGGATGCTCGAGCACTAGTGTGCTGCTGCGACGAGCGCGCGTGAAGCGCCGCACGTACGTCGCCGGTGTGGATACGGCGGCTTGGGCTGCCTTCGCGGCCGAGGCTCTGCGGGTGGGCGTCTTGGCACGCGTGCGACCTTGACGGCAGCCTTCCCGGGCGGCTGCACCGCGGCCGGTTCGCCGCTCTCGTCGACGACGCCGAATCCGACATGACGCAGGGCGCTGCTGAGTCGACCCCGTGCGCAGCAGCTGCGCCGCCCGCGGGTCGAGAAGCCGTCCGCTAAGCGGCGGCAGGCGGAGTGTCGATGCGATGCACGACCAGGACTCTAGTCGCGCCGGGTGGTCCTGCTGACCGAATATCGGCAGACCGGTAGTCCGCGCGCCCGCATCGCGACAGGGGCATGCCGTAGTTCACTGGAGTGAGACATACCTGCGTTCATTCATCGTTCACGTCGCGTTTCTTGGGAGCCGAGGGTGGCGGATGAGTTCGTGGTCGACGAGGCGGTCGGGCCGTCGTGCGTCGAAGTGCTGACCGACGCGTTGCCGGTGCGCGGCGACGTCCACCACACCGAGCGCAGAGTCTGGTTCGACACGCATGACTGGCGGTTGTTCCGCGCTGGACTGCTGCTCGAGCACCACGTACGGAAGCGCGAGTCGTGGTTGGTGCTGAGCGACCTCGAAGGGCAGCGGATCTCCCGACAGCCGATCGGCCGTGCAGCGGTCACCGCGCAGTCGCTTCCGGACGGTGTGACGCGAGACCGCGTCCTCGAACTGATCGGTGTGCGGGCGCTGCTACCGCGCGTAGTCGCGAGCGGTCCTGTTCAGGTGCTCTCGGTGCTCGGCCCGGAGGAGAAGACCGTCGCACGGATCGTCGTCGAAGGTCCCACAACAGTCCGGGACGGCGCGCCCGTCGGCCTGCGGGCCAGGATCGAGTCTCTCCGCGGCTACGACAAGGACGCGGCCAAGGTGTGCCGGACGCTGGATGCCATCCCCGGGTTCGGGCCGGCCAAGGAGCCGCTCTTCGAGTCGGTCCTCCGGGCCGCCGGTCTCCATCCGCGCAGCTTCCGGTCGAAGCCCGACCTGGAGTTCATCCCGCGGATCCCGGTCACCCAGGCGTTCGCCGGCACGCTCACGCAACTACGAGAGATCGTCCTCGACAACGTCGAGGGCACGCTTCGCCAACTAGACACCGAGTTCCTCCACGATCTGCGTGTCACGGTGCGCCGTACCCGAGCCGTGCTGAAGTTCGCGCACGGAACGATCGACGAGGACATCCGGGCGAGCTACGCCGTCGAGCTCAAGTGGCTCGCCGATCAGACCTCGTTGAGCCGTGATCTCGACGTGTACCTGCTCGGCTTCGAGGACCTGGTCAGCCACGTCAACGCATCCGGCGAGCTCGAGCCGCTCCGAAGGCAGCTCACGCGGCACCGCAAGACGGCGCACGCCGCACTCAACCGTGCACTGCGGTCCGAGCGATTCGCCGCCTTGCTCGACGGCTGGCAGCGCGAACTGGCGGTCGCTGGGCCCGCCGAGCGGCCGGTGATCGAGGTCGCCGACGACCAGCTGAGCCGGGCCTGGAAGCGAGTCGCGAAGCGCGGGGACACCATCACCGACGCCTCTCCGGCGGAAGCCGTGCACGACCTGCGCAAGCGCTGCAAGGAGCTGCGCTACCTGCTCGAGTTCTTCGGCAGCTTGTACGGCGCGGACGCCCGAAGCGAGGCCGTGAGTGAGCTCAAGCTCTTGCAGGACATCCTCGGCGAGTTCCAGGACGCCGAGGCCCAACGCATCAGCGTCCACCAGTACGCCGTCGAACTCGCCAAGGCCGGGGCGCCCCCGGCGACGCTGATCGCGATGGGTCGCCTCGAACACCACCTGCAGCTTCGTCAGGACGCCGCGCGGGCCGAGGTGGCCGACCGATGGCAGCGGTTCAATCGCAAACACAACCAGCGCCTCTACGCCAGGATGGTGACCAGCCGATGAGGATCGTCGCGTCGTACAGCATCAAGGGCGGTGTCGGGAAGACGACCGCGGCGGCGAACGTGGCCTGGCTGGCCGCCGAGAGCGGACAACGAGTCCTGTTGTGGGACCTGGATCCGCAAGGCGGTGCGACGTACCTGTTCCGGGTCCGGCCCAAGGTCAAGGGTGGCGGCGAGGCTCTCGTGTCCGGCCGGCGTGACCTCCGCGACGCGGTCAAAGCGAGTGACTTCGACAACCTCGACCTGCTGCCGTCCGACTTCTCCTACCGCAACCTCGACCTGCTGCTGGACGCGCAGAAGAAGCCGACCCGCCGCCTCGGCCGGCTCCTCGACAGCATGGCCGACGAGTACGACGTCGTCGTACTCGACTGTGCGCCGAGCGTCTCGCTCGTCTCCGAGGGCATCGTGCGTGCCGCCGACCTCGTCCTCGCTCCACTGGTGCCCGCTCCCCTGTCAGTGCGCACGTTGGACCAACTGCGGTCGTTCATCGCCGAGGCCAAGGGGCCTGCGCCAGACCTGCTCGCGTTCCTGTCCATGGTCGACCGTCGTCGCCGGCTGCACCGCGACTTGTCCGAGCAACTCCCGAACGAACACCAAGACGTCGCCGCCACCGCGATCCCGATGGCCTCGGTGGTCGAGCAGATGGGCGTACGCCGCGCCCCGGTGGTGGCCTGGGCCCGCACCGCCCCGGCGTCGGTCGCCTACCGCAACCTGTGGGACGAAGCCCGGCTACATGCGAAGATATGAGCCCCATTCAAGTCGAGCACGTCCCGCCGCGAACTCGGCCTCTTGAGACGCCAGGTGGACGATCGCCGCCGCCACCTCGGAAGGATCCGCGACCCGTTCCAGCGGGCTCTCCATCCGGCGGCGGTCGTACCCGTCGCCGCTCAAGTTCACGGCCGCCATGTCGGTCGCGGTCCAGCCCGGAGCGATCGCCGTCGCGGCGATGCCTTCGGGACTGAGCGGGCAAGTCGCGGTTGCAGGCCGCTCGCGCGCGTGGACGGGCCGGTACTCCCCGGCGGTTTCGTCGCAAACTCAACTGGACGGCGTGACCGGGACCACATGCCGAGCCACTGCTCGGCGCCCCAGGCCTCGAACCGCTCTACCTGAGTGAACCCCAACTTCGCCGCGAGACGCATCGAGCCGACGTTGGCGGTCTGGGTGGTGAGCACCACCGGCGCCATGCGGATGTGGCGATGGCTTCTGCCAAAGCTTCTACACAGCCCATCCACCCGGCGGCTCTTGCAGCCCTGGCCAGGGTCAGCGTCCGGCCAGCGCCGGGAAGTAGTGGAGGCAGGTGTCTCGGAGGAGCTGGACGAGGTCGGCGGGGGGAAGATCGGCGTGGGCGTTGGGGTCATCTAGCTCGGGTGGGAGCGACACGCCTATTTCCTTCGCATGCGCGATGAGGCCGGGGATGAGGGCTTTGGCCAGGCCGCTGACGGCTCGGCCCAGGACCTCGGGGTCCATGGTCCATTCGGGTACCGGTTGGGCTTCGACGGTCGCCCAGGTGTCGGGGTCGCGGGGCTTGTCGAGGGTGAACACGTGCTCGAAACTGCGGGCGGCGGCGTCTCGACCCGTGAGAGGTCCACCGAGGTCCCAGGCCTTACGCAGCGTGGCGATCAGAGAGGTGTGTCGGTATTCCTCGTTGTAGACCGATCCGGGCTCGACCCAGGGCGAAACAACGATCGCGGGAACCCGGTAGCCGGAGCGGTCGAAGGTGAACCCGAACTCACCCGCGGGTGCGGCCGGGTCTGGCGGAGGCACCGGCCCTGGGGGCACGTGGTCGTAGGTTCCGCCTGGTTCGTCCCAGCCGATCAGAAGGGTTGTGTTCCAGACATTCGCGCCGGTTTCCGAGATCGCCGACCGGTAGGCGTTGAACACTCGCTGCAAGAAGGCCTCACCGGCCAGAATGGACGACGGCGAGTCGACGCCGGGCTCGATGCCTGGGCCCATCGCCCGACCCATCGCCGGGTGGTAGTCACCGTGGCCGGAGATCATGTTCGGCTCGATCAGGGCAAAGTCCGGCAGCGTACCCGCCGCCGCGTCCTTCTCGAACTCCTCAAACCGAACAAAGTGCGTGGCCAACCGATCGTGCAGTCGGGCGTAGTGAATGATCCCGGTGAACGAGACGGGCATCGGCTCCATCACGTAGACCTTCCAGGTTCGACCGTGCGCGTCCAGCCGCTCAAAGATCGTCTCCGAGTCGTTCTGCGCGAACCACTTCCGCACGGGAAAGTTCACGACCATTCCTGAGGAGGTCGCGGCGGTCCAGAACGAGCGGTTCATGAACGTCTGCGACGGCACCTCGCAGAACCAGTGGTCGAACACCCCGAACTCCCGGGCGATCCCGCTGAGCACCGGCACCTGCTCCGGTTTATACCCGGTCATGATGTGGGCGTACTCGTCGTACGTCGGTTGGCGACCCATCTCGCCGGTGAAGGTGCTGATGTAGTCGGTGACGAACCCGTCCATGGATGGCGTCGCACCGGCCGGCGGCGCGTTCCACGGTGCCGTGACGCCCTCACCGATCTTGAACCGGTTGTTCTGGTCGATGGTGTTAAACAGCTGAGTGTTGGTGTGGTAATACTCCTCACCCGAGTCCGGGTTCGGTGAGTCCATGTCCGTCGCGATCCCGTAGGGCACCACCTTGCGGTCGGCGCCGTGCTCGGCCCACTCCGGAATCGGATTGCTCAGATCCTTCCCGGTGACACCTTCGAAGGTCTTCCCGTCTCCGGGGCCGTACAAGCGCCCGAGCACGTTGTCCAGGGACCGGTTCTCAAACAGCACAACCACCACATGGTCCAAGGCATTGGTGCGCGTGGATGAACCAGCCATGTCGACCTCCGTCATCGCAAGGCCCACCGCCAGCCAGCCATGGACCACTCCCCACCCAGCCCAGCCCATCATCCGCGTCCGCCGCAACCCCAAAGCGCCGCCTGACGAATTTCCCGCTGGCCGAGTCCGGGTGAGGTCGCCGACATCGTTCACCGGGATGCAGCCTCGAGTTGCCGGTGGACGCGCAGGAGGCTCCTCCGGCCGGCGGCGGCTTGTGCTGTCGTCAACTCGATCATCCGGCGGCACGGACTCAGCGTCATCTCAGTCACGAGGAGCGGCGCGAGCTGGGCTCAGCGTGGGAACACCATGGGAACAAAGAGGCGCCGGATCGAGTCAACTGGAGTCGAGAGCGCCCGAACTAATGTGGCCAAGGCGCGCCTAGAGGGGCGTACGTCGGTGGGGTGATCGGTTTCCCAAACCGTGCGTCGCAGGTTCGAATCCTGCGGGGGCACCAATGTGGATCACCAGTTCTTCGTCGAGGACCACGCAACAGTGGCGCTGGCGCTAGACATGCCCGGTCCCCGCGCAGGTCGCGGGGGTGCACGATGAAGTCATGCAGGACACCGCCGGTGTCACTCGCGCCGGCATCCGGGGCCGGCCGGGGCGGATCCACCCGCTCGGCGACTGGCTGCTGGTCGCGGCGGTGGCTTTGCTCCACCTGCTCAACCCACGGATCGGTCCCGGCGAGCCGGTGCAGCAGACGTCGATCCTGCTGGGCGCGGTCTGGCTGGGTCTCGTGCTCGTCCAAAGTGTGCCGTTGCTCTGGCGACGACGGCGTCCGGCGGTGGTGCTCGCGGTGGTGTCGGCCGCGTGGGTTGTTGCCCAGGTGGTGTTCGGGCCGTCGGCACCGTTCGGGCTGTGGGTCGCCTTGTACTCGGTGATCGTCCACGCGACCCGACGTATGGCCGAGGTCGGCGCGGCGGCTGCGACTGTCGTGGTCGCGGCGCTCGAACTCGCGCACGTCGCCCGAGACCGTCTGCGACTGGAGGACGCGCTGCCGATGGTTGTGGTGACCTTGGTGGTCGGGATCGTCGGTTTCGTCGTCGCGGACCGCCGTACCCGGAGCGCGGCGCTGCGGGACCGCGCCGAGTTCCTCGAGCGGGAGCGCGAGGCGCTGTCACGTCAGGCTGCTGCTGAGGAGCGGTTGCGCATCGCTCGAGAGCTCCACGACCTGGTGGCGCACAGCCTCACCACCATCGCCATTCAGTCGAGCACCGGCAGGCTGGCGCTGCCGCAGCATCCGGACGTGGCGCAGCGTGCGTTGGCGACGATCGAGACGACCAGCCGGGCCGCCAGCCGAGAGATGCGGCAGCTGCTCGGCGTGCTGCGGCAGGGCGGCGACACGGCGGCTCAGCTGGATCCGACCCCAGGGCTGGCGAACCTCGACGATCTGGTCGGAACGATGCGTCGCGCCGGCGCGGGCGTGCAGCTCACCGTCGAAGGCGACCGCCGGGCGCTCTCGCGGAGCCTTGACCTGGTCGCGTACCGGGTGGTGCAGGAAGCGCTCACCAACGTTGTCAAGCACGCTGGGCAGCCGGCGGCGGCCGCGGTCCTCGTGCGGTACGACGGCGACCAGCTCGTCTTGGAGATCACCGACGACGGAGCCGGGAACGGGAAGTCCTCCGACGGCCACCCCGGTCTCGGCATCGTCGGGATGCGCGAACGGGTGTCCGCGTTGGGCGGACAGTTCACTGCCGGGCCCAGACCGGTGCGAGGGTTCCGTGTGGAGGCTCGGCTGCCGATCCGGGCGGAGGACGAGCCATGACGATCCGCGCCGCGCTGGCCGACGACCAGCCACTCGTCCGCGACGGCTTTCGCGCCCAGCTCGCTCTGGTCGACGACATCGAGCTCGTGGGCGAGGCTACGACCGGCGCCGAGGCGATCGAGGTCGCCCGCAGCTGCCGGCCCGACGTACTGCTGATGGACGTGCGGATGCCGGTCATGGACGGCATCGAGGCCACCCGGCGGATCACCTCGGACGAGCGGTGCGGCGGTGTCCGTGTGCTGGTGCTGACGACGTTCGACCTCGACGAGTACGTGTACGCCGCGCTGCGGGCCGGAGCAAGCGGCTTCCTCCTCAAGGACAGCCTGCCGGAGGACCTGTTCGCCGCGATCCGCCTGATCGCGGCCGGCGACGCGCTGCTGGCTCCCGGCGTGACCCGCCGGCTGATCGCCGAGTTCGTACGCCGCCCCGAGACGCCCCGGGCCCGCCCGGCGGAGCTGGCGCGGCTGACCGACCGCGAACGAGACGTACTCGGCCTGATCGCCCAGGGCCTGTCCAACAGCGAGATCGCGGACGGGCTGGTCGTCAGCCCGGCGACGGTGAAGACCCACGTCAGCCGCATCCTCGCCAAGCTCGCCGCTCGGGATCGCGCTCAGCTGGTGATGCTCGCCTACGAGAGTGGCCTGGTCGTACCGCGCGACGGTTGAGGCGTACATCTGCGGGTGTAGTCGTGCACCCGGCGGCGTACGGCGAGGTTCGGATCCGAGGCCGACGACGCGCGAGCTCGCGATCCGTAACTTCGGGGCCATGACCGAGATCGCCCTCAGGGGCCTCACCAAGAAATACGGCGACGTGATCGCCGTCGACGATCTCACCGCCGACATCCGAAGTGGCAGGGTCACCGGCTTCCTCGGACCCAACGGCGCTGGCAAGACGACCACCCTTCGCATCCTGCTCGGGCTGGCCCGTCCCACCTCAGGCACCGCCACCATCGACGGGGTCGCCTACCGTGACCTGTCCACACCGACCCGTCGCGTCGGCGCGGTCCTCGACACAGGCGTGTTCCATCCGGCGCGCACCGGCCGGAACGCCCTGCGGGTCTTCGCGACCGCCGCCGGCCTGGAGACCACCAGGCTGGACGCCGTACTCGAGACGGTCGAGCTGGGACGCGCCGCCGGGCGACGCGTCGGCGGCTACTCGCTCGGCATGCGGCAGCGGCTGGCGCTCGCGGCTGCGCTGCTCGGCGAGCCTGACGTACTGATTCTCGACGAGCCGACCAACGGGCTGGACCCGCACGGCGTGCACTGGTTGCGCGGCTTCATCCGCACGTACGCCACCGGCGGCGGCACGGTGCTCGTCTCCAGTCACCTGCTGGCCGAGCTGACCAACACCGTCGACGACGTCCTGATCATCAACCGCGGCCGGCTCGTCGAGCACGCGCCCTTGGCCGAACTGACCAACGCGACCACCAGCCTCGAGAGTCGTTTCCTCGAGCTCACCACTGAGAGACCATCATGACCGCATTGCTCCGGGCCGAGCTGATCAAGCATCTCGGGCTGCGCCTGACCTGGGTGATGCTGACCATCGCGATCACCCTGTCCGCAGGCCTCACCACGGCGATCGCCATCGTGGCAGGCAGCCACGGTTCCGCACCGCTCGGCCGTGAGGACCTTCGCGGCGTGCTCTCTGTACCCGGCCTACTCGTCGCGGGCATCGTCTTCGTGCTCGGCGTGCTGTCGTCGGCCGGTGAGTACCGGCACCACACCATCACCGCATCGCTGCTCGTCACCCCGCGTCGTGATCACTTCCTCGCCGGCAAGTACGCCGCTGCCGCCGTCCTCGGGACCGCCTTCGCCGGTGTCACGCTCATCGCGTCGTACGTCGCGACGGCGATCGTGGTGCTCGCCAAGGACCTGCCCGTCGACCTGCTGACCGGAGACGCCGCGGTCACCGCGCTCGGGGTCACGATCGCAGCCGGTCTGTTCGCCTCGGCGGGAGCTGGGCTGGGTGCGCTCGTGCGCAGCGAGGCCCTTGCGATCATCGCGGCTGTCGCGTGGTGGTTCGTGATCGAGGGTCTGCTCCCTCGTGCGCTGCGCGAGCCCGGGCTGGCGAAGTACCTTCCGGCGGCCGCTTCGAGAGCGCTCATCCAGGCGGGTGTCCCAGTCGTGGACGGAACCGTCGCCGCCGCCACGGGTGGGCTGCTCGTCGCTGCGTACGTCGCCGCCATCGCCGTACCGGCGCTGCTCCTGACGAAGCGACGTGATGTCGGCTGAGTTGGCGCCAGCTCGAGCACTTCGCGCTCACGGCCTGACTTGGCTCCGGCTGGGAGCGGCGTTACCCGACGAAGGCGGTCATCCGGATCGAGACGAGCAGTCCAGGCAGTTCGACACCGAGCTTGGCGACGTAGCGAGTCGGCGGATCGGACGGGAACCATCGCGCGTATTCCTCGTTCAGGCCGGCGAAGTCGGCGGGGTCTGTGAGCAGTACGCCCACCTCGATCACGTCGCCCAGGCCGGCGCCGCCGGCCTGGAGGATGGCCTCACAATTCGTCAGCGCCTGTCGTGTCTGAGCTTGGATGGTGTTTTCGGCGAGGCTGCCAGTGCTCGGGTCGATGCCGACGATGCCCGAGAGGATCACATTGGGTCCGGCCTTGACTCCCTGGCTGTAGAGTGGCGAACTCGGCGCGTTCGCGGTCGTGATGATCTGCCGTGCCATGACGGTCCTCCCTGCTTCTCCCGCATTTCATGCGCCAGGGCAGCATCGCAGGTTCGGCGTCCCAGCCACAGACGGCGAGAGTGGGGCGGGCAGGTGCCCGCCCCACTCAGCGCTTCGGTGTCAGGAGGTGGCCGCCAAGGCGTTCACCATGCCGGCGCCGAAGAAGGTGGTGCTCGACGGCCCGCCGGTGCACTGGCGGACGTCATCGGCCGGCCAGACGGCCGGGCAGGCCGTCGGCGTCGCAGTGCGCCGAATCTGCGCTGCCACGGCACCCGGGCTCCAGTTTGGGTGGAGCTGACGGATCAGCGCTGCCACGCCGGCCACGTGAGGCGATGCCATCGAGGTCCCGCTGATCCAGACCCAGCGGGCGCCGTTGGCGTCCTCGACCCCGCGCCCGGCGGCGGCCAGTGCCTCCCACTGCCCGGTGCCGTCGGTGCTCGACCAGGCGGCCAGGATCCGGCCGAACGTCGTACCAGGTGTCTGAGCCGCGTCGCCACCCGGCGCCGTCACGTCCACAACCGGACCTCCGGTGTTGGAGTAGCCGGCCAGCGTGGTCACGCCAGAGGCCGACACCGTGACCACACCGGGGAGTTCAGCAGGCGTGACTCGGCAGTTGTTCCGTACCTCGCGGGTCACGGCTGTGTCCGGCGGCCAGTCCGGGCTGATGGTGTCGGTGGTCGGGTGCCCCAGATCCTGCGCCTCGTTGCCGGCCGCGGCCACGACCACGACGCCGCGCTGCTGTGCGTACCGTGCAGCACTCCGCAGGTCCGCAAGGATCGCTCGCTGCTCGGCGTCGTTGCCGCAGAAGTAGAGCCACGGGTCGGCGAACAGGCTCAGGTTGACGGCGTCGAGGCGCTGGTCACCGGCGTACCGAAGCGCGGCAGCCACCGAGTCGGCGAAGCAGAAGCCCATGATGGTGCAGGCCTTGATGGCCACGATCTTGGCCTTGGGGGCCACGCCGGCGATGCCGACGCCGTTGACCCGACCGGCGATCGTGCTGGACACGTGCGTGCCGTGGCCTTGCAGATCCTGTACTGCGGCCTTGTTGCTGCAGTCACCGTTGGCGACCTCCCGTGGGTCGGCCGTCGGCGTGGTCGAGAAGATGAACGAGCACGACCGCGCGACGTCGATGTTGCCGACAAGGTCGGGGTGGGTGAAGTCGACCCCACCGTCGATCACCCCCACGTCGACGCCGTCACCAGTGGCGTTGGCGTACGACGCCGCACCGACTCCGATCGCACGCATGTCCCACTGACAGGCGGACAGCGGCTCAGGTCCGGCTCCGACACCGAAGAAGGCCTGGCAGTTGGCAGAGGCCGCCGCCGGGGTCAGTGCACCGGGTGTGACCGCTATCGCTGGGGTCAGCAACCCCAGCGTCAGCGTGAGCACGGCTCCTACGAGCAGCGCGAACTTCCTCATCTGATTCCCCTCCCCTAGGGCGGCGCGGACGACTCGGAACCGAACCGGCGCACCGCCCAATCAATGCCTCATGATCGATCCGCACAGGGAGTCTTGCAACGCCTCAGCCAAGTCGTTCCCCTGGGACCTACATGGGGATGTAGCGCCGTTGAGGGCATCGCGACAGCGCGCGGGCCTCCAAGGCCAGACTGTTGCGGTTCCGACTCTGTCGCCGCATGATGCAGAGGTTTCGACGTGTTGGACGAACGCAGAGGGGCGAGCAGCGATGAGAACTCGACTTCTGGCGGCCGTCGCGGCGACCGCCCTAGCGACCGCGGTAGCGGCGAGCCCTGCGTCGGCGCTTGCGACGCGCACTGTCACGACCGAGGCAGAGACGCCTGCGGTCCCGACATTCGTCAATGGCCTTGCGCAGGCCGTGTTCTCGGCCAACCCCGCCGACTGGTACAGCGGTGAGGTGTGGGTCCAGGCGTCGTTCGACAGCGACAACGACGGCAAGCTCGACCGGATCCACGTCGATTTCACCGCACCGCCCGAGGTTCTCACGGACGGCCTCAAGGTGCCGGTCGTCTTCGAGGACAGCCCGTACTACGCGGGAACGGCGCCGGACTACAGCAACTGGGCCGTCGACCACGAACTCGGCGCACCCCCGTCGTCGAGGCCGGCAACACCGTTCTGGACGGCGGTCAACACCAGCCCCACGATCAGTACCAGGTACGAGTCGACCTGGGTGCCGCGCGGCTTCGCCGTAGTACACGCGGAGTCGCCCGGTACCGGCTACTCCGACGGTTGCCCGACCTCGGGTGGTACGAACGAGACACTGGCCGCCAAAGCTGTGATCGACTGGCTCAACGGCCGGGTGCCGGCGTACACGACGCGCAGCGGGAGCACGCCCGCGGCCGCGTCCTGGACGACCGGCAAGGTCGGCATGATCGGCACTTCCTACAACGGGACCATCCCGGAGGCCGTGGCGACGACCGGCGTCGAGGGGCTCGACGCCATCGTGCCGATCTCTGCCATCTCCGACTGGTACGACTACTACCGCGCCAACGGCATGGTGCGGGCGCCACACTCCTCGTCCAACCCGACAGGCAACAACAACGCCTTCCAGGGCGAGGACCTCGACGTCCTGGCGGACGTCGTGTACTCACGTGTCGACGAGGCCGGGCAGCGCACGATCTGCCAGCCGGAGATCGACTACATCGAGGCGCACATCGATCGAGCCACCGGCAACCGCAGTGGGTTCTGGCAGGAGCGCAACTACATGAAGGACGTCGAGAACGTCCACGCCGCGACTCTGCTTGCCCATGGCAACAACGACTTCAATGTCATGACGAAGAACGCGGCGCAGTTCTACGAGGCGCTCAAGAAGCGGGACGTGCCGCACATGTTCTACTTCCACCAGGGTGGTCATGGCGGAGCACCGCCGGACGTGCTGATCAACTACTGGTTCACCCGCTACCTCTACGGCGTACAGAACGGCGTCGAGTCGCTGCCTCGCTCATGGGTCGTCCGCGAGGCCGCGTCCTGTCCACCGCGCCAGACGACTGTGACTGGCGATCAGTCGAACACCGTGACGCTGGCTGTTGCGGACACCAGCCCGTTCGGGATCGGCTTCGTGCTGACGGTCCCGCAGACGAACACCGACGGCACGATCACGAACACGACGCGCCTGATCACGGACATCCCGGACGCCACCCACCTGGTACTGGCATCGGCGGTGGCCACCGGAACTGGCCAGAAGGTCGCTGACGGCACTGTCGTGAGCCTTGTCTGTAGCACTGCCAACCCGACCCCGTACGCCGAATGGCCAGACCCCACCTCGAGCGAGGTCGCACTGCACCTCACACCAGGGGCCCCGTCGCGCGGCGGACTGACAATCGCACCACCGGTCCCGGGGAGCCCGACAGAGACCCTGACCGATGACGCGTCGATCGCCGCGCTCACCTCAGCCAACACTGCCACCTCGAACGTGCGGCTGATCTACCAAACGCCGGTACTCACGCAGCCCCTGCGCATCAGCGGTACGCCGACGGTCTCGTTACAACTGGCGTTCAGCAAGTCAAGAGCGAATCTGACCGCCGCGCTGGTGAGCTATCCACCGACAGGCAACGGCACGATCCTCACGCGTGGCTGGATCGACCCGGCCAACCGCAACTCCGACCGGGCCGATACCCCGATCAGGCCGGGCCGGATGTACCGGATGGACTTCGACATGCAGCCGAAGGACACCGTCGTACCGGCCGGGAACCGGCTGGCGGTGATGGTCGTTTCCAGCGATCGCGACTTCACCATCCGGCCGCCGGTCGGGACGCAGCTGACCCTCGACCTGGCCCGCAGCTCGCTCACGGTCCCGGTGGTCGGCGGCTCGAAAGCGCTGGCCGGCGCCATCGGCTGAGAAGACGAGGCCTACTGCCCTGCGCGAGCACGGCGGGCCGCCTGCCTGGCGGACCTCAGTGGCTCCGGGGTCCGGCGCCCGGCGAGTGATGCCTCGACGACCCGGACGCTGACCTCCAGATCGGTCCGCCAGGCAGGGTGCACGACCAGTGGCCGAGTTCCTGGTCTGGTTCGGAGCCAGGTCGCGACTTGGTCGGTGCCAATGGTCAGCGGTGAAGTCGCGCCGGCCTCGTCCGCGGGCCACACCCCGGTGGCCAGCAACGGGCGGTGTGTCACACCCACTGTGGGCAAGTCGAGCGCCGCCCCCAGGTGCAATGCCAGCCCGGCCCGCCGCGGATGGTCATCTCCGGTCGCATCCAGGAGCAGTACCTCCGGCCAGGGCGTAAGGCGCCGCACGACGTCCTCGAACTGCGGACCGAGCCGCAGGGCCAGCATCCCAGGCACGTACGGACCTGACGCGTAGCCGCCGACCACCCGCTGCCCGACAATGCGACCAGCGTCAACGACGACCGCAGCGGCCCACAGCGGATCGCCCGCAGCCCCGGGGCCTGACAGCCCGCGACGAAAGCAGACCCAGCAGGCGCCCACGAGGTAGCTGGCCGCTGGCATCCAGAGCGCTGGTGTCTCCCGTGCAAGTCTGTGCTGCTGGGATGCGAGCTCAGCCGGATCCGTCGGCCACAACCTAGGTACTCCTCACTCATGCAGGTTAGCGCCGCACGAGTCCCGCGACAGTTCGGCGACCGGAAACATCTTCAGCCCGTTGGGCCTCCCGCCGTCGGAACCGACCACCGCCGCGTCCTGGCCGTACCTCGCTACTGCAATCGTGAAGCGGAACCAGACACGGGTGTCAAACGATCGCGTTGGTCACCCGGTCCATCATTCGCGCCGAGTCCTCGTGTCCTCGTGCCGGTCCCTCATCGCGCACATGAATGCAGCTCTCCGCGTCGGGAACTGCACTCGGTGTCATCGCACAGCCTGCTTGCTGGTTGCGGCATCGAGTCGCGCTCTGTCACCCCGTTCACATCGTCGAATGGAAGCCGGAGTCCGGGGCACCGGAAGCTACCTGGGGCGAAGCTAGGAAGGACCCCTGTGCGATCTCGAAGGGCGCTTGTGCGCAAGCGCGAAGTCTCGCTGTTCCTGCTCATTGGCGGCGGCGTCGCCGTGCTCGGGCACGCGCTGTTGGCGATGCTGATCGGCGCGGGTGTCGGCGCTGACCTGGCGAACGCGATCCAGATCGTGCTGACCCTCCAGCTGAGCTTCCTGGCCCATGACTTCCTCACCTGGCGCCGGCACACGTTCGATCGTGCCGCCCGCCGCTACGGCCGCTGGTGGCGCTTCCAGACCGCCCGGGGCGCCAGCGCGGTGCTGAGCCTGGTTGGCTTCCCGTTCCTCGCCCCCGTCGTCGGCATCGCCCCGGCGTATTGGGGGCTGCTTATCACCGGGACCGTCGCGAACTTCTGCACTGACCGGTTCTGGTCGTTCACCCACCACAAGTCGAGGACCTCCATGCCTACTCCGCCCGTCGCCTCCCGCTTGGCCCGGCCGGCGACCAGGGCGGCACTGGTTGGCGCGGTGCTAGCGATGCTGGCCTTGGCCGTTGTGTTCGTCGACGCGTTCCTTGTCGTGGTGTCGCTGTTCATGCTGCTCGTCGCGGTGACCACGCTGGCGTTCCAGCTCTACAAGTGGTGGCGGCCGGAGAACAACGATCCGGGACGGTACGGCGACCCCGACGCACCTCAGCTGCCGGGGGTGATCCTGGTGCCGATGCGGCACGAGGAGGCCGTTGCCGGGCACACGCTGGAGCGATTGGCCAACCTGGACCACCCGGACTACTGGGTGATGCCGATCATCGATCATCCGGACGACCCGGGCACTGCGGCGATCGCGCACGCGAAGGCGGCCGAGTACCCGGATCGGGTGCTGGTGGCGGCGTACCCCGAGGACACCGACGTCCACAACAAGCCGATCGGTCTCAATGCCGCGGTCCGGCTGCTCGAGGAAACGGGCATCGACTATGAGTGGATCGGCATCGCCGATGCCGAAGACCTGTTCCATGCTGGGCTGCTGCGCATGGTCGACTACCGCTTCCGTCACACCGGCGCGGGCATCGTGCAGTGCGGCGTGCAGCTGATGAACTTCAGCGCCCACCCGGCCCAGCTGCCATTGCCCGCCGGCCGGTTGCCACGGCTTCGGCGTTGGCTGCGGGCCAACGCGTCGGGCTGGTGGCGCGCGGCCAACGTGCTGGAGTACTACAAGTGGTTCCAGTCCCGGCTCAAGCTGCAGGCCGCCGCCAAGGTGATGCCGCTGGGCGGCAACACCGTATTCTTCCGGCGCCGGTTCCTCGACGCACTGCACATGCGGTACGGCGCCTCCTGGGACGAGGACTGCCTCACCGAAGACTGCAAGATCGGCATCGTCGCCTCGGTGCTCGGATACTCGGTCGACGTGGTCTACATCGACGAGATGGTCACCCGCGAGGAGACACCGGACACCCTGGGCGGCCTGGTCCGGCAGCGGGTGCGCTGGATGCAGGGCTTCATCCAGGTCTTCACCCAGGGTGAGTGGCTCGAACTGCCCAGGCCGTGGCAGAAGGTGCTCGCCGTCTACGTCCTGGGTTTCCAGTTCTTCCAGGCCTTCGCCATCGTCTTCGCGCCGTTCGCCCTGGCTCTCGCGGTGGGCCACAAGTCCCCGGTCGCGGTGGCACTGCTGGCCACCATCCCACTGGGGCTCGGGCTGCTCACCACCGCCCTGGACCTGCAGATGCTGCACCAGTTCGGCCGGACCTTCGAGCAGAAGGTACGGCTGCGCGACTACCTCGGAGTAGCCCTCGGCGCCTACCCGTATCAGGTCATGCTGTCCGTGGCCGGGCTGTGGGCACTGCTGCGGCACCTGCGGGGGCGCAACAACTGGGTGAAGACCACCCACTCCGGCGCGCACCTGACGGCACCCGGCCACGTCGACGCCCGGGTGTTGGCGCCGTCGGAGGCTGCATGACCGACGCGACGCTGGACCTCCCGGACATCACCGAAAACGCCCGGGCGCCGTCGCTGCGCCGCCAGATCCGGCGCGGCGCTCAGACGTGGATCGCGCGGCACCTGATCAGCCTGGTGATCCTGTTGGCGTTGCTTGCCCTTGTCGGGGCAGTGCACGGCATCGGCATGTCGACCTTCCCTGGGTACGTCGACGACCCCGGGACCTACCTGTCGCAAGCCTGGTCCCTGCAGTACGAGCACCGACTGTCGCCGTACTCCTACTTCTACGACCACGCCCCGGCGGGCTGGATCCAGATCGCGGCATGGTCAGGACTCACCAACGGCTTCGACCGGTACGACTCGGCGATCGCCTTCGGCAACGAGTGCATGCTGATCGCAAAGCTGGTCAGCATGGCCCTGCTGTTCGTGCTCGGCCGGCGGCTCGGCTTCGGCCGGATCGCGGCCACCGGCGCCGCGCTGCTGTTCGGGCTGTGCCCGCTGGAGCTTGTCTACGGGCGGTGGACGTTCCTCGACAACCTCGTCACGCCCTGGCTTCTGCTGGCGTTCGTGCTGACCTACTCGCCGCGGCGCAGCATCGGCGCCGCAGTCGGCGCGGCGATGGCGTTCGGCATGGCGGCACTCACCAAGGAAACCGCACTGGTGCTGCTGCCGGCGTTCGGCTGGGCGGTGCTGCAGAACCTGGACCGGCGCAACCGGCCCCAAGTGCTGGTCACCTCCGTCTTCGCCGGTGCGTTCCTGATGGGTCTGTATCCACTGTTCGCGCTGCTCAAGGGCGAGCTGCTGCCAGGACCAGGACACAACAGCCTGATTGGCACGGCGATCTGGCAGCTTGCCGGCCGCGCCGCCAGCGGCTCGGTGCTCGACCCGGACAGCGCGACCGCCGACCAACTGCACGGCTGGCTGCAATACGACCGGTGGCTGCTGCTGCTAGGCCTGGCCGCGATCCCAGTCGCGTTGCTGGTACGGCGGTTGCGACCGGTCGCGCTGGTGCTGATCATCCAGTGGCTGGTCATGGTCCGCGGCGGCTACGTACCGTTCATGCACGTCATCAACCTGCTGCCGTGGAGCGCGCTGCTGGTCGCCGGCGCAGTCAGCACCATCGCCGGAAACCCGACCCTCGTGCCACCCGGATGGCTGCGAGCGGCGAGCGGCGCCGCGCATCGCGCGCGGGTCGGTGTCGCCGTATTGCTGACGCTCGGCCTGGTCACCGTCACCACTGTGTCCTGGGCTCCGCGCCTGCGGCCGATGATGACCGTCACTCAAGAACAGCCACTGCACTCAGCCACCACATGGCTGGCCGACAACGTCCCGCGGAACAAGGTCATCGTCGTACACGACAGCATCTGGACCGACCTCGTCCACCGCTACGGCTTCAACCCGCGGCCGATCATGATCTACAAGTTGGACAGCGACCCCGCGGTCCGCGACAACCTCGGACGCGTCGACTACCTGGTCGTGCCCGACTGGTACTACCGCACCGGCGACGCGGCGCAGAAATACCCGACCCTGGTGGAGGCACGCAAGCACGCCGTCGCAGTGGCGACCTTCGGCGCTGGTACCGACCGGGTCCAGATCTACCGTGTCAGCGACCACTGGAAGCCGCCGACATGACCGGCCGATACCGCCGACTGGTCGCCGGAATGGTGACCATCGCGGCGCTCGGCGTCGGGTGTGGCCGCCAGCCCGACACCTCCCTGCACCCCGACCCGCCGAACATCCGGTACGCACCCCTTCGTCACCCCTTCCACGACGCGACCCTGTACGTCGACACCAACACCGCCACCACCCGTTGGCAGAAGGCGCACGGCGCGGACTGGCTGGATCCGATCACCAGCCGCCCCCAAGCCCGCTGGATCAACAGCCCCCGTGACCTGGCCGGGGTGCCACGCATGGTCACCCGCGCCAAGGATCGCGGGGAGCTCCCGGTCTTCGTGGCCTACTACATCCCCAACCGCGGCTGCACCGACTTCAAACAGGGCGCGCCCGACGCGGCGGCGTACGACGCATATCTCCGCGACCTGGTCGACGCCCTCGGCGCGGTCTCCTCGGTGATCGTGCTCGAACCGGACGCGGCCACAGCCGACTGCTACAACGCCGGCCGCGGCAAACTCCTCGCCCGCGCGGTCAAGGCATTGACCAGCGCCGGACACTCGGTCTACCTCGACGCCGGACACTCCCGCTGGCGCTCCCCCGGCGAGATCGCGACGCGGCTCCTGCAGTCCGGGATCGCCGACGCCGAAGGATTCGCGGTCAACGTCGCCAACCGCCAAACCACCACCGACAGCTACCGCTGGGGCCTCGAACTGTCCGACCTGGTCGGCGACCGCGACTTCATCATCGACACCTCCCGCAACGGCTCCGGCCCACCACCGGACGACCCAGGGCGCGACGATGAATGGTGCAACCCACGGAGGCAGGCACTCGGTGCCCCGCCGCAGATCACCCACCGCCCGCACCTCGCCGCACTCCTCTGGATCAAGGCTCCCGGCGAATCCGACGGAAAGTGCGGCGGCGAGCACACGTACCTGTTCTCTCCTACCCAGGCCAGCAACCTCATTGCGGCCGCACGATGGCTGCCACAAGCAGAACGCGCCGCCGCCCGGTCGGCCTCCTAGCGATCAGCTGCCAAGTCCACGAGACCGGTTGTGGCGGCTTCGCGAAGCCGACAAGGTGGAATGCGATCGCGAAGATCGCGGTCACGACGGCCGGGCAGGCAACGGCCCGCCAGGCGCCTAGGCCGACTCCTGCTTGGTGAGTTCGCGCGCGGCTTCGACGGCGATGTCGATGGCGCGGGTCGCGAGTGGCGATTGGGTGCGTCCGGCCGGCCAGTACAGGTACAACTCGCGCGCGGGTGATGGTTGCAGTTGGTGGATGCTGAGTCGGTCGTCGGACCAGGCATCGGATCCGTGCAGGGCGAGCCATGGCAGCACCGCCGAGCCTATGCCCGCCCGCACCATGGACAAGATGGTTTCGTGGCCGACGGTTCGAAACACGATCCGTGGCTGTGCGCCCGCGCCGGCGAGCGCTCGCTCCAACCAGGTTTGGTGATAGGTGGTAGGCCAGGCGACCATCGGAGCATCGTCGAGCAGCTTCACCCGTACTGGACCATCGGGGAATGCGCCGGCGCCGGCCACCAGGAGGTAAGGCTCGTCGAGCAGCTTGACGTGCCCGACGTCGCCTTGGATCCGGCCGTCGTAGAACAACAGGTCGAGATCTCCGATCTGCGGATCCTTCGGTTCCACGTCGGACAGCCTGATGTCGCAGCCGGGGTGCTCGTCCAGCAGCCGGCGTACGACGGCCGGCAGGATCAAGTTGGACACGCTCTGGAAGGTACCGATGTCGATCCGGCCGCTACCCGCCCTGAAGCGATCGACGGCGTCGGCCAGGACCTCCGCCTTCGTGAGCAGATCGCGGCCGTGGGCCAGGACCACCTCGCCAAGGGGAGTGATCCGTACCGGCCTGGGACCTCCGGGCCGGTCAAAGACGGCGCCACCGAGGGCCCGCTCCAGCGCGGCTATCTGCTGGCTCACCGACGATTGGGTGTAGCCAAGCCGGGCCGCCGCTCGCCCGAACGTTCCTTCCTCGGCGATGGCAGCCATGGTCCTCAGGAGGCGCAGCTCGACATCCGCCATGAGCAATATGATAGGCCATGGCGATTGTCTTGATCGGGAATGATCGCTTTTCTTGATGCGTCGACCAACCTAGCGTCAGGGGTATGGCGACCTACGGCACAGTCACATCGGCAGCCGGAACTGACCAGGCCCGACCGTCCCGGCCACGCTGGGGGCCGGCAAACCTGGTCTGGGCGCTGGCGGCACCGGATCGGCCGACGCCACACCATGCTGGTCGGATTCCTGGGAACAGCCATCGCGCTGATCTTGCTGGGGTCGGCGGAGACCATGCAGGCGATCTGGGCGGCGGCCGTCGGAGTCGGGTTGATGACCGATCTGTTCCGCCCAGCCGGGTCGGCCGCGGTCGCGTGGCAGATACATGGAGGTCGCCTCCACCATGTGGAGTATCGGCGCCGTGCTCGGCCCTCTGCTCGGCACTGTCCTGCTCGACCATGCCGGATGAACCGGACTGGGAACGGCGTCTGCGCTCACCGGGATCGCTCTCTTCGCCTGCCAACAGGCACTTTCGCCGGCGCTGCGCTGCCGAACCACGGCACAAGGTGAACACCGCCCAGCGCCACCGTCAGCGGGGAAATCGCAACATCGAAACGAAAGGAACCACACCAATGACAACAATGACCGACAACGAATGGCGATCCTTCCTCACAGCGGGAACAAGGCTTGCCCACATAGCTCTCACCCGCCACGACGGGCGACCCCACATCACCCCGATCTGCTTCATCCTCGACGGCGACGAACTCGCCTTCGCCCTATCCCCTGGGAGCGTCAAGGGCAAAAGCCTGGCCCGCGACCGGCGAATCGCACTCTGCGTCAGCGATGAGCGGCAACCGTACAGCTTCGTCACCATCGAAGGAGAGGCGCAGGTCTCCGCCGAGCCAGAACAGGTCAAACACATCGGCGCACGCATCGCCAACCGCTACTATCCCTCCCAACCCGCAGAGGACTTCGCTGAATCATTCGTACAGGCAGGCTTCACCGCAGTTCGGATCAGCATCACCAACGTCATCGCACGATCCGGCCTCGGCTAAGTCCGATGAGGTCGTCGAGTCAGCTGACCAGACCAGCAAGCTCGCAGGACGTGTCGCCGACCTGGAGGAACATGTGATGCGCCTCGCGCTGAGCGGGCTATTTCGATCTGATCAATCCTCTGATCGATGCTCGTCCGCCTCACCCGAAGCGGGCAGAAGCGAATCCGATACCGACCTCTGTACGTCGAAGGCTTCGGTCTTGGGGCCGGACCGCTGGGACAGCCACAGCATGTAGGACTTGGATTCATCGAGACCGGGTTCAGTACCGCCGGGCAGGGGGCGGTCGAACAAGAGCTGGGCAGTGGCCTCGAGTGCGCTTCGAAGCAGATCGGCAGGACCGCTCGCCTCGAACCCCAGGGTCCACCAGTCTTGGCCGATGGTGCTGACCTCGGTAAGTTCCACGTTGCACTGCGGCTCCTGGTCCAGCCCGGAGGCGCGCGCCACGATGTGTCCTCCGGCCAGTGAGAAATGGCTGATGCGTCGCCTTTTGCGTAGCGGCTGCCAGCCCGCCGGGCAGCCGCTGTACTGGTCGGGCGGGCTGACGGGAAAGGACCACTTCTGCCAGGACTCCATGCGTCCGCGGGCGCGGCCCGCCACCTCCAGGAGTCCCGGGCTCCCGTGGTACATCTTGACGTCCAGTGACCTACCCCCGCGGACCTTCACTGAAAGCCCAGGCAACCGCGGATCCAGCAGGTAGCTGTCCTCGCGTGACTCCGTCCCGATCGGGAACCGCCCGAACCATCCGATCACTGCAGTCTTCAGCCGGCCCGGGAAGATCCAGCGCACTTCCAGGCTGCGGAGTCCCTCGCCGGCGAGGCCCTCAGGCAGTTCAGCCGTCATCGACACACGCTCCTGACGCTGGCCGGACGCCAGATCTCTGTTGGGCTCTCTGCTCAGCTCAGTGGCTGTCTCGGGTTGGGGTGCCAGTCATCGGCAGGGCACCGCCCTCAGCGGCCGCGAGCTCGTCCTTGTCGGGCCGCCCGCGCACGGTTCCGATGATCGCCACGGCGATGGCGGCCCCGAGCACTGGGCCTGCGATATAGACCCACCAGCCTGTGTAGTCGTTGCCGACGATGTCGGGCCCGAGGGTACGGGCCGGGTTCATGGACGCGCCGCTGATCGGGCTGGCGAACAAGCCGAGCAGGGCGACCGTCGAGCCGACCGCGATAGCCGCATTGTGGCCGATGCTGCGGCCCCCGGTCGCAGTGTTGAGGATGATGCTGGCCAGGATCGCGGTCAGGACGGCTTCCATGACGAACGACTTCCACTCCCCGCCGGGAGTGTTGATCGGGTAGTTCCCGCCCGTGCTGACGTCGCCGAACATCAACTCCAGGAACAGTGCGGCACAGATGGCCCCGGCGAACTGGACCAGCCAGTACGGCACCACCCATTTGGTGGGAAACACTCCGCGGCCGGCAAAGGCGAAGGTCACAGCGGGGTTGATGTGGAGTCCCGACAGTGGGCCCCAGGCGTAGATCATTGCCATCACCACCGCCCCGGGCGCGATCACCGCCGCGGTCCTGCTGATCGGTTCGTTGCCCACGTAGTGGTTGATCACACCCGACCCGGCCGCCACGGTCACCAGTACGAAGGTGCCCAGAAACTCGATGATCAGCCGGATCCACAACGGCCGTTGTCGCAGGGTGTCTTCCTCGAACCGGATGAAGTACCTGCGCCTCAGGGACGCTTCGTGCTCAGCATCGGGATCGATGGCGGGTTCTGCCATGGCGCGTATCCCTTTCCTTCTCGGCCGTCCGGGCTGGACCGCCCGGTTTGGTTTTCAGATGTCGGTGGTCGCTTCGGCTCTGCCGTCTTCGACAGCGCCCTGGAGCGCGGCGTAGTCGCGCTCGTTCTGGTCGGCGTAGGTTTCGGCGAAGTCGGCGATTGCCTGGTCGAAGGCGTCCGAGCCGCCGAGGTAGGCGGCCAGGGCGACGCGGTCGCCGGAGCGAGCGTGAGCGCGGGCCAGGGTCCATCCGCACACGCGGGCATAGACCACCATGCCCGAGGGGGCCGCCTGCTCGATCGGGAAGGAGAACTTCCAATCCTTGAGCTGGCGGACGTAATAGTCGCGGTCCACTCCGTCCGGGCCTGGCGTGTGGGTCCAGCCGAGGAAGATATCGCTTTCGGCCTGCATCAGGTGCTGTCCGGCGACGACGCGCTCGCCCTGATTGGTGTACTGGCTGCGCCCGCAGTAGTCCGCCAGCACCGACGGCTGTGCCTCCTTGGCCTGCAGGAACACCGGTTCGACTCCGTCTCCACTGTCCATCAGCACGATCCAGGCGCGGGTGCCGACGCTGCCCACGCCGACGACCTTGCGGGCCGCCTGGACCAGCGTGAACTGCTCGAGCATGTGGCGCCGGTCGGACTGCAGGGTGCGCCGGTACTTACCCACCACTGTGCGGATCTGCTCATACACCGCACTGGCCTGCACGTCGGCGAAGACCTCCTCGACGGGGACGACCATCGGGGGGTCGCTGATGATCCGCCGACGGCCCTCGTCCATCGTGGTCAGCTTGCGCAGCGCCTGGGTGCTGTCGCGGGTGTGGGCCTTGGCCAGCATCTTCTCCGTGGCCTTGAACCCTTTGGCCTTCATCTGAGACCGGAACTGCCCGATGGCCTCTTCGATGTCCAGGTGCGCGTACCACACCTCCAGGAACGTCTGCTCCGCGAACTCGCGCATCGCCTTCCGGTACGCCTTCGCCGCCGCGAGGACGATCTTGCGGCGGTGCTTGCCTCGGTACCCGTTGTCCCGTCCCGCCACTGCCAGGCTCGCCCCCAGCCGCTTGACGTCCCATTCGAACGGGCCGGGCAGCGTCTCGTCGAAGTCGTTGACATCGAAGACCAGCTTCCGCTCCGGTGAGGCGTACGCGCCGAAATTGGACAGATGCGCATCTCCGCACAACTGCACCCGCAGCCCCGACGTGGGCGTCGTGGCCAGGTCGGCCGCCATCGGCAGCGCAGCCCCCCGGTAGAACGTGAACGCCGACACCAGCATCCGCCCGTGCCGGATCGGCACCAGCTCCGGCACCCGCGACTTCGACTGCTCCAGCAACAGCCCCACCGGATCCCGCGGCCCGCCGGGCTGGAACTCCGCGTGCGCCTCACGCGGAGTGACGCTCCGGGCATCCTTCCCCAGGGCGACCCGGTCCGCATGGCTCAACTGCCCGAGAGTCCCGGCCCGCTTCGAATCTCTCCGGAACGCCCGCGCGGCGGGGCTCGCCAATCTGCCGCCCTCAGTCTTCACAGTCATAGCCACCCCCACGCCATCGAGAAAAGCCGAACCAGATCCAGCGGATCGTGAAATTCTTGGACCAACCAGAGCATCAGGCACGCAGCGCGCCTGGTGGACTGAGGACCGTGGGGCAGGATCGTCCCCGGACCACGCCCCTACCCTGATACCGAGAGGGGCAGCGCGGCATCACCCCTGCTGGGTGACGAGAGGCCGAACTCGGCGGCGACGTGTCGGTGCGGAGTCATTCCTTCAGGGGGCTGCTGGAACCGCGACGCGGGGAGACCTGCGCTGTCACGCCCGGTTAGCGCTCGCCTGCCGGGTTCATCCGGGCGGGAGGAGGTCGCCGCCGCTCGTTGCGCACACAATCGAGATCTGTGCTGTCGGCGCGCCCATCGAGCGATCGGTGACTGGTTCGGGCGAGTTCGCGGCGCCGTCGTCTCGCGGCCGCACCAGGTCATTGCAGTGCAGGACGGCGGGCAGCAGTTTGTGAACGACAAGTGCCGAACTCGGCAAGCTGATCGAGGCAGCCGCGATTGACCACTCGGCCGCCCGAAGTGGCCGGCAAGCCAGGGTTGTTCAGGTTAGGGAGGCGAGAACTGATGACCGACTCGCAAGTCCCCTCGGGCGTATCCCCCGCGGAGGGTCGGGCTGCCGCTTCGCCGCCGGCCGGACCACCGGCGATGGACCCGGTCGCAGTCATCCGCTCCAAGCCGTACCTGTCAGCCCTGCTGCTCGCCGCGATCCTGGGTATCCCGATCTCGGCTGTGGCCTACGGTTTCCTGGCCCTGGTCAGCAAGATCCAGTCGTTCGTGTTCGACGATCTGCCGCAGGATGTCTTCACCGGGGGTGTCCCCGCGTGGTGGCCGGTGCCTTGGTTGGCGCTGTGCGGCTTGCTCACCGGGTTGACCATCCGGTACCTGCCAGGCAACGCGGGCCATTCACCCGCCTTCGGGTTCAAGGCCGGAGGTCCGCCCGTTGACAGGGAGCTCCCCGGCATCGTTCTCGCCGCACTCACCACGCTCAGTCTGGGCGCTGTCCTCGGACCCGAGGCACCCCTGATCGCCATCGGTGGTGGCCTCGCCGCGCTGACC
Source organism: Kribbella sp. VKM Ac-2568 (assembly GCF_004345365.1). GTDB lineage: Bacteria > Actinomycetota > Actinomycetes > Propionibacteriales > Kribbellaceae > Kribbella > Kribbella orskensis. The sequence continues at coordinate 45,834 of NZ_SLVF01000016.1, forward strand.
GTTCACCTCGCGAAGAAAGACGCACCGCCGATGGCCTTGACGATCATGGCCTCGGCCGGCAGCTTCGCCGCAATCAGCACACTGCTCGGCTCCCCGCTGCTCGGCGCATTCCTGATCATGGAGATCGCCGGCATCGGCGGTGCGACGCTGAGTCTGGTGGCGCTGCCGGGCCTGCTCGCCTCCGGCATCGGCGCGCTGGTCTTCGTCGGGCTGGACAACTGGACAGGACTCGGGACCTTCTCGCTGGCCCTCACGACGGTGCCGCCGGCGACGAATCCGACCCTCGCGACCATGGCCTGGGCCCTGGCCATGGGAGCGGCCGGCGCACTGCTGGGCTGGTCGATCCGCTGGATCGGGCTGTCGCTGCGCCCGGTCGTGCATCTGAACCGCGTGCTGGTGACGGCCCTTCTCGGCCTGGCCATCGGCCTCATCGCGATGGCGTACCAACTCATCTCCGGCAGAAGCTTCACCCAAGTGCTGTTCTCCGGCCAGGATGCCTTGCCCGCATTGGTCGATCAGGCCGCCGGCTACTCGGTTGGCGTGCTGATCCTGCTCGCGGCCTGCAAGGCCTTGGCCTACGGGCTCTCGTTGAGCGCCTTCCGGGGCGGACCTGTCTTTCCATCGATGTTCATCGGTGCGGTGCTGGGGATCGCCGCCAGCGGCTTGCCCGGTATGAGCCTCGCACCGGCGATCGGCATGGGCATCGGAGCCATGTGCGCCGCGATGCTGCGGCTGCCCTTGACCTCGACGCTGTTGGCAACCCTGTTGCTCGGTGCCGACGGTGTGTCGGTGACACCGCAGGTCGTGGTGGCTGTGGTGGTGGCCTTCGTGATCACCTACATGCTCCCGGACCCAAGTCATAAGGCGCCGAAGCTGTCTCGGTCCCCACGGTCGAGCTGACCTCCGCGACGCCGCGTCGGCAGGGTGCGTCAGTTTCCTGACATGACTGGCACCTCTCCAAGACGTCGCCCTGGGCGTTTGCCCGTCAGCATCTCGTTTGTTCCGAGCGTTGGATATCAGCCTGGTCCACGGCCAGACTCAGATCATCACCTGGATCGAGTGACGCCGTCACTGCGGGAGCTACAGCGGGGCCGAGTGAAGTTACCCGGTACCGGCGGGGGCGGTCTGGGTTGGCGGAGCCGGCCGTGATGTGGCGGATTCCCGCCCGGCTCCGACTAGAACCTGGACGAGCGCCAATAGCAGGATGACGAGCGCGAGCGACCAGAAGAGCCGCGACGGCGAGACGTCGTTGCCCCAGAGGAGAACCACGACACCCAGCGCTCCTATGACTACCCGCAGCCATCGGGCGTTGGTCGCGGTCCATGCGCCGGCGCCGCCGACGGGGGTGTCGGCCAGCGCCTGGCCGATGCCCTCCAGGCCGCCGGTGACCGCCGTGCGCACAGCGGTGCCCGACCTGTTGGGTCCCGCGAACCAGCCGACAACCACCAGAATCAGGCCCAGCCAGAGGAACACCTGCCACCCGCGGTCGAGATAGCTGAGCAGCGTGTCGTAGAAGATTCTGCTGGCCGGGCCGAAGTCCGTTCCCGCCAGTTGGTCGACGAACAACTGGCGTCCGACGGAGAGCGCCAGCGCCACCAGCAGCGCGTTCGCCGCCACGAGTGCGCCGATGATCACCGTCATCCGCGGCCGGCGGCGCGCGAGCAGAAGGGCAGCCAGGTAGAGCGCAGCCACGACCACGATCAGCCACTGGGCCAGTGGGTTGGCGAAGGCATAGATCGTCCGGAGTTGCTTCAGCTGGGGCGCTTCCATCAGCACGATCTGTTTGTCGGTGTCGGGGATCGGCACCTTCTCCACGATCGTCAGTCCTCGGTCGACCAGCCGCTGCTTGACGCGGTCGATGACTTCGGAGACGTCGAGGACGACCTGGTCACCCTGCAGAGACACGGCACCGGACTCGTCACCCGTCAGGAGGCGATGCAGGGACTGCTGCGCCCTGGTGTTGGCGGCGGTCCACAGCTCGGCAAAGGCATCGGACGCGATGAACTCCCGCACCTGCCGGTCGATCAGACCGTTGATCGCGGCAGACAACGGCCCCACCAGCCGCTGCAACCGCGGCCGGTCGGTGATGACACCGGCGAACACGTCGTTGAGGATCGCCTCGATGTCGACCTGTTGCTGGATCGCGCCGGTCACCTTCGTGGCCAGCACGTCCTGCACCTGCGGCGAGTTCACCAACGGACCGACCGTGTTCACGTAGCGCTGCGAGTCGTTCAGTGTGCGCTGCCCCCAGTACGCGACCGCTGCCGGCGTCATCAGCAGCGCCGCCAACACCACGCAGACCACAGCGGCGATCGAGCGCCCCCGCGACGGCCGCCCCGCCGTTGGCGCTTCGACCGGCACCGTTGGTGTTCGACCACCAGGCGTCGTTGCTATTGGATCGGACATACTGCGCCTCCCCCGGGCCGGGCAGCGATGCTCGACCCAACCTCAAGATCGCGCGACCGAAGCGGCGGGATCAGGAACGAGCTCGGGGCCTCGATGGTGCGCAACTGCTGCTGCCCTCCGGCCCCTCCGAGGAGGGCATCACACAACGGTGCATTGAGTTGGTCCAGTACGGCCGTGCGGCGCAGGAAAGCCTGCGTGTTCGCGGGCAACTGGCTCAGCGACTCGCGATACAGGTAGTCGGCCACGTACCGGTCGTCACCCGACACCGCCACCGCCTGACCGGGGCTCTCACGCGCTATCGCCGCCGCGAGGTACAGGCCGGCCGGCCGGCCTTCGGTACGAGCCGTCACCCCGGCTATCAGGTCTGGAGACACCTGGACATCGGCGGCTGCAAAGATCTGCTCGGCGCCGGCTGCGTCCAGGGCCAGGTCGCCCGCGCCGAGTTCGATCGCGTCTGCCGATGTCCGCAGCCGCGGGATGTGAGGTTGCTCCGAACGACTCGTGGCGACCAACTGAGAGCCCCGCGGGATCCCTGAGATCACTACGCTCAATACGTCGTGGCAGGCCGACGCCCGCAGTTCGTGAAGGTCGTCCAGCATCAGGACGAACGGCACCGGGCTGGTCCTCAACACCGACGCGAGGCGCCGCGCTGCCCGACCCAGCGGCGATACGCCGGGGCTGCGCATGTCGGCCAGCAGGTCAGCCTCTGTCGGCGAAACCCGAGCGTATGCGGTCGCCAACACAGAGAGAAGGACCGCGGGATCATCATCGAAGCGGTCAAGAGACACCCAGACGACGCGACGGTCCTCCGCACGCGCCCACTGAGCCAACAACGTCGACTTGCCGTAACCCGCGGACGCCGTGACGCCCACCACACGGCACCGGCCGGCGCGAGCCGCCTCGATGACGTCAGCGCGGCTCACCGAACCAGGGCGAGGCTGCGGAACCGACAACTTGGCGTCCAGCAGCAGCCGATCGAGCCCACCGACGACCGGCGCCGCTCCCTGCGCTTCCTCGCCCACCATGCGTAGCCGCCCCCACCTGCTCCCGCTCGCAACCTTGCCGCAGGAGCCCGCGGATCGACTCATCCGCGCAGGGTGACTTCCGTCGATCCCGAATCCGGCAACCGACGATGCCGGCACGCACGAGGGAGCCACCGTCGGCCAGCCGGTCAAGCGTTCACTTGCTCGTCGATCCGGCTACTCTGCCGTGTCCCGCCGGCCTGCCGCGCGAGCGCAGTACGCTGCCGGGCTGAGCCCGCCGGGTCGGCGTAGTTGACCTCGGTACGAGTGCGCAGCTGATCATTGAGCAGCGCTCGTCACCGTGTGAACGGGAACTGGGTGCGCGCGGCGATGCCGAGCGCGAAGTTGAACTCGGTGTCCGGCACGGTGAGATCCGGTAGGGCGAGCTGCTCGGCGCGCCAGATCGCCCGTGGCCGCAGCGGGGATTCGGCCGGCGCGGCCACAGCGGGGATCCGTCTCCCAGTGACGAACGTTCCGAGCCCGGCGCGCGAGCGGATCAACCCGTGCGCGGCGAGCCGCTCGTAGGCCGCGACCCCCGTTCCCGACGCGGCTGCTCGCCGACTACACGAGCGAAGCCGACGCCGAGCGCATTGCAGCCACGGTCTACGGGATCAACCGCTCCTCGAAGGTTCCAGCTTCTGGGCGGACTACTTGGCGGCGTTCTTGACCTCTGTCGCGCTGTCCGCGTCGACCTCTTCCTTGGTCACCTTGTCGGCGTGCGACAGTGCCTTGTCGACCTCCGCGACCCACTGTTCCTCGAACAGCGCCACGATTCCCGAACTGTTGAGCGGGAGAGTGTCTTCGACGTCAGCCTTGATCGCCTTCTTCTCCCGGTGAGACTTGAGGCCACCGATCCCAAGGCCGGCACCCGCGCCGACCGCCGCGCTGGCCAGCAGGCTGGGCGGGAAAATGAGGCCGATGACCGCACCACCGACCGCACCCCAGGCGGCACCCTTGCGCGCGGTGTGGAAATCATCGTCGACGTTGATCTTCCCGTCGGCGTCACGGCTGACCAGGACAAGCCCGTCGACCTTGATCACGTCATCCTCGGCGAGCTGCTTGATGGCGGCCCAGTCGAGCCGCGCTCCCTCCGCGTTTGGGTAGGCGGCGATGTACAGGTCGACTGGAACGTTGCTGTCAGATCCCACGACTTCCTCCTCTTGACCCGGCGACCGGCACAGGAACAGCCGATACCTCTCGTCCTCACACTGCCTCCGGCTCCGACGGAAGGCCTCACCCCGGGCGGACTATGTGCGCACCGCCCCGCGACACCGGGTCAGTTGCCGCACGCCGGACGATCGAGTGAATCCTGCGTCTTACGAGAAGCAGTCGCTGAGCTGGATGAAGAGATGGTCGAAGTTCCAGGCTTTGGTGGTGTTGGTCATCGCCACCATGGCGACGCCTGTGTCGGGGTAGATGCGCATGGCGTTCCAGAAGCCGGCGCCGGTTCCATAGTGCTCGACGAACGTCGGGGTGCGCTGAGCGTCGGTCGGCTTGCGGAACCAGCCGATGCCATGGTCGAACGGCTTGCCGGGCGAGGTGATCGTCCGCATCCGCTCGGTGTCGACGGGGGTCAGGGCGGGGTCGTAGTACGCCGGGCCGGCTGCGTGGGCGGCGGCGAGCTTGGCCGCATCGGTCACGGTTCCGACGAGGCCCCCGTAGCCCGCGCCGCTGACCAGGAAGGGCCGCAGCGAGGTATGGCCCTCGACCCGCGGACCGACGATCCCCGCGGGCAGCATCCAGCCGACGGCAGGCACGACTGCCTTCGGCATACGCACGTAGCCCACGGATCGGGGCGAGCCGGCCTGGTAGGCGTAGCCGGTTTCGTTCATGGCCAAGGGCGTCAGCACGGTGTCGCGGACGCAGTCCTGGACGGACCGTCCGGTGACGGCTTCCATGACGCGGGCAGCGAGGAGATAGCCGATGTTGGAGTAGGCGGCCCGGGCGCCGACAGTCCTGTTCGGTGTTCCATGTTTGGCGACTATCCGATCGAGGAGAGCGGGGTCCTCGGGCTGATCCTCGGGGCGTACCCAGCGGATCGGCAGGGGGTTGGCAAGGCCGGCGGTATGGGTCAGCAGCTGCCGCGTGGTGGGGTGGCCGTGCCTGGGGGGTGGCCGGTAACCGGGTAGGTAGGTCCCGATCGGTACCTCCACATCCATGAGCCCGTCGGCGTGCAGTCGCATCGCTGCCGTCGCTGTGGCGATCTTGGTCATGGAGAACCACAGGTATTGGTCTTGGACAGTGGACAGGCGACGTGCCGCCAGATCTGCGTAGCCCACTGCTCCCGAGTAGACGATCCCTTGTGGACCGGCTACCGCGACTGACATCCCGGGGATTCTTCCGGCCTCGGCGACCTCCTCCGTGATGCGTCGAGCTCGGTCGGCGTTCCCCTGCGCACTCTGGCCGCCGGGTCGATCCGGCTGGTCATCGGTGGTGTTCATGGCTGGTCCTTGAGCACGGGTGATCGGCCTGACTAGACCGGTGCCGCGCGGTTCGCTTCCTGACTTCTCAGGAAGTCGATGTAGAGGCGGACCTGCTGCTCCTCGGAGGCGGTCAGCGGTTCGCCGGGGTAGGCCAGTACCGGTACGCCGGCATGGTCGTGGGGGCGGGCTTCCTCGTCTGGTGCGACCCGGTAGGGGCGGTCGTCCAGTCCGGCGCCCTCTCGCAGCACTGTGTCGATGTGCTGGAGCACCAGACGCTCCCGCAACGTGTCGGGGATGAACCTGGCGCGCAGTACATGCATGGCCTCGAGAAACGGCTCGGTCGCGCGGTCGTGCGCCTCCATACCCGCGCTGCTCAGGCCAACGAGATGTGAGCGGCCATCGGCGGGGTTGGGCGAGCGGACCACGTGGCCGCGCTTCTCGAGGCGCTTCAGGTGCGCGGAGACGGTGGTCGGCCGCAGTCCGGTCCACCTATGCACCTGAGTCGGAGTCACGGGGCCGTACCTGCGCAGCAGTGAGTACATACCGAAGTCGTCGCCACTGAGGTCGGTGTCTGCGAGAACCTCATCCAGTAGCCCGGACGCCAAGCCGCCGACCAACCAAACGTCGAAGAGCAAGGACATCGGCCCGTCGGAAGGAGGTGCAGCAACCATACAGACGATACTACGACTATGCAGTGATTTATTGCAAGCTCGCAATACATGTCACCGGGAACAGGCTGCCCCGACGGCCTCACCCCGAACCCCGACGGCAACAGAATGGACTACTCAGCACCAGTACTGCGGAGCGCCGCTGGGTGAACACCTGCGGCTCTTTCGTAGTGGTTAGTGCCTTCGGCGCGTCTAGGCCGTAGCGTCGGGCCATGCTCATCATCGGGATCTTGCTGTTCGGCATGATCGTGGGAGCCGCGGCGCAACTTCTGCTCGGCACCCGCGGACACGGCATCAACTGGCCCACCGCCATCGTCGCCGGATTGCTCGGCTCCATCGTCGGCGGCCTGCTCATCAGCTTGCTGGCCGGAGACGGGCTCTCGTTGCGCCCGAGCGGGATCATCGGGTCGATCGCCGGCGCGATCCTGGTGACCCTCGCCTGGAACTACTGGCAGGGTCGCCGGAGCAAGGTCACCTGACCGTCGCGGCCATACGTTCACGGGCGAGGGCGAAGGTGGTCAGCGCGGCGGCTGCTGTTGCCGCGGCGCCGATCCAGGCCGCCGTCGTGTAGGCGGCGTCGGTTGGGAAAAGCTGGCCGCTGTCGGTTCCTGCGGCTAGTACCAGGCCGCCGACGGCGCTTCCGAGGGAGAAGCCGACACTGCGCACGACCTGGTTGAAGCTCATGGCGCTCGAGGTCTCGCTCTGGGGAGTGACGGCCAGGATGACCGCGGGCATGGCAGCGGAGAAGCTGCCGACACCGAAGCCGAGGATTGCCATCGCCACCAGCAGGTCGGCAACGTTCGACCGGGCGACGGCGAAGAGTACGAAGGCGCCGAGAACGACGCTGGCGCTGCCGGCCAGAGACAGAGGTGCGCCGACCCGCTCGCGAAGACGAGGGGTGAACCTGCCGGCGATGAAACCCAGTAAGGAGAACGGAACGAGCACGAGGCCGGCGGCGAAAGTGGTGAGCCCGAAGCCGTAGCCGGTACTGCGCGGCGTTTGGGCGTACCGGGTGATGAGGGTCAGCAGGAGGTACATGCCGACGCCGCCGACGAGCGTGACGACGTTGGCGACGGCGACGGCTCGGTGCCGCACCAACCGGACATCGACGAGCGGCGACGCCGTGCGGCGTTCGTACGCCGTCCAGGCGCAGAGCAGCAGCACCGCAAGAGCCGCCAGTACTACGGCGAGGCGGACGTGTCGGCTCCACAGGCTGGTCTCACTCGCTAGGAGCAGAACGAGAAACAGTCCACCAACGAGCAGTATCGCGCCAGGCACATCCACCCGAGCAGAGCGACCCTCAGGCGGGACGGGCATGCTGCGCAGGGCCGCCAGGAAAGCGACTGCCGTGACGAAACCACCGAGCCCGTAGGCGACACGCAAACCCCCGAGCTCGGTCAGCAGACCAGCGAGCGGATAGCCGACGCCGATACCAATGGTGGACGCCACCGAAACCAGTGCAATGGTGGCTGACCCCCGTTCCTCGGGGAGATGGTCCCGGGCCACGCCCATCATCAGCGCGGTCAGACCCAGACCGATGCCTTGGGCGCTTCGGCCGACGAGCAACCAGGCGAAGGACAAGGGAAGGACGGTGAGCGCACTTCCAGCCACCACCACCGCCAGCGTGGCGAGAATGGTGCCACGGCGATGCGGACCAGCCCCCAGCCGTCCCAGGACGGGCGTCGCGATTGCTCCGCTCAGCAGGGTGATGGTCAGCGTCCACTGCGCGCTGGAGAGAGACACCTGGAACGTGGTCGCCACGCTCGTGATGAGTGGCGCCCCGAGACTGCCGACCGCGGCGACGACCAGAGCGATGAAGAACAGCGAGGGGACCAGTAACTGCGGCTCGGATCGGCTTGCCGGCCTGTTCACTGGTTCGTCTCGGTCGTGATGTGATCGAACAGGCCGGCGTGAATGCGAGTCTGCACGCCCGTCGCCCATGGTTCGTCCAGTTCGGCGACCTGGAGGGCGGCGCCGTTGTTGAGCAGCATGCCGAAGGCCAGGAACGCCTTGATCGTCACCGGGTCGAGTCCGGTGGCGTCGGCGACCGTCTGCCACATCCGCCCGAAGCTGTCGCGCACGGCATCGCGAACCTCGGGATCGCCGCAGGCGGCGAAGCCCTGGAGCTGTAGGAGCAGCGAGGTACGGTCGGCCAGCAGCTCGTTGTACTGGGCACCCATCAGGGCGAGTCCGTCGAGCCCGGTCGCTGTCCCGGCGGCGTCGCGCATCCCTTCCGTCAGGCGATCGAACGCCGCGATCACGACCTCCAGGAACAAGGCCTTCTTGGTCCCGAACATCCGGAAGATGTACGCCTGGGTGATCTCGGCACGCCGGGCGATCAACTCGGTCGACGCCCCACGAAGGCCACCGTCGGCGAACTCCTCTGCCGCGATCCGCAGTACCTGCTGTCTGCGGTCTGACCCACTCATCCTCTGTCGGCGTTCCATGCCACGAGGTTACTAGTCACTAACTACTAACCTCAAGCCAACGGGCACCACTTCGGGGGCCCAATCCTCCGTCAGGGGTGATGCGGCGGACCGCGTCCTGCTGAATCGTCGGCGGAGTACACGGGTTGCAGGGTGGTGACCCGGCTCGTCCGACGAGCGGCGCCTGCGACGCGGAGAGAGGGCGGGCGATCATGGCGACGAAGGTTCCACATCCGACTCTGGAGGAGCGCCACGCACGCGGTCTGGAGGCTCGCACGAAAGCGATGCCCGACAGTCACGCAGGGTGGAGGCCCGCCGCGGACCGGCCGGACCCGGTGGCACTCATCGAGGAGCAGAACCTCCGGCGTGACGCAGACCTGGTCCCGGTGCGGCACGGCCGGATGATGGCCTCGCCATTCACGTTCTACCGCGGCGCTGCCAAGATCATGGCGGCGGACCTTGCCAAGACGCCCACGGCCGGTTTCCAGGTCCAACTGTGTGGCGACGCCCACCTGTCGAACTTCGGGGTCTTCGCCTCGCCGGAGCGAAACCTGGTGTTCGACATCAACGACTTCGACGAGACTCTTCCGGGCCCGTTCGAATACGACGTGAAACGGCTGGCCGCGAGTCTCATGGTCGCGGCACAGAACAACGGCTGCTCGGAGTCGGACGCCCGGGCGATCACGAAGGCCTGTGTCACCTCCTACCGGGAGACGATGGCCGAGTTCGCCGGCATGAAGACTCTCGACGTGTGGTACGCCCACACCGCCGAGGACCAGATCAAGCAGTCAGTCACCGACTTCCTGGCCGGAGCCGACGGCAAGGGTAAAGGCAAGGGATCCAAGAAGGGCAAGGACAAGGGCGCCGGCGCGGAGGACGGCATGAGCGGGATGACGCCGAAGCAGGTGAAAGAGGCGAAGAAGCGCTTCGAGAAGAACGCCCAGAAGGCGCACTCCCGCAACAGCGAACAGGCCCTGTCCAAGCTCAGCGAAGAGATCGACGGGCGCTACCGCATCGCCAGTGTCCCGCCGGTGATCGTCCCCGCGCGCGAGCTTCACACAGCGTACGGCGTAGAGCCCGACGAGCTCGGGGAAGTCGTCGTCAGCCTGTTCCGGGACTATCGTTCCACCCTTCGGCCCGAACTCCGGCAACTGCTGGAGCGCTTCGAGATCGTCGACTGGGCGCGCAAGGTCGTCGGCGTCGGCAGTGTCGGAACCCGGGCGTTCATCGTCCTGTTGCAAGGCCGTGACCGCAACGATCCGCTGTTTCTCCAGGTCAAGGAAGCGACCAGGTCGGTCCTCGAAGGACCGTTGCGCAAGAGCGCGTTCAAGCAACCGGGCGAGCGGGTGGTCCAGGGCCAGCGACTGATGCAGGCCAATAGCGACATCTTCCTCGGCTGGTCCAGAGGCGTTCAGGCCGACCGCTACTTCTACTGGCGCCAACTGCGCGACATGAAAGGCTCAGCGCTCGTGGAGCTGCTGGCGCCCGCGGAGCTGGCCTTCTACGGCCGCACGTGCGGATGGACCCTTGCCCGTGCACACGCACGATCCGGAGACGCGGTCTCCATCGCTGCCTACCTCGGCGAAGACGATGCCTTCGACAAGTCGATCACCGACTTCTCCGAACGCTACGCAGCCCAGAACGACCAGGACTTCGCAGACTTCACCAAAGCCATCAGCTCGAACCGGATCGATGCCATCCAGAACGTCTGACCACCGCAGGACGACATGCGCCTGATCCCCGAGTCGCTGCGTGGCTACCGACAGGCCTGGCTGTCCCGCGACCTCATCGCCGGTCTGACGTTGTCGGCGGTGGCGATCCCCGAGGTGATGGGCTACACGTCCATCGCCGGTACGCCGATCGTGACCGGGCTCTACACCATCATCTTCCCCACCCTGATCTTCGCCCTGCTGGGCTCCTCGCGGCTGCTGGTCGTTGGCGCGGACTCCGCCACCGCCGCGGTACTCGCGGCGGGCCTGAGCGGTCTCGGCATCGCCGGCGTCACCCCCGGATCGCCTGACTGGCTTGCCTTCGCCAGTCTGACTGCGCTGGTCTGCGGTGCGATGCTGGTCGTGGCGCGGCTGCTGCGGCTGGGCTTCATCGGGGACTTCCTGAGCGCGTCGGTACTGATCGGGTTCCTCACCGGCGTCGGCATCCAGGTGCTGTCAGGGCAGATCCCGGACCTGCTCGGCATCCCCAAGGGCAGCGGCAACTGGTTCGAGCAGCAGTGGCACTGGATCACCTCGCTGTCCTCGATCAGCCTCGGCACGTTCGCCTTCGGGCTGGCCACGATCGTGATCATCCGGGTCTTCAAGCGTTTCATCCCGGTCGTCCCGGGTGCGATCGTCGCCGTCGTGCTGCTGACCGCCATCTCCGCCCTGGCCGACGCACATGCGAACGGCGTGTCCGTGGTGGGTGCCGTCGAGGGCGGATTCCCGCCGATCGGCCTCCCGTCGGGCCTCTCCTGGTCGGACGTGTCCAAGGTGCTGCCGACGGCCCTGTCCTGCTTCGTGCTCATCATCGCCCAGAGCGCCGCCACCTCCCGCAGCTTCGCGTTCAAGCACGGAGACGCCGTCGACATCAACCGGGACATCGTCGGGCTCAGCGGCGCCAGCCTCGCCGCCGGCCTCAGCGGCACCTTCGTGGTCAACGGCAGCCCGACCAAGACGCAGATCCTCGACGAGCAGCAAGGACGCACCCAGCTCGCCAACCTGACGATGGCAGCCGTCGCGCTGCTGTTCACGTTGTTCTTCACCGGGCTGCTGGCGGACATGCCCACGGCGGTGCTCGCCGGGATCGTCTTCCTCATCGGCGTCAGCCTGATCGACCTGCCCGGCCTGAAACGGCTGTGGGGGCGACGCAAGAACGAGTTCGCGGTTGCTCTGATCACGACCGTCACCGTCTTCGCCGTCGGCGTCGAGCAGGGAATCATCCTCGCGATCGCTCTCTCGCTGCTCGACCTCGTCCGCCGGCAGTACACACCGGGCGACTTCGTCATCGGTCAGAACCAGGCCGGCGAACCGACCTACCTGCCGGCAGTACCAGGCACGCAGAGCCTGCCAGGGCTGGTGGTCTTCCGCTACGACGCGGAACTCTTCTACGCCAACGCCAACCGCTTCGCCGACCACCTCGAGGCGGTGATCTCCGCCGCGCCCGACCCGGTCCGCTGGGTAGCGCTGGACTGCGGCACGATCGACGACATCGACTACTCGGCAGGAGTGACCCTGGCGAACCTCGTCAACTACAGTCGGGCCCACAACGCCCGCTTCGTGCTCGTCCGACCGGACACCCAACTGCTGGCGACGCTCCGGGCGTACGGGATCCTGGACACGATCGGCGAGGACAACATCTACCCGACCATCGAGACAGCCTTCCGCGCCTACCGCGCCGACCCGGGTACGGCGCCCGCGGCGGCCCAGGAGCCGGCAGGCCCCAGCTGACACCGGCGCAGGCACAGTCGATCGGGCAGACCTCGAAGCGTCGCAGGTGAAGACGCCCACGTACTTCGCTCGGTCTGCCCGATCAACGGACTTCCTCGCTGCTACTCGTTGCTCTGCGCATCGAGCGCGTCGAGCGCTTCGAGTTCTGCGACCTCGATGGCGACGTCGAGCGCCTCGACGATCCTCCCCGTCGCCGAGGCGATGCGCGCCGTGCCCACGATCGGTGCGATCGCGGCCAGAACACCGCGGACCTGCTCGGCGTCGGCACCCACCTCGCTGGCCACGCCGAGGTTCATCAGGTACGAGATCGGCGCCGCGTCGACCGCGACCAGTGCGGCGATGCGCACGAGCATGAGGGTCGCCGGATCGAGACTCGACGCCTGGACCGAGGCGGCGGTCATCTGTGCGAGCAGGTCGAGGACCGGCCTCTCGGTTGCGGATTCAGACATGGTGCATCCCCTCGTTCGTGGTTCGGTGGCTGGACTGCTGCTGGTCCGATTCGATCCGAACGGCGAAGCCTCCGCATCATCCAGTCCGCATGAGAACGCGGCTTCATCCGGGAGGGGTGATGCAGAACGTTCCCGCGGGCGGTCGAATGGTGGTCGACCGACGCCCTCGAGCGACCACCTGCGGAGGAGCGACATGCCCGGACTCAGACGATCGCCCTTCAGGACACGTGTCCGGATGGTCGGCTGACGCCATGGCCGCGCTCACCGACGGACCCGACGTGAGACCGCCTCGGTGGCAGGAGTACGTGCCTGGCGTGGGGCTGGCCAGGTCGTACGAGCGGGCGTGGCTGCCCAAGGATGTCGTCGCCGGCCTCGTCCTGTCGGCGCTGCTGGTGCCGCAGGGGATGGCGTACGCCCAGCTGGCCGGGCTGCCGCCGGTGACCGGGCTCTACACCTCGATCCTGTGTCTGCTCGGCTACGCGGTCTTCGGGCCCTCCAGAGTGCTGGTCCTCGGTCCCGACTCGTCCCTGGGCCCGATGATCGCGGCGACGGTCGTACCCCTCCTTCTCGCCAACGGTGATCCCGCTCGAGCCGTCGCGCTCGCCTCGATGCTGGCAGTGATGGTCGGCGTGGTGATGACGGTCGCCGGGCTGGCCCGGTTCGGGTTCGTGGCGGACCTGCTGTCGAAGCCGACCCAGATCGGCTACATGAACGGGCTCGCGCTGACCATTGTCGTAGGTCAGCTGGCCAAGCTGTTCGGGTTCTCGGTCGATGCCGACGGGCTGGTGGACGAGGCACGCGCCTTCGTGTCGGGGCTCGCGGACGGCGAGGCCAACACGACGGCCGCGATCCTCGGACTGGGATCGCTGGCCGGCATCCTGCTCCTGAACCGGCTGCTGCCCAAGCTCCCCAGCGTCCTCATCGTCGTGGTGCTGGCCGCCCTCACGGTCAGCACCTTCGACCTGGAGTCGCACGGCGTCGACACGATCGGTGTACTCCCCCAAGGATTCCCGCCGTTCACGATCCCGGCGATCGACTGGAGCGACGTGGCACCGCTGTTCCTCGGGGCGCTCGCCATCGCGGTCGTCGCGCTCGCGGACACGATGTCGACGGCATCGGCGTTCGCCGCCCGCAAGGGCGAGCGGGTCCACGGCAACCAGGAGATGATCGGCATCGGTGCCGCCAACATCGCAGCCGGGTTCTTCCAGGGCTTTCCGGTCAGCACCAGCGGATCCCGCACCGCCGTCGCCGAGCAGGCCGGCTCCCGGTCCCAGGTGACGGGTGTCGTCGGCGCCGGAGTGATCACCGTGGTCCTGGTGTTCGCCACCGCCCTGATGCAGCACGTACCTCAGCCGACCCTGGGCGCGATCGTCATCGCCGCCGCACTGTCGCTGGCCGACATCGCCGGGACGCGCCGGCTGTGGCACCAGCGCCGGACGGAGTTCGGGCTGTCCATCATCGCGCTGCTCGGCGTGGCCCTCCTGGGAGTGCTGCCCGGCATCCTCGTCGCCGTGGGCCTGTCCATCCTCAACGTCTTCCGCCGCGTCTGGTGGCCGCACCAGGCCGAGCTCGGTCAGGTGGAGGGGATCGCGGGCCTGCACGACACCGAGAGCTACCCCGACGCCGACCTGCTGCCCGGTCTGGTCGTCTACCGTTTCGACGCGCCGCTGATCTTCGCCAACGCGCGGATGTTCGGTGACACGGTGCGGGAGATCGCCGAGGATCACCCGGATCTCCGCTGGATCATCGTTGCTGCCGAGCCGATCACCGACGTGGACACCACGGCCTCCGACATGCTGCAGGAGCTGGACGCCTGGCTCAACGCGCGCGGAGTGTCCCTGGTCTTCGCGGAGATGAAGGACCCGGTGCGCCAGAAGATCGAGCGGTACGAGCTCACGCGCACCATCGACCCGGCGCACTTCCTCCCGACGCTCGACGAGGCGGTCGCGGAGTACAGACGGCAGACGGGCGCGAACTGGCGCGACCCGAAGGAGAAGACGAGGTGACGACGACGGTTGCGGGCGACAAGCCCAGTCGTGCGCACCAGGCCGCGGCGGCAGGGCCGCTCGGGGTCGCCGAGAAGCCCACGCTGGTCGCACTGTGGCGGACAGCGATCGGCCGGTCGGCGGGGATCCCGTGACCCGCCCGGCTCCTCTTGATCCGGTCGAAGAGCGACTCGCCGACCGGCTGAGCGCTCGGTACGGCAACGGCGGGCCGTCAACGGTGGTGTGGGTGCTGCGCAAGCTCGGCAAGGTCGACCGCGTCGCGTACCGCGCAGTGGCCGAGCTGCACACCCCCTGGCTCGACGCTCCGCTCCGCCGGGTCTCCGGCTTCGCCAACTTCTCCAAGCCGTGGTTCCTCGTCGCGGCGGTGCTGGCCCTGTTCGGCGGAGCCAGAGGGCGCCGAGCCGCCGTGTCCGGTGTGGCCGCGATCGGACTGACCTCGTTCGTCGTCAACCAACCGATGAAACTGGCCGGGGAGCGCCGCCGTCCGCAGCGTGCGCAGCTGGGTGTCCCCGAGAAGCGGTGGGTGCGGATGCCGTCGTCGGCCTCGTTCCCCTCCGGTCATTCGGCGTCAGCGGCCGCGTTCGCCGTCGCGGTCGGCGCCGCGCTGCCGCAGCTCAAGGTGCCACTGCAAGGCGCAGCCGCGGTCGTTGCGTTCTCCCGCGTGTACACCGGCGTGCACTACCCGGCTGACGTCGTCGTGGGCGCATCGGTCGGTGTCGTGCTCGGGCGTCTGACCGCGAAAGTGGCTGCGCGGCGGTCAGCCGGTCCCGCTGCTTCCTCCTAGGCTCGCCGGGCCACCCACAGCTCCTCGGCCGGCCACTGCGAGGCCCACTCGACTGAGACGATCTCGTAGAACGGATGGTCCGTCGCGTCGGCCGGCGCGTAGATCTCGTGCAGCCCTTCGACCACGAAACCGAACAGGCCGAGCAGCCGGATCCAGTCGCCGTGCGACGGATGAAACTCGGCCCCGCCGCCCGGCCACCGCACGTGATAGGCCGCGCGTTGGCCACGTTGGAGCCGGTCCGTGGCGACACCCTCGTCGTCAGGGACGCAGAGCGCCGACAACAAGCTGTTGGTCAGGAACACGAGTCGTCCACCCGGCCGCAACACCCGCGCCGCCTCGGGAAGCCAGCGCTCCGGGTCGCACCACGCCGCAGTACCGTGCTCGCTGACCACGAGGTCGAAGGAACCGCCGGCCAGTGGCACCTGCTCCGCATCCGCCTGCAGCAGCGGGAAGCTCGGACCCGTCCGACGCTGGAGGTCACGGGCCGTCAGCAACTGTTCTGCCGACAGGTCGACAGCCACCGGACGAGCGCCGGCCCTGGCCAGCCACGCCGAGCAGTACGCCGTACCGCAAGCCAACTCGAGCACGTCGAGCCCGCAGACAGCTCCGAGCGCACCAAGCCTCAGCTCCGGTACCGCGAACAGGCCCCACACCATGTCCGGCTTCGACCAGAGCGCCTCAGCCGCGGGACCGGTGAAGCGCTCGTTGACCAGCGCCCACAACTCACGGTTGAGGGCGATCTCGTCAGCCCGGCCTTCCACCTCACCCTTGGGCGCCGGCTGGATAGCCGGGCGCCTGTCGGCGCTGTGTCCACCCGGCGCCCCAGTGCAAGAGATCGAGAATGCCGGCCAGGACCACCCAGAACCAGTCGAAGCCGTTCAGACCGCCACCCGTATAGAGGATCACGTACATGAGAGTCGCAAAGGGCAGGAAGATGATGCCGAGCAGTGGCCAGAACCACGTGTCGAAGGCGGCGTCCACCAGCTTGGGTCGTGCCACCCAGACGATGAACAGGCCCAAGCGCGGAAATATCCCCGCAAACAAGGCGAACAAGCACCCCATGTCACTCCTATCGCGCACTCCTGGCCCGTCGCCGGATGGACGGTCGACTTGGATCGTCGCCCGAGGGGCGGACATGGGCATCATCCGCGCGGGGTGAATTCATGACGTTCGACCCCGCGAAGCTATAGGTCCGCGGAGAGGCTTACTTGGCCGCGTTCTTGACCTCTGTTGCGCTGTCCGCGTCTACCTCTTGCTTCATGACCTGGTCTGCATGCGACAACGCCTTGTCGACTTCCGCGACCCACCGTTCCTCGAACAGCGCCACGATTCCCGAACTGTTGAGCGGAAGGATGTCTTCGACCTCAGCCTTGATCGCCTTCTTCTCCCGGTGAGACTTGAGGCCACCGATCCCAAGGCCGGCACCCGCACCGACCGCCGCACCGGCCAGCAGGCTGGGCGGGAAGATCAGACCGATCACCGCACCACCGACCGCACCCCAGGCGGCACCCTTGCGCGCCGAGTGGAAGTCATCGTCGACGTTGATCTTCCCGTCGGAGCCACGGCTGACCAGGACAAGCCCATCGACCTTGATCACGTCATCCTCGGCGAGCTGCTTGATGGCAGCCCAATCATCCTGGGCTCCTTTCGCCTCCGGATAGGCGGCGATGTACAGGTCGACTGGAACGTTGCTGTCAGATCCCACGATTTCCTCCTCTTGACCCCGGCGACCGGGACAGCCGATACCTCTTGTCCTCACCCTGCCTCCGGCTCCGGCGGAAGGCCTCACCCCGCGCGGACGATCAACCACCGTGCCGCGGATGCGTGGTGCCGGTTCATCCGTTGGGGGTGACGACTTCGGCAGCGGGCTCGACAGAGGCTGAGCTGAAGGCAACCGCCGTCGCCGTCCAGGCGGCCACGTCGACGGGGTGAGCCGCGCCCGCCGAGCCAGAGCAGCGACCAACGAGGAGTGACGTTATGCCTGTGCCGTTCCGTGGGAAGGTCAATGTCGACATCCGCGACTCCGAGCCGGACTGGACGCCCTTCGAGCCACCGAAGGCGCCGGAGGGTGCGCCCAATGTCGTCTATATCGTGCTGGATGACGTCGGCTTCTCGGCGATGGGCAGCTACGGCGGCCCGATCGAGACCCCCAACATCGACGCGATCGCCTCGCGCGGCGTGCGCTTCACCCAGTGGCACACGACGGCGCTGTGCTCGCCGACCCGGTCGTGCCTGCTCAGCGGTCGCAACCACACGCGCAACAGCATGGCGTGCATCACCGAGGCGGCGATCGGGTTCCCGAACGCGAGCGGCACGATCCCACCAGAGAACGGGCTGCTGTCGGAGATCCTCGGCGAACGCGGCTGGAACACGTACATGGTCGGCAAGTGGCACCTGTGCCCGACCGACGAGATGAACCTCGCGGCGACCCGTCGCAACTGGCCGAGCGGCCGGGGCTTCGAACGCTGGTACGGGTTCCTCGGAGCCGAGACCAACCAGTGGTACCCCGACCTGGTCTACGACAACCACCCGGTAGATCAGCCACGCTCGCCCGAGGAGGGCTACCACCTCACCGAGGACATCACCGACAAGTCGATCGAGTTCATCAAGGACGCCAAGTCGATCGCTCCGGACAAGCCGTTCTTCCTGTACTACGCACCCGGCGCCTGCCACGCACCCCATCACGCGCCGAAGGAGTGGATCGAGAAGTTCGCGGGCCGCTTCGACCAGGGCTACGAGGCGATGCGTGAGCAGACCCTGGCCCGGCAGAAGGAGCTCGGTCTGGTGCCGGCCGACACCGAACTGCCTCCGGTGAATCCGATCGGCACGCCCCAGACGCGCACCGGTCCGGACGGCCAGCCGTTCCCGGAACTGGACTACACCCGCCCGTGGGACACGCTGAACGACGACGAGAAGCGCCTCTTCGCCCGGATGGCCGAGGTGTACGCCGGGTTCCTCGGGCACGTCGACCACCACATCGGCCGGTTGCTCGCCTACCTGGAGCAGACCGACCAGTTGGAGAACACGATGGTGATCGTCGTGTCCGACAACGGCGCGAGCGGTGAGGGCGGACCGAACGGTTCGGTCAACGAGATGAAGTTCGCCAACGGGATCCCCGACGACCTGGCGGAGAACCTCGCGAAGCTCGACGACCTGGGTGGCACGAAGACGTACAACCACTACCCGAACGGCTGGGCAATGGCGTTCAACACACCGTTCAAGATGTGGAAGCGCTACGAGTTCAACGGCGGTACCGCGGACCCGTGCATCATCTCGTGGCCGATGGGTTCGTCCGCGCGCGGCGAGATCCGGCACCAGTACCACCACGCGATCGACATCGTCCCGACGATCCTCGACGTCCTCGGCGTCGATGCCCCGGAGACGATCAAGGGACACACCCAGAGCGCCTTCGACGGGATCAGCATGCGGGCCAGCGTCGAGGACGCGTCCGCCGCTTCCGGCCGAAAGACACAGTTCTACTCGATGCTGGGATCCCGCTCGATCTGGCACGAGGGCTGGAAGGCGGTCACCACCCACCCGACCGTGTCAGGCTGGGCCAACTTCAACGCCGACGAGTGGGAGCTGTACCACGTCGATGTCGATCGGTCCGAGATCAACAACCTCGCGGCGGAGCAGCCGGAGAAGCTGCGCGAACTGGTGAACATCTGGTTCGCCGAGGCCGGCGCGAACAACGCCTTCCCGCTCGACGATCGCTCCCCACTGGAGATCCTCGGTACCCCCCGGCCCCAGCTCAGCGCGCCGAAGGACCGGTACGTGTATTACCCGGACACTGCCCCGGTCTCGGAGTGGCAGGCGGTCAACACCCGCGGCCGATCGTTCGTGATCGGTGCCTTGGTCGACATTCCGGAACCGGGAGCCGAAGGCGTGCTGTTCGCCATGGGGGCCCGGTTCGGCGGCCACGCCCTGTACGTGAAGGACAACCGGCTTCACTACGTGAACAGCTTCGTCGGCGCGATGGAGCAGCAGGTGGTCGGTACGAAGGACATCCCGACGGGCGGGAATCTGATCCTGTCGGCCTCCTTCGAGAAGGAAGGGATGGACTCCGAAGCCGCGTCCGGAACACTCTCGCTCTATCACGGGGACGAGAAGGTCGGTGAGGGACACATCAAGACTCAGCTCGGAGCCTTCGCCATCGCAGGATCAGGTCTCTACGTCGGCAGGCACAACGGTGAGCCGATCACCGACGACTACCCGGGCGCGCCCCCGCACACGTTCACCGGTGGCACGATCAACCGGGTGGCGATCGACGTCAGCGGCGAGCCTTACATGGATCTGGAGCGCGAAGCCGCCCTGATGCTGATGCGCGAGTGAGCGGCCCGGCCATGAGCACAGAACAACGATCGGACGGCCACCTGTCGTCCTGGAACGACACCCCGACGCGGCAGGCGTTGGTGGACTACGTCGACCGCGCCGTCCAGGAGGGCGGGGCGCAGTACGTTCCGCCCTCCGAGCGGATCGCGGTGTTCGACAACGACGGCACGCTGTGGTGCGAGAAGCCGATGCCGCCCGAACTCGGTTTCGTCCTGCAGCGGCTCGCGGAGATGGCCGAAC
The DNA here is from genome assembly GCF_004345365.1 of Kribbella sp. VKM Ac-2568. Classification (GTDB taxonomy): domain Bacteria; phylum Actinomycetota; class Actinomycetes; order Propionibacteriales; family Kribbellaceae; genus Kribbella; species Kribbella orskensis. The sequence goes on from NZ_SLVF01000016.1 coordinate 66,030, forward strand.
AGGACGCGAGCCTCCGAACCCGGCAGCCCTGGCAGGCCGCCCGGGAGAAGGACTATGCCTGGCTCGGGGGCGTGATCACCAAGCACTACCACGGCGACGACACCGACGTGAAAGTCCTGCTGGGCGGCATCCTGCAGGCGTTCGCCACGGTCAGTGTCGACACCTACGCGGAGCTGGCCGAACGATTCCTCCAGACCACGCACCACCCCACGCTCGGCCGCCGGCTCCGGGACTGCGCCTACCTCCCGATGGTCGAACTGCTGCACTACCTGGAGGCCAACGGATTCACGACCTACATCGCGTCCGGAGGTGACCGCGATTTCATGCGACCGGTCACCTCCGAGATCTACGGCATCCCGGCCGAGCGGGTGATCGGCAGCTCTGCCGGGCTCAGGTACCAGGAGGACGACAGCGGAGGATCACTCGTCTACCAAGCCGAGATGGACGTCTTCGACGACGGCCCGATGAAGCCCGTCCGCATCTGGAGCCGGACCGGTCAACGGCCCGTGATCGCGGGCGGGAACTCCAACGGCGACATCCCGATGCTCCAGTACGCCGGGCTTCCCTCGCGTCCCGGGCTCCGGATGCTGATCCTGCATGACGACGAGGAACGCGAGTTCAGCTACACCTCCGGGGCGGAGACCTCGCTCGAGCGGGCGCGCGCACAGGACTGGACGGTGGTGAGCATCAAGAACGACTGGGCGACCGTCTTCGCCGAAGTCTGAAGGTCAGGGCTGCACCGGCTCAGGGCTGCGTAGGGTCAGGGCTGGACAGGGTCCCCGCCGGCGGTACGGCGCCGGCGGGCGACCAGGAAGACGACGCCGATGGCGACGGTGGTGATGGCGCCGGAGATGATCACCGAGGCGAGCGGGAAGCCCGCCAGCGCCGTACCGACGAGATAGGCCAGCCCGCAGGTGAAGACCGACCAGATGGTTCCGCCGATGGCCGACCACAACAGGAAGTGCCGGTACGGATAGGCCGCGAGCCCGAGAGTCGCGTTGACGACGAATCTCAGTCCGGGCAGGTAGCGTCCGAAGATCAGCAGCAGTGCGGCGCTCGAGCCGATGAAATTCATCCCGGCCGCGACCTTCTGGTGCCGCATCGCCGCGTCCATCCGCGGCTGGAACCTGTCCCTGTTGCGCCGGGCGATCCAGTAGAGCGCCGAGTCACCGGCGACGGCTCCAGCGGCACCGGCCACCATGATCAGCACCAGGTTCAGCACCCCCTGGGACGCCAGCGTGGCGGCGGCGTTCAGAGTGGTCTCCCCCGGGAACACCGCGCACAGCGCATCGCCGAACACGAGCAGGAACACTGCCAGGTAGGCCCAGTTCCCACTGCTTTCGTCGATCGTGGAGAAGCCGTCGCCGCCACTCAGGATCTGCAGCGCCACGATGATGACGAGTACCACGGCGACCACGAGCACGGTGACCACCACCACCGGATGCCTGAGCCGGGGCCTGCGCTCCCGCCCCTGCTCCGCGTTCTCGACCGGTTCAGTCATGTGGTGCCCCCCCCGCCAGCTTCACGATCGGCCAGGCGCTCGAGCGGCTCGTGTCAGTCCTCGCCAGCGGTCACTAGCCGGGGCAGACGTGCAGGCGAGCCGCCGCGGTCTCCCGGGTCAGCAGTTCCTTCTCCTTGATCTTCATCAGGTCCATCTACGGCTTCCTCCGTGGTGAACTTGCGGATTCCCGGCCGAGGGCGATGCGCACCAGCTCGACCAGGCCCGCGCGGAGGCCCTCGGGGGCTCTTGCGGACGGCGATGAACCCGGATGCTGGTGCGCGATCCGCACCCGGAGAACGCCGGGCCGGATCCGGAACCGCAGCGGCGCATCGAGGACCAGCGCCTCCCCGTCGACGCCTGCGGGGAGGGGCCGATCGGAATCGACTTCGAAGGACGTGGCGGACCACTCGCGCCAGGGCCGCTGAAGAGAGCGGCCTCCCTCGCCGCCACCGGAGGGTGCCCCCATGACGGTGATCCCGAGCAGGCCGTCGTCGATCCGGGGTCGCGTGCCGGAGCCCACCGCACGACCGAGACGATACTTGTTGTTGGAGACGAGCACGGCCGCGCCTCCGCTGTGTTCGTCCCCACCCGGCCCCGCCCAGCGCATGTCGAACTCGCTGCCACCGGTTCCGAGCACGTCCGGCACGGTGTCGAGGATGGTCCGGATCTTGGCGGCCCGGTATCCCGTGCGCTGGACCGCCTCGGCATACAGGCCGAGCGACACGTTGTTGACGAACACGCGGCCGTTGACCTCGGCCAGGTCCACCAACCGCTCGCCGCCGTCGACGAAAGCGTCCAGAGCGCCGACGACATCGTCCCGGTCGACCCCGAGGTCGAGCGCGAAGTGGTTGCGGGTGCCGGCCGGCACGCAGGCGTACGGGAGCGAGAACTCGGCGGCGATCGCGGCGACGATCGCCTGCGAGCCGTCCCCGCCGGCCATCGCGAGCCCGTCCGCGCCACTCTCGACCGCGCGGCGGACCAGGACTTCGAGGTCCTCGCCGCCCTTGAGCTCGATCGGCTCGATGCCACGGCTGCGCGCCTGCTCGGCCACTGCGAAGCGTTCTGCCTTGCCCCCGCCGGAACGTGGGTTGTAGAACAGCACCGCTCGCTGCGGGGCCGGGGCAGATGGCAGATCCACGTGACTGGCAAAGCTGGCACGCAGCGCCGCCAGAGTGGCCAGGAGTCCCGCCGCGACGACAAGGATTGCGAGGATTCCCCCGCCCGCGATAAGGAAGGCCAGGGCGCCGGCGAGGGCCAGGCCTGCCACCGTCAACCCCACCACGTGCGCGGTCCCCCGCCGCAGTACGCCGTACCAGGCCGCCACTGCGGCGATCACCACACAGGCCAGCAGACCGAGTCCGCGCGGGAACTGGTTCACGGCGACGACCACGCCGAGCACGATCGTCGCCAACCCCACCAGCAGCGCGACGGCCGCCGCGAGTCGCCGCCTCATGGAATACCGTCCTCAGAGTCTCGGTCCCGGCGTCGAGGCCCGACGCCAAGGCCATCCTGTTCGCCCGCACCGGTCGAGGCATCACACAGGCCGGATGATTTGCCCTCCCGCGAGCCGTGCCCAGCGGGGTGCGGAGGAGGCCGGGGCCCGGTTGACCGCAGCCGCGCTAGTATTGGGGTCGATAGCTAGGCAGCATCACTTGGTGAGGCCTGTCCCGGCGGCGGTTGTTTCTGATGACCGGCGCTCAGGCCGTCTGCTGGTGGTCGTTCCGACACGGTGGGCGGTTCCGTCGGAGTTCGAGAGGTTGATCGCCTGCAGAGGCGGTGGGGCCGAGCCGCGCTGTCGAGTGGCCGATACGGGCCGCTCCGCGCGACGTCTCGTCGGCCGCGCCGATGGCCTGCGGCGTTGTCGTTCCGCCATGGCAAGGGGTGCCATGGCAGTTTTGAGGAGGATTCTTTGGCCCGACGAGGCCAGCGCCAGTCCGGCGCCAGCAGTACTGCGTCACGTCGTCGGCGTCGCGTCCGCGATGTCGAGGTCGACGGCATCCTGCCGGTGCTCGCGAAGGCCGTGCGGGAAGTCGAGGGGGCCGTCGAGCGTGCGAACGTGCGGCCGTCGGTGCGGACCAAGTTCCAGGTCGTCGCCCTGCTGGTGCGCGAGGAGCGGGCCCGGGTGAACGCCGACCAGAGCGCCACCGACGCCTACCGGGCCGAGCAGCTCAGGCGGCTCGACGGGATCGCGACGATCCTCGCGAAGACCGCCGCTCGCGACACCTCGCTGCTCGCCCTGCTCGCCGAGGACGCTGTCATGTCCGAAGCCGCCGTGTCGCTCAAGCGCGAGATGTTGCTCGCGGCCGGTGCGGAGCCGCCCGCCGAGGAGCCCGCGCCCAGTGAGCCGCCGGCCACTCCCGAAACTGGTGCCCGGCGGGTCGTGCCGCAGTCGGTGGTCTCGCGGCAGCTGGCCAATCCATTCCTCGCTCCCGACTTCTCGTCCGCCGCGCCGCGCGAGCCGCAGGCTCGGCGCCTGGCCGGCTGGGAGCTGATCGGTCCCCTGCTCAAGTCGTTCGAGTACGCCGCCGCCTCGGCGAGCAAGACCCTGCCGGAGCCGTCGTCCCTGCGCGCGCCGGGTGTCCTGGAGCTGATGCCGCACCAGGCGCGCCTGGTCGCCGCCGCTGCCGCCGGTCATCGGACCTTCCTGCTGGCCGACGAGCCGGGCCTGGGTAAGACGGCTCAGGCTCTGCTCGCCGCGCAGGCCGCGAACGCCTACCCCCTGCTGGTCGTCGTACCGAACGTCGTGAAGACCAACTGGGCCCGGGAGGCCCACCTCTGGACGCCGAAGCGGACCGCCACGGTGATCCACGGCGACGGAGACTCGATCGACGGGTTCGCCGACATCGTCATCGTGAACTACGACGTCCTCGACCGGCACGTCGGCTGGCTCGGCGACCTCGGCTTCCGCGGCATGGTGGTCGACGAGGCGCATTTCATCAAGAACAAGAAGTCCCAGCGCTCGCGGAACGTCCTCCAGCTGTCCGAGCGGATCCGGACCCGGACCGCGCGGCCGCTGCTGATGGCGCTCACCGGTACCCCGCTGATCAACGACATCGAGGACTTCACGGCGATCTGGCAGTTCCTCGGCTGGATCGACGAGAAGGCGCCGCGCGCCGAGCTGATGGAGTCGCTCGAGCGGAGCGGACTGACACCGGCCGATCCCGGGTTCTACGCGGCTGCCCGCGCCAGCGTGATCGACATGGGCATCGTCCGCCGCCGCAAGGTGGACGTGGCCGCCGACATCCCCGCCCGTCGCGTCGCCGACCTGCCCGTCGAGCTCGACGATGCCGCCGGCCGGTCGATCCGCGAGGCCGAGCGCGAGCTCGCCGACCGCCTCGTGGCGCGGTACCAGAGCGCACTCGCGACGCGGAACTCCGACACCCCTGTGGACGGCATCGACCACGAGCTCGTACGCCGCGTCGCCGGGTGGGAGCGGTCCGACCCCGACACCGCGAAGACCGGCGAGAACGTCTTCAGCCTGGTGCGCCGGATCGGCAACGCGAAGGCCGGCCTGGCCGCCGACTACGCCGCGCAGCTCGCGCACAACGTCGGCAAGGTGGTCTTCTTCGCCCGGCACATCGAGGTGATGGACACCGCCGAGAAGCTCTTCACCGAGCGCGGTATCCGCTACTCCTCGATCCGGGGCGACCAGTCCGCCAGGACGCGCCAGAAGAACATCGACGCGTTCGTCAACGACCCGGACGTCTCCATCGCGGTCTGCTCCCTGCTGACCGCCGGCGTGGGCCTCAACCTGCAGGTCGCCTCCAACGTCGTCCTCGCCGAGCTCTCCTGGACCAACGCCGAACAGACGCAGGCCATCGACCGTGTCCACCGCATCGGCCAGGAGGAGCCCGTCACCGCGTGGCGCATCATCGCCGCGCAGACCATCGACACCAGGATCGCGGACCTCATCGACACCAAGGCCGGGCTTGCGGCCAGGGCACTCGACGGCTCCGACGAAGAGGTGTCGTCGTCGGCCGACTTCCAGCTCGAGGCACTCGCGGCCCTACTGACGAACGCACTCGCGGCCTTGCCGTAGCCACGGGTGCAGGGATGACGCTCGACGCCTAGGTCTCGGCGCCGCGGATGGCTTCGCGGAGTTCCTTGCGGGAGCTGATGGCGAGCTTGGCGAAGACCTTGCGGAGGTGCCATTCCACCGTGCGGGGGCTGAGGAACAGGCGGGCGCCGACTTCCGGGTTGGAGAGGCCGTCGCGCGCGAGCAGGGCGATCCGCTTCTCCTGTGGCGTCAGCTCGTCACGTTCGGTCCCGGCGCTGCGTTTGCTGATCGTCTCTCCGGTGGAGAGGAGTTCGCGCCGGGCGCGGTCGGCGAACGCCTCCATGCCGATCGTGCTCAGCAGGTCGTGCGCGACGCGCAGCTCGCCTCGCGCGTCGACGCGGCGATTCTCGCGACGCAACCACTCGCCATACAGCAGGTGCGTGCGAGCGAGTTCCGGACGGATCCGCGTCCGCTTCAAGCGATCGATCGCCTCCCGGTAGAAACCCTCGGCGATCTTCCCCTCGCTCAGCAGGGCGTGCGAACGGGCCTCGATTCCCAGCGCCCAGTCGGTGCCGGCCGCACCCGTCGCTTCCACCAGGCGCTCGAGAGCACCGGCGGCGAGCTGCCTCTCCCCGCATCTGACGCCGGCCTCGACGAGCTCGGGCAGCGACCAAGCGGAGAGAAACAGCTCTGGGGTGTCCGCGCTCGCCTGCCGGCTCGCGGTCAGCGCCTCCTGGTACCGGCCGAGGCCGTTGAACAGAATCGCGGAGGCCCACTCGGCGTACTGGACGCCGATTCCCTGCCCGCCGGCGGCCGCGTCCTCGGCGGCGGTCGTGATCAGCGCGGACGCCTCAGCCGCCCGTCCGCGGAAAGCGGCGAGCAGCATCGCGCTGTACGGCGCGATGTGGGTCTCGGTTGCCTCGACGACGGCGTCGAGCTCCGCGATCGCCGCTTCGGCCTCCGTGAAGCCACCCCGCCAGGTGACCAGAATGGCCAGGGCGGTCAGGTCGATCGGCAGCCGGGCGAGCGCACCTGCCGCGCGGGCCGACCGCAACTGGCGGACGTTGATCGCGTTCCAGCTCTGCTCGTCCCAGAGCACGTTGGACGGCACCGTCGTCAACCAGCCCCACCGGAAGTTGTCCGCCGCGGAGATCTCCTCGGCGGCGAAGGAGTTCGTCGCCCTTCTGAGCAAGGGGGCTGCCGCAGTGCGGCCTTCGGTCACCAACGTTGCCAGGCCGTCCAGGAGCAGGTCGGACGGACGCGGAGGGTCAGCGGCCGGGAGGGCTCTGGCCGCGCGCGAAGCCTCGCGGAGGCTGCCGGCGGTGGCCAGCCGGCCGGCGAACAGGGCCGCACCCCAGGCGTCGAGGTAGGTCTCCCGCGCGAGTTCGAGATCGAACGGCTCGAGCTGCTTCGCGGCTTTCAGCAGCAGCGGAGGGGCGTCGCTGCCGTGTCCCGAGGCGAATGCGATCTGTCCGTGCAGCAGGTTGGCCCGTGCGCGCTGGAACTCGTCGAGCTCTCCTGCCTCCGCGGTGGCCAACAGCCCGAGCGCGGACTCGAACTCTCCCGCGTGCAGGCTGACCTGCGCGGCGGCCAGAGCGCGATCCGCGCGGGCCGTGAGGTCTCCCGTCAGCGCGACCGAGCGCTGCCGGAACGCTGCCGCGGCCGCGAGTCCGCCACGCGCCTGCGCTCGCCCGGATGAGCGTTCGAGCTCAGCTGCGACCGCCTCGTCAGGTCCCATCGCCGCTGCGGCCAGATGCCAGACCCGGCGGTCGGGGTCGATCGCCAGGTCCGTCACCTCGGCCAGTGCCAGGTGCACTGCGCGACGATCCCGGGGCGATGCCGAGCGGTACACCGCCGAGCGCACCAGCGGATGACGAAAGATCACCCGGGCGCCGATCACCAACAACCCGTCCGCCTCGGCGCTGGTCGCCGCCGTGGTCCCGACACCCAGCCGTTCGGCCGCCCGCCAGACCAGCAAAGGGTCGCCGACCGACTCCGCCGCCGCGACCAGCAACAACAGCCGGGTCTGCTCGGGCAGCCGCTCGATCCGCGCCAGGAAGCTGTCCTCGATCCGCCCGGGCAACGCCTGCGCGCCCAGCAGCCCGAAGCCACCGGCCAACTGCGCCACAGTCAGCCCGCGGGGCAGCTCGAGCAGCGCCAGCGGATTCCCGCCGGTCTCGGCCACGATGCGGTCCCGGACCCGCTCGTCCAGCACGAACCGGACGGCCGAGTCCAGCAGGGCGCGCGCCTCACCCCTGCGCAACCCCTGGACCTCGAGCTCCGGCAGCGCCCGCAACTCCACGCCGGACGCTCGCGTCGCGAACAGCAAGCCCACCGGCTCGGCCATCAATCGCCGCGCCACGATGCCCAGCACCTGTGCGGAGGCCCAGTCCAGCCATTGCGCGTCATCCACCACGCACAGCAACGGACCCTCGTCCGCGAGCTCGGACAGCAGGCTCAACACGGCCAGCCCGACGAGAAAGCGATCCGGCGGTCCGCCGTCGCGCAGGCCGAAAACCGCGCCCAGCGCGTCCCGCTGCGGGCCCGGAAGCTTGTCCAGCCGATCAAGCATCGGCGTACACAGCTGGTGCAACGCCGCGAACGCCAGCTCCATCTCCGACTCGACCCCGACGGCGTGGAGCACTCGCAGCTCCGACGCACTGTCCACCGCGTACCCCAGCAGGGCCGTCTTGCCGACGCCGGCGTCGCCGTGCAGTACCAGCGAGCGGCCGGCACCCGAGTGAACAGCGGCAACCAACTCGTCGAGCACCGCGCACTCGGCACGGCGACCACGCAATCGCCCAAGCCCTCCCCAGACGGACGTCTCGCCGCGTTTCTCCACCGGCATCCGCCTCCGACTCAGCGGTCAAGGTCGTTGCCGGCCGACCGCAGTACGACGCTCCGCAGGTCGCCCAGCAACCTCCACAGACTAAGCGCTATCCGGTTTGCTCTGGTAGTGGTTCTACGTAGACCCACTGGCCGTCTTCGCGACTGAAGCGGCTGTTCTCGTGTTGGCTGTCAGGCCGGCCGTCGAACGTGAAGTGCGCGCGGAACTCCACGGTTCCCTCGGTGTGGAAGGCGCTACCACCGGTCGTGCTCAGGATGTCGAGGCCGGTCCACTCGATGTTGTCGTCGAACCGCAACGCGGGCGGCCGGGTCTCGGCGGACCAGGTGCGCAGCAGGTAGCGAGCGTCGCGGACGGCGAAAGCGCTGTATCGGGAGCGCATCAGTCGCTCTGCCGTCGCTGCCGTACTCCGGCCCTGGTGCAGCGCGCCACAGCAGTCTCCGTAGGTGGCGTCGAGGCCACACGGGCAGGGCGCCACGGGCGACAGCGCAGAGACCGCCGGCCGGCGGGCGGAACGTTTGGCCATCCCCCGATTGTGGCGGACGGCCCGGCGCCACCAACTGCCGGCCGTGGTAGCGATAAATTGCCTAAGGCAAAGAATCTGCCGGACCCGTCGTTCCGGTGGGGGGTTGAGTAGTTCACCGCATGTGGTGGGGCCCGCCGCGCCTGACGATGAGCGCATGACGAAAACGATTCAGCCCTCGCAGACCTCCGCCTTCTACGCCCAGGCGATCGCGTCGTTCGCCATCTCGCTGACCTCGATGGGGCTTGCCCTGGTCTACCTACCTGCTGCTGGGTGGGTCCGGGCCTTCCTGGGGCTTGGCCTGTTGTACCTGGTCACGTCGACGGTCACGCTCTGCAAGGTGGTGCGGGACCGGCAGGAACTGTCAGTGGTGACCAATCGCGTCGATCAGGCCAGGCTGGACAAGTTGCTGGCTGAGCATGATCCGTTCAAGGTCGACGCCTGACGACGACGCGCGGGCCACTGGATCACCGCTACCGCGCTGAGGACCAAGACACCGCCGAGTAGTTGCACGGCACCCAGGGACTCGTTGAAGGCTGTTGCTGCAAGGGTGACTGTCACTACTGGCTCCAGGGTCGACAGGATCGATGCCGTCGAAGGGCCGACTCGGTTCAGACCCGCGAAGAACAAGAGGATTGCGGCCACAGTGCTGATCAGCGCTATCGCGATCAGCCAGATCCAGCCGGCGGCGCCGAAGGTGAGGTTCGGGCCGCCGCGGACCGCGGAGGCCAGGGCGAACGTGCAGGTCGCGCCGGTGCAGACGAGGGCGGTCAGGGCGAGCGGTGGCATCCCCTGGCCGACACGGTCGCCGGCGAGGATGTAGACGGTGTAGGCGAGCGCGGCGCCGAAGCCCATCGCCGTACCGACGGCGTCCAGGCTGCCTGAGGCTGCGCCACCGAGGACGAGGGCGGTCCCGACGGAGGCGATCAGCAGCGCGGCGATCCTGCGGGTCGACGCCCGTTCCCGGCCGAGTGCGATGGCGCCGACCATCACGAGGGCCGGGTAGACGTAGAGGATCAGCGCGAGCAGGGAGGCGTCCATCCGCTCGAGCGCGCCGAAGAACAGTCCGGACTGCGTCGCGTAGCCGATGCCGCCCATCGCGAGCCCGGCGGCCACCGATCGGCGCGGCAGCCCACGCAGAGCGCCGGTCGCGCCGGCCACGACCAGCAGCAGCGCGGCCGCGATCGCGAAGCGGATGAGCAGCAGATCCCCGACGTCGACCTGCGCGTTGTACGCAAGCTTGCCGAAGATCGCCATGGCGCCGAAGCAAACGGCCGAGAGGAGGCAGAGGAGAGGTCCCACGTGACGATGCTGACAGCGGGCAACTGTTCACGTCCATCTCCTCTTTGTGCACGAAACCAGGTAGCTTTTGTGAACGATGCTCGACCTTCGCCGACTCAGACTGCTGCGCGAACTGGACGCCCGTGGGACCGTCCACGGCGCGGCCCGGGCGCTGGGCTACACCCCGAGCGCGATCTCCCAGCAGCTGGCGGTGCTCGAGCGTGAGGCCGGCGCCAAGTTGCTCGAGCGCACCGGCCGCAACGTGCGGCTCACCGACGCGGGCCGCGTGCTCGTTCGGCATGCGGCCACACTGCTCGACGGCGTGGAGGCGGCCGAGGCGGAGGTGGCCGCGATCGCGGCCGGGCACCCGGCCGGCGTAGTACGGGTGTCGGCGTTCCAGTCGGCGTTCCTGCGCATCGTGGCGCCTGCCGTCGCCGCGCTGGCGCGGAGCCATCCCGACATCCGCGTCGAGGTGACCGAGGCGGAGGTCGAGGAGTCGGTACCGGCCCTTCGCCTGCGGCAGCTCGACGCGGTGGTCGGCGACGAGTACTCCGGCCAGCCGCGTCCCGTCCACAGCGATCTCACCCGGGAGTCGCTGGTGCGAGAGCAGGTGCGCGTCGCCCTGCCCGAAACGCATCCGCAGGCGAGCCAGAGCCGGGTGCGGATGGCGCAACTGGCCGATGCCCGGTGGGCCGCCTGCCAGCCGGGCACAGGTCATCGCGAGATGCAGATCCGCGCGTGCCGGGAGCTCGGCGGGTTCGAACCGGATCTGCGCTACGCGTCGGACGATTTCCTGATCCTGGTGGAACTGGTCCGCACGGCGGGCGCCTGCGCACTGCTGCCCGACCTCGTGGTCGGCTACGGCACGCCCGGCGTCGCGGTGCGATCGTTCGCCGAGGGAGCGATCGACCGCGAGGTCTTCCTCCTCACCCGAGCGACCCGGACACCCGCCGTCGAAGCCGTCGCCGCCGCGCTCCATCAGGCGACTCCCTGACGAGCGTGAATACTGGAGAGACCCAGGTGAAGGCGGTGAGCTCAGTCGTGAGCAGTCAGGAACCCCAGGACATCTCGGACCCCGGCACGGATCTCGAGTACGACCTCGCCCACGAGACAGGGCACGGAGCCGCCCCGGCCACCCCGCCGAGTCAGGAGGACCACGAACCAGTGGTCACGGCGACACCGGAGTACGAGGGCGACTACTCCTACGACCTGGCGCACGACGTCCCCCGGCCCACCAAGGACTGATCAGGTACTGCGTACTCGCCGGCGCGGGATCTCCTGGGCCAGTTCGACGACGAAGCCGTCGGGGTCGGAGATGTGCAGGGTTCGGTGGCCCCAGGGGCGATCGGCAGGGGGGCTGAGGATCGGGACCTGCAGCGTAGTCAGTCGAGCTGCCTCGGTGTCCACGTTGTCGACCACGAGCACGATCTCGGCGGCTGGACCTGGGGTCACCGGGTGGGCCGTCAGCCACTCGGCCCGGCGGCGTTCGTACAGGGCGAAGCGGGTGCCTTTGGTGGCGAACTCGGCGAAGCCGGCGTCGGTGAACTTGTGCGGCAGACCGAGGATGTCGCGGTAGAAGGCGATGGACGCGTCGAGGTCGGAGACGTAGAGGATGACGTAGCCGATCTGGTCCATGGGGGCACGCTACGCCGGGAGGTTCGGGGCCAGGCTCTATTGTGGGCCCGGTTCGGTGGGCGACCTTGGGAAGGCTTTGATGGCGTCGAGGAGACCGCGGCGGCGGTTCAGGTCGCTGATCGTCGTGCTGGTGGTGCTGGTGGGCCTGCTGGTGGTCGCCGATCGGGTGGCGGAGTCGTTCGCCGAGGGCCAACTGGCGACGATGGCGGCGGACGAGGCAGCGCAGTACGACGTGCAGGCGGCGGAAACGTCAGTCGAGGTCGGCGGCTTCGGGTTCCTGCCTCAGGTCGCCCGGGGCGAGTTCTCGCAGATCACGCTGACGATGGATCAGCCGACGATCTCCAAGGTGCCGGCGGAGGACCTGACCGTGGTGATGAACTCGATCCAGGTACCGCGCGAACTGCTGACCGGGGACACGAGTGCGCCCGTGAACGTAGGGACGGCCGACGTCCACCTCCGGTTGTCACCTGCCGCGCTCACGAAGGTCGCTCGGACCAGCGGGCTGGACGGGCTCTCGTTGCAGATCGTCGGCGGGAAGTTGCAGGCACGAGTGACCGTCCGGGGTGTCGAGACCCGCGCGACGATCCAGCCGCAGGCGCAGAACGGGCGGATCAGGCTGACGGTGGGCGAGCTGCCGAGCACGGTGCCGTCCGTCGTGCGGAACGCGATCAACAACCTGCTCGCCCGGGGCCTCGAGATCCCGGAACTGCCGTTCGGGGCGTCGCTGAAGCAGATCGCGGTCGACGGCCAGGCGGTCCTGCTCACCGCGACCGCATCCAACGTCGTGCTGAACGCGGCCTAGTCCGGGCTGTCCACCTTCGCGGCAGGGGTGGGACGGCGGACGGGTGAAGGCCCTTGGGTGGTGTTGTTTCGCGATATATCGTTGACCTATCGCAGCGGCACTTCGTGAGGGACGGTGGTTGGGATGACCGGATCGGCGTACGTGGGTGGGTGGCCCTGGCAGCAGCGGGTCGCGCAGCATTGCTCGATCGTGGAGGACATCAAGCGGGAGTTGTTCGCCGCCATGGGCGGCCGGCGCGTCCACGGTGGACATGGCGGACCTGGCACCCATGGCGGGCCGAATCCGTTCGGCTCCCAGTGGGGCATGTTCGGCGGATCGATGTTCGGGCCGCCGTGGGCGCAGGGTGGGCCACGCGGCTGGCGTGGGCCCAAGGCACGGCGCGGTGACGTCCGGGCCGCGATCCTCGCGGTGCTCGCCGAGCAGCCGATGAACGGCTACCAGATCATCCAGGAGATCGCGTCGCGCAGCGGCGGCGCCTGGAAGCCCAGCCCGGGCTCCATCTACCCGACCCTGTCGCAGCTCGAGGACGAGGGCCTGGTCACCGCGGACGCCGCGACAGGGCGCCGTACCTTCTCACTCACCGACGAGGGGCGCACCTACGTCGCCGAGCACGCTGAGGAAGTGACAGCTCCCTGGGAGGCGATGACCGCCTCGGCCGACGACGACGCGGACGGCTTGAAGCCACTCCTGGGACAAGTCGGTACCGCGTTGTGGCAGATCCTCGCCGCCGGTACTCCGGACCAGCAGGCCCGGGCCCGCACGGCGCTCATCGAACTGCGCCGCACGCTGTACGGGATCCTCGCCGACGACGAGCAGGACCGGTCATGAGTCAGCACCTCCCAAGTCCCAGAGGCTCATCGGCGCGGCGAGGCCCGCTCCGGATCGGCGACGCGGAACGCGACCAGGCGGTCGCAGTACTCAGTGATCACTTCGTGGCCGGGCGGCTGACGCAGGAGGAGTTCGAGGAGCGCAGCGGTCAGGCGACGCGGGCGCGGTACGACGACGACCTGGCGCCGCTGTTCGACGATCTCCCGGAGCCCGCCGCGGCGCAGTCGGGGCCGAACAGGTGGTCGCCGGGCTTCCGGTCCGGTCCGCAGCGGATGGGCCCGCCACCCATCCTCTGGTTGCTGCCGGTGCTGATGATCGGCCTGGTCGTCGCCACCATCACCGTCGCCGCGCCATGGTTCCTGTGGGTCTTCTTCTGGATCGCGCTACTGGGCGGACCGCACCACCACCGCCGCTGGCAGCACCCGCACCGTCGCTGAGCGGTGCGGGTTGGTCCCCGGCTGTAATCGGGGTGAAACTCCAAGAAAACAAGGGCTTCAACTTGGTGCGATCGCGAGCAGGAGGGACGTAGGCTGCGTTCTGACTGGCGCACCGCCAGGCGTTGCAGGGGGGAACTGCATCATGAGCGACTTATGCCTGCCGTCTGATCGACAACTTCCGCACGCCGCCCCGCGGAACAGGAAACTCGAGTAGTGCCATGGGCGCCTTCAGCCGGATGCTCGTGTGGATCTCCGGAGCATCGGCCGGTATCGGGGCCGCTCTGGCGGCGACGATCCCCTTCGAGGCGGAGATCGTCGACCTCTCGCGACGCGGTGGTACGGCGGGGACACAGCACGTGGCGGTCGACCTCGCGGACCCCGAGTCGTGGCCGCTGGTCGAGGAGGACTTCACCCGTCGGCTGGCCGACTTCGACGGCGACCGGGTCGTCTTCGTGCACAACGCCGGCACCCTGACCCCGTTGGGACCCGCCGGGACGGTCGACACCGCGCAGTACACGCGGAACGTGCTGCTGAACTCGGCGGCCGCGCAGGTCCTGGGACACGCCTTCCTGCAAGCGGTGGACGGCCGGGACTTCGAACAGCACCTGATGATGTTGACGTCCGGCGCCGCGCTCCGGCCTTACGAGGGCGAGTCGAGCTACTGCGCCGGCAAGGCCGCGGTGGACCAGTGGGTCCGATCCGTCGGATTGGAACAACAACGCCGAAAGCCTGGATGCAGGGTGATCTCCGTGGCGCCCGGCGCGGTCGACACCGCCATGCAGGAAGAACTCCGGGCGGCCGCTGACGAGCAGGTCCCGAACGCCCGCCGCTTCCGCGAACTCCAGGCGAGCGGCGGCCTCGCCAGACCCGAGGACGTCGCCCGCACCATCTGGTCCCTGCTCAACCGCGACGTGCAGAACGGCGCCGTCCTGCACATCCAGGACCTGTGAACCAGTACTGCGTCACTGCGTGGCCAGGTCTTCGTAAATGGTCCACGCTGCCTCGCGGAGTTGGGCGGCAGTGGCTGCGTCGAGGCCCTTGACGGGGATGTCGATGTCGACGGGATGCTCGTTGAGGAGGGTGATGAGGAAGACGCAGGCGGCCAGGTAGCTGCCGGGGAGCGCGGGGTGGCTGTTGTCCGCGTCGTGGAGTCGCGGCTGGTCGTGGGTGGCGAGGAAACGTTCCCAGACCATGCCGACGGGGATCAGAGTGGCGCCGAGTTCAGCGGCGATGCCGGCGTAGGCGGTGGTCAACGCCTGCTGGGTTTCCGGAGCGTTCCTGCGCGCCCACGTCATGTACAACGCGGTCTGCGCGCCGGCGGCTTTGATGGCGGCATCGAAGTCCCGAACGCTGTCCTGCATCCGAGCCGCGTTCTTGACCGGCAGAGTGCTCTGCTCCTGCAGCACCACCACGTCATACCCGCCCTCGGCAATCGCCTCCAACGCAGTACCCGCGTTCAAATGCTGCCGAAGCGAGGCCCCACCCGCCGAGATCAACCGATGCTCGACCTCATGCCCCCGCACCTTCGCAAGCGAAGCAACCAGCCCAGGCAGATTGTTCCGCGCCGTAAAGCTGTTCCCGACATAGAGGATCCGCACAGCTATGACAGTAGCGCCGCGGCAGCGATGATCCGCTGGTTTACCTCGGTGACGTCGCCTGAGCCGTTGACGGGGATGACCAGGTTGCGGGTGCGGTAGGCGTCGAGGACTGGGAGGGTGCGGGCGGTGTAGAGCTCGAGGCGGTGGCGGATGACTTCTTCGGTGTCGTCGGAGCGGTGTTGGGCGGCAGCTCGGGCGAGTAGGCGCTGGACGAGTTCGTCGGAACCGACCTCCAGGACGACGGCCGCATCGAGCGGGTGGCGGTGCTCCGCGAGCAGGTCGTCGAGGACGCCGACCTGTTCCAGCGTGCGGGGATAGCCGTCCAGGACGAACCCCTCGCGGGTGTCGTCCGCGGAGAGGCGTTCGCGCACCATCTCGTTGGTCAGCTCGTCGGGCACGTACTCCCCCGAGTCGAGGTACTGCTTGACGCGCGCGCCGAGCTCCGTCCCGTCGGCCACTCCGGCCCGGAAGATGTCGCCGGTGGAGATGGCCGGTACGCCGAGCCGGTCGGCCAGGACCTTCGCCTGCGTCCCTTTGCCCGCCCCGGGCGGCCCCGTCAGGACAACGATCGCCATCGATCCCCCTCAGGGTCACGCGGGCCGTTGCCCGCCGAGTGAATCCCCCAGGCTAGCGGCCCGGCCACCTCGATGACCGGTACGCGGTGTTTCGCGGAGCCTGCTCAGCCCGAGACGGGCCGCTACTTGCACGTCAGGTGGTAGTCGTATTTGCCGCTGACGTTGTTCGGCTCGTCGACGACCAGGGCCTGGGTCAGTTCCACCCGGTCGGCGTTGTCGTCGAGGTCCACCTTGGTTTCGAGGATGCTGTCGCCTTCGGGGATCGTCTTCTCGATCGGTGCCGAGGGCGGGAAGATGTTCGATTCCCAGTGGTACTTGATCTTGGTCGCCGCGTCCGCCGTGACGGTGGCTCGCAACGTGAACGGCGCGGTGCAGAAGACGTTGCTGGACGAGGGCTCGACGAAGCTGACCTTGGTGATCTTCCCGTCGTCGCCGCGGAAGAGCACGAGCCAGGCGATCAGGGAGACCGCGACGATCAGAGCGGCCGCCAGAACCGGGGAGAAGGTCGGTCTTCCAGACGCAGGCGCAGCAACGGCCGCGCCTTCCGGGACAGGTGGCGGACTGAGCGGGTACGGCGCTGGGGTGGCGTCGCCGACCGGGGTGGGCTCCAGGACGGGCTGTTGTTGCTGGGCCGGAGCCGTGACGGAGCGTAGGACGAAGGGCCTGGAGGACTCGACCATGAACCCGGACTCATCGGCAAGGAACCGCTGATAGGTCCGCAGCGCCTCCGCCCGGGCCGCGGCGAAGTCTGTCTGCTGGAGGTCGACGATGTCGGCGCCGCGACACACGAAGCCGTACAGGAGATCCAGCGGCCGCCCGAACTCGTCGGTCACCGAGCCACCGGCGGGACTCCCGTCCAGATCAGCCGGGGTGAGCCGCTGCGTCAGGTAGACCACGGTCACGTCACCCGCCGCCAGCCCGTTGATCCGGGAGAACCTGGGTGCGCCCTCGGGTGGGAAGTCGCCGCTCGCGGCCTGCCCGAGGACGCCGTACTCGTTGCTCTGGACAAGGAAATCGGGAACCAGCAGGGACTGGTAGCCCTTGCGCCGACCGCGCGCGACCAGGAAGACCCATCCGTGCACCGGGTGATCGGACACTCGCCCTACCTTCCACTGAGCCGGGAGGCCGGAAGCCGCTTTTCCAGCCGCCCCAACTCCTCGCCGAACTCCGTCAGGACCCGGCCGCGGGCAGCCTCGATCGACTGCGCCTGCAGCCTGCCCTGCTGCCTGGCCCGCCCGGTGGCCCGGATGTCCTCAGCCGTTGCCCCGGCCATCCAGTCGAGGAACATGCCCATCACGTCTTTGCCGGAGGATCCGCCGACCACGTCCTGGAGTTTCTGCCGGAGCGCCAGACCCGCGGGCAGGTTGACGAAATTCCCCAGCGACGTACGGGACTGCTCGTCGGAGAGGCCACGCCTGGATCGTGCTTCCTCGGCGAGGCGCGTGCGGGTCGGGGCGTCGAGCGACAACTCCACCTGGCGGAAGAGGTCCGGCAGGATCGCGGTGAGCGGGACCTCGACGTTGGTCGGGTTCATCTCGCCGTCGGGGAGCTTGAGGACGTGGCCCTCGTGATCCATCTGGGCGAAGTGGGGGCCGACGGCACTGACCGGGATCAGCCGGATGACCCGACTCCCCCAGGTGTGGGTCTCGACCAGCGCGCGGAGGTGTGCGGTCTCGAGCAGTGCGTCTCGTACCAGGTCGAGACGGGTGTTCTCGTCCGCGTCCTCGGGTTCGCCGAAGCCGCGAACCAGGTCCCACTTGGTGAGGACGAAGTGGATCGGGCAGGATGCGCCGGCCATGATGCCGGTCATCGGCTGGATCTGGCTGCGGAAGTACCTGCGGCCGGCCGGCTCGTTGCGCAGGTACTGCAGGACGCGGTAGCCGTCGAGCATGCCGAGCAGACCGTGGGAGTTCCGGATCCGCCCTTCGAGGTCGCTCAGCGCGGTGGAACCGGCCTCCTGCTCGGACTCCAGCAGTTCGCCGGCGTAGTCGAGGTAGCTGATCTTGAAGACCGTGTGCCTGACCCCGGCATCGAACGACACGCAGTCGAAGTCGAGCTCTCTTGTCTCACCGGTCCTGGTACCGCGGGGCCAGGGCTCGGAGGTGTCGCTGACCTCGTCGAACACCTTGCTGAGATACACGCGGTGCGCGGCGTTCGTCTCCAGGAAGTAGGAACGTCCTGGCATCGGCACGTTGACCGTGTGGAACATGCTCGACAGGTAGACGGTCTTGCCCGAACCGGCCACTCCCAGGGCAACCACGCGGAAGTGCGGGACGGCGACTTCCGCTGCGGTTGCAGCGCTTTCAGCCGTACGTCGTTCGCGCGGCGCCGGCGTACCGAGCAGTCGAGTGGCTCGTTCGGCTGGTTTCGCGGGTTGGCGGGGAGGTGCTGTGGGTCGGGGTAGTGGGGGGCGCGGGGACGCGGGTTGTGCCGGGGCGAACACGCGGGGGCGCAGGACGAACGCGTGGATCGTGGCGATCACCGCGAGCAGGATGAAGATCGGCATCACCTGGGCGTCCGAGCCCAGTCCGATCAGGAGGACGAGCCAGGCGAGTGAGTAGATCACCGCAGCCGTCCACAGCGCGCTTTCCTTGAGCTTGCTCGCCGCATGGATGAAGGGCGCGGGCGTCAACAGGCCGAGCGTCAGCACTGGAATCAGAGCCCAGAGCACGGACCCAGCGCCAGGCTGAGCAGGCTTCGCTGGCTGAACGGGCTTGGCCGCCTCAACCGGCTTGGCCGGTTGAGTGGTCATGGCCGGTTGAGTGGTTTTGGCCGGTTGAGTGGGCTTGATCGGCTGCGTGGGCGTGGGTTGGGGCGAGTGCTGTGGCGGTGCGGTGGTGGCCGCAGGCTCTGGCGTTGTTATTGGCGTCGGAGGAGGAGTTGGCTGCGGTGCCGCTGCCGGCGTCGCGGCCGGCGGCGGCGTGGTGGGCGTCGGTGTCGCGGTCGGTGTCGGGACCTTCACTTCTGGAGTTGGCTCTGGCGGTGCCGGCCGCCGTACTGGTTCCGGCGGTGCCGGTTGCGGGGCTGCTGGTTCCGGCGGTGGCGGTGCTGGGGTTGCGGCGGGGGTGATGGTGGTGGTGACGGGGATGGTCAGTTCGCCGCTCGGACCTTTGAGGGTGACGGTTCCGGCGCGAGGGCCGGGGGTGGTGGTTTCGATGGTGACGGTGAAGCTTTCCGCGGCTTCCTGGAGGCGGATCCAGGAGTCGTCAGCGTGCGGGATGGCGGCCCGGGCGATCGGCGGCCCCAGCAGGTTGATGAGCTGCGCGGGGGATTCAGAGCCCTGCTCCACCGGCGGGAAGCGGACCTCGGCGTGGCTTGGGTGGAGAACCGCCTCAGCCAGGGCCGCCTTCGCCGGGTCGGCGACGTACTGGATATCCGTGCGGGCGATCTCGACCAGGGCCTCGTAGGCGCCGACCGCCGAGGGAAGGTTGTCGCTGAGCAGGCGGACGCGGAGTTCGCTGACCGCGCCGAGGCGGGAGAACATGTTCGGGTCCGTCATCGCGGCCTGCAGGTCAGCCGGGATCGGCATCGGCTTGATGCGCTTGCGCCGGCTTCTCGCCAGATACAGCTCGCCCTGCATCTCGACGTCGCGGCTCGGGGTCTGGTGCGGGGTCTGCGCGCGGACCCGGTCGAAGACGTAGTCGTACAGCTCGTTCAGCGAAACCCAGCCGTCCTCGTCGCGGTCGGCGTCGCCGGTCGCAAGCCCTTCCACCAGAGCCGTCGTGAAGACCGACGGCCGTTGGGTCTGGTCGTCGGCCAGCCGATCCCCTTCGAACGCGTACTCGATCGAGCTGGACGCCGTGATCACCGCCCGGCCGCGACCACCGCCGACCCGGTTCTCGGGGAAGCTGTCCGCCACGTTGACGTCCCCGGTCGACCGGACCGTCACTCCCTTACCGAAAGCCCCGCCGTAGCAGCAGTCCAGCAACAACACGATGCTCCGCGACCTGCTCGCCCGCATGCACCGCTGGACGAAGTCGGCCGAGATCGCGGTGGAGCTGAGCCGGTTCGGCCGGGTGTTCTTGGCCGCGAAGAACAGTTCGCCCGACTCGCTCTTGAGACCGTGGCAGGAGAAGTGCAGCAGCAGTACATCGTCGGCGCGGCTGTCGGCGAGCAGGTCCTCGATGTGGGTCTGGATGACGTGCGCGGGCTGGTTGCGAACGGTCTCCACCTCGAAGGCGCCGATCTGCCGGTCGCCCAGCACCTCGGCCAGCGCTTCGGCGTCGGCCGCGGGAGACAGCAGGTGCCGCAGTCCCTCGTGGTCGTACTCGTCGTTGGCGACGATGAGGGCCTTGCGCCGGCCGTCCATCACTCGTCCTCGGGTCCCGCGTGCCTGTTGACGAACAACTCGATGAGCCGGGTCTGGTCCTTCTCCGACACTTCCGACAGCTCGAGTACGTCGCCGTCGAGCTCCAGCCGCACCGTCCGTTTGCTGCCGTCGCCCTGGGCGAGCCAGCCGCGGATCGCGGACACCACGTTCCGCACTCCCTGGGCGGTGCGAGTGAGGGTGATCAGCAGTCCACCGATCGCGATCGCGTCGATCGCGCGCGCACCCGGCGGCGGCGGACCGGCCCGCAGCGCGGTGACGTCCCCGACATCCAGCTGCACCAGTTCCTGCCGCAGATATCCCGTCAGCGTGTCCAGCCGCTCGGCATCGGCTCCAGACTCGGACAGCTGCACACGCAGCTCACTCATCCGGGCCACCCCCTTCTCACTCAGTGGACCCGATTGCGCGACGATGGCCCCCCACGTCGCGTGACGCCCACGTCACCCAGGTTAGTCTCCTCACTACCTTCCCGCTACGCATCGTGAACCCTGGCCCGCAAGGCCGGAAGTGCCTGAAAATCCCCTTTCTCTGCCCGATCGGGCAGAGCCGGCCGCCAGCGATCCTCCTTCCGGTTTGAGCTGCGGCGGGTGATGCTGGTCGCGTGAGTACGCCGGCACGGGGCGGGGCCGAAGGGATCGTCGGGCGGGAACGCGAGCTGGGGTTGTTGCGCAGCTGGCTGGATGCCGCGCGCAACGGCTCCGGACGGCTGGTCCTCTGCAGCGGTGAAGCCGGGATCGGGAAGACCCGGCTGGCCCAGGAGCTCGCGGGGATCGCGCTGGCGGCAGGGGCGACTGTCGCGTGGGGCAGGTGCGTCGAGACGGAAGGCGCCCCGGCGTACTGGCCGTGGCGGCAGGTCCTTCGGTCGTTGGGGATCAACGCGGACCGGACCCTCTCGGGCGAGGGGACCGAGGATCGCTTCCGGCTCTTCGAGGACATAGTCCAGGTCGTGGAGGAAATGGCCGGGCACGACGGGCTGGTCGTGGTACTCGATGACATCCACCGGGCCGACGAGGATTCAGTGCTGGTGCTCAGGCATCTCGCCGACCAATTGAGCGGGATGCCGGTGCTCGTGCTGGCGACCGTGCGCGACTTCGAGCCGGCGAGCACGCGGCTGATGCCCGAGCTGCTCCGGGCACCGTCGGCGGAACGTCTTGCTTTGAAGGGCTTCGGGGTGCCGGAGGTCAGCGAACAGTTGCCAGACGCAACCACCGAGGAAGCCCGGCAGGTGCATGAGGTGACTGGCGGTAATCCGCTGTTCGTGCGCGAGGTCGCCCGGGCAATGACGGACGGTTCGTGGCGTCCCGACCGGCCGCCGCGGACAGTGCTCGACATCGTCGGCGCGCGGCTGGACCGGATCAGCCCAGACTGCCGCCGGTTGGTGCAGGCCGGGGCGATCATCGGCCGAGACTTCCAAATAGGCCTGCTGGCCACAACCATCGGCCGACCTGTCGACGACTGCCTGCCGCTGATCGACGAGGCCGTTGCCTTCGGATTCGTCGATCGCGTCAACGACAGTGGGGATTACCGCTTCGTCCACGCGCTCACCCGCGACGCGGTGGAGGCGTCCCTGGCGACTGCCGACCGGGCCGCCCTGCATCGGGCTTTGGCGGAGGTACTGGAGGCACGGTTCGCGGAGGATCTGTCCGAGCACCTCGCCGAGATCGCCCGCCACCGCGCCGAGCTGGCGCAGTACGGGGAAGGTGAGACGGCCCGGCTTTGGATGGTGCGGGCCGCGGACGACGCAGTACGACGGCTTGCTTATGAGGAAGGTGCTCGGCTCTATCGGGCTGCGCTGGCTACGACGCCCCTGCCCGCAGAGGAGCGGTCCCGGATCCAGGTGGCGCTCGGTCGGGCTGCGTACCTCGCGGGCGATCTCCAAGGATGCGTCACGGCGGCGGCCGCGGCGGCCGAGGCGGCGCAGAGTCCTGAGCAGAAGGCCGAGGCCGCCCTGGTGGTTGAAGCCGTTCCCGACCCGGGGATCAACGCGACGGCGAAGAGGCTGTGCGAGGAAGCGCTCGCGATCACGGACGACGACGCCCTCCGAGCACGGCTGCTGGCTCAACGTAGCCACCTCGCCTTCTACGACGGCGAACAGGAGCGGCTCGATGTACTGAGCGCTGAGGCTCTCGACCTGGCTCGCACGTCGCACGACATCCACGCGTTGATGGACGCGTTGCGCGCCAGGCAGGAGGCGTGCCCCGGTCCGGCCGGTCGCGCCGAGCGGCTGGAGCTCGCCTCCGAGATGCTCTCGCTGGCGCAACGAACGAACAGTGCGCGTGCGGTCATGTGGGGCGAGCTCTGGCGACTCGACGCGTTGATCGAGAGCGGACAACTCGCGGCAGCCGCCGAGGAACTCCCCACGCTGGAGGTCGCGGTCAAGAGACTCGGTGGACCGGTCAGCGCGTGGCACCACGACCGCGTCGCCGCTTGTCTGGCCCAGGCCCGAGGTCGGTACGACGAGGCTGCCGCGATCGCACGGCGGGGATTCGACCGGATGCGAGTGGTCGAACCTGCGCCCGCCTCGGGTGCCTACTTCGCGCTGCTGATCTCGCTGGCGGGTCACGTCGGGGTCAGCGAGGACGCGGCCGCCTTCGCCCGGCAGGCCTTCGACCCACCGCCTCGGTTCGCGACGATGTCCCGGCTCTCCAGGTCGTACCTGCAGTTGTGTGCGGGCCTCCCGGACGAGGCGGCCGCGTCGTACCGGCAGGCCGGGCCGATGGAGACCTGGTCGCTGCCGGCGTTCTTCGTCCTGCCTGGTTACGTGTACGCCGCGCTGGCGTGTGCCGGGCTCGGCCGGCACGACGACCTCGCAGTACTCCTCGAGCGGCTAGAACCGTTCCGCGGTGAGCACGTGGTCGGCAACGGGGTCGCCTTCATGGGCCCGGCCGAACTCGCCCTCGGACGGGCGGCGGCGGCCCTCGGGCGCTTCGACGCCGCGATCGACGATCTGACCACGGCCGTCCGCCAGGCCGAGAGCGCCGGTGCGCCCGGGTTCGTCGCCGAGGCGGAGTTTCATCTCGCCACTGCATTGCGGGCGAGGAACGCGGCGGGTGATCGCGACCGCGCCCTCACCGTGGCCCGCGACGCCGACCGGCTGGTCAGATCGCTCGGCATGACCGCGTACGCCGACCGCACCGCCGCGCTGCTGGGCACCGGCGAGGCGCCGAACGGTCTCAGCCCTCGGGAGGCGGAGGTGGCCGCGCTGGTGGCCGAGGGCCTCACCAACCGGCAGATCGCTGAGCGCCTGGTGCTCTCCGAACGCACGGCGCAGAACCACGTCCAGCACATCCTCACCAAGCTCGGCTTCGCCACCCGCAGCCAGATCGCCGCCTGGAGCGCCCGCTCGGACCGCTGAGCATTTGAGTGGTTGACACCCCGCGCCGGCCCCCAGGGATACCAGGGCATGGCCAGGGCATCTCCCGGGCGCGAACGGACGGCCAGTCGGGCGACGGTGATCGTGGCGGTACCGCCGGAGTGCTGCCGCGACCACGCCAGAGAGGTCCGACCGTGGAGACGAACAACGACTACGACTACGACGTCATCGTGATGGGCGGCGGGGCACCCGGCGAGCACTGCGCCGGCGCGCTGGCCGAGGGCGGGCTGCGGGTCGCGCTGGTCGAGCGGGAGTTGGTCGGCGGCGAGTGTTCGTACTGGGCGTGCATCCCGTCCAAGACGTTGTTGCGGGCGGGCGAGGCGGTCCACGCGGCTCGCGACGCCGAGGGTGTCGCCGAGGTGGACGTCGCGAAAGCTCTGGCCTGGCGCGACTTCATGGTGTCCGACCACACCGACGTGGGTCAGGAGCGCTGGCTCGCGAAGGCCGGCATCGCCCTGATCCGCGGCAGCGGCCGGCTCGCCGGTCGCGGGGCGGTCGAGGTCAACGGTGTCCGGCACACCACGGCGAACGTCGTCGTCGCGACCGGCGCGGACCCGGTCATTCCGCCGATCCCCGGGCTCAGCGACCTCGACGGGATCTGGACCAACCGCGAGGTGACCGCGATGACGGCGATCCCGCGTCGCCTGGTCATCCTCGGCGGCGGCCCGGTCGGCGTCGAGATGGCCCAGGCCGTACTCCGCCTCGGCGGCGAGGTCGCGCTCGCCAACCGGGGACAACACCTGCTCTCCAGGGAACCCGCGCCGCTGGGTGAAGCCATCGCGGAGGTGCTCCGCCGCGAGGGGGTGGAAATCGCCCTCGGAGCACAGGCGATCGCCGCGCGGCGCGACGGCTCGGAGTATGTGGTGGAGTTCGACGACGGCACGGAGTTGCGCGGGGATCGCCTGCTGGTCGCCACCGGCCGGCAGCCGCGGGTGAACGGGATCGGCCTCGAGACGGTCGGCATCGAGCCCGAACCGCGCGGGATCCCGGTCGACGAACACCTGCGCGCGGGCGAGAGGCTCTTCGCGATCGGCGACGTCACCGGGATCTGGCCGACCACCCACGTCGGCAAGTACCAGGGCGATGTGGTCGCCGATCACCTGCTGGGCGGATCGCGGCAGACCAACTACGAGGCGGTCCCGCGGGTCACGTTCACCGATCCGGCGGCGGCTTCGGTGGGCGTCGGCGAGGACGTGTTCAGCTCGACCGTCCCGGTGGCGGAGGTCGCCAAGACGGCGACATACACGCGTGCCTACGCGGAGTCGAACGGCTTCCTCACGCTGCTGAGCGACGGTGACCGGCTCACCGGCGCCTATGCCCTCGGCCCGGAAGCGGGCGAATGGCTGCAGCAGGCCACGCTGGCGATCCGGGCCCGGCTCCCGCTCGACGTGCTGGTGGACACCATCCAGCCGTTCCCGACCTTCTCGGAGATCTACGTCTCCGCACTGCACGCGCTCCAGCAACACATCGCCGCGCGCTGACGCCACCTGGTCACACAGAACGGAGCCACTGATGAAGTTCTTCCGCCGGCTGCAAGCAGACGAGGTGAGGCCGCCGGTCCGGGCGGCCCCCACGCCGGGCCGGCGGAAGACGATCGGCCTGCCACTGCGCGAGGACTCGGGTTCGGTCCTCGTCGCAGTGGACGGCCACCCGAAGGGCTGGGGGGCGCTGGAATGGGCCGCCGCCGAGGCGGCCGCCCGCGGCAGCGTCCTCCGGATCGTGCACGCCTACACCTGGTCGGCCTTCCCGATCGACGCGTTCGGCGGGCTCATGATGGTGCACCGGGACCCGCAAGCCGAACTGGCCGCCGGGCTGATCGTCGAGGAGGCCGCGAGGCGCGCTCGCCGCATCGCGCCGACGCTGCGGGTCAGCACCCACCTCCAAGGCGGCTCCCCCGCCGACGCGGTGCTCCGGGAGGGCCGGTGGGACTCCCTGATCGTCCTCGGCCGCCGCTCCCGCGCGCACTGGACCAACCCGTGCTCCGAACCGCCCGGCCTACGGGTGGCTCGCCGGGCGGCGGGCCCGGTGGCGATAGTCGACCTGCTCGGCCACGAAGCGCGCGGGCCCTCGGCGGGACGGGTGGTCGCCTGCCTGGGCGAGACCGGGGACCCGAGGCCGGCATTGGGAGTGGCCTTCCGTGCCGCCCTGCGTCGCGGCGTCGGAGTCACGGTGCTGGCCAAACCGGCCAGACCTGTTCTCAAGGAGGCCCTGCGCATGTGCCAGGACGCCTTCCCCGAGGTGCGCTTCCGCCGCGTCTCTCCTTTCGCGCTGGCGAGCGAGTCCGCGGGTGCCGCCCTGACGGTGCTCGACGCACGCCCCCATGGACGCCTGCACCGGGCGTTCACCTCATCTTCGAGTGAGGCCGTCCTGCGCTCCCGGCGCGGCCCGATCGTCATCGCGGGAACCACCGTCGACGTGACCGGCACCTGGTGAGCCGGACGGAGCAGTGCCACGGGCCCCCACAGCTCTTGTGGGGCCCGTGGTCTCAGTGGGTCACTGACTGTTCGTCAACGGCTCGTCACGGATCGGATTTCCGGTCCACCGGTCAGGCGCTGCCAGCTCGGGGCGTCGGGCCAGAGGGAGTTGTGGGAGAGGTAGGGCCGGAGGAGCTCGGTGAGGGCCGGGTCCGAGCGGGAGTGAAGTTCGGCGACAGCGATGTGGCGGGCGGCTCCGGCGAGGAGGTCCGCGAGCTGGACCCGAGGGTCTGTGCGGGAGTCGGTCATCGTGACGCTCAGGAGCGGTGGCGGGCCGGAGGAGACCTCTGCGAGGATCGCCTGAACCTGAGCGACGCGATGCCGGGTCAGGGCGCTCTGCTCGTCGTGGACGATGGCGACGGAACAGACGCCCTCGTTCCAGTTCAGTGCGGTGCTCCAGTGCAGGGCGGTCTCGAGTAGCGCTGGGAGCAGGGGTTCGAGGGCGGGTGGCACCGACGAACGGTCGTCGAGGAGGAGGGTGAGCACCTCTTCGAGCTTCGGCCGGGACCTGCTCAGGCGGTCGAGAATCCCTTGCAGGCTGTCGGATTCCTGTCGGCTTGGGAGTGTGGAACGAAGGTCCCCGAGGATGGCGTAGAACTCGTCGACGGCGGCTGCGTTGATCACTTGGCGGCGTTTGGTCCGCATCACCTTGACGAAGGTGGCCAGGAAGGCGCGCCACCTCAGCCGGCCGAAGACCGCCGGGCCGTCGCGGTACAGAGTCACGGCCGCGGGGCGGAGTTCTGTCGCCAGGCTGGTGCCCGCGGCGTACGTGGGATCGCCGAGCAGGAAGTCGACGATGCGGCAGGTGATGAAGAACGGCTTGTCGGTCAGGTGCACGTGGCCGATGCCGCGCAGCGAGCCGAGCAACCACTCCAGCACCGGACGCTGCCGGAGCATCTGGGTCGCCTTGTACTCCGTGCTGGTGTGGCGGAATCTCGCCCGGACCAGCGCGACGTACTCCGCCGCGGCCGGGCGGTCGAGGTGGACGCCGGCATGGGTGATGACGGGCGAGGTGGGATCGAGCAGGTTGGTGCCGGTGAATCCGGACTCGTCACAGGCGATCTCGAGAGGACGCGAATGCATGGGGATGGCTGCTCCCTGGGGAAACGTGGCTGCACGCTGAGGACCCCGGCCGCGCGGGCCGGGTCGGGCACCGGCACCACGCGAGGTGGCCGGTGGTGATCACAGGGATCACACGGGGATCCCGCGGATCAGTGAGCGGCAGCAGCCGTTCCAGCAGACATGCACCCCATCATCGGCGAACCACCGGTGACCTGTCACCGGGTTTCGCCTCGGCCCTGGCTTTGAAGCCGCGGCCCTGGCTGTTGAGGCCGCGGCGTTGGCCGTCAGGGCTTGCGGGCGAGTCCTCCGAGCAGGAGGCGGCTGGCTCCGCTCGGGGTGGTGAGGCGGCTGCCGTTTACCGGCCACCAGTCGCCGACGGCGGCGAGCCCCGGGCCGACGAGTTCGAGGCCGGTGAAGAGCGAGGCGATCTCGTCCGCGGTACGGAACGTCATCGAGGGAAAGGCCGTGCGGACCTTGTCCTCCACCGAGGTCGCGAACTCGGCGAGGCGGCTGCCGTCGCGCGGGTTGGTCGCGTGCGTCACCGCCAGGTAGGAGCCGGCCGGGAGCGCGTCGACATAGCCGGCCACGACTTCGCGAGCCTGCGCGAGATCCGCGATGCAGTGCAGCACCAGGCACTGGAGCAGGCCGACGGGCCGGTTCAGGTCGAGCGCGCCGGTCACGGTCCGATCCGCGAGGACGGCAGCCGGATCGGTGAGATCCGCGGCCGCGAAGTAGATCCGCTGCCACTCGTCGGCGAGCAGAGCCTGGCCGTGCGAGATCACCGTGGGGTCGTCGTCGACGTACACCACGGTCACGTCCGGAGCGGCCTTCTGCGCGACCTCATGGGTGTTCTCCGAGGTCGGCAGGCCGGAGCCGAGGTCGAGGAACTGGTCGATCCCCCGGTCGCGCGCCATCAGGTCGACGACCTTGGCGAGCCAGCGACGGTTCTCCTGGGCGAGCTCGGGCGTCTCGGGAGCGATCGTCAGGATCTGCCGATACAACTGCCGGTCGACCTCGAAGCTGTTCTTCCCGCCGAGGAACAGGTCGTAGACGCGGGCCCCGCTGGGCCGGTTGGTGTCGACCTCAGGCGTGCGCGATCGGACGTCGCCCCCCTCGCCCATCGCCCGACCCCCTGAATCAGAACTACCCGGATCCGAAAATCTTGATCTACCGGAGGCTACCCCAGCACCGCTCTGCGTAGGCCCGGTGCACAGGTCACCTGATCCCCGGGCTGGGCGGCAGCGATCGGTGACCGCGTGGCGATCGCCGACTGACCGTGTTGCGATGAGTTTTTCCGGGCCGGCTCGTCTCTACTGAGACACAACCGGAAACTCGGAGGAGACACACATCATGGCGAAGGTCTTGTACTCGGTGACGATGTCGCTGGACGGCTTCATCGCCGGACCCGGCGGGGACATGTCATGGATGACGGAGTACCTCGGCCCCAACCCGGAGATCGACGAGCTGATCGAGCGGATCGGCGCCCTGCTCGTCGGGCGCCGGACGTACGACGGGGACGATCCGCACAAGGGCGACGAGGGCGAGGGCAAGGCCTTCGGCGGCGGCTGGGAGGGCCCGCAGTTCGTCGTCACCCACGACATCCCCGCCACCGCTCCACCGAACACGACGTTCGTCGACGACTTCGGCACTGCCCTGGCGCAGGCCAAGGAAGCCGCCGGCGACAAGTACGTCAACGTCATGGGCGCGAGCATGGGCAAACAGTGCCTGGAGGCCGGCCAACTCGACGAGGTCCTGACCCTCATCGCCCCCGTCCTCCTCGGCGACGGTGTCCCTCTCTTCGACCACCCGGGCGGCCGCAACACCAAATTGGAACGCCTCTCCGTCGGCCAGGTGCCCCTGGCCACCAGCCTCTGGTTCAAGGTGGTGTGACCGATGGGCAAGCTCATCTACTCGATGATCACGTCGCTCGACGGCTTCGTCAGCGACTCCGACGGCAACTTCGGCTGGGTTGCTCCGGATCAGGAGGTGCACGAGTTCGTCAACGAGCAGTTCCGATCGGTCGGCACCTACCTGTACGGCCGGCGGATGTACGAGACGATGGTCTACTGGGAAACGGCGCACAAGGAGCCCGGGTCGCCGCCCTTCATCGTGGAGTATGCGCGGGTCTGGCAGGCCGCCGACAAGATCGTCTACTCCACCACGCTGAACGAGGTCGCCAGCGAGCGGACCCGGATCGAGCGAACCTTCGACCCGGACGCGGTGCGCAAGCTGAAGGCCGGGTCCGACGGGGACCTCACCGTCGACGGCCCGCACCTGGCGGCGGAGGCGATCAAAGCCGGCCTGGTCGACGAGTACCAGGTCTTCGTCGGACCGGCGATCGTCGGTGGCGGCAACCCGTTCTTCCCGGCCGGCGTCCGCGTCGACCTCGAACTGCTGGACGAGCGGCGCTTCGCCAACGGCGTGGTCTACCTGCGATACAGCGCCAAGGAGGTCACCGCTTAGCAGGACCGGTTGATTCGCGTACTACGAGACGTGGCACGAGGGACTCCTGACGCCGGGGCGACCCTCCGGCTCTAGCTGGGCCGCCTCCGCACCCACGGTGAAATCGAAGGACGTCCGGTGGCAGCCTGGATACGCTGACCCGTGGGGGTTCGATGCGGCCGGAGCTGGGATTGCTGGAGCGTGATCAGGCGATCGCGCAACTCCTCGCTGCCGCAGGGCAGGACGAGAGCTCGGTCGCGCTGATCACCGGCGAGGCCGGGATCGGCAAGACGAGCGTGGTCCGCGCCCTGCTCGACCAGCTCCCGCCGGGTGTCCGGACTTTCGCCGGAGCCTGCGACGACCTGCTGGCACCACCGGCGCTCGCCCCGATCCGCGAGGCGTTCCGCGGATCGGGTAGTGCTGCCGCTGAGGCCTTGGCAAGTGGAGCGATGGATGCCGTCTTCGAAGCGGTCACGGCCGAGCTGACCGGATCGCAGTTGCAGTTGCTGGTGATCGAGGACGTCCACTGGGCCGACGACGTCACCATCGACGTACTGCGGTACCTGGTCCGCCGGCTCGACCGGATCGCGTGCTGCTCGTGCTCACCTACCGCCCGGACGCGGTCGACTCCCGGGCGTCCCTGCGGGCACTCCTGGGAGAGCTGCGCGGCGACCGGATCATCCGCATCGAGCTCTCGCCGCTCTCACTCACAGCGGTGGCCGCCCTCGCGGCCGGGTCCACCCACAACGCGGAAGAGCTGCACTCGCTGACGAAGGGCAATCCGTTCTACCTGACCGAGACACTCGCCGGGCCGTCCGGAGAAATCCCCGTCACCGTGGTGGACGCCGTACTCGCCCGCGTCGGCAGCCTGAGCGATCACTGCCTTCCACTGGTCGAGCAGCTGTCGGTGATCCCGTCGCAACTGCAGCTCGACTTCGCAGAACGCCTGCTGGGCAAGGACTTCGAGCAATTGGCCGAGGCCGAGCAGCGCGGCGTACTGGTGTTGGAGAGTGGCGGCGTCGGCTTCCGCCACGAGATCGCGCGCCGCGCCACCGAGCAGCAGTTGCCCGAAATCCGCCGCCGGTCGCTCAACGCCACCGTCGTCAGTGCCCTCCTGCAAGAAGAACCACCAGACCTGTCGAGGTTGATCCATCACGCCGCCCAAGCACGCGACGTGGACACGCTGGTCGCGTACGCACCTCAAGCTGCCAGAGCGTCCTCCGCCGCCGGGTCCCACCAGGAGGCGGTCGCCACCTTCGAGGCCGTCACGCCGTACGCCGACCGGCTGCCGCCGGACGAACGGGCAGCCTTCCTCGACGACTACGCCTGGGAACTCCACATCGCGCACCGGCTGTCCGATGCGGTCCAGGTCGGCGAAGAGGCGATCAAGCTCCGCGAGCGGGCCGGTGAACCCGCTGCCCTCGCCGAAACCCTGCTCCGGGTGTCGCGCAGCCAGTACCTCTCCGGCGACACGAAGCACGCGATCACCGGGATCGAGCGGGCCGGCCGTCTCGCCGAGTCGGCGGACTCCAAGGATGTGCTCGCCTCCATCTCGGCGTACCGGGGAATGACGGTCACGCAGGCCCGGCAAGGGCACGCGATCGAGGAGCTGCAACGGGCCCGGCAACTCGCGCTCGAGGTGGGACGCACGGATCTGGCCGCGCTCTGCCTCAACTACCTCGGCGTCACCTATTCGTACGTGGGGAACCCCGAAGGCCTGCGGCTGATCCACGAGAGCCTGGAGTCGGCGCTCGCTTCCGGGGACCACGAGTCGGCCGCTCGCGGATACACGAGTCTGGCCGCGGTGCTCTATCGGGAGGGCCGGTTCGCGGAGCTGGCCGACTGCCTCGACGCGGGTCTCGAGTTCACCCACGAGCACGGCATCTGGTCGCACTCGTACGACCTCGAGGTCCACCAAGCCCAACTTGACCTGCGCCTCGGCCGGTGGGATGCCGCCGAGACGAGGTTGCGCCGGCTGGTGGCGTCGACCGGCGACCCGGGCATGTTCGCGGTCTACAGCAGGCCCGTCCTCGCCAGGCTGAT
The DNA here is from genome assembly GCF_004345365.1 of Kribbella sp. VKM Ac-2568. Lineage (GTDB taxonomy): Bacteria > Actinomycetota > Actinomycetes > Propionibacteriales > Kribbellaceae > Kribbella > Kribbella orskensis. The sequence goes on from NZ_SLVF01000016.1 coordinate 97,773, forward strand.
GCTGCGTCAGGACGAATCGGCCGAGGCCGAGGACATGCTCGCCGCCTCCTGGAAGCGCGCCTGGGCGCAGGAATCCCTGATCGGGGTGCTTTACACCGGCGTGGGCGGCGCGGAGTGGACCTGGCTGAGCGGCCGCCGGGACGTCGCCGAACAGCTCCACAAGACGGCCACCGAGCAGCCGATTCCGGTCGGCCTGGGCTTCATCGTGGGCGAGTTCTACTACTACCTCTGGCGAGCCGGGCTTGAGATCGAGCCGTTCGAGGGATGCGCCGAGGTCTACGCCGCCGCGATGCGCGGTGACTGGGAACGTGCGGTCGCGCTAACCGAGGACCCTTACGAGCAAGCCCTTTTCAAGGCCGGCTCAGGTGACGTCGAGGCAACCACCCAGGCGATCTGGGCACTCGACGAGCTCGGCGCCAGACCCGCCGCGAGCCTGGCCCGCGCGGAGCTCGCCAAGCTCGGCGTTAAGCGTCTCCCCCGGCGACCCGCCGCCGCCACCCGGAGCAACCCGGCCGGCCTCACCGCTCGGCAGATCGACGTACTGCGCCTGCTGGCTGCCGGGCGGAGCAACAACGAGATCGCCGCGGAGCTCGTGCTGTCCGTCCGCACGGTGGATCACCACGTCTCGGCGATCCTGCTCAAGCTCGGCGTCCCCACTCGCCGCCAGGCTGCGTCGACGGCCGCATCACTTGGCCTCGTCTAGCCGCCACGGTTTGATCTAGTGCAGCACCGCGCAAGTTCGTGGAGGGGTGTTGATGAAGTAGGTCCGGCAGTTGGCGGATGAGCGCGGTAGGTGGTGCATCGGGCTGGCTGGGCGGCCGTTCAGGCCAGAAGAGCACTGGCGAATGCGTCCCGATGGGCTGCCATCCATGCCTGGATGCGATCCCATCGCTCCCAGCCGCCGTGCTCGGCCAACGCCAGCGTGAAGGCCGTGTCACCGCTGGCCACGCGGGCAGCGACGAAGGAGCGGGCCACCTCGGTGGCCTGCTCGATGACATCCGGCAGGTCAACCCGGTCCTGCGGCGCCAGGCCGTAGCCGTCGGCGAGGACGCGCAGTCGCTTCATGGTGTCGAGCTGGTCGCGCCCCGACACGGCCGCCGATTCGGGGTCCAGCATCGGCACCCAGTAGCGGGCCGCCATCGCCACATCCCACACCGGTCGGCCCGGGGCTGCCAGGTCGAAGTCGATCACGGCAGCGGCACGGCCGTCGCGGAAGATCACGTTCTCCACGCAGACGTCGTTGTGGCACAGCAGCGTGCCGCCCTGCGGATCGGCCAGATCCCAGGCCCAGCCGGCGGAGAGGTCGAGGGGGACGTCTGCGGACGCCTCATGCAGACGCCGCAGCAAAGCCCCCACGGAGCACAGGGCGGTCTCCGTCAGTGCCCACGCCGGATAGGGCGGCAGGGCGACATCGCCAGGGACGAAGGTGAGTTCCTCACGTCCCCTGGGAGAGATCCGTACCGGGGTGGGGGCGGCGTCGAACCCGTGGTCCGCCAGCGCTTTGAGATGAGCGTGGATCGCTCGGGCATTGGGTGGTGCCGGGCGCTCCACCACCGCGCCGCGGCGCAGGACCGCGCCCGCGTTGGCCATGCCCCCGGTCAGTGCCTCGTCGTCCACTGCTGAGCGTCCTCCGCCTCAAAGGGTCGTGCTATTAGCCGCACCGCCCGTTTCGCCGGGCACACAATTTGATCATGTGGATACGTCCTCGATCCTGCAGGTTCCCGACCCGACACGCCATGATCGTCTCTTTCGCCAGGGCGGGTGCAGGGGAGCGCCGGGGATGGGTGCGGCGGTCGTCGTGGAACTGGATGCGGTGGTGCGCGAGCGCCTGATAGGCCGGACGACCTCCTCGACAAGCTGGAGACGTACGTGATCAACCACAACACCACTGCGAAGCCGTATAGCTGGACCTACGACGGCACCCCGCCCAAAGCCGCCTGATCAGCCCTAACACCCCTCCACGAACTTGCGCGGTGCTGCACCAGGCCTTCAGAAGTCGGCGCCGGCGGAGTACATCACCGCGCGGATCTCCACCGCGAGTCCGTCGATCCTGGTGTCGGGCAGCAGGTCGGCGAGCTCGATCGCCCGCTCCTTGCTGTCCACGTCGATCAGGTAGTAGCCGCCCATGAACTCGTCCGCCGCCCGGAACGGCCCGTTCGACACCGCCGGTACGCCCCCGCGGCTGCGCAGTATCGTGCTCGTCGAGGGATCGGCGAGCGCCTGCGTGCTGATCATCTCCCCCGCCTCCGACGCCACCCGCTGGAACTCCTGATGCCCGGCGTGCACCGCCTTGCGCTGCTCCTCCGTGAGGCGCGCCAGCACAGCCGTGTTGACCTGCAGGATCAGCAGATACCTCATCGCCCACCTCCGCTTCGGCCGCTCACCGCGACCCTCACCAGAAGTACGAGACAGACCTGCTGTTCTTGACATCCACGACCGGCCGTCAGCCGATACTGGGTGGATGATCTCGACGGACCGGCTCACGCTGCGCCGCTTCCAGCTCGGTGACGCGGACGCGTTCGCGGCGTACCGCTCGGTGCCGGAGGTTGCGCGCTACCAGTCGTGGGACACACCCGTCAGCCTGGAGACAGCCCGTACGACGGTCGCACGGTACGCGGAAGGTGATCCCACGCAGGCCGGGTGGTTCCAGTACGCGATCGACCTCGGCGGAGTACTGATCGGGGACATCGGCCTCAAGCTGCACGACAACCTGGGGCAGGCAGACCTCGGCTACACCCTCGCGCCCGCGTACCAAGGCAAGGGCTACGCCACGGAGGCGGTGCGGGGACTCCTCGACCACCTCTTCCGCGAACGGAACCTGCACCGGGTGTCCGCGGAGTGCGACGCGCGCAACGAGTCCTCGGCTCGACTGCTGACCAGGCTCGGCTTCCGTCAGGAAGGTCTGCGGCTCGCCAACACGTGGTTCAAGGGCGAGTGGACCGACGACCTGCTCTTCGGCCTGCTCCGTTCCGACTGGATCAGCTGACTGCCCGGGCCGCCCACGCTCGCGCGGTCAGGTCGATCGAGCCGTCCGCCTCGGTCGGCAACCTGTCCCGGAGAACGTCCCGAACGGCAGCCTGCGCAGATTCGTCGAGCGTGCGCAGGTAGGCCGGGGCGACGCCTTGGCCACCGAGGAAAGGCTTCCAGTAGTCGTCGAACGAGGCAAAGACCGTCGGTACGTCGATCGCCCGGGTGGTGACGTCCGCGAACCCGGCTTCGGTGAACAGGCCCTCCAGTCCCTCCGCGCTGCAGAAGGGGAACCTGAGTCCCTCGTCCTGCTCGCGATCCGCCGGCCGCAGGTCACCGACGACGTCCCAGAAGTACTTCATCAACTGCATGCCGTCCGCGTAGTCCCAGACGTAGACCGCGACGGTCTTCCCGATGGACCGCAACTTGCGCAGCGCCTCGAGCCGATCCGGCAGGAAGTTGAGCACCAACCCCGACACGACCACGTCGAACGACTCGTCCGTCAGTTCCTCGGCCGGGCGGACCTCGAAGCGGGCTCGCTCGTCCTGCACGGTCTTGCGCGCGTAGTCGACGAACCCGGCCGAGCGATCCACGCCGAGCACCGCCGCCGGGGCCGCAGTACTGAGGATCGTGCTGGTCAGGGCACCGGTCCCGCACCCGACGTCGAGCCAGGTCAGGCCCTCGGGCTGGTCGAGCCAGACCACGAACTCCTTCGCGACCAGGCGACTCCAGCGGCCGACGTACGACTCGTAGATCTCACCGCTCGACCATTCGTCCATCTCGGCAGGATAAGCCTGCACCGCCGTCAGCGGACCACCGTCGAGAGCGATACTCCGGTGAGCTTCTCAGCCACCGACCAGAGTCGCGCGTTGGTCTCCGCGTCGAGCGATCGCCGCGGGGCCTTGGCCAGCTTTGTGGGACCGACGAGACCGAGGCGCTGACCCGGTCCGTAGTACGCGCCGGCCTTGGCCTCTGGGCTGGTCGCCGCGAACAGCAGCGGCTCGGCGCCCTGCTCGACGCCCTGGGACGGCAGCGGGTTGAACCGGTCCACGAAGGAGTGCCACCACGGCAGCTTGTCGCGACCGAGACTCGCTCCGGCGGTCTGCAGGTTGGTCCTGGTGTAGCCCGGGTGCGCCGCCGTGCTCATCAGGTTCCACCCGCGCTCGGCCGCCACCGCAGCCAACTCGTGCGCGAACATCAGGTCCGCCAGCTTGGACTGCGCGTACGACGTGGTCGACCGGTAGCTCCGCTCCCACTGGAGATCGTCGAAATGGATCCGCCCGAAGTTCGCCGTACCGCTGCTCATGCTGGCGACCCGCGGAGCCGGCGCGGCCAGCAGCAACGGGAGCAGCTGCAGCGTCAGCGCGAACGGGCCGAGGAAGTTGCTGCCGAACTGCAGCTCGAAGCCGTCGGTCGTGGCCATCCGGGTCGGCGGCGCCATCACGCCTGCGTTGTTCACCAGCAGGTCGATCGGTGTGCCGTCCGCGATCAGCCCGTCCGCGAACTCCCGCACGGAGGCAAGGTCCGCGAGATCGATCCGCCGTACTTCGAGCTGGGCGTTCGGGTACTGCGCGAGGATCTCGGCGCGGGCCGCTTCGCCCTTGGCGAGGGTGCGAACGGCCATCACCACGCGGGCCCCGGCGCCGGCCAGTCGCCGGACGGTCTCCTTGCCGGTGCCGCTGTTGGCGCCGGTGACGACGGCGTACTTGCCGGTCTGGTCCGGGACGACGTACATGGGGGCTCCTTCAGTAAAAGACTGGCGGTCTGTTATGAAGGGAAGTTATCAGACCGCCGGTCTGATGGCAACAGACCATCGGTCTGTAGACTGTGACGATGACGAGTTTCCAGCGCGCTCGCAGCGAGGAGCAGCGGGCCGTCCGGCGCGAGGCGATCCTCGAGACCGCGGCCGCGATGCTGGCCGAGATGCCGGTCGCGGAGCTGAGCCTGAACGAGCTGAGCCGGCGCGTGGGGTTGGCGAAGTCGAACGTGCTGAACTACTTCGAGTCGCGCGAGGCCGTCCTGCTGGAACTCCTCGACACACAGATGCGCGACTGGACCCGGCAACTCGAGGACGCGCTGGCAGTGCCGGCTGCGGGCGACTCGGTGGCTGGTGAGTCGATCGATGAGCGGGTGGATCGGCTGGCGGGGACTGTGGTGGCGACCTTGGCGTCCAGGCCGATGTTCTGCGCGCTGGTGAGCGCACAGGCGTCCGTGCTGGAGCACAACATCTCGACCGACGTGGCGCTGCGGTTCAAGCGCGCCGCGGTCGCCGACTTTCGTGATCTGGTCCGGGTCCTGCTCGGCACCCTGCCCGAGCTGGGCGAGGCCGGCGCCGAGCGGTTCATCGCCGCCGCCAGCATGCTGACCGGAGCGATCTGGACCCACGCCAATCCAGCGCCGGCCATCCTCGCCGTCTACGACCAGGATCCCGAGCTGGCGGCGCTGCGGATGGAGTTCGCCGCCGATCTCCAGGAGGTCCTCGAGATCCATCTCCGGGGTCTCCTGGCCGGTCGGGCGTAGCAGCGGGCCGGCCCGGCGCAGAGCGCCGGACCGGCCCAGGAATTGTTGCTTACGGCAAGTAGTAGTTCGGGTTCGGGAGCTTGAAGGTGCGGTCGGCGAAGCCGCCCTTCAGGTCGCTGAACTGGTCGCCGAAGTTGGCCACGATGTCGTAGCCGAGTGACTCGATGTGGGCGCGCGTCGCGGACTTGTAGTGGATCGTGGTGCAGGACCCGTTCGGGTCGTTGGCGCACGCCTTCTGCAGGTAGGCCGGGTAGTCGGCGACGGCCGGCTTGGTGAACAGGCCGTCCTCGCCGTTGCGCAGCCCGGTCGGCTTCGGGAAGCCCGCGTCGACGCCGACGCCGTCCGCGGTGAGGTTGCCGAGCGTCGCCTGCTCCTGGGCGGCGCCGCGGCCGGTCAGGAAGAAGATCGCGTACCCCTCGCGCTCGGCCGTCTTCACCAGGTCGACCATGCCCGGGACCGCAGGGAACCGCTGCTCGGTGACGAAGGTGCCGTTCGTCGTCGGGTTGAATGCCCAGTTGCTGAAGATCTCGTAGTTCCAGGTGGCCAGCGAGGTGTCGTCGACGTCCAGCAGGATCGCCTTGGTGCCGCGGGTGTGGTGACGACTGGTCAGCCAGCGCTTGCCGGACGCGGCCACCGAGGTCGCCTCCTTGGCGTAGTTGCTGGTCGCGCCGAAGGTGCCAGTGCCCAGCGGGTCGCCGTAGTAGTTGCGGAGCTGCTGGCGCAGGACGTCGATGTTGGTGACCTGCTTCTCGGACCGCGGCGTCGACGTCTGGATCGCCGGCTGCTGGGAGGCGACCCCGGCGGAGTACGCGACGCCGCCGGCGACGGAGGCGACGGCCAGGGTGGCGACACCGGTGAGGAGCAGCCGGCGCGACGGCCGGCGCCAGGAACGGTTGAACATGATGACCCTCTTCCAAGGACGAAAGCTTGCAAAAGCAAACTAACCCCGTCCTTGCCGACCGCTCCTCCCCCCGCACCCAAGTCCAGGGAAATCCTCCGGAGAGCGTCGTCAGCGCCGGTCTGACGGCTCCGCGGCGACCGCGACCAGGGCCTTGACCAGGTCGCCCACCTCCGGCGAGGCCAGTTCGTAGTGCACCGTCCGGCCGTCGCGCTGACTGGCGACGAGCCCGACGGACCGCAGTACGGCGAGGTGGTTGGAGACGTTCGGCTGGGTGGTTCCGGTGTGGTCCACCAACTGGCTCACCGTGGCCTCGCCGTCGGCCAGCGCCATCAGCAGCGACAGCCTGACCTCGCAACTCAGCGCCCGGCCGACCTCGAGCATCAGCGGCGCTGGAACACCTTGACCTTGCATCATCCGTCGATGATATCTTCTGACTCATCAGCCGTCACTGATGAGTCCCCGAGGAGCCGACGGAATGAGCTGCGCCACCGACCTGCCGACCGTCGTCATACCGGCGCGGACGCTGTGGTCGCCGAACTTCCGCCTGTACTTCGGGGCGCGCACCACCTCGTTGCTGGGTGACGCGATGCTGCCGGTGGCGTTGTCGGTCGGCGTGCTCCAGGCCGGGTACGGCGCTAGCGGCGTCGGCTACGCGCTCGGGTCCTGGCTGGCCGCGGTGGCCCTGTGCATGCTGGTCGGTGGCGTACTGGCGGATCGGTTCACCGCTCGCCGGATGATGGTGCTCGCCGACCTCGCGCGGTTCGTCCTGCAGGCCGGGATGGCCGTGCTCTTCGCGCTCGGCGCTCCCTCGCTGGTCACGATCGTGGTGCTGCAGTTCCTCAGCGGTGTCGCCACCGCGATGTTCCAGCCCGGTGTGGCGAGCATGGTCCCGCAGGTCGCGGACGACGTGCAGCGCGCCAACGGAGTACTCCGGATCGCCGAGTCGATGGCGGGTGTGCTCGGCCCGGCGGCGGCCGGCGTGCTGGTCAGCGTGTCCGGACCGAGCGTCGTCTTCGCGATCTACTCGGCCACCTACGCGATCAGCGCGCTCTGCCTGCTCGCGCTGCGGCTGGAGACGATCAGAGCCGCGGCCGGGGCGTCGTTCCTGACCCAGCTGACCGAGGGCTGGCGCGAGTTCCGGTCCCGCACCTGGTTGTTCAGCGTGATCACGATCTTCTTGCTGTACGGGTGTTTCGTCGTCGGCGTCTCGCTGCCGATCGGCGCGGAGCTCATCGTCACCAACCTCGACTCGGCCGCGTTGGGGATCGGCCTGGCCGCCTTCGGTGCGGGTGGAGCGGTCGGCGGAACGCTCGCCATCCGGATCCGTCCGACCCGGCCGCTGGCCGCAGGTTCGATCGGCTGGGCGCTGTTCGCGATCTACCCGCTGGTCCCCGCCCTCAGCCCGAACCTCGTCGTCCTGGTCATCGGCTGGGCGATCGCCGGCAGCGGGATCGCCTTCTGGTCGGTGATCTGGTCCACCACCGTGCAGACCCAGGTCCCCGCCGATCTACTCAACCGGGTCTACGCGTACGACGTCGCGGGGTCGCTCGTCACGATGGCGCTTGGTCGTTCGGTCGCCGGACCACTCGCCTCGGTGACCGGTGAGCGCCCGCTGATGATCTTCGCCTGCGGACTCGGCCTGGTCTGCGCGTCCCTGCTGCTGATCGTGCCGGCGACCAGGCGACTTCAGGTGGTCAGACCTTCTTGACGTACCGGTGGCAGGGCACGGGGATCGGCCCGGCCTCGGTGGTCGCCGGATAGTCGAACTCGCCGCCGTCGGCCCAGCCGCTGCGCTCGTAGAACCGCCTGGCCCGGGCGTTACCGGTGGCCACGGCCAGCCAGGCTTCGTCGTACCCGTTGGCCTTGACCTGCCGCTCGGCCTCGGCGATCAACGTCCCGGCCACCCCGGAACCGCGATGCTCGCCGGACACGTACACCTGCTCGAGCTCGTCGGCCACCACCATCACGAACCCGGCGACCTCGTCACCCACCACCGCGACCGTGGTGTCGGGGATGCGCGGCGGCACCCGCTCCCAGAACGACTCCTTGGTGCGGATGGCAACGAGTTCCTCCGGCACGTTCCCGAAGTGCCCGTCGCCCCACCCGGCGTACCAGATGGAGGCAACGGCATCGGCGTCGGCAGCGGTGGCAGCGCGCAGCGAGACGGTCATCCCGTCACTGTAACCACCGTGGAGGCAACGGCCATGGCCAGGAAGAAGATCGCCAGACCGAACTGTGCCGAGTAGTCCTGAGCGCGAACGTGGGTGTAGAGCGCACAGACGAAGAACAGCACCAGGCCGATCGCGGCCGCCGCTCCGATCACCTGCAGCCCGGCCAGACCGGCAACCAGGCCGACCGCTCCGGCCGTCTTGAGCGTGCCGATCGGGAAGGTCAACCAGGACTCGGGGACCGCGGCCTTCTGCATGCCCGGCAGGATCGCCTTCCAGTGCAACAGGGCGGCGATGCCCGAGAACGCGTTGATGGCAGCCGTCACCGCGGTGATCGCGATGTACCCGGCGCTCATCGGTCCACCTCCACGAGGTGCGACAGCTTGTCGGGGTTGGTGACCGCGTAGATGCCGGCGACCACGCCCCCGTCGAGATCGAGAACGATCACGGCGTACGGGGTGGTGTCGCCGGCGAACAGCAGAGCGCACGGGTCACCGCCGACGGTCCGGTACTGGACGCCGAGCGAGGGGACCGGCCGGCGGGTCGCGTCGCCGATGATCAACCGGGCGATCTTGTCCCGGCCCTGCAGCGGGTGGAGTCCGGCCGCGCGGGCCTTGCCGCCACCGTCTGCCCACAGCGTGACGTCCGGCGCGAGCACCTCCATCAAGGCGTTGAGGTCGCCGCCGACGATGGCCGCGACGAACCGCTCCGTGACAGCGTGCTGCACAGTCGGATCGGCCGTGAACCGGGGCCGCCGGGCTTGCACGTGCTCCCGGGCCCGATGGGCAAGCTGCCGGACCGCCTGCGGCGTACGGTCGAGCATGCCGGCGATCTCTGTGTGCTGATAGCCGAACACCTCGTGCAGGACGAACACCGCCCGCTCCAACGGCGTCAGCGTCTCCAGCACGACGAGCATCGCCGTCGACACGGTCTCGGTCCGCTCCACCGGATCCTCGGGCGCGACGATCGGCTCGGGCAGCCACGGCCCGTAGTACTGCTCCTTGCGCCGGTTGATGCTGGTACGCCGGGCCAGCGCGGCGTTCACCGCGATCCGGACCAGGTACGCGCGGGGGTTCTCGATGCCCTCCCGCGACGACCAGCCCAGCCAGGTCTCCTGCAGCACGTCCTCGGTGTCGGCAACGCTGCCGAGCATGGAATAGACGATCGAGAAGAGCAGCTCGCGGTGGTCGAGGAACGTCCTCGTCGCCGCGTCCTGCGTCAGGTCACTCATCCTTGCGGTCCTTTCCTGCCTTTCAACAGTTCCAGACCCTGAGAGGACGAGCGACCCGCGAGTGTGACATTCAGTCCGGATCGTAGGCGAGGTTCGGGCGGAGCCAGCGTTCGATCTCGGCCAGCGGCATGCAGCGGCGGGCGGCGTAGTCCTCGATCTGGTCCTTGCCGACGCGACCGACGCTGAAGTACCGCGCGGCCGGGCTGGCGAAGATCAGCCCGCTGACCGCGGCGGCCGGCGTCATCGCGTACGACTCGGTCAGGCCGAGGCCGAGCTTCTCCGCCTCGAGCAGGTCGAACAACTGCTTCTTCTCGCTGTGGTCCGGGCTCGCCGGGTACCCGAGCGCGGGCCGGATCCCCCGGAACCGCTCGGCGTGCAGATCCTCCAGCACCGGATCGGCGTCCGGCTCGAACCAGGCCTTGCGGGCCTCCAGGTGGATCCACTCGGCGAACGCCTCCGCCAGCCGGTCCGCCAGCGCCTTCACCATGATCGCCCGGTAGTCGTCGTTGTCCGCCTCGTACCGCGCGGCCAGCTCCTCGGCGCCGTGGATGGCGACGCCGAACCCGCCGAGGTAGTCCCCGGCCGGTGCGACGTAGTCGGCCAGGCAGCGGTTGTCCCGGCCCTCCGGCTTCTCGGTCTGCTGCCGCAGCATCGGGAAGGAGACGCCCAGGTCGTCGAGGATGATGTCGTCGCCCTCGCTGTGCGCGTTCCAGAACCCGTACGCACCCTTCGCGGTGAAGGAGCCGTCCGCGATGATCTGGTCCAGCAGCTTGTTCGCGTCGTCGAAGAGCTCGCGCGCGACCGGCTGCTCCAGGATCGCCGGGTACTTGCCCTTCAACTCCCAGGCCAGGAACAGGAACTGCCAGTCGATCATCGCCCGCAGCGTCTCCAGGTCGGGCTCCTCGACCCGCAGCCCGGTGAACGCCGGCACCGGCAGCTCGCCGTACTCGACCTGCTCGCGGTTCGCCCGGGCCTGCTCGATCGGCAGCACCGGCTTGCGCTGCTTGTTGGCGTGCTGCTCGCGGAGGATCTCCTGGGCCGCACGGTTGCTGACGGCAAGCTCTTCGGCCCGGCCGTCGTCGAGCAGGTCCGACACCACGCCGACCACCCGGGACGCGTCCAGCACATGCACGGTGGTGTTCCCGTACGCCGGTGCGATCCGGACCGCGGTGTGCTGCTTGGAGGTGGTCGCTCCGCCGACCAGCAACGGGAAGTCGAGGCCGCGACGCTCCATCTCGGCGGCCACCGCGACCATCTCGTCCAGCGACGGCGTGATCAGCCCGGACAGGCCGACCACGTCGGCGCCCTCGGCGATCGCCGTGTCGAGGATCCGGGCCGCCGGCACCATCACGCCGAGGTCGATCACCTCGTAGTTGTTGCAGCCGAGCACCACCCCGACGATGTTCTTGCCGATGTCGTGCACGTCCCCCTTGACGGTGGCGAGCACGACCTTGCCCTGACCGCGGACCGCTTCCTCGCGGCCCTCCAGCCGGGCCTGCTCCTTCTCGGCCTCCATGAACGGTTCGAGGTAGGCGACCGAGCGCTTCATCACCCGGGCGCTCTTCACCACCTGGGGCAGGAACATCTTGCCCGCGCCGAACAGGTCGCCGACGATCTTCATCCCGTCCATCAACGGGCCCTCGATCACCTCGAGCGGCCGGGCCCTGGTCAGCCGGGCCTCCTCGGTGTCGTCCTCGATGAAGTCCACGATGCCGTGCACGAGCGCGTGCGACAGCCGCTCCTCGACCGAGCCCTCCCGCCAGGTCAGGTCGATCTCGCGCTGGGTGCCCTTGCCCTTCACGTTCTCGGCGAAGCTGACCAGCCGGTCGGTGGCGTCGTCGCGCCGGTCGAAGATCACGTCCTCGACGAGTTCCAGCAGGTCGGCCGGGATGTCCTGGTAGACCGCGAGCTGGCCGGCGTTGACGATTCCCATGTCCAGCCCGACCTGGCCGGCGTGGTACAGGAACGCTGAGTGCATCGCCTCGCGGACCACGTCGTTGCCGCGGAACGAGAACGACAGGTTCGAGATCCCGCCGCTGATGTGGACGCCCGGACAGCGCTCCTTGATCAGCGGCAGCGCCTCGATGAAGTTCTTGGCGTAGCCGTTGTGCTCGGACATCCCGGTGGCGACGGCGAGCACGTTCGGGTCGAAGATGATGTCCTCGGGCGGGAAGCCGATCTGCTGCGTCAGCAGGTCGTACGCGCGGCCGCAGATCGCCACCTTGCGCTCGACGGTGTCGGCCTGGCCCTGCTCGTCGAAGGCCATCACCACCGCGCCGGCACCGTAGTCGCGGATCCGCCGGGCCCGGTCGAGGAACTCCTCCTCGCCCTCCTTCAGGCTGATCGAGTTGACCACGCCCTTGCCCTGCACGCACTTCAGCCCGGCCTCGAGCACCGACCACTTCGAGCTGTCGATCATGATCGGGATCCGGGCCACCTCGGGCTCGGTCGCGACCAGGTTCAGGAAGGTGGTCATCGCCTGCTCGCTGTCGAGCAGGTCGGCGTCCATGTTCACGTCGAGCAGGTTCGCGCCGCCGCGGACCTGCTCCAGCGCCACGTCCACCGCGGCCTGGTGGTTGTCGGACTCGATCAGCCGGCGGAACCGCGCCGAACCGGTCACGTTGGTGCGCTCGCCGATCATCACGAACCCGGTGTCCGCGCCGATCGAGAACGGTTCGAGGCCGCTGAACCGGCTGGCGGTGTTCGGCGGCGCGACCTCACGCGGCGCCATCCCCTGCACCGACTTGGCGATCCGCTCGATGTGGGCGGGCGTCGTACCGCAGCAGCCGCCGACGATGTTGACCAGGCCCGAGGACGCGAACTCGGCGAGCATCTCGGCCGTCTGCACGGGGGTCTCGTCGTAGCCGCCGAACGCGTTCGGCAGTCCCGCGTTCGGGTGCGACGCGACGTACGTGTCGGCGAAGCGGGCCAGGTCCGCGACGTGCGGGCGCATCTCCGCGGCCCCGAGCGAGCAGTTCACCCCGACAACCATCGGCTTGGCGTGCTCGATCGAGCTCCAGAACGCCTCGACGGTCTGACCCGACAGGGTCCGGCCGCTCAGGTCGACGATCGTCACCGAGATCCACAGCGGCAGGTCGGGAGCCGCCTCGCGGGCGGCGGCGATCGCGGCCTTCGCGTTCAGGGTGTCGAAGATCGTCTCCACCAGCAGCAGGTCGACCCCGCCCTCGGCCAGCGCGGAGATCTGCTCGGCGTACGCGTCCCGGACCTGCTCGAACGAGACCGCGCGGTACGCCGGGTCCTCGACGCGCGGGGACAGCGAGAGGGTGACGTTCAGCGGGCCGATCGACCCGGCCACGAACCGGCCGCCGGCCTCGTCGGCCGCCTGGCGGGCCAGCCGGGCGCCCTCGAGGTTCATCTCCCGCACGAGCGGCTGCAGCCCGTAGTCGGCCTGGCCGATGCTGGTCGCGGTGAAAGTGTTGGTGGTGGTGATGTCGGCGCCGGCGTTCAGGTACTGCCGGTGGACGTCCAGGATCACGTCCGGGCGCATCAGGTTCAGCAGGTCGGGGTCGCCGGCGACGTCGTGAGTGTGGTCGGCGAAGCGATCACCGCGGTAGTCCTCGGGAGTCAGCTTCGCGCCCTGCAGCATCGTGCCCCAGGCGCCGTCCAGAACCGCCACCCGCTGGTCCAGCAGGGTGCGCAACTCCGTCTGACGTTCGTTCACCTCGGCCCACCTCCAGAAAAGATCCGGAGGCGCCCTTGCAGTCAAACCCCCAGGCCGAGCGTGGCGAACCCAGCGGGCCCGTCGCAGCGCCTCTCGACCTGGACCGCAATCCTACTGATCGAGATCTGCCATGCCGAATGATTGCCCGCCTACTGAGATTTGCGATCCATAATATGGGACAACCTGGGCAGTGCCGCTGTCGACTCCAGTCCGGTGAGCACCGGACTCGCCAACGGCGGCGGCGACCCCCGAAACCAGCACTTTGTGCACCACCCGAGCAAGTCCCAGCGCTCGGGATACCCACCCGGCGCACAAAGTCCCGCCCCCCGGCCACCGTGGGCTCCTCGGACACCTTGTGGGGTCCTGGGACACGACATGACCTGTCCCATGACCCCACAGCCTGTCCGAGGTCCCCACAACCACACCACCACCGGCCACCCGGCCCAGAACGTGTCTCCCGTCCCCACAACCACCCCCCAAATACGGTCCGCCACACCCCGAAAAGGTTGTCCCCGGTCTCCACCACTGCACCGCCCGCCACCGTCAGCGGCTCCACGCCACGCACCGGGCTTGCCCGATGACGGGCTGTTCGGCCGCTGGCCCCTTACAAGCCGCCAGTTGGCGAACAGCCAGCCAGCGGGCAAAGGAATCCGTCGGTGGTCGACGAACCCGTCGGTGGTCGAACCGGCCACCGCCAGCGCCATCACCGGAATCAGCGCGCAACCATTGCCGGCGGCACGAAACCGTCCCCGGGGTCCGGTGGTGCACCGAAGGACAGTGGTCGCCGGGCACACCGCCCTGGCATTCATCCCACGCCTGGAACCGAGGCGGGGGACCCAGTACTGCCTGTCGCTCGGTACAAGCCCGACCCTGGAAACACCACCCCGACCCGGCTCAGACCCCTGCGCGGGATCCGCGTAGCTGCGTCTTTCCCTGGTCGGGATGGGGTGGGTCAAGAGTCGAGCTTGCTCGATCCCGAAGGGACGCCGAAGGCGCTCTTGACGCACCGCGTCCCGACTAGCACCATCACGCAGCGGAGCCCGCGACCCACCCCGCCGATGCGGGTGGGGCCGCCCGCACTCTGCAGGTTGGGAACGGCCCGCACTCTGCAGGGTGGGAACGGGGCGCACTCTGCAGGGTGGGAACGGGGCGCGCTCGGCCGAATGGGAACGGCGTGCGCCTCGCGATGGGAACAGGCCGCTCGGCCGGGTGGGAACGGCGTGCGCCGCGCGATGGGAACAGGCCGCTCGGCCGGGTGGGAACGGCGTGCGCCTCGCGATGGGAACAGGCCGCTCGGCCGGGTGGGAACGGCCTCGCTCGGCCAGTCCGAGTTGGGCAACGACGTGCACTTGGGTGGGAGTGGCGGGCGCTGTGCCGGGTGGGAGCGACGGCGCGCTGCGGCCGAGCGCTCAGCTGATCAGCGACTGGAGGGCGGGAGCGTAGAGGTCGGCGACCTGGGCGGGGTCGGCGGAGGCGGTCGGGCCGGTCTTGTCGACGGCGAGGGCGGCGCCGAGGCCGAGGAGGTGGGCGACGATGAGGTCGGCGCGCAGCGCGATGTCGTCGCCGGAGAGGCGGCCCGCGAAGGCCCGCACGACCTGGTCGTGGAACCGCTCGCGGAGGAGTTTCCGTTCGTCGCTGATACCGATGGCGAAGACCACCCGGAGCAGCAGGTCGCTGCCGTTGTCGCGGCGCCACTGGATCAGCGTCACCACCGCGTGCCGGCCGAGTTCCGCATCAGGGGCCGCCAGCAACAGTTCGGCCGCGTCGCTGAAGTCGGCGACCTGGTCGAACAGGGACTCCTTGCCGCCGAAATGCTTGACGATCAGCGACGCGCTGACTCCTGCGTCCTTGGCGATCCCCCGCAGGGTCACCGCCGCATAGGGCTGTCGCGCGAACGCTCTGCGCGCCGACCGGAGGATCGCAGTACGGCCGACGTCGGTCACGTGGCCCGGCCCGCCTCGGCCAGTTCGGGGTGGCGCGCCGGCACGGCCCGGCGGGCTGGGATCAGCAGCGTGAGACCGACCGCGACCAGCGCGGCGGCGCCGGCTATCACGAAGATGATCAGGTAGGCGCCGAGCGTCGGAGCCGTGCGGCCCGCGTGCGTGGCGACCACGTTGGCCAGGACAGTGGCCACGATCGCGCTGCAGACTGCCTGCCCGATCGTGCGCATCAAGGTGTTGAGGCCGTTCGCGGCGGCCGTTTCGGTCACGGGCACAGCATGCATGATCAGAGCCGGAAGTGCCGAGTAAGCCACGGCGGTTCCGGCCGCTACCACGGTCGCACCCGCCACGATCGCGATCAGGTTCTCACTGGTGAACAGCCGCACGACATACCCGGCGGCCATCAGGGCGGCCGCGATCGCGAGGGTGAAGCGCGGCCCGCGAGCCTTGGAGATCCGCGCGGAGACGGGCGAGAGCAGCACCATCGCGATACCGCCCGGCAGCAGGCACAACCCGCTGACCACGATCGAGGCGCCCAGCCCGTATCCGGTCGAGGTCGGCTCCTGCACGAGTTGCGCGGTGGTCAGCGAGTTCGCGTAGAAGGCGAACCCGATCAGCAGCGCGGCGAGGTTGGTGAACAGCACGGCCGGTCGCGCCGACACCCGCAGATCCACCAGCGGCGCCGACGTCCGCAGCTCGAACAGGATCCACAGCGCCACGATCACGACCGCGCCGGCGAACAACCCGAGCGTCGCCGCCGACCCCCAGCCCCAGGCGCTCCCCTTGGACACCGCCAGCAGCAGACAGACCAGGAAGGCGCTCAGCCCGAGAGCACCCGGTACGTCGAACCTCCCGCTGGTGCGCAGCTTCGACTCGGGCACGATCAGCAGCACCAGCAGGATGTCGAGCAGGCCGAGCGCGAGGCAGATCCAGAACATCGTGTGCCAGTTCGCGTACTGCACCACCAGCGTCGCGGCGGGGATGCCGAACGCGGCGCCGACGCCCAGGGTGGAACTCATGATCGCGATGGACGGGATCACCCGGTCCGGCGGCAACTCGTCGCGCAGGATGCTGATGCCGAGCGGGACGACGGCGACCGCGGCCCCCTGGAAGGCGCGGCCTGCGATCAGCACCGGCAGCAGGGAACTGATTGCGCAGAGCAACGAGCCGAGCACCATCGACGCGAGCGCGACAATCAGCACCCGGCGCTTGCCGTACATGTCCCCGGCCCGGCCGAGCAACGGGGTGAACACTGCGCCGGTGAGCAGGGTGATGGTGACCAGCCAACTGACGTCGGCCGGGCGGCTGTTGGTGAGCGAGGGCAGTTCGGGCAGCAACGGCACCACGATCGTCTGCATCACCGACACCAGCACGCCACAGGAGGCGAGTGCGGCCAGAACCAGACGCGGGTGAGCAGCAGGACGGACGGTCAAGGAGGTCCTCACGAGGCAGGGCTGCGGTGGAGCGGCCGCAGGTGAACAACTGTTCACCCCACAGTAAACGCCCGTTCACCCCTTCCTCAACTCGACTTCGGCGCGGCTCAGCTCGACTTCGGCACGGCTCAAACTCGTGTACGGCGCCGCGCAGCTCGAGCGTGGCGAAGTGGACCATCGAATGGCCGGCGAAGTGGACCAGTTCCTGGGTCAATCAGGCTTCTACGTTGGGAGGATGGAATCGAACTCGCAGTTGACGATGCTGCTGGATGTGGTGCCGCCGCGGATCCCCGCCGGAGCCGAGGTGATGACGGCGACCATCGACCTACCGCCAGGCGATCCCGGGACGCCTCCGCACCGGCACTCGGGGCCGGTGTTCGGCTACATGCTCGAGGGCGAGTTGCTCTTCGAGCTCGAAGGCGAGGCCCCGCGGGTGATCAAGGAGGGTGGGGCCTTCTGGGAGCCCGGCGGCGACCTGATCCACTACCAGGCCGCTAACCACCTCGCCGACCGGCCGAGCCGCTTCGTAGTCGTGATGGTCGGAGAACCAGGACAGCCGATGCTCACGCTCGTCGACGCCGAGGAACTCGAGGCCCGGCGCGACCGGCGGGGACCGCGGACCGTGGATGACGGCCTCTCGGAGGCGAACTGATGCGGGTCTTCCTGGCCGGGGCGACGGGGGTGATCGGTCGCCTCCTCGTCCCTGAGTTGATCGCCGCTGGACATCAGGTCACCGGATTGGTTCGGCGTGAGGCACACGTCGATGTGCTGAAGGCGCAGGGTGCCGACGCGGTACAGGCAGATGTCTACGACGCAGCGGCGCTGACGGCTGCCGTGATCGCAGCGCGGCCCGACGTGGTGATGCACCAGCTGACTGACCTGAGCAGCGGCAACTTCGCCGCGAACTCGACCATCCGGAAGACCGGCACGCGGAATCTTGTCGACGCGGCACTCGCAGCCGGCGCTCGTCGGGTGGTCGCGCAGAGCATTGCCTGGGCTTATGAAGGCGGCGACTCGCCCGCAGCCGAAGGGACTCCGCTCGACCTCGGCGCGTCGATGCCTCGGCTCGAGTCGGTGGAGGGCGTGGCCGCGTTGGAGGAGATCGCGGCCGAGGTGCCCGAGTGGGTGGTTCTCCGCTACGGCACGCTCTACGGTCAGGGCACCTGGTTCTCGAAGGGCGGGCTGATGGACGACAAGGCCCGCGCCGGCGAGCTCGTCCCGAACTCCGACGTCAGCAGCTTCGTGCACGTGGAGGACGCCGCCGCGGCTGCGGTCCAGGCACTCGACTGGCCGAGCGGACCGGTAAACATCGTCGACGACGAGCCTGCTGCGGCCGTCGAGTGGGTTCCCGCTTTCGCCCGTTCCGTCGGCGCACCCGAGCCGGCCCCGGTCGACTCGGAGCGGACGCGTTGGGCCCGCGGCGCGGACAACGACTACGCCCGCAGCCAGCTGCACTGGACACCGCAGTACCAGACGTGGCGCGAGGGCTTCCTCAGCTGAGCCGAGACGACAAAGGATCGGGCCCGCGCGCTCTGAGGGGGAGGAGCGCGGCGGGCCCGATCGGACGGTTCGCTGAAGGAGGTGTCAGCGGACCGGGCCGGTGGCCAGTTCGATGGTCGCAGTGTGCTTGGCGCCGGTCTGGTCGATCCAGGTGACGGCTACCTTGTCGCCCGGGTGGTGCTGGTCGAGCAGGTTGGAGAGGGTGTCGGGCGAGTCGACGGTCTTGCCGCCGAGCGAGGTGATCACGTCGCCCGCGGTGATGCCGGCCTCGTCGGCCTTGCCGTTGGCGAGGACGTCGTTGACGACGGCGCCCGAGGTACCGGTGGCGTTGGCGAGGACCGAGATGCCGAGCATCGGGGAGCCGCCGATGTGGACGGTCGAAGACGAGTCGCCCTTCTCGATCTGCTGGGCGATGTCCAGCGCCTGGTTGATCGGCACCGCGAAGCCCTGCGTCGTCGTCTGGCCCTGGCCGTTGCCCTGTCCCTGGCCCTGGCCGTCGCCGAAGCCCTGGCCGTTGCCGTCACCGAAGGGCGAGCCGTTGCCGTCGCCGAAGGGCGAGCCGTTGCCGGTGCCGTCACCCGAGGCGGTCAGCGTCGCGGTGGCAGTGGCTGAGGTCGAGCTGGGGCTGTAGGCCGTCTCGCCGGAGCCGCCCGGGGTCGGGTTGCTCGAGCCACCCGCGGTGTCGACGCCGATCACCTCTCCAGCGGTGTTGGCGAGCGGTCCACCCGAGTCGCCCGCCTGGATGTTGGCGTCGGTCTGGATCAGGCCGGTGAGGTTCTCCGGGTCGGAACCGGACTCGTCGGTCGCGGTGATCGCCTGGTTCAGGCCGGTCACCTTGCCGGCGGCGTAGCTCGGCGGGCCGCCTACTCCCCCGGCGTTGCCGATGCCGACCACCTGGTCGCCGATCGCGACCTTGGAGGAGTCACCGGTCTTGGCGGTCTGCAGCCCGGACGCGTCCTTCAGCTTCAGGACCGCGATGTCGTGGGTCGCGTCGTAGCCCTCGACGCTGGCCGAGTAGGTCTTTCCGTTGCCGATGTCCACGACGGAGATCTGCGTCGCGCCCTCCACCACGTGGTGGTTGGTCAGCACCTCACCGTCGGAGGTCAGCACGATCCCGGTACCGGCGGCGCGAGCGCCCTCGAAGCCGAGCACCGTGTTCACGTCAACCAGACCGGGCGAGACCTGCGCGGCCACCGCGGCCGGGTCGAGCGGCTGGGAGAGCTTGGAGCTGTTCGCGTTCGACTGCTGGTCGATGCCCCAGGCAACTGATCCGAGGACCAGAGCGGCGGCCACTCCGAACGCCCCGATCAGCGCCGGCAACCGCTTCCGCCGCTTCGGAGGCTGGTGGTGGAACGGCATCGGCCCCCACTGCCCGCCGTGAGGCTGCCCATACGGGTACCCGTACGGCGCCTGCCCGTAGTGCCCCTGCGCCCCGTAATGCGGCTGCCCCGGCTGCCCGTACTGCGGCTGCCCGTACGGCGCCTGCGCCGGCTGACCCTGCTGGCCGTACTGCGGTTGACCCTGGTGCCCGTACGGCGCCTGCCCGGGTTGACCTGGCTGCCCGTACTGCGCCTGTGCCGGTTGACCTGGCTGCCCGTACTGCCGCTGTTCCTGCGGCTTGTAGTGCGACGGCCCGTACTGCGGCGTCCATCCCTGCTGCTGGCCCTGCTGGTTCTGCTGGTTTTCCGGCTGCTGGGGCTGCGGCGACGGCGGCGGGGTGTTCGGACCCTGTCCCTGTTGCTGCCCCGAACCCTGCCGACCGGTCTGGTCCGGCGTCGGTCCCTGCTCTCCGTCGATCTCGCTCATTCCCATTGCCTCCTCAGCGCATTTCCCTGCTGATTCGAGTAGAGCGCGGGATCCTGAGAGCACCATCGAGCCGATAGAGGAATCACCTGAGAATCCACCGTGACCCGCACCACACCTCAGCCGGCCACTCCACGGAGGTACGGCGGCGGGGTGGTGCTTCCGATCACGCTCCAGCGTCTCGGCTGGTGAGCAACCGCTCGACCGCGTCCACCACAGTCCGGCGGCGGTGGGCGCGGTCGGCGGGCACCGCGCTGCCGTACTCCGGGTTCATCGTCGACCAACTCGTGGCGATCGACTGGATCAGCGACAACAGTTCCACCGGACTGAAGTCCGCCGGGATCACACCATCGGCCTGAGCCCGCTCCAATGCGGCAAGCCGGTCCGCGTTCACCGCCAGCACTGCCTCCAGCCGAGCCCCCTGCGGTCGCTCCAACCGGTACCAGGTGGCGAGCCGCAGGTGACCCGGGTGCTCCTCGAAGTAGTCGAAGACGCGACCGGCGTACGACGGCAGGTCGTCCGCGTCGAACCCCACCTCCTCGAGGTACGCGTCGACATAGGCGGTGAAGACCGCGTCGAACAACTGGTCCTTGTTGCCGTAGTACGCGTACAGCATCGCCTTGTTGCAGCCGGCCTCCTCGGCGATCCGGTTCACCCGGGCGCCGGCGATGCCGAGCGCGGCGAACTCCTCGGTCGCGGCTTCGAGGATCCGTTTCCTGGTCCGTCCGGCATCCCTCTGCATGATCCCGAGTCTACCAACCAACTGGTCAGTTGATTTCTCTCGCCGAGCGAGGTTCCATAGAACTATCCAACCAGTCGGTTAGTTAGTGGAGAGAGATCATGAGCAAGACCTGGCTCATCACCGGCAGTTCCCGCGGCCTCGGACGTGAGCTCACCCGGGCGGTCCTGGACAGCGGCGACCGCGTGGTCGCGACCGCTCGCAAGCCCGAGCAGCTCGACGACCTGGTGAAGGAGTACGGCGACGCCATCCGCGCCGTCGCCCTGGACGTCACCGACGCCGAGGCGGCCCGGGGCGCGGTACAGACCGCGATCGACGAGTTCGGCGGCCTCGACGTGGTCGCGAACAACGCCGGCTACGCCAACAGCGCGCCGATCGAGGAGACCACCGACGAGGACTTCCGCGCGCAGGTCGAGACCAACCTGTACGGCGTCGTCAACGTCACCAAGGCCGCCCTGCCGGTGTTCCGCAAGCAGCGCTCCGGCCACTTCCTGCAGTTCTCGTCGGTCGGCGGACGCGTCGGCGGCACCCCGGGAATGGGCGCCTACCAGACCGCGAAGTTCGCCGTCGAAGGCTTCTCGGAGGTGCTCAACAACGAGGTCAAGCCGTTCGGCGTCAAGGTGACGATCATCGAGCCGGGCGCCTTCCGCACCGACTGGGGCGGCTCGTCGATGACGATCACGCCGGTCGGCGAGGACTACGAGTCGACCGTCGGCGAGCTCAACCGGTACCGCGTGAGCGTCGACGGCAAGCAACCGGGCGATCCCGCCAAGGCAGCCAGGGCCGTCGTCGACATCGCCGCGCTGGACGAGCCGCCGCTACGACTGCTGCTCGGCAAGGACGCCCTGGAGCACGCCGATCGCGCCTCCCGGTCCCGCGCCGACGAGGCCGCCCAGTGGGCCCACGTCACCACGTCGACGGACTACGAGTGAACCGCTAGGAAGTCGTGGCATCCTCCATCAAGGTCCTAGTGTCCTAGCTGCGTAATGAGGCGATGGTGTCCGCGAGCAGGTCGATGCCTTCGACAACGGCCGGCTCGGTCAGCCCGCCGTACCCGAAGACGAGACCCTCAGGACCGGCATTCTGCACCCAATAGGGCTTCAGGCCGTAGACGCCGAGCCCACGGTCCCGTGCGGCCTGGGTCACCGCGCTCTCGGACACGTCCGCCGGCAGCCAGGCCATCACGTGCAGCCCGGCGGAGACCCCGATCGGTTCGAGGTCGGGCAACCGCTCGGCCAGCCGGCCGACCAGCGCGTCGCGCAACCGCCGGTACCGCGGTCGCATCCGGCGCAGGTGCCGGTCGAACTCGCCGCGCGCGACGAAGTCGGCGAAGGTCAACTGGTCGAGCACCGGCGAGCCGCGGTCGTCGACGATCTTGGCGGCCGCCATCGGCTCGACCAGCCGGGCCGGCAGGATCAGCCAGCCGAGCCGTAGTCCTGGCGCCAGCGTCTTGCTCGCGGTCCCCGCGTAGACCACCCGATCCGGCGCGAGCCCTTGCATCGCGCCGATCGGCTCGCGGTCGTACCGGTACTCCGCGTCGTAGTCGTCCTCGATGATCAACGCATCGCGCCGAGCAGCCCACTCGACCAGCGCCGCCCTTGTCTCGGCCGACGTGACCGCGCCGGTCGGAAACTGATGCGCGGCAGTCACCAGTACTGCGTCCGCTCCGGACCGCTCGAGTGCCTCCACATCCAGGCCGGACTCCAGCACCGGTACTCCGACGGCCTCGAGCCCGGCGGCGGTCGCGACCTCCCGCAGTTCGTTGTCCGACGGGTCCTCGACTGCAAGCCGCCGATATCCGGAGGCGGCGAGCACCTGGAGGAGCAACCGCGATCCCTGCGCGAATCCGTTGCAGACCAACATGTTCTCGGGTCGAGCCGAGGTGCCGCGGACCCGGTTGAGGTAGTCGGAGAGCGCCGTTCGCAACTCGTCGGCACCCCGGCCGTCCAGGTACGCGAAACTCATGTGCGGAGTCTCGTTCAGCACCCGCCGGATCGATCGCAGCCAGGCGGCTCGCGGGAACTGCGAGACGTCGGGACGGCTGTACTTGAAGTCGATCTTCGGCGGTCCGCTGGGCCGACTCTTGGTCTCGGTCGCCTGCGGCGTGCGGGCCGCGGCCGGCGCGACCTGCGTGTAGCCGCCGGTCCGGCTGACGAGGTACCCCTCGGCGACCAGTTGCTGATAGGCCTCGACCACGACGCCGCGGGACAGGCCGAGGTCCGTCGCGAGCGCCCGGGTCGACGGCATCACCGTGTCCGCCCGCAGCAACCCCTGCCGGATCCGGTCCCGGATCCCACCCTCCAACTGCTGGTGCAGCGGCACGCTCGTCTCCCGGCGGAGCTCGACCAACAGCTCCCCGGAACCGGAATTGGTCCTGGATCGGCTCATGGAACTGGACCTTATCCGGGTACCGCTTCGCTGTCATGGTCGTGAGTACCAAGACTTTCCAGCAAAGGGGCAAGACCATGACCGCCACCCAGATCCAGACCGAGACCCTGATCCTGATCCGCGACGGCGAGCCCGGCTACGACGAGGCCCGGAGCGTCTGGAACGCGATGGTCGACCGCCGCCCGGCCGCGATCGCCAGGTGCCACACCACCGCCGACGTCGCCGCCGCCGTCCGGTACGCGCGCCAGCACGACCTGGAGATCGGCGTGCGGTGCGGCGGCCACAGCATCGCCGGCCTCGCCGTACCGGACGGCGGTCTGATGATCGACCTCACCCCGATGAGCGAGGTGCGGGTCGACCCCGACCGGCAGGTCGCCTGGGTCCAGGGCGGCGCCTTACTGGGCGAACTGGATCGCGTCGCACAGCAGCACGGTCTGGCCACCACCGCGGGCAACGTCTCGCACACCGGGGTCGGCGGCCTCACCCTGGGCGGCGGCATGGGCTGGCTCGCCCGGCAGTTCGGCCTCGCCTGCGACAACGTCGTCCGCTACGAGCTAGTGACCGCGACCGGCGACATCGTCTACGCCAGCGCGACGGAGAACCCGGACCTCTTCTGGGGTCTGCGCGGTGGTGGCGGCAACTTCGGCATCGTCACCTCGTTCGAGTTCCGCCTGCACGTCATCGGCACCCAGGCACTCGTCGCCGAGTTCACCTACCCCGCCGCCGAGACCTTCGCCGTACTGCGGGCCTGGCGCGAGCTGAACGCGACCGCTCCGCGGCAGGCGACCTTCACCGCGAGCATCCGGAGCGACGGGATCACCGTGGGCTTCGCCTGGGTCGGCGACCCGGCCGGGCGCGAGCAGTTGCTTCAGGCCTTCGACGGCCTCGGCCAGGTCGTTGCCAAGAGCATCGAAGAGGTTCCTTACCTGACCTTGCAGAGTCGCGACGACAGCATCCAGGGGCACCGGTACCGCCGCTACTGGAAGGGCCACTACTTCAAGGCCCTCACGGACGACGCGATCCGGGCGCTGCTGCGGAACCCCGGGGTCGGCGCGAGCCTCCAGGCCTACGGCGGCGCCATCTCCGACGTACCGGACGAGGAGGCCGCGTTCAGCCAGCGGGACACGTTGTTCGAGTTCGTCACCGCGACCCGGTGGGAGGACCCTGCCGACGACGAGGAGCGGATCGCCACGATCCGCGCGTACGCCGCCTCACTCGACCAGTACGCCGGGGGCGCGTACCTCAACACTCTGAACGGCGAGAGCGTGCGCCGGGCCTTCCCGCCCGCGAAGCTGACCCGCCTGACCACGCTGAAGACCACCTGGGACCCCGACAACACCTTCCACCTGAACCAGAACATCAAGCCGGCGTAGCCGCTCCGAGGCGAGTGGTGAGGGTGCGGACGTGGTCGATCAGTTCGGGTGGCGACTCCACCTGGAAGTCGAAGCCGAGGAGCCCCACGTAGAGGGTGAGTTCGTCCAGGGAGTTCGAGCCGGTGGAGAGGATGCAGGTCGTGGCGTCGACCGGCTCGACCGTGCCGATCGTGTTGGCGATCCGGTCGGCGATCTGCTCGGCGGGCGCACGCACCAGGAAGCGAGCCTGATAGCGATACGCCCCCGAGGCGACTCCTCGACTGGTCTCATCGAGCTCGGGCGCCGGTCGAGGCGTGAAGCGTGGGCCGGTAGGGATCCGCGGGTTCAGCCGGTCCAGGCGGAACGTTCGCCAGTCCTCGCGGTCCACGTCCCAGGCCACGAGGTACCACCGCCGCCCGGTGTGGACCAGGCGATGCGGCTCCGTAGTACGGACTGTCGACGTGCCGTCGTGGCTGCGGTAGTCGAAGCGGAGGCGCTGGTGATCGCGGCAAGCGGCCGCGACGGCCAACACCACGTCGGGCGCCACCGAGGCCCCGGCAGTCGGAGTCACCGCGACCGACTGGAGCAGGCGGACCCGATGGCGCAGTCGCGAGGGCAGGACTTGCTCGAGCTTGGTGAGGGCGCGCACCGACGACTCCTCGATGCCCGAGACGCTCCCGGTCGCGGCGGCCCGTAGTCCGATCGCGACCGCGACCGCCTCCTCGTCGTCGAGCAGGAGCGGCGGCAGGGCCGCACCGGCACCCAGGCGATAGCCGGCCACCCCGGGTAAGGCGTCGACGGGGTAGCCGAGGTTGCGGAGTTTGTCGACGTCGCGGCGGACGGTCCGTACTCCGACGCCGAGTTCCTCCGCGAGCGCGGTACCACTCCAGTCGCGCGGAGACTGCAGCAGGGAGAGCAGTTTGAGCAGTCGCGCCGAGGTCTCCAACATGTTCCCCAGTCTGCCATCGAGCTAGGACTGAAGCTGTCCTAACCGGGTGACAGAGTGGAAGACATGATAAAGCCATTCGTCATCGACATCCCGCAGAGCACTCTCGACGATCTCCAGGACCGGCTCGCCGCCGCGCGACTTCCGGCCGCACTGCCCGGCGACGACTGGGACACCGGCGTCCCGGTCGCCTGGCTGTCCGACATGGTCGAGTACTGGCGGACCGGCTACGACTGGCGTGCCGCCGAGAAGCAGTTGAACGAGTTCCCGCAGTACACGACCGAGATCGATGGTCAGCGGATCCACTTCCTACATGTGAAGTCGGCTGAGCCGGACGCGCTGCCGTTGGTGCTGACCCACGGATGGCCGGGGTCGATCGTGGAGTTCCTCGACCTGATCGGCCCGCTGACCGATCCCGTGTCGTACGGCGGGGACGCGGCGGATGCCTTCCATCTGGTGATCCCGTCGTTGCCTGGGTTCGGGTTCTCCGGTCCCACGAGTGACGGTGGCTGGACCACTGACCGGACCGGCCGGGCCTGGGCGGAGCTGATGAACCGCCTCGGCTACGACCGGTACGCCGTACAGGGTGGTGACATCGGCGCGACCGTGTCGGCAGAGGTGGGACGGGTGGATCGCGAGCACGTGATCGGCGTCCACACGAACGGCGGGCCCGGTCCGATCGCGCCGTACCCGATGCCGGCCGAGGAACTGGCGAGCCTGTCGCCGATCGAGCAGGACCGGGTCGCGCGGATCAACGCGTTCATGCAGGAGGAGTTCGGCTATGTCGCGATCCAGTCGACGCGTCCGCAGACGCTCGCCTACGGACTCGTCGACTCGCCCGTCGGGCAGCTCGCTTGGATCATGGACAAGTTCCGCGAGTGGACCCACCCGCGCGCAACGTTGCCGGACGCAATCATCGACCGGGACCTGCTGCTCACCAACGTGATGCTCTACTGGCTCACCGGCACGGCCGGCACCGCCGCGTACGTCGGCTACGCACAGGCAGCACCGTGGGGCGTGACGAAGGAGAACTCCGGCGTCCCCACCGCCGCCCTCATCCTTGCCCACGACGTAGCCATCCGCCGCTACGTCGAACAGGAGAACACCATCACCCGCTGGACCGACGTACCCCGAGGCGGCCACTTCGCCGCCCTGGAGGAGCCGGCCCTGCTGACCACCGACATCCGCGAGTTCTTCCGCGACCTGCGCTAGTCCGTGATCGGGACCCTGCAACTGGAATCCTGGAACGGCAATACCTCGCCTGGATCACGACGAGATGACCGGGGCAACGACAATTCGTCGCCCGGTCATCCGTCAGGAGCCGCGTGGGGAGGACTACCGGCGTTCGAGGATGACGATGGGGATCTGGCGGTCGGTCTTGGTGGTGTAGGTGTCGTAGTCCGGCCAGATCTCGGTCATCAGCGGCCAGATCCGGGCGCGCTCCTCGTCGGTGGCGACGCGGGCGTGGGCGGCGAAGCGGTCGGCCTTGATCTGGACCTTGACGTCCGGGTCGGCCTCGAGGTTGAAGTGCCACGCGGGATGCGCGTCGGCGCCGCCGGCGGAGGAGACGATCGCGTAACCACCCTCGACCTCGCGGTAGATCAGCGGGTTCTTGCGCTCCTCGCCGGACTTGCGGCCGACGGTGGTGAGGATGAGGATGTGCGCGCCGTGGTCACCCCAGTCGTAGCCGACCTCGCCGTCGGTCTCCTCGTAGCGCTTCACGTGCTCCTGTCCGTACAGCATCGAATCTCCTTGCTCACGCGGGTAGTTAAGGGCTTCAACAGTCGTACAGTACCCAGATGTTCCCGGCCGGGAACACTCAGCGACGAGCCGGCACGGAGACCCGGGTGAGGTCGGCGGCGACGACGATCTCGCCGTCGAACTCGGCCGCCGCTTCCTCGTGGAAGCGCTCCGGCTCGGTGTAGCGCTGGGAGAAATGCGTCAGCACGAGTTTGCGCACCCCGCACTCCCGCGCCACCCGGGCGGCCTGCCGTGCGGTCAGGTGCCCGAAGCGCCTGGCCAGTTCCTGCTCCGAGGACAGGTACGTCGACTCGATCACCAGCAGGTCCGCGCCGTCGGCCAGCCGGAACACTCCTTCGCAGAGCCGGGTGTCCATCACGAACGCGAACCGCTGGCCCGGCCGCGGTTCGCTCACCTGCTCGACGGTCACCGTGCGCCCGTCCACCTCCAGCGATCCCGCCTGCTGCAGGCGACTCACCGCCGGCCCCACCACGCCGTACTGCGCCAGCCGGTCCGGGAGCATCCGCCGGCCGTCGGGCTCGACCAGTTGGTACCCGAACGACTCGACCGGGTGCTCCAGCCGCCTGGCCCACAACTGGCCGAACGGCCCGACCGAGAGCAGGCCCTCCTCCTCGACCGGCTCCTCCCGGACCTCGGCCCGCTCGAAGAACGACGCGGCGTACCGGAGCCGGGTGAAGTACTCCTGGCCGGACGCCGGGTAGTGCGCGTGCACGGGATGCCGCACATCGTCGAGCGACAACCGCTGGATCACCCCCGGTACTCCGAGGCAGTGGTCGCCGTGGAAGTGGGTGACGCACAACCGGGTGATCGCCCCGGCCGAGACCCCGGCGTACAGCATCTGCCGTTGGGTCCCCTCGCCCGGATCGAACAGGAAGCCGTCGCTGTCCCAGCGCAGGAAGTACCCGTTCTGGCTGCGCTCTCGCGACGCCACCTGACTCCCGGTGCCAAGGACGACCAGTTCGCGCACGAGGCTCAGGTTAGTGCAGCAGCTTGGAAAGCCTTGAGGAAGTATGCGACGTGGCCCTCGTCCCAGATCAGCGGCGGGCGGATCTTGAGGACGGTCCCGCCTGGTCCGGTGGTGCCGACGAAGACGCCCTGTTCGCGCAGTCGTTCGGCGAGGTCGGCTGCCGTCAGCGGGGCCTCCGGTGGGATCTCGACCCCGACCATCAGGCCCTGGCCACGAACGCGGGCCGCCGGGTGCAGCCTGGGCGCGAGGTCTGCGAGGCCGGCCGACAACTCGGCGCCGATCCGGCCGGACCGTTCGACCAGGCCGTTCTGCTCGATCACGTCCAGCACGGTCAGCGCGGCGACACAGGACACCGGGTTGCCGGCGAAGGTGCTGAAGAACTCGTCGATCGCGATGAACTGCTCGACGATCTCCCGCCGGGTGATCAGCGCGGCGATCGGGTGCCCGTTGCCCATCGGCTTGCCCAGCGTGACGAAGTCGGGCGTCAGGCCGAAGTCGGTGAACCGCCAGAGGTTGCGACCGCCACGGCCGAAGCCGGCCTGCACCTCGTCGGCGAGGAACAACCCGCCGAGCGCATGGGTCTCGTCCTGCAGGCCGCGCATGAACCGTCCGGTCGGCGTGAGGATCCCCGCGCTGCTGAACACGGAGTCGACGGCGAGCAACGCCACGTCCTGACCGGCCCGGCGCAACTCGTCATGTGCCAGCCGGACCCGCCGGCCCGCCTCGACGCCACTGGGTTGCTGCCCGTCCGCATCCAGCCGAGGCGCGTCGAAGACGGCAACGTGCGCGGGACGTGCCGACGGCGGGTAGGTGTTGGTCGACCAGGCAGCCGTCGCCTCGCTGACCCCGTGGTACGCGAGATCGGCGACCATCACTCCGGATCGACCGGTGACCACTCGGGCCATCCGCCACGCGAGGTCGTTGGCCTCGCTGCCCGAGTTGACGAAGACACAGGTGTCCAAGCCCAGCGGCATCGAGGCGGTGAGCCGCTCCGCGAGCTCGACGGCGTTGGGGTGCAGGTAGCGGGAGTTGATGTTCAGTACTGCGGCCTGGCGCGAGATCGCCTGGACCACGGCCGGGTGAGCATGGCCGACGACGGGAACGTTGTTGTAGGCATCGAGATAGCGACGCCCGTCCGCGGTGTGCACCCAGGCTCCGGCAGCCCGGACCACCTGCAACGGTTCGCGGTAGAACAAGGGCGACAGCTGCCCGCCCAGGGCTGCACCCCGGCGCTCCGACAGCGACGGATCCAGACGCTGGGCGGACTCCACCCGGGAGGTCCCGCAGAGCCGGTGGAAGCGATCCGCGAGCTCGGTGGCGTCCATCCCCGCCAGCAGATCGAGTCCGTGCCAGCTCCCGGCCACCAGGCTCGTCAGGTATTCGTAGTTGTCGGGATAGAGCGGAGCGCGCCACGCCGACATGAGCACGCTCGCGGCCATCCGGGCGAGCACCAGCTCACCGATCAGCTCGACCTCCTCCGGCTCGAGCGGCAACACCCGCTGATAGGCATCGAGGAACGCGGCGGCCGCGGGCCACGGATCGGCGGACTCCCGCAACAGCGAGGTCAGGCTGATCGCGAGATCGGCCACCCGGGCAGTGTGGTGCATGTCGCCGAAGTCGATCACGCCGGAGATCCCGTCCGCGTCGAGCAGCACATTGCTCAAGGTGACGTCACCATGCAGCACGAACGCCGGCAGCCGCTTGGTCGCTTCCTCCAAGCCCTCGAAGCGATCCAGCAGCTTCTCCATCGGCGCCCGGCGGCTCGCGTCGGGCAACTGTTGCGCGAACGGCCGCAGCGCGGTCACCAGCCGGGGATCCCAGTCCAGCCGTCGATCGGCCGACGGGTGACCGAAGCCCTGGAGCGCACGAGCAAGCCGCGCGCAGACCTCGCCGAAGTCCGCGGCGAACCGGTCCGGCAGAACCGCGAGATCGCCGACCGCACCCGGCATCACCGTCATCACCCGGACCTGGTGCACCCGGCCGTCGTCGGCCTTCAGGGTGACCACCTGCTCGCCGTCCACGGTGTCGACGATGCGCGGGATCGGGAGACCGGGATCGACCAGCGCGACATGGCGCATCGCGGCGCTCTCCATCGCGATCTGGCCGGGATCGTCGCCGGAGTTCGACACCTTCAGCACCCGTTGCCGGCCGTCGTCGGCGACGGCCAGGAAGTTCAGGTCACGCTCACTCCGCAACGCCTGCAACTCGGCGACGATCCCGTACTGCGCGCGCAGGAACTCCGCTGCGGTGGCCAGGTCGACCTCGGGTGGTTCCTCGACCAGGCTCGACGTCTGTCCCACGGTCTGGTTCACGGTGTCTCCTCGAAAGACTGGGGTGGTGGGGTGGGCGAGGAATCAAATGACTGGGGTGGTGGGGTGGGCGAGGAATCAAATACAGCCTGGCTTCGTCCCCGGAAGACCAGCGGTTCGGGGCTCACGACGTACTCCAGGTTCCCACTGGCGCTGATCCGGAAGGGAGCGTCATGTCCGGGGCAGACGACATCGGCGAGATCGGCGACCCGCTCGACCGACGCATCCGCCTTGGCCGCGTCGTACGGGCGACCCGACGCGCGGCGGGCCCGCAGTACTGCGGCAGTGGGCACGGCGTCACCGGTGAGCACGGTGGTTCCGGCGTCTGTGGTCACGGCGAGGCCGATCGAGCCAGGGGTGTGCCCGGGCAGCTCGAGCACTTCGACGCCGGGGATGAGCTGGTCGCCCTCCCCCGCCGACTGGATGTCCAGCCCGTCGAGCACTGCCTTGGCCCAGCGGGGTGTGCCGAGGTCCTTGGCGGGTGGCGCGTCCAGGTTGCGCAGTTCGTCCGCGTGCAGCAGCACCCGTGCCCGCCGGAAGAAGTCGGCATTCTGCAGGTGGTCCCAGTGGCCGTGGGACAGGACGACGGTGTCGATATCGGCCGGCTCGAGTCCACGGGCGGACAAAGCCTCCAGCAACATCCGGCGCCGGCCGGCATGGCCGCAGTCGAACAGCACCCGCCCGGCCTCGCTCTCGACCAGGTGGACGGAGCAGAAGGCCGGATTGCCCTGGTTTGTGTTCAGCGAGTACCCGTTGAGCAGAGTGGTGAGCGTCGGTGTCATCCGCTCCCTCGTCGCAGTGATTCCTGATCAGGAGAGTGACCCTGGTCAGGAGGTGGAGCAGCAGCGCTCCGCGCCTTCTATGAGCACGCATGGCCCGGGGCGCTGCTGGTTCAGGGGAGGACGAGCGGACCGGCGTCGATCAGCAGCGACGGAACCACGATGCTCTCCATGAAGGTCTGGTCGCAGCGCTCGCGCACGGCGCCGACCCCGAGGATCGCGTTCATCACGTCGTCCATCTTGAAGGTGAAGCGCAGCTGCGGGTGCCAGCCGACGAGCTTGCCGTCCTCGGCCCAGTACGTCGCGTCGCGGGTCGTCCCGGTGACCAGGGTCTCCTTCGGGTGCAGCACCCGAAGGTAGTCGAGCCGGTTCACCACGAGCCCACTGCCGACCTCGGCGAGCAACTCGTCCTCGGTGGACTCGCCGGGCGCCAGCAACAGGTGCGACGGAACCGGGTCGCCGCCGAACCGCCAGCCGTCCGGTACCGCGTGACCGGTCGGCACGCCGCCGGTCAACCCGGCCCGGCGCTGGTCGGAGACGACGCCGGTGAGCACGCCCCTGTCGATCAGCGTGGTCCTGCGCCGAACGTTGCCCTCAGCATCGAATCCGCTGGGCAGTCCGTCGGCGTCGCAACCGTCGTCGACCAGGGTGATCAGCTCGCTGGTGATCTTCTCGCCGAGACGGCCCGCGACCAGCGACCGTCCGGTGGCGTAGGCGTTCGCGCCCAGGACCGCGTACCCGTAGGTGGCGATCAGGCTGTTGACGGCCTGCGGCTTGAGCAGCACCCGGCAGGTGCCGTGGTGGGCATCCACCGAGGGCAGCGGAGTCAGCGCCTCCCGCAGCCGGCCGGGAATCTCCCCGATCGGGATCTGGTCGGCGTCGCGGTGCAGCAGCTTGACGCTCGCGGATCGCCCGTCCTGCTTGGCGATCGCCTGGATCGAGGCCTTGGTCAACGTCTCGGCGCGGAACAGCCCGGTCGAGTCGGCCACCACTCGGTCCATCACGTCGTACCGGATGGCGCCGCCGAGTTTCATGTCGGAGTCCAGGCCGACCCGGACCGTGTTGAACCACTGGTGGCGGACCGCCGGATCAGACTCCAGTACCGACTGAGCGGGGACAATCTCAGGCGTGGCAGGCGCTGTGCTGCCGGAGTTCGTTCCTGACGGTGACTCCGGGGCGTTGCTCGAGGTGGCCGGGAGGTCGGCCAGGGCCGCGGAGAGGCGGTCGGCGAGGGTGCGGACTGCGTCGGGATCGAGGGTCTCCAGCGAACCGGCGGCCGCCCGGCCGTCGCGGTTGATCCGGACCCGGACCCGGAGCCTGCGTTCGCTGTGCTGGGCGGTGATCTCCGACTCGGCGTAGCGGAGCAGGTCCGCGTTCTCGCCGAGGATGTCGAGCCGGGTGCCGTCGCCGAGGATCTCCAGCGCCCGGGCGACCTCTGCCTGATCGATGCTCATCGTCCCACCTGCACATTCTGGAAGCGTCCGGGTACGGTGCCGTGGCCGACGTGGGCCACCTGCAGGGGCTCGCCCTTGTTGCAGGACGGGACGCCGTGCACCTTCCACTCGTCCGGCCCGCCGAGGGCGTCGAGCTCGGCCCAGAACTGCGGCGTGACGCCCTGGTACGTGCAGTTCTTCAGCATCCGGCCGATCTTGCCGTCGCGGATCTCCCAGCCCATCTCGGTCTGGAACCGGAACGACATCCGCTGGTCGTCGATCGAGAAACCCCGGTTGGTGTCCACCAGGATGCCGCGCTTGGTGCCGGCGATCATCTCGGCCAGCGAGGACTCACCCGGCTCGAGGCAGATGTTGGTCATCCGGACCAGCGGCAGCCGCTGCCAGCCGTCGGCGCGGGACGCCCCGGTCGGTTCGTCGCCGAGCGCCGCCGCGGACTCGCGCCCGGACATGTAGCCCTGGAAGATGCCGTCCTTCACCAGTTGGGTGCGCTGGGCCGGAACGCCCTCGTCGTCGTACGCGTAGGAGCCGAGCGCGCCCGGGATGGTCGCGTCGGCGTACGCCGAGACGATCTCCGATCCCCAGCGGAAGTTGCCGCGGCGCTCGGGGGTTGCGTAGGTGCCACCCGCCAGGCTGGCCTCGGTGCCGAGGGCGCGGTCGGCCTCCATCGGGTGGCCGGCGCACTCGTGCAGCACCATCGCCAGCTGGTTGCTACCGGCAACAAGTGTGGTGACCTCGTCGGGGCACTGCGGCGCGGTCAGCAGCGCGACCGCCTCCGAGGCGACCCGGGCCGCGTTCTCCGGCAGGCCGATCGCCAGCACGTGCTCCCAGCCGGCCGTGGCGAAGTCGCCGCGGTGACCGCGGATCTGGCGCGGCACCCCCTGCGGGAAGGAGCGGCGCTGGACGTCGTTGCCGTCGCCGGCGTTGACCATCAGGCCGCCGCCGCTCTCGGTCAGGGTCTGCTCGATCAGCGCGCCCTCGGTGTTCGCGAACACCTTCTCGTCGCGGTAGAAGTCGACCGACGCCTCGACCTGCTGGACCAGCGGACCCGCGGTCGACGCCTCTTTCACGGTGGCGGACAGCAGGTCGAGCTTGGTGGACAGCGGGACGAGGAACGGGTCGACCTCCATCGGCGACGACCAGGTGGCGCGCGTCGTCACGGGCTGCCCCAGCGCGACATGACCGCCGCCGCCGGCGGCGCGGGCCTGGCCGACGGCCTGGGCGATGACGGCGTCGATCCCTTGCGGGTCGAGCCGGTGTGTCGCGGCGAAGCCCCAGTGGCCGCCGATCACGATGCGCAGGCCGAGGCCGAGGGAGTCGTCGTAGCCGACCTCACCCGGGCCGTCGAGCTCGACCAGCACCAGTTCGTGGGTCCGCCGGACCACCCGGACATCGCCGTACTGGACGTCGGAGGGGAGCAGTGCGAGCACGGTCTCCGCGGTGTCGCGCATCATTGGGGCCTCCTCAGTGGGCGGGAGTCAGCAATCACGTCTGGATCCTCCGAATCGTCTGGCCGGGCACCTCGGAACCGACTGTAGCAGGTACTACGAAATTACTGAATAGCGTTGTGTTCACTACAAGACACCTTTCGGACCTGCGCCGGCCCCGCACGGACTGGGATCCACGTGCGGGGCCGGACGTCAACAGGGCAAGGGATTCAGGCCCTCACCGCCGCTTCGGACGGACGTCGATGGCGAGGCTGATCGCGAACGCGACCACGATCCCGGCGCCTCCCAGCACGGTCAGCGCGGCGTCGCCGAGCACGTCGGCCTTCATCACCGCGAACAGCGCCACCAGGGCGAGCACCACGGCGACGGCGATCTTCCAGTCGTCACCGATGATGAAGTCGTACCAGAACTGGCCGAAGGACTTCAGGAACTTCATTTCTTCACCTCCACAGGGACGTTGGCGGGGGCGACCGGGGCCGCGGGGGTCTTCAGCACGGCGACGAAGATCCGGCTGAGCACCAGCCACGCGAGCAGCAGGCCGATGATCGCGAGGTCGTGACCGGGCCAGTCGAGGCTCTCGCGGCCGGACTGGAAGATGCCGATCCCCTCGACCGCCCAGTAGGTTCCGAACGACGCCAGCAGCAGGCCGACGCCGTACTTGAGCAGGTTCTCGTTGATCATCGACAGCGGCCGGCGCAGTGCGATCGCGATGATCAGCACGATCACGACGGCGGCGAGCGCCCCGGCGCTGGCGCCCGGGATGTTGTCCGCGTTCAGGCCGAAGGTGATCACGATGAAGACCACCTCCATGCCCTCCAGGAAGACACCCTTGAAGGACACCATGAAGGAGAACATGTCGATACTGCCGGTGCTCTGCCCGGCGGCCTTGGCCGCCGCCACCTCTTCCTTGTAGATCGCCGCCTCGTCATGCACGGCTTTTCGGCCCGATGACCGCAGGATCGCCTTTCTCAGCCATTGCAGCCCGAAGATCAGCAGCAGTCCGCCGATCGCCAGCTGCAGCGCCGACTCCGGCAGCCAGGTGGCCAGCGCGTAGCCGGCGAACACCGTCACCACCGCGAGCGCGCCGAGCGCAGCCAGCGTGCCGATCAGCGCCGACTTCCAGCTCCGGGTATAGCCCATCGCCATCACGATCGTGGTGGCTTCCACCATCTCCACGAAACACGCGACGAACGTCGCGATGATGAGGCCCCACGTTGCCGCGTCCATCTCTCACTTCCTTCGCTTGATGCAACATATGCTGCATTTAACGATAGTTACGTTGTTCTTTCCGTGTCAACGTGACGGAGGATTTATTTGCCTGAGGCAACTTTTGGGCATGCCGAGGCGCCCGAAGGGACCCGGGAGCCGGGGTCTCTTCGGGCGCCACCGCGCGGGCCCGGGGAGGGGTCAGGCCAGCGCGGCCACCAGCGTGCTGGCCGAGATGTTGCCGCCGCAGCACACGATCGCGACCCGCTGGCCTTCCAGCTCGGTACGCCGGGCCCGCGCGGCGGCGAACGCCATCGCCGCGGAGCCCTCGATCAGCTGGTGCTCGGTGTCGATCACCATCCGCAGCGCGGCGCTGATCGCGTCCTCGCTGACCAGGATCCAGTCGTCCACGAGCGTCCGGCACAGCTCGAAGGTGATGCTGCCGGGCTCGACACTGCCTGCCGTGCCGTCCGACAAGGTCGCCTGGGCGTCGACCTGGACCACCTTGCCGGCCTCGATCGACGCCACCATCGGGGCATCGCGGACCGGCGAGGCGCCGTACACCTTGATCTCCGGCCGGTAGCGCTTCAGCACCGAGGCGATCCCGCTGACCAGGCCGCCGCCGCCGACGGCCACGAAGACCGCGTCCAGCTGCTGCCCGGCCAGTTGCTCGAGGATCTCGACGCCCACCGTCCCCTGCCCGGCGACGATGTCCGGGTCGTTGTACGGCGGGACGTAGGTGAGGTCGTTCTCGGCGGCGTGCTGCCGGGCGACCAGTTCCAGCGCACCGGAGTCGGTGCCCTGACTCCGCACCTCCACGCCGAAGCGCTTGATCGCCGCGACCTTGCTGACCGAGGCGTTCTCCGGCACGTAGACGATGCCCCGGCCGCCCAGGGTGGCCAGCGCGTTGCTGACCCCGAGCCCGTGGTTGCCGGTGGACGCGGTCACCACACCGCGCTCACGCTGCTCATCGGTCAGCGTAAGGATCTTCGCCATCGAGCCGCGCGCCTTGAAGGAGCCGGTGCGCTGCAGGTGCTCGCACTTCACCAGCACCTCCGCGCCCAGTTCCTCGCTGAACGCCCCGAACGGCACGAACGGCGTGACCTCGAGGTGTTCGCGCAGCCGCGGTGCGACCCGCTGCGACCGGCTGGCGATCTCGGCCGGCGTGACCGCTTCGGTGAGGGCCTGCTCTGTCATGCGTTGCTCCCCTTCGTCGGGTTCATCCGGTGGCCACCGCCAGGTTTGCACGCTCCAGCAGGCCGGCCCGCAAGGGGATGCACATCGGCTTGCCGCTGACCGGGTGCGGTACCACCTTGGACTCGACGCCGAAGACGTCGCGGATGATGTCGCAGGTGAACACGTCCTCCGGTGGCCCCTGGGTGACCAGGCTGCCGGACTTCATCACGAACACGTGGTCGGCGTACTCCGCCGCCATGTTGAAGTCGTGCAGCACCATCGCGACGGTCTTGCCCTGTTCCTGGTTGAGCTGGTGCAGCAGGTCGAGCACCTCGAGCTGGTAGGCCACGTCGAGGTACGTCGTGGGCTCGTCCAGCAGGATCAGGTCGGTGCCCTGCGCCAGGCAGAGCGCGATCCACACCCGCTGCCGCTGACCACCCGACAACTGGTCGACGTGCTGGTGCCGCAACTCCGCCGTACTGGTGACCTTCAGGGCCCACTCGACGGCTTCCTTGTCGGCCTCGCTCGGCACCTTCAAGGACGTGCGGTGCGGATGCCGCCCGAACCAGACCAGGTCCTCCACCGAGATGGATTCCGGGGTGACCAGGACCTGCGGCAGGATCGCCAGCAGCCGGGCCACCTCCTTGGTCGGGGTGTCCTGGATGGACTTGCCGTCCAGGACGACGCTGCCCTTGGTGGGCGGCAGCAGCCGGGCGAGAGCGCGCAGCGCGGTGCTCTTGCCCGAGCCGTTCGGCCCGATCAGCACGCTGACCTTGCCGTCGGGGATGTTCAGGGTCAGGTCCTTGGCGATGACGGTGCGGTCGTATGCCAGCTCGACACCTTGTGCCTGCAGACGCATGGCGGATCTCCTACTTTCCGGTCTTCACGAGCAGGTACAGGAAGTACGGGCCCCCGACGACGGCTGTCACCAGGCCGGCGGGGATCTCGAGCGGCGGTGCGAGGCCACGCCCGAGCATGTCGGCGATCAACATCAGCAGGACGCCGAACAGCGCGGCGGCCGGGATCGAGGCGATGTGCTTGCCGCCGAAGACCCGCCGGGCCATGTGCGGCGCGATCAGGCCGACGAAGCCGATCGTGCCGGACACCGCCACCGCGGCCGCGGCCAGCGCGACGGCGAAGAACAGCAGCACCCGGCGGGTCCTCTCCACCGGCTCCCCCAGGCCCGAGGCCAGGTCGTCGCCGAGACCGAGGACGTCGAGCTTGCGGGCCCACACGATGATCAGCGGGACCAGCACGAGCACCCACGGCAGGATCTGCAGCACCGAGGTCATCGACCGGCCGAACAGGCTCCCGGTCAGCCAGATCAGCGCCGCGGACACGTCGAGGGGGTTGCGGACCAGCAGGAACCGGATGCCGGCCTCGAACGCGGCACTGACCGCGATCCCGACCAACGCGATCCGGACCGGGGTAGCTCCCCGCCGGTAGGCGAACACATACACCATCGCGGCCGCGAGGAGGCCGCCGACGAAGGCGGCCGGGACGACCGCCACCACCGGCAGGGTGGGGATCGCGAGCAGCAACAGCATGCCGGCGAACCCCGCGCCCTTGGTGACGCCGATGATGTCCGGCGCCGCCAGCGGGTTGCGGATCACGCCCTGCATCACCGCCCCCGACACCGCGAGCGCGATGCCGACCAGCCAGCAGAGCAGGACCCGCGGCAACTGGAAGTCGATCACGATCCGCGACGCCTGGGTCGAGGTGTCACCGACCAAGGCCCGCAGCACGTCGGCCACCGGGACCTCGGTGGCGCCGACGCTGAGCCCGTAGAAACTCAGAACCACGGCCAGCACGCCGAGCGACCCCATCAGGATGGCCGGGTGCCGGCGCGCCAGGGAGGTCCGCCGGATGTGCTGAGCGACGATCGCAGTACTCGTCATGAGGTCACCTTCTGTCGACGCGCGAGGTACACGAAGATCGGTGCGCCGATCAGCGCCGTGACGACACCGGCCGGTACCTCGAAGGGCGGCTTGACGTAGCGGGACACGATGTCGGCGTACAGCACCAGCACACCTCCGCCCACCGCACAGAGCGGGAGCAGGACGGTGTAGCTGGAGCCGACGAGCCGGCGGAAGATGTGCGGCACGATGAGACCGATGAACGCGACCGGACCGGCCACGGACACGGCAGCACCACACAACACGACGACCAGGGCCGACCCGAACAACCGGGTCCGCTCGACGTTCTGACCCAGACCGCGGGCCATGTCGTCGCCGAGCGCGAGCAGGTTCAGCGGCCGGGCCATCGCGAACGCGCCGATCAGGCCGAGAACCAGCCAGGGCAGCAGGTTGCGGATGTCGTGCCAGCCCGCGTAGTTGACGCCGCCGACCAGCCAGAACAGCACGCTGTCGGTGGAGTTCTCGTCGAAGATGATCAGCACCTGGGTCAGCGAGATCAGCAGACTGCTCGCCGTCACACCAGCCAGCGCGAGCCGGACCGGGCTGACCCGGCCGCGCCCCGAACCGGCCAGCAGCATCACCGACACACCGGCCGCGGCGGCACCGCCGAAGGCCAGCAGGATCGTCGGCGCACCCGACAGCGAGGGCACCACGGTGACGGCCAGAACGACCATCAGCACCGCACCGGCGTTGACGCCCATGATCTCGGGCGCCGCCAGCGGGTTCGCGGCGACGGCCTGCATCAACGCACCGGCCACCGCCAGGGCGGCGCCGACGCAGAGCGCCAGCACCACCCGTGGCAGCCGGATCGACTGGATGATCAGCTCGTCGGGCTCGTCGGCCTTCAAGATCGCCCCGGGCAACCGGGACAACGAGATGTGCTGACTCCCGATCGAGAGTGCCCAGACGAGACCCACGACCAGGACCACCAGCAGCGCCAGCGTCACCCAGGTGACCCGCTGCTTGTTGGTGGTGATCCGAGGACGCCGGTGGGCGGCGTCCTCGGCGGTGGGCGCAGTTTCCAGGGACAGAGACATGTCACTTCCCGTAGAGCAGCTTGATGGCTTCGGTGGCGACCACTTCGGCGGAGATCAGGCCGCGCGACCTGGACCAGCTGTCCGGGTCGACCTCGAACGTCCGGTTGTCCTTCACCGCGGGGACCTGCTTCCACAGCGGGCTCTTCTCCCACTGGTCGGTCAGCGTCGGGCCGGGGTTCGGGGCGATGAACATCACCTCGGGCTTGGTCGTGGTCAGCGTCTCGAGCGTGAGCGAGACCGATGCGTCACCGTTCTCGTCCGGCAACGCCGTGCCGATGCCGACGGCGGCCAGCACCCCCGGGGTGTACGCCTTCGGCGGGAAGCCGGTGAAGCCCTTCTCCGAGGCCCGGACGAACAGCGCCTTGCGCTCCTCGCCGGCCGGCACCTTGGCCTTCAGCTCGGACAGGAGCTTGGCGTGCTCGGCCAGCCGGGTCTTCATCTCGTCGCACTTGTTCAGCGCGATCGCCGTCGACATCTCGCTGTCGAGCACCTGCTGGTAGTTGCCGTTCAGACTCGGGTAGGCGATCGTCGGCGCGATCTTGGACAGCTGGTCGTAGATCGCCTTGTGCCGGCCGCTGTCGGCGATGATCAGATCCGGCTTCAGCGACGTGATCACCTGGATGTTCGGCGTGGCGCGCAGCCCGACCGAGGTGTACTTGCCGGTCTTCTCCCGGATCGGCGCGATGATCCGTTCCGGATGGTCGTCGTCGGCGACCCCGACCGGAGACATCCCGACCGCGGCCATCGCGTCCACGAACGAGTACTCCAGCGCAACCACCTTGGTCGGGTTGCCGGTGATGGTGGTGGTACCCAGGTCGTGCTTGATCGTGCGGGTGGACTTGCCGCACTGCTCGTCGTTGACGTCCGAGCTGACACCGGCAGCGGCGGCGGCACGGTTGGCGTTCGGGGCCGCACCGGTGGCCGGTGAGGAAGCAGAGCCGCCGCAGCCGGACAGGGCGACCGCGGCGGCGGTCAGGGTGAGTACGGCGACGGTGCGCCGGAACCTCGTGATGGAAAGGGACATGGCATTCGCTCCTCGAGTCGAAGATGCCTTGCAGGGGTGGGATTCACCCGGCGACGGCAAGAGCCTGCGCCGGACCGGGGACGTGCGGACGGTCCTCGGGACCAGGACCGTCGTAGAGGTTCCACGGAGCCTGCTGGTAGCTGTTGCTGCAGGGCAGACCGGGAGTCAGCCGATACGTGCCGGTGGTCAGATCGACCAGGCTGGACACGATCGTGGAATAGCGGTCGAGCTCGTGCCGGCGCGGGTCGACGTGCTGGCAGACGGCGTTGGGGTGGCTGAAGTGGTCGCTCATCGTGGTCTGCACGATGTTCTGGACCGCTTCCTCGGTGGTGCCGTCGACGCGGGCCCGGGACAGGCCCTCCTCGACGCGCGGCGTCCGGTAGAGCGAGTCCACCGAGAAGGGCTTGTAGGACTGTTCGATCTGCGGCGGGATGAAGGACTGGAAGTGGTTGCCGTGGACCAGCAGCCCTTCCGTCGGGTACATCCAGCCGTGCCGTCCGGGAGTGGTCTCGACGTCGATGGCGAAACCGTCCCGGTGGGTCAGGAGGAGGTTGCTGGACAGGCTCTGCCGGACGCCGAAGATCGCGGCCAGCGCGTCGTGCATGTCCCAGCTCTCGAGGACTTTCCTGCGGACGAAGGTGCCCGGCACTCCGAGGCCGGTCCCGAAGCCCGCGCCGAGCCCGTTGGCGTTCAGGGCCAGGCCGGCGGAGTTGGCGCCGTGCCGGCCGACCTGGCCGGCCTCGACGTGGCAGATGATGGCCGGCTTGCCCGGCTGGGCGATCCGCAGTACGACGATGGTGTCGGCGATGCCGTCCCACAGGTCCCAGTTCTGCCCGGCCCAGACGCGGCCCAGCGCGTTGGCCTGCGGCAGCATCGCGAACGACGTACAGCCGTCATCGTTCGTACTGCGGTCCGTGGTGGCGTCGGCCTCGGCGAACGGGTTGCCCTTGGTGAGCTCGCCGCGGCTGTTCAGGGCCAGGATCTCCTCGAAGCTGCGGCCGGCGCCCTCTGCGATGCCGCGCAGCTCGTCCAGGATGTCCGGCAGGTAGCCGTCGATCACCGGCACCCACGCGGGCGCCCGGTCGAGGATCTCCTGCCAGGGAAGGCCTGTCGCGCGAGCCACCGACTCGGCGTAGAAGGCCACCGAGCGGGCGATCTGTTCGCGGGCGGCCTCGCCGTACTGGCGGCCTCGCTCACGGGCATCCGCGGCGGTGAGGTCGATCGTGATGAGCTGTGACACGGAGTCGCTCCAGTGGACGGAAGAAGTCTGGAAAGTGACCATTCGTTGTGTTCACTACGAATATCCATATGACGGTAGTGATTGCTACAGTGACTGTCAACGGGTCCGACGATCGTTTACCTGCCGGTGATCTGGGCCCGCCGGGTGACATGATCAGTGCGTACCGGCAGAACTACTGCGAGGCGAAGGAGCGGTCGTGACTGTTGCGGAGCCCAAGCCGCCCACGTTGCAGGAGCGGGTCGCGGCCCGGTTCGGCACCCTCACCGCGACCGAACGAAGGGTCGCCGAATACCTGTCCGCCCATCCCCAGGAGGCGGCTTTCTCTTCCGCCGAGGAGCTCGGCCGCGCCACCGGCACCAGTGATGCCAGCGTGGTCCGGACCGCGAAAGCTCTCGGCTTCGACGGCCTGCCGGGCCTGAAGCGGTCGCTGCAGGGCCATCTGCAGAGCCTCCTCACGCCGGCGAACCGGCTGAGCAACAGCATCGAGTCCGTCGGCAACGGACCCGAGGCGGTGCTCAGCGCGACGCTGCGCGACCACATCGAGCGACTGACCCAGGCCGAGCGCACCCTCGACACGGACGAGTTCCGCCGCGCCGTGGAGCTGGTCGGCGCCGCCCGCGAGACGATCATCTGCGGCTTCGCCGGCCTCGAAGGCGTCTCCGAGTACATCGCCACCCACCTGGTCCGGATCGGGCACCGGGCCCGGTCCGCGTCCGACACCGGTTACCGCCTGGCCGACCGGCTGCTGCTGATCGGCCCGGAGGACGTGGTGGTCGTGCTGGCGCACAACCGCCTCGTCCGGGAGAGCCGGGTGATCCTGGACCACTGCACCGAGGCCGGCATACCGGTGATCCTGCTGACCGACACCCTCGGCGAAGCGTTGCGTGACGAGGTCGCGGTGGTGCTGTCCGCGCCGATGAGCCGGCC
This sequence comes from Kribbella sp. VKM Ac-2568, assembly GCF_004345365.1. Lineage (GTDB taxonomy): Bacteria > Actinomycetota > Actinomycetes > Propionibacteriales > Kribbellaceae > Kribbella > Kribbella orskensis. The sequence continues at coordinate 140,584 of NZ_SLVF01000016.1, forward strand.
CGGCACGTTCACCAGCCAGGCGACCGTGCTGATCCTGCTGGAGGCGCTGACGATCGCGGTCGCCGCGGCGGACCGCGAACGCTCGCTCGACACCACCGACCGGATGAACCAGCTCCGCGAGGAACTGATCGGCTACTCCCGCGCGGACGAGGGCTACGTGACCCTGCCCAAGGCGAAGCGCAAACCCCAGCGCCGCAAGTAGCGACGCCGGCCGGCGCCCTGCTTCAGACGCCGCTCACGCCCTGCCTCGGATCCGGCCTCAGATCTTGCCTTCGGTCCGCTCGTAGACGTCCGCCTCGAACTCCTCCAGCAGGCGTTCGCAGTCGGCCACCCTGGCCCGCGCAAGATCCTTGCCCTCGGCACCCATCCAGTCCCGGCCCTCCACCTTGGCCAGCCAGCGCCGCAGCTTCTCCAGGTCCTGGCGGATCTCCTCGGCCTCCTCGAAGGTGTAGTTCTCCCGGAAGCGCTCGAACTCGATCTCCTTGGCGAACTTCGTCTCGCACTCCTCGACGATCTCGGCGTACTCCTTCGCGGACTGGCTCTGGAAGCCCTCCACGAACTGGTCGCGCGCGTCGTCGTCGACATCGGTCAGGGTGAGGAAGACGCTCGAGCCACCCAGCTCGGCCACCTTCTCCCGCACCTTCTCCATGCCGGCCCGCAGCTCCTCGCGATCCGGTAGTACGCACACCGCCTGCTGGACGTAGAACCCGCCCAGCCGCTTCAGCTCCCGCCACACCGCCACCCGGGCCCGCGACGAGTCGCTGGGCACCTTGTAGATCAGCAGCAGCCACGAGGCCGACGCAGCGTCGGACAGCTCCGCAGTGCTCTTGGCCTTGGTACGTCGGGTCGCCATGCCGGACAGGTTATCCGGCGGCGCCCCACTAGGCCGTGACACCGCGTTCTCGCAGTCCGTCGAGGAGAAACGGCATCACCTCCTGCCAGTCCGCGACCAGCCCGACGTCGCAGTGCGCGAAGATCTCCGCCGCGGGGTCGGTGTTGATGGCCAGTACCGTCCCGGCCCGGCTCGCGCCGGCCAGGTGGTTCATGTTGCCGGACAGGCCGATCGCGAAGTACATCCGCGGCGCGACGCTCCGTCCGGTGATGCCGAGCTGGCGGCCGTGCGCCATCCAGCCCTGGTCGGTGACCTTGCGAGTGGCGGCCAGCTCGGCTCCGAGCAGCACCCGCATCGGCTCGAGCTCGGCGTACCGGCCGGGGTCGACGCCGCGGCCGACACCGATCACCACCTCCGCACGGTCGAGCGCATCCCCCTCGCCGCCGCTGCTCCGGTCGGTCCGCTCGATCGCGGGATCCGGCGGCACGGACAGCACGGTGTGCGGGGCTCGTTCGGAGTGGCGCGGCTTGCGCAGCGGCAGCATGCCGGTCCGCAAGGTGGCGATCTGCGGTGACCCGTGGCTGACGATCTCGGCCAGCGTGCCGCCACCGGACGGCTTCAGGCCGGTCAGACGCGTGCCGTCCACCCGGAGGCTGACCAGGTCCGACATCAGGCCGGCGCCGAAGGCGACAGCAAGCCGTGCCAGTACCTCGCGGTCCCACGGGAGCGCGGCGCCGATGACGGCCCAGGGCGACCTGGCTGCCATCCACTCGGCCAGCGCACTCGCGGCCGGCCGCGGTTCGTCGCCTGTCAGTGTTACTACTGCATCGGCACCCCAGCCGGACAGATCCGGCGCATCCGGTCCGCCGTCAGTCCGAACGGCGGTCACGGATCCACCGGCGCCGGCCGCCAGTACCGCGGCAGCGCCTACCAGCGCCCGGATGCCTGCTTCCGGCCCGGGGCCGACCAGGACGACGACCTCCGGCTGCTCCTGGCCCGGCGGCGGAACGACCTCGTCCGACTCGGTCAGCAGCTCGAGCTCGTCGAGGCAGCCGCGGGCCCGGAGCTCCGCGATCGCGCGGCTCACCTGGACCTGCGGAGTGCCACGGAAGATCACTGGTTCACGGGTCAGCTCGACCGGGCGAACACCGGCCACCTTGGTCGGACTGCCGGCCAGGCCCCAACTGCCGGGATTGAGATCCGCCGTCGAGATCCGGCGGACGACATCCTCAGGCGGCCAGGTCTCGGCGGGAGCCTTGCAGGGGTTGCATGATCGTTCCGCGACGGCGACGACGGCTGGCAGATCCACTACGACGGACTCGGTCCAGTCGTCGTGCTGCACGGTCGCCCGCAGCCGGACCGCCTGCTCCGCGGCCGGCGTGCCTGCCGGCGAGTCGCCCGGCTCGGGTTCGACGGCGAGGACGGGGCCGACGTACGGCAGGCCGAGGAGCTCGGCGATCATCGTGCCGACCGCTCCCGTGCTGCCGTCGACCGAGCTGGCGCCGACGAGGATGAGGTCCGTCGCACCGAGAGTGCCGATCGTGGCAGCCAGCGCCCGGGCGGTGACGAGGCAGTCGGAGCCGGCCAGCGCCCGGTCGCTCAGATGCACCGCGTCGTCCATCCCCCAGGCCACCGCTTCCCGCAGTACGTCGGCCGCGGCGGGCGGACCCATCGTGACGGCGGTACTGCGGCCGCCGGACTCCCCCGCCAGGCGGACCGCCTGGGCGACGGCCCGACGGCACCACGGGTTCATCTCGGTGACGGCACCCGCACGCTCGAGCCGTCCGTCGGCGTCGAGGCGACCGCTGTGGTCGCCCTTCGGCACCTGCTTCACCAGGGCGGTGATCCGCAACGGCCGGTGGCTCACGCCAGCTACCTCGTTCATGACAGGCCGGTACCGACCAGGAGGCCGATCGCGTACGTCACCGCGGCGGACAGGCCGCCGAGCAGCAACTGCCGGCCGCCGCCGTACCAGAACGGACGGGCGGTGATCCGCGCGACGATGCCGCCGGTGACGACGAGGCCGATCACACTCAGCAGCAGAGCCGGGAGCACGCTGGCCGCGCCGAAGAGGAACGGCAGCAGCGGGATCACGGCGCCGATCGCGAACGCGGCGAACGAGGAACCCGCCGCCAGCCAGGGCGAGGGCAGGTCGTTCGGGTCGACGCCGAGCTCCTCGCGAACGTGCACGTCGAGGGCGACCGCCGGGTCGGCGGTCAGCTCGCGGGCGACCTCCGCCGCCAGCTCGGGGCGCAGGCCCTTCGCCTCGTACATCATCGCGAGCTCCTTGAGCTCTTCCTCGGGGTGGACCTTCAGCTCACGCCGCTCGGTCTCGATCTCGGCCTGCATCAGCTCGGTCTGCGAGGAGACCGAGGTGAACTCGCCCGAGGCCATCGAGCAGGCGCCGGCGACCAGCCCGGCCAGGCCGGTCATGATCACCACCTTGCCGCTCGCGCCACCGCCGACCACTCCGGCCACCAGGGCGAAGTTCGACACTAGGCCGTCCATCACCCCGAAGGTCGCCGGCCGCAGCCAGCCTCCGGTCACATCCCGGTGCGAGTGGTGCTGCTCGGCCGGTCGTTCCGCCACTTCCGTGCTCATCTGCTGGTATTCCTTCCGAAAATGAAGGTGAGCGTAACCTTAGTTAAATTGCATCACCTGTTACACAAGCGTACTGGTTACTTTCCTGCTGCGGCAACGACTGGCCGCGTTCGGGACTGGAGCCGATCCAGCACGTAGGGCAGCACTCCGCCTTGCCGGTAGTAGTCGTGCTCGCGCGGGGTGTCGAGCCGGATCCGCAGCCGGTAGGTCCTGCCCGCCGACGAGACGGTCGCGAAGCCGTCGTCGCCGAGGGCGATGTCGATCGGCTCCTCGCCGGTCAGGTCGTCGCCCTCGCCCGGGAGGAACTCGAGCGGGAGGACGCCCATCCCGACCAGGTTGGATCGGTGGATCCGCTCGAACGACTGGGCGAGCACCGCCCGCACGCCGAGCAGGGCCGGCCCCTTGGCCGCCCAGTCCCGCGACGAGCCGGTGCCGTAATCCTTGCCCGCGACAACGACGACCGGCACCTCCTCCTGCTGGTAGGCGATCGCGGCCTCGAACACCGACGTCAGCACACCGTCCTTGCGGGTGACGCCGCCTTCGGTGCCCTCGGCAAGGGAGTTCCGGAGCCGGAGGTTGCAGAACGCGCCGCGCATCATCACCAGGTGGTTGCCCCGGCGGGAGGCATAGGTGTTCAGCTCACCGGCCGGTACGCCGAGACTCCGCAGGTAGCGACCCGCAACGCTGTCGGGCGGGATCGCGCCGGCCGGGGACAGGTGGTCCGTGGTGACGGCGTCACCGAGCCTGACCAGGGCTCGCGCCCCGACCAGGTCACCCGGCCTGGCCGGCGACTCGAAGTACGGCGGTCGGCGCAGATAGGTGGACACTTCGTCCCAGGCGAAGGTCTCGCCGGCCTCGCCGCCGAGGTTCTGCCAGCGATGGTCGCCCGCGAACACGTCCGCGTAGGCCTTGGTGAACATCTCGGGCTGCAGCGCCTCGCGGATCACGCCGTCGATCTCGGTCGGCCGCGGCCAGATGTCCTTCAGGTACACCGGTTCCCCGTCGCTGCCCACACCGAGCGGCTCGGTGAGCAGGTCGACGTCCATCCGGCCGGCCAGCGCGTAGGCGACCACCAGTGGCGGCGAGGCCAGGTAGTTGGAGCGCACGTCCGGCTGGATCCGGCCCTCGAAGTTCCGGTTGCCCGACAGCACCGCCGCGACCGACAGCCCTTCGGCCCGGACCCGCTGGGCAACCTCGTCGATCAGCGCGCCGGACGCCCCGATGCAGGTCATGCACCCGAACCCGGCCAGGTGGAAGCCCAGCTTCTCCAGGTACGGCGTGAGTCCCGCCTCGGCGAGGTAGTCCATCACCACCCGGGATCCGGGCGACAGGGTCGTCTTCACCCACGGCTTGCTCGCCAGTCCTTTGTCCACGGCGTTCCTGGCGAGCAGGCCGGCGGCCACCATCACCGCCGGGTTGGAGGTGTTCGTGCACGAGGTGATCGCCGCGACCACCACCGCACCGTGCCCCGGCTCGGAGTCGGAGGTCCGCGGACCGGCCGGGAGGGCGGCTTCGATGGTCTGCTTGGAGTCGGCCAGGCGGATGCGTTGCTGCGGGCGGCTGGGGCCCGCGATCGACGGGACCACCTCACCCAGGTCGACCTCGACCCGCTCGTCGAACACGAGAGCCGCGTCCGGATCGTGCCAGAGGCCTTGTTCCTTGGCGTAGGCCTCGACGAGTGCAATCTTCTCGGCCGGCCGACCGGTGAAACCCAGGTAGCGAAGCGTCTGGTCGTCGATCGGGAACCACGCGGCGGTCGAGCCGAACTCGGGGCTCATGTTGGCGATCGTCGCCCGGTCCGCCACCGGCAGACCGGCCAGGCCGGGCCCGTGGAACTCGACCAGTTTGCCCACCACGCCGTGCGCCCGCAGCCGCTCGGTGATCGTGAGGACGAGGTCGGTCGCGGTTGCCCCGGCCGGCAGCGAGCCGGCCAGCCGGACTCCGACGACGGGCGGCAGGACCATCGACACGGACTGGCCGAGCATCGCCGCCTCGGCCTCGATCCCGCCGATCCCCCAGCCCAGCACGCCGAGGCCGTTGATCATCGTGGTGTGCGAATCCGTGCCCAGGCAGAGATCCGGGAACACCAGGCCGTCGCGCTCGTCGACGACCCGGGCCAGGTACTCCAGGTTGACCTGGTGCATGATCCCCGAACCGGGCGGGACGACCTCGAGCTGCTCCAGCGCCTGCTGACCCCAGCGCAGGAAGCGGTACCGCTCGCCGTTGCGCTGGTACTCCAGCTCCTCGTTCAGCTGCAGCGCATCCGGACGGCCGAACACGTCGGCGATCACCGAGTGGTCGATCACCAGCTCCGCCGGGACGAGCGGATCGACCGTCGCAGGGTCTCCGCCACGACTGGCGACCGCGTCCCGCATCGCCGCCAGGTCCGCAAGCACCGGTACGCCGTTGGTGTCGTGCAGGAACACCCGGGAGGCGTAGACCTCGATCTCACCGGTCAACCCTGGCGTCCAGTTGCGCAGGGACTCGCTGGGCGATCCGTGCCGAAGTGCATTCTCCAGCAGGATCCGCAGCGTGCGCGGCAGCTGGTCGGGCGCGACACCCCGCAGCGGCTGGAAGGCGATCTTGCGCTCTCCCACCACCAGCTCGGCCGGGCGAGATTCCGCGATGGTCATACCGCGCCGATCGTGGCGGCCACCGCCGCGGCGAAGTCCGACGTACCGGCCGTGCCGCCGAGGTCCGCAGTACTGACACCGGACCGGACTGTTGCCTCCAGCCCCTTTTCGATCAGTACCGCGGCCGCCTGCGCCCGCGGGTCGTCGTACCGGGTGCCGAGCCAGTCCAGCAGCATGGCGCCGGAGTTGATCATCGCGATCGGGTTCGCCAGGTTCTGCCCGGCGATGTCCGGGGCGGAGCCGTGCGCGGCCTGGGCCATCGCCCGCTCGTGCGAGGCGTTGATCGACGGCGCGATGCCGAGCGACCCGGCCAGCTCGCCGGTCAGGTCGGACAGGATGTCGCCGAACATGTTCTCGGTGACCAGCACGTCGAACGCCTCGGCCCGGCGGACCAGGTGCACGGTCATCGCGTCCATGTGGAAGTCGTCCAGCTCGACCTCGGGGTACTGCGCGCCGATCTCGCGGCAGATGTCGAGGAAGAAACCGGTGCTGGTGCGCAGCACGTTCGCCTTGTGCACCACGGTGACGTGCTTGCGCCGCCGCATCGCGAGCTCGAAGGCGGTGCGGGCGATCCGCTCGATCGCGGGCCGGGTGAAGATGCCCATCGCGATTGCCACGTCCGGGGTCGGCATGAACTCGCCGGTGCCGCGGTAGGTGCTGCGGTCGGCGTAGAAGCCCTCGGTGTTCTCCCGGACGACGACCAGGTCGATGCCGGGCCGCAGCGCCGGGGTGCCCTCGAAGGCCTTCGCCGGCCGGATGTTGGCGAACAGGTCGAAGTGCTTGCGGATGGCGCCGCTCGGGTTGAGCTGAGAGCGGTGCGGCTCCGGGTAGGCAGCGCTGTCGTGCGGGCCGAGCAGCCAGCCGTCGAGCTCGCCGAGCGTCTCCAGGGTCTCCGCGGGCAGCGCGCTGCCGTGGGTCTCGATCACAGCTCCGCCGAGCGGCAGCGGCACCCAGTCGGCGGGCTTCGCGCCGGCCGCGGCGAGCGCCGCATCCATCACCTGGACGGTGGCCGGCACGATCTCCGGGCCGATGCCGTCGCCAAGCAGGATGCCGAGCCGGTAGGGCTCCGGGTGGGCGGTGGTGGCCACGCTGGGTCCTCTCGTCGAGTGATGCAGCTACTGTGCTTCGTTATAACCTGTTCCGTCAAGGGACCGAGGCGAACCGTCTCAGGCCTTGAAATGCGCTGATTCCGTCTACGTGAGGGTTATAACGCGGTGTGAGGCGACCGTCGAGATGATGTCGGCAGGCGTCGCGGCGGCGGCTGGGCTGCGGTAGGTTATAACCTCCCGACCGCCTGAACGGAGGACCGATGGACGAGCAGAACGGGAGCCGCCCGACCAAGGCCGAGCTCGCGTACGGGCTGGTCCGGGACCAGATCCTGCGCGGTGAGCTCGAGCCCGGGGCCGTCATCCAGCAAGGCCGGCTGGCCCATGAGCTGGGGATCAGCACGACGCCCCTGCGGGAGGCGTTGCGGCGGCTGATGAGCGACGGTCTGGTCGAGCTGGACGCCCACCGTGACGCCCGGGTGAGCACCCTGAACGCCGAGGAGGCGCGGGATCTCGTCGAGATCCGCCGGTCGCTGGACCCGCTCGCCGCCGGACTCGCGGCGGAGCGCCGGACCCGGGCCGACCTCGAGCTGATCCGCGCCACCGCCGCCGACCTGGCCCCGCTGCGGACCGACCCCAAGGTCGAGGAGCTCAGCACGCACCGGCTCTTCCACCACGCGATCTACTCCGCCTCGCACAACGACCTGCTGGTCCAGACCCTCGACGGACTCTGGGACAAGGCGGACCGCTACCGGCGGCTCGCGCTGAAGGTCGAACGCAGCCAGGAGGACCTGGACCGCACCCACGCCGAGCACCTCGCCCTCGTCGAGGCGGTCGCCGCGGGAGACGCCGAAACCGCCGCCGCGGTGATGCGCGACCATGTGGATGCCAGCCTCGGGGCCAAGGCCGCCACTCGCCTGTACACCTCGGCCGCCGCCACGCCGTCCACCCCAGCGGCTCGTGCGACCCCCCGCGCGAGCGCAGTACCGTCGTCCGCGCGGCGCGGAGCCGGTGCGGCGGAGAGGGTGGTGCGCAGTGGGAGCTGACCCGCTCTGGACCGGCTACCGGCATCGGGAGATCGATGCCGCCGGGTGGATGACGTTCTGGCGGCTGGACCCGCGCGAGCAGTCGTTCGCCCTGACCGACTGGGTCGGTGTGCCGGACCGGCCGGGCCACCGGTTGTGGTCGCGGGCGGCGACGCCGGCCGGCGTACGGGCCGCCTGGCTGACCTCGGCGGCCACGGTCAGCCTGGAGATCCGGGCCGAGCTGGACATCTACTCGCTGATCGCGCCGGTCGACTTCCTGGTCGACGGCGTCCTGCATGCGCGTCGCCCGGTCGAGGCAGGCGAGCAGCGGATCACCGTGGAGCTACCGCCCGGGCCTGTGCGGTTGGAGATCTGGCTGCCGCAGGCGGGCGCGATCGGCGTACGGGCGGTGTTGTTCGACGGTGAGGCGGAGCCGCAGCCACCGGTCGGGCCGCGGTGGATCACCTACGGCAGCTCGATCACGCAGTGCACGGGAGCGTACGGACCGTCCGAGACGTGGCCGGCGCTGGTGGCCCGCGAGCACGGCTGGGACCTGGTCGCGCTCGGCTTCGCGGGCGAGTGCCATCTCGACCCGATCGCGGCGCGGACCATCCGGGATACGCCGGCGCGACTGATCACGCTGTGCCTGGGCATCAACATCTACGGCGGCGAGACGTTCAGCGGGCGGACCCTGCCCGGGCAGGTCGAGTCGTTCGTGGCGACCGTGCGCGACGGGCATCCGCACACGCCGATCGTGGTGATCACGCCGCTGCACGCACCCAACGTGGAGGGCAAGCCGAACGCTCTCGGCCTCACCCTCGACGACGTGCGCGCCTGTGTGGAGCTCGGCGCGCGGGCGCTGGGCGATCCCGAGCTGCAGCTGATCGACGGCCGCACCGTGCTCAGCATCGAGGAAGCCCAAGCCCTGTACGTCGACGACCTGCACCCGGGGCCCGAGGGCTACCGCCTGATCGGCGAACGCCTCGCCCCCCTGCTCACCCTGCCGCTCTAAGGAGCTTGTCCAACCTGGCGGCGAACTCCTGGTGCTCGGTGCCGAAGCCACCGTGGTCTCCGGGGAACGCGGCAACTTCGGTTCCCAATCGCTCGGCCAGGACCCCCGCGGCCCGCACCCAGGGCTCGCCGTTCGAGCCCTCACCGACAGCCGGTACTACGCGGGTCGGCGCCGCGGCGAGCGCAGCGAGGTCCGGCTGGTACGCCGCGAACGGCGGAACCTCGTAACCAACGAAGAACGCAAAGTTCTCCTGCATCCGCGCCACAGTCTCCGCATCAGCCTCCGCATCCGGCCCGGGCGGCTGCTCAGCTTCCGAATCCGGCCCGTCGCCATCCGCACGGTCGGCGGCGAAGCCGGCGTTCAGCTTCTCCAGTGCTGCCCAGGGACCGGCGGACTGGAAGGTCTCTTCGACCGAGCGGATCATCGTGCGCCAGTGGTCGCGGTCTTCCAGCAGCTCGAACAACGGCGGTTCGTGGGCGACGAGTGTGCGGACGAGTTCGGGATGACGAGCTACGAGGTCGAGCGCGATGATCGCACCCGAGCTGTTGCCGAAGACCTCAGCCGGCGCGTCCGCGGCGACGCCCACTGCCGCCAGCACCCGCGCGGCGTCGTCGCTGTGGACCTCGATGCTCTGCGGTTCGGCCGGACCGTCGAGCGGACTGCGGGAGTTGCCCCGCCGGTCGTAGGTCACCACCGTGTACCGGTCGGCGAAGTGCTGGGCGAGGTCGGCGTACCCCGCGGCGTCGTAGACCCCGCCGCACACCAGCAGCAGAACAGGCCCGGCCCCGCGAACCTCGTAGTACAGGCTCGCTCCGGGGACGGACAGGATGTCGGTTCTCATGGCACCTCCGCTGGACGGTGACCGGCCGAGTGGCCGGTCACCTCTTGGTCGGGACCACGATCAGCTTCTTGACATCCCGCCCGACGTCAGGACGCCAGGCTGGTACCGAGCGCCTGCCAGTCGAGTACCGGGGCGGCGAGGTCGCGGATGGTGGCGAGCAGGCCGAGCCGCGCGGCGCGGACCTCCGGGTCCTCGGCCATCACCAGGATCTCCTCGAAGAACGTGGTGATCGGCTCGACCAGCACCTCGGCCGCCGTCACGAACTCGCCCAGCGCGGTCGGCGCCGTACCGACCTTCTGGACCGCCTCGTGCAGGACCAGCTCGGCCGGCTCGGTCAGCTTGGACGGGTCGTACTGCGCGGTCACGTCGGCCGGGACGATCCGGCGGACCCGCTGCAGTACTGCGACCAGCTCGGCGAACGACTCGTTCTCCACCTGGCGCTGGAGCTCCGCGAGGGTCTCGTCGGCGGCCGCGGGAGCCTCCGCGAGCGACAGCACGGCGGCGACCTGGAGGTGGTCGTCACCGCGGTCGATCAGCTGCTGCTCGTACCGCCGGACGGTGAAGTCGGCGACATCGGCCAGCGCGGACTCGGACACCTCGATGCCCTGGGCGCCGATCTGCTCGGCGGCCGCGGCCAGACCGGTGGACAGCGTGATCGCCCGGAGCTCCGGGTGCTCGCGCAGGATCGCGACGACACCCGCGGCCGCCCGCCGCAACGCGAACGGGTCCGAGCTCCCGGTCGGCTTGGCGCCGACCGCGAACAGCCCGGCCAGCAGATCGAACCTGTCCGCCAGCGCCAGGATCGCTCCCGGCGTGGTCGACGGCACCGGATCACCGGCGGCGCGCGGCAACTCCATGTCGAACAGCGCCTGCGCGACGGCCTCGGACTCACCGGCACGGCGCGCGTACTCGCGGGCCATCGTGCCGGCCAGGCTCGTCAGCTCGACCACCATCTGCGAGCCGAGGTCGAACTTGGCGAGCTCAGCGGCCCGCCGCAGCGCGGTCAGGTCGTCACCCTCCAGCCCGGTCTTCTCCGCCAGCGCCTCGGCGACCTTCGCGATCCGGCCGGCCCGCTGCGCCATCGAGCCGAGCCGCTCCTCGAAGGCGAGCTTCTCCAGCCCCTGCTTCATCGCCTCGGGCGTGCTCTGCAGGTCGGCCCGCCAGAAGAAGGCGGCGTCCTCGTACCGGGCGCGCAGTACGCCCTCGTTGCCGTTGCGCACCGTCGCCTCGTCGACCGAACCGTTGGCGACGGCAACGAAGTGCGGCAGCAGCTTGCCGTCGGCGTCGCGGACCGGCAGGTAGCGCTGGTGCTTGCGCATCACCGTGGTGAGGATCTCCGACGGGAGGTCCAGGTAGTCCGGCGAGAAGTTGCCGAGGATCGCGGTCGGCTCCTCGATCAGGTTGACGATCTGGTCGACCAGGGTGGACTCGCCCTCGACGTCGACAGTGCCGCCGACCTCGGCCGTGAGCCGCTGCGCCGCCTCGATGATCTGCGCCCGCCGCTTGGCCGGATCGGCCTCGATGCCGTGGATCCGCAGCAGGTCGAGGTACCCCTCGGCCGCGGCGATCTCGACCGTCGGCTGCGCGGCCGTGCGGTGCACCCGGGTGGTCCGGCCGGCGGCGAGCGTCGACACGGAGACCGGGACGACCTGGTCGCCCAGCAGTGCGACCAGCCAGCGGACCGGCCGGGTGAAGGAGAGCTTGGAGTCGTTCCAGCGCATGTTCTTGTCCGAGCGCAGACCGTTGACGATCTCGGCCAGCACGCCGCTGAGCACCTCGGCGGCGCCACGACCCGGATCCGGCTTGGTCACCGCGACGTACTCGACGCCGTCCACCTCGAGGTCGTGCAGCTCGGAGGTCTCGACGCTCTGGCCGCGGGCGAACCCGGCGGCCGCCTTCGTAACGTTGCCCTCGGCATCGAATGCGGCGGACTTGCGCGGACCGCGGACGACCCGCTCGGCATCCGGCTCCCCCGCCTGTACTCCGGCGACGAACGCGACCACCCGGCGGGGGGTGGCATAGGTGGTGATGTCGCCGTGGCCGAGGCGGGTCGCGGCCAGCTTCTCGGTGAGTGCCACACGGACCGACTCGGCGGTCTTGGTCACCTCCGACGGCGGCATCTCCTCGGTGCCGATCTCGAACAGCAACTGCCGGGTGCCGCTCATGGTCGGGAACTCGGTCGGCTCCGGGGCTGCGGCCGGCAACTCGGCGATCCCCAGCGGGTGCTCGAGCTCGGTCCTCCGCTCGGCCCAGAGCTGGGCGACCTCGCGGGCCAGGGTGCGCATCCGGCCGAACGCCTTCGCGCGTTCCGTCGTACTGACCGCGCCGCGGGCGTCGAGCACGTTGAACGCGTGGGAGCAGCGCAGCACCATCAGATGAGCGGGGACCGGCAGGCGCGCGTCGAGCATCCGCCGGGCCTCCTGCGCGTACTCCTCGAACAGCCGCCGCTCACTGTCGACATCCGCGTCGTCGAGGTAGTACCGGCTCATCTCGTACTCCGCCTGGCCGAACGCCTCGCCGTACGAGATGCCCGGGGCGTAGGCGATGTCCTTGAAGTGCGAGACACCCTGCAGCGCCATCATGATCCGCTCGATGCCGTAGGTGATCTCCACCGACACCGGGTCCAGCGTCATCCCGCCGGCCTGCTGGAAGTAGGTGAACTGAGTGATCTCCAGGCCGTCCAGCCAGACCTCCCAGCCCAGCCCCCAGGAACCGGTGGCCGGGTTGGCCCAGTTGTCCTCGACGAACCGGACGTCGTGCGCGTCGGTGTCGATGCCGAGCGCCTCGAGGCTGGCCAGGAACAGCTCCTGCGGGTTGCCCGGGTCCGGCTTGAGCACCACCTGGAACTGGGTGTGCGTCTGCAGCCGGTTCGGGTTCTCGCCGTAGCGGGCGTCGTCGGGGCGCACGGAGGGCTCGACGTACGCGACGCGCCACGGCTCGGGACCCAGCACCCGCAGGATGGTCGCCGGGTTCAGCGTGCCGGCCCCCACCTCGGTGTTGAACGGCTGCACCACCATGCAGCCCCGGTCGGTCCAGTACTTCGTGAGCGCGAGCAGCGCGTCCTGCATGGTGAGCACGACAACCTCAGGTTCGGTCAGGGGGATCTCGGCGGCCGGGCCTGCCACCGCATTCGACCCCCGAGTCTATTCGCCCCCTGAAGTGCTTTCGTCACGCAGGACCACCGGTCGCCCGCTCCAGCCGCTTATCCACCCGGCCCCGCGGGCCTCCACGGCCGCCGCGGTCTGCCGATCGCCGGGCCGGTCGCGCTGCCGCAATGTGGTGGCCAGCTCGCGTGCGGTCGCGGCGGCGAACGGCCAGAGCTCGGCCGATTCGTTGCGGTCAAGAGCCGTCTGCAAGTGGTCAACGGCCAGGTCGAGCTCGCCGACCGTCCGGGCGAGAAGGCCGACCTGGTGCCCGGCGAAACCGGCGATGGTGATCCCGGTACCACCGATGACGACCCGGTCCTCGTATGGCGCCAGCTGCGCATACAGCTCCCGGGCAGCCTCCGCGGAGCCCAGGGCGGACCAGAGCTCCGCGCGGATCGCGAGATGCGTCAGCCAGAGATAGTCCGGCGGCACCTCAGGCTGCTGATGCCACGGTCCCAGCGCCGCGCCGGCCTCTTCGATCCGCCCGGCCCTCACCAAGGCCAGCGCGTGCCACTCCCGCAGCAACGCCAGCCCGGAGAGGGCGGCTGCTTCGGCAAGCATCGGCTCGATGGCCGCCAGCGTGCCTCGGGCCAACCCGAGCGTCGCCGCCAGGGCGACGGGAAGTGAGGCGGCTCCGGCCAGCGTCGTACCTGCGTGGAACTCGGCCGCCGTCTCGATAGCTCGCTCGGCGTCGTCGAACCGGCCCCAGCCCACAGCCACGACCGCGTCCGCCCAGACGAGCGTGACCAGCACGGGCGCGAGCGAGTACGTCTCGGCCAGCCCGCGGGCGCGCTGATAGTCCCGCAGACCCGCGGCCACCTCACCTTGCTCGAGCTGATCCCGGCCACGGAACACCAGCGCCCGCGAGACCGCCACCGGATCGTCCGCCGCTTCGGCAAGGTCCAGCAGCTCGCGAGCAGCCGACAACCGCTCGCCCAGCAGTTCCGGACGCTCGTAGGCGAGATGGCGGAGCTCCAGGATCCTCGCCAGATCCTCCGGGCTTCCGTACCTCCGGGCGAGTGACTCTGCCTCCGTCGAGAGCGCCACGGCCCGTTCGACCGTGTCCGGCTGGTAGTAGATCTCAGCCGCCAGAGCCGCCAGCAGACGTGCCCGCACCACCTCGTGTCCCGGCGGCAGCTCCCGCAGGAGTCGCTCGAACAGGGCGACACCGGTGAAGTCGACCACCAGGTACTCGCGCCAGCTCCAGATCGCGTCGGTGGTGACTGCCACCGCGGCCGTCGCCGCCGCGACCACATCTCCGGCCTCGAGGGCAACCTCCGCAGCCTCGCGCGCGGCGGCCCAGGCCTGGATCTCCTGCCCCGCCCGCTTCCGGGCCCGCGCCAGACCGAGCAGTACGTCGTACCGGTCTGTGGCGGAGGCGGTGCGGTCCCGCGATACGGACGTCAATGCCAGATCCTGCAGCCGAGCCGCCTCCGCTGGAGCGGACTGTCGCGCCGCGAGCTCGGACGCGCGGACGGCATAAGTCCAGGCGGCACGCGCGTGGTCCGGGCCGGCTTCACCGTAGTGGTGGGCGAGCTCGGCCAGTCCGATCCGCCCGGTCCGCTGCTCCAGCAGCCCGGCGATCGCGGCATGCAACTCGCGCCGTCGTCCCAGTGGCAACCGGACGTAGACGGCCTCTCTCACCAGGGCATGGGTGAATCGGAGATCGGGGCCATCGGCAACGATCAGTCCGGCCAGGAGCGCGGCCTCGGTGGCAGCGACGGCTTCGGCGGCGGTCAGGCCTGAGGCCTCCTCGACGAGGTCGGCATCGAAGGCCGCTCCGTAGGCCGCGGCTGCCTCCAGAAGCCGTTCCACTTCGTCGGGCAGTTGAGCGATCCGCTGGCGCACCACGTCCCGGACGCCGTCCGGAACCCGCAGCTCGGCCGCACCCGATTCGGTCAGCTGCCGCTGGTCCGCGAGCAACCGGATCAGCTCGCCGACGAAGAAGGGGTTGCCGTTCGTCCGTCGAGCCAACGCTGCCGCGACCGTCTCGGGGATCTCGATGTCGTGGTGGAGCCGCGCGTAGGTCCGGATGCCCGTCTCATCCAGCCCGCGGAGGCCGATCCGGACCAGCTCCGCCCGGGCGAGCTCGGCCAGCACTTCGGCGACCTCCGGCGTGATGTCCGCCTCCGCATCACGGCTGGTGAGAACCAGCAGGACCGGCAGCCCGGTCGCCATCAGCCCGAGCCGCCCCACCAGGCGCAGGGTGTCCCCGTCCGCCCGATGCAGGTCATCGAGCACCAGCAAGGTCGGTCCCGCCGCCCGCAACAACCCAGCCGCCGCCTCAGCCAACCGAAACACCGCAGTATTCGCATCCAACACTTCCGCGGCCGGATCCGGAATGAGCGATGCCAGCGGTGTTCTCGCCCTCGCGGCGTCGTCGGCCGTCGGGATCAGGCTGGCCAATGCCTGCGACCACGGCCAGAAGGGCGGCGCTCCGGCGGTCTCCTCACAGCGGCCCCAGCCGGTGTTCAGTCCCATCGCCGCGGCCGTCGCGGTCAATGCCCGGGCCAGACCGGTCTTGCCGATCCCCGGCTCCCCGGTGATCAGCACCACGTTCCCCCGCCCCGCGGTCGCCTCGACGAGCAGCCCGGCAAGCCGGGTCAACGGCTCCTCCCGACCAACCAGGTGATCCCCGCCGCCCGGTCGGCTGGTCGCCGTAGCGGGGGCCGGGGCAGTGGTGCGGGCTGCGCGCGGGGAGGCGTCCAGGGTGGGTTCCTGGTCGAGGATTGCTTTCTCCAGACGCCTCAGTTCCGGGCCGGGGTCGACGCCGAGCTCGTCGGCGAGGATTCGCCTGGCTCGCCGCAACGCGTCCAGCGCGGCGCCCTGGCGCTGGGATCTGTAGAGCGCCACCGCGAGCAGCCCCCAGGCTGATTCCCGCAGCGGGTGGGCGGCGGCCAGTTGCTCGATCTCGCCCACCACCCGCTTGTGGTGGCCCGACGCGAGGTCGGCCCGGAACCGGTCCTCGGTGGCGAGCAGGCTGAGCTCCACCAGCCTCGCGGCCTCGGCTGCCAGCGCCGGCGCAAGGGCGGTGAGGTCGGCGTACGGGTCGCCACGCCAGAGGCTCGCCGCTGCGCGGAGGAGGTCGCCGGCCCGGCCCGGATCGGTCGCCAGGGCTTCGCGGCCGGCGCTCACCAACTCCTCGAACTCGACCACGTCGAGCTCGGCGGCGGCCAGCGAATAGCCCGGCGGCTGAGTGACGATGACCCGGGCCGGCGCCCGGGCCGCCCGGTCCGGCTCGAGCACCCGGCGGAGATTCGCCACGTAGGACTGCACCGATACCAGGACCTTCGGCGGCGGGTCCTCGCCCCACAGCTCATCCACCAGGCGGGACACCGGGACGACCCGGCCGCCGGACGCGATCAGCAGGCCGAGCAGGGCTCGCTGCTTCTGGCCACCGAGCTGGACCAGCCCCCCGTCGGCATCGAGAACCTCCATTGGCCCCAACACCCGAAACCGCACGCCTCGAACCTAACCGGCCGGCCTCCGGTTGTCAGCGGATGCCTCCAAGTCGGCTCCAGGCGACTTCCAAGAGCCCGGTCCCACGATCGGAGCATCCGACAGCAAGCCGGACCGTCCGAGAGGAACCGGTCCAGCCAAGAGGAAGCGGATCACCCGAGAGGAAGGAAGGGCGATGACGAACCGGACCACGGACGAGCACCGGCTGCACGGACCCGGGCTCACCGACGTACGGATGATGAAGGTGGCGCACAGCAACTTCCGCCGCGAGCTGGGGCTGAGCCCTGCCGCCGTACGGCGGACCGCGGCCGGCGACCGCCGGCGAACCGCGGCGGTGGCGGACCACGTGGAGTTGTTCCTGTCGCTGCTGCATCACCATCACACCATCGAGGACGACCTGCTGTGGGAGGCGTTGCTCAAGCGCGTTCCGCACGAGCTCGCGCCGCTGGTGCACGTGATGCAGAGCCAGCACGAGCAGGTGGCCGAGCAGTTGGATCAGGCCCACCAGGCGGTGGACACGTGGCGTCGCACGGCATCAGGCACCGACGGCGAGCACCTCGCGTCAGTCCTCGACACCCTGTGCGCGGCCCTGTTCGAGCACTTGCACGCGGAGGAGACGCACCTGCTGCCGATCATGGCCAGGCAGCTCACGGCGGCGGAGTGGGAGGAGTTCACCGAGCAGGGGATGTCCTCGATCCCGAAGCGGAAGATGGTGCTGGGCTTCGGGATGATGCTCTACGAAGGCGATCCGGAAGTGATCGACCTCGAGCTTCGCAAGCTCCCCGCGCCGGTACGCCGCCTGCTGCCGCCGCTCGGCCGCCGCGCCTTCCGCCGCTACGCCCGCCGGATGCACGGAACCACCACGCCGCCACGCGGTGTCGGCCTCATCGCCTGACCTTTCGAACCGAAGTCGCCCGGCCTTTGAACCCGAATCTATGAGTTGAGGAGAACCACCATGACCACGAACACAATTCCCGCTGTCGATCTCGTCGCCGCCCGGAACAGGAACGAAGCGACCTGGAGCCGCTCCAGCAAGCTGCTGTACGCCGGTGACATCGAGGCGTTCGTCGAGTGCTGGACCGAGGACTGCCGCTACGAGGCTGCCTTGCCGGTGCCCGGTATGCCACCCGTCCTGACCGGCCACGAGACGCTGCGCGCAGCCTTCAACGGACTGGTCGCACAAGCCCGGAGCATCGCCGTCCACGATGTCCTGTTCCACCAGACCGTCGATCCCGCCGTCGCCGTCATCGAGGAGCGGATGGTCGCGGAGTTCCTCGACGGCGACAAGTACGAGAACCGGCTGATCATTCGCGCGACCTTCCGGGACGACCGGATCGCCGAGCTCGTCGAGTACTACGGCCAGTTCGCCCACCAGGATCTGCTCCGCAAGCTCGGTTTCACGTCCTGATCGGATGGTCCGGCCGGAACCTCTTGGAACCCCGGCCCCGACAGGCTGGCCGTCCGCAGGGTGCCGCCGACGGAGGGGAACCGATGGCCGAGGATCTGCCGCAGCAGCTGGCGCGGACCAAGAGGTTCCGCGCCGGCGCCGCGAGTGCGTTCGCCGTCGTCGACAACGGGCGGTTCGTCACCTTCCTGCGGGACGAGGCCCTGTGGGTCTACGACACGACGGATCGCCGAGAGCGGCGGGTCACCGCGGCAGCGGCGTACCGGGGTGGTGCCGGCGCCCTGCTGTCGGTCCTCCGCCAAGGGGAGCTGTCGGTCGTCGACCTGGCGGCCGAACGCGGCGAGGGTTTCTGGTGGGCGCCCGACGGTCAGCGGTTGCTGGTCGCCCGGGTGGACGAAAGTCCTGTGCAGCTTCGGTATCTGGCGGACCCATGCAGCCCGAGAAGGCGCCGACGCCGTTCCGCTACCCGGTCGCCGGCACCGCCAACGCGGACGTCAGCCTGTACGTCGTCGACCTGGCCGGCGAACGACGTGAGGTGCGGTGGGACCGGGAGCGGTTCGAGTACCTCGTCCAGGTCGTCTGGGCGGCCGGCAACCCGGTGATCGCCGTCCAGACGCGCGACCAGTCCTGCCTCCACCTGCTCGAGGTCGACCCCTCGACCGGCTCCACCACGCCGGTCCGGGAAGTTGCCGACAGCAACTGGGTCGACATCCTGACCGGTACGCCGAACCAGACCGCGACCGGCGAACTGGTCTGGATCGAGCGAGACGCCGAACACGACACGTTCCGGCTGCTCGTCGGCGGCGAGTTCGTCACTCGCCCGGGACTGCAGGTCGCCGAGATCTGCAGTGTGTCGGGTTCTCCGCCGATCCCTACCCGGCAAGGGCTGAATGGGGCTGGCGTGTTCTCGCCGTCACCGTCTGGCGGATGCTTCTGGCTCGGGGAGCCAGGCTCCGGGCGGGATCGACAGCCAGTCGTCGGCCGCGAGCTCGTCGACTGCCTCATTGAGGGCATCCAGCGCAGGATGAACGAGGTCGGCTCGCCACATCATCGACCACGGGTAGAGAACCACCGGATCCACGAGAGGCCGCAGTACGGCGCCTGGAACCGCGGGCTGGGTGGTCATCGTCAGGATCGGCGCGTCGCGGTCGCGGACGTGCTGCGCGAGTTCGTCGGCGCCCTGGACGTGGGGATGAGCACCGCCGCTGTCGACACCGAAGGGCGCGAGCAGCTGGAGTGCTGCGTGGTCCCACGCCGCCGTCGCGTGATTCCCGGCCCGGAAGCACACACCGGTCCCGCGCAGGGCCTCCAGCGGAACGGCGGCAAGCTCGGCGAGCGGGTGCCGCTCAGGGATCAGGACCGCCAGCGGCTCATGTCGTACTACGCGCTCCCGCAGGCCGTCGGCCTGGGTGAGATTGCGGCCGAAACTCACGTCCAGACGCTCGGACAGGAGCAACGGCACCGCCAGCTCGGTACCGGTGTGGAAGCGCGCGAAGAACTCCAAATCGGGCGCGTTCCGCCGGGCCGCGGCGAGCACGAGCGCCGGAGTGAGCCCGGGGCCGACCACGTCGACGGTCAACGACGGAGCCTCGCCGCGGAGTTCGCGGACGGTGAGGTCGTGCAGGGCGAGCAGTTCGCGAGCGCGGACCAGGAGCTTGCGTCCCGAGGGCGTCAACTCGACGCGACGGGTGGTGCGGTCGAGCAGCCGGACGCCGAGGCGGTCCTCCAGCCGGCGGATGTCGCGGCTGAGCGCCTGCTGCGCGATGAAGAGCCGCTGGGCGGCGCGGCTGAAGTGCAGTTCCTCCGCCACGACGACGAAGTACCGCAGCAGCCGGATCTCGAGGTCGTCGGGCACCTCACCTTATTAACACACCAGCTGCGTGAATAGGCGCCCAACAGGTGTTGGCGTCCGGGCCGTCGGCTGCCTCATGGTCGAGGCATGGGAGCACGAGGACGGACCGCCGGCTGCTACGGCGTGACCGGCGTACTGAACGCGTTGTGGGGTGCGACGTTGCCGGCCACCGACGTGCGGCTTGACCTCGGCGCCGGACGGCTGGGTGGGCTGCTGATGGCTCTAGCAGTCGGCGCCTTGGTGGCGATGCCGATCGCCGGACGTCTGGCGGATCGGTGGACTGGTCAACGTCTGCTTCGGTGGACGATGCCGAGCGCGTCGCTGGCGCTGGCTCTCACGGCGCTGGCACCGTCGGCCGGCGTACTGACCGTGTCGGCCGTCGTGCTCGGGATGCTGTCGGGCGCACTCAATGTCGCCCTCAGCCTGCAGGCGGTAGGTGCCGAGCGGGCGACCGGCCGGCCGGTGATGGCGACGATGCACGGCACCTGGACCCTCGGCGCAGTCTTCGGAGGCGCCGTGGTCACTGCCGGCCTGCACCTCGGTGTAGACGTCCAGCCACTACTGCTGACCGGCGCCGCCGTCCTGTTCACCACCACCCTCGCCCTCAGCAGGAACCTGCACCCGGTCCCTGGCCCCGAGTCTGCACGCGAGGCCGCCCAGCCTGAGCCACGTCGGGTTGGTCTGGTGGTTGGGCTTGGGGTGGTGGGGGCGGCGGCATTTCTCACCGAGGGGGCGGCGACGGACTGGGCCGGGGTGCATGCGACGCGGGTGTTGGGGGCTACTACCGCGGTCGGGTCGCTCGTCTACACCGCCTTCTTCGTCGCGATGACCGTCGTGCGCTTCGCCGGCGACCCGGTGCGTGCGCGACTCGGGCCGGCATTGACGATCCGGATCGCCGGAGGAACCGCGACAGCGGGGTACGGGCTGGTCCTGCTGGCAGGCGCCGCCCCAACGCCGCGGGTCGGCACGGCCATCGTCGGCTGGGTGCTCGCCGGCGCCGGGATGGCGGTGGTCTGGCCCGTGGTGGTCAGCGCGCTGGGCACGTCCGGCGCCTCTGCCCGCCGCCTGTCGACCGTCACCACCATCAGCTACGGCGGCGGCCTCGTCGGCCCCGCTCTGATCGGCTCGGTCGCCGGCCGGGCCGGGCTACCGACCGCCCTCCTGATCCCGGCGGCGCTCGCGGTCCTGGTAGCCGCCGCAGCACCCGCCGTCCTGAACCAGTACCTCGCGACCAGCGAGGCGGAAAGAAGAACCACCACCATGAGGAGCACCTGATGAACCAGACCCTGACCGCCCTGACCCTCGACGTCGACGACGCCCGCCTGTACTACGAAGTGCGCGGTACCGGTCCGCTCGTCGTCCTCGTCGGCGCACCCATGGACGCCCGGTCGTTCGCGCCGCTGGCGGAGTTGCTCGCCACGGAGTACACCGTGCTGACGACCGACTCGCGCGGGATCAACCGCAGCCTGCTCGACGATCCCGAGCAGGACTCGACCCCGCAGCAGCGGGCCGGTGACCTCGCCGCCCTGATCTCCCACGTCGGCGCCGGACCGGCCATCGCCTTCGGTTCGAGCGGTGGCGCGGTCAGCGTGCTCGCGCTGGCGCAACACCACCCCGACGTGGTCAGCACCGTGATCGCCCACGAACCACCGCTGCTGAACCTGCTCGACGACCGGGCCGAGCAGCACGCACTGTCGGCGGATATGCGCGCGACCTATCGGTCCGGCGACGTGATCGGTGCCTGGCGGAAGTTCTTCGCGCAGGCGAACATCTTCCTGCCCGAGGACGCGATCGAAGGCTTGTTCGGCGGCGAGCGGGATCCGCAGTCGGTCGCCGACGAGCGGTTCTGGTTCACGCATGAGCTGGGCGAGAGCGTCGGCTGGCAGCCGGATGTCGATGCCTTGCGAGACGGCCCTGTGCACATCGTGGTCGGCATCGGCGAGGACTCGGCCGGCCAGCTCTGCGAGCGGACCTCGACCGCGCTGGCCGCTGGACTGGGCGTCGTCCCGCTCCGCTTCCGGGGCGACCACACCGGCTTCGCGGAACACCCCGACGCGTTCGCCCCCACCCTGCGCACGGTCCTGGCCGACAGCTGACGACGGACTCTCGGGCGACCACAGGGTGAACTGTTGCGAGGCCGCCTACGGACCGGTGGACCGAAGGGGCAGACTAGGAGCTGCCGGTGGGCCCGTGCGGTCCACCGACCGCGACTGCCGGAGCGGGTCGAGGCGGCACCATGTGTCGCTTGACCTCAACACTGGTTGAAGTTTCAAGGTAGAGCCTGGAGGTGGGTTAGGCCGGGCGCCCCGACGGGCACCGGGTCCGCGCACCCCTCGGACTCGCAGCAGAACGGCCCTTCGGGGCCCTGACGAAGGAGCAGAGTTGACCACGTCGTACACGCTTCCGGATCTCTCCTATGACTACGGCGCCCTGGCGCCGCACATCTCCGGCGAGATCATGGAGCTGCACCACTCCAAGCACCACCAGACGTACGTGAACGCCCTGAACGACACCCTGGAGAAGCTGGCCGCGGCCCGCGAGAAGGGTGACTTCGGCTCGATCGTCGGTCTGGAGAAGACGCTCGCCTTCAACCTCGGCGGACACGTCAACCACTCCATCTTCTGGAAGAACCTGTCCCCGGACGGCGGCGACAAGCCGGACGGCGAGCTCGGCGCCGCGCTGGACGAGGCGTTCGGCTCGTTCGACGCGTTCCAGGCCCACTTCACCGCGGCGGCGACCACGATCCAGGGCTCCGGCTGGGCGATCCTCGGCTGGGACGCGCTGCAGGGCAACCTGCTGATCCACCAGCTGTACGACCAGCAGGCCAACCTGCCGGCCGGGCAGATCCCGATCGTGATGCTGGACATGTGGGAGCACGCCTTCTACCTGCAGTACAAGAACGTGAAGCCGGACTACGTCAAGGCCTGGTGGAACGTCGTGAACTGGGCGGACGCCCAGGCCCGCTTCGACGCGGCCCGCGCGAACGCCGGCGGTCTGATCACGCTCTGATCGAACCTCTCACGTCCGAAGAACCTCGGCCTGGTGGCCAAGGTTCTTCGGACGTAACGGGTGTGACTGCGGTTCAGCGCTGGCCGCGGCCGGAGGCGAGCCGCTCCACCGCCTTCTCGATCCGGTTCCGCCGGGTCTCCGGCTTCTTCGCCTCCTCGATCCCGAGCACGAACCAGCTGCGCTGGCTGTACGACAGCCCGTCGAAGAACGCCCGCGCCTTCGGCTCCGCAGCGAGCGCCGCCGCGAAGTCCTCCGGTACGGCGACCTCCCGCGGCTCGGTGTCCAGCTCGAGCTCGACCTCGATCTCGTCCCCGCCGGCCACCCCGGCCGCTTCGCGGTTCTTCGCGCTCAGCGAGATCATGTACCGGCCGCCCATCACCGCGACGGTGTTGCGGTAGGTGTATCCGGCAACGGTGACGACCACCGGCGGCTTCTTGCCCTTGCCGAGCGCAACGATGACCTCCTCGGGCACCTCGATCCCGGTCGTGGTGGTGCCCTGCAACGTGGTCCGGAACTTCATCGTGACCCACCTCCGAAGAACTCCGTCAGCACCGGCGCGATCGCCGTCGCCTTGATCATGTGGTTCTGCCCCGGGATCTCCTGGTGCGCCGCTCCCGGTACCGCGTCCGCGACCGCCTTGACGGAGGTGCGCATCCAGGCTGGGCTCTTGCCACCGCCGACGACCAGCACCGGAGCGGTCACCCCGCTCCACTGGGACGCGTCGAGCGGCTTGCCCTTGACGTTGTCGCCGAGGATCGCCGCGTCGTACCAGACGGTGTGCGCGACGGCCTTCATCGGCTTCCAGGCCGGCATCAGCTTCATCATCGTGACGACGAAGCCCGGCAACCCGATCCCCTTGGTCATGAAGTACTTGATCGCGTCGCCCGGGCGGTCGGCGAGGCCGCGCAGGTCCTCGACCCAGGTCGGCGGGATCTGGCGCTGGTCGTCGACCACGAACGGCGCCTCGAACACGACCAGCTTGGTCATCGGTACTCCGGCCGCCGCGGCCCGCAGCGCCAGCGCCCCACCGGAGGACGTGCCGTACACGTACGCCGACCCGCCCGCCTCCTCGATCACCGCGGCCAGGTCCTCCACCTCGCGATCGACGTCGTACTCCGCCGTGTCGCCGCTGTCGCCCCGGCCGCGCCGGTCGTAGTTGTAGACGGTGAATCCCGCGGCCAGCAGTTCAGCCAGCTCGGGCATCGGTCCCTGCGCGCGACTGCAGAGCGCGCCGTCGACCAGGACGACCGCGGGCCCCTCCCCGCGGCGGTCGTACGCGATCTTCGTTCCATCCTTCGAGACCACGGCGTTCATCCCCAGAACTCCTTCAACGCGGGCGCCAGTACGGCGGGGTCGACATTGTGCTCCTGGTCGGGCAGCACGCGGTGGCTGCCGTCCTTCAACTGATCCACGACGGCCTGGTTGCCGAGCTTCATCCACTCCCCGGCGGCGCCGCCGGTCAGCACCTGCGTCGGCTGGATGACAGCGGCGATCGCCTCGACCGGGACCGAGTAGTCGCCCATCACCGTCGCGTCGTACGCGAGCGTGTGCGCGATCGCCTCCTGAGCGGGCCACCACGGCGACGCCTTCGCCATCTCGACGAACTCGGCCGGCAGCCCGACGACCTCGGCCATGAAGTACTCCGCGGCCTTGTCCCTGCGACCGGCCGCCACGAACTCACGGTAGATCGACGCGGTGTCGGCCGGCGGGCGCTCGCGAGTGCCTTCGAGGATGTACGGCGGCTCCCACAGCGCCAGGCGGTTCACCGGACGGCCGGCGGCGGTGGCGAGCAGTGCGAGCGCGGCTCCGGACGAGGTCCCGTAGAGATGCGCCGAGCCGCCGGCGACGGCGAAGATCGCGTCCAGGTCCTCGAACTCCCGCTCGACCTCATAGACCTCGGCGTCGCCGCTGTCGCCCCGGCCACGGCGGTCATAGTTGTAGACGGTGTAGTCCTGCGCGAGCAAGGCGGCCAGCGGGGCGTTCGACATCCGGTCCACCGATCCGCCGCAGACCAGGACGACAGCGGGGCCGTCGCCGAGCCGGTCGTACGCGATGGAGGTGCCGTCGGCCGAGATGACGTTTTCCATGGTGGTGCTCCTTCTCAGAGGGCCAACGTCTCGATTGGCCCGGTGTGAGCGAGCCCGGTGCCGATCACCTGGCCGCACCACTGCGTCGAACATCGAAGGGCTGAATCGACACCCCCGGCCGAGAAACTTTCCAGCCCCCGCGCCCGCGTCGCTCGGGCGGTCGCTGGCACCTAACAGGCCGCCGCCCGGTCGAGCAGGAGGGCGCGCTCGCGCTCGTTGCGGGTCAGGCCGGCCGCCTTCTCGAACTCCACCCGCGCCTCGTCGAGCCGGCCCAGCTTGAACAGCAGGTCGCCTCGCACGCTCGGCAGCAGGTGGTAGTCCTTCAGCGACGGCTCATCGGCCAGCGCATCCACCGCGACGAGCCCCCGCTCCGGCCCGAAGGCCATCGAGATCGCCACCGCCCGGTTGAGCTCCACCACCGGCGACGGCGTCACCTGCGCCAGTACGTCGTACAGACCCGCGATTCGAGCCCAATCGGTGTCATCGGCCTCGGCGGCCCGGGCATGACAGGCTGCGATGGCCGCCTGCAGGAGATAGGGGCCGGGGGTGCCCCCGAGGGTCCAGGCGCGGTCGATGCTCTCCAGACCGCGGCGGATCAGCAGCCGGTCCCAGCGGCGGCGGTCCTGGTCGAGCAACAGGACGGGCTCGCCGTTCGGGCCGACCCGGGCGTTCGCGCGCGAGGCCTGGAGCTCCATCAGCGCAAGCAGGCCGTGGACCTCAGGCTCCCCCGGCATCAGCTCGGCCAGCAGCCGGCCGAGCCGCATCGCCTCGTTGCACAGGGCCGGACGCATCCAGTCGTCACCCGCGGTCGCGGAGTACCCCTCGTTGTAGATCAGGTAGACGACCTCGAGCACCGACGACAGGCGCTGGATCAGGTCATCGCCGGTGGGGACCTCGAACTGCACGTCGGCCTTCGCGAGGTTGCGCTTGGCCCGCACGATCCGCTGCGCGATGGTCGCCTCGGGCGCCAGGAACGCCCGGCCGATCTCGTCGGTCTTCAGGCCGCCCAGCAGCCGGAGCGTCAGTGACACTCGGGCGTCCGTGGTCAGCACCGGGTGGCAGGCGGTGAAGACGAGCCGGAGCAGATCGTCCTCGATCGTTTCGTCGAGGATCGCCTCTACGTCGTCCTCGACACTGTCGCCGTCGATCTCCAGCTCGTGGCCCATCTCGGCGAGCTTGCGCTGGTAGGTCTCCTTGCGCCGGATCAGGTCGATCGCACGCCGCTTGGCGATCGCCATCAGCCAGGCGCCGGGGTTGTTCGGCACGCCCGACTCCGGCCACTGCTCCAGCGCCGCCACCAGCGCGTCCTGCGCCAGCTCCTCGGCCAGGCCGACATCCCGCACGATCCGCGCGACGCCGGCGATGATCCTCGCCGACTCGATCCGCCAGACCGCATCGATCGCCCCGTGCGTGTCCCCGTACGTGTCCGCTACCGTCACCCGACCGATAGAACCCCACCCCCGGCCCAACAGCAAGCGCCACCCCACCGAAGCCCTACACCGCGGTCAGGCCCACACCCGCGCCGGAGGCACAGCCGCGCCCTCGGACCACACCCACAGCCGCGGCACAGGCCCGCGTTGAAGGCGCGGGCCCCGCTCGACTGCCGTTGGTTGAGCTTCTCGACGGGAGGCGGTGTCTACTGCTGGTAGAGCCCTGAGTCCGGAGCGAAGTCGGCTTCCTCGACCACCTTGCGGAGCTCGACCTCGGCGTCGAGCGCCTCGGCCAGCCGGGCGGCCCACTCGATCGCCTCGTCCTTGTTGCGTACGTCGATGACGATGATGCCGCCGATCAGCTCCTTGGTCTCGGCGAACGGGCCATCGGTGACGGTCCGCTTACCCCCGGACACCTTCACCCGGGCACCCAGCGCGCTGCGGTGCACACCCTCGCCGATCAGCAGCACACCCGCCTTGGTCAGGTCGTCCATCAGCTTGCCGACCCCCTCGACGACCTCGTCACTGGGAAACCGCCCCGCCTCGGTGTTCTCGTCAGCCTTGTTGATGATCATGTAGCGCATCGCTGTCTACTCCCCTGGTCGAAGTCTCCGAACACTTACTCTCACGTCGACCGGGTCACCACCAGATCGACACTCGACTTCCACAAGCTTTCAGCCGCACCGCCGAACAGCCAACTCCACCGCCACCGCCGCCGCCGACGGCCAGGCAGCCAGGCGTTGGCCGTACCGGCGACAGCCGGACAGGCGGTCTCGTCCCAACTGCCGGTACCGCGGCGCCCACTCGGACTGGTAGGTCCGTCCGTGCCTGGTAGCAGGCGCAGACGGCGCTGTCGGGTGGTTCGCGCCGGTCCGGTGGGCGGTGGCGGCCCGGTGAGCGGTGGCGGCCCGGGTAGCGGTGGCGGTCACGGGCCTGGGGAGGCGGTGTTGTCGGTGCCCCAGGGATTGAGGCGGATGGCCTCAGCCGCGGAGATCCAAGGGACGTCGGTGACGTAAGGCCATGCTCGTACCGCGCGCGCAGGTGCCTGTGCGAGCACGGCAGCGCCAGTGGAGGCAGGGGTGTGCGCCCGGGCGGGTGTCCGGGTGGAGGTTGTGGTTGGTGGTGCTGGAGTTGGTGGATCACCGGGCACGGGGAGCCGCAATGGCGTGGGGCGCGGCGCGGGCGGGTCGGCCCAGGTGGGGCGGGATACGGCGACGGCGCCGTCGTGGATCTTGATGGTCCAGTGGCCTGCGTGGACGCCGCGATGGTGGGCTTTGCAGAGCAGGACGAGGTTCCACAGCGCGGTGGGGCCGCCGTCTGCCCAGTGGATCAGGTGGTGGGCGTCGCAGTGGATCGGTGGCGCTCCGCACACCACACAGCCCTTGTCTCTCCTGATCAGCGCCCGGCGCATTGCGCGGTTGACGAATCGTTGCAGCATGCCGACGTCCAAGGGCTCGGAGTTCGAGCCGAGCACGATCGGGATGATGCCCGCGTCACAGGCGAGCCGGCGGATCGCGCCCGCGGACAGGCTGCCGCCGTAGATGAGATCGCCTGTACCAGTCGTGCGTTGATTCCCGTACGCCGTTGGGATGCCGGCAGCGTCGACGGCACCGAACTGCCCGGGCGCCGCCCTGCCCTCGCTGGCCTCGCTGACGGTGTCGCCGTTGGTGTTCGAGATGGCGGCTTTGAGGTCGTTGTAGTCGATGGTGACCGAGATGGCGAGGTTGCGGTGGCCGGTGTCGTCGGCGCCCGCGGCGATGGCGAGCAGGGTGGAGAGGGCGTCGGCTTGGCGCTTGTCGCGGGGGCGGGGATCCAGCTCGCCGTCGATGGTTTTGTGGGGCTTCGCGAGGGCGTGGATCGCGGTCTTCAATGCTTCGGCGTTCTCGTTGGCCAGGAAGCCGCCGAACTTGAGGCCGTGATCAGCCTCCTTCAGCCACAGGTTCTCGCGGAGGTAGGCCTTGTCCTCGGCCGGTTGGGGGCCGTCGGTGTCGAGAGTGTCGCGGACTCGCTTGCCGAGCTTTCGCAACTCGATGGGGGTCAGGTGGCGGGCCGCCTTCACCATTTCCCTCTCCGCGACCTCCAGGTCCTCCTCTGGCACCATCGCGGCAGTGGGGATCTTCTCCAACGCGGTGACGATCGCCTCCGCCTGGGCAGGATGCAGCACAACCGGCATCGACTGTGGCGTTTCGACCACACCGTCATCGGCATCGGCATCGAGGACATCGGTGGGGTCGTGAACAGTCGCTGTGAGAGCGTCGGGGAGGGCGGCGGCGACGGCCGGGTATTTGCTCAAGGTGGTGGCAAGCTTGAGGTCCCGGCGAACGTCGGCGAGGTCGAGGCGGTGACGCAGCGACAGCAGGTGGATGGTGTCGGGAGCGCCGAGTTCTTTGGCGTAGCCGATCTCGTCGAGGCGTTCGAGGATTTGCAGCCGGTAGGTCAGGCGCGTGGAGATGTCGACGTGCAGTGCGTCGAGAGCGGTCAGCAGTTCGCTGCCGCTCATCGAGCACGGCGGTCGCAGATCCACGAGTTCCATACCCAGGAGCCTAGACATCTCCACGGACAGTTTCGAACCAGAAAGCCCTTATTTACAAGGACTCTGACGATTGGCCGGAAGCGGTCAAGTTGTCCACAGTCGCACAGCTGATAGATCCGCTGATGGCAGGATCAGGACAGCTCATCCACAGGGAAACGGCCGACCGCTGCGGTCTGGGGCGCGGTCAGCTGTCGGGTTGGTCGGTGGTGGGGTGGTAGGCGCAGGCGTCCTCGAGGTTCTCGGTCGGCGCGGGGGGCGTCGCCTTGCCGGAGGTTGCCGGCTTGCCGGGCGAGGTGCTCTTGCCGGGCGGTGTGCTCTTGCCGGGGGTGGGGCCGGCGCCGGCCGCCGCACTTGGGGGTTCCGGCTTGGCGGACAGGGCTTTCTCGACTGTTTCGCGGAGGCCCTCGTAGTCGGGGTGGAGGTACTTGAGGCGGAGTTTCGAGACGTCCAGGGCGACGTTCGAAACGGTCGCCGACTTGACCTTGAAGGCGAGTTGGATCAGGGCGGGCAGGAGTTCCTGCGGGATGTCGGTGCGGAGCAGGTTCTTGCCGGCCTTCGCGATGGCCTGGTACTTCGTGGCCAGGGTGGTCGGGTCGGCCGCGTCGACGATGCCCTTGATCGCGCATCGCTGACGGATCTGGCGCTGGTCGTCGTCGGCGCCGTACCGGCCGCGGGCGAACCAGAGGGCGCGGAAGCCGTTCAGGTGCTGGTTCGGGCCGGGCTCGATCCACTGGCCCGGCGGGATGTGCGAGCTGCTGATGCCGCCCATCGCCACCCGCTCGTTGACGTTGACGGTGATCCCGCCTAGCGCGTCCACGATGTCGTCGAAGCCCTGCAGGTTGACCTGCAGGTAGTAGTCAATCTTCAACCCGGTCGCCTCGCCGACCGACTGCTTCACCACGTCGGCGCCCTCGTTGTCGGACGGCCCGAGAATGCCGGGATGTGCCTCCGGGATGTTCTGGTACATCGCGGTCAGCATCCACTCCAGCCGGCCCTCGAGACTCAGTCCCTCCTGCCCGAAGCCGTTCGGATAGAACCGACGCAGCGGCGAGTCCTTCGGGAACGGCATGAAGGTCAGTTGCCGCGGCATCGAGATGAGCGAGGTGTCGCCGGTCTTCGTATCGATGCTGGCGACGATCACCGTGTCGGCACGAACCCCGACCCGCCTCGGACCGTCGTCGCCGCCGAGCAGCAAGAGGTTCAGCCGGGGCCGGTCCTCCCACGGGTCCTTCACGTTGACGGTCGACGGCCGGGTCGCGCTCTTGCTCTCGTCCTGGGCGACGAAGACGTTCTGCACCAGGTCGAGCTGGGCCAGCACGCTCTGTACTGCGAGCGCGGCCGGCGCAGCGATCGCGAAGGTGAGCACCCCGACCAGCAGGGCGCCGGTGAACCGGGCACCCCGGCCGGCAGTTGCCGGACGCAACAACCGGTGCGAGCCGACGATCACCACGATCCAGAGCAGAGCCACCGCGCCGATCAGGACACTGGTGGCCAGCAACCGGCTCGGCACCACCGCGGCAGCGAGCACGTCCTCGCGCCGGGTCAGCGTGACGTAGACGGCGAGGCCGACGAGGCCGATCCACAGGGTCAGCACGAACGCCCCGAGCCGCTTGCGCCCGCCGATCACCAGGCCGAGCCCGGGCAGCAGCGCGCCGAACAGCGTCAACCACAGCGACCGCGGCAGCGACCGGTTCACCGGACGCCCCGCTGGGCTGCTGACCGCACTGCTCACGAGGGCACCACTCGCGGGCGCCTCGCTCGGCTGCGGCTCGCGCGGCGGCTCGCGCGGGGGTGGTTCGCTCGGCGGCGCCTCGCTCGGGGTCGCCTCGAGGCGGTCGCGGATCTGCTCAGCGGCGTCGCTGCTCGGGGGCGCGTCGTCGCTCGCGGGCACGTCGGCGGGGTCCGACGCATCGGACGCAGTGTCGGATGCCTGGCCGGACACACGGCTGGAAGCACTGTCGGCGCGCTTGGCGCGGGATCGACGACCCATGGCCTCCCCTGTCAGCCCCGAGGGTTCGTGCGACAAGTACCCACGCCGCACACCTCTTCAGACGCCGGGCCGGGCCGAACGGTTTACCCCCACCTCATGTGTACCTCACCGACGGTGACAACCGTGAGGGTTCGTTCACCCACAGTTCAACCGGCGACGTCCCGGTCACCGAAAGTCCACCTGCCCCTGCGGCACCCTGGACGGCTCCAGCGGGCGCAGCAACCCGGCCGCGAACCACGCCTCGACGGACTTCGCCTCCTTAGGGTTCGGCACGTAGACCACCCGGGCCATCCAGTCGTCGGAGTTGCTCCGCCGCCACTCCAGGATCAGCCCTGGCCAGGGGCCGCGCTCGTACGCAGTACCGAGAACCCAGCAGTGGCGCCGCTTGTGATCCGGCGGCGGTTCGCGCGGATAGCGCCTGTTGCTCCCCATTCCCCAAGCATCGCACAGAGGTTCGAATACTGCGCAAGCCGCTGCCTGAGGTTGTGGACAGCGGCCTTGGTCACACCGGAATGCGGGCGCCCCTGACGCCGTCGGTCTCGGCCAGGAAGCGCAGCACAGTGGCGATCCGGGACGGCGGCGTCCACTTGCTGGTGTCGGCCTTGGGCCTGGCGGCGCGGTTGGCCGGGGTGTCGATGGTGCCCGGCAGGATCACGTTCACGCGGATGCCGTCCTTCGCGTACTCCGCGTTCAGCGCGTCGGCGAGGGCGAGCACGCCCGCCTTGGCGGTGATGTACCCGGCCGCTCCCGAGAACGGCTTCAGCGCCGAGCCACTCGACGTACAGACGATCGATCCGCCACCACCGGCGAGCAGGTGCGGCAGGACCGCCTGCGTGATCAGGTACGTCGGGCGCAGGTTCAACCGCAACTGACTCTCGAAGTCCTCGATCGGCGTCTCGTGCAGCCGCCCACCGGACGCGAATCCGCCTACCAGGTTGAGCAAAGCCCGCACCGGAGCACCTCCATCTGCGGCCGCGACCCGAGCAACCTCAGCCGCGTCAGCAGGATCGGACAGATCAGCCACCACGGTCTGCAGCCGCTCGTGCGACCCCAACTCAGCCAGCGACTCCGCCCGCCGCCCCGGCACGACAACCCGCCACCCAGCCCCGAGAAACGCCCCCGTAACCGCCGCCCCCAGCCCACCCGTGCCACCAGCAACAACCACAGTCCGACTCATACCCTGCACCCTAATCCGGTCGCACCGACGCGGGCGGAACACTACGGTCGAGCCCATGCGGATCCTGGTTCTCGGCGGTACGTCGTTCGTCGGCCGGGCGATCGTGAGCGACGCGCTGCGCCACGACGCCGAGGTCACCCTCTTCAGCCGGGGCAAGACCGGCACCGACCTCTTCCCCGAGGCCGCGCGGCTGATCGGCGATCGCGACACCGGCGACTACCGGGCTCTCGAACGCGGCGAGTGGGACGCCGTCGTCGACGTCAGCGCCTACCAGAGCCGGGAGGTGGACGGCGCCATGGACGCGCTCGGCGACCGGGCCGGCCGCTACGTCTTCATCTCCAGCCACGCGGTCTACCTCCGGACCGGAGTGGCCCCGGGATCGGACGAGTCCACGCCGCGCCGGGAGCCGTTGCGGGCCGCTGATCAGCTCGACAACGAGACCTACGGGCGCTGCAAGGTCGCGTGCGAGGACGACGTACTTGCCCGCTACGGAGACCGCGCCACTATCGTCCGGCCGGGCAAGGTCGCCGGCGCCTACGACTCCTCGGACACAGTCCTTTACTGGGTACGACGAGGCGCCCGCGGCGGCCGGGTGGCTCTTCCGGGCAGCGTGGACCAGCCGATCCAGCTCATCGACAGCCGGGATCTCGCCCGGTTGGTGGTCCAACTGTTCGCTGACGACAGGTCCGGCGCCTTCAACGCCGTAGGGCCGCTCGAGCCGACCACCATCGGCGGCGTGATCCGGACGGCCGCCGGGATCGCCGGTCAGGACGTGGAGATCGTGCCGGTGCCGGCGGACGCAGTACGGGGGCCGTTGTTGTTGCCGGAGGAGGAATGGCCGTCCCGCCAGCGGAGTTCGGCGAAGGCGCGGGCGGCGGGGATGCCCGCCACTCCGCTGCCGGTCACGATCGCCGATGTGCTCGCCTGGGACCGGCATCGCGGTGAACCGCCGCTCCAGGCCGGGTTCTCAGCTGAGGAAGAGGCTGCGCTACTCGGCGGGCAGCGCTAGCGTTCGGCCGGCGTCGCGGGCGGCGTCGATGCTGCGGGCCAGCTGCGGTCCGAGCACGGCTTCGAGCTCGGCCGTCGCCATCCCACGAGCCACCTCGCGCTGGCGGGCGCGGAGTACGGACTGTTCGTGCAGGACCTGGCCGAGGTCCCAGAGCTGTTCTGGCAGGACCAGGTCGTTCTTCAGCTCGTCGAGTCGGCCGCCGAGTGACTGTTGCCTCTAGCACCGTTTTCACAGCTCGCTGGGCCCGCGCCAGCAGCCGGCCCGACTCGTCGCCGAAGTCCTCGGCGAGCAGGTACTTACCGTGAACACTCAGCGTAGCGGCGACCGCATCCGCTGCAACTTCACCGCCAGCCCGTCGAGCATGATTCCGAGGCCGAACTCGAACAACTGGTCCAGGTCGTAGTCGAATTCGAAGTTGCCGAAGTCGAGCGCCCGGAAGCCGGCCAGGTCGTGCTGGCCGATCAGTGCGACCAACTGGTCCGTTTGATGGCCACCCCACTCGTCCGCGGTCATCCCAGTGTCCTGCTCGGCTCGGGCCTCCGGCTCCAGGTTCAGCGCGACACCGCGGACATAGCCGAACACGGTGATCGCGGCGTACAGCGAGGTGCTCGCGTCGACGCCGAACCCGGAGACGGCTCGCAGTACGGCGTCGGTGTGCACCAGCAGGTTCGGCAGAGCCTGGGGACGGCTGAGGCTGACCGCTGCCGGCAGCCAGAGATGAGCCCGGTAAGCCGACCACTGCAGGCGGGCGGCAGTCTCGATGCCCTCGCGCCAACTCGTGGAACGTTTCGCCGGGAACGGGAAGTCGCCGACCGCGGTTTCGACCATCTGCAGGACAAGGGCGTCCTTGCCGCCGACATACCGGTAGAGGGCCATGGTGGAGACGCCGAGATCGGTGGCGACCCGCCGCATCGACAACGCCGCGAGCCCCTCGCCGTCGGCGATCGCGATCGCAGCCCGGACTACTTCCTCCCGGTTCAGCGACGGTTCCGGCGCCCGCTGCTGGGTTGCCGATGGGCGAGGTGGCGGGCCGACGACAGTGCCGACGCCGGGGCGGGAGTGGACGAGGCCCTCCTGCTGCAGCGTGGCGAGCACCTTCGTGGCTGTCGCCATCGCGATGCCGTGGTCGCGCACTAGTGCACGCGTCGATGGCGCCCGCTCCCCCGGACGCAGCTTGCCGCTCTCGATCGACCGCCGGATCTCCGCCGCGATCTGCTGGTACGGCGCTGCTTCTGCCCTCATCGGCCACCTTCCGCACTAGTGCATCTGGACTCACCAAGCGTCAATCTGTGACTTTGTACGTGTACACCGTACGTGCACTACCCCACGGAAGGAAGTCCGCGAAATGTCGAAGACCGTCCTGATCTCGGGCGCCGGTATCGCCGGTCCCGCCCTGGCCTACTGGCTGCACCGGTACGGGTTCCGCCCGACCGTCGTCGAGATCGCCCCGGGTCCGCGTCCGGGCGGTCAGACCGTCGACCTGCGCGGTGTCGCTCGCGAGGTGGTCGAGCGGATGGGCCTGATGCCGGCCGTCCGCGACCGCCAGATGCACGAGCGCGGCCTCGAGTACGTCCGCGCCGACGGCAGCCGAGCCGCCGCGCTCCCCGCTGAACTGCTCGACGGCGCTGGACCGGTCGCGGAGATCGAGATCCTCCGCGGCGACCTGTCCGCGATCCTGCTGGACGCCACGTCGACCGGCATCGAATACCTGTACGGCGACGCGGTGACCGCGCTGCGGCAGGACGACCAGGGCGTCGCCGTCACCTTCCAGCACGGAGCCGAGCGTCGCTTCGACCTGGTCGTCGGAGCGGACGGGGTGCACTCGCGAGTCCGCTCGCTCGCCTTCGGCCCGGAGTCGGAGTTCGTGCAGCACCTCGGCGGCTACGGGTCCTTCTTCACCGTGAAGTCCCCCGAGCCGCTGAACCACTGGATGAAGATCCACACGGCCCCAGGAGGTCGCTGGGTCGGGCTCCGGCCGGACCACGACCCGCAGTACGCGAGGGCGTTGCTGAGCTTCCGGTCGCCGGTGCTGAGCTACGACCGGCGTGACGTCGAGCAGCAGAAGGCCCTGCTGGAGAAGACGTTCGAGGGTGTCGGCTGGCACGCGCGCCACGTGCTGGACGCGCTCCGCGACGCGGACGACTTCTACTTCGACACCACCAGCCGCGTCGTCGTACCGGAGTGGTCGCGCGGCCGGGTCGTGCTGCTCGGCGACGCCGGGTACTGCGGTTCACCGCTCGCGGGGCACGGTACTGCGTTGTCACTCGTCGGGGCGTACGTGCTCGCGGGTGAGCTGGCCAGGTCCGACGGAGACCACCAGCATGCGTTCCCGGCGTACCAGGCCCGGATGCAGGCCTACGTCGAGCAGCGGATGGAACTGCCGCCGGGTGGACTCAAGATGGCCATGCCACTCACCAAGACAGGCATCCGGCTGCGCGACGCCTCGACCAGGCTGATGATGTCCCGCCCGTTCCGCGGCCTGATCGCCAAAGCCGCCATCGGCCAGCCGGACGCCATCGACCTCGACCCCTACCTGGCACTGCAGACGCCGACCGCGCGAGCGCTCTGAGTCTCTGGCCGGGCGAGGGCTATGAGTCCTTGGCCGGCCAGGGGACGTCAGCAGGCCGCAGCGAGTCGAAGCCGTCGCCGTTGAGAGCAGTCCAGGCCGCCAGCGAGCCCATCACCAGCGTCGGGTTGTGAAGGTCACCGGCGAGCACCGCCTTGACCACGTCGGCCAAGGGAGCCCACGCGGTCTCCATATCGGCCTCTTCGTGCAAGCGCTCGTAGACCTCGTTCGCCTCCGACAGGTCCCGGGCCAGGAAGATGCGGATCGCCTCGTTCGTCATCCCGGGCGAGGTGAACGCGTCGACCAGGACCCGCCAGTCGGCAGCCTTGGTCGCGGCCTCCTCCCAGAGCTCCCGCTCGGCCCCCAGCCGATAAGCCTCACCCTGTACGTCGAGCAGCCCCGCAGGTGGTTCCAACAGCCGGTAGCCGACGGGGTGCCGGTACTGGCGGACCAGCAGCATCCGGTTGTCCTCGTCCAACGCGACCACGCCGACAGCGCCCGGGTGGACGACGACGTCGCGGTCGAAGGGTTCGCCGCCGGTGGGCGGGACCACCATGTCCCGCCGTACTGCGATCACCCGGCCGGTCTGGTGCACGATCTCCGAGGAGGCAACCGGCCAGCTCTCGCGGGCGTCGGCCAGGCCGGCGCCGTACCGGAGCTCCGGGTGGTCCGTCATCGAGCCTTCGCCGTTTCCGCCTTCGGCTTCGCAGCCGAGCCGGCGGTCTTCTTGGCGGAGGCGATATCCTCGACCGGCAGGCGGGACTCCCGCTGCCGGACCAGGGCGGCCGCGATCAGCCCGGAGAACAGCGGGTGCGGCTTGGTCGGCCGGGACCGCAGCTCCGGGTGCGCCTGGGTGGCGACGAAGAACGGGTGCAGCGCCTTGTCCAGCTCGATGAACTCGACCAGCTCGTTGTCCGGGGACAGCCCGCTGAAGACCAGGCCGGCCGTCTCGAGCTTGTCGCGGTACGCGTTGTTCACCTCGTAGCGGTGCCGGTGACGCTCCTGCACCGACGGGGCGTCGTACAGGCCGCGGACGATCGAGCCGTCGGCCAGGTTCGCCGGGTAGAGGCCGAGCCGCATGGTGCCGCCGAGATCGCCGGAGCCGGAGACGATGTGCTTCTGCTCCTCCATGGTGGCGACAACCGGCTGCTCGGCGTCCGGGTCGAACTCGCTGGAGTTCGCCAAGTCCAGGCCGGCCAGGTCGCGGGCCACCTCGATCACCATGCACTGCAGGCCGAGGCAGAGACCGAGGATCGGGATGCCGGACTCGCGGGCGTACCGGATCGCGCCGATCTTGCCCTCGATGCCGCGGACACCGAAGCCGCCCGGGATGCAGATCGCGTCCACGTCACCGAGCAGCCGCGCGGCCGCCTCGGGAGTGGCGCACTCGTCGGAGGCGATCCAGCGCAGGTTGACCCTGGCGTCGTTGTCGAAACCGCCCGCGCGCAGTGCCTCTGCGACGGACAGGTAGGCGTCCGGCAGGTCGATGTACTTGCCGACCAGCGCGACCGTGACCTGGTCCGCCGGGTGGTGCACGACCTTCAGCAACTCGTCCCAGCGGGTCCAGTCGACGTCACGGAACGGCAGGTTGAGGCGCCGTACGACGAACGCGTCCAGGCCCTCGCCGTGCAGCACCTTCGGGATGTCGTAGATGCTCGGCGCGTCCGGCGCGGCCACCACGGCCTCGACGTCGACGTCGCACATCAGCGAGATCTTGCGCTTCACGCTGTCCGGGATCGGCCGGTCCGCACGGCAGACGATGGCGTCGGGCTGGATACCGATCGAGCGCAGCGCGGCGACCGAGTGCTGGGTCGGCTTGGTCTTCAGCTCGCCGCTGGGCGCCATGTAGGGCACCAGCGAGATGTGCAGGAAGAACACGTTGTCGCGGCCGACGTCGTGGCGGACCTGGCGCGCGGCCTCGAGGAACGGCAGCGACTCGATGTCGCCGACGGTGCCGCCGATCTCGTGCAGCACGACGTCCACGTCGGGACCGGCCATGGCCACCATGCGGTCCTTGATCTCGTTGGTGATGTGCGGGATGACCTGGACGGTGTCGCCCAGGTACTCACCGCGGCGCTCCTTCGCGATCACCGACGAGTAGACCTGGCCGGTGGTGACGTTGGCGACCTGGGAGAGATCCCGGTCGAGGAAGCGCTCGTAGTGCCCGATGTCCAGGTCGGTCTCGGCGCCGTCGTTGGTGACGAACACCTCGCCGTGCTGGAACGGGTTCATGGTGCCGGGATCCACGTTGAGGTACGGATCCAGCTTCTGCATGGTGACCCGGATGCCCCGTGCCGTCAGCAGACTGCCGAGGCTGGAAGCTGTCAGCCCCTTGCCGAGACTGGAGGCCACGCCACCGGTGACGAATACGTGCTTGGTCTGCTGCCCGAACGAAGCTCTGTCCACGGGCTTTTAGCCTACCGCCTGTCAAGCAGTGGTCGCGACGAGACCCGCGTAGATGTCCAGGAGATTCTTCGCCACCTCGTCCTCGTCCGGCCATCCAGCGGCCAACTCCAGGCCTTCTGTCCGCATAGCGGCCGCAGTCTCAGGTTCCGATAGAACCGTCCGTACTCCGGACGCCAGCCCGGCCGAGTCCCCAGGGAACGCCAGTACTGCGCTGTCGCCCACGAGCTCGGGCACTCCGCCCACAGCCGTCGCCACAACCGGTACACCGACCTGCAGCGCCTCCTGCAGCACCAGAGCTCGGGCCTCCCAGTGGGAGGTGAGCAGGAAGACATCAGCGGCGCCGAGGAGGTCCGCTACGTCGTTGCGGTGTCCCAGCAGGCGCACCGGCAGGTTCTCTGCGTCGATCCGCGACTGCAGGTTGTCGCGCAGCGGCCCATCCCCCACCACGGCGAACACCACGTCCGGATGGGTGGCAGCGACATCGGCGGCAACGGACAGCAGGGTCGGGTAGTCCTTCTGCGGAGCCAGCCGGCCCACAGTGAGCACCAGCGGCGCCTCACCGATCCCTAGAGCCTCCCGCACGTCGGCAGCGGGTGTTCGGACCTCCGGCATCGCGGGGGCCGCCACCGGGGCCAGGCGGGCTTCTCGTGCTCCCAAGCTGCGCGCGAGCTCTACCAGGTCGCTGG
This sequence comes from Kribbella sp. VKM Ac-2568, assembly GCF_004345365.1. Lineage (GTDB taxonomy): Bacteria > Actinomycetota > Actinomycetes > Propionibacteriales > Kribbellaceae > Kribbella > Kribbella orskensis. The sequence continues at coordinate 179,329 of NZ_SLVF01000016.1, forward strand.
ACGCTCCAAGAGTCAGGTCGGCTCCGCGAGCGACCAACCGCTGGCCCAGCTTCATCACCAGGCCTCGCGGGCCAGGAGCGATCACCGCGTTATGCCAGGTGACCACGAGCGGCCGCAGGTGCGAACGGTCGCGCAGGGCAGCCATGCCGGCCCGGTAGCCGTGTGCGTGGATCACGTCGCAGCCACGGAGTCCGGGCGCCTGCCCGACCACCGTGGCGCCGCCGAAGTCGAAGTGCTCCGCTGTGCCGGGTGGCGCGCAGACGACCACCTCGTGGCCGGCAGCGATGTATCGCGGCACGAGTGAGGCGACGTGCTGGCCGATCCCACCCCGGGCCTCCGCCAGCAGCAGGCCGATCCTCATTGCTTCTCCTCCACAGCGGTTGGGACACCCCGGCGCAGCAACGCCCGGACGTCCTGACGATCCACGGCCACCGCGACCACGGCGTACACGATCACGACGGCGAGGCCGGAGAGTACCGAGAACAACAGGGCACTCCCCCAGCCGCCATCGGCAGCAGGTAGCGCCACTGCCCACCCGGCGGCTCCGGCCAGTACTGCGCCGACCAGCGCGGCGATCGTGGCGCGCGGCAACCCGCTGAGCACACCAGGTCCGGCCACCCGCCGCAACACCACGAGCAGGACGACCGCGCCCGCGAGCATGCCGACGGACATCGCCGCGGCTAGTGCGCCTACGGCGTCCAAGCCGTCCCACTGCAAGGTCAGGAGCACCCCAGCGATGGCCACAGCCAGCCAGGCTCCGCCGGTGACGAGGGCGACCTGGCGACCCGCATGCCTTGCGTAGAGGACCCGGCCGAGGTGCATGAGCACACCGAACCCGATGACCGCCGGACCGAACGCGACGAGCCCGGCGCCCAGCGAGGACGCCTGTCCCTCCTGCACAGCGCCATCGTTGTACGCGAAGATCCGCGCGACCGGGACCGCAGTACCGACGAGCAGTGCGGCACCTGCGCCTCCCGCGAGCATCACCGCTCGGGTGGAGGTCGCGGCGTACAGGTCGAAGGCTGCGGTGTCTGAAGACTGGTAGGCGGCCGCCAGCCGCGGGAAGACCGCAGTGGTGATCGGCACAGCCAGTACGGCGTAGGGCAGCAGGTAGACCGCGTTTGCCCACGTGTACACGGCGATACTGCCTGCGGCGCCTCGGTGGTTCGCCAGGTAGGTCGTGACGACGAAGGCGACCTGCTGCGCGACCAAGATGGCCAGACCAGCCGCAGCGAGTCTCCGCAGTACGGGACCGACGCCGGGGTCGAGACGCAGGGTGGGCCTGATCGGCAAGCGCAGGAACAGCATCGGCACGAGCACTGTGAGGGCTAGGGCGAAGACGCCGGCAGTGGTGCCCCAGGCAAGCAGATCGGCGGCTCCCCGCGACGCCTCGTCAGCCCTCGGAGCCATGGCGGCGAACAGGAAGTACGTGGCCACGACGACCAGGCTGGAGATCAGCGGAGCCAGCGCGCCCGCGGCGAATCGCTTGTGGGATTGGAGAACCGCGGTCGCGACCACGGCGATGGCGTAGCCGAAGACCTGCGGCACGAAGATCACCAGCATCCGGGTCGCCGTGCTGCCCGAGCCGGCACATTCGAGACTGGTGTTGAGCATCGCGGCGGTGTAACGCCCGGCGAAAAGCCAAGCCAGTAAGGCGAAAGGCGTCAGTAGCACCACGGACCAGGTCAGCAGAGCACCGATGATCCGGCCCTGGGCAGCGCGGTCGCCACGAGCCACCGGCCCGGCCAGCACCGGGATCACCGCACCTGCCAAGGCGCCGCCGACGACGATCTCGAACACCACGTTGGGCAACTGGTTGGCGGTCGCATAGGCGTCCGCCAGGCACCCCGCGCCCACCGTCTTCGAGAAGACCAGCCACCGGCCGAACCCGACCACCCGGGCCAGCACCGTGACCCCGGCGATGATCAGGGCGGCCCGGGCGATCCGGCCGCCCGTGCTCACCGCGCCATCACTGCTCGGTCATCGGGGCCGTCGGCCCCACTGGTCGATCTTGTCGAGCGCGGGCGTCTCGGCGATCACCTTGGTGAAGCTGACCTTCTCGCTGGCCAGGTTGAGCGCGACGACCGCACCCAGCGCGAGCACCTTCAGCGGCCGCGGCAGCGACGCGGCCAGCGCCGTACCGGTGATGGCGCCGAGGCCGTTGGCTCCGCAGTCACCGAGCATCGACCGCTCACCCAGGTCGGACGGCGCCGACGCGACGGCCGCGCCGATGACGGCCGAGGCCGGGCCAGCGGTGACAGCGATCGGCGCGCTCAACGCGGTGACCGCCTTGAGGGCACGTCCCGGGCGCAGATCCAGCAGGTTCGTGAGGTTCGCGGTCCCGGCGATCAAGGCGCCGTCGGCAACGATCTCGGTGACCGCGCCGAAACCTTTGGCGCGGCGGGGCAACAACGCCGCCGCGACCAGACCGGCCGCGCCGACCCCGAGGATCTTCACCGCGCCGCTGGTCACTTCGCCCCGGCGGAGTGCCGTCAGATGCCCGCGGAATCCCTTGGTTTCCGTGGCTCCCGCCAGATCGTCGTACGCGCCGACCGCACCGGAGACGGAGCCGGCCACCAGGGCGGCGGCCTTGACCCGGCCGGCGGAACTACTGGCCGCGACGCCGGCGAGCGCGCCGAGTACGGCGATCGGGCCCTCCAGCAGCGTGACGGTCTCGCCACGGTGGTTCGTGCGCTCGAACGGCGCGCGGTTCTCCTTCGGCAACTTCGCGGCGGCCCGCTCCAGGCCCGCCGTCGCGGCAGCGGCGATCACCGCACCGAGCAGACCCATCTCAGTTGCCCTTCGCCTGGTCGGCGGACGGAGCGACCCCGTTCTTGGCGTCGACCGCGCCGTACTGCCCGGCCTTGCCACTGGCCTGCTCGACCAGCGCGAAGACGACGGTCATCTGCCCGCTCGGGATGTTCGCGACATCGACAGTGGACAGGATCTTGGTGGCGGCCGAGTCGCCGCGCAGCGACTTCAGCATGCCGCCGTTCTGCGCGCTCTCCGGGACCCCGGCGACGACCGCGCCGCCACTGCCCTGGTCGAGCCCCTCGGCGAAGTCCACCGCGTCGTTGTACGACGAGTTGTCCGGGGCGGGCGTCGGCGGCTTGGCCGCGACCACGACGACCAGGCTGGCCCGGTCCTTCGGGGTCGGCTTCAGCGACACCAGCTTGGAACCGGTCACCCCGCTGAGGATCCGGGTGGCCTCGGTGTCCACCGGCTTGCCCTCCTCGCGGGCGGCGATGCCGCGGGCGAGCAGCATCCCGGCGCGCTGGTAGGTGTTGCTGTCCGGGTCGAAGGTGATGTCCGCGGTGACGAGCTCGTTTACCAGCGACTCGACCAGCTGGCGCTGACCCGGGTCGAACAGCTTCGCGTCCAGCGACACTCGGGTGGTGACCTGGCCGCCGGCCGCCTCGAGCGCGTCCTGGATCGAGTTGGTCATGTCGTTGTCGGCCGACGGCATCGTCACGACCGCGATCTTCTTGCCGGTCAGCTTGCCGTTTGTCAGGCCCATCGTCACCTTGGCGACGTAGTCGTCGCGGTACTTGTCCAGCGCCTTGGCCTGGATCAGGTCCGCACGGGCGTCCTCGAGCGCTGCCCGGTCCTTGTCGGCCTGGCTCTGGACGATCTCGCTGCCGGTGCCCTTCAGCGGCCCGGCACCCAGGACCACACCGGCTCCGAGGGCGAAGAAGATCGCCACGATCGAGACGATGTGGTAGCGAAAGTCGATCACGCGAACAGCTCCCGGATCCAGTAGACGAGGTCGTTCCAGCGCGCCCGCAGGATCGACCAGAGCACGTCGTCGGCTCCGATGGCGACCATCGCCACCCCGAGCGCGAACAGGCCGGCCGCGATCAACGCGACCACCTGGAAGGTCGAGACCCGGCTGCGGTACAGCCGGCCGACGCCCTTGGCGTCTACCAGCTTCGCACCCACACGCAACCTGGTGATGAAGGTGCTCGCCATCCCGGAGCGTCCCTTGTCGAGGAACTCGACCAGTGAGTTGTGGGTGCCCACCGCGACGATCAGCGAGGCGCCCTTGGAGTCGGCCAGCAGCATCGCGACGTCCTCGCTGGTGCCGGTGGCCGGGAACTCGATCGAGTCGACGCCGAGCCGCTCGAGCCGCTCCGAGCCCGGCGCACGGCCGTCCCGGTAGGCGTGCACGACGACCTCGGCGCCGCTCCTCAGCGTGTCGTCCTTCACCGAGTCCATGTCGCCGACGATCAGGTCGGGGACGTAGCCGTTCTCCACCAGCGCGTCGGCGCCGCCGTCGACACCGATCAGCACCGGCCGGTACTCGCGGATGTACGGCCGCAGCGCGACCAGGTCCTCGCGGTAGTCGTAACCGCGGACCACGATCAGCACGTGCTTGCCGTCCATCGGCGTGTGGATCTCCGGTACGCCGACGCCGTCGAGCAGCAGGTCGCGCTCGCGGCGCAGGTATTCCAGGGTGTTCGCGGTGAACGCCTCGAGCTGGGTGGACAGGCCGGCCCGCGCCTCGTCCATCTGCTCCGCGACGGTCTTGCTGTCCTGCGAGATGCCCTTGGCGACAACCTCCTCGCCGCGGTACAGCACGCCGTCGTGCAGCCGGATCCGCTCGCCCTCGTGCAGCACCGAGAACACCTCGCGGCCGATCCCGTCGACCAGCGGGATGCCGGCCTCGACCAGGATCTCGGGCCCGAGGTTCGGGTAGCGGCCGCTGATCGAGTCGGCCACGTTCACCACCGCGGCGACCCGGCAGTCCACCAGGGCCTCGGCGCTGACCCGGTCCAGGTCGACGTGGTCGATGATCGCGATCTCGCCCGGCTTCAGCCGTTTGGTGAGATTCTTGGTACGACGATCGAGCCGGACCACTCCGGCGATACCGGGCAGTTCAGTCGGGCGTGCTCTCCGCAGGCTGGGCAGTTTCATCGCGCTCTCATCCTGCCATGTCAAGAGCCCTCGGCCCGCCTTTTAACGGCCCGCGGAGCCTAAACACTGACTGATACCCCGGTAACGTTGCGTTAAATCATCCTTTTGGCCGATCCGGGTGCCACCGGGGATCGTCGCTCAGCGCTTTCTCGTCGGCGACTCAGCGCTTCTTCCGTGGTTTGGTGTGCCGTTCGGCCGCCAGCGCGAGGAGTTCCTCGGCGTGCGCCTGGGCGGCGTCGGAGTTCTCCAGGCCGGCCATCATCCGGGACAGTTCCTTCAGCCGGGCGTCGTCGTCGAGCGCGACCAGGCCACTCGTGGTGACCGAGCCGTCGTCACTCTTCAGCACCACCGCGTGACGGTCCGCGAAAGCGGCCACCTGCGGCAGGTGGGTGACCACGATCACCTGGGCCTTCTCGGCCAGCCGGGCCAGCCGCTTGCCGACCTCCACCGCCGCGCGGCCGCCGATACCGGCGTCGATCTCGTCGAACACCAGCGTCGGCACCGGGTGCGTGTCGGACAGGATCACCTCGAGCGCCAGCATCACCCGGGACAGCTCGCCGCCCGACGCCGCCTTCTGCAGCGGGCGCGCCGGGCTCCCCGGGTTCGCCGCGAAGCAGAACTCGACCTCGTCGGCGCCGAACGGCCCGGCCGCGGTCTCGTGCACCTCGACCGTCAGCGTCGCGTGCGGCATCGCCAGCCCGCTCAGCTCCTCCGACACCGCCACCCCGAGCCGCGCGGCAGCTTCCTTGCGGGCCGCGCTGACCTGCTCGCCGAGATCCTTCAGCTGCGCCTGGAGTTCGGTCTGCTCGGCGGTCAACTGCTCGACCCGCTCGTCGCTGCCCTCGATCTCGGCCAGCCGCTGGGCCGACCGCTTCGACCACTCGAGCACCTCGTCCACGGTGCCCTCGTCGGCGCCGTACTTGCGGACCAGCCCGGTCAGCACCGACCGCCGCTCGCTGACCACGGAGAGCCGCGCCGGGTCGGTGTCCACATCGGTCGCGTACGACGAGAGCTCGCCGGCCAGGTCCGCCGCGAGGTACCCGAGCTCGCTCGCGCGATCGGCGAGCTCCGCCAGCTTCGCGTCGTGCTCCCGCTCGCCGTCGAGCACCTGCTTCGCCAGCTGGAGGAGTCCGAGCACGTCGCTCGGGCGGTTCGAGTCCAGATCGTCCGACGCGAGCGCATCCGCCGCCGACGTCGCCGCAGTACGGAGGCCGTCGGCGTACGCGAGGCGCTCCTCCTCGGCCGCGAGCTCCACATCCTCACCAGGCAAGGGTTCCAGCTTGGCGATCTCCTCCAGCCCGAAGCGCAGCAGATCCGCCTCGGCCAGCCGGTCACGCTCGCGCGTGGTCAGGTCGATCAGCTCCGCCTCGACCTCACGATGCCGCCGGTACGCCGCTGAGTACTCCCCCAGCGGGACGAGCACCGGCTTGCCCGCGAAGGTGTCGAGGGTCTCCCGCTGCCGCGCGGGCTGCAGGAGCCGCCACTGGTCGGCCTGACCGTGGATCGCGACCAGGTCGCCGGACACCTCGGCCAGCACCGAGACCGGCACGGACGCACCGCCCAGGAAGGCCCGGGACCGTCCCTCGGAGGACAGCTCGCGCGCGATCAGCAGCTCGTCGTCGTCCAGCTCGCCGCCGCGGTCCTCGGCCTGCTGCACGATCGACCTCGGCACCGCGGTGGCCCGGCCCTCGACCCGCGCGCGGCGCACGCCGTGCCGCACCAGCCCGCTGTCGGCCCGGCCGCCGAGCAGCAGGTTCACGCCCGTCACGACCATCGTCTTGCCGGCCCCGGTCTCGCCGGTGACCGCCGTGAAGCCCGGGTCGAGCTCCAGCGTGGCGTCCTCGATCACGCCCAGTCCGGTGATGCGGATCTCAGCGAGCATGGCTCCTCAGGTCTCCTCTTGTGCGCTTCGGTTGCGCCGATGATTCAGCTCTGCCGCGCCCCGCCAGCCGAGGACCGGCAGGTCGAACTTGGCCACCAGCCGGTCCGTGAAGGACGCCTCGTGCGCCCTCGCCAGGCGGACCGGTGTCTTGCCGCGCCGGACGTTGATCCGGGCACCCGGCGGTACCTCGACCATCCGGCGGCCGTCGCACCACACCACTCCGCGCCCGTGCCACGCCGCCACCAGCTCGATCGACAGCTCCGAGGTCGGCGCCACCACGATCGGCCGGGAGAACAACGCGTGCGCGCTCAGCGGGACCAGCAGGATCGCCTCGACCTCGGGCCAGACGATCGGCCCGCCGGCCGAGAACGCGTACGCCGTACTGCCGGTCGGCGTCGCGACCACGACCCCGTCACAGCCCCAGCGGGACAGCGCGTGGCCGTCGACCTCGACCATCACCTCGAGCATCTTCTCGCGGGCCGCCTTCTCCACGCTGGCCTCGTTCAGGGCCCAGGTGTCGAAGATCCGCTCGCCGTCGTGCCAGACGTCCACCGCCAGCGTCATCCGCTCCTCGACGGTGTAGCTGCGGTCGACGACCACCTCGACGATCCGTCCGAGGTCGTCCCGCTCCGCCTCGGCGAGGAACCCGACATGGCCCAGGTTCACGCCCAGGACCGGGGTGGCGTGCGGGCGGGCGAGCTCGGCGGCGCGCAGGATCGAGCCGTCGCCACCGAGCACGATGATCAGCTCGACGTCCTGGGCGGCCTTCTCCGGGTCGTCGGCGATCTCGACCGGGTCCAGCTTGAGCGCCTCCGCCTCCTCGGTGAGCAGCCGCACGACCAGACCCGCGTCGGTCAGCAGCCGGTGCGCCTCGCGCGCAACCTCGACCGCCTGGTCGCGGCCGGTGTGCGTGACCACAAGCACCCGCCGCGGCTCGGACGCCGGCTCAACCACTGGTTCTCCCGCCTTCGATCGCCTTGCTCGTGCCGCCCAGCGGGTCGCTCGGTGGGTCGCTCCGTCTGTGGCTCGAGCGGCTCACTGGGGACCGCTCTCGATGGCGGTCCGGAGCATCGTCTCATCGAGCGGGGACGCCGAACGCCGTATCCACAGGAAGTACTCGACATTTCCTGACGGGCCGGGCAACGGACTGGCCGCCACTCCCGCCACTCCCCAGCCGAGCTCGGCCGCCTTCCGGGCCACCTCCCGGACCGCGTCCGCGCGCAACTCCGGGTCGCGGACCACGCCGCCCTTGCCGAGCCGCTCCTTGCCGACCTCGAACTGCGGCTTCACCATCAGCACCAGATCGCCCTCGGGCTTCACCACTCCGAGCAGCGCCGGCAGCACCAGCGTGAGCGAGATGAAGCTCAGGTCGCTCACCACCAGGTCGACCGGCTCGCCGCCGATGTCCTCCAAAGTCAGCGTCCGGACGTTCGTGCGGTCCATCACGGTCACGCGGTCGTCGGTCTGCAGAGCCCAGACGAGCTGCCCATAGCCGACGTCGACGGCGATCACGCTCGCCGCCTCGTTCCTGAGCAGGACGTCGGTAAAACCTCCGGTGGAAGCTCCCGCGTCCAGGCAGCGGCGGCCCTTCACCTGGAGCTCGCTGAACGCCTCCAACGCTCCGACCAGCTTGTGCGCTCCCCGGGAGGCGTAGCCGGGGTCGTCGACCTCGGAGGTGTCCACCAGGATGGGCGCGTCCGCACCGACCCCGGTGGCGGGCTTGGTCGCCACCGTGCCCGAAACCTTCACCTTGCCGGCCGCGACCAACTCGCTCGCGTGCTCCCGCGAGCGGGCCAGCCCACGCCGTACCAGTTCGGCGTCGAGCCGGGACCGCTTCACTGCCTTCGCCACTCAGGCGCGGTCGCCGTGCTCGGCGTCCGCCTCCACCAAAGCGCTCTGCAGCCGCTCGTGCAGGTCCGCATACACCTCGGCATGCTCCCCGACCGGCCGCTCCCGCAACTCGTCCAGCCGCCCCATCGTCTCCTCCACCAACGGATGCACCCCGTCGTCATCCGCCACCCGCTCCGGCTCCTGCCGGTACTGCGGCTCCGGCTGCGACTGGTACTGCGTCTGCTGGTACTGCGAGCCACCTGGCGGCCCAGGCCTCGCCATCACCGCAGGCGAAGGCGAAGGCGAAGGCACCACAGGAGCAGGCTTCACCTGAGCAGGCGCCTCCGGCTCGTATGCCGCCTCGACGGGCTCGGGGGCTACCTCAGCCTCCTCGAGCGGCTGCTCCACCTCGACTGCGGGCTCTTCCTCCATCGATGCCTCGAAGGTCTGCTCGGAGTCGTCCGTCGCCAGGAAGTCGTCGGCCGGCGGCGGGTCGCCGTACATGGTGAAGCCGGCCAGGAGGGGATCGGTGTGGGAGCGGGCCTGCAGGGTCGGGTTGACCCAGCCGGAGGAGTTCATCGACTCCGGTCCCGGCTCGGAGTCGTAGTCCGGCTCGGTGGGCTCGTCGGTGCGGGGATCGGCGCCCGGCTCGACGTCGGGGTCGACCGCCGGGGGGAACTGCTCGCCGGGGTGCTCGGTCACGTCATGCCTTCTTCGCCGGGGCCTTCTTGGCCGCCTTCTTCGCCGTCTTCTTGGCCGCCGCCGCGCCGTGGTCTGCGCTCTTCTTCGCGGTCTTCTTCGCAGCTGCCTTCTTCGCCGCGGGAGCCGGCTCGGCGAAAGGCGCCGAGGCAGCGTGGACAGTCTCGGCCTCGTCGGCGTCGGCAAGCTCGCGCTCGAGGCTCTCGACCCGGCGGGTCAGCGCCGCGACCTCCTCGGACCGGACGAAGCCCAGCCGCGCGACGGCGCCCTCGACCTCGTTCGCCACGATCGCCTGCAGCAACTGGCGGTTGCTCTTGCTGGTGGCAACGATCTCGTCGGCCAGGTCGGACACCTTGGTGCTCAGGCCAGTGGTCAGCGTGTCCGCGCCGGTCTGCTGCGCCAGTGCCTTCGCGGCCTGCTGGGCGCGCTGCTTCGTGACCTCGGTCAGGCCGCTCGCCAGCTGTATATAGCCGCGCACTGCGTCCATCACCATGACTGCCTCCTTGCTGGTTCCTGTCCCAACGGCCCGGTCCGGGCTGGGTTCGGTCCCCGCCCACCAGCCCTCGTCCGGGCTTCGTTGCCAGCCACGTTATCGCGCTAGGACCGCAATACCACGTCAGCCCGACAGGCCGACCCGGTGCAGCGCCTCGTCGAGCTTGATCGAGCCGGGAGCCGGACCCGGCTTGGGCAACGGCCGCCGGCTCCGCGAGGCCCCCTTGGCAGCCGTCTTCGCCGCAGGCTTGGCCGGCGCGTCCACCGCGGCCCAGGTCGCCGACAGGATCGCGCGGAGCCCGTCGAACGGCTCGCCCTCTCCCTTGACCACCACAGCCCGGTCCACCACCTCAGCCGTCCAGCCCTTGCAGGTGTGCTTGCTGCCCTCGACTGTCACGCCCGAATGCCTCTCGGCCAACGCGCCGAGCCCGGCCCCGACGTACGTCGGCCGCTGGTTCTTCGGGGCGGCGGCGAGATCGTGCGCGTCGTTCACTCCGGTGGCGACCCAGAGGCTGGCGATGCCGACCGCGTGCGCGCCGGCGATGTCGGAGTCCAGCCGGTCGCCGATCATCAACGGGCGTTCCGCCTTCAGCCGCTCGATGCTCGTCTCCAGCAACGGCGGTTCGGGCTTGCCGGCCACGGTCGGGTCCACCTCGACGGCGGCGCGGACCGCCTGCACGAGGGTGCCGTTGCCCGGCGCCTTGCCACCCGCGGTCGGGATGGTCCAGTCGAGGTTCGTGGCGTACCAGCGGGCGCCCTCGTTGATCGCGTGCGCGCCGTCCGCGAGCATCACCCAGTTCACGTCCGGGTGGAACCCCTGGACGACGGCGACCGGGTTGGCGTCGCTGCTGCGGACCGCTTCCAGCCCGTACTCCTCCAGTGCGGCGTACAGGCCCTCGCCGCCGATCACGAGCACCGGAGATCCCTTGGGGAAGTCCTTCGAGATCAGCTTCGCGGCCGCCTGCGCCGAGGTCACCACGTCCTCCCCGATCACGTCGAGGCCGAACGACGCCAGGTGCTCGGCGACCACCGAGGCGGGCCGGCTGGCGTTGTTGGTGATGTAGCCGATCCGCATCCCCTCCTTGGCGGCCTTGCGGAGGTTCTCGGGCGCCTCCGGGACGGGATCCGGCCCGACGTAGACGACACCGTCCAGGTCGAGCAGTGCCACGTCGTACGCGGTGGCGAGCGGTTCGTCACACGCCGACAGCGGAGCGGGCGATTCTCGTGTCGTGCTCATGCTTCCCCCCGTACGATGCCGCCCATGTCAGAAGCGTCCGCCGGCGTGTTGCGGCTCGAGCCGCTGCGGGCCTGGCGGTTCGTCGCGGGCAAGGTGAGCGCGCTCGGCGCGGTGACCTCGCCGCCGTACGACGTGCTCGAACCCGCCATCGTCCGGCGGCTGACTGACGCTGATCTGCACAACATGGTGAGGCTCATCCTTCCACGCGATCCGGACCTCGGTCCCAGCCGGTACGACGAGCCCGCGCGCAGGCTGTCCGGCTGGCAGCGCGACGGCGTGGTGATCCAGGACGTGAGGCCGTCGCTGTACGTCTACGAGCAGCAGTACGGCGACGCCGTGCTCTGCGGGCTGGTCGGATCGCTCGGCCTGGATCCGGCCCGGCGGGTGGTGCTGCCGCACGAGGACGTGATGCCGCACTGGGTCGACGACCGGTTCGAGCTGATGGAGGCCACCGACGCCGACCTGGAGCCGATCCTGCTCGCGTACGGCGGTGGTGGCGTCGCCAGTGACGCGGTGGACGCGGCCCGCGCGGGTGAGCCGTGGCTGGTGGCAGACACCGAGAACGGCGCGCACCACCGGATCTGGCGAATCGACGACCCCGCGGTGCTCGCCGCGATCGCCCAGGAACTGGCCGGCCACGAGGCCCTGATCGCCGACGGCCACCACCGCTATGCGGCGTACCTGGAACGGAACCGGCGCGAGCCGAACCGCCCGGCAACCGAAGTGGGGTTGGCGATGCTGGTCGACAACGACCGCCACCCGCTAACCCTCGACCCGATCCACCGCGTCGTCCCGGGCCTGTCACTCGACCTGGTCTCCTCCCGTACTCCGGAGGGCTGGCAGGTGCTCCCCGGCCGGGTGGAAGGCGTGCCGGACCGCATCGCCATCACCGATGGGACCTCCTGGGTGACACTGAGCTCCACCGAGGGTCAGGTGACTCCCACGGTCGCCCTGCTGCACCGGGTCCTGCTGCCGGCGTGGGGAGTCCCCGCAGACGAGATCACCTTCCACCACGCGCTATCCGACGCCATAGCCCTGGCGGATCCTCAGCAGGCCGCAGTGGAGCTGGTAGCGCCCCGCATGGACCAGGTGCTCCAGTCAGCAGCCCGGGGCGTCATCCTCCCGCAGAAGGCCACTTCTTTCGGCCCCAAGCCTCGAGTGGGACTGCTCTTCCGCACACTCGACTAGAGATTGCTCCAAATCCAGCGCTGGATGCTGGATGATCGGCCATCGAGCCGAGGGCGGCTCCGCTGGTTGAGTTCCGGACATGACAGCAACCACTCAGCGGACGATCGTGCCGGCGCGGGCCGGACGAGCCGTCCGGGTCGCGCGCGGCCAGTTCGTCCGGGTCACCGATCTGGCCGGACAACAGGTCGGCGACCTCTTCGCCTTTCCCGGCGGCCAGACCACCGAACACCTGAGCGCGTCGCACACCCGGCTCACCACGGGCAAGTTGTTCCCGGCGGTCGGCGAGACCTTCGTGACGACCGAACGGCGCCCGATCCTGACCCTGGTCGAGGACACGTCGCCCGGCTACCACGACCTACTGATGGCTGCCTGCGACCGGGCCCGGTACGACCTGCTCGGCGCACCGGATCACCCTTCCTGCGCAGACAACCTGACCGGCGCGCTGGCCGAGCTTGGGCTCGCGACGCCGGTGGTCCCGCAGCCCGTCAACGTCTTCATGCGAGTGCCCGTCGCGGCCGACGGAACCCTGGAGTCATTGCCCGCAGCAACCAAGCCTGGCGACTCGATCACCTTCCGGGCGGACCTGGACTGCGTCGTCGCGGTGTCGTCCTGCCCGCAGGACCTGACCTTGCTGAACGGTCCGGGTCCGACCGATCTCGCCCTCGACGTCCTGGAGGATCTCCGATGACCCACCCCACTCTCGAGCCGCTGCGACTCGGCCACCTCAACCTGCCGAACCGCCTGGCCGTCGCGCCGATGACGCGCGTCTCGGCCACTCCGGACGGCGTACCGACCGCCGAGATGGCGGAGTACTACGCCGGCTTCGCCGCTGGTGGGTTCGGGTTGATCCTGACCGAGGGCACCCACACGGATCACCTGTACAGCCAGGGATATCTCAACCAGCCGGGCCTCGTCACCGGCCGGCAGGTGCTCGCCTGGCAGGACGTCACGAGCCGGGTGCACGCGGCCGGCGGACGGATCGTCGCGCAGTTGATGCACGCCGGCGCCCTCTCCCAGGGCAACCCGTACTCCGAGGCCACGGCCGGGCCGTCCCCGGTCAAGCCAGTCGGCGAGATGATGCCGGACTACGGCGGGAGTGGTCCCTGGCCGGTGCCGCGCGAACTGACCTCCGCCGACCTGGACGCGGTGGTCGCCGGCTTCGTGACCGCGGCGGTGAACGCCCGGGTCGCCGGGTTCGACGGGGTCGAGGTGCACGCTGCGAACGGCTACCTGCTCGACCAGTTCCTGACGGACTACACGAACCAGCGGACCGACGAGTACGGCGGTTGCGTCTCGAACCGGATCCGGCTGACCACCCGGATCGTCGCCGCGATCGCCGCCGCGGTGCCTGCGGACTTCCTCGTCGGGGTCCGGTTGTCCCAGACGAAGGTGAACGACCTGGTCTACCGCTGGCCGGGTGGAGCCGCCGACGCCGAGGTGATCTTCCCGGCGGTCGCGGACGCGGGCGCGTCGTACCTGCACATCGCCAGCGAAGGCCGGAACTGGATCGACACGGCCCGTCTCTCCGGCGGCCAGACCATCACCGGGCTCGCTCGCCGGCTCACCGGTCTCCCGGTGATCGCCAACGGCGGCATGCACGACCCGACCCAGGCCGCGCAGGTGCTGACGGACGGCCACGCGGACCTGCTGTCGCTCGCCCGCGGCGCCCTGGCCAACCCGGATCTGCCGCGGCGGCTCGAGGAGGAACGGGGCTTGGAGGCGTTCGACCGCAACTCCCTGCATCCCGATGTCACCCTGGCGAGCGCCCGGGCATGGCAGGCTGTCAGGTCATGACCTGGCTTGCGGGAGCCGCGGCGGTGGCGGCACTGACCTTCGACGTGGACGCGGAGTCGCCGATCCTCGCGCAGGGCGGCCACTACGCCGAGCACCTGACGACGATGTCGCACCAGTCGTACGGACCCGACGTCGGCGTACCGCGGATCCTTGACCTGCTGGACGATCTGGAAGTTCCGGCGACGTTCTTCGTACCCGGCTGGGTCGCGGAACAGCGGCCGGGGCTGGCGGCGAGCATCGTCGAGCGGGGACACGAGGTAGCCCACCACTCGTACAGTCACCGGCCACCGACCTCCCTGACGGCTGCCGATGAGCGGAACGACTTCGAGCGAGCCCTGGCGGTCTTCGAGTCCCAAGGCATCACCGTGAGCGGCCACCGGGCAGCACTCTGGGAGGCGAGCCCGCAGACGCCTGGACTGGTCGCGGAGCACGGGCTGCTCTACGACTCGTCCCTGATGGGCGACGACCGGCCGTACCTGCTCAGCGCCGGCGGTGTGGTCGAACTGCCGGTGCACTGGTCCCTGGACGACTGGGAGCAGTACGCGTATCTCCCGGCTCCGCAGATCGGCTCGGTGATCGAGTCGCCTCGCAAGGTACTGGAACTGTGGAAGGCCGAGCTGGACGGGATGCGGTTCTACCACTGCCTGTTCACGCTCTGCCTGCATCCGTTCCTGTCCGGGCGACCCGGGCGGCTGCTGGCTCTGCGCGAACTCATCGAGTACGCGCAGAGCTGTGGTGATGTGGAGTTCGCCCGGTGCCGCGACCTCGCGGTACGGGCGTCGGCTGATGCCTCGGTGGCTGTGCGGCCCGTTTCGCCTGTGGTGGTTGACCCCTCGATCTATCCCTGAGCCAGCTCGTCGGCCTCAAGCGCCAGGTAGAGGTCCACCCGGTCCTCTGTGCGACTGGTGTCACGCCCGGTCAGCTCGGCGATCTTGGCGAGCCTGTTGCGCAAGGTGTTCACGTGCACGTAGAGCGCGGCGGCGGTGGCGGCGTACTGGCCGTCGTACTGGAGGAAGGCCTTGAGGGTGGTCTCGAGCTCGGCGTCACGGCGGCGGTCGAACTCCCTGAGCGGTACGAGTACTCCGTCGGCGAAGTTGCGCAGGGTCTCGGTGTCCTGGAGGCCGAGGAGCAGACGGTGCGTGCCCAGCTCGTTGAACGAGGCAACCGCCTGGCCCTGGCGTCGCCGCAGTACCCGGCATGCCTCACGGGATTGGATCAGCGGCTGCCGCAGAGCTTGTGCTGTCGCAGCAGGCTCTCCTAGGCCGACTACCGCCCGCCTGCCGGGGAATCGCTGCGCTATCGAGCGGAGCAGCGCCTCTGCCAGCTCGTGAAGCTCCTTGCGCGGCCGCTGCAGTACTGCGACCACGTCCTGGCTGCCGCCGGCTACAACCACTGCGAGGCTCTGCTCCAGGAAGAAGCTGCCCACTGTCTCCGACAACCCCGGCAGCGTCGACTCGTCGCCATCGGCGAACGCTGTCGTCAGCACCACCAGCTCACCGGAGGGGTCCACGCCGAACGCCCGCAGCCGGTCCGGTACCTCGGCAGCGCGCCGCGTCCCCGACAGGATCATGTCGAGCAGCTCGCTGGCGAACCGGAGCTCGATCGCCTGTACTGCTTGCTGTTTCGCCACCTCCAGGCTCAGGAACCGCGCCGCCTGGTCGAGGGCGTCCTGCTCCTGACGACTGAGCTCAGTGACGGGCTTCAGGCAGACGAGCGCGGCATCGGTGTCCCCCACCGCTCCGACCAGGAACAGCGTCGCTCTGCCTTGCTCACCGGCCAGATCGACCTCCAGCGGCGGCGGATGCCTTGCTAGCCCTTCAGCGACGAGGCGCCGCTGCTCTGCTGACAGCTCGGCCCCTGCCGACGCGAGCGGCCGGGCCATCCGGTCGACTACCGCCAGCGGCAGCTCATGCTCGCGCCGCAGCACCGCCAGTACTCCGGAAGCGCCGGCGCCGTGGGAGATCGCCTGGGCCAGCGCATCTCCCCGCCTCACCATGCCCACCAGGGCGTCCCTGCGCTGGTCCGCACGAAGCGCCGAGGCCGCTTCGGTGACCGCGGTGAACGGCACCCTGGTGGAGATCTCCAGCAGCGGCAGTCCCAGCTCCTCGCACGCGTCGACCAAGGCCTGCGGGGTTTCCGGGGTCTGCGCGCGGAGGCCGAAGATGATGCCGGCGGCACCGGCCCGCCGTACGTTCCTGGTGAAGTCGGCCGCGGCGGTCTGCTCCTGCCACAGGCCGTTGGTCAGCACGATCTCGCCCTCGCGCACGTACGGCGACGGATCGGGCAGCTCGGTGTTGTGCACCCAGAGGGCCGCTGCGTCCAGGCTGCCGTCGGTGCCCGCGACGAGAAGCTCGAGCTCCAGGGACGGGTCTTGCAGGAGCGTGGCCAGGGTCAGCATGCTGTGAAGATATCCACCCGAGCTGCATTTCACTAGAGATCTGTCCACTGACCCCGGGGAGGTCCGGCTGGTTTTCTGAGCCATCACCGTGGCTTGTGTGTCGCAGGCCACCACCCCCTGGAGGCCGCCATGAGCACCGCCGAAGCCGTCCCGTTCGACGCCCACGGAGTCGAGCCGATCCCACCGTCCGGTCGCGACTCCAGCCCGCACGAGCAGTTCTGGATCTGGGCCGGCGCCAACCTCGCGCCGATCAACTGGGTGCTGGGCGCGCTCGGCATCACTCTCGGACTGAGCCTGCTGGAGACCCTCCTGGTGGTGGCCGGCGGGAACCTCATCGGCTGCGCGGTCTTCGGCCTGTTCAACGTGATCGGTCATCGCACCGCGGTCAACCAGATGGTGCTCGGCCGGGCGCCCTTCGGCCGGCGCGGTGCGATCATCCCCGGCATCGTGCAGTGCCTGCTGACGATGGCCTGGGTGGGCGTGAACACCTGGGTGGTCCTCGACCTCGTGATGGCCGTCCTCGCCAAGCTCGGGGTCCGTGGCGGTGTGGCCGTGGAGTACCTGGTCGCCGCGGTGATCATGGTCGTCCAGCTCGCCCTCGCGCTGTACGGCTTCTACGCCATCCGGACCTTCGAGAAGTACACGGTGCCCGTGACCGTGCTGGTGATGGCGGTCATGACCGTGCTGGCTCTGAGCCGTGCGGAGCTGCACTGGACGGCGGCGACGGCGGTCGACCCGGGCGCGAAGCTCACCGCGATGACCCAGTTGATGACCGCGATCGGGGTGGGCTGGGGACTCACCTGGCTGCCCTATTCCGCCGACTACAGCCGCTTCGTTCGACGGGAAGCCTCCAGCCGTTCGGTGTTCTGGGCCTCGGCGCTCGGGATGTACGTGCCGACCGTCTGGCTCGCCGCACTCGGCGCCTGCCTGGCCAGCGCGGGCACCGGGAGCGACCCGTCGTCCCTGGTGATCAGCACCTTCGGCGCGATGGCCCTGCCCGTCCTCCTGCTGATCATGCACGGCCCGGTCGCGACGAACATCCTGAACCTCTACTCGTGCTCGCTGGCCGCGCTGTCGATCGGCATCAAGGTGGCGCGCTGGAAGATCACGCTGGCGGCCGGTCTGGTGGCGTCCGGCGTCCTGGTGGTCTTCGTCCGCGCCGACAGCTTCGCGCACGCCTTCGACAACTGGATGGTGTCGATCCTGGTCTGGATCACCCCGTGGGCGGCGATCGTCGCGGTCGACTACCTCGTACTCCGTCGCGGCCGCCTGCACGTCCCGAGCCTGTACGCCGCCGACTCGCAGTACGGGCTGTGGAACGTCGGGGCGCTGGTTAGCCTGGCACTGGGGTTGGCGGCCGGGTGGTCCTGGCAGTTCGGACTGGTGCCTGCCATGCAAGGTCCGGTGGCGACTGTGTTCAACAACACGGACTTCTCGTGGCTCTCGGGATCAGTGGTGGCGGGTGGGCTCTACTACCTGGTCGGGCGGCGTGCCAGGTCCCTGTCGGTGGCAGCGCTTCGCCTGGAGAGCCAGTGAGCGTCCGCATCCTCACCACCGGCGGCACGATCGCCTCTGCCGCCGGTGTAGGTGGCGCTGTCAGCGTTGCTGTCGGTGGTGGCGCCCTCGTCGTCGGTATGGCGGAGCTCCCAGAGCCGGTGTCCGTCCGAGAACTGGTGTGCCGGCACAGCTTCTCCTTCACGGTCGCCGACCTCCTGGAACTCGTCACCCAGATCCTCGACGAGGCCGGCCGCCACGACAGGGTGGTCGTCACTCACGGCACGGACACGATGGAGGAGACGGCCTACTTGCTGGATCTGCTGACTCCCGGGGATCGGCAGGCGCCGGTGGTGCTGACTGGTGCGCAGAGGCACGCGGGTGAGGCCGACTCGGACGGCCCGAGGAACCTGGCCGACGCAGTACAGGTGGCTGCTTCACCTGCTGCGCGAGGGCTTGGACCGTTGGTGGTGATGGCCGGGCGGATCCACGCGGCTCGCCAGGCGGTCAAGGTGCAGACGCTCGCACCGGACGCCTTCGCGTCGTACAACGGCGGTCCGGTCGGCGAGGTACGCCGTGGGGTGGTGCGCTTCTGGTCGCGGCCGATCAGACCTCTTGGCTTCGCGCTGGGGGACCTTCAGTCGCTGCCGCGAGTCGACGTCGTGCCGTCGTATGTCGGAGCGGACGGAGTACAGCTGGCGGCTTGCCGCGCTGCGGGTGCCCGTGGGGTTGTTCTGGAGGCTCTCGGAGCAGGCAATCCCACGCCAGGGCTCTTGGAGGAGGTCGTCGCCACGACGGCTGCGGGTATCCCTGTCCTCGTCACCAGCCGCTGCGCCAGCGGTCCCACTGCGGCCATCTACGGCTCCGGCGGAGGCGCCGCCCTGGTCCAAGCGGGTGCGGTGATGGCAGGCCCTGTACCCACCTCGAAGGCCCGCATCCTGCTGGCAACGGCGCTCGCGGCCTCGTCGCTACCTCGCCTCCATTCCCACCTCGTCTGAGGTCCTAGGGGCGGTGGTAGAGGCCGAGGAACTCTTCGCGGAGGGGCTTGCGGGCCGCGCGGTGCCGCTCGGTGAGCCGGCCGAGCGAGAACAACAGCTCGGCATCGCCCTGGTCAGCAGCGTCCCGCGCCTGCGTGCTGAGGGCATCCGCGGCCGCGCAGTGATCCTGATGCTGCCCCAGCAGTTCCTGGTACTTCGCTGCGTGGGCCGCGGTCTCCTTGGCTTCCTCACCTAGGACGGAGGCGGCCGTGTTGGCCGCGTAGCGCACGCGCTTGGCCAGCAACCGCACCTCGTGCCAGTCGTCGTCCTCGGTCCACGGCTTCAGCTGGTCGGCCGCGGCGGCGAACGTCTGTTCAGCCGACGCAAGCAACTGAGGAAGCACCTCGACGGCAGGTCTCGCCGCCTTCTTGTTGAGCTCGGGCGCCGCCACCACCGCCTCGAGATCGTCCAGCAGCAAGGCGGTCCGGTCCCCCAGAACCACCTCGGCGGACTGTGCGGCCGCCCGCTCCAGCCCGACCGTCAACGTGGTCAGAATCGTCGCCACGTGATCCGGATCATCCTCACTGGTCGCACTCTCCCGAACCAGCTCCGCAATCACCTCGAGATCCCGAGCCTCCCCACAACTGGCCGCCAGATAGGCCAGCTCCGTCCGCAGGTCCCTGGCCCAATCCCCCGCCAGCACCTTCCGGAACAACTTCAAATCACTCCGCAACCGCCGGCAAGCCACCCGCACCTGATGAATCGCGTCGTCCTCCCCCTTCTCCACCATCCCCACAGCCCGCCTCAACCGCCCGGCCCCCTTCCCCAAAGCGGCCGCCACCAAATCCCCAACCAGCACCTCTTCACCCTCAGCACCCGCCCCGCCCTCCACCGCAGGCAACAGTCGGCGCTCAACCCCACCCACGCCCTCGACCCCAGCCAGCGATCGGCGCTCCACCCCACTCGCGCCCTCGCCGACACCTCTCCCCGGACCCACGCTCTCCACCATCCCCCCATTCTCCTCGCCCCCGCACACTCCCCACCCGCCACGCCAACCCCGGCATCCCACCCGACCGCTCTGCCACCCCGCCGCGCGGCGGCGGGCAGACGAGCCCGAGCATGCAAGAGCGGCCCGGACGGGTCGGTGGTTTCCCACCGGCCTGTCCGGGCCGCTCAGATGCTGCTAGTCCTTCGGCTTCTCTTGGTCCTCGTCCTCGACCTTGTCCTCGACCTCGTCTGCAGGTGCGGCGGCCGACAGGTCCTCTCCTGCGTCGGATGCGACGTCGACCTCGCCGTCCAGGGCGTCATCCACTACAACGTCGTCCTGGTCGTCTGCGGTCTTGTCCAGAGCATCCGCGGCCGCGGCCAGGTCCTCGTCGGTGATTTCGTCCTCAGCGGTTGCTTCGTCCTCGTCGGTGACTTCCTGGATGACGTAGTCGTCTTCGTCGTCCAGGTCGGTGAACTGGAGGCCTTCCAGCTCGGCGGCGCGTTCGGCGGCACCCGTGGAGCCGTCCTGGTCGGCACCGGCGGCGCGGTGGAACCAGACCAGCGCGTCCTCAGTCCGACCAGCCTCGGCCAGCGCGTCGGCGTACGCATAGCGCAGGCGCGGCAACCAGTCGGCGCGGGTCCGCTTGGTCAGCTCAGGAACCTCGAGCGTCTGGATCGCCGCCGCGGTCTGGCCCATGTCACGCCTGGCCCCGGCCGCGACGATCAGCATCTCGATCTGCGAACCCTCTTCGAGATCCTTGACCTGCTTCTCCCGCGACAGCGCAAGCGCCTTCTCCGGCCGGCCGAGCGCACGCTCGCAGTCCGCCATCGTCGGCAGCACCTCGTGGTTGCCCGTCATCCGCCGCACCGCACGGAACTCGGTCAACGCCTCGTCATAGTGCTCGGACAAGTACGCAGTAACAGCCACAGCCTCCCGTACGCCGCCCAGGCGCGCCGCGAGCCGTCGAGCGGTCTTGGCGTGCTGGTAAGCCAGCTCAGGATCGTCGTCCAGGAACCGGCCGGAAGCGACCAGGTGCTGCGCGACGAGGTCCGCCAGGCTGCGCGGAAGCGACCGGAGCTCGGCCTTCACCGACCGATCAAGCTCAGCACCGGTGATCCCGGCCGGAATGACCGGGTCGTCCTTGCGCGGACCGACCTTCTCCTCATCGTGCCGGCTCGCACCACTGCCACGGCCACCACGCTCGTTACGCCGTCCACCACGCTCGTCCCGACGCGGTCCGCCACGGTCATCCCGCCGCGGTCCACCCCGGTCATCCCGGCGCGGCCCAGAGCGCTCTCCGCCCTGATAGCCAGTCCTGTCGTCCCGACGCGGCCCCGAACGCTCACCCACGCGGTCATCCCCGCGCGGACCGGTCCGCTCACCACCCCGGTACCCAGTAGGCCCTTCCCGCCGCGGCCCAGACCGCTCGCCACCCTGATAGCCGCCACGGTCATCCCGACGCGGCGCAGACCGCTCACCACTCTGGTAACCACCGCGCTCATCACGCCGCGGCGCGGAGCGATCGCCGCTCTGGTAACCACCGCGCTCATCACGCCGCGGCGCGGAGCGATCGCCGCCCTGGTAGCCGCCGCGCTCACCGGCCTGGTAACTGCCACGGTCGTCGCGCCGCGGGGCAGAGCGATCGCCGCTCTGATAACTGCCACGGTCGTCGCGCCGCGGGGCAGAGCGATCGCCGCTCTGGTAGCCGCGGTCGTCACGCCTAGGGGCGGACCGGTCATCACGGCCGCTCGACGGGTACTGACCGCGGAAGGGGTCACGCTCGCCGCCGGTGTTCTTGTCGTCCCACTTGGTGTTCCGACGCGGCGCGCGCTCATCCGAACGCGCTCCGGAGCGGTCATCCCGACGCGGGCCCGAACGATCGTCACGACGCGGCGCGGAACGGTCGTCCGAGCGCGGCCCGGAGCGGTCGTCGCGGCGAGGAGCCGACCTGTCATCCCGACGAGGACCAGAACGGTCGTCGCGACGGGGAGCTGACCGGTCGTCACGGGACGAACTCGAGCTACGGGGACCGCTGCCGGCGCTACGGGGAGCACCACCGCCAGCGCCACCGGTACCGCCAGTACGCGGGGCGCCGCCACTACCGCCGGTGCGCGGCGCACCACCACGGCTCGACGAGCTACCACCGCGGCCAGCCGAGCTGCTGCCGCCGCGGCTACCGGAGCCGCCTGTTCCGCCAGACCCGCCTCTGAAGCCGCCGCCTGAGCGGTCGCCTCCAGTGGAGTCGGAACGCCCACCGCCGGCTCGGCCGGCACCGCCGGACGAACCACGGCCGGAGCGATCGCCCGGGCCAGAGCGAGGGTTGCGAGGTGGCGTAGCCACGGTGACTCCTATCGGTCGTACGAGGTGTTGACGCTCAGACAAAAATACAGGCACAAACATTAAGGGCCACCCGGTGTGGGTGGCCCTTAACAGTGTGAATGTCCGGCGACGTCCTACTCTCCCACGACCTCCCGGTCGCAGTACCATCGGCGCT
>NZ_SLVF01000017.1 GCF_004345365.1 Kribbella sp. VKM Ac-2568
CCCGCAACACAACAGATCGCGCCGCCACGGCAACAGCCTGACAGCGCGATCGTGACGACACTCAACTCATCGCAATGCGGAAAATGCGTCTAGAGGACCGCAAGCCGATCCGGCCGTCCGGCGCCTTTCCGTCAGGGTGAGGCCAATCCTGACGCCGTGGACCGGCGGAAGACCACAGGTCAACTGGCGAGGATCACCGGGAAGGCCTGGAGCACCGACTCGAAGTGATAGGTCGGCGTGCGGTCCGGGGTGGCTGCTGTCGGGTGGTGGTTGCCGATCCGGATGGTGGACAGGCCGGCCGCTATCCCGCCGGCGATGTCGTACGCCGGGTGGTCGCCGACCATCCAGCCACCCTCCAACGTCGCACCGGTGTACTCGGCCGCGATCTTGAAGATCCGGGGATCGGGCTTGCGCACCCCCACCGACTCGGAGATGCACTTGAAGTCGACGACCGCCCCGATGTCGGTGTGCTCGAGCTTGATCGACTGCTGGAGCGTGCCACCGTTCGTGACCACGGCCACCCGCCATCCCGCAGTACGCAAGGAAGTCAGTCCGTTGAGCACGGCCGGCTCGGCCGAGGTGAACAACGGATGCTCCCGGTCATACGCCTCGACCATCGCACCCACGTCACCGTCCAGCCCGAACCGCTCGTTCACTCCCGCGAACAGCTCGGGCCGCGCCCGGAACCCACCCTCGTCGTTCGCCAGCAACCACTCGAACACCGCCCGGCCGAGCCCTGCCCGCGCAACCCACCACTCGGCCCACGCCACGAACGACGCATCCCGATCGATCAACGTGTTGTCCAGATCAAAACAGGCAAGCCGCGGCAGCCCCGCTGGTCGGCCCGTCATACGTCGATGCGGTTCTCGTCCAGTTCGTAGGCGCCCTGGACGATGAACTCCTTCCGGGGCGCAACGTCGTTGCCCATCAGGAGGTCGAAGACTCCCGCGGCGGCCTCGCCGTCGTCGACGGTGATACGGCGCAGGGTGCGGTGCCGCGGGTCCATGGTGGTTTCCGCGAGCTGGTCGGCGTCCATCTCACCGAGACCCTTGTAGCGCTGCGGGGGCTCTTTCCAGCGGACGCCCTTCTTCATCAGCTCGGCCGACTTCCGCTGGTACTCCGCGTCGGAGTACGTGTAGATGTACTTGTCCTGCCCCTTCTTCGGGTTCGTCAGCTCGAAGCGGTGCAGCGGCGGTACGGCCGTGTAGACCCGCCCGGCGTCGACCAGGGGCCGCATGTACCGGAAGAAGAGCGTCGCCAGCAGGCAGCGGATGTGGGCGCCGTCGGAGTCGGCGTCGGCCATGAAGATGATCTTGCCGTAGCGCGCCTGCTCCAGGTCGAAGGTCCGTCCGGAGCCCGCGCCGACCACCTGGATGATCGAGGCGCACTCGGCGTTCTTCAGCATGTCGCCGACGGATGCCTTCTGCACGTTGAGGATCTTGCCCCGGATCGGCAGCAGCGCCTGGAACTCCGAACTCCGGGCCAGCTTCGCGGTGCCGAGCGCCGAGTCACCCTCGACGATGAACAACTCGGAGCGGTCGACGTCGTTGCTGCGGCAGTCCGCCAGCTTGGCCGGCAACGCCGACGACTCGAGCGCTGTCTTGCGCCGCTGCAACTCCCGGTGCTGCCGGGCGGCGACCCGCGTCCGCGAGGCCGCGACCACCTTCTCCAGTACTGCGCGGGCCTGCGCCTTGTGCTCGCGCTTCGTCGAGGTGAGGAAGCTCTCGAGCTCGGTCTGGACCACCTTCGCGACGATCCGTGAAGCGGCCGGAGTACCGAGCACTTCCTTTGTCTGACCGTCGAACTGCGGCTCGGACAGCCGGACGGTGACCACGGACGTCATGCCCTCCAGCACGTCGTCCTTGATGATCTCCTCGCCGTTCTTCAGCAGCCGGGTGCCGTTCAGCGCGCTGGTGAACACCTTCGGCAGAGCGCGCTCGAAGCCGGCCACGTGGGTGCCGCCCTTCGGCGTCGACACGATGTTCACGAACGACCGCAGCTCGGTCTCGTAGCCGTCGCCCCAGCGGACCGCGATGTCAACCTCGAGATCGCGCTCGACGTCGGTCGGCGACATGTGACCCGCATCGTCGAGCATCGGCACGGTCTCGGTGAAGTGGCCGGTTCCGGTCAGCCGGACGACGTCGGTCACCTTCTGATCAGTGGCCAGGTACTCGCAGAACTCGCTGATCCCGCCTTCGTGCCTGAACGACTCCTCGGTCGGCTCGTCGCCGCGCTCGTCCCGCACCACCAGCTCGAGGCCGGGCACCAGGAACGAGGTCTGCCGCGCCCGGGTGACCAGTTCGTCGTAGTTGAAGGCGGCGTCCTTGGTGAAGACCTGCCGATCCGCCCAGTACCGGATCCGGGTGCCGGTGACACCCTTCTTGGCCCGGCCGGCCTTGCGCAGTCCCTTGACCGCGGTGAACCCCGCGGCCGCGCCCTCGCCGTCGAACTCACCGGCGACACCGCGACGGAACGAGGTGGTCCAGACCGAGCCGCCACGGTCGACCTCGACGTCGAGCCGCGCGGACAGCGCGTTCACGACGGAGGCGCCGACACCGTGCAGACCACCGGAGGCGTTGTACGAGCCGCCGCCGAACTTGCCGCCGGCGTGCAGCTTGGTGAAGACGACCTCGACACCGCTGAGCTTGGTCTTCGGCTCGATGTCGACCGGGATGCCGCGAGCCTTGTCCCGCACCTCGACCGAGCCGTCCTTGTGCAGCACGACGTCGATCCGGTCACCGTGCCCGGCCAGCGCCTCGTCGACCGCGTTGTCGATGATCTCCCACAGGCAGTGCATCAGACCGCGGCTGTCGGTCGAGCCGATGTACATACCCGGCCGCTTGCGCACCGCCTCCAGCCCCTCGAGGACGAGCAGGTGGCGGGCGTTGTAGGTCGGGTCGAGCTCGGTACTGCGAGGCGTCGGGGCGGCCACAGGGCTCCTTCACTGGTTCACAAGCAGACAACGCGCGGCAGCCGGAACCACCGCACGCAGACAGCCTACGCAGCCCGACCCCCAAAACCCGGCAGGGTCGCCTTGTGGCGCTGGTGTATCCATGTTCTCGACGGGGTATCTCACAAGCACCGAACGCGAACTAAGAAAGGTGTTCCGGAAGGTATCGATCCGGACTCGATTGTGTGGTCTTCGCGACACTCCGATCGCGCGCACGCGGTGATCAGATCGTGGCGCACAGTGAGAGAAGACACGCCCGACACTCGCCGGAAACACCACATCGACCGAATCCGAAACGATTCCCCGTCAATATGCGTCATAAGGGAACAGGTGGTTCGTCTCACATACGGACACGCTGCACCTACCGGGAAGCGATCCGCATGTCAGGATGTTGCTATCTGGTGAGTACGGAACTAGATGAGATGAGGCCTCAAGTGACTACAGCACTCGCCCCGAGTTCGACCCTGTCGGCTGCGGACCGTTGTGACCGCTGCGGTGCGCAGGCCTACGTTCGTGTCACCCTGACCAGCGGTGGGGAGCTCCTGTTCTGCGCCCACCACGGCCGGGAGCACGCGGAGAAGCTGCGCAACATCGCGATCACGATCCACGACGAGACGGGCCGGCTCGAAGACGCGCCCGCCGAGTCGGTCCCTGCGGAGGGCGACCGGTAACCCGGCCTCGAAGCGCCAACGAGGGCGCTTACCCCTACTAGCTTTCACCGATGGCGGTCACCCGGACGGGTGGCCGCCATCCGTCATCCAAATCACATTCAGCTTGCGGCGTAACTGCTGTGGCTTTGCCCTCAGACGATCACCGGTACTGCGGGCGCCGGTCCATGGCGACGCAGTTCCTGCCAGGCCCGGGCCAACCGATCGACGGCGTCGTCCATCACCTCCACGGGATAGCTGAACGGCACCCTGAGGTAGTCGTCGTGCTCCCCCGTCGGATCCATCGCACGGCCTGCCACGACCTCGACACCATGCCTGAGAGCGACCTGCGCGAAGGTCCGGGCATCGGTGTCCGGCAACCGGATCCACAGCGCTGAGCCGCCTTCAGGCTCTTCCCAGACCCACTCAGGCAGTCGCTCCGTGAGCAGCCGGCCCATCCATCGCTTCCGATCGGTCGCGGCGGTCGCCCTGGCCGCGGTCAGTTCGGTGAGCCGGGGCAACAAACGTGCGGTGAGCGCCTGGTCGATCACCGGGCTGCCGAGATCCGCCAGCGCCTTGTGCCGGGCCAATCGTTCAGCGAGCGATCGCGGCGCGCGGATCCAGCCGATCCGCAATCCGCCCCAGACCGCCTTCGACACCGAGCCGATCGTCAGCACCTCGGCGTTCGCCGGCGCGAAGGCGGCCAGCGGTGGTGGGATCTCCGGACCGGTCGGGTCCCAGGTCGAATACGCGTTGTCCTCGACAACAACAACCCCATGCTTGGCTGCCAACTCAGCCACCTGACGCCGCCGCGCCGACGACATCAGCCGCCCGGTCGGATTGTGGAAGGTCGGCATCACGAACAGCATCGCCGGGTGATGCTCGGCGAACGCCGCCGCCAGCAGATCGGGCCGGATCCCCGCGTCATCCAGCGGTACGCCGACCACCCTGCCGCCGGCGGCTCCGAACAGGTCGAAGCACCCCGGCCAACTCGGTTGCTCGATCGCCACGGCCGCCCCCGAGCGCAGGTACATCTGGGTGACCAGCGCGATCGCCTGATGGGCGCCACTCGTCACCACGATCTGGTCCGCGCTGGTCGGCAGCCCCGACTCGTCGAAGTGTTCCGCGATCCGCTCCCGGAGTACTTCGAGGCCGCGCGGGTGGTAGCCGACGCCTTGCAGGAGCACGGGTAGTTCGGTGCGTGCCAGTTCTTCCACCTCGGCCGCCAGTTCGGGGATCCCGGGGTCGACCGCGTAGGTCATCGCGATCACCTCGCCCGGGCCGACGGCGATCCGGTGGAACAGCGACTCGCCGTACCCCTTGGGCATGCGCTTGTCGGCTCCTGAGCGGCCGCGGCTCGCCGAGCGCGCCACCGTCGTACCGCTGCCTCGGCGGCTCTCCACCAGGCCGCGCCCGCGCAGTTCGTCGTACGCCGCGACGACTGTGGAGCGGCTGATCGCGAGGGCCTCGGCCAGCGGGCGTTCGGCCGGCAGCCGTGCGCCGACGGGGAGTTCGGCGGAGCCGATGAGCTCGGCGATCGCGTCGGCCAGGCGGCGGTACAGACCGCCGGAGTGGTCGGTCAGGCGGTGCCCGATCAGGTCCGCGAGGGCGGACGGATCTCCAGAACGGTCCACTTCACCCCTCATTGGCCCGGGTGGACTGCTTCCAATCCCGCCAGGCTAGTGGCAGTCAGCAGTCCAGTTCGAGAGGGTGAGACAGATGGGGATCGCGCAGGCGCTCGGGTTCGTCGGAGCGACGGTCGTGCTGGTGGGGATGCCGGGGCCGAACAACATCTACATCTCGCTCCGGAGTCTCGCCCAGGGCCGGCGCGCCGGGGTGGTCTCGGCCTTCGCCATCGAGACCGGCACGCTCGTCTACATCGTGGTCGCGGCCCTCGGACTGGTGGCTGTGGTCCGGGCCTCCCCTGCGATCTTCACCGGGATCACGCTGGTCGGGGCGGCCTATCTCGCGGTGCTGGGTCTGAAGACTCTGCGGGCGCCTGCCGGTGAAGGGGTCGGCGGCGTACGCACCGCGCCGCTCGGTCGGGTGTTCCGGGAGGGCGTGCTGGTGAACCTCCTCAACCCGAAGGTCGCGTTGTTCTTCCTCGCGTTCCTGCCGCAGTTCACCAGCCGCGGTGCGGGTCCGGTGCAGTTGCGGAACGAGATGCTGCTGCTGGGCCTGGCCGTGCTCGCGATCGGGCTGCTGCTGGATCTCGCCTACGCAGTCGGCGCGGACGCGATCGGGCGTCGCTTCCGCTCACAGGGCCGGAGCGGCGGACGGACGCAACGCCTCCTCGTCGGAGGCATCTACCTCACCATCGCAACCGTCGCCGCCCTCGGCACCCTGCACTGAGCCCCGGCACGCTTCCCGAGCCTCGCAAGTCCCTCCACTTCGGGAGTCACTCCACCTGGCGAGTCACTGCACCTCGAGGGGCGAGTTCCGTACTGTGAGCTCGCCGTCGGTCAGCGAGAGCGACAGCTCGCCCGATCCGAGCCGGAGGCCGGAGAGCTGGAGGTTCTTCCAGGGGAAGTGCTCAGCCGGCGTGATCCGCAGCGTTCCGTTCGGCACGTCCGGCGAGATCCTCAGTGCGGCGATCACAACAGCGACTGCTGCAGCCGCGGCCCATGCCTGCGGTCGGCAGGACAGCGGGTAGGGCGTCGGGGTGTCCTCCTCCGGCTGACCGCTTCCGCCGTAGAGCTCGGGCAGGCGGTAGTCGAAAGCCTCGGCAGCCCTGACCAGGCCGTTGACCAGGGACGTAGCGGCGGCGGACTGCCCCGCGGCGTACAGGCCCTGGACGGTCATCGCGGTGTCGTGCGGCCAGACGGTGCCGGTGTGGTAGCCGAGCGGGTTGAAGTGAGTCATTGCCTTCGACAACGTTCTCAGTCCGAAGCCGCTGTCGAGGTCACCGGACGCCAGCACGTCGGCGACAACGGCCTCTTCCGCCGGGTCGAGAATGCCGGTGCCGAGCAGATGGCCCATGTTCGAGGCGGGTCCGGCGACAGGTCGCTTCGCGCCGTCCAGCGCGATCGCCGGGTAGCCGTCGACCCAGAAAGTCTCGCGGAAGCGCTCTCTGAGGTTCGCGGCCCACTCACTCCACTCCTCGGCGCCTTCCAGACCGAAGGAAGTGAGGAGCTCCGCGCCCGCGATCGCGGCGGCGTAGGCGTAGCCCTGGACCTCACAGAGCGCGATGGGTGCGGTGGCGATCGTGCCGTCGGGCCACTGCACGGAGTCGCTCGAGTCCTTCCACCCCTGGTTCGCCAGGCCGTGGCCGGATTCGTCGATGTACTCGAGGAATCCGTCGCCGTCCGGGTCCGCATAGTCGCGCATCCAGGCGAGCGCTCCCTGCAGAGCAGGCAGCAACTCCCGTACTTCGTCCGTGGGCATGCCCCAGCGCCAGGCCTTGTGGAGGGTGGTGATCCACAGTTGGGTCGCATCGTGGGTGCCGTAGTAGGCGGCCGGCAGCACCAGACCGCGGCCGTGGTCGGTGACCTCCGCGCGAAGCTCGTGCGGGATCTTGCCCGGCTGCTCTGCCGCACCCGGGTCGACGCGGGTGCCTTGGTGGCGGGCCAGCGCACGGAGTGTTCCTGCTGCCAACGGCGGATCGACCGGGATCAGCATGCCTGCGGAGATCAGGGAGTCCCGGCCGAACAAGGTGAGGTACCAGGGCGGCCCCGCGCCGAGATAGCGCTCTCCCTCCTCGGCCGCCAGTTGCAGTCCTGCGACATCGTCCAAGGACCGCCGCAACCAGCGGTCCACCCTCGTGTCGTCGCACCCAACCTCGACCTCGTCGTACCCGGGCCTGCTCGCAGGCGGCTCGATACTGAAGCCGTCGGTGATCGGGAAGGTCGCACTGACCCGGATGGTCACGCTCACCTCTTGCCCGGCATCGACCTTCAGTTGCCAGCCGCGCCCGGCTTCGGCCTCCGCTCCATCGGGAGCCGCGGCGTCGGGAGCTGGATCGAAGAGAGCGGTTACCCGGGTTCCGGACGCGTCCTCCCAGTGCAGGCGGTCCGCTTCCGGGATCGGCGGAAGGGCGGGGAGGTCTGCCGCGGCTTCACTGCGTACGGCGGCCGTGCCGGCCAGGTCCGTGCCGAGGGCAACGACCAGCTCACAGTCGACGGTGAGGTGGGAGCGGTTGACCAGCGTGATCCGCTCGGTCAAGCCGTCGCCGGACACCTCGCGGGTACGCCGAAGCAGCACCGTGGGGTCGTGGCCGGAATCGCCCAGGCCGTCGACCACAGCGTCGTACCGGGTGGTCGCGGTGGAGCGTTCGTCGACCTGGACGGGTACCGGTGAGCGGCCGTCGACGGACACCTGGAGGTGGGACAGGATGCGGCGGTCCCGGGCGTAGACACCTTCGGCGCCGGCGCCCGTCAACTGTCCGGACCGGGGCGACAACACCACCCAGGGAGCAGCGAGTGTGGTGACCAGATCATGCAGATAGGGCATGTGTCGACACTACGACGACCGGTTTTGCGGCAGAGTGGCGGTGTGAACAGCGTGGCGACGTTCCTGGTCGGGGTGGCGATCTTCGTCGGCATCGTCGGCATCGTGATCCCGATCCTGCCCGGCGCCATCCTGAGCCTGGCGGCGATCCTGGTCTGGGCGCTGGAGGAGCAGAGTTCAACCGGCTGGATCGTGCTCTCGGCCGCCGTGGTGCTGATCGGAGCCAGCCAGGTGGTCAAGTACATCGTGCCCGAGCGGCGGCTGCGCGAGTCCGGCGTACCGCGAAGATCGATGCTGATCGGCGTGCTGCTCGGCATCGTCGGGTTCTTCGTGATCCCGGTGGTCGGCATGTTCATCGGGTTCCCGCTCGGCGTCTACGTGTCCGAGCGGCAGCGGCTCGGCGCCCACGCGCACGCCTGGACCTCGACCAAGCACGCCCTGCGCGCCACCGGGCTGTCGATCCTGATCGAGCTGATCGGCACCTCCCTGGCCGCCGCCGTCTGGCTCGCCGCCGTCCTCTTCCTCGTCTGAGCCACTGGCCTGAGCCACCACCCGAGTCACTCGTCCGGGCCTGCTGCGTCACCCGTTTGCTGAGCGAATGCCAGGGTTTTGCCAGCTTCGGCGCAGGATCGTCTCAGGTCCACCGGGGATGTTGGGACGACCAGTACCAGGTGACCACCTGGTGCGCAGTACCGGGAGGCAAGCAAGCATGGCGTTGAACCAGAAGCTCACCGACAAGCGCTGGCGGGTGGCCGGCACCGTGGCCGCCGTCCTGGCGACCACCACCGCCGGCGGAGTCGCCTGGGCAACCACCAACGCGGACCCGTCCCCCAGCCCTTCGGCCAGCCCGTCCGCCTCGCCGTCGGCACCCAACTCCGCCGACCCCGCCAAGCCTGACCGGGGACCCGGCCGGCACGGCGAGTTCGGGATGGGCGGCGCGCTGCACGGCGAGTTCGTCGTCGAGAAGGAGGGCGGCGGCTACCAGACGTTGGCCACCCAGACCGGCGAGGTCACCGCGGTCAGCAAGGACTCGATCACGGTGAAGAGCGCCGACGGGTACAGCAAGGACTACGTCGTCACCGCCGACACCCTGGTGAACGCGGCGCGTGACGGGATCGCCAGCGTCAAGACCGGCAACACCGTCTCGGTGTCGGCGATCGTGGCGGACGGCAAGGCCACCGCGACCAGCGTGAACGACGGAACGGTCCGCGACGCGGCCCGGGAGAAGTGGGGTTTCAAGCGCGGACCCCGCTGACACTCACAGCCGATTGCCAGGAACCTTCCAGGAATCGCACGGGTCCGGGCGTAAGACTGTGGGCATGAGCCCGCATCTGCTGGTGGTCGACGACGAGCCCAACATCGTCGAGCTGCTGTCCGCGAGTCTGCGCTTCGCCGGGTACGAGGTGACCACGGCGACCCACGGGGCCGAGGCGCTCCGGAAGGCCCGGGAGGTGGAGCCCGACCTGGTCGTGCTCGACGTGATGATGCCCGGCCTCGACGGTTTCGAGGTGGTCCGGCGGCTGCGCGGTGAGGACCGGCACGTGCCCGTGCTGTTCCTCACCGCGCGCGACGCCGTCGAGGACAAGGTGCTCGGCCTGCACACCGGTGGCGACGACTACGTGACCAAGCCGTTCAGCCTGGACGAGTTGGTCGCCCGGGTCCGCGCGCTGCTGCGCCGCTCCGGCCACCGCGAGCAGGCCGCGACCGAGCCCGCGGTACTGCGGTACGCCGATCTGGAGCTGAACGAGGACAGCTACGAGGTGTTCAAGGCGGGTGAGGCCGTGCAACTGTCGCTCACCGAGTTCAAGCTGCTGCGCTGCCTGCTGGAGAACGCCGAGCGGGTGATGTCGAAGGGGCAGATCCTCTCGGCGGTCTGGAACTACGACTTCGCCGGGGACGCGGGGGTGGTCGAGTCCTACATGTCCTACCTGCGCCGCAAGGTCGACACCGGCGACCAGAAGCTCCTCCACACGGTCCGTGGCGTCGGCTACGTACTGCGAACCCCCCGAGGCCCCAACTGATGCCTCACCGCCGGCTGGCCGACCGGTATCCCCTGCGCATCACCATCGTCGTCGTACTGCTGACGCTGGTGACCGCGGCACTGCTCGCTTCCGGCCTGGTGGCAACGACGATCATGCGGGGGTACCTGACAGACCGCGTGGACAGTCAGTTGAGCGACGCCGCCAAGATGATCTCCGCCCAGAAGGGGTTCGGGCCGAACGGTCCGCCGCCGCCGAACCAGCGCGGGCCGAGGCTGCCCAGCGTGTTCATCCTGCAGGCCTTCGAGGCGGACGGCGCCAAGTCGGCCGACGGACGGTTCCGGGAACCCTTGCGGCCGACCGAGGCCGAGCCTCAACTCCCGACGATGACGCTGGAACAAGTGGTTGCCCGGGGCGACAAGCCGTTCAACACGGGAGCCGTCTCGGGCGATGGCACTTTCCGGGTGATCGCCACGCCGCTGCAGAACCAGGACGGCTACATCATGGTCGCGCAGAATCTCGGCGACATGGATCAGACGATCCAGCGACTCGTCGGAGTGCAGATCGCGGCCGGGATCATCCTGCTGGTGCTGCTCGCGGGCGTCGGCACCTGGGTCGTGCGGCGCAGTCTTCGAGGACTGGAGGATGTGGAGCACACGGCGGTGGCCATCGCCGGTGGTGATCTGAGCCGGCGGGTGCCGCAGCGGGATCCACGGACCGAGGTCGGGCGGTTGTCGCTCGCGCTGAACCAGATGCTCGGGCAGATCGAGACCGCGTTCGCGCAGCGGACCGCTTCGGAGTTCGCGGCGCGCCGGTCGGAGGACGCGGCCCGCCGGTCGGCCGAGGTGGCCCGGCAGTCCGAGGAGGTGGCTCGTCAGTCGGAGGACAACGCCCGGCAGTCGGAAGAGCGGATGCGGCGGTTCATCGCGGACGCCAGCCACGAACTCCGTACTCCGCTGACGTCGATCCGTGGGTTCGCCGAGCTGACCCGGCAGCGGAGTTCCGCAGCCGATCCCGCGACGATGAAGCGGATCGAGGACGAGGCGAAGCGGATGGGACTCCTCGTCGACGACCTGCTGCTGCTCGCGCGACTCGACCAGCAGCGGCCCTTGCAGCACCGGCCGGTGGATCTGCTGACGCTCGCGGGCGACTCCGTCCACGACGTACAGGCTGTTCAGCCTGGGCGTCCGGTGAAGCTGCAGATCCTCCCCGACTCAGGAGCTCCCGTGGTCGAGGGCGATGAGGCGCGGCTGCGGCAGGTGCTGGGGAATCTGGTGAGCAATGCGCTGCACTACACGCCGCACGACGCGCCGATCACTATCTCGGTCGGGACTCGTGACGGCGAGGCGATCCTCGAGGTCGCTGATACCGGGCCGGGGCTCAGTGCGGAACAGAAGGCACGGGTATTCGAGCGTTTCTACCGAGCCGATTCCGCCCGTACTCGCACCACTGGTGGCTCGGGCCTCGGACTGTCGATCGTGGCTGCGTTGGTCGCCGCTCATAGCGGCAAGGTCACCGTCACCGACACTCCCGGGGGCGGCGCCACCTTCACCGTGCACCTGCCCCTAACTCCCCTGGGCTGAGGTCAGAGGGCGGGGAAGGTGCGGCTGGCGGACTCGTAGTCCTTCCACTTGTCCAGCGAGGCCAGGTCGGTCGGCGACAGCTTCCACTGCCGGACCGGGTCGATCTGCCGGATCATGAAGCGCGTCTGCTGCTCGGCCTGCGACACCGAGAACCACAGCTTCACCAGCTTGATCCCGGAGCGCACCAGCATCCGCTCGAACTCCGGCGCCTGCCGCATGAACTCGTCGTACTGCTCGTCGGTGCAGAACCCCATCACCCGCTCGACGCAGGCGCGGTTGTACCAGGACCGGTCGAACAGCACCATCTCGCCGGCGGCCGGCAGGTGCTCGACGTACCGCTGGAAGTACCACTGCGTCTGCTCCCGCTCGGTCGGCTTCTCCAGCGCGACGATCCGGGCGCCGCGCGGGTTCAGATGCTCCATGAACCGCTTGATGGTGCCGCCTTTGCCCGCCGCGTCGCGCCCCTCGAAGACGATCACCAGCTTCTGCTTCGAACGCTTCACCCAGTACTGCAACTTGAGCAGCTCGATCTGGAGCAGCCGCTTGTCCCGGTCGTAGACCTCGCGCGCGAGGCGTTCGCCGTACGGGTAGCCCTCGCGCCAGGTGTCGACCGGCGTGCCGTCGGGGCGCAGCAGCACCGGGTCGTCGTCCTCCTCGTCCAGCACGCGGAAGCCGAGCTCGTGTACCAGATCAGGGGTGTTCATAACGCCCAAGAATCAGCGCACCGGACTGGTCCGCGGTGAACGAGGTCGGACGCACGGATGAACATCGAACCCGTACTACGGCAGGCGGCGAACCTTGACGGTGGCGTCGGGCCGGGAGCTGGGGTGGCCGTCCGGGGAGGTGTGTTCGCGGGGGTGGGTCTGGCTCAACAGGATCTCCCACTCACCCTCGGAGAGTTTGAGGTCGGCGATCACTTCCTCGGGGGTCGGGAAGTGGATGTCCGGGTGATGGTTGTGCTCCCAGGAGGGGAAGCTCAGGTGACCCTCGATCAGCAGGATGCCGCCCGGGGCGACCGCGTCGGCTGCCTTGCGGAGGATCTCCTCACGCGGCATGTCGCCGAGCGAGTGCAGGAACTGGGCCGACACGAGGTCGTAGCTTCCCTCGGGGAAGGTCTTGCCGAGGTCGCAGTGCTGCCAGTCGATCCGCCCGGCCACAGCTTCACCGGACGCCGTGGCATGGGCGGCTGCTCGGGCCAGGGCGACGGTGGAAATGTCGACGGCGGTCACCTGCCAGCCCTGCCCGGCCAGCCAGATCGCGTCCGCGCCTTCGCCGCAGCCGAGGTCCAGGGCGCGGCCCGGCCTGAGATCGGTGGTCTCTTGCACCAGTACTACGTTCGGCCGGCCACTCCAGATCTGCGCGCTCTCGGAGTAGCGGTTGTTCCAGGACTCTTCGTCGGACAGCTCATCGGTCGTCATGACCCGATCGTGCGTCACCACACCGAGTGATGGCAAACCTTGTTGCCGTCTTGGCAAACAGCTCAGCGGGACGTCACCGGGTCTCCGCGAGTAGCTGTTCGAGTTCGGCGCGATCGCCGGGTTGCTCGCGGAGCTCGGAGTTCAGCAGGCGCTGCAGGAGTTCGCCGACGCGTGGCGTGGCGAGCCGGTGCGGGATGGCGAGGCTCAGCTGATCGATCGTTGCTCCAGGCAACGGAGGCTGAGGCGGCTCGAGCGCCGAACGGTCCAGCAGGATTCGCAATTCGTCGACTGCTCGCTTCGACTCGGCGATCAGGCAGGCGTGCTCCTGCTCAGTCGGCGCACCGACTCGTGGCGCGCCGATCAGGTCGAACCACAGCAGACCCCAGCAGGCCAGCGAGACGCTGGCCAGCCACTCCTCGACGGCCGGCGCCGCGTCCAGCCCGATCCGCAGCAGGTAACCGAAGGCCGTGGCCAGCGCGCCGCCGTGCAGGCTCGGCCCGGCATGCACCAACTGGTACGCGAACTGCTCCGGCGACGCCTGCTCGAACCATCGCTCAACCGCTCCGGCCTGATCGACCAGCCGCAGTTGAGCCGCCGCTTGCAGGAACGCGACGAGATCCTCGGTCGAGAGATTCGCCCACCACTCCCCCGGCTCGAGCAGCCAGTACGACGGATCCGCCCACCGGCCGCACGCGAACAACCCGCGCACACCGAGCGGCGTCAAGCGCACCAGCGAGCCCTCGACGGTCACCGCGCCGAGCCGCTCGAGTCGCTCAAAGCCCTGCCGGCTCTCGACGACCACCTCCCCGTCGCGGAAGGCGACCAGCAACGTCGGCGTGAGTCCGGGCGATTCGCCGAGCACAGCCTGCAAGACCTCGATCCACGGCTCCACCCGCCGTGGCGTGACCAGGTCATCCTCCGGCGACCAGGCTCGCATGGTCGGCCCGTACTGCGGTGTGCCCGGGCTGGGGTCGATCAGCCCGGCCAGCACCGCAGTACGCCAGTGTTCGTGGTCGGTTCTGGGGGAAGCGCTCTTTACGATCTCGGTCGCGAACTCCACCAGGTCGAGCATCAAGGGAGCGCTCTCGGCGGCCATGCGCAACGCCGACGGCATGACCGTTGTCGGCCTCGGCGAACCAGGCAGAGGTTCGAGCTGCGACTCAGTTCCCACCGCAGCAACCTACACACCACCCACCCCACCGCCTACAGATCAGCCCGGCTCACTGAGGCCGGACGTTGTGGTTGCCGGCGAACAGGTTGGCGGGGTCGTACTGGCGCTTGACCGCCGCGAGCCGCTGATAGGTCCCGGCCGGATAGACCGCGGCGACATCCTCCGCGGTGTGAGCAGTGAGGAAGTTCGCGTAGGCGCCGTTGACGTGAGGTGCGAGCCTCCCCCAGATGGCCTCCAGAGCCGGCCCAGCTG
Source organism: Kribbella sp. VKM Ac-2568 (assembly GCF_004345365.1). Classification (GTDB taxonomy): domain Bacteria; phylum Actinomycetota; class Actinomycetes; order Propionibacteriales; family Kribbellaceae; genus Kribbella; species Kribbella orskensis. The sequence continues at coordinate 14,447 of NZ_SLVF01000017.1, forward strand.
CGTCGACGGCCGGCTTCGGACCGATGATGGTGGTCACGAACATCAACTCCGCTTGGCGATGAGCGTAGGCAGTGGCGTCGTCGGGGACTCGGGACACCGCACCGCCGACGCTGCGGACGGCGATGATCGGCGGCCGTTCCGATGCTCCGACCTCAGCAAGGATCCGAAGGACCTCGGGCACCGAATCCTTGTCCACGAAGGCGCTTCGGGTCACGAGCTGGATGCCGGGCGGTGGCGTCATGCCGTCGACGAGGGTGTCCGCGTAGGGCCGCAGCGCGACATCGTCTTCGAGTACCGTGCCGAGCCGGCGGATCGGGTCGATCGCCTTCGCGGCGAGCTCCGGGTCATCGCCGTCGAAGGTGACGTGGAACTCGATCGGCGCCTCACGTCCGCCGGCGAACGGATTGGCGAAATCCGCGATGGAGGTGAGCTCTTCGGGCGCGGTGCGGAGGTAGTCCGCCCACCCCTGGAGCACGGTCGCCAGCTCCGCTGCCGGGAAGGCGATCTTCCCGTAGAAGACGTCGGTGGTCGGGTGCGCCGCGAACTCGAAGGCGGTCACGATCCCGAAGTTGCCGCCACCACCGCGAAGCGCCCAGAACAGTTCCGGGTTCTCCTCCCCGGTCGCACGCACGACCTCTCCGTTGGCAGTGACCACCTCCATGGCGACCACATTGTCCAGGGCCAGACCGTACTTCCTGACCTTCCAGCCGATGCCGCCGGTCAACGTCAGCCCACCTACCCCGACGCTCTTGGTGTCGCCCGAGGAGATCGCCAGATTGTGCGGGGCCAGGGCGGCCGCGACCTGACCCCAGGTGGCGCCGCCGCCGATCCGCACGAGGTGCCGTTCCTTGTCGACGACCTCCACGGTCGCGAGCTTGATCAGGTCGATCACGACGCCGCCGTCGTTGGTGCCGAAGCCCGGGAAGCTGTGACCGCCGCCTCGCACGGACAGCACGAGACCCGCATCGGCGGCGAATCTGACACCTGCTTGCACGTCCCCGAGGCTCTTGGGACGCAGAACGTAGGCCGGGCTGCCCGAAGCCAGGACCGACCGACTGGCCGATTCGTACTCGGCTCCGCCCGGTTCGATGATGTCCCCGCCGAAGTCGGGGCGAAGAGTTTCAAGCGCTGAGCTCATGACTTCCTTCCACACAGGACAAATCCGGATGCATACACAGGTCTGACGACACAGACCGGCCAAATGTGACCTGGGGCCACGTCTGCGTCAGTGCGCGACGATGACGGCGTCGTCGCTGGACGGATCGGCAGGTGCCTCAGGCTTGCGGTCGCGAAGAAGAACGAAGGCCAGTACTGCGGAGCCGACAACCGCGACCGCCGCGACGACGAAGCTGCTCGACATGGCGTCGGCGAAGGCGACCTTGGCGGACCGGGCGAGAGCGCTGTCCCCGGTGCTCGCCGCCACGGCGAGAGCGTCGCCGATGGAGCGGCGGGCCGACTCGGGAGCGCTCTCCGGCATCGCCGCGGTAAAGCCGTTCGCCAGGACACTGCCCAGGATCGCGACACCGAGCGCCGCACCAGCCTGCTGGACGGTGTCGTTCAGCGCGGACCCGACACCGGCGTGTTCGTGCGGCACGGCTCCCATCAGCGCGGCAGTCGCGGCCGGCTGCGCCAACCCGCCGCCGATCCCGAACAGCAGCAACGCCGCGGTCACCATGCCGAACCCGTCATCCGCTCCCAGCGTCGACAGCATCGCGAAGCCGCCGGCGAGCACCACCAGACCTGCCGCGGTCATCGGCCGGTTGCCGATCTTCTGTCCGAGGGTCGCGCCGATGCCGTTGACCACGATCACCGCGAGCGCCATCGGCGCCAGCGCAAGCCCGGCTCGGGTCGGCGTGTAGCCGAGCACGAACTGCAGGTACTGCGTCAGCGCGAGCACCAGGCCGCCGTTGCCGATCTGGACCAGCACCAGGGAGAGGCTGCCACCACTGAAGTTGCGGTTCCGGAACAGGTCGAGCGGGACCATCGGCACCGGCGTGTGCAGTTCCCAGGCGACGAAGCCGGCCAGACCGACGACGGCCACGGCGAGCGCGGGCCAGGAGACACCCTGGGTCGGGATCTCGATGATCACCCAGACCAGCGCCACCAGACCGGCCATCGACAGCACCGCACCGAGTGGGTCCGGTTTGCGCCACGGACCCTTGGACTCCGGCATCCAGATGACCGCCGCGGCGATCGCGAGCACCACGACCGGCACGTTGATCAGGAACACCGAGCCCCACCAGAACTTCGCGATCAGCGCGCCGCCCATCACCGGACCGCCGATCAGCCCGACCATCAGCACCGAGCTCCAGATCGACATCGCCTTGCGACGCTCGGCGTCGTCGAACACGGTGATCAGGATCGACAGCGTGCTCGGCATCACCACCGCTCCGCCGATGCCCATCAGCACCCGGCCGACGATCAGCGTCTCCGGGCTGTTCGCATAGGTGGCGAGCAGCGACGCCGCGCCGAAGATGGCCAGGCCGACGATCATCACCCGCTTGCGGCCGTACCGGTCGGACAGGCTTCCTGCGGTCAGCAGCAGTCCGGCGAAGACCAGGATGTAGCTCGCGATGATCCATTGGATGTCCTGGGCGCTCGCGTCCAGGTCCTCGGTCAGCGACGGGATCGCGACGGTGAGCACACCGTTGTCGAGCACCAGGACGAGAGTGCTCAGGCAGAGCACGATCAGGATGAGCCAGCGACGCGGATGACGATCAGTCATCTCGCACCTCCTCGGAAGTTTATTGAACGGTGTGCAGTTGCCTTGAACAGTGTGCATTGCAGTTGAACACCGGTCAACTCCTGCACAGTGTTCATGAAGTGCGCTAGGGTGGCGGCACAGCAGGTGGAAGCCGAAGGAGGCGGCATGGCAGCCGAGGAGTACGCGTCGGTCTGGACCCGGCCGAAGCGCAAGCGCCGGGAGCAGCCCGCGCTCAGCCAGAAGCAGATCGTCGCGGAGGCGATCAAGCTGCTGGACGCGGAGGGCCTCGAGGCGCTGAGCATGCGCAAGCTGGGCGCCGCACTCGGTGCGGTCGCCACCGCGGTGTACTGGCACGTCGCCAACAAAGAGGAGCTGATCGAGCTCGTCGTCGACCAGATCTACGGCGAGATCGAGGTTCCGGAGGTGACCAGCCCGGACGAGTGGCGCGCCGCGGCCGAGGCCTGTGCCGAGAGCTTCCGCGGCGTGATCCTTCAGCATCCCTGGATGGGATCGACCCTCGCCGAAGTCGGCCTGACCTATCTCGGCCCGAACATGATGCGCGTCTCGGATCGCATGCTCGCCCTGTATGAGGGCGGTGGCTTCAGCCTGCTGGAGGCGAACCAGGCCGCGACGACCGTCGCCGCCTACGTGCTGGGCGTCGCATCCACCGAGGCAGCCACGCTGACCAAGCTGGCTCGCAGCGGCCTGACAGCCGACGACTGGATGACGAAGGTCTGGCCCGCCGCCGAGCAGGCCGCGCAGGACTACCCCAGGATGAAGGAGCTCTACGCGGCCCACCGCGGCCACGACATCGTCGGTGGCAGCGAGGACGACTTCAAGTACGGCCTGGCCCGGATCCTCGACGGACTCGAGCCTCGCCGCGAGCGCTAACGCAGCAGGATCGTGCGCTCCACGAGCGTCCACGTCGTGGTGGTCAGCAGGTAGAGGCCCGCTGCCAGCGGGATGAAAGCGGCTGTAGCGAGAGTGCCGAACGGCAGCAGGCGGGCGATCCGGCGAGACATCGGCGAGGCCGTCTCATCCAGTTGACGCAACTGCCGGCGCGACGAGAAGTAGGCGACGACCGCCAGCAGTACCGCGAGCCCCAGGTACGCCGGGGTCGACGCGAACAGCGGCCAGTGGAGGCCGAGCGGCGCACCGAAGATCGTGCCTGCGAGCAGTTGGTTCGATTGGCCAGCCACGATCGCCGTGGTGAACAGGCTGTACATCACCCAGAAGAACGGCAGCTGCGCGAACATCGGCAGGCATCCGGCCAGCAGGGTGGTCCCGGACTCGGACTGCAGCTTGGCCACCTCACGCTGAACCCGCTCGGGGTTCTTGCCGTGCCGCTGCTGGATGTTGCGGATCTCTGGCATCAAGGCGGCCCGCGACTTCTCGCCGCGGATTGCGGCAAGGCTGAGCGGGAGGAGCAACAGGCGGACGGCCACCGTACAGAGCACGATCGCCACAGCAGCGGCGTACGGGCCGGTGAGGGGTTCGATCGCGGTCGCGAGTCCGTTGACGAGGTGGTACGCGCCACTGATCGGCGCGTCGAGGAAGGAAGGCATGGCAGTACTCCACGAGTGAGAAGGGATGGGTAGCGCGAGAGGGGCTGCCGAAGAGACGGCAGCCGGCTACCTTCCCGGTGCTCGCGGACGCGGCCTGCCGGCGGCGTCGGGATCGCGGAGGGAGAGATACGCGGTACGGCGGGAGTTGGCCCGGGTGGCGCTGGCGCGCGCGGGCAGCGGCGACGAGAGCGGACGCTGCGCCGCCGTACGGGAGACCTGGAGCACCGCGAACAGAACGGCCGCCGCCGTGAGAACGGCGACGGCCAGCAGACCGGAGTCTGGTCCGAGGGCAGGGATCGCCAGCGTCCAGACGCCGGCGAGTGCCCTGCCCATCAAGACCCGATCAGTCCAGGTAGTCCCGCAGCACCTGCGAGCGGGACGGGTGCCGCAGCTTCGACATCGTCTTCGACTCGATCTGGCGGATCCGCTCGCGCGTCACGCCGTACACCTTGCCGATCTCGTCCAGCGTCTTCGGCTGGCCGTCGGTCAGGCCGAAGCGCATCGAGACGACGCCGGCCTCCCGCTCTGACAGCGTGTCCAGTACCGCGTGCAACTGCTCCTGCAGCAGGGTGAACGAGACGGCCTCGGCCGGCACGATCGCCTCGGAGTCCTCGATCAGGTCGCCGAACTCGGAGTCGCCGTCCTCACCCAGCGGGGTGTGCAGGGAGATCGGCTCGCGGCCGTACTTCTGCACCTCGATGACCTTCTCCGGGGTCATGTCGAGCTCCTTGGCGAGCTCTTCCGGAGTGGGTTCGCGGCCGAGGTCCTGCAGCATCTGGCGCTGCACCCGGGCGAGCTTGTTGATGACCTCGACCATGTGCACCGGAATACGGATGGTGCGGGCCTGGTCGGCCATCGCGCGGGTGATCGCCTGCCGGATCCACCAGGTCGCGTAGGTGGAGAACTTGTAGCCCTTGGTGTAGTCGAACTTCTCGACCGCACGGATCAGACCGAGGTTGCCCTCCTGGATCAGGTCCAGGAACAGCATGCCGCGGCCGGTGTAGCGCTTGGCCAGCGAGACGACGAGTCGCAGGTTGGCCTCGAGGAGGTGGTTCTTGGCGCGGCGGCCGTCCTCCGAGATCCACTCGTACTCGTCCTTGACCTTGTCCTTCAGCTTGGTCGCCTCGTCGCCGATCTGCTCCTCGGCGAACAGGCCGGCCTCGATCCGCTTCGCGAGCTCGACCTCCTGCTCGGCGTTCAGCAGCGGGACCTTGCCGATCTGCTTCAGGTAGTCCTTCACCGGGTCGGCGGTGGCACCGGCGACCATCACCTGCTGCTCGGGCTCGTCGGTCTCGTCTGCCTCGGAGACGATGAAGCCCTGGTCCTCGGTGAGCTCCTTCTCCAGCGGCTTCACCGCGTCCGGCGAGAAGTCCGCCTCGTCGACTTCGTCCAGAGCGCGCGGCTTACCGGTCTTCGGGTCGATGGACAGACCCGCCTCGGACACGGCCTTCTTCGCCGGCGTCTTCTTCGCGGCGACCTTCTTCGCGGGGATACCGTCCTCCTTGGTGGACCTAGCGGCAGCCTTCTTGGCCGCAGTCGGGACAGCCTTCTTCACGGGTGCCTTCTTGGCGGCAGGGTCGGACACTCTGGCGCTGGTCCTCGGGGCCGTACTGCGGGCGGTGGCGGCCACGGCCCGGACGGACTCGGCGGGAAGGTTCTCGGACGAGCTGGACGACACGAATTACCTCTCGTCTGACGATTCAGTCTGCAGGGTTCTGTACAGCGGTACTGCGGTGCGTTGGTGCTGAGGTGCTGCGTTCTTGCCTGGATTGTGCTTCGATGTCTGCGGCTGCTCGCTGGTCAGGCGGCGGCAACACTACATTGTAATCCGCGGCCCAAGGCCGATCGCCGCGCGACCCCCGGAACGGCGTGCCACCACCGGTACCAGACCGTTGTCGGGACTGGTACCGGCGCCGCCACGATCAAATCTTCAACTGTTCCTGGTCTGCCGCAACGGCCGGGCGACCACCCGTTTCTCGACCTGTTGCTCCTGTTTGAACTGCCTCACCCTCACCAGCGAAGCCACGTCGATCACGTCCGCCACCGACTTGTACGCGCCGTCCTCCCCGTACGGCTCGGACGCCTCACGCCAGCCACGCGGCCTGACCTTGAGCTGCTTACCCAGCAGTGCGACGAAGATCTTCGCCTTCTGCGCACCGAACCCGGGCAGTGCGGACAGCCTGGCCAGCAGGTCGTCCCCAGACTTCACATCGGCCCAGACCGCCGAGGCGTTACCGCCGTACTCCTCGTCCAGGTGTTTGGCCAGGGTCTGGATCCGCGCGGCCATCGCGGTCGGGAAGCGGTGGATCGCCGGCGGGCCGGCCACCACCTCGACGAATCCGTCCGGATCGTAGGTGGCGACCGTGGACGGGTCGAAAGGGCCTTCCATCCGTTGCGCGATCGCAACCGGACCGGCGAAGGCACGTTCCATCGGGATCTGCTGGTCGAGGAGCATGCCGACCAGCAGTGCGAACGGGTCCCTGCTCAGCATCTCGTCGGCGTCGGGCTGCTGTGCGAGGCACAGCTTCTTGCTGCGTGTCGAAGTCACCTCAGTCCTCCCCTTCCTCGGCCTTCACGGCCAGCACCGGACACGGAGCGTCGAGCAGCACCCGCTGAGCATTGCTGCCGAGGATGAGCTTGCCGACCGGGGACCTGCGCCGCAGGCCGATCACGATGAACTCCGCGTGCACCTGCTCGGCGACGGCCACCAGGTCCTCCGCCGGATCGAGTCCACGCACCAGCTGCCGCACCTCGTAGGGCACACCGGTCGAGTCGAGCTGCTCCCGTACCTCCGTCAACGCGGCATCACTCGCCGCGGCCTCGTCGCTGTCGAAGCTGCGTCCGCCCCGGTGCGAGTTCACCACCACCAGCTTGGCGTCGCGAAGCGTCGCCTCTTCTGCCGCCCGCCTGAGCGCCGCGCGCCCTTCGGCCTTCGGCACATAACCCACGACGATGGTCGTCATCGACTTGCCTCACCTCCGGGTGTCACTGTCGACCCGTTCCGAACGATACTGCCCTGAACCCGCTCCGGCATCTGTGGAAAAGCACCACCTGTGTCGCGACCGTGACCCTCCGGCAGTTGTGCCCGCAACACGGCCGGGCCGGGGCGGCCGGACCGACCGGTCAGGGGCACTTCGGTTCACGACTCCATACCCGCACAGACACCTTCTAACCTTCGCGAACTCACACCCTTGCAGTGATGGCCCGACCGCGCCACCGGACGCGCCCGGAGCCGGTACGCCGAGGTTCCAACCAGCGCAGGGATCGCCGGATGTTGCTCTAGGCAAGGGAAACTGTTCCGCCCGGCTGACCCCGGTTCCGCCCTTGTCTTACGTTGTCTCCGGAATCGCCCAGGCCGGCGGTCGGGTCCGCCGGCGCCGGACTTACTCGGTTAATCGATGGGCCACTCGTGCACCGGGGTGTTCTCGTGCATGTGCTCGCAGTACCGCCGCAGCATCCCGCGCAGCGCGTCCCGGCGGCTGTGGGATCCCTTGGTGTACAGCCGGTGGAACTCGTCGGCCTGCCAGGAGGCGCCGTTGCGGTGGGTCAGGCAGCGCTGCTCGATGATGCCCATCAGCCGGTCCCGCACCGCCGCGTCGACCCCCCATTCGTCGAGTCCCCGCGATGCCATCGGCAACAGCCGCCGCAGTACCAGCTCGGTCGCTCGGGCCGTACCGACGCCGGGCCAGAACACCTCGGCGTCGATCCCCTGCCGGGCCGCCTCGTGGAAGTTCTCCTCCGCCGCGCTGAACGACATCTGCGACCAGATCGGCCGCTCGTCGTCGGCGAGCGCCCGGACCAGGCCGAAGTAGAAGGCGCCGTTGGCCATCGTGTCGACCACGGTCGGGCCGGCCGGCAGCACCCGGTTCTCCACCCGCAGATGGGGCTTCTCCCGGACAACGTCGTACACGGGCCGGTTCCAGCGATAGATCGTCCCGTTGTGCAGCCGCAGTTCCGAAAGTGCTGGGGTGTCGCCACGATCCAGTACCGCGATCGGATCCTCGTCGGAGGTGACCGGGAGCAGCGCCGGGTAGTAGCGCGAGTTCTCCTCGAACAGGTCGAAGATCGAGGTGATCCAGCGTTCACCGAACCACACCCGCGGCCGGACCCCCTGCGTCTTCAGCTCGTGCGTGCGGGTGTCCGCGGCCTGCTCGAACAACGCGATCCGGGTCTCCCGGTTCAGCTCCTTGCCGAACAGGAACGGCGAGTTCGCCCCGATCGCGAGCTGCACGCCGGAGATCGCCTGCGCCGCGTTCCAGTAGCGCGGGAACGCCTCCGGAGTCACCTGCAGGTGGAACTGCGTCGACGTACAGGCGGCTTCGGGCACGATGCTGTCGGCGGTGACCTGCAGCCGCTCGATCCCGTCGATGGCGATCTGCACGTCCTCGCCGCGAGCCTGGAAGATCTGGTCGTTGAGCAACGCGTACCGCGGGTTGGTGCTGAGCGCCTCGCGGTGGATGTGCTCGGTCAGCAGCGTCGGCAGGATCCCGACCACCACCATCGACGAGCCGGTCCGCGACGCCTTCTCCTCGGCCGCGTTCAGGCTGTCGCGGATCGAGGCCTCCATCGTGTCCAGCCCGGTGCCGTCGATCTGGCCGGGCGGCACGTTGATCTCGATGTTGAACTGGCCCAGCTCGGTCTGGAACGCGTCGTCCTCGATCGCGCTCAGCACCTCGGAGTTCTTGAACGCCGGGTCGTGGTTCTCGTCGACCAGGTTCAGCTCGATCTCGATGCCGGTCATCGGCCGCTCAGCGGCGAAGCGCGCCTCGCGCAGCATCCGCGCGAACGCGTCCAGATTGCGGTGCACCTGGTTGCGGAATGCGGTCCGATCCGCCCGGGTGAACTCGACCCGGTCGACTTCCTCGCCCATTTGCGCCTCCCCTGTCGCCTGCCTGTGGTGCGCTACCTGCCGGTACCTGGCCTCAGTGTGCCTGAACCGTGCCCTTCGTGTGACCTAGCTCGCGTCGCGGCCCACCTACTGGTACGCCGGTGGGCCGCGCGCAGGTCGTCCGAGGGGCTCGACCAGGTCATCCCACGGGATAGACGATGAAGTGGTCGCGCTCGATCCGCGCCGGGGTGTCACCGGCCTGCGCCATCACCTCGGCGAGTTCCGTCAGCACCGCGGGATCCAGCTGCAGCTCGTGCTCACCGGGATGCCGGTCGGCTCCCATCTCGTAGTCGACGCCCGGCTGGTCCGTCATCTCGATGTGGGTACCGAGCACCAGCTCGACCGGATTGCCGTCGGCAACGAACTCGGCCAGCCGAGCCACACTCGCCCGGAACGCGGGCCAGTCGAAGACGTAGAGCCGGCCCGGGTACAGCGAGTCACCCGTCAGCAGCAACCGCGTGGTTCGGTCGTAGAAGGCCAGGTGCGAGGGGTGATGGCCGGGCAGCGGGATCACGTCGAGCACCCGGTCGCCGAGGTCGAACTGCACGATCTGCTCCGGCCAGGACGCGATCCCGAAGTACTCGGCAACCTCTTCGGCGGTCCGCCCGACGACCGAGTCGAACTGGTCGTCGCCGCCGACATGGTCGCCGTGACCGTGCGTGTGCGCGACCACGAGCTCGAGGTCGCGGCCTTTCAGCAACTCGTCGACCACCGAGCGCAGGTCGATATGACCGGTACCGGTGTCGAGCAGGAGAGCGCGTTCGGAACCGAGCAGCAGGTAGATGAACGGGCCCTCGAAGTTCGTGCGCAGCGCCTGGCGGATGATCGCCGTCCGGTCGTCGTACCAGTGCACCTGATGGTCGGGCGCGGTCGACGTGGTGCCGTCGTCCCAGTGCGCCGGGAAGCTAGTCATGGCGTGAATCCTGCCAGGCAGCGCGGGATTGTCGGTGCGGCCGGGGAGACTGTGACAGTGCGTACCGATCCATCCATCCTGCACGTCGACCTGGACGCGTTCTTCGCCGCGGTCGAGCAGCGGGACAAGCCCTCCCTGCGCGGCAAGCCTGTCGTCGTGGGTGGGATCGGCCTGCGCGGCGTCGTGTCGACCGCGTCCTACGAGGCCCGTAAGTATGGCGTGCGCTCGGCGATGTCCACTGCCGAGGCACGCTCGCGCTGCCCGCACGCGGCGTACCTGGGGGCGCGGTTCGACGTCTACCGGGAGACGAGTCAGGCCGTGATGGCGCAGATGCGTGCGCTGTCACCGCTGGTCGAGCCGCTTTCCCTGGACGAGGCGTTCGTCGATCTGGCTGCCGCCGGGTTGAACAACCTGACGGTCGAGGACGTGCAGGCGATCTCGGAAGATCTCAAGGCCGCGATCAAGGAGGCCAGCGGCGGCCTCACCGCTTCGGTCGGAGCCGGCACCTCCAAGCTGATCGCGAAGATCGCGAGCGACCTCGACAAACCCGACGGCGTCGTCGTGGTGCCGGCGGGGACCGAGGCGGAGTTCCTCGCGCCGATGCAGGTGACGGTGATCCCGGGCGTCGGTCCGGCGACCGCCCAACGACTCAGCATGGCCGGCGTGCGGACCGTCGCGGACCTGCAGCAGCTCGACGAGGACGAGCTGATCCGGCACGTGGGTTCGGCCCATGGGTCGAGCCTGCACCGGCTGGCGACGGCCTCGGACGATCGCCCGGTGGTGAGCGACCGGGAGACCAAGTCGATCAGCATCGAGGACACCTTCGAGACCGACATCATCGACCGGTCCTTGCTGGCGGCAATCGGTGACCGGATGGCGCACCGCGTCTCCGAACGCCTGCAGAAGGCCCAGCTGTCCGGCCGGACGGTGACGGTGAAGACGCGGATGCATGACTTCACCACGCACACCCGCTCGTCGACACTGGCCGGGCCGACCGACGACCCCCGGGTGATCGCGCGCGTCGCCCGACGGCTGCTCGAGGACAGCGACATCTCGGGCGGGATCCGGCTGCTCGGCGTAGGAGTCTCCTCGCTGGCCGACTGGATCCAGGACGACCTCTTCACCGAAAGCGAGCACGCAGAGGCTCCGCTCGAGCTCGTCGACCTGCCGGAGCGCCCGCGGGAACGGCAGGTCGGCTACTACCCGGGCCAGGACGTCACCCATCCGGAGTACGGGCAGGGCTGGGTCTGGGGGTCGGGGCGCGGGCGGGTCACGGTGCGGTTCGAGACGGCATCGACGCCGGCCGGACCGGTGCGCACCTTCGCGGTCGACGACCCCGCGCTGACCAAGGTGGTGACGGCCAAACCACCACCGGACGAAGTGGGGGGCGACAAAGACGCGGCGACCGGCCAGGATGGGCCAGATGAATGAGGTCCGCGGTGGCGTGTACCCGTTCTGTCGCTCCTGCACCGCGTCGTCCGTGGCGTGGCGGGCACCCGATCCGAACGGGATGAAGGGCCTCGGCACGCACTTCTACGGGCATCACGACGTCTGCCCGCACTGCAGTTCCTCGGTGCGGACGCTGTACGTCACCTTTCTCTGGGTGCCGATCTCGCGAGTCGGCCGCTATCGCATCATCCGGACCGGCGGCCACAGCTATGTCGGCCGGAAGCTCCTGCAGCACCCGCTGCCGGGCACGGCGCCGACGGAGCAGCCGCCGTCGGAGTTCAAGAACCGTCCCGAGTTGGCCGACGCGACGTACGAGGAAGCGGAAGCGCGCTGGGCGGCGGGCGACTCCGCTGGGGCGCTCCCGCTGTACGAAACTTCGCTGGCCGCTTGCGAGAAGGCGCTGAAGGCGGATGATCCGGCGACGTTGCAGGTCCGGCTCCGGCTGGCGCAGGCGCAGCTCGCGACCGGCGATTACGGTGCGGCGATCGCCTGGTTCGGGCTGATCACGCCTCAGCTGGTCCGGGTGTTCGGCGCGGGCCACGATCTGACCCGGATTGCGATCGAGGGCATCACCAGCGCACAGTCGATTGTCGGTGGACCGCGGGACGAGGCCAAGCTGCTGACGGCCCGACTCGCCAAGCTCGAGCCGGTCCTCGGCCGGACGAATCCCTCGGTACTGCGGACGCGCGGCGCGCTCGGCCGGGCGACGATGTTCGCGGGACAGCTCGTACCGTCGATCCAGATCCTCGAGACGACACTTGCCGACAGCATCGACGCGTTCGGCACGGATCATCCGGACACCAACGTGGCCCGGGGCGCACTGCAGGAAGCGTGCGAGCTGGCGGATTCCAAGAGCAGGAAGGACCGCGAGGCCGCCGCCGGCGCCCGCCGCCGCTGGCTCTGACCTCAGCCGCGGAGGCGGACGGAGAGGCAGGTGACGCAGCCTTCGAGCTTCTCGAACTCGCTGACGTCGACGACGACCGGCGTGTAGCCGAGTTCGCGGAACAGCTCCGCCGACTGCGGCGCCGAAGCCGCCATCAGCAGCCGCCCCTCCCCCAGCAACACCACGTGCGCGCCGGCTTCCTCCGGCACCGCCAGGAACTTAGGGAACGCGCCCGGGTCATCGGTGAGCGGTTCGTAGCCGATCACCGTCCCGTCCGGCAGCGCGGTCACCGCCGACTTCAGGTGCAACACCTTGCGCACAGGTACTGCGATCACCTCGGCCCCGAGTGGTTCCAGGAATCCGCGAAGCTGGTCGATCCCGGCCTGGTTGGTGCGGCCGCCTAGTCCGGCGTACACGGTGCTTCCGATCTTGAGGATGTCGCCGCCGTCGAGCGTGCCGGGCTCGGCGATGTTCGCGATGCGGTAACCCTGCGCAGCCACGGCGCGTTCCGCGTCGGCTGCTTCGGGGCGGCGCTCGTTCGCGCCCGCCCGGGCGATCACGGCCAGGTCGCGGAAGACCACCATCGTGTCCTCGACGAACACTCCGTCAGGGCAGTCGTCCAACGGGGGCACCTCGACACAGGTCCAGCCGGCCTCGGCCAGCGCGTCGACGTACTGCTGCCATTGCTGTGCGGCGAGCTCCACATCGACCGGAACGCGTTCTATATGCGTGATCAGACCTTCGGCCAGACGGGGGCTCGGGCGGCGGATCAGGGCGCGATCGGTGGTCATCAGCGCAGATTAACTGGTTTGGCCGACCGCCACCCGGGTACCGGCGGCACAAGCGGTTTTCCCTGGACGCCGTGGCCTACTTTGGAGGATGAGAGATGCCGAAGATCCTGCAGCACACCGGCGGTGACGCGGTCGAGGTCATCCTCGCCGACCACCGGTGGTTCGAGGAGGCGCTGCGGGAACTGCGTGACGAGACGTCCGACCGGAGCGCGGTACTGGCGGATCTGGCCACCGTGCTGGTCGCGCACGCCGAGGCCGAGGAATCCAAGGTCTATCCGGCGCTGCGGAAGAAGAACGCGATCGACGAGGAAGAGGTCGAGCACTCCGAACACGAGCACGACGAGGGCAACGAAGCGCTGCTCGCGCTGCTGGAGGTCGACGACCCTGCCAGCGAGGAGTTCAGCGAGAAGGAGCACGAGCTCTCGGAAGCGCTCTCCCATCACCTCGACGAAGAAGAGCGCGACGTGCTGAACCCGGCCAGGACCGATGTCGCCGAGGAGATCCGCCGGCAGCTCGGTGCGGAGTTCGCGGCGGAGCGGGCCCGGTTGATCGACGAGGACTGCGGCCGGATCGAGAACGTCCGCCGCATCGTCAAGGAGGCCGGGGCACGCCAGAAGTCCTGAGTCCCACCGGAGTTGTGACCCTGCTCCTTTGAGCACGGGCCAGTCGCCAGAATCGGCGTCAGTGCGGCTGGCCCGTGCCCAAGGAGGCGGGGTCACCTGCTTTGCCTGGACTGCCGGGAACCTAGGGTCTGGTGGGTGAGCCGCCGCTTCCCGTTGCTGGGTTATCCCGCGTACCTGCGGTTCTGGTTGGCGGACGCGGTCTCGATGGTCGGCTCCGCCGTCACCGTGCTCGCGCTGCAGACCGTCGCCGCCCTCACCCTGGGCGCGTCCAACACCGAGCTCGGTCTGCTCCAGTCGGCCCGATGGTTGCCCTATCTCCTCTTCGGTCTGATCGTCGGCGTCTACGTGGACCGGCGCCGACGGCAACCGTTGCTGATCGGCACGGACTTCGCCCGGGCGCTCGTTCTGCTGCTGATACCGATCGCTGCCGAGCTCGACCTGCTCAGTCTGCCGTTGCTGCTCGTGATCGTGTTCGTCTTCGGCGCGTTGTCCCTCGTGTACGACGCGGCGCACCAGTCCTTCCCACCGTCACTGGTGCCGGCACCGCTGCTGACCTCGGCCTACGCCAGGCTCGAGCAGTCGAGCGCCGTGGCGCAGACGGGTGGGCCGGTGCTGGCCGGTGCCCTGGTCAAGCTGCTCGGCGGACCGCTCGCGATCCTGATCGACGCCGCGTCGTATCTCGTGTCGGGAATCCTGCTGGCGACCGTCCGGCCGCTCCAACCTGAAGTTGCCCCGGGCACCGATCAGCCGAGGAACCTGCGCCGGGAGATCCGCGAGGGCCTGTCCTGGGTCTACCGCAACAGCACGCTCGGGCCACTGGCGCTGACCAGTCACCTGTGGTTCTTCTTCCAGGGCGCCTTCACCGCGGTCTACGTGAACTATGTGCTGAAGACCCTGGACATGGGCGCCTTCCTCTTCGGCGTCACCTACGCCTTCAGCGGGATCGGCTCGGTGGTCGGCGCGACGGCGTCCGGCTGGGTCGGTCGCAGGCTGGGGGTGGGACCGGCCATCATCGCGGCCGGCTGGCTGACGCCGATCGCCTATCTGCTGATCCCGCTCGCCGGCGGCGATACGACCGGCTTGGTCCTGCTCTGCGCCGGACAGTTCCTGTTCGGTCTCTCGATCGGTATCGACAGCCCGATCGAGATGGGCTACCGCCAATCGATCACCCCGTCCGCCCTGCTCGGCCGGATGAACGCGACGATGCGGTCGGTGAACCGAGCCGCGATCGTGATCGGCGCTCCGGTCGGCGGCCTGCTCGCGGACTTCTTCGGGCCGCACTGGGCGCTGTGGTTCGTCGTCGTCGGGATGGCGGTCAAGTCGGTCCTGCTGCAACGCTCCGAATTCCGCCACGCTCGTCTCCCCGACGACGACCTCGAGGTCAAGAACTAACCGTCGTCAGAGGGTAATCGTCAGGCCTTCCTCCGCGGCCAGTACTTCGCCGTCGAAGACCGCGCGAGCTTCGGCAACAGAGACAGCACGATCCGAGCCGGGCCAGAAGTGGGTCAACAACAATCGTTTCGCACCGGCGGCACCTGACGCGGCTTCGGTCGCCGTCATCACATAGCGCGGCGTCGTCGGCGGCGATGCCCCCTGCAGAGTCGCGTCGGAGATGTACAGGTCGGTGCCGTTCGCGAGCTTCCCCAGCTCCGGCCCCGGACCGCTGTCGCCCGTGTAGGCGACCGCGAGATCCGGAGCACTCAGCCTGACCCCGAGGTTGGTCACGTAGTGCGGCAAGAGAGCGGTCTCCAGCCGGAACGGCCCGATCTCCCTCGCTGACGCCAGATCCCGTACGTCGAACACCGTCGCCGGATCGGGCCGCGGCTCCAGCGCCCGCAGTACGTCGAGAACGCCGGGCGGGCAGTAGAGCGGTATCGGCGCGGCGTCGGGGGCGAGGTAGTAGCGGACGCGAGCGAGCGCGCTGACATCGACGCAGTGATCCGGGTGGTGGTGCGTCACGATCACCGCGTCGACCTCGCCCTCGGGGCAATGAGTCAGCAGAGCCGGCAACGCGGCGTACCCGAGGTCGAGCACCACCTTGAAGCCGTCGTACTCGAGCAGGAAACCGGCGCACGCTCTCCCCGGCTCGGGCCAAGCGCCACACGAGCCCAGGACGGTCAGCGTCCGCGCGCGTTCCGGTGCGGTCACCGGGTTGCGAACGGCGCGTCGCTGGGGACGATCTCCTTGCCGAGCGGGAGCAGCGAGATCGGGATCAGCTTGAAGTTCGCCAGGCCGAGCGGGATGCCGATGATCGTGACGCACAGGGCGATCCCGGTGACCAGGTGGCCGAGCGCCAGCCACCAGCCCGCGACGATCACCCAGATGATGTTGCCGAGCACCGAACCGGCGCCGGCGCTGGGCTTGTCCACCATGGTCCGGCCGAACGGCCAGAGCGCGTAGTTCGCGATCCGGAACGATGCGATGCCGAACGGGATGGTGATGATCAGGATGCAGCAGATAAGGCCGGCCAGCACGTACCCGAGGGCCAGCCAGAATCCGGCCAGCACCAGCCAGATCAGGTTCAGAATCGTTCTCATACCTGCCAGCCTGCCACCCGGCGGGTGTGTTGCAAGGTCAATCGGGCCACGAGTCCGGGATCATTCCGGGGCAACCAGTGCCCGCCCCTGATCACCTGCACGCCGAGGTGCGGGGCCCACCGCGCCACATCGGTCTGCAGTGGGGTGGTCACGAACGCGTCGCCGTCCGGCGACACCGCCGGCACCGGTACGTCGGTGCGCCGCGGCTCGGGTCGCAGCAACCTCGGTACGACGTTCGCCCGGTACAGGTTGAGTCCATTCACGTCGTACGTGATGACGCGGAAGTGGTCCGTCAGCCTGGCCGCGACCGGGTTCCACAGGGCGGCGTTGTCCGGGTAGCCGTGGACGCAGACGAGCACCGGCGCGGCGGGGTCGCCGTACTCGTAGAGCGCCATCTCCGTTCCGTCCGCCGATCTCACCCGTCGGGGCATCGGTCAGTAGTTCTCGGTGGCGATGGTCCGGAAGGTGATGCCGGCGTCGACCAGGCGCTTGCGGAGGGCCGGTCCCATCGCGGCCGCTGTAGTGACCTGACCGGCGGTCTTCGGGAGATCGTCGAGAGCGAGGGAGAGCGCGCACTCGCTGAGCATCTTCGCGGTCTCGTCGTAGCCCGGGTCCCCGCCGGCGACCTCGGTGATCACTCGCTTGCCGCCACCCGAACCGATGAAGCGCGCCTTGAACCAGGACTTCGCGCGGCGCTCTTCGGACGGACCGTCGCCTGCCTTGATCCTGTTCAGGAGCACCTTGCGGGCCGGCGGTACCTGAGCGGCGACCACCAGCAGACCGAGTCCGGCGATACCTCCGGCGACCATCGGCAACCGCTTCACGGCGGCGTAGTGCGAGTAGCGGAAGTCGGGGCCGTAGTCGTCGAGCAACGAGGCCGAGTACGCGACGACCTGCGGGTCGACGGTCGGAAGTGGGACCGCCCAGAAGCCTTGCAGGCGACGGATCTTGCCGGCGACGAGCTTGACCGAGCGACCCTCGGGACGTGGCTGGGCCCGGCGTCTCGCGCGGTGAGCGTCGAGGTTCTGCTTGCCGCGCGACAAGGCGGTGATCGCGGTCTCGAACGTGCCACCCGAGGGCTTGCCGCCGGCCCGGATCATGCCGTCGACGTGGATGGGGACGTTCTTGGGGAGTTGCTCGACGGTGAACTGGACGCCCAGGTCGTACGGGATCGAGTCGAAGCCGCAGCAGTGGATCAGCCGGGCGCCGGTCTCGATCGCCTTGGCGTGATACGCGACGTACATGCGGTCGACGAACTCCGACTCGCCGGTCAGGTCGAGGTAGTCGGTGCCGGGTTCTGCGCAGGCGGCGACCAGCGGCTCGCCGTACCGGACGTAGGGGCCGACGGTTGTGACGACGATCCGGGCCGACTCGGCGACCGCTTTCAGCGATGCCGGGTCCTCGACGTCTGCGTGGAGGAGATCGACGTCAGCACCGACCTTCTTCTGTATTGCTTCGAGCTTGGCCTTGTTGCGACCCGCCAGTGCCCACCTGAGCTCAGCCGGCGCGTGCTTGGCGAAGTACTCGGCCGTGAGGGCGCCGGTGAAGCCTGTCGCGCCGAAAATCACCACGTCGTACTGGCGGTCCTTCTTGAGGTCATCGGTCATCGCTGGGCCGCCTTCTCGGTGTCGGCGAGGCCGCCGACTCCCGAGGCGCGGGAGGATGCAGCGGCACCGCGGGCCTCGATGTCCGCCAGTGCGGCACGGTCGGCCTTCGGCACGTTGAACCGGGCGCCCAACTCGACCAGGTGCGGCATCAGTGCACGGAACATCTTGAGGGGGCCGATCCAGCCGGGCACGTGCACGACGCGAGAGCGCTTCCTGATGCCCTGATCGAACTTGTCGACCGCGAGTTCCAGCGGATAGACCCGGCTGACCAGCGGTACGCCGGTGCGGACCTTGCCGAAGACCGGATGCTCGTCGACACCGCGGACCATGTCCGTGTCGACGAAGGTCAGGTGCGCGACGCCGACATCCACGCCGAGGTGCTTCAGTTCCGCGCGGAGGCTGTTGCCCATCGCCTCGACGCCGGCCTTGGCCACGTTGTACGACGCCAGGCCGGGGATGTGGACGACAGCGGCCAGCGACGACACCAGCAGGAGGTATCCCTTGCTCTCCAGCAGGTGCGGCAGCGTCACGTGCACCGTGCGCCAGACGCCGTACAGGTCGACGTCGAGAACGCGCTCCCAGACGGCCGGGTCCATGCTCCGGCTGAAGCCCGGTGCGGCGATCCCGGCGTTCGCGACGACGACATCGATCCGCCCGTACTTCTCCATCACCGCCTCGACCGCTGTGCGCAGTGAGTCGGTGTCGGTGACGTCCGCTTCCCACCAGCCGGCCTCCGGACCGCAGTCCTCGGCCACCTTCTTCAGCTCATCAGGCTCGAGCCCGACCAGGGCCAACCTCGCGCCCTCACTCGCCAGCCGCCGGGCAACAGCCGCCCCGATCCCCCGAGACGCCCCGGTAATGAGCACGACCTTGCCAGCCATCGCTACCTCCGCCTGTTGAGTGGGTACTCAACAGTAAGTGCTTATTGAGCCGACACTCAATAGACTCTCCCCATGACCTACGCCTCGTCCGTCCCCCGCGACCCGGAGCCCGGCTCATCCCTGCCGCGCTCCGGCGAGATGCAGGTCGGCACCCCCGAGGCAGGTGTCGGCGAGGCGGGTGTCGGCGAGGCGGGCGGCGGGCAGCGCGCGGGGCGGTTGCGGCCGGAGGAGCGGCGGACGCAGATCCTGCAGGCCGCGCGGCGGGTGCTGGAGGCGGATCCGCATCGGGAACCGAGCGTCGAGGTCGTTGCCGCCGAGGCGGGCGTGTCTCCTGCTCTGCTCTTCCACTACTTCGGCTCCAAGAAGAAGTTCCAGTACGCCGTGATCGAGGCGGCCGCCGCCGAGGTGATGTTGCGGACCGCGCCGGATCTTTCGCTGCCGCCCGACGAGCAACTTCGCAGCGGGATCAGGGCGTTCGTCCGCGCCGTTCTGGAAGCACCTCAGCTGTATCGGGCGACTCTTCTCATGTCGGCGGCCGGCGATCCCGAAGTACGGGCTCTGCATTCCGAGCTTCGGCAGGTGTTCAGCCGGTGGGTGATCGCCGCGGTCGCGCAGCGCGGGATCGAGGTCACGCCGCTGGTCGAGCTCGCCTGCTACGGCTGGCAGGGATACGTCGAGCAGACGCTGCTCACCTGGATCGACAGTCCCACGGTCTCCCCTGCCGAGCTGGAACACCTCTGCGAACACTCTCTGGACGCCATTCTGTCGACCGCTCGACCCGACTAGCCCTTAGATGGCTCCCACTCGTTCATGGCCGTGAGTGCCTGGAGGGCGAACTGCGCGATCAGGTCGGCGTTCTCATTGCCGATGGCATCGAGCAGGCGTTGGTCGGCGGCTTTCAGTACTGCGCGGCCGTGGTCGAGCAGGACCTGCCCGGAGGGTGTCACCTGGAGGTCCGCCGTGCGACCGCGTCCGGGGGCGGTCAGCCGCTCGACGGCGCCGATCTCCTGCAACTGGAGCAGCGTGGACTGCATGCTCTGGGCGGTGATGCCGTCGCGCCGCGCGAGCTCGCTGTACGACAGCCCGGGCTGGTGAGCCAGATGCCCGAGCGCGGACAGATGCCGCAGCGACAACCCTCGATTGCGCAGCTCGGCATCAGTCTTCTCCCGCACCTGACGCCCGAGCATCATCAGCAGCAACGCCGGACTGATCGCCGCCGACCTGCCGTTCGCCGCCTCGGAATCCGCCGGCTTGTCGTTCGCCGCGCCGGAGTCCGCGTTCTCTTCCACCGTCACGCGCTCATCATCCCAGCAGGCTCGTGCGGCCCGGTTTCAGTTGGACTGAAACTGGAGTTATAGTCTGACTGAAACTGCCTCCGGAGGAGCTGGAGCTCACCTCTGATGAACAAGGTTCTTCTCAGCGTGCACGTCCTGGCCGCGATCATCTTCGTCGGCCCGGTCACCGTCGCCGCGAGCATGTTCCCGCCGATCGCCCGCCGCTCCCTCACCGCCGGCACCGAGAACGCCGGGACCGTGGTCGCCGGGACCGGGGATGTCGGGGTCCTCCGCGTGCTGCACCGGATCAGCCGCGGGTATGCGATCGGTGGTCTGACGGTGCCGGTCTTCGGCCTCGCCGTGGGCGCCGGACTCGGAGTACTGGGTGACTACTGGCTGATCATCTCGATGGTGCTCACGCTCGCGGCAGCCGGCGTACTCGCCTTCATCGTGCTCCCTGGCCAGAGCCGGATCCTCGCGGCCGCCACCGGCTCACAAGAGCAGCGAGCCGAATCCCTCCCCCAGGCCAAGGCTCTCTCGATGACCACCGGGATCTTCGCGCTCCTCTGGGCCGTCGTGGTCGTCCTGATGATCGTCCGCCCCGGCTCCACCACCGGAGCCTGAGATGACCAATCTGACCGTCCTCAAACTCGCGGCCGCCGCAGAAGCCATCACCGTCACCCTGCTCTTCGCGAACCTCCTGACCGTGCACTGGCCGGCTGCGTCATCAGCGCTCGGCCCGACGCACGGTACGGCGTACCTGGTGACCGTCGTGACCGCGCTGACGGCAGCCAACGCGCCGGCGAAGGCCAAGTGGCTCTCCTTCGTCCCAGCAGTCGGCGGCTATCTCGCCTTGCGTGTCCTCCGCTCGTACGTCCCCGCCGTACAGGCAGCGGGCGAACGCTAGGGTTCTTGCGTGTTGAAGGTCGCGACTGTGAATGTGAACGGGGTACGGGCTGCTTATCGCCGCGGAATGGCGGCGTGGCTCGAGGAGACCGATCCGGACCTGCTGCTGATGCAGGAGGTGCGCGCGACCGACGAGGTACTCCGTGACCACCTGGGCGGCGACTGGCACCTGGCCCACGCGGAACCGGCGATCGAGGGCAGCAAGGGCCGCGCAGGTGTGGCCGTCGCGAGCCGGAGGCCGATCAAGGCGGAGCGCGCCGAGATCGGTCCGGAGCGGTTCGCCGGTTCGGGCCGTTGGGTCGAGGCGACCGTCGTGCTCGACGACGGGTCCACTCTCACGGCGGTCAGCACCTACGTCTTCACCGGCGAGTTCGAGACGCCGCCGCGCCAGGCCGAGAAGTACGCCTTCCTGGACGCGATCACCACCCGGCTGACCGAACTGCGCGCCGATGGCCGGCACGTCCTGCTGTGCGGCGACCTCAACGTCGCCCACCACGAGGTCGACCTGAAGGCGTGGAAAGCGAACCGCAAGAAGAGCGGATTCCTGCCCGAGGAACGCGCCTGGATGGACCGCCTGTTCGAGGCCGGCTGGGTCGATCTCGGCCGCCGCTTCGGCGGCGAGGGGCCCGGTCCGTACTCCTGGTGGTCCTGGCGCGGCAAGGCCTTCGACAACGACGCCGGCTGGCGGATCGACTACCAGATCGCCTCGCCCGAACTCGCGGATTCAGCCACCGGCTGCGAGATCCACCGAGCTCCGACGTACGCCGACCGCTGGAGCGACCACGCCCCCGTCGTCGCGACGTACGGGCTCTGAGGACCACCGCAGTCGATCTCTGTGGAATACCGCAGTACGGCGGGACGGCGGCGCGGGTAGTCTCGCGGCATGTCCGAGTTGAATCCCCCAGTTGCCGCCCGTAAGCCGATCGAACGCACCCACCACGGAGACGTCTTCGTCGACGACTACGAGTGGTTGCGGGACAAGTCGAGCGACGAGGTGCTCGACTACCTGCGCGCCGAGAACGACTACACCGAGAAGCGCACCGCGCACCTCGAGTCGTTGCGCGAGGCAATCTTTTCCGAGATCTCGGACCGCACCCTGCAGACCGACCTGAGCGTGCCCGCCCGGCGCGGCGGGTTCTGGTACTACACCCGCACGGTCGAGGGGAAGCAGTACGCGATCAGCTGCCGGGTGAAGGTGGACGGCGACGAGCCGCCCGCGACCGACGGCGAGATCCCCGGCGAAGAGGTGATGCTGGACGGGAACGAGGTGGCCGGTGACTCCGAGTTCTTCTCGCTCGGCACCGTCGACGTCTCCCCCGACAGCAGGCTGCTCGCCTACTCGGTGGACCTGACCGGCGACGAGCGGTTCACCTTGCGGATCAAGGATCTGAGCACGGGCGAACTGCTCCCCGACGAACTGCCGGGCGTGCACTACGGCTCGGCCTGGTCCGGCGACGGCTCGACGATCTTCTACACGAAGGTCGACGACGCCTGGCGGCCGTACCAGGTCTGGCGGCACGCCCTCGGCAGCAGCACCGACGACGACGTGCTGGTGATGGAGGAGACCGACGAGCGGTTCTGGGTCGGCGTCGACCTGACCCGCAACGAGCAGGCCATCCAGATCTCCCTCGGCAGCAAGCTCACCAGCGAGGTCTGGCTGCTCGACGCGCAGGACCCGACCGGCGAACCCGTCGTCGTCGCACCCCGGCGCGAGGGCGTCGAGTACGACGTCGAGCATGCGGGCGATCAGTTGCTGATCGTGCACAACGCGGACGCCGCGAACTTCTCCCTGGCGACCGCGCCGCTGGACTCTCCCGGCGACTGGACCACCATGATCGAGGGCGACGATTCGAGCCGGCTGCTCGGCGTGGACGCGTTCGCGGACCACGTGATCCTGTTCCGCCGCCGGGACGCGCTCACCGAGCTCGCGGTGATGCGCCGGGAGTCGGGCGACCCCGAGAGCGCTGCCTTCGGTTCTCCCGAGGTGCTGGGCTTCGACGAGCCGATCTACACCGTCTCCCCCGGCCGCAACGACGAGTGGCAGGACACCCGGTACCGGTTCAGCTACACCTCGCTCGTGACGCCCTCGACGACGTACGACGTGGACATCGCGACGGGTGAGCGCCGCCTGCTGAAGCAGCAACCCGTACTGGGTGGCGTCGACCTCGGCGCGTACACGCAGTACCGGGAGTGGGCGACCGCTGCCGACGGCACCCAGGTGCCGATCTCGTTGGTGGCGCGCAAGGACGTGGCGAAGGACGGGAACGCGCCGGTCGTGCTCTACGGCTACGGGTCGTACGAGAGCTCGATGGACCCGTGGTTCTCGATCGCGCGGCTGTCGCTGCTCGACCGGGGCGTGGTGTTCGCGATCGCTCATGTGCGCGGCGGTGGCGAGCTCGGCCGGCACTGGTACGACGACGGCAAGATGCTGACCAAGCGCAACTCCTTCACCGACTTCATCGCGGCGGCCGAGCACCTGGTCAAGGAAGGCTGGACCCGGCCCGAGCGGATCGTCGCCCAGGGCGGCAGCGCGGGCGGCCTGCTGATGGGCGCGGTGGCGAACCTGGCGCCGCGGGCCTTCGGCGGGATCGTGGCCGAGGTGCCGTTCGTGGACGCGCTGACGACGATCCTGGACCCGTCCCTGCCGCTGACGGTGATCGAGTGGGAGGAGTGGGGCAACCCGCTGGAGGACCCCGAGGTCTACGGGTACATGAAGTCCTACGCGCCGTACGAGAACGTGACGGCGCAGGAGTACCCGCGGATCCTGGCGATCACCAGCCTGAACGACACCCGCGTCTTCTACGTCGAGCCGGCCAAGTGGGTGGCGAAGCTCCGGGCCACCGCGGCGGGCGACGTCGACGTGCTGCTGAAGACCGAGATGGAGGCCGGCCACGGCGGCCGCAGCGGCCGGTACGACGCCTGGCGTGAGCTCGCGTTCACCCTCGCCTGGGAGCTCGACACCCTCGGCCTCACCTGACCTACCCCTGGATCCGCACCTTCGGACCCGGAGCACCCCTGGACCCGCAGTACCGCGCTCTCCCCGACCGGTGAGCCTGGTGCTGCGGGTCCTGCCGTTGGTGGGGTTCTGGTCGCTGGGTTCGGAACACGTTGCCCTGCGCAAATCGGGAAAACCGACGGGCGGTGACGCAAGGTGGCGGGCGTCGTTTGCCGGGGAAGGTGCGGGGTACCTGGTGCGTTGCATGTGGTGAGTGAGATTGATGGTGTGTCCTGCAACACAATCCGTGGCGGTCCGTGGCGACTTGGGAAGGCCATTCCCGCCGCTCAGGTGAATCGCCTGAGAAGTGTTGCCGGGGCCTTTGGACGGCGAAAAGCCTGCAGATCAAGCCGATCGTGCTCGCGGCGCCTGGAGAGCGCGCAGAAGCGGTCCGGTCGGCGGATTCAAAGCTGGTTTGCCGGTGAACGGCGGTGCCGGGAAATCTCAGGGAACGTTCAGGCTGTTTACACACTCATCGTGGAATCTTGAACCTCACTCGAGCGTTGCTCTCCATGTAACGACGAAGGGAGTTTCGGTGGCTCGCATGGCTCGTGTCCGTTCCACGGACGACGGTATCGACGGTAAGGACAGCGTCGGTCTCTACCTGGAAGAGATCGCTCGCACTCCTTTGCTGACCGCTGAAGAAGAAGTCGAGCTCGCTGAGACGGTCGAGGCAGGTCTCCTCGCGGAGCAACTGCTGGCCGAGGGGCGGGTTGGACGCAAGAAGGGCGGGGCGCCCAAATATGCCACGGAGGAAGAGCTGCAGTGGCTGGCCGAAGAGGGCCAGCGCGCGCAGCAGCGGTTCGTGACCGCCAACCTCCGGCTGGTGGTATCGATCGCCCGCCGCTACGGACGTTCCCAGATGCCGCTGCTGGACCTGGTCCAGGAGGGCAACACGGGACTGATCCGCGCGGTGGAGAAGTTCGACTACCGCAAGGGGTTCAAGTTCTCGACGTACGCCACCTGGTGGGTGCGTCAGGCCATCACGCGAGGGATCGCGCAGCAGGCCCGGGTGGTCCGGCTGCCGGTGCACGTGGTGGAGCAGCTGAACCAGATCGGCTCGGCGCGGCGCACGCTGGAGCGCAAGCTCGGGCGGGAGCCGGAGATCGACGAGATCGCGGCAGAGCTGGACCTGGAAGTGGAGCGGGTCACCGACCTGATCCGGATCGGCCGGGACCACATCAGCCTGGACAACCCGATCGACGACGAGGGTGAGACCTCGCTGGGCGACCTGATCGCGGCCGAGACCGCGCCGGGCCCCGACCAGCTGGTCGCCGACGCGTCGGACCGCTCGGGCCTGTTCAGCCTGGTCGACCAGCTCGACCCGCGGTCGGCGGACGTGATCCGGCGCCGCTACGGGCTGCACGACGGCCGCCAGGCCAAGCTCGCCGACATCGGCGCGGTCCACGGGATCTCGGCCGAGCGGGTCCGCCAGATCGAGCGCGAAGCGCTCGGCCGGCTCCGCCTCCTCGCCGACCCCACACTGGCCGCCTAACTCCGAGCCCAGCAGCCAGCCAAACCCCCACCCAGGACCCCCGAGCCGCCCTCCCGGCCGGGGGTCCTGCTCATGCCCAGAACCCCCGGCGCCACCAGACCCCGGGGGTTCTGCACGTCTCCATCCCGCAACTACCTGGAGCTAACGACCACCACCCCAGGACGCCCACACCCACGCCGCCAGCTTGCAGGCGTACGGCGTACGCAGTGTGGGTGGGGTTAGGCGGGGGTGTTCCAGGTGTCTATCAGGGGTGGGAGGTCGGCCAGGTGGGTGATGGTGGCGTCGGGGGTGCCTTCGGTGTGGCCTATCTGATGGGGTGGGATAGCGCTGTGGGGGATGTGGGCGGCTCGCATGCCGACGTTCTGGGCGCCCCAGACGTCGTCGAAGAGGCGGTCGCCGACGAACAGGCAGCGGGCCGGGTCCGTGGCGCCGGTGGCTCGCATCGCGGCCAGGAACGCCTCCGGGTGCGGCTTGGTCCAGGGGACCTCGCTGGTGTAGACGGCGCCGTCGATCAGTTCGAGCACGCCGTCGCGGGCGAAGATGTCCTCGTGGCGTTGCCGGGACCAGATGGTGTTCGACAGCACGCCGATCTTCAGACCGCGCTCGCGCAGGTCCGTCAGGGTCTGGATCGCGTCCGGCTCGAGCTCGGTGTGCGGATGCCAACGACGCTCGTACTCCGCGAGGGCCGCCGGCGTCATCACCACCTCGGCCAGCAGGCAGACGTCTTCCAGGGTGCTGCTGACGTGGTCGTCCCGCGATCGCGCCCAGGCGGTCTCCTCGGCCTGGACCAGCCGCGCGGCAAGGTCGTCCGCCCGCTCCTCGTCGATGAGCTCCGCCACGGACCGCCACACGGAGTACAGGTCGATGTCGTGCCAGGTGGCCAGGGTGCCGCCCCAGTCGAAGAGGACGGCCTCGATCGGTTCAGTCTTCACGTTCGTCACGGCGCCAACCCTGCCAGATCAGACCGACAGAACTCCTCCGGATTTCCACCGGTGGACTGCCGCCGCCCGGTCAGCTGACGGACAGGAGCTGCCGGCGCTTGGCCAGCCAGGAGACCGCGAAGGCGTAGAACGCGAGGCACGGGATGTCGACGACGAGCAGCGTCCACGGCGCGCCGCCCTGGTCGGCCCAGCCGTCGAGCTGACCCATTGCCGCCGGCAACAAGAAGGCGGCGAGGTTGTTGAGCGCGTGCAGCGTGATGGCCGCTTCCAGGCCGCCGGTGCGAATCGTCAGCCAGCCGATCACCATCGCGAACAGGAAGATGTCGGCCATCGCCCAGCCGGTGTACCCGTGCGCCGAGACGAACAGCCCGCTGCTGACCACCAACGCCGGCCACGGCGTCCGCAGTACGAGCTTGAGCCGGCGGACGAATCCGGTCCCGTTCGTGTCGTCCGGGCCGTAGGCGCCGACCGCCTGAATCAGCCAGCCGCGGAAGATGAACTCCTCGGCCGCGGACTGGAACGGCACCAGCAGCAGGATGACCAGGGCCGGTCCGACGAAGGCGCTGAAGCCGACCCAGGAGCCGGAGTCTGTGGCGTCCTCGGTGGGCGGGAAGACCGCGTCGACGAGGATCCCGAGGGCGTACGACAGCACGATGTAGCCGAGCGCGGGCAGGCAGCACAGGAGCAGCCAGCGCCAGCGGATCCGGTTGAGCACCGATGCGACGCTCCAGGCCGGGCGCCGCTGGATCAGCCAGGCGGCGAACGGGACCACCGGGATGAGGACGCCGAGCATGGTGAGAGTGATGGCGAGGTTCTCGGTGTCGCCGGAGAAGAGTTCGTCGCCCGCCGGTTCGGAGAAGTCGCCGGTGATCAGCGCGTGCGCGATCTCCCAGCACACCACGACGGCAGCCGTCACCAGGAACGCGGCGGCGGCCAGGAACGCAGTACCGACCAGCGGCCGCCACCACCGGTGCTTCGCCGTCCGAGCCAGCCGATGGAACGCCGTCCCCGGCGGAGCCGCCACGATCGCCGGCTCCCGCATCCCGAACGGCACCCCATACCCCGGCTGCCCATACGGCACCCCGTACTGCGGGGGCGCCCCATACTGCTGCCCGTACTGCGGCTGCCCCGGCGGCCCGTACTGCGCCGGTGGCTGACCGTACTGCCCGTACTGCGCCGGCGGCTGGCCGTATTGCCCGTACTGCGCCGGCGGCTGACCGTACTGCCCGTACTGGGCCGGCGGCTGGCCGTATTGCCCGTACTGGGCCGGCGGCTGGCCGTATTGCCCGTACTGCGCCGGCGGTTGCCCAGGCGTCCCGTACTGCG
Organism: Kribbella sp. VKM Ac-2568; assembly: GCF_004345365.1. Lineage (GTDB taxonomy): Bacteria > Actinomycetota > Actinomycetes > Propionibacteriales > Kribbellaceae > Kribbella > Kribbella orskensis. The sequence goes on from NZ_SLVF01000017.1 coordinate 42,225, forward strand.
CCGGTGGTTGGCCGGGCGGGCCGTATGGCTGCTGGCTCTGCCCGTACTGCGTTTGTGGCGGCGGCTGCTCGGGCGACCAGAACCCGGGCTGCCCACCCTGCTGATACGCGCCCGGCTGCGCCGGCGGATAGGCGCCTGGCTGGGCCGGCGGGTATGGCTGGGGTGGGCCGTAGCTCCTGGGCTGAGCCGGTGGAGGAGAACCGGGTTGGGCTGGCGGATAGCTGCCCGGCTGCGCCGGCGGGTATGCCTGGGGGCGCTGAGGCGTCCCGGCTGTGCCGGGGTGTGGACGGTTGGGCTGGTCCTGGGGGCTGGGTTGGGGGTGGTTGGGGAAGGCGTGGCCGCCTGGGGGTTGCCAGGGGGCGGGGGGTGACTGCTGCGGGATGGGCTGGCGCTCGGTGGTGCGGGGAACCGCGTCCTCGGCTTCCGGCTGGTGCTCGGTGGTGCCGGACTCCGGGTCCTCGGCTTCCGGTTGGTGCTCGAGGGACGAGGAGTCTGGGGCTTGGGTCGACTCGGCTTGGGCGGGGGTGGGCGCAGGCTCAGGTGAGTCCGGGTGGGGTGGGGGGCCTGAGTGCGGGTCCATGTCGTGACTCTATGAGATCGAGGCAAGAGTGGGGGCACGATTGTGCCTCGGGAGCGGGAATCGCTGGCATGCTTCCGCCATGTCTGTTATGCCGTCAGCCATCGCTCAGGGCCGGGTCCGACGGGCGAAACGCGGGTCGGACGGATTCGGCTGCGTCGCGGCGAGATTTCTGCGGGGCCGTGTCGATCCGCGGGCCGCTCGTTCGACGTTTGGGTGCGAGGGCCGAGAGGCGGCCCCGCCGGATGAGGAGAACGCGATGCCGAAGTACATGCTGATCATGCGGGGCACCGATGAGTCGAACGCCGCCATGATGGCCTCGATCGAGGAAGGGATTGCCAGGACCCGCCTCTTCATCGAGGAGATGATGAAGGCCGGCGTTCTCCTCGGGGCCGAAGGGCTGGACGATCCGGGCCAGGGCGCCGTGGTCGACTTCAGCGGCGAGGCCCCGGTGGTCACGGACGGGCCGTACGGAGAGACCAAGGAACTGTTCGGGGGCTTCTTCCTGCTCGATGTCGCCTCGAAACAGGAGGCGGTCGAGTGGGCCAAGCGGGTCCCGGCGGCCCCAGGGTCCAAGATCGAGATCCGGCGGGTGCCCGAGGAGGACGAGGTCCCGCAGGACAGCACCGTCCAGCACTGATGGGTACGGCCAACGTCGAGGCCGTCTGGCGGATCGAGTCGGCGCGGATCGTCGCCGCGCTGACCCGGTTCACCGGTGATTTCGGGCTGGCCGAGGACGCGGCCCAGGAGGCCGTGGCTGAGGCGCTGGTGTCGTGGCCGCTCGCCTCTCCGGCCAATCCGGCCGGCTGGCTGATGGCCACGGCCCGGCGGCGGGCGATCGACGCGATCCGCCGCCGGACCGCCCTGCAGGACCGATACGCCCTGCTGGCGACCGACCCGGCGGTCGACGAGGAAATCGACCCCGACAGGATCGACGACGACATCCTGGCGCTGATGTTCGTCAGCTGCCACCCGGTGCTCTCCCCCGAGGCCCGGGTGGCGCTGACCCTGCGCGTGGTCGGCGGCCTGTCCAGCGAGGAGATCGCCCGCGCGTTCCTCGTACCCGTGCCGACCGTGCAGGCCCGCATCACCCGGGCCAAGAAGACGATCGCGGCGGCCGGGGTGCCGTTCGAGCTGCCGGCGGCCGGCGAGCGCAGGGGGCGGCTGGGCGGCGTGCTCAGCGTCCTCTACGTGATCTTCACCGAAGGGTCGACGGCCACGTCGGGCGATCGGCTACTGCGCCCCGACGTCGCGTACGAGGCGATCCGGCTGACCCGCACGCTGGCCGCGCTGCAGCCGGACGAGCCGGAGGTGCACGGCCTGCTCGCGCTGTGCGAGTTGACGGCCGCGCGCTTCCCGGCCCGGATCGGCCCGGACGGTTCGCCGATCCTGCTCGAGGACCAGGACCGGCGGCGGTGGGACTTCTCGGCGATCCGCCGTGGGCTGGCCGCGCTGGCCAAGGCATCGACTGGCGGCCTCGGCCCCTACGGCCTGCAGGCCGCGATCGCCGCCGCCCACGCGTCGGCGCCCTCGGTCGAGGCGACCGACTGGGACCTGATCGTGGTGCTCTACGAGGCGCTCGGCCGGGTCGCGCCCTCGCCGGTGGTCGAGCTCAACCGGGCCGTCGCCGTGGCCATGGCCTCGGGGCCGGCGCAAGCCCTGGCCATCGTGGACGAGCTGATCGCCTTGGACCGGCTCCCCGGTTCGCATCTGGTGCCGACCATACGCGGGGAGTTGCTGGCCCGCCTCGGCCGGCGACCGGAGGCGCGCGCCGAGCTGGAGCTGGCGGCTCGGCTGTGCGCCAACCAGCGCGAACGCTCAGTGCTGCTGCGCAAGGCGGCCGCACTGGGCTGACTTTCTCCAGCTCGGCCGGCCGGGATTCGAGTTGCTGATCGCGTTCCTCGACCGGCTGATGAGACCCGCCTGACGGTCGAAGCAGGCAATTGCTGCATGCTGTCGCTGACGACACCTCCGGCCCACCTGTGACCTTGTGAACGACCGCGAAGGAGATCTCGATGGTGACCGATCCGACTCCCGGACCGACTGCTTCGACGCGTGCGCTGCCGCAGTCGGTCCTCATGCCGCTGACCGGCGCCGCGATCTTCCTGGTGGTCCGGATCGAACCGGGCGGCGAGGAGGCCACCCGAGCGTTGCTGGAGCGCGTCACCGGGTTGACTCGCTCGGTCGGCTTCCGCATCCCGGCCGGCACCCTGTCGTGCGTCACGAGCATCGGCTCCGACGCCTATGGCCGCCTCTTCAGCGGCCCCCGGCCGGCGAAGTTGCACCCGTTCATCGAGCTGGAAGGCGCCAAGCACCGCGCGGTCTCGACACCGGGCGACCTGCTGTTCCACATCCGAGCCGGTCAGCTCGACATGTGCTTCCAGCTGGGCCAGCAGATCATGAGCGAGCTCGGCAGCGCGGCCACGGTGATCGACGAGGTCCACGGCTTCAAGTACTTCGAGATGCGCGACCTGCTCGGCTTCGTCGACGGGACCGAGAACCCGACCGGCGAGGAGGCGAACGAGGCGGTCCTGATCGGCGCCGAGGACCCGGACTTCGCCGGCGGCAGCTACGTGATCGTGCAGAAGTACCTGCACGACATGGCCGCCTGGAATGCGCTGAGCGTCGAGCAGCAGGAGCTGGTGATCGGCCGGACCAAGCTCGACGACATCGAGCTGCAGGACGACGTGAAGCCGTCCAACTCGCACATCGCGCTGAACGTGATCGAGGACGAGGACGGCAACGAGCTGCAGATCCTGCGCGACAACATGCCGTTCGGCACCATCGGCACGGAGGAGTCCGGCACCTACTACATCGCGTACGCCAAGGATCCGGCCGTCACCGAGCTGATGCTGCGGCGGATGTTCCTCGGCGAGCCCGAGGGCAACTACGACCGCATCCTCGACTTCTCCACCGCGACCACCGGCACCCTCTTCTTCGTCCCCACCGCCGACTTCCTCGACGACCTGCCACCTGCCCCCTGACTCCCCTGGCGCCACCAGACGCCAGGGAACGCGACCACTCGGCCGGATCGGTTACTCGCCGAAGAGCAGCGGGTCGGAGTAGCTGTGCCAGGTGAAGTTCACCTGGTCGGCGAACGTGCCGGGAACCTTGCCGAGGCTCTGGATGATCGTGGAGGCACCGGTGGCGTGGCCGACGGCGTACAGGTAGCCGGAGTCGGTGTCCTTGTCGATGCCGAGCAGCAGCGTGCCGGAGTTGCCGCAGCGAGCGGTCAGCATCGTCTCGAAGCCTTGCCAGGTGGAGGTCCGCACCTTCTTCACGATCGGCTTCATCGGTGAGGTGGTGGGGATCCGGACGGTGTAAAGCCCCCCGCCGCGAAGGTTCACCAGGAAGGCGTCGTAGGTCGCGGTCTGGCTGAACAGAGCCATCGACTTGACCGCGCCGAAGCCTGCCGCCGAGCCGCTCGGGTGCCGCACCTTCTTCCCGTTCGTGGAGGTGACGTTCCAGCGGAACAGGGTCCCGTCCGAGCGGAGACCGTAGTCGGTCACCCGGAGCTGCCGCCCTGCCACCGTGTACTCCGAGTGCTCGACAGCTGAGAACGGCGCCCAGCCGCCGCCGATCACGGTCTGATACTTGTACGGCGTCCCGCCGCCGCGCGGCACCAGGTAGCCGCTGTCATACAGCACGTTCCCCAGCGCGACGACCGCCTCGTGACTGACGCTGCCGCCCTCCTCTGCCGGCGCGTACTCCCACCTGCTGGTGAGCCGCGGCTGGCCGGCCGAGTGAATGCCTCGGGCAACGAACCGGTTCTCGGTCCGGGTGATCGGCTTGGTGGCGAGGAAGCTCTGGATCCGGTGGTCACCCGCCGCCGTCACCGATCCCGCCGAGATCCCACAGGCCTTCGCCGCACTGCTCGCCGCGGTCGTGGTGTCCCTGGTGTTCGTCGTGGTCGCGCCGTTCGCCCCGGCCGGGATCATCCCGGCGGCCAGCAGACCGGCGGCCACGATCCCCACTGCCCTCGACGCCGACCGTCGTCCGGCGACCACCCTGCCGCCGTACCCCTGCATTCTTCCCATTGCAAAGCACCCCCAGTGAATGTGAACAATTCAAGGGCTTTGACGCCGTCCGGCGGAGCAAAGTTGTGGCAGTAGGTGGACTACTCGCCGCGCAGTTTGCTGGCCTGCGGGGTGTCGAGGTACCAGCGGAAGTAGGCCGGATCATCCAGGGAGACAGGGAGATCGCCGAGGGACTGGATGCTGGTGGCGGAACCGTCGGCGTGGGCGAGCGCGTAGAGGTGGCCGGTGTGGGTGTCCTGGTCGATGCCGAGCAGGATCGTTCCGTGCTCGCCGCAGCGCTCGGCGATCAGGGTGTCGAAATTCTCCCAGCTCGAACCCCGCAGCGGGCGGACTACCGGCGTCGCGGTCGGGTCCACCGGGATACGGATCGTGTAGAGCGCGCCGTTGAAGGTGTTGGCGAGGAACGTGTCGTAGCTGCGGGTCTGGCTGATCAAGGTGAACGTCTTGACCGAGGTGAAGCCGCGGTACAGCCTCTGGTCGCGCCACGTGTTGCCGTCGATGGTCCAGCGCAGGACCACCCCGTCGTCGCGGAGGGCGTACTGGTTCATCCGGAGATGCCTGTATTTCGGACCCTCGTAGTACCGGGAGGTCTGGAAGGCGGTGATGTCCTCCCAACCGGCGCTGACCTCCTGGAGCTTGACGGTGTCCGCCAGGGTCGCGCGGCCGGTGGAGTCGGTGATGTAGCCGCTCAGGTACATCGACGGCCCGAGGATCAGCCAGCCACCCCGCAGCTCACCCGTCGGAGTAGCGGGCGCATGTGCCATCGGCCCGACCAGCCGCGGCACCCCACCGGCGTAAATCTCGGCCGGCCCGACCGCGTCCCCGAGCATGGTCGGCGGCGACGTGGCGAGAATCCCCTGACCGCGATGCTCTCCGACAGCCGTCACCGACCCGAGTTGCATGCTGCAGAACGCGGCGGTGCCGGCAGCCTCGGCCGTTCCCGGAAGCGGTCCGGCCGCGAGGCCGCCTACCAGCGCGAGGGTGACAAGGGCGCCTCGCCTGCGCCGATCGGAGCGGGTCATTCGCCATTCAGCTGGTCAGGTTCCCAGCCCCAGCGGAAGTAGGTCGGGTCCGCGAAGGTGCCGGGGAGCTTCCCGCGGCTCTGGATCACGGTGGCGGTTCCGTTGGCGTGACCGAAGGCGTACAGGTAGGCCGACCGGGTGTCCTTGTCGATGCCGACCAGGAGGGTCCCCTGTGTCCCGCATTTCTCGGCGATCAGACTCTCGAAGCCCTGCCAGGTCCCGCTGCGGACGACCTTCACCACCGGCTTCATCGGCGAACTGGTCGGGATCCGGACCGTGTAGAGCGCGCCGCCGCGCAGGTTCATCAGGAAGGTGTCGTACGTCCGGGTCTTGCTGATCAGTGCCATCGACTTGACCGAAGAGAAGCCGGCGTACGAGCCGGAGCTGTGCCAGACACCCTTGGTGTCGACGGTCCAGCGGAACAGCCTGCCGTCGTTGCGCAGGCCGTAGGCGTTGTGCCGGTAGAAGCTGGTGGGCGGCGCCCAGTACTGCGCGTCCTCGAACGCGACGAAGGTGCCCCAGCCACCCCCGAGTCGCTCGAGCCGGGGCGCTCCTTCGAGCTGGAAGTCGGTTCCGGTGTCGTAGCTGCTGCGGTACATGGAGTCGCCGATGACGACCCAGCCGTGGACATGGGTGTTGGCGATGTCCGGCTCGTAGACGAGGGTGCTGCTGAGTCGAGGCGGTGCGGCGTACACGTCGGCGGTGACCCACCACGGCTCGACCGTCGGCGGCACCGTCGCGGTGGCTTGCCGCCGCGCCTGGTCGCCGCCTGCCGTGACGGATCCCAGGCTGAGGCCGCAGGCAGCTGCGGCTGTGGTCGACCCCTCCGCGACCAACGATGCCGCAGCTGCCGAGCCTGGCGCCAGGCCCGCAGCCAGCAGGACCAGTCCTGCAACAGCGGAGCCACCTCGAATGCCCTTCCCAGCCGGCATTTCTCGCCCCCGAGTTTTGGCTTGTGCGCGCCTGGCGGCGCGCACAAGAGGTGTGCTTCTACTGAGCTTGATGCGTCCTTCGCGACGGAAGTTGCGTTATTCGCCGAAGAGCATTGGCGCGTCGCCGGGCCTGATCGCCCGCCTGAAGTACACGGGATCCTCGAAGGTCGTCGGGACCTTGCCGAGGCTCTTGATGACCGTGGCGGTGCCGTTGGCGTGGCCTACGGCGTACAGGTAGCCCGACTTGGAGTCCTTGTCGATGCCGAGCAGCATGGTGCCGTTGACGCCGCACTTCTCGATCACGAGCGACTCGAACCCCTGCCAGCTGGAGCTGCGGACGAGCTTCACGACCGGCTTCAGCGGCGAGGTCCGCGGGATCCGGATCGTGTACAGGGCTCCACCCTTGGTGGTCGCCAGGAAGGTGTCGTAGGTGGCCGTCTGACTGATCAGGGCCATCGCCTTCACGGCGCTGAAGCCTGGAGCGGACTGCTTATTGGTCCAGGTTGCGCCGCCGGTCGTGGCGTACTTCGTCACCCAGCGTGAGAGCACGCCGTCGGCGCGGAGCGCGTACTGACTCGTCACGCCCTTCACGCTGTCGAGGAAGGGCGGGTAGTACCTGCTTGTCTCGAAGGCACTGATACCGCCCCAGCCACCACCGACCGGTGTGGTGTGGGGGCCCGGCGTGGGCTCACCGTTCTGCTCGACCCGGTAACCGCTGTTGTACATCGTCGAGCCCATCACCACCCAGCCGCTGACAGCCTCGCGGAACGGCTCGACATCCGGGTCACTCGCCGTGGATCCGCTGAGCCGTACCTGGCCGTCCGGGTAGATGCCGCTGTACAGCGACTGACTTTGCACGGTGATCGGTGCCGTCGCTGCCACTGTTCTGAACCTGTGGTCGCCGCCTGGCGTCACAGAGCCCACCGTCAGCCGGCAGGCCGCGGTGGCAGCGGCCGGCTGGGTCGTCGCAGCGTCCGCGGCTCCGGGGACGATTCCCGCTGCCAACAGAGCAGCCGCCATCGCTACTCCCGCACTTCGTTGCCGACCGGACATGCCGAGCCTCTCGCTGGTTGAGCAGATACCACGTTTGATGCGGTCCGCGGGCGGAAAGTTATGCGATCGGGCGGATGACCCGGGCTGCCGGGAAATGTCGGTGGGTTGGGTGAGACTGGGGTCATGTTGCTCGCTGATGTGGTCGCCACGTCGACCTCGTTGAGTCAGACCCGGTCGCGCCGCGCCAAGGCCGACCTGATCGCGACGCTGCTGACCACCGCGACCGAGCCGGTGGAGACGGAGATCGTCGTGACATACCTGTCCGGCGAGCTGCGCCAGCGCCGTACGGGCGTGGGCTGGCGCACGCTGGCGGAGGCGCCCGAGCCGGCGGAGACTCCCTCGCTGACGATCGAGGAGGTCGATCAGGCATTCGCCGAACTGTCCGAGATCGCCGGAGCTGGATCGCAGGCCAAGCGGCGGGCGGGGGTCGACGCGCTGTTCGGCCGGGCCACCAAGGAGGAGCAGAAGTTCCTCCGTTTCCTGGTGAGCGGTGAGCTGAGGCAGGGCGCGCTCGACGGCGTGATGGCCGACGCGGTCGCCAAGGCCACCGGCATCCCGCTGGAGAAGATCCGCGCCGCCACCATGCTCCGCGGCGCGGCGGCCCCGGTCGCGGTCGCCGTACTGACCGAGGGCGAGGCCGGGCTCGACCAGTTCGGCCTGGAGGTCGGTCGGGGTGTGCAGCCGATGCTCGCGCAGTCGGCGACCAGCATCGCCGAGGCGATGGCGAAGACCGGGACGCCGGCCGCGATCGAGTGGAAGCTCGACGGGATCCGGATCCAGGCGCACCGCGACGGCGACCGCGTGGTCGTCTACACCCGCACGCTCGACGACATCACCAGCCGGGTGCCGGAGGTGGTCACCGCCGTGCTGGAACTGAAAGCGGACAAGGTCGTCCTCGACGGCGAGCTGATCGCGCTCCGCGACGACGGCCGCCCGGAGGCGTTCCAGGTCACCGGCTCCCGTACTGCGACCCGCGCCGCGACCGGTCCCGAGACGGTGCCGCTGACCCCATACTTCTTCGACATCCTGCACCTCGACGGGCACGACCTGCTCGGCCTCGACAGCACCGAGCGGCACGAGTGGCTGAGCACCCTCGTGCCCGAGGAGCGGCGGATCCCGCGGTTCGTGACCGAGGACGCCGAGGCCGGCGAGGCCTTCTTCACCGACGCGGTCAAACGCGGCCACGAAGGCGTGATGGTGAAGTCCCTGACCGTGCCGTACGAGGCCGGCCGCCGGGGTTCCGGCTGGGTCAAGGTGAAGCAGACACACACCCTCGACCTGGTGGTGCTCGCCGCGGAATGGGGCCACGGGCGCCGTACCGGGTGGCTCTCGAACCTGCATCTGGGCGCCCGGGACGAGGAGACCGGCGAGTTCGTGATGCTCGGGAAGACGTTCAAGGGGCTGACCGACGAGCTGCTGCGCTGGCAGACCGAGAGGTTCCAGCAGCTCGAGGTGCGCCGGGACGACTACACGGTCTACCTGCGCCCGGAGATCGTGGTCGAGATCGCCTTCGACGGGGTGCAGACCTCGACCAGGTATCCCGGCGGCATGGCGCTGCGGTTTGCCCGGGTGCTGCGGTATCGGGAGGACAAGACGGCCCAGCAGGTCGATACCGTGCAGAGTGTTCGAGCCATCCACCAACCCAGCGAAGGACCTGCCGATGACTGACCGCGATACCGAGCCCACTTCTCCGGCGGTCGACCCGCAAACGGTCGATCCCGACGTGGCCTCCCGGCGGTTCGCCCACGAGTCGCTGGAGAAGGAAGACCCGACCGGATGGTTCGAGCGGCTCTACTCGGCCGCCGAGGACGGCCAGGCCGTCGTCCCGTGGGACCGCGGCGGGGCGCATCCCCTGCTGTCGGACTGGGTGCAGACGGCCGAGCCGGACGGCACCGGCAAGCAGGCCCTCGTGGTCGGCGCGGGCACCGGGTGGGACGCGGAACTGGTGGCCGACCTGGGCTACGAGACGATCGCCTTCGACATCTCTCCCACCGCGATCGAGACGGCCAAACGCGCCCACCCGAACACGAAGGCCACCTACCAGACCGCGGACCTGCTGAACCCGCCGGCCGACTGGCATCGCGCCTTCGACCTGGTCGTCGAGATCTACACGGTGCAGGCCCTGCCGATCGCGCTGCAGGCCGAAGCCACGAAGCGGGTCGGCGAGTTCGTCCGGGTCGGCGGCTCCCTGCTGGTGATCGCGGCCGCCCGCGCCGACGACGAACCGGACGCGGCCGTCGAGGGGCCGCCGTGGCCGCTCACCCGAGCCGGCATCGACGCCTTCGCCATCGGCGACCTGCGCCTGATCCAGCTGGACCGGTCCCCCAGCCCGAACGACCCGACCATCTACCGCTGGAGGGCCGAATACCTCCGCGACTGAGCCGCGAGCCACTCGTCTGACGGCTGATCGGTGCCTGGGGCTGCCTCGAAATCCGGTTAGAACATATGTTCGATAATGCGTTATCATTGGAGGTATGGCGGGGCGGACTGAGGCTGGGCCCACGGCTTTGCGGATCATGCTGGGAGCTCACCTGCGGCGACTGCGGGAGCAGGCCGGGGTGACCCGGTCCAACGCGGGCTGGGCGATCCGGGCCTCGGAGTCGAAGATCAGCCGGCTGGAGCTCGGCCGGGTCGGCTTCAAGCAGCGTGACGTCGAGGACCTGCTCAGCCTGTACGACGTGCGCGACCAGCGCGAGCGGGATCGCCTCCTGAAGCTGGCCATGGAGGCGAACAGCCGTGGCTGGTGGCATCGCTACGGCGACGTCACCCCGGACTGGTTCGACGCGTACCTCGGGTTGGAGGCGGCCGCGGAGCTGATCCGCACCTACGAGATCCAGTTCGTGCCCGGCCTGCTCCAGACCCCGCAGTACACCCGGGCCGTGGCGCGGCTGACGCCGGGCGGCGACCGGTCGGAGGCCGAGATCGAGCAGTTCGCCGCGTTGCGTGAGACGCGTCAGGCGGTGCTGGAGCGGGATCCGCCGCTGAAGCTCTGGGCGGTCATCGAGGAGTCGGTGCTCTGGCGGCCCATCGGCGGCGAGCAGGTGCTTCGGGACCAGCTCAGCGCGTTGATCGACGCGGTCCACCGCCCCAACGTCACGCTCCAGATCATCCCGCTCGGAAGCGCCGGACATCCGGCGACCGGCGGCGCATTCAGCATCCTGCGGTTCCCCCAGGCCGACCTGCCGGACGTGGTCTACCTCGAGCACCTGACCAGCGCGCTGTATCTCGACAAGCGCGACGATCTCGACGCCTACACCCAGGTCCTCGACCTGATCGCCGCGAGCGGTCCCCCGCCGCAGCAGGCCGAGGAGCAACTCGCCGCCATCCTCGCCCAGCTCGACTAGTGCAGGGCACTAGATTGCCTTTGTCGAGGGTGTCCTGATCCGCCTCTGCCGTTCGTCGGTCGGGTGTGAGGAGGAACTGTGAAGTACCTACTGCTGATCTGTGGTGACGAATCCGCGGCGGTCCACGCCAGCGACGGCTGTGAAGGCTGGTCGGAGGAGATGACGAGCCGGGGCGTGGTGGAGGGCGGCGCCGGGCTGGCGCCGCCGAGTGATGCGACCACCGTCCGCGTTCGTGACCACCAGGTGCTGCTGACCGACGGCCCGTTCGCCGAGACCAAGGAACAGGTCGGCGGCTTCTGCCTGATCGACTGCGAGGACCTGGACGAAGCGATCGAGATCGCCTCGAAGCATCCGGCGACCCGCTACGGCACGATCGAGATCCGTCCGCTGCTGGCCGGCCCGCCGCCTGACCTGTCGTGATCGAGGAGGCCGTCGCAGCGGCTTTCCGGGACGAGTGGGGTCAGGTCGTCGCCACCCTGATCCGGGTGACCGGTGACTGGGACCTGGCCGAGGAGTGCGCCCAGGACGCGTTCGCGACCGCGCTGGAGCGGTGGCCGCGGGACGGGATTCCCGACCGTCCGGGCGCCTGGCTGACCACCACCGCTCGCAACCGCGCCATCGACCGGCTGCGCCGCGAGGCGGTGGGTGCTGCCAAGCTCAAGGAGGTTGCCGCGATGACGTATGAACCGGCGCCGGCCGACGACAGCGGCGTACCGGACGACGACGCCGTACCGGATGATGCGGTTCCGGATGATCGGCTGCGGTTGATGTTCACGTGTTGCCATCCGGCCTTGTCGCCGGAGGCTCGGGTGGCGCTCACCCTTCGCACGCTCGCGGGGCTCAGTACGGCAGAGATCGCCAGCGCGTTTCTCGTCAGCGAGCAGACGATGGCAAGACGCCTCGGACGCGCCAAGCAGAAGATCCGGAACGCCGCCATCCCGTACCGCGTACCGCCCGCGCATCTCCTCCCCGAGCGAACTCCCGCGGTGCTCGCCGTGCTCTACCTGCTCTTCAACGAGGGGTACTCCGCGAGCGCCGGAGCAGACCTCGTACGCCGGAGCCTCAGCGCCGAGGCGATCAGGCTGGCCCGGGTGCTCGCGACCCTCATGCCGGACGAGCCCGAGGCGTTCGGACTGCTCGCGCTGATGTTGCTCCACGAGGCCCGGAGCGACGGTCGGCTCACCACCTCCGGCGAACTGGTGCCGCTCGAGGAGCAGGACCGCAGTCGCTGGGACCGCGTCAGGATCGCGGAAGCCGAGGCGCTGCTCGAAGCAGCCCTGCGCCGACAGGAGCCTGGGCCGTACCAGATCCAGGCGGCGATCGCGGCCTGTCACGCGGTCGCCGAGCCGGCCGGCGACACCGATTGGGCGCAGATCGCCGGGTTGTACGACCAGCTCTACCGGATCGCGCCGACCCCGGTGGTTGCGCTCAACAGGGCCGTGGCGATCGGGATGGCCGAAGGTCCCGAGGCGGGACTGCTGCTCGTCGAGGACCTCGCCGCCTCGGGCGCGCTCGCCGACTACCACTTCCTGGCCGCGACGCGGGCAGATCTCCTTCGCCGGGCTGGCCGGCACAGCGAGGCGGTGACCGCCTACCGGGAAGCCCTCGCCCAGGCCGGCACTGACGGGGAGCGTTCGTTCCTCCAACGACGGATCCGAGAAATCTCCGCCTGACCTGTCCGTCCGCGTCGTCCCTGTTCGTCGGTGGGGTGACGACCTGAGAAAGGACGGGCTATGACCGAGGCCGACATCCGACGACTCATCGCCGCCGAGCGAAGCGAGATGGCGGCACTCCTGAGGGAGCTGCCTGCTGACCAGTGGGACGCACCGACGCTCTGCGAGGGCTGGCGGGTCCGCGAGGTCATCGCGCACCTGACGATGCCGTACCGCTACTCGACGCGACGCTTCCTGTTCGAGCTCGCCAAGTCCCGCGGCAGGTTCAACCCGATGTCCGACCGGCTCGCCCGCCAGGACGCGGCCGCCCTCACTGCGGACGAACTGGTTGCCACGCTTGAGGCCAACGTGAACCACCCGTGGAAGCCACCGGGCGGCGGCTACGAAGGCGCCCTGTCGCACGACGTGATCCACGGCCTGGACATCACTGTCGGCCTGGGGCTCGACCGCCAGGTGCCGGCGGAACGGCTGAGCGTCGTACTGGGCGGGCTGTCACCCAGGCACCTCAAGTACTTCGGCATGGACCTGACCGGGACCGAGTTGCGCGCCGACGACCTCGACTGGACCTACGGATCCGGACGTCCGGTGTCTGGCTCAGCTCAGGACCTTCTCCTGATGGTCTGCGGACGCACCCTCCCGGCGGGCCGCCTGCGAACATCGTGATCAGGTCACCAAGCCCGGGCATGGATGAGCTGGGTCGACACCTGACCCGTCTTGAACAGCTCACTCATCCGACGGTTCTGCTCCGCCGCCTCCTGGAACCGCGGATCGTCTCCGTGAGCCTCGCGGATCACCTGATCGACCCGCTCTGCCCGCTCGGTCCACGACGACGGCACGTCCTCCGGAGCAGTGATCTGTTCGACAATCGAGAACTGCGCCGTCGTCAGTACTGCGACCAACTCCTGCTGGCTCGGGAACGAATTGCCCTCAGGAGCCGGCGTCGGATCCGCCGTTTGCGCAACCAGCACGAGCAATCCCAAGGGACCTCCGGGGATCAGCAGGCGGTGCATCTCACGCAGCAACTCGTACTTCTCGTCGACCGTGCACAACACGCCCAACGACCAGGCAGCATCGACGCACATGTTCCGCAGCGGTATCGCGAGCCCATCGGCAAGAACCGCCGACAGGCCGAACAGACGCCCCGCCGCTCGGCACGCGCCCGGCATCGGATCCACCAGCACCGGGCGTACGCCGTACCGTCGTCTGGCCCAGGCGGCTGGTCCACCGACTCCTGCGCCGAGGTCCAGCAGCCGCGTGCCGGAGGAGAGTTGGCACGCCTCGGCCAACCAGGCCAGGGCGGTCGGGCTGGCGCTGCCACGGCAGCCGGCCGGGATGGCGTGGTCGAGTCCGAGCCGTTCGACCGCCTCCGCGGTCCACCCGGCAAGGTCGTCGAACTCGACGTCCATCGCCGAGCCGCCGGACATCAGCCGATCGCTTTGAGCAGCGCCTCGTTGAAGGCGGGCAGGTCGTCGGGATTGCGGCTGGTGGTCAGGTTGCCATCGGTGACGACCTCCTGGTCCACCCAGGTCGCCCCGGCGTTGCGCAGGTCGGCCTGCACACTCGGCCACGAGGTGACGGTCCGGCCGCGCACCACGTCGGCCTCGACCAGCGTCCATGGTGCGTGACAGATCGCCGCCACCGGCTTGCCCGAGTCGACGAACGATTTCACGAACGCGACCGCGTTCTCGTCCAGCCGCAGCTTGTCGGGATTCGCGACGCCGCCGGGCAGCACGAGCGCGGCGAAGTCGTCGACCGACGCCTCGCCGACCGCCTGGTCGACCGGGAACTTCTGGGACGCGGTCAGGTGGTCGAATGTCTGCACCTCGCCGGTCTTCGGGCTCAGCAGCACCGGCTGGTGACCGGCTTCGGAGACGGCCTTCCAGGGTTCGGTCAGCTCGACCCGCTCGATCCCCTCGTCGCTGACCAGGAAGGCGACTTTCTTGCTGTCTGCCATGGCTGATCCTCTCTGTGGTGGTGGACTGCCACCGGTACCCGGGCGACTGCCCACCCACACCTCATTCTGCGCCTGATCTCAGGCTCGTGAGGTGTGCCGGATCAGCGCCGGCACGAAGATGTCCCAGAGACCGCGCGGTACGCCGTGGCCACAGCCCTCGAGGATCAGCAGTTCGGCCCCGGGGATCGCGTCGCGCAGGGCTTCGCCGTGAGCGAGTGGGAGCAGCGGGTCGAGGTCGCCGTGAACCACCAGCGTCGGCGCGGTGATGTCGCCGAAGCCACCACCCACGGGTCCGTCGACCTTGGCCAGGAAGTGATTCGTCATGGTCGACTCGGGATTGCGCGCGCGGGCGACATCCTGCTCCACCAACCGCCGGGTCGCCTCCTCGTCGAAGTACGGCGAGCCGCCCGCCTCGCGCTCCGCGGACTGCACGACGTACTCGACCACCGAAGCATGATCCGCGAAATCAGGAGCCGGTAGGTCGAAATCGCCCGTTGGCGGCGGGAGATCGTCCGCGCCGGTGGAGGTGGAGACGAAAGTGAGCGAGGCGACCCGGTCGCGATGGTCGACACCAATGATCAGCGCGACTCCCCCGAACATCGACTGAGCGACGACGTGGGCCCGGTCGATGCCGAGCGCGTCGAGGATGCCGACCGCGTCCCGGGCGAGGTCGCCGAAGGAGTACTCCGGCCGCCCGGGCGGATAGGTCGTCGATCTACCGGTGTCGCGGTTGTCGAAGCGGATCACGAACCGGTCGCCGGCCGCGATCTGTGAGCACAGGTCCTCCTCCCACCACACCATCGAGGCGGCCGCGCCCATGATGAGCAGGATCGCCGGATCGGCCGGGTCCCCGAAGGTCTCGACTGACAACTCGGCACCGTTGACTTGGAGTTCAGGCATGCCACCGACGCTAGGCGCGCGGCCCGATCGTGAAAAGCGATTGTCTCCGATCATCATGATCGCCGCTGCCGATAACGTGAAGCAGAGAAGGTTGTCACAGCCGCCAGACCACCTACATCACCGACTGCGGAGGTACCGGCGCGATCATCGGCTGCAACTACGGCGCGGGTCAGCGGATCACGTTGGTGCCGACGGCAACGGGTCAGGTCCCGCTGCTGGCGGCGCACGAGTTCGGCCACGACTGGTACGGCCACTCCCGGTAGCGGCTGCGCGAGCTTGGGCCAGCCCGGCCAAGGTCATGCGAACGACCATCTGGGGCTGAGAGCCCATGACCGTGCGGCGTGCGCTTATACGCACACGCCGCACGTTCAGTACCGCTAGGAAGCCTGCGAACGCCGTCGAGGTGAACCCGCAGCAAGCTGAGGATCAGCCCACGGCCGCTTCGTCAGTCCGGGTAGAGACGCGACCAGGACGACGAAGTGCGACCAGCGCCCTGCCATCCACACTACGCGGCCACAGCACGGCCTGGGCGGAATGTCAGCTGACGGTGAGGACCTTCGAGGCTGTCTGGGTGCCCTCCCCCGGCACTCGCCTCGATCCGCGAATGCCATCGACCGATCCCGCCCGTGAGTGCTAGGGGTCGTTGCAACGTGCTGCAACTCTTCGGCAACAACTCGTCAAACTACTCGGGGCCTACTCGGGTACCCAGATCAGGCCGAGCCGCTTGACCGTCTGCTTGCCCGCAATGCCGTCGGCGTCCTTGCCGCGCCAGCCCTGGGCCAGCTGGAACTTCTGCACCGCCTCCTTGGTGCCCGGCAGGTAGTCGCCGGTCGGCTTGGGCGAGCGGATGCCGATGCCGTGGTTCATCAGCGCGCGCTGCAGGTTCCAGACGCTGTCGGAGTCCAGCTGCCCGAGATGCATCTTCGACTTGAACACCTTGCCGCCCTGCTTGAAGGCCTTGCCGTCCGGCTGGGCGAGGTCGTTCTTCACCATCACCTTGCCGAGCGGCAGGTCCCGGCCTTGCAGGATCGTCGTCCAGCCCAGCCAGCGCGCCTTGCTCCAGCTATCGGTGATCCGGCTCAGCGGCACGATGTCGATCCGGTCCCGCTTGACGATGTCGTTGCTGGCGATCTGCGGTACGCCGTTGCGGTACTCGACCACGATCGCCACGTGTCCCTCGGCCGACGGGCCCTGCCAGAAGCACGGCGCCCCGACCGGCGGCATCTTGTCCGCGTGCCGGCCCTTCTTCGGAATGGAGTTCCACTCCAGCTGGGCCGACCCGTCCTGGGCCGGAAGGTCCCACGCCGACCGGACGAACACGAGGCAGCGCCTCCGCCACCCCACGTCGCCCTTCTTCCCCTTCGCCCACACCACCGCGTCCGTTGCTGTTCTCATTTCGTCCCCCTGAGTTCCGGCACCCCTCCCCCTGAGCAGTGCCAGAACCAGCGTCTCCACCGGTCTTCAGCCAGCCTTAAAGCAACCGAGAGCCAGTCTTCAGGCGCCTCCCGGGGCGGGGCGGCAGGTGGAGCGAGGCCGGACATGCCTCAGGGCCCGCCCTCCGTCGATTCGCCCGGGCAGGCCCTGAGTGTTCTCGGGTGGTCAGCGTGCGCGGAGCACGCTGACCCGAGGCGTCAGCTCAGCGCGGTACGTCGCCGCGCCAGGCGCCGGTCTCGCCGCCACGCTCCTCGATGAAGGTCTTGAACCGCTCCATGTCGCCCTTGACCCGGCCCTCGATCACGCCGAGCTTGTCGCCGACCGTCTCCAGGAACCCGTCCGGGTCGATGTCCATCTGCGCGGTCACCCGCGTGGAGGAGTCGGTCAGCTTGTGGAACGTCACGACACCGGCGTGTTGCGGACCGGAATCTGACTTCCAGGCCACCCGCTCGTCCGGGTGCTGCTCCGTCACGGTGGCGTCGAACTCGCGCGTCGCTCCACCGACCTTGACCACCCAGTGGTTGTGGGTGTCGTCGAGCTGACGGATCTCCGCGACGCTGTCCATGAACTGCGGGAACGACTCGAACTGCGTCCACTGGTTGTACGCCGTGGTCACCGGGACGTCGACGTCGATCGACTGGGTGATGCTGCTCATCCGAATGCCTCCTGAGGTGGCTCGTTGGCGCTTGGGGTGGACGAACCCCCGGTACCCGCCGCCATCAGTCCGACGCGGAACCTCTGCGTGCTCCCGATCACGCCCCACCGCAAGTCCCCGCTTCTCCGAGTTGTCGCGTCCCGTTGGTGTGGCCGGGGGTACCGGTAGCCACCTGCCCACGGACGCGAAGGAAAAGCCATGCCTCCGAAAAGCAAAACTGGTAGTGCTCCTCGACGATCGACCGCGAAGCCGGCCGTGCCGCAGCGGAGTACCGAGGAGCAGCCGGTTGAAGCGGCCGAGGGACGGCTGCAGACGAGCGCGCTGCTCACCACGGCGCAGGGGGTTCGGCTGGCGGACACTGATCACTCGCTGAAGGCCGGGCCGCGCGGACCGAGCCTGATGGACGACTTCCACCTGCGGGAGAAGATCACCCACTTCGACCACGAGCGCATTCCCGAGCGGGTCGTGCACGCGCGCGGTGCTGCTGCCCACGGGACGTTCAAGGCCTACGGCAACGCAGGCGCCGCGACCAAGGCGGGTTTCCTCCAGCGCGGCCGCGAGACTCCGGTGTTCGTCCGGTTCTCGACCGTGCTCGGTTCCCGCGGCTCGGCCGACACCGTCCGGGACGTGCGCGGCTTCGCGGTGAAGTTCTACACCGAGGAGGGCAACTTCGACCTCGTCGGCAACAACATGCCGGTCTTCTTCATCCAGGACGGCATCAAGTTCCCGGACATCATCCACGCCGCCAAGCCGCACCCGGACCGCGAGATCCCGCAGGCCCAGAGCGCTCACGACACCTTCTGGGACTTCGTCTCGCTGCACACCGAGGCCACCCACCACGTCATGTGGGCGATGTCCGACCGCGGCATCCCGCGCTCGTACCGGACCATGGAAGGCTTCGGCGTCCACACTTTCCGGCTCGTGAACGGCAAGGGCGAGACCTGCCTGGTCAAGTTCCACTGGAAGCCTGTCGCGGGCGTCCACTCGCTCGTCTGGGAAGAGGCGCAGCTCGCGGCCGGAACGGATCCCGACTTCCACCGCCGCGACCTGGCCGACGGGATCGACGGCGGCGCTCCGCTGGAGTTCGAGCTCGGCCTGCAGATCATGCCCGACTCCGCGGACCAGACCTTCGAGGGCATCGACCTGCTCGACCCGACCAAGATCGTGCCCGAGGAGCTGTGCGAGGTCCAGCTGGTCGGCAAGCTCACTCTGGACCGCAACCCGACGAACTACTTCGCCGAGACCGAGCAGGTCGCCTTCCACACCGGCAACCTGGTCCCGGGCGTCGAGGTGACCGACGACCCGCTGATGCAGGCCCGGCTGTTCTCGTACCTCGACACCCAGCTGACCCGTCTGGGCGGACCGAACTTCACCCAGCTGCCGATCAACTGCCCGCACGCCGCGGTCAACGACAACCTGCGCGACGGGATGCACCAGACCGCCGTGCACCGCGGCGTCGCGCCGTACCTGCCCAACAGCCTCGGCCGTGAGGGTGAGCCAGTCCCCGCCGAGGAGGGCGAGGGCGCCTTCGTCCACGTGCCGCGCGAGGTCAGCGGTCCCAAGGTGCGGGAGAGCCCGGCATCCTTCGCGGACCACTTCTCCCAGGCCACGCTGTTCTGGGCGAGCATGACCGAGATCGAACGCGTCCACATCGTCGAGGCGTTCACCTTCGAACTGGGTAAGTGCTACGAGCAACCAATCCGCGAACGCATGCTGACCGTCCTGGCCCAGATCGACTCCGGGCTGTGTCAAGCCGTCGCAGAAGGACTCGGGCTGCCCGCACCCAAAGGCTCACCGGCCACCGAGGTGACGCCCTCCCCTGCCTTGTCCCAGATCGTCACCACTCCCGGACCGATCGCAGGACGGGTGATCGGCGTGGTCGCCGCCGACGGCTCCGACCTGGCCGGCATCACCAAGCTGCGCCGCGCGGTAGAAGCCCAAGGCGCCGTACTACGACTGCTCGCTCCTTCGGGTGGCACCGTCAAGAGAGGACGCTCGACCCAGCTGGTCGAGCGCACCTTCCTGACCACCCGTTCGATCGAGTACGACGCCCTGGTCATCGCCGCGGGCAACCCGTCGCTGAAGGACATCAAGCTGACCGTCCTGCTCGGGGAACTCTTCCGGCACTGCAAGGTGATCGGCGCCTGGGGCGACGGCGAGCAGGTGCTCACAGCAGCCGGCATCGACACCGCTGCGCCGGGCATCGTGCTCGGCGACTCGATCGCCAAGCCGTACACGACCGACCTCCTTGCAGCAGTCGGCCTACACCGAGCCTGGGACCGCGCCGAACTCGTGATGGCGCAGTGAGCCTGGGCGGATGCGGTGTGTAGAGCCGGGTACCGGGGCGCGGCAAATCTCCGCGTCGCTGGTGCGACGCGATTCTGAACAGAGAGGACCAGTGCCATGGCGAGCGATGTCGTCGATCTGATCATGCAGGACCACCGTGAGGTGGAGCGACTGTTCGACGAGCTGAAGAGCGACCCGGAGAAGCGGCCGAACCTCGTGCCGGTGCTGACCACGTTGCTGACGGCGCACAGCCGCGCCGAGGAGGCCGAGGTCTACCCGGCGGCCGCCAAGGAGGCAGGCGAGTCCGACGACGTCGCACACAGCCAGGAGGAACACGTCGAGGCCGACCAGCTGCTCGCCAAGCTGGCCGACACCGACCCCGGTTCGCCGAACTTCGACAGCGTGCTGCAGGAGCTCGTCGACGCGGTCACCCACCACGTCGAGGAGGAGGAGAGCAAGGTTCTGCCGGGAATGCGGGCGAACCTGAGCCAGCAACGCCTCGCCGAGCTCGCGGACGCCTTCGCGGCCAGCCGGAAGGACCATCTCGGCGAGCAGCCGGACGACATCACCCGCGAGGAGCTGCTGCAGCAGGCTCGCAATGCCGAGGTCAGCGGTGTCGCTTCCCTCGGCAAGGACGAGCTCAAGAAGAAACTGCAGGAGCACGCAAGCGAGTAACGGTGGGTGCCTCTGCCGGCGGGGCCCCTTTCACGAGCCGTCGTCGAGCAAGGGCCACTGAGGCAGTTCTGACGTGATTGGGCCGGGGCACCGGATCTGTACCAGGGGCGTGCGGCTCTCGAGGGCCGCACGGCTCCAGGTCCCGGGCGTTCAGCACAGCAGCGCCCGGGACCGCCTTCCGCGCAGACCGAGGCACCGATAAATGACCTGCGACGCCGGGCGCAGGCGATTAAGGTCGTGAATCCCTCTCCAGTAAGGGATTTCCGTTGCCTGTGACCGCCTGGATCACCCGTGCGGAGGCTGCTGCCGATGTGGCGGCGATCCGTGACGTCAACCTGCAGGCGTTCGGCAACGACTACGAGCCGGACGTGATCGAGAAGCTGCGCGCCGATCCGGCCTCGTGGTTGCCCGGGTTGTCGATCGTCGCGACCACCGAGGACGGCAAGGTCGTCGGCCACGTCCTGCTCAGCCGCTGCCGCATCGACGAGACGCCCGCAGCAGCACTCGGACCTTGCGCTGTTCTCCCCGACTATCAGAAGCAAGGCGTCGGCAGTGCTGTCATCCGTACTGCGCTGGCGGCGGCGCGGGCTCAGGGCGAGCACCTCGTCGTGCTGCTGGGTCATCTCGAGTACTACCCACGTTTCGGCTTCAGGCCTGCCTCGACCTTCGGGATCGACGCCACCTTCGAGACCGGCCCCCACTTGATGGCGCTCCCCCTCGACGACACTCCTGTTCCGTCCGGCACGATCCACTACCCACCGCCCTGGGGCCTCTGAACCAGCCTTCCGTATACAAACCGCCCTCACACTCCCTGCGCCAGAGGTCGGCCGGCGCCGGGGCGAGAGGCGTGCGACCAGCCCGCCGGCTGGCATCCGCCACGGGCTATCGGCGGGCCGGCCAGCTCCGCGGCGCCCGGGCCGCCGGGCATTCCTCGGCATCCCATGCATCGGACCACTTGCCTCGCGGCACCCCTGGATAACTGTCCGATAACGCTCAGAACCAAGCCCGATGTCCGATTACTGGACAATTGTTCCGTCAATCGGAACATTCATCAGGGTGTCCCGCCCATCCCTCTCGCAGACATGGAGAAATCGCCAACGGCCCTCGCGGCGGCCGACGGCGGGTGGTTGCGGCCTCTCCAGGAGGTGTCCCCGCGAAAAGGTTGAGACAAACTCGCCGAATCACTTGCGCTCCTGCCTTGTATACATGAAACAGTCTGCAGAACCGCTCATTCAGGAGACCGAAAATGCCCCGTCGAACTCCCTCGTCACTGAACCGCTCCAGCCGACTCCCCCGCTTCCGCCTCGGTGCGGGGCGCACCGGCTCCCTCCGAACCGCCCCGGTCGGCGCCGCGGTCGCGGTGGTCGTGCTGGCCCTCGTCGGTACCGCATGCTCGTCGGTCGAACCAGCCGGAGAACAGCCGAGCGGGCAGAGTTCGGCGGACCAGGATGTCTTCGGCGAGCCCGCGGACGCCGCGCAGGTGAAGGACGGCGGCACGCTGACGGTCGCCCTGTCCGCGGACCCGGACAAGCTGGACCCGTCGCTGTCGCGCAGCCTCTACTCGCGGTACGTGTTCCACACGATGTGCGAGAAGCTCTACGACCTCGGCCCGGACGCCAAGATCGTGCCGCAGCTCGCCACCGCGCTGCCGACCATCTCTCCCGACGGTCTGAGCCTGACCATCCCGCTGCGCGAAGGCGTGAAGTTCGCCGACGGCGGCACGCTCGACTCGAACGCCGTGAAGGTGTCGATCAACCGGGGTCTCACCATCACCGGCTCCGGCCGCAAGAGCGAGCTCGGTCCGATCACCTCGATCGAGACGCCGGACGCCAAGACGGTGGTGATCAAGCTGTCCAAGCCGTTCGCCCCGCTCACCGCGGCGCTGGCGGACCGGGCCGGCATGGTGCTCAGCCCGGCCGCGGTCAGCAAGCTCGGCGACAACTTCTCCACCGCGCCGGTCTGCGTCGGGCCGTTCAAGTTCGCCAGCCGGGTCGCGCAGAACTCGATCAAGGTGGTCAAGGACCCGCTGTACTACGACGCCGCCAAGGTGCACCTGGACGCGATCGAGTACCGGATCATCACCGACTCCAGCATCCGGTCGGCCAACCTCCGCTCGGGTGACGCGCAGATCGCGGACTCGCTGTCGACCCAGGACGCGCCGACGCTGCAGAAGGACGCCAGCATGACCGTCCTGCAGTCGCAGTCGCTCGGATACCAGGGCCTGACGATCAACATCGGCAACGCGAACGGAGTCGGCAACCCGAAGAAGCAGCTCGACAGCCCGATCGCCAAGGACCCGCGGGTCCGCCAGGCACTCGACCTGTCGATCGACCGGGCGGCTCTGGTCAAGACGATCTTCAACGGGCTGAACACGGTCGCCTGCTCGCCGATCTCGCCGAAGAGCGAGTTCACCTCCGACGCCGCCCAGGTCTGCCCCGCGCACGACCCGGCCAAGGCCAAGGAACTCCTCGGCCAGGCAGGCGTCACCACGCCGTACAAGGTCGAGATGATCACCTCGAACAACCCGGACAGCCTGCGGTTGGCCCAGGCGTTGCAGGCGATGGTCAAGGACGGTGGGTTCGAGCTGGTGATCAAGCCGGTCGAGTACGCCTCGCTGCTCGACCAGCAGGACCGCGGTGACTTCGAGCTGCTGCAGCTCGGCTGGTCCGGCCGGGTCGACCCGGATGCGAACACCTTCAACTTCGTCGGCAGCGAGGGCAGCCAGAACGTGGCCGGCTACAGCAGCCCCGAGCTGGACAAGCTGCTCACCGACGCCCGGCAGTCGAAGGACCAGGCCGAGCGGGTCAAGCTGTACGGCGACGTGGTCACCAAGCTGCAGCAGGACGACCCGCTGATCTACATGTACCGGCAGCGCAACCTGACCGGCGTCTCGAAGAAGGTGCTCGGCGTGCAGACCTACCCGGACGGCGTGATCCGCACCGCGTTCGCCGCCTACGCCAAATGACGGCGCCCATGACGGCACACAGCTCGGCTGACCGACGGCAGGGAGCGCCATGAATCGCTACCTGCTCGGCCGGCTCTGGCAGTCGCTCGTCACGTTGCTGCTGGCAACGATCGTGGTCTTCCTCGGGGTCCGGGCGCTGCCCGGCGACCCGGCGCTCGCGCTGGCCGGGGAGGACCGCGATCCGGAGTCGCTGCGCGCGATCCGCGAGCAGTACGGGCTGGACGACTCGCTGATCGTGCAGTTCTGGCAGTTCGTCAGCCACGCCCTCCGGGGTGACCTCGGGGTGTCGATCAGAACGGGTGAGAGCGTTGTCTCGATGCTCAAGAGCGCGCTCCCGGTGACGATGGAGTTGTCCGCGCTGGCGATCCTGGTCGCCAGCGTGCTCGGGGTCGGCGCCGGCGTTGTCGCTGCCGTCCGCCGGGGCCGCCCGGCCGAGTGGGCTGCCAACGCCCTGGCGCTGCTCGGGCTGTCCGTGCCGAACTTCTGGCTCGGCCTGATGGCGATCCTCTACCTGTCGGTGGCGCTGGGCCTGTTCCCGGCCTCGGGCTTCGTGCCGTTCTTCACCGATCCGATCGCCAACCTGCACCACCTGGTTCTCCCGGCGCTGATCCTCGGCACGGGTCTGGCCGCGGTGATCATGCGCCAGACCCGGTCCTCGATGCTGGACGCGCTCTCCGCGGACTACATCCGGACCGCAGAGGCCAAGGGACTGCCGTCGAGCGCGGTGATCGGCCGGCACGCGTTGCGGAACAGCCTGATCGTGGTGATCACGATCGTCGGTCTGCAACTCGGCGCCCTGATCTCCGGGGCCGTCGTGACCGAGCGGATCTTCGCGCTGCCGGGGTTCGGCAAGCTCACGGTCGACGCGGTGTTCCAGCGGGACTACCCGGTGATCCAGGCGGTCGTGCTGGTCACCGCCACGGCGTACATCATGATCAATCTGCTGGTGGACCTGCTCTACTCGGTGATCGATCCGCGGATCCGCGTGCGAGGTGAGGTCTGATGGCCATCGCAGACGTCACTGTCACCGCCGGCATGCCGCTGGCCTCACGCCGGCGCAAGGTGCTCCGCCGGATGCTGCGCAACCCGCTGGCGATCACCGGTCTCGTCGTACTCGGGATAGCGGTTCTGCTGGCGGTGTTCGCCCCCTGGATCGCGCCGCACGAGCCGACCGAGACCCACCTGGACCTGGCGTTCGCGCCACCCGGCACGCCGGGGTATCTGCTCGGCACCGACGACCTGGGCCGCGATGTCCTGTCGCGGATCATGTTCGGCCTCCGGGCGTCCCTGCACGTCGGGTTGCTCGCGGTGGCCACCTCGCTGGTGGTCGGCATACCGCTCGGGCTGATGGCCGGATACTTCCGCGCGATCGACGCGCTGATCTCGCGATTCACCGACCTGGTGCTGGCGTTCCCGTTCCTGATCCTCGCGGTCGGGCTGGCCGCGATCCGCGGCGCGAGCCTCGGCAACGCGGCGATCGCGATCGGCATCGCGCAGATCCCCGGCGTGATCCGGATCGTCCGCTCGGAGACGTTGCGGCTGAAGTCGCTCGACTTCGTCTCGGCCGCGATCGTCGAGGGCGCCGGTGATCCCTGGGTGCTCGGCCGGCACATCCTGCCGAACGCGGCCTCGGTGATCATCGTGCAGGCGACCGTCGCCATCCCGGCGGCGATCCTGGGTGAGGCCGTGCTGTCGTTCCTCGGCCTCGGCATCCAGCCACCCGCGCCCAGCCTCGGCACGATGCTGTCCGACGCACAGCAGTTCGCTGCCCGCGCACCCTGGGCCGCCGTCATGCCGGGTCTGGCGATCATGCTGCTGACCCTGGCCTTCAACATCGTCGGCGACAGCCTGCGCGACGCCCTCGACCCGAAAGCGAGCCGCCGATGACCAGCGGACCGGTACTGAAGGTCACCGACCTCTCGGTCACGTTCCGGACCGAGGACGGACCCCTGTCGGCGGTGGATCGGGTGAGCCTGGAGGTAGGCGACGGCGAGGTGCTGGCAGTAGTCGGCGAGTCCGGCTGCGGCAAGAGCGTCACCGCGATGAGCCTGGCCGGCCTCCTCCCCCGCTCGGCCACTGTCGACGGCTCTGTCCAGCTGGACGGAGTCGAGCTCATCGGCGCGGACAAACGCACACTGCGGTCGATCCGCGGCCGCGAGGTGGCGTACATCTTCCAGGAGCCGATGACCTCCCTGAACCCCGTCTTCACCGTCGGCCGCCAGATCGGCGAGGTACTGCAGGTCCACATCGGCCTGTCCCGTCAGGCAGCGCGCAGGCGGGCCGTCGAACTCCTCAAGCTGGTCGGCATCCCGTCGGCCGAGCGACGGGTCGACGACTACCCGCACCAACTCTCGGGCGGGATGCGGCAGCGCGTGATGATCGCCATGGCCGTCGCCTGCGACCCGAAGGTGCTCATCGCCGACGAGCCGACCACCGCGCTCGACGTGACGATCCAGGCCGGCATCCTCGACGTACTGCGGGCGCTGCGCGAGCGGCTCGGCACCAGCGTCGTACTGATCACCCACGACCTCGGCGTGGTCGCCGACCTGGCCGACCGGGTGGCGGTGATGTACGCCGGTCGCGTGGTGGAGACGGCCGACGTCCACGAGTTGTTCGCCCGGCCCCAGCATCCCTACACGTCCGGGTTGCTGGCCGCCTCGCCTTCAGCGGGCAGGCACGCGGGCACCCACCGGCTCAACGAGATCCCCGGCCTGGTGCCGGTGCTGGCCTCACAACCTGACGCCTGCACGTTCGCCGACCGCTGCCCCCAAGCGCTGGACACCTGTTCTGCGAAGCAACCCGCTCTGGAATCGGGGAGTCACCGAGTGGCCTGCTGGAATCCCGTGCGACAACCGGTGGAGGTCTGATGACCGAGTACGCGCTCGAGCTCGAGAACCTCGTCATGCACTTCGGCGCGGTCCGTGCCGTCGACGGCGTCTCGCTGCAGATCCCCAAGGGCTCGGTGGTCGCGCTGGTCGGCGAGAGTGGCTCAGGCAAGTCCACTGTCGGCCGCTGCATCGTGCGACTGCTGGAACCGACCGAAGGCACAGTCCGCCTCGCGGATGCCGACATCACCCACCTCAATCGCCGCAGGCTGCGTCCACACCGTCGGGACGTGTCCATCGTCTTCCAGGACCCGGCCGGATCGCTGGACCCACGCTTGACCGTGGGCGACATCGTTGGCGAACCACTGCGGCTGATGCGCCGTCGCGGCGACCTTCCCGCCGAGCAGCGGGACATCTCGTCGGCAGTGGCCGAATCGCTGCGCCGGGTGGGCCTGCGCCCGGAGGTGGCCCAGCGGTCGCCGCACGAGCTGTCCGGTGGCCAACGGCAACGAGTCAGCATCGCCCGGGCGCTGATCTCGTCACCACGACTCCTGGTCGCGGACGAGCCGACCAGTGCGCTCGACGTGTCCGTGCAGGCGTCCGTGCTCAACCTGCTGGCAGATCTGCAGCGGGACCTCGGCTTCGCCTGCCTGTTCATCACCCATGACCTGTCGGCCGTCGAGTACCTGGCCGATGAGGTCGCGGTGATGTACCTGGGCCAGCTGGTCGAGCAAGGCCCGCGCGAGCGAATCTTCGGAGTACCGGCTCATCCCTACACGCAGGCGTTGCTCTCGGCGGCGCCGGTGCCGGATCCGTCAACGCAACGCTCCAGGCGACCGGTACTGCTCGGTGACGACCTGCCGTCGGCCATCGACCCGCCGCCCGGCTGCCGGTTCCACACCCGCTGCCCGGTAGCTGTGGAGCGCTGCAAGACGGAGGTGCCGGAGTCCCGCGTGATCGGCGAGGGCGGACACCGCGTCGCCTGCCACCTGGTGAACGATGACGGCACCGGCCCGGACGTCCGTGACCTACCCACTGCCACTGCCTCTCTGACCGATACGACAACCCCAGAACCGAAGTCCGATGGAGCCACTGAAGTGACCACGGCAAGAGGAGCTGCTCGATGACCTTCACGACCCGGCCTACCCTGCGCGGCACGTTCGGGATGGTGTCGTCCACGCACTGGCTCGCGTCCCAGTCGGCGATGCGGATCCTCGAGCTCGGGGGCAACGCCTTCGACGCCGCGGCCACCGCGGGGTTCGTGCTGCACGTGGTCGAGCCGCACCTGAACGGCCCGGGCGGCGAGGTCCCGGCGATCATCGCGACAGCGGCCGACCCGACGCCGCGCGTGCTGGCCGGCCAGGGAGTCGCTCCCGCCGGTGCCACGATCGAGCACTTCCGCTCCCTCGGGCTGTCGCTCATCCCGGGCTCCGGGCCGCTTGCGGCCGCAGTACCGGGCGCTGTCGACGCGTGGTTGTTGCTGCTGCGTGACCACGGCAGCCTGGCGCTGCGGACTGTGCTGGAGCCTGCGATCGGCTACGCACGCAACGGCCACCCGCTCGTAGCACGCGTCGGCGACACGGTCCGGACCGTCCAGGACCTGTTCACCGATCACTGGCAGACCTCTGCCGAGCTCTGGCTGCAGGGAGGCACGCCGCCGAGCGCCAACAAGCTGTTCCGCAACCCGGCGTACGCCGACACGCTCGAGCGGATCCTGACCACGGCCGAAGGAGCCGGGCCGGATCGGGTCGCGCAGGTCGAGCGGGCTCGCACCACCTGGCGGGAGGGCTTCGTCGCCGAGGCGGTCGACAAGTTCGCGCGGCTGCCGCATCGGGACTCCAGTGGCGAGGACCACGCCGGCCTGATCACCGGTGACGACATGGCGTCGTTCCAGGCGAGCTGGGAGGAGCCCGCGACTCTCGACTGGCAAGGTCACACCGTCGCCAAGACCGGTCCGTGGGGCCAGGGCCCGGCGCTGCTCCAGTCGCTGGCCGTGCTGGCCGAGCTCGGTGATCCCGCCTCCCTGGACCTCACCAGCGCTGAGGCGGTCCACACGACCACGGAGGTCACGAAGCTCTCGTACGCCGACCGCGAGGCCTGGTACGGCGACGGCGCGGACGTGCCGCTGAAGACCCTGCTCTCCCCCGCGTACGCCGCTCAGCGGGCTCGCCTGATCGGTCCGGACGCCACCTTCGAACTGCGTCCCGGCAGCCCGGACGGGCGGCAGCCGCACCTGGCATCCATTGCCTCTGGCAACAACCAGGGCGACGCGACGACCGGTGAGCCGACGGTGTCGTCCGACGGCGTGACCCGCGGCGACACCTGCCACGTCGACGTCATGGATCAGTGGGGCAACGTCATCTCCGCGACCCCGAGCGGTGGCTGGTTGCAGTCGTCCCCGACGATCCCGGAGCTCGGGTTCTGTCTCGGCAGCCGGTTGCAGATGTTCTGGCTGGAGGAAGGGCTCGCGTCGTCGCTGGCGCCGGGGCGGCGGCCGCGGACCACGCTGACGCCGACGCTGGTACTGCGCGACGGTGCGCCGGTGCTCGCGTGTGGTTCACCGGGTGGCGACCAGCAGGACCAGTGGCAACTGCTCTTCCTGCTGCGGAACCTTGTCGGCGGGCAGGACCTGCAGGAGGCGATCGACGCACCCGCCTGGCACACCACGGGCTTCCCGTCGTCGTTCTACCCGCGGGCGGTCGAGCCCGGCAGCCTGGTGATGGAGAGCCGCCTGGGGACCGCAGTACGGGACGACCTGGTACGCCGTGGGCATGTGGTGACCGAGGCGGATCCCTGGAGCCTCGGCCGGCTCTGCGCGGTCAGCCGCGAGGCGGATGGCGTACTCGCCGCGGGCGCTAACCCTCGGGGCATGCAGGGCTACGCCACCGGCCGCTAGCGATCACGTCAGGCGGTCGCCTCAGGCGGCCGCCTGCTGGCCGACAGTCCGAGCGGCCGCCTGCTGACGGTCAGTCCGAGTGCAGTGCGGCTGTGGCGGCTGCCTCTACGTGGAGGCGGGCCGCCTCGGCCGCGGCTTCTCTGTCGCCGGCGGCGATCGCGTCGACCACGCGGATGTGCTCCTCCCAGGAGTGCGGCGCCCGCTGGGCCGCACCGAGCCGGAACACCCAGTGCACGTGGTGGTACATCGCGGCGGACAGCGACGCGAGCCAGCGGTTGCCGCTGATCTCGATCACGGCCAGGTGGAGTGCGCTGTTCAGCTCGGCCACCTGATCGAAGTCCTTGGCCTCGGTCGCCGCGCTGGCTTCCTCGAGCAACCGACGCAAGCGGGCGACGTCCTGCTCAGTGGCCCGCTCGGCAGCCAGCCCGGCCGCCAGTGTCTCCAACTGCTGCCGCACGGCGAACAGATCCCGGATCGCCGTCTCGTCCAGGGTCGCGACCACCGCGCCCCGGCGCGGCAGGATCTGCACGAACCCCTCGGTCTCCACCACCCGCAGCGCCTCGCGCACCGGGTTGCGGGATACGCCGAAGTCCTCGGCCAGCCTGTTCTCCGTCAGCCGTTCACCCTGCGCGTAGTCCCCGTCGACGATGCGCCGCCGCAGCTCACTGAGGACCTGATCCCGCAGCGCCAGGTGGTCACCACCGATCGTCCGCGCCTGGTCTCCCCCGTACTGCTGATCCACCCCGAGCTCCCCTCTCACCTGAACCTGCCCCCGCACCCCGCGGGTACCGCTGGACCGCAGTACCGCCGCACGGTTCCGCAGCACACTACCCGGCCGCGGAACCGCGATCGACGGAAACCCGCTTGCCCGGATCGGACCGGGTTGGCTACGTTGCGGGCTTGTCCATCCACCTCACGCCGCTGACCGATCCCGACTACCGGCCGTTCAGCCGACGGATCGCCTGGCTCGCCTCGGACGCCGACGGCAACCCGGTCGGCTCGGCGTACCTCCGGCTGATCAGCAAGGCGACCCAGGAGCACCTGACCGAGCTCGAACTGGCGGTCCACCCGGCCGAGCGCCGCAAGGGCATCTGCTCCCGGCTGCTCGCCGCCGCGACCGAGGCAGCCCGGGACAACGACGCCCGCATCGTCCTCGCGGACGCCACCGCCGGTACTCCGGGTGACCACTTCCTGGCGAGCCACGGCTTCACCGTCGGACTCACCCTTTACTTCGCGAGGCTGCCCGTCGCCGGGATCGACGACGAAGTACTGGCGTCCGCGCTCGAGGCGGATCACCCCGGGTACCGGCTCGAGTCGTGGCTCGGCGTGGTCCCCGACCGGCTCGCGGAGACCTTCGCGCAGGCACGGTCCGGGATGGACGACGCGCCCGTCGGGGACATCGACTACGGCACCGAGACCTGGGACGTCGAGCGGACCCGGTACGTCGCGCGCGTTGTCGAAGAGCGCGGCGACCACCTGTGGACAGTGGCCGCGGTCGAAGAGGCAACCGGCCGGATCGTGGGCTTCACCGAACTGGTCGTCCCCGGCGCCGGCAAAGGCGACGCGCAGCACTACGGCACCGCAGTACTGCCCGAGCACCGGGGACACGGCCTGGCCCGCTGGATCAAGGCCGAATCGATCCGCCAGGCCCGCGACCACTACCCCGACCTAGCCGGCCTACTAACGGACATGGCCGACACCAACACCGCCATGCGCCACCTCAACAACTCGCTCGGCTACCGCACCACCCACCACGTCCACCGCTACCGCCTACCGCTCACAGCAACCCCGCCAGCCGGTACAGCACCGGCGACCCCGCCACCGCCACGTTAAGACTGGCACCGGTGCCGATCATCGGGATCTCCACCACGACATCAAGCTGATCGAGCGCCTCCGCCGGCACACAGGTCCGGCGCTTCAGCGTGTTGCCACGTGCCAGAGCTTCGGGGACCCACGGCAGCTTCGGTACTGCGAGGCAGGCGCCGACCGCGTCGCAGGTGCGCAACAACGTGCCCCGGGCCATCGACGGCAACAGAAATCAACCGGCCACCAGGGTAGGGCAGATGCTCGGCATGAGCTACCTCAGGTGCCGAGGATCTTCTGTACTGCGGCGATGGTGATCGGGTGGTAGCCCGGGCGGGCTGCTGTGAAGACCTGGAGGGCGAAGTCCTTGCCGTCGGGGGTGTCTGCCAGGGCGCGGTAGACGGGTAGTACGAGCTTCATGCGGCCTACTCGGGTCAGGAAGCTCGCGAGTTCCTCGTATGCCGGGGTGTACGAGCTGGCGGCAACTAGGGAGTACCAGCGGCGGGCGATCTCGCCGTTCGCAGTACCGGTGAGTCCGAACTCCCGGTCGAGCTGCTGCAGTTGCTCGGCCGTCAGCACATCCGGTGCCGCGTCCAGGAAGCGCAGCCACTCCTGCGTGGTCCACTGCTTCGCCCCGGCCGGCAGCTCACCAGTGGTCAGCCAGCGCCGGCGGAGCTCGTCGACCAGCTGGAAGCGGGCCGAGTCCGCCCGCTCCGCGAATTGCGGGATCCCCGGCTGGTCCAGCCAGGCAGCGACCTCCTCGGCCGTCACCACTCCGGGATGGCGGTCGAGCAGCTGCTCCTGCAGGTGTCCGGCGAAGTCCTCCGAGTTGATGCTCCGGAAGGCGAACCGGTCGAAGTACCCGCGCAGGAACGGGTCGAACACCTCGCGGGTGAACCGCTCCTCCAGCCAGGACAGGAACCACGCGCCCTTGAGCGGACCGAGCCCACTGTTCCCGTGGTACTCCGTGCCGTGGTTGAGGCCCGGCAGCTCCACCGCCTGCTCCGCGAGGGAGAGCGGGTCCAGCTTGGTCACGGTCGAGTGCTGCTTGATGGCGGTCTCCATCACGGCCAGCTCGGTGCCGTAGACCGCCTCCACGATCCGGTTCTCGACGTAGGAGGTGAAGCCCTCGTTCAGCCAGATGTCGTCCCAGCTGTCCTGCGTCACCAGGTTGCCCGACCAGCTGTGCGCCAGCTCGTGCGCGACCACGTTGACCAGCGACTTGTCGCCGATCACCACGGTCGGGGTGGCGAACGTCATCCGCGGGTTCTCCATCCCGCCGTACGGGAAGGACGGCGGCAGCACCAGGATGTCGTAGCGGCCCCAGCGGTACGGGCCGAACAGCGCCTCGGTCACCCGCATCATCTGCTCGGTGTCGGCGAACTCGGCAGCAGCCCTCTTGGCCATCTCCGGCTCGGCCCAGACTCCCGACCGGTCGCCGATCCGCTCGAAGACGAGATCACCGGCCGCAATGGCCAGCAGGTACGACGGGATCGGCTCGGGCATCACTACGTCGTACGAGCCGGTACGCCGGGAGGTGGTGCCGTTCTCGGCGCTCATCAGCACCATCAGCTCGGGGGGAGCAGTCACGTGGGCGGCGTAGCTGAAGCGCACGCTCGGGGTGTCCTGCACCGGCACCCAGCTCCGCGCGTGGATCGCCTGCGACTGGCTGAACATGAACGGCAGCACGCCACCCGCGGTCATGGACGGCTCCAGCCACTGCAGGCCGGTCGCGGTCGGAGCGGTCCGGTAGCTGACCCGCACCCGCTCGTGTTGCCGCGTGCGGATGGTCAGCGCCGAGCCGAGCTCTTCGTCCGGCACGGAGAGGCTGTACTCCAACGGCTCCCAGTCGCCGTCCACGGCACCCTCCACTGCGCCTTCCACGGCCAGCACGGTGAGGTCCCGGGTGTCCAGCACCAGGCGGTCGCCCGGGCCACTCCAGGCGAGCGTATGGGTGGCCGTACCCGCCAGCACCTTGGCGGAGAAGTCCAGGTCGAGCTCGAGCTCGAGGTGGGTGGTACGGACCAGCGCCGGTTCGGCGTAGGAGTGGCGGTCGTGCGTCACAGAAGCTCCCGAGGATGAGGTCGTTCGCAGGACACTACCCAGCGAATCGGTCGATAACGCGGCCGATTAGAGCCACGGGCAGCACCGTGCCAAACCGGTTCACCCTTTGGCCCGCCCGGCACCATGGAGCCATGCGGGCCGCCGGACTGTCGCTGGCCGTGCTGCTGGCGCTGGCAACAGCCGCTTGTGACAGCAGCACCTCCACTCCTGCCCCCAGCCCGACCACTTCCAGCCCGACTGCTGCTCCCCCGCCTTCGAGTGGTCCGCCTACAACACCTGGCGGGACGCCAACCTCAAGCCCACCCCCACGGGCCTTCGACGCCGCTGCCGCCACGGCAACCGTCCGCTACCTCGCCGGCGAACTGGGCCCACGAGAAGCCACCAGCACTGAGTACCGCCGGGCGCTCGCCTGGTTGGAAACCAGGTTCGAGGCCGCCGGCTATCAGGTCAAGCGGCAGGCATTGCAGGTTCCTGCAGGTAACTCCTGGGGTGTTCCCGTCCGAGCCGGCACCACCTGGAACCTGATCGCCACCAAGCCCGGCTTCGACCGGTCCGCGCCACATCGGATCGTCGGCGCTCACCTGGACACCGTGCCCCAGGCACCGGGCGCAGAAGACAACGCCTCTGGTATCGCGGTCCTCCTCGGTACTGCGGAAAGCCTGCCCGCGCCGAAGCCGCCCACGGTGTTCATCGCCTTCGGAGCCGAGGAACCACGCGGCGACGGCGACAACCGGCACCACTACGGCTCACGCGCCTATGTCGCGTCCCTGCCCGCTGCCCAACGGAGGGCACTGCGCGGCATGGTCTCGCTCGACCGAGTAGGCGTGGGCTCGGTGGTACCGATGTGTACGGCGACCGCTGGGCAGGTGACGCTGCAGCGGGAGTTGCGTGCGGCGGCCGCCCGAGCCCGGGTGCCGACCCGCTCCTGCGTCAACAGATCCAGTGACCACTGGTCGTTCGTCCGCGCGGGCATGCCTGGCGTGAGGTTGGGCAGCACCCCGTACGCGGAGTACCACAGCGCCCGGGACCTGCCGCCCGTAGTACAGGCTGCTCAGCTCGGCCGGATTGGCCGAGTGCTCGCCGCCTGGCTGCAGAGCTAGCCAGGCGTGAGAGTCAGGCGTTGCGGATGTCGGCCAGGATTTGCTCTGCACGGGTTCCGCTGACGATGCGCGGGCTGAAGTCGGCACCAATCACGTACGGCGTGAGGCGGGCGGCCTTGAGGGTCTTGCCCCAGTAGGTGAGCTCGAGCAGAACGCCTTCCTGGGTCTGCTGGGAGAAGTCCATGTCGAAGACCAGGTTGCCCAGCGAGTGCGCGATCAGCTTGTTCGGCGGGTACTCGACTGCCTGCACCCAGTGCGGGTGGCCGCCGATCACCAGGTCGGCACCGGCCTTGGTGAGGGCCGTGGCGACAATGCGCTGGGCAGGGACGGGCTTGTGCGTGTACTGCTGGCCCCAGTGCGGCAGCACGACGACGACGTCGGACGCGGCTCGCAGCGCCTTGATCTGGCGGGTGAGAACACCCAGATCCGCCTGGTTGAGCGGCCCTGTCCGCGGCGGCATCCGTACCGAGAACGCACCCGGTGCCGTCGCCGTCGCGCGGGGAGTCTCGCCGATGGCATTGAAGGCCAGGAAGCCGAAGCGCACGCCGCTCCGGGTCACGACGACCGGGCGGCCGGCCTCGGAAAGGTTGCGTCCGGCACCTACCGGCTGGATGCCGCTCGCCCGGACCCGCTGAACCGTGTCGAGCAGAGCCTGGTTCTCGAAGTCGCCGGTGTGGTTGTTCGCCAGCGACAGGACGTCGACGCCGACGGCACGCAGCCCGGCCGTCACGCCGGGCGGAGCGGCGAAGGAATCGCCACCCTGTTGTGGTGCGCCTGCTCGGGAGAGCGTGCTCTCGAGGTTCACCACGGTGAGATCCGCGGCGGCCAGGCGAGGGCCGATCGCGCGAAGCGGTCTGGAGACGTCGCCGGTCCGCGCCGCCGCAGTCGCCACCCGTCGGCCCAGCATGACGTCACCACCGACGGTCAGATCGATGACCTCAGCAGCGGGAGTCGGGCCCGCAGTACGGAGTGCATAGCGGTCGGGGGCGCTGAAGGGGTCGACTCCAGCCACCGTCAGGGCTCGGACGCTTGGGCCGACCTTCGATGCCGGAGCCAACGCGAGGGCGTTGGGATTGTGCTCCACCAGGCGGAGCGAACTGACCACCTGGAATCCCCGCCACGACCTGGCACCTGAGGCGAGAGCGCGGGCAGCAGCCAAATCCACGTCCTGAGCCGCCCGCGTCGCATTCACCGCCAGGACGAGCGGCTCGGTCTGACCGGCCGTCGTCGGCCGTCCAGCACTCCCGCTCGGCGACGGCGAGACCGTGGCAAGGGGCGCCGAATCCGGTGGCTTGGTGGGCGGCGCAGTACTCGAGTCCGTGGACGAGCAGGCGGCGAGCACCGATGAACAGGCCGCGACCAGCATCGGGACAGCCACCACGCTCAATCGACTCCGACCCACCACCCCAACCAAGGTAATCGCCCCACCAGGCCCCATCTCGCCCCAACCGCCTCCGAAGCGTCTGCTGGCAGCCGGTCTGAAGGCGCGCACGGTGTTCTTCTGGGCCGTCGACTCGGGCGTACCCGTCCTCGGCCTCATGCTGACCGCTCTCCTGGCCCTGATCGAGCAGGACGTCTCCGCCACCCGCCCGGACCGGAGCGACGACCAACGAAGCCGCTCCGGCCGAAGCCGCCCACTGGAAGCCCGGCGACCAGGTCACCGTCCGCGGCCGCACCCAACCCACCCACCTGGCCATACCGTCCTGACCATCCGCCAGCACCCGTTGGGGTTCCCGTCCAGCCAGCCGTGTTCAGCTAGCCGTGCCTCGCCAGGAAGTCGTGCAGCAGCGCGGCTCCGTGCAGCATCGCTCGGCCGCGGCGGTCGTGGGCGGCGCGACGCTCGGCCACGGCCGCCCGCAATGCCTCGGTGCTCCCGGTCCGGCGCAAACCTTCCAGCACCGGACGGATCTGCTCGAAGCCGTACCGCCCCTGCCGCAGCATGTTGATGATCCGCGCGTCCCGCACCTGCAACGGCCCGTACCGCCTGTACTTCGTACCGGCCTCCCGCTCCGGCGACAACAACTCAGCCGCCTCCCACACCCGCAGCGTCGAGGTCTTCACACCAAGCTGCGCAGCGAGTTCACCGACGAGCAACGCCGGCCCCGGCGCCGCCCGAGGCTCGTCCAGGAACTCCTCCGCAGCCGCTCCCAACGCCTCACTCGCCGCATCCGTAGCAAGCCTCTGCTCGTGCAAGCCGGCGTGGCTCGCATCGATGAGCCGGAGCGCGGTCGATTCATCCCCCTCGTGTGCGGCCCGCATGATCGCGGTCGACACCTCACCCCCGAACCCCGGCGCCAGCCCGCGATACGTCAGCAACGCCCGCAGATGGTCGTCGTCGTACTGCCGATACCCCGACTCCGTCCGCGGCGCAGCAGGCAGGATCCCCGCAGCCTCGTAGTTCCGGACCGCCTGGGTCGACAGCCCCGCCTTCCTCGCCAGGTCCACGGGGCGCAGACTCACCACGAAGCTCCCTTCACCGGCCCTCGGACTCTGACGAACCGGTTGAGACCCTACCGACCGGCTCAGCGGCCGCCGGCGACGTCGACCATCGATCCTGTCATGTAGGAGGCGCGATCGGAGGCGAGGAACGCGATCAGCGCCGCGACCTCCTCGACCTTGCCCGGACGTCCGAGCGGCGGGGTCGTGCCGATCCGTTCCAGTCGGCCTTCCTCGTGGATGTCCGTCTCGATCAGCCCGGGCCTGATCCCGAGCACCCGGATGCCTTCCTTCGCGACCTCGTTCGCCAGACCGACGGTCAAGGTGTCCACCGCGGCCTTGCTGCTCGCGTAGTCGACGTACTCCCCGGCAGACCCGAGCACCGCCCCGCGGGACGACACGTTGATGATGACCCCGCCGTTCCCACCGCGCTCGGTCGACATCCGCCGTACAGCCGCGCCCGCGACCAGGAACGCGCCGATCGTGTTGATCCGGAACACCTGCTCCAACCGCGCGACGTCGTAGTCGGCGACCCGGCCGGCGGGCGACACCACGCCGGCATTGTTGATCACGGCACCGATCTGCCCGAGCTCCGCGGTCACCGCGTCGAAGAGCCGCTCGATGTCGTCCGCCTCTGCCACATCGGCCTGTACTGCGACCGCCCGCCGGCCGAGCTTCTCGCAAGCCGCGACCACCTGGTCCGCTTCGTCGGAACGCGTCCGGTAGTTCACCCCGACGTCCCAGCCGTCCTCGGCCAGCGCGACCGCCGCCGCGGCGCCGATCCCCCGGCTCCCACCAGTGATCAAGGCGGTCCCCCGCCTGGCCGCCGTCCCAGTCATCCGCTCACTCACACCCTCAGTCATGCGCTCAGCCTGCCATGGGCTCGACTGGTCAGCTCGGCCGCTTGCCCAGGCCGACCTGGACCTCGCTGTCGCTGAAGCCGAGCGCGCGGTACAGCCGGATCGCCAGGTAGTCCGGGTCCGCCACCATCACCAGCGTGTCCGCCCGCATCTCATCCAGCCCGTACCGCGACGCCTGGTGGACCAGGGTGCTGGCGATCCCGCGACCCCGGTAGTCCTCATGGGTCTGCACATTCTGGAAGCGGCCAACCCCCGAGCCGTCGGAGACGAGGCCGAGCGACGCCCGCAACCGCTCCCCGTCGAAGGCGCCGAACCACTGCGCGTGCCCGGCCTCGACGAGACTGCGTTCCGCCTCGGTCTTGCGCCGGTTGAACTCCTCGTACCCCTCGAGGTCCATCGAGTTGACCGCCAGGCTCAGCCCGACGAGCTGCTCCCAGTCGTCGTCACTGCTCAAGAACCGGTACTGCGAATCGACGTTGGGGCGAGCCGGCTCCCTGACCTGCTTCGCCGTCATCACCGTGCTCCGGTCCGTCTCGAATCCCGCGGCCGTCAGTTCCTCCTCGGCGCCGACCAGCCCGTCGGTGGTGTCGATGCCGAAGGCACCATGTTTCGCCTCCGGGAACTCCTGCCGGAAGACCTCCAGGCGGCCGCCCAGAGCACCCGGCGCGAACGGCGTCCGGTACAGCAGGTAGTTGCCCCACCAGAAGGTCGGATTCGCCGGCGTGCGGATGACGACGTACTCACCCTTGTCGGTCAGTTCGCTGCCGCTCAGCTGCAAGAGCATCAGGTCGGTCCGGTAGCCGAGGCTGGTGATGTTCACGCATCCATCGTCAGGTGCTCGTCAAGGCGATTTGCGCGACGGCTTCCAGAGCGGCGGCGCGACGCGCTGGGCGGCCGCGGCGATGTTCTGCTGCATGCCGCCGAAGATGACGCCGTGGAACGGCTTGATCGCCCACCAGTACAGATGCCCGGGCAGGCCGTGCGGATGGAAGAGCGCTCTCTGCCGGAAGATCGTGCGCTTCTCGTCGTCCTGGTCGACGATGAGCTCCAGCCAGGCCAGACCGGGCAGGCGCATCTCGGCGCGCAGGCGGAGCAGCTTGAGATCCTCGATCTCCTCGACCCGCCACCAGTCCAGCGGATCACCGACCGACAGGTCGTTCGGATTCCGCCGGCCGCGGCGCAATCCGGGTCCGCCGAAGACCCGGTCGAGCACGCCCCTGGCCCACCAACCCAGGCGCCACGAGTACCAACCGTTGCAGCCGCCGATCCCTTCGATCACCGACCAGAGTCGCTCGGGAGTCGTGGAGACAGCGCTCTCCCGTTCATCGACGTACAGCGAGCCGCCGGACCAGTCCGGATCGCTCGGGAACGGGTCGCTCGGTGCTCCCGGCGTCGCGGCGGAGGCCCAGGTCGTGGTGACGTCGAGGTCCTGCACGCGCTTGAGGCCCAGCTCGACGGCACGGTCGAAGCCGGTCAACCCGGGCTGGGGATCAGCGACGTACTGGGCGATGTCGTGTTCCTTGCAGACCACTTCGTGGATGAGGCTGTCCACCAATGGGCGGGCGATGCTGCTCGGCACTGGCGTCACCAGTCCGACCCAGTGGCTGGACAGCGACGGTGTCAGCAGCGGCAGGGTGGCGATCCGGCGGGGCTTGAGGTTCGCAGCCGCGGCGTACCGCTGCATCATGTCGCGATACGTCAGCACGTCCGGCCCGCCGATGTCGAAGCCGCGGTTGACCTCGGGCGGCATCGACGCGCTGCCCACCAGGTAATGCAGAACATCCCGTACGGCGATCGGCTGGATGCGGGTGCCGAGCCAGCGCGGAGTCACCATCACCGGGAGGCGATCGGTGAGGTGGCGGAGCATCTCGAACGAGGCCGAGCCCGAGCCCAGGATGACCGCGGCACGCAGCACGGTCGTCGGCACTCCGGAGGCGAGCAGGATCTCGCCGACTTCGCGGCGGGAATCCAGGTGCGGCGACAACTCCTCGTCCGCGGGGTAGAGCCCGCCGAGGTAGACGATCCGGCCGACGCCGGCGTCTCGCGCGGCCGCGCCGAACGTCATCGCAGTATGCCGATCGCGCGACTCGAACCGCTTGCCGGTGCCGAGGGCGTGGATCAGGTAGTAGGCGACGTCCACGCCTTCGAGGGCTGCGTCCAGCTGATGCCGGTCCCCCGCGTCAGCCTCGACCACCTCGACGTCGTCGTACCAGTCGCGGTCCTGCAGCCGCCGGGGATTCCTCGCCATCGCCCGCACCCGGTAGCCGGCCTTCAAGAGCTCGGGCACCAGCCGCCCACCGATGTACCCGGTAACACCCGTGACCAGAACCAGCTTGTTGTCCATAGACCCGCTCCAGTGCCCCCGCTCCGGGGAAACCAACGCGGAACACGCCGGAACCTATGCACGCCCATCCCCTGCCCGCCCTCTCCTGCCCGTCCCTTGCCCGCCCGTCCCCGCCCGCCCGTCCCTGCCCGCCCTTCTCTGCCCCACCCGCCTCGTTTCCCACACTTCTTACGGCCCGGCGTTGACATGCAACCTCACGGCTGCCTATGTTGGTCATGCAGCCACAAGGTTGCATGAATGAGTGGAGTGCGATGGATGACGAGGTGTTCCGGGCGCTGGGTGATCCCAGCCGGCGACTCCTGCTGGACCGCTTGAACCAGCG
This sequence comes from Kribbella sp. VKM Ac-2568, assembly GCF_004345365.1. Taxonomy (GTDB): domain Bacteria; phylum Actinomycetota; class Actinomycetes; order Propionibacteriales; family Kribbellaceae; genus Kribbella; species Kribbella orskensis. Next base: position 82,382 of record NZ_SLVF01000017.1, read on the forward strand.
GAACGGGCAGACGCTGACGGAGCTCTGCGCCGATCTGGACATCACCCGGCAGTCGGTCAGCAAGCATCTGGCCGTCCTCGAGGGCGCCAACCTGGTGACCGTCGTCTGGCGCGGCCGGGAGAAGTTGCACTACCTGAACGCCGAGCCGATCAACGCCATCGCCGACCGCTGGATCAACCAGTACGACCGCCGGCGGGCGCATCTGTTCGCCGACCTGAAGACAGCATTGGAGCAGGAAACCGTGAGCGACAACGACTTCGTCTACACGACCTACATCAAGACGACCCCGGAGCGCCTGTGGAGGGCCCTCACCGACCCGGAGTTCACCCAGCAGTACTGGGGTGTTCAGCACGAGACCGACTGGAAGGTCGGCTCCCCGATGGCGTGGAAGCTGGGCGACGTCACCATGGCAGGCCCGGGCCAGAAGGTCCTCGAGCATGACCCGTACCGCCGGCTCGCCTTCACCTGGCACACCATCACCCCGGAGTTCGCCGCGGCCGTCGAGATGAGTGACGAACTGCTGGCCAAGACGAGCAGCGAGCCGCTCTCCCGGGTCAGCTTCGACCTCGAACCGGACGGCGACCAGGTTCGCCTCACCGTCATCCACACCGGCTTCGAACCCGGCAGCGAGATCCGCGCGATGATCACCGACGGCTGGACCCGCCTCCTCTCCGACCTCAAGTCCTTCACCGAGACCGCCCCCGCCCTCAACCCCACCCCCGCAACCACGCCCTAGCCCGGGGTGGTCGGTTAGGTTGAACGGGTGGCTAGTGCGAATCGGCTCGGCGAGTATCTGCGGGCTCGGCGGGAGCTCGTTCAGCCAGCGGATGTCGGGTTGCCGCCGGGTGGGCGGCGGCGGGTGCACGGCTTGCGGCGGGAAGAACTGGCGCTCCTCGCCGGGATCAGCAGCGACTACTACATGCGTCTCGAGCAGGGGCGCGACCAGCATCCGTCGGCGCAGGTGCTCGATTCCCTGGCCAGGGTGCTTGGCCTGCCCGCGGACGCCACAGCGCATCTTCATCAGCTGGCTCAGCCCGCCAGCGGTCAGGGAATGGCGAGGAAGGCCGACGAGATCCCGGCCAGCCTGCTGCAACTGATCAACAGTTGGACGACGGAAGCCGCTTATGTGCAGGACCGTCTGTGGAACATCCTCGCCTCGAACGCCCTCGCGGTCGCCTTGTCGCCGGTCTACGCGCCGGGCAGCAATCCCTTGCGGGCGGTCTTTCTGGACCCGGACCAGCGGGAGTTCCGCCGGGAGTGGGAGCAGCTGACCGCCGACGGAGTGGCCGGTCTCCGATCCCTGGCCGGCCCGAACGTCGACGACCCCGATCTCCTGGAGCTGGTCGACGAACTCTCCGCCGGTAGCGAGCGCTTCCGCGAACTCTGGAACCGCCACGACATCGCCACCCGCCGAGGCGGCATCAACCGCCTCAACCACCCCGACGTAGGTCCCCTCGACCTGAACGCTGAAAAGCTGGACATCACCGGCACCGAAGGCCTGACCCTGGTCATCTTCCACGCCACTCCCAACACCCCTACCGCCCAAGCCCTCGCAGCCCTGGCAACCCGCATAAGCCCACTGGCCGCACCGGTCGAGTAGACACCTTGGCGGCTGGTAGCGCACACGCCAGCGGCGCCCCGCTCGGACTGCCGCGAAGGCACGTCACCGGGGGTGGGGGGGTGGGTTCAGGGGCGGCGGTGGAGTAGGAGGGGGAGGACTGCGGCGGCACCGGCTTCGCGGAGTTTGGCGGTGGCTACGGTGATCGGCCATTGGGACGAGGAGGCGTCGACGACCAGGAGGACCGAGCGCCCGGTGATGGCCTGGGCTGTCAGGTCGTCGATGGTCACGCCGTCGCGCCAGACTTTTGCTTCCTCGGCTGAGGAGAGGTCGGTGGTGAACGCGCTCGGGTCGACGGTCAGTTCGGCCCGTTCCAGTCGGCCGATCTCGGCGAGGTGGTCCGCGATCTCGGTGGTCAAGCGTCGATAGCCGGCCGCAGGCAGCGTCACCACCACCTCCGGGCGCCGGGACCACGCGTCACGCCAACGCGACAAAGCTGCCACGCAGCCCGCCTTCAACGCATCCAGGCCTGCCCGGTCCTCGAAATCCGCGGTGAAGGTCGAGCGAATCACCTCGCGCCACTCGGGCGCATCGGCGTACACGATGGTGCGGCCTGGCTCGGCCATCAGGCCGGGCGGGATCTTGCCCTTCGCGCCGAAAGCGCCACCGGGCCACATCTTGCGCGGCTCCAGGATGTGGGTCTCGCCGCGCAACAACCGGATGATCGCCTGCACGGTCTCCGGGTCCGGCTTGGCGCTGAGCGGGTCGGGCAGCAGGCCGAGGCAGACCGAGCAGCGTCCGCACGGCTCGGCCGAGGGATCGTCCAGGGACTCCTGGAGCAGTTGCATGAGGCAACGTTCGCCGCGGGTGTAGGCGCGCATGATGTCGGCCTCGCGGCGCCGTACCGACACGATGCCGTCGTAGTGCTCGGCGTCGAAGGTCCACTCGACCGGCGTCCGCACCCAGCCGCGCTCCACCCGCTCGACCGCACCGTCCACGGCCAACTGCTTCAGCATCAGCTCGACCCGGCCTCGCCGCAGACCAGTCTCGGCTTCCAGCGACGGCACCGTCGCAGGTTGATCCGGCCCGTACGCCTCCAAGCCCTGGAGCAAGCGGTTCATCTGCTCAGGCACCGGGATCGTCGCGGTCGCAAAGTAGTCCCACACCCCAGCATCGGCATCCGACGGCAGCAACGCCACCACGGCATGGTCGATGCCACGCCCGGCGCGACCGACCTGCTGGTAGTACGACACTGGCGAGGGCGGCGAGCCGACGTGCACGACAAAGCCGAGGTCAGGCTTGTCGTAGCCCATCCCCAGCGCCGACGTCGCGACCAACGCCTTCAACTCGTTGTTGCGCAACGCATCCTCGAGTCGCTCGCGTTCAGCCGCTTCAAGGCCACCCGTGTACGCCGCGACGGGTACAGCCGGGCCGTGCACCTCTTGGATAGCGGCGGCCAGTCGCTGCGCGTCGGACACGGTCAGGGTGTAGACGATCCCCGAGCCCGGCAACTTCGGCAGATGGTCGACGACCCAGGCGAAGCGATCCAGTGGCGACAGCGCGTCCACGACGGCAAGTTGCAGACTCGACCGGGCCAAAGGTCCGCGCAGAACCAGGGTCGACTCCCCCAGCTGCCGCGCGACGTCCTCGGTCACTCGAGCGTTGGCAGTCGCGGTCGTCGCGAGAACCGGGGTCTGCGGATTGAGCTTCTGCAGTACGTCGGACACGCGGCGGTAGTCCGGCCGGAAGTCGTGACCCCAGTCCGACACGGCGTGGGCCTCGTCGATCACGAGCAGGCCGATCTGCCCGGCGAGCCCGTCCAGCACGCGACGGCCGAAGCCCGGATTGGCCAGGCGCTCCGGCGAGACGAGCAGGACGTCGATGGCGCCTGAGCGGAGCGCGCTCTCGATGCTCGACCACTCGTCGACGTTGGACGAGTTCAGCGTCGCGGCGCGCAGGCCGGCGCGAGCGGCGGCGGCCACCTGGTCGCGCATCAGCGAGAGCAGAGGTGACACCACGAGGGTCGGTCCCGCGCCCTCGGACCGGCGGATCGCGGTCGCCGCCCAGTAGACCGCCGACTTGCCCCAGCCGGTCGCCTGGACCACCAGCACTCTCGCGTTCGGCTCGCACAGGGCCGCTACCGCGGTCTCCTGGTCGTCGCGAAGACGCGCGCCGTCGCCGGCGATCGCGCGGATCACTCCGGCCGCGGTCGTCGCCCGGTCCTCCGAGAGCTTGATGTCACCCATGCCGACGACCCTAGACGCCCGCACCCCCACTCCGCTCAACCGCACTCGGCACCTGTGGACAACCCGGCCGGACTGCCGCAGGCGCTCGGGTGGCAGGGGTTGCCTGAGTCGTCCATCAAGCGCTGGGGGCCGGGGCCCTTGCCGGCCAGGACGTCGTACGGGTTGGCCAGGCCGCAGCGGTCGAGGGAGAGACAGCCGCAGCCGACGCAGTCCTTGAAGTCGTCGCGGAGCTGTTCCAGCTGGACGATCCGCCGGTCGAGCTCGGCCTGCCAGCGCTCCGAGATGTGCTCCCAGTCCTGCCGCGTCGGCGTCCGGTTCCCCGGCAGCAGCGCGAGGACCCCGGCCACCTCGGCGAGCGGGATGCCGACCCGCTGCGCGATCCGGATGAGGGCGACCCGGCGGAGCGTGTCGCGCTTGTACCTGCGCTGGTTGCCCGACGTACGGCGGCTGATGATCAGGTTCTGCCGCTCGTAGAAGTGCAGGGCGGAAATCGCCACGCCGCTGCGCTCCGCGAGCTGCCCGACCGTTAGTTCACCCGGCTCGATATCCACTCGTCACCCCTCCGCTAAACCTCAACTAATGTCGAGGCTAGCCGAAGGCCCCCCGCCCGCCGCGCCCGCCGTACAAGCAACGCCAAGAGCCGTTCCCAACCGAGCGGCGGCGGTGGTTCTCGGGGGTGGGGACACCAAATCGGGGCTTCTGACACGTCATGTCTTGTTCGAGGTCCCCAGATGGTGTTCGGACCCACCACAGATGCTCGGCCGACGACCCACCGGGGGTGGGGCGTCGTGGCTGGTGGGGCCGGACGGTCACCGCCGGCATACGGCCTCCGTGGCCAACTGCGGGCGATCGGCCGGGTACGGGCTAGGTGGCTACGGCCAGTTTGCGGCCGATGCTGGCGGACATCAGGGCTGCGGCTGCGCACAGGCCGCCGGCCAGGTACCAGGCGAGGTTGTACGTTCCCTGAGCGTCGCGGATCGCGCCGGCGCCGGTCGCCGCGAAGGCCGCACCGATCTGGTGCGACGCGAACACCCAGCCGAACACGATCGGCCCGTCCACCCCGAACCATTCGCGGCACAGCGCGACGGTCGGCGGAACGGTAGCAACCCAGTCCAGCCCGTAGAAGATGATGAACACCCAGATGCTCGGCTGAGCGGACGGCCCGAGCAGCGACGGCAGCACCAGCAGCGACAGACCACGCAGCGAGTAGTACGCGATCAGCAGGTAGCGGGGATCCCAGCGGTCGGTCAGCCAGCCCGACGCGATCGTGCCGCCGACGTCGAACAAACCGACCAGCGCAAGCAGGGAAGCAGCGGTCGTCGCGGGCATGCCGTGGTCGTGGGCGGCCGTGACGAAGTGGGTGCCGATCAAGCCGTTCGTCGACGCGCCACAGATCGCGAACCCACCCGCGAGCATCCAGAACGCCGGCCGATGCATGGCCTTCCACAACGCCGTGACCGCGCGCACCGCGCTACTGCCGGTCGTCTCGACGCGCTGTCCGACCGTGCTGCCCTCGGGAGCCCCGTACGCCGTGAGGCCGACGTCGCTCGGGTAGTCGCGCAGGAAGAGCAGCACCAACGGGATCACTGCGAGCGCGGACGCGGCAGCCACCAGTGCGGGCACTCGCCAGCCGTACGCCCCGGCGAGCGCCGCGATCAGGGGCAGGAAGATCAGCTGACCAGTGGCTCCAGCGGCAGTGAGGATGCCGGTGACGAGTCCACGGCGCTGCACGAACCAGCGCCCGGTGATGGTCGCGACGAACGTCATCGACATCGACCCCGTACCGATGCCGACCAGAAGTCCCCAGCAGATCAGGAGTTGCCAGGACGAGGTCATGAAGATCGTCAGGCCGCTGCCGAGCGCGATCAGCAGGAGCGCTCCGCTGACCACCCGGCGCAGGCCGAGCCGGTCCATCAGGGCGGCCGCGAACGGCGAGATCAGGCCGAACAGCAGTAGGTTGATCGACACCGCGGCCGAGATCGTCGCGTGCGACCAGCCGAACTCGTCGTGCAGCGGATCGAGCAGGACGCCGGGCACGGACCGGAAGCCGGCGGCCCCGATCAGGGTGATGAAGCCGACCGCCGCGACGGGCCAGGCGCGGTGCAGCCTGACCGTCTTCTTCTCCAGGATCTCAGTCACCAGAAGAGTTTGCCGATTTCACTGCCGCGGAAACAGTGGCCAGAACGCCACCATGTGTCAAGATATGGCCATGGCCCGTCATCTGAGCTCCGTCCGGCCGCACCGGATCGCCGTCCTGGCCCTCGAGCCGGTGGTCGGCTTCGACCTGACCATCCCGCCGACCGTCTTCGGCACAGCCACCCGCTCAGACGGCACTCCCCTGTACGACGTCCAGGTGTGCGGGCTGGAGGTCGCCCCGGTCCGCGTCAGCGCGGGGTACAGCCTGATCCCGCAGTACGGCGTGGAGGCGCTGGCCGAGGCGGACACCGTGATCATCCCGGGCACGTACATCCCGCAGCCGCGCTACGAGGGCACCTTGCCCGACGACCTGGCCGCGGCGCTCGCCACGATCCGACCGGGCACGCGGATCGCGTCGATCTGCACCGGCGCGTTCGTCCTCGCCGCCGCCGGGTTGCTCGACGGGCGTCCGGCGACCACGCACTGGGAGCGCGCCGACATGTTCCGCGCGCTCTATCCGAAGGTGCTGCTCAACGAGGAGCTCCTCTTCATCGACGACGGGGACATCATCACCTCGGCCGGACTCGCGGCAGGCGTGGATCTCTGCCTGCACCTGATCCGTCGCGACTACGGCAGCGAGGTGGCCAACCGGGCCGCGCGACACTGCGTCGTACCGCCGTGGCGTGACGGTGGACAGTCCCAGTTCATCGAGCGGGTCGTGCCGGAGGAGGGCACCGACGGCACCGCGCCGACCCGAGCCTGGGCGCTGGAGCGGCTGGACGAGGAGCTCAGCCTCGCCGCGATGGCCGCGCAGGCGAAGATGAGCGTCCGGACATTCAGCCGGCGGTTCAAGGCCGAGACGGGTCAATCGCCCGGCACGTGGCTGATGCAGCAGCGCCTCCGGCACGCGTGCCACCTGCTCGAGACCACAGACCTCTCGGTCGACCGGGTCGCCGAAGCGGCCGGTCTCGGCACCGCGGCCTCGTTGCGTCATCACCTTCGCTCCGAGCTCGGCGTTTCTCCTCTCGCTTACCGCAAGACCTTCCGGGCCGGCTGATCCGGCGCGGAAGGTCCTGCGAGGTTTCTCAGACGATCGCCAGCTCGTGCGGACGCTGGTTGACGGACTCGACACCGTCCTCGGTGACCACCACGATGTCCTCGATCCGCGCACCCCACCGGCCCGGTTGGTAGATGCCCGGCTCGACGCTGAACGCCATGCCTGGTTCGAGAATCAGCTCGTTCCCACTGACAATGTACGGCTCTTCGTGCACGTCCAGCCCGATCCCGTGACCCGTCCTGTGGATAAAGAACTCGCCGAACCCGGCGGCCTCGATCACTTCGCGCGCGGCCGCGTCGATCGACTCGGCGGACACCCCCGGCCGCACCGCGTCCACCGCCGCCTGCTGCGCCAGCCGCAGTACCTCGTAGGTCGCTGCGACGTCGGCGTCACGCGGTTCCCCGACCGAGTAGGTCCGGGTGGAGTCGGAGTTGTAGCCCTCCGGCAGCGGTCCACCGATGTCGACGACGACCACGTCGCCACCCTCGATCACGCGGTCCGACACGTCATGGTGCGGGCTTGCTCCGTTGGGTCCGCTGGCGACGATGACGAAGTCCGCCTCCGCGTGCCCCTCCTCGACGATGGCCACGGCGATGTCCGCACCGACCTCGGCCTCCGTCCGGCCCGCGCGCAGTAGGTCCGCGACGCGCGCGTGCACCCGGTCGATCGCCGCGCCCGCCTTGCGCAGAGCATCGACCTCGGCCGCGTCCTTCCGCATCCGCAGTTCGCGCACGATCGGCCCGGCCAGCACCTGCTCCGCCGCCGGAAGAGCCTCGCGAAGCGCCAGCACATGCAAGGCCGGGGTGAAGTCGCTCACCGCGACCCGGTCGGATCCACCGAGTCGCTTGGCCGCCGCGGCGAACGGGTCGTCGCCGTCGACCCATGTGATCAGGTCGACGCCGAGTTCGTCCATCGGCACATCGGCATACCCGGGCGCTTCGAGCTTCGGTACTACGAGCGCGGGCGCGCCGTCGGCCGGGATGACGAGGGTGGTCAGCCGTTCGAAGGAGCCGCCGGCCTGGCCGAGCAGATAGCGCAGGTCGGAACCCGGCGCGATCAGCAGTCCGGTGCCTTTGGCGGCTTCGCGAGCGCGGTCCAGCCGGGCTCGCAGTACGGCGGAGTCGGGCGCGGGATGATGCAGGGATCGACGTGACATGAGGCGAGCCTAGTTCCGGCGGCGGAAACTGTCGGCGCTATTTGTTAGAACTCGTCGCGCAAGATCGGCACAGCGAAAGGGCACGACATGACGCTCCACCACGTCTCGCACGGCGAGGGCATCCCGGTGCTCGCGCTGCATGGCTGGTCCCCCGACCACCGGCTGATGACCGGCTGTCTCGAGCCGGTCTTCGCGGACCTCCCCGGGTACCGAAGGCTCTACCCCGACCTGCCCGGGATGGGGCAGAGCCCGGCCGGATCGATCGACAGCTCGGACGGCATCCAGGCCGCCGTCGAGGAGTTCATCGACGCCGAGATCGGCGCCGAGCCGTTCGTGCTGATCGGCGAGTCGTACGGCGGCTACCTCTCGCGCGGCCTGATCGCGAAACGACCCGAGCAGGTCCTCGGGCTCGGGCTGATCTGCTCGATCGGGATCGAACTGGAGAACGCCGACCGGACCGTGCCGGACCACGTCGTCCTGCAGTCGGACCCAGGCGTGCTCGACGGGTTGACCGATCAGCAGGTCGGCGACTTCACCGAGATCACCGTCGTCCAGACCGCCGAGACGTACCGGCACTATCGCGACGACGTCGTGCCAGGTCTCGACGCCGCCGACACCGAGGCGATGGAGCGGATCCGGAAGAACTGGGCCCTCACGATCGCGCCGGAGAGCGGACCGCGGTACGAGCGGCCCTCGCTGATCCTGTGCGGACGACAGGACTCCGTCACCGGGTACGAGGACCTCTACCCGCTGCTCCACCACTACCCGCGCGCCACGTACGCCGTACTGGACATGGCCGGCCACAATCTCCAGATCGAGCAACCCGGACTGCTTGCGGCGCTCGTGCGCGAGTGGCTCGGCCGGGTGGCGAGGGAGGCCGCCTGAGGGCTGCCCAGAATGGCTACCAGCCGGTAATGTCGGGGCCATGGTGACTGGGAAACGTCCGATCGGGTGGTCTCTGCTGGTGGCGTTGACCAACGGGCGGACGCGGATTCCCGACGATCGGCTCGCGGCTGCCGTGCGGGGCAAGGTCGTCCTGGTCACCGGTTCGTCATACGGGATCGGTGAGGCGACGGCGAGGCGGTTGGCGCGGGCCGGGGCGACCGTCCTGCTGGTGGCGCGGACGGCCGATCGACTCGAGATCGTCGCCGAGGAGATCCGGGCGGACGGCGGCAAGGCGTTCACCTATCCGGCGAATCTGGCCGAGCCGACGGCGATCGAGGAACTGGTCGCGAAGGTGCTGGCTGAGCATGGTCAGGTCGACGTCCTGGTGAGCAACGCCGGGAAGTCGATCAGACGGTCGGTCGCGGATTCGTACCAGCGGTTCCACGACATCGAGCGGACGAACTCGGTCAACTATCTCGGTCCCGCCAAGCTCGTGCTGGAGCTGTTGCCGTCCATGCGTGAGCGCAGGCAAGGACACATCGTCAACGTGTCCACGGCTGGTGTGCGTACTCCCCCGGTGGCCCGGTGGTCTGCGTATCTGGCGTCGAAGAGCGCGTTCGATGTGTGGTTGCGGTGCGTGGCTCAGGAGGTTCGCGATGACGGGGTGACGACCTCGACGGTCTACATGGGGCTGGTGCACACGCGGATGAGCGAGCCGACTCCCCTGCTCAACAAGATGCCCGGGCTGACTCCAGAGCAGGCGGCTGATCAGGTCTGCACGGCGGTGGCCGACAAGCCGCACAACATCACACCCCCGTTCGTCCGGCCTGCCGATGCCCTGGGCAACCTCTTCCGGGTGCCGACGGACCGCCTCTTCGAGCAGTACTACCGCCGGACCAACCGCCCTCGGAAGGACGAACCGTGACCGGGCGGATCTGGGGTGCCCGATGAGGAGCGCTCGATGAGGGGTGCGATGAGGCCGCGACCGATCGCGCCGATCCGACCGCCCGGGTGGCTGGTGAAGGGGGCTGCCGAGGTCGGTGGGGTGTCGGTTGCGCTGCTGAGGTCGGGGGTGTGGCGGTCGGCTCGGCCTTCGCAGCTGGTGCCGATCGAGCGGGCGCTGCGGCAATGGGGTCAGTCGATGGCGGCGCTCGGGGTGATCGCCGCGATCCGGTACCCCGATCAGCCGGCGGTGATCGACGAGCGGGGCACGATCACCTACCGCGAGTTGGACCAGCGCTGTTCGCGACAGGCCGCCGCGTTGCACACGCGGTACGGGATTGTTGCTGGGAGCAAGGTTGCGGTGCTGTGCCGGAACCATCGGTGGTTCCTGGAGGCCACGCTGGCGGCGTCGCGGCTCGGGGCGGATGTGTTGTTCGTGAACACGGAGTTCGCGCCGCCGCAGTTGAAGGCGGTGCTCGAGCAGCATCGGCCGGATCTGCTCGTCCACGACGCGGAGTTCACCGAGGCTCTGCCCGCCGACCTGCCCACCCTGCTGGCCTGGGTCGACGGCCCGAGCGAGGCCGCGAGCCTCGATGACCTTGCCCGGCCAGACGCCCACGCTGTCGAACCACCCAAGCCGGACAAACCGGGGCACATCACGATCCTGACCTCCGGCACGACCGGCGCTCCGAAGGCCGCGCCGCGGACGCCGACCGCGCTCGCTCTCGCCGGACTGACCGTCAGCGCGCTCAACCGGATCGGCCTGCGATCCGGTGAACCGATGGTGATCTGCCCGCCGCTCTTCCACGGACTCGGCCTGCTCAACTCGATGCTCGCGCTGTTCCTCGGCTCGCCTCTCGTGCTGTCCCGCCGGTACGACGCTGCGGAGGTTCTCGCCGCGGTCGACCGGAACCGCGTCGGCTCGATCGTCGCAGTACCGGTGATGCTGCAGCGGATGCTCGACCTCGGACCGGCCGCGATCGCGGAGCACGACCTGAGGTCACTGCGGGCGGTCATCTCCGGCGCCGCCGCGTTGGGACCGGCGCCGGCGGAGCGGTTCATCGCGCAGTTCGGGCCGGTGCTCTGCGACGCGTACGGGTCGAGTGAGATCGGAATCGCCACGATCGCCACCTCGGCGGACCTGCTCGCGGCGCCCGGCACCGTCGGACGACCTTGCCTCGGGAGTTCGGTGCGGATCCTCGACGCCGACGACCGACCCGTGCCCGTCGGCGAGACCGGGCGCATCTTCGCCGGCGGCGGCCTGGTCTTCGGCGGCTACTCCGACGGCAGCAGCAAGACCGTCGTCGACGGCCGGATGAGCACCGGTGACCTCGGGCATCTCGACTCGTCCGGCCGCTTGTTCGTGGACGGCCGCGAGGACGACATGATCGTGTCGGGCGGCGAGAACGTGTACCCGGTCGAGGTCGAGGACTGCCTGATGAGCCACCCGGCCGTCGTCGACGCGGCGGTGGTCGGCGTGCCCGACGAGGAATTCGGCCAGCGGCTGGTCGCGTACGTCGTACCGAGCGGTCCTGTGACGGAGGACGACCTCATCGCCCACGTCCGCGCCAACCTGGCCCGCTACAAGACACCCCGCAAGATCGTCCTGATGGAAGACCTCCCCCGCAACGCGACAGGAAAGGTCCTCCGGAACAAGCTCAACGAGAGCTGACTCAGGTGCTGAAGGTGCCCCGGCCGCTGCTGTACGCCGGAACCCTGCGCAGCCTGATCATCACCGTGCTGACCGTGTTGGCGCTCTTCGTCCCGCACCTGCCGCGTATCGTCGCCCGCATCCGCGGTACCGCGGTGACCCGGGAGCGGCTCACCTTCGGGGACGACTGATGACGGGAGAGGGCGGAGTGAAGATCCTGGTCGGGTACGTGCCGACGGCCGAAGGCGAGGCCGCGCTGGATGCGGCCGCCGCCGAGGCCAAGCTTCGCGGGGCCTCCGTGCTGCTGCTCAACACGAGCCGCGGCGACTCCTACATCGACACCCGCTACGCGAACCAGGCCGAGCTCGACGCCGCCCAGGCACGCCTGCGGGAGCTCGGGGTCGAGGTTACGATCCAGCAGGCCGTGAGCAGCGGCGACGTCGCGCACGAACTGCTGAAGGCCGCCGAGGCGAGCGACGTCAAACTGATCGTGCTCGGCCTGCGGCGCCGCAGCCCGGTCGGCAAGCTCATCCTCGGCAGCACCGCCCAGCGCGTCCTCCTCGAGTCCCCCGTCCCGGTCCTGGCCGTGAAGGTGCCCTCACCCCGCGACTGAGTGTCAAGAACGTCTTGGCGGCTCCGTACTACGAGGTAGGAGCCGCCCTGTCGTGGGCGGTGCGACGAGAGGACGAGGGGATGAGATATCCGCAGGTCGGGGTCGGGTTGCCGATCTTGGGGGCGCAGGCGACTCCGCAGGCGATCGTGGAGGTGGCTTCGGCTGCTGATCGGCTCGGGTTCGACGCGGTGGCCGTGTTCGAGCGGTTGCTGTTGCCCGCGGCACCGGACTGGGTGAACTACGCCGGTCTGCCGGAGGACCCGGCGTACGACGCGCTCGAGACGCTGACGTGGGTCGCGGCGGCGACTGCGCGGGTCCGGCTGCACACGGCGGTACTGGTGCCGTTGTTCCAGCAACCGATCGTCCTCGCCCGCCGGGTCGCGACGATCGACCACTTCTCCGGTGGGCGGATGGACCTCGGCATCGCGCTCGGCTGGCTACCAGAGGAGTTCGTCGCGACCGGAGTACCGGAGCGGGGCCGGGCGGCGGCATACGAGGAGGCTGTGGCGGTCCTGCGCGCCTGCTGGGGGCCGGATCCGGTGGAGTTCAGCGGGGAGCACTTCACGATCCCGCCGGCCAGGATCGGGCCGAAACCGCTCTCCCCGCTCTCCCTTTACGGCGGCGGAGTGACACGGCCTGCGATCGAGCGAGCCGCTCGGATCACCGACGGTCTCACCTTGGCGTTCCGCGACTGGGGCTCCTGCCGCGAGAGCATCAACTGGTACCGCGACGCGGGCGGCACCGGCGACATCATCCTCCGCGCCGGCCCGATGAAACCCCACCCGATGCTCGAGGGTCCACCCGTCTTCACCCAGGACTCCATCCTCGACGACCTCCAGCAAGCCGCCGCCGAAGGCATCACCCGAGTCGACTGGGATCTCAACATCATCGACACCCCGATCCCGGAGCAGCTGGCCGCCTTCACCAAGCTCGCGGAGCGTGTCTGGTAAATCCGGGTGAGTGGCTGGGGTGGGGCGCCTAAACTGGCTGGTGACATGCCTGATGCCCGGACCGAATCGACCAGTCCTGCCCCAGCCACCGGTTCCGCACAGGACCCCGGGCGGCCGCGCCGACCCCGCCGCCGGCGCCCCAAGAAACCCGCAGGCGCTCAGCCCGCACTGACCACCGACACTGCGGACGCAGCAGCCGGTACTGCGGGACGTGGCGCAGCCGACGCTCCCGGACCTGGTGCTGCGGGGCGGGGTGCGGGCGCCTCTCGCGGACGTCGTCCGGACGCCTCCGCAGCCGCTGGTGTTGCTGAGTTGGCGGGGCGGCTGGAGGGCCTGACTACGTCCGATCGGGAGCAGTTGGGGCGCCGGTTGGAGCGGTTGCGGGGTCTGCGGGACGACGGGAAGTTGCAGGGAGCGCTCTCTGACATAACCGCGCGGATCGAGCAGGCCGAGCAGCGGGTCGATCGGCGCCGGCTGTCCGTTCCCGAGATCACGTATCCGGAAGAGCTGCCGGTCAGCCAGCTCAAGGACGACATCGCCGCCGCGATCCGCGACCACCAGGTCGTCGTGATCGCCGGTGAGACCGGGTCCGGCAAGACCACCCAGATCCCGAAGATCTGCCTCGAGCTCGGCCGCGGCGTACTCGGCATGATCGGGCACACCCAGCCCCGGCGGCTCGCGGCGCGGACGGTGGCCGAGCGGATCGCCGAGGAGCTCCACACCGAGCTGGGCGACGCGATCGGCTACGCGGTGCGCTTCACCGACAAGGTGAGTGAGCGCTCTCTGGTGAAGCTGATGACGGACGGCATCCTGCTCGCCGAGCTGCAGCGGGACCGCGACCTGAGCCGGTACGACACGCTCATCATCGACGAGGCGCACGAGCGCAGCCTGAACATCGACTTCATCCTCGGCTACCTCAGGCAACTGCTCCCCCGCCGCCCGGACCTGAAGGTGATCATCACCTCGGCGACGATCGACCCGGAGCGCTTCGCCGAGCACTTCGCCGACAGCAAGGGCGAGCCCGCGCCGATCGTCGAGGTGTCCGGACGCACGTACCCCGTCGAGGTTCGCTACCGGCCGATCAACGACCCGGACGACCCGAGCACCCTCGACCGCGACCAGACCCAGGCGATCCTCGACGCCGTGGACGAGCTCGCGCACGAGGCCGCCGGCGACGTACTGGTGTTCCTCAGCGGTGAGCGGGAGATCCGCGACACGGCCGACGCGCTCGCCGACCACAACCTGCGGAACACCGAGATCCTGCCGCTCTACGCGCGGTTGTCCAACGCGGAGCAGCATCGGGTCTTCCAGTCGCACGGCGCGTCGCGAAGGATCGTGCTGGCCACGAACGTCGCCGAGACGTCGTTGACCGTGCCCGGCATCAAGTACGTGATCGACCCCGGCACCGCCCGGATCAGCAGGTATTCGCACCGTACAAAGGTCCAGCACCTGCCGATCGAGCCGGTCTCGCAAGCCAGCGCGAACCAGCGCAAGGGCCGCTGCGGCCGGACCAGCGACGGCATCTGTATCCGGCTGTACTCCGAAGAGCACTTCGAGGGCCGGCCGGAGTACACCGACCCGGAGATCCTGCGTACCAACCTCGCATCGGTCATCCTGCAGATGACGTCGATCGGTCTCGGCGACATCGCCGCGTTCCCGTTCATCGACGAGCCGGACAAGCGCAGCATCACCGACGGCCTGCAGTTGCTCACCGAGCTCGGCGCGATCGACTCGGCCAAGGCGGCGGACCGCTCGCGCCGGCTCACCCCGACCGGCCGGCAGCTCGCCCAGATTCCGCTCGACCCGCGGCTGGCCCGCATGATCGTCGAGGCAGACAAGCACGGCTGTGTCCGCGAGGTGATGGTGATCGCCTCCGCGCTCTCGATCCAGGATCCGCGTGAGCGCCCGACCGACGCGGAGGCGCAGGCCACCCAGGCACACGCGCGGTTCCGCGACCCCAACTCGGACTTCCTCGGCTTCCTGAACCTGTGGAACTACCTCAAGAAGCAGCAGAAGGAGCTGTCCGGCAACCAGTTCCGCCGGATGTGCCGCAGCGAGTACCTGAACTACCTGCGCGTCCGCGAGTGGCAGGACATCTTCGCCCAGCTGCGCCAGGTCGCGAGCCAGATCGGCGTCACCCTCAACTCGGGTGAGGCCGCGGACCCGCAGAGCGTGCATGTCTCGCTGATGGCGGGCCTGCTCTCGCACCTCGGCATGAAGGACCCGGCGAACCAGCACCAGTACCTCGGCGCGCGCGGCACCAAGTTCGCGATCTTCCCGGGCTCCGGGCTGTTCAAGAAGCCGCCGCAGTTCGTGATGGCCGCCGAACTGGTGGAGACGTCCCGCCTCTGGGCCCGGGTGAACGCGAAGATCGAGCCCGAGTGGGCCGAGGACATCGCCCAGCACCTGATCAAACGCAGCTACTCCGAGCCGCACTGGGAGCGCAAGGCCGGCGCCGTGATGGCCTACGAGAAGGTCACCCTGTACGGCGTACCGATCGTTGCCCGGCGCAAGGTCAACTACGGCAAGGTGGACCAGGAGGTGTCCCGCGAGCTGTTCATCCGGCACGCGCTGGTCGAGGGCGACTGGGACACCCACCACAAGTTCTTCCACGAGAACCGCAAGCTGATCGAGGAGGTCGAGGAGCTGGAGGAACGCACCCGGCGCCGCGATCTCCTGGTCGACGACGAGACCCTGTTCGCCTTCTACGACGAGCGGATCGGGTCCGACGTCGTCACCGGACGGCATTTCGACACCTGGTGGAAGAAGGCCCGGCAGCGCGATCCGGATCTGCTCGACTTCGAGCGGTCCCTGGTGGTTCGCGAGGGTGCGGAGGTCAAGGAGGAGGAGTTCCCGCTCACCTGGACGCAGAACGGGATGACGTTCGACCTGACGTACGCCTTCGAGCCCGGCACCGATGCGGACGGTGTCACCGTGCACCTCCCGCTGCTGGTACTGAACCAGGTCACCGCCGATGGGTTCGAGTGGAGCGTGCCCGGCTTCCGCGAGGAGCTCGTCACCACCCTGATCAAGTCGTTGCCGAAGGCGATCCGGCGCAACATCGTCCCCGCTCCCGACAACGCCCGGCAGGTGTTGCCGCTGCTCGATCCCGCCTCGGGGCCGCTGACCGATGCGCTGGCCCGGGAGTTCCGCTCGCTGCGGGACGTCGTGATCGAGCCGGAGGACTGGGACTGGACGCGGGTGCCCGAGCACCTGCGGATGACGTTCCGGGTGGTCGACGACCAGCGGAAGACCGTGGCCGAGGGCAAGGATCTCGCGGCGCTGAAGGAGCGGCTGAAGCCGAAGACGAAGGCGGCCATCTCGCAGGTCGCGTCGAAGGCTGTCAGCGGTCTGGAACGCTCCGGGCTGACCGACTGGACCTTCGGCGACCTGCCGCGCAGCTTCTCCGAGCACCGCAACGGTCTGACCGTCGCGGGGTATCCGGCGCTGGTCGACGAAGGCAAGACCGTGGCGATCCGGCTGCAGGAGACCGAGCGGGACCAGGCAGCGGCGATGTGGAACGGCACCCGGCGGCTGTTGCTGCTGACGATGCCGTCCGTCATCGACGTGGTGCAGCGCAACCTGACGAACCAGCAGAAGATGACGCTGCTGGCCGGGCCGCACCGCAATGTCGGCGACCTGCTGGATGACGCGATCTCCGCGGCGATCGATCAACTGATGGCGGCGGCCGGCGGTCCGGCGTGGAACCTCACCGCTTTCGCCATCCTCCGCGAGGCGGTCCGGTCGGATCTCGCCGACACCGTGCTGACGATCCTGCAGCAGGTCGAGCAGGTCCTGGCTCACGCGCGCACGGTGGACAAGCAGATCTCCAGGTCGTCCAGTCCGGCCCTGCTCGCGGCGCTGTCCGACGTACGGGGTCAGCTGGAAGGGCTGGTGCACCGCGGCTTCATCACCGAGGCCGGGGCGAAGCGGCTGCCCGATCTGGTGCGTTATCTGCGCGGGATCGAGCAGCGGCTGGACAAGATCGGCGCCAACGCGATGCGGGACCGGTCCGGGATGGCGATCGTCCAGACGCTGACCGACGAGTACCAGAAGCGGTTGCGCGCGGTACCGACCGGCAAGTACCCGAGTCCGGAGCTGCTCGAGGTCCGCTGGATGCTCGAGGAGCTCCGGATCAGCCTCTTCGCTCAGGCCCTCGGCACGCCGTACCCGGTCTCGGACAAGCGCATCCGCAAGGCACTCACGACTGCGTAGCCGCCGGCATCGGGGCGTCGAGGAAGGTCAGCACGACGTCGCTGACCAGGTTGGTACGAGCCATTCCGAAGAAGTGGGTCGTGCCAGGGAACACCGCTAGCTGCGACGCCGGGACACCGACGAAGTCGCCGTTGACGTCGCCGCCGCGCAGCTGCGCGAACTTCACCGCGTGCTCCAACTTCACGGCGTCGTTGTCGCCGACGGTGTACAGCGTGGGCGCGGCGATTCCCCGGATATCGTCGTCGGACCAGCCGCTGGTGCCGCGGTCGTAACCGCCCAGCTTGTTGAGCAGCACCTGCAGGTGCTCGAGGTCCGGGTGCGGCGACTTGGCCAGGTAGGCCGCTTCCATCGGCGTGCCGGCGATCATCTCGACCTTCATCTCACCCACCGCGTCGGCGTTCTCCGCTCGGTCGCCGTCCGGGTGGTAGGACGCCGAGGAGATGATCGCCTTCCGGATCAGCTCGGGGTTGCGGATCGCGAGATGCAGGGCGACCGCGCCACCCACGCTGAAGCCGAAGACGTCGACCTTCGCCACGCCGAGGTGCTCGAGCAGACCGATCACGTCGGAGGCCAGGGCGACGGTCCCCAGCGGCCGATCGATGTCGTTGGTGCGCCCGTGGGCCTGGAAGTCGGTGGCGATCACCTGGCGGTTCTCAGCCAGACTCGGCAGCACCTCTCCGAACTGCTGGTCGATGTCGAACAACCCGCCGTGCAGCAGCAACAGCGGCGTACCACCCTCGCCGTGGATCTCGTAGTACATCTGCAGGCCGTTCACCGGCGCGTACCCGGTCCGCGGTGCGTTGGTCACGACATTCTCCCCCTTGGGTCGGATGCCCCTTGGATATCAGTTCCAGGGGGCACCCGACCATCCGGCAGGGGTAGCTGACCACGTACCGCTGCTGGGTGGCGGCGTTGGCGGTGCCGCCGGTGTTGTTGATGACGTTGGCGATCGTGCCGACGCCGCCGAGTGACCCCGAGACGAGGTCGTGGAACCTCACCCCCGGCGTGTCCGGCACCTCGAAGGACCAGCGGACGGCGACCACTCAGCAACCTCGCCGGTAGGTCACGGGCTGGACGCTGCCAGGCGGAGCGCCAGAGGGACCTCGCATGAGTAACAACGTGTCCGAAGTCCCGTTTTGGTGTCCTCACCCCCCACAGTCAGCGCCGCCGCCGCTAGGCCCGGCGCGCCACCAACGGCCCGACCGGCCACACCTAGGCCTATTTGCTGGAGGTTGGGCCTAGCAAGGATCTGTCGTACGCACTAGCTACTGCGGCAGCGCGGTCGTTGACTTCGAGTTTGGCGAAGATGTGGAGGAGGTGCGTCTTCACGGTGGCTTCGGTGATGAAGAGGGTGGAGGCGATCTCGCGATTGGTCGTGCCGCCGGCGATGAGGCGGAGGACCTCTAGTTCGCGCGGGCTGAGGACCGGCCGTTTGGGCGCACGCGCCCGCTGGGTCAGCACCTCGGCGACAGATGGCGACAACACCGACTCACCCCGGGCAGCAGCCAGTACGGCGCTGCGCAGTTCGGCGCGCGGCGTGTCCTTCAGCAGGTAACCGGTGGCGCCTTGTTCGATAGCTGGCAGTACGTCGGCGTCGTCGTCGAAGGTGGTCAGCACGAGCACCGGCAGCCCCGGTGACTGTTCACGCAGCCGGCGGATTACCTCGGCGCCGCTCATCCGGGGCATCCGCAGATCCATCAGCACGACATCCGGCTGCGTCTCGCGGGCTACCACCAGAGCCTCGGGTCCGTCACCTGCCTCACCGACGACCTCGAACGCGTCATCGGCGGAGAAGATCCCGCGGAGGCCGTCCCTGACCACCGGATGGTCGTCCACGATGATCATCCGCACCGTCATGCCTCGACCCGTCCCTCGTCAGCGCGGTCCTCATCGGCCTGCGCGTCGGCCCGTTCCTCGTCGATCCGGTCCTCGTTGGCCCGTCCCGCGTTGGCCCGTCCCTCGTCAGGGGCGGCGGGGATCGCGGGCACGGTGGCCGAGATGCCGGTGCCGTCGCCGGGCGCGGTCTCGATCTCGAGGGTGCCCGCCAGTCGGGTGACCCGTTGCCGCATGGCGACCAAGCCGAACCCACCACCCTTCAGGACCCGCCGCGCCGGACCGGCCGGACTGAATCCGACGCCGTCGTCGCGGAGATCCAAGGCGACCACATCTTCCATGTAGGACAACGTCAGCGCGACCCGGGTGGCATGTGCGTGCTTGGCGATGTTCGCCAGACCCTCCTGCGCGACGCGGAGCAGAGTGATCTCCACCTCGGTATGCAGAGGTCGTGCTTCACCGGTGACCGTGAAGGTCGCCGGCACCCCCGTAGACCGCGACCACTTTCCCGCGGTGTCTTCCAGAGCCCGAGGAAGCTGCGCGGTATCAAGGACAGCAGGGCGAAGCGCATGGATCGACCGCCGCGCCTCCCCCAGCCCTTCGCGAGCCAGTGACCTCGCCGTCTCCAGCCGGGCCCGGGCTGCCGGCGCACCATCCAGCACCGTGTCGGCGACCTCCAACTGCGTGACGATCGCGGTGAGATTCTGCGCGATCGTGTCGTGCAGTTCGCGCGCCATCCGTTGCCGCTCCGCCAGGATCCCGGCCTCGCGAGCCCGGGTGAGCAGTTGCGCCTGGAGCTCGGCGTTCTCATCCGCGACTACTTCGAGCCGGCCGATCAGTTGCCGCCGTTGCTCGCTCTGCTCGGCGATCAACTGGAAGAGGAACCCGACCGTCGACGCGATCAGCACGGCGATAAGGAAGGAGAACACCAACTCCCTCGCCGACTCCCCGTCCCGCGGTCGGCAGGCCACCACGACGCCAGCCGTCGCCGCGACCCCGGCGTACGCCCATCGACCGGGGAGCAAGGCGAAGGCCTGGACGAAGATGCCGACCGCGCTCACGGTGAACACCTCGTCGAGGCTGACCAACACCCCGAGCACGGCGAGCATCCCCGCGAAGTACAGGAAGACGATGGCGCGGCGCCTGGCCTGCCACCGGTTCACGGCCCAGTAGGCGACAACGGCGAGCAGGGACAGACCGAGTACTGCGGGCCGCCAGTCGCCTAGCAGTGACGAGGCCGCCGGCAACACGATGAACAGGTTAGGCAGAAACGGCGTGACGCGTTCCCAGCGCGAGCCGGCCGTCATCCGCGGAGCAGCCTGACGGCCAGTCCGCCGGCCACTACGAAGATCGCCACCATGACGCCCAAGTGAACCATCGACAGGGCTTCACCGGTCCATCCCGCGCGAAGGCTCTGCACGACCGGTGCCAACGGCAGCAGGTCGCCGATCGACCGCATCGACGGTGACGCGAGCTCGCGCGGGATCATCGCCCCGGACAGGAACACCATCGGAAAGAACAACGTCAGCCCGATCACCGTCGCGCCGCGAGTACTCGGCAGAACCGCGCCCAGCAGCAGACCGATGGCTCCGAGGCTCATCGCCCCAAGCAGCCAGGCCAGCACCACGCTCCCCGTGTTTGCCGGTGCGCCGAGGTCGAAAGCCACCACCCCGACGACGATCAGCAGGACCGTCCCGACGACGGCGAGCAACAGGTGCGCGGCCCACTGCACCGTGAGCAGCAGCACCGACGATGCCGGAGTCGCTCGCAGTCGCTTGAGGATCCGCCGCTCCCTGTACTGCGCGATCGTGGCGGGCAGCACCACCAACGTGGCCAGGCCGATCACGAACGTGCTGAGCATCGGCACCGTCGCCGCCACGATCGGCAGACCACCGGGCAACGGATCGGCCGTGTGCATCTTCACCCACAACAGCACGAGCGGGAACGCCACGGCGAAGAAGGCGGCCATCGGATCCCGCAGGATCAGGAGAAGCTCGACCGAGGCGACCCGGGCGAGTCCTTTGAAGGTAGTGAACTCGGACATCACAGGCCCCTTCCGGTCAGGGTGAGATAGGCAGAGTCGAGGGAGTCGGTGCCGGCCTCGGCGATCAGCGCCTGCGGGCTGCCGGCGGTGACCACGCGGCCGCGATCGATGATCGCGACCCGATCGCAAAGGGCCTCGGCCTCCTCCAAGAAGTGGGTGACCAGCACGACGGTGACGCCGCGCTCGCGGAGTTTGCGGACCCGGTCCCACGTGGACCGGCGGGCGAGCGGATCGAGGGCGGTCGTCAGTTCGTCGAGGAACACGACCTCCGGATCACCGATCAGCGCGAGGGCGACGAACAGGCGTTGCTTCCAGCCGCCGGACAGGCTCGCGAAGCCGACGCGCCGCTTCTCCGTCAGACCCCACTCGTCCATCAGCGCACGCCAGTCGAGCGGGTGCTGGTAAAGCGACGCGTACATCCTGAACGCCTCGCCGACCCTCAGTGCATCGGGGAGCGCCGCCTCCTGCAGCTGCACCCCGACGCGTTGCAACAGCCTTCGGCGGTCGGTCCTCGGGTCCAGACCCAGGACCCGCACGGTGCCGTCGTCGTACGGGCGCAGGCCCGCCGCGCACTCGACGACGGTCGTCTTGCCGGCGCCGTTCGCGCCGGCGATGCCGAAGATCTCCCCGCGCTCGACCCTCAGCGACAGACCGTCCACGGCGGGGCGATCGTGGTAGCTCTTCCTCAGGTTCTCGATCTCGATGACTGTCATGCCTCGAGAATCCCGGCGACGAGCGGTCCGCCACATCAACCGATCGGTCGATGGCCGGCGAGCGCGGACGGTCACGGGACGAAGGCGCGTTGGGCCTGGTGGCGGAAGGTTCGGGGCGATACGGCGTGGGCGGCGGTGAAGCAGCGGGTGAAGTAGGACTGGCTGGAGAAGCCGCAGCGGACGGCGATCTCGGCGATCGACCCGGTGGTTGCTGCTAGCAACGAGGCGGCGTGCTCGAGGCGGAGATCGGCGACGAAGTCCGTCGGCCTCACCCCGTACGCCGTCCGCAGGGTGCGGGACAGATGGGCCGGACTTACCCGGGCCAACTCGAGCAGCTGCGGTACTCCTCCGCGCAGGTTCTCCTCGGCACGCATCGCCCCGCAGGCCTCCACCAACCAGTCTGGCGCCTGCTGGCCAGGCGCTGTCGCGGGCAGTTCCTCGGGCGAGACCTGTGGCAGCAGATCGATCCAGAAGCGCACCAGGTCGAAGGTGCCGGGACCGTCGGAGAAGCGCTCCAGGGCGCTCTCGAACGTCGCCACCACGGCCCCCGGATCACCCGGCCGGAAGGTAATCGGTTGCCGGGCCGCGTCCCAGCTGCCGGTCGGATTCGTCCTGGTCAGGTTCAGGAATCCCTGCCAGGCCGAGCTCGGGTACGCCACGTTGACGAACTCCAGGCCGTCCGGCGCCGAACCACGGAACGCATGCCGGTCGCGCGGCCGGACGAGGACGACATCGCCCACCTCCAGCGGGACCGTGCCGGTGTCCAGCAGGTGGTCACCACGGCCGCGGGTGACGCCCATGAACTCGTGGAAGTCCGCGTGCGTGTGCGGCTCGGAAGGAGGTGTCCGCGGCGTGAGCAGGACACGGGCCGCGTGGTACGGACGACCGAGCGCCGACGACGCGAACCGCAGTACCTGACTCACATCAACAAGCTACAAGTTTGCGTCAGCTCGTTGCTAGCCCGTCCATGCCTGGTCCAGGACGATGGCGGGTAGGACTGTCCAAGGGGGTGCGGCATGACTTCAGCAGCGGAGAACCAGCTCTCCGGGGACGCGGTCGAAGCCTTCGAACGCGACGGCTACGTCATCTGCCGCGGCGTGATCGACGAGAGCCTGATCAACGAGGTGAACGATCACGTCGGCTGGCTGCAAGCGAGGCATCCTGACGTCCGGCCAGAGCAACTCGGTCACGCGTTCCTGCGGGACGACCCTTTCTGGGTGGTCCCGGGCAGCCACCGCGGGCCGGTCGCCGAGATGCGCGACAACGAGACCGTGGAGAGCGTTCTCGGCAAGGAGATCGCGGTCGAGGTGGACGAGTCCCAGGCGGTCGACATGGTGCTGGCGCCCGGCGACGTCGAGGTGCACCACCCGAACATCGTGCACGGCAGCAACGCGAACACCTCACCGAACCGGCGCTGTGGCCTGACGATCCGCTACATCCCGACCTCGACCCGCATCACCGATCCCGAAGTGCCGTACCCGAGCGCGTTCCATCTCCAGGGCTCCCCCGGCGTGAACAGCTACCAGCCACGACCCCGGTACGTCGAAGGTCGCGACTTCCCGTTCGCCGGGTGCTCCGAGTGGACGTGACCAGTCCCCCGGCCACAGCGCGCACGCGAAATCACCCGGCCCAGAGCTGGTTCCTGAGCCGGGTGATGCGTGCGGATTCACTCCAGGCAGATCCTGAAGGGGTGGCCGGCCGGGTCGGCGTACACGCGCCAGCCGCGCTCGTTCTCCGCGGGCGGGGCGTCCACCGGGTCGAGGGGCTCCGCCCCGAGGGCGACGACCGTCGCGTGTCCGCTGGACAGGTCGTCGACGATGAGGTCGAGGTGGAGTTGCTGACCATCGGCACCAGACGAGCCGGCCGGCCCGGGCCAGGTGGCAGGGACGTAGTCCTCCGAGCGACGGAAGCCGAGCGTCGACCCGGGGCCGGTCAGGCTCCGCCAGTCGTCGTCACCGTGCTCGTCGACCTCCAGGCCGAACAGCGCCGAGTAGAACCGGGCGAGCTCGAGCGGGTCCGGGCAATCCAGCACCACCGAGCCGAGCCGCCCGGCAGTGCTGCCCGGCTGCTCTGCCACCTGCGTCATCTGTCCTCCAGCTTCCTTGTCAGGATGATCACTGAGCCGCGCCCACTCTGGTTGGCAGGCCCGGCCGACCGCCAACGATGACAGGTCGGACCGACAGTCCGCATCTTTCGACACGCCTTGTTGAGGGGTCAGTCGTCTCCGGCTGACGAGCACCCAGGCGTTCACACCTCGAGGAGTAACCCATGGCTGTCCCGGTCGACGCTCCGGTCGTGTCCCCCCGGCGCGCGGCCGCCGCCTTGACGGTGCTGGCGGTCTCGACGTTCACGTTCGTCACCACCGAGGTCCTGCCGATGGGACTTCTCACGGTGATGGCGGACGACCTCGACCGGTCCCGATCACAGGTCGGGCACCTCGTCACCGGCTATGCGGTCGTCGTGGTGCTCGCCTCCCTGCCCCTCGCCCGCGTCACCCAGAAACTGCCGCGCAGGCTCGTGCTGACCGCCACCCTCGGCGTCTTCGGTGCGGCGACGCTGCTGTCGGCATTCGCCCCCAGCTACCCGGTTCTGTTCGCCGCGCGCCTCGTCATCGGGCTCACCCAGGCCCTGTTCTGGTCTGTGGTCGCACCGGCCGCCGTCGGGCTGTTCTCGCCTGAACGCCGCGGCCGCGTCGTCGCCCGCCTAGCCATCGGAACTTCGCTCGCTCCCGTGCTGGGCATCCCCTTGGGCACGTGGCTCGGTCAGCAGGCGGGCTGGCGGACGCCGTTCGTCGTGATGGGCGCACTGGGCCTCCTGGCCTGTGCCGGCATCGCGGTGCTCCTGCCTACGATCGCCCCAGCGGACAGTAACTCGGCCCGTGGGAGCGCTCCGGACCTCCGCAGGTACCTGCTCCTCATCTTCAGCTCCGCGGTCGCTGTCACCGGACTCCTGACCGTCAACACCTACGTCGCGCCGTTCCTCCTCGATGTCAGCGGTTTCTCACCTGCCCTGCTCGGGCCGGTCCTGCTCGCCACCGGACTCGGTGGACTGGTCGGCACACTGGTGGTCGGGACACTCCTCGACCGGCACCCGTGGGCCGCAGTCGTCTGGCCACTCGGGCTCGCCACCTGCGCCCTACTCAGCCTCTTCGCCCTGGGCCAGTACCAGCCGGTGGCCATCGCCCTGCTCACGGCGATCGGCGTAGCTTTCAGCGCGTTCGCCGTCGCCGGGCAGAACAGGACCCTCGACGTAGCACCGGGCAGTACCGACATCGCTCTGGCAGGCAGCAGTTCCGCCTTCAACGTCGGTATCGCAGGGGGCGCGCTGATCGGTGGACTGCTGATCGACAACACAGGCGTGCGCAGCATCGCGCTGGTGGGGGGCCTGCTGACAGCCATGGCTGTCGCAGCCATGCTCACCGAACCCTGGCTGGCTCGCCGGTCCGGGAGCACCACTGGCCCCGGTGAGCCTGATCGCTATTTCCTCGATGACGAAGGCTTCGTGGCAGAGTGCCGCCATGACCGACGCCTTCGTGAAGGAGAGGCACGATGCTCCGCCCGGGTTCTTCGAGGTCGAGGCCGCCGGTCTGCGCTGGCTAGACGTCGCCGGCGGCGTCCCGGTGGCGCGGCCGCTGCAGGTGTCCCCCGGCCGCCTGGCGACCCCACGACTGAATCCGGTGCCACCGACGGGCGCTGCCGCTGACGAGTTCGGCCGGCGGCTGGCGGTCCTGCATGACACCGGCGCGCGCCACTTCGGCGTACCGCCCGATGGGTGGGAGACCGACGGCTACATCGGCACGATCGAGTTGCCGCACACTCTGGAACCCACAACGGCGTGGGGTGAGTTCTACGCGTCTCTGCGGGTCCGGCCGTATCTACGGATGGCCTACGACCAGGGCACGATCGACGACCACCAGCTGGTCGTCTTCGAGCGCCTGTGCCGCAGGTTGACGGACGGCGCGTATGACGACCCGGCGGAGCAGCCGTGCCGGATCCACGGTGACCTGTGGTCGGGCAACGTCTTCTGGACCGCCGACGGAGTGCACCTGATCGACCCGGCGGCTCACGGCGGCCACCGCGAGACGGACCTGGCCATGCTCGGGCTGTTCGGCATACCCCAGTTGGAGCGAGTACTGCGCGCCTACAACGAGGCCCATCCCCTGACGGACGGCTGGCGGGATCGGGTCGGCCTGCACCGGCTCCACCCGCTGCTGACGCATGTGGTGATGTTCGGCTCGTCGTACGTGCCCCAAGCCCTGGCGATAGCGCGGAAGTACGACTGAGCTCGCCGTACGCGCGAGTAATGCAGGGAGATTGCCGAAAGATCTTGACTGGGGCTGTGAGCAGACGTTCACTTCGAGTCATGACACGACTCGCCCGCCCCAGCCGTCGGGTCTCGCTGGCCGGCCTCCTCACAGCCGCCCTGCTAGCGACTCCCCTGATCGCCACCACCACGCCGGCCGCGGCCCAGCCGCAGGCCGCCTCCACGCCCGCCCTGATCCCCAAGCCGGTGTCTCAGCAGGCTCTCGACGGCCAGGACTTCACCCTGAAGCCCTGGAGCATCGTGGGCGTCGCGTCGAGCGCCAAGGAGAGCCGGGCCGCCCGCAAGGTCGCAGACCAGCTCACTGCTCAGCTGCGACGCTCTACCGGCTACCCGCTGCCGGTGATCCCGCTTGTGCCGGGGGTGGCCGACGTGAAGCTGTCCACCAACGGCCCGGCCTCTCTCGGGGCCGAGGGATACCAGTTGCGCGTCGACCGCTCCGCGGTGAGCGTGACGGCGGCAACCCCCGAGGGCCTGTACCGCGGAGTCACCACGCTCCGGCAGCTACTGCCCGCCAAGGCCGACGCCGCCCGGCGTCAGACCGGCCCCTGGCGGGTTGCCGGCACTACGATCGCCGACTCCCCGCGGTACGGGTATCGCGGCGCCATGCTCGACGTATCCCGGCACTTCTTCTCGGTAACCGAGGTGAAGCGCTACATCGACCTCATCTCGCTCTACAAGCTGAACAAGCTCCACCTGCACCTCTCGGACGACCAGGGCTGGCGGATCCAGGTGGACTCCTGGCCGAGGCTCACGACGTACGGGGGCAGCCTGGAGGTCAACGGCACGCCCGGCGGCTCGTACACCAAGGCGGACTTCGCCGAGATCGTCCGGTACGCCGCCGACCACTATCTGACGGTGATCCCGGAGATCGACACCCCGGGTCACACCAACGCGGCGCTGGCGTCGTACGCCGACCTGAACTGCGACGGGGTGGCTCCGCCGCTCTACACCGGCACGGACGTGGGCTTCAGCTCGCTCTGCGTCGGCAAGGACATCACGTACAGCTTCCTGGACGACGTGTTCCGCGAGGTCGCGCAGCAGGCGCCCGGCGACGTCATCCACCTGGGCGGCGACGAGGCGCACTCCACGCCGCACTCGGACTACCTCACCTTCGTCCCGAAGGCGGCCGCACTCGTCACCAAGCAGCACAAGCGGGTCATGGGATGGCAGGAGATCGCCGAGACACCCCTGCCCGCCGGCAGCATCGCGCAGTACTGGGGCACCGACGACGCGCGGTCGCAGGAACTGGCCCGCAAGGCTGCTGCCCAGGGCGCCCAGGTCGTGATGTCTCCGGCGAACCGGGCGTACCTGGACATGAAGTACGACGACAGCACGCCGTACGGGCAGGACTGGGCCGGGCTGGTCGACGTGAAGACGGCGTACGACTGGAACCCGTCCACGCTGGTCCCCGACCTGCCGGAGAGCGCTGTCGCCGGGGTTGAGGCGCCGATCTGGACGGAGACGCTGGACGACCTCGACAAGCTCGAGTACATGGCGTTCCCGCGTCTGCCAGGTGTGGCCGAGTTGGGCTGGTCGCAGGCCTCCGCGCTCGACTGGACCGCCTACAAGGACCGCCTGGGCGCCCAGGGCTCCCGCTGGGACATCCTCAGCGTCAACTTCTACCGTGCGCCCGAGATCAACTGGCGCTAGATCAACTGGTACTAGATCAGCTGGCGCCGGCTAGGCTCCGCCGCCTGGCTCCTGGGACTGCAGCACTCGGTCCAGGAGCCAGGCGGTCTCCTGATCGAGGTCCTGCTCGGCCAGAGTCAGCTCCGTCGGCTCCGCGTCGTCGCTGTCGCGTACCTGGAGCTGGTAGACGTACCTGTCGGGCTGCGGGCGCCCGGAACCCAGCCGCGCCTGGTCCAGGCCGCGGGCGACCCGTTCGAGCCGCTCCGCGTCCGGATCAGCCGACGTGTCGAGCTCGCCCCGGGCCATCAGGCCGGCGAAACCACCGCTGCGTACCACTCTGAGGATCAATCCCGGGCCTTCCGTCCGCGTCGTACCAAACCTTTGCCCGCGCCGCGCCGGTTGTCCAGCGCCGTACGACACGCCGGACGAATTCACAGCGGACTTGCGGCCATTACCCGGCGTATAGGGCCCGTTGTCCACCCTTGTCGGGGTCCGGAACCGCTGTCACAGGCCTGTCTGAGCGCGAAACAGCAGGTCGGCGGGGGGTTCGTTGTCTATGGGCCAGGCCGGGCCGGCCCCGCGGAAACCGGTCATCCGGGCGACGTGAAAG
The DNA here is from genome assembly GCF_004345365.1 of Kribbella sp. VKM Ac-2568. Taxonomy (GTDB): domain Bacteria; phylum Actinomycetota; class Actinomycetes; order Propionibacteriales; family Kribbellaceae; genus Kribbella; species Kribbella orskensis. Next base: position 110,943 of record NZ_SLVF01000017.1, read on the forward strand.
CCACGGAGCGTGGCGGGCTGCAACTTTCCGCGACACGTGTTCGCGGTCACCCCCCACACGAGGCTCGAGATCGGCTACAGTTATCGCGTTGCAGTTTTGGACTCCCACTGACTTTCGCTGTGCTGTACGGCCGGTTTCGTCGTCTGGGGCCTTTCGGCGACACGCGGTTCATGAGGTGTGGATCGCGTCTTGTTACAAGCCATCAAGGAGATAGACAACAATGGCTGTCGGTACTGTCAAGTGGTTCAACGCTGACAAGGGCTTCGGCTTCATCACCCCGGATGACGGTGGCGCGGACGTGTTCGCGCACTACTCGGCCATCCAGACCTCGGGCTTCCGCTCGCTGGACGAGAACCAGCGCGTCGAGTTCGAGATCACCCAGGGCCAGAAGGGCCTGCAGGCGGAGAACATCCGCCCGATCTGATCTCAGGATCAGGACCTTCTAAGAACTGAATAACGAGAGGGCCGCTCACCGACCGGTGAGCGGCCCTTCGCTTGCGCCCTTTCGCCAGGCCCCGAGGATCGGTCACAGTTTCCCGCGGGGTACCTGTCCGGCGTGAGGAGACAGATGACGAAGGAAGACCGTCCCGGCGACTACCGGCGCAGGGAAGAGGACGAGGGCGAGCGCCTCGACAGGCACTGGAACGAGTTGCTGCAGGAACTCCGGCTGGCCCAGACCGGCACCCAGATCCTGTTCGCGTTCCTGCTCAGCATCGCCTTCACCAACCGGTTCCAGGATGCGGACGCGTTCACCCACGACGTCTACGCCGGCACCCTGATCGCCTCCGCCCTGGCGATGGGCCTGTTCCTGGCGCCGGTGTCATTCCACCGGATCGTGTTCCAGAAGAAGCTGCGAGACCGGATGATCCCGATCGCGCACCACCTGACCAGTGGCGGCCTGGTGCTCCTGATGCTCGCGATCTGCGGCGGCGTGCTGCTGGCGATCGACGTGGTACTGAACCGCACGGTCGCGATCGTCACCGTGGCGCTCGTGCTCGCTTGGTTCGTCGGCTTCTGGTACGTCCTGCCCGCCTACGTCCGACGCGCTAGCGAAGACGAGGAATGACCTCGGTCGCGATCTGCTCGAGGGTGTCCTCGCTACCGGCGTAGACACCTTCGGCGCGGGGCCAGTGGGTGATGACGTCGGTGAAGCCAAGGTCCGCCGCGCGCCCGACGACGTCCTCGAAGGCGTCGACGCTGCTCAGGGAGTAACGCGCCGAGTCCAGCGCGAGGTACCGGTCGAACGGCCGTCCCTCCTCCAGTACGTCGTCCAGCCGGTGGCTGAGGTCGCGCACCGAGGAGAACCAGGTCTCGAAGTCGGCCGACTTCAGCCCGGTGGTCACCCAGCCGGCGCCGTACCTGGTGGCCAGGCGGAGGGAGCGCGGGCCGTTCGCCGCCATGATGAAGGGCACCCGCGGTTGCTGGACACACCCGGGCAGCGTGCGCGCGTTCCGGGTCTCGAAGTACTCGCCTTGGTGGTCGACGCCGTCCGTGGTGAGCAACGTGTCGAGCAGCCCGACGAACTCCTCGAGCCGGTCGACCTTCTGCCGTGCCGTCAACTCGTCGCCGCCGAGGATGGTCTGGTCGATCCCGCCGCCGGAGCCGATCCCGCAGAGGAAGCGGCCCTGCGAGATGTCGTCCAGGGCGAGGATCTCGCGGGTCAGCGTCAGCGGGTGCCGGAAGTTCGGCGAGGTGACGAACGTGCCGAGCGTGATCGTCGAGGTCACCAGCGCCGCCGCGGTGAGCGTCTGCGTGGTCCCGTACCACGGGGAGTCCTGCAGGCCGTGCCACGTGAGGTGGTCGTAGGTCCAGGCGTGATCGAAGCCGAGCTCCTCGGCACGTCGCCACTTCGACTCCGCCTCGGACCAGCGGTACTCCGGCAGGATCGTGATTCCGAATCGCATGATTCGCACAGTAGCGGGTACGCCCGCGGGCGGCAGTGGCAGCGCGACTCGCCGATGTGGCCGACGCCACGATGGTTGCGTTTCGCCACGATCTTCGGCACGGTCGTAGCGCAATCCCCCTAGCTGGCCGTTCGTGCTGCTCGCCTCGGGCTTCGTCGTGTACGTGCTCTGGCTCGCGGTTGCCAAGGGCATCCAATGGCTGTCGAACACTGGTGGATCTCGTGGACGCCGTTCGTCGGCATGTTCATCGCGCGGATCAGCCGCGGCCGGACGATCCGCCAGTTCGTCACCGGCGTCATGCTGGTGCCGTCGCTGGTCAGCCTGATGCGCGAGCCGTAGGAATAAATTGAGTGTTCAACTACATTGGAAGGAGAAAGAACCCGAGAGGCGGAGACGACGATGAGTGACACCCTGCATGTCAGCCGGACGCCGGTGCTGTACCTGAGCCACGGCGCGCCGCCGCTGGCCGACGACCGGCAGTGGACGGCAGAGCTCGCCGCTGTCTCCGCCGGCTTCACCAAGCCGAAGGCGATCCTGATCGTGTCGGCACACTGGGAGGCGGCGCCGCTCACCCTCGCCGCGACCGAGACCGTGCCGCTGCTGTACGACTTCTGGGGCTTCCCGGAGCGCTACTACCAGGTCCAGTACGCCGCCCCGGGCGCGCCGGAGCTCGCCGACCAGGTCCGCAAACTGCTGCACTCCCCCGCGACTCCCGTGTACGACGACCCGACGCGCGGGCTGGACCACGGCGCATACGTGCCGTTGAAGGAGATGTACCCCGAGGCGGACATCCCCGTCCTGCAGGTGTCGATGCCCACGCTGGACCCGAAGCAGTTGTTCGACATCGGCCGCAAACTGGCGCCGCTCCGCGACCAGGGCGTGCTGATCGTCGGCAGCGGGTTCACCACGCACAACCTGAGCGCGGTCAACCTCGGCGGCTCGCCCGACGGCGCCGCACCGAACTGGTCGATCGAGTTCGACGACTGGGCCAGGCGAGCACTCGCCGCCCAAGACATCGACTCGCTGATCGACTTCCTGCACAAGGGACCGGCCGCCTCGATCGCACACCCGCGGACCGAGCACTTCGCGCCGCTGTTCGTGTCGCTCGGCGCCGCCGAGGACTCGGTCGGCTCGGCCGACACCGTGGTGGACGGCTTCTGGTACGGCCTGTCCAAGCGCTCCTGGCAGCTCGGCTGACCGTTCCTGCCCTTGCGTCCGAAGAACCGAGGGCTATGACCTCGGCTTCTTCGGACGCAAGCGGGTTGGCGGACACTAGCGGGTTGGGGTGTCGAAGGTCGCGAGGTGGGTGGTGCCGATGCTGCTCAGCCACACCTTCCCGTCGCGCTCCCGTACTCCGGTGGGCATCCGGAAGTCCGGGTGCTTGCCCCGGAGATCGTGGACCAGGTTCCCGTCGTCGTCGTACGCCTGGATCTCGATGATGTCGGCCGCCTTCGGCTTCAGCGACTCGGGCAGGCCCCAGACCACCTTGCGCAGTACCGGCGGTTTGGGCAGCAGGAAGTCCAGCAGGGCGTTGCGCGGTGAGCCGACCGCGACCCAGATCAGCCCGTCCGAGCCGCGCGCGATGTTGTCCGGCAGGCCGGGGATCCTCGTGACCAGTTCGGGCTCGGCGTCCTCGGTGGTCAGGTCGAGCTTGAACAGGCCGTAGCTCGCGGTCTCGGCGAAGAACAACGTGGTCTGGTCACCGCTCAGCGCGACCCCGTTGGGGAACGAGCGGTTCGTCGTCAGGCGGGTGAGCTCGCCGGCCGGGGTGAGCCGGTAGAGGCTGCCAGTGCTGGAGTGCTCGAGCAGGTCCGCCATCCACTCGTCGATGCCGAACCGGGTGGACGAGTCGGTGAAGTAGATCGTGCCGTCGGGCAGGATGTCCGCGTTGTTGCAGAATTTCATCGGCCGGCCGTCGATCTCGGCGAGCAGCGTGGTGATCCGCCCGTCCTTGTCGAGCGTCAGCAGCCCGCGGTTCGCGTCGCAGATCAGCACCTTGCCATCCGGGAGCCACTCCAGGCCGAGCGGACGCCCACCGGTGTCGGCCAGCACGCTGATCGCGCTGCCGTCGGCACTGACCCGGAGGATCCGGCCGTCCAGCAGGCCGGTCAGGACGCTGCCGTCCTCGTCGATCAACGCGTCCTCGGGTCCGGTGCCCGGCAACCCGACGGTCCGTACTTCGATCCGCTGCGGTTGGCGGGCCACGGGAGCGGCCGGAGGTGTCCAGCGAACAGGAGCGATGCTCGACTTCGGGCTCATGACCCGACAGTAACGGCTGACGCCGTCAACAGATCGAAAACAATCCGGAAGGGGTGCCGGACAGAGTGAGGGCCATCAGAACTCTCCAGCCCAGTTCTCACTCAGTCCTGAAGGAGCCCACGATGTTCACCTTCACCCGTACCGTCGAAGCAGCCCCGGACCAGGTGGTCCGTTCCTTCACCGACCCGGCGTACTTCGCGCAGTGGTTCGTCGCGGAAGGTTTCACCACGCCGGCCGATCGCGTCGCCATCGATGTCCGTCCAGGCGGGACCATCTCGGCGGTCTTCGTTGCCACGCAGGACGGCACCGAGGTCCCGTTCTCCTTGAAGTTCGGTGATCTCGATGTGCCCCGGACCCTCGTCATCCATCTGTCCGGGCCTGACGAGGTCGTCACTGTGACGTTGCGCGAACTCGCGGCGGACCGGACCGAGCTGACCTACCACAGCTCCGGCCTGACCCCGGAACAGCAGTCCGAGGTCGAGTCCGGCGTATCCCACATGCTCGACCTACTGGCCGAATCGCACCGCTCGGACCCGGCCTGAGCCGCACTACTCGCTCAGCCGGGTCGCTTGGTGGGCGCGCTACTCGCCCGTGGAGCCGTCCAGGCGTTCGCGGAGGAGGTCGGCGTGGCCGTTGTGGCGGGCGTACTCCTCGATCATGTGAGCGAGCACCCAGCGCAGCGTGTACCGCTTGCCGTTGTCCTCGACGGTGTGCCCGGGATCAAGATCCTTGACCACCGATCGCGCTCGCTCGACGGCTTCGTCGTACCGGTGCAGGTCCGCGTGGTACTGCGCGGGGTCCAGACCGATCCAGTCGCCTTCGGGATTCTCGGGCGAGGAGTACGCGTAGACGACCGGCTCGTCGGTGAAGGTGCCGACCGACCAGTCGAGCTCGACCTCGGTCAGGTGCCGGATCAGGCCGTGCAGCGTCATCGACGAGGGGTCGATCGCCGCGGTGCCGAGCTGCACCGGGGTCAGGCCTTCGCACTTCCAGCGGAGCGTGGCGCGCTGGAAGTCGAGAAAGCCGACCAGCGTCTCCTTCTCCCCCGCGTCCGTGGGCGGATCAGGTCTGCCGTTGAGGTCCATGCCCGGAACCTACCGTCCAGAACCGACAGCCGCTGACCAACGGCAGTTGGCCTGGCTGCGTCAGGTGGGCCCCGGGCTGCCTAGGAGGTGGCGGGTGAGGGTGTCCTGGGAGGAGAGGAGTTCGCCGGCGGCGGCGCGGAGTTCGGCATCACCGACCGAGCCGGATCCGTTCTCAGCGGCGAGCAGCACGGCACGCCGTACGAGCTCTCTCGCGAACGAGGCGGTGGTTCCTTCGGTCTGGGCGACCACCTCGTCGACGGCGGACTGGCTGAACTCGAGTCCGGGTCCGTAGAGCGACAGCAGGCGCGCCCGCCCTTCGGAGTCCGGCAGTGGCACCTCCACCGCGAGGTCGATCCGCCCCGGCCGCTGCACCAGCGCGGGCTCGAGGACGTCCGCGCGGTTGGTCGTGAGCAGGAAGGCCACGTCCGCTTCCTCGGCAAGACCGTCCATCTCGTTGAGCACCTGGAAGAGCAGGGCGTTGCCGCCTTGGAAGTGGTCCCGCGATTCGGCGATCAGGTCACAGTCCTCCAGCACAACCAGCGCCGGCTCGAGCATCCGGGCGAGCGCACAAGCCTCAGCGATGTACCTGATGCTGATGCCGGCGAGCAGCACGACGGTGAACGAGGGGAGCCGGGACAGCAGATACCGGACCGTGTGGGTCTTGCCCGTCCCCGGCGGTCCGTAGAGGAGGACTCCACGGCGAAGATGCTGGCCCGCGCGCAGCAGCGTCTCGCGGTGTTCCGCGACGCCGATCACCTCACGTTCGACCCGCTCGAGGACGCCCGGCGGCAGCACCACGTCGTCCCTGCTGAGGCTCGGCCGCCGGTGCAGCAGGAACGGCCCGACGCCCTTGCCGAAGTCGTGCCCCTCGAAGGACACCACCTTGCCGCGGAACACGTTGTGCTCCTGGATGAGATCGGGCAGAGCACGCAGGAAGCGCTCTCCGGCTACCTTGCCGGTGGCAAGCACCTCCAGCTGCACGGTCATCCGGCCGTACTGCGGGTTGGCCTTGCGCAGCAGCGCGACGTACCGGTCGTCGCCCTGGACACCGAGGTAGAACCCGAAGGCGACGCAGTCCATCCGCTCATCCACGTCGACGGAGATCCGCTCGTAGTCGACCGCACCCACACCGTACTGGCGTTGCTCGGCGACCTCGAGCAGTTCCGACAGGGTGTAGTGGTTCCGGTCCTGTCCGGCCAGCCCGATCACCTCGAAGGTGTCGAACCACGCCTCCAGCGCCAGTTGCACGTTCGGTAGGTCGAACGCCGGGAACCCGGACTCGACCACCGGCAGCCCCTCCGGATCGACGCCGAGATGAGCCAGCAACCGCTCTCTCAAGTTCTCCCGGCCCGCCCCGACCCGCGGCAACTGCATCCGCTCCAGGAACCCGGTGAACAACCTGGCGAACTCGTCGATCTCTTCGCGCTCGCGTAACTGCTCGTGCTCGGGCATCGGGTCCCCCAGTTCGGATGGTGGCCGTACCGGAGGATCCTCCGATACGGCGTATAGGCTCTCCACCATGACATCGACTGAGTCCACTGCCCGTCCGTACAGCACTTTCCCGGTACGGATCGGCGTTCAGGTTCAGCCCCAGCACGCCGAGTACGCCGACATCCGGCGGACCGTCGCCGCGGCCGAGGAGATCGGCGTCGACGTGGCGTTCAACTGGGACCACTTCTACCCGCTCTCGGGTGAGCCGGACGGCCTGCACTTCGAGGCCTGGACCATGCTCGCCGCCTGGGCGGAAGCGACCGAACGGGTCGAGATCGGCGCCCTGGTCACCTGCAACTCCTACCGCAACCCCGACCTGCTCGCCGACATGGCGCGGACGGTCGACCACATCAGCGACGGCCGGCTGATCCTCGGCATCGGGTCCGGCTGGTTCCAGCGGGACTACGACGAGTACGGCTACGAGTTCGGTACGGCGGGCGGCCGGCTGGACGCGCTCGGCGAGGCGCTGCCGCGGATCGAGCAGCGCTGGACCAAGCTCAACCCGAAGCCGACCCGCGACATCCCGGTGCTGATCGGCGGTGGCGGCGAGAAGAAGACGCTGAAGCTCGTCGCGCAGCACGCGAACATCTGGCACGGCTTCGGCGACGCCGAGACGATCGCGCACAAGCACGACGTGCTCGACGGGCACTGCAAGACGATCGGCCGCGACCCGGGCGAGATCGAGCGCTCGGCCGGCGTCGGCGACAAGACCCCCGAGGAGCTGGGCAAGTCCCTGCTCGACGTGGGCACCCGGCTGTTCACCATCAGCACCTCCGGCCCGGACTACGACCTCGGCCTGGTCCGCGACTGGGTCGCCTGGCGCGACGAGGTCAACGGCCAGGTCTGACCACCTGCCGCCCGCGGTCCGCAGTACCGGCGTACTCCGGACCGCGGGCGTGGCGGTGGCGCCTGGCTTCGCTAGGATTTCCGCCATGCCTACGCTGCCTACGAACGGTTCGGTGCTGCCCATCACGCGGTGGGGCGAGGACGTCATGCACCGGCTGAACAAGCCCGTCACCGAGTTCGGCGAGGACCTGCACAAGCTCGTCGCGGACATGGTCGCGACGATGAACGCCGCCGAAGGTGTCGGCCTGGCCGCGAACCAGGTCGGGGTCGACCTGCAACTGTTCGTGTTCGACTGCCCCGACAAGGACGGCGTGCAGCACCAGGGCGTCGTCTGCAACCCGGTCGTCGAGCTCCCCGAGGGCAAGGACCGCCAGTTGGACGAAGGCGAGGAGGGCTGCCTCTCGCTGCCCGGGGCGTTCACCAAGTGCGTCCGCCCGGACTGGGCCCGCGTGACCGGCGTCGACGAGAACGGCGAACCGGTCACCTACGAAGGCACCGGCCTCTTGGCCCGATGCCTGCAGCACGAGACGGACCATACCCAGGGCACCGTGTTCGGCGACCGCCTCTCCCGCAAGTACCGCAAGCGCCTCTACGCCGAAGCCGAGGAGCTCGCCCCCGACTACCCGTCCGACTGGCCCGTCTCCCCCATGCTCCACCCCGAGGACCACCAGGAAGAGGAAGGCCTCAACGCCTGACCTGTACTCCGCGTCCGCCGGAGGCGCGTTCGCACGGCCAGGCGGGCGCTCACCACAGGGACGATTTGAGGTCGTCCTCGAGGATGGTGGCGACGGTCTCGTCGGGGGTCTGGGCGGTGGTGTCCAGCCAGAGGCCTCGGCGGGGTGTGTCGGTGAGGCCGGTCTGCAGAGCTTTGACGGCGTCCGCGAGAGTGCCGCCAGGTGGTTGCCAGTCGCGGTAGGAGTTGGAGCCTCGGGCCAGTTCGCGTTCGACGATCGAGTCGACGGACGGGGTCAGGACGACCAGGTGCGGCTCGGCCAGGTCGGCGACGGAGTCGAGCCAGCGGGTGACGTCGTCGCCCATCATGATGTCGGAGCAGACGAAGTCGAAGCCGGCCTCCAGGTAGTGCCGGGCGACAAGGGCGGTTGCTCCGTAGCGGAGGTGGAGTTGGCGGACCGCCCCGTCGGAAGGCTCGGGCGTCATCACCGCTGCCCCGGCGACGACCGCGTGGTAGAACACGTCGCCGTCGATGGTGGCGGCGGGTGGACCGAGACTGGCGGCGAGCAGTGGGGCGATGGTGGACTTCCCGGCGGCCTGCATTCCGGTGATCAGCACGACTTTCCGCATGACGGCCATCCCATCACGAGCGTCCAACGGTTTTCGGCCATAAACTGCGGCAGTGAGTGGAGCGTCGCGAGGCTCAGGTCCCAGACGGCCGGTCACGCTCGACGATGTCGCGCGGGAGGCGGGTGTCTCGCAGCCGACCGCGTCCCGAGTTCTCAACGGCTCCTCCCGCAAGGTGGCCGAGAGCTATCGCGAGCGGGTCCTCCACGCGGCCCGCGAGCTCGGGTACACCCCGAATCTCCCCGCCCAGGCGATGGCCCGCGGTACGTCGCGAACGATCGCGCTGGTGATCAGCCTGATCTCGGACCCGTACTTCTCCGCGATGGCGGCCGAGATCATGAAGCAGGCGGAGACGCTGGGCCTGCACGTGTCGATCGCCGTCACCGAGCGGCAGGCGGATCGCGAGCTCGACCTGGTGCGTGAACTCCGTGGTCAGCAGCCGCGAGCGATCATCCTGGCCGGCTCCGGATACGTCGATCCGCCGTCCGAGCAGCAACTCGTCGACGAGCTCCAGCGGTACGAGGAGACCGGCGGCCGGGTCGTCCTGATCAGCCGGTCGGACCTGCCGTTCGAGACCGTCGACTTCGACAACCACGAAGGAGCCCGGCAGTTGGCACTCCAGCTCGCCGGGCTCGGCTACCAGCGTTGCCTCGTGCTGGGCAGTGGCACTCCCCTGCTGAGCATGCAGCGACGCGTCGAGGGATTCGTCGCCGGTCTGGAGGAATCGGGGGTCGCGGACGCCGGCTCCCGGGTGCACCACCCCGGCTTCAGCTGGTCCGGAGCCCGCGAGTTCGTCCTCGGCCTGGGCGACGACCAGCTCCGCGACCTGCAACTGGTGTTCGCCGTCACCGACGACATGGCGCTCGGCGCACTCGCCGGTCTGCGCGAACGCGGTCTCCGCATCCCCGAAGACCTCGGCGTCGCCGGCTTCGACGACATCACCACGCTCCGGGACGTAGTACCGAACCTCACCACCGTCCACGTGGCCCTGGACGCCGTCGCCGAGGAAGCCGTCCACCGAGCCACCACCACCGACGCGAACCCCACTCGCCGAACCGCCCCCGCCTACCCCGTACTCCGCGCCAGCACCCCGCCGCTCACGACCTGACCTCGCGGCTCTAGGACTTGAGAGCGGCTTCCTGCTGGAGGTTGGACCAGGCGGCGGCCGTGATCGAGTAGATGACCGCGTCGAAGGGGACGCCGTCCTCGACGAGTTCGGCGGCATGGTCGAAGGTCATCCCGATCCGCTTCATCACCGCGATGCTCCGGAGGTTCGGCGCGTCGGTGATCGAGATGACCCGCGGCAGGTCGAGTTCGGTGAACGCGTAGGCCAGCCACGACTTGGCCGCCTCCGTCGCGTAGCCATGGCCCCAGTATTCCCGGGCTAACCGCCAGCCCAGCTCCATCTCATCGGGGTACCAGGGCTCCCGTTGCAGGCCCCCCGCCCCGAGGAACGCGCCGTCGGATCTGCGCTCGATCGCGAGGAAGCCGATCCCCTCGGCCTCGTGCTGCGCGTTCACCGCCCCGGCGATCCAGTCCGACTTCTCGCGGGTGAGCGGCTCGCCGCCCAGGAACTCCATCACCTCGGGATCGGCGTTCATCGCGGCCCACGCCGGCAGGTCCTCGTCGCGGAACGGCCTCAGCACCAGGCGGTCCGTCGTACGCATGGCGCCTCCTCGGCCGGGTCAGGGTCGCGTGGCGTAGAAGGCGACCGCTGCCGACGATGCCACGTTCAGGGAGTCGACGCCGCCGGACATCGGGATCCGCACGGTCAGGTCGGCCTGCGCGAGCACGTGCGGCTTCAACCCGTGGCCCTCGGTCCCGAAGATCAGCGCGAGTTTGTCGTCGTGCCGGGCCACCAGTTCGTCCAGGCTGATCGAGTCGTCGGACAAGGCGAAGCCGGCGGCTACGAACCGGTGTTCCTGCAACTGAGCAAGGTCTCCCGGCCAACTGGTCAACCGCGTCCAAGGCACCTGGAAGACCGTCCCCATCGACACCTTCACCGACCGCCGGTACAGCGGATCCGCACAGGTCGGCGACACCAGCACCGCGTCGACCCCCATCGCCGCGGCCGCCCGGAACCCGGCCCCGACGTTCGTGTGATCGACGATGTCGTCGAAGATCGCGACCCGCGCACGCTCACCCAGTCCTTCGAGCAGGACCTCCAGCCCGACCGAAGCTCGACGCTTGTACGACGCGAGCGCACCCCGGTGCACGTGGAATCCTGTCACCTTCTCGGCCAGTTCCTCCGACACCACATAGACCGGCACCGAAGGCCACTTGTCCAGCACGTCCTGCAAGGTATCCAGCCAGCGCGGCGCCAGCAGGAACGATCGCGGCTCGTACCCCGCTTCGGCCGCCCGCCGGATCACCTTGGCGCCCTCGGCGATGAACAGCCCGTGCTCCTCCTCGAGCAGCCGGCGCAGGTTCACCTCCCGCAGTTGGACGTAGTCCGCCAGCCGCTCGTCCGCGGCATCGTCGAGCGGGAGCAACCGGCTCATGACACCTGCGCGGCCACGTCGACGACGTTGCCGATGACAACGATCGCCGGGGCGCCGACACCGGCGGCGGCCATCGTGGCGGCGATACCGGCCAGGTCGGACCTGACCATCTGCTGGCCCGGAAGGGTGCCGTCGGCAATCGCCGCGGCGGGTGTCGAGGCCGGTCGGCCGTGCTCCATCAGCGTCGCCGCGATGGCCGGCAGATTCTCCACCGCCATCAGCAACACCAGCGTCCCGGAGAGCTGAGCAAGCGCCTGCCAGTTGATCAGCGAGTCCGGGTGACCCGGCGGGATGTGCCCGGACACCACCGTGAACTCATGCGTCACCCCGCGATGCGTCACCGGGATCCCGGCCACGGCAGGCACCGAGATCGAACTCGTGATCCCCGGCACCACTGTCCACGGCACTCCGGCCTCGGCACAGGCGAGCGCCTCTTCGAAGCCCCGCCCGAAGACGTAAGGATCGCCGCCCTTCAACCGTACGACGACCTTGCCCTGCAGTGCACGATCGACCAGGATCCGGTTGATCTCCTCCTGCTGCGCGGATCGCCCACGGGGAAGCTTCGCCGCGTCGATCAACTCGACGTCCGAGTGCAACTCCTCCAGCAAGGGCTGCGGCGCCAGCCGATCGGCGACGACCACGTCAGCCTCGGCGAGCAACCGCCGTCCGCGCACGGTGATCAGGTCGGGATCGCCCGGTCCACCGCCGACGAGGTATACGCCAGGCTGCTTGGCCAGCGAGTCGCGAGCCCCGAGCGCACCCGTCCGGAGTTCTTCCAGGATCGCGTCCCGTACGGCGGCCGACCGCCGGTGGTCACCGCCACCCAGTACGCCGATCGTTACCTGGTCGTGCTGCCCGGAAGCGGGAGTCCAGGCGGTCGCGCGGGACCGGTCGTCGGAGCGAACGCAGAAGATGCGCCGCTCCTCTGCCTCCGCGGACACCTGATCGTTGACCGCGGCATCATCCGTCGCCACCACCACGTACCACGCACCGTCGAGGTCGCCCTCGGCGTAACCGCGTTCGACCCAGCGCAGGTCCGGGTTCGTCAGCAGACCCTCGATGGTCGGCGTGATCGCCGGCGAGATCAGGTCGATCTGGGCGCCCGTCTCGAGCAGCCTGGGCAACCGGCGCTGCGCGACCCCGCCACCGCCGACCACCACGACGCGGCGGCCGGTCAGCACCAGCCCGGACAGGTACGGCGCGGGTTCCGTCACGCGTCGTCCTCCGCGGTGATCCCGGCGGACTCGAACGTCGCCATCTCGGCCAGCGCCCGGACCGCGCAGGTCAGAATCGGGTAGGCCAGTACCGCGCCGGTGCCCTCGCCCAGGCGCAGGTCGAGATCCACCAGCGGCTGCAGGCCGAGCGTCTTCAGCGCCACCGCGTGACCAGGCTCGGCCGAGCGGTGCCCGGCGACGCAGTACTCGATGACTGCCGGGTGGAGCGCCTGGGCGACCAGGGCGGCCGCACCCGCGATCACCCCGTCGAGGATCACCGGCACCCTGTTCGCGGCTCCACCGAGGATGTACCCGGCGAGCGCGGCGTGCTCCAGACCGCCGTACGCCGAAAGCGCTCCCAGCGGATCCGAGGCCGGTACGGCGTGCAACGCCAGGGCGGAGCGGACCACCGAGGTCTTGTGGGCCAGGGTGGCGTCGTCGATCCCGGTCCCCCGGCCGGTCACGTCGTCGGCGGTCATCCCGGTGAAGGTGGCGATCAGCGCGGCGGAGGCGGTCGTGTTCGCGATCCCCATGTCGCCGGTGAGCAGGCAGCGGTAGCCGTCGCGGACGAGGTTGTCCGCGAGTTCGAAGCCCACCGTGACCGCGGCCAGCACCTCCTCCTCAGAGAGCGCTTTCTCCGTCGCGAGATCGCGGGTCCCGGGGCGCACCTTGGCGTGCACGATGTCCAGCCCGTCCACGTCGCTCGCCACCCCGACGTCCACCACCCGGACGTCGACCCGGTTGTTCACGGCGAACGCGTTCACCGCGGCGCCGCCGGCAGCGAAGTTCGCCAGCATGGCGGCGGTCACTGTCTGTGGCCAGGGTGAGACACCCTGGGCGTGCACACCGTGGTCGGCCGCGAACACCGTGACGACGGCAGGGCTCGGCACCGCAGGCGGGCAGGAGGCGGTCATCCCGGCCACTCGGACGGACAGTTCCTCGAGCACGCCGAGGGAACCAACCGGTTTTGTCAGCGCGAGCTGACGCTCCGTGGCGGCGCGCATCGCCTGCTCGTCCGCCGGCCCGATCCGGGCCAGAAACTCCTCCACCGCTGGTGCCTCCACTCCAGTTACGGCCACCTGGACGCGGCCAGCACCGATCTTCGCATCTCCGCGCCCACGACCCGACCTGATCCCAGCCCATGATGGGTGCTGCCGGGGTGGGGACCGCCTGAATCGGCCAGTAATGTCGGAGTCACCACACGTCGCGAGATCCCGGAGGGTCACAGATGTCGCTCGAACGGCCGGTCGCACCGGACCCCTACGAACTGCTCCCGAAGGTCGGCTCCTTCACCGTCACGAGCACCGACGTCGCCGACGGCGAGCCCCTCGGCGCCGCCCAGGTGTTTGCCGGTGGCAACACGTCGCCGCAGCTCAGCTGGGAGGGCTTCCCGGCCGAGACCAAGGGTTTCGTGGTGACCTGTTACGACCCGGACGCCCCGACGCCCTCGGGCTTCTGGCACTGGATCCTGGTCAACCTCCCGGCCACCGTCACCGAGCTGCCGGCCGGCGCCGGCGCGACGCCGCGGCTCGACAACGGCGCCTTCCACGTCCGCAGTGACTACAGCACCAAGGCGTTCGGCGGCGCCGCGCCGCCGGCGGGCGACCAGACGCACCGCTACTACTTCGTGGTGCACGCGATCGACGTCGAGGCCCTGGACGTCGACGACGAGGCCAGCGCCGCGGTGGTCAGCTTCAACCTGGCCTTCCACACCCTCGCCCGCGCGATCATCACGCCGACCTACCAGGAGCCGGCCGCCGGCTGAAGGCCTGAAGTCTACCGAGCGTCCTGATGTGAAGCGGCGGGAGCCGGTCAGGGGCTCCCGCCGCAGCCTGTTGGTCAGTCCTTGATGCCGGACTGGGTGACTCCCTGGATCAGGCAGCGCTGCAGGAACGCGAAGATCAGCACCAGCGGCAGGATCGACACCGCGACAGCCATGAAGAGCTCGTGGATGTTGATCGTCTGCGCGGTGACAAAGGTGGACATCGCCACCTGGATGGTCCAAGACGACGAATCCTGGCCGATCACCAGCGGCCACAGGAACGAGTTCCAGTTGCCGATGAAGGTAATCGCGGCCAGCGCCGCGAAGGGACACGAAGCGTCACAATTCAATGTGAACGACCACCACAGGTGATCGCGAGCAGGATCAGGCGAACTTCTCCCCGGCCTCGGCCTTGCGGACCAGCAACGCCGGCGGCTCGAAGCGCGCGCCATGGCTTTCGGCCAGTTCGCGACTGCGTGCGACGAAGCCGGCCGGACCACCGGAGTACGCGTTGATGTACTGCAGCGCGCCACCGTGCAGCGGCGGGAAGCCGATGCCGAAGATCGACCCGATGTTGGCGTCGGCGACCGAGCGCAGCACGCCCTCGTCGAGGCACTTCACCGTCTCGAGCGACATCGCGAACGCCATCCGCTCCTGCAGGTCGATCAGCGGTACGTCGACGTCGTCCTTGACGAAGTGCTCCCACAACCCCGGCCACAGGTGCTTCGGCCCGTCCGCCGGGTACTCGTAGAAGCCGGCGCCGGCCGCCTTGCCCTTCCGGTCGAACTCCGTCACCAGCCGGTCGGCCACCGCCATCCCGGGGTGCTCGCCGAAGGCGCCCGCGCTGTCCCCGGCCGCCCGGGCCGCATCGCGGATCTTCATCGGCAGCGTCAGGGTGACCTCGTCCAGCATCGCCAGCGGTGGCGCCGGGAAGCCCATCTGGGTCGCGGCCCGCTCGATCGTCACCGGGTTGATGCCCTCGGCAACCATGGCGGCGCCTTCCATCACCAGCGTGCCGAATACCCGCGAAGTGAAGAAGCCACGGCTGTCGTTCACCACGATCGGCGTCTTCCTGATCTGCCGGACCACGTCGTAGGCCTTGGCCAGCGCCCGGTCGGAGGTCTTCTGCCCCACGATCAGCTCGACCAGCGGCATCCGGTCCACCGGCGAGAAGAAGTGCATCCCGATGAACTCGTCCGGCCGGTCGATCCCGTCGGCCAGCGAGGTGATCGGCAGCGTGGACGTGTTCGAGCAGAGCAGCGCGTCCGGCTCGACCACGCCGGCGATCTCGGCGAAGACCTTCTGCTTCAGCTCCTCGCTCTCGAACACCGCCTCGATCACCAGGTCGCACCCGGCCAGTCCGTTCGGATCCGCCGTCGGCGTGATCAGGCTGAGGAAGGCCTCGGCCTTCTCCGGAGTACTGCGGCCCTTCTGCACCTGCTTGGCGAGCAACTTCTCGGAGTACGTCTTGCCCTTCTCGGCGGCGTCGAGCGTGACGTCCTTGAGTACCACCTCGATGCCGGCCTTCGCGCAGACGTAGGCGATCCCGGCGCCCATCATCCCAGCGCCTAGCACACCCACCTTGCGAGCCTGGTACTTCGGGACGTCGGCCGGGCGGGATGCCCCGGCGTTGATCGCCTGGAGCTCGAAGAAGAACGCGTTGATCATGTTCTTCGCGATCTGCCCGGTGGCAAGGGAGACGAAGTACCGGGACTCGATCCGGCTCGCGGTGGCGAAGTCCACCTGGCTGCCCTCGACGGCGGCGCTCATGATCGCCTTCGGGGCCGGGTAGGGAGCGCCCTTCAGCTGCTTGCGGAGGTTCGCCGGGAAGGCGGGGAGGAACGCGGCCAGCTTGGGCGAGGCCGGAGTACCGCCTGGGATCTTGTAGCCGTCGCGGTCCCACGGCTGCTTGGCGTCACCGTCGTACGACTCGATCCAGCGGTAGGCGGCGTCGAGCAGTTCACCGGCCGGGACGACCTCGTCCACGATGCCGACGGACTTGGCGTGGGCGGGCTTCATCCGCTGGCCCTGGAGGAGCACCTTCATCAGGGCGTCCTGGAGGCCTAGCAGGCGCACTGTGCGGGTGACGCCGCCTCCACCGGGCAGCAGGCCGAGCGTCACCTCGGGTACGCCGATCTCGATCCGGTTGTCGTCGGCAACGATCCGGTGGTGGCAGGCGAGCGCGATCTCCAGGCCGCCGCCGAGCGCAGCTCCGTTGATCGCGGCGACGACCGGGACGCCGAGCGTCTCCAGCACGCGGAGCTGGCGCTTGACCTCCTCGATCGTCTCGAAGACCTCGGCCGAGTTCTCCGGCTGGATCCGGGACAGCATCTGCAGGTTGCCACCGGCGAAGAAGGTCTGCTTGGCGCTGGTGATCACCACGCCCTTCAGCTCCGCTTTCTCGGCCTGCAGGCGCTCGACCGTCGACGCCATCGCGGCGATGTAGGTGTCGTTCATCGTGTTCGCCGACGCCGCTGGGTCGTTCATCGTCAGGGTGACGACGCCGAAGTTGTTGGACCAGTCGATCATGCGGCAAGCCTCTCGATGATGGTTGCGACGCCCATGCCGCCGCCGACGCACAGGGTGGCCAGACCGTAGCGGAGCTCACGGCGCTCCAACTCGTCCAGCAGGGTTCCGATCAGCATGGCGCCGGTCGCGCCGAGCGGGTGGCCGAGTGCGATCGCGCCACCGTTGACGTTCACCTTCTCGTGCGGGACGCCGAGGTCGTTCATGAAGTGCAGCACGGCCGCGGCGAACGCCTCGTTCATCTCGAACAGGTCGATGTCGGAGACCTCGAGCCCGGCCTTGGCCAGCGCCTTGCGGGCGGCGGGGGCGGGACCGGTCAGCATGATCGTCGGATCGGTGCCGCTGACCGCCGCGGCGACCACCCGGCCGCGAGGAGCCTGGCCGAGCGCCTCGCCGGCCTTCTCGTTGCCGATCGCAACCAGCGCGGCGCCGTCCACGATGCCGGACGAGTTGCCCGCGTGGTGGACGTGGTTGATCCGCTCGACCGTTACGTACTTCTCCAGCGCGACGGAGTCGAACCCGCCGTGCTCACCGATCGCCGCGAACGACACCGGCAACCCGGCGAGCGTCTCGACCGTCGTCCCCGGCCGGACCAACTGATCGTGGTCGAGGATCTGCAGCCCGTTCCGGTCGACCACCGGCACCACCGAGCGGGCGAAGTATCCGTTGGCCCAGGCCTTGGCGGCGCGCGCGTGCGACTCGGCGGCGAACGCGTCGACGTCGGTGCGGGAGAACCCGTCGAGGGTCGCGATCAGGTCCGCGCTGATGCCCTGCGGGATGAAGTTGGTCTGGATCGCGGTCTCCGGGTCCATCGCCCAGGCGCCGCCGTCGGAGGCCATCGGCACCCGCGACATCGACTCGACGCCACCGGCCAGGATGAAGTCCTCCCAGCCGGACCGGATCCGCTGCGCCGCCTGGTTCACCGCCTCCAGACCGGACGCGCAGAACCGGTTGAGCTGGACGCCGCCGGTCGTCTCGGGGTAGCCCGCCGCCAGCACCGCGGTACGGGCGATGTCCATGCCCTGGTCGCCGATCGGGGTGACCACGCCGAGCACCAGGTCGTCGATCACGGTCGGGTCGAGCTCGAGATGCCGGGCGCGGAGCTCGGTCAGCAGGCCGGTGATCAGCTGGATCGGCTTCACCTCATGCAGGGCGCCGGCCGCCTTGCCCTTGCCACGGGGAGTCCGGATCGCGTCGTACAGAAAGGCTTCACTCGGTGCGGTCATGGGGGTCCCGTCGTCTGCCGCGAGTGCCGTGATGGCTCTGACCAACCGATTGTGACAGTTCTGGTGTCACGATGGTCAAGTGGGGCCCACTATGATCTGCGCCATGCCTTTGTCGCCAGTGCCTGCCGACGCCGAACAGACCGGTGCGGACGAGGCGATGCTCACCGTCGACGAACTGTCGGCCCGGGTCGGGATGACCGTGCGCACGCTGCGCTTCTACGCCGGCCGTGGCCTGATCCCCCCGCCTGTACGCCGCGGGCGCGTCGGGTACTACGGACCCGAGCACATCGCGCGGCTCGACCTGGTCCGCGAGCTCCAGGCGCACGGGTTCACCCTGTCCGCGATCGAGGGCTACCTGGACCGGATCCCGGTCGACGCCACCCCGCAGGACATCGCGCTGCACCGCACCCTGCTGACCCCCTGGATGCGGGACCTGCCGGAGACGCTCGATCGCGCGGCGCTGGTCCGGCGTACCGGGCGGGACCTGACCGACGACGACATCGAGATGCTCGTCGCGCTCGGCGTGGTCGAGCCGACGCCGGACGAGGACGTCTTCCAGGTCGCGACGGCGCACCTCAGCCTCGGCGTGGAACTGCTCGACCTCGATCTGCCGGTCGAGGCGGTGCTCGACGCCGGGCGCATCTTCACCGAGCACGGCCGGGCCCTGGCCGAGGAGCTCACCGAGGTCTTCCGCACCAAGGTCTGGCCGCACTACCGCGACTCCGGCGGTCCTCCCGAGCACATCCAGCAACTCGTCGAACGCTTCAAGCCCGTCACCATCCAGGGCCTGGTCCTCGCCTACGAACGCGCCGTCGGCGAGACCCAGCGCGACACCATCCGCCGCTCCCGCACCAAACCCCCACGCCGCTGAACCGCGGTCCGACCCGACCAGGTCCGGTCGGGTCAGGCCGGTTCCGTGGTCAGGTGGTCGGGGTACGGATGCGGAGGTAGGTGAGGCCCCGGAAGTCGAGGTAGGTGGAGTCGGGGGTGGAGACGACGCGGACCATGACGTCGTCGCACCTGCGGCAACGAGCCACCATGCCGGGCGCATCGACGTACAACCGCGCCTCCGCGAAAGCCCCGCGGTCGCCGCAGCCGGCGCACTGCCCGGTCGCCGCGGTGATGTCGACCGCGAACACCTCGCGCATCGCACCCGCCGCCGCATTGCCATCCAAGTACGTGGGTTCGTCCGCTGTCATCGCGGTCCTCCTGTAGGTCCGAAGCGTTCGGTTCTCACCCGGGCTGGGTCGTGGCCCGCGGCGACGAGTAGGTCGGCCACCGTCTCGACGAACGGCGTCGGCCCGCAGACATAGGTGGTCGGTTCGTCCCCGGGCTGGAAGGCGACCGACTTGAGCAACTCCGCGTCGATCCGCTTGGGCTCACGCGACTCCCCCGGCGGCGCCTCGCGGGTATAGGCGAAGGTGATCGCCACTTCCTCGGACATCGCGACGTCCTTGAGGTCGCTCACGTAGATCACCGAGGCCGGCCGACGCACGGAGTACAGCAACCGCGCCGGCGCGGTGCTGGCGGCGGCCGAGTGGGCACGCAGCATCGCCATCAGCGGTACGACGCCCGAACCGCCGCCGATCAGCTGGACCGGGCCGGGTTGCTCGGGCTTCCAGACGAACCAGCCGCCGACCGGGCCGCGGATCTCGAGCGGATCGCCGACCTTGAGCACGTCGACCAGGTACGGCGAGACCTCACCGTCGGGCACCTGCTCCACGGTCAACTCGATCCCCGCGCCGGTCCAGGCGGAGGCGATCGAGTACGACCGGGATGCCCGATACCCGTCGGGGGCGGTCAGCCGGACGTCGAGATGCTGCCCGGCGAGGTGCCCCGGCCAGTCCGGTACGTCGAGGGCGATGGTCCGGGCGGTCGACGTCTCCTCCCGGACCTCGGTGACGGTGCCGGTCTGCCAGGTCAGTCGCCGGCGTATCGCTGTTCTTTCCATGGGTCTCCGTACTCGTGGTAGCCGGCCGTCTCCCAGAAGCCCAGGTCCTCGGTGTCCGAAAGCACCAGACCGCGCACCCATTTGGCGCTCTTCCAGAGGTACAGGTGGGGAACCAGCAGCCGGGCCGGACCGCCGTGCTCCGGGTGCAGCGGCTCGCCGTCGTACTCGTAGGCGACCCAGGCCTGGCCATCCACCAGGTCCTCGAGCGGCAGGTTCGTGGTGTAACCGCCGTAGCTGTGCGCCATGGCGTAGTCGGCGCCCGTCTCCACGTCGGCCAGCAGGGTGTCGAGGGAGACGCCCCGCCAGTCCGTGCCGAGCTTGGACCACCGGGTCACGCAGTGCAGGTCCTTGGTGATGTCTTCGCTCGGCAACGCCATGAAAGCGGCCCAGTCCCAGCGCGAGACCCCGCCCGTCTCGGTGGTGACGGTGAACTCCCAGTGCTCCGGGAGAATGTGCGGGGTCGGGCCGGCCGACAGGACCGGGAAATCGTGAGTCAGGTACTGCCCGGGCGGCAAGTCCTTACCACCTCGGCGACGGCCGGTGAATCCCGGCGACACACTGCCCATCAGGGGACCTCCCTCAACCTGGAACCACTCCCCCGAAGTCAATCACGAAATCCCCGGGATCACGGACCGGTCGGGGCCTCAGATTCCCATCGTGCGGCCGATGATCTCCTTCATGATCTCGGTGGTGCCGCCGTAGATGGTCTGGACGCGGGTGTCGAGGTAGGCCTTGGCGATCGGGTACTCGGTCATGAAGCCGTAGCCGCCGTGCAGTTGCAGGCAGCGGTCGACGACCTTCTTCTGCAGCTCGGTGGTCCACCACTTGGCCATCGCGGCGTCGGAGACGGTCAGCGCGCCGGCGTTGAGTTCCTCGATGCAGCGGTCGACGAAGACCCGGGCGATCTGGGTCTCGGTGGCCAGCTCGGCGAGCACGAACCGGCTGTTCTGGAACGACCCGATCGGCCGTCCGAACGCCTTCCGGTCCTTCACGTACTGCAGCGTCATCGCGATCATGCTCTCGCAGGCGGCGGCCGCCACCACCGCGATGCCGAGCCGCTCCTGCGGGAGTTTCTCCATCAGGTAGATGAAGCCCTTGCCCTCCTCGCCGAGCAGGTTCGCGGCGGGCACCCGGACGTTGTCGAAGAACAGCTCCGCGGTGTCCTGAGCCTTCAGCCCGATCTTGTCGAGGTTGCGGCCACGCTCGAACCCCTCCATCCCCCGCTCGACCATGAGCAGCGAGATGCCCTGGTACCCGGCGGCCGGGTCGGTCTTCGCGACCACCAGGACCAGGTCGGCCAGGATGCCGTTCGAGATGAACGTCTTCTGGCCGTTCAGGATGTAGTCGTCGCCGTCCCGGATGGCGGTCGTCTGGATGCCCTGCAGGTCGCTGCCGGCACCGGGCTCGGTCATCGCGATCGCAGTGATCGTCTCGCCCGTGCAGAACTTCGGCAGCCACCGCGCCTTCTGCTCCTCCGACGCGTAGTCGAGCAGGTACCCCGAGACGAGGTCCGCGTGGATCGTGAAGCCGGGGCCACTCGCGCGTGCCTTGGTGACCTCCTCGATCACCACCGCGTTGAACCGGAAGTCCCGCGCGCCACCACCGCCGTACTGCTCCGGAATCATGAAGCCGAGCAGGCCCGCGTCGCCGGCCGCGGTCCACAGCTCCCGCGGCACGATGCCGGCCTCCTCCCAGCTCTCGTGGTGCGGCACGATCTCCTTCTCGCAGAACGCGCGCGCGGTCTCGCGGAAGGCATCGTGATCGGCATCGAAGAGGTGACGTTCCACGGGCGGTCTCCTGGGTCTGAGAGGGTCAGTCGGCCTGTACTGCGGCGCCGGAGCGGAGGAGTTCGTCCACGTCGGCCACGCCCCAGTCGGTCAGGGCAGCGCGGGTGTGCAGCCCGGGCCGGGCCGGGGGGTCGGTCAGTTCCGAGGGCGTGCGCGAGAACCGCGGAGCGGGCGCCGCCTGCCGTACGCCGTCCTTCTCGACGAAGGTGGCCCGGGCGGCAAGATGCGGATGCTCGCCGGCCAGCGGGAGGACGGGTGACACGCAGGCGTCCGAGCCGTCGAACACGTCGGTCCACTCCGCCTGCGTACGCTGCGCGAAGGTCTCGGTCAGCACCTTGCGGAGCTCCGGCCAGGTCGCCAGGTCGTACCGGTCCGGCACGGTGATCCCGAGCAACCGGATCAACTCGTCGTAGAACTGCGGTTCCAAAGCACCGACCGCCATGTACTGCGAGTCGGCCGTCTCGTACACGTCGTAGAAGGGTGCACCGGTGTCGAGGAGGTTCGTGCCGCGCTCCTGCTTCCAGCTCCCACCCGCCAGCGCGCCGAGCAACATCGTGGTGAGGTGCGCCGAGCCGTCCACGATCGCGGCGTCGACGACCTGCCCCTGACCACTCCCCCGGGCTTCGACCAGCGCGGCGAGCACGCCGACCACCAGGTACAGGGAGCCGCCGGCGAAGTCGCCGAGCAGGTTCGCCGGCACCTGCGGCGGTCCACCCGCCCGGCCGATCAGGTGCAAGGCACCCGACAGCGCCAGGTAGTCGATGTCGTGCCCGGCCGTCTGAGCGAGCGGACCGTCCTGGCCCCAGCCGGTCATCCGCCCGTAGACCAGCTTCGGGTTGACCTCGTGGCATGCCTCGGGACCGAGGCCGAGCCGCTCGGCGACCCCGGGCCTGAAACCCTCGACCAGCACGTCGGCGCCCGCGACCAGCTGGAGCACCGCGTCGATCGCCGCTGGGTTCTTCAAGTCCATCGCGACGTTGCGCCGGCCGCGGTTCACCAGTTCGAGCTCGGGCGGTCCCATCGCGAGCCCACCGCCCGGCCGCTCGATCCGGAGCACCTCCGCGCCGAGCTCGGCCAGCAGCATGCAGGCGAACGGCGCCGGCCCGATCCCGGCCAGCTCGACGACCTTCACCCCATCCAACGGCCCCATGCGGGCCATTGTGACAGTACGACTGTCACAGTAGTCAAGTCACTGTCCGCCGCGGCAGCGCTCTGACGGCCAGGGCGATCACCCCGAACGGCAGCAGCACCGACAGCACGACGGCGATGAGCAGCCCGGCCGACAACACCGGCGAATCGCCCTCCAGATGCTCCGCGTGGAAGATCGCGTGCGGGAAGGAGAAGGCCAGATAGGCCAGCAGGGCGACGATCACCAGGCGACGCTCCAGCCAGATCGCCGCGGCGATGACCACCACGGCCAGTCCGAGCGTGGCGCCGCCGAAGTCGCGGAACAGATGCTCGCTGTACGGCGGGGTCCAGTCGACCGTCGGCACGTCGTTGTAGAAGCTCGCCGGGAACAGCAACGTCCACACCCCGAGCACCACCTGGATCGCGGCCAGCACGATCAGGCCCGCCCTCACCAGGCCCCTCACGCTGACACCCCGAAGCGGTCGGCGAGGAAGTCCGCGAAGGTCCGCCGCCCGTAGCCGGCCCCGAACGCGTAGGCAGCGCCAGCGCGGTACGCGCCGAAGGCCTTGCCCGGCAGCCGCAGGGGAACTACCGGCCGACGCGATCCCTTGGCTTGTTTCCAAGCGCGGGCCAGAGCCGGGAGGTTGGTCTGCTCGGGACCGCCGATGTCGGGGAGCCGCCCGGCGGGCGCACCACCGGCGATCTCGGTCAGCCGTACGGCGACGTCCTCGACCGCGATCGGCTGAGTCTTCACTGCCGGCGCGAGCAGCACGGGCAGGAACCTCTGCGCGCTGAGAATCTCGTCCACCAGATTATGGAACTGGGTGGCGCGCAGGATCGAGTACGGGATCTTCGACTCGGTCGCGAGCCGCTCGATCTCCACCTTGTCGCGGTAGTACGGCGTCGGGATCTGGTCGATCCCGACGATCGAGATCAGTACCAGATGGCCGATCCCGGCGGCACCGACGACTTCGAGCAGCCGCTGCAGCTGTGCGACGTCCTGGTGCCCGCGGCTGGTCGCCAGATGGACGACGGTGTCCACCCCGTCGACGGCCTCACGGAGGCCGGCGCCGGTGGACAGGTCGCCGGTCAGCAGACCCGGCCCGCGCTGACGGCTCAGCACCCGTACTTCGTGGCCTGCCCGACGGAGGCGTTCGACCGTCGGGCGGCCGACCGTACCTGTTCCTCCGGTGACGAGGATGGTTCGCATGGAATGGTGTCCTTTCGTTCACCAGCCCAGACTCGACAGCCCTCCGATTCGTGACAACTGCCGCTCGGCGAAGCTCAGTTTGTCCGGATTCATCGCCAGCTCCACCGCCACGAGTCGGTCCTGGTCGTCGAACCGGAGGAAGCACACAGCGCGTACTCCGTCAGGGCCGACGGCAACCACCGCGGGCTCGCCGTTGACCTCGGCGAATCCCGGCACGACACCGGCGCCGAACTTCTCCAGGGCGCCGATCAGGTAGCGAGCCACCTTCTGCCGGCCGATCACCGGGTTGCGGGCCGCCACGACCTTGCCGCCACCGTCCGCCCGGGACACGACGTCCTCGGCCAGCAACGCCTCCAGCGCGGCGATGTCGCCGAGCTGCGCTGCCGCGACGAACCGTTCCACCAGTTGCCGCCATCGCCCCGGATCCACCCGCCGCGGCGGCGTCTCGGCCGCGACTCGCTTGCGCGCCCTCGACTGCAACTGCCGTGCGTTCGCCTCCGTAGTACCGATGAGCTCGGCGACCTCGCGATGGCTGTAGCCGAATGCCTCGCGCAGCACGTACGCCGCGCGCTCGGCCGGGCTGAGACGTTCGAGCAACATCAGCAGGGCCATCGACACCGATTCGCGCTCGGCCACCACCTCGAGCGGGCCCAGGTCGTCCAGCCGTGGATCGGTCAGAACCGGCTCGGGCAGCCACTCGCCGACGTAGGTCTCACGACGGGCGCGGGCGGTCGTCAGCCGGGTCAGGCAGAGGTTCGTGACGGTCTTCGCCAGGTAGGCGGCCGGGTCGTCCACGCGGGAGCGATCGGTGGCCTGCCAGCGGAGCCAGGCGTCCTGCAGCACTTCCTCGGCATCGGTGGCCGTGCCGAGGATCCGGTACGCGATGCCGAACATCCGGCCTCGCTGCTGCTGGAACACCTCCAGCCCGTCCACGTCGACTGACACCGCACCATGATCTCAGCACCCGCGGGGCAGCCGGCGGAAGGTCAGTCGCGGAATGTCTCCGCGGCCTGTTGCACCTTCGCCAAGTAGGCCTGCCAGCCCTCCTCGTCGAGCATGTCCGCATCGGAGCCGCCCCGGCCGTCGATCAACTCACGGACGACGTCGGCGTGGCCGGCATGGTGCGCGGTCTCGGCGACCATGCGGATCAGCAGCACGCCCAGAGTGGTCTTGCGCCCGCCCTCCGGCCAGTGCGCCACCTCGCCAGGGGTGTCCAGGTCGAGCTCGGAGACCGTCTGGTCCGCGAAGGCGCAGGCCCGTTGATACAGGCCGATGAGGTAGTCGCTGCTCTCCGACGGCAGCGCCCACATGTCCGCGCCCTCCCAGATCGACTCGTCCTCGACCCAGGCCAGCTTCTCCCCGGGCGCCCGCCCGAAGCTCTCCCCCAGGTACATGTACTCGAGGCCGGCCAGGTGCTTCACCAGGCCGAGCAGGTTCGTCCCGGAGGGCACCAGTGGTCTACGACGGTCGTACTCACTCAGACCGTCGAGCTTCGCCAGCATCACCGCGCGGGACTCCCGGAGTTTGCTGTGCAGTTCTGCCTTGATGTCCGTCATCCGAAGAGCCTCCCAGTCGAGTTTCTCGGCGACGCTAGTCCACGCTGCCGACAGTTTCCGTCGGTGCGCCGGGCGGGATGAACGGAACCCCGGCAGGGGCGCCACCCTCGATCAGCGCCAGCAGAGCGGCCGTGTCCAGATGCTCGTCGATCGCATCGGCGAGCCGGTCGAGCCGGGACTCTCGCAGCGCGGCGAACGACACGGACCCGTCCGGCGCAGCCTTGCCCGCCAACCCGGCCACCTCGGTCAGGAAGGCCCGTCGAGCCGCGTCATCGTCGAGCAACCCGTGCCAGATCGTCCCCCAGACCACCCCGGACCGGCACCCACCAGGGAACTCGCCGGCCTCCCCGGTCACCGTCACCACCCCGTGATGGATCTCGTACGCCGTCGGCGCCGGGCGGGCCAGCACCTTCACCGCGGCGAACTCCGTTGCCACCGGCAACAGCCCGAGGCCGCGGTGGTCGCCGCCACCCTCGACTCCCAGCGGATCCGAGATCGACTCCCCGAGCAACTGGTAGCCACCGCAGATCCCCAGCACAGGTCGTCCCGCCGCGACCCGACCGGCCACGGCATCCGCCAGGCCGGTGGAACGCAACCAGGCCAGGTCCGCGGTCGTCGCCCGCGACCCCGGGAGCACCACCAGATCCGCATCGCGGACCTCGGCCGGGCTCGCGGTGAAGAACACACTCGTGGTCGGCTCGACCGCGAGCGCGTCCAGATCCGTGAAGTTGCTGATCCGCGGGAACCGAACTACCGCGATCGTGAGCACCTCTCCCGCACCGGACGAGGCACGGCGGGCCGGTACGTCGAGGGCGTCCTCCGAGTCCAGCCAGAGATCCGGCAACCACGGGATCACCCCATAGGTGGGACGACCGGTCACGGCCCGGAGCATGTCGATCCCGGGCTGGAGCAACGACACGTCCCCGCGGAACTTGTTCACCACGAACCCGCTGATCAACCGCTGGTCCGCCGCGTCGAGCAGCGCCACCGTGCCGAACATCGACGCGAAGACTCCACCCCGGTCGATGTCACCGACCACCACGACCGGCGCCTGGGCGTGCCGGGCGAGCCCCATGTTCACGTAGTCGGCCCGCCGCAGGTTGATCTCCGTCGGACTCCCCGCGCCCTCGCTGATCACCATGTCGTACCGGCTCGCGAGGTCGTCGTACGCGGCGAAGGCCGCCTTGGCCAGCTCGGCCCGCTCGGTGAGGAAGCCCCGGGCAGTCAGCTCACCCCAGGGCTCCCCCATCAGTACTACGTGACTGCGGCGATCGCTGCCCGGCTTCAGCAGGACCGGGTTCATCGCTGCCTCGGGTTCCGCGCCGGCGGCGACGGCCTGGATCCACTGGGCCCGGCCGATCTCGGCGCCGTCGGCACAGACCATCGAGTTGTTCGACATGTTCTGCGCCTTGAACGGAGCAACCCGGACGCCTTGCCGGGCCAGCCACCGGCACAAGGCGGTCACGACGGTCGTCTTCCCCGCATCGGACGTCGTACCGGCGACCAGAAGTGAACCCACGGCGCGATCTTAGGCTGACGGCTTCTCCGGCTTCTCCCCCTGCTGGTCGGGCGGGAGCACCGGGGTGATGCGGCGGCCCTGGGCATCGGTGCTGGGCAGCCGCGGTCTGGTGCCCTGGAAGCGGGTCGAGGAAGCGGTCTCGCGCGCCGAGAGCGGCTTCGCGACGTTCTCCAGCGACTGGCCTTCCGCGTCGACCCCGAAGAACCAGGCGATCAGACCACCGATCAGCATCACGCAGGCGCCGATGATGTAACCGACCGTCAGCGGACCCCGGGCCGGGTTCTCGCCCTCACCGATCAGCGACGCGAACAGGAACGGCGCCACCACACCACCGGTGAGCTGCGAGATCGCGAAGAAGAACGAGATCGCCTGGCCGCGCAGCTCGATCGGGAAGATCTCGCTGACCGTCAGGTACGCCGAGGACGCTCCCGCCGAGGCGAAGAAGAACACCACGCACCACAGACCGGTCAGCGTCGCCGCGGTCAGCACGCCCGCGTTGAACAGCAGCGCGGTGATGAACAGCACGACAGCCGAGATCGAGTACGTGGCGAGGATCATCTTGCGCCGGCCGATGGTGTCGAAGAGATGGCCCAGCAGCAGCGGTCCGGCCAGGTTGCCGATCGCGAACGGGAAGAAGTACAGCGCGATGCTCGAGTCGTCCAGCCCGAAGTAGGTGTTCAGCACCAGCGCGTAGGTGAAGAAGATCGCGTTGTAGAGGAAAGCCTGCGTGACCATCATCGAGAAGCCGAGGAACGACCTGCTGCGGTAGTCGCGCAACATCACCCGGGCGATCTCGCGGTACGTCACCGGCGGGTAGTCGACCACGTTGATGGCCTCGTCGTCGGTCACCTCGCGCAGTTCGCCACCCTGGCGGCGGACCGTCTCCTCGATCCGGTCGACGGTGGCCTCGGCCTCCTCGACCCGGCCGTGCGTCATCAGCCAGCGCGGGCTCTCGGGGATGTGCCTGCGCAGGTAGATGATCATCAGGCCCATCACCGGCCCGATCAGGAAGCACAGCCGCCAGCCCCACTCGATCGGCACCAGGTCGTCGTTCAGGAAGACCAGGCCGACCGCGGAACCGATCAGCGCGCCGGCCCAGTAGGTGCCGTTCACGCCGATGTCCACCCGGCCGCGGTACTTCGACGGGATCAGCTCGTCGATCGCGGAGTTGATCGCGGCGTACTCACCGCCGATCCCCATCCCGGCCACGAAGCGGCAGACGGCGAGCGACCAGAAGTCCCAGCTCAGCCCGGCCGCGCCGGAGGCGATCAGGTAGACCAGCAGGGTGATGATGAACAGGCTCCGGCGACCCCACTTGTCGGTCAGCCGGCCGAACACGAGCGCGCCGACGACCTCGCCGGCCAGGTAGATCGACGCGAGCAGACCGACCTGCTGGGTACTCAGCCCGAGGGTCTGCGGCTCCTTCAGCACGTTGCCGACCAGCGAGACCAGCTGGATCTCCAGACCGTCGAGGATCCAGGAGACACCGAGACCGACGACGATCATCCAGTGGAACCTCGTCCACGGCAGCCGGTCCATCCTGGCGGGTACCAGACTCGGTATCGCCCTACCCTCGTCCAACGCGTGCTCGGTGCTCATCAGCCACTCCTCCTGGCCCGTTGCGATCGTCCGCTGGACTCGGTACCCCCACGGTCACGAACCCAAAACCCACCGTCATCCGGACGGCCGGATCGCCTTGCCGGGGGGCTGATTAGAGTGGCTGGTATGGACAACGAGATCACCATCGCGGACGCGCCGGACCGCAGCCGGTACGAGGCCCACGATGCCGACGGCAACCTGATGGGCTTCGTCGACTACAGACTGACCAGCTCGGCGATCGCCTTCCTGCACGCGGAGACCCTGCCGGACTACCGCGGCCGCGGCGTGGCGGGCAAGATCGCGGTCAAGTCGCTCGAGGACGCCCGGGACGCCGGGCTGCGGGTCAAGCCGCTGTGCCCCTTCTACAAGCAATTCCTCGAGGAGCACACCGAGTACGCCGACCTCGTCGGCGCCCCGGAAGCGAAGTGACCGCGCCGGTGCTCGGCAGCCTCGAGTGGAAGCCCGCCGCCGAGGTGCCCGAACTGCTGGCCGAGCCGGTTCGTTCCGCACTGGGCGACCTGCCCGCCTACGCCGTCGCGATCGACCCCACGCTGGCCGACACCGCCGCCTTCTGCGCGGAGTACGACGTACCGATGGCGGCGTCGGCGAACTGCGTCATCGTGCACGGCGAGCGCGCCGGCGAGTCGACGTACGCCGCGGTGATGGTGCTCGCCACCCACCGCGCGGACGTGAACGGCGTAATCCGCAAGCACCTCGGCGTCCGGAAGATCTCCTTCGCGGCGCAGGACGACGCGGTGGGTTCGACCGGGATGGAGTACGGCGGGATCACCCCGATCGGGTTGCCGACCGACTGGCCGGTGCTCGTCGACGAGGCCGTCGCACAGGCTGGTCCGGTCGTCATCGGCAGCGGGATCCGCGGCTCGAAGCTGCTCGTCGAAGGCGCCGACCTGGCCAAACTGCCCACCGCCACGGTGCTCGCGCTGGCCTCCCCGAGCTGAAGTTCCGGATAACATCAGAACGCTCTCATTGTGCTGGCCCGGCCGCGGCTGACCGGGCATGACCTACGGGGACGTGATGACCGCGTGACGGTGGCTGGTGGCGAGGGTGGCCCGACCGCGCTGCGGATCATGCTCGGCGGGCACCTGCGCCGGATGCGTGAGGCCGCGAAGATCAGCCGTGCCGACGCCGGCTGGCAGATCCGCGCCTCCGAGTCCAAGGTCAGCCGGATGGAGCTCGGCCGGGTCGGCTTCAAGGAACGCGACGTCAGCGACCTGCTCGACCTGTACGAGCTGAAGGACCCCGAGGAACGCGAGCGGCTGATGGACCTGGCCCGCGCCGCGAACAACCCCGGCTGGTGGTCGCGGTACGGCGATGTGATGCCGAGCTGGTTCTCGAACTACGTCGGGCTCGAGGTGGCCGCCAAGCTGATCCGGACCTACGAGGTGCTCTTCGTGCCCGGGCTGCTGCAGACCAAGGACTACGCCCGGGCGGTCGTCCAGCTCGGCAAGGCGTACCTGCCCGCCGAGGAGATCGAGCAGCGCGTGGCCCTGCGGGTGGCCCGCCAGCAGATCCTCACCCGGCCGGACCCGGCGAAGCTCTGGGTGGTCATCGACGAGGCCGTCCTGCACCGGCCGGTCGGTGGACGCGCGACGATGCGCGAGCAGATCGAGTACCTGATGAAGATGGCGAAGCTGCCGAACATCACCCTGCAGGTGATGCCGTTCAGCAGCATCGGCTACCCGGGCGCCGGTGGTGCCTTCAGCATCCTGCGGTTCCCGGAGGGCGATCTGCCGGACGTGGTCTACATCGAGCACGCGGCCAGCGCGCTGTACCTGGACAAACTCGAGGACCTGGACGAGTACACCGCGATCATGGAGGCGCTGACGATCTCGGCCGCGCCGGTCACCGCCACCCAGCCGATGCTCGCCGAGGCGCTGGAACGCATGTCCTGAAAAGGATCAGCCCCTCCGGAGCAGTGCTCCAGAGGGGCTGATTCGACACAGTGTCAGGAGACGACGAGGCCGACCTTGATGTTGCCGCGGGTGGCGTTGGAGTACGGGCAGACCTCGTGGGCCTTGGCGACGAGCTCCTCGGCGATCGCGCGGTCGACGTCCGGCAGGCTGACGACGAGCTCGACCTCGAGCCCGTAGCCGACGCCACCGTTGATCGGGCCGATGCCGACCTCCGCGGTGACCGTCGAGTGGTCGACGTTCTGGCGGGCCCGGCGGCCGACCAGCTTCAGCGCGCTGTGGAAGCAGGACGCGAATCCAGCCGCGAACAACTGCTCGGGGTTCGTACCCTCGCCGTTGCCACCCATCTCCTTCGGCGGCGCGACGGTGACATCGAGCTTGCCGTCGTCGCTGGCGGTGTGGCCGTCACGACCACCGTGCGCGGTGGCGCGGGCGGTGTACAGAACCTTCTCGACTGCGATGGTCATCTGTTAGGACTTCTTTCGGGGGGTTGTGAGGGGTGATCAGTGGGCGGGATCAAGCACGAGCTTGCCGACGGTACGGCGGGCTCGCAGGTCTTCGTGGGCGGTGGCGACGTCGGACATCGCGTAGTCGCCACCGACGATCGGGCGGAGCTTGCCGGCTCCGGCCAGCTCGAACAGTTCGGCCAGCGGGTCGCCGAGCAGCGCCGGGTTCTTGAAGCAGTCGGCCAGCCAGAAGCCGGCGATCGTCTTCGAGCCCTTCATCAGCCGGCCCGGCTCGATCGCGTTGGCGCTCTGGCGTGAGGCCGCGCCGAAGGTGACCAGGCGGCCGAACCGGCCGAGCGCGGCGAACGACTCGTCGAACACCGGACCGCCGACCATCTCGAGCACGATGTCGACGGGCTTGCCGCCGTTCGCCTCGAGGATGCGGTCCTTCAGGCCCTCGGGGTCGCCGTCGATGGCGGCGTCCGCGCCGAGCTCCAGAGTCTGCTTGCGCTTGTCGTCGGTGGAGGCCGTCGCGATCACGCGCCCGGCGCCCCAGAGCTTGGCGAGCTGGATCGCGAGTGAGCCGACGCCGCCCGCGCCCGCGTGCACCAGCACCGACTCCCCCGCCTTGAAGTGGGTCGAAGTCTTCAGCAGATGCCAGGCGGTCGTACCTTGCAGGACCAGCGCCAGCGCTTCCCCGTCGCTGACACCTTCCGGCACGTCGAACACGTACGGCGCGTGCGCCACGGCCTTCTCGGCATAACCACCGGACCCGACGAGCGCGACCACCCGACGGCCGTCCGCAGTACGGCCGACGACCTCGCCACCCGGGATCAGCGGCAGCTCCGCCTTCGACAGATAGCTGTTCTCGACCTGATGGGTGTCGGCGTAATTGATCCCGGCTCGGTCGACGGTGATCAGGACCTGCCCCTCACCGGCCGTCGGCTCCTCGACATCGCTGACCTTGAGGACCTCGGGTCCACCGAACTCGGTGATCTGTACGGCTCGCACGCTGCAGAATCCCTTCGCGTCGTCCAGCTGCTCTACGGTGTACTATACACCGTACGGTAGACGTTCCGTAGTGATCTACGACCCATCAGGGAGGTACCCCGGATGCCGGCCAAGACCCGCACTCCGCGCAACACGCTCAGCCCCGAGCTGATCGTGCGGACCGCGCTCGACCTGATGGAGGGCCAGGGCACCGATGCCTTCAGCCTCCGCGGTCTGGCCGCCGAGCTGGGCGTCGGCCCGATGGCGCTCTACACCTACTTCCGCAACAAGGACGACCTGTACGACGCGGTCCGCGACCACCTGATGGGGCTCATCCCGCCGGTCCCCGAGGGCGTCGCCTGGCCGGACCAGGTCCGCGCCGTCTGCCGGGGACTGCGCGCGCTGATGCTGCAACACCCTTGCCTCGCGCAACTACTGGCCGGCCGGCCACTGAGCGGCCACGAGACCGCCCGAGTGGCCGAAGGCCTGCTCGGCGTACTGCGGTCGGCCGGGTTCGATGCGCAGACGGCGGCCCGGACGCACACCACCTTGTTCACCTATGTCCTCGGTGCGACGTCCTGGGAGATCCAGATGGCGGCCGAGCGGCAGGACCCGCAGGAGCGGCGCCGGCTGCGGGCCACGATCGAGTCACTCTCCCCCACCGAGTTCCCGACCGTCGTCGAACTGACACCGGAGCTGTCCCGCACGACCGGCGGCGACGAGCAGTTCGACTACGGCCTGGACCTGCTGCTGGCAGGCCTGCAGAGGGGCCAGCAGGCCAGCGGGTAGTCCTCGATCAGAAGACCATCGTGACGATGGCGATGATGCCGATCACCACGATGAGGACCCGCAGCGCTGTCGGGTGGAGCTTGCGGCCGTAGCGGGCGCCGACGAATCCGCCGATCGTCGAGCCGACCGCGATCAGCGCCGCGGCCAGCCAGTCCACGTCCGCGACGATGATGAACAAGATCGCCGCAGCCGTGTTGACCACGGTGGCGAGCACGTTCTTCAAACCGTTCATCCGCTGCAGATTGGCGTCCATCCCGATGCCGAGGATCGCCATCAGGAGAACACCCTGGGCGGCGCCGAAGTACCCGCCGTACACACCGGTCGCGAAGACGGCCGGAATCACCCACCAGGCTCCGCGATGGGTGTGCTCAGGAAGGCTGATCCGCTTGGACAGCCAGGGCTGCAGGGCCACCAGAACACAGCCCAGGAGGATCAGCCCGGGCACGATCGCCTCGAACGCAGAGCCCGGCAGCTTGAGCAGCAGGACCGCTCCGACGATGCCCCCGACCAGTGAAGCGGGAATCAGCCGCAGCATCCGGCCACGCTGGCCTTCGAGCTCGCGCCGGTAACCGATCGCGCCGGCCGCCGTACCGGGTGACAAGCCGACGCTGTTGCTGACATTCGCCAGCACCGGCGGGATGCCGACAGCAAGCAACGCGGGGAAGGTCAGCAAAGTGCCGGAACCCACCACCGCGTTGATTGTGCCTGCGCCTATGCCCGCCACGAAGACGAGCAGCGCCTCGAACCATGTCATCGCTGCCAGACTCTACGCACCTGACAGACGTAGCTGCTCGTCAGTCCGACCAATGAACCGGAAAGTGCAGTGGACGTCACACGGCCCGGCTCACACCCTGAGGTGTGAGCCGGGCCGTGATCAGTACGTCGTACCGAGGCTGGTCAGCGCTCGACCGGCGGTTCCGCCGACGGCGGCACGTCCTGTACGGCCGGCTCCGGGTTGGCCGTCACCGCCGGGGTCGCACTCTGCTGCTGGCTGCGCGAACTGACAGCCGCGTTCTGTGCCGCGGCGATCGCTTCCTGGACCGCGTGGTCGGCCTCGGCCACCGCGGCATCCGGAACAGCCGCCGAACCCATCCCGCTCTCGACCTCGATCGCGTGCGAGTCGCCCAGGTCGGGCTCCGGGAACGGACCTTCGGCCTTCTGGGTGATGCCGGCGATCTGGCCGACGGCACTGCCGAGACCCTCCATCGCCTTGCCGATCTCGCTGGGGATGATCCACAGCTTGTTCGAGTCGCCTTGAGCGATCGACGGCAGCATCTGCAGGTACTGGTAGGCCAGCAGACCCTGGTCCGGCTTGCCGGCGTGGATCGCGTTGAAGACGGTCGTGATGGCCTGCGCCTCACCTTGCGCCTTCAGGATCCGGGCCTCCCGCTCGGCCTGCGCCCGCAGGATGCGGGACTCCCGGTCACCTTGCGCGGTGAGGATCGCGGACTGCTTCTGACCCTCGGCCGACAGAACGGCCGACTGCCGCATACCTTCGGCGGTCAGGATCGCGGCGCGCTTGTCGCGGTCGGCGCGCATCTGCTTCTCCATCGAGTCCTGGATCGACGGCGGCGGGTCGATCGAGCGGAGCTCCACCCGGTTCACCCGGATGCCCCACTTGCCGGTCGCCTCGTCCAGCACGTAGCGCAGCTTCTCGTTGATCTCCTCGCGGCTGGTCAGCGTCTGCTCCAGGTCCATGCCACCGATGATGTTTCGCAGCGTCGTCATGGTGAGCTGCTCGATCGCCTGGATGTAGTTGGAGATCTCGTACGTCGCCCGCACCGGGTCGTTCACCTGGAAGTAGATGACGGAGTCGATCGACACCATCAGGTTGTCCTCGGTGATGACGCCCTGGGGCGGGAACGCGACCACCTGCTCGCGCATGTCGATCGTGTAGCGCACCTTGTCGACGAACGGGGTCAGCAGGTTCAGGCCGGGCTGCAGACCCACCTTGAACTTCCCGAACCGTTCCACGATGCCGACGGTCTGCTGCTGCACGACCCGGACGGACTTGATCAGTGTGACGACCACCAGTAAGGCGACCAATGCCAACACTATGAGGAACGCGGTCACGTGACCCTCCCACTCGATGAACCCTCAGGACGGACAGTCTTTCCTATCGACGGTCCACTGGGGGCAACGGTTCCCTCACGATCCGGCTTCCTGATCAGTCAGGTTCCGGACCGCCGCACCGCCGGCCGAAGCGTCGCCGATGGCAACGATGTCCTACTTCCGACAGTACTTCGCGCGCACCGCCGCACAACGCCACCCGACCAGCGCGCCACAGCACGACTGTGCATCAGACCTGACGCCGGTGGCGGTGCGGTCGGCGAGGAGGTCAGGAGTCGTTCTTCTGGTCGGTGGGGTCGGGTTGGCCGAGCTCGGGGCGGTGGGTGAGAGGCTCGCCGACCGGATAAACGACCGCGGTGGCGCCGTCGATGCCCATCACCTCGACGCGGGTGCCCGGCGGGATGGTGGAGACCTCGTCGTACGGGCGGGCGGTCCAGAGCTCACCGTTCAGCTTGATCGAGCCGCCGCCGTCGGGGTGGATCTCCTTGATCACGACACCATTGCGGCCGATCACGTGCGCCGAGCCGGTCTTCAGCTCGACGCCGTGGTGGATCTTGCGGACCAGCAACGGGCGGATGGCGGCGAGCATCGCGGCCGCGGTGATCAGGCCGACGACGATCTGCAGCCACAAGAGATGCGGGAACAGGGCACTCACGCCGGCGGCCGTGATCGCCCCCGCCGCCAGCATCAGCAAGGTGAAGTCGAGTGAGGCGAGCTCAGCCAGACCGAGTACGACGGCGATCCCGAGCCAAGCCGCCCAGACGTTGTCCCGCAGCCAATCCATCATCTGCCAACTCTATCCGCGATCAGGACCTCCAGCAGGTCCACCAACCGTCCGACGCACCCGGACGGTTCGAGGATTCCCTCTTCACCTACCAGCCAACACCCCACCCACAAATCCACCCGCCACGAAGAGGCGGTGGCAGCTGGAGCCTCCGGGTCCAGAGGCCAGCGCGGTGTAGCCGCCTGGTCTGGTCAAGGGTCAGAAGACTCGGACGATGAAGTCGAAGGTCAGAGGGCTCGGGCGGTGTAGCGGCCGTCGATGTGGTCGAGGGCCAGGGGGATGTCGAAGGTTTCGCTGAGGGTCTGGGCGGTCAGGGCCTCGGTGATGGGACCGGCGCTGACGATGCGGCCCTGCTTCAGCAACAGGGCGTGGGTGAAGCCCGGCGGGATCTCCTCGACGTGGTGGGTGACGAGGACCATCGCGGGGGCACCTTCGGCGGTCGCGATCCGGCTGAGGGAGCGGACCAAGTGTTCGCGACCCGTAAGGTCCAGACCTGCCGCCGGCTCGTCGAGGAGCATCAGCTCGGGGTCCGTCATCAGGGCCCGGGCGATCTGGACGCGCTTGCGCTCACCCTCTGACAAGGTGCCGAAGGTGCGGTCGCTGAGGTGACCGATACCGAGTTCGGTCAGCAGTTCCTTGGCCCGCTGATGGTCGAGCTCGTCGTACTCCTCGCGCCAGCGACCCAGTACGGCGTACGAGGCGGAGACGACCACGTCGGCGACGCGTTCGGAGCGTGGCAGGCGATCCGCGAGGGCTGCGCTGGTCAGGCCGATCCGCGGCCGGAGCTCGAACACGTCGACCGCGCCGAGGACCTCGTCGAGCAGCCCGACGACACCGGTGGTCGGGTGCATCTGCGCCGCCAGGATCTGCAGCATCGTCGTCTTGCCCGCGCCGTTGGGGCCGATCACCACCCACCGGTCGGCCTCGTCGACCGACCAGTCGATGTTGTCGAGCAGACGCGCATCACCGCGGACGATCGAGACACCGGCGAGCTCCACCACTGCAGTCATGGACCAAAACCTACGGGGTCGGCCGCGGCGAGGTGCGCCGACCCTGGTGGTGTCGGGCCGGCGGCCGCCGGATGGGACAATGTCAGGTGTGCTGACCACTGCCGCCTCGGTGCGTTTCACCGTCTGGACCAACGCGATGCTGACCGGCGCCTGCGACCCGGACACGGCCGCGCACAAGATCCTCGGCGACGACGTCGGCCACCACGTGTCCGGCCTCGCCGCCCACCCGGCGCCCGCGACGTTGCCGGTGGCACTCAACCTGCTCCGCGCGGCCGGCGCCATCCAG
The DNA here is from genome assembly GCF_004345365.1 of Kribbella sp. VKM Ac-2568. Classification (GTDB taxonomy): domain Bacteria; phylum Actinomycetota; class Actinomycetes; order Propionibacteriales; family Kribbellaceae; genus Kribbella; species Kribbella orskensis. The sequence goes on from NZ_SLVF01000017.1 coordinate 148,112, forward strand.
GCCCATCTCGCCCTGCCGATCCCCGGCGACCCGATCGGGCTGGCCGGACCACCGCCGTTCAACGAGGCCGCGCTCGAGACGGGCGAGGCCGTCGTACTGACCGGGACTGAGCTCGGGCTCGTACCGGCGTACGTCGGACCGGCGGTGCAGTGGACGGTGTTGCCGGCGACCAGTCCCCCACCGGCCGACCTCGGGGAAGCCGACCGGGGACTGCGGGCCGCGCTGATCGAGGCGGCCGAGTCGCTCGCCGCCCTGGACGTGGCCAGGTGGAAGCCTGAGGTCGCCGACGCGCTGATCGACATCCGCAGGATCGGCTCCAGCAAGGGCGACGATCTCGCTCCCGGCTACGAGGCCCGCGCCGTGAAGACCGCCGCGACCGCAAGGCGCCTGCTCGCGATCGCGGACGCGGCGCTCGAGGACGACGGAGCGGCCGTCACCGGCGCCGAAGCCGATGCCAGGCGCCGCACGCTGCTGAATCTGGCCGCTGCCGCGCGCCGTGCACTCGTCGCCGCATGTGGACCGCCGACTCCCCGTTAACCATTCTTGGGTAGCGTCATCCTCGTCATGACTGGACAGGCTGAGTACGACGCGCACCCCATCGATCGCCCGACCCTGCTGGTCACGCTGACCGGCACGGACCGCCCGGGCCTCACCTCCGCCGTGCTGTCGACGCTGGCCGGCCGCGGCCTGGACGTGATCGACGCCGAACAGGTCGTACTCCGGGGCCGGCTGGTACTCGGGGTGCTGCTGACCGCGCCGCGGGACCACAAGGAGCTGAAGAAGGACCTCAAGACGCTCGCCGAAAACCTCGAGGTCGAGATCGACGTCTCGAAGGGCATCGGCGACAACGAACCGCGCCGCAAGGGCCGCAGCCAGGTGACCGTGATCGGGAATCCCCTGTCGGCCGCGGGGCTCGCCGCGATCGCCGGCCGGATCGCCGACATCGGGGGGAACATCGACCGGATCAGCCGGATGGCGCGCTACCCGGTCACCGCGATGGAGATCGCCGTGTCCGGCGCCGACCCGGACGCCCTGCGCGCCGTACTCGCGCTCGAAGGTGTCGCCCAGCGCCTGGACGTCGCAGTACAGGCGGGTGGGCTGTATCGCCGGGCCAAGCGGCTGATCGTGATGGACGTCGACTCGACCCTGATCCAGGGCGAGGTGATCGAGATGCTCGCCGAGCACGCCGGCCGGCTGGCGGAGGTCGCCGCGGTCACCGAGCAGGCGATGCGCGGCGAGCTCGACTTCGCCGAATCGCTGCGGCACCGGGTGGCGACCCTCGAAGGGTTGAGTGTCTCAGCGCTCGACGAGGTGTACGACGCGATCGAGCTGGCGCCGGGGGCTCGCACGCTGGTGCGGACGCTGAAGCGGCTCGGGTACCAGTTCGCGATCGTCAGCGGCGGGTTCAGCCAGATCACCGACAAGCTCGCAGCCGAGCTCGGCATCGACTTCGCGGCGGCGAACGTGCTGGAGATCGTCGATGGCAAGCTCACCGGCAAGGTGGTCGGCGAGATCGTCGACCGGGCCGGCAAGGCGACGGCACTGCGGCGGTTCGCGGCCGCCTCGCACACTCCGCTGTCCCAGACGGTGGCGATCGGCGACGGCGCGAACGACCTGGACATGCTCGCCGCGGCCGGCCTCGGCATCGCCTTCAACGCCAAGCCGGTCGTCCGCGAGGCCGCCGACACCCACCTGAGCGTCCCCTACCTCGACACGATCCTCTACCTGCTCGGCATCTCCCGCGAAGAAGTAGAAGCCGCCGACGCCGACGGCGCCCTCACCTGAGGTCGAGCTTGGTGTGCACCGCGGATTGCTTGGGCAGTCTCAGCTGACTTCCCCAATCTCGGCAGCGGATGGCGGGACGATCGGCAACTGCTGCCCGAACGCGCTCAACGTCACCCTCACGTTCGCCGCGAAGCCAGTGGTGGTGCTGAACAGGTACTCGATCCGACGCGGCAGGTCGTTGCCATCGATGGCGATCGACACGCTCAGACCCTTTCGTGTCGTCTTCGCCACGCGCTCGTCAAGCATTTCCCCCAGCGCATGATCCGCGGCCGCCTTCCCCAGATCGATGGTGAAGATGTACTCCTGCGCTTCGCCGGAGGTGTCGATCGTGAGCTGCCCGCCCCGTTTGAAACCTGTCGTGTACGCCGTGCCGCCGATCACCTGGTGCGCCAGGGCGACCCCGATCATCATCTTGGCGAGCTTCAGCGCTTCCTGCTCGGGCGGATTCTTGCTGCGTGGGTTCAGCCTGGCCCACGGGCGCTGCGCGCTGCCGGTCAGCTTGTCGTCCCGCATATACACCGCGTCGCCGAGCCTGACGACCGAGATGCCTCCGGTCACAAGTGCCACGTCGGTCACGCCGTCCCTCGTCTGCACATCCGCCGTGAGGTCCACGGTTTCGCGTTGGCCTTTGCCGACCAGCGCGCCGTCGACGTGGAATGAGCCCTTCGCCTCGAGCGCACCCAGTACGAGCGGGGCGAAGGTCCCGACCGTCAGCTCAGCCGAGGAGGGCGACGTGTTCGAGGGCGTGCTCTTGACCGCCGGGCTCTCATCGGCACCACCACAGGCGACCGGCAGGACCACGATGGCGGTCAACGCGATCGCGCGCGGCAAGGTGATTCGCACAGCAGACTCCCCGGGAGGTTCGAGGGTCACGCTGCAAATGAGGTTCAGGCAGACCCGAGGAGTGATGGTGACACATCCGGCCGCCACGCGCAGTACGGCTGGATTGCAACAAGCTGCGGAATCCAGGGCATATTTGCCAACAGCAACCGGGCGGATGAGGATCTTGGGCATGTCTGTCGTTTCCAGGGTGCCGGCCGGGTTCAGCGGCCGGGCGGCGAGCACTGCCGATGTCGAGGCGATCCATCGGCTGGTGGTGGCGGTCGAGAACGAGCAGCTCGGGTACACCGAGGCGTCGGCGGACGGGATCATGGCCTCCATCACCCGGCCTGGGCTCGACCTCGCCGACGACACGCTGGTCATCCACGACGAGAGCGGCCGGCTCGCGGGATGGGCGTGGCTGAACCGCGGGCGGCGAGCGCAGATCGACGTCGATCCCGCCTTCAGAGGCCGGGGCGTCGGGACCGCGTTGCTCGACTGGGCCGAGGCGCGGGCCACTGAGCTGGGCAGCGACTGGATAGCTCAGACGGTCGATGATGCCGACGAAGCTGGAACCGAACTGCTGCGCTCGCGCGGGTATGAAGTACTGGCGACGAACTGGCAGCTCGAGATGCCGATGCCGGTCGAGCCCGTCGTACCGGCGCTGCCCGCGGGGATCACCGTGCGGCCGTTCGAGGATCGTGACGCGGCGGCGGTTCACCTTGTGGTGGAGGACGCCTTCGCCGACTGGCAGCCGCGGCGGAAGTCGTACCAGGAGTGGGCTCGGCTGAACATCGAGCGGGAGACCTTCGCCCCGGCGCTCTCGCCGCTCGCGTTCGCCGGTGACGAGGTGGTCGGGGTGGTGCTGAGCCTCGATCTGCCCGACTCCGACGAGGGGTACGTCGAGCAGCTCGCCGTACGGCGTGATCACCGCGGCCAGGGAATCGCGCGAGGATTGCTGGCGGTCGCGAGGCGCGGGTTCTACCAGCAGGGCCGGCGGAACCTGATCCTCTGGACGCACTCGGGGACCGGCGCTCTGGCGATGTACGAGCGCCTCGGGATGAGCGTGCGGCGCAGTACGACGGTCTACTGCGGAAGCCTTCCCGGCGGAAATCCTTCGAGCGGGAACGTTCCCTCGCGGTCTTGACGCGATCCAGCGTGACGAGCCGTTGACACACGGCGATGAGAGCGCTCCCATAGGCATACTTCGTACCTTTCGGCGCCGCACTGGTGATGGCGCCGGTCCAAGACCGTGGAGGTCGCCATGCGTTCCCGCCCGAACAAACCATCCACACGTCGCCGAACCATCCTCAGCGTCCTGCTCGCCCCCGTCCTGGTCGCCGTCCCGCTGACCATCGCGGCCCAGGCGAGCGTTCCCCCGTCCGCCGCCGGATGGACGACGGTCTGGAGCGACGACTTCGACGGCGCCGGAGGCTCGCTGCCTTCCAGCGCCAACTGGATCATCGACACCGGCCACGGCTACCCCGGCGGCCCCGGCAACTGGGGCACCGGCGAGATCCAGAACTACACGAACAGCACCAGCAACCTCGCGTTGGACGGCGCCGGGAACCTCCGGATCACGCCACGCCGGGACGCCGCCGGCAGTTGGACGTCGGCCCGGATCGAGACGCAGCGCAGCAACTTCAAGCCACCCTCCGGCGGCGTCCTCGCGATCGAGGGCAGGATCCAGATGCCGAACGTGACGGGCAACGCGGCACTCGGGTACTGGCCCGCGTTCTGGGCACTCGGCCAGCCGTACCGGGGGAACTACTGGAACTGGCCGGGCATCGGCGAGTTCGACATCATGGAGAACGTCAACGGGATCAACTCCGTCTGGGGCGTCCTGCACTGCGGCGTGAACCCCGGCGGCCCGTGCAACGAGACCAGCGGGATCGCCAGCAACAGGGCCTGTCCCGGCTCGTCGTGCCAGTCCGCGTTGCACACCTACCGGTTCGAGTGGGACCAGAGCATCTCGCCGAACCAGTTCCGCTGGTACGTCGACGGCCAGCAGTTCCACTCGGTCAGCCAGGGGCAGTTGCCGGCCGACACCTGGGCCAACATGACGAACCACGCGGGGTACTTCATCCTGCTGAACCTCGCGATCGGCGGCGCCTTCCCCGACGCGCTGAACGGTCCCACGCCGCGGGCCGAGACCGTGCCGGACCGCCCGATGATCGTGGACTACGTGGCGGTGTCGACGAAGGGCGGCGGCACCCCGCCCACCACGCCGCCCACTACCCCGCCGACCACTCCCCCGCCCGGCGGCGGAGGCAGTGCCTACAGCACCATCCAGGCCGAGTCCTACACGCAGCAAGGCGGTACTGGCGTGGAGACCACCACTGACTCAGGCGGCGGGCAGAACCTCATGCAGCTGGGCAACGGCGACTGGGCCATGTATCGCAGCATCGACTTCAGCAGCTCGGCGGCACATCAGTTCAGCGGCCGGGTGGCATCAGGTGCTTCAGGCGGTGTCAGCGGCCTCGTCGAGGTGCGCCTCGACAACAGGTCGAACGCACCGATCGGCAGCTTCGCCATCGCCAACACAGGCGGCTGGCAGAGCTGGCGGACAGTCCCGGCGAACATCGGCGCCGTCACCGGGGTGCACGACGTGTACCTCACCTTCACCAGCGGTCAGCCGGCTGACTTCGTGAACCTCAACTGGTTCACCTTCGGCCACTGACATGCGCGCGAAGAAGGACCCAGCCGCGGGAGTCGTGCTGGTCGCGGCAGCCGCCGCAGTACTGGTTCATCAGCAGGCCGAGGCCGCCCCGGAGCACCCGATGGTGGACCACTCGACAATGAACCACGGGCAGGCGCCTGACGCGACGGAGGCCGCGGCAATGGCTCGACTGCAGGCCACGCCGGTTCCGTGGTAGGAGTACCGGTGGCGCCGGAGCGGGTCACCATCTACTACCAGGGGATCACCGACCGGACCCGCGCGACGGCTTATCCGCAAGAGCTTCGGTACGTGATCGGCAGCGACCAGCCCGGACCAGAACCCGGCGGCAAGGTGGTCCTGCGTCAGGCAGAGCCAGTCGAGCCGCGACTTCCTGATCTGCCCGGCCGGTTCGAAGCTGGAGAACTACCTCGACTTCCCGACCTGCTGGGACGGCGTACGGCTGGACTCGCCGAACCACAAGGACCACATGGCGTGCCCACCGGCGCCACCTGCCCCGCGAGCCACCCGGTCGTCGTACCGCGGCTCGAGTTCCTCATCACCTACCCAGTGAACGGAGCCGGCCTCACCCTGGCCGGCACCCGCAACGGCCAACTCGTCACCACAGCCCCCGGCTACCCCTTCCACGGCGACTTCCTGAATGCCTGGGACCCGGCCGAGCTCCAGCGACGAGTCGACAACTACATCAAGGCGGGCTACATCTGCGGCACCGACGGCAAGCCCAGCCAGCAGTAAAAGGTGGTGCCGGGGCTGCGGTCCCGTCCCAGCCCGGCACCACCTCTAGCGATTGATGGCTACACGGCCCGCCAACGCGTGGCGTGGCGGCCATTGCGCGCACACCGTGCTACAGCACCTTAGCTATACCGGGCAGGAACCAAGCCACCTTCAGGAGACGGTAGCGATTTCCACGTGAGGGTCGGCATGGTTGATAAAGACTGGCTGGAGGCTACTCCTTTGCGGACAACCGGCCTGACCCTCGCTGATACCCACCGGCTTCGACGTGTTATGTCGGTGGTCTTCCGTCGCGACGATGCCCGCGCTAGCATCCCGTCATCACAAGGCGTGACAACTGGGGGAAAACATGGCAAGAGGCAAGCATGCGCCGCGCGTGAGCTCAGGCTTTTATCTGGGAGGGCAACAAGCCGAGGCGGATCCTCTCCTCGAAGATGCGTTCTACGAAACAACGCAGTACAAGGCGATTTCATCACGCGACGACCATAGGTGCTTCATCATCGGTCGCACGGGTAGTGGCAAATCTGCGATACTTCGACGCCTTGAGCTTCAGTATCCCGAACATGTAATCCGGATAACGCCAGAGGATCTTTCACTGACGTACGTTGCCGACCTTCAGTCGATTCGTTGGCTTAGCGCCGAAGGCGTGCATCTTGATCCCCTGTTTATTGCCCTGTGGAAGCATGTTCTTTTAGTCGAGATAATAAGGCATCGCTATCAGGTTGATTCTCCAACCGCAAAGCAGAATTTCTTGGCCAATCTTGCCGATAGAATCAAGCGCGACAAAAGCAAAGTGGAGGCTCTGAAATATTTGGATGAATTTCAAGGGAAATTTTGGTGTGAAGCCGATGAGCGCGTTCGAGAAATAGCAGACCGCTTCGAAACACAAATTCAGTCAGAGGCAGGAGTCGAAGCGAAAGGGTTACGCGGAGGCATAACGCAAGGCTCAACTAAAATCACCGAAAACAAGTCTGAAATAGTTGCCAGGTATCAGCGTATCGTGAATGAGACGCAACTGCCACGCCTGAACCAAATGATCAAAGTACTCGATGAGGATATACTCGACTCGAAACAGAATTTCACGTTCGTCGTGATAGATGATCTCGATCAGGATTGGGTCGACGATTCGGTGACCAACGCGCTGATTCGCTGCCTATTCAGAGCAGTCCTGGATCTACAGCGTGTGCAGAATCTCAAGGTGATCGTTGCGCTTAGGACGAATATCTTCGAGGCTTTGGACTTCGGTCGCAGAACCGGCGGCCAGGAGGAGAAGTTCAGGGCCTTGTCAATGCGCATCCAATGGTCGGCCGCAGACCTGGAAGCGATGCTGAACGAGAGAGCAAAGGCCGCGGGCCTGAGAGTAGGAATAGCCCTCAGAGGCATACGCGACCTACTGCCTTCCACCAACAAGACTCGGGGTGATGCTCTTGAATTCATCCTCCGCCGGACGCTGATGAGGCCTCGCGATGTAATTGCCTATCTCAATGAGTGCCTTGAAGGCACTGCAGGTAAGCCTCGTATAACCTGGGATAGAATTCACGATGCTGAGTCTGCCTACTCCAGAAACAGACGCCTCGCGCTAAGAGATGAGTGGAAGCCGACATTCCCAGGGATCGATGAGGTTTTCTCTATTTTCGAAGGAAAAGGCCGGAAGCTAACTCCGGATCAAATGGGATTGATACTCGATGACATTGCCATGCTCACGGCAGATCATGACTTCATCGGAACCGACTGGCTAGGAAAACTGACCTCAGAGATTTGGAACCCGAAGCAGGGGACCTGGTCCGACAAATATAAATCTCTCGTAGGCCTTCTGTTCGACATTGGCTTTATTGGATGCATTCACAACGGCCACCCACCTGTGTTTAGCTACCAAGATCCGGATCATCTCGACCGCCCCTCCAAGCTCTCCCGTGTTCAGTTCTTCTTAATTCATCCTGCTTTCCATGATGCCTTGGACCTGACATATGCCTAAGTCACGCCACCAAATGGGACCTTGGCTTTTTCCACAGAAGGTCCATTCTTCCACCACCCTCTCTAAATCAAGAACCACTTCACTCACTTCCGGCTTGGTAGGTCATATTTCCTGATTCTTTCTCCCTACATAGTTGTTAGATTTCAGCTGGCTGGCAGGTCTTAGATCAACCTGCTAGCGCAGGTGATTTCCTGGACGCAGTGGCGTCAACTCGGCGCCGTGCTCGGCATCAAGATCCTGGTGGCCGTCCTCAGCCACAGCGCCAAACAGCCTGGTGGACCGTCGTCGCCATGCCCCTGGCCACCCATGGTCTGGCCCATCCCGAAGGCCCGCACCGCCTGACTCCGGGTCCGCCGAGAGCGGGCACGCCGGGTTGCCATGGGGTGGTCGGGGGGTGGAGCACTTATTGTTCGGCTATGTCTGAACAGCAGGGTGGGGTGACGACGGGCGGGCCGGGGGCTCTGTTCGCCATTGGTGGGGCCGAGGACAAGCTGAAGAAGCGGATGGTCCTGCAGGAGTTCGTCGAGGCGGCGGGCGGCTCGAAGGCGCGGATCGTGGTGGTTCCGACCGCCTCCGCGCTGGGGCCGGACGTGGTCGACGTCTACTCGGCGTTGTTCGCCGCGCTCGGGGCCGCCAGCGTGGTCGGCGTACGGCCGGAGAACCGTGAGGACGCCGACGACCCCGCCTTCATCGAGCCGCTGAACGAGGCGACCGGGATCTTCATGACCGGCGGCAACCAGCTCAAGCTGAGCGGCGTGGTCACCGGTACCGCGTTCGGCCGGGCCGTGACCGCGGCTCATGCCCGGGGCGCGGCCGTCGGAGGTACGTCGGCCGGCGCGAGCATCCTGGCCGAGCACATGATCGCGTTCGGGCGCTCCGGGGCGACCCCGCGGCAGCGGATGAGCCAGCTGGCCGGCGGGCTCGGCTTGGTCCAGGGCGCGATCGTGGACCAGCACTTCGCCCAGCGCAACCGTTACGGCCGCCTGCTGTCCCTGGTGGCGCAGTCCCCCGGGCTGCTCGGGATCGGCGTCGACGAGGACACCGCGGCCGTCGTACGGGGGTCTCACCTGGAGGTCGTCGGGCGGGGTGCGGTGACGATCTTCGACGGCAGCCGGATCACCTCGAACGCGCACTACGCGAGCCGCTCCGAGGCGATCCTCGCGTCCGGCGTCGTCCTGCACGTGCTCCCCGCGACCGCGACCTTCGACCTCAAGGCCCGCGTCCTGCTCTCGTACGGCGCGCAGCCGCCGGCCGAGGAGATCGCCTCGATCGAGGCCGCCGAGGCGGATCTGCGCAACCTCGCCAAGGAGATCGCCGCCGAGGGCGTCTCCCCGGCGTACTACGCCGAGCGCAAGCGCCGGGCCGGGCGCCGCACAGCCAAGGCGGCGGCGCCGGCCAAGAAGGCGGCCACGGCGAAGAAGTCCAGATCGTCGGCCGCCGGGCAGTCCAGACCGGAGGCGACCGAGCCTCTGAGCGCGGGCGCCGAACTCAGCCGACCAGACACCGAGCCAGGGCCGACTCCAGGGCCGCAACCAGACAGTGGGACCGAATGACCGATACCGCCGCCGACCAGACCCAGGGCACCCCCAGCCCGGACCTGAAGATCATCGAGACCCGGGTCTACCGGGGCCCGAACGTGTGGAGCTACGACCCCGCCATCCAGCTGGTGGTCGACCTGGGGTCGCTGGAGCACTTCCCCTCCAACACGATCGACGGCTTCACCGAGCGGCTGCTCGGGTACCTCCCCCGGCTGGACCAGCACCACTGCTCGCGCGGCCGGCGCGGTGGCTTCATCGAGCGGCTGCAGGAGGGCACCTGGCTCGGGCACATCGCCGAGCACGTCTCGCTGCAACTGCAGCAAGAGGCCGGCCACGACATGCGGCGCGGCAAGACCCGCCAGGTCAAGGGCGTGCCCGGCCGGTACAACATCGTCTACGCGTACGCCGACGAGGCGGTCGGCCTGGCCGCGGGTGAACTCGCAGTCCGGTTCGTGAACCACCTGGTGCAGCCGGATCCCGGGTTCGACTTCACCACCGAGCTCGAGCGGTTCATCAAGCAGGCCGAGCGGACCGCGTTCGGGCCGTCCACCCAGGCGATCGTCGACGAGGCGGTGTCCCGTGACATCCCGTGGATCCGGCTGAACAAGTTCAGCCTGGTCCAGCTCGGACAAGGCGTGCACGCGAAGCGGATCCGGGCCACGATGACGTCCGAGACCGGCTCGATCGCGGTGGACGTCGCCAGCGACAAGGACCTGACCACCCGGTTGCTGGCCTCGGCGGGACTTCCGGTGCCGCGGTCCGGCTCGGTCCGCGACGTGGAGGACGCGGTACAGCTTGCGAACAAGATCGGCTATCCGGTCGTGTGCAAGCCACTGGACGGCAACCACGGTCGTGGCGTCTGTCTGAACCTGAAGGACGCGGACGAACTGCGCGAGGCGTTCCCGATCGCCGCGGAGCAGTCGCGCCGCGGCTCGGTGATCGTGGAGAACTTCGTCACCGGCAAGGACTATCGCTGCCTGATCATCAACGGCCGGATGGAGGCCATCGCCGAGCGGGTGCCCGCGCACGTCGTCGGCGACGGCGTGCACACGGTGGCCGAACTGGTGGACATCACCAACGCGGACCCGCGGCGAGGCGTCGGCCACGAGAAGATCCTGACCCGGATCACGGTGAACGCGGGCGCGCGCGAACTGGTCCGCAGCCAGGGCTTCGAGCTGGACGACGTGCCGCCCGAGGACACCATGGTGAAGCTCACGCTCACCGGGAACATGTCGACCGGCGGGATCTCGATCGACCGCACCTTCGAGGCACACCCGGAGAACGTCGAGATCGCGGAGGAAGCGGCCCGGATGATCGGGCTGGACATCGCCGGCATCGACTTCATCTGCCCGGACATCACCCAGCCGGTCCGCGAGACCGGCGGCGCGATCTGCGAGGTGAACGCCGCCCCTGGGTTCCGGATGCACACGAACCCGACGATCGGCGACCCGCAGTACATCGCCAAGCCGGTGGTGGACATGCTGTTCCCGCCGGGCGCGACCAGCCGGATCCCGATCGTCGCGGTGACCGGGACGAACGGCAAGACGACCACGTCCCGGATGATCAGCCACGTCTTCAAGGGGATGGGCCGCAAGGTCGGGATGACCTCGACCGACGGCATCGTGATCGACGAACGGCTGGTGATCCGGTCCGACGCGTCCGGGCCGAAGTCCGCCCGGATGGTGCTGCAGAACCCGCGCGTCGACTTCGCCGTGTTCGAGGTGGCTCGCGGCGGGATCCTGCGCGAGGGCCTCGGCTACCAGCGCAACGACGTCGCCGTGGTGCTGAACATCCAGCCGGACCACCTCGGTATGCGCGGGGTGGACACCCTGGAGCAACTGGCCGACGTGAAGGCCGTACTGGTGGAGGCGGTGCCGCGCAACGGGTTCGCAGTACTGAACGCCGACGATCCGCTGGTGCGCAAGATGCGGCGGAAGTGCTCGGGCGAGGTGGTGTGGTTCAGCGTCTCCGAGCCTGGCAGCGAGGTCCGCGACTACATCGAGGGCCATTGCCGGCGCGGTGGTCGTGCGGTCGTGCTGGACCGCTCCGACCTCGGCGACATGATCATCATGAAGCACGGCCGGCGGTCGATGCAGCTGGCGTGGACCCACTTGCTGCCGGCAACGTTCGGTGGGCGGGCGATGATGAACGTGCAGAACGCGATGGCCGCCGCCGCGGCAGCCTTCGCGGCCGGAGCTCCCCTGCATGACATCCGGCAGGGACTGCGGACGTTCAACACGTCGTACTACCTGTCCCCCGGCCGGCTGAACGAGATCGACGTCGACGGGCGGACCGTCATCGTCGACTACTGCCACAACGCGCCGGCGATGCGGATGCTCGGCGACTTCGTCGACAAGCTCGGCGAGAGCCTGAACGCGTCGTCCGAGCTCGGCCGGCCGTCGCGGATCGGCGTGATCGCGACCGCGGGAGACCGGCGGGACGACGACATGCGCGAACTGGGCGAGGTCGCGGCGCAGCACTTCGACGTCGTGATCGTCCGCGAGGACGCGCGGCTGCGCGGCCGGCAACGTGGCAGCACCGCCGAGCTCGTCAGCGAGGGCGTCCGTACCGCGATGGAGAACGGTGCGCGCTGTCGCCAGGTCGAGACCGTGATCGACGAGCTGACCGCGGTCCGGCACGCCCTGAGCAGGTCCAACCCCGGTGACCTCGTGGTGCTCTGCGTCGACCAGCATCAGACCGTGCTGGCGGAGCTCGAATCGGTGTCCCACCTGGCCCAGGCGGGCGCCCGGTTCGGCGACGAGGGCGGCGACCCGGACTTCGTCCGCTCTGACGAGGAAGCTTCCCCGTCAGAGGAGTAGACGGACCGTGAGCGGGGACACACTGTGTGTCCCCGCTCAGGGGGAACTCGGCTAGGGGAAGCCTCGTTGGCCTGTCCGTGAAGACCAAGTTGCTGACGGCCTGTCTGGCCGTCGCCCTCCCTCTGTTGCTGTCCTCCTGCGGATCGTCGGCTCCGCCCCAGGCCTCGGCGGATTCCGCGACGCAGGCCGCCGCCACGACACCTGGTGTTCTGGTCGAGGACGCCTGGGTGCGAGCGACCGTCGGCGCCAAGGACACGACAATGACGGCCGCCTTCATGTCCCTGACCAACCCGGGCGGCACGGACATCAAGTTGACCTCGGCAACCTCTCCGGCGGCCGGCGTGGTGCAGTTGCACGAGATGGCGATGAAAGGCGGCAAGATGGTGATGCAGGAGAAGGCCGGTGGCATCAACGTCCTGGCCGAGTCCCACGCCCATCTCGCGCCTAGCGGCGACCACGTGATGCTGATGGGTCTGAAGCAGGCGCTCAAGCCCGGTGACGAAGTACCGCTGACGCTGAAGTTCTCCGACGGTTCCTCGCACGACCTGACGGTGCCGGTGAAGGCGTTCAGCGAGGAGGAAGAGCACTACCACCCGTCCGCCACACCCACAAGCACACCTTGACCGCGCGGCCATCTCGACGGCAACTCTTCGGGTACGCCGGAGCCGCCGCTGCTGGTGCCGCTGTCACCGGCGTAGCTGTTGTGCTGGGCAAGGATGACCCCGCCGCCAGCAGCACCGAGGCCACAGTCGTTGTCCGGGATATCGAGCCGTATGGCGATCACCAGCCTGCTGTCGCGGCGGCGTCACCCAAGCACGCCGAGCTGGTCGCACTCAACCTGCTGAGCGGCACCGATCGGGCGGCGCTCGGCCGGCTGATGCGGCTCTGGACGGCGGACATCGTTGCCCTGAGCGCCGGTCGCCCCGCACCCGGCGACACTGCCCCGGAGCTCGCCCTCCCCGGCGTCGCACTGACGACAACCGTTGGCTTCGGACCGCGGGTGTTCGCCCTGCCAGGGCTTGCTAGGTTGAAACCTGGTGGGCTCGACGATCTGCCGGTGATGTCGCACGATCGCCTGCAGCCGGCGTGGTCTGGTGGCGATCTCCTGCTGCTCGTCGGTGCGGACGACCCGGTGTCGGTCGTTCACGCAGTACGGCGTCTCGTGGCTGATGCGGCTCCGTTCGCGCGGCCGGTTTGGCGGCAGACGGGATTCTGGAACGGCACCGGCGCCGACGGGAAACCTGCCACCGGGCGGAACCTCTTCGGCCAGGTGGACGGCACCGGCAACCCCGCCCCCGGTACTCCGGAGTTCGACAGCACGGTGTGGTCGACGGACGGCCCCGACTGGTTCCGGGGCGGTACGACGCTGGTGGTCAGGCGGATCAGGATGAACCTGGACACCTGGGACGAGCTCACCCGCTCAGAACAGGAACGCGCGGTCGGCCGGAAGCTCTCCACCGGTGCTCCGCTCACGGGGTCGGTCGAGCACGACGAACTGGATCTCGAGAAGCGGGACGCCGATGGTCGCCTGGTGATCGCCGAGAACGCGCACGCGCGGCTCTCCCACCATTCGACGAACGACGGTCGCCGGATCTTCCGCAAGGGCCTCAACTACGTCCAGGACACCGGCGCAACCCGCGAGTCCGGCCTGATCTTCCTCAGCTACCAGGCCGACGTCGCAGGCCAGTTCCTCCCGCTGCTGGCTCGTCTGGACGCGGCGGACGCCCTCAACGAGTGGACCACCACCATCGGCTCAGCCGTCTTCGCAATCCCACCGGGCTTCCACCCAGGCGGATGGCTAGCCCAACCCCTCCTGCGCTAGCCCCTCCCCCCACTCCAAGCCCCACCCCAAGCCCAAGGTCCCCGGGCCCCATCTCCCGGCAACCTTGTGCAGCGGCTGAGCGTTTCCCACGGTCCCGGGCACTCATTCGAAGCCCAAAGTCCGCCGCCCCTCGCCGCAGTCCCGCCCCTCGCCTAGTCCCGACGACCTTGTGCACCAGCCGTGCGCCTCTCGCGGCGCTGGGCACTCACTCCAAGCACAAAGTCCCCGCCCTCGCCGCAACCCCAGCGACCTTGTGCACCAGCCGAACACCTCCCCGGGCCCCAACCACCCCACCCGAAGCCCAAGTCCCCGGGCCCCAATCCCGGCGACCTTGTGCACCGGCCGAGTGTTTCCCACGGTCCCGGGCACTCATTCGAAGCACAAAGTCCGCCGGGCGCGGGACGAGGACCTCCGCGGGATCCGGGTACGGCGCCGGAGCCGCGCGGGCTCCCGCGCCGCGCGAAGCCGCCTGGACCAGGTGCGCAGGATCAGCGCAATCACGGGGCCGCGAGACCGGAGCCGGGGCGCGTCGGCGGCGGGTCCGGCGACTGACGCAGGTTCGCGAACTGACGCGAGTCCGGCGACTGACGCAGGTTCGCGAACTGACGCGAGTCCGGGGATTGACGCGGGTCCGGGGATTGACGCGGGTCCGGGAGTGGTCGTGGGGGTGGAGGTGGTGGGTTGGGGTCAGGAGGCGCGGAAGCTCCGGAAGGTGCGGCCTGGGTAGCTGTGGAAATTGTTGGCCGGTTCGAGCGACGCTGTACCGGTGCAGTTGGAGGTCGTGTAGAGGTAGATGTCCTTGTTGCTCCAGTTGAACAGCGAGCCCGGAGCGAACGGCAACACCGTGCAGCCGGTGCTCGGGTCGGAGTACTGGACGGAGTTGCCGCTGAAGGCGGTGGTTTCGTAGAAGCACGCGATGCCGGGCCGGCACTCGAACGCGGCCGAAGCCTTGGCGGGTGTTTGAGCGGATGCCGGCGCGACGAGGCCGAGCGAGATGGTCGCGGTTGCTGCGGCGGCGAGGGCGAGACGAGATTTCACACGGTCCTCCGGGAAGATGGGCGGTTCCCTGACACCGGAGAGTTTATGGATGACGCGTCACTAAAGCGGTTCGGTCCGGCGCGCCGCGGCGTCAGCCGACGGGTTCGCGGCGTGGGATGAGCCGGCGCTTGGGCTCTTCGCGGTCGATCCAGTCCAGGTCGTCGGACAGCACCGCGTCGTTGCCGCGGTCGTCGTACGGGGAGGGCGGCGGTGGGGGCGGCGGCAGCGCGCGGATCTTGAGCGCGACCATCGGGATCGCCAGGAGCACCGCCAGCACGAACCACGGCCAGTACTCCCTGAGCAGCGGCTCGAAAGTCTGGAAGAACGCGTCCGTCCCCGCGTCGGCGACCTCGTCCGTACTACGGCCCCTCGCCTGGGTGATCGCCTGCGCGCCATCCACCACGGCGAACGACGCCACGTAGACCGCTGCCAAAGGCACCCAGTAGTACGCCGAACGCCACCCGCGCCGCCAGCACGCGACGTACAGGAGCAGGGCGAGACCGACGGCGACCAGCAGGCCGTTCAGTTGCCACAGCCACCGCCAGGTCTCCAGCTCGGAGGCAGGGCGCAGCGCGTACCACGCGACCGGCACGGCGAGGGCGAAGGCGGCGACCACCGAACTACGGGTGCCGAGGGCCCCGAAGAGCCCACCGATGGCACTTGCGACCAGCAGCGCGGGCAACAATCCCTTGGCCGACAGGAGATTCCCGCTCAGCCACCAGGTTCCGCCGGCAACCACGAGGACGAGTGGCACCACGATCCGGATCCGGCGGATGAGCAGCCCGGCCACCACTCCCCCGGCGAATCCGCCGAGTACGAGCAGATCGATCCGGGCCGGCACGAACATGGTCGAGCCGTCGGGCAGCGCGTTCAGGTACGTCGGCGCGAAGCCGAGCACGAACCAGACGATCACCGCCGCAGGCACCGACCACAAGTAGCGCATGACACCTCGTTCCGGCCCCGGGCGGAGGGGCCCGGGATCAGTGCTGTGCTCGCTCGACCTTGCTCTTCAAGGTCTCCGGGTTATCGACGGTAGCCCCCTCGGACCGCAACCACGCGTCAAGACTCGCCCGATCCTGCAGAGACATCACGGCGACCACGTCACCGGGCTGCGCCTCGCCGACCAGCGCCTTGGCCGCGTCGAGCTCGCTCGGGAACGCCGGTACGTCGTCGACGCCGACCGAACTGGTGCCTTCGCGGAACACCGCCTCGAGCTCCTCCGGCGGCCGGCCGCGCAGGTAGTCACCCTTGTGCCCGATCACCACCCGGTCCGCGCCGCGGGCACCGATCGCGCCCATCGCGGTCACCATGTCGTCGGCCCGGTCACCCGGCGAACCGAGCGCGAGCAGCAGCCGGGCACCCGGCTCACGGACGCCGTTCATGATCTCCAGCAGCGCCTCGAGCCCCGCCTCGTTGTGGGCCAGGTCGATCACCACGGTGAAGTCGCGGATGGAGTACATGTTCATCCGGCCCGGGTTGTTCTCGCTCGGCGTGAACGTGGTGAGTCCCTCGATCACCGCGCTGCGGGACAGGCCGAGCCCGAGTGCGGCCGAGGTCGCCGCGAGCGCGTTCTCGACGTTGTAGTGCGACAGGCCGGACAGCGTCATCGGGACGTCCACGACCTTCAGCAGCGGCTCGGCGTCGCTGGAGTTGTCGAGCACGGTGATGAACCCGTCCAGCACGGTGGTCGCGCGGCCGCCCTCGTCGAGCACCGTGCGGATAGACGGCGAGTCGGGGTCGCGGGAGAACACCCAGCATTTGGCAGGCGACCCGAGCCGCATCCCGAACGTCCGCGGGTCGTCGCCGTTCACGACGCACCAGCCGCGCGGCCTGGTGATCTTGGTGACGACGGCCTTCACCTCGGCGAGCTGGTCTACGGTGTCGATGCCCCCGAGGCCCAGGTGGTCGGCCGTGACGTTGGTGACCACCGAGACGTCGTTGTAGGCGACGCCGATCCCGCGCCGCAGGATGCCGCCGCGGGCCGTCTCGGTGACCGCCAGCTGGACCCCCGGCTGGGAGAGCACCTGACCGGCGCCACTCGGACCGGAGAAGTCGCCGTACTTGACGAGCTCGCCGTCGAAGTACACGCCGTCGGTGCTGGACCAGCCGACGTGCAGCCCGGCGGCCCGGCCGATGTGCGCGATCATCCGGGACGTCGTGGTCTTGCCGTTCGTGCCGGTCACGGCGACCACGGGGACCTTCGGGCGCAGGGTAGGCGGCGGGTCGCCGGCCGGCTCGTTGCGGACCCGGTCACCGACGGAGGCGACCAGTTCGGGCAGCTCGTCGGCGCCGAACGCGTCGACGACGTCGACGATCGCCTGGCCGAGCGCCCGGGCGCGGCCTTCGTGCGCCCACGGGAACGCGACGACCAGCCGGTGCACGTCCGACTCCGAGCGGACCCGGACGCCGATCCGGCCGATCCCCGCCTCGCGGGCGATCCGCCGGACGATGTGGCCGACCACCCGTACTGCGAACCGCTGCCGGAAGCCCGACCCGATCCGGCCCGGCCGAGTGGTGCCCAGGCCGAGCGCCGAGGCGTACGCCTTCGCGGCCGGCGCCGGGGCGTCGATCAGCGCGGTGAGGTCGAGGGTGAGTTTGACCGCCGCGCGGCTGAAGTAGAGGTTGGCTCCGTCCAGGACACGGAGCTCCACCAGGGACGTGGACAATTCAGGCACCCATCGCGTGGTAACCGCCGTCGACGTGGATGATCTCGCCGGTGGTGGAGGGGAAGAAGTCGCTGAGCAGGCCGACGATCGTCTTGCCGGTCGGTTCGAGGTCGGACGGGTCCCAGCCCAGCGGGGCGCGGTCCAGCCACGGCTCCTCGAACTTCTCGAAGCCCGGGATCGCCTTCGCCGCGAGCGTCTTCAGCGGACCGGCCGAGACCAGGTTGCAGCGGATCCCCTGCGCGCCGAGGTCCCGCGCGAGGTACCGGGAGGTCGACTCCAGCGCGGCCTTCGCCACGCCCATCCAGTCGTACCCCGGCCAGGCGACGGTGGCGTCGAAGGTCAGCCCGACGATGCTGCCACCCCGGCTCATCAACGGGGCGCAAGTCACCGCCAGAGACTTGAGGCTGTACGCCGAGACGTGCACGGCGCGGGACACGTCGTCCCACGGACCCTCGAGGAACTTGCCGCCGAGGATCGTCTCCGGGTTGCCATAGGCAATCGAGTGCACCACGCCGTCCAGGCCGTCCACGTGCTCGCGGATCGCGTCCGGCAGGGCGGCCAGATGCTCGGCATCGGTGACGTCCAGCTCCAGCACGGGCGGTTCGACCGGCAGCCGCTTGGCGATCCGCTTGGTGATGTTCAGCGCGCGGCCGAAGTTCGAGATCAGCACGGTGGCGCCTTGTTCCTGCGCCACCTTGGCCGTGGCGAACCCGATCGAGGAGTCGAGCGTGACGCCCGCGACCAGGATGCGCTTGCCGTCGAGGATGCCCACGGGCACTGCCCTTTCTGGAAAATGTCGAGCTGGGAGGGGTGGTACGGAGGGCGGGGCTAGTGGCCCATGCCGATGCCGCCGTCGACCGGGATGACCGCACCGGTGATGTAGCCGGCCTCGTCCGAGGCCACCCAGCGCACCACCTTGGCGACCTCGTCGGTCAGGCCGAACCGGCCGAGCGGGATCTGGCTCAGGTACTGCTTCTGGGTCTCCTCGGGCAGCACCGCGGTCATGTCGGTCTCGACGAAGCCCGGGGCGACCACGTTGGTGGTGATCCCGCGGCTGCCGAGCTCACGAGCCATCGACCGGGCCATCCCGACCAGGCCGGCCTTGCTCGCGGCGTAGTTCACCTGACCCGGCGAGCCGAGCAGGCCGACGACGGAGGAGATGAAGACGATCCGGCCCCGGCGCAGCCGCAGCATGCCCTTGGCGGCGCGCTTGGCGACCCGGAACGAGCCGGTCAGGTTGGTCGCGATGACCGCGTCCCAGTCCTCGTCGGTCATCCGCAGCAGCAACGTGTCACGGGTGATGCCGGCGTTGGCGATCAGCACCTCCACCGGGCCGTGCTCGGCCTGGATGGTGTCGAACGCGGCCTCCACCTGCTCGCCGTCGGTGACGTCACACTTCACGCCGAGGAAGCCCTCCGGCGGTTCCCCGCTGCGGTAGGTGACCGCGACCTGGTCGCCGGCCTCCTTGAAGGCCGTCGCGATGGCGAGTCCGATGCCCCGGTTCCCACCGGTGACGAGTACCGATCTGGCCACGAATCCCTCTCCTCACAGATATGTACGGCGCCGTCGAGGGCGCTGCCGCACGAACGGTATCGCCCGCACCCGCCCGTACCGCGAACCGGGCGGGCCCGGGCGGTTCGCGCTACGCCCGGGCGTGGTTCGCAGTACGGCGTTATCAGCGGTACGGCGTGGTCCGGCGGACTCCGGGGATCAGGAGTCCTCGAGGCGGAAGCCGACCTTGAGACCCACCTGGTAGTGGTCGATCGCGTTGTCGACGATGTGGCCGCGGACCTGGGTCACCTCGAACCAGTCCAGGTGCCGCAGCGTCTCGCCGGCCCGGGTGATCGCGTTCGTGATCGCCTGGTCGACGCCCTCCTTGGACGTGCCGACGATCTCGGTCACGCGGTAGGTGCGATCCGTCATTGAAGTTCCCCTTCGCCTGGGTGCGCCACCGCTTCCGCGGCGGCGTACCGTTGGGTGTTGGTGAGGAGGATAGATGCCGCGACGCCGTGACAAGGCCGACGAGACCGTCATCTCGGTGACGAGTGCTCAGCCCGGCCGGTCCGAGGATCTGGACAGCAGGATCGTCCGCTACGCGTGGATGATGTCGTTGCGCATCGTCTGCTTCGTGCTCGCGGTGCTGACCCCGTCGCCCTGGCGCTGGATGTTCATCGTCGGCGCGGTTTTCCTGCCGTCGGTGGCCGTCGTGCTGGCCAACGCGCGACGCACCTCGAAGGTCACCGGAGCGGCGGTCTACGTGCCGCCGGCCCGGGGCGAACTGGGTCCCGATCTCGACACCGAAAAGTGATCCGCGCCGGGACTGGATTCTCAAGACTGATCCGTGTCAGAATCTCCCGCGTGCTCTGAAGTTCACTGATGGAATTCAGAGACTTGATGCGGCGTCGGACGGCTCCCCCCGTGGCTGTCCGACGTCGCTTCATTTTGTCCAGGCTATTGATAATTGAGTGGTCAGGAACAATTGCCTGCACTGACAGGAATGCCCCCGGGAGACCTCACTGATGACTGAAGAAGAGCTGCCGTCCGTCTGCTCTGCAAAGGGATGCGGCAAGCCGGCGACCTGGGCCGTGCGCTGGAACAACCCGAAGATCCACACCCCCGACCGGCGCAAGACCTGGCTGGCTTGTGACGAGCACAAGGAGAGCCTGTCGGACTTCCTGGCGCGGCGTTCTTTCCTGCGCGAGGTAGAGCCTTTCGAGGCCTGAAAGTCCGCCTCGGCGCGGTCTGCTGTGTGTTAGCGACGCAGGTTACAGCTGAAAAAGTAAATTTCCGGTTCAGAAAAGGGGCGGTGGTCGATGGGCCAGCCCCCGGGGGTCAGCCGCCGATGGCCGACATCGGCCGGGCCGGCTGCAGGAAGCTCGGGTCGGCGATGCCGTGGCCGGGCAGTTTGCCCCGCATCGCCTTGCGCCAGCGCTCCGCCAGGTCCTCGTCGTCGGCGCCTGCCCGCAGCGCGGTCCGCAGGTCCGACTCGGTCCGCGCGAACAGGCAATCGCGGACCTGACCGTCGGCCGTCAGCCGCACCCGGTCGCAGTCACCGCAGAACGGACGGGTGACGGAAGCGATGATGCCGACGGTCGCCGGACCGCCCTGGACGGTGAAGGACTCCGCCGGAGCGCTGCCGCGGGTCGCCGCGTCGACCGGTTCCAGGCCGAAGCGCTCGCCGAGCATCTCCAGGATCTCGTCGGCGGTGATCATCGTGTCCCGGCTCCAGCCGTGCTGCGCGTCCAGCGGCATCTGCTCGATGAACCGCAGTTCGTAGCCGTGGTCGAGGCAGAACTGCAGCAACTCCGGCGCCTGCTGGTCATTTACGCCGCGCATGAGGACCGCGTTCACCTTGACCGGGGCCAGGCCGGCGTTGTGGGCCGCCTCCAGTCCGTTCAGGACGTCCTTCAGACGGTCCCGGCGGGCCAGTTGCTGGAAGGTGTCCGGCCGGATCGTGTCGAGGCTCACATTCACCCGGTCCAGGCCGGCCTCCTTGAGCGCCTCCGCCTGCCGGGCCAGCCCGATCCCGTTGGTCGTCAGGGACACCTCCGGCCGGGGGTCCAGTTGCGTAGTACGGGCGACGATGCCGACCAGGCCGCGGCGGAGCATGGGTTCACCGCCGGTGAAGCGGATCTCGTCCACGCCGAGGCGGGTGACGGCCACCGAGACCAGGCGGACCACCTCGTCGTCGGTCAGCAGCTCGGGCTTGGCGAGCCAGTCGAGCCCTTCCTCGGGCATGCAGTAACTGCAGCGCAGGTTGCACCGGTCGGTCAGGGAGACTCTCAGATCGGTGGCAACCCGGCCGTGGTTGTCGGCGAGGCCGAGCGTCGTACTGGGCATTGTCACAGACCCCAGACTACGTGGCCCGGGCAGCCGAGCGCGGGGCGTTCCGGTGGATGGCTTAAGTTCGAAGGGTGCCGAGAACGCCGCGTCGTCTGTTGAATCCCCGGTGGATCGCCGCCGCGTTGGTGATCCTGGTCCTTGCCGGGGTCTGTGTGCAGCTCGGCCGCTGGCAGCTGCACCGGCTGGATGAACGCAAGGCCCGCAACGAGGTCACCCGCAGCAATCTGGCCGCTCCCCCGGCCCCGCTGGCCGAGATCGTCGGACCGGAGCGGGTGGTCGGCGAGCAGCATGACTGGCGGACCGCTGTGGTCACCGGGCGCTACGACGCCTCCAAGCAGGTCGTGATGCGCTACCGCAACGTGGAGGACCGCCCGGGGTTCGAGATCGTCACGCCGTTGGTGCTGGCCGACGGCAGCGCGGTACTGGTCGATCGCGGGTTCCTGCCCCGGCAGGGCGCGGAGCTGGCCCCGGGCAACGTGCCCGCCGTACCGTCCGGCGAGGTGTCCGTGACGGGCCGGCTGCGGCGCAGCGAGCGCGGCGGACACACCAGCGGCGGTACGCCGGTCGACGGCACCGCGCGGCTGATCAACGGGCCGGAGTTCGCGTCCGCTCTGGGGCTCACCCTGTACGACGGGTACCTGACCGTGGATCGCCAGATGCCGGCGGCCGATCCTGCCTTCGGCGGGTTCCCCGGTCCGGAGATCGACGACGGGCCACACTTCTTCTACGCGCTGCAGTGGTTCTTCTTCGCCCTGCTGGCCGTCGGCGGATTGGTCTACTTCTCCAGACAGGACGTCAATGGTGACAAGTCAGAAGGCGGCAGCCGGTCAGACGGCACGTCCGGCGGAACCGGCGGCGGGGACGGAACCGGCGGCGGGGGCGGAGCCGGCGGCGGCTCCGGCGGAGAAGGCGGCTCGGGCGGAGAAGGCGGCGGGGTCGGCGGAGAAGGCGGGATCGGCGCGGGTGCGGCCGGCGGAGGTGGGGTCGGCGGAGAAGGTGGATCCGAGCCGGCGACAGTCACTGCCGGACCGGCGGATCGAGGACTACGCGCTGATCGGGGACCTGCAGACGGCGGCCCTGGTCTCGACTGACGGCTCGATCGACTGGCTCTGCTTCCCGCGGTTCGACTCCCCCGCATGCTTCGCCGCACTGCTCGGCACCGACGACAACGGCCACTGGCGGCTGCGCCCTCGCGACGGCGACGCCAAGTGCAGCCGGCACTACCGCGGTGACACCCTCGTGCTGGAGACCGAGTGGTCCACCCCGACCGGCTCGGTCCGGGTGCTCGACTTCATGCCGCCCCGTGACGAGGCGCCCGACGTGGTCCGGATCGTCGAGGGCATCAGCGGCACCGTGTCGATGCGGTCGGAGCTGCGGCTGCGGTTCGACTACGGCAGCGTGACCCCGTGGGTGCGGCGGCTCGACGGCCAGATCGTGGCGGTCGCCGGTCCCGACGCGGTCGCCCTGCGCAGTGACGTGCACCAGTACGGCCGGGACTTCGCGACGTACGCCGATTTCACCGTCGGCGCGGGTGATCGCGCGTGGTTCGTGCTCACCTGGCACCAGTCGCACCAGCCCGCTCCCGAACCGACCGACGCACTCGGCTCGCTCGAGCCCACCGAGAGCTTCTGGACGGAGTGGATCGGCCGCAGTACGGACGCGGGCGAGATGGCCGAGGAGGTGACGCGGTCGCTGCTGACGCTGAAGGCGCTCACGTACATGCCGTCCGGCGGCATCGTCGCGGCGCCGACCACCTCGCTGCCCGAGTCGCTAGGCGGCCGGCGCAACTGGGACTACCGGTTCTGCTGGCTGCGCGACGCGACCATGACGCTGGCGGCGATGCTCCGCTCGGGTTACACCGAGGAGGCCCAGGCCTGGCGCGACTGGCTGCTCCGGGCCATCGCGGGAGCACCCGCCGACCTGCAGATCATGTACGGCGTCACGGGCGAGCGCAGGTTGACCGAACTCGAGGCCGGGTGGTTGCCCGGGTTCGGCGGTTCCCAGCCGGTACGGATCGGGAACGCGGCGGCCGACCAACTGCAGATCGACGTGTTCGGCGAGGTGATGGATGTGCTCGCCCTCGCCCGGGAGACCCAGACCGGGCCGAGCGAGGAAGCCTGGTCGGTGCAACGCGGGTTGATGCGGCACCTGAGCGAGGTCTGGCCGATGGCGGACGAGGGCATCTGGGAGGTGCGCGGCGGACGCCAGCAGTTCACGTACTCGAAGGTGATGGCATGGGTGGCGTTCGACCGGGCGGCCCGGGCTGTCGAGCGGTTCGGGATGGGCGGTCCGGCCAAGAAGTGGCGCGCCACGGCCAACGAGATCCACCGCCAGGTCTGCGCCGAGGCGTACGACGCCGAGCGGAACACCTTCACGCAGGCCTACGGGAGCAAGGCGCTCGACGCGTCGACCCTGCTGATCCCCCAGGTGGGCTTCCTCCCGCCGGACGACCCGCGGGTGATCGGCACGGTCGAGGCGGTCCGCAAGGAACTAGCCGTCGACGGCTTCGTCCGCCGCTACCTCACCGAACACGTCGACGACGGTCTCCCCGACGACGAGGGGGCCTTCCTGATCTGCTCCTTCTGGCTGGCCGACTCCCTCGCCTTGATCGGCCGCACCGGTGAAGCCCGCAACCTCTACGAGAAGTTAGTTGCCCTCCGCAACGACGTGGGTCTCCTCTCCGAGGAGTACGACCCCGTCGCGAAACGCATGCTCGGCAACTTCCCCCAAGCCTTCTCCCACCTGGGCCTGGTAAACACCGCCTGGCACCTAACCACCTCAGACCACACTCCCCTCCGCCCTTCCGCCTACTAACCCCGCACCCCCCGGCAGCTCACAACTGCAGGCCGGCTCACCCCAGCCCGGCACCCCGTAGTACCGGCAAGCCGGCCACGGCATCAACTGCGGCGAGGGGTGCTGCTTGCCTTCGGCCACCAGTCGGACGACGTACGGCGTGTCGGGGAATTGGTGGGTGAGGACGTTTGGTGACGGTGGGAGGGGCGTGTGGTGGTCGAGACTGGCGTCCGAGTGGTGAGATCGATGCCACAGGGGGCGATGCGGCCGGGAGCGGGAGTGGGGCGGGTGAGGCAGGATGGGTGCGTGGACCTTGGACTGCGTGATCGCACCTATATCGTCACGGGCGCCAGCGGCGGCCTCGGATTCGCTACGGCTAAGGCTCTTGCCGATGAGGGCGCGCGGCTGGTGATCTCAAGCCGGAACGAAGAGTCGATCTCACGAGCCGCCGCGGAACTGGGCGAGAACGTCGTGGGCATATCGGTGGACAACGCCGATCCGGAGAGTGCTGAGCGACTCGCCGCTACCGCCATCGCCAAGTGGGGCGCGTTGCATGGGGCACTGATCAGTGTGGGCGGGCCTCGGCCCGGTACCGCGCTGGAGACGGATGAGGACGACTGGCGGGCGGCGTTCGACAGCGTGTTCCTTGGTGGGCTGCGGATCGCGCGGTCGGTGGCGCGCGCGGGCTCGGAGGGTACTTCGATCGCGTTCGTGCTCTCGTCGTCGGTGAAGTCGCCGATTCCCGGGCTGGCGATCTCCAACGGGTTGCGGCCGGGGCTCGCGATGGTCGCGAAGACGCTGGCCGACGAGCTCGGGCCGAACGGGATCCGGGTCAACGGGCTGATGCCGGGACGGATCGCCACGGATCGGCTGAAGGAACTGGACGGGAAGAGCGGGGACCCGGACGCCGCGCGGCGTGCCTCGGAGAAGACGATCCCGTTGCGGCGCTACGGGAATCCGGAGGAGTTCGGACGGGTGGCCGCGTTTGTGCTGTCGCCGGTCGCGTCTTACGTGACGGGAGCGATCATCCCGATCGACGGCGGGGCTTTGCGGACCTTCTAGGTTCTTTGTGGTTTTGGTTTGTGGTTGGGGTAGCTCGCAGACCGGCTGATCGTCGGCGGAGCGCCCTACGTAGCTTCCCGTGGCGCCGGAGGTCAGTCCTTGGGGCGGTCTCGGTCTTTGGAGGGTTGGACTCGTTTGGGTTCGCCGGGCATTTTGGGGTATTCGGGGGGATAGGGGAGGTCGGCTTCGCCCAGGTCTCGTTCGTGTTTGGCGGAGAGGTCGAGGAGGGAGTCGAGGGAGAAGGCCTTTTCGGCTACTGCGGCGTGGAGGTCACCGACCTCGGCGAAGCGGGCGGGCATGGTGAGGACGTCGAAGTCGTCGGGGACCACGTCGTCGAGTTCTTCCCAGCGGAGGGGGGCGGAGACGCGGGCTCTGGCGTTGGGGCGGACCGAGTAGGCGGAGGCAATGGTTCGGTCGCGGGCCATCTGGTTGTAGTCGATGAAGACTCGTTCGCCGCGTTCCTCCTTCCACCAGTTGACGGTGACCTGGTCGGGCAGGCGGTGCGAGAGCTCGCGGCCCAGGGCGATCACCGCGCGGCGGGCTTCGACGAAGGTCCAGCGGGCTTCGATGGGCACATAAACGTGCAGACCGCGGCCGCCGGAGGTCTTCGGGAAGCCTTCCAAACCGTGCTCGGCCAGGAGTTCGCGGAGGGCCGGGGCGACGGCTACCGCGCTCTTGAAGTCAGTACCGGGCTGGGGGTCGAGGTCGATCCTCAGCTGGTCGGGTGAGTCGAGCTCAGGGCGTCGCACCGGCCAGGGGTGGAACGTCAAGGTGCCGAGGTTCACCGCCCAGGCGACGACGGCCAGTTCGGTCGGGCAGACCTCGTCCGCCGGCCGGCCGCTGGGGAACTTGATGGTCGCCGTCTCCACCCACTCGGGAGCCCCCTTGGCGACCCGCTTCTGGTAGAACGCGTCGCCCTTGTTGTCCATCCGGGTGGACAGCTTCGCGCCCTCGAACCAGCCGCCGGGCCAGCGCTCCAGCGTGGTCGGGCGGTCCCGGAGCGCGCCGAGGATGCCGTCGCCGACCGCGACGAAGTAGTTCACGATGTCCAGCTTGGTCAGTCCACGGTCCGCGAAGTACGGCTTGTCCGGGTTGCTGACCCGGACCGTCCGCCCCGCGATGTCCAGCTCGATTGCCTTGGTCGCCGCCATGGCGCGACGCTACCGCCCGGCTCGGACCAAAAGAGCGCGAGCGCGCGGGAAAGGCAACTTTTCCCAACCTCTGGCCACCCTAGGTGACCGAGCGGTAACGTTCCAGCACCTCGTTCCTGGGGCGTGAGGCCCCCGGGACACTCTTGAAGGAGCACGAGGATGAACAAGTCCGCCCTGCTCGCCGCTGCCACCGCAGTGGCGACCGCAACCGCTCTGGGGTTCACCGGGGCCAGTACGGCCACCGCCGCGCCCAAGGCAGACCCCGGCCCGACCCCCGCCGCAGCGGTCGCCCGGGCCAAGGCAGCGATCACCGAGAACCTCGGCACGCTGCGAGCCACCGGCGCCGACAAGTTCGCGGTACGGGACGTGATCGTCGACCAGGACGGCTCCAGCCACGTCCGGCTGGACCGCAGCATCGGCGGCCTGCCGGTACTGGGGGGCGACGTCGTGGTCCACCAGGCCAAGGACGGAGCGTGGAAGGGCGCCAGCCTGACCCTGAGCCGCTCTGCCGACGTCAGCCGTATTCCGAAGGTCTCCGTGGCTCAGGCCACCGCCAAGGCGCTCACCGGTGGCCTCAAGGCCGAGGGAAAGCCGTCTCTGGTGATCGAGGCCCGCAAGGGCGCCCCGCGACTCGCCTACCTGGTCACCAGCGGCGGGACGCAGGCCGACGGCACCCCGAGCCACGTGACCACCACGGTGGACGCGCTGACGGGCGCCAAGCTGGTGAGCGAGCAGCACATCCACACGGCGACTGGCGACGGCAAAAGCCTGTACTCCGGGACGGTGCCGATCGACACTTCCACGGCGACGGGTGGCTTCACGCTGACGGACGCGGTTCGTGGCGGAGGAACGACCCTCGACGCCCAGAACAAGACCGACTCGATCCTGTGTCAGCTGTTCGGATTCGGATGCCCGGTGGCGGCCAAGTTCACCGACGCCGACAACCACTGGGGCAACGGCCTGAACACCGACCGGGCTTCGGCCGCGGTGGACGCGCACTACGGTGCCGCGACCACGTTCGACTACTACAAGAACATCCACGGCCGGAACGGCATCTTCAACAACGGCAAGGGCGTCCCCAGCCGCGTCCACTACGGCACGAACTACGTGAACGCCTTCTGGGACGGCAAGAAGATGACGTACGGCGACGGTGACGGCGTGGTCGCCGGACCGCTCGTCTCGATCGACGTGGCCGGCCACGAGATGTCCCACGGCGTCACCTCGGCGACCGCGAACCTGACGTACTCCGGTGAGTCGGGCGGCCTGAACGAGGCCACCAGCGACATCTTCGGCACCATGGTCGAGTTCTACTCGAACAACGCCAACGACCCGGGCGACTACTACATCGGCGAGGAGATCATGAAGGACCGCCCGGCGTTGCGGTACATGGACAAGCCGAGCAAGGACGGCAACTCCGTCGACTGCTACTCCTCCGGCGTCGGCAACCTGGACGTGCACTACTCCTCCGGCGTGGCGAACCACTTCGCCTACCTCGCCTCCGAGGGCAGCGGCGCCAAAACCATCGGCGGCCTGCCGCACAACTCGACGACCTGCAACGGCAGCACCGTGACCGGCATAGGCCACGAGAAGGTCGCCAGGATCTGGTACCGCGCGCTCACCACGTACATGACCACCGGCACCACCTACGCGCAGGCCCGGACCGCGACGCTGAACGCGGCCACCGACCTGTACGGCGCGGCCAGCGCCGAGCGCGCGGGTGTCGCGGCGGCCTGGTCCGCGGTCAGCGTGAACTAGCGCCTCTTCTGCTCCGCGGTGGAGGTGTATCCGGCTCCTCCATCGCGGAGCGAACCCCGGCCCGCGACGAGCGGACCGGTCGCGAGCGTCGCCGGTCCTGTCCCACTGGGGCGGACAGGACCGGCGATCAAACGTATGATCCGTTGCCGAGCCCGACCGCCGGACTTACTGTCACAGCATGGGTGGGGTACCCGGTGGTAAGCCGAGTCTCCGGGCGGCGAGGCCACTGGTGCTGGTGGTCGATGTCGACCCGGAGCGACTGGACCGGCTCGAGAGCGAGCTCGAGCGAAGTTTCGGAGTCGACTTCCGGGTCCGGGGCGAACTGACCGCGCCCGACGCGCTGCGCAGTCTGGAGCTCGCGCACGAGCTCGAGCAACGCGTCGCGGTCGTCATGGTCGACCACGAGCTTCCTGCCACCGAGCGATCCGAGGTCCTGCACCGCGCCCGCAGTCTGCATCCTGACGCACGGCGCGCGATGCTGATCCCGTGGGGCGCCTGGGCCGACCGCGACACGGCCGCCGCGATTCTGGCCGCGATGGCCGTCGGCGACATCAACTACTACGTCCTGAAGCCGTGGATCAACCGCGACGAACTCTTCCACCGCACTGTCGCCGAGTTCGTCCAGGAGTGGTCCCGCAACGAGACCGCGAACTGGCGCGAGGTCGTCGTCATCGCCGAGCAACACTCGGCCCGGGCCCACGCCATCACGAGTCTGCTGAGTCGCAACGGGATCCCGAACGCCTTCCGGCCGAGCGGCTCCCCCGAGGCGAACGATGTCCTGCACGCGATCCACGAGCCGGATCCCGGGGCCGGAGTACTGGTGTGGATGGCCGCGGTCGGCAGCACGATCCTGCACGACCCGACCGATGCCGAGGTCGCCGAGGCGTGGGGCGTCCGCACAACTCTGGCGGACGAGGGGCGCGCGTTCGACGTACTGGTGATCGGTGCCGGGCCGGCTGGGCTGGCTGCCGCCGTCTATGCGTCGTCCGAGGGGCTTCGGACGCTCGTGGTCGAGCGCGAGGCGATCGGCGGGCAAGCGGGGACGAGCTCGCTCATCCGCAACTACCTCGGGTTCTCGCGCGGTGTCACCGGGTCGGAACTGGCGCAGCGCGGTTACCAGCAGGCGTGGGTGTTCGGCGCGCACTTCCTGCTCATGCGGCAGGTGACGCGGCTCGAGGAGAAGCCGAACGGCTTCCTGGCGGAGATCAGTGACGTCGGCGAGGTCACGGCGCGCGCCGTCGTCCTGGCGACCGGGGTGGCCTACCGCCGGCTCGGCGTCCCGGAGCTCGAAGCACTGACCAGTGCCGGTGTGTACTACGGGGCCAGTGTGTCCGAGGCCCATGGGCTGACCGATCGAGATGCCTGTGTCGTGGGTGGCGGCAACTCGGCCGGGCAGGCCGTCCTGCACCTGGCCCGCTACTGCCGTCAGGTCAGCATCGTGATTCGGGGCGAGTCGCTCGTCCAGAGCATGTCGCGCTACCTGATCGACGCGATCGACGCGGCCCCGAACGTGGTCGTCCGTACGTCGAGCGAGATCGTCGGCGGAGGTGGCGAGGGCAGGTTGCAGAACATCGTGCTGCGGCATCGGCGGACCGGCGCGGAGGAAACCCTCAACGTCGACGGGCTGTTCGTGATGATCGGCGCCGAGCCTGGGACGCGGTGGCTGCCGGAGATCGGGCGGGACGAGCACGGGTACGTCCTCGCCGGCTCGGACGCGGCGGCCGATCCCCTGTGGACGCAGTCGCGTCCGCCGAAGCCCTACGAAACCACCATTCCCGGGTTGTTCGTGGTCGGCGACGTGCGCTGCGGCTCGGTCAAGCGGGTCGCCTCCGCCGTCGGCGAAGGATCGGTGGTGGTGTCGCAGATCCACGAGCACTTCAAGGGCGCGGATGGCTAAGCGCCGGTTCATCTACTCCCCCGCGATGCTGGTGGCCACCGCTGTGGCCCTGCTGGTTCCCTTGGCGGGGTTGGCGTTGCTCATCCGGCGACCACAGCTCGACGTGCACTGGGAGCACCACCCGTCGCACTTCTGGCTCGTGCTGATCACGGCGGCGCTGAGCGCAGTACTGGCTTATTCCACCGGGGCTGCTGCCTTGCAGCGTGGGGATCCGCGAGTGCTGTTCGTTGCGCTGGCGTTCCTGTCGGCTGCGGGGTTTCTGGCGTTGCACGCGCTGGCGACTCCCGGCGTACTGCTCGATACGCCCAATGTCGGGTTCGTCTTGGCGACGCCGGTCGGGATCACGATCGGGTCGATCTTCGCGCTGTTGTCGAGCCCGAACCTGACTGGTCCCCGGCTGCCGAGGGCGATGCGGTGGGGGCGGCTTCTGCGCACGGGACTGTTTGTCCTGATGGCGTTGTGGGCGGTTGCCTCGGTGACCCGGCTGCCGCCGTTGCACAGTACTTCGGTGCCCGAGAGCGCCGATGGGATCCTGACCGCGCTCGCTGTGCCCGCGATCTTGCTGTACGCCGTGACCGCGATCCGCTACCTCGGGCTGTGGTGGCAACGACCGTCGCTGATGCTGTTGTCGATGATCGCGGCCTTTGTGCTGCTGGGCGAGGCGATGGTGGCGCTGGTCTTCGCGCGGAACTGGGCGCTGTCCTGGTGGGAATGGCACGCACTGCTCCTGCTCGCGTTCATCCTCGTGGTCGCCGGGGTGCGGATCCAGTGGCACGAGGAGCGCTTCTCGGACCTGTACCTCGCCGACACCGTGTCCGGCCGCCGCGAACTGAGCGTGCTCTTCGCCGATCTCCAGGGCTTCACCACCTTCTCGGAGAACCACGAGCCGGGCGAGGTCACCGCCATGCTCAACACGTACTTCGAGGTCGCCGTACCGCCGGTGGTTCGCAGGCACGGTGGTGAGGTGGATCGGATCATCGGGGACGCGCTGATGGTCACGTTCAACAAACGGGGTGATCAGCCGGACCACGCGGCCCGGGCAGCCGCGGCCGGACTGGCGCTGCAGGAGGCAGCGGCGGTCGTCCGGGCCGCACATCCTGACTGGCCGCAGTTCCGGGTCGGCATCAACAGCGGAGTCGCCTCGGTCAGCCTGCTCGGCACCGAGGGCGGCCGGACCCACACAGTCATCGGCGACACGGTCAACGTCGCCTCCCGGATCGAGGGCAAGGCACCCGGCGGAGGAGTCGCCATCGGGCCCGGCACCAAAGCCCTCCTCCCCGAGGCCGTCACCGAGTCGATAGGCCTCCTCGACCTCAAAGGCAAAGCCGAACCTCTCCAGGTCCACCGCCTCATCTCCCTCCGCCCCACCCCCACCCCAAACCCCCCACCCACCGACACCCTCACCTGACACCAGCAGCCAGGGGACCGTGAGTGGGCCTAGCGGGCGCGTTCAGCGGCTGGAATCTGTGGGTGGGTTCGGCGGGTGGGTTCGGCGGGTTGAGGGCGTGGGGTTGGAGCGGTGGGGGCGAAGGGGAACCCGTGGGTTTGGGGGTGGGTTTCGGGTGTTCATCTCTTGGGGGTTGGCGGGGGGTGGTGGGGGTGTGAGAATCCGGCACATGTCTGCCCAGAACCGATCACGGCGCCGCCTGGGCGCCCTTGTGGTCACCTCCAGTCTCGTCGTGTCAGGTGTCGCCGTGATCGCGGCCGCACCGGCACTCGCCGCCTCGTCCACCGTGGTCATCACCGAGGTGTACGGCGGTGGCGGCAACTCCGGCGCTCCGTACACGAACGACTTCATCGAGCTGACGAACAACAGCAGCTCCCCGGTCGAGCTGACCGGCTGGTCAGTCCAGTACGGGTCGACCGCCGGCACCACCTGGACGAACAAGATCAACCTGACCGGCAGCCTGGCTCCGGGCGGCGTCTACCTCGTCCAGGGCGCAGGCGGGGCCAACGGACAGCCGTTGCCGACCCCCGACGTGACCGGCAGCATCAACATGTCCGCCTCGGCCGGCAAGGTCGCGCTGGTCCAGTCGACCGACAACCTGGCCTGTGGAGCGGACTGCGACACCGCCGCCGGCGTGATCGACTTCGTCGGCTACGGGAGCGCGACGAACGACTCGGAGACCAGCCCCGCGCCGGGCACCTCGAACACCACCTCGGTCACCCGCAAGGACCCGACCAAGGACCTCGACAACAACGCCACCGAGTTCGAGGCGGTCAACCCGTCGCCCAAGACGCTGACCTCCGCTCCCCCGGACCCAGACCCGGTGGACGCGAAGATCCACGACATCCAGGGCGCCGCGCACCTGTCGCCGCTGGCCGGCAAGCTCGTCGCCAGCGTGACCGGTGTGGTCACCGCGAAGAGCGGCAACGGCTTCTGGTTCCAGGACACGCAGCCCGACGACAACCCGGCCACCAGCGAAGGCCTCTTCGTCTTCACCAGCTCGGCTCCGACCGTGGCGGTCGGCGACGCGGTGACGGTCAAGGGCACGGTCGCCGAGTTCCGCCCCGGCGGCTCGGGCGGCACCGACAACCTGACCACCACCGAGGTCACCAACCCGACGGTCGCCGTGACCGGCACCGCCGCCGTACCGGCTGCGACCATCGTCGGCCCGGGCGGCCGGGTGCCCCCGTCGACCGTGATCGACGACGATTCCACCGGTGACGTCGAGACCACCGGCACCTTCGAGCCGGCCACCGACGGCCTTGACTTCTGGGAGTCGCTGGAGGGCATGTGGCTCGGCATCAACGAGCCCGAGGTGACCGGCCCGACCAGCTCCTTCCGCGAGCTGTCCGTCGTTCCGAAAGGCTCGAGCCTCCGGACGGTCCGCGGCGGCATCCTGCTGCAGAAGACCGACAGCAACCCGGAGCGGGTCCTGCTGGACGACGTGCTGGCACCGGTTCCCGACGCCAAGACCGGGGACAAGCTGGCCGGCACCGTGACCGGCGTGCTGGACTACGGTTTCGGCAACTTCAAGTTCCTCGTCACGCAGACCCCGACCGTGATCGACGGCAACGTCCAGCGTGAGAAGACCAAGCCCTCCTCTCCGCTGCAGGTATCGGTCGCGACGTTCAACGTGGAGAACCTGGACCCGTCCGACGGCGACGCCAAGTTCGACGGACTGGCCCAGGCGGTGGTGAAGAACCTCGCCTCACCAGACATCCTCGGCCTGGAGGAAGTGCAGGACAACGACGGCGCAGTGAACTCGGGGACCACCGGCGCGGACCTCACGCTGAACATGCTGGCCGCGGCGATCCTGAAGGCCGGCGGCCCGGAGTACGCGTGGCGGCAGATCGATCCGGTCGACGGCGCCGAGGGCGGCGAGCCGGGCGGCAACATCCGGGTCGCGTTCATGTACCGCACGGACAAGCCGGTGAAGTTCGTCGACCGCGCCGGCGGCGGCTCGACCACGGCGACCACGATCACCACCGACCGCTTCGGCCGGCCGCACCTGAGCTCCTCGCCGGGCCGCGTCGACCCGGCGAACCCGGCCTGGGCGGCCACCCGGGTACCGCTCGCGGGCGAGTTCACCTGGCACAGTCAGAGCCTGTTCGTGGTGGTCAACCACTTCAGCTCCAAGGGCGGCGACGACCCGCTCTG
Source organism: Kribbella sp. VKM Ac-2568 (assembly GCF_004345365.1). Taxonomy (GTDB): domain Bacteria; phylum Actinomycetota; class Actinomycetes; order Propionibacteriales; family Kribbellaceae; genus Kribbella; species Kribbella orskensis. The sequence goes on from NZ_SLVF01000017.1 coordinate 182,088, forward strand.
GGGCCGGATCCAGCCGCCCGTGCAGAGCTCCGCGCCGAAGCGGCACGAGCAGGCGCAGTCGGTGCGGACCTTCGTCGACCAGATCCTGGCCAAGGACACCGGCGCGAACGTGATCGTGCTCGGGGACCTGAACGACTTCGACTTCTCCCAGACTGCGGACATCCTGATCGGTTCCGGCAAGACCGCGCTGATCAGCCTGCCGAAGACGCTGCAGGCCCCCGAGCGGTACAGCTACGTGTTCGAGGGGAACAGCCAGATCCTGGACCAGATCCTGATGTCGAAGAACCTGCAGCCGGCCTCGCAGTACGACATCGTGCACATGAACGCCGAGTTCCCCGACCAGATCAGCGATCACGACCCGCAGGTCGTCAAAGTCGTCCCGCTGCCGTCCTGGGTCCGGTGAGCCGTCGGCCGGCCGTCGGCGCGCGATGACGGCTGGATTACGGCGACCGCCCGGGCGGGATTCTGCTTGAGCGACCGCCGATACTGGAGAGGAGCCGGATTCCCCTGGGATTCCGGCTCCTCGACTGAGGAGGTCTGATGACAGACAGCAGCACCAGGCAGTACGCCGTACAGAAGTCCGACGAGGAGTGGCGGGCTCAGCTGTCGCCGGCAGAGTTCCAGGTGCTCCGCAAGGCGGGCACCGAGCGGCCGTTCACCGGTGAGTACACCGACACCAAGACGATCGGTGTCTACAAGTGCCGGGCGTGTGACGCGGAGTTGTTCCGCAGCGAGACCAAGTTCGACTCGCACTGCGGCTGGCCGTCGTTCTTCGCGCCGCTGGCCGAGGACCGGGTCGAGTACATCGAGGACCACGCGCTCGGCATGAAGCGGGTCGAGGTCCGCTGCGCCAACTGCGGCTCCCACCTCGGCCACGTCTTCGAGGGCGAGGGCTACGGCACCCCCACCGACCTCCGCTACTGCATCAACTCTGTCAGCCTCGCGCTGGCCCCGGCGGAGTAATCACCGCACAGGCCCGCTCTGCCACCGGCAGGGCGGGCTTTCGCGTACCCCCGGAACACGCGGCCGACAGCAAGGCGGCCCCAGACCCGGACTAGAGCGGCCAGACCCGGACTAGATCGGGGTGGCGAGGGCGATGGGGTTGTTGTCGGGGTCGGAGACGTAGGCCTGGCGTTCGCCCCACGGCATGGTGGCCGGTTCCTGCAGTACTGCGTAGCCGGCAGTGCGGAAGGTCTCCACCTGGGCCTCGACGTCGTCGACGTACACGAAGAGCTCGAACCGGGGAGCGGTGCCGACGGTGATGCCGAGCTGCGCCTCCGGCCAGCTGGAGTCCGCGATGCCGAGCGACGACTCGCCGCGCTCGAGGCCGACGTAGTGCGGGTCACCCTCCAGCGGGAACTGGTACCTCGACTCGTAGCCGAGCAGGCCGAAGAACTCGACGGATCGCCGCACGTTCGCGACGTACAGCACCGGGAAGGCTTTGCGTTCCATCTCAGCGCGTCCCCGGTCAGGCCAGGTTCGCGACCAGCTCGCTGAGCTCGGCCCGCTTTCCGGTGTAGAAGGGGACTTCCTCACGCACGTGCCGACGGGCCGTGGACGCGCGCAGGTCCCGCATCAGGTCGACCATCCGGTGCAGCTCGTCGGCCTCGAAGGCGAGCATCCACTCGTAGTCGCCGAGCGCGAACGACGCCACCGTGTTGGCCCGGACGTCGGGGTAGGTGCGCGCCATCTTGCCGTGCTCGGCGAGCATGAAGCGGCGCTCCTCGTCCGGCAGCAGGTACCACTCGTACGACCGCACGAACGGGTACACGCAGATGTAGGCGCGGGCTTCCTCGTCGGCCAGGAACGCCGGGATGTGGCTCTTGTTGAACTCGGCCGGCCGGTGCAGCGCGAACTGCGACCAGATCGGCGCGAGGTGCCGGCCGAGCCGCGACCGGCGCAGCGCGTGGTACGCCTTCTGCAGGGCGTCCGACGTCGGCGCGTGCCACCAGACCATGAAGTCCGCGTCCGCGCGGAAGCCCTCCACGTCGTACCAGCCGCGGATCACCACGTCGTCGTCGGCGGCGAGCTTGCCGACGATGTCCGACAGCTCCGAGGCCAGCTCGTCCCGGTCCGCGTCACCCAGCGGCGTCTCGACCTTGAAGACGGACCACATGGTGTAGCGGATCACGTTGTTCAGCTCGCGCGCCTTGGGCTTCGCGGGCTGGGTGTTCTCGGGCTGTGCGGCGGCTGGAGTCTCGGTCACCTGGCCATTGTCGCCAATGCCTCCAGGTGAGCATGCACCCGGGTTGCCGCCTTCCCTGCCGAGGCGACGCAGGCGGCGATCCCGACACCCCGGTACGCCGCTCCGCAGACCGCAAGCCCAGGTTGCTCCGCCACAGCGGCTTCCACCCGGTCAATGCGGTCCAAGTGACCTACTGCGTACTGCGGGAGCCCCCCGCCCCACCGGGTCACCAGTGAGCCGACCACAGGTGCATCCAGGCCCACTGCCTGGCGTAGATCCGCAGCAGCGAGTGCCGTGAGCTCCTCGTCCGACCGCTGGAGCACGTACTCCTCGCCGAGCCGCCCGACCGAGCACCGCAGTACTGCGAGGTCTCCCCCGGCGTCGGCGGACCACTGCCACTTGGCGTGCGAGTAGGTCGACGCCTTGATCGTGCGGCCCTCCACAGACGGGACAAGGAAGCCCGAGCCTGTCGCGGACTCAGGCCAGTCCTTCTTACGCACCGCGAGTGTGACGATCGCCATGCTCGCGTGGTCGATGGCCGCCAGCTCGGTGGCAGCCTGCGGGACGACCTGGGCCAGCATCCGAGCCCCCGGTGTCGCCGGGACCGCCACGATGACGGCGTCGGCCTGCAGCACGGTGGGAGCGGGCACAGGGCCGACCTCCAGCTCGTAGACGCCATCCGGGCCACGGCTGATTCGCCGTACCGTCGCGTTGCGGTGGATCTGTACGCCGCGCGCCTGCAGGTCCTGCTCCAGCGCGGTGATCAGGCGGTGGATGCCGCCGCGGATTCCGGCGAAGACCGGGGCTCCGTCGGCGTTGCGGCGCTGGCCGGTCTCGCGTAGCTCGGCTGTCGCCGCCAGCAGGCTCGGCGCGGTACGGAGTTTGGCGAACAGCTCGGGGACGGCCGCAGCGAGCGAGATCTCCTCGGCCCTGCCCGCGTACACCCCGCCGAGCAGCGGATCGACTAGCCGATCGGTCACTGCCGACCCCATGCGATCAGCGACGAATCGCCCGATGGCGACGTCCTCGGTGAGCGCGGGCTCGGCCAGCTCAGGCTCGTGCGCGACCTGGTCGGCTGCTTCCTCGCCGAGCACATCGACCGTGCTCGCCGGATCGGTCGGCACGCCCATCACCGTCGGCGGGATGGCGCGGATCCGGTCGCCGATCCAGAGCCCGGCCGAGGTCGTTGCCGGATGCACCAAGTCGGCGGCGAGCCCGACCGCACGGATCAGGTCCACCGCTTCGGGTCGGCGAGCCAGGACAGACTCGGCGCCCAGGTCCACCGGGATGCCTTCGAGCTCGGCGCCCGCCAGCTTGCCGCCGAGCCTCGGCGACGACTCGAGAACGGTGATCCGCGGTGGATTCGGACCGCTCGCCAGCGCATACGCCGCAGCCAGTCCACTGATCCCGCCCCCGACAACCACCACAGACCTTGGTTCCACGCCCCCATCTTCACCCGCCACCACAAGCGACTTGAGGCAGGCCCCCAGTCAGGAACGGGCGGACTTGGCGTGGACCGCTTGAACGACCTTGTGCAGGACCTCGGGGTCCGCGTTCGGCGGAACACCGTGGCCCAGGTTGAAGATGTGGCCCGGGGCGGCCTGGCCCTCGTGGAGGATCCGGTCGATCTCCGGCTCGATCGCGTTCCAGCCGGCGAAGAGAAGGGCCGGGTCGAGGTTGCCCTGCACCGGCTTCGGCGGAGTGCCATCGGCGGCGATCCGGCGTACGGCCTCGTCCAGCGGGACGCGCCAGTCGACGCCGACGACGTCCGCGCCGGCCGCGCTCATCAGTCCGAGCAGCTCGCCCGTGTTCACCCCGAAGTGCAACCGCGGCACGCCGTACTGCGCGAGCGCGTCGAACACCTTCGCCGAGTGCGGCTGGACAAACTCCGCGTAGTCGCGCGGCGACAGCGCGCCCGCCCACGAGTCGAACAGCTGGATCGCCGAGGCACCCGCCTCGATCTGGACCGAGAGGTACGCGATCGCCACGTCCGCCAGCCGGTCGGCGAGCGCGTGCCACAGCTTGGGATCGCCGTGCATCAGCGCCTTCGTCTTGGCGTGGTCCTTGCTCGGCCCACCCTCGACCAGGTACGACGCGACGGTGAACGGCGCCCCGGCGAACCCGATCAGCGGGGTCCCACCCAGCTGCGACACCAACTGCTGCACGGACTCCGTCACGTACGAGACGTCCGCCGGCGTCACCGGGCGCACCGCGTCGAGGTCACCCAGTGACCGGACCGGCGAGGCGACCACCGGGCCCACTCCGGGCTTGATCTCCAGGTCCACACCGACCGCCTTGAGCGGGAGCACGATGTCGGAGAAGAAGATCGCCGCGTCCACGCCGTAACGGCGTACGGGCTGCAGCGTTATCTCCACGACGAGGTCGGGTCGCATGCAGGACTCGAGCATCGTCGTGCCTTCGCGGATCGCCCGGTACTCCGGGAGCGAGCGACCCGCCTGGCGCATGAACCAGACAGGCGTGTGCGGGACCGGCTCACCGCGAGCCGCGAGCAGGAAGGCGGACTCGGCGAGAACACCGGTAGCGGTGGGTGATTGGGCAGGCTGGGTTACGGGCACAGGTCCGATAATCCCATGCCCGGAAGCGGTTACCGGCGCGTCGTCGTCGGCGTCGGTGAGTAATCAGTCGTAGGCTGCGGTGCATGGGTGCCCGCAAGCAGGTCGACGCGCCACCCGCGGAGTTCGCCGAAGCACTCACGCAATTGCGTGGTGCCCGGTTCCGGCCCGAGGTATTCGTCGAGGAGATGCCCGCACCGCAGCGGATCGCACCGCACGCGGCCGCGGTCAGCGCCGACGTGACGGTCGACGGTGACGATATCGCCACCGGCCGTCTGGTCATCCTCTACGACCCGGACGGGAACGACGCCTGGCAGTCGACCTTCCGCTGTGTCGCGTATGTGCGTGCTGCCGTCGAGCCGGAGATGGTGACGGACGCACTGCTCGGTGGCGTTGGCTGGACCTGGCTGATGGAGGCCCTGACCGACCGGGGCGCGGAGTTCTTGGCCCCGAGCGGTACCGTCACTCGCGTGGTATCCGAGAGTTTCGGCGGGATGGCCGATGACGAGGCGACGGCGGAGATCGAGATCCGTGCGTCCTGGAGCCCTGTGCCGGGCCCGGACGGGATGGTTGACGTGACCCGTCATGCCGAGGCGTGGGGCGAGGTGCTCTGCACTGCGGCCGGACTGCCGCCGGTTCCGCCGGGGGTGGTCGCGATGCCGACCCGGCGCGGTCAGCGGGGCCGATGAGCCCGGCCGAGACCCAGCAGCAGCCGCCCGTCCCGGACGACCCGACCGAGAACCTGCCACTGCTCGAACTGCGCGACGGACTCTCCGACGTCGTGGACACCGACCCTGCCCTGGCCGAGGTGGTCGAGGCGTTCCGGGCCGGTACCGGTCCGGTCGCGGTCGATGCCGAGCGCGCCTCGGGCTACCGCTACTCCCACCGCGCGTACCTCGTGCAGTTGCGCCGTGAGGGCTCCGGCTCGGCCCTGGTCGACCCGATCCCGTTCGGCGACCTGTCCTCGCTCGGCGACGCGATCGTCGACGCGGAATGGATCATCCACGCGGCGAACCAGGACCTGGCCTGCCTGGCCGAGGTCGGCATGGTCCCGCGCACCGTCTTCGACACCGAACTGGCCGGCCGCCTGCTCGGCTACCCGAAGGTCGGACTGGCGTCGCTGGTCAGCGAGGTCCTCGGCTACAAGATGCGCAAGGAACACTCGGCCGCCGACTGGTCGACCCGCCCGCTGCCCGGCCCCTGGCTGATCTACGCGGCGCTCGACGTCGAGATGCTGATCGAACTGCGCAACGCGATCGAGGACGAGCTCCGCCGCGAGGGCAAGTGGGAGTGGGCCCAGCAGGAGTTCACCGCGATCCTGAACGCCCCGCCGCGCGAGCCGAAGCCGGACCCGTGGCGGCGTACCTCCGGCATGCACCGGGTCCGCAACCGCCGCAGCCTCGCCGTCGTCCGCGCGCTCTGGGAGGCCCGCGACCAGATCGCCGAGTCCGCCGACATCTCCCCCGGCCGGATCCTCCCCGACGCCGCGATCGTCGAGGCCGCCGCCGCGATGCCGGTCGACCGCGACACCTTGCAGCGCCTCACCGCGTTCAAGGGCCGCGGCGCCCACCGCCACATGCGCACCTGGTGGGAAGCGATCGACCACGCCCGCCGCCTGCCGGACTCCGAACTCCCCAAGCAGGGCCCCCGGTACGACGGCCCGCCCCCGGCCCGCGCCTGGGCCGACCGCGACCCCGACGCGGCAGCCCGCCTCTCCGCGGCCCGCACCGCCGTCAGCGAGATCGCCGAAGCCCACCGCCTCCCGACGGAGAACCTCCTCTCCCCCGACACCATCCGCCGCCTCGCCTGGACACCCCCAGCCGACGCGGACCTGCCCGCCGTCAACACCTTCCTCCGCGACCACGGCGCCCGCGAATGGCAAATCGCCCTTACAGCGGAAGTCCTCACCGACGCTTTGGCCACAGAAGCCCCGCCGGCGGAACAGCTCGACGACTAGCGGCAGCGTGCCTTCCCTGACAGGCCAGGTGGTACTGCTGGCATGGGTGCGGGTGGTCCGCCGGGCATAGGCCGAGGTGGTTCGCGGGCTCCGCTGCGTGATGGTGCTAGTCGTGCTGGTGCGCGTCAAGAGCGCCTTTGGCGTCCCTTCGGGATCGAAACAAGTTTCGACTCTTGACCCACCCCATCCCGACCAGGGAAGGACGCAGCTACGCGGATCCCGCGCAGAGGTCTGAGCCGGGTTCGGGGTGGTGCTTTCGGGGTGGGGTGTACGGACCGACATGTAGTACTGGGGTGGTCGCGGAGGTTCCAGGCGTGGGGTGCCTGCCGGGTGGTGTGTGCGGCGACTACTTCCGGTCCGTCGGTACGCCAGCGGCCCCCCGGGGATGGGTTTTCGTCCCGGTGGGTGGTGGTTGTGCCCGATTCGGGGGCTGGTGCTGGCGGGTTGTTCGACCACTGGCAGGTCGTTCGACCAATGGCGGCTTGTAAGGCGCCAGCGGCCGGACAACCCGTCATCGGGAGGCCGATCGCCGGGCTGGGCCCGAACGGGGTCCGGTGGTGGGACCTCGGACACCTTCTGGGGGGTGTGACGCCGGACGGCGGTGCGGTTGGGGGGACCTCGGACACCGTGTGGGGCCCAGGGACAGGTCATTTCGTGTCCGGGGTCGCGACTTGGTGTCCGGGCCCGCACTTTGTGCACCGGTTGAGTGTCCGGGTCGCCGGGATCTGCTCAGGTGGTGCACAAGGTGCCGGTTCCGGGAGCCCCGCGGCCCGGGCAAAGGAACACCCCGAACTTCCGGGCGAGGCAGCTCCCCGCGCTTCCAAGCAAGGCAACTCCCCGAGCGTCTGGCGGAGGAGCATCCTGGGCCTTGTCGCCATACCTCTGAGCGGCTCCGGGATAGCTGCGTTCCTTCCCTGGTCGGGGTGGTGAGGGTCCAGAGTCGGAACTTGTTCCGATCCCGAAGGGACGCGAAGCGCTCACTGGTGCAGCATGGCGGGTGTCGGCGGCTTTAGATGGGTTGCCGATGCACCCGAGGTGGCTGCTGGGTTACCGCCCAAAGCGCTTGAC
>NZ_SLVF01000018.1 GCF_004345365.1 Kribbella sp. VKM Ac-2568
CCAACGCCGCATCCTCGACCTACTCGCCATCGAACTCCCCTGGCCAGAACACGACGAGCAGTAGACACATCAAACTGCGGAAAATGCGTCTAGATGATGACGGTGAAGCCGCCGGGCAAGACAGGAGCCTTGACGGTTGAAGCATGCGTCGTGGTGCGGGAGCGGAGCTTGCCATTGCGGTCGTAGGTGGAAACGACGTGCCGGTTGGCGGTGCCCACCTCGACCTGGTGGGTTCGAGGATGGGAATCGACGCTGGCCAGCAGAGTTGCCGTGGCCAGACGCAGCGTGGAGATCAGCGGCAGCAGAAGCACTGCATCGACACGGTTAGGCCCACCGCTCGACACAGCGTTGAGCTGAGTGGCACCGCTGGGGAGCGACCCCGACAGCGTGACGGGCAGCAGAGCACCCGGAGCAGCCGAGATCCCTTGAGGACCACCGGCGCCGTGGTCGATCGAGCCCAAGGACCGGGCCGAGGACCACTGCGTGCGGCCAGCCTGACGATCAGCGACCAGATCGACGATCGGAGCGACCAACCGAGCCTGGTCGGACGCCGCAACCGTCAACGAGAGGCGACCGCCGGCCGGCAGAGCGACGTAAGACCCGTTGCTCCATTGGGATTCCCCAGTCCAGGCGGACGGCGGCGTGACCACCGCGGCTCCACCGGAGAGGGTGGCGGACTCGGCTTCGACCACCTGGAGGCCAGACGTCGCCCGCGGGCCCGCGCCAAGAGCCCGGGCCAGTCGAGCCAGCTCCGGCGAACGGTCGAGGGCCAGCATCGAGAGAAGCCCGTGGATGGTGGACTCGGCGCCGGAGTTGCGGTTGATGACGCCGTCGCCGGAGATGCCGTCGAAAGTACGACCAGTCGCCGGATCGTAGGTGGCCTCCCCTGCGCGGTTGGCGCCGAAGTACCAGGCTGCGACGAAGGCAGCCACCTGCCGCAGACCGGGACGTTCACCTGCAGCTGCGACGGCCAGGAGACCCTGCAGCCGGGCGTCCACGCCGTACGCGATCTGGGTGCGGTCGATCGGTGCCGGGAGCCAGCCGTTGTCGGGACCACCTGCAGTCATGAGCAGTGGGGTGAACCCGGCGGTGTCCCCGATGGCAGGCTCCAGCAGCCGCGACGAGCGCAGTACGGAGGAAGCAGCGGCGAGGGCCGACGGCATCTGGGCGCCCCACGCGTGCCAGACCGAGATCGACTCGCCCCAAGGAAGCAGCGCACGGAACGGCCACGTATTGCTGTCCCCTGCGCCCATGGCAGCCACGCCCTCGGCGAACTGCGTCAAGGCCCGTCGAGCGCGGGCAGACCCACCTGCTCGCACGTAGGCCGCCAATCCCAGCACAGCTTCAGACGTGGCGTCTGCACCGTTCACGATGAGCCAAGCCGGCACGCGGCGACCGTCGACGATGTTCCAGTCGCCGTAGCGCACCAGAACCTGCCGCTCCAACGCAGCGATCGCCAACTCGAGCCGAGCACGCAGGAAGGCAGCAAACCCCGGATCAACCGTCCGGAAGACCGCATAGCCCTCCCCGAGCGCCCAGACAGTCCGAGCCAGCCAGTACGCCGGTCCGGAGTCCGACGGGTCCGGGAGTTCGACCGGCTCGGCGCTGGGGTTCAACGTGCCGTCCGGCTGCATCCAGAGCACTACGTTGCCGGCGAACTGGCCTGTAGCCGTCTGCAGATACGTCAACCCACGCAGCAACCCGTACGCCGTGTCCCGGCTGTGCCGGTCGCCACGGAGCTTGTAGTGCCGCAGATAGACCACAGCAGCCCGGGCGATGTCGTCCGCGTTGAACGCACCCTGACCCCAGGTGTTCGTGGCCGGGTCGTACGCACCACCACCGACCCGGGCGTAGGACCCGTCAGCCCGGCGGTCGGCGTACGTCCACAACACACCGATCGGACCCGACCCGTACGTCGAGTGCCCTGCCTGGGCAGGCGGTGAGACCTCGGCACCCAGAAAGTCGATGTGCGCCAGATTCGTCAAAGCCGAAGCAGCACCCGCAGAAGCCGAAGCTGAAGCAGGCAGCGTGACACCAGTCGAGGCGGCGACAGCCAGCGCGCCACCGAGGACCGTCCGGCGAGAGGCGATCATTGCAGCCGGTCCAAGCGAGCGACGCCGATCTTGGCGTCGGCCATTCCGTAGAAGACGTAGTGCACGCCGTCGACCTCCTCGATAGCTGTCGGGAACACGACGTTCCCGACGGTCCCGATTCGTTCTTCTTCGGTTTCCGGCACGAGGATCGGCTCAGCGGTCCGGTCCAGCACCTTGGTGACGTCCGTAGGGTCGAGCAGCAGCGCGCCGGCTGAGTAGCTGACCCTCTGGGTGGTGGGGTCGAAGCCCTTGGGCTGGTCCCCCGTCACCCCGTGGTGGATCACCAGCCAGCCCTCGGGCACCCGCAGCGGTGCCGGCCCGGCGCCGATCTTGAGTTCCTCGAACGGGTGCTCCGACATCGCCACCAGCCGGTGGTGGCGCAGGTGCACCAGGTTCTCGATGCCGCGTTCGACCTCGGACACGGGCACGAACGATACCCAGATCCCCGGGCGGTCGTCCTTGATCCCGGCCGGCAGGTGGATGCCTTCGCCCTCGCGGAACCAGCCCAGGTCCCACATCGGCCGGTGCAGCATCGCGTAGGCCGGTTCGCCGTCCGGCCCGGGGACCGGCTCGGGGAAGAACACGGTGTCCTTGTTCGGGAACAGGTTCAGATCGGTGTCCAGGTCCGGCTGGTACTCGAAGTGCAGCGGGCCCAGCCGGGTCCAGGTGCGCAGGTCGTCCGACACGGCGAGCGCGGGCTTCGGCCCGAGCGGCCCGTAGGCGACGTACGTCATCACGTGTTTGCCCAGCGACGGGATCCAGGTCACCCGGGGATCCTCGACGCCGGCGTTGTTCAGGCCGCGCTCCCAGCCCTCGTCGGGGGCGAGCACGATGCCCTCGCGGGTCACGCCGGTCGGTACGCCGTCGGTGAGCTCGACGGCGGCCAGGCCGACGCGGGATACGTTGCCAGGAGCAACGAGTCGCGGCAGCAGGTACAGGGCGCCGTCGGGGGTGTGGCCGGAGGCCGGGTTCAGCACGCCCTCGGACTCGAGGTCGTTGCCCGGCTCCGGCGTCATCACGACACCGAGGCGCGTCAGGGTATAGGGAACAGTCACAGCGAAAGACCTTTCACAACAGAAAACGAAGGGGTTCTAGGCGGAATCAGCCCTTGACCCCGGACTCGAGGCTGGAGGAGATGAATTGGCGCTGGAAGGCGATGAACAGAGCGACCGCGGGAGCGGCCAGCACACAGGCACCGGCCAGTACCGCACCGAACGGGTTCGCGGCTCGCGCCGACACGGTGGTGAGGTAGTTGGACAGGGACACAGCCAACGGCTGAAGGTCTTGTTGTTTGGTGATCAGGAACGGCCAGAGGAACTCGTTCCAGGGCCCGATGAAGGTCACCAGTACGCCGGTCAGCAGTGCGGGTCGCACCAACGGGATGGCGATCCGCCAGAGGGTGTTCAGCTCGCTGGCGCCGTCGATCCGGGCGGCGTCGAACAGTTCCTGCGGCAGTTGGAGGAAGTATTGGCGGAAGATGAACACCGCCACCGAGTTGATCGCGAACGGCGCGATCATGCCGAGGTAGGAGTCGGCCAGGCCGTAGCTACGCACGATCATCACGTACAGCGGGATGGTCAGCAACTGGAACGGCACCACCTGGACCAGCAGCATCAGGCTGAACACCACACCCCGGCCGCGGAACTGCAACCGGGCCAGCGCGTAGCCGGCCAGCACCCCGAAGACCATCGTGCCGAGGATGACGCCGCCGGTGAAGATCCCGGAGTTCAGCAACGACTGCCCGAGGCTGATCGCCTTGTCGATCTCCACATAGTTTTCGCCGGTCAGGTTCCCCGGCTCGGGGAAGGCACCCCTGACCGTGGGGTCGGGTTCGGCCTGCAGGCTGCCGATCAGCATGTAGTAGAAGGGGAACAGGAAGACGAACGCCCCGAGCAGCAGGGTGATGAAGCGCCACGGAATCTTCATCGGTCCTCCTTCGAGACGAAGCGACGTTCGATCAGGGCGAGCAGCAGCACACCGATCACCAGCAGGACTCCGATCGCCGACCCGATGTCGGGGTTGCCCTGCTCGATGCCCTTCTGGTACATCACCAGCACCGGCGAGGCCGAGGCCCCGTTGGGGCCACCGCCACCGGTGAGCAGGTAGGGCTCGGTGAACAGGTTGGCGCCGGTCACCGTGGCCAGCAGGACAACGAGCGTGGTGGCCGGCCGCACACCGGGCACGGTCACGTTCCAGAAGGACTTGATCCGGCCGGCGCCGTCCATCGACGCGGCCTCGTAGAGGTCCTTGGACACGTTCTGCAGCGCGGCCAGGTAGAGCAGGATGAAGAAGCCGAGCTGCTTCCAGGTCACGTAGATCGCGATCGTCGGCATCGCCAGTTTCGAGTTCACCAGCCACGACGGGCTCGGCGCGAGTGGGCCGAGCACCGTGTTGACCAGCCCGTTCTCGTTGAACAGGAACAGCCAGACCCCGACCACCGCGACGCTCGCCGCGACGTAGGGCACGTAGTAGCTGACCCGGAAGAACGTCCGCCACCGGATCGCGCTGTTCAGCCCATAGGCCAGCACCAGGGACAGGATCACCGTCAGCGGCACGTTGATCACCAAGAAGATGCCGACGTTCAAGAACGACCGGCGCACCGCGGGGTCGGACAGCACCGTCACGTAGTTGTCGAACCCCACGAACGGCCGGTCCACGATCGCGCCGGGCGCGGTGAAGAAGTAGTCGTGGAAGGACATGTAGACCGCGAACGCCAGCGGGTAGGCGAAGATCGCGGCCAGGAACACCAGGTACGGGGCGACGAACGCCGAACCGATCGGCTGCTTACCCAACACCGTGCCCAGCAGCCCACGCCGCCCCGCCGGCCGGGCACTGCCGGTCGGCGAGGGGGCCGTGGCGAGCCGACTGCTCATGACTGCGCAGCGAGCTGGTCGACCTTCTGGGCAGCGCCGTCGAGGGCCGCGCCCGGGTCCTGCTGACCGAAGATCACGGACTTGGAGTACGCGTCGCGGAAGGTCTGCCAGATCTCGATCGAGTTCGCCACGTTCGGCACCTCGACGGTCCGCGCGGCCTGGTCGGCGAACGACTTGTAGTCCGGGTTCTTCGCGAAGTACTCCGGGTAGGTGCCGGCCACGTCGTTGCGCAGCGGCATCTGACCGGTGCCCTCGAGCAGCATGCCGTCCTGCTCCTTGCTGGTCGCGAACTTCAGCACATCCCAGGCGGTGCCGCGGTTCTTGCAGGCCGAGTACATCGCCACGTTCTTGGCGTCACTGAAGGTGAAGGTCTCGGACGCGGGCTTGCCGGCCGAGGTCGGCACCGGCACGGCGCCCCACTCCACCTTGCCCTTGTACGTCGCGATCGCCCACGGACCGACCACGGCCATCGCGGCGGTGCCGTCGACGAACGCGTCACCGGTGTACTTCTCCTGCGGGGCCAGCTTCTCCGCATACATGGTGCGCCAGAAGTTCGCGACCTTCGTGCCCTCGTCGGAGGCGAACTGCGACTTACCGTCCTCGACCAACTGCTTGCCGCCGGTCTCGGCCGCGAACAACGGGTAGAAGTCGAACCAGGACTGGTAGAACTCGTTGCTCGGCGCCGGGTAGATGGCCGCCTTGGCGGCCTTGGCGGCAACCAGCTTGCGCGAGGTGGCCAGGAACTCGTCGTAGGTCGCCAACGGCGGCTTGGCCGTGTCGATCCCCGCCTTGGCGAACGCCTTCTTGTTGTAGAAGATCATCACCGGGTTGTCCTTCCACGGCAGCTGATAGTACTTCCCGTCGGTCGACTTGTACTGCTCAGCGGTCTTGCCGGTACGGTCCTCGACGTACTGCTTGCCATCGCTGAAGCTGTCGAGCGCCACCAGGCCACCCTGCTTCTGGAACTGCGAAACCGACGCCGGAGACGTGTTGAAGATCAGACAAGGCGCGTTACCCGCGGTGATCGCCGCACCGATCACCTCCTCAGAGCTCTTACCGGTCGGGATCTCCTGGGCAGTCACCTTCTGGTCCGGGTGCGCGCTGTTCCACGCCGCGACCATCTGCTTGCCCCAGGCCACTTCTTCCTTGTTGTTCGAGAGCCAGACGGTGATCGCACCCCTGGCTTGCGTGGCAGCGTCCGCGTCACCCCCGCTGTCGCTGCCGCCGCAGGCGGCCGCGGTACCGGCCAGGCCGACGGCCAGCAGTGCCGCGATCAGGTTTCTCGAGCGAAACTTCATGACTCCTCCAACATTCCGTGCGAAGCAGGGGCGGCGGTGGACCGCCGGATGACAAGGCGAGCGGGCGGCAGCTCGACGTCGGGGACGTCGCCGTCGCCGTCGACCAGCTGGTTGAGGGTGCGCGCGGCGGCCTCGCCGAAGCCGAAGGGATCCGCACGCACGGTGGTCAGGCCGGGATGGACGAACTCGGCGAGCTCGCTGTCGTCGAAGCCCGCGATGCTCAGGTCGTCGGGCACCCTGAGCCCGGCCCGTTGCGCGGCCCCGAGACCGGCGATCGCCATCCGGTCGTTGGCGTAGACGATCGCGGTCGGCGGCTCCGGCAGCGCGAGGAGGCGTCTGGTCGCCTCGATCCCGCCGGCGGCGGTGAAGTCGCTGCCCTCGATCCCGACCGGCTCCAGGCCGGCCTCGGCGAGCGCCGAGGTGAACGCCTCCGACCGCGCGGTCGCGTGGACGAAGGCGGGTGGGCCGGCCACGTGGGCGATCCGCCGGTGGCCGAGCTCGAGCAGGTGCTGCACTACCTCGACCGTGCCGGGGCGGTCGTCGAGCAGTACTGCGGGGAACGGCGAGGAACCCTCCGGCCGGTTCAGGGTGACGGCCGGCATGCCGAGCGAGGCGAGCAGCTCGATCCTGGGATCGTCGTGACGCAGGTCGGAGAGGAAGACCCCGTCCACCCGGCCGGCCTGGGCGAGCCGCTGGTACCCGGCCGCCTCGTCCTCGCCGGCCGTGACGACCTGCAGAACGAGCGCCTGACCGTTCGGTCCGAGAACGCTCTCGACCCCCGCGATGAACGCCGGGAAGAACGGGTCCGATGACAGCACACCCGGATCCCGGGTGATCACGAGCCCGAGCGCGAAGGCTTTGGACACCGACAGCGAGCGGGCCCGGTTGCTGGGCCGCCAGCGGAGCTCGTCCGCGGCCGCGATGATCCGCTCGACGGTCGCCTGCGCCAGGCCGGGACGACCGTTCAGCGCGAGCGAGACGGCACCCTTCGACACCCCGGCCCGGGTGGCCACATCGGCGATCGTCGGCCGCGCTTTGCTCATCGCCATCCTTGGTCTGAGTGTTTAAACCGGTTTAGATGGTCACTAAACCGGTCTAAACACTCCCCGTCAAGGCTTCACCGCGAAATGAGCAGTAACGCGCCCAGCCGGGATTTGTGCGCACTTGTTTGCAGTAGTCAATGACGACGGCGACGGCGGCTCGCTTTCCTGATCGCCAGTGCCGAGCCTCTCCGAGCTGGTGGGCGTCCCGTAAGACGAGGTGTCGTATCCGGCGGCCGGGCTGAACCACCAGGCGTGGGTCCTCCGTTCGTAGCCCATAGCAACTATTTGGCCCGCCCTCCGGTCCGAGCTGTAGGCCCGGACACGGCGAAGGCCGCCCCGGGATCACCCGGGGCGGCCTCTGTTCGCGGTACTCAGTGCTTGTAGACGTCCGACTGGGGGTCGCCGTGGCAGCGCTTGTACTTCTTGCCGGAGCCGCACGGGCAGGCCGCGTTGCGCGGGGTGCCGGCGTACTCCAGGGCACCGGCCTCGGCGCCCTCGCTGTGCACCGCGATCTCCTCGTCACCGTCGATCGTCGGCGCCGAGTACGACAGCCGCTGCGGACGGCTCTCGGTGCTCAGGCCCTTCGCCCGCAGCTTCGGGCTGTCCTGCGGCCGCGGGGCGTCCTGCGGACGCTCGTCCTCGACCGCCTGCCGGCCCGGGAACTCCGCCACCGGGGCGCCCGGCACCAGGATGTCCTCGGCCTCGGTCTCCTCCAGCTCGGCGAGCTCGGCCTTTGCGGCCAGGTCGGCCTGCATCGCCTCGACGTCGACCTCGACGTTGAAGATGAAGGCGACCGACTCCTCCTTGATGGACTCCATCATGGTGGCGAACATGTCGTAGCCCTCGCGCTGGTACTCGACCAGCGGGTCGCGCTGCGCCATCGCGCGCAGGCCGATGCCCTCGCGCAGGTAGTCCATCTCGTACAGGTGCTCGCGCCACTTGCGGTCCAGCACGCTGAGCAGCACCCGCCGCTCCAGCTCGCGCATCGCGTCGCTGCCGAGCAGTTCCTCGCGACGCGCGTACGCCTCGCGGGCGTCGGTGATCAGCCGCTCGACCAGGAAGTCCTGGGTGAGCCCGGAGCGGTCGCCGCCGGCCTCCTCGATCAGCTCGTCCTCGGTCAGCTCGGTCTGGTACAGCGTCCGCAGCGCGGTGAACAGCTGGTCCAGATCCCAGTCCTCGGCGAACCCGTCGGCGGTCGCGCCCTGGACGTACCCGGTGATGGTCTCGTCGAGCATGTCCTGCACCTGGTCGTGCAGGTCCGCGCCCTCGAGCACCCGGCGGCGCTCGTCGTACACGACGTGCCGCTGGCGGTTCATCACGTCGTCGTACTTGAGGATGTTCTTCCGGGTCTCGAAGTTCTGCGCCTCGACCTGGGACTGTGCCGACGCGATCGCCTTGGTGACGACCTTGTTCTCCAGCGGCACGGTGTCGTCGTCGTTGCGCGACATCGCCCAGTCGACCATCTCGCGCTTGAACAGCCGCATCAGGTCGTCCTCGAGGGACAGGTAGAA
This sequence comes from Kribbella sp. VKM Ac-2568, assembly GCF_004345365.1. Taxonomy (GTDB): domain Bacteria; phylum Actinomycetota; class Actinomycetes; order Propionibacteriales; family Kribbellaceae; genus Kribbella; species Kribbella orskensis. The sequence continues at coordinate 8,819 of NZ_SLVF01000018.1, forward strand.
GCGGGACTCGCCCGGGTCACCCTGACGGCCGGAACGACCGCGCAGCTGGTTGTCGATCCGGCGGGACTCGTGCCGCTCGGTGCCGAGCACGTACAGCCCACCCGCCTCGGTGACCTCGCGCTGCTCGTCCTTCACCTGCTGCTCGAACTGCTCGAGCACCTTCGGGTACTCCGCCTCGTACTGCTCGGCGGACTCCACCGGGTCGATGCCGCGGGCCCGCAGGTCCTTGTCGGCCAGGTGCTCGGGGTTGCCGCCGAGGATGATGTCGGTACCACGGCCGGCCATGTTGGTGGCCACCGTGACCGCGCCCTTGCGGCCGGCCTCGGCGACGATCGCCGCCTCCCGGGCGTGCTGCTTCGCGTTCAGCACCTCGTGCGCGATGTTGCGCTTGCGGAGCTGGGCGGACAGCCGCTCGGACTTCTCCACGCTGGTGGTGCCGACCAGGATCGGCTGCCCGGTCTCGTGCCGGGTGGCGATGTCTTCCACCACGGCGTCGAACTTGGCTTCCTCGGTGCGGTAGATCAGGTCGCGCTGGTCCGCGCGCACCATCGGCTTGTTGGTCGGGATCGGGACGACGCCGAGGCCGTAGATCTTGGAGAACTCGGCCGCCTCCGTCATCGCCGTACCGGTCATGCCGGCCAGCTTGTCGTAGAGCCGGAAGTAGTTCTGCAGGGTGATCGTCGCGAGGGTCTGGTACTCCTCCTTGATCTCGACCTTCTCCTTGGCCTCGATCGCCTGGTGCAGGCCCTCGTTGTAGCGGCGGCCGTGCAGCGTCCGGCCGGTGTGCTCGTCGACGATCAGCACCTCGCCCTCGACGACCACGTAGTCCTTGTCGCGGCGGAACAGGTCCTTCGCCTTCAGCGCGTTGTTCAGGTAGCTGATCAGCGGGGTGTTCGCCGACTCGTACAGGTTGTCGATCCCGAGCCGGTCCTCGACCTTCTCGATCCCGCGCTCCAGGATCGCGACGGTGCGCTTCTTCTCGTCCACCTCGTAGTCGGCGATCGGGCGCTGGTCCTCGGCGATCTTGTCGTCGGCCATCCGCGGCTTCAGCTGGGCGGCCAGGTTCGCCATCTCGACGTACCAGCGCTGTGAGTCCTCGGCCGGGCCGGAGATGATCAGCGGGGTCCGGGCCTCGTCGACCAGGATCGAGTCCACCTCGTCCACGATCGCGTAGTTGTGCTCGCGCTGGACCAGGTCCTCGATCGAGTTGGCCATGTTGTCGCGCAGGTAGTCGAAGCCGAACTCGTTGTTGGTGCCGTAGGTGATGTCCTTGGCGTAGGCCACCCGGCGCTCGGCCGGCGACATCTCCGGCAGGATCACGCCGTAGTCGAGGCCGAGGAAGTGGTACACCCGGCCCATCCACTCGGCCTGGAACCTGGCCAGGTAGTCGTTCACGGTGACCACGTGCACGCCCTTGCCGGACAGCGCGTTCAGGTAGGTCGGCAGGGTGCCGACCAGGGTCTTGCCCTCACCGGTCTTCATCTCGGCGATGTTGCCCAGGTGCAGCGCCGCGCCACCCATGATCTGCACGTCGTAGTGACGCTGGTGCAGGGTGCGCTTGGCGGCCTCCCGGACCACCGCGAAGGCCTCCGGCAGCAGCGCGTCCAGGGACTCCCCGTTCTCGACCCGCTGCTTGAACTCGGCCGTCTGGCCGCGCAGCTCCTCGTCGGTCATCGTCACGAAGTCGTCCTCGATCGAGTTGACCAGCTTCGCGATGCCTTCGAGCCGGCGGACGATCTTGCCCTCGCCGATCCGCAGTAATTTGTCGAACGCCTTCATCGTGGGGGGTCCACTCCTTGACTGTGCAGCCTTCAATGCGGCGGGTGCCTGACCGTGCATACCCGGTGACGGACGCAGCACGGCCTGCCCGCCTGGCGGGCGCCACCCATGGTACTGGGCCGAGCGCGTCAACCCACCGCCCGGAGCAAGTCGCACCCTTGCTCGCACCACGAGTGAGCGGCCCGGAAAGTTCCTCAGAATCCGCGCAGGGCGTCACTCAAAGCAGGCGAGAGGTCACCGCCGCCGGCCACCCGGACCTGATCCAGGCCCAGCCAGCCAGCCAGTTGGACCAGCTCGGCCGCCAATTCCTCCACCGTCTCCGGCGGCGCACCAGGCTCGGAGTGCGCGGCCTGGACCAGCAGGACACCCCCCGTCCGGTCCGCCTTGAGGTCCACCCGTCCCACCAGGCGGTCCCCGAGCAGGAACGGGAGCACGTAGTACCCGTGGATGCGCTTCTCGGCGGGAACGTAGATCTCGATCCGGTAGTGGAAGTCGAACAGCACCTCGGTCCGGGTCCGCTCGAACACCAGCGAGTCGAACGGGCTGACCAGGGCGCGGGCATTCACCCGGCGCGGCAGCCTGGCGTCCCGGTGCAGGTAGGCCTGCCGCTTCCAGCCCTTGATCGTGACCGGGAGCAGCTCCCCCTCCTCGACCAGTTCGCGGATCGCCTGCGCCGTCGGAGCGGGCGCGGTACGGAAGTAGTCCTTCAGGCACTGCGCGGTGGCGACCCCGTGCGCCCTGGCCGCGATCGAGACGAGGCCGCGGTGCGCCTCTTCGAGAGTCGGCGTCGGCGTCGCCAGTACTGCGCTGGGCAGCACTCGCTCCGGGATGTCGTACAAGCGCTCGAACTGCTGGTTGCGCCGGGCGACGGTGATCTCGCCGGCGAAGAACAGGAACTCCAGCGCCTGCTTCACATCGGACCAGTTCCAGCCCCAGTTGTTCCGCTCGCGCTCGACGTCGTCGTCGATCTGCCGGGCGGTCAGCGGACCGTGGTCGCGGACGTCGCCGAGCACCTGCTTGACCAGGTCGGGGCGCTGGGCCGCGATCGAGCGCGGGCCACCCCAGGCCTCGCTGGTCGCCCGGGCCATCCGCCACCGCATCAGCGGATGCGTCTCCACCGGGATGAGCGAGGCCTCGTGCGCCCAGTACTCCACCAGGCGGCGCGGCGCCTTCCCGGCCGCGCGATCCAGCAGATCGCGCGGATACGGCCCGAGGCGGGAGTAGAGGGGCAGGTACTGCGTGCGGCTCAGCACGTTCACCGAGTCGATCTGGATCAGCCCGATCCGGCCGAGCACCCGGCTGAGCGCGCGCATGTCCGGCACACCCTTCGGCCGCGGATCGCTGAACCCCTGAGCGGCCAGTCCGATCCGCCGGGCCTGGGCCACCGACAACACCTGAGAATCCACGAAGCCGATTCTGCCGTCGGCCACCGACAGAAAATCGCGGCCTCGATTCCCTCCGCTCAGCGGCGGTCGTCGTCGACGGTGTCCTGGACCCGGATGATCAGCAGCACGTCGGCCACCTCGGGCGGGATCGGCGACGGGAACAGGCCGCGCGCGGAGAGATCCTCGCAGGAGCGGAACGGGCCCCGGTGAGTCCGGTCGGCGACGATCAGCGCGGCCTGTTCGGCGGAGACGCCAGGCAGTGTCCGCAGTACCGGCTCGGGGGCGTCGTTGATGTCGATCAGCCCGCCGTCCTCGAACTGGTTCGGCAGGTCGGGGCGGCCGATGCCGAGCTTCCGGGCGATCTGCGGGTGCTCCGCGGCCAGCTGACGCGCGTACTGCCGGCGCGGGTCGAGCCCGGGAGTCCGCTTCCGCCGGGGCACGATCACGGCCACATGGACCGCGCAGACCAGCGCCGAGGCGATCACGAGGAACACCCCGAGCCCGTCGGCGTCACTGGTGATCTCGTCGCTGGAGGTATCGATCAGGAGCGCACCGCCGAACGTGACGGCCAGGTAGCCCACCGCCGCAGCGCCCAGCCGGACACTCCGCCGCCGGATCGCGAGGATGCCCACCAGCGGACCCGACAGCATTCCGACGGAGATGATCGGGACCGCGGCCGCAGCGAACTTCACCGCCCAGTCCTGCCACCTCAACGACTCCGGCTCACCAGTCTGTACGAGGGTCTCCGGCGGCCGGTACTGCGGCACCGGCTGGGGTGGCGGCGGCGCGGCCCACCCGAACGCGGCAGGTGCGGCCTCTGCGGCAGAGGCGGGGGCTGAGCTGCTTTGTGGGGTGGTGAGGGTGGGGTCGTTCTGAAGGATCTGCTGGTGGAGGTGTCGGAGGGCATTGCCGGGTTCAACGCCATGGGCGTTCACTAGGAGCGTGCGGGCCTCGCGGTAGGTGGCCAGAGCTTCGGCTTGGCGACCGGCGCGGTACAGGGCGAGCATCTGTACGCCGCGCAGCCGTTCGCGCAGGGGGAACTCCGCGACCAGGCGCGACAACTCGGGCAAGAGGTTCTGCTGGTGGCCTTGCTCGAGTTCCAGCTCTGCCCAGTCCTCCACGGCCGCGGCGCGGTCATCGGTGAGGCGGGCGCGGGTGGCCTCGAAGTACGAGCCGGTCAGGCCGGCCAGCGGCTCGGCACGCCAGAGCGACAGGGCTGTCTGGAGCTCGGCGGCGGCTTCCGCCAGTCGACCCGCACCGCGCAGTTGGCGTGCCTCACGGACGTGGCTGGTGAACAGGTCCAGGTCGGTGTTGCCGGGGGCAACGGAGAGCCGGTACCCAGCTTCGGTCAGGGTCAGCAGGAGGCCGGCGGCTCTGGGGGCTCGCTCCGGCTCCAGCACCCGGCGCAGACCCGCGACGTACTTCTGGACGACGTTGGTGCCGTTCTCAGGCGGTTCGTCGCCCCAGACCGCTTCGATGATCCGGCTGGTCGGGACCGGCCGGTTGGCGGCCAGCAGCAGGATCGCCAGGACCGCACGCTGCTTGGCCGGGCCGAGGTCCAGCTCGCGCTGCCCGCGAAAGGCTCGCAGCGGTCCGAGCAGGTCGAACCGGACAGAGTCGTCAACCGCCCCCTGCACTGGTCAGCACCCTCCCGATCCGCACCAGCCGAGCTTCCCCTCGGCCGACGGCAGTGAGGCGGCAGTCTATCCGCCGAGCAGGGCGCAGTGAGGCGGCAGTGGGACCGCAGCGCGGTGGCAGTGCGGGGCTTCAGGGTCGGTGGGGTCAGGTTCGAGTCGTCGCCGGCCAGAGCGCCGGCGTACCGGAAAGTGAGTCCGAGCAATGTCCTTCCCCTGGATCCGTACCGCCGCGGCCGCCGCCCTGGTGGCACTCATCGCGACCGGCTGCGACAGCAGCGCCGACACCGCGGTCGAGAACACAGCACCCACCACCTCCGCGAAGGTCCCCGCCCGCACTCCCGTCAAACCCGCGGCGGGCCTCGAGAGCCAGCCGGTCCGGACCATCATGAAGAAGACCCGGCTGGCCTCGCTGGCCGCGAGCAATCTGCGGATGCGCGGCACCATCGACGACCCCGGCGGCCCGATGACCTTCGACATCACCTGGGCCAAGGGCGGCGGCCAGGGCGATTTCACCGTCGCCGGAGCGTCGTACTCCGTCCGCGCGATCGGCAGGACCGTGTACTTCCAGCTGTCCGAGGCCGCGATCCGGGCCCAGGCGAAGACCGAGAAGAGCAGCGCGGCCGAGACCGCGCAGATGCTCAGGCTGCTGAAGAACAAGTGGATCAAGCTGTCCAAGGTCGACAAGGACACCCAGGAGATGGTGGACCTGGTCACCCCCGGGCTGTTCTTCAAGACGGTCTTCGGTAAGGACGACACCGACACCGCCGCCGCTCCCCGCAAGGCCGCCCCGCGGATGGTCGACGGCGTCCGCTGCGTCGGCCTGACCGAGGACGGCGCGTCGCTGTGGATCGACGCCACCACCGCCCGGCTGGTCCGGATGACCGACGGCAAGAACCAGTTCCGCTTCAGCGACTACGGCAAGGTTCCCGCCCCGAAGGCGCCCGCCAAGAGCCAGATCCTCGACGGCAGGACGATGGGCCTCTGATGCAGGCCGCCCGGCCGGGCCAGGGGACCGGGCCGGGCGGTCATAACTCCAGTGTTACCGCAAGTGAGAGGTGCGCTACAGAGCGTGGTCGGGAGAGTCTCCGAGGTAGGCCGCGACGCCCCGCGGCCCCTATCACCCTGGAGTGTGAGGCATGACCGGAAGACTTCAGCTCGTCCGCGCGGTGCTCGCGGCCGGCGCACTGACCGTGGCGTCCCTCGGCGCGGTGTCCGCCACCGCGTCGGCCGCTCCGATGCCGGGAGGTCCGCACACCCGGATCGTCGGCGGCGACGTCGCGCACACCGCGGACACCCCCTGGGCCATCCAGCTGTCCAACAGCGGTTCCCCCGACCCGACCGGCGAGTGGTGCGGCGGGACGCTGGTGGCGGCGAACAAGATCGTCACCGCCGCGCACTGCTCCCAGGAGACGGCCGGCACCTACACGGCGATCCAGGGCCGCGACGTGCTGAGCGACACCTCGACCGGCCAGGAGTCGGCGATCAGCAGCATCTGGGTCGACCCGGCGTACGGCTCGCAGCCGGGCCATGACGTCGCGGTGATGACGCTGGCCACCCCGTTCACCGGCGTACCGACGCTGGCCCTGGAGACCAGTACCGCGGCCGACGCGGCCGGGGCCGACTCGGTCGTGTACGGCTGGGGAGCCACCGAGGGCACCGGTCCGGCCAACACCTTCCAGAAGGTGACCGTGCCCGTGCTGGGCGACGCGTACTGCGGCGACGTGTACGCGAGCCAGGGGTACGTCGCGAACGGCGAGATCTGCGCCGGGTACCAGGACGGCGGCAAGGACTCCTGCCAGGGTGACTCAGTGGCCCGCTGGTCCTGAACGGCCGGCTCTTCGGCGTCGTCTCGTGGGGCATCGGCTGCGCGGACGCCGGCAACCCGGGCGTCTACGCCGAGGTCGCCACCTATGCCTCGGAACTCCAGGCACAGATCGGCTAGCAGCGACAGGAGGAAGGGGCCCGGGCGGATCGCCCGGGCCCCTTCCTGTGCTCCTCCCGAAACTCGGGTCCGCCGTGCCTAGACGGCCAGCCGGATCACGCCGTAGTCGTAGCCACGCCGGCGGTAGACCACGCTCGGCTGGTTCTCGTCGGCGTCGACGAACAGGTAGAAGTCGTGCCCGACCAGTTCCAGCTCGTAGAGCGCCTGGTCCAGGGACATCGGCTTGGCGGTGTGGGTCTTCTCGCGCATCACCAGCGGACCGTCACCGGTCACCGTCACCGAGCCGAAAGTGCGGGTCGTCACCTCTTCCTCGGCGGTTGTCTCCTCCACCACCGGTGCATTGCCATTGGTCGACTGCTTGGCGGCGACATGCCGCAGGCCTTCCAGTGCCTCGCCACCCTTGTGAACCCGGCGCCTGTCGGCCGCCTTGCGGACCTGGGCCCGCAACCGGTCGAGACTCACGTCGAACGCGGCCTGCTTCGTCTCACCACAGGCTTCGGCCCGGACCACCGGACCCTTGGTGTACATGGTGAGTTCGACGCGCATCGCCCGATCGTGCTGTCGCGGGTTCTTCTCCTGGCTGACTTCTACCTCGCATCGCAGTACCCGGTGATCGACCTTCTCGATCCGCTCGAGTTTTTCCTCGACGTACTGCCGGAAGCGGTCACTGACCTCGCAGTGATGACCCTTGACAACGACGTCCACGGAAACCTCCATCGATCGGCGACTCTGTTACGTCTTCGGACCCCCGTACCACTCGGCCGGATGCCCGAAACGACAACACCCGCTGTCCGGCCCGCCGGACTCCGTGGTGAGGATTCCGGCTGATCCGGTCCTCGCCCACATCCCTGTCCGACAAGCCCAAGCGGGTGTCATAGGCCAACGCTAGTCGGCTTCGGCGAAAACCGGTAGGGAAGTTCTCATGAACCGGATGGCGCCCGCAGCCGGGTCGCGGCGACCACCGCAGACCCCAGCACCGGAATTCCGCGGGCGGACAGCGCACGGCCCGCCTCGGCGAGCGTGGAACCGGTCGTCAGCACGTCGTCGACGACGATGACCGGCTGATTCGTCAGCCTTTCAGCCCAGCGCGAACGCGCCGCGAAAGCCCCGGCCAGGTTGGCCGCACGCCGCTGAGCGGACAGTCCGGACTGGTCCTCGGGCCGCCGTACGACGGCCAGCGCGTCCGCCGGGCGGACGTCGAATCCCTGCCGTCGCAGGTGCTTCGCGGCCGCCGTGGTGACCCGGCGGAGCGGATCGTGGCCGCGCTCCCGGACGGTGGACGGCGAGGACGGCACCGGGCAGAGCCACGCGGCCCGGCGGGGGCCGAGAGTCGCCCGCACGGCCAGGGCCAGCGCCTCCCCGAGCGGCCCGGCCAGGGAGTACCGGGCGTGCTCCTTGTGAGCCAGGATCAGCCCGCGCACCGCCCCGCCGTACTCCGCTGTCGCCATCGGTGGCGGGAGTCCGGCCGGGACCGGGTCGGGCCACGCGCGGTACGGAGTCGCGGTGGTCAACAGGTTCCGGCAGGTGGCGCAAAGGGACAGGCCGGGATGCTCGCACCCCGCACAGGTGCCACCGAGCACGAGATCCACGAACGCGCCCCGGAGTGACACCGGAACCACGATGCGCGATACCGGCCGGCCGGGGCAACCAGGTCCGCGCCGCCTGTGGAAAACCTCGAGGGGTCAGCCGGGGTAGACGGGGTCGATCGGGGTGCCCTTGTCGCCGTCGTTCATGTTGATCCAGTTGAGGTCCTTGCCCTGCCAGTGCAGTTCGCCCGTGCTGTCCTGGACCACCGGGAGGGTGTCGACACTCGGGTTGGAGGCGAGCTTGACCGCGTCGAACTGGGTGCTGACGCCGGGGATCAGCCGGGGCTGGGAACCGTCGACATTGACCTGCCAGGGCCGCCCGGGCTGACCCTTGGCGGACTTGCCGGCCACCAGGATGCCCAGCTGGTTCCAGGACGCGTCGGTGATGTCGGTGAGCGGGAGCTCGAGCGACCGGAACTGACCCAGCACGAGCTGCTTCGCCTCGTTCGTCCCGACCGTCGCCGTCTGCACGAAGGTGGCGCCGGCCTTGGTCCGCATCACCAGCAGCGCTCGCACCCCGTCCGGCGCCATCCGCAGCGTGAGCGGGCGGGCACCACCGAAGTTCGCTCGTACGTCGGTCACCTTGTTGTCCGGGGTGCGCATCCGCAGCCTCGGCGCGGCGCCGTCCGCGCGATCGATGTACCAGAGGTTGTTCTCGTTGTCGTAGCTCGGCCGGAGCACCTTGCCCTCGGTCCGGGTGCTCTGCACGTCGGCAGGCTTCTTCTCCGAGTCCAGGGAGCCGGACGAGACCACGGACCTGCCGTCCTTGGCGGTGGTCACGATCGCACCGGTGTCACCCCGCAGGTTCACCGCGAAGGACTGCGCGTAGGAGCCGTACAGCACGCTGTTGTCCAGCGGAGTGGTCCCGACGTCCTCCGCGCCGTCCTGCCCCCGGATCCGCTGGATCTTGCCCTTCTGGACGCCGTACAGGTCCTTCAGCCGGCCGCCCTGGCCGGACGGGTCGTACGAGCCGAAGTCGGAGAACGACAACACGTCCGAGTCGGGCAGCAGCGACGCGCCGGAGACGGTGATCCGGACCCGGTTCGTGATCAGCCGCAGGGTCCAGACGATCTGTGCCGCCAGCAACCGGCGGTCCGACTCGCTGAGGACGGCGGCCGCGTCGCTGAGGGCGACCGTCGCCACGCCCGAGTCCACCGGCACCGAGACGGCCAGGGTCGTCCCGTCCGGCGCGATGGGGATCGCGCCGTTGCGGAGCCGGCTGGTCGGGCCCTTCAGCAGTTCCTGGATGAGCTGGGTGGCCGACTGACCGGCCGGCAGGCTGTTCGGCACGTAGATCGGGTCCGGCACGAGCATCGTCTTGGCCGGATTGAAGAAGTACAGGGCACGGGGTGCGAGCCGTGGCTCCAGCTGGTTGCTGCCGAGGAAGACGCCCGCGGGGACGTTCGCGACCCGGAACTGACCAGAGGTCTTGGCCAGCACGAAAGTGAAGTTCACCTGCTGGCCCGGCTTGGCCGGCGTCCACGAACCCCGCTCGTCGATGGTGCCGATCAGCGGCGCGCTCAGCTGGACCTTGCCGTCGGTGCGCTGCGACACCGCCTGGGACGAGGACTGGTCGTACACCGAGATCTTCGACTCGGGCTTCCAGGCGGCCGCCGCGTCGGGCGTCATGTACTCGCGGGCGACGTCGAAGGCCCGCGAGTCCGACATCGCCTCGAGGAAGCCGTTCACCAGTGGCAGCGGCTTGGCATCGACCTTCGGGTGCTGGGCCTCGATCCCGAGGCCGCCCCGGACGGGCGTCAGACCCTCCTGGCTACCACTCCTGATCGGCCCCTGGGTGGGCACCGTCGCACAGCCGGTCAGCAGCACGGCACAGGCCAGCGCGGCCGCGAGCAGCTTGGTCCTCACGACTCACCACCGGTCAGCTTCTGATACGGCGCACCGACGTCGACCAGTGACTCGCTCACTACGCGGGAGGTGTCCGTGGGCCGGGCAGGCAGCGGTGAGCCGGTCAGTGCAACGTCCGGACGGCGGGGCAGGGTCAGGCGGAAGTACGCGCCCTCGCCGGGCGATCCCCAGGCGTCCAGGCGACCGCCGTGCAGCCGGGCGTCCTCGAGCGCGATGGACAGGCCCAGCCCGGTACCACCGGTGGTCCTGGCCCGGGCGGGATCCGCTCGCCAGAACCGGCTGAAGACCATCTCCGCCTCTTCCGCGCGGAACCCCACGCCGTGGTCGCGCACGGCCACCGCCGCGGCGTCCTCGTCGTACGCGGTGCTGATCCTGATCGGCTGGCCTTCGCTGTGCTCGATCGCGTTCCCGATCAGGTTGCGCAGGATCCGCTCGATCCGGCGCGAGTCCACCTGCGCGCGGCACGATTCCGGCATGTCCAGCTGGACCTCGCAGCCCTTGCGCAGCAGCAGGGTCTCGTGGTTCTCCAGCACCCGGGCGACGATGTCGCGCAGGTCGACGTCCTCCAGGTCGAGCGCGGCGGCGCCCGCGTCGAACCGGCTGATCTCCAGCAGGTCTGCGAGCAGTTCCTCGAACCGGTTGAGCTCGTTCTGCAGCAGCTCGACCGAGCGCTTGGTGATCGGATCGAACTCGTCGCGCGTCTCGTGCAGCAGGTCGGCCGCCATCCGGACCGTGGTGAGCGGCGTGCGCAGCTCGTGCGAGACGTCGGAGACGAAGCGGCGCTGCAACCGGGACAGCTCCTCCAGCCGGCGGATCTGCTGCTGCAGGTTGCTGGCCATCTTGTTGAAGGAGACCGCGAGCCGGGCCAGGTCGTCGGTACCGCGGACCTGCATCCGCTCCTCCAGCCGGCCGGCCGCGAGCCGCTCGGCGATCCGCCGGGCCATCCGCACCGGGGTGACCACCTGACGGGTGACCAGCCAGGCGACCGCGCCGAGCAGGACGACGAGCAGCAGGCCGGCCGTCACCAGCGCGCGCTGGACGACGTCGAGGGTCTCCTTCTGCGCGGTCAGCGGGAAGAGGAAGTAGACCTCGTAGCGCTGGCCGGTGGTGTTCACCCGGACCTGCGACCCGATCGCCAGGCCCGGCTCACTCTTGCCGCCGCTGTAGTTGATCTTGGTGTAGGTGTCCCACAGCTTCGTGTCGTCGGTGGAGACCGAGGACTTCAGCTCGTGCGGCACCGAGTCGCTCTCGACCAGCCCGGTGGTCCGGATCAGGGTCGAGTCGGCGTCGTCGGTGGGGATCAGCACCGTCTCGTACAGGCCGGACCGGTTCGAGCCCAGCACCAGCTGGGACAGGTTCTGGTTCAGCATCGTCGGGTCGGCCGCGTTGATCGAGCTCGACAGCGACTTCAGCTGCGCGACCGCCTCCTGCTGCGCGCTGGTCCGGCGCGACTCCAGCACCCCGTCGGTGACCTGGCTCATCATCACCCAGCCGACCAGGATCAGCACGACGGTCGACATCAGCAGCGTGCCGGTGACGATCCGGGCCTGGATCGAGCGACGCCAGACGTCGGGCCAGTACCGCGGGTGGGTCCGCCACAGGGGCTCCGGCATGGCATGCCAGTCCACCCCGGCGGCGGTGAGCTCGATCTCTGTTCCGCGGGGTTCCGGCTCGGCGTCCGGCTTGTCCGCCTGCGACTCGCGGTCGCGTCCGTACTCGATCAGTCCGCACCAGCCTTGTAGCCGACACCGCGGACCGTCACGACGATCTCGGGGTGCTCGGGGTCCTTCTCGATCTTGGACCGCAGCCGCTGCACGTGCACGTTGACCAGCCGGGTGTCGGCCGCGTGCCGGTAGCCCCAGACCTGCTCCAGCAGCACCTCACGGGTGAACACCTGCCAGGGCTTGGAGGCCAGGCAGACGAGCAGGTCGAACTCCAGCGGGGTGAGCTGGATGGTCTCGCCGCTGCGCTTCACCGAGTGACCGGCCACGTCGATGGTCAGGTCGCCGATGGTCAGCGACTCCGGTCCGGGCTCGTCCATCCGGCGCAGCCGGGCCCTGATCCGGGCCACCAGCTCCTTGGGCTTGAACGGCTTCACCACGTAGTCGTCGGCGCCGGACTCCAGGCCCAGCACCACGTCCACGGTGTCGCTCTTCGCGGTCAGCATCACGATCGGCACGCCGGACTCGGCCCGGATCGCCCGGCAGACGTCGATGCCGTCCATCCCGGGCAGCATCAGGTCGAGCAGCAGCAGGTCGGGTTTGAACTCGCGGAAGGCCGGCACCGCCTTGTCGCCGGTCGCGACCAGATACGTGTCGTAGCCCTCGTTGCGCAGCACAATGCTGAGCATCTCGGACAACGCAGTGTCGTCATCGACGATGAGGACTCGACCCCGCATCGTCCGGTTACCTTCTGCCACGCCTGCTCCTCGCCGGTCCGGTCTCAGCGCGCCCAGCGGCCGCTGGTCGTACGCACTACGGATAGTGTCCCATTCCCCAGGTAGCGCACACGCCGGATCGCCGTGCGGGGGTCTGGTAATGACGGTATGGACCGTCCGGGCTGTGATCATGGTGCACGGCCCGGGCCGGGGACAAGCCCGGTGGGGTGGTCACAGAGGGGAGGCAAGGGGATGCGGGACGACATCGGCGTTCGGGAGAGCGCGGCGTACTCCGAGCCGCTACGCCCCTGGCTGCCCGCCGACCTGCTGGACAACGCCGCCCGGACCATCTCCGAGAACAAGACGATCATGCTGGGCCTGCCCGTGCTCGCCGGGATCGCCCTGGCCGCCATCCAGGCAGGGCTGACCCAGCTGACCGTGCCCGGCGGGATCAGCGGCTTCTTCGGCGCGGACGACCCGTTCGAGCAGGCGGGCGCCGCGGTCCTGCTGATGTACGGCGTGCAGCTGATCCTGTTCACGGTGGTGTCGAGCCTGCTCGCCGGGATCATCGCGCTGGCCGCGGTGCGGAGCCAGCTCGCCCACCGGGTGGGGCCGCGGGAGTTGCTCCGGCTGGTCCGCCCGTCCCTGCCCGCGCTGGCGGCCGTCGGCATCGTCCAGTCGCTGTCCTTCGTGCTGGTGATCGTCGGGTGGGCGCTGGCCGTGTTCGGCGCCGGGGCCGGTTCGGACGCGGCGATCTCCCCGGAGGTGGCCGGCGCGGTCGCCCTGGTGATGATCCTGGGCGGCGGCGTCCTCGTACTGATCTTCGGGATCCGCCTCGTCCTGGCCGGGACCGTTGTCCTGATGGAGGGGAAGCACGCGCCCGACATCGGGCTGTACATCCCCGCCAGGGTCGGGATCTGGGGCTCGCTGAAGAGGTCGTGGCAGCTGGTCCGGGGCAAGTTCTGGCGGGTGTTCGGGATCCTGCTGTTCGCCGGGGTCGTGGTGAACATCGTCAGCTACGCACTCCAGTTCGGGATCAGCACGCTGGTGATCACCCTCGGCGCGTGGGCCAGTGACAGCGACAGCAGCGGAGCCACCATGGTCGCGATCGCGGTGGGTGTTTCGGCCGGGATCGCCACTGTGCTGACGCTGATCGCCAGTCTGGCGTTCATGTCCGCCGTCCAGGCCCTGCTGTACCTCGATCTCCGGGTCCGGCGAGAGGGACTCGATCTCTGGTTGCGTCCGGTGCTCCGGCCGGCCGTCGCGCAGCCGCCGCACCTTGCCCAGCAACCGCCGCTCCAGCAAGCGCAGCAACCTCACCAGCCGCAGCAGTCCCAGCAACCTCAGCAACCTCAGTACCCGACGGGACCGGCCTGGTGAGGCCCCTCATGCAACTGGAACCGCCGGTCGACATCAGCCGTGACGACGCCGCGAGGGAAGCCGCCAAGGAGTTGTCCAAGCCGGTCTACGGCCAGGCAGGGGACTCCGTGGTGACCCGGGCGATCAACAAGGTGCTGGACTGGATCGGCGAGCTGCTGGGCGACCTGACCGGCCAGTCCCCCGACGGCCACCTCGGGCTGATCATGCTGGTCGGCCTGCTCGCCCTGGTCGTGATCGTGGTGCTCTGGCGAGCCGGCGTACTGCGGACCACCCGCGGCACCAAGTCCGCCGCGGTCTTCGACAGCGCCAAATCCCGTACTGCGGCCGAGTACCGCGAGCAGGCGGAAGCCGAGGCCTCCAGTGGCGACTATGCGGCCGCTGTGCGGAGCCGCTTCCGCGCCTGCGTCGCCGAGCTCACCGAACGCACCGTCCTGGACGAACGCGCCGGGCGAACGGCGTACGAGGCGGTGGCGGACGCGGGACGCGTGGTACCGGCTCTGCGGGATCCGTTGCAGCCGGCGGCGCTCGTCTTCACGGAGGTTGTCTACGGCAACCGTCCCGGTACTGCGGAGCGTTACAACGTCGTGGTGGCTGCCGACCAGGCGGCTCGCCACGTGTCGACCCGGGCGCTGGTGCAGGGATGAGCACGACTACTGCCGTCGGGCGGACCGGCGCCGAGAGCTGGCGCGCGCTGCGAACTCCCTTGCTGGTCACGGGTCTCGTCGTCCTCGGCGCCATCGTCATCCTCATCGCCGGCACCGCCCGGACGTCCGGACCGTTCAGCCCGGACTCCGCCAAGCCGACCGGGGCGATGGCGCTCGCGCGGCTGCTGGAGGACCACGGCGTCGATGTCACCGGCACGGACTTCCTGGGTGATGCCACCGAGTCAGGAGCCGGCAAGACTCTGCTGGTCGCGCCCACCGGCTCGCTGAGCAGGAGTGACTGGCAGCGGATCTCGGAAGCCCAGTGGAGCCACGTAGTACTGATCCGACCGAGCCTCCGCGCGCTGGAGACGCTGGCACCCGGCGTACTGGACGCCACCGAGACCCTGCCCGAGGACAGCCGCGACCCCGGCTGCGAGCTGCCCGCCGCGGTGAAGGCCGGTACTGCGACCGTCGGCGGCACGTCGTACTCCGCACCCGACGCGGCGCACGCCTGTTACGGCGACGGCATCAACAACACGCTCGTCCGGACCGAGGTGGACGGCCGGATAGTCGACGTGGTGGGGACCAGCCGCTCCTTCACCAACGCCGAACTCGCCCTGGACGGCAACGCGGCGCTCGCGCTCAACCTGCTCGGCACGCACTCCGAGCTGGTCTGGTACCTGCCGCAGTACGAGTCGTCCGGCTACGACGACGATGAGAACGACGGCCCACCGCTGGTTCCCCCGGAGGTCCGGTACATCGCCTGGGCGCTGGCCTTCGCCGCCTTCGTCGTGGCGCTGTGGCGTGGCCGCCGCCTCGGCCCGGTGGTCCCCGAGCCGCTGCCGGTCATCGTGCACGCGGCCGAGACCACGGAAGGCCGTGCGCGGCTCTACCGTCGCTCCCGCGCTCGGGACCGCGCCGCGGCCGCACTGCGGGAGTCCGCGCTCGGCAAGCTCCACAAGGCCCACGGGATCCCCCGCCGGGCCGAGCCGGCCGCCGTGGTGTCGACGGTGGCGGCCCGCACCGGCCGGGATCCGGCCATGCTGTACGAACTGCTCTACGGTCAACCACCGGTCGACGACGCAGCCCTGATGTTCCTGTCCCATGAGCTAGACGTACTGACGCTGGAGGTACGACACCCGTGACGACCGCTATCGAGGTCACTCCCGAGCGCGCCCGGCAGGCCCTGGTCGAGCTGCGGAACGAGATCGGCAAGGCGGTGGTCGGCCAGGAGACCGCTGTCACCGCGCTGGTCCTCGCTCTGCTCTGCCGCGGCCACGTGCTGCTGGAGGGCGTCCCCGGTACGGCGAAGACGCTGATGGTGCGGGCGCTGTCGATGGCGATGCGGCTGGAGACCAAGCGGGTCCAGTTCACCCCGGACCTGATGCCCGGCGACGTCACCGGGTCGCTGGTGTACGACGCGAAGACCAGCGAGTTCGAGTTCCGCCCGGGTCCGGTGTTCACCAACATCCTGCTCGCGGACGAGATCAACCGGACGCCCCCGAAGACCCAGGCCGCGCTGCTCGAGGCGATGGAGGAACGCCAGGTCACCGTCGACGGCCAGCCCCGCAAGCTGCCGGTGCCGTTCGTGGTGGCCGCGACGCAGAACCCGATCGAGTACGAGGGCACCTACCCGCTGCCCGAGGCACAGCTGGACCGGTTCCTGCTCAAGGTGACCTTGGACATGCCGCCGCGCGACGCGGAGATCGCCGTACTCACCAGGCATGCGCAGGGGTTCGACCCACGCGACCTGGAGGCGGCCGGCCTGCGCCCGGTGGCCGGCCCGGAAGACCTGCTGGCCGGACAGGCCGCCGTACGCCGGGTCGCAGTACGGGAAGACGTTCTGGCGTATGTGGTGGACCTGTGCAGGGCGACTCGGCAGTCTCCGTCGCTGCAGCTCGGGGTGTCGCCGCGTGGCGCGACCGCCTTGCTCGCGGTAGCACGTGCGTGGGCCTGGTTGTCCGGGCGGGACTACGTGATCCCCGACGACGTGAAGGCGATGGCACGTCCTTGCCTTCGGCACCGGGTCCAGATCCGCCCGGAGGCCGAGCTGGAAGGCGTCACCGCGGACGCCGTGCTGGAGAGCGTGCTGGCCACGGTGCCGGTACCGCGCTGATGGTCGTCACCGGCCGGGCGGCCCTCCTTGCCGCGCTCGGCGTCGTCTTCGTCGCGATGCTGACGCCGAGCTGGGGTGGCGTCGGCCTGGTCGTCGCCGCTGTGCTGCTCGTCTGTGTGGTCGACCTGTTGCTGGCGGGCTCGCCGCGACGGTTGCAGCTCAGCCGGGAGGGCGACACCGCCGTACGGCTTGGTGAACGGGCTGTGGTGACGATGCTAGTGGCCAACCCGAGCCGGAGGGTCAAGGGGTTGCTCCGGGACGCCTGGCCGCCTTCTGCCGGAGTACAGGACCCGCCGCACAAGATCGACCTGCCCAACGGCGACCGGCGGCGATTCGTGACTCACCTGATCCCCACTCGCCGTGGAGATCGGCATGCCTATCGGGTCACCATCCGGTCGATCGGACCGCTCGGCTTCGCCGGCCGGCAGGGATCGCACCGGGTGCCGTGGACCGTGCGAGCGCTGCCGCCCTTCAACAGCCGCAAGCACCTGCCCTCGCGGCTGGCGCGACTCCGCGAGCTCGATGGCCGGACCGCCCTGCTGGTAAGGGGCCAGGGCACCGAGTTCGACTCGCTGCGGGACTACGTGCCGGGCGACGACGTCCGCAGCATCGACTGGCGAGCCACCGCCCGCCGCGGGAACGTCGTACTGCGGACCTGGCGACCGGAGCGGGACCGGCAGGTCGCCATCGTGATCGACTCGGGCCGGATGTCCGCGGGCCGGGTCGGCGACGCGCCACGGCTGGACCACGCGATGGATGCCGCCCTCCTGCTTGCCGCCCTGGCCACTCGTGCCGGAGACCGGGTTTCCTTGCTGGCTTGCGATTCCGAGGTCCGCGCAGACGTCCGGCGACCGGCGCCCGAGGACGTGCTGCCGTCGTTCGTGAACGCGCTGGCGAACGTGGATGCCGAGCTGGTCCAGACGGACTTCCGGGTCGTGGTGTCCCAGGTGCTCGAACGCCTCGGCCAGCGGTCGCTCGTAGTACTGCTGACCGGGTTGGACCCTGCAGTGATCGAGGAATCCCTGCTGCCGGTGATCGGCCCGCTCCTACGGCGCCACGTCGTCGTACTGGCGTCCGTGGCCGACCCGAGACTCGCCGAGATGGAACTGGAGCGCTCGGACCTGATCGAGGTCTACGGCGCCGCCTCAGCCGCCCGTACCCGGCTGGACCGGGAGCGAGTGACAGCAGTGCTCACGCGAGCCGGCGTGACGGTAGTTGACGAAGCCCCAGACCAGATCGCGCCAGCACTGGCCGACACCTACCTGGCACTCAAGAAGGCCGGCCGGCTCTAGTGCACCGGCCGGTCCAGGTGCGTCAGGTCATCGTCGGCCGGGCCTGGGCGAAGGTCCAGCGGTGGCCTTCGAGGTCCTCGGCCTCATACAGGCGATACCCGTGCTGACGGATCTCGGAGACGATCTTGGCGCCGTTCTGCGAACTGCGGGCGAAGTGCGCGTCGAGATCGTCGACGTACACCCAGACGGCGTGGTCGACCGGCTTCACACCGGAGACTCGCTCCTTCAGCTCGAAGAGCAGGATCGCCGAAGCGCCGACATGGAGCTCGAGCCAGGTGGGCCGCTCGCCGTCTGCCGGAATCCGATCCCGCGACTCCAGGCCGAACACCGTGTGCAGCCAACGGGCCGCCGCGGCCGGATCCTCGTAGTACAAGGCGATATTCAGTCGGTCGAGCTCCGGGGAGGACACCACGGAGTCTCGCCGGGAAGCCCAGGAAGCGAGCCACGGGATCACGTTCGGCCAGAAGTAGAACGCCTTCTCGCCGCCCGGCACCAAGGCCTGCTCGACGCTGACCCGGGTTCCACCGTCGATGGAGTCGAAGCGGACCTCTGTCGTGGTGTCGTCCACCGAACTGCGGTAGGCCAGCCGTGATCCCGGCTCCCAGGCGGTGATCCGGCCCAGCTCGAGCACATCCTCGCCGGACGTTTCGCTCGCCGGCCGGTAGACCTCCAGGATCCGGCCGCCCACTCCTGGCTCGATCTGCATCCCCACCGCCCGAGCGGCGTCGAAGAAGTTGATCGGTCCCCGCACCCACCACAGGTCGATCTCGTCGGTGAAGATCCGGAACGCGGTCGCGGGGTCTGCGGCGACCTCGACGGTCGCCGACGCGGACTGCTCGGTCACGATGACTCCCTCTGCTCGACGTGCTCCTTGAACGCGCCCAACTGTTCCTGCCAGTGCGCCTGGACCTGGTCGAGCCAGGCCTGGACGGCGACAACGGGCTCCGGGCGCAAGCGGAAGATCCGAACCCTGGCGTCGTCCGGCACTCGCTCGTCGGTGATCAGGCCGGCGCCCAACAGGATCCGCAGGTGGCGACTCATGGCCGGCGACGACGAACCCGTCGCCTCGGCGAGGTGGCCGGCCCGGCGCGGCCCCTCGCCCAGCAACTGCACCACCTGCCGACGAGTCGGATCCGCCAGCACCTCGAAGAACCGGTCGACCTGGTCGTTCACCATGTCCGCAATAGTTGCACCATTCGTTAACTATTATCAAGCCCTCGAACGCTCTAGCGGACCACCAAGGTCGCCGTGGCCTGGTGGCCGAGCGATGTGTTGGTACCGGTCACCTTGAGGGTGAAGGTGCCGCGGGCCGTGGCCGAGGTCGTCTTGACCTTCAGCGTCGCCCATCCTGGAGCGACGACGGGATTGCCGGTCCAGGTCGCCGACGAGTTGACCGGCAGGCCCGTGATCTTCAGCGAGACCGAGCCGTTGAAGCCACCGATCGACGACACCGCGACTGTGTACGTCGCAGTTTGCGTCCGCGTGACGCTGATCGAGGCCGGGCTGATCGTGACCGCGAAGTCGCGCGGATTCACGACCAGAGTCACAGTGACCGCATGACCGAGCGCTCCGCTGCTCGCGGTCACGGTGACCGGATAGCTGCCGCTCGCGGCCGCAGCCTGCGTTGTGATGCTGAGCTGCGCCGTCCCCTCACCATGAACGACCGCAGGACTGAAGGTCGCAGTGCCTACGGCCGTTGGCAGGCCGCCGGCCGTCAAGGTGACGTCACCGGTGAACCCGTTGAGAGCAGACACGCCGATGGTGTACGTCGCCACGGCACCGGCGGAGACGGTCCGGCTGGACGGCGTGGCCGCCACGGTGTAGTCCGGCGGTGGCACAACGGTGAGTGAGGCCAGGACCGAGCGAGTGGTGGTGCCGCTGGTTCCGGTGATGGTCAGCGCACTGGAACCTGTCGTGGCCGGGGCCACCACAGTCAGGCTGGAGGTTCCGCTGCCGCCGGTGACGACCGGCGGATCGAAGGTCGCGGTTCCACCGGCCGGCAGCCCGGTCAGCGAGAGCCCGACATCATCCGAGAATCCGCCGCTCCCACTGACTGTCACCGTGTACTGCGCGCTGCCGCCGGGCTGCGTGGTCGCAGACGAAGGTGCAACTGCCACGGCGAAGTCCGGTGTGCTCCGCAGCCAGTTGTACGACGCCAGTACGTCGAGTCGTCCGGAACCGTAACTGTTGTCGGCGCCGGCGGGTCCGAGGTCGACCGCACCCTGCTGCAGGGCAGAGACCTGCCGGTCGGCGGTCAACCCGGGCATTGTCTGCAGCAGCAGGGCAAGCGCTCCCGCGACGTGGGGTGCGGCCAACGAGGTTCCCGACGCGTCGAGGTAGCCGCCGTACAGGTCCGTAGTGCGGATATCGGTGCCAGGGGCCACCAGTTGCGGGTAGCCCGCCTGACCGCAGGCGGACGGTCCACGGCTGCTGAACGGGGCGATCGTGTCGGTGTCGTCGACCGAGCCGACCGCGAGCGCCTCCGGGTTGTTGGCGGGACTGGCCGACGTACCGGCGGTCGGACCATAGTTGCCCGCGGCAAAGACCGGCACGATGCCGGCCGCCCGGAGGTTGCGCAGATCGGGCTGGAAGTCGAGGCTGCAGCTTCCCGCCGCCATGGTCCAGGAGTTGTTCACCACGTTCGGGGCGTCGGCGGTGGCCGGGTTGCCGTCGGGATCCAGCAGCCACTGGTAGCCGAGATGGATCCCCGTCGAGGTCGCCTGGCCGCGGTCGTTGAAGATCTTGACCGCGATCCACCGGGCGTCCGGCGCGACGCCGACCGACGTGCCGCCGCCGTCACCGCCGACCATCACGCCCATCGTCTGGGTTCCGTGACCGAACACGTCGGTCGGCGTTGACGGGTGCTGCCCGTTCGGGTCGTACCAACTGTTCGCACCACCACGCCAGCGAACGGCCAACTCCGGATGGCTGAGATCGACACCGGTGTCCATCGAGGCGACCACCATCCCCTGGCCGCGGTAGCCCAGGTCCCACAGCGCCGGCGCGTTCACCTGGGCGACGTTCGGCTCGGCGGCCGAGGCGGTGGTGACCGCCGGCGCCTGGATCGTCGAGTCCGGACGGACCGCACCGACCTCCGGCCGGCGGGCGAGTTCCGCCGCCACGCTCGCGCGGACCCGGGCCCCGATCGCGTTGGTGATCCACAGCGGTACGACGGAGGTCACCCGCCCCTGACCCCGGCGTACGGCGAGCAGGTCCCGCGCGCCACGCTGAGTCCTGGTCGCGTGGTCCCGCAACGTCTTCTCCAGCGACCGGAGTCGCTCGCGGCGATCCGGCGAGACCACCGGGCCAGGCACGACCTGGGACTTCATCACCACGATGACGTCGACGAAGGGGTCGGGCTGGGGAGCGGCCCAAGCGGTTCCCGAGAGGCCGAGAGCGGTGACCATCGCGATCACCAGCGGCCGGCAGCGCACCATCATCCTGAACCTCCTCTGGACCTGCGAAGGAACCACCAGGTGAAGGCCACCAGCGCCCCTTCGAGCAACAACAGAGCTGCGACATCGACATACGGCGCCAGGGGGCGGCCCGACGCGACTGGCGACTCAACCGGCGCCACCTGCCAGTCGAGTGGTACTGCGTACTCGTGGCCGGCACGGTGCACGACTGCGACCAGTCGCAGAGCTCCGGCAGCCTCGGCCTGATAGGTGGCGAAGTAACGAGTGCCGGTCAGCCGCTCGAGGGCCACGGTCCGACCACTCGGTGCCACGCCGAACAGCAGATCGACCTGGTCGATCGGCGCCGGTGAAGGTCGCCGACTGCTCTCCGCGATGACCGTGAACCAGTTCGCTCCCGGCTGGTTCGGCGTCGCCGAGACCGTCACCACGAGGTCGGCGACGGATCCACTGCGGGTCAGGGCGGTCCGGTCGGCCGGCCCGTCGGCGCTGGAGAAGCCGGGCGAAGCATCGGAGACGCTTGCCGCGGCGCCGAGCGGCGGTGGCTGGTTGACGAGCGCGGCGACGGCGACCAGCAGCACCAGACCTACACCGGTCTCCACCGCGATCGTGCGAGCCGGCCGCGGCCGCTGCCGCAGCCGTCGGGCGTTGATCAGTCCGAGGACACCCATCGCCGCCAGCAGGCCGGTCTTGAGCAACAGCAGACGTCCGTACGACGAGGCGACCAGGCTGCTCGTGGTGGCGACCTGGAGGCCGGCACTGTAGAGACCCGTCACCAGCAGGAGCAGAACGCTGCCCCCGGCCAGAACCGAGAACGGTCCGCGACAGCTCCTGACGAGCAAGGCGAGGTCTGATCGGGATCGGCCTCGTGGCCAGAGAACAACCAGCAGTGCGGGCACTGCGCCGAGCCAGAGCAACCCTGTGAAGGCATGAACCGCGCCGGCGACCAGGGCCGCAAAGCGCCCCGACGGCAGAGCCGCTGCATGACTGCCGAGAGCTTCGACCCACATAAGCAGGCCGAGCAGCGCGACGACGGCGAAAGCGAGCTGCCACCGCCGGCGACCCTGCCGGCCCAGCAGCACCACCAGGACGCACAGCAACGCCAGCGCGACCGTATGAACGATCCAGAGCCGTCCCCAGTCCCCACCGAGTACGTCGGTGAACTCGGACGCTCTGACCAGCAGATCCGCGATGCTGATGAGCAATGCCATCAGACCGGCCGCCAACGCGGTGGTCAGGAGCCGTCGGCGAGCAGTTGCGAAGACGGAGGCCGGATCCTCCCGTCGGCCGAGGACCAGCAGGTAGACCGCCAGCGGGCCGACCAGACCGGCCAACGAGGCCAAGGCGGCCCACCGTCGTAGCAGTTCGGTGGACGATCCGCCGGCGGACTGCAGGAAGGCACTGGCCGCGCCGATGGCGAACAGCACCGTTCCGTTCGTCGCGTGGCCGTCCTCGGCCGACACGGCTTCCCAGACAAGTCCATAAGAACCAGGCGCCAGCCGTGGCAGCACGACTGCGATCACCCGCGGATCACCGGACCCCACGACAAGCCGGGTGCCTGAGACGTTGGCACCCCGCTGGTCGATCAAGCGCGCCGTACTCCGGCTCGGCGCCATCTCGTCGCTGAACCAGAGCCTGGCCAGGCCAGGAGACTCGGCGAGCACAGCTCCGCTGGCCGGATCCGCCCGGACCAGCACGGTGTGCGCCGCGGCCGTGGACGGCGACAGAACGATGATGATGGCAACGGCAACAGCAAGGGCCAGCATCACCAAGCAGCGATGCCGCACGGCTCCCCCCTCCCGCCGGCACCGAAGCAATCACGCCGACAGCCCGACGATAGGAACCACCGTCGTGGTTCGGCCCGTTCATGACCGGACCGTCACCTCATGACGGGTTCGTCATCCACCGCCCGCCTCCCTGACCGCTCGATGACCCGCGGATGACGGAGCGGTCATGCAGCACCCGGGGTAGCACCGCCGGCCGGATGATCGGGGCCAGATGTCAGCACCAGGCGGGTGTCACCCTGACTCCTGCCACCGGGAGGGTGGATCCGATGTCTGCAGCTTCGTGGAAACGAACAACCTCTGCGCGTCCTGGCCGCCGCGACCGGAAGCGGTCGTCGATCGCCCGGCTGGTGATCTTCGCGATGGTGTTCGCCTTCCTGCCCGGAATCGCGTCCCTGCGCTCGTCGGGACCGCTGGCCGCTCCGAAGGCGCAGGCAGCCGCCGCCTGTCCGTCCGGCGGCTGTCAGGTCACCATCGACGCCCGGGACTTCCCCACCGGTACGCCGCTGGCGCACTTCAACTATGTGGTCAACCTCGACAACACGAAGCTGCCGAACGATCCCAAGGCGCTGAGCACCGAGAGCAACAGCCCGATCGTGCGAGAGGGCAACGAGGTCCGCGACACCGTCTCGCTGCCGGCCGGCCGGTACCTGATCTCGGTCCGCGCGGTGGACCACAAGCTGTGGGGCAAGCACATCACCCTGCCCGCGGACGCGGATGTCACCGGCAACCTGACCGCGCGCATCGACCTGACGGTGCAGAGCGAGGCGCATCCCCTGCCACTGGGCAAGATCCGGGTCTTCGTCTTCGAGGACAACGCCTGGGCCAACGGCGCCCCCGACACGGAGGAGGGCGGCCTGACCGGCTTCCAGGTCGGGCTCGAGGAGCAGACCCACAGCGCCGTCACGGTCGACTACAACAACCAGCCGTTGTGTGGTGGCCTGTGTCTGACCAACGGCGACGGCTTCGCCCAGCTGAACGACCTCGGTCCCGCGACCTACTTCATCGACGTGCACCCACCGGACAAGCCCTGCAACAGCAACCCGGACAGCCGCTGGTACCAGACCACCACGATCGACGGTGGACTCCAGTTGCTCGCCCCCGTCGAGGAAGGCAGCGACGGCACCGGCGCACCCGGCGAGCAGCTCTGGGAGCCGCCGACGGCCCGGACCGCCTACTGGTTCGGCTTCGTCTGCTCACCGCAGCCGTTCGCGGACCCCGGCACGGGTGAGATCACCGGTACGGCGCGCAACTGGCAGGGCTGGCCGCCGTTCGACCAGCTCACCCTCGGCGAGCCGGTGGAGCAGCCGTTCGTGGCGCTGAGCGACTCGAGCACGGACCGCACCGTGTTCATCGACCAGGGCGATGCCCAGGGCAACTTCGACATCCAGAACGTGCCGCCGGGCAGTTACAACCTCGCGGTCTGGGACGAACAGTTGTCCTACATCATGCGAATCGTCCCGGTGACAGTGGGAGCCGGTGAGACAGTCACTGTCGGCGATCCCGATCCGGTCCGCCCGGACGAACAAGGACTCGGGGTGTCCCGCTGGTTCGGCTGGCTGGACGGCCATGTCTACAAGGACCTGAACGGCAACGGGGTCCGCGACTCCGGTGAACCCAGTATCGCCAACACCGATATGGACCAGCGGTGGCGGGACGGCTCGATCAAGGAGGCCACTGTCACCAACCCGTCCGGCTATTACCAGTACCCGACGGCGGAGGGCGGACCACTCGGCCGCTGGATCGTCAACGAGCAGGGCTTCGCCCGGTTCGGCGTCAGCGGCGCGGCCGTGCACGACGAGTACGACCCGAGCATCGTGACGCACATCCCGACCGACCTCGGTGGCGCGCTGCTCACCAACCAGTTGCTCACCGAGGGACACCGCGCGACGGTCGACTGGGGCAAGACCGACTATCCCGCCGGTACGCCGGGACAGATCGTCGGCATCACCTACTTCTCGACCACCCGCAACGAGTTCGACGCGCGGATGCAGGCTCACGAGGACTACGAGCCCGCGATCCCCGACGTCACGGTCTACCTCGAGGCGCTCGGCCCGGACGGTGAGCCCAACACCGCCGACGACGTCATCGTGAACAAGTACGTGACCGATCACTGGACCCAGCCGAGCGGCACCCCACCGTCCGACCCCGCCACCTATGCCCCCGGCTGCGCCGTCCGCGACGCCACCGGCGCTGATATCAGCAGCACCCTGAACCCGGCCATCGGGCCGAACTGTCTCGAGGTCCCGATCACCGGTGAGCAGACCAAGGACGGCGCGTTCGACGGCGGTTACGCCTTCGCCGACTTCTGCCCGAGTGGCTACGACCTGGCAGCCGACGACGGCACCTGTACAGGTGGCGGCGACCCAACCCCCCTGGTCGCCGGCACGTACATCACGCACGTGGTGATGCCGAAGGACGGTACCGACACGCGCAGCTGCAACCCGGCCGGCTCCCAGCAGGTCACGCATGCCAAGGGTGCCGTCCCCGGCGACGGCACCGGCTGTCTCTACCGGCCGGTCCGCGAGGAGGACGTGAACGTTGACCTCGGCAACCACTTCACCCCGGCCATCCCGCCACCGCCCTGTACCGGTGACGACCACGTCATCGACCAGTCGACCCTGGTGACCCGCAGCAACTACTTCGGCGTCGCCGGCGCGCACGCACCGCTGTGCGACAAGCGCCTGGTCGTGCTGCAGAACAGCCAGAACGCCAACGCCGACTTCAACCTGATGACCAACTTCCTCACCGACCCGAACGGCGAGAACGCGGACGACACCCGGATCGGCGACGTGGCCGAACCGGGCCGCCTGGTCGGCCAGGTGTTCAACGACATCTACTTCGAGCGCAACCCGCAGTCGCCGTGGTACGGCGAGCCGCGGCCGATCGGCGGCATCCCGGTCGGCATCTACGCCCGGGTCGACACCGCCGGCCCCGGCGGCAACGTCAACCTGCCGTACGACGCCAACAACTGGCGGCTGCTCACCACCGTGACGACCAGCCCGGACGGCTCCTTCGAGGCGCTCGTGCCGTCCACCGAAACGCTCAACTGCCCGATCCCGCAAGGCCCCTGCCCTGGCATGTACCTGGTCAAGGTGGACGATCCCGGCAGCAAGGCCGCCCCGAACGCGGGCTACAACCCGAACCTGCTGACCGCCACGACACCGGCCGAGGCCTGGCCGGGTCTGACCACACAGCTCGACCTGCCGCTCGACCCGATCTCGGGCACCGGCTGCGAGGATCCGGCCGTTCCCGCCCGGCCCGAGCTGCTCCAGGTCTCCACACCGGTCGTTCCGGCCACCGGAAGTCGCCAGATCACCATCCAGGGTGACTTCATCGGGACCACAGGGACGGCCACCGGCGGCGCCGGCGTGCGGGCGACGCTGACCGACGCGCGCAACGGCCAGGTGCAGACCCTGACCAGAGCCAACGGCGGCATCGTCAGCTGGACGCCCGGGACGTCCGGCACCACCGGTACGCCCGACACCATCGTCATCAACGTGCCCGCGCTCGCCTCCAACATAGCGGCAAACCTCTTGCCCAATGCAACCTTCCGGCCGGGGCCGAAGCAGCTGACCCTGACCACTGCCGACGTCAACGGCGGGGTGTCCACCGCGAACGGCATCACCGTGCACGTGATGGGCTCGAACGGCACCGGCACCAACACCGTCACCTACAACCCGAATGTGGTGAACGTCGCGGCGCCGACCCTGACCGGCCACCAGCTGCAGACCGCCATCGACGCGGCGCCGGCGAAGAGCCTGCTGGTGCTGCAGCCCGGCACCTACAACGAGAACGTGCTGGTGTGGAAGCCGCTGAAGATCCAGGGCAAGGGCCCGGGCGGCATCATCGGCGCGCACGAGTTCCAGGCGCGTGACCCGGAGGACCCGCGGTTCCACGTCCTCGGCTCGGTGATCGACGGCCGCTACTTCCAGCAGAACGCGACGGCTTACGACGCCCTGGTCACCGCGCACGGCCCGTATGCCGACCCTTCCCACCCCGTACTGCGAGGCGCCGACGTGACCGTGGTCGCCCAGACCACCGCGGCGTACAACCTGACGCCGGTGACGGCCACGCTGAACCAGCCGGCCTTCAACCAGTCCCGGGTCGACGGTGTCGCCCTGATGACCGGGTCGGGTGAGGGCGCCGGCGGCATCCAGCTGCAGGCCTCGATCAACAACGAGCAGCTCACGAACAACGTGCTCGAGAACAACTCCGGTGTCGTTGCCGGCGGCATCGGGGTCGGTCAGCCCTACGCACACGACGGCCACAACTACGGCGTCCGGATCGCCAACAACCGGGTGCTCGGCAACGGTGGCCTGACCCAGGCCGGCGGCGTGGGCATCTTCTACGGCTCGAACGACTACGAGGTGGCGAGAAACATCGTCTGCTCGAACTTCAGCGTCAACTACGGCGCGGGCGTCTCCCACATCGGGCTCAGCCCGAACGGGAACATCCACGACAACCAGATCTACTACAACGACTCCGTCGACTCCGGCGCGGGCGTGGCGATCGAGTCGGAGCTCCCGGTCGGCGGCGGCACCCTCGGCGACGGCACCGGCGCGGTGTCCCTGGACAAGAACCTGATCCAGAGCAACTACTCCGCCGACGACGGCGGCGGGTTGTTCGTGCTCGACGCGCTGAACGCCGCGATCAACCTCCGCGACAACATGATCGTCGACAACGGCTCGGCCGACATCGGTGGCGCCATGCTGCTCGATGACTCGTCGAACGTGCGGATCATCAACAACACCGTGGCCAACAACGTGTCCACCGCCTCGTCGGAGAACTCGGCGATCGGGATCCCGCACTCGGCCGGACTCGCGTCCGAGGGCAACGACCCGCTCTGGCAGAACGACGCCCGCTACGTCGCGCAGTACCCGAATGCCGCGACCAGGCCGGACTTCTCCAGGCCGACGGCTCAGTTCAACGACATCTTCTGGAACAACAACGCCTTCACCCTGACCGGCTTCGGGCCGGGCGCGACCCTGGTGAACGAAGGTTTCATCGACTTCGAGGTGCACGGCACGACGAACAACGCCGACACCTTCGTACCCCGCTACTCCGACCTGACCAACGGGCAGATCCTCGGTCCGGACGGGATCCAGCACGCGCTGCCGGCCGGCCAGGGCAACATCGTCGGCACCAACCCGCTGTTCGTCACACCGTTCACGCTCGAGCTGACCGTGTCCGGCTCCCGGCTCGACCCCCAGACCGCGGCCGTCACCATCACCGGCGCCGATCCGCCGGTCGGCCTGACCGGGAACTACCACCTGCAGGGAGGCACTCCCCTGGTGGACCGGGGGGTCCGGTGCTCCAACACGGCTGTGCCCGCACCCGCCACCGCTCTCAACGCCTGTACAGGCGGCGGGATCCAGGCACCGAGTTCGCTGCCGGCACTCGGTGGGCTGGGCGACTTCGACAGTCAGTTCCGGCCGCAGCTGCGAACACTCCGGATCCGGACTCCTTGGGACCTCGGTGCGGACGAACTGCCCGGCGTACCCGTTCCGTTGCCGTGAAGCGAGCGTGAAGTTGCCATGAGCAAACAGCGAGCAGGCGCTCCGAGGGAGGACGCGATGGCACCGCAGAAGGCCGGCCTGGGACGCCGGGGTTTCCTGAAGGCCACCGGGCTCGGTGCCCTGGGCACCCTGGCCGCCGGCGGGGTGATCCAGGCCGTCGGGACCGCCTCCGCGGCCACCACCACGCTGGCCCTGGCCGCGACCGACGGGTATGTCGTGGTGCCTGGCCGGGAGAACGACCCGCTGTACATCTTCGGGTTCATCCCGGTCAGTCCGACGGCCACCGTCGACGCGCTGGTCCAGCAGTACAAGGGACATGCGCAGACCAGCGCACCGACGCTGGACTTCCGGCAGAACGACGACATCAAGATCACCCTGACCAACCTCGGCCTGGTGCAACGCCCTGACCTGACCGACTCGCACACGATCCACTGGCACGGCTTCGACACCCCGTCACCGCTGAACGACGGCGTCCCCGAGGTGTCCGTCGCGGTACCGATCAGCCGGCAATTGACGTACTTCTACCGGCCGCACCGCGAGGGCACGTACATGTACCACTGCCACTTCGAGGACGTCGAGCATGTGCAGATGGGCATGACCGGCATCGTGTTCGTGCGCCCGCTCCAGGACGGTACGTCGATCGGGGGTTTCTCCCACTTCGCCTACAACGACGGTGACGGGTCGACCGGCTACGACCGGCACTTCGCGATTCTGCTGAACGAGTACTGGAGCACCTTCCACGATGGCGACCGCGACATCCAAGAGTCGATCGCCACGGACTACGAGCCGCAGTGGTTCACTCTGAACGGCCGCTGCTATCCGCAGACACTGTTGCCGAACGACGACCCCGCGCTGCCCGCGTCGCTGCGGATCGCCACTCCGAACGCGAACTACGATGACGCGCCCGACTACAGCCTGCCGAACTCGGCGCTGGTCCAGGTGAACCCAGGTGACCGGGTCCTGCTCCGGCTGGCGAACCTGGGCTACCAGCAGCATGCGATGCAACTGCCCGGCCTGCCGATGCACGTGATCGGGCAGGACGCCTCGCTGCTGCGCAACGGCACCGTCGACACGTCGTACTGGACCAACACGCTGTACATCGGGCCCGGCGAGGCCAGGGACGTGCTGTTCGACGCTCCTGCCTATGCGGCAACGCGGCCGTCCGGCTCCGACAGCCGGGGCAGCTACAACGTCTACTACTTCAAGAACCGGGACTGGCGCAGGTTGTCCAGCCTCGGCGCGCCCGGCCCCAGCGGGATGATGACCGAGGTTCGGGTGTACCAGAACCCGTTGCCCCCGCAGACCGCCGTGAGCCAGACCTATGTCTGACCAGGAGGCGACGATGACACGCAGGACGATGCCACGCTTCCGCCGGGTGATGGTCGCGCTGGCCCTGGCCGGCGGCGTCGCAGTACCGGCCTCGCTGCACGCGAGCGCGCTGCCGCCGGACGCCCCACCGATCGGCATGATCTGTACGCCGGGCACCGTGGCGGGCTCGACCCACACGTTCAACCTGGTCGCCAAGTCGGGCACCATCGACACCCCGGACGGCAACAGCGTCTTCATGTGGAGCTACGCCAACGCCGACGCCCCGGACAACGGGCACTTCCAGAGCCCGGGTCCGGTGCTGTGCGCGACGCAAGGTCAGACGGTGGTCGTGCACCTCAGCAACACCTTGCCCGAGGCAACCTCCATCGTGTTTCCCGGCCAGGACGCCACCGTCACGGCCACTGGTGGAACCCCGGGACTGCTCACGACCGAGGTCGCTACGAGCGGCACGGTCACCTACACCTTCGTAGCGGGTCAGCCGGGCACCTATCTGTACGAGAGCGGCTCGGACGTCGTCAAGCAGGTCGAGATGGGATTGACCGGCGCACTGGTGATCCGGCCGGCGCTCGGAGCCGACTACGCCTACGACACCGGAACCCGTTTCGACCCGGCGCGGGAGTACCTGCTGCTGCTGAGTGACATCGATCCCGATCTCCACCACGCCGTCGAGGTAGGCGCGACGTACGACGTGAACACATTGCGGAACAGGTACTTCGCCATCAACGGCCGGGAGTTCCCGGACACCATCCAGGACAACGGCTCGGCCCTGCTGCCGAACCAGCCCTATGGTTCGCTCGTCCGGATCCAGCCCAACACGGCGACGAACGCCCGGCCGGCGCTGGTCCGGATGATCAACGTCGGGGCTGTGAATCACCCCTTCCACCCGCACGGTAATCACACCCGCCAGATCGCGCAGGACGGCCGGCTGATCGCATCCACCGAGCACTTCGGCGAGACGATCGGTTCCGGACAGACCGAGGACTACCTGCTCCGCTGGGACGACCAGGACAACTGGGACCCGGCCACGAACCCGCTGCCGGTGGCTCAGCCGAACTACCGCAACCTGTTCTTCAAGGACGGCAACACCTGGTACAGCGGCAGCCCGTATCTGGGCAGCAAGGGCACGCTGCCGGTCGGCACCACCTCGCAGAACCTCTGCGGTGAGTGGTACTTCCCGCTGCACAGCCACGCGTTGAACGAGTTCACCAACTTCGACCAGGGGTTCGGCGGGATGGGCACACTGCTCAGGGTCGACCCGCCTGGCGGCTGCTTCGGTTCGCCGACCTCGACAGGGCTGATCGGCGCCACCCTCAAGTCGGGAGCTGTCACCGCACTCGGACTGGCGGACGGCACCTACTACCAGGTCAACCCGAAGACGACGACACGACCGACAGCGACCACTGCTGCCCAGACCAGCATCACGGTCGCCTCCGCGGCAGGCTTCCCGACCAGCGGACCGTACTTCGTCCGCGTCGACAACGAGATCCTGCAGGTGACCGCCGGGCAGGGAACCACCACCTGGACCGTTGCTCGCGGCCAACTGGGGACGACAGCCGCGGGCCACGTCACCGGCTCCACGCTGACCGCACTGGCCACGGACTGGTACGGCGCGTTCGGCGGTGTCCCGGCCGGTAGCCAGAACCTCAAGGTGCTCTACAAGGGCCGCAACTGCGGTGTCACCACCACCGCCACCTGCCCGGTGCTGCCCTCCAACTTCCCCCAGCAGACAGTCAAGGTCTGCAACTGGACGATCGCAGGCGCCGGGGGCTGCAGTAACGCGACTTCCACGGGCTGGACGACGTTGCCGGCACCGCCTGCGCAGCCGCAAGCAGTCGGGTCGACGGATCTGAGCTCGACCTGGACGCTGCCCGGACCGGCCGACGCCTACATCGGCACCGGTTCGTACAAGGGGCAGATCCGGGTGCTGGTCCACACCCAGCGCTTCACCCCCACCGCACCGGTCGCGTTCTCCACCTGGGGCGACCTGATGAAGATCGTGTACGACGCGCCATGACCAGGCACGAGCGGCAAAGGAGATGGGCGATGCGTACATCCGTCCACCGCAGGACCCGGGTCCTGGTGGTGCTCTTGCTGGCTACCTTCGGCCTGAGCTGCGTGGGCAGTTCGGCCTCGGCCGCGACGATCTCGATCGAGCTGTGCGCCGTCACGGGAACGGCCCCGCTACCCGGTGGCGGAACGGTCCCGATCTGGGGGTTCGGCATCCCGGCTGCCACGGGTGACTGCAGCTCCGCGACCGCGAGCCTGCCCGGACCGCAACTCGCGGTCGACCAGGGCGACCTGGTCACGATCACGGTCCGGAACGCGCTGCCGCCCGGACACGCGGTGTCCTTCGAGATCCCCGGCGTGACCTTCGATCCCGGGCCGGCCGACGCGGCCCCAGGCGCGGCTGTCAGCCGCTCCTTCACGGCCGGCCGGCCCGGCACCTACCTCTACCAGAGCGGCGGCAACGCGGGCCGGCAGGAGGCCATGGGCTTGTCCGGCGCGCTCCTGGTCCGCTCGTCGGTTCCCGGTCAGGCCTACGGCACCCCCGGCACGGCGTACGACGTCGAGGCGGTCCTCGTGCTGATGGCGATCGATCCGGCCTTCAACGCGGCGCCGGACAC
This sequence comes from Kribbella sp. VKM Ac-2568, assembly GCF_004345365.1. GTDB lineage: Bacteria > Actinomycetota > Actinomycetes > Propionibacteriales > Kribbellaceae > Kribbella > Kribbella orskensis. Next base: position 41,492 of record NZ_SLVF01000018.1, read on the forward strand.
GTTCGACCTGCAGAACTACCGGGCGACGTACTGGCTGATCAACGGGAAGGGCTACCCGAACACCACGCCGATCAGCGCGGCCGCTGGGCAGCGGGTGCTGCTGCGGTACCTCAACGCCGGCTACGACAACACGTCGATGACACTGCTCGGTACGCATCAGCAGGTCGTCGCCCGTGATGCCCGATTGCTGACGAACGCCTTCCCTGCCGGCACGGAGACGATCCCGGCCGGTGCCACTGAGGACACCGTGGTGACCGTGCCCGCCGGCAGTCCGCCGAGTAGTCATGGATTCCCGCTGTACAACCGGCAACTGCACCTGACCAACGGACCTCAGACCGGTACTTCGCCGACGCCGGCGACCGGTGGCGGCATGCTGACCTTCATCCAGCCATGACTCGCGCGCCGCGGCTGGTTCTGGGGGCCGTGGTCGGCAGCATGCTGGCTGCGGGTGCATTGGCCGTCTGGCTGACGTACGGGCCAGGGAAGGCCTCCTCCACACCACCGGCCGCAACCGCCGTCGAGGTGGCCTGGGGACGGACCGCGGTGGATGCCGACGGGCTGGCTCGGCGCAGCGGAGTACGGATCACCCAAGTCGCTGTGACGGGCGGCGGTGGATTGCTGGATCTCCGGTTCCAGGTGCTCGACCCGAACCTGGCGAACAGTGTGCACGACGCCGCGACGCCGCCGGCCGTCGTGGAGGAGCGAACCGGCCTGGTCGTCCGCGACCTGCTGATGAACCACGCCCACACCGGCAAATACACGGCGGGCGAGACCTACTACCTGGTCTTCGAGAATCCCGGGAACTGGGTCCGCCGGGGTTCGAGTGTCACCGTGCTGCTCGGCGGTGCCCAGGTCGAGCACGTCACCGTCCGCTGACGAGTGCGGCGGCCGGTTGCCCCGACGGCCGCCGTACGCGATCGCCCTGTTTAGTGGGCCGCGTCACCGTCCGGTCGGCACGGTCAGCTCGAACCTGGCGCCACCGTCCAGACTGGTCATCGCCCGGAGTACTCCCCCGTGGGCCTCCGCCACCGCCTTCGCCATCGGCAGGCCCAGACCGCTACCCATCGGGCCGTCGGGCGGCCGGCGATGCCAGAAACGCTCGAACACGTGCGGGAGCTGCTCGGCCGGGATGCCCGGCCCTGAGTCGTCGACCGTGATCATGTACCGGTCCGGCATCGCAATACAGCCGAGTCTGATGGTGTCGCTCGGTCCGGTGTAGTGCACCGCGTTCTCGATCAACGCGTCCAACGCGAGCTCCATCCACTCCGGATCGCAGTCCACTACGCGCGTCGGCAGGCAGCTCACCACCCAGTGCCGATCGGTACCGGCACTCCAGTTCCGGCCGATCTGACTGACCAGCGCACCGATGTCCGTACGCCTCATCTCGAGTTCTTCGCCGGCGTCCAGCCGGGCGAGTGCCAGTAACCGGTCGGACAACGCGGACATCCGCTCGAGCTGGTGGACGGCGATTCCGATGCGCTGGCTCTCGACCGCCGGGACCGGACCGGTGGCGGCGAGTTCGAGCTGACCGCGAGCGATCGTCAGCGGCGTACGGAGGGCGTGCGAGGTGTCCCGGAAGAAGCCGCGCTCGCGCTCCAGACTGGCCCGGCGCTGGTCGGCCATCAGCTCGACCTGCCGCAGGGCGGCGACCCGGCGGCGAGCGTGCCAGACCATCGCCACGAAGAGCGCCGGCATCAGGGGCACCTCCGCCAGCTCCGCCCGGTCGATGATCCCGCTGAAGGCGTGCGAGCCGAGGATCCAGCCGGTCGCTCCCGTCACCGCGAGCGTCACCAGGACGGTCGGCCACAGCGGCCAGACCCTGAAGCCGTAAACGATGGTGAGCGACAGGAAGAGGATGTGGTAAGGAATCGTCTCCTGACCGGGCATCCTCACCATCAGCACCAGCATCGCGATGATGATGGCCGCCAGCGCGCCGTCCACCAACTGCTCCCCGCGCGTGGTCAGACGCCAAGGGTTGGTCTGCTGCGCCGCCGGGGTTCCGGCGCTCTGGTCACGCTGTTTGTAGCTGATAACCGACATTGCGCACCGTCCGGATGACGTCGTCGCGCAGCTTGGCCCGGAGCCGGCCGACGCAGACGTCGACGAGGTTCGTCGACGGGTCGAAGTCGTAGCCCCAGACCTCCGAGAGCAACTCCTGGCGCGAACACACGATGTCCGGGTTTCGCATCAGGTGCTGCAACAGCAGGAACTCGCGCTGCGACAGCTCAGCCGTCCGCCCGCCGACCTGCAACAGACGGGTGCGCGTGTTGAGGACGATGGCCCCGACCCGCAGCACGTCGGACGGCCGGGCCACCGGCTCGGCAAGCAGCCGCGACCGTACCCGCGCGATCAGCTCGCGGAGCAGGAACGGCTTGGCCAGGAAGTCGACCGCGCCCTCCTCGAGGCAGGCGACCCGGGCCTGCTTGTCCTCCGTCGCGGACAGGACCAGGATCCGCGTGGTCGGGTCGTGCGCCATCAAGGCCGTGAGCACCGCCTGACCGTCGAGCCCCGGCATCAGCAGATCGAGGACCACCAGGTCGACCTTGGTCGTCAGCGCCACCCGGAGCCCTTCGGTGCTGTCGATCGCGGTCAGCACGTGATAGCCCTCGGCCTCCAGCGCGTGGCCGACAAAACCCAGCAGATCCGGCTCGTCGTCAATGACGAGAATCCTGGTCATCGAACCCCCTCGGCCGTGATGCATGACCGGGCACACAGCATGCCAGGCACCGTCGTCCGAACAGCGCCAGGCCGGGGCCCCCACCGATCTGCCTACCCAGAGTCATTCTGTTCTGCCTGAGCGTCCAGCGGAAGAGTCTGACCGGTCCTAGACGAGCCCGAGCGGCTCGTGGAGCTCTGGCCGCAGTACGACGGTCAGCGGATCCCCGGGACGGACCACGCCGGCTGTGGAGACGACGGCCATGATTCCCACGCCCGGAAACTGCCTTCTTGCCGAGATCACGCACCACCGACAGGCTGGCCAGGTCATTCCAAGTTCTACCAAACCCGTTGAAATGCGAGAGTCCGCGATGAGCTTCCCCTGGTCCGATCTGCCGCACGACGACCCCGCCTGGTTCAAGCGCGGCGCGCTGTACGTGCCGTCCGGCGAAGGGCCGACGGTGTGGGCGGCCGGTGACGTCTACACGATCAAGGCCCGCGCCTCCCAGACGAACGGCGCCTTCGGCTTCATCGAGGCGACCGTACCGGCCGGTGGCGGACCGCCGCCGCACGCGCATCCCGACGAGGAGTCCCAGATCTTCTGCTGCACCTCCGGGAAATGGCAGGCGACCTGCGGCTCGGCGCCGGCGGGAGGATCTCAAGCCCGACCAGGGAAGGAACGCAGCTATCCCGGAGCCGCTCAGAGGTGCGGCGACAGGCCCGGGAAGCTCCTCTGCCCAAGGGTGCCGGTGGCCCCCATGCCGACACTTTGTGCACCAGCTGAGCACGCCCGGGCGGCTCGAACGCTCAGCTGGTGCATACACAAGGGTCGCCGAAGCCGCTCGATCCGCCTCCCGGATCGCGGTACGGCCTGAAGCGCGCCCCATCGGCTCCCGGCCCGCGACCGGCCTCCCCGATGACGGCTTGTTCGCCCGCTGCCGCCTTACAAGCCGTCAGCCGCCGTGGAACCCGCCAGCCGCGACCTCCGGGCGAGTGGTCTTGCCGCAGCCGGATTCTCCTTCCAGTGCGACGATCTCGCCCGAGCCGACGGACAGGGTCACTCCGTCCGCGGCCCGGGCGCGCCGGCCGCGAGAGGCGAACTCCACCGAGAGATCATTTGCTTCCAGCAACTGTCAGCTCTCCCCTACCAGCACACAGGCAGCCGTACGTCGGTCGCCCGCCGGCCGCAGGTCGATCTCCACGGTCGAGCAGATGTCGAGCGCTACCGGGGAGCCCGGGTGGAACACACAGCCTGAAGGGACTTGCTGCGATCAGGCGGATCGCCCCCGAGTCCCTCAGAGCACTTTCGACTGAAGGGGGTTCGTGCCGGTGATGGTCGGGCTGATCAGCCTGCTCACAGTCATCCGCCATACCCGGGTCGAGGAGGAGACTGGTCGTCGCGAACTGCTCGGGTCGACCGTGGTCGGGCGGCATGCCCCTCTGGCCGCCGCCCTGGCCACGGTGTTCGCCGCCAATCTGCTCCTGGCCGTCCTGCTGGTCCTGGGGATGTCCAGCCAGGACCTGCCCCTCGCCGGATCAGTTGCCCTCGGCATCCAGTTCGCCATCAGCGGTTGGTTCTTCGCGGCCGTGGGAGCCGTCGCCGCCCAGCTCACGGCTGCCGCCAGTACTGCGCGCGGCATCGCGATCGCAGTACTCGGTGCCGCGTTCGCGTTCCGCGCGACGGGTGACACCAGTGCGCACGCCGACGGCGGTCTGGCCTGGCTGTCCTGGTTGTCGCCGATCGGCTGGCTGCAACGGATCCGCCCGTACGGCGGCGACCACTGGGGAGTCGCCGTTCTCGTCATCGCCGTCACCGGAGTACTCGTGGCGGTCGCGGTCTCCTTGTCCGCAAGGCGTGACGTCGGCTCGGGGCTACTGCCGGCGCGACTCGGTCCGGCGGCCGGAGCGCCGTCCTTGCGTACTCCGCTCGCGTTGGCATGGCGGTTGCACCGAGGGCTGCTGGCTGCCTGGGTCTCCGCCTTCGCCTTGCTGGGCGTGTTGTTCGGCGGTGTCGCCGAGGGGGTCGGCGACCTGATGCGCGACGACCAGGCGGCCAGGGACTTCTTCGCCCGGATCGGCGGGAAGGCCGGACTGATCGACTCGTACTTCGTCGGCGTGATGTCGATCGTCGGGTTGATCTCGGCCGCCTACGCGGTCCAGGCCACGCTGCGATTGCGGGCCGAGGAGACCAGCGGACGGGCCGAGCCGGTGCTCGCCACCGCGATCGGAAGGTTGCGCTGGGCAACGAGCCATCTGGTGTTCGCCCTGCTCGGACCGGCCGCTGCGCTGCTGGCGGCAGGACTCACCGCGGGTCTTGCCTACGGGGCCGCGGCGGGCGATGTCGGTCACCAGGTGCCCCGGCTGATCGAGGCCGCGCTGGTCCAACTGCCTGCGGTCTGGGTTCTGGCGGCGGTGGCGATCGCTCTGGTCGGACTGGCTCCCCGGCTGTCGCCCGCGGCCTGGGTGGCGCCGGCGATCTGCCTGCTGCTCGGCATCGCCGGTGCGGCGGTCCAGCTCGACGACTGGGTGATGGACATCTCGCCGTTCGCCCATCTCCCCGCCCTGCCGGGCGGCGGCATGGCCGCGACGCCGGTGATCGCCTTGCTGGCCATCGCCGCAGCGCTGGCGGAGGCCGGCCTGGCCGGCCTCCGCCACCGCGACCTACCGGCCTGAACCCCGCGCCGGCGCAGTACGGACTAGCGCTTGTGGTTGCGGGACCAGACGAAGCAGTAGACGCCGAAGCACGCGAGGCCGAGAGCCACCAGGGTGAGCAGCACCGTGCCGAAGGGCTGGTCCTTCAACGTACGCAGGGCCGTGTCGAGGCCGCCCGCCTTCTTCGGGTCGTAGCTGATCGCGGCCCAGGCGAAGAGTACGCCCATCGTGATGAACGCGACCCCCTTGGCGGCATAGCCGGCCCGGCCGAGCATCACGGTCGACCGCGAGACGCCACCGGTCAGGTCCTCGAGGAACTTCTTCGTCACCGACTTGTAGATCTGCCGGACGCCGACGCCGAGGAGGACCAGGCCGCCGATCACCACGAGCACCCGGCCGGCGTCGTTCTCCATCAGCTTGGCGGTCATACCGCTCGACTGGCTGGTGCCGGACTGGCTCGAGCCCATCGCGACCTTGACCGCGCTGACGCCCAGCGCGAGGTAGACGACGCCGCGCCCTATCGAGGACACCTTCTTCTCGGTGTCCAGGTGGCCGTAGGCGAGTTCGAGCACCTTCCAGATCACCAGGACGAACAGGCCGATGGCGACGATCCAGAGCAGCACTTCACCGAACGGCTTGCTGGCCAGCTCCTTGAGAGCCCCCTGTTGCGAGGCTTCCTCCGACGAGTTGCCCCAGGCGACCTGCAGGGCGATCCAGGCGATCAGCAGGTACACCACACCGTAGGCGATCAGGCCGACGGTGATGGCGTAGTCGTACACGCGGCTTTGCCGGGCTTGCTGGGCGGTTCTCATTGCTTTCTCGTACCCACCGGCAAACGGTAGGTCAGGCTGAGACGGGAGCACTCGCCTCGCGGTCGCCTGCCTCGACATCGCCATAGTCACCCGCAAGAACCGCGCGACGACCGAGAGTCCACACGTAGACGAAGAACGCCGCCTCCGCGAGCACCCCGATTCCCACCCGTACTGCGGTCGGCAGCGGCGCGGGAGTCACGAACGCCTCGATCAGTCCGGTGATCAGCAGCACCACGGCCAGGCCGATCGCCATTCCGACGGTGGCCCGCCCGGTCTGGGCGAGCGCCTGCATCCGGGTCCGCGGACCGGGTGCGATCCAGGCCCAGCCGAGCCGGAGCCCGGCCGCGGAGGCGACGAACACGGCGGTCAACTCGAGCAGCCCGTGCGGTGTGATCAGGCCGAAGAACACGTTCGCCCGGTCGTTCCCGATCATCAGGCCCGCGGTGACGCCCAGGTTCTCCGCGTTGCTCCAGAGCACGAAGAAGGTCGGGATCAGCAGCACCCCGATCGCCAGGACCGCTGCGCTGATGGTGGCGTTGTTGATCCAGATCCGGAGGGCGAAGTCCTGGGCCGGGTTCTCCGAGTAGTAGGCGGCGAAGTCCTTGTCGACCAGTTCCTGGATCTGCGCGGGTGTCGCGATCGACTCGATCACCTCCGGGTGGGCGATGATCCGCCAGGCCATCCACGCCGCGACCAGGTAGAACAGCAGGCCGATGGTGAGCCACCAGCGGCGCGACGCGTACAGCGCGGCGGGGAAGCTCACCAGGAAGTACCGCGAGATGTCCCGCCAAACAGGTGCTTGAGCGCCTGTCACCGCTCCGCGGGCGTCCGCGATGAGGCCGGACAACCGGCCGACGGTCACCGGGTCCGCACCGGCGGCTCTGAGCGCCGACAGGTGCGTGCCGACGCGCTGGTAGAGCAGTACGAGCTCATCAGCCTCCGCGCCGTTCAGCCTTCGCTGGCGGCGGGTCAGCAGGGCCAGCCGATCCCACTGGGGTTGATGCACGGACACGAACGCCTCGACGTCCATCACCCCTCCTGTCGCTCGCTCTGGCTCCCTGCGCTGGCAGACTAGCCGGACGAAGTGTCTTCGGCAGAGGGGGGCGGAACGGTGTCTCAGCTGGTCACGGGGGAAGCGGTCGTCCTCCAGGTGCGCATCGCCAGGATGCCGACCCGGGCGCTGGCCTGTGCGATCGACTTCACCATCCAGTGCATCGTGATCGTCGTGCTGCTCACGTCGCTGTTCGGCTTCCTGATCGGCGGCGCCAGCGAGGCGCTCGGGGTCGCGCTCGTCTTCATCGTGCTGCTGCTGGTGCTGATCGGCTACCGGGTGCTGATGGAGACGCTGACCCGCGGCCGGACGCTCGGCAAGATGATGCTCGGTCTGAAGGTGGTCCGCGACGACGGCAGTTCGATCCGGTTCCGGCAAGCGCTGGTGCGGAACCTGCTGTGGTTGTTCGTGGACTTCGCGCCGTGGTTCGCCGCCTGCCCGGGGATCGTGGCGAGCCTGATGAACAAGCAGGGCAAGCGGATCGGCGACATGGTGTCGGGCACGGTGGTGATCCGCGAACGGCACCAGCCGATGGCATCACCGCCGCTGTTCGTGCCGGGACACCTGGTGCAGTGGGCCCAGTCTCTGGAGTTGTCGCGGCTGTCCGATGAGCTGGCGAACACCTCGCGGGAGTATCTGGCCCGCTACACCGAACTGGAACCGGCTGCGCAGGTCGCGCTCGGGGATGCGCTCGCATTCCGCGTCGGCGGAGTCACGGCGCCCTCGCCCCCGGTGGCGATCTCCTCGCCCGCGTTCCTGTCCGCAGTACTGGCCGAGCGCCGCCGCCGCGAGCTCGCCCGCCTGGCCACCCAGCGCCCCACCTACGGCACCAACACCGGCCCCTTCGGCCCAGCCACCCCCTACGCACCCCCCAGCCCGTACGGCGCCCCGCAGCCCTACCCCACACCGCCGCAAGGGCCGTACTCGCCGCCACCGCCAGTTGCGCCTCGGCCGCAGGACACGGTGGTCAACCCCGGCGGCTGGCACGCACCCGGCAGCAACGAGCCCGGCCAGAGCTACTGACCGCCAGGGAACAGCCCTCCGGACAAGGCGAAGGCGCCCCGCTCGGAGAACGGGGCGCCTTGGCGTGCGTACGCGGTACTGCGGGAACTCAGTAGCGGTAGGCGTCCGACTTGTACGGGCCCTCGACCGGGACACCCAGGTACTCCGCCTGCTCCTTCGAGAGCTCGGTCAGCTTCACGCCGAGCGCGTCGAGGTGGAGGCGGGCGACCATCTCGTCCAGGTGCTTGGGCAGCACGTAGACGTCGGTCGGGTACTCGGTGGTCTTGGCGAAGAGCTCGATCTGGGCCAGCACCTGGTTGGTGAACGAGTTCGACATCACGAACGACGGGTGACCGGTCGCGTTGCCGAGGTTCAGCAGCCGGCCCTCGGACAGGATGATCACCGTGTGACCGTCGGCGAAGCGGAACTCGTCGACCTGCGGCTTGATGGTGACCCGCTCGATGCCGGCCGTCTTGTACAGCCCGGCCATGTCGATCTCGTTGTCGAAGTGGCCGATGTTGCCGACGATCGCCTGGTGCTTCATCCGCGACATCTGGTCCGCGGTGATGACGTCCTTGTTGCCGGTGGTGGTGACGAAGATGTCCGCGATGCCGACGACGTCGTCGAGGGTGGTGACCTGGTAGCCGTCCATCGCCGCCTGCAGCGCGCAGATCGGGTCGATCTCGGTGACGATCACCCGGGCGCCCTGACCACGCAGCGACTCCGCACAGCCCTTGCCGACGTCGCCGTACCCGCAGACGACCGCGACCTTGCCGCCGATCAGCACGTCGGTGGCGCGGTTGATGCCGTCGATCAGCGAGTGCCGGCAGCCGTACTTGTTGTCGAACTTCGACTTGGTGACCGAGTCGTTGACGTTGATCGCCGGGAACAGCAGCGCGCCGGCCTTGTGCATCTCGTACAGCCGGTGCACGCCGGTGGTGGTCTCCTCGGTGACGCCCTTGATGCCCTGGCCGATGGTGGTCCAGCGCTGCGGGTCCTCCTGCAGCGTCCGGGTCAGCACCGACAGCACGACGCCGTACTCCTCGGACTCGGCGGTCGACGGATCCGGAACGGCGCCGGCCTTCTCGAACTCGGTGCCCTTGTGCACGAGCATGGTCGCGTCGCCGCCGTCGTCGAGGATCATGTTCGGGCCGTCATTGCCCGGCCAGGTGAGCGCCTGCTCGGTGCACCACCAGTACTCCTCCAGCGTCTCGCCCTTCCAGGCGAAGACCGGGACACCCTGCGGGGCGTCCGCCGTACCGTTCGGACCGACGACGACCGCGGCGGCCGCGTGGTCCTGGGTGGAGAAGATGTTGCAGGAGACCCAGCGGACCTCGGCACCGAGCGCGACCAGCGTCTCGATCAGCACCGCGGTCTGGATGGTCATGTGCAGCGAGCCCATGATCTTGGCGCCGGCCAGCGGCTTGCTCTCGCCGTACTGCGCGCGCATCGCCATCAGGCCCGGCATCTCGTGCTCGGCCAGCCGGATCTCCTTGCGCCCGAACTCAGCGAGTCCGAGGTCTGCCACCTTGTAATCGAACGTCATGCGTTCCGCTCCCCTGAAGACTGTGATTGCTTCCTGCCTGCCAGAGCCTAGAGGGCGCAAGCAGGGTATTTGATCGCCTGGGCGGCGTTTCTGACACTGAAATGTCAAGATGAGTGGCATGCGCATCACTGAAGCGGCCAAACAGCTGGGCACCACCCCCCGCATGCTGCGCTACCGGGAGGCGCTCGGCCTGCTGCCGCGCTCCCGGGCAGGCCGCAACTCCCAGCGCCAGTACGACGACCGCGACCTCGCCGCGGTCAAGCTCGCCCTCGAGCTGGAACACCGCTACGAGGTGACGCCCGCCGCCCTGGCCTTCGCTCTGAAAGCCCTGGCAGAACCCTCGGTAGCCGCCGACATCCGCAACCTCGGCTACCGCACCGGCCGCCTCTCCGCACCCCCCAGCCCTGCCGAGATCGACCGGGAACGAGCCCTCCGCTGGCTGGGCCGCTCCGGCGTCCTCCCACCCCCACCTCACCGACCCCGCTGACCCTCGCACGACGAGTCAGTGGCCGGGAGCTTCGGGGACCGCGGGGCGCGGGGCCGGCTGGTGGCCCTCCACGTAGATGTCGGGCTCGATGTAGATGTGGACCGACATCGGCTCGGCTTCGCGGACGGCGACCTCGGCGGTGTTGATGGTCTCGGCGATGGAGGCGGCGTCGGCGTCCGGCTCGACGGCGACCTTGGCGGCGACCAGGACCTCCTCGGGGCCGAGGTGCAGGGTCTTGATGTGGATCAGGCGCTGGACGCCCGGCACGCTCTCGATCGCGGTGACGATCTTCTGCTGCGCCTCGCGGGTCGCGGACTCGCCCAGCAGCAGCGACTTCATCTCGATCGCCAGGAAGATCGCGACGCAGACCAGCAGCGCGCCGATCGCCATCGAGCCCAGGCCGTCGAAGACTCCGTTGCCGGTGACAAGGGTCAGCACGACGCCGATCAGCGCCAGCACCAGACCGGTGAGGGCGGCGAAGTCCTCCAGCAGGATGACCGGCAGCTCAGGTGCCCGGGCGTTGCGGATGAAGCGGGCCCACCGGACCGGGCCGCGGACCTTGTTCGCCTCGACGATCGCGGTCCGGAACGAGAACGACTCCATGATGATCGCGGCCACCAGCACCGCGACCGGGACCCACTTCCAGTCGTCGATCCCGTGCGGGTCGTGCACCTTGTGGTAGCCCTCGTACAGCGCGAAGAGACCACCGACGCTGAACAGCACGATCGCGACGATGAACGAGTAGACGTAGCGCTCGCGCCCGAAGCCGAACTGGTGCAGCTCGTCGGCCTCCCGCTTGGCCCGCTTCGCCCCGATCAGCAGCAGCACCTGGTTCCCGGCGTCGGCCAGCGAGTGGATCGACTCGGCCAGCATCGACGCCGACTGGGTCAGGGCCCAGGCGCCGAACTTCGTGATCGCGATACCGGTGTTCGCCAGCAGTGCCGCGACGACGGCTTTGTTACCGCCACCAGCCATTTTGCCCGTTCCTCCGTGCTTTTCAGGGGGTTTCAGCGAGCGGACACGACGAACGCCGTGCCGGAACCACGCAGGGTACAGGGTCCTTCGGGTCCTTCGAGGAACGCCGATTGCCCGGCAGACAAGGCCACGGCGTCTTCGGTGCCCTCGGCACCTACCACGGCGGATCCGTCGACGCAGGCGACGATCCGCGGCCCGGCTGCCGGCACCTCCAGCCCGTCCTCGGTCAGCTCGATCCGGCGGACGGCGAAGTACTCACAGCCCGTCTCGTACGCCGTGATGCCCGGCGCGACGGGGGTTCCCTCCAGCACCGGCGAGGCGAGCGGCTCGAAGTCCACCACGGACCCCAGCTCCGCGACGTCGACGTGCTTGCGGGTCAGGCCACCCCGCAGCACGTTGTCCGAGTTCGCCATCACCTCGAACCCGGTGCCGTGCAGGTACGCGTGCACGTTCCCGGCCGGCAGGTAGACGGCCTGGAACCGCTCGAGCCGGACCCGGTTCAGCAGCAGCGCGGCCAGTACTCCGGGGTCGTCCGGGAACTCCTCGCACAACCTCTCCAGGCTGTCGGCCTCCAGCGCGAAGGTGTCGCCCCGATAGGCGCGGCAGGCCTCCCCGAGAGCGGCGACCAGCGGGCGGATCGCGTCGCGGTCGGTGCCCATGAACTCGGTGAACGCGTCCTGCAGTTTCCCGTTCCGCAGCAGGTCCGTGAGGTCGTCGAGTCCCTTGGCGTCGAGGGCCTCCAGCAGCGCCATGGTCTGCTCGAGCGGCCGGAACCCGACCAGCGCGTCGAACGGGCCGAGCGCGATCAGGATCTCCGGCTTCGGCCAGGCGTCCTTGTAGTTGCGGTCGGCCGCGTCGCGCGGGATCCCCGCCGCCTCGTCCCGCGCGTACCCGTCGATCGCCTGCTCGCGGGACGGGTGCGCCTGGATCGAGAGCGGCTGCTCCGCGGCCAGGATCTTGGCCAGGAACGGGAACCTGCCGTCGAACTGCTCGGCGACCTCGGCGCCGAGCACCTCCGACGGCCGCGAGGAGACCAGGTCGTAGAGCGATTCGCCCGAGGGGAGCACGGAGGGCGCCGACTCGTGCGCGCCCATCCAGAGCTCGGCCTGCGGGGAGCCGTCCGGTTCCACCCCGGTGAGCTCGGGGATCGCGGTCCGCGAGCCCCAGGCGTAGTCCCGGATGGTGTTCTGGAGCCGAGCTACCACGCCGGATCCTCCGCGGGATTCCCCGAGCCGGCAGCTGAGTCCTCGACGGCCGTGCCGTAGCGCCCGAGGCCGAGACCCAGGTAGGCGGCGGCGTACCGGCCGTGCTGCATGAGGGCGGCGTACCTGGCGACGTCCGTGCCGTTCGCCTGCGTCACCACGTGCACCCGGACGTCGTGCCGCTCGGCCTTGTCCTCGAGCTGGCGACGGGTCTCCGTCACGCTCGGGTCGTCGATGCCGTCGTCCAGGATGACCAGACCGGGCCGGAGGTCCTCGGGCTGGTCGAAGGGGTCCGCGAACACGTCCCGCGGCGGCTGGTTCGCGAGGACCGGCAGCAGGTGACCCGCGTCGGCCGCGAGCGCCGGACGGCCACTGGCGAGCCGGATGGCCTCCACGACGCGGCGAGCCGCCCGGGCGGCCAGCACGGAACCGCCCCAGACCAGCGGGAGGGCGTCGGCCAGCATCAGGGCCAGGTCCTTGCCCGGGTTCGACGCGACCTCGTTGTTGGGTGAGCACTCGATTGCGACGTCGTCGAGCATCGCCGCGACCGCCTTGGCGTCCACGGCAGGCCCGAGGTCCAGCTGGTGCAGCCCCTGCAGTACTGCGACCGCAGCCGCCAGCTGGTCGTCGGACTGGGACGGCAGGCGGATCGCGTGGCGCGACCCCGCCGAGGCCTTGTCCACGGGTGAGTCCTCCGGCGAGGCCACCATGAGCCCGCAGCCCCGACGTACCGCTTCGGCGGCGGCGGAGATGGCCGCGGAATCGCCGGTGGTGCCGTCGAGCACGATCACCAGGTCCAGCGGACCGGCCCAGCCGGGCAGCCCCGGACCGGGCCAGGCCACGAACGGGACCGGGCAGACCGGCTCCAGCACCGCACGGACCAGCCGGGCGTCCCGGCCGGCGGCGACGATCGCCCGCGGGCGGAAGCCGTCGGAACCCAGCTGGGACAGCGCGTCCTCGGACGCGTCGATCTCGGCCCGGACCCGCGCCCCGGCCCCTGCCAGGCGGCGCAACAGGTGGTCGGTGGCCTGCAGAGCGGCTGGATCGTCCAGCCGCGAGTCGTCGAAGGAGCTCATGCGTTCTCGGGAGCCTCGTTCTTGGTCTCGCGGGCCTCGTCGATCAGCAGTACCGGGATGTCGTCGCGGACCGGGTAGGCCAGCGCGCAGGTCGCGTTGGTGCAGACCAGCTCGCTCGCCTCGTCGTCGACCCGGAACTCCGACCGGCACTTCGGACAGACCAGGATGCTCAGCAGGTCGGGGTCCAGGTTCATGTTAGGAGGAGTCATCACTTTCCTTTTACTTCGATGCACCGGTGATCAGGGCCAGGACTTCGTCGCGGACACGCTCCATAGTGGCGGCGTCTGCGGCCTCGACGTTGAGCCGCAGCAGCGGCTCGGTGTTGGACGCGCGGACGTTGAACCACCACTGTCCTGCGTCGACGGTCAGACCGTCCAGGTGGTCAACGGTAATGCCGTCGCGGTCGCCGTAGGTGTCTTCGATCGCCGCGACCGTCGCGGCCGCGTCGTCCACCCGGCTGTTGATCTCACCCGAGGCCACGTAGCGCTCGTAGACGGCGAACAGCTCGCTGGCGGGCTTGTCCTGCTCGCCCAGCGCGGCGAGCACGTGCAGCGCCGCGAGCATGCCCGTGTCGGCCCGCCAGAAGTCGCGGAAGTAGTAGTGCGCCGAGTGCTCGCCGCCGAACACCGCGTCGGTCTCGGCCATCTTCTGCTTGATGAAGGAGTGCCCGACCCGGGTGCGGACCGGCGTACCGCCGTGCTCGGTGATGAGCTCGGGGACCGCCTTGGAGGTGATCAGGTTGTGGATCACCACCGAGCCGGGATGCTTGGCAAGCTCGCGGACGGCGACCGCGCCGGTGACTGCGCTCGGCGAGATCGGGGCGCCCTTCTCGTCCACCACGAAGCAGCGGTCGGCGTCCCCGTCGAAGGCCAGGCCCAGGTCGGCGCCGGTCTCGCGGACCTTCGCCTGCAGGTCGACCAGGTTCTTCGGGTTCAGCGGGTTGGCCTCGTGGTTCGGGAAGTTGCCGTCCAGCTCGAAGTACAGCGGCACGATCTGGACCGGGCCGGTGGCGAACACGGCCGGCACGGTGTGGCCGCCCATCCCGTTGCCGGCGTCGACGACCACTTTCAGCGGCCGGATGCCGGACAGGTCGACCAGCTCGTGCATGTAGTCCGCGTACGCCGTCAGCAGGTCCTTGTGGGTGACCTTGCCCGGCGCCGCGACCGTGCCGAGCCCGTCGACCAGGGACTTGGCCACCAGGTCCTCGATGTCGCGCAGGCCGGACTCCGCACCGACCGGCGAGGCCCCCGCGCGGCACATCTTGATCCCGTTGTACCTCGCCGGGTTGTGGCTCGCGGTGAACATCGCGCCGGGCAGCTGGAGCCGGCCGGAGGCGAAGTACAGCAGGTCCGTGGAGGCCAGGCCGATGTCGATCACGTCGGCACCGGCGCTGGTCACTCCTTCGGCAAAGGCAGCCGCCAGCCCGGGGCTGGACGGCCGCATGTCGTAACCGATCACGACCGCGCCGGGACCGCTCAGGACGTCCAGCACCTCGACGAGGGCGGCACCGGTCGCCCGGGCCACCGACTCGTCCAGCTCGTCCGGAACGACCCCACGCACGTCGTACGCCTTGAAGATCGCCGCAACGTTTACCATGCGTGGACCCTATCTGGCCCAGGCAGGGAAGCGGTGGTCAGGACGCCTGGAACCAGCCCGGGTTCTTGCGGTGGTGCACCTGCGGGAGCTGACGGGGGCTGGCCGGAGCGGCCCAGCGGACCGCGTTGCCGATGATCTGCTGGATCTCCGGCTGGTGGTAGGTCGGGAAGTCCTGGTCGCCCGGGCGGAAGTAGAACACCCGGCCCTGGCCGCGGCGGTAGCAGCAGCCGGAGCGGAACACCTCGCCACCGGAGAACGAGCTGATGAAGACCAGTTCGTCCGGCTGCGGGATGTCGAACAGCTCGCCGTACATCTCCTCCTTCTCGATCACCAGCGGGTGCGGGACTCCTTGAGCGATCGGGTGCCCGGCAGCCACCGTCCAGAGCAGCTCCCGGTCGTTCTCGCTGCGCCAGTCCAGCGAACAGGTGGTGCCCATCAGCTTGATGAAGATCTTGGAGAAGTGCGCGGAGTGCAGCGCGATCAGGCCCATCCCGGACAGCACCGCCTGCTGGACTCGGTCGACCACCGCGTCGTCCACGTCGCCGTGCGCGCGGTGCCCCCACCAGGTGAGCACGTCGGTGTCGGCGAGGACCTCCTCGGTCAGCCCGTGCTCGGGCTGCTGCAGCCACGCGGTCCGGACCACCACGTCCTGGCCGAGCTTGGCCCGCAGGCCGGCGGCGATCGTCTCGTGCATCGAGTCGGGGTAGACCTTCTGCACCTGGGCGTCGTCCTGCTCGTGGACGTTCTCGCCCCAGACGGTGACGCGGATCGGGTCAGTCATTCAGCACTACCTCTCGTCCGGCCTGCGCCGAGGCGTAGGCGGCATCGATGACCTGGGTCCGGACGAGTGCCTCGGACCCGTTGTGCGCGGACCAGTCGCCGCTCAGCACGATCGCGACGAACTCGCTCACCACCGCGCGGTGGCCGAGCCCGGCCCCGGTCGCGGGCTTGACCTCGGCCGGCACGCCGCCGACGTCGGTGAAAATCTTCAGGGTGTCGGTGTTGGTGTAGTTCTGTACGTCGATCTTGGCGCCGCCCTCGGTACCGAACAGCTCGATGCCGAAGTTGTCACCCGGTGCCCGGTAGGTCGCCCAGCTGGTCTCCAGCTGCAATGCGCCGCCGCCCTCGAGCCGCAGGTACGCCGTGGCCAGGTCCTCCACCTCGAACTTGGAGCCGAGCGTGTCGACGGTCGGCCGGATCACGCTGCTGGCGCTGCCCCGGCCGCGCGGGCCGAGCTCGGCGAAGGTGTTCGCCGTGATCGTTGTCACCTTCGGCTCGCCGAGCAGGTGCAGGGCCATATCGAGGATGTGCACGCCGAGGTCGATCAGCGGGCCGCCGCCGGACAGCTCGCGGTTGGTGAACCAGCCGCCCATGCCGGGAATGCCGTTACGGCGCATCCAGTGCGCCTTGGCGTAGTAGATCCGGCCGAGCAGGCCCTCTTCGATCTGGTGCTTGAGGACGGCGACATCGCCGCGCTCCCGGTGGTTGAACACCACCTTCAGCACCTTGCCGGACTTCTTCGCCGCCTCGACCATCGCGACGCCCTCGGCCACGGTCCTGGCCAGCGGCTTCTCGCAGAGCACGTGCAGGCCCTTGTCGAGCGCGGCGAGGGTGATCGGCGCGTGCAGCTGGGTGGGGGTGCCGATGCTGACGGCGTCCAGACCGTCGACGGCGAGCAGGTCCTCCCACTTCTCGAAGAGGTTCGGCACCTGATGGGTGGCGCCGAGGCTCTTCAGGGTGTCCGTCTCGAGCCCTGCCAGCGCCACCACTTCGACGTCGGGCAGCTCCGAGAACGCTTCCAGCGCGGTCCGGCCGGCAAAGCCGAGACCGACGACTCCGACCCGTAGTTTTTGATCGTTCACAGGTCGGGAGTCTTGTCAGTACCTGACAACGTGGTCAACCTCATCCCACGCTGTGAAACCGGTCCACGCTGGGAAGGTGGTCGTGGTGACCGTCAGCCGGGCAGCTTGGCCGCGGCCGCGACGGCCAGCTTCCGGAAGTTGGCCGGCTTCACTCCCTGGCCGTAGCCCCAGAACGCCAGCACCGACACCGTCGTGCCCTTGACGGTCACGGCGTACGGGAAGGTGCCCGCCTCGCTGCCCGGGTCGTTCGGCAGCGGGTAGTCGTACCAGCGCAGGATGGTGGTGGCGTCACCGGCCTTCACGTTCGAGGTCACGGTGAGCTTGCGGCCGTGGGTGGGGCTCTTGGGCTTCGCCCCCTTGCAGGCCTTCACGGTGGCGACGATCGAGGCGTAGGCCTTCTTGGCGTCCGCCGTGGTGTTGTACCGGCTCAGGTACTGCGCGCCGGTCTTGGACATGTCGTCCGTGTAGCCCCGGGCCAGTCGCTGCGCGACCCGCAGGCCTTCCTGCGAGGTCGGCCCGCACCAGGTCCGCGGGAGGATCCCTCTGTCTCGCTGGACCGACCATCCCTGGCCCGGGTCGGCCTTGGCCACCTGGCCGACCGTCAGCATCATCGCCCGGGTCATGTACACCCCACGAGTCGCCGATGTGTCCGCGGCCTGCGTCCCACCGGTCGGTGCCCCCATCGCAACGGACGCGCTCGCCACCAGGCCGATCGCCGAGATCCCGGCGGCCACCGCCCAGCGCTTGCCGGTGTTCTGTAGTGCCCTCATATCCAACTCCCCCTTCAGCGAATGTCTGCTGGTGAGACATCGCTCGAGGGCGGGCGGTTCGGGTCCGGCGGCCGGAGAAATGACTCCGTTACCCGGGCGGGTGATCCGCGGTCAGCCGTGTTCGGTGTTGCCCGAGGGGGTGTCGTCGGGGTCGCGGAGCATCCGGAGGTGGCCGCGGCGGGCCACCTCGACCGGGGCACCCGGGGCCGGCTGACCGGGACGCGTCGGCGGCAACGGCCGCGCTGCCTCCCGTACTGCGTTCGCCAGCGCCTCGAGGTCGTCGTCCGAGGGTCCGGCCGCGGCGGGATCCGGAGCGAGCCGGATCACCTCCCAGCCGTTCGGGGCGGTCAGCCGGTCGGCGTGGTCGGCGCAGAGGTCGTAGCAGTGCGGTTCGGCGTACGTCGCGAGCGGGCCGAGCACACAGGTGGAGTCCGCGTAGACGTAGGTGAGCGTCGACACGGCCGGCCGATGGCAGGCGGCGCGCGAACAGATCCTGGCGATGCTCACGACCAGACGCTACCCCCACTAGGCTGATCGCGTGACCGAGGCTCGCCGTCATCGCAGGCACATCGACCGCCATGGGCGCGGCATGCTCGGCCCGATCAGCCGGCCGAGCAGCTTCGCGCCGCGGGGATTGCCGTTGCAGCGGTCCGCCGCGGCCCAGTTCGACGAGGTGGTCGCGATCGAGGTGACCCGGCTGGAGAAACGGCTCCCGCAGGTCGTCGCGCGGGTCGAGTTCGCGATCGAGGACGTGCCGAACCTCGACGTCCACGCCGGCGAGATCCCGCTGACGCACTCCACCGGCGGCACCTCGCACGAGCCCTACCGGATCGTCGTGTTCCGCCGGCCGATCGAACTGCGCGCCGAACGATCCGGCACCAGCCTGACCTGGCTGGTCCGGTCCGCCCTGGTGCTCGAGCTGGCCGACGTGCTGGCGCTGTCGCCGGAGCAGATCGACCCCGACTTCGACACCGACGACGACTGAGCTACTTCAGCGCGGCACGGACGTCCGGTTGGGCACCCAGCTGGGCGCGGAACACCAGCGAGGTGGTCAGCGGCCAGGAGGCCGCCAGCGGCACCTCGTCCTCGCCCAGCTTGGCCGGCGGCATCAGCGTGACACCGGCGACCATCGAACCGCGGGTCTGCTCGACCATCAGGTAGGTCGGTCCGGCCTGCGCCTTGAAGCTGATCGTGCTGGTCGCGCCGTTGACCACGTCGAGAGTGCGGGTGCTGAGCACCTTGCCGGTCGCGTCCCGCAGTTCGTAACGCATACTTGCCGGCCTGCTCGGCGCGGTCACCTGCAACTGCGCGGGCTGCGCGTGCGGCGGCAGCACCAGGTACGCCGGACCGCTCAGGGCCTCGGCCGAGCCCATCGAGGAGAACTCGGTGCCACTGGCGTCGACGTTGCGCACCGAGCCGGCCAGCGGCTGGTCCGAGCTGATAGTGATCGCGCTCGCGTCGCCGTTCAGCACCTTGTCCATCCGCACCGACTTCACCGCACCGGCCGGGATCTGCACGGTCGAGAGCCCGGCCGGCTTGAACGGCCCGTTCGGCCCGTTCACCGTCAGGGTCGCGGTCGCCTGCAGATCGCCGGGGTTGGCCAGCGTCAGCGACCGCTCGCCGGCACCCGGCGCGATACCCGGCACAACCAGTGACTTCGCCGGCGGAGCCGAAGCGTGCAGCCAGTCCACACCGGCCGGACCGTCAGCGTTCGTGGCGTTGTCCCGCAGCGCCGGCGCCACCCGGCCACCGTTGGAGACGACGTGCAGCGCCAGGTCGCGCATCTTGGGCGCCACCAGGCTCAGGTAGAGCTCCGCGCTCCCGCGGGCCGGTACGACGATGCCGCGGGCGTTCGGGAGGTCCAGCGCGCCACCCGGCGCATAGACCGAGACGTTCACCTCGGCGTTGATGCTGTCGAGGTTCGTCAGCACCAGGACATCGCGGCGCCCCGCGGCGGCGCTGGCTCCGACGAACCAGAAGTCGGAGCCCGGCGTCTGGCACGGCACACTCGCCATGCCCCGGTTCACGCCTTCGGTGGAGATCGACGTACTGGTGCCGACCGTGCCGGCCGCGAGTGGGCCGGTGCCCTGGATCGACAGCGGCACCGGCTTCGCGGCGCGGGCGGTGGACGTGAGCCGGCCCCGGACCAGCAGCGAGCCGACCGGGTCCGAAGTCTTCGGCAACGGCGCGATCGACAGTGGCGTGGCCGAACCCTCGGCGATCGGCGTGTCCTTGGGCAGCACCGGCGCCACCGCGTTGACGAAGCTCTGCAGCTTGCCACCCACGCTCGGCACCGGGCAGGCCTGCGCCGTCCGGTTCACCACCGTAGGAGTCGGCTCGCTGACCGCCTCGGGCCGCGTCACCGGCTCCTTGGGATGGGTCACCACGGCGAGCCCGGCGACAGCCGCCATCGCCAGCACACAGGCGGCGACGCGGACCCGCACGTCGGACAGCAGTCTGGTCACGAAACCCTCCTGGCATGGGCCCCGTGCGGTACGGCGACCGTGCGGCGAGCGGTCGGCAGGCAGGACACCAGCGCGATCAGCCAGGCGATGATGCCGAGCACCCGCCACAGACTGCGCACGTCGTCCTGCAACGGCACCTTGCCTTCGATCGACGTCCGGTCGACCAGCCAGGAAGCGTCATCCGCTTCGGCGCTGGCGCGGGTCAGGCCGGGCAGCGAGTCCAGCGTCGACATCAGCGTCGGGTCGACCGGTGCCGGCAGGTAGACGTAGTCGATCGCGAGCGCGGCGAGCTGACGTCCTTCCTCACCGGTGCCACCGCCGCCGAGCGTCGACAGGATGTCGGTGATCGGCTGTGTCTGTTCCGCCGTCGGCGCCGCTTCGAGCGATCCCATCCGCGGCCCGCCGTTCCGCACCAGCGAGAACCGCATCGGGTTGTCGAGCTCCTTGCGCACCACCAGGATCGACGCGTTCTCCGGTGGACCCTGCGCGGACATCAGGTACGCCGGGAGGTCCTGCTCCGGGCCACGCCGCAGCGGATCGTCGGCACCCCGCACGAGCCAGAACCCGGCCGTCACGATGGTGGCGACGAGGACGACCGCGAGCACACCCTGGACGAGGATCTCCCTGGACTTCCCGACCGAGTCCCAGGCGACTGTGACCGCGATGATCCAGCCGGCCGTCATCAGGAACATCAGCGGGCCACTGCCACCACCAAGGCGGCTGGCCAGCAGCGTGCCGACCATCCCGGACAGCGCCGCGAACCACCCGAGCACCTCGTACCGCTGGCGGGACCGCCGCGTGAGTGCGAGCAGAGCCACCACGATCAGCGGTACTGCGAACCACCACGGAGTCGGTGCACCCACCGGAGTTCCGGTGAGGAGGTGGGCGATGCTGTCGCCCGGGCCGACCGCGGCTGTGGGCGGTCCGCCCGCTTCCTGGCCGAGGCGCGACGGGTGCAGGATCAACTCGATGGTCCAGGGCAGCACGAGCAGCATGCCGAGGACGACGGAGAACACCAACTGCCGTCCCTGTCGCCGCCAGCCGAGGCCGAGCAGAGCGCCCGCCACCAAGGTGATGCCGACCAGCAGGCCGAGCGCCGGCGTGAAAGCGAACAGGACGGCCTGGCAGATGCCGGCGAACCACGCGGCCCGCCAACTGCCCTGGATGACCACCCGCCGCCGCCGCGCCACCGTGTGCACGGCAGCACCGAGCAACGGCAGCACGATCGCCGCCACACACGTCCCCAGCCGGCCCTGCGAGATCGCGCCGTTGGTGAACACCGCCAACCCGTACGCCGATGCGCCCCAGGCGCGGGCGACTCGATCGACCACGAAGGCGCGCAACAACACCCAGGCGGACAAGGCGGCGAGTGGAATCGCACCGAGCAGGACGACGTTGGTCGCACCGGTCGGGCCGAAGGTGACCGTCGAGAGCGCCCAGAACTGACCGAGCCAGGCAGGCGGGGTGACGCCGGGGGGTGCGGCCGCCGCGGCGTGCCACAACGAACCGAGGGTCTCGTGCGCGGGCAGCAGCAGGTTGGACCGCAGCACGCCGCCACCGATCAGGCTGCGGGCGGCCACGAAAGCGCCGAGGAAAAGGAAGACCCACGCCACCAGGAACGGCCGGCGGATGATCTGACGACGCCAGCGCGGCTGGTCCTGCGCGACCCGGGCCGTGCTCTTCGCCCGGCGGGCGGACGTGACGACCTGCTCCTCGGGTTCGTCGGCCCAGGCTTCGCGCAGGCGCTCGGAGATCGTGCTTCCGGTCTCCTCGAGGTTGTGCCGGAGCGCGTGCACCGAGCGCGAGAAGAGCGGCTTGATCGACTCGTACGACACCTTGTCGAGGCGTCGGCGGTCCTTGCGGGCCTGCGTCCAGCCACCGGCGAGCAGCGTCCCCATCAGCGCGGTCCACTCGTCGACCGCACCCGAGGGCGTCTTGCCGAGCAGGAACCAGACCGATCGGATGAAGGTGCCGAGCAGGAACCTCAGCACCAGCAGGGGAAGCAGCTTGCGCGGAGCGTTCGCCAGGACGGTGTAGTAGGCGTGCGCGCGGTCGAGTTGGTACGCGTGCCGCCGGGTCCCCGCGAGGGCACGCTCGCCGGTCGCCGCGGCCTGCGCGTGGTAGACCACCGCGTCCGGAGCGACGGCGACCTTGAACCCGGCGCGGCTCGCGCGCCAGCCGAAGTCGATGTCGTCGCGGAACATCGGCAGCTTCGGGTCGAAACCGTGCAGCGACTCCCAGACGTCGCGACGGACCAGCATGCCGGCCGAGCTGACCGCGAGCACGTTGCGCGGCTGGTCGTGCTGGCCCTGGTCAAGCTCGCCGTTCTCGATACCGGTGTCGCGGCGGCCGCCGAGCGAGGTGGTGACGCCGACCTCGAGCAGTTCCCGGTCCCGCGGCCACAGCCGCAGCTTCGGGCCCCAGACCCCGGTATCCGGCGACAAAGTTGCCTGCAGCAACAATTGTTCGAGCGCCTTGGGGGCCGGCGCGCAGTCGTCGTGCAGCAGCCACAGCCACTCCACCACGGTGGCCATCCCGTCGTCGCCGTACGGGCCGACCGAGGACGGGATGGGCGCGAACCCGACCGTCTCCAGCCCGCGGGTGACCGCGGTACCGAAACCCGAACGGGCCGACAGGCCGACCACGGGCTCGACGCCGGGCATCTCGGCGAGCAGTTCGACGGTCTCGTCGGTGGAGCCGGTGTCGACCGCGATCAGCCGCTCGGGGCGCCGCTCGAGCGCCCACAGGGCCTCGGTCAGCCGGGGCAGCCAGGCGGCTCCCTCGTGCCCGACCACGACGGCGGTGACGACATGCCTGATCCGCGCGCGACCCAGCGGATCGTCGGTGGGGTCGGTCGGGAAATCGACAGCGTCGAAGAACTCCCAGCCGGCCGGAGCTTCAGATTCCATGCGGAGCAGTGACACCTCAGGGGAAAGGAACGGCGTGCCCGGACCGTGCCGGCACGACTACACCGGCACGCCCCCACACCCGTCCAGGTGCGTGGCGAGGACTCACCTTACGCGAACCGCGCAACTGCCCGCTCACAGCCGCGGGCCCCGGTGGACAAAGTCCGGCCGGGGCCTCACGCGGAAGTTTGTGTTGACTTTTCGACGCTGCTTTTGATTGAACAGCGCATCGGTGGCTGGTGTGACGGCTGGAGGTGGCAGGGCACCACCACCCGTCGATCGGTCAGGCTCTCAGACGGCCTTCTTCTTCAGTTTGCGGCGCTCCCGCTCCGACAGACCGCCCCAGATCCCGAAGCGTTCGTCGTTCTGCAGCGCGTACTCGAGGCATTCGCCCCGCACGTCGCAACCGAGGCAGACCTTCTTCGCCTCGCGGGTGGATCCGCCCTTCTCCGGGAAGAAAGCCTCTGGATCGGTCTGGGCGCACAGCGCCCTTTCCTGCCAGTTCGGCTCCTCCTCGATCGCCTCACCGTCGACAATCGCCATCAGCGTTTCTGTCACGGTACGACCTCCTCGACCCTGTTCGTTCCCCTGTACATGTGGGTTTGCGGTCCCACATGCCTGACCTCGTCCGTCCTGCGCTTGGCAACGGTCCCCGATACCGAGTGTCCTAACGAACGACACGGTTGAAATTACATTCCTGCAATCCACGAAAGTCAAGCCGTGGTCTGCTATTGGCTTCATCCGCAACACGGCTGCAAAAGAACGAGAGGCCTGTCTGCACAGGCCTCTCGTCGTCTTTCACAGCTCGCGGGACGTGATCAGAACCGCACCACGAGCTTGTCGCTTCCGGTCAGGAAGGCTGGGACCACCAACCCTGCTGGCCCGGCTGGCCCGGCTGCGGCTGGGAATCGTCGTCCTTCGGGGTCTCCGGAACCCGCGGTTCTACGCGGGTTTCGTCGACTGCCTCGGCATCGGCCTCGGGCTGGACCAGGGGCTCGGGCGCTGCCGCCGGAGCGGCCTCCTCGCCCTGCCAGGCCTGGTCGCCCTGCTGCCAGCCCTGCTGCGTCCAGGCCTGCTCGCCCTGCGGCTCGGCAGCCGGCTGGGCCTGCTCGCCCTGCCACTCCGGCTGGGCGGCCTGCTGGCCGTACTGCTCCTGACCGGCCCACTGCTGCTGGCCTGCGTCAGCGCCGCCCCACTGCTGCTCCTGCTGCGGCCACTGCTGGCCCTGGTCCTGGCCGGACCACTGCTGCTGACCCTCGGGGCTCCACTGCTGCGTCGGCTCGGCACCGTGGCCCTCGGCCGACCATGCCTGCTCGGCCGGCTGGGCCTCGCCCTGCGGCTGCTGCGTTTCCGCGTCGCCAGCGGACCAGGCCTGCTGCTCGCCCTGGTTCCAGCTCTGCTCCTGCGGCCACTGCTGCTCGCCGCCCTGCGCCGCGGCGTAACCACCGGCAGCGCCCGCACCTGCTCCGGCAGCAGCACCCGCGCCGTAAGCGCCGTACTGGCTCTGCTCGGGCTGGCCGTACTGCCCCTGGGCGCCGTACTGGCCGTACTGACCGCCCTGCTGGGCGCCGTACTGACCCTGCTGGCCGTACTGCGCGCCGCCGTACTGGGCCTGACCGCCCTGGCCGCCCTGACCGGCGAACTGGCCGTGCGTGCCGGCCTTCGGTGCGCGGACCGGAGCAGGCAGTGCCTGGAAGGTCTTCAGGATGTACAGACCGGCCGCGCCGTAGAGCGCGAGACCGCCGAGGGCGTAGAGGAAGCCGACGATCTTGAGCCCGGCGGTGCCGGTCTCGGAAAAGCCCGCGAAGGCGGTGATCAACCCGAGCAGCACGACCAGACCGGTGATCGACAGTGCCACCAGGGTGACCGTGCGGGCGTTCGGCGTGCGCTCCCCGGCCTCGTTCACCAGCCAGACGGAGGCGACGAGCGAGATCAGCACCACCAGCGCGGTGAGTCCGGGCGGGGTGAGCGTGCCCTGCACACCGCCGGCAGCGGCGGTGAAGCCTGCGCCACCGACGAACAGCCGGATCAGCGAAGCCAGGGCCACGAGGCCGGCGAAGGCGAGCAAGATGTACGCGACCGGCTCTCTGAGCTTCTTGGTTGCGTCGGTGACCACGAGGGCTCCTCGGGAATGTTGGGGGCCGTTCAACTGACAGTCCATGCACAATCGGACCCGGGAAGCATAGTCCCGCGGTGGTCCGTTGCTTTGACGACTCGTGGAGACTGTTCCCATGCGATTGACAGTGCTTGCCGGTGGCATCGGCGGATCCACCTTCCTGCGCGGCCTGCTGAAGGCCCGGCCGGACGCCGAGATCACCGTGGTGGGGAACACCGCGGACGACATCACCCTGTTCGGCCTGCGGGTCTGCCCCGACCTCGACACGGTGATGTACACCCTCGGTGGCGGCATCTCGGCCGAGCGCGGCTGGGGTCGCGAGGACGAGACCTGGGTGATCAAGGAGGAGCTCGCGGCGTACGGCGTGGAGCCGACCTGGTTCGGCCTCGGCGACCGCGACATCGCCACCCACCTGGTCCGCACCCAGATGCTCGACGCCGGCTACGGCCTGGCCGCGGTGACCGAGGCCCTCTGCGCCCGGTGGAACCTGCCGGTCCGGCTGCTGCCGATGAGCGACGACCGGGTCGAGACGCACGTGGTCGTGGACGACCCGGAGCGGCCCGGCACGAAGAAGGCGATCCACTTCCAGGAGTACTGGGTCCGGCTGCATGCCGAGGTGACCGCGCACCAGATCGTCGCCGTGGGTTCGGAGAAGGCGAAACCGGCGCCCGGCGTCCTGGATGCCATCGCGGAGTGCGACGCGCTGCTGCTGCCGCCGTCCAACCCGGTGGTCTCGGTCGGCACGATCCTCGGCGTCCCCGGGATCCGGGACGCGGTCCGCGAGACGGCCGCACCGGTGATCGGCATCTCCCCCATCATCGGCACCGGCCCGGTCCGCGGGATGGCGGACAAGGTGCTCGCCGCGATCGGGGTGGAGTCCACCGCCGCCGCGGTGGCCACGCACTACGGGGCCCGCGCCGCGGGCGGAGTACTGGACGGCTGGTTGATCGACACGTCCGACTCGGCGCAGCTCGAGTCCATCGCCACGGCCGGGATCCACGCTCAGGCAGTGCCGCTGTGGATGACCGACGACACGGCCACGGCCGCGATGGCCGATGCCGCTCTCACGCTGGCCGAGGCGGTCCGCCGGTGAGGAAGCACCTCGAGATCTACCCGGTCACCGGCCTGCCCGAGATCGCCGCCGGGGACGACCTGGCCGGCCTGATCGGCGACGCGGCCGACCTGCGCGACGGTGACGTGGTCTCGGTCACCTCGAAGATCGTCAGCAAGACCGAGGGCCGGCTGACGACCGGGACGCGCGACGAGGCAATCGACGCCGAGCTGGTGCGGGTCGTGGCCCAGCGCGGCGACACCCGGATCGTGCAGACGCGGCACGGCCTGGTGATGGCCGCCGCGGGCACTGACACCTCGAACACCACGCCCGGCACTGTTCTGCTGCTCCCGGTCGACCCGGACCTGTCTGCCCGGAATCTCCGTACGGCCCTGAAGGACCGGTACGACGTGAACGTGGGCATCGTGATCACGGACACTCTCGGGCGGCCCTGGCGCAACGGCCAGACCGACCTGGCCATCGGAGCCGCCGGGGTCCAGGTGATCGAGGACCTGCGCGGCACTACGGACAGTCACGGCAACGTGCTCGCGGTCACCGAGCCCGCGCTGGCTGACGAGATCGCCTCGGCCAGCGAACTGGTGAAGGGCAAGGCCGACGGCGTACCGGTCGCAGTACTGCGTGGGCTCTCCGACGCGGTTCTGCCTGCTGGGGAGCACGGGAGCGGTGCTCGGGCGCTCGTGCGGGATGCCGAGATGGACCTGTTCAGCCTGGGCACACGGGAGGCGGCGCGGGCCGCAGTACTGCAGCGGCGGGCGCCGACCGGGTCTCGTGAGGTGGATCCGGCCCTGTGGGACGGCCTGCTGGTGGATGACGAGGACGTCCACATCGAGCTGCTGGACGGCTCCGTGGCCGTGTTCGGGGACGACGCGGTCGCGGTCGGCGTGATCGCCGAGCGGCTGGCCGTGCTGCTGCATGCGGAGGGTTACGGCGTCACCGTCCGGACGGGACCGGGGAGTGAGGCAACGGTCACGTTCGGCTCACGGTCTCGTTAGCTTTCTAGGCAACTTCTCAGACAGCTTGCGTACACTGCAGGCGCACGGCGGCACGGGACCGCCGCAGACCCGGGAAGATCAAATCACTGTGGGTAAGTCTCAGAAGCAGTCACGCCGCGAGCTGATCGAGAAGATGCAGCGGGACCAGGCCCGGTCCGACAAGCGCCGCACCTTGATCATCGTGGCCGCCTCCATCGTCGTCGGCCTCGCGATCATCGCCTACCCGGCGATCAAGCTGATCCAGGACTCCCGGACCCGGGACATGGCGATCAGCGAGCTCGGCGTCTCCGCCGCGGCGGCCTCCTGCGACAAGGTCACCGACGACAAGGCCACCGGCACCCAGGACCACCAGCCGGACGGAACCGTCATCCCGTACCCGGTCTCCCCGCCGTCGTCGGGCCCGCACTACGCCGTCTGGGCGCCGTTCGGGAAGAAGTTCTACACCTCCGACGACCGCCCGCCGGTGCCGAACCTGGTGCACAACCTCGAGCACGGCTACACGATCCTCTGGTACAACGAGGCGACCGCGAACAACGCCGACCAGGTGGCGCTGATCGAGAAGATCTCCAAGGCCAAGCTGCCGGAGAGCTCGAACGGCAAGTTCATCGCCGCGCCGTTCAAGGAGTCCGACGGCCAGCAGCCCTGGCCGGCCGGCAAGAACATCGCCTTCTCGCACTGGAGCGGCAACACCCAGGGCCAGACCACCGCGTTCGGCCACCGCCAGTTCTGCGGTTCGGTCAGCGGCGAGGCTCTCCAGCAGTTCATGGACAAGTACCCGGCGCTGGACGCCCAGGAGCCCAACGGCGGCTGATCCACCTTTCCCGAACAACCGAAACCCCCGGAATCCCTTGGATTCCGGGGGTTTCGCCGTTCTCGCGGGCAGAGCGCGTGGGGTCAGACGTAGCGGTCGGCGTGGTCTGACTGGACGATGGCTACCAGGTCCTTGACGCGTTCGCCGTCGGCCAGGGGGCAGACCATGGTGACGTCGTGGGTGTGGACGATGATGTGGCCGCGCAGGCCGACGGCGGCGATCAGGTGGTCGGGGTCGTCGGTGACGATCACGTTGTCGTGCGAGTCCAGCAGGCAGCTGAGCGCCGACCCGTCATGACGGTTGCCCTTGGCATCGACCTCGTAGGTGCCGGCGAGCGCGGCCCAGGAGCCCACGTCCAGCCAGTGCACCGGCATCGGTACGACGACCACGTCGGCGTCCACCTTGCCCTGCGAGGCGGGCTCCATCACCGCGTAGTCCACGCTGATCTTGCGCAGCGTCGGGTAGATCTCGGCCAGCGTCGCCTGGCGCTCCGGGGCGTCCCACACCGCAGCCACCTGACGCAGTTGCGCGGCCGACTCCGGCAGCAGCGCGTCGAGCACGCTCAGCACGGTCTCGGCCCGCCAGACGAACATGCCCGAGTTCCACCAGAACCGCCCGGTGGCCAGGTACTCCTCGGCCGTCGCGCGGTCCGGCTTCTCCCGGAACCGGTCGACCACGAACGCCGCGGTGCCGTCGATCGCGTCGCCGCGTTCGACGTACCCGAGTCCGGTGTGCGGGTGGGTGGGCTCGATCCCGAACGTCACCAGCGATCGGGGGCGCTGCTCGACCACCTCGAAGCCGCTCTCGATCGCGGCCCGGAACTCCGCCTCGGGCGTGATCAGGTGGTCCGACCCGACGATCGCGAGCACCGCGTCCGGGTCGTTGCGGGCGACCACCGCGGAGGCCAGGCCGACCGCGTTCGCGGTGTCCCGGCCGACCGGCTCGCCGATGATGTTGTGCTCGCCGAGCTCCGGCAGTTCCTCGCGCACCAGGTCGGTGTGCGCTGCCACCGTGCAGACGTAGATGTTGGCCGGGTCGACCAGACCCTGCAGCCGGTTGTAGGCCACTCGCAGCAGCGAGTTGCCCGCCGCCAACGGCAGCACCTGCTTGGGTTTGTCGGCCCTGGACAGCGGCCACAGCCGCGTGCCCGAGCCACCGGCCAGGATCACCACGTTTCGCATGGGGAGGGAGCCTACCCGGCGTGACCAGGTCCGGTCGCCAACACGTACCAGTTGTGCGCTGGTACGACGGCCGGGTCCACCGGATCCACCGGATCCTCCGGCCGGACGGCGAGCTCGAAGCCGTCCAGGTCAACGGGGAAACGGTGTTCCTCGTCGCCGATGTTGAGCAGCACGAGCACCTGGTCGTCGCCCTCGCCCGAGCGCAACGCGATCGCTTCGTTGGTGAGGTGTTCCACGGTTGTTCGCGCCCGCACCAGCCACGCGTTGCGACGCCGTACGCCGATCAGCCGCTGGTGCAGCCGGTACGTCGGCCAACCGTCCTCGGCGAGTTCGTCCGGCCGGGCCGGGAAGACCGGGCGGATCGCGTCGTCGCCACCGACGCGTTCCTCCTTCACGCCGCGGAAAGCCTGCTCGTCACCGGCGTAGATGCTCGGGATTCCCGCGACCGTGAACAGAATCGCCAACGCGTGACCGAGGTGCCGCTCGTCGTCCAGCTTCGAGGCGATCCGGGTGACGTCGTGGTTGCCGGCGAAGGTCTGCGGGACGAAGGTGTCGAGCAGTTCGTCGTGCCGCTTCAGCGCATGGGCGAACTCGTAGAAGTTGCCGTCGTTCAGCGAGCTCCAGATCGCCTTCCACAGCTCGTACTGCGTGATCGAGTCGAGCCCGCTCTCCTGCGCATAAGCCCCGTAGTCGCCGTGGATCACCTCGCCGAAGAACCACGCCTCGGGGTACCGCGGTCTGACCTCGGCGAGCACTTCCCGCCAGAACACGGGCGGTACGGCGTACGCAGCGTCCAACCGCCAGCCGTCGGCACCTCGCTCGAGCCAGTGGCACATCACGTCCACCACGTGCTGCCGGACCTCGGGCTTGTCGTGGTCGAGCACCACCAGCTGCTCGTGCCCCTCGAACGTGTCGCCCGGCCGGAACCACTCGGGCGGCGCCTGGAAGCTCCTGCCGACATGGTTGAACACACCGTCCAGTACTACGCGCAGCCCCTTGCCGTGGGAGGCCGCGATCAGCCGGTCGAAGTCCTCGTCATCACCCAGCCGCGGGTCGATGCGGAAGTGGTCGACTGTGTCGTAGCCGTGGGTCTCCGAGGCGAACACCGGTCCGAGCAGGAGCCCGGAGCACCCCAGCTCCACCACGTAGTCGAGCCAGCCCTCCAACCCGCCGAGCCGATGCGCAACCGGAGTACCGGGAGGCACAGCCGTCTTCTCGGCGCCCACGAACCCCAACGGGTAGACGTGCCACCAGATGGCGTGCTCAACCCACGGAGTCATCCGCACTCCTCGCCTCGTCGGCAGGAAGGTCACGGGCCACCGGGTCGGGGATGACCTCCGCGGTGCGCAGCGGCGGGAGCCGGAGGTGGGCCATGTCCGGCGGCGCTGGGGTCTCGGGCCGGAAGATCGATTCGGCCTCTCCGTCGATACCGGTCGCAGGGGCGTCCGTGAGCCGGAAGCGGTCGCGCAGCCGACCGTAGAAGTCAGTTGGACGCAGACGGACGAGACGGAGCCTCCGGAGCGAGCCGTAGACGCCGATCCAGTCGCCGGGGTCCAGCACTCCGCGCAGCTGGCCGTCGATGCTCACTGCGGCCTGTCCCGAGTGCGGCAGCACCCGCAGCCCCACCGGCTCGTCCGGCGCGGCCACCACGGTCCGGTTGAAGGTCATGTGCGGAGCGACCGGGGTGAATACGACCGCCTCCATGTTCGGCGACAGGATCGGACCACCCGCCGCGAAGCTGTACGCCGTACTGCCGGTCGGGGTGGCCACGATGACCGCGTCCGCGGAGTACGACGCGAGCAGGCGGCCGGCCAGGTAGACCCCCAGGCTCACCTGGTGGTCCCGGGCGAGCTTCTCGAGCACCACGTCGTTCAGCGCGGTCACGTCCAGGGCGACGCCCCAGCCGTCTCCAGCCACGCTCTCGGGCCGGACAGCCGGCGGCGGGAGTGCTGCGCCGTGTCCGTAGCGCAGGAGCGCGTCGATGCCGGTCGGGATCTCCAGCGGCCGGGAGGCGCGCATGGTGAGCGTCATCCGCTCCTCGATGGTGGCTCCGCCGTGGTGGACGGCCTCCAGGGCCGCCTCGACGTCGCTGCAGGCCACCTCGGTAAGGAAGCCCACCTTGCCGAGGTCGACACCCAGCACGGCCGCGTCGTTCTTGGCCGCGATCCGGGCACCGCGCAGGAAGGTGCCGTCGCCGCCGAGCGTGACGACCAGGTCCGGGCTGCCCGCGTGCTGCATCTCGGCCATCCCGCCGCGACGGTGCTCGTGGTTCTTCCACACATCGATGTCGGTGCAACCGATGTCGTGCCGCTTGCACCACTCACGGACCACCTCGGCGGCCTGGACGGCCAGCGGGCGACCCTGATGAACGACGAGACCGAGACGACTGACAGGCACAGGCTGCTCCTCGCAAGTGGTGTTCGCCACCACGGTATGACGCGCGGACGGAATCGTTCACTCTGCGTCTGCCGACCGGCGCTTGACGGCGGCGGTGATGATCGGGTCGGTCTCGTCGTCGAACTCGCCGATCACCTCCTCGAGCAGGTCCTCGAGGGCGACCACGCCGACGGGCTGGTCGCCGTCCTGGACGACGGCCAGCTGGGCGCGACGCTCTCGCATGATGCGGATCGCCGCCGCCACCGGGGTGTCCGCCGGTAGCCGCAACGGCTCGGTCATCAGGTCCGCCGCACGGAGGGTGTGACCGCCGCCGGTCGTCGCGCGCCCCGCGTCGCGGACGTGCACGATCCCGCAGATCGCAGTACCGGTGCTGACCACGGCGAGGCGCGAGCGGCCTTCGCGGACGCTGGCCAGCTCCACTTCGCGAGCCGTGGCCGCGTCCGGCACCGTGACGAGCTGGGAGGTCGGGGTCATCACCTGGGCGACCGTGGTGTTCTGCAAGGCGAGCATCGCGGTGAGCAGATCGTGCTCGGCGGCCTCGAGGGTGCCGTGCTCGCGCGACGACTCGATCAGCAGCCGCAGCTCCTCCGGGCCGTGCGCGTTCGCCAGCTCGTTCTGAGGTGTCACCTTGAGGATCCGCAGGCACAGGTTCGCCATGCCGTTGAGCACGATCAGCAGCGGGCGGAAGACGGTGGTGAAGGCGCGGAACGGCAGCGCGAGCAACAGCGCGGACCGCTCAGGGTCGCTGATCGCCCACGACTTGGGCGCCATCTCGCCGAGCAACACGTGCAGCAGACCGATCCCACCGACCGCGATGATCAGCGAGATCACGTGCCCGACGCCGTCCGGCAGCCCGATCAGCTCGAACAGCGGGTGCAGCAGGTGCGCGACCGCCGGCTCGGCCAGCGCCCCGAGACCGAGCGTGCAGAGGGTGATCCCGAGCTGGGCGCCCGCGAGCATCAACGACAACTCGCTGACCCCGGCGATCGCGGCCCGGGCGGACCGGCTGCCCTGGGCGGCGGCTTGTTCGAGGCGATGCCGCTTGGACGCGACCAGGGCGAACTCGGCCGAGACGAAGAACCCGTTGAGGATCAACAGCAGAACGGAGATCAGCAGCGCGACGGTGGTGCTCATGACAGCCGCTCCAGCCGGACCAGGCCGGGCACACGCCGCACCACGGTTTCCACCGTCAGCTTGACCCACTCACGCGGCACCGGGCGCCCGTCGTGGTCGAACCGCCGCGGCAGCTCGACCACCACCTCGTCGTCGACCACCGGGATCCGCCCGAGCCGGGCCATCACCAGTCCGGACACCGTGTCGTAGTCCTCGTCGTCCGGCAGCGTAGTCCCGAGCGCCTCCTCCACCTGGTCGATCCGCCAGCGGGCCGGGAAGGTCCAGCTGCCGTCCGGGTTCCGCAGCAGGTCCGGCTCCGGCAGGTCGTCCTCGTCGTGGATCTCCCCGACCAGTTCCTCGGCGATGTCCTCCAGCGTCACGATCCCGGCGAACCCGCCGAACTCGTCCAGCACGATGGCCAGCTGGCGGTGCGTAGTACGGAGCTGTTCCAGTACCACGGGCAGCGGCAGGGTGAACGGGACGAGCACGGGTGCCGAGGCCAGTGAACCGACGGTGACGTGGTGCCGGTCCGCGGGTTCTACCTCGACGACGTCGCTGATCGCGATCACCCCGACCACCTCGTCGACCGACGCGGCGGTCACCGGGAACCGGCTGTGCCCGGTGTCGAGCAGTTCGACCACCCGGCTCAGCGGCTCGTCCTCGTGCACGGTGACCACGTCGACCCGCGGCACCATCACCTCGCCCGCGATCCGGTCGCGGAAGTCCAGCCCGCGATCCAGCAGCCGGGTGGTGTCCTGGTCCAGCAGGCCCTGCTCGAAGGAGGTGGCGATGATCCGGTCCAGGTCCTGCGCCGTGGCGCCCTGCGGCAGTTCCTCCACCGGCTCGATGCCGACCCGGCGCAGGATCCGGTTGGAGGCCGAGTCGAACACGTGGATCAGCGGACCCGCGATGGTGAGGTACATCAGGGTGGACCGGGACAGCCGCAGCGCGATCGCCTCGGCGCGGGCGATCGCCAGGTTCTTCGGGGCCAGCTCGCCGAACACCATCTGGATGATCGTTGCCAGCAGCAAGGCCAGGATCACCGACACGGACAGGCTGACGCTGCGCGGCAGCCCCGCGGTACCGAGCAGGTCCTCCAGCCCCGCGCCGAGGTAGGGCTGGGCGACGTACCCGGCAAGCAGGGCGGTGACGGTGATCCCGATCTGGGCGCCGGACAGCACGAAGGACAGCCGCGAGGTCACCTTCAGGGCCCGCTCGGCCGCGCCGTCACCCGCCTCGGCCAGCGCCTGGAGCCGGTTGCGGTCGACTGCGACGTAGGAGAACTCCTGCGCCACGAAGTAGCCGGTGGCAACGGTCAACGCCAGGATCAGCAGCAGGCCGATCAGGATCAACATGAACCGACTTTACGAGAACTCCAGCTACCGGGGCACTGCGGGGTGCCAGGGCAGGACCTTGCCGTCGCGGATCAGTTCGCCGTAGGTGGCCGGGTCGACGTGGTCGGCGAGGAGGAGGTCCAGGATCGGCACGACGGCGTCCTCGGGGGTGCGGGCCTGGCTGAAGTCGTCGAACCAAGGGCGGGAGGCGCGAGTGTCGACGAGCCCCGGGCAGACCGAGACGATCAGGGTGTCCTGTGGGAGATCGGCGGCACGGCGCTCGGCGGCCACTGCGCGTACTGCGGCCACCTGGCCGACCTTGGAGGGCAGGTTGATCCAGTGCGGCCAGCCTTGATCCTCGGCCGTGCCTTCGTGGATCGCCTGTCGCCAGTCCTCGACGGCCTTCTCGACCTGCTCGAGGGTGACGCCGTCGAACAGCGGATGCAGTTGCGCGTCCAAGTGGTCGAGCGTGCCGAGGGAGCTCGCCACCACGAGCAACCTGCCGCCTGGCCGGAGTACGGGACCGAAGGAGCGCAGTACGGCGTGGGAGCCTCCGTTGGCGACGGCGATGAATTCGTCGGCCTGCTCGGCCTGCGGGCGATCCGGGGTCAGCGGGCCGATCGCGTTCGAAACCACTAGGTCGACGCCGCCGTACGCCTCCTGAAGTTCTTCGGCGAGCGCGGCGATCGCGTCGGCGTCGGTGACGTCGAGGACGCGGCCCTCCACCTTGGCGACGCCGTCGATCCGCTGGACGGCCCCGGCCACCCGCTCGGGATTGCGGCCGGTCAGCAGGACCAGGTCCTCGGGGTTCAGGCGGGCGGCCAGTCCGGCGACCAGAGCGAAGCCGATCCCCTGGTTGGCGCCGGTCACCAGGGCGATGCGTTGAGCTGTCATGCCGCCAGGCTAGGAACGGATCCTCCATGACACCAACGAGACTTGGGCACACGTAGTATGCGTAAACGTCATGGACTTCTCCGACGTCTCCCTGGTCGCCCTGCGAGTCTTCCGCGAGGTCGCCGAGCGCGGCACCTTCACCGCGGCAGCGACCTCCCTGGGCTACACCCAGTCGGCGGTGTCGCGGCAGATCGCGTCGATCGAGCGGGCCGCGGGCGCCTCGTTGCTGGAGCGCCGCCGCGACGGCGTCCGCCTCACCACCGCAGGACAGGTCGTACTGCGGAACGCGGCGCGCGTGCTCGACCAGCTCGACGCGACCACCCGTGAGCTGGCCGGGTTGCCGGCGGAAGGGGGCACCGTGCGGCTCGGCTGGTTCCCCAGCGCGGGCGCGGTGCTGTTGCCGCGGGCAATCGCCTCGCTGCGCCGGTCGCAGCCGGCGATCCGGGTGATCAGCCGGGAAGGTTCGACACCGTCGTTGGTCCGCGCGCTGCGAGCCGGGACCGTGGACCTGGCACTGCTCGCCTCGGCGCCGCCCTTCCGGCCACTGGACGCGGAGTCGCCGACGCTGGAACTGGAGACGCTGATCGAGAGGTCACTGATGCTCGCGGTGCCGACCGGTCATCCGCTGGCCGCGGGCGATTCGGTGGACGTGGCCGAACTGCGGGGTCAACGCTGGATCGCGGGACCGGCCGCCGGCGAGGACACGCTGATGGGGGTCTGGCCCGGCCTCGACGAGCGGCCGGAGATCGCCCACACCGCTCGCGACTGGCTGGCGAAGCTGCACCTGGTCGCGGCCGGAGCCGGGCTGACTACCGTCTCGGCGTCACTCGCCGGTGCCGCGCCGCCCGGTGTCCGGATCATCGCCGTCCACGGCGGGCCCCAGGAGCTGCGGCGCATCATCCTGGCCCGGCTGCCCGGCCGGCTGACCGACGCCGCCGCCCACCTCGCCGACGCCCTGCGCACCACCGTCCGCTGAATCCTTGTCCTCGCCGCTGGTGATCTTGCGGTACTCGACCAGCGCGCGGGCGGCGTTGCGGGTCAGGTCGGGCAGTTTGTTCGCGCCGAACAGCACGACCACGACGGCCAGCAGGATGATCCATTCGCCACCCTCGGGCAGCGCCAGCTGTGACACCATCTCGATCCTTCTTTCCGGAGTCCCTGACCAACATACGTCGGCGCCCGAACGTAGGGTTGCGGCGTGACCGGAACCCTGCCCGACCTGTTCACCGCCGCGGTCCGCCGCGACGGCGCCAACCCCTTCCTGACGTACTACGACGACACGTCCGGCGAGCGGATCGAGCTCAGCGCGGTGACCACCGCGAACTGGGTCTCGAAGACCGCCAACCTGCTCGTCGACGAGTACGACCTGGAGTCGGGCGAGACCGTCGCGATCGGCCTGCCGCCGCACTGGCTGGGCGTGGTCTGGGCGCTGTCCGCGTGGTCCGCCGGAGCGGCCGTGACCACCGGCGTGGGCTCGCTGGCGATCACCGGGCCCGACTTCGGCGTCCGGGGTTCGCGCGAGACGATCGCGTCCGCGCTGCTCCCCCTCGGCGGCCGGTTCCGTGAGCCGTTGCCCGACGGCGTGCACGACTACGGCGCCGAGGTCTACAACCACCCGGACCTGTTCGTCCCCTTCGATCCGCCCACACCCGGCTCCCCGGCGTACGACGAGAAGACGCACGCCGAGGTGATCGCTGCGGCGACGCCGATCACGGACCGGGTGCTCACCACCGTCGACCTGGTCTCGCCCGACGGCCTCGGCACGCTCGTCGGAGTGATCGCCGGAGGTGGTTCGATCGTGCTCTGCCGGAACCTGGACCCGGCAAAGTTGGACCGGCGGATCGCCGACGAGAAGGTCGACCGAGTACTGGAGGAGAGCTGATGCAGCGATTCGAGGGGAAGGTCGCGCTGGTTACGGCCGGGGCCCAGGGCATCGGTCTGGCCGTGGCGCGGCGGACCGCGGCCGAGGGTGGGTCCGTGGTCGTCACCGACTTGCAGGAGGACAAGATCGCGGCTGTTGCCGAGGAGATCGGCGCTGACCGGGCTCTCGCGATCAAGGTCGACGTGACCTCGCGGGATGACGTCGACGCGGCGGTGGCAGCGGCGGTCGAGCGGTTCGGCCGGCTCGACGTACTGGTGAACAACGCGGGCGGCTGCATCGTCAGCACCGTGCCCGAGGAGACCACGGACGAGGAGTGGCACCGTCAGCTCGACCTGACGCTGGTCGGCGCCGCGCGCTGCATCCAGGCCTCGCTCCCGTACCTGGTGAAGACCCGCGGCAACGTGGTCACGATCAGCTCGGTCAACGGTGTGGCCGCCTTCGGCAACATCGAGTACGCCGCCGCCAAGGCCGGCCAGATCGTGATGTCGCAGAACTTCGCCGCGCGGTACGGCCCTCTCGGGGTGCGCTTCAACGTCGTTGCCCCCGGCACCGTCCGGACGCCGAACTGGGACAACCAGCCGGGCACGCTGGAGAGGTTCAAGACCATGTACCCGCTCGGCCGGGTCGGCGAGCCCGAGGACATCGCGGCCGCGGTCGCGTTCCTCTCCTCCGACGACGCCGCCTGGATCACCGGCCACACCCTCCCGGTGGAAGGCGGCATCCTCACCGGCCCCGGCCTCTTCGACCTGACCACCTCGGGCCCAGCCCGCAAGGATTACTGAGCCGCGGACACTCTCGCCACGTAATGTCGGCAGCGTGGAGATCGACGCTGGGGTTGCTGCGAATTACGACGAACTGCCGTTGTGGTCGGCGCCTTTTGGGCAGTTGCTGTTGGAGCATGTGCCGTTGCGGCGGGGGCAGACGATTGTTGATGTCGGGGCGGGGACTGGGTTTCTGACGGTGGAGCTCGCGCAGCGGAGTAGGGCTGGGCGGGTGGTTGCGGTCGATCCCTGGGGTGATGCGATGGAGGTGTTGCGGCGCAAGGTCGAGTTCTTGAAGTTGAGGAATGTCGACGTGGTGGTTGGGGATGCGTCTGAGCTCGACCTCGCCGACGGGTCGGTGGATGTCGTGGTTTCCAACCTCGGCATCAACAACTTCGACAACGCGGAGGTCGTACTGCGGGAGTGCCATCGTGTACTGCGGCCAGGTGGTCGGCTGTTGATCAGTACAAACCTGGTCGGGCACATGGCCGAGTTCTACGAGGTCTTCGGTGAGGTGCTCGACCGACTCGGCCAGGCTCGCAAGCCCTTGGACGAGCACGTCAACCATCGGGCCACCGTCGCCGGAACCGTTGCCCTGCTGGAGTCGGCGGGGTTCACCGCGACGGTTGCCGGCCGGGACACCTTCACCGAGCGGTACGTCGACGGCACCGCGCTCTTC
The DNA here is from genome assembly GCF_004345365.1 of Kribbella sp. VKM Ac-2568. Classification (GTDB taxonomy): domain Bacteria; phylum Actinomycetota; class Actinomycetes; order Propionibacteriales; family Kribbellaceae; genus Kribbella; species Kribbella orskensis. The sequence goes on from NZ_SLVF01000018.1 coordinate 79,781, forward strand.
GACCACTACTTCATCCGGCTCGGGTTCCTCGACGGCTGGCAGGCGGTCGCGGGCGACGAAGTACTGGCGGCCGTCGAGGAAGAGCTCAACCGGCGCGGCGAGGTGACACTCACCATCCCCGCGGCCTGCTTCGAGGGCGTCAAGCCCTGAAGCAGGTCAGGGCTTCTTCGGCCAGGCTTCCCACGCGGTGGCGAACATCTCGTCGACCGTGTAGGTGTTCTTCCACTCGAGGTCGCGAGCGGCGAGCTCGCCGGAGGCGACGACGCGGGAGGGATCGCCCGGGCGGCGCGGGCCTTCGGTCGGCGTGAAGTCGATGCCGGTGACGCGGCGGGCGGCGTCCATGATCTCGCGGACCGAGGTGCCCGTCCCGCTGCCGAGGTTGTAGACCCGCTCGAGCGTCTTGCCCGAGTCGAGGGCACGCGCGGCGGCGACGTGCGCCCGGGCCAGGTCGGCCACGTGCACGTAGTCCTTTACCGAGGTGCCGTCCGGCGTCGGGTGGTCCGTGCCGTAGATCTGCGGCACCTTGCCCTGGCTCAACAGGTTGCACACGATCGGGAAGAGGTTGTACGGGCTGGCGTCGTAGACCTTCGGGTCACCCGAGCCGACCACGTTGAAGTAGCGCAGCGAGGTGTGATTCAGCTTGCCGTCTTGCGACTCGAGCGCCTTCGCCTGGTCCGCGAGGAGCCACTCGCCGATGAGCTTCGTCTCGCCGTACGGGCTCTGTGGGTTCGGCGCGGTCTGCTCGGTCACCACCTCGTCCCCGGGGGTGCCGTAGACGCCGGCGCTGGAAGAGAAGACGAGGTTGCGCACGCCGGTGTCGGCCATCACGGTGAGCAGCGAGACCATCGCGGTGACGTTCTGGGTGTAGGTGTGCATGGGCTTCTCGACCGAGACCCCGGCGTACTTGTAGCCGGCCAGGTGCACGACGCCGCTGACGCCTTCCAGCGCCTTGCGGGTGGCCTCACCGTCGAGCAGGTTCGCCTCGACGAACGGCACGCCCTCGACGAGGAACTCGGCCTTGCCGCTGGACAGGTCGTCGATCACGACGACGTCGATCCCGTCCGCCAGGAACGCGCGCACCACGTGCGACCCGATGTATCCCGCCCCGCCAGTCACCAGCCATGTCATACCAGATGCTCCCATCGACCCGGATCGGCATTGGCGCCGCCCTCACTGTCATTTAACCACATAAACGATCAGGTTCACACACAAATACTCATCCAGCTGCCTGCACAGGCTGCTCCGAACCGGAGGAAAGGGCGTGATCTGCGCTTAGGATGCGCGGATGATCGGACTAGTTCTCGCCGCCGGTACCGGCCGCCGCCTCCGCCCGTACACCGACACGTTGCCGAAGGCGCTGGTCCCGATCGACGCGACCACAACCGTGCTCGACCTGACGCTGGCCAACTACGCCGAGGTCGGCATCACCGACGTCGCGATCGTGGTCGGGTACGCCGCGGACGCGATCGCCGCGCGGGTGAACGACTTCCAGGACCGGTACGGCGTGACGCTGGAACTGGTGCCTAACGACAAGGCCCTGACCTGGAACAACGCGTACTCCCTCTGGTGCGCCCGCGACCTGCTGAGCCAGGGGGTGATGCTGGCCAACGGCGACACCGTCCACCCGGCCTCGGTCCAGCGGACATTGCTCGACGCGCGCGGCGAGGACCGGCAGATCATCCTCGCCCTCGACACCGAGAAGTCCCTCGCCGAGGAGGAGATGAAGGTGATCTGGACATCGGAGAAGGGCGTTCGCACCATCACCAAACTGATGGATCCGGCCGAGGCCACGGGTGAGTACATCGGCGTCACCCTGATCGAACCGGACGCCGCGGTTGCCCTCAGCGAAGCGCTGAAGCTCACCTGGCAGGGAGATCCCAACCTGTACTACGAAGACGGCTATCAGGTGCTCGTCGACCAGGGCCACCGGATCGACGTCGCCCCGATCGGCAAGGTCGACTGGGTAGAGATCGACAACCACGACGACCTAGCCCGAGCCCGCGAGATCGTATGCCCCTCCTAGCCCGGATGATCCCCGCGCCGCTGGTCGTCGACATACGGCGTGGGGCGCTCGCGGAACTGCGGGCGATCCTGGCGGACCAGCGCATCTCCACCTCTGGGCGGGTGGCGATCGCCGTCGGCGCGACGTACGGGCCGGTGGTGCAGGAGACCTTCCGGCACGGGCTGGACGGCGCGGACTGGTTCACCGTCGACGGCGGCTCGATCAACACCGCGATCAAACTGGTCGAGCAGATCCGCCGGCAGCGGTACGACGCGGTCGTCGGGATCGGCGGCGGCACCGTGCTCGACGTGACCAAGTTCGCCGCCGCGCGGCTCGGGCTGCCGATGGTCGCCGTCGCGACGAACCTCGCGCATGACGGCATCGCCTCGCCGATCAGCACCCTCGACAACGACGCCGGCCGCGGCTCGTACGGCGTACCGGCGCCGATCGCGGTCCTCGTCGACCTCGACCTGATCGCGCAGGCGCCGCCGCGATCTGTCCGCTCTGGCATCGGGGAGATCGTCTCGAACCTGTCCGCCATCGCCGACTGGGAGACCGCGCACAGCCTGCGCGGCGAGGAGATCGACGGGCTCGCGGTGTCGCTGGCCAGGACCGCGGCGCAGGCCGTGATGAACCACCCGGGCAGCATCCTCGAGGACACCTTCCTCGCCGTACTGGCCGAAGGGCTGGTGCTGTCCGGCATCTCGATGGTCGTGGCCGGTACGTCGCGGCCGTCGTCCGGCGCCTGCCACGAGATCTCGCACGCGATCGACCTGCTGCACCCGACCCGGCGCGCCTTCCACGGCGAGCAGGTCGGGCTCGGCGCCGCGTTCGCGTGGTTCCTGCGCGGGGACCTCGACAGGTTCCACACGACCGTGGACTGCCTGTACCGGCACGGGTTGCCGGTGCGGCCGGCGGATCTGGGGTTCAGCCTGGAGGAGTTCGAGGCGATCGTCGCGTATGCGCCGCAGACCAGGCCCGGCCGGTTCACCGTGCTGGAGGAGGCGGCGTTGACGCCCGCCCGGATCGAAGCCAAGGTGAGCGCGTTCAACGACCACGCCTATGCGCGGATCGCGTCGCCGGCCATCGCCCCCGAGGGAAGCGTCATCAACCCGAGGGAACCGTGATCGGCCCCGAGGGAACCGTTCTGGAGGACCTGTGAGCTCAGCGCCCGTGGACCGTCACCTGGACTGGCCGGACTGCCGCAACGCCCGCGATCTCGGTGGACTGCCGACCACCGACGGCCGGGTGATCCGGACCGGCGCCCTGATCCGCTCGGACTGTCTGCAGTTCTTGACGCCCGAAGGTGTCGACGTCGTCCGGAAGGCCGGAGTGAGCCGGGTCGTCGATCTGCGGTCGGAAGCCGAGGTCACCGGCTTCCCGACGCCCTTCACGGCCGACCCGATCGGGATGCACGTGCCGGTACAGGACGCTGCCGACCCCGGCGACCAAACCACCATCGTCGGCACCTGCATCGCCATGCTCGACCAGCGCCCGGAGTACTTCGCGGCCGCCGTCCGCGCGATCGCGGAAGCCCCCGAGGGCGCGGTGGTCGTGCACTGCTACGGCGGCAAGGACCGGACCGGCATGGTGGTCGCCCTCGCGCTGGCGGCGGCCGGAGTACCGGAAAACGAGATCGTCGCCGACTACGCCCTCACCCAGGCCCGCCTGGCCCCGATGCTCGCCGAACAACTGGCCGCCGAGCCCGACGAGACCCTCCACCCCGAAATGATCGAGTTCCGCGACACCCGCCCCGCCTCCCTAACCGCCATCCTCCGCCACCTGGACACGAAGTACGGCGGCCCCCTCCCCTACCTCCACCACGGCGGCCTCACCAAAACCCAACTAGAAACCCTGAGAGCCCGCCTGACCGCCTGACCGGTCACCGTTGGCAGGTGGCTGTGGTGGCCTGCATGGACGCGCGGCTGAATCCGTACACCGACGACGAGTTCAAGGCCGGCATCCAGGCCGAGACCGGACGGCTGCGCGAGGTCAAGAATTGACAGTGACCACCATGCCGCCCCGACGGTAGGGCGACACAGAGGCTGCCGGTGTGAAACGGGTAGGTGGTGGCCAGTAGATTGGCCCGCATGTCAACCGCCGCCGACCCGGCCCGGACCGCTGAGCTGGCGGCGATGGCCGAGCGCCACGGGTTGTCCAGGAGCTCGGCACGACCGGAGCTCCCGGGCTACCTCCGCGAACTCTGGGGCCGCCGCCAGTTCATCGTCAGCTATGCCCGGGCGCGCACCTACTCGATGTACGCCGGTGCGCGGCTGGGGTCTGTCTGGCAGATCCTCACCCCGCTACTGAACGCTGCCGTGTACTACCTGGCCTTCGGGGTGCTGCTGGGCACCAAGAACGGCATCCCCAACTACCCGGCGTTCCTGATCTGCGGGATGTTCGTCTTCACCTTCACGCAGCGCTCGATGACCGAGGGATCCCGGGCGATCTCGCTGAACATGTCGCTGATCCGCACCCTGCACTTCCCACGCGCCACCCTGCCGCTGGCGTACGTGGTGAACGAGCTGAACCAGATGGCCGTCTCGATGGGCATCCTGTTCGTGCTGGTCGGATTCACCGACGGGGTGTCTCCGCGGTGGTTCCTGGTCATCCCGGCGCTGACACTGCAGACGATGTTCAACATCGGGATGACGATGACCTTCGCCCGGATCGGCACCTTCGTCTCCGACATCAGCCAGTTGCTCCCGTTCGTCACCCGGACCTGGTTGTACGCCTCGGGCATCTTCTTCTCGATCCCCGACAAGCTGGCCGCGCTGGATGCGCCGCCCTGGGTGATCCACCTGCTGGCGCTGAACCCCATCACGGCGTACATCGACATCGTCCGGCGGGCGCTGCTCGACGAGCACGAGCAGCACCAACTGCCGAACGCCTGGCCGATCGCGGCAGCGTGGGCCGTGATCGCGCTGGTCGGCGGTTTCATCTACTTCTGGCGCGCGGAGGACAGGTACGGCCGTGGCTGAAGAAGCAGTGCCGACGGTCATCGCCGACGGCGTCAACATCATCTACAAAGTGATCGCGGGCCAGGGCGGCAAGGGCACCGCGGCGACCGCGTTCCGCCGGATCCTGAAACGCCAGGACCGTCCGACCATCCGCGAGGTGCACGCGGTCAAGGACGTCACCTTCACGGCGTACAAGGGCGACGCGATCGGCGTGATCGGCCGCAACGGCTCCGGCAAGTCGACCCTGCTCCGGGCGATCGCCGGTCTGCTGCCACCCGCCTCCGGCGCGATCTACACCGGCGGCCGGCCGTCCCTGCTCGGCGTCAACGCGGCGATGATGAACGACCTCACCGGCGACCGGAATGTCGTACTGGGCTGCCTGGCGATGGGGATGTCACCGGACGAGATCCAGCAGCGGTACGACGAGATCGTGGAGTTCTCCGGGATCGGCGAGTTCATCGACCTGCCGATGTCGACCTACTCCTCCGGCATGTCCGCCCGGCTGAAGTTTGCGATCGCCTCCGCCAAGAGCCACGACATCCTCCTCGTCGACGAGGCCCTGGCCACCGGCGACGCCGAGTTCCGCGTCCGCTCCGAACAGAAGATCAAAGACCTCCGCACCGAAGCCGGCACCGTCTTCCTGGTCAGCCACAGCCTCGACGTAGTCCTGGACACCTGCAACCGAGCCATCTGGCTCGACAAAGGCGTCCTCCGCATGGACGGCGAGGTCCGCGAGGTAGTAAGCGCCTACAACCGAGAAGCAACGGCGGCCCGCTAGTACTACGACCCGCCGCGCGGCTCCTCCACTGCGCGGCTCATCCGTCGCCCGCTTGACCCCGCCCGGGCTGAGGTTTGGTGCTCGGTTCGCCGAGTCGTGGATCCGTGCGCGGGAAACCGCTTGCTGTCCGAGGTCCCCGCTTGGTGTCCGGGGTCACCACTCGCGGCGCGCGCGGGCCGTAGTACTAGGCCGTGGCGGGTGGGGCTGCGGCTGCGGGCGGGATGGGGCGTTCCTGGAGGCCGATGAGGAAGCCGAGGCCCCAGGAGACGTGCATGGTGGCGCACACCAAGGGGAGCCAGAAGAGGGCTTTCCAGGGGAGGTAGCGGCCTTCCATGGCTGAGCCGACCAGGAGGAGGAGGGCGTAGCCGAGGGGTGCCAGGAAGCCGATGTCCAGCCAGCTGATGCCGGTGGCGAGGCCGATGATGCCCAGGATCGTGCCGAGGGCCAGGAGGATGACCGCGACCGGTGGGGCCAGGTAGCGCTTGTTGGCGGTTTCCGGGTGCCGGCGGATCACCTCGCGGCGCCACTGGCCGGTGTGGAAGAACTGCTTCGCCACGTCCTGCAGCGACGAGCGCGGCCGGTAGGTGACAGACAGGTCGGGGCTGAACCAGATCAGCCCGCCGGTCTTGCGGATCCGGTAGTTCAGCTCCCAGTCCTGGGCCCGGTGCATCGTCTCGTCGAAGCCGCCGACGCGTTCGAGCGCGGCCCGGCGGAAGACGCCGAGGTACACGGTGTCGGCCGGACCGGCCTTGCCGCCCTGGTGGAACGTCGAGGCGCCCAGCCCGAGCCGGGACCGGTACGCGCAGGCGACAGCCATCTCGATCGGGGTGCGTCCCTCGGCCGCCATCACACCGCCGACGTTGTCCGCGCCGCTCTCGTGCAGTACCTCGACCGCCCGGGTGATGTAGCCCTGCGTCAGTACGCCGTGCCCGTCGACCCGTACGACGATGTCGTGGCGGGCGTGGGCGATCCCGGTGTTCAGGCCCGACGGCGTATTGCCGGACGGGTTCGCCACGATCGTGATCCGCTTGTCGGCCTCGGCCAGGCGGTCCGCGATCACCTGGGTCCGGTCCTTGCTCGGACCGATCGCCAGCACCACCTCCAGCTCGCCGGGGTACTCCTGGTCGAGGACGCGGCCGACCGCCTCTTCGAGGTGGCGTTCCTCGTTCAGCACCGGCATCACGACGGACACGGGGGGCCAAGGGGACAAGGACATGTTCAGGTCAGGCCTTACAGATCGAAGCGACGTCGTCGACGTCGTTGCCGGGTTTGGACGGGGTGCTGCTGGTCTTGCCGGGTTTGGCCGAGGTGCTCGGCTTCTTCACCGGAGTACTACTCGGGGTGTTCGCGCTCTTACCGTCTCCGTCATCGGTCGCCTTGTCCAGCGCTTCGGACTTTCCGATCGCCTCGGTCACCTTGCTCCGGATCAGCTCGAAGTCGGGGTTGCTGGTGCGGATCAGCGGTGGGACCGCGGAGAAGCTTGACACCGGCAGCTTCTTCGCGTCCAGCGCTAGATCCGTGAAGGTGCCCAGTTCACCCGACGGGATGTCGGTGTTGACGACCTTCTTGCTCGCCTTCGCGATGCCCTGGAACTTGGTCAGCACCTTCTGCGGCGACAGCTGGTTCAGCATCGCCGTCATCACGCACTTCTGCCGGGTCATCCGCTCGTAGTCTGTCGCACCGGCCCGCGACCGCGCGAACCAGAGGGCGTGATAGCCGTCCAGATGCTGGTTCTTGCCGGTTTCGATGTAGCCCTTGATGGGCGAGCCGATGCCGCCGATCGGGACGCGCTTGCCGACGTCCAGGGTGATCCCGCCGACCGCGTTCAGCAGGTCGCGGAAGCCGGCCAGGTCGATCAGCACGTGGTAGTTGACCTTCAGCCCGGTGATCGCCTCGACCGCCTGCTTGGTCGCGGTGACGCCGGGGTCCGGGTCGCCGGGGAACATCTGCTTGTGTCCGTCGGCGTAGGTGTAGACGCCGTTCAGCAGGCAGTTCTCGGCGCAGTCCGCCCACTTGAAGCCGTCCGGGAACTGCTTGGCCATCGGGGTGCCGTCCGGGAACGGCACCTTGGCCATGTTCCGCGGCAGCCCGATCAGCACGGTCCGGCCGGTGTTCGCGTCGACGCTGGCCAGGGTGATGCTGTCCGGCCGGGTGCCGATCCGGTCCGCGCCGGAGTCGCCGCCGAGCAGCAACACGTTGTAGCGGCCCTTGTCCGCCTCGGACTTCTTCCCGTTACCGAACACGCTGGCGACGAAGTCACGCTGGGAGGAGACGATCGTGCTGCCCCAGATCAGCGCGCCGACGACCAGGAAGACCAGGACGCCGTCCAGGATGCTCGCGGTGAGCCGGTGCTTGCGCTCCAGCGTCAGCGGACGGCCGAGCCGGTAGGCGTCGACGAACAGCGCGGCCCAGCCGATCGCGAGCACGATCAGGGCGATCTGGATGAGGCGCAGGGTCTTCGGCGAGACCATCAGGTTGATCGCGCCGGCCCGCCAGACCAGCGACAGCACGATCACGAAGACGACGATGGCGATGATGCCGGCGATCACCCGCCAGGCCCACCGGCCGGCACGCTTGCTGCCGGCCGCGATCTGCGCGGATCCGGGCAGCAGCAGGGTCATCAGCAGCAGCGTCAGCGCTCGCTTGAACCGAACCGGCTCGCTGAGGTTGCGCAGGTCTGGCTTGTCCTGCGACATGACGTCCTTCCGTTCTCCGTACGGCGCTGCCGGTACTTCTCCCCCGGGACGGCGTCTCCCCTGTGTATCGGTATCGCGTCGCAATCAGTATGGCCGCGGGTCGGCGGCCACCCTCTCAGGCGCGCCGCCGTCCCTCTCGTTCCCCATCCGCCACCTGGTACGACGTACTGGGCGCTGCGATGGTTCGGGCCGGGCGGAGCCGGAAACGAAGGGTAACAGGGCATTCACTGCCCGCAGGCGCAAGGTGGGGGCGCCGGCCTGGTACCCGGAGGTAAACCCGTGCATCCACAGCGTGGCGGGCAACTTTCATCGACTTGTGATGGCCGGATGCGCCGTTCATCGGATACGAAGAGTCCTGGAACGACTACGCCCTGCTTGCACCGACCCCCGTCGCAAGCATCTTCCAGTGAGGACAGGAAACCGCCCATGAGACTGTTCCGTACCCTTGCCGCGACTACCGTCGCGTTCAGTGCCGCGCTGCTCGGCGGCAGCCAGGCTCTCGCCGTCGAGGTCCCGCAGACCGCGGCCCAACCCGCGCGGGTCGCCGCGCCGGGCGCCGACTTCACCGGGATCGCCGCGCTGAGCAACTGCTCCGCCTCGCTCGTCCGGTACGCCGAGTCGCTGTCCACCGACAAGGCGCTCGTGCTCACCAACGGCCATTGCTACGAAGGCGGTATGCCGAGCCCGGGCCAGGTGATCGTGAACCGCGCCTCGACCCGCTCGATCACCCTGCTCCGGCCGAGTTCCAGCAACGCCGGGACGGTCCGGGCCAGCCGCGTCCTCTACTCCACGATGACCAAGACGGACATGACGTTGTACGAGGTCAACGAGACGTACGCCTCGATCCAGTCGCGCCTGAACGTCACCCCGCTGACGCTGGCGAAGCAGGCTCCCGCGAACGGTGCCGGCATGGCGGTCGTCTCCGGGTACTGGAAGCGGATCTACACCTGCTCTGTGCAGGCAACGATCCCGGAGCTGCGCGAGGCCGGCTGGGTGATGAAGAGCTCGATCAAGTACCAGCAGCCCGGCTGCGAGACCATCGGCGGCACGTCAGGATCACCGATCGTGAGCACGACGACCGGTGAGGTGATCGGCGTCAACAACACCGGCAACGAGGACGGCGAACGGTGCACGCTGAACAACCCGTGCGAGGTCAACGCCGCGGGCAACATCACCGTCGACCAGGGCGCCGCGTACGGCCAGCAGACCTGGTGGCTCTACACCTGCCTGACCGCCTCCCGCACGCTCGACCTGAACAAGTCCGGCTGCCAGCTGGCGAAACCCGCCCGCCGCTGACCGGTTGCTGAGGGCCGGGCGTTTCGGGGGCGAAGGGTGACATAGACCACTTGTGATCCGGTATGGTCGCCGCCCATGGCAGTCGACTCCTCCACGCCCGGCCAGGTCAGCGCTCCCAGGTGGCACAGCCCCCTGGGAGTCAGAACGCGGTTGGTGGCGTCCAGCGCGCTGATGTTGTTCCTCGAGCTGGCCCTGATCCGCTGGACCGGCTCGAACGTCGTGCACCTGAGCTACTTCTCGAACTTCGTCCTGCTCGGCTCGTTCCTCGGCATCGGGATCGGCATCCTGCGGTCCGGCCGGGCGAAGCGGCTGCCGTACTACTCGCCGGTCATGCTCGGCCTGCTGGTCGCGGTGATCGCCTGGAAACCCGTCACGGTCGACCGCGGCAGCTCCTCCAGCGTCATTTACTTCACCAGCCTGAACACCACCGGGCCGCCCGTCTGGGTGATCCTGCCGATCGTCTTCGTCGCCGCGGCCGTCGTGCTGGCCGGGCCGGCGGAGCTCGTGGGACGCTGCTTCGCGGAGCTGCCGCGGCTGACGGCGTACCGGTACGACCTGATCGGCAGCCTGATCGGCATCGTGGGCTTCACCGGGTTGTCGTTCCTGGGCGCGCCGCCGATCTGGTGGGGCGTGATCGTCACGCTGTCGTTCGTGGTCCTGATGGTCCCGCGCCAGCAGCAGAAGGCGACCGCAACCGCGCTCAGCGCGGCGCTGGTGCTCACGCCACTGCTGGTGATGGTGGGTGTGCTCTTCCACGAGTCCACCCAGCCGGAGAACAGCTGGTCGCCGTACTACAAGGTGCAGACGAAGGACTCGGAGTTCCAGGGTGTGCCGCTGCTCACGATCACCGTGAACGGCGTACCGCACCAGCAGGCGATCCCGGCCGCGAGCCGGCTGCAGTGGGAACCGCAGTACGGGATGCCGTACGAGCGCGCCGTGGCCGGTAAGCAGCCCGGCAACGTCCTCATCATCGGCGCCGGCAGCGGCACCGACGTCGCGATCGCGCTGAGCAAGGGCGCCAAGCACGTCGACGCGGTGGAGATCGACCCGCGGATCCGCGACATCGGCCGCGAGCGCAACCCGGACAAGTCGTACCAGGACCCGCGGGTGACCTCGCACATCGACGACGGGCGGGCGTTCCTGTCCAGGACCGACAAGAAGTACGACCTGATCCTGCTGGCGCTGCCGGACTCGCTGACGCTGGTGAACGGCGCGAGCTCGCTGCGGCTGGAGAGCTACCTGTTCACCCAGCAGGCGTTCGAGAGCGCGCGGGACCACCTGGCGCCGGGTGGCGCGTTCGCGATGTACAACTACTACCGCGAGACCTGGCTGATCGACCGGCTCGCGTCGACCGCACAGGCCGCCTTCGGGCACAAGCCCTGCGTGGACAAGGTCGGCGACGACCTGCAGCAGGCCGTGGTGACCGTGGGCCTGACCGAGGCCGACCAGTCGTGTGGTTCCACCTGGGCCGGCGCGACCGCGATCACGCCGCCTCCAGCCACGGACAACCGGCCGTTCCTCTACCTGTTCACCGACCGGATCCCGTCGCTCTACCTGATCACGCTGGGGCTGATCCTGGTGGCCGGAATCATCGGCGTCGGCATCGCCGGCGGCGGCTCGTCGTACCGGCGGATGCGGCCGTACGCGGACCTGTTCCTGCTGGGCGCCGGGTTCATGCTGCTGGAGACGAAGAGCATCACCGGGTTCGCGCTGCTGTTCGGTACGACGTGGGTGGTCAACGCGATCGTCTTCGCCGGCGTGCTCGTGGCGGTGCTCGCGGCGGTCGAAGTGACGAGGCGGTTCAAGACACCACCACTGAAGGTGATGTACGTCGTGCTGTTCGGTGGGTTGCTGCTCAGCTGGGTGTTCCCGGACAGTTGGCTGCTCTCGATGCCGGTCGGGCCGCGCGCGCTGGTCGCGGTGCTGATCGCGTTCCTGCCGATCTTCGCGGCGAACGTGATCTTCGCCAAGCGCTTCACCGACACCGCCGACGGCACCGCCAGCTTCGGCGCCAACCTGCTCGGCGCGATGCTCGGCGGCTGCCTCGAGTACGCCGCCCTGATCATCGGCTTCGACGGCCTGCTGATCGTCGCGGCACTCCTGTACGCCGGGGCCTTCCTACTCAGCCCGAAACCGGCCGGAGTGCTCAGGACCTGATGCCCTGACCGCGCCGGCGAGCGGCCGTCGTACACGTTGCCGCATGCTGCCACCTTTCGCTCGTTTCGGATCACGGTAGGCAAGGCGGTGCGGGCCCGCGGCTCCTTGCGCGCAAGGGCGAAACGCTTGACCGCATAGGGTCCATTCATGGCTGAGTGGGAACGAACCCGGGCGTGGGTGGAGGAGGTCAGCGGCGGGCGGGTGGTCGCGGTCGACCGGCTCAAGGGCGGGTGGACCTCGGTGATGCGACAGGTCGAGGTCGACGGACCTGGTGGGCGGCGCGCCCTGGTACTGCGGTCGTTCGTGGATGAGTTCTTCGTCAGGCATGCGGAGGGACTGCTGACCCGGGAGGCCGAGGTGCTTCGGTTGCTTCGCGGTTCCGGGGTGCCTGCCGCTGAGGTTGTCGGGGTGGATGCCGTCGGACGGTACTGCGAGCATCCGTCGCTGGTGATGACCTTGTTGCCAGGGGCTGTCCGGGTCGAGGATGACGGGGCTCCGGCGCGAGCGGGGTTGCTGGCGCGGCAGTTGGTGGCGATCCATCAGGTGCGGGTCGAGACGCGGCCGCGGGAGTACCAGGCGTGGACCGGTGCGGAGCGAGTTCGATTGCCTGAGGCAACAACACGTCCGAAGGTCTGGAAGGCCGCTGTCGAAGGGATCCGGCGGCAGGCGCCGCAGTACGAGGGTGTGTTCCTGCATCGGGACTTTCACCCGGGGAACGTGTTGTTCGACGGTGACGTGATCACCGGGGTCGTCGATTGGGTCGAGACCTCGTGGGGGCCGGCCGATCTCGATGTCGCGCACTGCTCGACGGCCCTCGCGCTGCTGCACGGACCGGAGTACGGGCTGCGCTTCCCCGAGTTGTACTCCGCGGCCGGTGGGCGGTTGGCCGACTGGGAGGATCAGCGGTACTGGCGGCTTCTCGACGCGTTGGCGTTCGCGCCGGACGCCGAGAAGGTCGCCGTACCGTGGCGGGATCTTGGGCGCACCGACCTGACTCCATCGCTGTTGCAGACCAGGCTCGAGGCCTATCTGGAGGCCGTGCTCTAGACCATGCTCGCGTAGGGCGTCAGCTCAGGTGTCCTGCGGGCGGTCGTTCGGGCGATCCGGGTTGGGGCCGGGGTTGTAGGTGCCCGGCGGCGGGTAGCCGGGGAACGTGTTGCCCTGCGGCGGTTGACCAGGTTGACCAGGTTGGCCAGGTTGCTGATAACCCTGCGGCGGTTGGCCCGGGTACTGGTAGCCCTGCTGCGGATAGCCCGGCTGCTGCTGGCCCGGGTGCGGGTAGCCGCCCGGCCCGCCGGGGAAGGTGTTGCCCGGCCGGTTCGCCTTGCGGCGCTTGAGCGCGCCGACCACCAGCAGTACGACGCCCAGGCCGATGAAGACCAGGAGCGACCCGATCACGCCGAAAATGGAGCCGACGAAGCCCAGGATCGACATCCGCGGCCCGACGCCGTACGACGTACCGGTGTCCTCGTCGGCGCAGCTGACCACGTACTCGCCGGGTGGCACCGTCTCGACCGAGCGGGCGATCACGTACCAGGTGTTGTCGTTGATCGTGATCGTCTCGGACCCGGTGGGCGACTTCAACGGGACATCCGCGCCGCTGGAGTCCTTCACCTCGCACGGCGGCCGCAGTACGGGCTCGGACGAGTAGATCGTCAGGCCGTCCTCCTCGAGGCGAACCGTGCCACTGGTGCCGATCCGCTCGGGTGAGCGCGGCGCCGTCTCGACGATCCGCCAGACGAAGAACCCGGCCAGCACGAGGCCGATGACGAAACTGGCGATCGCGAGCCAGGTCAGCGTCCGCCGCGGCGCCGGCGCCGCTGGTTGCCCGGGATAGGTCGTCATACCCGAACGCTAGCCGCTCAGGCCGGTCAGCGGGGTCAGCGCGGTCACGGTACGCCGAGCAGGCGCAACCCGGCGGCGGTAGCGGCCGCGGCGACGACCACGAGCACGAAGGGCGCCTTGCGCCAGGCGAGCACTCCACCGACCAGTACTCCGGCCGGCCGCGCGATCCCCGCACCACCGTGTCCGTCAGTGAGAGCGGCAGTCGCCACCAGCGCCGCCAACAGGACCACCGCGGCCACGGCCATCACCTGCTGCGCGCGCTCGGGCAGTTCGAACCGCGTCCGCATCCATGGCCCGGCAAGCCGCAGCGAGAAGGTGCCCACGGCAAGGACGAGAATCCCGACCAGCAACAGCGTCGTGTTCATCGGACAACCTCCAACTTCATCGGACAGCGTCCAGCGCGGGTTTGTCGGAGCGGTAGAACACCAACCCCACAAGGGCAAGCAGCACCGGCAGCCCGGCAGGCAGGAACGGTGTCGCCGCCAGCGCGACCACCGACCCCACCAGCGCCGCCGTGCGAGTCTTCTTGTCCCGCAATGACGGCAGCACCAGCGCGAGCAGCACCGCCGGGAACGCTGCGTCCAGCCCGAACACGTCGGTGTCGGTGATCACCGAGCCGGCCAGCGCGCCGATCACCACTCCGATGTTCCAGCACACGAAGATCCCGATCCCGCAGACCCAGTACGCCGCTCGCTTCTGCCGCAGGTCGTCCTGGCCGAGGGCGAAGGCGACGTTCTCGTCGGTCATCACGTGGCTGCCCAGCGGCCGCCGCCAGCCGCTCCCGATCACATCGCTGACGGCCAGGCCGAACGCGACGTGCCTGCTGTTCACCAGCAGTCCCGCGACGGTGGCGGCGATCGGGCTGCCGCCGGCCGCGACGATGCCGACGAAGAGGAACTGCGACGCCCCGGCGAACACCACGATCGAGAGCAGCACCGGCACCCACAGGTCGAGTCCCCCGCCGACGCTGATCGCGCCGTACGAGAGGCCGACCACGCCGTCGGCCAGGCAGACCAGCGCGATGTCGCGCAGCAGCCCCGGGTCGGTTGTTCGCCATATCGAACGCATGGGTTTTATGATGAACAGCAGACCACCCGTTCGTCAAGCCGAACAAACCGACCGATGGAGCGAACATCGATGGACAGCAAGGCACCACTCGACGTGATCGCCGGCTCGTTGCGCCGGGAGCGCGCCCGCGCCGGTCTCTCCCTCACCGAGGTGGCCCGGCGCGCGGGCGTCGCCAAGTCGACCCTGTCCCAGTTGGAGTCCGGCACCGGCAACCCGAGCGTGGAGACGCTCTGGGCGCTCTGCGTCGCCCTCGAGATCCAGTTCGCCGATCTGCTGGACCCGCCGCGGCCGAAGGTCCAGGTGATCCGGGCGAACGAAGGCCCGGCGATCTACTCCGAGCACGCCGACTACAGCGCGACGCTGGTCGCCTCCTGCCCGCCGAAGGCCCGGCGCGACATCTACCGGATCGTCGTTGCCCCCGGCCCCGGTCGCGAGTCCGAGCCGCACATGCCGGGCACGGTGGAGCACGTCGTACTCAGTAGCGGCCGGGCCCTGATCGGCCCGACCATCGAACCCGTCGAACTCCACCCGGGCGACTACATCGCCTATCCCGGCGACCTGCCGCACGTCTTCAAGGCGCTCACCAAGGACACGTCCGCAGTACTGATCTCGGAGACCAGTTGAGCGGAACGATTGCCTCAGGCAATCAGACCTTGCGGCCGACGGCGCCGGCGATGCACTCCTCGACCTGGTTGAGCGGCTTGACCCGGGGGCCGTCCGGCCACCAGTCGTCGCACAGCACCAGACCGGGCTCGACCAGTTCCTGGTCGCCGAACATCGCCTCGATCTGGTCGTGGGTGCGGAAGACGCCGCTGCCCATCGGGCTGTGGGTGAACTTCTGCTCCATCGCCCGGGCGATCTGCGAGTGCTCCGGCGTCTCCGGGTCGAAGAAGTGCGCGATCACCGTGTAGGAGCCGGACGCCATCTCGTCGGTGTACTTCTTGATGATCTCGGGGCCGTCGTCGCCCAGGTAGTGGTGCAGGGTGCCGTTGTGGACCAGCGCGATCGGCTGGCTGAAGTCGAGGAACTCCCGCACCTCGTCGTTGCCGAGGATCTCCTCGGGCTGGAAGATGTCGGCGCTGATGAACAGGGTCTGCTCGTTCTCCTCCAGCAGCGCGCGTCCGTGCGCGAGCACCACCGGGTCGTTGTCGACGTAGAGCACCTTCGCGGTCGGCTGCAGCCGCTGCACCACCTGGTGGGTGTTCTCCGCCGTCGGCAGCCCCGAGCCACAGTCCAGGTACTGCGTGATGCCGCCCTGGCTGGCGAGGAACCGGCAGGCCCGGATCAGGAAGTTCCGGTTCGACCAGGCCAGGTCGTTCACCTGCGGGGCCACGGTGGCCACCTGGCGGAGCACCTCGCGGTCGATCTCGAAGTTGTCCTTGCCGTTCAGCGCGGCGTCGTACACGCGGGCGATGCTGGCCCGGGTCGTGTCCACTCCGACCGGCGCTGAGCTGGGGGCTTTGGTGGCATCGGGCATCGACGACCTCGCAGATGGGTTTGTCCGGGTGATGAGCACTGAGCCTACTCACGGAGGGGGCACCAGATCACCCTCGGTGCGCGTCGGGCTTCCCCACCGGCCGGGCAACCGTGAAATGATCCACCGACGAAGCACGATGTAGTGACCACAGGGGCTATCGGGCCCGACTGGGGTGTGGGCTGAACAGGGAGGCGGCATGGCGGAGCAGGGGACGCCGGGCGGCCCGACCGCCCTGCGGATCATGCTCGGCGCACACCTTCGCCGGATGCGCGAGGATGCCAACATCAGCCGCTCCGACGCCGGCTGGGCCATCCGCGGCTCGGAGTCCAAGATCAGCCGGCTCGAGCTCGGCCGGGTCGGCTTCAAGGTGCGCGACGTCGACGACCTGCTGACGCTCTACAAGCTCGACGACCCGGCCGAACGCGAGCGCCTGCTGAACCTGGCCCGCGAGGCGAACAACCCCGGCTGGTGGCAGCGGTACGACGACCTGACGCCGACGTGGTTCCACTCCTACCTCGGGCTCGAGGTCGCCGCGCAGCTGATCCGTACCTACGAGGTCCAGTTCGTGCCCGGGTTGCTGCAGACCCCGGACTACGCGCGGGCCGTCGTACAGCTCGGTCGGGGTGAGCGGGTGCTGCCGGACGCCGAGGTCGAGCGACTCGTCACACTGCGGAAGTCACGCCAGGAGATCCTCACCCGCGACGAACGACCCGCGCGCTTGTGGGCGGTGGTCGACGAAGCCGTACTGCGCCGGCCGATCGGCGGCTGGGCGGTGTTGCGCGCGCAGCTCGAGTACCTGGTGGAGGTGTCGCGCAAGCCGAACGTGACGCTGCAGATCCTGCCGTTCTCCGGCGGCGGCTACGCGGCCACCGGCGGCGCGTTCAGCCTGCTGCGGTTCGGTGACGCCGACCTGCCGGACATCGTCTACATCGAGCACCTGACCAGTGCGGTCTACCTGGACAAGCGCGAGGACCTGGACGAGTACGTGGTCACGATGGACTCGCTGTCGATCGCCGCCAGCACGCCGCGGCAGACCCAGCACCTGCTCACCTCGATCATCGCGGAGATCAGCTGAAGTTGCCTCAGGCAACATAATTTTCGGGAGGTTTGCAATAGTCCGGATTCCAGGACGAGGCGTGACATGACAACCACGCAACGTAGTGCTCCGTGACCGGAAAGTAAAGGCCTGCCTCCAAGGGGTGAACCGGCAACCTTTCCGGCCCCCGGCTCGTCATATTCTTTGCGCTTAACTCTCGTGGGACGGAGCAGTCGAGACACCGATGGCGAGCGATCACGAACCGGAGAACTCGCGCGGACCGGCCCGTCGGGCCGTACCGCGACAGCGGGCCAAGGACCGCGGTACCTTCGCCATCCTCGGGCTGACCCTGGTCGGATCGCTGATCCCGGGAACCGGCTACCTGTTCGCCGGGCGGCGCAAACTCGGTGCTGCCGTGCTCGGCGTCAGCGTGGCGCTGCTGGCGGTGGTCGCCTACCTCGTACTGACCAGGCGCGAGCAGATCATCGAACTGGCCGTCACGCCGCAGAAACTGCTGTACGCCACGCTCGGCCTGCTGGTGCTCGGAGTGGCCTGGATCGTCGTCATCATCACCTCACACCGGGCGCTGCGTCCAGGCACCGCCTCCGAGGCCACCCGGGTGATCGGGGCAGCCTTCGTCGGGGTGCTCTGCTTCGCCGTCGCCGTACCGACCGCGATGGGCGTGCAGACCGCGCGGACCCAGCGGGACCTGGTCAAGTCGGTGTTCGCCGGCAAGGACAGCGAGAGCGCGACCCGGCCGACCGTGAAGAACAAGAAGAACCCGTGGGCCGCCAAGCCCCGGCTGAACATCCTGCTGCTGGGTGCCGACGACGGCCCGGACCGCGACGGCGTACGGACCGACACGGTGATCGTCGCGAGCATCGACACCACGACCGGCGACACCTCGCTGATCTCGCTGCCGCGCAAGCTGATGTTCATGCCGTTCCCGAAGGGCACCAAGCTGCACGAGGCCTACCCGGACGGGTTCGGCAAGGACGGCATCAGCCTGCAGGCCCGGCTGGAGTGGATGCTGGACGCGATCTACAAGAACGTGCCGGCCGCGCACCCGGGCATCGTCGGGCGGTCCGACAACGAGGGCGCGGACGTCCTCAAGCTCGCCGTCGGCGAGGCGACCGGGCTGACGATGGACTACTACGTCCAGATCAACCTGGCAGGCTTCACCGGGCTGGTGAACGCGCTCGGCGGCATCACCGTCAACATCAACTACCCGATCCCGGTCGGCGGCAGCGACGACGCGAAGCGGCCCCCGAACTACTACCTCAAACCCGCGCAGAACAAGCACCTCTGGGGCCTCGAGGCGCTCTGGTACGCCCGCGGGCGGTACCAGATCCCCAACCCCGACGACGCTCGCAGCGCCCGGCAGCGGTGCGCGATCCACGCGATCGCCGAGGCGGCAACGCCGGCCAACCTGCTGAAGAGCTACCAGAAGCTCGCCGCGGTCGGGAAGAACATGGTCCGCACCGACATCCCGCAGGACCTGCTGCCCGCGTTCCTCGACCTGGGCCTGAAGGTGAAGTCGGCGAAGGTCTCCGAGGTTCCGCTCGACGGCCGCGAACTGAAGTTCGCCTACCCGCACCCGGACTACGAAGGCCTGCGGGCCACCGTCGCCGCCGCCCTCGCCCCGAAGCCCGCCACGCCGACCACACCGGTTAAGCCACGGACCACGGCTACGCCGGTGACACCCCGGCCGGGCACGTCAACCACCCCCGGCACGACCACCCCCACCGCCGACCTCGCCGACGCCTGCGAGTACCACCCGGTCGAGACTCCCTGAGTCAATCCGCTCCAGGCAATCAGGTCGGCAGGGTGCCGCGGATGACGCTGTCGCGGGAGTGCTCGGGTTTGCCGTCGTCGGGTTCGAGCGAGACATCGACGATCCGGTACCCCTGGCTGGTCAGGTTCGGCGGTACTGCGAACGTGCCACCGGTGGTCGGGTCGAGCACCCCGAGCGACACCATCCGCTCGCCGTCGGTGTTGATCAGCCAGAGCTCGTAGAACCCTTGTGGCGCAGGCAATCCGTTGACGCCGACGCGCAGTTCGGTATTCCCGCCGCTCTTGATCAGGTCGGCGACACCGTCACCGGTCTTGCCCTCCAACGGGTCGAGCCTGGTCGTCGCCACCGGTTGGGGCTGCGGCGCGATCTCGTCACTGCTGAGCACCCGGGCGCCGAGCGCGCCCGCGATCAGACCGACCGCAGCCGCGACCGCACCGACGAACACGAGCCGTCGACGGTCCCGCCGCGGGGCCACTCCGCCGTACTGCGAGCTGGGCGCCGGCTCGCGCTCGCGCAGGCCCAACTCGTCCACGACCCGGTCCCACACCTGCGGCGGCGCAGGGTCGAGCCGGTCGTCGGGCCGTAGCTCGTGGCCGAGATCCGCCAGTTGCCGCAGTTCCTCGATCTCGGTCCGGCAGGTGTCACAGGCCGCCAGGTGCGCTTGCTCGTCGGTGCCCAGCGGAACGTCGTCGCCGAGTGCGTACCGAGCCAGTTGCTCAGGATCCAGATGGTCCACCAGTCACCTCCCTCAGCCGGTCTCTCAGGTGGAGCAAGCCTCGCCGGACGTGACTCTTCACCGTGCCCAGCGGCAGGTTCAGCCGCTCGGCGATCTGTGCGTAGGTCTGATCTTCGTAGAAGACCAGACCCAGGATGGTCCGCCGGGGGTCATCCAGCCGACTGATCTCGTCCGCGAGCACCAGCCGGTCGACGACCCGGTCGTCCGTCGGAGCAGCGCGCATGTCCTCACGGATGCCGCCCACGGCTGCCAGTGTGCGCTGATCACGGCTGCGTGCCGCGAGCCGGTCGGCGATCCGGTGCTTGGTGATCCCGACCAGCCAGGCCGGTAGAGAGCCCGTCGTCGGGTCGAAGGTGGACCGGCCTCGCCAGGCCGAGACAAACACCTGCTGGGTCACGTCCTCCGCGTCGGCCCGGTCCCCCAGCATCTTCAGCGCGATGCCGTGCACCAGTGCGGACCATCGCCGGTAGACCTCGGCGAGCGCCTCCTCGTGTCCAGCGGCGAACCCCGCGGCAACCTCTGCCGCGGACAGGTCACCAGGCTCGACGGGCCTCACTCGGAGCACTCTATCCGCGCTGACCACCAACTCGGCCTCACCCGGCCGGTACCGCGGTGACGACCAGGTTGTCCTGGTAGCCTCCGCGGTCCGGGAGATACTCGCCACCACAGGTGACGATCTGCAGCCGCCGGGGGCCGCTCCGGTCGAAGACGGTGTCCAGCGCGAGTGCCTGCTTGTCGACATCGCGCACCGCCTCCGTCCGGTATCGCAAGGTGCTGCCGTCGGACAGCCGCACTTCGATCGGATCACCCGGCCTCATCCGGGCCAGCCGCGCCAACGGCCCAACGCCGTACTCGCGGCTGTCCAGGTGTCCGCCCAGTACCGCCGAGCCGGCTGGGGCTTTCGGTGCCGGGCCGAAGCGGTACCAGCCGATGCGCGCCGGGTTCGGTGGGAGCTCCATCTGGCCGTCCGGGGCGACGCCAGCCGGCACTATCGGCATCCGCAGCTTGGCACTGGCCACGACCAGTTCTACTGGTTGGGCTTGGGACCCGGCAGCCGTCGGGAGCTCGGCCGCTCTGGTCTTGATCGTTGCCGGTGGTGGAGGCGGGGTGGCGGAGGCAGCCGGCGGCCGGGGGATTCCGCTCTGGCTGGTCTGCACCACACCCGCCCCACCGGTCGGGGCCTCGCTGCTCCGGCCCTCGCGGCCGTACCAGACGATCGGTACAGCCACGAGGGTGATCAGCGAGACGACCAGCAGAACTGCGGTCTTGCGTGCGGTCACTTCGCCGGGTGAACCCTGCCGACCACCAGGCGGCCCGCCGACACCGCCACTCCGAGTGCGGCGAGCAGCATCAGCCCCGCCGCCCAGCCGGGCAGAGACTCCCGCGCTGCCTGGCCTCCGGTGCCACCCGGTACGCCGGCCGGGTTGCTGTGCAGGCCGTCGATCGTCTGCACGGCCAGCTTCAGGTTCTTCGCGCTCGCGCTGCCCCACGCGTAGACGATCGTGTTCGTGCCTTCCTCCAGCGGCACGTCGGCCGGCCCGAGTGCGACCGTCGAAGTACCGGCGAGCGTGACGTCGGCCTTGATCGTGCCGGCCGGCAGATCGGCCTTGGCCTCGTTCGGGTTGGTGAGTCCCTTGAAGACCGGCTTGCCACCGACTCGGATGTCGACGGCCGGAGCCGCGGCGGTGTGGCGGACGGTGATGCGGGCCTGGCCCGCGCCGAGCTTCGAGACGTCGTTCACGAACGGGGTGAGCTTGGGCTTTCCGGCCGCGTCCAGGTGGGCGACGACGGTGACGTTCGCGCCACCCGGCACCTCCACCCCGTTCGCCTGGATGATCGCGGCGCCCGACGCGCCGGCCCCGGCGGCGGTGACCTTCAGGTCGTAGGATCCCTCCGGCAACTTGAGCGGATCGGTTAGCGTGCCCGGCTTGAAGTTGGTCAGCAGGGCCTTGCCGTCGGCATAGACGTCGACCGTTGCCCCAGGCACGGCGTGCAGCACAGAGACGGTCGCGTTCGCAGTACTCCGGCTCGCTGCCTCCCCGCTGGCCTCGGCCGGTACTGCGGCGGTGGCAGCGGCCAGTGCGATCACTCCCGCTACCGCGGCGGCGGCAGAGCGACGGTGGAACATGTGTACCTCCCGGATCAGGGTGTGCTTTACCCCTCCTTCCACCACCAGGCCGCTCGCGGATGCAGTACCTACCGAAGTTTTTCTGCTGCGCTGCATCCGCCGGCGTCGTCGCGGCGGAAGAGGCAGCAAGTGCAACCGACACGAAACGGGGTTCGTCGCGGATGGCAGACCAGCAGACGACCGGCTCCGCCGATCTCCCGGCGGCCGTCCGATGGGCCGATGATCGCCTCGGGATCGCCAAGCTCGGCAAGAAGAACCTGCGCAAGGTGTTCCCGGACCACTGGTCCTTCATGCTCGGCGAGATCGCGCTCTACAGCTTCGTCATCCTGCTGCTGACCGGCGTCTTCCTGACGCTGTGGTTCAGGCCGTCGATGGCCGAGGTCGAATACCAGGGCTCTTACAGCCTGCTCAAAGGGCTGCCGATGTCGGAGGCGTACGAGTCGACGCTGCGGATCTCCTTCGACATCCGCGGTGGTCTGCTGATGCGGCAGATCCACCACTGGGCGGCGGTGCTGTTCGTCGCCGCGATGAGCGTGCACCTGCTCCGGATCTTCTTCACCGGCGCCTTTCGGAAGCCACGTGAGCTGAACTGGCTGATCGGGATCGTGATGCTGTTCCTCGGCATCATCGAGGGCTTCATCGGCTACGGCCTGCCCGACGATCTGCTGTCCGGCACCGGGTTGCGGATCACCGAGGGGCTGGTGCTCGCGGCACCGGTCGTCGGCACCTGGATGAGTTTCTTCATCTTCGGTGGCGAGTTCCCGGGCGATGAGTTCGTCAGCAGGTTCTACACCGTGCACGTGCTGCTGATCCCGGGGCTGCTGCTCGGGCTGATCACTCTCCACCTGATCCTGGTCGTCTACCACAAGCACACCCAGTTCGCGGGGCCTGGCCGGACCGAGAAGAACGTGGTCGGCTTCCCGCTGATGCCGGTCTACCTGGCGAAGGCGGGCGGATTCTTCTTCGTGGTGTTCGGCGTGCTCGCGGTGATGGGCGCACTGCTGCAGATCAACCCGGTCTGGCTGTACGGCCCGTACAACCCGGCCGAGGTGACCGCCGGCTCGCAGCCTGACTGGTACATGGCGTGGCTCGACGGCGCGGTGCGGTTGATGCCCGGCCTCGAGTCGTCGTTCTGGGGTGTGACGATCAGCTGGAACGTGGTGGTCCCGGCGTTGCTGATGCCGCCGCTGTTCATCGGGTTCGTCGCGCTGTATCCGTTCATCGAGCAGTGGATCACCGGTGACAAGCGCGAGCACCATCTGCTCGACCGGCCGCGCAATGTGCCTACCCGGACCGGGATCGGCGCCGGCATCAGCACCTTCTACGGGGTGCTCTGGCTGAACAGCGGCAACGACCTGGTCGCCACGCAGTTCCACCTGTCCATCAACACGATCACGTGGGTCTGCCGGTTCGCGATCTTCTCGGCGCCGCTACTCGCCTTCTGGATCACTCGCCGGATCGCGCTGTCGTTGCAGCGCGCCGACCGGGACCGCCTCGAGCACGGTCTGGAGACCGGCGTCGTCCTCCGGCTGCCGAGTGGGGAGTACGTCGAGAAGCACGCGCCGATCTCGAAGTACGAGGCCTATGCGTTGACCGCCCACGAACAGCAGACGTCTGTCTCGTTGCCCGCGGCCACGGACGGCAACGGAGTACAGGCTCCTCATCGTTGGCGGCAGAAGCTGCGCGCTCGCCTGTCGTCGTTCTACTTCGCCGACAATCCGGCGCGATCACAGAACCGGCCGATGGTGACGTCAGGACGCGGCGGCTCGGTGGACGGTCCGGCGGAGCTTGGCGCGGACAGTGGGGGCGAGAGGGAGGCCTGAGTCGAGGAGTCTCTGGGCGCGGGCAGGTGGCGCGCCGACGGCGAGGTCGGTGATGGTGAGGCCGTGGTCGGGGCGGAAGACGATCTCGATCTCGTCGCCGGCTCTGAGCTCGCCGGGCTCGAGAACCTTGAGCATCGCGCCGACTCTTCCGGTGCTCGCGAACCGGCGATGGAAACGCTCAATCCCCAAGCGGAGCGAGAGATTCTCGCACGGTGTCCGCGGCAAGCGGACCTCCAGCACCACGTCCCGGATCCGCCAACGCTCCCCGATCTGCGCGTCGCCGACCGGAAGCCCCACTGTCCTGAGGTTCTCGCCGAAGAGGCCGGCCGGCGTCTCCCGCCCGAGCTGCTCGGCCCACCAGACGGCATCCTCACTCGCGTAGGCATAGACCGCCCGGTCCCGCCCTCCGTGTCCGCCGGTCAGCTGTTGGTCTCCCGCGAGCCCCAACTCGCCGACCTGCACCAGCCCCTCGACCGGCCGCTTGTCGATTGCCGTCCGCCCCCACCGCCCGTCCCGCACCTGCCTCACCACGTTCACCGCTTCGACGCTGGCCATACGTCCAGTGAGGCACGGCCAGGACGGGTCTCACTTGATCGTTTCGCTCAGATTCCGTGCACCGGTGACACCCGCGCTACGCCGTACGTCGCACAGAGACGGAAAGGACACGCTTCGTCCCGGTGGGGGCGAAGCGCGTCCCTGAAGGTTGGGAGGGGTCAGGCGGGGAGGGTCCAGAGCTGGTTGCCGCTGCCAAAGCAGTCCCAGATTTGCAGGCGGGTGCCGTCTGCTGAGCTGGGGCCGGTGGCGTCCAGGCAGCGACCCGAGGCCGGGTTGCGCAGGGTGCCGTTGGACTGGGCCTGCCACGTCTGGGCGCCGGTGCCGTTGCAGTCGTACAGCTGGACCTTGGTGCCGTTGGCCGTGCCCGCGGCGGTGATGTCCATGCACTTGCCGAGGGCCCGGATGGTGTTGTCGGAGCCGACCGTCCAGGTCTGCGCCGAAGTGGCGTTGCAGGTCCAGAGCTGTACCGCGGTCCCGTTCGCGCTGTTAGCGCCGGCCACATCGACGCACTTGCCCGCGATGCCCTTGATCGGACCGGTCTTGCCACCGGTCGGCGGCGTACCGGTGCCGCCCGCGGCGTCGAAGATCGCGCTGACCAGCGAGGTGCTGCCGGTGGTGTCCTGGGACAGCTCCCAGTTCATGATGCCGCCGGCGTTCGCCACCGCCCACTGCGTCTTGCGCTTGATCGTGGGGATGCCGTTGTAGCACTGCTGGGCGCCATTGGCGTTGACGCAGTCGACGTTTGCGTTGTTCGGGTTCAGCGCGACGATCTGCGAGTAGGTCAGGTAGCCGGGACGGCTGTAGAACGGCACGCCGAGCACTGTCTTGGCCTTCGGCAGGCCGCGGTTCTTCCAGAAGTTGGCCGCGGCGATGGACCAGTCGTAGTTGGCGTGCGGGCTGCCGCCGTCGTACGCCATGATGTTGAGCCAGTCGACGTAGCCGAAGACCGCGGGCTGTACGCCGTCGGCCGTACCGCCCTCGGACACCACCGCGGCGGTGAGCAGTTTGCCGCTGCCGTGTAACGCGTTGCTCAGTTGCTGCATCAGCGCGGTGTAGTTGTTGCCGGACGTCCCCGGGTCGGGGTACTCCCAGTCGATGTCGATGCCGTCGAGGTTGTACTGGTTGACGACGCTCATCACGCTGTTGACGAACGTGGTGCGGCTACTGGAGTTGCCCGCGAGCGCCTCGAAGGCGGAGTCGTTGCCGTCGTTCCAGCCGCCGATGGCCAGCGACACCTTGACCCCGTTGTTGTGCCCCTGGGACACCAGCGAGGACAGCTTCGACGTGTTCTCGATCCCCTGCAGCGTGCCGTTGGAGTTCGGCAGCGCGAACGCGTAGTTGATGTGGGTCAGCTTGGAGAACTGGATGGCGTTGACGTCGCCGGACCAGGACGGCATGTAGCCGACACTGCGGAAGCCGTTGGGCAGCGCCGCGGCGGCGGTCTGGGCAGTGGCCTCGGCGCTCGCCGGCGGCGCGGGAGCCAGCAGAGCCGTGGCTCCGGCCGCGACGGTCGCCAGCGCGAGAGCCGCGACGGCGACGCGACTTCGGACCTTGATCCAAGACGAAGAAGAAGGGTGCATGGGGCGGGTGTCCTTTACCTTCCGGGGGCGGGAACTGCGAAGGTGAAGATAAGAAAAGAGTTGACTGAATGCAGCGCATTCAACTCGGATCTCTCAGCGTCGTCAAGAGGTCACGGAGGATGAATGCCGCCGGCAGCCCGCCGAGGCAGCTACGGACCGCGCGGCGGTCCCGACCAGAGACGGGGTGAATCGGAAGCGGATCGTCCGGGATCGGCTCTACGGTGCTGTCCATGACCGAGTTCAGTGAGCAGGACCTGACCGGAGCACGCTTCGAGCGGGTGAACCTCCGCGACGCCACCCTCAGCGAGGTGTCGCTCAAGGGCGCCGGCCTGCGCGACGTCGACTTCAGCGAGGCGCAGATCCGCGCCGCCTGGTTCTACCGGACCCGTCTGCGGGGTGTCGAACTGCGCGAGGTCCAGATCAGCGGTGAGCTCCAGAACGTCGTCGTGAACGGCGTGGACATCGCGCCACTCGTCGAGGCCGAACTGAATCGCCGTACCCCCGACCGGGCGAAGATGCGCCCGGACCATCCCGAGGGATTCCGTCAGGCGTGGACGATCCTGGAGCGGCGGTGGGAGGGGACTGTCGCGCGGGCGAGAACCTTCCCGGAAGCCGACCTCCACCGCAGCGTCGACGACGAGTGGTCCTTCATCCAGACCCTGCGGCACCTCAACTTCGCCAGCGCCGCCTGGGTCGGCCGGATGATCCTCGGCAACCCCTACCCCTGGCACCCGCTGGACCTCCCCTGGGACGAGGCGCCCAAGTGGGACGACATCCCGTGCGACCGCGAAGCACGACCCACACTCGACGAGGTGCTGGTGATCCGCCGCGAACGCCAGACGATGGTTCGCGACGTCCTTACCTCACTGACCGACGAGCAACTCGCCTCGAACGTCACCCAGACCGAACCCGGCTGGCCCCAGCTCGAGAACTGCCCCCTCAAGGAATGCCTCCGCACAGTCCTCAACGAGGAATGGGAACACCGCCTCTACGCCGAACGCGACCTGACCGCCATACAACAAGGGACCACCTGACCACCGCCTACTCCGCACTCACTGGCTGTTGCTGCTCATAGCCCTTGCTGTGCTGGGATTGCGCCAAATCAGAGCCAGCGACTACTGGCACCGATGGGCATCAGTTCGCGCCGGACAAGCTGAAGCACTTATCCGCCACAGCGATTGAAGGTTACGTGTCAGCGACACGCGGACAGTTCTCCGCATCGTCCCGATAACTGCCGCCTCAGGTTCGGGGTCGGTGTGCGTCAAGGGTCGAGCTTGACGCCCACAGCAGTGATCTGGTCGGCGGATCACCGGATGCGGGTGAGCCTGCGATGGATCATCGCAGTCTAATTTGGCGGCATGGAGAGGGTGTTCGAGAGAACCTGCCAATTCCGAGGTCTCGACTTCGATGTCGCGGCCTCGGCTGGCTGGTACTCGGCGACGGCAGGGCTGCTGGCCGGGTTTGCGTTCGTGGCCGTCTTGCTTCCTTTGGATCATCCGGAGCGGGATGACCACGATCCGGCGACCGCTGAGGCCGCAGCTGTGTTCGTTTCCGCGTTCTTCTCACTGATCATCCTCTCCATCTCTTACGCCGTGCTCGCCGGCCGCATCGGAGTGGGCGAAATACAAGGCGTGGCTGCGCACGAGCAGATGCTGGCCGGCTCTACCTTCGGTTTGGCGGTCCTGCTTCTGATCTTCGGGCTCCACATGGTGTTCGGCCACGATGGCGCCAGCCGGCACGTGTTCCGGTCAGCTGATCGGGTGGTCATGAACGCCACCGCATTCCTCGGTCCGATCGTGGTGCTGACCCAGTTGTTCAGCAACTCCCTGGATTTGCTCCGGTATCGCGCCCTAAGTGGCGGTGAGAAGCCGTCGAGGTGTATGGCCGGAGTTCCCCTCGGCGTGTGGCTGAACCTTGGCATCACTATCACGGCGATCGTCATCATCAGCTTTTTCGCCGTGTTCCGCGACCGGATACCGCGACGGGAAGGCTCGGCACGATTCATCGCCGGGATCGTCCTGGTCGCGACCGTGGTCGTGGTGATCTGGTCCGCCGTTGTCCTGCCGCTGCTTCCCGCACGTAGCGTGACGTCCGCAGCATTCGAGACGGGCGCGCTGGCCGTGGCCTCCGCACTTGTGGTGGCCTTCGCCGGCTCCGCCTGGGCCAGTCGTTGAGCGGACCCAAGCACGACAGTTCACGGAGACTGCTCCGGCGTTGGCACCGCGACCAGCCCCCAGCCTCACGGCGCCCGGCCTCGCTTCACCCGCGTGTGGGCATCCTCGTGGACGCGGACATCGGATGCGGTTGGCGCTTCTCGATAGCGACGACCTGGTGGGCGGCCAGCGCCCAGCCCCACATGAGCGGCAGCAGCGCGTTGCCCATTGACGTCACGTCCGTGATCGCGAAGAAGAACGGCAGGAACACGATCAGCAGCCAGGCCGACGTTCGCGGCCGAAATCCGCTGCGGACCAGCATGATTCCCAGTACGGCGCCGCCGAGCGCGATGAGCGCGAAGGCCACCAGTCCGGCCCCGAAGAACTGGTCGGTCCAAGGCGTGTAGTAGTCGCCGGCCACCGAAAGCGTCAGGATGGCGTAGGCCGCGAGTTGGACCCGCCAGGCCCACTTCTCGGCGCCTTTTGGCTGGCGGCGCCGGTAGACCAGGTAGGCCGCGGCGGCGAACGCGAGGCAGACCGGCAGCCAGATCTTGCCGTAGGTCCAGTAGACGAAGTACGGGTCTGACCAGTCGAGCAGTGGCCGCATCGCGTCCATCGCGGGCACGGCCCAGGCACGGGTGAGCGGATACGCGAGGTCGTCGGGGTGGCTGTTGATCCGGGCCAGCGCGTGCAACTCGCCGGCGACCGTGCCGAAGGCCGCCATCGTCCAGGCGGCGAGGCTGATCCGGCGCGCCATGGCCGGAGTGATGTTGGTTGCTGTGCGGTGCATGTTCGTCCTCCCTCTTGTTGGCCGGTTCCCCCGACCTCACTTGCGAACGTAGGGACCAGGGACACTCGCAGTCGTCGTGCGCGCGCAGGAGTTCCGGTGGACCGGAGCAGGATCCTCGAGTCCTCCGCAAGTAGGACGTAAGGGCAGCGCCTCGGGGCGTACCGTCTCAATCGTGAGCCGCCGAAATTGGGCCTTCGACATCGCTGTGGCGATGGTGGTCTGTGTGCTCGGGCAGCTTGAGGCGTGGTGGGGCATCGGGGCCACGCACCGGCAGGGGCCGCTCTGGGCCCAGTCCCTCCTGTATGCAGTGACGGCGCTCCTTCTCGTGGGGCGCCGGGTGCACCCTCTTGCCGTCCTCGTGGCAATAGTGGCGGTGTACATCGCGGAGTTCGCCGTGTACGGCTCGCCCGAGGGCTACGGCGTTGCGCTCGCCCCGCTGATCGCGATCTACAGTGTCGGGCGATACGTCGAGCCGGCGCGGGCTGCGCTCGGGCTCGTGCTGGGCGTCGTCCTGTGGGCCGGCTGGGCAGGCTTCGACCCCATGAACCACGACCTCTCCGACCGCCTCGACGCAATCGTCTGGCTCGCGCCGTGGGTCATCGGCTGGCTGGTCGGGGCGCTTGTGCGGACGACAATGCTCTACCGCGAGCAGCGGCGGGTGACTCGCGAGCACTTCACGTCCCGGGCCGTGGTCGAGGAACGCAACCGGATCGCGCGCGAACTGCACGATGTCATCGGCCACAGCGTCACCGTCATGACCGTTCAGGCCTCGGCGGTGCGGCGCCGGCTGACCGACCAGCAGGTGGCCGAGCGCGAGGCGCTGGAAACCGTTGAGGCCGTTGGACGAGAAGCACTCGCGGAGATGCGACGGATGGTGGGTGTGCTACGTCAGCAGAGCGACGCCTCGGCAGCCGAGGAGCGCGAGCCGCCACCCGGACTGGACCAGCTCGACCGGCTGGTCGGCAAGTTCCGCGCCGCCGGTCTGCCGGTCGAGCTCACGGTGACCGGAAGGGCTCGCAGCCTCGCACCGGGTCTGGACCTCACGGCGTACCGGCTCGTTCAGGAGGGCCTCACCAACACGTTCCGCCATGCACGGAGCCCGCGCCGAGCGGAGGTGGTGATCGACTACGGCTCGGACCGGCTCCAGCTGGCGGTACGGGACGACGGCCAGACCCCAAGGCCAGGTCAGGCCCAGCTGATCAATCCCCGCAACGGCCTCCTCGGCATGCGCGAGCGGGTCGCGGTCTACGGCGGCTCCCTCGCGACGCGGACGCGGCCGGAGGGTGGCTTCGAGTTGGTGGCCTCGTTGCCGTTGGAGCCGACATGAGCCAGCCAGCGCCTCCCGCAGCAGGATCCAAGCCCGCCAGCCCCATCGGCGTACTCATCGTCGACGACCAGGCGCTGGTGCGGGCCGGATTCCGAATGATCCTCGAGATCGAGCCGGACATCACCGTTGCAGGCGAGGCCGCGAATGGCGTTCAGGCGCTGGAACTGGCCGCGCAGCTGCGACCCGACATCGTGCTGATGGACGTACGAATGCCCGGCATGGACGGCATCGAGGCCACGCGCCGGCTACGGGCCGACCGCGCCGCTCACTCGCGGGTCGTCATGCTGACCACGTTCGACATGGACGAATACGTCTTCGAGGCCCTGCGGGCCGGCGCGAGCGGATTCCTGCTGAAAGACGTGCAGCCCGAACTGCTGGTCACGGGAATACGTGCCGTGCACTCGGGTGAATCCCTGCTCGCACCGACCGTGACCCGCCGGCTGATCGAGTCATTCCTCCAGACACCGAGATTGGTCGACACGGCGGCCGGCGCTCGGCTCGACGCGCTCACCGCACGTGAGCATGAGACGCTGCGACTCCTAGCGCGCGGGCTGACGAACTCCGAGATCGCAACCAAGCTCTACGTCTCGGAGACGACGGTCAAGACACACGTCGGACGCGTACTGATGAAGCTCGGCCTGCGCGACCGAGTACAAGCCGTCATCTACGCTTACGAGACGGGACTCATCAGCCGCAGCAGCCGACCCAACCCGTGACAGACGGCTGTCGCGATGCGCCCTGTTCGGCACCCTCCTGTCCCTCCACGAGCACCAACAGGTCCGTAGAACAGGTCAGGATCGGTCAGGCCGATCGCTTGCGCGAGCATGACGGCGCCTGCCTGGCGGACAGGCCGTCAGCGTCCGCTCATCGCAGGGGTGACGGGGCCGTCAGTACTGCGCAGCGCGGCCGTCCGCTCAGGTCGAGAGCAGGCCGATCTTCCGCAGCCACGCCTCGACGTCTCCTCGTGCGTCCTGGACTTCCTCGCCGCGCACGGCGAGGCCTTCGCCGATCGTGGATCGGGGGCATAGCCGGGTGTAGTCCTCGATAGTGCTGCCCAAGCCGCTGACGGCGTAGGTGACGAAAGGAAAGATCGTCTTGCCGCTCAGGGCGACGGTCTCGACGAAGGTGCGCATGATCATCGGCGGCCGGACGTTCCAGATTCCGCTGCCGAGCAGCACGGTGTCGTAGGTGTCGGCAGTCGGCAAGGTGCCTGCGATCGCCGGCCGCGCGTCGTTGTTCTGTTCGCGCACGTTGCGTTCGACCGTTGCCCGGTAGCTGTCTGGGTATGGGTCCGCGGCTTCGATTCGGTAGACGTCGACCTTGGCGGAGGAGGAGATCAGGTCCGCCACTACCTGGGTGTTTCCGACCTTCAGGGTCGTCGTCTCGCCGTAGTAGTAGTTTTCTCCCGCGCGAGAGAAGTAGGCCAGTAGAACTTTCGAGCCGGGTGTGGGTGTCGGGTCCGGGGTATCGCTTGGCTTCGAGGTGGCGACATCAGGGGAACCCGGCCGCGCGGCGGGTGCGCTGCAGCCGGCGATCTGGCTGCCGAGCACTGCACCCGCTCCAAGGGCGAACGTGGTCTTCAGAACAGTGCGGCGGTTCATCGACTTGTCTCAGGCTTCGGGGATGTCACGGCCGAACGCTTCGAGGGTGATGCTGTCTGGTTCTGGTCCGCCGCGCACGCCTGTGTCCAGCGCGTCGATCGCGGCGAGCTGCGACCTGGTGAGCTCGAAGTCGAAGACGTCGAAGTTTTCCGCGATGCGGGTCGGCTTGGTCGATTTCGGGATCGCGGAGCGGCCGTTTTGCAGGTGCCAGCGGAGCATCACCTGAGCCGTGGACTTGCCGTGCCGCTGGGCGATGTCGAGCAGGGTCGGGTCGTCGAACGTGGTCTTCTCGGCGTCGCGGTAGGAGGTGATGCCGCCGATCGGTGACCACGCCTGGGTGAGGATGCCGTGCTCGGCGTGCACCTTCTGCAGCGCGGTCTGCTGGAAGTACGGGTGGAGCTCGATCTGGTTCACGGCGGGCACGACAGACACCTCCGTCAGCAGCCGGTCCAGGTGCTCCGGCATGAAGTTGCTGACACCGATCGCGCGCACCTTGCCGTCGGCAAGCAGTTTCTCCAGCGCCCGATAGGCACCGAGCGTGCGATCGAACGCCGACGGGAGCGGCTGGTGCAGGATCAGCAGATCGAGCTGGTCGACACCGAGCTTGCCGGCACCCTTGTCGAATCCGTGCAGGGTGGCGTCGTAGCCGTAGTCGCTGATCCAGACCTTCGTCTCGATGAACACCTTGTCGCGGGTGATTCCCGAGCGGCGAATGCCTTCACCGACCTCACGCTCGTTGAGGTATGCCGCGGCCGTGTCCACGTGGCGGTACCCAAGGCGCAGGGCCTCCTCGACCGCGGCGGTCGTGGCTTCAGGCGGGGTCTGGAAAACGCCGAGCCCGATGGCCGGCATCTCCACACCGTTGTTCAGAGTGATCGTGTTCTCAGGCATACCTCGACGGTAGCCACGGCGCCGACAGGAGTGAGAATCCCTGACGGTATCCCCCAGACACCGGCACCGCAGGCGGCTGGGGGGCACTCGCAGACGCTCCCACGGAGGCCGTCCCGCGCGCTACCGTCGATCGTATGGACCTCCGCGGCGACGTGCAGCAGTTCCTCACCGGGATGCGAGCACGCCTGACTCCCGAGGAGGCCGGCGTGCCGATGTTCGGGGGCGAGCGACGGGTGCCCGGGCTGCGCCGCGAGGAGGTTGCCCAGCTCTCCGGCGTGAGTACGGCGTACTACACCCGGATGGAGCGCGGAAACCTCCGCGGAGTCTCCGAGAGCGTGTTGCGATCGCTGGCCCGCACACTGCAGATGAACGAGCCCGAGACCCAGCATCTGTTCGACCTCGCGCGAGCAGCCTCCGAAGGTGCGCGGACGCCGCGCGTCGAGCCCCAGCGGCGGCTACCCCAGCGGGCGGCACAACTCATTGAAGCCATGCCCGACGTGCCGGCCATCGCGCTCGGGCGCCTCGCCGACCCGGTCGGCTCCAACGCGCTCGGACGAGCGCTGTTTCCGCACCTGTTCCCCGCCAACGCCGAACCGCTCAACCACACGCGCTACCTGTTCCTTGACAACCGCTCCCGCGAGTTCTATGTCGACTGGGAACGCGATGCCCGCCACGTCGTTTCCGCGCTGCGGCTCTTCGCCGGCCAGGATCCCTCCGACCGCGCCCTCATGGCCCTCGTCGGCGAACTCGCCACCCATAGCCCCGAGTTCCGCACCTGGTGGGCAGGGCACACCGTGAGAGTCCACGCCGCCGGAACGAAGGCGATCCGCCACCCCGTCGTCGGCGAACTCACAGTCGCCTACGAGACCCTGACTCTGGGCTCGGCCCCCGACGTTCGGATCGTCACCTACCTGGCCGACCCAGACACCCCATCGGCTGACGCCCTCGACCTGCTGCGCAGTTGGTCCGCTACCACAATCGCATCCGCTGAACCCGAGCACTCCGCACCGAGCTCGCCCGCACGAGGACAGACCGCACCAGGCGCCGCCCCACCCCGCGATCCCTAGCCAGCGAAATCGAAGGATGGAGGGCAGTGGCGCGCCGCCGATTCAGGGCTGGGCCCGGTGGTAGTCGGCGTCGGTCACGTGTTCACCCCAGGTCGTCTCCGGTACGTCGGGGTCGCCGGTGCCGTCCCAGATGGCCAGGTGGGTCATGAAGCACTCCGCGGTCGCGCCGTGCCAGTGCCACTCCCCGGGCGGGGTGTGCACGGTGTCGCCGGGTCGCATCACGATCACCTGCCCTTCGCGGGTCCCGACCAGGCCGACGCCCTCAGTGACGTGCAGGGTCTGGCCCATCGTGTGCGTGTGCCAGGCGGTGTGGGCGCCAGGGGCGAAGTGGACCGCGTTCACCCGGGCGCGCGAGGGCTCCTCGCCGCGGTAGATCTGGTCGAACCAAACCTCGCCGGCGAAGTTCTCGGCCGGCCCCTTGCCGGTGGCGGATTTCGTCAGTTTCTGCATGAGATCTCTTTCTCGAGGTGTGACAGGTCAGGTGCATGGCCGTCCGTGGCGGCAGTGGCCGACACCGTCACCCCGACCGAGGAGGCAGCTGCTGGGGACGGTCGGTGCCGCGCGGAAGGCACGACGAGGGACAGCACGGCGATCAGGCACAGGACGAGCAGGAGACTGCCGGTGAGCAGTGCGGTGTCCACCCGCGCCGTGAGCACGGCTGCGGCCGACGGCAAGCCTGCGCCGGAGTGCGCGGAAGCCGCGACAAGGACGCCGAGCCCGAGTGCCATTCCCAGTTGGTGGAAGGTGTTCACCAGGCCGGAGGCTGCTCCGGCGTCTTCGGCCGGGACGTCGACGATACCTGCCGACGTCATCGGCGCGAACGCCAGCCCCTGGCCGGCGCCGATCAACACCATCGGCAGCGCGACCGCCTCCCAGTAGGAGCTGGCCACCTGAACGCGACTCAGCCACACCATGCCGAGCAGCGTCAGGAGTACCCCGGTCGCGAGCGGCAGCGCCTGGCTGAAGCGGGCGGCCAGCCGCGGGATGGTCAAGGCGACGGCGAAATTGACCACCGTCATCGGGAAGAACGCGATCCCGGCCTGAAACGCGCTGAAGCCGAGCACACCCTGCATGAACTGGGTGGAGAAGTAGAAGAACCCGATCATCGCGCCGAGGTACAGAGGCGTGCCACGTAGGCGCCGCCCCTCCGCCGGCTGTCGAACAATCGCAGCGGCATGATCGGCTGCGGCGCCCGGCGCTCACCCGCGATCAGCACCACCACCATCACCGCGCCGGCGACCAGAATCGTGATGGTCAGCGGCGAGGTCCACCCTGCCTCGGCCGAGTGGATGATCGCGAAGACGACCGCGCCGACCCCCAGCGTCGCGCTGATCGCCCCGGTCAGGTCGAACCGACCGGGGCTGCGGCTGGTCTCCGGCAGGAACCGCGGAGCCAGCATGATCATCGCGGCTCCGATCGGCAGGTTGATGAAGAACCCGGCGCGCCATGAGACCCAGTCCGCCAACGCTCCGCCGATCACCATCCCGAGGCTGGCCCCGATTCCGGCGGTGGCGCCGTACAGGGCAACCGCCTTGGCGCGCTCTCGCCCTTCGGGAAAACTTGCTGTCAGCAACGACAACGCCGAAGGTGCCACGATCGCCGCGCCGATGCCCTGCAAGGCCCTCGCGGCGATCAGCCACCAACCCGTCTGCGCCGCGCCGACCAGCACCGACGCGACCGCGAAGACGGCCAGCCCGAACACGAACACCTGGCGCCGTCCGAGCAGGTCGCCGGCGCGAGCGCCCAGCAGCAGCAACCCGCCGAACACCAGCGTGTAGGCGTCCTGCACCCACGACAGGCCGGTCGTCGAGTACTCCATCGCGGTGTGGATGGTCGGCAATGCGGTGAAGATGATCGAGTTGTCCAGCAGGATCATGAAGTAGCTGACCAAAATGATCGCCAAGATCACCGAGCTGGCCGGTCGGGTAGCGGTCTGGGGTGCGGTGTTCACGGATGCCAGTCAACGGCCTCACGCGCCTCCGCGGGAGTCACTGTCGTTCCAGGTAACGTCAGTACCTCCCTCGGCCAACTGCCGCTGGTTTCAGCCTCTGTCGGCAGGGACGCGGTCAGCTGAGGCCCTTGAGGAGTTGGCGGGCCATGACGATGCGCTGGACCTGGTTGGTGCCTTCGTAGATCTGGGTGAGTGCTCCGCGGTCCGGTGTGCGCCAAGACGCCCTTGAGTAACCGCCGACGACCGATCGTTCCGCGTCCACCTTCCGTAACAGCCAAGGCCCCGGCTGGCCGGGGCCCGAGTTCACCTGGCAGGAGCGGGAGTTGAGGAGCCGGAGTAGCAGCCCGCAATGCGGCTGGAAGTCATTCCGATCGGGACAGCGTTCCTGGTTGGCGGGCGGGAGCCGGTGGCCTGCGCGATGCTGCCAAGCGGGAGCGCCGTCCTCACCCGGTTCAGGCACCGGCCTCTAGGTCGGCGAGATCTCGCACCGCATAACGGTGATGCTCGGCCTCTTCCTTGAGCACCACCTTGAGGCAGCGGCGCACGACGTATTCCTGGTCGGGATAGGAGTCCGCCGGCTTGCGACCGCAGACCCGATCGAGCTCGGTTTCGGTGAGCCCGTCGACGACACGTCGCATCGTGGCCATCCGGGCGAGCCGCGGCGCCAGCACCTCGTCGAGCGTCGGGGTGGCTTCGAGGGTGAGGCCGAGCTTCGCCGACGCCTCGGGCGGCATCCCGCCGGTGGGGAAGCCCAACGGGTGATACGGCGCTTCCTCCTCGAGCACGGCATTGCCGAGCCAGGCATCGCCGCCGTGCAGCAGGTGCCGTTGGGTCTCGACGTACGACCACTCGCCGTTGACCTGCTCGTGCAACTTTGCCTCGGGCAACAGCCGGGCGCGGTCGAGCGTCGCCTGCCACATCCTCTCGATGGCATCCCAAACAGCCCGGTAGTCGTCGGGGGACACGGCGTCACGCGCGAGTGCCCGCGTGGGGTGCTGCCGGTCGAGCTCGGCCTCGACGTAGGCGGTCACGTCGACGTCGTTGACGACAACACGCTCGAAGTCGCCGCCGAGGGAGACGTCGCTCCCGTAGCAATCGACGATCTTCAGACCGCTGACCTCGCAATCGCGGATCTCGAGCCCGGCGAGCTCACTCGACCGGATGCGGGCACCACGGAACTGGTCACTCTCGGCGTACTCAGCAGACATCGAAGCAGTCTTTCGCACCTGCCCCACCCGCGCCAAGTGGCAACAAAGTGTCAGCGCTCTGCATCAGATGCAACCCCTGTGGGTTGGCTGGCGGTCGCGGGTGTGATGAGCCGGGCCTAGACCGGAGAGGCTGGCGTTGTGGCGTGCCGGTTGGCGACGTACTGGCTGTAGGTGGTTGCTGATGCGCTGGCGTGTTGTTCGATCGTCTTGGTGGCGTAGCCGAGTGCCTCCGCGATGATCGCAATCGGAGTCAGCTTGGTGAGCTCGTGCAGGGTGCCGAGCCGGGCGGCTTGGGGGCCGACGACGAACTGCAACTGCTCACACAGGCTCGAGGCCGGATGTGGCGGCCGGGAGTCAGGCCAGGGAACATCCAGTTCGTGGTCGGGTGGGCTGCAGTGCTACTGCTTCTGGTGGTGGCCAGTTGCCGGAACGGCTGATCGAGTGGTTCCGGCAACCCGATGCTGGTTTGGCCGATTCGGACCGTGATGATCTCGTCGGTGATCTCTGCGTCATCCCAGGTCAGTTTGCTGATCTTCTCGACCCGTTGGGCGAACACGAGCACGAGGATTGCTGCGGTTCGGTTCCGGGCGGTGAGCTCTGTGGTGTACACGACTCGCTGGATCGCCTTGTCCTGCGCCTCAGCTGAAAGCCGGGGAGCAGGCCCCACCCGACGGATGGGCACGGTGGTGTTCCACTCGAAACAGATCTGTGACGGCACGTCGCCGAAGGTGCGCTCGCAGAACTCGCCCCAGCCATAGCCCTGGTGAGTCAGATAAGCGCAGAACATCGCCACACTGTTGCTGTAGGCCCTCAAAGTCGTCAGACTGATCGGCTGGTCCCTCGAGCGCAGATCAGCCAGGAAGTCTCCGCGCTGACCTGCACAAACACCGAATCCTTGGCGCGCCGGGAGTAGCCGCATCTACTGCTACTCCCGTCGTTCGGCCTGTGATAACGGCTGTCACAACAGGGGTGCCGTACTCAGATGCCCCGGGCGGCGGCGTCCTCAGCAGACAAGCGTCCGAGTTGTCGGCGCAGCCGCTTGATCTGGTAGACCGCCTTCATGGCGCACTGATCGAGTGAGACCGAAGACACGACCGTGGCCGACCTGGCCGTTGCCGCCGGCTGCGACCAGATCAAAGCTGGATCCGCGTCACGGTCGGACCGTCAGGCGAAATGGCACCGTCTCATCTTGATAGCGGAGGAGCTGGGCTCCGCGGCCGGTTATGCCGGCCCCTTCGACGGCCTGATTGCACCGACGATGGTACCGTGATACGCGGTTATCGCCTGATGATCGAAAACACCTCGAAGACGCATGGTTGCTGATGGCAAAGATGCGGAGGTGCTACACCTGAACACCACGAGCGAGGGCAGGTAGACGAACTCATGCAACTGGCTACCGACACGATCCGAGCCGCCGTCCACACCGCACTGTCGGAGGACCACGCAGCAGACGATGTGACCACTCGATGGAGCGTCCCTGAGCAAATGGACGTCGAGGCAGTGATGATCGCGAAGCAGCCGGGACGAGTAGCGGGCCTACCACTGACAGAAAGCGTGTACGACGCGATCGACCCTTCCGTCGCGGTGCGACCGGCCGTTGCCGACGGCGACCCGGTTCGCGCCGGGCAGCCGCTCGCGTGGATCAGTGGACCGGCGCGCTCGATCATCACCGGCGAGCGGGCGGCGTTGAACTTCGTCCAGCGGATGTCGGGCATCGCCACGCTGACCTCCGCGTTCGTGGCCGCCATCGGGCAGCACGAGGTGAAGCTTCTCGACACCCGCAAGACAGCGCCCGGCCTCCGGGCTCTGGACAAGTACGCGGTGACCTGCGGCGGCGGAACCAACCACAGACTCGACCTCGCCGCAATGGTGCTTCTGAAGGAGAACCACCTGGCTGCCGCAGGTGGCGTCCGCTCAGCCGTCCGAAGGGTCCGCGACGGCATGGCTGCGACCCGCCGGCACCTGGCCGTCGAGGTCGAAGTCACCACCCTGGCCGAGGCCTACGAGGCATTGGACTGCCAGGTCGAGTGGATCATGCTCGACAACATGTCCACCGACGTCATCAGGTCAGTGGTCGAGCAGCGTGACGCATCCGGATCCGGATGCCGGCTCGAGGCCTCCGGCACCATCAGTCTCGAGACTGTCGCCGACATCGCCGCCAGCGGAGTCGACGCCTTGTCCGTCGGCGCGCTGACGCACTCGGCACCGGCGCTCGACACCAGCCTGCTGATCAGTCCGTTCGAGCCTCAGGAGCAGACTGTGCGGCCGTGAGCCGGATCATCGAGGTGGGCGCAGTACGGCGAACGGGTCGGTCACCGTCAACTCGCGGGCCACGAACTTGTAGACCGCGGCAGGGCGCCCGCCGGACTGTCCGGGCCGGGCGGTCCGCTCGGTCGGGCCGATGACCTGTCGCCGGGTCAGAACTCGGGTCAGATTGGTCGCGCCGAGCTCATAGCCCAAGGCGGCACTGAACAGGTCGCGTAGCTCGGCGATGGTGAACTCAGCCGGAGCCAGAGCGAACCCGATGTTCGTGTACGAGAGCTTCGCCCGTAGCCGCCCCACGGCCGCGTCGATGAAGTAGTGGTGGTCGAACGCCGTACGCGGCAACTCGTCCACCCGGTGCCAGGCCGTGTCGGCCGGCAAATTCGGTTGTACGTCGGACGGAACGAGCCCGAGGTACGCGGTCGCGAGGACCCGTGCCCGCGGATCTCGATCGATCGCACTGTGGGTGGCCAACTGCTCCAGATGGGCGACATCACGCACATCGACCTTCGCCGCGAGATGACCGGTGATCGCCTCCCTGAGCCGTTCCGTGGGCTGCACGCCACCCCCGGGCAGCGCCCAGCGATACCTGAACGGGCTCTGCCCGCGCCGCCACAGCAGGACGCACAGATTGCCGTCACGGACGGAAAGCACCACGGCCAGCACCTCGTGCGGATAGCTGGGGATGTTGACCGGATCACTTTTCTTGGCGACGGGCATGTCGCCGATGGTACCGTCACCCTAGTTATCGCCTAACGGGCGAAAACCACCCAAGGGAAGGGAACAGGCAATGTCCGTTGCCCAGAGCACTGCGACGACCTGGTCGGGAGAGGTGCGACGCCTGGCCCGCGAGCGGGACGCGGTCGTCCTTGCCCACAACTATCAGGACCCCGCGATCCAGGATGTGGCCGATCACGTCGGCGACTCGCTCGAACTGTCGCGGCTCGCCGCCAGCACCGACGCATCGACCATCGTCTTCTGCGGCGTGCACTTCATGGCCGAGACCGCGAAGCTCCTCAGCCCGAACAAGACCGTGCTGATCCCCACGGCCCAGGCCGGGTGTTCGCTGGCCGACACGATCGACGCCGATCAGCTGCGGAGCTGGAAGGCCGAGCATCCCGGGGCTGCGGTGGTTGCCTATGTCAACACGAGCGCCGCGGTCAAGGCGGAAGCCGACGTGTGCTGCACGTCGTCGAATGCTGTGGACGTGGTGGAGTCGATCCCGGCGGACCAGCCGATCCTGTTCCTGCCCGACCAGTTCCTCGGCAACCACGTGCGACGGCAGACGGGGCGCGACAACATCCACGTGTGGATGGGTGAATGCCACGTCCACGCCGGGATCAGTGCGGCCGATCTGCGGGCTCAGGTGGCGGCCGATCCGACGGCGGAGGTTCTGGTGCATCCGGAGTGCGGCTGCGCTTCCTCGGCGATCTGGCTCGCCGGCGTCGGTGATCTGCCCGCGGACCGGACCCGGATTCTCTCCACCTCCGGGATGCTCGGCGCCGCTCGCGACATGACGGCGAAGACGGCGCTGATCGCGACGGAGATCGGCATGCTCCATCAGTTGCGCAAGGTCAACCAGCGTACGACTTTCCGGCCGGTGAACCCGAAGGCCTCGTGCCGCTTCATGAAGATGATCACGCCCGAACTGCTGCTGCGGTGCCTCCGCGAGGGCCGCGACGAGGTGGAGGTGCCATTCGAGGTGGCCGAGCGTGCCCGGCAGTCGGTTGAGCGGATGGTTGCCATCGGCAGACCCGGTGGTGCTCGGTGAGACGATCCGCCGACATCGTCGTCATCGGCAGCGGTGCGGCCGGCCTGTCGGCCGCGCTGGGCCTCGCGGCGACCCGGAACATACTCCTTGTCAGTGCCGGTTCCGGGAGTACACCGTGGGCACAGGGCGGGATCGCCGCCGCGTACGGCGACGACGACCCGTTCGACCACGCCCACGACACCGAGATCGCCGGCGCAGGATTCTGCGACCCGCGCAATGTCCGCGCACTCGTCGAGGAAGGTCCACAGCGCCTGGCCGAACTGATCGCCCTGGGCGCTCGTTTCGACCGCGACAGCGACGGTTCACTGTCGAGAACCCTCGAAGGTGGCCACGACCGCCACCGGGTTGTCCATGCCGGCGGCGATGCCAGCGGCGCCGAAGTTCATCGCGCGCTCCACCAGGCAGTGCAGCTCGCCGGCGTCCGGACGGTGACAGGACGGGCCGTCGGCCTGATCAAGTCGGGCTCCGGACACATCGCCGGCGTACTCGTCGAGGAGGACGCGGACGTCAGCCAGATCGACGCTCGCGCCGTCGTGCTGGCCACCGGCGGGATCGGCAACGCCTACCTGGCCAGCACGAATCCGTCGACCGTCCGCGGCGACGGCATCGCCTTGGCGCTGCAGGCCGGGGCGTCGCTGGTCGACATGGAGTTCGTACAGTTCCATCCGACCGCACTCTTCACCGGCGACAGCACAGGTCAGCTCCCCTTGGTCACCGAGGCCGTCCGCGGTGAAGGCGCCGTACTCCGTGACTTGCGCGGCCGCAGGATCATGACCGACGTGCACCCGCGTGCCGACCTCGCTCCGCGGGACATCGTTGCCCGGGCCATCGAGTCGACGATGCGGCGCGACGGGTGCGAGCACGTGTGGCTGGACGCCCGGTCGATCCCGGAGGACACCATCCGCCGGCGGTTCCCGACCGTCCTGGCGTCCTGCCGGCGAATCGGCGTCGACATGCTGAGCGAGCCGATCCCGGTAGCCCCGGCCGAACACTTCCTGTGCGGCGGAATCCGGACGAACCGCGACGGCGCAACCGATGTGCCGGGTCTCTACGCCGTCGGCGAGGCCGCGGGCGGTGGCGTCCACGGAGCCAACAGACTGGCATCCAACAGCCTGCTCGAAGGCCTGGTCTTCGGGCGGCGCGTCGCCACGGCTCTGACCCTCGACCTGCCCGCGGAGTCGTACGGGCAGCCCAGTTGGCTGACCTTGGGCGAGGACCGCGAACCGGACAGGATCCGGGCGATCCTGACTGAACACGCCGGTATCCGCCGCGACGGCGCCGGATTGCAGACCGCCCTCGACGAGCTCGAGTCGGCGGGAGACGGCCCCCTGGCGACGGTGGCGCGAACGGTCGTCGCAGCAGCGATCACCCGGGAGGACAGCCGCGGGTGTCACTGGCGCTCCGACCACCCCCGTACCGACGAACGGTGGAACCGGCATCTTGTCATCCGTCTCGACGAGGAGGGTCGCCCAGCTGTGCGTCAGCTTCTTCACTCAGCCGCAACCTGAGCTCCG
Source organism: Kribbella sp. VKM Ac-2568 (assembly GCF_004345365.1). Lineage (GTDB taxonomy): Bacteria > Actinomycetota > Actinomycetes > Propionibacteriales > Kribbellaceae > Kribbella > Kribbella orskensis. The sequence continues at coordinate 122,248 of NZ_SLVF01000018.1, forward strand.
CGTCGGGTACTCCCTGGGCAGCGCCATCGGCGGCCTGATCCTCGCCGCGGGCACCGGCCCCGGCCACCTCTTCCCCGACGACAGCGCCTACACCACCGCGGCGCTGGTCGGCATCGGCGCCATGGCGATCACGACGCTGACAAGCCTCGCTCTCGCCCGCCGACGCTCGTCCGAGACCAACCCGTAAGTCAGATGCACTCATCCCAACACTGGAGGTTCCATGCCCAAGGGCTACTGGGTCAGCGTCTACCGCACCATTTCAGACCCTGAGAAGCTGGCTGCTTACAACAAGCTGGCCGGTCCGGCCGTGAAGGCCGGGGGCGGGCGGGTCCTCGCCCGTGGCGGTCGGGTCGTGGCGCATGACGCCGGAATCGCCGAGCGCACCGTCCTGATCGAGTTCGACAACTTCGAGCAGGCCGTCGCGGCGCGCGAGAGTGCGGCCTACCAGGAGGCGCTGGTCGCCCTCTCCGACGGCGTCGAGCGCGACTTCCGCATCGTCGAAGGCATCGACTGACCGAGATCCAGTCGGATCTTCACTGAAGATCCACCATCTTGGTTTTCGCTGGTGCGGCTCCTGGTGTGGCGGGGTTCGTGGGTGCTCGTGCTGGTCGTGGGCGGCTGTCCAGCCCCCGAGCGAGCATCTGCGTACGCCAGCCGTCGACCATCGCCTCGAAAACCCGATCGTCAGCGCGGAACAGCGTGACGCCAGGGTCGCGCAACAACCGAGGGACGAAGCCCGGAACACCATCCACCGACCACTCCTGAACGTGGAAGCCTGCATTAAACGCAGGAAACCTACGCCCACCTGGCCACTTGCCCGGAGCAACGACACGCACACCATCCCGCGGCGCGCCACCGATGTGGGCCCTGACCTGCAACGATGCCGAAATCGCGACCAGACGGGAGTCTCTGCATTAGATGCAACTCCCGTGCTTCTCCCGGTGATAACTGCCCATATCGCAGGGAACCGCGCGTCGACCGCCCGAAGCCGGAGGACATCGCGAGTGCCCTGGGTTCTCACGCCGAGGTCGCGTTCGCCTCGACGACCACCGGAACCACCGGCGTCCTGGCGATCCTCGAACTCGCCGACACCACCGATCTGCACCGGTACCTCACCGACCGCATCAGCGCCCTCCCCGGCGTGCACCGCGTCCAGTACAGAGATCGTCGCGCGCTGGATCAAGCGAGCCGGCCCGCTGCTCATCCCGCGTCCCTGACGCACACGGCACGCTCGTCCAGCGGCGGCGCGGCCTGGCGGATCCCTGTTCCGCTTGCATTCGAGCGCACTCGAATCCATAGCGTCAGGGTCATGAACACCACAGGCGAGACAAGGACATGGATCATCACCGGCGCGAGTTCGGGCCTCGGTCTGGCGCTGGCCGAGGCGGCGCTGCGGGCCGGGGAGCGGGTGGTCGGGACGGCGCGGCAAGTCGGCCGGTTCGATGCCTTAAGAGCCCGGTACGGGGAACGGCTGCTGGCGGTCGGTCACGACGTCCGGGACACCTCTGCGGCTGCCGAAGTCGTGCAGCGCACGGTGGACGTGTTCGGGCGGGTCGACGTGCTGGTCAACAACGCCGGCGCCGGGCAGGTTGGGGCTGCCGAGGAGGTGACCGACGGCGAGTTGCGGGACATGCTCGAACAGCACTTGTTCGGGCCGGCGGCCTACGTGCGGGCGGTTCTGCCGCACATGCGGGAGAGCGGCTCGGGTGCGATCGTGCAGATGAGCAGCCAGGGCGGGCGGATGTCGTTCCCTGCGGTCGGCAGTTACTCGGCCGGCAAGTTCGCGCTGGAAGGCTGGTCCGAGGCCCTCGCGGGCGAGGTCGCGCCGTTCGGCATCCGGGTGCTGATCGTGGAACCCAGCCGTTTCCGGACCGAGTTCAACGCGACCGGCGTGCTCCGCGCCGCGGAACAGGACACGGCCTACGACGGGGTGATCGGTGCGGTGCGTGCGAACATGGCCGAGGCCGACGGCATTCAGGAAGGCGACCCGGACAGCGCGGCCACCGCGATCCGCGATGTGCTCGAGGCCGCGGACGCGCCACTGCGGTTGCCGCTCGGGGCCGAAGCGGTCCGCAACCTGGCCCGCGTCTATCAGCGTGCGCTGGACGACGTCCGGAGGTGGGCCGTCGTCAGTGAGTCGGCGGACTTCCCGGGCATGCCCCCCGCCATGCGTGCGTTCTGAGCCTCCTACCCTGTAGTCATGGCAACCGACGCGCTGGTCGAACGCATCCTCGCCATTGGCGACGACCCGTCCACGCCCGTGGTCGATGTGCTGCACGGGTTGGTGGACGACTCCACCATCGAGGCCTCGGCGGCGCCGAAGAGTATCGCCGAGGCCGCCGACCTCGTCGGCCTGTCCGCGCACACTCTCCGCTACTACGAGCAGCAGGGCCTGGTGCGGCCCGCCCGCAACTCCTCCGGGTACCGCGAGTACTCCGCGTCCGATTTGCGCCGCCTTGTCTTCCTGATGCGGATGCGGGTGTCCGGCATGACCATGCAGGACCTCAAGCTGTACATCGCGCTCGTCGAGCAAGGCGCGAGCACCATCCCCGAACGGAGGCGGATCATGCTCGATCAGCGCGACCGCATCAGGCGGAAACTTCGCGAACTCGCCCTCGCGCTGGAGACCACCGACTACAAGATCAGCGCCTACGACGGCCACCCAGAAGGCTGACGACCACCACCCCGGACGGGCTCGAGCAAGGGCGGCGCCGGCGCGACAAGGCCTTGAATGGCGGTGACGATACGCGAGGCAGCGTCGTAGCCATACCACCGCGCTGTTCCGGGGCTCGGCTCGGAGAGAGCACGACACGGCGGCGACGTTCGACGTCGGGGTGTTGAGAATCGATGGTCTCGACACCGCTGCCAGGCAGCTCCGGAGACTCGCGACGAAAGGCCCAAGTGCGTCGAGAATCGTGTCGCGGAGACGGAAACGTCCGGAACTGCCCGCCTCCCCTTCTCAGCTCCGAGGAACTCGCTGGCCTGCGGCCATGGCCCGGCCGGGTCTTTGGTCGCGGTGAGCGTGAGCAGTCGTCGACAACGGTCCTAGCCATCGGATCGCAGCCGACCTTCCGGCTGTGTCTCCATCGGTCGCCACGATCACGATGTCGGACGACGCGTTGTGGCTCAGCAAGTTGCTCTGCTCAACCGATAGTCGGGTGCCGGCAACGGCGACACCCGCCCCATCCTGCACCGGGTAAGACGGCTCAACCGATCAACCGCCAAAGCATCGCTCGGCCCCTGGACCAGCACGGGAATGCCGCCTCTTGCGAGGAGCTTCTTCTGCTCCCCCAGGCCAACGAGTGTCCTCGACTTCTCGTCGATCGGTGTGATCGCAGTGTTCAAGTACACGAAGGAATCGACGAGCTTGGCGGCACCCCCCTGGCCCCGTTCCACCAGGCCGTCGACGGTGGGCTGGTCCATGCTGAGGTTCAACCCGCCCTCGGCCTTGTTGTGGTAGACGGGCTGATCACCCCGCCCTGGGGAGTTCCCTCCTCGATCGGGGCGAACCGACCTCGATCCACGACCCCAGCCTTCGGCCACAGCCGGACCAGTCCCCGGGCGGGGAAGGTGCCGAGAGCGGCCATCAGCCGGGCGTGGTCGATGCGGTCGAACGCCGCCGTCAGGTCCGCGTCGAGCACCCACACACGCTGCGGGTTCTTCCCGTTCAGCTTGGTGTAGGTGGCTCCGATCGCGTCGTGACAGCCGCGGCCGGGCCGGAAGCGGTACGACTTCGGCTCGAACCGCGCTTCCCACTCGGATTCCAGTGCGCCCAGTGCCACAGCCTGAAGGCACCGGTCGACAATCACGGGAATGCCGCGCGCTTCTTCGTCGTCCCCGGTTTGGGATAAACACCCGCTTGACGGGCTTGGGAGTCCGGGGTCGGGCTTGGTGCTGGACCCAGTGGGCCAGCGCGGCCTTAGACAGCGGCAGCAGTACCACCTTCCCGTCGACTCCCGGCGTCGCGCGTCTTGCGTTGATCTCCGTGACCCGCCGCACGCTCAGCAGCGTGTTCGAACGGGACCGGAGCATCAACTTCTGCAGATTGCGGACCTTCTTGAAGTCCCCCGCCTGCGATGCCGTGAAGATTCTCTGCCGCAGACGCCGTACGTCCTCCTCGACCTGCCGCCAGTCGATCGACGCCCAATCCAGGTTCGCGCCCTCGGGTCCGTTCACCGTCGCGGCGGCGGTCGGGACAGCCGAGACCGCTCCGCCAGTTGCCGTCGTGGTGTCCAACTTGTCCGTTGGGCGCCTGCTCGACATCAAAGACGGCGCGACCAGCAGGCCGCGGCAAGACTGGCCAGGCCAGACGGTACGACGGCAGCTCGATCGCGGCGATCATCGCGCACCGCGTCCAGAAAGGCAGCGCTGACGATCTGCTCGGGGCGGTAGGACTTGCTGGAGACCGTCGGCGGAACCTGCGCACGCAACTCGTCGATCAGACCCGCATCGATGACCCCGACAGCTACGCGCGCATCGGGCTGTCCTGGCACGTCAGGGAGCTAGAAGGTCTGCTGTTCCCGGAGCGCTTGCACCTGTGATCGATCGCGCCCGTTGCTAGCTGACGGTGCTGACCGACAGCGTCGGAGTCAGATCATGTCGCCGCGTCCTCACCATCGATCGGGGTGCCGCGAAGGTAATGGGAGAACGAGGAGTCACGTTTGGGGTGCCGGTGATAGCGCGTCGGAACGAGGCGACCTTCGAGGTCGTCCGTCGTGGTATCGGCGATGCGCCAGAGCCGGCGTGCGAGGTTGCCGATGACTCCCATGTGGGGCGACGATGGATGGCTACGAGTTGGTGACTTGTCCTGCTTCAGGAGGAGCTCTTCGGCCAGGGACTTGATGATGCCCTGATCGAACTCGTCCTGGATCCGAGCCGTCACGCGATTCTCGAGTTCCTCGTGCTCTGACAGCAGCCGGATCACGACCTCCCAGACTTCGCCAAATCGAAGATGGAGGTATCGGCTGTCACCGTACTGGCGTCCTTTGAGCACGCGGAGAGATTTTTCGAGCTGTTTGATGTTGCCCAGGTAGGCGGATACGTCGTCGGCCGGCCAACTACCGGCGTGTCTGAGGAGGAGTTCCGTCGCCGCGGCCAAATGCTGTGCCGCGTAGGCCGAGAACAAGTCGGCGTCGTGCCTCCGGTGTGAGAGCGGAGTCTCGCCAGCCCGAGACTCGTCGACCAAATCGCGCAGCCTCGCATGTTCCGAGCGCATCGCGGCGTCTAACGCGGATTCAGCTGGACCTGCCTTGTGCAGCGTCCGGCTGTCTGTCATCCCTGGCCTTGCGGGGTCGACCACCACGTTGTACTCCGAGTGCGTCCGGAGGAATCGGTCGACCGCGGGGCAGTAGTTGCTGATCTGGATGCCTTGCCTCAGCAGGTCGTCAAGAACAACGTGGATCAACGTCGTGGCCAGACCGCGGCCACGAAGGTCAGGGCGAATCTCGGTCAACCCAAGGACTCTGCGACCCTCGATGTCTCGGAAGTCCAGCGTGCCGGCTACCGCGCCCTCGAGCCGAAGCTCGTAATAGGCCAGGTCAGAGTTCTCGACGACGAGAACTTGGCCGTCTTGGTCGTCCATCAGGATAGTCATTTGGCAGAGCTCCTTGCACGCCCAGGGTGACCGTACTGTGGTTCAGTGCCGTCAGCCGGGGAGGTTCTTACCTCGGTCCATCCAAGCGCCTGTCGCCGAAACTCAGTCCTCCAGGTCAAGTCCCTCGTGGTTGTGAGGAAGTTGGGTCGCTGTCCGGGAACCTCAGGGCACCTCAGTTGGATCCTGAGATCGCTGCCTGAACGAGTAGCCGGAGCGCTGGAATCACCTCTACCTGAAACCATGGATTCCTGGACTGCCATCGGAAGTTCAGGGGCGAGGGGTGAACCAGTGAAATCCGCTCGGGCAAATAGTCATGGTAGGCGCGTACCGTCTCGGTCAAGGTCTGCTTGGCAGCGACCTCGAGGTAGTGCTTCTGCGCGTAGCTTCCGATGAGGATCGTCAGGCGCAGTTCTGTGAGTTGTTTCAGGATGCGCGGGTGCCACGTAGTTGCGAAGTCAGGTCGCGGGGGAAGGTCGCCATGGGCACCTTTGCCCGGGTAGTAGAAGTCCATCGGCATTAGCGCGAGCATGTCCGGGTCGTAGAACTGCTCCTCAGTGACACCGAGCCACTGCCGTAGCTTGGTTCCGCTTGGATCATTCCAAGGGATCTGGCTATCCTGCGCGCGCTTGCCGGGTGCTTGGCCAATGATCACGATCCTGGATCGTGGCGACGGCTGACTGATCGAGCTGGCCCGCGCCGTCTTCCGCCTCGTGGAATCGATGATCGACTCGTACTCGGGGTGCTTGCGTGGAGTGGGATTGCCGACAGCGGCCCGAGGCGCTGAGCGTCTGTTGCGCCACAACAGACGGTGGCCGATCGCGCGCCTGGTCTTGCCGACGCATGCCCGAGACAGAGAAGAGGACGATATAGATCAGTACAGACTCAGGGGCATCGTGAGATAACGAAGCGATATGTTGTGCCACACATTACGTTGTGCCACAGGTTCAGTCGATTGGACCCGACCAGTTATGGACGATATCGTCCACGTAGACTGCTTCACCGGGTCGACACGGAGGTGCCAGGCCCCTGGTCACTGTCATCGGGAGAGCGATGACTTCAGCGCAATTGATCGCGGGGAGATCCTGTGGACGGCGATGCTTTCGAGCCCTGCTCGCAGGTGCGAGTCTCCACGGAGGTGGCGGTAGAGAATCGTGCCTGGGTTCACGAATTGAGTGTCGGTGGCGCTCGTGGCGAAGCAGCAAGTCGTAGGCTGCATGAAATTCTGCTCCGAGCGGCGAGGGTGGAGGTGGCGCGGCGGGCCTCACGCTTGCGACTGGCTGGCCCAGAGTTGGATGACATCGCGCACCAGGCCGCTGCCGACGCACTGCTGACGATCTGTCGCAAGGTTCAGACGTTCCGCGGGGACTGCAAGTTCACGACGTGGGCGTATAAGTTCGTCGTCTTCGACGTTACCGCGAAGGTCGGTCGTCACTTCTGGCAGCGCGGCGGCGCCAGCATCGCGTTCGAGGAGGAAGACTGGGATCGTCTGCCGGCAGCAGGTGGTCTCGAGCCCGAGACCCACGCCGAGGGACGAGATCTGATGGATGCAGTGCACCGTGCGGTCGACGAAAAGCTGACGGAGAAGCAACGGTTCGTCTTCGTTGCTCTGCTGAATGGGATGCCGACGGACGTCGTGGCAGACCGGATGGGCGCAACACATAACGCGATCTATAAGGTGATGTTCGACGCACGCCGGAAGTTGCGAACTACGCTGACCGACGCCGGCTACCTTCCGGGACAGAAGATCGACTGAATTAGGACCTTCTTCAGCACGGATCTACTCGATCGCGCTTGCGGTTCGGTGGTGGGACCGACGCGTATGTCTCCAGCGCGGCTACGCACGTAGCGTATACGTTGCCACCAGGTATCGAAGCCAAGTTGCCGAAGACGCCGGAGATAGTGGTAATCCGTCCCCAGCCGCGCCGGCCCATCGCCGGGATCACGGCACCCGACAGTGTCATCACGCTGTCCACATTGATGGTGAGAGCACGGAGCACCGCCTCCTGGCGCACCCCGGTCACCGGGCCTAGCGGCATGACTGTCGCGGCATTGTTCACCAGGACGTCAACCTCGCCGAGCTCGCGCTCGATTCCGTGGATGAGAGGCGGCACCGAACCGAGGTCATACAGGTCAGCACTGAACTGTACGGCGCGGCCACCAGCCGTCCGAATAGCATTCACCGTGGCGCCGGCGCCAGCCTCCGGCCTCACGACAACGGCGACCGCTGCACCAGCTGCCCCCAGTTCCTCGGCAATCGCCCGCCCGATCCCACCCCCGGCGCCTGTCACCAGGGCAACTCGGCCCGCGAGAGGCTTCGGGAGATTCAAGAGAGCGAGCATATTTGTTGGAGTCAGCACGATGGCCGTCTCTTACTCGAGCGAACGGTCAATCTGGGGGGAGATATCAGGGTTGATCATGGCATGGGGTCGGGACAATGTTGGGTGAGACCGGAGCGACGGACGGCGGGGGCTTCGAGTTGGAGGGCAGCCTCACACTGACAGAGCGAGGGGAGCGCGCTGGCAGCCTCCATACCGATCCGGTAGCGCTCGATGCTAGACCCCTCGTTGTCGTCTCTCCCGTCTCACGCCGAGGTGGCCTGTGCCTGGACTGAAGCCATTGCCAGCTCGAGCGCGATCTCCATTGGACCCGGATCGCGGGCCGCCTGAGCGAGGACATAGCCGCCTTGGAGTGCAGCCATGATGCCCGTTGCCAGTGCCTGCGTGTCTGCCTCTGGTCGGAGGGTACCGTTGGCCCGCATTCGCTCCAGGGCGTCGGCCAGCAACGAAATCCAGGCGGTCAGATGAGCGTCGAGATCGATCCGGGCGTCTTCGTCCCGATCGGACAGCTCAGTCGACAGCGACCCGAGCTCGCACCCGAGTGCGCCTCGGCGCACCGTGACCCGCTGGATGACGGCTCGGCGCCATCTGTCCAGGCCGCGGAGCGAGTCGACGCGGCGGAGATACTGCTCCTCTCGCTCCATGACGCGACTGCCGCGGAGCGCGATGACCGCCTGCACCAACGCGCTCTTGTCACTGAAATGGCGGTAGAACTGGGACTTGCTCGTCCCGCTCCCTGCGGTCACCTCGTCGAGGGTGGTGGCCGCGGCACCCTTGAGGGACATCAACTCGTCGGCGGCTGCGACAATCCGGGCTCGGGTGGCCACGCCGCGGGCAGTCAGGCGGCGGTCGAGCTCGTTCTGTGTCTCGGGCACGGGGAGAGCTTATCGGTGCGCCCCACAGTTGGCGGTTGATCAGGTTCCAGCCACGCAGTACGACTCTCCCCGATGCCGACACTAATCAGCCAAAGCCACATCGAGCCCGTGCCCTATCTCATGCCAGCGCCACAGTTGATCGAATGCGGCAACTGACCTGAGGTTCTGCATGCGGCGCGTCCTGAACTGTTGCCCAACACAAGCACACGCCGATACGGCCAGGCCTGAGAGGCACGAAGTCGCGCAACGGCGACGTCCCGCTGTCGAACGGCCGGAAGGACACCCTCCTTCTAGCCCGGATGACTCCGGGAGCCGGCGATGTGATCGCCGGTCAGCTCATGCGGGTCAGGCACCTGGGCGGGAAAGTGTGCTGGTGCGCCCGCTGCCACGGGCTCGGTGGGCTCGCCGGCCTCCCTCCGCTGACGGGCGCCGAGGCTGGCGGCGATGAACTCGGCCCGCGGGTGCTGCACCGACAGCAGCGACACGATGTCGCGCCCGTAGAACAGTGCAGCCGCCCAGACGAGTGCCACCCGCACCTTGCGCTCCCACGTCGGGATCGCCAGCACATGGTAACCGCGGTGCATGAGCCAGGCGAGCGGGCCCTTGATGACGATCCGGCGGTACTGGAAGATCCCCTTGCCGAGGCCGAGTGTGGCGACGGTGCCGAGACTGTGGTGCCTGTACGGCTTCACCTTCCGGCCTCGTAGGTCGGCGACGATGTTCTTGGCCAGCCGCTTGCCCTGCCGGACCGCGTGCTGGGCGTTGGGGACGGTGAACGAGCCGCCGGGGCTGTCTGAGGCGAGATCGGGGACAGCAGCGTTGTCGCCGGCCGCCCAGGCATCCGGGATGGCAGCGTCTGGGGTGCCGATGCGCAGGTCTGTGCGGACCCGGAACAGGCCGGCACGGTCGACCGGCAGGTCGGTGTGCCGGGCGACGACGGGGTTGCTCTGGTTGCCGGCGACCCAGACGAGCACGTGGTTGTCGTACTCGGTGCCGTCCGACAGCAAGATGTGATCGTTCTTGGCGGATACCAGGCTAGCGCCGAGGTGGACCCGGGCCCCGCGCTTCTCCAGGTGCCGGACCACCCATCGCGCGGGCTCGGCGGCGACCTCGGGCAGGATCCGGTCGCGCAGCTCGACCAGATGGAAGTCGAGTTCGTCCACGCTCAGCTCGGCGTAGTGCTTGAGCAGGGCCGTGGCCAGCGAGAGCATCTCGCCGAAGACCTCGACGCCGGTGAAACCGCCGCCGACGACGGTCACCGTCAGCAGCTTGCGCCGCTCCGGGCCGGGCGGGAGCGTGGCCGCCCGCTCGAACGCCGTCAGCAGCCGGTCGCGGGTCGCCACGGCCTCTTCGACGTACTTGATCCCGATGGCATCGTCGGCGACACCCGGGATGGGAAAGGTTCGGGTCACTGCTCCGGCGGTTATGACGATGGTGTCGTATGGCAGCTCCTGCTCAGGGCCGTCGGCGGGCCGGACGTTGGCCAGCCGGTGCGCGTGGTCGATGTGGACGACGCTGCCGACGATCAGGTGCGTCCGCGGCAGGTGCCGGCGCAACGAGACTGCGACGTGCCGGGCTTCGATGGAGCCGGCCGTCACCTCGGGCAGGAACGGTTGGTAGGTCATGTATGGCCGCGGATCGACGAGCGTCACCGACGCCTCGTCGGTCCGCAGCTTCTTCTCCAACTTCCAAGCGGTGTAGAAGCCGGCATAGCCGCCGCCCACGACCAGGACCTTTCGCATCACTGCCTCCTCGAGCACGACTGCGTACGGGTCGGCCGAGTCACGGTCTCGCCGACATTGCCGGTAGTTCCCCCGCGGGCGCGGTGCCCATCCAGGTAGCGGACCAGTCCGATGACGTCTGCCGGTATGAGTCGCCCGACCTGGCCACGCGGCTGACGCCGATCCACAAGGAGGGCAGGACCGCCCGCTGTCCCCGAGTTCTCACGGACGAACGCGGATGACCGTCTTCCCCTGGATCCGCTCGGTCGGATTGAAGGCCTCGACGGCGTCGTCGAGGGTCGCGACTTGGCCGATGTTCGCCCTCAGTCGTCCGTCCCGCACCCGCCGGGCGATCTCACCCAGTTGGGCACGATCCGACACGACAACGAAGTCGATCGCCAGGCCATCAGCGGGCCGCGCCTCGGGCGGGCCGGCGACGGTCACCAACGTTCCGCCAGCCCGAACCAGACCCGCGGACCGCCTCCCGATGTCGCCACCGAAGACGTCGAACACCAGATCGACTCCGCCGACGTCTTCCAGGGCGTCGTTCTCGAGGTCGACGAACTCCTGCGCCCCGAAGCCGAGCGCCGGCTGCCGGTGAGCAGCGCGCCCGGTGCCGATGACGTAGGCGCCGGCCTCCCGCGCGAGCTGCGTCACCATCGAACCGACTGCGCCTGCCGCGCCGTGCACGAGGACGCTCCGCCCCGCCCGGAGGCGACCGTGCTCGAACAGCCCCTGCCACGCGGTCAGACCCGTCATCGCGACGCCCGCGCCCACCGTGAAATCAACGTCGCCCGGCAGCGGCGCAAGGTTACGCGCCTCGACGGCTGCGTACTCCGCGAGCGTGCCGTCGCGAGTCCAGTCCGTGAGGCCGAACACCCGCTGCCCCACCGACAGCCCCGTCGCTCCATAGCTGAGCGCAGTGACCACTCCGGCCAGCTCATGTCCGGGGATCGACGGCGTCCGGTCACGGCCGAGGCGATCGGTCCAGGTCGAGGGCCACTCCAGCTCATTCCCGGTAAATCCCGACGCATGAACTTCCACGACGACGTCGCCGTAGTTCGCGCCCTCAAGGCTGGCGAGCCTCGCCGCATCCGGCTCAGGCCGCTCCACCAGCGTCATCCCGGCCGTCCCCGCGGCCTGATCCGTCACCACAATCGCCTTCATCCGGCACCTCCCTGTATCCAATCCTCGCCTGCACAGCATTTTCCGTTCACAGCATGGTTTCCCCGCGGGCGGGGGTCTGCGGACGCGTACGGTCACGTCCGCAGCCCCGCCGGCGCGATTCCGGCGTTACGTTTCGAGGGTCAGTTGCGGCCCGCCATGATGCCGCCGTCGACGTCGACGATGGCGCCGGTCATCCAGCTCGACTTGTCCGACAGCAGGAACGACACCGCATTCGCGATGTCTTCCGGGCTGCCGACCCGGCCCAGCGGGTGGAAGCTGTCGAAGCTGTCGACGGTTTCATCGAACTTGTTCGCTGGGACGAAGCCCAGGTACAAGGGTGTCTTCACGACCGCGGGCGCGACCGCGTTGACCCGGATACCGTGCGGCGCCAGCTCGATCGCGAGCGCCTTGGTGAACGAGTGGATGCCGCCCTTCTGCACGGAATAGCCGGAGTGCGGCGTCGCCGCAATGCCCTGGTGCGCCCACATCGAGCCGATGTTGACGATGGCGCCACCCTGGCCCCCGGCGACCATACTCGCGACGACGGTCTGCGTGATGAAGAACAGCGCGCGGTTCAGTTCGTTGTACGAGTCGTAGAAGGATTCGTCGTACTCGCTGAACGCCTTCGGGATGAAGAAACCCGCGGCGTTGACGAGCAGAGTCGCGTCAGCGTGCTCGGCGGCGAGCTGCTTTCGGACCTCGGGGACCTGGTCACGGTCGGTCAGCTCCGCGGTGATGCCCCACGCCTTTCCGTTCTGCGACAACGTTTCGACCGCGGCCCGGACCTTGTCCTGGTCTCGGCCCGTGATCACGGCGGTGCCGCCCGCGGCGACCACCTGCTGGGCTGTGGCGAGACCCATGCCGCTGCTGCCGCCGACGACCACCACCTTGCGGCCCTCGAAGCTCTCACTCATGACAGTTGTTCCTTCCCACCGAATGGCGATTTGTGTTGCCAGAAGCCGGTTCCCCGGGACTGGCTCGACGTCCGTGGAACTCGGCGCCCGCTGGTCCAAGTCGGACAGTTCGTCGCCAGCGGACGCATCCCGGTCAGACGCCCCGAACCTAGTCGCGGCAGAACTGGTCGGTCAAGTCCACTTTCTGAATGAGACGGATCCCATCTCGGCGGCGATACGCCAATAATTCTGGCGCAAGGACGGCACCCAGGGAGCGCGTCAAGACACATTATTCGGACGCTATGGTCCATAAGAGGCAGGGTTCACGAGAATACAACCGGCCCCGTACGGTGTCCGTACAGTTGCGTGTCCAGGTGCGTTTCACCTGGTTCCCCAGCTTCACGCCGAAAGGCCGGGAAGGGGGAGAGGTGATCGCGACCATGGATCTGCGAGACGACCTGCCCTCGATCAGCATCCCGACTCTGGCCATCGCAGGCGCCGATGACCCCGCGACGCCGGTCCCCCACCTTCAGGCGATTGCCGAATCAGTGCAGAACGGTCAGCTCCTCGTCGTACCGCAGTCTGCTCATCTCGCCAACGACGAACAGCCCGAGATCATCACCGAGGCCCTCCTCGCCCACCTGCGAGTCGGCCAAGCTATTCACGGACGGCTGAACAGTTGTCTCTCGACGTGCCCGGAGTCTGAGCCACACCGTGCGGCGACACCAGGCCGCGCCTAGCCCCACCGACCCGGATGCCCGCTCTCGTGGCGTACGGGGAGAGATGATCTTAGGAGTGGCGGACGGGCCCGGCGGGGATGGCAACCTGGACCAGCTGTCAACGACGTTGGCCTTGGATCACCACAGCTACTGATCAGCGTGGGTAAGACGCCGAGATCTGGTGCCACAAACACTGGGGAACCGAAAGGTCATACAGGCGAGAATTGGATACAGGGAGGTGCCGGATGAAGGCGATTGTGGTGACGGATCAGGCCGCGGGAATGGCCGGGATGACGCTGGTGGAGCGGCCCGAGCCGGAGGCGGCGGGGAACGATGTCCTCGTTGAGGTTCATGCGTCGGGATTCACCCCGGGTGAGCTGTCATGGCCCTCCAACTGGACCGATCGCCTCGGCCGTGACCGGACGCCGTCGATCCCCGGGCACGAGCTGGCCGGGGTGGTCAGCGCCCTCGGGTATGGCACGACGGGGCTGTCTGTGGGGCAGCGGGTGTTCGGCATCACGGACTGGACTCGCGACGGCACTTTGGCGGAGTACGTGGCCGTCGAGGCGCGTAACCTTGCGCCGCTGCCGGGCGACGTTGATTTCACGGTGGGCGCGAGCCTGCCGATCTCGGGTCTGACCGCGTGGCAGGGACTGTTCGAGCACGGCCGCCTCCGGGCGGGGCAGAGCGTCCTCGTGCACGGCGCGGCCGGCGCAGTCGGGTCGATGGTGACGCAGCTCGCGCGGGAGGCCGGCGCCTACGTCATCGGCACCGGGCGCGCTGCTCACCGGCAGCCGGCGCTCAGCTTCGGGACGCAGGAGTTCGTCGACCTCGACAACGACGCCCTGGAAGACGTCGGCGGAGTCGATCTGGTGTTCGACGTCTTCGGTGGCGACATCGGGCAGCGGTCCGCGGGTCTGGTTCGGGCCGGCGGAACGCTGGTGACCATCGCCGGCCCGCCCGAGGCGCGGCCCGCTGATGGACTAGCGATCGACTTCGTTGTCGAATCTGATCGCCGCCAACTGGGTGAGATCGCCCGGCGCGTGCGGGACGGACGACTGAAGGCGAACATCGGCCAAGTCGCGACCCTCGACGACGCCGTCGCCGCCTTCAACCCGACCGAGCGAGTCAAGGGGAAGACGGTCATCCGCGTTCGTCCGTGACGACTTAGGGCCGGCGACCTGTCCTTCCGTGCTCGTAGATCATCGTCAACCGCGTGGCGAGGTGAGGCGACCCGCCGCGACGCCGACACGACATCCGCGGTCGCGGGTCCCGTACGGACTGTCGTTTACGGATAGGAAGACCCCTCTGGTGGCGAGCAACCTCGTCGCAAATACGAGGTTGACATTCTCCGAGCACCCGGGTGAGATCAGGGTCTTCACCACTGTCGGGAAGTGTGTCGACGTCGTCCGACGCAGGCCGGCGACCACCACTTCCGGGAGTGCGCGTTACGCCGCGCACCCAGCACAGAAGCGGGTCGCTGTCACACGAGCAGCGCCTCGAGCTCCGGAAGTCGGCCGAACATGTCGGGTAGGCCGCGCACGCCGTTGTGCACGGACTCGTGCGACAGCGCGAGGTCAGGGCCTGTGCTCGCCTCGACACCGGCGAGGCAGCGGAGGATGTTCCACCTTGTGTGCCCCAGCCAGCCGCCGATCATGAACACGAACCAGCTTGGACCCGACGGCGGCAGCGCTCCGCCCTCTGCGACATAGCCGTCGAGGACCGAGCGGAAGATGGTGGGCTCGATGTCGTCGAAGCCAGGTCCCTTCGCGAGGCTCAGCGCGGTCGAGCCGAGCTCACTGGCCAGGTCGAGCATCCCCGAGAGCTCCCAGTCGAGCACCACCGGCCGACCGTCTCGAGCGAGCAGGTTCCACGGTTGGATGTCCCTGTGGGTCAGCACGACGGGGCCTGGCCGTTCGCAGGTGTCGACGAAGTGGGCGATCGCGAGGAACGTCTCGACGTGGGAGGCGAGCTCGTCGGCCCACGGCTGTCCGGTCGCCGCCGCCCGCTCGGCGAGCTCGGGCCAGTCCCGTGACGTCGGGTCCTCGATCGACACGTGGGTCCACTCGACGTCGAGCGCGTGGATGCGCGCGAGGATCTCACCGATCTCGAACGCGTACGCCGCCGACACCGGCGCTTCGGGGACCTTCTCTCCCTCGACCCACCGGTGGACGAGCGTGTGGTGGCTGGCCGAGATCGGCTCTGGCATCGGAATACCGGCAGCGAAGGCCGCCCGCTCGAACCTGAACACGTCCTCGACGTGGTAGGTCCAGCGGCGGTCGACGAGGTTCAACTCCTTCACCGCGAACGACCCCTGGTCGGTGTCGAGCCGGTACATCCGGTTGGCGAACCCGCCGTGGACGCGGATCATCGGCCCGATCGGCGCGCCGAGATGCGAAAGGTTAGAGGGCACCTCGTCGTCCGCGGTCACCCCACGCAATCTAGGGCTCGCAGTTCATCGATGCACCGGAATTTCCCTGGGACCACCGAGGCCGCCAAGGTCACCATGGACGAGAAGCTGATCGACGTGTGCGGCACCGTGGAGTCGATCCTGGACATCCTGCGTGAAGCCGAGCGCTGGCACCACCAGGTCTCGAAGGTCGTGCTCGACAGCGAAGACGAGGGCCGGGTGGAGCTCGTCGCGATCCGGATCGAGAGATCCAGAAGATTCTGGCCTGGCTCTTGCCCCAGCCTCGGCGACCGCTACAGCGGCGAGGACATTCCAATGACCGGTCTCGATACCAGGAATGGCCGGCCACTTCGGCGCAGCGGCGATGACCTGTTCTCCCGCTCCGGTAAGCACGTGGGCCGCATCCATGGTCTCCTCGACTTGTTCAGTGAAGGAATCCGTCCCACTTCAGCTCGTGTCTCGATCCGCCCGGCATGCCGTGCGGCCCCGGCAGATGTTCGACTGCCTTGGCGAGTTCGAGCTCGACCGGCCCTGCGAGTTCGGGCGCATTGTTGCCCATGGCATCAGTGTGCACCCTGTTTGCGGCATCGCAAACCCTGCTCGACGGGCAGCGCCGGATCAGCGACGTTGGTGTCGATCCAGGTGAGGGCTGCGGTTTGGATGGCGTCGTAGGGCGAGCCGAGAGGTGGGGTGTAGGACAGGTCGAGGTCGGGGATGTCGTCGACGGTGCCGCCGTAGAGATGGTGGTGGCGAGGATGTCGATGCGCTTGAAGATCTGGGCTCGCAGGTGGCCGACGAGTTGGACGCCGAGGGTTTGCGAGTGACGGTGTCGCCGGTGATGCGCTGGGCGATGGGTGTGGCGCCTGGGTAGTAGTTCTTGTGGGCGGTGGTGCCGAGTGGGACATAGTCGGGTGGTCGAGGAGCCGGTGGTGGGTGTGGACGCAGTCCCCGGCGGCGTACACGTCGGGCAGGTTGGTGCGCATTTCCGCATCGACGGCGAGCGCCTCACCGAAGCCGGTCTTGGCGTTAGCGTCTACAGCCAGCTGAAGTGTCCGGACGGACACCGGTGATGACCAGAGCGCAGGGCTGATCGACTCCCAAACGCTGAAGGGTGCCGACACCGTCGGGCGCGGGTCCCGCGGTCAGAATGTGGCGATCGGGTTGACCGGGCTGCCGGACGTACCGGCGAAGCGGACCGGCGCGACTGCGAGGTGGAAGTCCCACTGGCCGAGCTCGGCAGCCGTCGTCGCGCACACCTCCAGGTCGCAGTTGTCGAGCAGCCACAGACCCATCGCAACGAGGCTCACGGCGTGAACCGGCATCAACACGTCTTCGTACCCCGACGGCTGAACGTCCTGGGGGGTGTCAGCGCCGATCAGCGCGACCTCCCGTTCATGCAGCCACGGCAGGCAGGACGCGTGCCAGCCGGCATGCGTGAAGCCGCTGGCCGCACCGGCCTCGTGCCGAGCGCGGCCATAGCCGGTCCGCAGGAGTACCGCATCGCCGGATCGCACCCGCACACCCTGGCGACGCTCGGCCTCCTCGAGATCGTCGGGAAACACACCCTGCCCCGGTTCCAACCACGGCACATCGCGGACCCTCGCAATGTCCAGCAGGACACCACGCGTGATGATCCCGTTCGCCGCCGCCGTGACGGCCGCCCACGCCGATCCCGTTGCGGCGTCGACCAGCGAGTGCGACCGCCCGTTGTACATCGTGCCGTCCCAGAAGATGTGGCACGGCGAGTCGACGTGGGTGATCGTGTTGCCGTGGAACGTGATGCCGAGCCGCTCGTTCGAAAAGCCCCAGCGCCGGTCGTTGCGGAATGCGGCCACCGGCATGTTCTCGGCACCCGCCATGTCGGCGGCGCACGGGCACGTCGTCGTCGACCGCTCCATTTCTTCCGGTACGGCGACCTCCCGTGCGCACGACACGCTCCTGCCGTGGCGCACAGCCCGCGCCGCCGCCAGCCGGACGTCGTCGGTGATGTGGTTCAGAGTGCCGAGCTCGTCGTCGTCGCCCCACCGTCCCCAGTTCGACAGCGTGTTGAAGTACCCGAGCACGTCGTCCTGTGGGGGCATTGGTCGCCCTGCCGTCATCCCAGCATCGACTCCTCCGGTCACGCGGTTCGAGGCACCGCACGCAGGGTATCCCGCCCTCCCCGTTGACATGCCAAGGCCCGCTGAACTGGCATGACACTAGATCAGTGGGCCAGCAGTCGGCCGGTCAGGAGGTAGGTACGGCACACCTGTGGTGCTGTGGCATCGGTAGCCGTTGATATTGCGTGCGAGGTACTGCTGGTGCAGTTACAGAGTGACAAAGCTTTGGATCAGCCGGGTCAGCGCGGCGACGAGCAACACAACACACAAGAACGCCGCGCCGCCGACATCGGCCAACCGCTCGCTTCTTAGACGATCTCGTCCCTATTTCCAGCTCTTCCGTTTCCGTCCGGCTCAGCGGACGGGCCGATAGTGGCCTACGAACTCGGCTCCCCCGCTGAGCTCCACGAATCGCAGGCCGGTGATCGCGCCATTCTCGACCGTCCACCGCAGCTCGTAGGAAGCCCGGTAGCTGGGCGGCCAGAAGGAACAGAAGTGGCCGTCGTCGTCGACGGACCACTCACCGCGGGTCGGTCGACCGGCCTCGACATATGTCGTGTTTCCGTTCGACTCGAACACCTGAGAGGCGCCGTCGTTGTACTCCAAGCGGCCCGCGGTCACTGCCACGGAGATCTGGTCACGGGCGACTCGATCGCCGTCGTCGGCATGGATGTCAGCCAGGGCTGGGATCACCATCGCCATCGCCTCCACTGTCGACCAGCCATTGGCATCATGGGTCTGCATTCCTCCGGCTTGACTTGACACAAGTGGACGGTATCGTCCGATTATTGACTGTGTTGGCAGCAGAGAGCAAGGCGACCCGCCCGGGGGCCAGGACCCCACATCCACGGCCGGAGGAGTACAGATGAAGGCGTCGGTCGATGGAATGCTGGTAGCGGAGGCACCTGACGACCGCATCATCGTGGTTGAAGGCACCGCTACTTTCCGCCTGACGCGTTTGATCATCGGCGTCTTGCAGGCAAGTCCGACGCCGTACACCTGCCCGTGGAAGGGTCAGGCCCGCTATTACGACGTGCTGAGCACCACAGGGAAGTGTCCCGATGCCGCCTGGTGCTACCCCGCACCCAAGCACTCGGCCATCGACGCGGTCGGCCACGACTTCACTAGCTACGTCGCCTTCGATGCACAGCAGATCACGGTCGCGTAAGCAGTCATCGGCGCACTTCGGTCCCCGCCCGATACTGCGCGAGGTGCGGAACGTCGAACGGGACAGATGATCATCGAGAGTGGCGTATATCGAGATGGGCGCAGGCGTGAGGTGCCGATCAGTCTCGCGGCGACCGCCCAGGCACTCCAACAGGATCCGGATGTCTTCGCCTGGTGGACCTGTACGAACCGGATCCCAACGAGATGGCTAGCGTTCGGCGTCTCGTCGGGTTCCATGTGCTGGCGGTAGAGGATGCCGCGGTACCACACCAACCTCCCAAGATTGAGCGGTACGACGACTCGCTGTTCGTCGTACTTCGGACACTCTGGTACGTCGACGCGCCCCGTTACCGGATGGGCAAAACCATGCGAGACCGCTGGAGCCTCGCACCGGCCGCGGCCAGGATCCTGACCTCTAGGTGGTCCTCGATGTGGCGAGCGCCGCGTGTACGCCGGACGACCCCGAGCAGGCGGCCGCGGAGAGACGTTGGCCACGGTGTGGCGTTTACGGCGTTCGATGAACCGGGCCCAGCGCTGGTGCAGTCTGCGGTTGCCCTCGTCTCCGCGGACTTCGCCTGCCGCAGAGGTTGAGTTCGGGCGCGTAGGAGGGAGCCAACGACGCCGCCCAGCAGCGCGAGTGCCGCCGGGTCATTCTTCCTATCGAGGGCTTGTTGCCTCGTCGGCTCACCATCCCTTAGCTGCACCGCTTCTCGACGTCGTACCACGCTGACCAGCGCGGGTTACGGCGGGAGGGCGTCGAGGCGCGAACGAGATTGCGACGTTGTCGGTAAGACGGCGCGACGGATCGACACAAACAAGACGGGACAACCTCGCACGCCGGCACCGCGTACACGGCACCGAAACGACAGCTCACCGGCAGCGAACGCCGAACCACAGAGAAGGAACACGAAATTAACGACACCAAGCAGTCCACCGAAGATCTGGCGATCCTCGAGCAGCTCAACTATGACTACGTCCGCTCCGACCAGCTTAGCGATGCCAAGCGCTTCAGCGAGTTTCTCGCCGAAGACTTCATCGTGCAGACTCCGGGCGTCACCCGCAACCGTGCCGAGTTCCTCGACTACATCGCTAAGCCGCGCCCCTTCAAGGATCTCGCTGTGCACGACGTCAACATCCGCATCCTCAGTGACGTTGCTCTGATTCACGGCCGCGCCACATACACCATGCTCGCCGATGGAGTGGGCCAAGAAGCTCTGTACACGGACACGTACCAGAAGCGTGAGGGTACCTGGGTCTGCGTCTCAGCCTGCGCGATCGCTCCGGGTACCTAATCCGCCCGCGAGGCTGCTGACCCCGCTCTTGGGTAGGGACCACACCCAAGAGCAAGTCCCGACACGGCAACAAGCCGAGACCGGCTGGCGGCCTCACCCCGGACAAGAAATGCCACGAACAAGATCAGCGGAACCGACACTGGTGTGGCCACCCACAGTGGCGGCTACACCAGTGTCGTCCGCATTCCAGCAGACTGCGACCTCGTGATCCGCTCTGGCACTCCCGGCCTCAGGCCGACGGAACACCTCCCGAGGCCTTCGCTGAGGAAGCGCGCAGCAGGCGTGGCGTAACGCCCAGGACGCGCTCGAGCAGGCCGGAGCGTCCATGACCGAGATCGTCTCAGCGCGGACCTGGCTCACCGACACCTCCACGGTGCGCAGCTACGTCGACGTGCGCAACCCCGAAACCTCCAGAAACTTCGGGGTGGTTCATGACAAGAGAAAGGCACGGCTCGATGCACAACGTGGCACCGGTGATCAACCTGGCTCGGCGGAGCACAACGCTCCGGCTGGCGTTCGTATCTGCGGTGGTCTCTCTGGCGGCCGCGTTTGCCGCGAACGCCGCGCCGGTCCCGCTGTACAACATCTATCGGGCTGAGGACGGGTTCACCAACGCCGGTATCTCGCTGGCGGTCGTCGCCTACTCCGTCGGCACTATCGCCGCATTGTTGGTGCTGGGACGCGTGTCCAATCATCTGGGTCGCCGGCGCACGGCGATCGCCAGCCTCGGTCTGCTCCTGCTGGGCTGTCTGCTGCTGCTGAACGTGCACGCCATCGGCATCCTGCTGTCCGGTCGGGTCCTGATGGGCCTCGGTGCCGGGCTCGCCAGCAGCAGCCTCACCGCCTACATCGTCGACACCGCACCCACCAGGCCGGCCTGGCTGGCCTCCGTCGCCTCCAGCCAGGGACCCATGCTCGGCCTAACCGTCGGCGCCATCGGCTCCGGCGCTCTGGTCCAATTCGGGCCCTGGCCGCGCGACCTCATCTACCTGGTTTGCGCCGGCCTCCTGCTGCTGTCCGCCGCACTCGTCGCGATCAGCCCTGAAACCGTAACTAGGACGCCGGGCGCTTGGCGATCACTGCTACCCCGGGTTCGCGTTCCAGCGCGGGTCAGACATCTGCTCCCCGTCGCGGCCGCGGTGTTCCTGTCCACCTGGGCGACCGGGGCCTTCTACCAAGCCTTCGTGCCCGCGCTGGTCGAAGACCAACTCCACACCCACAACCCCCTCGTCCCCGGACTGGTGTTCGCCGCCTACATGGCCCCCAGCGTTCTCGGCGCTCCCCTCGGCGGCCGGTTCACACCAGCGGCAGCCCAACGCATCGGCATGATCGCCTTCCTGGCCGGAATGATCGGCATCATCACAGCAATCGTCACCGGCACCCTGGCGTTGTTCATCACCTCAACCATCGTCGCCGGCGCCGGTCAAGGCATCGCCATCAGCGCCGCCACCCGCGGCCTGCTGCATGGCAGCACCCTGGCCGACCGGGCACCGACCTTCACCGCGATCTACCTCATCTCCTACAGCGGCGCCGCCTTCCCCAGCCTCATCTCCGGCCAACTGTCCAACACCTTCTCGCTTCCACAGATCACCCTCGGATACGGCGGACTTGCCCTCGTCGCCACCCTGTTCACCGCCATCGCTGCACGCAACCCGCACACCGACACGACCGGAAACAGCCAGCACGGTGAGTAATCATGGCGGCCCCTGCCACCCCGTAGGCATCTGTATCCATGCGCGAACCGTAACGGCCAATGGACCTCGTCGTGCATGAGATTTGTCGTTGGCGTCGCCACCTTCCGCCGCGAATGGTCACGCGATTGGCGCATGAAGTGGACTCTATAGTCCTGACACGTGGCAGGATGCGTGAGCGGCGCCAGCTGGCACAGGTAACAGCAACGGCAACGACGTCGACCCCCACAAGACCGCGGTTCTGATCCTCGCCGCGCTTCATGGCGGCAGCACCCTGAGCCAGATTGCGCAAGACCCTTGGCCCCTCAACGCCGCGCTCGACATCGCGCTCGCGCCCTTTGGGGCGCCAGAGGACGCCAACAGCGGTGACACCACAACGGAACGAGCCAGTCAGTAACATGAGGCCGTGATGACGACCGCTGACTCGCACAATGGCAGACGCCTGACGGCGCGCGGTACAAAGACGCGGGGCAGAATCGTCGGCGCAGCAGCCGACCTCATGTACATCCAAGGAGTCGGAGCTACCACGCTTGATGACGTGCTCGCGGCGAGTGGTGCGAGCAAGTCACAGCTCTACCACCACTTCGACGGTAAAGAGGCACTCGTGCGCGCCGTCGTCGACCATGTGGGCCAACGCGTCATCGAGCGCGAGCGCGACGCACTCGGCCACGTATCGACGTTCCGGGGCCTGCGACGCTGGCGGGACGCGTTGGTCCAGAACAACGCGCTCCGGCATGGCGCCTACGGGTGCGCGCTCGGCTCACTGGCCTCTGAGGTTTCCGATCACGACGCTCTCGCACGCCAAGCCCTGGCCGGGTTGTTCAGCGAGTGGCAGGGACTCCTGGCAGGTGTGTTGCAGAGGCTTCAAGACGGTGGTGCCCTTCCGCCCGACGTCTCGATCGACCAGCTCGCAACCGGGCTCATGGCCGCCCTCCAGGGTGGCTACATGCTGTCTCAGACCGCGCGGAACGTCACCCCGATGGCAACCTCGATCGATATGGCGCTTGCGCACATCGAGAGCTTGTCTGAACGATCCAGCTGATTGAAAGCCAAGATCCCCACGCTGCGAGCCTCGCGACCTCGCTTCCCCGTGGTCAAACGAGGACGCAGGAAGGTCCCGGCGGGCGCCATCCGTCGAGTTCACCAGTCGTCCAGACCAGCTGGGTCATAGGAGTAGTCCATCGAGTTTCAAGGTCGGATCTTGTGGAGGTCGGGCCGGCCCATCCGCAGTACCAGTCGTACGCTGCCATGCGCCCAGTCGAAGACATCGACGGCTGTCACTCCTGGCAACGGCGATGCTTCCCGCGTTTCGTGCCGGCGCGGCGACGAAGACCTCATTGACGTCGATCGCGAGAACGCCTGCTGGGCCAGAGCATGCCCAACCTGGCCGGCCACAGCGCGACCCCGGGCCTCGGGCCGCGGATGCCATCTCATCGCGAGCTGGGGATCTTCGGCAGACCAGGACCGCAGGATGAGGGTCGAGGTGACGAGGCGCTCAGGCTCGATGGTGACGTGCAAGTCGTCCATAGCGTCAGCGCCCGCTGGTCGTGTCTCGGGCGGTGCGAGTGGCGATGAAAGACGAGCGGTTGATGTCGACGGCGTTGTTCCATTCGGGGTGGTCTTGGACGTAGTCAGCAACAAAGCCGCAGTAGATACCGGTCTTGGTCTGACTCTGGCTCAGGTCTTCTAGCGCGTAGCGCGTCAGGGCCGAAGCGACGCCTCGATGCCGTTGGTCTTGGTCCACGTAGGAGTGCGTGAGCGAGACCCGCCCGCCGGTAGTCTCGTAAGCCAGGTTACCGACGACCTGGCCATCGATCAGTGCCTCGTAGAGGCGGGTGGTCTCGTCCTTGCGCACCTCGACGGCGGCCGGTGATGGCTTCATGCTCTCTTCTCGCCTCGTTCGTCTCTAGTCGGTTGGTCTAGCCAGCACCCGCGAGGGCGCGTGCGGACTATCCAGTCCAAACTTACGGCACTTCAGTGATGCATCGCGAGCATCCCCACGCCATACTTGGACTGCAGAGTCCGAAGCGGGCACTGCCCGATCGCAAGCCGGAGATAAACGTTGAGGGAGTGGGCCGATGAGCAGTGAAGAACACGCAGCGGCTGCCGAAGACCTTATTGACAACACCAGCCAAGGCCGCTTCGAACTCTACCGAGACGGCGAGCTGGTCGGCTGGCTCTACTACACCCATCTGAGGCCCAACCGGTACGCCCTCCAGCACACCGAAGTCGAGTCAAGTCATCAACACCAGGGCGTGGCGGGCGCGATGGTGCGTCGAGTGCTCGATGAGATCCGCTCCCGCGAGGGCACGCTCACCGCAATCTGCCCCTTTGTGGTCGACTACCTCTCGCGAACGACCACGTATGCCGATCTGATCGACGCCCGACACCCGGGCTACTCCGATCGTGCTGCTGCCGAGTCGGCGGCGCGCGCGAAGGCTGGTGGCTGAGCCCACGCAGCCGCGCTCAGGAGATCCCCTCGGAGGATCTCACAGGAAGCTGGAGATGAACTCCAAACCGCCGCGCAACCATGTCGTGAGGCCGCGGCGGTTCGACGGAGCAGTCACGGAGCTGAGACAAAGCATCCCGCTTTGACCTGCGCAGATGCGGTCAGCTGAGGCCCTTGAGGAGTTGGCGGGCCATGACGATGCGCTGGACCTGGTTGGTGCCTTCGTAGATCTGGGTGATTTTGGCGTCGCGCATCATGCGTTCGACTGGGTAGTCGTGGGTGTAGCCGTAGCCGCCGAGGAGTTGTACTGCGTCGGTGGTGACGGCCATCGCCACGTCGGAGGCGAAGCACTTGGCGGCGGCGCCGAAGTAGGTGAGGTCGGAGTCGCCGCGTTCGGAGCGGGCCGCGGCGGCGTAGGTGAGCTGGCGGGCCGCCTCGATCTTCATGCCCATGTCGGCGAGCATGAACTGCAGGCCCTGGAACTCGGCGATCGCCTTGCCGAACTGCTTGCGCTCCTTGACGTACCCGAGGGCGTAGTCGAGCGCGCCCTGCGCGATGCCGAGCGCCTGGGCGGCGATCGTCACGCGGGTGTGGTCCAGCGTCGCCATCGCGGTGCTGAAGCCGGTGCCGGGGGCGCCGATCATCCGGGACGCGGGGATCCGGACGTTGTCGAAGTACACCTCGCGGGTCGGCGAGCCCTTGATGCCGAGCTTCTTCTCCGGGGCGCCGAAGGAGACGCCGTCGTCGGACTTCTCGACCACGAAGGCGCTGATCCCCTTCGACCGGGCATCCGGGTCCGTCACCGCGAAGACCGTGTAGAAGTCGCTGACGCCGGCGTTGGTGATCCAGCGCTTCACACCGTTCAGCACGTACTCCGAGCCGTCCGCCACCGCGCGGGTCTTCATCGAGACGGCGTCCGAGCCGGCCTCGGGCTCCGACAGGCAGTACGAGAACATCGAGTCACCCGCGGCCACCGGCGGCAGGTACTTCTCCTTGACCTCGTCCGACCCGGACAACAGCAACGGCAGCGTGCCGAGCTTGTTCACCGCCGGGATCAGCGAGGTGGACGCGCAGGCGCGGGCCACCTCCTCGATCACGATCACGGTGGCGAGCGCGTCCGCCCCGGCGCCGCCGTACTGCTCGGGGATGTGCGGGGCGTGGAAGTCCGACGCCTTGAGCGCGTCGTACGACGCCTTGGGGAACTCGGCGAGCTCGTCGACGTCGCCCGCGTTCGGGGCCACCTTCGCGTCGCAGACGTCGCGAACGGCCTCGCGGATCGCCTGGTGCTCCTCGGACAGCGCGTACAGGTCGAATGAGTTACTCACGAGTTGCAATGTACGACGAATCGCCCGTCACCGGGACCCGGCGTACCCGGAAAGTGACCAACAGCGCACCCTCGCGGCACCCGGTGGCCATGAGCCTGTCATCGGCTGCTCATCGGCATCGGTAGAGTCGCGGGCATGACTGAAGGCACGCCCACCAGCGAGCGACCGCTGCGGATCGCGGTGATCGGCACGAACTACCTCGGCGCCAACACCGCCGCCGGAATGGCCGAGTTCGGCTTCGACGTGATCGGCGTCGAGATCGACGAGCACCGGCTGAAGCTGCTCAACGACGGCAAGGCTCCGTTGTACGAACCGGGGCTGGATCCACTGCTGAAGAAACACGTGGACTCCGGCCGGCTGCGCTTCACCAAGGACTACGCCGAGATCGCCGACTGGGCCGACGTGCACTTCATCTGCGTGGGCACGCCGCAGACCGAGGGCAGCGATGCCGCCGACCTGTCCCAGGTGAACTCGGTGGTCGACATGCTCGCGCCGGGCCTGACCCGGCCGTGCCTGGTGGTCGGCCGCTCCACCGTCCCGGTCGGTACGTCGAACGTGGTGGAGCAGCGGTTTCACACGGAGGCTCCCGCCGGCGAGGGCATCGAGATCGCCTGGCAGCCGGAGTTCCTCCGCGAGGCGCACGGCGTCGAGGACACCCTGCACCCCGACCGCCTCGTCTTCGGCGTCCAGACTCCGGCGGCGGAGGCCAGGATGCGCGAGGTGTTCGCCCAGCCGATCGCCGAGGGCACCCCGGTGGTGGTCTGCAACCGGCCCACCGCGGAGCTGGTGAAGGGCGGCGCGAACGCCTTCCTGGCCACGAAGATCTCCTTCATCAACGCGCTCGCGGAGATGGCCGACGCGGCCGGCGCGGACGTCACCCAGCTGGCCGACGCGCTCGGCCACGACAAGCGGATCGGCCGCGGCATGCTGAACGCAGGCCCCGGGTACGGCGGGGGCTGTCTGCCCAAGGACCTGCGCGCGTTCATGGCCCGGGCGGGTGAGCTCGGCGTCGAGGAGGTGATCACCCTCCTCCGCGAGGTCGACGACATCAACCAGCGCCGCCGCGGCCGGATCGTCGACGTGGTGCACGAACTGCTCGGCGCCGAATGGGTCGGCAAGAAGGTCACCGTGCTCGGCGCCGCCTTCAAGGCCGGCACCGACGACGTCCGGGACTCGCCCGCGCTCGACGTGGCCGGCCGGATCCAGCTGCACGGTGCGACCGTCACCGTCTACGACCCGGAGGCGATGGAGAACGCGCGCCGGGTCCGCCCGACGCTGCGGTACGCCGCCTCCGCGGCCGAGGCGTGCGAGGGTGCACACCTGGTCCTGCACCTCACCGAGTGGCCCGAGTTCCGCGAGCTCGACCCGGCCGCGCTG
Source organism: Kribbella sp. VKM Ac-2568 (assembly GCF_004345365.1). Lineage (GTDB taxonomy): Bacteria > Actinomycetota > Actinomycetes > Propionibacteriales > Kribbellaceae > Kribbella > Kribbella orskensis. The sequence goes on from NZ_SLVF01000018.1 coordinate 149,362, forward strand.
CGGGGTGCGGTCGAGAACCCGGTGGTGGTCGACGCGAGGCTGTCCCTCGACTCGAAGAAGTGGCGCGACGCCGGCTGGACCTACAAGGCCCCCGGCAAGCCGTAGTACCGCGGGAGCTAGGGCTCACGATCCTGTGAGCCCCAGCTTTTGCGTTGAGCTAAGCCACGGTGGCGTTGCGGAGGACCGGGCGGGTCAGGGCGATCAGGCCGATCAGGATCGAGGCGACGGCGATGCCGAGGCACACGCCCGTGATGCCGACGCTGTCCACGTCCGCGAACGTGCCGAGCACCGGGTTCATCACCACCAGCGCGAGGCTCTGGCACAGCACCACGACAGACTGCAGGCGCGACTGGTACTCGCGCTCGACCGAGTTCATCAGCAGCGGCAGCACGTGGCCCGTGAACGTCCCGACACCGATGCCGCTGACCACGCCGGCCGCGATCGTCAGCGGCAGCGGATCCAGCACCGCCAACCCCAGCAGCCCGACGCCGGCCAACAGTAGTCCGAAGGCGGCGAACATACCGGGCCGCGGGAAGGCACCGCGGGTGAGGATGCGCAGCGCGATCACGCCGACGCCCAGGCTGCGGCTGGCCACCAGCAGACCAGCGGTCGACGCGTCCCAGCCGTGAGCCCTTGCCAGCAAGGGCAGCAGCAGGGCGTCCAACGGCATCAGCAGACCTGCCGCCGCCGTCATCGTGATCAGCAGCGCGCGGGTCAGCGGGCGGCCGAAGGCCATCCTGATGCCGACCGCGATCGAGCGGAACATGCCCGTCCGTGGACCCGTCTGCTCCGGCGCGGGCTCCCGCAGTACGAGCAGGACGACGATCATCACGCCGAAGGTCAGCGCGTCGAACCCGGACGCCGCCGTCAGCCCCAACCAGCCCACCAGCACACCGCCGACCGCCGTACCTGTGACGGCGAAGACGACGCCGGTCACCTGGAAGCTCGCCAGCGCCCGCGGCACCTGCTCCGCCGGCACCAGCAGCCGTGGCATCGACCGGGACGACGGCAGGAAGAACGCGTCGATCACGCCGACGACGAGCGCGGTCGCGAGCAGCAGCCAGACGGGCTCACCGACAGCCAGTGTGGCCGGCACCAACGCCAGCGTGAGCAGGAACATCGCCGTACAACTGGCTAGCAGCACCTTGGGCGCGCCGTACCGGTCGCCGACGGCACCACCGATCAGCAACAGGGCGGCGCGTGGCGCGGCGGCCAGGAGGAGCACCAGCCCGGCGGTCCGGCCACCGTGCTGGCTGGCGGACCATCCGATGGCGAACGTCATCGTCAGGTCGCCGAGGAGGGACACAGCGGCGCCGAACAGCCAGATCCAGTAGCGGACCGGGATGCGCTGTGTGTCCGGTTCTGCGGGCGGAGTCACGATCGACGACCTTAGACGACAATGGACGGGATCACACGGCTACCCTGCCCGAGGCTGTGGAAACTGGGAACGGTCAGGATTTACGCAACTGTTCCGCGCCATCACGGACGGTGCTTCCCTTCGCCCGCGCCAGCTCGGCCAGGCTCTCCTGGAAGGCGGTCATCCGGTCCAGCAGCTTCTCGTCATGCGCGGCCAGGATCCGTACCGCGAGCAGCCCCGCGTTGCGGGCGTTCCCGATCGACACGGTGGCCACTGGAACCCCGGCGGGCATCTGCACGATCGACAGCAGCGAGTCCATCCCGTCCAGATACTTCAGCGGCACCGGGACGCCGATCACCGGCAGCGGGGTCACCGCGGCGAGCATGCCGGGCAGATGCGCGGCCCCACCGGCCCCGGCGATCAGCACCTTCAGCCCGCGCCCGTGCGCCGCGCGGCCGTAGTCGATCATCTCCACCGGCATCCGGTGCGCGGAGATCACGTCGGCCTCGAAGGGCACGTCGAACTCGACACACACCTCCGCCGCCGCCTTCATCGTCGGCCAGTCCGAGTCGGACCCCATCACGATTCCCACGCTCATGCTGCCAGTCCTCCGTCGGTGGTGCCGGTCATTCGTCGATCGTGCCGGTCAGGTACGCCGCCGCGTGCCGCGCGCGCTCGCGCGTCTCCTCCAGGTCGTCCCCGTACGCCGTGACGTGGCCGATCTTGCGCCCCGGCTTCACGGACTTCCCGTAGAAGTGGACCTTCAGCCCGGGATCACGCGCCATGCAGTGCAGCAAGCCGTAGTGCATGTCCGCTGTGCTTTCGGAGTCACCACCGAGCACGTTCACCATCACCGTGTACGGCGCACGCGCCGCGGGTGACCCGAGCGGCAGGTCGAGCACCGCGCGCAGGTGGTTCTCGAACTGGCTGGTGACGGCGCCCTCGATCGACCAGTGGCCGGTGTTGTGCGGGCGCATCGCGAGTTCGTTCACCAGCAGTCGGCCGTCGCGGGCCTCGAACATCTCGACCGCGAGGATCCCGACCACGCCGAGCTCCTTGGCGATCAGCAGCGCGGTCTGCTGGGCCTGGGCGGCCCGGTCCGGCGCGAGACCTGGCGCGGGCGCGGTGACCTCGACGCAAATCCCGTCCTTCTGCACGGATTCCACCACCGGGTAAGCGACCGCCTGGCCGTGCGGCGACCGCGCGACCACCGCGGACAGCTCGCGGACGAAGTCGACCTTCTCCTCGGCGAGGATCGGCACCGTCGCCCGGAACGCCTCCTCGACGCTCGGGTCGTCGGCACTCTCAACCACCCAGACGCCCTTGCCGTCGTATCCGCCGCGGGTGGTCTTCAAGATGATCGGGAAGCCGCCGATGCGCTTGGCGAAGTCCTCCACATCCGCCTTGGACGCGACCACCTGGTGCGCCGGCGCGGGGGCGTCGAACGCGTCCAGCCGCTGCCGCATCACCGCCTTGTCCTGGGCGTGCACCAGCGCGTCCGGACCCGGCCGCACCTTGATCCCGTCCGCCTCGAGCTGACGGAGCAGGTCGGTCGGCACGTGCTCGTGGTCGAACGTGACCACGTCCGCCTCGGCGGCGAATCGGCGTACGGTCTCGGGGTCGCGATAGTCGCCCACGGGCGCGTCGGCGACGGCTTGGGCGGCGGACACCGCCGGCCCCTCCGCCAGCACCCGCAACTGGATCCCCAGCGCGACCGCCGCCTCCTGCGTCATCCGCGCCAGCTGACCACCCCCGACCATGCCGACCACGGGAGTTCCGACGGGTAGATCTTTCCGCTCGAACTTCACGGGTGGAGCCTAATGTGCTGACAACAGGCGGTACGCCGGGGGCTGGTTCGGCGCGCGGCGGATTTCGGGGTCGGACCGGTTGCCGGGTACCGTGGGAGACCGCCCTGACCAGTAGTCCGTGTTCACAGAGAGTTTCCTGGACCGTTGAAGATCGTCACAAGGCTGTACCGCCAGGTGGAGCACCTGGTGCAGGAAGTGGCCAAGTTCGGTCTGGTCGGACTGCTCGGCATGATCGTGGACCTGCCGATCTACAACTGGCTCGTCTTCGACAACCCTCTCGTGTTCGGTACGCCGGGCGACGGCATGCTGCACCACAAGCCGCTGACCGCGAAGGTGATCTCGGTCACGGTGGCCACCGTCGCGACGTACCTGGGCAACCGGCACTGGACCTGGAAGCACCGGGAGCGCACAGGGCTGCACCGCGAGTACGTGCTCTTCTTCGTACTGAACGGCATCGGCCTGCTCATCGCGGCCGCCTGCCTCGGCTTCTCCCGCTACGTCCTCGACCTGCACAACGCGCTGGCCGACAACATCGCCGCGAACGTCATCGGCCTGGGTCTGGGCACTCTGTTCCGCTTCTGGTCGTACCGCAAGTTCGTCTTCCGCGAGGAGATCGAACTGGACGAGGCGGAGCACCCCAAGGCGCCGGACAGCCCAGCTGCCCTGGACGCCGAGAGCACCGGCGACCTCCCGGTCATCCGCTGACTCCCACCTCACTGTTCGGCTCGGGCCTCGACGCAGATCAAGGTCTGCTGGCCCGCCGCCACGAGTGACCGCTGCGCGCCCTGGACGCCGAACACCTCCAGTTGGCACACGGTCAGCGTCCGTCCGGACCTGAGCACCTTCCCGACTGCCTCGAGGTGTTCACCTTCGGCCGGTGCGAGCAGGTTGACCTTGTACTCGACGGTAAGGACCGAGGCGTTCTCGGGGAACAGCGTGAAGGCCGCGTAGCCGCCCGCGCTGTCCGCGATCGCGCTGGTGGCACCGGCGTCCGGTCCTGCACCTCTGGGGCCGCCTGCTCCTGTCCCTTGTCTTCCACAACTCTCCTCGAGAGACGCCTGCCGGCTTCCCAGGCTCGGTCAGCGGCGATCGTTGTCGTCGGAGCTGAAGAGGGTTTCGGCGTCCGGCTCGGCGGGCTGCTGCTGGCGGGGACGGCGTTGCAGGTGCTCCGGCGGGGCCTCGTCGTCGAGGATGCCGTCGCCAGGCTTGCCCTCGGGGCCGCCGAAGAGCAGGTCCGACATCTGCAGGTGCATGTGCTCGACGTGCGGCACGTCCGGCAGGATCACCTGGCCGCGCTCACCGGCGGACTCGATGTGCAGCGTTCCGCAGCCGAGGATCCGGTCGATCAGGCCGTGCTCGTAGGACACATCGTTGATCCGCATCAGCGGGATGTCGCGGCCGGTCCGAGTGAGGATGCCGTGCCGGGTGATCAGCCGCCGGTTGGTCAGCGTGTAGGTCGAGAAGAACCACTTCAGGAACGGCTTGGCGCCGAACACGATCAGCACCACCAGGCCGACCACACCGATCGCGATCCGGCCCGGGGTCTGCAGGCTGCCCTGGGGCACGATCGCGGCCAGGAAGCCGCCGCCGGCCGCCACCACGAGCAGCAGGAAGACCGGGAAGATCAGCGCCTTCCAGTGCGTCCGGGTGCTGACGACGACGTACTCGTCCTCACCCAACAACTTCGCCGAGATTGCCATGTCTCCAGTCTCACAGTTCCCGGGGCCGCTGTCGCCGCCCGACACGTTCAGGCGGGGCAGCCCAACTGATGGTTGAACCTTAACTAATTTGATGCTTCACAAAATGGATACAGTCCGCAAAGATGCGCGAGGGGGTACCACGCGAGTACGCGGCGTCACCGTCGGGGGGCTGGACAACTGAGGAGAGCAGTGATGGGCATCTTGTCGATCCTCGATCGGGAGCACACCGTCGCGCCCCCGGGCTACAGCCGCTGGCTGATCCCGCCGGCCGCCCTGGCGGTCCACCTGTGCATCGGTCAGGCGTACGCGACCAGCGTCTACAAGACCTCGATGGTCAAGCACTTCGACGCCAGCCAGACCCAGATCGGGATCATCTTCAGTATCGCGATCGTGATGCTCGGCCTGTCCGCCGCGGTCGGCGGCACCTGGGTCGAGCGCAACGGCCCGCGCAAGGCGATGTTCGTGTCCGCCTGCTTCTGGGCCAGCGGCTTCCTGGTCGGCGCACTCGGCATCGGGACCAGCCAGCTCTGGCTGGTCTACCTGGGCTACGGCGTGATCGGCGGCATCGGGCTCGGGATCGGCTACATCTCGCCGGTGTCCACGCTGATCAAGTGGTTCCCCGACCGGCCGGGCCTGGCGACCGGCCTGGCGATCATGGGCTTCGGCGGCGGCGCGCTGGTGGCCAGCCCGCTGTCGCGGCAGCTGCTCAGCCTGTACGACGACGGCTACGACCCGGACAACTCCGCGTCGGTGGCCGGAGGTGGTGCGCTGGTCGCGCTGTTCCTCACCCTCGGCATCGGCTACTTCGTCGTGATGATGTTCGGCGTGTTCAACATCCGCGTTCCCGCCGAGGGCTGGAAGCCGGACGGGTTCGACCCGGCCAACGTGGACACGAAGGCCCTCGTCACGACCGCGAACGTGTCGGCCGCGAACGCGATCAAAACCCCGCAGTTCTGGCTCCTGTGGGTCGTCCTGGCCTGCAACGTCACCGCGGGCATCGGCATCCTCGAGCAGGCCAGCCCGATGATCCAGGACTTCTTCCGCGGTGACGACGGCAAGTCGTCGATCGCGGTGGCCGCGGCCGCGGGCTTCGTCGGGTTGCTGTCGATCTTCAACATGGGCGGACGGTTCGCCTGGTCGACGACCTCCGACGTCATCGGCCGCAAGCCGATCTACATGATGTACCTGGGCGTGGGCATGATCGCCTACTTCCTGCTGGCGACGGTCGGGCACAACAGCACGGCGATCTTCGTCCTGCTGGCGGCGGTGATCATTTCCTTCTACGGCGGCGGATTCGCCACCGTCCCGGCCTACCTGCGCGACCTGTTCGGCACCTACCAGGTCGGCGCCATCCACGGCCGGCTGCTGACCGCCTGGTCCGTGGCCGGCATCGCCGGGCCGCTCATCATCAACGGCTTCCTCGACCGGGAGGGCAAGCCGGGCACGCTGACGGCCGAGGCCTACCGACCGGCGTTGTTCACCATGATCGGCGTGCTCGCGATCGGCTTCATCGCAAACCTGCTGATCCGCCCGGTCGCGGCCCGGTTCCACGAGCAGAGCAAGGAAACAGCATCGGAGGCAGCTAAATGAACCAGACACCCCGTCTCGTCGTCTCCTGGGCGCTGGTCGCGGTACTACTCGGCTACGGCGTGATCCAGACGCTCGTCACCGCGGCCAAGCTCTTCACCCACTAGTACGCAAATGAGTCACATCGCCGGCGGCCAGCGGACGAGGGCCGTCGGCGGTGTCGACCACCAGGCGGCCGTCCGCGTCCATCTCCTTGGCCGTGCCCTCCAGGAATGTGCCGTCGGGTAGTTCCACCCGTACGGAGCGCCCGAAGGTGGCTGACAGCTCGGTGTACTCCGGCAGGATCACCGCGGGATCCCCGGCAGCCTCCACCCAGGTCTGGTACCGCGTCGCCAGCTCGCGCAGTACTGCGGCCATCACCGTCGCGCGATCCGTGGTCGCGGCGCCTTCCAGGGCGAGCGAGGTCGCCGCCGGGTGGGGGCGCTCGTCCTCGCGCAAGGTGACGTTCAGGCCGATGCCCACGACCGCGGCCGGGCCGTCCACCCGTTCCAGCAGGATTCCAGCCAGCTTGCGGTCCTCCACCAGTACGTCGTTGGGCCACTTCACCTGCGCCGGGATCTCCCCGACACGGCGAACGGCCGCAGCGACGGCCAGCGGGACCAACAGGCCCAACCACGGCCAGCGGACAGCCGCGACAGCCGTCGGGCGCAGCAGGGCCGACATGAGCAGGGCAGAGCGAGCCGGAGTGGTCCACGTACGGCCCAGCCGCCCACGGCCCGACGACTGGTACTCCGCCGCTACCACCAGCCCCTCGGCCGCTCCAGCGCGTGCTGCTGCCGCCACTACCGCGTTGGTCGACTCCGTCTCGACCAGTACGTCGATCTGGCTCCACAGGGAGCCGGGACGGACCAGCCGCCCCTGCAAGAACCGCGCGTCGAGCGGCGGCCTGTCCAGGTCCTCGAACATCAGCCGGTGTTCTGCAGGCCGGCGGCAACGCCTGACACGGTCAGCAGCAGCAACCGCCTGGTCCGGACGATCTGCTCCTCGTCCAGCGAGTCATCCGTCCGCAGCGTCCGCAGGGCTCGCAACTGGAGGTAGCTCAGCGCATCCACGTACGGGTTGCGCAGCTCGACCGCGCGGCCGAGCACCCGGCGGCCACTGAGCAGCCGATCCCCGTCGAGCACCTTCAGCACCCACTCGGTGGTCAGCTCGTGCTCGTCCAGCATCTGTTGGGTGAGGTCCTGGCGGTCGCCAAGCTCGAGGTAGCGCCCGAGGATGCGCCGGTCCGTCTTGGCCAGCGACATCTCGGCGTTCTCCAGCATCACCTGGAACAACGGCCAGTTCTTGTTCGCGTCCTGCAGTACTGCGACGTCCCCGACAGCGGCCAAGGCGGAACCGAGCCCGTACCAGCCCGGGGCGTTCACCCGGGCCTGCGACCAGGCGAAGACCCACGGGATCGCCCGCAGGTCCTCCAGGCTCGACACAGCCACTCCGCGTCGCGCCGGCCGGGATCCCAGCGGCAACTGCCCCAGCTCCTCCAGCGGGGTCACCCGGCCGAACCACTCCGCGAACCCCGGGGCCTTCACAAGCCGGTGGTACGTCGTACGGGAGGCCTCGTCCATGGTCTTCTCGACGACGGCGAACCGGTCGGCCGCAGCGGCGGCACGCTCCTCGATGGCAGGGGTGGAGGCCAGCAGGGTCGCGGCCGTCACCTGCTCGATGTGGCGTTGGGCGATCGCGGCGTTGCCGTAGCGGGCGGGGATCGCCTCGCCCTGCTCGGTGAGCTTGAACCGGCCCGCGACCGACCCCGGAGCCTGGGCGAGTACCGCGCGGTTCGCGGGACCGCCGCCACGGCCCAGGGCACCACCCCGGCCGTGGAACAGGGTCAGCCGGATCGCGTTGCGCTGCGCCCACGCGGTTATCCGCGCCTGCGCGTCGTACAGGGCCAGCGTGGCCGAGACCGGGCCGACGTCCTTGGCGGAGTCGGAGTAGCCCAGCATGACCTCGAAGCGCCGGTCGTTGGCCGTGAGGCGGTGCCGGACCCGGGTGAGCTGGATCGCGTTGTCCAGCACCTCCACCGAGTTCTGCAGGTCCTCACCGGTCTCGAACAGCGGTACTACGTCCAGCTCGATCGGGCGGCCGTCCATCGCGGCGTCGGCCAGCTCGTAGACGGCCGCGAGGTCCCCGGCGTTGCGGGTGAACGACACGACGTACCGGCGGCAGGCCTCGGGGCCGAAGCGCTGCTGGATCTGCCCGATCACCCGAAGAGTGGCCAGTACTTCCTCTGTCTGGTCGGAGAGCTCGCCGCCGCCGAGGACATCCTCCAGCGCCTTCGTGTGCACCGACGAGTGCTGCCGGACCTCGAGCTCGGCCAGGTGGAAGCCGAACGAGCTCACCTGCCAGATCAGCTGCTGCAGCTCGCCGTACGCCTGGCGTGGAGCTCCGGCGGACACCAGCGAGTCCTGCAGCACCTTGAGCTCGTGCAGGAAGTCAGTGGCGCGGGGGTAGCCGAAGTCGGCGTCCCGGGCGCGAGTGGCAGCCAGCCGGCGCGCTGCGAGCAGCAACAGCTGGCGGTGCGGCTCCGACGGCGACCGGGTCTCGATATCGGCGATCAGGTCGGGGTTGACCGCGCGGGCATCCTCCAGGATCCGCCGGACCGGCGCGGACGGCGGAGTGGTCGCCGCGTCCAGGGTGAGGGCGCGGCCGAGCTGGTCCGTGGCGCCCTCGAGGGCACGCAGTACATGGTCGGCCTGGATCTGCATCGCCTCGCGGGTGATCGCGGCTGTGACGTTCGGGTTGCCGTCCCGGTCGCCGCCGATCCACGAGCCGAGCCGGACGAACGGCGCCACCACCGGCTGCTTGGTGCCGGCGGCCTCCCCCGCCAGCGCGTCGTCGAGCCGCCGGTAGACGTTGCCCACGACATCGAACAGGGTCTCCTCGAACACCGCCATCGCCGAGCGGACCTCGTCCAGCGGGGTCGGCCGGCTGGTCCGCAGCTGCGAGGTGCGCCAGAGGATGTCGATCTGCTCGACCAGGCGGCGCTGGTTCTCGGCCAGCTCGCTGTCGCCGGTCCGCGGGTCGCTCCGCTCCTCCAGCAGCGTCGAGATCCGCCGGATGGTCGCCAGTACCGCGCGCCGCCGGGCCTCGGTGGGGTGGGCGGTCAGCACCGGGCGAAACTCGAGACCGTTGAGCAGAGCCCGGGCCTGCTGCTCCCCGGACTCCAGCGAGATCTTCTCGACCGCCTGGGCGAGCTCCGACACCGACGGCGCGTCACCAGCGCGGTCGCGCTCGCGCAGTACGCGGGCGCGGTGCAGCTCCTCGCTCAGGTTGGTGAGGTGGAAGTAGCAGGTGAAGGCGCGGGCGACGTCCTCGGCGCGCTCGTACGGCCAGGAGGCGACCAGCCGCTCTGCCCCTTCGCCGTCTCCGGCGATGGTCAGCTCGCGGAGTCTCTCGACGTCGTCCAGCAGCGGCTGGCCGGCGTACTCGACCAGGACGCGGCCGAGCAGCTCGCCGAGCAGGCGCACGTCGGCACGCAGTTCCTCGGGGACTTCGAAACGTGCGCGGGTACGGGTGCGGGCGTTCGCCTGACTGCCGGTCTCGGTCACGTTCGCCCACGATATCCGTGGCCGCACACTCTCGCCTCCCAGTCCGACCAGTGAGCGACAACCGTGACTTAGCGTGACGAAGAGTGGGGGTGACGCGACAGTAACGACCTGGACCGGGCGGCCGGGGCTAGACGTTGCCGAAGCCGCCGCCGACGACCTGGGAGACCACCTTGGCGAGCTGGGCCGGGGTCCGGTCGGTGCCGTCGACAACGAGCATCCGGGCGCAGGCCTCGGTCATCGAGGCGAGCATCTCGGCGAGCACCGGCAGGTTCGCGTCCGGCTCGGTGACCCCCGGCAACGATTGCACAAGGGTCAGCCGCAGACCCTCCACCAGGAAGGCGCGAGCGGCCCGGACCCGGTCGGCCACGGCGGGCGCCGCGCCGTACTGGGCGCCGAAGACGATCCGCCAGGACTGCGGCGACTTGGCCGCCGTCTCCAGGAACGCGGTCAGGCCTTCGAGCACGTGCTCCTCCGGCGTACCGACGGTCGGGTCGGCCGGCAACGCGGCCATGATCGAGAGGACCAGGTGCTGCTCCTCGCGGGCCAGCAGGGCGAGCAGCAGTTCGTCGCGGTTGGCGAAGGAGTCGTAGACGACCGGCTTGGTGACACCGGCGGCGTCGGCCACCGACTGCATCGTCGTACCGGCGAAGCCGCGCTCGGAGAAGACCTCGAGGGCGGCGTCCAGGATCAGGGGGCGCCTGCGCTCCGGACCCAGGTGCGCGGCGCGGCGGCGAGGTTCCGCAACCGGGTCTTCAGGGCTGACCACTTGACAAAGCTAGCAGAGCGTAGGAAATTCCTACGGTCTGGTAGGAACTGTCGTGGGAGGTCCTGGATGGCCGAACGTGGCAGCGCGCGGTGGCTGGAGTCGGATGACTTCACCGCCCTCGACATGGCCGAACTCGCCCGGCTGGTCGACCGGACCTCGGAGCGAGAACTCCGGCATCGGCTCATCGGGGGTGTGCGAGAGGTCGCGTTGCGCGAGATCTTTCGCCGGATGCCGGAGTACCTCCGCCCCGCGCGGGCGGCGGGATTCGACGCGGTCGTCGCCTGGCAGATCACCGGAGCCGGTGGCGGCGGCGTCGACGAGTACCGGATCCGGGTCAGCGACGGCTCCTGCCGGGTGCTGACCGACTACTCCGAACCACCCGCGATCTCGGTCCGGACCGACCCGGCCACGCTGCTCAAGATTGTCACCGGCAACGAGGACCCCGTGCTCGCAGTACTGAAACAGCGTCTCTCGGTCCGGGGCGACCTGGCGCTGGCCGCCCGCCTCACCAAGCTGTTCGTCGTCGGCCCGACCGCCTCCTGCTGACCGGCCCCATTACGCCCGGTGTGGCCATCGTCATCCGGCTGTGCCCGCCAAGTCGGTGCCGGGGAAGTTAGAGTGCCCGCTTATGGGAGAGACCGTGAATATCCACACCACCGCCGGGAAGATCGCGGACCTGGAGCACCGGCTGGACGAGGCCGTGCACGCCGGGTCCGAGCGCGCGGTGGAGAAGCAGCATGCCCGGGGCAAGAAGACCGCCCGGGAGCGGATCGCGATGCTGCTGGACGAGGGCTCCTTCTCCGAGCTGGACGAGTTCGCCCGGCACCGCTCGACCGCGTTCGGCCTGGACGCCAACCGCCCGTACGGCGATGGCGTGGTGACCGGGTTCGGCACCATCGACGGCCGCCAGGTGTGCGTGTTCGCGCAGGACTTCACCGTCTTCGGCGGCAGCCTGGGTGAAGTGTTCGGGGAGAAGATCGTCAAGGTGATGGATTTGGCGATGAAGATCGGCTGCCCGCTGATCGGCATCAACGACTCCGGCGGAGCCCGCATCCAGGAAGGCGTCGTCAGCCTCGGCCTGTACGGCGAGATCTTCCGCCGCAACGTCCGCGCCTCCGGCGTGATCCCGCAGATCTCCCTGATCATGGGCCCCTGCGCGGGCGGCGCCGTGTACTCCCCCGCGGTCACCGACTTCACCGTGATGGTGGACGAATCGTCGTACATGTTCATCACCGGCCCGGACGTGATCAAGACCGTCACCGGCGAGGACGTCACCCAGGAAGAACTCGGCGGCGCCCGCACGCACAACACCAAGTCCGGCAACGCGCACTACCTGGGCAGCGACGAGGAGGACGCGATCGACTGGGTGAAGGCACTGGTCTCGCACCTGCCGCAGAACAACCTCGAAGACCCGCCGGCCTTCGACGAGCGGGCCGACCTGGAGCCGAGCGAGACCGACCTGGCGTTGGACGCGCTGATCCCGGACTCGCCGAACCAGCCCTACGACATGCACACCGTGATCGAGGCGGTCGTCGACGACGCCGAGTTCCTCGAGGTCCAGGCACTGTTCGCGCCGAACCTGATCGTCGGGTTCGGCCGGGTCGAGGGCCGCCCGGTCGGCGTGGTCGCGAACCAGCCGATGCAGTTCGCCGGCACCCTCGACATCGACGCCTCCGAGAAGGCGGCCCGCTTCGTCCGGACCTGCGACGCGTTCAACGTGCCGATCCTGACCTTCGTCGACGTGCCGGGCTTCCTGCCCGGCACCGACCAGGAGTGGAACGGCATCATCCGCCGCGGCGCCAAACTGATCTACGCGTACGCCGAAGCCACCGTCCCGATGATCACCGTGATCACCCGCAAGGCCTACGGCGGCGCGTACGACGTGATGGGGTCCAAGCACCTCGGCGCCGACATGAACATCGCCTGGCCCACCGCGCAGATCGCGGTCATGGGCGCCCAGGGCGCGGTCAACATTCTGCACCGCCGCGAACTCGCCGCCGCAACGGAAGCCGGCGACGACACCGAGGCCACCCGCCAGCAGTTGATCACCGAGTACGAAGACACCCTGGCCAACCCCTACATCGCGGCCGAACGCGGCTACATCGACGCGGTGATCAAGCCCAGCGAGACCCGCGCGGAGATCATCCGCGCACTGCGCCTGCTCCGCACCAAGCGCGACACCCTCCCGCCCAAGAAGCACGGGAACATCCCGCTGTGATCACCCCGCACCCGACGGGAGGAACCCGATGACCGACTCGACCGAGACCCCAGCCGGCCAGCCACTGATCCAGGTCGTCAAGGGCAACCCGACTCCCGAGGAACTGGCCGCCCTGGTGGCCGTCATCTCCGCCCGAGCCGCCGCTGCCGCCGCGCCCACTCGGTTGCCGGACCACGCGAGCGACTGGGCGTCGTACTGGCGCAACGTACGCCGTCCCCTCCAACACGGTCCAGGTCGTTGGCGAGCCAGCGCTCATCCGTGACACTGGCGCTATGGCCAAGTACGAGGTCAACAAAGCGGCGGTGGAGGCTGCGCGGGGCATGATCGAGGCCCGGCAGTACGTGCTGGACAGCGACTGGGGCGAGGTGCAGCCCGATGCCGAGGCGCAGAACGCGTTCCTGGACAAGCACGGGTGGGAGCAGTACGCGCTGTGGCATCTGGGGTTGACCGTCGGGACCAATGACGAGACGAAGGCGCGGCATGCCTTTGTGTACGGGGATTTCCGGCGGGTGCACCGGAGCGGGCTGATCGCCTGCGTGTACCGCGCGGCCGAGTGGCGGCACAAGGACGTCGAGCTGGCCGCACATGACCTGCTGCAGCAACTCGACGCCAAGTCCGGCCTGGAGCCGTCCTCCTCCGACTAGCTAGTGCCTCGTCCGGAAAGGTTGGGGTCGTAACTCGAGTCGGGTTTGACCGGTTCGGCGGTGGGTGTGGAGGCTTGCTGGCGGAGGTGGTGATGGCTCAGGTGGCAGGCGACCAAGACCTGGAAGGCCAGCAAGGACCCGGACTTCACCCAGAAGATGGCTCGCATTCTCGATCACTACGACCATCCACAAGCCGCGATCGCCGGCTACGTCCGCTGGCGCAACAAACACGCCAAACCCAAACGACACTTCGCCGTCGACTCCAAGATCCACCGGCCTGATTACCCACCGAACGTTACTTGACGAGGCACTAGCCACTCGGCTTCGTCCGGCGGGCGCTAAACGCGCCACCAGATGCCGCCCATCGACTCCGTGCCCGCAGGCTGTGGCGCAACGTTTCTCTTGAGGGCTCCACCGAAACTTCCGGCGGGCAACCCCAATAGGGGTCTGGGCACAGACTCTCGCACGATCCCACGGATGCCTGACCGACCGCCGCCGGCGCCGCAGCATGACGGCCCTTCACAACGTGGGGTGTAGTTGGGGACCGAAATGCGCCGGAGCGCCCGTCAGGGATCGGCGCCGGCTCGATGCTGGCGGCGGCGCTTGATGCCGGATGGGCCGTCGGCAATGATGTCGGCGTGGAGTATGTGTCCAGGGTGCCCGGTCCGCCGCTGGACGGGCTGATCGACGACCTCTACTACCTGGAGGGCGCCCCGCCGTACTCCCGGTTGATGCTGCCGGCGGCGCCCGCGCCATTGCTCATCGTCAACCTCGGGGCGCCGTTTCTCATCCGCGCAGGCACCGACGTAGACGCCGTGGAGTACGCCGACGGCTGCGCGGTCACCACGCCCACGCGTGCGTGGGAGTTCAGCTACCCAACCCCGACCCGGTCCGTGGGCGTCCACTTCAGGCCGTGGGGCCTGGCACCGTTCCTTCCGATGCCCGCGGCCGAGTTGTGCGACCGACCTGCGACCGTGGAGCAGATCTGGGGCCAGCCCGCTATCGCTGAATTGCGACACCGACTGACTTTGGCGGACGCACCGCACGAGATGCTGATGTTGCTCGAGGAAGAACTGGTGCGACGGCTGCGGGTGATCGACGGTCTTGACCTGGTCCGCCAAATGAGCAGCGCCGTCGCGGCGACAGGCGGGACAGTGCCGATCAGCGACATCGGTGTGGCGGCCCGCGCCAGCAGCACGTATTTGGCGAAGCGGTTCAAGGCCGTAGTCGGTGTCACGCCAAAACGGCTGGCTCGCAGCTACCGCTTCAGCTCCACCGTGTTGGCGCTCGACGTCGCTGCACCGATCGACTGGGGAGACGTTGCCGCTGGCGCGGGCTACTTCGACCAGGCCCACTTCGTGCGCGAGTTCCGGGAGTTCACCGGGCTCACGCCGACCCGGTACGCCGAAGTCCGGCGGCGATTCCTGCGCGATCATCCCGACCACGTCCTGGACGGCTGGCCGCTCCCAGCCGATTGATTTCGTACAAGAGCGACAGCTCACGCCGCACAAGACTTGGGACTCCAAACAGAGGAGGAATCCATGGGGAAAGTGGTCATGAACGCGTCGGTTTCGGTGGATGGTTTCATCGCGGCTGAGAACGACGATCCCGGTCCGATCTTCGAGTGGCTGGTCAGCGGTGACGTGCCGTTGGACGACAGTGGCGTTCTGAAGGTGTCGCAGGCTTCGTTCGACTACGTCCGGCCGTACTGGGACGAGGTCGGTGTGACCATTGCCGGCCGTCACGCCTTCGACATCACCGACGGCTGGGATGGGACGCCTCCGAGTGGGATCGACCATGTGGTCGTGGTGAGTCACCGTGGTGCGCCCGAGGGCTGGGACCTCCAGGCGCCGTTCCACTTTGTCGACGGCATCGAGGCGGCCGTGGCCAAGGCGCGGGAGCTTGCGGGTGACCGCACTGTCGAGTTCGGTGCTGGCGACGTCGGCGGCCAGGCGCTCGCCGCAGGTTGGGTCGACGAGGTACGCATGGACGTCGCACCCGTCGTGCTCGGGTCCGGTAAGCGTTACTTCGGCTCCGTCGACGCGCAGCACCTGCTGGAAGGCCCAGACGTAGTTGTTCAGGGCAACCGGGTGCTTCACCTGCGCTATCGGGTGCGCCGTTGACCGATCTGAGTGGGTACGCGAAGAAGACCGCTGCGACGGTGACACGAGATCGGGCGTCCGGCTGCGTTTGTGCATCGCTGCCTCGGGACGGAAGTCGTGGTCTTCCAGATTGGCACACCTCGACTTGTCTGACGCTACCTTTGCCTGCCCTGACCTGACCAAGTTCTGCCGGCTCGATGAGCTCGGCTTGGCCGTCACCGGCCAACGACTCAGGCCCGACCGTGCGGTGCTGGCATGCCGGGTCGTCGAGCCGGACCAGTGGTGCCGTCGCTGTGGTTGCGAAGGCGTACCGCGCGACACCGTGACCCGGGAGCTGGCCCACGAGCCGCTGGGCTGGCGGCCGACGACGCTCGTGGTGACCGTGCGCCGCTACCGGTGTACCGCTTGCGGTCACGTGTGGCGCCAGGACACCAGCCTCGCGGCTGAGCCGCGAGCGAAGCTGTCGCGTCGCGGGCTGCGGTGGGCACTCGAGGCGATCGTGTGCCAGCACCTGACCGTGGCCCGGGTCGCCGAGGGACTCGGGGTCGCGTGGAACACTGCCAACGACGCTGTCCTGGCCGAAGGCAAGCGGGTGCTGATCAACGACGAGAACCGCTTCGACGGTGTCAACGCGATCGGGGTAGACGAGCACGTGGTGCGCCACGAGGCGCTGTTGTTTCGGATGGAGGTGAGAGACCTGCATCGCTCGGCCGTCGTAGCGGTCGGGTGGAAGCTGGCGGC
>NZ_SLVF01000019.1 GCF_004345365.1 Kribbella sp. VKM Ac-2568
ACCCCGAACCGCAGCCAGGGGTGCGCCGGGGCCGGGTCCCGGGCCGTCGGCGTCGGCCGGTCGGGGTCGAGGACTCCCGCGCGGTCCAGGTCGCCCGGGCCGCGCTGGTCAAGGCCGAACAACGCCATGCCGAGCGAGACGCCAGGCTCCGCGAACAGGAACGGGCCGCCGCGAAGAAACCGTCCAAAGGACAGCCACGCCGCAACGTCACCGACCCCGACTCGCGGATCATGCCCACCCGCAAGGGCTGGATCCAGGGCTACAACGCCCAACTCGCCGTCACCGACGACCACCTCATCCTGGCCGCCACCCTCACCCAAGACACCACCGACACCGACCAAGCCATCCCGATGATGACCGCCGCGACCAACGCCGCCGCGATCCTGCAGGCCCACCGCCCACCCACCTGCCACACCGAACCAGCACCCCAAGCAGGCCAGGAAACCCACAGCCATCACGGCATCAACCTGATCCTGTTCGACGCCGGCTACCTATCCGAGAACAACCTCACCGCCGAAGGCCCCGACCGGCTCATCGCGCTGGGCAAACACCGCGACCAGACCCGGGCCGCGACCACCAACCCCACCAGCGGACCACCACCGGCCAACACCACCGCGACCGCACAAATGCGACACCGGCTCCAAACCCCCAAGCACACCAAGCCTACAAACGCCGCGGCGCCACCGTCGAAACCGTCATCGGCCACCTCAAAGACCTCATCGGACTCCGCACCTTCAGCCGCCGCGGCCTCCAAGCCGCCACCAGCGAACTCCACCTCGCAGCCGCCGCCACCAACATCCTCAAACTCCACCGCACCACCACCTGCACCACCTAACAGCCCCCCGGGCAACCGCCCACGGGCCCGACACCCACCGACCACCCAGCCCTGCCCTCCGCCAACCAACACCATTCCTCAACAGGCTCTATAAGGCGCCAGCGGCCGAAGAGCCCGTCATCGGGCGGCCGGGTCGTGGGCCGGAGCCGACTCCCAAGCAGGCCCTGCGGCCCAGTTGGCAGGGGCCGAACCAGGTACAACCTTCGCCGCTTCAGCCTGACGTGTTACCAGCATCCTGGCTGAGGAACTGTGTTCTAGGCGGCTGGTAGGAGGTGGAAGCCGACGCCTCGGACTGCGTGGATGGTTACGGAGGCGCCTAGTTCGGCGAGCTTCTGGCGGAGGCGTTTGACGACTGAGTGGATGTGGGAGCCGTGGCCCAGGTGTTCGTTGCCCCAGACGGCGTGGTGGAGGCGCTGGTAGGTCCAGACCTGGCCCGGTTCTTTCACCAGGCAGTGCAGGAAGTCGTGTTCCAGGCGGGTCAGCGGGATCTCGCGGTCCTTCCAGCGCGCCACCCGACGGTCCTCGTCGAGACGTAGCGCCTCGTCAGAGGCCGGTACTGCGGCCACCGCCGCGGGCGGACCGGCCACCGCCCCGGGCGGACCCGCCACCGCCCCGGGCGGGCCCGCCACCGCCGCGGGCGGTCCCACCAACACGGCGGGTGGTCCCGCAACCGCTGCGGGAGCCACGACGCCGGGGTGGGTGGGTGCCGCAACGCCGGGGTGGGTGGGTGCCGCGACCGCTGCGGGTGGGGCCGCCACTACCGCTGGCCGGGAGTCCGGGTGGCGACCAGATGTGGGCAGGGGTGACTCGATCTGGGCAGTGACCGCTCCCCTGGATGCCGTGGGCAACACTGTGGGAGTCAGTACTACGGGGGTCGACTCGCACGCGGTCGTGAGGTCCAGGAAGGCGCGGGCCTGTTCTGCACTGGAGACGAGCAGCAGCGCGTCGGCACCACCCAGCAACCGGGCGAGTTGCACCCGCTCGGCGGTGGACGTGGCCACCCCGATGATCAATGACGAGTCCGGCGGCCTCTCCATGGAGCCCCTCCGTTCACCGCATGCCGGGGTCAGTCGCAGGATAAGTACGGCCAACCGCGAAGGTTTAGTCAAGGGATTACCTGCAGGCACCGCTGGCACAAATGCGCCCTGGCCTAAGCCGGACACTCTTGGACAGGGGTTCTCTACGGAGCGCCACGGAATGGGCCTTCCACGGTCGCGCTGAGTCGCGGCGTACCACCAGGCAGCCGAACGGGCTCGCAGCGGCGTCGGAGACCGCCGGCCGCACTATCGGGTTCCGATCCCGATCGGGCGGCGGATGATCAGTGCGCTGACCGTCGCGCTCGCCGCTCTGCTGCTCTTCCCGCTCTTCTTCGCTGCCGGTGGTCGCCGGATTGTTGCTGTTGGCAACTCAACCTGATCAGTACCGGTCCGGTCGCCAACTACGAGGTGTTCGTGCTCAGCCGGATCGAGGTACAGCACAACGAAGGCGCCACCCTGACCGGCTCGGTCACCACGGGGTTGGCCCGCAGCGGGCGGATCGTGTCGATGGCGGCGGTGATCCTGTCGGTCAGCTTCTTCGCCTTCGGGACCAGCTCGGTCAGCTTCATCCAGTTGTTCGGCATCGGCAGCGGCCTGGCCGTCCTGATCGACGCCACGCTGATCCGGGGCATTCTCGTGCCCGCCGCCTTCCGTCTGATGGGTCGCTGGGCCTGGTGGTCCCCCGCTCCCCTGCGCACTTTCCACACCCGCATCGGCCTGACCGAGTCCACCCCGGGCTGATCCCCACGGGCACGTTCGCGGGTTGGCGTGCGCAGTGGCCGCCTGACGGAGTAATGTCCTCGCGCACGGTCACTTTTGACCGCATCCGACGGAGGAACAGTGCCCGGATCCCCGGACGAATCCCGGTCCGACAACACTCCGGCCGCCACGACGAGTACCGGACTCGGCCGGCGGCGGCCCGCACTTGTCTGGGTGCTGGCTGCCCTGATCGTTCCGGTCCTGCTCACGGCTGTGCTGATCGCGGTGCGCACCGGCCCGACCGAGGACGACCTCCGCGACCGTTCGCTGGCAGCACTCGACGCCCGCGGCATCACCGGAGTACAGGTCGATTTCTCCGGGCGGGACGCGACGGTCGTCGTACCGGCCGGGGGTGACGCGACCGAGGCCAGAGCTGTGGTGGCCGCGGTGGACGGGGTTCGGACCGCGAGCACCAGGGGCGGCAGCAATGTCGCCCAGTCGGAGGTCACGGCCGATCCGACCGCGACACCCACCGAGACGCCGACGACCACCGAGGAAGAGGTGGCGATCGCGCCCTTCGCGGTGACGAGGACGGAAGACTCGCTCACCGTCCAGGCGGTCGTGCGGGACCAGGCCACCAAGGACTCCGTGGCCAAGGAGATCGACGGTCTGCTCACCGAGGGCATGAAGTTCGACAACCAGCTCAGCGTCGACCCGGCCGCGGGCCTGCCGAACCCGGCAGCTCTGACCGCATTGCTGCAGGCGCTCTCGAGCGCGGCCGGCGAGGCCTCGGTGAAGTACGACGGCGCCACGGTCACTCTCAGCGGCAAGGTCGCGGACCAGGCCAGCAAGGCGACCGCGGCCCGCGCCGCGGCCACCGCCGTACCGGGTGCGGTGATCGCCAACCAGCTGCAGGTGCCGACCGCCGACAAGCCGAAGGTCAGCGAGGCGTGCCAGACCTTCGAGGCTCGGCTTGCCCGGCTGATGACGCAGAACAAGATCGTCTTCCTGTCCGGGACCGCCATCGTGAACGAGGCCTCCCGGCCCTCGGTGGTGCGCGCGGCCTCGCTGCTGAAGAGCTGCGACTCAGTCGAAGTCGAGGTCGGCGGCCACACCGACAACCTCGGCAGCCCAGCGACCAGCCTGCCGCTGTCACAGCAGCGTGCCGACGCCGTCAAGGCGACGCTGGTCCGGCTCGGCGTACCCGCCGAGCGCATCACCAGCCGCGGTTACGGGGAGACCCGTCCGGTGGCGCCCAACACCACCTCCGCCGGCCGGATAGCGAACCGCCGGGTCGAGATCCGAGTTCCATAGAGTTCCTTAGGGGAATTTGATGAGTTGGCTGATCGCGCAGGTCTGGATCCTGCTGCTGGCCGCGTTCGTGGTCGGCAGCGCCGCCGCCTGGCTGCTGCACCGTGCCCTGCCCGCGCGTTCGAAGGGCGTGCGCTGATGGGGTGGCTGGTACGGCACAACTGGCTGTGGACGTTGCTCGCGTTCGTGCTCGGCGCGGCGATCACCTGGTTCCTGCTGGCACGCCGGGAGCAGTCGCAGGCGAAGGTGGCCGCCAGGGAGCAGACCCGCGAGGCGGCCGAGGAATCCGAGGAGATGAGTGAGGTTCTCGTCGGGGCCGGCGTAGCAGCAGCCGGTACTGCGGCCGCCGCGCCGCCCCGCCGCTTCGAGGAACCAGCCGAGCGCCTCCCTGAGGAACCGGTCGAGGCCTTCGACCAGACCCAGCACGAGGATTCCCAGGCAGCCATCCCGGAACCACTCCCCGATCGCGAGGAAACTCGCGTCGCCGATCCGGAGCCACTCCCCGAACCGGAACCCGTCAAGCCTGAGGAGCAGGCCGAGCCCGCGCCCGTAGTACAGGCGAAGGCGGTGGCTGCTCCTGCGTTCTCGCGGCGGATGGATGTCGAGAACGGGCACGCGGAGCCGACTCTGTTCGACGACCCCAAGCCCGCGGCACACGAGGTACAGGCTGAAACTGATGCAATTCCGCCGGGGCGGTACGGCGAGGGCTCGGCCGAGGCGGTGCCGCATCAGGGGCCGCCGGACGGGTTCACGATCAAGGGCAACGTGCAGTCGATGCTGTTCCACACGCCCGACTCGCCGTACTACGGCCGGACCAAACCCGAGGTCTGGTTCCGCGCCGAGACCGACGCCGAACGCGCCGGCTTCACCAAGTACGCCCGCAAGCCCCGCAAGTCCGCGAGCCCCGGAAAATAACGACCCGCGGTCCGTAAAGCAACGCAGTCCGGGTCACGAATCGGACCGCGAATAGGGCGATCGAGCCCCATTTGCTTGTACTGGCAAACGCCCGTCACACTGAGCAGAACGCCGTCCGGGCCCGCCTATCCCGCAGCGTTTATTCAGTGCTCGGACTCACCTTCAGCCGTGCCTTCTGCAGGACTGTGCCGATCGGGGTTCCCTTTTGGGACCGCGCCGATCGGGTATGGGAGAACAGAGAATTCCCGTGCTGGGGCAGGAGTCCACCCGCGCGTCGCCGGATCGACCCGGTGGCGGCAGCCCGCAGTACCGCTAGGTTTGGACCGAGGGGATACACCCGATGGAGGTGAGCGTGACCGACATGCTGCCGGAGCAGCACCACGGACTGACGAAGAGTGACCCGCTGTGGTTCAAGCGGGCCGTTTTCTACGAGGTCCTCGTGCGGTCCTTCAAGGACTCGAACGCCGACGGCATCGGCGACCTGCAAGGCTTGACCGAGAAACTCGACTACCTCGAGTGGCTCGGCGTGGACTGTCTCTGGCTTCCGCCGTTCTACCCCTCACCCCTGCGTGACGGCGGCTACGACATCTCCGACTACACGAACGTGATGCCCGAGGTCGGCACGATCGCCGACTTCGCCGCGTTCATGGAGGCCGCGCACGCGCGCGGCATCCGGATCATCGTCGACTTCGTGATGAACCACACCTCGGACCAGCACCCCTGGTTCCAGGAGTCCCGCAACAACCCGGACGGCCCGTACGGCGACTTCTACGTCTGGTCCGACACGGACACGGCGTACTCCGACGCGCGGATCATCTTCGTCGACAGCGAGACGTCGAACTGGACCTGGGACCCGGTCCGCCAGCAGTACTTCTGGCACCGGTTCTACTCCAACCAGCCCGACCTGAACTTCGAGAACCCGGCCGTCGGCGACGCGATGATCGAGGCGCTGAAGTTCTGGCTCGACCTCGGCGTCGACGGGTTCCGGCTGGATGCGGTCCCCTACCTGTTCGAGGAGGAGGGCACCAACTGCGAGAACCTGCCCAGGACGCACGAGTTCCTGAAGCGGGTCCGCAAGGAGGTGGACGCGAACTACACCGACCGCGTCCTGCTCTGCGAGGCGAACCAGTGGCCCGGCGACGTGGTCGAGTACTTCGGCGACCGCGAGTCCGGTGGTGACGAGTGCCAGATGGCGTTCCACTTCCCGGTGATGCCGCGGATCTTCATGGGCGTGCGGCGCGAGTCGCGGTTCCCGATCTCGGAGATCCTGGCCCAGACCCCGCAGATCCCCGACACCTGCCAGTGGGGCATCTTCCTGCGCAACCACGACGAGCTCACGCTCGAGATGGTGACCGACGAAGAGCGCGACTACATGTGGGGCGAGTACGCCCAGGACCCGCGGATGAAGGCGAACATCGGCATCCGCCGCCGGCTCGCGCCGTTGCTCGACAACGACGTGAACCGGATGGAACTGTTCACCGCGATGCTGCTGTCGCTGCCCGGCTCGCCGATCCTGTACTACGGCGACGAGATCGGCATGGGCGACAACATCTGGCTCGGCGACCGCGACGGCGTCCGTACTCCGATGCAGTGGTCGCCGGACCGGAACGCGTCGTTCTCCACGGCTACCCCGGGCAAGCTGAGCCTGCCGGTGATCATGGACCCGGTCTACGGGTTCCAGGCGGTGAACGTCGAGGCGGAGATGGAGAACGCGTCGTCGCTGCTGCACTGGACCCGGCGGATGATCCAGACCCGCAAGCAGCACCCGTGTTTCGGCATGGGTACTTTCACTGATCTAGGCGGTTCCAACCCGAGCGTGCTGTCCTACGTTCGCGAGTTCGGTGACGACGTGGTGCTCTGCGTGAACAACCTGTCACGCTTCCCGCAGCCCATCGAACTGGACCTGCGGCAGTGGCAGGGCGTGGAGCCGGTCGAGCTGCTCGGTGGGGTGCACTTCCCGACCATCGGCGAGCTGCCCTACCTGCTCACGCTCGGTGCGCACGGCTTCTACTGGTTCCGCTTGCCGGTCAACAAGGCGGCTGATCGTGAGGAGAGCTCTTCGTGACTTCCCATCTGGACCAGGTCCAGTCCTTCTGCGCCAACCAGCGGTGGTTCGGCGAGAAGGGACATGACGTCCACGTCGACGCGATGGCTACCTCGGCGTGGCTGTCGGACGAGGGCGCCTGGCCCGCGGTCCGGATCGGGTTCGTCTACTGCGCCGGCCCGCCCGGCGCGGAAAACGCAATCCGGGTCTACCAGTTGCCGCTCAGCTACCACACCGCCCCGGTCGACAACCACAGCCACGCGTTCGTGGGCGAGTGGGACGAACCGGACCTGGGCGACACCCGGGTCTGGGTGTACGACGCGCTGCACGACAAGGAAGCGACGCCGTACTGGCTGGACGCGCTGACGCACGGGCGCCGGCTGGACGGACTCGAGTTCCATCCGGTCCACGCGCCCGAGCGCAGCCTCGTGGTACCGGACGACGCACAGTCGCTGGTGCTCACGGTCGAGCAGAGCAACACGTCGCTGGTCTTCGGCGACACCGCGCTGCTGAAGGTGTTCCGCCGGCTCGAGCCCGGGAGCAATCCCGGCGTCGAGATCGAGTCGGCGCTCACCGAGGCCGGCTCGGACCTGGTCCCGGAGGTGCTCGGGTCGGCGCGGGGCTCCTGGCCGCGCGCCGGCGGCGGGACCGACTCCGGCGACCTGGCGATGATGACGGCGTTCGAGAAGAACTCCACCGACGGCTGGTCGTATGCGACCACCTCGGTGCGTGACCTGTACGCCGAGGCGGACCTGCACGCCGAGGAGGTCGGCGGCGACTTCGCGGGAGAGTCGCACCGGCTCGGCGCGGCGACTGCCGAGGTACACGCCGAGCTGGCGAAGGCGCTGGGCACGGACGTCTGGGAGCCGTCGCAGATGGTCGAGCACTCGGCCGCGATGAAGCGCCGCCTGGACAAGGCGGTCGCGGCGATCCCCGAGCTCGGCCAGTACGCCGAGGGCCTGGGCCGTGCGTTCGACGCCCTCGCGGCGTACGACGTACCGGTCACGGTGCAGCGGATCCACGGTGATTTCCACCTGGGTCAGGTACTGCGGACCATCGAGGGCTGGAAGCTGATCGACTTCGAGGGCGAGCCGGCCAAGTCGCTGATCGAGCGGCGCGCGCTGGACACCCCGGTCAAGGACATCGCGGGCATGCTGCGCTCCTTCGACTACGCGGCCCGCTCCTTGCTCGCGGACCACCAAGGCGATCAGCAGATCGCCTACCGGGCCGCCGAATGGGCCAACCGGAACCGCCGCGCCTTCTGCGACGGATACGCCGAGGTGGCCGGCTCGGATCCCCGCGACGAGAGCGTCCTGCTGAGCGCGTTCCTCGCCGACAAGGTCATCTACGAGACCCTCTACGAGGCCCGCAACCGCCCCACCTGGCTCCCCATCCCCCTAGCCGCCGCAGCCCAACTCAGCACCACGGAGTAGGTGCCGCCGGCGCAAGTCAGGGCACCAGTTCGAAGGCGTCGACGTGTAGTGGACGAACGACGCTGAAGTGACGGCGGTCGAGGGTCGCCACCTGGGCGATGCCGAGACGTTCGGCCGCGGCCACCACTGACGCGTCCGCCGTACCAAGGGGCAGGTCGCGATAGACCGCCGCCAGCTCGGCGATCCGCAGCCAGTCCCGCGGCACTACGGGCTCGGCGACCAGGTTGCCTTCGGCCAGATCGCCAAGGAACCGTACTTCGGCGGTCGTCCCGATCCGGCTTGCCAGCAAGTAGGTGACCTCGGTGATCACGAGGGTCGGAACCAGCAGGGGACCCCGTCCGTCCCGGGAGCTGTGTAGGTCTTGGTTCGGCGGGTACGGGGTGCACTGGAAATGGCTTCGATCGGGCAGGATGGGCGTATGGATTCGAGCGAGCGCGACCAGGCGGGACAGCCGGCCTCCGAGGCGACGGGCGAAGAACGTCATCAGGCCATCGAGATGCCGGCCGGTCCCACCTCAGAGCCGGCTCCCGAAACCGCACCGACTACCGCTGAGCCCACGCCCACCGAGCCGTTGGGGCAGAGTCAGCAGCCCGCGTCGGCTGAACCGACGCCGACTGAACCGCTTGGGCAGCCGCTAGCTGGCGGGTCCTCCGCGTTTACCGAGTCGAGCGGGCCGGAGGCGTTTGAGGGGCCGCAGGTTCAGGCGTTTGAGCCTGCGCAGGCGTCGGCTTATGAGGCTGCGCATGTCGAGCCGATCGGGAAGTCCTCGGGGAGCAAGGCGGTCACGGTCGATCGTGGGGTGCTGGAGAGGCTGGTTGGCGGGACGTATCACGATCCGCACCAGGTGCTCGGGCCGCATCTCGGCGACGGAGTGGTGACGCTGCGGGTGCTGCGGCCGTTCGCGAGCACTGTGACGGCGGTGTACGACGACCAGCGGATCGAGCTGGAGCACGAGTTCGAGGGTGTCTGGGTCGGCGTGCTCGACGTCGACAAGGTGCCGGACTACCGGCTCGAGGTCACCTACACCGACGGACCGGCGCTCGAGGTCGACGACCCGTACCGGTACCTCCCGTCGCTCGGCGAGATGGACCTGCACCTGATCGGCGAAGGCCGGCACGAGCAGTTGTGGACCGTGCTCGGCGCACACGTCCGCCGGTACGACGGCCCGACCGGCACCGTCACCGGTACTTCGTTCGCCGTCTGGGCGCCCAACGCGCAGGGCATCCGGCTGACCGCCGACTTCAACTTCTGGGACGGCCGCGCGCACCCGATGCGCACGATGGGCTCGTCCGGCGTCTGGGAACTGTTCGTGCCGGGCGTCGGCCCGGGCACGCGGTACAAGTTCGACATCTGCGGGCGGGACGGCGTCTGGCGGCAGAAGGCCGACCCGATGGCGAACCTGGCCGAGACTCCCCCCGCGAACGCCTCGGTGGTGCACGACTCGTCCTACGAGTGGAAGGACGCGGCCTGGATCGACCACCGAGCCTCCTCGCAGGCCTTTGCCGAGCCGATGAGCGTCTACGAGGTGCACCTCGGCTCGTGGCGCAAGGGCAAGTCGTACCGCGAGCTCGCCGACGAACTCGTTGCCTACGTCACCGAGATGGGCTTCACCCACGTCGAGCTGATGCCGGTGATGGAGCACCCGTTCGGCGGTTCCTGGGGTTACCAGGTCACCTCGTACTTCGCGCCGACGTCGCGCTTCGGCGACCCGGACGACTTCCGCCTCCTGGTCGATTCGTTGCACCAGGCAAACATCGGCGTGATCGTCGACTGGGTGCCGGCGCACTTCCCGAAGGACGCCTGGGCGCTGGCGCGCTTCGACGGGACGCCGCTGTACGAGCACCCGGACCCGCGCCGCGGTGAGCAGCCCGACTGGGGCACGCTGGTGTTCGACTTCGGCCGTCCGCAGGTGCGCAACTTCCTGGTCGCGAACGCTGTCTACTGGGCCGAGGAGTTCCACATCGACGGGCTGCGCGTCGACGCCGTCGCCTCGATGCTCTACCTGGACTACTCCCGCGACGAGGGCCAGTGGGTGCCGAACCAGTACGGCGGCCGCGAGAACCTCGAGGCGGTGTCGTTCCTGCAGGAGATGAACGCGACCCTCTACAAGCGGGTGCCGGGCGTCATCACCGTGGCCGAGGAGTCGACCTCCTGGCCGGGCGTCACCCGGGCGACGCATCTGGGCGGACTCGGCTTCGGCTTCAAGTGGAACATGGGCTGGATGAACGACTCTCTCCGCTACCTGGAGCACGAGCCGGTCCACCGGCAGTACCACCACCACGAGATGACGTTCTCGATGATGTACGCGTACTCCGAGAACTTCGTGCTGCCGCTGTCCCACGACGAGGTCGTGCACGGCAAGGGCTCGCTGCTGCGCAAGATGCCGGGTGACCGCTGGCAGCAACTCGCGAACCTGCGCGCGTACCTGGCGATGATGTGGGCCCATCCGGGCAAGCAACTGCTCTTCATGGGCTGCGAGTTCGGCCAGGAGTCCGAGTGGTCCGAGAAGGGCGAGCTGGACTGGTGGCTGCTGGACCACAGCGACCACCGGGGCCTGCAGCAACTGGTCAAGGACCTGAACGGCAGCTACAAGGACACCAAGGCGCTCTGGGGCGCCGACCACTCCCCCGAGAAGTTCTCCTGGATCGACGCGAACGACGCCGGCAACAACGTCTTCTCGTTCGTCCGGTACGGCGAGCCGGGTGAGCCGACGCTGGCCTGCGTGGCCAACTTCTCCGCGATCCCGCACCACGGGTACCGGATCGGGCTGCCGTTCACCGGGCACTGGCACGAGCTCGTCAACTCCGACGCCGAGGTGTACGGCGGATCAGGGGTCGGCAACTTCGGCGGTTTCGAGGCGAACGGCCCGGGCTGGCACGGGATGGCGAGCAGCGCCGAGATCTCCGTACCGCCGCTCGGCACGGTGTGGTTCCGCTACGAGCCGGAGTCGACCGAGGGCTGACAGCGCGAGGAACCGGGCCTCGACAGCAGGCCGGCGTGTGAGGCTACATCCGTCCCCGATGGAGCCCACACGCCGGTACGGACTGTGATGCCCGAAGTCCGCGGAAAGTTGTTCCTGGCCCGATCGGGTAGCGTTCGCGGGGTGACCGCCGTGCCTCCTCAACCGACCTTGACCGATGGTGAGCTGACACTGCGTCCCTGGCGCGACGAGGACATCGACCTCGCCTATGGCCTGGCCGACGACGAGAT
The DNA here is from genome assembly GCF_004345365.1 of Kribbella sp. VKM Ac-2568. Taxonomy (GTDB): domain Bacteria; phylum Actinomycetota; class Actinomycetes; order Propionibacteriales; family Kribbellaceae; genus Kribbella; species Kribbella orskensis. Next base: position 11,485 of record NZ_SLVF01000019.1, read on the forward strand.
GGCCCGCTGGTTCGACTTCCCCGGTACTCCGACCCGCGCGAACCTGGCCGAGGGGGTCGAGCGCTGGCGCGCGCTGTACGCCGATGACCGGGCGGTGGTGAACTTCGTCATCGAGCTCCCCGGGCAGCCCGGACCGGTCGGCAACGTCGAGGTCCGCCGCATCTCCCCCGGCGTCGGCTCGGTCTCCTGGACGACGTACAAGCCGTACCGCGGACAGCGGGTGGCGCGCCGCGCGGTACGGCTGCTGGTGGTCTACGCCTTCGGCGAGCTCGGCCTGGAACGGCTGCAAGCGGAGGTGGATCCCGAGAACCGCTCGTCCGCGCGAGTCGCGATCCGCTCGGGCTTCCGGCGCGAGGGGTTGTTGCGCGGTGGTGCCGTGCTGCAAGGTGAGCGCCGCGATGTCGTGGTGTACGGCCTTCGCCGCGAGGATCCAGCGGTCGACACCTTGTCCGGGTGGACCGCGCTGATGGACTCGGTGCTGCCGAAGAAGCGGGTGATCGCGCACGTGGTGATCCGCGACACCGCCAACCGCGTGCTGCTGTGCAAGGTCAGCTACAAGAAGGACCTCGAACTTCCCGGCGGCGTGGTCGAGCCGGACGAGGATCCCGCGTCGGGCGCGCTGCGCGAGATGCAGGAGGAACTCGGTACGACGTTGCCGCTCGCGGGCGTGCTCGCGATCGACTGGTTACCGCGTTGGGAGGGCTGGGGCGACGCCATCGAGATCCTGTACGACGGCGGCCAGTACGACGCGTCTTTCATCGAGTCGCTGAATCCGGACGGCTTCGAGATCCTCAACGTGGCCTGGTACTCCGTGGAGGAACTGCAAGGTCTGGTGTCGCCGCTCAACGCACGGCGGCTGCCGCTGCTCCTCGCCGAACCAGGTGTGCTGCACAACCTCAGCGACGGCAGTCCGATCAAACAGCGTCCCGGAGATCTGCCCGGTTGAGGTTGTCCACGCACCACAGGTAGTGGCCATCGCTCGCGTCCGCGCTGTAGATCGTGGCCGTGGTGATCGAGTAGGCGGCGCGGTAGAGGTACATGCGCTCCCGCGAGTGGCCGGCGGCCTCGAAGCGGTCGAGCAGCAGATCGTCGATCAGGCGGGCGTCGGGTCCGTACATGTCGAAGAAGCCGGCCGCGGTCGAAGCGTCGAAGGTGTTGTCGCCGGCCGATGTGAGGAATCCCCAGTCGAGCAGCGCTGTTCGCCCGTCCTCGTCGACGAGCAGATTCGGCGGGCAGATGTCGCCGTGAAGTATCTGCAGACCGTTCGGGTCGATCGCCTTCAGCTTGGCCTGGACACTCTCGAGCAACTGGTCGAACCCGTCGACGTCCTTCTCCAGGTGCCGGCGTGACGCTGCTGCCCGTCGGTCGACGACTCCGGCCAGCGTCTCTCCCCAGCTTCCGCGCCACGAGGCGGTTGTCTCGCCGATCAGTGGCAGCGCCTTGCTCGCCGAACCCGCTGTGGTCTTGCCGAGCGCCTCGACCACCTCCGCGAACAGGTCCAAGCCTTGGTGCCGGGTGATCGCGCCGGCGGCGAGGGATTCGCTCAGCGGAGTACCGCGGAGCTTGGCCTCGATGCTCACCGCGCGGCCGTCGACGGCGTCGACGCGGGAGATGTCCGGAGTACGGAACGGCAGGTCTTGGTGGTTGAGCTCGCTGAGGAAGGCCTGGAGTGGCAGAACGTCAGCCGGTTCGCGGTCGAACCAGACCTTGCCGACCTGGTCGTCGCCGAGGTCGTAGACGGCGCCTTCCATCCCCTGGCCGATCAGCTGGACCGGGCCGCCGGCGTACTGCTCGAAGTACTCGATCGCTGCGTCCACAGCTCCAGTCTTTCAGAGCAAGGCGGCGCGGCGGCGTTGGAGGAAGCGGTTCTCGGCTTCGTTGATGGTGAGGGCAATGGCCTCATCGTAGGCCTTGACGGCTTCGGCGGGGCGGTTGAGCCGGGCCAGTACGTCGGCGCGGGCGGCGGGCAGGTAGGAGTACGACTTGAGTGCGGGCTCGTTGCCTAGGGCATCCAGCTCGGCGAGTACCGCGTCCAGGTCGGCGCCGGGGACGAGGCTGTGGGCGGCGGCGCGGTTCAGGGCGACGATCGGAGAAGGCCAGCTGAGCAGCATCGCGTCGTACATGCGGACCACCTGGTGCCAGTCCGTCGTCTCCCAGGACGGGGCGGTCACGTGCAGGCCGGCGACCGCGGCTTGGAGGGCGAAGCGACCGCGGCCCTGCTGCAACGCGGCCGTCGCGCGGGAGACGCCTTCCGCCAGGAGGCGGGCGTCCCAGCGGGAACGGTCCTGGTCTGCGAGGAGCACCAGTTCACCGTCTTGGCTGACTCGGGCGTCGCCTCGGGCCTGCGTCATCAAGAGCAGGCCGAGCAGGGCCTGCGGTTCGGGCTCGGTCGGCATCAGCCGCACAAGGAGCCGGGCGAGCTCCAGAGCACGTCCGGTGAGGTCGGCTCGCGTCAGTTCAGGGCCCGCCGCGACGTGGCCGGCGGTGTAGACGAGCTGCACCACCGTCAGTACTGCGTCCAGGCGGTCGGCGAGCTCGTCGTCCGCGGGGATCCGGTACGGGATGTGCGCGGCGACGATCTTCTTCTTCGCCCGGGTGATTCGCGCTGCTGCGGTGGTCTCGCTGATGAGCAGGCCGGCGGCGACCTCGCGGGTGGTGAGGCCGCAGATCAGGCGGAGTGTCAGCGCGACCTGGGAGTCGCGAGCGAGCGCGGGGTGGCAGCAGGTGAACACGAGCCGGAGCGGATCGGTCGGCCGCTCGTCGTCGCCCGGTGCGGCAGGATCCTCGATCAGCAGCGGCAACTTCCGGCGCAGCGTCGTCTCCCGCCGGAGCCGATCCAGTGCGAGCCGCCGGGCGACCGTGGTGAGCCAGCCGGCGCGGTTCGTTGGAACCCCGTCGGGCCAGGTCCTCAACGCCTGTACGAAGGCATCCTGGGTGCAGTCCTCCGCAAGGTCGATGTCCCGCGTCAACCGCACCGTCGAGGCGAGCACCGTGGACCAGAACTCCCGGTGCGCCTCATCCACCAGCTGCACAACTTCCCGAGCCCCCACGCCGCCCCCACTCACCCGATCCACCTCCTCCCCCGCTTCTCCCAACACACCCACCACACAACATCCCATCGCTGCCACCACTCACCAGCTGACCCGCGCCCCTCACCCCAGCCGGCCCGCGCCGCAAGCTCCCCAGGCCCTCACGCGAGCCGACCGTCCTCACCCCACCTGCCCCCGCTGGGCACGCGAGCGAGCTCGCAGCAGTTGTTGACGTAGGCGGCCGGCTGCCACTCGTGGTGAGGCAGCCGGCCTGCCGCGGGTATTCAGGCTGGGGGTGTGGCGCCGGACCTGGTGTCCATGACGGGGCGGACCTCGATGTTGCCTGAGGGGCAGAGCTTGGCCAGGGCCAGGGCCTGATCGAGGTCCTTGCACTCGATCACGTAGAAGCCGCCTAGGGCTTCCTTGGTCTCGATGAACGGGCCGTCGGTGACAAGCGGCTGCCCGTTGTTCTGCTTGACCGTGCTCGCCGTGGAGGACCGCTCGAGCGCCTCACCACCGAGAATGCCGGCGCCGGCCGCCTCCACCGCTTCCGCGAACGCGGTGTGCAACTTCATCTGGGACTGGAACTCCTCCGCCGTCACCCGGTCGTACCAGTCCTCGCTGTCGAACAACAGGAACATGTACTGCGCCATCACTGGCTCCCTCGTCTCGGAGTATCTACTGACATCTTGCTGACGAACGAGCCGTGACGGAATCGACAAACACCCCGGGCAGGTTTTCGCCTACTGTTGACCAGGTACTCAACAGACCGAGCGGAGGAACGCGTGGAGCATGTGGACGTGCTGGTCGTCGGAGCGGGGCTCTCCGGGATCGGGGCTGCCTACCGGCTGCAGACCCAGAGCCCGCAGCACTCGTACGCCGTGCTCGAGGCGCGGGAGGACCTGGGCGGCACCTGGGACCTGTTCCGGTACCCCGGAGTGCGCTCGGACTCCGACATGTTCACGCTCGGGTTCCCGTTCCACCCGTGGACGGCGGCCAAGGCGATCGCGGACGGCCCGTCGATCCTGGAGTACTTGCACGAGACTGCGACGACGTACGGCATCGACAAGCACATCCGCTTCGGGCGCCGCGTGGTACGGGCTTCCTGGTCGTCCAGCGAAGCTCTGTGGACAGTGGAGACGAGCCAGGAGACGTACACCTGCTCGTTCCTCTACGTCTGCAGCGGCTACTACAACTACGACTCCGGGTACGTCGTGGACTTCCCCGGGCTCGCCGAGTTCCAGGGCCGGGTGGTGCATCCGCAGCAGTGGCCGGAGGACCTCGACTACAGCGGCCAGCGGGTCGTGGTGATCGGCAGCGGGGCGACAGCGGTGACGCTGGTACCGGCTATGGCTCCGCAAGCGGCGCACGTGACGATGCTGCAGCGGACGCCGAGTTACGTGGCGTCGCGGCCGGCGAAGGACGCATTCTCAGACCGGCTGCGGGCGATGCTGCCGGAGAACCTCGCGCACCGGCTGATCCGCGGGAAGAACGTGGCCTTCAGTTCCGCGGTGTACAGCGCGTTCCGGCGCTGGCCCACCCACGCCGCCTGGCTGCTGAACAGCACAGTCGCCAAGCAACTGCCCGACTCGATCCCAGCGGATCCGCACTTCACGCCGCGCTACAAGCCGTGGGACCAGCGGTTGTGCCTGGTACCGGACGCCGACCTGTTCGAGTCGCTCCGGGACGGCTCGGCCTCCGTGGTGACGGACGAGATCGAGACGTTCACTCCCACTGGCATCAAGCTGCGTTCCGGCGAGCACCTCCCGGCCGATCTGGTGGTGACCGCGACCGGCCTGCAGATGGTTGCCCTCGGCAAGATCGAGCTGACGGTCGACGGCGAGCGAGTCGACCCGCACGACACGTTCGTCTACAAGGGCATGATGCTCAGCGGAGTACCGAACCTCGCCTGGTGCATCGGCTACACCAACAACTCCTGGACCCTGCGCTCCGACCTGACCTCGCAGTACGTCTGCCGCCTGCTCAACCACCTGGACCGCACCGGCACCCGGATCTGCGTCCCGGAGATCGACCCCGCGGAGTACGACGCGCCGCCGCGGCCGGTGGTCGACCTCTCCTCCGGCTACATCCGGCGCGCCGCGTCCATCCTGCCCCGCCAGGGTTCGTACGGCCCCTGGCGGCTGCGCCAGAACTACCCCCGCGACCTGGTCACCTTGCGCTACGGCTCCCTCGACGACGGCACCATGCACTTCAGATCCGCCGCCCCACAGCCAGTCGGCTGACTCAGCCAGCCGGGGTTCACGATTCAGCTGGGCACGGGCACCGGCGGGACCGGGCCGACGTAGCGGGCGGCCGGGCGGATGATCTTGGGATCCTCGGACTGCTCGAGAATGTTGGCGGTCCAGCCGATCACCCGGCTGACCGCGAAGGTCGGGGTGAACATTGCCCGCGGCAACCCGCACAGCGACATCACCACGCCGGCGTAGAACTCGACGTTGGCGTACAGGTTGCGGCCGGGCTTAAGTTCGGCGAGCACCTCCACGATCCGCCGTTCCACCGTTGTGGCGAAATCGACCAGGTCGCCGCCCAGCTCGACGGCGATGTCCCGCAGCATGATCGATCGCGGGTCCTCGGTCCGGTAGACGGCGTGCCCGAAGCCCATGATGCGATCCCCCGCGGACACCTTCGCGCGGACCCACCCGTCGATCCGGTCCGGCGTACCGATCTCGTCCAGGCTGGCGAGCGCGCGGTCCGGCGCGCCGCCGTGCAGCGGTCCGGAGAACGCCCCGATCGCCCCGGCGACGGCCGACACCACGTCGGCGCCGGTCGACGCGATCACCCGGGCGGTGAAGGTCGACGCGTTGAAGCCGTGGTCGATCGTCGAGATCAGGTAGTGCTCGATCGCCCGCGCCTGCTCGGCTTCCGGCTCACGGCCCGTCACCAGATACAGCCAGTTCGCCGCCGCAGTGAGATCTGCCCGCGGCTCGAGCGGCTCCAGCCCTTCGCGCAGCCGGTACAACGCGGCCAGGATCGTCGGCGTCACCGCGCACACGAGCATGGCGTCGGCCCTGCGCCGCGCGCGATCCGCATCCCACAACGGCGGCAGCTGACGAGCGGCGGCCAGTACGGACAAGGCGGATCGCAACCCGGCCAGCGGGTTGAAGACCGGGCCCGCCGAAGCGATGGCCGGCAACACCGCCTGTACTTCGGCCGGCAGCACGCGTAGCGGAGCCAGCTCGGCGAGGAAATCGTCCCGCTCCGAGGCGGTCGGGAGCCGTCCCTCGAACAGCAGGAACCACACGTCCTCGACCGTCTTCGAGCGAGCCAGGTCGATCGCGGAGTACTGCCGGTAGTGATAGAAACCTTCGCCTCCCCGGACGTCACCGAGCTCGGTTTCCGTCACGATGACGTTGCGCAGCCCCGGGGGTACATCGATCGGACCATCCACTGTGATTGTCATAAGCTCAGCGTTGAATCGCGATCAAGTATTGTCAATGTTGATCCAGTCAACATAAGCGCTCGGAGGAGCGGCGGATGGTGCAGCAGAGTGACGAGAATTACCTGACGACGGCCGAGGTGGCCCGTCGGCTGAAGGTGAAGCCGGAGACGATCTACGCCTATGTGAGCCGCGGTCAGCTCACCAGCGTTCGGGCACGCGGTCGTCGCGGCAGCCTGTTCGCGGCGGCCGACGTCGAACGGCTGGCGAGCCGGACCGTCGATCACCCCGGCGTGGTGGAGCGGATCGAGTCGGAGCTGTCCCTGCTGGCAGACGACGAGTTGTACTACCGAGGTCACTCGGTCCGCGATCTGGCGACCACGCAGTCGGTGGAGTCCGTGGCACAGCTCCTGTGGACCGGCCTGCTTGATGAGAGCGAGCCCTTCCCAGCGCCGCCCGACGTGGTCGCCCTGGCCCGCACCGCGATGGACGTCGCGCCTCCGGGTGCGCGCATGACGGATCAGCTGCGCATCGCCGTCGCAGTACTGGGTGCCGGTGATCCGATGCGGTTCGACCTCGCGCCGGAGTCCGTGGTGCTCGCCGCGCGCCGTCTGCTCGGAGTACTGATCGAGGCGCTGCCTGGCGAGGCCGGCGAGGGCACCTTCGGAGGGCGGTTGTGGCCCAAACTGTCGACGCGATCGCCCGAGCCACGTGTGCTCGAGGCCGCGGCGATCCTGCTCGCCGATCATGGGCTGGCCGTCTCCACCGTCGCCGCGCGCGTCGCCGCCAGCGCCAGAGCCAACCTGTACTCCGTGGTATCGGCCGGACTCGGCGCACTCGACGGGCATTACCACGGCGCCGCGACCACCTTGGCGTACCGGTTCCTGGACCGAGCTCTCAGGGATCCCGTCGAGGTGTTGTCGGACCAGCTGCGCTCGGGCGAGCCGGTGCCGGGCTTCGGGCATCGGATCTACCAGCAGCGCGATCCACGAGCAGAGGCGCTCTTCGAGCTGGTCGCCGGCGAGCCGGTGATGGAGACGGTCCGGGTGATCACCGGGCAGCTCGCGGGCTTCCCGAACAGCGATCTGGCCGTCGCCGCGATGATGCACGCGTACGGATTCCGGCCGGATGCGGGCGAGGCCTTGTTCGCCCTCGCCCGCATCATCGGCTGGACCGCTCACGCGCTGGAGGAGTACGCCGAGCCGGGGCTCCGCTTCCGGGCCCTCGGCGTCTACACCGGCCCGGCGGTCACCTGACCTGGAGCCGGCGTTACTTCACCTTGAGCCGGAGCAGGGTTGCAGCGCCGGGTGCGAGGTTCACCGGTACGGCGCTGCCGCGCTGCGCGCCGAACTGCTTCGAGATCGCCTGGAACACCTCGACCCCGTAGACCTTGGCCGGGTCGACCGTCACCGTCGCGCGGGTGCTGGCGCTGTGGGACCGGTTCGCCACCAGCAGCCAGCGATCCTTGACCGCGGTGTCGCGGCTGCGGAAGGTGCCCACGACAACTGGTTGCTCGGAGATCCCGGTGACCAGCTCGGTCGGGGTGAAGCCGACGGCCCCGTTCGGCAACGGCGTCTCGTTGGCGTGCACGACCGACTCGGACACCAACGGCTTGAGCTCGCGCCCGACCTGGTGGAGCCAGGTGGTGTTGATCTTCTTGGCCGCGGCGTACCGGCTGGTGCGCTGGCCGTCCACGGTGATCAGCGCGGGCCCGAACCCCTCGCCGCGCGCCGCCTCAGGGGTCCAGTAGGTGAAGTACTGGATGCCCTTGGCGCCGTAGGCGAGGCTGACGTTGACCTGCCAGAGCAGCTCGGCCGCGGTCGGCTCCCGATGCCCGTTGTAGGCCAGAGTCTGGATGAACACCCACGCCGGTACGTCGCCTCGCAGCGCGGCGTCTCGCACGATCGCCCAGTTGTGGAAGTAGTTCGCGTCCTCGCGGCCCTCGGAGAGCAGCGGATAGCGGTCGAACGAGACGAGCGACGGCTTCACCACGTCGACGAAGTCCCGGTAGTAGTTCGGATCGTCCGACGGGAACAGGTTGATGTAGGGCAGCAACTGCGGCGCGAGCTCCCGCGAGACGGCCAGCGTCTTGGCGAGCGTGCCGAACCAGCCCGGCCCGGGTTCGTCGTAGAAGTTGAAGCCGGCGAGCGACGAGAACGGGCCGTAGGCATCCCTGGCCCGGGTGTAGAACTCGCGCGCCTCGGCCGGTGTGATGGTGAGGAAGTCGGCCGGGTTGTCGGAGATGGCGAACCAGCGGGACATGTTGCGGATCTGGATGTCGTCCGAGATCAGCATCTGCAACCCGGCGTCACGGGCCAGACCGAGCTGGTACTGGAAGATGTTGCCGTCACCCGCGTAGTTGCCCGAGATGACGAAGTCGAACCCGGCCTCGGCGATCTCGGTGAAGCGCTCCGGCGTACTGGCGTAGGGATGCGGCGGCCAGAACAACCCGACCGGGAACTCCGCGCCGCCGGTCAGCGGCAGGGTGTCGGGCGACGGGATCGCCGCAGCGTCGATTGCAGCATTGGTGCCTGCAGCAACGTTTGCGACTGAGGTGCCGGTTGAGGCCGCTGCGGTGCCAGCGGTGGCACCGGCTGCTGCTAGCGAGGCAGCGGTTGCGCCGGCGCCGAGTAGCAGGGTGCGGCGGCTGGGGCCGAGGATCCGGTGGGGGCTTTGCATGGTTCTCCTCCAAGGGCGGTCGAGGGAGTTCTGCTGAGGTGTTGCTCTGGCTCTGGCTCTGGCTCTGACTCTGGCTATGGCAATGGCATTGGCTCAGTTGGCGCGCCTGGTGCGGTGGGTGGCGACGGCGTCGGCGGTGACGTCGAAGGCCTGTTCGGCCAGCGGGTAGTCCCGTTGCGCGACCCCGATGTAGATCGCGTCGAGCACGATCATCTGGGCGTGCCGCCCGGCCATCCCGCCGGTCCGGAAGGTGACATCCCGGGCAGCCGTGACCAGCACGATGTCCGCGGCCCGCGCCAACGGCGACCGCGGATAGTTGGTGATGGCAACGGTCCGGGCTCCTTGCCGCCCGGCCCGCTGCAGCGGTTCCAGTACTTCGATCGTCTCGCCGCTGTGCGAGATGCCGACGGCGACATCGCCCGCACCGAGCAACGCGGCACTCGTGAGCGCGTTGTGGACATCGCTCCAGCAGTTCGCGCCACGCCCGATCCGGTGCAACCGCAGCCGCAGGTCCTCCGCGACGCAGGCGGATCCGGCCACGGAGTACAGGTCGATCCGGCGGGCGTCGGAGATCGCCCGGACCGCTTCGCCGAGAGCGTCGAGATCGAGTGCCGCGACGGTGTCCTCGAGCGCCCGGGTGTCGGCCCGCAGCAAGGTGCGAACCACCTCACCGAGGCTGTCGTCCGGCCCGACCTCGGACCCGGTCCCCCGCTCCCAGCTCGTACTGCTCCGGCCGCTCTCGGCAGCCAACGTCAGCCGCAGCTCGGCGTACCCACTGAGCCCGAGAGCAAGGCAGAACCGGGTCACGCTCGGCAAGGAGATGCCGCACCGAGCGGCGAGCTCGCCGATCGTCGACGACGCCACCGCACCCGGATCACGCAGTACCTCGTTCGCGACGCGAACCTGCGCCGGGCTCAACGCCGGCAACAACCCATGGATGCGCGCCTCGAGACTCGGCGGCGGCGACTCCACAACACTCACGTGAATGATTCTCAGAATCTTTCACCACAACTGTCAATAGTTCACAGCAACCGGATCCCGATCGGGCCTCATTCGGGCCTCCACCGGGCCTCCACCGGGCCTTCACCGGGCCTTCATCGGACCCGATTCCACCGAGCCAGGCTCGACACCACCCACACGCGCGCGACCAGTGGCTGCCCCGGCTTGTGGACAACTTGGCCGGATCCGTAGCCTCCGTTCAGTTCCGGTCAATCTTCGGAATCCCTTGTAAATAAGGGCCTTCCGGACCGGAAACTGTCGGAGGCGGCATCTAGGGTCTGGGGTATGGAGATCTTGGGCGAGCGGCCGGTGTGGTCGATGAGCGACAGCGAGCAGCTGTCGGCTCTCGACGCGGTCCACGCCGAGATCTCCCGGCTGCAGACCTACCGTCTGCAGGTCCTGGCCGCCTACGACGCGACCGGCCACGCCGCCACCCTCGGCGCGGGTGACACCGCGAGGCTGCTCGCGTTCCGGCACCGCCTGGACCCGGGCGTGATCAAGCGTGACCTGGCCTTGGCCAAGGCGCTGCGCAAATACCCCGCCGTCACCAACGCCCTGCCAGCCACCGGCGTCGGGGATCCGGCAGACGCCAATCCGGACCAGCCGGACAGCGAGCCGGACAGCGAGCCGGACAGCGAGCCGGGCGGGGAGCCGGGTGGTGAGCCGGGCGTGGAGGCCGAAGCCGATGCAGTGGTGTTGTCTCCGGCGCAGGCCGCGGCGATCGTGGCCGAACTGGAGAACGTGCCCAAGACCGTCGCGGTCGAGGACCTGGCCGTGGCCGAACAACAACTCGTCGCCCTAGGCCGCCACTTCAACCCGTCGGAACTGCGCAAGGCCGCCCGCCGGGTCCGCGACCTGCTGGACGCCGACGGCCCCGCACCGGAAGAGGACAAGGCCTATGCCCGGGAAGAGTTGCGGGTGAGGCCGGCGGACCGGGGTGTCAAGTTCAGCGGCTACCTGGCCAACGAGAACGCCGAACTGTTCCAGTCCCTCATCCTCGATGGTTCGAAGCCGCGCAAGACCGTCACCGGTGAACTGGACCCGCGCTCACCGGACAAGCGCCGCGCCGACGCCCTCACCGACATCCTCAACGTCGCCTCCAACGCCATCACCACCGCCACCGCGGCTGACACCGCCGGAGCATCCGACCCGGGCAGCGCGCCCGGGACCGCCGAGCTCTCCACCAGTCCCGACGAGGCTCCTGCCGCCGGGCGCGCCGCCGAGACCGGTACCGCCGGCCGAGGCACCGCCGGCCGTGGCGCCGCCACGAGTGGTGCTGCCACGAGTGGTGCTGCGGCGGAGGCCGGGCACGGCCCGAAGGCACACATCACGATCACCATCGACCTCAAAGACCTGACCGACGCCGGAGCCCACGCGGTCGGCACCCTGGTGCACGGCGAAGGACTGTCCGCGGGCGCGATCCGCCGGCTGGCGTGCGAGGCGCAGATCATCCCGATCGTGCTCGGCGCCAACTCCGAACCCCTCGACGTCGCCATGGCCCAACGCTTCGTCAACCGCGCCATCCGCCGCGCCCTGAACGCCCGCGACAAAGGCTGCGTCGTGTGCAAGGCCCCGCCGATCTTCTGCGACGCCCACCACCTGATCTCCTGGATCGACAACGGCCCCACCGCCCTGACCAACCTGGTCCTGCTCTGCCGCCGCCACCACATCGACACCCACCACGGCCACTGGACCATCACCCTCCACCACGGCACCGTCACCGTCGCCAGACCCACCTGGGCCGAACCCAGCCCCACCACCACCAGAACCCGCTACCGCAGACCCATCCACAGTCTTGCCAGCAGCACACCCGCCAGCAGCAGCTACGGCGGCCGCGGGCTGCTGCCCAGCCATGCCCGAAACAGCGCCCACCAGCCACCACGCACCACCGCCGCGACTGGCGCAGTCGCACAGTTCGACCCCTGGTGTGACACCGACCCGCCCGAACCACGCTCCGGCAAACAGACCCGTCCACCCGACGACCCGACCCCAGGTCAGCGGGCCCTGCACCACGCCGACAACCCGCCACCGGCCACCGCCACCGATGACCGGGATTGGGACTGGCGCCCTTCCGTCACGGGGTTCACGGAGCCCAGGCCAGGACCGCCGTGCGCCCGACCGGGCTGACGGTCCCACGACGCAGCGCACCTCGTGCGGACAGGGCAACCGAAGATCACGCCACGCCGGGCGAGGCTGTCGTACGCCCGCCCGCCCCCGACAGCCAGCATCGCGGATCTACCTACCTGACTGGCCCGCACCACGAACCCACCCACCCGACCGACCCGCACCACGGACCCACCCCGCCGGACCGACCCGCACCATGGACCCGCCCACCCCGACCGACCGACCGCACCCGCTCGCCTGTCTGACTCGCATCAAGGATCCGGCCGTTTGACTGATCTGCCTGCGCGGCGGCCGGCGGCCGCACATGCGCGGCTGGGCGTCCTCACAGACGGCTTCCTGATCGCGCTGCACGGCTGGTGGGACACCTGCTCGCAGACAAAGCGAGCGGGTGGTGTCGAGGCGGTGGAACTCGCCTCGACACCACCCGTGCATGGTGGACCGGCGCGAAGACGGCGTCGTTGTGTCCGGCTACGCGGCGTCTAGGGAGCCACGCAGTACGGCTACTCGCTGTGGGAGTTCTAGAACAGCGCGGCCATCAGTTTGCGGCGTGCCTTGACTACGCGGTCGTCGTCGGCGCCGACCACCTCGAACAGCTCGAGCAGGTGGAGCCGGACGGTGTCCCGCTCGTCGCCCGCGGTCAGCTGGATCGTCTTGATCAGCCGGTTGAACGCGTCTTCGACGTGACCGCCCATCAGGTCCACGTCGGCGACGAGTTGCTGCGCCTCGAGGTCGGTCGGGTTCTCCGCCGCGCGGGTGCGCACCTCGGCCGGGACGTCCCGGGTCCGCTTCACCAGCTGGACGCGGGCCAGCCCGGCCTTCGCCTCGGCGTCGGTCGGCGTCTCCTTGAGCAACGCCTCGTACGCCGCGATCGCGCCGTCCAGGTCACCCGCGCCGACGGCGTTCTCGGCCGCCTCATACCGCGGGTCCGGCTCGGGCTCGGCCTCCTCGGCGGGGCCCGCCGGGCCGACCGGGTCAGTCCGGCCGGTGATGCCGTTGGCGACAGCGACGGTCAGCAACTGGTCGACGTACTGGCGGGCCTCGGCCTCGGCGACGGCTCCCTGGAAGAGCGGGACCACCTGACCGCGCAGTACGGCGATCACCAGCGGCACCGTCTGGACGCCGACCGCCTGGGCCAGCTGGGGGTTCGTGTCGATGTCGATCCGGGCCAGCAGGAACTTGCCGCCGTACTCGGTGGAGAGTCTGACCAGCACCGGGCTGAGCGCGAGCGACGCCTCCGAGCGCGGCGACCAGAACTCGACGATCACCGGGACCTGGATCGAGCGCTCGATCACGTCCGCCTGGAAGGTCGGCTCGGTCACGTTCAGCACGTACGGTCCGCCGGCGGCGGGAGCACCGCCCGGCGGGACTCCGGGAGCGCCCGGCGCGCCAGGGCCACCGGGACCGCTCGGTCCACCAGGCCGCGGCGGCGCGGGTGGTGGGTTGCGCAGGGACGACAGGTCGATCGCCCCAGGACGGGAGAAGTTTGACTGGCTCACCGCTGTCCTCGCATTCCGAGCTCACTACGAACGTTCATGGGTCCATCCTCTCCGACGACTCCGAACGGTGCGGAGCGCGGGTCGCCAGCAGCAGCCTCGCCAGCCCGCTCCGGGTGCCGGCGACGGCGATCCGGGTGCCCGGCCGGAGCGTCTTGTCGAACGCCGGGGACCAGTCCCACTCGCTGCTCTCCTGCCGGGCGAGCACCCGCAGACCGCCGGTCTCGTCCAGCTCGCCAAGGCGCTTGCCGACCGCGACGGAGTTCTGCTCGACCGAGACCTCGGTGAGCAGCAGCACTCGCCGACCGGCCGGGACAGTCGTCTGACTGCGCCGGTTCGCTACCGCGGCGGCGATCGCCGGCGCCACCAGCATCGACACGGACCGGCTGTGCCCGAGACCCAGCTGCCGCTCGACCCGCTGGGCCAGGTCGTGGTCGAACATCCGCATCGTGATCCGGGCGTCCGGGTTCAGCTCCCGGACCACCATCGCGGACTCGAGATTGGTGATGTCGCCGTTCGTGATCGCCAGCACCGACTGGCAGCGCTGCACACCGGCCGACCGCAGCGTCTCCTCGTTCGCGCTGTCCCCGATGATCACCGGGATCCGCAACCGATGAGCCGTCTGTACTCCGGGGGCGTCGTCGTCCTGCTCGACGCCGATCACGGCGACACCGCGCTCGGCCAGGATCTCCAGCACCCGGGCGCCGACCGTACCGAGTCCGCAGACGACCACGTGGTTCCTCGGCCGGCCGCGGACCCCGCCGATCACCCGGGACAGCCGGGCGCCGATCAGCGAGTCGACGATCACCGCGGTCAGCAACGCCATCAGCACGATCCCGGTCAGCTGGACCACGACGCCGGCCACCTTCGCCCACGGCTCGGCCTCGGAGAACTTGTCGTCCTCGATCCCGGCCGAGGTGACCGCGCCGGCGGCCAGGTAGAGCGCCCGGAGCCAGTCGATGTTCGCGATCCAGTGGGTCAGCCCGGTGCCGATCGCCACCAGTCCGGCCATCACCGCCACGATGATGCGGACCCGCCGGTCGAACACGTCGCGGGTCGCCATCAGCCAGCCGGCCCGGCGGACGTCCCTGGTGCGCCAGACGCTGCGAATACCGGTACCGAGGACGATGTCGCCGGCCGGGTCCGAGCTGTCGATGGGCAGCAGGTCGGGTGTCGCCGACGAGGTGGTGTCGGCGAGCACGGTCAGGTGCGGATCGCGGATCAGATCGGCCGGGCCCGCCACCATCCGGCGGCCGCCCAGCTCGACCCAGGTCAGCTCGTCGTCCTCCAGCGCGTCGGCGACGAAGGCCGGCGCCGCGAGCGACGGGCCCGAGATCACCACGCAGTCGCCCAGCAGGCTGTGCAACTGACCACCGAGGCGCGGGTTGACCATCTGCACGACGATCCGCAGGTTCGGGTCCATGTCGCGAGCGGTCAGCGCGGTGTGCACGTTGCGGACGTCGTCGGCGTCCAGCAGGACCAGCGCCCGGGCGCTCGACGCTTCGTCGCTCTCGGCATCGATTCCAGCCCGGCGCAAGATCGCCTCGCTGACCACCCGGACGCCCATCACGTGCGCGCCGAGCTCACCGATCCGCTCGAAGTGCCGCGAGGCCGGGTTGACGATCGCCGTGACGTGCTCGCCGGAAGTGACCAGCTCGGTGACGACCCGGAGCATAGTGCGGTCGGACCCGCAGACCACCACGCCTCGGCCGTCCGGCGGCTGGGTCCCGCGCTGCGGCTGCCGGCCGCGGCGCCTCCCCGGTGGTGGTGGGGAGGCCTCCGCCTCGTCCTCAGAAGCGGGCGGGCTCTCGGTACTCGCCCCACTCGTCCCGAAGAACGTGACAGATTTCCCCCATCGTGGCCTCCGCACGCGCCGCCTCCAGCATGGGTTCGATCAGGCTGCCGGTCCCTCTGGATGCCTCGACCAGCGCGGTCAGCCTACGACGCACCTGGTCCTCGTCGCGCTGAACCTTGCGCGCCGCCAGTACCCGGCACTGCTCGATCTCCACCTCGTGGCTGACCCGGAGGATCTCCAGCTCGCCGGCGACGGTGTCGGTCTGGGTGTTCACCCCGACGATCTTCTTCTCACCCTTCTCCAGTTTCTGCTGGTACTCGAAGGCGGCGTCGGCGATCTCGGCCATGAACCAGCCGTCCTCGATGCCGCGCAGGATGCCACCGGTCATCGTGCCGTCCGGGCTCATCTCCTTGATCCGGGCAAAGATCTCCTCGGCCTCGGCCTCGATCTTGTCGGTCAGCGCCTCGACGTACCAGGAACCGCCGAGCGGGTCGGCGACGTTGGTGACCCCGATCTCCTCCATCAGCACCGACTGGGTCCGCAGCGCGATCTCGGCCGACTGGTCGGTCGGCAGCGCGAGCGTCTCGTCGAGCGCGTTGGTGTGCAGCGAGTTGGTGCCGCCGAGAACCGCGGCGAGCGCCTCGACCGCGGTACGGACCACGTTGAGGGTCGGCTGCTGGGCGGTCAGCGAGACACCCGCGGTCTGGGTGTGGAAGCGCAGCCACTGCGCCTTGTCGGTCTTGGCGCCGTACACGTCACGCAGCCAGCGCGCCCAGATCCGCCGGCTGGCCCGGAACTTCGCGATCTCCTCGAAGAAGTCCAGGTGGCTGTCGAAGAAGAACGACAGCCCGGGTGCGAAGGTGTCGATGTCGAGCCCCCGGCTGAGGCCGAGTTCGACGTACCCGAAGCCGTCCGCGAGCGTGTAGGCGAGCTCCTGCGCGGCCGTCGACCCGGCCTCGCGGATGTGGTACCCCGAGACGCTGAGCGGCTTGTACGCCGGGATGTTGGCGGCGCAGTACTCCATCAGGTCGCCGATCAGGCGCAGGTGTGGCTCCGGTGGAAACAGCCACTCCTTCTGCGCGATGTACTCCTTGAAGATGTCGGTCTGCAGGGTGCCGTTCAGCTTGGTGATGTCGGCGCCCTGGCGCTCGGCGGCGACCAGGTACATCACGAAGGCCGGCACCGCGGGCCCGGAGATCGTCATCGAGGTGGTGACGTCCTGCAGCGGGATGCCGTTGAACAGCCGGTCCATGTCGGCCGCGCTGTCGATCGCGACGCCGCAGTGGCCGACCTCGCCGAGCGACTTCGGGTCGTCGGAGTCGCGGCCCATCAACGTCGGCATGTCGAACGCGACGGACAACCCGCCACCGCCGGAGTTGAGGATCATCTTGTACCGCTCGTTGGTGTCCTCGGCGTTGCCGAAGCCCGCGAACTGGCGGATCGTCCAGGTGCGGCCGCGGTATCCGGTCGCGTAGAGCCCGCGCGTGAACGGGAACTCCCCCGGCCAGCCGATCCGGTCCATCCGGGGGTCGTCGGACCCCTCCGGTGGGCCGTAGACCGGCTCCACCTCGGTGCCGGACAACGTGGTGAAGTCCGCCTCACGCCGCCGCGACGCGTCGTACCGCTGCTGCCACCGGCTCCGGCCGGTCGCGATCTGTTCGGCATCCATCAGTCAGACCTCCTCGGGAACTGGTCCCAAAATACTAGGACGTCCAACTATTTCCTACCCCGGGGTGCCACCAGCTTTTTTGCGAGGGCAAAACGAGGCCCCGGCCTGAACGTCAGACACCCTCCCGCCGTACTGCGTTCAGCAGCGCGAGGGTGGCGGCGTACTGGACGCCGACGAGGTGGTTGATCGGGACCCTGTGCAGCTCTGGTTCGAGGGTCAGGGCCTCGTCCTGCCACGCACGGTAGAGGGCGTGCAGTCGCTTGGCGAGCGGGTGGAGTTCCGCTGCCGCGCTCCCCCGGGCGATCTCGCCGTCGATCGCGCGCACCAGCATCCCGCCGTACCGAAGCCGGAAGGAGCGGTGGATGTCGCGCAGGCCGAACGCCTCCGAGACCGTCGCGAGCCGGGCCGGGTCCTCCTGCTCGGCCCGGCGCCGATCCCGGTCCGGCCGCTTGCTCAGGTACGGCAGGAAGGCGGCGGTGGCACGGACGAACTGCGAGTCGTCCGACAAGTGCTCCCGGGCTGCCTCGAAGATCTCCACCAGGGCGGTGAGGTCCTTCTCCAAGCCATCCGCGGCCTCGGTCAGGACGTCGCGATACGCCACGTCGCTCGGGTTTCGGTCGTCGGCCGCGGGATGGGTCCAGTACGGCAGCTCCGCTACCAAGCTGACCGTCCCGTACCGCTCCGCGTACTCCGCGGACGACCCACCCGAGCTCGAGTACGGCGTCATCCCCAGGCTCTCGGAGTAGTCGTACGTCGCCTTGGCCGAGATCAGCTCGTACACGGCGGGGCCGAGCGCACGGGCGACCGGGGTCTCGGGCTCACCGAGGTCCAGCGGGAGATCGAAGGCCGCGGCGATCTCGTGCAGCTCCCCGACGAACCCGTCCAGGTCCCGGGTGACGTAGTAGTAGACACCGCCGAGCTCGGTGTTGTGCAGGGACACCGCGATCCTCGGCTTCAGCTCGTCGATCACCCGCATCAGGGCGAACGCCTCCGGCATCACGCTGTCGAAGTACGCCTGCTTGTACTGGAACGGGAACGACCACTCGACCTGCTCGGCCGGGGCCGGGCGGTAGAAGTTGGCAAGGTAGTGCACCCGGTCCCACGGGCCGTCGAACCAGCCCTCGTTGAGGCGGGTGCCGTCGGGGTCGATGCAGCCGATGATGTTCCACCGGCAGCCGGCCCGCAGTACGGCGTCGGCGCAGAGGTCCTCGGCCAGCTGGATCGCGGTCCAGAAGCCGATCGGCTCGTTCGGGTGCACCCCGGCGTACACGAGGGCTTCGTCGGGGCCGGTGCCGATCGAGTACATGGTGATCGGTTCGCCGAGTCGCGACGTACCGATCCTGCGTGCGGTGACCAGGTCGGGATGCCGGCCCGCGAGGTCGTCGAGGCGGGCGATGATCTCGTCGACGCCAGGAAAGTGGTCGAGGTCGGGAACGCGGCGGGCCAGCTCCAGGATCCCCTGGAGCGGACTGCAGCTCGTCGGCCGGGCTCGCAACTGAGTCTCTAGCTGAAGTCGCCGGCGGTGTGGCGGAGGGGCTGGAGGACGGACCACAGCATCTTGAGCTGCTCGTCGCTGAGGCCACGGAGGGCGAAGTCGGCCTCGACGAGGTCGGCGGTGGCGCGTTCGACCAGTTCGCGGCCCTCGGTGGTGATCTCGCACAGCACCGCGCGGCCGTCATCCGGGTGCGGCGTGCGCGTCACCAGCCCGGCGGCCTCCAGCCGGCGGACGATCGAGGTGACCGAGGTCGGGTGCACCTGCAGGCGCTCCCCCATCTTGCCCAGCGGCAGCGACCCGCGCCGAGAGAACGTGAGCAGCACCAGAGCCTCGAACCGCGCGAACGTCAGCCCGTGTTTCTTGAGGATCTCGTCGAGCTCACCGATGACGATCTGCTGCGCCCGCATCAACGACGTGACGGCGCGCATCTGCTCGACGGCACCCCAGCGCCGCCCCCACTGCCGCGACGCCTCGTCGATCGGATCGAACGGCAACGGTTTCTTCCTCGCCATGCCGGAAGGTTAGCCGCCCCTCCGGCTAATCTTCGCCAACCGGCACTTACAGAGAGGGGCGACCATGGCGAGCGACGAGCAGGATTTCCCCCGCCTGGCGGGAGATTCACCCGCCGAGCAGCTGATCAACATCCGCTTCCACTGGTACAGCTCCCAGGCCCGCAAGGCACGGCTCGCCTACTGGGGGATCGGGATCCTTCAGCTCGTCGCCGCTCTGGTGATCGCCCTGTCGGTGGCGTTCGACGCGCCTAAGTGGTTCGCGCCGGCGCTGGGCGCCCTGATCGCCCTCGCGGAAGGTGTCCGCACCTTGCTGGGACTCCAGGACAGCTATCCGACGTACCGGCGTACGGCTGAGGAACTGCGGAACGAAGCGTGGCTCTTCGCCCAGCAGGCAGGCCGGTACGCCGGTGCCGCCGACCGCCCGCAACTCCTGGCCGAGCGGGTCGTCGCCATCAGCAGCACCGAGACGGAGCAATGGGTCGGGGCCTTCAATCAGCGCGACTCTTGATGGACTGGCTGAAAGTGTCGGCGGGTGGTGCCATGCTCACCGCATGAGTCTGCCGCCTGAACGCGCCGCCTTCTATCTCGCCTGCCTGCAGGACGATTCCGCCCGTCTCGCCGAGGTCGGCCGGCTCGGCCTCGCCGCCGTTGTACCGAGCTGCCCCGGCTGGACCGTCGAGACCGTCGTCCGCCACATCTCGACCGTCTACCTGCACAAGGTCGAGGTCCTCAAGCTGGGCGCGCTCCCCGACCCCTGGCCGCCGAACCTCGACGACCGCGACGCCCTCGAGCTGTACGACGAGGCGCGCGCGGCGGTGGTCACCGCCCTGGAACAGGCCGGCACGGATCTCCCGACCTGGACCTTCTCCCCCGACGACAAGACCTCCGCCTTCTGGTACCGCCGGATGGCCCTGGAGACCGCCGTCCACCGAGTCGACACAGAGCTGGCCTACGACGTACTCACCCCGGTCGACCGCGAGCTCGCCCTGGACGGCATCGACGAACTCCTGGTCCTGATGCTCGGCGGCCCCTGGTGGGAGGAAGGCGACACCGAACACCCGGTGAACGCCACCGTCCGCGTCACCTCCGAAGGCCGCTCCTGGACCGCCCGCCTCAACGCCACCACCGCCACCGTCACTCCCGACACCAAGGGTGAGGCCGACGCGGAGATCTTCGGCGAAGCCAACGACCTCTACCTCTGGCTCTGGGGCCGCCAACCTGCGGATTCCATCCAGACCGTCGGTGACGAGGCCGCCGCAGCCGCCTTCCGCAACCGCATCGCCGAGTGCACTACCTGAGCCTGTTCCTTGGCGAGCAGCTTGGTGAGTTGAGGGACCAGGTCGGCTGGGTGGAGGCCGAGTGGTTCGAGCATGTCCGGTCCGGCCCAGAGCAGCTCGAAGCTGTTGGTCTCGCTGTGCGCTTCTGCTTCGGGCCCGGACAGGACAGGCTTTCCGACGACGTCGGTCATCAGGAAGTACTCCGCAGGCCGCCCGTTGTGCAGCCCAGTCCAGAGCAGCCGATCGATGCGCGCCTCGAGCGTCGTTTCCTCGGCTAGCTCCCGGAGGGCAGCCTCTTCGGCGGTTTCGCCCGCCTCCACGTGCCCGCCGGGCAGCACGGCGTACTGATGACCGCGACAGTTCAGCCCCGGCCAGCGCGCGTCGTCGCACATGACACAGAGGTCGGCACTCTCATGCCGCAGATACCGCTTGATGACCAACACTCTGCCACCAGCCACAACAACAGCAACCGCCCGAGGAATCCCCACACCCCGCACCCTGCCACCCCCCACCGACACTTTTCCGCCCAGCATCCGGCCGGGTCTCGCGCCGGTGCCGATGCCAACGCCACTGCCTCAGACGGAACCCTCGCTACCTGAAGCAGACCAACTGAACTCGTCGATGGCGTGGCTCGGCCGAGCCCGGGCGGCCGACGGCGCGGACCAGCCAGCCCGGCGGTGTGTGGCCAGCTCAGCCCACCCGGTGCCGGACCAGGCGCGCCACATGCCCTTCACCGAGCCGCGACGCAGGAGACCCGAGGCGGCCGGAGTACGGCCTAGTCGTGGTCGGGGTCGTCGGTCCAGTTGGCTCGTTCGGAGTTGAAGATCGACTTGCTGGCGCTGCCGGTGACTCGGGTGGGGGCGTGGTGGGCGGGGGCCGTGGTGGTGGTGACCTCTTGGGCCGAGTCCATGCCGATCGGGCCGGTGCCGTCGTCGTCGGAGTCGTCGTCGTCTCCTTGGATGACGTCGACGCTGGCGGAGGCTCGCAGGCCGGTGCGCTGGATGACGCGCTGGATCGTCAGGTCACGCTCGTCGGGCCGGCCGACGTACCTGATCTCGCGGAAGCCCTGGTCCTGCGCGGCGGACTCGAAGACGAAGTGGCCGTAACCGAGGAACCGGCCGTTGATCGGCTTCTTCAGCGTGATGTCGAGGATTCGCGCGATCGGGGTGGTCGCGACGGTCTGGGAGAAGACGCCCCGGATCCGCATCACCCGCATGTTGGTGACGACGAACCTGTCCCGGTGCTCGGTCAGGAACCGCCAGAACGCGTGCCCCAGCAGGACCAGGACGATCACCAGCAGCACGGCCGTCGCGTTCAGCGGAGTCCACAGCGTCGCTACCAGCAGCGCGGTCGCCAGCACGACCTCCAGCATCGGCATGATGAACACCACCCAGTGGTGTCGCACCTCGTCGATGACGACCTCGCCCTCGTCCGAGATCAGATGGCGCCTGACCTTCGGATCGAAGATCCTGAAGAGGCCTATCCCGGCCATCCACTCACTCCCCTGTCCACCACGCTGTCGGCCCCGCGGCGTTCACCACAGCCGTCACATCCATCACAGTCAAGTGTCCCGCACGAAGGCTCGTCACGGGACACTTGACTGAAAGTTCAGCCGAACAGCGCGGACAGGAAGGTGATCACGCTCGAGAACGCATTGCCAACGGCCGAGAACGCACCTCCCACGGCATCCGCGGCGCCCACCGGCTGTGTGAACAGATAGAACGCCGCAAAGGCGATGACCAGCCAGATCAGCAGCTTCTTCGCCATCACCACTCCTCGTTCGCAACCAATTCGGTCGACTGTGTTGTATCACGGATAGTCACCAACTGTCACTGACTGAACACAGCCCACCGCACAATGCTCGCCAGCTACAAGATCCATTCTGTAACGGATCAGGGGGCATGGCATCCATCGGCGCGCCGCCGTGAGACGAATGCCGCTCGATAGGCCGGAAATCCTGTAACGCTTGCCCGTTTTCGGACTCGCCGATCCCTGCGACAGATCGACAGAGGCCGTCGCAGCGCCCGAATGCGGGCCGACCGGAATGGCGAAAAGAAGGCCCCCGGTTACAGAGCGGCGATCAGTTCGTCGGCCGCGGCGTACGGGTCAGTGTCACCGTCTGCGACCTTCGCGGCCAGTACGTCGAGCCGGGCGTCACCGTGCAGGTGGGCGAACCGGGCTCGCAGCGCGGTCATCGCGATCGCCTCGACCTCGTCCCGGGCCCGGCTGCGACGGCGCTCGACCAGCACGCCGTTGCCGCGCATCCAGGTCAGCCGGTCCTCGATCGCGCCGACCACCTCGTCGATCCCTTCGTTGCGCGAGGCAACGGTTTTCAGGATCGGCGGCACCCAGGAGTCCGGGGTCCGCTCGGCCAGCGCCAGCATGGCGCGCAGGTCGCGGGTGACGTTCTGGACGCCGTCGCGATCCGCCTTGTTCACAACGTAGATGTCGCCGACCTCCAGGATGCCGGCCTTGGCCGCCTGGATCCCGTCGCCCATGCCGGGCGCGAGCAGGACCAGGGTCGTGTCGGCCATCCCGGCGATCTCGACCTCGGACTGGCCGACGCCGACGGTCTCGACCAGTACGACGTCGAAACCGGCCGCGTCGAGCACTCGCAGCGCCTGCGGCGTAGTCCAGGCCAAACCGCCCAGGTGACCGCGCGATGCCATCGACCGGATGAACACCCCGGCGTCGGTCGCGTGGTCCTGCATCCGGACCCGGTCCCCCAGCAGCGCGCCGCCGGAGAACGGCGACGACGGGTCCACAGCCAGTACTCCGACCCGCTTCCCGGTCGCCCGGTACGCCGAGACGAGCGCCGAGGTCGAGGTGGACTTCCCGACCCCGGGTGACCCGGTGATGCCGACGATGTGCGCCTGGCCCGCATGAGGCGCGAGCGCGGCCATCACCTCACGCAGCAGCGGCGACTCGTCCTCGACCAGTGAGATCAGCCGGGCAACGGACCGGGAGTCGCCGTTCCGCGCTCGCTCGACCAGCTCGGCGACCGGGGCAGTCCGTCGGGGCATCGTCTCACTGTCAGCTCACGAGCAGCTCTTCAGCCAACTCTAGGGGTCATTCCTAGTACCCAAGCTATTGCCTCCGCCCCGCTTCCCGGCCCGGGACCTGCGGACGACACGCTCCGGGCGAGTCGTCCGGTCAGTTCTCTGCCGGACGACTCGAACCATCTCCCCGGACGGAGGTTGGGATCAGTTCTGCTGCGGGACTCGGACGATCAGGGCGTCGCCCTGGCCGCCGCCGCCGCAGAGGGCTGCGGCGCCGGTGCCGCCGCCGCGGCGCTGGAGTTCCAGGGCGAGGTGGAGAACCAGGCGGGCGCCGGACATTCCGATCGGGTGGCCGAGGGCGATGGCGCCGCCGTTGACGTTCACCTTGTCGAGGTCGACGTTCAGCTCGCGGGCGCTGGCGATGCCGACCGCGGCGAACGCCTCGTTGATCTCGATCAGGTCCAGCGAGGCAGGGTCGATGCCTTCCTTGCCGCACGCTTTCACGATCGCGTTGGCCGGCTGGCTCTGCAGCGACGAGTCCGGTCCGGCGACCGAGCCGTGCGCACCGATCTCGGCCAGCCAGGTCAGCCCGAGCTCCTCGGCCTTCGCCTTGCTCATCACCACCACAGCGCAGCCGCCGTCGGAGATCTGCGAGGCCGATCCGGCGGTGATGGTGCCGTCCTTGCCGAAGGCCGGTCGCAGCTTGGCGAGCACCTCGACCGAGGTGTCACCGCGAACGCCTTCGTCGGTGTCGACCACCAGCGGGTCGCCCTTGCGCTGCGGCACCTCGACCGGGATCACCTCGTCGGCGAAGACGCCGTTCTTCCAGCTCTCCGCGGCCAACTGGTGCGACCGGGCGCTGAACTGGTCCTGCTCCTGGCGGGTCAGCTTGAGCCCCGAGGTGTTCGCCTGGTCGGTGAGCGCGCCCATCGGCTGGTCCGTGAACGCGTCCCAGAGGCCGTCGTAGGCCATCGAGTCCAGCATCGTCACGTCGCCGTACTTGAAGCCCTCGCGCGACTTCGGCAGCAGGTGCGGCGCGTTCGTCATCGACTCCATCCCGCCGGCCACGACCACGTCGTACTCGCCGGCGCGGATCAGCTGGTCGGCGAGCGCGATCGCGTTCAGGCCGGACAGGCAGACCTTGTTGATGGTGATCGCGGGCACCGACATCGGCACCCCGCCCTTGGTGGCGGCCTGGCGGGCGGTGATCTGACCGCCGCCGGCCTGCAGCACCTGGCCCATGATCACGTACTCCACCTGGTCCGGCGTGACACCGGCCTTCTCCAGGGCGCCCTTGATCGCGAAGCCGCCGAGCTCGGCGCCGGTGAAGCCCTTGAGGCCACCCAGCAGCCGCCCGATCGGGGTCCGCGCACCGGCCACTATGACGGTCTGGTTCTGCGAGCTACGAGTGGTGTCAGACATGCCGCCACGATACCTGCGACGGCACTGGTACGCGCCTGTCGATCAGGTCACACGCCTGCCGGGTTTCCCCGTCGAGGTGGTCGGCAGCGACTCCACGAACGTCACCCTGCGCGGCACCTTCGCCCGCGCCAACCGCTCCCGCGCGAAGGCGATCACCTCATCGGCGGTCGCGGCAGCCCGCAGTACGACGGAAGCTTCCAGGCGGGCGCCGAACTCCTCGTCCGGTACTCCGTCCACCCGCGCCTCCGCGACCGCCGGGTGACGCAGCAGGACGTCCTCGACCTCGGTGAGGAAGACGTTCTCGCCTCCGGTGACCACCATGTCGTCCTTACGCCCGTCGACGAAGAACCGCCCGGCCTCGTCGCGATGACCGAGATCCCCCGAGTCCGCCAGCCCACCAAGGCGCGGCCGTCGCCCACCCCCGGAGTACTGCTCGAACTCGAGCCTGCTGGAGACGCAAAGATGCCCCACCTCGTACGGCGGGAGCGACCGGCCGTCGTCGGCCAGCACGGCAACCCGTACTCCGGCCGCGGGCCGCCCGATGGTTCCGGGTGCCGCCTCGAGATCCGCCGGCCGGGCGATCGTGGACCAGCCCTCCTCGCTCGATCCGTAGAGGTTGTAGAGCACCGGACCGTACGACGCGGTCAGCCGAGCCGCCACGGAAGGGTGCAATAGCCCAGCCCCACTCACCACGGCAGCCACTTCGGCCGCACCACCGGCTCGCTCCACCCGCGCCAGCACAGGCGGTACGCCGACGAGCACGGAGCCCGGATTCTCCTTCAAATAGGCGGCTACCCGCACGGCGTCGAACCGCCGGCCCAGCACCACCGGCATCCCGAAGGCCAGCCCCAACGCAAAGAATCCCAGGCCGAACCCGTGCCACAGCGGCGGTGTCACCACCATCGACGTACCGGGCTTCAGCGGCACCCATCGCACGAGTGACGCCACCGGCACCGCCTGCCCGAGCCGCACGTCGCCTCGCTCGACCTCCTTCGCCAAGCCAGTACTCCCCGAGGTCTGCAGCACCACGCGCCCCGGGCCCTTCCGCGGCCGACTCCCCTTCAGAGCGGTGAAAGGCAGACGCCCTGGCACGGTCGGATCGAGCAGCACCACATCGGCGCGAACCCGCAAGGCAGCGCAGATCGCGATGACGAACGACCGGTGGTTGGGCTGGGCGACGGCATAGCGCGCATTCGGTGCCAGTTCGTAGGCCCGCGCGTCGGCGAGCCGGTCCAGTTCGGCATAGCTCACAGGGCCGTCGTCGTCGATCAAGGCGATTCCTGTCGGGTTCTTGACCGCGGCGATCGAGACCAGCGCGCTGACCGTCAGCCCGTCCCGCCGGATGATCCGGTATGTGCTCAACCGCCCGAGCGGGATCGCCCGGCCCAACCGCACCAGCCCGATCGTCACCTCGCCGATCACCCGACCCGACCGCGCCGCGCGCCCGATCGCTCCCTCGGCGATCACCCGGACCCGGCCGCCTGCGGGCATCACCTGCTCCGGGCGATCCGCAGTACAGCCGCGGTGGCGGCCTCATAGGGGCCTTGGGCAACCGTTGTGACGAGCGAGGCGAACCTTGCCCACCACGGGATCAGCACTCGGGGACGCGTCACCAGAACGCGACCGATCACCTCCGCCGCCTGAGCAGCCGTGAGACCGGGAACCCACGGACCGTACGTCGGCGCGCTCATCGGCGTGTGCACCAAGGGGAAATGGATCGAGGTGGTCGCCACGCCGTCTACCCGGATCTCGGGCGCGACGCAGCGCAACCACGCCTCGAACGCCGTCTTCGAGGCGCTGTAGCCGGCCCAGTGCGCGGCCGGCAGATCCACGTTCAGCGTGCTCACGTTGATCACCTGGCCATCGC
Source organism: Kribbella sp. VKM Ac-2568 (assembly GCF_004345365.1). Classification (GTDB taxonomy): domain Bacteria; phylum Actinomycetota; class Actinomycetes; order Propionibacteriales; family Kribbellaceae; genus Kribbella; species Kribbella orskensis. Next base: position 38,242 of record NZ_SLVF01000019.1, read on the forward strand.
CCCGATCCCGCATCTGCGGCAGCAACCCGGTCAGCAGCCGGACCGGGCCGAGGTAGTTGACCGAGTTCGTCCGGGTCACGTCGTGCCACCGGTCGGTCGTGTCCGTCAGCGACCGGCGGATCGACTTGCCCGCATTGTTCACGACCACGTCGACCCTGCCGTAGTCGACCAGCACGTCCTGCACCAGCCGGTCCACCGCGTCGAGGTCCGTCAGATCAACGGGGTACGCCGCCGCGTGGCCCCCGACCGCGGTGATCCGGTCCCTCACGAGCTTCAGGCGATCCGCCCGGCGCGCGGTGAGCAGCACGGTGGCTCCGGCCGCGCCGAGGAGCTCTGCCGTCGCCTCACCGATCCCCGAGGAGGCGCCGGTGACGAGGACGATCCGGGCGTCGGCGGCCCGCTCGAGCCGCGCGGTATCCACCCGCGACCAGGACGGTCCGAGCAGTAACCGGTAGATGTCGTGCGTCACATTCATCGGACCAACCAGTGTCGCATCGACCACAGTCATTGGATTCCTTCACCAGACTGGGTCACGCTGGCGGTTATGGACCACCTCACGGCCACCAAGACCCTGTTCGAGGCGATCGACCACGTGGGAATCGCCGTGGGGGACTTCGACGCGGCCGTGCGGTTCTATGCCGAGACCTTCGGCATGACGGTGGCCCACGAGGAGATCAACGAGGAGCAGGGCGTCCACGAGGCGATGCTGTCGGTCGGCGAGAGCGGCTCGTCGATCCAGTTGCTGGCCCCGCTGTCGGACTCCTCCCCGATCGCGCGGTTCATCGAGCAGCGCGGCCCGGGCATCCAGCAGTTGGCGTATCGGGTGCGCGACATCGACGCGGTCTCCGCAGTACTGCGGGAGCGCGGCGCGGAACTCCTCTACGACGAGCCCAAGCGAGGTACGGGCGGCTCCCGGGTCAACTTCATCCACCCGAAGTCGGCCGGCGGCGTCCTGGTGGAACTGGTCGAGCCGGCCACCACCACGGCCCACTGATCGTCAGAACGCCGATCCATACGGGCTCGGCGACGCTGTGGGGTCGGGCGACTACGTCACGGAACGTCGATCGATTCGAGTGTTCTCGCGACGCCGCGTGGTCGGTTCGGGATTACTCTGTTGAAGTGCTGATCGACAGCGCCACCCAGCCTCTGCACGGTGGTCCCGCCGGATTCCAGCACGACGCCTTCGTCTACATCGATGACGAAGAGTTCGTGCGCCAGACGGCGCCCTTCGTCCGCGACGGCCTGCGAGCCGGCGAGGTGGTTCTGGCCGCGCTCCCCCAGTCCCAGATCGAGCTGCTGCGGGACGACCTCGGCGCCGAGGCCGACGAGGTCACCTTCGTCGACATCACCACCGTCGGCCGGAACCCCGCCCGGATCATCCCGTTGTGGCGCGACCTGCTGGTGAAGCACCCCGACAGCGCGGTTCGCGGTATCGGCGAGCCGGCGTACGTCGGTCGCAACAAAGCCGAGTTCGAGGAGGCGAAGCTGCACGAAGCGCTCCTGAACGTCGCGTTCGAGTACTCCGGTCCCTTTCGCCTCCGCTGCCCGTACGACGCCTCCGTCCTCTCCCCCGCCCTCGATCCGGCCGACAACCACCCGCTCGTGCTCGAGTCCGACGGCGAGTGCCGCCAGGACGCCACCTGGGCCGAGGTCGCCCGGAAGATCTTCCGTACGCCGCTGGCCGCCGCGCCGCCGCATGCCGAACGCAAGAAGTTCGGGCTGACGGATCTGACCGACATCCGGGCCTGGGTGAACCGGACCGCGCAGGCGCAGGGGCTGTCGTTCGACCGGATCGACGACCTGGCGCTGGCGCTGCACGAGATCTGCACCAACAGCATCCGCTTCGGCGGCGGCCGCGGCACGCTCTCGGTGTGGATCTGCGACCGCCTGCTGATCTGCGACGTCGAGGACCACGGCCGGATCGACGACCTGCTCGTCGGCCGGGTGCTGCCCCCGCTCGACGGGGTCGGCGGACGCGGCGTCTGGCTGGCCAACCAGCTCTGCGACCTGGTCCAGATCCGCTCCGGCGGCGGCTTCACCCAGGTACGCCTGCACACCCGGCTCGATTGACATCGAAAGCACTCACCGGGATAAGACCACTGACACCAGTGGACTGAGAAAGTGACAGTCGTCTCAACGGCTGCGACCTCCATCACAGAACCCTTCAACACAGGGCATACTCGTCGGTAGATTTCGCTTTCACACGGCTCCACCCCACCGGAGGTACGACGTGAAGCAGATCCTCGACGCGATCCTGGCCGGCGACACCCCCGGGGAGGAGTTCGCGCGGCTCGAAGTACCGGAGCACTATCGCGGCATCACCGTGCACGCGGACGAGACGGGGATGTTCGAGGGCCTGCCGACCAAGGAGAAGGACCCGCGCAAGAGCCTGCACCTGGACGACGTACCGACTCCCGAGCTCGGCCCGGGCGAGGCGCTGGTCGCGGTGATGGCGAGCGCGATCAACTACAACACCGTCTGGACCTCGATCTTCGAGCCGGTGTCGACCTTCAGCTTCCTCAAGCGGTACGGGAAGTTGTCCCCGCTGACCGCCCGCCACGACCTGCCGTACCACGTGGTCGGCTCGGACCTGGCCGGCGTCGTACTGCGGACCGGGCCCGGGGTGAACGCCTGGAAGCCGGGCGACGAGGTGGTCGCGCACTGCCTGTCGGTCGAGCTGGAGTCCCCCGACGGGCACAACGACACGATGCTCGACTCGGAGCAGCGGATCTGGGGCTTCGAGACGAACTTCGGCGGACTCGCCGAACTCGCGCTGGTGAAGTCGAACCAGCTGATGCCCAAGCCGGAGCACCTCACGTGGGAAGAGGCCGCGACCCCGGGACTGGTGAACTCCACGGCGTACCGGCAGTTGGTATCGGCCAACGGCGCTGACATGAAACAGGGCGACGTCGTCCTGATCTGGGGCGCGTCGGGCGGACTCGGCTCCTACGCGACGCAGTTCGCGCTGAACGGCGGGGCGATCCCGGTGTGCGTGGTGTCGTCGCCGGAGAAGGCGGAGATCTGCCGCGCGATGGGCGCGGAGCTGATCGTCGACCGGTCGGCCGAGGGGTACAAGTTCTGGGCGGACGAGCACACCCAGGACCAGAAGGAGTGGAAGCGGTTCGGCGCCCGGATCCGCGAACTGACCGGTGGCGACGACCCGGACATCGTCTTCGAGCACCCGGGCCGCGAGACCTTCGGCGCCTCGGTCTACGTCGCGCGACGCGGCGGCACGATCGTCACCTGCGCGTCGACGTCGGGCTTCATGCACGAGTACGACAACCGCTACCTGTGGATGAACCTGAAGCGGATCATCGGCTCGCACTTCGCCAACTACCGCGAGGCCTGGGAGGCCAACCGGCTGATCGCGAAGGGCATGGTGCACCCGACTCTCAGCCGGGCCTACCCGCTCGAGGAGACCGCCCAGGCCGCCTACGACGTGCACCGCAACCTCCACCAGGGCAAGGTCGGCGTCCTCACCCTCGCCCCGACCGAAGGCCTGGGCGTCAAGAACACCGACCTCCGCGAGCAGCACCTCGCCGAGATCAACCGCTTCCGCGACCGCTGATCCACTGCTCGCGCGCGACCTCTGACCTCTGGCTCCCGACCACGGACAACCGGCAGGCGCCGGTTGTCCGTGGTCTTTGTGGGTAACAGTTCGGGGTTCAGTTCGCCGAGCCTCCCCCGGCCGAGCGGCGTGCACCCGGTTAGCGTGGTGTAACCGACCTCTGACAGGCTTTAGGGTGGGGGATTCATCCGCGCCGCCAGAAGGGACTCTTTGGGATGGCTGACGAGTCGAGCCTGCCGTTCTTCGACCGTACGGCGACCGCTGCCGGGGGCTTCCCCGTCGGTCGGCGTGGGTACGACAAACAGGCGGTGGACGACTATGTCCGCGCGCTCGAGATGCAGCTCGCCGACGCACGTGGCCGCTTGGACGAAGCGCTGAACAACTCCGCCCCGTTGCAGCGCCAGCTGGACGAGGCGAAGCGCCAGCTCGAGGCCAGCGCCAACCCCTCGTACGCCGGACTCGGCGATCGCGCCGCGCAGATCCTGCGGCTCGCCCAGGACCAGGCGTCCGAGGCGCTCGAGGAGTCCCGCCGGGAAGCCGACGAGCTCCGCGCCACCGCGGCCAAGGAGGCCGCGTCCGCCCGGGCGACCGGTGAACGCGAGGCGCAGGACATCCGGACCGTGGCGTTGAACGAGTCCGACAGCATGCGCCGTACCGCCGAAGGCGACGCGGCCGAGATCCGCCGTACCGCGGAGACCGAGGCGGCCGAGGTCCTTGCGGCCGCTCGCCGCAAGGCCGAGACGCTGCAGCTGACCGCCGAGTCCGAGTCCAGCACCATGAAGAACGGCGCGCTGCACGAGGCGGAGAAGATCCGGACCGCGATCCAGCGCGAGTCCGCGGCGCTGCGGGCGCGACTGGCCGACGAGCGCGAGCAGCAGGCCAAGGAGCTCGCCGACAAGCACTCCAAGATCGCTGCCGACACGGACAACCTGACCAGCCAGATGCGCGAGGCCGCCGAGGCCTCGGAGCGCCGGGTCGCCGAAGCCACCGAGCAGGCCCGCAAGATCCGGCAGGAGGCGGAGGAGTCCGCCGAGCGCACCCTGGCGCGCGCCCGCCGCGAGTCCGAGCAGCTGCTCACCACCGCGCGGACCAGGTCCGAGGCCGAGCTGGCCAGCGCGGCCGACGACGCCGAGCGCTCCCGCACGATCATCGCCCGCGAGACCGAGCGGCTGGCCAAGCGCCGCGACGGAATCCTGGCGCAGATCGCCGGGCTGAACGACATCGCCAGCAACATCGCCCGGCAGGCCGCCGAGCTCGACTCCGAGACCGGCGTCCCGTTCAGCAACCCGTTTGCCGCCGGCAACGGAGGATCGGCCAAGAGCAGCCCGTTCTCACCGCCAACCGAGACCACCTACTCCGAGAGCCCGTACTCCGCGACCCCGGCCGGGGACAGCTCGTACAGTGCTCCGGCCCCTTCGTTCGACGCGCCGAGCACCTCGTACGAGGCTCCGGCGAGCACGTACGGCGAGACGCCGGCCACCGGGTCGTCGTACAGCGCTGACTCGCTGAGCGGTGGTGTCGAGGCGCCCGCGGCCAAGGACGACGGCGATCTCGGACGCGGCAACCCGTTCACCGGCGACAGCCCGTTCGTCGGCAACGGCGCGGGTGAGGCCCGGGTCGACGAGACCCGGATCGACTCCAACCTGCGCGTCGACGCGTCCAGCCTCGACGACCTGCGGGCCGACGCGGCGCTCGCCGACGAGCCGCGGGACGCGACCAGGATCGACGAGTTCCGGCTCGCGGATCTGGCGGACGAGGAGACTCGGACCACGCCGGTCGAGGACAGCCCGTTCAAGGCTCCGGAGGCCCGGACCGGCGACGCTGCCGCTGCCGCCGACAAGACTGAGGCCGCTGCTGACGCCGACGACCAGGCCGACGACAAGGCCGACGACTCTGCTGACGACGAGGCAGCGGACGTCGAGGTGGACAGCAAGAACGTGAAGACCGGCGCGGCTCGATCGCCGAAGGACCAGACGTGACGCCAGCCGGCGACGACAACTCCACAAAGACGACTCCCGACATCCGGGAGATCGAGGAAGCCGCTCGCGACGCGAAGGCCGCCGCAGCGGAGGCAGAAGCCGCGGCGGACGACGCCGAGGAGTCCGCTGAACACGCGGACGAGTCCGCCGAGCTTGCGGAGACCTCGGCCACCGAGGCAGGCAAGTCCGCCGAACTGGCCGACCGGTCCGCCGAGGTAGCCGACCGTTCTGCCGAGGTTGCCGAGCGGGCGGACCACGTGATGCGCCCGGATGACGGCAACCTGGTCGGCGAGATGCTGATCGACGAGCGTCACCCGGACGTCGGCATGGGCCGGCCCGGTCCCCCGCTGCAGCGCTCGAACCCGTTCGTCTTCGGGTTCTTCGCGGCGCTCGGCGTACTGGTCGCCTGGGGGTTGTGGAACGCGCTCGGCCAGGCCAAGTCGGTGATCATCCTGCTGGTCGTGTCGATGTTCATCGCCGTCGGCCTGAACCCGCTGGTCGAGTGGTTCATGCGCCGCGGCCTGAAGCGCGGGCTCGCGGTCGCGGTGGTCTTCGTACTGATGATCCTGGCGGTGTCCGGGGTCGGCTTCGCGATCGTGCCGGTCGTCAGCGAGCAGATCAACAACCTGATCAGGAACGCTCCGGACTGGCTCGACCTGCTGACCAAGTCGAGGACGCTGGAAGAGCTGAACAACCGCTACGACTTCATCACCAAGGCCAAGGACTACATCCAGGACCCGGCGCTGGCGCAGCGCGCGTTCGGCGGCGTCCTCGGTGTCGGCAAGGTGGTCGCGAACGCGCTGTTCTCCGCGTTCACCATCCTGATCCTGACCCTGTACTTCCTGGCCTCGCTGCCGTCGGTCAAGCGCGCGGCCTACAGCCTGGTACCGAGCAGCCGCCGCCAGCGGGTCGCCATCCTCGGCGACGAGGTGCTCGGCCGGGTCGGCGGCTACGTCAGCGGGCAGTTCCTGGTCGCGGCGTGCGCCGGCTTCTTCATGTTCGTGTTCCTGGAGATCGTCGGCCTGAACGACTACGCGCTCGCCCTCGCGATCGTGGTCATGTTCACCGCGTTCATCCCGATGGTCGGTGGCCTCATCGGCGTCGTCCTGGTCGCCGCGATCGGCTTCACCGACAGCCTGTGGACCGGCATCGCGTGCCTGGTGTACGGCGTGATCTACCAGCAGATCGAGAACTACCTGATCGCCCCCCGCATCATGCGCCGGGCCGTCGACATCCCTGGCGCCGTCACGGTGATCGCAGCCCTCCTCGGCGGCGCCCTCCTCGGCGTAGTAGGCGCCCTGCTGGCCATCCCCACCGCCGCCGCCCTGCTCCTCATCATCCGAGAAGTCTGGATCCGCAAGGCCGACGCTTCGTAGTACTGCGGATGCAGGAGCGGGTGTACGTCGGCCTCACACGGCGGCTCACGCTCGCACCCCGGGAAGCTCGCCCACCCACAAGCCCGGCAAGCAGGCTCACCGAGAGTCGGGCGCCCTCTACCTCGGGGCACCGGACTCCCAAAAACCCGGCACCTTGTGCACCACCTGAGCAGATCCCGGCGCCCCGGGCGCTCACTCGGTGCACGAAGTGGGACCTCGGACACCAACCCGGGACCTCGGACACGAAATAGCCTGTCCGCAGTCCCCGCAAGGTGTCCTAGGTCCCCGCAACGGCACCCGGCGACCGACTCATCGCGCCCCTGAAGGTGTCCCCGGTCCCCGCGAAATGTCCAGCACGAGCTTGGCCAGCGTCGGGCCCGCGGTCAGGTCCACGTCGCCGATGTGACCACCGAAGGCGACGACCGACCTGTTCATCAGGTAACTCCGCAGCTAGTTCAGGCCGCTCAGCGCGACGCCGCGGACGTAGTACCTCTGGAAGACCAGGAAGGCGACCAGCACCGGCAGGGTGCTGACCACCAGACCGGCCATCACGATCGGCATCGTCCGGTCCGGGTCGAGGAAACTCTGCAGCAACTGGATGCCGACCGGCAGCGCACCAGCGCCTCTGAGGGGTTAACCCCGATGCCGCCCAGGACAGAGGGGCTCAGGGGAGGAAGGGGGTGAGGGTGGCGAGGAAGTCGTCGAGGCGTTCGGCGTGGACCCAGTGGCCGGCTTCGGGGATGTCGGCGAACCGGACCTGGGGGAAGTAGCGCTCGATCGTGGCTCGGTGGTTGTGCTGGACGTAGTCCGACTTGCCGCCGTAGATGAAGAGCGTCGGCCCGTCGTACCGGCCGGACTCGTCCTCGGGCCAGGCGGAGATGGCCGGGAGGGCCGCCTCGATCACGGGGAGGTTCGGCCGCCAGCGAGCGCCCTGGTCGTCGAGGATCAGGTTCTGCAGCAGGAAGGCGCGGGTCCCCGGCGTGGGCACGGCGTCGACCAGTTGGGCGTCGACGTCAGCGCGGCGCTGGACCGACGACAGGTCGGCATTGCGCATCGCCTGGGCGTACTCGACGAAGGCCGGCGGGTAGCTGACCGGCGCGGCGTCGACCACCACCAGCCGTTCCACTACCTCGGCATGCCGGAGCGCGGTCAGCATCGCCGTCTTGCCGCCCATCGAGTGACCGACCAGCGCGACCGGCCCGACACCGAGCGAGGAGATCGTCTCGTAGACGTCCTCGGCCATCTCGGGGTAGCTCATCGTGTCGGTGTGCGGCGAGGTGCCGTGGTTGCGCAGGTCAAACGCGAAGACCCGGTGCTCGGCTGCCAGTCGTCGCGCCGCGGTCATCCAGTTCCGGCTGGAGCCGAACAACCCGTGCATCACCACGACGGGCGACCCGCTCTCGCCGTACGACGTGACCGGAAGCTTCATCAACACACCCCTTGACCAGGCGACGACAGACCAGGCGACAACAGCAACATCGACGGCAACAGCAACATGGGCAGCACAGGCACGATCAGCGGCGGCGCTGCCAGCAGGCAGTGTGCCAGTGCCGTCTCTCGTCCAGCGACTGACCGCCGCCGATCGCCGCGAGCAGGCTCGGATTCTCCGGCCAGACCACCACGTGCGGCGTTGCTGGCAGGATCTGCTGGTCGCAGCCCGGGCAACGGTAGGCCTTGTTGGACGCTGACCCGCTCACCCGGCGGACCATCCACTCGCCGTCCGAACGGCTCTCCCGGACCTGGTGCCCACCCATCAACGGCCGGTCACTGACCGGCCGCACGTGCTTCGAGGGCTTCTTCTTCCGGGACGCCATAACGTCACCAAGGCTAGCTGCCGACCCCAGCCCAGTCCCCGCGGGGAGTCCGCCTGTGAGCTAGCTGACCAAGCCGGCCCGCCGCGGCTTTCCGCGGCGGGCCGGGCCCAGGTCAGCGGCGACGCGCGGCCGAATAGGCGGCGGTGCCGATCAGTTCCATCGAGACCTGGAGGCGTTCCAGGCTGACGTTCTTGGCGATGGTGTCCTCGGGCGAGTGGTACGGCGGCTCGAGCAGCGCGGGAGACGCCTCCCCCCGCCAGGAGAAGTTGGCCGCGGCGATCCCGACCTCCTGGAACGACTGGTGGTCGCTGGCGCCCCGCAATACCGGTCCGACCAGCTGCGGCTCGTAGCCGAGGCGCTGCCCGGAAGCCCGTACTGCGTCCGTCGCCGTGTTCGCGAGTCCGTCGAACGACAGGAGCCAGTAGACGATGGCCGGATCCCAGCTCGTCGCCACCATGTCGTTCTGGAACACCGCGCGGTAGCGGTCGCGCTGGTCCTGCGCGAGCTGCGCCACGTGGTACCGGGAGCCGATCAGGCCCTGCTCCTCCGAACCCCACAGGGCGAACCGCAGAGTCGCCTCGACCGGTAGCTTGGCCATCACCCGGGCGATCTCCAGCGTCAGCACGGTGCCGGAGCCGTCGTCGTTCGCGCCGGGTGCGCCGATCACCGAGTCGTAGTGACCGCTCACCATCACGATCGGCGAGTTGCTGCCCTTGCCTTTGCGCTCACCGATCACGTTGTTCGACACGAGGCCGCGGTGCGCCGCAGTACTGATCGACAGCGGCAGCGAGGTGACGACGGCCAGCGCCTCGCGGAGCAACCGCTTCTGCACTTGGGCGACGCCGATGACCGGGATCGGGGCATCGGTCAGGCCGCTCGGCGAGAAAGCCGAAGCCCGCCGCGGGAACACCTGGTCGGCCGGAAGCAGTACGACGGCGACGGCACCGCGCGCGGCTGCTTCCGCGACGAAGGCCGGACGTGCCGCTGCTGTGTCATCCGCGAGCACCACCGAGCCGGCCACGTCCGCGGGCCAGAGCGGCGCGGTGGCAGCACCGACATCGCGGGCCGGGCCCTGCGCGGTGACGCCAAGCTTGCCGCCGGGTGCCGCACCGGCCTGCCAGCACAGGTCGTTCGGCAACAGGTTGCGCGGGTCACCGATCTGGGCGAGGAACTTGTCCGCCACCGGGAACGGCTCCAGCCGGGTCCGGTAGCCGAACCGGTCGAGCTGGCCGGCCAGGTAGTCCGCGGCGCGCTTCTCGCTCGCGGTCCCGCCGATCCGCGGGCCGATCTCCTCGGACAGCACCTGGAGGTGCCGCAGAGCGCGTTCCGAGGAGAGCGCCGACACGATCTGCTTGTCGTACTTGTCGAGCGAGGGGCGCCGGACGGATCCCGGGCGCTGGTCGTCCGCGGCCCACGCGGGTACGGCGGGCAATGCGGAGGCGGCAGTGACGCCGGCGACGGCTCCGAGTAGGCCGCGACGACTCAAACCGGACGTTTCGGTCATGTAGGTCTCCCTTGTGAGGATGGCCCCGAGACGACCGACCGTAACCGATCCGCCACTGGTTCGCCGCCCCTGACGGAGTGCCGGATTCCCCTTTCCGCAAAGGAGGATCACCGTCGGCGAGAACGGCTAGCGCGAGTGCTGCTCCTCACGAACCTCGGCACGAGCTTCAGCGCGCAGTTCGGCGCCGACGTCGTGCATGTGACCGAGGCCCATCCGGTAGGACTCGACCACGCCGGTGTTCACGTACCGCATCCCGATCCGGTCGCAGTAGGCCTGCACCATCGGCTGGGCCAGCCGCAGGTTGGCGCGCGGCATGCTCGGGAAGAGGTGATGCTCGATTTGGTAATTCAGGCCGCCCATCATCCAGTCGACGACCAGGCCCCCGCGGACGTTGCGCGAGGTCAGCACCTGCTTCTCCAGGTGGCCCCAGTCGGTGTCACTGTCCGGCATCTCCATGCCCTTGTGGTTCGGGGCGAAAACGCTGCCGAGGTGCAGCCCGAAGAGCGCGTGGTGCAGCGCGGCGAAGGCGATCGCCTTGCCGGGCGACATGATGAGGAACAGTGCACCGAAGTACAGGACGAGGTGGGCGGCGATCAGGCCGAGTTCGACCCGCGCCTCGCGGCAGCGGCGCTTGCCGATCAGGAAGGTCACGCTGGAGACCTTGAGGTTCAGGCCTTCCAGGGTGAGCAGCGGGAAGAAGATCTTCGCCTGGTTGCGGGTGAGCCAGCCGTACAGGCCGGTGCGGCCCTCGGCCTGCTCCAACGTCCAGACCAGGATGCCCTCGCCGACGTCCGGGTCCTTGTCGGTGTGGTTCGGGTTCGCGTGGTGCCGGTTGTGCTTGTCGTTCCACCAGCCGTAGCTCATCCCGCAGAGCAGGTTGCCGTGCAGCATGCCCAGGACGTCGTGCAGCTTGCGGGAGCTGCTGATCTGCTGGTGACCGGCGTCGTGGCCGAAGAACGCGGCCCGGGTGGTGAGGATCGCCAGCGGGATCGCGAGCAGCAGTTGCAGCCACGAGTTGCCGAGCACGATGACGCCGGCCCAGGTCGCGGCGAGCAGGATCACGTTGAGGGTGATGGCGATCACGTACGACGCGGTACGCCGCTCCAGCAGCCCTGCTTCCTTGACCTCGCGCAGTAACGGGGCGAAGTCGCTGCCCTTACCGGATGGGCGTTTACGGGTAGGCGCAAGGGCAATGGGCTGTGCCATCGGTTCCTCATCTCATCAGCGGTGGGGAGGCCTAGGCGTACAGCCGCGGCCACCATAGTGCATCCAGCCTCGATGCCCCAGTCGGCGAAAACATGAGTGCTACTACCCGGGTATGCCGGGGTGCAGAGTCCCGCGGGAGGTAGGCCTAACACCACTGAGCCCGGACTGACTCTCCGTCATGATGGTGATCACCGGGCCGCAGTGGGCTCCGGTGAGCGGCTCATACTGAGCTCAGAACGGGAGAGAGAGCATGACGATGGCGCAAGCGGCCCCGAGGCCGCCGATGCGGTTCCCACGGCTGGCGCAGCCTTTCATCGCGCTCGGCCTGGCGATCCTGGCCGAGCTCGGCATCGCCTTCTTCGTGCTGAACGTGGTCGCGGTACCGCTGATCGCGGTGTGGGTCGGCATCCCGATGCTGCTGGTGTTCGTGCCCTGCACCCGCTGGTTCGCGAACTGCCACCGCACCCTGCTCGCGAGCTTCACCGGTACGCCGATCCAGCGCCCGTACAAGAAGCCGCCGATGCCGGGCGTGCTGATGTGGCTGCGGACCACGCTGAGTGACCCGGCCACCTGGCGGGACATCGCGTGGCTGCTGGTGAACGCAGTGATCGGTTTCACTCTGACCCTGCTGTCCGCGGTGCTCTTCCTGGCCTCGATCTTCTACCTGATCTACCCGTTCCTCGTCTGGGTGACGCCGGACGGTGTGTTCGACGAGCCGTTCGGTGGGCTGTTCACGCTCAACGTCGCCACCGCGTTCCTGATGGTCCCGTTCGGATTGCTCGCCTTCCTGATCTGGACGGGTGCCGGCGAGCGGCTGCTCAAGGCGGACGCGTACCTGGCGCAGTCCCTGCTCGGCCCGACCGAGAGCGCCAAGCTGGCGATCCGGGTCCGCGAGCTGGCCGAGTCCCGGGCCGAGACCGTCGACACTCAGGCGGCCGAGCTGCGCCGGATCGAGCGCGACCTGCACGACGGTGCCCAGGCCCGGCTGGCCGCCCTGAGCATGAACCTCGGCATGGCCGAGGAGATGGTCAACCGCGACCCCGCCCAGGCGGCCGCCCTGCTGACCGAGGCCCGCGAATCCGCCAGTACTGCGCTGTCGGAACTGCGTGATCTGGTCCGCGGGATCCACCCGCCGGTCCTGGCCGACCGTGGGCTCGAGGGTGCCGTGAAGGCGCTCGCGATGAGCCTGCCGTTCAAGGTCGACGTGACGATCGACCTGCCTGGCCGGCCGCCCGCGCCGGTCGAGTCCGCGGCGTACTTCGCGGTGGCCGAGGCACTGGCGAACGTGCTCAAGCACGCGGCGGCGACCACCGCCTGGGTCCAGCTCAGCCATGAGAAGGAGCGGCTGCACATCCTCGTCGGCGACGACGGTGTGGGCGGCGCCACGGTGCGACCCGGCGGCGGTTTGTACGGAATCGAGCGGCGACTGGCCGCCTTCGACGGTACGTTGACGGTGGCCAGCCCGACCGGCGGGCCGACCACCGTGATCATGGAGTTGCCTTGCGAGTCGTCATCGCTGAAGATCACGCCCTCCTCCGGGACGGCCTGATCCGGCTGCTGGAAGCCCACGACTTCGAAGTCGTCGAAGCCGTCGACAACGGCCCCCGGCTGGTCCCGGCGCTCGTCGAGCACCGGCCGGACGTGGCCGTCGTCGACGTCCGGCTCCCCCCGACCTTCACCGACGAGGGCCTGAAGGCGGCCATCGAGGCCCGCCGCCAGGTCCCCGGCCTGCCGATCCTCGTGCTGTCGCAGTACGTCGAACAGCTCTATGCCCGGGAGCTCCTGACCGGAGGCGGCGGCGCGGTCGGGTACCTGCTCAAGGACCGGGTGTCCAACGTCGCCGAGTTCCTGGACTCGGTCCGCCGGGTGGCAGCCGGCGGCACCGCGATGGACCCGGACGTGATCGGCCAGCTCCTCGCCCGCAACACCCGCGACGAGCCGATCGGCCGGCTGACCCCGCGCGAGTCCGAAGTACTGGGCCTGATGGCCGAGGGCCGCTCGAACGCCGCGATCGCCGGCGCCCTCTTCGTCACCGAGAAAGCAGTCAGCAAACACACCAACAACATCTTCGCCAAACTCGACCTACCCCCCTCAGAGGACGACAACCGCCGCGTAATGGCGGTGCTCACATATTTGTCTTCCCGGTGATGTAGAGAACGTGGCGCGGGCTTCGTCCCCCGGGTGAGAGCTCGCCGGTTGGCGGGCAGGATTGATTGGAGTCAGAGATGACCAAGTTCTTGCTGATCGTGGACTACAACCCTGGGGCGATCGACACGCCGATGACTGAGTGGGCGCCGGAGGAGATCAAGGCGCACATGGACTACTACGGTGCGTTGAATGACGAGTTGCGGGCCAGCGGTGAGCTGGTGGATCTGCAGGCGCTGACCGGGCCGGAGCTGGCCAAGGTGGTGACGTCGAACGGGGTGAACGCGCCCGTGGTGACGGACGGGCCGTTCGTGGAGTTCAAGGAGATGCTCGCGGGGTTCCAGGTGGTGGACGTCGAGTCCGAGGAGCGGGCGATCGAGATCGCGGCCAGGGTCTCGCAGGTCCCCGGCCCGGGCGGCGTACCACTGGAGCAGCCGATCACCGTACGCCGGGTGATGGGCGAGGCCGACTTCGAGGAACTCAACCCCCTGGGCTGAACGCCGTACCGAACGGGCTCCTGCTGCACCGGCCGACCCGCTTCATGCTGGCGATAGTCCGGCACGAAGCGGGTAGTTCGGAGCCGTTCACCGAGCTCGTCAGGGACGTCCCGGCCGAGGAGATCAGCGCCCGGGTGATCGAGCACCTCGCGTCCTTCCAGAGCACTCCCCCGGCCTGAGGTCAGCGACGCCTGTACTCCGTGGGGCTCAGCCCTGTATGGCGGCGGAACCGCGTGGAGAAGTACAGGGGATTCGTGAAGCCGGTCTCGGCGGCGACCGAGGCGACGGGACGGGTGGTCAGTTCGAGCAGGCGGCAGGCGGCGTCGAGTCGGCGGCGTTCGACGAACTGCTGCGGGGTGACGCCGAGTTGGGTGCGGAACAGGTGGGCGAAGCGGGAGACGGACAGGTTGCTGGCGCGGGCCAGGGCCGCGATGGTCAGGTCATTGCGCAGGTTGCGGTCGACGAACTCGATGGCACGGAGCAGCCGGTCGTCGAGCCGGGCTGCCTTGGGGTTCTGAGTGTCGCACCAGAGGAGGGCTGCTTCGAGGGCGTTGAAGGCGAGCGGTTCGCCCTGCGGGAGGACGCTGTCCTGATGCCGGACCGCATCGGACAGGGCGTAGGCGATCCGGTCCGCCACGGTCGGACTGGGGAACAGCCGAAGGATGCCGGGGGCAACCGGCGGCCAGTCGAGCAGCGGCAACCAGTCGGGCCTGGGGTGGAAATGCGCGAACAGGAAGTGCCAGCGCCCGGCCTGCTGGCCGGTGTCGCGCGAGTCATGTCCCGCTGAGGCTGTGCCGTAGTCCTGCAGGGTGCCGGGCTGGATCAGGATCGTGGTGCCTGGTCGGGCGATCACGTCTTCACCCGGCGCTCCGATACGACCCTCGCCGTCGACGGTGTGGAACAGGAGCCAGTCGGTGGTCCCGCGGCGCCGGTAGGTCGCGTACCCCGGGCCCTCGTCGAACTCGCCGGCCAGCAACCGGCGCACGGTCGGGGTGAAGGAGTCCGGGGTAGCAGGATCTCGAAGGTTCACAGCTCGATAGACTATCCACACGCCCGCGGGCTTGGCGGATGCTTTCAGGTATGACGAGCACTGTTGCAGAGGTGTACGAGCGGGACGGGATCGTGCAGGTCCCCGGCTTGCTCAGCCAGACCGAGGTCGAGCAGATCAAGTCCGCCTACATGACACAGGTCGCCGTGGACCACTCGCTGGCGATCGACGACGGGGTGCCGGCCGAGGACCCGCTCGCGCAGTACCCGCGCTTCGTCCACCCGCACCGCAGGACCGACGTGGAGGCTGGTCGGCTGGCGCTGGAGTTGATGCTCGACAACCGGATCCTCGATGTGGTGACCACCTTGATCGGCCCTGCCCTGGGTGCCCAGTCGATGTTCTACTTCAAGCCACCGGGCGCTCGTGGTCAGGCGATGCACCAGGACAACACCTTCCTCCGCGCCCACCCCGAGACCTGCCTGGCCGCCTGGATCGCGATCGACGACGTGGACGCGGAGAACGGCGGCCTGGCCGTCGTCCCCGGCTCCCACCAGGTCGAACTCGTCTGCCCGGAGCCGGCCGACCTGACCGAATCCTTCACCGACGTGGAGGTACCGATCCCCGACGGCATGCAGAAGGTGCAGACCCGGATGCGCGCAGGCGACGTCCTCTTCTTCCACGGCAGCGTGGTCCACGGCTCCCGCCCGAACTCGAGCCCCGACCGCTTCCGCCGCTCGCTGATCTTCCACTACATCCCCGAGGAGAGCGTGGAGATCGCGGCCTTCTACAACCCCTTGGTCCGCCCGGACCGGCGTACCGTCTCCATCCCGGCCGCCATCGGAGGCGGTCCTTGCGGCGACTACGCCGAAACCGAGCCGTGAGCAGCGAAGAGGCGGATCACCTCGTCCAGCCAGTACCGGGGTGACTCGGCCCAGGCCGCCGCTTCGAGTTCGTCGGCATGCACCAGCAGCCGGTGCCACGACACCATTCGATGCACCGCGTGCAACGGACCAGCGACCGCCAGCTCCGTTCGCAGGACGTCGAGCGGTGCCAGGTCCGACCACTCCCCCAGGTAGGCGTCGGTGAGTTGGTCCAACCTCGGGTCGTCCTCCGGCCAGGTGTCGCTGTCGTCGGGGTCGGCCAGTGCGGCTCGGACAGATGCCACCGTCGCGAAGGGGTGACCCCAGACCGCGTCGGCGAAATCGAAGAACCGGAACGGCGCCGTGGGATGCGCGCTGAAGACGTTGTGGACGTGCAGGTCGTTCTGGTCCAGCGCCATCGGGACCGCGCCGGTCAGCCTCGCACCCCATCCGGCGAGGGTGTCACCAGCCTGCCGTACGCCGCCCATCGTGGCCCGGTCCAGTCGCAGCGGGTGATCGTTGCCGAGCGCATCGAACCAGTCGGCCACGCCATGCACCGCATCGGCCAGCCGCGACGGTGCCAGCGACGTCAACCCGCTGGCGAGCAACCGTTCCTCGACCCCGATCGTGGCGCGCTGCAGCCCGGCGTATTCGGTGACGAGCCGGCGCCACAGCGGCAGCCGGTCCGCGTCCGGCACCTGGTCGTCGAGTGTCGGACCCTGGTCCGCTGTCAGCATCCAGCCGTACCCCGGCTCGATCGCGAGTGGCGCGACCACGTGCTGCGGAAGAGCCTGGGCCATCGCTGCCACCAGTGCGGCCTCGAACGACTGCCCCGGGTTGTTCTCCTTGAACCAGAACAGGCCGTGGTCGGTCGAGTAACACCAAACCGCCGCCCAGAAGCGGATCTTGTACGGCACCGGAACACCGGTCACGACGATCCCCGCGTCCGTCAGCCGCCCCCGCACCCAGGCATCCGCTGCCGCGAACCAGTCGTCGCCGGTCCAGCGCCGGACCCACTGTCCACCGGCGTCGTCCTTCAGCGACTGCGGTTGCGGCGGACTCCGACGCTCTGCTCGCAACTCCACCCGTCGAGCCTACTGGCATGTCGGCGAGCCGGCCTGCCGGCTTCGGGGATCAGCCTTGTCACAACCGCGGGAGAACCGGTGTCTTAAAGACTGCACCTTGGAACGAAGGAGTTCCCATGACCGAGAACACCGATGTCATCGTGGTCGGCGGCGGATACGCCGGCGTGATGGCGGCCAACCGCCTGACGCGGCGCGGCGGCGTGAAAGTGACCCTGATCAACCCTCGTCCTGCCTTTGTCGAACGGATCCGCCTGCACCAGCTCGTCACCGGGTCGGACGACGCGCTGGTGGACTACCAGAAGGTTCTGGCCGGCGGCGTCGGGCTGGTGGTCGACACCGTGACCCGGATCGACGCGGCCGGGCGTCGCGTGACCTTGGCGAGCGGCGGCAGTCTCGACTACGACTACCTGATCTACGCCGTCGGCAGCGGCAGCGCCGTCCCCACTGTGCCCGGCGCGGCGGAGCACGCGTACCTGATCGCCACCCTGGAAGAAGCACAGCGGCTGCAGCCGGTCCTCGACGGCGTGGCGGGCTCGAACTGAGCGCGCTGCAGCCGATCGTCGGTGTGGAGAAGGTGATCCGCATGTTCGTCGGAAGCACGCAGAAGATCGGCGGCACGCTCACCACCAAACCGACCGTGATCAACGGAAGCCCGGCACTGCTGTTCAGCTTCGACGGAGAGCTCGACGGCGTTGTCGCGCTGCGGATCGAGAACAACCGCGTCACCGGCATCTACTACGTCCGTAACCCGGAGAAGCTGTCCCGCCTCGAGTGCGAAACCCCGCTCACCCTGCACTGAGCTGAGCACCAGGGCCCGCGCGCCGTCGGCAGGCTGGACGGCGCGGGCCCGCCCTCAGCTGGTGTAGTCGCGGAAGCCGCGGGAGGTCTTGCGGCCGAGGTAGCCGGCAGTGACCAGGTGCTCCAGGAGCGGGGCGGGGGCGAACCCGGGCTCGCGGAATTCCAGGTAGAGGGTCCGCTGGATCGCGAGCGACACGTCCAGGCCGACGACGTCGAGGAGCTCGAACGGGCCCATCGGGAGGCGGCAACCGAGCTTCATCGCTGCGTCGATGTCGTCTACGCCGGCGTAGTGCGCCTCAAGCATCCGGACCGCGTCGTTCAGGTACGGGAAGAGCAGCGCGTTGACGATGAAGCCGGCCCGGTCGCCGCAGCGGACCGGGTGCTTGCCTGCGGCAACTGCCAGCGCGGCCACGCTGTCGGCGACCTCCGGCGAAGTGCTGACGGTGCTGACCACCTCGACGAGCTTCATCACCGGCGCGGGGTTGAAGAAGTGCAGACCGACCACGTCGGCCGGCCGCTTGGTCGCCATCGCCAGGTCGATCACCGGCAGGCTCGACGTGGTGGTCGCCAGGATCGCGCCCGGCTTGCAGATCTCGTCGAACGTCTCGAACAGCGCCTGCTTGACGCTGAGCTCCTCGACCACGGCCTCGATCACCAGATCGGCCGACGCGAGGTCGTCGAGCCGGGCGGTCCCGGTGATCCTGGTCAGCGCCGAGTCGCGCTCCTCCGAGGAGAGCTTGCCGCGCTGGACACCCTTCTCCAGCGAGCGTTCGAGCCCGGCCCGGACCCGGTCGACCTTCTCGGTCCCCCGGGCCACGTACAGCACGTCGTACCCGGCCTTGGCGCAGACCTCGATGATGCCGACGGCCATCGTCCCCGAGCCGACCACGCCCACCTGACGGATCGGCCGGATCGGCGTATCGCCGGCATCGGTGCGCGGGGTCAGGTCGTCGTCGACGACAACCGGCGAGTCAGGCGCCTCGTAGGTGTAGAAGCCGCGCCCGGCCTTCCGGCCGAGTAGCCCGGCGGTGACCATCTGCTTGAGGATCGGGGAGGGGGCGTGCAGCCGGTTCCGCCCCTGCTTGTACATCGTGTCGAGGATCTCGTACGCCGTGTCGAGGCCGATCAGGTCCAGCAGCGCCAGCGGGCCCATCGGGTAACCGCAGCCCAGCCGCATCGCCGCGTCCACGTCCTCCCGGGTGGCGTAGTGCGACTCGACCATCGAGACGGCGTGGTTCAGGTAGCCGAAGAGCAGGGCGTTCGCGATGAAGCCGGCCCGGTCGGCCGCGACCACGGGCACCTTGTCCAGGCGGCGGGCCAGCGCGAGCACGTCCTCGACCACGTCCGGCTCGGTGACGACGGTCTTGATCACCTCGACGAACTCCTGCACCGGCGCCGGGTTGAAGAAGTGCATGCCGACCACGCGGCGCGGGCGCTGGGTGGCCACGGAGATCTCGGTGACCGACAGCGAGGAGGTGTTGGTGGCCAGGATCGCGTCGTCGCGGACCACCTTGTCCAGCGCCGAGAAGATCTCCCGCTTCAGCTCGAGCCGCTCGATCACGGCCTCGATCACCAGGTCGCAGTCGGCCAGCGCCTCGATCTCGGTGGCGAAGGTGACCCGGTCGAACAGCGCCTGCTGGTCCTCGACCGACAGCTTGCCGCGCTTCACCGCCCGGTCGGTCGAGTGCTGGATGTGCCCGCGGCCGCGTTCGACCGCCTCCTCGTCACGCTCCACGCCGACGACGCTCAACCCGTGCCGGGCGAACACCTCCGCGATACCGGCACCCATCGTGCCGAGACCGACAACTCCCACCGTCTTCAGATCGCGCGCCATGGCTCGAAGTGTGCCAGTCGCCACAGTGGTCTGGACATGAGGTGTGTCACCAGCGAGGGCAACCTCACACCTCTTCGAAGGCCGCCGGAGTCTTCTCCCAGGCGTCCAGGAGCCGCTCCAGGTCCGGTGCCGTCTCCAGCGCGGCCGCGATCAGCCTCGGTCGCACGTCCTGTACTGCGAGCTGCCGCGGCTCGATCCACACGGCCCGGTAGCTCCCGCTCTCCGACTCGGCCGGGCTCGACATCTCCTCCCCTGTGCCGGAACCGAAGTCACCGCTGAGGATCTCGGCCCGGTAATACAGCTGCGTGCTGAGCCCGAAGTGCACCACTGCGACGAGCCCTCGGATCTTCACGATCATCCCGAGCTCCTCGTAGGCCTCCCGGGCGGCGGCCTCCACCGGATTCTCGTCCTCCTCGACCTGCCCGCCCGGTAGTACGTAGTACGTCCTCCCCTCCCGGACGCGCTCGATCGCCGCGACGCCCAGCTCGGTGCACAGCACGATCCCCGCCCGGATCACGCGGTCGCCAGGACGTAGAACCAGCCGCCGACCCGCGATTGATGGCGCTCCAGGTGCAGCACGGTCCAGCCGGTGTCGGTGAGCAGCTGCCGCAACGGTTCCTCCTGCCACATGGTGAAGTGCCGTGGGAGATCGAGATACCGGTTCGACCACTCGTCGCCGTCACCCTCGCGCGTGGTGAAGGCGAGCAGCCCCGCCGCCTCCCGCGCCTTCCGCAGTACGACGGCCAGCTGGTCGGGGTCGAAGTGCAGGAACACGGCATCGGCGAAGACCACGTCATAAGGCCCGCCGAAGTCGTCCACCAACGCGTTCAGCTGGTCCGCCTCAAACCCGTCCGCCCGCATCATCTCGACGAACGACCAGGCCGCGTCGGTACGCCGTACGCGATAGCCGCGCTCCTCCAGCTCCACGGCATCCCGCCCGGTCCCGCTTCCCAGCTCCAGGACGGTCGCGCCCGGGCGGAGCCGGTCACCGGCCAGGTCGAGCAGCTCCAGCAGCGGGCCGTTCGGATCGCGCGGGATCGACTCCCGGAACCGGTCCGCCGCCTGCTCGTAGGCGGCCAGGGTGACCTCGTTGGCGCTCGGCAGGATCGACCACCCGTCGCCGTCGTGCTCGATCACCACCCGGCCCGCCGGCAGCGCGATCGGCAGGTCCAGGGTCGGCGCGATCACCGCGACCGTCTCGCCGCGATGCTGGTCCGCGATCTCCCTGAGCACCTCGTCGCCCGGCCCGGACGGCAGCCCCACCAGCTGGACGCCCAGGTTCTCGGCCAGCAGCCCGGCCGGCTCTTCGGCACCCGGACCCGCATAGACCCGGGCGATCCGCTCGCCTGTCAGGCTGCCTCGGTACGCGGGCGGCAGGACGATGAGCCGCGCCGGGCACATCAGGTTCATCCGCGGACGAACTCCAGGGCCTGCTCCGCGAACTTGGGCCAGCTCGCCGAGTGCTGGAGCGGAACGACCACCCATTCCTTCATCGGCCGGCCCATGCCGGGGTCGAAGTGCTCGGCGCCGGCCAGCGCGAGCGCCACCTCGCGCGGTTCGGGCGGCAGCTTGAACGTCATCGCGTCGCCGTACAGCCCGGCGAGCATCTTCTTCTCGATCTTCAGGCACGGCATCCCGAACATGCTGCCCTGCACCACCCCGGCGGGCTCCAGCCCCACCGCGACCGCCTCGTACTCCGTTCTGGCCTGCAGGCTGATCTTCGGCTTCATACCGGCAGCTTCTCAGCAACACACCCCACGCGCCATCAACCCCGCCCGCCGAGTGCACTACCGTGCTTCTTCGTGCGCCTGGTGATTGCTCGTTGCTCAGTGGACTACTCCGGCCGGTTGACCGCCCATCTGCCGATGGCGCCGCGGCTGTTGATGGTGAAGGCGGACGGGTCCGTGCTGATCCACGCCGACGGCGGGTCGTACAAGCCGCTGAACTGGATGTCTCCCCCGTGCAAGCTGACGGAGGAGGAAGGTGTCTGGAGCGTTACCAACAAGGCCGGCGAGGAACTGCGGATCATCTTCGAGGAGGTGCTCAGCGATTCGTCGTACGAGCTCGGGCTCGACCCCGGGCTGATCAAGGACGGCGTCGAGGCGCACCTGCAGGAACTGCTGGCCGAGCACGTGCACACGTTCGGCCAGGGGTTCACCCTGGTCCGGCGCGAGTACCCGACCGCGATCGGCCCGGTCGACCTGCTCTGCCGTGACGCGGACGGCAAGCACGTCGCCGTCGAGATCAAGCGCCGCGGCGAGATCGACGGCGTGGAACAACTCACCCGGTACGTCGAACTGCTGAACCGCGACCCGCTGCTCGCCCCGGTCCGCGGCATCTTCGCCGCCCAGCTGATCAAGCCCCAGGCCCAGTTCCTCGCCACCGATCGCGGGCTGGAATGCGTCACCGTCGACTACGACGCCCTGCGCGGGATGGAATCCGACGTACTGCGCCTGTTCTGACCCGCCCGACCCCGTTGACAGCTGATGTCGGCAGGGAACGGTTCAGCGTCGGTGACCGGTGGCTGCACAGGTTCCGGTGAGGACGGCGGGTCGGCCGTCCTCACCGGACCTGACGAAAGGTGCTCAGCAGGCGACCACCGCGTCCACGGTGAAGCCTTGGGCCACCACGGATCCGTCGGTCACGAGGCGGACCGAGCCGGTCGGGGTGGTGATGCACGGTGAGGTCGCACCGTTGCGATCCTGGCCTGTGTAGCGGGCCAGTTCGTTACCGGCGCCGTCGGACACGATGACGAAGTCGAAGTCCTTCTCCGTGTCGAGCAGGCTGAAGTGGAACGCGAACCCGCCGGTGCCGTGGTCATAGGTCCAGGTGCAGTCCGCGTTGTTGCCGTACGGGTGCGGCGACCCGAACGGGATGGTGGCATCTGGGTCGCTGAGGCAGGGCGGGGGCGGCGGAGTGGCAGGCGTGCAACCGGAGTGGACGCCGACTGCTGCCCAGGCGGCGCTGACCGCGGCCTGGCTCGTTCCCGCTACCGCGACGGTGGAGTTGCGGGCGTCGCAGAAGTTCGCGAACTCCGGCAGGCTGGTGAAGCCGTCGTAGAAGACCTGCGCCGCACGGGCCAGGCCGAGCGCCGGCACCGTGACGTCGCAGTCCGCCGTGTGCGTGTGACCGCTCAGGCTCCCGCCACAGCCGGCGTTCTTGCCGCCGTTGACGGCCAGGTAGTAGGCGTGGTTCGGGATACCGCTGTTGGAGTGCACGCCACCGTTGTCCGCGGTCGTCACGATGAACTCGCTGAAGTGGTCCGGATCGGCGTCCTCCTGCGGATCGCCCATGTTCCGGAAGCCCAGTGCGATGTCCGGTGCTTTGATGACGTCCTCGCCGATCAGCCAATCCGGCGTCCCGGCCGGGTCCCGGCGGTTCTGGGCCGCGTAGAACTCGATCGTGTTGCCCATCATGTCGCTGAAGGACTCGTTCAGCGCCCCGGACTGGTTCTCGTAGATGAGGTTCGAGGTGAACTCGGTGACGCCGTGGGTGAGCTCGTGCCCGACCACGTCGAGGCCGCCGGACAGCGGCAGGCAGCTCGTGCCGTCGCCGTCGCCGTACGTCATCTGCTCGCCGTTCCAGAACGCGTTGCAGTAGCGGTTCGCGAAGTGCACGGTCGAGATCAGCGGCATGCCCTGGTCGTCGAGGCTGTTCCGGTCGAAGACGTCGGCGTAGAAGTCGTCGACGACGGCCGAGTAGTAGTGCGCGTCCACACCCGGCGCCTGGCTGGGTGACAGGAACTTCGGCTTGTTGAAGGTCCAGTGGTCATCGCTGTCGGTCATGATCGTGCCGGGCTGCACCTGCTTGTTCCCGGCGTCGTACGTCTCCTGGCGGCCGTCGGCCGAGCGCAGGAAGAAGGTGCTGCCGATCCGGATGGTGGAGAACGTCTTGGGGTCGCCCTTCACTCCGGTCCCGTCGCCGTGCGCGACCGCGTCGTACTGCTTCTTGACCGCGCCGGAGGTGGCGTCGACCCACTGCACCCAGCGCTGATCCGCGCGCTGGCTCACGACCTGGTGGAAGAGTCGCCCGTCCTTGGGATCGATCCGTAGCGCGGACGACCACTTGCCGGCCGCTCCGACCCGCTTCGCCGCGATACCGCGGGCGCCCGCGGCCGACACCGAGGCGCTGTTCTTGGCTTTCAGGCCCGGGAAGTACGCGCCGACCACGGCGGTGGTCCGGCCCGACTTGTCGGCCAGCACGGTCAGCTGGCCGCCGAGGACCCGGGCGGCGCCGACCATCTGCTGGTAGCGGGTCTGGGTACCGCCACCGGCCCGGTCGGCGGTCCAGAGTTTCACCATCCCCGGCGGTACGGCGAAGGTACGGGCATCAGCTCCGGACAGGGCTATCGACCCGCCTGGGAGTGGAGTGGTGGCCGCCTGCCCGGCGGTAGCGGTAGTGCCGCCGGCAGTGACCAATGCGAGGGCCGCGATCGCGACCACGACGGTTGATCGGTGCATGACAAGGCCTTCCCGGTCGAAGGGACGTCGACGGGTCGGCCGAACTCCAGCCCCGAGAAGTCGCCCGTACAAGGCCAGTCGTACGCCTGGCTCCGGATACCGGCAAGACCGGGGTGCGTCGATTTCACTCGGGCCGGGTGACAGGAGTAGCGTTCACGCCCGGTACCGGTCTGGTCATCTGCTGTCAGAACAGCGAAATTTGCCCGATTTCGGGCAAGACCTTGGCGTTGGACCCTGAGACACTGCACAGTTGACGGGTGATCAGTGAGGCAACGGCAGGTCCGGTAGACGAACTCGCCGAACAGATCAGCCGGACGACCGGACTTCCGCCGGACGACGCGCGGCGGGTGGTCGCCGACGTGCTGGCCTACTTCACCGAGACCACCGAAGAGTACGTCCGGCGCCGGCACCGCGAACTGCAGACCTACGGTGCCCGCAACGACGAGATCTTCGCCCGGCTCGGCACCGAACTGCGGCACTGGCCGGTGCGCTCTCCCGAACTCTCCACCCGGCAGCTACGACGGATCGTCTACGGCTGACGGCGACAACACCCCCGTGAGCCCGCCGGCACGGCGGGCCTTTCCACGACAAACCTCCGAAAGGCATGAACACATGTGCGGAATCGTCGGGTACGTCGGCACCAAGCCGGCCGCGCCCATCCTGGTGGACGGACTGGCGCGACTGGAGTACCGCGGCTACGACTCGGCGGGTGTCGCCGTACTCGGGTCCAGCGAGCTGAAGGTGCACAAGGACGCCGGCCGGGTTCGTGAGCTGGAGGCCTCGCTGCCGAAGCGGTTCGGCGGCAAGCTCGGCATCGGCCACACCCGGTGGGCGACCCACGGCGGCCCGAGCAAGGACAACGCGCACCCCCACGCCAGCGGCAACGAGCGGATCGCCGTCGTGCACAACGGCATCTTCGACAACGCCGGCGCGCTGCGCGCCCAGCTGGAGGAGGCCGGCGTCAAGCTGCGCTCGGAGACCGACACCGAGGTCCTCGCGCACCTGATCGAGCAGTCCGAGGGCGCCACCCTCGAGGAGAAGGTGATGGCCGCCCTGCGCCGGATCGAGGGCACCTACGGCATCGCCGTGATCGACCTGGACTTCCCCGACCGGATCGTGGTCGCCCGCAACGGCAGCCCGCTGATCCTCGGCATCGGCGACGGCGAGATGCACGTCGCCTCCGACGCGGCCGCCCTGATCCGCTACACCCGTCAGGTCGTCTACCTGGACGACGGCGAGCTGGCCACGGTCCGCGCCGACGGCTACCGCACCTTCACCCAGGACGCCCGGGCCACCACCAAGACCGCCAAGACGGTTGAGTGGACCGCCGACGAGTACGAGCGCGGCCTGCACGAGCACTTCATGATGAAGGAGATCCACGAGCAGCCGGACGCGGTCGGCCGGGCCATCCGCGGCCGTCTGGACGAGCGCTTCCACACCGTCCACCTGGGCGGCCTGAACATGGACGCCCGCGAGGCCCGTGAGATCAAGCGGGTCAAGATCCTCGGCTGCGGTTCGGCGTACTACGCCGGCCAGATGGGCGCGCAGTTCATCGAGGAGGTCGCCCGGATCCCCGCCGACGCCGAGCCTGCCTCGGAGTTCCGCTACCGCAACCCGGTGGTCGAGCGCGACACCCTGTACGTCGCGGTCAGCCAGTCCGGCGAGACCCTGGACACTCTGGTGGCCGTCCAGGAACTCAAGCGCAAGGGTGGCCGGGTGATCGGCCTGGTGAACGCGGTCGGCTCCAGCATCGCCCGCGAGGTCGACGGCGGCGTCTACCTGCACGGCGGTCCCGAGGTCTCGGTGGCGTCCACCAAGGCGCTGACGAACATGGCGGTCGCGTTCGCGATGCTCGGCATCCACCTCGGCCGGATCCGCGACGTCTCCCCCGCCGACGGCCGCCGGCTGATCGAGGGCCTGAAGAAGATTCCCGCGCAGATCCAGGCGATCGTCGACCAGGAGGAGTCGCTGGCCGAGATCGCCGGCCGCCTCTCCAAGCACGAGAGCCTGTTCTTCGTCGGCCGGACCCGCGGCTACCCGGTCGCCCGCGAAGGCGCCCAGAAGCTGAAGGAGATCTCCTACCGGCACGCCGAGGCGTACCAGACCTCCGAGCTGAAGCACGGCCCGCTGGCGCTGATCTCACCGGACGTGCCGAGCGTCGCCATCGTCCCGGACGACGAGCTGCTCGACCGGAACATCGGTGCCCTGCACGAGATCGCCGCCCGCTCGGGCCCGCTGTACGTCGTCACGCACCCGGGCGTGGAGATCCCGGCCGGCGCGGCCGCGGTGATCGTGGTACCGAAGAACGAGCCGGAGCTCGACCCGATCCTGCTCACCATCCCGCTGCAGATCCTCGCGTACTACGCGGCGGTCGCGCTCGGCCACGACGTCGACAAGCCCCGCAACCTGGCCAAGTCCGTCACCGTCGAGTAGCCACCGGACCGCCGGCCCATCACAACGACCACGCGCTTGTCCCCGCCACGCTCAGCGCCGCGGGGACAAGCGCATTGTGATGGCCTGCGACTCCGCCTATCGGAGCTCCGGTCCGGTACTGCGCTGACTGGCCGAAGCTGTCGTGGCAGCGGCCCGGGAGCCGGTCGTCATGGCACCACTCGCACTGCCGGCCTTCGCGACGCCACCGAAGGCGTGCCGGGCTGCCTCAGCTGTCGCGTCGTTCTGTCGCCCACGTTCGCCGCCCAACTGCCCGTACGGGTGCAGACCGAAGTCCTGGACCAGCCGGCGGCAGACCTCGCGCCCGCGCACGGAGTTCCCGGCAGCGTCCAGCCTCGGCGAGAACGTCACGACAGCGAGCCGTTTCTCCGGCACCACCATCATCACGTTGCCCGATACGCCGCTCTTGGCCGGCAGCCCGACCTGGCCGGAGAACTCGCCCGAGTCGTTGTACATACCGCTGTGCCCCATCACGGACAGCACCCGCCCGGCCGTCTCCTGGGAGAACACCCGCTCACCCGTGTACGGCGCGACGCCGCCGTTGGCCAGGGTGGCGCCCGCCGCGGCCAGCCCCCGGGTGTCGACCTCGAGCGAACAGACCGCGAAGTAGAACTCGGCCGCCTTCTGGGGGGCATCCCGGTCCTTCGGGTCCACATTGAGCATCTCCTTGGCCGCCATCAGGTTGGCGAGACCACGGTTGCCGTGCCCGGTGTCCCGCTCGGCCAGAAACGTCCGGTGGTCGAACCCTGGCGAGCGGCCCATCATCCGGCTCCAGGTCTGCTCGACCTGGGCGAACCGCTCGGACACCTCGAGCTGGGGTCTGACCAGCGCGAGGGTCGCGATCGCGCCGGCGTTGATCATCGGGTTCTGCGGCTTACCGGCCGCGTCCAGGGACAGCCTGGGATCGTTGAAGGTTCCGCCGCTCTGCTCCTGGCCCACCCACTTGTGCACCTCCGCCGAGCCGAACTGCTCCAGCGCCATCGCGTAGCTGAACGGTTTCGAGGTCGACTGCACGCTGAACCCAAGGTCGGTGTCGCCGATCTGGAACAGCTGGCCGTCCGCCGTACAGATCGCGATCGCGAACTTGTCCGGGTCGGCATCGCGGAGCGTTGGGATGTACTGCGCGACCTCTCCGGACCGGTCCGGCAGCAGGTCCGCATAGGTCTGCTCGATGCCGCGGGTGAGTTCCGCGAACTCCGCGGGCGACACCGCCAGCTCGCCCTGCAACGCGCGCCCGATCACCGGCTCTTGCACGGCCCTCGAGAACTGTTCGAAGTCGAGCCACTCGGGCTGTCCGGGCTCGAAGCCGGCGCCGTTGCTCAGCGCTCCGCCCAGCGCTCCAGTCAGGGCACGGTCGACCCGCGGATCGTCGCTCTGCAGCCCGGACTGCTTCAGCTCCTCGAGCAACTTCCACTTCCAGACCACGTTCGCCCGGTCTGTGTCGAGTGCGTCGAACAGATCGCGCCGTGCCGTCTCCGACAGCTCCATCGCTGGTTCCTTCCGCTGGTGGCCAGATGAGGCGCGCGCGAAGCGGCCACTGCGCGACGACGGTGTCGGCCGAACAGCAGCCTTCCCGGCAGATGTTTCCGAAGATGGTCCCTGTTGTTACGCAGATATCAAGGCGACCGCCAGTGCTTCACTCACCCGATGCGCAAGTCATCACACAAGTCGACGATTTGTATGATGAGTAGATGAACGATCGGATCCGCCACGTCCGCCTGTCCTCCGTCGTCCTTCCCCTCGATCACCCGGTCAGCGATGCCAAGGTGCTGACCGGGCGGCAGCGGCCGATGACCGAGATCGTGTTGCTGTTCGCCGAGATCGCCACCTCGGACGACCAGCACGGGATCGGGTTCAGCTACTCCAAGCGGGCGGGCGGACCGGCGCAGTACGCGCATGCGAAGGAGGTCGCGAGCAACCTGCTCGGCGAAGACCCGTCGGACATCGGCCGCGTGTACGAGAAGGTGCTCTGGGCCGGCGCGTCGGTCGGCCGCTCCGGCGTCGCCACCCAGGCGATCGCCGCCATCGACATCGCACTGTGGGACCTGAAGGCCAAGCGCGCGAACCTGCCGCTGGCCAAGCTGCTCGGCGCTTATCGCGACTCGGTGCGCACCTACAACACCTCCGGTGGTTTCCTGCACGCGCCGATCGAGGAGGTGAAGGAGCGCGCCTCGAAATCCCTGGCCGACGGCATCGGCGGGATCAAGATCAAGGTCGGACACCCGGACAGCAGGATCGACCTGGACCGGGTCCGGGCCATCCGCGACCACCTCGGCGCCGGCGTCCCGCTGATGGTCGACGCCAACCAGCAGTGGGACCGCAGTACTGCGCTCCGGGTCGGCC
Source organism: Kribbella sp. VKM Ac-2568 (assembly GCF_004345365.1). Lineage (GTDB taxonomy): Bacteria > Actinomycetota > Actinomycetes > Propionibacteriales > Kribbellaceae > Kribbella > Kribbella orskensis. Next base: position 67,150 of record NZ_SLVF01000019.1, read on the forward strand.
GCGCGCTCGAGGAGTTCGACCTGGTCTGGATCGAGGAACCCCTCGACGCCTACGACGCCGAAGGGCACGCCCACCTGGCGGCCGTCCTGGACACACCGATCGCGACCGGCGAGATGCTGACCAGCGTTGCCGAGCACGTCCGGCTGATCGACGCGCGGGCCGCGGACATCCTGCAGCCCGATGCCCCGCGGATCGGTGGAATCACGCCGTTCCTGCGGCTGGCGGCGCTGGCGGACCACAACGGTCTGCAGGTGGCGCCGCACTTCGCGATGGAGATCCACCTGCACCTGGCGGCGGCGTACCCGCGGGAGCCGTGGGTGGAGCACTTCGAGTGGCTCGACCCGCTGTTCAACGAGCGGCTGGAGACCATGGACGGGCGGATGCTGGTGCCGGACCGGCCCGGGCTGGGCTTCACCGCCAGCGAGCAGTGCGAGGCCTGGACCGTCGACTCCTGCGAGTTCGGGATCCGATGAGCGAGCTGGATCGGGAGACCGGTCGTGGGCTGGCGCACGAGTTGGTCGAGCGGCTGAGGGAGCGGATCCTGGGCGGGGAGATCGAGCCCGGGCAGAAACTGCCGACCGAGAGTTCGCTGGTGAGCGAGTTCGGGGTCAGCCGCACCGTGGTGCGCGAGGCGATCTCCCGCTTGCAGGCGGCAGGTCTGGTGGAGACGTTCCAGGGCCGCGGCTCGTTCGTTCTCGACCTGCCGGAGCCGGCTCGCGAGTTCTCACTCGACACGTCCCGGGTCCGCTCGCACCGCGATGTGCTGGACCTTCTCGACTTCCGGATCGGGATCGAGGTCGAGGCTGCCGGGCTCGCGGCGGCACGGCGTACCGAGCACCAGCTGAAGGCGATCGCCCGGGCCTTGGACGACTTTCGCCGTACCGCGCCGGGCAAGGTGGTCGAGGCGGACTTCACCTTCCATCTGAAGGTCGCGGCCGCCTCCGGGAATCGCTTCTACAGCGAACTGCTGGGATCCCTCGGCCCGATGATGATCATGTTGCCGCGCACCCGGCTCGACCAGTCGTACTCGGTGTCCGACCAAGCGCACTTCACCCGGGTGATCGTCGAGCACGAGAACATCCACGACGCGATCGCCCGCTCCGACCCCGAGGGTGCCCGCGCAGCCGCCCGGGTCCATCTGTCGAACACCCGTCACCGTCTCCAGGTGCCCTCGGCAACAACGGCTCCCACTGGCGGGTGAGGCCGGGCCAGGACAGAATGCGGAGATGCGCGTGATCGTGGTGGGTGCCGGCGTGATCGGGCTCAGCTGTGCCGTCCGGCTGGCCGAGTCCGGGTACGACGTCGCCGTGTTCGCGCGGGACCTGCCACTGGAGACGACCTCGGCGGTCGCGGCCGCGATCTGGTACCCGTTTCTGTCCGCGCCTGAGGACCGGGTGGCCGCGTGGTCGCGCGCGGCGTACGAGGAGTTCAGCAAGCTCGCCGAGACCGAGCCCTCGGTCCGCCTCCGCCAGGGCCGCGAGTACTTGGTCGATCCGACCCCGACTCCGTCCTGGGCCGGCGCACTGCCGGACCTGAAGCGCGTCGGCTCGCCGCCACCCGGTTTCAAGGACAGTTGGTCGTTCACGACGCCGGTGATCGAGATGCCGGTTTACCTGCAGTACATGGTGAAGCGCCTGGAGGCCGCCGGCGGGACGCTCACCCGGGCCGCACTCTCGGCCCTCCCCACCGCAGCTGATGTGGTCGTCAACGCCGCCGGCCTAGGCGCCCGCCTGACCGCCGGCGACCCGACGGTGACCCCGGTGCGCGGCCAGGTCCTCACCGTCGAACAGCCCGGGCTCACCGAGTGGCTGATCGCCGACCGCAACCCCAGGGACCTCACGTATGTCGTCCCGCGCGAGCACGACGTGGTCATCGGCGGCACCAACGAGCCCGACAGCTGGGACCTCTCCGTCAACCCGCAGACCGCGGAAGAACTCCTGGCCCGCGCAGTCGCCCTTGTCCCCCAGCTCCGCAAGGCCAAGATCCTCCGCCACCGGGTAGGCCTCCGCCCGGCCCGGCCAGCAGTCCGCTGCGAAGCCGTCCAAACCGGCGCCCAACGCATCATCCACTGCTACGGCCACGGCGGCGCCGGCGTCACCCTTTCGTGGGGCTGCGCCGACGAAGTCGTCGAACTCGTCCGCCAGACCGGCTGACCACCATGCCGACTGTCGTCCTGGACGGCGGGATGTCGAACGCCCTCGAGGACCGCGGCCACGATCTGTCCGACGCCCTCTGGTCGGCCCGGTTACTCAGAGATGCGCCTGGCGAGATCGCTGCCGTGCATCGCTCGTACTACGACGCAGGGGCCGCTGTTGCGACCACCGCGAGCTATCAGGCGAGTGTGGGCGGCTTCGAGCGAGCGGGCGTACCGCGCGCCGAAGCCGAGCGGCTGATCGCGGCGAGCGTGGTGATCGCGCGTGAAGTGCGGGATTCGCTGGCTGACGATGGAGTTGAGCGGCTCGTGGCTGCGTCTGTCGGGCCCTATGGAGCGGTGCTCGCTGACGGATCGGAGTACCGCGGGCGTTATGGCTTGAGTGCCGCCGCTCTGCGGGAGTTTCACCTGCCCCGGTTGGAGTTGCTGGTCGCGGCTGGGCCGGATCTGCTGGCTGTCGAGACGATCCCGGACGTCGACGAGGCCGAGGTGCTCGTCGAGCTGCTGGACGAATTGGCGTTTCCGGCTTGGCTGTCCTACTCGATCGATGGTGCTCGCACTCGGGCCGGGCAGGCGTTGGAGGACGCCTTCGCCGTTGCGGCCCGGAGTACGGCGGTTGTGGCTGTCGGCGTCAACTGCTGCGCGCCGGGCGACGTGCAGGCTGCTGTGGAGACCGCGGTCGCAGTGACTGGCAAGCCGGCTGTCGCCTACCCGAACAGCGGGGAGGACTGGGACGCAGGTGGTCGTCGCTGGACCGGTGGAGCGACAGACAGTGCGACGCTGGCCCACGGTTGGGCGGCTGCCGGCGCGACCTATGTGGGTGGCTGCTGCCGAGTCGGGCCGGGTGACATCAGTGCACTGGCCCGGGCTCTAGACACCCAGAACTTGGCATAGAAGATCCAGGGCTCCGTTGTAGGAATGGTCTGGCGGCGTGCCGTAGCCGACCACTAGAGCCTGGCGAGCCGACGGGTCCGACTTGAACCGGTAGGTGTCGAGCGAGGCGACCCGCAGACCTTGTCTGGCCGCACGGTCGACCATCTCCTTCGCCTCACCCTGCACGTCGAGCAGCACGTGGAGGCCGGCCGAGATGCCGGCCACCTTGACTGCGGGGGCGCGGACTGCCAGGAGTTCGACCAGGCGGTCTCGGCGGCGGCGGTAGTGGAGGCGGGCACGGCGCACATGGCGGTCGTAGTGGCCGGCGGCTATGAACTCGGCGAGGATCAACTGGTCCAGCGTGGCCGTCAGGAGATCCGCCGTGCGCTTCGCGGCGAGCACCGGCTCCATCAGGTGTTCCGGCAGCACCATCCAGGCGAGACGCAACCCGGGCGCGAGACTCTTGCTCGCGGTGCCGGTATACGCCACGCGCTCGGGATCCAGCGCCTGCAAGGCTCCGACGGGCTGCCGGTCGTACCGGAACTCCCCGTCGTAGTCGTCCTCGATCAGGATCGCGCCCGTCTCGCGCGCCCACTCGACAGCCGCCGTACGCCGGTCCGGCGCGAGCGGTACCCCGAGCGGCATCTGGTGCGCCGGAGTCAGCAGTGCGGCCTGGCCGGTGAGCAGATCGGCCCGCACTCCGTTCTCGTCCACCGGTACCGGGACCGGGTCGAGGCCGCGCGACCGGATCACGTCCCAGTGCAGGTCGTAGCCGAACTCCTCGACGGCAATCGTGGTGGCGCCCTGCGAGGCGAGCACCTCGCTCAGCAGATTCAGCGCCTGCACATAACCTGAGCAGATCAGGATGCGCTCCGGATCAGCCCGTACTCCGCGCGCCCGGGCGAGGTAGTCCGCGATTGTCCGCCGCAGCTCGATCCGCCCGCGCGGATCGCCGTACCCGAAGGCCTCGTTGGGTGCCGCCGGCAACGCCTTCCGCGCCGCCGCCAGCCATTCACCGCGCGGAAAGGTGGACACATCCGGCGACCCGGGCGCCAGGTTGTACCGCCACTCGGTTGCCGTCGGCAACTGGCTGGTGGAGGCGCCGTGGTCAGCGGACGTGGCGCGGTCGGCGACGGAGGTGCGGTCCGCGAAGGTCGTGCGGTTGGCGAAGGTGGTGCGGTCGGCGAAGGTGGTGCGGTCGGCGACTTGGGTGCCGGAGCCCTGGCGGGCGGTGAGCCAGCCTTCGGCGACGAGTTGGCCGTACGCGTCGGCGACGGTGTTGCGGGCGATCCCGAGGTCCTTCGCCAGGGATCGCGACGACGGCAACCGGGTGCCCGGGGCCAGGCGGCCGCTCCGGATCGACTCGTGCAGGGCCCGGATCAGGTCGTTTCGTCCACGCCTCGCTCCGAGGTCCAGATGCAGGTCGGCTCCCGTCCCCACCACCTCTGCCGCATCTGCCGCATCAGCCGCCGGCACGGAATTGGCCCCTGGATCTCCCATGGAAGTGGACCATACACCTGGGCCGATTCACGCCTACCGTGGCTGTCATGAGCACAACGACCCACCGCAGAGTCAAGATCGCCACTCACGCGCCCGAGTTCTACCAGGCCCTGATCGCCCTGGACGCGCAGTCCACCACCGGACTGGACCCGCTCCTGGTGAACCTGGTCCGGATCCGCGCGTCCCAGCTGAACGGCTGCGCCTACTGCCTGGACATGCACACCATCGACGCCCGCCACGAGGGCGACTCCGAGCAGCGGCTGTACCTGCTCAGCGCCTGGCGCGAGGCCCGGAAGTTCTACAGCGAGAAGGAGCGGGCCGCGCTGGAGCTGACCGAGGCGATCACCCTGATCAGCGTCGGCCACGTCCCGGACGACGTGTACGAGATCGCCGCGAACGCCTTCGAGGAGAAGGAACTCGCCCAGCTGATCGGCCTGATCATCACCATCAACGCCTGGACCCGGGTCGGGGTCACCGGGCGGATGGAACCCGGCCACTACAACCCGAGCTGACGGCCATGACGGCCGTAGCCTTCCGGGCGATGCACCACGGACCTACTCCCCTGGTGCTGCCGAACGCGTGGGATCCGGTCAGCGCGCGAGCGATCGCCGAGGCCGGCTACCCGGCGATCGCCACGAGCAGCGGAGCGGTCGCGCGCGTGATCGGGTACGACGACGGGCAGCTGACTCCGCCGGCGGAAATGTTCACCGCGGTCGCCCGGATCGCCCGGGCGGTCGAGGTACCCGTGACCGCGGACCTGGAAGCGGGGTACGGGCTGCCTCCGAAGGAGTTCGTCGAGCGGGTGCTCGAGACCGGCGCGGTCGGCTGCAACCTCGAGGACTCGCTCGACCGGGAGATGGTCGAGGTCCAGCGCCAGGCGGACTACCTGGCCGAAGTACGGGCGGTCGCCGGAGCGGATCTGGTGATCAACGCGCGGATCGACACCTTCCTGTTCAACAGGAACCTGGAGGAGGCCATCGCCCGCGGCCGGGCCTACCGGCGTGCCGGTGCGGATTGCGTCTACCCGATCGTCGCTCCGCTGCCGGTCCTCCTGACGCTGGTCGAGGAGATCGGCGGCCCGGTCAACGCCCACGCATTTCCGGACGGCCCGACCGCCGCCGAGCTGATCGCCCTCGGCGCGACCCGGATCTCGTACGGCACCAGCCTCCACACCTACACCACCGAAGCCCTCCGCCAACTCCTGCCGGAACTCACCTAGCCGCACTCGGCCAGGACATTGGTCTTCTGGCCGGAGTGGGGCGGGGTAGCGGACGGCCACCACTCAGCACCTCGCCGATAGTGCACAGGCCCGGAGTCGCCAGGCGGAGCGCCAGCGGGTCGGGCGTGGTGGGTGGGTGCCGGATGTCCGACCCGACCCACCACCATGCCCACCCAGGTGCCGGCTCGGCCATGCCCACCCAAGTCCCGCCTCGGCCGAGCGCAGGTAGTGGGTCTGAACACCATCCGGGACTCGGACAAGAAATGACGTGTCCGAGGGCCCGGCTAGGTGTCCCCACCCCCCGCAACCGCCCCATCCCCTCCGCCCGCAACCGCCCACCCCCGCAGCCACCGCCCCGCAACCACCGCCCGGCATCCACGGCAGTCACCGCAGTCACCGATCCGGGGCGCCGCCAACGTCCTGGCCGGCTACACCTGGAGCTCAAGGCAAGGTGATGACCAGCCGGGAGTCGTGGCCTTTGCCGAGTTCGGGATCGCCGCCGCGGACGAGGACCGAGTGCTCGTGCACGGTGGCGCGGTACAGGCGGAAGATCGCCGCAGCGACCAGTTCGGAGGGCGGGAAAGCTCGCGTGTCCGGGAGTTTGCTGTTGTAGATGGCGGCGCCTGCCTCCAGGTCCTCGTCGGGCACCAGCTGAGCGGTGGCCTTGCAGTAGACGGCCTGGGCAGTCCCTACGACGGCGTGCGTATCGAAGATCGCGATGCTCACCTCGGGCCGCCCGGCGATGTTGCGCGAGTGCTGGGTGTCGGGCGAGGAGACCCAGTAGAAGTCCGTGAACTCATGCGGTGTGAAGAAAACCGGACTGACCCACGGAGTACCGCTCTCGTCCGCCGTCCCCAAGGCCATGTACAGGTTGTCCGTGATCAACTGGCGGGCGGTCTCGACGCGGTCCGGCATGACTCCTCCTCAGGTCAGTCCGAGCAGCCGTTTCGTCTCCGCCCGGCAGGTCAACCATGCCTGGTCATGCGGGTCGATCAGCTCGAAGTGGCCGACGTGCGGCAGTTCCGTCAGCTTCACCTCGTCCCCGGCCTTCGCGGCGGCCGCGCGGTACCGGCGGCTCTGGTCGATCGGCACCTGCCCGTCCCGAGTCCCGTGCACCAAGGCGACCGGCACCTTCAACGGCAATCGCTCGTACGGCGACGCCAGCTCGTACCGCGCCGGATCCTCCTCAGGCGTCGCACCGACGAACGATGCGATCGCATCCCCGCCAAGCTGGACGTTGTAGGCGTTCACCAGATCCAGTACGCCGGCCTGCGACACCGCACCGGCCAGTACTACGCGCGGCGACGCGCCCGGGGCTCCCGCAGGAAGGCCCGGGCGACTCGCGGCCCACACGACCAGGTGACCTCCTGTGGAGTGCCCGACCGCGACAACCTTGTCGAGATCAGCCCGAGGGTGATCCTTCAGAGCATCGATGGCCGCGGCGACATCCTCGAAGGTCGCGGGCCACCCGCCGCCGTTCCCCATCCGCCGGTACTCGATCGCGTACCCCGCGATCCCCACCGTGGCCAGGTCCTTCGCGAGCGGTGTCGCCAGTTCCATCCCATACCCGCTCATCCACAACCCGCCATGAATCACCACCGCGACCGGCACCTTGCCATCCCCCGCCGGCCAATGAAGCTCCGCCACCTGCGACTCGTCGTCGCCGTACCGCACGTCGACCGGTTCGCCCGGCTTCGACGCCTCGGGCGCGGTGCCCTCGTCCCCGCTGCTGCACCCGGTCAGCCCGGCCGGCCCGAGCCCGGCCAGCCCGCCGAGGCCGGTCAGACCGGCGGCGGAGAGCAGGGCGCGACGAGTGATCATGAGCGGACATTCGGCGCCGGAGCCGGCCGGGATGCGTGAGGATGATGACCATGAGCACCTACCGCGCGCGGTTCGACGCGACAGTCACGTTCACCAACGGAGGCGGTCTGCAGGCGCAGGGCTTCTTCGTCGACGTCCCGTCGGCGGACGTCACGCCCGGAGAGGTCGGCACGTTGTTCCTCGACTCGCTCGGGCTGTTGATGGCCGGTGACGTCGTGCTCGACAACCTGGAGATCGTCGAGGCCGCCCACAAGGGCACGCGCGGGGGCCCGGCCGCCGCCGGTACGCCGAGCGGCGGGCGGCCGGAGTACGTGGAACTGAGTCACGTGATCCGGGACAGGATGGTGACGCTGCCGAACCTCCCGGGGCCGGAGCTCGGCAAACACCTGACCAGGGAGGCATCGCGGGAGATCTACGCGCCGGGGACCGAGTTCGACATCGGTCGGATCTCGATGGTGACGAATACCGGCACCTACCTGGACAGCCCGTTCCACCGGTATCGCGACGGGCACGACCTCACCGGCTACACGCTCGAGAGAACCATCGACCTGCCGGCGGTCGTCGTGCGGGTGGAGGACAGCGGCCGACTCGCGATCGACGCCGGCACGCTCACGCCGTACGAGGTCGAGGGAAAGGCGGTGCTGCTGCATACCGGGGACGACGCGCGCTTCGGCACCCCGCAGTACGTCGAGGACGCGCACTTCCTCACCCGGGACGGCGCCGAGTGGCTGATCGAGCGCGGCGCGGTACTGGTCGGGATCGACGCGGCCAACATCGACGACATGACCGACGGCACGCGTCCGGCGCACACCCTGCTGCTCGGCGCGGGTGTCGCGATCGTCGAACATCTGACCAATCTGGCACAGATCCCGCCCCTCGGCGCCACCTTCACCGCCACCGCTCCCCGGATCGAGGGTCTCGGCACCTTCCCGGTCCGGGCCTTCGCCACGATCCGCTGAAACTCGAATCGCTGAAAAAGACCTGACGAGGATGTAGAGATGGTGCTGCCGGCTTCGTCCCCTTGATGAAAGCAAGTCCAGCAAACGAGAGGAAGCACCCCGTGAACAGCACCGAGATCGCCGAGATCCTGGCCAAGCCGTACTCCCAGCAGTTGCTGACCGGCCCCATCCCGGCCCGGTTCTCCTACGTCGGCCTGGACGGTGACCCGCGCGTCGTGCCGATCGGCTTCCACTTCGACGGCGAGCGCCTGCAGATCTTCACCGTGCCGAAGGCCGCCAAGGTCAAGGCCCTGCGCAAGAACCCCCGGGTCGCGCTCACCATCGACACCGAGGGCTTCCCGCCGAAGGTCCTGCTGATCCGCGGTACCACCGAGCTGAAGCTGGAGGACGGCGCACCGGAGGAGTACATCATCGCCGGGGCCAAGGTGATGACCGCCGACCAGCACGAGGAATGGACCGCCGGCGTGAAGGCCCTGTACGACCAGATGGTCCGAATCACCGTCACCCCGGACTGGGTCAAGCTGCTCGACTTCGAGACCACCATCCCGAAGGCGGTCGCGGACCTGATCGCGGAGAAGCAGCAGGGTTAGAGATGGTTCGCGTGGCGGATGACGTCGACGACGTTGGACATCATGCCGGTGAGGTCGTAGTCCTTGGGGGTGTAGACGGCGGCTACGCCGGCGCCGAGGAGGGTGCGGGCGTCGGCGTCGGGGACGATGCCGCCGACGACGACCGGGACGTCCTCGAGGCCGGCTTCGCGCAGGCCGGCGACGACCTGGGGCACGAGTTCCATGTGTGAGCCGGACAGGATCGACAGGCCGACGCAGTGCACGTCCTCCGCGACGGCCGCGGCGACGATCTGCTCGGGGGTCAGCCGGATCCCCTGGTAGATCACCTCGAAGCCGACGTCACGAGCCCGTACCGCGACCTGCTCCGCGCCGTTCGAGTGGCCGTCCAGACCGGGCTTGCCGACCAGGAACCGCAACCGGCCGCCGAGTTCCTCCGACGTCGACGCCACCTTGGCCCGCACGGCCGCGATCGCCTCGCCACCACCGGAGACCCCGACCGAGCCGGAAACCCCTGTCGGCGCACGGTATTCGCCGAACATCTCCCGCAGTACTCCGGACCACTCCCCCGTCGTCGCACCGGCCCGGACGCAGGTGAGAGTCGCGTGCATCAGGTTCTCGGTGCCCTTCGCGGCCTCGCGCAACTTCCCGAGCGCCTCCTCGACGGCCTTGTTGTCGCGCTGGGAACGCCACTCCTGCAGCGACTTGAGCGCGGCCGCTTCGGCCTCGGGATCCACCGTCTGGATGGCCGCGTCGAGGTCGGCGGTCAACGGCGACGGCTCGGTGTTCTCGAACTTGTTGACCCCGACAACCACCTGCTCGCCCGACTCGATCCGCTGCCGCCGCTCGGCGTGCGACGCGACCAGGGCCTGCTTGAGGTAGCCCGACTCCACCGCGACCACGGCGCCGCCCATCGCCTGCACTCTGTCGATCTCCTCCTGCGCCCCGGCGACGAGTTCGTCCACCTTCGCCTCGATCACGTGCGACCCGTCGAAGATGTCGTCGTACTCGAGCAGGTCCGACTCGTAGGCGAGCACCTGCTGCATCCGCAACGACCACTGCTGGTCCCACGGCCTGGGCAACCCGAGCGCCTCGTTCCAGGCGGGCAACTGGACCGCCCGAGCCCGCGCGTTCTTGGACAGCGTCACGCCGAGCATCTCCAGCACGATCCGCTGCACGTTGTTCTCGGGCTGTGCCTCGGTGAGCCCGAGCGAGTTCACCTGTACTCCGTAGCGAAGGCGGCGCGCCTTGGCGTCCGTCACGCCGTACCGGTTGAGGCAGACGTCGTCCCAGAGCCGAACGAACGCGCGCATCTTGCAGGTCTCCTCGATGAACCGCACCCCGGCGTTCACGAAGAACGAGATCCGCTGCACCACGTCACCGAACCGCTCGGCCGGCACCTGTCCGCCGTCCCGCACCCGGTCCAGTACGGCGATCGCCGTCGACAGGGCGAACGCCAACTCCTGCACGGGAGTCGCGCCCGCCTCCTGCAGGTGGTAGCTGCAGATGTTGATCGGGTTCCACTTCGGCACGTTCGAGACGGTGTACGCGATCAGGTCCGTCGACAGCCGCAGCGACGCGTCCGGCGGGAAGGCATACGTACCGCGGGACAGGTACTCCTTGACGATGTCGTTCTGGGTCGTCCCGGTGAGTTCGTCCGGCAGGGCACCCTGCTCCTGAGCGGCGACCTGGTAGAGCGCGAGCAACCACATCGCGGTCGCGTTGATCGTCATCGAGGTGTTCATCTGAGCGAGCGGGATCTGGTCGAACAGTGCGCGCACGTCACCCAGATGCGCGACCGGTACGCCGACCTTACCGACCTCGCCCTTGGCCAGCGGGTGGTCCGCGTCGTACCCGGTCTGGGTGGGCAGGTCGAACGCCACCGAGAGCCCCGTCTGGCCCTTGGCCAGGTTCCGCCGGAAGAGAGCGTTCGACTCCGCGGCCGACGAGTGGCCGGCATACGTCCGCATCACCCAGGGGCGATCAAATGCCTTCCCCGCCCCACCACGCCGGTCCTTCTCGGTCGTCATGTACCCGAGAGTAGGACTGTGTGCCCTTGTGAGTCCCTACCTCGTGACGGGTGTCACCAGCGGCCTAGGTCACAACGAACACGCCGCTCGGGAGGGTTGTCAGGCGGAGATGGGCAGAGGCAGCCGCTCCACATTGAGGATCCGGTGCAGGCGGGTGACCGCGAGGATGCGGACGACTGACGGGACCGGGTGGCGGAGGACCAGTTGACGGCCGAGGAGTTGGGTGCGGCGGTGGGTGGCGACCAGCAGGCCGAGGCCGGTGGCGTCCATCGCGTCGACGGCGCCCAGGTCGACGATCACGTCGCCGGCGGAGTTGTCGATCAGGTCGTTCAGGAGTTGGCGAACGTCGCCGACCGAGCGGACGTCCAGCAGTCCGGACAGCCGGACGATGTTCTCTTGGCTTCGTACTGCGTCATGGGTCGGTGCAAGCATGTCCGCGCCCTCCGCTCTTCCGGCGACCCCCGAGTGTCGGCCGCTGCAGCGTGTGTTGGTAAAGACTCCCTGGCGACCCGAAAGGTTGCCAAGAGTTCGAGACCTTCCATTTCGCGAGACAATGGTGTCCGTGTTCGCCGACCAGTACTTCCTCTTCCCGCTGGTGGCCATCGCGTTCGCCGGTGGCATGGTGCTGCTGACCCGCTGGGCCTTCTCCAAAGCCAAGGGCGGCTCCTTGGTGCGCCGTACTGATTACTCACCGGCTGAACGCGACACTTTCGGACTCTTGGTCGACGTCCACACCGTCCGGACCTACAACGAGGCGCAGGTCAGCGTGTCGATGCTGAAGGATTTCGGTATCAAAGCGACCGCGGCCCGGACCAAGGACGGCTGGTCCGTCTACGTCTGGCCGGCCGACGAAGCCGCCGCCCGCGGCTTCCTGAAGACTCGCTGAGCCCGGTTTGCTCACATGCTGAGCGTGATTGCGCCCACTTCGTGAGCTGACCGCACCTTTTTCGCCATAACGCTCCCCAGGCGTGTCATCCGGAGAGCGCTCCCGCACGTCTTGACCCCGGGGATCGAGGGGTACGAGAAGGGGTCTGGGGACATCGGACAAGAACAAGGTGAACCGGAGGGCGGCACGGCCGCCACGGGACCGGGAGGTCCCGCCGGAGGCACCAGCGTGAGGAGTTCGATGACGCCCGACCTCGCCCTGGCGACGCTCGCGTTGCCCGGCCGGTCCATGGCGACCCCGACTGCGCCTGCAACGGCGGCGCCGGACGAGGATGCATCCATCCTGGAGGCCTCGGCCCGGGAACCGGATCGCTTCACGCTCATCTTCGACCGCTACTTCCCGCAGGTCCACTCGTACGTCGCTCGCCGGCTGGGCACGGACATCGCCGACGACCTGGCGTCCGAGACGTTCCTGATCGCCTTCCGGCAGCGGGCGAGGTTCGACAGCCGCAGCGGCGTGGTCCGTGCCTGGCTGTACGGCATCGCCACCAACCTGATCCGCCGGCACCGCCGCGACGAAGTACGGGCTTGGCGTGCCACTGCCAGGCTGCCGCTGCCGACGGCGTCGGGGAGCCACGAGGAGCGGGTCGCCCAGCAGGTCACCGCGCAGGCGACCAGCCGGCAACTCGCGGCAGCGCTGGCGAAGGTGTCCGCCCGGGACCGCGAAGTACTGATGCTCGTGGCGCTCGGCGAACTCACATACGACGAGGTCGCGGCCGCGCTGGGCATCGCCTACGGGACGGTGTGCTCACGCCTGTCCCGGGCCCGGCGGGTGGTCCGGGAGAGCCTCGGCCACACCGACCCGACTGCCGATCGCGACGGGGACTGACATGGACGAGCTGCACAAGATCCGCTCGGCGTACCCCGAGCAGCCCGGCCCGTCGGCCGAGGTGACCGCGCAGGCGCGGCAACAGATCCAGGCGCTGGCCCGCGAGGCGGCGACCGCCCGGCGGCGCGATCGGTGGCACGCGGCGGCACGGTCCGGCCGGGTCGGGGTGGCGCTGACCGCGACCGCGGCCGCCGTGGCGCTCGCCGCGCTGGCGACGCCGTTGATCCTGTCCCCCGACTCAGGTCCGGACGCCGCGCCAGTGCCGAGCACCATGGCGCCGACGCCGCGGCTGATGACGGCCAGCCAGGTGTTGATGGCGGTCGCCGTGAAGCAAGAGGGCGACGAGAAGGTGTCGGGCAAGTACTACCGGGTCCGCAGCCTGCAGATGCGGGCGACCACCGAGGTCGGTGCCCCGGGCAAGAAGTACCACCTCGAGCGGCGGAACATCACCGAGAGCTGGATGCCGATGAAGCAGGGCGTCGAGTCCTGGTTCGGCTGGGCCGATCTCGGCGCGCGCCCGGCGACGCCTGCCGACACAGCCAAGTGGAAGGCGCAGGGTTCGCCGAAGTCGTGGCAACTGGACTACGAGGTGGACCCGGTCACGATGGCCGCGGGTGAGCCGACCGTCCGCAAGATGACTTTCGCGGAGGTGCCGCCGGGGTACTACCTGAGCGGGATCAAGCCGGTCACCGCCCAGCAGATCCAGGCCTTGCCGACCGATCCGGTCAAGCTGCGCGCGGTGCTCGCTCGCGGCGCCGAGCCGGGTGCGGCGGCGGAGGAGATCGACTACGTGGTGTTCAACGCCGCGGGGCGGCTGCTCTTCGAGACGCCGTCGCCGCCGAAGTTGCGGGGTGCCGCGCTGCGGGTGCTGTCCGAGCTGCCCGGTACGCAGTACAAGGAGAACGTCAAGGACCCGATCGGCCGGACCGGCACCCGGATCACGATGGCGTGGCCGTCCTCGGTGAAGGGACCGACCGCCCGCAAGACCGCGTTCGGTGACGGCGGCACCAGCTACATCATCGAGCCGACCACCGGCCGCCTGCTCAGCTCGGAGACGATCGGCATCAAGCGCGGCGCGAGCGTAGTCCTCGAATCCGGCTGGACCGACGACTCCCCAGAGCCGCCTTCGCCCGCCATCCGCTGACCGGGCTCTTGGGCGTCACCGGGCAACGCGCGGAAACAGGAGGCGAAGGCGGGCCGTGCCAGCAACAATTCAGGCATGTTGCTGGTACCGGGGGACCCGCTGAACCCGCGCCGGGTGGATCCGCACTTCGCGCCGCAGGCCGCTGCCGCGCGGGAGCTGGGGATCACCGTCGCGCGGATCGACCATGACGCGCTGGACCGGCCGGACGAGGCGGTCGCGGGCGTGCCGATGGGCGACGACGCGGTCTACCGCGGCTGGATGATGTCCGCCGAGGAGTACGGCCGGATGGCCAAGGCGCTCGACGCGCGCGGAGTCACCTTGCGAACCAACGGCGAGGAGTACCGCCTCGCCCACGAGCTCCCCGGCTGGTACCAGGCCGTGCGGCCCCTGACCCCGGAGTCCGCGTGGACCGACGGGCTGGATCTCGCCGCACTCGATGCCGCGGCCGATCACCTCGGCGGTGGCCCCGCAGTACTGCGGGATTTCGTGAAGTCGATGAAGCACTACTGGGACGAGGCCGCGTACATCCCCGACGTCGCCGACCGGGCCGCTGTACGCCGGGTCGCCGAGCGGTTCCTGGAGCTCCGGGGCGACGCGTTCACCGGCGGGTTCGTGCTGCGGCGGTTCGAGGAGTTCACCGGCGCGGAGGCGCGGACCTGGTGGATCGGCGGTCGCTGCGCCCTGGTCACCCCGCACCCGGACACCCCCGACCAGCTCCCCGGCGGGCTCGACCTGGTCGAGGTCGAACCACTCGTCGCCAACCTGTCACTCCCCTTCGTGACGGTCGACCTGGTACGGCGTACCGACGGTGCCTGGCGGATCGTCGAGCTCGGCGACGGCCAGGTCAGCGACTGGCCGGCCTCCGGGGACCCCGCGGACCTGATCAGCGCCCTGTTCTGACTCCGCAGCTCTGACTCCGCAGCTCTGACCGCAGCTCCGACTCCGCAGCGCCCGGTCCGGCTGCCCTGGCCGCGTACGGGACAATGGAACCGATGACGCTCACCGAGAAGCTTCCGGACTCCACCGATCCCGATGCCCTGTACGACGCCTTCGCCACCTGGGTGGGCGAGCAGGGCATCTCGCTGTACCCGGCGCAGGAGGAGGCGCTGATCGAGGTGATGACCGGGTCGAACGTGATCCTGTCCACCCCGACCGGTTCCGGGAAGAGCCTGGTCGCCACCGGCTCGCACTTCGCGGCCCTCGCCAACGGCAGGCGGACCTTCTACACCGCGCCGATCAAGGCGCTGGTGTCGGAGAAGTTCTTCGCCCTCTGTGACATCTTCGGCGCCGACAAGGTCGGCATGCTCACCGGCGACGCGTCGGTCAACGCCGGCGCCCCGATCATCTGCTGCACGGCCGAGGTGCTCGCGAACGTCGCGCTGCGGGAGGGTTCCGCCGCCGACGTCGGCCAGGTGGTGATGGACGAGTTCCACTTCTACTCCGAGCCGGACCGCGGCTGGGCCTGGCAGGTGCCGCTGCTGGAACTGCCGGACGCACAGTTCATCCTGATGTCCGCGACGCTCGGGGACGTCGAGCGGTTCAAGATCGACCTGAACCGGCGGACCGGCCGGCCGACGGCGATCGTCTCGTCGGCCGAGCGACCGGTGCCGCTGGTCTACAAGTACGTCACCACGCCGCTGCACGAAACGCTCACCGAGCTCCTGGTGACGCACCAGTCTCCCGTGTACGTCGTCCACTTCACGCAGGCCTCTGCCCTGGAACGCGCCCAGGCGCTGACCAGCATCAACGTCTGTACGAAGGAAGAGAAGGACAAGATCAAGGAGCTGATCGGGCACTTCCGCTTCAGCCCGGGCTTCGGCAAGACGCTGCAGCGGCTGATCATGCACGGAATCGGCGTCCACCACGCCGGCATGCTGCCGAAGTACCGGCGGTTGGTCGAGCAGCTCGCGCAGGCGGGGTTGCTGAAGGTCATCTGCGGCACCGACACCCTCGGCGTCGGGATCAACGTGCCGATCCGCACCGTCCTGCTGACGGCTCTGAGCAAGTACGACGGACGCCGGCAGCGCATCCTCAAGGCGCGCGAGTTCCACCAGATCGCCGGCCGCGCGGGCCGCGCCGGGTACGACACGTCCGGCACGGTCGTCGTCCAGGCGCCGGATCACGTCGTGGAGAACGTCAGGTTGCTCGCAAAGGCCGGCGACGACCCGAAGAAGCAACGCAGGGTCCAGCGCAAGAAGCCGCCGGAGGGTTTCGTCACCTGGGGTGAGGACACCTTCGACCGGCTCGTCGCCGCCGAGCCCGAACCGCTGCAGTCGAGGATGCGGGTCAGCCACGCGATGCTGCTGAACGTGATCGCCCGCGACGGCGATGCGCTCGCGAGCATGCGGCACCTGCTGCAGGACAACCATGAGGACTCGAAGGCGCAGCTCAGGCTGATCCGGCGGGCGATCCAGATCTATCGCACGCTGCTGACGGCGGGCGTCGTCGAGCGGCTGGACGAGCCCGACGAGAACGGCCGCACGCTGCGGCTGACGGTCGACCTGCAGAAGGACTTCTCCCTGAACCAGCCGCTGTCCACCTTCGCGCTGGCCGCGCTGGACCTGCTCGACCCCGAGGACCCGGTGTATGCACTGGACGTGGTGTCGGTGGTCGAGGCGACGCTGGAGGACCCCCGCGCGATCCTGATGGCGCAACTGCACCACGCCAAGGGCGAGGCCGTGAACTCGATGAAGGCCGACGGCATCGAGTACGACGAGCGGATGGAGCTGCTCGAGGAGATCAGCTGGCCGAAGCCGCTCGAAGAGTTGCTCGAGGCAACCTTGGAGATGTACCGGCAGACGCACCCGTGGATCGCCGAGGCCGGGCTGTCCCCGAAGGCCGTGGTCCGGGACATGTTCGAGCGGGCGATGACGTTCGGCGAGTACATCCAGTACTACGGTCTCGCGCGCTCGGAGGGCATCGTCCTGCGGTACCTGAGCGACGCGTACAAGGCGCTCCGGCAGACCGTGCCGCCGGACAAGGTGAACGAGGACCTCACCGACCTGATCGAGTGGCTCGGCGAAGTGGTCCGGCAGACCGACTCCAGTCTGCTCGACGAGTGGGAGGAGCTGACCAACCCGACCACCGCGGAGGTTGTCGCCCCCGTCCCGCAGGGCCCGCGCCGGATCACCTTGAACAGCAGGGCTTTCCGCGTTCTCGTCCGCAACGCCATGTTCCGCCGCGTCGAGCTCGTCTCACTGCACCGCTGGGCCGAGCTGGGCCAGCTGGACGCCGAGTCAGGCTGGGACGCGGGCCGCTGGGCCGAAGCCGGTACTGCGTACTACGCGGAGCACGGCGTACTGAACACCGGCCCGGCAGCACGTGGTCCGGCGCTCTTCATGGTCGAGGAGCACCCGGGCTACTGGGAGGTCCAGCAGATCATTGACGACCCAGAGGGCAACCACGACTGGCGCATCACCGCCACCGTCGATCTGGACGCCTCCGACGAAGCCGGCGACCTCGTCCTCGAACTGGTGTCGTTCAAGCCGCTGTAGCCACAGCGTTCAAGCTGCTGTCGCCACCGGCGTCTGTAGCCGGCGGATCTCCTTGGCGAACATCGGCAGCGCCGACAAGGCGATTCCGATGCTCCCAATGGCTACTGCGGCGGTGGTTCCGAAGCTGGCGCCGAGGACGCCGCCCAAGGCCGCTCCGATCGGCAGTACGCCGAAGGTGAAGGTGCGGTAGGCGCCGTTGCTTCGCGCCAGCGTGCTGCGCGGGATGAGGAGCTGGCGAATCGTCACGGACAACACATTCGCGCTGCCGAGTCCGATGCCCGCGCAGCACTGCACGGCACCCAGCAGTACTCCGAACAGCACGCCGCGGCCCGGCAGCAGCGCGAGGAGGAGCGGCAGGCCGGTCGACAGGACGAGCGAGGCCCCGAAGGCGCGGCCGTAGCCGAGCCGGTCGGCCAGGCGCAGGCCGAGCATCGCCCCGACGAAGGCACCTGCTCCTCCGGCGCTCAAGGCCAGGCCGTATCCGCCTGCCGACAACCCACGGTCCTTCACCGCCAGGATCACCAGGTTGACCACCAGGATCTGCGCCGAGGCGTTGTAGACCGCGGCATGCACTGTGAGGGACCGCAGGAACGGGCTCACCTTGAGCTGTCGCACGCCCTCCCAAAGGCTCGCCTTCTGCTCGGCCCCAGCCGGTCGGACCTCCGGCCTCTGGGCACCTGCCACTCCTAGCGCACTCGCGAGGTAGGAGACGGCATCGACGAGTAGGGCCAGGGCAGGCCCCAGCAACTGCACCAGGAGGCCCGAGATGCCGGGACCACCGACCTGCGAAGCAGTGGTCGACCCCTGGAGTGCTCGGTTGGCCGCCGGGAGGTCCTGCTCGGCCACGAAGTCCGGGAGATACGCGAAGGAAGCGATGTCGAAGACGACGCTCGCGGCTCCGACGACGAATCCGACGATCACCAGCAGCGGCAGGCTGAGGCTGTCGAGCGCCCAGGCGATCGGGACTACCGCGACCGCCGCGGCCCGGAGCACGTCAGCGGCGACCATGACACCTCGCTTGCGGCGGCGCTCCAGCCAATGCCCGGCGAGCAACGGGAGCGCGGCGCTCGGCAGATAGGTCGCCGTCGCGATCGCGCTGACGCCGGCCGCGCCCGCGTCCAGGGTGAGCGCGGCCGTCAGCGGCAGCGCGACAGCCGTCACCTGGGTGCCGACAGCCGAGATCGTGTGCCCCGTCCAGAAACGCCGGAAATCCCGGTCCTTACTCACCATCGTTACCCCTAGCTCACCCTCATCCGGTAACAGCGTTACCGAATCATGCCCCGATGGCGGTAACCTCGCAACCATGATTCAGCCAGGAGCACGAACCCCGGCGCCCGAGCCGCTGGTGCTCGTGCAGGACCTGGCGAACACGGTCGATCTGGAGATGGAGCGCGATCAGCTGCGCTCCGCCGCGGACCTGGCGTCCTTCGCTGCCGAGCACGGGTTGCGGCTGACGTTCGGCGCGGACGACCTGGCGGAGGTGCTGGAGTTCCGCGAGGCACTGCGGGATGTGTGCCAGGCCCATGCCGGCGTGGACGTGCCGGCGGCGTCGGGCGCAGTACTGGAGCGGCGGTTGTCCAGGGCTCCGCTACGGCTTGCTTTGGGCGCTGACGGCAGCGCTGTCGTTCAGCCAGCCGCAGACCTCGGCGGCCTTGATGCGCTGGTCGCGAGGATGGCTGCGGACATCGCGGGGGCCGTGGTGGACGGCACCTGGCGGCGGCTCAAGGCGTGCGCGGCAGACACTTGCCGGTGGGTCTACTACGACCGCAGCCCGGCCGGCCGCAGTCGGTGGTGCACGATGGCGCTCTGCGGCAGCCGGAACAAGATGCGTCAGTACAGGGCTAGGACCTAGCCGGCCACTCCACATCGACCTCACACGGCTCTTCGTAGTCCACACCGGCTACGTCGAACCCGTAGAGCCGGCGGACCTCGCTGTAGAACCACTCCGTGTCCGCCACGTCCGCGATCGTCTCCTGGGTCGCGGCGTCCCACTGCGCCCGTACTGCGGCCTGCACGTCGTCGGCCAACTCCCAGCGGTCCAGGCGGATGCGGCCGTCCTCGTCGAGGTCCAGCGGCTTCTCGCCGGTCAACTGGTCCCACAGCGCGATGGACTGCTGCATAGGCGTCTGCATCTGCTCACCGAGCACCTTGTGCAGCAGGCTCACGTACAGCCCGATGCCCGGGATCGCGGACGACGCCTGCGTGACTGCGGCACCGTTCACCGACGTACGGGCCTCCACGCCGTCCCGCTTGCTGAGCGCTAGGGCGGTCTGCTCCAGGTGGGCCTTGGCCGCGCCGATCGAGCCCTGCCGGTAGATCGGCCCGGTCAACTCCGAGCCGATGTAAGTCAGAGCCACCGTGCTGAACCCGTCCTTGAGCAGCTTGCGCTGTTCCAGCGCGTCCACCCAGCGGGCCCAGTCCTCACCGCCCATCACGGCCACCGTCTCGGCCACCTCGTCGTCGGTGGCCACCTCGATCCCGACCTCCTGCAGCACCGGCCGGCCATCGTCGTACGCGAGGCTCTTTGTCTGCGCAGACTGCCCGATCGCCTTGATGGCCGACTGGTACGTCGTGTCGGTGCGTGGGTCGACCCGCCGGGGCGCGGCGACGCTGTAGATCAGGTAGTCGACTCCCCCGAACTTCTCCTGCAGCAGGTCGAGCACCTCCGACTTCGTCGTGTCGGCGAACGCGTCCGCGTTGACGAAGTGGAAATCGCTGCCCTGTCCCTCGGCGTAGGCCGCAGTGGCTGCCGTGCGATACCAGCCGGCGGTGGCGGTACGGCGTACGGTCGGGGCCTTCTCGAAGGAGACGCCGATCCCGTCGATCCCGTACCGAGCCAGCCCAGCCACAGTCGCCGCCAGGCCGTACCCGGAGCTGGAACCGATCACCAGCGCAACCGGCCGCTGCTCAGGCTTACGCGCCTCGACCTGCTCTGTCAGACCCTTGACCAGCTGGGCACAGCCGACCGGATGCGAGTCGAGAAAGAGGAAACCACGGCCGACGGGCTTGATCAGGCGGTCAGTCATGCGACCGACCCTAGACCACCACCTAGTGGAACCGCTCCAGCCACGAACCGGCGACCGCGTGTAGACGGTCTTTCTCCAGGCGGTAGACCCGTTCGCGGCCACGGAGTTCGACTGCGAGCAGGCCGGCCTCCTGCAATACCCCCAGATGCCGACTGGTGGTGGGCCAGGCACAGTCGAACCGGGAGGCGATCTCGCCGGACGTCATCACCCCACCCCGGGTGTGCAACACCAGCAGAATCGTGCGCCGCGTCTGGTGCGCAAGGGCAGCGAAGACCAGATCCAGGTCCCGGAGATCCTGGACCCCCCGAGAAGGTTTGACCACCGGCTAGAACCGGACCGGCTCGAAGTGCGGGAACTCCCACTTCGGCCGTCCGTCCCGGTCCTCGAGCAGCGGATCCATCGCTTCCCAGAGGGCCAGCACGTCGGGATGTTCGTGAGCCTGGTCGAAACCGCCGTCGACCCAGGTGAACATCTCGACATAGGTCGGCTCCCCGAGCTCGCGGAGCACCACCGGCTCGACCTCGGTGACGAACCCCAGCTCGCGCAGGGTTGCCCAGTGCCGGCTCAGCAAGGCCTTGAATTCCGGCTCCTTGTCCGGCCGGGTCCGGTAGGTGCAGAGCACGATTTCATTAGCCATATCGCTAATAATTAGCAAGCTGGCTCAGCTTGTCAAGGCGTGGGGATCGCTGGAAACCCGGGTGGCTCAATTCCAGTACAGCTCAGCGTCGTCCGGCTCGACGGTCACATCGGCGCCCAAGCGGCGCAGGTTGCCGGCGAAGTCTGTGTAGCCGCGGTGCACGTGGTGCGCGGCGGAGACGAGAGTCTCCCCCTCGGCCGCGAGGCCCGCGATCACCAACGCGGCGCCCGCGCGGATGTCGCTGGCGACCACCGGCGCGCCCGACAGCCGCGGTACGCCGCGAACCACCGCGTGGTGGCCGTCGGTCTGAATCTGCGCGCCGAGCCGGGTCAGCTCCTGGGCGAAGGTGAAACGGCCCTCGAACAGGTTCTCCGTCACCATCGCGGCGCCGTCGCTGAGCGCGTTCATCGCGATCACGAACGCCTGCAGGTCGGTCGCGAAGCCCGGGTACGGCAGGGTGACCACGTCGACCGGCTTCGGGCGGTCGTGCATCACGACGCGGAAGCCGGGGTTCAGCACGGTGATCTCGGCGCCGGCCTTGTGCAGCTTGTCCAGCGGCAGTTCGAGGTGCTCGGCGTGACCGTTCGCGATCGTCACGTCGCCCTTGGTGATCGCGGCGGCGAACGCCCAGCTGCCGGCCACGATCCGGTCCGGCACCGTGACGTGGTCGACCGGATTGAGCAGACCCTCGACCCCGGTCACCTCGATCCGCGAGCTGCCGGCGCCGTCGATCTGCGCGCCCATCTCGACCAGCATCGCGGCGATGTCCTGGATCTCCGGCTCACGCGCCGCGTTCTCGATCACCGTGATGCCCTTGGCCAGCACCGCGGCCATCATGATCGTCTCGGTCGCGCCGACGCTCGGGAAGTCCAGCCAGACCTCGGCGCCGTGCAGACCCTGCGGCGCCTCGGCGATCACGAAACCGTGCTCGATGTGCACCTTCGCGCCCATCGCCTCCAGCCCGGCGACGTGCATGTTCAGCCCGCGGGAGCCGATGTTGTCGCCGCCCGGCAGGGCGACCTCGGCGCGGCCGCAGCGGCCGAGCAGCGGTCCGAGCACCGAGATCGACGCGCGCAGCTTGCGAACCAGCTCGTAGTCGCACTGGTAGCCGATCTCGGCCGGTACGGCGATCGTGGCGCTCGTCTCGTCGGCGTCCACCTTGACCGAGCAGCCCAGGGTGTCCAGCAACTGAGCCATGAAGGTGACGTCCAGAATGCTCGGCACCTGCCGCAGTGTCGTCGTCCCCTCGGCCAGCAACGCCGCCGCCATCAGCTTCAGCACGCTGTTCTTCGCGCCTGCCACCTCGACCGAGCCCTCGAGCCGTGCCTCACCTGCAATCCGAAACCGTTCCACCCGGCGACTGTATCCGCTCCGGGATCTGGGCTTTGCGTAGAGTGCCGTGACATGGCTGTGAACTTGACGCGGATCTATACCCGGACCGGTGACGCCGGCGAGACCCGCCTGGGCGACATGAGCAAGACCACGAAAACCGATCCGCGGCTGGCGGCGTACGGCGAGGTGGACGAGGCGAACTCCTCGATCGGCGTCGCGATCGCCGCCGGGCACCTGAACAGCAGCCTGGTGCTACTGCTGACCAGGATCCAGAACGACCTGTTCGACGTCGGCGCGGACCTGTGCAACCCGATCGCGGCGAACCCGGAGTACCCGCCGCTGCGCATCACCCAGGACTACATCGACCGGCTCGAAGGCTGGTGCGACGAGTACAACGGCCGCCTGACCAAGCTCCGCTCGTTCATCCTCCCCGGGGGTACGCCGGGCGCCGCTTACCTGAACGTCGCCCGGACCGTCGTCCGCCGCGCGGAACGAGCCGGCTGGGCCGCCGTCGAGGCGCACGGCCCGAGCGTCAACCTGCTCGCCCTGACCTACCTCAACCGACTGTCCGACCTGCTGTTCATCCTCGGCCGGGTGGCCAACCTCTCCTCCGGCGGCGACGTCCTCTGGGTCCCGGGCGGCGACCGCGACAAGTAGTTGTGACCGCCCTTCCCGGTCAACTACTTCGAGTGCAGGCGCTCTAGCTCACGCGCCAGTTCAGGGGCATGGTCAGTACTCCGGTCGGCGGGAGACCGAGCGCAGCATAGATCGCACTGGTCAGGCCGTCCGCGGTCCAGGCCTTGGCGGTGGCGGCGAGGTCCTCGGTGGACTCCGGCGGGCGCAGGCGATCCAGCAGCGAGCGGTGAGGTGCCGCGGTGAGGGCGATCTCGTCGCGGTCGAGGCCTGCTCGCTGGCAGGCGAGCTGGATCGCCCGCTCCATGCCGCCGAGCTCGTCGACCAGCTTGCGCTCATGCGCATCGGCGCCGGTCCAAACGCGACCGCGAGCCAACGGCTCCAGCTCGGACTCGGGCACGCCCCGGTCCTGGGCCGCCTTGGCGACGAAGTCGGCGTAGATGCGGTCCAGGGTCTCCTCCAGACGCTCCCACTGCTCAGGAGAGAACTCCTCCTGCGCGGAGTACATCCGCGCGTTCTCGCCTTGTGACACCGCCTCCTGCGAGATGCCGATGCGGCCGAGCGCGTCGCGGACGACCCCCTTGCCCATCAGCACGCCGATGGAGCCGGTGATCGTCCCCGGCTGGGCGACGATCACGTCCGCCGGCATGGCGACGAAGTACCCGCCTGAGGCAGCCACGCTGCCCATGGACGCGATCACCGGCCGACCAGTGGCTCGTAGGCGCAGCACCTCGTGCCGGATCGCGTCGGACGCGACATACGAACCGCCCGGGCTGTCGACCCGCAGTACGACGGCTTTGACCTTCTCGTCGTCGCCCACCGCCCGCAGTGCTGCACCGACGGTGTCGGAACCCGAGCCGGAACCGCCCATCGGGCCACCGCCGGAATTCCGGCCGACACTGATGGCACCACTGACGCGTACGACCGCTACGACGGGCTTCTGCGGCCAGGGGAGGTTGTCGCGCACATCTCGGAGCGTGCGGGGGCCGCGGCGTTGGTAGCGCTCCACCAGCAGCGGTGTGGTCTCCCCCAGGCTCTTCTCCAGGGCGTCGTAGACGTCTGACCGGTAGCCCAACTGGTCGACCAGACCGGCCTCGCGCCCGGCTTCAGCGGACAGCGGCGCATTGTCCACAAGTTCCCGCACCCTCGCGGCATCCAGCCGACGCCGTAGGGCGATGCCGTCGACGATCTGGCCGAACGCCGACTCGGCCAGCCGGGTCGCCATCTCCTTGG
Source organism: Kribbella sp. VKM Ac-2568 (assembly GCF_004345365.1). Taxonomy (GTDB): domain Bacteria; phylum Actinomycetota; class Actinomycetes; order Propionibacteriales; family Kribbellaceae; genus Kribbella; species Kribbella orskensis. The sequence goes on from NZ_SLVF01000019.1 coordinate 91,543, forward strand.
CCGGCCCGGTCATCTCCTTCTCGGTGAAGGTGTCCACGGCGGTCTTGTACTCACGCCGCTTGCCGAACTGCGGGATCACTCCGGCCTTGTCCAGCGCGCCCCGGACGAAGATGGCCTGGATGGAGACCCCGGTGACGCCGAGCTCCCCCGACGGCTGCACCCAGATCTCGTCGAACGCGGTGGCCAGGTAATACGGCACGGTGCCGCCGCCGACCTCCCCGAACGACTCGGTCCAGGCGACCGCGGTCTTCCCCGACGTCCGGAACGCCTCTACCGCGTCCCGGAGATCCTGCACCTGTGCCAGCGACAACGCCGGCCCTCCCAGATGCGCGACCACCCCACGCACGTTCTCGTCCCGGGCCGCCTTCCGCAGCCCCGCGACCAACTCCCGCAACGTCGGTAGATGCCGCATCCGGAACGCGGCCACCGGCGAGGCCGGCGGCGTCTCCAGCACACCCCGAGTCAGGTCCAACTCCAGCAAGATGCCCGTCATACACCGACCCTAGACAAGTCGGGCAAAGAGCGCGGGCGGCGGGGGGAAGAACGCGGAGAGGCTAGATGTAGGTCTCGGTGCTGGGTGGGGCTGATTCCATCCAGGCCAGGACGCCCGTCAGGGCTTCCTCGGTCATGGCGAAGTGGACGGTTCGGTCGCGCAGTTCGGCGTCGACAATCACGTGGCCGGCGTAGGTGACCAGCGGCTCGTTGCCCATCGGGCGGCGGGTGGTGACACCTTGCAACTGATGCCGGTTGACGGTGAGTTTCGGCCACCAGGCGAGGCTGAAGACACGAAACCACTGGAGGTCGTCACCGACGTAGCGGGCCAGGCCCAGGGCCCAGCCGCGGCCGTGGTCCTTCTGGGCGAGTTGGAGGCTGCAATCGAACGTGCCGCCGTCCCTGGACAACCAGCGACGACGGCACGCGAAAACGACGATCAGCAGTACGGCGGCAAGCAGACAGACCCCGACCACATCGAGGGCTGTCCTCATATTTTGCCGACCTCATTCCTGGTGCCCTCGCTGAGGTGGCACCGACCCCGAACCGTACTGACTGTGACGATATTCAATTATTACAGGTGGGGTCAGGACGTCTTCTCGGCGGCCCGCACCCTGGCCTCGGCGAGCCGGACCTGCTCCTGCTCGTCCTCCGAGTCGGTCCCGGTCGACTGAGCCTGCTCGAGTGCGCGCTTGGCCTCTTCCAGGTCGATGTCGTGCCCCATCTCGGCGTTCTCGGCCAGGATCGAGACCCGGTCGTGCGCCACCGAGATGAAGCCGTCCGGCGCGGCCGCGACGAAGTACTCGTCGTCGACGGTCCGCACCTGGACGGTGCCACCCTGCAGCAGACCCAGCAACGGGGCATGACCCGGGAGGATACCGACGTCGCCGTCGGTGGTGCGGGCGATGACGATCTTCGCCTGCCCCTCCCAGACCACCCGCTCGGCCGCGACCAGCGCGACCTCGAGGTGCTTGGTGGTTTCCTCGGCCATCAGAGTTCCTTCTGGAGCTCAGCCCAACGCCGCTCGACGTCGTCGAGCGAACCGACGTTGAAGAACGCCTGCTCGGCGATGTGGTCGCACTCGCCCTCGGTGATCTTCTTGAACGACTCGATGGTGTCCTTCAGCGGCACCGTCGAACCCGGGGTGTTGGTGAACTTCTCCGCCATGTAGGTGTTCTGCGACAGGAACTGCTCGATCCGGCGCGCCCGGGCGACGGTGATCTTGTCCTCTTCGGACAGCTCGTCGACACCCAGGATGGCGATGATGTCCTGCAGTTCCTTGTTCTTCTGCAGGATCTGCTTGACCCGCACGGCCACGTCGTAGTGCTCCTGGCCGATGTACTGCGGGTCGAGGATCCGCGACGTCGAGCTCAGCGGGTCGACGGCCGGGTACAGACCACGCGAGGCGATGTCACGCGACAGTTCGGTGGTCGCGTCCAGGTGCGCGAAGGTGGTGGCCGGCGCCGGGTCGGTGTAGTCGTCGGCGGGCACGTAGATCGCCTGCATCGAGGTGATCGAGTGACCCCGGGTCGACGTGATCCGCTCCTGCAGCACGCCCATCTCGTCGGCCAGGTTCGGCTGGTAACCCACCGCGGACGGCATCCGGCCGAGCAGCGTGGAGACCTCGGAACCGGCCTGGGTGAACCGGAAGATGTTGTCGATGAACAGCAGCACGTCCTGGCCGGCGACGTCGCGGAAGTACTCCGCCATCGTCAGCGCCGACAGTGCGACGCGAAGACGCGTGCCCGGCGGCTCGTCCATCTGACCGAAGACCAGCGCGGTGTCCTTGAAGACGCCCGCGTCCTCCATCTCGTGGATCAGGTCGTTGCCCTCACGGGTGCGCTCACCGACGCCGGCGAACACCGAGGTGCCACCGAAGTTGTGGGCGATCCGGTAGATCATCTCCTGGATCATCACGGTCTTGCCGACGCCCGCACCGCCGAACAGGCCGATCTTGCCGCCCTGCACGTACGGGGTGAGCAGGTCCAGCACCTTGATGCCGGTCTCCAGCATCTCGGTCTTGGACTCGAGCTGGTCGAAGGCCGGCGCCTTGCGGTGAATCGGCCAGCGCTCGGTGATCTCGAACTCGGACTCGTCCTGGCTCAGGCACTTGCCGGTCACGGACCAGACGCGACCCTTGGTGACGTCGCCGACCGGGACGGAGATCGCCGCACCGGTGTCGCGCACCTCGGTACCGCGGACCAGGCCGTCGGTGGGCTTCATCGAGATGGCCCGGACGATGTTGTCGCCGACGTGCAGCGCCACCTCGAGGGTGATCGTCTGGGTGGTGTCGCCCAGGGTGATGTCCACCTCGAGCGCGTTGTACATGTCCGGCATCGCGTCCGCGGGGAACTCGATGTCGACGACCGGGCCGATCACCCGGGCGACGCGGCCAACGGCACCTGCCGCGCCGCTGTTGTCTTTCTCGGTAACCGTGGCAGTCATCTCTCTCACTCGCTCCCGGCGGAAGCATCGGCCAGCGCACCCGCGCCACCGACGATCTCGCTGATTTCTTGGGTAATTTGGGCCTGACGCGCCTGGTTGGCCTCACGCGTCAGTCGCTCGATCAGGTCCTGCGCGTTGTCCGTCGCGGACTTCATCGCCCGCTGCCGGCTGGCCAGCTCGGAGGCCGCCGCCTGCAGCATGCAGTAGTGGATCCGGCTGGCGACGTACTTCGGCAGCAGTCCGTCGAGCACGTCCTCCGCGGACGGCTCGAACTCGTACAGCGGCAGGACGTCGTCCGGCTCCGGGGCCTCCTCGCCCTCGACGACCTCCAGCGGCAGCAGCCGGATGACGTCCGGGCGCTGCGTCAGCATCGACACGAACCGGGTGAAGACGATGTGGATCTCGTCCACGCCGCCCTCCTCGGTCGGGGTCAGGAAGGCCTCGATCAGCGCGTCGGCGATCTCCCGGGCCCGGGTGAACGACGGCGCGTCGGAGTCGCCGCTCCACGACTGCGCGACCTCGCGCTGCCGGAAGGTGTAGTAGGCGATCCCCTTGCGGCCGCTGAGGAACGGCACGATCTCCTTCTCGTCCTCGCGGAGCAGCTGGTTCAGCCGCTCACCCTCGCGGATGACCGAGGAGGAGTAGGCACCGGCCTGGCCGCGGTCCGAGGTGATCAACAGCACCGCGGCACGCTTCGGATTCGGATTCTCGGTGGTCAGCGGGTGGTCGACGTTCGAGAACGTCGCCACCGCCGACACGGCACGGGTGAGCTCACGCGCGTACGGACCGGCCGCCTGGGCGCGCTGCTGCGCCTTGACGATCCGGGACGCCGCGATGAGCTCCATCGCGCGGGTGAGCTTCTTGATCGTCGAGACCGAGGCCCGGCGCTCGCGAAGCTGCCGCAGAGTGGCTGGCATGGGTTGATCAGCCCCGCTTCTGCCGGACGATCTGCTCCTGCTCGACGTCCTCTTCGTCCATCGCTTCAGTCTCCTCCCGGCCGACCAGCAGCTCGCCGCCGGAGGTCTGGAAGGTGGGCTTGAAGTTGTCCAGCGCCGTGACCACGGCCGCCTGGGCGTCATCGTCGAACAGGTTGGTCTCGCGGATGCCGGCCAGCACGTTGGTCTCCCGGCGCAGGTAGTCCAGGAACTCGCGCTCGAACCGCAGCACGTCCTCGACCGGCACGTCGTCGAACTTGCCGGTCGTACCGGACCAGATGGACACGACCTGGTCCTCCACCGGGTACGGCGAGTATTGCGGCTGGCGGAGCAGCTCCACCAGGCGCTGACCACGGTCCAGCTGACGGCGGGAGGTGGCGTCGAGGTCGGACGCGAACATCGCGAACGCCTCCATCGAGCGGAACTGCGCCAGGTCCAGCTTCAGCGAGCCGGAGACCTTCTTCATCGCCTTGACCTGGGCGGCGCCGCCGACCCGGGACACCGAGATACCGACGTCGATGGCGGGGCGGATGTTGGCGTTGAACAGGTCCGACTGCAGGAAGATCTGGCCGTCGGTGATGGAGATGACGTTGGTCGGGATGAAGGCCGAGACGTCGTTCGCCTTGGTCTCGATCACCGGCAGGCCGGTCATCGAGCCGGCGCCGAGCTCGTCGCTCAGCTTCGCGCAGCGCTCGAGCAGCCGGCTGTGCAGGTAGAAGACGTCACCCGGGTACGCCTCACGGCCCGGCGGGCGGCGCAGCAGCAGCGACATCGAGCGGTAGGCCTCGGCCTGCTTGGTCAGGTCGTCGAACACGATCAGGACGTGCTTGCCCTGGTACATCCAGTGCTGGCCGATGGCCGAGCCGGTGTACGGCGCGACGTACTTGAAGCCGGCCGGGTCGGACGCCGGGGAGGCCACGATGGTGGTGTACGCCATCGCGCCGGCCTCTTCGAGCGCGCCGCGCACCGAGGCGATCGTCGAGCCCTTCTGGCCGATCGCGACGTAGATGCAGCGGACCTGCTTGTCCGGGTCGCCGGACTCCCAGTTGGCCTTCTGGTTGATGATCGTGTCGACCGCGATCGCCGTCTTGCCGGTCTTGCGGTCGCCGATGATCAGCTGACGCTGACCGCGGCCGATCGGGATCATGCCGTCGATCGCCTTGATACCGGTCTGCAGCGGCTCGCGGACCTCCTGGCGGTCCATCACGCCGGCGGCCTGCAGTTCCAGCGCGCGGCTGCCCTCGAGGTCCTTGATCTCACCCAGACCGTCGATCGGGTGGCCCATCGGGTTGACGACGCGACCGAGGTAGCCCTCGCCGACCTGCACGGACAGGACCTCGCCGGTCCGGCGGACCTGCTGGCCCTCCTCGATGCCGTCGAACTCACCGAGGACGACGACGCCGATGTCGCGGACGTCGAGGTTCAAGGCGATGCCCTGGGTGCCGTCCTCGAACTCGAGCAGCTCGTTCGTCATCGCCGAGGGCAGGCCCTCGACGTGCGCGATGCCGTCACCTGCGTCGACAACGGTACCGACCTCTTCGCGGGTCGCCGTCTCCGGTTCGTAGTCGGAGACGAAGCGATCCAGGGCGTCCCGGATTTCCTCCGGCCTGATCGTGAGCTCCGCCATTATCTTCCGTCCCTGCTTCCTTGACCTAGCTGGCCTGGTGTCTTGGCCCTAGAGGTTTCCGTATTTGCACTGGCCGCTAGCGCCATAAATTTTTGTCGTTAGGGTCAGCCCGCGATGCGCCGTTGCGCCTCGTCGAGCCGGGCCGCGATGGTTCCGTCGATCACTTCGTCGCCGATGTCCACCCGGACGCCGCCGACGACCTTGGGGTCGACGATCACGTTCAGCTGGATCTGTCGACCGTACTGCCGGCCGAGCGCCTCGGCGAGCCGCTGGCGTTCGCCTTCGGTCAGGTCGACCGCCACCCGCACGGTGGCGATGCTGGCGTTGCGCCGAGCCGCGGCCGCGACCTGGTAGGCCCGCATCGAAGTCGCGAAGTGCCGGCCGCGGCCGTCCACTGCCCGCTCGGCGAGCCGCACGGTGACGGAATCCGCCTTGCCCTGCAGCAGGCCGTGGATCAGCTCCTGCCGGGCCGCGACCGGGATGTTGCGGTCACTCAGCTTGTCGCTGAGAGCCCGCTCGGCCGAGATCACCCGGTCGAGGCGGAACAGCTCGTCCTCCACCTCGTCCAGCTTGCGCTGCGAGTCGGCGTAGGCGATGTCAGCCTGGACGCTCAGCTCGTCGAGCGCGTTGCCGAGGTCACGGCTGCTGACCCAGCGGCCGCTCACCGCGGCGGTCAGGACCTCCAGCGCCTGGGCGGAGATCTTGCCACCGAACAACTGCTGAACCAGCCCCGTACGGGCCGGCACCGGACGAGCCGGGTCGGTCAGGGCCCGCCGGAGCGAACCGTTCCCGTCCAGCAGCTTGGCGATCGAGAACAACTCGGTGCCGAGGCCCTCGGTGACGGTGACACCCGCCAGGGCCTCCTGGGCCCGGGCGAGTGACTCCTTCGATCCGCCGCGCATCAGCCGTCCGTTCCCACAGCCTGGCGGGCGGACTCCGACGACTCCAGGTCCGCCAGGAAGCGCTCGACGGTGCGACGCTGACGCGCCTCTTCCTCGAGCGACTCACCGACGATCCGGCTGGCCAGCGTGGTCGCCATGGTGCCGACCTCACGACGCAGCGAGGCGACGGCCTGGGCCCGCTCGGCGTCGATCTGGGTGCGGGCGTGGGTCACGATGCGGTCAGCCTCGGTGCTCGCCTGCTCGCGCATCTCCGCGATGATGAGCGCACCCTGCTCGCGCGCGTCCTCGCGGATCTTCGCCGCCTCCTGCCGGGCCTCGCCAAGTTGCGCGTTGTACTTGTCCAGCGCCGCCTTCGCTTCGGCCTGGGCCTGCTTGGCCGCGTTCATTCCGCCTTCGATCGCCTGCGTCCGGTCGGCGTAAGCCTTCTCGAACCTGGGGACGACCAGCTTGGCGAAGGCGATGGCCAGCAGGATCAGGAAGACGAAGCCGAAGATGATCTCCGCGGTGTGCGGCATCAGCGGGCTCGGGCCCTCGGCCTCGGTCAGCGGCAGAACTAACGTCAACATGTCTGGATCCTGTCAGTCGAAAGGGGGGCGATCAGGTGCGGAAGACGAAGGCGAGGGCGATACCGATGATCGCCAGCACCTCGGTCACGCCGAAGCCAATCCATGCGATCGACTGCAGCTTGCTCTGCGCCTCGGGCTGACGCGCGGTGCCGCTGATGACGGCCGCGAAGATCAGACCGACACCGACGCCCGGGCCGATCGCGGCGAGGCCGTAACCGAGGACGGCGATGTTGCCGGAGAGCTCGAGAGCGTTCATTGCAGTGTGTTCCTTTCGGTACGGATAGGGACTATCCGGGTTTCCGTTGGTACGGGGTCAGTGGTGGTGCGGATCAGTGTTCGTCGGCGAGCGCGCCGCCGATGTACTGCGCGGACAGCACGACGAAGATGTAGGCCTGGATGCACTGGACGAACAACTCCAGTCCGGCGATCGCGAGGCCCATCAGCAAGGTGATGACGCCGACGCCGCTGAGCGCGATGCTGCCGGCGTGCAGCAGCAGGTACTCACCGCCGAGGACGAACACCAGCAGCAGGATGTGGCCGGCGAACATGTTCGCGAACAGCCGCAGGCTCAGCGAGATCGGCCGGACCACGATGTTCGAGATGAACTCGATCGGGATCATCAGCGGCAGCAGCCAGAGCGGCACACCGGCCGGCATGGTCTGCAACTTGAGGTAGCCGAGGAGGCCGTGCTTGCGGATGCCGACCCCGTTGTAGATGACCCAGCTCAGGATGGCCGCCGAGTACGCCCAGCCGATGTGGCTGAAGGTCGGGAACTGGACCAGCGGGATCGTCGCGGCCACGTTGTTCAGCAGGATGAAGAAGAACAGGCCGCACAGGTACGGCACGAACTTCATGTAGTCCTGGCTGCCGATCGCGTCGCGGGCGATCGAGTTCCGGACGAAGTTGTACCCGAGCTCGCCGGCGAACTGCAGCTTGCTCGGCACGATCGCGGACTTACGGGACGCCCCGTAGAAGAACCAGACGATCAGGACCACCGACAGGCCGGCCACCAGGACCGGCTTGGTGAACCAATCGACGCCCGGGATGATGGGCGGCAGCTGGAAGTCCTCTGGACCGGGTGGGTTGAACTCGGTCGAAACGCCGGCGATCACCGGGTCTCCTCTCGCGTCGTGCTCAAGTCGTTCGCCATAGGGCTAAGGGCAGGGCGGCTCAGGGCAAGGCGGTCAACTACGTCAGACCCGGTAGGGCTCAGGACTGCCCGTACCGGAAGTGCAACAGCAAGATGGTGAGGCCGGCACCGAGGACGATGCCCACCGGAAGCAAGAACTGGGTGCCCAGCCAGCGGTCCAGACCGAACCCGATTCCCCCGTAGATGAGGATTCCGCCGATCAAGTAGGACAGGACCCGCCAGCCATCGCCGGAAGTGTTCGGCGTCGGCTTCGGATCCTCTTGCTGGCTCATTGGCACCCGAACGGTAGCAGTCGGCGACAGGCCGGGTCATATCGGCCTGAGCGGGGTGTTCAGTGCGGTTCGCCACACCCTTGATCACGACTGGGAAACGGCTATCCGAGGCGTCACGGACGGTGATCATCTGTTCACCTCGTGGTCGAGGTCGTAGATCGGAATGCGCAGTCGCGACCAGGCCCAGATCTCGCCGGCCATCCAGCCCATCACGACCACCATCGCGCTGATTCCCAGCGCGGTCAGGTTGACGTTCTCGGCCAGGCTGTCGGAGCTCAGGGCCAGGGCGAGGAGGCCGCCGAAGATCGCGATCCGGCCGGTGTAGGAAGCCATCGCGACCGCGAGTTGCACGGTCGGGCTGGTCCGGCGGGACACGTGCAGCGCCAGCAGTCCGGCGCCGGAGAAGATGATCACCATCAGCAGACCCAGCACCGCACCCCACAGGCCCTCGATGCCGGCGGCCACGGTCGCCACGGCCACGGCGTTCACGCCGACGACCACGGCGGCGACGAGTGCGCCGCGCAACATCGCCAGCGCCGGGTGCCGAGTGGCCTGGCCGGCTTCGTTCTGGCTGACTACTTGGGGAGCCATCCGGTCGTTCCGTCCTGCTGGCGACCGGGATTGTTGCCCTCGGTCGTCGGGTGGGCGGGGTCAGGGGTGAAGCTGTACTTCGCTGGTGCTTGTGAAAACTAGCACAAAGTCTTCGCAGTCAGCAAAACCAGCACCCTGCCGCTGTACACGAACACCCTATCGGTAGCCCACGTCACTCACTGGTCTGGTCCCCCTCCAGCTCCCGCAGGCATCGCCAGTACGCCCGGAAGGACCTCGGTACCCGGATCGTCCAGGAGCTCACCCCACCGCGCAGCTCAGACCTTGGCGAGGGGTTTCGCGGTGCGGCGCGGCAGGCCGGTGGTGAGGAAGATGGCGGTGATCGTGACGGCCAGCACGAGGAGGGCCGTCCACCAGTACAAGACCAGACCGAGGACCACCACTCCGAAGGCGATCAACGCGGTCCACAGGTACATCAGGAGCACCGCGCGCCGGTGCGAGTGGCCGCGCTGCATCAACCGGTGGTGCAGGTGGAGCTTGTCCGCCGCGAACGGCGACCTGCCCGCCTTGGTACGCCGTACGTACGCCATCGTCAGGTCCAGCGCGGGGATGGCGAGCACGGCGATCGGCAGGATCAGCGGGAGCAGGGCGGGCAGCAGGCTCGAGCCGCCGACCTCGTACGGGACCGCGTTCGGGTCCATCTGGCCGGTCAGGCTGATCGTCGACGCGGCCAGCATCAACCCGATCAGCAAGGCGCCGGAATCCCCCATGAACACCCTGGCGGGGAAGAAGTTGTGTGGCAGGAATCCCAGACACGCACCGGCCAGGGCGACCGTGATCAGCGTCGAGGTGGTCGCGCGGTCGAGGTTCTGCTCGACGTTCAGCAGGTACGAGTAGGTGAAGAACGCGCCCGCGCCGATCGCGGTGACGCCGGCGGCGAGACCGTCCAGGCCGTCGACGAAGTTCACCGCGTTGGTCGAGACGAGCAGGATGCCGGCGGTGAGGACGGCGAGCTGCGCGGGCGGCGGCGAGAAGATGCCGCCGGGCAGCGGCAGCCAGTACAGCTGGATGCCTTGCACGACCATCACGCCGACCGCGAGCACCTGGCCGGCGAGCTTGGTGATCGCGTCGAGCTCGTACAGGTCGTCGACGACGCCGACGGCGCAGATCACCACGCCGCCGATCAGGATCGCCCGGGCGTCGTGGGCGACCTGCAGGCTGTCGCCGAGGAAGGGCAGGCTGGAGGCGACCGCGAAACCGGCGATCAGGCCGCCGAGGATCGAGACGCCGCCGAAGTACGGGATCGGGATCTTGTGCACGTCGCGGGCGCGGACCTTCGCGACGGCGCCGTACCGCAGCGCGATCTGCCGGGCCACGCCGGTCAGCAGGAAGGTCGTGGCCATCGCCACGAACAGGACCAGCAGGTACTCGCGCACTAGTCCGCAGGCCTCACATCAGTCTTCGTTTCGTCCACCGTCTTCTCGTCCACAGGCTTCACATCGGCCGGCTTCCCATCGTCCGCCGGCTTCCCATCGTCCGCCGGCTTCCCATCGTCCGCCGGCTTCCCATCGTCCGCCGGCTTCCCATCGTCCGCCGGCTTCTCGTCGGCGGGCTTCTCGTCGGCCGGCTCGTCGGCCACCGGCTTGTCCTCGGCGGGCTTCTCGTCCGCCGGCTTCTCGTCGGTGGGGAGGTCGGCTGCCGGGGTGTCGTCGGCGGGCTTGGCGTCCGTCGTCTGCTGCTTGGACGCCTCGGGCTGCGGTTCGGTTGGCTCGTCCTCGGTGTCGGGCTTCTCGTCCGGCTCGAGGTCGGTGGTCGCCTCGGGGACGATCTCGCGGATCTGCGCCATCGACAGGGCGCCGATGCGGACGACGTGCGGCACGTCGCCGGTCAGGTCGACGATCGTGGACGGCTCGCCGCCGGTAACGGCTCCCCCGTCGAGGAAGACCGCGACCGAGTCGAGCAACTGCGCCTCGGCGTCGTACACGTCCAGCGCAGCCGGCCGGCCGCTCAGGTTGGCCGAGCTGACCGCCAGCGGTCCCGTGCGGGACAGCAGTTCACGGGTGTTCTCGTGGTCCGGCACCCGCAGCGCGACGGTCCCCTGGGTGTCCCCCAGGTCCCACATCAGTGACGTCTGCGCGTGGCAGATCACCGTCAGCGGCCCGGGCCAGAACGCCTCGCACAGCTTCCGGCCCGCTTCCGGCACGTCGGTGGCGAGCGCGTCCAGCGACTCGACCACCGAGATCAGTACGGGCGGGGGCATGTCCCGGCCGCGGCCCTTCGCGTCCAGCAGCCGCTGCACCGCGTCGGCCTTGAAGGCGTCGGCGGCGATCCCGTACACAGTGTCCGTCGGCAGGACCACCAGATCGCCGGCCTCGATGGCGTCCACGGCCGCGCGGTAGGCCGGTGCCAACTCGTCACCGGTGAAGTCAAAGCGCTCGCTCACGCAGTGCATCGTGCCACCCGCGGGGCTCCGCACTCCAGCCGGGCCGTCCACAGGCCCACAGAACAGACTCCTGACAAATGATTGTCAGCTTCCGCACCGCCCGGCCGGAGTGCTGCATAAGATCCCGGCCATGACTTTGTCGCGGGAGTTCCTGACCGGTTTACCGAAGGCCGAACTGCATGTCCACCACGTCGGATCGGCGTCGCCGCGGATCGTGGCCGAACTGGCCGCGCGGCACCCCGACTCCCCCGTGCCGGCCGACGCGGCCGCGCTGGCGGAGTACTTCACCTTCACCGACTTCGCGAAGTTCATCGACGTCTACCTGACCGTGGTCGACCTGGTCAGCACCCCGGACGACGTGCGGCTGCTGACCTACGAGATCGCCCGGGAGATGGCCGCGCAGAACATCCGCTACTCCGAGCTCACGGTGACGCCGTACACGTCGGTCCAGCGGGGGATCGCGCCCGAGGCGTTCTGCGAGGCGATCGAGGACGCCCGGACCGCCGCGGAGAAGGAACTCGGCGTGACGTTGCGCTGGATCTTCGACATCCCCGGCGAGAGCGGGATCCCCGCCGCGATCGAGACCACCCGGATCGCGACCGAGATCCGTCCCGACGGCCTGGTCGCCTTCGGACTCGGCGGCCCGGAGATCGGCGTACCGCGGCCGCAGTTCGCGCCGTACTTCGATGCCGCACGGGCCGTCGGTCTGCACAGCGTGCCGCACGCGGGTGAGACCACCGGGCCCGAGACGATCTGGGACGCGGTGCGGGCGCTGAAGGCGGAGCGCATCGGCCACGGCACCTCCGCGATGCAGGACCCGGCGCTGGTCGACTACCTGGGCGAGCACCGGATCCCGCTGGAGGTCAGCCCGACGTCGAACCTCGCCACCCGCGCCGTCGCGTCGTACGAGGAGCACCCGCTGCGGGCGATGGTCGAGGCGGGACTGGTCGTCACCATCAACTCCGACGACCCGCCGATGTTCGGGACCGACCTGGTCAACGAGTACGCCGTCGCCGCCGAACTGCTGGACCTCGACGAAGCCGGCGTGGCCGAGCTCGCCCGGACAGCCGTGCGGGTGTCCTTCGCCGAGGACTCGGTGAAGACCGCGCTCCTCGCCGAGATCGACGACTACCTCACCAAGGCCTGACGGCACAGCCCGTCGGCGGCGGAGGACCATCGACAAGCCGCCGCCCGGCCTGGCTGCGATCGACCAGGCCGGGCTCGCTTGGCTGGACGCGGCGGATCGGAGTGGGTGGGGTGACACGCTCCGCTGTGGCTGAGTCGGCGCAACGTGGTTCCCTAGTCCGGTGGTCGTTCCGCGCAAGGCTCCAGTCGCCACCGCAGCCGTGTTGATGCTGCTGGCAGCGCTGAGCAGTTGCAGCGACGTGCCGGCGCCCACAGCCCCGGCTCCAGCCGCCCAGCCCACGCCGACGCCGAAGCCGTCCACCACCCCTACTCCGGCAGCGGCCGCTGACGGCGAACTCCCCCGCGGCGGCGGGCAGATCTTCCCGAAGTACCAACTGGTCGGGTACGTCGGGATGCCGGGTTCACCAGCGCTCGGTCCGCTGGACAGCAACCTGGAAGCCAAGGCCGCCAGGCTCGAGAAGCTCTCGAAGTCCTACGCCGCCGGCCGAACCCCGCAGCCGGTGATGGAACTCATCGCCGTGGTCGCGAACGACCACCCCGGCAAGGACGGCAAGTACCGCACCCGCATCTCCGACGCCGACATCCAGAACTACCTGACAGTCGCCCGCAAACACCGCATGCTGCTGCTCCTCGACGTCCAGCCCGGCCGCGCCAAGATCATGGACGAGGTGAAACGCCTCGAACGCTGGCTCGACGAACCCGACGTAGGCCTCGCCTTCGACCCCGAATGGGCGGTAGGCCCCACCCAGGTCCCCGGCCGCGTCTTCGGCCACACCACCGGCACCGAACTGAACACGATCGCCGCCTACCTCTCCACTTTGGTCACGAAGAACAAGCTCCCCGAGAAGGTCTTCGTCTTCCACCAGTTGAGCGTCCGCATCCTCACGAACGAACGCGCCCTCAAACCCCACCCCGGCGTAGTCACCATCAAGTCCGTCGACGGCATCGGCCACCGAACCGACAAAGAAACCACCTGGCGCAAACTGACCCCCACCCTCCCCCCAGGCACCCACGCCGGCTTCAAACTCTTCTACCAAGAAGACACCCGCCACGGCCCCCTGATGACCCCCACCCAAGTCCTCTCCCTAAAACCCCGCCCCGAATACGTCCTCTACGAGTAACCCGGCCGGAGCAAACGGCCACCTGCACATGCGCGCCAGCGAAGGCTTTCGCTGGCAGGCTGTTCGCCGACTGGCGGCTAGCAAGGCGCCAGCCGGCAAACAACTCGTCAGCGGGCAGCCGAAGCCGCACCTTGTGCACCGCGTGAGCGCCCAGGGCTTCCGCAGTACAGGAACCACACTGGGGGCTGGGTACGAGAGGGAGCTCGCACGACAGGATCGAGGGTAGGCGGGATGGTGTACCGCGTACCTGGGTGACTGGCCGGGGGTCAGACTCGGCGGCCGGTGGTGAAGCGGTGGCGGCCGGCCAGGTCTAGCTGGTCCCGGACCTCAGTGAAAAGCCCCGTAGAGGTGAAGACCGCCGGCGCCGATTCACCCTGGACATCGGCGTGCTCACACCCGAACCACCCACCAGGCTTCAGCAAACGCCCCGCAGTAGCTGCCACGACCTTGATCTCATCCAGCCCGTCATCACCCGACCACAAGGCCAACGCCGGGTCATGATCCCGCACCTCGGCGGTGACCGATTCCCAAGCAGTCAAAGGGATGTACGGCGGATTCGAGATCACCGCGTCAACCTTCCCATTCAACTCCGGCAGACACCCATCGATATCCCCCTCATGCAATGTCGCCCCCGTCCCCGCCAAATTCCGACGAGCCCAGACACATGCCTCCGGCGACAACTCAACCGCATGCACCGTGCTATCCGGCCGCTCAGTAGCAACCGCACCGGCAATAGCCCCAGACCCACTGCAAAGATCCACCACCAGCGGCGCCTCAACCCCAACCAGCCGATCGAGAATCCACCCCACAAGCACCTCAGTCTCAGGTCGCGGCACGAACACCCCAGGCCCGACAGCAAGCTCCCGATACCGAAAGGCCGCAGTACCAGTCAGATGCTGCAAAGGCTCCCGTTGAGCCCGCCGCCCCACCAGTACTGCGTACTGCGCCTCCTGCTCGGCCGTCGGCTCGACAAGCCCAAGCTGAAGCCGGCTGCTCCCCGTCACATGCGCAAGCAGCTCAGCCGCGTCGTAGTCGGGTGATGCCACTCCAGCCTCGGCCAACCGAGCCGTGGCCTCCGCCAGCAAGGTACGAGTACTCACTGCGAGTCGACAGCCTCGAGACGCGCCGCCAGATCAGCCTCGGTCAGCGCCTGGATCACCGGCGCCAGGTCCCCACCAAGAACCTGGTCCAGGTTGTGCGCCTTGTAGCCGACCCGGTGGTCCGAGAACCGGTTCTCCGGGAAGTTGTAGGTGCGAACCCGCTCCGACCGGTCCACCGTCCGGATCTGCAGCCGGCGCGCGTCGGATGCCTCCTGGTCGGCGGCCTCCTGGGCAGCGGCGAGCAGCCGGGAGCGCAGTACGCGCATGGCCTGCTCGCGGTTCTGCAGCTGAGACTTCTCGTTCTGCATCGAGACGACGATCCCAGTCGGGAGATGCGTGATCCGCACCGCCGAGTCGGTGGTGTTGACGCTCTGCCCGCCCGGCCCGGACGACCGGAACACGTCGATGCGCAGATCGTTCGGGTCGATCTCGACGTCGACGTCCTCCGCCTCCGGCAGCACCAGCACGCCGGCCGCCGAGGTGTGGATCCGCCCCTGCGACTCGGTCACCGGCACCCGCTGCACCCGGTGTACGCCGCCTTCGAACTTCAGCTTCGCGTACGGCGCCTCGCCCGGATCTGGAGTCCCCTTGGCCTTCACGGCGACGGTGATCGACTTGTAGCCACCGAGATCCGACTCCGCCGAATCCAGTACCTCGGTCTTCCAGTTCTGCGACTCGGCGTACTTCAGGTACATCTTCAGCAGGTCACCCGCGAACAGCGCGGACTCGTCCCCACCCTCGCCGGCCTTGATCTCGAGGATCGCGTCCTTGTCGTCGCTCGGGTCGCGCGGCACCAGCAGCACCTGCAGCTTCTCGGCCAGTTCCTCGCGCCGGTGCTCGAGCTTGGTGGCCTCCTCGGCGAAGGACGGGTCCTCGTGCGCGAGCTCGCGGGCCGCCTCGATGTCGTCGGCGGTCTGCAGCCACTCGTCATAGGTCCGGACCACCGGCGCCAGCGCGGCGTACCGCTTGCCGACCTTGCGCGCGTTGCCCTGGTCGGAATGCAGCTCCGGATCCGCCATCCGACGTTCCAGCTCGGCGTACTCCGCCTTCAGCGTCTGCACCGCCTCGAACATGCTCCGCACCCTCTCTCTGACCTTGCGACTCGTGAACCAGCGAACCCGGACAACGCAACGGCGCCGGTCCCCGAACCCGTGAGGGATCGTGGACCGGCGCCGGAAAGTCGCTACTTCTTTGCGTACCGCTTCTCGAACCGGGCAACCCGGCCACCGGTGTCAAGGATCTTCTGCTTGCCGGTGTAGAACGGGTGGCACTGGGAGCAGACGTCGGCGTGGATCACGCCGTTCTCCGCGGTCGAGTGCGTCTCGAACGTCGCGCCACAGGTGCAGGTCACCTTGGTCGCCACGTAGTTCGGGTGGATGTCGCTCTTCATGGATCTCCTCGAGTCAAGGCGGCCCGGGTCGCCCGCACGTCACGAGCGTGAACCGGAACCAACACACGATTCTGCCATGCGGTACCACAGACTGACGAATCCGGGGGTACGGCGCGGGCTGTGGTTGGCGCACGTAGGCACGGTTGCTGTGGATCAACCCTCGCGGGGCGGCTGACCGGTCGCGCGCATCTGCGGGTGGGTGCCGGCTGATACTTCAGCCCGGGAAGCACCACTCGTCACCCCGTGGCGGACGCACACCTGGCTCGCCGTAATGTCCCGCGCCACGGCCTGTTGCTAACCGCCTCCCCGGCCACCGCCTCCGCCGTACCCGGAAAAGCAACGGTCCGCCTGGAAATCCAGGCGGACCGTTCTACTGCAAGAACCTGCCTCAGTTGCCGTCGTCGGTGTTTCGGCCGCTGCCGGCGCTGGGGGTGGTTTTGTTGACCTGGAGGAGGAACTCGATGTTCGACTTGCTCTCCTTGAGCTTGCCGATCAGGAGTTCCAGGGCGGCCTGGCCGTCGAGGGCGGAGAGCACCCGGCGGAGCTTCCAGACCACCTGGGTCTCGTCCTTGCTCATCAGGAGTTCCTCGCGGCGGGTACCGGAGGCGACCACGTCGATGGCCGGGAAGATCCGGCGGTCGGCGAACTCGCGGCGGAGCCTCAGCTCCATGTTGCCGGTGCCCTTGAACTCCTCGAAGATGACCTCGTCCATCTTGGAGCCGGTCTCGATCAGCGCGGTGGCGAGGATGGTCAGCGAGCCACCGTCCTCGATGTTGCGGGCCGCGCCGAAGAACCGCTTCGGCGGGTACAGCGCCGAGGAGTCGACACCACCGGACAGGATCCGGCCGCTGGCCGGTGCCGCGATGTTGTACGCCCGGCCCAGGCGGGTGATCGAGTCGAGCAGCACGACCACGTCGTGACCCAGCTCGACCAGGCGCTTGGCCCGCTCGATCGCCAGCTCCGCGACCGTGGTGTGGTCGTCGGCCGGCCGGTCGAAGGTGGAGGCGATGACCTCACCCTTGACCGTGCGCTGCATGTCGGTGACCTCTTCGGGCCGCTCGTCCACCAGCACGACCATCAGGTGTACTTCGGGGTTGTTCGTGGTGATCGCGTTCGCCAGCGCCTGCAGCACCATCGTCTTACCGGCCTTCGGCGGCGACACGATCAGGCCACGCTGGCCCTTGCCGATCGGGCTGACGATGTCGACGATCCGGGTGGTGAGGATGTTCGGCTCGGTCTCGAGGCGGAGCCGCTCGGTCGCGTAGAGCGGCGTCAGCTTGTTGAAGTCCTGACGCTGCTTGGCGACCTCGGGGTCCGACCCGTTGACGGTGTCGATCCGGACGAGCGGGTTGAACTTCTCCTTGCGCTCGCCGTCCGACGGCTGCTTCACCGCGCCGGTGATCGCGTCACCCTTGCGCAGGCCGTAGCGCTTCACCATCGACAGCGCGACGTACACGTCGTTCGGGCCCGGCAGGTAGCCGCTGGTCCGGACGAAGGCGTAGTTGTCGAGCACGTCGAGGATGCCCGCGGCCGGGACCAGGACGTCGTCCTCGCTGATCGTCGGCTCCGGCTCGAAGCGCTCGGTGCGACCGCGGTTGCGGCCACTGTCACGCCCGGTGTCGCGACCACCCGTGTCGCGGCCACCCCGGTCACGATCGCGGCCCCGGCGGCGACGACGACGGCCCTCGCCCTCCTCGCCACGGTCGCTCTGCCGGTCGCGGTTGTCGCCACGGTTGTCCCGGCCACCGTCGTTGCGCTGGTCGGCCCGGCCGTCGTTGCGGTTCTGGCCGTCGCGGCCGTCGCGGATCTGACCACCGTCGGCGCGGTCGCCACGCTGGTTGTCCCGCTGACCATCGCGGTTCTGAGCACCATCGCGGCTCTGAGCACCATCGCGGCTCTGGGCGCCGTCACGGTTCTGGCCCTCACGGCCGTCCCGGTTCTGAGCGCCGTCACGGTTGTCGCGGTTCTCGGTGCGCTGGTTGTCGCGGCCACGGTTGCGGTCGCGGCTCCCGTCGGCGCGGCTCTCGTCGGACCGGTCGGCGCGGCTCTCGGCATCACGCTCGGTGCTCTGCTCGGAGGGCTGCTCGGCTGCCTTCTCCGGGACCTGGACGGTCTCGGCCGGAATAGAGCCGTTCTGCGCCGCGGGCGCTTCGGCGGCCGGAGTGGTGGCGCCGTTCTGCTCGGCCGCCCCGGTCTGTACGGCGGCAGCGCGGGTCCGGCGGCTGCCGGTGCGCTGCGGGGTCTCCTGAGCGGGAGCCTCGGCGCTCGGAGAGCGCACCTCAGGCTCCGCGGCCGCCTCGTCGAGGGTCGGCTGGCTCGAACGCGAGCGCGAACCGCCCGTCGAGCCGCCGCCCGTCTGGGCAGCCTTGATCGCCTCGATCAGCTGGCCCTTGCGCAGAGCGCCGGTGCCCTTGATGCCGAGCGTCCCGGCGAGCTGCTTGAGCTCGGGGAGCAGCATGCCCTCGAGGCCGCCTCCGGTCTTGCGGCGACGCGTCACGGCGGTAGCCGTCGCGTCGGTGCCCGGGGCCGACGATGCGTCGGCTCCGTTGGAGGCTTCAACAGTTTCTGTCACGTGAGGTCCTTCCCACACGGATGGACGATGTCCAGAAGGCTCATCGCCCGGAATCATCTCCCGCGACCGACGAAACGGCGACGCGGGCATAAAGTGGCGGCTCTCGCTGAATCTGGGTTCCCCCGGAAATCTCCGGCGCAGGCGGCGCAAGTCCTTCACTGGGAGACGCCACGTACACCTGGGTGCCGGGAGCAAAGCCCGATTGCGGCGAGAGTTCGCCGATCACCTGGAGGGGATCGGGTGAGTCGAGACTAGCACCACTGAGGGTCCTTCTGGTGACTCGGTCGGTATAACGCGTGTCCGGAACCGATAATTCCTGGCTCACCCCATCTGCGCCTCAGACCGCTCCGGACCAGACCTGTACGCCGACTGGATCAATGCCCAGGTCGTACCGCGACCAGCCGTCGGGGGGCTCCGGCGCGGACGCCGCAGAGGTCCCACCTGGGCCGCCCAGCACGAGCACCGTCGGACCGGCGCCGCTGATGACCGCCGGCAGGCCACTCCCCCGCAACTTCTGGACGAGGGCGAGACTCTCCGGCATGGCCGGCTCCCGGTATTCCTGGTGCAGCCGATCCTCGGTCGCCGTCATCAGCAGATCGGGCCGATTCGTCAACGCAGCCACGAGCAACGCCGACTTCCCGGCGTTGGCCGCCGCGTCACCATGCGGTACTACGTGGGGCAGCAGCCCGCGCGCCGCCTTCGTCAGAACTCGCGTCTGCGGCACGTATGCCACGGCCGACAATCCTTCGACCGGCTCCAACCGCACAGCCCGCCCGGCATCCCCCTCGGTCCACGCGATGGTGAAACCACCGAGTGCACTGGCCGCCACATTGTCCGGGTGTCCCTCGAGCTGATGGGCGAGCGACACCACCTGGTCGCGGTCGAGCGGCGTACCGGTCAGTCCGTAGGCGGCGGCCAGGCCTCCGACGATCGCGGCCGAGGAGGATCCCAGGCCGCGGCCGTGCGGAATGCGGTTCTCGCAGCGCAAGGTGAACCCCGGCACCGCAGCGCCGAGCGACACCAGCCCGGCGCGGATGGCGCGGACCACCAGGTGCGACTCGTCCAGCGCCACCTCACCCTCCCCCGGCCCGACAACCTCCACGGTGACGCCGGAACCACCCGGGGTCACCGTCAGTTCGTCGTACAGGGTCAGGGCGAGGCCGAAGGCGTCGAAGCCGGGGCCGAGATTCGCGCTGGTCGCCGGGACGCGGACCCGGACGGTCATTTCAGGCCAGTCCAGCGACGCGCGCCACCGCGTCTGTGTCCGCCGGGGTCACGGGAGCCTCCATGGGCGGCGCATAGGCCAGGGCGGTGTCGATGTCCTTCAGGCCGTGACCTGTGACGGTGATCACCACGGTCAGGCCGCCATCGAGCCGGCCGGCTGCCTTCGTCGCGAGCAGGCCAGCCACACCGGCAGCTGAGGCGGGCTCGACGAAGACCCCTTCACGCGCAGCCAGTTCGCGCTGCGCGGAGAGGATCTGGTCGTCGGTGACAGCCTCGATCCGGCCGCCCGACTCGTCCCGGGCGGCTTCGGCCAGCGTCCAGGAGGCGGGGTTGCCGACGCGGATCGCGGTGGCCGCCGTGTCGGGGCTCTCGACGATCGCACCGCGCACGATCGGCGCGGCGCCCTCGGCCTGGAAACCCCACATCTGCGGGGCTTTCGAGGAGAGCTTGTCCTTCTTGTACTCCGAATAGCCCTTCCAGTACGCCGCGATGTTGCCCGCGTTGCCGACCGGGAGCACGTGCAGGTCCGGGGCGTCGCCGAGCGCGTCGCAGACCTCGAACGCCGCGGTCTTCTGGCCTTCCAGCCGGACCGGGTTCACCGAGTTCACCAGCGCGACCGGGTAGTGCTTGCCGAGCTCGCGCACGATCCGCAGGCAGTCGTCGAAGCCGCCGTCGATCGACACCAGCTGCGCGCCGTGCACGATCGCCTGCGCCAGCTTGCCCTTGGCTATCCGGCCGGCCGGGATCAACACCAACGGCAACAACCCGGCCCGCACTGCGTACGCCGCGGCCGAGGCGGAGGTGTTCCCGGTCGAGGCGCAGACGACGGCCTTGTCACCGGCCTGCGCGGCCAGCGAGATCGCCACGGTCATGCCGCGATCCTTGAACGAGCCGGTCGGGTTGTTCCCCTCGACCTTGAGCCAGACCTCGCAGTTGGTCTTCTCGCTCAGCCACTGCGCGGCCACCAGCGGCGTACCGCCCTCGCCGAGCGTGACCACCGGGGTGTCCGTCGAGACCGGCAGCCGGTCGCGGTATTCCTCGATCACGCCTCGCCACTGGTGTGGCCGCTGGTTCGCCATTGCGATCAGTCTCCTTCAACCCGCATGACACTGCTGACTTCGCGGACGATGTCCATCTCGCGCAGGGTCTCCACGGTCGCGGACAGCGCGGCGTCGGTGGCGGTGTGGGTGACTACCACGAGTTGCGCGTCACCACCCCTGCCCTCCTGGCGGACGGTCTGGATCGACACGTCGTGCTCGGCGAAGGCGTGGGCCACCGCCGCCAGCACACCGGCCTTGTCGGCCACGTCCAGCGACACGTGGTAGCGGGTCATGGTGGCACCCATCGGACGGGCTGCCCGCTGGGTGTACGACGACTCGCCGACCCCCGGCACGCCCTTGAGCCGGTTGCGCGCGGCGGACACCAGATCCCCGAGGACAGCGCTGGCCGTCGGGGCGCCGCCGGCACCACGACCATAGAACATCAGCTGGCCGGCCGCTTTGGATTCCACGAACACGGCGTTGTAGGCATCCCGGACGGAGGCCAGCGGATGACTGAGCGGGATCATCGCCGGGTAGACCCGGGCGCCGACCGAGTCGCTCGCCTCGTCCAGCTCGCAGATCGCCAGGAACTTCACCACGCAGCCCATCTCGCGGGCCGAGGCGATGTCGGTCGCGGTCACCTCGGTGATGCCCTCGCGGTGCACGTCGGCGATGGAAACCCTGGTGTGGAAGGCCAGACTGGCCAGCAGCGCGGCCTTTGCCGCCGCGTCGAAGCCCTCGATGTCGGCGGTCGGATCGGCCTCGGCGTACCCGAGGGCCTGGGCCTCCTCCAGCGCCTCGTCGAAGCCGGCGCCGGTGGAGTCCATCTTGTCGAGGATGTAGTTCGTGGTGCCGTTGACGATGCCCATCACCCGGACCACGTCGTCACCGGCCAGCGACTCGCGCAGCGGCCGCAGGATCGGGATCGCGCCGGCCACGGCGGCCTCGAAGTACAGGTCGCGCTCGTACTTCTCGGCGGCGGCGAAGAGCGTCGGGCCGTCCTCGGCGAGCAGGGCCTTGTTCGCGGTGATCACCGAGGCGCCGTTCTCCAGCGCGGTCAGGATCAGGCCGCGGGCGGGCTCGATGCCGCCGATCACCTCGATCACCAGGTCCAGGTCGCCGCGCGAGACGAGCGCCTGCGCGTCGGTGGTGATCAGCGCGGGGTCGACCGCGATGTCGCG
Organism: Kribbella sp. VKM Ac-2568; assembly: GCF_004345365.1. GTDB lineage: Bacteria > Actinomycetota > Actinomycetes > Propionibacteriales > Kribbellaceae > Kribbella > Kribbella orskensis. Next base: position 113,698 of record NZ_SLVF01000019.1, read on the forward strand.
GGTCCGGCCGGCCCGGCGGACCGCGATACCCGCGATCTCCAGCGGCGCGCCGACCCGGGCGGCCAGGTCGTCGGCGCGCTCGGTGAGGATCCGGACCACCTCGGTGCCGACCACGCCGCACCCGAGCAGCGCCACCTTCAGCGGCTGTTTCTCTTCTGCGAGCGGCTTGTCCGCGTTCTCGGTCATTCGGCCCCCATGTCCAGGCTGAGCAAGTCGTCCTCGGTCTCCCGGCGTACGACGACGCGCGTCCGGCCGTCCTTGACCGCGATCACCGGTGGCCGCGGTACGTGGTTGTAGTTGCTCGCCATCGACCGGCAGTAGGCCCCGGTTCCCGGTACGGCGACCAGGTCGCCCGGGGCGACATCGGCGGGCAGGAACTCGTCCTTCACCACGACGTCACCGGACTCGCAGTGCTTGCCGACCACCCGGGACAGCGTGGGGCCCTCGTCGGAGTACCGGTTGGCGAGCGTGCAGGAGTAGTCCGCGTCGTACAGAGCGGTGCGGATGTTGTCGCTCATCCCGCCGTCGACGGACACGTAGGTGCGGGACTCTCCGAAGTCGAGCGCCACCTCCTTGGTGGTGCCGACGGTGTAGACCGTGCAGACCGCAGGTCCGACGATCGCCCGCCCCGGCTCGATCGACAGCTTCGGCACCGCGAGGTCGAGCGCCTTGCACTCGTGCTCGACGATCTTGCCGAGCTCGGTGGCCAGCTGGGCCGGGTCGGACGGATCATCCTGAGTGGTGTAGGCGATCCCGAATCCGCCGCCCAGGTCGAGCTCCGGCATGTCCACGCCGAGCTCGTCGGAAACCCTTGCGTGCAAGGCGATCAGCCGCCGAGCGGCCATCTCGAATCCGGACGAGTCGAAGATCTGCGAACCGATGTGGGAATGCAGCCCGAGCAGTTCCAGCTCCGCCGTTTCGTTGATCCTGGCAACGGCATCGAACGCCTCGCCGGTGGTGATCGAGAAACCGAACTTCTGGTCCTGGTGCGCGGTCGCGATGTAGGCGTGGGTGTGTGCCTCGATACCGGCGGTCACCCGGACCATCACCGGCGCCACCACGCCCCGCTCCGCGGCGAGCCGGGTCAGCCGCTCGATCTCGTGGAACGAGTCGACGATGATCCGCCCGACCCCCGCGTCCAGTGCGCGAGCCAGCTCGGCCTCCGACTTGTTGTTGCCGTGGAACCCCAGTCGCTTGGGATCCGCGCCGGCCCGGAGGGCGACAGCGAGCTCACCACCTGAGCAGACGTCGAGGTTGAGTCCCTCCTCCATCACCCAGCGCACCACGGTTGTGCACAGGAACGCCTTGCCGCCGTAGTAGACGGCGAAGTCCTTGAATCCTTCGCGGAACGCCCGGGCCCGGGCGCGGAAGTCCGCTTCGTCCAGCAGGTAGGCCGGAGTGCCGTGCTCCGCAACCAGTTCGCGCACGTCGACGCCGCCCACTTGGAGCGCGCCGTCGGTGTTCTTGGTCGCGGTCGACGACCACAGTTGCGGGACGAGGTCGTTGACATCCTCCGGGGGACGCAACCACGACGGCCGAGGGTGCCCTGCCTCGGCCTGTCCGGACCGCACCTCGCGCGCCCTCACATCCGCTCCGGGGCGGAGACGCCGAGCAGGTCGAGCCCGTTGGCGAGAACCGTCCTGGTGGCGCCCACCAGGGTCAGGCGAGCCTTGTGCACCGGCTCGACCTCCTCGTCGCCGCGCGGAAGCACCCGGCAGCTGTCGTAGAACTTGTGGAACGCCGAAGCGGTGTCCTCGAGGTACCGGGCAATCCGGTGCGGCTCCCGCAGCTCGGCCGCGGTGGCGACCACCCGGGGGAACTCGGCGAGCGCCCGGAGCAGGTCGCCCTCGCGCTCATGACTGAGCAGGCCGGGGTCGAACTCGTCCAGCTTGATCCCGAGATCGTCCGCGTTGCGCAGGATCGAGGCGAGCCGGGCGTGAGCGTACTGCACGTAGTACACCGGGTTCTCGCTGACCTGCCGGGTCATCTCCTCGATGTCCAGCGTCAGCGGCGAGTCCACCGGGTAGCGGCACAGTGTGTACCGCAGCGGGTCGACGCCGCTCTCCTCGACCAGCTCGGCGAGCGTGACGATCGTGCCGGCCCGCTTCGACAGCTTCATCTCCTCGCCGTTCTTGAGGATCTTCACCAGCTGGCCGATCAGGATCTCGATGTTGTGCTCGGGGTCGTCACCCGCGCAGGCCGCGATCGCCTTCAGGCGGTTCACGTACCCGTGGTGGTCCGCGCCGAGCAGGTAGATCGCTACCTCGAAGCCGCGCTCGCGCTTGTTCACGTAGTACGCGGCGTCGGAGGCGAAGTACGTCGGCTCGCCGTTGGACCGGATCAGCACCCGGTCCTTGTCGTCGGTGAAGTCGGTGGTGCGCATCCAGAGCGCGTCGTCGGCCTCGTAGAGGTGGCCCTGCTCACGGAGCTTCTCGATCGCGTGGCCGACGCCGTCCTGCTCGTGCAGGCTGCGCTCGGACGTCCAGACGTCGAACTTGGTCCGGAAGTGCTCGAGCTGGCTCTGCTGCTCCTTGAGCTGACGCTCGTACCCCGCCTCGCGGAACGCGACCAGCTGCTCGTCCTCCGGCAGCTTGGTGATGTCCGGCACCTCGGCGACGATCTGCTTCGCGAGATCGTTGATGTACTCGCCGTGGTAGCCGTCCTCGGGGATCGGCTCGCCGTGCGCCGCGGCCTTCAGGGAGGCGCCGAACTTGTCCATCTGGGCGCCGCGGTCGTTCACGTAGAACTCGCGGGTGACGACCGCGCCGGCCGCGTTCAGCACCCGGGCCAGCGCGTCGCCGACGGCCGCCCAGCGGGTGTGGCCGAGATGCAGCGGGCCGGTCGGGTTGGCGGAGATGAACTCGAGGTTGATCGCCTGGCCCTTGAGGGAGTCGCTGCTGCCGTACTGCGGGCCGGCCTCCACGATCGAGGCGGCGATCTTGCCCTGGGCGTCGGCGGCGACCCGGATGTTGATGAAGCCCGGTCCGGCGATCTCCACCGCCGTGATCGCCTCGTCGTCGGTCAGCTTGGCGGCGAGCAGCTCCGCGAACTGCCGCGGCGGCATGCCGGAGCGCTTGCCGAGCTGCATCGCCACGTTGGTCGCGTAGTCCCCGTGCTCGGGGTTCTTGGGTCGCTCGACCTTCAGCTCGCCCGGCAACCCGCCGTCGACAGTGATGGTGCCGTCGTCGACGAGCGCGGTCAGGGCCTGCAGGATCTTCTCAGCGAGCTGTTCCGGAGTCACCGGCCCAGCCTAATGGCCCCGGTGCCGAACCCTTGACTCAGTATCCACAGCCCGGTACGGCAGGCACGCGAGCGCAGGTCAGGCGGGGATCAGGCGCAGGATGGCGGTCTGGCCGGAGCAGCCTGCCAGCGGGATGAGGAGTGCTGCGCAGTCGGGATCGTGGTCACGTGCTTCGCCATGGGTTCAGCCAACCGCACCACGGGGCCGCAGTACGGCGTGATGCCAGGCTCCTGCCATCAACCGGTGGCTTCCACCTGGATCAGGCTCTCGCGGGAGAGTTTGGTGTCCCAGGGGGCCGGCTGGCCGTTGACCCGGACGGTGACCGACGAGCACGCGTCGCCCAGGCACTTGCCGTCGTACCGGACGCCCCAGAGCTCGAAGAACTGCTTCAGGGTCGGCCGCTCCGCCTTCGTCTTGGCCTCGACGTAGACGACACCGTCGGTGGCGTGCGTGTGGATCGCGGCCTGCTCGGCCCGGACGCGGTCGACGCCGATGCCCGCCGGGATCTGTATCGCGTTCCCGTCGACCGTCACCGCGACCTTCACCGTGTACGGCGCCGGTCCGCTGAAGTCGAGGGGCAACCGCTCGAAACCGGCCTTGTCGATGTACGACACGGCGTCGCGCGGCGCGTCCCACGGCGGTGGCCCGGACCGGAGCTCCGCCGGCCCGGGTGGCGCGGGACCGACCTGGCAGCCGCTCACCACGGGTAGCAGGCCCACCGCGACGGCGGCCGCCAACGCGCTCGCCCGGCGCCGAGTACCCACTCTCATGGAGAGCAGGTTTTCATGCCCGGCTGCTCAGTCCTCCGACGGCATCAGGATCCAGAGCACGATGTAGATCAGGAACTGCGGGCCGGGCAGGATGCAGCTGACGACGAAGATGAGCCGCATCAAGCTCGGCTTGATCCCGAACCTGCGAGCCAGCCCGGCGCAGACACCGCCGATCCAGCGGTCGCTGGACGGACGGACCAAGGTGGTAGCCATTGTCAGAAATCCTTTCGGTGCTCGGACTTACGACCACTATGACGGTCCGGTACCCACGGTTGATCCCGCCGCGCGGAAGACCCAGGGACCGTTCAGGGTCTCCCCCGGTGCAAGACCTGGCCGAATTTCCTGGTACTGTTCTGCCGTTCCTGAGCCCCCGTAGCTCAGGGGATAGAGCACCGCCCTCCGGAGGCGGGTGCGCAGGTTCGAATCCTGCCGGGGGCGCCTTGAAAAACCGTTGCTCACGCCTCTCGATCAACTGATCGGGAGGCATTTTCCGTTTCGGGGGCTCGGTCGAGACCTGCACTGAGCTGTCGAGGGCCGGCGGCGCTCGTGGCCCCAGGCATCTGAAACCTCGGGTGGCTGACCACTGGCGGTCACCGACGCCCTCTGGGACGCTGAGACGCGGCGCTCACCGGACGACGCGTGGACCGACCTCGTGAAGGAACGACCAATGGACGCAATCACGAATGACTTCGGGGAAGTTCTCTTGTGGAGCTTCTGGTTCTTCATCTGGATCGCCGCACTGGTGGTGTGGTTCCGCTGCCTTTTCGACTTGTTCGGCGACAGATCCCTCAGTGGCTGGGCGAAGGCCGGTTGGGCGATCCTGCTCATCTTCGTGCCTTGGGTGGGCGCGCTGATCTACCTCATCGTTCGGGGCCGGAGCATGTCCGAGCGCCAGGTGAAGGCGGTTGCGCAGCGCCAGGCCGAGCAGGACAAGTACATCCAGCAGGTTGCAGGCACTTCCCAGGCCCCGGCCGAGCAGATCGCGAGCGCCAAGGCGCTGCTCGATTCCGGCACCATCACGCAGGCGGAGTACGAGTCCCTCAAGGCCAAAGCGCTCGCCTGACCGCACCGTACTCACGGCGCCAACGGCGCCTGCCGCGCTCAGCACGATAGGGCGACGTCAGGCGCCGCGCGACGCATGCAGTGAGTTTGCCCGTCAGTCCGTCGGGTTCGCTGACACCAGGGCAGCCTCGAGTTCGGCGGCAATCGCGTCCAGGTCCCGCGACATCGTGTCCGGGCTGCCGGATTCCAGCAGCTCCTGCATGTGTCCCCGGGCTGATCGTACGGCGTCTCGCAGGGCGCGCGTCCGCGTCCGGGCGGCCTCATCCGGAGCCGAAGCCTCCAGAGCGGTCAGCCGATCCTCGACCGCGGTGACCCGACTCTCCGCGATGTTCCAGCCGCCGGCGGCCTCCGCGAGCGAACCCATCTGGCGCAACTCCGGGACGAGCACGCGGGCAAACCAGGCCATCTCGTCCTCGGCCGACGCCAGGTCAGCCCGCCAGGCCCCGCGACGACGCGCCCTGACAACGAGCGGAACGGCCACGGCCACCGCGAGCACCACCGCAGCCAGCAGCCACCACAACCACGAAGGCGCACCGGACGACTCGGCCGACGAGGGCTCAACCGACGCCGAGGTCTCCGGCGACTCGGCAGACGTGGGAGCCGCGGTCGGGGAGACAGTCACCAGACGTGTCGATGTCTGGGTGGGGCCTGGCTCTGTGACCGTCGGGATCGGCGAGGCGGCCACCGGGCCACCCGGCGACCGGGTGGGGCTCGGCTCCGTCGGCGTCGGAGTCGGCGCCTCCGGGCTTACCGATGACCGGGTAGGGCTAGGTTTCGTCGCCGTCGCGGAGGGGGGCTGGGTCTCGCCGCGTCCCAGCGACCGGGTGGGACTCGGCAGCGTCGCCGTCGGGCTGGGTAGCGAGCTTGGCGAGCGCGATGACGTTGCCGTCTGGCGGTCGGTCGGGCTGTCAATGGAGCCAGTCTCTCCACAGCTACTGAGAAGCAGGGCCGCCAAAGCCAGACCAACTGCTCGCATCACCAGCGTCAGCAAGACGGTGCTGTCGGATCCGGCTCTCCTGGTCACCCTCCAGCCCTTTCGACCACCACCTGCCGACATGTCTGTGTGGCTGCCGCGACCTCGGTTGTCCAGGTGTCGATGAGCTTGAAGGGGCGTTGTGGCCTCCGGCACAGCACGCACCGACCCGTTGCCACCGGCAAGATGTTGCGGACGGCCCGGTTCGATGACACACCGGCGACACGACGACCAGGCCCGTGGCCAGCCCCACACCGCCACCCAGAACACCTCCAACCCGTGTCGGCGTCTCATGCTTGCGGCCGATCTCCACCTTCCCGTCGAGGGCAGCGCTGCCCGGCGCAGCAACCTCCCCGCTGCCCTCCCACCAGGGACGATCGCACCATCTGCGCCGGACGGACTCACCCGTACGGGACGATATCGGGACGATTGGTGCGCTGCTCGTTCTCGGCGTCTAGCCTGCTCTGAGGCAGCAGACGGCGAGTCACGGAGGGGGCGGGCGATGCCGGAGGTCGGCGGAGCGGTAGGGCTGCCGCTCTTCGGGCGGGAGCTGGAGTCGAAGCTGCTGGCCGACCTGGTCAGCGGTATCCGCGATCGCGGCGGTGCCTTGTTCCTGTCCGGCGAGGCCGGGATCGGGAAGTCGGCGTTGCTCGCCGAGGCGGGTGCGCTGGCGGCCGCCGGCGGCCTGCGGGTGATGAGAACGACCGGGGCCGAGGCCGAACAGCACCTCCCGCTCGCCGGGCTGCACCAGATCCTTCACCCGATCCGCTCGGGTCTCGACACCCTGCCCGGTCCCCAGCGCGACGCGCTCCAAAGCGCGATGGGTCTCGCCGACAGCGCCGTTGCGGACCTCTACCTGGTCGGGCTGGCGGTCCTGAATCTGCTGGCCGAGGTCGCCGCGGAGACGCCGGTGGTGCTGATCGCGGAAGACGTGCACTGGCTGGACCAGGTCAGCGCCGACGTACTCGCCTTCGTGGCCAGGCGGCTGGAGTCCGAGCCGATCGTGCTGATCGCCGCGGGTCGTGACCGCGCTGAGTCCCAACTGCTCAGCGCGGGACTGCCGTCGCTCCTGGTCGAGCCGCTGGCCGCCGAACCCGCGGCGGCGCTGCTCGTCGCGGTCGCTCCCGAGCTCGACCAGGCGGTCCAGACCCGGCTGCTCGCCGAGGCGGCCGGTAATCCGCTGGCGCTGACCGAGCTGCCCGGCACGGTCTTCCCAGATTCGTTGCTGAAGGCCACCTTGCCGTTGAACGCGCGACTCGAGGAGACCTTCGGCACCCGGGCCGCCACGTTACCCGCGGCAACCAGGACGAGCCTGTTGGTTGCCTCGCTCAACGACAGCGACTCGGTAGCGGAAGTGCTCGCCGCCGCCGCGACAATGCTCGGTACAGCGGTCGAGGCGGACGTGCTCACTCCCGCGGACGACGCCGGGCTGATCGAACTGCAGAGCAATACGCTGACTTTCCGGCATCCCCTGATGAGATCGGCGATCTCGCAGGCGACGGGAGTGGTGCAGCAGCGGGCCGCCCAGCAGGCGCTGGCCGAAGTACTGGCCGATCAGCCGGACCGACGGACCTGGCATCTGGCGGCGGCTGCCTCCGGGCCTGACGAGGGCATCGCCGTCGAGCTCGAGGCCGCTGCCGACCGCGCCCAGCGCCGAGGCGGCGTGGCCGCAGCCATCGAGGCACTCCAGCAGGCTGCCCGGCTGAGCGAGGCACCCGACCGGAAGGCGGATCGAGTACTGCGGGCCGCCGACCTCGCCGTCGAGTACGGCGACCGCGACCTTGTCCAGCGTCTCCTGGCCGAGGTCTCCCCGGCCGAGCTGTCCCCGCAGCAGCGCGCTCGGGCGACCTGGATCCGGAGCAGCTTCGACGACGGGCTGAGTGAGGACACGGCCGGCCCTATCGAGCTCGCCCGGCTGGCCGAGTCGGTGGCCGCGGACGGAGACCTCGACCTGGCGATGCGGATCCTCTGGGGTGCGGGGATGCGCTGCTTCTGGACCGAGCCCGGACCCGAGGCGCGGCAGGTCCTGATGGAGGTGGCCGACGGCCTGCCGATCGACGAACGAGACCCCGGCCTGCTCGCGATCTCGGCGTACGTCGCTCCGGTGGAGCGGGGCAAAGCTGTCGCGGCCGGGCTGATGGATCTCGCCGGCAGTACGGGCGGCGATCCGCAGGTGGAGCGTTTCCTCGGCAGCGCGGCGCTGCAGATCGGGGCGTTCGAGCTGTCCGCGCGGTTCTCCGCCGGCGCGGTGGCCGGGTTGCGTCCCCAGGGCAGGCTCGGGCTGCTGACGCGGGCTCTGGCGGTCCAGGCCTGGAGCTCGGCCCGCCTCGGCAACCTCACTGTGGCGCTGCCCGCCGCGGAGGAGGCGGCGAGGCTCGGCCGGGAGACCAATCAGCAGTTCATGTACGGGCTGGCCGTGGCCGTGCAAGCCGAGATCGCCGCCCTGCGCGGTGACTACGAGGCGGCCACGAGCTTGGCGGCGGAGGCGGAGCAGGTCGGCATCGCCGCAGGCGCCAGACCAGTACTGGCCACTGTTCAGCTGGCCCGGGGCCTGACAGCACTCGGTGAAGGCCGGTACGCCGATGCCTTCGCGGATCTCCGCCGGATCCACGATCCAGCCGACCCGGCGTACCAGGTGGCACTGCGGTGCTACGTCGTCGCGGAACTGGCGGAGGCGGCCGTGCGCAGCGGGCAGGTCGCCGAGATGCAGGACATCGTCCGCGACCTCCAGCAGGCCGCGGCCTCGACCACCTCGCCGGCTCTGCACATCGGCGTGCGCTACGTCAGTGCGGTCCTCGCGGAGGGCGACGAGGCGGAATCTCTGTTCAAGAGAGCCCTGGATGCCGAGCTGACCGGGTGGCCGCTCGAACGTGGGCGGCTCCAGCTCGCCTTCGGTGAATGGCTGCGGCGACATCGGCGTACCGCCGACTCCCGGGTGCACCTGCGGGCCGCCCGGGAGACCTTCGATGCTCTGGGCGTGATCCCGTGGAGCGAGCGAGCACGCGCCGAGCTACGCGCTGCCGGCGAGACCAGCCCACGCCGTACTCCGGACGCGCGCGACCACCTGACCCCGCACGAGCTGAGCATCGCGCAACTGGCTGCCGAGGGGCTGACCAACCGGGAGATCGGCCAGCGGCTCTACCTGTCCCATCGGACGGTCAGCACGCACCTGCACCGGATCTTCCCCAAGCTCGGGATCAGCGCGCGCGGCGACCTGGCAGCGGCGCTCGCACCGCTCGCCGGGCAGTGACGTACACCCCCACTCCTGCGCAAGCAGCCGCCCATCACCGTGCCCGCTGTCACCCTCGACGGTCTGGACGACGGGAACTTCCTGCCGACCGACGGATCCCCCTCGGCGTCGCACTTCACCGGACCCCGCGTGCACCACCAGGTCGCCGGTGCAGGGCACAACCTCCGCAGGAGAAGCCGCGCGCTTTCGCCCAGGCGATCTTCGAGGCAGCGCGGCTCCGCTGACCTACACTGAAGCCGTTTGTGGCGTCGTCTGTAGGAGGACCCCGAGAATGCCCGACTCCCGTACTCAGACGATCGCCTATCCGGCGCCCGGTTCGCGGCCGTCGCGGCGTGATCCCGAGCCGCTCGCACCGCACGTGATCGTGTTGTTCGGCGCCACCGGAGACCTGGCCAAGCGCAAGCTCCTGCCGGGCCTGGCGTATCTGCAGCAGTCCCGGTTCGCCCCCGACGTCCGGATCATCGGTACGGCGACCGAGGAGCTCACGTCGGACGAGTTCCGGGCCCGGGCGCGGGTGGCGGTGGACACCTTCGGCACGCACCAGATCACCGACGAGGAGTGGGCGCAGTTCTGCGACCGGATCGAGTATGTGCCGACCACGGCCGGGCCGGAGGCGCTCGCGGCCGCGGTGAAGACGGCGGAGAACACGCTCGGACCCGACACCTGCCGCCTGCACTACCTGTCGGTGCCGCCGAAGGCCGCGCGCTCGGTGATCCAGATGCTGCGCGACGCGGATCTGGTCGATCGGGCGCGGGTGGTGATGGAGAAGCCGTTCGGCGACGACCTGCAGAGCGCGATCGAGCTGAACGACTTCGTGCACGAGACGTTCGACGAGTCGCAGATCTTCCGGATCGACCACTTCCTGGGCAAGGAGGCGGCGCAGAACATCCTCGCGTTCCGGTTCGCCAACGGGCTGTTCGAGCCGATCTGGAACCGCAACTTCATCGACCATGTCCAGATCGACATTCCCGAGTCGCTCGGACTGGACCAGCGCGCCACCTTCTACGAGCCGACCGGCGCGTTCAAGGACATGGTCGTCACGCACGTGCTGCAGGTGCTCGCGTTCGTCGCGATGGAGCCGCCGACCGCGCTGGAGCCCCGGGCGATCTCGGAGGAGAAGAACAAGGTCTTCCGCTCGATGCTGCCGATCCACCCCGAGCACGTGGTCCGCGGCCAGTACGGCGGCTACCGCAGCGAGGAGGGGGTCGCGCCGGACTCCGACACCGAGACGTTCATCGCGCTGCAGGTCGGGATCGACAACTGGCGCTGGGCCGGCGTGCCGTTCTACCTGCGCACCGGCAAGAAGATGGCCGAGGGGATGCGGATCATCTCGATCGCCTTCAAGGAGGCACCCAAGACGATGTTCCCGGCGGGTTCGGGCGTCGGCTCGCAGGGGCCGGACCACCTGACCTTCGACCTCGCCGACTCGTCGCGGGTTTCGCTGTCCTTCTACGGCAAGCGGCCCGGACCGGGGATGCGGCTGGAGAAGCTGTCGATGCAGTTCTCCACCCAGGAGACGGAGACGGCGGGCGACGTACTGGAGGCGTACGAGCGGCTGATCCTGGACGCGATGCGCGGCGACCACACGCTCTTCACCACGGCCGAGGGCATCGAGTCGCTCTGGGAGAACTCCACGATGCTGCTGGAGGACCCGCCGCCGGTGAAGCCCTACGCTCCGGGCACCTGGGGCCCGAACGCGATCCACCAGCTGATCGCCCCGCGGGCCTGGCGGCTGCCCTTCGAACGCGAATGGCGCGAAGGCAAGAAGCCCGTCCCGGAGGGCTGACGCTCAGCGACGAGGACGCCTGGGTTGCTCAGCCACGAGGACGCCTGGGGCTGCTCAGCGACGAGGTCGGCGGAGGCCGTCCAGCGCTTCGGTGAGGGCGTCTTCCAGGTAGCTGAGGCGGTCGGTCGACTGGAGCAGGGTCGCGCCGCCGGTGACAGCGGCCAGGATGGCGGCGGCCGACTTCGCCACGTCGACGCGGGCGTCGATCTCGCCGGATTCCTTCAGCGCCCGTACTCCGGCCGCCAGGTAGGCGTGCCATTCGTCGGTCAGCGCGTTGACGATGTCTCTGGTGGCCGGGTTCGCGGTACCCAGCTGGGAGGTCAGGGCTGACAGGGCGCACGCCTGCCGTTGCGCGTCGTAGATCTGGATCACCCGGCGCCGCCAGGCCTGCCACTTGCGCCAGGTGGTGAGGTCACCGAGCTGCGGCATCTGGTCGGCGATCACCTGGCCGGCCTCGTACTGCGCGACCGCGAACATCAGGTCCGCCTTCCCGTCCGGGAAGTAGTGGAACAGCTGGCTCTTGCTCGTCGAGCTGGCCCCGCGGATGTCGTCCAGACCGACGTTCTGAACACCCTCGACCCGGATCAGCTGCGCGGCGCCCTCGACGATCCGCTGCCGGGTCGCCGCCCCCTTGGCGGTCAGCACTCGCTCCATGCCCGCCAGCCTAGCGCGACCCACCCCCTGGACCGAGCGGTCCAATCGATGCGCTACTCTGGACCTAGCGGTCCAATCTAGGATTCTGAGGAGAACCCCATGCGACTGGCAGGCAGGACGGCTCTGGTCACCGGAGCCACCAGCAACATCGGCCGGGCGATCGCCGTCGCCCTGGCCGCCGAGGGCGCCCACGTCGTGGTTGCCGGGCGCAACAAGGAGCGCGGTGACGAGGTGGTCGGCGAGATCCGCGCCGCCGGTGGCCAGGCGGACTTCGTGGCGGTGGACCTGAACGGCACGAAGGCGGCCGCGAACGAGCTGGCCGAGTCAGCCACCCGGCTGCTCGGCGGACGGATCGACGTACTGGTCAACAACGCCGGCGCCATCGACGGCGGGAAGACGACGGAGACCGACGAGGAGACCTTCGACACCGTCTACGCGGTGAACGTGAAGTCGCCGTACTTCCTGACCGCGGCGATCGCGCCCGCGATGGTCGCGGCCGGCGGCGGCACGATCATCAACCTCGGCTCCTGGGTGGCGCGGCTGGGCATCCCGGTCGGCGCGGTCTACGCCGCCAGCAAGGGCGCTCTGGAGACCCTGACCCGCGCCTGGTCGGCCGAGTACGGGCCGTCCGGGGTCCGGGTCAACGCGATCGCTCCCGGTGTCGTCCACACCGATCCGAACCACCCGGCGACCACGATGATGACCGGTACGCCGTACGGCCGGATCGGCGCGCCGCAGGCGATCGCCGACGCCGCGGTCTTCCTCGCGAGCGACCAGGCCGCGTTCATCCACGGCACCGTCCTCGACGTCGACGGCGGCCGCCTCGGTGTCGCGGTGATCGCCGGCTGACCCTCCGCGTGGCCGCCCTCCAGAAGGCTGGTGATCAGAAGAGGGCGGCTGCCGGTAGGACCTCGAGGCCCAGGCGTTCCAGGGGGTCGAGGCGCGGGAGGCCGGGGACGAAGCCGATCGCCTCGCTGAAGCCGAGGCGGTGCAGCCGGCCGAGCTCGTCGATCAGCTGATCCTTCTTCTCGCCGTGCTCGCCGACGTCGAGCATCTGGTAGACGGTCTTGGTGATCTCGTCGTAGTCGCGGCCCTCGTTCTCGCAGTGCCGCTTCAGCACGTCGAGCTTGTGCTCCAGGTCGGGTGTGTTGAAGAGATTGCACGCCTGGGCGTACTTCGCGACCAGCCGCAGCGTCTTCTTCTCGCCCCCGCCACCGATCAGGATCGGCGGGTGCGGCCGGCTCAGCGACTGCGGGACGTTGAGCAGCCGCTCGGCCTGGTAGTGCTTGCCCTGGAACGGCCCGTCGTCGTCCGACCACAGCTGCAGCAGGTACTGGAGGGTCTCCTCAAGGCGCTCGAAGCGCTCGGCGACCGGCGGGAACGCGAAGCCGAGCCCTCGGGACTCCTCCTCGTTCCAGCCCGCGCCGATGCCGAGGATCGCGCGGCCCTCGGAGAGCACGTCGAGGGTGGTGACCGCGTTGCCGAGCAGGCCGGGATCGCGATAGTGCACGCCGGTGACCAGCGTGAACAGCCGGGCGCGATCGGTGTGGCCGGCCAGAAAACCGAGCGTCGTGTACGCCTCGAGCATGTCGTTCTCGGTCGGGCCGACGCCGGGGATCTGGAAGAAGTGGTCCATCACCGCGATCGAGCTGAAGCCGGCCCGGTCGGCGGTACTCGCCACTTCGGCGAGTTCCGCCCCGAGGGCCGGGGCGCCGTTGGACCAGGTGTAGTTCGGGATCTGCAGACCGATTTTCATGGCTCAAGCCCTTCCGGATCGTCACCACCCACCTAACACCCGCCCACAACCACCACCACCCGCGGGTGCCTATCCTGACCGGATGACCTGCCGCGGCGCCGCTCCCAGCCGACCACGTCGGACCTAGCCGTGGACGCACGCCAGTTGGAGTACTTCCTCGCGGTGGTGGATCACGGTGGCGTCAATCGGTCTCGCCCGGACGCGGTCGAGGGGCTTGCGGTGCTGGACATCGTGCCGACGCGCTACACCTTCGCCCATGCGGACGCGGCCTTCGGCGCGGAGTACTACCACCCACTACCTCCCCGAAGAATCCCCAGCCGCTACTGCCGAAGCACTCCAGTCCTTCCTGTCCGAGTGAGTCGCAGGGAAGGTGATCGGACTGCGCGCAGTCAGAGCGCCGAACACGGTCAGTGCGTCGCGGATCGCGGCGACGTCGTGGGTCCGGATGAAGTCGACGCCCTGAGACGCGGCGTACAACTCTGCTGCGACGGTGGCTGGGCCGATGGCGGCAAGATCACTGCCGGTGAGGGCTCGGAGGAACGACTTCCTCGAGGGTGAGACCAGGACCGGCAGCCCGAAGCGCGCCTTCAACTGCCCGAGCGCAGCCATGATCGCCACCGATGGTTCTGGGTTGCTCCCGAGGAAGTAGCCCAAACCTGGGTCGATGATCAGTCGATCGCGGCTGACGCCCGCGGCTTGGAGCGCGGCGAGGCGTTCAGTGAAGAACTGCTCGACCTCCGGCCAGATGTCCTCTGGATCAGTCACCTTCCTGGTGGCCGGTCCTCGGCGTTGGACCGAATGCATGACCACCAGCCGGCACGGGAGTTCCGCGAGTTCCTCGTACCTGTCGTGGTCGGGGAAGCCCTGGATGTCGTTCAGGTAAGCGGCACCCCGCGCGGCGGCGTACCGCTGGGTCTCAGGGCGGAAAGAGTCCACCGACACTGGGATGCCGTCGGCGATCAACTGACCGAGGACGTCGGCCAGCCGGTGGCGCTCCTCTGCCGCGCTCACCTGCTCCGCGTCTGGGTGGCTGGACGCCGGGCCGAGTTCGACGATGTCGGCACCCGCCGCATGCAAGCGCCGCGCCTGGGCGATCGCGTCGTCTGCGGTCAGGAACCTGCCGCCATCGGAGAACGAGTCGGTGGTGATGTTGACGATGCCGACGAGCCGAGGCGCCGGGTCGGAGTACTGGACCATGCCGTGTCTCCCAGATCGATTCCAGAAGCCCAGGCGCACGGCACGACGTCTTGATGACGGGGTCGCTTCCCGATGGTTGATCCATCTCGAGACGCCAGTCACGACCCGCTCGCACCCTAGCAAGCGGGGAGTTCGGTCAGGGGGCGATTTCCAAATTGGTGATGAGGTTTTCGTCGTTGAGGGTGAAGCGGTAGATGAGGTCTACTACGCCGCCGGGGAAGTTGCCTTCCAGGTGGTTGGTGACGTCGTAGTGGGTGTCGTCGAACTTCTCCACGTGGGTGAGTTCGACCGTGTAGGTGTACTCGGTGGCGGCGGTTTCGCGCCAGTGGTGGATCTCGTCGTGGCCGCGGTAGGTCTTGTCGTCGTCGATGACGGTCGCGTCGGAGGCGAAGGCGGAGAGCAGGTCGTGGGCGTTGGCCTTGTGCGCCGGGTCGGCCTCGCGCAGGTACGTCGTGATCGCGTGCGGCAGGTGCTTCGCGGATTCGGCGGCGGTCGGGTCGGGAGGGGTGGGGATGGTCATCGGGTGCCTTCCAGCGAGAGGGTGAAGGTGGACCGGCCGTAGCCTCGGCCGTTGATCTGGAGCTCCAGGGCGTGTTCGCCCGGGTAGTACTTGCGCGTCGAGATCGGCTTGAACGAGTGCCGCTTGCCGAGCGTCACGGACTCCCCCGGCGCCAGCGTGCGGGTGGTCAGCTTGAAGACCTTCGGCGCGAGGGTGCCGTTGGCCTTGACGTGGTGGACGACGTAGTCGATCGCCAGTCGCATCTCGACCTCGCCTTCGTTGTGCGCGGTGAACTCGAACTCCAGGATCTCACCCACGCTCACGCCCGCCACGGCCAGTACCGGCCCGTCGACGACGAGACCGCTCGGCTGCTCGAATCCCAGCAGGGCAAGGGCTCCGGGGTCACCGGCCTTGATCAGCGTGCGCAGCGCATGCCGGACCAACTGGGGTGTCGTCGCCTCGGGATCCGCCAGCCAACCGCCCGCGATCTCGACCGCCAGCGCCGGGTCGGAGCGGCTGATGTCGTTCAGGTGGTTCGCGACCGAGCGACGCACGTACGCCGAGTCGTCGCGGCGCAGTATCTCGAGAATCGGCCGCGTCGCCTCGACGTTCTCCAACAACTGAGGTACCCGCTTTGCCCAGGGCAGGCGTGGTCGCGTGCCTTCGGTGGCGAGGCGCCGGACGTGTTCATCTTGGTGACCGGTCCACGTCTGCACGACAGCCAGAGTCCGATCGAGGTCGGCCGTGAGCACCGTGCGGAGCGCGAACTCCGCGGTCAGCCTGGGCGTCAGCTCGGCGAGCAGTTCGAGGCCGGCCTCGAATTCCTCAGCTTCCACGGCCCGTACTGCGACCGCCTCGGTGACCGGCCAGATCATCCAGCCGGTGAACGCGTCGTCCTCCAGCGCAGCGCGGAAGATATCCGCCAGCGGCTTGAATCCCGCGGGCAGATCCGCCAGCAGGGCGTCCCGGACCAACTGACCCCGCTCACTGAAGGAGGCCTCCGCCAACTTGCCCGGAGCGGCCCGCAGTGCGGTGAATCGCAGGTCCGGCGCCACCTTCTGAAGGCAGCCGCCGAGGGCGACCACGGACGCAGTACTGAGCATCTCTTCCGCTGTGGGCAAAGAACACCTTCTCGCGTCGCAGCCTTGTCGGCAGGAGGTCAGGAGCTACTGACTTCTAAATTAGCAGTAACAACCACGACGACCAACCGCCCCCTCCTCCACCGGCCCGGCGCCAACCACACCACCTTCGGCTTTGGGCCCGAGGGTGCCGCTGGCGGGTTGTGCGCTGGCTGGCGGTCTATAAGGCGCCAGCGGCCGAGCAACCCGCTACCGAGCCCGCCGCCCGGCCCGGATCCGCTGGCGGCACAGGTGCCGTGCAGTTGTGGGGACCGCGGACACCTTCTCGGGGGTGTGACGCCGGACGGCGGTGCGGTTGTGGGATCTCGGACACCGTGTGGGGAGCTGGGACAGGTCATGTCGTGTCCGGGGTCGCGACTTGGTGTCCGAGCCCGCACTTTGTGCACCGGTTGAGTGTCCGGGTCGCCGGGATCTGCTCAGGTGGTGCACAAGGTGCCGGTTTCGGGAGTCCCGCTTCCCCTCCGGGCAAAGGAACACCTCGAACTTCCCGGCGAGGCAACTCCCCGAACGTCTGGGCAAGCAACACCCCGAACTTCCGGCGGCAGCTCCCCGAACGTCTGGGCGAGCAACTCCCCGAGCGTCTGGGCGGAGGAGCTCCCCGGCCCTTGTCGCCACACCTCCCAGCGGCTCCGGGATAGCTGCGTTCCTTCCCTGGTCGGGGTGGTGCGGGTCCAGAGTCGGAACTTGTTCCGATCCCGAAGGGACGCGACGCGCTCTTGACGCACACCAGCCCGACCAGCACCATCACGCAGCCCGGGGACGCCCCCCTTCGGACACCCCTCGCGAAGCGACCAGTGCTGCAACGTGAGACGGGCAGCGCCGGGCTGGGGGTGCGCGGATGGGGGTGACGGATGGGACTTAAGGTCGCGGGGTGAAGCAGATCTTGGTGGTGGGGGTTGGCGCCGGCGATCCGGAGCAACTGACCGTGCAGGCGGTCAACGCGCTGGGCCGTGTGGATGTGTTCTTCGTGCTCGACAAGGGTGACGTCAAGCAGGAACTGGTCGACCTGCGGGAGGAGATCCTGCGACGGTATGCGCCCGACGGCGACTACCGGGTGGTCACCGGCCGGGATCCGGAGCGGGACCGGACGGCCGGCTTGGACGGTGATCGGCCGATCGCCGGGAGTTCGGCGTACGTCGAGTCGGTGGACGACTGGCGGCGACGCCGGGCCGATGTCTGCGCGGGGATGATCGCGGCCGGGCTCGGCGAGGACCAGGTCGGGGCGTTCCTGGTCTGGGGTGATCCGTCGCTGTACGACAGCACGCTGGCGATCCTCGACGACATCCTCGCTCGAGGTGAACTCGGCTTCGAGATCGAGGTGATCCCCGGCATCAGCAGCGTGTCGGCGCTGGCGGCGCGGCACCGGGTCGGGCTGAACCAGGTCGGCAAGCCGATCCAGATCACCACCGGCCGGCGATTGGCGAAGAAGTGGCCGGCCGATGTCGACGACGTGGTGGTGATGCTCGACGCGCAGACCGCCTTCACCCAGCACACCGACCAGGATGCCGACATCTACTGGGCCGCCTATCTGGGCACGCCGGACGAACTGCTCATCGCGGGACCGCTAGCGGAAGTAGCGGAAGAGATTGTCGAGGTGCGCGCCGAAGCACGCCGGCGCAAAGGCTGGATCATGGATACCTATCTATTGCGCAGGAATCGCAAGTAAACAATAAACCTGGCAATTCTCCAGAATGCGCAAGCCATTACCAAAGGTTCTTTAGGAAGTCTAGAGCGCGCGCTCTTCTCCTCCCCGGTCCGGCCGCCGTACGCTGACCGGGCCATTTTTGTCCACCGCCCCCACGGTCGCGTCCCGCCCCCTTCTGCGACGCGGCCAGGACAGAGGAGTCGCATCATGAGAATGCTCCGATTCTTGCGCGCCCTGCCGGTCCTCGTGGTTGTCGGCGCCGCCCTGTCGATGCTGTTCACCGCCCCCGCGGACGCTCGCGAAGTGTCGCCGACCGCCACCCAGGCCTGCACCTACCCGAACTGGGTGGCCGGCAACTGGTACGCGGCCGGCACATCGTGAAGTACACCAACGGGCTGTACTACGTCGCCGAGCACGACAATCCCGGCTACGACCCGACGATCAGCACCTGGTACTGGGAACCGTACAACTGCTCCGGCGGCGGAAATCCGGAGCCGAGCGCATTCCCGGTCAGCGAACCGCAATTCAACCAGATGTTCCCGAGCCGGAATCCCTTCTACACCTATTCCGGCCTGGTCGACGCACTGAGCGCCTATCCGGGCTTCGCGAACACCGGCGACGACACCACCAGGAAGCGCGAGGCCGCAGCCTTCCTGGCGAACGTGAACCACGAGACCGGCGGGCTGGTCTACATCAAGGAGATCAACGAGGCGAACTACCCGCACTACTGCGACTGGGGCCAGCCCTACGGCTGCCCGGCCGGTCAGGCGGCGTACTACGGTCGCGGCCCGATCCAGCTGAGCTGGAACTTCAACTACAAGGCCGCCGGTGACGCCCTCGGCATCGACCTGCTTGGCAACCCGTGGCAGGTCGAGCAGAACTCGGCGATCGCCTGGAAGACCGGGCTCTGGTACTGGAACACCCAGACCGGCCCGGGCACGATGACGCCGCACAACGCGATGGTGAACGGCGCAGGCTTCGGCGAGACCATCCGCAGCATCAACGGGTCGATCGAGTGCAACGGCGGCAACCCGGGCCAGGTGCAGAGCCGGGTGGACGCCTACCAGCGGTTCACCCAGATGCTGGGCGTCTCCCCCGGCAACAACCTCTACTGCTGATACCCGTACCCCGACCAAAGGTGTAGGTGCAGTGGCCGTGCGGCCGAAGCGGGACCACCCGATCCCAGCGGAGGCTGCACGGCATGAGGAGATTCCAGATCACACGAAGCAAGGTGCGGCTGGCGGTAGCCCTGGCGCTCGTGCCGGCCGCATTCCTTGCAGACAAGGCCACCGCCGCCCGGTCGGCACCACCAGCGGAGCCCAGCGTCGTACGGACTGACGCTGGGCTGCTGCGCGGGCAGACCACTGGTACCGCTCGCGTCTTCAACGGCATCCCGTACGCCGCTCCACCGATGCAGGCGTTGCGGTGGAAGGCGCCGCAGCCGGTGAAACGGTGGGACGGCGTACGGGACGCGCTGACGCTCTCGAGCGCATGCCCCCAGCAGGACAACCCCGAGGCGCCCGGTGGCTCCACAGCAGAGGACTGCCTCTACCTCAACGTCACGACGCCGGCGCAGAAGGCAGCCAAGCCGCGTGCGGTGGTGGTGTGGATTCCCGGCGGCGGGTTCTTCACCGGCGCCGGGAACAGCTACGAGGCGTCGAAGCCGGCCACTCGTGGCGATGTGGTCGTCGTGACGGTCAACTACCGGTTGGGGATCTTCGGGTTCTTCGGCTACCCGGGACTGGCCGGATCCGGCACGTACGGCATCCAGGACCAGCAGGCGGCGCTGCGCTGGGTGCAACGGAACGCCCGGGCCTTCGGCGGCGACCCGCGGAACGTCACCGTGGCCGGGGAGTCGGCCGGCGGGATGAGCGTGTGCGCACAGTTGACCTCGCCGACGTCGACCGGGTTGTTCGCCAAGGCAGTGATGCAGAGCGGCTCGTGCGCGTTCAACTGGGCTGACAACAGCCAGTACCCGGGCCAGGCGGCGGACTCACCGTGGGTTCCGCAGAACACCGTGCAGAGGACCGGCACGGACTGGGCCGCCTCCCGCAGGGACGACCTGAAGTGCAAGCCGCGTCAGGCCATGCTGCACTGCCTGCGCGCGGCCGATCCCGCGGTACTGGTTGAGGACACGCTGCAGTTCACGCAACCGGCGTACGGCGGTACTGCGGTGCTGCCGGTGAGCCCGGCGAAGGCGATGAAGGCCGGGCTGTTCCATCGGGTGCCGGTGCTGTCTGGGAACAACCACGATGAGGCGGCGGCGTGGATGTCGGCGTTCAACGGCGGCGACCTCACCGATGCGGACTACCCGCGGTTGCTGACCGACATGGTGGGTGCAGCGGATGCGATGGAGGTGCAGCGCGAGTACCCGCTGGCGCAGTACGGGTCGACTGTGGCTGCCTGGACCGCAGTGACGACGGACCGGATCTGGTCGTGCACGCAGGTCGCCAACGACCAGCAGGCGGCTCGGAAGGTGCCTGTGTACGCGTACGAGTTCGCGGACAAGCACTCGCCTCTCGCACAGCCCGGCCAGGGTGCAGCCCATGCGGTGGAGTTGCCGTATCTCTTCAGCCTGGGTGGTTACGACTTCCCGATGAGCGAGACGCAGAAGAGGTTGTCGGAGCAGATGATCGACTACTGGACCGCATTCGCTCGCACTGGCGATCCCAACGGTCCGGGACGGCCGCACTGGGCTCCGGTCGGGCATGGCGACATCCGTGGGCTCTCCCTCGCGCCGACCGACCAGGGCGGCATCAAGACCGTCGACCTGAGCACCGAGCACCACTGCGCCTTCTGGGACGGGCTCTGACTCAGACTGCGCGCTGCTCGCGCAGGTCCCACAACCGGCTGAAGACTGGCGCGAGCAGCAGCAGGAGCAGTGCGTAGAAGGTGATGCCGGGCACGAGGACCGCGAGCAGGAAGGCCACCAGCGAGAGCACGGTGAAGGTGACGGTGCCGAACATCTCGCGGCGGGTGACCGGGTTGTCTTCCTGCTCGAGCTCCCGGTGACCGCGGGTCATCAGTATGAGGCCGAGCTGGCAGATGCCGAGTGCAACGATGTTCGCGATGTAGAGGCCGGCGGTGAACCGGCTGCTCGGGTAGGTGCCGACGATCTCGGTCGGAAACGGCAGGATGACGATGAAGAGCAGCCAGATCATGTTCAGCTGGACCAGCCGGGTGTTGTACGCCCGGACGTGCTCGAACATCCGGTGATGGGTCAGCCAGAACCTGACGATCACCACGAAGCTCAGCAGGAACGAATAGATCTGCGACTTGTGGTCGGTGATCACCGCGAGCGCGTCACTACCCTCGGCCGCCGCCTCCGGGACCACGTCCACCAGCGGCAGGATCAGCAGGGTGACCGCGATCGCCACCACCGCGTCGGTGAACAGCACCAGCCGGTCCGGGTTCCTCGTCATACTCACGGCCGACAACGGTAGCGCCCGGTGCTGTAGGCAACCACAGCGCCGGGCACTACCCGCGTCACTTCTTCGAGGGCCGCAGCAGAGTGGCAGTCAGCACCAACGCAGCAAGGACGAAGCCGGCCGCGGCCACGAAGGCCGCGCTGTAGCCGTCCCTCAGCGCAGCAACCTCCGCCACACCTTCAGACACCCGTACTGCGCTCTGCGACGCGGCCAAGGTGGCTAGTACGGCTGTGCCGACGGCTGCTCCCGCTTGCTGCGCAGTGTTGTTCAGCCCGGAGGCAAGTCCGGCATCACTTGGCTCCGCGCCGGACATCGCCAGCATGATCGCCGCAGGGATCCCTACGCCTATCCCGGCTCCCATCAGCGCGAGAACCGGTGCCACGTTGAGGAGGTAGCTACCGTCGGCCGGGGCCTGGCTGATCACCAGAAGCGCGACCAGGAAGGCGGCCAGGCCGGCAAGCAGCAGCGGCCGGCTGCCCAACCGCACAGTGAGCCGAGGTGCGACGAACAACGACATCACCGCACCGAGCAGTGGAGCCGGAAGGAACGCCAAGCCGGTCTGCAGCGAGTCGAAGCCCAGCACTCGCTGCAGGTAGAGCGCCGTCATGAACTGGAAGCCGAACCCGGCTGCGAACAGGAAGACCACCACCACGTTGGCCGTAGTCACCTGGCGCTTGCGGAAGATGTGCAAGGAGAGCAGTGGCTGCGCCGCGCGGGCCTGGCGCAGTACGAAGGCTGCTAGGAGCAGTACGGCGGCTGCGGCCAGGACGAGCGTCCGCGGCAACTCGGCGGTCGGCTCGGCAGTCTGCACGATTGTGTAGACGGCCAGCGAGAGGCCGGCGGTCACCAGCACGGCTCCGAGGACGTCTGCGCCCTTGCCGAGACCCAGACCGCGCTGCGGTGCGAGCAGCCGTACTGCGAGCACCAGCGAGACGAGTCCGATCGGCACGTTGATCAGGAAGGACCAGTGCCAGCCGACGGTCTGGGTGATCACGCCACCGAGGATCAGGCCGATCGACGCGCCACTGGCCGAGGTGAACCCGTAGACGCCCATCGCCCGCGCCTGCTCCCCCGGCGCCGGGAAGAGGCCGACGATCATGCCGAGGATCACCGCTGAGGCGAGCGCGCCGCCGACACCCTGCAGGAAGCGGCCGGCGATCAGTACTTCGGCGTTGGTGGCGACCCCGCAGAGCAGCGAGGCCGCGGTGAACAGCGCGAGTCCGGCGAGGAAGACCCGCTTGCTGCCGATCAGGTCACCGATCCGGCCGGCCAGCAGGAGCAGGCCGGCGAACGCGATCAGGTAGGAGTTCATCACCCAGGCGAGCCCGGCCTGCGAGAAGCCCAGGTCGCTCTGGATCGTCGGCAGCGCCACCGTCACGACGGTGCCGTCGAGGATGATCATCAGCTGCATCGCACACAGCACCGCCAGCGCCTTCAGCCGCGTCCGCTGCGCGCCGGAACCCGGCATCGTGCTGGAGCCCTCTTGCGTGCTGGAGCGCTGTTGTGGCGGCTCCGACCTCTGCTCGGGGGGTGGGCTTGCTGGTTCTGTCGTTGAGGTCACCGGTCGTCTCCTTGTCAGCAGAGCAGGACAAGAACGACCTTAACAGATAGTTCCGTAGCAGACGATTTCTTATTGGATTAGGTTCGCTGCCGGGACCGCCGGACGGGTTGCGCCTCGACCGGCGTCGCCAGTTGACCGTTGACGAGTTCGATCAGCGAGTCGGCGAACGGTGCGCGCTGGGACGCCGCCAGCGCCCCGAGAGCCTCGGCATGCACCTTGTCGACGATCCGCTGCCCCTCCTCGGCCGCCTCGGCGCCGGCCTCGGTGACGGCGATGATCCGGGCCCGCCGATCGGTCGCCGACGGCTTGCGCTCCGCGAAACCCGCCTTCTCCAAGGCATCCACGGTCGTGACCATGGTCGTCTTGTCCAGATATGCGAGCTCGGCGAGCTGGATCTGGGTCCGCTCCTGCCCGAGCGCATTGATCAGCACGCACTGCATCCGCGGCGTCAACCCGATCTCCGCGAGCGCCGCCGTCAACTGCGTCTCCAGCACGTGCCCGGCATGCTTCAGCAACCCGGTCAGGTCCGGCACGGTCCGCAACGGTGTCTCAGCCATGAATTCATCCTACTGCGGGATCATCTACTCGCAGATGATCCAAGTGCAGAACCTTCTCGCGTTCCCTCGAACTGCATGGGTGCAGGTGGTCGCGGTCTCCCGTCGGGTGGATTTGGTTTCCAGGGGTGTACCGAGCGACAGGCAGTACAGCGCCAATCGCCGACGTTGCAGGCGCGGCCGGTACGCCGCGGTGGTCCGTGCGGCGACTACTTCCTGTCTGTCGTTCGGTACGCCGCGCGGCATCCGCGACGCTACGCTCCCCCGGGCGGCCGGGCTGTGGTTTGGCCAATACCCCGGTTGGTCCGATTCTCCCCTGCGCGTCCCTGCTTCTGGCGGCCAGCGGCCGTACAGCGTGGCTCTGACGGGTTGACCCCGCAGGGTGCGGGTTGCCCTTTCAGATTCTGAGCGGGCAACCCTGCGGTTGAGTGGTTAACCCCGCAACCGCAGGCGATCTGCTGCCCAGCGGGGCCAAGGGTGGCGGCTCGCCGCCGGGTTACCTGCTGTTATTGGGGGTTGCCCCCTTGGAGGTTCGGCGGGTAACGACACAGCGAGTGGGTAACACCCTCAAAGTTGGCCGACTGCTACTCGCCCTTGGTGCCGTCGATCAGTTCGCGGAGGATGTCCAGGTGGCCGAGATGGCGGGCTGATTCCTGGAGGACGTCGGTGAGGAGCCGTTCCACTCGGACCGGGCGGTAGCTCTGGACGACGGCGCTCCAATCGGCCTCGCGCAAGGTCTGCTGCGAACGCTCCCACTCCTCGTCGTACGCCGCGACGACCGAGGCGATCGTCTCGTCCGGCCCGATCCGGAACTCGTAGTCGTGGTCGTCCGAACGCCACAGCGACGGCAGGTCCTGGCCGCCGACGGTTCGTTGGAGGTGCTGTCGCTGCACCGCGGTCAGGTGCTTGATCAGCCCGAGCGGACTCATCACCGGCGAGGATTCCAGCGGCGTCGCCCGGGCCTGCGCCTCATCCAACCCGTCCAACTTGTTCACAGCCGTCGTGTGCACGAACTGAAGGAATCCCACCACCGACTCCGCCAACGTCGACAGCGGATCCGGCCAGGGACGATCACGCAGCGCCATACCCGGATCCTGCACCACCCACCGACATCCACCCGGCGACGACCTCCACTCCAGCCGGATGGCGGGAATGCGACGTTGTGCTCGACGGGAAGCCAGGTGGCGGATTTCCGCGAGTATGCGCCTGCCGCGGAACGCTGAAGTGGTCGGCATGGTGCTCACAGAAACGGTGCGGCCGCTCGTTCGTTGGGGCGGGGTGGTGGCGGTGACGGCGGGGATCTTCCTGATCGTCACGGCTGAGATCCTGCCAGTCGGGTTGCTGACGCCGATGGGAAACAGTTTCGGGGTTTCGGCCGGACGGGCCGGTTGGTTGATGACGGTGCCCGGGCTGGTGGCAGCGGTCGCCGCGCCACTGGTCACGGTGTGGACGGCGCGACTTGATCGCAGGCTGATGCTGGTTGCGCTGATGGTGGTGCTGGCGGCGGCCGACTTCCTCACGGCGGCCGCATCGGCCTACTGGCTCCAACTTGTCGCGCGGGCGATGGTGGGGCTGACGATCGGCGGATTCTGGTCGATCGGCGCTGGGCTGGCCGCGCGGTTGGTCCCGGACCGTTGGGTCGCTCGCGCGACCGCCGTCATCTTCTCGGCAGTCCCCCTCGGCTCCGTGCTCGGCGTACCGGGCGGGACCTTCCTCGGCGAGCACGCCGGCTGGCGGGTGCCGTTCGTAGTACTGGGGATGTTGTCGCTCGCAGTATTGGTCGCACTGCTCGCACAGGTGCCGCCTCTGCCGCCGTTGCAGGTGACGCGCTTGGCGGTACTGCGGGAACTGCTCGGGCGGCGGCAGACGAGGATCGCGTTGCTGGTGACCTGCCTGATCGTCACGGCCCACTTCGGCACATACACGTATGTGACCCCCTTCCTCCGCGACGTCACCGGGGTCGGCGCGGCCCACATCAGCACGCTGCTGCTCGTGTACGGCGTGGCCGGGCTGGTGGGCAACCTCGTCGCCGGTACGACGGCCGCCCGGCATCTGCGGCCGACCTTCGCCACCAGCGCGGGCCTGCTGGCGGCGGCCACCTTGCTGCTGCCGGTACTCGGGCGGACGACGGCCGGTGCTGTCGTGCTGCTGATCGTCTGGGGCATCGCGTACGGCGCGGTGCCGGTGTGCTCGATGACCTGGTTCGCCCAGGCAGCGCCGGGGACGCGGGAGGCGGCGACGGTGCTCTTCACGTCGTCGTTCCAGGCGACTCTGTCCACCGGCGCCCTGCTCGGCGGGGTGCTCGTCGACGCTACTTCGGTGTCTATCGCGATGGTCTGCGGCGGACTACTAGCGGCAACGGCCGTGCTCGTCGTCGGAGCGGATTCCAGCCGGGCTGTGCTAAACAGGCAGTAACCAAAGGGGCCCTCGTGGACCAGTTAACTCTCGGCGTCGTCGGCCGTTCCCGCAAAGAGAACGAGCATCGGCTGCCGATCCATCCGCACCATTTCGACCGGATCGATGAGGATCTGCGGCAGCGCATCTTCCTCGAGGCCGGGTACGGCGACCGGTTCGGGATCTCCGACGAGCAGTTGGCCAAGTCCGTCGCCGGGGTCGTCGACAGAGGCGAGCTGATCGCCCGGGCCGATGTCGTGCTGCTGCCCAAGCCGCAGCCCGAGGATCTCGCCGAGCTCCGGGACGGGCAGGTGCTCTGGGGCTGGCCGCACTGCGTCCAGGACGAGAAGGTCACCCAGCTCGCGATCGACCGCGGGCTCACGCTGATCGCGTTCGAGGCGATGAACCACTGGACCGCCGACGGCCGGTTCAACCTGCACGTGTTCCACAAGAACAACGAGCTCGCCGGGTACTGCTCCGTACTGCACGCGCTCGAGCTGATCGGCTCGACCGGCGACTACGGGCGCCGGCTGCGGGCGGTGGTGATCGGGTTCGGCGCGACCGCGCGTGGAGCCGTCACCGCGTTGAACGCGCACGGCGTGCACGACGTCGACGTACTGACCGGGCGGGGTGTGACCGCGGTCGGTTCGCCTATCCACTCGGCCCGGATCATCCAGTTCGACCACGACGACCCCGAGGACGACGATCCGCGCCGCAGTCACGCGCTGACCGACGACGGCAGGGTGCCGCTGGCCGGGTTCCTGGCCGAGCACGACGTGATCGTGAACTGCGTGCTGCAGGATCCGGACGCGCCGCTGACGTTCCTGATCGAGGAGGATCTCGCCCAGTTCGCGCCGGGCAGCCTGATCGTCGACGTCTCCTGCGACCTGGGCATGGGGTTCAGCTGGGCCCGGCCGACCGGGTTCGCCGACCCGACCTTCGTCGTCGGCGACCACATCACGTACTACGGCGTCGACCACAGCCCGTCGTACCTGTGGAACTCGGCGACCTGGGAGATCAGCGAGGCTGTGCTCCCGTTCCTCCGCCCGGTGCTCGAGGGCCCCGCCGCCTGGCACGCCGACGAGACCCTCAGCCGCGCGATCGAGATCGAGGCCGGCACCATCCGCAACCCCGGCATCCTCTCCTTCCAGCATCGCTCCCCTGATTACCCCCACCCGCATCTCTGATCCCACTGAGCTCGCGTGAGCGAGAACACAGTCGGAGGCCGGGAAGTAGCATCACGGCCGTGCCACCTGTCGAAAGGGTCTCCACCGACCGCTGCCCCGGTGTTCTTGCGGTTCACCAGGCGGCTGACGGCGGGTTGGCACGCGTCCGGCTACCGGGCGGGCTCCTGAGCGTCGAGCAGCTGGAGCTCCTCGCCGCGGCCTCCGCCGAGCTGGGCGATGGCAACCTCGAGCTGACCTCCCGGGCGAACCTCCAGATCCGTGCGCTCCGCCCTGGCGCCCCGCGGACGCTCTCGGACCGCCTGTACGCCGCCGGCCTGCACCCCTCGATCACCCACGAACGCGTCCGCAACATCCTCGCCTCGCCGCTCTCCGGCCTCGACCACCACAGCCTGTACGACGTACTGCCCGCCGCAGCTGAGCTGGATCGCCTGCTGTGCGACCGTCCGGGGCTCGCTGAGCTGCCCGGCCGGTTCCTCTTCGCGCTGGACGATGGCCGCGGCGACCTCGCCTCAGCCCGGGCCGACGTCGCCGTGCAGGTGGTGCACGGCGGACAGGCACTTCTGGCACTGGGCGGAGTGGTCTGCGGGCAGACGACCTTGGCTGAGATGCCCGCAGTGATGGTGGCTGCCGCCGAGGCGTTCCTGGTGGAGCGTGCGGAGCAGCAGTCGGAGGCCTGGCGTCTGGCCGAGCTGCAGGACGGCCCGGCGCGGGTTCTGAAGCACCTGGACCTGCAGGAGCCGACCGGCCAACCGCAGAGTGCAGCTCCGTTAGTGGCGGGGCGCTACCAGCAGCCAGATGGGCAGTGTGCCGTCGTGGCCACCGTGCCGCTCGGGAGTCTGCGGCCGGAGCAGGCGTCGGCACTGGCGGTCGTCGCCGCACTTGGCGCCGGCCAGGTCCGGGTGACCCCGTGGCGGTCTGTGGTCGTCGCGGGCCTGGCTGACGCAGAGGATGCCGTCCGACGGCTGCAGGCAGCTGGGCTGGTGGTCGAGCCGGAGTCGCCCTGGAACGGGGTGACCGCGTGTGCCGGCCGACCTGGGTGTGCGAAGGCGTTGGCGGACGTGCGAGCGGACGCGTGGCGGCTGACACCCACGATGGCGCCGGGCCATCGGGCGGTGCACTGGTCTGGGTGTGAACGGCGCTGCGGACGCCCGAACGGTGATCACCTCGAGGTCCTCGCGGTGTCCGGCGGTGGCTATTCGGTCGACGGGGTCCCGGTGGACGACCTGGCAAGTTCTCTGTCCCCAGTACGAACCGCGGTACGAAAGGCGAGGTCGTGAGCAGCAAGTACGAGTACGTGACGGACGGAGCCGAGATCTACCGTCAGTCGTTCGCGACGATTCGTGCGGAGGCTGCGCTCGGCGTACTCCCCGCGGACGTGGCGCAGGTCGCCGTACGGATGATCCATGCGTGCGGGATGACCGATCTCGTCGCTGACCTGGGGTGGTCCGGCGGGGTAGTCGCCTCGGCGCGGGCCGCGTTGCGCTCGGGCGCGCCGATCCTGTGCGACGCCGCGATGGTCGCCGCCGGGGTCACCCGGCGCCGGCTCCCCGCGGACAACGAGGTGATCTGCACCTTGAGCGATCCGTCCGTCCCGGCGCTGGCGGCCTCGCTCGGCACGACGCGGAGCGCCGCCGCGCTCGACCTCTGGCTGGATCGGCTAGAGGGATCGGTGGTCGCCATCGGCAACGCCCCGACCGCGCTGTTCCGGCTGCTCGAACTGATCGGCGACGGCGCGCCACGGCCGGCCGCGGTACTGGGGATCCCGGTCGGGTTCATCGGCGCCGCGGAGTCCAAGGAAGCACTGGCCGCCAACGACCTGGGGCTCGAGTACCTCGTGGTCCGGGGCCGCCGGGGCGGGAGCGCGATCACCGCTGCCGCCGTCAACGCGATCGCGAGCGAGGAAGAATGACCGGACGGCTGTGGGGTGTCGGGCTCGGCCCGGGCGACCCCGAACTGGTGACGGTGAAGGCCGCCCGGCTGATCGGCGCCGCCGACGTGATCGCTTTCCACAGCGCGCGGCACGGACGCAGCATCGCCCGCTCGGCGGCCGCGCCGTACCTGCGGGACGGGCAGCTCGAGGAGCACCTGGTCTACCCGCTGACCGTCGAGACCACCGATCACCCCGGTGGCTACCAGGGCGCGATGGACGACTTCTACGCCGAGTGCGCCGAGCGGCTCGCCGCACACCTGGACGCCGGGCGCGAGGTCGTCGTACTGGCTGAGGGCGATCCGCTGTTCTACGGCTCCTACATGCACATGCACAAGCGGCTCACCGACCGGTACGAGTGCGAGGTCGTGCCGGGAGTGACCTCGGTCAGCGCGGCCGCCGCAGTACTGGGTCGGCCGCTGTGTGAGCGCGACGAGATCCTCACCGTGCTGCCTGGCACGCTGCCGCCCGAAGTACTGGCCGAGCGGCTCCGGAACACCGACGCCGCCGCGGTGATGAAGCTCGGCCGGACCTTTGGCAACGTCCGCGAGGCCTTCGAGCTGGCCGGCCGCCTGGACGAGGCCTGGTACGTCGAGCGCGCGACCACCGACGCCCAGCGGACCGCGCCGCTCGCCGACGTGGACCCGGACTCCGTCCCCTACTTCTCCCTCGCCCTGCTCCCCAGCCCGCTGAACAGCACTTCACCCACCACCGAACAAGTTGCGCTCAGCGACAAGGGATCGGTGACCGTGGTCGGGCTCGGGCCGGCCGGGCCGGAGTGGATGACCCCGGAGGTCCGGTCCGCGATCGCCACCGCCGACGACCTGATCGGCTACGGCCCGTACGTCGACCGTCTGCCCGACCGCGCTCGCCAACGCAAACACGGTTCGGACAACCGGGTCGAGTCCGAGCGGGCCGCCTTCGCCCTCGACCTCGCTCGCAAGGGGTCCCGCGTCGTCGTCGTATCCTCCGGGGATCCGGGCGTCTTCGCGATGGCGAGCGCGGTCACCGAGGTCGCCTCGGAGCCGGAGTACGCCGACCTCGCGGTGCACGTGCTGCCCGGAATGACCGCGGCGCAGGCTGTCGCGAGCCGGGTCGGAGCGCCGCTCGGGCACGACTACTGCGTCCTCTCACTGTCCGACCGGCTGAAGCCGTGGGAAGTGATCGCCGCCCGGCTGAGCGCCGCGGCCGCCGCCGACCTGGCGATCGCGATCTACAACCCGGCGTCGAAGTCCCGCACCTGGCAGGTCGGCGCCACCCGCGACCTGCTGCTCGAGCACCGTTCGCCCGAGACCCCGGTGGTGATCGGCCGCGATGTCGGCGGCGGGTCGGAGTCGATCACCGTCACCACCCTCGCCGACCTGGACCCCGACCAGGTGGACATGCGGTGCCTGCTGCTGATCGGTTCGTCGCAGACGCGTACGGTCGACCGCGAGGCCGGCCGTCTGGTCTTCACCCCTCGCCGCTACCCGTCCGGGGCGTGATCTCAGGGGACCGTTAATTCTGCCGAGACCTTGCATGAGGACACGGGTCGACGGGTAGGGACCCGCCGCAGGACGGACGTGAGGAGAACTGCAGTGGTTCAGAGCTATGGCAACACCGGTACCTTGACCGAGCCCGGGATGGACCCGGGGACCGATACGACGACTACCAAGCGCTACGAGGAAGCGCGGGCGGCGGCCCGTCGGGCCATGACAAGCGTGACCGAGGTTCCAGACCAACCCGCGGCCAAGATACCGGCGGAGGTCGAGCGGCCGGCATACACAGGCTTCAAATTCGGTGCGGCATTATTCGGCTGGCTGATCACGGTGTCGATGGCCGTGCTGCTGACCGCTGTCGTCGCAGGCGCAAGCTACGGCGCCGGCTACGTGCTCGACTACACCCGTGCGGACGCGAAGCAACAGGCCGGTACGGTGGCCATCACCGCCGCCGTCGTCCTGGTGCTGACACTGAGCCTGGCTTTCTACATCGGCGGGTACGTCGCCGGCCGGCTCGCGCGGTTCGACGGCGCCCGGCAGGGGTTCGGCGTCTGGATGATCACCTTCCTGCTGCTGGCCGTCACGGCCGGCGTCGGTGCCTACTGGAACAGCCAGTACGACCTGGTCGGCCGAGTGGACCGCCCGGACGTGCCGCTCAGCAACGACGTGCTGCTGACCGGGAGCCTCTTCACCGCGGCCGCCCTGGTGTTCCTCCCGCTCCTCGCCGCGCTGCTCGGCGGCAAGACGGGCCAGCGGTACCACGACAAGATCGACGACATGCTCGACTGAGCGCGGGGACCGTCTGCTTAAGGGTTCGAGGGGTGGGGTACGGGTTCAGCAGACGGGGCTGTCGATATGAGGAGACGGCGACATGGTTCAGCAGTATCGGGACGACCCTGACACGCAGCATTTCAACCACCCCAGGCAGTTCAGCGAGGACCAGCCGGCCAAGCGGCCGACGGTGGATCCCAAGGCGACCAGCCTGACCAGGACCGATGGATCGACAACCACGCGGCCGACGGTGGATTCGACCACGGAGCAGCCGGTGGTCGTGGACAAGACCGCCACGCACCGGGCGAACATCAAGACGTCCGCGGCCGCCGAGGTCGACCCGGCCTACCGCGGCTTCAAGTCCGGCTCGGCGTTCTTCGGCTGGTTGATCGCGGTCGGCCTGACCGTGCTGTTGACCGGCATCATCGGCGCCCTCGCGGCCGCGGTCGACTACGCGATCACCCTCGACCGGTCGATGGCCGAGGAGAACGCGGGCACCATCGGCATCGTGTCCGGCACCGTGCTCGTGGTGATGCTGGCGATCGCCTACTACAGCGGCGGGTACGTCGCCGGCCGGCTCGCGCGGTTCGACGGCGCGCGGCAGGGCCTCGGCGTCTGGGCGATCGGCCTGATCGTGACGCTGGTGGTCGCCGGGATCGGCGCGCTCGCCGGTTCGCAGTACAACGTGCTCGACCGGGTCGACCTGCCGACGGTGCCGATCGCGGACGACACGCTCACCTCGGGCGGCCTGATCGCGGCGGCCGCGGTGCTGGTCGTCACGCTGCTCGCGGCGGTGATCGGCGGCAAGGCGGGTCAGCGGTACCACCGCCGCATCGACAACAGTTGGGACTCACCCGCGTAGGCAACACGAGACAGCCTCAAGCACCCGGAAGTCGGATCGCGGTGATCCGGCATCCGGGTGTTTCTTGTCGCAGGCACACCCAACCACCAGGCTGAGCGACATGGCCCGTACTGCGCTCGTCGTCGGAGGTACCAGTGGTATCGGCGCGGCCACCGCGCTCCGGCTGGCCGCCGACGGCGCCACCGTCCTCGCGGCCGGCCTCAACACGGCGGCGGCGTCACCCGAGCTCCGACAGGCGGTTGAACTCCACGAACTCGATCTCCGCACACCAGGCGCGCTGGAGGACCTGATCACCTCACGTCCGCGGCTCGACGTACTGGTGAACGCGGCCGGCATCATCCGCCGGGGCGACGAGCACCGGCCGGAGGTGTTCGCCGAGGTGGTCGAGATCAACCTCACCGGCGCGATGCGAGCCGCGGCCGCCGCGCACGAGCTCCTTGCCGAGAGCAAGGGCTGCATCGTCAACGTGGCGTCGATGCTGAGCTACTTCGGCGGCCCGCTGGTGCCGGGGTACAGCGCGAGCAAGGGCGGGATCGTGCAGCTCACCAAGTCGCTCGCGGTGGCGTGGGCCGCCGAGGGGATCCGGGTGAACGCGGTCGCCCCCGGCTGGATCGCCACCGACCTGACCGCGGCCCTGCAGGCCGACCCGGTCACCGCCGAGCGGATCCTCTCCCGTACGCCGATGGCGCGCTGGGGCCGCGCCGCGGAAGTCGCCGGCGCGATCGCCTTCCTGACCGGACCCGACGCCACCTTCATCACGGGCGCGGTGCTGCCCGTCGACGGCGGCTACCAGAGCAGCTGACCCACTGGAGGAACGATGACCAGCCAGATCCCGATCTCCGCCGGCGTGCCCGCGGAGATCGCCGTGCAGGCGATGCCGGACGACGACCGGTTGTGGGTGCCGCAGGCGCCGGACGTGTGGTTCCGGCCGCTGATGCTGAATACGATCACCGGGCAGTGGTGCAACCTGCTCAAGGTGACCCGGGCCGGGATCGTGTCCCGGCACCGGCACCCGAGCGCGGTGTTCGGCTACGTGATCAAGGGCCGCTGGCAGTACGACGAGCACGACTGGGTCGCGGAGACGGGGTCGTTCGTCTACGAGCCGCCCGGTGAGATCCACACCCTGCGGGTGCCGGAGAACACGACCGAGATGGTGACCTTCTTCAACATCTCCGGCGCGATGATCTACGTCGACGACGAGGGCAACCAGATCGGCTACGAGGACACCTTCACCAAGATCCAGCTCTGCCGCGACCACTACGCGGCGAACGGCCTCGGCGCCGACTACGTCGACCAGTTCATCCGCTGAGGCCCCCCGTCCCCTGAGCCCCCACGTCCGCTCACCGGCACTGGCTTGACGCTATAGATAGCGGGTATATATTCCCCGAGCCGGTTCAGGATCTCCTCGGCGTGCGGCAGCAACGCCCGCACTTCCGGGGTCAGGGCGGCCGGGTGCGCAGTACGGTCGAAGAGTTGGACGCCGAGGGCCTTCTCGAGCTCGGCGACGTGCTCGCTGATCCGCGACTGGGAGCGGAAGGTCGCCTTGGCCGCGGCCGAGAAGCCGCCGTGCCGCGCGACGGCCACGAAGGAGACGATCCAGTCCAGGCGGTAGCCGTACGCCGCGGTCAGGTCCATGGCTGATCAGGCTAGCCGGGAAGAGAGACAACCGCTCCGGCTGTTGTCATCAGTGTGAAGACGACCCAGGTGGTGGTGATCGGAGCCGGCCAGGCGGGGCTGTCCGCGGCGTATCACCTGGTCAGGATGGGATTCAGCCGGTACGACGAGGTCGTGGTGCTGGATCGCAACCCGGCCCCGGGTGGAGCGTGGCAGCACCGCTGGGACTCCCTCACCATGCACGACGTGCACGGGATCGCGAACCTGCCCGGCGTCGCAGTACCGGAGAGTGCGGGTGACGAGCGGGCGAACGTGTTCGTGCAGCAGTACTTCGCCGACTACGAGGCTCGGTTCGACCTGCCCGTGGTCCGGCCGGTGATCGTGCAGAGCGTGCGCGAGACCCCGGACGGGTTGTTCGAGGTGACGACGGATCACGACAGCTACCGTGCCGAGGCGATCGTCAACGCCACCGGCACCTGGAACCGGCCGTTCATCCCCTGGTATCCGGGCATCGAGACCTTCCAAGGCCGGCAACTCCACACTTCCGACTACAACGGCGCCGAAGAGTTCGCCGGACAGCACGTGCTCGTCGTGGGTGGTGGCGCGTCGGCGGTCCAACTGCTGGCCGAGATCTCTGAAGTCGCCAGTACTACATGGGTCACACGCCGGCCGCCCGAATGGCGCACGGGTGAGGAGTTCGGTTCGGAGATCGGGCGCCAGATCATCGCCAAGGTCGAGGCGCGGGTTCGCGCGGGGCTGCCGCCGAAGAGCGTCGTCGCTGTGACCGGGCTGCAGTTGCGCGAGCAGGAGCAGGCGGCGCTGCGTCGCGGCGTCTACACCAGGCACCCGATGTTCGAGCGGATCACGCCGACCGGTGTCGAGTGGGCCGATGGTCGCAAGGAGCGCGTCGACACGATCCTGTGGGCGACGGGGTTCCGCGCCGACCTCGGCCATCTCGCTCCGCTGCATCTGCGCGAGCCCTCGGGTGGCATCCGGATGGACGGCACGCACGCCGTGCTGGAGCCGCGCGTCCACCTGATCGGGTACGGCCCGTCGGCCAGCACCATCGGCGGCAATCGCGCCGGCTTCACCGCCGCCCGCGA
Source organism: Kribbella sp. VKM Ac-2568 (assembly GCF_004345365.1). Taxonomy (GTDB): domain Bacteria; phylum Actinomycetota; class Actinomycetes; order Propionibacteriales; family Kribbellaceae; genus Kribbella; species Kribbella orskensis. Next base: position 148,549 of record NZ_SLVF01000019.1, read on the forward strand.
ACTGCGGGACCTGCTGCAACCCGTCGCCGCCTAGACCAGCTCAGCCGCGGAGGCGGAAGAGGAGTTCCGTCTCCCAGGTGTCCATGTCGGGCTGCTCGACCGGGTCGGACTTGTAGACCTCCAGCCGGCTGCCCCACTTGTCGCCGTCGACGTCCCATTCCAGGCCTTGCTCGTCCGCCCAGGCGAGCAGGTCGCGGGTCGCGTCGTACAGCTTGTCGGGGTGACCGAAGTGCGTGACGCTGGCGTAGCGGCCGCCGGGCAGGACACCGGCGACGATCTCTCCCTCGCCGTGGTGCCGCTCCTCGACCGGGACGCCGATCTCGATCACGAGCCCGTTCTCCATGTCGACGACGTCGTACTTGAAGAACACGTCGCCGATCGGGTCGATCGTGCGCGCGGCGAGCCAGCTGAACAGCTCGGGCGTGCGGTCCGCGAACTTGCCGATCTCGTTCATCGCGACCTTGCCGCGCAGCGCGACGTACGGCTGGTCCTCGCGCTCGACGATGGTGGGCTCCATGCGATCTCTCCTGATCTGTGGGGATGCCAAAGCCATCCTGCCCGAAGGTGGTCTCCCCGCGGGATAGCCAGGCCTTCACCCGCCCGAAAAACTGGCCATTGCCGTGCTGTGATTTCAGCGGTGTACTGCAAGTGGGGTTCAGGGGGATGGTCACCATGGTGCGGATCAGAGTTGCTTTCGTATTGCTGACGGCCGGGCTCTTGCTGGGTCCGGCCCTACCCGCCGCGGCCGAGCCCGCGACCTCGATCGCCTATCCCGTCAGCGCCACGGGGACGCGGTACATCGGGCTGGCGTTCGACACCTGTACGGCGCCGACCGTCGCGCAGATGACGGCGTGGAAGGCCTCGCCGTACCGGGCTGTCGGGATCTACATCGGCGGGGTCAACCGCGGGTGCGCGCAACCGCAACTGACGGCCAGTTGGGTCAGCAGCGTGACCAAGCTGGGCTGGCGGCTGATCCCGATCTACATGGGCTACCAGGCACCGTGCACGTTCCGGCCGAACGCGGTGAAGATGACGGGGCCATCCGCCGCCGCGCAGGGGACGAGCCAAGCCGCCGACGCGATCGCCAAGGCCAGGGCACTGGGCATCCTGCCCGGCAGCGCGATCTACGGCGACATGGAGCACTACAACGCGACCGACACGACCTGCCGGGCGACAGTACTGCGGTACCTGTCCTCGTGGACGAAGGAGCTGCACCGGCAGGGATATGTGTCGGGCGTGTACGCGCACCAGAATTCGGGCGCAAGGCATCTCGCCGAGGTGTACAACTCGACCTCCTATGCCCGGCCCGACGCGCTGTGGATCGCCCGCTGGGACCTGAACTCCGCGGTGAGCACGCTGACCAACTGGCCGCTGATCTCCAACCGGTACTGGCTGATCGGCCAGCGGGCCAAGCAGTACCGGGGTGACCACCTGGAGACGTACGGCGGTGTCACCCTGAACATCGACAACGACCGCCTCGACGCGCCGGTCGCCTCGGTCGCGTACGCCTACACGGTTCGGGTGGCCGTGTACTCGCGCACCGGCCCTGGGACCAACTACCCGGCGACGGCAACCCTGGCAGCGAACTCCGGCGTACGGGTCGTGTGCCAGACCTATGGGACGAAGATCGGCGCCACCATCGTGTGGGACAAGCTGACCAACGGCACCTACGTCTCGGACTACTACGTCAGGACGCCGTCCTACACCGGCTACAGCCCGCCGATTCCCGGCTGCAGCTACCCGTACCAGACGACTATCGACAACCTGGCCCGCCGGAAGGGGCCGAGTTCGACATACGAGAGATACCCAGGGCTGCTGCCGATCGGCTCACTGGCGTGGGTCACTTGCCAGCGAGCCGGGGGCAAGGTCGGCACTACGGTGGTGTGGGACCGGTTGACGGACGGTAGCTGGGTCACCGACTACTACGTGGCCAACCCGAGCAACACCACCTACAGCGCTCCGATCCGCCGCTGCTGATCTCCTGGGCCCTGCTGGCTTCTATTGGGCCCAGGGCGGCTGGATCTGGGTGCCGTCGGCCATCGTGCCGGTGAAGCCGGCGGTGATGGCGACGTACAGCTCCGCCGTGGTCCCACCAAGGTTGGAGAGCTGGATCGGCTCGCCCGCCTGCACGACCAGGGCGTCTCCCGGGCCGAGCTTCTCGCCGTCCGGCGTGATCTGCACCGAGCCCGCCAGCACCATGAACACCTCGTCCCGGTCGATCGTGTGCGGTTCGTCGTTCCGGACTCCTGGATCGACGGCCAGCCGCCAGGTGCACAGCTGCCGTGAACCGCGGCTCGGCGCGGCCAGTCCGGTGAACTCGACGCCGTGCAACTGGAACCGCGGCGCGTCCGCGGCATGGATGACCTGCATGAGCACTCCCCTCATTTAGACAAGCTGACTTGTTCAATCTGACTTGTCTATCATGGGAGACATGGCGACGAATGGCAAGCCCGATTTCGGCATCCTGCTGCTGCTCGCGGACCAGGAGTTCGTTCGCGAACTCCGGGCCGCGACGGCCGAGCAGGGCTTCGACGACCAGGGTCGCTCCGACGGCTTCGTACTCCGCACGCTGGGTGCGGCGCCGACCACGATCAGCGGTCTCGCCGAGCGGCTGGAGATCAGCAAGCAGGGCGCAGGCCAGATCGTCGAGGACATGGAACGCCGCGGCTACGTCGAACGCCGTCCCGACCCGACCGACGGCCGCGCCCGCCTCCTCCATCTGTCCTCGAGAGGCGAGGCAGCCCTCGCCGCGGCACGGAAGTTCCACCAGTCCTACGAACGCCGCCTTCGCCGGGAACACGGCGACGAGGCGATCGACGCAGTACGGGCCGTCCTCACCGCGATGGCCGGTGAGTCACAGACCACCGACCCGCACTTCCGCGCCCTGATGTTCTGAGCGCTCAGGCGAAGTAGGTCGGGAAGAAGTCGTTGGTCGGCCAGGTTTTCACGCCATTGGCCGCGGTCCAGAGCGCGGCGTCGATGTCGCCCCACGACTTGCCGCCGGCGTCGTCGCGGCGGTTGAACACGGCGGCCCAGCTCATCCCGTTGTAGGTCCGGACCACGATGCTGAAGGTCCCCGGCAGGCTGCCGGTGTGCCAGGTGTTGCGGCCGGTGCCACCCGTGACGGGACGCACCTGCCAGCCGAGGCCGTAGTACCAGCCGTCGGGGTTCACGCCGGTCGAGGGCTTCGACCAGAACCGGCTCAGCGAGGTGCTGTTCAGCACGCTCGACGGCGCGTCGAACATCTTCGCCCAGCGGACCAGGTCCGGAGCGCTGGCGATCCAGCCGCCGTTCGCGTCGTGGAGCCGCATGCTGAACGAGCCGTACGGCGCGGCGACGGTCTTTCCCGACATGTCCAGCACGGTCGGCGCCGTGTACTGCGACTCGTACGACATCTCGCCGGCGTGCTTCGCGATGGTGTAGCCCTGCGCCATCCGCTTGATCTTCAAGGGAGTGAGCAGTTTCTGCTGCACGTAGGTGGCGTAGCTCAGGCCGCTGACCTTCTCGATCACCCGGCCGGCCAACAGATAGCCGAAGTTCGAGTACGCGACCTTGGTGCCCGGGTTGAAGTCCAGCTTCTGTCCGGCCATGTACTTGATCACGTCGGCGTGCTGCAGTTCCATCGGTACACCGAGAGTCCGGGAGATCACGGCGTCCTTGGCGAGCGGGTCACCGGAGACATCGCGATCCCAGCCGCCGAGGTGCTGCAGCAGTTTCCACAGCGTGATCGTCGACCAGCGCGAGTCCAGGGTCTGACCGGTCGGCGGGGTGATGCCGAGGATGTTGCCGACCGGCGTCGACAGGCTCAGCTTGCCGTCCTGCACGAGCTTCACGATCGCGGCCGCGGTGAAGGACTTCGACAGGCTCGCGACCCGGAACAGCGAGGTGGGCTGGACGGTCAGCGCCGTCGACGTACTGTAGCCGCGGGCAAGCACCAGGCGGCCCTTGTAGGTGACCGCGACCTGCCCGGCCGAGATGCCCCGGGCCTGCATGAACGCCTTCATCTGGTTGTCGAAACCACTCAACGCCGGTACTGCGGTCCCGGTCGCGCGCCAGGTCGCGTCGGCACTGGCCGAGCGGCCCATCACGGTGCCGACTCCGGTCCCGACGGCAGCGGTCGCTCCGGTCGCCACGGCGAGCTTGCCGAAATTACGGCGCGTCAGTTCCACGGAGGTGAACTCCTTCGATCTGCAGGGGGCAGGTGTTCGTCGCGCGAGGAACGTTACTGCTAGACCGGTTCAGCTCAGAGGTTCGTCGAGGATCCAACTGGCGGCTGGTCGACGGTTCGGCTCAGGGCTCGTCGACGACCGAGGCGTACGCGATCACGCCGCGGCGGATCTGGTCGGTGACGGCCCGCGCCCTGGAGCGCAGCGGCGTGGGACCGGCGGCGTCGGCGACCTGTTCGGTGAGGTCGATCAGTTGCTTGACCCAACGGACGAAGTCACCGGCAGCAAGGTCCGACTCGTACAGGACCTCGGCCAGCGACGCACCCGACGCCCAGCGATAGGCCGCCCAGCTGAAGCCGAGATCCATCGGGCGGAGGAAGTCGACGCGCATGTCGCGTTCCAGTGCCGACAGGTCTCGCCAGATCGAGCCCATCTTCTCGATCGCGTGCCGCACCTCGCCCCGCGGCAGCCGCGGCGACGTCGGCTCGTCCTTGGCGCGCGACTCGTAAACCAATGCCGCCAAGCAGGCGGCCAGGTCCGGCACCTCCAGGTCGTCGAACACGCCCTGCCGCAGGCACTCGGCCGCGACCAGGTCGAGCTCGGTGTAGATCCGCGACAGCCGGTCGCCTGCCTCGGTGGTCTTGTCACCGTCCAGGTAGTGCAGCGCGTCCAGCACCTGGCAGACCCGGTCGAACTGCCGGGCGATGGTGTTGGTCCGCTGCTCGATCTTGCGCTGCACCTCGCGGTTCTCCCGGTCCAGCCGGAAGTACCGCTCGGCCCAGCGGGCGTGGTCCTCGCGATCCGCGCATCCGTGGCAGGGGTGTGCGCGCAGTTCCGCCCGCATCTGCTGCAACTCGGGGTCGTCCGCGTGCGTGACCACGTCGCCGTTGCGGCTCCGCGACGACGGCGGGCCTTCCTCCCCGAGCATGTCGGTGCGGCCCCGCAGTACATGGGCCAGCTCGCGGCGCTGCTGCGGGTTGCGCGGGTTGAACTTCTTCGGCACCCGGAGCGAGCCGATCGCCTCGACCGGCGTCGGGAAGTCGATCATCGACAGCTTGCGCACCTGCCGGTCCAGCGTCAGCACCGTCGGCCGCGGTCCCTCGCGCTCCGACCGCACCCCCGGGTCGAGCACCAGCGCCCAGCCGGCACTACGGCCCGCCGGGATCCGGATGATGTCGCCGATCCGCAGCTTCTCCAGCGATTCCTGGGCCTCGACCCGGCGATCCAGCTTGCGCCGCTTGGACCCGGACGACTCGCGCTCGCTGATCCGGCGGCGCAGGGCGGCGTACTCGAGGAAGTCGCCGAGGTGGCAGTCGATGGACTCCTTGTACCCCTCGAGCGCCTCGTTGTTGCGCTGCACCTGCCGCGCCAGCCCGACGACCGCCTGGTCGGACTGGAACTGCGCGAACGACAGTTCCAGCATGTCGCGCGCCCGGCTCCGCCCGACCTGGCGGACCAGGTTCACGGCCATGTTGTACGACGGGGAGAACGACGAACGGAGCGGATACGTACGGGTCGAGGCCAGGCCGGCCACCGCCCGCGGGTCGAACCCGGGCTGCCAGAGCACCACGGCATGGCCCTCGACGTCGATGCCGCGGCGACCCGCCCGGCCGGTCAGCTGGGTGTACTCCCCCGGCGTGATGTCGACGTGCGCCTCGCCGTTCCACTTGCTCAGCTTCTCCAGCACCACCGTGCGGGCCGGCATGTTGATGCCGAGGGCAAGGGTCTCGGTGGCGAAGACGACCTTGATCAGGCCGCGCGCGAACAGCTCCTCGACGACCTCCTTGAACGCGGCCAGCATGCCCGCGTGGTGCGCCGCGATGCCTCGACTGAGCGCCTCGGCGAAGTCGTGGTACCCCAGTACTCCGAGGTCCTCGTCCGGCAGGTCCGAGGTGCGCTCCGCGAGCACTCGCTTGATCTCGTCCCGCTCGCTCGGCTTGGTCAGCCGCAGGCCCGAGCGCAGGCACTGCAGCATCGCGTCCTCGCAGCCCTTGCGCGAGAAGATGAAGTAGATCGCCGGCAGCAGCGCGCCCGCGTCCAGCTCCTCCACCACGTCCGACCGGTACGGCGTGAAGTGCGACCGGGCCGGGCGGCTCTTCGGCAGGTCCCGGCGGCGGCGTGGCTTGCGCGAGTCGTCCCGGAAGATCCGGCTGTCGTCGCGGGCGATCCGGACCAGCTGCGGGTTGACCAGATCCTTGATGTCGGAGCTGCCGCCTCCGGCTCCAGCTCCGGCCTTGGCCGGGTTGCCGGACTTCGCCGGGTTGCCGGAGCGGCTGGGCGCGCCGGTCCGGGCGGTCGGGGCCTCGCCGGCGAACAGGTCGTGCAGCCGCTTGCCGACCATGACGTGCTGGAACAGCGGCACCGGCCGCTTCTCCTCCAACACGACCACGGTGTTCCCGCGGACCGTCTCCAGCCAGTCGCCGAACTCCTCGGCGTTGCTCACCGTGGCCGACAGCGACACCACCGCCACCGAGTCCGGCAGGTGGATGATCACCTCTTCCCAGACCGCGCCACGGGCCCGGTCGGCCAGGTAGTGCACCTCGTCCATCACCACGTACGACAGCCCGAGCAGGGTGTTCGACGCGGCGTACAGCATGTTCCGCAGTACCTCGGTCGTCATCACGACGATGGGCGCCTCGGAGTTGATCGAGTTGTCCCCGGTCAGCAGCCCCACGTTGTCGCTGCCGTAGCGGCGGACCAGGTCGGAGTACTTCTGGTTGCTGAGCGCCTTGATCGGGGTGGTGTAGAAGCACTTCTGCCCCCGCTGCAGCGCGAGGTGCACCGCGAACTCCCCGACCAGCGTCTTCCCGGACCCCGTCGGAGCCGCCACCAGAACCTGGTGACCGTCCTCCAGGGCCGCACAAGCCCGCAACTGGAACTCGTCCAGCTCGAAGTCGTAAAGCCCCCGGAACTCCTTCACCGCAGGATGCTCCTGGTCCGAGCGGAAAACGGCATACTTCTCGGACGGGGTGCTCATACGCCCCAGGCTATGCGAAGCCACCCCCAGACCCACGCCACCCGCCCGTACCCCGCCCCACGCACCCCCTCCGCCGCACGACTCCCACCCACCCCCTGGGTCGCGCTCCTCGGTCGCCGCTCGGCGAACACCAGGTGGTCGCAGTGGAGTGACCTGGGTCACTGGACGGGCTGCTGGGTGGTTACCAAGCTGCCCGCGAGGTGGTCAGGCGGCCGGCCCGCTCTAGAAGACAACCCCGAGCTGCTGATCCGGCCTGGCTGTACCGAAGGACAGGAAGAGGTCGCTCGCAACGTCAACCTCCACGCCTACCGAGGCGATCGAAGCGCAGACAGATTGCAGTACTTCCTGTCATTCCGTACGCCGCTCGCCTCGTCGACGTCTGCGTGAGCTGAGGGCTGCTACTGGATCGGTGTGGTCTGGGCCAACCCGATCCGCCAGCCGTCAGCCGTCCTGACCACGACGTAGGTCAACGCTCCCTCCGAGGGCAACGCGCCCTCCGAGCCTTGCCTGTTGTCGTGGACAGTCTTGATGCAACTGACCAACGCGACATCAGTTGCCAGGACCCGGATGTCCACGATCTCGACGCTCGTCTGCACATCCTTGAGCGACGAGGCAAGCGCAGTACTCATAGCCTCCGCGAACGCCTCCCGCCCCAGCAGCCGCCGCCCCGCGATGTTCACGATCGCCATCTGCTCCAGGTGAAGCCCAGGCAACACCGCCGCATCACTCTGCGCCCGATCGGCCTCCGCAACGAGTTGCCGGATCGCCTCTTCATCCTCAACGGCGAGGGCCACAGTCGAAGTACCAGTTGAAGTCATGCCCCCACCCTCCAACCTCAAGCACCCTTGAGGTCAACCTCACTCTCCGCCAGGCGATGCACCACCGGGTCCAGGCACTGTGTCCAGGCACCTTCGCTGGACCTCGGACACTTAGTGGGACCTCGGACACCTTGCCGGGGGCTTGGACAGGATATTGCTTGTTCAATGCCCCCAGTTGGTGTCCGAGGTCCCGACAACTGCCCTTGTCCACAGTCCGGATCGACCGAACGGCGAACCAGCACGAGACGAGCTGCGACCTCCCGGCGTCCACACCACCACGGAACGCGCACTCCCGTTCGCCGACGGCCCTGAGCTAACGGAGCCCGGCGACGCGGCGAGCCACCGGCTCTTGCCGGGCGGCGACGGATGAGCCGCAACCCTGGATGGGTCGGAGCGGGGGACGGAGGAGCCGCGCGGGGCGGAGTACTAGCCGATGTGGAAGGGGTCGCCGTAGACCTTCCAGTCGAGGGGGGTGTTGAGGTTGAGGTTGCCGTTGCGGAGGAAGACTCGTTGGGCAGTGTCGACGCGGCTGGTGTCGCTGTGGGCCTCTTCCTGCTTCATCGCCCAGACTCGGGCGTCGAGGAAGGCGTTCAGGTAGGTGGTCTCGTTGCCGCCCTGGGACGGCGGCTTGGCCTTCTGGAGGGCGCGTTTGCGGATGCCGCCGAAGCTGACGGAGTCGGTGCCGGGGCCGTGCATGACGATCGCGTCGTAGTACATGAACTGGCCGAGGGTGCCGATGCCGTCGGCCTTGCCCTGGGCAACGGCCGGGTTGAAGTAGACCCGGTCGCGCTCGTCGTTCTGCGCGGTCTTGAAGGCGGTGTCGTTGGCCGCGGTCTTCCAGTCCCTGGTGTAGTTCGGGTCGAGGCCGGCGTGCGAGTCGCTGCCGTCCACGTCGCGCAGCGCCGGCAGGTACCTCGCGAGCACGTTGCCCGGCTTGCGGTTCGTGTAGAGCTGGACCAGGTCGAGCATGTCCCCGGTCCCGGAGCAGAAGCCGATGATGCCGGCGGTGTAGCCGCGGCCGTCGTCGATGTCCTCGATGTACTTGTACTGCGCCTTCCAGTCCAGCGACGAGTTCTCCGCGCTGGACACGATCTTCATCGCGATCTCTTTCTTGGCCGGGTCGTCCAGCCCGGTCGCGGCGAGCTTGTCCTGGTACTGCGTGACCGTGGCGGCTTGCGCGTACTGCGCGGCGCCGGGAGCTGCGGCGGCCGGCTGGTACGGCCGGGCGAACGCGGTCGCCGGGGTGGCGGCGAGGCCGAGTCCGAGCAGGATGCCGGTCAGCCGGGTGACCTTCTGACGGGGGCGGTGGGTCACGATGTTCTCCTCCGAGGGGCGTCGGGAGCTATCTGTTAGGAAGCTTTCCTATCAGACAATTCCCGTGACGACTAGAGATGAAGAGAATTCACTGCGTAGCCGATCCCCAGCGACCCCAGCTCGGGCGGGGGCGGTTCGCCCGCTCAGGCGAAGACGGTGAGGGCACCGGGAGCTATGCCGATGTCGACCGGGAGCGGGCCGAGGATCTCGCCGTCCGCGTAGGCGGTGACGCCGGCGGACTCCAGGCGGACCGTGCTGCCGCGGAGCGCGTGCACTGCCGGGTGCCCGACGTGCGTGCCCTTCGAGAGCTTCGGGAACAGCTGCAACAGAGTGAGCCGCGAGACCGGCTTGATGATGGTGATGTCGAGCAGCCCGTCGTCGATCTCGGCGCCCGCGCAGATCTGCAGGCCACCCCCGTACGTCGGGCCGGTGCCGACCGCCACGAGCATCGCATCGGTCTCGATCGCCTCGCCGTCGACGGTCACGACGTACGACAGGGGGTTGAAGGTGCGCAGTTCCGCCAGCGTGGCGACGGTGTAGCGCGAGTTGCCCTTCGGCCAGCCCATCTCGTTGGCCCGCTTGTTCACCAGCGAGTCGAAGCCACCCGCCACGACGGTAGTGATGTACCGGTCGTTCGCCATCGCGAGGTCGACGGCGCGGGTGTCGCCCTTCACGATCAGGTCGGCCGCTCCAAGCGGATCCTTCAGCGGTACGCCGATGCCGCGGGCGAAGTCGTTCCCCGTACCGGCCGGGATCACCCCGAACGGCATCCCGGACTTCGCCAGCACCTGGGCGCCGAGGTGGATCGTGCCGTCACCACCGACCAGGGCCACCGCGTCCGCGCCGGAGGCGATCACCTCCGCCGCGATCCGGCCGACATCCTCGGCGCAGGTGGTCGCGTACTCGTCGACGGTCAGCCCGGCCGACTCCAACCGGGCGCGGACCTGCGGGGCGACGCGGGCACCAAGGCCCCGGCCGGAGGTGGGGTTCACCACCAGCGCGATCCGGCGGCTCATCTCAGCCGGCCAAGAGTTCGTCGGCCTTGCGGGCCTTGCGCTTGTCGTTGATCTTGGCGATCACCTCGGCGGCGAAGAACAGCAGACACATCGGGATCGCCAGCAGGCACATCGT
>NZ_SLVF01000020.1 GCF_004345365.1 Kribbella sp. VKM Ac-2568
GTGCGATACCAGCACCTTCCTACCCGAGATCTTGTTCAGCGCCGTACTGACGATCGTGACGTCCTCGGCGACGCTGTTGAGGCCGAGCTCGGGGGTCACGGTGCGGTAGCCGTCGTCCTTGAGTTGCCGGGCGACCTTGTCCCAACTGGTGCTGTCTGCCCAGGCGCCGTGGACGAGCACGATCGTCGGTTTGGTGGTCTGCGCCTCGGCGGGCATCGTCAGGGACACGGCGGCGATCAGGACGGCCAGTACGGCGGCCCCGAGCGCGGCGATTCTCCGGCGGCGGCCTGGGGGAGTGGCGGTCTTGTGCTTGGGATGGGCATGCATGAGGTCCTCCTAGTGCGTGGGTCCCTTGATGACGGGATGCCGCCACTCTGGGTGGGAAGGTCGGCCCTGGGCGCCTGGGTAGTCCCGGGTCAATGCCCGGGCCGGCCACCTGGGGCTCGGACCCGGGGGTGGCCGGGGTACTCACAGGCGCGCGCCCTCCTGCTCGGCCCTGACAGTTGAGCATGACCTGGACCCCCACCATTCAGTCCTGCGACTCCTACCTGGACGATCGCACCGGCAAGTACGAGTTCCGTGCCGTCCGGTACCGCGCTGCCGCCGACTGGCTGACAGCGAGCGGCCTCACCCACGACATGACGATCGTGGACGTCGGCGCGGGCATGACCGAACTGGACTACTGCCTGCGCGCGGAGTACGGGTGGCGGGGACGGTACATCCCCGTGGACGGCGGCATCGACGGTGTCAATCTGAACTACTGGACGCCACCGCGGGACGCGCACTTCTTCGTCGCCCTGGAGATCATCGAGCACCTGTCCAACTGGCGCGCCCTGATCGAGCGGATGCAGCGGAAGGCACTGATCGGAGTGGTCATGTCGACGCCGAATCCGCGCACCACGGACGTGATCGGGATGGACCCGACGCACATGGTCGAGGTGTACTCCAAGGATCTCGAGCCCTACGCGTTCAAGGTTTCGGAGGAGACGTTCTACGGGGGCGTATTTTCAGACGGTGAACCGGACGCGCTGTTCGCGACCTGGAGACGCTGAGTCGAGCGAGCTCCGCGACCCCTACCGCAGTTCCGCTGGGAGGACGAGTGATGTCGACCGACGATCGCCGGCCGCAGCCGATGCCCACTTCGGCGAGCGCGATGCTGGCCACCCTGACAGACGAGCGCTTCTCCGATCCGGAGTGGTTGTTCGAGCGGAAGTGGGACGGCGTGCGGTGCCTGGCGTTCCGTACCGCGTCCGGCGAGGTGCGACTGCGCACGCGCAACGACAAGCCGCTCGAAGGCACCTACCCCGAGATCGCCGAAGCGGTGGCGAGCGAGTGCGAGGTCGCCGCGGTGCTGGACGGCGAGGTCGTGGCGTTCGTCGGCCGGCGGACCAGTTTCGAGCGCCTGCAGGGCCGTTTGGGGCTGACCGATCCTGTCGCGTCAAGAGCAACCGGCATCGCTGTGTACTACTACGTGTTCGACGTGTTGCATCTCGACGGGTACGACGTTCGGGCCTTGCCGTTGCGGGAGCGCAAGCGCTTGCTCCGCGACGCCGTCCATTTCGCCGATCCGCTGCGATTCACGGCGCACCGCAACACCACGGGTGAGGAGGAGTTCCGCAAGGCTTGCGCGCGAGGTGACGAGGGCGTGATCGCGAAGCGGGCCGATTCGCCGTACGCCGCCGGGCGGTCGCACGACTGGCTGAAGTTCAAGTGCGTGCGTGACCAGGAACTGGTGATCGGCGGCTACACCGCACCGAAGGGCTCCCGGACCGAATTCGGCGCATTGCTCGTCGGCTACTTCGACGGCGCCGATTTCGTCTATGCCGGGAAGGTGGGTACCGGCTTCAACGTCTCGGTGCTCACCGACCTCCACGCGCGAATGCAGCGCCTCGAGCAGGAGCACTCGCCGTTCACTCGGGGGCGGGTTCGTGAGCGGGACGTGCACTGGGTCGAACCGCGGCTCGTGGCGCAGATCGGCTTCACCGAGTGGACCCGGGACGGCCTGCTCCGGCACCCGCGGTACACCGGGTTGCGCGATGACAAGAACGCGCTCGAGGTCGTGCGCGAAAGCTGATCGGTCGTTCCTCGGCGGCGATGCCGCGGTCGGAACCGGCTGCCGTTCTAGCCTCTGGGCCGGCACATCGCCTGGTCGATCGCGGTCATCGCGGCCATCACCGCGACGTCCGGATCGGGGTCGGCCAGGTTGTGCCAGACCTGGGGATCGCACGGGCGGCCGCCGAGATCCGGAGGTATGTTCGAGCTGTCCCAGACGGATCGCGCGGTCGCGCCGCTGGAGGCGAGTGGGATAACGCTCACACCGCGCTCGAGTGCCCATCGCACCTCGTCGCTGGTGCCGCTTCCCCCGCAGATGACAAGCAGCGCGCGGCAGTCGTCCAGGACGCTGCCGACGAGTTCTTCCCGCTCGAGGTCGGTGAAGATCGCGGTGCCGACGTGCGCGTCCATCAGTGGCGCTTGTGCTGCGGAATTCTTCCGGAAGTAGATGCGGAACCGGTCAGGCCGGTAGCGACCGTTGGCTCGGAGCAGCTCGGCGAGCCGGCTCGTGACGCCCCACCCCGCGGGTCCGCCGAGCGAGGCGAGCTGCCACGACGGAGGACGGGCGGTGAGCGCGACCGCGAGCTTGTCGTACCACGGTTTCAGCAGTGCCTTGTCGCCGCTCCCGCTGACGAACAGGCGTTCCGGGCGGGTGCGGGTGGTGATTGCCTGCAGCATCGGGGTGAGTTCGCTGAAGTCGCTGATCTCGCAGACGTGCACACCGCTGTTCTCCAGATCGCGGACCCGCAGTTCGTGGAGCTGGACCCCCTCGGGGTCGGCCGGTCGACGCAGGACGGTGAGGTGCCGGTCGGCGGCTGTGGTGTCGTAGCGGCGGGCAAGTCGCAGCAGGACCTCGATGTTGGGGTCGGCGAAGCTGAAACCGAGGAACAGCATGGTGCGGGTGAGGTACGACGCCCGCAGGAGTGCCCACATCCGGGGATGCGTGTCCTCGTACTGCTCGAAGTCGCTGCGGGTGATCACCGGTGCGGCGGTCCAGGTCGTCGGGGTATAGCGGCTGAGGCTGCCGTGCATCTTGATGATCGTCCGGCGCCCGGTGCCGATGTCGAGAGCGTCGTTGTCCTGCGCCGCGACGCTGGCATCGGCAGCCGCCGTTTCCAGCAGCGGATCGAAGTTGGTCGTCCAGATCTCGTCGATCGGAAGCTTCGCGATGAGGTGGTGACTCTCCGCCGGTGTCCGGTACGCCGACAGCTCGTTGCGCAGGTGATTCTCCAACGCCGGTCGCCGGCCAGGACCGTTCTGCTCGTAGTACTCGGCAAGCAACGGCAGATCCGCGAACTCACCCGCTACGCCGATCTCGGCGGCGAGCGGGCCCAGGAGGTCGCTCCAGGTCGGCAGTCCGGCCGCCGCTGACAGACCGGCGCCCACGAACAGCGAGGCGACGCCGGCATCGACAGCGCTGCCGAAGATCCCCACGAGCTCGTACCGGTCGATGGTCACCCGACCAGCGTGCCACGTCCGGCCCGCGCTCGTTCCGCACCGAGGATCTCAGAGATCGTCGTGCCACCGTTGTCGTGCCGCGGCTGTGAGACAATTCGGCGGAGGTTTCCCGTGACGTCACCCCAGCTGCCCACAGAACTCCGCGGCAGGCAGAGCGAGTGCGCGACCCTTGACGCCCTCGTGGCCGGCGTGCGCGCCGGCGCGAGCCAGGTGCTGGTATTGCGCGGCGAGGCAGGCGTCGGCAAGACGGCACTGTTGGATTACCTGGCGGGTGGGCTCGGGCCGGGTTGCCGGCTCGCACGAGCAGCAGGCATCGAGTCCGAGGTGGAGTTGCCCTTCTCCGGCCTGCACCAGTTGTGCGCGCCGATGCTGGACCGTCTCGATCGCCTGCCCGGGCCACAGCGTGATGCGCTGGCCACGGCGTTCGGGATACACGCCGGGCAGCCGCCGGACCGATTCCTGGTCGGACTGGCGGTTCTGAGCCTGCTCGCCGACGTGGCGGATGAGCAGCCGCTGGTGTGCGTGATCGACGACGCGCAGTGGTTCGACCCCATCTCGGTTCAGACACTCGCGTTCGTGGCACGTCGTCAGCTCGCCGATCCGGTCGCGCTGGTCTTCGCGATCCGAGGAGAGCACGAGGACAAGGAACTGACCGGGCAACCGACGATGGCCGTTCGGGGGCTGAGGGACGCCGATGCTCACGCGCTGCTCGACACCGTCCTGACCGGCGACGTCGACCATCGCGTGCGCGAGACGATCGTGGCCGAGAGCCGGGGCAACCCGTTGGCGCTGCTGGAACTGCCTCGCGGCCTTTCGAGAGCCGAGCTCAGTTTCGGGTTCGGTCTCGCGCACGCGGTGCCGTTGGAGACTCAGCTGGAGCAGGGTTTCTCGCAGCGCTGGAGGGCACTTCCCAGGCGGACCCGCCTGTTCCTGCTGGCAGCTGCCCTCGAGCCCGTCGGGGACCTGAGCCTGCTGAAACGAGCCCTGCAGCGACTCGATGTCGACTTCGCAGCCTCGCTGCCGGCGGTGCGGGTGGGCCTGATCGAGCTGGGCGCTCGGGTCCGGTTCCGGCACCCGTTGGTGCGATCCGCCGTTGCCCGAGCCGCGGAGCCGACCGACCTGCGAGCTGTCCATCTCGCTCTGGCCGAGGAGACCGATCCGGTGCTGGATCCCGCCCGACGGGCCTGGCACCGGGCGCACGCCGCAAGCGGACCTGATGAGGAGATCGCCGTCGAACTGGAGAGGTCCGCGGATCGGGCGCGGGCCCGGGGCGGTCTGGCGGCGCAGGCGGCATTTCTCGAACGTGCCATCGAACTGACCCAAGACCCGGCCCGGCGCCCTGCCCGCGTCCTCGCCACCGCCAGGGCCCGGCACCAATCCGGCTCGTCGGACGCGGCGCTGGCGCTTCTGGCGGGCATCGAGACCGCGCCGCTCGACGAGCCGACTCACGCCGAGGTGGAGGTTCTCCGGGCGCAGATAGCGTTCTTCTCCAGCCGTGGCCGCGATGCGCCGCCTCTGCTGCTGTCAGCCGCCCGGCGGATGGAAGCGTTGAACGGAACCGCTGCCCACGACATCTACCTCGACGCGTTGGCGGCAGGGCTACTGGTCGGACGTCTGGCCGGCGATGTCGGCGCCCGTGAGGTCGCCACGGCGGCCCGCGCGGCACCGCCATCGACTGCTCGGCCGACCGATCTCCTCCTCGACGGTCTGGCGTCGCTGATGACCGCTGGGTATGCGGAAGGCGTCCCACCAGTGCGGCGCGCCCTGAACGCCTGGCGCACCGACAAGGTGCCGACCCCCGATGCCCTTCGCTGGCTGTGGCTCGCCACCCACGCTGCCCACGACGTCTGGGATGACGAGAGCTGGGAGGTGTTCAGCACACGTCACCTCCGCCTTGCGCGCGAGGCTGGAGCGCTGGCCGTGCTGCCGATCGCGCTCAACAGCCGGATGGGTCTGCATTTCCTCGCCGGCGAGTTCGCAGCGGCTGCCGCGCTGATCGACGAGTTCGCAACGGTCAACGAGGTCATGGGCAATCACCTGCTGCCGTACGGCGCTCTGGCGCTCGCGGCGTGGCAGGGCCGGAAAGACATCGTCTCCGGGCTCAGCCGAACCACCCTTGCGGAGGCTGGGGCGCGAGGTGAGGGCATGGGGCTCACCATCGTCGATTACTCGACGGCTGTCCTCCACAACGGTCTGGGGCAGTACCAGGAAGCGATGAGAGCAGCTGAGCTAGGAGCCGGCTACCCCGACGAGCTCGGCTTCTCCACCTGGTCGCTGACAGAGCTCGTCGAGGCTGCTGCGCGGAGCGGCCATCCCGACCGCGCAGCGGCTGCACTCGAGTCGCTGACTCGGACCACGAGCGCCAGCGGCACCGAATGGGCACTCGGAATCGAAGCCCGAGCTCGCGCGCTGGTGAGCCAGGGCGACGCGGCCGAGGCCTACTACGCCGAGGCCGTAGAGCGGCTCGGCCGGACTCGCATGCGCGTCGAACACGCTCGCGCTCAGCTGCTGTACGGCGAGTGGTTGCGGCGGGAGAACCGTCGTCGCGATGCACGCAGCCACCTGAGGTCGGCGTACGACATGCTCACTGACATCGGCGCCGAAGGCTTCGCCGAACGAGCGCGTCGCGAACTGGTCGCCACCGGGGAGACGCTCCGCAGGCGATCCGTCGAGGCCCGGGAAGAATTCACGGCGCAGGAGGCGCAGATCGCGCGGCTCGCGGCGGAGGGTCGAACGAACCCCGAGATCGGTGCGGAGTTGTTCCTCAGCCCCCGCACGGTCGAGTGGCACCTCCACAAGGTCTTCGCGAAGCTCGGGATCGGCTCTCGCCGAGAACTCTCCAGCACCCTCCTCAACGCCTGAGGCGGGTCCGCTCGTCCTGGCTCATCGGCGGAGCTCGGGTTCGACGTACTCGAAGGTCGGGCCGGCGGTGCTGCCGTCTCCGTCGGGCATCTCCATCAGGCTCTGCGCCTGGGTCTTGAGCGCGTACATGGTGCGGATCGCGGGGCCGAGCGTCTTCGGCCAGCCGTTGAACGCCTGTTCCAGCGACTGGAGCAATGTGCAGTAGGTGTTGTTGAACTCTTGCTGGGCGGTGCGGATCGGGCTGTCCAGCGGGTGATCGGCCAGTCGCGGGTTGCGCCGCATCGGGCGGACACCGGCGAAGTCGACAACGACGGGTTCGCCCGTGGGGCCGGATTGCGGCGTGTCGCCGCGCCGGTAGCGCCGGCCCAGCTTGAGTTCCACGAACCGGTAGTAGTGCGCGACCTCGTCCCGGTCGGGGTGGAAGATGTCCTGGTCGCCGTCCCAGACCTCGCCGCGGCTGGTGCCCTCGCCCTGCTCGACGATCTCCTTCAGCGCCGCGAGGGCCGTATCGAGATCGTCGACCCGGTTCAGTCGTCCGGCGGTGTGGCTGAAGTGGTCTGCGATGACCTGGCGAGACGGGTCGCCGGAGAAGACCTCCCGCTCGCCGAGTTCAGCGCACAAGCGGCGTAGTGCCTGTTCGATCGCGTCGTAGAACTGCCCGATCGTCTCGTAGTGGTCGCCCTCGGCCGGAGCGCCGGGCGGTGCGGGCTGTTCCAGGCGGAGGAACATCTCGAGTGCTTCCGGTCCGAAAGGGACCAGTGACAACTGCAGCGAGGGGTCGCCGTGGGGGAGGCGGCGGGGGTGGTGGGGGAGCATCTCGGGTGTGTCGAGCCGGGGCCTCCCGCCGACCGCGTTCAGCAGGTTCGCGGCCAAGGCCAGATGGATCATCTCCTCGACGAAGACGCTGCTCACCACTTGAACGGCGTCCGGGTTCTGCTCCGGGTCGAGCGAGTAGAGCGCGCACAGGTAGGGCGGCAGGGTGGCGTGCTCCAGTTCGACCGCCCACTGCAGGTGCTCGCGAAGACTTTCGAGCGTCTCGATCCGTGCCCTCGGCGGTGCCACGGCGGTCCGTTGCTGTCCTGGGTCATTCATGAGTGCCTCACTTCGGCTGTCGACAGGGTCGTTGGGGTGCGGGCAGTTCAACTGTGCGAGCCGGGCAGGAGGGCACGCGCCCGTGAGTACCCCGGTCATCCCCGGGTCCGAGGTCCCGGTGGGTCATGGCTGGGTCCTTCGTCATCCGGGTCACTCAGTAGCTGACTTGACTGCTCTGTAGTCAGCTCCTACAGTTCAGAATATCAAACCTGGATATCAAACATCCAGGATCATGGTGGGAGCTGAGGAGAAGTCATGGCGATGAGGATCTTTCTGGCCGGCGCGTCCGGAGTGATCGGGCAGCGGTTGATTCCCCGGCTGGTTCAGCAGGGGCACGTGGTCGGCGCCATGACGCGCTCGGCCGGCAAGACGGAGCTGCTGCGCGATCTCGGTGCGCAAGCGATTCTTTGTGATGTCTTCGACCGGGAGACGCTGATCCAGGCAGTGGTCGACTTCCAGCCTCACGTCATCCTGAACCAGCTGACGGACCTGCCGGACGATGTGACGAAGATCGGCGACCACGTAGACCTGAACGCCCGGATCCGGACCGAGGGCAACCAGAACCTGATCGAGGCCGCGCGGAAGAGCGGGTCGCCGAAGATCCTGGCTCAGAGCGTCGCGTGGCAGTTGCCTGACGGACCTGACGCTCTGGCTGTTGCAGAGCTGGAGGCTTCGGTTCTCGCCGAGGGCGGGGTGGTGCTGAGCTACGGACAGTTCTACGGGCCCGGCACCTACAACGAGCAGGGACAGCCCGCGGAGCCCCGGGTCCACATCGACCGAGCCGCCGACCGGACGGTGGCGGTACTGGGCGAGCCGTCCGGCGTCGTCGTCATCATCGACTGAGGATCAGGTGTCCTGTGGCTCGGCCCAATCACCGTTGGCCACGATCGCGAGATCGTCGAGGTCGAGGTTCCTGCCGGATTCGGTGCGCGGACCGATCACCACAGGCTCGCCGGTACCTCGTTCCACCAGGCGCAGCGGCCCGCCTTCTTCTGCCTGCAGGTGCTTGTTGCCCCACTGCATGAGCGCGAAGACGGCGGGCAGCAGGTCACGGCCCCTGTCGGTCAGGTGGTACTCGTCGCGGGTGCGCTTGCCCGGCTCCCGGTAGGGCTGCTTGGTGAACAGTCCGAGCTCGGTGAGTTCCTTGAGCCGCGCCGCCACGATCGCATCGGTGACCCTCGTACGCCGGGCGAAGTCGTCGAACCGGGTCGTGCCGTAGAGGGCCTCGCGAAGGATCAGCATCGACGACCGGGTGCCGATGACATCCATCGCGAGCGCGATCGAGCAGATCTCCAGCCGCCACGTACTCCGATCGGCCAGCACACCTTCGAACGTGATCGCCATGACTTCATCCACCTCGTAACCGCAAGGAGCTTCTCGTGTCATCATCTCAGGTCTCCACCACGGCGCCGGCCAGCCGGCGCCGTCCGCTCCTGCCCGCCGGACTGGCGTTGGCGGGCGCGGCGATCACGTTCACGAGCCTGTACCTCGCGGCAGGTGCGCTGACGCCGTTGCTCGTGGTCTACAAGGAGCAGTGGAACTTTCCCCCTTCGCTTCTCACGGTGGCGTTCGCCGTCTACGCGATCGGTTTCCTCGCCGCGGTCCTGACCGTCGGGTCGCTGTCCGACCACATCGGCCGGCGCCCGGTTCTGATCGGCGCACTCATCGTTCAGGTCGCGTCGAACCTGCTGTTCCTCGTGGCCAGTGACATCGGCTGGGTGATCGCCGGTCGCATCGTGCAAGGCGTTGCCAGCGGCGCGGCGACAACTGCCTTCACCGCGGCGCTCGTCGAACTCTCTCCGCCCAGCCGGAAGAGACTGGGCATGATCCTCGGCAGCGTCGGCCTGACCGGTGGCCTCGGTTTCGGCTCCTTGCTGGCCGGCCTGGCGATCCAGCTCACGACCGCGGCGAACACCATCATCTTCGTCGTCCTCACCATCGTCACGATCCTCGGCACCGTCGTCGTCGCCCTGTCTCCCGAGAGTGTGACCCGCTCACCGGGTGCGCTCCGCTCGCTGATCCCGCGGATCGCCTTCCCGCCCGCCACCCGCCGGGAGTTCGCCGCGGCGGCGCCCGTCGTGGCCGCGGTCTGGATGCTCGCGGGACTCTCGGGTGGGATCGCGCCGAACATGGTTCGCAGCGTCTTCCATCTGAACAGCGGCCTGCTCAACGGCCTGGCCGGCTTCATCGCGCCGGCCACCTCGGCCGTCATCGGACTGGCGTTCGCCCGCGTCGACGCCCGGCGCGCGATGACCATCGGCATCTACGCGTCCATCATCGGGGCCATCGGCATCATCAGCGGCGTGTACGCCGGAAGCCTGGCCGTCATGATCCTCGGACAGGCCATCGCCGGTGTCGGCTTCGGCGCATCCTTCACCGCGGCCCTCCGCCTCATCTTCCCGCTCGCGGCGGAGCACCAACGCGCTGGAGTCGTCGGCGGGATCTACTTGGTCTCGTACGTCGCTCTCGGCCTCCCCATCGTCATCGAAGGGCAACTGACCGGCCCCCTCGGCGAGATCCCGGCAGTCACCTGGTACACCGCAGCGGCCATCCTCCTCGCCCTGATCAGCCTCATCGCCCAACTCCGCCTGAAGCGCAGTACCCCCAGTGTCAGTGGAACAACTAGCAGCTCCGTACTGCGAACCAGCGACGCGCGCACACCGGAGCGAGACGACATCCCCGCATGACCACCACCGACTGAGGTCGGCGAGCGCGGCCGGTACCCGGCGCATAAAGTTGCCAAAGGCAACGTCAGGTGGGCCCACCGGCGTGACAGTGGTTCGAACAGTTCACACGCACCTTGGCCTGGGCGACGAAGTCTCCTACGTCGTTCTGGACGCGGAGCAAATACTTGCCGTTGGGGATGCCGCCGAACTCGATGGGTTCGGCAGAGCGGGCGGGCACCGTCACGACGTAGTCGTAGTGGGTGTCGCCCCCGGTGATTGGGACCATGTAGTCCTTGGTCGTCTTGTTGGGGTTGCGCAGTTTGGCCACGACTCCGGCACCTTCGGCGGGGTAACACGTGACCCGTGCCTTGCCGAGTGCGGGCGGCCGGGAAGCCTGGGCCGACACGTGCTCGGTCGTCTGGGCTGCCGCGGGCGTGCCGCCCGCCGCGAGTAGACCTACCGCCATCGTCGAGACCAGCAGACCGCCGATGAGCGGACGTCGTCGTGTTGTCGTCATTGCTTTCGCAACAGAGATCGCCGCAAGTGCGAACGGTCTTCGAGGCTGATACATGTCAAGCTCCTGACGGTTGTCGCCGGCAACGCCGGCTACCAGTCTTGATGCGCGCGACATGCCGGAAGTTGCGAGCCGGCCGCTGTCATGAGCAGCAGGACCGCCGGACCACTTGGTGGAAGTCGGGCAGCACGGTCGGTGCATCTCGGCTACGGTGGATCGCGGTTGGCCGTTGGATATTCACGCGACCTCGTGCGAGGAGGAGAAGGTGTCGAAGCCGCTCAAGATCGCGGTACTGGGGTTCTGGCATGTTCATGCGAAGGACTACGCCCGGCAGACCCAGGAGCATCCCGGCACGGAGCTCGTCGCGGTGTGGGATGACGACCTGGCGCTGGGCGAGGCCGGTGCGGAGCAGTTCGGCGTTCCGTTCACCGCGGATCTCGAGGCACTGCTGGGCCGTGACGACCTCGATGGTGTCGTCATCAGCACGGCCACGAACGTTCATCGCGACCTGATGGTCAGGGCGGCGAAGGCGGGCAAGCACATCTTCACCGAGAAGGTGCTCGCGCCGACCGTGACCGAGGCGGAGGAGATCATCGCCGCGGCCGACGACAACGGCGTCAAGCTCGTAGTCTCCCTGCCCCGGCTCGCGCACGGCTACACGCAGGCGATCCGTGACGTGATCGGCGCCAGCGGGCTCGGACGGCTCACCTACGGCCGGGTCCGGCTCTCCCACGACGGGGCTGTTCCGCGGGATGGAAACGAAGGCTGGCTGCCCCAGCGCTTCTTCGACCGGGAGACCGCCATCGGTGGAGCCCTGACCGACCTCGGCTGCCATCCGGTCTACCTGATCCAGCTGTTCCTCGGCGCCGACCCCGAGACCGTCAGCGCGACCTATCGCTCCGTGAACGGTCGCGGCCTGGAGGACAACGCCGTCGTCACCGTCGGCTATCGCGACCAGAAGATCGGCGTGATCGAGGCAGGGTTCGCCAGCCGGAACCCCTTCACGATCGAGATCTTCGGCACCGACGGCAGCCTGACCTACACCGAGACAGGCAACGTACTGCGGGTCTCGGGGCCGGCGTTCGGCGGCAACGACCAGCAATTGCCGGTGCCGGAACATGGCAACGATCCCTTCGCCCAGTGGGTCGACCACATCACCAACGACACCCGGGCGGATGACAACCTGGCCCGGGCAGTGGAGCTGACCCGGATGGTTGCCGCTGCCAACGAATCCGCGGCGCAGGGCCGCTCTGTCCCGTACT
Source organism: Kribbella sp. VKM Ac-2568 (assembly GCF_004345365.1). Lineage (GTDB taxonomy): Bacteria > Actinomycetota > Actinomycetes > Propionibacteriales > Kribbellaceae > Kribbella > Kribbella orskensis. Next base: position 11,907 of record NZ_SLVF01000020.1, read on the forward strand.
CCGCGTCGGACGGCGTCTGACCTTCCCACCCTTCCTCACCACCCCAGGCAACCGAGGAGAAGACTGCTATGCCTCAGATCAAGGTCGGGCTCATCGGGGGTGGTGGCATCGCGGCCGCCCACATCCGTGGCTATCGGGAGCACGCCGAGAGGATCGGCATCACCGCCGTGGCCGACGCAGTGGAGCAGACGGCGGTGGACCGCGGCGGCGAGCTGGGCGCCACGCCGTACACCGACTATCACACTATGCTCGAAGCCGAGGACCTCGACGCGGTCGACATCTGCCTGCCCCACCACCTGCACAGGGACGCGATCGTCGCCGCTGCCCAGGCCGGCAAGCACATCTTGTGCGAGAAGCCGCTCTGCCTCACCGCGGACGAAGCGGCGGACGTCCGGGCGGCAGTGCGGACCAACGACGTGACGCTCATGTGCGCGCACAACCAGCTGTTCCTGCCGGCCGTGGCCAAGGCGAAGGAGTTGCTGGACGCCGGAACCATCGGCGCCGTCTACGAGGTCCGGACCACCGACAGTTTCTACAACAACTTCGATCCGGCCAACATGGGCTGGCGCGCGAGCAGCAAGACGAGCGGTGGTGGCGAGCTGATCGACACCGGGTACCACCCGACGTACCTGATGCTGCACCTCGCCGGCGGCTCCCCGGTCGAGGCCACGGCGATGTTGTCGACCCACCGGCTGAAGTTCATGGAGGGCGAGGATTCCGCGCAGGTGCTGATCAGGTTCGACAACGGCGTCGTCGGCCAGCTCGTGACCAGCTGGGCCTACCAGCCCGCCGCCGTCACCGAGCGCTTCTCTGTCGTCGGGGAGCTCGGATCCCTGCACAGCAACGGCAACTCGCTGACCTACCAGCTCCGGTCCGGTGAGACCGACACCTTCGACCTGGAGCCGGTCGACACCTTCGTCGCCGAGGTCGGTCACTTCGCCGATTCCCTGATCAACAAGACCCGTCCGCTGCATACGGACGAGGAGGGCATCGCAGTACTCGGGATCCTCCTGGCCGCCTATGAAGGCGCGCGGACGAAGACCATCGCCCCTGTCCTCCAGACCTAGTGTCCCGCCGACCAGATCCTCGACACCCTCGCCGCATCCTGCCGGCGAATTGCCGACTCACGACACCAGGCACTCGCGAACTCGAAGGTGCTCAGCAGCTGACGGGCTCGCGTGACATCAGGAGGTCTTGTGGCGGGCGCCGCCCTCAAGGTGGACTGTCTCGCCGGAGATGAAGCCCGCGCGGAGTAGCCACATCACCGTGTCGACGACGTCGTCGGACTCGCCGTACCGTCCGACCAGCGTTCCAGCGGCACTCTTGCTCAGCAAGCCGGCCTTGCCGTCGCCCAACCGGTCCCAGGCACCCGAGTCGACGACACCGGGCGAGATGGCGTTGACCCGCACCGGGGCGAGGTCCGCCGCGAGATGGCGAGCGACGTACTCGACCGCACCGTTGGTCACCCCCTTGACCAGCGAGCCTGGTCCCGGCCGCCACCCGACGACCCCGGAGAACAACACGATCGACCCGTTCGGCCGCAGCACCGGCGCGAAGTGCTTGGCGACCAGCATCGGTCCGATCACCTTCGCCGTGAACGCGGCGATCAGCTTGTCGTGATCCAGTTCGACAGCCCGAACGTCGTGCGGCGCCGAACCGGTCGTCACGATGTGGTCGATCCCATCCGTGAGCCGCGTGGCCGCGGCGGCCATCGTCGTCTCGTCCTGCAGATCGATTCGCACCGCGGTCGCGTCGATCCCGGCCGCCAGCGCCTCGGCGGCAGCCAGATCACGTGCACCGATCACCACCTCGTACCCGTCGTTCACCGCACGCCGCGCGACTGCCGCCCCCAGCGCCCGTGCACCGCCGATGACCAGGATCCGTTCCACTTTCGTCACTCCCTCTCGTAGGATGGATCTCACGGTATGGATTTGATACCGGTATCTTCAACGGAACTGGGAGCACCCATGGGCAAGGCGTACAACGTGATGGCGGCGACCTGTCCGAGCCGAACCGTGCTCCACCGCATCGGCGCCCGCTGGACCGTGTTCGTCGTCAACGCCCTCGCCGACGGCCCCCGCCGCTTCACCGACCTCAAAGCACACATCCAAGGCATCACCCCGAAGGTCCTGACCGAGACCCTCCGCTCCCTCGAAGTCGACGGCCTGATCAGCCGGCACGAGTACGCCGAAAACCCGCCACATGTCGAATACGCCCTGACACCACTAGGACGCTCCCTCCTGGTCCCGCTCCGCGCCGTACGACTCTGGGCCGAACAACACGTCCCCGACATCGAAGCCGCCCGGGCCCGTCACGAGGACCAGACGTACGCCGACACGGTGTGAATGGGCGAGTCATGCTGGGCGCGCGGCTCAACCTGGTCGAACGCTGGTTCGCCGAACTCACCAACCGCAGACTCCGCCGCTCCGCCCACCGCAGCATCACCGAACTCGAAGCCGACGTCCGCCAATGGAGCTTGATCAGCTTGTACGGCGACACGGGGGTGGCCAGCGAGTTCAGGTCACCGTCGTAGCGGACCCGGCTCCGATCGATCAGGATCACTCGCCGGCACAACGACGCCACATCGGCCATGTAGTGGCTGGTGAGCAGAACCGTCGCGCCGGTTCGGACCGCGTAGTCCGCGACGAATCGGCGTAGCGCGGCCGCCGCGGACACGTCGAGTCCGAGCGTCGGCTCGTCCAGGAACAGCACCTTCGGCCGGTACACCAGGGTCGTGGCGAGCCCGGCCCGCATCCGTTCGCCCAGACTCAGGGCGCGCACCTGCCGGTCCAGCAACGACTCGAGGCCGAGCATGCCGACCAGTTCGGCGACGTTGGCGCGGAAGTCGGCGTGCGATACCTCGTACAGAAGCTGTTGGTAGCGCAAGGAGTCCATCACCGTCAGTTCGGCGGGACCACCGATAGGTTGGCTGCCTCGGACGAGGGCGATCTTCTTGAGGTAGTCGTGCTGCCGTCGCCAGGGCACAAAGCCGAGCACCCGGGCTTCACCGACAGTCGGATGCAAGATGCCGGACAGGATCTTCATCGTCGTGGTCTTCCCTGCGCCATTGGGACCGATGAACCCGACGACCTCGCCGGCATGGAGATCGAAGGACACCTCGGCTACCGCTTCGATCTCCCGGTACTCGCGTTTCACCGCCGAACGCCACGCCGCCCGCAGCCCTGCCTCCCGCACCGGCGCGCGGTACGTCATACCGAGTCGTCGCACCGAAACAACTGGTCCGGACTCACTGTCGGTGACCCCATCTGTCCTCATAGGCTCAAACTAGGAGCTTCATGCAAGCTGAAGGGTTAGGGAGATCGCTTGTGCCAGATGACGCTTCAGGCGCTGCCAAAAGCCTGCGCCGTAGGTCAAACCCCCGGACGCAGCTGCGGCCGATCGACCTGGCCCGGATGGCCGGCCTCGGCGTCACCCAGATCCGCACGTACGAGCGGGTCGGCTTCCTGCCGGCGGCAGAGCGTCGGGCCAACGGTTACCGCCGCTACTCGGCCGACCACGTCGAGGCACTCCGGGTCTCGAGGATCTTGATCGACGGCTACGGCTGGCAGGGCGCCCTCGAGGTCATGCGCGCCGTTCATCTCGGCGATCGCCCGACCGCCTTTGCCCTCGTCAACTCGCGGCATGCGGCACTCGACAGCCAACGCATCCGGATCGCCGCGGCCCTCGAGGCCACCGACGCGGTACTGCGCCGATCCAGGCAGGTCTCGCAGGCGCGCGGCCGAGCGGCGGTCCGAATCAAGGCAGCCGCAAGGACCGTCGGCGTGAGACCTTCCGCCGTGCGCTTCTGGGAACGTCAGGGACTGCTCCACCCCACACGTGAGCCGTCGACCGAATACCGCCTGTACGACGCCGAGCAACTCGGCCGGCTCAATGTGATCGCTCTGCTCCGAGATGTCGGCTACCGCTTCGACGCGATCCGCCAGGTCCTCGACGAGCTGGCCGGTGGCCGCCCCGACCAGATCCGGCACGCCCTCGACGAACGGCTCGAGACACTGAACCAGACGACCTGGTTATGCATCACCGCCACCAGCGCCTTGCGCAACTACCTGGATTAGGCACTGCCCGACGCCGGTCGAAATCGTTAGGCTGGCCAAGACACTCTGGGCCGCCCCACACCGATCAAACGGAGGCACGGAATGGGAACGATCACGACCAGCGACGGCATCGAGATCTTCTTCAAGGATTGGGGAAGCGGCCAGCCGATCGTCTTCAGTCACGGATGGCCGCTATCGGCCGACGACTGGGACAACCAGATGCTGTTCTTCCTGCAGCAGGGGTATCGCGTCGTCGCTCATGACCGTCGTGGTCACGGCCGGTCCACGCAGACCGCCGACGGCCACGACATGGACCACTACGCGGACGACCTGGCTGCTGTCGTCGAGCATCTCGACCTGCACGAGGCCATCCACGTCGGCCACTCGACCGGTGGCGGGGAGGTCACTCACTACCTGGCCCGGCACGGCGAGAGCCGGGCCGTCAAAGCCGCGCTGATCAGCGCGGTGCCACCGCTGATGCTGAAGACCGACGCCAACCCGGACGGCCTGCCGAAGGAGGTCTTCGACGATCTGCAGGCACAACTGGCCGCGAACCGCTCGGAGTTCTACCGCGCGTTGCCGACCGGGCCGTTCTACGGGTACAACCGGCCGGGCGTCGAGTCGTCCGAGGCGATCATCGCGAACTGGTGGCGCCAGGGCATGATGGGCGGCGCGAAGGCCCACTACGACGGCATCGTCGCCTTCTCCCAGACCGATTTCACCGAAGACCTGAAGAAGATCACCATCCCGGTGCTGGTGATCCACAGTGAGGACGACCAGATCGTGCCTTACATCGCAGCAGGCCCCCGATCGGCGGAGCTCCTGGCGAACGGGACCCTCAAGACCTACAAGGACTTCCCGCACGGCATGCCGACCACCCAGGCTGACGCCGTCAACGCCGACCTGCTCGCCTTCTTCCAGTCCTGACAGGCAGGCTCCAGTCCTGACCGGCTGTATCCAGCCCTGACGAACCCTTTGGCACGGGACACTGGTCCCCGCTGGCCGAGTCGTTCGAAGGGGTGTTCGTGGTGATCACCGGGGCAAGCTTCCCCACGCCGGATTTCATCAAGGTGTCGCCGAATCCTGACGTGTGGGATCAGCATGCGCGCTTCGCCGAGATCCAGGCGGACGGGGCGAACCGGGCGCTGGCCCGGCTGGACGTACCGCTCGACGACGTGTCGACGGTCGACGGCCGGGCCCAGGCGTTCCCGCACAGGACGGCTTCGACCAGCACGTGGGGACCAAGCAGCAACTGCTGAGCGGCGCCGGGCCATCGGAATTCAAGAAGCGTTGGTCAGCGGGCCACAGCAGGCGTCATAGCCAGCAGGTCTGCCAGGCCGAAGGCGGGTCCGGCCGCGGGCAGGGTCGGCTCCCAGTCCGATTCCAGGCTCAGGTAGCTCGCCGGGTCGGCGCGGAGCAGCCCGATCAGGACCTCTGCCACGATCTGGCCGCCGACCGGGCCCAGCCGGTCTCCGCCACCGCGGTGCTCGGACTCCTTGAGGATGTAGAACCAAAGCGGGGTGCCGTGCGGCCAGGCCTGTTCCAGTTCGTCGGAGGTCAGCGGCGCCGCGCCGACGAGCCGGGCGATCGCCTCACCGCTGGGCAGCCCGGTGGTCTCGCCGCGCAGCAGGTCGCGGACCGCCAGGGAGCGGTAGGAGTTGTTGTCGACCGCGCCGGTGACCTGCTCGGGAAGTCCGATGAGGCTGGCGGCGAGCCGGCCGTCGAGCCGTTTGGCGCGCTGCGCGGGCGGGTGTCCGGGCACATCGAAAACCTGTGTGAGATCCAGGCGCCGGTCAGCGGACAGTGGGCCGAACCCGACCAGGTCGGGGAAGAGCGGCACGGCCGGACCGCCCTCGACCAGTCGGTAGGTGTGCCGGATCTGGCCGTGGCCGTAGCGGTACGCCGCGTCGGCGAACTCCAGCGGGATGTACGCCTCCAACGGCCCCGGCGCGTACCAGCGGCCGCCCTCGGTGAGCACCTGCTCCGTCAGAGGAGCCCCGACCAGCCGGGGCAGGAAGTCGTGGACCACGATCCACTGGTAGTGCCAGGTGAGGGTGATCCGGGCCCGGTCGAAGACCTCGGGCTCGGACACCCCCTTCTCGCGCAGCAGGTCGACGATGCGGTTGTGCGCGTGCAGCAGGGCGACGTGCAGTGTCAGCGAGAACAGGTGCACGTCGTTGCGGGGGTCGCCGATCAGGGCCACTCCCTGCTGGTTGCGCGGTACGTCGCCGCCGTCGGGGCCGAGCAGGAACTTCGCCGGGTCGGCGAGGTCGAACAGGTACGGCGAGCCGATCGGGCCGTCGGAATAGACGATCTCCAGGTTGAGCTTCGGCACGCGGGCGTTGCGCAGCGCCTCGGAACTGACGCCGCCGGCGATGGGCGAGCGATCGGCGGTGATGTCGTGGGCGATCAACTGGCCGAAGAACGGCCAGCCGGCGGCCTCGGTGGCGTCGTCGCCGGCGGCTACCTCGTCCAGGACCGCGGCGGCGTCGCAGATACCGCCGTCGCCGCCGGCACGCATCAGCAGTCCGGGATCCGTGCCCAGCGGGTCCAGCCCCGGGAACATGCGCCCGTAGCGGGCCGCCCCGGTCGGCCGGTCCACAGCCCGTACGGCGCTGAGGCAATGGTCACGCGCGGCAGGGTGGCTGCCATGCGAGTGTCGCGGGGCCGTGGTTGACGCTTCTGGCACTGAATGACCTCCGGTGAGACTGGGGATGCACCTGCTAGGACCGGGTAACCACGCGGTTTGTGACAGGTCCTCCTAGCCGGTGAGACCGGGATCGGCCGGCGCGGCCTCGGCGGCCGGTGGGCGGAGCTGCCGTCGGGAGGTGATGCCCAGCTTGGTGAAGACCTTGCGCAGATGCCACTCGACCGTGTGCTGGCTGAGGAACATCTGGGCTCCGATCTGGGCATTCGTCAGGCCGGCGCCGGCGAGCTCGGCGATCTGTGCCTCCTGCGCGGTCAAGCTGTCACCGGCCCGGCGTGCGCGCTCGTCGATGACCTCACCGGTGGCGGCGAGCTCACGGCGCGCGCGGTCGGCGAACGCGTCGGCACCAGCCGCGGAGAGGATGTCGTACGCCGTCCGCAGCTCGCCGCGGGCATCCTGGCGCCGACCCTCCCGGCGGAGCCACTCGCCATAGACCAGGTGCGCCCGGGCGAGATCCATCCGGATGCGCGTCCGGCCGAGTCGTTCGATGGCCTCCAGATACTCGGACTCGGCCGCCGGGCCGGTCGCCAGCAGGGCTCTCGAGCGAGCGAGCTGGCCTAGCGCCCAGTCCGTGCCGCTGGCCTGCGCCATCTCGGTCAGCCGGTCGAAGCCGTCAGCCGCCAGCTCGGGCCGCCCGCTCCGCGCTGCCGCCTCGACCAGCTCTGGCAGCGCCCAGTCGGCGACACCGAAGTCTTTCGGATCCACGATGGCGGCTCTGGCCGCCGCCAGCGCCTCCTGGTACCTGGAGAGGCTGATCATGAGCACGGAGTTCGCCCAGTGGGTGAAGGACAACCCAGCGCCTTCGCCCCGCGCCGTGACGTCGTCGATGGTCGCGGCGATCAGAGGGCCGGCCTCGTCCGGATTGCCACGCCAGACGGCAACGGCGATGGCGCCGTACGGTGCCAGGCCGATCCCGGTCGCCTCCGCGATCGTCCGGATCTCCCCGACCAGCGAGGATGCCGTCGCGAACTCTCCGGCGAACAGATCCAGCAGGACCCGGGAGTTCATCACCAGCGGGAGCTCGGTGAGATCGCCCAGCTCGCGGGCGATCCTGAGGTGCCGCGCGGTGAGGACGTCCCAGTTCTCGTCGTCCCACAGATCGACGGCGGTGCGCGATGCCAGCCAGAGCCAGCGCAGATCGCTCTGCTCCGCCAGCTCCTCGTCCGAGAACCGCCGGAGCGCCTTCTTGGCCAGGGGTACCGCCGCCGGATAGCCGTCGGTGAAGAGCACAGCCACGGTTTCCAGCAGTAGATCGTGCTTGCGAGGTGTCTTCGGCTGCGGGGCCGCACGGGCTGCTCGCGCCACTTCGGTCTGCGGGGAACTGGGGGCGAGGCGCCCGGCGAACATCGAGGCCGCGATCGCGTCGAGGTAAGTGTCGCGGGCGAGTTCGAGGTCGAGCGGTTCGAGCCGGCGGGCTGCGTCCAGGAGCAGGTGAGCGCCTTCCACGCTGTGACCGGAGGCGAACGCGATCTGCGCGCGCAGGAGATTCACGTGGGCCCGGTGCAGGGGGTCCGCCGGCCCCTCGTCGGCGGTGACGAGCAGTCTCAGTGCGGTGTCGAAAGCGCCGGCGTGGAGGGTGGCCCGGGCGGCGGCCAGGGCGCGGGCAGCCCGCTCGGCCGGGTCCGGGGTGAGCTCGGTCGCCCGCTGGAGGAAGGCCGCCGTGGCCGCGACACCGCCGCGGCGTTGTGCCCGGTCGGCGGAGCTGACCAGCTCGCCGGCGACGTCCTCATCCGGACCGTCGGCTCCGTGGGCGCGATGCCAGGCGCGCCGGTCGGGATCGAGGCCCGGATCGATCGCCTCGGCGAGGGCCAGGTGTACTTCGCGGCGGTCGGCCGAGGCCTTCGTTCGATACGTCGCCGACCGCACCAGGGGATGCCGGAACCGGACTCGTGCACCGAGTTCGATCAGGCCGGCCGCTTCGGCAGGTGCTGCCGCGCTGACCGGGACACCCAGGATCGTGAGAGCACGGAGCAGGAGCGGTACGTCGCCGACCGACTCGGCCGCGGCGGTCAGCAACAACCGCTGCGTCTGCGGCGGGAGCGACTGCACCCGTTGCGCGAAGTTCTGCTCGATCTGGCTTGCCAGCGGTCGGGTGGCCGGCCGCTCGAACCCATCCGCCAGCTGGACCGTCGTCAGTCCCCGCGGTAGCTCCAGCAGCGCCAGCGGATTGCCGCGTGTCTCCGCCACGATCCGGTCCCTGATGTGGACGTCGAGCCGCCCGGGGACCACGGCATCGAGCAGGGCCCCGGCATGCTCGTCCGCCAGGCCGCCGACGACCAGATCCTGGAAACCTCGCCACTGGGGACCGGCCGCGGGCTCCCGGACGGCGAAAACCATGGCGATGCGCTCGGCGAACAGACGCCGGCCGACGAAGGCCAGTGTCTGCGCCGAAGCCTGGTCCAGCCACTGCGCATCGTCGATGACGCACAGCAGCGGCTGCCGGCCGGACGCCTCCGCCAGCAGACTCAGCGCCGCCACGCCGATCAGGAACCTGTCCGGCGGGCCCCCGACACTCTCGGCGAACGCGACCGCAAGCGCCTCGCGCTGCAGTCGCGGCAGGCGATCGCCGAGGTCGAGCATCGGAGCGCACAACTGGTGCAGGCCGGCGAAAGGGAGTTCCATCTCGGACTCGAACCCAGCCGCGCGGGCAACCCGGATGCCGTCGGCCTGTCCGACCAGGTAGTCGAGCAGAGCGGACTTTCCGATACCTGCCTCACCGCGGACGATCAGGACCTGACCCCGGCCCGAGCGCACGTCGGCCACCAGACGGTCCAGCCGCGCGCACTCCGCTCGCCGACCGCGAAGCTGCGCCCCGCCACCAATCGTCATCTCTCCAACGAGATTAGAGCTCTTCGCCGGTCCGCGACAGCGTGGCCCACCCGCCGGACACGAATGCGCCACCCGATCTCTCGGAGTGTGAGACTCACCGGACTGAGCATGATCGGGAGCGATCGGTCAGTAGTCGGTTGGAGCCGCGGTGGGGGACCGCGCGCTCCGGTAGCAGGAGGAGAACAGATGTCATTGGATCGCCATTACATCCGCAGCGTAGAGCTCTCGACCATCCGCACCCGCTATCCCCGGACGGTCGGTCGGAACGCTCGTCTCGGGAGCCATGGTAGTGGCGGCGACTCCGACATCGTGGTCATCCGTACCGACACCGGCAGGGTCGGCTGGGGACTGGTCGCCGGTCCCGTCCCGGCCGAACAGGTGACCGGACGGTCGGTGGCCGACCTGATCGATCCCGGCAGCGGCGTACGTCACGAAGCGCTGCGAGGTCTGGACTTTGCGTTGCATGACCTGGTCGGCCAGATCGAGGACCTACCCGTCCACACGTTGCTCGGGGGACACGGTCGGAGCACTGTCCCGTGCTACGACGGAGCGATCTACTTCGCCGATCTCGATCCGGACGACGGCCCGCGCGGAGTGCCCGCCGTACTGGCCGACTGTGCCGCCGACGACGCGGCCGGGTACCGGGCGTTCAAGCTGAAGATAGGTCGCGGCAACCGGTGGATGGACCGCGCCGCCGGCGGCGCCAGGGACATCGAGGTGACCAGGGCGGTCCGGAGGGCCTATCCAGAGCACCGGATCCTCGTGGACGCCAACGACGGCTATGACTGCGCCGGGTTCATCGAGTACCTACGGGCGGTCACCGACTGCGGGCTCTACTGGGTGGAGGAGCCGTTCCTCGACGACGCGGCCGACCTCGCCCGGCTGCGGAGTCACCTGCGCGACGCCGGGTCGGCGACGCTGATCGCCGAGGGGGAGAGCGATCCTGAGGTGGAGACCTTGCTGAAGATCGCCGGCCGCGGAGACATCGACGTCCTACTGATGGACGTGGTCTCGTTCGGGCTGACGAGTTGGCGCTCGGTCATGCCGAGGATCGCCGAGCTCGGCGCCCACGCGTCACCGCATGCCTGGGGCCTGCCCCTCAAGACTCTGTACGCGGCTCAGCTCGCCGCCGGACTGGGCCACGTGGACACAGTCGAGGGCGTTCCCGGTGAGACGATCGGTGTGGACACCAGCGGATACCTCTGGCGGGACGGCGAGCTGACCGTCCCCGACCGCCCGGGCTTCGGCCTGCCGCTCACCTAGTGCCCTGAGTCCGCACGGGGGTGGCAGGAGTAACCAGGCGGCTGACCAGGGCCTCCACAGGTGAAACGGGTCGTCCGGGGCTGCAGAGTGGTAGCAAGCGCAACTCCTCGAGAAACGGAAACCCAGATGGCCACGATCCATGTCAAAGAAACGACCACCTCGACGCCTGAGCAGTTCATCGCCGGGCTCACCGACTTCGGCCCGGGCCGCTCGAAGATCTTCGGCAACAGCGCGGACAAGTACCTCAAAGTGCACGACCAGAGTCCCGGTCACGCCGACGTCACCGAGGGCTCGGGCGGCATCTGGGAACGCCTGGACTACGACTGGACCGACCCGAACCACATCGTTCTCACCACCACCGACTCCAACATCTGGGGCGGCAGGTCGGGCCACACCTACACCTTGACGCCGCGACCCGACGGCCGGACCGACATCGACGCGGTCGTCGTCCGCGAAGGCAAGAACGCGAAGGGGCGCCTGCTGGGGGCCGTGGTCGGGCTCGCCGGCAGCCGCGTGCTGGGAAAGGCGTTCGGAAACACCGTCAGGGCCATCGAAGCCCGCAACAACGGAGCCACGCCGCCCGATCCCGCCTAGCCGCCCGAGCCGCGCCAGGCGGTGACCATCTGCTTGCCCCAGGCCCCTTCCTCGATCCTTGGCGGACCGGGAACAGGGCAGATTTGTGACAGCGCGTCGAACCGATGCCGTCACATGGACCGACGTCACAAGAGAGGTGGCTGTCCTGTCTTTCTCCGTAGCAACCGCCTAACGGAAGGAAGCACCAGTGACCACGCACATCCTCGAGGCCGCGGCGCAAGAAATCGCCGACGCGACCTCACAGTATTACCCGGTCACCGACGCGGGCCAGGACACCGACAGCTACCGCGAGTTCGCCGACGGCCCGTACCTCACTGCCAAGGGCATGGCTTCATGATGCTCAACCCCGTCCGCGAGACCGCCGCGACCACCGGCGCGATGGTGCAGGCGGTCCACGCCCTTCGCAAGGCACTCGGCACCAACTGATCCCCACCACAGCAGAAAGCAGGAACCTATGACTGAGCAGAAGCCCGTCGTTGTCCTCGTGCACGGGGCGTTCGCGGAGTCCGCGAGCTGGAACGGCGTCATCGAGCAGTTGCAGGCGAAGTCGATCGAGGCCGTCGCGGTCGCCAACCCGTTGCGCAGCGTCGCCGGTGACGCGGCCTATGTGCGCGACGTGATCGCGGGGATCGGCCGGCCTGTCGTGCTGGTCGGGCACTCCTACGGAGGCATTGTGATCACCGAGGCGGCCGCGGCCAACGAGTTGGTGGTCGGTCTCGTGTACGTCGACGCGTTCGCGCCCGAGCAGGGCGAGAGCGCCCTGGAGTTGTCGGGCAAGTTCCCCGGTAGCACTCTGGGCGAGGCCCTCGCCGCCTACCCGGTGTCCACCGGCGGCAACGAGTTCGTCATCAGGCCGGAGGCGTTCCACCACCAGTTCGCCGCCGATGTCTCCGCCGAACAGGCCGCACTGATGGCCGCCACGCAGCGACCGGTCACGGAAGCCGCACTCACCGACGGGCTCCCTACCGCCAGGCCGGCCTGGAAGAACCTCCCGTCGTGGTTCGTGATCAGCGACCAGGATTTGAACATCCCGTTCGCCGCTCACCGGTTCTTCGCCGAACGCGCCGGCTCCCGGGGCACCCGAGAGGTGGCGGGCGGCTCGCACGCGTTGAGCGTGTCACAGCCCGGTCCTGTCGCCGCATCCATCCTCGACGCCGTCGAGGCTGTCTCCAAGTGACCAACAGGGAGGGGGAGCACCATGAGCAAACGCCTTGAACCGCTGATGCACGTCACCACAGAGATCCTCGATGTGGCGTACTACGAGGTCGGTCCCGCCGGCGGACCTCCGGTGCTCCTCCTCCATGGATTCCCCTACGACATCCACAGCTATGTCGAGGTGGCTCCCCGACTGGCCGATTCCGGCTACCGGGTGATCGTCCCGTACCTGCGGGGACACGGGCCGACTCGGTTCCTCGATCCGGAGACGCCGAGATCCGGGCAGCAGGCCGCGCTCGGGAAGGACGTGGTCGACCTGCTGGATGCTCTCGGCATTCCCGCGGCGGTGCTGGCCGGCTACGACTGGGGTGGCCGGGCCGCCTGCGTAGCCGCCGCGCTCTGGCCCGACCGCGTCACCGGGCTGGTCTCAGTGAACAGCTACCTGATCCAGGACATCAGTACCGCGATGAATCCGATCCGCCCGGAGCTGGAGGCCGGCTTCTGGTACTTCTTCTACTTCCTCACCGATCGTGGTCACGCCGGCCTGACCGCGAACCGGCGGGAGATCGCCGAGGTGATCTGGCGACGCAACTCACCTCAGTGGGCCTTCGAGGACGCCGACCTGGACCTGGCGGCGGAGGCCTTCGCGAACCCTGACTACGTCGACGTCGTGATCCACTCCTACCGTCACCGCCTAGGACATGCCGCCGGTTCGGCCGCCTACGCGGAGCATGAACGCGTACTCGCCACCGCGCCCGCGATCGTGGTCCCGGCTGTGACGCTGGACGGCTCGGCCGATGGCAACTTTCCCGCCACCGACGGCAGTTCCAGCGCCGCACACTTCGTCGGTCCGCGGGCCCACCATCAGGTGCCGAACGCCGGTCACAACCTTCCTCGTGAAGCACCTGCCGCATTCGTGCGGGCTGTCGCCGAGGTGTTCGAGCTGGCTGTCACAGGTCGTGGGGCTGTCCTGTCTTAGCTGCTGACCGGACGGCAACTCGTGCCCCGGATGTGAGGAAGGTTTGCAATGAAGATCGTGGTTATCGGCGGTACCGGCCTGATCGGATCGAAGCTCGTGACGAAGCTCGGCGAGCACGGTCATGAGGCGGTAGCGGCGTCGCCGAACAGAGGAGTCAACACCATCACGGGTGAAGGGCTTGCGGACGCTCTCGCCGGGGCCTCCGTGGTGATCGATGTCTCGAACTCACCGAACTGGGAGGACGCCGCGGTACTGGAGTTCTTCGAGACCTCCACCCGCAACCTGCTCGCCGCGGAGTCCGAGGCGGGAGTCGGCCACCACGTCGCGCTGTCGGTCGTCGGCACCGAGCAGCTCCTCGAGAGCGGATACTTCCGGGCGAAGCTCGCACAGGAGAAGCTGATCGAGAGCTCCTCGATCCCTTACTCGATCGTGCGCGCCACTCAGTTCTTCGAGTTCGTGGCGAGCATCGCGGACGCCGCCACCCAGGACGGCGAGGTCCATCTGGCCCACGTGTTCTTCCAGCCCATCGCCGGCGAAGAGGTCGCCCAGGCCGTCGGCCGGGTCGCGGTCGCCGCGCCGCTGAACGGCCAGGTCGAGGTCGCGGGTCCGGACCGCTTCCGGATGGACGAGTTCTTCCGGCAGGTGCTTGCTGCCGGCAACGACAGCCGCGCGGTCGTGACCGACCCCGACGCCATGTACTACGGAATCTCACCCGCTGAGAGTGCCCTCGTCCCGGACGGCGACGCGATCCTCGGTGAGATCAGCTACACCACCTGGTCGGGCCGCGCGGCCGCGGACTCGTAGACCACTCGCTCGCCTCGCCATCCCACCCCGACTCGCCCTGGAGGTAAGCCATGCCCGAAACCGAACCGGTCGCTGCCGAGCAGCCGCCGAGATCAACCGCCTGGCAGACGGCGCTGACCGTGCTGCAGGAGGTGGAGCCGCCCACCGTCACGCCTGGATCCCACGCGATGACCGTGGTCATCGAGTACCCGCCGGGCGACCCGGGTGCGCCGCCCCACCGGCACCCCGGCGGTCCGGCCTTCGGCTACGTGGTCGAAGGCGAGATGTTGTTCGAGCTCGAAGGCGAGGCCCCGCGGGTCGTTCGGGCCGGCGAGGCGTTCTGGGAACCAGGTGGCGACCTCATTCACTACCAGGACGGGAACAACCGCGATGACACCAAGCTGCGCTTCACGGTGACGATGCTGTGTCAGCCGGACCAGCCGATGCTCGTGCTGGTGGACGACGAAGAGCTTGCCCAGCGCAAGGACCGCCGCGTACCCCGGCCCGCCTGACCAGTACCCGGACCAGACGGGAGTTCTGTCGTGACCGCAGCGGCGATGGTTGCCGAGTTCGACGATGTCGCGGGCTGGACCGCCGACGCCGTCGAGGAGCTCGGCGTCCGGTACGCGATACCGGCCGCCTGTCGTGGCAGCGCGAGCCCGGCTGCGCTGGCCTGGCTGGCCGAGGCCTGCGAGCTGTCGGCCGGGACCAGGTTGCTGGACGTCGGTGCGGGTGCCGGCGGTCCGGCGGCCTGGGCGGCCGAGCGGTTCGGAGTACGGCCCGTTCTGCTGGAGCCGATGCAGGCCGCGGGCCGGGCCGCCGCACGGCTCTTCGGACTGCCGGTCATCGCCGCCGACGGAGCACGGATTCCGTTGCGGACGGGCTCTGTCGATGCCGCCTGGTGCCTGGGTGTCCTGTGCACTGTCAAGGACAAGGCCGCGCTGCTCGGCGAGATCCATCGAGTGCTGACCCCTGGCGCCTCGCTGGGCCTCCTGGTGGTCGTTGCCGGAAGCCCCCAGAGTCTTCCGGGTCCTGAGGGCAACCACTTCCCGACCCAGGACGAGCTCGCCGGGCTCCTCGACCGTACTGGTTTCACGCTGCTCGAGCAGACCGGCCGCCCGGATGCCGCTCCGTTGTCCTGGTCACGGCGAGTGGAACAGGTCAACGCGGTCATCGCCGCGAGACATCAGTCGGCGCGCGCCTACACACTGGCCGCCCGCCAAGGCGAGCGCCTCAGCCGCCTGCTCGCCACCGGACAAGTCTCGATGCAGCTGATCCACGCGGTCAGCCGCCCAGCACCTAATACGTCCTTCGACAGCGGAGACGGCACTAGCGCCGGCCCGATCTTCGAGTACGTCGAACCCGAACTTCGCAGCTGACGGCGGTGGATCGCAGTACTCGGCGAGAATTGCGACCGCACGCTGATCCGTCGGAAAATCGCACCGGAAAGACGTCACAACCGGGAGGGTTGTCTGGTCTTAGCTGGCACTACCTAGAGAACAGAGGACATCGTGCGGACGACCCTGGTGGCCGGCGGACGGGCGAGAACCGCCCACCATGGCTGAGACGCGGCCTGCCGTCGAGTCGCTCGTGGAGTTGCTCGACGAACGGCAGCACCTGCTCGAGATCGGGTTGTGGATCTTCGACTCTGCCACCACGGCCGACCGGATAGTCCAGGAGACCTATCGCCGCTGGTACGCCCTCGACGACGACGAGCGCGCCCTCGCCGTACCGCGAGCTTGGCTCACCAGGACGGCAGGATCGGTGTGCCTCGAGCTGCTCGGTTCCCTCAGTGCCGTGGAATCTCCGGTGGTGACCGCGCCCGCGGTGCAGTCGGAGCGTGCCAGCCTGGTTCACTCCCCGCTACTCGCTCAGGTGGCGCAGGTGGATACCGGGCTGGAGGACGGTCGTCGCCATCTACGGAGATCCACCCAGGCGATGCTCAGGAGGCATGCCCGGGTCGTGCAGCGGTTCGCCGCGGCATGCGAGCGGGGAGACACCGCGACGTTGGAGACGATCCTGGCCGCTGACGCCATCGTGGTCAGCGATGGTGGCGGCAAGGTGCGAGCTCCGCTGAGTCCGGTGCAGGGAGCAAGTGAGGCCGCCCGGTTCGTCTCAGCTCTGCTGACCGGTCCGCAGAGCCTTGCTCTGGCCGTCGAGCCCGTCAACGGCCGGATGGGCCTGGCGCTGCGTCGGGCGGGCCAGGCGATCGCCGTGGTCAGCCTGACCGTCGTTGGGCACGAGGTCACTGCTGTGTGGGTCGTACTGAACCCGGACAAGCTGAGCAGCTGGCATCGCCCGTGATCAGAAACGGGCGCAGCGGAAGACGAGCGCCCGGTACCTGGTCATCCGACTCTCCCGGCGGCGATGACCTGGCCGACGGAGGCTCCAGGGACTGACCAGGGTGTCGCACTGGTGCGAGGCCGCGGTGAAGGCGACAAGCTTGTGCTCGACAGCGACCCGACCAGGAGGCAATCAATGAGCACCGCCGAAGCCAGCACAGCTTCTACCAATGACCCGACCGCCGGCACCGTCGACCTGAAGCTCGAGGCCATCGTCATCCCGGTGACGGATGTCGACCGGGCGAAGACGTTCTACGGCAACCTCGGCTGGAGGCTCGACGCCGACTTCGCTTTCGACAACGGCTTCCGGGTCGTCCAGTACACCTCGCCGGGCTCGCCGGCCTCGGTCCAGTTCGGTTCGAACATCACCTCGGCCACGCCCGGTTCGGCCCAGGGCCTCTACCTCGTCGTCTCCGACATCGAGGCCGCGCGCGAGGACCTCGTCGCCCACGGTGCCGCTGTCAGTGAGGTGTTCCACCCCGAGTCGCCGGGCGCTCAGTTCCAGGCGGACGGCACCGGTCGTGGCAGCGGCCGGGCGGACGACCAGGCCAGCTACGGTTCCTTCGCCACGTTCAGCGACCCGGACGGCAACACGTGGCTGCTGCAGGAGATCACGACCCGGCTCCCCGGCCGCATCGACACCGGCGTGACGTCGTACGCCTCGGAGAAGGACCTCATGGACGCGTTGCTCCGTGCGGCGCTGGCCCACGGCGAGCACGAGAAGCTCACCGGAGAGCCCGACGAGCAGTGGCCGGCGTGGTACGCCGCCTACATGGTCGCCGAGCAGGCGGGCACAGAACTGCCGACCTGATCACGTACGGCTGTCCCAGCGACCGCGCGCGGGAATACACTCGGGGGCGTGCCGTGGGTGCCTGATCTGTTCAGCGCGCGGGCGCTGGAGCGACTGCTGGAGAAGCGGCGCCGCGCCGAGCTGGTGGCTGTCCCCTTCTTCGACGGATTGCTGTCCGGTGAGCTCGACGCGTTGCTGGATTCGTTCGCCGGTGAGCCCTTGCTGCTTCATCCCGTCCGGGGCCGGATCCAGGGCAGGCAGGCGTTCGAGGCGTACGTCGCGGAGATGAACGTGTGGTTCGCGGAACACGAGGTCTCGGTCGAGGACGGCGGCCATGTCGTCCTCGAAACGCGTGGCTTCGAGGAAGTGGTCCTGCACATCGACGGCGGAGCGGTGGCTCTGCCGCTCGCGATCGTCGCGGACCATCCGCACGACGGCCGGCTGACCGAGCTGCGGATCTACTACAGCTCGTGGCCGGTCACCGGCCGCCACGCCGTCCGTCCGCCGCTGCTGCAGGCCGACTCGACCGTGCACCCTTCAGGCGTCATCGCCGACTATCAGAGCGCCCTCGCGGCCGGTGATGTGGACGCGATCGTCTCCACCTTCGAAGCTGACGGCTACGCTCGGGAACCCGCGGGCGATCCTTATCGACACTCGGGCACGCGCGACCTCCGCGCGTTCTACGAGCAGCTGTTCTCCAACGGCGGCGGCATTCCGCTCGAGCACTGCGCGGTGGTCGACGACGGCCACACGTGCGCGCTGGAGTACAACGTCACCCGGTGGGGCAAGACCGACCTGCCACCCCAGGCCGGCGTCGCGGTCTACGCACGAGGATCGAGCGGCAAGCTCGCCGCAGCCCGCATCTACGACGACGTCGACCCACCGTTGTAGCTTGAGGGCGGCGCCGGGCTCAGGTGAGTTGCTGGCCTCCGTCGATGTCGAAGGTGGCGCCGGTGACGGCCGTGTTGGCCATCAGGTGGACGGCGAGGTTGGCGATGTCCTCGGGGCCGACGACCCGTCCGATCGGGAGCGTCTTCCGGAGTTCCTCGAGGCGCGCGTCGAGCTCGTCGCCGAGGATCGTGGCAGACAGTGGCGTGTCGACGAACCCGGCCGCGATCAGGTTGACCCGGATCGGCGCCAGTTCGAGCGCGAGGTTCCTCGTCATGGCCGGCGTCGCGGCGGTCAGCGCGCCGATGACCGACATACCCGGCGCCGTACTGCGGCCGCCTGTGCCGCCCATGAAGAGCAGGGTCCCACCTGGGCGCACCCTGCCGATGGCGTTCCGGGCGATCGCCAGGGGGAGCAGGAGATGCGACTCGACATCGTCGCGAACCCGGTCGAGCTCCATCTCCGCCAGCGGCGCGTAGTACGGGCCGGGTCCTGTCACCAGCACGTGGTCGATCGGCGTGGGGAGCTCGCCGAAGAAGGCACTGAGCTGGTCGAAGTCGGTCGCGTCGAAAGCAGCGGTATCGGCTCCCAGCTCACGACCTGCTTGCGCCAGGCGGTCCGGGTTGCGCGCGGTGATGATCACCGCGGCGCCCTCCTCGCGAGCGCGCCGGGCAGTCTCCAGCCCGATGCCCAGGCTGCCCCCGATCACCACCACCGTCTGGCCGAGCAGTTCGGGTGGCCGACCGGTGTTCCGACGTGCCGACGCCTCCGTCATCGTTCCCTCCATTCATTGGTGTGTCCAGGAGCTCGACTCCTCTGCTCCCACCATCGTGCGTCAGATGGGCCATCGCGCCTGTGACCGCCCGGGTCAGCTCCCTGGCCCGCGGGTTCCGGCCGACCGGAGTCTCTCGGCCAGCACGCGACAGCGCTCCCCGAGCTCCGGAGGGTCGAGTGCCTCGAAGTCGTGCCCCAGTAGGAGCACGTGCAGGAGGACGAAGTCAAGGCTGCCGGCGCCGCTGACCACCTCGCAGCGGTCGTCCCCTCGCCGTCGTACGACGGCCGCCGACGCCGGTATCTGCGCGCGCACCGCATCGGCCGACGCGTGCACGAGGAAGCGCGCCTGGTGCGGATAGACCCGGCTCGCCACGCTCTCCTGCACGTACGCCGCCGCATCGGGCGCCGGCCGCGGGCGGAAGTGCCAGGTCCGTGCCGACACCTCGGTCATCCGGTCGACGCGGAAGCTGCGCCAGTCGTCGCGATCGAGGTCGTAGGCGAGGAGGTACCACCGCCGGTCGGAGGCCACCAGGCGGTAGGGCTCGACCCGCCGCCGTCGCACCTCGCTCCCGGACGGGTAGTCGAAGCCGGCCTCGACCTCGTCGCGGCAGGCTCTGGCCAGCGTCATGAGCACATCGGGGTCGACCGGCGTACGGCCTCCGCCGAAGGACTCCACCGAGCCGGAAAGCGCGCGCACCTCGGGCCGTAGCCGGGTGGGCAGCACCCGGTCGAGCTTGGTCAGCGCCCGTACTGCGGCGTCGCCGGCGTTGGCGACCGCGCCACCCGCCCCAGCGAGCAGCGAGACCGCGACCGCGATCGCCTCCTCGTCGTCGAGCAGCAGCGGCGGCAGGTCCTGCCCCGGGCCGAGTTGGTAGCCGCCGCCGACCCCCTGGCTGGCGTGCACCGGGTAGCCGAGAATGCGCAGCCGCTCGACATCACGCCGTACCGTGCGCGGCGTGACCCCGAGTCGGTCGGCGAGTTCGGGGCCGGTCCACACCTGGCGTTGCTGCAGCAGCCCGAGCAGGGTGAGCACCCGCTCCGTCGTACCGAGCTCGTCACCGTTTGCGGTGTCCATGTCACCCACCTTGCCAGAGATAGCGGACCGATCCTGTCCGCTTGGGATGTCAGGGTGTGTCCATGGATGCAGACGAGATCGACTGGAACCGGACACTGCGCGAGCAGTGGGAGCACCACTGGAACCACCAGCTTCGAGACCGGCTCGACGGCCTCACCGACGACGAGTATTTCTGGTCGCCGGTGCCGGACGCTTGGAGCGTGCGGCCGCGCGGTACGTCGGCGGCGCCCGTACAGGTCGGGGCCGGGGACTTCACGATGGACTACGCGATCCCGGAACCGGTCCCGGCGGCCTTCACCACGATTGCCTGGCGACTCGGTCACGTCATCGTGGGCGTGCTCGCCGCGCGCAACGCGTCGCACTTCGGCGCACCGGCGGCGTCGTACGACACTTGGGAGTACGCCGGTACCGCGGCCGGCGCGCTCGACCAGCTCGAGGCGCAGGTCGACGTGTGGATGGCCGGGGTACTCGCCCTCGATGAGGCCGAGCTCCGGGTTCCGGTCGGCGCGAAAGAGCCCTACCCCGAGGCGCCGATGGCCGACCTGGTGCTGCACATCCACCGCGAACTGATCCACCACCTGTCGGAGGTCTGCCTGCTGCGGGACCTCTACCTGCACACTACGAACGGAGCAACTCGATGAGCCGCAAGATCCAGGTCACCTTCGACGCCCGCGACCCGCGGACGCTGTCGACCTTCTGGCGCGACGTGCTGGGCTACGTCCATCCAGGACCGCCCGGAGTCGACGTGCCTGAGGGCGCGGACCCGCTGGCCGCGTGGGACGAGTTCCTCGAACGGGTCGGCGTACCGGAGGACCAGCGCAACACGAGATCGGCCGTCGAGGACCCGGACGGGGACGGTCCGCGGCTGTTCTTCCAGCAGGTGCCGGAGGACAAGGTCGCCAAGAACCGCGTCCACCTCGACGTCCGTGCGGCTCCCGGACTGCAGGGGGAGGAGCGGATGGCGGCGCTCGAAGCTGAGTGCGACCGGCTCGTCGGACTGGGAGCGAAGCGGGTGAGTCGCAGCGAGCCCGAGCCTCCCCTGAGCCTCGGCTTCATCGTGATGACCGACCCCGAGGGCAACGAGTTCTGCCTGGACTGACGCGGCCGGGCTGTCGTCGCGGGGAACTGGTCGTACTGGTCAGCTGAAGCGGACGCGGAGACGGCGGAAACCGCGGCCCTTGCTCTCCATCTTGACGATCTCCATCCGGCCGATCATGGCGGTGGAGGCCACGTGGGTGCCGCCGTCGGCCTGGGTGTCCAGGCCGACGATGTCGACGATGCGGACGACCTCGATGTCGGGCGGCAGCAGGTTCGTGGCGGTGCGGATGATGTCCGGGATGGCGAAGGCTTCTTCGCGCGGCAGCGTGTCCACGGTGATCCTGCGGTCCTCGCGGATCTCCTGGTTGACGGCCTCGGCGACGCGGTCCCTGAAGTCGGGCGGGACCTCGGCCAGGTCGAAGTCCATCCGGGCGGTCAGCGGTTCCATGTTCCCGCCGGTCACCAGTGCGCCGAAGTCGCGGAAGACCACCCCGGTCAGGACGTGGAGACCAGAGTGGGTCCGCATGAGATTCGTCCGGCGTTCGTCGTCGAGCGCGCCACGGACGGCGGTCCCGGCCGGCGGTACGGGATCGGCCTGATGCGGTACCAGGTAGAGGTCGTCGCCCTTGGTCGTCCCGACGATGCGGGTCCGCACTCCGCCCCAGAGCAGGACGCCCTCGTCCGGCGGCTGGCCGCCTCCACCGGGATAGAAGGCGGATCGGTCGAGCACGATGCCGCGATCGGGGTCGACGGCAACGACCACCGCGTCCCAGTCCCTGATCGAGGCGTCCTCGAGATCCAGCCGATGGGTGTGTCCGTGGCGATTCGGCGCGGTACTCATAGTCCTGCCGAATCTAGCAAGGACTCAGTACCCGTAGCCGCCTCCGGTGTTGGCCGGTGGGGCCTCGGTGGTGGTGGGCGCGGCTGCGGAGGTTGTTGCGGCGTGCCAGGTGAACGTGGTGCCGCCGAAGCTGTCCTGGGCGTTCTGGCCGTCGTGCTGGCCCGGTCCGGTGTCGAGCTTGAACGTGTAGAGCGGCTTACCTTGGAAGGCCAGTTGGTCCTGGCCGTTGTCCGGACGGTGCACGGTGGACAGACCTGCGACTGCTCCGCCGGCCGCACCATCCCCGGAGGCCGGGAACCAGAAGCCCAGGCAGGCTGCTGTGCACTTGATCGATCCGGCGGTGTCCTGATCGGTGAAATACAGCGTCTTGCCTGCGCTGTCCACCAGGGCCATGCCCACTCCGTCGACGTTCTTCACCGCAACAGACCCGGTACTGCCTGCGCCGCCCGCCGCGGCGCCTGTGCCACCGGCGCTCGTCCCGGCGTCGTTGCCGCCGCCGCAGCCCGCCAGGGCCATGGCGGCAGCCAGCGCGCCGACGGCCACGATCGCCCGGCGTTGTCCGGATCGCGATGACATCAATTTCATCTCGGGGTTCCTCATCACCAGTTCGGCCGTCCAGTTGCGGCCTTTGCTCTGGTGAGTACGCCGGCGGCGTCGCGGCGGTTCAATCGATACAACGATTGAACCGTTGGCGGCTGATCTGCGTATGTCCTGAGTGTGGAGCAAGCGCCCGACAAGGAGTCGATCGTCCGCGCCCTGTACGACAGGTACCGTCGGCCGCTGTTCGGTTACGTCCTGCGTTCGGTGGGCGGGGACTACCAGTACGCCGAGGACATCGTCCAGGAGACCATGATGCGAGCCTGGCGGGATCCGGCCCTCGTCGAGCCCGAGCGGGCCGGGCCCTGGTTGTTCACCGTGGCGCGCAATCTGGTCATCTCGGGACATCGCCGACGGACGGCACGGGTGAGCGAGGTCCCGATCGCCGAGCACGAGATCGAGGCCACCGATGACGAGATCGGGCATGTCATGCAGGCATGGCAGGTGATGGAGGTCCTGCACGGACTGAGCCACGACCACCGCGAGGTGATCATCGAACTGTTCTACCGCCGGCGGACCGTCGCGGAGGCCGCCAAGGTGCTGGGGATACCTCCGGGGACCGTGAAATCCCGGAGTTACTACGCGCTGCACGCCTTGCGCGCGGCGCTGGAGGAGCGAGGAGTGACGGGCTCATGACGTGTCCGGATACCGTCGCGATCGGCGCCTATGTACTCGGTGCGCTGGACCCCGCCGAGCGGCTCGAGCTGGAGCGGCACCTCCCTGACTGTCCGACCTGCCTCGACGCGCTCCTCCGCTTCGCCAACCTACCGGGCCTCCTGAATACGCTGACACTGGAAGAGGCCATCTCGACAGCGGCCGATCACGACCTCGCTGAGAGCCTCGCTCTCGGCCAGGAACACAACCTGCTGACGGCGGCCTCGCTGGACGATGCACGATCGCCTGCTCTTGCTCAGGTGCCTGCCTCAGCCGACGCTCCGGTTATCGGCAGGTCCGCCGGCAGGCCGCGGCGGACAATCCCTCGCAGACGTGCGCTGGTCGCTACTGCGGCCGCCATCTGCTTGGGGCTCACGGGCGTCGTGATCGGTCGCCAGACGGTCACTCAGCCGGCGCCGCAAGCGCAGACGAGCGTCAACTGGTCGGCCACGGACGGCGTCGGCGGACTCGACACCACCGCACGCCTCAGCAACCAGTCGTGGGGCACAGGCATCCAGCTGCAGATGAAGGACCTCAACCCCGGAGAGCTCTGCAAGCTCGTCGTGCACGCCCGCAGCGGG
Source organism: Kribbella sp. VKM Ac-2568 (assembly GCF_004345365.1). Lineage (GTDB taxonomy): Bacteria > Actinomycetota > Actinomycetes > Propionibacteriales > Kribbellaceae > Kribbella > Kribbella orskensis. The sequence continues at coordinate 35,852 of NZ_SLVF01000020.1, forward strand.
GCGTTGGAGACGACCGGCTGGTGGACGACCAACTACCTCGACCAGGCCGAGGTGCCGGCCAGCACTTCCATCGCCCTGCCGGACATCGACCGCATCGACGTCGTCACCGCGGCAGGCAGAGTCCTCACCTCGCTCTCACCGTCGACACGGTAGGCAACACGGTAGACGGCCGGCGAGAGCACATGGGGCGTGCTCTCGCCGACTTGCGACTCGACCTCGGGGATCGGCTCAGCCGACGGAGGGGCCCAGGCCGAGCGACTGTGGAGTGCTGGAGTCCGGCGACGGTTGGTGCAGGCCTTCGTCGAGGGGGCCGAACTCTGTCATCAGGGCGGCGCTTCCGCCCCACGGGGTCTGCTCTTCGGCGATGAGCGTGTTGGTGGTGAGCAGCAGGCCGGCCACCGAGGCGCCGTTCTGCAGTGCGGACCTGGCCACCCTGAGCGGATCGACGATGCCCATCTCGAGCATGTTCCCGTAGCGGCCCTCGAGCGCGTCGAACCCGTCGTCCGGGCCGAGCTGCCCGATCCGCTCCAGCACCTCCTCTCCGTTGTAGCCCGCATTCGTCGCGATCAGGTACGCCGGCTCGCGGAGCGCACGCCGTACGATCTCCACGCCGGTCGCGTAGTCGTCCTTCACCTCGAGATCGTCGAGCGCCGACGCGGCGTGCAGGATCGCCACCCCGCCACCGGCGACGATCCCCTCGGCCATCGCGGCCCGGGTCGCCGAGAGCGCGTCCTCGACGCGGTGCTGGAGCTCCTTCAGCTCGGCGGGTGTCGGCGCACCGACCTGGATCACCGCGACCTTGCCGGACAGGGCGCCGATCCGCTCGGTCAGCACGTCCTCGTCGATCCCGAACGTCGCCCGCTCCATCTCGGCCCGGAGCTGGGCGAGCCGGAAGGCGACATCCTGCTCGTGGCCGGCGGAGGCGACGATCGCGGTCCGGTCGGCGGTGACGCGGACCTGGTCGGCCCGGCCGAGCCGGCCGACGTCCATCGTCTCCAGCGTGAAGCCCGAGTGCTTGCTGAGCACCGCGCCACCGGTGATCGCGGCGATGTCCTCCAGTTTGTGCAGCCGCCGGTCGCCGAATCCCGGCGCCTTGACGCCGACGCACTGGAAGTGCCCGTTGATGTGGTTGTGCACGAGCATGCTGAGCGCGGTGCCTTCCAGGCTCTCGGCGATGATCACCAGCGGCTTCGGATCACGCATGATCTTGTCCAGCAGTGGCATCAGCTCCTGCACCTTGGTGATCTTGTCGCTGCAGAGCAGGATGTACGGGTCGTCGAGCACCGCCTGCAGACTGCCCGGATCGGTCACCATGTACGGCGACAGGTAGCCGTTGTCGAACTCGAAACCCTCGACGAAGTCCACCCGGATCCCGTGCGCGGTGGACTCCTCGACCGTCACGATGCCGCCGTCGCCGACCGAGTGCAGGGCTCTCGCGATCACCGCGCCGACCAGGTTGTCGTCGTTGGCCGAGATCGCCGCCACCCGGGCGTAGTCCTCCTCGGTGACGACCGGGTGCACGACCTGGCGCAGCCGCTCGACCAGGCGCGCGACCGCGATGTCGATGCCGCGCTTCACCAGCACCGGGTTGCCGCCGGAGCCGATCGCCAGCATGCCCTCGCGGACGATGGCGTGTGCCAGCACCGTCGCGGTGGTGGTGCCGTCGCCGACGATGTCGTTGGTCTTGATCGCCGCTTCCTTGACCAGCTGGGCGCCCATGTTCTCGAACTGGTTCTTGAGGTGGATCTCCCGGGCGATGGTGACGCCGTCGTTGGTGACCACCGGTGAGCCGGTGATCTTCTCCAGGATCACGTTGCGGCCCTTCGGCCCCAGCGTCGACCTCACCGCCTCCGCCAGCTGGTCCACCCCGGCCAGCATCAGCTCGCGCGCCTGCTCACCGAATCGCAGTTCCTTGGCCATCGGTCTCCTCCTTGACTGCCCGGTCAGGGCGAACGGTGTGTTGGAACGAGAAGCTAGGGAACGAGGATCGCCCGGCCCCGCACCCGGCCGGCATCGAGATCCGCGACCGCCTCGGCGGCCGCCTCCAGCGGGTAGGTCCTGGTGTGCAGCGTGACCTTGCCGGCCTGTGCGAGCGCCATCAGCTCGGCCAGCTCGTTGTAGGTGCCGACGATGTTTCCGATGATGTTGCGTTCGGTGGAGATGATGTCCAGGGTCGGGACCTGCAGCTGGCCGCCGTACCCGATCACGAAGTACGAGCCGTTCGGGGCGGTCATAGCGAAACCGTCCTGCTCGGCGCCCTGCTCGGCGACGAAGTCGAGTACGACGTTCGCGCCCGCGCCGCCGGTCAGCTCCTGGACCGCCGCCACCTGATTGCCATCAGCAACGATAGTGTGGTCGGCGCCGAGCTGCTCGGCGAGTTTCAGCGCGTCCGGGTTGCGATCCACCACGATGATCTTGGTGGCGGTCAGCGCGGCCAGGCACTGGATGCCGATGTGGCCGAGCCCGCCGGCGCCGATCAGCACACAGGACGTCCCTGGGTACAGCAGGGGGAGTGCCTTGCGCACTGCGTGGTACGCCGTGATGCCGGCGTCAGCCAGTGCCGCAACGTCCTTCGGCTGCGTCTCCGGGTCGAGCTTCACGCAGGCCCGCGCGGAGGTGAGCAGGTACTCGGCCATCCCACCGTCGCTGTCCAGGCCGGGGAAGGTGCTGGCCCCGCAGTGCATGTCGTCGCCGGCCCGGCAGGCGTGGCAGAGCCCGCAGGTCGGCGTCGGGTGCAGGATCACCGTGTCGCCGACCCGTACGTTGGTGACGGCGGAGCCGATCTCATGCACCCAGCCGGCATTCTCATGGCCGATCGTGTAGGGCAGCGTCGGGTGCATCGCCTCCGCCCACTGGCCCTCGATGATGTGCAGATCGGTGCGGCACACCCCGGCGCCGCCGATCTTGACGACCACGTCCAGCGGGCCTTTGACGCTCGGTTCCGGGACGTCCTCGACCACTGGTTGCTGGTGGTATCCGTGCAGTCGAACGGCCTTCATTCCTCGTCCTCCTCCTCACCCGCACCGGTGGTTGCGTAGCGGTGCCGCAGCATTCCCCGGCAGATACCGGTGTTGGCCTCGATACCGACCCTGGTGAGCCGCGCCTTGCCCAGATGCAGAGACACCGTGGCACCGGTGATCGGTTCACCGGTGCCAGGATCGACGAGCAGGGGCGCAGCAGGGTCCGTTCGCAGCCCGAGCTCAGCCCGCCGTCGGCACAGCCGCTCGAGCTGTGCCGACGGGGGCATGTTGCCGAGCGTCATCGTCGTCAGCGCCGCCGGGTCGAGCCCGGCGGCCAGCAGCGGACGGCAGACCTGATCAGTGCCGGCGAGCACCGCCTTCGTGATGAAGGTTCGGCGTAGCTCGTCCAGCTCGCCGACCGCCTCGCCCTCGAACGACACGGCGAAACCGGCCCGCGCCGCCACGCCGGCATTGATCGCCGCCGACGCGAAGTGGTCCTCCAGGGCGACGTCGGCATGGCGCACCTCCGGCAGGGCCGCCACCACGTCGTACGCGTCGGCGACCATCAGGAAGGCGAAGTTGGGCGCGCAGAAGTACGTCGGCAACCGGAGCCGGACCACAACGTCACCGGCGGCCGACACGACGCACGACGACACGAACCCGAGCGTCGTGATGGGCTCGTCGAGCTCCGGGTCCCGCACCGCGTCGAGCGCGGTGAGGACCCGGGACCGCTGCGCGACCGCAGCCGGCATTACTGCGTGACCAGCTTCGCGTCGTCCTGCGCGGCGGGCTGCCCGTGGTCGAGCTGTAGCTCGTCCGGCACCTTGATGTCGTACAGCTTCGCCGCGTTCAGCCCGAGGATCTTCTTCTTGCCCGCGGTGCCGAGCCGCGGGTAGTCGGAGTACGCCTCGTCGTCCGGGAAGTCCCAGTCGACGAAGCCCTCGACCTGCCACTTCGGCTCCCAGATGGCGTAGTCGCTGCCGAACGTCATCTTGTCCTCGCCGACCCAGAACAGCAGCTCGCCCATCACCTTGGCGAAGAACCGCGGCCGGGCGGCCATCAGACCACCGATCACCACCGACAGTCCGGCGTACACGTTGGGCTCCTGGGTCGCCATGAAGCAGAAGTCCTCGATCCGCGGCAGCCCGACGTGCTCGACGATGAAGTTGAGCTCGGGGAAGTCGGTTGCGGCGTGGTCGACGTCGGACACGTCGAACGCGTCCTTGTCCAGCGGCCAGATCGTGGGGCCCTTGTGGACGTGGATGTTCTTGATCCCGAGTTCCTGGGCCTTCTCCAGGTAGCGGTACGCCGCGGTGTCGGTGAGCTTGTAGCCGCGCGAGCCGGCGTTCCACTCGGCCGTGTAGAGCTTGACGCCACGGGATCCGTACCTGTCGACGTTGGCCTTCAGGTCCTCGAGGCCGACGTCACCGTCACGGGGGTCGAACCGGGTGTTGTGGACAAACATCCCGGGGTGCTTCTCACCCAGGGCGGCGTTCTTCTCGGTGGTGTTGAACCCTTCCTTGTACCACTCCTTCAAGTACGTCGGCTGGAAGATCGCCACGTCCACGTAGCCGTCCTCGAAGACGTCCTTCATCAGGTCTTCCTCGGTGTAGCTCATGAACTTCTCGATCGGCCAGTGGGTCTCCTTCGGTGCCAGGCTCTGGTAGGCGTGGAAACACTCGATCCACCCCTTGGCGTACTGTTCGGCTCCTGGCACCCAGTTGTCCGGTCCGGCGTTCCAGAAGTGCATGTGGCTGTCGACCACGAAGTACTTCTCGCCATCCTTCTCGTACACGGTCGCCTCCCGGCGTTTCTCAGACCGCCCTGAGGTCGAAGCCGAGATACTCGGCGGCGTCCTCGGGGTTGGCGAACATGATCGTGCGGTCGTCGAGGTGGATCATCCGGCCGTAGTGCGTCGACATGTTCTCCTCGAACTCGGCGGCGTCGAAGTACCCCGGCTCCTCGCCCAGCGCTTCGGAGATCTCGTCGTAGACGACCTCCATCTTGCCGACCGCGTCGACCCTGATCATCGACGGCAGCGGCATCAGGGTGACGTTGTCGTTCTGACCCATCACCTCGGCGACGACCTCCCCGACCTGGTTGTTCATCAGCGTGAATCCGCACCGGTTGGACGCGGTGCTGTCGGACTTGAACGGACTCTCTGCGGTGGTGAAGGCGGTGGTCACTGTGCCAGCTCCTTGGGCTCCTCGAGGCCGAGTCCGATGACGATGCCGCTGAAGCGGCTCTTCGCCCGGTCCAGCCCGTCTTCGAATCGTGGTGGCTTGCTGTCCGGCTGCGACCAGAGCGGCTGCATCGTCCGGGCCGCCTCGATCGCACGGGTCGTCCAGTCGGACAGCCAGTCCTGCATGATCGCCTTGTTGTGGTCGGCGAACTCCTTGTCCGCGGTCAGCAGCTCGAACATCGCCCTGGTGTAGCGCAGGTCGCGTTCGGCGAAGTCGTACTCCGCCGCGCCGACCACCGTCGGCGTCACGAAGTCACCGTTGCCGGGGGAGGCCTGCTGGACCAGCTGGCTGCGGAACAGCTCGCCGACGAGCGGTTCGAACACGACATTGGCGGCGAAGATCGCCTCGCACCAGTCGTCGATCGCGGTGAGTCGCTCGGCCAGGTCACGCACGCCCTGCCAGGCCGGGTCGGAGTTCCAGGTCTCCAGGTGCGCGCTGCCGTCGAAGTCGGGGAGCTCCTCGCTCAGGGTCAGGTTGTAGAGCGCGAGGTCCTGCGCGGCGCGGATCCGGTGCATGCTGTTCACCGAGATCGCGTTGTTGTGCATGTTGGTCGGAGCCCGCCGGTTCGCGTTCGCGAAAAGGTAGAGACCCAGGCCGTGGTCGACGTGCATCCACGCGCCGACGTGGTGCTCGATGAAGCGGATCCAGTTGCGGTTCCACTGCTCGAAGGCCTTGGACTGCCGGGCCGCCTCGACGTTCTGGGTCACCTGCCGTACGACGTTGGAGTTGTACCGGTAGAGCGTCATCTCCCATTCTTCGTTGGGGTCCCGGAACTCGTGCCAGCCGGTAGCCGGCCAGTCGTAGCCCTTGCCGCCGGTACCGGGGCCGCGCGCCGGCTCGGGCCGGTCCGAGCCCCAGGCCTTCAGTACGGTCCAGTCGAGCGGGTAGCCACCGCGGCCGTCGGAGAACCCGTACAGCCAGCCCTGGCTGAGGTAGTGCCGTGGGTCCGGCTGCACCTCGACGGTGACGTCCTCGTAGTGGCTCTGCTTGCGCTTCTGCGGCGTGTAGTAGTTGAAGTGACGTTCCGTCGAGTCCGGGAACACCTTGGCGCCGGCCTCAGCATCGGTGAAGACCGGCTGCGGCACGCTCCGTACTTGGGGGGAGTCCTGTGTGGCCGTCATCTGGTATCTGCCTCCAGCACCTCGGGATCACCGGCGTCGCCGGTGGTGGTGAACTTGTCGTAGAAGATTCGCTTCTGCGCGACGCCCAGCCGTTCCAGCAGGGGTAGCGCGGCTTCGACCATCGGCGGCGGGCCGCAGACGTACGCGTCGGCGCCGGCCAGGTCCTCCTCGTGCCGGGCGACGACGTCGGTGATCAGACCGACCTCGCCGTCCCATTCGTCATCGTCGGCCGGCTCGGACAGCGCCGGCACGTAGCGGAAGTTCGGCAAAGTCTCGGCCAGCGCCCGGAGTTCCTGGTCGAAGCAAAGGTCACGCTTGGCGCGCGCCCCGTAGTAGTAGGTCGCCGGCCGGTCGATCGCGCGCTCTGCCATCGACCGGAGCAGCGCGAGGATCGGCGCCATCCCGGCTCCGCCCCCGAGGAACACCAGCCGCGCGTCGAGGTTGTCCCGCAACGTGAAGACCCCGAACGGCCCGGTCAGATCGAGCCGGTCACCAGGCGACACGCTCTCGTCCAGGTACGCCGAGAACAACCCGCCCGGGTAGATCTTGATCACGAACTCGAGCAGTCCGCCGTCACGGCTGGACGTGTTCGCCATCGAGAACGACCGGGTGGCCACGGTCCCCGGTACCGCGATGTCGACGTACTGGCCCGGGAAGTACTTCAGCTCGCCCGGCTCCAGCAACCGCAGTACCAGGTGCCGCATGTCGTGCGTGACCGCGTCGTTCGCGACCACCTCGGCGACGGCCTCCTGGATCGGCAGCCCCGACCGGATCATGTCCTCGTCGTAGTTGAGCAGCTCGATCGTCAGATCCTCGTACGGATGCGCCCGGCAGAGCAGCGTGTAGCCCTCGTTCAGCTCATACTCCGGCAGCGCGAACGTCGAGTACCGCTCGAGCTCGATGTCGTCACCGTCGAGCACGAACGACTTGCACGACGAGCATTGGCCCTCCTTGCAGCCGTGCATCAGCATCACGCCCTGCTCGGCCGCCGCCCGCAGGATCGTCTGATTCTCGTCGACCTCGATCTCGATGCCGACGGGCTCGAACCGTACGACGTGCTTGTCGCCCATGGCTCCTCACAGTCGCGCTGACAGGAAGGGATGCCGGGAGGGCAGGGACACCTGCCCTCCCGCGTGACGTTGCGCGGTCAGCCGTCGGCAGGAGCCCGTCCGGCAGGTCCGCCGCGGACATAGCGGGCTGCGAAGGCCGTCCGCTCGTCGTCGGACATCTCGTTGAGCAGCACGTTCGGGCTCTGCAGTGGCGGGCACCGCCGCAGGTGGTCCAGGGTCCACATCTTGTCCGGGTTCAGGTCGAGATGCGGTTGCGCGACCATCGTCTTGCCGTCGTCGCGGACGAATCCCATGTCGGACACCACGTCGGCCCAGTTCCAGCCGTGGTACAGCGTCTCCCACTCACGGTGGCCGATCAGCTGGCCCATGTTCGGCGTCTGCCGGCCCTGGTACGTCGGCCGGAACGCCGTCTCGTCGGTCCACTTGCACATCTCGTGGCAGTACGTGCGCCACTGGCCGTCGACCTTCGCCATCACCATGTCCTCGCGGACCAGGCACGGCACCATGCAGGTCCAGCAGCGGTGCGGGTACTCGTAGTCGACGTCCTCGAAGACGATCGGCTTGTGACCGTTCGGCATGGACAGCCGGTTGTAGTTCTCCCACCACTTGCCGTACTTCTCGTACCAGCCTGGGTACTTGAACTCGAACCACTCGAAGTCCTTGTCGGTCATCGGGTCGATCCGCCAGTAGTTCGCCAGCCAGCCGGTGGCGAAGAACTGGGCCACTTCGTGCACGTAGCCCTTGTTCCAGATCTGGTTCCAGGACTCCTCGATCAGGTCGTGCGGGATCTCCAGGCCGTACTTCTCCAGCGGTACCAGGTAGCTGCGGTAGTAGTCGTCGTAGATCCACCGGCGCCACATCTCGGCGTAGCTCTCGCGGTCCTTGCGCCGGTCCTTGGTGCCGTACTCGATGAAGGTGCCGATGGCCGCGTCGACGACCCGGTGGTTGTTCCACCAGGCGTAGCGCAGGTCGCGCGCGAGCAGCTGGTGGTTGCCCTCGTCGGACAGGGCCATCAGGAGGGTCGCGTAGCCGTTGCTGATGTGCCGCGACTCGTCGGACTGCACCGAGTGGAACACGGTCGGCAACAGGTAGTCGCCGTTCGCGGCCGCCTCGGCGGGCATCGCGACGAACAACGTGTTGGTGAAGGCGGTCTCGGCCACGATGGTGAGGTAGATGCTCGCCGCCGTGATCGCGTCACCGGTGATGAAGCCTTCCGCGAACTGCCGCCCGATGGTGCCGCAGTAGTCGTTCTGGAAGTTGCGCAGGCTGGAGTTGAAGCCCGCCGGGTCGATGTAGTTGTTCATGTACAGGCGCTTGAGGTTCTGCTGGATCGTCGAGTGCCTCACCTCGTCGATCATCTGGATCGCCTGGCCGTTGTGCAGCTCGGGGTTCGGCACCGTCCGGAACAGCAGCGGCATCGCCCGGGCCGCCGAGATCTCCGGCAGCGGGATGATGCTCAGGAACAACTTCTGCCACTCCAGCCAGCGCTCCTGCACCTGGCGGAACATGTTGCCGCGGATGGCTCCGTCCGCGGCGCCGTACACGCGGTGGTCCTTCTCTTCCTGCATCGGGAAGTACGACCGCAGGACCTGCTTCAGCGGGTCCTTCTTCTGAGCCTTCTGGAACGAGTAGTCGGTCCCGTACTGCGAAACGGGCTCGTGGTACGCGGGCTCCCAGGAGAGTTCCTGGATCTTCTGGTGGGCCTTAGCCACACTCTGGCGACTCATGGCACTCCTCACGCTTGCTGTGGCCGCGGGCCTGGCCCCACCTACCGGTCCGGCATCTCGGTGCCGTCCAGGCCGCAGGGCCGTGCGGGCGTGGGCCCTCGGCGCGAGCCCACGTCTTGCTAGCGTTTGGAGTAAGTACATCGCCGCCGTGCTCGGCGGGAGGTCTCAAATTGAGACACCTCTTGCGTCAGGAGTCTCCGAACATGGCCTGCCGGAGCTCGGCGAGTTCATCCTTCGCGTCCCGCAGGGGCCGGACATCACCATGGGTGGACGGCCGGATGCCGAGCGCGACGAGCAGGGCGGCGGCTGCTTCGCTCGGATCGCCGGCCGCTCCGAGCACGGGATGCAGGCCGGCATCGGCCAGTTGGCGGAAGACCGCGTTCACGATCGTCCACGGGTTGTAGGTCTCCTCGGCAGGAATGTCGTCGTCCATGCGCTACTCCCATCCGGTCCTTCTCATCAGACGCCAAGGCGCCGGAACCGGCTGTCTCAATCTGAGACAACCAGATGCTCGCGAAGCACTACGCTGAAAAGAGCGATGCCACCGGTGGGGGAGGCCTCCACACCCAGCAGGGTCTCCCGGCCGGTCGCCAGGAGGCCTCGTGGACGAGATGGAACCCGTGTCAGGCCGCCGGACTGCCCAGGCCCGGCTGAGCTTTCTGACCTTCGACGCGTTCCCGGTAGGCGACGTACGCCGTCCGGTGCTGGCCTCCTGGGTGCGTTCCCGGCGGCGGAACCTCCCCGCCGACCGGATCGACCTGCCGTACGTCGCGGACCCGGACCTCGACCAGCCCCTGGCCCGCACCGCGACCCCAGTACTGCGCCGGCTCCGCGAGCACCTCGATGGACAGCCGATCAGCGTCATCCTGACCGAACGCAACGGCCTGGTACTGCGACGCCTGACCGCCGATACCCAGCTGAGCAGACACCTCGATCAGGTCCACCTCGCGCCGGGCTTCAGCTACTCCGAACAGTTCGCGGGTACCAACGGCATCGGCACGGCCCTCGAGCGCGGTGGCCCGATGCACGTCTTCGGGCACGAGCACTACGCGGAGGATCTCGAGGACCTGGCCTGTGCCGGGGTTCCGATCAAGCACCCGGTCAGCGGCAAGATCGTGGGCGCCATCGACCTCACCTGCTGGCGCAAGGACGCCGGATCGCTGCTGATCACGCTGGCCAAGACCACCGCGGACCAGATCCGCGCGGCCCTGATGAGTGACAGCTCGGCCCGCGAGTTGGAACTGCTCCAGGAGTACCTGCAGGCGGGACGCCGGTCTTCCGACATGGTGCTCGCCTTCGCCGAGGACCTGCTGCTGATGAACGCCACCGCGAAGCAGAACCTCGACGGTAGCGACCAGTCGGCCGTCCTCGCGCATGCCACCGAGATGCTGGCCGAGGCCCGGGCCGTGGCCCTGGTGGAGCTCCCGAGCGGGAGCCGGGTCCGGATCAGCTGCCGCCCTGTGCCCGAGGGGGCACGGGCCACCGGAGCCGTCCTCCAGGTCACCCCGCAAGCCGCCGACCTGAGTTTGGCGGTGAGCGCGCACCGGCCACCACCACGCCCGGACCTGCCCGGCATCGTCGGCAGAAGTGGTCCTTGGCTCGCCTGCAGCCGGGAGGTGGACAACGCCTATCGCTCCGGGAACTGGATCGTGCTCAGCGGCGAGGCAGGGTCCGGAAAGCTGGCCCTCGCGCGGGCGGCTCACCGGCAGAACAGCCGGGCCAGGTCGCTGCGGGTGATGGACGCCACCGATGCGGCGGATGACTTCGCGGACGACGTCGAGGCGGAGCTGGCCGACGACATCGTCCAATCGCTGGTGATCCGCCACGTCGAACGGCTCGGCCAGATGCGGCTCGACGAACTGATCGGCGCCCTCTACAGCAGCCGCGAGCGCCGGCTGTCGGATCCGCCGTGGGTAGCGCTGACGCTGACGACCGGTGGCTCGAACCAGCCCGACCTGGGCGAGTTGCTGACGTTGTTCCCCCTCACCGTTGATGTGCCACCGCTGCGGCACCACATCGACGACGTTCGTGAGCTGGTCCCGTTCTTCCTGAGCCAGTTGAGCCACGGCGACCTGAGCTGCTCGCCGGAAGCGATGCACCAACTGCTGCGATCGGCCTGGCCGGGCAACACCGCGGAGCTCCGCCAGGTCATGAAGCAGATCGTCCAGCACCGGCGACGGACCGGCGTCATCGTCCTGGCCGACCTGCCGGCCGACCAGCAGGCGATCAGCCGCCGCAGCCTCAGCCAACTGGAAGCCCTGGAACGCGACGCGATCATCCGAAGCCTCCTCGACAACAACGGCAACAGAAGCGACGCCGCCCGAGCCCTAGGCATGTCCCGAGCCACCATCTACCGAAAGATCCACGACTACGGCATCCGCTGACCGCATCCGTTCGTAGCACCTCTGACGGGGTGCGGTGGTCACGCGATCTAGGGTGGCGGGGTGGACGATCAGGTGAGCTGGCGGGAGAGGCGGCGGGAGGCGTCGGCTGTTCAGGCTGCTGCGCTTGAGCGGCGTAAGGCTGCTGAGACTGTGCAAGCTCGCGCGCAGTTGGTCGAGTTCGTCCAGACGATGAAGGAAAAGGGCATCCAGCCGGGGCTGCTGCGGGCGCCGGTTGTGGGCTCGGGCGCGAGTTATCGGACCGGGATCACCGGCTGGTATCTGCGCCGTAATCGGTCGCTCGGTGTGGACACCGACGGCAATTTCTACATTCTCGGTGCGCCCGCCAGTCTGAAGGCGCGGCTGGTGGGCGTGCGGATCTCGCCGTCCGACCCGCCGCTCACGGTCGGCCTCGGCGCGCGCGACGGTGAATCGTTGCCCCTCAAGAAGCTCCTGCGGCTCCGGCTGGAGGAGATCGACGACGCGCAGCGGCGGGCCGGCGGCGAAACCCAGGAGCCGGAGCACCCGGGCGCCGACTAGCGCAGTGCGGGCAGGACCAGTTCGACCAAGGCGTCGACGTCTTCGTCGACCATCGGCTCGCCGGTCATGCCCATCCGGTGGAGCAGGGTTCCGACCACGACGTCGATCAAGAAGAGGACCCGGTTCTGCGGTTCGCCCAGCGCGTCCTGCAGCGCGATCCGGTACGGGTCCTGCAACTGGGTGGACAGGATCTGGCGCAGCCCAGGATCGGCGACGGCATCGGTGAACACGCCCGCGAAGGCCGCGCCGATCCCGGGTTCACCGATCTTCGCCGCAATCCAGCGGATGGCTGACGACAAGACCTCCTCCCGGTCGGCGCCCTCCAGCGGCACCGGGCCGAACGCGTCGACGAGGCAGGCGGTGATCAGCGCGCCCTTCGACGGCCAGCGACGGTAGACCGTGGTCTTCGCGACGCCTGCCGCGGCGGCGATGCGGTCGACGGTGGCGCGCCCGTAGCCGAGCTCGTGGACCGTGCTCAGCGTCGCCGCGAAGACCGTGGCGTCGACGCCGGAGCGGGGGCGGCCGGGTGGTCTGGTGGGGGTGGTTGCTCGGGCCATGGTGACACCTTAGCTAGTTATGCTACTTTCGGTATCGATACTTCTAGTAGCGAAACCAGGTCGGCCGAGGAGAAGACATGCACGACACCACCACCACCACCAAGCAGCAGCCACCGCTGGGCATCCGCTTGCTGCACGCCCTGAGCAAGGAGCCGGACTGGTTGACGATGTCGGCCGAGGCGCTGACCGCCTTCCGCGACGCGGAGAACCGCAAGCGGTCCTCTGGTCTGGCGCGGGTGATCACCGGGTTCCCGGACAGAGGGGCCACGATCAACTGGCAGCAAGTGACGCTGCCCGACCGCGTACTGCGGGTCCGGGTGTACCGGCCGTCGCCCGGGCGCGGCGGCACGGACGCCGGCCTGCCGCTAGTGCTCCACGTGCATGGCGGGGGATTCGTGGGTACGGCAGTGCAGTGCGACTGGGTCAACAGTCACCTCGCCGCCCGGTTGCCCGCGGTGGTCGTGTCGGTCGAGCACCGGCTTGTCTCTCCGGAGATCCCGCTATCAGCGGCAGTCGACGACGGCTGGGACGTACTGCGTCATGTGGTGCAGGACGCCGCCCAGTGGGGAGTCGACCGGGCACGAGTGGTTGTCGTCGGAGAAAGTGCCGGTTCGATGGTCACCGCCCTGGCCGCGATCCGGGCCAGGGGGTCCGAGCTGTCGCTGCGGGCGCAGGTACTGGTCAATCCCTGTGTCGATCTGACCTCTACGGCGTTCGACTACCACTCGATGGCCGACTATGCCGACACCCCGACCCTCACCGTGAACCAGATGGAGTTCTTCCGCCGATTGGCCGTTCCGGAAGGTGCGGATCCTCGTGCGGTGTCGCCGCTGTACGCCGACGACCTGAGCGGGCTGGCCCCGGCGCTCGTGGTGGTGCCGACGCTCGACCCCGTGGCCGATCACGGACGCGTGTACGCCGATCGGCTGCGCGAGGCCGGAACGCCCGTGCAGGTGAGCGAACACGCCGGGGCGGGGCACGCGTTCCTCAGCATGCCGGGCGTCGTGCCGCAGGCCAGGGCCGCGCGGACCCGGATCACCGAGTTCCTCCGCGACCGTCTCGCCGGCTGACCTGCCTTGCGGTGGGAGAGGGCCGATCTGGTTGCTGGCGGCAACTAGCCGCGCTGTCCAGCGGTCGTGGCGTGCGTCCCGGCATCGGGCTCGGCGACGTGACAGGCCGCATCGTGCCCCTCGCCCAGGCGGCGGAGGGTGGGGGTGACGTGGTGGCACTCGTCGACGACGAGAGGGCAGCGCCAGCGGAAGCGGCAGCCGGGTGTCGGGTCGATGACCCTCGGCGGCTCGCCGGTATCGCCTTCGACGGCGACGCTGAGCGGTGCGCGGGGATCGGGCACCGCCCCGAGCAGCAGGTCGGTATAGGGGTGCTTGGGGTTGGCCAGTACCGCCTCGGTCGGGCCGGACTCGACGATGTGACCGGCGTACATGATGAGGAGGCGGTCGGCGACGTACCGGGCGCTCGCGATGTCGTGGGTGATGTAGAGGAACGAGACGCCGGCCGACCTGCGCAGCTCCGCCATCAGGTTGAGCAGGCCGATCCGGATCGACACGTCGAGCATCGACACCGGCTCGTCGGCCAGGATGAGCTTGGGCTTGTGCGCCAAGGCCTGGGCGAAGCCGATGCGTTGCCGTTGTCCGCCGCTGAGCTCGTAGGGGTAGCGGTACATGAGGTCGGAGGCCGGCGCCAGGCCGACCGCCTCGATCACTCGCTCGGCTTCCTCGTTCCGCTGTGCCCGCGTGAGCTCGGGCTGGTGCAGTTTCAGGCTGCGCAGGATGCCGTGGGAGACGCGGAAGGCGGGATTGAGGGAGCTGAACGGATCCTGGAACACCATCGGCACATCGCCGCGGTAGGCCAGTCGGTCGCGTCGCGATCGCATACTCGACACGGCGCGGCCCTGGTAGTAGATCTCGCCGCTTGTCGGTGTGTAGACACCCGCGAGCAGGCGGGCGATGGTGCTCTTTCCGCTGCCGCTCTCGCCCGCGAGCGCGACGATCTCCTGCCGATCGACTGTGATGTCGACGTCGTCGACGGCGTGCAGCATCTTGGGGGAGAGTCCGCGGCCGACCCGGAAATGGCGGGTCAGCTTCCTGGTGTCGATCAGCGGCGCTGTCGGCGCGGCCGCCCGCGGGTCGGTGTCGACGCTCACATCGGTCATGACCTCGCCTCCTGGACGGGTTCTGCCGCGGTCGCGGCGCCGGGAGCGTGCAGCAGACAGCGCGCCTGCACGGCTCCGACCTGATAGAGCTCGGGCTCGACCTTGGGACAGTCGGCGAACACCTCCGGACAGCGCGGATTGAAGCGGCAGCCGCTCGGTGGGTGGGCGAGGTTGGGCGGGCTCCCGGGAATCCCGATCAGTGGCACCTTCGGTCCGCGGATCGACGGGAACGCGTCGAGCAACCCTTTGCTGTACGGATGCGCCGGATGATCGAAGACCGCACGAGTGGCCCCCAGCTCGACCACCTGGCCGGCGTACATCACCACCAGCTGGTCGGAGAAGTGACTGATCAGGGACATGTCGTGGGTGACGAAGACGACCGCGAAGCCGAGCTGCTGCTGCAGCTCCTTGATCTGCACCATCAGGGACCGCTGGGCCACGACGTCGAGGGCCGACGTCGGCTCGTCCATGATGATCAGGTCGGGCGTGAACAGCAGCGCCATCGCGATCATGGCCCGTTGCCGCATCCCACCGCTGAGCTGGTGCGGATAGCTCTTGAGGTGGATCGGATCGATGCCGACCAGCCGCATTACCTCGGCCGGGCGATCGTCGGCCACCGCTTCGTCGTGCGCCATGATCGCGTCCCTGAACTGGGTGCCGATGCTCGTCACCGGGTTGAGGGCGTTCATCGCGCTCTGCATGACGACGGAGAAGTCACGCCAGCGCAAGGCGGCCAGCTTCTTCTCGCTCATCGCGACGAGGTTCTGGCCCTGGAACCGAACGTCTCCGCTGGTGATGGCGGCCGGCGGGCTGAGCAGCTGCGCGATGGCGAACAACAGCGTCGACTTGCCGCAGCCCGACTCGCCGACCACACCCACGAACTCACCGGCATGGACGTCGAGATCCACCGAGTCGACCGCGACGACGGGACGATCGCCGCCGGTGTCGTACTCGACGGTGAGATCACGGACCTCGAGAATGGGCTTGCCCTCAATGTGACCGTGCACGTCGCCTCCGAACCGGCCGCAGCGCGGGGTTGCTGATCTCGTCGAACGCGTAGTTGAGCAGGGCGAACGAAACACCCAGGAGCGCGACCGCCAGTCCCGGCGACAGCGCCCAGGCGGGCAGGCCGTTCACCAGCGCACCCTGGTTCTGCGCCCAGTACAGCATCGTGCCCCAGCTCAGCGAGTTGGGGTCGCCGAGTCCGAGGAACTGCAGGCCGGCGGCGGTCAGTACGGCGTACAGCGCGGCGCCGAGGAAGTTCGCGACGATGAGGGAGGTCATCGTCGGCAGCATCTCGACCACGATGATGTACGACTGACGTTCACCCCGGACGCGGGCCGACTCGAGGAAATCACGGTTGCGCAGGGAGAGCGCCTGCGCGCGCATCTGCCGGGCGCCGTACGACCAGCCGGTCAGGATAAGCACGACGACGATCACGGTGAGGTTGCCCTTGCCGGCGTACGTCGCCAGCACGATGATCAGCGGGAACGTCGGCAGCACCAGGAACACGTCGGTCAACATCGACAGCGCGTCGTCGGCGTAACCGCCGAGATAGGCGGCCGAGACGCCGATGATGACCGACAGGAAGGTCGCGCCGAGACCCACGACGACCGCGATGATCAGCGACTCCCGCGTGCTGTAGACCAGCTGGGCGTACACGTCCTGGCCGAGGCCGGTGGTGCCGAGCCAGTGCTTGCCGGAGGGATGCTCCAGCGGCAGGTCGCCGATCGCGCGTGGATCGCCGTGCAGCCACGGCACGAACAGATGCGGGAAAGCGGCCAGCAGAACGAAGAGGAGGAGCAGCACCGCGCCCAGCATGGCCTTGCGGTTGTGCAGGATGGCACGCCACAGACCGCCCCTCGGGCGGCGGGCCGCAGTCGGTGCGGGCGCGGCGGTGCCGGCAACGAGAGCGCTCATCGTTCTATCCCTTCGTCCGGGCTCGCGGGTCGAGCAGGAACACCGCGAAGTCGCAGAGCAGGACACAGATCAGCACGGCCAGCGTCACGAGCAGGAACAAGGCCTGCAGTAATGGGTAGTCCGTGCTCACCGTGGCGTTGTAGAACATGTAACCCAGGCCGGGATAGTTGAAGACGTACTCGACCAGGATCGTGCCGGAGATGACGAAACCGAGCGACATCGCGAAACCGGACAGATTCGGCAGGAACGCGTTCCGGCCCGCGTAGCCGAACATGATCCGCCGGTTCGGGATGCCCTTGGCCCGGGCCATCCGGACGTAGTCCTCGGCCAGCGTGGTCACCATGTTGTTGCGCATCGTCAGGATCCAGCCGCCGATGGCGGTGATCAGGATGGTGCCGGCCGGCAGGATGCCGTGCTTCAGCACGCTGCCGATGAACGGCGGGTTGAATCCCGGCGTCAATCCCTGTTCGTAGTTGAAGTCGTTGGGCAGGATCGGATTGCTGCCGATCGCGAAGAGCGAGATGAACACCAGCGCGACCCAGAAGTACGGCAGGGCGGAGGTGATGATGAAGACCGGCGGAACGACCCCGTCCATCAGCCCGCCGCGCCGCCAGCCGGCGATCGTGCCGATCAGCGTGCCGAGGACGAACGCGAGGACGGTCGCGATGCCGACCAGGCCGACCGTCCACGGCAACGCGTCGCCGATCAGCGTGGTCACCGGGGCGCCGAGGCTGCTGCCGATCGACACGCCCCAGTGTCCGGTGACCATCGCCTTCAGGTACTCGGTGTACTGGAGAATGATGTTCTTGTCCGGGTCGAAGCCGAACTCGGCCAGGACCGTTCGCAACTGCTCCGGCGAGACGACCGAGCCGCTCTTGCTGAACCGCTCCCGCAGAGCTTCCTCGGGACTGCCGGGCATCATCCGCGGGATGAAGAAGTTCAGCGTCATGGCCGCCCAGAGGGTGAGCACGAAGAATCCGAGGCGACGAATCAGGAATCTCACGGACACCAGCTCCTCGTGCTCACTCTCACCGACGTTTCCTTACTTCTGGGCCGACTTGGAGTACAGGTTCGTCAGGACCTGTCCGACGTCGGGGATGTTGTACGGCGCGGGCTGGGCGTAGGGGTCTTCCTGCGTCGGCCAGCCCTCTAGGTCCTTGGTGTTGTACTGGTACCAGTCGACCGACTCGGTGGTCGGAATGATCGGCACGTCCTTGATCATGTAGCCCGAGATCTGCTTGATCAGCTTGACCTGCGTGTCCGGGTCGGCACTCGCGTACTGGTCGAACAGCTTGTCCACCTCAGGCTTGATGTAGCGCGAGTAGTTGCTGCTGGCCTGTGTGCCGATCGGGGCGCTGTTCTTCGAGTACAGCAGTTGCCGCAGCTCGTAGTACGGCGTAGGGCCGCCGGACAGGCTGGAGTAGGCCAGGTCGTAGTCACCGGTGAAGAGCTTCTGGTTGTACGACTGCTGCTGCAGGTCCTGGATGGACAGCTCGATGCCGACCTTCGCCAGCTGCTGCTTCACGACCGCCAGCGACGCGTCCCAGTCGGTGTAGCCGGTGACCGTGATGACGCTGAGCTTCAACGGGTTCGACGACGAGTAGCCCGCACTCTCCAGCAGTTGCTTGGCCTTGTCCGGGTTCGGCTTGTCGTAGCCGGCGGCCGTCAGCGCGTCCTTGTCGAAGTACTTGTCGAAGGTCGGCGTGACGACGCCGGTCTGGTTCGCGGCCGGCTGGTAGCCGCTCTCACCGATCTTCGAGATCTGCTCCCGGTCGAGCGCGTAGGCGATCGCCTGCCGGACGGCCAGGTTGCTGGTCACCTTGTGCGACGGGTCGAGGTTCGGGATGATCGCCACGTTCGCGGTCGGCGGGAACCAGTAGTTGTTCTCCGGCGACTTGGACTTGTAGAAGTTGTCGATGTTCGGGATGTACTGACCACCCCACTGCGCCTTGCCGCTGGCCAGGTCGAGGTTGGCCGGGTTGTTGTCCAGATACGCGGGATACTGGACCTTCTCCAGGTACGGCTTGCCCGGCTGCCAGTAGCTGCCGTTGGCAACGTAGGAGATGTTGTTGCTGGTGCAGGACCCGACCGTGAATGCCCCGGTGCCGACCGGTTTCGTATTCGGCCAGGTGGCAGGCTTGGCGGCCGCGTCGCCGGTGGACCAGATGTGCTTGGGCACGATGCCGACCTGGTTCGCGAAGTTGAAGAAGTACGGCTCGGCCGGTGCCTTGAACTTCAGCGTGACCTTGTCACCGGCCGCGGTGACACTGGTCAGGCCGGCACCGGTCCACAGCGAGTACAGGTCGAGGGCCGGCTGCTGCTTCATCAGGTTGAACGTGTAGACCACGTCGTCGGCGCTGAACGGCTGCCCGTCGCTCCACTTCACGCCAGAGCGGATGGTGAAGACGATCGAGTCCTTGGTCGGCGACCAACTGAAGGCGGTGGCCAGCATGGGGGTGGTGGCACCGCTCTTCAGCACGTTGACGAAGGTCAGGGGCTCGTAGACGAAGCCGAGAGCCTGCTGGTTGACCGCCGGGTTGAACGGGTTGAACTGACACGGCCAGGTCTGACCGCCCACATTGGCGATCGTGACCGTGCCGCCCTTCTTGAACTGCCCTGTGCTGCCGCCGCTGCTCGTCGAGGACGACGGGTTGCTGGACGCGCCTCCGATCGGCTCGTCGCCGCCGCCACAGCCAGCGGCCAGTACGCCGACCGCCACCGCGGTGACGGCGATACGTTTGATGCCACTCATCGTCTCTGCCTTTCATTCCTCGAACTCATGGTCATGCGAATGCCTCCGCACCGAGAACCGCACCCGCGGCCTCGACGCCGAGGGCGAGTGCCCCCACCAGCGGCGCGTCCGAAGGGAATCGGGCCACTGTCAGCTCCGGTGGGAAGGGGACTGCCGCGTCGAGTGCCCGACGCAGCTCAGGTGCGATCCGGTCCCACGCGCCGACCAGCCCGCCACCGACGGCGATCCGGACCGGGTCGAGGGCGATCGCCAGGTTGACGACATGCATCGCCAGTTCGCGCTGGAACTCCTCGGCGAGTACTGCAGCGTCCGGCTGTGATCGCGCGAGCGCGAACACATCGGCCGCCGTGACCGGCTTGCCCAGCCGGGCGCTACCGGTGGTCTCGAGTGCTTGGCCGCTGACGACATGTTCCAGGATCGTGCGCTCTTCGGCGCCGATCCAAACGTCCGCGGCGGATCGCAGGTTGTAGCCGATCTCGCCGGACGCGCCGTGCGCCCCGGAGATCACGGTGCCCCCGGCAACGATCGCCGTGGCGAGACCGGTGCCGAGATTGAGGTAGATGCCCGGATCGCAGCCGACCAGCGCGCCCCACCGCAGCTCGGCGGCAGCGGCCGCCTTCACGTCGGTCCCGAGCCGGACGGGGATGCCGGGGAAGGCGTCCCGGATCAGCTGTCCGAAGGGGAGTGCACCCCAACCGGGGAAAGTGGGCGCGAGCTCGACGCGGTTGTCGTACGGGATGCCGAGGGTGGCTGCGCCGACCCCGGCGAGCTCCTGACCCGGGGCGACGTCCGCGAGCAGATCGCTCGCCGCGGCGAGGCCGCGAGCCATGGCTGCGTCGGCTCCGGCCTCGGCCAGGCTGTCGATGGTCGCGTCACCGAGACGCCGGCCGGACAGGTCTCCGACGGCAAGAGCGATCTTCGTCCCGCCGAAATCGAGTCCGAGGACGACCGGCCTACGTTTCATGGACTGGCACCTCCTCGTGCCGACCAATAGAATCGATAGGAAACTAACTTAACAATCACCCCGGGCACAAGGGCTAACTCTGACTGTGACCCGAAGTGTTAACGAGCGAGGAGATCGACGTGACGGTTGTCGCCGGGGGTGCCTCCGCGGCCCGCCCGCAACTGATCCGCGCGATCAACGGGAAGGTCCTGCTGGACCACCTCCGGCGATCCGGGCCACTGTCGAGGACAGAGCTGGCCAGGCTCTCCGGCCTGTCGAAACCCACGGTCTCCGCTGCGCTGGGCACCATCGAGCGCGCCGGACTCGTGCACGCGACCGGTCAGCGGACGGGGGTCCCCGGTCCTGCCGCGATCCTGTACGACGTACGGCCGGAAGCAGGGTTCATCCTCGGGCTGGACGTCGGGCGGGAGTTCCTGCGCGGCGCGGTCGCCGATCTGGCCGGCACCGTGCGCAGCCGGATGAGCGTGCGCACGAAGGCCGTCGACGCGATGGCCCGGATCCGGGAGCTGGCCGGCCTCGCAACAAAGCTCCTGGGTGACTCCGGCATCAGCGCCTCGCAGCTCACCCAGACGGTGATCGGAAGTCCCGGTGTCTACGACCCGAAGGTCGACACCCTGACATTGACCGGGCGTCTGTCCGGCTGGGACTCCCCGGCCGTGCTGCCGGCGCTGCGCGACGCGTTCGGACCGGCGTTGATGATCGAGAACGACGTGGACGCGGCCGCCCTGGCCGAACGGGTCCACGGTCATGGTCGCGACGTCGACAGCTTCGCGTTCGTGTCCGTCGGCACCGGGATCGGCATGGGTCTGGTGCTCGACGGCAAGCTCCGGCACGGCTCGCACGGTGTGGCCGGCGAG
This sequence comes from Kribbella sp. VKM Ac-2568, assembly GCF_004345365.1. GTDB lineage: Bacteria > Actinomycetota > Actinomycetes > Propionibacteriales > Kribbellaceae > Kribbella > Kribbella orskensis. The sequence continues at coordinate 57,114 of NZ_SLVF01000020.1, forward strand.
ATCAGCTACCTGCCGTTCGCCGAAGGCACCGGCAGCGATGCGCGGGATGCCCGCAAGCGGGGCAGCTTTGACGCCTCAGCCTCGGCGGCGGCGGTGGTCCGAGCCGCGAGACGTGCCGGCGTCCGTAGTGCGTCGACGGCCGAGAAAGTGTTCGCCGCCGCGGCGCGCGGTGATGCGGTCGCCGCCGGGATCGTGGCCGAAGAGGCACTGCTCGTGGCCAAGGCAGTGTGCACCGTCATCACGGTCGTCGACCCCGACCTGATCGTCCTGGGCGGCGGCATCGGCCAGGCGCCAGGTTTCCTCGACGCCGTCGTCGACCAGCTACGGATCCTGGCACCGGTCCTGCCGGAAGTGAAGGTCAGCGTCCTTGCCGCCGACGCGGTCGTGGCCGGCTGCTTAGCCGCCGGCCTCGACCGAGCCTGGCAACACGTCGCAGCCCGAATTGGGAACTCAGCCAGCTGAGCTACAGCGGCACGCCCCAGGCCGCGAAGGTGGCGGGCGCCGCGTCGTAGTACTGACCAGGGTTCTGATGGAGCCAGCGGACGTTGGCGGCGCTGATGGGGGAGTCGAACAGGCGCAGGTCGTCGACGTCGGCCACCGACGAGTCCGGGTTGTCGCCGCCTACGTTCAGCTCGTTCGGCTGCAGGAGCGCGCCCACCGAGTAGGGTTCGACCGTGAACATCTTCCCGTTCAGGAAGAACTGGATCGCCTTCTGATCGCACGATGCCGCTACGTGCGTCCAGGTCTCGGCGGCGATCGGCCCTCTGGTCGAGTTGATGATGCCGGTGGTGCCGCTCGCGCCGAACAGCCGCACCCAGAACAGCCCGTCCAGGTAGCCGGCATGGGCGACCTCGCCACCACCGTTGCGCAGTACGAGGAATCGGGCGCCGCTGCTGCTGGTGCGACACTTCACCCAGGCCGAGAACGCCCAGCCCGGGGGCGACGCCGGCCACGTGAACGAGGTCCTCGACGCGCCCGGACCGGTGCCGTTCGACCCGAGCGCGGATCCCTGGACGCCGGTCACCCAGGACCCGGCCGCCGTGAGGGTGAGGTCGTTGCCGGACGGCGACTTGTCGTCGACGATTGTCCCGGTGTTCTCGTTGAAGTGGTAGACGCCGCGCGCGGCGTTGGCCGGCCGGTACGGCGTGACGACCGGCGCGCCGCTCCAGTACCCCGAGGTCACCTCGGCGAGGAAGTTCTTGGTGAAGGTCAGGTAGTCGTACGACACCCGGCCCCCGGCGGTGGCGTCGCCGCCGACGTGCAACTGGTCCAGCCCGTCGATGGCCGGCGTCACGTGCGGAACACCGTCGCCGATGTTCGCCGTCGCGTTGTCGGCCTCGAGCCGGACCTGCACGTAGGTCGGGTTGATCGCGAACTGGAACCGGGTCCACTGGCCGACGGTCAGCGTCGCCGTACTGGTCACCGAGACGGTCCCGTCGTCGATCGTGGTCCAGGTGGCGGTGACGGTTCGGGCGGTGTTCACCACGACGCGGACCCGCGCGCTGCCGAGGGTGTCGTTGATGGCGAGGATCGGGGCGGGGGAGCCGACGGGCGCGGTATCGAGGCGGAGCCAACCGCAGATGGCGAGCCGGTCACAGTCGGGGAAGTTGACGGCACCAGTTGCGCCGGCCGCCGTCGCGCCGGAGACCAGAGCGCCGCCGTACAGGCCCGTGGTGAAGCTGGCGGACGGTGCGACCGCGAGATCCCGCCCGTAGCTGCCGAAGTCCTCGGCGGTGTCGTTGTCGAACGGGTAGACCGCCAACTGGTGGTCGATCTGCTCGGCGGCCACGAGGGTCGGCCAGTACGCCGCCTCGACCGGGTCGTTCCACCAGCGCAGGTCGTCGACGATCCCGTCGAGGGCATCGGTGCCGGTGAGCGTGTTCCGTCCGGCCTCCATGGTGACCTCGGTATCGGAGTAGGTCATCGCGGCGCCGGCGTTGACCGACAGCACCTGGACACCGTCGACGGCGATCTTCACGGTGTCGGTGGACGGCGTGGCGTCGTACACGACGAGGACGTGATGCTGCTGGCCGTCGCGGATGCTCGTGCTGGTGCTGTACGTCGCGCCCGCGATCCTCGCCTCCACGTTGCCGGTGGCGTTGGAGGCGTACACGGCCCAGTTGAGAGTGCCGTCGCTGGTCGCTGACGCGATGCAGCGGGCCGCGACGGTGTTGGTGTTCAGTTGTACCCAGGCCGCGACCGACAGCCCGCCGTCGGTGTTGAGAGGGTAGAAGTCGTCTCCGGCCTTCGGCGGCCGCACGAGGACGTGCATCGCGCCACCGGTGCAGTTCAGGCCGTTGCCGTACCTGCCCGTCGTGAGCGCTGCCGAACCGACGATCGTGCCGTGCAGGAAATAGCCGGCGACGTCTCGTACCGTCGTGCCGTCGACCGTGTCCGCGTTGAACGTGTAGCCCGCTGCTTGCGCCACGCCCGTCGCCTAACTGGCCTTGCGGACCCGGACGGTCACCGTCAGATCAGCGCCCGCGGCTGTCGATCCGACCTGGTCGACATCGACCGTCAGGTAGTCGCCGGCGGCCAGCGCGGTGACGTCCGGATTGTTGCCGGTGGCACTGTTCGTCCCGGCCGCGATACTCGGCCGGTGGCCCTGGTCGGTATAGATAGTCGTGCCGTTCCTGTTCACATCGACCACCAACGCGGCGCCGGTCGGCGCGGTGTTGACCGCCGCCCGGACGGTCTCGACGATGTAATCGCCCTCGAGGTAGATCCGCGACTTGCCGGTCGTGACCGCGACGGCACCCGTCACGGAGAACGTGTACGCCTCGATCGGCACGGCCAAGACGCCGTCAATCGTCAGACTGCCCTGAATCTGCATCAGCGATTCCCCCCCAGCACAGTGGTGAACTCCCCGGCCGCCGTCACCCCACGACGACCCACATAGCGGACGAGCGTACGGGGTGAACCGGCCGCCCGGAAGTGGACAGCGGCGAATAATCGGTGGCGGCTCGTCGGGGGCGCTGGTAGCGTGCTCGGCCTGTCTTTTCGGGTGGTTTCCCTGCACTGCGTGAAGGATCGAATCGAACCGGATGGTTCTCCGGGGCGGGACCCTGTTGATCGCCTCCAGTCCGCCGTTCGTACACCTGCCAACACGAGTTGAGGCCCCTTCCGATGGTCCAATCTGCACTCACTCCTGCCAGCTCTCCGGAACTCGAGGCCGAAAGGGCCTTCCTCACCGAGGCTCGCGCTGCCCTCTCCCGTATGCACCAGGTCGTGGAGGAGCGGGATGTCCCGCTGATCGGTGGCGAGGACAACGACGAACGCTTCACCAACGAGTCCAACATCCGCGCCAAGCAACTTCGTGCGCAGGCGCTGCTCGACCTACCCGATGTACCGCTCTTCTTCGGGCTGCTCGACTACGAGAGCGGCACTATCGAGGGGCTCGACCGGGTTCACATCGGCCGCCGGCACGTTCACGACGGCAGCGGCGCCCCACTCGTGATCGACTGGCGGGCGCCGGTGTCGGTGCCGTTCTATCGAGCGACCCGCAGCGACCGGCAGCGGGTCCTGCTGCGGCGCCGCTATGGGTTCTCCGATGCGGCCGAGCTGACCGGTTTCGAGGACGAGCCGCTGATCGGAACCGGCGAGTCCGGTCAGGCCGACGCGTTCCTGCGCGCCGAGATCGAGCGCCCGCGCACCGGTCCGATGCGCGACATCGTGGCCACGATCCAGCCTGAGCAGGACGACCTGGTCCGGGCGCCCCTGCATCCGAGTGTCTGCGTGCAGGGCGCACCCGGTACGGGGAAGACGGCTGTCGGCCTGCACCGCGTGGCGTACCTGCTCTACACCGAACGGGAACGCCTTCGTCGGGGCGGCGTCGTGATCGTCGGACCGAACCGCTCGTTCCTCTCCTATATCCGCAAGGTCCTGCCGGCGCTCGGTGAGGTCGACGTACGGCAGATCACCATCGACGAGCTGATCAGTCAGCCCGCGACGGCGTCGGACGAACCGGGGGCCGCGCGCGTCAAAGGTGATGCCCGGATGGCCCGCGTACTGCGACGCGCGCTGTGGTCGCACGTCGGCACGCCGGCGGAAGGAATCCTGTACAGCAAGGGTTCCCAGCGTTTCCGGGTGCACGACTACGAGGTCGCGGAGATCGTGTCCGCGCTGCGTGAGTCGACCAGGTACGCCCCGGGGCGAAACGCCCTCGCGCAACGGATCGCCCACGCCGTACTGGTCCTGATGGAGCAGCGCGGCGACTCGCCGGACGACCGTGTACAGAATGCCGTGGCCCGCTCGAAGCCCGTGAAGCAACTGCTCGACGCGGTCTGGCCCCGGGTCGTTCCGGAACAGGTCCTGCACCGGCTGTTCTCCGATGCCGACTACCTGGCGCAGTCGGCCGATGAACTCACGGCGGCAGAGCGCACCGCGTTGCTCTGGCGCAAGGCTCCCCGCTCCTGGAAGACGGCGAAGTGGTCGGGCGCCGACACCCTGTTGCTCGACGAGCTCGAGGACCTGATCGAACGCAGCTCCGGCTCACTCGGCCATCTCGTCCTGGACGAGGCGCAAGACCTGTCGGCGATGCAGTTGCGCGCTCTGGGCCGGCGTTGTCGCACCGGCTCGGCAACAGTCCTCGGCGACCTCGCCCAGGCGACGACCCCGTGGGCCGCGGGCTCCTGGGACCGGGTCCTCGGTCACCTCGAGAAGACGGACGCCGTTGTGGCCGAACTCGATCGGGGTTTCCGCGTGCCGGCCCAGATCATCGACTTCGCGGCGAGGTTACTGCCGCAGATCGCCCCCACGCTCGGCGTGCCGAGCGGTATCCGGACGCGCGCCGACGCACTCTCGATCCTCTCGACCGATGAGCCTTCGTTCGCGGACACCCTCGTCGCAGCCTGCAGGACCGCCCTCACCGGCGAAGGCTCGGTCGCACTCATCGCAGCCGACGAGCAGATCTCAGACCTGCACGACGCGCTCGCCGCCGCCGGTCTCCACCCGGCCCTCCTCGGCGCGACCGAGGACGAGATGGACACGGAACGACTGGTCTGCGTCCCGGCAAGCCTCGCGAAGGGCCTCGAATTCGACGCGGTCATAGTGGCCGAACCAGCCCAGATCGTCGCAGCCGAACCTCGCGGCCTCCACCGCCTGTACGTCGTCCTGACCCGCGCCGTCACCCGCCTCCAGATCGTCCACGCAACACCCTTACCCACCGCCCTGACCGAGGTCCCGGCGAGCATCAGCTGAGGGCAGTCACAGCAGCGATGAGCCTGGCCCAGAAGGCGGCCCGGTCGAGCTCCATCGCGACCTGGGCATTGGCAGGACGGCCGGTGTAGCCGTGCAGGTCGACGGCTGTCGCTCCCGCCGTCCAGCGACCGGCCGTCTCTACGACCACGTTTGCCTCGACGCACCGGACGATCGACGGGTCGATGACCCGGGCGACGGCGACCGGGTCGTGCAGCGGTGGCGCTTCGAAGCCCCAGAGCTGCCGATAGGTCGAGGCGAAGAAGGTCATCCACTCGACGCAGATCTCGGCCAACGGCGTGCCGATGCGCGCGAACGCCGCCAGTACGTCGTCGGTGACCAGCGCCTGGTGGGTGACGTTGAGGCCGCACATGGTGAACGGGAGGCCGCACCGCAGGACCTGATCCGCGGCCTCCGGATCGACGAAGGCGTTGGCCTCGGCGTACGGCGTCACGTTGCCGCGCTCGGTCGACCCACCCATCCAGACGATCTGGTCGATCCGCCCGGACAGGTCCGGCCGGTCGGAGAGCAACCTCGCGACGTTCGTCAGAGCCCCGGTCGCCACGATCGTGACCGGCCCGTCGTGGTCTCGGAGTACCTCGATGAGCAGTTCGTGGGCCGTCTGAGGGGCCTCCGGCACCGCCGGGTCGCCTTCGAAGCGGGGGCCGTCCAGACCCGTCACGCCGTGCACGTCGTCGGCGATGCGCAGCGGCCGGACCAGGGGACGGGCGGCGCCGCGTGCCACCGGAACGTCCACCGCTCCCGCGAGCGACAGCACCCGCCTGGCGTTGACCGTGCACTTCTCGACGGTCTGGTTGCCGCCGACCGTGGTCACGGCCAGCAGGTCGACGGCCGGATCGGCGATCGCGAGCAGCAACGCCATCGCGTCATCGTGCCCGGGGTCACAGTCGAGAATCAGCGGTATCGCCATGCAGCAGTTTGTACCAGCAGCCGGGCACAGAACTCTGCCCGCAGAGAGCAAGATGCCCGGTGACCGATCACGTGGTCACCGGGCATCTGTGCGGCTGGTGTCAGCTCAGCCCAGGGAAGCCAGGGCGTCGTTCCAGGTCTTCGACGGGCGCATCACGGCCGCGGCCTTGGCCGGGTCGGGCTGGTAGTAGCCGCCGAGGTCGACCGGGTTGCCCTGGACGGCGAGCAGTTCCTCGACGATGACCTGCTCGTTGCCGGCCAGGGTCTCGGCCAGCGGCGTGAAGGCCTTGGCCAGCTCGGCGTCGTCGGTCTGGCTGGCCAGTTCCTGCGCCCAGTACAAGGACAGGTAGAAGTGGCTTCCGCGGTTGTCGATGCCGCCGACGCGCCGGGTGGGGGACTTGTCCTCGTTGAGGAACGTCGCGGTGGCGCGGTCCAGGGTGTCCGCGAGCACCTGGGCGCGGGCGTTGCCGGTGGTCTGGGCCAGGTGTTCGAAGCTGGCGGCCAGGGCGAAGAACTCGCCGAGGCTGTCCCAGCGCAGGTAGTTCTCCTTCACCAACTGCTGGACGTGCTTCGGCGCGGAGCCGCCCGCGCCGGTCTCGAACAGACCGCCGCCGGCCATCAGCGGAACGACCGACAGCATCTTCGCGCTGGTGCCGAGCTCGAGGATCGGGAACAGGTCGGTCAGGTAGTCGCGCAGTACGTTGCCGGTGACCGAGATGGTGTTCTCGCCCCGGCGGATCCGCTCCAGCGAGAACTTGATCGCGTCCACCGGCGCCAGGATCTTCAGCTCCAGGCCGTCGGTGTCGTGCTCGGTCAGGTACTGCTCGACCTTCGCGATCAGCTTCGCGTCGTGGGCGCGGGTCTCGTCCAGCCAGAAGACCGCTGGGTCGCCGGTGGCCCGGGCCCGGGTGACGGCCAGCTTGACCCAGTCCCGGATCGGGGCGTCCTTCGTCTGGCAGGCGCGGAAGATGTCGCCCGCCGCGACCTCCTGCTCAAGTACTACGTTGCCGTCCGCATCGACCAGCCGGACCGCACCGGCTCCGGCGATCTCGAAGGTCTTGTCGTGGCTGCCGTACTCCTCGGCCTTCCGCGCCATCAGGCCGACGTTCGGGACCGAGCCCATCGTCGCGGGGTCGAACGCACCGTTGGCGCGGCAGTCGTCGAGGACGACCTGATAGATCCCGGCGTAGCTGCTGTCCGGCAGTACTGCGAGGGTGTCGTGCTCCTGGCCGTCCGGACCCCACATGTGCCCGGAGGTACGGATCATCGCCGGCATCGAGGCGTCGACGATCACGTCGGACGGCACGTGCAGGTTGGTGATGCCCTTGTCGGAGTCCACCATCGCCAGCGCCGGGCCTTCGGCCAGCTCCGCGTCGAACGACGCCTTGATCGCGTCGCCGTCCCCCAACGCGGACAGGCCGGCGTAGATCCCGCCGAGCCCGTTGTTCGGGGACAGCCCGGCCGCGGCCAGCGTCTCGCCGTACTGCGCGAAGGTCTTCGGGAAGAACGCGCGGACCACGTGCCCGAACACGATCGGGTCGGACACCTTCATCATGGTGGCCTTCAGGTGGACCGAGAACAGCACGTCCTCGGCCTTCGCCCGGGCGATCTGGGCGGTGAGGAACTCGCGCAGCGCTGCGACGTGCATGACCGAGCTGTCAACGACCTCGTCGGCCAGTACTGGCACCGACTCACGCAGTACAGTCGTCTCGCCGTCCGCGCCGACGAACTCGATCCGGAGCGAGCCGTCGGACTCGATCACGGCCGACTTCTCGGTGGAGCGGAAGTCGTTCTCGCCCATCGTGGCCACGTTCGTCTTGGACTCCGGCGTCCAGGCGCCCATGCGGTGCGGGTGGGTCTTAGCGTAGTTCTTCACCGAGGCGGGCGCGCGGCGGTCGGAGTTGCCCTCGCGCAGGACCGGGTTGACGGCGGAGCCCTTGATCTTGTCGTAGCGGGCCTGGATCTCGCGCTCGGCGTCGGTCTTCGGCTCGTCCGGGTACTCCGGCAGCGCGTAGCCCTGGCTCTGCAGCTCCGCGATCGCGGCCTTGAGTTGCGGGAGAGAGGCGGAGACGTTCGGCAGCTTGATGATGTTCGCGCCCGGCGTCTTGGCCAGGTCGCCGAGCTCGGCCAGCGCGTCCGGGATCCGCTGGTCCTCGGTCAGGTGGTCGCCGAAGACGGCGATGATCCGCCCGGCCAGCGAGATGTCCCGGGTCTCCACGCCCACCCCGGCCTGCGCGGCGTACGCCTGGATCACCGGCAGGAACGAGTAGGTGGCCAGGGCCGGGGCCTCGTCCGTGTGCGTGTAGATGATGGTTGACTCAGTCACCGCGTACTCCGCTTCCTCTACTCCGTCGATGTCGCTCCCGGTCACGCCGTGGAGGCATCCCCACCCTAATGGGCGGACCGCCCGCGGCAGCCGGAGAGTGGCGATGGTCACCGCCCGTACCGGAGGTTGACGCCCCGGCCCGGCTGAGCCGCGCTTGTGCGAGGGCCGGGGCATCCTGGTCGGTCGGGCGACCGCCGAGGAGATGTTCGAGTATTGGCCCACCGCCGGCGACGAGAAACCGCTGGAGCTGATCAGCTCGACAGCGTTCGAGAGCGGTGTGTGCGGGCTGTACTACAAGCCCACTACCGGCTAGGCGGCCAGTTGCAGCGGTGGCGATACTGCGAGGCCGTCGTGGTGGCCGCTGACGCGCGGTAGCCGGTGCGTGGTCTGGACAGTGGCGGACAGTTTGGCCAGCTGGTAGCAGCCTGCTGTGATCGCATCCTGCAGGGTCGGCCATTGGTCGACGCACCAGTAGGGGTCGTCGGGCTGGCGGTCGTGGTCGTCGTCGATATCGGCGCACCAGCCGCCGGTGAAAGCGTGGTGGATGTGCAGTCTGAGATTCATGGCCGTTGTCTGTCGGATTGTGCGGGCGGGCTGGGTCAGAAGGGAAGCGGTCGGCCGGACGGCGTACGGAGGTCGAGCGGCTGCGTGCTCTTGCGCGTGAGTGGTCGTTGTGGTCTTCGCTGGATCCGAATCTGTCGCATCGTCTTGCTCCTACCTGGGGGAGTGGTGCGACGGGCCGCCGTACCGCTCGATTACTGGTAAGAACAACATCCCAGGCCGAAAGTTCAGATACATGCGGGGAATTACCTATATCGATACCTACGCACCCCTGACCCACTCCATAGGGATCCTCATCCGCCCCCTGACCCCACGCTCAGGGCTCGGACCGCGGCAGTTGAGTGCAGTGCGCGACTGTGGCGTCGTCAGGGAGCCGAGCATCGGGGTCTCCGGCGGTGCGCGCTTCGGCCTCCCGAACGCGGCGGATGATCTCGGTCGGCCCACTTGCGCCGAGCAGTTCCAGCACGCCGGGCCAGTCGGTCAGGCCGTACGGGCTGACAATGCGGCTGGCGCCATTGCTGAGCAGCGCGAGGCCATCCAGGTCGTGCAGCGGCTGGCTGCCGGTCACCGCTTCCTCCGCCGCGTGCGGGTCATCCTTGGCGATCCAGTAGCCACCCGGTTGGTTCCGCCGAGCCCGCAGCGACTCAACGCAGGAGTCTCGAATGCGGTCGTACTCCGGTGTTCCCCTGGGAACGCCATCCAGCGGCCCTGAGCAGACTCGCCTGGCGGCGACCTCACGCTCATCGGTGATCACCCGCGGGCCTCCGCTGCCCAGGTCGAGCACGAGAAAGGAGTCCGCGAGCAGAAGATAGTCCAGGCGACCCCGGCAAGCACGCACAATCGCCACAGTCGCCTGCGGGCTACTGGGGTCCGCGATGTCGCAGCTACCGCCATGATCAGCAGCTATCTCGCCGATCGCGCCGGCGAGGATCGCCCCAAGGCCTCGCCCGTCATCCCGCGACAACTGCCCAACCAACGCCCCACCAAGCCGATGCGTATACCAGGCAACCCCATGCGAGCAGATCGACTCGGTCCCCGGGATGCCAGCCCCGTCCAGCAGCACAACAGCCCCAGAAACCGCCCCGACAAAGTCCTCATTCGCCCGCCCGAACCCACCGGCACTACTCGCCATACTGACCCGCACTCACGGCCTCCTCAGGCAGGGCCTGCAGGGACGACCACCGACGATCCCCGCAGATCGGACAGAGAACTGACGTACTCGCCTGGCTCACCGACCAGCCTGACTGCAACCCTGGCACGCCCCAACCGACTCGAGCGCGCGATCCCGGCGTGGAGGCCGGTGGAGCGGGCGGTCCGGAGAGACGTCGAGCGCCCAGGTAGGGACGTCGGCTGGGGCGCCGCTCGTTAGCGCCAAGCGTCCCCGGGCGTTTGGACGTAGCGCCTCCAGGTGTATCGCCAAGGGATGACGGCGACGATGACGACGACGAAGGAACAGTTGAACAGGACCGCGCGTGTTGCGGCGTCCAGGTCGTCGGAGACCAGGTGGGGAATGGCGACCGCGGCGATCCAGATGACCTTCCAGGTCACCTCGAACAGCAGGATCGGCAGCATCCGGACGGGGTATCTGAGCCCGAGGAACGCCAGCAGCGACATGGCCGTCAGCAGGCAGGCGACGACTCCCTCCATCACCGGGAGGGAATGGGCGTTCTGGATGAGCGGCCACTTGACGATCGCCAGTCCCACCCCCCAGAACGCGTAGCCGAAACGCAGGACGTTCAGGCGGCGCGTAGACAGTTCTTCGTCGATAGCTGTCGCGTCGACGATCCGGGCAGCAGGCATGGCTCCTCTTCCTTTTCTTCCTTTGTGGTTGGTGGATCTGGCGTACTGCGGGACGTGGCGGCTCAGCTGGTCGCGGTACGGGTCAAGAGGCGTCGACGGAGCCGGTGCAGCTGTGGCATCAGCCCGTAGATGACGATCGGTACTGCGATGGTCGCGAGCACGAACGTGCGCACGACCGGTGTCAGCGTGCGCAGCCAGTCACCGAGGGCAAGGTTGATGACGGTGAGGGTCGGGAAGACGGCCAGCCAGATCATCAGCGCCAACTGGTGCTTGGTCGGCGGTCCAGGAACGCGGTGCTGGGAAATCGGGGCGGGGTTCGGGTCGGACGCTGGGACGGTCACTGTGACTCCTTCGGGTGGACGTACGCGACGCCTACGCGCGACAAATAGCTGCGCTACGTCGTAGTGGTTCATGTCCCAAGGCTGGAGGCGCGTGGGCTGTTCACCTACGAAGGTTGCTGTTTGTGGGAAATGGGCGTCAGATGAGTCCCGTGGAGGACGCCTCAGCGGCCGAGATCGCCGCAGTGCTCGGCCGGGTCGGTGGCCGGCTCAAGCGAGTCCGCACACAACGCCGGATGACTCTCGCCGATGTTGCGAAGGCGACCGATATCTCGAAGAGCACGCTGTCGCGGCTCGAGAACGGACAGCGGCCGCCCACCCTGGAACTGCTCCTCGCGTTGTCGCATGCCTATCGGGTGCCGCTGGACGACCTCGTCGCGGCTCCGGAGGAGGGCGATCCGCGCATCCGTCTCAAGCCTGGCCGGGTCAAGGGCAGAACGGTGATCCCACTGACCCGACAGCCCGATGGCACGCAGGCCTGGAAGATCGTCATTCCGACCAGCAAGGTCACCCCCGAACCACGGGCGCACGACGGCCACGAGTGGATCTACGTTCTGTCCGGCCACCTGCGTCTCGTTCTCGGCGACCAGGACTGGGTGCTCTGCCCCGGCGAGGTCGCGGAATTCGACACCCAGGTCCCGCACTGGTTCGGCAGCTCAGGCAACGAGCCCGCGGAGATCCTCAGCATCTTCGGCCGCCCCGGTGAACGAATGAACGCCCGAGGAACACCACCGCCGGCTTAGTTGCGGAGGTCGAGGCGCATCAGGATCCGGGGATGGCCGGCCAGGACAGAGGTGGTGTCGGCGGCTTTGGTGAAGCCGGCGCGCTCGAAGTTCTTCCGGATCCCCGCGTACGCCATCGTCAGGTCGACCTTGGCGTCGCCATTGTCCAGTGGGTAGGCCTCGATCGCCGGGGCACCGTGGTCGCGGGCGAATTCGACCGCGCCGGCGATGAGGGCGTGCGAGATGCCCGTCTTTCGGTGACCAGGGCGTACGCGGATGCACCACAGCGACCAGACCGGCAGGTCGTCCAGGTGCGGGATCTTGCGGTTGCGGGCGAAGGAGGTGTCCGAACGCGGTGCGACCGCGGCCCAACCGGCCGGCGTACCGCCGTCGTAGGCAAGCACTCCCGGAGCGGGCTCGGCTCGGCACAGTTCGGCGACGAACTCGCCTCGGGCCGGGCCGCGCAGTTCGTTGTTCTGCTTGGACGGGATCCGGTAGCTCAGGCACCAGCAGACGTTGGACCCAGGCGACTTCGGGCCGAGGACGGCACGAACATCCTCGAAGACCTCAGCCGGTCGAACCTCGATCGTCATGGCCCCACAATCCCACGGGCCGCCTTCGAAGAACTCCTGTACTGCCCCAGCCCCGCCGTACGCGTCGCCGATGCCGTGCGGTGCCTCGGCTCAGGGCGATCAGACCGGGCGTGGGCTCAAATCTTGACAGAGTTAAGTAAAGGCTCCAATATCCTATCGGATCCGTGTTCCTGGGAAACGTGTGTCGAAGACCGCGAGCACCAGGGGTCTCGGCTGGCAGATCATCAGAGAGGTCACCGCTCATGACCAGATCCCTTCGAAAGAGGGCGATGCAAGGCATAGTCGCGCTTGTCGCCGTCGGCGTGCTGCTCCCAGCGGGCGCGGCTGCGACGCCATCCGCCGTACCTGGCGCGAGTGGACCGCCACGGGGGCCGCGCGAGGTCACCACGACGGCGAGCGCTCCCAGCGCGGCGAGCATCAGCAGCCCGGCGAGCGTCACCGCGGCGGCGAGCCCTTCGCTCGGCCCGGCGGGGGAGGCGGCGCAGAAGCCCTACATGGGCTGGAGCAGTTACAGCATGCAGGTGTACGAAACCAAGCCTGGCGCCCCCAGTTGGATCACGGCGGACCAGATCATCGCGCAATCGGATGCGATGCATCGCAAGCTCCAGCCGTTCGGGTTCAAGAACATCAACATCGACGCCGGGTGGAACGACGGCGTAGACGAGTACGGCCGGCCCGTGCCGAGCAAGAAGCTGTATCCGAACGGTCTGCAGGCGGTGATCAAGCACATCCACGCGAACGGCCAGAAGGTCGGGCTCTACAGCATCCCGGGAATCTCGAAGGCGATGATGGACGCCAACTATCCCGTGTACGGCCATCCTGGCTGTACGACGGGTGACCTGGCCAAGCAGCCGTTGCAGCAGGGGGACTACTGGGGCTTCGGGTACCGCATCGACATGACGAAGCCGTGCGCCCAGGCGTACATCGACTCGATCGCCGATCAGTTCGCCGCGTGGGGCGTCGACTTCCTGAAGTTCGACAGCGTGACGCCGGGCTCCGGCAAGAACGATCTCTCCCTCGACGCGCGCGACGAGGTCAAGGGCTGGTCGCAGGCTCTCGCTCGGCACAAGATCTGGTTCGAACTCTCCTGGGCTCTCGACATCAACTACGCGGACTACTGGAAGCAGTGGGCGAACGGATGGCGACTCGACTGGGACGTCGAGTGCTACTGCCCGGGTGAGGCGCTGACGGCCTGGCCGAACATCGCGCGACTCTTCCCCAAGGTGGCGGACTGGTGGCGCCATGGTGGGCCGGGTGGCTGGAACGATCTCGACTCGCTGGATGTCGGCAACGGCACGATGGACGGCCTGACCAAGGACGAGCGTCGTACTGCGGCAACGCTGTGGGCGGTCTCCGCCGCTCCGTTCTACATCGGCAACGACATGACCAAGCTCGACTCGTACGGGCTGGAGCTGCTCACGAACCCCGAGGTGATCGCGGTCAACCAGGCCGGGCGTCCCGCGCAGCCGGTGTCGACCAAGACCAACCGGCAGGTGTGGTACTCGCTCAACGCCGACAGCTCGTACACCGTCGCGATGTTCAACCTCGGGACCACCGAGGCCGACATGACGGCGAACTTCGCGGACCTCGGTCTGGACGGCTCCGCGAAGGTGCGCGACCTGTGGGCGAAGAAGGACCTGGGACAGTTCGCGTCCAGCTACACCGCGGCGACTGTGCCCCCGCACGGTGTCCGTCTGTTCAAGGTCACGCCGCAGAAGAACTCGGCGATCCGCGTCAACGACGATGACCTGCGCGTCTCCTACGAGGGCGCCTGGAAGCGCAACGGCAACAACGAGGTTCCGGCGGTCTCGGAGCCGCTGACGGTCACGGTGGCGGACTCGGGGGCTTCCGCGGCCGCCAAGGCGACCACGTCCGCCGTACGGACGGTCGAGCTGAACAACGACGACCCGGGCATCGTCTACACGGGCTCGTGGAGCCGGAGTACGGGCCGTGGGCTCGGTGACTATCAGGACGACGTGCAGTACACGGAGACCAACGGCGACGCCTTCTCGTACAGCTTCGTCGGCAACGGTGTCGACTACGTGACGGAGAAGGACCCCTCGCAGGGTGAGGTCGAGATCTACGTCGACGGGGCCTTGAAGGCAACCGTGGACACCCACGCCGATGGGCGATCCGCGCAGCAGGTGGTGTACAGCATCTCGGACCTGCCGAACGGAAGCCACACGATCCGCGGTGTGAAGAAGTCGGGACAGTTCATGCTGGTCGACAAGCTGGTCGTGCGGCAGGAGAGCCTGCTCAACCCGGGTGCCGCGGCCTTCGACAAGTCCGCTCAGGCCGATGTCAGCACCGAGATCGGGCGCGACTCCGGCGAGTTGGTCTCCATCGCGAACGCCGGCAAGATCCTTGTCAAGGGCACCGACTACACCGTCGAGGGCAAGGTCGTGACCATCAAGAAGGAGTACCTCGCGGCCCAGCCGGTCGGCAGCACGGTGTTGGACTTCAGTTTCCGTGGTGACTACCGCGACGACGTGCACTCCGCCACGGCGAACGGCGCGGCGATCACCTTCGCCTTCCGGGGCACGGGCGTCGACTGGATCACGGCGCTGGCTCCGGATCAGGGCGACGCCGACGTCTACCTCGACGGCAAGCTCGTACGCCGGGTGAACCTCTCCAACGAGGCGCGTGTCACGACGCGCCAGGTGTTCAGCCAAACCGGCCTGACGGATGGGCAGCACACTCTGCGCATCGTGAAGGTCTCAGGCGAGGTGCTGCGAAGCGACGTCATCCGCTACACGATCGCGAAGTAGCCCTGACACCGTAGGGACTGGGAGATCTGGAACCTGTCGAAGGTTCCAGATCCCCCAACCCGCTGTCACGTGGCGCAAGGCATCCGCCAGGGACGTGACGGTGGTCACGGGATTGACCGGTGAACGCCGCCTCGTCGTCGGGATCGCCCGGAGGCCAGCAGCGGGAGGTACACCTCGGGTGACGTAAGGTCGGGCTTACTCATGGTCTGACCGACCGAAGGTGATCTGATGCCTGTGGGGGTGGGGGAAATCGTCATGACCGGTTGCGGCAACAGGAGAGAGGTCCGGATCCGGGCGATCGAGGTGGCCCGGTCATGACCGGCGCGGGTACTTCGCCCAGGCGTGCCGGACGGTGGCGTCGAAGGCCGTTCTCGGTCGAGGCGCGCTTGGCCGAGCATGTCGACCGGCTGGCCGATGAACATCCGCCGATCCCGGTGGACAGCGCCGACTACTCGATGGCGCGCCCGGAGGTGCTCGCCGAGAGATTCGGCCCAGTGCTCACCTACATGTCGAGGGTCGAGCTGGAAGTCGAGCGGAACGTGCTCGAACTCAACATCCTGCTGCCGGATCCGCCGGCCGTGGACCGGCACTTCTACGCCGACGTGTGGCTTCCGCAGGAGACGCATCACGGGCTACTGCTGGATCGGTTGCAGTCGCTGGCCGGTTTGCCGCCGGCGGATCCGGATCTCACCAAGGTGGCCTTCAGCTATCGGCTACTCGGTTCGCTCGGGCGATGGAGCGCCGTACAAGACGTGAGCCGGATGCTGTACTACCTGACCGGTGTGGCGACGGAGCAGTCGGCCATTCTCGCGTACAACAAGCTGCACCAGGGTTTGCTGGAGCTCGGTGAGCGAGCCGTCGCCGCGACCATCGTCGCGCCGATCCGTCGCCAGGAGCCGGGCCACTTCGCCTACTACAAGATCGCCGCCCAGGGTCTGTGGACCGAGCTGGCCTCGTGGCAGAAGTGGCTGGTCAGGACGCTGCGCCGCCATACCTTCGAACCGGTCGGCGCGTACACCAAGAAGCAGTGGGCGGAGTTCGGTGCCGTGATGCACCATCTCGGCATCACGGCAGAGGGTGGGGGCGGGTTGACTCGCTACGCCCAGCAGATCGGGAGAGTCGAACTCGAACTGCTCTGGGCACAGAAGCAGGGTTTGCGCGTGCCTGCCTACGTCGTGGACTCCCTCAAGTCCGCCGCCAGGCTCGCCGCAGCCGAGCGCTCTGTGTCGCCTTCGAAATGAGCGTGGTCAGAAGCATTGGGGTGCCGAATGTGAGGTGCCGGTGAGCAAGGGCTGGTGGTGGATCGCGGTCGGCGCCGTTGTTGTGGCGGCGTGGGCTGCGCGCGGGGGAGACTCGCCGGAGACTGCGGTCCCGCCGCCCCGGGCCACTGCGTCGGACACGCCCAGACCTCCGGCACCGAAGCCGAGCCCCAAGCTCACGCCGAGTCCCGCGGACTGGTCCACGAGCTACGATCCTGCATCCTTCGCCGTGCAGGTGCGCAGGTCTGCCGGTCGGGCAGGGATCAAACCTCAGTTGCTGATGGCAATCCTGTACAACGAGTCCTACAAGCCGCATGACCCCGAGCTGGAACGCTCCTGGCAGCGCATCAAGCCCGACGCGGCGTTCGGCATCGCCAACATGCATCGCGCCGCCTTCAACGAGACCAAACGCGGCCGCAGCTTCGCCGGCCGGAGCTGGGAAGAGCTGCCCGACAACCCCGAGCTCGCCGTGGAAGCGGCTGCCTGGCATCTGCATGACCTGGCCGCGCGATTGCCCCGTCGTACGCGCGGGACGCTCAGCAAGGACGAATTGCTTGCTCTCGGCTACAACACCGGTTCAGGCAATATGCGAGCCTTCGCCACGGGCGCGAAGCCTGGCGCTCAAGCGCAGTCCTACCTCGACCGCCTGCACCAAAACTGGGCCAAGGCTGCGAACGCCGTCCAGGTGCCATAGCGCCTCCGCACCAACGATGCGGCTAACTGGTGCAGGGCAGCGTGCCTACGCGGAGGGCGTGTTTGCCGGTGTTGCCGTCGTCGGGCCAGGGAGCCGCCTCGTGGCCGGCGGAACAGTACATCCGAGTGACCAGGAGGTTGTCCGACACGGGGTGGGCCGTCGTTCCGGGCCTGTGGACAAGTCTCGAGGTTGGGAGGACATTGGTAGCAGGGGGAGGGGATTCAATGGCCATTGCTGTTGTCCGTAAGGTCCCCGTGGATGGCGCGAACACGACGTCGATGGCATCCAACAAGGGCCGTTAGTCAAGGCGAAGCCCGGGGGAAATCCTGGTCGCTCCTGATCGGACTCCCGAGCTCGAAATCATCAAACAGATGCTTAAGGGCGAGACAGAGATTCTCTTCGCGATCTTCGCCGTTGCCGGCTCGTCACGCATCGACGATGCGATGCCTGCGCTCGCACGCGGCGTAAAGATCAAAGGTGTATTCGACCCGGGCCAGGCACGGCAGAAGTGAGCGGCGCCGCGTGGCTTGTCTATCCGATATCGAGGAGGTCGAGGGATCACCGGCAGCGTGCCGTACAGCTCTGGCTAGCGAACGAGGGGGATCGAGATGTATTTGGAGACGACTGACATCTACGCACGGATGGATCCGAGGCTGCAACGGGCGGTCGAGCGGCGTCGGCGCGGTATGAGGACTGTGGCCACCGCGTCGAGCGACGAGGCTGAGATCGGCGTGCTCGTTCTGGTCGAAGACACGGAGCAGTTCGCCGCCAGGGGAGACGTACGGCTTGGCGCGGTGATCGGTGAGGTCGACGGCGGCTGGCTGGTGACTGCCCGGGTGCCGCTCGGCAGAATTGAGACCATCCGCCAGGCGGAAGGGGTACGCAGTATGAAATCGGCGCAGCCGATGCGGCCTGTGCTGAACGCCACGGTACCGGAGATCGAGGCCGACCAGGCCGCGCTCCCGCCAGGCTCACTCGCCGCCGGCGGCGCGGGAGTGGTGGTCGGGATCATCGACTCTGGCGCCGACTTCGCGCACCGCAACTTCCTGCGGCCAGACGGTTCGACGCGGCTGGTCGCGCTGTGGCACCAGGACGGACCGTCCACTCCTGGCAGCCCGTTCGGCTATGGCAAGCGTTACACCGCGGCCGACATCGATCTGGCGCTGAGTGGGCCGAACCCGTATGACGCGCTTGGCTATGGCCCCGCGCCGGATGTCATCGGGCGGCCCAAAGGCACTCACGGCACGCACGTCAGCGATATCGCGGCGGGCAATGGCGGCGGCTCGGGGGCCACTGGCGTGGCCCACGAGGCCGACATCGCGTTCGTGGAGCCCGCATTGTCAGACATCGCCTGGGAAGGCGAGGATGTGGTCAACTCCTTCTTCGGCGACTCCGTGCAGCAACTCGAAGCGGCGCGCTTCCTGTTCGACGAGGCCGGCGCGCGACCCTGCGTGATAAACATCAGCCTTGGCACCAACGGCGGGCCGCACGACGGCTCCAGCCTGGTGGAGAAGGGCCTGGACGCGCTGGTTGCGCAGCGGCCTAACCGCGCAGTGGTGATCGCGGCGGGGAACGCCTTCGACGACGGTGTTCACATCGCGGGCGCGGTGCCTGCCGGCGGCTTTGTCGACGTGGGCTTGTCGATCCCGGACGGTCTCGTCTCGCAAACCGAAATGGAGCTTTGGTACGCCGGGGGTGACCGCTTCACTGCCGAGTTGATCACCCCGGCAGGGGAAAGCCTTGGCGAGGTGCCGCTCGGGTCCAACGCCCGAGTCCGGGCCGACGACGGCACGACGCTGCTGTTCGTCAGCCATCGTGCCGACGACCCGAACAACGGCGACAACATGTTCAGCATCTTCTTGGAGGAGCGGGTGCCGGCGGGCGTCTGGCAGGTCCGACTGCACGGCGAGCAGGTCGCCGACGGTGGTTACCATGCGTGGATCGAGCGCAACGACCAGTCCCAGGCGTCCTTCGTCGACGCAGACGGCAGCGGAACGTTGGGTTCCATCTCCTGCGGCCGGCTCACCCTGACGGTTGGCTCGTACGACGCGCACAAAGCTGCCAAGCCACTGTCATTCTTCTCCGCCGCCGGGCCGACCCGAGATGGTCGGCAGAAGCCGGAGATCAGCGCACCGGGACAGGACGTCTTCGCAGCCCACTCGCGGACGACGACCGGGGTGGTCCGCAAGTCAGGCACGAGCATGGCTGCACCGGCCGCTACCGGTGTCGTTGCGCTGATCCTGGCGGAGGCCCATGCTCGCGGCATCGCGCTGGACGCAGCTGCCCTGCGACACATCGTGACGGACAGCGCCCGCAGCGGCCCGCCGCCCGCCGGCGGGTGGGATGACCGGTACGGTCACGGCCGGATCGATGCCGCCGAGGCGTTGCGGGCAGTTCAGAGGCTGGCTGGGCCGTAGGTTGAGCGACAAGGGACCGGACCCCGACAAGGCAGATCGCGACGCACGGGACCGCGACCTGCCGGACCGAGACACGCGGGACCGGGACATGCCGGAACGGGAGGTGCCAGGACCGCTGGAGATCGAGGAGCCCAGCGGTCCCGGCCGCTACCGGAAGGTGCGTGCTCGGACGGGCTTGCCTCTCGACGCGGAGGTAGCGGCCGACCAGCCGCTGACCGCCGTCATCGAGGTGACTGAGCCGGGTTACCGACCGCCGGGTGTCGACGTCCGGGGGTTCATCACGGAGACGCTGCTCACCGGCAGAGTCCGCCCGTCAGCACTCGCCGGGCTCGACCAGGACCCTCGCGTCGCCTCGATCGAGCTCGGCAGCCAGGCGGACCAGGTCGACTGACCGGCGCAGCGGCTGCTGTTCGGGGGTATTCATGAAGGACTCGGACGATGGCTGAGCTGTCCGGAATTGATTCGCTTTGCCGTTGTACTGAAGGACGGCGTGGGCTCGATCGCTCCGTTCATCTATCGACGGGAGAAAACCATGCCATTGGCAAGTTACGGAGTCCTGGCCGGCAAGCTGATCCGATTCGCCAGGGAGGATCCGAACGATTTCGGGTCGTGGTATCACGGCAAGCTGTACATCGCGACGCCGGCCGGCGAGTACGAATGCGCCGTGGACGTGTCGACGCCCAGCGGAGTACCTGTCCAGTACCGCGAAGTGCGGAACCTGGACCGGCGGCTCTTCGCCTCGACGGCCGCTCTGAGCGACGGGTGGCATCGGTTGGCCAGTTCACCCGACTCGGGTGCCTTGGACTATGTCCGATCGCCGTTGTTGCGCGGACGGGGCGGATGTGTGGCAGTGGTTGCCAGCCCGTTGATCGTCCTGATCAACGCCATCCTGCGATCTCCGAGGTTCGGTTGGGTGGACAGCACCGCCGACAATGCTTTGGATCTCCTGGAACAACGCCTGACCGGGTGCGAACGGGTCTACGTCTTCGGCGCCCCCTACTCGAGCGGACTCGGGGTCCACGACATTCACTACAACCAAGGCGACCCGCCCGGACAGTTCCAGCACCTCGACGGGATCTGGCAGGACGGCGGCACGATCATCCAACTCGCCGGTGGCGAACTGACGGCATTCCTCACGAAGTTCAAGCCCCAGTCGCTCACCACCGATGACCACGGACTACCTGCATGATGCGGGCCCCTGCGACCTGTGAGCCGCAATTGTTGTCAGGTGTCAAAGCACCAGGCTTGCCAGGGCACCGACGAGTAGCGCGACGAGGATGCTGGACAGGTACTGCGTGGCCGGTATCCGGGTGCGGCGGGGTCACGAACCACTGCAAACGCGTCGCTTCACTGTCCGTGCAGGAGGACGATGGAGCGGGGGTTGACCGGGACGTGGTCGCCGGCGGCGATCCGGTCCGGCGATGCGGTGCCGTTGGGTTCGTAGGTGTCGATCTCGCGGGTCCACGTCCTGCCGGTCTCGGTCGCCGGTACGACGACGTCCAGCGGCTCCCACCAGGCGTTGACCAGGAGCAGGAAGTCGTCATCGACCAGCAGTGTTCCGTCCGCGGCCCGATCGGGATCGTCGTCCCCGTCGAGGTAGAGCGCGACGCTCCGCGCACCCGGGTCGGTCCAGTCCGCCTGAGTCATCTCCGCGCCACCCGGGGTGTACCACCGCAGCTCGTCGGCCCCGACGCCGGTGAGGAACCGGCGCCGCCGGAACACCGGGTGGGCCCGGCGCAGCGCGATGAGTTTCTTGACGAAGACGGTCAACTGCTCGTCCTGGGTGGACCAGTCGAACCAGCTGATCGCGTTGTCCTGGCAGTAGGCGTTGTTGTTCCCCTGCTGGGTGCGGCCGAGCTCGTCGCCTCCCAGGAGCATCGGTACTCCGAACGACAGCATCAGCGTGGTGAGCATGGCACGGCTCTGCCTGGCTCGTAGGTCCAGGACACCCTGATCGGTGCTAGGCCCCTCGACACCGCAGTTCCACGAGCGGTTGTCGTTGGTGCCGTCCGCGTTCGCCTCGCCGTTGGCCTCGTTGTGCTTCGCGTCGTACGAGACGAGATCGGCCATCGTGAAGCCGTCGTGAACCGTGATCAGGTTGACCGAAGCGGTGGGACGCCGGCCGGCCGCTGAGTACAGGTCGGACGATCCGCTGAGGCGGGAGGCGAACTCACCGATCAGGCCGTCGTGGCTGCGCCAGAAATCGCGCATCACGTCGCGGTACCGGCCGTTCCACTCGCTCCAGAGCGGCGGGAACCGGCCGAGGTCGTAACTGTCGGCCTGGCCGACGTCCCACGGCTCGGCGATGAGCTTGGCGCGGGAGACCACCGGGTCCTGCGCGGTCAGGTCGAAGAACGCCGCCATCTTGTCGAAGCTGCCATCCTCACGCGCCAGCGTCGGCGCCAGGTCGAAGCGGAAGCCGTCGACCTGCATCTCGGTCAGCCAGTAGCGCAGGGAGTCCATGATCAGCTGCAGGCTGACCGGACTGTCGGCGTTCAGCGAGTTGCCGGTGCCCGTCGTGTCCACGTAGAACCGAGGGTCGCCGGGGTCCAGCCGGTAGTACGCCGGGTTGTGCAGTCCGCGATGGCACAGCGTCGGGCCGAGGTGGTTGCCTTCGGCGGTGTGGTTGAAGACCACGTCGAGGATGACCTCGAGGCCGGCGCCGTGGAGGGTGTCGACCATCGCCTGGAACTCGGCGACCTGCTTGTCGGGCCGACCGGCCCGGACCGCGGCGGAGTAGCCGGCGTGCGGCGCGAAGTACCCGATGGTGTTGTAGCCCCAGTAGTTGGTGAGGCCGCGCTCGACCAGGAAACCCTCGGGGACGCTCTGGTGCACCGGGAGCAGCTCCACGGCGGTCACCCCGAGGCCGACGAGATGGTCCACCGCGGCCTCGTGCGCCAGGCCGGCGTAGGTACCGCGGATCTGCTCCGGTACGGCGGGGTGCGCGGCCGTGAAGCCTTTGACGTGGAGCTCGTAGATGATCGTGTCGGCGTAGGAGTAGGCCGGCCGGGGATGGTCGCTCCAGTCGAAGGAGGTGTCGACCACCAGACTGCGGGGGACGTGGCCGGCCGAGTCCAGCGCGCTCGGGGCTTCGACGTCGTCGACTGCGTAGCCGAGCAGCTCCGGCCCGAACCGTACCTCGCCGTCGATCGCCCTCGCGTAGGGATCGAGCAGCAGCTTCGCCGGATTGCACCGCACACCTCGCTGCGCGTCGTACGGTCCGGTGGCGCGGTAGCCGTAGGCCTGGCCGGGCCGTACGCCGGGCAGGAACCCGTGCCAGATGTCGCCATCGCGCTCCAGCAGCGGGATCTGGGTCTCGGTGCCGTCTGAGTCGAAGAGGCACAAGAGCACGCCATCGGCGGCCGACGCGACCGCGAAGTTCGTACCGTCAGGCCCGGGGGTCGCGCCGAGTGGGGCGGCGGCACCGGGAAGGGCCGGCGCGATCGAGACCTGCGCGGTCATGACTATCCGCCCAACGTGCGGAGGACTTCCCCGATGGACCGCACCGACCCGTGTCTGCGCCGGATCACATCGGCCACGATCCCGGTCCAGCCGGTCTGATGCGTGGCACCCAGACCGGCCCCGTTGTCGCCGTGGAAGTACTCGTTGAACATGAGGTTGTCCTTCCAGTTCGGGTCGTGCTGCAGCCGGTCGACCCCGCCGAAGCACGGCCGCCGGCCGTCCGGACCGACGAGGAAGATCGACACCAGCCGAGCGAACAGATCGTCGGCGACGGTGTCGAGAGCGAGCAACTCGCCCGATCCGGTGGGGTACTCGATCTTCAGGTCATCGCCGAAGAAGCGGTGGTAGCGCTGCACGGCGGTGGTCGCGAGGAAGTTCAGCGGGAACCAGATGGGCCCGCGCCAGTTCGAGTTGCCGCCGAACATGTCGGTGGTCGACTCGGCCGGTTCGTAGTCCACCGTGGCGCGCATCCCCTCCACCTCGAGGGTGTAAGGGTGGTCGCGGTGGAAGGCGGAGATCGAGCGCAGTCCGTACGGCGACAAGAACTCGTCGGGGTCGAACAGCTTGCCGAACAGGCGCAGTACCTGCTCGACCCCGACGGCGCCCATCAGCAACCGCTGCTGCCCGGCGTCGCCCCGCAGTACGCCGGCCGCCGCCAGGCTCTCCCGGTCGCGCAGCCCCTGGCGATCGAGGAACTCGGCGAACTGCTTGCCCGGGGCAACAGCTCGCTCGAGCAGCTGATCGTCGATCACGGCGACCGCCAGCATCGGGATGATGCCGACCATCGAGTGCACCTTGACCGGCACGACGCCGCCGTCGGGAGTGGCGATCCGGTCGTAGAACAAGCCGTCGGTCTCGTCCCACATCCCCTGCTGCGCCATCGCGGTGCGGATCGCGGCGAAGTGCTCGAGGAACTTGTGGACCAGGTCGCGCGCGGGCCGGTGTCCGGTCCGGTTCAGGATCGCCGCGATCGTCGTCATCGCCAGCGCGTACGCCGCCATCCAGCCGGTGGCGTCGGACTGTTCGAGCACCCCGCCGACCGGCAGGTGCGAGCGGTCGAGCGGGCCGATGTTGTCCAGCCCGAGGAACCCGCCCTCGAACAGGTTCGACCCGTCGGCGTCCTCCCGGTTGACCCACCAGGTGAAGTTGACCAGCAGCTTGTCGAAGATCCGGCTGAGGAAGTCGAGATCGCGCCCACCGTCGATGGCGAACACCTCGAGCGCCGCGAACGCCTGCACCGGCGGGTTCACGTCACCGAAGTCCCACTCGTATGCCGGCAGGGCGCCGTTGGGGTGCTGGAACCACTCGCGACACACCAGCAGCAGCTGATCCTTGGCGAACTCCGGATCGACGTGCGCGAGCGCGATGCAGTGGAAGGCGAGGTCCCAGGAGGCGAACCAGGGGTACTCCCACTTGTCCGGCATCGACATCACGTCGAAGGCGTTGAAGGTGCGCCACCGGCTGTTGCGCCCGGTGTGCCGCGAGGCCGGCGGCACCGGCTGTCCCGGGTCGCCGTCCAGCCAGCGGGCGACGTCGTAGTAGTAGAGCTGTTTGCTCCACAACATCCCGGCGAAGGCCTGCCGCATCACCATCGCCTCGTCGGGCGACGCGGCCGCCGGGGTCAGCTCGGCGTAGAACTCGTCCGCCTCCGCCCGGCGGGTTCTGAGGACCTGCTCGTACTCCGGTCCGAGTGCGGTCGCGGAGTCAGCGCCTGATCCTGCCGGACGCAGCCGTATCCGCAACTCCGCGGTCGCACCCGGCGCGACCTCGACGCGGTACCAGGCCGCGCACTTGGTACCGCGCTGAGCGGGGTCGACGGTGGACGCACCGGTTACGACGTGGTCGTTGATCCCGTCCTTTGGGTACGGCGTCGACCCGGCAACGCCGTACAGGTGCTGGAGGTTGGTCTCGTTCTCACAGAACAGGAGCTCCGGCGGGGACCCGTCCGGACCTGGTGCGGCCAGTAGTTCCAGCTCGCCCAGGGATGGGTGCGAGACCCGCACGCTCGTGTCACCTGTCGCGGCGAGCTCGGGTCGTGGAGCATCTGGGCTCCACGACCAGGTGTTGCGGAACCAGGCCGTCGGCAGGACATGGAGTGTCTCCGGGTCGGGACCGGCGTTCGTGACCTGGATCGTCATCAGCAGGTCGGTCGGGTTCGCCTTGGCGTAGTGCACCTCGACGATCCAGTACCGATCCTCGTCGAACGCGCCGGTGTCGAGGAGTTCGTACTCCGGATCGTGCTTGCCGCGTCTCCCGTTCTCGGCTCGCAGGCCTTCGTATGGGAACGCACCCTGCGGGTAGTGGTAGCGCCAGCGGTTCCAGGCATGGCTGGGCACGGCGTCGAGGTACCACCAGTAGTCCTTCACGTCCTCGCCGTGGTTCGCCTCCGCGCCGGTCAACCCGAACGGCCGCTCCTTGAGGATCGGGTCGCGTCCGTTCCACAACGTCAGCCCGAGGCACAGCCGTTGCTCGATATCGCTGAACCCGGCCAGTCCGTCCTCGCCCCACCGGTACGCCGTGGCGCGGGCGCGGTCGTGCGAGAGGTAGCCCCACGCCTCGCCGTCGGCGCTGTAGTCCTCCCGCACCGTGCCCCACTGACGCTCGCTGAGGTACGGACCCCAGAGATACCAGTCGTTCCGCTGCGACCTGGGCTGGTCGCCAGCCATCCGCTCGCGCTCGACTCCGGACGTGTGAGGCTGTGTCGTCACGCGGTCCTCCCAGCGGTGGTGATCGTGCACGGCAGCTCTCGCGGAGCCACAGCCCATTCTTCGAGGACCGGCCGAGTTCCGCGTCGTCTACAGATGATGATTCAGAGCTGTCCGCGGGGGAGGGGTTGGCTGTCAGCTCAGGCCGGTTGCGTCGGCGATCAGCTCGATCTGCTGGAGGTCGGGGTTGGCAGGGAACAGGATCAGTTCGTCGCATCTGGCTGCGGTGAAGCCGGCTACGGCGTCGGCGACTCTCTGTTGTGTGGTGAGGGCGCCGGCCACGATCCGGTCGACGTACTCACCCGCGAAGCTGTAGTAGTCGCCGAGATAGCGCCGTGCGTGCTCCTCGGCCTCGTTGCCGAGACTCACGTACCCGATGGCGACCAGGCGCGGCTCACCTTCGCGTCGGGCGTCGCGCCAGGATGCCCTGGCTGTGTCCGCTGCCGCGGCGAATGCGTCCGGCCCGCCGGCGCCGAGGATCCAGCCTGCGCCGTACTCGGTCATTCGGCGGAAGGCGGCGGCAGACCCACCGCCGATGAGCAGCGGGGGACCACCTGGTCGCACCGGGGCCGGGCCGATCGGACCGGCGTACCCCCTCGACTCACCGGCCCACACAGCGCGCATCTCGGCCAACTGGGCGTCGAACGCCTTTCCGCGCTCGGCGTACGGCGACGCCGTAGCCTCGAAGTCATCCGGGCGCGATCCCACGGCCATGCCGACCGTCAGCCGGCCGTCGGAGATGCGATCCACGGTGGCCAGTTGCTTGGCGAGCAGCGCACCGTTGCCCCGGTACGGGCCGATCATGATGGCCGTCGTCAGGCCGATCCGCTCGGTCACCGCCGCCGCGGCCGCGAGTGTCGGAATTGTCTCGAGATTGCCGTACACGAGGCGGTCGAGCGTCCCCAGGGTCGAGAACCCGGCCTGCTCGGCGGCCCGAGCCCAGTCCAGGATCAGCCGGCTCGGGATGCCGGGAATCGTGGACGGCAGACCGATACCGATGTCCATATGAACTCTCCTTGATCCAGTTTGATGCGATCGATGGCCGAGGCTAGTGATAACTCAAGCCGCTTCAGCCAACGACCACGCCGTCTGGCAGCCACCGGATTCCCTCATCCTCTACCTGGCGCATCGCCTACGACCCCCGGAACGGCGCAGGTAGCAGTCGATGGGCGTCTGTCATGGTGCGGTGAGGGCGTCGGTGAGTGGGTGGATCACGGTTAGTGCGGCGGCGGTTTCGGGGTGGAGTCGGTGTCGTTCGGCGATGCTCTCGGGGGAGTAGTACGCAAGCCGCGTTGTCCCCGCGTCGTCCCAGATGAGCAGCTTCAGGGGGAGGTCCAGTGCGGCCAGCGGAGCGGCTGCCATGACGGGCGTTCCGGCGGCCGGGTTGCCGAAGATCACCAGAACAGTGTCGCGCAGGTCGAGACCGGCCGTGCGAGCCGCGTCCGCCTGGTCGATAACGGCGAACACCATGACCCCCTTGGCTTCGAGCATCTGGCGGAATCGCGCAGTCACCTCCGCCACAGTTCCAGCAGCCACCTTACTGACCACCCCGCCCGGCAACGGTCCGCTTCCAGAGTTGGCAGAACCAGGCATCATCGCGCTCCCTCTTTGACGTCATTCCTACGGATTCCGGTCTCGGGAAAGTGTATTTGTGGGTACTCTTGTCGGCTCTCTTCACTGGCCAGGGGCCTGCGGTGGGCGTCACGGGTGGGGAGGGTTCGGTGGGAGCTGTGGTGAGATCTGCGGTTGTGGTCGGCGGTGGCATCGTCGGTCTGTCCGTGGCGAGGGCTTTGCAGCGGCTCGATCCCGGTACGCCGGTCGTCGTACTGGAGAAGGAACGGTCGGTCGCGGCGCACCAGACCGGGCACAACTCGGGGGTTTTGCATTCCGGGCTGTACTACAAGCCCGGATCCCTGAAGGCGCGACTGGCTGTCGCCGGGGGAGCGGCGCTGAGGGAGTACTGCGAGGAGAAGGGCATCCCGGTGGAGATCCCCGGGAAGCTGGTCGTCGCGACGACAGAGGCCGACTTGCCTCAGCTCGACCGCCTGTTCGGCATCGGCGGTGAGAACGGTGTCCCGGTCCGTCGGCTGTCCCTCGGCGAGGTCGCGGAGCGCGAACCGCACCTGCGTGTGAAAGGTGCCCTGGCGGTCGATTCCACCGGTCGGGTGGACTTCAAGCTGGTGGCCGACGCCCTGGCCGATGACGTCCGCGCGGCGGGCGGCGAGATCCGTACCGGAGTGACGGTGACCTCGATCGATAACGCGGGCTCCGTCGTCCGGGTGCGTACGACGGACGACGTGATCGAGGCGGAGCGCGTCGCCGTCTGCGCCGGCTTGCACAGCGACCGGCTCGCGCGGGCCTCCGGGCTCGAGCCCGGTGTCCGCATCCTCCCGTTCCGCGGCGAGTTCAGCGAGATCGTCCCGGAGCGCGACTATCTGGTGAAGGGGCTGGTCTATCCGGTGCCCGACCCCGAGCTGCCGTTCCTCGGCGTCCACCTCACCCGTGGCATCGAGGGAACCGTCCACATCGGGCCGAACGCCGTACCGGCCCTGGCCCGGGAGGGTTATTCCTGGTCGAAGATCGTGCCTCGGGACCTGTGGGAGTCCATGACCTACCGGGGCACCTGGCGCCTCGCCCGGCGCTACGCCAAGACAGGCGCCAAGGAGGTGATGCGCTCACTCACCGGCCGAGCGCTCGTGCGGGAAGCCCAGCGGATGCTGCCTGAACTGCGAGTCTCGGACGTACGGCGCTCTGGCGCCGGCGTGCGTGCGCAGGCCGTGACCCGCGACGGCAAGCTCGTCGACGACTTCCTGTTCCTCCGCGACGGCCGCACGCTGCACGTCCTCAACGCCCCATCCCCAGCCGCCACCGCCTGCCTTGTGATCGGCGAACGCATCGCCGAGGAGCTGTCCGCCGACCGGGCCTGAAAGTCCTCGCGGTCAATCGCGGATCCAGCGAGGTACGGTCGTCTTCCGGTTCGTTCGCTGATCGGAGGAGTGCACGTGGCTGGTGATATCAGGCTGATCGTTCAAGGTGACGACTTCGGCATGTGTCATGCCGTCAACGTCGGCACGATGCAGGCGTTCCAGGAGGGGATCCTGACCCAGGTCTCGACCATGGCCGCGTGTCCGTGGTTCACGGAGGCCGCGGCGCTGGCGCGTGAGTCCGGGATTCCGCTCGGCGTACATCAGACGCTGACCTGCGAATGGGACTTTCTGCGGTGGCGGCCGCTGACCGATGGACCCTCGCTCGTGGGTGCCGATGGAACATTCTTCCGGACAATCGCCGAGGCCCGGGCTTCAGTCACCCATGCCGACGCCGTACGCGAACTGTCCGCTCAGGTGGCGAGATTCGCTGCCGAGGGGCTCGCTGTCGACTACCTGGACGTCCATATGGGCGAGTCCGCGCCGGAGGCGTACGCGGAGATCTCGAACGCCGTCGGCAAGCCGTACATCTATGGCCCCGTGGAGTCGCGTAGGTTCGCCTCGATCGAGACTCTGAGCGACCGGGAAGCGGCTGCCAAGAAGCCCTGGGTGCTCGCCTACATCGCCGGCCTGACGCCAGGCGTCCACCTGTTGGTCACGCACTGCGCCGCCGCGGAACCGGAACTCGCTGCGCTGACCGCGCCCGGCACCGAGACCTACCGATGGGCCGAGGAGTACCGGCTCGGCGACCAGGACATCGTGACCGACCCCGAGATCCGCAAGGCGATCGAGGAACGAGACATCGAGCTGGTGTCGGTGCGCAACGCGTTCACCGGCTGACGTGGTAGAAGGGGTGCATGACTGCGAACAACCCTCAGTTGACCCGAACGCTCTCGAATGGTGCGGAGATCCCGCTGCTGGGCCTGGGGGTCTGGCAGGTGGAGGACGGCCCGGAAACCGAGCGGGCGGTCGCCTGGGCGCTCGAGAAGGGCTACCGGCTGATCGACACGGCGCAGGCGTACGGGAATGAATCGAGTGTGGGGCGGGCGATCCGGAGCAGCGGGATCCCCAGGGAGGAAATCTTCCTCACCACGAAGTTCTACCCGGGGAGCCGGGATCCACGGGTCGAGGCGGAGAAGAGCTTGGGGCGGCTCGGCACCGACTACCTCGACCTCTATCTGATCCACTGGCCGAAGGGCGGGCCGACGTGGGCCTGGCCCGGGATGGAGGCGGCCGGCGAGGCCGGCCTGACCAAAGGCATCGGCATCTCGAACTTCGGAGCCTCGGAGATCCAAGAGCTCTTGAAGGTGAGCCAGATCCAGCCGGCGGTCAATCAGATCCAGTTCAGCCCGTTCGAGTACCGCCGGGCCCTGGTCGATGCGTGTGAGGATGCGGGTGTGGTCGCACAGGCGTACAGCCCGCTGGGAACCGGGCGGCACCTCGGGGATCCAGTAGTCGAGCGGATCGCGTCTGCCTCCGGACGTACGCCGGCTCAGGTCCTGATCAGGTGGGCGATCCAGAAGGGACTCTCGGTCATCCCCAAGTCAAGCCACCGCGAACGCATCGACGAGAACTTCGACGTCCTCGACTTCGACCTCGACGAAGAGTCCGTCTCCGCCCTGGACGCCCTCGACACCACCGGCCAGACCCCCGACGCGCTGTCGCGGAGCGGTAAGTGGTGGTGATGATCGCCGGGTCCGCCTTGCCGGGGATCCGCACGAGGAGTCGGCTTTGAAGGTGTTCTTGTCAACTGACATGGAGGGAACGGCCGGCGTCGTCGACTGGAGTCAATGCCGCGGTCCGGGTCAGGAGTACGAGTACTACCGAGGGCAGCTGCAGGCGGAGGTCAACGCCGCGATCGACGGCGCACTTGCCGCCGGCGCGACCGAGTTCCTGGTCAACGACTCACACTCGACGATGCAGAATCTCCGCCCGGACGAGCTCCGCGGCCGCGCGAGCTACCTGTCCGGCCGGCACAAGCCGCTGTACATGATGGAAGGCCTCGATGATTCCTTCGACGCGGCCTTCTTCGTCTCGTACCACGGGTCGGCGGGTTCCACGTCGTCGGTGCTTCATCACACGTACAACCCCCGGGCCATCGCCGAGGTCCGCCTCAACGACGCGATCGCCGGCGAGGCCGGAGTCAATGCGCTGGTGGCGCTCGCCCACGGGGTTCCGGTGGTACTCATTTCGGGCGACCGGGTGACGATCGAGGAGGCGCAGCCGTTCTGCCCGGATGTCGAGGCGGTCGTCGTCAAGGAGTCGGTCTCGCACAATGCCGCCCTGTCCGTGCATCCGGACCTGGCACGCGAACTGATCCGGAAGGGTGCGCAACGCGCGCTGGCCCGGCTGTCTGACTTCCAGCTGCCGAGCGTCACGCTGCCCGCTGAGCTGACCGTCCGTTTCCACAACCGCGCGCCGGCGGAACTGGCGTGCGCACTTCGTGGCGTCGAGCAACGAGAAGAGAAGGTCGTTGCCATCCGCAACGAGGACCCACTCCAACTGTTCCGGACCTTCATCGCCACAGTAATCCTGAGCAGAGGCGTAAGCGACTGATCGAGATCGCCAACCGTGACGCGGGGGACCCGGGGTCCGGGATGCACACGTCAGGGGCCTCGCGCGGTCCGGGTTCCGCCTACAGCCCTTACCAGGTAAGGCTGTACTAGTTCGGTGAACAGCTCGCTCGGTGGCAGCCCGAGCTCACGATGCAGCATCGCGCGGAATTTCACGTAGTGCTTGACGGCCTCGACGATGTCGCCGTTGTCCAGGTGGGTTCGGACGATGGTGCGGTGCGCACTCTCGTGAAGTGGCTCGATGCTGGTCGCGGCGCGCGCAGCCTGGAGTGCCTCGTGACCGCGCCGTTGGAGCCGCCAGCGGCTGGCGAGGGCGTCCAGAGCGCTGAGCCGCAGGTACTGCAACCGCTCGCGCGCGGCGAGGACCCAGTCGTCGTACCAGCCGGGCAGTAGCTCCGAGGAGTGCAGGACAGCGGCCGCGGCGTCCTCGCCGTCTTCCCTGCCGTACGGGTCGTGGATCAGCAGTTCGGCACTCAGCCGGAATCGGTGGACGTCCACGACGACTTCGCTCGCCAATGCGAGGGAGGTGTCGCCGATCTCCAGCAACGGTGGTACGCCGGCATGCCGGTGCCGCAGTCTCCAGAGGATCGCCCGGAGGCGAGCGGCCGCCACCTCGTCGCGGCAGTCCGGCCACAGGGTCGCGGCCGCTTGAGTCCTTGCGCAGCGACCCTGCAAGGCCAACAGGGCAATGAGATGCTGCGGCCCGGACGGTAGCTCGACCGATTCGTGAGTGTCGGTGTGGCTGTCGCCGACGGTCAGGAACCAGTCGCCGAGAAGGTGAAGGCGGAGGTCGCAATCCCCTAGTGTGCGCACTGCTCGGCCTCCCCCCAGTCGAGGTGACGGCGTGCGTCAGAACGAGCCCGCCCCCCGGCTATGCTGCCCCCGCAGATCTGCTTCCACTATGTGTGACGGCGGACACCGAACGCCACCATCTATTGCACGATTGGTCAGGAAGCGCCGGATGTCAACCTGTCAGACCAATCCCTCGGCGCTTGATCGGTCGATGAAACGTTCGAGCTAGGCTCTGACCTCGCTGTCGTCTCAGTGGTGACGTCGACCGACGGCTTCCTGACAACGCTGAGACAACAGCGTGACAACGCGGTGAGCACGCGCCCCGGACTCCACTTGCTGTGAGCACTGAACAGGCGAGGGGGTGACTCATGAACAAGAAGATGACGAAGGTCGCGCTCGAGCTGGAAGAGGTCCAGATCCTCCCGGCGCGAGAGGCGCTGGGTTCGTTCAACATTGCGAACATCGTCGCATCCAACACGGCGGTGGCGGTGAACGCGGCGTCCCACTTCTCCGTGGCGAACGCGGTGGCGCTGCAGGGCATCAACGTCCACCAGCGCTAGCAGACCCGACACAGACCGGTGCGTGGGCGGTGGCGCAGTGCGCGCCGTCCACGCACTCGAGGAGAGGATGGAATGTCGATGACGAATCTCGGCAGGATCTCTCGGACGGAGGTCGCGAACCAGTCGGTCGACCTCTTGCCCGCGAGAGAGGCGTTGGCGTTGGTCAACATCACCAACATCACCGCGATCAACCTGGCCATCGCGGTGAACGCGGCCACTATCGGCTCGACCGCGAGCGCAGCGGCGCTGCAGCATGTGGCTGTGTTCCAGCGCTAGCAGCTTCCGCGCACGCGCAATGCGGGGGGCTTGCGCCTCCCGCTCTGGTCGAAGGCCACCGCGATGACGATGAACG
Organism: Kribbella sp. VKM Ac-2568; assembly: GCF_004345365.1. Classification (GTDB taxonomy): domain Bacteria; phylum Actinomycetota; class Actinomycetes; order Propionibacteriales; family Kribbellaceae; genus Kribbella; species Kribbella orskensis. The sequence continues at coordinate 90,086 of NZ_SLVF01000020.1, forward strand.
AGTTGGTCGATCGCACGACTGTGGGCCCGGTTCAAGGCGGGCCCAGGCCGAGCCGTGCGGTCGGCCTGCGGCTGCTCGGACCGTACGAGGGATCGGGGTTTCGGGAGGAGCGCTACCTGGTCGAGCGGGCCGACCGGCAGATGGTGCTGCTCACCAAGCTGCTCTACCTGATCGTCGACTACGCCGACGGGCGCACCTCCACCGACCTGCTGGCCGACCGGGTGAGCCGGGCGTACGGCCAGCGTCTCGATCCCGCCGACCTGGTTCAGCTCATCCACGAGAAGCTCGGGCCGTCCGGCTTGGTCGCGCTCTGGAACGGCGCACCTGTCGGGCAGCGACGCGCCGACCCGCTGCTCGCGTTGAGTGTCCGGGGGGTGCTGCTGCCCACGGCCGCAGTACGAGTCGTCGCCCGGGTCTTCGCGCCGTTGTTCCACCGGCCGATCGTCCTCGGCGTGCTGACGGCAGTGGTCGCCTTCGACGTGTGGATGGTCACCAATCTGGCGCCTTCGCAGGTGTTTGCCGCTCTGATCGAGCCGGCCGGCGTACTTGCCGTCCTGGTGCTGTTGCTCGCCGCAACGATTTTCCACGAGTTCGGCCACGCCGCTGGATGCCGCTACGGAGGTGCCAAACCGGGGCAGATCGGCGTGGGCATCTATTTGTGGATCCCGGCTTTCTACACGAACGTGACCAACGCGTACCGCCTGAATCGTGCGGGCCGGCTGCGGACCGATCTTGGCGGCGTGTACTTCAACACGGTGTTCATCGTCGCGGCCGCCGCGACGTACCTGTGGACCGGGTGGGCTCCGCTGCTCGCGGTCGTTGCCCTCTCGCACTTGGAGATAATCCAGCAACTGCTGCCTGTGGTCCGCTTCGACGGGTACTACATCCTGGGGGACCTCGCCGGGGTACCGAATCTGTTCGGGCACGTCCGGCCGATCATGCGGAGTCTGCTTCCGGGCCATGGTGGCGACCGCGGCGTGGCGCAGCTCCAGCTCCGGCCCCGGGTGATCGTTACGGCCTGGGTGCTGGTCACCGTGCCCACGTTGGCCATCGGCGTCGGAATTGCCGTTCGGAACGCCCCTCGCTACCTGGCCGACTTCTGGGACCGCTCGAGCGAATTGGCGGCCGGTGCGCGAGCGCTCTTCTCCGCGGGGCAGCCGGGCGCGGCGACGCTCGCCATCCTGTCTCTGCTGGCGATCACCGTGCCCGTCATCGGCCTCGGCCTGGTGCTCGGCAGATCGTTGCTCCACGTCAGCCGGGGGCTGTGGGCGCGACGTGCAGCAGGCGGGGCGGCTCCCGCCCCGCCATTGGCAGAGGACCAGCAACGGACGGTGCCGGGGGAGGAACCCATGAGCTCTGTGGACAGCTCGAACGACCACAAGATCAACGGCGTCGAGTCCGAACTCGTTGCGGCAGCGCCGCCCGGCGCGGCCGCTTTCACCGAGGAGGCGATGCTCCGCCGGCGCGTACCGCCGCCCCAGCGCGGTTGGCGTCACGGCCTGTACTTCGCGACGAGCGGTCGCGTCAACGTCGGGCCGAGCGTCGCCGAACAACGCGAGCGGGAGCGGATCTCCCGGGTCCGAGCGCCGCTCCGGGGCCCGCGCCGAGTGGTCACGCTGAGCCGCAAGGGCGGCGCCGGAAAGACCACTACGACGCTGATGCTCGGCCACACACTCGCCGTCCACCGCGGCGACCGGGTGGTTGCCCTGGACGCCAATCCCGACGCGGGCTCCCTCATCTACCGCGTCCGGCGAGAGTCACCGGCCACGGTGACCAGCCTGCTGGGCGAGCGCGAGCTCATCACCAAGTACGCCGACCTGCGGGCCTACACCTCGCAGGCGCCGAGCCGGCTCGAAGTGATCGCCTCCGACGACGATCCTCGGATCACCCAGGCTCTGGGCGACCTCGACTATCGCGCCGCGATCGGGCTCCTCACGCAGCACTACAACCTGATCCTCATCGACACCGGAACCGGCATCCTGGACAGCGCCGTCCAGGGCATCCTCCGGGAGGCAGACCAGGTTGTCGTGGTCATGCCGCCCGCGCTGGACGGCGCTCGGGTCGCCGCGGGAACTCTGGACTGGCTCGACCAGCACGGCCACCAGGACCTGGTCGCCTCCGCTGTCGCGGTCATCAACACGACCAGAGGAAGGCCGCGCTGGCTCCAGCTCGACGAGATCGAGAAGCATTTCTCCACGCGCTGCGCCGGCACGGTCCGCATTCCGTGGGACCCCGCGTTGGAGACCGGCGCAGCGACCGATCTCGAGGACCTGCGCCCCGCCACCCGCGAGGCGTACCTTGAACTGGCCGAATTGGTTGCCGACGGCTTCTCCGTGGACCACAGGAGCACCCCATGAACCGTCATCCGTCCGTGTCAGGTCCCACCCGAAGAGGAGCCACCCGATGACGATTCGCCAGCGACTCCAAGCGACAGTGCTGATTGCATCCCTGGTCGTCAGTGCGGCCGGCGGCTCCAGCATGCTGAGGTACCGCAACGGGCAGGACTTCGACCTGGTCGCGTCCGCCAATCCGGCGACTCCGGGCAGTTCCGACGCGGACCGCACGACCATGTACGAACGCGCACGCGGGAAGCGGACCCAGGCCGATGCCGTGGCGAGCGCCTCAGCAACCTGCGACTCCTGCAGGGGGACCGCGACCACGGTGCAGGTCATCTATTTCGGTAAACCGCGGAAGGGCACAGCCGACAACACGGCGACCGCGTGGTCGAGCTGTAGCAACTGCGGCGCCATCAGCGTGTCCGTGCAGGTGGTGGTGGTACGGCCTGGAACCAATCTGACCGCCCGGAACCGCGCACTGGCGGTCAATGCCTCCTGCGCAGGCTGTACCACGGCGTCGGTCGCGGTCCAGTTCGTTGTCGTCACGAAGAAGCACCAGGCGTTCTCAAGCAAGGGCCGCGCACAACTCGAGGCGCTGGCGAATCAGCTGGAAGCCGAGCTGCAAGGGGCGTCCCGCACCAAGGCAGCCCGGACGTCCGCGGCCAAGGAGATCGGACTCCCGGGCATCGAAGCCCTTGTCAGGAACGAGCTCAAGCCGACGACCATGCAACCACACTTCGCCATCAAGACCGGCTGACGGGAGGCAACGCAGATGCCTGTCCACCGACTGACCACCATCGCACTAGCCGCCGTTGTTTCACTCGCGCTTGTTGGCTGTGAACCCGTCGAGACAACATCACGAAGCAGCAAGAGCAGCAGCAGTAAGAGCAGCAGCAGCAGTAAGAGCAAGACCAGTGGCAACAGCGGAAAGAGCAGCACGAAATCGCGCGCCAGTGTCAAGATCACCGCGTCCGACAAGGTCTGCTGGGCTGGGAAGGTGGGCGGGCAGACCAAGAAGGGCTGCGGCAATGCCACCATCCAGGTCCGGGACTCCAAAGGCACCTATCGGATCGAGCTCCGAAAGACCAAGGGGAGCGACAACCTCAAGGTCGTACTGATCGTCAACGGCGACAAAGTCGACAGCGGCAGCATCACCTCCACCTCAGGCGCAGTCTCCATCAGCTACGCCAACCGATAGACAGGCGACCAGGACCGAAGGCTGCAAGCCCAACCAGCCACGGTGACGCAGCTAACGGCGGACCGTGCAGTCCGCTCAATGCAGTCGACGAGTGTCCTCAGGACGTCGCCATTTGGGTGGTCTGCTGCGCGGCCCATTGGGCCGCGGCGTCGGCGACCGGGATCGTCGGGTTCACCAGCCACGCGGCCTCGAGGCCGTAGCAGAACGCGATGATCTCCATGGCCTTGAGCTGCGGATCGATGTCGTCGCGCATCTCGCCGCGCTGTTGTGCGGAACGCAGGGTCGCCGTCACGCGGTCGATCGTCGTCCGGTAGCCCTCGACCAGGCGCGGGTGGAGGTCGGTGTCGGGACTGACGTTCTCCCCGAGGACGACCGTGTTCATGCCGAGCAGGCTGTAAACCTTGTCGTCGTGCTGGCTCGGCCAGCTGGCCATGTGCCTGGCGATGATGTCCACGATCTTGACGCCGGGGTCGGGTCCGTCGCCCCACAGCCACTCCTCGGTGAAGGCCAGGTGGCGGTCCAGGACGGCGTTGAGCAGTGCCTCCTTGCTGCCGAAGTGGTACAGCAACCCGGTCTGTGACACGCCCGCCTCGGCAGCGATGTCGGCCAGGCTCGTGCCGCGCGCCCCGTTGCGCGCGATGAATCGCACGGCGACGTCGACGATGCGCTCCCGCGTCTCGAGGCCCTTGGCCGAGGTCTTGGGCTTCTGGATAGCGGGCACGGTCGATCTCCCTCGCGATGGCCGAGACGGTCGCGGCCAAGCATAGACAACTGACTGAGTACTCGGTAGCTTTTGCAAAACAGACTGAGTACTCAGTCTGGAATGTCGGCAACGAAAGGACGGATCCCGATGAGCGCAGCCTTCCGGCCGGAATCTCCGGTCGTCCGCGATGAGGACACTCCGCCACGGCCGCAAGAGCAGGTCCAGGCATTCCTGGACAGCTCCGGCTCGTCGCCCGACCCGTGGAGCTCCGACATCGCGACGGTTCGGGCGGACGCGCGCGAGAAGGTCCTGGCAGTGACCGGCAAGCCCGCGTCGGTGGCCTCCGTCGAATCGATCGACGCGGACGGCGTGCCTGGCCGGCTCTACCGACCCACCGGCACGGAGCGAGAAGTGCTGGTCTGGGCACACGGCGGCGGCTGGATGCACGGCGACCTCGACACCGCCGACGGTGTCTCCCGTGCTCTGGCGAACCGGGCCGCCTGCGCGGTCTTGTCGATCGACTACCGGCTCGCGCCGGAACATCCTTTCCCGGCCGGCTTCGACGACGCGTGGACCGCCATCACGTGGGCACGGCGCAACTTCGACAGCGTGGCCGTCGGTGGCGACAGTTCGGGCGGCAATCTCGCGGCGGCGGCGGCACTCAAGGCGCGGGATGAACGCGTCGAGTTGGCGGCCCAGCTTCTCGTCTACCCGGTGCTCGACAGCATCGAGGACACCGACTACAAGGTCGCGTTCCAGCAGCGGTATGCGCGCTTCGCGGGCCGGCCAGGCTTCGGCTCCAACAGCTACCGGCGGCTCAGGCACATCTGGGAGACCTACGTTCCCGACCCAGCGGCCCGCAAGGCGTCGTACGCGTCGCCGCTCCACGCCGAGTCTGTGGAAGGCGTCGCGCCCGCGACGATCATCACTGCCGAACACGACTTCCTCCGCGGCGAGGCCGAGGACTACGCCCGACGCCTGAAGACGGCCGGCGTACAGGTCGAGCTGGACGAGTACGCAGGCCAGATCCATGGCTTCTTCGAGATGTTCACCGCAATGACCGACGCGCATCACGCGGTCGGCGTGGCCGGCGACGCCGTCCGTCGCGCCTTCCAGTCCATCCACTCCAGCGAGCCTTCAAAGGAGTTCTCGTGCGATCGCTGACCCAGTACCGCGGAATCGTCCGGGTGGCCGCCATAGCCGCGGCCGCTGCACTGCTCCTCGCCGCCTGTGCACCCGGCGGGAACTCCGAAGCCGGCCCGGCGCCGACCAGGCAGGCGTCCACCGGCGTCGGCAGCGAGCCAGTCACGCTGAGGCTGCTCGTCAACAGCGGCGTCGACGTCCCGTTCTACACCGCGCTCGGCGAGCTGTTCCACGCCAAGTACGACAACGTCACCGTCAAGGTGGAGAACCAGGACTACGCCACCCTGACCACGAACATCGCGCACATCCTTGCCGGGAGCAACGTGCCCGACCTCGTCCGGGTCTCGCAGCTCGGCAACCTGATCGAGGACCACCTGCTGACCGGCCTCGACCCCTATGCCAAGGCGTACGGGTGGGACCAGTGGCCGCAGTCGCAGTTCGCCTCCACCCGCGTCGGGCCGGACGGCAAGCAGCGCGGTACGGGCTCGCTCTACGCCGCCGGCGCAGGTTTCGGCCTGACCGGGGTGTATTACAACAAGGCGCTCGCGCAGCGGATCGGTATGACGCGTCCACCGGCGACTGTCGCCGAATTCGAGCAGTTGCTCGCCAAGGCGAAAGACGCCGGGTTGCAGCCGATCATGATCAACGGCAAGGACGGCGGCAGCGTCTATCCACTGCAGAATCTGGTGATGTCCTCCGCGGGCGACGCGCAAGCCGTCCAGGACTGGAACTACGCCAAGCCCGGCGCGAGTATCGACAACGCGGCGACGGTGAAGGCCGCCACGTCGCTGCAGCGCTGGGGACAAGCGGGATACCTGCCGGCCGACGTGAACGACATCGACCAGACCCGGGCGCCGGCCGAGTTCGTCAAAGGCAACGGGGTGTTCTTCCCGAGCGGCAACTGGCAGGCGCCGGCACTGGACAAGGCCGGGGCCGGCCAGTTCGGGTTCTTTCTCTTCCCGTCCGGCGAAACCGGCGGCCCGTCGTACGCGATGACCGCCCCCGCCAATCTGGGGATCCCGGCGAAGTCGCCTCATGCCGACGTCGCGGCCGCGTTCCTGGACTTCGTGCAGACCAACTCGCAGGCCCGGCAGGACACGGTGACCCTCGGCGGCCTCGTACCCGCGGGTCCGTCGGAGGCCGCGGCTCCGACTGCGCCAGAGGGATCGGCCGTCGCCGCCACCGTCGGCTCGTTCCAGGAGCTGCTGAAGAGCAACGGGCTGGTCGGCTTCATGGCTGACGCGACGGCTTCGATCCACGTCAACAGCCTGATCCCGCAAACGCAGCTGCTGCTGGCCGGCAAGACGACGCCCGAGGCGTTCGCGGCCAAGGTGCAGTCCGACTACGAGCGCGACCTCGGACAATGATCCCGGCGAAGCGACCCGGAGGTCAGGCTGTGGCGAGCATCTCGGGCCCGCCGGTGGTGCGGCAGGCTTCGCCTACGGCGGACCCGGCAAGCGTGCCGGCCGCAACGCAACCCGTCGTACCGCGCCGAACCGCACCGCGGACCCGACGCTGGAGCGCGCTGCTCTGGGTTGCGCCGGCGTTCGGCATGTATGCGGTGTTCGTGCTGTTCCCGATGGCCCAGTCCGTTCAGTACTCGTTCTACGACTGGGACGGCATCGGCCCGGCGACGCCGGCCGGGCTGGACAACTGGAAGGCGATCTTCACCCGGCCGGAGCTGCTGCACTCCGTGGAGCACGCGTTCATCCTCGTCATCTTCTACACGGTGCTGCCGGTCGGGCTCGGGCTGGTCGCGGCCTCACTCATCCGCGAACTCCGGCCCGGTGCGTTCAGCACGACCGCCCGGGTGGTGCTGTTCATCCCGCAGGTGCTGCCACTGGTCGCCGCGGGCATCGCCTGGACCTGGATGTACTCCTCGGACGGTCTGGTCAACCAGGTCCTGCGCGCGGTCGGCCTCGAACAGCACACTCGGGCCTGGCTCAGTGACTTCACGTTCGCCTTGCCTGCGGTCGGTGTCATCGGGGTCTGGGTCATGCTCGGCTTCTGTACGGTGCTGCTGCTGGCAGGCATCGGCAAGATCGATCCGGCGCTGTACGAGGCGGCCCGGCTGGACGGCGCCGGGCGGATCAGCGAGTTCTTCGCCGTGACGCTGCCCGGGCTGCGGCGGGAACTCGTCGTGTGCACGACGTTCACGATGATCGCGGCGCTGGCGAGCTTCGACGTCATCCAGATCTCGACGCAGGGCGGCCCCGGCTACCAGACGATGGTGCCCGGCGTGGAGATCTACCGGCTGACGTTCCTGCAGCAGCACGTCGGCCAGGCCTCCGCGCTTGCGGTGTTCCTGGCCGCCCTCGTGCTGGTGGTCATCTGGCCGATCCAGCGTCTCGGGAGGGAGAAATGACGACGTCCGCAGTCGCTCAGCGCGTCACGCGCACCGGCCTCCTACTCGCGCTGATGCTGTTCGCGATCGTGCCGCTGCTGAGTATGTTCACCACGGCGCTCGCGACGCCCGGCAGCACGCCCCAGGGGCTCAGCTGGCCGAGCGACCCGCACTGGCACAACTTCGTGGACGCGTGGAGCGCGGCGAACTTCCTCGCGCTGTTCCGCTCGAGCACGCTCATCGTGCTGGGCGTCGTCCCGGCCACGGTCGCCATGGCCACCGCCGCGGGCTACGCCCTGGCCCAGCTGAACGTGCCCTTCGGCAAGGCGATCTACGGTCTTCTGCTCGTCGGGCTCACCCTGCCGTTCGAGGCCCTCATCACCCCGCTGTACTACGACCTCCGGAGCATGGGACTGCTCGGAACGCGGCTGGCGATCATCCTGCCGCTCATCGGCCTGCTGATGCCCTTCGGGGTCTTCTGGATGCGCGCGCACTTCCTCGGCGCCGAGCCGGCCCTCACCGAGGCCGCGAAGGTCGACGGCGCGAACACTTGGCAAACGTTCCGCCGTGTCCACCTGCCACTCGCCACCTCCGCGTGGTCCGCGTTGGCCGTGCTCTTCTTCCTCGCCAGCTGGAACCAGTACCTGCTGCCCCTCGTCCTCGTCGACGACCCGACGAAGCGAACCGTGGCCGGCGGGCTGGGCGCCTTCCAGGGCCAGTACGGCACCGACATCGTGCTGCTCTGCGCCGGATCGCTGCTGATCATCCTGCCCTCGCTGGTGATCTTCCTGATCTTCCAGCGCAACTTGGTCAAAGCGCTGATGCAAGGAGCCGTGAAATGAAGCACGCTCAGGTAGCCCACCGCAGCGTCCTCGTCGGGCCGGCGACCTCACAGCTCGAGGAGGCCGAGGTCCGAGCGCCCGGGCCAGGCGAACTACTGATCCAGGTGATCGCGAACGGCCTGTGCGCCAGTGAGCTGCCGACGTGGTTGGGCGGCCCGGCCGAGGGCGCCCCGACAACCCTCGGGCACGAGCCGGTCGGTCGTGTCGTCGAGGTCGGCGGCGGCGTCGACACGGTCGCGATCGGCGACGTCGTCACCGGCCGGCTGACCGCCTCGTTCGCCGAACTGATCGTCGCGCCGGCCGAGTACGCTGTCGTCGTTCCGCCCGGACTCGAGTACGAGGCCGGTATCGGCGAGCCACTCGGCTGCGTCGTCGAGGCGTTGCGCCGTGCCCGGCTCGACACCGGTGATCGCGTTGCCGTGGTCGGCGTCGGCTTCATGGGCCTGTGCCTGATCCAGCTACTCGCCACCAGCCCCATCGGTGAGCTCGTCGCGATCGACGGACGAGAGGACGCCAAGCGGGCCGCCCTGGCGTACGGCGCCTCCGCCGCGTCCAACCCCGAGGACGCGGCTCAGTTGACCGACGCGTTCGACGTGGTCTTCGAGGTGAGCGGCACTCAGGGCGGCCTCGACCTGGCCACCGCGCTCACGCGATCTGGCGGCACGCTCGACATCGTCGGCTACCACCAGGGCACGCGCACGGTCGACCTGCAGGCCTGGAACTGGAAGGCCCTCGACGTCGTCAACGGACACGTCCGGGACCAGCGGCGGCTCACCGAGAGTGTCCGGCGTGGCCTCGCCATCGCCGCCGGTGGCCGCATCGACTACGCGTCGCTGTTCACCCACCGCTATCCACTGAGCGACATCGACCGGGCCTACGCCGACCTACGCGCCAAGCCCGACGGCTTCGTCAAGGCGCTCATCGTGATGAACGAGCACTGACCTCCGCAACCTGCATCGGCCGCAGATCCGGCGGACGGTCGAAAACGGCGGTTCGGCAACGTCAGCGGTGCTTTCAGGGGCGTTCGGAGCGACAATGGGGGTGGCGGCCGAGGTCTCGGAATCCACCATCAGGGGACGATGACCGGATCTCCGCGAGCCTCAGCCGACCGAGGAGGTCGTGATGAGCATGCATCCGGAGTCGCGAGTACACAGGCAGGTGCGCCGGTTCGGGTTCGGCCGGACTCCCTTGCGCCGGACCGTGGATCGAGTGGAGACCGCGATCCTCCTGGTTGCCGGGCTGATCGCCGTACTGGTGGTACCGGCCGCCATGGCTGTCGGTACTGCGGCATCCGACGCGAGCAAGGACGCCGCGGCTCAGCGGCGCGCGGTTCTGACCGAGACGCCGGCGCAAACCCTGTCGGACGCAGGGAGTTGGGCTGGGGCGATGCCAGGGCAGACGATGGCCCCGGTCCTGGTTGCTTGGACCGACACGGCCGGCAAGTCTCTGGAGGGATGGACCTACGCGATGTTGGGGACCAAGAGCGGCAGCGAGGTGACGATCTGGCTCGATCGTTCGGGTGCGATCGTCACGCCGCCGCGTCAACCGGCCGACAGTGAGGCGATCGGGACCTTGGCTGGGTCGGCAGCGGCGATGGCCGCTTGGCTGACGCTCATCGGCCTGACCCGACTGGCCGTTGTTCGGCTCGATCGGCGGCGCGCCCGGGACCTGGACCGCGAATGGGAACGGATCGCGCCCCGCTGGAGACACCACGAGAGTTGACCGGCTCGCGCGATCTCGATCTTTGATGTCGTCCGGCGGGCTGCCTCCGCCCTCTCAGTGGTGGATTGTGCCGGGGGTGACGAGGCCGGACTCGTAGGCGGCTATGACTGCTTGGGTGCGGTCGCGGAGGCGGAGTTTGGCGAGGAGGCGGCTGACGTGGGTTTTGACGGTTTCGTCGCTGACCGTCAGGCGAGCGGCGATCTCCGGGTTGGACAGACCCTCGGCGATCAGGGCCAGTACTTCGACTTCCCGGGGCGTGAGGTTGCTGAGGGCAATGGCCTTGGCGGGCGAGCGGGGCCGCTGCCGGGCGAACTCCGCGATCAGTCGGCGGGTGACGCTCGGTGCCAGCAGGCCGCCGCCGGCCGCGATCACGCGGACGGCGTCGAACAGGCGTTCCGCGGTCACGTCCTTGAGCAGGAAGCCGCTCGCTCCTGCGGCCAAGGCGTCGTACACGTGCTCGTCGAGGTCGAAGGTGGTGAGCATCAGGATCCGTGGGCACTGGTCCGGACCGGCGTCCGCGACGATCTGCCGGGTCGCCTCGATGCCGTCCAGGACCGGCATGCGTACGTCCATCAGGACAACGTCCGGGCGCGGCCCGGAGCGGCACAGTGCGACCGCGGCGGCACCGTCGGCCGCCGTACCGTCGACGACGAAGTCGGGCTGGGTGTGCAGGAGCGCGCCGAACCCGGCCCGGACCACCTCTTGGTCGTCCACCACGACGATCCGGATCATGGTTCCTCCGCCGGGATCGGCAGCACGGCCTCGACCAGGCAGCCGCCACCTGGCGATCGGCCCACCACCACGGTGCCACCGACCATCCCGGCCCGCTCGCGCATACCCAGCAGGCCATGGCCACTGCCCTCGCCCGGGACGTCAGGCCCCGGTCCGTTGTCGCGAACCCGGACAAGCAAGGCCGCTGCCGTGTAGTCGAGTTCGACGTCGACAGCCGCACCGGGTGCATGCCGGCGCGCGTTGGTGAGCGCCTCCTGCACGATTCGGTACGCCGTGAGCTGTACGCCCGGGTCGAGCGGCATCACCGTGCCCCGCACGATCAGCCGCGTGCCGGCACCGCCGGACGCGCGTGCCTCGTCGACAAGCGCGTTGAGTTGCTCCAACCCGGGTTGTGGCGCGCGGACGGGACCGCTGTCCGGCGGGCCGACGTCCTCGCGTAGTACTCCCAATAGCCGCCGCATCTCGGTCAGCGCCGTCCGGGCGGTGTCGCCGATCGCCAGCAACCGTTTGGCGCCGTCCGGCGGCAGGCCGGGGGTGGTCAGCCTGGCCGTCTCGGCCTGGACCGCGATCATCGAGATGTGGTGTGCGACCACGTCGTGCAGCTCCCGGGCGATCCGGGCCCGCTCACCTCGGGCTGCGTGTTCCAGCAAGGTGTCGGCCGTGGCCCGGCTGGCTGCGGCGTTCGCGACCGCGTCGCCGCGATCCCGGACGGCCGCCCCCAGCAGGACGGCGGCGGCCATCAAGACCAGCAACAGCGTGGAGCCCGGGTCCGGACGGGCGAGGGCGAACAGCACGAACGGCAGCAAGAACGGCAGTGCAATCTTGCGTGGGCGGGTCCGCCCGAGCCAGTACAGCGCGAGCAGTTCGGCCAGCACGCCCGCGACGAACGGCGGCTCCTCACCCCCGAGCATGATGGCGTTGGCCAGCGTCACGGCCAGCGTCACCGCGACCGGTTGCGCCGCCAGCAAGGCCAGTGGTGCGGTCGCCATCAGGCCGAGCAGCAGCAACGTACCGAGGTCCATGCCTGTTTGGTCGCCACGGTTCCCGGCCTCGACGACGGCGAGCACGGCAAGGACCGCGGCAACGACGAGCATCGCGTCGCGGGTGCCGCCGATCCGGCGGGTGCCGAGCAGCACCCGGTCGGCCAGTTCGCGGGCCTGACTCACGTCAGCATTGTCCGCCCGGTACCACCCTGCCCGCATCACCCCGCGGCAGTACCTCTCGTGGGGGACGGAACACGGTCCCGCTAGGTGACGACTCTCCGCCCGAACGGCCGTAGCGTCCCAGGACATGAACAGCGTCGAGGTGCAGGAATTGCGCAAGAGGTACGGCGCCACCGTCGCGGTGGACGGCCTGTCGTTCACAGTTCAGCCCGGCCAGGTGACCGGCTTCGTCGGACCGAACGGTGCCGGCAAGTCGACGACGATGCGGGTGGTCCTCGGGCTGGACGCACCGGACGGCGGCAGCGCGCTGGTCGGTGGGCGCCGCTACCGGGACATCGGCAATCCATTGCGCGAGGTCGGTGCGCTCCTCGACGCGGGCGCAGTCCATCCTGCCCGGAAGGCCCGCGACCACCTCCTGTGGATGGCGCAGTACAACGGCTTGCCCGCCCGGCGGGTGGACGAGGTCCTGGACCTGGTGGGACTCGCGGAGGTGGCGCGGCGCCGGGCAGGCGGGTTCTCGCTCGGGATGCGGCAGCGGCTCGGGATTGCCGGCGCATTGCTCGGGGACCCCCCGATCCTGTTGTTCGACGAGCCGGTGAACGGGCTCGACCCGGAGGGCATCGTGTGGATCCGTGGGTTGCTGCGGTCGCTGGCGGCCGAGGGTCGAGCGGTGCTGGTGTCCAGCCACCTGATGGGGGAGTTGGAGGGCAGTGCGGACCACCTCATCGTGATCGGGCGTGGCCGGTTGATCGCGGACACGACGGTGCGCGAGTTGCTGGCCGCCGCGTCGGCGGACCGGGTCGGGTTGCGTACGGCGGAGCGCACGGCGGCGATGACCGTCCTCGCGAACGCCGGTGCCGTGGTGGCCGCGACCGACCACGACCGGGTGACGGTGACCGGGCTGACCCCCGAGCGCGTCATCAAGCTGCTGAACGAGAACGAAGTGCGGTTTTCCGAGATCGCGGCCTACCGAGCCTCGCTGGAGGAGGCGTACATGGACTTGACCAGGGACGCGGTCGAGTTCGCCGCTCACACGAGGTCGCGGGAGGCGTGATGAGCACTTTCCTGCAGGTCCTGCGCGGCGAGTGGACGAAGTTCAGGTCGGTCCGCAGCAGCTCGCTGTGCCTGTTCGCCGCGGTCGCCGTGACGGTGCTGCTGGAGCTGCTCGGATCGACCGCTGGATCCACCGACGCCAACAAGCAGCCGCGCTACTCGGACGAGGCGTACTTCGTGCACAAGCCGCTCAGCGGTGACGGCACAGTCGTCGCCCGTGTCGTCAGCCAGCTGGACAGCCAGGAGTGGGCGAAAGCCGGCCTGCTCGTCAAGGCCGGGCTTGCGCCCGGATCGCCGTACGCCGCGGTCATGCTGACCCCTGAGCATGGGGTCCGGATGCAGGCAACGTTCGACACCGACCTCACCGGCACGGCGACCGCGGCGCCACGGTGGCTCAAGCTGACCCGGACCGGCAACACCGTCGCGGGACACGAGTCGACGGACGGCCAGAGCTGGCAGCAGGTCGGCACTGTGACTGTGGCGCTGCCCCGAGACGCCGAGGTCGGGCTCTTCGTGGCCTCGCCGGCGAATTACCGGACCACGCGGACCGGTAGCGGTTCTGCGATCACCCTCGAAGCGACAGTCGGTACGGCGGTCTTCGACAGCGTGACCGTCACCGGTGCACGAACGTCGCCGGACTGGGCCGGCCAGAACATCACCAGCGGGCCGTCCAAGGTGAACCCGATGCTCGGCGCGGGCGACGGGCTCGCTCGGTCGGGCGGGACGTTCACCGTGACCGGGTCGGGTGACATCGCCGGCTACGGCATTGCCAGTTGGCGCTCGCCGGGTGACGACGACGTGGTCATGCTCAGCCTGTTCGGCGTACGTCTCGGGATGATCGCGATCATCGCTCTCGGGGTCCTGTTCATGACCGCCGAGTACCGGACCGGCCTGATCCGGACCACGCTGGCCGCCTCGCCCCGGCGTGGGCACGTGCTGGCCGGCAAGGCCGTGGTACTTGGTGGAGTGGTGTTCGTCGCCGGGCTGCTCGCGAGTGTGGCCGCGTTCCTGCTTGCGCAGCCGGGGATGCATGACGGTGGCTACAACCCACCGGCGTACCCGCACGTCTCGCTGGCGGACGGCACAACGCTTCGCGCGGTGGTCGGCACGGCCATCTACCTGGCGCTCGTCGCGCTGTTCAGCCTCGGCATCGCGATGGTCCGGCGGCGGACCACTGGAGCGATCGTGTTCGTCATCGCCCTGGTGGTGCTGCCGCAGATCATCGGGCCGGTGATCTCGCCGGAGGCCGACATCTGGATCAGCCGGCTGACGCCGATAGCCGGGCTGGCAGTTCAGCAGTCCATCGAGCCCGGCCAGGTCATCGGCCCGTGGGCCGGGCTGGGCGTGATGTGCGCGTACGCCGTCGCAGCACTCGGTCTCGCGTACTGGCAGCTCACCCGCCGGGACGCCTGATGCAGCGCGCCGGACGAGCCCTGTGGGCCGAGTGGACCAAGCTGCGCACTGTACCGAGCACCGGCTGGACGCTCCTTTCGGCCGTGGTCATGACCGCTGCGGTCGGTGCGCTGGTCAGCTGGGACCTCACGCCGCCGAACTGCGAGCGCTCCGATCCGTCCTGCGACTTCGACCTGACCAAGCTCAGCCTGTCCGGGGTGTACATCGGCCAGGCTGCGGTGGTCGTGCTGGCGGTGCTCGCCGTGACCGCGGAGTACGAAGCCGGCATGATCCGCACCACCCTGGCGGCCTGCCCGCGCCGTCTGACCGTCCTTGCGGCAAAGCTCATGGTGCTTACTTCAGTGGTGCTGCTGGTGTCAGTCGCCAGTGTCCTCGGCTCGCTGGTAGTGGGCCGGGAAATCCTTGCGCGCGGCGGGTTTACGAGAGCAGGAGGCTACCGGCCACTGTTGCTCGGCGACGGCCCGACGCTGCGCGCCTACGGCGGCACCGTGCTGTACCTGGGCCTGGTGGCAATCATTGCTCTCGGCATCGGTTTTGTCGTCCGGCACACTGGTGGCGCAGTGACGCTCGTCCTCGGGTTTCTCTACCTGGCGCCTGTCATCACGATCGCCGTCTCCGACCCGCGCTGGCGCGAATGGATCGAACAGGTGTCGCCGATGACCGCCGGGTTGTCCATCCAGGCCACCCTGCGACTCGACGCACTGCCGATCTCACCATGGCGCGGCCTGGGCGTCGTAGCCCTCTACGCCGCTGCCTCCACCGCCGCCGCTGCAGTCGCCCTACGCTTCCGCGACGCCTGACGGGAATCTGTTGCCTTGGGCGCGCAGCGTCTACCGACAGTGACCGTCTTGCCATAGGGTCTTGGGCCATGAGCTTGGTGGGGAGGTTCGACACGCCGGGGTCGCTCCGCGACGTCCCGGCCGGCTCGCCGTTGTACGACCGCTGGCACGCCACGATCGGCGCCCTGATCGCGCCGTCGACCCCGCTCAGCGGACCTGGCGCCTACGTCGATCCGAGCGAACGCGACCTCGACGTCACCGCCACCCGGGCCTACACGTGGACCGGCTTCTCGCGACCCCTGCTGATGAAGCACCGCGACGACCGCGACGCCGCGTTTGCCGAGGGCGAGGATCGATCCACCCAGATCGAGTACCTCGAGTGGCACGTGGCCCGCGACCCCAGCGGCGTCATCGTGCGGGTCACGTTCACGACCGAGACGCCGGAGTACTGGAAGGCGCTCGCCGCGGTCGCCCCCAACCGGGTCGTGGCGCTGTACCGGGAGTTGGTCGATCCCGCGGTCCGAAGTAAGGACCTGTTCAAGGCCAACGGCAGGTACGACCCGCTGAACCGCTGGAACACGACCCACGGCATCGTGCACTACATCATGCCGATCAACTCCATGAGGGATCTGCTCGGCGTCTCGCAGGAGGTCGAGCGCACCGGCGCCGCGCTCGACGGGTACGGCGCGCTGCCGTACGGCCGCGAGACGGGCGCCGACGCCCGGATCAACCTCGATCTCTGGTCGATCAACCGGAAGGGGTACGCCGTCGCTACCGCCGACCCGCCCGGTCCGCTCATCATCGATTGGGACGATTCGGGATGGACCGATCCCGCCGGCGAACCCGTGGGTGACCACTGGAGGGTCGTCCGCGGCGTGCGGGGCGCCGCGCTGCGGGTGGTCTACGAGGTACCGCCGGCAGCCGGGTACCGGGTCGGAGACATCCGGATCGGCGGCCGGCCCATCGCCTTTGGCGGCCAGCTCGCCGAGCATGTGATCATGTCGGCCCACGGCGTCATCGATCGGGGCGCCTCGTGAACTCCGACGCGGCCATCGCACTGGCCGCGCTCGCGGAGACCCAGACGGCGCTGCTGTCGGGCGTCGAGCTCCCGGCAAGCAGCGGCGATGCCGCTGCGCGTCTCGGCCGGGCCGCGGCGGAGACGGTCGGGGCCGAAGCGGTCGCTGCCGAGAGTGGCGAGGTGACAGGCGACCAGATGCCCGCCGGCAGCGGCCGGACCCCGCAGGCGTTGGCCGACGAGCCCGTGTACGACGCCGATGCCGCCGCCGACATCCAGGGCAACATCGTCCCCGGGTTCAACAAGGACCACCAGCACTTCCTGTTCCTGCGCTTCGGAAGCATCGACGGCGCCCGCGAGTGGGTGGGCTGGCTGGCGCCTCGCATCACCGCCATGGACGAGGTGCTGGACTTCCGGCGCGAGTTCCGCGCGCTGCGCCTACGCCTCGGCGTCCGCGAACCCGGACTCAGCGCCACCTGGACCGCGGTCGCCTTCTCGTTCCCGGCCATCGCGGCGCTCGCCGGGCACACCGATGCGCGCGCCTTCGGCGAACAGAGCTTCCGACAAGGCCTGGCTGAGCGGTCCACCTACCTCGGCGACCCGACTGACCCTGATCACCGGGGGCATCGTGCCAACTGGGTCGTGGGCGGCCCGGACAACGAGGCCGACGCCTTGGTGATCGTCGCCGCCGATGACCCGAACGACCTGGACGCCATGGTCGACGAGATCCTCGACCACGCCAGCGCACACGGCATCACGTTGCTTTTCGGGCAGCGCGGCGACACTCTCCCTGGGAACCTCCAAGGCCACGAGCACTTCGGGTTCAAGGACGGCATCTCCCAGCCGGGCGTGCGCGGCCGGCGGGCGACCTCGCCGGACGACCACCTCACGCCCCGCTTCCTCGACGCCGACGACCCGCACGCTGAGCTCTTCGCCAAGCCCGGCCAGCCGCTTGTCTGGCCCGGGCAGTTTCTGCTCGGCGAGCTCCGCCAGCACCATCAGGACCCGACGATCCCGGCCGCACCCGCCAGTGCGTTCCCCGACTGGGCCCGGCGCGGCTCGTACCTGGTGTGCCGACGCCTCCATCAGGACGTCGTCGGCTTCTGGGAGATGGCAACGGCCGCCGCCGCGGCGATGGGGACTACCCCGGTCAGGCTCGCGTCGATGCTCGTCGGTCGCTGGCCGAGCGGAGCTCCGTTGATGCGCTCGCCCGATGCGGACGACGCTGCCCTCGCCGGCGACGAGTTCGCCAACAACCACTTCCTCTTCGACGACGAGACCCGCCCGTCCGCGCTGGTCGATCTCCCCGGTTACCCCGGCGACACGCATCGGCCCGCGACCGAGGACCTGCTCGGCAAGGTGTGCCCGTTCGCCGCCCACATCCGCAAAGTCAACTCCCGCGACAGTGGCACCGACTTCGGTGCACCCGCGGACACGTTCCTGCGGCTGATGCTGCGGCGCGGCATCCCCTACGGTGAACCGATCGCAGGCATCGCCGACCCGTCGCCCGAACTGGAGACGGGCGAGCGCGGCCTGCTGTTCGCCGCGTACATGGCGTCGATCGAGGATCAGTTCGAGTTCGTCACCCGCCGCTGGGCCAACTCGCCTGTACAGCCCAACGTCGGCGGCGTCGACCCGATCATCGGCCAGCGCGACGTGCGGGGGGACCGCCGGCGTACGGTCGACCTTCCGGCCGCCGATGGCTCGACCACCACGATCGAGCTCCAGGAGGACCTCGTCACACCCACAGGTGGCGGCTACTTCTTCGCCCCGCCCATCTCGGCGCTCCGTGGCACCCTCGCCGCCGGCTGATCGCACGCCGGAGTCCGTGAACACCCGCCTCCGCCACGCGGCCAAGGCTCGCTGCCCCTCGAGACACTCAGAGTCTGCTTGCCTGAGCCGGTGCTGAACGCCCGTAATACCACCGGCTGGGGGCCGTCCAGGTCTATTTGCCTCAGGCCACTTCCTCGGGACTTGTCGTCCGGGGCTGCGACCACCGGCGCGACGAGCTCCGATCGACGGCAGCTCAGGCGGATGGCGGTGGTGATCAACCCGGTGACGAACGGCAAGATCGAGGTCCGCGGTCGCGAAGTCCTCCGTGGGCCACTCAAAAGGGCGTCAACCGGCGATACACTCGCCGGTCAGGCGAACCCGGTCAACTGACACAGCATGAGGGGACCCAGCGGATGCGGCATCACGATGAGACGCTCGCGGCGTTCATAAGGACTCCTTGTGAGGACTGGCTAGCGGTTGTGCTGGACGGCTCGGTGGCGCGCGGCCGGGAGCGACCGGACTCCGACGTCGATGTGACCGTCGTCGTGACAGAGGAGGCGTTCGAGCAAGCCCGCGCAGGGGATCGGGTGAGCTACGTCGACCGCGAGGTCGCGACGTACGAGCGCGGCTACGTCGACGTCAAGGTTGTCACTCTGGCACTGCTGGCCGCAGGCGCAGTGCGCGGCGACGAGCCGATGCGGGCCGCCTTCACTGAGGCCCGGGTCGCCTGGTCGCGCGACGATGCCATCCGCTCAGAGCTCGAGCACCTGCTGAAGGGCGTCGTTGAACTCGATGAGGAGGAGTGGGAACGGCGGATGGCGTCCGCCATCGCGGTCGTGCGGCTGCAGGCCGGCTATTTCGCAAAGCAGGCATTCGCCTCGGGGGAGGAGTACCTGGTTCGTCACGCGACACTCCACACCGTCTCGGCGGCGGGCCGTGCGCTGCTGGCCTTCAATCGCACCTTGTTCCAAGGCCACAAGTACCTGTTCCCTACCCTCGCCGGGCTGGAGAACACACCGGACGGGTTTCTCGATCAGGCACGCTCTGTCTTGGCGGATCCAACGCCGGAGAGACTCGACGTGCTTGTCAAGACGGTGGAGGACTTCCACGACTGGCCGCTGACTCGTGAAGCGACTCTCTCCCGCTACGTCTCCGACAACGAGCTGGCCTGGCTCGACCGCTCACTCCCAACCGAATACCACTGAACGCCGCCAGGTCGAGCGTCGCCACGCCTAGCTGGGGCCGGCGGTGACAGTTGCTGATGGCAACGTAGGTGTCGGCGTCGTCAATTGCGCTTCGGGTGGGTCAGGTGGCGGGATCGAGGTAGCTACTTAGGCGGGGGAGCGTGTGGGTCTTCTTGAGGGTGGTGGTCAGGTTGGCGAGTTGCTCGCAGCCGGCGGTGAGGGCGTCTTGCAGGGTGGGCCAGCGGTCGACGCACCAGTAGGGGTCGTCGGGCTGGCGGTCGTGGTCGTCGTCGATGTCGGCGCACCAGCCGCCGGCGTACGCGTGGTGGATGTGCAATCTGAGCTTCATGGTCGTTCGTCTCTCGGGGAAGTGCGTGCGTGGAGTCAGTAGGGCAGTCGTCGGCCCGAAGGGGTCCGGAGGTCGATGACTTTGGTGTTCCTTGGTCTGCGGGTTCGCAGCGGCCGTTGGCGAAGTTGGATTTGTCGCATTGGACTCACCTCCTGTGGTGGCGTTGCCTGACAACGACGCTGGCAGTGGCTGATGCCGCAGCCAGCTGGTCGTAGCAGGGGCTATTTCCGGCTATTGCAGGTAGTTCGGGCTTGTGCACGAGTCGGATGGGTGCGTCGTTCCGCGGAACGCTTCGGTGGGCGAGGGCTGACCGGTCAGATCTACCGGACCTGAGCGCGCAGTTCGCCGGCTACCAGTGCCACCTGCAGCGACATCCGGATGTGAGACGGCAAGAAGGTCGCGTCGGCCACCACGTGCGGTCCGCGGCCGCGCAGACCCGGTAGGCCAGAGGGTTCGGCGACAGTCGGCTGCCTCACTTTCCGTAACCTGACCGGTCAGCAGCCACGACACGGCGTACCGTCGTGGGATCTGAGCGTCCTGTGGGCGAACAGAGCTGCGCTGGCGGCGGTGCCAGGTGAAGGAGGCCTGAGCCGCGACCAGCTCAAGTTCTCGACTACAACGCTGACCGACGGAACGATGCCGTTGGCGGCCGGTGCCTCCGTATCGTCGCAGTAGTCGATTCGTCCTGGCATCGATGCAGCCGAGGCACCCATCGGCGACCGGTAAGGGTTCAGCGCGTGTAGCGGGCGACGAGCGTGTTCATGGCCTCGTCGATGCTGTGGTCGACGCGGTGTCGGGTGGGGTCCTCGTCGTACCAGGTGATGATTTCGCGGGCGCCTGTTTCGAAGGGGATGGTGGCGACGAAGTCCGGGACCACCTGGCGGAGTTTGCTGTTGTCGAAGACCGCCGAATGGGCCTTGTCGCCCAGGAGGCCGTCCCCCCAGCCCTGATGCACAGCGGCGATGGCGTCCGAAGGGACGTGGACGATCTGTGCTGACGTCCCGGCTGCCGTGGCCAGCGCGTGCGCGATCTGATCCCAGGTCAGGACGTCGTCCGAGGTGATTTGGAAGGCGTCGCCGAGCGTGCGGGGGTGGCCGAGCAGCGGAACCAGTCCACGGGCGAAGTCGCGGTGGTGCGTCAGAGTCCACAGCGAGGTTCCGTCACCGTGCACCACCACAGGTTGGCCGCGGCGCATCCGTTCGACGATCGTCCAGCCGCCGTCGAACGGGACGAGGGTGCGGTCGTAGGTGTGCGAGGGCCGCACGATCGTGACCGGATAACCCTCGTCGCGGTACAGGGCGGTGAGGAGGTCCTCGCAGGCGATCTTGTTACGTGAGTACTGCCAGTACGGGTTTCGCAGCGGCGTCGACTCGATGATCGGCAGCCGGGCCGGTGGCGTCTGGTACGCCGACGCGGAGCTGATGAAGACGTACTGGCCGACGTGTCCTCGTAGCGCGTCGGTGCGGGCGCGCACCTGATCGGGCGTGAATGCGACCCAGTCGACGACGACATCGAAGTCCTGGCCGGCAACCGCGGCCAAGGATGCCGCGTCGTCGACATCGGCAGTGATCTGTTTCGCCTCCGGCGGGAGGGAACGAATCGAGGTCTGACCGCGGTTGGCGACGGTGAGGTCGAGCCCCGCCTCGACTGCTCGCCAGGAGCAGGCCGAGCTGATGATTCCGGTTCCGCCGAGAAAGAGAACACGCAGGCCACTCATTCGATCGACTCCTCGGGCAGCTAACTGTAAGGTCACTGACGCTCAGAACTTGGAGAATGATAACAGTTGAGCGATCCTGGTCTTACGGATGGAAGATTCAAGATCCACAAGGGGAGGGTGTGTTGTGACCAGTCTCGAGGGGCGCGTTGTTCTGATCACCGGCGCCGGTGGTGGTATCGGCTCGGCGACTGCTCGCACGGTGGTGGCCCAGGGCGGGCATGCGCTGATTCACGACATCACGGGATCCGCGCTCGATGCTCTCGCCAAGGAACTCGGTGACAGCGCCACGGTGCTGGTCGCCGACCTCACCGACCTGGCGGCGGTCAAGAAGCTGTGGGACGACGCTTGGGCCGTCAAGGGGCAGGTGGACGTCGTGGTCAACAATGCCGGCGCCTATCCGCCTGCTCCGCTGGACGCCCCGCTCGACGAGTGGCTCAAGGTCTGGGACTTCTCGCTCGACCTGCATCTCAAGGCGCCCGCGGTCTTGTGCCGCGAGGCGGTGGCGGCGTACTCCGGACTGGAGCGGGGCGGCATCATCATCAACCTGGCGTCGCGCGCTGCGTTTCGCGGCGAGGATCCGGAGTACTGGCACTACGCGGCCGCCAAGGCGGGGGTGGTTGCGATGACGCGCACGATCGCACGCCAGTACGGCCGTCACGGTGTGACTGCCTTCGCTGTCGCTCCTGGGTATGTGAACACCGACTTGAACGAGCACTTCCGTGACACTGTCGGGGTCGAAGTCGCCGCGGAGCAGACGGGCCTGGGGGAGGTCGCACAACCGCAGGACGTTGCCAACATCATCGCGTTCCTGGCGACTGGTCTGGCGAAGCACGCGACGGGCACCACCATCGACGTGAACGGAGCGTCGTATGTCCGTTGACACCGGCCTCGCGCGGATGAGTGCGGACCTGTTCGTCAACGGATCCTGGACCGCGGGCAAGGCCGGGACACTCGACAACGTTGACCCAGGCAACGGTCAGACCGTCGGTGCGGTCTCGCTGGCCGGCGCCGACCAGGTCGCTGAGGCGATCACCGCCGCCGAGAACGCGTTCCCAGCCTGCGCGGCGATGCCGGCTGCTGCGAGAGGGGATATCCTCCGGCGTGCGGCACGCCTGCTCGCGGATCGTGCCGAGGAGGCCGCGGCGACGATCCTGCTGGAGACCGGCAAGACGGAGGCCGACGCTCGCGGCGAGATCGACCGGGCCGTGGAGACGCTGCGCTGGAACGGTGAGCAGGCCGGCCGGGTACAGGCCACGATGTTCCCGGGCGTCGTGGCCGGTTCGCGGCGTACGTCGATCCCGACTTCGCTCGGCCCGGCCGCGGTGATCACGGCCTGGAACTTCCCGGCGGTCCTGGCCACGCGCAAGCTCGGCGCTGCTCTCGCGGCCGGCTGCACGGTGGTGTTCAAAGCGTCGGAGTTCGCTCCGGCCACGGCGCGACTCGTCGTCGAAGTGCTGGTTGACGCAGGCCTTCCGGCCGGCGTGCTGAATCTGGTCTTCGGTGATCCGCGGGCGGTGTCGGAACAGTTGACCTCGTCCTCGTCGATCAAGGTTTTGTCCTTCACCGGGTCGACGGCCGTCGGGAAGGCGTTGGCCGCGCAGGCGGCACCGAATCTGATCCGCACCGTGATGGAGTTGGGCGGGCATGCTCCCGCGCTGGTGATGGACGACGCCGATGTGGATCACGTGATCGCCACCACGGCGGCCGCCAAGTTCGGTTCCGCAGGTCAGTCGTGTGTCGCGCCCTCGAGGTACTTCGTTCACGAGTCCCTCTACCAGGAGTTCGTCGACAAGCTCACGGCCAAGGCCGGGTCCTACATCCTCGGGCATGGCACCGGGGAGGGAGTCACGCTCGGCGCGGTCGCACATCAGGGACGCGTGGACGCCTTGGTCCGCCTCGCCCGCGATGCTGCCGATCATGGGGCCACCGTCACCACCGGGGGCAAACAAGCGGGCCGGGACGGGTTCTACTTCGAGCCGACGGTCGTCGCTGGACTCCCGCTGGACTCCAAGGCCATGATCCTCTCGGAAGAGCCGTTCGGTCCCATCGCGACCGTCTCCTCGTTCAGCACGCTGGACGAGGCGATCAGTGCAGCCAACGCGGCGCCCTATGCGTTCGCGGCGTACCTGTTCACGAACAGCATGAACGTGCGCGACGAGGTCGTCCGGCGGCTGAACGCCTCGAACATCGGCATCAATCAGCTGGCTCCGTCGCTGCCCGACGTACCCCTGGGCGGCCTGGGCAACTCCGGCTACGGCTACGAAGGCGGGATCGAAGGCATCCTCGCCTTCTGCCAACTCCGTCTCGTCTCCGAAACCGCCGGCCGGCATTCGACTGCAAGCGCCATCAGCAGGGGAGAGTCCCATGTTCGCCGATAATCACTCCTCCTTGGCTCACGTCCGCGACGTGGCCGCGACGAGGCGCGAACCCTACGTGCTCGACGCGACCGACCTGGCCCTGCTGAAGATCCTGGTGGCAGACTGCCGCACGTCGCAGCGCCAGATCGCCACCATGCTCGGAGTGTCCGCCCCCACCGTCGGTGAGCGGATGGCACGGCTGGAGCGCAATGGCGTCATCACCGGGTACAGCGCCCAGGTCGACTGGTCGGTCGTCGGCTACGGCCAGGTCGTGTTCCTCTCCATCGAAGCAGGCCCGGGATATGACGTCGCCGCGATCATGGCCGCACTCTGGGAACTGGCGGAGGTCGAAGACGTCACTCTGGTCACCGGCGAGCTCGACCTCCTGATCCGGATGCGGGTCCGGGACTACGGCGAGCTGAGGACGATCCTGATGGACCAGGTTTGGCGGATCCCGGGCGTTCAGAGGACGGCAACCCTGCTGTCCGTGGCTGACATGCCGGCGAAGGACTTCGGTGCCGCCCTGCTCGACAAGATCCTGCTCCCCTGACGTCAGCTCACTGATCCGCCGTGCTGTGCCGGCGGAGCTGTTCGAGGATGATCGGGTCCAGCTTTCCCGGAACCAGGCGTTCCTCGAAGTTCTCCGTACCTGCCCAGGTCTCGAGTGCCTCGGCGAGCCGGGAACCGTCACTCGTCTGATAGCCGAGCCGGTCCAGCAGCGAAGCCACCTCATCGGCCAGGGCGCCTTCCAGCGGGAGCAGGGATTCGTGGTCGGGCTTGCCGAAGTACAGCTCGTGCAGAGCGAGCAGCCGACCGAGCTCCTCGACCGGATTGCGGTGGTCGTCGACGCGGAGGTCGACGGCGAGATCCAGGACACCGCCGTACGCCGCGCCGGCGCGCCAGACCCTCAGGGCCGCGCTCTGGCGACCGCGGCGGTCGCCACCGGCCCGGTCTCCGGCGGTCAGAGCCTCCAGCAACCTGCGCCCGAACGGCTCGTCCGACCGCTCTCGCCACGCGGTGGCCATGGCCTCGACAACCTGCGGTCCAGCGAGGACATTGCCTTGGACCGCGAACCCATCGCCTGCCGTGCCGCCCGCCCAGTCCAAACACTCCGGGCCGGTGAACGTGGCGCCGCGGCCCTGCGCGTCGATCACGCCGCACTGCCGGCTGTCCCGCGCGTCGTCGGCGCCGGTGAGCCGCTCAACCACCTCGCCGGCCGGGAGCCCGTTCGCGAGCAGGTCGATTCCGTCAGGGCCGTAGGAGAGGTTGGCCGCGGCCTGGGTTGCGACAGCCCCCGCACCGGCGCGCCCCCAAGGAACCACGGCACCGACCGCCAGGAACTTCGACGCGACCGCAATTCCCCAGGACTGCGAGTCCACGTCGTACGCCACGATCGAAAACGTCATCGCCCGCTCCCTTCACCCGTCCCGCAGATCTCGTCGCTCCGCACCCACAACCGCCGAGCAGTCTAGGCGTGGCGAGGCCGAGGTCGGCGCTGAGCATGGTGCCCGTCGGGAGCATCGAGGTGGTGCACCGCAGCGGCGAGAGCGGACGGTACCTCTTCGTCATCTAGGACTGCAGGAGTATCGATCACGTTCTCCAGCTGGACCGGACAGACCCGCTGCCCGTCGTACAGCGGTGGGAGCGCCAGACCGTAGAAGGGCCCAGTGGTCGGAGCCGGCCCACCGTCCATCCAGATAGTCCTGATACGTGCCCCAGGAGATGCCGGTCATCAGGTGGACGCGATAGCCGGCCTCGCGCCACCGGGCAATGCGCTTCGCCGCCGTGTCGTTGAGGCCGTAGACCATGACGAAGTCGGTGCGCAGGTCGATCGATTCGTCGTACGGCGCCTGCTCCTGGAAACCGGTGGCCTCGCCGTGCTTGCCGGTGTTGCTGTCCTTGTCGGCGTTGCTGTTCGCCATGCGCCTTTCCCGTTTCCACGACTGCCATCAACCCTGGCCGGTCCGGTCCGCGGGCACCAGCGTGACGTCAGGAACTGGACAGGATGCGGAGCGCGACCGACCCGGCCGCGCCTCAGAGACACGGCCGGATCATCGGTCGGATCAATAGATGGTCACGCCGTAGACGCTCGCGGCTTCGGTCACGGGCTGGAAGAACGTCGTGCCTCCGCTGGTGCAGTTGCCGCTGCCACCGGAGGTCAGGCCGAGCGCCTTCGTGCCGTCGTACAGTGGGCCGCCAGAATCGCCCGGTTCCGCGCACACGGTCGTCTGGATCAGTCCGCCGACCCTGCCGCCGCCGGAGTACCGGACGGTGACGTTGAGTGCGGTGACCTTGCCGTTGTGGGTTCCGGTGGTCGAGCCCTTGCGAGTGACAGTCTCCCCGACGAACGCGTTGGCAGCGGTGAACCCACCCGGGTGGCTCAGCGACGCGTTGTCGTACCGGACCAGTGCGTAGTCGTTGCCTGGGAAGCTGTAGTCGATTGTCGGGCCGATCAGCGTGGAGTGGTTGGAGTTGGTGTACCAGGTGTTCGCCACCTTCCCGCAGTGGCCGGCGGTGAGGAAGTAGTAGGTGCCGCCCTTCACCACGTTGAAGCCGAGCGAGCAGCGGTACTGGCCGCCGTAGATCGCGTCACCCGCCGAGAGCAGCGGCGTGAAGACACCGCTCGTGCGATTGACCTGTACCGCGTCGTGTTTCAGCGCGGCGACTTCCACCGCGGACACAGAGCTGTCTGCGGTGACGACCACCTTGCCGGAGGCCGTGTCGGTGTACCACGCGATGCCGCTCACCCCTGACCGTTCCACTGCGGCGTTTGCGGCGGACAGTTGCGCGGCCGGCGAAGGTGCGGCGGCACCCGCGGCCGGTACGGCGTACAGGGAGGCCGCGATCGCGCTGACCGCGGCTAGGAGCTGGGCGGTCCGGCGCAGGCGGCTCCGGACTGACGTGCGTTCGAGCCTCATTAGATCCTCCCGAGGAGTGAACGGGACCTGTGGGCGGGGTCCCTCGAACTGTCGGGCCGGTGGCGCCATGTAGCCGTGACACCACTGGCTGACACTCAGGAGTATTTGCCCGTCCGGACTTACAGGCAACCGCTCGTCAGTCGTCGCCTGCGCTGCCCTGGGCTTCAGCGGTTGAGGAGGTCGGCGGCTTGGAGCTGTTGCCAGATCTCGGACTGGTCGACGACGGTGACGCCGAGCTTCTCGGCCTTGGTGAGTTTGGCGGCGCCGACGTCGGCTCCGGTGATGAGCAGGTCGGTGCTCGCCGAGACCGACGAGGCGATGGTGGCGCCTGCCTTCTCGCAGAGTCGTTGGAAGGCTGGGCGGGCGACCTTTTCGCCGGAGCGTGGGTCGCTGATCGCGCCGGTGACCACCACTGTCTTGCCCGCCAGGGGTGCACCGGCTGCGACGACCGGTGGGAGGTCTTCCTCGCGCACGTCCAGCGATACGCCGGCCGCACGGAGCCGCTCGAGCTCGGGCCGTAGTCGGGTGAGGTGCTCGATCAGCGAGGCGGCGACCTTCGGCCCGATGTCTTCCACGGCGACGAGGCCATCGACGCCTGCGTCGGCAACCTCTTCCAGTGAGCCGAATCCCGCTCGGCACACTCTGGTCGCGGTGCCTTCGGAGGCCATCGGGATCG
The DNA here is from genome assembly GCF_004345365.1 of Kribbella sp. VKM Ac-2568. Classification (GTDB taxonomy): domain Bacteria; phylum Actinomycetota; class Actinomycetes; order Propionibacteriales; family Kribbellaceae; genus Kribbella; species Kribbella orskensis. The sequence goes on from NZ_SLVF01000020.1 coordinate 117,503, forward strand.
CGAGGCCGATCAGTGCCCGGCGGAGGCCGACCTGACGGCTCGCGTCGATCGAGTCGATCATGCGGGCAGCCGAGACCTCGCCGATGCGGTCGAACTCCAGCAGACCGTCCTTGGTCAGCTGGTAGAAGTCCGACGGGTGTTCCAGAATCCCCGCCTCGGCCAGCCGTTCGATCCAGACTCCGCCGATCGCGTCGATGTCGGCGGCTGCGCGGGATGCCCAGTGGATCAGTCGCCGTACGGTCTGGGCGGGGCAGGCAACGTTGGTGCAGAACAGTTCGCGGCTATTGCCCTGCTCTGTCAATGCCTGCTCGCACGACGGGCACACCGTGGGCGGCACGATGTCCCGCTCTGCGCCCGTGCGCTTGGAGGCGTCGAGCACGCCGGCGACGAACGGGATCACGTCGCCGGCGCGGCGTACCAGGACTGTGTCGCCGATCTTGATGTCGCGGGCGCGGATCACTTCCTGGTTGGCCAGCGTTGCGCGGGTGACCGTCGTACCGCCCACGAAGACGGGCTCCAGCCAGGCGACCGGCGCGATCTTGCCGGTTTTGCCGACGTCCCAGACCACGTCCGCCAGCACGGTGGTCTTCTCCTCGGCGGCGAACTTGAACGCCAGTGCGCCGCGCGGCGAGCTGGACCGGGTGCCGGCGGCGGCGAAGGCGTCGCGATCGGCCAGTCGCAGTACGGCGCCGTCCAGGTCGTAGTCGAGGTCGTTGCGCTGCTGCTCGATCGTGGTGATGACCGCCTGCGCAGCGGCCGCGTCGTCGCAGTGCCGCATGTCGGCGACGGTGAATCCCATCGTCTGCAGTGCGCGCTCGAGATCAGCGTCGGCATTGTCGGAGTCGCTGAGGAGGTCGAAGGCGAAGAACTGCAGGCGTCGTTCGGCGACGGTGGCCGGGTCCTTGGCGCGCAGGGTGCCCGCCGCGGCGTTCCTCGGGTTGATCAGGGGCTTGTCCGGGTGGGCGGCGTTGTAGGCGGCGAAGGTGGAGCGCAACATGACCGCCTCACCGCGGACCTCGATGCGGCCCGGTACGTCGAGCCGATCCGGGACCCCATCGGCCAGTGCCCGCACCAGCGGGGTCACGTCATCGCCGGTCGTCCCGTCGCCGCGGGTGATCGCTCGTGCCAGTTGCCCGTTCTCGTAGACCAGGGCCAGCGACAGGCCATCCAATTTCGGCATGACCACGACTGACTGGCCGGGAAAGCGGCTGAAGAAGGCCTCCACCTGCTCGGGGCGGGTCGCCTTCTCCAGTGACAGCATCGGCCGCGAGTGCCGGATCGGCGCGTGCAGTACAGCGGGCGCACCCACCTGCTCCAACGGGTTCGGGTCGGGCGCGAGCTCCGGGTTGGCGTCGATCAGCGTCCGCAGCTCGTCCTCGATCGCGTCGTACTCCGCGTCGGCCACCACCGGCGAACCCCGGTAGTAGGCATCGCGCAGTACCACGATCTGATCAGCAAGTTCCTGAATGCGCTCCCCAACGTCCACGGCCCAAGACCCTACCCGCGTCCCCCGACAACTGACCGCGTCACCGATGCGGGTTCGATCCGGTCGCCGCGGTCAGTCGACCACCGCGGGTGGCGCGCCCTCGTCGACGAGGTGTGTCTCCTCGCGTTTGCGCGGGAGCATGAGGGCCGGCACCAAGGTGAGGGCTACCAGCACCCAGGCGACCCAGAAGGTGTGCGCGAACGCCGCAGCGGCGTCGACCAGCCCGCGCGCGATCGCGGCGGGGTCGATATGGAGCGGTACGAGGCTCGCCGGCTGGGTGTTGGACAGGATGGCCGCTTGGGTCTCGCGGAGGCCTTCGCCCAGCCCGGGGACGTTTTCCGTACCGGGGATGATCGGCGAGTCGTTGAGCTGATTGGTGAGGATGACCGACATCGTCGCGACGCCGCAGGACGAGGCGATCTGCTGGGTGATGTTGAGCAGGGTGGAGCCGCGCGCGACCTGAGGGCGGGCGAGCGTCTTCAGCGCCGAGGTGAACAACGGCATCATCGTGGCGCCCATCCCGAAGCCCATCACGACCAGCATCGCGATGATCTGGGGGTACGGCGTCGTCGCCGTGAGCTGGGTCAGGCCGAACATGCCTATGACGATCAGCACGAGCCCGACTGGCACGATCCGGCCCACCGGCACCTTGTCCACGAGTCTCCCGGCGATCGGCATGGTCACCATGGCGCCGAGTCCCTGCGGCGCCACCAGGAGACCTGCGTGCAGGGTGGACTCGCCGCGGATCTCTTGGAAGTAGGTGGGCACCAGGAGGAGCCCGCCGAAGAACGCCGCGGCGAACAGGAACATCGTGATGATCGAGACGGTCAGGTTGCGGTTGCGGAACAGCCGGAGGTCGAGCAAGGGGTGCTCCGGCCGGAAGGAGTGCCAGACGAACGCCGCCATCAGCAGCACCCCGGCCAGCATCGAGACCCACACCCGTGGAGCAGTGAAGTCACCGTTCTCGGCGGGCAGGGAGGACACGCCGAAGAGGAACAAGGCGAGCCCGGGGGACATCAGTGCCACTCCGACGACGTCGAGCGATTCCGACCGCTGCGGGCTGTCTTTGGCCAGCGCGAACCAGGCGTAGATCAGGGCGATCGCGCCAAGCGGTACGTTGATGAGGAAGATCCAGTGCCAGCTCGCCACCTGGATCAGCCAGCCGCCCAGGATCGGTCCCAGGATCGGGCCGAGCAGCATGGGCACCCCGAGGATGGCCATCAGCCGCCCCATCCGGTGTGGCCCCGCCGCCTTGGTCATGATGGTCATGCCAAGCGGCATCAGCATGCCGCCACCTAGTCCCTGCAGGACGCGGAAGCCGATGAGCATGTTGATGCTCGACGCGGTGGCACACAGGGCGGACCCGGCGGTGAAGAGGAAGATCGCGGTCATGTAGAGCCGCTTGGTGCCGAACCGATCAGCCGCCCATCCGGTCAGCGGAATCACGGTCGCGAGCGCGAGCGTGTACGCAGTGACCGTCCAGGCGACGTGGGCGTACGTGACCGGGTTGTCGGGCGAGCCGAACTCGAGCTGGAAGGTCGGCAAGGCGACGTTGACCACGGTGATGTCGAGGATCGACATGACGGCGCCCAATACGACGACACCGGCGATCTTCAGAACGGCGGCATCGATGTGATCGGGGTAGTCGGAGTGGGTAGCAGGCTGGCTCATTTTGGTCCCCCTGAGCGCGAATCACGTCCTCCCGAGACTACGCGCGAATCCTGCGCGGGCACGAGCACATTTCCTCGGCAGCCTGGGCTGTCGAGCCCTCAACTGTGTTGGATCTGAACGTACGAAGGCCTGGCCTGGTCGGGCTTCGGCTCTGGGGTCAGCCGAGTTTGAAGGGGTCGCGGGTGGCGCCGGTGAGTTCTATCCAGACGGACTTCACCTCGGTGTACTCGTGGATGGCGTCGATCCCGTTCTCACGGCCGATGCCGCTCGCGCCGAAGCCACCGAACGGCACGTTGGGCGCGACCACTCGGTAGGCGTTGATCCAGACGTTGCCGGCCCGGAGCCGCGCCGCGACCCGATGCGCGCGGTGCACGTCCTTCGTCCACACCGCACCGGCCAGACCGTACGGCGTGTCGTTGGCGAGGCGGAGCGCGTCGTCCTCGTCGCGGAACGGGTACACCGACAGAACTGGCCCGAAGATCTCCTCCCGGACGACGGTGTGCTCCTTGCTCACACCGGTGAGTACGGTCGGTCGGATGAAGAGGCCGCCGTGGTCCTGGTCGGGACCGCCACCACAGGCGATCACGGCCCCTTCCTTCCGCGCTGTCTCCAGGTAACCGAGCACCTTCTCGTACTGCGGTGTGTTCGCGGCCGGCCCCATCTCGGTGTCCTCGTCGTTGGGGTCCCCGAGCCGAATCCGGTCGGCACGCTCGACGATGAGACTGACCAGTTCGTCGTGCACACTCTCGTGCACGATGAGGCGTGATCCGGCCATGCAGGTCTGGCCGGTCGCGGCGAAGACACCGGCGATGACGCCATTGGCCACTGCGGCGAGGTCCGCGTCGGGGAACACCACCTGAGCGGACTTACCGCCGAGTTCGAGTGTCACGCGGTTCAGATTCGCGCCGGCGGCTTGGGCCACGGCGGCACCGGTCGCGGTCGACCCTGTGAAGGCGACCTTGTCGACGCCGGGATGCCCGGCCAACGACGCGCCGACCGAGCGGTTCAGGCCGCAAACGACGTTGAACACGCCGGGCGGGATCCCGGCTTCGTGAACGAGTTCGGCGAAGGCCAGGGTCGAGGCAGGGGAGTGTTCGGATGGCTTCACGACGAAGGTGCAGCCGGCCGCGAGTGCGGTGGCGAGTTTGAAGGTCATCAGCAGCAATGGCGAGTTCCACGGCGTGATGGCTGCGACGACACCGACCGGCTCGCGTCGGGTGTAAACGAAGAAGTTGTCCCGGTCCGAAGGTATCGCGCGGCCCTCGATCTTGTCCGCCAACCCGGAGAAGTAGTAATACCACTCCGGTAGGTACTGCATCTGGCCGATCATCTCGCGGTAGAGCTTGCCGGAGTCGGCGACCTCGAGCCGGGCCAGTCGCTCAGCGTTGGCGGCGATGACGTCCCCGAGTCGCCGGAGGAGTCGCGCCCGCTGAAAGCCGGTCATGCTGCCCCACGGACCGTCGAGAGCGTCCCTCGCGGCTTGGACCGCTCGGTCGACGTCGACCGCCGTTCCGTCCGGGACGCTCGCCCAGGCCTTGCCGGTGTAAGGATTGGGCGAGGCGAAGGTCGCTCCCGAGAGGGCGTCGACGAACTCTCCGCCGATGTACATCTGGAACCGCTGCAGGTCCTCCCGGTCCGTCTGCGGCGTGAGCGTCGTACTGGTCATCGCTGCTCCTGGTCGTCGGAGGCGTCTTCCTACGGACGTTAGGTCACGCCCGTCGCGACGGCCAGCCGAGTCGTGGATCGGGGCGGCGATACCCGCCCCTCGTCCGCCCATTCTCACGACTCACCGCCAGCCGCGGCTCCGGCCGGCTGCGACAGCCGGGGGCGGGTCAAATGGTGAGCTTTGGCGTGGTTTTGATGCGTGCATGCCACAATGCCGGGCATGGGCGGGTTGTCGTTGTGGTCAGAAGATTCGTTTCTCTCGATCGCGAGCCGTGGGTCGATTCTGTCGATCGGCTCGGCGGGGTCGGCGCTGAGCATCGGCTCAGTTGGTTCCGCGTTGTCGGTCGCGTCGGTCGGTTCGACCCTGTCTGCCTTCTCGGCCGGGTCGGTCCTCTCGGTCGGCTCGGCGCTGTCGGCACGGTCGCGCTGGTCGGTGCTCAGCAGCGACGGTGATCGCGACGTACTGCGCAAGCCGCCGCGACCTGCCTTCGCCGCAGGTGGGGTGACGCTCGCCGTGCTACTGATCGCCTTCAGCCACAGACGCTAGCGGTACGGCGACCCTGCGCAGCTCGTGACTGCGCAGGGCCGCCATGTTCACCTACCGGCTGTCAGAGTCCGGCGCACTGGCCCGACTTCGGGCCGGACGCGGAGTTGGGTTGGCCTGCGTTGGTCGGCGCGGGGGAGTTGCCCGTGCAGGACAGCGGCCCGCTGATGTGGTTGCCGGAGACGATCGTCGAGCCGGTGTTGTTCTGCAGGACGACCGGGCCGGCAACGGTGGCGCCGTCGATCGTCACCTGACCCACCGAACCGCTGACCTTCACCGGACCCCTGACCGTCGGGGGCGCGCACTCGCCGTTGTGGTTGCCGAGCCAGACCCGGGTTCCACCGGTCACGGTCACCGGCCCGGACACGGTGGTGCCGCACAGCAGAACGTTGTCTGCCCCGGATGCCGTCACCGGGCCGCTGATTTCAGACCCGGTTGCGTAGAGTCCGGCGCCCGCAGCCACGGTTACGGGTCCCGAGATAGTCGCGCCGTCGACGCACGTGACGCCCGAGGAGACGGTCAACGCGCCCTGATGCGTCCCGGTGACCATCGTCGTACAGGACGGGACGCCGGTCGCGACGAACGGCACGACCCAGGTCTGGCCCTGACGGCTGTAGGTGACAGTCCCGTGATACACCCCGTCCGCCGGGTAGGTGTGGCTCCCGCTGACGGTCATCAGGCTTCTCCCCTGACGTTGGCTCGCCACGTAATCGCGTGCTGCGATACCGGCGGCCTCGGCCGGGGATCCGTCGCCCCAATCGATCATGGCGGTGAACTCACCAGGCGGAATCGAGCCGGCGGCCAGACGTCCCAGAGGTGCGTTGCTCAGGGTCCTGTCCACACCGAAGCGGGTGACCGTGCCCATCGCCTCCGAACTCCAGGTGACCTGGTTGATGGAGCCGAAGTTCACGCCTCCGAAGGCCCACCGAGGTCCGGCGATGCTGAGCCGTTGGCGATACGCGTCGTAGTCCTGGGTGAGCACCTTCGGAGACCAGGCCTTCTCCAGGATGCCTGCCAGCCGTGGGAAGACCATGTACTCGTTCGTGGCCAGCCCACGCATCTGCTCGCCCCAGATGGGCGCCTCGATGCCGATGATGTCCTCCGCCTTCGGTCCGCCGTACGCCGGTTGCGCCCAGACGGACCGGTACTTCTCGTACACCCATTCCGGGTCCCACGAGTAGGCCTTGTCGAGTTCGGTCCGCGGCGTCCGGCCGGGAGACCCGTCGTACCCGAAGTCGAGATAGGCGTTCCATTCCGGGGTCGTGATGACGCTGCGGCCCTGGTTGAACCACTCGGGCTTGATGAGCGGGGGGCCACCGCCGGTGTAGTCGGACCAGTAGTGGTTGATGGAGGTCGAGCCCGGTGCGTAGCCCTCCAGTGCGGGGTTCCAGCCCATCATTCGCTTGCCGGTGTCGTTGACGATGGCCTCCATCTGCCCGATCCACCACTTGTAGTCCTCGTGGGGCATCCCGATGGCCTCGTCACCGCCGATGTGGATGATCGGTGCGGGAGAAATCGCGGCAAGCTGTGCGATCGCGTCTCGCCAGAACGCTAGCGCCCGCTCACTCGCCGGGTCGTTCGGGTTGGTGCAGAACCGGTCGGTCTGGGTCTGGCCCTGGCAACCCATGACCGCGACGCCGCCCAGGGATCTGACTGCCGCCGTAGCGTGGGCCGGGCCTTCCAGCTCTGGGACGATCTCGATGAACCGGTCGGCCGCGTACTTGACCAGGTTCTTGAAGTCCTCTTGCGTGTAGAAGCCCGCGACACAGCCCGATCCGTTGCACCCGGTGCCGTCCAGAGCCGGGTAGCCCTTGATCTCCAGGCGCCAGGACTGGGAGTCGCTCAGGTGCAGGTGCAGCCGGTCGCCCTTCAACGCTGCCAGTTGGTCGATCATGGATCGGATCTCGGCCACGGTCAGGAAGTTGCGGGCAGGGTCGAGCTGAAGACCTCGATGCGCATAGCGCGGGTAGTCCAGGACCGTGATGGGCTGTGCTGTCCACGGCCCCACGCCGGTAGTGGACGAGTTGATCGCCGCTGGCAACAGCTGTCGAAGGCTCACGAAGCCGTTGAACAGGCCATGTGCTTGCGGGGCGACGATCTGCACGCCCGCACTCGACACCGTGAGGGAGTAACCCTCTGCCGCGGCGACCGCGTTGCCCTGTGGGATGCCGGACACTGGCGCGAGCGAGAGGGCGATGTCGGCGCCGCCGGCGGAACCTGTCACCACGGGGAGTACGAACCCGGTGGCCGGCCGCAGGTAACCGGCGAGGACCTCAGCCATGGCGGCGAGGGCACTGCTGGAGACGACGATCCGGGACTTGTCCGTGAGCTCCCACGGCTGACCGGTGCCGGGCTTCTGCTGCACCGGCACGGGAATGATCTGGCCGACGACCGGTGCCGGCTTGGGGCCGGACCAGATCTCGAACTCGTTGATCGTGTACCCGGTCGTGGAAGTCGTGGCCAGGGCTTGCATCCGGACACACGAGATCGGGTCCTTGCGATCGATCACCTGGGAATCCTTGTCGCTCGGATTCACCACGCGGGTGACCGTCGACCAGGTCTGGCAGTCGGCGTCCGTGGAGACCTGCAGGTCGTATTCCGTCGGCTTGGCCGGAGAAGTCCAGCGGCTGAACACCTCGTAGACCGGGGCGGGCGTGGCCAGCTTGACCTGGAACCAGTCCTGGGCCGGGTCGTAGCCGTTGCCGACCGACGCGTAGTTCGAGGTCCATCCGTTGTGCACGAACACATCGACCGCGTTGGCGGGCGCGTACGTCGCCGCGGGTGGAGTCATGCGTTGTGACTTGGCGGAGGCGACCGTGCCCGGCAGGAGGGCGAGGTTGACGCTCTCGGTGGCATCAGCAGACGTCGTGGATGTGCCGGCGGAAGCCTGTCCCACTGCCAGTGGGACCAGAGCGGTGGCGACAAGCGCGCCGATTGTCAGCGCGGGGACAGCGCGAGGTCGAGACCGATCGCCTGCGGCCGGTCTCCCCTCGGGTTTCGGCGACAAGAAAGGGAATCTCACGTCACTCCTTACCGGTGCAGGGCGGTGTCACGCGGGCGTCGAGGGCGACCGTACCGGCGATTTTCCGCCCCACGCACTACACGTGCAAGAACCGAGTCCACAGTCGGCCATGCCGTTTACACCGAGGTCACCCAGGGGCGCGTGACGTAGTAGGACGTCAGGCCGGCTGGGCCGCGGTACTGCGCGATTCGGCCGGCCTGCCTTTCTCCAGTCTCGGCCGCCGATTCTAGAGCCGCCCACCGGCCGCTGGCCGACGGCGGCAGAGAAGAAGGCGGCCGGACAAGGTGCCGAGGCAACAAAAAGGTGCCGAGGCAACAAAGAGGCCGCTGACCCTGGGGCCCGCGCCTCAATACAGCCGCCGCCCCGCGCAGTCAGTTGCCTTTGTTGCCGGGGTCGGCTAGGTGACCATGATGACCTTGCCGGTGGCCTGGTTGGTCTCCAGAAAGTGGTGGGCGGCCGCCAGATCGTCGAGAGAGAAGATGCGGTCGATGGTGGGCTGGTACGCGCCGGACTCGACCTGGTTCACGACGCGTTGGAGCGCTGCGGTGTTGCCCATGGCGTCCTTGCTGTGGAACGAGGTGAGCTTGGTGCCGGAAGGGATCATCGCGATCGGCTCGAAGTCAGGGATGAGCCAGCCGCTGAGCGAGCCGGAGATGCAGACACTGCCTCCGCGACGAACAAGGCGAAGCGAGTCGAGCGCCGTACTTGTACCGACCAGGTCGAGGATGTGGTCCGGCCCGGTGGGCCAGAGTGCGTGGACGTCGGCGGTCAATCGGCCGTCGTCGAGGAACGCGTGCCGGCTCTGCAGAGTGGCGAGCTTGTTCTGGCTGCGCGTGGTGGCGGCGGTCTCGATGCCGGCGGCCGACGCGATGGTCGCGGTAGCCATTCCGACGGACGAGGTGCCACCGCGGATGAGCAACCGGTCACCCGAAGCCACGCCCAGCGCGTCCAGTGACCCCTGTGCGGTCAGGTAGGCCTCGGGAAGTGCGGCGAAGACCTCCCAGGGCAGCGCCGTGGTGATCGGCATCAGGAGTGCGTTCGGCAGTACGGCGTACTCCGCGTAGCCACCGTCGAAATCGCGACCCATCTCACCCATCACGGCCGCGACTGTCGTGCCTTCTGGCAAGCGTGAATCGGTCGAGGCCGCCACGATCCCGACGCACTCGATCCCCAGTACGCGCGGGAAGCTGACGCTGGGGGAGTGTCCTTGGCGGGTTCTCAGCTCGGAGCGGTTCAGCCCCGCGCCCTTGATCTGTACCACGCTCCAGCCTTCCCGAACGGCTGGAACCGGGACCTTGCGAATCTCCAACACCTCGGGACCACCCGGGCGAACGCACACCACAGCTCGCATCATCATGCGGTCACTCTCGCCGACGGGTAGCTTGGCTGGACACCGGTAAGATGCCATCTCATGCCCGTTGCCCGCCAAGTCCCTGAGACGTCACGATTGCTGCCGTCCGGTGGTGTGCATCTGTGGCGGTCCGGCGGAGCCAGCGCGCCCCAGTCACACTCCCGTGGTCACCTGGTGTATGCCGCCCGCGGCGTACTTTCCGTCCACACGGAGCGCGGTACGTCGATCGTCCCGGCCAACCGCGCCGCGTGGACTCCAGCCGGCTTCACGCACTACCACCGGGCCCACAGCACGACCGACATGCGGATCGTCTTCCTCTCCACGGCCATGGCCCGTCGCGTACCCGACCACCCAGTCGTGTTCACGGTGTCGGATCTCGCCCGCGAGGTGATCCTTGCGCTCACCGGTGATCGCAGCTACCACAGCGACGCCGAAGCTCGCCTTCGCAGAGTCCTCGTCGACGAGCTGCACGAAAGTCACGACCAGTCACTCCACCTGCCGGAGCCACACGACGACCGCCTGCGAGCCGTCGCGCAGGTCCTTTACGACCACCCCGACGACAGCCGGTCGCTAGCCGAGCTCGGCCACCTGATCGGCGCAAGCGCCCGCACCCTCAGCCGCCTCCTCCACGACGAGCTCGGCATGACGTACTACGAGTGGCGCACCCAGGTGCGCATCTACCACGCGCTGATCCTGCTGGCCGACGGTCACACCACCACCCACATCGCCCACGCCTGCGGCTGGTCCAACCCCAGCGGCTTCATCGCGGCCTTCACCGCTCTCGTCGGCACTACCCCAGGCCGCTACCGAAACCCCTAGCTGCCCGAGGCAACAAAAGGCCGCGGACCGTTAGGTCCGCGGCTCTGTCTGTGTGCGAGGACGAACACGCACCTTGACCGCATGCCTCCTGCTCAACGTCTGAACGAGTTCAGACCTCGCCTCCGGCTCGGTGGTGACGCGGTAACGGCCGGGCAAAAGGGGCACGCGGTGCGGGTGCGGCTCGAGCCGGCTGTGGGCTGGTCGGCGTACGGTGGCTGCATGATTGCGCGCATGTGGCGGGGCTGGGTGCCTACCGAGAAGGCAGCCGAGTACGTCGAGATCGTGGAGCGCACGGGTATGGCCGGCTATCGGCGTACTCCGGGAAACGAGGGCGCTCAGCTGCTCACCCGCGATCTCGGCGACGGCCGGACCGAGATCATCACGCTGAGCTGGTGGACCGACCTCGATCAGATCCGCGCCTTTGCCGGCGACGACATAGACCACGCCAAGTATTACCCGGAAGACGATGAGTATCTGCTCGACCGGGAGGCCACGGTCGCGCACTTCGACGTTGCGTCCCCATCATCACCATGAGACCGAGCATCTTTGGTCAAGCTGACCGAGATCGATCCCGGTCCTACTGTCGGACAGACGAGCGTCGTCAGCGGGCTCACGGCCCTCGCGTTCGGGCCGGTGCCTATCAATCTGCCGGGCGTGTCGGCGTGACTGCACCGATGGGGTTCCCGTCTGTCTGCCAGACAGCGCGGTAGCCCGCCCGAGCCAGCCATGCTCGTGCGCGCCCGAGCTGGCGCTCGTCCCGAAACAGTGTCCAGCGCGTTAGCTGGTCGTCGGCCTTGAGCACGTTACGGAACTGGCGGAACGGGCCACGACCCTCGAGTGCCGAAAACAGCTGCTCCCTCAGTGGTCCGTCCGCCAGGCCGGCGGCGAAGTCGAGCATGTCGCGATAGGCCTCGCCGCTTTCCGGCTGGAAGTACAGCCACCTGTCCGGATCGAAGGTCTCGCTGTCCTCGTCGGGCTCCTCGGGACGATCCCAGTCCAGCGAGCCCGGCGGATAGACGTTCCCGGTGAAGAGGTCGACCGCTCCATCGCCTTGGAGGGAATCACCGTCCAGGAAACCAGCCAACATCTCCAGGTCGACCGGCACCGCGGTCAGCGGCCACGACAGGTGCTCGCTGGTGACTGGCTCCCCGAACTCGGCCAGCACTTCCACGGCCAGGACGTCGTCGCCCGCGGCATCGCGATCCCGGAGGCCGGCGACGCAACGCCGTATGAGGTCTCTGTCGGCAGCACTTCCGGCCCGGAGTAGGGCTTGTCCGGCCTGCTGCAACACCGGCGCCAGGGAATGACCTTCGAGCAGCACATCGGTCTCGCCGGCGCGCAACCGGCGGAGCGTCGCGCGGTCCCACAGATCATCGTCTAGGTCGGTCATAGTCACCAACTGTAAGAGCGTCTGCGGCGATCACAGCAGACTGCTTCGGTCCGCGCCAACGCGCTTCAAGGCGTCGGAGAGTTGGCCTACGTCTTGCACACGGATCTCGCCGGTGTCGTCGGTGACCTGATGCCACTCGTGGTCCGTGGCGTAGTAGACGTACGGGCTGACCGGGCCCGGCCGGCTGATGAACAGGGTGGTGGCGAGTGTGACCAACATGTCCAGGGCGGTGAGCACCGTCTGGTCTCGGAGTACGTGCACGAGCAGCATGTCTCGGACCGGCATTGCGACGAGGCAGCCGAACGGCGGATTCTCGACCTGTAATGACTCGCGCAGGACAGTGTCGAGTACCAGTGCCCTCGATGCGGTGAACATGCTGCCGGTCAATGCGGTGATCTCGGCACCGTTGTAGTGCACGTGCTCGACCTTGTCTTGGAGGCGGCGCAGGTTCGACAGGCCTATCCGGCTGGCTTCGTCCCGGGTCACGCCGAGGCTGTCGATGTCGAAATGCATTGCCACCGCCCGGCCGGTGTAGGTGGCCGGCACGGTGAGTACGCCTGGTGCGAACTTGGGCATGCGTTCGGCCCAGGTGGGCTCGATCGTGGACGCGCACACCAGTCGAAGGTAGAGCTCGCTTTCCAGGTCGTCCGGAATCGGCGGCGGCCCGTCCGGAGCGGTTATCTGGTCGAAATGCGCCGCCACCGCCGAGCGCCACTGCTGTCGTGGCAACCCAGCGACTGTCCGAGCGAGGTTCGCGAGTCCGGCGACCATGCCGTCGTGCACCTGAACACCGTCTTTTCCGACCGGTATCAGAGCGCCTGCACCGTCATACTGCATCGGCAGTCCCCGTTTCGCGACCGCATCCTCGGCCAGACGCACCAGCCGGATCGCTTGGCTCGCCGTCAGCGGTGTCAACACCGGATGTGGCTGCTTCCCAGCTGTCTCATTGCGCCGCCGGTGGCCTCCACAGCCACTTCTACGGTTGTCATTGTCATTGCCAGCACTCATCGAGCACCTCCTTGCCCAGAAACATATGGGTCTTCCGACGAGCGGAACGGACGACTTCGCAGCCTGTGGAAACCTGCCGCGGTGGATGAATCCCGCGTCGCCGAAGCGGCACCGACACCGGTGGCGACTCGAGCGCGGGACTGACGGCGAATCCGATCGATGTGGCGCGATCGGGGCTCAGTCGAAGTAGGGCGTTGTCGGGCGCTTGAGGTAGTGGGCGGTAGGTCGCTTCATCGAGCCATCCATCATGAGGATCTGTCCGGTGTCGTTCTCGCGGACTACGTTGACGGACGGGACCATCCTGTTGGCGGCCCGGGCCGACCGCGGTTACCTGGTGACGATGTTGACGAGCCGCCCGGGCACCACGATCACTCGCTGGACCTGGACGCCGGCCAGCACGCGGACCACCAAAGCGTCGGCCAGCACCAGCGCCACGGTGCTCGCCTTGTCTGCATCGGCAGGCAGCACGGTCGTCGCCCGAACCTTGCCGTTCACCTGCACCGCGATCTCGACCGTCTCAGTCGTCAGCAGGGTCGGGTCGGCGACCGGGAAGGTCTCCCACGCCAGCGACCTTGCATGCCCCAGCCGCGACCACAGCTCCTCGGCGACGTGGGGCGCCAGGGGGGCCAGCATCAGCAGCAGTGGCTCGACGACCTCCCGCGGTGCTCCTCCGGCCGCACCCCATCGCGCGGTCAGGTGGTTGTTCAGCTCGGTGATGCGGGCGATCGCGGTGTTGAAGCGCAGCGTTTCCATGCCCTCGCGCACGGCCGCGATCGTCCGGTGCAGCTGCCGCCGGGTCTCCTCGTCGGCCGCGTCCGAAGAGACCCGCGGCGAACCGGTCGCCTCGTCGACGACGTTGCGCCAGACCCGCTGCAGTAGCCGGTA
>NZ_SLVF01000021.1 GCF_004345365.1 Kribbella sp. VKM Ac-2568
GAGGCGCACACCGACACCGACCTGAAGGCGCTCAGCGCCTAACCAACCCAAGGATCACGCGACACGACCGCTACACCACTCCGCTGGACTTGACCCCGCCCGGCTCTCTGCTGTGGCTGAGGTAGTCGTCTGGGCCTCTGCTGGGCTGAGGTAGTCGTCCGGTCTTTGGTGGGGGTGACCGCGTTTTCCTGCGGGGGTGGGGGTGGTTGGGCTGGGAGGATCGGAGGGTGAAGTCGGGCGGCAGTGTTTGGTTTGTGTACGGGGTTGCTGTTTTGGTGACCTTTGTTGTCGGGGTGGTTGCGTTCAGTGTTTTTGTGCTGGCGAAGGTTTTCGGGGGATCTTCGCCTGAGGAGCCGAAGCAGCGGCCCGTGGTGGAGGCTCGGCAGACTGCTGCGCCGCGGGTGATTCGGACGACGGTGGCGAAGGTCCTGGAGGTGCGGGCGGTGGCGGCTAATCCTGAGCAGATCGTGCTGATTGTGGCTACGCCGGCAGGGTGTGCGCAGAAGCTTCAGGCGGCTGCTTACGCGGAGGGGCCGGGCGCGGTCGCAGTACGGGTGACCCAGCGGACCTATCGCACGGGTTGTCGGTGGGTGCAGCAGCCGGTGCTGGCGACAGCCAAGGCGCCCATCGCCGACCGGACCTTGATCGTCAACGGGTCGCCGTGGACGCTCAGCGCGACTGACGGGACCTACCAGCCGGCGCTGACGCCCGAGTCAGGGGACGACAGGCGACAGGCAGCTGGACGGTAGGTCGAACCACCTGAGGTGGTCGAACTCCTGGTTCACACTGGCCTCACTGTCGGTATCCGCGTTGTGGCAGGCCGACAGTAGCTCTCGCGCCTCGGCCAGGTAGCCCTCGAGCGCGGATTCCGGCGCTTTGTCGTCGTGGTGCGGGTAGCGGAGCTTGCCGTCGGCGTCGTAACCGACCTGGGACAGCCGCATCGGTGGTTCCACCGGGCCGCGGTGGTGCCGCCAGAGCCCGTTGGACGGGTTGAAGCGGTAGTCCCCGAGCAGCCGCCAGCCCTGCTGGGCGACCAGCCGGACCGCCTCCACGACGTACGAGAAGACCGCCTCGGAGATGAAGTAGTTGAAGTTCACCCGGACCCAGCCCGGCTTGATCCCCTCGCAACCGTGCTCGACCTCCTCGGCGTACTCGTGCGACTTGACCAGGTCGATCCCGAGCAGGGCGTGACCGTACGGCCCCGCACACGAGCAGCCGCCGCGGGACTGGATCCCGAACAGGTCGTTCAGCACCGCGACGACGAAATTGTGGTGCAGGTAGCGCCCGGACGGCGCCTTCACCACGAACGACACGATCGACAGCCGCTCGGAGTCCAGGTTGCCGAGGATCTGGATGCCCGGCTCGTGCCGCCAGGCCTCGACCGCCCGGCGCAGGTACGCGTCCTCGTGCGCCCGGATCACCTCGATCCCGACGGCCTCCTTGAGCTGGAACACCAGGCCCGCGCGGATCGACCCGATGATGTTCGGCGTGCCGCCCTCCTCGCGGTGCACCGGGTCGTCGAGGTACCGGTGCTCCGTCGGGTTCACATAGGCGACCGTGCCACCACCCGGTACGTCGGGGACGCGGTTGTGCAACAGCTCGCGGCGGGCCACCAGTACTCCGGGGGTGCCCGGGCCGCCGATGAACTTGTGCGGGCTGAGGAAGATCGCGTCCTTGTAGGAGAGCGGGTCGGCATCGCGACCGCCGTACATGTCGATCTCGACGTACGGCGCGGCGGCGGCGCAGTCCCAGAAGGAGAGCGCGCCGTACCGGTGCAGCAACGCGGAGACCCGACGGGTGTTGCTGACGATCCCCGTGACGTTGCTCGCTGCGGAGAACGAGCCGATCTTCACCGGACGATCGGCGTACTTCGCGAGCTCCTCCTCCAGCCGCGGGATGTCGATGTGGCCGTCGGCGTCCTGGCCGATCACCACCACGTCGGCGATCGACTCGCGCCAGGGCAGCTCGTTCGAGTGGTGCTCGTACGGCCCGATGAAGACGACCGGGCGCTGCTCCGGCGGGATCTCGTCGGTCAGGTGGTACTCGTCGTCGAGCTGGGCCGGGATCCGCAGGCCGAGCACCCCGATCAGCTTGTCGATCGCGCCGGTCGCTCCGGAGCCGCAGAAGATCACCGCGGTCTCGTCGTCACCGCCGACGCTGTCGTGGATGATCTTGCGGGCGTCCTCGCGGAGCCGGGTGGTCTGCAGGCCGGTGCCGCTGGACTCGGTGTGCGTGTTCGCGTACCGCGGCAGCACCTCCTCGCGGATGAAGTCCTCCAGGAAGGTCAGGGCCCGGCCGGACGCGGTGTAGTCGGCGTACGTGACCCGGCGCGGCCCGTACGGCCCCGGCATCACCTGGTCGTCCCCGATCACCGACGCGCGGATCCGGCGCAGCAGCGGCGTGTCCGACGGCATCGGAACCGCCTCGTCACGCGCGGCGAGTTCCCCCTGGATGGTCATGGCGTCAGAGTAAGGCCGATCGTGACTTTCGTCTCGTAGTCTTCGGGTGCCGGCTGGTTAGGGTCGTCGCAGTCGAGGCTGAGGAGCTGAGGATGACGTTTTCCGCCGAGCTGTGGGACTCCGGCGCCGCCGCGGTGTACGCCCGGATCGTCGAGCACCCGTTCATCACCGGGCTGACCGACGGGACGCTCGACCACGAGGCGTTCAAGTACTTCATCGTGCAGGACAGCCACTACCTGCGGGCGTACTCCCGCGCGCTGGCGCTGGTCGCCGCCCGGGCCGTCGACGAGGACGCCGTCAGCATGTTCGCCCGGCACGCCGCGGACGCGATCGAGGTCGAGCGCGAGCTCCACACCGACCTGCTCGGCTCCCTCGGGCTCACCCCGGCCGACGTCGATGCGATCGGATCGGGGCCGACGACCACGGCGTACATGTCCTATCTGACCGCCGTCTGCTCCACCGGCACGTACGCCGAGGCCGTGGCGGCGGTGCTGCCCTGCTACTGGATCTACCGCGAGGTCGGGCGGGAGCTGCTCAAGCGGTCCTCGCCGGACCCGGTGTACGCGAAATGGATCGAGGCGTACGGGTCCGAGGAGTTCGACGCGGTCGTAGAGTCGGTCCTGGCGGTGACGGACCGGCTCGGCGACGAGGTCGGCCCGGGCGAACGCGACCGGTGCCACCGGCACTTCGCCGCCACCTCGCGCTACGAGTGGATGTTCTGGGACGCCGCGTACCACCGACTCGATTGGCCGGTCTGACATGGTTGCTGAGAGCAAGAACTTCTACGACGTCGTGATCGTCGGCGGCGGCCACAACGGGCTGGTCGCCGCGGCGTACCTGGCCGGCGCAGGGCTGAGCACCCTCGTGCTGGAGCAGCAGAGCCACACCGGCGGTGCCGCGGTCAGCCAGCAGGTGTTTCCCGGCGTAGACGCCCGCCTGTCGCGGTACTCGTACCTGGTCAGCCTGCTGCCTGACAAGGTCGTGGCCGACCTCGGCCTGTCCCTGGAGCTCCGCTCGCGCTCCGTCGCGTCGTACACGCCGGTACGCCGGGGCGGCCGGGACCTCGGCCTGATGGTGGAGAGGCCTGAGGGCGCGGTCACCCGGGAATCGTTCGCGGCGCTGACCGGCGCCGACTCGGAGTACGACGCGTGGTCGGCCTTCTACGGGTCGGTCGGGGAGCTTGCGGGCGTGGTCGCGCCGACGCTGCTCGAGCCGCTCGTATCGGGGGCTTCGCTGCGCAACCGGGTCGATCCCGCCCTCTGGTCCGCACTGGTGGAGCGGCCGTTCGGCGAGGTCGTGGAGCAGCGGTTCGCGGACGACACGGTGCGTGGCGTCGTCGCGACGGACTCCGTCATCGGCACCTTCGCGGGATTGCACGACGAGTCGCTGATCCAGAACCGGTGCTTCCTCTATCACCTGATCGGCAACGGGACAGGCGAGTGGCGCGTGCCTGTCGGCGGGATGGGCGCGGTCACGGATGCCTTGGCTGCGGCCGCTCGCCGAGCCGGTGCCGCGTTGGTCGTCAACGCGTCGGTGACCTCTGTCGAGGCCGACGGCACGCGCGCGTCGGTCACCTGGATGGGTGGCGACGGGGAGCGCTCTGTCGACTGCTCGTACGTCCTCGCCAACGTCGCGCCGACGACTCTCGCCGCCCTGCGCGGGCAAACTGCGGGCGTCCGGCCCGAGGGTTCGCAACTGAAGATCAACCTGCTGCTGTCACGCCTCCCCCGGCTGCGATCCGGCGACGACCCGCGGCGGGCGTTCGCCGGCACCTTCCACATCGACGAGGACTACAGCCAGCTGGAAACCGCCTACCGCCAGGCCGCCGCAGGCGCAGTACCGTCGGTCGCTCCGTCGGAGGTGTACTGCCACTCCCTCACCGACCCGTCCATCCTCAGCCCGTCCCTGGTTGCCTCGGGCCACCAGACGCTGACCGTCTTCGGCGTCCACTTCCCCACCCGTTTGTTTGCCTCTGACAACGATGCCGCCCGGGACGAGTCGGTACGCCGGGTCCTGGCCGGGCTGGAGTCGTACCTCGACGAGCCGCTCGAACCATGCATCGCCCGCGACGCCGACGGCAACCTCTGCCTGGAGGCGAAGACCCCGCTCGACATCGAGGAATCCGTCGGCATGCCCGGCGGCCACATCTTCCACGGCGACCTCCAGTGGCCGTGGGTCGACGACGAGGCCGAGGTCGGCCGCTGGGGCGTCGAGACCGATGTGGCGAACCTCATGATCTGCGGCTCCGGAGCCCGCCGAGGAGGCGCCGTCAGCGGCATAGCCGGCCACAACGCCGCCATGGCCGTCCTCGAACTCCGCCCCTGATTTCCCTGCCGCGGCAACCTCCCCGCAGCGGCGGGATAACCGATTTCGTATCTACCAAGAAGCCCTGCTACGATCCTCTTCGTTCGCAGGCAACACCAAGCGAACAGAACGCGCCGCTAGCTCAATTGGCAGAGCAGCTGACTCTTAATCAGCGGGTTCGGGGTTCGAGTCCCTGGCGGCGCACCAGCATCGAGGCCCAGGCAGACATCGCAATCTGCTCCTGGGCCTTTGTGCTTCCAGCGCATCCTTTACGCACTCCTTTCCCGTCCGCCGTCGTCGAACGGCCGATGCGGCACTCTGTTCTCCCGCGTCCTCGGTGCTGTCAGGCGCCCTCATGGAGATCGAGGAGCCTCACCGGGGCGATCCACTTCTCGTGACTGTGCGTCACCTCACGCTGTGCTGCTCTGTGTTGCCACCTCTGTCCCGCCTGTCGCCGAAACGTTGAGCGATGGCCGTCAGCAGAAGTTGGAGGCTTGAGATGCCGAGGCCACCGCTACCGATCGGAACCTGGGGACGCATCCGCACCCAGGTCGTCAAGACCGACGAGAACGGCAAAGCTCTCAGCCATCGGGCGCAGGCGAAGTACCGCGACCATGACGGCCAGACCCGCCTGGTCTCTGCCTTCGGTAAGACCAAGACCGCGGCCGAGAACAACCTGCTGAACAAACTCAAGGACCGCGCCGAGACCAGCCGAGCGGGCGAGCTCACCGCCATGCATCGGATCCGACAAGCGGTCGAGCTGTGGGAGGCGAAGTTCGCGGAACTCGTCGCCGAGGGCCGCCGATCCCCCAGCTCTCTCGACACCTACCGACGGAGTATCAGGAATCACGTGCTCCCTGCCCTAGGTGAGCTCCGAATCGGCGAGGCGAGCACACCACGCATCGACAGCGTGATCTCGGAGATCCAGAAACGCGCCGGCGCCCCGACCGCCAGAACCTGCCGCAGCATAATCTCCGGCGTGATGGGCCTCGCCGTCCGCTATGGCGCCATCACCATCAACCCGGTCCGGGAAGTTGACCGCATCGAACACAACGCCAGGAAGCTCCCCCGAGCTCTGCCCGCCGACGAGGTTCAGCTGCTGAGGAAGCACCTCAGAACCAACGAGCGAGCGGCACGTGCCGACTTACCCGACCTGGTCACCTTCATGCTCGGAACCGGCGTACGGATCGGCGAGGCCCTGGCGGTTCTCTGGTCTGAGGCCAACCTCGATACCAGCAAAGTCAAGATCTCCCACACGATCGTGCGCGTCAAACGCGAGGGCCTGCTCCGCAAAGTCACCAAGTCAAGAGCAGGTCAACGCGAACTCGGCCTGCCCGACTGGGTACTCACCATGCTCCGTGTCCGATTCGCCGCCGGCATCCGCCTCGACGAAGCCGCAACTCTCCTCGCCCAGGTCGACAAGGCCGCCGAACCGGCACCCTCAGACACCCTCGCCTGGATCACCTCCCACGCCTTCCGCAAAACCACAGCCACCGTCCTCGACAACAACGGCCAATCCGCCCGCCAAATCGCCGACCACCTCGGCCACGCCCGCGTCTCCATGACCCAAGACACCTACCTAGTCCGCAAATCCCCCAACCCCTCCTGGCACCGAAGCCCTCCAACGAGCCTTCGAAGACCCCGACCTCCCCTGAAGGCTGCCCTACCCTTCAGCAGCTGCCAGCGCCCGGACCGATGAACTCGCACCGGGCAGCCGAGTCGGCGAAGGGCACCAGAGTGCCCAACGTTAGGGCAGCAGCGCCCATAAGCTGCCTCTGACCTCGGTCTATGCCTCAGCAGGCATGTCACCGTACTCGACAATTGTCGTTGTCCGCCGCTGAATCACATGAGCTAAGACGTGACCAGTGGAGATGATGTCGGAGTGAACGGCGAGCCGGCGACCGCGTTCGTCGGCGCCACCGGGTACTTCCAGGTAGCAGACAACGCCGTACTCAGCCCGGCGACCAAAGGTATCCTCACTCTGGAAGCGTGGATGCGGCCGAACACACCGCAGTTCCCGCACTCGCAGAGCAGCGGCTACGTGCACTGGATGGGGAAGGGCGAGACCAACCAGCACGAGTACGTCGCCCGGATGTACTCCCAGGTCAACACCGAGAACCGTCCCAACCGGATCTCCGGCTACCTGTTCAACTCCTCCGGCGGTCTCGGCGCCAGCTCGTACTTCCACGACCCCGGTCCTGGCCGGGAACTGGATCCATTACGTGCTCGTGATCAACGCGAACGCCAAGAGCGCCACCTACCCGAACGGCTACACCAAGATCTACCGCGACGACGGCGTCCTGCGCGACCAGGACGACCTGAGCATCTCCGGCCAGATCATCGTCCCGTCCGACGGCTCAGCCCCGTTCCGGGTCGGCACCCGCGACTTCGGCTCCTGGTTCCAGGTCGCCGTCGCCGTCTACGGCAAGGAACTGACCCCGCACCCACCACGAGGCAATGACCACCGCGCGCCTGCCCAGGTGGCGACCTCGCGGCTGACTTCGTGCAAGATTAGGCCGCCCGCATCAGCCACAGCAAAGAGGGTGCGTGGGACGAAGCCCCGCCCGCGACGCGACACACAAACAGCAGGCGACTTAGTTGACGCTCTTCGTGAACATAAGCCGCCTAGGTGGACCTGCAGGCATCGCAATACAACGACATGCAGATCAGCGACCTGGAGCGGTTGGTCAAGGAACTGCCGGGGCCAAGCTCGCACGCACCTCGAACGCCACCTGAGCGAAGACGATCGCGGACGGCGAAGCAACTCAACGCAGACGAGTCGGCGCAATTGATCGCACGCTACGAGGCGGGCGCGAAGCTTCGCGAACTCGGGACACAGGTTCGGCATACGTAGGTCAGTGGTTCGGGGATCGGCCGAGGCGCGAGCTTCGGCGGTCGCTACCGGGAATGACCGCTGGCCAGGGCAGACCCGCGCTACACGAGGTAGGCCCTGGGAACAGTTGAACGGTCAGCGGCGAGCCGGACGCACATCCTCGAGGAATGAGTCGTGGACTGGTTCCAGATCAGCGCGTTCTTCGCCGCCGCAGGCCCTGCTAGTCGAACGCCGCCGTACCGAGCTCGCTCCACTGTCCGCCTTCCAACCCACCGACGGCGATCCGGCTGATGCACACTCGAAGCATGCGATGGTCGACCAGACCGTCGCCACCGAAGGTTCTGGCCGCGTGCATGGCTGTCGCGAGAGGGCGGTACGAGCATGGGAGATCGGATGAGACAACAGCCGCCGGTCAAGACACCGCCGTCCCTGGACGGTTTCGATGCTGTCGGAAAGCCCCACGCGCAGTTCCTCGCGACCGAGCACTGGAGCCTGCTCGCCACCCGCAGCATGACCTGGACCGAGATCTTCAGCCGGACCAACACGTATCTGACCGTTCTGTCGGCCACCGTCATCGCTCTCTCGCTGGTGGCCAACGCGAGCGGCTTCGGGCAAGACTTCCTGACATTCGCGCTGCTGGTGCTCCCCGTGGCACTGCTCATCGGCGTGGGAACGTACTTCCGCCTGATCGAGGCGGACCTCGAGGACGCCTGGCTGGTGATCGGGATGAACCGGCTACGGCACGCCTACCTCGAACTCGCACCGGAACTGGAGCCGTACCTCGTCGCAAGCCATCACGACGACCCGGCAGGGATTCTGACGACGTACAGCTTTCGCAGCCGGGTCGGCCTGACCCATTGGATGTCGGGGTCGCCTGTCGTGGTGGGCATCATCGACGCCGTCGTCGTAGGCGTCCTGGCCGCCGTGATCTGCGAGGCAGCCGGCGCCGGCGTCATTCTTCGCACCATCACGGGCGTCCTGGCCGCTGCCGCGACCGCGGCTCTTCTCGCCTACGTGGGTTACCGAAAGATCCGCGAAGTGACCCGCAACTACCACGCCCGCTTCCCAAGCTGACCACCCCACCACAGTCACGGGTGTTACCGAAGTACAGGGCAGGTGAACGGTCAGGTCCTTGCTCCCGGTCACGGAGGACCGGTCCGAGAACACGAACCCGTGGACCATCGCAGATCTTTCATTCTGCCCCGTCTGCTGCTCGGCCGACCTAAGGCCCCCCATCGATCGGGTCGGTCCGCAGAAATCGATCCAGTGCCGTCGAGACGTTGCTCATGCGATCTGCTGCTCCGGCAAGTAGCCGGCGTCGACCAACGCGGTCCGCAGCTTACGGCGGGCGTCGAACATCATCTTGTAGATCGCGTTGTGTGTCGCGCCGAGCTGATCAGCGAGGACATCGGTGGGCATCCCCTTCAGCACCATCGCGACAAAGACCATCCGTTGCTTTGCCGTCAGCTTCTCGTCGACGGCGCGATGCACGGCATCCATCAGATCCCGGCTTTCGGCATGCGACTCCGGCTCGATCCCCACTCGTGCGGGAAGGCGCTCCCAGTCCTCGTCGTCGAACGCAACGCCGGCCCGCTGCCAGAAGTGCCGGTTGACCTTGGCCGCCACATCGAAGATCACGAACTTGTACGCCCAAGTGGTGAACTTGCAGTCACCGCGGAACGTCTCGACCTTGCCGCAGATCGCCAGTAGGGCATCCGCAGCTGCTTGGTGCGCGATGTCGTCCAGCTCCGGACCGACGAGTCGCAGCCTCGCCGCCCGCCGCCCGGCCTCCGCCCTCGCGGCTCGCAGGAGAACCTCGTACAAGCGTCGGCTCGCAAGCTCACGCCGATCCCCACCGCTGCTCAAGTCGCGAACCCAGGCACGGTTCTCCCGGGCCACCTCTGGAGAGACGACCCGCACCTGCGACAACGACTCGGAACATTCGCTCTTCACTGGATCTCCGCCGATCAACTCAACGTAGTGACCACAGGTCCGACACATCTGTGTCGACCGGTGAAATAGCAACATGGATGACATCGTCCATTCGGGACTCCGTCCAACCAGCACGCAAGCGGCAACGTGTCAGGCGCGGACTCGTCGCCTCCTTCCGCGAAGATGCGTGATTCATCGCACAGGAGCTGAAGGAGTTAGGCACCGTCGCGCTCAAGTCGGCCTGACTGCTAACACAGCATCGCTCCCCCGCGACCTCCAGAGACATCTCGACAGGTGGCCTATATCGTCCTGTTCCATCGTCGGAGGTAAGGTCCGGCATCCGATGCGAGATCGCCTCGAGTTCGCCTGCTGCGGTGTCATGGTCGCGGTGGCATGGCGGTCGGTCGGTTCGGCTCACCAGGTCGTCACGATCATCAGCCCCGGCAACGGCCGAGCCGACGCCCTCGGCATAAGCCCAGCCGACACAGGAAGCAGCGCGCAGCGATCGGCACAGATCCTCACAATGCTGACGGACAGCGACACCACGGGCACCACTCGACAACCTCAAGCAGAGGTCAGCCGCGGAGATCTCCGGGAACGGAATGATGCTGAGGAACAGCTTCTGCCACTCCAGCCAGCGCTGCTGGACCTGCCGGAACATGTTGCCCCGGATCGCGCCGTCCATGGCGCCGTGCACCCGGTTGCCCTTCTCCTCCTCCATCGGGAAGCACGACCGCATGATCTGCCTCAGCGGATCCTTCTTCCGCACCGTCTCGAACGTGTAGTCGGTGCCGAACCGGGCCGCCGCGGTGGCGAAGGTCGGCTCCCACCACAGTTCGGTCATCTTGGCATGCGCCTTGATGAGACTCTGCCTGCTCATGGACTGCCTCCAGGGTCGGGAGCCGGCCGGGGGTGGACCGGCTCCGAAGGTGGGCGTTGGAGCGATGAAAGCAGCACCGACGACGGACTTGCGTCTCAACGTGAGATACGGGTCACACCCTTGCGGACCTACCTTGGGTCATGTTCCGTTGACTCCAGGTCCCAGCGTTCAGAACAGCAGCGTTGGGGACCGCGCCCCCCTTGCCACAGGGACCATCACCGAGCGGCGTAACGCCGCCTGGACCTTCCAGCCGATGTAGCTGATATCAAGCGGGAAGACAGCTTGTCCTGGAGGGGAGACGCGCTGTCTTCCCTCTACCTGTTACCGTCTCCGGCGCTTAGGCCGCGACCGCAAAGAACTAGGTCGCTGTTAGCGGTGGACGCAGGCGACGCCGGGCCGCCTTCTCGATGTCATTGGTACCTGCCGTCACCCTCGTGTCCTGCTCCGCTGCGGTCACGGCTGGCCGACGCCCGCCGGCAGGTCCAGGCGATGGTAGGTGACTAGGTGCGCATTTCCGTCGGCCAGCCGGTAGGACAGGCGGCTCCAGCACGAGTACCGCCCGGATCAGATGTATTCGTCCGGGGTGATCTCGAAGAGCCTGATCTTACGGTAGATCGACGCCCGCGAGATCCCGAGCGACGTGGCCGCCACGTCCTTGCGGCCCTCGCTGGCGCGCAGCGACCGCACGATGGCCCCGCGCTCGAGCCATTCCATCGGGGTAAGCCGGCGGCGCAGCCCGCGGCCGAACCGAGCCGGCAGGTCGGAAATGTCGAGCTTGTGGAGATCGGTGGCACGCAGCATCTCCGCTAGCAGGTCGTTGATCTCGGCCACGTTCCCCGGCCAGCGTTCGCGCTGGAGCCTGGTCATCAGCTGCTCGGTGACCGCCACGGAACGCGTTCCGGGCTGCCGGGCGAGCAGGACCGCGACGATGGCCGGGAGATCCTCGATCCGCTCCCTCAGCGGCGGAACTAGCACGGTCGGAATGCCGGTGGTGCCCAGTTCGGGCGTGATCGGGTCGCCCTCAGCGACACGGACGGTCAGCGCCAGCCAGCCGGCGTCGGTGACCGCTCGCACCTCACCGCACAGCCGGTCGAGCGCGTTGGCCGTCAGGCGCTCGCCATGCTTGACCATGACCGGCGACCCCGCGCGGAGCGCTGCGCCGACGTCGGTGATCAGCCGGTCGAGATCGTCTGGGCCAGCATTCCGGACCGCGTCACGAACGACGACCATCTTGCCCGCGGCTTGCAGTTGCAGCGCCGCCTCCACCAAGGCTGCCTTGCCGACCCCGGGCTCGCCGATCACCGCGAGCGGATCGCGTTGCGCGCAATGCCGGCTCACTCTCCGGGCCGCATCCAGCACCGCCGGAGTGCTGGCTGCGAATCGGGGGAGCATGCCTGCCACCGGTCGCCTTATGGCGGGCGGCCGGGGCGTCGTACCGGACGGGAAGGCCAGCGCGCCGACAAGCTCGTTGCCGCGGCGCACCGCGCGGAGCCGAAGCATCGTCTCCCTGCCGTCGGACATGGTCAGCGGTGTCTCCGCGGCGTCCGACCGCCCGAGGGCGTCCCGCACCATGGTCCACGTGTCACCGTGCTTGACCGCGCCGATCACCCGCGCCACCTCCGGCGTCGACATCCAGACGCTGTCGCTGATCGCGAGCACGGCGGATCCGGACCGCCGTGACGCACCGAGGTACTCGTCCAGCAGCATCCGCTCGCCCTGTCCGCCGAGTTCGACCAGCCGCGCCTCGACCACGGCCACCGCCTGTCGCACCAGCGCCGCGAGGGCCGGGTTGGCGCACGCGGCCCAGGTGGTGATATCCAGCACGCCGACGAATCGGTGGCTGAACGGGTCACGGACCGGGACGCCGAAACAGGCGAAGTCCTGCAGTGGCTCGGAGAAGTGCTCGTGTCCGCGAACCGCATACGCCCCCCGGTCCTCGAGGGCGCTGCCGATGCCGTTGGTCCCGACATGGTGCTCCGCGTAGCTGAACCCTGGCGCAAGCAGGACCGAGTCGAGCCGGCGCTCGAGCTCACCGTCCCCAGAACCGCGGAGCAGCACCCGCCCGCGGCTGTCGGCCAGGATCGCCGAGACGGGGCTGCCGGCCACATCCTCGGCGACCCCGTAGACGACGGAGCTTGCCGCCCTGGCCAGACGTGAGGCGAGGTTGACGTTCTCGACGTACGAAGTGGTGAGCTCGTCGGCGTCGACGCCGTCGTCGGACGAGCGACGCCACGAGGCGAGGATCTCCGCGCTCGGCCCCTCGATCTCCTCGATCCGCCCACCGGTCAGCAGCCGCTCCCTGGCCCGGAGCAGCGTCGCGCCCCAATCGTCGGTCATCGCCGAGAACCTCACCGCCTCTCAAGGTGAGACGCGGATCACACCGCATGGCCATTTTACTCCCATGAAGACGCGATCTCGGCAGCTGCCGGCCGACAGAGAGGGCAACGATGACCGTCGATCTCACCCCCGCGACCTCGCTGTCCACCGTGGCCGGTTACGGGTTGGCGCCGAGCCGCGGGATCCTGAACAGCACCGCCCACATCATGCCAGCCGGACCTGCGTCGCACTCGACCGAGGCGCGCGACCAGTTCAGCGGTCGCGCAGAGATCGGGGGTGACGTCCACGACGAGGAGCTCCGCACTGGGGTCGGCGCGCTCAGGGAACCGGCCGTCATCAACGGCGGCCACTGCAGCGAGCATTGTGTCGAGGTCCAGTGCACCGGCGACGAGGCAGTCACGACCGTGGCCTCCCCGTTGGGCGAACGCAATCTGGTGAACGACCACACCCACGACCACGGCTACTACCGCCGCCTGGACGGGACCTGCAGTTACTGTGCGGACACACACCCGGCCGAGCCCGACATCCCAATGCAGGTCTTCGACCGCGCGACCGGCTCCTGGATCGTCGAGTCCGTCCTGAGCGAGACGGCGTGATGCGCCATCCTCTACTCCACCGCGCGAGTCCTCGATCACCTCGCCGCCGAAACCGTCTACGCCCTGTGCGACCTGCGCGCCAAGCCAACCACGACCACGACACGACACGCCGGGCAGTGAGTGCCCGCAATCAGCCGCCGCGTCGCCGAATACCCGCAGCGCTGATCGTTGGCCAGCGCGGCGGGCAGGGCCGACGCCGCCGTCCAGTGCGTGCCGGTGGCGATGATCACGCTGCGCATGCTCGCAGCAGGTGTGAGCTGGTCAGCTGCTCGTGTGGATCTGCCCGTTGACGCCGTCCGGGTAGAACCCGCCGCGAGACGCCTTGTTTGGAGTCAGGTAGACGACGTTGAGCACGCGGCCGGGGATACGGCCAAAGGCAACACTGTTGCTGTCGGCGGGCACGATATTGGCCCTGCCGTTGATGGTGATGCCCTGGTCATCATCGCTCGGCCCGTCCAGGCTGTCCCGCGCCGCCGAGATCGCATTAGCCTGCCGGGCCAGGTGGCGGTCAAACAGCACGCTGCGGATGGTCGCCGCGTGGTATGCCTCGACCGCCAGCATGCCGGCGGCCGCGGACAGGAAGGTTTTGTTGCTGATCAGCGGCGCGGCGCCCTTGAACGCAGTGACCCCGACATCTTCGAAGATGAACGCGCCCTGCAAGAAGTTGTTCTCATTGGCGTAGACGTCGAACGTCTGCCCAGGCTTGATCAGCCCCGCAGCTATCGCGACGGCGGTGAAGCTCTGCTGGATGTTGATGGTCGGCCGGGCCACCGCCGCGCTGCCCAGCGCAGCGTGAAGGAACCGGACGTGGTCGAACTCGTCGTGGGCGATCTCGGCGGCGAACTGGCGGATCGACCTGCTCTTAAAGGGGACCGCGCGGCCGCCTATCACGGGCCCGCGCTGGCCCGTCCCGTGGGTCAGGTTGCCGGGCAGTCCATGCCCGTGCACCGCGAAGGAGTAGAACTCCCCCTCCAGGTACTCCAGGTTCAGCGCGAAATTCAAGATCGCGCTATCCGAAATCGAGTTAGCGTCTTGCGCTGAGGCAGACGCAGCTGTGGCCGCCGATCCGGCCACGCTCACACCGATCATTCCCAGGCCTGCTGCGGTCGCGCTCTTGAGGAACCGCCGCCGGTCCGCCGGGTTCTCCGCGCTCCGGTCGATCAGGTCATGCACATACCTCTTCCCGAACATCCTGTTTCTCCTCGGCCTCGTTTGATCCAACCGGGACACAGGCCGGACCGCCCGACCGACCTTCACATCCCCAAACCTGCTAGGTGAGGCGGTGCCAGTGGCGGGACTCCTGGGTACAAGGCCCAGTGACGACCTCGCCCGGCAAGGCACTCTTGCCCGTACTCGTATAACCCACACGACCGGACGATCAAGCGATAGTCAAGACCTCTGGATCACGATCTTTAGGCGGCTTCGGGCTGGCCCTCTCCAGCCGCTCGACGAGCGGCACTCGGCCAGCCAGCTCTCCGCGCACAGCAGCGGATAGAGCACCGTCAGTGAGCCGCATCGATAACCCGTGAGGTCATCGAGGCCACCTCTCCTGAGCGCCTCGGTCAGGTCGGTGATCAGCCGCCAGGGGCTGCGGGTGGGGCGGCATCGGGTGGCGACCGACCCTATTGTCCTGCTGCGACCGGCCGAACACGCTCGCAAGGCCTGACGATCTGGAATGGATCTCTTGCTGAGAGTGGCGGTTGGCCGTTCGTTCGGCGAGATGCGTACCGTTCTTACCTGATGGCGACTTGGGCGGTAAGACGCTGCCGCAGCAAGGGCACGAATATCGCGAGGGATCGGGAGCTGCCTGGATTCCGACCGAAGGGTGCGTGAACCGCGATGCGAATCGTCACCGAGACCGACCGATTGCTGATCCGCGAGTGGTCGATCGAGGACGCCGAGACCATGCGGGCTGTGCTTCGCGCGTGGATAGATTCGCAGCCGAGTTTGGTGAAGCCCGCCGGCCGCTGGGCCATCGTGGAGAAGCGCACCGACGATGTCGTGGGAGGGTTGTCGATCCGGCTATTGCCTCCGTACGAGGAAGACCTCGAGCTCGGCTGTCAACTGGCCCCGGCTGCCTGGAGACAGTGATACGCGACTGAGGCGAGCCAACGCGCTGATGCACTGGGCGTTTCGCGTTGGCGCTGTGGACGAGCTCTACGCAGTGGCCCGGCCAGGAAACCAGCGAGCTGTCGCCGCCGCCAAGTCGGCCGGCCATGCCCATCAGGATGGAACCTCGAGCGACCAGAGCTCTGACTGATGCCCACAACTGATCTCCGCCCGTAGACGGCTAGACCCCGATATTGAGCGTCACGAGAGGTTGGCAGGTGGACGCTCACGATACGCTCTAGCTGTGCCGCAGCAGTCAAACCATCAGCCAGCCCGCCGGCTGACCGCGCGCGGGATTGCGACTCGCGCCCGGATTGTCTCAGCGGCCGACGAACTTGTCCGAGTCCGCGGTGTGAACGGCATGACGCTCGACGAGGTAACGGCGGCCAGTGGCAGCAGTAAGTCACAGCTCTATCACCACTTCGCCGATAAGGAGTCTCTGGTTCACGCGGTCATCGCTTCGCGTGGAGCGGCACTTCTCGAGCGTGAGGAGCAGTACCTGCGCCGGACAGATTCGCTCCAAGGACTCGAGCGTTGGCGACGTGCGGTTATGCAGCGTGTCACTCTGCGTAACGGGGCTTTCGGCTGCATGTTGGGCTCGTTGTCCAGCGAGCTGGCCGACCAGGATGAGATCGCACGGCTCGCGCTTGCACAGCACTTCGCCACTTGGGAAGCCATCATCAGGTCGGCCCTGGAGCGAATCCAGGACAAGGGAGCGCTGAAGCCGGACGCGGACCCTGCGGTACTGGCCACAGCCTTGATGGCTGCTCTGCAGGGCGGCTACTTGCTGGCCCAGACGGCTCACGATCCTGAGCCGATGCGCGTCGCCCTCGACATGGCCTTCGCGCATATCTGGAGCTACGCTAGCTGATCGGCCGCAACTGACTCCAGGCGCCATGCCTGCGCAGGCAACGGGGCAAGCCCACGCCCTCGGGGCGTGCATGAGTGATGACTTGCAATTCTCCCATCGGGGATCTGATCTCCAAACGACTCATCTGCTCTTGGCCCTCGAACGGCTCCGTCTTATAGCCGGACTCACTCTCATGGCCGGGTAAGGAGACCAGACCGGATCGGCACCAGGTTGAGTATCGCGTCCAGTCTTGGGCGCGGCTTAAGGAGGCTTCGGACATGACCGATCGTTTGAAAGACCTCGCCGACGCCGGCGTTTCCATCTGGCTCGACGACCTGTCCCGGCAGCGGCTGACCAGCGGCAGCCTGGAGAGCCTGATCCACGACCAGTACGTGAGCGGGGTGACCACCAACCCGACGATCTTCGCGAAGGCGATCTCCGATGCCGACGCGTACGCCGACCAGGTGAACCGCCTCGCCACCGAGGGCGTATCGACCGACCAGGCGATCCGGGTGATCACCACCGACGACGTCCGGTCCGCCGCGGACCTGTTCAAGCCCGTGTACGACGATACCGACGGTGTCGACGGCCGGGTCTCGATCGAGGTCGAGCCCGGCCTGGCCCGGGACACCGACAAGACGATCGCCCAAGCCAAGGAGCTGTGGGAGACCGTCGGCCGGGAGAACGTGTTCGTCAAGATCCCGGCCACCGAGGAAGGCATCCCGGCGATCGCCGAGACGCTGGCCGCGGGCATCAGTGTGAACGTGACGCTGATCTTCTCGCTGGTCCGCTACAAGGCCGTCGCGGACGCGTTCCTGACCGGTCTGGAGAAGGCCCTGGACAACGGTCACGACGTGACCAAGCTGGCCAGCGTGGCGTCATTCTTCGTCAGCCGGGTCGACACCGAGGTCGACAAGCGACTCGATGCCATCGGCACCGATGAGGCGAAGGCACTGAAGGGCAAGGCCGGGATCGCCAACGCGCGGCTCGCCTTCGAGGCGTACGAGGAGATCTTCGGCTCCGACCGCTGGCACGAGATCGAGACCGCAGGCGCCAAGCCGCAGCGCCCGCTGTGGGCCTCCACGGGGGTGAAGGACCCGGCATACAAGAGCACCATGTACGTCGAGGAGCTGATCACCGCCGGCGTCGTCAACACGATGCCGGAGGCAACGATGAACGCGTTCGCCGAGGACGGCGAGGTGCGCGGTGACACCGTCCGCGCCGACTACGACGCCGACCGCAAGGTGATCGCCGACCTGGAGAAACTGGGCATCTCCTACGACGAGGTCGTCCAGGTGCTCGAGGACGCGGGCGTCAGCAAGTTCGACGCCTCCTGGACCGAACTCCAGGAGGCAGTCGCCGCGGCGATAGGATCCGGGGATCCGGCACAGCGCCAGCAGATGTGATCAGTAGATGTCGTCGAGATCGAGCGGCTCGTCGTCGACGATGTGCACTGCGGCTTCCCCGGCGCTCGCGGAGCCGCCATCGATTCCGAAGTCAGTAGCTATCATCTCCTCCTCACGATCGAAGTGGGAGCCCTCGTCCGGCGCTACGAGTCGACCGGAGCGTACTCGTCCGACCTCCGCGCCGTATAGGCGTATGGGCCGGTCGGGTGCGGCTCAGCCTCTCGACAGGCTGAGGGGGTACGTCTGGTGCCGACACTACGTCCGTGTCGGCGGACCGCTCGCCTCTGACGCCCGTGCCTTCAGAGTCATCACCGGCCTCGGCATCCTATGAGTGCTCATCCGTCTGGGCGTCGTCGATCGGGGTTCCGAGCAGATAGTGAGAAAGGGCGGAGTCGTGCTTCGGATGCCGGCGGTACTGCGCCGGAACCACACGGCCTTCGAGGTCGTCCGCGGTACTGTCCGCGACCCGCCCCAGTCGCCGCGTGAGGCGACCCGCGACGCTGGTGTGTGGTGAGTTCGGGTGTGCACGCGTCGGCGAGCTGTCTTGTGTGATCAGCAGATCCTCGGCGAGGACGGCGACGGCGTCCGGATCGGACTCCGCTGGGTCGTCCAGGAGAATCTTCACTGCGCAGAGCCCCTTCGTGGGTTTGCGATTTCGGCAGATCAATCCAACTGTGTCACCGCGGAGCGGAAGTCTTACCTGGATCCAGTGCGTTCACGCCGGGACTAGATCCGGCTGCCGATCGTCAACTCGTCGAGGTGGCGAAGGTTCGGAGATGGGCGAAGGCCATATCCAGAGCGATGCGCATCGGCTCCGGGCTGTGACTTGTCTGCGCGAGGAGGTAACCGCCCTGCAGCGCGGCCATCAGCCCGGTCGCAAGCTCGTCGGGTTCCGCGTCTGCTGCGAGTGCCCCGCTCTCCCGCATGCGGAGAAAGGTACCGGCCAGCAGGGACTCCCAGGTCCCGAAGTGCCAATCCAGATCTGCCCGCGCCTGCTCGTCCTGATCGGCCAACTCGCCAGACAGCGAGCCGAGCTCACAACCGAGGGCCCCGTTGCGTAGGGACACGCGCTGCAGGACAGCGCGGCGCCAACGCTCGAGTCCACGGAACGAGTCAGCTCTGCGGAGGTGCTGCTCTTCGCGGTCGAGGACCTGAACGGCTCGTAGAGCGATGACCTCTCGCACCAATGCTTCCTTGTCGCTGAAGTGCCGATAGAGCTGAGACTTACTGCTACCGCTGGCTGCGGTGACCTCGTCCAGAGTGGTCCCGTTGACGCCCTGGATTCGCATGAGTTCATCCGCCGCCGCCACGATCCGAGCACGCGTCGCCGCACCACGAGCGGTCAGTCGATGCACGGACTGGTCGACGGGCTCTTCTGACATGAGAAGAGCGTATCGCCTGGGTACAGTATCTATCAGAACCACCCTGGACGATAAAGTCCAGTTGAGAGGTCCAACGTGCCTAGGTGGTGTGGCTGGCTTCTACAGGCTCGATACGCAACTTGGATAGAATGGACGATCTCGTCCCTATTTTGCGACTCTTCCGTTTCCGTTCCTATGAAGTCATGCCGGTATGCCGTAGCTCCTATCGGATATTGAATCGCGATGTCCAAGATCTGCTCCGAGGTCCGCACGACAACGGGTACCGGGGCCGAATCCAAGCAGGCCGCCGACGAGACCCAAGGGGGTGACCCGATGACCACAGCAACTGCGCCGGTCCAGGAGACCCGGCGCGACCGGATCGTGAGGATCTGCAACTACACCGTGCTCGCACTGGCCGCGCTCTATCCGTTGATCTACCCGTTCGTGCAAAAACACCTCGCAGAGAGGGCCATGGCCGGTTCCCCGAAGGGCTGACCCTCATGGCTGGGAACACCCTCGTACGACGGGCTGTGGGCGATCGCCGACGAGCCGCGCCACAGCAGCACAGGGTCTGGAGTTGCGCGCGACGTCGGAGGTGATCGACACCTACGTCGACAATCTCGGCTTGCCTCCAGGTCTCGCAGTTCAGCTACGCCGCCGCGATCGGGTTGTCCGCTTGCCTGGTCGGACTACCCCGTGCGGCTTCGCGATTCGCTGCACGAGGTGCGGCAACGCGGGTACGCCGTGGTCGAGTCAGAGCTCGAAGAAGGATTGCTCTCCGCGGCAGTGCCGGTGCGGGATCCCGACGGAACTGTCGTCGCCGCCCTCGCCTACTCGACCTCGGTCGGCCGGCGCACGCTGGCCCAGGTGACCGGCGAAGTCGTCCCGCTCATGCTCGAAGCAGCCGACGGGATCTCGGCGGACCTGGCCGAGCATCGTGTTGCGGGCACCCGATCCGTACCGCGCGACGGCTTCTTCTGACCGCGATCGGTCGTTATAGGTGTGCACAGCGATCAGTCTCGTCGTGGCAACTGATCAGTGTCGGCCCGTCGGGGCGTCTTACCGAGAATCGCGATCTCGTTCGTGTCTCACCACGCTGACCGGCGCGGGTCGCGGCCGGAGCGACGTCGAGGAGCGGATTTGCGCGTTGCTGGTAAGACGGCGTGACGGATCGACGCACATCACATGTACGAGGACGCCGTTCGTTCGTCCCTTGCTCACCGGTACGGCGGGATGCGCCCTTTGGCACGGACTGGAGAGAGGTACGGCTCGATGCAGAATGTGGCACCGGTGATCAATCTGCGCCCGCGGGACAGAATGCTTCCACTGGCGTTCGTCTCCGCAGTGGTCTCCCTGATGGCCACGTTTGCCGCAGTGGGATCGACGATCCCGCTTTTCAACATCTACCGGGCCGAGGACGGGTTCACCACTGCCGACGTCTCGCTGACGGTCGTCGCCTACTCCGCCGCTACTCTCAGCACGCTGTTGGTGCTTGGCCGAGTGTCCAATCATGTGGGCCGACGGCCCATCGCGATCGCCAGCCTCGGACTGTTTGTACTGGCTTGTCTGCTGCTCTTGAACGTGCACGACATCGGCATCCTGATCGCGGGTCGGCTCCTGATGGGCCTCGGTGCCGGGCTGGCCAGTAGCACCCTCACCGCCTACATCGTTGACGCCGCGCCGGCGAGGCCGACCTGGCTGGCCTCCGTTGCTTCGAGCCAGACGGTCATGCTCGGTCTCGCCGTGGGTGCCATCGCATCCGGTGCCTTGGTCCAGTTCGGCCCATGGCCGCGCGGCCTGATCTACCTGGTTGTCATCGGCCTGCTCCTGCTGTCTGCCGCACTCGTCGCCATCAGCCCGGAAACCGTGACGCCGACGCCGGGCGGCTGGCGGTCACTGCACCCTGGCGTCCGCGTACCGGTCCGTGTCAGACATCTGCTCCCCGTTGCGGCCGCGGTGCTCCTGGCCACTTGGGCGACCGGGGCGTTCTACCAGGCCTTCGTGCCCGCACTGGTCGAGGATCAACTGCACACCAACAGTTCACTCGTCCTCGGACTGGTGTTCGCCGCTTACATGGGCCCCAGCGCTCTGGGTGCTCCCCTTGGCGGCCGGTTCTCACCGGCGACAGCTCAGCGCATCGGGATGATCGCCTTCTTGGCCGGGTGGATCGGCCTGATCACAGCGATCGCCACCGGCGCATTGCCGTTGTTCATCGCGGCAACCATCATTGCGGGAGCCGCTCAGGGCATCGCCATCAGCGCCGCTACCCGTGGCCTGCTGTTCGGCAGTACGCTGCCCGAAAGGGCGCCGACCTTCGCCGTGGTCTATCTCCTCAGCTACAGCGGCGCGACCATTCCCAGCCTCATCTCCGCCCGGCTCTCCAACATCTTCGCCGTCCCGGAGATTGCCCGCGGATACGCCGGGCTTGCGATGGTCGCCACGCTGGTCACTGCCTTCGCTGCACGCAACCCGCACACCGGCACGACCAAGAACAGCCAGAATTGTGAGCAACCTGCTCGATGGCGACGAACCTGAGGCCCGAGCGGTACGCCGTCCGGCACTCGAAGTCGAGCCGAGTCATCAGCACCGCGGAGCGGCGAGCGCGACGGTGCGGCGAATACTCGTCGAGATCCGCACCCGCGAGGGACCGAACTCTGCAGCGTCTGGTCAGTGGCGCCGGGGCGGGGCGCGCACGCGCGAAGGTTCTGCGGCCGGGCGACCGCAGACAGCTCGTCGATCGTGCCGGTTGCGAATGCCCATCGCATCATGGCGCGACTCGCCTCGGTCGCGAACCCCGGCCCCACGCCGCTGGCAGGAGTCGCCAGCCGATCTCGAAGCCTTCCTCGCACAACGGTAACAAGCGGAGCATCAGGCCACCGACGACCTCAGCGTCGCATGCTGACAATCGCCCACCTCCCGGCAGGGCGTACGGAAGTCTTACCGGCCTCGATCCATGGCGCAGCAGCAGGCGCATGGTCGCCTTGTTCGGCACCAGGTCCATCGCGGGCGACAGCCAGCGTGCCATTTCGCCATCCTGCCGATCGAGAGATTCCACTCGCTATTCGTGTCAGGTGCCCGTCCGGCAAAGCAAAGAGGCCTTGTCAGTCCACTTTATGGCCACAGGTCACCCATGACCGCCCGGCGACCCGACAACTTGCAGGCTGCAGCTACGTGCCAAGATCGCCCTGAATCATACAATTTTAGATCATGTCACCGCATCGCGACGCATCGACAGCCTGGAATGGGTGACCGCGCTGCGAGGAGTCTTCGGAGGACGATATAGTCCACTGACAGACCCGAGCCAGTCCTACGGCTATCGGGCGTCGCGGTCAGGTCAGAGGGCAACACAAAGGAAGTAGAGATGACTGATCAGGTTCTTCGGCCCGATGGAACGGGCTTCTACCTCGCCGGCGGCGAGCTGCTGGTCGCCAGCGCGGCCGAGCAGACCGTCACCGGCGGTCGGCAGGTCGACTTCAGCGTCACCGCAGGTCTGTTCGGCAATGCCCATATGGATTTGATGCTAGCCAGCTGGAGCAATGCGCAGACGGACAATCTGGGTAGCGTGCGCTCGGAAGACGGGCGCTTGGTCCTGCCGTTGCGGACACAGCCGGTGATGCTCAACTCGCTTCCGAGCGAGGGTCGCGTGCAACTGCGTACAGCCGGAGGACTCCACAACATAGAAGGCGACTGGCAGCTCGTCCTTCAGTTCCGCAATCACGCCGGATCGAGCCTGACCTGGCACGCCAGTCTTCCCGCAGAAGCGTTCGGTACAGGCTGGCTGGCTCCTTTGGCCGACCTGCTGACCATCGACGGCGCGGACAGCGCAGCGGCCGGGGATGCCGCCACCAGCACGCCGGCATCCCCGGCGGTTACCGTGGTCCACCACGCAGACGACGGGTACTACGAACTCCTCGTCGACGGCCAACAGGCCGGACTCCTCGTCTACCACGTGGTCGGCTCGCACCTGTCGATCACGCACACCGTCATCGAACAGACCTACCGCGGGCGAGGACTGTCGTGGGCGCTGGTCGGCCGCGCTCTCGACGACATCCGCACAAGGTCTGTCACGGTGTCGAACTACTGCCCGGTCGTCAGCCGATTCGTCGAGAAGAACCCTGACTACCGCGATCTCCTCAGCATGCCGCGGCCGGCCTGATCCTCCCTGGACAATGACCTGGCCCCTCGGCGACTCACCACTTCCGAGCCGCGGTTCCGCCGCTGTTCTACTTGTCGTTGGCCGACTTTGCGTGCGCTCGGACCGAGTCCATCGCCAGGTCGGGTGCGATGTGCATCGGTCCGGGATCGCGGGTCGCTTGGGCGAGAACATACCCACCCTGGAGTGCGGCCATGATGCCCGTCGCCAGCGTCTGTGGATCAGCGTCCCCGGACAGTGTGCCGTTGAACTTCATCCGCTCGAGCGCCGCGGTCAGCAGCGAGATCCAGGATGTCAGGTGCGCGTCGAGATCGACGCGCGTTGTCTCGTCCTGATCGGAGAGCTCGGTCGACAGTGACCCCAGTTCGCAGCCCAGCGCTCCACGGCGTGCTGTGACTCGCTGGAGTATGGCTCTGCACCACCGATCCTGGCCACTCAACGAGTCAACCCTGCGGAGATACCGCTCCTCACGTTCGAGCACGCGCCCGCCCCGCAGTGCGATGACCGCCTGGGACTAAGGCGCTCTTGTCGCTGAAATGCCGGTAGATCTGTGACTTGCTCGTCCCACTCGCAGCCGTCACCTCGTCGAGCGTGGTCGCTGCGGCACCCTTCAGAGACATCAGCTCGTCGGCAGCGGCAACGATCCGGGCTCTCGTAGCCGCGCCGCGGCGGTCAGGCGGCGATCGAGCTCATTCACTGTCTCGGGCACGAAAAGAACTTATCGGGGCCGAGCAACGATTGCTGCCGCTTGTGGAGATGCCCGATGTAGGACGGCGTGCCGGCCACCGCCATCAGGGCAGGATGGCCAGCGGTCGCGACGGTGGTCGACGCTGTCCGACCGATGAGTCCCAAGCTCGGTGGAACCAGGTTTCAGCCGCGGGTGGGCAGGCTTGGCGTGATCTCGATCGACGGGTAAGTACCCCTGCTGGGCCCGACACCAACCTTCGTGAGGAGCCGGCACGCCGCCGGCCGGTCGGCAGGAGGACGTATGAGCGAGGTCAGTCGGGAGTATTACGGCAGTTACAGCGTGGACGACGAGGACCAGCTCCAGTTCTCCGACACGCTCGAAGGGCGCGGGGTCTCCGACCTTCTTGACGAAGGCTACTCAGCCCCGGAGAAGTGGTCGGCCGGTGAGGGCTTCGGTACGACCGCGGCGGAGGCATTGCGGGGTGAGACCTTCGAGCAACGGCTTGCTCAAGAGGAACCGGAGATCGACCCGTATGCCGCGAAGTCGGAGTATGTCGACGGCCCGGAAGTCGGCCGGGACCGCGCCGGTCGTCTCGTGGCTCCTGACGAGGGATCGCACTTCGATCTCGAGGAGGAGCTCGTCGCGGCCGACGTCGGTATCGACGGAGGCGCGGCGAGCGCCGAAGAAGCTGCGATCCACGTTGTGGACGACGAGCCGCTGGAGCTTGATGAGGTCAACTGATCGACGCAGCACCGACACGATGGCGCTGACCTGTCACCGGCGCGTGCAGTGCCTGCTTCGGGAAAGGACCGCAGAGCGATAGAACCCTGGTGAACGACTCCGAGCGCAACCTGATCGTGGTCGAGAACGACGAGTTGCGAAGGTACGAACTACTCGTCGCAGGAACGACGGTGGGGACCCTCGACTTCCGTGTCCTCGGGCCACGGCGTGTCCTCGGGCCACGGCGTGTCCTCGGTCATACCGAGATCACTGAGGATCAGCGGGGCCGTGGACTCGCCACAGCCCTGATCAAGGCAGTTCTCGACGACCTCATCGCCGAGGGAGTCCGGATTACGAACTACTGCCCTGCTGTCGAGCGATTCCTTCAGCGCCATCCCGAGTACGTCGTGGTACTCGATCCGTTGCACCCGCCGATCCAGCCCCGCTCCCGGCCCTCGGGCAGGCGGGAGACAGCAGGTGGATCGCTCCGCCCCACTGCAGCAGGTCGTGCATGCCCAGTACTCCAGGCTCAGAGAGCTGGCCGCACGTTCTCAGGATCCGAGCATCGGCGGATTCGAGAGGCGTCGCATCACGGACCAGTTCGCGGCCGTTGCCGCACAGCATGCCGCGGCCGTCGCTGACGTCTTGCTGACCGCGGCCAGGACGTCGTCCGGTGAGGACGCCGCGGTCCTGCTCGAGAATCTCAGACAGTTCGAGCAGGCGCTGCGGGTACTCAAAGGTAGGGCGTACGGCGACGCGCGCTTCCTGGACCTCAGCGCAACCGAGACCTGGCGAGAGGCCGAACGCCTACTGGCCGAGCACGAATCATGGGAGACGAGGGTCGTGTCCGGCCTGGAGCGGGTTCATGGTGCCGGGCACCACAGAGCTGGCCCGGGCCTTGGCGAAACGGCAACGGAGTTCGCCGACGCGACCGCACCCCAACTCGCCGCATATCGGAGTCTCCGGACGAATAGCACGTTAGCGGTGGCGCATCGCCGACTCGACCTGGGACGAGCTGGAGTGACGCGGGCTTCCGACCGAGCCGATGGAGCACCCGAATCAGCATTCGGCCTTCTCTCATTACCTGTTCGGAACCGCCGGCGACGCCGACCCCCGCGGCCGGGCCCGATACACCTCACACTCATCAAGATCCCGGGAACCGGTAAGGCCGCACCCCCGATCGGCACACAGATAGGGAAATCCGGGTCACTCCGACCCGGCACGGATCGAGGGGAAGCTCATGAGTGGATACTTCGAAGGCCGCAAACTCATCGTGGTCGGTGGGAGCAGCGGCATGGGGCGACAGACCGCGGCGGATATTGTCGGGCAAGGGGGCAAGGCCGTCCTCGTCGGGCGGCAGCAGGCCAAGGTCGACCAGACGGTCGCCGAGCTCGGTGAGAAGGGCGAGGCCTGGGGGATCACTGCCGACCTCGCGGATCGCAAGCAGGTAGAAGACGTCCAGGAGCAACTCGCCGCTGAGCATGCCGATGCGACACTGCTGGTCAACGCGGCCGGATTCTTCATCCCCAGGGAATTCCTCGACTACAGCCAGGAGAACTACGACGCGTATCTGGAGCTGAGTCGGGCTACGTTCTTCCTGACCCAGACGGTGGTGCGAGGTATGAAGGCTGCAGGCTCCGGTGGTGCGATCGTCAACATCGGCAGCATGTGGGCCCATCAGGCGGTGGCGGCGACGCCGGCGACCGGGTACTCCATGGCGAAAGCCGGCCTCCACGCCCTGACC
This sequence comes from Kribbella sp. VKM Ac-2568, assembly GCF_004345365.1. Lineage (GTDB taxonomy): Bacteria > Actinomycetota > Actinomycetes > Propionibacteriales > Kribbellaceae > Kribbella > Kribbella orskensis. Next base: position 26,373 of record NZ_SLVF01000021.1, read on the forward strand.
CACAACCTGGCCATGGAACTGGCGGCCGACGGCATTCGCGTCAACGCGGTGGCGCCCGCAGTGGTGGCCACGCCGTTGTACGAGGGCTTCATCCCCGCCGACCAGCTCGAGGAGGCCGTGAAGGGATTCGACGGCTTCCACCCCTTGGGGCGGGTCGGAACAGCCCAGGACATCGCCTCGTCGATCGTCTTCCTCCTCTCGCCGGAGGCCAGCTGGATCACCGGGGCGATTCTGAACGTCGACGGCGGCGTGATGGCCGGGCGCAACTGACGGCCGAGTACGCGAACCTGGCCGGTGGTGCTACTGAGGTATGCAGGAGCACCCGCGGGGCCGGCCAGGAACGATCGACGGCCAACGGCTTGCCCACCGAGCAGGGCTCCTCGCCGAAATCTCAGGTAAGAAGCCCATCTGTCGCCGCGGCCAATTCGTACGAGCGCGGATGGCCGCACCGATCAGGTGATCCCGAACGATGCCGCTGACGAGCGAGCGCTCGATCACGTCCCTGTGGAATGAGTGTGGAGTGCGCATGACGAGTTTTCAGACCGTATCTGCCTGCGGGTTGGAGGTCTTCTACCGCGAAGCGGGTAAGCCGGGAGCACCGAAACTCCTGCTGCTGGCCGGATTCCCCTCCTCGTCTCACCAGTTCCGGAACCTAATGCCGGCACTCGCCGACAGGTTCCACCTGGTCTCGATCGACTACCCCGGGTTCGGGAACACCGAAATGCCGGATCCGGCCGACTGGGACTACACCTTCGACCACCTCGCAGAGATCGTCGACGAGGCATTGCTCGCCATCGACTTCACCGGCCCGATGGGGCTGTACATGCAGGACTACGGTGGCCCGATCGGGAACCGGCTGATCTCGCTTCATCCGGACTGGCTCCAGTGGCAGGTCATCCAGAATGCCAACGTTTACGAGGAGGGGTTCACCGAGATCTGGGACGGGATGCGTCACGGCCTCTGGGCCAACCGCAATGCCGAGACCGAGGCGCCACTCGAGGCATTGCTCGAACCGGAAGCAGTGAAAGCGATCTACCTGACCGGCCACCCCGATCCGACGACGATCAGCCCGGACAACTGGAACCTGGATCTGCACTTCCTGGCCCGGCCGAACGCGCGCAGAGTGCAATTGGATCTCCTCTACGACTACCGGACGAACGCCGCCCAGTACGCCACCTGGCAGCGACGACTGCGTCGCGACCAGCCGAGAACGCTGATCTTCTGGGGCCAGGGAGACATCTTCTTCACCCCGGCCGGTGGAGAGGCGTACCTGCGTGATCTCCCCGACGCGAAGCTGGTTCGCCTGAATTCCGGACACTTTGCAGCAGAGGACTGCCTGCAAGAGATCGTGGACGGGATCAACAGTTTCTACGACGACGCCGTCGGATAGCCCGGACTCTCCGACCTCCCCCGAGCATCCGTCCGCTGCGGGTGCCGCAGTCTGTAAGCCCAGTGCTCGGACAGGACACAGAGTCTGCGAGGACCTCTACCGAAAGGACGACAGTGCGAGCGACGATCGACGGCGTTCTACTCGCCGACACAGACCGGGAACACATCATCTTGATCGAGGGGAGTCGCTACTTTCCTGCGGACTCGCTGACAATCGGCACCTTGAAGGTGAGCCCGACGCCGTATGTCTGCCCCTGGAAGGGCCAAGCCCTCTACTACAGTGTGGAAACTCCGCACCAGGAGTACATCGACGCTGCGTGGTGTTACCCGCATCCCAAGCGGTCGGCGATCGAAACCGTCGGACACAACTTCACCGGATATGTTGCGTTCGACACCACGCGAGTAGTCATCGAGTAGACGGGCGCGCGGCCCCGGCGCGCCTGTACCAGTCAGTCGAACTCGTAGCGTTGCTCGCGCCAGGGATCGCCGTGATTGTGGTATCCAGCTCGCTCCCAGAAGCCTGGCTCGTCCTGCAACAGCAGTTGCAGTCCGTTCAGCCACTTGGCTGACTTCCAGAAGTACAGGTGCGGGACGAGGAGCCGGGCAGGACCGCCGTGCAGCGCCCCGAGCTCCTCTCCATCGTAACGATAGGCGATCCAAGCCTTCCCACCGCGGAGCTCGGTCAACGGCAGGTTGGTCGTGTAACCGCCGTACGAGGTTGCCGTGGCATGGGTCGCCTCAGTGGTCACGTCGGCGAGGACGGCATCGACGGAGACCCCTTCCCAACGTGTGCCGAATTTGGACCACCTTGTGACGCAGTGGATGTCGGCGACCACCGATTCGGATGGCAGGGCGAGCAGGTCGTGCCATCGCCAGCTTCGCTGCACGCCGGTCTCGGAGGTGACCGTGAACTCCCATTTGTCCTTGGGGATCAGCGGAGTCACGCTCGCTGACAGCACCGGGAAGTCGTCGGTGAGGTGCTGGCCAGGTGGAAGTCTGCGCTGATCGGCTCCCCCTCTGCCTTGGAATCCCTGGTTGACGACTGCCATCTGGCCCTCCTTGCCGGCAGATCTCTCATCCTGCCCGTCGGCCGACGTTGCTCATGCGATCTGCTGCTCCGGCAAGTAGCCGGCGTCGACCAACGCGGTCCGCAGCTTACGGCGGGCGTCGAACATCATCTTGTAGATCGCGTTGTGTGTCGCGCCGAGCTGATCAGCGAGGACATCGGTGGGCATCCCCTTCAGCACCATCGCGACAAAGACCATCCGTTGCTTTGCCGTCAGCTTCTCGTCGACGGCGCGATGCACGGCATCCATCAGATCCCGGCTTTCGGCATGCGACTCCGGCTCGATCCCCACTCGTGCGGGAAGGCGCTCCCAGTCCTCGTCGTCGAACGCAACATCAGCCCGCTGCCAGAAGTGCCGGTTGACCTTGGCGGCCACGTCGAAGATCACGAACTTGTACGCCCAGGTGGTGAACTTGCAATCACCGCGGAACGTCTCGACCTTGCCGCAGATCGCCAGCAGGGCGTCCGCGGCGGCCTGGTGCGCGATGTCGTCCAGCTCCGGCCCGACGAGTCGCAGCCTCGCCGCCCGCCGCCCGACCTCCGCCCTCGCGGCTCGCTGGAGAAACTCGTACAAGCGTCGGCTCGCAAGCTCACGCCGATCCCCACCGCTGCTCAAGTCGCGAACCCAGGCACGGTTCTCCCGGGCCACCTCTGGAGAGACGACCCGCACCTGCGACAACGACTCGGAACATTCGCTCTTCATGGATCTCCGACGATCAACGGAACGTAGTGGTCACAGGTCCGGCACCTCGGTGTCGACCGGTGAAATAGCAACATGGACGATACCGTCCATTCAAGATTCCGTCCACTCGGCGTCCACGACCCTACGCACAGTGCGAGTCCACCAGCCCTTTCACGATGAGATGCGACTCGATCACCAAAATATAGGGTGATCATGAACACATCACACCAAGCACGACTTGACCGCAAGCAAGGCACGATTCGCGCTCAGAGTCGCATGACCATGTGACTAACTGGTCGGTCTCGTCCTGTTTGTCGCGACAACAGCTGCAGGCAAGGCACCGAAGGCCCTGGCCCGCCCAACCTCGAGTACCTCGGAAGGTCGACCAGGTCATCTGACACGAATATGCATCGCAGGGTGAGACCTCGATCGCGAGAACGGAAACTCCATGCCGGAGAGCGAACAGCAGGGTCGGTCGGTGCAGAGCCATCAGATTTCAGGGACGGATTGAGAGACGCATGGACGAACTCACAGCATTACGTGACGAGATCAGGAACGACGCCTCGAACGCGTGGGCCACAGAGCGTGGGTACGAACCGATCTACTCGGCATCATCGCGTTCGAAGATCGTCGTCATTGGCCAGGCCCCCGGCCGGCAGGCTCAGGACAGCCAGATCCCGTGGAACGACGCCAGCGGCATCAAACTGCGGCAGTGGCTGGGCGTCACCGACGCACAGTTCTATGACCCGGACACGATCGCCCTGCTACCGATGGATTTCTACTACCCGGGTAAGGACGCCCACGGCGACCTCCCTCCACGCCCGGCCTTCGCGTCACGGTGGCACCAACGAATCCTCGAGACGATGCCTGGACTTCGCCTCACAGTTCTCATCGGCCGCTACGCCCAGAAGCACTATCTGGGAACCAGCGCCAAGAGGAACCTGACCGAAACCGTCCGCGCCTATCGGGACTACCTTCCAGACCGGATCCCACTCGTCCACCCCTCACCCTTGAACTTCAGGTGGCAAGCAAAGAACCCGTGGTTCGAGACAGAGGTGATTCCCACTCTGCAGACGCTCGTCGTGGATGCTGTCTCCAACGCTCCCCAGAACACTGCCGACGACCGGCCGCCCAGGAGCTACTCGTAGCGGCCGTCGAATGTCACGCCATCACGAACGCCGGTGAACCTCAGCCCGACGATCCGCTCGTCCTCGACCATCCAGCGAAGCGCGTAGCAGGCTCGATACGACGGCGGCCAGAACGAACAGAACCGCCCGCTGTCATCGATGTACCACTCACCCACGCTGTCGCTGCCTCGCTCGGAGTAGGTGGTCCGCCCGTCAGTCGCGAAGACCTGAGTCGCGCCGTCGGCGTACACCAGCCGGCCGGCAGTCACCGCCTTCGGGATGTCGGCAGCAGCAACCGCCGCGCCGTCCTCAGCTCGGAATCCCCGCAGCAGATCACTCATCGCGTCCACGACCTCTCATCCTCGACTCGTCTCCGACTCGTTGGTGGCCTCCGAGCCACCGTGGCTTACGGCTTATGGCGACAATCTGCTCGCAGAGTGCCAGCAGATCGTCGCCATCGGTCTGATCGTGAGAAGCCCGCATCCCGGTCGCGCCAGCGACCGGCCCCCACCACCTCGGTGATGGGCACACGCTCGGAGTCGACAAGTCAGGCGGTGGTGGTGCGGCGCCGAGGGAGCACCCAGTCCGGACGTACAAAGTGGCAGGTGTAACCGGCCGGGTACCTGACCAGGTAGTCCTGGTGCTCGGGCTCAGCCTCCCAGAACGGACCAGCGGGCTCGATCGTCGTCACGGCCTTGTCAGGCCAAAGACCTGACGCGTCGACGTCGGCGATCGTGTCGCGAGCGACCTTGTCCTGTTCGGGGGTGAGCGGAAAGATCGCCGAGCGGTAGCTCGTGCCGACGTCGTTGCCCTGACGGTTCACGGTCGACGGGTCGTGGATCTGGAAGAAGAACGCCAGGATGTCACGGTAGGTCGTCTGCGCCGGGTCGAAGACGATCTCGACCGCCTCTGCGTGCCCGGGATGATTGCGGTACGTCGCGTGGTCGTTTTGCCCGCCGGTGTATCCAACGCGCGTGTCGAGCACACCGGGCTGCCGGCGAATGAGGTCCTCCATACCCCAGAAACACCCGCCGGCGAGGACGGCTGTCTCAGTCCCCGGCTTGCGGGTGACCTGCCCGGTGTCGTGAATTCCGCTGGTCACGATGCATGCTCCTCTGTGCTGGTGGTGTCGGCTGTCTCGAACAGCGACCGGTACTCGCCGTAGCCCTGCGTCTCCAGCTCGGAGACCGGGATGAAGCGGAGTGCGGCGGAGTTCATGCAGTACCGCCGGCCCCCGGCGTCGGCGGGCCCGTCATCGAAAATGTGGCCGAGGTGGCTGTCGGCCCCGGTGGACCGCGCCTCTGTGCGGGTCATCCAGAGCGACCTGTCCGTCTCCGTGCGAACAGCGTCCGCCGCGATCGGTCTGGTGAAGCTCGGCCATCCGGTGCCGCTGTCGTACTTGTCGGTCGACGAGAACAGCGGCTGACCGGAAACCACATCCACGTAGATCCCAGGCTCGTGGTTGTTCCAGTACTCGTTGTGGAATGCGGGCTCGGTCCCGTCTCTCTGAGTGACGCGGAACTGGCTGTCGGTGAGGCGGCTGAGCGCCTCCGAAGTCTTCCTGTAGTCGTGCGACACGGTTTCTCCTCCTCTGACGCCGCTGGCTGCGCCGTCACTGGCAACAACACTCCAGCGAATCGTTTTGGTCCCGGATCCCGGAGAACTCGCTGTGACCGCGATCTCAGCTCGACTGGGGCCATCCGGAAAATGCGCGATCGAGCAGTAGCTCAGATGTCATCCCGGCCGTCACTGTGCAGATGACGGTGCAGATCATCGTCCTGCACAGCGGCCAACAGTCCGTCGGCATCTTCTGCGCATGCTCCGCAGGCAGCAAGGTGCGACGCCAATCCGGGATAGTGCCCGGCAGCGTCGACTCCGGCCGCGAGTAGCTCGGCATAGATGTGCAGAACAGCCATCGCCTCATCACACCCGACGTCACGCGGGTCGGTGGCCAGAAACCGCTCCAGCCCCTCCCGCCACCCGGTCATGACCTTTCACCCCTACCCGTGATCAGTGGCTTTGGCAGCCGTCGGCTCCCCTCCGGACATCCGTTAGTTGTCGGATGGGCGCGGATCTTACGCCACGGATCGACGGCTGCCTGTTGATCGCGCCCTTCTTCAACGGGCCGTTCCCACGGTGACGACCTCGCGCCGACATTCCTCTCGGCCTGCGGTAAGACGTCGAAGGTGTCGTGCCGCCAATGCTTGTGAACCGAGAATGCCTTGAAGGCGGATGCTGGATATTGGGAGGTGCCTGATGAGGGCGATTGTGGTGACGGACCAGGCAGCAGGAACGTCCGGAATGACGCTGGCGGAGCGACCCGAGCCACCGGCGGCGATCAACGACGTCGTCGTCGAGGTTCATGCGTCGGGCTATGTCCCGACCGAGCTGGAGTGGCCCTCGACCTGGACCGATCGCGCCGACCGCGACCGGTCGCCGTCGATCCCGGGGCACGAGTTGGCCGGGGTGGTCACCGCCCTCGGCTATGGCACGACGGGGCTGTCGGTGGGACAGCGTGTGTTCGGCCTCACCGACTGGCATCGCGACGGCACCCTGGCGGAGTATGTGGCGATCGAGGCACGCAACCTCGCCCCGCTCCCCGGCGACGTCGACTTCACTGTGGGCGCGAGCCTGCCGATTTCAGGGCTGACCGCGTGGCAAGGACTGTTCCAGCACGGCCGCCTTCAGGCAGGCCAGAGCGTCCTCGCCCACGGCGCGGCCGGCGCAGTCGGCACGATGGTGACCCAGCTCGCACGCGAGGCCGGCGCCTACGTCATCGGCACCGGACGTGCCGCCGACCGTGAGAAGGCGCTCGACTACGGCGCACAGGAGTTCGTCGACCTCGCCAACGACTCGCTGGAAGACATCGGCCGAGTCGACCTAGTGTTCGACGTCATCGGCGGCGACGTCCAGAAGAGCTCCGCGGCGCTGATCAAGACCGGAGGGACCCTGGTGACCATCGTGGGCCCACCCGAGGCGCGGCCCGCGGACGGCCTGGCGATCGACTTCGTCGTCGAGGCCGATCGCGCGCAACTGAGTGAGATCGTCCAGCGGGTGCGAGACGGGCGGCTGCAGACGAACATCGGCACCATCGCGACCCTCGACGATGCTGTCGCCGCTTTCAATCCCACTGAGCGGCTCAGGGGAAAGACGATCATCCGCGTTCGTCCGTAGCGCACGGACAGGCAAGCTGTCCCGTCTCCTCTCAGTACCGCTATGACGTGAGGCAACGATGCTGAAGAACGGCCCGGCGAAGGCCGTTCTTCAGCACCCAGGAACGATGTCGGTGCCTCACGACGAAGTTAAGGAGTCACGGCGCGATCTCGAGCTTGGTGATGAGGTCGTTGGCGAGCGTGAAACGGTAGATGATGTCGACGACGCCGCCGGGGAAGTTGCCCTCCAGGTGGGTGGTGACGACATATTGGGTGTCGTCGAACTTCTCGACGTGGCTGACCTCGACCGTGTAGATGTACTCGCTGGCCTCGGTCTCCCGCCACCGGTGGATCTCGTCGTGACCGGTGTAGGTGTTGCCGTCGTCGATGACGGTGGCGTCGGTCGCGAACGCCGACAGCAAGTCGTGAGCATTCGCCTTGTGCTGGGGATCAGCCTCGCGCAGGTACCTCGTGATCGAGGCCGGCAAGTGCTTCGCCGTCTCGGCGGCGGTCGGGTCGGGCGGGGTCTGGATCGTCATCAGTTGCCTTTCGAGGTGAGGGTGAAGGTAATGCGGTACCGCAAAGCCGGGTTAGGCCGGAGGAAGAACTGTCTGGGGCATTCCAGGCGCGTCGATGCAGTACATCCCGTGGCGTTCCGCGTGCATCAGGAGGACCGCGTCGCAGTCCCTGCAACGCGCCACCGTGCCGGGTCCTGACATGTACACCACCATTTCCGCTACGACCCCGGTACGGCCACAACTCGTGCACTTGTAGCCCATGGTCGTCATGTCGCGCCCAAAGAGATCATGCATGACTCCCGCCATGGCATTGCCGTCGAGAGGTCTCATCGTCGTCACACCCCTGTCCCGCGGAAGCGGTCGGTCCGGATCCGTCGTGCGTCGTGACCCAAGGCCACCAAGCCGGCCGCTGCCGTCTCGACAAATGCGGTCGACCCGCAGATGAAGGTGAGTGGCTCTTCTTTGGTTGCCCATCCAGTCGTGGACAAGAGCGCCGGGCCGATCCGCCCGCGATAACCACGCCAACTGCTCGGGGCCTCACGGGTCAATGTGATCGAGACATCGATGAGGTCGCGGGCCGCCATCTCCATCAGTTCGTCACGATAGATCAGCAACTCGAGCGAGCGCGCCGAGCAGAGCACGCGAACAGGCAGCCGGCTACCGATGGCACGGTGATGCCGAAGCATCGACCGCGGGGGACCAATCCAGATCCGCCCGCCACCAAGAACAACGGGCCACCGAAGTCGTTGTCCCACACGAAATGTCCGCCGATCGGACCACGAAACTCGAGCTCGTCGCCTTCTCGCAACTCGTCCACCAGATAAGGAGAAACCTCACCATCGTCGAGTCGCTCGACGGTGACCGACAGGCAGTCGTCCTCCGGCGCCGATGCGATCGAAGAGCTCCGCTCCGTCTGATATCCGTCGAGTGCTGTCAATCGCACATCCGAGTGCTGACCAGCACGGTGCCCAGGCCAATCAGGTACGGCGAGCGCGATGGTCTTCACCCGCGGAGTCTCGAAGATCGTCGACATCACGGTGCCGGTCTGCCACGTCAGTCGCCGTAGTAACGCTGCTCTTTCCACGGGTCTCCATAGTTGTGATAGCCGAACATCTCCCAGAAGCCGGGCTGATCCGTGGGCCGCAGGTCCAATCCACGAATCCACTTCGCGCTCTTCCAGAAGTACAGGTGCGGCACCAGCAGTCGCGCCGGCCCGCCATGCTCCGGATCAAGCGGCCGCCCGTCGTACTCGTCGACGACCCAGGCTCTTCCGTTGCGCAAGTCCGCTAGCGGAATGTTTGTGGTGTAGCCGCCGTCGGAGAACGCCACGGCATAACCTGCCTGCGTCGGCGCGGCATCGAGGAAGGTGTCGAGAGGCACACCCGACCAGGTCATATCCAGCTTCGTCCACTTCGTCACGCAGTGGATATCGACGGTGAACTTCTCGCGCGGCAATGCCTGGAATTCAGCCCACGACCACGAGACCGGGTGGTCCACAGCTCCACGGATCGTGAAGTCCCACGCGTCCAGCCGCGTGTACGGGGTCGGCCCGGCCGACAACACAGGGAAATCCTGCGTAACGTACTGGCCGGGTGGTACCCGCGAAGAGTCTGCGGCGCGCCGGCCAAGGAACCCTCTGGTGACAGCCATCAGGCCTTCTCACCAAGCTGCACACGCAACAGCCATTGCTGCTTCTCCAACATCCCGACCACCCTGATCAGTACGTCCTGCGTCACCAGATCCGCAGCACCGATCGAGCCCAGCCGTGCACGGATCCGCTCAGCCACCGCCGCCACCCGCCGACCCAGGTCCCAAACCACCACATGATCAGCCAACGACCGCACCACGACAGGCTCGACACGTGACCCGGCCGCCACCGCCGAGCTCTGTCCATCCGGGACAAGCCCCAACGTCACCGCACGCTCAGCGACGACATCCGCGAGCTCGCGCCACTCCTCGACCAACTCATCGAGGAACAGATGCACCCCACGGGCGGCCGCCCCGACTACGCTCCAATGCAACTGCTTCCCGATCAGCGACAGATCGATCAGATCCTGCAGCACGAGCTGCAGCTCCGCACCAACCGCCACCCGCTCGTTCGGATTGTCCAGCGGCGGCAACTGCACCGAGTTCGCAACAGATTCCATAGACATACCTCCCCAGTGTCACGACCACCGCCCGACCTTTCCTCACCACCCGGACCAATCGCATACTCGCCGAGGTCAAGAACCTCCTTGAACGCCCCCGGTCCATGACTCAAGCCAAGTGGGTGGCGGCTCGCACCTGGTGGATCGAGCGCGGCATCGGCTTCTTGGTCACCAAGAGCCGCAAACCCTCCACGCGACCGAGCAACACCGCCCCGACCCAGAACACGTCCAGATCCTCACCGACTGCCTCAACGCCGGCCCCATGACCTGGCTCGACCAGCTGGACCGGGTCGCCGGCCAATGAACGAACTCATCATCGATGCCTCCCGACAACCGCTTGTCGTCCTAGTCTTCCGAGGCCATGACGAGGAGCTCCTGGGCACCTCTTTACGCACCCAAATGAGCGCGAAAGGGTGATCAGCGATGAGAGCCTAAGAGTCAAGAGCAATCGCCAGATCCCTTACCAGCAAGCGATTCTGGGCGCTGATGGCAACCCGTGAAAGGCCGGTTCAACCGCCCACCGGTGGAGGTGCTGTTCGACCGGATCTGCCGCGAGAACGGCGTCACCCACCGGCTCACCCCAACCTCGTTCACCCACCACGACGGGCAAGGTCGAGCGGTTCCACCGGGCGCTGCGCACCGAGTTCCGCACCGACCGGACCTTCCCCGACCTCGAGACGCGCAGGCCGAGCTCGACGCCTGGGTCGCCGAGTACAACCACCGCCGACCGCACCAGGCGCTCGCCATGGCCACTCCGGCCGACCGGTTCCTGCACACCGCGCCCGCACCGGTCACCGACCTCCGGCCGACCACCCCGACCGCCGGGTCCACCACCCCACCCGATCCCGGCCGCGGGGACGGCTACTGGGTCGTACGACGCGCCAGCCGGACCGGAGTCGTCTGCGTGAGCTGGCAACAGGTCTGCCTCGGCATCGCCGCGGCCGGCCGCAACATCGACGTCTGGGTCACCGACACCGTCCTGCAACTCTTCGACGGCAACCAACTCCTCCGCACCCAGACCCGCGACCAGCCAGGCGCGGTACGCAAGAAGAAGTCGTCGGTTCCGGACGGCCAACACCACCCTAAACTTCAAATCTGAGTGTCAAGGACCTACCGAAACAGATCCGTCACCCATCAACCGAAGGTGCTCAGGCGCACCAAAGCCCAGGTCACGTAGGTTCACTTCGCGTTCGACGCCCGAGACAAATGTGCCGGCAGTCGGAGTGAAGTGGACTCCTGCGACCGTGGCGGAGATAGCGGCGATGGTTGATCGACAAGAGCAGAATCTGCCATCGAGATCACCTGCCCAGGCTGGAGTTGGCCTCCTGTGGTGATCGGTGCCTCCATCATCGATCGCGGGTCGTCCACGTCGTTCATGACCCTGACCCTGGCCTGCTCCGGCAGTTGGATCGTGTACCAGTGCACGCGTTCCGAAGGTAGGGGTCGGGCAGGATCTCGATGTTTCCACAAACGGTGATGTGTTTGGCAATGATCGGAATGGTCTGGCCGTGGGGGCCACGTTCCCCACGGACCGCAGGTCGCGGTGCGGAGGTCAGGCGTGGTCTGGTTCGCGGTCCTGGCGCGGTAAGCGCACGCCGGGGGCGTGCCCGCGATCAAGGACGCGCACTCACGATGTGGTGCTGGATCTGGGCTGTGGCGGCGGGCGGACCGGGACGCGGCCAAGAAGCTCGTGGAATCCGCCGGCGGGGTGTGGCGGCTGATCTTTTTCAAGGTGGTCCGGGAGGAATTGCTGCGCCATCTGCGTGACGCGGCGTGGTTCGGGCAGGCCGAGTGCGGCGATGGTCTTCTTGACAGCCGGGGTCAGCTCGGTGCGCTGGCGGAAGGACCCGGCGGGGGCCCGTGAAGGTGCCCAGATGCAGGCGTTGGAGTTCGTCGCGTAGCTTCGTGCGATGAACGACCGCGGGCCCCGCAGAGGTCGGCGGCGATACTGAATAGTCGGACGCGTTCTGATTGCCGATGCTGTTGATCGTCTTGGTGATCGAGTGCGCGATGGTAGATCTGCCGCATGACGCGGTCGGCGGCGTCGGCCGAACCGAGCATGAGGTGGCAGAACAGTCGCAGCTGTGCGTGAAGTTCCTCGTTGTGCTGGGTGATGGTTTCTGGTTCGGACATGCCGTTGCCCGTGTCAGAGCCCGAACAGTGGAAACAGCCCTGAGCCGTGGAACGCGACGATCCGGCAGACTCCCTCGGTTGTGAGTGTCAGTACGTGCAGCGCATGTGGGTGGTGTGCGCCGTCGCGGCCGCGGGCGTACACCGCGAAGGCGGGTTGTCCGTTGGCGGAGGTGGGGACCAGTGCGGCCGGTCCGATCACTGGCATCTGTTTGGCCAGGAAGGCGAGGATGGTGTCGCGGCCTTCGAACCAGGTCGCGATCGGCGGCATTTCCCATCTGGCGTCCTCGGTCAATACCGCGACGAGTTGATCGACGTCGGCGGTTTCGAAGGCGGTGACGTATCGGTCGAGCAGTGCCCGCTGTCGTGGCTCGGCGGGTTCGGTCAGGTCGTCTTGGCTGAGCGGAACCTGGGCTCGGGCGCGCTGGAGCGCGCTGTTGACGGCCGCTGTCGTCATCTCCAGCAGTTGCGCCACCTCGGCGGTACGCCATTGCAGCACGTCGCGAAGAATCAGCACGGCTCGCTGTCGCGGCGGCAACTGCTGGAGTGCTCCCACCAGCGCGAGCCGCATAGTCTGTCGTTCCACCACGACCGTCGCCGGATCGGCCGGTGCGGTGGTGAACAGGAAGTCGGGTATCGGCTGGAGCCACGGCACCTCCCGAGCTTGTGCGCCGAGCGCCGCATCCAGGTCAGTCTGGGGGGCGCCGAGATCCGCGGGCAGAGGCCTGCGTCTACTTTTTTCCAGCGCCTTGAAACACGCCCGGGTCGCGATACGGTACAGCCAGGTACGCAGCGACGACCGTCCCTCGAACGCGTCGTAGGCACGCCAGGCTTCGAGGTAGACGTCTTGCACCACCTCTTCGGCCTCGTCGACCGAGCCGAGCATGCGGTAGCAGTAGGCGAGCAGCTCGCGCCGGAACGGTTCGCTCAGCCTTCCGAAATCCTTGTCGCCGGCGGCCTTGGCTTCAGTCATGGTGTGCATGATCCGCCGATTCTGTGGTGGCGGGGTGCGCGGCTCGCCCGGTCGAGCCGTATTCGTCGTGTCGCTTCAGCCACGAATATCGCGGCACCTGGGGGTATCCGTCGGGGGAGTCCTCCCAGTCCTCTTGGCGTCCGAGTGCGGTGAAGTCGAGGGAGCCCAACGTCCCTCCCATCGGCTCGTGCTCGCGATCGTTGATGAAGTACGTGCGGTAGACGTTGTCGCCGTCACGGGAGAATGCGTTGGTGCCGTACCAATCGGCCACGCCGAAGTCGGCGTCGAAGCTGTCGGTGATCGTGTACCAGGGCATGGCCCAGCCCATGAGCGCTTTCATCCGTTCGATGTCGGGTTGGGGTGAGCGTGAGGCGAACGCCAGGGTGGTGTCGCGGGCGTTGAGATGCGCCAGATGGGCGACCTGGTCGGCCATCAGCGAGCAGCCGACGCACGCGTGGTCGGGCCAGCCGTCCACGCCGGGCTCGAAGAAGGCGCGGTAGAGCAGCAGCTGGCGGCGGCCCTCGAACAGGTCGGGCAGGCGGGCTGTTCCGTTGGGCCCGTCGAAGAGGTATTCCTGGTCGACCTTCAGCCACGGCATCCGCCTGCGGTCAGCGGCTAGGGCGTCGCGAGTGCGAGTCAGGTCTTTTTCCTTCGCCAACAGCCGCAAGCGCACCGCCTCCCATTCCGCCGGCGTGACGACCGGGGCTTGGTGGGTGTTGTTCATCGTGATGTCCTTGTGTGGGGAGAGTTCGGATCAAGAGATGGTGATGTCGGCCATATCGATGGCGACCAGGACGATCTGGTCGTCGCCCACCGGGGCGTAGGCCCGTCGGGTGGCGGGGATGATGATGCCGTCGACATCGCGGTAGTCGGCGGCGTAGAGCTGTGACTCGGTAGTCGGGTCTACGATGTCGATTGTGAAGTCGTGGCGGCGCAGCAAACCGTCCGAGCCGAAGCAGAACACCTGCGTACGAGTGTGGCTCTTGATGTGATCGGGGAACGTCACGCTCAACCGCCGCCAAGTTTCACCGTCGGCCTCAATCGAGGCGATCTCCTCGCAGACGAACCCCGGCCACGTGAGCAGGAACGGCGTATTCACATACGTCCACAATGCTTCCCCAGTGAAGTACGCCAGATGGAGGTCGTCCCAGGGGGTCTGGAACTCGTGGCCGGCGAACGAGCGCTCCGGGTCCTCGCGTGTGTCGACGACCGTGCCATCGGGTTGCTGAAGGACGACCTGTTCGGGCTGGAACAGTGAGCGTCTGTCCTGAGCGAGGTAGTCCATGGTCAGCCGTTGGTGTGTGGTGTCCACCTCGAAGCGGACGTCGCTCATCGCGTTCGCCTTTCCCTTCATTTCCCAGAAGGCCCCGCTGATGGCGGCATCGACGCGGATCGTCTTGATCCGGTTCCACCGGTCCAAACCGCCGTGCGCGGCGACCGCGGTCGCGAGTAGATCGTTCATTGGTTTGCTCCTCTGATTCTGATAAGGGTTTGCCCGACCGCCGATGTCGTGGCGGTCGGGCGTGTTGTGATCAGTCGACGACAATTCCGCCGGTCAGGTTGGCGACGGTTCCAGTCATCGCCGCAGCTTGGTCGGAGGCGAGGAATACCGCGAAGGAAGTAAGTTCGGCCAGTGTGGTGGGGCGTTTGCGGTGCGTCATCGAGGTGACCATGGCGGTGAACTGGTCTTTTGGGATGCCCATCGCGTCGGCGTGTAGTCCGTAGACGACGTCGATGGTCGGTGTGTCGACCATGCCTGTGGTGCGCAGGCAGATCGAGCGGACGCCATGCTGGGCCCATTCGGCCGACAACGCGCGGTTGAGCGCTTCCATCGCCGCCCAGCCCACGCTCATGCCCCCGACCAGCGGCAGACTCACACGAGCGGGTTCGGGCGTGTGCATCATGATCACTCCCGATCCTTGGGGGATCATGTGTCGTGCGGCGGATTTCGCGGTGACGAAGTGGGCCTGGGCGTATGTCGTGATCGGTTGCATGAAGTTGTCGACCGGTAGGTCGGTGAACGGGATGCCCTGCAGTCCCTGCGGGGAGATTCCGATCGCGTTGAACGACACGTCGATGCCGCCAGCGTCGGCCACGACCGCGTCGAGGTGTTCGGTGACGGATTTCTCATTCAGGGCGTCGACCACGGCGGTCTCGACCGCTCCACCCGCAGCGGAGATTTCCTTTGCGACGGTGTTGACGCCGTCAGCATTTCGCCCGGTCAGGAAGACCCGGGCACCTTCGTGGGCGAATCCGCGGGCGACCGCGCTGCCGACCGCTCCGCCCGCGCCATAGACGACCACGTTCTTGTTTTCCAGCAACATATCCTTCTCTTTCTTGTTGTTCACGCGAGCGCGTGAAGTCCGTGACCGGTGAGCTGGTATTCCCCCAGCTCGTCCCGGTTGCCGCTGTCCCCGCACAATCGCGCGATCTCGGCGCCGACCATGGCGGGCGTGAGCAGCGGCTCAAGTGCTGCCGTGAACGTGGCGGTGTCGATTCCCTGGCGCTCGGCGTAGGCGGCGACACCGGCAGCTCCGAGATCGGTGGCAGGTGTGAGTTGCGGCAGCACGGTGGCGAAGCGGATGCCGAGGCCGGCACGGCGGGATTCGTCCGCGGCGTAGGAGGCCAGGAATCGGATCATCGCTTTCGCGCCCGCGTATCCGCCGCTCAGAGGTGAGCCGCGCAGGGCAGCCCCGCTGGATATCGCCACCACCTGGCTGCCGGGCGTCAGCGGGTGGCGCAGTGCCGCGCGGATCCAATGGAAAGCGTGTTGGGTGTCGACCTGCCAGTTGCGGCTGAACGATTCCCAGGACTGTTCGTGTACCGGGCCGATGGCGGGTGTCGCGCCCGCGTTGAGCACGAGCAACGTCGGTTGGTGTTGCTCGATCAGGGTGCGGGCGGTCTCCGCGTCGGTCGCGTCGGCGACAACCGGGACGAACGCCGCACCCAATCGTCGGTGCACGTCCGCCAATGCGTCGGCGGTGCGCGCAACGCCGACGACCCGGTGACCTTGGTCGATCAGCGCGGCGGCGATCGCCGATCCGAAGCCGCGGCCCGCTCCGGTGACTACCGCCGTGGTCTGTGACTGGCGCGATGAGTTCATACCTATACAGAGGCGAGCTCACCGCGAAAGTCATCGCTGCGGCTCGGTTCGGGTTGCCGACACGGATTCGTCGAACAACCTCAGCGCCATCACACCATGCGTGGCGGTACCGCCCGCACACCGCCGCGGCGACCATCGCGACACGCTGTCGTCGCGGAACAACCTCGCCGGCGCCTACCAGTCGGCGGGGGACCTGGGCCGCGCGATCCCGCTGTATGAGCAGACGCTGGCGGATCGGCAGCGGGTGCTCGCCGAGCAGGCCGAATCCACGAACTTCGGCTGGTGTTGGGAGGCTACGAGCCGCCGCCGAACTTCCGGGCCGAAGGTGGCTATGTCGCGTTCACGGAACCGATCGGAGTCAACAAGCTCAGCGTGCATGAGGAGCGATTCACCGCCGAGCAGCCACCCGGCTATCCGGTCCAGTTGTCCACTACCTTCCAGCTCGGCTCTCAACTGGATGGTCTGAACCATGTGGGCTCGGCGAGACAGCCGCAACCTCAACTGCCGGGACCTCGGGGGTGCCTGGACGAGACAGCAACTGGGCGAGGCGTTCTACGATGACTGGTGGGGAATTCAGATCGCCGCCGTCGCGTTAGGTGCATGGCTACTCGGCGTCGCGCTCACAGCTGGTGGAAACCTTGGTGGCCGAGCAGGGACGCCGCTTATGTTTCGGGATATTCGGAACCTCGGCACGACATACCACCGGGGGCGGCACAAGGTGCAGACGGAAAGGGGACAACTCGCGAGCCCGGAACCAGCGGGTCGTCGGATGAGTAGCCCGGCGTGGACGCGATGCCGGGCCAGTTGGTCCGCCCTGCGAGGCAATAGGTGCAGTGGGCAGCAGTGGCGCGCCCGCCCCGCTCGTCCGTCGTACCGCCAGGCTGGCTTGCCGTTACACGGCGACGCTATTTGTGGACCGGGGCCTCGTGTGGTGCGCGAAGCTTGCCGATCCGGAGTACGTCGCGAGCCGGCAGCCGCGACGGGGTCAGCATAAGGGCTGACGCCGTTCTGGGTGGCTGCCTGCGGCTGCGGATTCTGGGTCGGCCGTACCCACCGCACGTTCGACACCTTGCTCCTGCTGGGCGTCGGCGCCGCCATCGGCCTGATCGTCACCAACTGACCCCGGCCGCTCGACGTCGCGGGCCGGATGCAGGCGGGTAGACCATTCCCGCCGCCCATTCGCGGCGCTGAGAGCCCTATGTCGTGATCGCCGGGAACCCAATAGGGCGATCGCGACATAAGACAGGTATGCGGTGACAATTCCTGCCGCACTGTCGACGTCGTGTTGAGTAGGTGGCTTTGTGAATTCGTCGTCCGGCAAGAAGGTGAATCGTTGGACGCGGTGCTCGCGGTTGGCGGAACTGAACGCCGCCATGAACCTGTTTGAGAGATTGTAGATCTGGATTTGGGTGCGGTGGATGACTCGTGAACTTATAGGAAGCCCAGGGATTATTATGAGTGACGAGACGAGTTTGTCATCCACCGCAGCGGTGATTTGCCGTCGCCCGGCTGAGTGAAACTCCTCGGCATTTCGATACCTGTGGAGACATCCGGCCGCTGACGGGCCGGATCTGGTAGCCGTCGATTGTTCGGTCGACGGCTGCTCACGCACGTTTTGTGCGCCAAAACGACCTGAGGTGCTTCAGCCTGCCCATTTTCAGCTGAGTCGCGCCCGTCTGGGGTGGAATTGTGAGGAAGCGGAAGACGGCTTGGCGACATGGCCGGTTGATCTGCGGGGTAGTGGTGTTCGCCGTCGTCACCGTGTTCGCGGCGACCGGGATGGCGGACCGCGGCATCCGGGACCTGTTGCAGGCGCGGGCGCACGTGACCGGTACCTACACCTGCCCGGGCTACAGCGGCATCGACAGCGCCAACCCGGTCACGGACCTGAGGAGGGACACCTTCACGTGGGGCGACTTCGGGCCAGCCAAGGTGGGCGACGGCAAGGGCGACATCGACTGGCGGCTCAACCCGTACAAGAACCCGAGCTGGTACATGTGGTTGCACTCGCTGCGGTGGCTCGGGCTCGGCATCAGCGCCGCCAGCAAGGGTGACAGGGCGGCGCTGGCCCACGTGACCGCGATCGTGGAGGACTGGGTGCATGACAACCCGTACTCCTGGAAGAACGACGTCGGCGCCTACGAGTCGACCATGCACCGCACGAACGTGCTGATCTGCACCCGGCAGGCGATCCTGTCCGGGCTGAGGGTGCCTACCCTGCCGGCCGGCTACTCCTGGCTCGACAAGGCGCTGGTCGAACACGCGAAGTTCCTGATCAAGAACTACAGCGGAGACGGGAACCACGGCACCGACGAGGCCCTGGCGCTGTTCGGTGTCGGGTGCACGCTGAACCGACCGTCCTACCTGCACACCGCGGAGAGCCGGCTGACGAACGCGATCAAGACGGCGATCGACAGCGCGGGCTCCACCAACGAGCAGTCCACCGCCTACGCGCAGTTCAACTACACGCTCTGGGGCCGGGCCGAAGCGGTCCTGAAGCAGTGTGGCGCCGATCCCGGTACGACGATCAGCAAACGCCGGGCCCTGATGGCGAACTGGCTCGCGCTCGCCACCAACTCACTCGGCCGGCTGCACCAGATCGGCGACTCCGAGGCCGTCAAGACGATGTCGGACCCCGGCACCCCGCTCGAGTACGCCGCCTCGCTCGGGACCAAGGGAGTCGCGCCGACCCAGCGGATCGGCATCTTCGACGCCGGCTACGTGTTCGGCCGGACCGGCTGGGGACAGACCCGCCCCTTCTCGCAGGAGTCGACTTACAGCATCCGCTTCGGGCCTGCCCGCGAGAAGCACGGGCACAACGACCACATGGCGATCACATACACCTCGCGGGGACGCGAGATCCTCGTTGACGGCGGTCACGCGGGCTACCAGACCGACAAGTGGCGGGCCTGGGCCAGGAGCCAGGCCGCGCACAACTCACTGACCACGCCGATGACGCCGGACCGGAACTTCGCCACCACGCTGAAACGGTCGCGGATCGAGCCGGACTCCGAGTTCTACGAGTTCACCGACCAGCCGGGCACCGGGATCGACCGGACCCGCGGCGTACTGGTGCTCAAGGATCCCGACCTGCTGGTCGTGCTTGACCAGGCCACTTCGACGACACCCCAGCAGTTCCAGACCCTGTGGCACCTGCCGGACGACCAGAACGTCACGGTCCGCTCGCCGACCACCGCGGTGGCGAAGAAGCCGGGTGGCGGAACCCAGACGTTCCTGTTCCAGATCCCGTACCGCCAGCAGTTGCCGACCGACGCGATCCAGGTCGAGAAGGGCGAGTCCGACCCGGTCCAGGGCTGGCACTACCCGGACATCTTCACCCGCAAACCGGCCCCGACGGTGATGTTCAACCGCTCCGGCCAGTCCGCGACGATCCTGTCCGTCATCGCGCCGGTCAAGACCTCGCAGCCGGCGAGGTACACCGCACGCCGGGCCGGCTCGACGCTGATCGTGGACCTGAACATCGACGGCCACCACACGTCGATCGGCGTCACCCCGGGAGGCACGCTGCACCGCCTCACGTGAGTCGGAGAAAGCCCCGGCTCGATGCCTGCCGGATCCGCTGATCCCCCTCAGAACAAAGAGAAACCCGGGGCCACATCCCGTCCTTGGTGGTCACCGGGAACGAGGAGACTCAGCTTCTTGAGGTCGGTCACGTGGGTGCCGGTCTTCTTCGCGAGCTGGGCCAGCGCGCGGTTGTGGTCCAGCCGGGTCAGCGCCGAGAACCGCTCGGCCGGGATGTCCGGGGCGTTGCTGCGGGCGATCAGCGCGTTGGTGTTGGCCGGGTTGCCGGTCGCGGTGATCCGGATGTCGTCCGCCGCGTGCTCGTTCAGCGCCTTGCCCTGGACGGTGAAGATCGCGCCGTTCGCCTCCAGCAGGTCGCCGCGCTCCATCCCCCTGGTCCGGGGGCGGGCGCCGACCAGCAGGGCCACGTTCGCGCCGTCGCGAGCCGTCCAGCCTGCTGGTCGAGACGATCCACCTTGCGATCCGACGTCGGAGTGGTGAACCGGCCTTGTTCTGCGGGAATTCAACTCGACGCTTTGCCGGGCGCAAGCCCGGGGTGGATCAGATCGAGCACCTGCAGAAACTGTGAGACAGCACAGCCGTCCCGTCGAAGACTCGACAGGACGGCTGTGACCCTATTACGGGGTCCAGGCTGAATCCGACTTGCAGCTGGCGCACATCGTGGCTCCAAGGCTCACCGTGTTGCGCGGAGATACGGAGTAGGTGACTCGCTTCCACATCGTTACGTTGAAAGTCCCCCACGGCTGGCAAGTGACACGCCCGTCACCGTGGTAACGGGGGATTCGGTACGCCTGAACGAGGCCTCCCGGTGACAGTCCGTAACGCTTTCCCGGCTCGGTAGGTACCGTCCGCCCGCTCATCACCGTGTTGGTGGTGGCCGACGTGTGGCCGTTCGACCCATCCAATGACGTCCGAAACAGAGATCTGCACGCTAGCCACGAACGGAACCTTGATTTCCGTCGCCGTCGTCGCCGATGCACTGTGCTTGTTTCCGTTGCTGAATGATTGGTCGCCGACTCCATCTGACTGGTCGAGTACGACCATGTCATCGTTCCGGCACGGTCCTCCTCGTACCAGTAGTCGGAGCCCGTGTCGCGGTCGGTGAAATCGCGCGGAATGCCGACTGGTGCCGTCATGCTGCAGTAGACGTCAGGCCACCGTCCGGCGGTGTGACAAGAAGCGCGGAGGCGGTAACGGCCGCGGCGGCTCTTCTCGCACCGGGACCTCGGTCTGGCGCTCACGACATAGGGAAGGGTGAGGCCCTCGAGCGGGGCAGAATCGGGTGCGCTTCAGGAGGATGGATGAGAGTGATGACAAGGCCAGCGCCGGACCAGGGGGAGTTCGAGGGGATGGCGGGTTCGCTGGCGACGATGAGTGACCGGGAGTTGTGGCGCCGGGCGAGCGACGGGGGGACGGAGTCGTTCGCCCGGTTGTTCGACCGGCACGCCAAGGCGGTCTACAACTTCCTGTTCCGCCGTACGGCGTCCTGGAGCGACGCGGAGGACCTCACTTCCTCGGTGTTCCTGCACGCCTGGCGCCGTCGAGAACAAGTTGTTCTCGTGCACGAGTCAGCCCTTCCCTGGCTCCTGCGTACCGCGGACTACGTGTATCGCAACGAGCGGCGCAAACAGCACTTCCGCTGGGCGACCGTGCTGAAGCATGTCCCGATGACCGATGAGCCGGATCTTGCCGATGGCGTCGCGTCGCGAGTCGACGACGAACGCGAGGCCGGTCGGTTGCGCCGGCTGCTGCACAAGTTGCCCCGGCAGGAACGCGAGATCGTCGAGCTCTGCTTCTGGGCGGGCCTCGACCAGCAGGCCGCCGCCGTCGCGCTCGACATTCCACTCGGCACGGTGAAGTCGCGGCTGGCGCGGGCCCGCAAACGCCTCCGCGGCCTCACTGTCGCTGATACTCCCACCCGTGGCACGGACGATTCCCTGGAGAGCCTGTCATGAACGAACTACTCACCCGTCGTCCTGAACGCCCCATGCCGGCCGGACACCACGAGAAGCGCCGCTCCGAACTGCTCGAAGCGATCGGAGGAGAGGCTGAGACTCCCCGGCGTCGCTCAGCCACCCCCCTGCTGGCAGCCGCGGCAGTTCTCGCGGTGGTCGGCGGCCTCGCGTTCGGAGTACCGGCGCTTCGTGACAACGCACAGCCTCCCGTGGGCGCCACGTCGGAGGGATCCAGCACCGAGGACGGCGTCGGTGAGAAGCCGGCCGTCCGGACCTTGTCCGCGGCCGAGCAGGCCCGCTTCCTTGCGGACTGCATCAAGGCGGTCGACAAGGCCACGACCGGTCAGCCGCTCCGAATCAAGTACTTGCAGGCGGTCGACGGGTTCGAGTTCACCAAAGTGTCCGATCCAGGTCAGGTCAGGTCGTGGCTGATCATCAGGGCAACCTTCGGTTCCACGCGCCTACGCCAGTCCAAGGTCGGCGCCGTGCTCTGTGGACGCAACGGAGCGGGGGTGATCAGCGATGCCGTGAAGGTGATCAGCGATGCCGTGAATGCCCCTCACGCAGCAAGCGGCTCGCTCATGTCCACCCCGGTCACAGCGCTGGCTCTCAACGCTGGGCTCGCGCTCAACACCGTCACCCGGGTCACGTCGCAGAAGGGCAGCGGTCCACAGGTCGAGGCCGCCCTGCGAGGCGGCTATTGGTTCACGCCGACGCCGGGCCACGACAAGCTCTTCGGAGGCCGCTCGGACGACCACGGCCTCTTCGGAGAGACGATTCGCGCCTATGACGTCAACAACAAGCTGGTCTACACCACCGGGATCACGGTCCGTTGGGACAGGTGAAGCTGCTCGCCGATCCCCCGATTCGTCAGACCGTCGGCGGCCAACCGTGCGATCTGCCCGAAGGTGCGCAAGCCGGTGGCCGCCAAGGCTCTCGATGACGCGCTCCGGTCGATCTACGACGACGGGAAGCAACTGCCGAACGCTCCCGCTAACTAGTGCGGCGCCGTCTATGTGATGGACAACTACGCCACGCACAAACGCGTCGAGGTCCGCGACTGGCTCGCCGCGAACCCGCGGATCAAGGTCCACTTCACTCCCAGCTCGGGATCCTGGCTGAACATGATCGAGGTCTGGTTCGGCATCATCGAACGCCAAGCCATCCACCGCGGCACCTTCAGACCCGTCCACGACGTCAACACCAAGATCCGCGCCTTCATCACCGGCTGTAACGACCGCTGCCGCCCCTTCGTCTGGACCAAAACCGCCGACCAAGATCCTCACCAGAGCCAACCGTCAAACAACTTCAGACTCGGTACCTCGCGCTCGATCGACGGGCCGCTGATCCTTGGGTCGGACATCGCTCATGAGGGCAGCCTGGTCGCGACAACTTCGTCGCGCGGGCTCGCTACTGGGCCGAAGATGCATGCCTCATGTAGGCCCGTCGAGCAGCAGAGTTGTAGCAACAGGCCGTTGTCCAGGCGACTCCCTGAAACTGGAAAGAGAAGCTACGCGGCGGCGTTGTAGATAGGGTCTGGTGCACGGAGAAGTGTCATCTGAGTTGGGGTGTCGCGAGGCTGGCCTGGAAGGATGTTGCTGTGCCCAGGCCTTATCCGCGTGAGTTCCGTGACGACGTGGTTCGTGTTGCCCGTGACCGAGGGCCTGGTGTGACGGTCGAGCAGATCGCCAGGGACTTCGGGGTACACCCGATGACGCGGTTCAAGCGGCTGCGTCAGGCCGAGGTGGACGAGGGCGCGAGGCCAGGTGTGTCCCGGGGTGAGTCGGCCGAGCTGCGGGAGGCCCGCCGGCGGATCAAGCTGCTGGAGCATGAGAACGAGGTGCTGCGCCGCGCGGCGGCGTACCTGTCGCAGGCCAGCCTTGCGGGAAAAGGCTCTACCCGCTCGTGAGCGAGCTGGCTGCTGCCGCGGTTCCGGTGGCGGTGACGTGCCGGGTACTGAAGATTGCTCGCGAGCCGTACTACCGCTGGCTGGTTCGGCCGGTCACTCCTGCCGAGCTCGAGCAGGCCTACCGGGCCAACGCGTTGGTCGACGCGCGACCCGGCGTTCGGGTACCGGTTCCTGGTCGACGAGGCCCGCGATGCTGGTGAGCCGATGGCGGATCGGACCGCGTGGCGAATCTGTTCTGGCATGGGCTGGTGGAGCGTGTTCGGCAAGAGGAGGCGTGGCAAGAACGGCAAGAAGCCCGGGCCACCGGTCCATGGCGACCTCGTCCGCGTGACTTCACCGCCACCGCACCGAACCGGCTGTGGCTCGCCGACATCACCGGACACCACACCAGCGAAGGCAAGCTCTACTGTGCGCGATCAAGGACGTCTACTCGAACAGGATCGTGGGCTACTCCATCAACTCGCGGATGAAATCCCGGATCGCGGTGGCCGCGCTCGGCAACGCGGTCGCCCGCCGCAACGAGGTCACCGGCTGTGTCCTGCACACCGACCGCGGATCGCAGGGCGGATTCAATCGGTTGTCGCAACACCTCGGACACGGAGGTTTGCGATGGGGCGGGGAAAGAACCGGTTGCCGGAGGTGTCGGCGGGTGCGCGGCGGCAGTGGGCGGCGGATCGAGCACTGCGACCGCCGATGCGTTCACCGGGCCGGCCTGAGCCCTCGCGTGCGGTGCAGCGTGAGTTCTGGCGGCTGATCGCGTCGGGCGTGACGACGGTCGAGGCCGCTGAGTCCGTTGGTGTGTCGTGGCCGGTCGGGGCCCGCTGGTTCCGTCACGCTGGCGGCATGCCGCCGATCAGCCTGGACGAGCCCACGGGGCGGTACTTGTCGTTCGCGGAGCGGGAGGAGATCGCGCTGCTGCGCGCCAAGGAGGTCGGCGTGCGCGAGATCGCCCGCCGGATCGGACGTGACCCCGGGACGGTCTCTCGCGAGCTTCGTCGCAACGCGGCGACCAGGAGCGGCAAGCAGGTCTACCGGGCCTTGGTGGCGCAGTGGAAAGCGCAGCAGGCCGCGAAGCGCCCGAAGACAGCCAAGCTGGTGAACAACGACAGGTTGCGTGAGTACGTGCAGGAGCGGCTGGATGGGAGCGTCCACCGACCCGACGGCACGATCGTCGCGGGCCCCGAGACCCCCGTATGGAAAGGGCTGAACAAACCGCACCGGCAGGACCGGCGATGGGCGACGGCGTGGAGTCCGGAACAGATCTCCCAGCGGCTCCGGGTCGACTTCCCCGATGATGAGTCCATGCGCATCAGTCATGAGGCGATCTACCAGTCGCTGTTCATCCAGCGGCGTGGCGCGCTCAAGCGAGAGCTGGTCGCGTGTCTGCGCACGGGCCGGGCGCTGCGGGAACCGCGAGCCCGATCACGCAACAAGCCACGGGGGCATGTCACCGCGGATGTCGTCCTCAGCGAACGCCCCGCCGAAGCCGCCGATCGCGCCGTTCCAGGGCACTGGGAGGGGGATCTGATCATCGGGACGGGCCGATCCGCGATCGGCACGCTCGTCGAGCGCAGCAGCCGATCCACGCTCCTGGTGCATCTGCCCCGGCTGGAGGGCTGGGGCGAGAAACCACCCGTGAAGAACGGTCCGTCGCTTGGCGGCTACGGCGCCGTCGCGATGAACGCCGCGTTAGCTGCCTCGATCACACGGCTACCAGAACAGCTGCGTCAGACGCTCACCTGGGACCGCGGGAAGGAACTGTCCGGGCATGCGCAGCTCACCCTCGATACCGGGACAAAGGTGTTCTTCGCCGACCCGCACTCGCCATGGCAGCGACCGACGAACGAGAACACGAATGGCCTGCTGCGCCAGTACTTCCCGAAGGGCACCGATCTATCCAGGTGGTCCGCCGAGGACCTCGAAGCCGTCGCCCTCGCGATCAACAACCGGCCCCGCAAGATCCTCGACTGGCGAACCCCGGCCGAGGTCTTCGAGGAGCAGCTACGCTCACTACAACAGCCCGGTGTTGCATCGACCGGTTGAACTCGCCCAGTTCCGGTCCAGGAAGTTCGTGCGCGCACTCGGTCGCCACGACTTCGTCATGCGGGAGTCTTCGCCTTCGCGGACGATCACGGAGGTCGTCTATAACCTTGATCATACTGAAGGTGCATTATTCGGATCTCATATAAGATGGTTCTAAGGGGCTCCTGCAGTTGGGGGCCGCTGTCCACGTCAGATCACCACTGGAGATCCTCTTGTCCGAGTAAATGGTCTACGCCATCCAGTTCCTTTGCCAGGAGCGGACGACGCTGCGTGTTCAGCCGCACTGGAGAGTCGGATCAGTCCCGTTCCGCTGATCCACGGCGTGACAGCTCCGGCCGCAGTACGGCTGGTGCTCCATATCTCCCACAGAATCTCCAACTGCCGACAGTGACCAGGCTCTGGCAGATCCAGGCTGCGCTCCTACTTGCGTTCACCGGTGACCGCAACGCCCGAAGCGACCGCTTACGCCGAAGCGCGCAGGGCGACCCCACCTCTCGATGAGGTCATTGCACGTCCAGTCGAACACGGCGATGAACACGTACTGAAGTTCACCGAGGCATGCCTTCGCGAGCATGGCTTGGCGCCCGACGCCGGTACGCTGCCGCGGCTGTGGCAGCCATCCAGCGGATCCGCGCCGGTGATGGCCTCCGAGGCAGAGCGCCATTATGAATGCAGGCGACCGATGAACGTCAGCTGCCTGGGCGACAGCATCTACCAAGGGGCAGGTCAGCGCGAACTACGTAGGGTTCCTCCAGGAGCGCCTGGCCGGGCGCGGCATCATGGTCACCAACTACGGCGTCAACGGTGATCTGGCGTACAACGCGCTGCAGCGCGTACACCAGATCATCGATAACCGTCCGGATGTCGTCACCGTGCATGTCGGCGCCAACGATGCCAACGCGAGTCTCAGCAACAAGAACCTCCGGATAGATGACCCGGACGAAGCGGCTACCTACCCGCCCGACGATCGAGTGGTACCGCGACAACCTTGTCGAAATCGCCCGCCGGCTGAGCCAGGAGAGATCAGCGCGGATCGCGCTCCTCTCGCTCCCGGTCATCAGGGAAGACCTCGACTCGGAACCGGTACGCCGGTCAGCCCGATACAGCGCGATGGTAGGCGAAGTAGCTGACGAAACGGATCTACCTACCGACCTTTGCACGAGCGCCAGGTCGACAACCTCCGCCACCACAACTGTGACTCCGACCGCCAGCGCCGGCGGCTCGCCGGGCGGTACCGCGGACGCATCAATGAACAGGTCACCCGCCAGACCGCAGCATCAAACGGCACCAGCCGCCGCAACCGTGCGGACGCTTGCACGAACATCCCGAGCGCGTCGGGTCTTCCGTCGCATTCAACGACAACAGTCGATGCTCGCCGTCCAACCGACTCATCCGTTTCCCCAACTCGGCAGCGCAATCACAACCTCAGGGCGCGGGCTCTTCTCCCTGAAGGGGAAGCTTGGCCGCCACGATGTCGGTAGAGGTGAATGTCGGCGGTTCGGCGATGAGGTCCGACAGGTTGCCAGTGACCCGCACCTTCCCCGCCTCGAGGTGGAATTGCCTGCCCGCATCGTGAGGGAACGCGTCGACCACGGCGAAGCTGGTCGGCCCGAGGCGCAGAGCCAGCCAGACCGTGGTATCAGGTTCTTCGAGTACCGCGGCAAGCGCCGCCTTGAGGTGTTCCTCAAGCTCGCCATCCCGACCGGGCTTTGCCTCGATTCGAACGAACAGCCCCTTCGTCACTCTCACTTCTTCATGCTGGGCAGGCCGAGCGCCTGGCTGGGCTGTTCCGTTCGTGCTCAACGGCTTCTTCCTTCGTTGTCTTGGCCGCGCATCCGGCCGATCAGTTGTGCCAAGCTCCACCGATTGGATTAGTATCAGTATCATAGCATATTGATCTCATATTAAACTTGCCTGTGCGCCACACCTGGCACGGGGCTGGTGAAGTCGGTGGCGCTGCGGCCTGCAATGAATTTGCTTGTCGCCTCTAACTGATCGCCCGTCGCACCACCGCACCGATCAAATATGGATCATATGACTATCATATGATCCCGCCGCGCTGCAAAGATTGGACGCCAAGGCTTTATGTGACTTGATCGAGCCCCCGCGGCCTGTACGACGAACTGCGGGCGGTCCTGCGGGTCGGTGGTCGTCCGCAGGGCACGCTCAGCCTCTTCCGAACCAGCAGGGCATTCAGCCGCGCCGACGTGGAATTCGTGAACTCGCTCGTCACACCGTTGGCCCGGCGGCTCCGCTCCTACGCCACGCCCGGTCAGTACGCCGCAACTGCGGGCCGCCCGGGGTTGCTCCTCTTCGACCCGGCGGGCCGCCTGGTGTCTGCCAACGACGAGGCCCGGCTTTATCTCGAAGAGCTATCGGATGGCGGTCCGTCAGGCGCCAGCCGGCTGGTCTCCAGGTTCCACCACCCTGGCTGCACACGATCGCGTTGACCGCGCAGAGCGGTCCCACCTGGATCCGCCTGCTACGCCAGCTCTCGGCGAGATCTAAATCGGCGTGGCGTGCTTCCCACGAGGGCGTCATCTCCGATCGCCCCAACGGGGGCGGACCCGGACCTCGACGATGCGTTATCTACCCGTATCGCTGTCATAGTCGTGCCGGGCCAGGTCGACCTTGGCAAGGTTGGCGGTGGCCCATTCTGCGAGATTCGCGAACAGTGGGGCGAGGCTGCGGCCGAGCTCGCTGATCTCGTACTCAACCCGGGGTGGGATCTCTGGGTGGTAGGTGCGCACGATCATGCCGTCGCGTTCGAGTTGCCGTAGCCGCTGGGTCAACACCTTCGGTGTGATCGCGGTGATCCGGCGTTCCAGCTCAACAAACCGTTGCCGGCCGTGCATATTGAGGGTCCAAAGGATTGGTGTTGTCCACCGGCTGAACACGATGTCCACGACAGGGGCGATCGGACACGCTTGTGCGGGGTCGGTCGATGAGAGTGCGGCCCAGGTCGCGCTGCGTGCCATACCGGACTCCTTGTGGATAGTCACTTTCCTGTAGGTACCTACTATACCGGTGCTGTTAGCGTCCCTCGGGTAGCAGCGGGGCCATACGGCCCGCGGCGTTCTCGCCCTCCCGGGCGTGCACAACCACACCGAACTAGCACTGGAGTTATTCATGATCGTAGTGACGGGAGCGACCGGCAACGTTGGTCGACCGCTCGTAGAGGCCCTCAAGGCGGCGGACGAGGAGGTGACAGCGGTGTCCCGGCGGATGTCGGACGCGGCCGTGCCGGAGGGTGTTCGAGACCGCCAGGCAGACCTGGCCGACCCGGAGAGTCTTCGGCCGATTTTGGATGGCGCTGACGCGATGTTCCTCCACGACGGCGGTGCCAGCGCTCACCTGTTGAGCCCACGGGACATCCTCGATGTCGCGAAAGCCAGCGGAGTCGGCCGCATCGTCCTGCTGTCCTCCATCGGAGTGGTCACCCGACCCCAGTCGGCATCCCACGGAGGCATGATGCAGTCCTTCGAGGAGGCTGTCCGGCAATCAGACATGGACTGGACGATCCTGCGACCCAGCAACTTCAACTCCAACGCATATGCCTGGATCGCGACGGTCCGTGCCCAGCGGACGATCGCCGCCCCATTCGGGGACGTCGGCGTACCGGGCATCGACCCGGCAGACATTGGCGAGGTCGCTGCGGCCGCCCTGCAGGACAGCGGTCATGCTGGGCAGATCTACGAATTGACCGGGCCTGCCCTCACCACGCCGCGGCAACGAGCCGAAGCGATCAGCGAGGCTCTCGGCGAACCGATCCAGTTCATCGAACAGACACGCGACCAGGCCCGCACGCAGATGCTGCAGTTCATGCCAGAGGCCGTCATCGAGACGACCCTCGATGTCTGGGGTGCTCCCAACGCCGCCGAGCAGCGGATCAGCCCCGACGTCGAGCAGGTCCTCGGCCGCGCACCCCGCACTTTCGCTGACTGGGCGAAGCGCAACGTCGCGGCCTTCCGCTGAGCAAGCGCTGCCGGGCGTCGGCTCGGGCCGACAGATTCCTGACCGAGTGATGCCCCTCCACGGCTGATGTGTTGCGCTCGGCAGTTTCTACCTTCCATTTGAGAGGCCTGTCATGCCCACCGAACACGTTCTGGATTCGACGATCTTCTACCGAGAGGTCGGCACCGGAGTGCCGATCGTCTTCCTGCACGGCAACCCCACATCCTCCTACCTGTGGCGCAACATCATGCCGGCGGTCGGCGACCCCGGGCGGCTCCTTGCACCAGACCTGATCGGCATGGGCGACTCCGGAAAACCGGACATCGAATACACGTTCGCTGACCACGCCCGGTATCTCGACGCCTGGTTCGACGCCCTCGGCCTCGACAGCGTGGTACTGATCGGCCACGACTGGGGCGGCGCCTTGGCCTTCGACTGGGCCGCCCGCCATCCCGGACGAGTCCGAGGCGTCGCATTCACCGAGACGATCGTGAAGCCGATGACCTGGCAGGAGTTTCCCGAAGGCGGCCGCGAGCTGTTCCAAGCGCTCAAGACCGTTGGCGTCGGCGAGGCCATGATTCTTCACGACAACCTGTTCATCGAACAGGTCCTGCCCGGCAGCATCGACAGCGGCCTCAGCGAGAAAGACCTCGATGCCTACCGCAAGCCCTACCCTACTCGCGAAAGCCGTCAACCGATTCTGCAATGGGCGCGCGCGATGCCGCTGGGAGGGGAGCCAGCCGAGGTCGTTGCCCGGATCGAACGTTATGACGAGTGGCTGGCACAAAGCGCCGACGTGCCCAAGCTTCTACTCACCTTCGACCCGGGCGCGATGCTGACTCCAGAGCTGATCGACTGGTGCCTCACCAACATGGCCAATCTCGAGATCGAAAAGTGCGGAGCCGGAGGCCATCACACGCCTGAGGACCAGCCAGACGCGATCGCCGCCGCCATCTCCGCCTGGTTGGACAGGCACAACCTGCGATCAGCCGACGTAGGCTGACCTGCAATCCATAAGGGGCGTGAGCCGAACGTCTCCGTTGGCCGACGCACAGCGCAGGAGTGGTCGCAAGGATGCTGATTGCGTCAATCGCTGACGAAGTCTTCGCCGGGTGCGATGCCTGCTCGCACGCGGCGATGAGGCAGTGGCCAATCCGGCCTGGCCGTCGCCGACGATTGCCACGCCGCCACTCGTATGGCCTGTCGCGTGCAGTAGGTCCAGCCGGCCGGCTTCCATCCAGAGCCAACCGACGGGAGCTGGTCGGACCGCAGCGGACCGCTGTTCGGGGCGTGTGTATCCGGTGGTCGGCGCTGCGCGCGGAAGGGCAGCGACGGCGATTACCCGCCTCGAGATTGGGGATCGACCCGGAGGCTGGTGTCCGATTTTCAACCGACGTGGAGTTCAAGCGACTCTCCCCTGGCGGCCATCGGGCTCGCCGTCATCGGTTTGATGGCCCGAGGCGCTGGGCCAGCCGGTCCGGTTCGTCGACCAGACCCGTGAGGAGGCTCGCACGCAGATGGTGCGATTCATGCCCGAGCCGGTGGTCGACGGGACCCTGGCCATCCTCGGCGAACCTACCCCGGCAGAGCAGCGGATCAGCCCGCACACGGAGCAGATCCTGGGCCGCGCACCGCGCACCTTCGACGACTGGGCCCGGCGCCACATTCACGCGTTCCGGTAAGGACATGCTTCGCCTCGCTGGTCCGCCGGCCAGCGAGGCGAGGTAGACGCATTCGAGCGCAGCCTTGCTGCCGGCAGCTTCACCTGACACATCCACCGGTCAGCGTTACGAATCTTGCGGGCCCTCAGGTGCTTGCGATCGTGCTGGCCTCAGGCGGCGTTTCCGGGCATGTTGCGGTGGAGTAGTCAGCGGTCGGCCGCGCGGAGCAGATGGCTGGAACGAGCTCGTCCCGGACGAAGTCCTCGATCCGGCACCGCGCCGCGGTCGCGGGGTACGGCGCGGTGTCCGGCGCTCGCCCATCACTGTGGCCAATGCCCAGGTCTCGTTAAACAAGGTCGCACAGCTGCGGCCGGCGCCCAGTACCCAGTACCCGGTACCCAGTTCCTGTTCTCGTTCAGCGCCCGCCAGCTCTCAATGTCGTGGACGACGGCTGTCCGGCTCAGCGGTGTGGCATCGCCGCCCTCGGCCATCGGTTGGAGCGTGGCGACGGTGCAGCAGCCCGAGCGAGATCGCCCGCAGTTGCAGGCCACTGCGGCCACTCCGGCGGTAGTTCATCTGGTCGTCGTACCGGTCCTGAGCGGCTACGTAGTCAGCCACCTCTGCCATTTGTTGTGACAAGTAAAGAAATCGGCCCGCTTGACGGACGTCGATATCCCTAGTCATAGTCATGACTAGTCAATTTCTTGGGTAGGGAACGCTCATGGGTCTTCGGCACGCAGTGCTGGCAGCGTTGTGCGACGAGGAGTACAGCGGCTACCAGCTGGCCAAGGCCTTCGATGTCGGGGTGGCGAACTTCTGGTCCGCCTCACCACAGCAGCTGTACTCCGAGCTGACCCGGCTCGAGCAGGCCGGGTTGATCAGCGGCCGCGAGGTGGTCCAACTAGACCGGCCGAACAAGCGGGTGTTCACCGTGACGCCGGCCGGGCTCGAGGAGCTGGCGAAGTTCGCGGCGGCGGATTCCAAGCCGCTGTCGTTCCGCGACGACCTGCTGGTCAAGATCCAGGTGATCGACCAGCTCGATCCGGAACCGGTGATAGCCCAGCTCGAGGAGCGGGCCGCGGAGGCGTCAGCCAAACTCGAACTCTTCGGCCAGATCCTGCTCCGGCTGCGCGGCGACCTCGACGAGCAGACCTTTCTGCGGCGGGGTGAGCAGATCGGGCCTTACCTGACCTGCCTGGGCGGCATCCGGTTCCAGCAGGTCGTGCGCGACTGGTCGACCACGACCGCCGAAGTGCTACGCCAACGGAGGGGAACGTCATGACTTACCAGCGCTATGTTGCCTTGGGCGACAGCCAGACGGAGGGGCTCGGCGACTGGGACGGGAGCGCCGGCTATCGGGGTTGGGCCGACCGGCTGGCCGATCAGCTGGCTGAGGCGAACCCGGGCCTGCAGTACGCCAATCTCGCGATCCGTGGCCTCGGAACCGCCAAGATCCGGGCTGGGCAACTGGAGCCGGCCCTGGCCCTGGAGCCCGACATCGCAACCGTGTTGGGCGGGATGAACGACCTGATCCGGCCGGGCTTCCGCGCTGCCGAGGTCGTCGCGGACCTCGAGGAGATCTTCGCAGCTCTCACGGCCGCCGGTGCGGTGGTCGCCACGGTCACGCTGCCTGACATCGGGAAGATCGCGCCGCTCGCCAAGCGCCTGCGACCCCGCGTGATCGAGTTCAACGCCCGGATCACAGCCGCCGCGGACAGGCACGGCGTACTGGTGGCCGACACCTACCCGCACGCGTTCGCCACCGACCCGAGAATGTGGAGCACGGATCGTCTGCACGCCAGCCCACTTGGTCATGCCCGTATCGCCGCCGCGATGAGCCACCTGTTCGGTCTGCCTGGCAGCGACGACGCCTGGACCCTCCCGCTGGAACCCCAAGCCCGCCCGACACCCTGGCAAGCCACCCGCACCGAGCTCGCCTGGATAGCCTCCTTCGTCACCCCCTGGGCCTACCGTCGCCTTCGAGGTCGCTCCACCGCCGACGGCCGGACCGCCAAACGCCCGCACCTGACCCCGGTCACCCTCCCCTGACACTCACAGGCGGGAGCCTCGTCAGGTGAGGATCCGCCAGGGGGTTGGCGGTGAGTCGGCGAAGAAGCGCAGGATGCCGGGGTTGAGTGGCAGCGGTACAGCCGTTGGCGCTAATCTCCAGATTCGCTGGTCAACCGCCTGACGCTACGGTTTCGCCGTGCCGGTGGAGTTCTTGACTGATGAGCAGGCCGAGTCGTACGGGGCATTCCACCTGGAGCCGAGCCGTCCGAAGCTGGAGCGGTTCTTCTTCCTCGACGACGAGGACCGCCGGTTGATCGGCAAACGCCGTTGTGATCACTCGCGGCTGGGGTTCGCGTTGCAAGTTTGCATGGTCCGCCACAGTTGGGTAGGTAATCGGGTCGGCGGATCTTGGAGTCGACGGCGAAGTGCCGCTTGGGCTTGGCGTGCTTGTTGCGCCAGCGGACGCAGCCGGCGATCGCGTTCTCCTGAGCAGCGTGGCTGGGGTAGTCGCTGCCGTCGAGGGTAAAGGAGCGCAGCGCGGTGAATTCGCACTCGATCCAGTTCAGCCACGACGCGTTGCTCGGGGTGAACACCAGCTCTATGCCGTTGGTCCGGCACCAATTGGTGACCTCGGCCTTCTTGTGCGGCGAGTAGTTGTCGCACACGACGTACAGCTTCCCGCCCGGGAACCGGGCGCGGAGTTGTTTGAGGAACGCGAGGAACTCGGTGAAGCGTTTGCGGTCGCGGAACCGGTAGAACATCTGCCCGGTGGCCAGATCCAGCGCGGCGAACATGTGCCGCACCCCGCCGGTCCGGTTGTAGGTGGCGCGCAGCCGGGCCGGGCGTCGGGTGGGGAACCACCCCCGGCCGGGCCTGGGCTGGAGGTTCAACGGGCCGAACTCGTCGGCGCAGATCACCCGGGGCGTCGGCCGGTGGATGGTCGTAGAGATCGAGGACACGGGCCATCTTCGCCGCGAAGTCCGGGTCCCGGCTGGCCTTCCAGGTCTTGGTCGCCTGCCACCTGATGCCGGCCTTGCGCAGGATCTGACGCACCGACTCGACGCTGATGGCGATGCGCTTGTGCTCGGCCAGGTACTCGACCAGCTTCGCGAGGCTCCACGTCGTGAACGGCCGACCCAGCTTGTACGGCGGGGTCTTGGCGACCCGGCAGACCGTCTCACGAACCGGGGGGCGGGGGTCGACACGCGTCGTAGATGCAGAGAAGTGCCTAACCTGCAAGGGATTCTGGGTGTGTCTAAGACTCAGAATGGCCGAAGCGGGAAGGCGCATTGCAGGTGCAGAGTACGACGACGCGTCCGGTGGCCACGGTGACGGCCAATGGGCGGGGTGTCGCCAACTGATAGGCGCAATCGTGGCGTCGCGAGGCGCTGCCAAGTGCCGGTCGGTGGCTCAGGCAGCTGCCGCGTGTGCCGTCAGCCATGATCTGGTGGTGTCGTATGCGTCACGGATGAGTTGTCTGCTGCTGCGGAAGTCCATCGGGCTCACGCTCGCGGTCACCGGTGACGGAAGAAGGTGGACCTGGCCGCGGGCCATGGCGACATCGTCGGCAGTGATCCGGCTGAGCATCTGTCGGGTCGCCAGGAACGCGTTGTTCACCGCCCCTTGGGCGGGCCGGGTCGGGCCGGCCGACCCCATCGGCAGCACGTAGCTGGTTGTGGCGCCCGATTCTTCGGCCTGCAGGATCGGTGTGTCGGCGGCCACGCCGCCGTCGATGAGCCACCGTCCGCCGAGTTCGACCGGCGGGAAGATGCCGGGTAGCGCAGCACTGGCGAGCAGTGCGGGTAGAGCGGGACCGGTCGACAGCACGGCCGGATGGCCAGTGGCGGCGTCGGTGGTGACGACGCGGACCGGGATCACCGCGTCCTCGAGGCGGCTGATGACAATGTGCCTGGCCAGCAGGGCGCGCAGGCGATCGGGCGGGACCAGGCCGCTGCGGCGTCCGGTCAGTCCGTGGACCAGGTGGCGCGGGCTGAATGGGAAGATGTCGCTGCGCCGGATCCGCGCCCAGAGCTCCTGGAGTTCGTCGAGTCCGGCTTCGGTCGGATTCTGCGCGAAGGCCACAGCGTTGAGGGCGCCGGCGGAGGATCCGACCACCAGGTCGGGGCGGATCCCTGCCTCGAGCAGTGCATGCAGCATCCCGACCTGGCCGGCGGCCAGGCTGCCGCCCCCCTGCAGAACGAACGCCACGGTCGGGACCGGCAGCTGGCCGCCTCGGATGAGCGCAGTCTCCGCCATCAAGCTCTCGTTCATCACAGCTCCGATCTCGACGATCTCGCCGGCTGGCTCGTGGCCCAGAGGCACTGCGGTCATCTGCCCGCCGGGACCGAGCGGCCCGCCGCTCGTGTGCAGAAAGGTCGCGTCGGGTGCGCCGGTCTGCACAGATTTCATCGTCGGCGTGGTGAGACTCTCTTTCTGAAGTGGTTCGATGCCGCGCCACCGATATCTGGCGCTGGCCAGCAGCAGGCAGCAGGTGAGCAGGGTGAGTGCGACCAGGCCGTCGAGCCAGTAGTGGTTGGCGGTCAGGATGACGACGGCGAAGGTGATGACCGGGTGGGCGAGCCATAGCCAGCGCCACTTGCTGCGGGTGACCGTGATCGTCACGATCGCTATCAGCGCGGCCCAGCCGACGTGCAGGCTCGGCATCGCGGCGAACTGGTTGGCCATCCCGCTGTCGCTGTTCGGCCCGTACACCGACTGGCCGAACTTGATCCCGGTGTCGACCCAGCCCAGTTGCGGCAGCATCCGCGGCGGTGCCAGCGGGAACACTGTGTGCCCGACCAGGGCCAGCCCGGTGAGCGCCATCAGCGTCGACCTCACGCCTTTGTAGGCCGCCGGTCTCCGTATCGACAGCCAGATCAGGACTGCCGCGGTGAGCGGGAAATGCACCCAGGCGTAGAACGTGTTCGCGGCCTGCGCCGTGTGCGGGACCTGCAGGAAGGCGTGTTGCAGGTGGGCCTCGTTCGGCAGTCCCAGTGCGCGTTCCCAGCCGATCAGCCGGTGTGCGTTGTCGAGCGCCGCGGCGCTGTGGGCGGCGGCGTAGATCCGCCCGATGCTGTAGACGACGTACATCGACCCGAGCAGTAGCAGCTCACGCACCACTTGCCACACCGCG
The DNA here is from genome assembly GCF_004345365.1 of Kribbella sp. VKM Ac-2568. Classification (GTDB taxonomy): domain Bacteria; phylum Actinomycetota; class Actinomycetes; order Propionibacteriales; family Kribbellaceae; genus Kribbella; species Kribbella orskensis. The sequence goes on from NZ_SLVF01000021.1 coordinate 62,868, forward strand.
GGTGGCACCGGGCGTCGGCCACGCGCGGCCGGATTCTGCTCGGCCGCGGCTCCGAGCCCGGTGGTGCCAGGTGCGCCGGTCTGCACCGACTTCATCGTTGGCATGGAGAGACTGGCTTTCCGAGGTGGTTGTGGTCAGCGTCGGCGCGCATCGCATGTCGGCGCGCGCCGAGCGGAAGCACGGGCGCCACGCACCTGTGGTCGGCGGCGAGGTCTGCGATCACGTCGCCCACAGCGACGCGTCCATCATGAGCCCGTGCAGCAATACGACGGCGGGTCTGTGATCGCCGGTGTCCTCGTACTGGATCGTCCCGGCCGACAGTTCAAGCTCGCGCATGTTCCTCTCCATCCTCACCGGTCACCGTTCGGCAGCGATTCGGCCGAGCCGGCTGGGGTGGTGTCCCATCGCGGGGTGCGGTGGTATTTCGGCGCCCAGACAAGGTGGTAGAGGAGCCGGGCTGGTGCCGGGAGCTGTCGGAGGACTCTGGCCCGAGCGGTCGGGGGTGCGTCATCGAGCACCCACGGGAGGTACTCCGCGCCGCCACGGAGGCCACCTTGCGTCTTTCGGATGTCTTGGCCGAACTCGGCCCACCCGGCTGGACCGAGATACCTCGCGATCAACGGCAGTGCTTCGTTCTCCTCGTGCCGCATGTGGGCGGCCAGGGCCGCGGCCAGGGTGTGGATGCTGTCGGCCAGGCCGGTCTCGTCGCGGGCGGCGATCGCTGCGTCGACGCGTTCGAGCTGTGGGTCGATCTGGCCGTGCTCTGCTTCCATCGCGTTGAGGATGGCCGTTTCCGCCGGCGCGGAGACCGCCGCGCGCAGCTTCGGCCAGAGCGAGATGTCTTCGGTGGTGTGGTGGATGTGCAGTTGCTTGGTGAACATCGCCCAATCGGCCAGCGTGCCGGGGGTGAGGGCTTGGCCGCGTTCGCATGCGGATGCCATGCGCTGCAGGTCGCGCGTGAACGCGTCGTGCGCGATGTGCATCATGGTGAAGTCGACGTCGCCGCTGTGCGGGGTCCGTTGATGCCAGGCATCGACGTTGGGCATCTTGTCTCCTCTAGGTGGTCGGTGGCGGGGACGGCTGCGTGTGCAGCGGCTAGGTCAAGCGGCTTGGGCCACCGGCTCGAGCGGGGCCTCTGGCTCCGGGTTGGGTTCCTCTGTCTCGCCGCGGGTGTTGCTGGTGCGCAGTGCGATGATCGCGGCGGCGGCCACGAAGATGCTGCCGGCCAGCAGTGCGCGGTGGAAGCCCGAGGTGAGCGCGTCGGCCACCGGTGTGCGCTGGTCGAGCAGGTGGTTGGTGCGCGACGTGGCGATCGCCGAGAGGATCGCGAGCCCGAGCGCGCCGCCGACCTGCTGGGAGGCGTTGAGAAGCGCGGCGGCGAGTCCGGCCTTGTCGGCGGAGACACCGGCGTTCGCGGCCGTGGTGATGGCGACGAACACGGCACCGAGGCCGATCGACACGACCATCAGACCGGGGAGCAGGTCGGCAAGGTACGAGCCGTCGACGGGCAGGCGCGAGAGCAGGTACAGACCGCCGGCCGCGACTATCGAACCAACGAAGGCCACCGGTCGCGTGCCGATACGGGCGAGCAACTGCGAGGAGATGCCCGCCGACACGGCGACACCGGCAGTGAGCGGGAGGTAGGCGGCGCCGGTCTCGAGCGGGGAGTAGCCCAGCACGTTCTGCATGTACAGGGTGAGGAAGAAGAACATAGACAGGAATCCCGCGAGAGCGATCAACTGGGTAACGTTGGCGGCCGCGAGGCCTCGTACGCGGAAGATCGACAGCGGTACGAGCGGGTTCTTGCTGCGCTGCTCGTTGACGACGAACGCGACCAACAGCGCAAAGGCCCCGGCGAGCTCGCCGATCGTACGGCCCGAGTCCCAGCCCTGGTCGGGTGCCTTCACCAGCGCGTACACGAGGAGGAGAGTCCCGCCGGTAGCGAGGGCCGTACCGACGATGTCGAAGTTGACGAGCGGCGCACGGCGTCGTTCACCGGGGAGCAGCCAGAAGATCGCACCCAGGAGGAGCACGGCGATCGGCGGGTTGACGAACAGCACCCACCGCCAGCCGGGTCCTTCGGTCAGCACGCCACCGAGGAACACACCTACGGCCGAGGCGAGGCCGGCCACGCCACCCCACACACCGAGCGCCGTGTTGCGGTCCTTGCCCTCCTGGAACAGCGTCGTCAAGAGCGAAAGCGCGGCCGGCAGCATCATCGCGGCGCCGAGTCCCTGCGCGAGGCGGGCACCGACCAGGACCTCGGCGCTGCCGGCGAACCCGCCGACAAATGACGAGATCGCGAACAGTGTCGTACCGGCGACGAGAACGCGACGGCGGCCCAGCAGATCGGCGGCCCGCCCGCCCAGGAGCATGAAGCCGCCGTAGGTGAGCAGGTAGCCGCTGAGCACCCACTGCAGGTTCTGCACCGAGAAGTCGAGATTGTCCCTGATCTCGGGCAGCGCAACGTTGACGATCGACGCGTCGATGAAGTCGAGGAAGGCGACCGCGGCCAGCAGAGCCAGTGTGAGCTTGCCTCGGCGGGTCGCGAGAAAGGAAGGTTCAACGGTTGTTGCAGTCATGCCGAGGACGGTAGGAGCCGACTCCGGCCGCGAACGTCACCCGAAGGTGCTCGTGGGGTGGAATCTTTCGGGGCCGACGGGGCACGACGGTGCCAACCCGGCAGAGCGTACGCGCCTAGTCGATCAGCCCGAGCTGCCGTCCGCGGGTCACGGCCGCCGTACGGTTGGAGGCCCCCAGCTTGTCGAGGATGTGACTGACGTGCTTCTTCACGGTGTCCAGGGTGATAACCAGCTCGTCGGCGATGCGCCGGTTGGACCTGCCGGCGGCCATCAGGCCGAGGACCTCCACCTCGCGAGCGGTCAGCGACCCGATCAGCCCCGGGATCGCCGCGGCGGCCCGCCCGGAGGCCGGCTCGGTGTCGTTCTCGTCGAACGCACGCAACAGCCGAGCCAGGTAGTCGAGCGGGACGGCGCGGGCCACGGCGTGTTCACTCCGCTGCGCCGCGACCAGCCGGTCGAGCAAGTCCCGCATGGGCGCGCCCTCGTCGACGAAAACCCGAACGTAGCCTTCGGACCCGCCCAAGGTGAGCGCCTCGGCCAGCGCGTCCACCGCGGCGGCGTCGCCCTGAGCAGCGAAAGCCAGGGCCCGCAACGCGCGCAGCTCGATGACGCTCGCGATCCGGCGTTGAGCCTTCGCCACGGCGAGGAGCCGATCCAGTAGCGGGAGGGCCTGGTCGGCGAGGTCCTTCGCGAGCAGGACGCGCGCTAGTACGAGATGTCCGAGCTCCTTGGGGTAGTCCGGCTCGTCAACGGCGTCGAGACCGCGCTCGCGCGTCCAGCGCTCGGCCGCGGCGACGTCGCCCTGCGCCAGCAGCAGCCGCGCCCGGTGCGCCGGGACCGGGTTGAGCAGATCCGCCACCGCGGGGCCCGGTGACACCCCCTCAGCCTCGCCCATCGCCTCCAGAGCGCCGTCCGTATCGCCGTCGGCCTGTCGGATCCAGGCCAACGTCGCGAGGGCGGTCGCCAGCGGCGGTGTGTACGTGAACTGCCGGCACAGCGCGATGCCGTCGGTGATAAAGCGTCGAGCCGTATCGAGGTCGTTGCGCTGGTAAGCCACCTCGGCCAGTCCGGCGTACGCGATGCCGGCCGCGGGCAGGGTTGGCCGGCCGGTCACTTCAGTGACGGCTAACGTCTGCCGGTAGGTTTCCTGCGCGGCGTCCAGTCGACCCAGTGCCCGCTGAACCTGGGCCAGGTGGTGGCTCCCCCAGCCGACCTGGTTGCGGTGCCCGGCCGACCGCCACTGGTCGATGCTCGCCGACAGCGCGCGTTCGGCGTCCTCCAGTCGGCCTCGGAGCCAGTCGGCCGTGGCCAGATGCCCCTGGGTGATGAACCCCAGCATCGACTCGTCCCGACCGACCTCGGCCTGGGCCTGCGAGGCGTACGCGGCCGTGGCCTCGGCGTCACCGCGGAGCTCGGCGAGATAGGCACGGAAGATCGCGATGGTCGCGGGGACATTCACCAGCAGGCTCGCGGCCTTGCCCGCCGACGGCTCGTACGGCTCGTCGGCCGGACCCGCGGATGCGGCCTCCGCGGCATCCAGCAACCCGTCGACCGCCCCCACGTGGCCGCTGGCATCCGCCATCGCCGCCTGTGCCAGCAGCAGCCGGGGGCGGGACCGAATCAGCTGATCGGGGAGCGCCGCGAGCCACCGTTGCACGGTGACGCCCTCGCCCCGCAGATAGAACAGTGCGTCGAAGTGCTGCTCGATGAGCCGAGCCGCCCAGGTCATCTCCCCAGCGGCCACCGCGTGGCGTACGGCTTCGTCGGCCAGACCGTGCTGCTCATGCCAGCCAGCCGCGTTTCGATGCAGCGCCGCGACCCGCTCGGGCTGCTCCTGCCGCTGGCGGGCCCGGAGCAGGTCGGCGAACAGGTGGTGGTAGCGCCACCAGCCGCGTACCTCGTCCAGGGGTACTAAGAACAAGCCGGCGGCTTCGACCCTCTCAAGCATCGCCTGGCCATCGGTTCGGCCGGTGACCGCATCGCACAGTTCGCCGGACAGCCGCTCCAGAACCGAGGTCTCCAGCAGGAACGCTCGTACCTGTTCCGATTGGCGTTCCAGCACTTCCTCGCCCAGGTAGTCCAGCACGTAGCGGTGGCTCCCGCTGAACGTCGTGACGAAGCCGGTGACGTCGGCCTGGCCTCGAAGCGATAGGGCCGCCAGATGGAGTCCGGCCGCCCACCCCTCGGTCCGTGCCGACAGTGCCGCCACAGCGGACTCGGGCAACTCGGAACCCACCGTCTCGAGGAGCAGGGCCGCGGCCTCCTCGGCGGTGAAGTGCAGGTCGGCGACGCGCACCTCGGCGAGCTGCCCGCGGGCTCGCAGCCGCGCGAGGGCCAGCGGTGGGTCGGCCCGGCTGGCCAGCACCAGGTGAAATCCCGGAGGCAGATGCTCGAGCAGGAACATCAGTGACGCATGCACCGGCGCCGAGTCGATCAGGTGGTAGTCGTCGAGGACCAGCAGCAGCTCGTCATCGGCGGGCTGCGCGACCAGCTCGTTGATCAGCGCCGACACCAGCCCCTCGAAGGAGGTTGGGGGTGGTTCGAGGAGCGGCATGAGCCGCTCTGCGACCCCGGGACGCGCCTGGTCCAGGGCTGCGGCGGCATGGCGCCAGAATCTCGCGGGGTCGCTGTCGCCGGCGTCGAGCGACAGCCAGGCGACCGGCCGCCGATCGCGTCGGATCCAGTCCGCCAGCAGGGCCGTCTTGCCGAATCCAGCCGGAGCGCAGACCAGCACGAGGCCGCGGGTGAGGGCGTCGTCAAGGCTGGCCAGCAACCGCGGTCGCGGAACGAAGCCGGGCTGCGGGCGGGGCGGATGCAGCTTGGTGGCCAGCAGGATGTCTCGCTCGTACGCGGCGGCCTCGGACGAGTTCGCCGCGGGACGCTTCGTCATCGGTGACCTACCGCTCGCTGCACCCAGGATCCCCTATCGCCATGATCCTAACGACCGGGCCAACCGCTGGACTGAGCTGCGCCCGCTCCCATGCCAGATTCTGCCAGCTGCGGACCACGGAAGATTCCACCCCCAACGCACCTTTGGGTGATGCCTCGACCCCACGGGTCTTCGTAACGTGCCGGCTGTCGAAGACGCTCACCGACGGGGGGCCCAAATTGACAGCAGTCAGCCTCGCCCACAGTCCCGAACCATCCAACACAAAGACGCTCAACTCGCGGCGCCGATCCGTGGGCCCGGCTGTCCAGAAAGCGGGCGATCGGAAATGAGCGACGTGGAATCCCCCATCGGCTACGAGATCCGTATCGAGGGTGTCCTCGACCCGAGCTGGTTCGAGGACCTCAACGTCAGGAGCGATGACAGGCAGACAGTCATCTTGGGTAGATTCGCCGATCAGTCGGCGCTGCACGGGCTGCTGGCCAGGATCCGAGACCTGGGGGTCCGCCTGATCAGTGTGCGTCGCGTAGACCCAGAGGAAGACCGAACTCAGTAGGGAGGAACGGGCCAATGACAGAGTCTGTAGCGCGCGCCACGGTACGACGCGAACCGGGTACCCCGCATCGGCCCGATAGCCAAGATCATGACCTGTCCCTTCTCTGTGATGATGGGTCCCCGACATCCTCGTCTGAAGCTCAGATTATACGAACTTCGTAGCATCCTGATGCAACTGTGTCCCGCGTCTCACTGACCGGGGCAATGGACTCCGAGCCGCCTTCGTGAAGGGTGTTGTGGGTAGTGAGCTTCTCGATGTTGAACGCGGGCGTCGTCCGAGCGATCGCGACGCCACCACGCACGCTGCGGTGATCGCTCGAGCCGCCCCGTCCGGGCTCATGTGGCCACCCGGAGTACGCGACCGGGGAGTGCGACTCGATCACCGACCTAGTGTCGCGTAAACGATGTTCTTTGACCGGGTTTGCAGTGGTCGAGGAGGTCGTCGGCGGTTTTGGTCCAGATGAAGGGTTGGCAGCGGTCGTTCCAGCCGTCGATGAAGGCTCGGATGGCGTCGGTCAGGTCGCGGACTGAGGTGAAGGTGCCGCGCCGGATGGCCTGGCGGGTGATGATGCCGAAGAAGATCTCGACCATGTTGAGCCAGGAGCCGCTGGTCGGGGTGAAGTGCAGCTGGATCCGCGGGTTCTTCGCCAGCCACGCGCGGACCTGGGGGTGCTGGTGGCTGGCGTAGTTGTCGACCACGATGTGCAGCTTCTTGCGTGGGTAGGCCTTCGCGACCTGCTGGAGGAACCGCAGGAACTCCTGGTGGCGGTGCCTGGGCATGCACGCGTCGACGACTCTGCCGGTGGCGATCTCGAGCGCGGCGAACAGTGTGGTGGTGCCGTTGCGGCGGTAGTCGTGGCTGCGCTTCTCGGGCAGCCCGGGGCGCAGCGGCAGGATCGGCGCGGTCCGGTCCAGGGCCTGGATCTGGGATTTCTCGTCGATCGACAACACGATCGCGGTGTCGGGCGGGTTCAGGTACAGGCCGACGACATCACGGACCTTGGCCTCCAGCTCGGGGTCGGTGGAGAACTTGAACGTCTCGACCCGCCACGGCTGCAGGCCCCACCTCTTCCAGATCTTGCCGACCCACACATGCGAGATCCCGCCGAGATGGTCGGCCAGCAGCCGCGACGACCAGTGCGTCACCCCGAGGCGTTCCGGCGGCGGCTCCAACGTCGCCAGCACCACCGCCACCTCATCGACCGTGGCCGGCCGGCCCGCCTTCGGCCGGTCGTCCAGCCCACCCAGACCCTCGGCCGCGTAACGCTTCTTCCACCCGATCACCGTCGGCTTGGACACCCCGACCCGCGCCACGATGTCCTTCACCGGTACACCGTCACCGGCTAGCGACACGATCCGGGCCCGCTGCGCCAGACCCGCCCGCAACGACGGCGAACGCGTCCACGACTCCAACACCCGTACGTCACCTGCCTGGATCTGGGCGCCGCCAACGCAGTGGACAGCTCAAGGGGTGGGGATGTCGAAGATCAGGCAGGTTGACGTCGCGTGGGCAAGGAGTGTGCCACGCTCGTCCAGGAGGCGGGCTTCGGCAGCGGCGGTGCGGCGGCCCCGGGTGATGATAGCGCCTTCGCAGCGGAGAGTGCCTGAGGCAACGGTGACCGGCTTCAGGAAGCGGGTCATCAGGTCGAGTGACGTGTAGCCGACACCGGCCGGAAGCGTGGAGTGGACCGTGCACCCGGCCGCGGTGTCGAGTAGCGTCGCGATGATCCCGCCATGGACGGTTCCGAGCGGGTTGTAGTGGAACTCCGCCGCCGGCATGAAGACCGTGATGTGGCCCTCCTGGACCTCGAAGCCAGTCCCACCGACCATTTGCAGGATCGGCGGCGGCGGGATGTCGCCGTCACGCATAGCCTGCAGCATCTCGAGCCCCGAAGTGGATCCAACCCTCGCTGCCGTCAGTGTCGGATCGGCCCAGGAAAACGTACGGCTGCGGATCGGCAGCTGGGTCTCAGTCATGGACCCAGCCTCACACCACCTACCTGAGTCTGTCAATGAGACCTAGCGATCACTACAATGCCCTGCATGAGTGGTACGACGGCGACGAACAACGCCCTCGACTGGTCCGTGGACAACTGCCCGATCGGCCGGGCGATGGAGATCCTCGGTGATCGGTGGACGGTGGTGGTGCTGCGCGAGGTGTTCAACGGCATCCGTCGCTTCGACGACCTGCGGATCCGCACCGCGATCCCCCGGCAAGTCCTGTCCAACCGGTTGGCGAATCTCGTCGAACACGACATCCTCCACCGGGTCCCGTACCGCGAACCGGGCTCGCGTCAGCGCTACGAGTACCGCTTGACCGAGAAGGGTTTCGACCTCTATCCACTCCTGATCGCGATCCGCGACTGGGGTGACAAGTACCTGGTCGGCGACGGAGGCTCGCCCCTCACCATCGCCCACCGCGACTGTGACTCCGACGTCCACGCCGAGCTACGCTGCGAGTCCGGCCACAGCCTTTCATCCCCGCGCGACGCCGTACCGCGTCCCGGCCCGGCCGCACGCCGCCGTACCGGCTGAAGCGGCTAATCTGAAAATGCCCCGGTCCACGGCGACGTCGACCGCACCCACCGCTTCTTCCACGCCTGCAGTTCGCCTCCCGATCGATCATCCGACAGCCTCCGACTGAGAGCAGTTCCAGGCGGCCCGACTCGACCGATTCCTTTTTCGGCTCTGCGCGGTCTCTGTGTCATGACTGAAAACAACACCCGCCGACTGGTGCAGTCCGTTCTCGTATCGCTCAACGGAGTCATCAGTGAGCCCATGACGTGGGCCGGGCCATACTTCGGGGCGGGAAGTGCTGCACACTCGCTGGCCGCCCTCGAACGGAGTGACGCGTTCCTGATGGGTCGGCGCACGTACGAGACCTTCGCGCGGCAGTGGCCGACCGCGACAGGTCCGTACGCCGACTTCCTCAACCGGATGCCTAAGTATGTGTTCTCGTCGACCCTGGCCGAGGCGGAGTGGGATAACACCACTGTCATCGCCGGTGAGGTTGTCGAGGGGGTCCGCGCACTAAAGCAGGCCGGTGGCAACGACCTCGTGGTCTATGGCCACGGTCGCTTCGGGCAGGCACTCGTGGACGCGGGCCTCGTCGACGAGTTGACCCTCACGATCGTGCCGGTCTTCGTCTCCGGCGGCACTGCCCTCTTCCGCGACAGTGAGGAGAGTCACCGCTGGGAACTCCTGCGAGCAGGCCGAGGCCACGATCCCGGCCTGGCGAGCCTCACTTACCGGCCCGCAACCGCCAGCGGCCAGCCGGGCGATGCACCGGAGGTGTAACGCGGCATGAAGCCGATGGGGCGAGGATTCAGCCGACGTCGTCGCGGCCCGTTCGAGCCTGCGCCTCGCACTCGTGGCCAGTGTGCAGCACCTCCCGCCCGGCAGCGCGCGGGAGAGGTGGATGTGGAGCAACTTCCCGGCGCAATGACGACCTGACCGATCACTTTCGGCCGTCAGGCCGGTCTGTATTCATGGAGCGCCCCGATCGGGTTCCAGACGATGGCGAGGGAGGTCTTCGGGGGTGGATGCAGTAGAAATCGCGGTCAGATCGGATGACGAGGAGTTTGCTCGGCGCATCGATCCGTTCCGGCAGGAGCTGCTCTCCCATTGCTATCGGATGCTCGGATCGATCAACGATGCCGAGGACCTGGTCCAGGAGACCTACCTGCGCGCCTGGCGTTCGTACGGACGTTTCGAGGGACGTTCCTCGCTGCGCGTCTGGCTCTACCGGATCGCGACCAACGTGTGCCTGTCCGCCCTGGAGCACCGCAGTCGACGTCTCCTGCCGTCGGGCCTGGGTGCGCCGAGTGACGATCCCGAGCGGCCGTTGACCATCGCGCCCGTGGAGACCGCCTGGGTGCAGCCGTTGCCAGGCCCGCGGGCCGAGCCAATTACGGATCCGGCCGTGATCGTGGCGGCGCGGGACAGCGTCCGGCTTGCGCTCATCGCTGCCCTCCAGCACCTGCCGGCCAAGCAGCGTGTCGTACTGATCCTGCGCGACGTGCTGGCCTGGCGGGCAGCTGAGGTCGCCGACCTGCTGGACATCACCACCGTCGCAGTCAACAGCTTGCTGCAACGCGCACGGGCTCAGTTGCAGCGGGTCGCGCCGACCGAGGACGAGCAGACCGACCCCACCGATCCTCAGGTGCGTGCGCTGCTCGACCAGTACGTCTCGGCTTTCGAGGGTGCTGACATCACTGCCCTTATGGCCGTACTGCGGGATGACGTGGCGCTGGAGATGCCGCCGAACCTGACCTGGTTCTGCGGACGCGCCGCTGTAGCCCGCTTCCTGGAGAAGGACGTCTTCACAGTCCACGCATCGATTCGGATGATCCTCATCACCGCGAACGATCAACCCGCCGTAGCGACCTACTGGCGTCACGACGACGGTCTCTACCGACCCCACGCGGTTCAGGTGCTCACAATCACCTCCACTGGCATCTCGCGCATCGTGTCCTTCAACGACCCCGAACTGTTCCCCACCTTCGGCCTGCCTATCACCTTGGCGCCGGAGGTACACAGGTGATTCTGTGGAGGGCATGAGTGGTCCGCTTCGCCTGTTGGAGCGGGCGATCTGCTACACGCAGGAGAGCATGGACGCTGTCGTGGCCGGCTTCGGTCCCCTGCCGACACCCTGCAGCGACTGGGATCTCCACGAGCTTCTCGCGCATGTCAACGGCTCTCTCACGGACCTCCAGCAGGGGGTCGAACTGGGATTCATCGACCACTGCCCGCAGCAGGACGGACTGGATGAATGTCGTGATCCGACGAGCGTGCTGGTGACGACTTTCCGGGCGCGGTCCCGCCAGTTGCTCGACACGTGCGCTGGCGCCCCGCAATCCGATGGTCGGATTGCCGTTGGCGGCTCGCTGATTGCGCGCGACGTGGTGATGGTTTCCGGCGCCGTCGAGATCGCAGTACACGGGTGGGACATTTCTGTTGCCTGCGGCCACCACCACCCGATTCCGGCGAGGCTCGCCCTCGGCTTGCTGACCCTGTCGCAGCTGGTCGTCGACAACTGGATGCGCGAGTCGCTGTTCGGCGCGCCGGTCCCCGTGTCACCTCTGGCCAGCCCGAGTGACCAGCTCATCGCATTTCTCGGGCGCCGCCCGGTCGCCTAGCCGGTCCTCTGTACGCCCTGGGGGCGCGGGCGCCGTCGTGCGATGCGATGCGATGCGATGCGATGCGTTTGCACTCGCTGCTGGGTCTCTACCAGGGTGACCACTACACCGATTGATGAAGATCACCCAATACCAAGCAGGCCGGTAGCCGGTACCGCTCCACCCGCACGGAAGGGCTGGACGCTGGCGCTAGCCGCACTCGGCGCTTTCCTCACTTCGCTCGACGTCGTCGTGGTGGCTACTGCGCTTCCCACCTTGCGGTCGGACCTGCACGCGAGCCTGTCCGATCTGGAATGGACGATCAACGCCTACAACCTGGTTTTCGCCTGCCTGATGCTTACCGGGGCATCGCTGGGTGATCGTTTCGGGCGTCGCCGGCTCTATGTTCTTGGCCTTCTCGTGTTCACAGCCGGGTCCGCGGCGGCGGCATTGTCGTCGACAGCAGGCGAGCTGATCGCCTCGCGGGTCCTGCAGGGTGTCGGTGCCGCAGTCCTCATGCCGCTCACCTTGACACTGATCAGTAACGCCTTCCCGGTCGAGAAGCGAGGCGCCGCAATCGGCATCTGGGGCGGCGTCTCCGGTCTCGGTGTCGCGGCTGGTCCGGTGCTGGGCGGAGCGATCGTGGAAGGGATCTCCTGGCAATGGATCTTCTGGATCAACGTCCCAGTAGGGCTTGTTGTCGCCGCGCTGTCCACACGGTTACTGAAGGAGAGCCGTGGTCCGCGACAGCAGCTGGATCTCCCCGGCCTCGTGATGGTTGGCGCAGCGCTGTTCGGACTGACCTGGGCGCCTGTCGGGCGCCGATCGCCGGCTGGGGCAGCCCCGAGGTCATCGGCGCACTCGCCACCGGTGTGGTCCTGCTGGCCGCATTCCTGGCCTGGGAATCGCGCACCCGTACGCCGATGCTGCCGCTCGAGTACTTCAAGCGTCGCGCCTTCACGGCCGCGAACGGGGTGACGTTCTTCCAGTTCATCTCACTGCTCGGGTCACTGTTCATGATCACCCAGCTGTTCCAGATCGGGCTGGGCTACTCGCCGCTGGAGGCCGGCCTGCGGATCCTGGTCTGGATGGCGATGCCGACCGCAGCGGCTCGCCAGACGGCCCGTTTGCGTGGACGACCAGCGGCTCACGGTGGAGGCGCAGCCGCTGCTTCGTCTGTTGCGCATGGATGGCGAGACGAGCCCGTTGGCCCGGGTCGGTCGCCCGCCTCACGAGCCGCACTGGAGAACGCGCAGATGACCGACGGCAAGCGGGTACTGGTTGAACGCTTAGAGACCAGCGCCAGGCCGAAGGAATCCGTCCCGGCGCTCTGGCCGCCGGGCCAACCCCGTGCGCAGCGCATCGGCCGCCTCCGCGGTGGCCTGCAGGAACCGGCCGCCGAGTGGGAAGAGGCTGGCGTAGCCGTGGATCAGGTCCGGATGCCGGCTCAGCTCGACTGACACGCCGGCATCGGCCAGCCGGGCTGCGAACGCTTCGCCCTCGTCGCGAAGCGGATCGAAACCGGCCGTGCTCAGGTAGGTCGCGGGGAACCCGGCAAGATCTTCGGTGAGCAGGACCGACGCGCGCGGATCCGCCTCGTGCTCGGAATCGATGTAGAGGCTCTCGAAGTTCTCGATGCTGCGCGCGGTGAGGAAATAGCCGCTGCGGAACAGCTCGTGCGAACGACGTCGCGCGCTGAAGTCGACGCGCGGATAGAGCAGCAGTGCGAATGCCGGCTGCCTGCCCGGTGAGGCGGATACCACCGCCGCCAGGTTGGCTCCTGCGCTGTCGCCGCCGACGGCCACTGCGTTCGGGTCGGCGCCGAGGCTCTCGGCGATGCGGACAGCATGGTCGTAGGCGGCGTAGGCGTCATGTACCGCAGCCGGGAACGGATGCTCCGGAGCCAGCCGGCAATCCACCGACAGCACCCGCACCTGAGCGTTATGTGCAAGGTAGGCGCAGAGTGCGTCGTGAGTGCGCAGACTGCCGATCACCCAGCCGCCACCGTGGAAGAACACCAGCAGACCCGAGCCGGGCGCGAGCGAGGCAGGGGTGTAAAGCCGTGCCGCCAGCTCGCCTCCTGGCCCGGGCACGCTGGTCTCCAGGCGCTCGACCGGCACCCGCTTGCCGCCGACCATCTGCGCGCTCTCCTCAATCGCGGCTCGTGAGTCGGCGACCGACCCGGCCCACAGCTCGTCTCTGCCATCCAAGCGCAATAGCCGAAGCAGCAGCTGCGCCTCCACAGCGAGCTGCTGGCCGTCCAGGACGACGGCGCGCCCAGCGAGCATTCGTCGCACCGGGCTGGGCAGCGCGAACGCTCCGCGTAGAGCTGCGCTTTTGAGGCGGGGCGACATCGGGGCTGACATGGAGTCTCCTAGCTAAAAGTCAGTTGGTGGTGTCGATGAGACGGTCGGGGGTGCCGCATCGCGCCGCGGCCTTGGAATGCAGGTCCTAACGGGTTTTGAACGGCTGCGGGAACGCCGCGGGGATGCGGATCCCGGGTGGGCCGACTAGCAGAAACACCGAGACCTCGGGGTCCTCAGTCAACCGCCGCGCGGTCAGAGCAGCGCTGGCGTTGCCTTCTCCGACAACGACGTACTCGAACCGTTCGCGTTCAGTCATCGCCGTGCGCGTCCAGCTTCTCCGGGTTGACCTGGATGGCTATCCGGGCAACCCGCCGACCGACGATCGCGAGGTCGACTGTGCCGACAAGTGCCACGCCGTCGCGGATCACAATTCCGACGCGGCCGTTGATCTGCTCCAGCGACATCGTCGTGTGGCCGCCCTGTGTAGCGAGGACGCCCAGCAGATACGTGGCCACCGCCTCCGCGCCAACGATCGGCCGGCGGGCGACCCGGATCTGCTCGCCGCCGTCGGCAACCGACACCACGTCCGGATCGAGCACCGCCACCAAGCTGCGCAGGTCACCACCGCGGCAGGCATCGAGGAACACGGCCACTACCCGGTCACGCTCGGCGCCGGCAACGTCGAAGCGCGGCTCGGCGGCCAGATGTGCCCGCGCCGTCACCACCAGCTGACGGCAAGCGGCCGCGCTGCGCCCGACTGTTGCGGCGATCTCCGCGAACGGTACGCCGAACACGTCATGGAGGATGAAGCTGACCCGCTCTGGTGGGGTCAACTTCTCCAGCGCAACCAGGAACGCATAGGAGACCGAATCGTCCAGCGTGACGCGGTCGGCCGGGTCGGTGGGCCCGAACCCGGAGTCACCCAGCTGCGGTTCTGGCAGCCAGATCCCCCGGTACTGCTCCCGCTGTGCCCGGGCCGACCGCAGCTGGTCCAGGCACAGCCGGCTGACTACCCGAGTCAGCCACGCCAGCGGTTCCCGCACCAATGTCCGCTGGTCGTCGGTGAGCTGGTGCCAGCGCGCCAGGCCTTCTTGTACCACGTCCTCGGCGTCGTGACGTGACCCGGTCATCCTGTAGGCGATGGCGAGCAGCCGCCGCCGAACTGCGGCATCCCCTGTCGCATCAGGGCTGTCATCGGGTTCTGGGATGCGGGTCATGCGGCGACTCGCGGTCCCTTGGGGCTGGTGTACGAGCCGGGCTTCGTTCGCTCGTTGCGGGGCGCGTCCAAGACCATTGCGCAGATAGTCTCCTTGACCATCGCGGCCGGACGCCCACCGAGATGAAACGGCCGGGGCGAGTCGTCAGCCCGCACTGCCTGGATATAGCCGCGCCGTCTGCCCAGGCTGATGCATTGCACCACATAGCCCACCGACACCCGGGTGGGTTCCTGACCGCGAATTGCCGCCAACACAGTGCCAGCCGCATGCGCACCTAGCGGGAGTGCTGAGGCGCAGCCCATCCGCAGGTGCCTGCCAACCACGTCCGGCGCGGCCATCGCGTCGCCCGCAGCGACAACCCTCGGTGCGTCAAGCGCACGCAGGTACTCATCGACGCGCAGCCGCCCGGCATCGTCGACGGCCAATCCGCTGACCTTTGCCAGGTCGGGCACCGCGAACGATGCCGCCATCAGGCACACGTCGAAGTCGATCTCGCGGCCGTCGGCCAATTTGATCTGGCCGCCCTCGATCGCGCTGACGGCGACGCCCGCTTCGACGCGCACTCCGAGGCGGCAGAGACTGCGCAGGATCGATCGTCGAGCGGCGGGCCGCATGAACCCCAGCACCGGACCAGCCGACACCAACATGACATTCACATCGCTGTGCCGTTCGGCGATCTCGCTCGCCGCCTCCACCCCGGTCAAGCCACCGCCGACGACGACCACCTGCTGTCCCCTGTCGCAGCCGTTGATGGCCGCGGCTGCGCGCTCGGCGTCGTCAACGTCAGCGAGCAGGAACGCATTCTCGCGAGCGCCCGGGACCGGAGCAGCGGCTACGCTTCCGAGGGCGTAGATCATATGGTCATAGTGCAGCATCATCTCTCCGTCGGCCGTCGCGACGGTCACCTCGCGGTCGTCGGGATTGATCATCTTGGCGCTGCCGACGATCAGCTCGGCGGCCTCGTGCAGCACGTCAGCGAGCGGCAGCGTGACGCTCTCGCGTGAGCCGGCGGCCAACTGGTGCAACCGGATACGCTCCACGAAGTCCGCGCGCGGGTTGATTACCCTCACCCGCAGGTGACGGCGCTCGGCCTCGGTCAGCGAGGCGAGCAGGCGGTTGGTGGCGATCGCGCCGGCGTAGCCGGCACCGATCACCACCACCTCCACGGGACTCGAGCCACTCATGATCGTCCTACTTACTTTCATCGAATAGGGTCGCCAGGATGACGAAATACGCCGCGCGGTTGTGAGGAGATCCACGCCACAGCAGTTGCGAGGGCATGGCCGGCGTGCTCTCGCCCTCCGGATACTCCCGTGTGGGAGCACTCTGCGACCGTCCAAACTGGCTCCCCGCTGATCAGCCGTGCTCGGAGGCGTTGCCGACGAGCTCGCCCCGCTGCGCGTCACCGGACCGCCCACCACGCGGCGCTCTCGCAAGCCCGGGCTAGCAGTCGCGACGGCGACGCCGGAACCCAACCGACACGCGCCGTCTGTCGGCGACCTCAACGAACGCGGCATGCGCTGTCGGCCACGACACCCCGAACGCACCGGCCACCTCACTGACCGCCCGGTTCGCGTCCCCCGACCGCGACCGCGATCGCCTGCCGCAGCCGCCGGGTGGTCCGCGCACCCGACGGCAGCTCACCGGTCGTCTCGGTGAAGCTCTGCCGCTCGCACAACACCTCCCGGCAGCGCCACCGGCGCTTGTGCCACACCACCTCGATAGGCCCAGTCCCGTAAGGGATGTCGCGCGGCGCCGTCGCCACCTTGCCCTTCATCGACGACGACAACACACCACACGACGGGCAGCCCGAGGCGCCCTCGTCAGCGGTCTGGACATGCACTTCCCGGATGCCGCCGGGCAGCAGCACGACACGCTCTACGCGCACGCCTGCCAACCCGAACAGCAACGTCGTATCGTTGCTCAAGCTCGTGGCCTCGTCTACTGAACTGTCTCGACAACAGCCAGTGTTCAGAGGCCACGGGCCCCTACCCCGCAGGCGGAGACCGCGTGTCGTGCCCGGTCAAGATCGAAGAGCACGCTTACCGTCGTTGCGCGAGAATGTTGTGGATGGTGTCGGAGTTGCCGCGTCATGGCTGGCGGTCCTCGGATCCCCCGCAACGGCCGGTGTTGTTTATCACCCGAGATCTGGCGGAGGCACTGCCGCACGCGCTGCGGTTGCCGAGCGGGCACGCGACCGAGGGATTGAGACCGTCATCTTTGCGCCGGGCCAGGGCCTGGAAGCGCTGGCCCGGGAAGCTGTGGCCGATGGTGCGGACGCGCTGTGGGTTGCCGGTGGCGACGGGTCGCTGGCGGTCGTGGCCGCGGCGGCGGCGGCCACGCATGGGCTTCCGTTCGTGTGCGTGCCGGCCGGGACGCGCAACCACTTCGCTCTCGATCTCGGGGTGGATCCGCACGATGTGCTCGGCGCTCTCGAGGCGTTCACAGGCGGGATCGAGCGCCTGATCGACGTAGCGGACGTGAATGGCCGCCTGTTTCTCAACAACGTCTCGCTCGGTATCTACGGCGAAGCCGTCCGCAGTCCCGGCTACCGCGATGCCAAGATGCGGACGCTCCTGGAGACCGCCGAGAAGGTGCTCGCCCAAGCGCACAGGTGCCGGCGCTGCGACTGGTTGACGATATGGGGCGCGAGCACCAGCATCTCGCGGTTGTGCTCGTGTCGAACAACCCCTACACGCTCGATCGCCCGCTGACCCCCGGCGCCCGTCCGGCCCTCGACAGCGGCCGACTCGGGAAACGCGTCCGCTGCCAGAGGGCTGATACGCCGAGGAGGTGCAGGCCCCGTCAGGGCTGCCGGTTACAGACGTTCGCAGTTCGGTCCTGCAGTCGGTAGATGTGGTCGCACCCTGCAGCGACTGTCGCTGCGGTTCCGGCCCCCACGATGGAACCGATGATCACGTCACCCGGATAGTGCACGCCGGTGTGGACTCGCGAGTAGGCGACGCCGCCGGCCAGCAACCGGATCGGCACGGCCAGCCCCGGCAGGTGCCGGCCGACCGCGTAGGCGAACGCGAACGCCGACGCGGCGTGGCCGGACGGGAAAGAGTCGGATTGCGGCATCGGTACACGGCGAGCCGCAAACATGGCGTGGCCGGCGCGATCCGGGCGCCGCCGCTGGGCAAGCGGCTTGATGCCGAGATTGACGGTCGCCGAGGTAACTCCGATCGCCAGCACGCCCTCCAGCGCCGCGCGGCGTCCACGCCTGCCACCGAGCCCGGCGATCACGGCGGCGATACCAAGCCATAGCCGCGAGTAGTTCGCCGCGTTCGAGAGCCGGCGAACGGGGCCGTCCAGCTCCGGGGTGGGGGTATCCGCCACAGCCTCATACACGGCCCGGTCCACGGCCGCCAGTTCACCCAACGCCGCGACCCACACGGATTCGGCGCCCCGCCGGGCCTCAACCCGCCGCGCCAGCGCGTCCGCGACGCTCTGTTGCTGTGTGTCAGCATGGGAGGACATGGGGAGGATCCTTCGATTCACTGGTGGCCGGACATGAGGTGCAGCCCCGCACCCAGGCTAGACCAAGGCCAGACCGGACCTGACGGTCAGCGCGTACGGCCACCCCGGCCGAGGCGGCGCCGCCGAGCGCACGCCCCGTCGCGGCACCCCGCCGCTCAGGTCGGCGACAGGCGCCGATCAGCTCGAGCCCGAGCCTCTCGACTAGGCCGAGGGACCCCGTGCAGTGCAGCCTGGTCGAGGAGATCGCCTCGCAGCGGTGTGTAAGACCAACCCATCGTCCGATCGCGTTGGGCAGCCGGCCGGCTGGGGTGGCACGGTCGGCGATGCACTGCCACCGCGAATTTGCCCAAATGAGCCGGGGACCTTTGCCGTACTCGCTAGCCAGTGGCTGGGCGCGACCGTTCCGCACCGGGTAGAAGAGCACCGGCGATGACGGAGACAGGATGCCGCCGAACAGGTCGCTATGGCCGCCTCAGCTTCACCGGGGCTGGCCTGCGAGCCGTCGGTGTCGGCAAGGACGGCAGCAGCGCGGGTGGCGTGGATCGTGTCCCTATCCGCTCGCCGCTGAGGACCCTGGCGGCGTTGATCAGGGCCCGTGCGGTCACCGCCTGGCTGCGGTTCAGGCCGCCGTGCGTGAGTTCTGCGCCCTTCGGCTTGCCGGTGGCGCCGGAGGTGTAGAGGATCACCGCGATGTCGTCGTCGGACCGGCTGACCGGGTCGGTGGCGGGCGGCGTCGCCGCCAGCGCGGCTTGGAAGTCCCAGTCCCCGGCCGCGACCGCCATGCAGTCGGGGCCCGCGGCCTTCGCACCTGCCTCCGCCTCGGCGGCACAGTTATGCCAGGCAAGCAGCAGTTTGGCGCCGGAGTCGCGGAGGTAGTACTCCACCTCACGCTTCTTAAGCAGCGGGTTCATCGGCACGACGACCCCGCCGGCCCGGAGGATGCCGTAGTACGAGATCGCGAACTGCACGTTCGGAAGCATCAGCCCGACACGGTCGCCAGGCTCCAGACCGCTGCCGCGCAGCAGCGTGACCATCCGGGACGCGGCGTCGTCCAGGGCCGCGAATGTCAGCACGTGGTCATCCATCCGGACGGCCGGGTGATCCGGGTACATCGAGGCGGACTCGGTGAGGTTCTGGCTGAGGTTGGTCATGTCGGCCCCTTCGTCAGATCTTGCCGAAGGCGAGCCACAGATAGGCCACGAGCAGCACGGTGACGACGAGCGCTGGTGCCATCTCGGCTACGCCGTCGTGCAGGCGCAGGTGCGCGCCGAGGGCTCCAACCATGAGAAGCAGCAAACCCGCCGCGGCGAGCACACCGAGCGGGGGTATCGCGAGGCCGAGCAGGACTCCTGCGGCACCCGCGACCTCCAGGACCCCGATGCGCTGGTAGGCACCGACACTGAAACCGACATGCGCGGCCCGGGCCTGCATCGACGGTACGGCTCGGATCTTGCTTGCGCCCAGCACCGCAAAGGCGACAGCGATGAGCGCGGCCAAGGAAACAAGGAGCGGGGTAGTCATGGCCGCACCTCCGACTTCCAGGGAACGGTGAATGCGTCGACAACAGCGTTGCCAGCTGCTTGTTCGACCTCGTCCCGGTCCAGATCCGGCTTCTCGAACTCCAGCCAGGCGAAGTCGTGCACCTTGACCGCCGACGCGTCCTGGGCGCCGTCCCGGATTGTGCCGCGCAGCAGGTCCGGGGTCTTCACATCACTAGTCATTGCAAACCTCCTTTGGGTGATGCCGCGCGGGCAAGACGTCAACCATTCCTGGCCGCCGCGGCACGAGTGCTGTCAGGAGAACTGGGACCTGGTGGCCACCAGTTCGATTGAGGGACTACGAGTTGTCTGCGGCCTTGGCGAGCTTGTCGGCGTAGGCGCGGGCGTCGATGGCACCAAGCATCGCCAGCTGCGCGTTCTCGACCGCCCAGTCGGCGAAGTCGAGGGCTTCGGCCGCGTCAGCTTCTGCCCAGTCCGCGTCGTCGGCGGCGACCTTGGCGTCCCCCTGGCGGGTCCGCTTGTCGATGTTCGCCTTGACGTCGCTCATCTTGGCCGCGGCGTCAGCCTTCAACTGCGCCCACTTCGCCCGAGCGCTGTCGGCGGCCTGCGAGGCCTCCTGCCGTGCGTTCTCGCCTGACTGGTCAAGGTTGGCTTGAGCTCGATCGATCCGCTGCTTGAGCTGTGCATCGGACTCGGCCGCGGCAGCCTGTACCGCTGACCTGGCCGTCGCGACGCGCTGCTGCAAATCATCCAGCCGCGTGGAGAAGTCCGTGTGCTGCGTCATGAGTTACCACCTTCGTAAGGTTCTGGGCCCAATGAGAGTCTCTTGTAATGTTCCTGCAGTACTGACGATATCGTCACTTATGACTGTTCGCTAGTGGCGATGGCGAAGATGTGACGAAATCGTCAAACCGTGCGGGCTGGCGCCTGCCGTGCGCCAGTCCTCGCTTCCATCGGGGCGGTGCGGACGGCGACCTGCGGTGCCCTGGCGTTGCGCCGGCGACCAGGCGATCAGGCAAGCGAGATGACTCGCGATCGCGGAAATGAGCTCATCGCCGAGCAGGACTGTGGCGCTGCATAGGCTGCACGTGATGAGCCGTGCGCGCGGTGAAGCTGGCAGTTCTCGCAGTACCAGCGCATCGACCACGGCGCTGGGCAGATCCGGGTGCGACTTGCGGCGTGGCAGCGTCGAAGGTCACCGGTGTCGCGTGATCGGCGTCATGTGCCGCTGATCCGTCGAGCGGTCAGCACCGTGAGGCCGACGAGGGCAAGCGGCGCGACGATGCCGAGGACCGCGAAGGCCGCCGCAGATCCGATGTGGTCGGTCATCCAGCCGAGCCTCCACGAAACCCGGGGCGATTCACCTCATCGTCGTTCGCATTCGATGCCTGAGTCCGGGCACCAGAGGGCTGCAAGGCCAAGGCAACGCATGCTGCCGGGCGATGTGGCGCTGCGGTACCCGGTCGTTCCGCCAGCAAACGGCCCATCGGCCATGGCTCGGCGACTGCATAAGATCGATACCCCTAGGGCTGAGGGCCCGAGCAGCTGCGAGCTGTCGGCTACCGCTGATGCCCTGCTACATGGCGAAAGCCGACGGCTGTCGTGTTCGGCATTCTGCAACTCCCATCACGCAGGAGGCCGCCCCTCGCCGACCATCTCGACCACGCAAGACCCCCGACCTGCCCTGAGGTCGGCATCCTCGTCGCTGGCAGCCCCAAAGGTCCTGGACGAATTCACGGCCCTGACAGCAAGCCTCCGCGCAGGGCTGCCAACTTTCGGTGGATGTCATTGGACTGTGTCATCCTTCTGGGTCGTTTGCGACTGCCGCACTGGGAAGTACACGGTGTACGGCTCGTCGCGAATCTCGGCCAGTGGCATGAAGCGCAGGCCGCCGCTTCGGCCGTAGGTCCGGTATGTCCCGGTCCGCCACCAACTGTGGTGTCGCTCGCCGTCGGGGGTCAGGAACGAGGTCGGTTCTGCGGGATCGCCGTACAGCACGCTCTCCTGCTCGGTCAGGCCGGCCAGGACGACCGGACCGTCGAGCACAGCAACCATGTCCGGCCGGTCGGGCAACGGCACCGTACTCAAGCCCGACGGCACCGTCAGCCGGATGCGTTGTCCGCTCCATACTTCGGACAACACAATCCAGCCTTCCTGGACATCGGCCGGAGATGACTTCCCGTCGATCTCGACAGTCGGCGAGGCGGCAGCCCAGAGCGGAATCCGAAGCCGGACCTCGAACGCCGACGGTTGCTCGCACCGTACGTCGACGACGTAGACGCGTCCGTTCGGTCGTCGGCCAGGCAACTGCCGCGACACGAGCTCCTGGATTCCGGCGGCAGCGTGGGAGGTCTGTCGTTGTCCGAGAGCGACGCCCTGCTCGGTGTCCGCCGTGATCGCGAGCTCGACGCGGCCACCGAACAGGTCAGTCCAGGACGTGACCGACTCCAAGTACTGGCAGACCGTGATCCCCCGGTCGTCGACATACATCGCCGCCTCGTCGACCGAGCTCTGTGCCTGCAGCAGGGTGCCGTGACAGCACCAGAAGTCCTCAGTTGGCCGCCCCCACTGCTTGTGGCTTCCGGTTGCCAAAGGCAAGAAGTACGCGGGCATGCCGGTGTCCGGATGTTGCTGCGCCCAGATCCCATTGGCCAGATTGCGTTCCCAATAGTCGCCGTACTGGTGATCCCCTGTCCACCGGAACAGAACGGCGGCCAGGCGCATCAGGTTGTACACGAGGCAATGCTCCTGAACCGCGTGCAAACGTGCCGACTGTTCCCCGGCTGGCTGCCACACCTCACCGCAGCTACTACCACCGGTGCAGTACGTTCCGCGTGCGTCCACAGCAGAGTCCCAGAAGGCTTCGACGATGTCGCGCCAGCGCTGTTCTCCCGTGACCTCCCACGCCCTGGCGGCGCCAAGAATCTCCGCGATCTGTGTGTTGGCGTGCTTGTTGGTCAGCACATCGGCACCGGCGAGTAGAGGCTCGAAGAACCGGGGCCGGTCGTACCGTTCGATCAGATCCGCGGCGATGTGATCACCAGTGAACGCGAAGAGATCCGCCCAGACCTCGAGCATGCCACCCGTCTCGCGATCGAGGATGTCGTCGAACTGCTGCCGGGACAGTCCGCTGGTCCAGGTGTGGAACCACCCCGCGAAGGCCGAGGCGACCTCGAGCGCCTGTTCATTGCCGGCGATCCGAAACTGGTCGAGCAACCCCATCAAGGTCTTGTGTACGACGTACTGCGGAGCCCACACCTCACGACCTGCCGCCAAGCGTTCGAAGTACGCCGGTGGAATCGAACTTGCCCATTGCCCGCCGTTGGCCCGCTGACAGGTCGCGAGCTCACCGACGATGGTGGCGGCTCGCGCTGCCACCTCGCGGTCATATTCACCGACCCGCGCCGCCGCCGAGAGCCAGTGCCCGAGGATGTGGCCCCGCAGATCGCAGGTCGGCGACTCCCAGCCCCAGTGCCAGGTCTCCGGGCCATCGGGCGAGACGCCGCCCACTGTCGTGCCCCACGAGCCGGAGTAGCTCCACAGGCCGGCCTCGGCCCGGTAGGGCCGCAGCATGTTGTCTGCGCTGAGACTGCGAAGGTAGCTAGCGTTCAGCAACCATCGATGCCTGGCCGGCCCCTCCGACAGCGTCGTTCTACCGCCCGAGGCACGGACCGTGCGCAGCATGTCAGCCGGCTCGGACGTCGAGTGCCAGGCAGTTCGCGACGTTAACCGGAGGTGCTTCGGGCAGCCTGGCCACCAGAATTCCGTCCACCTGCTCGAAAGGAACCGGGCCGTGGCCGAGCAGCCGTACGCTCGTCACCGCCTCATGGTCTGCGAGGCTGCGAATCACCGCGCGCCCGTCGTCAGGCCAGGCCAGCTGGAATGCGTAGACGGTATTGGCCCGGCGGGTGAAGCGGAAGTCAGAACTCGTCCAGCTCACCCGGTCTTCCGTGAAGCCCTTGATGACGACAGTCGAAGGTCCCTCGCCGAATACCCGGAAGGGTCTGGTGCCGTAGATGCCTTCGCCGCAGACCCGCGTCCAGCCGCCGAGGTCGTCGAGGAGTTGCGAGCACTCGAGATCGATGGTGCCGTCCGGCAGTTGCGGCACGTTGAGAAGGAGGTTCCCGTTCTTCGACACGATGTCGACGAGCATCTCGATCACGTGGCCGGCGGTCTTGTAGACGTCGCGGACGTTGTAGAACCAGTCGCCGACCGAGGTGTCGGTCTGCCAGGTCGCGGGGTGGATACCGGGAGTCTGGCTCCGTTCGATGTCCATCACACCGACCGCGCTCACGTCGGGCCGGCGATCCTTCTGCTGGTAGACGGCACGGTTCGTCCCGTGGATCCCCGCGCTGGTGTTGTAGAGATGTGCGACCGCGCGAAGCCCCGGCTCGTAGCCGACCTCGCCGAACGGCAACGGGCCGTCGGTGTACAGCAGATCGGGCTGATATCGGTCGATCATCTCGGTCACCACCTCGAGCCAGTGCCGGTGCCACTCGGATTCGTTGCAGTACCACGGGTCCGGAACGTCGACGTCAGCCGCGGGAAGGTACCGGCTGTTGTCGAGGTACAAGTCCCGGTAGGCCTGATCGGTTCCGTCGTACGGCACGCCGGCGAACGGCCCGTGCTTGTCGCTGCCCTTGTTGACCGCCGTCCACCCGAGCGTGGCACCCAGGTGTTCGGTGATGCCGAAGGGCAGCCCCCGCTCGTCTGCGGCAGCCTTCCAGAGCGCAAGAATGTCCTTACCCGGACCCACCTTCACCGAGTTCCAGCGGTGGATGGCCGACTCGTAGTTGAAGAAGTTGTCGTGGTGCACGGCCTGCGCCACGAAGTATCGAGCACCGGCCGTCACGAAACGATCCATCAGCTCGTGTGGGTCGAACCTTTCGGCCTTCCACAGCTGCACGACGTCCTTGTAGCCGAATTCCGACGGGTGCCCGTACGTCCGGACGTGGTAGCGGTACTGATCGCTGCTCTCCCGATACATGTTACGTGCGTACCAGTCGCCGTACCGTGGCACTGACTGCGGTCCCCAGTGCGACCAGATACCGAGCTTCGCGTCCCGGAACCAGTCAGGACACTCGAACGTGGCCAGAGATTCAAAGGTTGCATCGAACGGCACTGATTGCTCCTCGTCAGTGGTGGGAGTGTGGACCGGCCGGGGTCCTCCGGCCGGTCCAGAGTCGACCTACTTGTTGGGCATCTTGTCGTAGGCGGTCTGCTGGATCTCCAGGTAGCGCTTGAGACCGAGGCCGTCGAGGCCCTTGACGTAGCTGTCCCAGTCCGAGTCGAGGTTCTTGGATCCGGTGATGAACTGCAGCGCGTTCTGCTGCATGTAGTTCTCGATGTTGGTCTGCAGCGTCGCGACCTCGTTGCCGAGGGTCGGGTCGATCCACACCTTCCAGAACGGGTAGATCTGGGCCTTGTCTTCGTGGCCGGCGTACAGCTTGGTGGCCTCGAACAGCTTGCGTTCGTACCCCGCCTGCGAGTGGATGTCGGTGTCGATGACCTCGGAGTTGCGGTACTTCGCGGTGTTGTTGTACTGCGCCAGCGGACCCCAGCCGCTGTTCCGCGGTTTCGACCCGGGCTTCAGGGGAATCTGCTTGAAGCTCGGCTTCAGCGACTTGTCGAGCGCCACATCGCCGGGACCGGGCTTGGTCCAGGCCTTGCCCTCCGTGCCGAACTGTCCATTGTTCTGTCCCTCATCGGTGAAGATGTAGTCGAGCATCTTGATCGCCTGGATCTGCTTCTCCGGTGTGGCCTTCGACGTCAGTACGAACGTTGCGCCGGGCACGCTCGGGAAGACGTAGCCGGCGTAGTTCGCGCCACTCGGACCGGTCAGCGGCGGTACCGCGTCGTACTGCTTGTCCCGCCCGTCCGCCGAACCGATGGTGACGAAGATGCCCGAGTGCATGACGGTGCCCGCGCCGAGGATGACCGAGCCGCCGTGGTTGCCCTGCTGCTGCATCGCGTCCGGGTTCTGCGTGAAGGCGCCTTTGTCGATCAGGCCTTCTTTGTAGAGCGAGTTGATGTACCGCAGGCCTTCGCGCCAGCCGTCCTTGTTCGCCTGGACGTCGACCTTGCCGTTGTTGAGAACCAGTGTGGCGTTGTTGCCGCCGCTGTTGTTTTGCCCTTGCGGGTCGTAGATGAAGGCGTTCATGAAGTACGGGATGAGGCTGTCGCGGACGTTCGCGCTGAGCGCGATCTCGTCGGCCTTGCCGTTGCCGTTCGGGTCCTGGGTCTTGAACGCCTGGAGCACCTTCCGCATGTCCTCGGTGGTCTTCGGCTGCTCGAGGCCCAGCTTCTTCAGCCACGCCGAGTTCATCCACAGCTTGTCCGGGTACGAACAGTGGAAGCAGTCGACCCACTGCGGCATCCCGTAGATCTTGCCGTCCGGCGCGGTCGCCATCGCCTTCCACTCGGGCGTGGAGTCCAGCGCCTTCTTGATGTTCGGCGCGTACTGGTCGATCAGCTGGTTCAGCGGTACGACGACACCCTGATTGGACAGCTTCAGCAGGTCCGCCGGGGTGAACTGGTCGACCCACGGGATCAGCAGGTACAGATCGGGGTAGTCGCCGCTGGCCAGCGAGATCTGCCGCTTCTCCTTCGACGGACCGCCGTCGAACGTCGTGGTCTGCCACTTGATGGTGATGTTGAACTTCTGCTTCATCAGCTTGGTGAAGTCGTTCGTGGCAAGGTTGGTGTCCGCGTTTTGTGGTGCGAAGACGTTCAGCGTGACGTCGGGATTCCCGGTGATCGTTGGCAACGGCTTACCCTGCTCGTCGTTCGAGCCGCCACCGGAACAGGCCGCAAGCGCGAATGCCAGGAGACTGATGCCGGCGATCGCGGCACGCCTCCTCTTTCTGAACTGTACAGACATTAGGTCCCTCACAGGGTCGAGGTGATGCGGAAGATCAGCCCTTCACGGCGCCGATCAGGATTCCCTTGGTGAAGTAGCGGGCGACGAACGGATAGATCAGCAGCACCGGCACGCTCGCCACCACGATCAGCGAGTACTTGAGCAGATCGGCCAATTGCTGGCGCTGGATGACCACGGAGGCATCGACCGCCCCACCGCCGGTCGTGTTCAGGATCAAGATGTTGCGCAGCACCAGCTGCAGCGGGAACAGATCCGGGTTCTTGAGGTAGATCAGCGCGTCGAAGTACGAGTTCCACTGCATGATCGCGTACATCAGCGCGACCACCGCGATCATCGGTTTGGCCAGCGGTATGACCACCGACCACAGGAACCGCAGGTCACCGCAGCCGTCGAGTTCGGCCGCCTCGACCAATTCGTCGGGAATCGCGGTCCGGAAGTAGGTGCGGGCGATGATGACCTGCCAGACTCCGATCGCCTGCGGGATGATCAGCGCCCACCGGGTGTCCAGCAGCCCGACGGACTGGACCACCAGGTACGTCGGGATCAGCCCGCCGGTGAACAGCATCGTGAACAGGATCAGCGTCATCACCACGTTCCGGCCGACCAGCGTCCGCCGGGACATCGGATAGGCGATCGCAATCGTCATCGTGACGCTGACGACCGTGCCGACCACCGTGTAGAACAACGAGTTCAGATACCCCTGGACGATCTGCGGGTTGGCGAGGACCGCGTGGTACCCGCGCAGCGAGAAGTCCACCGGCCAGAGAAGCACCCTTCCGGACGACACAGCTTCGGGACTGCTGAACGAGCTCGCCACGATGTAGAGCAGCGGCAGCAGCACGATCGCGAGTAAGACCGCCAGCAGCAGGTACACGCAGAACATGAAGATGCGGTCCGTGCGCGGCTCACGGATCCGGCGCGCACGCGCCGCACGGCGCTCGATTCTCTTGCTCGGCACCGTTTTCGCTTCACTCTGAGCGCTCATGACCACAGTCCGTTCCCGGTGATCCGCTTGGCGATCGTGTTGACCATCAGCAGCAGCACCAGATTGATCACCGAGTTGAACAGCCCGACCGCGGTCGCGCCGCTGAAGTCCGCATTCAGCAGACCCGTCTTGTACACGTACGTCGCGATGATCTCGGACTGGCTCAGGTTGAGCGGGTTCTGGAAGAGGAACGCCTTCTCGAAGCCGATCGCCATGATGTTGCCGACCGCAAGCACCAGGATGATCACGGCCGTCGGCATGATGCCCGGCAGGTCCACGTGCCGAATCCGTTGCAGCCGGCTGGCACCGTCGATCTTGGCCGACTCGTGTAGCGCCGGATCGATGCCGGACAACGCGGCCAGGTAGATCACAGCTGAGTACCCGGTCGTCTGCCAGACGTCGGACCAGACGTAGATGTGCCGGAAGTAGTCGGGATTCCCGAGGAAGTCGACTGCGGGAACACCGAAGAATCCCAGCCCCTCGTTGACGATGCCGAGCCGCGGTGACAGCACCAGGATCGTCATCGACACGACCACCACGGTGGAGATGAAGTACGGCGCGTACGTCACCAGCTGCACGCTCCGTTTGAACAGACCGTTGCGCACCTCGTTCAGCGCCAACGCGAGGATGATCGCGATCGGGAAGCTGGCCGCCACGGTGTAGACCGACAGCACGAAGGTGTTCTTCACCAGGGTCCAGAACACCGGGTTGTGGAAGAACAACTCGAAGTTCTGCCAGCCCACCCACGGACTTCCCCAGATGCCTTTGATCACGTTGAAGTTCTTGAACGCCAGCACCGCGTTCGACATCGGGATGTACTTGAACACCGCGAACCAGATCAGCGGCACGACCATCAGCAGGTACAGGGTCCAGTGCCGTTGAAGGCTGCGGCGCAGACCGGTGATGGTCGTGCGTTCACGCCGACGTCGGCGCTGCCGGTCGGGCGCTTGGCCGACGGGTGGCGGGATGCTTGTCAGGACTGCCATCAGGGTCTCCTCCTCCCTAGTCGGTCAGCTCAAGCTGAGACGGTGGGCTGTGCCGGCAGTGAGCCGGACTGTGATCCGTTCGTCGCCGTAGCGGACGACGCGCTCCTGGTTCCGATCCGCGGTGAGCGCCACGTCGATGCCATCGGTGCTCCAGGCGATGTCGACTGTGACGCCGCCCCGGGCGCGGAGTCCCGTCACCCGGCCGGTCGGCCAGCTGTCCGGCAGCGCCGGCAACACCTCGATCTCGCCGGTGTGGCTGTGCAGCAGCATCTCCGCGATCCCCGCGGTCGCGCCGAAGTTGCCGTCGATCTGGAACGGAGGATGCGCGCAGAACAGGTTCGGGTACAGGCCGGCGCCGCTGCCCACGTAGTCCGTCGACGTGTCGTCGGCCGGGCTCAGAAAGGCCAGCACCAGCCGATGCGCCGCGGCCGCGTCCCGCAGCCGGGCCCGCAGGTTGATCTTCCACGCGAGCGACCACCCGGTGGCGCGGTCGCCGCGCAGGTCGAGCGTGCGTGCCGCGGCTGCCGCGAGGGCCGGCGTACCGTCCGGGGTGATCGCGTCACCGGGGTGGAGGCCGACCAGGTGGGACATGTGCCGGTGGTGCGGGTCCTGCTCCGGCAGGTCGGCTGCCCATTCTTGCAGTTGCCCACGACTACCGATCGATGGTTCCGGGATCCGCTTGCGGGCGAGCACCAGGCGGTCCACCAGTGGATCGATCAACCCGAGTAGTCCGGCGGTCTGCACAGCCCGGTCGAACAGGTCCGCGATCAGCGCGAGGTCCATCGTCGACGAGACCGTGACGGACGCGGGCTCGCCGTCCTCGGCCAGGTAGTCGTTCTCCGGTGACGTGGAGGGCGACGTACCGAGACTCCCGTCCGGCAGCTCCACCAACCAGTCCAGGCAGAACTCCGCCGCACCCCGCAGGATCGGCCACGCGCGGCCCAGGAACTCCACGTCACCGGTGAACGCGTAGTGATCCCACAGATGGCGGACCAGCCAGGCTCCCGCCATCGGCCAGTTGGACCACCGCGGATCGCCCTCGACCGGGAGGGTCCAGCACCAGGCGTCCGCGTTGTGGTGTGCAGTCCAGCCACCGCAGCCGTACCGCTCCTGCGCCGTACGACGGCCTGCCGCGGCGAGGTGCTCGAGGTAGTCGAGCAGTGGTTCGTGGCACTCGGGCAGGCCGGTGGTCTCGGCCGGCCAGTAGTTCATCTCGGTGTTGATGTTGACCGTGTAGTTGCTACTCCACGGCGGCCGGAGGATGTCGTTCCAGATCCCCTGCAGATTCGTCGGCAGCCCGCCGGGACGCGAGCTCGCGATCATCAGGTAGCGGCCGTAGTTGAACACCAGCGCAGCCAACGCGGGGTCGTCACCATGCTGTGTCAACCGCACATCGGTCGGCAGGTCCGCGACGTCCGGAGGACCGGCCAGCTCGAGCGACGCGCGACGGAACAATTCCTGGTGGTCCTCGGTGTGCTCTGCCGCGAGGTCGCCGTACTCACGACCCAGCGCGGTCAGCACGCTCTCGTCAGCGGTGGCCCAGCATTCCTCCGCCGTCCGCGTCGGCACGGTCGACGGGCCGTCGTACCCGGTCGCAGTGGACAGGACCAGAGTCAACTCTGTCGCGCCGACGACTGTGAGGCCTTTCTCGTCGGCGCGCACCTCGCCGTCGGTTTGCGCCCGCAACGCAATGGCCGCCGCCATCCCGCGATCCGGGCCGTCGGAGTACCTGATCGGCTCCGGCACATCGCGATGCGGTGGCGCGACATCCGCTGGCGCCTGCAACAGCAATCCAACACCGTCACCGGCCACGTGCTGTCGCGAACGCAGCTGTGCCGTGAGCCGCGAGGTGACGCCGAGTGCACCCGGCTTCGACACCGTCACGCGGACGACGAGCACCCCGGCCGGCGCACTCACGAACGCTTCCTGCCGAACAGTCACTCCCCCGCTCTCGTACTCCGCCAACACCATTGCAGAGTTCAGGTCCAGCTGCCTGCGGTACGGCGTACCGTCCGCCACCGTCGGCGTAGAGCCGTCGACCACGAGGTCGAGCAGCAGATCACCGAGCGGCAGATACGCCTGCGAGTAGCCGGAATGGAAGCCACGGGCCAATTCGTGAGCGCGTCGGATGTCGCCGCCGGCCAGCGCCGCACGCACCTCCTGCACTGCCTCGGCACCGGTCGCACCGAGCGGCTCCGACAGCAGGCGCGCAGTCTCCGGACCGCCCGACCAGCACGTCTCGTCGTTCAGGCCGATCCGGTCCCTGCCGATACCACCGAAGCACATCGCCCCGATGCGGCCGTTGCCGACCGGCAACGCCTCCAGCCACGTTTCGGCCGGTCGGTTGTAGAACAGCCGCTGCATGCTTGAGCGGTCCGAGCTCACCAGGTTGCCCATACCACGGTCCTCCGTCGAGATGACGAGGTATTAGTCCTATGAATTGCCGGGATCGTAGCGCTCGCACGGAGCTTGGTCCATACTGAACGGGCATCAAAGTGGAGAAAGATCCCATCTATCACTGATCGTGAAGGGCCCGCCATGCCACGCATCACCTCGGTGGAGGTCGTCGACGTCCGCTTCCCGACATCGCTGACCAGCGACGGATCCGACGCGATGAACAAGGACGGCGACTACTCCGCGGCGTACGTCGTCCTGCATACGGACGACCCGGAGCTGGCCGGGCACGGCTTCACCTTCACCATCGGGCGCGGCAACGACCTCTGCGTCGCCGCCGCCGCTCAGCGCGCTGAGCCACTGGTCGGCCGTGACGTCGGCGACCTGTGCAATCAGCCTGGTGAGATCTACCGGGAACTGCAGTCGGACAGCCAGTTGCGCTGGCTCGGGCCGGACAAGGGCATCATCCATCTGGCCCTGGCCGCGGTCATGAACGCGGTCTGGGACCTGGCTGCCCGACGGGCCGGCGTACCACTCTGGCGGCTCCTGTCCGACATGACCCCCGAACAACTCGTCGAGGCCGCCGACCTGCGGTATCTCACCGACGTACTGACGCCGGAACAAGCCGTCACCCTACTCGAACAGCAAGAATCGGGCCGCAAGCAACGAATCGAGGAACTCGAGGCATCCGGCTACCCGTGCTACACCACCTCCGCCGGATGGCTCGGATACTCCGACGCCAAGCTTCGCAGGCTCTGCGAGGAAGCCGTTGCCGCAGGCTATAAACATGTCAAGCTCAAGGTCGGCGCCGATCTGGCTGACGACATCCGGCGATGTGGAATCGCCCGCGAGGTCCTCGGGCCGGAAGGTCATCTGATGATCGACGCGAACCAGGTGTGGGACGTGCCGCAGGCCATCGAATGGGTCAAGGCGCTGGCCGAGTTCGACCCGTTGTGGATCGAGGAACCGACCAGTCCCGACGACATCCTGGGTCATGCCGCGATCCGCAAAGCCGTGGCTCCCATCGGCGTCGCCTCCGGCGAGCACGGGATGAACCGGGTGCTGTTCAAGCAGATGTTCCAGGCCGGCGCCATCGACTACTGCCAGCTCGACGCCGCCCGCCTCGGCAGCGTCAACGAAGTACTCTCGGTCTACCTCCTCGCTGCCTGGTTCGACGTGCCGGTCTGCCCGCATGCGGGTGGCGTCGGTCTGTGCGAACTCGTTCAGCACCTCGGGATCTTCGACTACGCAGCCGTATCGGGCAGCCTCGACCGCCGCGTCACCGAGTACGTCGACCACCTGCACGAACACTTCGTCGACCCCTGCGTGGTCCGCAACGGTGCGTACGTGCTTCCGACCGCGCCCGGCTACAGTGCCGAGATGCACAGGGCGTCGTTGCAGACCTACCAATTCCCGAACGGTACCTACTGGGCATCACGCGCGGAAGGAGACCCGCTTTCATGACTCCCGGCAAGCTAGCCGAGCCGTCTCGCACCCCCGGCGTTTCACAGACCGATGTCGTAGTCGAGGGCATCCGGCAGATGCTCATCGACGGCCAGCTCCGGCCGGGCGACCGGCTTCCCGTCGAGAAGGACCTCGCCGCGGCATTCGGCGTGTCGAGGAATCCCCTGCGCGAGGGGGTCCGCGCGCTGTCGATGATGGGAGTTCTCGAGACGCGGCAAGGTGACGGCACCTATGTCACCAAGCTGGATCCCTCAATGCTGCTGGCTCCGCTCGGCTTCGTTGTCGACCTGCAGGACGGCAGTGGAACGCATCACCTGCACGCGGTTCGCCGGATCTTCGAGACGGAGGCCGCCGCCTCGGCAGCGCTGCGGATCGGCTCTGCAGAACTCGCCGCCGCCGCCGAACTGTTACGCCACAACGAAGTCGAGTTGGCGCTCGAGGAACCCAACCACGAGACGGTGATCGAGAACGATATCGCCTTCCATCGCATCATCGCGGAGGCTGCCGGCAACCCTGTGATGGCCGCGCTGATCGACGCGCTGGGTGGACGAACGATGCGCGACCGGCTGCGCCGATCCATCTCCCAGCCCGGCGCCGACGAGACCTCCCACCGCGAGCACCTCTCGATCCTCGCCGCACTCACCGCCCAAGACCCCGACCGGGCACGCACCCGCATGGCCGCCCACCTGTTCACCGTCGAGGACTACCTCCTCGAACAAAGCATCGTGAGCCCGACCACGAAATGAGACCTGTGGATGAACCTGCTGCGCTGGGGTACGCCTGACCTGACGCTCACCTTCGCTCTTGACGACGGCCCGGTGCGGCTGATCGCCGTACGCGAAACCTCACAGCCAGACGACAATGAGGCGGATCCCAGCCAGCCGCTCGTCGAGGTCTCCGCTATCGGGCACGGACTTTCGCCGAGCACCAACCGACACGTCGACACCAGTCTCGGTCAGCAATTGCGCTACGTCCGGCATGAGGAAACAAAGACGACGTTGCGCATCACCCAGGAGGAATCCAGCACCGGTCTGCGCGTCACCAGTGTGTTCGAAGCGCGCGCCGGCGTACGCGCCTGGTCCGAAGCCTCGATGACAGGCCCGGGGGCGCTCGAGCTCACCTTCCTGTCGTCCCTGGTCGTCGGCCTCGCGTCGGTCGATGCAGAGCTGCACTCCGCCGCCAACAGCTGGATGGCGGAGAACCGATGGTCAGCCCAACCGCTGCGCGCGGAGACGCTGGCGGACATCGTCCGCGATCCGCATCATCACGTCGCCCGAAGCCGCCATGCCGTGACCAACACCGGCTCGTGGTCCAGCGGAGAGCGGCTGCCTGTCGGGGTTCTCGTCGAGCGGAGTACGCCGTACGCCCTCGGCTGGCAGATCGAGCACAACGGACCCTGGCACTACGAGCTCGGCGAAACCCGGCGCGGCGGCTACCTGCTGCTCAGCGGGCCCACCGACCAGGAACATCAATGGAGCGTCGAGCTCACAGCGGACAAGCCGTTCACGACGGTGCCCGTGTCACTCGTCGCTGGAACCGACCGCGACAGCGTGTTCGCCGCACTCACCCGCCAACGCCGCGCCGTGCGGAACCGGCGTCCGATCGACGACCGGATGCCAGTGATCTTCAACGACTACATGAACACCCTCATGGGCGATCCGACCACGGAGAAGCTCCTGCCACTCATCGACGCGGTCGCGGACGTCGGCGCGGACTACTTCTGCATCGACGCCGGCTGGTACGCCGAAGGCGACTGGTGGAACACCGTCGGAGCATGGCAGCCGTCGACGACCCGCTTCCCGAAGGGGCTTGCCGAGGTGATCGACCGGATCCACTCACGCGGCATGGTGCCCGGCCTGTGGCTCGAACCCGAAGTGATCGGCGTCCGCTCACCCATCGCCCACGAACTACCCGACGACGCCTTCCTGACCCGCCGCGGCCTACGGGTCGCCGAGTCCGGCCGGTACCTGCTCGACCTCCGCAGCGCGGCCGCCCGCAAGCATCTCGACGACACCGTCGACCGGCTGATCCGCGAGTTCGGTCTGGGCTTCTTCAAGTTCGACAACAACACGATGACCGGGCCTGGCACCGACAAGGGCGGCACGTCGCTCGGCCACGGGCTGCTGGAGCACAACCGGGCGTTGCTCGAATGGCTCGACGGCCTCCAGACACGCCACCCGGACCTGCTGATCGAGAACTGCGCCTCAGGTGCGATGCGGATGGACTACGCCATGCTGTCCCGTCTCCATCTGCAGTCGACCTCGGACCAGGAACATCCGTTGCTCTACGCACCGATCACCGCGGCCGCCCCAGCCGCCATACTCCCCGAACAGGCCGGCCACTGGGCCTACCCGATCAGCGGAACCACCCGCGAGGAGTTCACCTTCGCCCTCGTCAACGGCATCCCCGGCCGCCTCTACCTCTCGGGTCACCTCAACCGGATGACGCCGGCTGAGCTCGACCTCACCCGTTCAGCGCTGTCCGCCCACCGGGCGATCCTCGACGACCTCGATTCGCTCGTCCCCGCCTGGCCCATCGGCCTACCGGCATGGACCGATGAATGGATCGCCCTCTGCCTGAACGGTCCCGGCATGTCTTACCTGGCCCTCTGGCACCGCGCTCCCGGCCCGTCCACCATCACTCTCCCCATCCGCCGAGCAAGGATCGATCCCCACTTCCCCACTCACCTCACCGACTGGACCTACACCTGGACCGACGACGCACTCACCATCACCACTAGCACTCCCGAACCCTCAGCACGCGTCCTGCGCCTAACGCCCACCACTGCCGACTGACACCGCCTCATCAGCCACCAGGGAAGGAACGTGACCGACTCTTCGCAGAGCAAACTCGATGAGCTCGTCCCACCCACATTGGCGGACAGAATCCGCAGCTACCACTCCGCAGGCCCCGCGTGGCTGCGCGACCTGCCGGAACTGACCGCCAGCGGTGTCGACAGATGGGATCTCACATTGTTTCCTGCCTTCGACCCCGGTGGCGACTCAAGCTGGACCGCGCCGGTACGGCGACGTACCGGTGACCTGGCAGTGCTCCAGCTCAGTGTGCCGACACAAGTCCGTCGCGGCGTGGTCGGCAGCAGGCGTGACCTGCGGGCCTGCCCGGTGGCTTCAGGGTCGGCGACCTGAGTCTCGGGCATGGGGGCAGCGTAGGCGCCATGACTGTCGGGTGCTGACGATCCGAGCCGACTGCCGTCGATGAATCAACCACCGGGGTCTGCGCGATCCCCTCACTCATGCCGATGGCAGCGCGTTGAAGTTCGGCCGCGGTGGCTCCGAATCGCATTCACCAGAATCGTGCGCACGACTACGTGGGCGAGAGGAGGCAACTCCTCAAGGCCGAACCAACCGATGTCGTCGTGTTCCTCGGGAGCGACGTTCGCTGGCGTTCCCTGCCAGTCACGCACAAGCCAAGCGCTCAGGAGTGCCGGCTCTTCTGCAGGTCCTGCGGTCAGCCGGCACAGATGAGACGCCGAGCCCGTCGCTATCTGCACGCCCAGTTCCTCTTGCAGTTCCCGCGTGAGCGCGCCTAGTTCTGACTCCCCAGCCTCCATGTGTCCACCGGGCAAATCCCAGATATTCGGGTACGCACGCTTGTTCGGACTCCGGTGCACGAGTAGAACTCGACCTTCACGAACCAGCGCGCCGACAACGACCTCATGCATTCGTGGATTAGAGCATGGACATCCGACAAGCGAACGTACGCTCATGCCGCATTCCGCGCGGTTCGCGAGGGCGGGTGGTCAAGCTGCGAACGCGACAGGGCGCCGGCGGGCTTGTTCTCGTAACAGGTGCCGCAGGGTCGTGGCGATGCAGGCAAACCTGGAGCCAGCCGGTCGCCGAGATGGTCGTGTTCTCGAACGACTTGGCCAGGCGACAGGACCGTCCCAGGCGGCTGTGGGCGACCTCAACGCGCCAGGCGTGCCGGATGGGCCGGAAGACCGGCTGCCTGTCGTCCCACCCCACTCTGTGGACCTCGAGGTCGTGGGCTGGGCCGAGGGTACGAGCCGCGGCCGTATGGGCCGCCTCGGCCGTGGAAGGCGAATCCGCTGGTCGAGGCGCCGGACGCCAGGTGGGGTGTCGATGACGATCATCGAGGGCGTCTCCTCGGTCCACGTCGTCGACACGATGCAGAACGAGACGGCGTGTGCGCCTGCTTGTTCCCGACCTGTTGTCCTGTTGCCACCCCGGTTAGGGCTGCGCGATGGGCTTGCGGTTGGGCCATTACCTGCGGCCGTCGCGGGCGATGCCGCCGGAGGGTC
Source organism: Kribbella sp. VKM Ac-2568 (assembly GCF_004345365.1). Taxonomy (GTDB): domain Bacteria; phylum Actinomycetota; class Actinomycetes; order Propionibacteriales; family Kribbellaceae; genus Kribbella; species Kribbella orskensis. The sequence continues at coordinate 99,499 of NZ_SLVF01000021.1, forward strand.
GGACCCGCCGTTGAGAGAGTGTCAGCCGGTGCCAGTCGTTTCCGACGACCAGTCGCTGCGGATCAGCCCGTAGACCCAGGAATCCGAGACATCACCGTTGACGACGCAGTCCTGGCGCAGCGTTCCCTCGTGCACAAATCCGACCTTTTCCAGAACCCGGGCCGATCCCACATTGCGCGTGTCGGTCTCGGCCTGGACCCGATTCAGGTCGAGCGTCTCGTATGCCCATTGCAGGACAGCGTGCGCAGCCTCGGTTGCGTAACCGTGGCCCCATGCGTCCTCGATGAAGCAGTAGCCCAACGCGGCGCTTCGGTAGTCCGGGTTCCATCGGGTCAGGCTGATCCATCCGATGAAGGCCCCGCCCTCGACACGGTCCACGGCCAACCGTGCCCCGGTGCCGTCCTCGGCCATCTGCTGACACTTCGCGATGAACTTCGCGGCACGGTCGCGTTCAGTCCAGGGTGGCGCGTCCCAGTAGCGCAGCACGTGGGCGCTGCTCTGCATGGCGTACAGAGCGTCTGCGTCTGCGTCGTCGAAAGGACGCAGGCGCAGGCGATCGGTGTGGAGTGTGGGTGTGTGCAGGTCCATGCGCGTCATAATGCCTCGTCATGTCGAGCGGATATCGAGCCGGCCACCTTCGACGGGCTAGGGGCTTCCTGCACGGCGTCCCCGTCCGTCGCGAAGTCGGCTTCGCGACGGACGAGGACACCGATCACCGCACGGCTCGCTTACCCGAAAGGCCTTGTCGCCAACTGGGATGTGCGGGGTGCCACCCCAGTTCGCGCTTCGCTTTGGCGTTGGATGCGCCGCGCAGTTCTGTCATGAGCACGACGCCGGCTGGTCCAGCGGCCAGCCGTCCGATGAACCGCGGTACGCGCATCGGCTTCTTGGCGCCCAGCATCTCCGCTAGCTCCGGCAACCATTCGGCGACCGGGGCGGGCTCGTCATCGACGATGTTGTAGACACCGCGGCCACCGTTCTCCACGGCTGCGACCGTGGCCTCGGCGGCGTCGGCGATGTGGACGAACGACCACACCCCGCCGCCGTCGCCGACGACCGGGAACTTGCGCTTGCGGATCAGCTCGAACTGCTCGGACCCTGGCGCCATGGAGGTGCCGGGTCCGTAGAAGGCGCCGTAGCGCAGCACGACCCCTTCGGTCCAGTCGGCGTCCAGCACGGCCCCCTCCAAGTGCTTGACCGCGGAGATCATCGAGGCCATCGGGCGGATGGGCGCGGGATCGAGGGGGTCCTGTTCGGTCTTGACCGGCCCGCCCGTCCGGGCATAGGTGAACCCGCCGTTGCTCTGGGCGATGAACCGTCGAACCCCTACAGCGCGTGCGGCCGCGAGCAGGTTGTCGGTCCCCTCGATCCGCAACCGGTCGGTGGCGGCGAAGCTGCGTTCCATGTGGCGGGGGTCAACATGCCCGATGGCGGTCAGCTGGTGGACGACCACCTCCGGCGCCGACTGGCGCACGGCGGCATCGACCGCCGCGCGGTCGAGCGCATCGGCGATGACCGACACCGCGCCCAGCTTCGAGACCTTGGCCTTGTCCGACTCCTTGCGGATCATGGCGAACACCTCGTGTCCCGCATCGACCAGACGTGGCACAAGCTGCCTACCCATCGCTCCAGTCGCTCCTGCAACCAGCACTCTCATCGTTAGCTCCTGTTCGGTTCCGGATGTGTCACCTGAACCGGACAGCCCGCCGTTTCCTGACAGGAGCCATATGTAATACACGTCACATCACGAGAAGGGGTTCCCCGTGGTCGGCCGCCGCCCATTGTTCGGTCGCGCGTTCGAGCTTGTCGGGGTTTGCCTGCGTACGGCAGGCAGCGATGCCCTCGGCGGTGACCTCCAGGCACATGATGGCGACGACCCGGCCCTCCACGACGGCGACCACGGCGGGCTCGCCATTGGCGGTCCAGGAAAATATCTCGGGCGACCCACCGACGACGGCGCGCTTGGCCCCGTCCGGCCTGAACATGCCCCGAAGGAACCTCGCGACCGCGACGGCTCCCTCGAACGCCTTGGTGCGTGCCGGAACCTCCCCTCCGCCGTCGCCTATGGAAATGGCGTCCTTGGTGAGCAGGCGTACGAGCTCATCGGTCTGGCCGCTTGCGGCGGCCGCGAGGAACTCCTCGACGATTCGCCGGGCGCCCGCCCTGTCGACATCGCGGCGGGCTTTGCCGTATGCGACATGCTTCTTGGCGCGGTGAAGGATCTGCTGGCTGGCGGCCTCGGTGATGTCCAGGATCTCGGCGATTTCCCGGTGCGGATAGTCGAAGGCCTCCCGCAGCACGTACACGGCCCGCTCGTTGGGGGACAGGCGTTCCAGGAGGGTGAGGACCGCGTACGAGACCGCTTCGCGCTGCTCAGCGGTTTCGGCCGGGCCGAGCATCGGGTCCCCGGCTAGCAGCGGCTCGGGGAGCCATCGGCCTACGTAGGTCTCGCGTCGTGCCCGCGCGGACGTGAGCCGGTTGAGGCACAGGTTGGTGAGCACCTTCGTCAGCCACGCCTCCGGGACCTCGACGCGGTCGACGTCGGCGGCGTGCCAGCGCAGAAACGTCTCCTGCACGACGTCCTGTGCCTCGTTCGCGGAGCCGAGGAGATGGTAGGCGATGGCCTCCAGACGTGGCCTCGACAACTCGAACCGGTCGACGTCGTCCCCCGTCAAAGGCACGACCTGATCGTACCTGATCCGCTACCAGGAGCACCCGCGCTTGGGTGCGTTGGAACTCGACGACATGCGGTGACGAACCATGCACTCTCGTGGTTCAGCGGATCCGAGAACGACCCCCCACACCCACGAGTGCGGTGAGTCTCGTGGCGGCGGCCTGATATCGCTAAACGCCTCAGCTCGAACGAGGGGTCTCTCGAACGATGCGTGTCCCAAACGACAGCACCGTCTTCCGTCGTGTATTGACCCAAGAACCCGCGAGATGCAGCCGCACGTGTCTAAGCCTCGATCCACCGATGAATTCTCGCCGGTTCTCCGACGCTGGCTGGTCCATAGCCCGTTCAAACGTCATCGGATGGATGACGAGGTGGGCTTGTCATCCATTCGATGACGTGTTAGAACGGTCGTGCGTGTTGACAGCGATCAACAGTCAAATGTCAGGAGGTGGAACGATGTTGATGCGCACTGACCCGTTCCGTGAGTTGGAGCGACTGACCCAGCAGCTCACCGGTGGATCGACGCCAGGGACGTGGTCCCGACCGAACCCGATGCCGATGGATGCCTACCGGTCCGGCGACGAGTACGTGGTGGTCTTCGATCTACCGGGGGTGGCGCCCGAGGCCATCGACCTCGATGTCGAGCGGAACGTGCTGACGGTGAAGGCCGAGCGCCGGCCCGCCCCGCTGTCCGACGAGGTGGAGATGCAGGTGGCGGAGCGCCCGCTCGGGGTGTTCTCCCGGCAGTTGTTCCTGGGCGACACCCTCGACACCGAACGGATCGAAGCGGCGTACGGCAACGGCGTACTGACCCTGCGGATCCCAATGGCGGCGCAGGCCAAGCCGCGCAAGATCTCCATCAGCGGGTCGGGCTCGGAACCGCAGCAGATCGACGCCTGACCAGGCCGCACCGCCTGCGGCCACTTCGACGCAGGAGCATCCCGATGAAACCAGCCACGACGTTCGACAACGCGGCCGACGAGGTGACCTTCGTCAGCGGTGTGGTCGACCAGCTCGATGCCGGCAGCAACGATCCGGCCAAGCTGCTCGAGGCGCTGACCCACATCCGGATGCTCCGGGAGCAGCTGACCGAGTGGGAGCCCCGGTTGATCGACGCGGCCCGTACCGCCGGGGTCAGCTGGGCGCAGCTCGCCCCGGCGCTCGGAGTGGCCAGCAGGCAAGCGGCCGAGCGCAGATATCTGCGCCTCAACCCTAATGCGGTCGACCCCGCGATGACCGGAGAGCAGCGCGTCCAGGCCGCGCGCGACCACCGAGCGAGCGAACGCGCAGTGTCCGCCTGGGCGAGGGACAACGCCGCCGATCTCCGCCGGCTCGCGGGGCAGGTCACTGCGCTGGACGGGCTCGACCGCCCGACCCAGGCCAGCGTGGACCGGCTCCACCATGCCTTGGGGGACAGCGATTCCGCGGCGCTGCTCGCGCCGCTCGCGGAGACCGGAACGAGACTCAGCCGGAAGCACCCGCACCTCGCGGACCAGATCTCCGCGATCGAGAACCGTACGAACCAGGTCCGCGAGGCGAGCAAGCAGCGTCCCGGCGGCCGGCAGTCCACAGATCAGACCAAGCAGAGGGGAAAGCGATGAAGCTGCTGTTCGAACTCCGTCCCGTCGAACACCTGGAAGCCAGCGTGGACTACTACCGCGGCATCGGCCTCGATGCCCTCGGCTGGCCCGACGACGAGACCGCCCTGCTGGGACCGCGGGACGGATCCCCGACGATCGTGCTGGTGCGCGATCCCGCCGAAGGCGCGCTCGGCTCCGGCGGCGTGTACGACGTCGGCGACGTTGACGCCTTCGTCGAGGCCCACGACGACCTGGACTGGCTGATCGCCCCGATCACCACCTCACTCGGCCGCTACGCGGTCTTCGCCGACCGCACCGGCGCCTGCATCCGCCTCCTGGACCCCGCCCCCCACCTGGGCACAGCCACCTCCTACTTTTCACCCCTGTACGCCGTCGCCGGCTGAGCCGCCCCACCGCGATCGCGGCCGGGCGAGAAATGAGCCGGGCAATGACTGTGGTCCAGAGATGTGCCACGCCGTGCTGGTTCAACGTCTTGTCGCTGGACCGACCGATAACGGCGCGGACCTGTCCCTGGCGGATCTCGTCGCCGATCAGGACGGCGGATACGACGATCGGCTCGAAGTGGTCGACATGCTGGACCTGGTCATCGGTGAGCTGGATCCGCGCGACCGCCGGATCCTAAGCTGCCGCGCCGAGCCGGTGGCGTGTACTTCGCGCCCAGCTCCAACCCAAGGGGCGCCAAATCAGGTCAGGCAACACCTCGGCCGATCCTTCATCGTTGCCCGAGGCAAAGGCATGATCCGCTGATCCAATGGCTCTTGACTCTGTAGTTGGGTCCAGGGTTGACGATGGGGCATGCGAACCAGCGAGGTGGCCGACAGGGCCGGGGTGAGTACAGAGACGCTGCGCTACTACGAACGCCGCGGACTCCTGACCGCACCGCCGAGGACCACCGGCGGTTTCCGCGACTACCCAGCCGCGGCGGTCGAGCTGCTGCGATTCATCAAACGTGCTCAAGAGCTCGGCTTCACCCTGGACGAGGTCGAGGAACTGCTGCACCTGGACACCGGCGGCCCGGACAGCTGTGACGCGGCTCGCTGGGATTGTCCGACGACGAGGCGGATGGCGGCCAACGGAATGCGGCGGTCGTGCAGATCGTGCGAGTGTCGGACCGTGTCCTCGCCTGTATGGTCGACGAGATTCGTCTGGTGGCGCGGACCTCAGCATCCGCACACTGCTCCGACGAGCCGGGACTCCATGGATGAGGCGGAGGGTCGCCGCTCGACGGGTCTACGACTGGGCTGCCATTAGCGCGATCGCGCAACCGACCAAGGACGACGGCACCATTGTCCCGACACGTCGCCGAATGCTAGCCGCGGCTATTGGTCGGGTTTGTTCAGGTGGTTTGCGAGCTCTGTCCTCGAGCGGACCGAGAGTTTGCGGTAGATGCGGGTCAGGTTGGCTTCGACGGTCTTAACGGACATGAAGAGTTCGGCGGCGGCCTCTTGATTCGAGCGGCCCGAGCCGACGAGCTCGGCCACCCGGCGTTCCGTTGCCGTAAGCAAGGCGGTGGTGGGATGCAGGCCGACCCGGTCGGCTTCGTCTCGAGCTCGCTCCGCCCAGCGCGGTATGCCCAACTCGTCAAAGGCTTCGGCGGCCGCAATGAGGGTTTCGTTGGCCAAGGCCTTTTGGCCGGCGCGGCGATAGACCTGTCCTAGGGCCAGACGGGTCCGGGCCGCCTCGAACGGACACTCAGCTCCCGTTCGATCCACCAGTTGGCGAAGTACGGGCAAGGCGTTGTCCACGTCCCCGCGCGCCGCTGTGAGCAGCGCTCGGCAGCGGTCCGCGGCGGCGGTTGCCTCGGGCCTGCCGGCAGCCCCTTGGCGTCGTAGCAGGGAGATGGCCGTCTCCACGTCTCGCAACGCACCGACCTGGAGGGCGGCGTCCGCGAGGTCGACGGGCCACAACAGTTGCTCCAGGTCCACCATCTTGGTGCTTGTGAAGATCTCCGCCATTTCGCGCAGTGGTTCGAGTGCTGCGTGCCAGTTGCGGGCTGAGGTCTCTATGAAGCCAAGCTGTGCCAGGAAGCCGCCCAGCCAGTACCTCAACCCACTGGATCTCGACCGCGCCGCCGCTCGCTCGGCCAGCTCGCGAGCCGCGTCCAGGTCGCCTGAGTACTCCTTGATCAGGATGCGGGCCATGTCTTCTTGGAGGCCGAAGGCACTCACCCACCCACCAGAACGGTCCGCGTCGTCGAGCGCAGCCTGGGCTTCCCGCACCCTCGAGGCGCGGATGAGGGCGAGGATCAGCCAGATGTAGAGGCTCGACAGATCGCCGTAGCGACCGGCGTCGATGGCCCGTGAGATGGCCTCGCGGACGATCGATTCGGCCGTGTCGTCGTTCCAGGCCGCGTAGAAGGCGCGAGCACCGGCCCATTCCGCGGGGGTCAGCTCTAGTGACGAACTCTCAACCAACCGCTCCATGTCATGAAGGGTCTGCTTGGGATCGCCCAGGCCCCAGATCCACTCGATGGACTGACGCTGGTAGAGCGCTACGAGCTGGATGTCCTCGCGCCCGGCCGCACCCGCCTCGGTGATCGCCATCCGGGTCAGCCGCAGCGCGAGCCTGCCGTTTCCCTGCATTCGATGCTGCTCGCTGAGCGTTTGCAGGATCTCCGCCCGGACCGCGCCGGGAGGCGCGATCCGGAATGCCTGCTCGGCGAGGGTCCGGGACCCTCGGAGGTCGTCGGCCAGCTTCGCCCGCCGAGCAAGTCCCCGGGCGCGCTGCTCGGGGGTCCCAGCCAGCGTCGACCCTTTGTCCAGGGCTGCCCCGGCCGACAGGGTGTCCCCGGCGTCGATGTATGTGTCCACGGCGCGGAGCCAGCGACGGAAGCCGTCGGACGTGTCGAGGTCGGACGGCGTGGCCAGTGCGGCTCCTTCCAGCAGCTCGCCGGCTAGTTGCTGGGCGCCACGGCTCCGGGAGATGTCGGCAGCGCGTTCTAGTTCCTCGGCGACCATTTCGTCGGGGGTGGTGATCGACCTCGACCGGTGGCGAGCGCGCTCGACCGCGTCTTCGAGTTTGTCGGCGAGAACACGGTGGGCACGACGACGTTCTCCGGGAGCGGCGGCGTCGTACAGGGCCGAGGCCAGCAGCGGGTGGGTGAAGGTGACCACCGACCCTGCCCCGACCCTCGCGATGTCAGCGTCGTCGGCGGCTTCGAGTGCTGATCGAAGCCGAGCCTCCTCGACCATCCTCTGCAACTGCGTCACGGTGAGCCGCCCCGCTGCGGAGACCAGCAACAGGACATCGCGAGAGGTCTGTGACAGCAGCAGCGCGACCTTCTCGCCGAGAAGTCCGGTCAGGCTCGGCGGGACGGGGAAGATGGGATCGTGGCCCTGCTGGGCGCTCCAGCGCCACTTCGAGACGTCGGACTGCATCGCCTGCGCGATCATCAGCGCCAGGAAGGGGTTCCCGCTGCTAGCCCGGGCCACTCCGGCAGCCACCGGTGGGGTCCATCGCTGCCCGAGACGCTTGCGCAGCAGTTGACCGATCGCCCAATCCTCCAAGGGTCGAAGCACCAGCTCTTGCCGCGGCTCGGCCAAGGACCGGAGCAAGTCGGCCCCCGCGTCCGGGTCGGGTCTCGACGCGATCAGGACGCTCAATCGACGAGAGTCGATCGCGCGCAGCGCGAAGCCGAGGCTGCCGACGCTTGCCTGATCCAGCCACTGCAAGTCGTCGATGAACAGCGTGACCGGCTCGACCTCGCAGAGCTGCGTCAGCAGGCTCCGGACTGCCAGCGGCACGGCCAAGGCATCGATTTCGCCATCGGGTTCGGCACGCTGCAGAGCGACCGCCAGTGCGCGCCGCTGCGGCCCCGGCAGGCGATCGGCCGCTCCCTCTGGACACTGGTTCACCAACTCGGCCAGTCCTGCGAAGGGCAGTCCTCGGTCGAACTGGGTCGGAGTCACGGACAACACCCTCCGCCCGCGGCGCTGCGCCAACTGATCCGCGACCTTCAGCAGACTGCTCTTGCCAACGCCGGGCTCGCCGATGGCGACCGCGCTACCGCCGTGATCCAGGACGTCGCTCACCAACCGCACCGCGTCTTCCCGGCCGAACAACCCGTAGGCGGCCGCCGATACCTCGTCCATCAGGTCATCATCCTGCACCGCGCACGTCCGATCGAGGGTCGGCTCGCCCCTCGATCGAGGGTTTTCCCTGCTGCCGTGAGCGCGCTCCCCTCCCTAACGTCGCCGCCATATCCCCCAACCCAAGGAGGCAGCGATGAACGCAACCACACGACCGGCCGTTCTACTCATCCACGGCGGATTCGTCGACGGGTCCGGCTGGCGAGGCGTGTACGACCGGCTGCGCGCGCAGGGTCACCGAGTCGCCGTCGTACAGAACCCGACCGTGTCCCTCGAGGGCGACGTGGCAGCGACCAAGCAGGTCCTCGACCAGCTCGACGGCCCAGCGGTCCTCGTCGGTCACTCGTACGGCGGCGTCGTGGTCACCGAGACCGGCAGCGACCCGCGCGTCGCCGGGCTCGTCTACATCGCGGCCTTCGCCCCCGACAAGGGCGAGTCCGTGAACACTCTGATCGCCGACCCGCCGCCCGGAGCGCCCGTACCGCCGATCCTGCCGCCCCAGGACGGTTATCTGTTCCTCGAGCGCGAGAAGTTCCACGACTCGTTCGCCGGGGACCTGCCGTCCGACGAGGCGGCGTTCATGGCCGACTCGCAGGTCCCGTGGGGCGTCGGCGCGCTCGGCGGCACGATCACCGAACCCAGCTGGCGGACCAAGCCGAACTGGTACCTGGTCGCCGCCGACGACCGTATGATCCCGCCGCCGGCCCAGCGCGAGATGGCCCAGCGCGCCGGAGCATCGGTCCGTGAAGTCCCCGGCAGCCACTCGGTCTACGTGTCCCAGCCCCAGGCCGTCGCCGACCTGATCCACACCGCCGTCGAGTCCCTCAGCTGACCCGAGGCCCCACCTCGAAGCCGACCGTAGTTTTCGCCCACTGGCCACGATCATCAATGCGAACCCACGCACTCCGTTGATCGCTAGAACGGCCACGGCCGGTAGGCCCGTCGGCGAACCCGCCGGGCCGACCGGCTAGTCAGTGTCGAGCGAATCGCCCAAGGCGTCGCGGAGGGCCGCGCGGGAGGTGATCCCGAGTTGGGCGAACAACTGATACAGGTTGGGCTGCTAATCAGCGGGTTCGGGGTTCGAGTCCCTGGCGGCGCACCAGCACCAAGGCCCAGGCAGACATCGCAATCTGCTCCTGGGCCTTTGTGCTTCCCACGCACCCCTTTGCCGGATGTCGCTCCTCGCCGAGTCGCCAGCGACCGAACCCGCATCCGTCACCAACCTGGCCCGGGAACGATCGGGCGCCTTCTCCAGCCTTGATCTGCTCGTGACTGTGCGTCACCTCACATCGTTTGGCCTTGCGCTCGTGGCCTCTGAGTCCTTGCCGGGCCAGCCGATGACCAACCAACCATCGATCTGGTTGGAGGCTTGAGATGGCGAGACCGCGCGGGGCCGACCGCTGCCGTCAGCTGCTCACAGACCTCGGACGCGCATCACGACGCCGGCGTGGTCGGACGGCCACAGCCCGGTCGTCGGGTCGCGCGGGTCGCCGTCACGGCCGGTCACCTGGC
>NZ_SLVF01000022.1 GCF_004345365.1 Kribbella sp. VKM Ac-2568
ACGATGTGCCTGCTGGCGATCCCGATGTGTCTGCTGTTCTTCGCCGCCGAGGTGATCGCCAAGATCAACGACAAGCGCAAGGCCCGCAAGGCCGAGGAGGTCTGACCGTGTTCGACATCGGGATCCCTGAACTGCTGGTGATGGGCCTGGTCGCGGTGCTTGCCTTCGGCCCCGATCGGCTGCCCGAGTTCGCCCGTACTGCGGCGCGGCTGCTGAACCAGGTGCGCACCATGGTCGGCAACGCTCAACGGGACCTGCGCGAGGAACTCGGCCCGGAATTCGCCGACCTGGACGTCCGGCAGCTCGACCCGCGCAGCTTCGTCCGCAAACACCTCCTCGATGGGCTTGATGACGAGCCCGTCGAGGGCGAAGTACGGGCGAAGCCTCCAGCCGCGCCAGTGCCCTACGACCCCGAGGCCACGTAGACGCCCGCGGGGACTGACCACCGGCACGGCTTTCGGTCGGTTCACCGGATCACTCGGTCGGTGCGAGGGCCGGTGCGATCACCAAACGAAGGCGCGACGGATAGCCCGGATCCGCCAGGTACGGCGGGGCTGCGACCTCGACGACTGGGCACGAGCCACGCGTCGGACCTCGCGAGCGGTGCGACGCGCCTCGGCGTCACGGATCCGCTCGTCGACCTGCTGCCTGGCGATCTGGGTGGCGAATTTGTGGTCGGTGATCATCGAGAACATGAGTTCCTCCTTCGTGGTCGATGCCGGCATCACGACGCTCGTTCGGTCAGGAAGCAGGCGGCGCGCCGGTCCGGGTCTTGGTCTGCGCCGGGCTGCTCGCTGGATCAGTGATGAAGCTGCGGCTGTGCCGGATCACTGCAGAGGGCCATCAGTGCGGCCAGTTGGCTCTGCGTGGGCGGTGGGACCTCGCTGAGGTCGCCGGCGTAGTAGCCGTTGTGCGGGTGGATCCGACCGGTCCAGGTCCCCGACTCTTCTTCGATGATCAACGATGCCGCCATGTCGTCCACTTCCATCAGTTCCGGCGGCTGAGGATGGTCCTCAGCGGTCCTTGTGGTGTTCACGACGCTATGGGCGTGCACCTCCCGAGCGCGTCGTCGGAAGGCCGTGTTCGCGCCGGCACCAAGCGATGAGTGGCTGTCCTACCTTGGTAGGACGCAAGCAGCGATCGTGTTGCCGTACGTTGATCAGGTGAGCCGAGCGCGGCTGTTCTTCTCGAAGTACGGTCTCGACCTCCTGATTGTGATCGCGGCGGTCGAGAGCGCGATCAGTACGGCGTTGCGCGACGACCCGGGCCATCCGACGGGCCCGATGCTGTGGTTCGAAGTGCTCGCGGTCGCCGCCGTCGTTCTCACCCTGCTCGGGCGACGCCGCTTCCCCTTCGCCGCACCGGCGGTCACCTGGCTGTTCAGTGCGGCGCTTTCCTTCGTGGACGGCCTGCTCATCGTCGACAAGGCCGGGCTCTTCCTCGCCGGGATGGGGGCTGCCCTGCTGCTCGGCAACCTGCGCCGCGACACGGAGGCACGGGTCGGCCTGGCGATCGTGCTCGGCGGCGCGGCGATCGTCATCTACAACGAGCCGGATCACACGAGAGGCGACCTCATCTTCACGCCGGTGCTGTTCGCGATCGGCTGGCTCGTCGGCTTCGCGCTACGGGAGCGAACCGAGCAGACCGAGGCCGCCGAGGAGCGCGCGACTCGGGCCGAGAGAGAGCGGGAGGCTGCGGCTCGCGTCGCGGTGGCCGAGGAGCGCGGACGGATCGCGCGAGAGCTCCATGACGTCGTCGCACACGCCGTCAGCGTGATGGTCCTCCAGGTGGGGGCTGTGCGACACCGGATGCCCGAGGCAGATACGGAGGATCGGCAGACCCTCGAGCACGTCGAGCAGGCCGGACGCACGGCACTCGCGGAGATGCGCCGCCTTCTCAACGCGATGCGACATGACGGCGACGAGCTCGAGCTTCTGCCGCACCCGGGACTCGACAACCTCGAATCACTCGTGGACGACGTACGAGCCGCGGGGCTGCCCGTGCGGCTCCAGGTCCGCGGTGAGCCGATCGCGCTGCCGCCAGGCCTCGACCTCTCCGCCTACCGCATCCTGCAAGAGGGGCTCACCAACGCACTCAAGCACGCCCGTGCGAGCCAGGCTGAGGTCGATGTGCGCTACTCCGCGACGGAGCTTCGACTCGAAGTACGTGACGACGGTCCCGGCGGCCCTTCCACCGATGCTGGTCTCGGCCACGGACTGGTCGGCATCCGCGAGCGCGTCAGGATCTACGGTGGGGACATGACTGCGGGCGCCTCCCATGCCGGCGGCTTCGTGCTCCGCGCGCGGCTTCCATTGGACGGCAGTGCCAGATGACCATCCGTGTCCTCGTGGTGGACGACCAATCGATGGTGCGGGCGGGGTTCCGGCTGCTGCTCGCCGACGAACCCGACCTGGAGGTCGTGGCGGAAGGGAGCAACGGTCTCGAGGCAGTGGCCCAGGCAGCCCGCTTCCACCCGAACGTCATTCTGATGGACATCCGGATGCCGGAGCTCGACGGGCTCGAGGCGACCCGACGGATCCTGGCGGCCGATGCGTCCGCGCGGATCCTGATCCTCACCACCTTCGATCTCGACGACTACGTCTACCAGGCGCTGCGAGCCGGCGCGAGCGGCTTCGTCCTCAAGGACGATCCTCCCGAGCAGCTGATCGCCGCAGTGCGAACCGTTGCGGGCGGAGATGCCCTCCTTTCGCCGGCCATCACCAAACGGGTGATCCAGCACTTCACCCGCCTGCACCGAGAGGCTCCGCCGAGGGCGGTGGACACCTTGACCACCCGCGAGATGGACGTGTTCCGCCTGATCACTCGGGGTCTGTCCAACGCCGAGATCGGGCAGGAGCTCTTCATCAGCGACACGACGGTAAAGACGCACGTCACCCGCCTGCTGCAGAAGCTCGACCTGCGCGACCGCGCACAGGCGATCGTCCTCGCCTACCAGACCGGCCTCTTCGACGCGTCCGAGACGCGGCCCCAGGAGCGACCCGACAGCTCACGCTGACTCTGCTCTCTCGGGTCCACAGGCGCGTCGGTCCTACTTGAGTAGGACTCACAACTCATCGGCTGGTCGGACTCGAGCGCGACCTCGTGACGACGCGCTGCCGCCGCCGCGTTCCTAGCGTTGAAGCATGCAATCAACCACGCCAAGGAGCAACGCCATGAACCAGCAGGAACGGGTATGGACACGAGGGGACGCTCGGCCATGATCACCATCGACTCGCTGTCCAAGAAGTACGGCGCCGGCATCGTCGTCGACGACATCAGTTTCGTTGCGCCAGCGGGCCGGGTCACCGGCTTCCTGGGTCCGAACGGCGCCGGCAAGTCCACCTCGATGCGCATGATGGTCGGCCTCACCTCACCCACCTCGGGAAGTGCCACCATCTCCGGTCGCAGGTTCGCGGACCTTCCCAACCCAGGACGTGAGGTCGGCGTGATGCTTGACGCTTCCGCCCAGCATGCCGGCCGCACCGGCCGCGAGATCCTCACCATCGCCCAGCGGATGATGGGGCTACCCGGCCGTCGGGTCGCCGAGCTGCTCGAGCTGGTCAGCCTCACCGAAACCGAGGCGAACCGTCGGGTCGGAAACTACTCGCTCGGGATGCGCCAGCGACTCGGCATCGCCACCGCCCTGATCGGCGACCCGGCCGTGCTCATCCTCGACGAACCGGCCAACGGGCTCGACCCGGCCGGCATCCGCTGGATGAGGGACCTGCTCCGCGACTACGCGGACCAGGGAGGAACCGTCCTGCTGTCCTCGCACCTGCTGCACGAGATCGAGGTCATCGCCGATGACATCGTGATGATCGGCAAGGGCAGGATCGTCTGCCAGGGCTCCAAGACGCAGCTCCTGCAGTCGGCGGGCACCGTCGCCCGTGCCGCAGACCTGTACGCCCTCAAGCGGGCACTCGACACGTCCGGTCTCCACACCACCGTCGCGGATGACGGGGCTCTGCGCGCCGACGCGGACCCGACGCGAGTCGGACGAGTGGCGCAGGAGGCGGGCGTGGCTCTCATCGAACTGCGCACCGCCGACGGCGGACTGGAGGAGATGTTCCTCCAGCTCACCGCCGACACCCAACGAGAAAGGAAAGCCGCATGACCGCCACCGTCGTCGACCCCGTCCGTGAGCAGCGTGCCGACGTCTACCCGGTGCCCCTGTCGCGAGTCATCAACGTCGAGCTGCGCAAGATGTTCGACACCCGTTCCGGCTTCTGGCTGATGGCGAGCATCGTCATCACCGCCGTCCTGACCACGATCGGGACGATCGCATTCGCCCCCGACGCGGACCTCACCTACTACACCTTCGCCAAGGCGATCGGATTCCCGATGACGGTCGTGCTGCCCATCATCGCGATCTTGTCGATCACCGGCGAGTGGAGCCAGCGCAGCGGTCTGACGACGTTCACGCTGGTCCCGCACCGGAACCGGGTCATCGCGGCCAAGGCAGTCTCGTCGGTCGCCGTGGCCATCGCCTCGATGCTGTTCGCCTTCGTGATCGGAGCGATCGGCAACCTGGTGGGAACCGCGATCACCGGGACGGAGACGGTGTGGGACGTGTCGCTCGCCGAGGGCGTGAACATCGTGCTGGGCAGTCTGCTCTGCCTGCTGACCGGCACCATGCTGGGCATGTTGATCCGTAGCTCCGCGGGGGCACTGGTGGCGTACTTCGTCTACTCGCTCCTGCTGCCGACCGTCGCCGGCATCCTGGCCGCCAGCCAGGGGTGGTTCCGGGACCTGCAGCCATGGGTGGACCTCAACTACGCCCAGGCCGCCCTGTTCGAGGGCACCCTAACCGCTGAGCAGTGGGCCAACGTCGCGGTCACAGCGTCAGCGTGGCTCCTCCTGCCCGCCCTCCTCGGACTCCGGATGGTCATGAAGTCAGAAGTCAAGTGACCCCCGGGCTGTTCCTACAACGGCCCCGTCAGTGCCACCGCCTCAGAGGCCCTGTTGCTCGACCGAGCGACAGGGCCTCTGGCCTGCTGAGCCGTCGGCGGGCCGTTCGGTACCTGCCAGCCGGTACTGCGAGTTCCGGCTCTCGTGACGTGAGGAAGGCCGCTGGCGGGGGCGATTGCCGGTCGGTTCGCAGGCAGTCTGAAGAGATCCGAAGCCACGTCGTCCCTGGACGTGGGTGAAGCGTCAGGAGGCGGACGGTATGGAGCGCGCAGATTGGCTGGACGGTGCTTTCACCTCGACCGAGGCCCGGTTCCTGATGGTCACGGCGATCACGCACCACCAGATCAGCTCGCCGAACTGGGGTGAGCATGAGGTCCTGAAGCTGCACGCCGAGCTCGCGGAGATCGAGCTTGGCGCCCTGCGGCTGGTCGCCGCGTCCCCGATGAGCGCCGAGTGACGGCACACCCTGGCCGGCAGGTGGCCTGATGTCTGCCATCCTGCGTGAGGCTTGGCGTACCGCGGTACCGGACCTGGACGACCGGCACGGGCCACTGCCGCCTCTGATGCTGCTGCTGACGGTGGTCACCGGCCTGATCGACGCCTTCAGCTACTTGGTTCTCGGCCATGTCTTCGTCGCCAACATGACCGGCAACGTGGTGTTCGCCGGCTTCGCGATCGCGGGAGCCGGCGGATTCGCGCTCGCCCCGAATGTGGTGGCGCTGGTCGCGTTCGCCGCGGGCGCCTTCGTCGGTGCCCGGGTGATCCGCACCGTCTGGTCGCACCGCGCCCGCGTCCTCTTCCTGGCTCTTGCTCTGCAGGTCCTCCTGGTCGCCGGCGCGTTCCTGACCGCCGAAGTGTCCGGATCTCCGGTGGAGGCGGGAACCCGCTACGCGCTGCTCAGCCTGCTCGGGCTGGGTATGGGCGTACAGAACGCCGCAGCCCGAGCACTGGCGGTGCCCGACCTCACCACGACTGTGCTGACCCTCACCATCACCGGTACTGCGGCCGACAGCCGGCTGGCAGGCGGTGCCGGGTCGAGAGCCGGGCGGCGTCTGCTGTCGATCGCGGCCATGTTCCTGGGCGGCCTCATCGGCGCGCTGCTCGTCCTGAACGCCCGGGTGTCGCTGCCCCTCCTCCTCGCCGCAGTACTGCTCGCCGCTGCCTGCGGGATCGCCTGGCGGCTCACGCGATCCAGCGCCCCGTGGACCCGCCCTTTGTGAGATCCGCCCCGACGGCCGGGCGGGGTGGCCGAACTGGGTCAGGTCGTTGCCTGGCCCCACTCACGGGCCAAGAGGCCGTAGACGACGAGGTCACGTCGTTCGTCGGGAAAGGCGGCTGCTTCGCGCAGAATGCCCTCCTGAGTGAACCCCAACCGCTCAGCCACGCTCCGACTACGGGTGTTGTCGACAGTGGCCCGCAACCCGACGCGCAGCAGCCCGAGCGTCCCGAACGCGTGATCAAGCAAGGCCGTGACGGTCCGGGTGACCAGTCCACGTCCGACGAAGCCGGCGTCGAGCCAATAACCCACCTCGGCCGACCGGGCCCGGAGGTCGATCTCCAACTGGGCCCAACCGACCAGGCGCCAGCGGTCCTCCGACTTCACCGCGATGGACAGCGGCAGCAACTCTCCCTCCAGCCACGCCTGACCGGCCTCTTGCAGGTTCGCCCGAGTCACCTCCAGCACCGGCGGTTCCTGGAACGCGTCCGCGAACCATTGTGCGAGGTGTTCGTAGTTGGCCTCCACCAACGCGAAATGGGCCTCCGCGATGGCGGCTGTCCGAAGGATCAGGGCGGCATCGTCGCCCAACGACCAGGTGAACCGCGCGTCGACATCGGTAGACATATCCGCCCCCAGCCAGTTGCCGTGAACGAACGAACCCTAATGACAGTTCATCCCGAGGCCAACCCCGTCGCGAACTTCGTCCCTCGAAGCAGTGGATTTGTGGGGGAGGGCAGTTCGGTCAGACTCGCTGGAGGCCGGATCGCAGTGACCGACGGGGCTTCGGGAGGATGAGCACATGGACGAGGACGAGGACTTCCTGGCTGAGCAGGCGCATCTCATGGAAACCGATGCCGAACGCATCCGGCAGGAAGTCGAAGACGCCGCCTCCGACCCGGCGGCCCAGATGGAATGGATCCGTCAGTCCAACCTGATCTACGGCGGACTGGCGGCCGCCGGCCTGGTGGTGGTGCAGCCGTTCCTGACCGAGACCTCGCTCGACCCGTCGGCGATGGTGTGCGTCATCGCGTTCGCCGTCTCGATACCGTTGCTCGCCGCGCTCCTGGTGTTGAATCGGCAGGAGGAGTTTCGGCATCGGGCGAGCAAGTCACCGTTCGTCGGCGTGGCCAAGGTGGTCGCACAAGGCTCGGCGTTCGTCGGCATCACGGCGGCTTTCTGGCACATCTCCATGATTGCGGGGATCGTGTTCCTGGCCGTGGGATTCGTCGCGGTGGGAGTGCACTCCTCGGGATATGTACGACTGGAGTACGACTCGAAGTTCCGCTCGAGATTCCTTCCCCGCAAGGCACCCGAGGCGTAGCCGACGCGATTCGGCACCCCGGTGCCGTTGTGGGTGGCGGCTATCCGCGATCTGAACTTGGCTTGGTAGTGCTGCCCGGGCCCGCTTCGGGTTTCGTGTGCAGGACTTCGCGGGCCCGCTCCGCGGCGCGGAGCATGCTCTCGCTGATGAAGTCGCTGAAGCGGGCGATGTTCTCCAGGCGGGCGGCGGCGGGGCTGTCGCGGCCGAGGACGCTGACGCCCTGCCGTGCGATCTCGGCGACCTGGGCGGTGCCGCGGGCGCTGGCGATCGTCGACTGGTACCAGACGTCGTCGTCGACGAAGTAGCGCTCGCGTCGGCGTTCGTCGCGTTCCCGGCGGATGAGGCCCTGATCTTCGAGGAACGCGATGGCCTTGGAGACGGACGCCGGGCTGACCTGGAGGTGCTGGACGAGTTCGGCTGCGGTGACGCTGCCCGCGTCGGCGACAAAGAGGCAGGTCAGCACCCGAGCCGTCATCTTGGGCAGGCCCTGTTGCATCAGGAGAGTGGTGAACGCCTCCTCGTACTCACGCACGGCCTCGTCGTCGCGCCCGAGGCCCTGCGCCAGCGCGTCCTGCTCTCGGGGCGGAGTGCGCTTGCGCCGGTGAGCGCGGCGTTCGGTGGCGCGGTGGGCCAAGTCGGCGCGGTAGGCGGTGGGGCCACCGTTGCGCATCACCTCACGCGTGATCGTCGAGGTGGGGCGGTCGAGACGTCGGGCGATCTCCGCGTAGGCGAGGCCGTCGGCCAGCCCCAGCGCGATCTGCTGACGTTCCTGCTGGGTGAGTCTGCCTCCGGACACCGCGATCTCCCTTCGTGCATCTCTGGTGCCGCCAGCGTAGCGTTCGCTCACAGTCCAATGCAACGACAATGGCGTTGGGCATTGCGTTAGATCCACGCTTGTTGCAACGAAATATGACTTCTGACCTGCATCGATGCCTCTTCTACGCAAAGTTCTAGTTGCGAGATTCTCGAACGCAACGTAGCGTTTTTGATATCAGAAACCACTCGCACGAGGAGCATGATGCAGAAGTTCGAAACCCCCGCCGCCGTCTCCGCCGTCCTGGACATCGCCGCCGGGCGCATCCAGGTCATCGCCGCCGACCGGGCCGACACCACCGTCGAGGTCCGGCCCGCCAACGCCTCCAAGGGCCGCGACGTGAAGGCCGCCGAGCAGACCAAGGTCGCATTCGGCGACGGCGTCCTGCGGATCACGGCCCCGGCGGAGAAGAACCAGATTTTCGGGCAGTCCGGATCCATCGAGGTGACCGTCCAACTGCCAGCCGGTTCCAGCATCGAGGCGAAGGCGGCCGCCGCCGAGTTCCGGGGCGTCGGACGCCTCGGCGACGTCGCCTGCGAGGGCGCGCACGGCGCGGTCAAGATCGACGAGGCCGCCGGCGTCCGCGTGACCGCCTACGCCGGTGACGTCACGGTCGGCCGCCTGACCGGCTCCGCAGAGATCAGCACCCAGAAGGGTGACATCCACATCGCCGAGGCCACCTCCGGCACGGTCGTGCTGCGCACCCAGTTGGGCGACGTGACAGTCGGCGCCGCCCACGGAGTTTCCGTCTCCCTGGACGCCGGCACCGGCAGCGGCCGGATCCACAACACGCTGAACAACACCGAAGGCGCCGCGGCCGGCCTGACCATCCAGGCGACCACCGACCTCGGCAACATCACCGCCCGCAGCCTGTAAAGAATCAGATGACAGCCGATCGGGTCCAGGGGCCCCTCGAACCACGTGCGGGGCTCCTGGACAAAGTCGTCCAAGACCTGCGCACAGCGCCAGCTTCACACCCTGAGGGCGAAACTCCGGTGCAGGCCTGACTCGGCAGCAGCGCTAACCTCCGGTTATGAGTGACGAAGGCATGCATGAGTTGCATGTAACTGGGTTCGACGTCGAGGCGGGAGTCCGCCACACCGGGCGTGGCGGCGACGGTGATCCCGTTGTGCCGCTGGTGGCGCTGGAGATCGAGGGGCGACCAAGCCCGGATGCCCGCGACGAGTCGCTGTGGCTCCGCCTCACGGTCGACGTAGCCCGCGCGCTCGCCGCGGAACTCATCCAGGAGGCGGACCGCGCTGAACTGCTGGCGCGCAGGCAAGGCGGCGCCCCGTAGTCGGGAGACTCCCTGACGAACCGCGGGTCTTTAGGAGAGTCTGGTCAGGGTGATTAGACCCAGCTAATCTCTGGTTGTGATGCCCCAAACAGTCCAGTCGAGTCCCTGCTGCGAGATCTCCCATACCGCAGCGGTGGAGGACTGCCTGCGGACGATCTTCAAGCTCGCCGGTCGGAAGCTGCCGGTGACGACGTCCGCGCTCGCCGAGCAGCTTCGGGTTGCGCCGCCGACGGTCTCGGCGATGTTGAAGCGGCTCGAGGCCGGCCAACTGATCACCAGGTCGGCGGGTCACGAGATCAGGCTGACGAAGCACGGCGAGCGGCACGCCCGGGGAGTGACCCGTCGGCATCGGCTGGTCGAGACCTTCCTGGTCCAAGTGCTGGGCCTGAGCTGGGACGAGGTCCACGAGGAGGCCGACGTACTGGAACATGCGATCAGTGAACGGTTGGAGGACCGGATCGACGGCGTGCTCGGTCACCCGACCCACGATCCCCACGGTGACCCGATCCCGCCGCGTAACGGCCGCCATGTGGAGTCCTGGGCCGCGCCGCTGGGCGGAGTCCCGGCCGGCAGCCGGTTCCGGGTGGAACGAGTCGCCGATGACGACAGCGAGGCGCTGCGCTACCTGGCCGAGCGCGGGATCACTCCGGGAGCCGTCCTCGAGGTGATGAACCGCGAGCCGTTCGGTGGGCCGGTCTGGGTGAAGGTCGGCGCCAAGCGGCACGCCCTCGCGCCGATGCTCGCCGACGTGGTCCACGGTCAGGTCGCCTGATGTCCTGGGCGTCCCGCAGGGGCTTCCTGCTCGGTGGTGCCGGGGTCGCCCTCGGCGCGATCCCCGGCGGACAGGCGCAAGCTGACCCGTTGCCACCTGTGGGTCATGGCGCCCATGCTGCGCACGGTGGCGGAGTGAACGGGCCGACCTTCCGCGGCACGGTCGACCACGCGGCGAACGGGTTCGACCCGACCGAGATCCTCCGGAGCTTCGACTACGGCAAGACCTCGAAGCTGCCCGACGGCCGAACCCTGCGGGAGTGGGAGATCGTCGCGGTCGACCGCGAGATCGAGGTCGCTCCCGGCGTACGGTTCCCCAGTTGGACGTTCAACGGCAGAGTGCCCGGACCAACCCTGCGTTGCAAGGCGGGAGACCGGCTGCGGGTGCGGTTCGTCAACGGATCCGCCCATCCGCACACGATGCACTTCCATGGCATCCACCCGGCGGAGATGGACGGCGTACCGGGCGTGGGCCGCGGCGTGATCGAGCCGGGCGGCGAGTTCGTCTACGAGTTCGACGCGGAGCCGTTCGGGATCCACCTGTACCACTGCCACGTGGGTCCGCTGGCCGAGCACATCGCGCGCGGCCTCTACGGCACCTTCATCATCGACCCACCGCAGGGCCGACCGAAGGCGGACGAGCTGGTGATGGTGATGAACGGCTACAACACCACTTTCGATGCTCAGGGCAACCAGCTCTACGCGGTCAACGGGATCCCGTTCCACTACATGCACGAGCCGGTCCAGGTGAAGCGCGGTCAGCTGGTCCGGATCTACCTGGCCAACATCCTGGAGTACGACCCGATCAACAGCTTCCACCTGCACGGGAACTTCTTCGACTACTTCCCGACCGGCACCCGGCTCGAGCCGTCGGAGTACACCGACACCGTCGTCCAGGCTCAGGGCCAGCGCGGGATCTGCGAGTTGCGGTTCCCCTACCCGGGCAAGTACATGTTCCACGCGCACAAGAGCGAGTTCGCCGATCTCGGCTGGATGGGCTTCTTCGAGGTGACCGAATGACCTCTCCGGGCCTTCGCGGACGTGCGCCGGTCGCGGCCATCGCGATCGCCGCCGTGGTCGTGGTGGCGATCGCCCTGACCGCGCTCGCCGTCCTCGGCAGCCGCAGTCTGCCCGAGCGGACCGGCCCGCCGGTGGAGGAACTGGCGGTGGAGCGGGTCATCCTGTCGCCCGGCATCATCGAACTCACGCTCCGCAACACGGGCCCTGATCCGGTGCAGGTCGCGCAGATCGCCGTGAACGACGCGTACGCCGGCTTCACCGGTGCCACGAAGCCGCTGGGCCGGCTCGACCAGGAGATCCTGCGCGTAGACTATCCCTGGTCCGAAGGCCAGCCCTACACGCTGTCGATGCTGACCTCGACCGGCGCCGTCATCGAGCACGAGATCCCGGCCGCCGTCGAATCACCCACGACGGGCACCCGACTGCTGGCGCTGATGGCGCTACTCGGCACCTACGTGGGCATCATCCCGGTCGCTCTCGGGATGGTCTTCCTGCCCGTACTGCGAAGAGCCCGGCGGCGCGTGATCCGCGGGCTGATGGCTCTCACAGTCGGGTTACTCGCCTTCCTCGCCATCGACGCGACCATCGAAGGGCTTGACCTCGCGGCCGCTTCCGGCGGCGCTTTCGGCGGACCGCTCCTGGTCATCCTGGGCGCCGGGTTGGCCTTCCTGGCACTGACGGCGGTCGACCGATTCCTCGAGAGCCGAGGATCGGGGCGGACAGGTGCTGAGCCGGACGGCGGTCGGCTGGCCTTGATGATTGCCATCGGCATCGGATTGCACAACCTCGGTGAGGGACTGGCCATCGGTTCGGCCTACGCCGTCGGCGAGTTGGCGCTCGGCGCCGCGCTGGTGGTCGGCTTCGCGCTGCACAACACCACGGAAGGGCTGGCCATCGTGGCACCGCTGGCGCACCAACGACCGTCGCTGATCCGGCTCCTCGGCCTCGGACTGCTGGCCGGGGGACCAGCGGTCCTCGGCGCGGCGCTCGGCGCTTCCGTCAACGACGCCGCGCTCGCATCGGCACTGTTCGGCGTCGGAGTCGGCGCCATCATCCAGGTGATCATCCAGCTTGCGCCCAGCCTTCGCTCCCGCACCGGGAACCTGCTCGATCCGACGGTCGCCGGCGGGGTTTCGGCAGGCATGCTGGTCATGTACGCAACCGGTCTGCTCGTCGCCGTTTGAGCTTCTGACTGAAGAAGACCCGGGCAGCCGGGCGAATGTTCTGGCCTCGCTGAAGGCTGCGGATGGTGGCCAGGGACACTAGCTCCTCGGATCACCCGCCGGTCGCCCGACGCCCGTGGGCTCGCCAGGCTCGGACCCCTCAGGTTGACGGTGGATGGTCGATGCCTCGCGGGTACGAGGATCTTGGTCTGTGGCGGTCGCTTCACACGGGTCGCGGGAGCCTTCGGGCTCGACGGTGCGAACTGCGCGGCCGCGCGCCCTCGTCATCGGCGGCTGCTGAGCTTGGTTGCTATGCCATGCGTCGCGCAACCGAACGGTGGTGCCGCTGTGGAGTATCGCGTTGGTGTACACGCGTCCGGCGAGTGCGACGAGGCCGGCGATGGCGGCCAGGGTGAGGGCGACAGCGAGCAGCGGCTCCCACCAGTCGACCGAGCCGAGCGCGATGCGGCCGGGCATGGCGAACGGCGCGGTCGCCGGGAAGAGCGAGATCAGCCGGGACCACACACCGTCGGGGTCCCCGCTGACCGCGAGGAATGCGGCCCAGTAGCACGCGATCAGCACGTAGCCGACTGGCCCGGCGACGCTCTGCGCATCCTCGGTCCGTGACGCGAGCGAGCCGAGCGCGCCGTACGCCATCGCGTAGAGGGCATAGCCGAGTACGAACCACACGACCGCCCAGGCGAGCACGCCGGCGCCGACGGCCGGGATGTCGACGGAGTCGATCACGAGCGTGGCGACCACTGCCGCCACTGCGGTCAAGGCGAACTGGGCGAACCCGAGCAGTCCGATGCCGGCGACCTTGCCGGCCAGCAGGACCCGAGCGGGTATGCGTGCCAGCAGCACCTCGACGACCCGGCTGGACTTCTCCTCCACGACGCCGGTCAGGACGAGGTTCCCGTAGATGACGATTGCCATCAGCAACAGGGCGGTCATCACAATTGCTGCCAGTTCGTCGTCGGGGCTGCGCCCGGCGGCCGAGCCGAGCT
The DNA here is from genome assembly GCF_004345365.1 of Kribbella sp. VKM Ac-2568. Taxonomy (GTDB): domain Bacteria; phylum Actinomycetota; class Actinomycetes; order Propionibacteriales; family Kribbellaceae; genus Kribbella; species Kribbella orskensis. Next base: position 13,521 of record NZ_SLVF01000022.1, read on the forward strand.
CGACGTCCTCGACGGGAACGGGTGCCATCAGCGCGCGGAGGTCGTCGGGATCCATGCCGGCGGCCGTGGCTCGTTTCTGAACGGCGACAAGCTGAATGGCGCCGGTGACGATGGTCCGCAGTTGCTCGTCGACTCTGCCCGGCCACTCCAGCCGCTGCGCGTCGACCAGGAGCACGTCGACGTCGTCCGCGCGGACGGCCTCCTCCCCGGCGGCCACATCGCCGTACCGATGCACGCGGACCGTGGTGCCGATGGCATCGCCGTGGGCGAGGATGGCCGACGACAACGCGGTGGGAGCGGCGCCGGTCAGGCCGACATCCTTGGTTCCGCCGCCGGTGTCCAGCTTCGCCGGCACCACGATCGTGGCGATGACGACGACGAGCATCACTACCAGCCCGGCCCGAAAGCTGCGTGACCGGCTGCGCTCGCGGACCTCTCGCAGGGCGACCAGCCAGACCTGCCGCAGACCGGTCATGCCGCCACCGCCTGGCGGAACAGCTCCGACAGCGTCGGGGGCTGGTAGGCGAAGGAGACGACATCAGCGCCGGACCGGACGGCGGCCACGACCGCGGCCAGGTCGGCCTCTCGGTCGACCCGTAGCCGCGCCTGACCGTCTTTGGCTTGGACGATCTGGACCGCCGCCAACCTCGACCAGTCCGGGGCGGGCCCGCGGTAGCGGATGTCCACGAACCGTTGCGGAACGGCCGCCCGCAGGTCCGTCAGATCGCCGGCGAGCACGACGCGTCCGTGGTCGATGATGACCACGTCCTCACACAACTCCTCGACCAGATCGAGCTGGTGACTGGAAAACAGCACAGTCGCGCCCGCTGCGGCGAGTTCGGCCAGGAGGTCCGCCATGGCGGCCATGGCGATCGGGTCCAAACCGGCGAACGGCTCGTCGAGCACGAGCAGCTCCGGCTCTTTGACCAGCGCGGCGATCAGCTGGACCCGCTGCTGGTTGCCGTGCGACAGCGTGTCCACGCGGTCCGCCGCCCGGTCCGCGAGCCCGAGCCGCTCGAGCCACCGGTCGGCGATCTGCCCCACGTCGGTGTTCGTCCGCCCGCACAGTTGGCCGAGATACAGCAACTGCTCGCGGACCCGCATGCGTGGATACAAGCCCCGCTCCTCGGGCATGTAGCCGAACCGTGCCCGTTCCGCCCCCGTGATCGGCGCGCCCCGCCAGGACACCGCACCGGCGTCCAACCGGACGAGCCCGAACACCGCGCGCATCGCCGTGGTCTTGCCTGCCCCGTTGGGCCCGAGAAATCCCGTGATCCGGCCCGGACGGACCCCGAACGCACATCCGTCGAGCGCGGCCACAGGACCGAACCGTTTCACCGCCGAGTCGAAAGCGAGCACGATCCACCTCCACTTCCAGCGTCTCCGCCACACCGTGAACCGGCAGGGCACAACGGCCCCAACCAGACAGGACTGATGGCTCCTTCGAACGCCTGGCAGCACCCCAGATGGCGCGACGCGCAGGAAACGGCAGCGTGGCGGCGCGCTACCTGAGTGGGAGTCGGGACGTAGGGCCGCGTTCTTAGTGGACATTTGGCCCTGCTGGTCCCTGCACTGCCGCGATGTGCTGAGAGTTGGGGCGGGCTGTCCCCAATGGAACCAGGACATCGGAGGGTGTGGTTTCAATGACGACTGCCATAGCGGTTTCCGGACTGGTGAAGGACTTCGGTCCCAGGACCCGCGCTCTCGACGGCCTGGAGCTGCAGGTCGAGACGGGGGAGGTGCACGGCTTCCTCGGGCCGAACGGTGCTGGGAAGACGACCACGATCCGCGTTCTGCTCGGGCTGTTGCGCGCCGACGACGGGCACGTCGCCCTGCTCGGTGGTGACCCATGGCACGGCGCGGCGGGGCTGCATCGGCGTCTTGCCTACGTCCCCGGTGAGGTGAACCTGTGGCCTAACCTGACCGGCGGCGAGGTGATCGACGTGCTGGGCGACTTGCGGGGCGGGCTGGACCCGCATCGCCGCGAGGAGCTGCTCGAGCGCCTCCAGCTCGACCCGACCAAGAAGATCCGGGCCTACTCCAAGGGCAACCGGCAGAAGGTCGCCCTGGTGGCGGCGTTCTCCTCCGACGTGGAGCTCTACCTGTTGGACGAGCCCACCTCTGGGCTGGACCCGCTGATGGAGGCGGTGTTCCAGGACCTGGTTCAGGAGCTGCGTGCCGACGGACGGAGCGTTCTGCTTTCCAGCCACATCCTGGCCGAGGTGGAAGCGCTGTGCGACCGCGTCACGATCATCCGGGCGGGTCGTGCGGCCGAGAGCGGCACGTTCGACGACCTGCGTCACCTCACCCGTACGTCGGTGGTGGTCGACACCGCCAAGCCGTTGGGGTCTGTGGGGCAGTGGCCCGGCGTGCACGACGCCCGAGTGCACGACCGCCATGCAGAGCTCAGCGTCGACCCGGGCGAGCTGAACCACCTGCTCGGGCGCCTGGTCGATCTCGACGTGCGGTCGATCATCACGTCGCCGCCCACGCTCGAGGAGCTGTTCATGCGGCACTACGGCGAGGACATCGCCGTGTCTGCCCGTGATGCTGCCGAGGCGGTGATGGCGCGATGAGCGGCTTCACCGGCACGTTCCGGCTGGTTCGCCTCGCGCTGCGGCGTGACCGGATCACCCTGCCTGCTTGGATCCTGGGGATGGCTGGGTTCCTGGCCGCAACCACCGCCATGTTCGAGGACAGCTACGAGAGGCACCCCCAACTCCTGGAGCCGGACACCCGGATCGTGGTCGAGAATCCTGGCATGCGGGTGCTTGGCCTGGTGACAGGCTCGAGTGTCGGGGGTTACACGTTGCACCGGGATGCTCTCACCTTGGCCGTGCTCGCGGCCATGATGAGCGTGCTTGCAGTTGTCCGGCATACCCGTCAGTCCGAGGAGCTCGGTCGTGAGGAGTTGCTGGGCGCCGGCGTGGTGGGCCGCTACGCCTCCCTGACCGCGGCCGTCCTCGTCGCGCTTGCTGCGAACGTGGTGCTGGTGGTTCTGCTCGGGCTCGGCATGGTGGTCGCGGGACAGCCCGCGGCCGGGTCTCTGGTAGCCGGCGCGTCGATTGCCCTGGTGGGCGTCGCCTTCACCGGCGTCGCTGCCGTGACGTCACAGCTGGCGTCGACTGCGCGCGGAGCGATCGGTCTTGCCGGCGCAGGCCTCGGCGTCTCCTTCATGCTTGCGGCTCTGGGCAACATGCTCGGGACGGTGGACTCCGCCGCGCTCCGGGTCACGAGCGCCTGGCCGGCCTGGCTCTCCCCAATCGGCTGGGGCCAGCAGCTGCGGCCGTTCGCGGACAACACCTGGTGGCCGTTGGGGCTCGCCGTTGTGGTCCTCGCTTCCCTTTGCTCGTTGGCCGTCGTCCTTGTCGGCAAGCGCGACGTAGGTCGGGGGATGTGGCCCGAGCGCAGGGGTGCCGCTCACGCGAGCCCGGCCCTGCTGAGCTCGGCCGGCCTTGTCTGGCGGCTGCAGCGTGGAGCGCTGCTGGGCTGGGTGATCGGCCTGCTCGGGTTCGGCCTGGTCTTCGGGGCGCTGAGCGATCAGATCGGCGGACTCGAGGGAGAGGCGACCGAGTGGTACACCACCTTCGGCGGTGACGTCGACCTGCTCGGCGCCTATTGGGCCTCGATGATGCAGATGGCCGGAATGGCCGTAGCGATCTACGTGGTCACGCTCCTGCTTCGCTTGCACCATGACGAGGCGCAGGGCGAACTGGAGGCGGTGCTCGGCACCGCCGTCTCGCGAGTTCGCTGGCTGGGAGCGTACGCCGTCAACGCTCTGGTCGGGTCCGTGTTGCTGCTCCTGGTCTTCGCTGTGGCGATGGCCCTCACCGGTGGTCAGGTGCTCGGCGGCACCGGATCGCTGCTGCGTGACCTGATCGGGGCGGCACTGATCCAGCTCCCCGCCATCGGCGTCCTGGGAGCCGCGGTCGTCACGGTGATCATGCTGCTACCGCGATGGTCGGTCGGTCTGTCCTGGGCACTCGTGGTTGGTTCGGTCTTTGCCGGGCCGATGTTCGGCCCCTCACTGGGGTTACCGACCTGGCTGGTGGACCTGTCGCCCTTCACGCACGTGCCCAACGCACCGGCCGTCGACCCCACCATCGGACCGATCTTTGGTCTGTGCCTGGCCTGTGGCCTGCTAACAGCCGCGGCAGTCCTGTTGCTGCGCCGCAGGAACCTCACCCTCCCGGCCTGACCGGCGTGCTGCGCATGTCCCGCCCGGGGCGGCCGGCGACGGCCTCGTTGGAGTCCGCGACGCGGGCTGCGGCGTACCGTTGCCGCATGGTGTCGAGGCGGAGCTGGGCCGAGCAGATCATGGGTCTGCCGGTCAGCGTTCTGGCCCGCGGCGAGCAGGCGGAGTCCGCACGGGCGGACGCGGCGGTGCGAGAGCTCTTCGCGGAGTTGGTCGAGGCCGATCGGTTGTTCTCGCCGTACCAGAGCGACAGCGCGGTCAGTCGGCTGGCGCGCGCAGAGCTGGGCTGGGACGCCGTTGACTCCGTCGTACGGGAGGTAGCCGAGCGGTGCGCCCGGGCACGTGAGCTGACCGGCGGACTGTTCGATGCCGAGCTGCCGGACGGCGGATGGGATCCGTCGGGCCTGGTGAAAGGCTGGGCGGTCGAGCGTGCCGGGGAGCGACTGCGACAGGTCCCTGACCTGGACTGGTGCCTGAACGCCGGGGGCGACGTCCTCGTGCTGTGCGCGAGCAACCTTCCGTTCACCGTCGGGATCCAGGATCCACGCGATCCCGGGCGGGTGGTCACCAGCGTGACCCGGACCGATGGAGCCGTGGCGACGAGCGGTACGGCGGCCAGAGGTGCGCACCTGTACGACCCGCGGACCGGTGGCCCGGTGGTGACCCGGTGGCTGTCGGTGTCGGTGAGTGGCCCGTCGCTGGAGTGCGCCGATGTCCTCGCGACCGCCGCGTTCGTCGCGGGAGAGGAGTGGCCGGCGGTGCTCGCGGCGCGGCCCGGGTACGAAGGGCTGGGGATCCTTGCTGACGGCAATCTGTTCGCGACGGCCGGCTGGCCCGCGAGCGCATCGGCGGTAGCTGGGTGACTGCGTCCAGACGGGTCCTGCTGATCGAGGACGATGGCGACCTGGCCGGCTTGCTCGACCGGGTGCTCGCCGACGAGGGGTACGTCGTGACGCGGGCGGGCGACGGTCACACCGGACTGCACCTCGCGCTGACCCGGCCGTTCGATGCCATGATCGTCGACCGAGGTCTGCCCGCCGTCGAGGGCCTGGACCTGATCGCGCGACTGCGCGGCCGCGGTGTCAGTACGCCGATCCTGGTGCTGTCAGCGCGGAACAGCACCGAGGATCGGGTCGACGGGCTGGACGCGGGTGCAGAGGACTACCTGGCGAAGCCGTTCGAGCTCACGGAGTTGCTGGCGCGGCTGAGGGCTCTCCTGCGGCGCCACCTCGATCACGCCGGCCAGCTGGCTGTTCCGGGTGGTTCACTGGATCTCGCCGGCCGCACAGTACGACAGACGGGTGGCGGCAGAGTGGAGCTGTCCGAGCGTGAGGCGGCCTTGCTGGCTCTGCTGGCGGCGAGGCCAGGTGTCGTGTTCAGTCGAGGTGAGCTCCTTGACCGGGTGTTCGACGACGCGGAGTCGGAGACCGTGGTGGACACGTATGTGCATTACTGCCGGCGCAAACTCGGGCGTGGAGTGATCAGTACTGTCCGCGGACTCGGTTACCGGCTGGGCAGTGCATGAGCGGACGGCCGATCGGTGACGAGGTCCTCGTCCGCAGAGCCGCTCGTAGCGTTGCCGCCCAGGTTGCGGCTCTGGTCGCGGTTGCGATGCTGCTGCTGATCGCTCTGGTCACGATCGTCGTAGTCCGCGGCCAAGCAGGTGCGGCGGACGATCTGCTCCGGTCAGCGATCGCGACGGCCGATGACGTCGGCGATCCTCCGGCTGGTGCCTGGCTGGCCATGACAGGCCCAGCCGGTACGACGGTCACGCCAGGGCTGCCGGACGAACTCCTTCCCGAGCTGGCCGCGACGCGCACCGGTGCCACCGGACAGGTCCGGCTGACCACGGTGGAGAACGACGACGGTGAGTTCCGCATCGCCACCGGGATCACCAACGGCAAGCCTGTGCAGGCGGTGCTCGATCTGGCCACGGCTCACCAGGAGCGCGCCCGGCTGCTCCAAGCCATGGGGTTCGCGTCCGCACTCGGCTTGTTCTTCGCCGGGTTGCTGGGCGTCCTGATAGGCCGTCGCGCGGTCCGGCCGCTGGCCCAGGCGCTCAGCCTGCAACGGACGTTCGTCGCCGATGCGGGCCACGAGCTGCGCACGCCACTGACGTTGCTGAGCACGCGAGCCCAGGTCCTCGACCGCGCCTTGCGCCGCAGCAGCCCGAGCGACGAGATCCTGCGCGACTCCAACGGCGTCGTCCAGGACACGAAGCGGCTCGGCGAGGTCGTCGACGACCTGCTCGCCGCCGCCGACCCGCGGGGCGCCGCGGACCACGGACCGGTCGATCTCGCCCAGATCGCGGAGGACGTCGCGGACAGCGCGGGAGCCCATGCCCAGCAGGCCGGCGTGCGGCTGCGGTGGCATGCGGACGAGGGCAGCCTGGTGGTCCTCGGCGCGGCGAGCGCGATCCGCCGCGCGACGATCGCGCTGGTCGACAACGCGATCGACCACACGCCGGCAGACGGCGAGGTGCGGATCGCCGTACGGCGGCATCGGCGGGAGGTGATCCTGGCAGTCAGCGACACCGGTCCCGGGATCGGGCCGGAGGAGGCACAGCGGGTGCTGCGCCGCTTCGACACGGGCGGGCATCGCGCGGGCCGCGCGCACTACGGCCTGGGCCTTGCGCTCACCCACGATGTCGCGAACCGGCATGGTGGTCAGCTCCGGCTGGCTCCGAGCGAGGTCGGCGCGACCTTCGAGCTGGTCCTGCCGTCGATCGAGGGCCCCGGTCCAAGGAAGGCCTAAGAATCCGCGGTCATCGTCGTAGCATGACGAACCGCGGTGTGGCGAAGGCGACGAGCCGGCGTCGCATCGCGCATGTCCGGCGACGGTCTCGTCGTACGCCGGTCTGGTGGCGCGACGCCATCGGCGTCCTGTGCTGGGGCAGTGTGCTGCTGGTGATCGCTCTGTGGCTGTCCGGGCGGGGTGTACAGCTGCTCGGGGCCGGGCCGGCGGATCTGCTGACGTCGCTCGGTCGGTTGTCCGGTCTGGTGGCCGCGGACCTGTTGCTGGTGCAGGTGTTCCTGATGGCCCGGGTGCCGATGATCGAGCGGAGCTACGGTCAGGACGAGTTGGCCCGCAGACACCGGCTGGTCGGCTTCTGGTCGTTCAACCTGCTGATGGTCCACGTCGGGCTGATCCTCGGGGGATACACGCTCCGGGACCACAACGATCTCCTGCGGGAGACGTGGAGTGTCGTCACGACGTACGGCGGAATGCTCCTCGCGGTCGCGGGAAGCCTCGCGTTGACGGTCGTGGTCCTCACCTCGGTCCGTGCGGCCCGCCGGGCCCTGCGGTACGAGTCATGGCACCTGCTGCACCTGTACGCGTACGTCGGGGTGGGGCTGTCCGTGCCGCATGAGATCTGGACCGGCGCGGACTTCGCCACCTCGCCGGTGGCGCGGGTGTACTGGTGGTCCGCGTACGCCGTGGCACTCGTCGCGGTCCTGGTCTACCGCGCGGCCTTGCCGCTCTGGCGGACCCTTCGGCACGGGCTCACGGTCCGAGAGGTCATCCGCGAAGGTCCCGGCGTGGTGACGGTCATGCTGGCCGGTCGCGGGCTGCACCGGATGCCGGTCCAGGCAGGTCAGTACTTCGTCTTCCGGTTCCTCGACGGTCCGGGATGGTCGCGCGGGAACCCGTACTCGTTGTCGGCCTCGCCCGCGCCCGACCTCCTGCGGGTGACCGCCAAGGCGGCCGGTGACGGAAGCAGCCGGCTGGCGGAGTTGAGACCAGGCACCAAGGTCGCGATCGAAGGCCCGTACGGCCGGCTGACCGGCGAGCGGCGAGTCACCGGCAAGGTCGCGATGTTCGCCTGCGGCATCGGCATCACACCGTTGCGGGCGCTGCTGGAGGAACTCGCGTATCGACCGGGCGACGCGATCCTCGTCTATCGAGCCCAAGACGCCGACGACGTGGTGTTCCACAGGGAACTCGAGCAACTGGCCCGCTGCCGCGGCATCACCGTGCACTACCTGCTCGGCAGGCGGATCCGGACCCGGCAGTCGTGGCTGCCGGAGACCGCCGCGGCCTGGACCGACGAGGACGCGATGCGGGCGCTCGTCCCGGACATCAGCCAGTACGACGTGTACGTCTGCGGACCCGATCGGTGGATGGACGCGGTGTGCGTGGCGGCTGCAGGAAGCGGTCTTCCGCCGAACCAGCTGCATCAGGAGCGGTTCTCATGGTGAGAGGAGCACGTGCGTGAGGCGCGGAATCAAACTGGTCATGGTGACCGCTACCGTGGCGGTCGTCGGCCTCGCGGTGCGGGCGAGCGCCCAGCCGCACCCGGCAACCGACGTCGTGTCGTCGGTGCAGGCCGGGCGACCCCTGAAGGTGCCCGCTCGCCCGACGTCGCCATCTCCGGATCGGTCCGGCGCCCCGACACCACTGCCGAGCCGACCGAGCCCTACCGTCCATGCAGCAGCGCGCCCGAACCCCTCGAAGTCCGGGTCCGTGACCGTCGCCGGTGATGTGGTCCGGACTGAGTACGGGCCGGTGCAGGTCGAGATCAGCCTGCGGAGTGGGCGGATCGCCCGTGCCCGTGCGCTGGCCCGGCCGAGCGGGGACGGGCAGACCGACGCGATCAACAGCTATGCAGTCCCACAACTGGACCAGGAGACTCTTGCCGCCCAGAGCGCGCGGTTAGACACCGTGTCCGGAGCCACCTTCACGTCCGATGGATACCGGCAGTCGCTGCAATCGGCGCTCGATGCGGCCCATCGGGCCGGCGCGCGATGAGGAGCCACACAGCGCGGCTTCGACGCAATGCCGCGGTGGTCGGAGCTACTGGAGTGTTGCTCGGCTTGCTCTTCCTCTACCCGACCAGTACCAATCGCACCGACTCGCCGACGGCGACTGCGGCCAGGCCGGGGATCGTGAGCACGGCACCGGCGAGCGGCGAGGTGACGGTGAACGGAAGCTCTGCCGGCACCCGGTACGGCCCGGTGCAGGTCCAGGTCGCGATCCGATCGCACCGCCTGGTCGCTGTGACCGCGCTCGCCTATCCGTCGTCGGGAGGACGCGACCAGGAGATCAGCTCGTTCGCGCTCCCGCGGTTGGAGCGGGAGGCGATCGTCGCGCAGAGCGCGCAGATCGACACCGTGTCGGGCGCGACGTTCACCTCGGACGGGTACCGGCGCTCGCTGCAGTCCGCCCTGGACGCGGCGCACCTGCAGGGCTGAAGCCCCCTCCAAGAACTACGTGGAGGGTTCGGCCAAGGTGAGTTGGCGGCGATGGAAGTGGAAGTGCTGGGTGGGGAAGCGGTAAACGTCAGCCAACGTCATGTAGTCCTTGAAGAACGGATCCCACCGGGTCGGGTAGTGCATGCCACGCGCGAGATCAGCTTCGGACTCGGCATCCAGCCGCTGATGCAGTTTGGCGATGACACGGTCGAACATCGTCGTCATGCGGTCCGGACTCAGGGTGTTCCCGCCGAGGTAAGAGCCCAGGAAGTTGACTGCATCGAACGGCCTGGTCGCGGCATTCAGCAACCGCGCAAAGCCGCGACTGAACCCCTGAGGCAGCCGACCGAAGACACGAACCAGTCTCAGCAAGGCCCGGATGATCAAGTACCCCAGCAGCATGTGGAAGAGCAGTTGACGATTGTTCCAGCGGGTGCCGTTCGATGGCCTCCGCAGGTCCGCCTCGTTCGCCTGCTCCACCAGTTGGCGAAAGGTCAGCCTGGCCTGCTCCAACTCATCATGGGTCAGACTTCTGTCCACACTTCATAGTGGACGCCGCCCGAGCCGGTTGCGTCGTCCTCAGCGTGCCCGCAGGTCGGCAATCAAGTTTTGCCAGACGGTCCCCGGCTCGACCTGGGACCGGTTGCCGCCGTGCCCGCCCCCACACGTCTGCTGGCGCCGCCGACCGATCACGCGTTCCTGCCGTTCTGTGACCCATGCCACATGCAGTTCCTGTCAGCAATCGGCGGGCCGTTCCGCTCAACTCACCGAGAGCAAGCGAACCGGTCGGTGACGAGATCGCGACCACGCCGTACCGCGAGGTCGCGCCGCCAGCGGGGCCGTTCCAGACTTCGTTTGCCGTCATGAACACCGACGTCCGCGCGACACTTATGCTCGAGTGGCACGGATATGGCCGGGCCTACCTCCGTATCGGGTGGGCGGGACCGACGGGCGGAGAGCCATGCGGCGGTGGGACAGGACGCTCGTACGACGGTGGGGTGGACGCGCGGTCGGTCTGGCGATGACCGGGATCGGCCTTTACATCGTCGCGCCGAGCCTGCTCTCCATTTTCGGCTCCTGGCCGAGGCTGCGGGATGTCCAGCCGTGGTGGTTCCTGGTCCTGGTGGCGCTGGAGACGTGCAGCCTGGCGTCGCTGTGGTGGCTGACCCGTCTGGCGCTTGCCCCCGCTGATGAGGCCGCCGGCGTGCCTCCGCCTCGCTGGGGCACGGTGGCCTCGGCGCAACTGGCCGGCAATGCGGCCAGCAAAGTCGTGCCGGGGGGTCCGGCCGCCGGCGGTGTGGTCCAGGCGCGTGTGCTGATCCAGGCCGGCCAACCCGCACCGGTGGTGGCTTCGACCCTCGCCGCGGTCGGGCTGTTGACGACCGCGGTCCTCATGTTGCTTCCCGTCATCACCGTGCCGGCTCTCATCATCGGTCCGCCGCCTGCCCGGCAGCTCCAACTCGGCCTCCTGGTCTCGCTGATCATCGCTGTGGTCATCGTGGGTGTTGGTGTGACCGCACTCACCTGGACCGGCTTCGTGGTCGCCGCTGGGCGTATCAGCGGACACCTCGGACACCTCGTCAGGCCCACCATCACTGCCGACTCGGTCGGGGCCTCTTTGGTCGCGCAGCGCGACCGTATCGCCAGTGCCATCGCAGGCCGCTGGTGGCGTGCTGTCTTCGCTGCCGCAGCGAACCGGATGTTCGACTACGCCGCGCTGGTTGCGGCGCTCGCCGCATTCGGCGTGCACGCCCGCCCGTCGGAGGTGCTGCTGGCCTACGTCGTGGCTCAGGCCCTCGCGATCGTGCCGCTCACTCCAGGTGGTCTGGGCTTCGTCGAGTCTGGACTCACGGCTCTGCTCGTGCTCATCGGGATCAGTGCCACCACGGCCGCGGTCGGCACGCTGCTCTATCGGCTCGTGTCCTTCTGGCTCCCCATCCCAGTCGGTGTGCTCGCGTGGGCAGGTTGGCGGATCAACCTCACCCGTTCTAAATGAGCGCAGCCGCAGCGCGGGTGGTCAACGCCCGGATCTGGCCGACGGACGCGGGGGACCCGGGACCTTGCACACGCTCTGCGGTGTGCACCGTTCCCGGTTCTTGTCGTCCCGAGCTGGGGACGGCTCCGCGGGGTCGTCGGGGCAGGTCTCGGATCGCTGCTCCGGTTGGGGAGTGGGGGTTTGGGGGCAGGCAGGTTTGGCCAGGGCACGGCCGACTACTTGGCGCATGGCCGGAGCCCAGCCGACTGCGGCCGTGGTCGGATGCTGCGCCCGAGTGGGTTCGGCAGACGGTGCCGGAGTGGGCGAGTCGGACTCCGACGGTCGGGGCTCGGTCGCCGTCGGCTCGGAGGGTTCCGGCTCGGACGGTCGCGTCGAGTCCGGGTCGGACGGCGTAGGTTTCGTGGCCGGCTCGGGGTCGGAGGGCTGGGCCACCTCGGGCTCGGACGGCTGCGTCGGCTTGGGCTTCGACGGTTTGGGCTCGGATGCCTTTGGCTCGGACGGTGCCGGCTCGGAGGTCTTGGTCGCGGATGGTTCAGGGGCGACGGGCTTGGCGGGTCGGGGGGAGGGCGGGTTCGGCCTGTTCGGCGGTGGCGTCGTCGTCTGCGGCCGGGTCGCTGCTCGTGGTGGTGTCGCAGGTTCGGTCCGTTGTGCTGGGGCGGGCTTGGCGAGCGCTGTGCCGTCCGGCGGCGGGTTGGTAGTCCAGGGCCGCACCGCCGGCGGTGGGTCGGTAGGCCAGGGGCGCACCGCTGCTGGATCGGTGGGCTCGTCAGGGAGTTGGTCGCCGGTTGACGGGAGACCGACCACACGGCCGGCCTGGTACATACGGGCCAGCGCGAGCACTACCCGGACGTAAGAGTCGGCGTTGTTGTAGCGGCGTACCGCCTGCGCGGCCTGGGCCAGATTGCGGAGGTTCGACGTACCGGTGCACAAGTACTGGGCGGCGCCCTGCGCGGCGTCGAACATGTTGTTCGGGTCGCCGAACCCGTCGCCGTTGCCGTCCGCGTTCACCGCGCGCCAGGTCGACGGGATGAACTGCATCGGGCCGACCGCGCGGTCGTACACGGTGTCCCCGTCGAGCGCGCCGCCGTCGGAGTCGCGGATCAGTGCGACGTTCGGCCGGCCGTCGAGTGGGATGCCGCGGATCCGCCGGGTGGCCGAGCCGTCCTCGCGCAGCTGGGCGCCACCGAACCGGCCGTGGTTGGACTCCACCCGTCCGATCGCAGCGAGCAGCGTCCACGGCACATCGCAGCCGGGGTCGCTGACTGCCAACCGCGCCTCGGCCTGCTTGTACGCCCGCAAGGCGACGACGGGGATCCCGCTCTCGCCGAGCGTCCTGATCACGGGCGCACCCGAGAGCACCATCTGCACCGGTTTCGCCACCCGATCGGGCCCGACGGGGACCGCTTCCAGCTGATCCGGCGCGACGAATTCGTCCAGCACCTCGTCCTCGATGAACGGATCGGCGGCTGGTGCCTCCGCCGCCCCGGCCGCGTCGTACCCGCGAGTCGCCGGACGGTCGGGGAACGGCGCGGAGGCCAACGCTCCGAGAGTGACCACGGCGGCGACCGCCCCGGCCAGCTGGTAGCGACTGTGGGTCGCCGGCCGGCCGCGGCGATGCCGTCCTGGGTGTCGTCGCCCGTGTCGCTTGATGAGCTTGTGCAGTCCGGGCATACGCATGATCCGATCCCTCCGCCGATCCGCCGTCGCAGTGCAGTCCCCCAGGGCTTGCCCAGGCGTTCGGGGCGAACCGCGTCCCGGATCGGTTCGTGGCTGACCGGCCGGCGATGCCCAGTGCGAGCGCGGCGACTCCTGCGCCGACCCACAGCCAGGGCACGGTGCCGATCCAATGCCCGAAGAACACCGCGGCCTCCGGCACGAGAAGGTCAGGGTCTTCGGATCGAGTCGGCGTGCCTGCCGCCGGTCGTGACGAACGTGCTGGTCATCCGCGCCGTGGCCGCCGGCCGATCCCTCGACTCGTCGGCGGTACCAGAGCTCGCCTAGCCCGAACCTGGCGAACGGGGCCGACGCCGACGCGATCGGGCTGATCAGGGCGGCGTACGGGCGCTGCTACTTCACCGCGACGATGTCGACGGTCCGGATGTCGGGTTCGCCGGCGAGCAGGTCATCGGCGACCTGAGCCAGAGCCTTCGGGATCTCCCCGTTCAGGTGGGCATCGCGTCCAGCCTCGGCCTCGAAGCTGTCGAAGATGCCGTAGTGGGTGTCATCGATCTTGAATGCGTACCACGTCACCGTGTCTTCCTCTGCCACGGCGAGCGCGCGGCCCCCGATCAGGAAAGCCCCGAGCTCATCGCCCTTGCCGGCCTTCGCCTCCAGCAGAGCGAGGACTCCCAGTCGTACGGCCATGTGCTGTCTCCCGTCGCTGATATGCGAGACCCGACCCCGGGGCACGACCTCGTCATGCTTCACCACGGGTCGGTCTCACCGACGGTGCGTCCACCTCACCAGTACCGCGACCGCCGCGCACCCTTACCCGCAAGCCGGCAGGAGACCCAAGAGGTCGCCCACTTCTCAACGATGCCATCCAGGCCCGCGATCCACCACTGAGCGGCGCTACTGGCCGCCTGAGCCGGCTTCCCGGATGACGTGCAGCGGCGTCGGTCACCATCAGCCGGGTCCTTCGGCACGTCGGTCGGGGCCACAGCCCTTGCCCGGACCGCCTGCTCAGCCGGACGATCGAGTCGGAGACCGAGTGGAAAGGACAAAACCTGTGATCTACGTCGGGATCGACAGCTCGTGGCGTCACTCCGGTGCCCTGGAATGGGCGCTGCGAGGAGCAGCCCTTCGGCATGAACCCCTCCGGGCGGTCTACGTGGTCGACCGGACGGTACGTCGTGCGCCGTACTCGGAGCCGACTATCGCGGACGAGGCGGCGATCGACCTCGTCGACGAGGTCCAGAAGCATCTTGACGCCGGCCGCGATCGGCTGGACAACGACGCAGAGCTGATGGGCGGCCGTCCGGCCACAACGCTGGTGGAGGCGGCGGCCGGAAGCACGATGCTCGTCGTCGGCCGGCGGGGGACGGGCGCATTCAAGCGACTGCTCATCGGCTCGACGGCGGAAGAGGTCGTCAACGTGGCGACCGTGCCGGTGGTCGTGGTTCCGGACAAGTGGAAGCCAGGCGACCACTCCGGTCCGGTCGTCGTCGCGGTGGGTGAGTCCGACGCGGACCAGGGGCCGATCGAGTTCGCGGTCACCGCGGTGGTGGAGCGGGCGGCGCCGTTGAGATTGGTCCACGTCTGGGAGCTGCCGAGCGTCCACAGCCGGGACGCGGCCGCGATCGCTCGCGCCGAGCAGGAAGGGGACGCCAACGCCCAGCGGCGGGGGGAAGCCGTCGCCGGCGAGTGGCAACTGAGGTATCCCGAGCTGGTCATCGAGGTCGACGTCCGCCGCGGCCATGCGGTCGACGGCGTCATCACCGCCGCGGAGCAGTGTGACGCCCAGCTCCTGGTCGTGGGCGGCCGTCGCCATCACCGGACGACCGCGATGCTGCTCGGCTCGGTCGCCCGCGGAGTCCTCCACCACGCGTCCTGCCCGGTCGCCGTTGTACACGCCGAGCAGACATCCTGATCCGGGGCTCAGCCATGCTCTGGGCGACCGCGACGACGACCGGGCGGCCACGAACCCCGAGATCGGACCTTCGGCTCTGCTTCAGGTGGTCCCGCAGCGATGAAATGTAGTCTGACGCGTACTGCGATCGCGCACCCGGAAACCTGGCGGAGTGAAAGGGCGGATCATGGAGAGTGCACCGAAGTTCATCCTGGTCGGGGTTGATGACGGCCCGGAGAGCCAGGTCGCGCTGCGCTGGGCGGTCGAGGAGGCAGGAGCACGCGGGTGCGCCGTGCGGGTGGTCTCCGCGCATCTGGACCAGACTGCCCAGTGGCCGGGCATCGGTTTCGAGGCCTACATTCCCCCACCTGAGGTGGACCGGCACCAGCCCGTGCACGACGCGGCGATCCAGTACGTTCGAGACCGGCTCGGCTACGAGAACGGGTCCGGCTGGATCACCGCAGAGTCAGCGGCGGCCGCGATTCTGACCGAGGCGCCGGAGGCCGAAATGATCGTGTTGGGCTCGCGGGCGCACAGCAAGCTCGGTGCCGCCCTCGGCTCGACCGCGACAGCGGTGACGGCCAAGGCACCATGCCCGGTCGTTGTGGTGCGCGATCTTGACGCGGCCGGACCAGTGCTGGTCGGCGCCGACGGGTCCGCCGATTCCGAAGCTGCTGTTCTGTTCGGCTTCGAGGCGGCCGCCCGATCAGGCAACCCGCTGGAGGTGGTTTACTGCTGGCAACCGCAGAGCCGTCACGATGCACCGATCGACAGTGCCGAAGGACTTCTGCGGAACTGGCTGGCCGAGAGTGTGGCGCCGTACCGGGACAAGTTCCCGGCGGTGCGGGTCCGGGCCGAGGTCGTGGCAGGCCGGCCGGCCGCGGTACTGGCGGAACGCAGTAGCACCAGTTCGATGGTCGTGGTCGGCTCCCGCGGTCGCGGCGGCGTTACCGGTCTGTTGCTCGGCTCGGTCAGCCAAAGGCTGCTGCACCACGCGAGCTGCCCGGTCGCCGTCGTACGCCCAACGCAGGAACACTGAGGCCGACGTCGCGGTCCATCTCAGTGAGCCGCCTCGGGAGGTCTGGAGACTTCAGCTGTGAGGCGGGCGGCACGGGCTTCCAGATAGCGCTGTTCGGGAACGCTGGTCGTACCTCGGGCGGCCTCCTGGTAGGCCTCGCGTGCGGCTCGGTGGTCGGCGGTCAACTCCAGTAGGTGTGCGCGAACTGCGGCGAGTCGGTGGTGTCCGGCAATGCGCGCGTCCTTGCTCAGAGGCCGCAAGAGTTCGAGACCGGCCTCGGGCCCATCCACCATGGCGACCGCAGCCGCCTCGTTGAGGGCTGTAATCGGGTTGGGCGCGAGGTGTGACAATACCCTGTACAGCGCGACGATCTGTGGCCAGTCGGTGTCCTGCGGACGTTCGGCTTCAGCATGGACAGCGGCGATCGCGGCCTGGAGCTGAAGATCAGATAAAGCACCTGCAGTACGGCGCGCAGTCGCTCGGCATGCTCGTCGGCGGGGGGCACCGCGCGCCGGCGACCTTGATGCGGCCCCATCGGGCGCCCTGACCGCTAACGGGTCGCTATCTCGGCAGACTTCCGCGGGTGGCGCAGGGTGAGGGCCGCGAGGGCGCCCAGCAGCGGGAAGATGGCGATCGCCGCGATCACCGTGGTCAGGCTGAACGACTTCGCGAGCGCGCCGGCGGCAGCCGAGCCGGCGCCGCCGCCGACGAAGAAGGTCAGGTTCAGCAGAGCGACCCCGCCTCCTCGTTGTGCCGGCTGGATCCGTGCGGACAGCAGTCCGGTCGCGACTACTTGAGTGCTGGCGAAGGCTGCGAAGCCCAGCGAGACGGCGCAGATCACCAGGACGGAACTGTCGACCAGGCCGGCCAAGCCGAACAGCACAGCAGAGGACAGAGCGGTTGCCGCGATCAAGACGCCGCCGGCGGCGGGCAGTCTGCTCGCCCACCGGGAGAGGGCGCCGCCGAGCACGGCTCCCGGCAGCAGCCAGGCGCCGACCGACAGGACCGACCAGCCGTGCTCGCGCACTAGGAACTGCGGGGCCGCATACATCGATCCGAAGAGCCCGGCGAACACACCGACTCCGGTGACCATCGCCCGGAGGAAAGTGGTGTCGGTGACCAACCAGCGCTGCACGAACCCTTCCGGTACGCGGGCCACCCGCAGCGCCAGACCCGTCGCGCTCACCACCAGCGCCGCCGCCAAACCACCGACCACGGTCGCTGGAAGCTCCAGCGCGGACGACTGGATGAGGATCACGAACGATGCGGCACACACGCTCAGCAGGCCCGCGCCGGCCAGATCGACCGGCCGGTTCGAACCTGAGCGGGACTTCGCCAGCCGCAGCGCGAAAGGCACAGCCAGCACCGAAAGCACCGGCAGTACCACCGTGAGCCGCCAGGTCAGCCACTCCGTCACCGCGCCGCCGGCCAAGGTGGCGCCGGCCGAGAACACGGCGATCGTGGCGCCGAAGGTCGCCAGCACCTTCGGTCGCTGATCCGGGGTGGACGACGACGCCAGGACCAGCGCGGACGCGGACGTCGCCCCGGATCCGGTCGCGAGCACCAGTCGGCCGATCACCAGCGCGACGATGCCCTGTGCCGACAGGCAGACCACCGCGCCGGCGACGAGCACATCCGCGCCGGCCAGCAAGGTCACCCGGACTCCGCGCGAATCGGCGAACCGGCCGGACAGCGCAGTAGCGATGCCTAGGGCAAGGGCATGCGCGATGAGAACCCAGGCCGCGGTGGACGGCGTGGTGCGGAGCGCCCGGGTGACGTCCGGCAGCGCGACCCCCGCGGCGGTCACCCCGAAGATCGCCGGGCCGAACAGGCTACCGAGCCGTAGGCCGGTCGAGCGTGCACTTGTCGTCATGACGACCTGCTGTCGATCGGAGGGATGTTCTGGTTGAAGCGGAAGAGGTTCGCCGGGTCGTAGCGCCGTTTGAGCTCGGCCAGCCGCTGATAGACCGCCGGTGCGAAAGCGCGCGCGGTCTGCTTCTCGGCGCCGGGACCGTTGAGGAAGTTGATGTAGGCGCCGCCGCTGCCCCACGGCTCGAGCGCCGTCAGCACGGACGCGGACACTCCGTCCGGCGGCGCGATCGTCGCCAGCGTGAACGCCGTGTCGCGGTGCCCGGTCGCGCTGGGCACCTCGGGCAGCCGCGCGACCGCGCCCCCGAGGTGTCTCAGCTCGACTATGTACGCCGAGCAGCCCGAACCCGGCCCGGCCACCTCGAGCAGAGTCTTGGCCGCATGCACGTCGAAGCTGTCGAGCAGGATCGACCTTTCCTGCAGAGGCATCGGGTCGACCGGGTCCTGGTGGACCTCGCCGATCTCCGGATAGGAACGCTCCACGACCGTGTCGAGGATGGGACCGAGCCCACGCAACGGCGCGAGCAGCCGGTTTCCGTCGGCCGGGACGCCGAGGAACGTGATCCGCACATGCGCGCTCACCCGTCCACGAAGCGGCGCCGGCACTGTCGGAAGGTCGGGCAGCCGCAACAGGGCGAGCGACGTGGTCATGGACTCAGGGAGTTCCGCGGTCCACTGCCACCACGTGTCGAGCACGGCCTCGACCGACTCCGCCGCGAAGAACAGGCCGCCGCCGTAGAAGATCCGGACCGGCATCAGCCCGAACTCCATCGCCGTGACCACGCCGAAGTTGCCCTTGCCGCCGCGCATCGCCCAGAACAGGTCGGGTTCCTCGTCCGCGCCGGCCCTCCGCGGGACCCCGTCGGCGGTGACGACATCGATCCACCTGACGTGGTCAGCGGCGTACCCGAACTGCCGCGCCATCGGCCCGAGACCGCCACCGAGGGTGTAGCCGACGACTCCGACGAACGGGGACGACCCGTTCAGCGGAGCCAGCCCGTACGGCGCAGCCGCCGCGATCACCTGGTTCCATCGGACCCCGGCCTCGACCCGGGCGGTCCGTGCCTCCGGATCGATGTCGACGCCGCGTAGACGGCCGGTGCTGATGAGGATGCCGCCGTCGACCGGTACGGAGATCCCGTGGCCGGTGGCCTGGACTCCCACCGGCAGGCCGCGCTCGGCGGCGTACCGGACCGTTGTCGCGATCTGATCGGCGTGCTCGGCGGCCACGACGAGGTCCGGCCGATGGGCCGCGGCCGTGTTGAAGCCGGCCAGCTCGCTATCCCAGCCGCGATGACCGGGAGACAGCAGTTGATCGCCGAGGAGGCGCTTCAGACTTGTCATACCGCGAGTCTGGGGAGCGCCGGCCGCCCGTCCCATCCCTCGTTTGAGGGGTTACGTGGGTCCCTATGCTGGTAGCGGCGAAGGGAAGCGGATGAGTCGATCGGACGAGCGTCGCATGCTGTTGTCGAAGGCCACGGAAGAGCCGGACGCGCTCAGGATGTTCGCGCAGGCGTCCTCGCGGCTGAGGCGAGTGGTGCCGTTCGACGCCGCGGTCTGGCGGGTGACCGATCCCGAGACCGGCATCCTGACCACACCCATGCACGGCGAGAACATAGACGCCCAAGGTTGCTTCGAGTACTGGGAGACCGAGCTCCTCGCCGGCTCCGTCAACCTCTACAGCGACCTGACCACGGCCCCCCTCCCCGTGGCGGGGCTCCGTGACACCACCGGCGACTGCCCGGGAACCAGCGCCATCTACGTGGACTTCATGAAGCCCCGCGGCCTGTACGACGAACTGCGGGCGGTCCTGCGCGTCGGTAGTCGTCCACAGGGCACAATCAGCCTCTTCCGAACCAGCAAGGCCTTCAGCCGCGCCGATGTTGAGTTCGTGAATTCGCTCGTCACACCTTTGGCCAGGCGGCTCCGCTCCTACGCGACGCCCGGTCAGTACGCCATAACCGCGGGCCGCCCGGGGTTCCTGCTCTTCGACGCGGCAGGCTCGCTGGTGTCCGTCAACGACGAGGCCCGGCGCTATCTCGAAGAGCTCCCCGAGGGCGGTCCTTCAACGGACAGCCGACTGGATCTGCCTGTTCCGCCCTGGCTGCACACGATCGCCTTGACGGCCCGGAGCGGTCCCGCGTGGATCCGCCTGCGCACACGCGGGGGTCGCTGGCTAGTCTGCCACGCCTCGCCGATGCAGGAGATCGGCGGAGGCCCGCAGGGATCCGCCGTGGTGCTCGAACCGGCGAAGGCATCCGACGTGATGCCGCTGGTCGCCGACGCATACGAGCTGTCCGAGCGCGAGGTCGAGGTCACCCAGTACGTCGCGCGCGGGCTGCCGACGGAGCAGATCGCCGAGCACCTGTTCCTCTCGCCGCATACCGTGCGCGACCACATCAAGGCGATCTTCGAGAAGACCCAGGTGTCGTCGCGAGGCGAACTGGTCGGCAAGCTCTTCGTCGAGCGCTACCGGCCCGTCGGCGAACAGGCCGTCCAGGCCGCAGACGAGCGCCACCCAACTGCCGGAAGTCTCAGCTGACCGGTCCCAGGTCGGAGAGCGCAGGACTTGCCTGATTCGGCTTCAGACGCTGGCGGTGGGTCTGCGAGCGCTCGTTTGGTTGCGTCGATATCTGCCGGGGGTGACTCCAAACTCACGTTTGAACGCAGCGGAGAAGGCTATGTCTGAGGTGTATCCGGCTTGTTTGGAGATGACGCGCAATGGCACGTCGGACTCGCGGAGCAGTCGGGCTGCGGTGGTCATTCGCCACCATGTGAGGTAGGTGAGCGGCGGCTGCCCGATCAGCGCTGTGAACCGCCGGGCGAAGGCCGCACGGGACAGGCCCGCCTCGGCGCCGAGTTGTTCGACCGTCCACGGATGCGCGGGGTCATCGTGAATGCTCGTCAAGGCCGCCGCGATGGCCGGATCGTTGAGCGCTGCCACCCAGCCGCTTGCCTCCTTGTTGTGAGGTCCCTGATCGAACCAGGCCCGCAGAATGTAGAGCAGGAGCGTGTCCAGCAGTGCCGGGACGATGGCGCCAATTCCGAGCAGCGGTCTCTCCAGTTCGCTGCCCAGCAGGTCGACTGTGGCGCGCAGCGATGAGTGGCACCCGACCTGTGCCGGCAGGTGGACTATCTGTTGGACCTCCGACAGGAGCGGGTGCGCTCGTGTCTCGTCGAGCATGTACGCACCACAGAGAACAACTGTGGCAGCCCCTGACCCCTCGCCCCGTACTCGGCTGTATGGCTCTCTCTGGGGTTTGATCTCCGCAAGAGGGGTGGAAGGGCTGTCGGCCAGCCCATGTGAGATCTCACCATGGACGAACGCGACGTCGCCCGGTCCGAGCGCGATCGGAGTGCCGTTGGGTGGAGGAATGAGCCAGCAAGACCCTTGGAGCACGACATGAAAGCCCGCTCCCTGACTCGACGGGAAGAACATGCCCCAGGGAGCATACAGCTCGTGGCGGGTCGAGTGGGGTCTGCCGGTGCGCATTGCAGCAATGACGTCGCTCAGTACATCCACAGCGACAGTCTATCGCCGATCCGCCAGCAAGACGATCGCTTGCAAAGTTGAGATGAACACTTATTGTTCGTCTCCGCTGGTCGATATAGCTTGATGCAAAGCGGACTTAGTGTCCGGCCGGCGAAAGAGGACATCCCGATGGCAAAGACAGTGCGCTTCCATGAACTCGGCGGACCCGAGGTACTCAAAGTCGAAGAGGTGGAGATCGGCGAGCCCGGTAAGGGTGAATTGCGGATCCGGGTCGACGCAATCGGCTTGAATCGAGCCGAGGCACTTTTCCGCGCCGGTTTCTATTTCTATCAACCGACCTTGCCGGCCTCCGGCATCGGATACGAGGCCTCGGGGACGGTGGATGCTGTCGGCGAAGGAGTGGACGGCTTCGTCCCCGGTGACGCGGTCAGTACCATCCCTGCGTTCTACATGAACGAGTACGCCACCTACGGTGAGCAGGTGATCGTGCCGGCTGCTGCCACCGTGCGGCGCCAGGAGGGCATCGACGCGGTGACCAGCGCCGCGGTGTGGATCGCCTACACGACGGCGTACGGAATGCTGGTGGAAATCGGCCAGCTCGGCGCCGGCGACACCGTGCTCATCACAGCAGCCTCCAGCAGCGTCGGTCTGGCCGCAATCCAGGTCGCCAACCACCTCGGCGCCATCCCCATCGCGACCACCCGCACCAGCGACAAGAAGCAGCAGTTGCTTCAGGCCGGCGCTGCACACGTGATCGTCACCGAGGAGGAAGATCTTGTCACCCAGGTCCGTGCGCTCACTGGCGACAGCGGCGTAGAACTGGCTGTCGACGCGATTGGCGGCGCAGGCGTCCACACGGTCGTCTCATCAGTCGTCCGTGGCGGCACCCTCGTCCTCTATGGCGCCCTCGACCCCAGTCCGATGCCGCTGCCATTTGCTGACGATGGCCGAGGACGCAACATCCGCTGGTACTACTTCGCCGAACTCACCTTGGATCAGCCGCGGCAGTTGCGTCGAGCAGAGCTCTTCATCAACGCCGGCCTGCGATCCGGCTCACTGTCGCCTGTCATCGACCGCACCTTCGATCTCGACGACGTCGTGGAGGCCCACCGCCACCTCGAATCCAACGCACAGGTCGGCAAGATCGTCCTCACTGTCCGGCACTGATTGGCGAGGACGGCGACAGGCTGGTTTGGGTTCGGCCGGGATGAGAGTAGTATGAGATACATAAGATACGAATCTCGGAGAATTGGAGTTGGCATGATCGTTGTCACGGGAGCGACCGGCACCCTCGGGCGTCCGCTCGTTTCATTGCTGAAGGATCAGGGTGTCGTGGTGCGTGCGGTCGCCAGGTTCGCCGACGCGGGGACGGTGCCGGTCGGAGTCGAGGTCCACAAGGCGGATCTGGCCCGTCCGGAGGAGGTCGCGCCTGCTCTGGAGGGAGCCAGCGCCCTGTTCGTGCATCCGCGTGCAGTCGGGGAGAGTGCGGCCAAACTGGTCGCGCTTGCCGCCGAGAAGGGGGTACGACGAATCGTGGTTCTGTCGGCGATCAACGTCGACGACGACCCGTCGTACCAGCCGTCGCGGTTGAATGGTGATCGCAACAAGGAGGTGGAGGACGCTGTCACCGGCGGGGGGCTGCCGTGGGTGGCGGTACGGGCCAGCTCGTTCGCCACCAACGCCATCGGGATGTTCGGTGCTCAGGTGCGCGCCGGTGATGTCATCCGGGCCCCGTACGGCGACTTCGCCGAGGCTCCGATCCACGAGGCGGACCTGGCCGCCGTGATCGCCCGTGCGCTGGTCGACAACAACCTCGACGGCCGCCGGATCTCGGTGACCGGCCCCGGTTCGGTGACTCACGAGGAGATGGTCGCCGTCATCGGCGAGGTGATCGGACGGCCCCTCGGTTTCCAAGAGGTCTCGGCGGAGATGGCTGTGCGCGGAATGGTCGCGAATGGTCTGCCGGAGGCTTTCGTCAACGCGCTGATGGCCAGATACGAACGAGGTGCCGGGAATCCTGCCCCGGTCACTGACGAGGTGGAGCGGATCCTCGGCCGCCCGGCCCGCAGCTTTGCCCAGTGGGTCGCGGACCATGCGGACGCCTTCGGCGCGGTGGCGTCGTGACTGTCGACAGCCGCCGTACTCCGAACGCAAGGTTCGAGGGGTTGCTCGACTACCCGTTCGAGCCGCATTACTTGGAGATCGATGCCGGCGACGGCGCTGATACCCGGCTACGCGTGCACTACATCGACGAGCGACCCGATCCGGCCAAGGCGTCCGGCGAGACCGTCCTTCTGCTGCACGGCGAGCCGACCTGGAGCTACCTCTACAGACACGTCATTCCGCCACTGGTCGCGGCCGGGCACCGCTGTGTCGCCCCCGACCTCGTCGGCTTCGGCAAATCCGACAAGCCCGCCAACCGATTCGACTACACCTACCAGTCTCACGTGGACTGGCTCCGCCAGGTCGTCCTCGACCAGCTCGAGCTGTCCGCCGTGACGATGGTCTGTCACGACTGGGGTGGCCTGCTGGGCCTGCGCCTGCTGGCTGAACATCCGGACAGGTTCCGACGTGTCGTGGCGACGAGCACCTCGATGCCGACGGGGGATCGGGAGCCCAGTGGTCCGCTGTCCATCTGGCTGCAGATCAGCCAGCGGTCGAACCCGTTCGTGGCGAGTCAGGTCGTGGATCGCGGTACGGTCACCGAGCTCGAGCCAGCGGTCCGGGCGGCATACGACGCGCCGTTCCCCGACGAGAGCTACTTGCAGGGCGCCCGGCAGTTCCCGCTGCTGATCCCTTTGACCCCGTACGACGAGGCGACCGTACCGAATCGCGAGGCATGGTCGGTACTGCGGACCCTGTCCATCCCCTTCCTGTACGCGCACGCCGATCACGACTGGGGAGTCGGCGAGGGCAGGACGACGCTGCGCGAAGCGGTTCCGGGTGCGCGGGAGGTGGTCATCGAGAACGCCGGACACTTCGGCCTGGAAGACCGCGGGCCCGAGTTCGCCGCCGTGGTCGACGAGTTCATCGGGTCCACCGCCACCGTGGAGAGGACTGCGTGAGTATCGTGTCGATCCTGAAGGTCGTGCGGACGGCAAGCCTGCTGTTCACCGGGCTGTTCGCCGGGTTCCTGCTCGGTGTGCTCGTGCTGGAGAACTCGTTGCGGGGTTACGGTGCCGCGGTTTACGCGCAGGTGCGGCAGGTCGAGCTCGACTCGCTGGACACGCTGGCCTCCGTCACGTTGATCCCGGCGCTGGTCAGCACTCTGGTCGTGGCCGTCCTGGCCATCCGGGCCAGAGGCAACGATCGGTGGTTGCTGCTGGCGGCGTTCGCGCTGCTGCTAGTGGTGTTCGTGACATCGCTGGCGTTCAATCTGCCGATCAACGGTGATCAGGCCGACTGGTCGGTGCAGGCGCCGCCGGCGGACTGGGCGAGTGTGCGGGACCGCTGGCAAGCGGCCCATGTGGTCCGCACCGTCTCCGCAGTACTGGCGTTCTGCTCGCTGGCCGTCGCCGCTGTTATCCGTACCGCCCGCAGTACTGCCGCTGGACGAAGCGACAGTGCGCTGGTTGGGAGCAAACCCGGTTCATCTCACCAATAGCCCGCCCCGGACAGACCACCGGGACACCTCGTTCCAGTCCCGCCGCCGAAGCCGGCGGCGGGACGTCGTCTCTGACGCCGTCGTCGAGGCAAGGGAAGTCGCGAGTCCTAAAGTAGTACGAGGATCGTATGCTATGTTTTGAGTATTAAATTGATTCCCCGGTCGGAGTCCTCAACTGGTAATCGTGAAGACTATGCGGTCCGCGGTCGCAGTGATTGCGGATACCGGGACTGTTGCGATCTTCAACAGTCCGGCGAGGATTCGACGCGGGCTCGCGTCCAGCCGGACGCCGCTACGGCCGTACCAGCCGGCTGGCGATCGCGTCGCAGGTCGCGGGACGTTAGTAGAGTGCTGTGCGGACGTCGTGCGACCTGAGGAGCAGACTTTATGAGTTCGGGATCTTCTGGCGATGCGAGGCGCCGACGGCGGCTGGCGAGCGAGATCAAGGACTCGCTTCGTGAGTTGAGAAATCAGCTGTCGTTGCTCAACCACCAGGTCGGTGCACACGTCGGTCGTCGATCCGGGTTGGCTATTTCGGATCGCCACCAGTGTCTGCCTGACCGCGTTGGAGCACAGCCGCGGATCAGCGGCTTGCTGACAGACCGGGGTTACCGTGGTCGGTCAGATGTCCCGCTGCTTCGGCCAGATGTTCGAGGACAACGCGTACTGCGGGATGGCGTGCGCCACCTGGCCGGGTCAGGGTGAAGATGTGTCGCGCGGTTACGGGGGTGATGGGTAGCAGAGCTACGTTTTCAGGCCCGTGGAGCGTGGCCAGGTGGGGAACCAGGGCGACTGCCTCACCTGCGGCCACGAGGGCGAGCATGGCAGAGAACTCTGCGCACTTCGCGACCGTGCGAGGTACGAAGCCGGCAGCGCGGCACGCATGTTCGACCATCCGATAGCAGGCACTCATGGCGTCTGGTACGAGCCAGTCCCGGTCGGCCAGCTCTGCGAGTGGCACTGGCAGTGACCGGTTTCGTGGTGCGTTCAACGGATCGCCGGCGGCGACTGCCAGGACCACCGGATCGGCGAGCAGCGCCTGCCGTTCCACGGATGTCGGTATCGGACCCGGAGCGAGCTCATACGAATAGGCAATGACGATGTCGGCATCGCCACGCATGAGTGCGTCGAGGCCCTGCTCCGGCTCGAGGGTGGTGAGCTGGAGTCGAATCCTGGGCGCATGTTCTGCGCGCAGCTGTTGCCACGTTTCGGCGACCAAGGTGCCCATCGCCGAGGAGAAGGCAGCGACTCGAACTGTCCCGGCGATTTCCGTGCCCAACGCTACAAGATCGGCTTCGGCGGCGGCCAGTTGATCGAGGACGATGCGGGTGTGTGCGACGAGCAGCAGGCCGGCTTCGGTGAGTCGCAGTCGGCGGCCGACTCGCTCGACGAGTTGGACGCCGGTCTCTCGCTCGAGCTGGGCCAACTGCTGGGAGACCGCCGGCCCGCTGATATGTACGGCCTCGGCTGCCGCCGTGACCGTCCCTTCCGTGGCCAGGACATTGAGGAGGCGGAGTCGCCGCAGCTCTAACATTAAGCTCACCTTATGGATTCGGAAGAAAAACAGAAGTAGACTTTACGATAGGGGATCGCAAGACTTGAGTCGTGAGGACCAACCGGGCATGGGCCGCTCTGGCGGCCACCATCGTGTTGTGGGCGGTGGCGTTCCCCGCCATCCGCGTCGGATTGGCAGGGTATGGCCCCGCGGCACTCGCGCTCCTGCGCTTGATGATCGCTTCGGCATCGCTCGCGCTGGCCGCACCGATGCTTGGGCTGCGTCGGCCGGCCAGGCGTGACCTGCCGCTGATCGCGCTGGCAGGTCTGACCGGGATGGCCGGCTACCAATTCCTGCTGACGTGGGGTGAGGTGCACGTTCCGGCCGGAACCGCGAGCCTCATCATTGTCACGAATCCCGTCTACAGCGCCGTCATCGCAATGCTGTTCATCGGCGAGCGCATGACCGCGCGCCAGGTCGTAGGAGCAGGGGCCGCGCTCGTGGGGACCATCGCCATCGCCACCGCCAGGGCCGGCGTGGAAATCGATCGTTCTGCATGGGTCATCCTGGCGGCGGCCGTCGCATTCGGCTCGTACCACGTAACCATCAAGCCGCTGCTCAGCCGATACAGCGGCCTGGAAGTGACGGCCTACGCGACGTGGACAGGCACGCTGCTCTTGCTGCCGGGCCTGCCAGCCCTCGTGCAGGCGATCCCACACGCAACTGCCCGAGCCACCTTGGCGGCTGCCTGCCTAGGAGTGGCGCCGTCCGCCCTGGGGTTCGTGGCCTGGGGTTACGCCGTCGCGCGTCTGCCGGTGACGACGGCGACTGGTGCCCTCTACTTGGTTCCACCCATCGCGGTCGTCACCGGATGGCTCTGGCTCGGCGAGAACCCGCGAGCCATCGAACTCCTGGGCGGCGTCCTCGCGATCGCCAGCGTCGCATTCGCCAACAGCCGACGCCGACCGGAGCCAGACCCGCAACGGAAGGCGACCGAGCTGGCGAGTCCGGCCAACTCTTCCTCCGACAAAGTTCATTGAGGAATCTCACCCGGGTGGGTTTCTGAAGGTTGAGTAGTACGCGGTAGACCTGACGCCGCTACGGCAGGGTCGTTGTGACCTTGCCGTAGCGGCTGTGTGTGCCGGTCACCAGTTCGATGACGGGTCGACTGTCAGCCCCAGGTGGCGCCGGCGGGTTCGCGGATGGTGGTGTTGAGACGGTTGAACAGATTGGTGATGCCGATCATGAGGATGACCGCGGCCAGCTGCTGCTCATCGAAATGGTGCGCCGCCTCTGCCCAGATCTCGTCGGTCACCGCCTCCGGTCGATCCGCCAGCCGGGTCGCCGCCTCTGCCAGGGCCAGCGCGGCCCGCTCCGAGTCGGTGAACAGGTTCGACTCGCGCCATGCGACTACCTGCAACAGCCGATCCTCG
The DNA here is from genome assembly GCF_004345365.1 of Kribbella sp. VKM Ac-2568. GTDB lineage: Bacteria > Actinomycetota > Actinomycetes > Propionibacteriales > Kribbellaceae > Kribbella > Kribbella orskensis. Next base: position 41,384 of record NZ_SLVF01000022.1, read on the forward strand.
GTCTCCCCGGCCTTCCTCGCGCTCTTCACACCGGCGTCCACGCACGGGCTACAGCCATTGATCTGGCTCGCGCGCAGATGCACCAGTTCCAGCGTGGTCTCCGGGACACCTCCCTTGTGCATCGCTTTGTAGATGTTCTGGATCCCCGTCATGGCGTCCGGAAGCACCATGGCAGGGTTCTTCATCCTGGCAGTCATCTTGACCTCTCCAATAATCCGTTTTCAGTCGTTCACCGCATTGACGCAGTCAGCAACAGAAAGGTGACTGATCCCCCGTGTTCACTTGCCTGGCAGCGTCAGGCCAGGAAGTCGATCAAGGACTTCGAGACCAGCTCCGGGTCTTCTTCGCACAGCCAGTGCAGTGCCTTGTCCACGGTGATGATGCCGCGGATGTCCGTCGCGATCTGCGGCAGTGTGTTCTCGAACCACGGGCGGGACGTTGCCGCGATCAACCCCAGCAGCGGCATGGTGACCTTGGCGTAGGTCGTCATGTCCGCGATGTCCTCATGGACCGCCTGGTACCACCCGTTCGAGGCCCGGATCGCGTCCGGGTCGTCATACCACGAGGTGTAGACCCTGCGGTCCGCGTCGGTGACGTTGTCCTGGTTCCGCAGACCGATGCCGTAGTGCCAGTCGATCAGGTACCTCGACCGGCCCTGCAACAGTTGGCCGGGTAGCTCCTTCACCTGGTTGAAGGCCCACCACCACATGTGCACGCCGGCACCGGGCTTGGTCAGCATCGGCAGGTCGTAGAGGGTCGGGTCAGGGTGCAGGACGTCCAGCAGAGCGAGGCGGCGGGTCGCCGCCACATGGTTGGCCGCGAAACTGAAGGCGACCATCGCCCCGATGTCGTGCCCGGCAATGTTCACCTGCCGGTACCCGAGGCTGCGGACCAGCTCGTAGATGTCGCGGGCCATCGTCTTCTTGTCGTAGCCGCCCGCCGGGCGCTCCGAGGCACCCATGCCGCGGATGTCGACGACGATCACTCGATAGTGCTGAGCGAGCAGCGGCATCACCTTGTGATAGCTCCACCAGGTCGCCGGCCAGCCCGGCACCAGCACCAGCGGCTCACCCCTGCCACCGGCGACGTAGTGCAGTCGTACGCCATTTACCTGTGCGAAGTGGCTGTGGAAGTCGCCGTCCAACCGACTGGCCAGCGTCTCGTCGTCGATCCCCTTCGACGGTCGCTGATCCACCGCACCGACCGCGTCGCTGCCGGCAGACGCTGCCGCGACCGAGGCGATTCCGGCGGCCAGCGCTGCGCCCGCACCGACGGTGAGGGCCCTTCTCCTGTTCATTTCCATCTCGGGTTGCTCCTGGTTCGTCAGTCGAGGACGGGGAAGTTGGCGTTGAAGAGGTTGTGCGGATCCCGGGCGCGCTTGAGCTCGTGGAGCCTCGCGAGGGCCGGCTCGGAGAACGCCTGCGCCGCCTCCTCTCCCGGCGCCAGGAACGTGTACGGCTTGCGTCCGCTGACGGCGGCTGCCTTGCCACGTTGCGGGTCACGGGCGCTGATGATGGCGCAGATTCCACGCTCACTCAGCACACGTGCTGTCTCGTAGCCGATGCCCTGACTGGAACCGCTGACGAGAGCTGTCGGACCACCGGTGCCGCCCGCACCGGTAGCGACACTCTTGATTCCATCCAGATTCCTTCGGAAGACGTTCGCTGTCGTCGACCGGAACCCCCGGTCCTCGCTGCTCTGACGCACCCCGGCGGACGAAGGTGACATCGCCGATCGCCAACCGCTCCGCGATCGTGGGCCGCGTCCAGTCACCTTGCTCCGGTTTGATCCGTCAGCTCTGTGAGAGGGAACAAAGAAGGGTGAACGATGGACAAGCAAGAGTTCCTGGCCGACGGGTTCGAGGCGCATCGGCCTCATCTGAAGGCCGTCGCGTATCGGATGCTCGGCTCATTGAGCGAGGCCGACGATGCCGTTCAGGAGGCGTGGCTGCGGCTGAATCGGACCGACACCAGCGATGTGCAGAACCTGGGCGGCTGGTTGACCACCGTGGTGGGCCGGGTCTGTCTGGATCTGCTCCGCCGGCGGAACGCCCGCCGGGAGGCGCCGTACGAGACGCAGCTGCCGGACCCGATCGTGAGCCGTCAGGAAACCATCAACCCCGAGGACGAGGTCCTGATCGCCGATTCGGTCGGCTTGGCGTTGCTCGTGGTTCTGGAGTCGCTCGGACCTGCCGAACGGCTCGCCTTCGTCTTGCACGACCTGTTCGGCGTGCCGTTCGAGGAGATCGCGACGATCCTCCAGCGCTCGGTTCCCGCGTCCAAGCAGTTGGCCAGTCGCGCCCGCCGCCGGGTGCGCACCTCCGCTCCGGCGCCCGATCCCGACCTGGCCCTGCAACGACGAGTGGTCGAAGCGTTCCAGGCCGCATCCCGCGACGGGGACTTCGCCGCGCTGGTCGCGTTGCTCCACCCCGACGTTGTCCTGCGCGCCGACCGCGGCCTGATCGCGGGCGCCGGCTGGACCGAGATCCGCGGAGCCGCCGCGGTGGCCGGCCAGGCCCTCACGTTCCGGCGCCTGTCCGCCTTCCCGCTGCCGGTCCTTGTCAACGGCAACGCCGGCGTGATCACAGTGGCCGACGGCCAGCCGATGGCGGTGATGAGCTTCACGATCACCGGCGGCAAGGTGATCGCGATCGACATCCTGGCCGATCCCGCGCGGCTGCGGAAGCTCGACATCGACGTACTTTGCGGAGACTGAGGGCCGGCGATACCTCGGTGCGGCCGCTCGGCCTCGTCGCGTTCACGGCGGCTTCTATTCCCTCCGCCCAGCCACACCAGGACAGACGCTGCGCCGGCAAGCGGGCACTCAGCGGGTGGCTGAGGCAGACGGGGACATCGCGGCACTGTGGCGCCTTTCCGCCGGGTCGTGGCGGTTACGCGGCCAGCAGGCAGATGCCGAGCGCTGTCAACATGAGCACTTTGGTGGCCTCGAAGGCGACGTAGTAGAGGTGGACCGTCGAGCGGGGTGGGCTCTCGCCGGCGAGGACGTGGTTGGAGCGCCGGTTGAGTCGGGGCCGGATGACGATGAGTTGTCCGGCCAGTATGACGAGGATCGCCGCGGTGAGAGCCGCTACCGGGCCGGTCGGCCGTCCCAGGACGATCGCCGCCAGGGCCATCAGCGCTAAAGCGAGCTCGGCGCGGTTGAGTGCACGGAAGACGATGCGTCCGATGCCGAGCCCGATGGGGATGGTGACGCCTGGGGCACGGAACTTGAGCGGCGCCTCCAGGAAGGAGATCGCCAGCACCATACCTAGCCAGATGAAGGTGGCGGCACCGGCTACAGCGGCTGATGCGGCGTTCATTCTTCCTCCTGGATCCGTGGTGTTGCCGCCCACGTTCACATGAGCGTGGCGAGTCCCGGCCGGATGGGCAACGTTGCCGAAGGCCCCTAGTAGCCCGCATCAGGGCACTAGGCGGCCGGCCAGCTCGCGAGTCGGCCGACGAATTCGGGGGGCGAGGCGACGATCATCATGACGGCGGGTTCGCTGCCCGGGTTGGTCAGGCTGACTCGTTCTCCGGCGGCGAGGTGCGCGACCGCGCCGGGGGCGAGTCTGTGCAGCTGATCGCCTTGCCGCAGTTCGATCGAGCCTGACAGATGGATCAGAACAATCTCGGACTGACCGTGGTCGTGTTCGGGCAGGCCGCCGCCCGGCGGGATCCACACCTGGACCATGGCGATGTTGTCGGAGGTCTCGGCGGCCACGAGGACCTCCATGGTCGGGCCTCCGGGGATGGGCGCCCGGCGCCGCGGCGTGGTGCCGATCCTGGTGAGGTACATCATGCGCTCCTGCTGCGGCGCTGCTTGGGACGCTTGCCCGCCGCCTGGCTGCGAGTGGGGGAGAGATGAACGAGGCAGGCATCGGGCTCGGCGAAGGGCTCTAGGCTGGTCGCCGCGATCGGTGCGTGGATCTCGCTGAGGGCGCCCTGCATCAGGCCGAGATGCAAGGGACACAGGGTGGCGGAGTACTCCTCGGCGAGTTCGAGGAAAGGGCAATGTCGAAGTCTGATGCGGCCGGCCTCCCTGGCGGGCTCGGGGGCGAAGCCCAGTTCGGTCATCATCGCGGTCAGTCGTTGTGTGGCCTCGGCGGCGTCGGTCTGGTGGAACGGGGCGACCTGCTCGACGAGGTAGCCGCCCCAGCTGCGGCCCGCGGCCTCGGCCGCGGCGCCCGGATCGGGACTCGTGGACAACTGGCCAAGGAGGATCTCGGCCAGCAGGTGGTACTGACGCCGTCCACCACGGTCCATCCCAGGATGGGATGTATGGACGGCTCGAGGCCGGCCCCGCCCGGATGGCTCCTCGAGTCTGCGGTCGACCAGCCCTTGGGTCACCAGTGCGTCGAGGTGGAAGCGGGCCGTGTTGGGGTGGATGCCGAGCCGTTCGGCGAGTTCAGTGACACCCAGAGGATCCTCGGAGACTCGCAGTGCTTCGAGTATCGCGGTCCGGCGTGGGCTCTCGCCGTCGTTCTGGTCAGGTCTGGCCATGGTGGTCAGCTTGCCTGATCCTGCGGCGGCAGGGCCGCGATGAGGGGATGGTCGTGGCGGATGGCGCCTACCTTGAAGGCCCCGCCGGGTGATCCGATGTCGTCGAAGAATCCTGCGTTCGCGGCCTGGTAGTCCTTCCACTGCTCGGGCAGGTCGTCCTCGTAGAAGATGGCCTCGACCGGACACACCGGCTCGCACGCGCCACAGTCGATGCATTCGTCCGGGTGGATGTACAGGGAGCGTCCGCCCTCGTAGATGCAGTCGACCGGGCACTCCTCGACGCACGCCAGGTCCTTCACGTCGACACATGGCATCGCTATCACGTAGGTCACAGCTGGACTCCTCGTCAGACGCTTGTAATTAATACAAATACCACATGTAATAATCATTCGGAACAGCGATGTGAGGAGAGTGGCACCATGCCGGCTGCGGAGATCTTCATCCGGGCGACCGAGACTGACCCGGATGTCATCGCTCGAAGTGTGGTCCGTGAGGCCCATGAGCGGTTGCGGGCTGGTCTGGCGGAGCTGACCAATGCGCATCCGGTTGCCGGCGGCGATCAGTTCGCGTCTGCGGAGCTGGTCGACTTCTGCCTTCATGAGCTGCGCCCCTATTTGGTAGCTGCCGGGCGGGACCTGTATGCACCTGCGGCCGAAGCTGCTGATACGCGTCTGCTGGTGGATGCTCTTCGGATCGGGTCCGTGGCGCTCAACGCCCAGATCGACGATCTGGCTGCGGCCGGCGCGGTCGATGCGTTCCGGATCAGCGTGGCGATCGCGGCGGCGCTGAATGTTCACCTCCAGATCGAGGAGTCGGTATTGCTCCCCGCGCTGACCGGGATGCGTAGCGTGGATCCTTCGCTGCTGGCCGCAGACCTGCGGGCCTGTCTCGCGGGGGAGCAGGCGGAGGAGTCGACGGTGATCGACGTTCGGAAGATCGCGCGCGGTGGACGTCATCCGCGGGTCTTCGCCCGTTATGCCGGCCTGGCGGCCGGCGAGGCGTTCATCCTGGTCAACAGTCACGATCCCAAGCCTTTGCGCCAAGAGTTCGAGGCCATCCACTCCGGCGCGTTCAGCTGGGACTATTTGCAGACCGGTCCCGAGGAATGGCGGGTCCGGATCGGGCGGGTGGCCGTCGATGACTGAGGAGTCGCGCGAACCCCGCGCGGGGGCGACTGCGGCGGATCAGCCGGCGGTGCGGATCCTTGCAAACTTGCGTGAGCTCGTCGAGGACCCGCGCGTATCGAGAGGTGCCCGGTGGACGCTGTCTGAACCAGGGCGACAACTGGACGCAAACCTCATCCATCTGCGTCCTGGACAGCGCGTCGACACCCACACCGAACCGGACCTCGATGTGCTACTCGTCACCGTCGCGGGCGCCGGCACCGTCGGCACACCGGACGGCCTGCGATCACTTGCCGAGGGCAACCTCGTCTGGTTGCCGCACGGTTCGACCCGCAACATCACCGCCGGCGTCGATGGACTGTCCTACCTGACAGTCCATCGCCGCCGTCCTGGCTTGCAGATCAAGAAGCGGCCGGAGCATTAGCTCGACCACTGCGACGGCAACTACCTGAGCGAGCGGACGAATTCACGGACGTCGCCCAGCAGCAGGTCGGGTGCCTCCATCGCCGCGAAGTGACCGCCACGCTCGAATTCGGTCCACCGCACGATGGTGTCGGTCTTCTCGGCGAATCGGCGAATCGCCACGTCGGTGGGGAAGACCGCTACTGCTGTCGGCACGGTCGAGCGCGCTGTAGGGGCCCAGGCGGCGGCGTCGTGGAACCGTTCGTAGTACGAGTTGGCCGACGACATCGCAGTACGGGTGAACCAGTAGATGCTGACGTTCGTCAGCAGCCTGTCGCGATCGACCGCATCGTCGGGGAGTTCGGCCTTCGGGTCGGTCCAGTCCTTGAACTTCTCCGCGATCCAAGCGAGCTGCGCGACGGGCGAGTCCATCAGTCCGTACGACACCGTCAGCGGCCGGGTGCCTTGGATCTGCATGTACCCGGATTTGTCGTCCTGGAAGTCCTTGAACGCGGCGAGTCGCCCTCGTTCGGACTCGGTGAGCGCGGCCATGTCTTCCGGATCGCCAGTCGGGAAGGTGACGTGCGCGTTGAGGTGGATCCCGATCACCTGGTCCGGAGCGAGCCGCCCGAGCGCCGGCAGGATGAACGCGCCCACGTCGCCACCCTGCGCGGCGTACCGTTCGTAGCCGAGCCGGTTCATCAGTACGGCAAAGGCGGCGGCGGTGCGTCCGTCGGTCCAACCGGTCTTGGAGATCGGGCCTGAGAAGCCGTGCCCGGGATGGGATGGGATCACCACGTGGAAGGCGTCGGCCTCGTCGCCGCCATGCGCGACCGGGTTGGTCAGCGGGCCGATCAGATCGAGGAACTCAACGACCGAGCCCGGCCAGCCGTGCACAAGCAGGAGGGGGGTCGCGCTGTCGACGGCCGACCGGACGTGCAGGAAATGGATGTCCTCTCCGTCGATGGTGGTCACGAACTGCGGATGGCTGTTCAGCTCGGCCTCGTGCTTGCGCCAGTCGTACGACGCAGTCCAGTAGTCCGCGAGCTCCCTCAGGTACACCGTCGGTACTCCGCGTTCCCAGCCGGATCCGGAAAGCTCTGCCCAGCGGGTGCGGATGAGCCGATAGTGGAGGTCGTCGATGTCGGCCTGCGGGATGTCGATGCGGAAGGGGCGGATGTCCGTGTTGTTCTCCATCTTTCCACTCTAGAATCGAAGCAGGACAGCTTCGGTCCTCTTTCGGTGGCAGAATTCAGGTCATGATCGAGACCTCTGGGCGGCTACTCAGGCTGCTGTCGTTGTTGCAGTCGCAGCGGGACTGGACCGGCGTGCAACTCGCTGAGCGGCTCGATGTGACGGTCCGGACGGTGCGTCGCGACGTCGACAAGCTCCGCAATCTGGGTTATCCGGTGAATGCGACGCTGGGTGTTGCCGGGGGTTACCAACTGGGAGCGGGTGCGCAACTGCCGCCGCTGCTGCTGGACGACGACGAGGCCGTCGCGGTGGCGGTCGGTTTGCGGACCGCGGCCGGCGGCACCGTTGCGGGCATTGCGGAGACCTCGCTGCGTGCCCTGGCCAAGCTCGAACAGGTGCTGCCATCGCGGCTCCGCCATCGGGTGAACTCCCTGCAGCAGGTGACGATTCCACTGGTCGGTGGTGCACCGACGGTCGACCCGGAGGTGCTGACCGCGGTCGCGGCTGTCTGCCGGGACCATGAGCGGCTGCGGTTCGACTACCAGGACAAAGTCGGTGCGTCGACCGTCCGCACTACTGAGCCCCACCGGCTGGTCCATACCGGTCGTCGCTGGTACCTCGTTGCCTGGGACATCGATCGTGACGACTGGCGGACCTTCCGGGTGGACCGGATGTCCCCGCGCAGCCCGACCGGTCCGCGGTTCAAGGCGCGCGATCTGTCGGACGAGGACGTCGCGCGGCTCACTTCGACCAGCATCTCGACCTCGGTCTACCGCGTTCAGGGCCGCTTCGTCCTGCACTCACCGGCAGCGGAGGTGCATGAGGTGGTTCCGCCGACGGCGGGCGTGGTGGAGCCGATCGACGACCGCACCTGCCGGTTGATCGTCGGCTCGCCGTCCCTTGAACAGCTGGCGGTCTGGATCGCGCTGCTCGGCTTCGATTTCGACATCGAGGAACCGGCCGAGCTGCACGATGTGATCGGGTCCATCGTCGCCCGTCTCAACCGGGCCTCACCAGCGGCGAGGCAGGCCCGGCCGCGGCGCTGAGGCCTCCTTGCGCCTCCCACGCGGCCACAGTGCTGTCAGCCGGCGCTGAGTGTGTCCGAGCCTCGCCTTCCTGGCCAGGGCGGAGGCGGTGGGCTGGTGCGATCGCGGGTTGTGGGGAGCCAGCTGGCGAGCACCTCACGATGGGATCGAAGCAGGTGCACCCGAACCACGTCGATGCGGCGTACGGCGTCACGGCGCAGGCCGAGCATCGGCAGTGCGAGGCGGACTTGCTGGATTGCCATCGCTGTGGGCACAGGGCCATGGATTCGAAGTGAGATCTCGCTGTCACCGTCAACGAAGAACAGGACAGAACGCAGCCGCAATGGTCCTGGCAGCTTTCGAGCAGCACGGCGCATCGCGTACAGGTCAGAGCCGGACGGTGGCCAGCCGGATCGCACCCGCACAATCACGTCGTACCGGGCCATATTCGATCATGCGTCGGGTCGCTCCCCGAGGTCCAGTGCTGGCGTTGTCAAGGCTAGGTAACGACGGCGGAACCCCGCAGGTCAGAAGACGTAGAAGGCCGAGACGATCATCGGGAGCGTTCCGATGACGAGCCAGGGGGACAGCAGGGAGCGCTGGAAGATGAGGAGGACGCCGGCAGCCGTGGCGATGCCGACCACGCCGGACATCACCCAGAGGCCCACGCCGGAGGAGTGCTTGATCTGTTCCAGGTGGGGGCTGTAGGCCGCGAGGGCGAGTGTCGGGGATCCGCCGATGTGGATGAGGATGACCGAGACGACCCATCGCTGGACGGTCTCGATCTTCATTCCCCGCCGCTTCGACGGGTGGCTGCGCAAGGCCGGCCGGTGTGGCCCCGGCTGGCGCTCGAGGTGCTGGTTCACAGGTCATTCCCGGCGTAGGAGAGGTTGAAGCTCTTGTTGGTGAGGGGAAAGTCGGGGACGATCGTGTCGGCCAACGCGACCGGCAACGCCGGCCAGTTGAAGAACGAGGGGTCGACGATCTTCAGTCTGGACACCGTGCCGTCAGGGGCCATTTCGACGCGATGGGCGATGGTGCCGCGCCATCCTTCGACGAGGCCGAGCCCCGAGATGCGTCCGGCCTGAAGCCAGGTCGGCTTGGGTGTGTCCGCACTCGTGGGTGGCTGAGTGCGGAGGAGTTCGATGATCAGCGACACGGAGGCCTGTACTTCGTCGGCGCGGGTGAGGAAGCGGGCGAGGACGTCGCCGTCGCTGTGGTTGGGGACATCAGCAGCCGTGGTGGCCAGGGTGATGGGATGGTCCAGGCGGGCGTCTTGCCGGAGTCCGCTCGCGCGGGCGACATAGCCAAGGGTGCCGATGTCATGGGCTTGTTCCGCGCTCAGGACGGCGGTACCGGTCATCCGGTCCAGGACGACGCTGTTCTCGAGGGCGATGTCGACGACCTGCTGGATGTCGGCGGCGATGGCTGACAATTGAGCCGGATCGGGCAACGCCAGGAGGTGGACTCCGCCGGGCACGATCGCGCCGCGGAGCAGCCGGTGGCCGGTGACTTGCTTGTTGAGACGCAGCAACTGCTCGCGTATCCGCAATGCGTGAGCGTTGATGATGCCGTAACCGACATCGTTGCAGAGGGCCCCGATATCGGCGATGTGGTTGTAGAGCCGCTCCAGCTCGAGTAGTACCGAACGCAGAATGGACGCGGGACCCGAGACCGGCCAGTCGCGTGCTTCTTCGATGGCAAGACAGTAGGCCAGCGCGTGGCCGACTGCGGTGTCGCCCGAGATTCGCTCGGCGAGTGGCAGCACGTCGGCCGGCAGCCGGCCCTCGGCGAGCTTCTCGATGCCCTTGTGGGTGAACCACAGACGAGCCTTGAGTTTGAGGATGGTCTCGCCGACGACGGAGAAGCGGAAGTGGCCTGGTTCGATCAATCCGGCGTGGATCGGGCCGACCGGTATCTCATACACACCGGGTCCGGCGACGGTCAGGAACGGGTACGGCTCGTCAGGTGAACCGAACGCGGGAGCCGCGCCGGCGTCGTGGCGCATCGGGTGCCATTCGGTCGGCCAGTGCTGGTGCAGCACCAGCCGTTGCGGCAGGGGATGGTTCAGTACTTCGATGCCGTACAGGTCGGACAGTTCGCGTTCGAACCGTCCAGCTGGGAACGACAACCCGGCCAGGCTGGGGATCTGTGGTCTCGCGTGGTTCGTGCTCAAGATCAGCTCGACACGTCGGTCGGGTTGGCCGGCCGTGAACAGGTAGACGACGCGAAAGCTGTCGAGGTCGTCGTGAGCGGCAATCAGTGCCAGTCGGTGGCCATCGGCCAGCAGGGCGCCGGCCCGGTCCAGAAGGTCGGCCGCGGTGACGGGTATTTGTCGCCGGTTGGGGTAGGAGCGTTGGTCCGCCAACTGGCGTGGGCGCGGAGTCCTGCCGACCTGAGTCATGGAGTTCCCGCAATCAGACTGGCGCTGTGCAGCAGCGGGCCCAACGGCCAGTCGACGATGCCTAGCATCGCGACGACACCGAGTCCAGCGATGATCGGGGCCGCAGTGGCGAACGGCAGTGCCGCAAGGGTGCGAACGGTTGGACGCGGCTGCGTGGCGGGTTCGCCGAACAACATTCCGCTGGCTTTGACCGCGATAGCGACGAACACCATGAGCAAGAGGACGAGCATCACAGCCATCGCCCAGCCGAGCCCCGCGGTCAATCCGGCCCGTACGAGCCCGACTTCGCTGAAGAACAAGCTGAAGGGCGGCAATCCGAGTAGGGCGGCGAGACCCAGTGCGAAGGCGCCGCCCAGCACTGGCGCCCGAGTGAGCAGGCCGCGCACCTCGGCGATCGACGTGGTTCCGGTCCGGGACAGGATCTCGCCCGCGCCACAGAACAGCGTTGCTTTGCTGATGCCGTGTCCGACTATGTGCAGCAGGGCCGCTGCGATCGCGAGGCGTGTTCCGATGGCTACGCCGATGATCACCAGCGCCATGTGCTCGATGCTGGAGTAGGCCAGGAGACGCTTGTAGTCCCGTTGGGTGATGAGCAGAGATGCGGCCAGCAGTAGGGACGCGAGCGCGATGGTCAGCAGTAGGGCCCGGACGAACTCCGGACTGATGCTGGCGATGGCGATGACGCGGTACCGCAGCAGCGCGTAGACCGCGACCGGGAGCAGCACGCCGGACATCAGCGCGGATACGGGTGCGGGCGCTTGGCTGTGCGCGTCGGGGAGCCAGCTGTGCAAGGGCACCAGGCCAGCTTTGGTGCCGAAGCCGAGCACGAGCAGCGCGAATGCCAGTCTCATCACGCCGGGATCGAGATCTTCGGCGTGGGCGGAGAGTTGGGTCCAGTCGAGGCTGCCGTGTTCGGCGACGCCGGCCTGCTGGGCGGCATAGTGGACCAGCACCGTACCGAGGTAGGCCAAGGCGATGCCGACAGAGCAGATGATGACGTACTTCCAGGTTGCTTCCAGTGCAGCGCGGGTGCGGCGGTGCCCGACGAGGAATGCGGTCACGATGGTGGTCGCCTCGATGGCGGCCCATAGCAGGCCGAGGTTGTTCGCAAGCACGGCGAGCACCATCGCCGCCAGGAACAACGGCACCAGGACGCTGTAGAGGTGTGCCCCGGTATCGTCGATGTGTCCGCGTTCGAGTTCGCCCTCGAGGTGGCCGAGGCCGGCGCAGGTGGCGATGATTCCGACGGCGCCGATGACGATCAGCATCAGGGCGGTGAGCGCGTCGACGCGCAACCAGTTGCCGATGGTCAGGGCGGTGCCGTCAACAGTCCGGGTAGCGGCTGTGATGCCGGTGGCCAGGATGATCCCGGCCGCGCCGATGGTGACGAGTCCGGTTGCCAGGCGCCACCGTAGTACTGCGGCCGTCGCCGCGGCGGCCAACGGCGCAAGGAGTGGAGCAACGACCAGTACGGCGTCGGCCGCGCCGCTCCCGGTGGTGAGGGCGGGGATCATCGGGGTCTCGTCTCGTTCATGGTCTGGTCCATGCTCAGTCGTGGAGGTCGCGTAGTTCGTCGATGTCGGTGCCGCCGAAGGTCAGCCGCACTCGGGCGGCGAGGACTTGCAGAACGAGCACGATCAGCAGTACGTCAAGAGACACGGCCAGCTCGACCACGCCGGGGACCCCACCGGTGAGGAGGAATGCAGTGGTCGCGATTCCGTTGTCCAGCAGCAGGAATCCGACGATCTGTGACAACGCCCGGCGCCGCGTCACCAGGACGAAGAAGCCGATCAGCACCATTGCGAAGCCCACCGGCACTGCCTGGGTCTCGATCGACGGTGCCAGCCGGACCAGTGGGCGGCTGATGCCGTAGGCAACGAGGGTGAGTACAGCCGCGGTGAGGATCGAGGCGGTGACGTTGATGAGCGGTTCGGTCTCGCGCGCTTCGGCGCTGTCACGCAGTACCCGGCGGAGGATTCCGGGAATGAGCAGCGCTTTGAGCGCGACAACCTCAGCTGCGACGACGACAAGTTCGATGCTGTCGCGCTCGATCGCGAGCAGCAACGCGACGACGGCCATCAGTGTGCCTTGGACGATGAGGAGCCGAACGATGGCCGACAACTCGCGCCGCCAGAGAACCAGCACAGAGGACAGCAGCAAACCACCCACAGCCAGGTACAGCAGCTGCACGTACAAGCCGTTGCTCATCGGAGCAGTCTCCTTTCGGCGCTCATCAGGCGAGGAAGAACGACGAAGACACGGCCAGGACGCCGAACAGGAACGACCCGGCAAGCAATTCCGGGACACGGAAGAGGCGCAGCTTTGCCATGAACACCTCTGCCGTGGCGAGCGCGACAGCAAGGATGGCCACCTTGCCGACGAACACAGCCGCCCCGATCCCCAGTGCCGACGGTGAGGCGCTGGTCGCCACGCCCCAGGGTAGGAACAGGTTGGCCCAGAGTCCGAGGAGAACGGTCAGCCGCAGTGCGGCTGCGAGCTCGATCGTGGCCAGGTCGCGTCCGGAGTACTCCAGAACCATCGCCTCGTGGATCATGGTCAGCTCCAGGTGCGTGGACGGGTTGTCCACCGGAAGTCGGCCGGCCTCTGCGACAACGACGACCGCGAGGGCGACCGCGGCGAGCACACTCGCCGGCGAGAGGACCTGGGCGGGGTTGTCCTGGATGCGGTCGACGATCGCAGCAAGATTGGATGAATCGACCCTCGCTGACAGAGCGAAGCCGACGAGCAGAATCGTCGGTTCCGCCAGTGCCGCGACGGTGATCTCCCGGCTGGCGCCCATGCCGCCGAAGGCCGTTCCGGTGTCCAGACCGGCCAGGGCGAGTGCGACGGTGCCGAGCAGAAGCAAGGCGACAACGGCGAACAGGTCTGCGACTCGATCCAGCGGTGACGCGGTGCTGATGAATGGTCCGACTGCGGCGATTACCAGCGTCGAGGCCAGCAGGACCACCGGCGCGGCGGTGAACACCCAGCTCGAGCCCTCTGGGCTGATTGCCTCCTTGGCGAGTTGCTTGCGCAGATCCCGCCACGGCTGCCCGATGCCTGCGCCGGCACGGCCCTCCAAGCGGGCCCTGACCTGCCGCATCACGCCAACGACGTACGGCGCGACCGCGATCAGCAGGACCACCTGGAGCAGCACACCGGCCATTGCGCCCGGGGTCATGACGTCACCCCCACAACGACCAGCACGATGATGAGTCCCACCAGCCCGAACGCGAGGTACCGGTGCACGCTGCCGTTCTGCATTCGGCCGGCCAGGCGACCCCAACCGGTCGCTGCGCCGAGTAGCGGCGGATACAACGCAACTTCGACGCGATCGGCGACCTTCTGGCGGTACTGGACACTCTCGATCAGGTATCGCGACTCGGCATGGTGCGTGACGTCGATGTCCTGCTCCGGTGCGAGGACGTCGTCGAAGACTCGCGTCAGCGGTTCGGCGAAGGACGTCGCTGTGTACTCCATCCGGGGATCGAGCCGCGTGCCGCCGCAGCCCCACACCAGTGCTTTGCGACGCGGCAGCCCGCGACCGGCGATACGGAGCGTCACGACGATCACAAGTGCCGCAGCGAACAGCCCGCAGAGGATCAGTAGCGGCGACATCGAACCCGCGATCCTGGTCAGCTGCAAGGTCACTCCGCCCTGCAACGGTGCGCCGTCGCAAACCGTCGGGAAGGTGGCCGCGACCCTGTTGAGGGTCGGTCCCACAATGGCGGGGACGATCGCGAGCGCGGCACAACCGGTGGCGGCCAGCGCCATCGCCGCGCGCATGGAGACCGGGCTCTCGATGGCGTTGCCGGCGGCCATCGAGCGAGGTCGGGCGAGGAATCCGACCCCGAACGCCTTCACGAACGTCGCGACCCCCAAGCCGGCAGTCAAGGCGACGACGCCGACCGCCAGTGGCATCGCCACGGCGATCAGGACGGACGGCGATCCGGCTGCGGGCAGGCTGTGGATGAGGCCTTGCAGCAATAGCCACTCCGATACGAACCCGTTCCCTGGTGGCAGTGCGGCCGCGGCCAGTGCACCGACACCGAACAGCGCAGTGGTGATCGGCATTCTCGACACCAGGCCACCGAGGCTGTCGAGATTGCGCAACCCGGTCGAGCGCAGTACGGACCCGGCACCGAGAAAGAGCAACGTCTTGAATCCGGTGTGGTTGATCGCGTGCAGCACTGATGCTGCCAGCAACAGTGTCGCCAGCGGCCGATCACCGTCGGCCGCGAAGATCCCGGCGGCTCCGACGCCCATGAAGATCAGGCCCATGTTCTCGGTGGTCGAGTAACCGAGCAGCCGCTTCAGATCTACCGCGACGCTCGCCTGCAGTACGCCGTACAGGGCCGACACGGCGCCGGCGGCGAGAACGAGCACCCACCACCAGCGCTGTCCACCACCGAGCAGATCGAAACCGACCCGCAGGATCCCGTAGAGGCCGAGCGTCACCATTGCCGCTGACATCAGCGCCGAGACGTGACTTGGAGCTTCCGGGTGCGCCCTGGGCAGCCAGACATGCAGCGGCACGATCCCGGCCTTGGAACCGAATCCGACCAAGGCCAGCAGGAAGATCAGCGACCGCAGCGTGGTCGGCAGTTCGGCCGCACCCACCCGCAGTGCGGCGAATGAATCGCCGCCGACCTGGGAAGAGAACAACACCAGGGCGAGGAGGATCGCGACGAAGCCCGCGTGGGTCATGGACGCGTACCACGCGGCGGCGGTGCGCACCTGCGGGCGGGCGCGGTGCTCAGCCAGCACCAGCACCAGCGAGGTGAGCGCCATCAGCTCCCACAACACCAGGAACGTGGTGACGTTGCCCGCGATCGGAACCCAGACCATCGTCGTCACGAAGAGCGGTAGAACTGCTTGAACTGTCCTGGACCCTGCCCCGGATCCAGGACCATGGTCGAGCGGCGAGCCCGGGCTTGTGTACCCGATGCTGTAGATCCCGGCGATAACCGCGACCGCACCGACCAGGGCCACGAACACTCCCGAGAGAGCATCGCCCGCCACTGCCGCAGTGCCCAGTGGCAGCAGACCGGGGACCGTTGCTGAGTATGTCTGACCGTCCACCAGCGCGATGCCGGCCAGCAAGCCGCCGGCGCCACAAACGCTGGTCGACACACCAGCCACGACTGCACGAACCCGGGGACCGGTCAGGGCCGCGCCGACAGCTCCGGCCAGGGCGAAAACGGTGCCGCCCAGCAGGGCCTGTGCAACCAGGTTCATCTACCGGTCAGATCCCGCAACGCAGCGACGATCACGTCCGGCTCCGGTGGGCAGCCGCGGATCTCGACGTCCACGGGCACGATGTCACCGACTGTTCCGACGACTCCGTAACCCCCCGCGAACACACCGCAGTTGTGGGCGCAGTCACCGACGGCGACGACCCGCTTGGGTGCCGGCGTCGCCTCGAACGCCTTGCGCAGAGGGTCCTCCATATTGCGTGTCACCGGACCGGTCACCAGCAGCACGTCCGCGTGCCGTGGGGATGCGACGAGCCGGGCGCCGTAGCGTTCGGCGTCATACACCGGGCCGAACGCCGAGGCGATCTCCAGTTCGCAACCGTTGCAGGACCCGGCATCGACGTGGCGTATCTGCACAGAGCCGCGCAGTACGCCGGGATCAGCGGCCTGGTCTGAGGCGCGAGCCGGAGCCGGCTGGGCGACCCGGCCGGTCGTGAGGATCTTGCGGAACAGGCTTCTCACTTCGAGCCGCGCAGAACCCGTGCCCGACCCATTGCCTGGGCGTCCGCCTTCAGGCCGTCGAGCAGTTCGGTCCGGTCGGTCAGCACACTGGTGAGGATCACCCTCGCGACCGCCAACAGCTCGGCGACGTGTGGGCTGGTCAGCGAGTAATAGACCGCCGAGCCCTCTTTGCGGGTCGTGACCAGCCCAGCGCGCCGCAGTACGGCCAACTGCTGGGACAGGTTCGACGCTTCGAGCCCGACCTCCGGGAGGATCTCTCCCACCGACATCTCACGCTCGCTCAACAGCTCCAGAACTCGGATGCGGGCGGGATGCCCGAGGGTCTTGAAGAACTCGGCCTTCAGTTGATGCAGCGGTGTGGTCACTTCTCCTCCTTCCATCACGCACCTCTCCGCCGCGGTCCGGATGATCGTCTCCGGCAGACGACCGTGACGGATCTCATCGTCAGGGACAGGCACACGTCTTCACAGCATGCACGATGGATGGCATCATGAATTGAAGAATTCTGCAAGTCTTGTCATATAGTCGCACCAGCGGTCAGTTTCGGCCGAGATCAGCAGCAACCTGCGAGGAGTGGGGAACCCGATGAGCTCGTTCGCTGACGAACTGCTGCAGAGGATCGCCGGCGCCCGGCAAGCCTTGTCGAACGCAAAAGGTGCCGGTGAGCTCGACGCCGAGCGGGTCTACGCCGGAGAACTCGACAGCCTGCTTCGACTGGCGATGGAGAACGGCGTCACCGTCCCACCAGAGCCTGCTCACCACCCACAGGACTTGAGCTGATCTGCACCACAGTGAATCGCCGTCCGCCCCGCACGACGACGCATGGAAGGCAACGATGCGCTACGTAGTGACCCATTACAGGCCAGGGCAGGACGCCACTGAATCCACCGTGACCGACGCGGCCGGCGTCTCCGAACTGGTCCGCCAAGCGGCTCGGACGGGCAGCCGTGTGCACGTCAGACCCGTGCCCGAAGGAGAACAGGCAACGCCCGCATCAGGATCGGACGCCTCAACGCCCTGAGGACCCCGCGGGCGGCACAACCGGCGGACTTTTCGTCGCCTTCCGCTCCAGTGGGTTCGCTGCGATCCTGGCGGCGAGATCGTTGCGCATCGCGGCGGCGGCCGAGCTGTCCGGTTTGCGTCTCGCCTGGTCCTGGAAACACCGGACGAACTCGTCGGCCAGGCTCAGCCGCGGATACCGCTCCAGCACCTCGGTCCGGAAGCTGACAGGGAAGTCGTCGAGGTTGCGCCCCGCGATGTCGACAGCTGTGGACCTGGCCAGCAGGAAACCTTCCGGGTCCTCGCCTGGATCCACCTCGGCCCACATGTGCCGGGCGATCACCTCCGACAGACGCGCGCGTCGCTGGACCGGCCACCCGGCGCCCGCTGCGAATACCCACGCCACGCTGCCGCCGGCCACTTCGAACGGCACCATGTGGTTGTCGAACTCGTCGACCAGCCCGAGGTCATGCAGCAGCGACGCGACGAAGAGCAGTTCGGGATCGAAGGTGACACCGCGCGCCGTCCCGAAGGCTGCCGCCCACACGTACGCCCGGATCGAGTGGTTCAGCAGCGCGGGCGAACAGTAGGTCGTCGCCACGTCGACAGAGTTCACACACACCGGACTGTCGGGAAGCACAATCTCGGCCAGGCGCATGGATCGCATCACCGCAGCACACCCGCCGCGGTGGACCACGGGCCGTGACCGACCGAGTAGTTCACGACTCCCCGCCGAGCGCATCGAGCAGGCGGTCCCGGCTCAGGCCGAGTTCGAACAGCAACTCGGCGTCCGTGGCGTTGTCCGGGTTGATCCGATCGGGCAGTCGGCCGGCCACCGACTCGGCGATGTCGGGACCGAACGCACGGCGAATGACTCCGAGCGCCTCAGACTTCGTGTAAACGGCCATGATTGCCTTCCTTTCAAGAGGATGTTGGGTCCGAGGTGAGGGGGCGCGCTACTTGGTCAGAAATGCCAGCTGCCCTGCATGACCAGGACCGGTACGTCGATCTTCGGCAGGTCAGCCCGGAAGTCGGTGTGCCAGGTGGCCACGCAGTCGATCGCCCCAACGGGTGACGCAGCGACAGCGGTGTTCCGGTGGCGTTCTCCAGTCCGACGGTGCCGTAGGGCATGGCTGCTTTCCTCTCCCTGCCAGCGATCGTGAGAAGTGTGACCAGCGTGCCGCCGTCTGCTGTACGTTCGTATCCGTGAGTCCCGGGGTGATTTCGGTGTCTACCCCGGGATCAGGTCCCGATGATCCCCAGCGGCCCATTGCTGACACGGAGCTTCCGGGCAAGACTTGAAGGCAGCCGTCAAGGGCCCGACCGACGGTGGCAAATGCATTAGCGAGCGCAGCGGTACTGCTCTTGCCGTCGCGCCGTGCAGGTGGCGAACGGAGGCCGAGATGGCCAGCGAACCGGCGATCAGACTCGTGGACGACGTCGACGGAACGACCCGACACGCAAGCAAAGTCGACTGTTGAGCACCATCGCGCCTCTCTTGCGCGGACGGCAGGCCGAGTGCCGGCAGCTCGAGCTGCTGGTCGACGCCGCCCGCCACGGTAGGAGCCAGGCCTTGGTGATCTCCGGTGAGGCCGGGATCGGCAAGTCGGCGTTGCTGGACTACCTGGTGGCCGAGGCCTCCGGCTGCCGCGTGATCCGGGTGGTCGGCGTACAGGTCGAAGCGGAACTCGCTTTCGCTGGGCTGCACCAGCTGTGTTCGCCGCTGCTGGACCAGCTCGACCGTCTCCCCGCGCCGCAGCGTGAGGCGCTTGGCACGGCCCTCGGCTTGCAGAACGGCCTCGCGCCGGACAGATTCCTGGTGGGGCTGGCGGTGTTGAGCCTGATGGCTTCCGCCGCGGCTGAGCGTCCTCTGCTGTGTGTGGCTGACGACGCGCAGTGGCTGGATCGGACCTCCGCGGAAACTCTTGCCTTCGTCGGGCGTCGGTTGGTGGCGGAGTCGGTCGGGTTGGTGTTCGCGATGCGGGACCCGGCTGACGAGCAGGCGTTTGCCGGGCTGCCGCAACTGGTCCTGGGCGGCCTACCTCCCCAGGACGCGCGAGAACTGCTGGCTGCGGTGGTTCCTGGAGCGTTGGACGAGCGGGTGCGCGACCGCATCGTCGCCGAGACCCGCGGAAACCCGCTGGCCTTGCTGGAGCTACCTCGAGAGCTGATCTCGGCCGAGCTGACGGGTGGGTTTCGCCTGCCGGGCGCCCAGGGCCTCTCGGACCGGATCGAGGACGGCTTCCAGCGTCGACTGGCGCCGCTGCCGCCCGACACACGCCGGCTGCTGCTGGTCGCAGGTGCGGATCCGACCGGCGACCCGGCGCTGATCTACCGCGCTGCGTCGCGGCTCGGCATCGATGTCGACGGGCACGATCTCACCGCGTTCGCGGGACTGCTGCACTGGGGCACGCAGGTGACCTTCCACCATCCACTCGCCCGTTCGGCTGTCTATCGAGCGGCCTCGCCCGACGAGCGCCGGGAAGCACACCGTGCGCTCGCCGAAGCCACCGATCCGGTCCACGACGCCGACCGTCGCGCGTGGCATCTCGCCCACGCGACTGAGGGGCCTGACGAAGACGTCGCCGCCGAACTGGAACGCTCGGCAAGGCGGGCACGGGCCCGGGGCGGACTCGCCGCGGCCGCTGCCTTCCTCGAACGAGCGACGCAACTCACCCCGGGCCGCGCGCGACAGGCGCACCGCGCGCTAGCAGCCGCCCGAGCCAAGCTCCAGATCGGTGCGGTCGAATCGACGCTGGCTATGCTCTCTGTAGCCGAGGAGGGGCCGCTCGACGACCTCCAGCGGGCGCATATCGAATTGCTGCGGGCAGAAGCCGCCTTCGCCTCGAATCGCGGTTCTGAGGCCCCCTCGCTGTTACTTGCCGCCGCACGCCGACTCGAATCGCTGGACGGCAAACTCGCTCGTGATACCTATCTGGACGCGCTTTCCGCCGCCATGTTCGCCGGGCGCCTGGCTGATCGCACGGGTGTCGGTGTGGTGGAGGTCGCGCGGGCGGCACGGCGGACACCCCGCTCGCGTGAGCCGGACAATGGTGAACTGCTCCTTGAAGCGCTCTCTACGCGCTTCACCGACGGGTACGCGGCCGCGGCTCCACTGGCAAAGCGAGCGCTGCGGGCGTGCTGCAGTACCGAGATCACCGCGGAGGAGGGACTTCGCTGGCTTTGGCTGGCCGAAGCCATCGCGGCGGACCTGTGGGACGACCAGAGCTGGGAGGTCCTGACCAGCCGCCATCTCAGGCTGGCGCGGGAGTCGGGCGCACTTGGCGAACTTGTCCTCGCGCTCAACTCGCGCATCGTCCTTGAGTTGTTCGCCGGCCACTTCAGGGCAGCGGGGACCCTCACCGACGAAGCATGCGTCGTCACTGAGACGATCGCCGGCAGCATCGTCCCCTATGGCGCCGTCTGGCTCGCCGCCTGGCATGGCCGCGAAGACGAAGCAGTCCGGCTGATCAGAACCGCGGCCGCCGAGGCTCTGGCCCGCGGCGAGGGAATAGGCCTGACGGTCACGCAAGCTGCCGGCGCCATGCTCGCCAACGGTCTCGGGCACCACGAACGCGCAATGGACGAAGGCCGACTGGCCAGCGAGTCGCCACGGGAGCTAGCTGCACCCAATTGGGGACTTGCCGAGTTGGTCGAGGCGGCCGCCCGTGTCGGTAACGGCAAGCTCGCTGCCGAGGCCTTCGCGCGCCTCTCGGAGATGACGACTGCAAGTGGCACCGAGTGGGCGATGGGGCTCGACGCCCGGGCACGCGCATTACTCAGCGACGACGACAGCGCCGAGCCGCTCTACCGCGAGGCAATCGATCGGCTCAGCCGCACGCGGGTAAGCGCCGAGCTGGCCAGGGCCAGGCTGCTGTACGGCGAGTGGCTGCGTCGCCGTGGTCGCAGCTTGGACGCGCGCGAACAGTTGCGTGAGGCGTACGAGATGTTCACCGCGATGGAAGCCGAGGCGTTTTCCGAGCGCGCGCACCGCGAACTCGTGGCCACGGGGGAGAAAGCCCGCAAGCGCACCGTGACCACCACCGATCAGCTCACGGCCCGGGAGGCTCAGGTCGCTCGGCTGGCGCGGGACGGTCTGTCGAATCCCGAGATCGGCACGCGTCTGTTCCTGAGTCCGCGCACCGTCGAGTATCACCTGGGAAACGTCTTCGCCAAGCTCGGCATCACCTCGCGCCACGAGCTCGGCAACGTGCCCAGTAGCGTCCGATAACGACCGGCACCCATACCCGCTAGGCGCCGGGTGCGGACCTAGTCGAGGTCGATGCGGACCGTTAGCGGGTTCGTGCTCATGACGTGGGAGGCGCTCAGGCAGAGCCGGCGCCAGCCGTTGTCCCGACCGAGCTCTCGCCGTCGCTCGCCCGGGTCGTCGCGGTCGACGATGTGAGCCGTCCCGGTCATCCACCTGCCGCCGGCGCTGAAGCGGACTCGCACCCGGGGGTCACTTTCGATATTCCGAACGTAGTCGGTGCGCCGCCCGTGCTGGGCGATCAGCCAGAACGTGGTGCCTTCCAGTCCGTTACAGATCGGCGTGCGATGCGGCTGCCCTGTGTGTCGCCCGATCGTTTCGAGATGGGCGTCGCCAGGCGGTGCCAGTCCCAGCCACCACACCAGGCGCACGGGAGGGTCGACGACGAGGCGCTGAAACAGCCGTACAGCGTGATACTTCCGATCGGACCCGATCATGTTGTCCCCGTGACAACTCGGTAGGTGGACATGTGACACCCCTTTCGTCTCTGTGAGTGGACTGCTCTACCGCAGGTGTAGAGCGAAGGCTGCACCGGCCCTAAGCCACTTGCGGCCTCTCGACAACCGTGCGGGATCCGAGCGGACTGGTGCACTCCAGCCGCACCCGGTCCGCGCTGACCAGACCGAGCTGTACCGCTCGCGGAGGCATCATCGCGTTGATGGCCCAGTCTGCCGCGGTGCGGGTCCGGTTGCCGGGGAGCGAGAGGAGGTGGTAGCCGCGAGTGACGGTCTTGGCGGCGAGGCCGGACAGGGGTATGTGCAGCGGATTGGCGGCTGCCTTGCGGCCCCCGAGATCGACCAGGAAGCCGAGGTCGTGATGCTGATAGGGCTCGAGGTCGTGCCCCGTCAGCGAGGCCGCGACGTTGCGGGCCACGAGCTTGCCCTGCCGCTGGGCGTGCTGCGCGGTCATGCCGGTGATCGAGCCCGGATGCGTGAGATCGGGAACCGCCGCGCAATCCCCACAGGCGAACACGTGCGCGCGGCCGCGCACCACGAGCGTCTCGTGCACCTCGACCCGCCCATGGTCCGTCGGCAACGACAGCGCGTCGACGAGTGGGTCCGGGCGCACGCCGACACACCAGATCAGCGATCGGGTGGCGATCTCCTCACCGGTTGTCATCCGCAGACATTCCGGCCCCGCGTAGTCGACGGACTGCCCCACGCAGACCTCGACCCCACGCCGGCGCAGTACCCGCTCGGCTGTCGTCGACATCCGCGGGCTGAGTCCTGGAAGGAGCCGCTCGGCGAGGTCGGCCAGCAGCCATCGCACCCGCTGGTTCCGCAGGGCCGGGAGCTGACGAACCAGCCGTGCTGTGAACAACTGGCCCTGCGCGGCGACTTCGGTGCCGGTGTAGCCGGCTCCGACGACGACGAACGTGCACCTCGCCTCACGTTCGTCACGGTCGTCGGTCGAGGCCGCGAGCTCCAGTTGCCGGGTGATGTGGTCGCGCAGATACAACGCCTCGGAGATGCCACGGAACCCGTGCGCGTACTCGGCGACGCCGGGAATCGGGAGCAGCTTGTTCACGCTCCCCGCGGCCAGCACCAGACGATCGAACTCCATGGCGCTGCGCCGCCCCTCGGGGCTGACCCATTCGACCCGGTGCCCGTCGATGTCGATGTGCGAGACGGTGCCGAGCACCAACTTGACCTTTGGGAGGCGGTCCGGCAGGGACACGCAGATACGGCGGGGCTCGAGGATCCCGGCACCTACCTCGGGCAGCAAGGGAACGTAGAGGAAGTAGTCGGTCGGGTTGATCAACACGATCTCGGCGCCGGGCGCGTACTTCTGCAGACCCCTGGCCGCGTGGAAGCCCGCGAATCCGGCTCCTACGATCACTACACGTGGAACGCTCATAGCTGGTCAGGGGCGCCGGTACTGAGAGGAGCCCGGTCGCCCCGTCCTCCTGTCCGTTCGTTCGTGGACGTTTCCGTTCGGATCAGCGTGCCGTTGGACGGTGATGCATCGCATCCGGGAGGCACGGGGCCGGCTCACCAGGCTTTCGCACCGGGGGCCGTTTGAAGAACGTGGCTTGGGCATCTTGGCTCCGGAATCGAACGGGGTTACGTTTCGAAGATGTTGGTTGATCGGCGTAGCGAGTGCCGGCACGTCGACGAGCTCCTCGCCGACGTCCGACGAGGCATCAGCCAGTCCCTGGTGATCTCCGGTGACGCCGGGATCGGCAAGTCGGCGTTGCTGGAGTACCTGGTGGCCGAGGCTTCCGGCTGCCGGGTGATCCGGGTGGCCGGCGTACAGGCGGAGGCGGAGCTGGCCTTCGCCGGCTTGCATCAGCTGTGTTCGCCGCTGCTGGATCGGCTGGACCGCGTTCCCGCGCCACAGCATGATGCGCTCGGCACGGCTTTCGGTCTACGGGCAGGCCCGGCTCCGGACCGCTTTCTGGTCGGGCTGGCCGCGTTGAGTCTGCTGGCTGTCGCCGCTGCCGAGCGTCCCCTGGTGTGTGTTGTCGACGACGCCCAATGGCTCGATCAGATGTCCGCGGAGACTCTTGGGTTCGTAAGTCGTCGGCTGGTGGCGGAGTCGGTCGCGCTGGTGTTCGCGGCGCGCGATCCGGTCGATGAGCGGGCGCTCGCGGGGCTCCCAAGGCTCGTTGTCGGCGGCCTACCTCCCGAGGACGCCCGAGAACTGCTGGCCGCGGTGATTCCTGGAGCGTTGGACGAGCGGGTGCGCGACCGCATCGTCGCGGAGACACGCGGAAACCCGCTGGCCTTGCTGGAGCTGCCGCACGAGTTGGGCTACGCCGAACTCGCCGGTGGTTTCGGCCTGCTGGACGCCAAGAACCTCGCGGGCCGGATCGAGGACAGCTTCCGGCGTCGGCTCGCGCCACTGTCGCCTGATCTGCGTCGGCTGCTCCTGGTCGCCGCGGTTGAGCCTGCGGGGGAACGGGCGCTCGTGGATCGCGCGGCGCAGCGGCTCGGCATCGCCGTCGACGCGGTGGACCCCGCGGAGTTCGCGGGCCTGCTGCAGACCGGAGATCGGATCACCTTCCGGCATCCGCTGGTGCGCTCGGCCATCTACCGAGAAGCGACCTCGGAGGAACGCCGGGAGGCGCATCGTGCGCTCGCTGAGGTCACCGATCCCGCGAGCGACGCCGATCGCCGCGCGTGGCACCTCGCCCACGCAGCAAGCGGTCCGGACGAGGAGGTGGCCGGGGAGTTGGAGCGCTCGGCCGGCCGGGCTCGGGACAGAGGCGGTCTGGCTGCGGCGGCCGCGTTCCTCGAGCGTGCAGCGAAGCTGACACTCGACCCGGAGCATCGGGCTGGACGGGCGGTCGCCGCCGCGCAGGCCAAGCTCCAGGCGGGCGCGTTCGATGCGGCAGTGGACCTGCTGGCCATGGCCGAAGTCGGCCCCCTGGGCGAACTCGAACAGGCCCAGGTGGAGATGTTGCGGGCCCAGCTTGCGTTCGTCACGAGCCGGGGCCGAGACGCGCCGCCGCTGCTGTTGAAGGCGGCCAAGCGGCTCGAGCCGATCGACGCTGATCTTTGCCGGGCGACCTACTTGGACGGGCTGACCGCCGCCATGTTCGTGGGCGCCCTGGCCAGTCCGGGTGGGGGCACGTTGGATGTAGCCCGCGCTGCCGGTACCGCGCCGCGCCCGCCGCACGGCGTGCGGGCGCCGGACCTTCTCCTGGACGGACTGGCGGCGAACTTCAACCAGGGATATGCGGCGGGAGTGCCCTTCTTGCGGGAGGCTCTGGCGGTCTTCGGCAAGGGAATGTCCGCGGATGAGGAGCTGCGCTGGTTGTGGCTGGGGACCGAGGCGGCCTTGCATCTGTGGGACGACGAGGCGTGGCACGCACTCTCCTCTCGGTACGTCGAGCTTGCGCGCGCGAGTGGCGCGTTGAGTGAACTTCCGCTCGCACTCAGCACGCGCGCCTACATGCTGCTGTTCGCCGGCGACCTGACTGCCGCGACGTCGCTGGTCGCCGAGGGACAGGCGGTAACCGAGGCGACGGGCAGCAACCTCGCGCCGTACAGCGCCATGGCTCTCGCCGCGTTCTGCGGAAGGCAGGCCGAGACAGCGGCCCTGATCGAGGACACCATCAGGGACGTGACCCGCCGAGGCGAAGGCATCGGGATAGCTGTCGCGCACTGGACCAACGCAGTCCTCTACAACGGCCTCGGCAACTATCCTGAGGCGATGGCGGCCGCGGAGGAGGCCCTCCGGCACCAGCAGTACCCCGATCTGCGGTACCCCGGCGTGGCGAACTGGGCCGCCACCGAGTTGATCGAGGCAGCCGCCCGCAGCGGGCGGCGGCAGACCGCCGCCGAAGCCTTCGAGTGGATCGCCGCGATGACCGGAGCCAGTCGCACCGAGTGGGCGCTAGGCCTGGAGGCTCGGTGTCGCGCGTTGCTGAGTGAAGGTGACGACGCCGAGCCGCTGTATCGGGAGGCGATCGAGCGGCTGAGCCGTACGCGAGTGCGTGGGGAGCTGGCTCGGGCCACGTTGCTGTACGGCGAGTGGCTGCGTCGGCGGGGTCGCCGTGTCGATGCGCGGGACCAGTTGCGCGCGGCGCATGAAATCTTCACGTCGACGGGTGCTGAGGCGTTCGCCGAGCGGGCACGTCATGAGTTGGTGTCGACGGGCGAGAGAGCCCGGAAGCGGACGGTGACCACCACCGGTCACCTCACGGAGCGGGAGGCGCAGGTCGCTCGGCTGGCGCGTGACGGTCTGTCGAATCCCGAGATCGGCACCCGGCTGTTCTTGAGTCCACGCACGGTGGAGTACCACCTGGGAAACGTCTTCGCCAAGCTCGGGATCAGTTCACGCCACGAGCTCGATCGTGCTTCCGGCGCCTGAGGGACG
The DNA here is from genome assembly GCF_004345365.1 of Kribbella sp. VKM Ac-2568. Classification (GTDB taxonomy): domain Bacteria; phylum Actinomycetota; class Actinomycetes; order Propionibacteriales; family Kribbellaceae; genus Kribbella; species Kribbella orskensis. Next base: position 67,839 of record NZ_SLVF01000022.1, read on the forward strand.
GGCTCGCTCCACTCGTCAAGACTCTTGGCGAGTGGAGTTCACGGGTCCCAGGAACGCCAGGACCTCTTGACGGAGTTCGGTCATGCTGTGCTGGTCCGATGCTTCGACGTTGAGGCGGAGCAACGGTTCGGTGTTGGACGGGCGCAGATTGAACCAGGCTCCGTCCGGCAGGGTGATGGTCAGACCGTCCAGCCGGTCCACAGCGGCGCCGTTCGCTGCGTAGTGCTTCTCGACGCGGTCCAGAACGGCAGGAATGTCGGTGACGGTGCGGTTGATCTCGCCGCTGTCGGCGTAGCGGGAGAACTGGGCGGTGAGTGTTGACAGCGGCTGGTCGGTTTGCCTGAGGGCTGCCAGCACGTGCAGCGCGGCCAGCATGCCGGTATCGGCACGCCAGAACTGGCGGAAGTAGTAGTGGCCTGAGTGTTCCCCGCCGAACACTGCGTCGTACTCCGCCATGACTTGCTTGATGAACGAGTGTCCGACCCGGGTGCGGACGGGTCTTCCGCCGTGTTCGGTGATCTGCTCGGCGACTGCTTTGCTCGTGATGACGTTGTAGACGATCGCCGCGCCGGGATACACGGCAAGCGTCCGGGTGGCAATCAGACTGATGATGTTGTTGGGAGACACGGCATCGCCGTTCTCGTCGACGAAAGCGCAGCGATCGGCGTCCCCGTCGAAGGCGAGGCCGACATCGGCCTGGTGCCGACGCACGGCAGCGCGCAGGTCGACCAGGTTGGCGGGGTTCAGCGGGTTGGCCTCGTGATTCGGGAAGGTGCCGTCGAGCTCGAAGTACAGCGGCACGATCTCGAAGGCCGGGTGGTCGAGTACGACGGGCGCGGTCCGCCCGGCCATGCCGTTGCCCGCGTCGACCACGACCTTCAACCGCCTGTCGCCCGCGAGGTCCACCAGGCCGCGAAGGTATTCGGAGTACGCGGGCAGCAGGTCCTCACGACGCGTGATTCCGGCCGGGCCGTCATGGTCCGACAGGCCGGTCTCCAGCAGGGACTTGATTTCGGTCAGGCCAGTGTCCCGCCCGACGGGTGCCGCCCCGGGACGGCAGAGCTTGATGCCGTTGTAGGCAGGGGGATTGTGGCTGGCGGTGATCATCGCGCCCGGCACATCACGCGCACCGGAGGCAAAGTAGAGCAGATCGGTGGAGGCCAGCCCGATCGCGAGCACATCGGCTCCGCGGCTGTTGACGCCTGCGGCGAACGCATCAGCCAGTTGCGGTGAGGACAGGCGCATGTCGTGTCCGACCGCGATGAGTCCGGCGCCGCTCACGTGTGCGAAGGCGGCACCGACCTGGAAGCTCAAGTCGGCGTCGAGTTGGTCCGGCACCGTACCGCGAATGTCGTATGCCTTGATCAGGGTGTCGAGGTCTCGCATGGCTGTTCATCCTTGGCTTGTCGATGAGAAAGACGATCGGTCCAGCCTCGCGACGCCGATCTTGGCGTCGGCCATTCCGTAGAAGACGGAGTGCACGCCGTCGACCTCCTCGTCGGGGGTGTGGCCGGAGGCTGGGTTCAGCACGCCTTCGGACTCGAGGTCGTTGCCCGGCTTCGGCGTCATCACGACACCCAGGCGCGTCAGGGTATAGGGAACAGTCACAGCGAAAGACCTTTCACAACAGAAAACGAAGGGGTTCTAGGCGAAATCAGCCCTTGACCCCGGACTCGAGGCTGGAGGAGATGAATTGGCGCTGGAAGGCGATGAACAGAGCGACCGCGGGAGCGGCCAGTACACAGGCACCGGCCAGTACCGCACCGAACGGGTTCGCGGCTCGCGCCGACACGGTGGTGAGGTAGTTGGACAGGGACACGGCCAACGGCTGCAGGTCTTGTTGTTTGGTGATCAGGAACGGCCAGAGGAACTCGTTCCAGGGACCGATGAAGGTCACCAGCACACCGGTCAGCAGTGCGGGTCGCACCAGCGGGATGGCGATCCGCAGCAAGATTTCCAGCTCGTTGGCGCCGTCAACGCTCGCGGCGTCGAACAGTTCCTGCGGCAACTGGAGGAAGTATTGGCGGAAGATGAACACCGCGACCGAGTTGATCGCGAACGGCGCGATCATGCCGAGGTAGGAGTCGGCCAGGCCGTAGCTGCGCACGATCATCACGTACAGCGGGATGGTCAGCAACTGGAACGGCACCACCTGGACCAGCAGCATCAGGCCGAACACCGCACCCCGGCCGCGGAACTGCAACCGGGCCAGCGCGTAGCCGGCCAGCACCCCGAAGACCATCGTGCCGAGGATGACGCCGCCGGTGAAGATCCCGGAGTTCAGCAACGACTGCCCGAGGCTGATCGCTTTGTCGATCTCCACATAGTTCTGGCCGGTCAGGTTCCCCGGCTCGGGGAAGGCGCCCCTGACCGTCGGGTCGGGTTCGGCCTGCAGGCTGCCGATCAGCATGTAGTAGAAGGGGAACAGGAAGACGAACGCCCCGACCAGCAGAGTCAGGAAGCGCCACGGATTCGGTAGCAATCTCCTCATCAGTCGTCCTTCCCGACGAACAGGCGCTCGATGAGAGCCAGAATCAGCACTCCGATCACCAGCAGGACTCCGATCGCCGACCCGAGGTCGGGGTTGCCCTGCTCGATGCCCTTCTGGTACATCACCAGCACCGGCGAGGCCGAGGCCCCGTTGGGGCCACCGCCACCGGTGAGCAGGTAGGGCTCGGTGAACAGGTTGGCGCCGGTCACCGTGGCCAGCAGTACGACGAGTATGGTGGCCGGCCGCACGCCCGGCACGGTCACGTTCCAGAAGGACTTGATCCGGCCGGCGCCGTCCATCGACGCGGCTTCGTAGAGGTCCTTGGACACGTTCTGCAGCGCGGCCAGGTAGAGCAGGATGAAGAAGCCGAGCTGCTTCCAGGTCACGTAGATCGCGATCGTCGGCATCGCCAGTTTCGAGTTCACCAGCCACGACGGGCTCGGCGCGAGTGGGCCGAGCACCGTGTTGACCAGCCCGTTCTCGTTGAACAGGAACAGCCAGACCCCGACCACCGCGACGCTCGCCGTCACGTAGGGCACGTAGTAGCTGACCCGGAAGAACGTCCGCCACCGGATCGCGGCGTTCAGCGCGTTCGCGAGTCCGAGCGACAGCACCACGGTCAAAGGGACGTTGATCAGCAGGAAGATGCCGACGTTCAAGAACGACCGGCGCACCGCGGGGTCCGACAGCACCGTCACGTAGTTGTCGAACCCCACGAACGGCCGGTCTACGATCGCGCCGGGCGCGGTGAAGAAGTAGTCGTGGAAGGACATGTAGACCGCGAACGCCAGCGGGTAGGCGAAGATCGCGGCCAGGAACACCAGGTACGGGGCGACGAACGCCGAACCGATCGGCTGCTTACCCAACACCGTGCCCATGACCGCGCGCAGCGCTTCTCGCCTACGGCCCGCCGCCGGCCGGGCCCTCCTGGCCGGCTTGGGGACTGTGGCTGGCCGGCGGTTCATGGCTGCGCGGTGAGCTGGTCGACCTTCTGGGCGGCGCCGTCGAGGGCCGCGCCCGGATCCTGCTGACCGAAGATCACGGACTTGGAGTACGCGTCGCGGAAGGTCTGCCAGATCTCGATCGAGTTCGCCACGTTCGGCACCTCGACGGTCCGCGCGGCCTGGTCGGCGAACGACTTGTAGTCCGGGTTCTTCGTGAAGTACTCCGGGTAGGTGCCGGCCACGTCGTTGCGCAGCGGCATCTGACCGGTGCCCTCGAGCAGCATGCCGTCCTGCTCCTTGCTGGTCGCGAACTTCAGCACATCCCAGGCGGTGCCGCGGTTCTTGCAGGCCGAGTACATCGCCACGTTCTTGGCGTCGCTGAAGGTGAAGGTCTCGGACGCGGGCTTGCCGGCCGAGGTCGGCACCGGCACAGCGCCCCACTCCACCTTGCCCTTGTACGTCGCGATCGCCCACGGACCGACCACGGCCATCGCGGCGGTGCCGTCGACGAACGCGTCACCGGTGTACTTCTCCTGCGGGGCCAGCTTCTCCGCATACATGGTCCGCCAGAAGTTCGCGACCTTCTTGCCCTCGTCGGAGGCGAACTGCGACTTACCGTCCTCGACCAACTGCTTGCCGCCGGTCTCGGCCGCGAACAACGGGTAGAAGTCGAACCAGGACTGGTAGAACTCGTTGCTCGGCGCCGGGTAGATGGCCGCCTTGGCGGCCTTGGCGGCAACCAGCTTGCGCGAGGTGGCCAGGAACTCGTCGTAGGTCGCCAACGGCGGCTTGGCCGTGTCGATCCCTGCCTTGGCGAACGCCTTCTTGTTGTAGAAGATCATCACCGGGTTGTCCTTCCACGGCAACTGGTAGTACTTCCCGTCGGTCGACTTGTACTGCTCCGCGGTCTTGCCGGTACGGTCCTCGACGTACTGCTTGCCATCGCTGAAGCTGTCGAGCGCCACCAGGCCACCCTGCTTCTGGAACTGCGAAACCGACGCCGGGGACGTGTTGAAGATCAGACAAGGCGCGTTACCCGCGGTGATCGCCGCACCGATCACCTCCTCAGAGCTCTTACCGGTCGGGATCTCCTGGGCAGTCACCTTCTGGTCCGGGTGCGCGCTGTTCCAGGCCGCGACCATCTGCTTGCCCCAGGCCACTTCTTCCTTGTTGTTCGAGAGCCAGACGGTAATCGCACCCCTGGCTTGCGCCGCCGCGTCGGCATCACCGCCACCGTCCCCGCAGGCTGCGGCAGCGCCCGCCAAGGCAAGAGCCAGCGCGGCGGCGGTGATCTTGCGTTTCATGATTCCTCCAATGGTTGAGAGCGGCTGCCTGGCGCACGGCAACGCATCTGCAGGCATGTTCCGGGAGTTCAGCGTCGGCCATGGGTGGGATCCACGGTGAGGATGCTGGTGGCGAGCAGACGACGCTCGTTCACGCAGGAGCAATGAGCGCAGAGGTACAGGTCGCAATGCTGATGAGTGAACTCGCTGATCGGCGGGAACACCCATTTGACTTGGGCCCGGGTACTGGGACCGCAGCGGGCGCAGCTTTCGTTGGGATCGAACGCGCGGTCCACTGCGCTCAATGGCGTCATCCACGGGTCTGGAACGAGCACGGATGTCGGCATCTCGGTTTCGATGGTCATGGCAACGCCTTTCTGTCCGTTGGGTTGGCGGCACAGGTGCTCAGTAGCCGGGGCCGATGGGGTTTTGAGTCATGGAGCCAGCCGGGCTGGGGTTGGTGACGGGCGCGCCGGCCGGCGACACGACGGTCCAGACGCCGCCGTTGAGGTTGACGCCCTGACCGTTGGTCTGGCCTGGCGTGGAGTCGCCGACGAAGGTGTAGACGGGGTGGCCGGCGACGGTCAGTTGGCGGTTGCCGTCGGCGCGGGTGGCCATGCCCAGCGTGCCGGTCACACCGGGCAAGGATTTCGGGAGCGGCGCCGGCGCCGGCACGTACGGCCAGTTGGCCGCGCACCCTGCGGCGCAGGTCGACATGCTGTTCTTGTCGTTGGCGAACTCGTACACAGTGCGGCCTTGTCCGTCGACGAGGATGGTGCCCAGTGCGGTAGCTTGCGCGCTGACCGTGGAGCCGGTGGCCGTCGGCACCGGCACCGACCCGGCTGCGCCGGCGGGGCTGCCGGAGTCGTTGCCGCAGCCGGCCGCGGTCAACGTGAGTGCGGCGGCCGCGAGGGACGTCAGTGCGACCTGACGCCGGCGGTGGATCCTGTCTGACGTCCGACTCGTGCTCATGATTGGCTGCTCCCTCGGCGAACTGATCTTTGGTGTTGCTGACGGATCTACGGTCGCCTGATTGCCGCGCGTTGGACCCCGGTGATGCCCGGGGTTCGATCCCGGGTTTCCACAACCAGGGGCACGAGCGAACCGCTGGAACACACACCGTGACCCAGCCGTGCGCCAGCGTGTTTCTTGATCTCGGAGATCACGCTGTCGATGTGGATGCGTCCCCAGGTTCCTATTGGCAGTGGTGATCTCGCCACGTCAGGCCCCCAACGTCAGCGGTCGGTGACTGCTCAACGTCTCGGCTGTCGGAGACTCCGCGAGGAGGACATGAGGCCGCAGGCAATGTGACTCACAGTCACGAGTTGGTCGAGGCTCATCTGGCCGGTGTGACCAGCTCCAGATGGCCCTCGCTGTTGGTGCGGACCCGCCGCAACTGCGCAAGCTCGTCTTCCTCGCTCGTGGTCAACCCGCCATCACCGGTGCCGGCATCTCGTTCGGCCTGCGCCGCCGTACCTTCGACAGACTCGACCCTGGCGTGAGGTCAGCTCGATCGTCAGACCTCCACGTTCGAGCTGATCCGACGCCAGGCCGCGCGGGTGCCGTCGTCAGTGGGGAAGAACGCCTCGATGCGCAGTTCCTGGGTGGTGACGTCGGTCGGCGTACCAATGGTGGAGACAACCGAGAAGAGCTCGACGACCTCGTCACCGAGGGCGAACCGGACGTCGATCACCGGCGCGGTCGGCGAGGCCGAACCCGGGTCCGCAAGCAGCTCGGCGACGTCCGGAAGCGCTCGCAGCCGACGGACCAGCTCCGCGGTGTCGCGGTCGAGGACGCCGCCGACGGCCTCCCGGCCGCTCCGCTCGAGCAGCGCGGTCGCGACCGCGGCCCAGTTCAGCACGCTGCGGCGGACGGGACCGGGCTCGATCATGAGCCGCAGGACGTTGGCCGGTGTTGGCATCGGGTCGGGTGCTAGCAGCCGACCGAACAGCAGCCGCGCGCCGCGATTCGCACGTAGCACGTTCCAGCCGCGGTCCATCACAACCGCCGGGTACGGCTCGTGCTGGTCGAGCATCGAGGTCAGCGCCGCCTCGATCCGGCCGAGCTGCGCGCTGCCGAGCTGCGCCACCGGATAGCGCGGGGCGAAGCCCGCGGCAAGCAGCAGCGCGTTGCGTTCCCGCAGAGGCACGTCGAGCGCGCGGGCCAGCCGCAGTACCATCTCGCGGCTCGGCCTTGCCCGGCCAGTCTCCACGAAGCTCACGTAACGCGGAGTAGTGCTGGCGACCGAGGCGAGGTCGAGCTGGCTGGTCCGGCGGACCGCTCGCCAGTGCCGCAGCAGCTCGCCGAAGTCTGCTGATTGATCAGCCTGCCACATTCGAACAGCGTATGTCATGCGTTGGCCGCACTCCCTTCCCTCGTTGGGAATCGTGCCTCACCGCCGCGGCCCGGAGACTAGATCCCTACCGGCGACCGCCGGGGAACGACGAGACTGTTGAGGACACGATGGACCTGACGATTCACACACCCGACACCGCGCCGGCCGAGTCCAAGGCGCTGCTGGATGGCATCGCCGAGGATCTCGGCTTCGTACCGAACCTGGCCGCGACGGCGGCCGCGTCGCCGGCTCTGCTGGCTGGCTTTGACGGGCTGCGGCGGGCGGTCGGTTCGGGCGCGCTGGACCCGATGTTGCGCGAGACAGCCGGCGTCGCCGTCGGAGTCGCGGCAGACAATCGGTATGGCGTGGCGTTCCACTCCACCGTGCTGTCCGGGCTCGGCGCGGACGACGGCGAGATCGAGCGGATGCGTTCCGGCGAGCCGCCCGCCGACCCGCGCGCTGCCGCCGTGTATGCGCTGGCCCGGGAGTTGGTGCTCACTCGCGGGAAGGTTGCCGACGGCACGGTCCGGCGCGCCACCGAGGCGGGGCTGTCCCCGGGAGAGATCCTCGAGATCGTTGCCGAGTGCACCTTTGTCGGGCTGATCGGGGTGCTGGACAACCTGGCCGGCCGGGTCACGCTGGACGAGTTCCTGCGGCCGTGGGCCTGGACAGCAGCGTGATCAGTCCGGTGGTCAGGTCAGCGGCTCTTGCCACTGTTGGTCGCGATCTTGGCCTGGTGTGACGAAGGTCCTACTGCCGAGGACCGTCCAACCATCCCTTCCGCGCGAACAACCTATGACCGGGACATCCGGTCAATCACATACTCAGAGGTAAAGGAGTTGCTGATGGCCAGATCGCGCGTCGCTCTGTTCTCTGTCGGCGTCCTCGCCGCGGGAGCGCTCGCTGTGCCACAGGCACCAAGCGGGCACGCGGATGTCATCGACCTGGTCAAGATCCCTGGCCTGCACGCCCCCGCGTCCGTGGTCCGTGACGACGACGGGATCGCTCATATCAAGGCGCAAAGTTCGCATGACCTGTTCTTCCTGCAGGGCTGGGTTCATTCGGACGATCGGCTGTTCCAGATGGATGTGCTCCGCCGGCGTGGGTCGGGTACGCTCGGCGAGCTGCTCGGCAGCAGCGCGTTGCCCAGCGATGTTCAGCTGCGGACGTTCGGGCTGCGGCGTACCGTCGAGCGCAGCCTGTCGGTGTTGTCGTCCGAGACCCAGGCGGATCTGGGCGCGTACGCCGACGGGGTGAACGCGTGGATCGCACGGAACAAGCTGCCGTCGCAGTACGCAGCGGCGCAGGTGACCAAGGTCGCGCCGTGGACTGTGGTGGACAGCCTGGTCATCAACAAGACGCTCACGTTCAGTCTGTCGTTCGACCTGGACATCGACCGGACCACGGCCGTGCAGAGGTACAGCGCGGCCGGTCTCGACGGTCACACCGCGGTGTTCCAGGACGTGTTCCCGTTCGCGCCGTTCAACACGGCGTCGCCGGTGATCGACTCGACCGCGACGGCGGCCAGCCCGGGAACGCGGAACCCGGCATTCAGCGGCAGCATCGGCGTGTCGGACGACGCCGAGCGTTTGGCGGCCGACTACCTCAAACGCGCCCAGCAGGTACCGCTGATTGTCGAGGCGATGAACCGCAACGCCGAGCGCGGGTCGAACTCGTGGGTCATCGGCGGGCAGCACACCGCGACCGGCAAACCGATCCTGGCCAGCGACCCGCACCTGACCCTGGAGGCCCCGTCAACGCTGCTACCCATCGACCTCGAAGGCGGCGGGTTCGACATTCAGGGCGACAGCCTCCCGGGTACCCCGTACATGATTCTCGGCCAGAACCGGGACATCGCGTACGGCGCAACCCAGCACTTCGTGGATGTGACGGACACGTACACCGAGAAGATCCAGCCCGACCCGGCGTCCCCGAGCGGGCTGTCCACGATGTATCAGGGCAAGCTCGAGCCGGTCGTGGCCATCGACGAGAAGTACCGAGTTAATCCGCGCACACCGGGGCAGCAGGACGTGCTCAACGATGTCCCCGCAGGCGGGGCGATCCCCGCGAAGACGTTGATCGTCCCCCGCCGCAACAACGGGCCGCTGGTGGCAGTCAACCTGGCGGCGGGCACCGCGCTGTCGGTGCAGTACGTCGGGTGGTCGCCGACTACCGAACTCGAGGCGTTCCGGCGCTTCAGTCTCGCGCGCAACGTCGACGACTTCCGTGACGCGATGCAGTACTTCGACATCGGCGGGCAGCACTTCATCTACGCCGACACCAAGGGCAACATCGCGTACTTCACCAACTCCGAGGTGCCGGTTCGGGAGGACCTGCAGGCCGGGATGGTCCGCGGGAACCCGCCGTACCTGCTGCGCGACGGGACCGGTGGCAACGAGTGGCTCCCGGTCACCAACCCGCAACGAGGCCAGTCGCTGCCCTACGAGATCGTGCCGTTCAGCGAGTTGCCGCAGGTGGTCAACCCGCCTGCCGGATTCATTGTGTCGGCGAACAACGACCCGACCGCCAACTCCTTCGACAACAACGTCCTCAACCAACTCCGCCCGGGAGGCGGCATCGCCTACCTCGGCTTCTTCCACAACGGGTTCCGGGCCGGTCGCATCACCGACATGGTGAAGGCCGCCGTCGCCAAGGGTCGGATCACCGCCGCCGACGTAGTAAACATGCAGGCCGACGTGACATCACTGGACGGGCAGTTCTTCACTCCGGTCATCTCGAACGCGCTGGACAGGGCCAAGCGCAGCTCCACACCGGAGTTGGCGGCGCTGGCCAAGGACCCGCGCATCGTCGAAGCGGTCGGTCGGCTCGCCAAGTGGAACTTCACTTACCCGACCGGCATCCCGGAGGGGTACGACGCCAGCGACGTCGATGGCAAGCTCAGCAAGCCATCGCAGCAGGAGATCGACAACAGCGCGGCCGCCACGATCTACGGACTGTGGCGCAGCCGGATCGCCGTCAACGTGATCGACCGGCACGTCCCGCAGGTCTCGCCGCCGCTGCCGACCGGCGACTTTGACTCGGTCAAGGCGTTGCGGCAGCTTCTGCTCGACTTCGGCACCCGCAAGGGCGTGGGTCGGTCCGGGATCGACTTCTTCGCCGTGCCGGGGATTACCGACGCGGCCGACCGGCGTGACTTCCTGGTGCTCAAGAGCGTCGGTGACGCGCTCACTCTGGCCGCCGGCGACAACTTCAAGACGGCGTTCGGCAACTCGACCAACCAGAGGGACTACCGGTGGGGCAAGCTGCACCGGATCACGATCCCCTCCGTGCTCGGCGCGCCGTTCACGATCCCGTCGCAGGGCAACAGGTTCACCTCGCCGCTGCCCGGCCTGCCCGGCATCCCTGTCGACGGTGGCTTCAACGCGCCCGACGGGGCAGGACACCTGGTGCGGGCCGACACGCCGGAGAAGTTCACCTCTACGTTCGTGCCGCACCGCCGGTTCGTCGCTCAGGCGACCTCGGATGGCTGGCGGTCGGTGAGCTCGGAGGTCACAGGTACCAGCGAGGACCTCGGCAGCAAGTTCGAGCAGAACCTGCTGCCTGGCTGGCTCACCAACGACACGTATCCGGTCCGGCAGTCCCCGCTGGATCTCATCGGGGCCATTGACTCGATCACGACGTTCGTTCCGGCGGGCAGCTAGCTCCATAGATGGACGTCTGGACCCCGCCTCTCCGGCGGGGTCCAGACCGCCGGCACCAACCCAGCAGATCGCACAGGGAGATCATCAGATGCGTCCCGTTTCAAAGACTGTAGCCGGGTCGGCCCGACGCGCCGCTGCGGTGATGATCCGGCCCGCCGAACCGGCCGACTTCGAGGCGGTCGGTCGGCTCACCGTCGCTGCCTATCGCGCGGACGGTCAGCTCAACGAGGCGACCGGTGACTACGCCGAGAACCTGGCGAACGTCGCCGGCCGGGCCAGCCAGGGCACGACTCTGGTCGCGGTCGACGCAGCGGGCGACATCGTGGGCGGAGTGCTCTTCGCACTGCCCGGATCGTCGTACGCCCAGCTCGCCCGCCCAGGCGAGGCCGAGTTCCGCATGCTCGCGGTCTCGCCGTCGGCCCAGGGTCAAGGAGTCGGCGCGGCACTGGTCGGTGCGTGCCGCGACCTGGCCGTCCGAGTAGGCGCCTCGGCGATCATCATCAGTACGCGTGACTTCGCCCAGGTGCCGCAGCGGCTCTATGCGAGGTTGGGCTTCGTCCGGGTGCCGGAACGGGACTGGTCGATGCAGCCGGGGGTGAACCTGCTCGCTCTCCGACTAGACCTCACGTCACCGTAAGCCGCGGCGCCGGCCTACCCGCATCGACCAGATCCACCAGCGCGACCTCGAGCGCCGCGATCCGTCGGTGATCTCGGGATCACGCAGCACGAACCAGGCGGAGTGCAGTGCGAAGAACACCAACGCACCGGACCGCCACGAGGAGTCGATACGTGCGGCACTCACACGAACTGGAGATCGACATGACCGACGACGACCACCCCAAAGATCTTGTCGGCGCGTACGTGATCGGGGCTTGTCCGCGTGACGAAGCGCGGTCGGTCGCCGAACACGCTAGCCGCTGCCCGACGTGTGCGGCCGAGATCGCCGAGTTGAGCCGGGTGGCCGAGTGGATCGGCGTGACCACCGCCAGGGGGCCGGCTCCCGAGTTGCGCTCGCGGACACTGTCCGCTGCACTCGCCACGCGACCGGCCGGCCGGCCCACTGTCAGACCGGCTTCCGTCGCCGGCCACGCTATCCCCGATGCGGGCGGGGTTCCGGATGTGGACCAGTTCGGCGATGTTGGCGACGGCGCCGAGGTTCGCCGGCTCGTCGAGCCGTACCGGGTACAGGTCGCCGAGTTGGACCGGCTACTGAGCCGGCTGTCGCAGCCGCAATGGCTGCTTGCGACGGGGCCGCACCGATCGGTGCGCGACCTGATGTTGCACCTTCGGAGCAACGACGAGCTGATCGCAGCCGCGGCCGGCTTGGACCCGTCCGGACAAGGTGATCTGCCGTCAGAATCAGACATTCGCCTGAGTTGGCGCGGGCAGGCGGCCGCCATCCTGGACGTCGTGGCCCGTCAGGGCGCGGGGGTGCTGCATCGGCAGGTCCGGCTGGCCGGCCGCATGGGGATCGCAAGCCCGGTGCGCGAGGCGTTGATCCAGCGAGGCTTTGAGACCTGGATTCACGCCGAAGATATCCGTGCCACCCTGCGCCTGGCGCCGCAGACGCCGAGCGCGCAGCAGGTATCCGACATCGTGAACTTCGCGCTGCGACTGATTTCAGCCGCGATGGAGTCCGCCGGGCGTGCCCACCCGTACAAGGCGATGAGGGTGGTGTTGACCGGTGTCGGCGGCGGTACCCGGCTGGTCGACCTGTCGGCGGCGAGTCCGACGCCCGGGACCGTGGTCGTCGAGCTGTCATTGCCGGCGGTGAGCTTCTGCCGCCTGCTGGCCGGCAGGCTCATCGCACCATCGGCGGAGGTAGAGATCGACGGGGACTCCAGCGCTGCGAACGACTTCCTCACCGTGGCCGCGACGATGGGTTGTGACTGACGTGCCTGAGTCCACCGACGAGAGCGACGTTCGGATACGTGATGCACTCATCGCAGGCTCCGAACGAACGCTGGCCGAGGTCTACGACACGTACGGTCCGGTCGTGTATGGGGTGGCGCTGCACATCACGAGGGAGCAAGGCGCGGCCGAGGACATCGTGCAAGATGTCTTCGTTGAGCTGTGGCGGCGGCCGGAGCGCTTCGACCCGCAGCGTGCCCCGCTACGGGGCTGGCTGTGCATGCTCGCGCGCAGGCGCGGGATCGATTGGACTCGGCGCCGCCGTACACGGCCAGACCTGAGCCCGACCGCTGTGGAACTGGCGTCGAGCGGGTTCGAGGACGACGTGCTGGTCTCTACCGCGTACAAGCAGGTCCGTAAGGCTGTCGAGGATCTGCCGACGCCCCACCGGCAAGCGATCTTTTTGGCCTACTACCACGGATTGACCTACCGCGACGTCGCCAAGGCGTTGGGCATCCCCGAGGGCACGGCCAAATGGAGGCTACGCAGCGCCCTACGCCGGATCGGCGAACAACTGACCGCGGAAGGATTCGAGGACGCCACCCTCGAGTGAGCGCAGCGACCACCTCACGTTCCTCCGGACTTCAACCATGCGAAGTGGTGCGCGCTGCCGCGGCTGATCACAGGGTCGTCGGCGGCGCGGGTGTTGGTGCTGACCACCTTCGACCTGGACGAATACGTCTACGCCGCGCTGCGTGGCGGGGCGAGCAGCCTCCTGCTGAAGGACACCCACCGACCGAGGTGCTCGAGGCGATCCGAGTGATCGCGGCCGGGCCGGCGCTGCGCGAGGTCCGGCCCGCGGTTCGGCTGCCGGCGATCACCGATCGAGAGCAGGAGGTGCTGCTCCTGGTGGCCGAAGGGTTGTCGAACGCGAAGATCGTGCGGCGGTTGCACATCGAGCCGGGTACTGCCAAGACACACGTCGCACATCTCCTGACGAAACTCGATGCCCGGGACCCGTGGAGTTGGTGATACTCGCCTTCCGTGCCGGGCTTGTCAGCGCAGCCTGGATGACGCGAAGAGGTCGTCAGCGAGTATGTGGGGAAGCGGCCGCGCTCGACGAACCACTCGTGGCCAAGGAATCCCAAGACCGGGTTCTGGTGATCGCAGGTCTGTCCTGGGCGGCATCGGTGGGGCCGGTTTGTACCTGGCCTAGACGGCGTAGGTGTTCTCATGCAAGCGGGTGATGATCGGGCAGTGACCGCCGGGGAGCCTTGGGATATGAGTGAGCCGATGGTCACCGCGCTGGGTCATGCCGGTCTGCGCCTGGACGCGCCCGGAATTCGTCTACTGGCCGATCCCTGGCTGTCCCAGAGAGGTGCCTTTCTCGGCGCCTGGTTCCCGTTCCCGGACAACTCGCACCTACTCACCCCCGACCTGCTCGACGTGGACCTGGTCGTGGTCTCGCACGAGCACCTGGATCACCTTGACCTGGACGTGATCGCAGGACTCCCGCCGGAGGTGCCGGTGGTGATTCCGCGCTACCCGTCGACGATCATGCAGCGTCGGCTCCGCGCGATCGGTCGGACCCGGGTCGTCGTTCTGGACGCCTGGCAGCGGTATCCGCTCGGCGATGACCCGGACGACTGGGTGACGGTGATTCCAGAGCAGTGTCCGATGAGCCATGACTCGGCGGTGCTGATCAAGGTGGCGGGTCGGAGCGTGCTGCACACGAACGACGCGCGGATCTCGCTCGCGCAGACCAGACGGGCGATGGCCGAGGCCGGTGGCCCCTTCGACCTGATGGGCGCGCAGATGTCGGGTGCCAGCTGGCACCCGGTCCGGTACGAGTACGACGAGGTCGAGCGCGAGCGGATCTCCACGATCAAGCGGGTCGGCAAGTTCAAGGCTGTTACCCGGCTGGTCCGCTCGGTTCAGCCGCGTTTGGTGATGCCGTACGCCGGTCCGCCCTGCTTCCTCGACGACGACCTGTTCGAGCTCAACAGCGGCCTGCGGCCGGGCGGGATCTTTCCCGACCAGGGCGAGGCACTCGCCTGGCTCGCGGACCGCCTGCCCCAGCAGCCCGGCGTGTGTCTGCTTCCCGGGGATCAGGTGGAACTCGGGAACCTCGAGGTCACCAGAGATCCACAGTGGAAGGACTTCTCACTCGCTGCGGGTCCGGAGGCTCGATGTCGCTACCTGCGTGAGTACGCCGATCGCCGGCGCGCAGCGATCGATGGTGTCTGGGCCGCGAACCCACCACCCGCGCCCGGTCTGCCCGAGAGGTTCAAGGCCCACTTCGAGTCACTCGGCACGCTGTCCGAGTACTTCCTGGCTCGGATCGGCATGAACGTCCGCTTCGAGGTGTCGGGACCGGGCGGTGGCGTCTGGGACGCTCACATCGGCCCGGACCGCGTGCGCGTAGACCTGGACGGCGGCGGGTGCCATGCGGACTACCGGCTGATCCTGGACGGTCGCTGGCTCGATGGTGTCGTGTCCGGACGCACGCGGTGGGAGGAACTGTTGCTCTCGCTCCGCTTCACCGCACGCCGCCGGCCCGACCACTACAACGACTACCTCGTCGGGCTGCTCAAGCACGCCGACCGGGCCGCGCTGCGGGCCGTGGAGGAATTCGAGGCGGCCCGTGATCCCGAGGAGACCATCGAGATCACGGTGGATGGCAAGAGGGTTCAGGTCAGCCGCTTCTGCCCACACGCCGGCGAGGACCTGGCCGAGACAGGGGTTGTCGTCAACGGGGCGCTGCGCTGCCTCGGGCACAACTTCGAGTTCGACTTGACGACGGGCGACTGCCTCAACGCCCGCTGCGACCCGTTGCAGGTCAAACGCGACGTGGCCTACGACGAAGCAGTCTGACTTCAGACGTGCAGAGCGCGGCCGCCGGGTGATCCGGCCGCCCCGCCCTTGGGTGGAGGGGCTTACTGAACAGGGCGTTGCACGTCCACCAGGCCGCTGACGAAGAGCGCGGTCAGGACGAGGTAGTGAAGAGTCCGCCGGAGCGTGGGGCGACGGAGATACTCCTGGTCTGCGGCCACCCGGAGCGGAACAAGCACCTGCAAGTAGTAGGACTCGACGTCGGACCAGTTCGGCGGTGGGACGGCGGACCTTTCGCGATAGTGGAGCTGGGCGGGACCTGTCAGCCCGGGGCGAGCCAGGAGGATCGACTGGCAGGACGCGGGATAACGCCTGGCGAGGGCGTCGCTCTCAGGGCGTGGACCGACCAGCGTCATCTGGCCGCGGAGTACATGCCAGAGTTGGGGGAGCTCGTCGATCGCAGTACGGCGCAGGAAGGCACCGAGAGCGGTGATCCGGACGTCGGTCGCGGCCGTCACCTCGGGGCCTGAGGCAACCACCCGCATGGTTCGCAGTTTGTGAAGCGTGAACCGTCGCCCGTGTTCGCCGACCCGCGACTGGCTGAAGAACACCGGTCGTCCACTCGTCACCAGAATCAGCACGGCGATCACCGCGACCAGCGGCGCCACCAGGATCAGCAGGACTGACGCGACAGCGATGTCCAGCACGCGACGTCCCGGCCCTACGACGGACGGAGCGTCGGGCGCGACAGAACGGTGGCGGGCTCGGGCGATCAGGGACATGGGTGGGCTCCTCTTCGTTCAGCCGGTACCTGCGGCGACGAAGACAGCGGAGAAGGCCGCCGCGGCCAGGTCGCATTCGTGGGCGAAGGCCACGCGGTCGGTCGGCATCTGCGACGGGGTCATGTGGGTGGCGAGCTGCCGGCCTTCGCCGCGGCGGCGGACCAGTTCGGACCACAGTGGATTGGGGGACAGGCCCGGCCCGAGCAGGCTGACGATATTTCCTTGGTACTGCTGGCGCCAGGTCCAGATGTCGACCGCCCGCGCCCCGGCCGCGACTGGTACGTCGACGTAGGTGGCCGCGTCGTCGCTCGCCTGTCCCGCGTCGCCCTGGTAGCCGTCCGGCTCGGCGAGCGCCTTCCGGGCCTGGAGGATGGTGAGCTGCGGCCACCCCTGGGCCTTCACCCGGTTCCAGGCGTCGGTCTGAGCCTCGCGCTTGGTCAGTCCCCATTTGGCGTAGGTAGCGTCCTCGAGCAGGCCGGTGCTCAGGTCGAGCCGGTCGATCAGTTTGGCCCGCAGGTAGCTCTCGAGCGCCGCCGCCGTCGCCGCGGGGTACTTCAGCCGGACGCGTTGGGCGCAGCCCTGCTGGTTGCTCCCGCGCCAGGGCAGACAACCGAGCTCGGGCACGATCGCGTCCACCAGCAACTGTTTGCCAGGAGCAACCTGGGCGAGCCGGGTCTTGGCCGCCTTCAGGAACTCGGCCGCTTCCGCCATCGACTGCAGGCCGTCTTTGTAGCCGATCTCGTCGGAGACCTTGAAACCGACGACCCCCGGCTCCTTCGCGAGCTCTCCCAGCCTCGCGATCGCCGCGTCGAACGCGGCCGGCCCTTCGAGCCAGCGCGCGACGAGGTCGGTCTCCCACCAGATGGCGACACCTCGCTTGTGGAGCGCATTCGCCAGGTCGGCATACCGGTCGCCCGAGAGAGCCGGGGCCGGTGCTGCCGAAGGTGACGACGGCGTTGGTCCGCCGGTCGGCTGAGAGGGCACGGAGGTGTTGGTGATGCCCGGTGATGCATTGGTCGGGTTGGCCTCGGGAGACCCGCTGGAGCATCCCGAGATGAGGATGAGCACGGCCAAGGCCGGGGCGGCGAACCTCATGAAGACACCTCACTGGCTGGTACTGCGGTTCTGCTGTGGCGAGGCGTGGCGCGTCCGCTGAGCCGCAGCAGCAACCCGATCAGCAGCGCGTCCGTGGCCAGATACGCCGCTGTGGAGGCGATGGCCGCACCCAGAGCGCCGTGTGCGGGGATCAGTAGCAGGTCGAGTACGACGGTGATCACCAGGCCGATGCCGAGCACGATCGAGTTCAGCCCGGGAGTGCCACGTCCGTACAAGTATGCACTGGCGACTCCAGAGGCCCCCGCGAGCAACATGCCTGCCAGGAGCACACGTGCCGGAATTACTGCCGGGCCGAACTCCGCGCCGTACAGCAGCCGCATCACCGGCGACGTCAGCAGCGCGATGGGTAGCGCGGCCAGGACGATCCCGATCAGCGTCGGCCGGATCATCCGCCGGGCCGTCGACGCGGCCTCACTCTGCCCGAGCTTCGCAAGCCGCGGGTAGAACACCCAGGTCAGGGCATTGCCGGGCAGTCTGAGCAGTTCCGCGTACTTCGAAGCGACGGCGTAGCTGCCGAGAACCGCGGGTCCCGCCATCGCGCCGAGAATCGCGAAGTCCAGCCGGAGGTTGAGCAACGTGATGAGGCCGCCGACCTGACCCCGCATGCCGTACGACGCAACCTGCCCAGCAAGTCCCCGGTCCGGCCGTCCGAACCAGCCGAAACCGTTGCCAGCCAGTCCGAACCGCCGCCAGCCGAGCAACCGACTCGCCCGGCGCCATGCCTCGACAGCGACGACCAGGTCCGCCAATCCGAGTCCGATCACGATCGCCGCGACGCCATGGATGCCGCTCAGCAGCGGCAACAGGTAGCACGGTAGGAATGCCAGTTCCTCTGCGGCGATGACCACATCGCCGCCCCGGCGGTCTTCGAGTCCCTGCAGCGTCGTCTTGCCGAGTGTGAGCGACAGTTGCGTCGGCACCGTGAGTCCGGCCACCGCGATCATCAACGTCGACTCGTGCGGGAAGAACACGTGCGCGACAACCGGTGAGGCCACCAGCCAGACCACGGTTCCCAGCAGGG
Organism: Kribbella sp. VKM Ac-2568; assembly: GCF_004345365.1. Taxonomy (GTDB): domain Bacteria; phylum Actinomycetota; class Actinomycetes; order Propionibacteriales; family Kribbellaceae; genus Kribbella; species Kribbella orskensis. The sequence continues at coordinate 86,156 of NZ_SLVF01000022.1, forward strand.
CACCGCCGAGGCCGATAGCGGCCAGCGTCGGCCAGAGCCGCGGCAGGTTTCGTCGCGGAGCCGCGAGGAAGTAGGCCAGCGCCCCGGGCAGGCCGAGCACGCAAAGCACGCCGACCAAGCCAGGGAGCATTCGCAGCAGCGCGTACTCGCCGACAGCCGATGGCCCGCCGGTCCGTGCGACGAGCACCGTGGCCAGCGTGAGTCCGAAGATCGCCAGCGCCCGGGCGGAGGTGTTCGCCACGACCGTTCGGAAGAGTTCGCCGGTCACAGGGATCCGCAGCCGCCGAGTCATGAGGCCCGCTTCTTCTGCTGGTCCGGCATGACGAGCACCAGGGCCGCGACGAGGCCGAGCAAGGTCCAGAGATGGCGGAAGTGCAGCACCTCGTAGAACCCCGCGGCGGTCGCCATGACCGGGCCGATGACGGCCAGCAGCCAGGGTCTCGGCACCAGCCCGGCATAGGCCTCAGGCAAGCTGCCGACGACCAGCCGGAAGCACCGGACACCGATAGCGATGCCCAGCGCCAACAGCCCGATCGTACCGATCAGCCCGCGTTCGAGCAGCGTGGCGAGGTAGTCGTTGTGCGCCTCCTTCACGTACGGCGCCTGGTTCGCGGCGAGCGTCGCCTTCGTCCGGGCCGGCCCGTAGCCGGTTGCGTCGCCCTGGAAGAAGAGGTGGGTTCCCTCCCGCACGATCGTCGCGCGTTCGCTGGTAGAGCTGCCGCTGCGACCGAAGGAGTCGCGGAGCAAAGGGATACTGCCTGCCGCGGCTTCACGGATCTGCCCCAGGTCGACTCGCGGCATCACGAACACGAAGACCAGACCGGCCACCAGCATCGACGCGGCGAGCGTGGTCAGGCCGACCAGCGCACCGTGCCGCCGGTACCGCGTGACGGTCACCGAGAGCACCAGCCCGACGAGCAGGGTGAGCATGGCTCCGTTGGAGCCGGTGAACCCGATCGCGGTGATCACCAGGGCATAGGCAATCCGTCGTACCCCGACGGATTGTGGGCACTTGCACGCCGCCATCACGAACAGCGAGACGACCAGGTAGTTGCCGGCCAGGTTGGGATCGCCGAAGGTGTACGACGCTCGCACGCCGTCCTTGCCCGAGACGCCGCTGAGCGCGTTGATGCCGAGGATGTACGAGGCCACCATCACGCCCGAGTAGACCGCGGCGGTCCGGCACCATGCCCGGGTGACGGCCGCCACGATCGCCGGGTTGTGGCGGCCCAACGCCAACGCCGAAGCCCACGCCAGCAGCAGCACGTCCTGTGCGAGGACGAGCCCCACTCCTACGGGCGCCTGAGCGACGTAGGCCGCGAAAGCCCCGCCGAGCAGCAGGCCCGCACCTCCCACCAGATAAGGCAGTTTGACGGGAAGGTGCTCGCGAACCGCCCAGAGCAGGGCGAGCCCGATGCAGAGGGTCATCCCGACATCGGCGAGTGCGGTGTTCCCCGGGCCGGCAGGCACGAGGAACGGGAGCAGGCAGACGGTCAGCCCCATCATGCTGGCGAGCACATCGCCGCGGGGCAGCCCGGGCCGGTTGATCCCGCCGGAAGCACGCTGTGGGGCAGCGATGGTCACTCCGCTCACCCCCGCTCCTGCTGGCCCGTGGGCCACGGTGGCAGACTCGCCAGCAGCTCGAGGTGGTCGCTGCCGAAGTCATCGTCGTTGGCCTGCGCCGCCACCTCGCCCAGGCCGACCAGAGCCGCGGCATGCCACAGTTCGGGCGGCAACCCGCTCGCCGCGAGACCATCGCGGAGGTACGAACGGACGAGGTCCGGCAACCATCCCTGGCCGAGCAAGCCGTAGGTGATCCCAGGCCCGAAGCCCGTACGCCGGAGGCCGCGGTGCCGTAGCACCCTGTGTCCAGGTCGCGTATGGCGATCCAGGTAGAGGCAGTAGCTGACCGCGAACCGCACCAGGTCCCGCAGCGGCCAGCCGTTGCCGGCGCCGCCCTCCCAGTCGACGACCCCGGTGATCATGCCGTCGTTCACCAGGAGATTCCCGAACCAGTAGTCGCCGTGCACCATCGTGCGGGTCACGCACTGGTCGCCGAGGCGGTGATCGGCCGACGACAACCGGATCAGAGCCGCCCCCAGCTGTGGGTGGCCAGGCCACCGATCGCGCAGTTGGTCGCTGACCTCCGCTGCCCAGCGGATCCGGCCGCGTCCACCCGCGGTCGCGGCCTGGAACCGTCGCAACCAGCCACCGGCGAGGGCGAAATCCGCAGCGACCACCCGCGGCCGGGCAGTATGCATCCAGTGGTGGTACCCGACGCTCATCGGCCTGCCGCGCACGACGGTCGACACCAGCGCGGGCCGGCCGTCGCTGTCGAGGGTCTCGACGTACTGCGGGATGGTTTCGGCGATGCTGCCGAGTTCGGCGTCGCGCAGATCGAGCAGCATCCTCGTCTCGCGCTCGATCGCCGTCGCGGCGACGGAGGTGGCTGGGATCTTGATGGCCACCGCGCCGATCGGACCACTCGGGAAGGTGCCTGCCGACGGCGTGACGATGAACGTTCTCTTGGCGTCCGGATCGCGTGAAGCCGCGATCAGGACGCCGCGAGTGCCAGGCGCGAGCAGGAGGTCGTGCACCGTGCGCGGCCGGGGGTGGATCGCCCGGGGTGCTTCGCTCATCGTCGTCTCCCCACGAGGGCGCGGCCGGGTGCGGCAGCGCCGGTCCAGCGCCAGGGCAGGGTTCGCGCCAGCGCCAGCAGCGCGGACGCAGGCACGGCAGTGATCGCCAGCCCCGGCGGCACGGTCGCGATCGCGGTCCAGAAGTGCCGGACCGCGGCCTCGGTGTCATCGATCAGGACCAACGGGTGTCGCAGGGACGGCAGCACGATGAACTCGCGCTCGATCTCGATCGACAGCCGCTGTGCCGTCCGGCGCAGCCGACGGCGGCTGAAGGGCCGCTGGTCGATGAGGACGATCGGCAGGTCAGGTGTCAGCTCGTCCGCGGCGTTCGCGTCGATGGTGCGGGCATCCAGCTCGAACGTGCCGAGCGGACACAGCGTCATCCATGGCGACGTCGCGAGCCGGGCCCGGCCGGCCGGTTCGGCGAAGCTCATCGCGCCACCAGACCGGCGGTCCGTCCGCCTGAGTAGACCTGGTCGAGCACTTCGGCGAGCCGCGCGGCGTCGAAGGTCGCACCCGCCAGCACCCGCCCGTGCTGAACCAGCCGCTCCGCCGTCCGCGGATCGTCCAGTACGCCGTCGATCGCGGCCGCGAGCAACTCCGGCCGCCCTGGCGGAACCAGTACTCCGCTCTCACCCGGCACGACCAGGTCTGGCACCGAGTTCACCGCGGTCGCCACGACGGGAACACCGCACCGCATCGCCTCGACCACAGCACAGGGCAGCCCCTCGTACCGGCTGGCCATCGCGAACACGTCGAAAGCCGGGAGCAGTCCGGCAACGTCGGAGCGCTCACCCGCGAACACGAAGCGGTCCAGCAGTCCATCGCGGCGAACAAGCTCCCGTGCTTGGGCGAGACCTGGTCCCGAGCCGATCCACACCGCGATCGTGTCCCGGTGCCGCAGCCTGGCGATCGCGGTGATCAGGTGCTCCGGCGCCTTCTGGTAGTCGAGCCGCCCCACCGTGCCGACCACCTGGGTCTGTCCCACGAGACCCAACGCGGACCGGGCGGCCGCCCGCGACTCTTCGGTCTTCGGCACCGTGACCGCCTCGACCACGGGTGCGATCGTGCGCAGCGTGGACGGCCTGGCCAGACCACGTCGCAATGCCTCGGTGGCGACCCCGGTGCCGATCGCGAGGACGGTGTCGGTGATCGTGGCGAGCCTGCGCTCGATCGCAATGTACGCCGCCTTCCGGATCGGGTTCTGGAACTCGTGGAACGGGAAGCCGTGGTAGGTGTGCACGATCAGCGGCACTCCGGCACGGTGGGCTGCCAGACGTCCGAGTGCTCCCGCCTTCGCGCTGTGGGTGTGGACCACGTCGAATCCGCCGGCGTTGCAGAGGTCCGTGAGCTTGCGCAGAGCGGTCCGGTCAGCGCGCGGTGAGAGCGGGGACACGAGCGAAGGCTCGAGGACGACCCGGAATCCGGCGGCCTCGGCCCGCGCGGTCAAGGGGCCACCCTGACCGGTGATGATGCTGACTGCGTAACGCTCGGGATCCAGCGGCAGCACCCCGCGCAGGGCGACGCCGCCCGCTCCGGCGATGAAGCGGGTGACGATCTGCGCGACCTCGATGCGGCCCGCCATCAGTGCACCCCGTTCGTGCGGACAGCAGCGAGGTGCGGTCGCAGAAGTTCGGCCAGGCCGGCCCCGGGCTTCCGGCCAAGGTCGAGCTCCAGGCACGGCAGCCTTGCGGCGAAGGTGGCGGCGACCTCCTCGATCGGTGGGTGGGCCGGACCACAGCCGGTCGCCATCGCGAGAACGGCAGCGGTCGACCAGAACCGGCGGAGCTCGCCCGCGGCGTACGTGCCCGCAACGACGGCCCGGGTGGCTTGGGCCTCGCTGATGTGCCGTATCCGAGGGTCTGTCTGGAGGCCGCGACGCAGGACGACGATCATCTGTGGCCGCAGTGCTCGCATCCGGGTAGCCCAACCGTGTTCTCGGCGGCCGTGGAAGGTCTTGCGACCCGTGGCGTCGGACATCTCCGCGGGCAGCCGCAGCGGTTCGGCCAGCCCGTACGCCGTGGTTCCGTCGCAGGCGGCGAGGTTGTCGCAGGTCGCCCGGCCGCCCGCTGCCAGCTCACGGGAAACCAGACTGGATTTGCCGACACCACCCGGCCCCGCTAGCAGTACTGCGACGCCGTCGATCTCGACGACCGACACGTGCAGCGGGGCAAGCCCCCGCTGCATGGCCAGCCATAGTGCCGGGTAGTGCACGAGCACCTGCCCGGTCAGTGCGTGGTGCCTGGCCGGGAGCAACCGCGCGGCGGCTGCCTCCTTGGTCGACGGCGTCCAGCGGCTGATGACCCGGACGCCGTCCTCGTCGATCGCCCACAGTTGGCTGAACCCCGAGCCGCCGACGCTCTCGATGATCGCCTCCCGCCGGTGGGTCGCCCACACGCCGCGAGTGATCGGCTCACTCCCTCGCGTGTCGAAACGTTCCCGGCTCTGCTCGAGCGAGATCACGAGATTGGGCGGATCCGTGCAGGTGGTCTCGGCCTCGCCCGTTGCCGAGAGCACCTTGCGGACCGCGTCGTCCCGGCCTTCGATCGTGACCCGTTGCCCCGCGGTGTGCAGCAGGGTCCGGCCGACGGGTGCGGCGTTCACACCAGCCTGCCGAAGCGGCGCTTGGCCGGGCCGCTGACGATGCCGAGCACTGGCCAGCGGACTGCCTTGAGGACGTCGTCGAGGTCGTCGAGCCGCCGCAGCAGCACGGTGCCGCCGGACACGACCACCACGCCGGCGGTCATCTCGTCCTGTGGTGAGACAGCGGACAACCCGGTGAAGCGGACGTTGGCGAAGGGTGCGTCCAGATCCAGCACACTCGGCTCGCCGGCGTCCTCCATCCCACCGGGTGACGGACTCATCGCCCGGTACGGCGCCGACGAGAAGCCCGAGAGAGCGAAGAGCAACTGGCTGACGGTGTCGGCATCGGAATCGTCGGCGCCCATCAGGACGACCGCGTCGACGCCTTGGCGCCGGGCCGCGAGCGCCATCGTGTTGCGCAAGGAGCTGATGTCCTCGGAGGACTTGCCGAGTACTGGCGCCTGCAACAGGTGCGCCAGGGCCCGCACACTCGCCACGCGAGGATGCATCGTCTCCAGAATCGCGGCGGCCGTCAGACCGAGTATCAGGCCGAGCAGCAACGCGAGAGCGGCCTGGGGGAGGAGTGACGACTGCACCTGGCTGATCTCCGCCTTGGTGCCGACCGGCACCACGATGTCGCGGTTGGCGTCCGCGATCGCCAGCGAGGCCCGCTGAGTGCTGAGCTGCGACACCAACTGGCTGGCGGACTGGATCTGGGTCTGGAGGTCGGCCCGGGCATTGACGTCGGCGATGCCCTTCAACTGCAGGACGAGCTTGTCCCGGATCGCCGTCGCGTCCGCGACCTGCTTGTCCACCTTGGCCAGCGCCGCGTTGAAGGCGGCCCGGTCGCCATTGTTCATGAACGTGGCGACCCGCCTGGCCAGGGCGGCTACGATCTGGCCGGCCGCGATCGGGTCCTTGTCGGTGACGCTCAGCTCGACGATCGACGACTCGCCGAGCCGCTGCGCCGCGACATGGGTTGCGGCGAACTCGGCCACGTCGCGCTGCGCGCGGGCCTCCTCGAGCGATGCGCCCAGCAGGCTGGGTGTCGTCGCCAAGGCGAGCACCCGGCCGCTGATCCCCTCGGCCTCGGTCGCCGACCGCGGCGCCCCGGAGACCACCTGGAGCCGGACCGACGCCAGTGACACGGCCGGCTTGCTCGACTGGAACGCGATCGCCGCGGCCACCGGCAGCAGCATGCACACCAGGATGATCCCGAGGTGGGCCCGCACGATCCGACGGAACATCTCTTCGATGGTCATCGCTGTGCCCTTCGTCCGGTGCTGTGCCTCACGGGAGCACCTTCACTGTCTTGGTCGCGGAGGCGGCCAGCCCGACCGTGTCTGTCACCGTCACGCTGACCGTGAACGTCCCGGTCGAGCTGTAGGTGCAGGTGGTGGTCGGCGCGGTCTGGATCGGCTTGGCCGGACCATTGCCGCAGTTGAACTGGTAGGTCGCGATCGGGGACTTGTCGACGCTGGTCGACCCCGAGGCGTCCGCCGTGATCGTCTGGCCCTGCTTGATGCTCGACTTTGACAGCATCAGTTTGGCCGTGGGCGGCACGTCGGCCAGGATCTTGACCTGGGCCGTAGCGGTGCTCGTCAGGCCGGCAGTGTCGCGAACTGTGACCCGGGCGGTGAAGGTCCCGGCATCCTGGTAGCTGCAGGTGAACGACGAGGCGGCCAGCGGACCCGTTGTCTGACCGTTCCCGCAGTCGAACGTGTAGCTGGCCAGCGGCCTGCCGTCGGCGTCCGAGGAGTTGCCCGCGTTGAGGACCACCTCCTGCGGCCGGTAGGCCTGGTTCGGCGTGGCGGTCAGCTTCGCGGTCGGCACCCCGTTCGGCTTCACCACGATCGGCGCGCTGGTCCAGGTGTCGCTGAGACCGGACTCATCCGTCACTGTGACCGTCGGCGTGAACGTGCCGGCCGCGGCGTACTGGCAGGTTCCGGAAGCGCTGGTCAGCACCGTTCCGTTGCCACAGACGATCCGGTACGCCGTGATCGGCGTGCCGAGAGCGACACTGGTCGACCCGTTCACCGTCACGTCCAGCGGTGCGAACCCGGTGGCAGGCGAGACGATCGCGCGGGCCACCGGTCCGGCGTACTCGAGGGCACCGAGGTCGGCGAACGGGATCGGTCCGACGCCGGTGTTCGCGACTGTCGGATGGTCGGCCGGAGCCGTGCCGTCGCGGTTCGTCGCGGTCCAGCCGGCCACACCGGTGTCGGCGGCATCGATCGCGGGGGATTGGCTGGTCAGGTGCAGGTCACGGCCGGTCAGGTTCACGAAGTTCGGGTTGGCGGCCTTGCCGGCGGCCTCCTGCCCACTCGCGGTCCGGAAGGCCGCAATCGTGCTGTAGTCCTGCGATGCCCATTCGAACAGGGCGCCCCCGGCGGCGGTCTGGAAGACCAGGTCGCGATTCAGCGTGGTGCCCGGGATTGACGCCTTGTCCACTCGGATCTCGCCGATGGTCCGGGTGCTGCCGACGGCGTTGTCCATCGCCACGTTGTCGCGGCTGGTGGAGTTGGTCGAGCCGCCCTCGAAGTTGATGCCGGCGGTGGCGTTGCGGACGACAGTGTTGGACAGCACTGTCGTGGTCGGCGCGAACGAGGTGTCGATGCCGTGGTCGCCGTTGTCGTAGACCACGTTGCGACGGATCGTCGTATCGGTCGAGCCGCTGTAGGCCTCGACGCCGGAATCGTCGTTGCCGTATGACAGATTGGCTTCGATCAGCGTCTGCTGCGAGGCGGCGCTGACGTCGATGCCGGTGGCGATCCGGGTCGCCAGCCGCTTGTTGAGGTAGGTGATCACCCCGGCCACCGTCACCCGTGTGCTGCCCTGGACGCTGACGCCGTGGTGCTGGTTCTCGTGCGTGACCGAAGCCCGCAGTTCGCTGTCGGTGGAGTTGAAGAACCGGACGCCGATCGAGAGGTTGAAGGCCGACTGGATGCCGGTCAGCGTCGCGTTGCTCGACGCATCCACCGTGACGCCGGGAGCCCCGGCCTGGGCGACGTCCAGATCGCCGAGGGTGATCCGCTGGGTCCGGTCCAGCGCGACGCCGTTGAAGTTGTGCTGGCGAATCGCGAAGCCGGAGACGGCGATGTCGCTGACCTGGCGCAGCAGGACGCCGAAGCTGCGAGCGCCCGCGGCGACCGCGTGACCGGCCGCGGGGTTGGTGCCGCCCGTGTCGACGTACAGGCTCGTCGTCGCGGCGTCATAGAACCAGCTGTTGGTCGTGGTCGTCGTCGCGCTGGTTGCCTTGGGCAATGCCTGACCGTCGAGGAACACCTGTGTCGGTGCGACGGCGAAAGTGTGCTTCCAGGCCGTCGTCGCGGTGGCGGTCCAGCCGGCCGCGTCGGAGACGTCGTTGGTGCCGACGATGACCGCGCTCGGCGAGGTCGCCTTCAACGTGATCGGGTTGGCCGGCTCGCCGCTGCTGGTGATCGTGACCTGCTCGCGGTACTGGCCAGGTCCGACCAGCGCGGTGTCACCGGCGAGGAGCTTCGTGGTGGCCGCGCCGATCGTGCAGAACGGTGCGGCGGCGGTGCCCGGGCCGGCGTCGGTGCAGGCGGAGTTGGTCTGCTCCACCGAGTAGGTCTGGACAGGTCTCGTGCTGACGACCTCCTGCGCGCTTGCGGAGTCCGTCAGCCCTGCTCGGTCCGTGACGGTCACGGCAACCGCGTAGCTGCCGGGCCCGGCGTAGGAGTGCGTGGCCGTCGGCGCTGCCTGCGGGCCGACCACGGTGCCGTCACCGAAGTCGAAGGTGTAGGTCGCGATGCCGATCTGGTCGGCGTCGCTGGAGCCGGTCGCGTCGGCGGTGACCGGGACCGACGGTGAGGTGCTCACGGCGGCTGGGTCCACGACCAGCGCCGCGTGCGGAGCGTAGTTCGTCGCCCCCGCGACCGGCTGGAACTCCAGCGCGCCGCGGTCGGCGTACGCCGGGCTGCCGGCACCGGTGTCCGCCACGATCGGGTCGTCGGCTAGCGGGCTGCCGGCGGGATCGGTCGGGTGGAAGCCGGTCGTGGCGGAGTTCGCCGAGTCGACCGCGGTCGATCCCGCGGTCAGCCGGAAGTCTCCCGACGCGGGGTCGACGAGATCGGGGTCCACCGACGACCCGTGGCTCTCCTGGCCACTGGCCGCCGCGTAGGCGGACAACTTCTGGTAGACGGTGCCACCGACCTTCGTGGTCGCGGCCGTGGTGTGGTTGAACGCGGTGTCGTAGTCGGCGCCGAAACCGGGCAGCGAGCCGGCGTCGACGTACAGGTTGTACTCGTTCGCGGTGACGCCGTTGTCGACCATGAGGTTGTTGGCCAGCGTGGCGCCGGTGGACACACCCTCGACGGAGATGCCGTCGCGACGGTTCGCGTACGAGGTGTTGTTGAGGTAGCGCGCTCCGGTGGATGCCAACGTGTCGAATCCGTGGTCACCGTTGGCGTAGGAGATGTTGCGAACGACGAGAGCGCGGTGGGACCCGTTGTAGATCTGTACTCCGGTGTCCTGGTTCTGGTACGTCACGTTGTTGCTGACCGTGTTGTCGGGGGAGTTCGTGTTCACGTCGATGCCGGCCGAGGTGGCCGTCGGGCTGGGCGAGGTGTTCGCGTAGGTGGCGTTGCCGTCGATCACGTTGTTCGACGACGTGGACAGACCGATCCCGTGCAGACCGTTGTGGTGGCTGCTCGATCCGGTGACGACGACCCCGCTGGAGCCGGCGATCCGGATGCCGGTGGACAGCGAGCCGTCCACAGCGGCCGCGCGGACAGCGATGCCGCCACCAGGAGACGTGTCGATCAAGATGCCGTTGCTGGCCGACTGGGACGCGGTGACGTGGTCGATCGTCGTCGCGGAGGAGGAGAGCAGCCGGACGCCGGCGAAGTTCGGGCGGATCACCTCGAGGTTGCTGATGACAAGGTTCTGCCGGCTGCTCGCGGTAATGCCGAACGACTGGGCACCGGCCTCGATCTGGTGGCCGTCGCCGGGATTGGCGCCACCGGCGTCGACGGACAGGACCTTGGCGGTCGCGTCGTAGAACCAGCTGTTCGGCGTGGTGGTGGTCGCCGAGGCCGCAGCGGAGAGGCGCTGGCCGTCCAGGAAGACCTGTCGTGGCGGCGATGGCGGCGCGTAGGGCGTACTCCACGCCGTCGTACTCGTGGCAGTCCACAGGGCCGCCGTGCCGAGGGCACGAGTACCGAGAATGACAACACCCGGCCCGTCTCCTGTCACGGTGATCGGATCGGTGGCGGTACCGGACGCGTTGACGGTGACCTGCTCCCGATAGGTCCCGGGCGCGACATGCACGATGTCACCCGGCGCGATCGCCTTCTTGGTGCCCTGCGAGATTGTGCAGAAAGGCACTGTCTGAGTGCCCGCGGTCGCCAGGGTGTCGCTGCAGTTGGCCGCCGTGTTGTCCACCCAGTAGGCGGTGCCGGCCGCGGCCGCCGAGCCGCTCGTGACCACCGCCAGGCTGGACATGGCGAGGATCATGACCGATCCGGCCGCCAGTTGCTTCAGCCGTCTGTTCATGATCTCTCCCGCGTCGGAACGAGTTGTCAGTGGAGGACTGCCACGGGCCGCATCCGCGCGACAGGCATGACCAGGCCGTTGCGGACGAGGACGTCGAGGGCGGCGTCGACACCGCGATCGTCGAAGTGGAACGCGTCGGTCGGAGCGCCGTCGTCGTAGCGATAGCGGCGCGTTCTGCGGCCGAGCGGGTCGTTGGCGGAGATGCCCCGGGTGACGAGATCCTTGACGACGGTGCCGGCGCCGTGGCACGCGGAGTACAGGCTGGCCGCCGCCTTGTCCCCGGCCACCGCGAGGTAGCTGGAGGTGCGGTGCGTGCCGGGGAGCAGCACGGCCTGGCCGGTTTCCGCGAAGGTTGTGCCGGGCGTCATCATGCCGGCGGGGAAGGCTCGGCAGGAGTTGTGCCGGTGGATTACGGCCGTCGAGTGACCGACGGGTTCCTCGTAGATGCTGTTGTGGGGCGAGTCGACGACGAGACGCCCGGTGGCAGCGCCGAAGGTCTCGGCCGCGATCTTCCGGAGCGCGGCGTACGTCGCAGTGCGGAAGGCGAAGCCGTAGTTCATCGCGGCCGCGGTAGCCAGCATCAGGCGCTGACCTTCGTCGCTGGCGAGCTCGAGCGGAGTACAGCCGTCGGTGAAGTAGAGGTTCAACCGGGCCTTGAGCTGCGCGAAGGACTTGGCCGACCGCAGGTGGAACCACGGCTTGAGCGCCGCGTTCACCGCCTTGATCTGTCGCGGGTAGTCCTTGCGACGGAAGAACAGCCGGCCGATCTCGCCGGTGAGGACGCCGCCACCACCGTGGTACTGGATGGTCAGCTGACCCTCGGTCACACCGAGCTTCGCCGCCCGCTCCGGGTCGAGGATCTCCTCGACCCGCTGGAGCTCGACGAAGTGGTTCGACGGACCGACGGTGCCGAACCGGTAGCGGGCCAGCTGGAAGGCGACGCCGGGCAGCTCGGACTGCAGCCGATCGATGCCGCCGTAGCGCTCGAGCTCGAGCCGCCCGCCCTCTTCGATCCGCTCCAGGTCGTCGGCGGGTGCGCCCCACCGGTCGACGCTGAACTCCGACCCGTCCTTGACCGCCCTGACCACCTCCGAGCGGGACAGCTCCCGGGTGCCCTGCGTGGGATAGGGGTAACGCTCCCGGACGGCCCGGATGAAGGTGTCTATCGCCCGGTCGTCCGGAACCTCGGAGTCGACGGCGATCAACGCCATCCCGCAGTTCACCGACGAGCTGGTCAGGTCGGGGCGGATGGTGCCGGTGGTCGCGACGGCGACGCTGGACGGCAGCTCCATCTTGGACTTGTGGTGGAAGTCGGGTAGCACAACCGGTGGGGCGGCCAGGTCCGCGCCCTCGATCCGATGACTCAGCACCGATACCGTGGTGGGGTCAACCGGCAGGAGGCTGGTGTCGTCGAAGACCGTCGGGGTGTGCGTGACGGTGGCATCGAGGACGCGGACGCTCAGTGGTGGCCTTGCCTCAATGGTCATCTCTTCTCGCAGTCGTCGCAGGTGGTCGCTGGTGGATGCGGTGCTCAGAAGTCGTCCGGATACGGCGCACCCGCGGCGACCGCGGACATCAGGCCTGGAGCCGGCGTGTACTCGGGGACGAGCCGGCGCAGGTGCCGGAACACCTCGTCGGGCCGGTTGTGCGAGGCGGCGTCGTACAGCTCGTGCAGGCCGGCCCGGAAGCCGGGGACAGCAGGGGGCGGCCGCGTCATCGAGATCCGCGGGTGATCCGTCGGCAATGCTTCCTCTTCGCAGCCGAACAGCTCCTCGGTGAGCTTCTCGCCCGGACGCAGACCCGTGTACCTGAACCTCACGTCGCGGATGTTGAGCAGGTTCGCGAAGTTGCGGACAAGGTCGACGATCCGGACCGGCACACCCATGTCGAGCACGTACGTCGATGAGCCGTCGGCCATCCGGGCTGCTTCGAGGACCAGCCCGACGGCCTCCTCGATGGTCATGAAGAAGCGGTTCACCTCCGGGTGGGTGACAGTCACCTCGGAGCCGCTGGCGAGCTGGTCGCGGACCACGTGCAGGAGCGAGCCACGGCTGCCGAGCACGTTGCCGAACCGGACCGCCGTCAGCACGGTGTCCGACCCGTGGTGCGCCTCCAGCACCAGCTCGGCCAGCCGTTTGGTTGCCCCCAGCACCGAGGCAGGGTTGGCCGCCTTGTCGGTGGAGATCAGCACGAACCGCTCGACGTCGTACGCGATCGCGGCCTCGACCAGGTTCTCGGTGCCGCGGACGTTCGACTTCACGCCTTCGCAGGGATGGCGTTCAAGGACGGGCAGGTGCTTCAGCGCCGCCGCGTGGAAGACGATCTGCGGACGGTGGTCGCGGAACAGTTGGTGGATCCGCTCGCCGTCGCGGATGTCGGCGACGACGGTGCTCTCGGTGTCGAGCAACGCCTCGCCCCACAGCTCGAGCTGAGTCCGATGCAGATTGGACTCGTCGTGGTCGAGCATGATGAGTTCGGCGGGCCCGAAGCCGTAGACCTGGCGGCACAGCTCGCTGCCGATCGAGCCGCCGGCGCCGGTGATCAGGACCCGCTTGCCCGCGACCGCTTCGGCCGCGCCGCGGCTGACCACGTGCATCTCGGGTCGGCCGATCAGCGGGCCCACCTGAAGTGCGCGCATGTCCGTCCCCGCGATCTGGCGCTGCAGAGCCGAGAGGAAGGGCGGCAGGTGCAGCACTGTGACGCCCTGCGCGGCGGCTCGCAGCCCGAGCTTCTTCACCTCGTGAGATGGCATCGAAGGAATGGCGACCACGACGACGTCGATACGGTTGCGTTCCAGCACCTCCTCGAGATCCGCCAGCGTTCCCAGCACCCGGCGTCCCCCGAACCGCCGGCCCTGTTTCGCGTCATCGTCGTCGAGGAAGCCCACCGGATCCAGTCCGAACGAGCTGACCCGGTGCAGGTCACGGGCCAGGGCGAGGCCGGCCTCACCGGCCCCGACCACGATGGTCCGCAGCAGGTTCTTCTCGTCTTGCCGTAGCAGCACAGGCTGACTCATTCCGCTCCCTTTCTGGAGAACCGCCGATGCGTGGCGTCTGCCAACGCCGCGCATACGGCATAGATCTGGCCGTCGGTCAGCCGGGGATGGATCGGCAGCGACAGCAGTTGGTCGAACAGCGTCTCCGCCCCGGTCATCCCGCCCGGCGGGATCGACGCGATCTGGCCGAAGTACGTGAGCTGGTGGACCGGGATGAAGTGCACCGACGTGCCGATGTCTCGCCCAGCGAGCTCGGCGATCACCTCGTCCCGCTCAATGCCCGGTGCCAGTCGGATCGGGTACAGATGCCAGGCGTGCGTGCCGGCCTCGAGTTCGGGACGGTGGGGGAGCCCGATGCCGGGCTGGGAAGCCAGCAGGTCGTCGTACCGTGCGGCGATCTGCGCCCGGCGGCGTTGCCAGGCCGGCAGGTGAGCGAGTTGCGCACGTCCCATCGCCGCCTGGATGTCGGTCATGTTCGCTTTCAGGCCCGCCTCGGCGACGTCGTAGCGCCAGCCGCCGCCGGGCAGGTAGCGACGCCAGGCATCGGCGGTCATTCCGTGCAAACGGGCCCGACGCAACCATCCGGCCCGCTCGGGGTCGTCGGTGGAGACCATGCCACCCTCGCCGAGCGGCAGGTTTTTCGTTGCGTAGAAGGAGAAACAGGTCGCTGCGCACTCCGACCCGATCGGTGTCGACCCGGCATACGTACCGATCGCGTGGGCCGCATCGACGACGACCTGATCAAGCGTCAGTCCCGCCGCATCGGCCAGAGCCGGCACGTCCGCGAGATCACCGGCCCAGTGCACGATCGTCATCGCCGCCGGCTGCCCGAAAGCCCGCACGGCCTCCCGCACCGTGGCGGGCGTCGGCATGCCGGTGACCGCGTCCACATCGACGAGAACCGGGTGCAGACCGGCGTGCACGATCGCCTGGACAGCGCCACAGAACGTCATCGTCGAGGTGAGGACCAGGGCTCCACGCGGCAGTCCGAACGATCGCAGCGCGAGCTCGATCCCGTGTGTGCACGAAGAGACGGCCACCGCCTGCTCCGCGCCGACGTACCTCGCGAACTCGGTTTCGAAGGCGGCCACCTCCTTGCCGGTGGTCACCCAGCCGGACCGCAGTACGCGCATCACCGCCGCCTGCGCCTCGGCCGAGATATAACAGTCCGCGAACGGCACCGCGATGTCTTCGGCCGATACGGCGCGTGGCACAGCGTTGATTCGGGTTGTCATCCCGTTGTCCCCTCAGAGCCCCTGTAATGACCCCGACGCTACGGGCTGTGAGCGTGCCTCGCGCCCGACGAGGAGGTGAGAACGCCTACGTCAATAGGACGATCCGGGCCCGCCGGCAGCTCAGAGATCGTCGATTTCGTCGATGCCTTTCACGCCGTGTGACCGGGCGAAGGCGACCAGCGCCAGGGCCGAGTGCTGGTCCGATCGGCGGAGCAGACTCTGCACGTGGGTGCGGACGGTGTTCATCGACACGAACAGCTGCTGTGCCACCTCGGCCCTGGTCATCCCGGACACCAGGCAGCGCAGGACTTCGAGCTCGCGCGGGGTCAGATCGGCGACGAAGCCGGCCGCCTGGTCGCGTCCGCGCAGCTCGGCCAGCAGGTGCGTCAGCACCGGTCGGAGTGTCGGGGGCGCGAGGTACATCTGACCGTCGAGTACCTGCCAGACGGCCGCCCGGAGCGTCTCCAGCTGGGTGGTCTTCGACAGCCAACCCCTCGCGCCGCACTCGAGTGCCTTCACGATCAGGCGCGGCTCGCTGCTTCCCGACAACACCAGCGCGGCCGGGGCGTCCTCCCGATGGGCAAGCTCGCACAGCAGTTCCAAACCGGATTCGTCAGCCAGGACCAGGTCCAGGAGCACGAGATCGGGTGGATCCGCGGCCAGCAGTGCGCGCGCCGTCTCCAGCGTCGCGGCGTGGTTGACCCGGCTGATCCCGCCGTCTGTGAGCAGTGCGTCGGCCAGCACGTCCGCGAACACCCGATGATCGTCGACGAGCAGAATGACCGCTCCCGAGTCGCAGGCCATCATCCCTGCATACCTTCGGTGCTCGACAGAGTTGCCACGTCGACCAGTCCCGCGGCTGCGGCGGCACGGGCGACCTTGCCCCGGCCATGGACGCCGAGCTTCCGCAGCACCTGCTGTACATGGGTGCGGATCGTGTGGCGGCTGACGCCGAGCTGATCAGCCATCATCTGGGTCGAATGTCCTCGCACGACGAGCCGGAGTACCTCGAGCTCCCGGCTCGTCAACGCGTCGACCACACCCTGGTGCAGTCGTCGCTCGGCCTGCTGCCAGCCCTCGGACACCCGGTCGCCGGCGGCAACTCGGTCGATCGTCGCCATCAGCACCGGGAAGGCACAGGACTTGTTGACGACGCCTTGAAGGAGCCCTCGTTCGTGGGCTTCCCAGACACCTTCCTGGCACGAGTCGGTCAGCAGCACGACAGCCGGCCTGGGTTCGAGTTCAGCCAGGTGCTCAGCCACCTCGACAGCGGATGGGGAGCCGGTCGTGATGTCCAGGACGCAGACCTCGGGCCGGATGTCGGCCGCTTGGTCCAGGAGTACAGACGGTTCATCGGTAGTCAGCACCGTCTGGTGGCCGTGCTGGGCAAGAGCTGCGGCCAGGACGGAGACGAACAACCATTGCTCGTCGCAAACGGCGAGCCTCATGCCGGCCTCACCATCCGCCGGGGAGCAGGCAGGCAAAGCCGGACCGTGGTGCCAACCCCTGGGCCGCTGGAGATCTCCACCCGGCCCTGGCAGGCGCGGACAGCGGCGGCGACGACCTGCAGGCCATGACCCGTGCCCGGAGTGATCCCGCCGAAGCCGGCGCCGTCATCGACGACCTCGACCGTGGCGACCTCGGCGTCGACGTCGACTCTGGCTGTCACGATGCCGTCGGGTCCGGCGGCACGGCAGGCGTTGTCGAGCATGTTGCCGACCGCGCGCCGCAGCAGTGCCTGTTCGCCGTGGACGAGTACCTGGCTCGATCGCGGGATGGTGATCCGGCCCCGATGGGTGAGGCGCACGACGTCGGCGCACTCGGACACGAGCCGGGTCAGATTGACCGCGCCGGCGCCCTGGCTGCGGTCGAACTCCGCGGCGAGCATCTCGGCGATCGCGGTGAACTGCTGGTGGATCAAGGTCAACCGCGTCTGCCCGGCTTCCTGCCCTGGCCTGGGCTCGGACAGCAGGAGACCTGCGGCGACATACTGTCGCAGGTCGTGACACAGCCTCATCAGCTGATCCGGACCGGTGTCCGCGGACCCCTCTCCGACGAATGGTTCCGACGCACTGACAGCACTCACCTGGGACCACCCCCCTCAGAGTCGTCACCGAGCGAACCGCCCCCGCGGTTCCGTGCTGCCCAAGCCCGCCGACCTCGGCTACCGACGGTGATGCCGCCACTGCCGCCTCGATGAGCCCCCAAGGACACACGTCCCGGTCTCAGGGCTCCAGTAGATGCGTTTCCCCGCCTGAAACAAGCGACTATCGCCCAGCCGTCATGATGCGGTCATCTTTTCGTCATCTACCGTCCACCCCCGCTACGGAGTAAGAATTTCACGGATCGTGACGTCCGATCAGGGGAGGTACTCGTACCCGCCGAGGTCGTCATACGGGCGTGGCCCCTCGGCGAAGGTGTTCGGCGTCGCGGGATCGTCGTAGCGCGAGTTGCCCTCGATGTCAGTCGCCTGTGCGCCACTGACGCCGGAGTCGCCACGGTCGATCGCGGCCGAGCCGGCCAGCAGCCGCAGATTCCAGCTGTCGGCCTCGACGAAGCCTGGATCGGCCTGAACTCCGTGCGCCTCCTGGTGGGTCGCCGCCTGCATCGCGGCCAGCGAGGTGTAGGTCGACCCGAATGCGTACATCTTGCCGGCCATGGTCAGCCAGACCAGGTTGTGGTCGACGACGGTGCTGGCCGGGGCGGAATCCCAGATGCCGATGTTGCCCGCCCGCCGATTGCAGGCGATGCCGTTGTAGGCCGGGTAAACAGCGTTGTCGGCGGCGATGTTGTTGATCACCTGGTAGCTGCCTGAGGTGCCCTCGACATTGATCCCGGTGGTGCAGTTGCGGTAGACGGTGTTACCGATCATCCGTCCGCCGGTGACGTTGAGGTTGTCGATGCCGTGGTCGCCGTTGTTGTAGGTGACGTTGAGCGCCGCCAGGTTGTCATTGCCCCCGGTGTAGAACTGGATCCCGGAGTCCTCGTTGTCGTGGGTGACATTGCGAAGTACGGCATTGCCCGGACTGATCACGTTGATGCCGTTCGCGTTGCGCTGGAACCCGTCGGCGTTGAAGCTCGCGGTGTTGGCGGAGACCGTGATTCCGGTCGCCCCGGAGTTGAGCACGATGCCCGTGCCGTTGTTGTGGTGCACGTAGTTACCGCTGACCGTCGACGACGTCGCGCCGCGGATGCTGATGCCGGGCGCCGTCTGGCTCTTGGCGGGGCGGCCGGCTCCGATGACCGTGTTGCCGGTGATGGTCAGGTGGTCGCCCTTCGACACATAGATGCCATCGGCAACGGTTCCGGTGAAGGTCAGCCCGGCGATGGAGAGATAGCTGCGGCTGGTCAGGTTGGCGCCGTAGTAGGTGGAGCCGATGATGGTGGGATTCCGTCCGGGCCACTCGGTGATCGTGATCGGCGCGTCCGCGGTCCCCGAGACGGCGGGCTTGATCGTCTCGGCGTAGCTGCCGTCGCCGATATAGAGGGTGAAGCCCGCGACGAGCCGGCTGACGCCCTTGCCGATCGTGCAGTACGGCGTTGTCTCGGTGCCCGGGCCGGAGTCGGAGCAGGCCACCGTCCGGTCGACGTACAGCGTCGTTGTCGCGGCTTGGGCGAGGGAGGGGATCGCCAGCAGCCCGGCCGGCAGCAGCGCCGTGGCGCACAACCCCAGACCCCTGATCAGTCTCATGTACTCACGATAGGAAACGGGACAGGATCGTTGCATCACGCAAACGACGTAGCCGCCTGCGTCCACTGGACGAGATCCGGACCGGAACCTGCCACTGCGTACGTCGTCCGAGCGTGGTTGCGGCCGACGCGGCGAGGGGGGATGCCGACGTGGGCGACAGGCACGACGCTGAGACGAACTGTGGGGGTTCGGCCCGGCGCGTCGACGTACGCAGTTGAGGCAAGGCTGCGCCATCGCACGGCGTCAGAGCAAGGAAGATGACGGCCTTGTCATCGAGTGGTCAGACGGCCCTGACGACCTGGCCGGGAGGGTGAGCTCGAACACCGCGCCGCCGAAGGGGTGGTTGCGGACCGCGAGCGTACCGCCGTGCGCAGTCGCCGTCGCGCGTGCCATCGACAGCCCCAGACCACTGCCCATCGGTCCGTTCGGCGGCATCCGGTGCCAGAAGCGGTCGAAGAGCTTGGGCAGGTCCTCGGTCGCGATTCCGGGGCCAGAGTCTGTCACGGAGACGATGCAGGTGCTGTCGAGCAGCTGGCAGCGCAGGCTGATCGTGTCGCCGTCGGTGGTGAAACGGACCGCATTCTCGACCAGGGCGTCGATGGCCAGCGCGAGCCACTCGGGATCCACTGCGACGAGACCGGTCGGCTCGTTCCTGATCCGCCACCTCCGGTCGGCGCTGGCGGACCAGTTGGTGCCCAGTCCCTCCACGAGCTCGGCGACGTCGGTCGGCTGCAGTCGTAGTGCCACTCCCGAGTCGAGCCGCGCCAGTGCGAGCAGCCGGTTCGACAGGGCCGACATCCGATCCAGCTGCTCCAGTGCGACGGTCAGATCCTGTTCCACGCCGTCCGGAATCTCGGTTGCCGCCGCCAGTTCGAGATGGCCGCGGGCGATCGTCACCGGGGTCCGGATGGCATGTGAGGCGTCACGGAAGAACTCGCGTTCCCGGTCCAGGCCGGCGAGCTGGCGCGACGCCATGTCCTTCACCTGGCGCAGGGCGGTCGCCCGGCGCTGAGCGTGCCAGACCATCACGAGGACCAAAATCGGCACCAACGGAATCTCGGCCAGCTCGGCGTGCGCGAGTGCACCCTCCGAGGCATGGGTCCACATCAGCCATCCGCTCGGTACGGTGATCGCCACCACGACCGCCAAGGTAGGCACGACGGGCCAGAGCCGGTAGCCGTAGGCCAGTGCGACGGCCACGAACATGATGTGGAACGGCGCGGCCTCATGGCCTGGCTGCGTCACCATCAGGCCCATCATCGCCACAACGAGGACGGCCAGGCCGACGTCGACCACCAGTCCGGTCCGGGGCCGCGGCACCGAGACCGCCGGAGCCGTCAGTGGCTCAGGCGCTCTGGAGCTGATAGCCGACATTGCGCACCGTCACGATGAGGTCCGGTCGCACCTTGGCGCGCAACCGGCCGATACAGACGTCGACCACGTTGGTCGCCGGGTCGAAGTCGTAGCCCCAGACCTCGGAGAGCAGCTCCTGCCGCGAGCAGACCGCGTCCGGGTTGCGCATCAGGTGCAGCAGCAACAGAAACTCCCGCTGGGACAACGCCGTCGTCTTGCCGTTGACGAGCAGTTGCCGCGCTTGCAGATTCAGCACGACGTCGCCGACCTGCAGGGTGTCCCGCCGCCTCGACCCGGCATTGTCCTGCAGCCGGTTGCGCACGCGGGCGATCAGTTCCCGGAGGGCGAACGGCTTGGCCAGGAAGTCGATCGCGCCCTGCTCGAGGCAGGCGATCCGCAGCTGGACATCGCCGGTCGCCGACAGGATGAGCACCCGTAGGCTCGGATCCTGTGCCATCAACGCGGACAGCACCGCTTCGCCGTGTACGCCCGGCATGATCAGGTCGAGCACGACCAGATCGGGGTGCTCGGTCAGCGCGAGACGGATCCCGTCGAGCCCGTTCGTCGACGTGAGTACCTGGTAGCTCTCTGTCTCCAGAGCCCGCCGGACGAATCTCACCAGGTCGGGTTCGTCGTCGATCACCAAAATCTTGGTCATCCGGGCCCCCTCTGGACGATGACCTTCGTTCTTCCCCTGTCGCCCATTCTTGCCAGGACGACGCTGCCCACAATAGGCCTGAAGTCCTTGAAAAGGTGGGGATTGCCCAACGGCGCAGGAGCGGCTCCAACGATCGGACGGCCGGTCCGTCGATCGTGAACAGCGGGTGAGCCGGCGGACACTCGGCGTCCGCTCAGCATCGCGGCCGTGAGGTCCGGGGTCATGGACATTGCGTGCTTCCAGGTCGAGGATGCAGGGAGTCATTGAGCTTTTGGGAGGGGCGGGATGGGGACGTCGAGGCGACGGGTTGTGGCGGTCGGGTGCTCGGTGGGGTTGCTGCTGGGGCCGTTGGTGGTGGCTGGTCCGGCGCGGGCGCAGGATCGGCCGGCCAGGCCGGT
>NZ_SLVF01000023.1 GCF_004345365.1 Kribbella sp. VKM Ac-2568
ACATGAGATTCGGATCATCGAACACAGCCGACGTCGCCCGTGGCGTGTGAGACAGTTGCATCTACGAGATGCCCTTCGTTCTGGTGCGAATTGGACCCTAGAGAAGTCAAATTCTTCCAGTACGTAAGGGCATTCTCGCGTTCCGACCCGCTCCCTCAAACGCCCTCATCGGTGGATCGAGGTTTAGTGGTGCGCTGGAACTCCTCGATCCGGATCGCAGTGCCAGCGACGTGCTGGACAAGATCTTCGGCGGAGCGGTGTTCGTGGGCGCCGGCGCTGCCTTCGTCATCGGCGGCCCGGTAGTCGGCCTGTCGGCCGCGGCATGGCTCACCCTGGTCGACCCGAAGAATGAAGCAACCAAGCTGCTGGCCCCGTTGGTGAACAAGGTGTACGGCCGCCTCAAGGGCACCAACGACAGGACTCAAGTCGAACTCATCGCCGCCGCCCATACCATTACTGTCCTGTCCTCGTTCTTCGACGCCTTGAAGGACGTACTCGGCAATGTGCACTCCGAGCTGGCTCTCACCGACAAAGAGAGAGCCAAGCTCTCGAGTTGGGACGCGCAGGGCGACGACCCGTTTGCGGTCGAGATACCGCTGCCGTCTCCGCAGCTCGGATTGGAGGAGAATCTCGAACGAAACCTGATGCCGTACTTCAAGCTCCTTGCCCAGCGGTGCGTCACCTTCTTTAGCGGCCTCGACGCATGGGACCGGACTCGTCTGAAGGACGATGATCGTCTGACAGAACGCATCGCTGATCGCGCGGCGATAACTTACCGCAGCCGAATGCTGGAGCTAGGTCCGTTCGGGGCCGTTCGCGCTCTGGGTGACGTTGAACGAATTCGCGGCCACCAGAAGCCTGATCCGAGCCGAAGCCCACAATCGAGCGTCGGCCATGGGCGAACTCCAGAAGTTGCTCGCGGTAGCCATCTCCGGCCAACCGGCACCCGGAAACAGCTACCGAGACCAGTTGGCACTCGCGGCACAGGAAGTCCTCGACGAACCCTTGCTGCGGTCCGGCTCCCGCGCGGTCGCCTCGCCGACTGTGCGCAACGGCTTCGTCGAACCCGCATTCCGGTATGCCATCGCGGATCACTATTCTCGGCCGGCCGACGAGGACTGGTGGGAGGAACAACCTCAGTACGAGTCGCTGGTCGACTACCTCGCCGGCCACTTGGCCGACCAATTCAGCACCGAGCGGCCGCTGCTACTTCTCGGACATCCCGGCGCGGGCAAGTCGCTGCTTACGGAAGTGCTCGCAGCCCAACTTCCAACCGATTCGTTCGCCGTTGTACGAATTCCACTCCGCTCGGTCAACACCGATGATGAGTTAGCGATTCAAATCACGAAGGAACTCCAGCGCACGCTCCAAAAACCAGCTGCCGACCTTGAGGAACTGCGCCAAGAATGTGGTTCGTGCGCCGACTGCATCCAGGGCGGCAACTCCCTGGCTTGCCCGCACCGCTGCCGTCTGGTCGTGCTCCTCGACGGCTTCGACGAGCTGGTTCAGGCGACCGGCGTCACACAGTCGGGCTACCTCACCAAGATTCAGTCATTCCAGAAGCGCGCTTCAACTCTGGGCGCGCCGACGGCCGTCATCGTGACGTCCCGGACTGTCGTCGCGGATCGCGCCGAGATCCCGGCCGGTACGGCGATAGTCAAACTTTCCGAGTTCGACGACGCGCGGATCGAGCGCTGGCTGTCCGTCTGGAACGACGCACACAGCCATATCTCCGACTTCAAACCACTCGCCATCGAGGGTCTGACAAGTCAGGAGAACGCCGCCGAACTGGCCCGCCATCCGCTCCTTCTGCTGATGCTCGCCGTCTACCTCGCGGAGCTCGGCGAGAGTCGCCTCGGCGGCGCCAATCTGACCCAGAGCACCCTGTATCAGCGCATCCTCGATCGCTTCATAGATCGGCAAGTGAAGGAGAAGGCAGCGCCGGTCGCCGAACCAGCCGAGCAGAAGAGGCTGGAGGCCGAGCAGCGCAGACAGTTGCAGTTCGCAGCGATCGGAATGTTCAACCGCGGCCGTCAGCACATCACCGACGACGAGCTCGACGCGGACCTCAATGCCTTCGAACCCCGCCGCCAACAGGCAGTCGCGATCCAGGCGATCAGCCCGGCCCATCGAGTCCTGGGCGACTTCATGTTCGTTCACAACGCCCGGGCCGACCGCGATCGACGCGCCGCCTACGAGTTTCTCCACGCGACGTTCGGCGAGTACCTCGTCAGCGAACTCGTCATGCATCTCCTCACCCGCCTCATGCGCCACCGAGAACTCGAAGCCGCCGACCCCGGGCTACATCCCGGCCACCTCGACGACAGCGTGCTGAGACGGGTGCTGAGCCATCAACCTTTGAGCACCCGCCAGCCGACGCTCGACTTTGCTCGCGAAGCTGCAGACAGGCTCACCCCGGACAACCGTCGATCGTTGCTCGCTACTATCACCGAGGTTCTACAGGCTAATTTTGGCCGACCCGACGTGAGCGATGAGCTCTACAACCCGCTCCCCTATAGCCCAGTCCGCCGTCGCGCCTGCTACATGGCAAACCTCACGCTGCTTCGAGTACAACTGGACGGCGCCCCGGTTCCAATCAACGAACTGATCGGCACGACCTCACGCAATAGCTGGGAACGCTTCGTCCGTCTGTGGCGGGCTGGCCTGGATCCGCAAGCCTGGACCAGTGTCATTAACGCTTTGGGACCGGACGACGAAGGCCTTCGACTGACGCGTAATCGAAATCCGTGGCACCCGGACGTCAACGAAGCTGACCTCATAGGTGATCGCTACTCGGCGGCGAAACTGCTCGCGGGCGGACATGCATCAGGCGCCTCAGCTGATCCTTGGACTTACTCCGACCTGAAGGCGCTCGAGCAACTCGCCTTGATTCAAGCCACCTATTCAGGCACCCCATATCTTCGTGGCTTGTTGCCATACGACATAAATATGTTTGAAGAACTGTTGGGGTCACCGGAGCCCTTGCGCGGCGGTGTCAGGCGAACAATTCTGACTCTGCTGGCAAGAATCTCGGAGGGGTTGCCCGAGCCCTACGTAGCGCGATTGCTTGCGAGAGCCCTTCCTCCTCCCGCCGGCTACAGTCTTGGGCCCGAGCTAGCAGCAATTGCAGTTGCCAAGCCCTCGATGCTTGACGAGTTCCCCACCCTTGGCGGCCTGATCTCGAACGTAGAGAATGGCAACGCCGCCATGGTGGTGGCTCTGCTGTGGTCCGCCGACCGGTATGTCGCTGAACCCGCGCGCGGAGAGCTTCTAAAACTGCGAAACGACATTGACCGTCGTCTAGCGAACGAGATGCCCTTTGAGTTCAATCCCGGCTACTTCGCCCCCGAGTACGTGACATACCTGAGAGTCGAACGGCCACAACACTGGATCCGCCAGCCGCTCACTCACCTGCTCTTCAGAGACCTTGAGCCCAACTCGCTCACGAGTATCACTCCCGTCGATGCTCTCTACGTGGCCGAGACCTGGCCATCGGAAGAGTTTCCCCAGGCATACCTCGCCGCTCGCGACACGAAACCGGAACCCGGTACCGATCTCTTGAAGATACTCAGAACCCTCGCTTCCGCCGGCTAACCCGACTGAGCGCGCACTCATCTCCCGCGCGGCGCTCGCGGGGCCGAAGATCATCGGCGGCCGGTCGCGTGACCGGATCCTGCTCACCCCGCATTGGCCACACCAGGCTTGCCCCTGCCAACTACGCCGACGCCGGGCGGACGTCATCCAGCGATGTGACAGCTTTTCGGATAAGGAAGCCCGACCGGCTCAGATGCCCAGCGACCCGCGCTCGAGCTCTTCCCCCGGCCGCCTCGCCGGTCAGGGTGCCGATCTGCCCGCGGTACTTGCGCGCGGCGGTGAGGATCTTGTCCGCGTGCGCTGCGTCGGCCAGGAACGTCCGCACGGTGGGCGGGCGTCGGTGACCCCGGACAGGTAGCCCACACCCCAGTACTCGTCCCCGAT
Organism: Kribbella sp. VKM Ac-2568; assembly: GCF_004345365.1. Classification (GTDB taxonomy): domain Bacteria; phylum Actinomycetota; class Actinomycetes; order Propionibacteriales; family Kribbellaceae; genus Kribbella; species Kribbella orskensis. The sequence continues at coordinate 3,979 of NZ_SLVF01000023.1, forward strand.
CGGCAGCGCGCTGGCGTCGAAGCCGTCGGCGTGGCGTCGCCACCGAGCATGGCTTCGGTGACCGCCAGAGCGGACTACGCCTCGATGGAGAAGACGTCATCAGGCGGCTTCCCGTGCTCGATGACGTCCCTCACCGCAGACAACTTGAACACCCGGCCAAGGTCACTGTGCTGATCAGTGCGACCGGAGTAGATACCAAGAAGCGTTAGAGGGGGGTTCTGTCCGTCGTTGAGCTTCCATCCCCCTCGTACGGGAATCATGCCGTGACTGGAGTACCAGAAGACAGGCGCCCCAGACTGTCCAGTTCGCGTCCGGCTGTCGACCAAGAACATCGGCAGCCCGTCGTGGTCGAAGTCGAGTTCGGTGGCGATGGTTCCCCGAGTCCACACCGGAAACCCTTCCCCGCTTGTGATGTTGAATGGGTATCCGACGATGCTCACCTCATCTGGAACAGCCAGTTCGGCAAGCCCGGGCGCATCGAGGTTGACGGCATAGATGGTGGCGACCGTATCCAGCTCCAACAGCGGTACCGCTACTACGTCAACCGCGAGTCCGCGTGGGTGCTGCAGCCAGATCGGCTGGCCGTCCTTGAACAGCGGCACTACACGCTCGGTCCACTGTCCGAGCTGGTCCATCCAGGTGTGGCGGATCGTCACGGTGTCCGGCCACGCCCCCGTCCTCTGAGAGATGAGCTCGCCAGTAACGGCGTCGCGGCCGGTGATGTTGTGACCAGCGGTGACAAGCCAGAACTTGCCCGCGTGTCCAACGATGACCCCTGTCCCGTTCGCCAGCGGTGCACCGTTGACGCTCATCGAGAGGTACAGGGACATCGCGGACGGCTCATGAACTGTGGGCATGGCAGGGAGTGTAAGCGTAGCCGTCTGAACGCTTCAGTCACAGAGAACCGCCGGCGGACACGTCAGGTTGCCTTACCGACCTCCCGAGGATCGCTGGCCCCCTGGTCAGGTCGCAGGATATCGAGCAGTCGTCCGCCGATGTCTCCGGAGGCACCCTCTACCTCTTCTACAAATCCGTCGAACGTTCGGCTGCGCGACCCATGGTCCGCCTGCTGGCCGAGTTTGTACCCCAGGCGTCTGCGTGCTCGTGTGAGCTCGACAGCCATTGCGTGCATCTCGGCACTGTGACGCCGGTCCTGAAAGACTTGCTGCAACCCCTGAGCAATGGCTGCGGCAGCGCCCAGAGCGGCGGCGACCCAGCCTGACAGTTGAGCTGCGATTGCGACAGGAACAGTCGTCGCGAAGACCAAGGTGAGCACCTCGAGAATGCGCGCTCTGCGCAGCTTGCGGGCCGCAAGTCCGCTGTAGGTGATGATGATTCGGTCGACCGCGGCCAAGTAGCGCCGCTGGTGCGGTCGCAGGGCCGGGATTTGATCAGACCTCCTCCTGGCAGCCGGCGAGGACTTCGGCAGGGGGCCACCAGCAAGCCGGAGCCTTTCTGCCCCACCTACATCACCCGCTACCTCTTCTTCTTCCTCCTCTTCTTCTTCTTCCTCCTCCTCCTCCTCCTCCTCCTCCTCCTCTTCTTCCTCCTCTTCCTCCTCTGTAAGAAGAGTTGCGCGCCAGAGGAGGAGCGCGAAAGTTGCCGCGAACACAACGCCCAAAGTGTGTCTAGCCTGCCTCTGCCAGCCGGTCATAGTTCCCCTCCAACGTGAGCGTGCCCTCAGTATGGAGGTGGGCTACCCGTGGACTCTAGGTCGACGCGGACGTGAACCGAGACACTCCGGCGAGACGAACTTATCCCTAGAATCTTTGAGCACCGCTTTACAAGTTCGACGCGCCACCCAGACTGAGCTGTCTCTGGAGCCACAGGCTGACCGAACGGCTGTCATGGCTGGCACCTTTGGCATGTTCCGACTGGTATTCATCGACACGACCATTGTCAGACTTGTTGCCCTGGGCTACACGGGCGTATACCTGGAAAGAGCTTGCCTGATCCGCCGCCAACGCCGCGTCCGCGGGAAGCCTTGCTACGCCCTTGCAAGCTCCGCCGCGTCTGACACGTGCTCTTTGGCAGGGATCGTTGGGGTCAGATTGGGGGCTCTTCACGATCGAGGGTGTAGTTGTGGTCTGAAGCCGCCGGTTTCGAGTAGTGATCTGGCGATGGTATGTCGTCCGCGTGATTATGTTGGCCGGCTCCGGGAACTGCTGGTCGCGTAGGGCTGCGGCGCTGAGCCGGTCAACATAATCGTGGTGGTGTTACCGGTTCGCGAGGAACGCGATGAGAGCATCCGAGGCTTGGTAGCGGGCCGGTGGCCGCTCGTCGAGTGCGGGGACTCGTTCAAGGGTTCGGCGTTTGAGTTCCAGATCGGCGTGGAGATAGACCTGCGTGGTCTGGATCGTGGAGTGCTCGAGCCAGAGCGCGATGCTCGCTGTGTCGATCCCGGCGTGCAGGAGCGTCATCGCGCAGGTGTGCCGCAGCGTGTGCGGGGTGATGTTCTTCCCGGACAGGCTCGGACAACGTTCCGCCGCAGTCGCGATGTGCCGGGCGACGAGCTTGCCGACCGCCGCCCTGGTCAGCGCGGTGCCGGTGGTGGTCGGAAACAGCGGTCCATCCGGTGTTAGCGGGAGTTCGCTGATCCAGGCGGTCAGGAGCCCCGCGGTGTTCTTCTGCAGCGGGATGACGCGCTGCTTGCGTCCTTTGCCGACGCATTCGAGTTGGCTATGCGGGCCGATTTGGATGCTGTCGGCGCGGAGGCTGGTCAGCTCGCTGACCCGGAGTCCGGTCTGGATGCCCAGGTGCAGCAGCAGTCGGTCGCGGCGTCCGATCCAGGTGCTGGTGTTGGGGGCTGCGATGAGTGCTTCGGCTTCGGGCCGGGTGAGGAACGACACGAGCGTCTTCTTCGTGCGTTTCGCGGGGATCGCGAGGACCTGGCTGATCGTGGCGATCGCATCAGGGGCGCGGTAGCTGGCGTAGGTGAAGAATGAACGCAGCGCCGCTCGCCGGGCGTTCCTCGTGGCGGCGGAGTTCCCGCGCTCGGTTTCGAGGTGCTGAAGGAACCCGCCGATCAGGTCGGCATCCAGATCGGCCAGGGTCAGTGCCGACGGCGCGATGCCGGTGGCCCGTTGGGCGTAGAGCATCAGCCGGAACGTGTCGGCGTAGGCGGCCTTCGTATGGGCGCTGGCGTTCAGATGCCGGTCGAGCTTGTCGGTGAAGAACCGTTGCAGCAGAGGCGCGAGGTCACTCATCATCAACCCCGCTCGTGTGCAGTCGGGCGGCGAGGGCTGCCGCCAGTTCGGGGGTGTTCGACAGATACCAGTAGGTCGAGTCCGGTCCGACGTGCCCGAGCCAGGCCGACAGCACCGGCACCATCTCGTCGACGTCACCGCCAGCACGGATGTGCCTGATCAGGGTGTTCGTCGCGAACGAGTGCCGGAAGTCATGCAGCCGAGCGGCAGGCTCAACTGTGCTGCCGGCCAGGTCGGCCATCGTGCGGACTTCGCGGAACGTGTTCCCCGCGGTCGAGCGGGCGATCCGGGTGCCGCGACGCGCGACGAACACCGCCGTCGACTTCGGGATGGGGAACGTCTTGTCGCGCAGCCGCTGATACTTTCCGATCGCGGTCATCGTCGTTGCGTGCAGCGGCACCAGCCGGGACTCGCCGAACTTCGTGTCCCTGACTCGCACCCATCCGCTGCCGTCACCGGACTCATCGAGCGTGACGTCGTCGTCGTTCAGGGTGCGAGCCTCGCTGATCCGCAGTCCCGTCACCGTCAGCAGCCCGAGCAGCGTCTGCCACGTCGCCGCTCGAACCTTCGGCGTCAGACGACCCGCCGCGGCCAGTAGAGCGTCGATCTGCTCAGGAGTGAAGATCAGCGGACGAGAGCGGTGACTGCCGTAAGGGTTCCCATCGACGAGCGGGATCTCGGTCCCGGGATCGAACCAGGCGACATGCTCGGCGAACTGCCGGATGTGGTTCAACCGCTCCGGCACTGTCCGACGGGTGAACTGCGAGACCCACACTGTGGCCAGATCGCGGCGGATCGTGGGCTCACCGTGCTCGTCCATCCAGGTAACGAACGCGTCGAGTGTCCTGCCTGGCGCTGTGAGCTTGAAGCCAAGCGCGCGGCGCGTCGCCAGGTAGCTTTCCATCCGTTCACCCAGCCGGCTCATCATGCCCACCTGCCCGAAGCCGCGGCAGGCCACTCGGGAACGAGTCGGGTCAACCGGGTCTTGTCGACCTTGGTGTAGATCGCGGTCGTGCGCAGATGCGCGTGCCGCAGCAGCCCCTGAACCTCCTCCAGGGTGGCGCCGGAGGCGAGCATGCCCGTCGCGAACGTCTGCCGCAGCCGGTGCGGCCCGAACTTCGTCACACCGGCATGGATGCAGATCTGCCGGACGGTCCCGCAGACCCCGTTCGCCGACAACGGCTGAACCGGGTCGATGACCGTCCAGAACACTTCCTCGCCCTCGACCCTGCCGCCACGGCCGTGGAGCACGTAGTCCTCCAGCGCCTGCCCGACTTCATCGGGGAGTGGGAGCTCGTCGAGCCGGTCGCCCTTGCCTCGGATGCGCAAGCTGCCTGTGCGCCAGCCGATGTCATCGAGACGCACTGCCGCGATCTCGCATGCCCGCAACCCCAGTCCGGTCAGCAACAACAGGATCGCCCGGTCCCGCAGCCCCTTCGGGGAACGCAGGTCGAGGCTGTCGAACAGCGCCTCGAGCGTGCCCGCAGGCACCGGCTCTGGGATCGAGGACAGTCGCCACGCTGCCGCGTGCGGAACCACCCCGGACAGGTCCTGCCCGGTCCGGCCTGACCGATGACAGAACTGCAGGAACGAACGCAGCATCACCAGCTGCTTTCCCAACGTCGAGGCTTTCAGCCCTCGCTCGGCTTCCAGGTTCACCCACTCGATCACGGTCGCGGCAGTCAAGTCGCGCAGCGACTCCTCGACCGGCGCACGCAGCCACGCGACTAATCCCGCAACACGAGCCGTATACGCACCAGCGGTGCGCTCCTGCGCGGACCGCTCTCGCAGCAGCCATGTCTCGAACTCGTCCAGCACACCCCGCACGTCGGCGCAGCGTCGTTCACGATGGATCGGCATCTTGGTCTCCTCGACCTATGCCAGGCGATCCCAGCGACCGCCCGGTCAGATCAAGCGAACCCCCGACCCACCGCCGATTGTTATGTTGACCGGCTCAGCGCCGCAGCCCTACGCGACCAGCAGTTCCCGGAGCCTGGCCAACATAATCACGCGGACGACATACCATCGCTTATGCGGAAATCGACATAAGCGATGTAGTTGGTGAGGTTGCGGAAGCCGAGTGCTGAGCCGCCGAGGTGTTCAAGTCGGCCGTTGATGGCTTCGGTGGGTCCGTTGCTGGTGCCGGGTCGGTCGAAGTAGGCGAGTACGTCGGCGGCGCGCTTGTTCAGTGTCCGGCCGAGCGTGATGAGTTCGACGAGTGCGGTGGGCACGCCGTGGCTGACCGAGTCGATGAGCTGCTTCATCAGCGCCCGGCCACGGCTGCGGCCGGGTTCGCGGTAGGCGGCGATCATGCGCTGGTAGATCCCCCAGCTCGCTTCGACCTCGACGTGTTCATCGGCCGCGAACAGGTCGGCCAGCCGACGACCTCCTGCTGTGGGCCGACTGGGCACGCCGCGACCTCGGCCGGGAACGCTTCGGCCTCGACCTGCACCGTGGCGAGGTGACGATGTGGCTCACCCGCCAGCAAGACGCCAGTGCCGCCGACTCCTCCATCGCTCGCCGACTGTCGACGCTGTCCAGCCTCTACCGGTACGCCGCCAGCTGGGGTTTGCCGATCGTCAGCCCGATCTCCATCGACGACCACCGGCCCCAGGTCGAGCGTGGCCGCCGGGCCACCTCGGCGCGCGTCCTCGACGCCGACCAAGTCGCGGCGCTGCTCGCCTCCACCGCCGATGTCCGCGACGCCCTGGTGATCGGGCTGCTGTTCACCGACGCGCTGCGCGTGTCCGGCCTGTGCGCGGCCAGCGACACCGACCGCCGCGACGAGGGACGACGGACCTGGCTGGCAATCACCCTCAAGGGTGGGAAGACGAAGCTCGTGCCGCTGGAGACCACGGTCGCCGAGCTACTCGACCTCTACATCGCGACCCGACCGACCTGGATCGGCGCGGGCCCGGCGCCGCTCATCGTCGACCCGGCGGGTAAGCGGCTCGACCGCCACGACGTCACCAGGATGCTGCGCCGCCTCGCCAGGGCCGCCGGCATCCCCCGACCAGAGAAGGTCACCCCCCACTCCCTGCGCGCAACCGCCATCACCGACCAGAAGCGCCGCGGCCCCGGGGCCGAAGACCTCCAGGAACTATCCGCCCACGCCGACGTCCGCACCGTCATGATCTACATCGACGACGCCGGCCGAAACGAACGCATCGCCGCCATCACCGACGACCTCGGCCGCGTCATGGCATCAGTCCCTCATCACCTACGTCAAGCGTTGTGAACTCGGCGGACCTCGCCAGGGCTCGGCTGCGTGCGGGCCGATGCGATGAGCGCCTCGTGGGAGGTGTCGCTGAGAATACTTGTCACCTATCCGCAAACGAGCCGGCTGACCCGACAGCCCCGAGAGGATCGCCGTCGTGACCGACTAGCGCGGCCTGGACGCAACGCAACCCGCGCACTCGGCGGCCGAATGCGGATACTCGGACACGCGCCTGAGATGGCACAGCGGTGGGCGTCTATGCCCCTGTGTCGGTGGTGGCGTCCAGGCGCTGCAAAGGGAGCCAGTCGACCGGCACCTTGCGCATCACCAGTGCGGAGTCGAGTTGGGCTGTGCCGGGTGGGAAGGCGAGTCGATCCTCGAAGAAGGAAGAATGCGCGTGCCTAACGACGGCGGGCTCGACCTTCCACGCTGAGGTCTGCAGCTGCAATCCGTCGTACTGCGAGTCCACTCTGGTGGCGGAGTAGCCAACGGAACCAGTCTCGAAGAAAGGCCGAGGCTTCATCGAGGCTGGCGAACAGCGCACTCCCGGCGAGCTGTTGAGTCAGGCGCACGGCGACGTCGACGTCCGTCGAGCCGTCCACGGCAGTGAAGGCGACACGAATGCTCTCATCGGTCTCCGACACCTGGAATCGCGCACGACGGTGCTCACCCGGATAAAACCGGCCACCCAGGGCGATGTTGGTCCAGGAGTCGCTATCCCGTCGGGGAATATAGACCCCTGTTCGGATGGCGCCGCTCGGGTCGTCCCATTCGACCGCGATGCGGTGGGCAGCGTTCTCGCTGCGAAGGCCCGCCCATCGGGGCGCTCCAGCCACCCGCATCGCGCCGAGCCGGATCAGGCAGATACCGGCGACTGCGGAGCCCTCGACAAGCTGGGGACGAAACGGTGCAGGCACAGCCAACGCCAGGACGTCGGGGTCCACCCGGTAGTTGACCAGCAGCCGACGCTCGATCTCGCCGCGCGCCCGTGGTTGCCACACTGGCGGCCCCTCTCCTCACCGACAATCATGTCACCTCGCGCTCTTGCGATCCGTAGGATGCCGTTGGCCCGGTCATTCTGCTGCCTTGTCACGCTGATGACGGTCCAGGTATTTGACCGCCAACCAGGCTTGCACGGCGGCGATCGCGGCGTACCAGGCGATGGGAAACAGCCCGAGCCACGAGGGTCCATCCACTGGCAGCACCCCAAGCGTGATCACGTAGTAGGGCACGTAGAGGAGCAGGCTGAGTGGAGCATCAAGGAGCATCATGCCTGCATATGCCACGAAGCTCGGATGCTCGGGCACCGCGACCAAGACGGCAAGCACGGTGACTATTAGCACGTACGCGACGGCGATCACTCGCCGACGCCTGTGCAGTGGAAACATACCTGTCATGTCTCCCGGTTCCGTCCCTTCTGACTCACGCTCAGCACAGCAGGTAACTCCCACCTTTGGCGCAGGCGAGATACCAAAGGTTTGAGTGCAAACCGGTTCCACGTCTGCCTAGCAATTGCGACGTAGATCGGCTTCGGGACCCAGGCGCCTGCGGAATACCAGGGGACCCATCCGTGGATGGTCAGGTAGAGCCATCCGTAGGACTTGTAGAAGTGGAACTCGATGTAACCGGGATAGTCCGGGTGGCCGTGCAGCGTCTTGAACCTCCACCCCGCCGAGTTGGTGCCCTGCCACAGCCGTGACACCCAGAGGGGGAACCAGATCCGCGCGGGCCCCACTCGCAGGTCCATTCCCTGGTTGTACCGCAGGGCGCGCGCCCCGGGGATCGGGAAGTAGCAGGTGAAGCAGCGGAGGAGATACCCGAAGAAGTTGGCCACCGAGTAGCGGAAGAGGCCTAGCGAGTAGGTGATGGTGTACGTGAAGAGGCCACTGATGTCGGAGCAGTTCACCGGGTCGGCGTTGCAGTAACCCTGACCCGTGGTGCTGCCTCCCGGCACGGGGGTCTTGGCTCGTGAACAGCCCCTCCGTCAACGCCAGCTCGGCAGCCGTGCCAGCATCTATCAAGGCTCGACGAGTCGAACCCGCCACCACCATCTGCTCAGCACTTCGCAGTAATCGCCACATCAGTGGAGGGCTATCTCCGGAGGCGGCCTTGGCGAGTATGGCTCGCCACTCTGCAAGTTTCAGTCCACCGCTCGAGCGTCCTCACGCCGGCGCAGGGTTGTAGATGAAGTCGACACCGGCGTTCTTGTTCGGCGAGGCAGTCCAAGGCTGAAGACTCCGGCCGGGACGATGAACGCCATCGACACTGCCGAACTCCAGTAGATGCAGCTGATGGTCCACGACCGCGACCCATTCGCGAACGCGCAGCCACCACTCGTCCACCGCCGGGTACAGCGAGACCGCGTCAGCGGAGTCCTGGCACGAGTCATCCGGCTCGGCTATGCGGACGCCGAACCTTGCTACCCAGGCGGCCCCTTCGCCTTCACAACCGGCATCGTCGGTCCATCGATGGACCCGTCCCCAGACCTCGCCAGGGTCTTCCGGATCCCAGGTCGTCCAGTCGTAATCGCTTCGCACATGTTCAAATGCCGGAGCACGCAAGGTCGGCCGCCCCTCAACGCCGTCCCGGCGGCACTGAGGCAGCGCGATCAAAACATCAACGTCGCCGATCCGCGTGGGGGAAACAGCGCCCAGGCATGCCAGCTCAACATCGAACCCCTCACCAGGCTCGAAGATCCCCTCGACCGAGGCCATAGGTCTCAGTTTGCCGCGATGAACCGCGTGGGCTGATCCTCGCTAGCTCAGTTTCGGCTCGTGGTGCTTACCTCCCTGGCCCAAAGAGCGGCGAGACTTCGTGCTCGCCATCGCACCGACCATCGTGCAGATCGTGCACGCGATCGCCTCGCCGCCAGCAAAGACGGGGTGATCGCTCGGGTAGGTGTTGAGAATCGATCGTTCTCAACACCTCGTTCAGACTCCACCCAGACGGTGGCTAAGGAGGCGGGCTACCGTGCGTCTTCGATCAGTTCGACCGCCTCGTGCATCCCGTACTTGTCTTGGAGGGTCGCGAGGAAGTCGTCCACCGAGATCGGCGGCTTCTGGCGGCGCTGGGTCAGCTTAACCACCGCCTTCAGCGCTCGCTGGGGCGAGACGGCCACGGTGTTGGCGGCGAACTCGCTAGGCACCAAGATCTCGATACCATGCGGGACCTTGTCCTCGCGGATACGGGACGGGCCACGGGCCGGCGACCGTCCGTACCGGCCTCAGCGCTCGCCATGCCCGGCTGACGATCAACGCCGCCCGGTTGTGGTGCGAGTTCGTGCTCGACACCCTGGCGGACGAGCAGGCGCCCTGGAGGAAGAAGGCCGCATCAGCCTGACTCCTGCGGGCTGCGGCCACCCAGCCCGGGGTGTCGGGCGCGTTCCGTCCGCCCCTATCCGTCGCCTGGCGAGCGTGGCAGCGTGGCGGCATGGAGTTCATCGAGCCGAACGACACGTGGCACTCTCGCGATCTGCCAGTGCTTCGCGCAACAGTGCAGCTTTGCGAAGTCGACGTGGATAGGCAGGGTGCGCGCCTCGGCGAAATCGCCGCGGCAGCACAGCTATCCGAGGACGACACGCTGCTCGCCCTGCGACTGCTGGAATCAGACGGTCTGATCCAGGTGTCGTGGATGAATCCTGCACGGGCCGCACGGGTTCTAGGCGTGACCGGAGAGGCCATGAGGCGAGTCGGTAGGTGGCCAACGCCAGAGGCTGCGTACGACCGGCTGATCAAGGCCCTGGAGGCCATCGCGGAATCTGAAGAGCAACCCCCCGAAGAACGATCCCGAGCGCGCAAGGTCCTGGCTGCAGTCGGAGGAGCTAGCCGCGAGTTTGGGATCCAACTCGGAGCCGCGGTTCTCGGCGCCCAAATTGGAGGCTGACTCTCTGGCACGATCTCGATGCGGTCGGGGACGGCCCGCGCCTCCGACTAACTCGCCGTGCTGGTTACGTTAAGTCGGTCAGGCGCTCGACGCGGGATGACATCAGGTGGGTTACTGGCGCGGCCGGGCCTCACCCCGAAACAGTGAGTCGGCGAGCAGTGGCTGGTTTGTCGGGCCAATGGGCACATACTGACCCCGATACCCGGTCCCGATCCCGCGGGGCCCAACTCCCTAGTCAGGAGCACCGAGTGAGCAGAGGAGGCAGCGACTTGGCGGCCGTGACTGGCACGATCTGGTGAGTCTCCGGTGGCTGACGGAAGTCAGCCCCTGGTGGGCACTGGCCCCCACCGGACCCTACGCAGCACGAACCGTCCTGATCGCTCTCTGATCGCACTTCCCGGAGTCTGGTCTAAGGATCCGCGCCGCCGGCGCAATGCGCGCGAGCTAGTCAAGCTCCTTGTTCCAAACCGTCGTGGTCTACGCCGATGATCATCCACTCGGAGTATTCACCGCGAGGCCCTCCGGGGCATAGCGATCACAGGAGCCTGGAAGCGCGCACCCAGCGGGGATCCGCCCGCGCGGTGTGCGATCGGTCTGCCGCTGACTGCGAGGGGACATAGCGCCGGCTATCGGCACCGGGCTCGTCTCGAGCCAGCGATAACGGCAAATCTTGATCGGCGGCCGCCCGGGCATGTCCGCCAGCTTCGGGCGGTCGACACGCGGTTCCCTGCGATAAGGGCCGTTACCAGTTCGTCAGCGAGTTCCTCCATCTGCCCGACGCCGCCGGGTAGACACACCGTCGTGGCCCGGGCACGGTGTAATTCGGGGATGCGGCGTCACACGTGGCTGGCACTGCGGGAGGGGAACTGTGCCGACCTCACACGAGCGAGCGCGCGAACGAGCGAGGCGCCAGGGTGATCTGCGCCGCGGCCGCGACGCGGCACAGACGCCGATCATGAGACCTCTGGTCTTGTACGCATCCGTGGCTGTGGCTGCGGCGGTGGCTGGCGCGGTCGCGCTCTACTTCATCCTGGCCTGGCTGCTTCGCATCGACCCACATCCCCAAGCTGCGACGCCCGAACAACAAAAACTGCTCGCCGACATGGTGAAGATCGCCCTCGGGCTGGCAGCCGGCTTGGGAGCGGCCGTCGCTCTCATCGTCGGGTACCGGCGCGCGCGCGTTGAAGAGTCCGCCAGCCACCGCGACGACCAACGGCTGTTCAGCAGCCGGTACCAGGACGCCGCCGACCTCATCGGCCACGACAAGGCCGCCGTCCGGCTCGCCGGCATCTACGCGATGTCGCGACTCGCCGACGACTGGGACGAGCAGCGGCAACAGTGCATCGATGTGCTGTGCGCCTACTTGCGACTGCCCTACGACCCGACCGGCAGCGAACCCGGCGAGCGGGAGGTCCGCTTCACTGTCATCCGGCTCATCACGGCACACCTGCAAGCCGCGGCCACGCACCCGTGGCACGGGCATGACCTCGACTTCGCCGGGGCTGCCTTCGACGGAGGGGACTTCCGCGGCGCGGTGTTCTCCGGCGGCACGGTCAGCTTCGTCGGCGCCGAGTTCTCCGGCGGCACCGTCAGCTTCTTCAACGCGGTGTTCTCCGGCGGCACCGTTGACTTCTTCAACACGGTGTTCTCCGGCGGCACCGTTGTCTTCTCTGAGGCGGTGTTCTCCGGCGGCACCGTTGACTTCTTCAACACGGTGTTCTCCGGCGGCACCGTTGACTTCTCTGAGGCGGTGTTCTCCGACGGCACCATCGGCTTCGATTTCGCGGAGTTCTCCGACGGCTTAGTCAGCTTCGGCAGCGCGAAGTTTTCGCGCAGCCTCATCAACTTCGTCGGCGCAAAGTTCTCCGGAAGCGTTGTCACTTTAAACAGCGCCGAGTTCTCCGGCGGCATCGTCGGCTTCGCCCACGCGGTGTTCTCCGGCGGCGCTGTCGGCTTCGTCGACGCGGTGTTCTCCGGCGGCATCGTCGACTTCGACAGCGCCGAGTTCTCCGGCGGCGAAGTGGAGCTGACCTCAGCATCCCTACAGCCCGACGGCGTGGCGCCACAGGGCCTTCCCGAAGCCCCAACCCGGGGTCTGAAGCTACCGGGCTGGATGAAGCAGACCGCGCCGGGCGCTCCCCCACCACCCCCATGATCGCCGACGCCCGATATAGCGGTCGTCTCCCAAACCGTGCGGGCAGCCCGCGAAGCGAACCTTCTGGATCACCCACCGCACCGGCAGACGGCTCCCAGACCGAGCGCTCCGACTTTCGCAGCCCTGTTGTAACAGCAGTTATCACCGGGGGACTCGGCGGCGGCCGGCAGGTCCATCAGCCGCGTCGAGAAAGGGAGGTGGGCAGTTCCTGACGCTTCCGTCTGCGCGACACGATTTTCGACGGCCTTGGGGTCTCGTCGCGGGTCTCCGGCGTCGCCGGGGCAGCGGTGTCGAGAAACCATCGTTATTCGACACCCCACCCGACAGACCGCCCGGACCTCGACACGCCGCACATCGGGTGTCGAAAAACGTGTTGCAAACCCGGAGTGGCTAACAACTCCGCACCCACCCTTTTTCTACAGGCGGGCGTGACCGCGCCCGATCTCGACCACCGCTCCGCGTTGCTGCTCGATCCTGATCCCCTCGGTGCTATCGGTGGCGGCATGTCCCTTGGCTACGCCCGCGTCTCTACCAGGGATCAGAATCACGGCCGGCAACTCGACCTGCTACCGCGGCCAGGTGCTCCCGGATCTTCCAGGAGAAGCTCAGCGGCAAGAACGCCGAGCGACCCGAGCTGTGGAAGTGCCTCGAGTTCGCCCGACCCAACGACACCATCACCGTCACCGAATTGTGGCGACTCGGCCGCAACCTCCAAGACCTGATCGCGATCGTCGGCGACCTGCGCCGACGCGAGATCGGGTTCAAGTCCCTGCACGAGGCACTCGACACCACCACCCCCGGGGGTTGGCTCGTCTTCCACGTCTTCGCCGCCCTCGGCGAGTTCATCCGCGAGATGATCGTCCAGGGCACCCGCGAAGGCCTTGACGCCGCCCGGTCCCGCGGCACCCGCCTCGGCCGGCCACCGGCGATGACGACCGAACAGATCCAGCATGCTCGTGACCTGCTCGGCAACCCCGACAACACCGTGTCCTCGATCGCGCGGCTGCTCGGCGCGCTGGTGAAGTGAAAAGCCGCCCATGTGGGCGGCTTTTTCGTGTTCCTTAAACAGGGGAAATCTTATTCCTTTCGGCGTTGTGGAATCGTCTCTTTCGATTGACTGATGCATTCGCGCATCACATAGTAGATCACAGCAATGATGCGTAAATGCATCGGCATTATACAGAAAGGAGGATCATGACAAAACGAAATCGAAAGCGCACCGGTCGCCCCATCGGCAAGGATCGGCGTTTCTCCATTCGCTCCGAGCTGAGGAAAGAGCCGGACATCCAGAGGATCGCCAAAGCCGTCGTCGGTCTGGCACTTGCCCAGGCTCAAATAGAGACCGATGCCGCTGCGCAAAAAGAGGCGGAAACAACCACGAGCGGCGATTCACCTGATCGGGAGGCGCCGAATGCGTAGCCCTCGTCCCGAGATGAAGTGGGCTCGCCTATTTCTGCCGCAGGGCCTCCACCCAGACCAGGTCACCAACACGCTGAGCACAATGGCCACCATGTACGGTGCGCCTCGCGTCGTCATCGAGACCGTTGGCGTTGCCAGCGAAGTGCAGTGGTGGATGGCCAGTCCTGCGCCAGCGCTTCACGTACTCCAGCTCTCAACACACCTGCAGGGCGCTCAACTTGTACCGACCGAGCGCCCTCGTGCTCCACGGCTGCACCATGCCGCCAAGCTCACCATCCCCGGCAACACCGCCAGAGCGCTCAATCTGGATCGCGCAGAGGCAACGTCCCGCGCCATTCTCGGAGTCCTGGGACAGACGGGCAGCGGTGAACGGCTTGTGCTGCAAGTCGTCCTCGGTGATCGGCTTCGGCCCACGGCCCCGGCTGTACCTGCCAAAAGTCCGGCCGGAGCTGCCGGGCGTCGACGCTTGCTTGCCGAGAAGACCGCCGTGCACGGCTTCGGCTGCACAATACGCATCGGCGTGACGGCCGCCAGCACCTCGCGGGGCCGCCAGCTGCTCGGCTCGTTGCTCGCCGCGCTCCGCAGCGCCGAGTCTCCCAAAAGTGGCCATGCAGCTCAAGCGCGAACGAACCGCCGCCAGCCTCATCCAGAAAGGTTGGGGTCGTAACCGGTGTCGGGTTGACCGGTCCGGTGGTGAGTCTGAAGGCTTGCTGTCGGAGGTGGTGATGGCTCGACAGCCTGAGGTGTTCGTTCGTTCGCTGGAGCCCGAGGAGGCACAGCGTCTGGTGCGGATCACGCGGACCACGAGGGATCGGGTGCGGCTTCGCCGGGCGGGGATCGTGTTGGCGTCGGTTCAAGGGCGGAGTGCTGCGGAGGCGGCGGGCATGTTCGCGATGAAGCCGCAGTATGCGCGGGAGGTGATCCACGCGTTCAACGAACAGGGGTTCGCGGCGTTGGACCCAAAATGGAGCGGGGCCGACCGATCAGGTTCGGCCCCCCGGTGCGTGAGACGGTCTGCCGGGTCGCCAAGACCCCGCCGCAGAAGTTGGGTCGGCCGTTCACGACGTGGAGCCTGTCGAAGCTGGTCGAGTACCTGGCCGAGCATAAGAGCATCCGGATCAGCACCGAGTCGGTGCGCCAGATCCTGCGCAAGGCTGGGATCAGGTGGCAGGCGACCAAGACCTGGAAGGCCAGCAAGGACCCGGACTTCGCCGCCAAGATGGCTCGTGTTCTCAGCCTGTACGACCATCCGCCGGCCGATGGGCGCGTGCTGTGCGTCGACGAGTTCGGGCCGCTGAACCTCCAACCCCGCCCGGGCAGAGGATGGTTCCCCACCGCTCGCCCGGCCAGGCTGCGGGCCACCTATCACCGCACCGGCGGGGTGCGGCACATGTTCGCCGCGCTGGACCTGGCCACCGGGCAGATGTTCTACCGGTTCCGCGACCGCAAACGCTGGACCGAGTTCCTCGGCTTCCTCAAACAGCTCCGGTCCAGGTACCCGGCCGGGAAGCTGTACGTCGTGTGCGACAACTACGGGCCACACAAGAAGGCCGAGGTCATCGACTGGTGCAGCGCCAACGATGTCGAGCCGGTGTTCACGCCGAGCAACGCGTCGTGGTTGAACTGGATCGAGTGCGAGTTCACCGCCCTGCGCTACTTCACCCTCGACGGCAGCGACTACCAAAGCCACACCGCCCAAGAGACCGCGATCGCCGGCTACGTCCGCTGGCGCAACAAACGCGCCCAACCCAAACGACACTTCGCCGTCGACTCCAAGATCCGCCGACCCGATTACCTACCCAACGTTGCTTGACGAGGCACTAGCCCACTTCGCCCACAATGACGCCCCGACCTGCCAGCCAGGACCGGGCAGGCGCGTACCCGTCGCGCGGTCCCCCTTGCTCACCTCCGGGTGGGGTGGCGACTCACCGCAGACGGTCCAGACCGACTGGATCCGGGTGCTACGCCGGGCCGAAGGAAGTCGCATTGGGGACTCTCCGGAAATTGATTCCTGATCAGCTCATCCCACGGACGCCATGTCGTCTCCACCAACCCCGGCTTGCGCCGCGAGGTGCGGCTGCCCCGGCGATCAAGAAACTCGGCTGCTTTCAGCAAGTGCCAGCTGAACTGGCACGCGTGCCCTGGACTTGAGCCGACTCCAGACTTCGACTCCTTCTGCGCCTTAGCGAATTCGATCCAGAGCTGAGAGACGTGATACGACAGTTCCGGATCCAGACTGAGCACGAAGTCGGCATTCTCGACGACGGACCCGACGATCTCCTCGTGCAGAAAGCGCCGACTCAGGTGCTCATGCCAGAGAAGCTGAGAGTTGCGCGGGTCATGCGGCTCAGCCTCCGACAATTCACGTCGTGTCAGATTCTCGAAGTTCACCCTCTTTCTGCGCTCCGCTATTGCGGGCCAGCCGACCGCCAGCACCCCAAGAGCGATCGGCACCAGCAGAACTTCGAGAACGTCCTTGACCGACTCGAATCCAAGATTCATGCCGCCTTCCTTTCAGCTGAGAAACAGGCCACGCTAGAGCACTCGACCTCCTCGGAACGGGCCGAGACCAGAGACCCTCTGCCACCTGCTCAACACGTGCGGTCTGTGTTCGCGGCCGCCGCCCGGTTCAACCGAAAGTCCGCGATCTCCGTATACCCCACGGTCATGTGTCGATCGCCGGAAGGCCGCGCGACTCGTCGCGTTGTCACGCCGAGCGCAGGAGCCAAGGCTTCTCGCGAAGGAGTTCGCCGACCTGAGCCCGCCGGGTGAGTTCCAGCTTCGAGAGCACGGCGTGCACGTGGTTCTTCACGGTCGCCACGCTCAGGTAGAGCTCGGCCGCGATCTCCTTGTTCGTGTAGCCCTGCTCGAGTAGGCGGACGGTCTCGGCCTCGCGGCGCGTCAGCAGTTCGGCCGCCGCGACGATCTCGCACGACTCACGTCGGCGGCGGAGCTCGTCGACGAGCGATCTCGTCACCCTCGGGTCACAGGTCGTCTCACCCCGCAGCGCCATGCCCAGCACGCCGACGAGCTCCTCCAGCGTCGCGTCGCGCGGCACCCAGGCCACCAGCCCGGCATCGGCGTACGCGATGACGTCGTTCGCGCTCGGGGACGCGGTGAGTGCCACGACCGGCACCTCGACCAGCTGGTCCGTGAGGTCACGCACCGCCGAGAGCGCCCCGCTCGCGGTGATGTCGTAGAGCACGATGTCCACCTCGGAGTCCCACGCGGTCCCGGCGACCGCGAGCGAGTCGTGGACGACCACGAGATCGTCAACGAGGTCGTCGCGCCGCAGGCAGGCGCCCACGGCCTCGGCGAACAACCGGGCCGTCGCGTACAGCAGCACGCGAGCCACGGCTCAACTCTGCGCTGTGGCCGGCCCGTCGGACGGAGGCTGTGTCTCCTGCGCCGTCGGTGCCTGCTGGGTCTGCGGGGGCTGCTCGGTCGGAGCCTGCTGCGTGGTCTGCTCGGCCTGCGGGTACTGACCGGTGGGTGCCGGCTCGCCCTTCCCGCCTCCGCCGTCGGTGCCCTGCTCCGTCGGCTGGGTGTCGGGCTTCTGACCGCCTTGCCCGACGCTGCGGCACGGGTCGAGCTGGTCCACGTCGTCCGTGTCATCGTTGGGCGGCTTCGGCGGCTTCTTCGGCTTGGAGCACCGCAGGACGTCGTCGATGAACGCGCCCTCCGCGTCCTGGCCCTTCGACCGCTCGTCGTCGAGCTGCTTCTTCTTCTCCAGCCACGTGATGGCACCGGCAACGCACACGTCCCAGGCGTAGAGCCGGAACAGCTCATCGAGGAGGTCATAGATCCGGCACACGAAGGTACTCGGGTCGGTGAGCTTGCGACGCAGCTCGACGTACGCCCTGCGGTAGTGCAGCTGCATGACGAAGGCGCGCTCGGCGTCGATGGTCTTGTCGCAGATCTTCGTGTTGAGGTCCTTGACCTTCGCGGCCAGCTGCTCGACCGTCGCCTTCAGGCCGTTCGGGAGGCCGGTCAGGTCGTCCAGTCTGCTCTTGTGCGCCTCGATGGCGGAGGTGACCGCGTCCTGCGCGGTCCGCAGCTCCTCCAGGTCGGCCGGGTTCCGCCGTTCCGCCTTCGGGCACGGGTTGTCGGGCATGGTGATGGGCGACGCACCACCCGATTCCTGCGTGACCTTCTTGCAGAAGCACCGGATGAGGTCGTCCCGCCGATCGGTGACCTGGCACTCGAGCGTCTTCTTGATCGCCTTCAGGTCCTGGAGCAGTTGCTCGAGCCCCGACTTCTGCGCGGCGAGCGCGTCCTCGTAGGTGACCTGGATGCCCTTGACCGCGGTGGTGCGGGTCTTCATGTCGTCGAGCGCCTTCTTGCGGTGCTCGCTCACCACGGAGTCCTGCGCGACGAAGCACTGCAACGCGATGTACGCGTCGGTCGGATCCTTGCAGCCGCCGCCACCGGACGGTGCCGAGTTGCTCCCTTCCTGACTGCCCTCTGTGGACATCGGACCCCACCTCCTCGCGCCGGCTCGACCGGTCGGACGGGCCCGACACCGAACTTCGCAGCGTCCCGTCACGTCACCGTCGCCGTGGTGTCACCAACTCCGACGCGCCGGGGGCGGTCAGGTCGACGCCAGCCAGGCCGGACGTAAGACCTCGCTCATCGCGACGCACACGCCAAGCAGCGGATCGGGTTGGCACGTGTCTAGCGTGGCCGCGTACATCCATCTGGCGGAGAAGTTCGGCTGCACACCACCCGGGCCCGGCGGATCAGGTGAGCTTCTGCCCGCGAGCCGCTGGACATGATCCGAGCGAAACCGTCATGCACTACGGCTTTGTGTGTTCGGCCGCGAACTCTTCCGCCAGGCGACGCATCGTCTCGATTCGGCTCCGTTCCACCCCGGCAGTCTCGAGCGCCTTGATGTTCTTGTCGACGACCTCCTGAGCACTCATCCCCGCAAGTTTGTCGCGATCGTGCAGCCCGAGATCTCTCTGCGCGGCACCAATCGCGTCGTGCTCGTCCTTGTCAACGGCCAAGCTGGGATTCGCCCGCGCGACCGGACCCTTTCCTCGCTCCTCGATGACTCCGGTCGCCTTCAGGTACCCGGCCTGGACTACCTCATGGCCCGCGAGTCGATCGCCACGGCGAGGCTCGGTGTTGAAGGATCCGTAGACGTCGATGTCACCTGGTTTGAGTTCTGTCTTGCCACTTTCGTATGGCGCACGCTCCGGCCCAATGAACTCAGGCATCACTTCGGGGCCAAGTTCCTCATACTCGGGTTTCCCACTGGGCGAGCCGCCTCCAGACTGCTTGACCGCTTGACTCTTCTTCTGCTTCTTCTTCGGGCCTGATTTGGACTTCGGAGGACTGCTCGTCCAGATGTAATTGAATCTCGTCGGTGTTTCCAGCACTGAAATACTGGTGAGGACTGGATGGCTCGCCTGGGTGGCGCTCGCGATTTCTTCTGCTTGTTCACGCTCGATTCCTTCGCCGGTGTCGGCCTCGGCGTCCCGCCTGTCGATGTCGGCGAGCGCGGCGGCGATCTTGGCCTCCTGTTCCGCGTCACCACCGTGTGGGTCCTTGTCGTCCTTGCCGAACCCCAACAGCCTTCCGGCGGCCTTGACGAGCTCGACCGCTTTGCCGATGAGCCAGCGGATGGAGGCCTCGACGGGCTTCCGAATGCGCTGGATGAACTTGGCGATGGTCGCGCTGAGGTTGTCCAGCCCCAGCAAGCTCGCCAGCAGGCCGATGGCAACGGGGATGGAGCGCGCGAGGGCATCCTCGACCCGCTGCGCGGCCCCGCCGAGCGAGCCACGGGCGATGGCGCCCACCGACTCGGTGACGGCCTTGACGAGGTCGGCCACCTGCTTGGCCCGCTCTACGAAGAACATGACGATGTCGTAGATCGCCTTGCAGGCCTTGATGAACGCACCCACCGGTGTCAGCAGGCCAAGGATCCACTTGATCCCCGCCTCGACCACGTTCGTGATCAGCCAGCTCTGGATCTCATCGAGCAGCATCGCCTTGAGGTCGGACAGCTTCTCCTTGATCCACTTCCACAGGCCCGCCGGCCCCTCACGGACCAGCACGATGACCGGCTCGGCGAACATCTCCAGGGCGTGCACGATCGGCTCCCCGACGATCTCGACGGCGATGCGTCGGATGTTCTGCCAGGTCAGCCCGAGGACCTGAAGGATCAGCCCGAGGATGCCCGGGAGGTCGAACTTCGCCGGTAGCTGGATCCCGGCCCCGGCGACGGCTCCGAAGATCCAGTCGAGCAGGCCCTTCTGCAGGTGCGCGACGATGTGGTCCTTGAAGTTGGTTACGCCCTGCATCACTGCGCTGATCAGGTTCTTCAGGAACTGGATCGGGTCGGCGATGATCAGCATGACCACCGAGGCGGCCTCGGCCAGGACCGAGAGCAGCATCTCCTTGAACTCGAGGATCTTCCTGACCACGCCGATCGTCGCGTCGTAGACGCGCTGCCAGAGGGACTTGTTCTCCTCGCGCAGCCGGTTCTCGGTCTCGGACATGCGCTGGTACGACTCGCCGTACTGCTGGGTCAGCCGCTCGACGAGCCGGTCGCGCCGGTCGTCGATCGACGCCTCCAGCGCGTCGAAGTCGGCACTGACCTTCTGGCGGGCCTCCTCGCCCGCGGCCTTCAGGCCATCATCGAGGCCCGCCACGTACGCGTCCAGCTCCGCCCGGCCGGCGGCCACCCGCTGCTTCGCGGCGGCCAGCTGGCCCTCCATGAGCGCCGCGACCTCGTCGATGGCCCGGCCGACGCGCTCGAGGTACGAGGTACGGCCGGTCGTGAGCGACCGCTCGATCAACCGGTCCCAGTCACTGCCCCACTCGGTGAGCCAGTTGCCGATGCCGCCCTTGGCCTCCTCGAACGCGCGCTCGTACGCCTCCTCGGCCTCGCGCAGCCCGACCGCGAAGATCGCGACGGCGTTGGCGTCCATCGCGGTCAGGATCGCCTCGACGTCGTTGCGGGTCGCCTCGTGGATGGCGGCCACGCGCTCGGTGACCAGGCGGCGTTGCTGGGACTGGCCCGTCCTCGTGGCGTCCTGCTCCCCGACGACCTGGCCGATGAGGTCGAGTCTGTGCGCGCGCATCCCGGTGAGGCCACCATCGAGTCCGGCCACGGCCTGCGTCCGCGCCTCGGCGCGCATCGCGGCCTCGCTCTCGCGGTACTGCGGCGCGGCGCTCGCCTCGTGCGTCTCGGCGGCGCTCCGGGCCTCGAGCGCCGGCGTGAACTCCGGCTCGTTGCCGCGCTGGAGCTGCTCGGTGCTGACCCCGGCCTCGGCCATGGCCTGGTCGGTAGACGACCGGTCCGCGGAGTAGTCCAGGCGCTCGGCCGGCAGCGGTGCGGGGACGACGGGACCTGCCGGAACCGGCTCCGGCGCGGGACCGGTCGGCTCCGGGACGGGCGCGGGCGCCGGCACGCCGGCCTCGGATGCCGGTGCCGCCTCGGCCTGGGCGGCCGACCGGAGGGGGCCCGCCGCCTCCTCGCGCTGGACGCCGAGCTGGGCGTTCAGCTGTGCGCTCGCATCGGTCGCGCCATGCGCCATGACACTCTCGGCCTCCTCCTCCGTCCTCGGCTTCGGCGTGGCCTCGTCGATCGCCCGGCGGAGGGCGTCCTTGAAGGACTGCTTGGGGACCTCGCCCGGCGGCACGGCGTCGATGGCCTCGACGGTGCGCTCGGCCGAGGAGCGGCGCTGTTCGACGTCGGGCTGCCGCGCAGACGCGCTCGCGTTGGCGACCGGCACGGCCGCCGGCGAATGCGCTCGCTGCTGGCTCGCACGACGGGCCACCGCATGCACCGTGGGGGCGATCGCCTCCTCCGCGGATGGGACGGGCGGGACCTCGGCCGTCGCCGGAGCGGACGTGGGGCCACCCGGCGCGGCGCCACCGCCCGGGGCGGACTCCGGCGCCGCAGGCGGCGCGGGCGGAGGGGGCACGGGCGGAGGCGGCGCGGGCGGAGGGGGCGCCGCGGCAGCAGGCTCAGTGGGCGCCGCCGGTGCTGCCGGGGCTGGCTCTTCGGGAGGCGTCCGGTCCGCAACGGGCTCCGGGACGGTGGCCGCCGCCACCTCGGGCACGGGCACGCTGGGAGCCTCCGGCGGCACGCCGGCAGTGGTCTCGTCGAGCACCGCGGCCACGGGCGTCTCAGGAGCGAGGACCGCGCTGACGAGGGGCACGGGAGCCACCGCAGGCTCTGCAAACGGGACCGGCTCGAACGGCACCGGCGCCTCGGCGATCGGCGGCGGGACCTCCGCGACCGGTGCGACGGGCACCGCCGCCGCCCGCGTCTCGTCCATGACGAGGCTCAGCAACCGGGCGGTCCCCCGGTTGCCCCAGCGCTGCTGGAGGTCGACCTGGTCAGGCACCGGCATCCGGCGGCCGGCCGCCGCGCCTCGCTCCGCGACTGGCGGCCGCGGGCGGCTCACCGGTCGCTGGACGCGCTGGCGCGTGACCGGGACGGCCATCAGGCCTCGGACGTGGAGTCACTCGGCGCCGACGAGACGCTCGTGGCCTTCGCCTTCACCCCGGTCGCCTCCTGCTCGGGCTTCGTCTGGTGGTGCGACCGGCAGCACTCGATCGGCTTGACGTACTTCCGACCGCTGAGGTCGAGCTCGCCCAAGGTGTACCCGGAGTCGCCCTCCCCCTCCTGCACCGGACTGATGGTGACGGACGCCAGCAGCACCCAGCTGTGCTCGGCACAGCACCGCCCGGCACACGCCACGAGGCAGGCGCACTCGTCCTGCTCGTCCTGCTCGTCCTTCCCGTCCCCGGCCTCAGCATCCCCATTGACGCGCGCGGTCGCGTCGCCCGACTTCCCCGAGTCCTCGCTCCCACCGGAGTCCTCCGGCGCCGTCCAGCACACGTGGTCTCGGACGGGATCGAGGCGCTGCAGGTCGACCGCCTTGATCAGCACCTGGTCGCGCACTCGGTTGCAGTCGTCGTGCGCAGACTCCGACTCACCGCACCCACACCCGCAGGGTCGGCGCGGCGCGTCCTCGGACGTGGCCCGGCGCATGACGATGGCCAGCGTCCGCTTCTCCATCTCACAGGCGCACGGGTCCGGCGTGAGGTCGAGCACCGCCTCGCGGCAGAGCTCCACGGGCATGCCGTGGTAGTCGACCATGACGCCAGGCTTGATGCGGACGACCGGGCGCTTCACGTCCGGGCGCTCGACCTCGAGCCCGCAGACGATGCCGCAGCCGAGGAACGACCGCAGCACCAGCTGCAGCAACGACACGGGGAACATCGCCGCGGCCGTGAGGGCGTCGGCGTCGACGAGCTGGCCGTCGTGGAACTGCACGCGCTCGACCGTGGTGGGCACGATCACCTGGAGATCGGCGGTCTGGTGAGTACTCATGTCGTCTCTCCCTGTGGTGTCGTGTCGTACGGATCGCCATCGCCCTCGTCGGGCCGGCGGCGGCGGCTCACGGCGAACGGCCAGACGACGTCGTCGCCGGGCCGGCCTTGACAGGGGGCGCAGCCGACGTCGGTGGGCACTGCATTGAGCATGTGGCCGCAGTCGTCGCGGATGAGCTGTCCTCGGAGCGTGATCTCGAAGCGAGCGCCGCGCTCGAAGGAGGACCACTCGTCGTTGGTCTCGTTGCGGCGCCAGTTCGATGTGGGGACGAGCTGTACGCCGCGGGCGAGATCACCATCGACCGACAAGGGATGAACGGCGATCGGCACTCGTGCCGCTTCCCAGTAGTCGGCCCGTCGTTCCGGCACCAGGACGGTCAGGATGGCAGAAGAAGGAGTGACCGTGTTCGTCCTGACGGGCCGCGTGAACCAGATCGCGAACCCGTCGTCTGCATGGTCCTCATCCACGTCCTGGATGCGAGCCACGAAGTCGTCCCACGTGACGGGACGGCTGGACATCGTCCACCACGCGGGCCAGGACACACGTTCGACACGGGGCAGGTCGACGTCGCAGCAGCTGAGCAGCTCATGAAGAAGCGGAGACCGGTACACGTGGCGCACCGGCGAACACTCGTCGGTGCAGACGCGGTCGATCACCAGGCAGGGCGCGTCCTGATGGCCCTGGTGCTCGTCTCGACGAGCCTTCCCAGTTTCCTCGCCATGCGTGTCGCCGCCCGTCTCGTCGCCCTCGCTTCGATCGCTGATCTGGACGCAGGCGATGGGCACCCCCGCGGCCGGGTCGTAGCACCAGGAGCCGCACCGGGCTGGTCGCAACGAGCCGGGTCGATCGCAGGCCTGATCGAGGTCCGAGGACCGTCCAGGTGAGCCCTTGGCCGATCCGATCCGACGGCGCACGTAGTCGGTGCGGGTCAGGCAGAGGTCGTTCAGGTCCGGGCAGCCGTCGTCGAAGGGCTTGCAGTCCGGCTGCAGGGTGAACACCACGCCGTACTCGCGCCACTGGGGGCCGGTGCCACTACAGGCGTGATCCGGCGGATCGAGCCGCTCGGCGTGGTGCACGAGCAGCGTGTAGGTGCCTTCGCCCGCCGGCACTTTGCCCTCGAGCTGGGCGAGGGACAGCCAGCGATCCTCGGTGTGCAGCATGCGGCCGAAGGCGTCGAGCGCCAGCCCACAGGTGACCCGCACGCAGTCGGCCCTTCTCAGTCGGTGATCGGGGCCGCTGCCCGGGATTTCGACCCCGAAGCCGAAGACGACGCCCCACCCGTGGAGGGCGACGTTGAGGAGCCGTTGGCGGTCGAGCTCGTCGTCGAGCGCAGCGTTGAGGCGCTGGGCGTCGAGGAGTTGGCGAGGGGCGAACCGCGGCCGTTTCGACCAGGGCTCGTGAGCAGCGACGGTGGTGTTCATGTGAGCTCCTCTTGTCGGCGGGTGGTCATGGTCAGGTCAAGTGGGTCGAGGCGCCGTCGAGCGCCGAGTCGTCGATGGTGGCGAGGCCGGAGGCGGGCACGGGGAGCGCCCAAGCGCCGAGCTCGGTGTCCGTCCCGAGCTCCCTACGCCCGTCGTCGAGGCGGGCCTCCGGGCCGTCCGTGGCGGAGCCGGCGACGCGGAGGTCGACCCCGATGCGAGGGGACGAGGTGCCCGGCATCGGTCGATTGTGGACGACGACACGACAGTGGGCGGGGGCGAACACCGAGAGGATGCGGTCGACGATCGAGCGCGCTCCGGCCCGCTGGTCGGCCGGCAGCGCGAGGCTCACCTCGAGGAGTCCGGCGCGCTCGGCGACCACGCGATCGGGGTCGACGCAGGCGCTGCCGAGCGGGCTGGCCCCGAGCACGGCGGTCCCGGCACGGAAGGGCGCCGGCTGCGCCCCGGCGACGACCGTGTCGATCCCGAGCCGGAATCCGCGCGGCCGATCGCGGCGCGGGAGGAACCACCACGACGGCTCGTCGCTGTGGTCGCGGACAATGACTCGATGCCCGGTCACGATCTCGAGTGCGCGCACCAGCGCTCGTTCCGTGCCCCGCGCCTCCTGCAGCTGCGGCAGCTCGCGCAGGAGCGTCCGGCGCCGGTCCTGCGCGAGGTCCTCGAGGAGCGGTAGGCCAAGCCAGCCCAGCAGCACCGGCGTCCACTCGTCGTCCGCGGTGCCGGGGTCGATCCGCGACGGCAGGGCATCGATCCGTGCGTCGAGCCCGTCGAACAGGACCTCGAACGGGGCGAGGAGACGACGCAGCTGCGATGCCGAGGCCGGATCCTCGCTGTAGACGGCCGGGAGGTCGTCGACGTAGGAGGCCGACGGGTACGACACGTGGAGTCCGGCGAGCGTCGGGGGTTCCGCGCCGGCCGCGGTTGTGAGGGTGACCCGCAGCCACAGGTACTGCTCGGGCCGGTCGATCGACGCGGCCAGGAGCTCCGGCGCCCCGCCCGCGCCACCGTCGGAGCCCTCCGGGGAGTCGTAGACGACACAGTCGTGGGCCGGCCAGGACAGGTGGGAGTCGAGCGCCTCGATGCGGTTGCGCGGGGTGAGACCGGGATCGGCCATGATTGCGGCGACGTCCTGGACTGTCGACTCGTCGTCAGTGACGGCCCACGCCAGCTCCATCGTGGTGCCTCGCGGCAACGTCATGTCGACCTCGGCGCGGTTCCACCCTCCGAACGACCGGCCGCGGGGCCCGTCCGCGCGTTCCTGGCCGGCCGGGGAGCGCAGCGTCGGCGTCACGTAGGTCGAGATCCGGCGCGAGGTCGAGGTGGCCGAGGGTTCGAGCACCGCGAGGCCACCGGATCCGACGATCACCACCTCATGGCCAGCAACCACGGCAGACGGACGACCGAGTCGACGCGGCAGCTCCAGCCGGTGTCGCTCGTCGATCTGCCCGTCCAGCGTGAGGACCTCCACGACCGTTCTCCCCGTGTCGTCGGCACGGAGCAGGACCAACCGGTCGTCGGCATCGACCGTGAGCGCACTCACGTCCGCCCCGGGGCCTAGCGGCAGGGCCGCCATCTCGCCGCCCGGCCGCGGCTGTCGCATGACCACGGCCAGGCGCGACGTCCGCGAGGGCACGACGACCACGCCGTCCCGCGTCGCCGCCAGGCGCCCCGAGTCGTCGCCGGCGAGGGGCAGCGGCCCGGGCTCGCCGACCGGCGCACCCCAGCAGTCGAGTCGGACCGGCGTGAGACAGCCCGTCTTCCCGGCCACGAGGACCCAGACGCCGCCCGCCCCGTCGGGGCACAGGGCGATCGGTCGGCGGCCCGTCCCCACCACTGCGTGGGTGATGACGCCCAGCCGCTGGAGGTCGTGAGCCTCATGGCGCTCGACCCCGGCGGACGTCGCGAGCCAGAGCTGGCCGCCGCTGATCGTCAGGGCCACCGGTGCCGCGCCACGGGTGAGACCGCCGAGCTCGGCCACCCCGAGCTCCTCGAGACGCCGGACCGATCGGTCCCCCGGTCGCACCCACAGCGGGCGCCCGCACGGGTCGAGTGCGATCAGCGCGCCGCCATCCGCCGGGCCGGAGCCCGGGACGAGCAGGGGTCGCCGTGAGCGCGGCGGACGGAGCGACCCGCCCAGGACTCCCAAGTCGTCGCGCATGCCGGTGCGCCACTGGGCCTCGGTCGCGAAGTGGTAGCTGGAATCCGGCAGGCGGCTCATGGCCTCACCACCTCCACCCGGAGGTCGTCCTGCGCGGTGACGGCCACCTCGTCCCTGACGAGCTCGATCGGCTGCTCCCCCGTAGGACCGCCGGCGCGGCCGATGGCGCACGACTCGACGGCCAGTACCCCGTCGCACACGGCGGCGAGAGCGGTCACCTCCTCGCAGGTCACGGTCCGCCCGAGGGGCCATGGCGCGATCGCGTCATCGCGGGGCACGTCGGTGAACCGTGAGCACAGGGCCGCCACGACCCCGGCTCGGACCTCCGCCAGGTCGATGCCCGGTGTGGCCAGGAGGGTCAGGTGCACGGACACCGAGGCGATGGAGTGGCCGGCGACGATGAGGCGGTCGCCGAGCACCCGGCGGTCAGCGAGGAGGCGCCGGACCGCCTCCAGGTAGGCCGGACGGGGAGCGGTCGCGGCGACGCCGAGGCCCCGGTGCGGGATGACGACCAGCGTTCGCGTGCCGTCGATGCGCCGGGCGGGCACGTCCGGGTGGAACCCGTCAAGCACCTCGGCGCGCGCCACGGCGAATCCGGGCAGCGGGCGAGCCGCGGCGGCGAGCTCCTCATTGGTGAGCAGGGCCGTGCGCGTGATCGCGGTGCGCCGGGCGGCCGCCAGCAGGCCGGCACCGTCGGTAGGCCCACGGCCGGGGCCGATCGAGTCGACGGTGGTGGCGAACGCGTCCCCGTCGGGGTCGAGGGCCGGGACGTTCCAGACGAGTCCCGCACGGACCCGAACGCGGTCGCCGAGCGTCCGGGTGACCGGCCCGGTGCGGATCACGGCGTCCGGTGCCGGTACGCGGCCGTTCACGCCGTTCCCGAAGACCAGCGCATCCGGTCGCCGCACGTAGACGCGGTCGTCGGGTCCGGCGTCGACCAGCGTCGGACGCTCCTCCCACACATCTTCACCGACCCGGACCTCGAGTGCACCGGCGTCCACCAGGTCGGTGCTGTCGAACGCGACCTCCTGGTCCGGCAGGCCGGTGCCCCGGTGCCCGCGCGCCGACTCGTCGAGAACCTGCTGGACGACGGGAAGCACGTTGACCTCGACCCGGAGGATGCGGCGCTCGAGGGGAACCGCGTCCGCGTCGAGCACGAGGCGGAGCTCGGACGGATCGACCGACGTCCTCGCATCGCTCGTGGGCACCTCGACGATCACGGCGCCGGTCCGCGCCAGCGCGGCCGTGCCGTCGGAGACGAGCTCGGCCGTCGCCCAAGGCTCCTCGCCGCGGCGGTGCTCGAAGCGCAGCGGCCCCCAGGAGTGCGCGGAGGGCTCAGGGGGCTCTCCGGGCGGTGGCTCGACGGCGAAGCCGATCGACACCGGCCCCGGTGGCCTCCCGACGAGTGGCCGATCGAAGCGCAGGGTCAACGTCGTGCGACCGCCGGGACCGGCCGGAACGAGCGAGATCGGAGCCATGCGAGCACCGTCGTGGGGCACGGCGACGGGGGTGCGATCGCCGCACACGACCAGCTCGGTCAGGCGAGCGGGTGAGACGTGGAGCGCCTCCTCGAGCACGAAGGGCAGGTCGGGCTCCGTCGCGCACGTCACCGTGGTGCCCGCGACGAGCGCCCGCTCGGCGCGGATCGACCGCTCGGGCCACAGGAGGCCGTGAGCAGGAATCGGACCACTCGGTCCCGCGCCGAGGAGGGCGGCGAACGCCGCCAGGTGCCGGTCACCGACGAACCCGACCCGGTACGCTTGCTGGTCGACGATCCACGCCAGCAGGTCGAGCAGGGTCATGCCCGGGTCGTGGAGGTTGTGGTCGGTCCAGCCGGGCGCGAACCGAGGGATCTGTCCGCGAGCCCGCTCGACGAGCTGCTCGAAGGTCGTGGTGTCGAGGTCGGGGACGATGGAGGTCATGGCTCGACCATCGGTTCGACGTGCACGGCGACGTCAGGGACCGCCGCGCAGATGAGCCCATCGGCCGGCATGACGTCGAGGTCGTCGTGCCCGTCAACGCGGCGAAGCTCGACGTCGACCACGCGGTCGATGCCGTCCACGTGGTGCAGTGCCCGCAGGACATCGCTCTCCCAGAGGCGCCGCCCGAACGGCCACCCGCCCGAGCCGCCGGGGCCGCCCTCGGTCGGATGGAGCAGCGCGACCAGCCTGTCCGTCGCGACCTGCTCGACCTGGGCGGCGAGATCCCCCCGCGCCCGCAACCTCACGGAGACCGCCACGGGCACGTACGTCGGTGGGGCGACGCGCAGCCGGCGCGCCACCAGGCCGCCCCAGCCGGCCGAGCGCAGCTTCCTCGCCACCGCAGCCCGGAGCGCGAGGGACGGCACGGGGCGACGTGTCCCGTCCCGGATCGCGATGGCGACTACGACCGGGTCGCCGGGGTGCGCGGGCGGGGTGCACCGGGCCCTGACGATCTGCGCGGCGGCCGCGACGGCCAGCGCCTGGTAGTCGGCGACCGCAAGGGCGCGGCCTGCGGAGCGCAGGCGGGCTGGTGCGGTGACGAGCAGGGCCGTCGGCTCCAGGCTGGCGACTCCCCCGGCGGCGTCGACCGGCAGCACCACCGACTCGATGCCCTCGAGCGCCGACTTCACCGCCACGTCACTCCAGGCGGGCGCGTTGCCCTGGGGGCCTCCGCCCTGCTGGTACCGGAAGGCGCGGATGGCATCGCTGCCGGCCGGCGGGACCTTGCCCTGCCGGCCGTCGCCGAAGGTGACACCGCCGGTCCGGGGATCCAGTCGGTACACGCGCGCGTCGCCGTCGGCGCCGATGAAGGAGTCGACCAGGCGCCAGAGTACCCAGGTGCCGTCGATCCCGTCGACCTGCACGGCGGCGCGCGGCACCTCCGACGGAGGACGACCAGAGCGGAGCCTCGAGCGGCGCAGGTCCGCCTCGAGCGCCCGGAGCTCGTCCTGGCCGAGCTCCTCCCGCACGCGCATCTCGACGGTCTCCGGCAGGACGGGCTGCTCCGCCAGTTCGAGGACCAGGGACGGCTCCCCGCGGCTCGAGCCCAGGATCTCCTGCACGATGGTCCGGGCCTGTTGGGCGGGAACCGCGTTCACGAACAGTCCACGCACGACCGGTCTCCAGTCCCCGGTCGCTCCGGTCACGCACCGCAGCCGCAGCCAGAAGCCCTCGCGTCCGAACCGTGCAGCCCGGACCGGCGGCGTTGACGGGAACACCTGGACCAGGCCGGTGCGGTGCAGCGCCACGGTCTCGTCCTCGACGCCGGCCTGCCGCCATCCGGCGGCGGTCAGCACCTCTGCCGTGAGGGTGGCCCCGACCGCCTGGTCGTCGACGACCGCGAGGAGCGCCAGCGAGCCCACCGGTGGGCGGGTGAGGCAGACGTACAGCGCCGGGCCGTCGACCTCGGAGTCGAGGGCGCGGGCGCCCGAGAACAACGCGAAGCGCGCCTGGTCCGCCGCGCTGGCCTGGGTCTGGTCCAGGGTCGCCAGGTTGTCGCGGACCAGCACGCACTCGGGTGCCACCCGGCCGTCCAGGACGAACGAGGCCTCGATCGACACGATCTCCGGCGGGTGCATCCCGGTGGTGTCGATGTCCGCCGACTGGATCGTCGTGTTCCCGGTCGTCTGCGACGTGACGACGTACTTCGGGCGGCCGTAGTCGCCGCCCACGAGCCGGGCGCGGATCCAGAGGTCCTCGCGACCGCCGATCTCGGTCGGCGCGAGGGCCGCGGGGACCCGGAACGAGACCGTGCCGCCGGCTGCCAGTTCACGGGTGCGGTCGACGAACCCGTCCTCGAGCCGCCGCCACCCGTCGCCGTCGAAAAACTCCCACGAGAGTTCGGGGTTGTCGAAACCGCGCTCGAGCACTCGATCGGTCCAGGCGCCGATGGTCGCATCACCCAGCACCACTGCCGACCCGGACGCCGGAACGGTCGTCCAGGCGGTTCCCGTCCGCCACCACCGCCCGTCGGTGCTGCGCGCGTCGGCGCCCACGACGAGCAGCTCCGGATCGCCGTCGTCGAACCGCACCACGTCGCCTGCCTTGACGGCCGACCCGAGGTGCACCAGTGTTCGCCGGTCCGCCGGATCCACGGTCCCGGACGCAAGCACCTTCGTCGCGGTGTATGTGACGTCGTCGTCGACGGCGGTGCCGGCGAGGGGCGGGTCGAGGGTCGCGATCCGGAACCCGGGCTCCGTCACGTCGTCGATGGCGGTGACCTTCGTCGACGCGGTGCCGATGACCAGGCGATCGTCGACGTCGGTGAGCGAGTCGTTGGCCTCCAACCGCAGCTGCCCACCGGCACGGGCCTTGCCGATCACGTCGTGTGCGGCAGTCCCGAGGCGCCGAAGGAACCGGTACGTCGTGGCCCCCTGGAGGCCGCCGCCGATCTCGTAGACGCGGTCGTCGCCGGACGCGTTGATGATCCGGGCCGCCGCGAGCTCCTGCACCCGTGACGCCTGGGCCCACTCGAGATCCACGTAGTGCGACGCGTCCGTCTCGTTCGTGATGGCGAGCCCGTCGCGCAGGTCCGCGGTCAGCGGGACGCCCGCCTCCAGGTCGACGGGGGCGACAACGAGTGCCTCGCCCGTCCGGGGCAGCACCAGCAGGGGTCGCTGAGGCCCTTGCGCCACCGGGGGCCCGACGATGACGAGGTCCGTGGGCGGCAGGTCGGCCGTGTCGTGTGGCAGGGCGGCTCGCTTCCTGGAGTTCTCGTCGAACCACACCAGGACCGAGCGATTCCCCTGGCCATCGGACGCGACGGCCGTGGTGAGCGGCTGCGTCGCCCAGGGGGCCCACGGCTGCGCGGCCACGCGCAGCGAGCTCCCGGAGGCAGCGGCGAACCCCGGGAAGCTCGCGTCGCGGCGCGTGCCGACGGTGCCGTCGGTCCGTCCGGTCCAGGCGGCGATGCCGACGTTGTCGTCGGCCCACGCCGCCCAGAGCTGTTCACCGGCGCCGGTCCGCACGTGTCGCGTGGCGGCCGGGCGGACGTCGGCGCGCGCACCCATCGCGGCCAGCTTCCTCCAGGTGACGGCGAGGCCGCCGGCCCCGGGACCGATGCGTCCGAGCCACGTCGAGCCCTCGTCGGCGACGAGGACGATGTCGATGGTGACCGACGCTGCCCCGCCCTGCGCGGATGTCCCCCGCACCAGCGTCATCGCCACCGGCTGGTCGAGATCGGGGCCGCCCACCCCCGCCGACGACACGGTCTGCCACACGGTGTCGGGACCGCTCGCCGCCAGGCCGCAGGTTCGGAGCTGGCCGTCGACGACGCGCAGGAGACGGACCGGGCTCGGGGCGCCCGGCAGCGCACCCCTGACCAGCACGACGTCGTCGAGCGCGGCGTCGCCGCCGGCATCCGCGGGGACCGGCAGCCACGTGCCAGCGAAGGCGCCGTCGACGACCATCGTGTAGACGAGCGCTCCGGTCCGATCGCGAGCCACGAGGACGTCGAAGGTGAAGAAGCCGGCCGTGCGCGCCACGAGCAACCCGGCCGCGCCGTCGAGCACCACCGCCGTGGCGCCGCCGGTCGCCTGGCCCGGCAGCGCTCTCCAGCTCACGTCGGACCCGGACGAGATCGTCAGGGAGTAGAGCAGGCCGCCGACGTCGATGCCGTAGGCCGTCGTGCCTGCCGCGTTCACCTCGCCGTCCCGCGGGGCCGTCAGCGCGAGCAACGACGCGTCCGCCACGCGGATGTCGAGGTCCACCCTCGCGCCCGGCTTCGAGAGCGCCTCGGGCGCGGCGAACGAGAAGATGTCGAAGCGGGCGGGCGTGGGCCCGAACGGCAGGAAGCGGCCGGTTACCGCCAGGGGCATCGCGTTGTGGAATGCGTGGATGATCGTGGTGCTGCCGATCGGCGTTGGAGGCGGCGTCGTGGCCGCGGAGGAGGACGGCTCGGACGAGACCCGCAGGGCGACGTGGTCGACGGGATCCGCCACCCCCTCCGTCGTGATGGGCACCGGGTGGACGATCCGGAGCCAGCGGTTCGTGCGGCCTTCGACCTCGATCTTGTCGACGGATCCCTGCCAGGACTTGCGCAGAGTCACCGTGGTGGCCGAGCCGCCGACCAGCTCGAGCTCGTGCCACCTCGGGGCGTCCTCCCCCGACCGCGTCCCCCACATCGCGTACTGCAGGTCTAACGCGGCCAGCCGCCGGGCCAGCCCGGACGGCGTCAGCACGAGCTCGATGCGGGCCGGCTGCTCGAGGTTGAACAGGGACTCGTGACCGATGTGGACGGCGTGCTCCTGGAGGTTCCGCAGGGAGAAGGACTCCAGGGCCTCGATGCGCTCGAGCGGGGTACTGGCGGGCACCGCGGCCTCCAGCGGGTCGAGCAGCGTCACGAGGTCCTGCTTCACGTCGCCGACGCGGTACGCCACGCCCAGGATTCGGACCTGGTCACCGGGCTCGATCCCCAGGGCCGGCGTGACCTGCAGCATGGTGCTGGCCGCCCCGGCGGCGGTCGCCACCTGGTGGCCCGCGACGGCGGCCGGCGGCGGCTCCGTCGCGATGACGCGACCCGGCGCACGCTCGACGTGGTCGGTGCCGGGGTCCACCGCGACGACGTCGGCGATCCGGCACGGGCTCACCTGGAGCGCCCGTGCCGTCTCGAAGACGACCTCCTCCCCCTCGACGCTCACGCCGAGCTGGGTCCGGAGCGGTACCAAGGTGCGCGCGGTCCGCGACTCCTCGGGGACGAGGACGAGGGTGGCGGTCGCGGCCTGCGGTGCGGGCGGAGGGATGTCGAGGGTGTCCGCGAAGGCCAGCGCATCGCGCTCGGCCGTGCGATCGAGCTGGGTCGTCGTCACCTCGGCCAGGAGCCCGGCGATCTCGACGAGGGCACGCCCGAACGAGTCCGGCGCGGTCGCGACGCCCCATCCGGGAGTAATGGCCGAGCCGATGCGGTCCAGCTCGGCCCTCAGCTGCGCGGCTCGACGGGCATCGGTGGTCGGGAGCTGTTCGGGCATCGCACTCAGGCCTCCCGGAAGTAGAAGGGGTAGACGTAGTTGCCGGTCTGGTTGGTGGCCCGCACGCGATAGTCGATCTCGACGTCGAGGCGGCCGGCCGCCAGGCCGGTCGTGCCGGCCACCACCCGCAGGACGTCGATGCGGGCCTCGTAGGTCCGCAGGGCGTCCTCCACCTCGCGCCGCAGCCGGGCGATCAGCTGTGTGCTGACCGCCGCGAACACCAGGTCGTGGATGCCGCATCCGAAGTCCGGGCGCATGACCCGCTCGCCCTTGGCCGTCGCCAGGATCAGGTGGATCGACTGGCGCACGTCCTCGTCCCCGCCGACCGTCTCGATCCCGCGCGCGCCGACCCGGACCGGGAAGGCCCAGCCGGTGCCGAGGAAGTCGTTCGACGACAGGTCGAGGGTGGTCATGGCTAGCCGATCAGGACCGTCGGAGCGCCCACGGCGATCGCGTTCGGGACGCCGGCCTCGACCACCTGGTCGCCCTGCCGGGCGGCGGGGAGCCCGCCGATGAGGACGGTGGCGCTGCCGACCGTCACGACCCCGCCGACATGGGGCTTCCCCGCGTCGGACAGCGGGCAGGTGTGGACGTCCGAGCCGGCCCGCCACGCCGGCATGCCGCCGATGAGCACCATCGGCGATCCCGGTCCCGGTCCCAGCGGCGTGCCGTGACTGGTCTGGTCGCCCACCCGTGCGGCTGGTTGTCCCATATCTCCTCCTAGTTGATCTGGACCGTCGCGCCCTTGAGCGTGAGGGTGCCGCTCGCCTTGACCTCCAGTGACGCGTCGGCGTGGATCGTGACCGCCGGCGCATGGAGGTCGAGCTTCTGCGTCGCCTTGATCTCGACCGTTCCCGAGGCCCCGATCGAGATGGAGTTGCCGTTGCCGGCGTCCACGACCACGCCGTCCTTGTCGAGCCGGAGGCGGGCACCGTCCTTCAGCTCCAGGTCGATTTCCGGCGCGGCGGTGTCGTCAACGAAGCGCAGCCGGTGGCCCGATCGGCTGTGGATCAATCGCTCGTCGTTCTTGCCGCCGTCGTTGCTGGCCGGCGGCATGGCCTTGCCGTTCCAGAGCGAGCCGACCACGAACAGGTGAGAGGGGTCACCGGCCTCAGCGATGACGAGCACCTCGTCGTCGACCTCTGGCAGGAAGTAGGTGCCCGTGCCGTCACCGGCCATGGGGACGGCCAGCCGGGCCCAGTAGCTCGTGGCCCCCTCCTCGTACCAGGGCAGCCGCACCCGGACGCGGGCCAGGCCGTCGGGATCGCGGTTGTCGGTCACGACGCCGGTCATGGCGCCGCTGAGATACCCGTCCGCCTCGCGCTCGGGCCCGTTCGATCCACCGAAGATGTCCTTCATCGCACCGTTGTCTCCTGCACCTTGAAGGTCGTCTTGTAGCCGCCGCCGTCGATCGTGTGCGTGGCCTCGGAGACCCAGTACGTCTTGCTGAAGCCCTGACCCATCCCGCCGAGCTCGACGTTGACGTCGGGCACGATCTCGGGCAGCCCGATGCACTCGCCGCTGCCGGTGACGAAGTCCTGCGCGCGCTCGTCGAGGAGCGCCTTCGCGCGCTCATCCGCCTCGGCCTGCGTGTGCACGGGTGCGCGCACGCTGAGGAGCGGCGTGGACGAGAGCGCCTTCCCGACACGCTCGCTGCCGCTCGAGGCCCCGCTGTCGCGCCCGGTCTCGTCGCCGCGACCCGCCTTGCCCACGATCTCCTTGCCCTCGGTCGCCGACCGCGCGTGCACCCGGACCTCGCTGACCTGCCGCGCGAGATTCGCCTCCGGGGCAAACGAGACGAGCCCGAAGCCCCACGACAGCGACACGACGGCGCTGTCGTGCTGGTGCCGTGAACCGAAGTACAGCTCGTCGCCGCGTAGGTAGAAGGTCGCCTTGTTGCGCTCGGCGAGGGACTCGATGAACGCCATGTCCGTTTGCTGGCTCTGGTCGATGCGCTTCTGCACCGGCGTCGTGCGCTCGGGGTCCGCCTTGAGGCCCCGGTTCCGCGCCACGTCCGTCACGGCGGTGCTGTCGGGTTCGTCCTCCCAGTTCCTCGTGCTCTTGCCGATCGTCAACGGGTACAGCGCGTCGAAGCCCTTGACCATCAGCTCGGGGGTGCCGCCCGCGGCGAAGCTCGTCGACAGCTCGGTCACGAGCCCTGACAGCTCGAGACTCGGTCCCTCGCCATAGCCCAGGCGGACCCGGATGGGACTTCCGAAGGCGAACAGCTCGAACAGGTCGATCGGCTTGTCACCGCGCATGGCCACGAACTCCCGGCGCTCCAGGTCGAAGGAGTTGGCCACGGTGAAGGAGAACTGACCCGGTGAGCGCTCCTTCAGGTCCAGCTGCACGTTCGACACGGTCAGGAAGAGCTCGCGGACGACGTCGCGCTCCCCCACGAGCACGGTGAAGGTGGGGACGTAGAAGTCCGCGTGCTGGCGCGAGAGCTGGTCAAGTGCCTTGGCCGCCACGGCGCACCTCCGTCGTCGGGTCGTCGAGCGGTGGAAGCAGCAGGACGGTGCCGGGCGTGAGTCGACCGGGGTCGTCGATCCGGTTGGCCCGGGCGATGTGGCGCCAGTGGGCCACATCGCCGTACTCGCGGTCGGCGAGCAGCCACAGGCTGTTCGGCCCCTCGACCCTGCGGCGCTTGGTCCTGTCGGCGGAGTTCCGCCGCGGCTTCTCGAGCTGCTCCTGGATCGTCCTGTACTGCGTGAACGTGACCGACAGCGTGGCGCGCACCGGGGTGCCGTCCGCAAGGAACATCGTGAACCGCAGGCTGGCCTTCTCGATGACCGCTGTGAACAGGAAGACGCCCCACGAGAACCTCACGACAGGCGGTGCGTGGAGGTCGCCGTTGACGTGGACGAGATCCGTGAGCCGACGGGTCCGCTCCGACACGTCCTGGCCCCCGCCGGTATACGTGTCGAAGAGCAGGTCCATGGTGAGGACCTGGGCGTTGCCGTTGACGAACTGGGTGATGGGGTTGTCGAGGCCCGGCGGGGCGGTCTGGCCGAAGCTGGCGGAGTGCTCGACGTTGTACTCCGTCGGGTTGAAGAGCACCTCGATGACGGTGCCCTTCGCGCTGCCTTTCAGGACCTCGACCGTCGCCCGGGTCAGCTGCTGCTTCATGACCGCTCACGCCCGCCCGTGTCGCTCGCGCTCGGTCCGGGAGCGC
This sequence comes from Kribbella sp. VKM Ac-2568, assembly GCF_004345365.1. Taxonomy (GTDB): domain Bacteria; phylum Actinomycetota; class Actinomycetes; order Propionibacteriales; family Kribbellaceae; genus Kribbella; species Kribbella orskensis. Next base: position 40,928 of record NZ_SLVF01000023.1, read on the forward strand.
TTCTCGAACCGGCGCCACAGCTCGCGGTCGAGTCGGTCGATGTCGATGGCCGGTTGGGCGACGGAGGGCTTCGCCTCCGGCACCGGGGCCTGGGCTGCGGCGGCCTCCCTCGACGGCTCCTGCCGGTAGACGGTGGGGACGGGCGCGACGTGCCTGTCGTGGCGCCGACCTGACGGTGTGGAGCCGGCGAGGGCGAGGTCGACCCGCGGCCGGGACCGTCCGGCCGTCGCAACCTCGTCGGAGAAGTGCTGCCGGGCTCCGACCCACCGCCGGGTGGCGGCGGCGCCGGTGACCCGTCGATCCCGCCCGGGATCAGCGACGGAGAGACTGCTGTGCGGGCGTGGGCCGAGGGGCGTCCCGGAAGCCGTTCGCCACGGTTGACCCGGCTCACCCATCACTCCGACGGCTGCGAGCGGCTGCCCGGATCGACGGGCGGCGGATGTCCCCCCATGGGCCGGGGACACCGGCTGCGTTGACGTGCCGCGCGTCATGTACCCGGGTCGCCCGGAGCCGGGACGGGCGTCGATGGTCGTACCGGGCCGTGCCGTCGGCGTGACGACCACGGTCGCCTTCGGAGGCGCTGCCCGCCCGGCGAGCCGGAGGACGCCGGTCGTTCCCATGGGCCGGTCGGCGCGGCGCCTGAGCGAGCGCGCTGGCATCGGCGACGCCGGCCACGACCACGCGAGCTGCGACGCCACGTCGGAACGGGCGTCGGCGGTCGAGGCAGGAGCGCCGCGCTCGGCTACAGCGTCGTGCGCGAGCTGCCGCACGAGCGCGGCGTTGGTGACGAACTGCTGGAGGACCACCGTGAAGCGGGGCGCGAGCGTCACGGACACCTGATCCGCCGCGCGGATCGTGGGACGCTGCGGCGAGGCGTGCGCCCGTGGACGGCGCAGGACGAGCGCCACCGGGCGCCGCCGTACCCGCCGGTGGCGGGTCATCCGTCCGAGCCGGCGCATCGGGACCATCGGGCGGCTCATCGGCGCCGGATCCCGTGGTGCACGAGCTCGACGGACTCGGTGGCGATCGTCCCGGCCACCGCGTCGAGGTCCGCTCCCGTCCACTTGGCGGGGAAGGCGTCCTGGCAGACCCACCGCCAGGCCTCCCGACCGGATTCGTCGAGCAGCTCGATCGTGACGTCGCGCCGCGTGACCGACCCGTCGATCACCTCCTGGTGCCAGTCCCACAGCGTCGTGTCGACGAGGCCCTGCTGCAGGGTCAGTGGCGGAAAGGTCGTCTTCACGACGAGCTGGTGCTCGAAGTCGTTCACCCCGCCCTCGCGGTACGGCTCGACGGTCGTCTGCCTCTCGATCCCGCCGACCGACCGGAAGCCGCCCTGGACGAGACCCTGGATCTCGATCCGGAAGCGGAAGGCCCGGTACGGGTCGGGGCGCGTCATGTCACGCCCTCACGTCACGTCGAGCAGGCTCGGTGCCCGCTCGTTGAAATGCAGGTTGATCGCCGAGATCTCCTCGCACCATCGGCGCCGCTCGCCGTGCTCGAGGGCCATCAGCGTGTCGCGTGACCAGTGGAAGTGGATGGCGATGAAGGCCATCTCCTCGTACAGCTGGTCAACGGGGTAGAGCATCATCGGTCGCCACCTCCGACCGCCTCCAGCCCGTAGAGCGCGGCGAGGTCGTCGGCCCCGGCCAGGGCGACCTGGTCGGGGTCGCCGTTGAGTCGCTCGTAGAGCGCCTGGAGATGACCCAGGTCGGACGCGAACAGCCCCTCGACGACCTTGGTGTTGATCGACGGCAGCGACCCCATCCGCGTGATGACCCGCGCCAGCACGATGATCGTGAGGTAGGCGGGGTTCTGCTGCACCCGCGGGTCCTTGAGCGGCAGGATCTCGTCCGCTGCGGTCGCCAGGCGCATGACGCCGTCCCGGTGCAGGACGCCCTCGTCGTCCACGTAGCCCTTCGGCAGGGTGAACTCGACCTCGGTCTGGAACATCTCGGTGCCTCCTCCGACTCACTGGATTCTCTTGATGCCCTCGTTGCACAGCTCGAGGGTGTCGATGGCGACCTCGTTGCCCTTGCCGTTCAGGTCGGTCGGGTCGTACTTGCACGGCCAGGCCTTCGTCAGCTCCCAGGCCGCCTTGTCCTGCCCGGCCTCGTCCTGCAGCCGGATCACCACGTTGCGCCGCGCCTCGTCGAGCGGGGTGGCGCCGTCGACGACCAGCTGGTGCCAGTCGGCGACCTCGCTGGAGGAAGTGACGCCCCACTTGAGCGTGACGTTCGCGTACTTGGTGAGGCCGTTGAGCTTGCGGACCGTGGTGACCTCGTCGCCCTCGCGGTACTCGATCGGCTCGTTGGACAGGTCACCGATGGCGACCTCCGCGAACCCGGCCTGCTGGATCTGATCGATCTCCAACCGGTAGCGGAAGTTCCTCAGGGGGTCTTCCCGTGTCATGACTGCTCCGTTCTCCGATGGCGCGGGTGGCTCAGGTCGTGGCTTCCTGCGTCTGCTGGAAGATGCGGAAGATCACGAACTCGGCGGGTCGGACGGGCGCGATGCCGATCTCGACGATCAGGCGGCCGTTCAGGATGTCGTCTTCGGTCATGGTGTCCCGCCCGACCGAGACGGTGAACGCCTCCTCCTCCTTCTCCCCGAGCAGCGCTCCCTCGCGCCACTGCGTGCGCAGGAAGAGGGTGATGGTCTGCTTCACCCGCGCCCACAGCCGCGGGTCGTTGGGCTCGAACACCACCCACTGGGTTGAGAAGTAGATCGAGGCCTCCAGGAAGATGAACAGCCGCCGCACGTTCACGTACTTCCACAGCGGGTCGCTCGACAGCGTCCTGGCGCCCCACACGCGGATCCCGCGTCCGGGGAAGCGCCGGATGGCGTTCACGCCCTTGGGGTTGAGCACCTCCTGGGCACCGGTAGTGACCTCGTACTCCAGGTCGATGGCGTCGGCGACGACCTCGTTAGCCGGTGCTTTCCACACGCCGGTCGTGTTGTCGCTGAGGGCGTAGATGCCGCACACCGCTCCCCCGGGTGGGACCTTCTTCCGGGCGCCGTTGCGCGGATCGCTGATGAACATCCACGGGTAGTAGAACGCGCCGTACTGGGTGTCCTGCACGGTGTCGCGGGGTTCCAGGGCATCGCTGACGCCCTGCTCCGGGGGTGCGTCGATGACGGCGAAGCGGAACCGGTTCCGCTCGCAGTGCGTGACCACCGCCTTGGCGACCGCCTTCTCCGCAGCGGGAGCGTGGACGATCGCGACGTCCCGGTAGCGGTCCAGGCCCAGCGCGGCGAGGCCGGTGCGGTCGTTCGGGTCGTCCTTCATGCCCTCGAAGTCGCCGACGGTGACGGCGTTGTCGTCTACGCCGCCTTCGAGTGCGGCCGATCCCGCGATGCCGGCCACCGACGCGGGGACCGCGGCGCCCTCGACGAACTCGATGAACGAGGAGTTGCCACCGGCCACCGGGTTGCTGCCGTTCACCCGCTTGAGGAAGTACGACGGCGAGGTGGGCTCCAGGCGCAGGTCGTCGAAGACCTCCGACGCGCTCGCCTCGGGACCGGGCAGCGGGACCCCCGCGGCGACGGCGCCGCGGTCGTAGGGGACGCCGGGCTGGTCCTTGTCCCAGTACCAGACCCGCAGCCGGAACCCGAGCGCCTCCTGATTTTGGCCCTTCGTCTTGGCCTCGTCGATCGTGAGCCAGACACGGTTGTAGGCGGTCCCCACACCCGTCGCCCTCAGGCTCAGGCCCGCGACGGTGACGGCGGCCCGGGCGGCGTTGTCCCCGCTAATGCGGGCGATGTAGGCGCGGCGACCGCGGTTCTCGAAGAAGCTCCGTACCGAGTACGGCAGGTAGGCCGCATCGTCGAAGATGCCGCCGAAGTAGCGCACGTACTCGCTGTAGCTGGTGACGAGGCGGGGTCGGCTCGGACCGCGCTCGGCGGCGCCGAGGAACGCGGCCGTGCTGGTGGCCACCCCCTCGATCGGCCTGGGTCCGCGCTCAATCTCCTCGACGTAGACCCCGGGAGCTAGGTACTCAGGCATGGGGTGCCTCCTGGGCAGTGGGTGGGTGGGTCGGTTGGATGGGTGGGCGGCCGCGACGTTCGCGGCGTGAAGTCGTTGCGGGCGCGGGAGTCGGCCATGGTCAGGCCCCTTCCGTGAACGGCGGCTCGTTGTTGCCGTCGAGGTCCAGGGGCTCGGAGAACACGTGCTCGCGCCCGGGCCGGAGCGGCACGACGAGGTCGCGCTGCGGGGTACCGCCGCGGTTGAGGGTGATCGTCGTGTCGACCTCGGCGGTCAGGTCGCCGTCGTCGGGTGGCTCCAGGGAGAGGGCCACGGCGAAGCTCCCGCTGCGATCGGTGATTCCGACGAACGTGGGATCGCCGTCCGCCGGTGCACCGCCGTCGGACCGGTCGGGCACCGCCGCGACCTCGAGGCCGGAGGCCGACGCGTCCGCGGCACTCCGGGTGATCACGCCGCGCACCACCGTCGCGCCCGCGTCGATCGGCGAGTCCGGCCGGCTCGACAGCCATACGACCCTTCGCCGCGCGGCCGCCTGGGGCTGGAACGCCAGGGTGAACGGACCGGCGTAGCCCGCCGCGGTCGGGTCGATCCGGAACGTGTAGGCCTGCCCGAGTGGCCGGTTCAGGAGCACGAGTGCGCCGCTGAGGCTGCGGACCATGCGGTCCGGCAGCGCTCGCTCGGCGGTCGGGTCCAAGAGCGTCGCGGTCACACCGGACGTCACGGCCCGGCGGCTGGCGCGATCCGCGGGCACCAGGACCGCCGTGACCACGTCGACCTTCGGGTCGAGTGCCGGGAACTCGATGGTGCCGCTCATGGCCCGACCTCCGTGCCGGTGAGCACGCCGCCGCGCAGCCGACGCTCGGTCACGGGAGCCGCCGGGGTTGGCGTCGCGAACGTGATGAACACGGGCGTGGCGAGGTACACGATCGACGACTGGTACGGCGTCGTCGGGAACAGGCCCCACACCCGGCTCATCTCCTCCATCGGGTAGGGCTCAGGCGTGAGCCGCACCGTCTGGCCCGGCAGCACCGGGTCGGTGTAGGTCGGTTGCGCCGCAAGCGCCTGCACGAGCTGCCCCAGCACGCGGAGCTCCACCGGGTCGGCGGCGTTCGGCGGTCGCCGGAAGACCGAGATGACGTAGCGCAGGTCGAGCGGGAGGGCCTCGGACGGGACGAGCAGGTCGTCGGGACCGCCCCCGGGCGGCTCGACGAGGTGCTCGACGTTGCGCAGGTCCCGGTTCGGCTCGACGTGGAAGAGGAACAGTGTGATCGACTCGCCGGCCGTGAGGTCGGAGCTCACCGGCGGTCCGATGTGCACGGTCGACTGGCCCACCGCCGCCTCGATGCGGTTGCGGATCGCCGAGGTCAGGTCGGCGATCGCGTCGGCGCTCATGCCGCACCTGCCCGTGCGGCGCGGGCTTCGAGGGCCCGTCCGGCGTCGAACATGCCGAGCTTGTCCAGCTCACGCCGGGTCGCGGCGAGGATGTGGCGCATCCGGATCGGCCCGTCGTCCACGGCCGCGAAGGCGGCGTGCAGCGCGATCTGCTGGATCGTCCCGCCGGACAGCTGGAGCCGCCGCCCGAGGAAGCCGAAATCGATGTCGTCCGCAAGCGGAGCACGTTCCGGGAAGGCGTGCTGCCAGATGACCTCACGCGCCGCGGCGTCGGGCAGGGGGAAGTCGACAAGGAACCGCAGGCGTCGAAGGAAAGCGTCGTCGATGTTCTGCTTCAGGTTCGTCGTGAGGATGGCGATGCCCTCGAACGCCTCCATGCGCTGGAGGAGGTAGGCGACCTCCACGTTGGCATGGCGGTCGTGGGCATCCTTGACCTCGGAGCGCTTGCCGAACAGCGCGTCGGCTTCGTCGAACAGGAGCAGTGCGCCGCGCCCTTCGGCGACGCGGAAGGCGGCGTCTATGTTCTTCTCCGTCTCGCCGAGGTACTTGGACACGGTTTTCGAGAGGTCGACGAGCAGCAGCTCGACGCCCAGCTCGAGGGCGAGGACCTGGGCCGCCATCGTCTTGCCCGTGCCGCTGGGGCCGCTGAACAGCGCCGACACGCCTCGGCCGTAGGTCAGGCGGTCCACGAAACCCCACCGGTCGAGCACCGAAGCCGACAGCGTGAAGTGCGCCATGATCGACCGAAGCTCCGCCTTGGCCGGGTCCGCCAGGACAAGGTCATCCCAGGCGAACCGCGTCGCGATCGACCGCACGGTCGGCGGCAGGTCATGGCTCCGCTGATCGATAGCGACCTGCCGCAATTGCCGAGCGATCGGCTCATCCGCCTCGAGCGGCTGTACTGCGAACCGGGCGACGGCGTTGGCTATCTCCGACGGGCCGAGTGGAAGCGTCGTTGCTAGGGCCGTGGCGTCGACCTCGGAGAGGACGAGACCGCTGTTGGCGGCGGCCGACGACCACAGGTCGATGCGCTCCCCCACGTCCAGCTCGGGCCGACGTAGTACGACCGCCGGGCAGTCCGACTCGATGTCGGGACTCGGTCCGTCGTACACCACCGCGACGACGGTCCCAGCGAACGACCGGAGCGCCTCTCCGAGGCGCCGGTGGTCAGGCGCGGTGAGCTCGCCCACTCCCCGCAGGTGGAGGCCGGCGCCTGTCATGGCGGCGAGGCACAACCAACTCGTGATGGCGTCGTCGATCGGACGCCCGTCCGCGACAGCGGCGAGGTCACCGTCGACGAGCGTGAGGCCCGTCGCGGCCGCGACACGCTCGAACCACCCGCCAGCCGGTTCAGCGAGGCGCACGAGCGCGGTGCCATCAGCCCCTGCAATCGCGGCCTCCAACTGCTGGGCCGCGCGCTGCTCCGCACCGGCCGCAGCGACCACACCGCGGGACCGCACGAGGCGCGCACCCGTCGCCCGGGCCGCGGCGTCGATCGTGGGCGAGAACAACGACGCGATCAACGCGGGCAGGGGTAGGAGACCCGCCTCGACCACAGGCACCGTGGGGTCGCGTCGATCCGGCACGAGGAGCCGCCGGCCGAGGAGCGACCCTGTCGCCTCGAGCTCCTGCCGGCACCGCCACGCACCGAACCGCGACTCGCCGAGCTCGTCCAGTAAGGTGACGCTCGGCCTGCGGCGGTTCAGATCGTCGTGCAGCACCCCGATCGCAACCCCGAAGCGAGCATCAAGTTCCGGCGCGAGCGCGACCAGCAGGGCACGCAACTCCCCGTCGCTGAGAGCGAAGCTCCTGGCCGCCGCGGCGAGGACGGCAGGCAGACCGCGCCGGTCAACGATGACGCCACGATCCGTATCAGCGAATCGAGCACGCAGTTCGTCGGCGGTGTTGTTCTCGAGGCCCAGACCAGCGAGCGCGTCACTCGGCGACGCGGTCCAACCCGCGAAGGAGGGCTCGTTGGCCCCCTCGGCGCGCTCCCGCAGCCGGACGCCAAGCACCAGGCTGAGCCACGTCGTCACCGACGTGAGGTCGACAGAAGCCGGATGGTCGACAGAAGCCGGATCAGAACGGATCGAGGGGACTGCCGTCGAGTCGAGGCCGCGGCTCGATTCCGGGCGGGGTGGTTGGGCGTCGAGATTGAGGGGCGAGGTGGGGTCTTGGACCTCGGCGGACCCACTGGCGTGGGAGGGGTCGACGAGGTGCAGTCGCGCGATTGGGCGCGTGCCCGCGCCCGCGCGGTCCGGCACACCCAGCTCCTCGATAAGTCGCACGAGGTGCTGCGCGCCGGGGTCGTCGACGGTCATCACTGCCCGGCGACCGGCGTCGTCGAGGAGGACGACGGAGAGCTGACCGGCACGGTCCAGGAGATCGAGCGCCCAGCGCAGGTCGATCCCCTCGGCTATGACCACGACGGGGCCGTCCTCGAGGAGCAGGTCGTCCACGGCGGCGTGGTCCGCCGCTTCGACCGTGTCGAACCGCCCCGAGCCCGCGAGGAACATCCTGAGCCCGTTCGCGAAGGGCGTGCTGGCGAACGGCCCTGCGAGGATCGCGCGCGTTCGGCTCATGGACGGGCCCTTCAGAGAAGGTCAACTCGATCGCCCGATTCTCCGGCGGGTCTCCATCGCCGAACCATGGATCGGAGGATCCAAAACCGATGCAGAGTGGGTTCAGCCGAGGGACAGATCCACGCGCTCGGATCACCCGAAGGGGCGTGCGACACGTCCGCGTTGACCACCGGCGGCTGGGGCCGGAAACCGCTTCTGACGGCAGTGGTCAACGTCGCAGCCGCGAGTAGGCACCACCCACCATGAGGGCGACGAACGCCACCACTGTGAAGATGAAGAAGACCTCGAAGACGGGCGCCAGGCGGTCCGGCTGAGCAGGCCTCGCATGACGCCGGCCGTAGGTAGCCAGGCGCCAGAGACGATGACTCCAGGGAGGCCGCCCACCGGTCGATGGCGAACTTGCCGCGCCGCTGGAGGCGTCCGACTCATCGGGGGGCGTTCGACCTCGGGAACGAGGTCGAGCCACCCGTACTGCCAGGCGATGACGTCCGTGGTCCTCCAACTGCGACTGGCATATCCACCGTAGAGCACAACGATGTAGGCGCCGGCCAAGGAAATGGCCGCACCGACTGCGGCGATCACGGCCGATTGCCGTCGTTCGTCCCGACTGACACTCTCGGTGAACAGAAAATGTGTTGTGAGGTAGGCGAGAATGGCCGCGGCGAATCTGAGCAGCCACGAGGCGACGGTGACCATCTTGCTCTCGTCGTCGCTGCCCGAGCTCGCGTGGTGCCTCCCAATCTCCACGCCTTGGTTACTCTCGCGTCCAGCGAGATGGCCGGCTGGCTCGACATGCTGGCCGGGAGGGAGAGCGCCCTCGTTTGCCCACGCCAGCAGCACCCAATCGCCCCGGTCCTGCTTGCGCATGTAAAGGCGGACATCGTGGAACCGACCGTGCGTGCTGTCGTCACTCGTGTCGGCAGGCTTCACGATGCTCGACACAATGGCGCGATCGTGAGACAGCAATTCGATCGCGAGCACCTCGCTGTGACGCTGCGAATGCGAGGGACGGGCCGAAATGAATTCCGCGCCTTTGAAGACTTGCCATTCGCTCCGCGGTATGCAAAGGCCGGTGCGAGGAGTGGTTTAAGGGACTCGCGATCACCGCTTGTCTCGGCCTTAGAAATGGTTCAGGTCTTTCAGTTGCTCGAGGTCGCCCCTGGACTTCGCCCCAGCCTGACTGTGGGCATTCCACGTCACCCACGCGTCACAGGCATGACACGGTCCCCACGGCCGGTGACGCGCGTGTAACGGGAGCCGCCGAGAGTCTGCCCGTGGACCTCGACCGGCCCTTGCCCCGGCTCCCCCGGAGTGCGGTTGACCTCGGTGCGCGACGGCCTCCCTGCGCGATGGTCGCCCGGTGACTGGGGCTACGCACTCCTCACCCCACGACCTGATCGTGGTGCTTCGGCTGTGGACGGAGGCTCACGACCCGCGGCCGCGCGCTCGGCTGCTCGTCGGCGCGGTCGAGCCTGGCGAACCGTTGATCGGCACCATCGCGATCCTGGAGGCCGTGGAGTCAGTGGTGCGCTCGTTCGAGAAGGAGGGGTGAGCCCGGGCCTGACCGGCGGATGAGGCGATGGTGACGCGGGTGCGGCGTTCGTGGTGACGGCCCGGAAGTGCTCGCTCTGGCATCGTGACCACTTCGCTAGCGACCGAGGGGGGCGGAATGCCCGACGTACGACTCCACTTGCTCGGCGGGTTCGAGCTCACCATCGACGGGCAGCAGGCCCCCACCCTGCAGCCCAGCACGCAACGGCTCCTCGCCTTCGTGGCCTTGACCGCGCGCGGCGTGGAGCGGGACTTCGCGGCCCTGCAGCTGTGGCCGGACAGCACCGAGGAGCGCGCGCGGGCGAGCTTGCGCTCGACCCTGTGGCGACTCCGGAGACTGCCCGTGGAACTGATCGAGACCACGCCGACGCGGCTACGACTAGCCGAGTCGGTGTGGGTCGACACCCGTGACGGCGTCGGCGAGATCACGGCCAGCGCGAACTGCGGGTTGGATGGTCCGGTGGCGTTCGACTCCCTGTTCATCGACCTCCTCCCGGATTGGTACGACGACTGGCTGACCATCGAGCGCGAGCGGCTGCGCCAGCTGATTCTGCGGGTGCTCGAGTCCAGGGCGAGAGGGGCGCTGGCTCGCGGCGACCCCGCGGAGGCGATCCAGCTCGGCTTGACGGCGATGGCGATCGACCCCATGCGGGAGGTCACCTGCAGGCTGGTGATGGAGGCCCACCTGTCCGAGGGCAACGAGTACGACGCTCAGCGGACTCTGGACGGCTACCGGCGTCGACTGGCGTCCGACTCCCGGGTCTCCGTGTCGGCCGACACGGAGACGCTCCTGGACCGGGTGCGCACACCCGCCGTCCCCGGTCGGGTCAGTCAGTGACGCCGTCGCCGGCTCAACGCCGGGCCATCAGCGCGTCCAGCGCCGGAGTGGGGCGGATCGCGAGGTCTCTCCAGAGCAGGTCGCGGAAGCTTTCGAACTGGCGCCGCGCGTCCGCGGCGTTACCCTCAGCCAGGTGAGCCTCGATCAGCACACGCTGGGCGCTCTCCCGCAACGGGTCCGCGGCGACGGCGGCCAGGCCGGCCTCGACGGCTTCCGCGTGCCAACCCTGGCGGCGCAGACGCACCGACAGCGCCTCGATGGCGTGGATCCGCAGTTGCCGCACCCGCTCACGCTCGATGACGACCCAGTCCTCATCCCAGTGAGGCAGGACGTCTCTGGAGAGCAGGTCCAACAGCTCGGCGGGCGCTGCAGGCTGGTCGGTGCCCCCGGCGCAGGAGATGTCGAGAAGCTCACGGGCCCTCTGCAAGACCTCGGCGAGGTCGACCGACACTTCCCCGCAAAGAGACAGCTGGTCCTTTCGCGCGACGATCACCCGTTCCCTGATGACGTGCAGCTTCCACAGCGCAGCCCTGAGATTCGCGATTGCTCGCTGGTCGGTCGCTTCGCGCCACAGGCTGCGCGCGACCTGGGTGCGCGGCTGCGGTCGTATGTGCAGGCCAAGGAAGGCCAGCACCCGCTGGCTGCTCGTCGGGACATGTACAGCGTCCCCATCGATGACCAGCTCGAAGCCGCTGAGCAGGCTGAGTCGAACCGGGTAGGTCACGCGCACTGGCCCCGTCGGTGTGGTAGCTGGGTGCCCTGGACCACCGGGGCCGGATGGCCCGAGCCGAGCCCATTGAGCGCCCATATCGAATCGCCCCCGAGGCATCCGTCGTCTAGGCGGCGTGCCGCGACTCGCCCGACACCCCTCCCCGTGAGTGGTGACAAATTGACAATTTACACGATGCCGTCAGGCGAAGTGGTAGTCAATGGATCAGATCTGAGCAGGGACCCGAATCACGCCGGTCCACCAGTTGTGCTGCCTGTCATTCGATCGTCGCCCTTTGCCGCGCGGTGTCCAGGGCGGAAATACATTTCACCGGGTCAAGCAAGGGTTTGAAAGCCTGAACGACAAGCCAGGGACGCTGGCCGGTGGATTCACGGTCTGGTGTTGGTCGGCGATGAGAGCGATAATTGCGATGGGGGCGGGCGGTTCGTTCACGTCGGATCATTCGGGGGTCGTTCCCGGCAGCCACGATCGTGGACGTGATCGACATGAATGCACAAGAGTCGAGCAAAGCACAGGAGCAGGCGGAAGCGGCGTTTGTTCCGACGCTGTTGGCGGTGGTCGGCTCGGTGGCCGGGACACTCGTCACCGTTGCGCTGGACAAGTCGCCGACCGTCAAGCTGATCGGAGCCGCGTTGGGCGCGGCCATCCCGCCGCTGATCGCCACCGCCGGGAAGTTCTCTCGACTCCGACTCTTCGGAGGGATCGTTGCCGCCGTCGTCGCGCTGGTGCTGACGTACGTCGGATTCTCGGTCCCGGAAACGGCGCTCGGGATGGTGAACACGTTCCCCGTGCCGCCGGGCGTGAATCCTGCGAACGACCCAACAACAACTCCCACAACCTCCAAGCCCACCACGACCGGCGGGAAGTTTGGGCACTGCGAGGGACAGCTGTGCATCGATGTGCAGCCAAAGCAGGTCCGCTGCACCGGCGATCAATGCGACTCCGAGGTCGTGGTGACGAGTGGCGGAAAGACCCTGCTGAAAATTGGCCTCATCGAGTTCAGAGGCAATATCGCGGAACGTTTCTCCCAGACCGGGAACTGCGAGAAAGAGGATCTGGTCAAACTTCAGGCGTGCTCCATCACGGTGCACATCGAGCCTGGCGAAGGCGGGACTGCTCAGATGCGAATTCATCAGAACCTGAAGGGGCCGGCGTCGATCGTGAGCCTCGAGGCCGACACCTGGATGACGACTCCCCCCACCACCACGCCGGGACTGCCGTTGCCCGGACTTCACCTTGTCCGCAGAACCGCGGTGTTCGGTCGTTCCTGGTGGCCAGATCAGCGGCGCCGACGGCCTGACCCTCTTCGTGACAGTCCGAAACAAAGGTGCGGGTGACTACGACCATCTCGTCCCGTTCAATCTCCTCAGCGATACCGGTCTCGGCGGAGGCGGTCACACTGCCTTCGGCTCAGGATCAGGATCCACCGGTATGCAGGTCGATCTCGCGACGGACGACTACGGGAGATCGCATCGTTGTACGGTGACCGTCGACCCGAACAACGAGATCGCCGAGGAAGACGAGTCGAACAACGTCCTCAGCCTGAGGGTTTCGCTGCCCACTCGCCCCAAACAGGCCAAAGATGTCTTCTGCACACTGATCTGACGAACCCCGGTCGAGGCATTCTGCTGCGACACTGGGTGTCATGACCGGTCTTTCCGCCGGTGGGCTGCGCAAGCCGCTCTTCGTATGGCGATCATCCTGGCCGCCACGGTCATCGCCTGCGAGCTCGCGCTGTCGCCGACCGTTGGGGCGGCGCTGCGGGTGCACTGACCCAGACAGGCAACGGCCTGGATCCGGACACCACCAAGGCCCTCAGTGACCCAGCGAACGCTGCCCTGGCCGGGAACAGCCCGCCCGGCAGCGGATCCGTTACCTGGCGCTGATCGACGGTTGCGCTCCTCGACTCGGACAGTCCGTAGATGACCAGTCCTGCTCGCAACATCACGTGATCCATATGCACGAAATCCATCACAGGCACTCAACGACAACACCGGCTGGGGCGCCGCAATACACTTCCCGGCTCGCCATCACGACTGAGCTGCCCGTGTGCTCCCCTGCTCGTCGACCACTCGCTCGATACCTCATCCCCTCCGCACGGCCGCATGCCGTACGCCGCAACCAAACGCCCGCTCGCCCACACCGACGCGAGGCGAAGGAATCCGCGTAGGCGCGCCAGCCGATCGCCACCAACGCATCCGCGACTCGTAGGAGCAGTATGTCGACGGCACGTGGAAACTGACCCCTAGGCGGCAGGGTGGTTTCTACTGACGGTTGCAACACTTCGTCCTGGATCCGGAGGTTGTGTTGTCGTCTCGTCGTGTGAAGATGGGGCCGGGGCGTAGGCCGCAGTCGGCCAAGCGTCAGCGGTTCGTGGAGTTGCGTGATCGTGGCTGGAGCATCCTGGCCGCGGCCCGCGAGGTGGGTATCTCGAGAACCACCGGGAACAACTGGTCGCGCGGTTACAAGACGTACCGCAAGGGCCAGGTCGTCGGCTTCGTTGCTCCGCTCGACCGGCTCGCGGTGCGGCAGGTCAGCTCACGATTCCTTTCCGAGGAGGAGCGGATCGAGATCGCGGACCTGCGCCAGGCAGGTTGCGGCGTCCGAAAGATAGCGGATCGTCTGGGCCGGGCACCGTCGACGATCTCGCGTGAACTGCGCCGCAACGCGCACGCGGGCGGTAGTTATCGGCCGTTCGATGCGCACCGTCAGGCGACGCTCGCCGGGCCCGCCGGCATCGTCGTCGCCTCGACACCAACCCCGAGCTGCATGCCGTGGTGGGAGAGTTGCTGTCGCAGCGGTGGAGCCCGCAGCAGGTCAGCCGGCAGCTTCGGCTGCGCCATCCGGAGCAGCCGGCGTGTGGTTGTGTCACGAGAGCATCTACCAGGCCGTCTATCAGCCCGGGACCACGCTATTGCGGCCGCCGCGAGTGGCACCGCAGCATCGTTCGCCGCTGCGCACCGGGCGGGATCACCGGCGAGCCCATCAAAAGACCGAGCGCCGCCGACCCCGCTTCGAGCAGCCCATGCTGTCGATCCACGACAGGCCCTTCCCGCCCGAAGACCGGAGCGAGGCCGGCCACTGGGAAGGAGACCTCATCATCGGCCAAGACCAGGCCTCAGCCATCGGGACCCTGATCGAGCGGTCCACCAGGACCATCCGGCTGTTGCATCTTCGGCAACGCGACAGCGATGCCCTGCACGCCGCGTTGCAGGCGCGCATGAGCGATCTGCCACCAGCGCTGCTGCGGTCGATCACGTGGGACCAGGGAACCGAGATGGCCCGCCACACCGCCATCGCCGCGACGCTCGGAGCGCCGATCTACTTCTGCGACTCCCACTCACCCTGGCAACGCGGCTCGAACGAGAACGCCAACGGACTCCTGCGTCAGTACTTCCCCAAAGGAACCGATCTCAGCATTCACTCTCCAGCGCACCTGCGGGCCGTCGAGAACGAGATCAACCCACCGGCCCCGTCACGTCCTCGGAGACCGCTCGCCTGCCGAGTTGTTCACAGCGCTGCTAGCCTCGGCGACGCACCGCGTGTTGCGACGTTGACTAGAACCCGCCCTGCCGTCGACACGCAGCCGGCCTTTCCATGGATCGCTGTTGCCGTGTTCGCTGCTGCAGGTGCAGGGGAGGCCGTCTGGTATCTGACGGATCGAAGAGGCAAGAGACAGTGACTCCTGTGAGCGGTCCTGGGAGAAGAGCGGCTGGTACTTCTCGATCACCGGCGCAGGACATGTCGTGTGTGCTGGTACGGCGGAGCGGAGCAGGGCGAAAGCCGGAACGGCGAGGACTGCCACTCCGATCGATCTGACCACCATCGGCACCCTGCGGCCGTAGCGTTCGACGACGAATGCCGCGGGATGACGAGAAGCCCGTGGGTCGCAGCTGTTGCACCCGCGACGACAATCATCGTCCGCGCCGGCAGATGTAGCACATGGGTGCCGAAGGAGACGCTGAAGGTCGTGATCAGGAACCAGGTCGAAAGCCTGGCCATCAAAGACGGGCCGAGCAGCCCCGCCAGACCCCCCCGGCCACGGCATGCTGTGGAACTACAACACCCTCGACGATCTCCGACTGGGCTAGCCCGCGTAGTGATGCGGTAACCCAACAAACAAAGGGATCCCGGCTCCCTCGGCTACGGTTGAAATATGACGGTCCACCGGCTCATCTCCACAACTTTCGCAGCCGCAGCCATCGCCGGCTCGGCCTTCGCGACGACTCTGCGACCACCTCTCGCTGAAGGTGGAGGCCGCACCAGCCAGTCGCAGCCACGATTCCCGACGTACGATCTCTGCTATGCAGTCAGCGACCGACGCAGGACCAGCTAAAGCGGTCGCTTGGATCATTCGCTGGGTGTGTCGCAAGTCTCCGCAGCGTGGCAGTATGCGCGGGTGGGGAGCAACAGAACGCATTGGAAAGACTGGATTGCGGTCGCGATTACGGCGCTGACCCTCGTATCGATCGGCCTGACTACCAACTACGCATCCGCGGCCGTGCCAGGCTGGCTCGAGCGGCGGCCATATCTCCCCTGGGCCGCACTCGGTCTGCTGGTGGTTGTGCAGGTTCTGCGCGAAATCAGGGCGATCCGTCGTGACCGTGATGCTGCGCTCAAGGTCGCAGCCGAGCAGGCGGCAGCTGATGAGGCTGCATGGCTGCGGTCAATCGCGCGCTGCGTGAAGATCTGGCCCCTTCAACGATTCGACCAGATCGATCCGTTCGATTCGCTCGGAGTAGCGAGCTCACTGAGCCAAGGTCCGAGCAGCACGGAGTACGTACAACGAGATGTCGATCGGCCGGCTCGTGAGCACCTTCGAGCTCGTGGGTTATTGCTGATTGTCGGAGCGCCCGCGAGCGGGGCAACCCGAACGGCCTACGAGACGGCATTGGCGGAGCCTCTCGCCCGTTCGGCGCTGATCCCTATCGCTCCCGACGGCCTACGCCAGGCAGTCGACGACCTCGATGTCCTTTCACGATTGGCAGACTCGGATCGATTGGTGTTGTGGCTTGACGACGTAGACCGGTTCTGTCCCGACGGATTGAGCGTTCGGCTGCTGCGTGAACTCCGCGAGCGGTCACCTGGCCTCCGGGTGGTGGCAACGATCTCGTCTACGCGGTACCCGACGTGGGTGACAGAGGAGCGCGAGTTGTCCCGTGAGTTCGGCACGCCGGTGGCATTGGAGCGCCTGCTGTCGCCCGCAGAACTCGCCCAGGCTGCAGCCATCTACCCCGACTTTGACTTCGCCGAGGGAGTCGGCCCGGCGTTCACCGCCTTAGGCTCATTGCTGGAACGGCTGGCAGGAGGGGACAGCCACTGCCCCTTCGAGCCGGCTGGCGGCGACTGCTCCATGGCTCGAGCCGTTGTCGATGTCGCAACCGGCTGGGCAGGAACTGGAACACCGCGGCCGCTGTCTGCCGACACTCTCGTGATGCTTGCCCAGCAGCGAATGAGCAGACCAGGCGAGCCCGACAAGGCCCACCTGGATCACGTACTGAAGTGGGCGGCTGCACCAGTAGTGGCCGGCCTATCGCTCTTGTCGACGACATCGCTCGAAGGGCAGGAACTCACAGTCTCTGCGAATCGCGACGTCGCGGATCTGCGCAACGACGAGTCTGTTCCTTCCGTTGACGTGTGGACGGCTGCTCTTGACCAAGCTCACAAAGCAACGGACTCCGAGGCTGTTGGGCGCATCGGCTATCACGCGCACATCCTTCAGCTATCGGCCGTTGCCGCCCAGGCATGGGCGCTCGTCAGCGATATCGACGAGGACGGGGCCGCTTACATCCACTTAGCCATAGAGTTCAGTGCAATTCGTAGAGACTACGCTGCTCTGATCCCACTGTATGAGCGTCAGCTAGCGTTGGCCGAGGCCTCTCCCACCCGAGTCCCACTGACTGTCGCAAGGCTCCTCACGCAACTCGGCCATACCTGGCAAGAAGCCGGCAACTCTGCCACTGCACGAGAGTTGCTCGAACTCGCGTTGGCGATCTACGAGGAGGAACCCGGCCTGCACGACGTCAAGGTCGCTCGGACGATAGGCATCCTCGGCAGCACTTGGATCGATTCTGATGCCGCCAAGGCCCAGGAACTACTCGAGCGGTCTGTCGCAATTTGCGAGCAGCAACTCGGCCCAGACGACTTGAATGTCGCCAGAACCCTTATGCAGCTTGGAAATGCTTTGCTGAGCGCAGAGGAGCCTTTGAAGGCACGCACGATACTTGAGCGGGCGCTCGCAATCTACGAGCAAGACCGCGAACCGGAGAACAGCAATCTTGCGCCTACGTTGGGCAGCCTGGGCCTCGCCTGGCTCCAGTCCGGGAACCCGGCAAAGGCGAGAGACTTGTTCGAGCGCTCCTTAGCCCTGTTCGAGCAAGAGCTCGGTAGGCATCATCTCGACCTCGGGCCGGCCCTCGACAATCTCGGGACTGCATGGAGAGAACTGGGCGACCTTGCGAAGGCTCGCCAGTTCGCTGAGCGTGCGCTGGCCGTCTACCGCAAGAACCTCGCTCCAGACCACCTTAAGGTCGCAAGAGCACTTGGCAATCTCGGTGTCATCCGCACGTTGGCTGGCGAGACCACCGCGGCGCGGGAGCTACTTGAGCGCACCCTTGCAATTCTCGAGCGGCAGCTCAGTGCAGACCACCTCTCAGTCGGCACTGCGCTCGCTGATCTGGGCACCGGGTGGCTCAGGGCTGACCCCGGCAAAGCTCGTGCCTTCCTTGAGCGTGCCCTTCCGATCTTCGAGCGGAAACTTGGCCCGAATCACCTAAAAGTGGCTGCCACACTCACCAATCTCGGCACGGCATGGCACCTCGTCGGTCAACCCGCGAAGGCCCGAAAGCACCTGCAGCGTGCCCTCCTGATCTGTACGCGAGTACTCGGCCCCAAACACCCCCGGACCGTCATGGTGGCAGCGAACCTTCGCCGTATTGATCCAGACCTGGCCATCCTTTCTGACGGCCACGCTCTTAGTCCGCCACCCCGTTCTGACGGCTAGAGGTGCGTAGGCAGCCGCCTCGTCCGACAGCCAGGGGCTAGCTGTCGGGCGAGCGTGATCTTGGCCGGGGCAGGTCCCGGCGGGCCGAGGTCGAACGTCAGCGCAGCTTGGCTGTCAAGAGGTCGACCGGGGTGATTGTCGGGAACGTGGCGAACAGTTCGTCTGCGCGGCGACGATTCCGTCCTTCACCTTGCCCTGGAGGTGAGCCTCGCCGCCCTCCTCGGTTTCGAACGCGTCGAAGATGCGGAACGAACGCGGGCCGAGGCGGAACGAGAACCAGGCGATCGTCTCTGGTTCGGCGTCCACCAGTTCCTTGGCCTCGGTCAGGAAACTTAGCAACCGCCTCCTCCTGACCTTCCTTGGCCTCGAACTCCACGAAGAACCCGTATGCCACCATGCTGTTTCTCCTCCTAGGTCAACTTGTTGAGTCAAACCTAGGTGGCCGGATCTACCTGGGTGACACTGTTCCGGCCAACGTCGGCACAGATCGCGACCGATCTCCGATACGGCTGTTCCGGGAGGCCGAAACACCCTTACCCATAGGGGAACCGTCGGTGCGTGCGACCCTACGGCGGAACATGACACGGTAGGCACCGGCCAGCGCGCCAACGTGCCGGTCGAAGTTGCGGCGCAGCGTCTCGGAGGTGCCGAAGCCCACCATCGCTGCGATTTCGCCGACCGGGAAGTCCGTTGTCTCCAGCAACGACTTCGCCTGGTTGACCCGCTCCTGGCTGATCCAGTCGAAGACACTCATCCCAGTCGTCTGCCGGAACTTGCGGACCAGGCTGCGCTCACTCACGTGCTGCTGGCTCGCAAGCTGAGCCAGCGTGAGCGGCTCGTGCACATGCTCGCGGAGCCATTCCAGGAACTCCTCGTTCGCGGACGGATCGTCGAACGCAACGACTACTTGCCTGCCCGCCATTTCCCAGTGGACGGCAGGCGACTGTTGGCAGCAAACGCATCGTGTCGCTCGTAGGATCGGTCATGCACCTCAACTATCAGGAGGCTTCTGTGCTGTCGCTTTCGATCGATCACTTCTTGACTCAGGACCCATCAGATTCCGCGGAACTCGTGTACCACTACACCTCGCGTGAGTCGCTAAAGGCCATCCTCGAGACGGGCACTATTCGGCTCAATACACTCACCGGCGTCAACGACCCGCGAGAACGCAAGAAGTGGACGGCAGACAATCTCTCAGCCCCGTCAGGCGACATGACCGGCGGATACTTCAACACGCAACTCGAAGTGGACGAAGAGATCGACCGCTATCTTCGACAAGGCGCACGGATCGCATGCTTTACCTCTGAGCGCCAACCGAGTCCCCGTTCCGTGGCCGGCACCTACTTCCATCGCGGTTGGGCACGGCCGCGCATGTGGGCGCAGTACGGGCAGCATCACCGTGGAGCGGTCCTTGCCTTCGACAAAGAAGCACTTGCCGGTGAACTCTCGAACTGGGCACTTAGAGAAGGCGATACCGCCAGTCCCGGTCCGGTGGAATACTTTGACCGCCGTCTCCAAATCCCGCTATCAGGCGCGTTTGAATCACTCACCGCTGTGCGGGCGGCGCTAGACGAGGTGACGTCGAGCAGTTCAGCGCTCCATGACCTGTACTTCACGAAGAACTGCGACTGGTCAAGCGAGTCCGAATTCAGACTCGTTCTCACACTTGGGGTCGCGTCGGCATTAGAGGCCGGTGAACGCCCTCTCTATCTTCCGTACCGCAACAGTCTGCGCGCAGTCGTTCTCGGAGAGCTGTGGGATGGGGCAGACTGGCTGCGGAGCAACCTCAATCTTCGTCGGATCGGCGCGGATGACGTACTCCGGTGCGATTGGGACAACGGCGAGCCGGTACTGCGGAGCTATCAACTGCGGTAGTAGTAGGCGTCGGACATCGCAATGGTTACGTGCCTGGGAGATGGCGTACTCGACACGCCGCCTTACGTTCCACTGACCTAGAGCAAGTCGACTATCCAATCCCTCCCACTAGTCGATCGATCGCGCTAGCATTCAGCCGCATGTGGGGCTGGAGGCGTGATCAGCGCGAACTGATCGAGTTGATGCATCGCGCGATTGCGGCCAGTCAGACCGCTACCGCCGCGGCCGACCAAGCTGCGGCCGCGGCACGCCGAACCACTGCTGCGACCGAGACATTGCATGCCGACCTGGTCGTCGTTCGCGAACGACGACAGCGTTTGAGGACATAGTCGCCCTTCCAAGCTAGTGACGCGGTCACGGCTACGCCGAGCCGGCTGCATCACGGCCGGAGCGATCGAGTGCTCGGCTGTGCCTACGCGAGAGGTCGGCCATACTCGTCAGCATGCAACTGGACCGAGGCACGATCGTCCATCCCGATTGGCCTCGCTGGGCCACCCAGCCGACGGCCGATGACACAGACGCGGTTTGGATCGCCGACGAGTCGGGAACGTCCGGAGAGAACCTGGTTGATCGCGACTTTGTGGTCGCACACGCTGCGGTCCGAGTGGACGACTGGACCGCCGAGCCGATCCTTGAACACTTGAAGGAAAGGGTGGGCGCAACTGAGGCTGCAGAGGCGAAATTCTCACAGTTCGCCAAGGATGCCGGACTTGAGGCACTGGCCGAGACCTTTGGCCCGGGTGGTGCCCTGGATGGTCTTGTGACCATCGTGGTCGCTGACAAGCCCTTTGTCATTGTGGCCAAGATCGTCGACCTCATCGTCGAAGAATGGGCCCACGAGCGGGGAGTGAACCTCTACGCCGGCGGAAACGCGCGGCAGATGGCGCTGACGTTGAGCCGGAAGGGTCCCCGGGTACTCGGCGAACTGTGGGACCCTCTGATGGCGGCCTTCGTGTCACTCGCTCGGACTAAGCAGCGTAAGGGAGCCAAGGAGACCGTCGCCTCCTTCTATGCGAGGTTGGGCGAGGCTCGCCGGCAATGCTGGCATAGGGACGTCGGCCACGTGCTCGATGTGTTACTCGAAAGCAAGAGGCACGCTGAGGCCTTGGTGCGCTTCGTCGCTGACGAGACCACAGTGGTTGCAACGATGGACCCGATGGGATTCCTCCTAGGAGACAACCTCGCCATCGCTCATCACAAGCATGGTCCGATTCGCGTTCTGCACGACGAACAGAACATCCTGACCCACGCCTTCGTTGAGGGGGTGCTGATGGGTGTCGCAGCCAGCCATGTCACGTTCGGCCGCGACGGCGCTCCACCGGTACTAGCCGACTTCTGTGTCGGCCACTCCAGGAACCACCACTCGATTCAGCTAGCCGATTTAGCAGCCTCGTCAGGACGAGTCATCGTTGAGGCCCACCTCGGCAAATCCAGCCGGGCAGCAGATGTACTACGCGAAGTGGTGTCCCCTTCGATAGTCCACGGCGTGCTGCGTGACGGTGACGTCTTCTGGGCCGATCAATCAAAATGATCCACCCACATCGGCGGCGTCGCCCTGCACAGCGCCTTCGACGCGATCGAGTATCACCGCGCCGCAGACGGCAACCGGTTGTGAACCGGTGACCGCGAAAGACCTTTGACCAACTACTGCCACGCTCCCTATACCTTCGGCGGTACCGGCATCTCGCGAATGTGGATCCGCCTCTACTCCCCCGGCAAACTCACGGACCCGATCCAGGCCCGCGCCGACGCCGCGGCCGGCCGCGACGGTAGCGGCCTCCCCGGCATCGGCCTCGGAGATCCCATGCTTCTACCGCAGTCTGGATACTGATCCCAGCTCCCGATGAACGCCCGCTCGGCGACCAGCGGCATCTGTCGTGATCGACGGCAGGTCTGGGCCAGCGCGGAACTAAGCCGACAGATTTGCAGACGATATCGATGATGGTTCCGGACCGAGCGGTGACGAACCTGCTATTCCTGGCGCCGCTAGTCGTCGCGGAACACGATGAGCTGCGATGGGTCAAGGTGCGCGAACCGGTGCGCCGCAGATGGGTCGAGCAACCGGTCGACCTTGACTTTGATAGCAGTTCCGCCCAACCGCATCGTGACGACTGAGTAGTCACCGTGGAAGGTCTGCCCAATTACCTCGGCCGGCACGACGTTCGTCGCGCCGGCCGAGGGCTTGTCTATGAGTTTGATCGCGCTGGTACGGATGAAGGCGGTCGCGCGATCGCCGGCCGCGACGGGGGATCTGGTTGTCAGGTACAGGCGTGGTCCGTCATCGACCGCGAGTGCAAGCGTTTGGTCGTCGGCGGTGACGACGGTTCCGGACAGACGGTTCGTAGCGCCGAGGAATTCCGCCGCGAACTTCGTCGCCGGCGCCGCCCAGAGCTCGGGCGGCCGGCCGGTCTGCTCGATGCGTCCCTCGTTCATGAGGACGACCCGATGCGACATGCCGAGTGCCTCCTCTTGATCGTGGGTTACCCAGATCGAGGTGAGCCCGAGCTGCCGGTGTAGGTCTAGGATCTCGAGGCGCAGGTCATCTCGCAGCTGCGTGTCGAGGTTGCTCAGCGGCTCGTCGAAGAGCACGACCTTCGGTCGGGGGGCGAGCGCGCGGGCAAGCGCGACGCGCTGCTGCTGACCGCCGCTCAGCTGCGAGATCCGCTTGTCGCGGTGCTCCCACAGCCGCACGCTGCGCAGCGCCCTCTCCACCTCATCCGCGACTTCGACGCGGGACCGGCGCGCGCCCTGCAGACCAAACGCAACGTTGCGGAATACGTCCATGTGCGGCCAGAGCGCGTAGTCCTGGAACACCATTCCGATGCCCCGTCGCTCAGGAGCAACGGCGACACCGCGGCTACCCATCGTCCCGTCGGCGAACAGCACAGTGCCGTCCAATTCGATTCGCCCGTGATCCGGCGCCTCGAGCCCCGCGATGCAGCGCAGGGTCGTCGTCTTGCCGCAGCCGCTCGGGCCGAGAAGGCTGATCAACTCGCCCTGCCCGACCTCGAGGTCTACTCGGTGGACTCCCGCCGTCCGCGCTTGGTGCGTGAAGGTCTTGCCGATGTTCGAAATGGTCAGCAGCTCCATAGGCGGCTTCCTCGCTCTTGCCTGGTGATCACAGTCTCGAACCCCGGCGGCTCAGTGCCGTTGCTCCCGCGACGAGCGCGAGGATCAGGGCGACGTAGAGGACGCATAGCGCGAAGAGTTGAGCGAACTGCCCCTGGTAGCTCAGGCTCCAGATCGCTACCGGGATCACTGGCTCGCCCGGCGGGTAGAGCACGAGTGATGCCGAGATCTCCTTCATTGCCTGATAGAGCACGAGGGTCGCGCCCGCGACGATGCCGGGCAGGATCAGCGGTACGACGATGCGGAGTCCAACTCTCGACCGGGTCGCCCCCGACATCCGTCCCGCCTCCTCGAGAACCGGGTCAAGCTGTTGGAACGCGGTGACTGCAGCCCGCATCGCGTAAGGCAGCAGCAGTGCGGCATAGGCGGCCAGGAGGATCCACTTGGTCCCGTAGAAGACGCCGCTCGTGCTCACCCAGGTCCAGACCAGTGCGACCGCGAACACCATGTGCGGTACCGCGAGCGGCGAGAATGCCAGGTTGTTGACGAGCCGACCCAGCCGCCCGCGACGCCGGACCACAACGTAGGCGAGCATCGCCGATAACACGGCGCACGCCGCCGCCGCGAGGAACGACAGCAGCACACTGTTGACGATCGAGGCGAGTGCTCCCGGGTAGCGGGCCATGAGGGCGTAGTTCTCAAGAGTCCACCCGGAACTGAACGTGGTCGACACGTACGGCTGCAACGACCCGACAGCGAGCACCGCGACCGGCAGCACAACGGCGATCAGCGCATAGCCGACGCACAGCGCGAGCCCAAGCCACCGAAGCGGTCGGACGGCAGTTGGCGCGTCCATGCGATGCCGGGCGCCGATCGTGGCGAGATCGCGATGTACTAACCCGCGGACGATCACACTGAGCCCGAGGAGACTGATCGTGGCGAGTGCGATGCCGAGCACCGCCGCGCGGCCGGTGTCGAGGGCGCCCTTCGTCGTGAGCTCGACGATTCGCAACGCCACGACGTCAATATGCGCCCTGATGCCAAGCACGCCGACCACGGCGAAGTCGGCAAGGCAGTTGATGAAGACAATGAGTGCCGACGACAGGATGGCCGGCCGGATCGCGGGAAGCAGGATCCGGCGCACTACCCTGAATCGGCCGGCGCCGAGCAACCGACCCGCTTCCTCCATGGATGGGTTGACCGACAGCAGCGCCGGCCGCAGGTAGAGGAACACCACCGGAATACTGTAGATCGACAACACGCCGACTACTCCGCCCCACGAATAGATGTCGATCGGCGGCAGACCGAGCGCAGTGAGCGGCGCATTGAGGTACCCCGACCGCGGCGCGAGCAGAAGGGCCCAGGCGATCGCCCCAACGAACGCGGGGATGTAGGCGGGGACGATGGCGATCGATTCGAACAAGCGGGCCCATGGCACGTTCCACCTAGTGAGTGCGATCGCGAGCGCCGCGCCTACCGCGAGCGAGATCACTGTCACGGTGGTGGCAAGCGCCAGGCTGTTCGCAACGAGCTCCAGGAAGTCGCCCGTCCACAGCACGTCGTAGTTCTGCAGTGTCCATGTGCCTGCTTGGCCAGGCGGCGCCGACTGGAACGAGCCGATGACCAGGAAGGTCATCGGCATCATGATCAAAGGCACAAGCAGGGTGGCAGGGATCCACGCCGCTGCCCGGCCTAGCCGGGCAGTCCGGTTACTCGTTGAACGCCTCCTCGAGGAAGGGCACCATCTTGACCTGCGCGTCAACGAGGTCTTGCGGATCGGGTAGGGCGAAGAACACTCCGTCGTCAATGCTGGGTCGGCCCGTCGGAGCGGCCGGAATGCCGGGGAAGGTGCTGAGTTTCCCGGTGCCCGTCGACAAGAGTGCCGCGGCCTCCTTTGTGATGAGGAACTTCAGGAATTCCTCCGCCGCCTTGGGATGGGCGGCATCCTCGACCAGCCCGTTGTACTTCTGCGAGAACGTAGTGCCCTTCGGTGGGTACACGAACGCGAGCGGCGCGCCCTTCGCGATCTGCTGCCAGACCGCGTTGTCGTTGGAGATCCCGCCGAGCTGGTTGCCGACGATCACGTCGCTCACCCCCTGGCCGCTGCTGCCGGAGATCACCGGCTCATTCGCGCCCAGCTCAGTGAGGAACTTCTCGCCTAGGGACGGTTCCTGCGCGATCTGGTAATAGCCCTCGATCGAGCTGTCGTTCGTCGAGATCGGGATAGAGAACTTGCCCGTCCAGTACGGGTCGAGGAAAGACCTGAAGTCGGTCGGTGCGTGCTCCTTGTCGACGAGGTCGGTGTTGTAGAACACTCCCCACGA
This sequence comes from Kribbella sp. VKM Ac-2568, assembly GCF_004345365.1. Taxonomy (GTDB): domain Bacteria; phylum Actinomycetota; class Actinomycetes; order Propionibacteriales; family Kribbellaceae; genus Kribbella; species Kribbella orskensis. The sequence goes on from NZ_SLVF01000023.1 coordinate 66,277, forward strand.
TGACGCCTGGTTCGAGAACCAGCTCCCGCTCTTGCCGACGAATACAGGGTTCTGCTCGGGCAGGGCGTCCGCCACGCTGGTCGGGAGCTGGGCGAGTACGCCGGCCGCCTCAAGTTTGAGCACGTTCGGTGCCCCGGCGAACGAAATGACGTCGGCCGTGGCGACGTCGCTCGCCTTCTCCGATACCAGACGCGGCGCAACGAACTCCGTAGCGAGTAGGACCACCTTGATCCCGGTCTGCTTGGTGAACACCTGGATCACGGGGTCCACCTCCTGTGCGTCGTCGTCGGTGTACCAGGTGAGTGTGCCCTCGGTCTCGGGCGCGTCGTCCGCGCGCCCAGCCGGTGCAGTAGACGAGCACGCCACCAGGGTCGCCGTCAACGCAATCGCTACGATCATCTGAATTCTCCGGCCCGGCCGCACAGACATACTGGTTCTCCCTCGGGTGGGGTTGCGTCGGGGTGCTCAAGCAGTCGTGCGCAGTCCGAGGTGCTCGCGAAGCGTCGACCCGGTGTAGTCGGTGCGGAAAAGGCCGCGGCGCTGCAGCTCGGGTACGAGCTCGTCGCGGATCAGCCGGAGTGTGAAGGGATTGATCGAGGCGCCGAGCACGAACCCGTCGCAGGCACCCGTCCTGAACCACTCCTCCATTACGTCGGCGACCTGCGTCGCGGTGCCGATCAGCGCGGCGTTCCCGACCGACGGGACTACGCGTTCGTACAGCTGCCGGATCGTAAGGTGCTCGGCCTTCGCGATGGCGTCGAGCTGTCCGCGGATCGAATTACCGCCGACGACCGGGCCAGCGAGGTCGGGCATCGGGCCGTCGATCGGGTACCCGCTGAGGTCTTCGGAGACGGCCTTGGCGAGGAAGTCGACGCCAAGGCCGGGGTCGATGAGCGCGTTGAGTTCGTGGTACAGGGCGGTCGACTCGTCTTCGGTGCGGCCGAGGTAGATCGCGACCGAGACGATGATTCGCAGCTGGTCAGGGTCGCCGCCGAGCTCGGCACGGCGGCGTTTTAGGTCGGTGGTGAATTCGCGGGCCGCTTCGACGTTCGCCGCAGCCGCGAAAATACAGTCCGCGTGGCGGGCGGCAAGCCGCCGTCCGCCTTCAGATTGACCGGCGTGGAAGAGTACCGGACGTCCCTGCGGCGACCTGGCCACGTTCAGCGGCCCCTTCACTGACAGGTGTTCGCCCTTGTAGTCCGCCGTCCGGACCTTCGACGAGTCAAGGTATTGTCCGGTGTCTTTGCGCTCGACGAACGCGTCCGGTTCCCAGCTATTCCAGAGGGCGGTGCAGGCCTCGACGAACTCCTCGGCGCGCGCGTACCGCTCCTCCCGGTTGGGGTGATGCTCGAGCCCGAAGTTCTGTGAGTCGCCTGGGTTCGACCCGGTGACAACGTTCCACGCCGCTCGGCCGTTCGACAGGTGGTCGAGCGAGGCATAGCGACGCGCCACGGACCACGGCGACTCATAGGTCGTCGACGCAGTGCTGACCAGTCCGATGTGCTCGGTGTGTTGCGATATCGCCGCCATGAGGGTGACCGGGTCGAATACGGCGGGCCGTGCGGAGGGGGTGTTGGCCTCGAAGAGACCGATCTTGTCCATGTTCCGCACAGCGTTGCCGTCGGCGATGAAGAGGGCGTCCATCTTCGCTTGCTCGGCCATCTTCGCAACTTCGACAAGCACATCCAGTCGCATGGTGGTGCGCTCCCAGGCAAGGCCGTGACGCCAACCGGCGGCGTGGTAGCTGTTGCCCATCAGCCAGGTCATGAGGTGCATCATCTTGGGAGGGTGTGACACATTCTTAGTCTGGCCGAGCGGCGTCCTCCAGGTAACGAAACGCCGTGCGTGCGTTGGATAATTCTTCAATCGATCGATGCATCCAATAGGAAAGGGAACCACGTGAGCACACCCGTAGCCGATGCGCTTCGAGTGCCGAACCGAGTTCGAGACACGTTGCGCCGCGGTGAAGTCGCGACCGTGCTCTCGATAAGGCTCGTACGCACGCCCGAGATTGTGCTTCTCGCGCGCGCCGCTGGATTCGACGGAGTGTTCGTCGATCTGGAGCACAGCACGATCGCCACGGACGCGGTCTCGGGGATCTGCCTGGCAGCGCTGACTGCCGGGATCACGCCGCTCGTGCACGTGCGGTCGGCGTACTCCGAGAGCATCGGGCCGTGCCTCGACGGCGGCGCGCTCGGGATCATCGTGCCGCACGTGGACTCCGGCGAGGAGGGTATGACCGCGGTCATGGCGGCCCGCTACGCGCCGCGCGGCAACCGGGGAATTTCGTCCGCGCTGCCCTTCTTCGACTTTCGTGCTGTGCCGTCGGGCGCTGCCACCGCCGCCGTCGACGACGCAACGCTCATCGTCGCGATGATCGAATCGCGGGAAGCGCTCGACCGAATCGATGAGATCGCAGCGGTCGACGGCATCGACGTGCTGATGATCGGCGCGAATGACCTCACCGCCGACCTCGGTGTGCCCGGCGAGTACGGGGGTGATCTGGCGCAGGCGGCGTTCCGGCGGGTGATAGGCGCGGCAGAGTCGGCGGGCCGCTTCGCCGGTGTCGGCGGTGTTCCGGTCGAGAGCGGGAACCTACACGATCTCATCCAGGCGGGCGCAAGGTTTGTCTCTGCGGGCATCGACCTCCGTCACCTCGGACGTGCCATTACGTCCTGGAACGATCAGGTGCGCACCGGCGGCTAACGAAACGGGCGGAGATGTCGAGGTTCCTTCTCACGGTGGGTGAGCGGTTCGAACTCGACGCGTAATCGCTCAAGTTCGGTATGCGGTCGAACCTCGCTAGCCGACTTCGAGGATCGAGCTCTCCGAGGCCATCGATTGCGGAAGGAACTCGGGATCCGGGTGTCGGTGAATACGGACGTCAACGCAGAAGACGCACTGTTGGCGAATCTGCGACGGACGCAAATCTGGCGGTGACAGAAGCCAGCCGGCCTCTCAAACTGCCGAGCTCGGCCCTCGGTACCCAGTGTCTATCGTCCTCATGCGGATCCGGCGTCGACCTCTCATTGTTTCGGCGGCGCGCTTGAAGCTGGCGACAGCGCCGGTTCGTAAGGCGTATTCGCGGACGGCTCACTGACTTCGGCATGCGATGGACCGCCGTTGTGAACCTCGATGAGCCCTCAGCCATGCCAAGGCTGGAGCGGCTCAACACCGTACTCGGTCCCGCATCCGCGCAGCCTGAGCTCCCGGGACCTTGCCGACGAGCACCAGGGGGATGAACCGCAGCGGATGAGTCGGCACTGCCATCACTAGCCCTCACACTTGCCCCGTATCGCCAGATGTGCCGATCGGTCTCACGAGCTCTCTGCGGCGCACGATCTGAAGTACGTTCTAGCGTGTGGTAGATCCCATCGACATTCAACTGATCGCCTTGGGCGACCAAGCCGCTCCCGACGCTCGCCTCGCGGTCATCTGGGCGTCCTATCAAGCCGAGACCGGAATACGGCTCAGCGACCCTCCAAGCCAACCAGACAAGGAGAATGTCGCCTCCTGGCTAATTGAACGCGAGATACACGGAGACCTCACACTGGCGATGAGAGTACGCAGGCTAGTGCACACCATCTCCCCGCGCGCCGATGAGAAGGTGAACTCGCTGGCGCAACTTTCGTGCTTGGGTTGCGTGTCTGCTCCGCCGTTCGGCGATCGGATCTCCTTCGCGATCCGCGTTCGGCCCTTCACTATGCAGACCAACCCCGGTATCGGAGGACGCCTCAAGGCCGCGATCACCAACGACCTGACCAAGCGCCGCCTCATCAACAGCAACTGGAGCGGCGCAGTCTGCATCACGATCGTGATGCTGCTCGCCAAAGATGACTCCGACAAGGATGTCGACAACTCGGTCAAGGGAGTCTTGGACGCCTTGCAGGGTGTCGTCTATACCAACGACTCCCAGATCCAACATCTCAGCAGCCACAAGTTGCGTCATCAGGGCTCAGATCGGTACTACCGGGTGGACGCGCGGCAGGTACATCCTCACACCGCCGATATCATCGACCAGCGCTCACTGGCGAGATGAGGAGAGCGAGTGACCCCACGTCAGTCGGCATCGAGAGATGCCTTGATTCGATTCATCACGGGGACCGTGCGATCGCCTGATGCGAGTCTCGTCTCGGCCATCTCGAAGGGGGCATCTTCACGGACGGCCTGCAACACAGCAGCGTAGCGACTGTCTGCGGTCAGGAAGCAGTCGCAGTCAACAAGGTACGCGCTGTGCTGCTCATCAGACGGATTCCCAGGAGTGACTTTCTTGGTCGACTGCAAGATGCTGACTGCCCAGCGGATCCAGTTCCTCTGCATCGAATTCATATCAACCTCGTAGGCCCAGAATCTGAGGAAGTCCGATCGCGACTTCCGGACCGCGCCCAGGTCCACGTAGGCACCGACCCAATCGGCCGAGGTGGTGTCTTCCTTCGTCAGAACTGCGCGGCCAGCTACGGTCGTTAGTTGATGCCAGTAGAGCTCGAACGATGACATCCGCCACGCTTCTATGGGTTCGTCGGGCCAACCGTCCGCCTCTCGACCGAACCCAGCAGTCCCCTCATTGACGATCAGGGCTGTCAGTGGCCGGAGGGCAAAGTTCGTTTGCAGCAGTTGGCGCCTCTGATCCCGCTGATGTTCAGTCAGGTACTCATGCACTGGCCGCCTACCAACCTCGTGGGCGTAAATCCGCTGGGAATCCTCGAGGGCTCTCCGCCAAACTCGCTTGGTCCAGAAGGCATTCAACGACGCGACTCTTGCCGAATCTGGCATTCTGCGCATCCACTGCGGTCTGAGACGCTGGATCTCTGCCACCAATTCTGCGGACTCCGACTGCGCCTCTGTCTGCAGCCTCCTGCGCGGGCCGATCGCGAGAGCGCGCACGATAGGATCACGCAACTCACGAACCGAGAGCCGGCAAACCTCCACGAGGATGCTTGGCGGAACCAACACTTCCAGCCCAGCCCGGCGGATGAGGTCGTCGAACTCAGCCACCACGCCCTCGTCGCCGATGTCAGACCACAGGTTGGTGTCGAGGATCAGTCGCATCGCCACAGGATGACGGACTGTCCGCCTCGGCCACAATGACGAGGTCTAGCATGCATGTGCAGGTGCCGGAATTCGGTCGCCAGCAGCGTTGCCGACCACCCTAGCGAATCCGCTTCAGCCTCTGCTACTGCCGCGCGGCCGAAACGCCGTCCATGGCGGCGTATGGCCCGCCTCGACTAGGACACATGTCAGAGCACTGGGTCTGGCACTAGCTGGGACCGCCCCACGTTCAAGTGTTGAGCTCCAGGCGTGTCGTTAAGGTGCGTGTTCCTCCTCGGACGCACACCATCCACACGCGGCGCAGGCGTGATAGGCACTCGGCAACCCGCATTCGATGAACGTAGTCCACCAGAAGCCGCAGCGTCTGGTTCAACTGAGCAAGATCCTTTCGGTTCGCCCGATCCAGCACCCGGCCGATGACATCTAGGTGATCGGTCATCGCTCGAATCTCCTTCGGCGTCAGCTGTTGGCGGATACCAAATAGCCGCGAGACCCGCTTCAGCTGCACGCTTCTCTGCGACCGCAGCCGGCCTCATCGCGCTGACGGGCGGCAAGCCGAGTCAAAATCATGCTGGACGTGCTGGCCGACTCTTCGTCGCTAGGAGCGGCGGTCGAGGTGGTGAGCAAGCTCGACGACGGGGTCGGCCGCCTGCTCGACCCAAACGGCGTTGTGCTGCGCATGCACAACAGCTACGACGCGCCGGGTCCTGATGCTGCCAACCCGCTGACCATTGGGTACTTCGCGGTCGTACGCGTCGCAGATGCGAAATTCGGCAAGACGCGGCTGGGCGTCGTCAAGAGCCGACTCCGCTATGAGGGCTGGCCGCTGGACGGTTTCGACTACCGTCGGCTCCTCGGCAGTCGCCAAGAGTGTGACAGCTGGATCTTCCCCGACCGCCAGGCGTTGCTGAACGAAGCCAACGGCGGAAGATTCACGACGATGCCAATGGCCTTGAGGACGTGCGGAAACAGCTGCTCGCGGCGATCTTTTGACGTCGCTCGACGTCACGGACGCCGATCCGTGGATCATCGCCGACAAGGCCAAGGCGCAGTTGACGCAGCTCGACGGTCTGACCGATGGTGCCGCGCCCTAGCCCACGCTCGAAGTCGACTCGAGGGAGTCCCGCTTCGATCGCGACGAGGCTGCCAGCCGCCGATCCCGCTCCAGGGCTCTTGAACTGACAACTGATGTGATGAAGGAGCGGGGCCTCCGCTCCTCGTGGGTCCCCCGGCGGATGCTGGGGTTGCTCGCGTTTCACGACGAAGGAGGCCCCTGATGG
>NZ_SLVF01000024.1 GCF_004345365.1 Kribbella sp. VKM Ac-2568
CGGTGCGGTGAGAATCGCACGCCGGGTTCGGCGGGCGGCCCGGCGAAACGGACCCGGAGCAATCCGGGCACCGCGCCCCGGGCCGACCCAACTGGAGACATACGCGTCCGAAGCTTCATCCACCGCCACCCCGACCTGCATGGGGCCGTCCTGGCCGCAGCGGCTGTCCCGGCAGAGCCAGCAGCGAACAACGGCGCCATCAGCGTCGCATCTCTTCGCGCCGACCTGCTGAACGCTTGCGCACACAACGCCCCTCTGCAGCAACACATCCGGATCCTGGAGAAGCGGCTATCCGAGAAGCTCGGTGAGACCGTCTTACGCGACAGTGGCCTTCGAGCACCCGATGACATCCGCAGCCTTCAGCAAGCACTGACTGAGCGCGAACAACAACTTCTCGCGTTGCGCCGCCAACTCGAGGAACGCGGCGATGAACTCGCCGCGGCCCGGGCAGCGAACCGCGAACTGATGACTCAGCTCAACACCCAGTCCTGACAGGCATCATTCGAAACGGATGACAGCTCCAAAGTCTCGTTAGGTCGGCTCGATGACGCAGGCAGCTGCACCTGGAAGGCGACGAGCCGTGTGTTACCTGGAATCCAAGCCGCAGATAGAGGTCCTGGGCCTTGGTGGGATTCTCGCGGTCGACGGTGAGCGTAATTGGGCCTGATCGGATCTCTCGGCAGCGCATCAACACTGATGCCAACAGCGCGGAGGACACGCCGCGCCCACGCCAGGAGGGGGTGGATCAGAAGCCTCGAAGAGGCAGCGCGACGACTATGAGCCACTCCGGCCGGCGAGACCAGTCCTGACTTCAGAGAATTGCCAACTGGATCCGGCTATCGTGTCCCGTTGCGGGACGACGTTGCTCCCTACAACAGCAAAGGCGCTGGTGGTGCTCTTCTCCGCATTGGAGCGCGGGTGTTCTTCCGGTCTCCGCGGGGGACGAGCTGGCACGATCGAGGCAACTTCTCGAGACAGGAACCACCGTGGCTGACAACGGGAACTCCATGGCCCGTGCAAGCATGGGTCACGATGACCGGCCGTGAGGAGACGCCAGCCAGTCCGTCGACGTCCGACAGCACGAGCTCTCGCGCCGCCTTGCGTTTCGGGTCCTCGATCGCGTTTGGCACGGCCGGCGTTACGGTCGTCGCCTTCGCCTTGGCGTTGACGGCTCTTCCGAACGACGTCCCCTATCCGTTCGCGAGCGATGTCATCGCCGAGCAATGGCCGGGAGACTACCTCTGGATGTACCCGGCCATGCTGGTGATGCTCCTCTTCGTCGCGTTGCTCGCGTCGGTTCACGAGTACGCCGCTCCGAGGCGGAAGATCTTCAGCTTGCTCGGGGTGTGCCTCGCGATTGTCGCTGCCACGGTGCTTCTGATCGACTACTTCATCCAAGTCACGGTGATGCAACCGAGTCTCGAGAAGGGCCAGCTCGACGGCTGGGCGATCCTCACGCAGTACAACCCGAACGGCGTCTTTATCGCACTCGAGGAGCTCGGATACTTTCTGATGAGCCTCGCCCTCGCTTGTGTCGCTCCGGTATTCATGCAGGGGTGCAAGATCGAGCGCACGATCCGCTGGCTCTTCGTTGGGAGCTTCGCGGCCGTGGTCGCCGCGCTCGTCGCCGTCTCGGCAGCGCGCGGAATCGATCGCGGAGATCTCTTCGAGATCATCGTGATCTCCATCGTCTGGTTGACGCTCATCGTCGCCGGGCCGCTCGTCGCGGTCGTGCTCCGGCGTGCGGCTGCCTGCTCCCAAAGCGCGTGACGCGCGGGCTGGGACCGATGACAGGCCACGCCCGCGTGCTCCGCCGGCCTTTGCAGAGAGGGAGTGGCGGCTCTGGTTGCCGATCCGGCCAGGTGTTGTTGTCGTGGACCATCGTCCACAGAGGGTAGGCACGGTCGAACGGCAGGGCGCGGAGCTGCTCCACGTCGACTTCCCGATCGTCAGGCAGAGAGATCCGCAGCATGCTCAGGCCGGGCATCGACTCCGCCAACTGCACAAGCCGACCTCCTATCTCGCTGAACCGATCGAAGGTCGAGTCGTGGCGAGTCCACCATGCGCCGTATCCCCTACTGTGGTCACTTGCAGGCGGAAGGACTGCTTCGTCTTCTCGTTGGCACCCGACCATGCCGAACCCGTCAGGCCCGACACCGTGACCCAGCGGTACAGGCGGCTGGCGATTCGGAACAAGCTGCGCAGTACCAGGTTCCACGCGCTGAGGCACTACTCGGCAACCGAGCTCCTGACCGGTGGTGTCGACCTCAAGACGGTCTCGGGTCGCCTCGGGCATCAGAGCGGCGCGACAACTCTGCGGTTCTACGTGGCATGGCAAGAGGCCACCGACGGCGCCGCAGCCGACACCATCTCCAACCTCATCCCGCGACCAGAGCTGACACCACGCTGGCCTCACGAAATCATCGCCCACGATCTCCGCAAGGCAATTGCCGATGGCACCTACCCGGTCGGGTCGTCACTGCCGATGAACGAAGACATCCGGGTGAGGTACAAGGTGGCCACCGGCACGGTCAGCCGCGCAGTCCATCAACTGCGGGACGAGGGGCTTCTACGGGTCGTATCCGGCAAGCGACCCAAGGTGATCGCAGCTCCTACACCAGCGACCTGACGGTTGTTGCCCACAGCACCGGTATCCGCCGTCGCGCCGCGGCATGTCTGGACCCGAGCACTCCATCGAGGCACTGTGAGAGCGTGGATGTCGACGCGGTGGCTGTGGAGCTGTACGGGCTCGACCCGGACCAGTTCACAGCTGCCCGCAACGAGAGGGCAAAGGAAGCCAGAGCCGCCGGAGCGACCGGGGCCAGCACGCGGATCAAGACGCTGCGCAAGCCGACGCTGGCGGCGTGGCTGACCAATCAGCTGGTCCGCACCGACCCCGAGGGTGTCAACGACCTCACCCAACTCGGTGACGAGCTCCGCGCCGCCCACCTGGCTGCGGATGGCGCCCGGATGCGGGAGCTGACTCCTCGCCGACACAACCTGGTCCAGGAACTGGTGACGACTGCCCGCGGCCGCGCCAAGGATCGCGGGCGACCCGTGAGCCAAAGCGTCGCAGACCGCCTGACCGAGACCCTGGACGCCGCACTGATCGATCCCGGCGCGGCCCTACTGGTGCGCAGTGGCCAGCTGACCAGCGCGCTGCGCCACCTCGGGTTCGGCGTCGTGGACGAGACCGGCGAACCGGCCAAGTTCGCACCGATGAAGCCCAAAGCCGTCCGACGCACGCCCACGAAACGACCCGCCAGACAGGCCGCTCCCCCGCCGCCGCCGCCTGCTGTCGATCGGACCCTGGAACGCAGGCGCACGGAACTGAGAACCCGCGCCGAAGAGTCTGAGAGCGAGTACCGCGAAGCTGAGCGGGCCGAGGCCGAGTCGCTGCTTGACGCGAACCAGCACCAGCTGGCCGACCTGACCGCCACGATCGAGCGGCTCAATGAGGAGCTCGAACAGGCTCGGCAGCAACTGAGAACAGCACAGCGGCAGACCGCGCGCCTCGAGCGCAGCCTGGACCGCGCGACCCGCACCGCGGCGGCCGCACAGCGACGCAGAGACGCCAACCACGAGCGCCTCGCCAACCTCGATGGCTTAGGAGGCTAGGCCGTCAACGAGGCGAAGAACCAACGGTCCAAGTTGACGGCTACACGGGGACCTTCGAGGGCTGTCGGGGGCCTGCATCGCCATTTTGGAAGTGCAGCCGACCACTCACCCGGGGTTGCCCTCCACGCCTGAAATCCTTGCCCCCAGCACCCGCGAGTGACCGTGAGGGACAACCCGTGAGGGCACGTCGAGGCACGGCTGCGGTGGCCACACGCAGTACCTGGCGTGGTGATTGGGCCAATCGGTGCCGGCTGGTACAGCGAACGGAAGCGCCCGGACTCGGAAAGCGCGTTCAACGTCGCGAGCGCCTTCGAGGATGCGCCCGACTGGAAGGAATGGGCCGCGTCACCTCCCGACGATCTGGAGCCCTGGGTGTGGGTTGAGGACCGCGCACCGGAGGCGCGCCTTGATCTATGTGAGTTAGTTTCAGCAGCCCGCCTCACGAGAGGCAGCCAGGTTCCCGGGAAATCGAGGGCCGCCAGCTGGGGCCTGCCTTCTGAAGAGTGCCGCTGACCACGCTCCTCATGCCTGTCATTCAGCATCTTCGTGCTTTGCGTCCCTCGTCGCGGGGATGGTCTGTGCGGTCAACGCGCGGTTTTCCGCGGATGCACCCACGAGCCGCCAGCGCCGATATACGTCGACTGGACGGTGCTGCTCGACGTACCCGCCGTCCGTCCGCCGGACTATCTGGCCGGTCTCGACGCCGAGCACCGCGATCCGCGCATCCCGTTCCTGCAGCCCATTGCAGATGCGGCGGGTGATCACCAGTGCGGCGGGCGGGCCCAGGATCACGAGGACCTGGAAGACGTGCAGGAGTGAGTTGACCGAAAGGTGGAACAGCACGGCCATGGTGTCGGCGCCGGCTGCGGCCCAGAGGATGCCGTAGAAGGTGATACCGGCGACTCCGATGCCGGTTCGGGTCGGGTTGTTGCGCGGCCGCTCGAGGAGGTGGTGATGCCGCCGGTCGCCGGTCAGCCGCTCCTCGATGAACGGGTAGACGGCGACGAGCGCAAGGAACAGCGTGCAGACCGTGACCGGCAGCAGTATGGCCAAGCTGAACGTCTTGCCCCACCAGACGAATTCCCAGCCTGGCGCCAGCCGAAGCGAGCCGTCGAGGAAGGCGAGATACCACGCCGGGCCGACACCGGCCGAGGCGTTCGCCGGATCCGCAGGGCCGTACAGCCACACCGGGTTGATGGTCGCCGTCGCGGCCATGAAGATCGCAACCCCCGCGACGAAGCAGAGCAGGCCGACACTCTTAACCGCGGCCACAGTTGCCGGGCGCCCCACCACGTTGTCTTCCGTTCGCCCGGGTCCGGCCAACTGCGCGGGCTTGTGCCTGAGCGCCAGGACCGCGCCGACAGCGAAGAGGACGACAAGTACGGCGGGCAGGACGACGATGTGCAACGGGTAGAACCACGAGATCACATCGCCCGGGAACTGCCCCCCGAACAGCAGGGCCGAGAGGGCAGAGCCGACGAGCGGAGTCGCCTGCAGGACACCGTCGAGTACCGCCAGGCTCGTGCCGGACGCCATGTCGTCCGGGAGTGAGGTGCCGGTGAGGCATGCGGCCAGCATGACGATGAGCAGCCCGAAGACAACGAGCCAGTTCAGGCGCCGTGGCCGACGGAACCCGGCGGTGAAGAACAGCCGCAACAAGTGCAGCGTGATCGCCGCCACCATGATCAGCGTGGCCCAGTGATGGACCTGGCGCATCAGCAACCCACCGCGGACCTCGAAAGTGATCGCCATGGTGGAATCCAGTGCCCGTGACATCTCTACGCCGCGCAGCGGTGCGTACGGTCCGTCGTACACAACGTGATCGACCGACGGTTCGTAGTACACCGTCAGGACCACGCCGCTGAGCACGATCACGACGAAGCTGTAGAAGGCGATCTGGCCGAACAGCAGCGACCAATGGTCGGGGAATACTCTTGCTCGCAGGTTGCTCCATGGGCGGTGCATGGCTCGACCCTCCTTGGTCATCCTCCACGCCGGGCCGCAATCCGCGGTCATCCATACGACACCGCAGCCATCGCGAATGTGACGTCCCGTGTCGCACATCACGCTCACGTCAGCGCTGGATCGGACGCCCGGGCAGGCTGGGCGAGGAGAGTTCGCGCTGATGGACTTGATGGTCGTGGCGGCCCACTGCACCTCAGTCTCGACGGTTGCAGTTCCGGTTGCAGATCGGCCGCGTTCAGTCCCGTTCGGACAAGGCGGGGCGACGCGCGAGCGGCGACAACTGACGAGCCGGCCACAACCGAAGCGCCAGTGCTCTCGCAGACGACAGGTCAATGACGACCAGCCGTTCACGACGTACCAGGGTTCTGCGGTGGTAGGCGGCCACGAAGGTGGCGGTGTCGAGCACGAACGGCTTGGCGGCCCTGAGCACCGTCCGGACGGCTGAGCCGTAGGGCAGGTTGAGAGACTTCGACAGCGCCAGCAAGGTGAACCGGTAGTGGTGGGTCTGACCCGGCGGGGGGCACGGGCCGACGTAGGTGGCCTCGTGCAGGTCGTTGAGCCCCTCGCGGGCCTGATCCGGTTTGACGTGCTCGGTTAGCCCTGCCGAGGTCGGCGGAATCTTCCACTCGACCCAATGAATCAACGGGTCTCCCTGCGGGCTCGTCTTGTCTTCGTCCACCATCGACACCAGTAGTTCGGTTGTACCGGTAGGCACGTGCCGGAAGACGAGCGGCGGAGAGTAGTCCGCCGGGCTGTCGCAAGTCATCCGCGCATCGAAGCTGCCGTCACTACGGAAACCGGAGCCGGGCAGTACTGCGAATCTGCCGTCATCTGGAGGCGGCGCCGACTCTCCGCTGGTTCCTGCTGACGGCGAGTCGTTCGAGCAGCCGGCGACCGCGAAGGCCAGTAAAACAAGAGCGACCGGAAGCGTTGATCTAGTCACAGGTCCACGGTAAGTGCGAAGTTGATGGTTCGACCCCTTGCGAGTCCAGTACGGCGAACTACGCCGGACGGCCCGCCGACGTGGTCGCGTCGGCAACTGATCGACGGCCACCGGCCGTTGTCACGCGCGGTCACCGCTGGCGGGGGCGGCGGCGGTGCGCAGGGAGTGGATCAGCCTGGTCACGGAACCGTTCTCGACGGGCAGGGAGCGGACGGTGTCGCCGAGCGACGTGATCCACGGCGTGCTCGCGGCCGTCGCCGGCCAGGGTCTTTCGTCGGGGCTCTGTGGTATTCCGGTCCGCGCGAACTCCGTCCAGCCGTGCTGGACAGCGTCGGGGACCTGGGCGTCGATCTCGTCGTACTGTTCCGAGCGACCACCCCCCTGGCGCGAACGCATCATGGAGAGGATTCTTGGACTCATCGCCCGCTCGTTTCGTCACCACCCGGCGAAGGATCCGAGGCCAGGCCCACAGCTGGCCCGCCGTGCGCGGTCGAGGGGCCGTGGATAACCTCGCGTTCTGGCCGCACCTTCAGGAGACACGATGCCGGACCGGACGGATCTGCTGGTCGTCGGCGCCGGGCCTTATGCCTACTCTGCGGCCGCCTTTGCGCGTGACAACGGCATCGAGACCAGGATCGTCGGCCACCCGATGGATTTCTGGCGGAGACAGATGCCCGGTGACATGTTCCTGCGTTCAGGCTCCGACTGGCATCTCGACGCAAGCGGCGAGCACACGTTCGAGGCATTCTTCGAGGATCGGGGAATGCGACCCGAAGACTTCGACCCGATCCCGATCTCGGTCTTCCTCGACTACACGGAGTGGTTCCGCGAGTGCAAGTGGCTCGACCTCGACGAGCGCATCGTGACAGGCCTGACCACGTCGACCGCAGGCTTCGTGGCAACGATGGACGACGGTGCGAAGATCACCGCGGACAAGGTACTCGCCGCACCCGGCGTCGGCTATTTCCTCAACCTGCCGGAGTGGTACGCCGATGTCCCCCCGGCTCGCCGCTCGCATACGTGTGAACTGGTCTCGTTCGATTCGTTCGCCGGTGCCCGGGTCGTGATCATCGGCGGCCGGCAAAGCGCCTACGAATGGGCGGCGTTGCTGTGTGACCACGACGCCGAGCATGTGGACGTGGTGCATCGCCACAGCACGCCGAGGTTCGCGAAGGTGAGCTGGGGCTTCGTCGACCAGTACGTGGACCAGACGCTGACACACCGGGGATGGTGGCGAGGACTCTCGGTCGAGCGGCAGCGAGCAATCGCTGCCGAGTTCTGGCAGGTCGGGCGTCTCACCTTGGAACCCTGGCTTGTGCCGCGGATCCCTGACGCCGTCGTGACCAGTCATCCTGGGTGTGCGGTGGTCAACACGGCAGTCAGCGAACACGACGTGACGCTGACTCTGTCCGATGGCGCGGCGCTGACAGCCGATCATGTGGTTTTCGCTTCCGGTTACCGGGCTGACCTTGCTCGCGTGCCTTACTTGGGCGGTGTTGTGGATCGGGTCTCAATAACCGAGGGGTTCCCCGCCCTGACCGAGGGCCTCGAGACGTCCCTGGCCGGGCTCTACCTGACAGGGTTCGCGTCGATCCGCGACTTCGGCCCCTTTTACGGGTTCACCAAGGGGTGCCCGTCGGCCGCACGCATCGCCATCGCCGACATGATGCGATGACCGAACCCGGATTGTCGATGGCCTCTCGGCACCTCCTCGTGGAACGCACTCATCTGGCCGCGATCCGCGCGGTCTGCCGATGACAGCGTGTTCGGGTCCTCCGCTACGTCTAGGCTGGCGGTTGTGTTGACCAATCGCTCGGCGCCCCCGGCCACCGTGACACCAGTGCTCGTCTACCCCGACGTCCGCGCCGCGGTTGCCTGGCTGGCAACGGCGTTCGGCTTCGAGGAGCGAGTCCGCATCGGCGAGGCGCACCGGGCTCAACTGCGAGTTGGCGAGGACGGTGCCCTCGTCATCGCGGACGTCCACGGCCAGCAGGTCCCGCCCAGCGCGGGAAGTGTCACACACGTGATCAAGATCCGCGTGCCCGACGCGGACGCCGCCTTCGCTCGAGCCCGCGAGGCTGGGGCGCGAGTGATTGAGGAACCGACGAGCCATGAGTACGGCGAGCGCTCCTGCATGCTGGAGGACCTTGCCGGTCACCGCTGGGAGCTGACCCAGACCGTGCGCGATGTCGCGCCGGAGGCTTGGGGTGGCATCACCGTCGCTCCCTGGTGACACCCGCAAGAACCCTCACCCGCGATGTTCCGGCTTCTCACCTTCCAGCCGACGACACCAAATTCGCCTTGTCGAAGCCGCCGAAGTCGCCCGCCACGGATGCGAGAGTTCCGGCCGCAGAGATGCCCTTCCGGGTTGGGTACCGATCGAGATCGTCGCAAGTCCCAATCTCCCAGCCCGAAAGGGCATCCTCGCGCTACGGCACGCTCACCCGACCCCAGCTATCGGTGGATCCGCGCTTAGGGCTCGAGGTGCGCGCGGCCGGCTAGCGGCCGGTGCGGTAGGTCTCGTCGTAGTAACTGCCGAGCCGGGTGCGGTAGTCGTCATCGACTCCCGTGTTCGGGTCGAACTCGGGAGCGTCCTTGATCTGTTCCTTGGTCCGGTCGACATAGACCTTCTGGTCGTCGTGGTCGACCCTCTCGACGACGCCGGGCGGGAGCAGCACCTTGCGGCCGAAGATCCACGGCCCGGTGTCGACCACCAGGCCCGCAGCACCGGACTCGTTGGTGGCTTCGTCGACTTTGCCGATGTCGCCGTCGACGGCGGCGATCTTGTAGCCGGTGACGTCCTTGCCCTCGGCGAAGCCGGACTTGTCTCGGTAGTTCCAGGGGTCGAATGCGCTCATCGACATGGCGGTGTGCCTTTCGGACGGTGGGCCGTGGCCCAGCAGAGGACTCTCGACACCCGTGCCGGCTCGTAACCGCACTCGGTGTCTCGAGCGTTGGTGCGCACCCCTGTACCCGCCGCCTCGCGCGCCAACCGGACAGCATCAACCCGACGGCATCAACCCGACATCCGTGGTTTCGAGTCCTGCCTGCTCTTGTCCACCGTGAGGTCGCGTGGGTAGGCGGGCAAGGCGATCGAAGGCCCGTTTGGTGTTCGGTGGCCCGGGTACGGGATCGGTTTCCGGGATCCGACGGGCCTCGAACACCGCCCAGTGCACCGTGAGGAGTCGCTATGAGGCGTTTGATATTGGCCGCTGGAGTGGCGGTGGGCTTGTTGTTCGCCAGCGCGGCCGTCGCGGAACCGGCCGCCGCCGCGCAGGCCGCACCACCCGCGCCGAGCAAGATGGCCGCGATGGGGGACTCGATGACCGAGGCGGCCGACGTGTGCTGCTGGTACGGCGATCATCCGGCCAACTCGTGGAGCACCGGCGCTGCGGGCTGGGACGGCATCACCAGTCACTACGAGCGCCTGCGGGTCCTCAACCCCGGGATCACCGGTCGCAACTACAACGACGCGAAGTCGGGCGCGCGGATGAGCGACGCGCCGGGTCAGGCTCAGGCGGCTGTCTCGCAGCAGGCCGGATACGTGACGATCCTGATGGGGGCGAACGACGTGTGCACCTCGTCACCGTCGACGATGACCCTGGTCGACACCTTCCGCGACCAGTTCCGGCAGACCCTGCAGACGCTGGCCACCGGACAGACGCGGATCTTCGTGGCCAGCATCCCCGACGTGCACCACCTCTGGGAGATCTACCACACCGACTTATGGGCCAGCCTCGTCTGGGACGCCGCGAACATCTGCCAGTCGCTGCTGGCGCCGAACCGGACCGACACGGAGCGGCAGACGGTGCGCGCCCGCAATATCGCTTTCAACACGGTGCTTCGTGAGGAGTGCGCGGCGTACCCGCTGTGCCAATACGACGACGACGTGACCTTCAACTACCAGTTCAGCCGCAGCCAGGTCAGCAAGCTCGACTACTTCCACCCGAGCCTGTCCGGCCGGGCCGCTCTGGCGCAGGTGACCTGGACACACAGCTGGTGGAGTTGACCCAACGTCCTCACAGTTCCTCGACGACGAGTCGAGTGACGGCAGCTTCGACATCCACGACGAAGGCGAGCGGCGCTGCCGAGTCTCGACCCCTGTGAAACATCTGTGCTGCTACCGGCTGGGCAGTAGTTGGGTGATCAGTGCGTCAGCGGTCCACTGCTCCCATCGGCTGGGGCTCCAGCCGCGGCGTTTCGTGAGGTACTGGTACATCTCGGGGCTTTGCAGGGCGAGGGCGATGTCGATCGCCATGGCCGTGTCGAGGCCGTCTCGGAGCGGACCTTTGGCTACGAGAGCAGAGATGAGCCGTTCCATCACGTCGGCGCGCTGGGTGTTGTTGGTCTCCCAGAGTTCCGCGAGCTCGGGGTCGGCCGACGCGGCGTTCGCGACGACCTGGAGCACTGGTGCGACACGCTGATAGATCTCGCGGGCGATCCGCGCCTGCTCGCGAAGTTGCCGCTCCCGGTCGGGGTCGTCGATCGCGGCCAGCACTCTGGGGCGCTCCAGCGTCGGAACTGGCTCCTCGTCACCTGCGACCGCGATATCGAGGATCTCGCTGAGCAGGGCGCGTTTGGTGCCGAACGTGAAGTACAGCGTCTGCACGGCCACTCCGGCCTCGTCGGCGACGGCCTGCATCGAGGTCGAGGCATACCCCCGATCGGTGAACAAGGCCAGCGCCGCCGCGCGCATCCGGCGCCGATTGGCACGTGCCTTGTCCGCCCTGCTGGTGGCCTGGTCGGCTCTCGCGCTCATGGCCACAACCTATCAGTTGACTAGAGTCAGCCACTAGTGATCCACTAGAGCGATACTCCAGTGAGATGCTGGGCCACTGCGAACGGAGATCACGTCAGATGAGCGAGACGATCCCGCACTCCGGCGCCCTGCGCCGGCAACTCCGGACCACCGCACGCCTGACCGCGCTGATCGGCGGCCCGTTGTTCTGGCTGGGGACGCTGCTGCATCCCGCTCGTGACGGATGGAGCATCGCCGCCGTCGGCGAACGCTACGGCCTCACGCATGACGTCCAGGCAGCAGGCCTGCTCCTGCAGGTCATCTGCCTGGCCAGCGTGATTGCGCTCGGCACCCAAATCACCCGACGGCGAGACCTGCGCGCCTGGTACGCCGCCCTGACCGGCACCCTGCTGTGGTTCGCCCTGATCATCTTCGACGGCTCACACAACCCGGTCCGAGCCGAGTACGCGCCGAGCCTGGTGCACCAGCCGGCCGACCTCGACACACCCGCCGCGCTCATCGTGTTCCCAGCCCTGCTCGTGTTCCCACTCGGATACGTGTGGCTCGCCCGGACCCTCGGGCGTCATGGCCTGCGCTGGGCCGGAGTGCTGCTCGGCGTGGGTGCCACCGTCTACACGGTCGGCGGCCTGTTCATCTTCACGTCCGGGCCGCGCTTCGGTCTCATCCAACTGTTCGAAGTCACCGGCGCGACGTCATACGCGGTCGGCTTCGTCCTCCTCGGCCGCGCCGCCGCCAACGATCTCCACCAACCCCGCTGAGAGTTCCGGCCAGCCACACGACGGAGCCCACCGTGCCCAGACAACGTCTCCGCAACCGCCTGATCATCCTGCTGCACCGCATCGGCCTGCCCGTTGGACCGACCCAGTTGCTGACAGTCGCCGGCCGCACCACAGGCCGGTTACGAACCACCCCGGTCGCCCCGGTGATCGTCGACGGCGTGCCGTACATCGTGCAGGCCTACCCCGGCTCCGACTGGGTAAAGAACGCCCGCGCGGCGTCACCTGACGCCTTCGCGATCGCCGCCTCACTCTGTCCACTCTTCCGCGTGGCCCCCGGCGCCACGCACCACTGACGGCGAGACCCGACGATGCCTCCTTCCCCCCACGAAGACGCGGCGGCGATCATCCAGACCCTGACGTCACCAGCCGGGCGTGCCGATCCTTTCCCGCTGTACGCCGCTGCCCACCGGCTCGGCCCGGTCCTGGCTGTCACAGACAGTGTCTTCCTCGTGGTCGGCTACACGGCGGTCAACCAGGTGCTTCGGAACCCAGGCTTCGGCCTGCCGGACACGGCACCGAGCCGGACCGCAGCAGCGGACGACCATACCGCCGGTGCCGCACTGCGGTTGATGGAGCGATCAGTTCTGCGGACCAACCCACCGGATCACGGTCGCATGCGCTCGTTGATCTCCCAGGTGTTCACGCCACGCCGAGTCGCCGCGCTGCAGCCGTCGGTCGTGGCCGCCGTGGATACCCTGCTCGACCGGCTCGCCGAGTCCGGAGCAGACGGCCGCACGGTCGACTTCATGGATCGGTTCGCCTTCCAACTGCCGGTCACCGTCATCTGCGAACTTCTCGGGGTCCCCACGGCCGACCGCCACCAGTTCCGCCCGCTGGCATCCGCGCTGACCGCGGCATTGGAACTTGCCGGCGACACGGACGGTCCCGCCGACACGGCCGCACGCGAACTGGGAACGTACTTCACTCCCCTGATCAGCGAACGTCGTACGGCGCCGGGCGACGACCTCGTCAGCGCCTTGGTGGCCGCACGCGACGCGGATGACGGTCGCCTGTCCGACGATGAGCTGCTCGCCAATCTGATCCTGCTGCTGGTGGCCGGCTTCGAGACCACGACGGACCTCCTCGGCAACGGACTGGCGATCCTGCTGGACCAACCGGATCTCGCCCCGGCGCTGCGTTCCGGCCGGGTCACGACACCGGGCTTCATCGAAGAAGTCCTGCGGTACGAGTCTCCGGTGCAGGTCACGACGCGCGTGGCTCGCGCCGACGGCCTCGTTGCCGAAGGCGTCCCCGTCCCTTACGGCAGCGACGTGATCCTGTTGCTCGGAGCAGCCAACCGCGACCCTGCCCGGTACCCGCGCCCCGACCGCTTCGATCCGGCCCGCACCGGCAACAAACCTCTCAGCTTCGGCGCCGGCCCGCACATCTGCATCGGCAACAACCTGGCCCGGCTCGAAGCATCCGTGGCTTTCCCACGCCTCCTCGACCGCTTCCCGGGCATCTCGGCGGATCCCGATCGCAACCCCACCCGCCGCGACAGACTCGTGCTGCGCGGTTACCAGACCCTGTCGATTCGGGTCGAGGCACCTGCCCCGGGCCGTCCCGCAAGGCATGCCACCGGGGAGTCGTAGCAGGTCTCAAGGCAGCCTGGGGGTCCTGACGGTGCCTCAACAACCAGGGCTCTTGTCCATCAGGAGTGCCGCGGCTGCCAGAGTCATCCGTTCGGCGACTCGTCTTCGGTCGCGAGAAGCTTCGCCATCAGAGCGATGAACTGGCGCCGCTGCGCAGTTGTCAGAGGCTTCAGGACTTGCTCCTGAACACCGTCGATGACGTTGTCGAGCTCCAGGAGTTGTTCGACTCCGGCCTGGGTGATGGTGACGATGTTGCGCCGCCGGTGCGCGGGGTCGACGGACCGTTCGACGAGCCGACGTGACTCGAGCTCGGACAGCGCTGCCGTGACGTCACTGCGATCGATCCCGGTGCCACGGCCCAGGTCAGCCTGGCTCGCGGGCCCCCACTCGTCGAGCGCAGCCAAGAGGCGGTAGTGGTAACTGCGAAGGCCACGGCCGCGGGACTCGAACCCAGCGGCGAGGAGACCCGACGAGCGAGCGAAGGTCCGGCTGATGAGCCATGTCGGACGATCCTTGACACGGGCCGGAGTACGGCCAGGCGGGTGATCCATCGGCATGAGTCCACAGTACACGTTGTTGGCCTGACCAACATAGGCTATGTTGGTCGGGCCAACATAGACTCGCGCTAGGAGACCTACTCATGGACGAACCAACCACCGCTGGAACCGAACGGATTCTGGTCATCGGCAGAAGCCCGAGCGTGATCCTTGACGCTGCCGACATCCTGCGAAGTAAGGGCTTCCGCGCAGATGCAACAAACCAGTTCGACGAGGTGCTGACGGAGTACGACGCCACAGACCTCGATGTCGTCGTCTTCGGTGGCATGGTTCCGCCCAACACCAAGCGGTACCTCAGGGAAGAGATCTCCAAGGTCAACGGCCACGTCACCTATGTGCAGGGACTCGCCGGAATCGCGGGCCTCATCGCCGCCCAGGTCGAGGGCGTCACGTCGACTGCCGAAGACCGCAACGGCATCGCATATGACACGACGAAGAGATCGGTCCAGCTCACCCTGCAGGAACCCGCCCAGGTGGTCGTCGAGGCTTGGTGGGCGACCTCGTTCAGGCCGCCCGAGCCGACGAGCACCTCGCTGCGGGTGATCGACTCCCACTTCGATTCAGGGGAGTACTCTGTTCCGCTCCCCGCCGAAGTTCCGACGGTGGCGTCGTTCGTCACCGTGTCCGTCGGGCCGGCCGTCCGCGCCTTCACGGTTGGCGCGATGCCGGCGGAGGTTACGCGCATGGTTCCAACCGGCGATCCGACCCAGCGCCCCGCGCTCCCTTCCGTCCGAGCGGTGGTGACCCACAGCAATGACTGACAAGCCGAACACCCCAGCCGTACGGACCATGCGTGCGCAGGGACTGGCCAATCTCGTGGTGCGCGGCCTGCTGCGCACCCCGGGCCTAAGTCGGATCATCGGTGGCCGACTGGTCACGCTGTACATCGTGGGACGAAAGTCAGGCCGTAGATACACAGTGCCCGTCTCCTACCTGGCCCAAGGTCAGGACCTCCTCATCGGCACCAGTTTCGGTTGGGCCCGAAACCTTCGGACAGGCGAGCCCGTGGCCTTCAGGTTCAAGGGAAAGTCCAGGTTGGCAGACGTCCAGACTTTGACCGCTGAGCCCGACGTCGTCACGGCATACGCACACATGGCGGCCGCGAATCCGGCATTCGCCCGCTTCAGCGGAGTTCACGTGGATCAGGACGGCAACCCCAACCACCGGGACCTGCACTTGGCCTGGGTTGGAGGCGCGCGGGTCATCAAGCTCACACCTCGATGACCCGCGCTCTTGATGTGGGTCGTGGTGGCCTTTGCTCGCCACCGACCCCGATGCGGCAACGCCTTGGTGACAAGGAGCGATGCGTCAGTTCTGCTGCGGTGACCTCGGCCTATCCGAGGCGGACAAACGGCCGCACGTTCTTGCCACTCCGCAGTTCTGGGTGCAGCTTGAAAGAAACTACGGATCTCTGGGAGGGACTCCGATGAGTGAGAACGCGATGGGGCGCCGACAGGCGTTGAGGGGTGCAGGAATCGCCGCGGGTGGCGTAGCGATCGCCGGGCTGGCGACGACTCCCGCGTTGGCCGACGACGACAACGGGTTGCTCGGCAGTTGGATGAGCGTACGGCAGGACGACGGCTCGCCGGACAAGGTTCGGCTGGTCCTCAGCTTCACTGGGGGCGGCGTCTTCGTGTCACACGACATCAGCCCAGCCGGACCGCCGTTTACCGGCACCTGGGCGCGACACGGCAAGTCGTTCCGCGCGACCTTCTGGACCGGGTTCCCGGGCGAGACGGGACCGGAGTCGGTCGGGCCGACGGTGCGAGTGCGGCTCGTGGGCACGCTGAAGCACGGCAAGATCTCCGGGACCTACCGTGCCACCGTGTTTGCCCCGGGGAGCGCCACCGAAGTGTTGGAATCCAACACCGGGAAGTTCAGCGGCCGCCGCATCGACGCCTGACCCTTCAGACGTTGCACCGACCTGGTGGGGCACATCCTCCGTGCTCGGCCGGTCGTTGCCTTTGGCAAGCTCACCGAGCTGCTCGATCTCATCGGAATCCTAGGGATCGCCAGCGTTGCGGCGGATGACCGGTTTCAGACGCCCCAATGTCACCGCAGAGCGTTTGAGAGCGGGGCGCGGGCCTCATCGGAACCGCGCGTCGTTTCCAGGTTGGCTATGGCGGTCTAAGCCGACACCTTTTGTAGGTGAGAGCTGCTATCAGCTTTCCCGTGCGCCCCCCGATGTTCGTGACCGCCGTCACCACTTCGGCGCCGCCGTCGTTCGGGTTGTCAGGTTTTTCGGGCGACGCGTGTCTAACGGGTATGTACGTCATCTTCATGGTCACCACGTGTCTGGCGGCGTTCGTGAACGGCTACGCCGCGTTCTTGAACTTCAGCGGCGCCGAGTCGGTCAAGGTCGTCGCTGACCGGGTACGGATCCCTCGATGGTGGATGGCGCCGCTCGGCACATTGCTGGCCTGCGGCGCCGTTGGACTGCTCGCAGGCTTCGCGGTGCCGGTGCTCGGGGCGGCTGCCGCGAGCGGCCTCGTTCTGTACTTCAGCTGCGCGGTGACGGCGCATCTTCGAGTCGGTGACCGTCAGATCGGCGGAGCCGTACTCTTCCTGCTTCTGGCGGCGGCCGCCCTGTCCGCCAACGTCGCGTACCACGACCACTGGTGACCCATCCGATTGCCAAGCGAGGAGTTGTCGATGGAGCAACGTCAGTGGTTGACCGACCAATTCGAGCAGCACCGGCCGCATCTCCGGGCGGTCGCCTACCGGATGCTCGGGTCGGTCAGCGAAACCGACGACGCTGTTCAGGAGGCATGGCTGCGGGTTCGCGACCAGGACGGCGGGACCGTTGAGAACATGCGGGCCTGGCTGACTGCGGTCGTCGGCCGGGTGTGCCTGAACATGTTGCGATCGCGGAGAACGCGACGCGAGGAGCTTTCGGCGCACGTCCCGGATCCGGTAGTCAGCTGGGGAGAGGGAGACCCGGAACACCAAGGGCTCCTGGCCGACTCCGTCGGCCTGGCTCTGCTCGTGGTGCTCGAGGAGCTCACTCCCGCCGAGCGACTGGCGTTTGTGCTGCACGACGTGTTCGCCGTGCCGTTCGCCGACATCGCAGCCACGCTCGATCGCTCCGAGGCGGCCGCGCAACAGCTCGCCAGCCGCGCCCGTCGACGTCTGCGCAACTCCCCGGAGCCGGACGCTGACCTCGCGCGGCAACGGCGCGTGATTGACGCGTTCTTCGCCGCGTCCCGGGACGGCGATTTCGATGCCCTCCTGGAGGTGCTCGATCCCGACGTCCAACTGCGGATCGATGGTGGCACCCTCCGCGCGGATGCCTCCCTCGTACGACGCGGCGCGGAGGCCGTGGCCGCGCACACCGTCACCTACTCAAAGCTCTATCCGTTCATCAGACCCGCGCTCGTGAACGGCGCCGCCGGAGCCGTGGTGGCGCCGCACGGCCAGGTGTTCTCGGTGATGGCCTTCACTGTCACGAACGGCAAGATCGCCAACATTGATTCTCTCGTAGATCCGGAGCGCCTCGCGCGGCTCGATCTCAACCTCTCGCCGATTGCCGATGAGGACGCTGACGACGATCGATCGCTTGACCCTCGGCGCGCTTGAGCGTTGACAGCAACAGCCGGGTAGTGAGAGTTGTGACGCGTCAGGAATCACGGGTCGAGCTAAAACGCCGCGCCTCATTGCCAGGTTCGAGTCCTGCCGGGTGCGCCACCCACGACCAGGGCACACGCCTTCCGGGGATGTGCCCTGATCGTGGTGTGGAATTTGCGGCGGGCTCAGGAGTTCCGCAGCGCGCGGAACGCGGCTCGTACCTCGGTCGCGAACAGGTCGGGGTCCTCCCAGGCGGCGAAGTGGCCGCCGCTGTCGACCTCGTTGAAGTAGGCGAGTCCGGGGTAGACCGTCTCGACCCAGCTGCGCGGGGCAGCCCAGAGTTCGCCGGGGAATGTCGTGAAGCCGACGGGAACGGAAACTGGCGGAGGAGCCTGGCCGGACGCACCGGCTGCGGCCAGGAACCGTCCGAACTCCCAGTACCACCGGGCGGCCGAGGCGCCGGTGCCCGTCAGCCAGTACAGCATGATGTTGTCGACGATGTTGTCCCGAGTGAGGCCGCCCGTTGGCTGCTTGTCGACGAACGCCTGGGACATTTTGTAGTAGCTGTCCGTGTCGTGGTCGAGCATCCAGGCCGCCAGCCCGACGGGTGAATCCAGCAGGGAGTAGCCGATCGTCTGCGGCCGGGTGGACTGCTCCAGGAAGTAGGCGAAGCCGTCCGTCGTGAACGTCGCGAGCGCGGCGTGCGCCGCGCGTTCCTGCTCGGACTCCGCCGGCAGTTGATCGACGATGCCCAACGCCGTCGCGAGCAAGTTGACGTGGATCCCGACCAGGCCCTCGGGTCCTTGGCGGCCCATCGCGTCCGTGACGGCGGCGCCCACGTCGCCGCCCTGGGCGACGTAGCGCATGTAGCCGAGGCGGTCCATCAGCTGCGCCCACGCCTGTGCGATGCGGCCGGACTCCCAGCCGAGCTCGGTCGGCTCGCCGGAGAAGCCGTAGCCAGGCAAGGACGGCAGCACCAGGTGGAAGGCGTCCTCGGGGTTGCCGCCGTGAGCGGTCGGGTCGGTGAGCGGGCCGATGACCCCGAGCAGCTCGACGACCGAGCCCGGCCAGCCGTGCGACATGATCAGCGGCAGTGCGTTCTCGTGCTTCGACCGCACATGGATGAAGTGGATCTCGACGCCGTCGATCTCGGTCGTGTACTGCGGTAGCGCGTTCAGCTTCGCCTCGAACGCGCGCCAGTCGTGATCGGTCGTCCAGTAACGGGCCAACTCCTGGACCGTCGCCAGTTGCACGCCCTGGGAGCGATCGGTGACCAGCTCTCGGGTGGGCCAGCGCGTGGCCGCGATCCGGCGATGCAGGTCGGCGATCGCTTCTTCCGGCGTGTCGAGCCGGAAGGGACGGATTTCGTTTTCGTTGGACATGGTGCACCTGCCCGGTAGGTTCGACCGGCGCCGGGGCGCCGGCGGATGGATCGGTTGCCACTCAGCGTCGCGCTCGGCCCGGCGCTTCGCGCCCGTGAGACTCCCTTGCCCAATCCCGGGCCAGCGGTTCGGGCGCTGTTCCGGGTGGTCTGACTGGCCTGACCTACGGGGCGGGTTGTCCGACATCCTGCCGCAAGCGCTAGAGCGAGGCCAGGATGCTTCGAGCCTCGTCCAAACGGTCGCGCTCGCGCTGCAGGAGAGCGCGACGATCGGCGGCTGCCTCCGCCCGCTCGGTCAGTGTCCGCGCAGCGAGGACGTCCAACTCCAGCGTCACCCAGTCGGCGCAGGCGTCGAGCACTGCTTGGCCGTCTCGTCGCCACACGTCCGCTTCGGCCTCGAGCTCGGCAAGACGGGATCGGCTGCTCGCCAGGCCGTTCCGGTACTCCTCCAAGAGGATCGAGTAGACCCGGGCATCCACGTCACCGGCGTTGCGAGCGCCGTCGAGTCGATCGAGGTAGGCCTCGTGGTCCAGCGCGTACTGCTTGGCAACTGCGAGCCGCTCTCCAAGTTCGGGCAGGGTCACGCCGGCCGCCACCCTGATGCCGACGATCCTGGCCTCGGTGGGCGAGATCTCACCCAAGCAGGCGCGGATCTCGGCGACCTCGAGATCGAGCAGAACCTCCAGCAACGCGACCTGCTGGGACAGTTGCGCGGTCTGTGCGGGCAGCTGCTTGACCTTGTCCCGGACCTCGACAAAAGGCTGAAGCACCCATTCCCGCAGGTCACTCGACCTCTCAACGGTCCGGGTCTGCACTTCCTTGAACCGTTTCTGCAATGAACCGGAGAAACCAGACGACCTGTCCGAACCATCAGCCTCGGCCGGTCCTGGCTCGCCAGTGAGGTTCGCCCTCAGGATGGCGTCCACGAGCCGGCCCAACTGCGCCACACGGCTCAAGATCTGCTTCCAGGCCTGAGTTCGCCAGCGGATGTCCACGAGGAGTTCCTGGTCCTCCCGCGCTGCCTCCAGGTCCATCTTGCCGTCTGCCGGGACGTGGTACCGCTCGGCGAGCGCAGCAACGGTCTCCAGTTGGGACAGGTACGCCTCGAACTGGGCCGACGAACTGGCGACGAGATCCGTCCAGGTGTTGAGCGGGATCCCGGTTTGCTGCTTGACGTACTGGCTGGTCACGCCCTGCACGGCGCGCATGGCGCCCACGATCGGCAATCCGATCATGCCGAATCCGCCCCACTGCTGCCCCAGTCCTCCGCCGCTCTGCGTGATCATCAGGAGGGCTGCGCCGACGGCCTCCAGGGTCTCGGAGACGGCCCGGCACTCCGCACTGACCGTGTCGACCGTGCGGTCCAGAGCGGCAAAAGTCGTCCTGACGTTCTCGATCGAAGGTGCCGTGAAGGCCTCCACGCGCCCGATGCCCTCGGTGAGCCTGTATTCGCCCATCCTCGATCTCCCCCTCAGCGCCCTTACCACGTGCGGCTGCTCGTCTTCCGGAGGCGTCCGGGGGGCCCGCTGATACACCGAGCGACCACAGGCGGCCCGGTCTCGATCCGTGCACTTTCTCGTCCGCGCAGGGTGACGCACACCGACCGGGCTTGTACGACGCTGAGATCGTGCTCAAACGTACTGCGCTCGGGTGGCCGGCGACCGCGATGGCCGTGGCCGTCGTCGCCAGCGGTTGTACTACGTCCTCGGCTCCACCTGACGGGTCTGCAGCCGAGACCACCCGAACGGCGCAACCAACACAGACGGCCGAGGCCGCAGTCGATCGCGAGGCGATGCAGGACGACGAACAGACCGCCGTCAAAGCGGTGGATGGGTTCTGGCGTCGTCACTTCGCCCAGCAGTTCGGACAGCCGTACCGAAGTCCACGCGTCGCGGGGGCCTACACCGGCACAGACGGACCGTCCTGCGGGGGCGAGCCCTCCGTGCCGTTCAACGCTTTCTACTGCCGGCCGGGCGACTTCCTGGCGTGGGACGAAGACCTGATGGCAGCCGGCTACAGCCAGATCGGCGACGCGTGGGTCTACCTGATCATCGCGCACGAGTGGGGCCATGCGATCCAGGCGAGGCTGGACAACGACCTGGTCTCGGTCGCCGCGGAACTCCAAGCGGACTGCCTGGCAGGAGCCGCTCTGCAAGGGGCGGCCGATGAAGGCGTGATCGCGATCGAGCCCGGCGACGGCGAAGAACTCGCCAAAACGCTGGCCGCGGTCGCGGACGACTACCCCTGGACCAAGGAAAGTGACCACGGCAGCGCCGAAGAGAGGACCTCGTCCTTCAACACCGGCGTACAAGGTGGCGTCTCGGCCTGCATCTGAACACCTCTGCGGCGACCCTTGTCAATGTCGCTTGCGGCGGTCGGATCGCGATTGCGCGCGCCGCCGCTTCCGCTCTCGCCGCGCAGCACTGCCCGACGCGGTGCGGGACGCGTTGGCGGTGCCCGTCGGCTCCGCGGAAGGACCTCCACCGGCTTTGACGCGCGCGTTCCGGATCAGCACCACGACCACGAGAAGGATCGCCAACCCCGCGAACATTACGATGTACCACACGCTGATCCCCTCCGCTCTCCGTCGTCGATTCTCGTAGGAACCGCCAGCAGGCACCTCATCCACCGCAGACAATTCCCCCTGTGCCGGCCGGAAGGTCATCTGGATCAGCTTCAACGCGCCCGACGCGATGGACAGAAGGAGCGAACGAAGCCATCCGAGGCGTTCGTCGCGTCCGCATCATCTACGGCTAGGAACTGCTGCCTGAGTCTGCGCTCCGGGCTGGCGAGATGGCTGGATCAGGCAATTGCGGCGGCATGGGCAGGTGCGCACTCGGGTCGAACACCACTCGCGCTGGGGAAACCTCGTCGTACTTGATAGACATGCGCTGGCCGGCGCGCGGCATTGCACCTCCGAGCGGGTACGCAAGGTGGTTCTGGATCAGGGATGTGCCCACGGTGTAGCGGACCAGCACGAACATGCGGCTGTGCGTACGCAACACAGAGATGACCTCCCCCGTCGTCCGGCGCCAGATCTGGGACTCGACCTCTACATCCGGAGAGGAGTCATCTCCCCGGCCGACCATGGCCAGGACGAAAACGCCGACGGCCAGCCCAACGCTTAGTACCAGCACTATCGCCGACATCGGCCCATGCCCTTCGTGCGGAGAATCGCGATCGCGATTCCTCGGCGACCGCCAGATGGCAGCAGCCGTCGGACAATCTGCCGACTGCGACTGCGTCGAAGGCCTGCACCCATTGGGCAGCTCATGACATACGTCCTTCCGCCTGATCCGGGCGGTTGCGCAAGGGCTGGCATGGTCACTCCTTCAAGCCACGCTGCCAGCGGCCTCGGTCCGCTGGTTTCGAGTGTCCATCGGCACTAGCGTGGAGGGCGCGGACTAATTGCGTGATCTGGGCGGCAACGACGGGATTTCGTGGTCCTCGCAAGTTGGGATGCAAATTTCGGCATGCGGCCGTCGCTCTTCTGCAACCATTCGTGCGTGGACGAGCAACTACGCATCCTGATCGCCGCAGCGCTGGCACGGGTGATCGAGCCGGCACTGGTGCAGCACTTTCCCTCCGCAACGGTGGTCGTCGCGACAACCCGGGGCGAGGTCGAGCATGCGGTCCAGCGCCGACCACGCTTCGACGTCGTTATCTCCGACCTGCTCTGGAACTCGAGCGCCGAGTACACATTCGACGGGCTCGACGTGTTGGGCATCCTTCGAGCTGCTGATCGGGAGTCGCCGGTCATCATCGCTACGCAAGGCCACACCGCCGAGCAGGACCACCTCGACGAAGCGGTCGAGCGCGACATCGTCTGGGGCGTGTTCCGGAAGTCGGGTGGCCCGGCGCTGCTACTCGATGCCGTTGAGCGGGTTGGTCGCGGCGAGCGGCTCCCCACGGTGGCCTTCCCGACAGGTGCCAGCCGCACCAGCCTGCCCCGGATCCACACATACTTCGCCACAACGAGAGGTCGGACCGCCGCGCGAATGGCAGGTGCTATCGCGTCTGGCCGTGCCATCAGCCACAAGACGCTCGCTGAGGTCGCCAGGGTCGAATACGACACGGCGTCGAAGATAGGCCGAGAGTACCTAGGCGACCTGATTTGCCGCCGAGGCGAGCACATCTCGAATCAACTGCCGGCGCACGTGCCGGCACCCGTTGTGTACCGGTGGTGTGGTGAACACGCGCGCTACATCCTCAGCTGGTGTCGTCGCAACGGACAGACAGACGTTGCCACACGAGCGATCCCACTTCCGCACAACGACCAGTTTGGAAATGACGCATCCGGACTCGGACGGGCCGGGCGGGCGGACGATCGGTGATCCTCCAAATCGCCTGAATGTCGCTTCTGCGGATGGCGCCTTTGCAAGCGGGCGGCTCGGGCGTAGCGTCGTTGAGAGTTGTGACAGGCATTGCGTGGGCCTAGGTCCGGCGGGTTTCGCTTGGCGGAGCCCTTGGTCGGGTGACCGCGTCTGGCGTCTCCGCTGACAGAGGCACTCATGAAGCGAACAGAAACCTCGTGCGACCCTTCGGTACGACCTCGACGCCCGCTGGTCGGCCTCGTCGCGCTGCTAGCCGTACTCGTCCTGGCAGTCGGCTGCGGCCCCGGATCGGACAGTGGCGGATCGGCTTCGTCGGCACCTGCGACGCAACCGGCGTCGAGCGGTTCGGCCGCTCCCGCCGGTGGGTCGATGGTGGAGATCAAGGACTTCATGTTCACGCCGATGACCTTGACCGTCGCGGTCGGTAGCACGGTGACCTGGAAGTTCGACGACTCGACGCAGCACACCGTCACGGCCGATGACAACTCGTTCGCGTCAACGCCGATGTCGAACGGCCAGACCTTCACCCACACCTTCAGCGCCGCCGGCACGGTGGCCTACCACTGCTCCATCCACCCGGAAATGACCGGCACCATCACCGTGAAGTAGTCCGCTGGTCGAATACTCCATGGAGGTGGCGTACGCCGGGGAGCCAAGCCCCGGCGTAAGCCACCTCGTCACGTCAGCAGCTCAGCGGACTGTCGATGCCTGCGTGATGATCTGGCGCAGGTCGGCAGGCAGCCGGTCCTGCACTGTGGAGCCGCTCGCCCTCTTCGCCGCGGCACCGGCCGCCGGGGTCGGGTCTGGCTGCGGAACCGGATCGCACTGGACGTCGGAACGCTTACCGGGGAGCCGCGCCGGCAACGCGCCGGTCAGCAGGTACGTCGCGATCCGGTCGTCTGTGCACGACACGCCTGACAGCGAGCCGGCATGCGTCGTACCACCGACGCCCTCGATCAGCACCGACCGCGGGTAGCGCTTGCGTACCTCGATCGCACCCGCCCACGGCGTGGCCGCGTCGTTGGTCTCCTCGATGAGCAGCACGCCCGGAACCCGCGCGCCGTTGACCTTGGTCGGCTTGCCCACGCGCCCGGGCCAGTGGCGGCAGGGTGCGTTGTACCAGGCGTTGTTCCAGGTCAGGAACGGCGAGGTCCGGTGCAGCGCCCAGTTGTCCCTGGCCCACTTGCTCCAGGCCAGCGGCCACTGCACGTCGGTGCACTGGACGGCCAGGTAGTTGGCGTAGTTGTTGTCCGCGCCCGGACCGGTCGGATCGCCGTAGGCGTCGCGGGCCGGGCCCAGGTCGCCGGCCTTAGCGGCTGCGAACACCTGAGCGACGTCCTCCCATCCGAAGACGTAGTAGGCCGCCCCGATGAAGATGTCGTTCCACTCGTCCGGGCCGAGCGTGCCGAAGGGATGCCGACGCAACTGCTGCTGGATGGAGTAGTAGAGGTCCTCGATCGCTGCGCCGTCGGTACCGAGGTGGTAGACGTCGTCGTGCTTGGCGAGCCAGTCGAAGTAGATCTTGATGTTCTTGTCGAACTGGATGTCCTGGTTGAGGTTGGCCTCGTACCAGACGTCGGCCGGGTTGACGACACCGTCCCAGACCATCCGACGGACCCGGTCGGGGTGCAGCGTGCTGTAGACCTGGCCGAGGTAGGTGCCGTAGGAGAAGCCGTAGTAGTTGATCTTGTCGGCACCGAGCGCCTTGCGGATGCTCTCCATGTCGTTGACCCAGTCGGTCGTCTTCACATGGTCGAGCAGGGCGCCGCCGGCGGCACCGCAGTCGCGGGCGTACTGGCGGGTCTTGTTCCACCATGCCCGCAGCAGCGCAGTCGTCTGGGGGACGTAATAGGGCCGAGGGCCGCCGAAGTAGTCGCCGTCGCAGCTCAGCGAGGGTTGGCTGGAGCCGACGCCGCGGCCGTCGAAGCCGATCCAGTCGTACGGGTCGCCGGCATTGTTGGGCACGGACTCTCCGAGCCGCGCCAGGCCCAGCCCGGAAGCGCCCGGGCCACCCGGGTTGACCAGCATGACGCCCTGGGCGTTCGCGTCGGAGGTCTTGTGCAGGATCCGCGAGACCGCGATCTTGATCTTTGCCGCCCGCGGCTTGGCATAGTCCAGCGGCACGGTCAGCAGGCCGCACCGCGCGCCGGCGTTCTGCAGCGAGGCGCTGGCGCACTGGCCCCAGACGATCGGCGGCGGCGTGTACCCGGGTGCGTGGCTTTGCGTCGCGTCCCGCGCTGTGGTGCCGGCGGCTGCGGTACCGACGCCGGGCGAGGAGGCGAAGCCCCCCACCAGCATCCCGACAGCGGCTACCGTCGTGACCAGCTTCTTCATCGAGAGTCCTCCTCCGTGTCCCTGTCACCGATGAGGCGATCAGCCCTGAGGCCCACATTTGCCGATCGGGCCGGGCCGGGGAAGTCCTGGCGCGGAAAGATCTCCCGGTGGCACCGGGAGTTCAGCGGCAGCCGCATCAACACACGGGCTGAGAGGGGTGGTCAGGTCGTAGTGGCGGCATCTTCGGCTTGGCGGTCCCAGCCGTGGAAGTGGGAGTGGTCGCCGGCTGTCCAGGCTTCGCGGAGGCCGGGCGTGCCCAGGTCCCAGTCGGGGCGGATTTCGGCCGAGGCGGCGCGGAGGTCTCGCCAGAGGTCGTCGATGGAGGGACGGCCCCAGAACCAGTAGCCGTTGTAGATGCTGTGGATGACCAGGCCCGGCTTGAGGACGAAGGTGTACGGGATCATCGGGTCGTTGTCGGGATCGGTGTACTCCTGGATGTCGAGATCCTTCTGGATCGTTCGGCCGGGGTCGGACAGGAACGGCCAGAAGGCGCCGACCGACGCGCGGAACTCTTGCAGCGTGTGGTGCTCGTCCGTCGAGATCGTGACGATCTGGGTGTACGCCACCGCGAGCTTCGGCTGGATCGCCGCCAGGTCGAGGTGCTGCTGGTGCTCCTTGGGGCAGTAGTGCCCGCGCGCCAACGTGAGGATCATCGGATCGTCCCCCTGGAGCTCACTGAGCGTCCGGACGGTCTCCGTGTGGTCGGGCAGCGCGTAGTCGGGAAAGACTCCGCCGGGAGTGATATCTGAACGCATGGGATAGCCGCCTCTCACAGGACGTCGCAGGCGCGACGTCTGAACGTGTCATCGCCAACTGTCGTCGCGCTGAGCGGATTTCGCACCCGGGCATTCACTGGCCCCGGCCCTGGTCCGGGCGCGGCAGGTCAGGAGGCGTCGGGGTCAGGACGCGTCGCGCTTGGCCTGGCGGCGGGTGTTGGCGGCTCGGGTGGAGGCGTCTTTCTTCAGGCCGCCGGTGGTCTTGGTGGCGCGCGGTGGGCTGCTGGTCTTGGTGACAGAGCTGCGCGGTGGGCGGGTGGTGGCCTTGGGGGCGGCGGAGGTCGAGCGTGCGGCTTCGAGGCGTTCGGCCTTGAGTTCGGCGGCGGCTCGGTTGGCGGCTGCGGCTACCTCGCGGCTCACGCGGGCCAGGGACAGTTCGAAGAGTTCAGCCTTGTCGCGGTCTCGCTGGTTCTTCGGGTACGAGAAGCCGCGGCCGCCCCGGGGTGCGACTGCGGCGCTGGCACCTCGCCGGTAGTTCTTGACGTACTTCGTCCGCGCGCGCCGGATCCGTTGGTGCAGGTCCAGGAGTTCGTCTTCGTCGAGGCCCTTCAGGGCGTCGCGTTCGGTCTCCGCGACGAGCAGACGCTCAGCGTCTGTCAACGAGTTCAGCAGGCGCTGGTTCATGGATGCCTCCCGTGCAGCCGGATTTTCGAGCGTACTGGCTGTGACGATGCCCGTCGAGGGCAAGCCGGCGCGGGAGCATACTGGGACGACGGCCCGTCCTGGAGGTCATCGTGGTCCAGTCCTCAGTGCGAGCGCGGACCTGGGTGCGGGCTCAGCAACGGCCCAGGAGCGTGCTCTACCTCTCCTCCCCCATCGGGCTCGGGCATGCGCGCCGCGACCTGGCGATCGCGCGGGAGCTGCGCCGGCACCACCCCGACCTGCGGATCGACTGGCTCACCCAGCATCCGGTGACCAAGGTGCTCGAGGAAGCCGGCGAGAAGGTGCATCCGGCATCGACCTGGCTGGCCAACGAGTCGGCGCATGTCGAGGAGGAGTCCGGCGAGCACGATCTGCACGCCTTCCAGGCGATCCGGCGGATGGACGAGATCCTGGTCAACAACTTCATGGTCTTCAACGACGTCGTCGAGGACCGGTACTACGACCTGGTGGTCGCCGACGAGGCCTGGGACGTCGACTATTTCCTGCACGAGAACCCCGAGCTGAAGCGCTTCGGGTTCGCCTGGATGACGGACTTCGTCGGCTGGCTGCCGATGCCCGACGGCGGCGAGCCCGAGGAGCGGTTGGCCGCCGACTACAACGCGGAGATGCTCGAGCAGCGCAAGAGATACCGGCGGCTGCGCGACCGGTCGATCTTCGTCGGCAACCCGGACGACATCGTCGACGACGAGTTCGGTCCCGGCCTGCCGAAGATCCGCGACTGGACCGAGCAGAACTTCGACTTCGCCGGCTACGTCACCGGCTTCGAACCTCCCGATGAAGAAGAGTGCGCGCGCCTCAGGTCAAACCTTGGCTACCAGGAGGACGACCGACTCTGCCTCGTGACCGTTGGTGGTTCCGGAGTTGGAGCATCACTCCTGCGCCGCGTGCTGGACGCCGTACCGCGGGCTCGCCGGCTCGTCCCGGAACTCCAGTTCCTGGTCGTCTGTGGACCTCGGATCGACCCCAGGTCTCTGCCCAGCCGCCGTGGTGTGAAGGTTCGCGGCTACTTGCCCGAGCTCTACCGACACCTGGCCGCGTGCGACCTCGCGGTAGTACAAGGCGGTCTCACGACCTGCATGGAGCTCACGGCGAACCGCAGGCCGTTCCTCTACATCCCCCTTCAGAATCACTTCGAGCAGAACCTCCACGTTCGTCACAGGCTCGACCGGTACGGCGCCGGCCGCTGCCTGACGTATGCCGAAGCCCGTGACCCCGACGCGTTCGCCGAGGCAATCGCCAAGGAGGTATGTCGCGAGGTGGACTACCGCCCGGTCGAGACCGACGGCGCGGCGCGTGCTGCCGCGATGCTGGCGGAGCTGTTCTGATGCGCGCGCTGGCCCCGTCCACCAACGGGTACGTCGAGCGTGACGGCGTCCGCGTGTACTACGAGACGTACGGCGACGGGGATCCCACGGTGTTCCTGCTGATGCCGGACCTCATCGTGCAGTCGCAAGCCTGGAAGGCTCAGGTGCCCTTCCTCGCAAGGCACTACCGCGTCGTCGTGATCGATCCCCGTGGCAACGGCAAGTCCGACTCGCCGGGGAGTCCCGAGTTGTTCTCGACTCGCCAGTTCATCGATGACGCCTGGGCGGTGCTGGACAGGATCGAGGTGGAACAGGCCGTTCTGGTGGGCCTGTGCACCGGCGCCGGCCACGCGGTGATGATGGCCGCGGAGGCCCCGAGCCGAGTGCTCGGAGTGTGCGCGATCAACCCCGGCTTGGCCCTGTCGCCGCCGCATCCCTTCAAGGTCGCCCATGACTTCGACGCGGTACTGGACAGCGACGACGGGTGGAACAAGCTGAACCGTCACTACTGGCGGCGCGACTGGCCCGGGTTCGCCCGCTTCTTCTTCGGCGAGATGTTCCCCGAGCCGCACTCGACCAAGCAGTTGGAGGACTGCGTCACCTGGGCCTGCGGAACAACCGTGGACGCGATGCTGGCCGAGGCGGATGCCCCGGCCAGTACGCAGTACGACGCGGCTGACATCTGCGGGCAGGTGACTTGCCCGGTGCTCGTCATCACGGGATCCGAAGATCACTGCCAATCACCCGAGCGAGGCCGTAAGGTCACCGAACTGACCGGCGGCGACCTCGTCGTCATCGAAGGCGCCGGTCATCTCCCTCAGGCGCGCGACCCGGTCAAGGTCAATCTCCTGCTCCGCGACTTCGTCCGCCGAGTAGGTACTAGGCCCCGCACAACCTGAAACCCCGGAGAAATGAAGAAGCGCACCAGCAATTCGGCTGATGCGCGGAAAGTCGCTCGAAGATCTAGACCGGATGCAGCGGTCAGGTTTATCCTGACCAAATGCATAGAACAGACTTGAACACAGATCTCCCCTCAACCATAACATCAAACAATTCGGATCGCAAGTCCGCCGCTTCGGCCGGGACCTGGAGGCTCGGCGACCTGTCGGTGAACCGGCTCGGCTTCGGCGCCAAGCGCCTCGCCGGAAGCGGAAACGGCAGCGGCAGCGAGGGCACTGGAGCCGGCCGGGTGTCGGTCGCGGACCAGGAGCGGATGGTCGGGTTGTTGCGGCAGGCGGTGGAACTCGGGGTGAATCACCTCGACACGGCCGCGTTCTATCCGTCGTTCAAGCAGGATCGACCCGGCAATCACTTCAGCCCGCTGAATCCGAACGGGCCGAGCAATCAGTTCACCGGCCTGAACATGGCCAATGAGGTGATCCGAGAGGCGCTGGCGCCGTACCCGGACGACCTGGTGATCGCCACGAAGGTAGGGCCGCTCGAGGGTGGCCTCGCCCGGCCCGACCAACTCCGCGGACTCGTCGAGGAGAACCTCCGCCAACTCGAGCTCGACACCCTCGATGTGGTCTACCTGCGCCAGCACGGGCTCGACTCGATCGCCGAGCACTTCTTAGTACTGGCCGAGCTCCGCGAGCAGGGGATGATCCGGCACCTCGGGCTGTCGAACGTCCGGCTGCAGCACCTCGCGCAGGCTCAGGAGATCGCGCCGGTGGTCGCGGTACAGAACCGGTACGGCGTGGGGTTCGGGCGGGTCAACGACGAGATCCTCCGGGTCTGCGGTGAGCAGGGCATCGCGTTCGTGCCGTTCTTCGCCGTCACCGCCACCGGTCGCGAGGCCGGCGGTGTCGCCGCGTCCGACCCGGTGCTCGCCATCGCTCGCGAGCACGGAGCGACGCCTGCCCAGATCCGGATCGCGTGGACCCTCGCCCAGGGCCCGCACGTGCTGGCCATTCCCGGCACCGGCAACCCCGCCCACCTGACCGAGAACCTGGCCGCCGCCGACATCCACCTCTCCCCCGCCCAGCTAGCCACCCTCGACGCCAGCCCCAGCGAGTAGTCCGCAGGGTGATGCGGCCAGCCCGTTAGGCGCGCAGACTGAGCTGAGAACCCGCCTGTACTGCGGGTTGCATGCCAACTAGTTCGGGCAGTCGCCGCTGGGGAGGTAGCGACTGCCCGACAGGGCCCACTGAGGACGGGCCACTCACGGGGAGAGCGCTGACGGATCGGCAGTTTGCCGACCCGTTGGCGGAGCATCACCCAGAGGGAGGGCACAGCGATGACTGTGCGCACGAAGGGATCACCTCGCAGGCCGATGCTCGCCATCCTGGCTGCAGTCGCGGTGGTGGCGGTCGGCGGCTGCGACAGCGAGCCGTACTCAGCCGATCCGACCGCCCGCGGATCGGCGTCCTCATCGGCGTCGAGTACGCCGGGAGTGGCGCGGGATCTCGTCCGAATCCGCTACGAGGAGGTCACCGAGTCCGACGCCGGGGCGGTCGAGATCATTGCTGACGGCAACCGTAGGTACCGGATGACGGTCTACACCGGTCCGGAGGCCGGGTCATTCCAGGTGTGGGACGGAGGGACGATCCTGACCTACAACCCTCACGACGCCCCGAAGTACCAGCGACAGGAGCACCCCAGCCAGGACGAGTTCCCCAGGCCGACCTTCTTCTTCACCGAAGGGACGGAGGCGTTTCGCAAGACCTGCCCGAACGCCCGCCGGCTGGGCTCGAAGACGGTGCACGGCAGGAGCGCGGTGCGGTACGCCTGCGACAAGGTCGTGCCGGAACCAACGGCACCCGAAGAGCCCATGGACGCACGGGAGATCGCCTTGGACGAGCAGACCGGCCTGATGCTGGAGGACGGTCCGTACGTCCCGACCGAGGTGACCTTCGGCCCGCCGATCAAGGCCGACACCTTCTCCACCAGCCTGCCGCCAGGCGCCGCGGAGACGGAGACACCACCACCTGACGGTGAGGAGACGACAGAAGGCGCGCTCGGAGGTTTCCTGCTTCCGGCGGTCGGCGGCGGCCACCTCGACGCCGCGTCGTACCGGGGCAAGCCTGTTGTTGTGGTGACGGGACCTGCCGACGGGATCAGGACGGAGATCGCTCGGCTGTTGCCGATGACGGCCGGTGGCAGGAAGCCCGCGGTGATCGGACTGCTGATCGCGATCCCACCCAGCGACTGGAAGGGTTCGCTGCTGAATCCGGCCGATGTGACGGCCTTCGTGGACTCGGTCAACAAGACCTCAGGGCGGTTCGCGGTACCGGTCGGCATCGATGTCAAAGGGGCCGCCGGATATTCGATGACGGGCGGCATCCCGGAGATGCCGCCCACCGAGCCGGGCTACGAGACCTCGGTGGCGATCGCGATGGTGAACTCGATCGGCGACCTGGCCCGCGTCACGCTCGCCGACCAGGTCGACGACGCTCAGTTGCGCAACTGGCTGGCCGGACTCTCGTGATCAGGCGCCCCAGAAGTCGTCGTCGGCCTTCTGATCACCGGAGAAGAGCCATACCTCGACGATCTGACCGTCGGCCTCTGGGCGGCGCTCAACACCGGCCGCGGTCATCCGAACCCGTCACCCTAACTACCTGACCGGAAGAAGCCCTTCAAGGCATCGACCAGCACGTCCTGGGAGACCTGGTGGAACTGGCCGTCCAGCGCGGCCAGCCGGGCATTGGGGAGGGTGGCGGCAGTGGTTGCCACCGCGGACTGCATCCAGGCGGGGCTGCCGGTGCTGTGGATGGCGAGGGTTTCGGTGGAGATCTTGCTCAGCAGGTCCGTCGGGAGCGAACTGTCGCCCATCTGGAGGGCGTCGTAGACGAGGGTGGCCGCCATGGCTTCGAGGGCGGTCCACATGGGCGTGCCCTTGAAGCCGTCGACCATCTCCTGGGGCTGGCCGACTGCCTCGACCATGAAGAGTTCGGCGGCGCCGCCCGGGTTGCCGGTGGCGATGAACTCCCGGAGGCGCTCGAGGTAGCGATCCGGTGCCGGCGGCGCGCCCTCGACGCGGAACGGCGGCTCCATCACGGCCAGTTTGTCGAAGGGGACGCCTGCCGCGACCGCCCTGAAGAGCAGCATCACGCCCGACGAGTCGGCCGACGCGTAGATGGCGCCGGTCACTTCGCGGAGGGCCGCCAGGTCCTCGATCTCCCGCTCGACCGTGTACGGCGCGGTGTCGGTGCTGTCGCCGCGACCACGCCGGTCGTAGGTGACCACGGTGAAGTCCGGGGACAGCGCGGTCGCCAGCGGTTCGTAGTACGAGCGGTCGGTGAAGGCGCCGGCGATCAGGATCAGCCCGGGACCACTGCCGAAGGTGTCGGACGCGATCGAGGTGCCATCCCTGGAGCTGACCTTGTTCATGATGCTCGCCTTCCCATCAGTGCGGTGATCTTGCCAACGCGTCGAACGAGCACCTCCGACTTCGATCACCTTGCACTGTGACGTGGGTCACACCGAATCGCGACCCGCCCGGGATCTACCCCTACCTCGCCAAGCCACGTAGTGTTGGATTATGTATACAGACGAACGGTATGCCGTCGGCGCTCCTGTCGGCGTCCCGCCGCGGAAGCGAGGCTGATCCGCCATGCTGCTGCGTCAGCTCGAGTACCTCGTCTCGCTCGCCCGGGAGCGGCACTTCGCCCGCGCGGCCGACGCCTGCTACGTCTCCCAGCCGTCGTTGTCCGCCGCGATCCGCAAGCTCGAGCAGGAGCTCGACGTGCCGATCGTCCGGCGCGGCCGGCGGTTCGAGGGCCTCACCCCAGAAGGCGAACGAGTGCTCCTCTGGGCACAGCGGATCCTCGCCGAGCGGGACGCGCTCAGGCACGAGTTGTCGGTGATGCGAGGCGGTCTGACCGGCACCCTGCGACTCGGGGCGATCCCGACCGCGATGCCGGTCGTCTCCCTGCTGACCACGCCCTTCTGCGAGCGCCATACCCAGGCGCGCGTCACCCTGGAGTCGCTCTCGTCCCGCGACATCACCCAGAAGCTGGCCGAGTTCGAACTCGACGTGGCGATGACGTACCTCGACGACGACACCCTCGGCCAGGTCCGCAAGACCCCCTTGTACGAGGAGCGCTACCTGCTGCTGACTCCTGAGGACGGCGACCTCGCGGAGTTGCCGGTGGCAACGTGGGCGCAGGTGTCGGAACAACCCCTCTGCCTGCTGTCACCGCAGATGCGGAACCGCCGGATCATGAACGGCTACTTCACCGACGACGGCGTGACGGCCACGCCCGCGATCGAGAGTGACACCGTCAGCGGGCTGTACAGCCACCTCCGCGGCAACCACTGGTCGACGGTGATCTCGCACGCGTGGCTGCACATGTTCGGCGTACCGGCGGGCATGCGAGTGGTACCGCTGAAGAGCCCCGCGCACGGACCTCGCGTCGGCCTGGTGATCGCCGCGAGAAGCCCCGAGCCGGTCCTCGCCCGAGCGCTGCTGGACGTCGCCCGCCAGGCCGGGGTACACACCGCTCTGGACGAGTTGCTCGACGTCCATCTGATGAGTTCCGGCTGTTCCGCGCAGTTCAACTGATAGCGCGGCCCTATCCCGACATAGCCGGCAAGTCTTTGACCGCCATGAGCGGGGCGAGCACCGTTGACAGGGACGAAACCGCTTCAGACGAGGAGCTGCCCATCATGGCAAAGGTCCTGTGTGTGCTGTACGACGACCCCAGACACGGGTACCCCACCAGCTACGCGCGCGACGACATCGCCACCATCGAGTCCTACCTCGGCAGCCGTTCTGGC
Source organism: Kribbella sp. VKM Ac-2568 (assembly GCF_004345365.1). GTDB lineage: Bacteria > Actinomycetota > Actinomycetes > Propionibacteriales > Kribbellaceae > Kribbella > Kribbella orskensis. The sequence goes on from NZ_SLVF01000024.1 coordinate 34,288, forward strand.
GCCTACATCACCGCCTGGCCGGCGCGGGCGCCCACTCGTAGTCCACCAGATAGCCCTGAGGAGCTCGCCCTGTAAGCGGGATCACGGTCGACGTAACCGGGATCACGTGAGACGCGGGCATAACCGGTGAGTACGGCTGGTTGAATGTATGCAGTAGCCAGTATTTCCAGAAAGTCTCCGGCGGCAGAGCCGGAGCGGAGAGGGAGAAATGATCTTCACCCGTAGGTTCGGCGCTCTGGCGGCTCGTCCGCAGTTCCCGGACGCACCGGAGCTGCAGCAGGAGCTGGACATCGACGTCGACCTGAAGCAGCACGACGACAAGGACGGCAACCAGCCCGCCGACGGCGACCGCACGCGCGAGACGACGGCCGCCTGACCCTCGCCCGAACGGGTGCTCCGGACAACTGTGTCGCAGCGACGGGACACCAGGAACTCCGGCTCCACGGCGGCGGACTCCCCGCGGAACGGAATTCCAGGGATCCGGAGCACCGGAAACAGGCGATTCACCCTCGGCACTTGGTAGACTGTCTACCAAGTGCCGACATGTTTTTCGGGAAGGACCTCATGACCACTATCAGCGCGGGCCCGGACTCCACCTCCGACTCCCCCGGCGTCCGGCACGTCAAGCGGCCGACGCCCCTGCGTGAGTCGGTCTACGAGGCACTCACGGAGATGATCATCGACGGCACCCTCGAGCGCGGCCGGCACCTCGTCGAGGTCGAGCTGGCCGGCATGCTGGGCGTGTCCCGGCAGCCCGTCCGGGAGGCCCTCCAGCGGCTCAACAACGAGGGCTGGGTGGACCTGCGGCCCGGTTTCGGCGCGATGGTGCACGTGCCCGCCGAGGACGAGGTCGACCAACTGCTCGCGGCCCGCGCGGCGCTGGAGTCGGAGTCGGCGCGCCTCGCCGCCCGCAACCCCGACAAGGACGCGGTGGCGAAGCTGAAGGACCTCTGCAAGATCGGCGCGAGCCTGCAGGAGTCCGGCGACATCGACGGTGCGGTTCGGACCAACGGCGAGCTGCACGGGCTGATCACCGAGATGTCGGGGAACCGCTTCCTGGTGGACTTCGCCGGCCAGGTGGACCGCCGGGTCCGCTGGTACTACACGCCTGTGGCGCCCGTGCGCGGCGCGGCCTCCTGGCGCGAGCACAGCCGACTGGTGAAGGCGATCAGCGACGGCGACGAGGACAAGGCCGCGCAGATCATGCGGGAGCACACCGAGCACACCCGCAAGGCGTACCACGACCTGCGGAGCGCCGCGGCGCCCGAGGAGGGCCTCGTCATCGAGAAGAAGACCACCCGGCGCCGCCGCAGCGCCGAGTGAACCACCTGTACTGCGGCGTACCGCAGTACAGGTGATCCACGAGGAGCCGGTCACTCGGCGGAGACCTCCTCCGCCACGGGGACCGGCTCCTTCGTTTCCGCCCGCTCGTCGCGATGGGACTTCACCAGGCTGGCGACGGCGGTGACGGTGAGCGTGCCGAGGATGATCGCCAGCGAGACCAGGATCGGGATCTCCGGCGCCCAGGAGACGCCGTGGTGGTGCAACGCCTCGAGGATCAGCTTGACGCCGATGAAGCCCAGTACGACCGACAGCCCGTAGGACAGGTAGACGAGCCGGTCCAGCAGGCCGCCGATCAGGAAGAACAGTTGCCGCAGGCCCATCAGCGCGAAGGCGTTCGCGGTGAACACCAGGTAGGCGTGCTGGGTGAGCCCGAAGATGGCCGGGATCGAGTCGAGCGCGAACAGCAGGTCGGTGGTCCCGATCGCGATCATCACGATCAGCATCGGGGTGGCGAACCGCTTGCCATCGACGCGGGTGGTCAGCCGGGCCTCGTGGTACCCCTCGGTGGTCGGCAGCACCTTGCGGACCTTGACCAGGACGATGTTCTCCTTGAACTCGTCCTCCTCCTTCGAGGTGGCCAGCTTCCAGGCGGTGAAGAGCAGGAACGCGCCGAAGAGGTAGAAGACCCAGTTGAAGTGCGCGATCGCCTCGGCGCCGATCGCGATGAAGATGCCGCGCATCACCAGGGCGAGCGCGACGCCGACCAGCAGCACCTTCTGCTGGTACTGCCGGGGGACGGCGAACCGGCCCATGATGATGATGAAGACGAACAGGTTGTCGACCGACAGCGAGTACTCCGTCAGCCAGCCGGCGAAGAACTCCCCGCCGGCCTCGCCGCCGGCGACCAGGGTCAGCCCGACGCCGAAGGCCAGCGCGATGCCGACGTAGAAGGACACCCACAGGGTCGCCTCGCGCAGGGACGGTTCGTGCGGCTTCCTCGCGACGATGAGGAAGTCCAGCACCAGCAGGGCCAGCAGGGCGGCGATGGTGATGATCCACGCCGACATCGATACGTGCATGAGCTCCTCCACTTGGATATGCGGCCGCCCGCGGCTGTTGATGGACAGACGCGGGCGGCTGAGGGGCAGACAGTGCTAGGCGGTGCGTTCCCGCCTCTTGCTGCGATGACGGTCGGTGGCCGCCTTGCGTTCGGCCAGTGAGTCGGCGAGCTCGACGTACTGCGCGACGACCCAGCGGGCGTACAGGTTGTGGTCCAGGATCCTCGGCCACCAATGCCGGCCGAGTTGTTCGTGCATCCAGATGAACCCGATCGCGAAGCCCATGCTGAGCAGGGCCCGGAACGCGAGGAACTTCCACGGTTCCGCCGGCAGCCCCGGCGTACCGGCCACGGTCCACTCGGTGACCACCGAGTGTGCCAACAGGGCGAGCGGGAACCCGATCGCCCAGTAGACCGCCGCCGGGGCGAACACGCCGGCGGGGATCCTGCCGAGCGCCAGCAGGACGGCGTACCCGGCTCCGAACAGTGCGAGTGGGATCGCCAGGCCGAGGCCGGTGACCAGCGCCCAGCCGATGGGCCGGCCGACAAACGCGGCCAACCCACCGGCGACGAGGCCGGCTGCGATTCCCACACTTGCGGCGGGCACGGAGAACTCCGCCAACTGCCGAACCTTCGCGCTGTCGGTGACAGTCATGGTCAGCCCACAACCACGCCGAAGCGAACCAGGCTGTAGAACAACATGCCCAGGTAGAACACCGCGCCGAAGCCGATGATCACGTTCCGGATCGGACCGGGCCGGATCGGTTTGGGCAGCAACTTGTTGTTCACCAGGAGCAACACGATGCAGTAGGCGCCCATCGCGAAGGTGGACAGGAAGGCGAGGATGTCCAGGATTCCCGCCGGACCGTCGGCCGGCCCGAACAGCAGGATCAGGATGCCGAAGGTGATCACACCCCACAGGAACCCGGCGTACAGACGCGACATCGAGAAGCGCTTGGCGCCCGGGATGAAGTAGTACGTCATGTCCGCCTGGCCCCGGGAGAACGAGTCGAACAGACCCAGAGTGGCGTTCAGGCCGATCAGGGCGATGAAGGCGAAGAACAGGGTGCCGAGGATCGGGCTGCCGGCCGAGGCGAAGGCGTCCGACATGGCCTTCAGCGCGGCCTCCCGGTCACCTCCCTCGATCAGCCCCGCCACGTCCGGATTCTCCCGGGCCGCCGACATGGCCAGCACGGTGAACGAGATCGTGACGAGCATCGTGATGCCCCAGAAGAGCAGCAGCGCGTCGAAGGTGACCCACTTGCGCCAGCCCTTCCACTTCTGCAGCTCCTCGGGGTTCTCGGTGTCGAACATGTAGCCCCGCGACGGCATCGACTCCGCCTCGTCCGCCGACCGCAGGCCGCGGATCTTCGGGATGTGGGCGCCCATGCCGGCCCCGCTGTCGCGCAGCTGCAGCGTGTACCACATCTGCTGCATGCCGGACGGGCCGGCGAAGGCGATCGATCCGACCAGGATCGGGAACCAGGCCTCCGACAACGCCTTGTCCGGCAGGAAGCCGAACGCGAACATGCCGGAGATGGTCTGGGCCAGGTCGTCCCAGCTGCCCACGATCGCCGCGATGATCGACGTACCGACCACCAGGAAGCCGATCAGCAGGCCGAGCAGCTTCTCCAGGAAGTTGTAGATCACCGACAGCATGCTGAACAGCACCCCGACGAAGACCAGCGCCACGCAGGCTGTGGCCTGCCATGGAATGCCGGTTATCTCCTCGAAGGCGGCCGCACCGGCCGAGAGGTGTCCCGGCCAGATGTAGATCAGGATCGCCGCGACGTAGAAGAACCACATCAACGGTTTGAACACCCGGGCGGCGCCGAAGAAGATGCTCTCACCGGTCGCCATCGCGTACCGGGCCATCTCCAGCAGCACGAACGCCTGCAGGGTGACACCGACCATGAACAGCCACCGGATGTCCGGACCGAACACCAGGACGAGCCGGGGCCACATGTAGGACTCACCCATGCCGACGCCCAGCGCGACCAGGAAGACGGTCGGACCGAGGATGTGCAGAGAGGGCGGTGCCTTCGGCAGCGCGCGGATCGGCATCGGCTCGAGTCGGCCTGCCTTCCAGACCCGTTCGGTGCCAACCGCTGACCTGGGCTCTTCGGGTACTTCAGAGGTCTTGCTTGTGACGTCCAAGGCGGACTCCTTAGATCGACGCCAGCTGACGGGACTTATCGCTCCCCCGTGCACTCCTCCCGGACCAAACGCATCACCGTCTCTCTTGGGATCAAGTCGTCTTCTTGCGGCTGACTAGGAACCGAGCGGCCCCGCGTTTCGGGCCCATCGGTACTTCGCGCCGAGCACCTGGACCGGCGTCTCGGTGGTGTACGGGTAGGCGACCACGCCGTGCTCGAACAGGTACTGGCTGGCCTCCTCGACCTCGACATCACCGGACAGCGAGGCGACCACCGGCTTGTCGATGCCCTTCGCGCGGTACTCCTCGACGACCTCGGCGACGAGCTTCGCGAACACCATCGGCGGCGTCACGATCGTGTGCCAGTAGCCCAGGATCAGCGCGTGGATCCGCTCGTCCTCGAGCCCGAGCGCCACCGTGTTCCGGTACGTCGACGGCGGCTCGCCGCCGGTGATGTCCACCGGGTTGCCGGAGGCACCGAACGGCGGGATGAACTTCTTGAACGCGGCGTCCAGGTCGGCCGGCATCGACATCAGCTGCAGGCCGTTGTCGACACAGGCGTCCGACAGCAGGACGCCCGAGCCACCCGCGCCGGTGATGATGACGACGTTCTCACCCTTCGGCGTCGGCAGCAACGGGATGCCCCGGGCGTACTGGAGCATCTCGTTCAGCCCCGGGGCGCGGACCACGCCGCTCTGCCGCAGGATGTCGTCGTAGACCTTGTCGTTGCCGGCCAGCGCGCCCGTGTGCGAGCTCGCGGCCCGGGCGCCCATGTCGGTCCGCCCTGCCTTGAGCACGACGACCGGCTTCTTCTTCGACACCCGCGCCGCCGTCTCGGCGAACGCCCGGCCGTCCTTGAGGTCTTCCAGGTGCATGGCGATCAGGTTGGTGTTGTCGTCGGTCTCGAAGAACGTCAGTAGGTCATCTTCGTCGATATCGGCCTTGTTGCCTACCCCAACGATCGCGGAGACGCCCATCCGGCTGGACCGGCTGAAGCCCAGGATCGCCATCCCGATGCCTCCGCTCTGCGATGAGAGCGCGACACTGCCCTTGACGTCGTACGGCGTGCAGAACGTCGCGCAGAGGTTCTCCGGCAGGTAGTAGTAGCCGTAGATGTTCGGCCCGAGGATCCGCACGTCGTGCTTCTTCGCGATCGCGACGACCTCGTCCTGGAGTTCCTGCTCACCGGTCTCGGCGAACCCCGACGGGATCAGGATCGCCCCGGCGACACCCTTCTGGCCGCACTGCTCGAGCGCGCCGCCGACGAACTTGGCCGGTACGGCGAACACCGCGACGTCCACGTCGCCCGGCACGTCGGTGATGCTCGGGAACGCCTTCAGCCCGAGCACCTCGCCGCCCTTGGGGTTGATCGGGTAGATCTCGCCCTGGTAGCCGCCGTTGACCAGGTTCTTCATCACCGAGTTGCCGATCTTGCCGGCCTCGTTCGAAGCGCCGATCACGGCCACCGCCCGGGGCTTCATGATCCGGGTCATCGCGGTCTGGATCTCTTCCTGGCTGTAGCGGTCCACCGGCTTGCCGGCCTCGGCGTCCACGATGATCCGGAAGTCCACCGCGGTGGCGCCGTCCGGCCCGGCCAGCACCGGGTTCAGGTCGACCTCGGCGAACTGCGGGAAATCCCCGACCAGGTCCGACAGCTTGCTGATGATCGCCGCGATGGCGTCCTTGTCGACCGGCTTGGCCCCGCGGACGCCGTTCAGCATCTCGTGCGCGCTGATCCCGTCGACCATCGAGCGGGCTTCTTCGGGCGTGGTCGGCGCCAGCCGGAATGTGACGTCCTTGAGCACCTCGACGAGCACCCCACCGAGGCCGAAGGCAACGATCTTGCCGAAGGTCTGGTCGGTCACCGCGCCGACGATCACCTCCTGGACGTCACCGTCGGTGACCAGCATCTTCTGCACCTGCACGCCGGTGATGTCCGCGTCGGCCTTGTAGGCCTTCGCGTTCGCGACGATCTGCTGGTACGCCGTGACCGCGGCCTCGGCGCTGTCCACGCCGACCACCACGCCGCCCGCGTCCGTCTTGTGCAGGATGTCAGGCGAGACGATCTTCAGCACGACCGGGAAACCGATCTCGGCCGCGAGTCCGGCTGCTCCCTCGGCGGTCGTGGCCAGCCCTTCGCCCGGCGTCGGGATGCCATAGGCGTCCGCGACCTGCTTGGCCTCGGGGGCACTCAGTGAGGTGCGGCCTTCCGCCAGAGCCTGGTCGAGGATCGACTGGACGGCTGCCTTGTCATATGTCATGCCTGGAGCTCCTCAAAAGCGTGGTGGTTTGCTGCTTGCGTCCGGAGAACCGAGGGTCCTGACCCTCGTCCGTTCGGACGTTCGGGACGGTCAGACGACGCCGGCGGCCTTGAGTTCTTCGAGCTCTGCGGTGTCGATGCCGAGCCCGCCATAGATGGCGGAGTTGTGTTCACCCAGGCCGGGCGAAGTCTCCACCTGGACGGGCGAGTCGGACAGCTTGATCGGGCAGCCGACGGTCTTGAAGGTGCCGCGCTGCGGGTGCTTCACCTCGACGACGGCGCCGAGCTCGGCCAGCGTCTCGTCCTCGATCAGTTCCCTGGTGGACAGGATCGGGCCGCACGGCACGTTCAGCGCGTTCAGCTTCTCCATCACCTCGAACTTGGTGTGCTGCTCGGTCCAGGTCTCGATCAGCGCGAACATCTTGTCGAGCTTGTCGAGCCGGGCGGCCGGCGTACTCCAGTCCGGGTCGTCGGCCAGCTCGGGCTTGCCGATCAGGTTCGCGATCGGGGCCCAGCCGGGCGGCTGGACGATCACGTAGATGTAGTCGTTCGGGCCGCCGGGCGCCGTCCGGACCGCCCAGCCGGGCTGACCGCCGCCGGACGCGTTGCCGGAGCGGGGCACCTCGTCGCCGAAGTTGTCGTTCGGGTACTCCTTGAGGGGCCCGTGGGCGAGCCGCTGCTGGTCGCGCAGCTTCACCCGGCTGAGGTTCAGCACGGCCTCCTGCATGGCGACGGAGACGCGCTGACCCTTGCCGGTGGCAACACGCTGGTAGAGCGCCGCCAGGATGCCCGCGACCAGGTGGATCCCCGTGCCGGAATCACCGATCTGAGCACCGGTGGCGGTCGGCGGGCCGTCCTCGAAGCCGGTCGTGCTCATCGCGCCGCCCATTGCCTGGGCGACCACCTCGTAGGCCTTGAAGTCCTCGTAACGGCCCGGGCCGAAGCCCTTGATCGAGGCGTAGATCAGTTCGGGGTTGATCAGCTGGAGGCGGTCCCAGGTGAAGCCCATCCGGTCGATGGCGCCGGGGGCGAAGTTCTCCACCAGGATGTCGGAGTTCTTCACCAGGTCGGTGAAGATCTCCTTGCCCCGCTCGGACTTCATGTTCAAGGTGATGCTGCGCTTGTTGCAGTTGAGCATGGTGAAGTAGAGGCTGTCGACGTCCGGGAGGTCGCGCAACTGCTGGCGGGTGATGTCACCCGTCGGCGCCTCGAGCTTGACGACGTCGGCGCCGAGCCAGGCGAGGATCTGTGTGCAGGACGGTCCGGACTGCACGTGCGTCATGTCGAGTACGCGAACACCTTCAAGGGCCTTACCCATAGTGGTCCTCCAGTACTGGGCGGCGGTACGCCGGGAGGGGCGTACCGCCGCCGGGGATCGCTACTTGTACATGGTCTGGTTCATCGTTCCGGGCGCGTACGCGTCCGGGTCCACCCACACGTTGATCAGCGACGGCAGGCCCGACTCGCGGGCCCGCTGCATGGCCGGCCCGATGTCCTTGGGGTCGCGGACCTCCTCGCCGTAGCCGCCGAGCATCTTGGCGAACTCGTCGTACTTCACGTCGCCGAGGGTGTTGCCGATCCGGCCGCGGGCATGGCCGTACTTCGCCTCCTGGCCGTAGCGGATCTGGTTCATCGACGAGTTGTTGCCGACGACACCGACGAACGGCAGGTTGAACCGGACCAGCGTCTCGAAGTCCCACCCGGTGAGCGAGAAGGCGCCGTCACCGAACAGCGCGACGACCTCCTTGTCCGGTCGGGCGTACTTGGCCGCCATCACGAACGGGATGCCGACGCCGATGGTGCCGAGCGGGCCCGGGTCCATCCAGTGGCCGGGTGACTTCGGCTGCACGACACCGCCGGAGAAGGTGACGATGTCGCCGCCGTCGCCGATGTAGATCGAGTCCTCGGTGAGGAACTCGTTGATCTCGTGCGCCAGGCGCAGCGGGTGGATCGGGTTGGCGTCCGACAGCTGCCGCGGCAGCCGCTTCTGGTACGCCGCATCCTCCTCGGCACGGAGTTCGCTGAACCAGGCCTTCCGGTCGCCGGCCTTCTGGATCCGGCCCGAGGATGCCTGGGTCACCGCGGCCAGGATGGCGCCCGGGTCGCCGACCAGGCCGAGGTCGATGTCGCGGTTCTTGCCGACCGTGCGGTAGTCCATGTCGATCTGGACCACGGTCGCGCCCTTCGGCAGCCGGCGGCCGTATCCCATCCGGAAGTCGAACGGGGTGCCGACGATCAGGATCAGGTCGGCGTTGTTGAACCCGTACCGCCGGGACAGGTGGAAGTGGTTCGGGTCGCCGGGCGGCAGGGTGCCGCGGGCCGAACCGTTCATATAGGCCGGGATGTTCAGCTTGCGGACGAAGTCGATCGCCGCGTCGCTGCCCCGCGAGGTCCAGACCTGGGTCCCGAGCAGTACTACGGGCTTCTCGGCCCGGGACAGCAGGTCGGCGAGCGCTTCGATGCTCGCCGGGTCGCCGATGCTCTTGGTGGAAGCGCGGTAGCGGCCGGCCTCCGGGATGGTCGCGGACTCCACCGGGACCGAGTTGTCCAGGATGTCGCGCGGGATCTCCAGGAAGGACGGGCCGGGAGCGCCGTTGTAGCACTCACGGAAAGCCATCGACACCATGTCGGCCACCCGGGCGGTGTGCGGCACCGTGGCGGCGAACTTGGTGATCGGGGTCATCATGTCGACGTGCGGCAGATCCTGCAGCGAGCCCATCTTGTGCTGGTTCAGCGCGCCCTGGCCGCCGATCAGCAGCATCGGGCTCTCCGCCCGGAACGCGTTCGCGACACCGGTCACCGCATCGGTGGTACCGGGGCCGGCCGTGACAACCGCGCAGCCGGGCTTGCCGGTCATCCGGGCGTAGCCGTCGGCGGCGTGCGCCGCGACCTGCTCGTGCCGGACGTCGACGACGGCGATGCCCTCGTCGACACAGCCGTCGTAGATGTCGATGATGTGACCGCCACAGAGCGTGAAGATCACGTCGATTCCCTCGGCCTTGAGGGCCTTGGCCACCAGATGCCCGCCCGAGATCGTGGCGGTGCTCGGTTCCGGCTCGGTCACTTCCGCAACCGCGTTTGCGGCGTCTGACAGGGAAGCTGGGGACACTGTTTGCGCCATCTGTGCAGTCATCTCCTCGAGGAAGGCCGGTCTGGGTTCACGGAGCGACACTTCGTAGATTGCATACCGTATGGTGTAGTCGTAGTCATATCGCACCGCCGAACCCGTTGTCCAGAGGTCGGAACCCGGCAGAATTCATTAGGACGACTGTATGCAGTATCCCGTATGCTTGTCACTACCAAGTGGCGATTCACGTCGCGAACCCGGGAGCTGCGATGACGATCCACGACGAGCTCGGCCAGACCCGCCGCGCACTGCAGAACCTCGAGACAGCCCTTGCGGGGTTGCGGAACCAGCTCGGCCCGCACCTCGACGTAGTGCGGTTGATCGATGACGTGTCCCGCTGCTCGACGGACCTTCGCCGGCTGGAGGAGCAGGTCGGCCCACCACGCCTGCACGAGCTCGTGGTGATCCCGGACGACGACCGCGACCACGGTCTGTGGGGCGCGGCCGACGTCGACCACGAGGGGCTCGGCGCACCAGGCCGCCGAGGGGGTGTCTGACAGTCCCCTGCAGTCGCGAGCAGGTGCTCCAGTGCGTCGAGGTGCCGTGCCGAGTGCCGCGCAGCACGCAGGGGGCTGTCAGACACCCCCTTGCCCCCTGAGGCGGTCAGACCGTTGCCAGGCACTGTTTCAGCAGCCGCCTGAGCCGTACGTCGCTGTCGCCGCCCGAGGCCCGGGCGGTCACAGCGACGGCCTCCGCGGCGTGCTCGGTCGCCACGAACCCCCGGTAGAACGACTCGCTGAGGTTCAGGTGGTCGAGCATGGGGAGCCACCAGCGGGCGAATCCCCCTGGTCTCCGGTCCGCAGGACGTGAGGCCAGCAGATACAGGGCGGTCTCCTGAGCGCCGGCCAGCCGGCCGCGTTCATCCTTGGTGATGCAGTCCGGGTCCGGGCTGGTGAGCGCGGCGGAGACACAGAGAGCCACCAGGCGGGCGGAACTCTCGAAGCCCGCCTGGGCGGTCGCCAGGAACGAAGGTGCCAGAGGCAACAACGCCCGCCGCCCTGCCCGGCTGCTGTAGTCGTGGACTGTCCGGGCCACCGCGCCGAGGACCGGGTGCACCGACGATGGGCGGTCGGTCCAAGGCTCCTTGGCCAGCTTCGAGACGAGCTCCATCACGCAGGGCTCGGAACGAGCCACGCGGGCGTAGTACGCGTTGCCCTGGGCACCTTCGGCGTACAGGTCCGTGGGAGTGCCGGAGCCGCTGACCGAGGCACCAGCTTCCGTGCGGCTCACTCGCCCGGTCCGGCGACCGGCGTTCCCAACTGAGGTCGGACTGGCAGAGCTGGGCGGCCAGGTTGCTTGAGGAAACGCACTGTGAGGGCCGTGAGCAGACCGAGCAGGCCGGCGCCGAGGAAGACCGGACGGTAGCCGATCGCCGCCACCAGACTCGCGGTCACGCCGACACCCACCAGGCCACCGACGGCCTTGGCGCTGTAGAGGATCGCCTGGTTCTGCAGCAGGCTGTTCTCGCCGAAGAACTCGAGCACCAGGTTCGCCATGATCGCGTAGAAGGCGCCACCACCGAGCCCGGCGAACATCGCGCAGAGCACGAACGTCCAGCCCACCCCGGACTCGCCCGCCAGCACCAGTCCGACGTGTGTGAAGCCCTCGATCATCAGCACCGCCGCGAGCACCCGGCGACGGCCGAACCGCTCGGACAGGTCACCGGCGAAGGACCGGCCGAGACCGTTGACCGCGGCAAGCAACCCGGCGGCGAACCCGGCGACCGCGAGCCCGAGGCCGGCCTGCATCGCGTAGCTGACGACGAAGGCGATGCCGAACAACGACAGCGCAGTACTCAGTGCCAGCGTCAGCCACATCAGCGGTAGCGCGCCGGTGCGCATCGCCTCGGCCGGACGGTAGTGACGTACCGCGGGGAGGTTGTTCGGGATGCTCCGGTTCAGCTTGCGGTCGACCGCCCAGACCTGCGCGTCAATCTCCGCCGGCCACCAGTGCCGCGGCGGATCCTTGAGGACTCCCCCGGCTGTCAGGACGATCAGGAGGGCTACGCCGGCCATCAGGTCGAACACGAGTCGATGCCCTCCAGCCGAGTCGAAGGTGGTCAGCAGCGCGATGCTCGGCACCGCTCCCACCGCGAAACCGCCGGTGACGAACCCGATCGTCGCGACCCGCCGGTCGGGGAACCACCTGGCCGCGGTCGTGATGCAGGCCGCGTAGACCAGCCCTGCCCCCGTGCCACCGACCACGGCATAGCCGAGTACAACGGCGGCATAGTTGCCCGAGTGCGCCAGCGTCGCGAGCCCGATCGCCGCGAACACCCCACCCAGTACTACGAGTTGGGTCGGCGAGGTCCGGCGTACTCGCTGGGTCCAGGCGGCGGGGATCGCGACCAGCGCCTGGCACGCCACGAACAGGGCGAGGAGCCACATGGTCTGCACTGTTCCCCAGCCCCGGCTGGATTCCAGGCCGCGGGCCGCGGAGCCGAAGGAGTACTGGAGTGGACTGATCGCGACCATGCAGGCCCAGGTGGCCCACAGTTGCCACTGCCTCGAGTGGCCGGTGAGCTCGCGGGCGTCTTCGCCGATGCGGTACCGGCGGCCGTAAACGTCGCGCACGTCCCGTGGAGGCGTGCTGGTGGTTGCTTCCTTCATGAGGTCGCCTCCTGACTACTGCATACCGTATGGAACTTGGTACTCCTCCTCCCACTCCTTGTCCAGAGCCGGACACCGATCGCTGCGGTCTTGTGAAGCTCTCTGATCTTGTAAAGAAATGTGCATACAGCATACAGTCGTCACACTCTCGCGTCCGAGCTGTCCTAGGAGGACTTCCCGTGGATCTGATGGAGTACCAAGCCAAAGAACTCTTCGCCCGGCACGATGTGCCGGTCACTCTCGGCCGGGTGGTGGAGGACGCGGCGGACGCCGCCGGGGCCGCCGAGGCGCTGGGCGGCCGAGTGGTGGTCAAGGCGCAGGTGAAGGCCGGCGGCCGCGGTAAGGCAGGCGGCGTGAAGCTGGCCGCGACTCCCGCTGACGCCACCGACCGGGCCCGCGACATCCTCGGGATGGACATCAAGGGCCACACGGTCCGCAGGGTCCTGGTCGCTCCCGCCGCCGACATCGCCGAGGAGTACTACTTCTCGTTCCTGGTCGACCGGGCCAACCGCAACTACCTGTGCATCGCGAGCACCGAGGGCGGTGTCGAGATCGAGGAGGTCGCGCACACCAACCCGGACGCGATCGCGAAGGTGTCGATCGACCCGGCCACCGGGGTGGACGAGGCCAAGGCCGCCGAGATCGTCGCGGCCGCGGGATTCCCGGCGGAGGCGGCGTCCGTAGTACAGAAGCTGTGGGCGGTGTTCATCGCCGAGGACGCCTCCCTGGTGGAGGTGAACCCCCTGGTGAAACTTGCCGACGGTTCGCTCGAGGCGCTCGACGGCAAGGTCACGCTGGACGAGAACGCGGCGTACCGGCACCCCGACCACGCGGCCTTCGACGGCAAGGCCGCCGCGGACCCGCTGGAGGCCGCCGCGCAGGAGAAGGGCCTCAACTACGTCAAGCTGGACGGCTCGGTGGGCATCATCGGGAACGGCGCCGGGCTGGTGATGTCGACCCTCGACGTGGTCGCGTACGCGGGTGAGGCGCACGGCGGGGTGAAGCCGGCCAACTTCCTCGACATCGGCGGCGGCGCCTCGGCCGAGGTGATGGCCAACGGGCTCAGCATCATCCTCGGCGATCCGCAGGTGCGCAGCGTGTTCGTGAACGTGTTCGGCGGCATCACCGCCTGCGACGCGGTCTCGAACGGCATCGTGCAGGCGCTCGCGCTGCTGGGCGACCAGGCGAACAAGCCGCTCGTCGTCCGGCTGGACGGCAACAACGTGGACGAGGGCCGCCGGATCCTCGCCCGGGCGAACCACCCGCTGGTGACGGTGGTCGACACCATGGACGGCGCCGCTGACCGCGCCGCCGAGCTGGCCGCACAGGCCTGAGGAGGCAGACGGATATGGCAATCTTCCTGACCGAGAAGAGCAGGGTCGTCGTGCAGGGCATGACCGGCGCCGAGGGGCAGAAGCACACCAGCCGGATGCTTGCCGCCGGCACCGACATCGTCGGTGGCGTGACGCCCGGCAAGGGCGGCCAGTCGGTCGACTTCGCCAAGCGGTCGATCCCGGTGTACGACTCCTGCGCCGACGCGGTGAAGTCCACCGGCGCCGACGTGTCGGTCGTGTTCGTCCCGCCGCGGTTCACCAAGGGCGCGGTGATCGAGGCGATCGACGCCGGCATCCCACTGGTGGTGGTGATCACCGAGGGCGTGCCGGTGCACGACACCGCCGCGTTCTTCGCGCACGCGCAGGCGGCCGGGACCCGGATCATCGGCCCCAACTCCCCCGGCCTGATCAGCCCGGGTCGCGCCAACGCCGGGATCATCCCGGCCGACATCGCCGGACCCGGGCGGATCGGCCTGGTGTCCAAGTCGGGCACGCTGACCTACCAGATGATGTACGAGCTGCGGGAGTACGGCTTCACCACTGCGATCGGCATCGGCGGCGACCCGATCATCGGCACCACCCACATCGACGCGTTGCGGGCGTTCCAGGACGACCCGGACACCGACGCGATCGTGATGATCGGCGAGATCGGCGGCGACGCCGAGGAGCGCGCGGCCGCGTTCATCCAGGACAACGTGACGAAGCCCGTGGTCGGTTACGTCGCCGGATTCACCGCGCCTGAAGGCAAGACGATGGGCCACGCGGGCGCGATCGTGTCCGGCTCGTCCGGTACCGCGGCTGCCAAGCAGGAGGCGCTCGAGGCGGTCGGGGTGAAGGTCGGGAAGACGCCCAGCGAGGCCGCCCGGTTGATGCGCGAGGCGCTCGAACAACTCCTGGTTCACTGAGAAGGGGCGCGACCATGCAGAAGATCGGATTCATCGGGCTCGGCATCATGGGCTCGCACATGGCCGCCAACCTGGTCCGGGCCGGCCACGACGTCACCGGGTACGACGTGGTGCCCGCCTCCGTCGACAAGCTCCTCCACGCCGGCGGCAAACCAGCTCCGGATATCGCGTCGGCAGTGTCCGGGGCCGAGGTGATCATCACGATGCTGCCCGACTCCCCACAGGTCTCGGAGGTCGTGCTGGGGCCGAGCGGAGTACTGGAGTCCGCTGCTGCCGGAGTACTGCTGATCGACATGAGTTCGATCGCGCCGGAGACCTCCCTGGCGGTCGCGGCGGCCGGCGAGGAGCGCGGAGTACGGGTGCTGGACGCTCCGGTCAGTGGTGGCGAGCAAGGGGCGATCAAAGCGTCGCTGTCCATCATGGTCGGCGGCTCCGCCGAGGACTTCGAAGCAGCTCGACCGATCTTCGAGGACCTCGGACGGACGATCGTCCGCGTAGGTGGACACGGCGCCGGCCAGACGGTGAAGGCGGCGAACCAGTTGATGGTCGCCGGCATCATCACCCTGGTCAGCGAGGCGATCGTGCTCCTGGAGGCATCTGGCGTCGACGGCGAACGAGGCCTGGAAGTCGTCGCCGGCGGCCTGGCCGGCAACCGCATCCTCGACCTGAAGTCCGCCTCGATGCTCGCCCGCCAGTTCGACCCAGGCTTCCGCATAGACCTCCACCACAAGGACATGGGCATAGCCCTAGCCTCCGCCCGGGCCGCCGGCGTCGCTCTGCCTGTGACGGGTGTCGTCGCTCAACTGGTGGCGGCGGCCCGTGCCCAAGGCAACGGTTCCCTCGACCACTCGGCTCTGCTCAAGGTCGTGGAACAACTGTCCGGCCGCTGATCAGCGCGGCGGCGCGGTGCTGCTCCGGACCACGAGTTCGGTGGCGACGGAGACGGGCTGGTGGTGGTGTTCGCCGGCCTGGATCTCGTTGATGAGCGCATCCACGCTCCGGCGGCCGACCTCGGCGAACGATTGACGGATGGTCGTCAGCGGCGGCCAGAACTGCGCGGCCTCTTCCTGGTCGTCGAAGCCGACCACGCTGACGTCCTCCGGTACTGCGCGCCCTCGCTCGTGGAGGGCGCGCAGGAGCCCGAGCGCCATCTGGTCGTTGGCCACGAACACGGCACTGACATCGGGGTTGTCGGCCAACTGCCGGCCTGCCTCGTACCCGGAGCCCGCCGACCAGTCCCCGACCAGTACCGGCGGCACCGGGCGACCTCGATCGGTCAGCGTCTGCTGCCAGGACCGGAGCCGCCGTGCCGCGGCGAAGGACGACGGCGGGCCGCCGAGGTGCCAGACCGTCTGATGCCCGAGATCCAGCAGGTGCTCGGTGGCCAGGCGCGCGCCCTGGGCCTGGTCCGTGTCGACGATCGGGTAGTCGTAGTGAGCGCTCGAGTCGACCACGACGACCGGCAGCCCGTCGGGTAGCGGCACCTCGGCGTCGTCGAGCGTGTGGGCCTCGATCAGGATGATGACGCCGTCCACCGCCTGTTCGCCCAGCCGGCTGAAGGCACCCGACACGGCCTCCTGCGAGGCGTCCAGCACCGGTAGCAGGTTGACGGCGTAACCGCGGGTGGTGGCCGCCGCCGCGATCGCGTCGAGCGTGCGGGTGTTGCCGAAGCTGGACAGCTCGAAGACGATCACGCCGATACTCCGGAACCGCCCGTTGCGCAGCGCCCGGGCGGCGCTGTTCGGCCGGTAGCCGACCTCCCGCATCGCCGCCAGCACCCGTTCGCGGGTGTCCGCGTCCACGTTGTGCCGTCCGTTCGCGACCCGCGACACCGTCTGCCCGGAGACGCCGGCCAGCCGGGCCACGTCGGCCATCGACGGCCCGCGCCGCCGTACTGGCGTTTGCTCCGCTGTCATTGGCTCTCCCCAGGGGTCTCCGCTGAACTATAGACATGTTGACGTAAACACGTTAGCGTCCTGGCGATCATGTTGACGTTAACATCGGAGGTCGACGGGCAGATGGCCGAGTCCGCTGTACTGCGCCCGCGGCGTGGCTGGTTGCACCGCGACACGAAGGGCTGGATCTTCGTCGGGCCGTTCCTGGCCGTGTTCGCGCTGACCTTCCTGGCGCCGATCGGGTACGCGATCTACCTCAGCCTGTTCCGCGAGCAGGCCTTCTTCGGCGGCAACACCTTCGTCGGGCTGGACAACTACGCCGAGGTGGTGCGCGACTCCAAGTTCTGGGAGGCGTTCCTGCGAGTGCTGCTGTTCCTGGTCGTCCAGGTGCCGGTCATGCTCGTGCTCGCCCTGCTGGCCGCCCTCGCGATCGACAGCGCGCGGCTGCACGCCTCGAGCTTCTTCCGGATCGTGATCTTCCTGCCGTACGCCGTCCCGGGGGTCGTCGCCGTCTTGATGTGGGGCTACATCTACGGCAACAACTTCGGGCTGGCGGCCGACCTGAACGACCTGCTCGGGAGCACCGCGATCCAGCCGCTCAGCAAGTCCTGGATGCTGCCCTCGATCGCGAACATCGTGACCTGGGAGTTCGTGGGCTACAACATGCTCATCTTCTACTCGGCGCTGCGGACCGTGCCCGAGGAACTCTACGAGGCCGCCGCGATCGACGGCGCGGGAACGGTCCGGACCATCCTGGCGGTCAAGTTGCCCGCCCTGCGCGGCGCGATCGTGATCGCCACCATCTTCTCGATCATCGGCAGTTTCCAGCTGTTCAACGAGCCGAACATCCTGCGGACGCTGGCGCCGAACGTGATCACGACGTACTTCACACCGAACATGTACGCCTACAACCTGTCCTTCGCGGGCCAGCAGTTCAACTACTCCGCCACCGTCGCCATCGTGATGGGCGTCATCACGGCAGTGATCGCGTACGTCGTCCAGCTGCGTGGCTCGCGGGAGGCGCTGTGAGTACCACGACGTCGCCGCTGCGGCCCAGGCGGTCACCGCTGCTGACCGGGTTGATGCTCCTCTACCTGGTCTACACGCTCGTGCCGCTGCTCTGGCTGTTCCTGAGCGCGACCAAGACGCAGGACGATCTCCTGTCGAGCCCCGGGCTGTGGTTCGGGAAGTCCTTCGCCTTGTTCGGCAACATCAGCGACACGCTGACCTACAACGACGGCATCTTCCTGCGCTGGCTCGGCAACACCCTGCTGTACGTCGTGGTCGGTGCCGGTGGAGCGACGCTCCTGGCGACCGCCGCGGGGTACGGGCTGGCGAAGTACAGGTTCGCGGGCCGGCGGGCGGTCTTCGCCGTGCTGCTGGGAGCCGTGGCGGTGCCAGGGACCGCGCTGGCCGTGCCGACGTTCCTGATGTTCTCCAACCTCGGGCTGACGAACACGGTCTGGGCCATCATCATCCCGTCGCTGGTCAGCCCGTTCGGCCTGTACCTGATGTGGGTCTACGCGACGGACGCCGTACCGCACGACCTGCTCGAGGCGGCCCGGATCGACGGCGCCGGCGAGATCAGGATCTTCTTCACCGTCGCCCTGCGGTTGCTTGCCCCAGGCATCGTCACGGTGCTGCTGTTCGCGGTGGTGTCCACCTGGAACAACTACTTCCTGCCGCTGATCATGCTCAGCAAGCCGAATCTCTACCCGCTCACCGTCGGGCTCACCCAGTGGAGCAACCAGGCCACCGGTGTCGGCGCCCGGCCGATCTACAACCTGGTGATCACGGGGTCGCTGCTGACCATCGTGCCCCTCGTCGTCGCCTTCCTCCTGCTCCAGCGGTTCTGGCAGTCCGGCCTGAGCGCGGGCAGCGTCAAGCAGTGAGAAGAACAGTGAAAAGCCAGCGTCGAACAGTGAAAGGGAGTCCGATGAGAACTGCAGTCTGGCGAACCATCGTGGCCGCGGTCGTCCTGGTGACCGGCGCGGCCGCCCTTCCCGCCACCGCGTCACCGGCCCACCCGTCGGGCACGAACGACTTCCGCGGGGTGAACTGGGCGGACCCGCGGGACAACTACGCGTCGGACGAGGTCGTGCCGTCAGGGCTGAGCACCGACGACGACTACGCGACCACCTACCGCCGCGCCTCGGGCATCGTGCAGGAGTTCCGCCACGAGCTGCGGGCGAACACGATCCGGATGCCGATCAACCCGTCGAGCGTCGGCACGGACTGGTGGACGTCGTACCGCGGCGCGATCGACGCGGCCACCCGGCAAGGGTTCAAGGTGATCCTCAGCTACTGGGAGGCCGGCGACGCCAAGGACGGCCGGGTCGACGATCAGGGCGCCTTCGACACCATGTGGAACACCGTGGTCGGTGCCTACCGCAACAACCCGCACGTGTACTTCGAGCCGATGAACGAACCGTTCGGCTACTCGCTCGATGAATGGGTGTCCCTGACGTCGTCGTGGTTGGCGCAGCACAAGGACGTCCCGCGCGGTCGGGTGGTCATCTCCGGAACGGGCTACAACGACAACGTCACCGGTGTCGGCGCGGCCCGCGCACTGGAGGGCACCCTGCTGTCGCTGCACTTCTACGGCTTCTGGGACGACGCGACGACCGAGCAGGAGTGGCTGGCGAACCTCCGGCCGCGGATCGGTTCGTACGGCTGGCGCACGATCATCGACGAAGCCGGCGCGCCGATGACCACCGGGCTGAACTATGGCAACCACGAGGGCAACGTCTACACGTCGTACTTCGGAGCTCTCACCCAGGTGGCCCGGGAGCAGGGCATGGGTGTCGTCTACTGGCCTGGCCTGCGCACCGGCGACGCGTACTCCATGACGACGCTGGTCGGCGACGGGGATCTCGAGGTCAACAGCTCGTCCGGTCTGGCCCAGCTGCAGTGGGGTTGGGGCCTGCTCAAGAAGGAGCCGGTGAACGACCTGCCGCCGGCTCCGCCAGGAGAGGTACTGCGAGGAGCGGCGAGCAACCGCTGCGTCGACGTACCGGGGTTCTCCACCACCAACGGCACGGCTCTGGATCTCTGGGACTGCAACGGCGGCGGCAACCAGTCCTGGAACTGGACGGCCGACAAGCAACTCACCGTCTACAGCAACAAGTGCATGACCATCGGCGGCGACGGCGTCAGCGCCGGTAGCCCGGTGATCATCACCGACTGCACCGGCGCACCCAACCAGGCCTGGGAACTCAACGAGGACCAGTCCGTCAGCAGCGTCGGCCATCCCGATCTCTGCCTCGACGCCGCGGGGGCCGGCACGGGCAACGGAACGGCCGTCGACGTCTGGCTCTGCAACGGCCAGGCGAACCAGCAGTGGCTGCGCTCGTGAAGACATTCGTAACAGCGAAAGGAACACCCATGAAGACCACCCATCGGCGCGGCCTCAGGCGACTCGTCGTCGCCACGGCTGCCGTCACGGCCGCGTCGCTTCTGCTCGCCGCGTGCGGAGGCTCCGACGATTCCGGCGGCGGCGACCAGCCGCAGGCCTCGCCGGACGCCGTGAACGCCGCTCTGGAGAAGGGCGGAACGATCACCTACTGGAGCTGGACCCCGTCCGCCGAGGCCCAGGTGAAGGCGTTCGAGAAGGAGTACCCGAACGTCAAGGTGAACTACGTAAACGCCGGCACCGGCAACGACCAGTACACCAAGCTGCAGAACGTCATCAAGGCAGGCTCCGGGGCGCCGGACGTCGCGCAGATCGAGTACCAGGCGCTGCCGCAGTTCGCGTTGCCCGGCTCGCTCGTGGACCTCCGTCAGTACGGCTTCGACACCTTCGCCTCCGCCTACACGCCGTCGACCTGGACCGCCGTACACGCCGGCGACGGTCTCTTCGGCCTGCCGCAGGACTCCGGCCCGATGGCGCTGTTCTACAACAAGGAAGTCTTCGACAAGTACGGCATCGCGATCCCCAAGACGTGGGACGAGTACGTCGCCGCGGCGAAGAAGCTGCACGCCGCCGACCCGAAGAAGTTCATCACCAACGACACCGGCGACGCGGGCTTCGCCACCAGCATGATCTGGCAGGCGGGCGGCAAGCCGTTCAGCACCAACGGCAAGGCAGTCACCATCAACCTCGCCGACGCCGGCACCCAGAAGTGGACCGGGGTCTGGAACCAGCTCGTGACCGGCGGCCTGGTGGCAAGCATCCCGGGTTGGTCGGACGAGTGGTTCAAGGCACTCGGCGACGGCACGATCGCGACGCTCGCCATCGGCGCCTGGATGCCCGGCGTGCTCGAGTCGTCGGTCAAGGGCGGCACCGGGAAGTGGCGGGTCGCACCGCTGCCGACGTACGACGGGCAGCCGGCCACCGCGGAGAACGGCGGCAGCACCCAGTCCGTCCTCAAGCAGAGCGCCAACCCGGCGCTGGCGGCCGGATTCGTCCGCTGGCTGAACCACGACGGCGGCGTGAAGCCGTTCCTGGAGAGCGGCGGCTTCCCGTCGACCACCGCGGACCTCAAGGACCCGGCGTTCGTCGACAAGAAGAGCCCGTACTTCGGCGGTCAGCAGATCAACCAGGTGCTCACCGGCGCAGCCGGTTCGGTGGTCAAGGACTGGAGCTACCTGCCCTTCCAGCTCTACGCCAACAGCATCTTCGGTGACACCGTCGGCAAGGCCTACCAGTCCAAGTCCGACCTGAATCCCGGGCTCAAGGCGTGGCAGGACGCGCTGGTGAGCTACGGGAACCAGCAGGGCTTCCAGACCAACGGCTGACGCCGCCTACCCGGCGGAAATCCACAGTTCGGCAGAGAGAGACGCATGTCTGACTTCACGATCGGTGAGTCCGAGTTCCTGCTCGACGGCGAGCCCTTCCGGATCCTGTCCGGTGCGCTGCACTACTTCCGGGTGCACCCGGAGTCCTGGGCGGACCGGATCGAGAAGGCCCGCCTGATGGGGCTCAACACCATCGAGACCTACGTGCCCTGGAACGCCCACAGCCCGCAGCGTGGCGTGTTCGACACCGAAGGGATGCTCGATCTCGGGCGGTTCCTCCGGCAGGTCGCCGAGGCCGGCATGTATGCCATCGTCCGGCCGGGTCCCTACATCTGCGGGGAGTGGGACAACGGCGGCCTGCCCGCCTGGCTCTTCCGGGAGCCAGGCGTCGGCATCCGCCGGTACGAGCGGCGCTACCTGGCAGCGGTCGAGGAGTACCTCCAGCAGGTACTCCGGATCGTGCGGCCGCTCCAGGTGGACCAGGGCGGGCCGGTCCTGCTCGTCCAGGTCGAGAACGAGTACGGCGCGTTCGGCGACGACCCGACCTACTTGAAGGCGCTGGTCGAGGTCACTCGCGGTGCGGGCATCACCGTGCCACTGGTCACCGTCGATCAACCGGTGCCGGACATGCTCGAAGCAGGTGGCCTGGACGGCGTACTGCGGACCGGTTCGTTCGGGTCGCGGAGTGGCGAGCGGCTCCGCACGCTGCGGGACCACCAGCCGACCGGCCCGCTGATGTGCATGGAGTTCTGGGACGGGTGGTTCGATCACTGGGGCGGGCGGCACCACACGACCGGGGTCGAGGAGACCGCCGCGGAGCTCGACACCCTGCTGGCCTCGGGGGCGTCGGTGAACATCTACATGTTCCACGGCGGCACGAACTTCGGGCTCACCAGCGGGGCGAACGACAAGGGCGTCTACCGGCCGACGGTCACCTCCTACGACTACGACGCCCCGCTCGACGAGGCCGGCAACCCGACTCCGAAGTACCACGCTTTCCGGGAGGTGATCTCCCGGTACTCGCCGGTGCCGGCCGCTGTTCCGAGTCCGGCCGCACCGGCGCCGGAGTACTGCGTGACGCTCGGCGAGCCGGTCCGGCTGCTGGCGAATCCGGGACCGTGGGGTGGCTGGAGCGACCACGAATCCTTGCCGTCGCTGGATGACCTCGGAGCCCGGCTGGCTCTCTTCCGCACGGACCTCGATGTCGAAGGTCCAGCCGTGCTCAGCGTCGGGGAGGTGCGGGACCGGGCACTCGTGTTCCTCGACGGTGACCCGGTGGGTGTCCTCGACCGGGAGCATCATGATCGGGCGATCATGCTGCCGCGTGGACGTGGTCGGCTCGAGATCGTCGTCGAGGACCAGGGTCGGGTCAACTACGGACCCCGGATCGGTGAGTCCAAAGGCCTGGTTGGGCCGGTTCGCCTCGGCACGCAGCCGCTGACGGACTGGTCGGCCTGTGTGATCGACCTGGATCTCGTCCCGGGGCTGTGGGACTCCGTCAGCGCGGACGACCCGGGTCCTGGACCCACGGCCTGGCGCTCCACCTTCACAGCGGACCAGTCCGCGGACCACTTCCTGCGAACCGATGCCTGGGGCAAGGGCCTTGCCTGGGTCAACGGTTTCTGCCTGGGCCGCTACTGGCGCCGAGGCCCCCAGGAAACCCTCTTCGTTCCAGGCCCGGTCGTCCGAGCCGGCCACAACGAACTCGTCGTCCTGGAACTGGACACCCTGACCGACCCCGCCGCGTGCTTCGTGAGCGGCCCTGCGCTGGGACCACTCGAGCTCTGAGGGTTGTAGTTGGAACAGATGGGTCCGGAGGGGGCCTGGCAGGGCACGCGCGGCTCCGGACCCACCTGGCTCAGGCCCGAGGGGACGAGGCGGCCGGGGCCACGGCGGCGGGGGCCGCTGTGGACGGGGCCGGGGCGGCCGTTGGGGCGTGGGCTATGGGGGCTAGACCGACCTTGGTGGAGAGGAGGTCGGCTACTGCGTGGACGGCTCGGAGGGTGGGGGCCTTGGTGTCGGTGAGGTCGGCGAGCTCGACGACCGCGGCGAGGATGACGTCCAGTTCGAGGGGTTTGTCCTTCTCCAGGTCCTGGAGCATCGAGGTCTTGTGCTCGCCGACCCGTTCGGCGCCGTCGATGCGTTTGTCGACGGAGATGTCCGGGTGGCTGCCGACCGCGGCGGCGATCTCGAGGGTCTCCTCCATCATCAGCCGGATCATCGCGCGGGTGCCCGAGTGCTGGGCGATCTCCACCATCGTGGCCCTGGCGAGGGCGCTGATCGGGTTGAAGGCCGCGTTGCCCAGCAGCTTGATCCAGATGTCGTTGCGGACGTCCTCCTCGACCGGGCACTTCAGGCCGCCGGCGATCATCGCCTCGCTGAACTCCAGGCACCGGTCGGACCGGCCACCACCAGGTTCACCGATCGAGAACCGGGTGCCTTCGAGGTGCCGGACCAACCCCGGCCCCTCCAGTTCGGTCGAGCAGTAGACGACGCAGCCGATCGCGCGATCGAGCGGCAGGACCCGGGTCACCTCACCACCCGGGTCCACCGACTCGATCCGCCGGCCTTCGTACGGACCGGACAGCCCGTGGAAGTACCACCACGGGATGCCGTTCTGGGCGGCCACCACGGCCGTCTTGTCGTGCAGCAGCGGCTCGATCAACGGGCCGCAGGACGCGTACGAGTTCGCCTTCAGGCCGAGGAAGACGAAGTCCACCGGGCCGATCTCCGCCGGGTCGTCGGTGGCGGGCGTCTTCGCCAGCCAGTCGCCGCGCGGGCTGAGCACCTGTACGCCGTTCTTCCGGATCGCTTCCAGATGGGGGCCTCTGGCAACCAGGTGCACCTCGGTACCGCCCCGGTGCAGCGCCGCGCCGACATAGGCGCCGATCGCACCCGCGCCAAGAACCGCAACTCTCATCGTCGATACCTCCTAGTCCCTGAGTCCGGAAACGGTCGGAGCGGGGAGGATCGGGATGGAGTCGGCCGACGCGGAGTACAGGCCGGTGATCATGTCGGTGCCGACCGGACCCGACGTACCGACGCAGACACCGATGTTGCCCGCCTTGGCGCGGGTGTAGCCCTCGGCCATGTGCGAGGCGCCCTCGACGTGCCGGGCGAGCACGTGCTTGAGCTCATCCTGCGCCCGCACGGCGTTGTAGAACGGGTTGATGGCCGCACCGGGGAGGTCGAACA
The DNA here is from genome assembly GCF_004345365.1 of Kribbella sp. VKM Ac-2568. GTDB lineage: Bacteria > Actinomycetota > Actinomycetes > Propionibacteriales > Kribbellaceae > Kribbella > Kribbella orskensis. The sequence continues at coordinate 58,846 of NZ_SLVF01000024.1, forward strand.
GATTGGTGATGCCTTCGCGACGGAGGATCTCCACCGCCGCGCGGGCGGCAGTCATTCGTGGCATGCCAGCTCCTTCTCAGTCCGTGCGCTCCAGGTCAGTTGCGATGCAGCCAGGCGAAGCTCCCGGCACTCGGGCCGCTCGGCTTGTACTCCAGCCCGACCCAGCCGTCGTAGCCGGCCGCCCGCAACTCACCGAGGTACTGATCGATCGGGATCTCGCCGGTACCGGGCTCGTTGCGGCCCGGCGCGTCGGCGACCTGCACGTGCGCGATGCGCTCGGCGTACGTCGTGATCGCCTTGCTGACGTCATCGCCGTTGACGGTCAGGTGGTAGAGGTCCGCGAGCAGCCCGAGGCTGGTGACACCGGACTCGCGTTCCACCCGGGTGATCACGTCCACCGCGTCGGCAGCCGTCCGCAAGGGATAGCGGTCGGCCCCGCTGACCGGTTCGACGAGGACCGTCGCGCCGAAGGAGCCGGCCGCGGTGGCGGCCAGCGCGAGGTTCTCGGCGGCGAGCTCGTCCTGCTCGGCCGGGGCGACACCCTCGACGCGGTTGCCGTACAACGCGTTGAAGGCGCGGCATTCCAGCCGCTCGCCGATCCCCAGCGTCACCGCGATGTTGTCGCGGAACTCCAGCGATCGTTGCGGCCACGACACCAGGCCGCGGTCCCCGCCGGGCAGGTCGCCGGCGGCGAAGTTCAGTCCGACCAACTGGACGCCGGCGTCGCGGATCGCGCGTTCGAACGCGTCGACCTCGGCGTCGCCGGGCAGTCCGCTGTCGAACGGCCACCAGAACTCCACCGCGTCGAATCCGGCGGAACGGGCGGCCTCGGGTCTTTCCAGTAGCGGTAGCTCGGTGAAGAGGATCGAGCAGTTGACGGCATAACGAAGCCTGGGCGCACTCTCCATGGGTCCCACCTTCCGGAGGGGCTTGGTATACGGGATACAGTAGGCTGCCGCCCATGACCGGTCAAGACATGACCAAGGTCACATTTCCGATGACTTGATAGCCCTTGCCTTCCAAGCGATCCACGACAGCGCTCGCCAGAACTTTCCCTCGTAGGTGCGCGCGGGCGCGGCTCGGCGGGTGGCGGCGGGAGGTGGGGGGCGCGGCTGGCGGGTTCCACGGCCGCTGGCGGCTTGCAGGGCGCCAGCGGGCGGACAACCTGCCATCGGACAGCTCGGCGGGAGCTCGAACAACTCGGGGGATCTGCGGGAGCGGCGGCTGGGCGAGATCCCCGCGGTGGTCGAGGGGCCGCAGCTGCTCCCCTCGATGGGTGCCGAGGGTGTACAGGCCGCGGTGTGGTTGATGCCGGATGGCCCAGACCCGGAAGGCCCGGGAGGAGGGCATTCCTAGGGGTGTGTGGCCCGCATCGCCTGGGCTAGTTCTTCCAGGGCTGGGAGGGCGTCGATGATCGTCTGGGCCGACTCTTTGGGGAGTTGGTCCAGGCAGGCGCCGATGGCCTCGGTGCGGAGGAGCTTGACCCGCTCATGCAGCTGGCGGCCGGCGTCGGTGGCCTCGACCTGGATCGCGCGGAGGTCGTCCGGGTTCGGGTCGCGCTGGATCAGGCCGAGCTCGGTCAGCTTGCCGACCACGCGGGACAGCATCGTCGGGTTGAGCCCCTCGAGCTGAGCCAGTTCGGTCAGGCCGAGCGGGCCGCGGAACGCGATCAGGCCGAGCACCGACGCCTGGGTCGGTGTCAGGCCCTCGCCGGTGGCCGTGGCGTTGAGCTCGCGCGCGAGCTTGGAGATCACGCCGCGGAGCTTGCTCAACGTCTCGGTGTCGGTCATGTCACCCCTTTATTGCCTGCTGGCAAGCAATGTAGTCTGTCGATCGATGGAACCGCCAAGGCTTGTGGAGAGAACCGCCGAACCCGCCGCCGACGAGCCGCAGGCCCACCGGCGGATCGTCTTCGGCATCGTCTCGATCGCCCTCCTGATGGCCTCGATCGATCAGACCATAGTGGCGACTGCGCTGAATGCCATCCGCAGCGACCTGAACGCGGAGCTGAACTGGAGCGGCTGGACGATCACCATCTACGCCCTCGGCCAGATCCTGGTGATGCCGCTGGCCGGCCGGCTCGGTGACCAGTTCGGCCGCAAGCGGGTCTTCCTCGCCGCCGCGGTGCTCTTCACGATCGCCTCGCTGGCCTGCAGCCTGGCCGACAACATCTACCTGCTGGTGGTGTTCCGCGCGTTCCAGGCGATCGGCGGCGGCGCCTTCATGCCGACCGCGACCGGCATCGTGGCCGAGCAGTTCGGCCGGGACCGCGACCGCGCGGTGGGCATGTTCACCAGCATCTTCCCGATCGGCGGCATCCTCGGCCCGATCGTCGGCGGCGTGATCGTCACCTACTGGTCCTGGCGGGAGATCTTCATCGTCAACGTGCCGGCCGGGCTGCTGCTGATCCTGCTCGCGTGGCGGTTCATCCCGCACAGCGCACCGAAGGCGGCCGCCCGGATCGACGGTGTCGGCGCGCTGCTGCTGGCGCTGACGATCCTGTCCGGGATGTACGGGATCAGTTCGCTCGGCGGCCGCGGGGCCGATCCGACCGACCCGCTGTTCATCGGGGCCGAGGTGCTCGCGCTGGCCTTCGGCTTCCTCTTCGTCCGGCACACCAACCGGGCCAGGGACCCGTTCATCCCGATCACGCTGCTGCGCGGCCGCGGCTTCGCCGTGATGAACGCGATCAACCTGCTGTACGGCGCCGCCGTGCTCGGGTTCGGCGCGCTCGTCCCGCTGTACGCCGAGTCGCGGTACGGGATCCAGCCGCTGCAGGCGGGAACGTTGCTGACGGCGAGGGCCGTCGGGATGATCTGCGTGGCCGGGCTGGCGGTGTTCGCGCTGCGGCGGACGGGCTACCGGGCGCCGATGATCGGCGGGTTCCTGCTGGTCGCGGCCGGGATGACGCTGATGTCGACCGCCCCGCACGGGTTGACGCCGTACGCCTGGCTCGCGGTGGCGGCCGGGGTGACCGGGATCGGGATGGGGCTGTCGATCCCCGCCTCCAACAACGCGAGCCTGCAACTCGCGCCGGACCAGATCTCCGCGATCGCCGGGCTGCGCGGGATGTTCCGGCAGTCGGGCGGCATCATCGCCGTCTCCGTCACCACCACGGTGCTGGCGCACAGCGCGACCCCGGGCACCTCGCAGGCGAACGTCTTCATCATCTTCGCCGCGGTGCTGCTGCTGATCGTCCCCTTCACCTTCCTGGTCCCGGACCACCGCGGCTCCTGGTAGCCGGGCGCGGCGGGGCGGGCAGTGGCGACACGTTGTTCGCCGGCTCTTCGCCTGTGTCACCGGCCGGGATGTGCTACCGTTTCCGGCGGTTGCAGTTTTGCAGTTCCACGTTCGTTTTGAAACGCCCGCGGAGTTTGTGATCCGCAGGGCGTTTTCTCATTTCCGGGCCTTGGTCCGACTGGGAGGGCTCGTTCGGCAACCCGGGGACCGGCGACCGCCGGGCCCTGTTACCCGCCCCACAGAAGGAGCAAAATCATGGCCAGCGGAACAGTGAAGTGGTTCAACGGTGAAAAGGGCTTCGGCTTCATTTCCCAGGACGGCGGCGGCGCCGACGTGTTCGTGCACTACTCGGCGATCGCGACGGACGGTTTCCGTTCGCTGGACGAGAACCAGAAGGTCGAGTTCGACCTGACCCAGGGCCCGAAGGGCCCGCAGGCGGAGAACGTCCGCCCGGTCTGAACGACTCCCGAAGCAGGCCCGGCCGCTCTCGGCCGGGCCTGTTTTGCGTGATCTTTCAAGTGGTCAGCAGCCAGAGGAATTCGCCGTCGTCGATCTGGTCGGTCCGGCTGAGTCCCGCCGCAGCGGCCACCGACGCCGAAGCCGCGTGATCCGGGTGGACATGCGCGGTGATCCGCCGCGCGCCCTGCGCCCGAAGCCACGCGACCAGGCCGATTGCCGCCTCCTTGGCATAGCCCCGGCCCTGCCAGGCCGTGCCGAGCACCCAGGCGATCTCGGCCGCATCGGCTGTCACTGTCGCCTGCACATAGCCGACGAGTTCGTCGTCCTGCAGTGAACTGATCACCCAGTTGAGCCAGGACTCCCCCGGATCGCCCGAGCCCGCCACCTGGCGTGTGTAGCGGCCTTCGAGCACCTCCGCCGACGGCGGCTCACCACTGGTGAACGTGTAGAGCCCGGGGTCCGCGAGCACCTTCGCCATCTCCTCGGCGTACTCCACGTGCAGCGGGAGCAGTGCGAGTCGCTCCGTGTCGAACCTGGTCGCGATCATCAGCAAACGGTAGCGCCGAGCGGCTCGACCGCTCCCTCCCACGGCCGGCCCGCCCGACCACCTCATCCCCCAGTTCCCCGAGCAGTCCGTGACATCCCAGCTACGCAGGCAGCCTCGTGTTCGGGTGCAGGTCGAAGCGCGGGCTGCGTCGGTCCTCAGCCCGGTACGGTGTGACCCGCTCCTCGTAGTGCAGGTGTGGCCCGGTCGCCAGGCCCAGGCGATCCCCCGTCTCGACCGTGTCCCCCTGCCGGACCTCCGGCTCGGCCAGATGGTCGTAGATGTGCCAGATCGCGTTCGACTCCACCACGACCTGATCCGCTGCCACTCGTACGACGACTCCGGCCAGAGTGGCCCGGACCGGCGTACCGGCGCCTGCTCGATAGTCACGGCCTGGGTGACCCGCGACGCCGAAGTCGCAGGTGACCACCGCGTTGTGGACGGGTGCTGCCATGTCCAAAGAGTGAGGCCGCGGCTTCAGACAGTCTTAAAGCCGGACCGGCCGGGCCTGTAACGCGGGATATGGTGCGGGCTCCACGTCGAGCTCCGTCATGCGCTGGACGTAGGTGCGATAGGCCCGCCTGGCCTCGCCATGGGCACCACTCGCCTGGAACGCCGACACCAGGCCGAGGTGGGCCCGTTCGTCGTATTGATCGCGCTGGAGGATGCGGAGCAGGTACCCGGCGGCCGCGTCGGGATCGCCTTTGGTCCGCTCGGCCAGTACGCGGGCAACCCGGACGTAGAGCGCCCGGGCCTCCTCACGCATCCCATCGGCCCAGTCGGCGTATATGTCCTCTTCCAAGAAGTCACCGCTGTATGCCGCCTCCGCTCCCCGCAGCAGGGGAAGGCTGTTGCCGTCCAGGCCGGCTCGGGCGTCATGGAGGAACACCTCGACGTCTACGGCGGCCTCGTCACCGTCGAGCCAGATGGTCGCGCGATCGGCACCGACGAACTTGTCGGGCGGGTACTGCTTTGTGGGGTCGAGCACGGACCGCACTGTCGACAGAGCGACCGACAGTCTGGGCGAAGCGACCGATTCACCCTGGTCCGGCCACAGCAGATCCAGGAGCTGCACACGGGCGACTGGACGACAACGACGAGCCACCAGGATCTTCAGCAGGTCGCGGGCCTTCTTGGACGGCCACTCGCCGAGCTGGATGGCCTTGCCGTTCCGGAGTACGCGGAAGCCGCCTAGGCACTCGATGCGCACCGGAGCGGGCCCTGTCTCCTCGCTGGCGGCAAGAGCGGCTGCCGCATAGCGAGTCGCTCCGGCAGCCAGGAACTGCTGGTGCGCCCGCAAGGCCAGCTCGCGGCCCTCCGCTCCCGTAGTACGCCTCGCAAGCATCAGCTCAGCTCGTGCTTGGCCCAGCGGGTCGCCCAACTCGTTCCGGATGTTCAGTACTTCGTGCAGCACCTCTCCGCCGTCGGCCGCCGCGTAGAGCTCGAGTGCATCGGCCAGGCCGGCCCGGTCACGCCGCTTGCGGCACAGTGCGGCTGATTCCTCGGCTGCGGCTGCTGCCTCTGTTTTGTTGCCGGCGTGCAGCGTCACCCAGCCGAGGGCGACCAGCGCACCCGACAGGCCGGGGACCGGTCCGTAGGCAACGGCCTGTCGTGCGATCTCGGCGAGCTCTGCAGCGCGCTCCGGCTCCTCGACCGCTAGCACTCGAGCCAGGCCGGCCAGCGACGGCACAAGCGCCTGCATGTCCTTGGTGTCCTCAGCCATAGTGATGGCCTCCTCGTAGCAGGCTCGGGCCATCGCCCGGTCGCCTCGCTCGCGGTAGACCTCTCCCAGCACGGCAAGAGGTTGGGCGACCCGCTTCGACTCCAGCTTTTGGTACAGCGCTCTGGAAGCTTCGAGTTCACCTATGGCCTCGTCCAGCCGGCCGAGCCTCAGCAGAGCCTCGCCACGGTTGTTCAAAGCCAGTGCACGGAACACTGCGAAGCCTGCGCGGTCCGCCAGCTCCAGTGCGCGTTCCAGCTCGTCCAGGCCGAGTATGTAGTCGCCCTCGGCGATGTGGTGCGATGCACGGTTCACCCGGATCCGGATGGACTGCAAGAGATCCCCTGCGCGCTCTGCGTGCTCCAAGGCTCTGACGTAGTGCGAAGCGTTCCCCCGGGGATCGCTGTCGACCGCGGCGAGCATCGCCAGCACTGTATGGACGATCGCGAGCGCGCGGTCGTCGCCGGAGACCTTGGCCGACACCTCCGCGGCAGCGATGAGCCGGCGACACTCGTCGAACTCCCCGCGCAGCCAGTGCGCGCCTGCCCACCAGGCTTGCAGGAGGGCCTCATCGGTCGGTTGCTGTCCGTCGATCCTGCCTCGCTGGTACGTCGCGACCGCGATGTCCGTCCGGCCGCGCAGATGGTGGATCAGCCCGAGCCGCCAAGCGATGCCGACGGGGATCTCACCTTCGGGCGCGATGATCCGGCCGAAGCAGTCCTCCGCACCCTGCCAGTCACCCAGCACCTGCCGGGCTTCCCCTTCCAGTTGGTCCATCGCGGCGTCCCGGAGTTCCTCGGGCAACGCGCTGACCGCGCCGACCACCGTCTCGGCCAGACCGCCGCTGACCATCGCAGGCCCGCGCTCGGTGAGCATTCTCGCCACGTGGGTCGGCTCCACCGCTTGGTAGCAGGCCAGCGCGTCCCGGTGATCCCCGACGGACTCGAACCACTCGCCTGCCTGCAGTACCAGCGTGTCCATGCCGACCTCGTCCGCTGACAACCTGTCGTTGGCGAAGTCCCGGACCAGCGGGTTGAGCTCGTAGCCGTCTTCATCTCCCGCCGAGACGAGCAGGCCTCTGGTGCATAGTTGCTGCAGCATCTCCGCGCTGTCCGTGAGACCTATTGCCTGGCACAACTCGGTCCCGAACCTGGGGAGCACCGCGACCGCCGCGACCAACCGCCGTACGGCAGGTGGTTCGGCAGCGAAGACCTCCTCCGCCAGGTAGTCATACAGGGGCCCGTCGGAACGCAGTGCGCGCCGCAACCGGCTCTGCCTTTCCGAGCCGGGCACGGTCCGCAATGCCTCCACCGCCAACCGCACGGCCGCCGGCCACCCCTGTACTGCGGCCTGCACTGGCTCGGCAAGCTCCTCGGACCCATCACCCAGTACTAGGTGCAGCACGGCCTGGGTCTCCGCCACTGTGAAGGCGAGGGCGGTCGCGTCGATCTCCAGCACCTGACCCCGGCCGCGCAGGCGGTCGATCCCGAACGGCATGGGCGTACGGGATGCCACCACGAGGTGCAGCGACGGCGGGGCGATCCGGACCAGGCCCTCGATCAACCTGGTCGCCGGATCACCAGGGTTGAGCTCGTGCAGGTCGTCCAGGACGAGAACCAGGTCACCATCGAGGTGCTGCTCGAGCGCATCCGCCAGCACTGCGGCGTACGCGAGCGCTCTGGTTTCCTGCTCGGCGTCAGCGTCGGGGCCGCGCGGTCCTTGGAGTTCCGAGGCGAGGACCTCCGACAGCGCTGGGACCTGCCGGCGCAGCGACTCCACCAGGCCGGTGACCATCGCTGCTAGGGATCGATCCTCGGCACGGACGGTGTACCAGGCGCATGGACGCTCCGCGGCCCAGGAGCCGAGCAGGGTCGACTTGCCGAACCCAGCGTCCGCAACCACCGTCAGCAGCCGTCGCCGAGACCCCTCATCCAGCAGCGCAACCAGCCGCGGCCGCACAACAGCGCCATACAACGCTGGGTCCCCGCCAACTGGCATGCCCCACCTCCCGTCTCCCCTAGACAGAACAGCACCGCGGCCAGCAGCACCGCAACAGTGCTACCCCTGAACCCCCGGGAACTTCCCCGCCCCACCCGGGAAGGTTGTCCCGCCTCACCCGGGAGCCGGTGGCCGCCGCGAGCCCGTACCACGCCCAGCCAACAGCCACCCCAACCGGGTGGCAGGGCAGACTGGAGTGCATGATCGAGATCGATTGGGCGGCGCAGGCTGAGCGGCTGCGGACTACCGCCACCGACGAGGCCGGGTGGAACGAGATGGTTGCCGAGGGCCTGGTTCGGTCCACCGATCGGCTGGCCGTGGATGTCGGCTGCGGGGGTGGCGGTATGGCGAAGGCGCTCGCGGCGGCGCTGCCGGTCGGTGGCAGCGTGGTCGCGATCGATGCCGACCCAGACGTGTTGCACGAGGCGCGCGACCACACAGCAGGCAGTGCCGTGCGGTGCGAACTGGTGTCGATGAACGAAGGACCAGAACCGTTGCGTGAGGCAATCGGCGCACCCGCGGACCTGATCTGGGCATCTGCCTCGGTGCACCATGCGGCCGACCAGCAGGCCGCGATCGACGCGCTCGCCTCGCTGCTGGCACCGGGTGGCCGGCTGGCGCTGGCCGAGGGTGGGCTGCCGGCGCGGAGTCTGCCCTGGGATCTGGGGATCGGTGAGCCCGGGCTGGAGCTACGGCTCGATATTGCGCAGGATCGGTGGTTCGCCGCGATGCGGGACGCGCTGCCGGGGACCATACCGATGCCGTATGGATGGACGGACGCTCTGCAGCGGGCGGGGCTGACCGGGGTGACAACTCGAAGTGTGCTGACCGAGAAGCCGGTGCCGTTGTCCGACGAGGATCGCGAGCGAGTGGTCACCCAGTTCCAGCTCCGGATCGAACGGCTGACTCCTGGTGCTGGGGATCACGAGCCGGAGCACGGACACGGGCATGGTCATGGGCATGCGTCCGAGCTGCCGGCCGAGCTGGCCTTGCCGGCGGCGGATCTGGCGGTCTGGAAGGAGTTGCTCGACCCCGACAGCCCGCGGTACCTGGGCCGCCGGACGGATCTCGCCGCGCTGTCGGTGCGCAGCATCCACGTCGGTCAAGCCCCCGGCTGACCACCCGCGCGCGGCGGCGGATCGCAGTACGGAATCGATCGCCACGCCCGGCGTTGAGGCTGCCGGGCGCGCCGGTCGCCTCCGGCCGCCGTAAGGTGGGTGCTCATGAACGACCGGCTGGTGTGGATCGACTGTGAGATGACCGGGCTTGATCTGGTGAACGACGCCCTGATCGAGGTCGCGGTGCTCGTCACCGACTACGAGTTGAACGTGCTCGGCGAGGGAATCGACCTGGTGATCGCGCCCCCACCGGCCGCGCTGGAACAGATGGGCGACTTCGTCCGCGACATGCATACCGCGTCCGGCCTGCTCGCCGAACTGCCGAACGGGATCCCGCTGGGCGAGGCCGAGCAGCAGGTGTTCGACTTCATCTCCGGGTACGTGAAGGAGCCGCGCAAGGCCGCGCTGGCGGGCAACTCGGTCGGCACCGACCGCACCTTCCTGGTCCGGGACATGCCGAAGGTCGAGTCGCACCTGCACTACCGCAACGTCGACGTCAGCTCGATCAAGGAACTCGTCCGCCGCTGGTACCCGAGGGTGTACTACGCGACGCCGGCCAAGAACGGGAACCACCGCGCGCTGGCCGACATCACCGAGAGCATCGCCGAGCTCCGCTACTACCGGCAGACCGTTTTCGTGCCTCAGCCCGGGCCCGACACCGACACCGCGAAGGCGGCCGCGAGCCTGGTCAGCGACCCGATTTCAGGTAACTGACCATCGTCGCTATGATTACCCAGCCGCAGTGATTCGGGCGGCTAGGCAAGGCAACATGGTGGGTATAGCTCAGCTGGTAGAGCACCTGGTTGTGGTCCAGGGGGCCGCGGGTTCAAGTCCCGTTACTCACCCGAAGGCGACTGGCGGTCTGTGTCCACAGAAAGCGTGGACCTGGCCGCCTTCGCTATTTGTGCGTCGCTTCGCTCCGCAGGCGGGGGGCTTCGCCACCCCACACCCCCCTTTGCTGTGGCTGAGGCAGCCGCCCGGCTCTGCTGTGGCTGAGGCAGTCGTCTGGGCCTCTGCTGTGGCTGAGGCAGCCGCCCGGAGTGGCGTCCAGCAGAGTGGTGTACGGCAGGCCCGGATGGGCGTGGCGTAGACGTGTGAAAGCGGTCATCGCGTGATCCTTTGGAAGACCTCTCA
>NZ_SLVF01000025.1 GCF_004345365.1 Kribbella sp. VKM Ac-2568
CCCGCCCGGCTGCTCGACATGGTCGAGGGCCGCTCCAAGCAAGCGTTCAAGTACTGGCTCGCCGACCGCGACGAGGCCTGGCGCGACGCCGTGGAGGTCGTTGCGATGGACGGCTTCACCGGCTTCAAGACCGCGGCTGCCGAAGAGTTGCCCGACGCGATCGCGGTCATGGATCCCTTCCACGTCGTCCGGCTGGCCGGCGATGCGCTGGACCTGTGCCGCCGCCGCGTCCAGCAAGCCATCCACGGCCACCGCGGCCGCAAGGACGACCCGCTCTACTCGGCGCGCCGGACGCTGCACACCGGCGCCGATCTCCTCACCGACAAGCAGACGCGGCGACTCACCGACCTGTTCGCGACCGACGAGCACGTCGAGATCGAAGCGACCTGGGGGATCTACCAGCAGATGATCGCCGCATACCGCGAACCCGACCGCACCCAAGGCAGGAAGCTGATGCAGCAGCTCATCGACTCGGTCAGCCACAGCGTGCCCGCCGCGCTCGTCGAAGTCATCACACTCGGCCGGACCCTGAAGAAGCGCGCCGCTGACGTGCTGGCCTACTTCGACCGGCCCGGCACATCCAACGGGCCGACCGAGGCCATCAACGGCCGACTCGAACACCTCCGCGGCTCCGCACTCGGGTTCCGCAACCTCACCAACTACATCGCCAGATCCCTGCTCGAGACCGGCGGCTTCAGGCCGCAACTACACCCTCGATTGTGAAGAGCCAGATTAGCTCTCAATCGGCCATTTGATTCGCAGCCTTTCGAAGGCGACAGCCGGCAACCGGCAAGGAGAACACTGTGCACTGCAATGGCAGTAAGCAGACGATCGCCGCGACCGGCATCGTCCCAGCTCGACGGTGCGCCATCAGCGGATGAAGTGACCGCGACGTCGTGACATCTGCCCTGTCCACGTGTCACGTGTATCGGTTCATGCATTTGCTTTCGGCGGGGACGACGTAGCGGGTTTTGGGAGTTGCCGACGCTCGCTGCCCGGCCGCATGCTCCTTCTGCGTTCGCGACGCCAAAGGATTATGTAGATGCCGGACCAATAATGCTGTGGCGATGCCGCCACGCCAGGCTCAGGCAGGCGGCGCTGGTTTGGCCCAGTGGCTCCGCTGTGATGAGGCGGGTGACGGTCTCCTGGTCGAAGGGCAGGCCGCGGATTGACTTGTTGTTGTCGAGGGAGAGTACGACCTCGCCTTCGGGGTTGGTGGCGACCAGGTCGCGGAAGAGGTGGTCGAAGGTGCTGGCGTCGATGACGGTGACGGTGGCGACGGATGCGTTGAGGCTGAGTGCGTCGAGGATGACGCCGAGCGCGTAGGCCTGGAGCCTGCCGGTGTTCTTGGCCTCGGTCATGTCGCGGTAGAACGGCCATACGTCGTAGTCGACCGGTGTGCCGGTGCTGCCGTCGTGTTCGGGGTGTCCGAGCATCTCTTCGCTGTACTCGCGGACCATGTTGCGCCAGATGTTTAGGTCGGTCTGGATGCTCTCGGTGGCGATGCTGGCGGGCTGAAACTCGCCCGCTGGCAGCAGACTGTAGTGTCGGCCGTTGGTGACCTGCGTTGGATCGCGGCGTAGCAGGAAGAAGGTTCCTGATCCGTCTGAGGTATTGCGGCGGATGGTGAGGGTCGAGATGCCGGGGTTGACGATCCGCGCCGACAGATCAAAGGGGTCGGCGACGAGGGCGCGGAACGGGAGCCGCGGCCAGCTGAGGTCTCCGGCCATCTCGGCCTGGGCCGATTCGTGCGCGATCGGCTCGGAGACGTCGAGCTTGTCGAAGAACGTCGCCAGCCCGAACGTCAGCTCGCCGGCGCCCTCGCCCCAGTTGAGGTCGGTGAGGCGGTAACTGTGCCTGTTCTCGAACAGGGCCGGTGGCCTGAGGTAGCGGATGGCGGCGGTGTATCGCTGGAATGCGTGGCCCGGAGCGCGCAGCGGAAGGGTTGGCCGAGCTTCCGCCTGCTCGCCAGTGACCCGCGGTACAGGAGGATTTGCCGTCCATCGGAGGGTGAGGTTGTCGAGCGCCACCGGCGCATCCGGCAGCCAAGCCTGAGGCGTAAGTGCCGGCACCTCTCCTACCCGCAATTGCTTGTCGTACAAATCGGCGGTCCGTGCGGCAAGTCCGATGCCGCTCTCGATGAGGTACTGCCGCACCTCGCGCCACGCGGCTTGGCTTGCCTCGACCGCCGCTACGGGCAATGGCCGAGAGTCGGTCGTAACTGTAGCGGTGGCGGGCCGCAGGACGTCGGCTGCTCCGTCCTCCGCTGCCGCTAACAGCAGCCCGAAGCGGCGCTGGACTGCGTCCCCGGCGTCGGCCAGGGCAGTGTCGAGGATCTCTTGCATTGCCGGGGATAGCACCACGTCCGGTTTCGCCTCCCAGTTCGCCCCGGTGCGGACGCCCGCGCCGAGCCGGTTGGCGAATGCCTCGTTGCTCATCCGCAGTGATGCTCGGAGCGCCGACGCGCGCCGACCTGTCCAGATGTCCACTACGTCCATCGCGGGTGTCCTTCCGCAAGGTCAGCGCAGGGTCGGTGCACTGCGGTGGCACTGTCGATGCATCGTGGTGGCATGTTGCTCAAGGCAACGTGAGTATTCACTAGTTCCTATGAACGCAGGAGCAAACGGGAGCCGAGTGGACCACTCTCACGTCGAGGCCCCATCGCTTGTATCCAGGCGTTTCTCGACCGCAGCGAGTCTGCGCCCGAGATTCTCGACCGTCTCACGCAATGCTGCGAGGTTGTCGGTAGGGACATCGCCGTCCCCGGCAGCTACGAAGACGCCGCGGCCCTGCTGGGAGTACACAAGACCTTCGTCGCGAAGTTGGTCGATGGCCTTCTGGAGAGTCATCAGGGCTACCCCCCACTCCCTGGAGAGGTCGCGGCCCGAGGGCAGCTTTGTGCCGGCCGCCAGTGTGCCGGACTGGATTGAGGCGCGCAGACCATCGGCGACCTGCATGTACGCCGGGCGAGGGTCGTTGGTGTCCACCTTCATGTTCCAAGGGTAGTCGACCTAGATAACTAGATCAGCTCGCACGGCGAAGTCTTGTACAGGCAAGCGGCCTAGGTTAACCTAGGTCAACCTAGATAACCTTTGATAAGGAGAGCGGTAGTGAGAGAAGACACAAGGCCCAGTGAGGTCGCACGGAAGTTCCTGAGTGTGGCTGCAGCAGCCGAGGTGCTCGGGCTGTCCGAGATGACCCTCTATCGGGTGATTCAGGCGAACTCGTTCCCGGCGGTCCGGGTCGGTCGCAGGTTGTTCATTCCGAGTCAGGCGCTGGACGACATGGCCACGGCGGCTATCGCCAGCGGGGGAGTCGTCGATGCGGCTGAGTGGCGGCCCTCGCAGGTAGCGGGATGAGACGCCACCCGCCATCGCAAGGCCAAAACGTTAAGACCGGCCCCGCACAGGCGCCAACCAGAACAGGGCCGGTTCTCCCATCACTCAGCAACGAGTTCGAGAGGTCTACAGCATGACTGACGCAGGTGAGAAGGGCACGGAGTGGGTGCCGCGGTTTGGGATGTTGGAGGTGTCGCGGGAGCGTGCGGAGCTGGTCCGGGGGTTGTTCGAGCTGGCGGCGTTCGTGGCCGATCACCCCGAGGTGCCCGTGCCGGCGGTGACCGCGTGTGTGCCGACGCGGTACGACGGCTGGGACGCTGAGCGGTCTCTGGTTGCTGACGTGGCTGCGGCGCTTGGCGTCGAGCCGGAGTTCAGGGCCGGCGGCGGCCACTACGAGGCCGAGAGGCTTTTCGGGCCGGTGCGGACGTACTCTCTGGCGATCACCCCTGAGCACATGGCGGCCTACGAGGCGTGGTCGTCGTACAGGGGCCTTGTCCAGCCTGTGGAGGATGTCGCGGCGGGTGAGTCGCGATGAGTGGGCGCGCGGAGCTTGATTTGGCGTGGCGGATGCACGACTCGGCGGCGCTGGCGGTTGACCGTGCCGACACGAAGGCTGGTTTCGCGGCGGCGGCGGAGACCGCTCTGTCGGCGGCGGTGTTGACGTTGGTGTCGCAGTCGCAGACCGCCCCGATCGGTGCGCGCGCGTTGTTCGGGTTGGCGCTGGTCGCGTTGGCGGTGGCGTTGGGTTCGGCGTTGCTGGTGGCGGTTCCGCGGCTGCACCGCCCGGCCGATGCGCTGGTGCCGGGGGAGTTCCTGTACTTCGGCGCGGTGCGCCGCCGCTCGATCGACCAGCTGCTGGACCGCCACCTCTCCTCGACGTACTCCGCCGACAAGGTCGCCGACCCGCTGGCGGCGGTCACCCACCAGGCCAAGCGGCTGGCCGACATCGCGTGGACGAAGCACCAGTGGCTGCGGGTGTCGTTCCTGGCGGTCGTGGTCGGCGCGGCGTTGACGGTGGCCGGCCTGCTGCTGGGCGGTGGTTCCCGATGAACCGGCGGCCGACGACCAGGGAAGGCGCGATGGTTCCGCGGTTCACCCTCGCGATGGTCGCGCTGCTGGCCGCCGGTGTCGCCGCGATCGCGGCCGACCAGACCCCGGGGCTGACCGAGGTGGGGTACTGGGCCGGGGCGGTCGGCGCGGTCGGGGTGGTGACGGCCGGTCTGTTGTTTTGGCGGTTGATGCACGGCGCGGTGATCGCGGCCCCGTTGTGGGTGTTGCTGGCCGGTGCGGTCGGGCTGCGCGCCGGCGCGCCGGGTGGTGCGGCGGGGTGGGTGATCGCTGCCGGGGTGTTGCTGCTGGTGACGCTCGGCCTGGTCGCGGTGAACCGCCCGGTCGGTGGCGGTCTGGCGGTCTCGCTGTGGCTCGGCTACGCCGGGTTCTTGCTGCGCGCGCTGCCGGCCGAGGTGGAGGCGTCGTCGCGGTGGTGGTTGGTGCTGCTGGCGGCCGGTGTGTTGGCGGCCGGGACGGCCGGGTTCACGCTGCGGTCGCGGTCCAGCTCGCGTGGCCTGCTGCGGCGGCTCGGCCGGGCCGGACGGGTGACCGATGGGTTGGCCTCGGGTTGGGACGTGCACCGGGTGTCGTCGGGCGGGATGCTGCGGAAGAAGGCGAAGGTCATCCGCCCGGCCCTGGCGCAGCTGCCGGCGTGGAGGCGGCGCTTCGTGCCGTTGACCGATCTGGGTACGACGGTCGCGACGGTCGGCTGGTCGCGGCTGCGGTCGTCGGCCGAGGACCACACCGCGACGTTCGCCGGGCCGCGGGCCGGTAAGACCGGCCTGCTGATGGGGCATCTGCTGGACGCCCCGGGCGCGGTGATCGCGACCTCGACCAAGACCGACATTCTCGACGTGACCCGCACCCTGCGCGCCAAGCGGGGGCCGGTGTGGGTGTTCGACCCTGACGGGCTCACGACGGATGGTTCCACGATCACGTTCGACCCGCTGACCGGGTGCACCGATGCGGCGGTGGTGATGGACCGGGCGGCGGACCTGCTCGACGGGGTCGGTGGCAAGTCCGACGACGCCGCGCACTGGGTGGACCTCGCTAAGCAGGCCCTGACCGCGGTGATGCACGCCGCCGCGCTGGGCGGCTACTCGATGGCCGACGTGCAGCGGTGGATCGCGCACCCTGACGACCGCGCGAAGGGTGACGTGCTGTACGAGCTGCGGGCCGCGAACGCGACCGGGTTCGAGCAGCAGGCCACGCAGTTCTTCACCAACAACGAACGGACCCGCTCCAGCATCAGCACGACGATCATGCCCGCGCTGAGCTGGCTGTCGGTGCCGGCGGCCGCCGCCGCGGCGGCACCGGGTGGGGTGCCGTTCGATGTGGAGCGGCTGCTGGCCGAGACCGGCACCGTGTACCTGCTGGGCGCGGACGACCGCAAGACCGCGCCGCTGGTGACCGCGTTGACCGCGCACATCGCCCGCCACGCCAAGGCGCTCGCGGTCCGTACGCCGGGGCGGCGGCTGGACCCGCAGCTGACGATGGTGCTGGACGAGGCCGCGCTGATCTGCCTGATCCCGCTGGACAAGTGGACCGGCGACTTCGGGTCCCGCGGGATCACGCTGCACATCTCGGCCCAGTCCAGGGCACAGCTGCGCGACCGGTTCGGCGAGGCCGCGACCGGCGCGCTGATGACCAACGTGACCACAAAGGTGCTGCTGGCCGGCACCAGCGACGACGACGACCTGCAGTTTTGGTCCACGCTGTGCGGCGAACGCCTCGAGCAGGTCGCGACCCGCGACCGCACCACCGGCGGGGTGTCGGTCAGCGACCGCCGGGTCGCGGTCCTCACCCCGGGCCAGGTCGCGCAGCTGCGCGCCGGGCAGGCGCTGATCATCACCCGCGGGATGCCGCCCGCGATCGGGCGGGTCAAGATGGCGTGGAAGCGCCGGGACCTGCGGCTGGAGCGGTTCCACAACCACCGCGCCGTGCAGTGGGCCAGCCGTCAGTTGTCGGCCCTTGAGAGCCGGGCCGGTGCCCGGCTGCTCGCCGACGCTGCCTGGCTGCGCGACGAGATTCTGGCGCTGGCCGACCGGGCCGCGGCGGCCCGTCGGCGGGTCACCCGACCCGCCGTAGGCCGGGTGATGGATGGTCTGGCGGCCGCCTTGGCGTGGCTTGAGGTCAACGACCCGGCCCGGGAGCTGATCGCCCGGCTCCGGCTGGCCAGCGCGACCCGGCGGGCCCGCGCGGCGCTGGCCGCCCGCGGCACCGAGCAGCCTACGTCGGTGAACGAGCTGGACGGAGGCCGGCGATGACGTGGCCGACGGCAACGACCGTCACGGCCGGTCGCCTGTCCGTGGTCACGATCTGCGGTTCGACTCGGTTCCGGGCCGAGATGGCCGAGGTGAACCGGGAGCTGACCCTGGCCGGACACATCGTCCTCGCGCCGGGTGTGTTCGCCCACGATGGCGACGAGATCACCGACGCGGACAAGGCCAAGTTGGACCGGTTGCACCTGGCCAAGATCGACCTGGCCTGGTGGGTCTACGTGGTCAATCCCGGCGGCTATGTCGGCGACTCGACCCGACGCGAGATCGAGTACGCCAGGACTACCGGCAAGCCCGTGTGGTTCCTCGTCGAGGTGGCGTCGTGACGGGGCGCGGGGTGGAGTGGGTGCTGTTGTGGGACGGCCGGCGCTGGCCGGGCCGGGTCCGCGACGGCCTGCCCGAGTTCACGTTCGGGCAGGCGCCGTCGGGGCTGTCCACGCGGCGGCAGTTGCGTGAGCGTGGCCTGTGCCGTGGTGGCCAGGAGCCGTTCGCCCGGCTGACGTGGAAACGCGACCGTCGGTTCGCGTGGCTGTACGTGGACGACAAGGCGAGGGCGAAGCGGACGCCGAGCGACAAGCAGCTTGCCGCGGTGAACAAGGCGCTGGCCGCACGGAAGGTCTGCGCCCAGTGCGGCCCGGTCGATCACTACGTACGCACCAGCGACCAGCTGTGCGGTGACTGCCACACCGCCGGAGCCACGCCCACCGCGAGCGGCACCGCCGGATGGCGCACCGTCCAGCGCTGGCAGGAAGAAGCCCCCGACGCCGACGACGAGGCGCAAGACCGGGCCGACAACGCGGCGGACGAGCACGGGGCCGGTCGGCTCGAGCGCCACGAGGGCTCGGCGGTGGCTGCCCGCGCCGCCGAGGCCCTCGCGCAGTCCGCCGCCCGGTTCGATCACACCGACCGCGCCGAGCCTCACGGCGGTGGCGAGGCGGAGCGCGACGAGGAGCTCGCGCGCTGGCACGACGACGACCGCGCCGCCCGGCTCACCGCCGAGCAGGCCGACATCAGCGCCAGCCAGGCCCAGTGGCGCGACGAGAGGGGAGTGGCATGACGGCACCGATCGGAGCCGGAGGCAACGACCTGCGCGCCCGCTGGGCGTGTGCCCACTACGCCGACACGCGGGACCTCCCCGCCGTACCGGCCTTCGACGAGCACGGCCGGCCGGCCGGGTGGGTCGCGATCGACCCCGCGGCCATTGACGCCTGGCTCGCCGCCCACCGCGAGGAAGAGGAGGAGGACGACTGATGCAGTACGACGATGAGAAGGACCCCGGCACCGCTGCGCTCGCGGCGGTGGCCGGGCTGGCCCGCTCGGTCGAGTCTCTGACCAGGGATGTGGCCGCGATGAAGACGGGCCTGCAGCAGACCGCCAGCAAGGCCGCCGTAACGCGGCTCGGCGACACCGTCGCCTCGCTCGGCAACACCGTTGCGTCGTTCGAGGACCTGCTCAGCCGTATCGCTGCCAAGCCCGGCAAGGGCAAGGCGGAGCCGAGCTCGGCTGAGCCGGTGCGGTCGTGGCTGCGGCTGCCGGAGGACCAGGCCGCGGCCGAGACTGTTCTGAGCGAGCTGCTGCCGTGGATGCAGACGACCTATCTGCGCTACGCCACCGCCCGCGAGGCGTTGCCGCCGTGCTGGCTGTGGCACCCCGAGATCGTCGAGGAACTGCTGTGGCTGATGGACGCCTGGGCCGGCGCCTACGAAGGCCCCGAGGCGTCGAACAAGCTCGTCGGTGACTGGCACGACCGGCAACGCCCCGGCGTGACGCGCCGCATCGGCGAGTACGCGCCGAGTTGTGACGTGCTCGCCCATCGCGACGGCGCAGGGCAGCCCGCGGTGACGGTGCCGCTCGCGGCCGACGCCGACCCGTTCGTGACCTGGTGGGCCACCGGCCGCGACGACAACGGCCCCGCGCCGACCCTCGAGCAGATCAAGGCAGGTCGCCGCGGCGGCCTGACCGCCGTCTCCGACACCGCTGGAGGTCAGCGATGAGCATCCTCACTGTTGCCCCGCGCAACTTCCTCGACCGCCTGCCGACCATCGGCGACGTGATGTGGCCGATGGCCGCGGCCGGCGGAGTGGGACTCGTCTTGGCCGCAGGTCTG
This sequence comes from Kribbella sp. VKM Ac-2568, assembly GCF_004345365.1. Classification (GTDB taxonomy): domain Bacteria; phylum Actinomycetota; class Actinomycetes; order Propionibacteriales; family Kribbellaceae; genus Kribbella; species Kribbella orskensis. The sequence continues at coordinate 8,775 of NZ_SLVF01000025.1, forward strand.
GCGGTCGTGCTGGTCTGGCCGCTGGACGCCGCCAAGGCAGCCCGCAGCGCGTGCCTTCAAACGATCCGCGACGGACTCCTGTCCGCCAGCGACCTGGCCGCCCTCCTGCCGGCCGCCGGCCGCCTGAGCCCGGGCGAACTCCTCGCACTGGTCGACTCCGCCGCGCTTGGACTGACCGCCCCCACCGCGCCGGCCGAGGCGACCGGTCCGGATGGCCGCGCGACTGCACCGACGACCACTGCACCGTTCTGGCTGGTCGCCTACCTGCTCGGCGCACTCCGCGTCGGGTCGCCTGCACCGGTGCACGACACCACCCGCACCGATCTGCCCGCACCGGTGCAGCAGACAGACCGTGTCGGTGCGTCCGCACCGGTGCACGCACCGCACCGCACCGACACCACCGACGTAGACACCGCCGCACCAGCCAAGCCCACACCGTCGAAGCCGCGGGCGCGGCGCTCCGACGATGACGACCTGACCGAACTGCGGCGGGTCTCCGACACCGACCACGGCGGTGCGCCGCTGCCGCAGCGCGAAATCATGCGCGTCCTCAACTGCGGGTTCCCCAAGGCCCGCCGCCTCGCCGACCTGGCCGGGTGGCTCGACCCGGATGCCGCTCGGCCCGCATCCGGCGACGACCAGCACCCCGAAACCCCCACCAACAACCCCAGCGACACCGACGACCAGACCAGCACCGACCGCGAACTCGAAACGAGCAGCAGCCGATGAACAGCCCCAACAACACCCCAGCAGCAGTCAGCCACCAGCACCCGAACCGAACCCACCAAATCACCCAGCACACGACAACCCAGCAGACCCCAACACACAGCCACAGGACCAAAGAACTCAGATCACACCCAGGCATCACGATCAAGTGGAGCCTCGACTCCGATTCGCGTCGTCGTATCGGCTTGCCGCCGGAGGCGGCCGTCGGAGCTGTCGCGCCGGTCGCTGCGGGGGGTGCGGCATGGCGGTGATGAGCATCCGCAGCGGCCACCGCGCCGACTATCTGACCGGCGCTGTCGCGGCCGGCAGGGAGAACTACTACACCGGGGCTGTGGCGGCCGGGGAGCCGCCCGGTCGCTGGTTCGGCAAGGGAGCCGAAGCGCTCGGGCTGGCCGGGGAGGTCGATGCGCAGGATATGACCGCGCTGTACGAGCGGTTCATCGACCCCCGCGACGAGGCCTTTCGCGACCCGGCGCGGTGGGACGAGGCCGAGACGCTCGGGCACACCGGGCGGGTGTACAAGACCGAGGAGCAGGAGTACGCCTCTGCATTGGCCAAGGAGCCCGGTGCGTCACCGGAGCGCCGCGCTGAACTGCGTGCACTGGCTGGCAAGGCGGTTCGCAAGAGCGTCTCGTTCCACGACGCGACGTTCAGCGCGCAGAAGTCGGTGACCGTGCTGCACACCGCGTTCGAGGCACAGGAGGTGCAGGCGCTCGGTGCGGCCGAGGCGGGCCGCGGTGCGCTCGCGGAGGCGCACCGCACCGGTGACCTGGCCGCGGTGCACCGCTACGCCGAGGCGGTGCGGGCTGCGGAGAGGGAAGCGGTGCAGTGGGGCCAGCACCGCCAGGCGGTCGAGGACGCGATCCGGGCCGGGAACCACGCCGCGCTGAACTATCTGCAGGACAAGGCCGGCTATACCCGGGTCGGCCACTTCGGTGGCGCCGCCGGTCGGTGGGCCGACGCCCACGGTTGGACGGTCGCGTCGTTCTTCCAGCACGACTCCCGCGAGCACGACCCGCAGCTGCACATCCACAACGCGATCCTCAACCGCGTGCAGGGATCCGACGGCAAGTGGCGCACGGTCGACTCCAAGGCCCTGCACAGGGTCCAGCCCGCCGCGGCCGCCGTGGGGGAGCGGGTGATGGAGCAGCACCTTGTGAAGGCGCTCGGGGTGCAGTTCGTGACCCGGCCGGACGGCAAGTCGCGCGAGATCGCCGGGATCGACCGGGCTGTGATGGACCTGTTCAGCTCCCGCCGCAAGGCGATCACGAAGAAGACCGCGACACTCGTGCGCGTGTTCGAGACCAGGATGGGCCGCGAGCCGAACAACCTGGAGCTGGCCTACATCCAGCAGCGGGCGTCGCTGGCGACCCGTAAGGCCAAGTCCCACACCGGTGAGACCGTCGAGCAGCGGTTGGAGCGTTGGGACCGGCAATTGCGAGCCGAGGTCCGCGGGGGACTCGGGAAGGTGGCCCGTGACGTGCTGGCGTTGCAGCAGCGCCAGTGGCTTCCCGGCCGGGTCAACGAGGCCAAGGTGCTCGAGACGGCACTGGCCGAGGTGCAGTCCAAGCACGCGACCTGGCGCTCGGCTGACCTGACCCGGGCGATCAGCAACGCGCTGCCCGACAACCTCGGCAACATGAAACCGGCGAAGATCGAGCGGTTGCTCGACCGGCTCACCGAGCGCGGTGTGAAGCTCGCCCAGCGCGTCGATGCCGACCGTCCCGGCCACAGCGAGGCTGAGGTCGCCGCGCTGCCTGACGAGCTGCGACGCGGTGACGGGTCGTCGGCGTACTCGGCTCCCGGCTCCACCCGGTACGTGACGCCGGATCACGTGAAGGCAGAGCGGCAGCTCGCCAAGGCGGGCTACGCCCGCGGAGCAGCCGCGATGGCTCCGAGCGATGTCGAGACGATCGTGAAACGGCTCGCCGCCGATGGACTCCAGCTCGGCGACGACCAGGCTGCCGCCGTTCGCGGCATCCTCGCCTCCGGCGCGAAAGTCGAGACCCTGATCGGCCCCGCCGGCACCGGCAAGTCCCGCGTCGTCGGCGCGTTGGCCAAGGCGTGGGAAGACCCGGACCTGTGGGACGGCGAGCAGCACCGGATGGTCGGGCTGGCCGCGTCCCAGGTCGCCACCGAAGTACTGACCGCCGACGGCGTCACCGCGCAGAACATCACCCGCTGGCTGATGACCCAGCACCGCATCGCCGACGGCTCAGCCTCGACCGAGGAGCAGGCGTGGACGGTGCGCGAGGGTGATCTGGTCGTGGTGGACGAGTCGGCAATGGCCAACACCAGCGACCTGGCCGACATCCACGCCCACTGCGACGCCGCGGGGGCGAAGCTGCTGCTGGTCGGAGACCATCGCCAGCTGGCCGCGGTCGGCGCCGGCGGCGGCATGGAACTGGTCACTGCAGGCGCCCTCACCCACGAGCTGACCGAAACCCGACGCTTCAGCCAGGAGTGGGAAGGCCTGGCGTCGCTCCGGCTGCGCAACGCCGACGAGTCGGTGCTGGAGGAGTACCACCGGCAGGGCCGCATCCTCGACGGCGGCCACCTCGAAGCCGCGCAGCGTTCCGCGGCCGACGCGTGGCTGGCCGACCACCTCAACGGTCGGCACGCGCTGCTGATCGTGGACACCAACGCCCATGCCGCCGACCTGTCGGCGCAGCTGCGCGCCCGGCTGGTCGAGTACGGCCAGGTGGACGACGAACGCACGGCCTGGCTGGCCTCGACGGGCAACCGGGTCGGTGCCGGTGACCTGATCCAGACCCGGCTCAACGCCTGGCACCTCAACGGCTACCGCGGCAACAAACGGGCCGCGTTCAACCGCGACGAGTTCCTCGTGACCGAGGTACTAGACGACGGTGGCCTCCGGGTCGCCCCGCTGATCCGAGGCACCCGCCGGCCCGTGCCGGGCGAGACGATGGTGCTGCCGGCGACCTATGTGCGGGACTGGGTCGCGCTCGGCTACGCCGCCACCGTCCACTCCTGCCAGGGCCTGACAGTGGACTCCAGTCACCTGGTCGCCACCCCGAACACGTCGGTGCATGCGCTGTACGTCGCGATGACCCGCGGCCGCGCTACGAATACCGCGCACGTCGTGACTCAATCAGTGTCAAAGGCGGCGGAGGTCGGCGAGACCACCGGCGCGGCGAAGCGGACGCCGCTGTCGGTGCTGCGTGGCGCGTTCGAGCTGGACGACCCGCAGCTGTCGGCGTTGCAGGCCGCTGCCGAGTCGGCCGCCGAAGCCGACCGGCTGCGTACCCCCGCCGAACTGCTGGCCGACGGCATCGCACTGGCCACCGCCGGGCGCACCGCCGCGTGGCTGGACGAACTCGCCGACGCCGGAGTGCTCACCGATGACCAGCGCACCGCCCTCGCGGTCGAGGACGGCGCCGGAACCCTCGCGAACCTGCTGCGGCGGGTCGAGTTGGCCGGACGCGACCCGCGCCAGGCGCTGACCGAGGCGATCCAGCGGCGCTCGCTGGACGACGCCCGCCAGATCAGCAACGTCATCCAAGAGCGCATCAAACGCGGCGGCAACCTGGACCCGGTCGGCGACACCTATGCCACCCGGCTCCCGCAGGTCGATGACCCGAAGTGGTCGGCGTACCTGATCAAACTCGCCAGTGAGGCCGACACTCGCGCCGCCGAGCTGGGCGAGCGGGTCGCGGCAGAGCTGCCGCAGTGGGCGGTCGAGGCCTTCGACCGACCGCCTGTCGAGTCCGGTCGCGGGCGCGACGACTGGATTCGGCGCGCGGGCCAGGTCGCCGCACACCGTGAGGTCATGGGCCACGAAGTCAGCGACGACGCGCTCGGAAAGGCACCGAAACCCGGCCAGGTCGAGCAGTACGCGTCGTGGCGGACCGCCTGGCGCGCGCTCGGTCGACCCGAGGCCGACCGCGCCGAGGCGGAGATGTCGAACGGCCAGCTGCGCGTCCGGGTCCGCGCGTACGAACGCGAGAAGGCGTGGGCACCGCCCTACGTCGGCGAGGAACTGGCCGGCACCCGGCAGAGCGCCGAACGCGAACGGCGCATCGCCGCCTTGCGCACCGCGGAAGCCGATGCCAGCGACAACGAACCGACGCGCGAGCAGCTGTGCACTGAAGCCGAGCAGGCCACCGCGCTGGCCGCGGCACTCGACGCCCGCGCCGCCGAGCTGCAGATCGCCGACGACGCCCGCGCCGTCTGGCTCGCCCACACCGCCGCAACCCGCGCCGCCGGCGAGCGCGCCGAGGCGGAGCTGAAGGAGCGCGGCATCGACAACAGCGACGACGGGCCAACCCCTGAGGAGTGGCTGCACATCGATGCCAGCGAAGCCGCCGGGGACGAACACCGCGAGGTCACCGCCGAGCATGAGCTGGCCGACGTCGCCCAGCAGCGCGACGCCGACACGATCGAGGCCCGGCCCCGGGTCGATGGTGCGGAGACGGAACTGGTCAACGACCAGCTATCCAGCAAGGCGGCGGTAGCTGGGGAGATCGTTGCCGACGACAACACCAGGGCGCAGCAGCCGCGCGCCGAGTCGACCGGCCCCGAGGCGGACCAGAAGGCGGTTGAGGAGCGGGAGGCGCAGGAGCGGCAGGCACCGGCCGACATCCGCGAGGTCGCCGCCGGCGAGGCACCGGTCGCGGAGTCGGACTCGCCGCGGGTGCCCACCGCGGACGAGACGGCCGAAGCGGTCCGTCGTGCGCAGCGGGCGCTGCTCGAGATTCAGCACCGCCGCGAAGCCGAAGAACGCCACGCAGACGAGGAAGCAGCCCGGGACGAGGAACTCGCCCGCTGGCACGCCGACGACTCGAGCATCGGCACCGGCCGGGGCCGACTCGCGGCAGCGAAGGCGTCCGAGCCCTTGGTCGAGGACAAAGGACCGGTGCTGGAACTGGGCAGCTACGACGACTGACGGGTGTGTAGCCCCGAGGCTCTCCCGCCCCGGGCGGGCGGGAGAGCACCCCGGCCTCCGGCCGGGACGAATCCCTTCTAGGGCTGGGTTGGTGGGCGGCTAGCGGACCAGGTCCCCTCCACCCAAGTTGGTTCCGGCAGTTCTCACCTGGAGGACAAACCGCGTCCACCAGCTGACAACGACCGAAACCAACTTGGCCGGAGCCTCTGACCCGGCCCGCTAGGCGGCAGTAGCCGGCAGGCCCCAAAGGACGGGGCTGCCGCCACACAAGCCCACCAGCGGGCAAACGGACCAGTCGCAAGGAGACCACCGTGAACCACCGGACCAACACCACCCCGCACCTGCACCTCATCGAGCCCGTTGCCGAGCGCAACGACACCGGCTGGCCCGAGCACCGGGACGTGACCCCGGCCCTGCAGCCGATCCGGAACGGGCAGGTCGTGAGCGTCTGCTCGTGCGGCCGCAAGTTCGTCGGGATCGACCCCGACCACGCGGACTGGCAACTCTTCGACCACATCGACAACAGCGACAAGACCGCCAACTAACCCACCGGCACGGGGAGCGTCGTGGTGACGGACCACGCACCCACGGCGCTCCCCGCACCACCCTTCAGAGAGGAGCTGAACCGATGACGTTGACCGTAACTGATCTGTTCTGCGGTGCCGGTGGCTCGAGCACCGGCGCGGTCCAGGTGCCCGGGGTGACCATCCGGATGGCCGCGAACCACTGGAAGCTGGCCGTGGACACCCACAATTCGAACCACCCGACCACGGACCACGACTGCGCGGACCTGTCCCAGGTCGACCCGGACCGCTACCCGCGCACCGGCGTGTTGTGGGCGTCGCCGGAGTGCACGAACCATTCCCAGGCCAAGGGCCGCAAGCGCAACGTGGACGCGTTGCCGGACCTGTTCGGCGACACCCTGCCGGACGAGGCGGCCGAGCGGTCGCGGGCGACGATGTGGGACGTGGTCCGGTTCGCCGAGCACCACCGCTACTCAGCGATCGTGGTGGAGAACGTGGTCGACGCCGCGCTGTGGGTGCTGTGGCCGGCCTGGCGCTCGGGCTTGGACGCGCTTGGCTATTGCATGCATGTGGTGTACCTGAACTCGATGCATGCGCAGGCGAGCGGGCTCCCGGCGCCGCAGTCGCGGGACCGGCTCTACGGTGTGGCGCACCAGCGCACGACCACCTGCCCGGACCTGAACCGGTGGACCCGCCCGATGGCGTACTGCCCCGGCTGCGACCGGATGGTACGAGCGATGCAGGCATGGAAGAAGCCTGACCGGACCTGGGGCCGGTACCGGGCGCAGTACGTGTGGCGCTGCCCGGACGTTGCTTGCCGCAACCAGGTGGTCGAGCCGGGCTGGCTCCCGGCCGCTGCGGCGATCGACTGGAGCCTGGTGGGGGAACGGATCGGGGATCGGGCACGGCCGCTAGCCGACAAGACGATGCAGCGGATCCGCGCCGGACTCGCCCGCTACGTCCGGCCGGAGCTGCTGATCCCGGTCGAGGGCCGCGACGGCAAAACCGCCGCCTCGGCCTGGGACGCGATGCGCACGATGACGACCCGCAACGAGACCGGGCTGCTGGTCCCCGCCGGGGGGACCTGGAACGAGACCGCGACGCCGCTGAGCGAGGTGATGCGGACCCGGACCACACGCGAGTCCGAGGCGCTGGTGGTGCCGCTGCGCAACAACAACACGACCAAGCAGGTGTCGGAGCCGTTCGACACGTTCGCGGCCAACGGCAACCACCACGCCCTGCTGATGCCCTACTACGGCAACGCCACCACCCGGATCACGGCTGAGCCGCACGGCACGTTCACCACGCGGGACCGGTACGCGCTGATCATGCGGAACAACAGCTCGCGCGGCGAAGGTGCGGAGATGTGCACCCCGGCCACCGAGACGCTGCGCACGATCACCACCGCCAGACACCAGTCGGTGCTGGAGCCGCAAACCGTGGCGGTCGAGGACTGCCTGTTCCGGATGCTCGAGCCGCACGAAGTCGCCGCCGGAATGGCGTTCACGCCCGGATACGTCGTCTTGGGCAGCAAGCGGGAGAAGGTCCGCCAGCTCGGCAACGCCGTCACCCCACCCGCAGCCCGCGACCTGATCGCCGCCGTCGCCGAATCCCTCGACCACGACCTCAGCGACCTCAACGCCGCCTAACGAGCTGGTGGGGGCGGCCTCGCCGCCCCACCAGCATCCAAGCAACGTCAGCGCCCGCGTCGCAAACCACCCGCGATGCCAGAGCTACCAGTTAGGAGAAGCCTCACCATGACCGCCCACAACATCGACAACGACATCCCAACCGCCGAGGGACCGGACGACTTCCAGGTGGCCGTGACTGCGGTCACCCGGGCGCTCCGTGCGATCAACGCTGACCAGCGCGGCGGTGCCGGGGCCGAGTTCGTCACGCACCTGCTCGCCACGGTCGCAGCGAACCTCGGGAGCAGTGATGCACTCATCGCGGCCCGTCCGGGGTCGTGGGAAGCCGCCGGCGTGGCCGACCTGCTGCGGAGCACCGTCGGATCAGACGACGAGTACCTCCTGACCTTCCGCACCGGGCCGATCGAGCTCGTGGTCAACAGCGTGTACGAGCTGGACGACCTCGGCATCTTCGAGACCTACGAGGCCAGCACCAACCACATCGGCCACGCGCTGTTCGGTGACCGCTGGAGCCGATCCCGCGACCGGCTGACCCTGAACCAGCTGGAGCAGATCGAAGACATCGAGGAGCAGCTTGTCGAGCTGGAGAAACGCGACCGCGCCGAGTACCAGCACCGGTTCGCCGCGACCGTTCGGGCCCGGTTCGAGCAGTTGCGCGCCGATTATCCGGGCCGCTACCCCGAGCACCTGGCCGTCACGGTCCGGTTCGCCGACGACAACACCAGCAACGACGACCTGACCGACGGCTGGGGGCTCGACCTGGCTAGCCGCCTCTACCAATACGCCCGCGAAACCACCCCGCTTCCCGGCAGCGACACCGCACCGGACTGGACCGCCAGCCAAAGCCACGCCGAAACACTCCTGGCCGCCGGGCATTGGCCACACCTGCGCATCCCCACTCTCGCCCACTACGGAACCCCCACCACCGCACCGAACACCCTCAACACCGACAAGGAGAGCTGACCCATGCAGAACGTGCCGCCGACCGTGTTCGACCCCTACCTGTCTGGCGGATCGATCGACGACGTACACCCCGACAGCCACGCCGCGACCCACGGCGCCGCCTGCCGCCGCTGCGGCCTGCCCTGGCCATGCGGCGGCAGCAGCAGCTGGGAAGGACGACACTTCCCCTCGCTGATCCCGAACGGCGCAGTCGTCACCACCTCCGAAGACATGTACCGCCTCATCAACTGGGCACCGCGAGCGAACTGCCCTGTCGTACTCGACACCACCGGCGTCGCCTGGATTCTGTTCGCGACCGAGGACGGCGACACCTACGCCGGAACGAGCGAGTGTCCCGACGACGGCACCCCGGCCCGGTACGAGGTGGACGACCTGCCTGCCGAGCGCGGGCCGCTGTACGTGCTCTTCAACGGTGACTACGACGCCCTTACCCAGAAGGGGGTGCAGCAGTGACGATCAAGCTTCGGCTGTCCGGAGAACCCGACGAGATCGACGCCATGGTTGCCCACCTGAGCGAAGGATTCGAGGTGGCCGGCGGGGACCGCGCCTACCCGAACCGAGGATCGTTCGGTGTCCGCGTCTACCTCGAAGTCCGCCCCCGCGGTGACCAGCCGCCCGTGCACCGCGTGCAGAGCGAACGGGTGCACCCGAGCCGCGAGGAGATCGAACCTTGAACACTACAACGGATCCGAGGGCTAGGACGAAGCGGGCTGGGGCTCGAGCTACCGGACCCGACCGGCTCGCCCGGTCGGCGCACTGGCACGCCGACCGCGGCCTGGCCGTGTTCCCCCTCCGGCCTGGCTCGAAGGCTCCAGCGGTCGAGGACTGGCCGCACGTCGCCACGACCGACGCCGAGCAGATCACGCGCTGGTGGCGGGAGGCCCCGTACAACATCGGTGTCGCCACCGGAGCGTCTGGGCTGCTGGTGATCGACCTGGGCCAGCCGAAGAGTGCCGGCGAGATGGTGCCCGAGCCCTGGGACACCCGGGGAGCCGCGTGCGGGCGCGACGTGCTCGACCAGCTCGCCGCCGACGTCGGGCAGGCGATGCCCCGGACCTGGATGGTCAGCACGCCGAGCGGGGGACAGCACCTGTACTACCGGCAACCCGACGGGGCCGAACTCGGCAACAGCGCTGGACGGCTGGGCTGGAAGATCGACACCCGAGGCCACGGCGGCTACGTCGTGGGCGCCGGCTCTGTCATACGCGGCACGCGCTACCTCGCCGACGTGATCCGCCGCCCTGCGATCCTTCCCGACTGGATCGCCGCCGCGCTCACCCCGCCGCCGACGCCCACTGAAACGCCGACAGGCACACCCGACCCGACGAACGCCAGCGCCTACACTCTCGCCGCCCTGGCCGGTGAACTCGACAAAGTCCTCGCCGCCGCACCAGGCCACCGCAACGACACCCTGAACCGGGCCGCTTTCGCCCTCGGCCAGCTCGCCGGCGCCCACCTCCTGGACGAAAGCACCGCCCGCGACGAACTCGTCTCCGCAGCTGCGCGCATCGGCCTACCCCCTGGCGAAGCCGACCGAACAATTACCTCAGGACTGACCGCAGGAGCCCGCCACCCACGCCAACAACCCGCCTAACCGCAAGCTCCTCCGCCAGCGTCGACACACGAAAGTGCCTCAGGCCGTACAACGGCTTGGAGGCCCCTTTCCATGGGTCAGCCTGCTTGGGCGGTGTCCACCTCGATCGGCGGCACACCCGACCGGCGCCATGCCCAGTTCAGCGTCGCAAATACGCCGTCAACAAATCCCGGCTTGCCAGGCGGGCTGTCAGCAACCACCTGCTCCGCGGCCCGCGTCTCGTCGGCGATCAGCTCCTCGTACGCCTTGTTCGGTATGCCAGTCACAGGCGACGGCACGAACACACTGGTCGGCCCATTCACGCCGTGGACCCTGATGATCACGCCCGCAAGCCACTCGCACGTCGAGCACACACCCCGCAGGTACGAATCCTCCGGCTCGCCGGCCGCTTCCATCGCATCGGCACGCCGCTCAGCCGTCAACCACAGCCGGGCAAACTCACGCGCCGGAATGCGGAGGTTCGTCCGCGGTATCCGGTCGAAATGCCTGCCAGTCAGCTCCATGCCACAACACGGTCCCAGATGGCGCCGACGGTTTCCGCGCCGGGGCGCCCGGTAGATGACGCCTCAGTGACGTCGGTGCGACGGTCAGCCGAGATCGCCGTGCTTCGAGCCCCGCCGACGACGCCCGAACGGTGGCCAGGCCACCACGACCACCTTGTCGACCTTCAGCCGCGTGTCGCGTTTCGGGCAGAACCGGTGGACTCGGGAACGGCCGCGCCTTCGCACTTGGCGCACCACCACTCACGGCTACCAGGATGCGCTGGGCCATTGGCTGCTGTCGCCCTCCTCGAGCGGTCAGGCGGCGGGGCGCGGTACCGCGGGCGCCGGTTCGATGGCGGATCGCTTGGCATGCAGGAAGGCGCTGTACGGGCGGAGGAGTTCGGGGTCGACCTGGTCGACGGGCAGGCAGTTGACGCCTGTCCAGACCCAGAGCTCCTTGTTCTCCCTCGTCACTGTGGAGACGCCGACAACACTGTGCTCGAACCCAGCCAATACCGCCGCCCAAAGGCCCTTCCAACATGACGATCACGAACTACGGCTGTCGTACTAGCCTAAGCTAATGAGAGGCGCCCCTGCTGCCATCCCTGGGCAGACTGCGGATCCACGGCGACGACAACGTCCATAACCTCTCAAATGCTCCCCGCCAGGCGTATGAAGCGGTATCGTGCCTCGAGGGGAGAGTCATCTGTGACTCAGGTGCTTGCATCAGGGGGTAATTTGCGAACCGAAGCGAATCCGCTTGCCGCATGGCTTTGGGAGGAATGGCCCGCCGAAGGGCCGGCCGTCGCCGTATTGGAGGGCTTCAGCGGGGTCGGCAAGAGCTGGGTGGGTCGAGAAGTTGTGCGACGCTGGAGCGCCGCGGCCGTTCGTGCTGAAATACCAGACGACGGCATCGGTTTGGAGGATCTACTTCTCGACGTAGCCACACGCTTCGAGGATATCGGCGATCGGACCATGTCCGATCGAGAAGACCTTGACTTGGTCGCTGGTCTAAAAAATGTGCTGCGTAAGGGCGCATTGCTTGTGGTGGACGATGCACAATTGATGCTCGATCCGAGCACCCGCCTTCCGACCGGCGATCTTCTGAACTTGGTACGAGTGGTCGGTGACAATAATGGCAATGGTCGCCTTCTGCTTATAGTAAATCAAGCGCCCGCTGAGGGCCTCTGGCTTGAGAACGCTCGTCGTTTCGTTCTCCATTCGCCTGAGCCTGGCAAAGCTCTAGCGATGCTCAACGGCCTGCTCAAAGATCGGGGAGTGGAAGCCGAGATTCCAGAATCGAAGCGTATGGACGTGGTGCGATGGCTAGGCGGCAATCCTCGTGCGATGCGGGCGCTCGTAGCTTGCTTGGGAGATGAACCTCTCGAGAGATTGATTGAAATCGAGCCTGATGCGTGGCTCTTAAGGGATGAGGCGGTTTCACCCCAACTAATCCAGAAACTAGAGGCATATTTCCTGACGCGAACACTCGATCAATTGGATGGCAATTCGCTGTTGTTGCTCGAGCATCTATCGGTCTACAGGAAGCCCTTCCGAGTCGATGCAATAGAGCGACTGCAGCGAATCGTTCCTGATGTTCCGGCCGCGCGCGAATCGCTGAGCAGTCGCTATCTGATCGGCATGAGCAATGGCTATTGTTCAGTGCATCCTGTAATGAGACGACTGGCACGTGTGCGACTAAGTAACAATCCGCGCAGGGAGACGAGGGCTCATGGAGCTGCGGCGGATCATTTCAGTCGCCGCCTCCACGGCGCACCGTCGCAGACAAACCTCACCGCTGTCGGCGAGGCCTTTGTTGAATCTAGGTACCACTTACTTACGGTCGGACGCGAGGTCGAATTCGAGGCGATAGCCTCTGTGTACCGACGCCAATTACTAGCTCACTATCAAGACCTGGCGAAGATTCCAGTTGGTCCGTCTGCGCGAAACCAATTGCTGTCCACCTTGCAGGCGGCCTTGCTGGAGGATGACCGAGGGTACGCGCGGTTACGAATAATCCTGGCGCGCCTTCTCCTACTGCGGGGTAATCCGGGTGACACCCGGATCGCCCTGCGACAACTGACTGTAGCTTCTCGCGAATCCAAAGACCTCTATTGTTGGAAGACTCGCCTGGAACTTACGTCGGTGATTGAAGGACTGTCTTCAAGTAGATCAGTGGCAGAGCAGGCTCTTACCGCTCTCCACCAGAGCCATCATTGGATGGTCTACCACTGGCACTCATCGATTCTTCTAACGCGCCGACAAGACCGCGACGCTCTCGACTGGCTGGCGAAGGCATTGGATGATGTTCCAATTCAGAATCTGTATAGTATTTACTCGCTGTCATCATTCGTCCTAACGAGGCTTCACCGGCGCGCGGAAGCCGTCGAATTGTTGCTCAACGGTCATAATAGGCTGGGGGCCGGCGATTCAAATTCATGGAGATTGCTCGAGGAGGCAGCTTTCCTTGCCGCTGCGGTGCACGACCTCGAGCGAATTTCCCGTGTCCGGGTGACTGCCTTTGATCAAGAGCGGGGACAGGCGCTCGTCATACTCTGTGATGTTCTCAGTCTCCAAGCGAAACGACGCTTTCATGAGGCTGCAGCTCTTGCGGAGAAGCATTCCTCTGCGGCACTTGTTGCGCAGGCGGCATTTAGCTATCTGTGTGCTGGTGAAGTGAGTCGCGCTTCGGGCGTCTTAGCAGGTAGAAGTTTGCCTCAGAATCCCGCGTCTTCCTGGATTCGAGCATTGACAGCGCTGTGTGCTGGTCAGGCGGATCTATATGTTGAAGAAATGTCGGCATGCCTAGGTCGTCAACTGTCGCCCGAAGAGATGCTCGACTCTTCGTTGTGGCTGAAGGTCTGGGATCGAGTGCCAGATCGACTGGAACCATTCCCTGCGTTCTACTTTCCGCGTCTTCCTGCGGCTTTGACGGGATTGCCAGGCGAGCTAGTCCGACTATCGGAGTCGGGTGATGCTGTCTCGGCTATCGATGTCGCCTCACTCCAGTTGCCTTCAAATGTAGACCCCGGGAATCCGTTGGAGGCGGGTGCAGGCGGGGGCAGCAATGCCCCGGCATCAATTTCATTTACAGTAGAAGGAGATCTAGTTATGAGTCGTGATGTGTATAACGTTTCAGGTCAGGCGGGAGCTGTTGGCCCGAAGGCGTCGGCAGAGCGGAATACATTCAATCAATTCGTGGGTGGCATGGACGAAGGAGAGTTGGCTCAGCTGGCCACAGAGTTGTCACAGCTCCGTCTCACCATGAGGGAGTCCGCGAAGTCTGCAGAAGAGGACATGGCAGTTGCCGAGGTTGCCCAGGCGGAGGTCGCAGCAGCGGCGGGCGACACTGCCACCGTTGAACGCCACCTGGCCAAGGCGGGAAAGTGGGCCCTTTCGACAGCCACCGCGATCGGGGTCGCCTTGGCAGCGGCAGCCATTAAGGCGGCGATTGGTCTGTGAAGATGACAGGATGACGCAAATCCCGTTGATACCTGTACTGTCGGTCGTTGCACCGAGTCATAGGTCCTCACCATGTAGATGCTTTGCGACTTCGGCGGGGGTGTCGTGGAGTTCGTGACGAAGCCGGCGCGGTGCCCTGTGTGTGCTCGGCCGCCGGAGCCCCTACCGCCAAGGCCCGCGCCGATGCTCCCGCCGAAACTGCCGCAAGTGCTGGGGTTTGTGCATAAGGTGAAGCCTTCGGCGTGTGCAGAGCTGGCGCCCGCTCTGCCTGCCCATGGTGGACTGCCTGTCGATCCAGTTCCTCGAGGTCCCGTGGCGCGGCCTGTTCTGGATCGGTCTCGCGGTCTGGGGCGCGGCGGCGGGCCTTGGTGGTCCTGCACCTGCGTGCGGTTCGTTGTTCAGCCTCGCTCAAGGCACCGTGCGGCGGCGCTATGCAACGTCGACCAGTTGCCTGGCGACGTAACTCGAACCTGACTTCGGTCACTCGCTCGCGGTTTGGCTGGGCGCAGGGTGCTGACCTGCGGTGATGCTTGGCCGGGCGGTCGATTTGAGGCACTAATTGGTGCTTTACGCTCGGCCTGTGGCGTGGGTGCGGCGGGTTCGGACGGCCTCGGGTGCGACGGCTGTGCAGATCGCTGAGTACGTCGACGGACGCCGGCGGATCGTGACGCACGTCGGTTCGGCGCACACCGAGGCCGAGTTGGGTCTCCTGATCGAGCAGGCCCGTGGGCTGCTCAGCGATGCTGCTCAGGGCGAGTTCGACCTGGGCATCGACCCGACCCCGCGCAAGGCCCAGCTGGTCGCGCCCGCTACCGATGCGGGACTGTTCGCCGCACCCGCCCCGCTTGGCCGGCGGGGCGAGCAGCCGCGTGTGGCTGCCCCGCAGGTGACCGGCGCGTCGTCGCGGTTGCTGTTCGAGGTGCTCGCTGAGGTCTACTCCGCCCTGGGGTTCGGGGTCCTCGGGGACGAGACCTTTCGTGACCTGGTGATCGCCCGCATCGTCGAACCCACCTCGATCCTGGACACCGGTCGCGTGCTGACCGACCTGGGGCAGAAGCCCGCGAGTGAGAAGACGATGCGCCGCACGCTGACCAGGTGCGCCGGCCGGGGCTATCGCGACCAGATCGCGACGGCCTGCTTCAACCACGCCCTGACCAGCGGTGATGTGTCGCTGTGTCTCTACGACGGTCACGACCTTGTACTTCGAGGCCGAGAAGGAGGACGACCTGCGCAAGGTCGGCTACTCCAAGGAACGCCGCGTCGACCCGCAGATCGTGGTCGGTCTGTTGGTCGACCGCCGCGGTTTCCCGCTCGAGATCGGCTGCTTCGAAGGAAACAAGGCCGAGACCACCACAATCGTCCCGATCATCAAGGCCTTCCAGGAACGCCACGGCCTGGCCGACATGGTCGTGGTCGCCGACGCCGGGATGCTATCCGCGTCGAACCTGCGTGAGCTCGACGAGGCGAACCTGCGCTTCATCGTCGGATCGAGGGTGACCAAGGCACCGACCGATCTGGAGTCGCACTTCCGCTGGCACGGCGACGCGTTCACCGACGGGCAGGTCATCGACACGATCACCCCGAAGAACCAGCGCACCATCGAGAACGACTCGAAGATCAAGGCCGAACCTGTCTGGAATCCCGAGCAACACCACGCGTCGTGGCGGGCGGTGTGGGCCTACTCGACCAAACGCGCAGTGCGCGACAACAAGACCCTCACCATTCAGGAGAACCGGGCACGCGAGGTCATCGCGGGCGAGAAGACCGCTCGAGCGCCGCGGTTAGTCAAGACCACCAACGGCAGCAGGACGCTCGATGAGGCGGCGTTGACGCGTGCACGGCGGCTGGCCGGGTTGAAGGGCTACGTCACCAACATCGGTGCCGATGTCATGCCCGCGGGCGAGGTGATCGCGAGCTACCACGACCTGTGGCACGTCGAACAGTCCTTCCGGATGTCCAAGACCGACCTCCGCGCCCGGCCCATGTTCCACCACACCAAGGACGCGATCGAGGCCCACCTGACCATCGTGTTCACCGCCCTTGCCGTCAGCCGCGAGGTCCAGAACCGGACCGGCCTCGCGATCCGCAACCTCACTCGACAGTTGCGGCCACTGCGCTCAGCCACCATCGCGATCAACGGCACCGAGCACACCTTCCCGCCCGCGATCCCCACCGAGAAGCAAGCGATCCTCGACGCGCTCAACAACCCCAACTGAGGCACTAAGCCGAATGACCGAAGTCAGGAGGTCCCGTGGCGCGGCCTGTTCTGGATCGGTCTCGCGGTCTGGGGCGCGGCGGCGGGCCTTGGTGGTCCTGCACCTGCGTGCGGTTCGTTGTTCAGCCTCGCTCAAGGCACCGTGCGGCGGCGCTATGCAACGTCGACCAGTTGCCTGGCGACGTAACTCGAACGACCAGCGAGTAGGTGCGTGGGGTCACTGCTCGCCGGACTCGCATCTGTCATACCAGGCCTCTAGGTGGCCGGCGTCGAGGGCGAAATATCCGCAGGCTGCATGTGCTGCCGCGTACAGCAGTCTGCTTGCACCGCGCACGACCGATACCCACTGATCGGTGTCGACGCGGTAGGTGAACTCGACATGGTCGCCGACGGAGTTCCTCTCGACAAGCATCGCCAGCGTGATGGGGTTTGGATGAGCAAACAGGGACAGCACGTCATAGACGCCCGCGAGGCTCTCGACGCCGAGGTTTTCGATCAAGCGGGACTGCTTGCCAAGCGTCGGGTAGGTCTCACCGGCGATCGTCCAGCCCGGATTCTCCGCAGGATCGTCCCATTCAGTGTCCGCGCCCGGAAAGCGCAGCAGCAGCTGCTGGCGGATCGCCTCGCGGGTCTCCTTCGCGCCGCGCTGCTGAGCCCTCGTCGCCTTGCGCGCTGCCATCATCCACCGGTATCGATGCGCGCCCGCCAGACGAGCCATCCACCGCCGCGCCATCCGGGCCTCCGGCGCAATCCCGGGCTCGAGTAGCCATGCCGCGTGCGCGACGTGCTCGGCGATGGCGCGCGCTACCGGCCAAACTGTCAGCGCCACTGTTCGGCTGTCCACCAGCACTCGCAACCCCAGCACGTGCTGCGCAGCGGCGTCGATCATCTGTACAGCGTCAAGACCGGCGCCAGTGCCCTCGGGCTTGTCGCACTCGCGGCAGAGGCCAGCAAGCACAACATCGTCGCGCGAAGCCGGCGATCCCTCCGCCGGCCCAGCGGCGAACTGCACGTTCGTTGTCCTCCAGGCGATGTAGACGTCAGCGAGGACTGCGCTCCACCTCTCGAACACGTCAGCGTCGTCGCCGTTATGGATGGAAGACACCATCACAGGCTACGCCGCCGACCCGCATCGGCCCCTCTAAGCGGCCAAGGCGGCTACGTGACCGCCTTCCGATGACAACTGTAGGCGAGGCCGTGCTCGTTAGCTCGCCGGTGCCGTCGACGCCTGGCACCATTTCGGCGAGCTGGACGCTTGGTCAGCGAGCGAGCGGCTGCTGGCTCGGTCGTGCGCGGCGGCCTGATGGCCGCGGAGAACTCCCGGCTGTGACCGAGCCGTCTGCCGCTCTATGCGCTCGGGCGCGGTAGCCTCGGACCGATCTGGCAGTCACAACGCGCTAGAGCGGCTTGGCGGGTGAGCACCCGCTGGCCGGCCAGGTCCGCGACGTTTGGCCGATCAGGAGTTCGCGGACAGCCCGACCGAGGAGCCGCTTTAGGCGGCGGTGATCCGCGGGTGGCGTCGATCCACGCGCGAAGAGCGTCGATGCACGATGCTGTGCACTACGTGCATTTCTTAAGAGGAGGCGACCAGTGGCTCAGAGAGTGGAGATCCTGCTCACAGACGACCTCGACGGCCGCGATCTCCCTGCCGGCAAAGGGGAGACCTTGATCTTCGCGCTCGATGGCAAGTCGTACGAGATTGACCTCCGCACCAAGAACGCCGCAGCGCTCCGCAAGGTGCTGGCTGTCTACATCGAAGCAGGGCGGCCGATCACGAACAGGCGAGGCAAGAAGGTCACCCGCTCGACCGTCGGTGCTGATGCTCGCACCGTGAAGGAGTGGGCTCGCGCCAACGGCTACGAGGTCAACGACCGCGGCCGAGTGCCGGCCGACATCAGGAAGGCCTTCGACGCGGTCAACTGACTCGACTCGGCCCAGTGCGCCACCATCTCGGCGTTGGTCACGACCGCCCGGCTCTCGACTGCTCCGCAAACGGTCGTTTACGGAACAGTCCGCAGCTCCAGATAAGGTGACCTGCGGCATCGCTGCTGGTGTCCGTGGAGCGTGGCAGGCTGGCAGGCATGTGTGGTCGATACGCCTCGGTGGCCAGCCGCGTCGATCTGCTCGAGCGCTTCGTTGTCGATGAGAGCAAAGCTGGCGAGCTGCGGGGCCGGGACTTCAACGTCACCCCGCCGAGGGCCATCCACAGGTTCTGATCATTGCTCTTCAGCCGGCGACGTCGCCCGGATACCTCTTGGACAGTTCCTCAATGATTTCCTGAAGATCAGCGATCGCGACCGGGTTGTCGTCGTGCGCGCCACTGTTCAACTGTCCGACTAGGACACCGCAGAGCGCTGCGAGTAGCCCACTCTTCCGATCCGCAGGAATCTGATCCACCCAGAGGCAGTTCATCGCCACGGCAACTTCGACGACGTACTTGTCGGCCGGGTGAGTGAGACGACTGTCAAGATCGTTCATGACAAGTTCGAATGTCGGACTTTTCATGAAGACTTCGCCGCGCTCGAACGCAAACATCGCGGACATCTGTCATCCTCAGTTCAAGATCTTTGGTGCCTTCGATGACGACCCGAACGCCATCGTGCCACGTACACGATCATCACAACCTCCGCGACCGACCCGGTCGGCCGGGTCCACGACCAGATGCCGATGGCAATCACCCCGGAGCACCGGGCCGACTGGCTCGACCCCTGTAACCACGACGTCGACGAGCTCCGGACGCTGATGGGGCCACCGCTGGACCGCAGCCGGACCAGCCGAACAGGCCGAACCACGACGGCTGTCCACGCGAGAATTCACCCACTGACTGCCGGTTCGGTGATCTTGCGGATCCATCTCGGTCATGGCGGGGCCGCGGTTCACTCGTGATTCAAACGGGTGAGTCGAGCCCCGTCCGGCGCGCGACAGGTACGGGCGGGGCCCAGAAGATCAGCCGCACGCAGACGGGGGCCCAGACACTGTTCGTTCGAGCCCGTATCTTTCGCGTGGTTTCTCGATCCGAGAGATGAGGAGCAGCCTGGGGCGTGGGCTGGGGGTCCTCGGCTCCTGAACCGGCAGCGCGAAGTGGTTGGTCGCGCTGGTCATCAAGGAGAAGGGGTGCACAATCATGTCCAATCCGGTTTGGAGTACCAGCAGCTGGATCGAGCAACTGCCGACTGCACAGGGCAGCGAATTGCGGGACGACCAGGCTCTCTATCCCGGCGATTCCCTGACGTCGCCCAACGGGAGGTACAGCCTCACCTATCAAGGTGACGGGAACCTCGTCGTGTGGGGCCCGGCGGGCTCTGTCGTCTGGGCGTCCGGGACGGGAGGGAAGCCGGCGGGCCTGTGCAAGCTGGTTAGGGTCGGCGGGCCTATTGGTGTTTCGCTCTTCGGTCCAGGGATGACGCTGATCTGGGCCAAGCCAGGCCAGACGGAGCTCCAGTTCGATGACCATCCCCGCCTGGTCATCCAAGATGATGGGAATCTCGTGCTGCTCGGCACAATGGGCTACATAAGGACCCCGGAAGGGTGAGCGACGAGTCGTCTAGCAGAGGCGCAGCTTGCTTGGGACGACGTGCTGACCGCGTCCCAGACGCCGTACTGGCCGGCTTCGGTGTCTGGGCGCACCTTGAATCGTCCGAACATGGCCACAGGATGCCATCAATCGAAAGTATGTTCTACTTGAGTCTGGATGGCTGGACGGGGCCGCTTGTACGGGGAGCGGAGGGGGTCACGGTGGGCTACAACAACCCGCCGATTCCGCGATCGGATTGACGGATCATGACGGGGCACGTCCTCGAGATCCGTCGTAACTTCACGCAGCGAAGAGGCAAAGCCCGCGAGAAGGACACTAAGACACACCAGATGCGGCGGATCAGTCTCGATCCAGACCGTCGACCTCCTCCAAGAGCATCGCCGCCGCGCGGAGAACCAAGTCCAGCTGTTAGGCATCAAGCTCAGCGACACTGCATTCGCCTTCTCCGACGAGCCGGACCACGGCCGGCCGTGCAAACCCGGACGGCATCAGCCATCGCTACGCACGAATGTGCGCAGACCTCGCCATCACAAGCCATCTCCAAACCCTGCGGCATTACTCGGCCAGAGCTGATCACCTCTGGCGTGGACATCCGCACGGTCGCCGGCCGTCTCAGCCACGGCGGCGGAGTCACCACGACCCTGCGCGTCTATGCGGCCTGGGTCGCCGAATCGGACAAACAGGCCGCAGCCATCCTTGCCAACAAGATGGTGCGCCCCACCTCTACAACTGGTGGCGCTCCGGACGGCACCACGCCCAGCTGATCGGTAAGTCGAGTTC
The DNA here is from genome assembly GCF_004345365.1 of Kribbella sp. VKM Ac-2568. Classification (GTDB taxonomy): domain Bacteria; phylum Actinomycetota; class Actinomycetes; order Propionibacteriales; family Kribbellaceae; genus Kribbella; species Kribbella orskensis. Next base: position 29,611 of record NZ_SLVF01000025.1, read on the forward strand.
AAGGTGAGAGCCGTCCTCCGCATCTCAAAGCCGGCGACGCGCGGGCGCTTGGCGATCCACATTCCTCCAGCCCAGGTGTGTGAGATGCTCCTTGCCGACCTCGACGGCAGTTGGGCTGATAAGGAGTAGCGATGACCTACGACCCGTTGCCGATCGAGACGGTCGCTGTAGACGACTTGGCCCTGGACCTGGAGAACTACAGGATCCCAGTGGCAAGCACCGATGAGAACGCTGCGCTGAACTACCTCTACGCCGAGGAAGAAGTATTCGAGACCGCTCGGCTCATAATCCGGGACGGCTACTTCGACAACGAGGTGCCGATCGTCGTCAAGGACGGCGACACCTATGTGGTGCTTGAGGGTAATCGTCGCGTCAGCGCTCTGAAGGTACTCAGCGACCCTACGCTTATCCCTGCCCACGAGCATGCGATCCGGGCGCTGCTCAAGCGGTACGAGACCGAAGCCGACGATCTCCCAGACGAGATCCGGGTGCTCGTGGCGCCGAGTCGCAGCGTGGCCGCCCGACACATCGCGCGTCTGCACACCACCCAGTCGAAGCGGCCGTGGAGCCGCGACCAGCAGGCGACCTATTACTACTCGCTGCTGGACCCCACCCGGACCGTCGACGATATCCGCCAGGCCTACCCTGGGGTGAACATCCCGCGCTTCTTGCGGATGGCTGTCATGAGGCGACTGCTCAGCGGCGCGAAGTTCAAGGACCGCAGTCTCCACGCCTACGTAACTGGTACCGAGCTGAAGATGTCGTCGTTTGAGTACGCCTACAAGAACGGCGACATCGCCTCCGCGATCGGCGCCAGTTTTGATAAGGACGGACTCCTGCTGCCGATCGGCAAGAGCCCGGAGAAGATCGGCGCCGCCCTGTCGGGCGGGCAACTAAAGGCGCTGGAGTACTTGATGACCCAGTTCCGCCTCGGCAATCTCAACACGCGCTCGGATGAGTTCCGCAAGGGCACCGTCCCCCACGACGCGCTGATCGCCAAATTGACCGGCGTTGAGCCTCAGCCCGTCGCGGACTCGGATCCCGCGCCGGAGCCGGACACCGGCGGCCACGGTCCGGAGGATGAGCCGTGGGAAGACCCAGTGGACGAGCCCGGTGAGGGGCCACAGAGTGGCCTAGGTGGGCAACCACCCACGAGACCGCCGCGAGGCCCAAACCACCCCGACACTAGGGACCATTTAGTACTGACCGGCCTGGATTACCAGACCCAGAGCTCGGTCAATTTGCAGCACCGATACCACGAGCTGCGTCAGCTAAGCCTGTCCAAGACCCCGGTGGCGGCGGCGATGCTGCTACGCGCGGTGCTCGAGTCGACAATCAAGGCTCACTTCGAGTCAACGTCCACTCCAGCCACCGGGGAACTTAAGGCGTGCATGACCGTTGTGAAGAACGTTTACGCCCAGGAACGCCCCATTCGAAACGCGATCGACAAGATCTACTCCGGCAACGCCCGCACGCCCGGCACCGTCAGTTGGTTCAACGACGTCACCCACAGCGCCGACGCGGTGGTCACCGCCGATACCGTCAGGCAGGCGCTAAAGCTGCTCCACCCGCTGCTCAGGCACCTGCTGCGGCCCGCGGCCGGTCCCGCGGCTAGCTCGGGGGCGGGTGGTGCTACTTGATCTGCGACTGGTGCCGACGAGTGATCGCATCGGCCACACGGGCTGAGGCCACCACAAGCTCCTGGGCCTTGCCGGGGTAGCGAGCCGAGTAGTTCAGGGTGAGCCGGCACTGGAAGAGGTCGCTGTAGAGGATCTCGATGAGCGGTGAAACGTCATAGGTAATGAGCCAGTGCGCCTGCGAAATATTGTGCACCATCCGCGCGAGCGCCTCGTGATCACGGCGCTCGAAGGAGTTCAGGTACAGCTGTGAACCAGCGGCCACATAGGGCGGGTCAATGTACATAAACGCGGACCTGTGCGAACTGTAGCGACGGATCACGCTCCGCCCGTCGAGGTCGGTGACCTCAATCCGGTCGGCCAGCTCTCCTAGGGCCGAGAGCCTCTCAACGAGCGTGTCCCGGTTGAAGCGAGCGTCGATCTTGTAATTACCACTCTGGTCCTGGCCACCGATCACCCCGGCGTTCAACACTCCGGAGCGGTTGGTGCGATTCAGGTAGAAGAAAGCAAACCCAAGTTCGAGCGGTGCGCCTGACCCCGACCGGTAAATCTCACGTTGGCGCCGCCACTCCTCGACAGTCAACGGCGCTGAAGCAACGCGGTTGACGAACTCGGAGTTGTGCTCGATTACTGCGCTCCAAAAGGCGTGGACCGCGGGGTCGATGTCGTTGATCACGAGCCGCGCAACAACTCCCTCTCTAAGGAGCGCGATGCCAGCGCCCGCACCCCCCGCATACGGCTCTACGTAGACCGGATCCTTCAGCCCGAGATCCTTGATCACATCGGCGAACAGGCCGGCCAGGGCAGCCTTGCCGCCCGGATAGCGCAACGGGGAAAGGGTTCCGAAGCGTCTGGAAGCTGCGACCTCCACCGATCCGATGGTCACGCCGCATCCCTCATCCGCTGCCGGTAGGCCGCCGTGCGGCACCGACCGGAGCAGTACCGGGCACCAAACCTAGCCAAGAACTCGGTTCGGCACTGCCCGCAGGTCTGCCAGCGCCCCAAGCGGCGCAGCCGCTCCATCCGTACCTGCGCCGCCAAACGTTCAAGCTCGGCACTGCTGCGCCTCTCAAGATACCTCATAGTGACGATTATAAACGTCACAAGAGTTTTGTGCTGCAGACCCTTCAGGTGATCTCCCTGCTGCCACCCACCTCGCGCTGAAAGTCCGCCAGCGCTTGTATTCCCTGAAGCTGCAGCGGGCCCAAGTCAGCGGGTGATCACCGCCACCGCGAAGCCGTGATGTAGCGAGGCATGCAATGGTCCTGGTGTGATTTGGTCACCGTAAGCGACGATGTAGGGCTTCCGGAGTGCAGATACCGTTGGGGTCATGGCATCGCACAATCTCTATGAACTGCCGGCTGTGGACAGCGACTACGACGCTGTGCGGCAGTTCGTCCTCAAGGCGGAGGCAGCAAATCTTCAGGCTGAGGCCGGCGAGCTGGGGGCCGACCCGAACGCCCGATACGACACGTACGGCGAACGCGGAACCGAGACGGTGCGCTGGTGCAAGCCCGCCGACCCGAACAATCCCCGACCTCGCACCGTACGGCGCGGTCTTCCAGGCCGAGCTCGCAGCGGCAGCCTCTGCGGAGAACCTTCCGTAGGCACCCTCAGTTCGTGCGACGTTTGCAAGGCGACCGCGCGCAAGGCTGCTTCACCGAAGAAGCCGACCACCGCCACGGCCAAGCCGACAACTCATCAGGAGTTGCGTGACTCCGCTAATGACTAGCATGGCCGTGCCTCGGCGTCGGGCTAATGACTAGCATGGCCGTGCCTCGGCGTCGCCGGTCCCGGGCCTGCCTGTCGACAGCGCCTCGCGCCTCGACGCCGTGCGTGCGGCGGCTACACCTGCCGGTCGCTCCGGGCTGGGGACCCGCGACACCGCACCAGTGTGCCCATCAGCCCGGTTTGGCACCGGAGGTTATCCACAGGGATCGCGGCGAACGTGGGCTGCCGGCGTCTAGCAGGCCGCAGGAATGGGAGCGCGAGCTTCCTCGCGCCACTGCGGTCGGTGCGCAGGCGTGGGCTGGTTTCTGGGTCGATCCCGACACGAGCGTCCGAGGGTGGATCCGTGTCGAATGTGACTCACCACCGGCGTAAGCCTCCGACTCGACCGCTGGAACCCCGACGAGACCGCCGTTTACGCACTGCACATCGGATGGTGACCCCCACCAATAGTGGCCGACATACAGGTCACGGCCCGATAACCCAGGGAGAAATTCGGCGCCTGTCCGGCAAACTAGAGACATCGCCGGCCGCGGCCAGCGACCCAATGCTTCGAGTCTCGTGGCAGCCCCGGCGGCCCACTGCGGGGATCGGTCCTTGTCCAGCGCTATGCGAGAGTGACATGCATGTCGATCTCCCAGACACAGCCACGACTTCCGGGTCGGAACGCGTCGGTTTGGCGCCGACCGATCTCGCTGTGCTCGACCGACCGAATAGTCGCCTTTCGTGGCGACAGCAAGACAGACGCTCTCAACTGCTGCTCGAGATGCTTTGGTGATATTCCAGTCGCGCCTACTCGCATAACGACATGGCCGCGGGGAGCCAAGATAGCTGATGAAACGCGCCAGAAGTCGCCAATAAAGTTCCAGTAGTCGTCTGCCTTTATATGCCGGTCGTCTCGCGTGATGCGAGATTTATTCGGCCGATCAGGGCCTCCGAGGAACCATAGACGTAGCCACTGATCTTCCTCGTAACTTGTGACTGCCCGGTACGGCGGGGAGGTGATTATAAGCTTGGGCGCCTCGCGTCTCCACTTGCGCGGAACGTCTCGAATGTCGCCGAAAATCGTCTCACCGGCCGCATCAGGAACCGGCGACGCATAGCGGAAACTCAGCGCTTGTCGAAGCATGTCGAACGCATCCCGCTCCGGCGCCTCTAAGGAGCGCTCAGTCCAGAACCGAACTGAGTAATCGGGCTTGGTGCTGATAGTTCGAGGCATCTGGTTGCTCAGGTAGCGCATCGACGACACTTCGCCATGGAGTCCGCCCAAAATTAGAGCGCTAACCATCGCGTCGGTGCGACGAGCACGCCAATCGAGCGACTCGCGCAGATATAGCAACTGAGCTAGCGTTCGCCGATGATATGCAGCCTGAAAGAACTCAGATGTAGTCGATGCTGCCCGCATCCATCGCCGATGCTGGTAGTCGTCCTCGAGTCGATTAAGGCGCCGGAGCACTGAGGAGGCCTGAGGTGCTGCCAGTTTCGCACGATTGAGGCAGGCCGCAACAGGATTGATGTCGCCGCCGATGCCGACGCGTCCGAGTAAGAGTGCCTCGAACGGCGCGGTGCCTCGGCCGGCGAACGGGTCGAATACGACCTCGCCCGGCTTCGTCAGCCGCTCGATCCATGCCCGAGCAAAAGCTTCGGGAAACATTGCGAAGTAGGGGCACATAGAGTGGAACCGGTGGCGACTCATCGGCTAATCCGTTCGAGTACATACTTCGACCAACGCTTTGTCCGCCCTTGCAGGTCTGCAGGCAAGCCCGCGTCGGCGAGCATGGCTGAGACTCTGCAGCGATCAAACGGCACTGTATTTCCAAGAAATGAGACCGAATCCCATTCCTCGTCGCTAAGACACCCAGGCACGAAGAAGAATACGACCGGAGTAAAAGCGAATCTGCTGGTCAGTAGCCATAGGCCTGTGAATTGCATGGGACTAAGCTCGGTTGCCTTGCCGTCCCAGTTGTCGCCTGCGGCGCATTGCCCGAAAGCGATCACCTTTCCGTTGCGGCCGTCTGCAAATGGCCGCCACGCGACGAGGTCAAGCTTGGCGTCCTTCTGGTCCTTGCGTGATGGGCGTGAGCGCGATCCGCCACCCTCGCCAACGGCTTCGCAGAGCTCATTCAGAGCAGCCTCGAACCCGGCGGGTGTCGTTCGACGGGGGAACCCGAAATGAAACGACCGGACGCCACTCGCTGTGCCGCCTAGATAGTGCCGCGCGGCAACTTCAGCTAGTTCCTCAAAATTCCCTGCACCTTTGACCGTCCGCGGTCCTGCTTTCACGCCGAAATGCCGAAGGAGGAGCATGAAGACGTACGGGCTGTCGATAAAGTTAGGATCACGGACAGACACCGTCTGGTCAGCTATCTTGAATGGGTAACCGTCGCCACACGATTTGGATCGGACGTCCAGTCGCGAAAAGGCTTCGTCGGCGAGTTCTTGGCTCTTCTCGCTCCCACGGTCTGGTGCCAGCCGCTCGGTCACCGCGTCCAAGGTGCCGGATCGTCGGAATTCGGCAACAAGGTCTTGATAGGAACTGTCTCTGTCCGCCGACAAGAGTGCGAGTATCTCCAGCCAGTCCGCATGAGCCTCGGCGCCGTCCGAAGCGATGGGTGCGCCGAGCGTGAGTGCCGTAGTCATTAATTGGCAAGCCGCTTCGATCTACGCTGCCGCTTCAGATAGGCATTCATGTCATCGACGATAGACTCGCTCAATGTGAGGATCTCGTTTGCGAGTTCAAGCAGATCCCTCTCGCCGACAAACCCTGTCAGAACCTTGCCGCGGGAATCCTGAAGCAGTCGCCTCGCGGCCACCAGGTCCTCCCTCAGTTTTGCCGAGTCACCCTTGGCGACATCGAGTGCTACGCCAAGTGGTAGACCTTGCCGGATGGCTGATACGGCATTTCTGTTTCCAAGAACCTGATCGAGCTGCCGCAGATTTGGGTTCTGTGACGCTACCAGGGGAGGGATCTCATCCTTCTTGCTACCAAACATCCAAAGCATAAGTTCGCCCAACTCGGGCAGACGCTCTTCGGGGACGGGATCTCTCGTGTCAGCCGGAGGCCCACTCAGGCCAATGTGCGACTGAATTCCTGAATAACTGTTTAGCCCCACAAATAGGTGCGAGAAGGAGAAATGAGCCTTGTATCGGTCCTCCCTGCTCCATACGCCATTGCGCTCAGCCTGGTCGAGAGTCATCAGCGCCCGGTAGAGACGGAGGGTCGTCTGATGCGTGTCGCCGATCGTCTCAGCGATCTCGTCGAGCGGAATCCTCAGTTCATTGTGAACCCAGGCAATGTACTGAGCCTTACTGTAAGACTGCCACTGCTGTGGTCCGTTGACATGCTTGAAGCCGATGAACTGCCATGCATCTGCCCGTGTGCTGATAATGACAGGTAGTGTCCGTAACTCAGCGAGTCGGGCATCGCCTATTGTCGGCAGATCGGTCGCCCCGACTCGCTTGCGGTGGCTTGGATCGGTGAGCAGCTTCACAGCGGCCAAGCGGCGGTTGCCCTCGACAACGATTAGCCGGCCACCTTCTTGAGCGACCACGAGAGGCTCGTATGTCCAGAAGCCGTTGGCAGCGATTGATAGAGCTACCTCTTTGACGGCGAACTCGCTCCACATGGTTTTGAGGAGGTCTACGTCAGATCCGCCTTGCTCAATGAGCCGCGGATTTTTCGAATCAAAGTGCAGGTCGGATGTAGCGATGTCGATGACCTCGACACGCGACGCGGGGGCTGCAGGCTTGACTGGCACAAGCCCAGCCTAGTATGCGGAGAGCCTGCCGTCTCGCCAACTCACAGAGATCTCGCCTACCTCGCTCCGCATCGCGGCGCGCGTTGGACTCGTGAGTTTGATCGACCGGGCGCCGCGCAGCAAGCTCGGTCGGGACTAGTTGGGGGGCAGGCACGAGCTTGCTCGGTAGTCGCGCATGTACTCTACGATGTCGATTTGCGCGAACGATGCCGTAAGCATCGATATATATGGCCAGGATCTCCTGCGATCGGGCTTTGGAGGACGCCTGGTCCGCGCTCCCTGCTCGGTAACGACGCGGTGAATGGTCGGATGAACTGGCTCCTGGCCCGCCGCGGTAGATCACCTTGTGCCAGTCCACCGCATCGCCGTCAGACATGGCGAGAATCGTCTCACGGGGCTGCGCGCCGAGACGGCACAGCAGCGGCGATGCAGTCGTGCAGTGGCGTCGGAATCAGGTGATCCGGGCACGGCCTAGGGAGGCAGGTCAGTCGCCACGAGGAGTTGGGCAGCCAGGGCAGCCCTTAGCCCAGGTCCAGCGCGATCCGTCCGCGTACATCTCCGCCGCCCAGCACCGCCGCTGCTTACAATCCTCGGCCGTCGGTCCGGGATAGGGTGCTGAGATGCCTGATGGACGCCCGGCGGTGCCCGCAGAACTACAACGCGATGTCCTCGTTGAAGCCGGCCACCGTTGCGCGATTCCTACCTGTAGAGCGACCCCCACGGAGATCTGCCATATCGAGCCGTGGGCGAAGGCCAAGGCACACCGATTCGAGAATCTGATCGCCTTATGCCCACCTGTCACGCGAGGTTTGACAGGGGCGAGATCGACCGTAAGTCGATGCTGCAGTACAAGTCGAACCTCGGCATCATCAACGGTCGCTACGGCGAGATTGAACGCCGCATCTTGACTCTGTTTGCCGAGGATCCCTCGATCAACGTGATCGGGATGCCACTAGCCTCAGACATCGCTCTGCTGCACCTAGTCAAGGACGGACTGTTTGTCCGCGGCTTCGACCAGCGCGGAGGGTTCGGGTTGGTGGTCCCCAACGGCAGCAGCGCAGAGATCGACTTCACCGGCAGACAAGAGTTCTACTCGGTCACTGAAAAGGGCCGGGAGCTGGTGAGACGACTGGCGGAGGCACGACAACTCGATTCCGACGTCGCGAACCCCGTCAGCTGACCTCGGCTCGCAGGCCTAACGGGTCTGGTTTGCGCGCCGTTGCCGTCCGGCGTCGAGATCCTAACGCCGCCGCCGGCACCCCAGGGGGTGACTTTCGCGGGTGTCTGCGGCCCCGGCGTCGGAATCGTTGGCATGCCGAGACGATGACGGATCGTCCCATCTGGGTGCGTCTGCTGCGGAGGAAGGTGAGGGTGAGGTTGTAAACAGGGCAGCCGTCGGTGCGGAGCGCCGCTCCTGATGCCTCGTCTGTGTCGTGGGGCTGATCGTGGTGCGAATGACGGACAGCACGGGGAAATCCGCGCCTGGTGCGGGCGGGCGTGTTAGCAAGGCCGCTGGTAGAGACAGATGCGACGGTGTACTTCCTCCTCGAAATGAGAAGGTCGTCAGATATGCAACTCATCAGGGAACCGCCGACTGGCACTGGCCCAGCCCGAAAGGCCCCGAGAGGAAGGCGGTACCTCCATGACGACACCGTTGTGGCTTGCCGTGATTTCGAGCGCTTCTGGCCTAGCTGGCGTGACACTCGGCGCAGCACTCACAGGCCGGGCTCAGAGAAGGCAATGGGCGAGAGGCAAGCAAGTCGACGCCTGCGCAGCGATCGTCGTCGAATCGACACGAGTGCAACTCGCTCTGAGGCGGCAGTGGAGACACGCAGGACGAGTGGATTGGGTGCCATGGAACGAAGCCCTGGCTGACATCAGCCTCGTCGCTGCCCCTACGGTTGTCGAAGCCGCCGGCGATGTTGACGAGCTGTTCTGGCGGCACAGCGACCAAATCGACCGTGGCGACCTCAAGGACGAGGCGGCATGGGTCGCGGCGTCCGGCCTGATGGAGACGGCTCGCCTCGCCTTCACCAACGCCGCGAAGGAATACGTCATCGGTTCGAGCAAGCGTCTGGAGCGGTTGCCGATTCGCCGGCCCCAGTGAGTACTTGCCTGGCGGCACCGGCGACAACTCAGGTGCTGACGCGAGCCAGTAGACGTCTGTGGTGACCCATGGCTAGATCGGCAATCGGCTCCACCGATGCACACGGGCGACGAAACCTGGGTCAGCATGCTCTATCTGGTGGCCACAAAGGTTGTCACGCGGGTCGGCGATCCTGCGAGATATACGACGAGTTCGTAGTCGGAAATCTCGGACAGGGATCCGCCGCTTCGGCGGATCGCGCCCACGAGCAGGGCACGGAGATCAGTGTTGTCTTCCGGGTCCGCGTCTGCTCGAAAGTTGGCGATGGGCGCGCCGAGTTGGCGGACCTCGAGGTCGAGGGAGCCGGGCGAAAGAGCTACTGCAGAAGGCGCCTCCGCGATGGCGGTGGGGACGGCTGCGGCGTACTTGACGATGGTGCGGCGGCCGGAGTTGAGTTCTACGAGGCCCCAGTCGGCTAGGAGTTTGACGGCTCGTTGGGCTGTGCCTACTGAGGTGTCGTGGTCTGTGGCGATTTGCTTGATGGGTGGGATGGGGAGGCCGGGGCGGAGGGTGCCCTCGAGGATTTGGGCTCGCAGGGCGACAGCCGTGTGTTCGTATGGGCTGGTCGGCTTGAAGTCGTCGAAGGGAACGGTCGGCGCAGCCGTGGTGGGGCGGGTTGGCATGCGGGTGGCTAGGGAGCCGGCGGCGCGTTGGTCTGCTTCTGAGACCCAGGCGGTGTAGGCGCGGAGGGTTGTGGTTCCTCCTCCGCCGTGGCCTAGACGGCCCGCGACTGTGCGGATGTCGACGCCGGCCGCGATCAGCTCGGTGGCGGAGTTTGTGGATGGTGGTCTTGATCTCCAGGCGCTCGACCAGCTTGCGGTATCGCTGCCCGACGGAATCTGGGATCAGATGTGCGGAACCGTCGGGGGCGAGAGAGAAGACGTAGGCCTCGTCGCGTAGCTCAAGCTGTAAGGCGGCCGCGCGGGCTAGGAACCGGGCGCGATGCTCGCGGAGAACCTCGACGGTCTCCGGATCGAGGGTGATACGCCTGTCCTGGTGGGCTTTGGTGTCCTTCTCCCACTTCTTCGAGCCTCGTTGGCCGATGGCCCTCTCTAGGTGCAGAACTCCGTGGTCGAGGTCTAGGTGAGACCAGCGGATGGCGCAGAGTTCGCCGCGTCGCTGGCCGGTGACCATGGTCAGCCAGACGAGTGCGCCCCAGTCGGGGTCCTTGAAGGCCTCGTTGATGATTCGTGCGGCCTGGTTGGGTGTTGGCGGCCGCGGGTTGCTTTTCGGGGCGGCTGGTGGTTCGGCGTCGGCGATGGGGTTCGTGGTGACCCACTTCCATCGCACGGCGCGCCTGAGCGCGCCGTACAGGATGAAATGGATCTGCCGAATGGTTGATGCGGCCAGTGGCTTGCACTCGTGTGGTCGGCAGCGATCGTCGCACTCGTGCGTACGGGATGTCCTGTGGTCGACGTGACCATTGGTCTTCGTACAGTGTTCGCGGCACCGACGGAGTTCGGCGTAGAGGGAATCCATTACGCCGGCGTCGAGGGAGCCGACCTTCTCCTTGCCGAGGAACGGCCGGATGTGTTTCTCGGCGTAGCCGCGGTACACGTCCAGGGTGTTGAACTCGAGGTCTGCTTCGTCGAGGTAGCGATCGAGCAGCTGGTTGACCGTGGCCTTCGTCCGGGGGTTGCGCCGCTCGTACAGCTGGTTGAGCAGGTTGACCTTTGCTTGGTTCGCCAGCTTCTCGGCGTCAGGGCCGACCGGGATCGTCTCCGTCAGGTCGTGCCGACGTTTGGTAACGGGGTCGATGCCTGCGTATACGCGCACTCTGAAGGCGCCGCTGGGTAGCTCGTCGATGCTCCCGAGCTCGCGCTTCTTGCGACCGTTCGACCGCGTCATGAGGCGAGTCTAGGCGCCGTTTGTGTCACGAAACGTGTCATGGCGCGAGATCGAGGGCACGGAAGGGCCGCTCAACAGCGTGGCCTCTGACCTGTTTGTGCAGGTCAGAGGCCACTTCTTTACCGTAGGCCCCGTCGGACTCGAACCGACAACCCGCGGATTAAAAGTCCGCTGCTCTGCCAATTGAGCTAGAGGCCCTGGGTGTGGGGAACAGTGTGTCAGGTCTTGGGGGTGGGGCGCTAAGCGACCTGCTTGGGAGTAGACCAGTGCGCGGACTGGTTTCGGAGGGTGATCGAGAGATCACGGGGTGTTGAACCGGATGGGACCCTCGCTCGTTCTTCACGGGTGAGGGCATTGCCGGTGGCCGACCTCTGCTGGTGATGCGTGAATCCGTCCGTTCACCTGAGGAGTGAGCTATGACCGTGCTGGAGCGCTGGCAGGACCAGGTACTCGCTGTCTTCCGGATCGTCGTGGGGTTCTTGTTCGCCACCCATGGGGCCGCTGCCCTGTTCGGGGTGTTCGGGGATGACAAAGTGCAGGCTTTCGTCTGGCCGACCTGGTGGGCGTCGGCGATCCAGTTGGTGGGAGGGCTGTTCGTGATGGTCGGGCTGGGGACCCGGTACGCCGCGCTGCTGTGCTCGGGCTCGATGGCCTACGCCTACTTCAGCGTGCACCAGTTGGGCGCGTTGCTGCCGGTGCAGAACGGCGGGGAGAAGGCGGCGTTGTTCTCGTTCGCTTTCCTGCTGATCGCGTTCCTCGGATCCGGCGCATGGGCGCTGGAGCGGCTGCCGGTGTTCCGGCCGCAGCAGGAGTCGCGGCAGCTAGAGCCAGCCACCGAGTGACCCGGTCGAATGGCCAGGATCAGAGCCCAGGATGATGACCCGTACGCGAGCGAGGGAGTGCCGATGGCCGACGACCGGGCGGCGCTGCTGCGCGAGTTGCACGACGTGCACGCGCCTTCGCTGTGGCGGTTCGTGGTCCGGCTGACCGGGGACGATCGGTTCGCGGAGGACGTCGTTCAGGAGACCCTGCTGCGGGCGTGGCGGCGCCCGCAGATCCTGACCGAGGACGAGGCGGGGGCGCGGGCCTGGCTGTTCACGGTGGCGCGCAACCTCGTCATCGACGACCGGCGCAGCGCCCGCGTCACCCGGGAGGTGGCCAGCGATGACCTGCCGGAAAGACCGAGCGCCGACCATGCGAACGCAGTACTGGACGCGTGGCTGGTGGCGGACTCGCTGGCCCAGTTGTCGGACGACCACCGGCAGGTGATCGTCCGCGCGTACTACGGACGCCGCACGGTCACCGACATCGCCGAGGAGCTCGACATCCCGGCCGGCACGGTGAAATCGCGGTTGCACTACGGGTTGCGGGCGTTGAGGCTCGCGCTGCAGGAGAGGGGGGTGACGAAGGAATGAGCGACCCGTACCGGGAGTGGGACGCGGCGTACCTGCTCGGGGCCCTGTCGGCGAAGGACCGGCGGGCCTACGAGGAGCATCTGCACAGCTGTCCCGACTGTTCGGCGGAGGTGGCGTCGCTGGCCGGCGTACCCGGGACTCTGGCCATGCTGCCGGACGACCGAGCGCTCGCCACGATCACCGCCACCCCGCCGAACCTGTTGCCGAAGCTGGTCCGCGGGGTGCAACGCGACCGCCGCAGGAAGAGGCACCTGTACGCCGCTGTGGTGGCGGGCGTCGCCGCTACGGCGGCCGTCACCGGAGCGATCGTGGCCGGGCAGTTCGGCGGAGACGCGCGGCCGGGCGAAACCGTGGTGCTCGCGCAGACGGTCTCGAGCAAGTTGTCCGCGGACGCTCGACTGGTGGACGAGCCGTGGGGGACGACCATCGAGATCAGCTGCCGGTACGAGCAACTCGCCACCCCGAGCGAGCGGGCCAGGGGCTACGAGTTGTACGTCACGGACCAGGCGGGCAAGGCCACTATGCTGGCGAGCTGGACCGCGGCGCCCGGTACGACCGTCAAGCCGGCCACGACGACCAAGCTGCACCGCAACGAGATCAAGACTCTCGACATCCGCGGCTCCGAGTCCGGCCGGGTCCTGCTTGCCGTTCACTTCTAGCAACAGAGCAAATCTGATCGCACAGCGACAGAAAATCTGAGCGGACAGTAGCCGAAAACCTGATTGGCCATCGATTCAAGGGGCACCTGAAGGTCAGGAGCGTCCGGTCGCTCGAGAGGTTGGCCACTCCAGGTCCCGGCGTTCAGAGACGTGCGCCGGGACCGCCGCATATCTCGCGGCGGCCGGGGTATGGTTCTCCCCGGTTGGGAAGTCAGCCGGTGGCGCAGCATGCCGCCCGCGATAGACGGTACCGACCGACCCGCGAGGATGCACCGACGGTGAGAATCCCCCTGCCCTTCCCGGTGACTGCCGAGTGAAAGACAAGTTCGCCCAGGAACTGGCTCAGATGGCGCTGGCCCTGCACGAGCAACCCGATGTCGAGCAGACCGCGGAGCGGTTCCTCGACTACGTCCAGTCGACGATCGGCACCCAGCACGCGAGTGTCGTGCTGCTGCACCGAGGCGGCCGCCTGGAGTCCGCCGCATCGACCGATGCGCTGGTCGAGGAGGCCGACCGGCTGCAGGTCGAGACGGGGGAAGGCCCCAGTTACGCCGCGATCCACGACGAGGAGAGCATGGTCTGCGCTGACGCGGCGAGCGACGCCCGGTGGCCGGCCTGGTCCGCCGAGGTCGCGATCGTCGGACTGCGCAGTGTCCTGAGTGTCCGGCTCCGTACGCCGACGACGACGATCGGTGCGCTGAACCTCTACGACAAGGCCGAGCAACGGTTCACCGCCGCGGACCAGGCCATCGCCCAGGTCTTCGCGGACCACGCGGCGGTGGCGGTCGCGAACGCCCGTAGCGAGTCGACCCTGTGGCAGGCGATCGAGGCGCGCAAACTGATCGGCCAGGCGCAGGGCATCCTGATGGAACGGTTCGACCTGACCGACGAGCAGGCGTTCGCCGTACTGCGTCGCTACTCGCAGGACACCAACGTCAAGCTGCGCGACGTCGCGCAGCGGCTGATCGCCACCCGGAGACTCTCCTGAGCCACTCAAAACTCCGCTGAGCAAAGGAAATCTCCGCGAATCTGTAACGCCGGGGTAGTGACGAGCGATACACCGTGTGTAACGCCACTGAGGATCCCGTCCCAGGTCAACCGCCCGAAGGGCCTGGGCCGGGGTTCTCGTCTGTCGCCCTGAGGCGCCCCGACTCCAGTCGTTACGCGAGAAGGCCCCCGGAGAGTCTCCGGGGGCCTTCTCGCAGTTCTTCCTCCTACGCCGTGGTTTCTACGACGCTCGCTCAGTCGGTCGGTCCGACTCCGGCAGCGCGATCCGGTCGGCGGGCAGCCGTTCGGTTCGCTCGATACCGTCGTCGCCCTCGTACTGCACCATGCCGGTCCATCCGGTCTCCTCGTGCTCGCGGCCGATCAGCCACGCAGGCCGCCACTGGCCGTCCGCGAGGACGATCACGTGGCTGGGCAGCGAGAGACGGGACACCAGCTCGGTGTCGGGCTCGAACTCAGTCATGGCCGAAGGCTAAGCGGTTTCACCGACAATTGCCCGTCCAAGGTGTGTTTTCTGCCGTCGGTCTCACGATCTGGAGAGTAGTTCTCGCACCACTCCAACAGGCAGACCGAAAGTTTCCACCGACCCGGTGACCTTGAGTGCCCGCCCACCAGTGATACGTGTCACCCAGCCTTGCTGCAAAGCGTGTGTGCACAAGGCTGCGCCGACGGCACCGGCCACATGCGGCCGTCGCTCGGTCACATCCAGGCACGACCGTACTGCGGGACGCCCGTGCCGCGACTCGACCACGATGCCCAGTTCGTCCAGCCACCGGGCGCCTTCGGGGGTGAGCGCGACCCCGTCGGACCAGTCGAGCAGCCCGCGCTCCGTCATCGCGTCGGTCAACGCGACCCCGAGTTTCCCCGCGAAGTGGTCGTAGCAGGTGCGAGCCCGCGCGAACGCGTCCCGCTTGCTCGCCGCCGACAGGCTGTTTGCGACCTCTGTACGCCGGGGCGCCAGCGCGGCCAGTCCTTCGAGCAGTTCGGCCGTCTCCGGCCCGGCCAGTTTCACGTAGCGATGCCGGCCCTGCCGTACTTCGGACAGGAGTCCGCCGTCGACCAGCATATTGAGGTGCTCGCTGATCGTCGGCCGGGAAACCCCTGCCAGCTTGGCGAGTTCAGTCGCCGTCCAGGCGCGTCCGTCGAGCAGCGCGAGGCACACAGTCGCCCGGGTGGAATCCGCGAGCATCTTGGCCCAGGCGGCCAGCTCCTGCCCTTCGGTGGAGGTGTTCACGGCACCATCCTGCCTCGCGGTCAGTTCGGCGCCGGCCGAAGCAACCCGCTCCTAGCGTCGAAGACATGACGCACCTGACGATCGAACCGTCCATCCTGTACGTCGGGACGCCGGTCGAGCTGATCTCCACCGAGAACGGCGACGGCACCTACAACCTCGCGCCGATGTCGTCCGCGTGGGCCCTCGGGGACGTCGTGGTGCTGGGATTCGGCGCGGAGGGCCAGACGGCGTACAACCTGCAACGACGGCGGGAGTTGGTGATCAACTTCCCCTCGCCGGAACTCTGGGAGTCGGTCGAGCGGATCGCCGGCGTGACTGGGCGTGACCCCGTTCCCGAGCACAAGCGGGCGAGGTTCCGCCACGAGCGGGCCAAGTTCGAGGCGGCCGGGCTGACGCCGGTGGAGTCCGAGCTGGTCCGTCCGCCGCGCGTCGCCGAGTGCCCGTTGCAGTTCGAGGCCCACGCCGTCCACACCGAACTAGATGCTGAGGGCAACTTCCTGATCGTGCAGGCGAAGGTCCTCCGCGTCCACGCCGACCACCGCGTCGTCGTACCGGGCACGTCGTACGTCGATCCGGACGCCTGGTCGCCGTTGATCTACAACTTCCGCCACTACTTCGGGCTCGGGTCGCAGCTCGGCGAGAGCTTCCGCACCGAGACGCCTACCGCTGATCGAGTACCGGCCGGAGCCGGTCGAGCTCCTCGCCGCTGAGTACGAGGTCGAGCTCGGCGAGCACCGCGCCCACCTCGTCATCGCGTACTGCACGCCGGGTGGTCCGGCCGTCGGCGTACTCGGTGGTGAGCTCCACCTTGTTTGAAGTCAAGGGACCGTGGGGAGGTGGACCGGGGGCGGGGGAGGATGGGGGTCTGATCACTGGAGGTGTGTTGTGAGTCCGATTTCCCATCCGTCGCCCGAAGGTGTTGCCCCAGGCAACGGTTATAGCCATGTCGCGACCGGGCCCGGTCGCTGGGTCGCGATCGCCGGCCAGGTGTCGCTCGACGCCGACGGCAAGTTCGTCGGGGTCGGGGACCCTGCTGCCCAGGCCCAGCAGGTCTTCGCGAACCTCGAGCGCTGCCTGACCGCCGCCGGCGGGACCTTCGCGGACGTGGTGAAACTGAACTTCTACGTCACCGACATCGGCATCCTGCCCGCCGTCCGCACCGCCCGCGACGCGTACATCGACACGGCCAACCCACCGGCCAGTACTGCGGTCCAGGTGGTCGCCCTCTTCAGCCCCGACGCCCTCCTCGAGATCGAGGCCTACGCGATCGTCGCGGACTGATACGAAGCGGCCGGCCAAGCCTCAGCGGAGAGCGTCCAACGGAAGGCGTTCAGCGGAGGTGGTCGACGGCCAGGCGGGCGGCTTCGCCAATGGCGGCGTCGACGCGGGGAAGTCGTCGATCACCTCGGGCCGCGTGGGTGAAGACGGCCACCGCGTAGGCGTCGCCGCCTGGCAGCGTGACCACGGCGACCTCGTGCCGCAGGGCTCCGAACGTCCCCGTCTTCCCCGCGATCCGCACCCCGTCATGCGGAAAGCCCGCCGCGATCCGTTGCGTGAACACCTGCTGCTCCATCGACCTCCGCACGAACGCCGTCTGCCCCTCCGACAGCAGCCCCCCGCCCCATACCTCGCGCAGCAACAACGTCATGTCCCGAGCAGAGCCGGCCGACAGATTCGCCGCGTCATACACCCCAGCCGGATCCGTCTGATCGTTGTCAGCCAGTACTGCGAACGCCGCGTCCGGGTCACTCGCCCCGGTCCGCCGGACGAGTTCGACGAGGTTGCCCGCGGCGCCTCGCCGTACCCGGGTGTGCTCCAACCCGAAGGACTGCAGGAGCTCCGCCAGCCGATCGGGCCCGACCTTGTTCAGCAGGGCGTCCGCGGACGCGTTGTCGGACACGGTCATCATCGTGACGGCCAGGTCGCGCAACGACATGGTGACCGGATCGGCCAGGATCGACAGCCCGGTCGGACCGGGGATGCGCGACTCCGGGGAGAGCGTGAGTTGCTCGCACGGATCGAGCTCGCCAGTGTCGACCAGCCGGCAGAACCCGGCGAGCAGCGGCAACTTGTAGACCGACGCGATCGGCACGACCACGTCCGCGTCCAGTTCGACACTGTCCTCCGGGCGGTCCAGAGAGATCGCATGCAGCCAGCCCCGAGCACCCGCGTCGTCGAAGACCGCGCGGATCCGGGCGTTCACGGCGTCTCCAGGGCCTGGCTGAGCTGCGCCATGACCTCAGCCGGCAACGCGTTCGGAGTACGGGACTGCGGCCAGACGAGTCGTAGCCGCACTGGCAGCGGGTCGTCGATCAGGGGGTGCCTGCCGACTCCTGCGGCCGCCAAGGACGGGTCGGGCGTCACGACGATCGCCTGACCGGCCGCAGCCATCGCCAGGCCGGCCCGCTCGTCGGTGACGATCACTGTGCCGCCACCTGGGCGGTGCAGAGCAAGCGTGTCCAGGAAGAGGTCGCGAGCTGCAGGAGCCTCCGCACGCGGCCGAACGGCTATCGGCAGCCCCTGCAGCTTGCCAAGCGGCAGCGCAGCCCCGTCGTCCGGATAGAGCGCAGTAGGGACTAACGCCCAGGTAGACATCAACGTGACCGGCCCAGCCTCGAGCCCGTCGAGCACCGCCGGATGCAGTACTGCGGCCAGCCCCAGCCGCCCGGCTGATACCTGCTGCACCAGCGAGCTGGTCGGCGCAGAGATCACGGAAACCCTGCTGCCGCGTACCGCTGCGCTGCAGGCGGCTGCCACTGCGGCGCCGACGGAGGCGGGCACCTCGGGAGCGAGTCCGAGCCGGATCTCCACGCCTTCGGGGTCCTGCGCGCTCGCGGCGTGGTGGAACTCGTCGATCGCGTTCAGAGCTCGCCGGGCGTGGGGGAGCAGTGCCTTGCCGGCCGGGGTGAGTTCCACTTGGCCGGGCCCTCGCTCGAACAGCTTCGCGCCGACAAGAGCCTCCAACCGACGGAGTCCCTGGGAGAGCGGAGGCTGGGTGATCCCGATGACTCGGGCCGCGTCGCCGAAGTGCTGCTCGTCGGCGAGCGCCACGAAGATCTGCAGGTATCGCTCGGTCAGCACGGCACGGGACCCCGCTGACCTGCGGCGATATCACCAGAGGATCGACTCATATGTAAGAGCCTATTCGACATCGCGGATGCGCCTCACCTTGACTGGTCGACCAGGCCGGTCGCGCGACCGGCGTACAGGATGAGGGGAGACGACGTGACCTTGAGTCGACGAGGAATGCTCGCGGGTGCAACGGCGGCGGCGGTCGGCGCTGCCGGAGCCGTCGGTCTGCGCGCAGCCGGCTCAGCCGATGCCGCACAAGGCGGTGCCGCCCAAACAGCGGCCGCACAAGCAGAGGCTGGAGCCGAGCGGCAGCCGGTGGAGTTCACCTGGTGGGGCAACCACGCCTGGCAGATCCGCAGCGGCGGCAAGGTGGTGCTGACCGATCCGTGGCTGACCCGGTTCCACACCGGCACCTACACGGCGGAAGGCGCCGACCCGAAGACGAAGATCATCAGCAAGCCGTCGGTGATCGACCGCTACGTGACCACGGCGGACGCGATCCTCGTGCACCACGGCCACTACGACCACCTGCCAGACGTGCCGTACATCGCTCGCAAGACCAAAGCGACCGTGCTCGGCAACGAGACCCACCTCAACCTGTTGCGGGCCCTGCGGGCGCCGTCGGAGCAGTTGTCCCAGGTGACGGGCGGCGAATACCTGCCCTTCGAGGGCTTCACGATCGAGGTGTTCAGGTCGCTGCACTCGTGTGGCGGGACGCGGCACCAGTTCGCCTACCCCGGCACCCGGCCCGGCGCAGTACCGCCCAAACCGCGGACGATCGACGACCTGGTCGAAGGCGGCACGCTCGCGTACGTGATCACCATCGGCGGTCTGCGCATCCTGAGCCTCAGTACTGCGGGCTTCGACCCGGTGGCTCTCAAGGACCTGCAGGTGGACGTGGTGCTGGCGGCGCCGGGCGGTGAACCGGGAGTCATGGACCGGCTGCTGCAGACGATCAAGCCGGTGAAGACGGTGATCGCCACGCATTGGGACGACTTCGACCAGCCGCTGGAGAAGCCGGCGATCGACTGGGGCGGCCTCGGCAAACTCCGGGCCTCAGCCACCGCCGCCGGTTCGTCCTTCGTCGTGGTCGACCACCTGCAATCCACCACCCTCTGAGCTGAGCGGCCCTACCGGCCGATGGTGTCGAGCTCGGCGACGGCGTCCTCGGGCAGCACCAGCTCGGCCGCGGCGACGTTCTCCCGGAGGTGCTCGACCGAGGAAGTGCCGGGGATCAGCACGATCGTCGAAGAGCGCTGCAGCAGCCACGCGAGGGCGACCTGCTGCGCCGAGGCGTTCACCCGGGCCGCGACCTTCGTCAGCGTCTCGGACTGCAGCGGCATGAACCCGCCGAGCGGGAAGAAGGGCGCGAAGGCGATGTTCTCCGCGGCGCAGCGATCCACGAGCGCGTCGTCCTGGCGGTTGGCCAGGTTGTAGAGGTTCTGCACGGTGACGACCGGCGCGATGGTCAGCGCCTCGGCCAACTGGGTGTCGGAGACGCCGCTCAGGCCGAGGTGCCTGATCAGCCCTTCCTCCTGGAGCTCGGCGAGCGCACTGAACTGTTCGGCGATGGACACGTCAGAGGTCTCCTCGTGTCCCGGGGCGCGGAGGTTGACCACGTCCAGCGTCTCCAGGTCGAGGTGCTCGAGGTTCTCGTGAACCTGCGCCTTCAAGTCATCAGGATCCAGCGACGGGATCCAGCTGGCATCGGCACCGCGCCGGGCGCCGACCTTGGTGACGATGCGCAGGTCGGCCGGGTAGGGGTGCAGGGCTTCCTTGATCAGCTCGTTCGTGACGGCCGGGCCATAGAAGTCGCTGGTGTCGATGTGGGTGATGCCGAGCTCCACCGCCGCACGCAGTACGGCGAGAGCCTGGGCGTGGTCCTTCGGCGGTCCGAAGACGCCGGGGCCGGCCAGTTGCATGGCGCCGTAGCCCATCCGGGAGAGGGTGAGGCCGTCCGCGAGTGTGAGGGCGCCGCCGGGAACAGTGGTGGTCATCTGCAACTTCTCCTAGTTCGCTTGCCACCGGCGGATCGATCGATCTGCCGACACTTCCGAGTCTCCGTCGCGCGACCCGGGAGAAGAAGGCTCCCCTTGTCCTGGGAGTGCGAGGGCTAGGAAAGCGCGGTACCGGTCGACGCGGGCGCAAGGCGGTAGCCCTCGTGCGCAGAGAACTCGGCGGCCAGCGCGAACCGGTCGCCGCGCACGATCGTGTGCCGCCACTCGATCTTGCGTCCCTGCGCGTGCCCGAGCCGGTTGATCGAGAACGCGGCGGCGTCCGCCGGGCAGTGCAGCAACGCGCGCTCCGCCGGTGTCGGGTTCACCGCGCGGATGTCCTCGCGCCCGTGGTCGAGCCGGAGCCCGGTCCGCTCGGCCAGCTCGTTGTAGAGGCTGGTGTGACTGAAGTCCGCGCCCAGCAGCCCATCGGCGAGTGATGCGGGCAACCAGACCCGGTCGATCGCCAGCGGCTCGTCTCCCGCGAATCGCACTCGTTCCAGATAGACCAGCGGGCTCGACGCCTCCAGATCCAGCCGAGTGGCGATCACCCCGTCCGCCCGCACATCCAGCGCCCGTACGACGCTGTGCTGCGTCAGGCCGGAAGCCTCCACTGAGGAGAAGAGGCTGTACAGCGCTCCCATCGGCTGGCGGATCTCCGGCGAGGTGGCGACCCGCGGCTGCCGACCGCGCTCCGCGACGATCAGCCCGTCGGCCCGGAGCTTGCCGAGCGCCTGCCGGACCGTGTGCCGACTGACCTGATACTCCTCGACCAGCGCGAGCTCCCCGGGGAAGACGTCGTCGAACTCGCCCGCGCGCAAGCGGCGTACCAGTTCCTGCTGCAACTGCTTCCACAGCGGCTGTCCACCGGTGCGGTCCAGTTTGCGCTCGCTCATCGGGGTCCTCGCGTCGTGTCGGATCCTGCCCGCCTTGCCAAATGTCCGGTCATCTCTTAACTTAAATGTACGCACATTTAGTCTCGAGGGGGTCCGGCGCGTGCTGCACACAGAGGTTAGGTCACCGGGTGTGTCCTCCTCAGCTGTCTCGCCGCACGTGGACAAGGCTCCGAGCTTCGCTGAACGCCTTCTCGCTCGGGTGCCCGGTCTGCTGATCGTTCTGGCGCTGGCCGCCGTGGCTGTTCCGCTCGGCCGCCTGGTTCCCGTGATCGGCGGTCCTGTGTTCGGGATCGTGCTGGGCGTGCTCGCCGGCCTGCTCATCCGCCCGCTGCGAGCGGATGCCTGCCGGCCCGGCTATGACTTCGCCTCGAAGACTCTCCTGCAGTTGTCGATCGTGGTGCTCGGTACCGGCCTGTCCTTGCAACAGGTGGTCCATGTCGGCGGTAGCTCGCTACCGGTCATGCTCGGCACTCTGACCGCGGCTCTCGGCGGCGCATGGCTGTTCGGCCGTCTGCTGGGTGTCCGGGGTGACACCCAGACCCTCATCGGAGTCGGTACTGCGATCTGCGGTGCCTCGGCGATCGCCGCAGCGACAGCCGCGATCGGGGCGAAGCGATCCTCGGTGGCCTATGCGCTGGCCACGATCTTCACCTTCAACGTGGCTGCCGTGCTGCTGTTCCCGCCGCTCGGCCACTTGCTCGGGCTGAGCGCCGAGTCCTTCGGTCTGTGGGCCGGAACCGCTATCAACGACACCTCATCGGTGGTCGCCGCCGGCTACGCCTGCAGCCAGGAGGCGGGGGATCAGGCGCTCGTCGTCAAGCTGACCCGATCGCTGATGCTGGTCCCGATCGTGCTCGGCCTCGTGATCCTCAAGTCCCGCCGCGAAGCCCGCGCGGCCGCGGCGCTCGCGGCGACCTCGGCGTCGTCAGCGGGTGTGCGCGTGCAGAAGCGCCTGCCGTGGCGCCGGATGGTCCCGTTGTTCCTGATCGGCTTCATCGCTGCCGCGGGTCTGCGCAGCGCGGGCCTGGTCCCGGACGGCTGGCAGGAGAACCTCTCCCTGCTGGGCACCTTCCTGATCACCTCGGCCCTGGTCGCGATCGGCCTCTCCCTCCGCCCGGCCGAACTCCGCGCCGCGGGCTTCCGTCCAGTCCTGCTCGGCGCGATCCTCTGGGTCTCGGTCGCCCTCAGCAGCCTGGGCCTGCAGTGGGCGACCGGAACCCTCTAGACGCATTTTCCGCAGTTTGATGTGTCTACTGCTCGTCGTGTTCTGGCCAGGGGAGTTCGATGGCGAGTAGGTCGAGGATGCGGCGTTGGG
>NZ_SLVF01000026.1 GCF_004345365.1 Kribbella sp. VKM Ac-2568
CGACCGTCGTCGAATACCCCACCGCCAGTCACGTCGGCGGAATCACCCGGCTGGCGTCACAGTTCACCGCGCTCATCGAACACGCGGCGCGCTCAACCCGAGTGAGGTGACCGCGAGCTCCGCGCCACCTCAGCGGAGCAGCTCACTGGCCAGGCCTCTCCTGAGGCCTGGCCAGTCGGTCTGCACCACTGCAGTGGAGTTGACGGTGATGCTCGGGTCATTGACCCCACCGAACCTGTGGCCGATGTGTTGAACCACAAAATCAGGGGGTAGCCACGCCGATCGGTTCACTGGTCCAAAAGGGTCACTACATCTTGGCGGAGCTGGTTCATGCTGTCGTGGTCGGTTGCTTCGACGTTGAGGCGGAGCAACGATTCGGTGTTGGAGGGGCGCAGATTGAACCACGCTCCGTCGGGCAGGGTGATGGTCAAGCCATCCAGTCGGTCTACCGTCGCGCACGAACGGACGAGGTGAAGGGCTGCACGCGGCCCGGCACAGAGGTGGCACCGACCGAGCGACCGTGCCAATCGCCTCGAGAGGCTTGCCAAACCAGTGGCCGCACTCCCTACCATCGACCATGGGTCCGTCCAGCGGTCGCCCGCGGTCAGTGTTGCGTGGTCGGCGTAGCGAGTGCGAGGTACTGGCCAGGCTGTTGGACGCGGTATCTACAGGGCGGAGCTCCGTGCTGGTGCTGCGCGGGGAGGCGGGCTGCGGCAAGTCGGCGCTGCTCGACTTCATGCTCGAGCGCGCGGCGGGTTTCCGCGTCGCGCGAGTCGTGGGCATCGAGTCGGAGATGGAGCTCGCCTATGCCGGCCTTCACCAGCTCTGTGGGCCAATGCTCGACCGGGTCGAGAAGTTGCCGCCCCCACAACGCGATGCGCTGCGGGTCGCATTCGGGCTGCAAGAGGGCGCCGCACCTGATCGCTTCCTCATCGGTCTTGCCGTCCTGACTCTGTTGGCGGATGCGGCCGAGGAGCAGCCGCTCGCTTGCGTGATCGATGACGCACAGTGGCTCGATCGGGCCTCCGTGCAATCTCTGGCCTTCGTGGCACGACGACTGATGGCCGATCCGGTGGCCTTGATATTCGCCGTGCGGGAGCCCAGCGACGAGCTGACCGGCTTGCCGGAGCTCAACGTTCAGGGCCTCGGCGAGCGCGACTCCCACCTGGTCCTGGCATCGGCGATTCGTGGACCGCTCGACGTACAAGTGCGCGACCGCATCGTCGCCGAAACGCGGGGCAACCCGTTGGCGCTGTTGCAGCTGCCGCGAGTGCTGACGCCGACCGAGCTGGCGGGCGGATTCGGCCTTCCCAACACCGCGGCTGTGGCGACCCGCGTCGAACAGAGTTTCTATCGACAATTCCGATCCCTTCCGGACGATACGCAACAGCTTCTGCTCACTGCTGCCGCTGAGCCCATCGGCGACATTACGCTCTTGCGACGCGCAGCCGAATTGCAGGGAATCGGAGGCGACGCTGCAGCGCCTGCCGTGGCTGCAGGACTGGTCGAACTCGGCGCCCGGGTCCGGTTCCGCCATCCGCTGGTCCGCTCGGCGGTCTACCAGTCGGTCTCCGTGGGCGACCGGCAGGCGGTGCACCGTGCTTTGGCAGAAGCAACCGATCTGGTGCTCGATCCCGATCGTCGCGCCTGGCATCTCGCCCGTGCGGCGTCAGGGCCGGATGAGGCCGTGGCCGACGAGCTGGAGCGTTCGGCCGACCGGGCGCGCGCCCGCGGCGGCGCGGTCGCGGCGGCCGCGTTTCTGGAACGCGCGACCGAGCTGACGCCCGATCGCGCGCGCCGTGGAGCGCGTGCACTCGCCGCCGCTCAGGCCAAGCTCCTGGCTGGCGCGCCGGACTCGGCGCAGGCGCTGCTTGCGGCGGCGGATCTGGCGCCGCTCGGCGGCATCCGGCGGGCCGGGCTGGAACGGCTGCGCGCACAGCTGTCGTTCTTGCTCAGACGCGGCAACGACGCTCCATCGCTACTGCTCAACGCCGCCGAACACCTCAAGGCGCTGGACACACAGTCGGCGCGTGAGACTTACCTCGAAGCGCTCGGAGCGGCGATCTTCGCGGGCCGCCTCAGCAAGAGCGGCGGCGGCGTGGCCGACGCCGCCGGCGCAGCCCGCACGGCGCCCCGGGCCCCGCAGCCGGCACGTGCGATCGATCTACTCCTCGACGGTCTCGTGAAAAGGTTCACCGAAGGCTATGAGGCAGGGGTGCAGCCGCTCCAGCGAGCGCTGCGCGCGTTGTCCGAGGAGGAGGGCCGCAGTCAGGACGACACCCGCTGGCTCTGGCTGGGGTGCCGAATCGCCCCGGATCTGTGGGATGACGAGTCGTGGCATGAGCTGGCCACCCGGCAGCTTCGGCACGCGCGGGATGCGGGCTGGCTGACCGCCTTCCCGATCGCGCTCACCTATCGCGCCGGCGTTTACGTACATGCCGGCGAGTTCGCCTCCGCAGCAGAGCTCATCGACGAGGCCGACGTGATCACCGAGGCAACCGGCAGCCCCCCGTTGATGTACGCCTCGCTGGTGCTCTCCGCCTGGCGGGGCCAGGAAGCCCAGGCCACGGCGCTGATCAGGGCCAGCATCGAGGATGCAACAGCCAGGGGTGAAGGAAGGGCGATCGCCTTGGCGGACTACGCCACAGCGGTGCTCTACAACGGTCTCAGCCGCTACCAGGACTCGCTCGCCGCCGCGCAACGGGTCTGTGAACACGATGACCTGGGTCTCTTCGGCTGGGGTCTGACCGAGCTGGTGGAGGCGGCTGTGCGCAGCGATCGACCGGACATCGGCGCTACAGCCCTGCGGCGACTCGAGGAACGAACACGCGCCGCCGGGACGGAGTGGGCGCTCGGAATCGAGGCCCGCTGCCGCGCGACGCTGAGCGACGGCGAAGTCGCCGACGCCCTCTACCGAGAGGCGGTCGAGCGCCTCGCCCGGACCCGGATCACCGTCCACCTCGCCCGAGCTCAACTCCTGTACGGCGAATGGTTGCGTCGCGGGAACCGTCGCGTGGAAGCCCGCCAGCAGCTTTACCGGGCCTACGACACGTTCAGCCGCGCCGGGGCCGACGGATTTGCCGAGCGTGCCCGACGGGAGCTGCTTGCCACTGGCGAGACACTACGCAGGCGGACAGTCGAGACGCACGAGGAGCTGACCGCACAGGAGGCGCAGATCGCCCGGCTGGCCCGCGACGATCTCACGAATCCCGAGATTGCCGCCCGGCTGTTCATCAGCCCTCGCACCGTCGAATGGCACCTTGGCAAGGTGTTCGCCAAACTTGACATCACCTCCCGAAAACAACTGCGCCGCGCGCTGCCCGACTCGAGCTCTGCCACCTCGTCGGCCTAGTCAGACGAGGTTCCGGCGGACCAATGACAGCATCGCTACTCGACAGGCTTGTCCGGTCGCCGTGATCACCGGACAGCCAGTCAAACAAGGTCCACTACGCAGCGCCTTGATCGTTCTCGACGATCTCCTCGATCGGCGTCCCGTCGACGGTGAGTAGGACCTGAATGTTGCCACGGGTGGCATTGGAATAAGGGCAACGCTCGTCGGCCTCGGCCATCAGGTGTGCGGCCGCGGCAGACGCCAGATGCGGTGCGTGCAGAGCAAGGGCAACCCGAAGCCCGAAGCCGCCGTGTCCAGTCGGGCCGATACCTACCCGGGAGGTGAACCGGGAGTCACTGGCATCGAACCTGCCACGCTGTGCGGCTGAAAGCATGGTCGACTGGAAGCAGGCCGCATAGGCGATCGCGAACAACTGCTCGGGATTGGTGCCTGAACCGCCGTTGCCTCCCATGTCCTCGGGCACCGCAACTCGACTTCCAGGCGGCCGTCAGTGGTGCGGCCGTGCCCGGACCGGCCGCCTTCGGTGACCGCCTCGGCGGTGTAGAGGACTCCTTTCAACGCAGTGACTGACATTTCAGGCCTTTCCGAGTTGGGTCGATGTTCTCGCCTCACATCGGTGTCGAGGCGTCAGGTTTCGCTGCTAGCTTGCTGGCTTCGTTGCGCCGGCCCGGTGATGCCCTGGTCAAGCCCGCCAGGGATGAAGACCCTGGGCTACCCGGGTCGAGCGAGGCTTGTCGTCGTCACCGGAGGGCAACTCAGCTGGCGGCTTCCTGCCATGTTGGCGGGTGGTGCTGGACGGTTGTTGCCGTTGGCTTGGCGAGGTGGAGTGCGGTGGTGACGAGGCCGGCGTGGCTGAGAGCTTGTGGCGTGTTGCCGAGGTGGCGTCCGGTGATCGGGTCGTACTCCTCGCTGAGCAGGCCGACGTCGTTGCGCAAGGACAGCAGGCGGTCGAACAGCTCGGCGGCCTCATCCGTGCGACCAATTCCGTGAAGCGCGTCGGCAAGCCAGAAGGAGCACGCCAAGAAGGCACCTTCCTCACCCTGGATGCCATCGACGTTGGTGCCCTCGGCGCCAACGGCGTAGCGGAGGACGAGACCGTCGCGGGTGAGGTTTCTCTGGATGGCGTCGACGGTGGCGACCATGCGCGGGTCTGCCCAGGGCAGGAATCCGTAGCGCGGCATGAGAAGGACCGAAGCGTCCAGGCGCGCGGAACCGTACGACTGTGTGAATGCTCGTCGCGACTGGCTGACTCCCCGGTTGCAGATTTCCGTGCGGATCGCCTC
Source organism: Kribbella sp. VKM Ac-2568 (assembly GCF_004345365.1). GTDB lineage: Bacteria > Actinomycetota > Actinomycetes > Propionibacteriales > Kribbellaceae > Kribbella > Kribbella orskensis. The sequence continues at coordinate 4,636 of NZ_SLVF01000026.1, forward strand.
CCGCAGCTCACGTAGTTCGTTCAGGGATTCACGCGCGTGGTCGTTCTCGAGAACGCAGACGGCTCGGTCCACTCCGACCCAGGCCATCAGTTTGGAGTGGACGAAATGTCGTTGCGGTCCACGGATCTCCCAGATGCCGTTGTCCGGTTCGGCCCAGTTCTGTTCAAGCTGTGTGACCAGACCCCGTTCCAGATCTGCTTCGTCTGGGCGCGGCGGATCTTCTGCGGCGCGGGTCGCATGCAGAGCGTCGAGGACTTCGCCCCAAACATCGTTCTGTCGTTGGGTTGCCGCCCCGTTGCCGATGCGCACAGGTCTGGAGGCGGCGTGTCCAGGCAGCCAGTCCAGTGTCAGTTCGGGGAGGTGGCGCGTGCCGTCGATGGCGTACATGATCTGCGTTCCGGTCGGATCGCCGGCGACCGTGCGCAGTAACCAGTCACGCCAGGCGGAGGCTTCTTCGACGTATCCAGTGGCGAGGAACGCTCGCACGGTGAAGGCCGCGTCGCGCAACCAGCAGAATCGGTAATCCCAGTTGCGCGAACCGCCGATCTGTTCGGGCAGTGACGTGGTTGCTGCGGCCACGATGCCCCCGGTCGGCGCGAAAGTGAGTGCCTTCAGGATGATGAGAGATCGCTTGACTGCGTCTGCCCAAGGACCGGAGTAGGTGCACTTGCTCATCCACTGGAGCCAGTACCTTTCGGTGGCCGCGAGGTTGTCGGCGGCATCGACGGTAGGGGGTTCGAGCTGCGACGAGCGTAAGTGTCCAAAAGTGAAGGAAATCTGCTGACCCGCCGAGACCACGAAGTCGCCGGTCAGGGTGTCGTTCGTGGGGGTCAAGGCGACGTCACTTCTCAGCCAGACGGAGTCTGGTCCTGCGGTTCCGACAAAGTGCCCTCCGACGCTGTGGAGGCTTGGCACGACCTTGCCGTAATCCATTCTGGGGGCCATGCACATGTGCATCGGAACCTCGCCCGCCAAGCCTTCCACAATGCGGACCACTTGCGGCCCTGCGCTGGTCGGTGACATGAAGTCAGTGACGCGTACGGCGCCGTCCGGGGTGATCCATTCGGTATCGAGGATCAGCGAGTCGCCACGGTACCGGCGACGCGTGCATCGTCCGCCGCTCTGCGGCGCCAGGATCCATCGGCCGTTCCGGGTATCGCCCAGGAGCGTCGCAAACACGGCCGGCGAGTCGAATCTCGGGAGGCAGAGCCAATCGACTGATCCGTCGACGCCGACGAGGGCCGCGGTGCGGAGATCGCCGATGAGTGCATAGTCCTCGATCTGCTGCGTCATCATCGGCTCCTCTGCCCGCGGTGGACGACTCTTGCAACAACCGTCGCGGATCAGGCGGCCCGTGGCCCCAGTGAGGACCCGGGTCGTTACCCCGGCAGAGTCCCCGGTCGCCAGTGAGAGCAGAGGGCCGGACTATGGGCGACCGTCGGGATCGCTACGACCACCGGTGCCCAGCATCGGTGATGTCGCAGACGTTCGCCGTTTGACGGCAGGTGCCGGGCGCCGTGGTCGCCTCGTCGTTCGCTCGATGGGGACATCATCCGGCATCGATCCCCACTACGCGCCACACCTGGCTCAGCCTGCCGAGATCACAACATTTGGTCGCTCGAAATGCAGAACCAGGATAGGCGCGAGGTCGAGAAAGGACGTCCGCCCAACGGCCGATGCTTCCTGCCGGAGGGCCGGGCAGGCAGTAGACGTGCGGCCTCGCCTGCTCATCCAAACGAAGCGCCGGCACAGTGACTCGCCACAGCGCGTTCGGAACCAGCTTCGAGATCCACAGCGAGCTCCCGAATCGGCATGCGTCGCGGACTTCCTCGCGGCTATCCCGCACTGCACTTGGGTTACGTCACGGCCGTCGCTGGTGCCTTGCAGAGGTCGATTTGCCTGACACAACTGTCATGCCGCCCAGAGCCCCATCGCGCCCGAGACAACCCGGGCATACCCCCGGGGTATGGCCGGGAACACCGGAGAGAGCAGCAGCCCCCCGCCCCGGAGGGCATGCCAGTCGTCGCGATCGGTGTCCCACGCAACGAAATACCGGCGGCAGCCGTCGTGGACGAGCTGGTGCGGCCCTGGCGCGGATGGCCGACGTACCGGCGTTGTCCCGGTAGGCGAAGTGGCGCCCAACGTCGACGACTTCCCGGTCAATTTCAAACGGAGTCGTCTTCGGTCGAGCAACGCCCATAGAACGCGAGCCGCCCGATCCCGTCACCACCGACCGGACGCGCAGCAAGCGCATCCATCCCGAGCAGCTCGTCCAACATGGTCCACTCGCGGTATCGAACCGACGACCGTCGATGGCGGCCACATGGCACTCGACGTGAACGAGGCTGCAGCCGTAAAGCGCGCTTCGAATGCGCTGACTCGCAGTCCCCCGTGCCTGCAGGGCGAGAGCCTCGCCGGCGAGCGGGTCGCCGGCCCACCGCAGCCGAGTCACCGGCCGCGAAGATCGTCCAGCGCGTCCTCGTGCGCCCGAGCACCAGGAGCAGGTCGGCTCGCCGGGCCAGGTTCCGCCCGGAGTGCGCGCCCCGGCGCCGGCGACCGCACGTTCCAGGCACGCAAGCCCTTGTCTGCCGTAGCCGGCTCGCCCGAGGGTGGCGCCGAGGGTGGCCAGTGCATCCAGTCCGCGCCGCCGGTGCACCGACTGTTCGGCGAGCCGCATCTCCCGGATCGCGGTGTCGACGTCGCCCAGCTGGCACAAGCCGATGCCGCGGGCCTGGTGAGCGATCGACGCGGTGAACTGAGGCGGTCCGCTCGCGAGCAGCCGTCGCGCGTCGGAAATCCCATCATGCGGACGCGACAAAGCCTACGTCAGCAGATCCCCCGGCGCCGTCACCTCGACACACCCCCTGGTTTGTCGACACAGTGAAATGTCAACTGGCCGGGATATACCTGCCAGTGATCATCGAGGGGGAAAAAAGATGCCGGACGACAACAACTCGGGCGGGAACAACAACCAGCCGGACGGTGATTCAAACGATAAATTCGAAGACCAGGTCGAGCTGATTCTGGCCGAATTCGGCGACGAGATCGAGATCGATCCGCCGAACTGGCGCACCGCCGGGGTGAACGCCATCTACCGGTCCAGGAGCGTGCTGGTCAGGGATCACGACGCTCCCCGAGCGGTCGATCTCTTCGGCGGTGGAAACGCTCGGCGCAGCAGCCTCGGCGTCACCCGGCTCAACCTGCCGGACGCCGTACCGGCCGACGCACCTGACGGCGACGGCTTCACTGAGATCCAACGATTCGTGGCGCATGCCGACAGACGGTTCGGCCGCGGCCATGTCACGCCGGAACACCTGTTCTACGTCTGCAGCGTCAGTCCTTGTCCCGCGACGGAACCCGAGGAAGTGCTCGAAGGCGCGCTCCCAGATCCATTTCTGACCGAGGTGGGCAATGCCGACGGCCACGGGGTGAAGGTGGTTGTCCTGGACGTCGGCTGGACCCCGGCGCCGAGTGCACCCTGGCTGAACGGCGTGAGCGGCGACGCCGAAGTGGCCTTCGACCCGGTGACCAAGCTGATCCGCCCGTACGCGGGTCACGGAACCTTCATCGCGGGCGTCGTCCGCGCGATCGCGCCGCAGGCCGAGGTGGTGGTGAAGAGCTACTTCAACAAAGCGGGGGCGGTGTTCGAGGCGGATCTGGCCGACCGACTAGCCGAGGTGATGGACGAGAATCCGGACATCATCAGTCTCTCGGCCGGCTCCACGACGCGCTTCGACGTACCGCCGATCGCTCTCGACACCTTCACCCGTCCGCGGCAGGGCAGCGCGGACGGCCCGGTACTCGTCGCCGCCGCCGGCAACGACGGCACTGACCAGCGGTTCTGGCCGGCCGCCTACCCCGAAGCCGTTTCGGTGGGAGCACTGGCCGCCAACGGAACCAGCCGTGCGTCGTTCAGCAACTACGGCAGTTGGGTCGACGTCTACGCACCGGGAGAGAATCTCGTGAACGCGTTTCTGACCGGGCGCTACAAATGCACCGAACGACCGAACGCAGGCCGGTTCCGCAACTTCGCCGGTATGGCGCAATGGAGCGGCACCTCATTCGCAACTCCCATGGTCGCGGGCCTGATCGCCGCCCGAATGTCGTTGACCGGCGAACGCCCCAAACAGGCAGCCAACGCCCTGCTCGCCTTCAGCCACCGCCGCGTTCTGCCAGCTGTCGGGCCGGTGCTCCTGCCAGATGACGCGCAGGCGTCGACCGACGGCTAAGCGCACGCTGACGCGGTACGGGCCGGTCAGGCCGGTCCGCACCGCGTCAGCCTCCCTCCGACCCTATTGGGTCGAGCCACCGACGCCGCTGATACAACAGCCGTGCCGTGTATCTCACCGCCGGCTGTCGTTGCCGAGACGTCGCTCCACTTGTGGATCACTTCTTGTCTGCGGTCATCCATAGTCCGAGTACCTCTGAGCCCTGATGCGGTGTGGGGCAAGAACTTCCGCTCCTCGGACGGCCCGACATGCTGGCAAACGAGTCGGTGTCCTATGCAGAGAATGCCGAACCGAACTACTGGGCCCCCCCTGCTGCCTCACGATGGAAGCGCAGGAGGCCCCGTCACTTCTCCGGATCCACCGACATCCGCGCAGGCGGTCTCAACGATCCAGAACAGCCGCGCAGAGGTCAGGCGGAGACTTCAGGATCGTAGACAGCGATGAGCATCCGACCTCAGAGGTTGGCGTCCGGGCTTGTGGCCGGTTGCCCGCTCAGACGTCGAGCACGAGATGTGTGCTTAGGGTGCGTGTTCCTCCTCGGACACTGAAACACTTGTTTCGATCAGAGGTGACGCGACAACTCGTGTCACCTCTTCTCATTGCCCAAACATGATGCCGATGACAACAGTTTGATCACGAGAATCATCCCCAAGCATGAGTTCCTTCGATGGCATGGAGATTCCGGGACAGGGCGGCGGCGCAACTGCCGACGTAATCCACGCAGCTATGCCGTCGATCGCGAGCGACCGTGGAGGCTAGAAGATCTCGATACTCGCGGGGGCCGCGGGCCAACGGAGGGCGGCTGTGGTGACAGAGAGGGCACCGGGAGTGTGTTCGGTGACTCGGCCGGTCGCAGCGAACTCGGCGAGTGGCCGACCGCCAAGGTACGTGGCGGAGAGCTCGCCCACCGACAGCGAGAGGTCGGGGGTGGACTCGGTGCGTTCACAGGTGGCGTGCTCAGTGTCGCCGGTCAGGTGGAACCGGCCGTTGTTGTCCTCGATGAGGTCATCGCTCACCTCGACAACCACGTCCACACTGCTGGCATAGCGGCGCTGTGCGAGGGCGCGACTGACGTCCGTGAGCCGAACCCACAGTGACTCGGTCAGCCGCCGATTGAGCGCGATCGGGTTGCTCACCAACTGCTGCAGCGGCTCGTCGAGCGCGGCGTGGCCGTACTCGAGTTTGGCGGCCAGGTCGAGGGTCAGCAGGTGATGCCAGAGCGCGTGGTAGGCCGTCGGATCGAGAGCGACCAGTTCCTCCACGGTCACTTCGTTGGACGGACCGCCGGGTCCCCAAACCAGCTTTCCGCGCCACAACGCGTACCCGTCCAAGCCGCCGGCCTCGTCGCGGTGGACCAGGATCTGCCTGGCGGTCTTGCCGCCGCGATTCTCGGGCTCGTCCTGTAGTTGCTTGCGCCAGACCTGCTCGGATCGACCCGACACTCCAGGACGCTTCGTCTGCAGCTCCCGAAGCATGGGTGCCAGCTGAGCGGGTGCGTCCTCGGCCGGCAGCTCCTCGATGCGGCCGGCGCCGCGGTGCACGGGATGCGGCCCGACCTTGCGCAGGTCGACCTCGTACGAGACGCCCCAGACCGCCGGAGCGTAGCCGAACCGGCCGTAGATGCCGGGCTCGCTCGCCCAGAGCACCGCCAATGCTTCCGGTACCTCGCGCAGTTGCCGGCTCATCAGGCTGGAGAGGATGCCCCGTCGCCGGTGAGTCGCGCGGACGCCGACCGCGGTCACGTGCGCCGCCGGCACCACGGCGCCCGGTACCGACAGGTCGCGGCTCATCGCCTTGGCGGTACCGACCAGCTTGTCGCCGTCTACGGCTAACAGTGCCCGCTCTGGCTCGAACAGCTCCCTGTCCAGGTCGGTCGGCGTGCTCTCGAACATCATCGCCGTAGCGAACAGACTGACGAACCGATCATGGTCATCAGCTGTCGCCGCCCGCAGCACATACTCGGAGTTCACCATGACTGCATCGTCACACGCCGCTCCGACAAACGTTCACCGATCGGTCCCAGCACTCTGGTCCGATTGCCCGCCTGCTGCCAGGCGGCACTATTCCGTTCGTCGAACTGCGTCTCGATAGGTGAGGATGCAAGGGTGCGCTTCTCGATCAACATTCCGAACTTCGGTGACTTCGCCGACGCCCGCACGGTCGCGCGGGTGGCGACGGCGGCCGAGGAGGCCGGCTGGGACGGTCTCTTCCTCTGGGACCACGTCGTCCACAGCAAGGTACGGCGGCATGGCCAGCCCTTCGGGGACCCGTGGATGCTGCTGACCGCGGCCGCGCTGGCGACCTCCCGGATCAAGCTCGGTCCGCTGGTGACGCCGGTCGCACGGCGCCGGCCGGAACAGTTGGCGCGGCAGGTCGCGACGCTGGACGGGTTGAGCGACGGGCGGGTGATCTTCGGCGCGGGCCTGGGCGGACCGATCGACGACGAGTTCGGCAGCTTCGGCGACTCGACTGATCCAAAAGTGCTGGCCGGCCGGCTGGACGAAGGACTCGACCTGCTCGCAGGCTACTGGTCTGGCGATACAGTGAACCACCAGGGCGACCACTACCGGGTCGACGACGTAACGTTGCTCCCAGCAACGGTCCAGCGTCCCCGGCCGCCGGTCTGGATCGCCGGCTACTGGCCACGCAAGCCTCCGATGCGCCGCGCCGCCCGCTGGGACGGCGCCGTACCGCTGTTCCTGAACGCGAACCACGGCGAGGCTCCCCCCGTCGAGGATCTGCGAGACCTGATGACCTTCCTCGGCGACCATCGCGTCGACCCGATGACGCCGTACGACGTCATCGTCGGCGGCATCAGCCCGACTGATCGCACGCAGTCTCGCGCCTTGATCGAGCCGCTGGCCGAGGCAGGCGCCACCTGGTGGGACGAACGGCAGCTAATCAGCGGCACCGACTTCTATCGCCTCGACCCGATCCTCCGCCGTATCGAACAAGGCCCGCCAAGCCTCGGATGACGGACCTGCCAGCAGATCAAACGACCTACGAGCTGAAGCATCTGGAGCGCCACCCGACGTCGCTCATCTTCTGGTGAGGTCGAGAACGCCAGTTGCCCAACGCCGACGCCATACCGCAACAGCCCGGGCCCCAACGGCTTATACGTTGAGCCTCAGGCGGGTGGCCGAGGTGCGCGTTCCGCCGGACAGTCCGAGGGCCGGGTCGTCTCCGAGGAAGTGTCGGCGACATTCGCGGACTTCGTGAACCGATCGTGTCGGCTGACCATCAAAGCCTTCCGGTACGACACACTGAAACTCATTCCGGAGGGCATCATGAATCGGAGTATCAAGCTGGCAGGCCTGGCGACAGGCGTTTCGGTCGCTGCTGTGGTGGCGGGCGCATTGGTTGCCGCGCAGCAGACACCGACGCTCGCGGCGGCGTCCGGCGGCGTCATCCCGATCGACAGTGTCAGCAGCCCGGCGCCGACATCGTCTACGACACCGAGCCGGCCGCCCGGGACTCCCCCGACCGCGCCGAGCGGACCGGTCAAGCTGACGCTCGACCTCACCAAGCTCAAGCAGGGCGCGGCTCCGACCACGGCGTACGTCGCCGACCGAACGGTGCGCTCAGGTCAGATCGAGTTCACCTTGCCGGCCTCGGACGGCCCGGTCTGGGACGTTGCGCGGGCAGGTACCGGCGGGGCGCTCGTTCTGCACAGCCCGAAGGACGACGGCAGGGCCGTGCTCACCACCTGGAGCGGAGGCTCCCGCGGCGAGACCGTCAACGACGTCTCATCGGTTCGCTCCGCGGCTGATCACTCGACCAGCGCCTACGCCGTCCAGCCGACCACTGCAGACGGCACTGAACTTCCTCGCTTCACGCTGACCTGGCGCGACGACGCCAGCGGCGAGAAGATGTCGCTGCAGCGCTCGGGCGAGCACGGACCGATCGTGCACGCGGTCCAGGGCAGCGAGGTCTACTTCAGCGCGTTGTCCAAGACCTCGAAGCAGACCCTCTACCGCTGGACAGCCGGCGATGCCGCCCCGCGGCCGATCAGTGCCGCGCCAACGCCGTCCGCGGTGTCGTCGGACCTCGTTCTCGCGGCGTCGATCGTTTCGCAGGCCGACGACGGCAGCTGCACCGCACTGGTCGAACTCGCATCGGCCAAGAAGCGCTGGCAGACCTGCGACTACGCGGTCGACGAGCTGCGCAGCGGGAGTGACTTCGCGCTCGGCGGGCCGGCCTATCGGGACGGCTACGGCGACGGACTGTTCGCCGCGCTGGACTTGAAGACGGGCAAGGCCGTCCGCGAGTGGTCGGGGGGTTCCGCGGTGGCGATCATCTCCACGGTGATGGAGGACGACGACCACGTGCTGGTGCTCGCCGAGCAGGGCGGCAAGACAGCCATCGCCCGGTGTGCGCCGAAGACCGGCACCTGCGAGCTGGCCGCCCCCTTGAAGAAGGGCACCGGCGACGAGAACAACCGGCCGTACCAGCTCGGCCACTGACGCCAAGGCGGTGCGGCTGCTCCGACGAGGGGCCGCATCGCCTTATTTTCTTGGCTTGTAGTCCACCGAGTCGAGCACCTTCTTGGCCTGCGCGTCGTCCTCGGCCCGTACCTGGATCCGGACCAGCTGTCCCTGGAACTGCTTCACTCGCTCGTACGTCGTCATGCCGGCCGGGCAGCCGGCGTACTTGGCCGTTGCCGTGGAGTCATTGTTGATCTGCTCGGGCGACACAGTGCAGCCCGACGGACCGGGGAGGCTGGTGGCCGCGGGCAAGTCTCCCGGCGGCAGCACTCCCGCGAAGACACCCGGCACCTTCGCGTTGGCCTTGTCCCAGTCGTTGTTGTTGCCGCTCACCAGTAAACCGGGCAGCGAGCCGGTCGACCCCTGCGGCAGCCAGCCGTCGCCGGCCCGGGTACGCGTCCAGCCGCGAGGAAGCTCGACCGACAGGACCTGCTGCTTGTCCTCGACCCGTACCCATTGGTGGTGAACGCCGTACTGCCAGCCCACGTAGCCACCGGCACCACCGAGCAGCGCGGCTGCGATCGTCGCCGCCACCCAAGGTCTGACCGAAGGCCGACCGGCGGTCGCAGGGACGCTCGCCAGGGCGGCCGTCCGCAGCGCTTCGGCGAACGACCGCACGTCCGGCCACCGCCGCTCTGGGGCCTGTTGCAACCCACGCAGGACGACCGCGTCCACCTCGGCGGGAACGTCGTCACGGATCGTACGCAACGAGGCAGGCGGCCCGTCGACGGCCAGGACAGCTGCCAAAGTGGTCGCACCGTACGGCGGTTGGCCGGCCAGCGCGGCGTAGGTGACCGCGGCCAGCGCATACAGATCGGCTCGCGGGTCGAGTACGTCGCCGCGTACCTGCTCGGGCGCGACATAGGCCGGGGTGCCGCCCGGCATCGTCACCCGCGACACCGCGTCGAGAGACTTGCCCAGGCCCAGATCGCCGAGCATGGCCCGCTCTCCGGTCGGCGTACTGCGGAAGAGCACGTTCTCCGGCTTGACGTCCCGGTGCAGGACGCCTCGGTCGTGCAGTTCCTGCAGGCCGGCACTGACGTTCTCGATCACCTCCACTGTGTCGGTCAGCGGAAGCGGGCCTGCCTTGAGCCGGTCGGCCAGCGTGCCGCGGTCGGCGTAGGTGAGCACCAGGAACGGCCGGTCGTCGTCGGTGGTGCCGATGTCGTGCACCCCGACGACGTACGGCGACTCGACCTTGCGCAGGAAGCGCCCTTCCTCGACGAACCGGCGGCGTACGTCGAGATCGTCGATCCAATGCTCCGCCAGCACCTTGACCGCGACCTCGGCGTCCAGCTCTTCGTCCCGGACCAGCCAGACGGCGGCGAAACCACCGCTGCCCAGCCTCCGAATCACGGCGTAGCGGCCAAAGTGAGAGGGCTGAACCATGCCGTCATTATGCTCAACGCCATGGTCAACGACGCGGACGCGCTCGACGAACTGGCCCGGCGCGCTGCCCAGGATCCCGCCTTGCTGGACGAGCTGATCCGGCAGGTGCAGCCGCAGGTGATGCGGATCTGCCAGCGTGTGCTGCCGCATCGCGCCGACGCCGAGGACGCCTGTCAGGACGCGCTGCTGGCGATCGCCACGAAGATCGGCACCTTCTCCGGCCGGAGCCGCTTCACCACCTGGGTCCACGTGGTCGCGTCGAACGCCGCTCGCGAGACCTACCGACGGTTGAGGCGCCGCGCCGTCGAGAACACCGCGGCCTGGCACGACGACAATCGCCCGGCCAAGTACGACCGCCCCGATCCGCGGACCACCAGCGTCGTCGCCGGTACCCGGCTGGACCTGCTGGACGCGCTGGAGCAGTTGGAGACCGATCTGCCCGAGACAGTCACGTCGGTGGTGCTGCGCGATATCTATGAGCTCAGCTACGACGAGATCGCCGACCAGGTCGGCATCCCGATCGGCACCGTCAAATCCCGGATCAGCCGGGCCCGCGTCTCGCTCAAGGCCCAACTACTCCCCCGTCAGGATTGACCTCCCGCAGGCAGTCGTCCAGGGGCGCCGGCGTTGTACATGGCGGCCTGATGACAAGGACAACAGCAGCCTCAGTGGCGACCCAGTACTGCGATGCCGAAGACGGCGGCGGCGTCAGGGCCGGGGCCGTGACACGTTCTCAACCAGCCACCGTGCCAGCGGGCGCAACTGGGAGAAGGCGGAGACCACTCGGTCGGCCGCGGCGGGTGTGTGAATCCAGTCGTCACACCCGAGCGGCCGGGTCGCGATGACTGACCGGTGCCTCAGCAGTTGCGCCCGCGGGTGGTCGGCCGGATACCCTCGGAGCGGGCGCTTCAGCAGGTCGCCCGAGATCACGAACCCCTCTCGCTTGAGCTTCCGGACGATGCCGGTCAGCCGCCGTCCGGAACCGGACTCCGCCACCGCGGCCCGGTACCGCTCGATCTGCACCGCAGGCGCGTACCACCACGCCACGCCAACCTCCAGGCCGTCGAGATCGAACCGGATGCCCAGTTCGACGTTCCCGGCCAGCCGAACGATCGCGTGCTGCCGCTGCCATGCCTCCACCAGAACGTCGCCGTAGCCCCAGACGGAGAAGTCCTCGTACGCGGAATCCACGTCAGCCACCGCATTGAGCAGCTCGATCATCGGACGGCGAACCAGCTCCTCCCGGTCTCGCCTGCATCGCCGCCTGACCTCGGCGGGAGGATCACCGTCAAGCTCGAGCAGCACATCGAAGGCGGCCCTCGGCCACCCCTCGAAATCACCGGTCACGACGGGCAGCCTAGCGAGCTCACGCACCCGGCAACCCGCCTCACGCAATCGGGAGGGGAGCGAGGTGCGACCGGAGGATCAGGTGCAGGGAACTGTGGATGGCCAGCCCTCCGAGTGCGCCGAGGGCAGAGAACGTCAGTGTCACGTCTACGATCGTCGGTACGTCGAAGCGGACCCGGAAGCCACCCTCCTGGCGCGGTTCGCCGGTCAGCTCGTGCACCGGAAGGTCCAGCTCGACGTCCGGCACCGGGTCGCCCTCGATCACCAGCAGACCTGTCACGTAACCGGTGTTGACGATCGGGAACCCGATCGTGTGCCAGTCACCGATGGTCAAACTCTCCACCCGGCTCCCGGTCCGGGCGACATTCACCCGTGCCTCCGGATTGATCGTGACCGAGATCGGTGCCGTGGTATCGACCGGCCCGCAACAGCCCGCCGGTTCGCCGTGAACCATCAGTCCACCTCACATTCGTCGCTCCGGACCAGATAGGTGGCTTGCGCGGCGTCGTACGCTTCCCGCGCCGCCGATCGTTCGGTCTCGCGAATGAACCCGGACTTCGCCTTCCACAGCGCGTCGACCGAGTCGTGCAACCATTGCGCGCTGCGACGCGACGCCCGGATCGGGAGCCCAGCGATCTCGACGAAGATCGGCTGGGTGTGGACACTGCGCAGGATCCGCAGCGCGATCCAGGACGAACGCTTCAGGTCCACGTCGAACTCGACGGCCTGCTCGTTGCCGTCCGCAAGTAATTCCTGCGCGCCGGCCGGAACGCCGTTCACCAGGACCTCGACGAGCACATTGCGGGATTGGCCGATCCGCGACCGCTCGAGATGCCAGCCGACAGGTGCGGAGTACACAGGCTGGCCCGCCGCTGGTGGCGCGGGTGGCTGTTCGGGTAACCAGGCCGCGACCGTCGCGGTCACCTGGACGGATCCCGGAGCGTCGACAGCGTGCTCTCGGCCGGTGTCGCCGTCGACGGCGAAGTCGTAGACGTGGCTGCGGCCGTCGCCGAAGTACGACGGGCTCTCCTTCAGCCCAGCGAGCCACGCCTCCAACGCCTGCTCACCGTGCGGCGCCTCAGGCAGTCGGACGTAGGTGCGCCCGACTCCCGGGCCGTCGTCGTAGATGCAGGGATAGTCGGTCTCGCCGAGCATCAGAGTGCGGTAGCCGACGTTCAGCAGGTGGTACCAGATGTTGAGCTCGGCGGCGGGAGCGAACTCGGCACCGCACTGGAAGTCGGCGGCGCCGAGCGGCACATCGACGATGATCTCGTTGGAACCGATCGACTGGAACCCCGGGATGACGTAGTTCGGCAACTCGTCGGTTCCGACCGAGAGGCCGAGACCGCAGTGCGCGTACCCGACCAGCGCGCTCTGCGCGTGGCCCCAGCGCATGACCGGCAGGTTCCACGACGGCCAGTCCTCGATCAGCTGGGTGCCGGGGTAGTCCTGGTCGGTGAGCCCGAGCAGGATGACGTGACCGGAATGGCTGGACGGGAAGCCTGACACCTCGAGGTCGTACCGGAGCAGGCTCTGGCTGTCGCGGTCGGTGTCCTGCGGATCCCACGTCATGCCTTGGGCCTGCTGCATGGCGGGGTACTCCAGCTCGGCGCGCGGGCTGATGGACAAGCCGCTGAAGAACTGCTTCTGGTGGTAGTAGCACGGTCCCCAGGTGAGCACGCTGCCCATCCAGAGCCCTTCGCCGCGAACGTGCCGGATCATCGTCTCCGGAGTGACGCCCTCCGACGGCACGCTGTAGTGCGAGCAGCCGCCGGCGTGGATGTGCGGGTCACCCGAGTAGTAGCCACGTGCGGCCGGATCGGCCCAGCGATCGAGCTCGATCGTGACCGCCTCGCTGTCGCCCGACAGGTCCACCTCGACGCGAACCTCGCGATACTCCGGTCCGCGGCGGGCGGAGATCTCGTACTGACCGGCCGGGAGCGCGATCACCTCGCCGGTCGCCCGGTAGACGTGTTCGTGGAAGAACATGTCCGGCGCCAGCCGCATCGCCTTCGACGGGTATGCCCGCCGCTGGGAATCCCGGACGGTCAGCGCCGCCACGGTACTGCTGCCGTCAGGCTCCCGGACGTCGAACCGGATGTCGCGGGCGGGCAGGCAGTCGAAGTCGAACATCGCGGCGTACTGACGGCTCTCGAATCCCATCCGCTGGCCGGCCTTCGCGAACGGCGGCCGGGTCAGGCTCTCCGTCGCCTCCTCCACCGCCAGGACGAACGTCAGCTCACCGCTGCGGCTGCCGCCATCGCGGCTGTACAGGCTGATGACCTTGTACTCGACGTCCAGGCCGGACACGTCGGTCGGACCGGCGAGCTTCACCTGCAGCCAGCTGCCCTCGATCCGCGGTACGACGGTCAACGTGTCGTGCAGCGTGATCCGCGATGCGTGGCTGTGGTGGTCGACCAGCCCGAGCACATGATTCGACGGCGCGGACAGATCACCGAGCAGCCGATGCGGGTTCGCAACACGGACCAGGAAGCTTCGCCACCCGTGCTGAACAAGTCGTGGTAGCGCAGCACCCGGCGTAGTCGCAGTCAGGCCCTGCTCGTCGATCTGGACGTCGGCGAGGACGTAGGGGTGCATGAGTTCTTCGACTTTGGCGGACCTGACGGCGTCGGTCTCGGCGTCGTCCGCCAGCTTTGCCAGCTGGCTGGTCAGGTCGTCGGGTAGGGGTTCACCGATGTCACGGAGTTTTTCAACGGCTCTAGTCGCGGACGCCAGTAGTGGCTGGAACACGGGACCTCCTCGTCGTGGACCATCCTCGAGCTTAGTCGCCCCGGCTACGCCTGGCTCGCGGTTTTCGTCGGTAGGCACAGAGGGTGCGGCGGCCCCAGCGCATCATCCGCGACCACCACACAAAAACTCCCGCGCCTCGCGCGATGCGGCGGCCGTGGAGCTTGTGAAGATCATCCCGGCGCCCAGGCCGAACACGACACCGGGTCCACTGACCAAGGTCCGCCGCTGCATCGCGGCGGGTCTGTTCCGCCTCCAAGAACACCTCGCTCCCTGAACCGGCCGGACAACCGACCGAGCTTGGCGGGCACCCGATATCGCCACCCTCGGCAGGTCGGCTGGCCCACACGGGCGTGTTCCGCAGCGGTCGCCTCGATCGCGAACGGTACTGGGCCCGTTCGCCGACCACGTGCACCTCATCGTCGCGGCCGACGCCGAGTACGTCATGGAACGCGTACGGAATCTCCCGGCACAGGAGCGTGGGACGGCGAAAGGCGAACTCCGCAAAGGATTATCGCGCCCAGCAGGCCGGCAATCACCTGGGCAGCCACGATCAGGCCGAACCATTCACCGCCGGCCGCATCAAACGGTGTGCCGGGCGCGAGCAGGAGGGTGAGTTGATAGCCGCCCGAGCAGAACATCGCGCCGGTACCCAGCCACGCGGCCCCCAGCGGACCCCAGGCCCGGATGGCTTGTGGTCGGCGGAAGACGAGGATGACCAGTCCGAGCAGACCCGCGAGCGCAAGACTCGCCGATGAAACGTCCAGTGCCCGTTGGGCAATGCTCCGGCCGTCTCGAACCTCACTGGCCAGCCCGCTCGGTCCGCCGAAGGCCCAGAACAGGCGGACCGTGACGACCAGCGCGACAAGCGCGCCGAGAGCAGCAGTCACCCGGCCTCGGTTTGAGCCTGGTGAATCCATGGCGTCGATGCGGGCGCGGAAGACGTGCGCCCAGCGGGCGCGGACATGCAGGATGAACGCAACCCCCAGCCCGGCGCCCTGCAGGATGAAGCCCGCGTAGACGACGCCGTACACCCACCCCTGCAGGCCTTCGATGGGGTTGTCTGCCACAGGCGTGGTGATGGTCCCGGCAAGGAAGCCAAGGGGGGCCGCGAGCATCACTGGCGCGAGCAGGCCTCCCGCGACCCACAGCGGGAACAACACCAGCCAGGCGGGCAGTCGTCGCCCCGATCGGTGAACGAGTGCCAACGCCAGCACGGCGCCGGCAACCTCCATCGTGGCGGTGATCAGGTTGCCCACGACGAAGGGCGCAGTACGCATCAGGCCAGGCTGAACGACGCCGACATCGCTGCCAAGAAGCCAGGCAGCCTTGATCGAGAGGTACGGCACCATCGCGGCAACTGTTACGTAGCCTGCCGGGTGGATTGTCGATGTCTTCACGCACCCAGCCTCGCCGCGTCGGCCGTCCATCGCCTCCCTCGGGCGAATGAACGTCCTTCCCCTTGCGAGGGAGCCTCGAAGCAGCCTTCCCCAGCGTTCGGAGGGCGGAGGCTCGGCTGCGAAGTTGGACCAGGAGCCTGTGGCCCATGGGCCACAGGCTATCAGCCAAGCTACCGATCGGCCCCGGAGCGACGGGGCGGTCAGATTCTGGAGGCCCGCAAACGTCCATCCATGCCACAACCCGGATACAGGTCTGCCCAGACGGAGCGCGCCCGGCGTCGCAGGTAGGTCACGTGTGCTCGCTACGCACAAGCAGCCGGCCGGGCGAATCTGCTCAACCAGTTCGATATCGACGACAACAAGGCTGACGAGCTGACCGGGGGTGATCGGATACGCGGTGGTCCGTTGGCTGGGAGCGCCAAGGTCTGGGCACCGTGATGTTCCCGGGGCGCCGCAGTACGTGTAGGTACATGGGTGGGTCCGCGAGTCAGCGGAGGGGGAACTCGAGGGTGGGGGTGTTGTCGTCGGGGGCGGTCGCTTTGACGGCGGTTGTAATTTCTGCTTGTGAGCCGATGCGGTGGCCGGTCGGGTCCAGTTGCTCGGTTTGGACGGTGACCTTGTCGCCGAGATGGAGGTCTCGGCCGTCCCAGGCGTGGATGAAGGCAAGGCCGTCTACGGCCTTGGTGATGTACCACGGGCCGGGTTGGCCGTGAACGACCACGCGTCGGCGGACGGTGGCGACGCCGGGATCGACGGCGGTCCACCTGTCCAGGGAGATCTGGTCCAGCATGCCGGAGTGCGCGATCGCGCTGCTGCCGGTGGGATTCAGGTGTACCTCGAGCGGGCGCCGGTGGGTCGCGAAATCCCACGTGCCGTTGGGCTGCTCGGGACCGCGGCAGGTGTACCAACGCTGACCGGACTGGACTACCAAGATCGGCCCCGAGGACCCGGAACCCGCCCACCCGGCGCGACAACCGGGCCGGACGCATGCCACCACCCCGACCAACCGCACCTCAACCACACACGCAGCAAGGTTCACGACACGCCGGACCGGCATGAAACTTCGAGGCTAGGGCCAGTTCGTTGTGCCGGCGTCAGGGGCAAAATCGAGAACCTGCAATGCCTCTGCGCCGAAATGCGATTTCCGCAGCACGTTGACCGACAGCCACTCGAACGCCGCGGGGTTGCCGATCAATGCCGGATCGATCCCGAACTGCACTTCGTCGCGCGCAGTGTTGAACGAGAACGGAATGTAACTGGTGACAGCTTCTCCACCCGAAGGGAGCGGCGTCCGATCGATGACAAACGCGCTGAATGCGATGCCATCCCAGGCCAGCAGGACGAAATATTCAAAGGGTCGTTTTTGTCCTGGCGGGTACAGATAGCCCGCGATCGAACCTGGCTGGGTGTCAAGGGCAAAGGCCCATAAGAACATCCCGGAATCGCCCTTGGGGCGCGGGGGCGCTGCCGGCACGGGAGCTGCAAGACGCAGGCTCATGGCAAATGTTCCGGAATCCTTGGAGACCTCGGCCCGGACGATATCGAAGTACCCCTGCTCTTTCTCACTGCCGAGGCTTTGGTCGTTAGGGTTTCCCGAGTCTCCAACAGGATCCTGAACCGCCACGGTTTGAGCGCTGGCGGTGCCAGTCCCGACGATGGCGATCAGAACCGACGCCAGCACCATGATAATGATTCTTCTATACATGGTTCCCCCTGTTGCTGCTACTGCCCCAGCCGACCGGAAGCCGGCGCAGTCGTCTCACCATGCCCGACGACCGCTGCCCCCTTGCAGCCAGAATCCTCCAACCGGCTCGGTTTCCACAAGGCTGCACATCAGCAAAGTGGAATCATTTGCAGTTACCTCATCCAAGCATTTGAGTTATCCCGGAACCACGGTAGCTTCTACTACCGCCCCGACCCCCTCGAGACGACCCGCCGAGCCTGGCAAGCCACCGAACAGATCGATCGCTTCGCCAAGCGAGATGTGTGCTTGTCCTGCCAGCGGGTCGGCCGTTCTGAGCGCACAGCCGCTAACCCAGACGCCCGAAGTCTGCGCGGCGCCCTCGGCCGGGTGGGAGGGGGATCGAGTTGACCCGGTTGCTGATATCGACGACGGCCGGGGGTACCAGCGAGCGCAGAGCTGGTCTTCTGCCCTCAGCAGAGCCTGAAGGACTCACAGCCGCTCGACTCGGTCCGGCTGTGGGCCTTGGAGCGGTAATTGCAGTCGACGCCGCACAACAGTCGCCGGCCCGGGTGAGCTCCGCTCGAGTCGCCTGTGGTTAAGGTGCGTGTCCCTACTCAAACACTGAAACAGTTGTTTCAGATCATCAGGCGGCGCGTGTTCGCGTCGCCTGTTTGTTGTTGCGGTGGCGGATCGAGGGATGGTTGCGCGGGGCAACTGTGGGTCAGTCAGGCGTCGGGGTGGAATCCTGAGGGAAAGCTTCGCCTGCGGCGGGGCTTAGAAGAGCCGGCGGGGGCGAGACGGTCGAGGAAGCCGGCGGCTACGAGGCCGTCGCGGAGGTCTGAGTCAGTCCGGCGGCAGCCGTCTCCCGCTGTCGGTGCTCTGGAGGCGATTGGGCGAGCCGAGACGACAGCGGATGTGAACAGCGGAGTCGCCGCCGGTGCCGAAACCTCGGCCGGACAGGTCCACAGCAACACGCTGCGGTCGGCGTAGGGGTCGGCGTTGGCCGGGGAGCGGTCACCAGTACGGGTCACGGGCGGCTGCCTCGCGGAGTACCGGCGGTAGCGCCCGGCGGCCGGCGGGTCGTCAGCGCAGGCTGATTGCCCGGCACAACCCGTGCGCGGCGCCTCTCTGTCGGTAGCCGGAGGAAACGTCGGTGCCGGCCGTCTGATGTGTCCTCAGAGCCCGAAGTCGATGGGGCGACGCGAACTATGGACGGCTGGAACGGTCATGAGCAGACTCGGGAGAAGGGGGTGCACTACCAGGGGAGGGCACATGTTCCGGCGCACGATGATCATCGGTACAGCACTGAGCACCGGGTTGAGTCTCGCCGTCCTGCCGGCTACGCCGGCGGTCAGCCAGGACTCACCGTGGCGGGTGGTCGCGTCAGGGCTCGACAGCCCTCGCGGCCTGGCGTTCGGCCCGAACGGCACCCTGTACGTCGCCGAAGCGGGCGTGGGCGGCACCAGCCCATGCCTCCCACACCCCCTCGGACAGATCTGCTACGGCGCCACCGGCGCGGTCACCGAGGTGAAGCGAGGCCATCAGACTCGGGTCCTCACCGGACTCCCGTCATTCGCTTTGCAGGGGACGCCCGAGGTCTTCGGACCGTCTGACGTGGCACTGAATGGAAGCGGCAACCTGTACGTGACGCTAGGCCTCGGCGACGACCCGACCCTCCGCACGGCACTGCCTCCGGAGGGGCAGACGGCCGCGACCCTGGTCCGTGCCAAGCCGTCGAAGGGGACGTTCCGGCTGGTGGCCGACATCGGCGGGTTCGAGCTGTCGGACAATCCCGACGGCGGACTCCCCGACAGCAACCCGCAGGGTCTGCTCTCCACGGCCGGAGGCCAGGTGGTCGCGGACGCCGGCGGCAACTCCCTCCTCGGCGTGCGCCAACCCGGACGTATCTCAACCCTCGCGGTGTTCCCACCGCGACTGGTGCCCAACCCGTTCGGTGGCCCAGACATCCCGATGCAGGCCGTGCCGACGACAGTGACCCGCGGTCCGGACGGCGCGCTGTACGTCGGTCAGCTCACCGGGTTCCCCTTCCCGGTCGGCGGCGCGAACGTCTACCGGGTCGAGCCGGGCGGACAACCTGAGGTGGTCGCCAGCGGGTTCACGAACATCATCGACATCGCATTCGGTCCCGACCACTCGCTCTACGTGCTCGAGATCGCCCACAACGGCCTGCTGTCGGGTGATACGACGGGTGCGCTGATCCGCGTGGACGCGAACGGCTCGCGCACGGTCATCGCCAGCGAAGGTCTCATGATGCCGACAGGGTTGGCGCTCCGAGACGGCAAGGCATACGTGTCGAACTGCGGCGTCTGCGCCGACATCGGCGAGGTCATCGCGATCCCACTGTCCGGCCAGGCGAGCCGGTAACACCAGGCCGAGCGTCCTGGCCACCGTTACATCCGCGGTACTAGTGCCTCATCCAGAAAGGTTGGGGTCGTAACCGGTGTCGGGTTGACCGGTCCGGTGGTGAGTCTGAAGGCTTGCTGTCGGAGGTGGTGATGGCTCGACAGCCTGAGGTGTTCGTTCGTTCGCTGGAGCCCGAGGAGGCACAGCGTCTGGTGCGGATCACGCGGACCACGAGGGATCGGGTTCGGCTTCGCCGGGCGGGGATCGTGTTGGCGTCGGTTCAAGGGCGGAGTGCTGCGGAGGCGGCGGGCATGTTCGCGATGAAGCCGCAGTATGCGCGGGAGGTGATCCACGCGTTCAACGAACAGGGGTTCGCGGCGTTGGACCCAAAATGGAGCGGGGGCCGACCGATCAGGTTCGGCCCCCCGGTGCGTGAGACGGTCTGCCGGGTCGCCAAGACCCCGCCGCAGCAGCTCGGCCGGCCGTTCACGACCTGGAGCCTGTCCAAGCTGGTCGAGTACCTAGCCGAGCACAAACACATTCGGATCAGTGCCGAATCGGTGCGCCAGATCCTCCGCAAGGCCGGTATCAGGTGGCAGGCGACCAAGACCTGGAAGGCCAGCAAGGACCCGGACTTCGCCGCCAAGATGGCTCGTGTTCTCAGCCTGTACGACCATCCGCCGGCCGATGGGCGCGTGCTCTGCGTCGACGAGTTCGGGCCGCTGAACCTCCAACCCCGCCCGGGCAGAGGATGGTTCCCCACCGCTCGCCCGGCCAGGCTGCGGGCCACCTATCACCGCACCGGCGGGGTGCGGCACATGTTCGCCGCGCTGGACCTGGCGACCGGGCAGATGTTCTACCGGTTCCGCGACCGCAAACGCTGGACCGAGTTCCTCGGCTTCCTCAAACAGCTCCGGTCCAGGTACCCGGCCGGGAAGCTGTACGTCGTGTGCGACAACTACGGGCCACACAAGAAGGCCGAGGTCATCGACTGGTGCAGCGCCAACGATGTCGAGCTGGTGTTCACGCCGAGCAACGCGTCGTGGTTGAACTGGATCGAGTGCGAGTTCACCGCCCTGCGCTACTTCACCCTCGACGGCAGCGACTACCAAAGCCACACCGCCCAAGAGGCCGCGATCGCCGGCTACGTCCGCTGGCGCAACAAACGCGCCCAACCCAAACGACACTTCGCCGTCGACTCCAAGATCCGCCGACCCGATTACCTACCCAACGTTGCTTGACGAGGCACTAGTTGCGGCGTCATTGAGGTCTCGCGTACGTGATCCGCCGAGACCGGAAGGCGGAGACCGAGGTGTGCGCCGGATGCCCCTCCCTCATGATCGCTCTCGGAGCAGGGTCGGCACGCCAGGTCACATTCCGACGGGCTGCGTCGTCGTACCAGTGAGATCAATACCCACCCCGACACCTCGAAGGAGGTGAATCCGATGCATCAGGTCCTGATTCGGCCAAGGCCGAGGGGAACGCTCAGGCGCAGGCGCCCGAGATCCCTCGACCTTCGTACACCGTCAGGTCGGCTACTTCCGTTCTGATTTCACCTCGACAATCACAAGAAGCTCCCCGAACTGACACCTTCGTTTGCTGGTCGTTCGAGTTCCTTCTTCGGTGTACGCCGGTGCTCACACCTTGCCGCATTGTGGTGATCCAGTCGCGCCGCCCGCGCCTCGGCCGCACTGGCGCGGACATGCTCGGACGGGCGCCCGCCGAGCACGACCTGTTTCAGGGCCACTCGCCGCAGCAGCAGCTCGTCCTCGGCGAGCCAGACGCGGCCATGCCGCCTCGGCCCAGCAACGCTTCCAACCGGTACCGGCCAGCCACCAGGCGCTCGACGTTCGCTACCTGACGATTCCGATCGCCCTCGTCGCAGGTGCACGGCACACTGTGGGGGCCCCGGGTCGCCCCCTGATCCCCACGAACCGCACCCTTAGGGCACCGCAGGCGGTGGTCCGGGCGGTTGGCATTTCCTCTAGTGGCCAGCAGGCTTGAACAAGCGAGCGATCGGCATCGACCGACCGAGGGAGTGCAATGGCGGACCGCGAGATACAGGCAGTGGTCTTCGACCTTGACGGTGTTTTGGTGGACTCCGAGCAGCAGTGGGACGAGGTCCGTCGCGGAGTCGCCGCCGAAGCCGGCCGCCCCTGGCCCGCTGGCGCGACCCGTGCATTGCAGGGCATGAGCACGCCAGAGTGGTCGGACTACCTTACGGCGGTGATCGATGTACCTGGCCGGCCGCAGGACGTGGCGGCCGAAGTCATCGACCGCATGGCCAGCCGATACCGGCTACGGCTGCCGCTGCTGCCTGGCGCCATCGAGGTCGTGCGACGACTCGCGAGCCACTGGCCGCTGGGACTGGCGTCATCGTCACCGCGACAGCTGATCGACGCGGTCCTCGAGTCTGCGAACCTGGCAAGCAAGTTCCGTGTCAGCGTGTCCACCGAGGAGGTCCAGGCCGGCAAGCCGTCACCCGCGGTCTACGAGGAGGTGGTGCGGCAGTTGACTGTCGACGCACAGCAGGCGGTTGCAATCGAGGACTCGAGCAACGGACTGCGGTCAGCTGCCCGGGCGGGTTTGCGCGTCATCGCAGTTCCCAACAAGGCCTTTCCGCCCGACAAGGACGCCCTCGGCCTCGCATCCGTTGTCGTGCACTCACTTGACGACATAACCGCTTCACTGGTGACGTCGCTGGCTGAGCGAGGCTAGCGTCCTGCGCGGTTAGAGGATGCCGCGGTCCGCGAATGCCTTCCGGACGACGGCGGCCTGCGTGGCTCCGTACATCGACTGTGCGGTCGCGACCGTGTGCTGGGCTGCAGCGGCGAAGCTGGTGTCCGGAGCGAACCCGAACTGCGCGTTGACGATGATCCGGTCGGCGACCTTCGGACCGAGCGCCGTACGGACCTGGAACAGCGCTTGCGACCAGATCTCACCGTCCGCATGCACTTCGCCGACTACGTCCTCCGGATAGTGCTTGCCGGCGTCCAGACGGCGCAGGCAGTGCGGCGTCGTCGACGTGTACGACGTCGAGTCCCAGTCCATCACACATGCCAGCGGCGCTTTCACCGGAACGCCGTACTTCTTCGCTACCCAGTCGCCGACGGTCACCGAGAAGTAGTCGCCCCATGCCTCGCCAATCGAGCCGGCCTCGAGCGAGGATCCGAAGCCCGCCACCTGCGCGTCGTGGACGGCGTGCCCGGTCTCGTGCACGATCACCTCGCCGTCCTCCGCGTCGTCCACGCCGCCCTTGCCGAGGGTGATCGTGTCGTGCTTGTCCCAGGAGAACGAGTTGTCCACGCCGTACTGGTCGACCTTGTAGTCCTGGCTCTCGGCGTTCACCGGCGGCAGTTCGGTGCCGAAGCCGAGCGATTGCAGGTACTTCTGTGCCTCGGTGCCCCAGAAGTACGACATCACCTGCTCGAACTGGTCGTCGTGCCGGTTGTAGAAGTAGGTGCCGTTCGTGCTGTATGCCGGGGTGCCGGTGCTGCTGCGGACGTTCGCCCACGTGCCGCGCAGGTAGCCGGAGCCGTCCAGGTCGGTCAGGGTGACCTCGTAGTACTCGCCGCGGGGGACCGCCGTCGCGGAGTCCTTCTGGTCGGTGATCGTCTGGTCACCACTGGACTGCACTGGGTTCGGGATGAAGACCAGCGCCTTCGCCGTGGTGGTGCCGGTCGGCTGCTTCGCGCTGGCAACGGGCGCTGTCAGCCCTGTCGCCAGGGTCAGTGCCGCAGTCGCGGTCAGGGCGACGGTGGTGGTCCAGGTCTTCGGCGCCATCGGAGCCTCCGTGTCGACGCAGGGGTACTGCCACCACAACCTAGGTCGTGCGTGCTCGCGGAGGAAGACCCATTACGAAGGTTCAGGGAATCCCTGCGCAGACGGTCACGTAAGCGGACAACGAACACCGCCGCCGCCCTTTGGGTGAGAGTCGCACATCAGCGCTGACCGCATCCCCCGCTTCTGGCGCGCTGCCGAGGCTCAGAGGGGCCGAGTCACCACTGGACGTGACTTCCTGCCAGCGAAGAGTGATCATGGAGGTACCTAGGGATGTGAGGGTTGTGGCAGCGGATATGCGACCCGGTATCAGGGTCGTCCTCGGGCTCGGCGGGCTCGCGCTCGTCGTTGTCGGGGTACTCCTCGCTTTCCGCGGCGCCAGCGATCTCACCGCCCTCGGATCGTTGCTCGTGGGCGCGGTCGTGGCTGTCACAGCCGTCAGCGGGCGGTTGCCCAAGGAGGTCGGGCTGCAACGCGTCACTTTCGGCGCCGACGATCGCAGCGCTCAGGCCTACCGGGAGGCCCTGTACGACGCAGTCCGGCAAGCACTCCCCGAGGTCCATCCGCCCAGCCGGGACAAGGACTGGCATCCCCGACGGCCGACGTACTGGGTGGACGAGCTCCAGCTCCGGGTGGTCATTCGATGGGCCCGCGATCGGTCGGTCCACCTCGATGTGTCGACGATCGAGTCAGACCTTTCCGGGACACGCGAGGCTGTCGCCGTACTGCTCATCACGAACGTGGACGAGATCGACGACCTCAGCGCCGCCGCCCGGTCGAGGGCGGGTGAACGGGCAGCCGTTGTCCGTTGGCGGTCGACAGAGGACAACGCCACCCTCCGGCACACCGCCCGCGGCCTCGGCGCACCGGACGGCCGATCGTCCTGATCGGCCGCTGCCTCGTCACCCGCGAACAGCCTTCTCCTGAGGCCGGCAGCTCACCGAACAGCGAGACATGCCGACAGGCGCCATCAGCGCAGGTCGGCTCACACGGCGCCTGCGACGGCGTGCGTGATGCCTTCGGCGTCGAGCCCGTACGTATGGAGAAGGTCCGCACGCTCCCCCGCCGGGGCGAACTCACCGGGCAAACCAAGCGTGATGATCTCTGGGCGTGACGCCGTACGCCGGAGCGCCCGTGCGAGCGCATCGCCGAATCCACCAGGCAGTGTGTTGTCCTCGATCGTCACCACGAGTCGGTGCTCGCCGACGAAACGGACGAGCTCGGGTTCGATGGGGATGATCCAACGGGGATCGACGACGGTCGTGCGGATTCGCAGCTCCCGAAGCCGATGCGACGCGTCCACTGCTGCCGCCGCCAGCGGGCCGACAGGCAGCAGCAGCACCTCGGGCTGCCCGGCAGCGAGCCCCTCCGGTCGGCTGTCGGTCAGCAGTTCGGCTGCACCGATGTTGCCGGTGGCACGCAGCGCAGCTCCGCTACGTCCGCGCGGAAACCGGAGCATGGTGGGTCCAGCCTGGTGATCGACACAGGTGCGCAGTAGGAGCCGCAGCTGCTGAGCGTCCCTAGGCGCCGCGACCTGCATGCCGGGCACCAATCCGCACAGAGCCAGATCCCACATTCCGTGGTGGGACGGACCATCCGGACCGGTGATGCCGGAGCGGTCGAGGACGAAGGTGATCGGCGCGCGGTGCAGCGCCGCATCCATCAGTACCTGGTCGAAGGCGCGGTTCAGGAATGTCGAGTAGATCGCGACCACGGGATGCAGCCCCGCCACCGCCAGCCCGACAGCCGACGTCACCGCATGCTGCTCGGCGATCCCGACGTCGAACACGCGCTCGGGATACCGGCAGGCCAAGGGAAACAGCCCGGTCGGCCGTACCATCGCCGCTGTCACGGCGACCACATCCTTCCGCTCGTCCGCGATCGCCACCAATTCCTGCCCGAACACATCCGTCCACACGGGTCCGCGAACCTGGCTCGTGGCGACATCGGCGCGGGCCGGGTTGACGGTGTGGTGGTGGTCGGCTTCGTCGAGTTCGGCGGGAGCGTGGCCGGCGCCTTTGCGGGTGAGGCAATGCACCACGACCGGGTGCTGGAGTAGGGCGGCAGTCCGCAACGCCGCCTCCAGAGCCAAGATGTCGTGACCGTCGACCGGGCCGAGGTACGCGAGCCCAAGCTGCTCGAAGACGTTGCCCCGCGCCGTCCCGGTCCGCAATGCCCGCAACTGGACGGCCAGGGATCCGACGGTCGATTCGTACGATCGCCCGTTGTCGTTGAGCACGATGACGACCGGCCGGTCCGGCGCGGCCGCGATGTTGTTGAGCGCCTCCCAGCACATCCCACCGGTCATCGCACCATCTCCCACGATCGCGACGACCCGTCGCTCGAGAGAGCCGGTCAGCTGAAACCCCTTCGCCAGGCCGTCGGCGTACGAGAGCGCCGTCGATGCGTGCGAGTTCTCGATGATGTCGTGCTCGCTCTCGGACCGGCTCGGATACCCCGACAGTCCGCCCGCCTGCCGCAGGGTGTCGAAGCGACCGAGCCGACCGGTCAGCATCTTGTGCACGTACGTCTGGTGCCCGGTGTCCCAGACGATGACATCCTGCGGCGACGTGAAGACCCGGTGGAGCGCGATCGTCAGCTCGACGACGCCCAGGTTCGGCCCGAGGTGCCCGCCCGTCCGCGTGACATGACGCACGAGCTGTTCACGGATCTCGTCGGCAAGTCCACACAGATCAGCGGCCGGCAACCGCCGGAGATCTGCCGGTGAAGCCAGGGTGTCCAGCAACCCGGTGTTCGGGCGGGGACGCTCGTCGACGCCCGACCTGCTCATGATCCGACCGCGGCGCGGATGGTCTCCCGCAGCGACCCCATGGTCGCCACCACGGCCGTCGGCTCGTAGCCGCAGTGCGCCATGCAGTTCGCACACCGCGGGTCCTGGCCCCGGCCGTACGCATTCCAGTCCGTGTCCTCCAGCAGTTCCTGGTACGTCGCGACGTACCCGTCCTCCATCAGGTAGCACGGTCGTTGCCAGCCCTTGAGCGAGTACGACGGGATCGCCCATGCCGTGCAGGAGAAGTCGACCTTGCCCTCCAGGAAGTCCAGGAACAGCGGCGAGTGGTTCAGCCGCCACTTCTTCCGGCGGCCACCGGCGAACGCCTTCGCGAACAGCTGCCGGGTCTCATCGGGACCGAGCCAGTGCTCCTGGTCCGGCGCCTTCTCGTAGGCGAACCCGGGTGAGATCTGCATGTTGTCGACGCCGAGCTCGTCGTTGAGATAGTCGAGTACGTCGATGACGTCCTGCGGCGTGTCGGTGTCGAAGAAGGTGGTGTTGGTCATCACCCGGAACCCGGCCGCCTGGGCCCGCTTGATCGCGGCGACCGCCTCGTCGAACACGCCGTCCTTGCAGACCGATGCGTCGTGGCGTTCGCGCAGCCCGTCGATGTGGACCATCCAGGCGAAGTTGCGGTGCGGCGTGAACTTGTGCAGGTGCTTGGGTAGCAGCAACGCGTTGGTGCACAGGAAGACGATCTTCCGCCGGGCCAGCAGTTGCCGGACGATCTCGTCGATCTGTTTGTGCATCAGGGGCTCGCCGCCGGCGATCGACACCATCGGGGCGCCGCTCTCCTCGATCGCGGCCACCGCCTGCTCGACGGGCATCCGCTGCTTGAGGACCGAGGCGGGATGCTGGATCTTGCCACAGCCGGCACAGGCGAGATTGCACGCGAACAACGGTTCGAGCTCGACCAGCAGTGCGAACTTCTCCCGTCGCAGCAGCTTCTGCTTGAGCAGATAACCACCGAGGCGGATCGACTGACGCAGTGGCATGGCCACGGTCAGCTCACCTCCCTGGGCAGGGTGAATCGAATGTCCTCGTCGGCGACGCTGGTCTCGGTGACCGCGACCCGGCCGAGGCCGGACAGGCACCGGACCAGGTCGTCGACGAGCTGGGGTGGCGCGGATGCTCCGGCGGTGATGCCGATACGGCGTACGCCGCGCAGCCAGCGCAGGTCGACCGCGCTCGCATCGTCGACGAGGTAAGCCTGGGCTCCCTCGGCCGCGGCGACCTCCGCGAGCCGGTGTGAGTTGGAAGAGTTCGCTGATCCCAGCACGAGCACGAGGTCGGCGTCCCGGGCGACCGCACGGACCGCCTGTTGCCGGTTCGTGGTGGCGTAGCAGATGTCGTCGCTGCGCGGACCGGTCAGCGCGGGGAACCGGTCGCGGAGGACGGCCGCTGTCTCCTCGGCCTCGTCGACGGCGAGGGTGGTCTGCATGACGAAGGAGACCCGCCGTGGATCGGCGACGCTCACCCGTCCGGCCTCGTCGGGATCGGCCACCACGACCACCTGGCCGGGCGCCTCACCCTGGGTGCCGACGACCTCCTCGTGATCACGGTGCCCGATCAGGAACACCGTGTTGCCGCGAGCAACAAAGCGGCGTACTTCGCTGTGCACCTTGGCGACCAGCGGACAGGTGGCGTCGATCACCCGGAGGTTGCGGGCCGCGGCGTCGGTCCGGACCTGCGGTGCGACACCGTGGGCGGCCAGCACCGTGACGCTGCCCTCGGGGACCTCGGCCACCTCCTCGACGAAGACCGCGCCGCGTCGCTCCAGCTCGCGGACGACGTGGCTGTTGTGCACGATCTGCCGGCGGACGTAGACCGGCGGGCCGTACGTCACCAGCGCACGTTCCACGATCTCGATCGCGCGCTCGACGCCCGCGCAGAAGGACCTCGGGCCGGCGAGGGCGACCTCGCGATCGCCGGTCGCTGCAGCCCAGGCGTCGATGACCGGAGCGGCGCGACGCAAGGCCCACAAGGCCTTCGGCCCGCGAACCAGCGTTCCTGGACGAAGCAGGCGATGGTCCGGCGTGTCGACGACGGCGCGGATCGCGGCCGCCTGTCCGGGAGGTGCGGCCGCGGTGACCAGCGCGGATTCGGTGTCGACCGCCACGGCTCCGGTTGCTGCGAGCGTACGGCGAGCATCCGGCGCGTCGACGATTCGCCGGGTCGTCACGATCGGCCCGTGATGCACCCGCAGCCCGGCCCGTCGCAACGCACCAACGAGCAACGGGGATGCGTAGCTGAGAAGAGGCTCGGCGTCACCCCGGATCTCGTCCGCGACGACCAGATCGCCGGGCCGGAGTTCGTTGCCGAGAGCACCGGCCACCCCGGCTACCAGGATTGGCTGCCCATCGGTCAGGCCGCCGTTCGACGAGCGACCGGTGCGTACGACGTCGGCCGCGAGCCGGTCGTGGAGTGCGAGCCACTCGGACCACAACGGCGTACTGACGATTCCGGTCATCGCATGCTCCGCGCGACGTAGCGGCCGAGCGCCCAGATCGGGAAGACGAGCCGGTAGATCTCGTAGTTGATGTAGAAGGCGCCCGGAAAGCCGGTGCCGGTGTAGAGCTCCTCGTCCCAGCCGCCGTCCGCACGCTGGGTGCGGACGAGATACTCGACACCTCGGTCGACCGCGGCCGAATCCTCGCCGGCGGCAAGCAGAGCGAGCAGCGCCCACGCGGTCTGTGAAGCGGTCGAGTCACCCCTGCCGATCCACGCGGGATCGTCGTATGAGCGCAGGTCCTCGCCCCAGCCACCGTCGTCGTTCTGGTGATTCTCCAGCCACCGCACGGCCGCCTGTACCGCCGGCGCGTCGGCAGGCATCCCCGTTGCGATCAGAGCCGGGACGACCGCGCCGGTGCCGTAGACGTGATTGGCACCCCAGCGACCGAACCACGACCCGTCGGCCTCCTGGGCGTCGAGCAGCCACCGGATGCCGCGCCGACACGGTTCCTCGTCCGTACGACCCTCGGCGGCGAGCATCTCGACCACATGGGCGGTGACGTCGGCCGACGGCGGATCGATGACGGCACCGAAGTCGCAGAAGGGCAACGCGTTCGCCAGCGTGTGGGTGTTGTCGGCGTCGAACGCACCCCACCCCCCATCGCGCGATTGCATCCCGGTCGTCCACCCCACCGCGCGATCGATCACCGCCCGGACCCGGGCGGGATCCGGATGATCCACCCGACGCAAGGCGAGCACGATCTCGGCCGTGTCGTCGGTGTCGGGATAGTTGTCGTTGGCAAACTCGAAGGCCCACCCGCCCGGCGACAGCTCAGGCCGGCGGACCCGCCAATCACCACCGGCCAGGATCTGTTCAGCCAACAACCAGTCGGTCGCCTTGACGACGGCCGGATCGTCCGCCGGAACACCCGCATCCAGCAGCGCCGCGAGAGCGAGCCCGGTGTCCCACACGGGCGACTGGCACGCCTCCAGCCACCGCACAGATCCGTCGGTCGAAGAGGCATTGACCGTGAAACCGTCGAGCCCATCGATTCCGGCGCGCATCGCAGGATGATCGAGCCGATACCCCATCTGGTGCAGCGCGATGAGCGAATACACCCACGGCGGCTGGATGCCGCCCCAGCCGCCATCGGCCTCCTGACGCGCCAGGATCCACTCGACGGCGCGGCGCATCGCCTTCTGCCGCATCCGTTTGAGCGGCCGGCGCCCGTAGCTGTGCAGCACGGAGTCGAGGCGCTGGAAGAACCCAGGGATGCTGTACGCCGGTTGTCGTCGCGCCGGCGGTGCCCCGGTCTTCAGCTCGGCGATGCCGAACTCCACCGGATGCACGGGCTCGAGTGCGCTGACGATGGTGAGCGGCACGATGGTCTGCCGGGCCCAGCAGCCCCAGTTGTAGATGTTGAGCGGCGCCCACGCCGGAAGATAGATGATCTCCGGCGGCAGCGCAGGACAGTCGTCCCAGCTCCACAGCCCGAACAGCGCGAGCCAGACATGGGTGAACACCCGAGCCCGCTCGACCCCGCCCTCGCGCTTCGCGAACTCGGCAGCGTGGCGCATGTGCCGCGCCTCGGGCTGATCCCCGGCGAGGCGCAGGGCGACCCACGCCTCGACAGTGGTCGACAGGTCGCCCGGCCCGCCGTGGAAGGTCGCCCACGAGCCGTCGACCCGTTGCTGGGAACGGATCCAGCGGGCCGTGTCCTCGTTCGTCCGCGGCGTGGCGATGCCGAGGAACATCCTGAGCATCAGGTCCTCGGCGTCCATCGTCACGTTGGTGGCGAGCAGACCCTTCCACCACCCGTCCACATGCTGCCGCCCGCGCAGATGTTCCACGGCCGCATCAAGCGCGGTCCGTGTGCCGGCCGTCGTACCGATCGCTGGATCGACGCGCTCCCGAGCCGTCATGACTGCCGCTCGATCACGAAGCGGGCGATCTCACCGAGCCGATTCCGGGCGACGTCGTCGAGCTCTGCTTGGTCGAGCGCCTGCTCGGCCAAGCCGATGCGGTCCCGCGCTTCCTCAGTCGCCCACTCCCGGCCACCGGCCCGCTCGATCAGCTGAGCGGCGTGCCGGAGCTCGTCGTCCGTCGGGGTGCCGTCGCGGCGCAGCCATGCGGCCAGCTCCCGCCCGGCGTCGCCACCGTGAGCGAGCGACCACGTGACGGGCAAGGTCTTCTTGTGCGCGACCAGATCGGAGAACACCGGCTTGCCTGTCACCTCGGGCGATCCCCAGATCCCGAGCAGGTCGTCGACGAGCTGGAAGGCCATCCCCAGCTCGGTACCGAACCTGGCCAGGCACGACACGACGGACTGCGGCGCGCCGACCAGGATCGCGCCGATCGCCGCGCTGACCCCGAGGAGGGCGCCGGTCTTGCCGGCTGCCATGTCCAGGCACTCATCCAGCCCTACGTCGTTGCGTTGCTCGAAGGCGAGGTCGAGGACCTGCCCGCGAATCAGCTCTCGGGTGGCGATGGCCAGTGCCTGGCCGGCCGCTTGCCCGTACGGCGAATCCCCCTCCGTCAGGGCCTCGTGGGCGAGGGACAGGAGCGCGTCACCGGCCAGTACGGCGGTCGCGTCGCCCCAGACGGCCCACACGGTCCGGCGGTGGCGGCGCTCGGTGTCGCGATCCATCAGATCGTCGTGCAGCAAGGAGAAGTTGTGGACGAGCTCGACCGCGACCGCGCCCGGCAACGCCGGTTGAGGCCTGCCGATGACCGCTTCGGCAGCGAGCAGGGCGAGGGCGGGCCGCAGGGTCTTGCCCGGGTTCGCCGTGGTCGGCGTACCGTGCTCGTCGGTCCAGCCGAGGTGGTACGAGACGACCAGCCGGGTGAACGGATCGAGGCGCGCGACGGCCAGGCGCAGGGCCGGTGCGACCAGGCCGCGACTGCGGTCGAGGGTTTCCGCGGTGATCGTCATACCACTGCCTTCCGACGTTCAGCGGGGCGTCGTTGGACCAGCGCGGCCACCGCGGCCTCTCCGCTGCGGACGGCGCCCTCCATGGTCGCGGGCCAGCCGGTATCGGTCCACGCACCGGCCAAGTAGAGACCGGGCAGCGCCGTACGCGCTGATGCCCGCAGGCCGGCCGTCCCCGGCCGCTGCCGGAACGTGGCCTGCCGCTCCCGGGTGACGAAGAACTCCAGCAACCGCGCCTCGCCGGTGATCCGTAGCAGCCGCTCCAGGTGCGGCAGCAAGCGGTCACGCAGCTCCGGGACCGGTGTGTCGATGATGTCGTCCGCCGCCGACAGCGACACCGCGATGTACTGCCCCCGGCTGAGTCCGGCCTGGCGGGTGCGGTCGAACACCCACTGCAGCGGGCTGTCGACGGCCGCGAAGAACGGCTCGTCGAGCACGACCCGGTCGTAGATGACGTGCAGGTTGACGATCGGCGTACTGCCCAGCTCCTCCGCCCACCCCGACTCCAGCTCGATCGCACCTGCCGGCGCGAGCGCTTCCGCGGCCGACGGCGGAACTGCCAGTACGACGTCGTCGAAGGCGGCACCGTCCACGGTCCAGCCGTCACCGACCGGTACGACGTCACGGACCTTCGACCGGGTTCGCACGGTCACCCCCGCCGCGGCGAGCGCACGCAACCCCGCGTCGCCGTGCAATTCCTGCAGCGGCACGAGCGACCAGCCGATGTCGGCCGCCTCGGCGGACTCCAGCAGGCCTAGCTGGAAGACCGTCGCGGCCAGCGCCAGGGACGCTCGCTCGGCCCGAGCATTCAGCGTGGCGATGCCGATGAGGTCCCAGACGGTCTCGATGGCCCGCTGATCCTGGCCGTGCGCGGCGAGCCAGTCGCCGAAGGACCGGCGGTCGACCTCCGGATCGGTGCGGTCCACCCGACCGAGGGCCAACGCCGCACGCACCACGCGCGCCCGAGCCGCCGGGCTCAACCACCGGTAGCGCGCCAAGGTCGATCCCAGGTGAAGTGGTGCAGGCAGTCCCGTCCGGCGAAGTCGACCGCCTCGCCGATCAAGTTCACTGCGAACCGGTACGTCGAGCCGGTCCTGCACGGTCACCCGGTCAGCGACACCCAGCCGCTCCAGAAGGCCCTGATACGCCGTGCAGCATCGCAGGAACACGTGTTGGCCGTTGTCGATCCACAGCCCATCGCGCTGGAACGAGTGAGTGAGACCACCGAGCCGGGGGCGTGCTTCGAACAGCGTGACCGCAAAGCCTTCGTCGGCGCATCGCAGTGCCGCGGTCAGGCCCGCCAGGCCGCCTCCGACCACTCCGACGCGCCGGGCGGTCATCGCTGTCCTCCGGCCAGAGCGGTCACGGCGACGCGCGCCTTCTGGGCGACGCTGAGCGACAACCGCTGGTCGTAGACGAGAACCGGATCGGCAGCGATGCGACCCAGCAGATGGTGATAGATGCCGGCCATCGCCCGGCAGCACGCCGCGCTGCGCCGGTCGAGGTGTGGGACGAGCCGCAGGCCGAGCGAATACCAGTCGCCCGCGCGATCGGCGGCGTACCGGATGTAGGCCGCGAGTCGACCAGCGGGGTCCTCCAGCGTGCCGAGCTCGTCGACGCGCAGTTCCGTGCCGTACCGATCGAGCTCATCCTGCGGGAGGTAGACGCGGCCGTTGCCGAGGTCTTCGCGGATGTCGCGCAGGATGTTGGTCTGCTGCAGGGCGATCCCGAGCTGGTCGGCGTACAGGGAAGTCCTCGGATCGGTGGTGCTACTGCCGAAGATCGACAGGCACAGGCGGCCGACCGATCCGGCGACGTGACGGCAGTACACGACGAGCTCGTCGAAGTCGGCGATCCGGACCTCGCCCAGATCCAGCTGGACACCGTCGATGAGCTCCTCGAACGCGGTGAGCGGCACCGGGAACCGGCGTGCGGTGTCGTTCACCGCGGTGAGCACCGGGTCGCTGCTCTCGTCCAGCCTGCCGAGGTCCTTGCGCACCGCGGCGAGCGCGGTCTCCTTGTCCGCGGTCGTGTCGTCGCCGTCGCCGATGTCGTCGATCCGTCGCGCGAGCGCGTAGACCGCGCACAGCGCGGATCGTTTGGGTGGCGGCAGCAGGCGGATGCCGTAATAGAAGTTGCCGGCCTCCGTCCGGGTGATCTGCTCGCAAGTCGCGTACGCCTGCTCGATGGTGCTCATCGCACCGACCGCCGGCCGGCCAGCAGGCCGAGGACCCGGATTGCCGTGGTGAGCCGCGACGGCCGCGCGGACCGGCCGAGCACCTCGCCATCGGTCCGCCTCAGCGCCGACACGGTGGCCTGTCCCCCGGCGACGAAGCCGGCCACGCTGACCCTTCCCCATCCCTGCAGTTGCCGCACGATCGCCGTCCCTTCACCGAGCAGGCCGGCGGCCCGCTCGATCTCGAACCGCATCAACTCACGGAGGTTCGGACCCGCGTTCTCCTGATCCAGGTCGTGCTCACCGACGCCGTACCGCCGGAGGTCTTCCTGCGGTAGGTACACACGACCGGCCAGTCTGTCCTCACCGACGTCCTGCCAGTGCTCGAGCAGCTGCAACGCGGTGCACACCTGGCCGGATCGCGCGATGGTCTCCGGAGTCGCCTGCCCGAAGATCTCCAGCACCATCCGGCCGACCGGTTCCGCGGACAGGGCGCAGTACCGGCGGAGGTCGTCGAAGGTCTCGTACCGCGACACCACCTGGTCCTGGAGGTTCGCCTCGATCAGGTGCTCGAACGGCTCGGCCGACATCGCCCGGTCGTGCACCGTCCGGGCCAACGTCTGGAGTACGGCGTCGGACGGCTGATCGCCCGACCAGATCGTGCCGAGGTCCGTCGTCAGCGCGTGCAGCCGGGCAGTCCGGTCACCAGTGAACGCATCCCCGATCTCGTCGACCATCCGGGCGTAGGCGTAGATCGCGTGCAGGTGGCGGCGATGCTGGCGCGGCAGGAACCGCAGCGCGACCGGGAAGTTCTCGGCGTTCTCGCGGATACGCCATACTCCCTCGTCGACGGACGAGGGTATCGGTCTCGGCGGCCCGTGACGCGAACTGGCCATGTCAGCAATCCTCGGTCCGTCCCAGCCGCCAGGTCTGCCACTACTGGGGTGATTCCTGGACCCGAAAATTGTCACGACCGTACAATCCAGAGCGCGGCGGGAAGTTGAGAGCACGACGGTCGGCAGGACGTCTCAGGGCGCGACAAGGGCGTGACAGGGCGATCTGAAGCACGACGAGGCAGGCGATGGGCACGGAGGCGACGCAGAGCCGGGCGCGACTCGAGATCGCCCTCGACAGCCGACTGCCGGAGCTGCTGGCCGAGGTCCGGGACCTACTCGCCGACGGGATGCCCGAGTACGCCGCCTTCCTCGACCACAATCCGCACGGTATGCGGGAAGCCGCCGAGCTGTTCATCCACCGGCTCCTCGACATGGCCGAGCACGGCCGCTCGGTGTCCCGCGACGACCATCTCGAGGGCGCGCAGACGATCCAGCTCGTTTTCGAGCAGATCGGCCGCCGCCAGTGGCAGGCCGGCGAGGATCTGACCCGCCTGCTGACCGCTTACCAGCTCGGCGCACGCACCGCCTGGCGGCACGTGTCGGACACCGCGCTGGCACTCGAGGTCCGGCCGGACGTCCTGGCCGCACTCGCCGAGGCCGTCTTCGACTTCATCAACCAGCTCTCCTCGGCGTCCGCGCGCGGCTATGTCCTGGAACAGCGCGAGGACGCCTCGGCCCGGGAGCGGAGCCGCGAGGAGCTGGCCGAGCTACTGCTGTCGGATCGCTCGGGCATGAACGCGATCCGCGAGGCCGCCGCCCGCGCCAACTGGCCGCTCCCCGCGACCGGGGCCGTCGTACTGGTCGATGCGACCACCGACGTCGCCCGGCGGGTGCTGTCCCACGTCGACGCGGGATCCCTGCCGGTGCGGCACGAGCAGCTGTCCGGCGCCATCGTCCCCGATCCCGGCCCGTCAAGTCGCCGGGACCAGCTCCGCCGCGCACTCCGGGGGACCAACGCGGTGGTCGGCCACACCGTGCCGCTGGAGCACCTGCCGCGGAGCGTCGCGATCGCGCAGATCGCCCTACGGCTCAAGCAGCAGGGCATTCTCGCCGACGACCCAGTCTTCGTCGATGAGCATCTCGACACGATCATCGTGCATCGCGACGAATGGCTGGTGGGTTTCCTGCGCGATCAGTTGCTCGCGCCGCTCGACGACCTCCCGGCCGGAGCCCGGGCACGGCTGATCGAGACACTCACCGCATGGTTGCGACACATGGGCGACCGGACGGCGATCGCCGAGGAACTGCACATCCACCCACAGACCGTGCGCTACCGGGTCGCCCAGCTGCGCGAACGGTTCGGCGATCAGCTGGACTCGCCACGGTCACGCGCGCGACTGTTCCTCGCGCTCGTCTGGCCGGTGCGGTGAGACGTTCAGGACGTGCTCCATCCTTGCCGCGAGGACGCCGGCGTCGAAGACCACCGGATCGGAGGCGAGACCGATCCCGAGCGAGCCGGCCCAGCTCAGGGCGCCCACCGCGAGCGGCGACCCGGGCGCCAGCGGCAGGATCGGGTAGACGGACGCGATCGTGACTTCATCCATCGACAGTGACTGCGTCGGGCCGGGCATGTTCGACGCGATGGCGTGGAAGAAGCGACGCCCGTAGACGGTCCGCGCGAACCAACGTGCCACCGGCTCCGGCAACGCGCGTAGGCCGGTCGCCATCACGAATCGCGAGGCCACGGCCCGGCTCGGCGTCCGAAGGCGCGCGGTCCGCCGGCTGATCTCGGTGACCAGCTCATCGAACGGGCGGCCGTCCAGCGGTACGTCGACCATCACGGCCGCGGTCGCGTTCGTCTCCGCGGCCGCGTGGGAGTCGCGCACCATCAGCGGCACCGCGACCCGCATCCGGCCGCGGAGCCGGGTGGCGACGTCAGCATGGGTGACAGCGACCGCGTCGGCGACCAGACCGAGGACGACATCGGTCACCCGGACACCGCGGCTGGACGCAGCACGCCGCACGGCGGCGAGGTCGAGATCGGCGGTGGCGAAGTCCCGCCGCGCCGACAGGTTCTCCAGACGTCCACCCGCTCCGCCGTCGGTGGCCAACTGGGCCAGCCCCGCGATCGTTGCTCCAAGCAACTGCGCGCGACTTGGCGCTGAACCGCGGACGCCGGGCAGCTCGATTCGCGGACGGAACAGGTTCAGCGCCTGGATCACGGTGCCGATACCGTCCGCGACGGCGTGGTGCAGGAGCAGGATCATCGCGGACACCCCCGGCTCCACCTCGCGGACCATCACGATTCGCCACAGCGGACGATCCCGGGGCATCGGCGTCTCGGCCAGCTCGGCGACGATCCGACGTACGCCGGCCAGGCCGTCCGCCGAGCGGCGTTCGCTGATGTGCCGCGGCCAGTCGATCTCGGCGACGTCGATCCACCGCTGCCGGCGCCAGCGCGACGGCGGAGCGAGCCGCTGGCGGAACCGGGGCAGTCCGGCGAGCTCGCCTTTCACCAGGTCGGTGACGCGGTCGACCGACAGCGCCTCGCCATCACTCGGCTCGAACACGACCAGCCCACCGACATGCTGAGCCGCCGCGGCGGTCTCGACCTGCAGAAAGAAGACGTCGCTCGACGGCACGACCATGCCTGGGCGAGCGGCCCGATCCTGCCGGACCTTCGCCAGCCGGTTGGCGAGCAGGTAGACGCCGAACAGCAGACCGCGCACCAGCCGGCGCCAGCCCCTGATCCGTTGCGTTGATCCTTCGTCGTCGAGGGCCACGCAATTTTCATAGCACAAACGGTCCGGTCACCCGGACCGGATCGACTCTCCGAAGCGGGTGGCGAGCCGTCGGTAAGCGCCCGGGAACAGCGCCCGTACAACGGCGGCGAGCCGGATCCAGCGCGGGATCCACGTCTCGGCACGATCCTGCTCGATCGCTCGGACGACAGCACGCGCGACCGTCTCGGGCTCCACTGGCCGGGGTACACGCCGGTCGTAGGCGCGACCCCGCGCGGAGAAGAAGCCGGTGTCGACCGCCGCGGGAACAACGACGCCGACCTGGACGCCAGTACCTGCCAACTCCAGCCGCAGACTCTCCGCGAACGCGTCCAGGCCCGCCTTCGCCGCCGCGTAAACCGCCTCCCCCGCAACGCCGGTTCGCCCCGCGACCGAGGTCACGAGGAGCAGATATCCGGTCCGGCGTTCGATCATGCCCGGCAGTAGCAACCGGCAGAGCCGCATAGTCTCGACGAGATCCACGGCAACCAACTCCGCGATCTCGTGATCGCTCATCTCCACGAACGGTCCGGACCACCCCTGACCGGCGTTTGCGACCAGCACATCCACCCGACCGTGCGCGGCCAGCGCCTGCCCGGCCAGAGTCTGCACAGCGTCGTACTCACGCAGGTCGGCCTGCACCGCAACGCCGTTCACCTGATCCGCGACCTCCTGCGTACGCAGGACGTCGCGCCCATGCACCACGAGCACAGCCCCCGCCGTCGCAAGCTCCAGACAAACAGCTCGCCCGATCCCGGCCGACCCACCAGTCACCAACACCACCGCGCCGCCCAGCTCCACGACCTGTCCTCCACCACCGACCGATTCGCAGCAGCGGCTGCGGGTCACACCTCCACGGTGAGCGTTGTCGTGACCGGGGCGGTGCCGTCGGCGCTGACCGTCAGGGTCACGGTGTACGTACCCGGTGCCCCGTAGGTGTGGTCACCGCCGATGGTATAGAGACCGTTCACCGAGATCGGTGTGGCCGCCTCACCGGTGAGCACCCCTGCCGACGTGGTGCCGTCGCCCCAGGTGATCGTGGTGGTGATCGTGCTGGCCGGGCGCCCCGGCGCGGACAGGTACGCCAGCGCCCCGGATACCTGTCCACCCGGGCCGACCGCGGTACGCGCGGCCCGCAGGTCGAGGTGCCACGGCACCTTGGGGGTCGGGTAGAAGTTCGTGTCCGGCAGGGTCAGCCGCACGCCCTGCGCGGCCACCCGGTTCTGGAAGTCCGCGTACGCCGGAGGCAGCGCGCCCCGCTTCGGCGACCAGCCGATCTCCGCGATCGCGAGCAGCCGCGGGAAGACCATGTAGTCGACGTTGTCCAGGTTCACCACGGTCTCGCCCCACATCGGCGCCTCGACGCCGATGATGTTGGCGTCGGTCACGCCGGTGACGTGGCCCTCCGGCTCCCAGTTGTAGAACTGGTCGATGTCGCAGCCGCGCGAGCAGGCCCAGTTCAGGCCGAGCGTCGGCGGTACGTTGCCGGCGCTGCCGGCCAGGTACTTCATGTCGAGGTACGTGCGGTTCGCCGGGGACATGACGATCTTCATGCCCTTGGCAACCGCGTTCCGCGCGGTGACCGTGCCGCTGCCGCTACCGGACGAGGTTGACCAGTACTGCGCGACCGAGCCGGCCGGCGGGGTGGTCCCCTCGCCCGCGATCTCGGCCCAGCCCATGACCGTCTTGCCATGGTCGGTGACGATGCCCGACTCGCGGTTGACCAGCGCGGCGTACTGCTCGTGGCTCAGCAGCGTGCTGGGCACCTCGTCCCCGCCGAGGTGGTACCACGGCCCCGGCGACATCGCGGTGAGCTGGTCGATGATCGTGCCGAGGATCGTCCAGGTGTTGTCGCTGTCCGGGCACATCGCGCTGTACCCGACCGCGCCCGTGTAGTTCCACACCGGCGGATCGTTGCGGCTGCAGTTGATGTCCTGCGGATTCCCGTCGAGCAGCGGGTTCGCCGTGTCGTTGTACTCGGACATGATGATCGCGTTGTTGTGCCCGGGGCTGTCGACCTCGGGTACGACCGTGATGAAGTGCGCCGCTGCGTAGGCGACCACGTCGCGGTACTCGGCCTGGGTCCAGAAGCCGCCCGGGTCCATCGTGCGGCCGCCGGTGCCGACAGAGCCCTGCCCGCCGATCTCGGTCAGGTTCGGGAAGCCGTCGATGACGATACGGAATCCCTGGTCGTCGCTCACGTGCAGGTGCAGGACATTGACCTTGTACGCCGCGACCTGGTCGATCAGTCTCTTCACCGCGGACGCGGGCTGGAAATGCCGGGCGATGTCGAGCATCACGCCGCGGTAGCCGTACCGGGGATAGTCGACGACGTGCACCGCGGGAATGGACCACGGGCCGACCTGCCCGGTCGGACTGTCGATCCAGCCGGGCAGCAACTGCCGGATGGTCTGCACACCGTTGTACAACCCATGCGCGGTCTTCGCGGTCACGATCGCGTTCCCGGTTGTGACGTCGAGTTGGTAGCCCTCGTCGCCGGGGGTACCGGGGTCGCCGATCCGCAGCGCGATGTCGCCCTGCTGCGCGGCACCGGTCACCACGTCCAGCCGGTAGCCGGTGGCCGGCCGCAGGTACTCGGCGAGCGCGTTCCCGACCGCGGCATCGTCACTGACAATCCGGGCGGGACGGGTGAGCGTGAACTTCCCATTCCCGGCGGTGATCGACACCGGTTTCGGTACGACCTGCGCGACCGTGGCCTTCGCCGGTGCCGCCAGCGGCGCGCCGGTCGCCGGAGCGCTGATCGTGGCTACTGCGAGCGCGGCCGCCAGCACCGCGATACCAACCAGTGAACGTTTCCGGGCTACCAGTGCCATCCGGGCCTCCCAATGCCAGCGCCCTACATGTCGACTTGATTCCGCGAAAATTAGTCCCGCCAAGTGGTCTACACCCGCGCGAACTTGCGTGCAAGATGTTGACTACGTGCATTAACGCAGCAATCGGTGCGGAGGCCGACGCGATCGGTGGCCCCGTATGGCGTGCCGAGTCCGGACCGGGTCAACCCCGTAACGGGCTACAGGCACCGCGACTCGACACCCAGGCGGATCGCCACAGGGATTGGCCTTGTCGCCGGCGTACGTCGCGCCGTACTGCGCGTAGTCGACGTTGAAGCTCGCGCCGTCACCGCCACTCACGTGGAAGTATCCGTCACGTCCGAACAGGAGCGTGCCGATCGAGTGGCTGGGGTACTGCTGATCGCCGGGGACAGCGGAGGCGGCGGCTATTGATCGTCGGGCTCGGTCGGTTTGCCTTCTTTTGCGGGGTGTTCCACCAGGGCAACGACTCGACTCGCCATGAACCGTGCTGTGCGGACTACGGCGCCACTACGGGTCAGCTCGGTGACCTCGACCAAGCCACGTCGTACCGCAGTCTCCACTCGACGTCCGGCCTTGGTCGCCACGACCTCGTAAGTGCGGGTGGCATCTCCGACATCGACGACGATCTCGACTCGATCACCCTTCATCGGTGGCCTCCTGCCGTCCGCCCGCCGCCCGCGCGCCGCGTATCAGCACGCCCCCCGAGGATATTCGATTGATTGATCCGGCAACTCTACGTGAAACCTGGTCAGCAAAGCGTAGTCATGGGAGGCGACAAGGAAAGCGGCTCGCCCGTCGCTGCGACCCGAACGACCCCCGGCCCGTGGAACCACGCCCCGAGACGGTCCCAGCGGGGCAAGATCCACGGGACCACCCGGCGCGGCCACGCTCGCTGGAACATCGTCTTAATCAACAAATCTACCTGGAATCCAAATATTTGCGTTCTGCTGCACATCTCGCCAGCTGGACGCGACGAGTTCATATCCATTGTCATCCGGTTGGCCATCTTCTGAGTAACGCGCCCTGAGATACTTCCTCCAGACTTCCCACGGAGACCTCGTGAAATATCGGACCACTGGAGTCTTCGCACTTTGATCGAGAAAGACAACCGGGATTTCTCGGTGCTCTTTGAGTAGTTGATCGACTTTAGCTCCCTTTCCATTGGAAGTGAATCGTCTTCACTACTTTACCTTTGTTGACGAACCGGACCTGAACATGTCCACCATACCGACACTCGCAGGAGTATCTCGCGCCTTATTTCCTGTGGTGTTTCCAATACTTCTTCGCCGCACGGACAGCTTGCCGTTGGTATTGTAATCGCACCACTCCGACTTATGCTTCTTCTTGGGCTTTAAGATAGTACTTACTCTTGGCCTTGCGGGCGCCGCGGCCCTCGAAATGGCTCGTAGCTTTGCGTAGAAGCCGCGTCCCACACTGAGAGCCCGCTCTTGGTACCGAGGCGTGCGACGTGGCTGTGAGTTCCACCCGCTGATGCTGGTGGCAGTCGTTGCCTGCGTAGCGAGGTCGACGGTTGTGACGACGTCGCCGTGCTGGTTGGTCAAGGTCAGTGAGCCGGTCGCGCCACTGGTTGTGAGGCTGAGGTCGGT
Organism: Kribbella sp. VKM Ac-2568; assembly: GCF_004345365.1. Lineage (GTDB taxonomy): Bacteria > Actinomycetota > Actinomycetes > Propionibacteriales > Kribbellaceae > Kribbella > Kribbella orskensis. Next base: position 46,466 of record NZ_SLVF01000026.1, read on the forward strand.
ACGACGAGTTCGGTGTATCGGGTGGCGATGCCGCCCGTGGTGACCCAGGTCGGGTTGTCGCCGGCGTCGGTGTAGTGCCGTGTACCTCTTCGGACACTGAACGGTTGGTTCAGTCATGCAGGCGGCACAGACTGTGCCGCCTGTTCTGTTCGGTCCGCGAGAAGGCCGTCGTGTTCTCGAAGGACCGCGGAGCGGCGCGACCACGCGGACCACAGACCCGACCAGCAGCGCGAGCAGCAGGACAGCGAGCCGATGCCGAGCGCTGCACCTCCACGGGCCGTGCGTACTGACACGCACAGTAGGCTGACGCAACATCAGTTAGATGAATGGAGTCCGATGGTCGCCGACCCGCTGCGTGACAAGGCCGAGCTTGACGGACTGATGCGTGCGTTTCTCGATGCATTCGACAATACCGGCGGCCGTCGACCGAACGTGAATGTCGTCCGTGAGGTGTTCATTCCACAAGGAATGATTATCAGTCATGTCGGAGGCGAGCCCGAGATCTACGATCTCGACGGATTCGTCGTACCTCGGGAGAAGATCCTCACCGACGGGACGCTGACGGAGTTCTCCGAATGGGAGGTCGCCGAGCGGACCGAGATCTTCGGATCGATCGCGCACCGGTTCAGCGAGTACCGCAAGTCCGGTTCCCGCGACGGCGAGTGGTTCGAGGGCTCCGGCCGCAAGCTCACCCAGTTCGTCCGCACGCCAGCCGGCTGGAGGATGAGCTCGCTGGCGTGGGAGGACGTGTAGGACTCCCCGACCCACTCAGTAGGCGCGGTTGGTCGTGGAGAAGGCGTTAAAGAAACCGCAGGTTTCGGTCCTGCGCGTTACCATCTATGTGTGAGCATCCGCCTCCTCCTTACCGGGCCGGGCTGACAGATTCCAGTCAGTGTGGCGAGCCCTCGTGAACTACGGGGGCTTTTCTCGTATCCGGACCCGACCAAGGAGCGACGACGATGAGCGAAGCAGTCGACGGGCCCACGGAGACACCGACGGTTGGTATCCCGTCGCACCGCTACACTGCGGCGCTCGCCAAGCGGATCGAGACCGCCTGGCAGGAGCGGTGGGAGCGGGACGGCACCTTCCATGCCTCCAACCCGACCGGCCCGCTGTCCGACGGCTTCGACGAGGTCGCCGGCCGGCCGCGCCGCTACGTGTTGGACATGTTCCCGTACCCGAGCGGCGCTGGGCTGCACGTCGGCCACCCGCTGGGCTACATCGGTACCGACGTCTACGCCCGCTACCTACGGATGTCCGGGGCCAACGTGCTGCACACGATGGGCTTCGACGCGTTCGGCCTGCCCGCCGAGCAGTACGCGGTGGAGACCGGGCAACACCCCCGAGACACCACCGAGGCCAACATCCGGACCTACCGGCGGCAGCTGCGCCGGCTTGGCCTGGGCCACGACCTGCGCCGCAGCGTCGCCACCACGGACGTCGACTTCTACCACTGGACCCAATGGATCTTCCTGCGGATCTTCGACGCCTGGTACGACGCGGCCGCGAGCAGGGCCCGCCCGGTCGCGGAACTGTGGGCCGATTTGGACGCCCGGGTCCGCGAGCCGGCCCAGGGCACCAACCCGTATGGCCGACCGTGGCCCGAGCTGTCCACCGTGGAGCGCCGCCACGTGGTGGACGCACACCGGCTGGCGTACCGGTCGGATGCGGTCGTCAACTGGTGCCCCGGCCTCGGCACCGTGCTGGCCAACGAGGAGGTCACCCCCGACGGCCGCAGCGAGCGCGGAAACTTCCCGGTCTACCGGCGGCCGCTGACTCAGTGGATGCTGCGGATCACCGCGTTCGCGGACCGGCTGATCGACGACCTGGACTCGGTCGACTGGCCGGAGTCGGTGGCCCAGATGCAACGCAACTGGATCGGCCGGTCCAGTGGCGCGCGGGTCCGCTTTGGCTCGCCCGCTGGCGACGTCGAGGTCTTCACCACCCGGCCGGACACACTGTTCGGCGCCACCTACTTGGTTCTGGCCCCGGAGCACCCGCTGGTGGACGAAGTCATGGCCGACCGGTGGCCGGACGACGTACGTCCGGAGTGGACCGGTGCCGCCCCGACGCCGGGCAAGGCCGTCACCGAGTACCGTAAAGCAGCCTCGCGGCGCTCAGAGCTGGAGCGGCAGACCGAGGGCCGGGACAAGACCGGCGTCTTCACCGGGTCAACAGCGCTCAACCCGGTCAACGGCGAGCAGGTGCCGATCTTCGTCGCCGACTACGTGCTGACGGGGTACGGCAGCGGCGCCATCATGGCGGTGCCCGCGCACGACCAGCGGGACCTGGAGTTCGCGCAGAAGTTCCACCTGCCCGTCGTCAAGGTGATCGAGCCGCCGGCCGAGTGGAACGAGCGGCACCGGACCGGCCCGCATTACCCACCGGCCGAGTGGCCGGAGGCGTACACCGGCGACGGCGTCCTGATCGCCTCTGCGAACGCCGGCGTCTCGCTGAACGGACTGGGTAAGGAGGAGGCGAGCGCACGGATAACAGCCTGGCTGCAGGTGCAGGGCCGGGGCGAGCCGGCGATCACGTACAAGCTGCGGGACTGGCTGTTCAGCCGGCAGCGGTACTGGGGCGAGCCGTTCCCGATCGTGTACGACGAGCACGGGCTGCCGGTGCCGCTGCCCGAGTCGATGCTGCCGGTCGAGCTGCCTGAGATGACGGACTTCTCGCCGCGTACGTACAACGGCCCGGACGCGGCCGACTCGGAGCCGGAGCCGCCGCTATCCCGGCTGCCGGACTGGGTCGAGGTCGAGCTGGACCTGGGCGACGGGCTCAAGACGTACCACCGCGAGACCAACACGATGCCGCAGTGGGCCGGTTCCTGCTGGTACGAGATCCGCTACCTGGACCCGACCAACCACGACCGCTTCGTCGACCCGGAGGTCGAGCGGTACTGGATGGGGCCGAAAGCCGAGAACCCGACCGGCGGCGTCGATCTGTACGTCGGCGGCGTCGAGCACGCCGTACTGCACCTCCTGTACGCGCGCTTCTGGCAGAAGGTGCTGTACGACTTGGGGCACGTGTCGGCGTCCGAGCCGTTCGCCCGGCTGTTCAACCAGGG
>NZ_SLVF01000027.1 GCF_004345365.1 Kribbella sp. VKM Ac-2568
GCCTTACCTTGGCGCGTCCCCGATCCCCAGCGAACAAGCAGAACAACGGTCAAAAGCACCTCTTGACCGGCCCCGCTCCTTCAGGGATGACCTGCGCGCACCTTGCATGGTAGCCGTGATCCCCGTCGGGGCATTCAGGGGCGAACGCGCACAGCTTCGCAATCGCTTGAATGGTGACCGGGAGCGCGTTCTGACGAGATGGGGCCTTCTCCGCTTCGTCGGTGCGAGGTAGCGTGAGTGGACACGCAATTTGGGGGGCGACCATGCGGCGATCCGGGGAGAGTTCACTTCTCCATGTCGACTTCAGTGATCCTGCGGACGTATTCGTACAAATCTATGACCACATACCTGAGAAGATCTTTCGCAGTGACGCAATAGCGGGTTGGTTCCGCGACCCACTGTTCTGGAAGGTCGCTGATGCGGTGACCGAAGAATGTTTACAGCACGGCACCTTAGACCCCGAACGGATCTCCGAACTGGTGGCCAGAGGCGAGGAGTACGCACTGGCAGTACTAACAGGCATCGACGACGCGCTGACCTTCGCCGCCCCCTGGTCTACGAGTATTGAACAGTACGCGCTTGTGGACATACTCGGTCGCTATCTCGAGTCCGGTCAGTTCAACCTGGAGACCGAAGGGGGTCTGCTGCCGCGGCGGAGTTACCCTGGGCGCCCCCTGTCCGGTAAGGAGAAGCATCACTACTTCCGCGTTGTCCGCGTTTCTCCGCGCGTGTGGGGCGAGAGCTACCTGAACCTGGTCTGGAACAGTGACATCGATCCATGGGTTGCACCGAATGACCAGATTTTCGTGGCCTTTGTGCCTACGCTCGCGTCGTACGACGATCTGGAGATCGACCTGTTCGAGGATGGCCAGGGAAAGATGAGGTACAGACTAGGGCCTCGGCCAACCGTACTCGAGCGATTGCCGGCCATCCTGGAGGCCGCGGAGCGTTCCGGTGCGCACTTGGCGATATTGCCAGAGGGCTGTCTCTCCGACGAGATCTTCGCCGCGTGGCGCGAGCTGCTGGCGCGCAGCCGGCCGGGGAGGCACTCGCAGCTCATGTGGCTTCTCCTCGGCACCGGTCCGGTGGGGCGCCCAGGGAATCGCGCCGTTCTTGTCGATCGGATGGGGCGCGAACTGTTACGCCAGGACAAGCTTTCCGACTTCACATTGACGGGCTGGCAGCTGGATCGATGGGACATTCCTCATCCAGGGGTCGAGGTCTCGGCGGGCACCCTTGTCCTCGAGGACATCCCCAGAGACATCGTGTTCCACACCAGCGACGGCTTCCTCGGAAGAGTCGGGGTTCTCGTCTGCGAGTCGTTGAGCCGGTGGCCCGACGGCCGATCGGACGAGATCGTCGGACCGGGAGCTTCACACATCTTCGCGCCGGTGTTCAGCAAACCGATCCGCCGACAGGGCTGGGAGGACATAGCGAGTACCCAACTTGCGAACCTCATCGGATCGTGGGTCATGGTTTCGAACAGCCTTGTCACGACTCCTGAGCCGGGCGGCGACGAGGATGACGCTGGTTTCTCCGGCCTGGTGTCGGGCCCTTGGAGCGAGCCACGCGAGCGGTACGACGTCGCACAGATGTTTGCTGCCTCCAGCGATCACCTGTCAGCGGCCGAAGTGATGGACCGCAACATACCCGGGGGCTACGAGCCTCGCCTGCACCCCTTTGTGCGGAGCGCGCTCATGTCGCAGAACTGGTTTCCGGAGTTGGACCGGTAGCCCTCAATCGGCTGTCCCACTCAGCCGAGGCCGGCTCCTTCTCCGGTGCGTTCGCCGGTCTGTACAGCCTGCGCATGAGCAGTGCCGACGCTGCGCCTCGGGCGGCGTAGTTCCCGGTGAGAAGTTTTGTCTCAACTCGGCAGTGAGCGCCTGAGGTACTGAAGGCGTTCTTGCCAAGGGCAACGCGGGCAGCGTCCGTGAACGCCATGGCGGACGCTACCCCGGCGCCCACTTCGATGATCTCGCCCGGTCCGGACAGGATCAGAAGCTCTGGGTCCAACGTGTTGAGGACGGTGGTGACTCCACGCCCGAATGCCTCTCCTGCCTCGGCGAAGACCTTGACCGCGAATGCGTCCCCGTCCCGCGCGAGTATCGAGGCCTCGGAAAGATCGGACGGCACCAGCGACCCACCTCGCGCGAACTTGTCCCGCATCGCCGAGAATCCGACCGACGCCTCGAGGCATCCGTAGTTCGAGCAACGGCAGAGCCGATCCATGTCCCCAATGGGCGCGTGACCGATCTCACCTGCGATTCCGGTGGATCCGTGGACCAGGGACCCGCCGACGACCAGCCCACTGCCGACACCCTCACCATCGGCGGTGACAAAGACGACGGCGAAGTCACTCAGCCCTTGCCCGGCGCCGAAATACTTCTCGTGCAGCGCCAGTGCGTTGACATCGTTCTCCACTGCCGTCGGCAGGCCGGTCGCCGCAGAGAGCTCCGCAGCCAACTGCAGGCCTCGCCACCCGGGGGCGCTCGAGATCGGCGTGTACACAACCTTTCCCAACCGAGAGTCGATGTGGCCAGGCAGGTTCACGCCCAGACCGACGATGTCGGCAGGATCCACCGCCTCGGCACGGATCAGTGTCCGGCAGACGTGACTCACGGCTTCAATGAGTTGCGGAATGTCCGCCACGTCCACGGACTGCGATACCTGCCGAACGTCGTGGGCCCGAAGATTGACGAGGGCCCCAGTGATCTCTCCCTCTCGGATGCTGACGCCGATCGCTCGATGCTGTCGATCGTTGACGCGAAGCATCAGTCCCGACCGCTCTAGCTCCTGAACGACATAGCCGCGTGTCAGCAGGTATTCGATCGCCTGTGCCACGTTGACTTGGGGCAGGCCAGTGCTCCCCTGCAAGTCGTCCGCGCCTCGCGCTTCGTTCACCAAGATGCTGGTGAGGATCACGCCGGCAGCGTCGGAAAGTGCCCGCTCGCTACTTGGGTCGACCTCAGGAGCGGCCGACGAATTCGCCTGCTCGGCGGTCGTCTCCAGATCGGCCGGGGCCAGGGAGATGCCAGCCGTCTCCGCGCCCTCGACGTGGATCTCCGAGTCGACGCCCATGGCACGCAAGCAGGCCTGCCCCCTGGGGGTCACGTACCAAGCGTTCTCCCTGCCCACACGCCTCACCGAGACCAAAGAAGGTCCCCGAAGGACGCGCCCGACACGGCTCACCTGTGTCTCGTCAACCGCCATGGCACTGGCGATGCCCTGGTTTCGACACCCAGGGTTCTGGGCGACGAACTGCAGCACGCGTGCCGCGAGCCCGTTGTGGGGAAGGGTAGGAGCCGCGGCGCTCACGCTCCGCCGCAGGTGCCACCGCAGGATGTCCAATACACCTCGGATACGGCCGCGCTCGAGTGTCTCGTCGACGGCCGCGCTGACTGCGGCCTCGAGCTGGGCAGACATCCACTGCAGCCCGCGATAGGCGGTCTGGAGAACCGCTTCATCGTTACTCAACGCAGCGTCGACCACGTATCCGGTGAGGGCGGCCCATTGCCCCTCTGTCAAAACCGATGCCGGCTCGCGCTCGTCGAGCAACTTTTCGAGAGCCGCGAGGCGACCCGGTGTGGCCCTGTCGCCTGCAGCACGAGGAACGGCACCAATGTCATCCATGCACTCAGGTTAGAGAGCCATGCGAGCTATGTCAAGTATTTGTCAAGTGTCCCTCATGCGGCCGGCAAACCAGAACCTGAGCACGCTGTCAGCAGGTCCTACCAAATCCATCCGGTCCTGCCGCATGAGGTGCGGAGGGCAGGTACCCATGGTCGCGGGAGCATGCATGCGTCGGTGAACGCCTTGACCGGTCGTTGCGCCGAGGCCAGGAAGCGGTGAACGCGCCGGACTCGGGGCGATTCGGGGCGGCTCCGTGATGACGTTGCGGTGGACGGTGGCGGTAGTGACCTGGCGGGCGAGTTTGCCACTGGGATCGGCTGAGCGTTGAGATGTTGGGTTCAGGCCGCGAGCACGAGTAGGGGCGACGTTCGCGTAACGGTCCGGGCGTGCGGTGCGCCAGACCGAGTTCCTTGGGTCGACGTGGATGCGCGGATGATCGCGCGCCTCGAATGGGCCTGACTGCAGTTATGTGTCGGTGATGCCTGAGCAGGTGATGAAGTGGATCGCGTGGGCCGCTCCTCAGCTGGGTCGAGCACGGCCTTCGAGGAGCGGGCTTCGAGGTCTTAGACATTGAGCTCGAGCGTGTGGTTAGGGTGCGTGTTCCTCCTCGGACACACTTCTTAACCCCACGCAGGGCGGGAGTAATCGACACTTCCGCAACCTGCAGTCGGTGGTCGTAAGCAACCGCTAGGCCCAAGGTTTCGTACAGCTCGGCCAAATCGTTACGGTCCGCGCGATCCAGCGCCTTCGCCATGTCTCCCAGCTGCGTCACGACCGCGCGGCTGCCGTCTGCGGTCAGTTGGGGCACTGGATCGACCGCCTTCAGACCAGCTTCCGCAGCTCGCTTGTCGGCCGCTGCCGCGTTGTACTGCGCGGTGCGTGCCTCCGGATCCCAGCCCACCTCGATCGCCCGCCGCAGCCGCTCCATCGTCGACTCCGCGGCAGCGATCCGGCGCCGGAGCTGCGCTTGGGTCTCAATCCCGCGGCTAGCTCGTCGGCGTCGGCCAGTGCTTCAACAGTCCTTTGAACGCGAGCGAGGTCGAACAGTCTCGCGACCCAGGAGTTGATCTTTGCAGTCAGGTAGTCCTCACGCACGTAGACGTTCGGCGGATGATCCTGCAGCGCGGTGCAAGACTCCGCGCGCGACAGCGGTAGAAGGTCGCATGGGATCGGTGGGAGCCCTCCATCCGTCCCCCGCAGATCGTGCACTGGATTCGCCTCGCAACAAGTAGGTGTGCGACGACGCGACACGAGTCCTCGTCGCCCGAGCCCGCTCCGACATGCTTGCTCCGGACCGCGCGGACCTGCACGCGCGTGAAGTCCTCGACCGACACGATCGCGGGATGCGCAGCCTCTCGTGACCGCACGATCTTGGACGCCGGCGATCGCGTGTACCTGACGACATGACCCGCCGCGACGTCGTCAGGGTCCAGCAACCCTCGACCTTCTGCCACCTGCCATAGATCGCATAGCCGGTGTACCGCGGACGGCGCAGACAGTACATACACATTGCCCAGGGCAGCTCGGTTCACTGGCGAGGTTTTAGTCGCTTGGTAGGGATGGCAGTGAGTGGATCTTCCGGCCACGGATGGCGGGGGTAGCGCGCTCGCAGGTCGGCTCGGACCTGGGGATAGCCCTGCTTCCAGAAAGAGGCGAGGTCGCTCGTGATCGCGACCGGGCGCCGTGCGGGCGACAGTAGGTGCAGAACGACTGGGACACGACCGTCCGCGACAGCTGGAGTGGCAGTCCAGCCGAATACTTCCTGCAGCTTCACGGCGAGGACCGGTGGCTCGACACCGTTGTACGCGAGTCGCACCTCGGAGCCCGACGGGACCTGGAGCCGTTCCGGTGCGAGTTCGCCGAACCGGGTTGCTGCCGGCCATGGCAGTAGTCGCCGGAGCGCCGAAGCCACGTCGATGTGGGCAAGATCGCGCGAGCCTCGCACCGAGGCGAGCTCGGTACCCAGCCATTCGTCGAGATCGGCCAGGAGCGTCTCGTCGTCGACCGCAGGCCACGGGGCTCCGAGGTGGGCATGGCAGAACGCGAGCCGCTCTCGCAAGGCGAGGGCAGCCTCCGACCAGCGCAGTACGGACAGACCGCTGCGCCGGATACCGTCGCGGACGGCCGCTTGGACGAGCAGCCGGTCGGGCTTTGCCAGCGGGACGTCGTTGAGCACGATCGCGCCGAGCGCCTCGACGCGCCGCGTCACGATCCGGCCTTCGTCCCAGCGGATCTGGTCGGTGGTCGAGACGAGGTCGCCTGCGATGTCTCGCGCGGTCTGCTCATCGATCGGTGCCGCGGAACGGATCCTGGCGTCGGCGCGACCGGGTGCCCGGTCAGCAACCGCGATCGCCAGCCAGGTCGTGGTCCGCAACGGCGATTGCGGATCCAGCGCAGCACCCGTACCTCCAGACATCTGGTACGTCGCCGAGTCGACCCCCCGGACCCGCGCAATCCGATCCGGATACGCCAGCCCCACCACAACCCCCACCGCAAGATCATCCGGTACGACGCGCGTCCCCCGACCAGCCGGCCCACCAACCGCCGGCCGCGCTCCATCTCCATCCAACGGGTCGCCTGTCGTCGTGCCTCGGCCGAGGCGCTTTGTTTCTTCTCGCCAGCGGGCCGTGGCTCCGCGGTCCTCGCCGCGGCGGAGGGCTCGCCAGCGGGCCGGTAGATCATCGCTGAAGTCGCGGCCGGAGTCGTCCGAGAGCATCGCGACGATCTCGCGTGCTCGGTCGGCGCCGACCCGCGGCGTCCCGTCCAGCAACGCACGAGCCAACCGAGGATGCGCCCCGATCGCCGCCATCCGCCGTCCCCGCTCGGTGATCCGGCCGCCGTCGTCAAGGGCATCGAGGCGGCGCAGCAATTCGGTGGCCGCGGTCATCGCCACCACCGGCGGCGCCTCGAGCAAGGTCAGACCGTCACCAGCAGGCGCACCCCACGCCGCGAGGTCGAGGGCGAAGGCTGCCAGATCGGCGATCGCGATCTCCGGCGCCGCATGATCGTCGAGATGCGAGTGGTCGGTGGCAGACCAGCACCGATAGACCCGGCCAGGCGCCTCCCGCCCGGCACGACCCGCTCGCTGGTCGGCCGACGATCTCGAAACCCGGCAGGTGACCAACGCACCGAGGCCACGGGATTGATCGGTCCGCGGCTCCCGGGCAAGACCCGAGTCGACCACGACCCTGACCCCGGGCACAGTCAGCGAACTCTCCGCGACCGACGTCGTGACCACGATCCGACGAGTGGCGGCCGACGCCAACGCGCGGTCCTGTTCAGCCCTTGACTGGCGACCGAACAACGGCAGGACATTCTGACCGGCCAACCGGCGAGTCACACCGGTGATCTCGGCCTCCCCCGGGACGAACACGAGGATGTCGCCGTCGTTCTCGGTCAGTGCACGCTGGACGACGGATGCGACGTGATCCAGCAGGCGCGGGTCGACCCGCCCGCCGGGAAGCAGCGGCACGGGGACCGGCGGTGGGGCCCACTCGATCGCCACATCGAACAGCGCCGCAGACGCGGTGATCACGGGCGCCGGAACGTCCACGCCCAATGCGCGACTCAGTCTGATGGTGTCCGCCGTGGCCGAGGTCGCAACGATCGCCAGGTCTTCCCGAAGATTCGCCCGGATGTCGACGCAGAGCGCGAGCAGCAGATCGGCATCGAGGTGCCGCTCGTGGCACTCGTCGATCACAATCGCGGCGACACCCGGCAACTCCGGGTTCTGCAGCAGACGCCGTACCAGGAGCCCGGTCGTCACCACCTCGACACGGAGTCCCTGGCCGCCGCTGCGTTCACCACGCATCGCGTAGCCGATCCGCTGCCCGAGCGGTTCGCCGACCAGCATCGCCAGCCGGACCGCAGCCGCGCGGGTTGCCATCCTTCGCGGCTCGGCGACGATGATCGTGCCCCCGAGCGCGTCGCCCAGCGCAAGCGGCAACAGCGAGGTCTTCCCCGATCCAGGCGGCGCAACCAACACCGCAGTACCGCGCGAACGCACCGCATCGACCGTGGCAGGCAGAACCGCCCTGACAGGCAGATCCGCCCCCGGCACCGACGATTCAGGCAGCAACACGCCTCGACGCTAGCCGACCACCACCCCAGAACCCCTCGACAACCCGGTCCACAGCCCCATCAACAGCACGTGGACCCTGGTCCTCGCCAAACCGACGGCCCACTCAAGAACCCGATCCAAGCAGGCGCCGACTCAGCTGCCGGCCGCAACGGCGGAGGGCTACCCGGCGTCGGCCTCGGAGACCCCTGCTGCTCCCATAAGCCGTCGACGGACTGCTCCCGGTTGCCACGACCGTCTCTGGCGCGAGGTGACGATCACGGCGTCCGACATACCTCATAAGAGTTCAGCTCGAGGCGTGTGGTTAAGGGGCGTGTTCCTCCTCGGACACTGAAACACCCGTTTCAACCCCAGACGTGACACGACAACTCGTGTCACCTCTTCTTCATCTCCCTGCGGCGGGCGGTACGCCGACAAACACGTTGCTGGCGGCAACAGTTTGATCACGTGACAGCGGACGATGATCGAGGGCAACAGATGTCCAGCTCGGCTGATGCGGTCGCGACCCGACTGCCAGAAACCGAAGCCAGACTGATCTACCTTGTCACGAGGTATCGGCGTCACGTGGCATGCTGCGTCGGTGACCCTGTATCTACACCGCGCCGAGCGTACAGACCTGCTCGCTGACGGGCTGGGTGACGTGCTCGCCGAACCACTCGCCGATCCGTTCGCTGAAGAGCTCGTAGTGGTGCCTGCGAAGGGTGTTGAACGCTGGCTTTCCCAGCGCCTAGCGCATCGGTTGGGCGCCGCTCCGGGGCGAGGCGACGGAGTGTGTGCCGGAGTGCGGTTCACGACACCGCGCTCGCTGGTGTCCACGGTTTTGGGCCTCACGGATGACGACCGCTGGGCCGCGGATGCGATGGTGTGGCCGCTGCTCGCTGTGCTCGACGACTCGCTCGACGAGGGCTGGTGCCAGCCTGTCGCGCGACACCTCGGCCATTTCGATACCGGCGCCGAGGCGGAGCTGCGCCAAGGACGCAGGTACGCCGTCGCAGCGAGGCTGTCCCGGCTCTTCGCCGCGTACGCCGTACAGCGACCGACCGTCCTAGCTGACTGGAGCCAAGGTCAAGACACCGACGGCTGCGGGGCCCCTGTAGATGACGATCTGACCTGGCAACCTGAACTCTGGCGGCGTCTTGTCGAACGAATCGATGTCCCGCCTCCGAACGTTCGCCACGCCGATACTCGTGCCCGGCTTCGCGATCGGCCAGAGTCTCTCGACCTGCCGGCGCGACTCTCACTGTTCGGGCACACCCGGCTCCCGGTCACAGAGGTCGAGCTGCTCTCGGCGCTGGCCGAGCACCGCGACGTACACCTCTGGCTCCCCCACCCCAGCAATGTGCTGTGGGGACGCCTGGCCTTAGCCGGTACCACCGCTGGTGACCGGGCCTTCGACACGAGCCACCAAGTCGCCGACCACCCTCTCCTGGCCACACTCGGGCGGGACAGTCGTGAGCTGCAGCTATCCCTCGCCACTGCGTCGGCGACTGATCACCACATTCCTTCGCCGGCGACGCCCGACACACTTCTCGGCTGGCTACAGCAGGACCTGCGCAGCAACAGCGTCGGGGCCGAGGGACGCCGCCTGGCCGCCACTGACCGTAGCGTTCGGGTGCGCGCCTGCCACGGCACTGCCCGGCAGGTCGACGTACTGCGGGAGGTACTGCTGGGGATGCTCCAGGCCGACCCGACGTTGGAACCCCGCGACATTCTCGTCATGTGCCCTGACATCGAGACGTACGCGCCTTTGATCAGCGCTCGCTTCGGCCTCGGAGGCCTACGCAACGACGGCCACCCGGCGCATCGGTTACGGGTGCAGCTGGCCGACCGGTCGCTCACCCAGACCAATCCCCTGCTCGTGGTCGCATCCCAACTGCTCGGGGTCGCGGGCAGCAGAGCAACCGCCAGCCAGCTGCTCGACCTCGCACAGACCGAGCCGGTACGCCGCCGCTTCCGATTCACCGATGACGACCTGGACACCATCACCGCCTGGGTCCGCGAGTCGGGCGTCCGGTGGGCGTTCGACCAGGACCACCGCGAACCATACGGCCTGGCCGACTACCCACAGAACACCTGGCGCTTCGGCCTCGACCGGATCCTCGCCGGCGTGACGATGTCAGCCGACGCGCACGCCTGGATCAACACGACCCTGCCACTCGACGATGTCGGCAGCACCCGGATCGAGCTGGCCGGCCGGTTCGCGGAGTACGTCGATCGGTTGCAGGAAGTAACCAAACGACTGGACGGCACCCGGCCGCTCGCAGACTGGCTCGACGGGTTGCGCGCAGGGATCGATCAGCTGACCCGAGTCGTCCCCGACGACAACTGGCAGATCAGCCAGGTCCACCGCGAGTTCGCCGAGGTCGCCGCCGACGCCGGCCTACTGGCCGAGACACCGTTGAAGCTCCCCGATGTCCGGGCCCTCCTGTCCACGCATCTGGCCGGCCGACCGACCCGCGCCAGCTTCCGGACCGGCACGCTGACCGTCTGCACGATGGTGCCGATGCGATCGGTCCCGCACCGCGTGGTCTGTCTGCTGGGACTCGACGACGGCGTGTTCCCGCGGTTCGGCCTGGCCGATGGGGACGATTTACTGGCCAGGACCCCGATCACGGGCGAGCGCGATGTCCGCAGCGAGGATCGCCAACTCCTGCTGGATGCGATTCTTGCCGCGACCGAGTCCCTGGTGATCACCTACACCGGCGCCAACGAGTACTCCGGACAACGGCGGCCGCCCGCAGTACCGCTGGGTGAACTCCTCGATGTCCTTGATCGCACCACCGAGACGAACGTCCGGGATGCTGTCCTGATCAAGCACCCGCTCCAGCCCTTCGACCGCAAGAACCTCGAAGCCGGCCGTCTCGGTACTCCGGGACCTTTCACGTTCGACCCGACCGCCCTGGTCGCGGCGCGAGCCGCCGCAGGATCGCGGCCGGCACGGCCGGAGTTCCTGGCCGGGCAGCTGGCTGTGGCGGGCGACGAGGACATCGCCCTGGCTGACCTCCTGGCGTTCTTCCGTCACCCCGTGAAGGGATATTTCCGGGCGCTCGACCTGACCCTGCCATGGGAGGTCGACGGCGTCTCGGACGTGATGCCGGTGGAGATCGACAACCTGCAGAAGTGGTCGGTCGGCGTCCGGCTGCTCCGCGACATGCTGGCGGGGGTCAATCCGAACGACGCACTGCAAGCAGAGTGGCGACGAGGCACGCTGCCACCGGGGCGACTCGGCTGGCGGACCGCGACCGACGTACGCGATGAAGCCAAACAGCTCGCGATCAGTGCGCATCCGCACCGGCAGGCGAGTCCCAGGGCCTTCGATCTGGACATCGATCTCGGCGGCGGCCGGCGGCTCACCGGCACCGTGCCGAGCGTGCACGGCTACCGGCTGGTCTCGGTCAGCTTCTCCCGTCTCGACGCCAAACAGTTGTTGTCCTGCTGGATTCAGCTGCTCGCCCTGTCCGCCAACGACGACGACCACAACTGGACAGCGCTGGCCATCGGCCGGGGCCGGAACAGCCCCGCGAGCCGGCTCTTCGGCCCAGTCGGGCCGGAAGCCCGCGCCTTGCTGGCCGACCTGGCCGCGATCTACGACGCCGGTCGACGGGAGCCACTTCCGCTTCCGCTCAAAACCTCGTTCGCCTGGTACGAGGCACGCCGTACCGGCGACGATCCGGCCACCGCGGCCGGGCGACGCTGGCGCCCGACCGCCTACGACGGGGAGAACGCCGACCCAGCGCACGTCCGTGTCTGGGGCCGCTACAGCCGGCTCGACGACCTGCTGGACCCGACCCGCCCCGATGAGGAACGCCCGGGCGAGCCGACTCGGCTCGGGGCCTACGCCGCCCGGCTCTGGGAACCGATGCTTCGCCTCGAGCAAGGAGCGACGTGATGGAACCCTTCGACCTTCTCGGTGAACTCCCCACCGGAACCGTCGTGCTGGAGGCGAGTGCCGGCACGGGCAAGACCTATGCGCTGGCCGGGCTGGTCACCCGCTTCGTGGCCGAGGGCCGCGCCAGGCTCGACGAGATGCTGCTGATCACCTTCGGCCGCGCGGCCAGCCAGGAACTCCGGGAGCGCGTGCGCACCCAACTACTTGAAGCCGAATTCGCGCTGGCCGACCCGGCCGGTTGGCGTGACGACGAAGGCCTTCTCGGTCACCTCGTCAAGGGCAGCGCCGACGAAATCGCGTTGCGGCACCTGCGTCTTCGCGACGCGCTGGCCAACTTCGACGCCGCCACCATCGCCACCACGCATCAGTTCTGCCAGCTCGTACTGCGCTCGCTCGGCGTCGCGGGTGACACCGACGCCGGCGTCACCCTGGTCGACGACCTGGGAGAACTCGTCACCGAGGTGGTCGACGACCTCTATCTCAATCTCTTCGGGAATTCGGCGGACCAGCCGCCCATCACCCGTAGTACCGCACTCGAGATCGCGCTGAAAGCAGTCGGCAACCCGCACACCCGACTGGTTCCGGATAAGTACGCCGAGGCCTCGCCGGAGAGCGTCCGGATCGAGTTCGCGCACGCCGTACTGGCCGAGATGGAGCGTCGCAAACGCCGCCTCGGCATCCTTGGCTACGACGATCTGCTCACCCGCCTCGCGGCCGCGCTGGAGGATCCCGACGCTCCGGCCCGCCAGCAGATGCAGCGTCGGTGGTCGGTGGTGATGGTCGACGAGTTCCAGGACACCGATCCGGTGCAGTGGAAGGTGATCGACGCCGCCTTCAACGGGCCCAGCACCCTGGTGCTGATCGGCGACCCCAAACAAGCCATCTATGCCTTCCGCGGCGGAGACATCGCGACCTACCTCGCGGCCGCGGCCACCGCCGGACAGCGGCGCACCCTCGATACCAATTGGCGTAGCGACCAACCGCTGGTCGACTGCCTCCAGGTCGTCCTGGGCGGAGCCCAACTCGGCCACCAGGACATCGTCGTTCATCCGGTGGCCGCCCATCACCAGGGCAGCAGGCTCGCCGGAGCACCATCCGACGCGCCTTTCCGGCTCCGGGTCGCACGGAGAGAGCAGTTCGGCTCGGCCAGGCGCAAAAGCATCCCGATGGACGAGCTTCGGGACCACATCGCTCGCGATCTGGCGGCCGACATCGGCCGCCTGCTGGCCGCCGGCGCGACGTACGCCGGTCAACCGCTCCGCGCCGGTGATGTCGCCGTGATCGTCGAGACGCACAAGGACGCGCGCGTCTGCCGGGAGGAACTGGCCCGGGCCGGCATCCCCGCCGTCTACTCCGGTGACCTCGACATCTTCGCGTCGCAGGCCGCCCAGGACTGGCTCTGCCTGCTCGAGGCATTCGAGCAACCGCACCGCTCCGGCCTGGTCCGCGCCGCGGCGACCACGATGTTCTTCGGCGAAACGGCGGCGAGCCTGCGGGCCGGTGGCGAGAAGCTCACCGACCGGACCGGGCAGACGCTGCGGGCCTGGGCGGACCGGCTGCGAACCAGCGGCGTCGCGGCGGTCTTCGAGGCCGCGCAGGCTCACGGGATGACCCAGCGAGTACTGGGCTGGCGCGGCGGCGAGCGCGACATGACCGACCTCGCACATCTGGCCGAGTTACTCCACGAGACCGCGCACCGCGAGGGCTTCGGGCTACCCGCCCTACTCGACTGGCTGCGCGAGGAGTGCACCGGCAGCGGACGCACGGCCGAGCGGACTCGTCGGCTCGACAGCGACGCGGCGGCCGTACAGATCATGACGGTGTGGGTCAGCAAAGGCCTGCAGTACCCCGTCGTGTACCTGCCGTTCGGTTTCACCCGCCACGTGGTCGAGGAGACCGAACTGCTGGTCTTCCACCACAACGGCGAGCGGCGCCTCGACCTCGGCGGCAAGAGGCACCGCGGCCACCGCGCCAACCAGAAGCTCTGGCGCGCCGGGGAAGCCGGTGACGACATCCGCCTCACCTACGTCGCGTTGACCCGGGCTCAGTCACAGGTCGTGGCCTGGTGGGCGCCGTCCTGGGACGAGATCAACGGAGGGATCTCGCGGCTGCTGCGCGGCCGCAAACAAGGCGAACCGATCGTGCCCGACACACTCGACAGACCATCGTCCGACGACGAAGTACTGATCTGGCTGCGGCGCTGGCAGCAGGCCGGCGGCCCGGTGGTCGAGGACTCGGTCATCGCAGAGCAGGTCGAGCCCGTCCCCGAGGAACTCCCCGGTGGGCTCGCGGCCGGGACCTTCTCCCGCGAGGTGGACCTCGCCTGGCGCCGAACGTCGTACTCGGGCCTGATCCGTGCGGCCGACCAGCAGGTGGGCGGTGTCGCCAGCGAACACGAACAGAGTCAACTGGAGGACGAGACCGTAGATCCGGTTCCGACGCCTGAGGCGGTTCCGACCGATGCGCTGCCGTCGCCGATGGACGGGCTGCCGGCGGGAGCCGCCTTCGGGTCGCTTGTACACGCAGTGCTCGAAGAGGCGGATCCGCATTCGCCCGACCTGCACGCTGAGCTGGCCGGAAAGGTCCGTGAGCAGTTGCGATTCTGGCGAGTCGACGTGACAGCCGATGCCCTGGCCACGGCGATGCTGCCGCTGCACTGCACGCCGCTCGGGCCGCTCGTTCCGGGGTTGACCCTCGGCGATCTGGGCCGCGCCGACCGGCTCCGCGAGCTCGACTTCGAGATCCCGTTGGCCGGCGGTGACGAGACGGTTGCGACCGACGTACAGCTGGATCAGTTGGCGTCACTGTTGCGCACCCACCTGTCAGCCGACGATCCGCTTCTTCCGTACGCCGACCGGCTCGAACAGCCGCAGCTCGGCCGGCAGAGCCTGCGGGGCTACCTCACCGGTTCGATCGACGTCGTGCTGCGTGTCCCTCACGGCCCAGACCATCGCTTCGTCGTGGTCGACTACAAGACCAACCGGCTCGGCGACCCCGAGCAACCCGCGACGTCCGCGGAGTACGGTCCTGAGCAGCTAGGTGTCGCGATGCTGCACTCCGATTATCCGTTGCAAGCGATGCTCTACTCCGTGGTGCTGCACCGGTACCTTCGTTGGCGGCTGCCGGGCTACGACCCCGAAGTACATCTCGGTGGAGTGATCTACCTCTATCTGCGCGGGATGTGCGGATCGAAGACGCCTGTCGTGGACGGGCACCCGGCAGGGGTGTTCAGCTGGCCGATGCCGACGGCGCTCGTACTGGCCCTGTCCGAACTGCTCGACGGGAGCACGCCATGACCGCTACCGTCGACGAGTTCGACTCGACCCTGGCGCTTGCCGCGACCGGGATCCTGCGCGACTTCAATAGAGCGGGCGTGATCCTGGCCGCCGACGTCCACGTGGCCTCCCGGCTCACCAAGCTGCTTGCTGAAAGCAACGAATCGGTGGCGCTCGCCTGTGCACTGGTGGCGCGGGCCGTACGAGCTGGATCCGTCTGCCTCGACCTCACCGAGGTCCGTGACGAGGTCGGCGACGACGGCGCTGAGCTGACCTGGCCGGACTTGGACGGATGGCTCGTGGCGCTGGCGGCCAGTCCCCTGCTCGCTGCCTCGCACCCTCTCCACCTGGAGGGCACTCGCCTGTACTTCGATCGCTACTGGCGAGAAGAGGAGCAGGTCGAGCTGGACCTTCGCCGCCGGGCGGGCCGAGCCGCCCCGGACATCGCCGACGAAGCAGCTCTGCTGGCAGGGCTTGACCGGCTCTTTCCCGGTACTCCGTACATCGAGCAGCGGACGGCGGCAGAGACTGCGGCTCGTCAACCGACGACGGTTCTGACGGGTGGCCCTGGTACTGGCAAAACCACCACCGTCGCCGGCCTGCTGGCCCTCCTCGCGGAACAGGCAGAGATCGCCGGGGATCGCCGTCCGCGGATCGCACTGACCGCTCCAACCGGCAAGGCCGCTGGTCGCCTCGAAGAGGCGGTACGACGCGAGATGTCCGAGCGCCTTACCCCGAAGGACACCGATAGGCTGGGCGAATTCCACGCCAGGACCCTGCACATGCTGCTCGGTGGGCGCCCTGACTCGTCGACTCGATTCCGCCACGACCGAGACAACCGCCTGCCGCACGACATCATCGTCGTCGACGAGACCTCGATGGTTTCGCTGACGATGATGGCGCGGCTGTTGGAGGCGGTCCGGCCAGAGGCCCGGTTGATACTGGTTGGTGACCCCGACCAACTAGCCTCCATCGAGGCAGGGGCGGTACTCGCCGACCTCGTCGAGGGACTGGTCGCGGGCGGGCACATCGAAGCAGCCAAGCTTCGCACCTCCCACCGGTTCGGAAGCGAGATCGGCGACCTGGCACTGGCTGTCCGCGAAGACCGCGCCGACGACGTCCTCGCGGTACTGCGAAGTAGCGGCGGCCGCGTGCATTTCGTCGAGGATGACGACCCCCGCGAAACCCTACGGTCTGCGCTACTTCCCGACGTGCTCGCAATCCGAGAAGCCGCCGAAGCGGGAGATACCGACGCCGCCCTGGCCGCACTCGACCGCCACCGCCTGCTCTGCGCCCACAGAGAAGGCCTGTGGGGCGTCAATCACTGGAACCGAACCGTCGAGCGCTGGATCACCGAAGAAACCGAAGACCCACTCTGGGACACCTGGTACGTCGGCCGACCGGTACTCGTGACCGCCAACGACTACGCCCTCGGCATCTACAACGGGGATGTCGGAGTAGCGATCCGACGCCCCGACGGCTCCCTTCGAGTCTGCATCGACAGCTCCCGCGGCCGCCTCGACTTCGCCCCCACCAGACTCGGCAACATCGAAACCCTGCACGCGATGACCATCCACAAGGCCCAGGGCAGCCAGGCCGCCGAGGTCACCATCCTGATGCCAGGCGAAGAGTCCCGCTTGCTCACTCGCGAACTCTTCTACACAGCCGTCACACGCGCCCAGGACCGAGTACGAGTCGTAGGCACCGAGACCGCCGTCCGTCTAGCCCTCAGCCGCAGAGCCCTCCGCGCAACCGGCCTCAGCCAACGGCTAACGGGCGGCAACTGACCGGCGCGATCCCCACGTTTCGCCAGGCTTCCAAGCCTCGCCGAGCGCGCCTAGACTCCCGAGATGGCGAACGGGAAGTTGGACGAAGCAGACTGGCCAACCGTCCCAGGCTGGATGTGGCTGGAAGAGTGCGGCAGACCAGACGGAGCTACCGTGCCGATCTTGAAGCTGTCGTACATTCGCGGCGCAGAGCCCGTCGATCTAGCCTTGCCGTATGCCCCTTCCTTGCTACTGCTTTGGTGGGCATCAATTGCAGACCTTCTCCAGCCCGGAGAAGATCCCGGGTGGGTGCCTGCCTGGGTGTGGACAGAGCAAAGCATTCACACGCAATTCGCGTTGGCGTCCTTGGACCGAACGAGCGATGTGACCCCACGACAACTGACTCTGCCCACTTCAGCGCGAGGGCGGTCGGCAGTCCGAAAGGCCGTGGCCCAGGGGCTCCTGCAGTTGACCGGAGAGCGGGGGTAGTGGAGGCCGCCGTCGCCGCCCTCGAGTCCACCCAGTACGACCATTCCATCGTCATCGAGCCGGAGATGATCGAGCAGACCATCGATGATGGCGATCTGCCGACTGACCCCGTGGACGTCGGCCGTTCAGAGGATGGCGATGATGCCTGGCCCACCGTGCCGGTGTGGATCTGGCTCAGGCAGACAACGATGAAAACTGGCAAGCGAATGCACGCCTGAGTCCGACTGATGGCGTCCCTGCCTCGGCTGCCGAGGCCCCAGTGTCCCCAGTAGGCCTCACCCGTTTGTGGTTGCCAGTCGTGAAGGCCCTCAAAGACCTCGAGAACGGAGACATGCTCACCAGAACTGTGCCGGTGTGGCTCTGGACTGAAGAGGATGACAACGGGCTGGTTGCCTGGTTCTCGTTCGAGCGCGTCGCCGGCATTAAGGCAAGACTGCTCGACATCCCCCACGAGGAACGGTCGCTCACCGCCCTTCGTGAGGGACTGGGCGCGGCGATGATCTGGCTGACTGGTTGCGAGTCGGCGGATGCAGCAGCGCGGGAACTCATGAAGCAGCCCTCGAGCACGCTGACGCCGCACGGAAAACCCCGTACCCGAGTCAAACGCAAACCTAAGAGCCCAACGAAGAAGCGCACGGCCAACAGATCAAGCGAGCGCAAAATGGTCATCCCGCGGATTCGAGTTGCCAGCGGTGGGGCACCCGGCTTGGGCAAGCGCCGCTAGCCTGGCCGGCACTCTCAGCAATGGTGACCTCGGCCCGGAATGCCAGAACTCAGGGATGCATGTACTGCTCACCCGAGAAGGGTCTCTCCCGGATTGGCGGCGAAGGAACCTCCACGCCTCGTGGCGCTGGTGCCTGCTGATCAATGTGCCGATCGCGATTGTGGCCTTCATTGCCGGCACGATCCTGGTCACCGAGAGCAAGTCCGGGCGCGGGAGCTCATATGACATCCCTGGCGCGGTCCTCGGCACGGCCGGACTGGTCGCCCTCGTGTACGGATTCACCCAAGCGGCCAAGACCGGAGTCGGCTGGCTCTCGGTCGAGGTCATCAGCTACCTCGTGGGCGCCGTCATCTTGCTGGTCGCGTTCGTGCTCGTCGAGTTGCGTTCGGCGAGCCCGCTGTTGCCGATGCGGGTGGTGCTCGATCGCAATCGCGGCGGCTCATATCTCTCCTCGTTGCTGGTCTTCGCCGGGCTGTTCGCGATGTTCCTGTTCCTGAGTTACTACTTCCAGTACAACCTGGGCTACAGCGCACTCAAGTCGGGTATCGCATTCCTGCCGTTCAGCGTCGGCGTCATCGTCACCTCGGGCCTGGTCTCGGCCCTGCTGCCGCGCACCGGACCCAAGCCACTCATGCTGATCGGGCTCGCGATGGGCGCGATCGGTCTGGCCACCTTCACGTTCATCTCTGACACCAGCAGTTGGGTCACCAGCGTTCTGCCCGGAGAGTTACTGATGAGCGCCGGCCTGGCGCTGGTGTTGGTGCCGCTCTCAAGCCGCGCGCTCACCGGGGTGAATGACGACGACGCGGGAGTCGCCAGCGCGGTGCTCAACTCGACCCACCAGATCGGCGGGTCCCTGGGCACCGCGCTGTTGAACACGTTCTATGCGAGCGCGGTCGCGTCCTATATCTTGGCCCATCACCTCTCACCATCCGCGTTCAATCCGCCCGCCGCGATACACGGCTATCACGTCGCGTTCTGGATCGGGGTCGGTCTGATCGCCGCGGCGTTCGTGGCCGTTCTGGTCTTGGTCAATGCCGGCAAGGACGACATCACCACGCAGCCCGGCGTACCGGCCGGCGCCTAACCCAACGAGAGAAGCAACTCGCTGGCCCGGTCGGATCTGGTGCGCGCCGCGGATGACCTGCTCCACGGGCACCTGGACGAGGCGGCCGCCCATCTGGCGGTCGCCGAGTCGTACGTCGAGACGGCGCCGCCGGGTCGCTTGAGCAGGTCAGCGCGGCCGAACACCTGCAATCGCAGCATCTACACCAAACTCCAGGCCAGCGATCGCTCCTCAGCGGTGCAGCGCGCACGAGCTGCGGCTACTGTCGGCCGGGCGCACGCGGTAGCCCGGGTGGTCACCACATCCTGGTGATGCGGGTTCACCCGCCAGCCCTCGACCATGGCGTCATGGACCCAACGCCTGCCTGTATGCTCTCCGCATCCACGGCCACCTCGGCGCCACGGTACTCTCCGCGTTCCCAGCGCTGGTGCCGCAGCGGCGCGGTGCCGACACCGTGCTCACCGGCCCCCTGGATCGATCGGCACTCTACGGCGTGCTGGCTGAGGTCGACGCGGTCGGCCTCGACCTCGTCGAGATCCGCCAGCTCACCGCTCGCAGATCACCAGAATCAGGTGACAGCCGCTCACCTTGACGGCCACAAACCTTGGACGCGTCCAACCCGCCCGCCTGCAGACGACAGCGCAGACAAGCAACGGGAGCCCAACATGACCGAGACCACCGACTGGAACGCGAAGACCATCGCGGAGTTTCGCGCCAACGAGGGCCGCGTCGGCGGCCCCTTCGAAGGCGCGCCGATCGTCCTCGTGCACCACCGCGGCCGCACAAGCGCGCGCGGGTACGTCAACCCGATGATGTACCTCCCGCACGACACCGACGACAACATCATCTACGTTTTCGCCACCAAGGCCGGCGCCCCCACGAACCCCGACTGGTACTACAACCTCACCGCCGCCGGCGAGGGCAGCGTCGAACGCGGAACCGAGACCTACAAGGTCACCGTCAGCGAGCTCACCGGCATCGAACGCGACCGCGTCTACGCCGAGCAAGCCCGCCGCTACCCCGGCTTCGCCGAGTACGAGCGGCAAACCTCTGAAATCCGCACCATCCCCGTGCTCGAACTCACGCGCGTTTAGCCCCGGGACCCGCGCGTGGCGCAGTGCGGGCGCCCGTTCCGACGTCCTCACCACCACACCCGCGGCGCCACCGATCGGCATGACGATCTCGAGCAGACGCAGCGGGTCGACGACCAGCGGCGAGGACAAGACGTCTTCGATCGTCAGCGACTGCCCGTGAAGTACTGGTCGATCGGTGATCGCCACTTCCTCGGACTGGCGCAGGGACTCGCCCTCCCCAGTTCGAGGGCCAAAACCGCGACTCGGTCGTCTTCGAGTGGGACGGCGCGAAGTTCGTGCAGTTCCAGCTCATCGAGTCGGTGGGCATACAACTGGCACCCGTTCGAACTGAACGGCCAGTACTTCGTCGCCCACACCGACCACATCACCGACAGCGTGCTGTACCGGTGGGACGGGTCGCATTACGTCTTGTACCAGTCTCTGCTCGAGAACTCCGGCCGGACCTTCGCCCACTTCACCTCTGGCGACACCTACCTGGTGGCCGCGGGACTCGCCCAACCACCGTCCGTACTGCGCTGGGACGGCGCGCGGTTCGTTGCCACGGGCAACCTCGACGGCCTCGGGACCCGCGAGCTCCGAGTGGTCGAGAAGGACGGGCGGACCTACCTGATCCGGGTGAACTTCATCCTCGGCACTCCTGCCGATCCGAGGCCGTCACTGATCTCCCAGATCTACGAGTGGCGCGACGGTGGATTCGTCAAGGTCGCCGACTTCCCGACCACGGGAGGCACCGACGCCGAGGTGATCAACCTGAATGATCGAGGCACCCGCTAGGAACGGTGAAAGCCGGAGTCACAGACAGTCGCAAGATCGCGTTGTGCACTGACGGGCCGACACAGATCCCTGCGATCGCAGCCTGGGCGCGCCCACGATCACGTGGTACTTCGAGCCCGGTGGCATTCACGTGCTCTCATCGCCACCCTCTCGAGGCTCGACGGCGCTCCGTTCGGTCGATGCCAACGTCGTCGTGTCCGGGACTAGGTGAACCTCGACGACTTCGATACCCAGCGCCCGGAGTCGTGACAGCAGGCCACAAAGCGCCGACTGATCGGGGATGCTGTAGAGGCATGGTGGTCACCCGATCGACCGCCAGTGTCACGGCGCCCACATCTCGAAGGTCATCTTCCGGTACGGCATCCGCCCCGCGAGGCGCGTACGTCGCATTGGCCATCGGCCCCACTCCGTCCCAAACGATTCGTCGACGGTGGCAAAGACGACGTGCAGCGGCTTCATCCCGGTGGGGTGAACAGCCGGGCTCGATCTGGGCCTGGCTGCACATTCCGGAATCACGCCGTCTCGAAATGCCCCGGCACCAGAGGTGCGGCACAGCTCCAGCTGTGGCCCGACAGGGTGTCACCCGTTCAGGTGATGGTGCGGGTGGGCCGGCGCGACCATGATCGGAGAAGTCACGGGCGCCGTTTCGCGCTCGCCGAACAGGGCCGCCGACGTACCTCGAGGGAGACGTGTACATGCCGGGATCGATGGCTCTCAAGGTGTTCGTCAGTCCTTACAAGCCCTTCAACGGCGCGTCCAGGACTTGGGATCCCGGCCGGCGGGCGACCTGGCCGGCCAGTACGGCGACTCTGATTGAGGGCGAGAACGACGCGGTCTTGATCGACGGTCTGATGACACTGGCCGAGGGAGACGAGCTGCTCGCGTGGATTCGCCAGGCCGGCAAGAGGTTGACCGCGGCCTACGTCACGCATGCGCACGCTGACCATTTCTTCGGTCTTGGGCCCGTTCTCGAGGGCTTCCCCTACGCGCGGCTGGTGACCCACGCAGACGTGGTACGCCCGGCTGCAGAACAGGCCGCCCCCGAGGCGCTGGCGCGGTGGCACTCGTTCTTTCCCGGCCAGATCGCGGACCATCCCGTCACTCCGACTGCGCTGCCGGGCGATGAACTGCAAGTCCAAGGACAGTCGCTGAAGTGTCTGCTCGTCGGTCAAAGTGATGTGGAGCAGTCGACCGTCGTCCACGTCCCTGAGCTTGACGCGGTCGTGGCGGGAGATGTCGCTTACAACCGCGTCCACATGTGGTTGGCCGGATCCGATCCGAAGGCCCGCGCGGCGTGGATCGAGTCGCTCAACGCGATCGAGCGGCTGCGGCCGGAAACCGTGATCGCCGGGCACAAGGACCCGGACGCTCCCGATGACGTTGCCGCGAGGGTGTTGGACGAGTCGCGTCAATACATCAGGGACTTCGACGAGATCGTCGAGGTCAGCGACTCCGCTCAGGAGATCGTCGCGAAGATGCTGGCCAGACACCCAGACCTGGGCAACCCGTTCACACTGACGTTCGCCGCCGACTCCCAACGGCCCCAGGGGTGACCACATGACCGCGTACACCGAGACCTCGACCCAGCGGACCAGCGCGGACAACGACGTCGAGTACGCCTATCGTGAGACCGGCGACGGCGCCGTACCCCTGATCCTGCTGCAGCATTTCCGCGGCAACCTCGACAACTGGGATCCCGCGCTCGTCGACGCGCTCGCGACCGATCGGCGAGTGGTCGCGTTCGACAACCGCGGCGTCGGCGCGTCGACCGGCACGACACCGCACACCGTCGCCGAGATGGCGCACGACGCGCTGGCCTTCCTCGACGCGCTGGGCTTCGAGCAGATCGACCTGCTCGGGTTCTCGCTCGGCAGCTTCGTCGCCCAGGAGATCGCCCTGATCCGGCCGGACGTCGTACGACGGCTCGTCCTGGCCTCGTCGGCACCACAGGGCGCGGCCGGCATGCACGGCTGGGATCCCGCGGTGATCGGTGCCGTGGGCCGGCCGCAACCCAACCCCGAAGGGGTTCTCGGCGTCTTCTTCGCACCCTCGGAGACGAGCCGCACAGCCGGGATGCAGGCCTTCGGCCGGATGGCGACACGCACCTCCGATCGCGACGACCAGACAACCTGGGCGACCCGGGTCGCGCAGTACGACGCCGTCTGCGACTGGGGTATTCCGAACCACTCACTGCTCGAACGTGTAGGCACGATCAAGATGCCCGTCTTCGTCACCAACGGCGACAGCGACCCGATGATCCTGCCGCACTACTCCTACCTCTTGGCCGGGCTCATTCCGCGCGCGCGGCTCAAGATCTACCCCGACTCCGCCCACGGCTTCCTCTTCCAGCACCACCTCGAGTTCGCCGACGACGTCGACGCCTTCCTGACCAGCTCCTAGTTGTCAGCGTCGAGCTGCTCAGCGATCCAGGAGGCCGCAAGCGTGGTCCACCTCGAGGCGTCTCCGGCGCCCTCGGCCAGGCCAAGACTGTGTGGGCCGTGCGCAAACACGTGCACCGTATGCGGCGCGCCGTACGCGGCCAGCGCCGTGGCGAATCGATAGGTGTGCTCTGGGGGTACCCAGATGTCCTCCGCGGTGTGCCACAGAAAGAACGGCGGTGCCGACGGGTTCACCAGCGCATCCAAGGAGGTCGCCCGGCGCAGGTCGGGCGACGCATCCTCGCCGAGCAGGATGAGCCGTGACGGCCGGTAGGTCTCGGTCTCCATCGAGGTGATCGAGTAGCCGAGTACAGCGAAGTCGACCAGCTCGGCTCGACCTGAACCCGGTGCCAGCGCCGCCAGTCCGGCGAGATGACCGCCTGCCGAGAATCCCACCAGCCCGATCCGGTCGGCACCGGCCTCTCGCCGGCCGCGGATTTCGGCCCGCAGCGCATCGAGCGGTATCGGATGCCGGACCTCCAGCGGGTACCGGAACACACTCGACTCCAGACCCAGGCCGGTGAGCCAGTCGACGATCGGCGCCGCCTCGTGCGGCGTGTGCGCCGCGTATCCCCCGCCGGGCAACACGATCACGTGCACGCTCATCAACTCATCCTCCCTGTCGTCTACCGATGCAACGTGATCTCGCCGGCGGAGGGCTATCACCCAAAGGGATGAGGCCGCGGCTCGCTCTTCGGCCTCATCTGTTCAGGTGATGGATCGGTGCCGCGGAGGAATGTTTGGCTTCGGCGACCCGGAAACCACGTCCAAGGAGCCAGCGACATGCAGACGATCGACGTCTACGCCGCGGCCGGAACGTTCGGCGACAAGCATCAACTCGCGGTCGACCTCGCAACGACTCTGATGAGGATCGAGGAGGTCCCGAGCATCCCGATGTTCCGGCAGAACACCGCCGCCTTCGTGCACGACCTGGAGGCGGGCAGCCTGTCGAATGTCGACGGCGACGACACCTACGTCCGCGTTCAGGTACTCACCAACTTCGGCGCGCTCGACCGTGCCAAGCAGCTCGCCGTGGTCGCGGAGCTGACCAGGATCGTGGCGGAGGCCGCGGGCGACCAGAGCCTCGCGGACCGGACCTGGGTGCTGCTCACAGAGGCGCCCGACGGCGGCTGGGGCCTCGCAGGGCATGCCAACACCAACGAAGAGCTGATCGCCGCCGCTCGTGCCCAGATCGCCCAGCTCGGGACCTGAGGGGGGAACCATGGCACCCACAGTTGTTCTGGTGCACGGCGCGTTCGCCGACGCATCCGGATTCGCCGGCGTGATCCGTGAGCTCCAGGCCGGAGGTATCGCCGTGATCGCCCCGCCGAACCCACTCCGCAGCCTGACGTCCGACGCCGCCGCGATCGGTGCGGTGGTCGAGGCCGTCGAGGGTCCCGTGCTGCTCGTCGGCCACTCGTACGGCGGGGCGCTGATCACCCAGGTCTCGGCCGAACTCGACAACGTGGTCGGCCTCGTCTACCTCGCCGCGTTCGGCCTCGACGTCGGAGAGAGCTGCGCGAGTGTCCAGGAGCCGTACCCGCCGGCGCTGCTCGCCAAGACGTCGGCCCCCACGCCGTACGACGCTCCGGCCGGCCCGGGCGGACCGGATCTCTACATCGTCGAGCCGCAGTTCCGCGAGACCTTCTGCGCCGACGTCCCGGTCGACGTCGCGGCGACCATGTACGTCACCCAGCGACCGCTGACGCTGGCCGCCCTCACCGAGAACGCGACCGCGGCCGGGTGGAAGACCAAGCCGTCCTGGTTCCTGATCCCCGAGCACGACAACGCGATCGCGCCGGCTGCCCAGCGGTTCATGGCCGAGCGGATGGGCGCGACGATCGAGACCATCGCCGGCTCGCACACCGTGTTCATCGCGCAACCCGTCGCGGTCGCCGGTCTCATCCAACGCGCAATGGCCGGATGACGGCTGTCCCCGCGCTCGACCGGTCTGCCTCCATGGGCAGGAGATGAGCGGAGAGAACGATGGTCGATAGCCGGCCGCTGCGCGGACGCAGTGAACCGCTGAGCCGTGCGCTCAGCGTGGTGCGCCAGGTTCGCACGGTCAGCTCGTCCGGCGTCGTACTCATCACCGGGGCTGCAGGGATGGGCAAGACAGCCGTGCTGACGGAGATCTGCCGCCAAACCACGGGCCAGCGGTTCCGGGTGACCCTGACCAAGTGCGACGAGATCGAGCAGGTCTCACCCGGCGCGCCGGTCATCGCCGTACTGCGCTCCGGCCGCGACCCGTTGATCTCGGCCGACGACTACGAGGAACTGAGCCTGACCCAACCGCTGATGCTGGCCGACCGGATCGCGGCGTACCTGGAGAAGGCGGCTGCGTCCGCTCCACTGGTGATCGCGATCGACGATCTGCACTGGGCCGACCGGGTCAGCCAGTTCCTGTTGCGGTCGTTGATCCCGCGTCTGGTCGGCCTGCCGGTGCTGTGGGTGCTCACCAGCCGCGATCGGCGGCTCGAGCACCAGGTGGCGACCGTGGACCACGTCCGGTTCCACCACCTTCCGCTGACGCCGCTGACCGGTCCGGACCTCGCGGCGATGGCGCACGACCGTCTCGGCCGGCTGCCGAGCCGGCACACCCAGCAACTGCTGGCCGCGTCCGACGGCAACCCGTTCCTCGCGGTGCAGATCATCGACGGGATCGCTCGGACCGCTGACCGGGGCGACGAGGTCCCGGCCGAGTTCACCGCGGCGATCCACCACCGCCTGGCCGAACTCGACGATCCGGCCCGCCGCATCGTCGAACTGCTCGCCGTCGCAGGGCGCCCGCTGCCGGTCGACGACCTCGCCGTACTCCAGCCCGAGCTGACACCAGCCTCACGCACCCGGCCGATCGGCGACGCGGTACTGAGTGGGCTGGTCGTCGAGACAGCGACGACTTTGGCGTTCCGGCACGACCTGATCCGCGAGACCGTCTACGCCACGGTCGCCGGCCGTACCGCTCGCAGGCTTCATCGCCGGATCGCGGACCACCTCCTGACGGACACCGGGCAACCGTTGCTCGCGGCGTCGCACGTCAAGGCCGCGGCAATCTCCGGGGACCTCGCGAGTGCGCTGATCCTCATCTCCGCGGCGGAACTGCTGACGTCGACCAGCGCCGAGGACGCCGGTGATCTGGCGATGCTGGCCTTCGGGACGTTGCGGCCCAGTCACGATCAGTGGTTCGACATCGGCGTGCGCAGCCTGGTTGTTCTGGCCCGCGGACAGCGCGTCGCGGACACCCTGTCGGTTGCCGATCAACTGCTGGCGCGCGCCGACGAGGCTGATGCCATCGGGCAGATCGAGACGGTCACGGCTCGTGCGCTGTGGCTCGGCGGCCGAGTTGCCGAACTCACCGATCGCTGCGACCGGGTACTGCGCTTGCCCGGGCTGACGCCGGCGATCGCGGCGCGGCTCACCGCCGCACGGGCACTGGCTCGGACGCGGATGATCCCCGGGGCGGAGGCCGCCGAAGGTGCCGGGATCGCACTGGCCGCAGCCCGTGCGGTGGGCGACCAGGAGGCGAC
This sequence comes from Kribbella sp. VKM Ac-2568, assembly GCF_004345365.1. Taxonomy (GTDB): domain Bacteria; phylum Actinomycetota; class Actinomycetes; order Propionibacteriales; family Kribbellaceae; genus Kribbella; species Kribbella orskensis. The sequence continues at coordinate 26,751 of NZ_SLVF01000027.1, forward strand.
CACGCTGGCGCCGCAAGCCTCCGGTGAGGCGGCCAAGAACGAGGGCCGGCATCGGGCGAGTCTGCGCCACTTCCGGGACCTGCGGCCGCTGCTCGGGACGTCGTACCTGGCCGAGGAGATCATCTCGTTGCAACTCCTGGACCGCTATGAGCACGCCCAGATTCTGCTGGACCAGGCCCGCAAGGACGACGAGTCGGCTGTCGAGACCGCACTGCCTGCCCTCGCCTACGCGCAGCTGTGGCAGGACTTCAACCTCGGCCGGCTCGACGACGCCGACGCGGGTGCCCGGAGTTTGATCGAGCTGGGTCGGCAGCTCGGGACGAGTGTGCACGCCCTTGAGGCGATGATGATCCACAGCGCCGTCTTGCTGTCCGGCGGCGACTTTCAGCGGCCCGGAGGCAGATCGAAGAGGCGGCGAGCGCCACCGACACAGACGAACACTTCCGCGATGAGGCGATACCGCTGATGCAAGGCTGGCTGGCGGCGACCGAAGGCGACCTCGGCCGCGCGACAACGATTCTCGCGCCCATGCTGGACAGCGCTGCCGAGGCACGCAGCTTCTGGCCTTGGTGGCCCGGCTGGATGGCGGTGTTCTACGACATCGGAACCGCGGCCGGTGAGACGAAGTTCGCCCAGCAGGCGGTCGAGATCGCCGAGATCGGCGCCGAACGCAACCCCGGCGTCTGCAGCTTCGAAGGCCTCGCCCTCAACCTCCGCGGTCGCGCCGACAACGACCTCGCGGTGATCGCCCGCTCTGCCGAGGTACTTGCCTCAAGCCCCCGTCCGGCGCTGCAAGCAGTCGGCGCCTTCACCTACGGACGGGCGCTGCTCAGATCGGGCGATCGCGAAGCCGCACTGATCCAGCTGGATCGGTCCTGGGACCTGTACAACGCGATGCGCGAACGGGTCGGCCGCGACGGTGTCGAGGCGATCATGCGCCAGGCAGGCGCGCGTCGTACGAAGTGGGCTCAGGCAGCCGCGCGCCCGACGACCGGCTGGGAGGCCCTGACCGATGCAGAGCAACGCGTCGCGATGCTGATCGCCGCCGGCCACACCAACAAGTCGGCCGCCTCGACCCTTGGGATCTCCGTAAACACAGTCGGTACGCACCTGCGCGCCGTCTTCGCCAAGCTCGACGTCCAGTCCCGCGTCCAACTCACCAACACCCTCCACGCAGCGGAGATCCGTCCCGACCCCCAAGGTGTCGGCGGCACGTGGCACGCCGGCTCGGTAAACCTCGACCTGCGGCTCACGTGGTCGGAACTGCTGGGCAAGCGGGTCGAACTCCCGGAACGGGTCGGTGCGCATCAACATCGTCCTGCACCTCTCCAGTCGTGGCCTCACCAGTGGTGTTAATACGCACTTTGTGGGACATCAGGTACTACGCGGTGGGGCTGCGTCCTGAAAGCGGTGAACTCGCGCGATCGACGTCCACCAACCGGCACCGCGGGGAAGGTCGAGGTCGGCGAACTGCTCAGGGCCTACGACGACTACAAGACTGAGCAAGGCAACAGAGACGGTCCCGAGCTCTGCGTGCCGGGCCGCCGGGCCTGGACGCTGACCTACCCCGATCTCGGGTTCCAATTGGACGTTCTGCCCGCCATCCCGAACGAGAACCTGCCGCCGACGGGGATCCGCCTCACCGACGTCAACAGCCACTTCTGGCAGCACAGCAACGCTCAGCTCTACTTCCCGGGTGACGAGCACAACGAGGGCGACATCGCCTCGGCGGTGAAGCTGGAACTGATGCTCGACCCGAAGCCCGAGGACGACGGCCCTGGTGTGAGGATCCAGTACGACTTCGTCCTGGACTCCGCCAAGAGCTGACCGGATGCTGTTCGATGTCCGGATGACGTTCGCCCGCCCGTCGGGATGGACGCCGACGTGCTGGCAAGTGGCTCCACCTCTGGCGGACCGTCGGCGAGTGCGCCAACGTCACCTTCGACGTGGACAACAACGACGAGCTCCACGACCTGCTCGCCGGCCTGCCACTATTTCCCTACCTGGACATCCAGTCACCCCGCTGGCGACCCACCCCTCATCGATTCGTGGTTGATACCCTCCTCGGGGCCCGGTTCCGAGTCCCGACGCCGTGTTGCCGCATCACGGTGGCGCTGCCGACGGACACCCCCGGGCGTGCTTCAGCTGCGGGTTCTCCGTGAGAGTGCAGTTGACCGCACGACCTGAGGCCGGAGAAGTCGCGTTCGAGGCGCCGACCCTTCCGCACTCCGGCCAGGCGGGCGAGCCGCCGGAATGACGGAAGGGTGACGGGTGGGACGAGCGGCGGTCAGACCAACTCGGGCACCCTCAGATGGTGGACGGCGAGTTCGCACTCGAGAACGTCCACGAACTCGATCCCGGTACGCTCGGCCATCGTGGCCCGCTGCTCGGCGGCGAACCCTCGGGTGCCCTCGAGATTGGCCCTGCTCTCGAAGCTGACCGTGCCGCACAGCATCCCGGCCTCACGGTCGATGAGCATGCTCGCGCTGCAGAACCCGTCCTGGTTCTCCAGGAGCGGCAATACGTCGGTCTTGAACCCATCCACGGCGGCGCCCAGCTGACCCGCCTGTGGGCGAGCCCACGTCACCCTGGCGCAGGCCCCGGCAGGCGACTCGTGGTCACGGTGGAGGACCGCGATCTCCCACTCCTGGACCTCGAGGCCGTCCCCGCCCAAGGTCTCGAGCAGGCGCTGCCGGACGGGCTGGAGCTGCTCGTTGCTCGCGCGCATGGCCTCCTCGGTCTCCCACGAGCTCGTGGCGATGCAGCGGCCGCTCGACCGGTCGACCAGCATGGACAGGCCCACGCAGCCATCGATGTCGGTCATCATCGACATCAGTTCGTCATTGACCAGCGCGATGCCGTCATCGATACGGTCGGGCTGAGCCATCATGGTGGTGGAGCGTGCGTACACGGCCCACCTCCCTTCAAAACGAGGCGACACCCCAGCGGCGTCGCCGCACTCCTACCCTCGACCCGAAGCCCGTCCCCAGGCAATCCCCCAAACCGGGCGGACGGCCAGAGGTGACACGCTAACAGCGCCTAGCTGCACCGACCTCATGGCCGGGTACATCTAGGCGATCCACCGAACCACAATGGCCAACACCTGCGCGTACAACAGCGTCGATGCCACGCCGAACGGGTTGTAGTCGACTGCCGCCCGAGTGGACCGCTAACCCGCACGCGAAGCGGGACGTCGACGGTTCAATGCCGCACCATGCCTTCAGACGTCAAGCTGTAGGCGTGTGGTTAAGGAGCGTGTCCCTCCTCCGACACGTGGGGGTTCATATCCCTAAGGGATATGAACCCTGGGTTTCCCCTCGTAGCGTGGAGACATCCTCTTAGAAGGTGAGGGTGATGGCTGAGGCACGACGGAAGTTTGATCGGGAGTTCCGCGAGGGTGCGGTGCGGATTGTCCGGGAGACCGGTAGGCCGATCGCGCAGGTGGCCCGCGAGCTGGGTGTCAACGCGGGCACGTTGGCGAACTGGGTGGCCGGGGACCGGCGGGCCCACGGTGATGACGGGCAGTTGAGTGAGGACGAGCGGGCCGAGCTGGCCAGGTTGCGCAGGGAGAACGCGGAGCTGGCGATGGAGCGTGATGTGCTCAAGCGCTCGGTGGCCCTCTGGGTCAAGGATGCGATGGGCCGGTAGCCGTGGCCGCGTTCATCGCCGCTCAGAGGGACACCTACCGGGTGCCGCAGGCGGTCGCGTGCCGGGCGCTGGGGGTCTCCCAGGCGTGGTTCTACAAGTGGCGCCACGGCGACGCCTCGCCCCGGCACGCGCGACGCGAACAGCTGAAGACCGCGATCCGACGGTGGTTCGCCAAGCATCACGGCACCTACGGGTCACCACGGATCACCGCCGACCTGCGCGACGAGGGCTGGCGGGTCAGCCAGAACACCGTCGCCGAACTCATGCGCGAACTCGGGCTGCAGGCCCGGCGGAAACGGCGCCGCAAGCAGACCCACCCGCCCGGGCCGGGGCAAGTGGCGGGCGCCGGACCTGATCAGACGCGACTTCGCCACCGACCGGCTCAACCACAAGTGGTACGGCGACGGCACCGAGATTCCCACCGACGAGGGCAAGCTCCACCTCGACAGCGTCCTGGACATGGCGTCTCGGCGCATCGTCGGGTTCAGCCTGGGTCAACACCACAACGCCGAACTGGCCTACAACGCGCTGGTGATGGCGATCGCGGTCCGCGGCGGCCGCGAAGCCATCACCGCAGTGATCATGCACACCGATCAGGGCAGCGAAGGCGGATTCAATCGGTCGTCGCAACACCTCGAACACGGAGGTTTGCGATGGGGCGGGGAAAGGACCGGTTGCCGGAGGTGTCGGTGGGTGTGC
>NZ_SLVF01000028.1 GCF_004345365.1 Kribbella sp. VKM Ac-2568
CCCTGGTTGAACAGCCGGGCGAACGGCTCGGACGCCGACACGTGCCCCAAGTCGTACAGCACCTTCTGCCAGAAGCGCGCGTACAGGAGGTGCAGCACGGCCTGCTCGCCCGCAGCTACCGCGAGAACTCGAAGCGCAGGCCCTGTTCGTCTTTCAGGACGACGATGTTGCCGCCGTTCGCGCCCAATAGCACATAGCGGTCGTGAGACCCCTCGAGCAGGCGGAGTCCGGTGTAGCGGAAGTGGTACGCCGAGTCCGGCCGGAGCTCCGATTCGGTGACGCCTGGTACGGCGAGCTCGAGTCGTTTCTCGCTGTACACCGTGACGGCAATGAGTTGCCAGGGGTAGACGAGGATGTCTTGGGCGAATGCCTCCCCGGTGGCTCGTGCGATGCGTTCGGTGTCCCAGAAGATCGCGAAGGCCAGCAGGACATACACGATGATCGATGTAGGTCGAGGCCAGCTCGCTCCGGAACCCACGGTGCGCGTGAGAGTGCTCCCGTACAGCGCCAGGAGCAGACCGATGGACAGGCTGATGGGAACGGCGATGAAGCGGGTCGCCGGCAGTGCGAGCATCACGCCTGCGGTCAGCAGCCAGATCGGCCACGACCACACCAACAGCCGTCCCGCTCGGCTCGCTGAGGCGCGGACCCGATCGCTTCTACGGGCGGCGGCGACCAGCCGGCGATGTTGATGGTGGAGGACCAGAACGACGAGCACGAGTACGACGAACGGCAGGAAGAGCACGTTGACGCTCTTGAGGAGATAGTCTTGAACGGACAGTTGCAGGATGGCAGGGTCATAGCCCAGAGCGCGGGCCTGGAAACGCGTACGTACCCAACCGAAGTAGAACAACAGTGCGGTGGCGAGGGCGATCGGCGACCCGATTGTGGCCAGCGACCGCACCCAGTGCGGCGTTCCACTTCCGCCGGACTCAGTCACCGGGGCGAGGTTCGGCTCGTGCTCGGCCGGCTGGACGAGGTCGCCGGCGGATCGTCGTAGGTGAACTGCGCGCCACTGAACGGCGCGAGCGGCCATCCTTCGGGATAGATGGTCACGTCCCGGTCCGCACCTTGGAGGCGAGGAGGCACGGTGATGACTGCGCTCGTACCGCCCATTTCCGATCGGACCGTGATCCGGGTGTCGTGCGATTCGAGGTCAATGCCCTGGTCGAAATGAATCACAACGGTGGCTGGGAGATGAACTCCGAACACGCGAACTGGGTATCCACCTTGCGACGAGCCGTGCTCCGGCGAGACCTGGAGAATCCGTGGGCAAGGAAACGCCTCTCCAACCCGAGCGCGCGTCGGCCGCAACTGCACGGCTGGATGTTGCTTGTGTGCGTTGACGAGTCTGCGCAGGAACGCGATCACGGCACGATCGATGCAGTCCCGCGGGTGCAACGATTGAGCGGATGCTCGGCTCGCAAGCGCCCACAGTTGTGCGTTCCCGCTGGTGGCGGCGAGACAGGCTGCGGCGGCCGCGTCGTAGTATGAGGGCAATGGCTGGTCCGGGTCCCTGGCGATTTGCCGTGCGTCTGCACAGCTCTGGTCCGCCAGCAACGCAACAAAGGATTCCTCCGGGATGTCAACCCCGCCGGCGACACCCAGCCCGACAATCCATTCGACGAACCGCGGCCGGGATCGAGTCTTGGTCGACGGTGGCCGAGTCGTGGTCGACGTCGAGCTGGTGCTGGTCGACGGTGCCGGTGAGCTCGGCTCGGCCGGTGACGTATCGGTCGACTTGGTGTGCCCGGACGTGGTGGGGGTCGTCCGCGCTGGAGGCGTGATCGTCCCCTGAATCTGCTGGCTCGTCGATTCAGTCGGCGAGGACGCCCTGGGACCGGCCACCGGCGCATCCCGCTCCGCACAGGCAGGCAGAACCGTCACTGCGCTGAGCGCCAATCCAGCTACCCCGACCCACATCCCATGCATCCCGCGCCCCCTGCCTAGCTTTCAGGTTGCCCCTCGGATCGCGCCAGTACAACCCAAATACCTCCCCAACACACTCACAAGCCGGAATACACCCGTACGAATCAAACAGTTGTTCTCCGACCGGTTTGTCGTAACACTCGGGTGAGTTCGGTCGATCAATCGTGTTGGGGATCGAGGCAGTTGTCAGGCAGTAGCTGAGCGGACGGGAGATCAATGAAGGAGCTCGAGGTCGAACTCGGTGAACGGACCTACCGGATCAGAACAGAGGTGGGAAATGCGTTTTCACACCTCAACGGCCCGATCGGCGATTTCGAGCTCCTGCGAGACATGATCGACATTTACAACGATCTGAACTCGGGTGACAAGGTCCTGATCAGGTGGAATCTGATCCCGCCATCCGCTTCAGGGACGTGCCGAGCTGACGTCGCCGACCGGTGCCGGGGAATGGGGTGGCTAGCCCCGACGTTGCAATAACGATGTGGTCGCGGAGTCGACACGCGTCGTAGATGTAGGGAAGTGCCTTGCCTGCGAGGGGTTCTGGGTGTGTCTAAGACTCAGAATGGTCCAAGCGGGAAGGCACTTCGTAGGTGCAGAATACAACGACGCGTCCGGTGGTCACGGTGACGGCCGATGGGCGGGGTGTCGCCTCGCATGCCGGGTCGAGGCTGCTCGCGGATCTGGCCGATGTGACCGGTGTGCCGCAGGCGTTCAGTGAGGCGTTGGGTGGGCTGCGGCGGCGCCGCTCGAGGCATGATCCGGGCCGGGTGCTGGTCGATGTCGCGGTGATGCTTGCCGATGGCGGCGAGGCGATCTCGGACCTGGCGGTGTTGCGGGACCGGCCGGAGTTGTTCGGCGCGGCTGCCTCGACGGCCACGGCGTGGCGGGTCTTGGATGGTGTCGACGAGACCGTGTTGGGTCGGCTGCGGCAGGCGCGCGCGGTGGCTCGGGAGCGTGCCTGGCTGGCTCGGGCCGAGCTCGGGCGGGTGTTGCCGTCCGCGGGTGGGCGCCTGCTGCCGGGTCTGGTCATCGACGCCAGCCTGGTGAGGTGTCACAGCGAGAAAGAGTCGGCGGCGGCCACGTTCAAAGGCGGTTTCGGGTACCACCCGGTGCTGGCGTTCCTCGACAACACCGGCGAAGCACTGGCCGGGCTGCTGCGCCCGGGCAACGCGGGCAGCAACACTGCGGTCGACCACATCACGGTGACCGATCTGGCGCTGGCCCAGATCCCCGACACGCTGCGGTATGGCCGCCCGATCCTGGTCCGGGCCGACGGGGCGGGTGCCACCAGAGACTGGCTGGCGCACCTGCGCGGGCTGCGCAATCAGAACCTGGACGTGGAGTTCTCGGTCGGGTTCACCATGACTCGCGCGGTCCAGGCCGCGATCGACGCGCTCCCCAAGACGGCGTGGACGCCTGCGATCGAGACCGACGGGTCGGTCCGTGACGGCGCCGACGTCGCGGAGGTCACCGGCTTCCTTGACGGCCTGACCGGTGCCGGCTGGCCGGCCGGGATGCGGGTGATCGTGCGCCGTGAACGACCTCATCCGGGCGCCTAGTTGTCGCTGTTCGACCAGCGTGACGGGCTGCGCTACCAGGCTTTCGCCACCGATACACCCCGCGGCCAGCTCGCCCATCTCGAGGCCAGACACCGTGCCCATGCCCGGGTCGAAGACCGGATCCGCTGCGGCAAGGACACCGGCATCGGCCGGTTCCCCGTCGCGGCTGTTCGCGCTCAACGCGGCCTGGCTGGAACTCGCGCTGACCGCGATCGACCTGATCGCCTGGGCCCAGCACCTCCTGCTCGACGGCGACCTGGCCACGTGTGAACCTAAAGCGCTGCGCTACCGGCTCCTGCACACCGCGGCCTGCATCACCCGAGGCCAACGCCGGACCTACGTCCGGCTGGCCGAGCACTGGACCTGGGCTCGCGATCTCGCTGCCGCGTTCGCCCGTCTCGCCTGATCCCGCACCCGCTACGCACCTGAACAACCAGGCCCTGACCACCCACAACTAAAGGACAACGGAACAGCCGGCACGCCGGCTGATCCCTCACGCCCAACAACTGCCCGCACCCATCGACCCCGTCCACCGCCACGGATCAACGGCTTACTGAAAGACCGGGGTTAGCTCTCGAAGGACTGAGCGACGACGACGCCCGGGAGTACGGCAGCAGCACCAGCGCATGCCGTGCCAGGGTGCGGCCAAGAAGCAGTTCGTCTCCGGGTGGGACCAGGTGCCTGGCGCGTTCGAAGTCGCGCAACGCTTCGTCGGTATCGCCGGCGTGCATGCGCAGCCAGCCCCTGCTGAGCAAGGCAGGCACCAGTTCCACGCTGTTGGCGCGCCCGGCCAGCGCCTCTTCGAGCACGCCGAGCGCCGTGGTCCGGTGTCCCGCGCTCCCGAGATAGGACGCGGCCGACTGAGCCAACTCCAACCTGCCCGGCACATCCGCGCTACCTTCGGTCGACTCGACAACCGAGGCAGCAACGGCGTACCACGTCAGCAGTGTGACGGACGACATCGACAAGACGAAGCAGGCGATCCGCGAGCGTGTGTGGGCTCTACCCGACGAACACGGAGTAGTCCAACCACCAGGGGCAGCCGGACACATCCCAGCGTTCGTAGGGGCTGGTGAAGCTGCCGCCCGGCTGGCTGATCTTCCGGAATGGAAGGCCACGCGCGTCGTTAAGGCGAATCCCGATCGGGCACAGTTGCCCATACGGGTCCAGGCACTTCGCGAGGGAAAGGTGCTCTACATGGTCGTACCGGCGCTCGCCACCGCGCAGCGCTTCTACCTGCTGAACCCTCAGGACTTCGACGCGTCATTCGAGGTGGCAGCCCCGAGCAAGGCGCCGCTCAAGTGGCTCGGCGGGTCGGCGTTTCGGCTGCTACAGAACAACGTGCTCGACCGTCGTCGGTGGGTCCCCGCCGGGACCTGCGGATCGCGAGTGTGACGTGGATCTAACGCACCGATCACCGGCGTCGCTGTTAAACCGCGCTCGACCGGTTGCCTCCGTCGAGTACGAGACCACCACGACCAAACCCGCCACCACGCGGCCTGACCGAACCTGACACCGGATCGTTCGGCACGCCATAGCTTCTTGACAGATACCGCGCCTCAGGGTAGCGTTTTTGGCGATTTCTGGAGGCCAGATGGCGAATCCAAAGTATCGGCCACATCGACTCGTTGAGAAACTTTCGGGCGAATCCGACCAGTCCGTCTTGAAACTTCTCGGCTATTTTGGTAGTACCGTTGAGGGCGTCGTCAAATTCTATCCAGACCTTGATGATCTCTCGGTCTACTATGCGATCCATGAGGACGACATCGTGCACGTCGAAGATGCGTCCGCTGACGAGTTGCCAAATGACGGGTCCGCGATCTGGGTCAAGGCGAATGCACGAGTTGAGCGATGCGTAAGTCACCGGATATCGCTCGAAGCACGCTTTCTCGCTGGCCGGGTGTCAGCAAGAATGGCCAGCGGACCAGCGGTCCCTTTTCACTCCTTGCCTCGCCGGGCCGCGGGACCGCAAGGGCAAGATTCGCTCTACCCTTGCTCCTTAAACTGGGAGGGATGCCTCCCGACCGTCTGGCCCTGCACTGTAGTGTTTGGCGAATGCCCACCTCCCGAGTTTGCAACAGTCAACTCGTGCGACTTTACTTGCGCGGGATATACCTGTGGCCACGACTGCGTCTCGGTACGACCCGTTGAGTGCCGGACGTATGATTGCAGCCTCGCGCCGCCCCCCGCAATTTGTCAGGGTCCAGTGTGGTCGCGTGACGTCTGTCCGAGGTGAGTCTTCGAATCTAACGGTCGACACCGTTGTCTCGTACCTCATCGAACAAGGTGTACTAAGCGTAGCCGCAATCGTTGCGAGCGACGTTGAGGTCATCGATGTCGGCCGGCGTAATCAGAATCTGAAGATCGTCCGTCGATCGGGCCCTAGTCATCTGCTTAAGCAGGCAGGTGCGGGCGAGTCCACAACGGAAAGAACCGTTCATTCTGAGGCGGCCTTCTACAATCAGTGCCAAATCGACCCCGACTTGACCGACGTGCGAGCCGTCATTCCCAAGCTCCACCATTGGGACGCGGATCGAAGCTTGTTGCTAACGGAATTGATCGACGGTCAGACGTTGTGGGCGCACTACGCCGCGGCGTCTACCTTGCCATCCGAGTCGGCGGCCGCTCTTGGTACGGCCATCGGCACAATTCATCGGACCTTCCGGCAACCATCGTCACACTCCCTGCCGTGGATCGCAGGTCTCCCGACATACCCGCCATGGGTTCTCCTCGCCCACCGACCGACGCCGGATATGTTCGCGCGCCTGAGTCCAGCCAACCTGCAGGTCCTCAAGTTGATCCAGATAGACCGAACGATGGTCACAGCCCTCGACGGGCTACGAAGGGATTGGACAGCTGACACAATCATCCACAACGACCTCAAGGGCGACAACCTGCTCGTTACGACAACCGCTGACGGCGGTGTCGGCGTTCACATCGTCGATTGGGAACTCATCAGCGTCGGTGACGCTGCTTGGGATGTCGGTAGTGTGTTCCGCGACTTCTTGGATTACTGGCTGCTGTCGGTTCCATTAAGCGGCGACCTGACGCCCGAAGAGATGCTACAAGGCGCACAGATTCCCCTAGCGAAACTGCATCCTGCGATCAGAGCGTTTTGGAATGCTTATCGCGCGGCTGCGGAGATGGAGGCTAGCGTGCTCAACTCCTTCCTGCTCCGCTCGGTTCGCCTCTCGGCTGCGCGAATGGTGCAAGGTGCCTACGAGTTATCTTTGAGCACACAGAATCCGCCGAATGTTGCCTACGGCATGCTGCAGCTCGCCCTGAACATCTTGAGCGACCCTCGGGACGCATCCCTCCACCTGTTCGGTCTTCCCCTACCCTGGAGGAAGCCCAGTTATGGCGCGTAGTACTGCAGATGTGCGCGAAGTCGTCGACGCTGTTCATATCTATACCAGCTGTCGCTTCTCCGTTCTTGATGAGATACACGAAGTGACACCGACACACAGCGACATCGATGAGATTCGCGCTCGCCTCGCGAATATGCTCTATCAACGACTGTACTGCAGACCATCAAGGCCACCATCAACAGCTGCCCATGATGCGCGGGCAACTCGCGTCTTCGTTGATAGCCTCTCGCGAGCCAACTGCGGCACCGGCACCTGGGATCCTGGCTGGGCTGTAACCGCGCTTGAAGACGACGGTACGGTGTTAGTACACAAGCACCCTGACGATCTCATGCTGTGGGCGTCCCCCCGTCAATTCAGGCCGGCCGACGGAACCGCTTATGTTGGAGGTGTCGGTCGGCTTTCGCTGGGCAAGGAACTGCGTGAGATGCTCCCGGGATTTTATACCATTTTGGGCGACGCGGACCAACCCGACGGCAACGACGACGTTCCGGTTCGCCTGATTCGATTTTACTGGCACCTGACGTCAAGTGCGGCGCCCTTATGGATACGCGAGCTGACGCAAAGGTTCAATGCCGCTGGCGTCGCCTTTCGGGCAAAGGTACTTAGCAGACCGACCGCCTATTTCCGTGCGGACGCTGGTGTTCTCTATGTAACGCTAACCGACTTGTCGACTGTAATGACTCTAGTCGATGGCATCTACGAGGCGATGTCAACGCACCTACGTCCCACCACCCCAATGTTTACGAAGCGGTTAGCCCCCGGACTTGCCGTTGCCGAGGATCCCGGCGGTGGGAGAAGCTTTGGCCAACACCGTTGCGAACTCGTCGCTGAAGGCCTAGTACGGGCGTTTCAAGGCAAGAGAACATCACTAGGTGACGTCGTGGACTCGATTGCCTCGCGCTTCGCCGAGGACGGACTAGTCCTGACTCGGCCGTGGTCGAGCGCAGGTTCGAAGGTGCGGTACGCGTGGCCGCCACGGTCCGCCCCCGCCGGAACCTTCGGTGGCACGTGAAGCAGGCTCGGGTCGCCCTGCTAAATGCGGCGACGACCATCGGCCTAGAGCTGTGCTCGAACGCGTACTGGCACAGAGGGCGCTGCAACTGGGTGGGACGAAGCCCTCGTGAGGCGACGGAGCCCGGGATGCCACTTACTCCTATGGTCATGGCACTCGGCCCAGATCTCTACGCCGGCACCGCAGGTATAGGCCTGTTCCTGGCCGAACTCTTCGCGAAGACAAGGCTTGAAGAGGTCGGGATGACCGCTCGCGGCGCGATCCAACACGCCTTGTGGAAGGCCAATGACCCGCACGGCGACCTCCGAGAAGGCTTCTACAACGGATCCGTTGGGATCGCGTACGCCGCTACGCGAGTCGGTATCCTCACCGACGACGAGCGGCTGGTCAATGCCGGTATTCGACTCGCATCCCGGGCTGCGTCGTCGCGCGGTAACAGCAACCTTCTTGATGTCATGAGCGGCAACGCCGGTGTGGTTGCTCCACTCTTGCGGCTCGCCAGTCTCGCTGGCGACCAACGACTGCAGGAGCGCACCATCGCGCTCGCCGAGGAACTGGCCACGACAGCCAGCAAGGCCGACGGGGCATGGTCCTGGGAAAATGATCGCGCCTGCGGTCCAGGGGCCGGTCCGACACCCCTGTGCGGATTTGCCCACGGCGCGTCGGGCATCGGACTCGCTCTGATCGAAACCGGTGCCCATAGTTCACGTCATGACCTGATCGAGGGAGGGCTTGCCGCCTTCGCTTACGAGGATCGACTCTACGACCGCGAACACGAGAACTGGCCGGACTTGCGTGAGCTTCGCTCGCAATCTGACGATCCGCGGGCTCCGGTGCAGGCGCGTTTCATGATCGCGTGGTGCCACGGAGCGGCCGGGATCGGTCTTGCTCGGCTGAGGGCATCTCGTCTGCTTCCCGAACACGGAGCCACTCTCCAACTGGGCACTGAGCGAGCAATCAATGCCACGCTCAAGTACTTGCAAGCGCTTCCAGAGGACGTCGATGCATCGCCTTGTCACGGACGCGCGGGAGTTGCCGAAACTCTCCTTTACACCACGGAAGTGCTGGGCAACCCAAGCTATACAGAAAAGGTCGTGAAGATGTGGAACCTGCTCGTAGGAGCGCACGAACCTGACGCGCCGTGGCCATGTGGCGTCGCCTCCGGTCGAAATAGTCCATCACTGATGCTCGGCTACGCGGGCATCGGGTATGGGCTCTTGCGAGCGGTCGATCCCTACTCGACACCATCCGTCCTCGTCATCGACGCGGAGCTGGTCAGATCCGCCTAACCTGGGCCGGGGCCTGCGGCGGTGTCCAACTCGACGTGAGCGGCTGCTCGATCTGGTCGACGGACCGGCCGACCAGCGTCGGGCGTACGGTGGAGCAACCGGTCGCGGAGCAGCTGGCGCGCCCCGGTCTGGTGTAACCGAGCAACTCAGCGGACTCGGCGACGTGGGCGAGCAGGGCGAGGGCGGTCCAGCGGTACCAGGACGTCCAGGTCCGGACCCTGGTGTTCGTCCGGAGCGGCGAGTTCCTTGCCGCCGGCGAAGCCTTCCTCGACCTTCCGGCGCTAGCTGGCGACCCGGGACCAGCTCGACCAGTAGTACCGGCCCTGGAGCCCTCATGGTCCCCATGCCGCAGCCGACATCAGGCGCTGCATCCCTTGCGGCCCGGCGTCTCCAGCGTGCTCGGCCAACGTCCAGCAGTTCGCCTGCGGCTGGCCCGCCAGGAGCCCTCGCACGAACCCCGCCACCCGCCGTCGCAGCTTGACCCGCACGAACCACGAGCCGATCCGGGACATCAGATCATCGAAGGCCAACGCCCAATGATCAAGGTCTGTATTCTGCCGTGCGACCACCGCACGGCCTCCTTCGGTCCACACAACCAAGATCCTCGAGCAGTGGCTGCTTCACGCCGGGGACCGCCACATCGCAAGATCAAGTTTTCGCTGCAGCTCGCTTGCGGACTGTCGGGCCGGCAGGGGCGAGACTAGTGTTGGTTGGCGCGGAGGAGGCATTGTGTCGTTGCGTGGGCCGCCGGGAAAGTCGACGCCGGACCCCGGCGCGGTCGCCGCGGCGGAGGCGTCGCTGCGCGACGCCCCGCGCGGCGAGGATCCAGGCGACCGGGCTGTACGCCTGGTTGAACTGGCCGACCTGCGCCGGCTGGTGGGCGATGGCACCGATCCGACCGAGCAGGGTCGCACCATTACGCTGTATCAGCAGGCTCGCGACCTCGTGGATCCGGACTCCGAGATGTCCGCCCGGATCCTCGTCGGCCTTGCTGGCAGCCTCCGCGAGCGCTATTTGGCCGTGGGCGATCCGGCTGACCTCGACGTTGCAGTCGTGCTCGCCGAGCAGGCCGTGCGCAGCCGGCCGCCGGATAGTGGACAACGGCTGCGTGGGCTCCTGGAACTCGGTGTCTTGCTTTACGGGCGCTACCAGCGCGCGAGGATGCCGCTAGACCTCGATCGAGCGATCGAATTGCTCGGCCAGACGTTCGACATCCCGGGCCAGGCAGACCGTACGGCCTGCCGATGGCACCTGGGCGTAGCATTCGCCGAGCGTCGAGCCCCGGACGATCTCGATCGCGCATCCGACATTCTGGGGAGCCTCGCCGACGACCTGCCACCCGGATCGGCCGACCGCCATATCCTCCTGAACGAACTGTTTTGGATCGAGCAGCAGCGGGCCGGTCCGGACGACCGGCTGGACGCGATGGAGCGCGTCATCGCCCGCGGCCGACACACGCTGGCCGAGTCCCCGGACGGGTGGCCCGAACGGATGCAAGTGATCGAAGCAGTCGGCGACGCACTGATCCGGCGCGGAGTCCGTTACCGGCAGCCGGCCGGGTTCACCGAGGCGATCAACCTGCTGCGGCACGGTATCGAAAGCGTTCCGGTAGCTACGCCGGGCCGGGCCGCTCTCGAGTACATGATGGCCAGGGCGCAGGTCGAACTGTTCCACGTGCTCCCGCAGCGTGAAATTCTCGACCGAGCGATCGACGCCGCGCGCGACGCTGTGGCCGAGTCGTACACCGATGATCCCGATCGGCTCCGGTTCGCCCGGCTGCTGGCCCAACTCAGTATCGAGCACCGGCGGATCGTCGAGGGCCCCATGGCCGTGCTGACCGACCGCACGGTCATCGATCCGTACGCGGCGGCGGTGGACGCGCTGCCCTTCGGCCACCCCGATCGACCGCACTACCTGGTCGAGCTCGTGGACCTGCTGTGGGGTGGCGGCGGCCCCGGACGAGATCCGCGGGTGTTGGACGAGGTGGTTCCGCTCATGACGGAGGCGGTCGCCCAGACCACGCGGGACGCACCGCACCGCGGGTCCTTCCTCTATCGCCTGGGCACGGTTCTCGAGCAGCGCAGCGCCCTCCTGCTGGACGCCGACGACTTGGACCGGGCGATCGAGTGCTACCGCACCGTCCTGGACCTTTACCCGCCCGGCTCGGTGGAACGTGTCGACTACCTGCTCGCGATTGCGTCGGCCCTCAGTCGGCGGGCGGGTCGGACGCGCGACTTTCGCGAGCTGAATGCCATGCGGGCCGAGCTCGAGGGCCTACTGCCAACGCTGACTGCCGACGATCCGGCTGGCCATAACCTGCGCTATCTCCTGGCGACGATCTATGACGAAGAGCACGGTGACCCAGACGGTGGTGACCTCCAACGGAAGATCACGCTGCTGAAGGAGTTAGTGGCCACGCCGCTCGCCGGCGCACCGCCCGACGATGCGGCGACGTCGATGCTGGCCGTAAGCTTGATGGAGCGGGGCCGGCACGTCGGCGACCTCGGCGACACCAGCACGGCGATCTCGATGTTGCGTGAAATCCTCGCCCGTACCCCGATTGGCCACCACGACCGGATCGGCACCCGGGCCAACCTCGCGCACGCGTTGGAAGATCGCTTTCGTCAGGCCCAGGACCGAGCCGACCTGGACGAGGCGGTCAGCCTGCTCGAGAGTGCGGTCCTCGACGCAGGCGCGGACGCACCGGACCGGCCCCAAGCAGACGACATCCTGGCCCGGGCCCTGCATACCCGGTACCGAGCGTTCGGGTCGATGGCCGACCTCGACCGTGCTGTGGACAACTGGGAACATGCCTGGCGGCAGCTGCAGGACACGTTCTGGGCGCTGCCGGTGCCGTACAAACGAGGTCAGCAGTCGGTGTGGTCGTCCACGTATCGCCGGCTGGTCGCCGCTCTGCTCACCCGGGCCGAGGCCCGCCCGGAGGCCGCCGCTGAGTGCCGGCGCCGAGCGCTGGTGGTGGCCGAGAGCGCGAAGTCGCGGCTGCTGTCCGATCTGGTCGGACGGGACTGGCTGCCGGCTCCGGCGGCCGTCGAACCGTTGCTGGAGCGGGAACGCGAGCTGCTGCGGCTGCTATCCGTTTGGGACATGCCGCGCGTGGCGGAAGTGCCGGACGCGCCGAGCGTACGAGATCGCCCTGATCGTCTGCGCGAACTCAACCAGGTCTGGTCGCGGATGGAAGCCGCCGGGCCGGAGGCGGCGGATTACGTCGGTCTTCGCCGAGGCGACTCGCCGGACTGGGACGACCTGGCTGAAGTCGCGGCCGAGGCCGGCCCGGACACCGCCGTCGTGTCTCTGTCATTCACTGAGGACAGCACCGTGCTGTTCGTCCTCCGGGCCGGGTGGGACGCGCCGGAGGTTGTGCAGGCCGACCTGCCGGCGTCGGTGTGGGTCGACGCCCAGGGCCGCCTGGTTCGCGAGATCGCTCGGTCGTACGGCCGGCCCGGTCCGGCTGTCACCTGGCACCGACGCGTTGACGGCCTCTTGCAGCAGGCCGCTCCCCATCTGGATGGCGCCGGCCTGATCCTGGCGTCGCCATCCGGCAGCGCCTACCAGATGCCCTGGGCGCTTCTCGCCGACGTCGGCGGCTGGCGCGGCCCGGCGGGCAGCACACCGGCGATCGCCATGGTGCCGTCGCTCGGGCTACGCCTGCGCCAGATCCGGCGCAGTCCCGCGATCGACACCGACGGAGTCCGGCTGGCCCTGGTAGCGGGAGACCCGCAGGGTCAGCTACCACACGCTCGTGACGAGGCGACAGCTGTCGCTGCGCTTTACGACACGGTTCCGCTGCTGGGCCCGCAGGCAACCCGGAATCGGGTACTGGCCGAGCTCAATCGCTGCGCGATCGCCCACCTGGCCACCCATGCCCAGTTCGACCCGGAGTCGTCGTTGGACTCGGGGATCGAGCTCGCCGACGGCCCGCTGACAGCGCGCGACGTCCTGAATCTCCGGACCGGCCTCGACCTGCTCGTGCTGTCCGCCTGCGACACCGGTCGGGTGGAGATCAGCCCGGGTGACGAGCTTGCCGGTCTGGTACAAGCCTTCCTGCTGGCCGGTGCCCGCCATGTCGCGGTGAGTCTCTGGCCGGTCGACGATGCGGCCACTGCCCGGTTGATGACCCGCTTCCACGAGCGTCTTCGCCACGATGGCACGACGCCCGCCGCGGCCCTGCACGCCGCGGCCGACGACCTGCGCGCGCACGTGGAGCACACCCATCCGTACTACTGGGCGGCTTTCGTCACAGTCGGCGGATAGAAGTCGGAAAGGAGATACCGTGTTGCTGCCCAGTCGCCCGGACACCGCAGACCTCATCTTTGACGGTGCTCTGGAACTCGAGGATCCTGAGCCGGGCGCGGTCCAACGCGCCGTCGGCAGAGCTGCCGACCCGGCCGAGATCGCCCGGCTGCTGCCGCAAGTGAGCGTCGGGCGGCCCGAGGCCTGGTCCATCGACGATCTCTACCGACGGGCTGGCACCACGCCGCCCAGCCTCACGCAGGCGATGCTCGAGCGCTACGACCTCTACCTGATCCGCCTGGCCTGTTCGTTCCGACCCGAGCACGGCAAGAGCCGCGTCGACTGGGCCCGATTCGAGCTAACCCTCGAACCGGACGACCAAGGTAACCAGCCGCTCGCCGAGGATTTGCATCCCGACGTCGTCGACGCCGAACAAAAGGCTCACACCAAAGCAGTCATCGGTCCGTCGGTGAAGTTTCAGTCGGTCGAGGTCTCGGTCGGAAACCTAGAGATCGGCGTCGAGTACACGAAGCTGCTCCCCCGGATCAGCGCCAGCGGGCAGTTCCAAGCCAACCCGGCATGGGACTACTTCCGGGTGCCGGGCCACGACGTCGTCGGCGGCAAGATGATGCACCTGATCGCAAAGGCGCCACAGGGGATGGCGGCCGCGACCGGCACCATCACGCTCACCGCCGACATCGAGACCACCGGTGGCATCATCCGGGCGATTCTGCGCCGTCCCTCCGACAAGGTCGCCGCCAGCTTGCCGGTCCGGCTGTGGCCCTGACGAGGGTGCCCGCGCGCGGCTCGTTGTCGCGCCCGGCCCAGTGGACGAACGACAGGCCGAGTGTCCTCACGTTGTCGCACCGACCTTCGGCGCAGCGCCGACCGGTCGGCGCTGCGCGCCGAGGCCATCGGCCGCGCACTGCAGGTCGCGGGGCCGCATCGCTGCCTAGCTGGCAGACACCTATGCGTGCAATGGCTTATGCAATAAAACCCTGATAACAGGTGCTGTTGACGGCCGCGAACGAGGATGAAGTGCTGTCCATGTTGGAGGACGAGGCTGCTGACAAGCAGCCTCACCGGCCTCCGGAGGCGGGCGCAGGTTGGAATCCTGCCGGGGGCACCTTGTGATGTCTCAAGACATCCCGGACAGGTGAACCCACGTTTCGTGGGTTCACCTGCTTCTTTTGGGGACGGGTCCGGGTGGTTTCCCGGTGGGCTGGTAGTCGCGGGTGGGATCGAGGATCAGTTCGCGCAGGAGTTCGCCGGTGGCTGCGTCGACGACGCGGATGTGCAGGTCGTGGATGAGGAGCAGGACGTGGGTTCGGGCGTGGGTTCGTCCGATGCCGATGTGGTGGAGCCGGCCGTTGACGCGCAGGGTGACGACGCCGGTGTGGTCGACGCGGTCGGTGCGGACGCGCTGGTGGACCTCGCCGGTCCGGTCGGTGCTCGGGCCGGCTTTCGGGCGGGCTGCGTAGGCGGCCGCGGGGGTGGCTCGGTGCGGCAGGGACCGATGCGGGCGGCGGTGGTTGTACTCCTCGACGAAGGCGTCGAGCAGCGTCTGCAGTTCGGCGACGGTGGCCGGCGGGACGGGTTGGGCCCGCAGCCATTTCTGGCTCTTCACAATCCGGGGTGTAGTTGCGGTCTGAGCCCGTCGGCCCCGGGTTCGCGGTAGGCGGCGATCATGCGCTGGCAGATCCCCCAGCTCGCTTCGACCTCGACGTGGTCATCTGTCGCGAACAGGCCGGTCAGCCGTTGAGCCTGCTTGCTGGTGAGTAGGTCGGCGCTGGTGTGCAGGGTCCGCCGAGCGGAGTAGAGCGGGTCGTGTTTGCGGCCCCGGTGGCCGTGGATGGCCTGCTGGACTCGTCGTTGGCACTCGTCGGCACTCGTCGAGAGCGTCGCCGGCCAGCCGTACCACGTGGAACGGATCCATGACCGCGACCGCGTCCGGCAACTCTTCGGCAGCCGCGGTCTTGAAGCCGGTGAAGCCGTCCATCGCGACCACGTCCACGGCGTCGCGCCAGGCCTCGTCGCGGTCGGCGAGCCAGTACTTGAACGCTTG
>NZ_SLVF01000029.1 GCF_004345365.1 Kribbella sp. VKM Ac-2568
GCCAGCCGCCTCGGCACTCGACTTCTTTGCAGCGTTCACATCAGTCACAGGTGTCTCCTACGTCTCAGGAGTTACACCGAATAACTTACAGTCCCCGACGCGCGACCTGGACACGGCGGACCGGGGCAGGTGTGGCGTTGAGGTCCGGTCAGGCGACGGATGACGCGGCCCGTCATGCCATGGTTCGTGCCATGAAGCTGCGTCTATTGGAGAAGGAGAACGCGGTCAGAGGGGGCGAATCAGGTAGCTGTGCAGTCTGAAGTCCACCAGTGTTGGCGTTGCCATGGCTCTCATAATCCCTGGGCCGGCGGGTCGAGTCCCCGCCGCCGCCAACGCCCGGATCGCGGCAGATCCGTGCCCTCGCGCTGAGGGCACCTGACAGATCCGTCAGCGCCAGATGATCCCAGTGATGATGGATGCAGCGGCAAGCACGCTGGTTCCTGCCCATTGCCAGTTCCGTTGCACGAAGGTGCGGCCCGCGTACAGGCGGTCGACCTGAATGGTGAACTCCCGTGTCAGCGAAGGGACACTGACCGCCCGCTCGCTGGGCTTTTGCTGGTCGGCAGCGAAGCAAGCGAAATCGTGAACTAACCTCGCACCGTGATCCTTGAAGACGTCCGGGCAGACAACTGGCGAGCATGCACGGCGCTGGAGGTGGAGGAGACGCAGCAGCGCTTCGTTGCGCCCGTGGCCAACTACCTGGCCCTCTGCGCGTATGGGGACAGCCCGTGGCACCCTCTCGCCGTTCGGGTCCGCGAGGAGGTCGTCGGCTTTGTGATGTGGGGCGTTGATCCGGCCGACGAGAGCTTCTGGATCGGCGGTTTGGTCATTGATCGTCAGCATCAGCGACGAGGGTACGGACGGGCGGTGGTAGCTGGACTGCTCGAACGGGGTGCGTCGGATGGACATCGAGTGGCGGCGCTGAGCTACGACCTGCGGAATACGGTGGCTCGTTCGCTCTACGCGAGCATGGGGTTCGTCGAGACCGGTGAGCTCGACGATGACGAGACGGTCGCTCGCAAGCGACTGACGTAGGTTCCTCTTCCGCCGCCGGTGACGTCCCTGTTGCGAGCCCGGGTCCAACGGGGACAAACCCATGAGATGGGACGATCCGGCGCACTCTGCACGTAGCGTGGAACTGCCCTTTACCTCGCACCTTTGAACGGCAACCAGCGCCAATCGACGCAAAGCCGTAACGAGGACCATCAGGCAGAAGCCTCTCTGCAGGGGACGAGGGCCGACTGGCTCCGTACGGTCGCGATTGAGCCGCAGTGCCTCCCGTAGCGACTGCTGATCTGCGGGCGCCGGCCGTGCGGACACTGCTCGATGACCGGGCTAGGCGTGCCATGGTTCGTGCCATAAAACTGCGTCTAGCAGTGGAGAACGCGGCTGGAGTAGAACGGATCCAACGCCCGTGGAGTCTGAAGTCGACCAGTGGTGGGGCGGCCATGGCTCTCATAATCCCTTGGCTGGACCGTCGAGTCCTTATCCGCGTTCGACGCGGCGACGGCGCTAGCTCACGGATGGTTCGCGTGCTCGTGCGCGTTGGTTGGCGCGGGCGGCGGTGAGTTCGGCGTGAAAGCCGCTCTGCTTGTTCTGGTCGAGGTAGAGCGGGAGTACCAGGTGGTGGATGAGTTGGCTTTCGAGTAGCCAGGGGGTTGGGGTGGAGGCCCAGCAGACGCGGGCATGACGGGACATCCAGTCCGACAGGACCGCTGCCAACGCGGCGCAGCCGAATGCCCAGTTGTTGGCTGAGCAGGCAGCCCAGCGTCAGCCGCAGGGTCGACGCGTCGGCGTTGCCGCGATAGTGGTAGCGAATGCGGGACCGTAGGTTCTGGTGGCTAGCGGCGCGTCCGTTCGCGGGTGGTGCCTTGGGTGAGATCCCCACGTACAGCAAGGCGCCGGCGGCGGTGTGGTGGCAGCCCTGTACGGGGACGCAGTGGTGGGGCTTGGTCGAAGTACCAGGCGTATACACCGGCGACCGCGGCACAGGACAAGGCGGTGTCAGGACCTGGTCGCGGGTGAGCACGGAGACCGTCTCGAGCAGGGCGGCGAGTTCGTCAGCGTATTCGGATGGTGGCACACCATCATGTTGCCGCATCCGCAACCATTGCCGTAGGTAGGCGGCACCCAGTGTGCCAGTGGGTGGCCGGTGGTCTGTCCCGCTGAGCCGTGCCCAAGTTATGCAGGTGAGGATCAGTTTCCGCTGCGACGGTGATCCGATTCAGTTGCGGTCACCGCAGACGACCGCCCCGCCAAGTGGTGGCGGGGCGGTCAGGCACGGGGCCCTTGCTTTAGACCGGGCGAGGCGCCGAATCGTGCACTCGGCGGATCCGGTTGGATGCCACGAAGGCGGCTCCGGTGACGGTGGCTCCGGCGAGTGCCCCAGCGGCGACCTGGGCCGGGTCGACGTGACGGCCGTTGTCTGGAGGCATCAGGACGATCGCGTCGCCGCCACCTCCTGCTTCGTGCTTATTGATGGCGTGTGCGGACGTTCCGATGATCAGCGGGAGCGTCGCGATGCCGGTGGCCGCGAGCCCGGCGGCCGTGCGGGTGATGAGTTTGGTCATCATTGGAATCCACTCCTTTGTTGTCGGACATGGCAATGACTGTCCGCTGTAAGGAGCGGGGCGGGCATCGGGTACTTGCCCTCAGATTTTGGGCCGAAGTCCTTAGGACGCGGCCCAGTTAGCCGGTTGGCCGGGTGGGTAGCCGAGCCTGCCGGCCAGTGTGGCGACTTCGCGTCGGGACGTGGTGCCGGTCTTGCGGAGCACGTTGGACACGTGCACGCTGACGGTCTTCTTGCTGATAAACAACGCGGCTGCGATCTCGGCGTAGGTCCGGCCGGCTACGAGGTGGGAGAGGATTTCCTGCTCGCGCTTGGTCAGGGTCTGGAAGGCGGTGGGGACCTTGTCGGTGGCCGGTAGCTCGGGTTCGCCAAGGGAGATCCTGGCGAGCGCGGCCAAGGTTTCGATCTCGTGACGCAGTGGGCTGGCACCCATCCCGCCGGCCAGACCGTACGCCGATCGCAGCGGGGCGGCGATGACCGCGCGGGGTGCGCCTTCGGTGAGGAGGGCGTGTGCCCATTGGTGGGAGGCGACAGACTCTTCCCATCGCAGCCCAGCAGCCGCGCATCGCTGTACCGCTTCCTCCCAGAGGGCCGAGGTTGGTGACTGGGCCAGGCAGCGTGCGGTCTCGGCCGCGTAGACCGCTTCGAGCGCTGGCAGGATCAGGTCCTCGGCGGCGAGTGGCTCGAAGGGTGGGGGTTGCAGCCCGTGGCGAATCTCGACGATGCCGTCGAGCAGCTCTCTGGCGTGCGTGATGCGCGCGTGATCTCGTCTGTCACGAGCCTCCTCGGCCATGTCAGCAGCCGATCGTGCGCCCAACATCAGCATCTCGTCGACGACTCGGGGGTCAACGATCTGGACGACCATCGTCCGCGCGAGCAACTCCAGGGCACGATCCGGCTGACTATTGGCGACCAGGTACTCGGCCACAACCGGCGGCGCAAACAACGCAGGACGATCGTCAAGATCTGGTATCAGCTCCTTGGCCCGCTGTAGGTGCAGGCGGGCTCGGTCAAGGTCTCCGCGGCGCACCGCCAGCAGGGCCGCAGCCAGTCGGACGTGAGCGCCGTCGTGCGGCATCCTGGCGAGGGTTAGTCCTTCACGGATTGCACGGTCGGCGTCCGAATGTTGTCCGACTATGAGGAGGTTTCGAGCCACGGCGCCGGCATAGAACGCCGCCAGGTTCGACTCCCCGCCGTCCAGGCACTCCCGAAGCGCTGCCTGCTCGATCTCAAGAGCCTCGGCAAGGCGGCCGCGAAAAGTCAGCCAGGCCCCTCTGGTGATTCGGGCGGCCGTCACCTCGTTTGAGTCGCCGGTCAGCTTGGCGTGGCGGACGGCTTCGGCGGAGTCGTGATCGGCACGGTCATCGCGGATGTATGCGTAGGCCAGGGCAATGTAGGCCCTTGATAACGCCTCGTGGGAGCCTGATCGCCGGGCCGCCTGAAGGGATTCCTCGGCGTAGCGCCGCGCCGCGTCAAACGAGTCGGTCCACGAGTGACACTCACTGAGTTCGGCCAATGCTAAGGCGTACTCGGGGCTGTCCGGGTATGGCTCGCACAGTTTGACGGCGCGCTCGGATGCGTCGAATGATACGTCGCCGCTGCGTCGGCCGGTTAAGGACTCAAAGTCGGCGACCTTTCTGATGACGCGGCTGGCCCGAAGCGGGTCTCGGCCCTCGTCGACGAGCTGATACGAGCGGGTCCAGGCTGCGAGGGTCTCCTCGCCACCTCCGTCCCTGCTCGACACGAAGGCCCAGCGTTCGAGAAGATCGAGCTCAGCATCCACCGCTTGTGTGCCTTCATTGTGCACGGTCGGCCACAGGCGCGTTGCGCGGCGCAGGTGGACCGCCTGTTCGGGCAGGGCCTTGAGTTGCTTTGCGAGGGTCGGCGGCGCGCAGCGAGGCCTCCAGGCTTGCTGCCGGATTGTGGGCGCCTTCGTAATGGTGGGCGAGGTCACCCAGCCGCTGGAGCCGATCGATGCTGGTGCCGGCCCGGGTCTCCAGCGTCTTGGCCCAGGCCGCGTGGATCGGCACCGCCTCACCCGGTACGAACGTCGCGTTCAGGACCTCGGCAAGCAGCGGATGCCGGAACCAGCACATCGCACCGCCGTGCGTCACGCAGATTCCGCCTTGTGTTGCCTCGATCAGCGCGACCGTCACCGCCTCGGCTCCGATGCCACGCGACGCGGCTACCTCGATCAAGTCCGCGGACGTGACTGGTCGCCCGGCGACGGCCAGTAGCCGCATCACCTCCCGCGCGGCGGCGGGCAACCGCTGCCAGGCAGCCAGCAGCGCGCCGGTCAGCTCAGCCGGCAAGCCGGTCGGCAGATCCTCGTCCGCGACCGTGAGCCCCCGCGCCAGCAACTCGCTGAAATACGGGTTACCAGCGGAGCGCCGGACGACCTCGGACACCAGGTGCGGATCGGGCCGACCACCCAACAGCATCGCCAGTTGCTGCTCGGTCTCGTCGTGACTCATCCTGTCCAAGTGCAGCGAGGACACCGAAGGCAGCCGCATCAGATCGGCCAGCCAGACGTGCATCGGGTCGCCAGGTGCGAGTTCCTCGTCCCGGTAGGTCACCACGACCGCGAATCGCTGAGAACGGAACCCGGCCACCAGATAGGTGATCGCGTCCCGCGAAGCCATGTCGGCCCACTGCACATCGTCCACGACCAGCACCGCCGGGCGCACCGCGACGAGTGCCTGAATCAACCCATCGACGACCGACAGCAGTCGGACCATGCTGCGCATGGGCTGCCCGCCCAGCGCAGGCAAGAGCTCGGTCGCCGCAGGCACAGCAGCCAGCACAGTCGACCGGTCGTCGCTCTCGGCCGACTCCAGCCAGCCCTCCACCGCGCCGATCAGCGCGATGTACGGAGCGTCCACCGCGCCGAAACGCACGCAGCGCCCCCACAGGACCGCCGCGCCGTTCGCCGCCGCCTGGTCGCACACCGCACGCACCAGCCGCGTCTTGCCCACACCGGCCTCACCATGCACGAACACCGCGCACGGCTGCCGCTGAGCCGCAGCGCTCATCGCCGCCGCGAGGACTCTCCCCTCCTCGAGGCGGCCCGCGATGCCCGGCAGTTGCGCTCCTGGCCCCCCACCCACACCAGCAGTCTCCGCCCAAACAACCCAGATGTCTCCACAAATCCGTCAGTAACGTTGCGGTCAGTCGCCCGGGGCGCGGGCGTGCGGAATTGCAAGTTGCGCCAGGTCGGAGGCCATCCCATCTGTACGCTTCGACGGCCGCGGTCGATCAGCTGGCAACCGTGAGTGATCATGGGTCCGCGAGCGCCATAGCCGTGGCGCCCGGCGGCCGTTCCGTTGTCTCAAGCCTGTCGCGCCAGACGGCTGGCGGGCGGACACTGCGTATATGGGGACGGCAGTGGACAGCCACGTCTTCGGCTCGCCGGTCGGATTCGGGGGCTGCTGGACGCGGAGGTGCGGGCAGTGTGGCGCGATCGGTCGGCCGTGCGGTGCTGGTGCATGGTGCGGCGGGGATCGGTCGGAGCAGGCTGGTGCGGGACGCCTGCGACAGGCTAGTGGCCCAAACTCAAGGTGCTGCGGAGAACCTGTGTGCACTTCGGCGAGGCATTGGCACGGTTCGCGCCGCTGTCCGGTGTGGACGCGCGGTGGGGGCGGGCAGACGAAACGTCTCGCGCGGAATTGGGGTCTGGGAGGTGAGCTGGGCTCGCTGCGCCGCCATTGCGTGATGCACGCGCCGACGGCCTGGGTCGCGTGCTGCTCATTGATCAACATGGTGATCAACCGCCCACCGACCGTGGCTGGTTGTTCGATGGCGTCGCCACTGGTTATGCGTGCGTGGATGACGGGCGATTTGGTCCGAGGCAGCCGCTGTGCGGCGCAGCGGCTCCGAACGGAGGATGAGCATGGCTCACGCCAAGCGAGTGGGGTCGGCGATCGTCGGCCTGGCACTGGCGACATCGCTCGTCGCGTGTGAGAGCGATGACACGGGCACCGACTCCGGTGACACCTCCCAGGGTGCCGGCGGCGGGAAGGGCGGCACGGTGACGGTCTACTCCATCAACGACGTGGAGCATCTCGACCCCGGGCGGAATTTCGCCACCGACGCCGGCATGATCGGCAAGCTCATCACCCGGACGCTGACGGACTACCGCTACGACGCCAAGTCCAAGAAGATCGTGCTCGGGAACGACCTGGCCGAGAGCTATGAGTCATCGCCCGACCTGAAGACGTGGACCTTCAAGCTCCGCACCGAGAACCTGCTGCTCCTCGACCCGACCCACAACCTGAGGTGGCCGTGCGACCCCAGGCGCACCCACAACCACCAGTCTGCGCCGCCTCCAACAAAGTTGTCTCCCACACCGCGCCCAGCGAAATGGCTCGCCCCGCAGCGTCGCAGCCATCGGCTCGCGCCGTCCCGGACCAGCGAGCCCGACCACGGCAAGATCTGACGGGACCCCAGGTCCTCATCTGAGGGGGTGCACCCGATGCGGAGAGCCGGGCTGTGAGTCGACGGTGAAGACAGCGGCAATCCCGCCGCCAGAACCCTTCAAGGGGACTAATCGTGAACCGCCCACATACGACACTCGCCGTCTGCGCACTCGCGCTGAGCGCCGTCGGATTCACCGCCAGCGACGCAGTGGCAGGGTCCCGGACAACTAGGTCCCGCGCTCCGCGACGGTCGCTCCGCTGGCACCGGAGTACAACTACCCGAACTACGACCCGCAGTACGAGGTGCCCCGGCAGAGGCTGCGACTGCCCGCAGCGCGTCGGACGACAACGTGACCGAAGCCCTGCAGACGGGCGCCTCCGCAGTCGGCGTCGCTGCGCTAGCCCTCAGCGAGATGTGGTTGTATCGGCGCCGCCACGTTCCAGCCACCTACCCCCCGCAAGTCCGGTTCGCCTCCAGTTGAGTCCAGCAGAGTGGTGTACGACGAGGTGGTGGCTGGCCCGGGTGTAGACCTGGGTGCGGTCACCGCGTGATTCTTCGAGGAATCTCTCACAACCCACTCGAAGAGAATCACACTGCGATGACCGCTGGTTCCAGGATCGACCCCGCCGAGTTCTTGCATGAGCATCTGCAGCAGGCCGGCCCGGATCTGTTGCGTGAGTTGATGGAAGGCTTCATCAAACACGTTCCTGTCTGCCGAGGCTGACAGCGTGTGCGGCGCCTCGTACGGGTCCTTGGCAAGGCCAAGGATCTGTCAATGGGTCTGTCAATGAAACATGGTCATCTCTAGGTGGCGTGGAGCCATTCATGGAGCGAACTGGAGTCAAACGGGGATGGCAGAGTGGTCTAGACGGCCATGTTCGCGAACTTCTGGAGGCTGAAGGCGAGCCGTGTGACAGGTGCCATGGCTCTCATAGTCCCTGGGTCGTGGGTTCGAGTCCCACCCGCCCCACACCAAGGTCAGCCCGTGTTCCCCGTCGCGCCGGGCGGCAAAGCGCCGGCGGTCGACAAGGACTGGGAACACGTCGCAACCACCGATCACGCCAGAATCGACCACTGGCGGGGAAAGGCCCCGTTCAACATCGGTATCGCCACCGGCCCGTCGGTCTGCTGGTGGCGGACGTCGACCAGCCGAAAGAACCATGCACGCACCCACCGGCGCCGTGGCGAGACAGCGGAGCACGATCCGGGCGCGACGTGCTCGACCAGCCCGCCGCGCGCGCCGACGCACCGCTCCCCACAGACGTGGAAAGTCATCACGCCCAGCGGAGGACCCCGGGCCGTCGACGCTCTCTCTAGCCCGACCGCTGCCTGGCGGCAGTACGAGCCCAAGTGAGACGGCTACCTTTACTGAACTCTTCCACGCTCGGTTGCCTTGCCATGCCGAGGGACTACGAGCCCGGTCTCGTAGGCGAGCACGACGGCCTGGCTGCGGCTGGTCAGCCCCAACTTGGTCAGCACTCGCGAGACGTGCGTCTTCACGGTCGTCTCACCGATGGACAGGTCGCGGGCTATGTCGCTGTTGGACAGCCCCAGGGCTAGCTGGGTGAGGATGTCGGTTTCGCGTTCGGTCAGGACGTGCAGCCGCTCGTCCGGAACCGGCGCTGCCGTGGCGAAGGTCTCCACGAGTCTGCGGGTGACCGAAGGTGTCATCAACGCGACCCCGTCGCGGGCGGCGCGAAGGGCAGCGAGCAGCTGCTGCTCCGGGGCATCCTTGAGCAGGAACCCGACCGCGCCGGCTCGAAGGGCCTGGTAGTTGGGTCGGCCCGGGGCGCGGTGCCCGGATTGCTCCGGGTCCGTTTCGCCGGGCCGCCCGCCGAACCCGGCGTGCGATTCTCACCGCACCGGG
>NZ_SLVF01000030.1 GCF_004345365.1 Kribbella sp. VKM Ac-2568
GCCAGCTTCCACCCGACCGCTACGACGGCCGAGCGATGCAGGTCTCTCACCTCCATCCGAAACAACAGCGCCTCGTGGCGCACCACGTGCTCGTCCACGCCGATCACGGCCACGCCGTCGAACCGGCCGGGATCGTCGATCAGGACGCGCTTGCCTTCGGCCAGGACCGCGTCGTTGGCAGTGTTCCACGACACCGCGAGGCCTTCGGCGACACGAGCCACGGTCAAGTGCTGACACACGATGCCTTCCAGCGCCCACCGCAGCCCACGACGTGACAGCTTCGCCCGTGGTTCGGCGGCCTTGCTGGTGTCTTGGCGCCACACGTGCCCGCACCCGGCGCACCGGTAGCGACGGATCGTCACCAGCAGCGTGGTGGGACGCCAGCCCAGCGGCTCGTGCGCCAGCCGCCGGACCACGGTGTCGCGGGGTACGCCTTCGCAACCGCAACGCCGAACCATCGGTCGGACTCGACCACCCGGCAGGCCAGCACGGCACGGTCCGGCTCGAGCCGCTGACCGACAACTTCGAGGCCGAGCTCGTCAAGACGGCAGAACGTGGTCAGGTCAGGGCCGGTGAAGGTAGCGTGAAGCACGTCGAGGTCTTCCGGATGGACGGCGTAGGAAACCCCCATCATCGGGAGACCTCGACCCCTACGCGGCCACCGCCCCCGCGCCACCCGCCGCTACACCCTCAACTGCGAAGAGCCGGATAAGGCCAGCGCGAGCAAGCTTGATCTGGGCGGGTTTCGCGGCGGGTGACAGACGTCTTTCGCTTCTTGGCATGAGAGCAAGCCCTTCGGTGCACCCAAGATCTGGAGCAAGGCAGCCTGGGTCGGAGCGATCGATTCAAAAGGAGATTCAGCCGCTTGATTCCTGCGAAAATGTCAGAGCAACAATGACCGATCATGCCGCAAGGAGTTGACTGTCCCCTGCACGCCAATCGAACGGGGCGCCGCATCTGCGCGCGTATAGAACGACGGCCCACCCGCGCCCGGCCACGTCATCGGCTAGCTCGATCAAGGTTCAGAGGACCAGATGCTTCCCTACGGCAGCGTGCCTCCTGACCTGGTGTCGGGATTCGCCAAGGAGTTGACCGCTCGCTGACGTCCCCGGTCTGACTGCATGGCGGACGCGCCTGGGGCCTGGGGCCGTACATTGAGGTGACAGCGGCGCATGAGCTCAGTTGAATCCTGCCACGCCTCGGCGCGGCGCTACCGCCGCGCACGCGATGGACGTTGGAGAGCGGAGTCATCTGATGGTGGTGCTCATCAAGGAGGTCGGAACTGGCAAGTGGGTGCCGGCCAAGTTGACCTCATGGGAGTCCGAGAAGATGCTTCAGGAACTGCTCGCAGATTCCCCGGAGTTGATCCCTGGCTGCGCGGGATCTGCTGTTGTTAAAGAATTCGGCCTCTCCGAGGATCATCACAATCGCGTCGACCTCGTCTGTGTCGATGAGGCCGGAGCCGTCACTTTGGTCGAGTGCAATCTGGCGAGCAGTTCGGAGAGCCGGCGGTCGGTTGTGGGACAGATCTTCGCGTACGCCAGCGCCGTCCAGCGACTCTCTGCCGACGACTTCGCCAAGGCGTTCGCGAGTCGTACAGATGGCAATGTCAGCCTCGTCGACGCGGTGGGCGAGGCTGCGGGGCCCGACTTCCTGGCCGATAGCTTCATGGCGAACCTTGCCAAGACGCTGGACGAGGGCAGCTTCCGGCTCGTGGTGGCAGTCGACTCGATCACGGCCGAACTGCAGAAGATCATCGAGTACCTCGAGCGACATCTCTCCGAGACCGTCACCTTGATCGCGTTCGAGCTCGGCCTGGTGAAAGCTGGAGATCAACAGATCCTGGTGCCGAACACGTATGGGACCGAGCTTCCATCGAAGGACGGCAAGGCGCGTGGTCCGCACCATTGGAGCTCGACAGAGCTCGATGAGGCCGTAGGTAGCGTGACAAACCTGAGCGAGCGGGCCTTCGCAGAGAGTCTGTTGAAGCACGCACGTGAGCACGGCGCAACCATCAATGGGGGGATAGGCGCAGACCCGTCAGCAGGCTTCTACTACTCCGTTGGTGGCGAGAAGCGCTCCGTGTGGTCGATGTGGGTCAGACCCGAGGGAACGACCATGGCTGTAAATGTCGGCTTTATCAGCAAGGCATCCGAGGACCGCGGCAGACGGATGCTCGAGCAACTCCGTCGTTCGACGACGTTCAACAAGAAGCTGCCGCGAGATGATGCCTTGGCGATGATGAAGAATCCAGCCGTACCGATCGCATCGCTCGCGGACGCAGACGATGAGCAGAAGGCCGTCTGGGCCGCGATAGCCGAGGCGACCGAACCAATTGGGCAGCACTGAGATTCCGCCTCGTCGGCGCCGTGCTCGCCGAGCAGCACGACGACTGGATCGAGGGCCGCCGCGGGCTACAGTCGCTCTGCGGTCGCGCTCCGCGCCGAAGGCGGCTCGTCTGTGACCCTGTCGACGAGATCGCCGATCTTGCCGCTCCCCTGCATGAAGGTGAGGAGGTCGGTGATGTCCTTAGGGATTAGCGGCCCCGCTTTGCCGGCCCCGGGCTTGGCTGGCGAAGTGGAGGTCGTTCGCGAAGGCGCTGCCGGTGCGTCTAGGATCACCCCGATCTAGACCGAACCAGGTTCGTGGCGAGTTGCCACTGCTGGTCGCGGCGTTCGACGAGTCTGCGGTCCAGCGTTGCCGGAGTTCTCGCCGGGTCCGCTCGTCGCGGTGGCGTTCTGTGACCCGTACCTACGACTTTGCTGAGTCGTAGGTTCGCGCGATAGTTCGCAAGTAGTTGACCAGCGGGGTGCCCGGCCATCGGTAGTGGCCGAGCGTCTGTGCCCATGAGACGTATGAAGGGTTGGGGATATGACGGGGAAGCTCGTGGCTGCAATTGCGGCGGCAGGAATGCTGCTCACCGGTTGCAGCGGGGGGTCCACGGCGAGCAGCGGAGATGTGCAGGCCGACCAGGCCACCGCGACGGCGTCCAGCTCGGCGACGCCGAGCACACAGACAAGCCCGTCGGCCAAGGCGGCGGGCGGGCTCAAGATCACCGAGGTCGGGTTCGGGAAGTCGGGCGACTACGTCACTGCGGTCGCGGTAATCCTGAACGGCACTGATCAGATTTCGTCGCTGCAGGTGAGCTTCGCGGCGTACGACGCCGCGGGGGAGGTGCTCGGCCAGCAGGAGACCTCAGCGCCGATCGCTCGCGCCGGCGCGACCGTCGCCACCACCACGCCGATCGAAATCAAGAGCGGCAAGGTAGCGAAAGTGACGGCAGAGGTGAACGTCTTGCAGAAGGAGAAGGACGAGCACCCGTCGTCGGCGTTCGTTGCCAGCGGGGTCAAGTACCGGCCGGGGGAGTACGACGCATCGGTGACGGGGAAGATCACCAGCAAGTACGACCAGGACGTGAAGGACGCCTACGTGGCGGCCGTCTGCCGAAGCGCCGCGGGCAAGATCGTGGGCGGCGGTGAGGACTACTACACCGTCAAGGCCGGTGGATCGACGGCCGTCCAGGTCTCGGTAAGCGGTGCAGGCATGAAGTCCTGCCAGCTGTACCCCACCCTCGGCGGCGCCAGCTCAGCCAGCTAGGCAGCGTCGACCAGGCCGCCATCGCGGTCCTCCACCGGATGCTGATCGACTCGGGCGAAGCTCGCTGCCCGGAGCCGATCGGCAGAATCGTGATCACGGCCATAGCCCGGATGACCGAACGTCGCAACTCGAGCGGGGCAATTCTTCCACCGCCGTTCGACGTCCGCGCCGGCCAGCTGCAAGATGCCCGAGTTGGGGTGGCAGGGACTCGATCTCGGCCTTCGCGGCGCAGGTAGCAGGTCGCCACCGTGGTCAGCGCCCGTTCGGCGCGGCGGCGTCGTTCCAGCAACCAGTCCGAGACGTACGACCCGACCCGAGCTTGGGGATCGTTACGTCCACAGGCCGGTCCGGGTGTCGAAGTCGCGGTGCCGGTACCCGTTACGAGAGAGTTGGTCCGCTCGTGGCTGGGCAGGCCGTAGGGGCGCCGCAGACCGCGTCGGCCTCGGCCGACGTCAGCGCCTGGATGAACGTCGAGAGCAGGCCGCGCAGCAGATCCGGCGACGCGGCCGCCATCTGGTCGTGCAGGAACTCGGCAGGGTCGATACTCATGTTCGCGGTCATCGCGTAGTTCTCCCTCAGAAGTCTGTGAGAGGTCTTCCAAAGGATCACGCGTGACCGCTTCCTAGCGTCTACGCCACGTCCATCCAGGGCCTGCCATACACCACTCTGTTGGACGCCGCTCCGGTGCGAGGATCGCGAAGCAGGTAGACATGCCACCCAAGGGTGTTCTCTTGCGAGTGTTGAGAACCTGACCCTTGTTCCCCGTTCTTGAGCTGACTGCGGTTGCCGGGTGCGAATCTTGAGGGCCTGAACCACGACTGGGCCTTACTTCGCGAGAGGTCTGAACCACCCCGGGTTTGATGCACACCTCCTTCGTTGGGAAGGTGGCATTCATGCCGAGCAAGTACGACGAGCAGACCCGTTCCAAGGCGGTTCGTCTGGTCACCGAGCATGTTGACGATTACGCCTCTGAGTGGGCGGCGATCAAGGCGGTGTCGGCCCGGTTGGGGATGACGTCGGAGACGTTGCGCCGCTGGGTCCGCCAAGCCCAGATCGACACCGCTCAGGCTGATGGGGTGTCGTCGGAGTCGGCGCGGGAGATCCGTGACCTGAAGCGCAAGAACGCCGAGCTGGAACGCACGATCGAGATCCTCAAGGCCGCGACGAGTTTCTTCGCGCGGGAGAGCGACCCGCGACCGCGGTGATCTGCCGGTTCATCGCCGAGCACAAGGCTCGGTTCGGGGTCGCTCCCATCTGTACTGCGCTGTCTGCGCAGGGCTGCACGATCGCCCCGAGAACCTACTACGCCTGGGCCCGGCGGGCGCCGTCGAAACGGGCCCTGTGGGACACCACGATCACCGAGGTCCTGGCCGGCTACTACGAGCCCGACGAGCACGGCCGGCGACCACCGGAATCGCTCTACGGAAGCTTGAAGATGTGGGCCCACCTGAACCGCACAGGCATCCAGGTGGCGCGCTGCACCGTCGAGCGGCTGATGCGCCTGCACGGCTGGCGTGGGGCGACCAGGGCCAAGAAGGTCCGCACGACGATCCCGGATCCGGCCGCGGCCCGGGCGCCGGACCTGGTCAACCGGCAGTTCGCCGTCGAGGCGCCGAACCGGCTGCTGGTCGCCGACTTCACCTACGTGCGCCTTGCCGTCGGCGCGTTCTGCTACACAGCGTTCGTGATCGACGCCTTCGCCGGGCTGATCGTCGGCTGGGAGTGCTCGACGTCCAAGCACACCGCGTTCGTCGAACGAGCCATCGCCCAGGCCGCGACGCTCCGCGCCAGGTAGGGCAAACCCCTGCAAAACAAGACGATTCACCACTCCGACGCCGGGTCGCAAGGCGAATTCCAGTGGTCGTCGCAACACCTCGATCAGGAGGTGTCTCGTGGCGTCACGAGCAAGGTCATCGAAGCAGGCAGCGACCAAGCAGGTGGCTGGTGGTCGTCGGCAGTGGGCGGCGGATCGCGCGTTGCGGCCTGCGATGCGTTCCCCCGGACGGCCGGAGCCTTCTCGTGCGGTGGAGCGGACGTTCTGGCGGTTGATCGCCAGCGGGGTCACCAGCGAGGACGCGGCCGCCGAGGTGGGCGTGTCGACACCGGTCGGGACGAGGTGGTTTCGACACGCTGGCGGGATGCCACCGATCAGCCTGGCCGAGCCCACCGGCCGCTACCTGTCGTTCGCTGAGCGGGAGGAGATCGCGCTGCTGAAGGCGCAGGACCACGGGGTGCGTGAGATCGCCCGGCAGATCGGCCGGGACCCCTCTACGATCTCCCGCGAACTGCGCCGCAACGCAGCCACCCGCGCCTCGCAGCGCGGCTACCGCGCCGGGGTGGCCCAGTGGAAGGCGCAGCAGGCTGCCAAGCGCCCCAAGCCGGCCAAACTCACCACGAACCCGAAGCTGCGCGACTACGTCGAGCAGCGCCTGTCCGGCACCGTCACCGATGCCGAGGGCCGTCCGGTCCCGGGGCCGAACGTGCCGTGGGTCGGACGTCGGCATGGCCGTCGGCAGGACCGACGCTGGGGCACTGCGTGGAGCCCGGAGCAGATCAGCCACCGGCTCAAGGTCGACTTCGGTGAGGATGAGTCGATGAGGATCAGCCACGAGACGATCTACCAGTCGCTCTACGTCCAAGGGCGGGGCGCACTCAAACGCGAGCTGAGTGCCTGTCTTCGAACCGGGCGGGCGTTGCGGGTTCCACGGGCCCGCACGCAGGGCCGGGGCAAGAAGTTCGTGACTGACGAGGTCAAGATCAGCCAGCGGCCGGCCGAGGTCGCCGACCGGGCGGTGCCCGGACACTGGGAAGGTGATCTGATCATCGGGTTGAACAAGTCGGCCATCGGCACGCTGGTGGAACGCACGACCAGGTACACGATGTTGCTGCACCTGCCCCCGATGGACGGCCACGGAATCGTGGAACCGGTCAAGAACGGGCCGCCGCTGGCGGGGCACGGCGCGCAGGCCGTCAACACCGCCATCGCCGCACAGGGCGAGTTCAACCGGTCGATGCAACACCGGGCTGTTGTAGTGAGCGTAGCTGTTCCTCGAAGACCTCGGCCGGGGTTCGCCAGTCGAGGATCTT
>NZ_SLVF01000031.1 GCF_004345365.1 Kribbella sp. VKM Ac-2568
CCATCAGGGGCCTCCTTCGTCGTGAAACGCGAGCAACCCCAGCATCCGCCGGGGGACCCACGAGGAGCGGAGGCCCCGCTCCTTCATCACATCAGCGCGATCAGAGAACTTTCTTGTGGTGCTGGGTTTTCGGTTCGCTCGGTCGCGGCGACGGAGGCGAGGAAGGCGTGGGCGAGCATCGCGAGGACGGTCCACCGGTGCCAGCTGGTCCAGCGACGGACCTGGTGCTGGTCGAGCCCGGTGAGGGTCTTGCTTGCCTGGAACGACTCCTCGATCGTCCGGCGTTGGCCGGCGACGCGGACCAGGTCGCGCAGCGGCACGGGTGCCGGCGACCAGCAGCGGTAGTAGGCCAGCTCGCCGGTGGCGTTGTTGCGCCGGATCAACAGCCACCACTGCCCTGGGCGCCGGCATCCTGGGGCTCGATGGTGATCCAGGCCCAGTCGTAGAACCGCGGGCCTTTGGAGCCCTGGTGTTGCAGGCCATCAGGCGAGTCGTGGCCAGCGTGCTCGGCCAGCGTCCAGCAGTTCTTCACCGCCAAATCCGACATCAACCCCGCAACGGCATCCCGCGCCAGCAACCGCGACTCCACCCGCGCGAACCGGCCCGCGATCCGCGCCATCAGGCCGTCGAACTCCGCCAGCCACCCACCGATGTCTATGCTGTTGCCCGCGGCCACCGCCACGTCTTCTGGTTTCCACACAACTCCGGGATGATCACGTGGTGGCGGCTCCATGTCGCGCCACCACGCCCAACATCACGAACTACGGCTGTCGTACTAGGGTTGGGCTCTCAGATGAGCCCGCGGATGTAGGCGACGCGCCCTGCGATCGCCGCGGTCAGATTCTGAGTAGATACCTCCAGCGCCGGTTCGTCGTGGATTCCCTCACCTTTGATCGAACTGATGAGGCAGGCGGCGTCGTAGAGGCGCTCACGGACCAATCGCTCGAACAGCAGCCGATATCTATCCGTGTAGGAAGAGAGGTCACAGGCGGGGTCCGGCGGATAGACAGGCCTTCCCGATCCTTGGCGGCCGTTGTCGAGCCGATTGAGTGTTCGATGACGAAGACGAAGCCCAGCCACGGGCGTACCGATCCTACGAGGCCAGCCTCATAGCACGCCAGAGATCGACACCGCGTTGCCGATCGCCTCTTCTGTCCGGTTGTTAAAGTTGTTTCCGAACGACCCGACCTGCGACTTGCACTCAACGGCGGCGACGAGAATGCCTCGATAGGTCACGATGTCCCACTCCTTGGCCCGTCTGTAGAAACCTGGGAGGGGGATGACGGCGGATCTGCGCACTACGGCGCCCATCTCCATAAGTGGTGTATTGCAGACTCGGCAGGAATGCAAAATGGCTACTTTGGCTGCTCTTTTGCGAAATATCCATTGAATTCCTGCACCAGTAAATCACCTCCCGCGCTAACCAATTGGCCGACAATCGGGTTAACGACGACACTGAGAACAGCGCCCACTAACGTCGGGATGTGAGCCTTAAACCACGATACGATGCTATGCATCCGACTTACGTCGGGCGCGTCTTGGCGCGTGATCGCTGCTTTCAAATCACTGGCCTGTTTCGTGGCATCCTCACGTTCGGCGGCGGTTAGTGCCGTGTTGGCGATCTCCGAGTCGAGTTTTGTGAAGAGCGTGCGCAGCTCCACATTGTCGTCGGATGACAGTCGCGCGACGCTGATCGTCGAATTGTCGCCTTGAAGCACTTGGCTATTGGCGATTTGTGACGCACTGTAGCTCTTGCCGGCGTGGCGTTCTGAATCCTCCATGCTTCGCCTCCTAGGTTCGGACCAATTCACGTTCGACCTCTATTGGGTTCAATTCCGAAGTCTCCGCCTCAGTCTCGGACTCAGCTACGCTCTCGGTCCCAGTTGCCGCCGTTCCTGTACTCGGGAGAAGCGGGTCGGATGGCCGCATTGAAGACGAGCCACCTCCCTCATCTGGCCCGTACCCGGCGTCAATGACGGTCTGCAAGAATTCGTTGCATTCATCAACGGCGCGATCGTTGGCTGTCTGTACATAATGCAATATGGCCGCGCCGAAATGCTCCCGCGCCGACATCCAGTCTTCTCTGCACATAGCGATGACGCCCAGATTCCTGTCTGCCCATGCAACAATATTGCCGTCGTCCAGCGAGCTACCTAGTCGAGCAACTGCGCTGGACAACCGTCCCCATCGATCGATATAGCCCGCGGTTGCTAGTTGCGCGGCCAAACGCTCGGCGGTCGGCAGCATGGCGTCCCTTATCAAGCGGGGAACTGCCCCATAGGGATGCACGGCGAACCATTCGAAGAACTCGAGTGCAAGGTCGCGCAGGTCGGGCCGGTGAACGAGATCCTGGCCGTTTAGAAACTCGAAGAGCACAAAATGTCGGATGCG
Source organism: Kribbella sp. VKM Ac-2568 (assembly GCF_004345365.1). GTDB lineage: Bacteria > Actinomycetota > Actinomycetes > Propionibacteriales > Kribbellaceae > Kribbella > Kribbella orskensis. Next base: position 2,392 of record NZ_SLVF01000031.1, read on the forward strand.
GTCGTCGTAGGTCGAGATGAGTTTCTTCGGCCAAGGATACGTGTAGCGAGGACTGTGTGCATCAAGCTCAGCCTGAAGTGCGAGGTCGGCCGCTATGGTGCCCGCGTCTGGCAGCTTCGTAAGCTGGGTAAGGGCGTCCACCGGAACTGGACTGCAAAATGATTGGATCGTCTCTAGAACAACCTGGCGCTCATCGGCGGTGTATTCCGGCTGCGGGACTCTTCTTGGTGAAAGCGCCTTTGATGCGGCTCGTATGCAACGTCTAGGGTTGCCGCGCGACTCGGCCAATATGGCGTCCAGAAGCTCTTTTGTAAGCGCCGACTTTGGGACATGTAGGATCTTGCATTGCTTCCTCACCATCCTGCTCAGGTATGCGTCATCGAGGTCGCCAACGAAAACGCTGTTGGCAAAGGATCCGACTATGCTTTCGTCTAGAGTCAAGAGGACGGTTGAATTGGCAAGCGCGGTATCCAAAGTCCGAAATTCCGACTCGCTTAGGGTGGGATCGTCGAGCAGGAAGAGCGCGTCGATATTGCGCAACTGAATTCGCATTGTCTGCGTTGAGGGCTGAACTTTCCAGGGGACATTAATATCCCAGAAGATAGCCCAAATCTGGTAGAGCAGATCATCAAAGCTGATATCCCGGGCGTTCATATACGCGAAGCCGTCTGCAAATCGAGCCGGATAACGTTGTTGTAGATCGTAACCTAATTGAGCGAGAAGTGACGATTTCCCAATTCCGTACTCGCCAAATAGCTCGATCATGCCCGGTTGGTCGGCTCTGCATGAGGATCGTTCGCGGCGTCGATCAAGCAATGTGTACTTTGATTGGCGCAGGTCAACTGACCCCGGGCGCCGTGCAGGCGGTGGTAGATTCGTTTGTGCACTGAGCAGAACCGGACCGCCTGAGGCCATGTTGATGGTCGTTGGACCAATCGTCACCCTGTTGTCCGTTACAGTGCTGTTGTCGCCCTGAAGTACGATCGCGTCATGCACGTCGCTGGCGCGATGCTTGGTCTGATCCCTGTCAATCTCGTTTGGGTAGTCGGCGCTCGGCGCAGGCCCGCCTGAGGTGTCGGCAGACGAATCCATCCTCGGCTCCCCCCATGCGCAGCAAACTTCCCCCTTCTTCAGCATGGTGCGCCGCCTTGCCAATGCGCACAAGAGAGTCAGTCGAAGTAGGGTTGTTGGAAGCAAATGTTCGCTTGAGACTTTTGATTGCCTGCGCATCGTGCGCGGGGATTTTCCTTAGGAGTTGGGGCAGCAGATCATCAGACCTGACTCGTGCCATCCCGTGCTGACTTGACGGTCGGCAGGCCGGTGACCTGCGTCTTTGCCGCTGAGGTCGGGCAGCTTTGGTCACTAAGATCCTGCTTGGATAGCCTGCCTGGGTGGCGTCGCGGTTTGTGCGGAGGGTTCGGACCGCGTCCGGAGCGGTCGCGGTGCAGATCGTGTCCAAGGTGCGTGGCGTCGTGGTGGAGGTCGAGCACATCGGGTCGGCGCATACCGATGTCGAGTTGGCGCTGTTGCTCACGGCGGCACGTGAGCGGCTGCATCCGGGCCAGGGTGAGCTCGACCTGGGGCCGCTGCCCGAGGCCGCGGTCAGTACCGAGGATGTCGCGGACTGGACGCGTCGGTCTGCCGGGGAGCTCCCGCTCGGCTCGACGACCCCTGGTGCGGGGGCCGGTGAGCGGTCTGGTGGTCGTCGGCCGGCAGCGGCCGGCGGCGGACGGGTGGTTGGCACCGCCTCGCTGCTGCTATGGGGCGTGCTTGAGGCCGCGTACGACCGGCTCGGGTTCGGTGTGGCGGCCGATGAGGCGTTCAAGGCGCTGGTGCTGGCGCGGATCATCGAGCCGACATCGAAGGCGGACACGCTTCGGGTGCTCAACGACATCGGCGTGGCTGGGCCGTCGCTGCGCACGATCTTTCGTTCCTTGGCCAGGTGCATCGAGCGGGACTACCGCGACATCTTGGCGAAGGCGTGTCTGGGCCACTCCGCGTCGACGGCAGCGGGGCGGGCATCGCTGGTCCTGTACGACGTGACCACGCTCTACTTCGAGACCGAGAACGAGGACAACCTGCGCAAGGTCGGGATGAGCAAGGAACGCCGGGTGGACCCGCAGATCCAGGTCGGGCTGCTGGTCGACCCGGCCGGGTTCCCGCTCGAGGTGCACTGTTTCGAGGGCAACAAGGCCGAGACCCGCACCCTGATCCCTGTCCTGCAGGCGTTCCAGGCCCGGCACGGGGTCACCGATATGGTCGTGGTCGCCGACGCGGGGATGCTGTCCGCGAGCAACCTGAACGCCCTGGAGGACGCCGGGTTCGGGTTCATCGTCGGGTCCAGGATCACCAAGGCGCCCTACGGCCTGGCCGAGCATTTCGACCGGCACGGGGACTACTTCACCGACGGACAGATCCTCGAATCGAGCAGGGTAATGGGCACCGGCAAACACGCCCGGGAACGGCGGATCGTCTACCAGTACTCCTTCAAACGCCGCAAGCGCGACGACCGTGCCATCAACGCGATGGTCGAACGGGCCGAGAAGGTCGCCGACGGCACCCGGCCGTTGAAGAAGGACCGGTTCGTCAAGCTGGACGGCGCCAACCGAGAAGTGAACTGGGACCTGGTCGACCGGGCCCGCCAGCTCGCCGGGCTGAAGGGCTACGTCACCAACATCGCGACCACCACGATGACCGGGCACGCCATCATCGGCGCCTATCACGACCTGTGGCAGGTCGAGCAGTCCTTCCGGATGGCCAAGACCGACCTGCGCGCCCGGCCGATCTTCCACCATCAACGCGACTCCATCGAAGCGCACCTAACCATCGTGTTCGCCGCCCTCGCGATCAGCCGCCACCTCCAAGACACCACCGGAGTCTCCATCAAGAAGCTGGTCAACACGCTGCGCCCCGCCAGGTCCGCGACGATCCAGATCAACGACCAGCTGCTCACCCTCGATCCCGACATCCCCCCAGCAGCCCGAGAACTGCTCTCCGCGCTGGAGCATCCAGGTAACTAAGCCAAGTGGCACGAGTCAGGTCAGATCGCACGCCTTGTGGTGGGCGGGCGTACACGACTCGATCCTGTGTTGCGGCCCGGTGGCTCCTTCTAGATCAGGGCGCCTTCGGCGCGCGGACCGGACTGCGGGCCGCGCTCGGGCGCCGTCCTCGCCGGGTCCCAGCAGCAGGATGCTTCCTTCTCCACACGATCCCAACGGCCACGAGCCGCCGCGTGGCGTCTGGCCGCCGGCTCGCACTGTCCCTTGCTTCGCGGACGCGGCGACTGGCGTAGTCGCGGGCAGCGGCTTGCTCCCGGTGCATGGACCAGGTCGCTCATGTAGCGGGTGCCACCGTAAGTGGGGCGTCGGGTCAGTGGCTGGTCAGGATCGCTGGCCGATTGCGGGCGTGGCTAGTGGCCCGAGTTGGCGCTAGCGGCCGTGCATACACAACGCGGAGATTAGCGGCTCTTCGCAGTTGAGGGTGTAGCGGCGGGCGGCGCGGGGGCTGTGGCCGGGTAGGGGTCGAGGTCTCCCGATGATGGGGGTTTCCTACGCCGCCCATCCGGAAGACCTCGACGTGCTTCACGCTACCTTCACCAGTCCTGACCTGACCACGTTCTGCCGCCTTGACGAGCTCGGCCTCGAAGTTGTCGGTCAGCGGCTCGAGCCGGACCGTGCCGTGCTGGCCTGCCGGGTGGTCGAGTCCGACCGATGGTTCGG
>NZ_SLVF01000032.1:1646-5140 GCF_004345365.1 Kribbella sp. VKM Ac-2568
TTTCCTGCCCGTATTTTGAGAACTGTATAGTGGACGCGAGCATCTTTGTAGTTTTTTGTTGTGTGACAAGCTACTAAGGGCAATCGGTGGATGTCTAGGCACCAAGAGCCGATGAAGGACGTAGGAGCCTGCGATAAGCCCCGGGGAGTTGGCAACCAAGCTGTGATCCGGGGGTGTCCGAATGGGGAAACCCAGCTGGCACTCTAAAGCCAGTTACCAGTGCCTGAACACATAGGGTTCTGGAGGGAACGCGGGGAAGTGAAACATCTCAGTACCCGCAGGAAGAGAAAACAATAGTGATTCCGTGAGTAGTGGCGAGCGAAAGCGGATGAGGCTAAACCATGTGCGTGTGATAGCCGGCGTGTGTTGCGTACATGGGGTTGTGGGAGCATTCAGGCCTCAATGCCGTGGGGTCGGGGAGTTATAAATCATCGTTGAAGTCGAATTTTCTGGAAAGTTGAGCCGTAGTGGGTAATAGCCCCGTAGGCGTAAGACGATGACTTCCGAGTGTTTTCCCAAGTAGCACGGGACTCTTGAAATCCCGTGTGAATCTGGCGGGACCACCCGCTAAGCCTAAATACTTCTTGGTGACCGATAGCGGACTAGTACCGTGAGGGAAAGATGAAAAGTACCCCGGGAGGGGAGTGAAATAGTACCTGAAACCGGTTGCCTACAATCCGTCGGAGCGCTCACCTTGTGTGGGTGTGACGGCGTGCCTTTTGAAGAATGAGCCTGCGAGTTAGTGGTATGTGGCGAGGTTAACCCGTGTGGGGTAGCCGTAGCGAAAGCGAGTCTGAACAGGGCGAAATAGTCGCATGCTCTAGACCCGAAGCGGAGTGATCTATCCATGGGCAGGTTGAAGCGCGGGTAAGACCGCGTGGAGGACCGAACCCACCAGGGTTGAAAACCTGGGGGATGACCTGTGGATAGGGGTGAAAGGCCAATCAAACTCCGTGATAGCTGGTTCTCCCCGAAATGCATATAGGTGCAGCGTCGCGTGTTTCTTACCGGAGGTAGAGCACTGGATGGTCTAGGGGGCTTACCGGCTTACCGAAATCAGCCAAACTCCGAATGCCGGTAAGTGAGAGCGCGGCAGTGAGACTGCGGGGGATAAGCTCCGTAGTCGAGAGGGAAACAGCCCAGATCACCAGCTAAGGCCCCTAAGCGATTGCTAAGTGGAAAAGGATGTGGAGTTGCCCAGACAACCAGGAGGTTGGCTTAGAAGCAGCCACCCTTGAAAGAGTGCGTAATAGCTCACTGGTCAAGTGATTCCGCGCCGACAATGTAGCGGGGCTCAAGCAATCCGCCGAAGCTGTGGCATTCACATTTGTACCCGGCACAGACTTGATCTGTGTCCAGGTGTGTGGATGGGTAGGGGAGCGTCGTGCAGCGTGTGAAGCAGCAGAGTGATCTAGTTGTGGATGCTGCACGAGTGAGAATGCAGGCATGAGTAGCGAATGACGGGTGAGAAACCCGTCCGCCGAATGATCAAGGGTTCCAGGGTCAAGCTAATCTGCCCTGGGTAAGTCGGGACCTAAGGCGAGGCCGACAGGCGTAGTCGATGGACAACGGGTTGATATTCCCGTACCGGCATTAACACGACCCGACCGAACCTGGTGATGCTAAGACCGTGAAGCTTTGAGACCTTCGGGTCGAGGGGTGGAACTGTCGACCCTAACTGGTATTAGGTGCACTAAGGAGTGACGCAGGAGGGTAGTCCAACCGCGGCGATGGTAGGCGCAAGCTGATCCGCGGGCAAGGTGGTAGGGCGAGGCATAGGCAAATCCGTGTCTCATTGTGCCTGAGAGCCGAGGCGGACCCGTTCAGGGGAAGTGGATGATCCCATGCTGCCGAGAAAAACTTCGTAGTGAGTGTTAGAGCCGCCCGTACCCCAAACCGACACAGGTGATCAGGTAGAGAATACCAAGGCGATCGAGTGAACCATGGTTAAGGAACTCGGCAAAATGCCCCCGTAACTTCGGGAGAAGGGGGGCCTGATGCGTTACCTCACTTGCTGGGGGAAGCGTTGATGGCCGCAGAGACCAGGCCCAAGCGACTGTTTACTAAAAACACAGGTCCGTGCGAAGAAGTAATTCGATGTATACGGACTGACGCCTGCCCGGTGCTGGAACGTTAAGGGGACAGGTTAGCTGGTTTAGGCCGGCGAAGCTTTGAACTTAAGCGCCAGTAAACGGCGGTGGTAACTATAACCATCCTAAGGTAGCGAAATTCCTTGTCGGGTAAGTTCCGACCTGCACGAATGGCGTAACGACTTGGGCGCTGTCTCAACCATGGACTCGGCGAAATTGCATTACGAGTAAAGATGCTCGTTACGCGCAGCAGGACGGAAAGACCCCGGGACCTTTACTACAACTTGGTATTGGTGGTCGGTACAACTTGTGTAGGATAGGTGGGAGACTGTGAAGCCCGGACGCCAGTTCGGGTGGAGTCATCGTTGAAATACCACTCTGGTTGTTCTGGCTGTCTAACTTCGGTCCATTATCTGGATCAGGGACAGTGCCTGGTGGGTAGTTTGACTGGGGCGGTCGCCTCCTAAAAGGTAACGGAGGCGCTCAAAGGTTCCCTCAGCCTGGTTGGCAATCAGGTGTCGAGTGTAAGTGCACAAGGGAGCTTGACTGTGAGACAGACATGTCGAGCAGGGACGAAAGTCGGAACTAGTGATCCGGCGGTGGCATGTGGGAGCACCGTCGCTCAACGGATAAAAGGTACCCCGGGGATAACAGGCTGATCTTCCCCAAGAGTCCATATCGACGGGATGGTTTGGCACCTCGATGTCGGCTCGTCGCATCCTGGGGCTGGAGTAGGTCCCAAGGGTTGGGCTGTTCGCCCATTAAAGCGGCACGCGAGCTGGGTTTAGAACGTCGTGAGACAGTTCGGTCCCTATCCGCTGCGCGCGCAGGAGACTTGAGAAGGGCTGCCCCTAGTACGAGAGGACCGGGGTGGACGAACCTCTGGTGTGCCAGTTGTTCCGCCAGGAGCACGGCTGGTTGGCTACGTTCGGGAGTGATAACCGCTGAAAGCATCTAAGCGGGAAGCACGCTTCAAGATGAGGTCTCCCACCGAGTTAATCGGGTAAGGCCCCCAGTAGACCACTGGGTTGATAGGCCAGAAGTGGAAGCGCCGCAAGGTGTGGAGCTGACTGGTACTAATAGGCCGAGGGCTTGTCTCAACACCACACTCGTGTGGTCAACGAACTTGCTGCGAAGATGTACGCGTCCACTATACGGTTCCCGAAATACGGTCAACCCCCAGCCCGCAACCCCTACGCGGGGTTGGTGTGACTGTAGTGTGGTTGGTTGATATTTCTATAGAGTTACGGTGACCATAGCGTCGGGGAAACACCCAGTCTCCATTCCGAACCTGGAAGTTAAGCCCGACAGCGCCGATGGTACTGCGACCGGGAGGTCGTGGGAGAGTAGGACGTCGCCGGACATTCACACTGTTAAGGGCCACCCACACCGGGTGGCCCTTAA
>NZ_SLVF01000033.1 GCF_004345365.1 Kribbella sp. VKM Ac-2568
GACACGGCGGCGATCAGGACGGCCAGTACGGCGGCCCCGAGCGCGGCGATTCTCCGGCGGCGGCCTGGGGGAGTGGCGGTCTTGTGCTTGGGATGAGTCCTCATGGAGTTCTCCTAATGCGGTGAGTCCGTTGGTGAGGGGATGCCGCCACTCTGGGTGCAAAGGCTGGCCCCGGGCACCCGCGTAGTCCCGGGCCAATGCCCGGGTCGCCCTCCCGGTATTTCGCCCGGTGCCGGTTGTTCTGATCCAGTCGTCGCGGTCCGCCGTTGGCCCTCGGCCTCAGACCCGGGGGTGGCCGGGGGCCTTACAGGCGCGCGCCCTCCTGCTCGGCTCCGACAGTTGAGTTGCCTGGACCAAAGGCACTGACCGAAGTCCCGAGACCTGTTGATCGAGAGGGGTGGCGCGCTGATGACCTGGACCCCCACCATTCAGTCCTGCGACTCCTACCTGGACGATCGCACCGGCAAGTACGAGTTCCGCGCTGTCCGGTACCGCGCTGCCGCCGACTGGCTGACAGCGAGCGGCCTCACCCACGACATGACGATCGTGGACGTCGGCGCCGGCATGACCGAACTGGACTACTGCCTGCGCGCGGAGTACGGGTGGCGGGGACGGTACATCCCCGTCGACGGCGGCATCGACGGTGTCAATCTGAACTACTGGACGCCACCGCGGGACGCGCACTTCTTCGTCGCCCTGGAGATCATCGAGCACCTGTCCAACTGGCGCGCCCTGATCGAGCGGATGCAGCAGAAGGCACTGGTCGGGGTGGTCATGTCGACGCCGAATCCGCGCACCACGGACGTGATCGGCATGGACCCGACGCATTTGGTCGAGGTCTTCTCCGCGGATCTGGAGCCATATGCGTTCCAGCTCGGAGGAGACGTTCTAAGGCGGCGTACTTTCAAACGGAGAGCCGGACGCCCCTTTTCGCGACCTGGCGCCACTGACCTGAGCTTGCGAGCCGCGACTGCCGGAAGCGCGACTTCCGCTGGGAGGCACTTGGGCCGCATGGTCCTTCGGCTCTGCGAAAGGACGGGTGATGACGTTACCCACCGCTGCGCTGGCGAAGTCTCGCCTGGTCCCGATGCGGCCACGCGACCCCAACGAGCCCGGCCGGACCGCCTCATCGCTGGAACTGTTCTTCGACCTGGTCTTCGTCGTGGCCGTCAGCATCGCCGCGGCCGAGCTCCATCACGCATTCACCGAGGCGCATATCATCGACGGCCTGCTCGCCTACAGCGTGGTGTTCTTCGGCATCTGGTGGGCCTGGATGAACTTCACCTGGTTCGCCACCTCCTTCGCCACCGACGACTGGCTCTACCGGGTTCTCACCATCGTCCAAATGGGCGGCGTACTGGTCCTGGCCGCCGGCATCGAACGCGTCTTCGCCGACCGCGACTACACCGTCCTCGTCCTGAGTTACGTTGTCATGCGCGTCGCGATGGTCGCCCAGTGGCTCCGTGCCTCCCGGTCCGCAGGACAAAGCCGACGCGCCACGCAGATCTACGCCGGCGGCATCGCCACCGTCCAAGCTCTCTGGCTGCTCCAATTGCTGCTGACAGGCCCCGTCTCGTCCGTCGCATTGCTCGTACTCATCGCGGCCGAGATCGCCATCCCCATCATCGCCGAGAGGCAGGGCACGACACCGTGGCACCCACACCACCTCACGGAACGCTACGGTCTGTTCACCCTCATCCTGCTCGGTGAGAGCCTCCTCGCCTCGGCCAATGCCATCATCGAGGCCCTGCACGACGACCAAGCCCCCGGTTCACTCATCTCGATCGCCGTGCTCACCCTCGTGGTCACCGCGGCTCTGTGGTGGATGTACTTCTGGCCACCACATCACCGAGCCATCAGTGCCTTCGGCAGCTCTCTGCGCTACGGCTACGTTCACTACTTCGTCTTCGCCGCAGCCGGCGCCTTGTCGGCGGGCATTGAAGTCGAGATCGGCGTCTTGACCCACCACAGCAAACTCGGGGAAGTCACCGCCTCCTTCACCATCGCTGTCCCGATCGCGATCTTTGTCCTCGGCATCTGGTGGATCGCTCTCCGTGGCGCCGCCGACCGCGTCGTCAACGCAGTCATCCCCCTGGCAGTCGTCCTCATCCTCCTCGACCCGATACTCCCGATTCCCTTCGCGATCACAGCCGTCGTCATGACCTTGGTCGTCGCTGTCCTGGTCCTGCACCCACCCGTGCCAGAGCGTGCCGGCACCGCGAACACCACGCCGTCAGCAGCTGAGCCGAACACCAACTGACGACATCGCCGCAACAGACGCTGGCCGAACCTGCGAGCTGCTGCCTCCGAGCGGAGCCCGACTGCTCGAACGCACCAATCCCGACATCGTCGAAGCAGTGGCGAACGAACAGGAGAGATGCCGGGCAGCTGATTCTGCTGAGCGCCGATAGCGCCTTCCCCGCCCGATAAACCCGGCGGGACGCGAGCGCCACTTTCACATCGCGCACCCGAACAAGTGCGATGCCGGGGTCGAGTACGCCCTGAAACAGTCCTGGTGACGTCGATGCGATGCCGCACGAATCCGAGTTACACCGGCTACGCGATCGACGGGCGCTGGCAGAAAGTTGAGGAACTGTTGGACCCCGATGACGTTGCGGCCGGCCACATCGTGAGGTTTCGACGGTCTGCCCAGTCGAAGATCGTGCGGTCGCGTGAACCTGCGCACCCGGCCATCGTCTCCGTGGAGGTCTTCACACGGGTCCAGTTGGAGATGCGCGCTCGTCGTGGCTCGGACATGGCGGCGCGAGCGTCTCAGCCGCAGACTCGAGTCGAGCCGAAAGCGTCGTACCTGTTCCGCGGGACGATCCGGTGTGAGACCCGCGGGCGGAAGATGGAGGGCTCTCCGCGGAAGCACACGATGTTCTACCGCTGTGCTGCACGGACCTTGATTCCAGGGTCGAGGGCGACCCTTGGGCATCCGCCGACGGTCTATGTCCGCGAGGACCACCTCTCCGACGGTGTGAACGAGTGGATTGCGGGACTGTTCGGTCCTGCAAATCTTGATCAGAACATCGCACTTCTGGCGGGTGCACAGGGCGACGAGGATCCCGCGGATGCGGCCGAGCGAGCGTTCCGGAAGAAGATCGCCGACGCGGATGCGACGATGACGCGGCTTCAACGTGCTCTGGAGGCTGGTTGGGACCCCGAGGTGTTGGCGAGTCAATACAACGCAGCCGTGGCCGGGAGGAAGGCCGCTCTTGCCGGACTGGAGGCCTTGGAGCCGGCCGAACGGCTGAGCACCGCGGACATCCGAGTGATGGTGGAGGAACTAGGCGCGATGAAGACGGTGCTGGATCAGGCGGATCGAGGTGATCTGGCCGAGCTGTACGGCGCCTTGGGCTTGGACGTCTCCTACAACTACAAAACGCGGGTGGCTGATGTTTCCATCAGGCCTGCCCCGCCTGTGGTTAGCATGCGTGTCCGAGGAGGAACACGCACCTTAACCACACGCCTCAGGCTCAACGTCTGAGCCCGGAGCACTTCAAGCCCTGTCAGGTTGTTTCGATCCGCTGTCTCGCGACTCGCTTGGCGTCCTTCACCTTCAGCTGTACTGAGGCAGCGAGACCCGACTGATGCTCGGTGACCGCTCGTCGTCATGTCAGGCCGTCGCGGGGGTTATTACACTAGCCACCCCTCGGGCCGACCGCGGTTACCTGGTGACGATGTTGATGAGCCGCCTGGGCACCACGATCACTCGCTGGACCTGGACGCCGGCCAGCACGCGGACCACCAAAGCGTCGGCCAGCACCAGCGCCACGGTGCTCGCCTTGTCTG
>NZ_SLVF01000034.1 GCF_004345365.1 Kribbella sp. VKM Ac-2568
AAGATCCTCGACTGGCGAACCCCGGCCGAGGTCTTCGAGGAACAGCTACGCTCACTACAACAGCCCGGTGTTGCATCGACCGGTTGAACTCGCCCAATATACCTCTGTGCACTTCACCGAGACCCTGCAACTCCACGGCCTCAGCCCCTCGGTCGGGTCCGTCGGGGACGCCTACGACACTCAAGGCATCATCATGGTTGTGGACGTCGGATCACCGGTTGAACCCCGCACTAGGACTGGCGGACCGGCAGGGTCTGACCCGGCTTACGACTGGCGGTATCTTCCTGCCAACGCGTTGATCAGTCGGCCCGCGTTCCGGCGTCCATATCTCGAGCCGCGGGGCGGAGCCGTGACCCAATAGGGGCCTTGCCCCGGCACCGTGAGTGTCCTGTCCGACGCCGACCCGCCCTCGTCCGTGCGCGTTCACGAGAGGCACCGCATGCCCACGCATGGCCAAAGTGTTCTGGGGATCGACACCCACAAACATTTCCACGTCGCCGTCGTCCTTAACGGGCTCGGCCAGTACCAAGACAGCCTGCTGTTTGCCGCCAGCGAAGCCGGTTCGCGCGAGCTCCTGGCCTGGAGCGTCGAGCACGGAGGCCCGCTCACCGCAGGCGTCGAAGGCACTGGCAGCTACGGTTATCAACTCACCCGTGCCCTCCAGACCGTCGGCATCACAGTCTTCGAGGTCAACCGGCCCGATCGAGCCAACCGGCGCCGCAAGGGCAAGAGCGACCCGATCGACGCCGAAGCCGCCGCCCGCGGTCCTGTCCGGGCAAGCAACAGCAGTCCCGAAGGACCGTGAAGGAGCCGTAGAAGCCCTGCGGGCGTTGACGATTGCGCGCAACAGCGCCATCAAGGCCACGACCACCGCAAGCAATCAGATCAAGGCCCTGCTCGTCGGAACGGATCAGGCCCTGCGCGACCACATGCGCGTCAAAAGCCTGCTCCAGCTTGCCACCTTGTGCAGCCAGCTCGCCCCAACCAGTGGCATGCACGCAGCGCTCGCGAGCCTCGGTCGCCGCTGGCTCGAGCTCCACCGAGAGGTGATCGAGCTTGACCGACTCATCCGCGAACTCGTTCGGCACACCGTGCCGGCGCTGATCAAGCGACCCGGCATCGGAATCCACAGCGCCGCGCAGCTGCTCATCACCGCCGGCGGCAACCCCGATCGGCTCCACAGCAACGCCGCCTTCGCAGCTCTGTGCGGCGCCAGCCCGGTCCAAGCCAGCAGCGGACAACGAGAACGCCACCGCCTCAACCGCGGCGGCGACCGCGCCGCCAACAGCGCCCTGTGGACCATCGCGAACAACCGCATGATCCACGACCCCCGAACCCGCGAATTCGCCGACAAACGACACCAGCAAGGCGACAGCCGCAAGGACACACTCCGAGTCCTCAAGCGCTACATCGCCCGCGAAACCTTCTCCATCATCCGAGCCGCACTGACCACCGAACACGCTCTCGACAAGGCCGCTTGACATAGGGGCCTCAACGCCCTGGCCGAGACAACCATTGGGCTCTACAAGACCGAATGCATCCGCGACGACTCACCCTTCAGACGCGGACCACTGACCGGCCTCAGCAACGTCGAGGCCATCACCTCCGCCTGGGTCCACTGGTACAACACCAGCCGGCTCATGCACCGCCTCGACCGACGCCCACCCGCCGAAGCCGAGGCCGACTACTATGCACAAACCCGTGACGACCGACCGGTCGTTCACACATAACCGAGGGTGCATCAACCCCGGGACGGTTCACGGGCCTTCTCAGAACAACCGAACTACATCCCCGACTTCCCGCTCACGATGAACGGCTGCGGAACGCGAGCGATGAGGACACACTGGCGCAGTCTCGGCAACGCCATCACCGTCGGAAAGATCGCCTACTCAGATACACCAGAGAACGCCACCCAAACAGACGCTACTCAACTCGCAACCGCCACGGGCGGGTGGATCGACACGGGCGGCTGCGAACAGCCCGTGTTCTTCGTCCGCGCCGACAGCCAGAGCACGCTCGTTGACATCGCATATCAGACGCGTATCTACGACGCCGCTCCGTGACACCGGCCCGCGCAGCCCTCGTTACCACCATGGCGATGTATACAGATCGCGGGCCAGCGACGATCAGACGCTCCCAGCCATTGTCTACGCGGCTCTTCGCAGTGATAGGACCGGCGCAAGATTTCCTGGCTAACTGTTATTGGGCTGTTCACAATTGAGACCGACTCCTTCATGCAGCATGGATCGGCTCCGGCCGGCCGGGAAGTAGCATCCGGGCGCTGCCGGCATCACGGCCGTGCTGGACGCTGAGTCACTGCGCTTGTCCTTGAGCTACCCGATATCGATGATGTCGACTTTGAGCTCATCTCGGTTCCGGCCTCACGACCGACCGTCTCCGCGAGCTAGAGGCATTCCGTGCCTCAGATAGCCTTCAGCGACTGCTGGCTGGAAACGCGCATCGACTCACCGCCAAGGCCTGTCGTGTCCTGCACACGGGAAACAATCGGCGACCTCGCCCTCGTGATCTGTTGCTAGCGGCAACCTTATGCTCGAAGTGGAAAAGCGACTTTCTCCACTTCGCTCCTCGCAGAGTCGATAAGCTCCCGCTCCGCGGACCAACACCACCTCGCTTACGGTCGACCAACTGCAGGCGCGAGCACAGGGTGCCAATGCTCGCTTAGATGGCGTGCGGCTTTCGGACGGTGACCATGTCATCTCCTACGGCGCAGAGACTGACGCAGATGTCGCTGAGGCAGACGCCTTAGTCTCGGTGCAGCGACTCATACCGGACGCGGCTCTCACAAGCGCAACGGCGTTCGCCGGGTCAAGAGAGGGTGCGCTGCGCCTTCGGCACTCGCACCGCAGTCGGAAACAGCTCGGCAAGATTTCGGCTGTACGAGCTGGCCCGGATCGCCGTGCCGATATTCATAGCCCCAGATCAAGCCGTTGGTGATGCAGTGGAGTCCCTGTTCACAAGGCCGGACATAACAGACGCCGATGGCAGTGATGCGCCATCCCAGCCGAGGGCGACAGCAGGGCGATCCTGGTCAGTGAGGCTGAGTCGTCGGCTGGCGGATACTGCGGACTTCGGCCAGCCCTCGCAGCAGCGCAGCTAATCTTAGAGCGACAAGACAAGACCGTAATGGCGCGAAGCGGTGGCAAGGTGCGGCCGACAGCCGATACGTTGGGGATCCTTTCTTCTTGCGTCAGGGAGAGCAGCAGTGACTCGGTCGCCCTACACCTTTAGCCTCGATCCACCGATGGGCAGATTGTGGTTCGTGGATGTCGTTGACGGTACTGCTTGGGAGGGTGGGCGTGGGTGATCGCCTGGCGTTGCTGCCA
>NZ_SLVF01000035.1 GCF_004345365.1 Kribbella sp. VKM Ac-2568
GTGCGCCACGAGGCGCTGTTGTTTCGGATGGAGGTGAGAGACCTGCATCGCTCGGCCGTCGTAGCGGTCGGGTGGAAGCTGGCGGCAGCCTGATCCAGGGGACGCTGGGGAGGGTGGGAGCAGCCGCGGTGAAGTCAGGACGGTTCGGTACTACCGGACGGGCCGTGCCTGGTGAGCGAAACGGGAAGGTGTACGCGAGGAACCGGTGTCGTAAAGCCTCTTGATCGTCGACCAGCTCGAACCCGGTGGATCTGGGCTGGACAGCGGTGCGTAACCGTCCGGGGCGGCGTCAGCCAGACGTCCGCTACGGGCGGGGAACTGTCAGAACGGTGCTATGTGTCGGGTCTGGCAGGTCGTGGTGAAGGTCTGCGACGTCTTTGGGCGTGGCCACGACGAGGCCGCAGGGGCAAAGCCGGGCACCTAGTCCGTTGACCGAACAGCAGTGAACGTGGGAACCATCTGCGTCCGGTCCGTGGCTGCCTTCGGGTGGTCGCTGGATAGACGCGTCGCCTGTCGAAGGGCGTGGGTGGGGCGGAGCCGCCGTAGTACTCCGAGGCCGGGAGAGCCGGTCGCATGGGGAAGGGCGGCAGCGCGAGGAAGCAAGGAGGGACTGTGATGTCCGAAGAAGCGCCGGTGAACACTGGCGCCGTCTGCTGGCCGGGTGAAGACCAGGCTTGGTGGGCGGTACGGAGGATGCAGACCAAACTGCATTGCTGGGCGGCCGGGGAGTCCGAGAAGGGCTCTGGCCGCCGGTTTGATGATCTGTACAACCTGGTCTGCGACCCGGCGTTCTTGATGGTGGCGTGGCAACGCGTCGCCGGGAACAAGGGGTCGCGGACACCGGGGGTGGACCGGGCCACAGTGGCCCAGATCCGCTACCGGATCGGGGTGGAGGCGTACCTGGGTAAGGTCCGCGAGCAGTTGAAGACGCGGACCTTCCAACCGGTCGAAGTGCGGCAGGTGATGATCCCCAAGGCGAGCGGGAAACTGCGCAGCCTGGGCATCCCGACCGTGACCGACCGGGTGGTCCAGGCCGCGCTGAAGCTGGTGATGGAGCCCATCTTCGAGGCGGACTTCGAGCCGTGCTCGTACGGGTTCCGACCCAACCGGCGCGCGCAGGACGCAGTCGCTGAGATCCACCACTTCACGTCCAAGGCGTACAAGTGGGTGCTGGAAGCCGACATCGAGGCGTGTTTCGACATGATCGACCACGTCGCCCTGATGGACCGGGTCCGGCACAGGATCGGCGACAAGCGCGTGCTGGGGCTGGTCAAGGCGTTCCTCAAGGCCGGGGTGATGACCACCATCGGCACCCGCGAGGCGACGCACACTGGTACCCCGCAGGGCGGGATTCTGTCGCCGCTGTTGGCGAACGTCGCGTTGTCAGCGCTGGATGAGCACTTCATGGCGAAGTGGAACCAGCAGATGGCGAGCGAGGTGCAACGACAGCGCCGCCGCAGGCACGGCGAGGCGAACTACCGACTGATCCGGTACGCAGATGACTTCGTCATCGTCGTGACCGGCGAACGGGAACACGCCGAGCGTGTGCGCGAGGAAGTGGCAGGCGTGATCGCCCCGATGGGGTTGCGGCTGTCGCCCGAGAAGACCCGCGTGGTCCATATCGACCACGGGTTCGACTTCCTCGGCTTCACCATCCGACGGATGCGGAAGCGAGGGAGCAACAAGTGGTTCGTATACACCAAGCCCTCGGCCAAGGCGATCGCCACGGCCAAAGATCGGGTGAAGGCGATGACCTACAGATCGACCCTGCACCGCGAGCCCGGGTATCTCATGGAGTACCTGGGACGGGTGCTGCGAGGGTGGGCCAACTACTTCCGACACGGGGTGTCCAAGGCCGTGTTCGCCGGGATCGACTCCTACGCATGGGAACGGATCACGGCTTGGCTGCGGAAGAAGCACCGCATCGGATGGCCAGAACTCCGGCGCAGGTTCTGCCTGCCCGGGACCTGGAGGCTCGCCGTCGACGGCGTCAGGTTCAAGGGCGCAGCCAGCGTCCCCGTGGCCCGGTACCGATACCGCGGCTACCAGATCCCGACGCCATGGACGCCGACAGGTGACGCCGCCTGAACAGCAACCTCACGTGGAGAGCCCGGTGCGGTGAGAATCGCACGCCGGGTTCGGCGGGCGGCCCGGCGAAACGGACCCGGAGCAATCCGGGCACCGCGCCCCGGGCCGACCCAACT
>NZ_SLVF01000036.1 GCF_004345365.1 Kribbella sp. VKM Ac-2568
CTCTAGACGCATTTTCCGCATTGCGATGAGTTGAGTGTCGTCACGATCGCGCTGTCAGGCTGTTGCCGTGGCGGCGCGATCTGTTGTGTTGCGGGGGGTGTTGCTTGTCGGGTTCGGGTGTGGCCGGTGGTGACCGACTGAGCCGTTGACCATACTTGTAGGGGCAACTTCATCTCCTGATCATGGCGTGTTGGGTTGTGCTGTGGCCCAATGATCTCGATATCGTAGGGGCAACATGTATGTGAAGCGGACAACGGTGAGGCGGGGCGAGACCAGCTATGTCTATCTGCGGCTGGTCGAGGCCTACCGCGACGGCGGCAAGGTCCGCCATCGGGTGGTGGCCAACCTCGGCCGCGAGGACGAGCTGAAGGCGTCGGGGCAACTGGAGCAGTTGGCCGCCGGCTTCGCCCGGCTGGACCCGCCGCCGTGGGGCACCCGGCGGGAGGTGGGGCCGCTGCTGCTGGTGCGGCACTACCTGGACCGGCTGGGGCTGGTGAAGCTGGTCGACGGCGTCATCCCGCAACGCGGCAAGGCGCAGCTGACGCACGGCGAAGTCGTCACGGCGTTGGTCGCCAACCGGCTGGCGGCGCCGGCACCGTTGTACGACATCGCCGGCTGGGCGTCGGGCGCGGCGGTGCACGAACTGCTCGGAGTGCCGGGCATGCTGCTGCACGACGACCGGCTCGGACGGGCGCTGGAGGCCTTCGCCCCGATGGCCGAGACCGTGCGCGGCGCGGCGATGCTGGCCGCGCTCGACACGTTCGGTGCCGAGGCGGCCCGGCTGCACCTGGACCTGACCACACTGACTGTTGCCGGTGAGTACGCGGACTCATCGCTGGTGGCCAGGGGCTGGAACTCGTCTCGCCGCATCGAGCGGCAGGTGCGGGTGCTGTCCGCGGCCAACCCCACCGGGGTGCCGCTCTACACGCGCCCGTTCCCCGGCGACGCGAGCGAGCTGACCTGTGTGGGCGAGGCGATGGAGCGCCTCACCCAACTGTTGCCGCCCGGGCTGCTCATCGTGGCCGACTCCGCCCTCGGGCACATCAAGAACCTCTGCGAGGCCGACCGGGCGGGGCTGCGGTTCATCGTGCCACTGCGCGCCAACACCGGCTTCGCGCAACGGTTCCTCGACGACGTCGGCCACGAGGGCCTGCACCCGATCCGCTACGTCTCCCACCGCGAAGCCCACCTCCCCGCCACCCAGCGCACCCACTACCGGGGCGCACTGCGCGATCTCGAGGTCACCGACCCAGAAACCGGCCGGCAGCGCACCTTCCGGGTGGCCTACATCTGGTCGAGCGAGGAGGCCACCTCGGTGGCCGAGGCCCGCGAACGCGCTCTGACCAAGGCCGAAACAGCGCTCACCAAGATCACCAACGGGCTCGGCGGCCGCCACTACAAGACCCGCAAACAGGTCGACGCCAAGGTCGCACGGATCCTCGCCGACCCCCGCCTGCAGCCGCTGCTCACCGTCACCACCGGCACCCGCGGCGGCAAACCCACCCTGACCTGGCAGCGCAACCAGACCGCCATCGACACCGCCGCCCGCACCGACGGCGTCTACGCCCTGGCCACCAACCTGCCCGGCCGTATCTCGGCCACCTCCGTGCTGCACACCTACAAAGACCAGCACCTGGTCGAACTGACCCACCGCGCCAACAAGAACACGCTCAAGGTCCGGCCAATCTTCCTACACAACGACGACCGGATCGCCGCCCTGGTCAGCATCGTCGGCCTGGCCCTGCTCCTCTACGGCCTCATCGAAACCGACCTGCGCCACGCCCTCGGCCCCGACCAGCACCTGCCCGGCCTGCTCCCCGAAGGCCGCGCCGCACGACCCACCGGCCGCAACATCCTCGCCGCCTTCCAAGGACTCAGCGCCACCTACACCCCCAACGGGCTCCGCCTCGACCGCCTCACCACCACCCAACGCCGCATCCTCGACCTACTCGCCATCGAACTCCCCTGGCCAGAACACGACGAGCAGTAGACACATCAAACTGCGGAAAATGCGTCTAGA
>NZ_SLVF01000037.1 GCF_004345365.1 Kribbella sp. VKM Ac-2568
TCCAATTCGCACCAGAACGAAGGGCATCTCGTAGATGCAACTGTCTCACACGCCACGGGCGACGTCGGCTGTGTTCGATGATCCGAATCTCATGTCGTCGGCCGGGCTGGTTCCGGTACTGGCGTTGGCCCGGTCCGCGGGGCTCCAGGAACTGGCGAACAGGCATCTGAGGGTGCCAACCGACAAGGGCGCGAACGCCGGGCTGAAGGTCACCGCGCTGGTGGCGGGGATGGTCGCGGGTGCCGACAGCATCGACGACATGGCCCTGTTACGCCACGGCGGGATGGGCCGGATCTTCACCAATGCCTACGCTCCCTCGACGCTGGGCTCGTTTCTGCGGACGTTCACCTTCGGCCACATCCGCCAACTCGACGCTGTCGCGTCCCGGTTCCTGGGCCGGCTGGCCGCCACGGCCCCGCTGCTCACCACGGCCGGCCCCGGTGAGCGGGTGATGATCGATATCGATGACACCATCATCGAGGTCCACGGCTACTCCAAGCAGGGCTCTGGCTACGGCTACTCCGGCGTGCGTGGACTCAACGCCTTGCTGGCCACCGCGAGCACGAAACAGTCCGCGCCGGTGATCGTTGCCCAACGACTCCGAAAGGGATCGTGCGGCTCGCCACGTGGCGCGAAACGGTTGATCGCCGACGCGTTGAAGACCGCCAAGAAGCTGCCGAGCGGGTCCAGCCTGCGGCCGCTGGTGCGAGCCGACTCCGCGTTCTACGGCGCCGAAGTGGTCAACGCCGCGCTCCGCGGTGGTGCCGACGTCTCGATCACCGTGCGGATGGACAAGCGCGTCAAAGCCAGCATCTGTTCGATCCCCGACGACGCCTGGACCCCCATCGAATACACCGACGCCGTGTTCGACGAACCGACCAACACCTGGATCTCCCGGGCCGAGGTCGCCGAAATTCCGTTCACCGCGTTCACCTCGAAGAAGCGGTCCGAGCAGGTCTCCGGCCGGTTGGTGGTCCGCCGGATCCCCGACCTCAACCCAGGCGCCGAGAATGGACAGGCGACATTGTTCGACACCTGGCGCTTCCACGCCTTCTTCACCACCACCGACCCCGAGGCAACCGACACCGTGGCCGCGGACAAAACCCACCGCGGGCACGCGATCATCGAACAGGTCCACGCCGACCTCAAAGCCTCCGCCCTGGCGCACCTACCCTCAGGCAAGTTCGATGCGAACGCGGCCTGGCTGGTCCTAGCGGTAATGGCGTTCAACCTCACCCGCACCGCCGCCACCATCACCGGCCCCGTCCTGGCCAAAGCCACTACCGCGACCATCCGCCGCAAACTGATCGCCGTTCCAGCCAGGATCGCCCGTTCAGCCCGGCGAGCAACTCTTCACCTGCCCACCGCGTGGCCCTGGGAAACCGCCTGGCAAGCCCTGTTCGCTCAAACCTGCGGACCGCCACCAACCAAAACCACCTGACCAACCGCCCACACCGGCCCGACCGAACAGACAGTGGAGACCCTGGCAGCAACGCCAGGCGATCACCCACGCCCACCCTCCCAAGCAGTACCGTCAACGACATCCACGAACCACAATCTGCCCATCGGTGGATCGAGG
>NZ_SLVF01000038.1 GCF_004345365.1 Kribbella sp. VKM Ac-2568
GCGCTCACTGGTGCAGCATGGCGGGTGTCGGCGGCTTTAGATGGGTTGCCGATGCACCCGAGGTGGCTGCTGGGTTACCGCCCAAAGCGCTTGACGCGGTCGACGTCCTTCAAGAGATCTGCGGGACTCGGCAGCAACCCCGGGACGTGCCGACCGTCGACAGGGCTATAGCGCCTCCGAGCGCCGTTCAGTGAGCGAACCGGCAGCCGCGTCCCGGCACCACATAAGGGTGCCTCCCCACTGGGCTTAGCAGCGAGGAGGCTGACGTGAAGTCTGCCAGAAACACCCTGCCCGACGAACCCGCCAACGATGTGACCGGCGGCGTGGACTGGGCCCGCGATGACCATGCCGTGTCGGTCGTGAACGCCCGCGGCCGAGAAATCGACCGGTGCACTGTGGAACACACGGTCGCCGGGCTGCGTGACCTGATCGGCATGCTGCGCCGTAACGGGGTCGGTGAGGTCGCGATCGAACGCCCCGACGGCCCGGTCGTCGATACCCTCCTGCAGGCCGGGATCACCGTGGTGGTGATCAGCCCGAACCAGGTCAAGAACCTGCGCAGCCGCTACGGATCGGCCGGCAACAAAGACGACCGATTCGACGCGTTCGTGCTGGCCGACACCCTGCGCACCGACCGGGCCCGGCTCGCCCCCCTGACCCCCGACAGCCCCGCGACCATCGCGCTGCGCCGCACCTGCCGCGCCCGCAAAGACCTCGTCGAACACCGCGTCGCGGTCACCAACCAGCTCCGCGCCCACCTGCGCAACACCTTCCCCGGCCCGATCGGCCTGTTCAGCGAACTCGACTCCCCGATCAGCCGCGCGTTCCTGACCCGCTTCGACACCCAAGACCGCGCCGACTGGCTCAGCCCGAAACGCCTGGCCGCCTGGCTGACATCCGTCGGCTACCCCGGCGGCAAAGACCCCGCCGTGCTGCACGCCCACCTGACCACGGCACCCCGCGGCGCCACCGGCCCCAACGCCACCACCAACGCCCACATCACCCACGCACTACTCACCGTTCTCACCACCCTGATCGACCAGATCAAGACCCTGACCGACCAGATCGCCGCCCAACTCACCGACCACACCGACTCCCACATCTTCACCAGCCTGCCCCGCTCGGGCACCGTCCGCGCCGCCCGGCTCCTCACCGAGATCGGCGACTGCCGCGCCCGCTACCCCACCCCCGAAGCACTCGCCTGCCTCGCCGGCGCCGCACCCTCAACCCGCCAGTCCGGCAAACACAAAACCGTCGGATTCCGCTGGGCCTGCGACAAACAACTCCGCAACGCCGTCACCGACTTCGCCGCCGACTCCCGCCACGCCAACCCCTGGGCCGCCAACCTCTACCAACAAGCCCGCACCCGCGGCCACGACCACCCCCACGCCGTCCGCATCCTCGCCCGCGCCTGGCTCTACATCATCTGGCACTGCTGGCAAAACAACACCCCCTACGACCCCACCCAACACCAAGCCCTCCAACGCCTCCTCAACCCCAACCAACACCAGGCGGCTTGACACAGGGCTTCTCTTGACGCAC
>NZ_SLVF01000039.1 GCF_004345365.1 Kribbella sp. VKM Ac-2568
AGTGGCGTCCAGCAGAGTGGTGTACGGCAGGCCCGGATGGGCGTGGCGTAGACGTGTGAAAGCGGTCATCGCGTGATCCTTTGGAAGACCTCTCACAGACTTCTGAAGGAGAAGAACGCGATGACCGCGAACACCAGTATCGACCCTGCCGAGTTCCTCCACGACCAGCTGACCACCGCGTCGCCGGATCTGTTGCGTGACATGTTGACCAGGTTTATCCAGGCGCTCATGTCGGCGGAGGCCGACGCGGTCTGCGGCGCCCCGTACGGCCTGCCCAGCAGCGAGCGGGTGAACTCCCGCAACGGGTACCGGCACCGCGACTTCGACACCCGCGCCGGCACCTTGGACGTGGCGATCCCCAAGCTCCGTTCGGGGTCGTACTTTCCTGACTGGCTGCTGGAGCGGCGCCGGCGGGCTGAACGGGCCCTGACGACGGTGGTGGCGACCTGCTACCTGCTCGGGGTCAGTACGCGGCGGATGGAGAAGCTGGTCGAGACTCTCGGCATCACCAGGTTGAGCAAGTCGCAGGTGTCGGTGATGGCCGCCGAGCTCGACGAGCAGGTCCACCAGTTCCGGACCCGCCCACTCGACCAAGGCCCGTACACGTTCGTGGCCGCGGACGCGCTGGTGTTGAAGGTCCGCGAAGGCGGCCGGGTCGTCAACGTGCACGCCCTGGTGGCGACTGGCGTCAACGGCGACGGGCACCGCGAAATCCTTGGCGTGGAAGTCACTTCGGCCGAGGACGGCGCCGGCTGGCTGGCGTTCCTGCGCGACCTGACCGCCCGCGGCCTGACCGGCGTCCGCTTGGTCACCAGCGACGCCCACAGCGGCCTGACCGCGGCGATCGGCGCCACCCTGCCCGGCGCGTCGTGGCAGCGCTGCCGGACCCACTACGCCGCGAACCTCATGTCCGTGACGCCGAAGGCCTCCTGGCCGTGGGTGAAGACGCTGCTGCACTCGGTCTACGACCAACCCGACAAGGACGCGGTGCACGAACAGTTCGACCGCGTCCTGGACGCCCTGGCCGACAAGCTGCCCGCGGTCGTCGACCACCTCGAGACCGCCCGCGCCGACGTGCTCGCGTTCACCGCGTTCCCCAAAGAGATCTGGCGACAAATCTGGTCCAACAACCCCCAAGAACGCCTCAACCGCGAGATCCGCCGCCGCACCGACGTGGTCGGCATCTTCCCCGACCGAGGCGCCCTGATCCGTCTCGTCGGCGCCGTCCTTGCCGAACAGCACGACGACTGGATCGAGGGCCGCCGCTACCTCGGCCTCGACGTCCTCGCCAAGTCCCGCATCACCCTCCTCGACACCACCGATGAGGCGCACACCGACACCGACCTGAAGGCGCTCAGCGCCTAACCAACCCAAGGATCACGCGACACGACCGCTACACCACTCCGCTGGACTTGACC
>NZ_SLVF01000040.1 GCF_004345365.1 Kribbella sp. VKM Ac-2568
GGGACTGTAAGTTATTCGGTGTAACTCCTGAGACGTAGGAGACACCTGTGACTGATGTGAACGCTGCAAAGAAGTCGAGTGCCGAGGCGGCTGGCGAGCTGGCTGTCGTGGATGAGCAGATTCAGTTGTTGGCTGATCGGGCCCGTGCTGTGGGGCTGCGGTTGACCGGCGAGGGTGGGCTGCTGGGGCGGTTGACCAAGCGGGTGACCGAGGCGGCGTTGGAGGGCGAGATGGATGATCATCTCGGCTATTCCAAGCATGATCCGGCCGGGCGCAACGGCGAGAACTCCCGCAACGGTAAACGGGGCAAGACGGTGCTGACCGAGGCCGGTCCGGTGGAGATCGCGGTTCCGCGGGATCGCGATGCGAGTTTCGAGCCGACGATCATCAAGAAGCGGCAGCGCAGGTTGACCGGGTTGGACGACCTGGTGATCTCGTTGTCGGCCAAGGGTTTGACCCATGGTGAGATCTGCGCGCACCTGGGCGAGATCTATGGGGCGGAGGTGTCCAAGCAGACCATCTCCACCATCACCGACCGGGTCGTGGACGGCATGGCCGAGTGGCAGAGCCGGCCGTTGGACCCGGTGTATCCGGTGATCTTCATCGACTGCATCAACGTGAAGATCCGCGACGGCCAGGTCGCGAACCGGCCGATCTATGTCGCGCTCGCGGTCACCGTCGACGGAACCCGCGACATCCTTGGGTTGTGGGCCGGTGAGCACGGCGACGGCGAGGGCGCGAAGTACTGGCTGCGGGTCTTGTCGGAGATCAAGAACCGCGGCACCCACGACTGCTGCATCGTGGTCTGCGACGGGCTCAAGGGCCTGCCCGACGTCATCGCCCAGGTGTGGCCGCAGACGATCGTGCAGACCTGCATCGTGCACCTGCTGCGCAACAGCTTCCACTACGCGTCCCGGAAGGACTGGTCGACGCTCGCCAAGGACCTCAAGCCGGTCTACACCGCGCCGAGCGAGCAGGCCGCGCTGGACCGGTTCGCCGAGTTCAGTGAGAAGTGGGAAAAGCGCTACCCGGCCATCATCCGGCTGTGGACCAACGCCTGGGCCGAGTTCGTGCCGTTCCTGGCCTTCGACACCGAGATCCGCACCATCATCTGCACCACCAACGCCATCGAGGCGATCAACGCCCGAATCAGGCGGGCGGTGAACGCCCGCGGCCACTTCCCAACCGAGCAGGCCGCGCTCAAGTGCGTCTACCTCGCGATCATGAGCCTCGACCCGACCGGCACCGGCCGCAAACGCTGGTCCAACCGATGGAAGAAAGCGTTGAACGCCTTCGAGATCACCTTCGACGGGCGACTGTCCGCCGGACGCAAGTAACCCAGAGATCAACAG